>CAVTSD010000001.1:0-1871116 GCA_963737365.1 uncultured Alphaproteobacteria bacterium
ATGAAGACCGCGGTGGAGACGATCTTCGTCGGTAAGGATCGCCAATACAATCGCCGCTTCCTGCAGATGTGCTCTCATTCACCTTGTCGAACCGGTCGCTTGCACGCCGGCGTCCGGTTGGGAGAAGGGTCAGGTCGAGAACCAGGTGTGCGCGAGCGCTTCTTCACGCCGCGGCTGAGGTTCAAGTCTTACGACGAACTGAATGCCTGGCTCTTGGACAAATGCATTGCCTGGACCAAGGGGCACAGCCATCCCGAGCGGCCCGATCGGACGATCTGGGAAGTGTTCGAGGAGGAGCGGCCCAAGCTCATTCCCTATCGCGGCCGCTTCGACGGGTTCCATGCGCTTCCAGCCTCGGTGTCGAAGACCTGCCTCGTTCGGTTCGACAACAACAAATACTCTGTGAGCGCCAGCGCGGTCGGCCGCCCCGTCGACATTCACGCCTACGCCGAGCGCGTCGTGATCCGCCAGGACGGGCGCATCGTGGCGGAACATCCACGCCGCTATGGGCGCGGCGCAACCGTATACGATCCCTGGCATTACGTGCCGGTTCTGGCGCGCAAGCCCGGCGCTCTGCGCAACGGCGCGCCGTTCAAGGACTGGGTGTTGCCAACTGCACTGGAGCGGGTGAGGCGCAAGCTGACCGGTTCCAACGACGGCGACCGCCAGATGGTCAAGATCCTCGCTGCGGTGCTGAGCGACGGGCTGCCCGCGGTGGAAGCCGCCTGCCTTGAGGCGCTGTCCGAGGGCGTCCATTCGGCCGACGTCGTCATCAACATTCTCGCGCGTCAGCGCGATCCAGGGCCAGCGGCGACAATCCTGACGCCTGACGCTTTGCGACTCCGCCACGCACCGATCGCCGACTGCGCCCGCTACGATCAGCTCAGGAACTCCTAACCCATGGAACGAAGCGAAGTCCTCGACATGATGAGCGGCCTCAAGCTCTACGGCATGAGGAGCGCCTACGACGAGACATTGGCCACCGCGCTCAAACGCAAGCACGAGCCTCAGCGCTTCGTCGGCGATCTCCTGAAGGCCGAGATCTCAGAGAAACAAGCGCGCTCAATCAAATATCAGCTCACCGTCGCCAAACTGCCGCTGGCTAAGGACGTCGACGACTTCGCCTTCAAGGAAACGCCGATCAATGAGGCTCTGGTGCGCGATCTGGCCGGCGGCGGCTTCATCGCCCAGCAGCGCAACGTCGTCCTCGTCGGGGGAACCGGCACAGGCAAGACGCATCTGGCCATCGCCATCGCGCGCAGTTGCATCCGCGCTGGATCGCGCGGGCGCTTCTTCACCACCGTCGATCTCGTCAATCAGCTCGAGGCCGAAAGTCGAGCCGGACGACAGGGACGCGTCGCCGACTATCTCACTCGCCTCGACGTCGTCATCCTCGATGAACTCGGCTATCTCCCGTTCGCTCAAGCCGGCGGGCAATTGCTGTTCCATCTCGTCAGCCGGCTTTACGAGCGCACCTCGATCGTCGTCACGACCAACCTCGCCTTCGGCGAATGGCCCAGCGTGTTCGGCGATCCGAAGATGACCACCGCGCTGCTCGACCGCCTAACTCACCATTGCGACATCGTCGAAACCGGCAATGAGAGTTGGCGCTTCAAGAACCGCGCCTGACTTCACGACAAAGCTCCTCACGATCCGCGCTCGCCCCGGCTGCGCAACCCAAACCAACTCCGCCGGGGCGAGCGCTACCCGCTGCACCCGTCTCCAAAATGGGGTCAATCTTGGACGCCGATCGAGGGTCAAAGTTCAACGCCGATTGACACCGAAGGCGGCGGCGACGAACATGGGACCTCGATCGGTCTCGAAAGCAAGGCGCAGCGCACCCGTGAGTTCGCAGCCGAAATGGCGGTGCAGGCCTACGCCCTGCTCGCCGCAGCCCACGGCGCCATCGACGCGTACAAGGACCTCACCGGCGACGACTGGAAGGCCTACGAAGCCCCGGCCGAAGCCCAGGTCGAGAAGAAGGCCGCCTCCTCCCAGATGGGCGCCTTCGCGGGCTGACGCCCCCGAGGGGGCGGGGTCCGAAAGGCTCCCGCCCCCTTTCCTTCCTCAGCGCCGCGCCGCGCGCCTATCCGCCTCGGAAGCAAGCGCGCTGGCGCCCCAGGCAAGCCCAAGCCCGGCAAGATCGCCGTCGACATCGATCGCAAGAACCGTATCCTCGGAAATCTATTCATCCTGCGAGACCCCAGCGACAAGGCCGCACGCGCCGACGTCATCGAACGCTTTGCCGTCAAGTATCGCTCCGACCTTGCTTGCGACGGTTCCATGGCCCCGGCAACCCAGGCCCTCGCCTGAAGGCCGGCGAACGCATCGTTTGCATGTGCTGGTGCTGGCCCAAGCCATGCCACAAACCTCATCTATCGACGAAATCAAGCGACGGTTCGAACGAGGTCAATCAAATCAGGCGAAAGCAGCCGTTGTGCGCCGGATCCTTACACTCCGCCGGTCAATTCGGCCTGTTCTTCGTCAAATCCGCGAGCCGACAGGCCTCAACGTTCCTTCCATCCGCCGTCCGCACCATCATCGGCTCAACCCAGCAGCGATCGACCGCTTCGAGCACGGCCTGACGCGCCGCACTCTCCTTCGCACTCCACCATTGCATCGAGGTGCACCCGGCAAAGAACAGCGCCGCGCCGCCAACCGCCCCCCATGCCGCCCGTCTCCATGCGTAAAGACGATGCCGCTCTTTCTGTTCGAAGGTCAGCCATTGTGGACACCCTTCCACGAGCGCCTTCGACATTCGGGCCTGGATCCCCGCAACAAATTCATCGACCATCTGTTGGGCGCGCGCGCTTGCCACACCGGCGTCCTCGGTAACGCGATTCGCCATCGCTAAGGCGTTCGAGCC
Organism: uncultured Alphaproteobacteria bacterium; assembly: GCA_963737365.1. Lineage (GTDB taxonomy): Bacteria > Pseudomonadota > Alphaproteobacteria > Rhizobiales > Beijerinckiaceae > Roseiarcus. The sequence continues at coordinate 2,867 of CAVTSD010000001.1, forward strand.
CGCCTCGATCATCCGTTCGATCCGACGCCGATCGGCTTCGCCTTCTCGACGCGCCCTCTCCAACAACGCCTCAAGATCTCCCAACGCCGCAAGATTGGTCTTACCCGTCTCTTCAATCGCCTTCAGAAGCGCGCGTATGAACCGGCCTTCCAGCGCATCGACATGCGCGCCCCAGTCGAGCGCTGCCTGCTCGACCCTTGCGATCTCCTCAGCGAGACCAAAGTCACGACGCCCCACGGGCATCGCTCCCTTGGCGGCCGAGGTCCCCTCAGGAGCGCCCAGCCTTTCCATTGCGCCCATCGCCTCACCCGCCCGTCCCAGTCGCCTGGGCCCGCATTTCCGGCAACCACTCGGTCGGGATTTCCCCAAATACTCGCGGCAATTCGTCCGTCCACCACTTGCGGACCCTAAGCCGGTCGAAGATCGACAGGCCTTTCCCGTCCGTCCAGACCTTGCCGTTCATAGCCTCCGCAAAGCTCAAGCCGCGGTCCGTCACTTCCGACATGCAGGCCAGACGCGGCAGGAACACCAGCGCCGCGCCGCTCCTTACCGCACGCTGGAAGCAGGCGCGCGCTTCGGCCTCGTCGGTGAAGCGCGCGCTCAGGTTTGCGTTCTTGTTGGTGCGGATGATGCCGAGATGTCGCAACGCGAAATTCTTGAGATCATCCTCTGTCTTCCCGAAATACAGATACAGCATGAACTCGACAGGCTCTGTATCGCCCAGCGCTATGAATTCACCCCCGCCGCAATGATCGTGCGCTGTTTGGAAGGCGACGTTTTCGAGAAAATATTTGATCAGCTTCGCCTTGGACCAGGAGGTCCGGATATCAGCAAGTCCTGCGTCCTTCCCGCCTTTGATCAGGGCCTGTTTTGCGTGGCAGACAATGAAGTGGGCGTAATCGCCTTCGATCAGCGCACGCACCAGATTACAGGTTCGCAACTCTTCTAGCGCGCCAAGGGCGTCAGCGATCTCGGCATAACGGAATGCGCCGTGACGGAAGACCCGTCCACGCCGGTTGATCATCCGGATCAGAAGGCACTGCCCGTCTTTTGAGAGCTTCTTGAATGTCTCGACGAATGCGCGATGGCGCTCGGTGAGCACAGGCCCGTAGGCCTCGCTGACGAAAAACAGCATCTCGGTGAAATGGTCGTGATAATAATAGACCGGAAGGACTGGCACCTTCATCCGTACCGGCATTTCTAGTCTCTCTTGCGGCGGCATAGACTTTGTTAGCAATGGATCACGGCGGCTGTCTCGCAGGCATCAGCGTGCCAGTGTCTCGCGGCGACGGAGACGGGAGTGAGTTGATTCGCAATCCTCCAACTGGCAAAACTCCCTGTCGATAGACGTTCCTGAAGCCTTGCTCCTCGTCGATCCCTCAGAGTCTGTCCGCGAACATCATGTTTGAATGCATAGCTTTCGCAGCATGAGCCGGATTGAGGCGAGCCGTAGGAATGCGAGGGCCTTTCGGCTGAGACACTCCCAGTCTTTCGCCAATCGGCGACAGCGATTGAGCCACGCGAAAGACCTCTCAGCAAGCCAGCGCTTTGGTAAAATGACGAACCCTCTGGCGCCGTCGGACCGCTTGACGATTTCAACGTTGACCTGCGCCATTGTGCGCTGCGCCGCCGCCTGAAACTCCGCCCCTTGGTAGCCGCCGTCCGCGTAGAGCTTAAGCAGGAATGGAAAGGCGCCAAACAGGGTCGCCATCAGCAAGGCGCCACCGTCGCGATCCTGAATGTCGGCGCCATGCACGATGGCGTGCATCAGGAGGCCTTGCGTATCGACGAGGATATGCCGCTTCTTGCCTTTGATCTTCTTGCCTGCATCAAAAGCCATGCGGGTCGATGCAACGGCCCCTTTTTCCGCGGACTTGACGCTCTGGCTGTCAAGGATCGCGGCGGTCGGGCTGGCGTCCCGACCTGCTTGCTCACGGCACTTCACATAGAGCGCTTCGTGAAGGCGGTCGAGCGTGCCGTCATAGCTCCATAGATCGAAATAATCATAGAGCGTCGAGCGCGGCGGCAAATCCTTCGGAATCGCTCGCCACTGGCAGCCCGTGCTCAGAATATACATCAAGCCGTTGACCACTTCGCGTTCGTCGACATGGCGACCGTTGCCGCCGCGTCTGGCCGGCGGGATCACCGGCGCAACATGAGCCCATTCGGCATCTGTCAGGTCGCTTGGATACCGCAATTTGCTCCGGTCATAGCGCACACGATTTTCGCTCGTCCACACTGACGACCTCCATAGAATCAGGAAGCGCCCAGTGAATCACAAACAATTCATATCAATCAAATTGTCCCCGGACAGACACTTAGGGCATTTTGAGGAGGCGGGCCTGTATCGATGGCTCTTCCGAACCGAGCTTATCGCACATTGCCTCGTAGAGAGGGGCTGCTTGAAAGCGCTCGCTCCACGCGCGGGCGGAAAGCAAAGCCGGTTGATAGCGGCGCCCATAACGCAGGTATCAAAAGACGTCGGGATGCCACCACCTTCCGATGCGGCGGGGCTTTCTGTCTCGTCGCCGTCATCGACCGGGCGACGCGTAAGGTCCTGGCCTGGCGTTTATCGAACACCATGGAAGCCGACTTCTGCGTCGCCGCGCTGAATGACGCGATGGACGCCCATGGCAGGCCAGAAATCTTCGACACCGATCAGGGCAGCAGCCAGTTCACCAGCCACGCCTTCACCGGCGCGCTGGCGGACGCGGGCATACCCACTCGATGGACGGTCGCGGACGCTGGGTGGACAACGTGTTCATCGAACGACTGTGGCGGACGCTCGTTCAAATACAATGCGTGTTCCTGAATGCCTTCGAGACTGGCGGCGAAGCCCGAACCGGCATCGGTCGCTGGATCGACTTCTACAACCAGCGGCGGCCGTACTCGACGCTGGGCGACAGGACGCCCGACGAGGCCTATGCTATCGAAATCCAGCAGACGAATTTGGCGGCCTGACCTAGGCTCAGGACCTATTAATGTTCTTGCGCTGGGTCGGATTGGCTGATTCATAGGCGAGGCGGGAGGCTTCGCCATGACTGATTTGTTCTTGCTGTCTCGGGCTCAGATGCGTCGGATTGAGCGGTATTTTCCCTTGTCGCACGGGATCGCTCGGGTCGACGACCGGCGGATCGTCAGCGCGATTGTATTTGTGATCAAGAACGGGCTTCGCTGGCGCGACGCCCCGCCTGGGTATGGTCCGCACAAGACGATCTACAATCGGTTCATTCGCTGGAGCCGCTTGGGCGTGTTCAACAAGATTTTCGCAGCCTTGGCGCACAACGGCCGCAAGCCCGAGCGGGTGATGATCGACGCCACGCATCTCAAGGCGCATCGCACCGCCGCGAGCCTTTTAAAAAAGGGCCTGTTCCCCGACGTATCGGGCGCACCAAAGGCGGCTTGAACTCCAAGCTGCACGCGCTCTGCGACGGCAACGGACGTCCGCTCGTCATGCTCTTAAGCGAGGGGCAGATGAGCGATTACAAGGGCGCGGCGTTGATGTGGCCCGCCATGCCGAAAGCCAAGCAACTCCTGGCCGACAAGGGTTACGACGCCGACTGGTTCCGCGCCGCCCTCGCCAAGCGCGGCGTCGCCGCCTGCATTCCTTCGAAATCCAACCGGAAGGTCGCGATCCCCCATGACGCCGTCCTCTACAAACAGCGCCACAAGATCGAGAACATGTTCGGACGGCTCAAAGATTGGCGGCGCATCCACACCCGTTATGACCGCTGCGCCCATACCTACTTCTCGGCAATCTGCATCGCCGCCGCCGTCATATTCTGGCTGTGATCAATGAGTCCTGAGCCTAGCACGACCCACCTTAGCAAAGCCGCTAACCTGTCTCAGGGAACGGCGCCAGGTCTCCCGCGACGGGGTCAAAGCGGAAACAGCGGCTCTTGATCCCGATGGGCCGGAGCTACAACGTCACTTGAACCAGCCGCTCGCGCAAGCGAGGCACAACAAAGTCGATGAAGGCGCGCATTTTCAATGGGAGGCGGTTCTGTCTGTCGTAGATCAGATGCACGGGTCTCGGTGACGGCTCGAAGGCTTTGAGCACGATCGCAAGGCGATGGGCGCGCACGAAGTCGGCAACCTGATATGAAACGGCGCGAATGAGTCCAGTTCCAGCAAGCCCGGCATCGATCGCAGCATCGATCGTATTTACGCTCAGGCGCGCACTGAAGGCAGCGGTCACCTCGGCGCCGCCTGATTCAAAAATCCAGGTGCTAGGCGTTGACACGCTGTCGAAAGAGATCACGCTGTGCCCTGCCAAGTCCTCCAGCGTCGCAGGTATTCCTCGCGTCGTCAGATAAGCCGGGCTCGCGCACATGACGCGCCGCACCGTGCCAAGCCCTGTGGCCATGAGGCTGCTGTCCGGCAGGTCGCCAATGCGAAGTGCTACGTCGACCTGGTCGTCGAGGAAATGCGTCACCCGATCCGTCAGAACCAGCTTCACGGCGACGTCGGGGAAGGCTTCCAGGAATCGCGTCACCACCGGCAGCACGTGCAACCGCCCGAACATGATAGGCGCGGTTACTGCGAGATCGCCCTTGGGCTCGGTATACTCGCCCGCCGCGGTGCGCTCGACCTCGCTCAGTTGTTCGAGAATCGTCCTGGCCCCAGCGACATAAGAGCGACCGGCTGGCGTTAGCTCCAGTCCCTTTGCCGAACGGATTAGCAGCGTCGCGTTCAGATAGGCTTCGAGTTCCGCCACCTTGCGACTGACGGTAGCCAGGGGCTGCCGCAGCTTGCGGCTCGCTTTTGAGAGGCTGCCGCTTTCCACCGCTGCAAGCAGCACTGACATCGCATCGAGCCGATCCAAGAGGGCTTCCGTCTGGTGAGAGGTCTCCTTTCGAATTTAGGCTCTGCCGGACGATCGCGGAAGGCCCCAAATTGAGGCAGCGCAGAGGGATGGCGACGGGCCGCCCCAATCGAGCCAAGGAGCGCTGCCATGAACATTCAAACCTATCACCGGACAGCTACCGTGAATGGTCGCAAGGTCTTCTATCGCGAGGCTGGCGACCGGGCCGCGCCCACCATCCTGCTGCTCCACGGCCTGCCCACCAGCAGCCAGATGTTTCGCGACCTGATCCCCGCGTTGGCCGACCACTTCCACCTGATCGCCCCCGACTATGTCGGCTTCGGACATTCCGACGCGCCGCTGCGCGGCGAATTCACCTACACTTTCGACAACCTGACCGCCCACGTATCTGGTCTTGTCGATGTGCTGGGGCTCAAGGACTACGTCCTCTACATGCAGGACTATGGCGGCCCGGTCGGCTTCCGGCTTTTCACGCAGCGCCCCGAGAAGGTGAAGGGCTTCATCATCCAGAATGCCAACGCCTACATGGAAGGCGTTGGCGACGCGCCTAAGGGCGTGCTGCTGCCGCTGTGGGAGAAGCGGACGCCCGAGACCGAGAAGCCGGCGCGCGAATTCGTGAGCCTGGAGGGCACCAAATTCCACTGGCTGGTCGGCGCCAAGGATCCGGCGGCAATCAATCCGGACAACTGGGTGCTCGATCAGGCGCTGCTCGACCGCCCAGGCGTGCAGGACTACCAGGTCGATCTGCTGGAAAACTACAAGAGCAACATTGCCCTCTATCCCGAGTGGCAGGCCGCGTTCCGCGCGCATAAGCCGAGGACGCTGATCGTGTGGGGCAAGAACGACCCGTTCTTCATCCCGCCGGGCGCGCGTGCCTACCTCAACGACCTTCCTGAGGCGAAGCTGGTGTGGCTCGACGCCGGCCATTTCGTCCTCGACGAGAACGGTCCGCAGGTCGCCGCCGAGATTAAGGCTGTGTTCGCCGCCTGACTGCTTTTTCTGAATCCCGTAGTCGCCCCGTCGGCGGCCACCGCCTTTCTCGAAGGAGATATTCCATGACCGCGCCGATCGACATCGTTAAGTCTTTTTACGACGCCCTCGGACGCGGCGATGCGCCGGCGGCGCTCGGCCTATTGTCACCTGATATGGAATGGAGCGTCGTGTCCGGCTGGCCCTACAAGCCCACCGGCCGAGGCCCGCAGGGCGTCTCCGAAGGCGTGCTGATGCCCGTGCTGAAGGAGTGGCGCGACTACGCTCTCCATGGCAGAGACATGTTCGCCGCGGACGACAACAGAGTCGTCTCGATGGGCGTGATGACGGGCGTCCACACGGTCACTGGCAAGCAGCTTGAGGCGGCCTATGTCCACGTCTGGCAAATCTCGAATGGCCAGATCGTTCGGATGCGCCAGACAGTCGACACGGCTCGTGTAGTGGAGGCCCGGTCGTGACTGGGCGCATCGCCCTCGTCATTGGCGCCAGCCGCCGCACCGGCAAGGCAGCCGGGATACGCTTGGCCCGTGAATTCGCGCGCGTGATACTGATGACACGCGGCGCCGAGGATCTCGCCGCGCTCGATGAGGATCCGTGGTGTTGACCTCGAGACGCTCAGCGAGGCGATCGACGGAGTTCCCGCTATGGAAATGCAGCAAGTGGTCTATTTCCGCGCGCTCTGTGAGGAGCTGAACTTTACTCGCGCCGCGCACCGCTGCAACGTCGCGCAACCTTCGCTGACGCGCTCGATCCGGCTGTTGGAAGAAGAATTTGGCGGGGCTCTCTTCCACCGCGAGCGTAATCATACCCATCTTTCCGAATTGGGAGAGATCGTGAAGCCGCATCTCGACCAGATCCTGGATGAGGTCGGGGCGGCGAGTCGGAGTGCGCGTAGTCTCAAGGAGTTGACTCAGGCGCGGCTGAAGCTCGGCGTGATGTGCACGGTCGCGCCAAGCGATCTTGTTCAACTTCTGATCGGCGTACGCTCCCGGCATCCGGGCGTTCATCTTGAGGTCATCGACGCCACACCCGAAGCGCTCGACCGCCGGCTTCGGACGGGGGAACTGGAGGCGGCGATCATTGCGAGCCCGGACCAGGCGCGCGAGCCGCATCTGCATTACCTGCCGCTTTTTCGCGAGCGGTACGTCATTGTCATCGGGTTCGCTCACAGGTTCGCGAACCTGGAGGCCGTGCGTGTCGCTGATCTCGACACAGAAGAATATCTCCGACGAATCCATTGCGAAGTTTCGGAGGTCTTGGTACACAGCCTCGACCATCATGACAGTCACCCCCGCACCGTCTATCAGAGCGATCGCGACGACTGGATCCTGGCGATGGCCGCGGCCGGCGCCGGTTACGCATTCATGCCGGCAGGCTCGGTCGTCCACGAGCAGGTCATTATCAAGCCCTTGGTCGATCCCGAAATCTGGCGCGAGGTCAGCTTGGTGACCGTCCGCGGGCGCCCGCATTCTCCAGCGGTTGGGGCTTTGATCCGCGAAGCCATGCGAAGTCCGTGGTCGGATAAGCGCGCCCTCCCCGTCAGGTTCGAGCGTGAACACCGGGGCCGAGGCGCTGACGCTCGTTTGTCGCGCGATGATGCGTCACGGTCGAGCTAAGCTTAAGGCGGTTAGATCATCTACGTTCCCGATCCCAGCCTGCGGGTGAAGCCGGCCAGTGAAAGATTCTGGCTCATCTGCATCACCGCTGCGTTCTGGACCTCGACATGGGCAGTTCTGCCGCGTCTGAAGGCGAAGACAAAACGTCGATAGTCGGGGCCGCTTCGGGAGAAAATAAGCCGGCATTGCGCGCCGTCGCCCCCGAACTTGCAGTCGTCCGTGGTAAGGATGCGTGAAAAAAGCTTCTCTCGGCTGCCATCAATCCAAATGGAAAGTTTTGCGCCGGGATTGCCGACCTGATGGCTCTGGATGCGAAGTTCTTTCGCGTCGAAGGAGAACGCCACATTCGGCCCCGAGGGATTGCCCGCCATCAGTTGCGCAGGCTGCCTCGCCTCGCTGGGCGACGAAGCGAGCGCCGCCGCGCAGGCGAAAAGCGTGGTTGCGATGAAATGCCTGATCATTGCTCTAACTCCCGACGTGGCGGCGCAAGCGCCGGGTCGACGGACCCGGCGCCTGCCTCAGGCCAAGCGTTCAGTTGACGCGATAAACGACGGGGCAGTTGATGATGAACCCGACGGCCTTTGGTTTCCCGCCCGCGATGCTCTCGACGATGCCCCGTTCGCCGGCGTCTTCAATGGCGATCGCATCCGTCATTTTGGTGCGGTAGCCCTTCTCGATGGCAGCGTCCGTCCATCTGACTGGGAACAGCCGCCATAACGGGCTGTAGTCCAGATTGATGGTCGGGATGCCGCCAAGGACGTTCAAAGGTCCATGCGTCCCCTTGTCCGAAAGCGCGCTGTCGAGACCCTGGCGGAACGGGTTGTCAATGCCCGTCGGTCCATTCACGAACGCATAGATTCGCTCGGCGGCTTCTCCTGGCGAAGCGTCCTCGAGCGCGAACGGCACGTCTTTGAGAGCGGGCGTGTAAGTCGCCCCTTCAAGCGTCGCGACGACGGGGTCGTTGGCCTCCGTGGACAGATAGAAGATCGGCTTTCCGAACGTGTAACCGAGGGTCAATTTCAGCGTCACGGTGCCGTCGCGCGGGCAGATCTTGAGGACCTTGTCCTCGACTTTCGAATAATCGACCTTGCCGTCGCACATCTTGTTCAGATCATCCTCTGAGACGTTGAACGCCACCATCGGCATATTGAAAAGCGCATCCTTGCCGTTAGCGAATTGCACGAGTGGCGAATAATCCGCGTCGCCCACCGATCCGGGCTGAGCGGCCTTCGGTGGGAAGAAGTTCGGCGCCTCGCCAGGCGTGACACTGCGTGCAGGCGAGAAGTCGACTTTTCCGGACTTGAAAACGATCGTGCCGTCCTTGTCGATGCGAGCCTCACGCGCGGCCTTGCCCGTCACCGCGTATGCGAGCTTGGGCGAGTAGTCGACGCCGTGAAGATTGGCGAGGTTTGGATCGGTCGTGTCGGTCATGATCGACCAGACCAATTCGCCCGAATTCCAGCCGCCCTTTCCGCAGAGGCAGCGTCGCCGTCCCCGCCTCAAGGTCGACGATGGCCGACTTCATCAGGAGCACTGGTCCGAGGAAGGCCGGATCAACTTCGGAAGGCGACGGCTGCGCGGTGATAATTTGCTGGTCCGGGTAGATCGATTTGGGGGCGGGCCGAATCTCCGACAGCGGCGGTCCCTCCACTCCGCGATTGATCACCGCCGCCGAAGCGACAGCAGGCAGGCCAATGCCAATCATTCCGGCAAAACAGAGCGCAGAGATCCGATCGCCGCGAAGGCGCAAGATACCCGTCATTGCGATATTCCTATCTGTATTATCGAGACTTTGAGCCGACCACGGCTGATGTTATATTGGCTTTATTATCGCTAAATCTTCGCGGTGGGAAATTTCCTGCCGCTATACTTTTGATAGCATCGCGCTATGAGTTCGATTGCGGACATCCGCTGCTGTAGAGTTTGGGAGCTTGCCAGAGGAGCCCTTGAGAAAAGCTTCAATGAAGATCTGACCAAGATCGAGGGCCTGACTGTAGGCCGGCCATGCGAGCGTGACAGTAGGAGCAGCGGCTCGGCCAGCGTCCAATACCGACAAACCCAGCGTTTCTCCGGCCCGGATTTCTGTCTCATCTTCGCTCCTTGCGGCTACGATGATCCAGAAATCCTCCCTACGCGAAAACCGCCCGCCTGTCTCAAAGGCGCTGACGGCGGACACCTTCGGGATCAGGCTGGCGATCTGCCGCAATCGATAAAGCTGTCCCCGTGTGGCCCTGAACGCGTAGGCGGTGGTCAGAGTGCGGTTTTCGAGCGGCGGCCGGGGCGGGCTCTGCTTCCGCGCCGACCAACTCCGTGACATAGGCGATGCCACAGGTCGAGAGTGCGCCCGCGCTCTCCCATAGAGCTGCACCATCACAGCAGGGCTTGTCTTCGCCAGGCGTATCGCGGAGGTAACGCAAAGCTTGCCCGTCTACCTGACGAGCGTCGACCACCGCCTTAAGAGCGAGATTGCTGTCCGCGTCCAACTCGATGGTGATCTCCTGGCAGACCAGGCTTGGTTCATCGCGGCTGCAGAAGACGAGCACTTCAACTCTGGCTCTGCAGGCGACGGCCTCGAAGTCGAAGCGGCTTATTAATTCCCCGGTCGCGAAATCGTAGGCCTGATCGATCACGGTGACAGCGTGGGCCGCATCCGAAAGCCAAACGCCTCCCAGCTGAATGTCGCCGGCGATCGGATAAGGAACGACCGCGATCGCCTCGATCTTTCGCTGCGGATGCTCCCCCGAGTACCCGCTGAGAAGGGTCAGCGACCGAGAGCGATTCCACAAGGCTGAGGTCCTGGTAGACGACCGCGATCCCAGCCGCCCGGGACTCTGTTGGGCTGCTGAAGGCGACCGGCTTACCTTCAATCTGGATCGCGCCAGCGTCGAAGCTGTGCACCCCGCTAAGGATCTTGATGAGCGTCGATTTGCAGGCGCCGTTCTCCCCAAGCAGCGCATGAACCTCGCCCGGCCGCACCTCGAAACTGACGCCGCGCAGTGCCTGCACCCCGCCAAAGGCCTTCGTCAGGCCTTTGATGCGGACAAGTGGCGGCAGAGGAGCGGCGGCAAATGGGCGAAGGGGAAGCCATCATACCTGGTCGAACCTGTCCTCCCTAACGGTGGCCTCGCGGTACCCATCGTTGACACTTCACTATGACCCGAAAATCCGTCAAGCGCGAACCGAGGCTGTTCAAATGTGCTCGCTCGACACCAGCGAAACCCCGATCTGCCGCCCTTGCCGAACTACCGGATCCAACGTCGCAATGTTGAAATGTCCGCTTAAGAGCGATTTTGTTGAAGAACCCCCTGTTGTGGCGCGCCCGCGCTTTGGATTTGAGCGGTGTCAGCGAGGCAGATTCCTGCCTCTTCGCCTTATGTGGCGAGGATCGGCGCAGGGAGGGGGATAAGCTTCGCCAGTTTCCGCAGATTTTGGGCGGTGGCGGCTAAGAGGAATTCGTCTTTGGCTCCGTTTGGACCGCGGAGGCGCAATCGACCTAGCCTGAGGATGCGCTTCAGATGAGCGAAGAGCATCTCGACCTTCTTTCGTTCGCGACGTGAGACGGCGTAGGCCTCGGTCTTTGCGATCGCACGGGCCTTGTCGCGAGCGGCTTCATGAACAGAGCGCGCGATCTTGCGTGCAGACACGTTCGGGCAGCACTGGGACTTGAGCGTGCAGGCGTGGCAGTCCTGCTTGCGCGCGAAGTAGATCATCGTGCCGTCTTTGGTCACTCCGTCGCGTGGCTTGGGGAATGAGCGATGATATTTCTTCAGCTCTTTGCCAGCGGGACAGAGATAGAGGTTGCCCTGTGGATCGAAGGCGAAGTCGCTGCGGGAGAAGGTTCCGTCCGTGCGCTCGGACTTATCCATCAGTTTCACATGCGGCTCGATCCCGCGCTCGTCCACCAGCCACCCAATCATCTCGGCCGAGCCGTAACCCGCATCGGCGACCAGGCGCGACGGAGCGACTTCGAACTGTTCGGCCGTGCGGTCGAGCATCGTCTTGGCCGCGCCGACTTCGGCCTGGCGAACGGTCGTCGTCGCCTCGACGTCCATGATCACTGCATGCTTCAGATCGATGAGGTAGTTGTCAGAGTCGGCATAACCGGCGACAGAGTTGGCCGAAGCGGTGTAGCGGGCGGATCGGTTGGGGAGATCACCTTCGGCTCGACGGGCGTCGCCCCGCTAAAGGCCGCATCATCAAGGACCGACAGATATTCTGCGACTGCGCGGCTCGAAGTCGGAACTAAATCTTCGACCTTGGCGACACCTCGCCGTCGATGCGCGTCCGCCACGATAATGCTGGCGTCGACCGCGAAGGCTTCGCCTCCCACAATCCCTTCCGTCATGCAGCGCCCCACCACGGTCTCGAACAGCTTGCGCAAGAGATCGCTCTCGCGGAAGCGGCCGTGGCGGTTCTTGGAGAACGTGGAATGATCGGGGACGTCGCCATCGAGCCCTAATCGACAAAACCAGCGATACACCAGATTGAGATGGACCTCCTCACACAGGCGGCGCTCCGAACGAATGCCGAAGCAATAGCTGACAATGAGCATCCGGATCATCAACTCCGGATCGATCGAGGGCCGTCCCACGTCGCTGTAATAGGGCCCCAGATGCGCCCGAACCTCGGACAAATCGACGAAACGGTCGATCTTGCGCAACAAATGATTGTCCGGGACGCGCCGCTCGAGGCTGAAGCCGTAGAACAGCGCCTCCTGCATCACCCGCCGCTCGCCCATCATCGACCGAATCTCCCGCGCGCAGAAGAAGAGAATCAGCGACCGGCGCCCCAATCAAGCGGAGTTTTTCAACGCAATTCGTCGACTCCAGCCGGCCGGAATGCGCAAACAGCCTCCCTGTCCGACTTGGCGACGAGGTGCGCCTTTTGGTGCGGATTTGCGCCCGTTCAGCAGCATCGGCAAGGGATCCAGGAGCAATCTTGGCGTCCCGCCACTCCGTTGAACTTGCGATCGGCGAGTATAACAAGGATTTCGCGGTCACGATGCAGATGTCGAGCGCGGTTATCCTCAAAGGTTAGGGGGATATGCGCAACGCATGCTGGACGAGCACGCGCTTTCAGTGTGACTCCTTCGCCCAGAGCAGATCACCGCTCGGGAACAATTAGTTTTGGCTTGGACGCGAAAACAAAGCCGCTGGCCAGTTCGGGCTTGCCGATCACAGCCACGTCGAGGACGCAATCCTCGAGCGCCGTCGTTTCCTTCACGCCACGGTCCATGCAGATCTTCCTCGCCGCATTGGCCTTGGCTTGGTCAAGCTTATCGACGGTCAGCTGTTCGACGGGGCCGCTCGGGCGCGGGCGGTCTTCATTTGAGAACAGCGACTCATTCGGCTCGACACGCCAGCTCTCTATGAAGTCCCGAAGCGCGACGGTCGTGACAGGGCCGTGCACTGGTTTCTTGTCACGCCCGACAAAGGGACGTTGCTCGTCGCCGCTGCCAACGAGCAGCCCGCGAACCGAGGCAGCATTGGTGGCGCCAACGGTGACCGAGATGTCGATGTGGTCGCCGAGCACGTTCATGTGGACGATGTCGCCGACCGGCCGTGACACGGTGTAGGTGCCGCCACGGCGATCGACGGTCACGTCGCCCGAAAGGTGAATCGTTTCTCCCTCTCGGATGACTTTGGGAGCGCCATTGATTTCCACGCTCTTCAACGTGACCGCGAACCGCTCAGGCCCCATCCGCACCGCGGCGCCGGTATTGTAGGCGATCGCCGGTTTTGTCGGCGGGGTGATTATGACCTGCCGGACCTGCGCCTGAAAATCGGGATCGGCTTCAGCGAGGATATACTCACCCGAATGCTGGTAGTTGTAATGAGCGCCGTGGAACGTGGTCAGGTGCGGGTCCCCCACGCTTATGCCCGCCGGCAAGGATCCGCCGCCGCTCATGGTGAAGACGATCGCGGGGTTGGCGCCGGAGACGGTTGTGCAGCCGCCGGTCAGGTTGAGATTGTTGGTCTCCGCCGTGGTTCCGTTGAAGCCTGTAGTCGTGCAGTTCGGTGCGTTCTGTGTCCCGTTCACGACAGCAACTCGCACCTTCAGCGTCGCGTTGGTGGTTGCGGTGAAAAATGTTTCGTACGCGCAGCAGTCGCCGAACACGCCATACTCGACCCCCGTCCAGCCGGCCGCAAGGTTGGCGATGCTCGTGTTGTTGGCAATCCCGAGGGAGCCGCTGGCGTCCGATATTGTTAGGGTGTCGATGCCGTTTGCGATCGCAGCGTCCATTTCGAGGCTGCTGAGATCAGAGACGGGTATAGCCGGCAGACCCTTGGCGGACGTGTTGAGATAACATCCCGGGGTCGTCGTCGGCGTGCCCGGATACCAGTTCCAAGATGCGGTCGTGGGGCAGGGATTGGCGACGTTCTTGGGATTGGGAAAGTTGAGCAGCCAGTACTCGATGAAAGCGCAGGGCTTGGAGCCGCACTGCGTTTGACTCATTAGGAACTGCTCCCACCCCACGCAGTTCGCGTCATTGTTGCAGCCGCCCACGGTGGTCGTGAACTTATTGGCGTTCATCTGGAGCTCGTAGACGTCCGGAAACACGGTCGTGGTGTCGTTGTTGCCTTTGAATCCGTCGATCGAGGCGACCCCAGAGACACTGTCGAAAGACCCTGTAGCTTGCGAGATGTTTCCGCTCGTGACGACGGCGAACTGATCCGTGCCGTTGCCCACCGTGTTGGGGCGCGGACCTTTGGAATGCGGGTTTGGCGTGCGAGGCGCCGGCAGGCACCCGGTCTCGACCCACGCCTTCTCAGGATAGTGGGCCTCAAAGCACCCCGGCTTCGTGGGCTTGGTCGCCAGCATCTCCTTTTCGTAGGCCCGCCGCTCCTCGGCGGCGGGGCGTGGGCGTTCAACGGGCGCTCGCCGTGCATCCTCGGCCGCGAGCGGCGCCGTCGTCCCGACGGCCAACACGCAAAGGGTGAATAATTGAAGTATCGTACGAGAAACACGGGCCCCCATGGTGCCTACTCCCAGTTGTCACCATCAAATCAAGTTCAGCAGTTGAAATATTGCACGCTTCGTCGACCTGTCGTCTCACGAATATACATTTCAATTTGTCCAAGCTAATGTCATTTGCTGTCTTGTCTGTGATCCGGCTCACACACCCGCGGGATTAAACCCTGAAGCGCGCGCTACCCAAGCCTCGACCAGCGTGCCGTCGACCGAGAAATGATCCGTGCTGAGCAGGCGCTTTCTAGTGGTCTAGGCTCAGGACCTATTAAAGTTCTTGCGCTGGGTCGGATTGGCTGATTTATAGGCGAGGCGGGAGGCTTCGCCGATGACTGATTTGTTCTTGCTGTCTCGGGCTCAGATGCGTCGGATTGAGCGGTATTTTCCCTTGTCGCACGGGATCGCTCGGGTCGACGACCGGCGGATCGTCAGCGCGATTGTATTTGTGATCAAGAACGGGCTTCGCTGGCGCGACGCCCCGCCTGGGTATGGTCCGCACAAGACGATCTACAATCGGTTCATTCGCTGGAGCCGCTTGGGCGTGTTCAACAAGATTTTCGCAGCCTTGGCGCACAACGGCCGCAAGCCCGAGCGGGTGATGATCGACGCCACGCATCTCAAGGCGCATCGCACCGCCGCGAGCCTTTTAAAAAAGGGCCTGTTCCCCGACGTATCGGGCGCACCAAGGGGGGTTTGAACTCCAAGCTGCACGCGCTCTGCGACGGCAACGGACGTCCGCTCGTCATGCTCTTAAGCGAGGGGCAGATGAGCGATTACAAGGGCGCGGCGTTGATGTGGCCCGCCATGCCGAAAGCCAAGCAACTCCTGGCCGACAAGGGTTACGACGCCGACTGGTTCCGCGCCGCCCTCGCCAAGCGCGGCGTCGCCGCCTGCATTCCTTCGAAATCCAACCGGAAGGTCGCGATCCCCCATGACGCCGTCCTCTACAAACAGCGCCACAAGATCGAGAACATGTTCGGACGGCTCAAAGATTGGCGGCGCATCCACACCCGTTATGACCGCTGCGCCCATACCTACTTCTCGGCAATCTGCATCGCCGCAACCGTCATATTCTGGCTGTGATCAATGAGTTCCTGAGCTAGACTAGCACGGCGATCCGTCAGCAGGCCAGTAGAGATGCAGCAGATGTTGTCGAGATGACCGTGCGAGGCCTGCGTTTAGGTTCGGGCTAGCCAGAAATGAGTGCACCGATAGCCGCCGCCTTCTAACCAGCTTAAGTTGCTGCTCGGCCAGATCGAGTCGGTCGGCGAATAGCGTCGGCTGCGCGAAAAGCCCCAGCGGGAGCCCTGCGGAATGAAAGCGCTCGTCAAGGAAAAGCCGGAGCCGGGCCTGTGGCTCGGGGAGCAGCCGGTGCCCGAAATTGGGCCCGACGACGTGCTGGTCAAGGTGCACAAGACAGGCATCTGCGGCACCGACATCCATATCTTCAATTGGGACGAGTGGGCGCGGAAGACGATCCCAACGCCAATGACGGTTGGGCATGAATATTCCGGCGTAATCGCGGAACTCGGCTCTAATGTGCGACGCCTCAAGCTCGGACAGCGCGTGTCAGGCGAAGGCCATGTGATTGGCATGAAGAGCCGGGCCGCGCGCGGCGGGCGCTATCATCTCGATCCCGAGACGCGCGGCATCGGCGTCAATATCCCCGGCGCCTTCGCCGAATATGTGCGAGTGCCGGCGTTCAACATCGTGCCGCTCCCCGACGATGTCGACGACGAGCTCGGCGCAATCCTCGATCCGCTCGGCAACGCGGTCCACACCGCGCTTGCTTTTGATCTTGTGGGCGAGGACGTGCTGATCACCGGGGCTGGGCCGATCGGCATCATGGCCGGCGCTGTCGCGCGCCATATTGGAGCGCGGCATGTCGTCATCACCGACATTAACCCGAAGCGCCTGAAGCTTGCGGAAGAGGTCGCCGACGTCGTCGCGGTCGACGTGTCGAAAACCGACCTCAAGGAGACGATGAGCCGCCTCAAGATGAAAGAAGGCTTCGACGTCGGGCTCGAAATGAGCGGCGCGCCCGCGGCGTTCGATCAGCTGTTCGACGCGATTGTCACCGGCGGCCGGGTCGCCCTGCTCGGCCTGCCCGCGAAGCCTGCCCTCGTGGACTGGAACAAGATCATCTTCAAGCAGCTCACCATCAAGGGCATCTATGGGCGCGAGATGTTCGAGACCTGGCACAAGATGATCGCGATGCTGGAAAGCGGGCTCGACGTGCGCAAGGTCATCACCCATCGCCTGCCGGTGACCAAATTCCTCGAAGGCTTCGAGATCATGCGTCGGGGCGAGAGCGGCAAGATCGTGCTGGACTGGACGGGCGCGTAGAGGGTCGCCGGCCTCCCTACGCGTCCGTTTTCAGCGATTCCAAAGGTTTGCGGCGCGGTTTACGAGTCGTTCCTGCTCCACAACGGCGAGCAGGCGGCCTAGGGCGCCGACACATCCTATGCGGACTCTGGATGCGGCGGGCCTGAGCGATGGATGGTGCCGACGAGGTTGTCCACCAGCCGGTCCGGCTGCGCGTCATGGCGGCGCTCACCGCCTGCGATCCGAGCAGCGAGGGCCTCGACTTTACCCAGCTCAAGAAGCTGACCGGCGCGACCGACGGCAACCTCGGCGCGCATCTCGATCATCTGGCGCGCGCGGCTTACGTCGAAGTGACCAAAGCCTTCGTCGGCCGAAGGCCTCGCACCACGGTGAAAGCGAGCTCCCAAGGGCGAGCGGCGTTCGCTCGCCACGTGGCCTTCCTGAAGTCGATCATTGAAGGCGCATAAGTGTTACAGGCCTCTGAGGAAAGCCTCGAACTCGGCGTCCGCGATCGGCGCCAGATGCTTGTCCTCCGGAAAGGCGCCCTTCTCGACATCGGCGCGGAATTCCTTGAACGCGGCGATCCGCTCGCGCTGCAGCCGATCGTATTCGGCGCGAAAACTGCGATAGACTTTCGCGTGCCGCGGCTGATGGCCGCGCGAATAGCCGAGCACATCCTCGGCGAACAGATATTGCGCGTCGCAGCCTGAGCCGGCGCCCATCGACATGAGGACAAGCGATGTGCGCTTAGCAATCTCGCTCGCCACGCGCGCTGGGACGACCTCGATCTCGGCCGCGACCGCCCCGGCAGCCTCGAGCTGCTTCACGTGATGATAGACATGCATCGCTTCTGCCGCAGTCTTGCCAACCGCCTTGAAGCCGCCGCTCCATGTCGCTCGCGCGGGGATGAGCCCGACATGGCCTACGACGGGTATGCCCTCGGCCGCGAGCTTCGCGATCGTGTCGAGACTGCCGGCGCAATAGAACGCGTCCCCGCCGATCATCAGATTTTTGTGCGCAGCGCGCAGATAGTCCTCATAGGTGCAGTGCTGGCCGTAGATAAGCCCGACCTGAACGAAACAGTCGCCTGCGGCCTCGCGCATCGCAGAGGACCAAAGGTGCTCAACGATCGACAGAATATCGATGCCGGCGGCGGACGCCGCGGCCGCCTCTTCGGGCGTCTCGACGAACAGCATCGTCAGTTGCCGCTTGCCCTTGAGCTTGCGCAGGTCGTGAACCGTCAGCCGATTATGTTTCGTTAAAGCCATCTCATCCCCTCCCAAACTGGCTGTCCGATAATGCAAGGAGGAGGAGGGGGAGCGCAAATGCTGGACCGCCTCGGATGTCGTGAGAGAACACATTGTGTTGAAGAGGCTGACACAAGGTCAAACCTTCATCCCGCTGTCATATTGCCGTGGCGTTTGGCGGGCCTGTTCGTTGGGATCGGACGAAGCAACCGAGCTCCGACTGCAATTGGGGGGACGCACATGCTGCTAAAAACTAGGTTGCTCATCAGTGTCGCAGCCGTTGTGGTCGGGGCGCCGGCGAGCGCCCAAAGCATTTCCTCATTCACCGAGGGCGACGTCGTGGTCTCCGTCGAGGGAAACGGCAGCAACACAGGAAACTACGCCGATAACCAGGCGGCGCCACTTACGCTCTACGAATACGGTTCGGGCGGCATGGGCTTTGCCGGCTCCTTCACGCTCCCGCAAACCAACTCGGGAGCCAATTTCGCTGTCTCGGGCGAATATGGCTCGTCGTCTGAAGGGACCCTGCAGCTATCGGGCAGCGGCCGTTACCTGACGATCATGGGGTACGGCGTCAACGCGAATGCGTTTAACGCCAATCCGGGTTCCTACAGTCCCGATCCGACCAACATTGCGCTCGGACAGTCGGGAAGCCAGACCGGTCAGTCCTACACGGCCGTCCCGCGGGTGGTTGCGCTAATCGGGCAGAACGGTTCGGTCAATTCCTCGACCGCGCTTTATAACATTTTCAACGCCAACAACCCGCGCAGCGCCTACACGGTCGACGGAACGTCGTTCTATGTCTCGGGCCAGGGCGACTATCCCGACGCGACTGGCGGAGTCTTCTACGCGACCCTTGGAAGTCATTCCGCGACTTCGATCACCGGCGCCGACGCCGGCAGCGGCACGTCGCAGGACACCCGCGAGGTTCAGGTCTACAACGGCCAGCTTTATGTCTCATCCGACAGCAAAAAGGGCTCGACCAATCGCGATTACGTCGGCACGCTCGACGCCAAGGGAGCGTTGCCGACGAGCGTGGCGAATGGCGGCAATGGCCCCGCGATGCTGCCTGGCTTCGGCAATTCCGGCGGCACCGGCAAGATCACCGTCACCGCTGCGAACGCCAACAACGTCAATGCCGGCCTCATCGGCAAAAACGAGACGGTGAACCTCAGCCCGGAGAACTACTTCTTCGCCAATCCCGATACGCTGTATGTGGCCGACAGCGGCTCGCCGAAGAACACCTCGGCCAGCAGCTCGCTTGGCGACGGCGGCCTGCAGAAGTGGACCTTGTCCAATGGAACCTGGACGCTCGACTACACGCTGTCGGTCGGGCTCAACCTCGTCGCGAACAGCGGAACCTCGGGATCGACCGGTCTTTATGGCCTGACCGGCAAGGACGTGGCGGTGGACGGCGTGCAGGAAGTTGAATTGTTCGCGACGAACTACACGATTGGCGACACCGACCCGACCTATCTCTATGGCATTTCCGACGTGCTGGGCGATGTCACGGCTCAAGCCGGCGAGAGCTTCGTCGAGCTTGAGCAAGCGCCCGCGGACGCCAACTTCAAGGGCGTAGCATTCGCGCCGTCGCCTGTGCCCGAGCCCACGACCTGGGCGATGATGCTCCTGGGCTTCGCTGGCTTGGGCTTCTCTGCTAGGCGTCGTTTGCAAGCGAGAACTTCGCGCGCGACGGCCTAAGCCGCCAACACCACTGGCTCCGCCGCTGCGCTGAGCCAACACGTTGGGACAGCGATCTTTGACCCGCTCGTGGCCTGCCTAAAGTCGATCAACGATCGGGCTTGATCCCAGCGTTGACCTTGCCCATCCGGGCGGCGACAACTCGTCATGATCCGCGGCTTTTTCATCCTCCTTTCTTTTCAGCTCGTCGGCGAGGTGGTCGCGCGAGGCCTCGCTCTGCCCGCGCCAGGCCCGGTGATCGGGCTTGCATTGCTTGTCGTCGCGCTTGCCCTTTACCAGCGGTGGCAGCCGCTCGATGAGGAGACCCTGGCGGAGAGCGACGCCGGCAAGGCGGCTAGAGGGCTGCTCACGGCCTTGCCGCTTTTGTTCGTCCCCGCGGGCGTCGGCGTGGTGCAGTATGTTGGGTTGTTGCGCGAACAGGGATTGGCGTTGGCTGTGGCGCTTGTCGTCTCGACGGTTGCGACGCTGCTCGCCACCGTCGGCGTCTTTCTCCTCGTCAAGCGTTTCACGAGCCCGAAGGCGGACGCATGACCCCATTCCGCCTCTGGGTCTATCTGCAGACGACGCCGCTCTTCTGGCTGACGGCGACGCTCGCGGCCTTTCTCATCGCCGACGCCCTGGCCAGAGCGGCCGGCCGGCGCCCGATCGTCAACAACGTCCTAATCTCCATTGCTTTGCTCGGAGGCCTACTGAAGCTTACCGGCACGGATTACCAAACCTATTTCAACGGCGCGCAGTTCGTGCATTTCCTGCTCGGACCCGCGACAGTCGCGCTCGGCGTGCCGATCTACACCAACTTCGCGCTGGTCAGACGCAATGTCTGGCCGCTCGCGGCGGCTCTTCTCGTTGGGGCCATCGTGGCCATCGCTTCGGCGGTGCTGGTCGCCAAGGGGCTCGGCGCGCCGCGCCCGGTCCTCATCGCGCTCGCGCCGAAGTCGATCACTGCGGGCGTTGCGATGGCGGTGACCGAAACGATGGGTGGCGCGCCGCCGCTGACCGCCGTCCTCGTCATCGCCACTGGCGTCTTGGGCGCGATCATCGTGACCCCGCTCATGGACGCGCTCGGCGTGACCGACTACGCCGCGCGCGGCTTCGCCGTTGGGCTTGCGTCGCACGGCATTGGCACGGCGCGGGCGTTTGCGGTCGATCCGGTCGCGGGGGTGTTCGCCGGTCTTGCGATGGGGCTCAACGCCGTCGTAACGCCCGCGGTGATCCCGGTGCTCCTTCCCTGGTTGATTGGGTAACGAAGGGGCGCGGGCTCGGCTCACCAGCTCGAAATGCGAAAAATCCCCGCGACACGAGGGACCCTCGCAAACTCAAGCGCGGGCTCACTCGCTCACTCCCCTTGCAATGCCGGCGACCCTGATTTCGGACCCTCGTCAGTCCTGCTTATTTCCCGAGGACGGCCGCCGCATCGAAAGCGTCATATGCTCTGGGGTCGCCCGCGTGGAACATGACCACGGTGACGCCGAAGTCGTCGAACGCATTCACGTAGATTGGCATGAGCCGGAACGCGCTATAGCCATTCTGCAGGGTGAGTTCCGCCGCGCGGCGCATCGTTGTCTCGCGAACAAACGGCGCCGCATACGGTTTGACGTCCAACCGCACCATGTTCGGCGCGAACGCCGTTTCCTGAACGCCCGCGCATCCCGCGAGCGCGAGTGCGGCGACAACCAACGCGCAGGTGCGTCCAAAAACCATGTCCGCCTCACCGGCTTGGATAACGCTCGCTTAAAAGTTCGAACAAAGCCCGCGCCGCCTGGATCTCGCCGCCCGTGGGCCCATGGGCGCGCGGCTTCGGGTTCCAGGCGTAGACGTCGAAATGCGCCCAGGTTTTCGTTTTCTCGACGAACCGCCTGAGAAACAGCGCCGCGGTGATCGAGCCGGCCATTCCGGCGCCCGAGCCCGAATTGCTGATGTCGGCGACCGACCCTTCGATCATCACATCGTAAGGCCGCCAGAGCGGCATGCGCCACAGCGGATCGCGCACGCGCGCGGAATGGCTGGCGATCGAAGCGGCGAGCGTGTCGTCGTCGGTGTAGAAGGGCGGCAGATCGGGGCCGAGCGCGACCCGCGCCGCGCCCGTCAAGGTGGCGAAATCGAACATGAGCTCCGGCGCTTCCTCGTCCGCAAGCGCGAGCGCGTCGGCGAGGATCATCCGCCCTTCCGCGTCGGTGTTGCCGACTTCGACTGAGACCCCCTTGCGGCTGACGATCACGTCGCCCGGACGCATCGCCGGCGCCGAGATCGCATTCTCGACGATCGGGATCAGCGTCCTCAAGCGGAGATCGAGCCCCGCCTCCATGATCATCCGCGCAAGCGTGAGCGCCGTCGCCGCGCCGCCCATGTCCTTCTTCATCAGTTCCATGCCTGAGGCCGGCTTGATGTCGAGGCCGCCGGTATCGAAGGTGACGCCCTTGCCGACAATCGCGACTTTCGGCGCGTCCTCGCGTCCCCAGGAAAAGTCGACAAGCCGCGGCTCCTCGGCGCCCGCGCGCCCGACCGCGTGGATGAGGGGAAAATTGGCGCCGATGAGTTCGTCGCCGCGCACCATGGTGACGCTCGCGTCGAAATGCTCTGCGAGCCTGACCGCCTCCTGTTCAAGCGCGTTCGGGCCAAGGATGTTGGCGGGCGCATTAATGAGATCGCGACCGTACGCGATCGCTTCGGCGATGCGATGAATCTGGACGGCGTCGATCTCGTCGGGCGCGACGAGCTGGGGCGCCGGCGCCTTGCTCACCTTGAAGCGATCATACCGATAGAGCGCGAGCAGGAACCCGAGCGCGGCAAGATCGGCGTCTGGAGGCGGGTTGGCGAACCGGTAGACGCCTTCGGGCAATGACGTTGCGAGCTTGCCGGGGCCGAACGGATCGCGCATCGCTGCGTTGGCTTCGTCCACCCCGAACAGCACGCCGGCGAGAGCGCCAGCCTCGCCGGGGAGAAGCTGCATCCGTCCGGCTTTCGGCTGGAAGCCGCAGCGTTCGGCGAAGGCGGCGGCGCTCTCGCCGATCGTCGATTTGACCGACGGCCAGTTCTCCGCGTTGACCAGCCAAACTGGCGTCGCGTCAGGCGTTGACGAAGCAAATGCGAGCAAGGTGGAGGCCTCCGTCGGACGGACACGATCGCAGGCGGCTTAGCCTGATTTCCGGGCTCGGCATAGGCTTTGGCTCTCCGCCGGGAGGCGAGGCTTGACTTGCCTTGGCCCTTGCGGTGGTTAGGGCCGCGCACTCAAATTAGGCGCCGTTGGCGCTTGCCCCGAGAAGCGTTGAGGAGGATCGATTGTCCGAGCCAAGCGTGAATTCGAAGCTTCGACTGCTTGGGGACGTCGGGACGAGCGACAGGACGCCTCTCTCGCTCACGCCGCGGGCCCCCGCACAATCGGCCGCCCCGCCCGTTTCGATCACCCCGCCTCCGCCAACCGCGCCCGGCCGTGTTGAGCCGATCTTCCTCGGCGATTCGGCCGACGGCGCCGACCTCCTGAACGCCGGCCAGATCGTGCAGCCGTTGGCTCACCTTTGCGTGACCCCTCAGGTCCAGACGCCGTTTCTGGCGGCGATCCTAGGGCCGTCCGGCGCCGGCAAGACTTTCGCGTTGAGGCGTCTGGCGCAGACGATCGGACAGCTCAGCGGTTCCGCTGCGGCCGGCGGCCAGGCGCTTGAGCGCGTGGTCATGGCGCGCGTCGATGCTTCGACCGGCGTCGAGGCGCCGGTGGCGATCGCGAGCGCCGTCTATGTGGCGCTCGATTTCAAGCCCGGCGGCATGGATTATTCGGGCCTTTTGGATGACCTTCGCCACGCCGGCGACGATCCTCACCGGGCGGCCAGCGCGGCCTCCGATCACCATGACGATCTCGTCAGGAGGCTTGAGGCCGAACGTACGCAGCGCGACGAAGTCGAGGCCAAGCGCGCACGTCTCGCGGACGCGCTCGCCTTCGACACCCCCGGCTCGCGCATCGACGTCTTCGCGCGCGCAAATCGAGGCACGATCGAAGCGCAGTTGCGCCGTTTTGGCCTGGCCGGAGCGGACGCAGACTCGAGCTATCGCAATCTTGCGCGCGACGTCTCGACCATCGGCGCCGGCGGCCGTTTTGGGGTCGTACTTCGGTCGATCTGGGCCTACGGCAGTCAAGCGCGGCTGCTCCTCTGGGGCGTCTTCGCCTTTGTGCTCGCCTTCATCCTCCAATTTTTGCACGGCTATACGGCGACCGATGCGATGGAGCATGGAAGCGAGTCGCTCAAGCCTGCTGGAGACTGGGTGACGGCGCACGGCGATTGGTTCGATCGGGCGGCGCAAATTTTGTTCATCCTAGGGGCGCTCGCCGTCGCGCTCAACCTGTGGCGGGCGCTTGGCTTTTCGAACCTCCTGCTGCGCGGCGGTCGATTGCTCACCAGCGAGGTCCGCGACCGCCGCAACGACCTCAACTCACGCGCCGCGCAACTCAATCAGCGGGTCGCCGCGCTGACGATGGAGGCCGACGCGGCCGCCAAGCGCGCCGAAGCGGCAAGCCAGCGCGCCGGTGGCGTCACCTCCGTGCGGGCCCCAGGACCGGAATTCCTGGAATCAAGCCATGCCCCCTCGGGCGCGGCGCGTGAATTCCTGGCCGCGCTTGGCGCGCGGGTCGGTCAGCCAGCCACGACGGGACCGGCGCTTGATCGAACTCATAGTGGTCGTGGACAATCTCGACGCGCTGGCGCCGGCCGCGGCCATCGCCTGGATCGACGCCGCCCAGGGCGTGATGGGGCCAGGCTGCATCGGTCTCTTGGCTTTCGATCCCAGCCGACTTCAGGACGCGCTCGGCGGCGCGCGCGAGGCGCGTCGGCGCCTCGGCAAATGGCTGCAAGTCACGCTGAACCTACCGGCCCGCAAGGACGCCGACGGCGAACTTGTGGTTGCGCGCCTTCTGTCGGCGAGTGCGCAGCCGGCGCCCGCGCCGGATACGGCCGTGGCGGCGGCGCTCGTGGAGCCGCTGTCGAGCGCGGAAACCACGCTGCTTGCGGCGCTCGCGCCCCTCGCCGCGCATTCGCCGCGCGACGCCAAGCGCTTCCTTAACGCCTATCGTCTCGCGCGCTGCTCGAACGCGCCGCGGCCGGTGACGGCGCTTATGCAGGCCGTGGCTTTCGCCGACGACGAGGCGCAGGCGGCCATGCTTGAGCGGCTCGCCGATGGATCGGGCGAACTGACCGACATCAAGGGATCGCCCGCCTTGGTCGAAGCCGTCAATGCCGCGCGCGTCGCGAACAACGGGCCAATATCGATCGAGGACGCGCGCGTCGCGGCCGAGACCGCGCGACGCTACGCCTTGCCGATTTAAGCGGCAGCCGCAGTCACTCCGCTGCGCCTGCGATCGGCGCTGCGCCGTGGCGCAGATAGTACCTGCGCCACAAGCCCGACAGCCACTTCGCGAAATCGTCCAGATAGATGAAAACCACCGGGGTCGTGTAGAGCGTCAGCGCCTGACTGACGATGAGGCCGCCGACGATTGTGATGCCCAGCGGATGGCGGAGCTCCGAGCCTTCGCCGGTTCCGAACGCCAGTGGCAGCGCGCCAAACAGCGCGGCGAAGGTCGTCATCATGATCGGGCGAAAACGGAGAAGGCAGGCCTCTTCGATCGCCTCGCGCGTATTGCGCCCGCGCCGCTCCGCTTCGAGCGCGAAGTCGACCATCAGAATCGCGTTCTTCTTCACGATGCCGATCAAGAGGAGAACGCCGATTGCGGCGATGATCGTGAATTGGGTGTCGAAGACCCACAACGCCAGGGCGGCGCCGACGCTTGCCGAGAACAACGTCGAGAGAATGGTCAGGGGATGGATCAGGCTTTCGTACAGAACACCGAGCACAATATAAATCGTCACGAGCGCAGCGCCGAAAAGGAGCGGCATGCTTGATTGCGACTGCTGAAAGGTCGCCGCGGTGCCGGCGAACGACCCGCGGACTGTCGAGGGCATGTCGATGCGCTCGATCGCCTTGTCGATCTCGGTCTTCGCTTCGCTCAGCGAGCGCCCGGGAGCCAGATTGAACGAGATCGTCGAAGCCGCGAACTGTCCCTGGTGATTGACGCTCAGCGGCGTGTGGCTGGGCGCGAATTTGGCGAAGGCGGACAGCGGAACCATGGTCTCAACCGATGTCGTAACGGCTGCGCCAGTCGAAGCGGCCGAATGACCGCTGACCGCCAAGGAATTGGTCGCGAGGTTGCGCGCCGCATCCGCGGCGATTGTCGCCGCGGTGTTGGCGGCCCCGGTCGAGGATGAATAGTCGCCGGCGGCGATCCCGGTCTGTTGCACCCCGGTCGGATTGGCCCCGGACGTCGACACATAGATCTGGTCCAGCGTGCGTGGATCCTGCCAGTAGCGCGGCGCGATCTCCATGACGACATGATACTGGTTGAGCGCATTGTAGATGGTCGACACCTGACGCTGACCAAAGGCGTCGTAAAGCGTGTTGTCGATCGCGCTCAGCGTCAGTCCAAGCCGCATCGCCGTATCGCGGTCGATGGTGAGGTTGGTCTGGAGGCCGCCGAGCTGCTGATCGGAGTTCACGTCCTTGATGATGTCGTTGCCCCTCAAGGCTTGAGTGAGCTTGGGCGCCCAGGCGTAGAGTTCCGTCGGGTCGTCCGAGAGTAACGTATATTGATAGGCGGCGTTGCCCTGTCGGCCGCCCGTTCTCAGGTCCGAGACCGAGAACATGAACAGCCGCGCGCCCGCGACCTGCGAAAGCTTGCCGCGCAGCCGCGCCACGACATCATCGGCCGTCACTTTACGCTCGCTATACGGTTTCAGCGAAACATAGATGAAGCCAGTGTTGGTGCCCCGCCCACCGGTAAAGCCGACGACGCTCGCGACGGCAGGGTCGTCCTGCACGATGGTCTGCAATTGCGTGAACTTGGTCTTCATCGCCTGAAAGGAAATGCTCTGATCGCCTTGGATCGAGCCGATGATGAGGCCGGTGTCCTGCACCGGAAACAGGCCGTAGGTCATCTGATAGCGAAACATGTAGTAGTTGAGCCCGATCGTGGCGAACAATGACAACGCCACAAGCCCGGGATGACGGAGCGCAACGCGCAAGGTCGTTCGATAGAAGGCCAGCATCGCGTCGAAGACGCGCTCTGTCGCTCGATAAAGGCGTCCGTGTTCGACCCGACCGCGCGGCAGAATCAAAGCGCACATCATCGGCGTCGTCGTCAGCGCGACCACCATGGAGATCAGCACGGCGACGGTGAGGGTGAGCGAGAATTCGGTGAACAGGCGCCCGACGATACCGCCGAAGAAGAGCAGCGGCGCAAACACCGCGATCAGCGAGAGCGTGATCGAAACGACGGTGAAGCCGACCTCGCCCGCGCCTCGGATCGCGGCTTCGACGCGCGGCATGCCCTCTTCGAGATAGCGCGAGATATTCTCGAGTACGACGATGGCGTCGTCGACGACGAACCCAGTCGAAATCGTCAGCGCCATCAGCGACAGATTGTTGAGGCTAAATCCGAGCAGATACATCACGCCGAACGAGCCGATGATTGAAGTCGGCACGGCGACGCTCGGTATGGCCGCCGCACGGACGCTGCGCAGGAAGGCGAAGACAACCAGGATCACCAGAAGGACGGCGATCACCAGCGTCTCCTCGGTGTCCTGCAAGGATTGACGGATGGTCTTTGACCGGTCGACGGCGACGGTGAGGTCGACGTCGCCCGGCAGCGAGGCGATCAGGCGCGGCAACTCGGCTCGAACGTTGTCGACCGCCTGGATGATGTTGGCGCCCGGCTGGCGCGACAGAACGACCGCGACCCCTGGCTTGCCGTTGACGAGGCCGGCGTTACGCAAGTCCTCCACGGAATCGAGAACTTCGGCGACGTCGGCGAGCCTGACCGGCGCGCCGTTGCGGTAGGCGATCACCAGATCGCGATATTGCGCCGCACGCGTCGCCTGATCGTTGGCGTAGATCTGATAATGGTAGTTGTCGTCCTCGATCGCGCCTTTCGGACTGTTGGCGTTGGCGGAAGCAAGCGCCGCGCGGATGTCCTCAAGACCAATGCCGTAGTGGAAGATCGCGCCGGGGTTGATCTCGACGCGCACGGCCGGCAGCGCGGCGCCGGAAATATCGACCTCGCCGATGCCCGGAAGCTGCGACAGCCGCTGCTGCAGAATGTTGGAGGCCAGGTCGTAAAGCTGCCCCGCCGTGTGCGTCGTCGACGACATGGCGATGACCATGATCGGCGCATCCGCCGGATTGACCTTATGGTAGGTCGGATTCTGACGCAGGCTGGTCGGCAGATCGACACGGGCCGCGACGATGGCCGCCTGAACGTCGCGCGCCGCGCCGTCGATGTTGCGACCGAGGCCGAACTGAAGGGTGATGCGGGTCGAGCCAAGCGTGCTCTGCGACGTCATCTCGTTGACGTCGGCGATCTGACCTAGGTGCCGCTCGAGCGGGGCGGCGACCGAGGTCGCCATCGTGTCGGGGCTCGCGCCCGGCATGTTCGCCTGAACCGAGATGACCGGAAAGTCGACCTGCGGCAACGGCGAGACCGGCAATTGCGAATAGCCGAGCAGTCCGCCGAAGATGATTCCGATCGTGAGCAGAATCGTCGCGACGGGCCGGCGAATGAAGAGTTCGGAGAACCGGTTGTTCACGGCGCTTCTGTCGCCAGCGTCACATGGGTGGATCCCATGCCGAGACGCTCGCCGAGGCGCTCGAAGAAGAGGTAGATGACCGGGGTCGTGTAGAGCGTCAGCACCTGGCTGAAGGCGAGACCGCCGACAATCGCCAGCCCAAGCGGACGGCGAAGCTCCGAGCCGACGCCGGTTCCCAGCATCAAAGGCAAGGCGCCGAAGATCGCTGCGACCGTCGTCATGAGGATCGGCCGGAGGCGCAGGAGACAGGCCTGATAGATCGCCTCGCGCGCCGGCAGCCCTTGCTCGCGCTGCGCGTCGAGCGCGAAATCGATCATCATGATCGCGTTTTTCTTGACGATGCCGATCAGGAGCACGATGCCGATCACTCCGATAATGTCGAGCCCGGCGCCGGCCGCGTTGAGCGTCAAGAGCGCGCCGATGCCGGCCGACGGAAGCGTGGTCAGAATCGTGATCGGGTGGATGAAGCTCTCATAGAGCACTCCGAGCACGATATACATGGCCGCAATCGCGGCCGCGAGCAGGAAGATCTCGTTCGACAGCGCCGACTGAAACGCTTGCGCCGCGCCTTGGAAGCTGACCGCAAAGCTCGGCGGCAGGTCGATCTCTTGCAGCGCCTTGCCGATTGCGTCGACGCCTTCGCCCAGGGACGCGCCCGGGGCAAGGTTGAACGAGATCGTCGTCACCGGAAACTGCTTGAGATGCGAGATCTGCAACGGCGAGGTTTTGACATTGAAATTGGCGACCGCTTCGAGCGGCGTCTGCCCGGTGGTCGAGGCGGCGGACGGCAGATAGATCGAATCGAGCGATTTCACCGAGCGCGCCATCGACGGCTCGACGTCGAGAATGACGCGGTATTGATTGCTTTGGGTGAAGATGGTCGAGATGATGCGCTGGCCGTAGGCGTCGTAGAGCGCATTGTCGACGATTGCCGGCGTGATGCCGAATCGGGCGGCGTTGGCGCGGTCGAGATCGACGGTCACCGAGCGGCCGTCGGGCTGCAGATCGCTCGCCACATCGACGATCGAGGGAATCTGGCTCAGGCGCTGCAACACCTTCGGCGTCCAGGTCTGCAGCGTCGCCAGATCCTGGTTCTCGAGCGTGAACTGATACTGGGTCGCGCTGACGGCGGTGTCGATGGACAAATCCTGCACCGGCTGCATGAACAGCGCGATCCCCGGAACATTCGCTGTTTCCCTTTGGATCCGCCGAATGATCTCGCTCGCCGTCGCCGTGCGCTTCGCATGCGGCTTGAGGTTGATGAGCAAGCGGCCCGAGTTGAGGGTCACGTTCGAGCCATCGACACCGATGAAAGAGGACAGGCTTTCAACGTCTGGATCGGTCAAGATGGCTTTGGCGAGCGCCTGTTGATGATCCGCCATCTGGTCGAATGAAATCGCTTCCGCCGCCTGCGTCACGCCTTGGATGACGCCGGTGTCCTGGATGGGGAAGAAGCCTTTCGGGATCGTCATATAGAGGTAGCCGGTGAGCAGGAACGTGCCGAGCGCGACCAAAAGCATAAAGCCTTGATGATCGAGCGCGACCCGCAGCGTCGCGGCATAGAAACGGGTCAGAGCCTGGAAGAACCGTCCCCCGCTCGCCTCGCCGCCATGACCGCCATGACGCTGCGGGCGCAGAAGCTTGGCGCAGAGCATCGGCACCAAGGTCAGCGAGACCACGGCGGAAATGACAATGGCCGCAGCGAGCGTGATCGCGAACTCGTGGAACAGCCGCCCGACCACGTCGCCCATGAACAGGAGCGGGATCAACACCGCGAGCAACGACACGGTGAGCGAAATGATGGTGAAGCCGATCTGCGCCGAGCCCTTCATCGCTGCTTCGTAAGGACTGTCGCCGAGCTCGAGAAAGCGAGCGATGTTTTCGATCACCACGATAGCGTCGTCGACGACGAAGCCGGTCGCCACGGTCAGCGCCATCAGCGATAAATTATCGAGGCTGAAGCCGGCCTCATACATGATCGCAAGCGCCCCGATCAGCGACAGCGGCACCGACAAGCTCGGAATGAAGGTCGCCGGGATGTTGCGCAGGAACAGGAAGATGACCATCACGACGAGGCCGACCGCGAGCGCAAGCTCGAACTCAACGTCTTCGACGGAGGCGCGGATGGTGGTCGTGCGATCGGTCAGCGGCGTGATCGTAACCGCCGCTGGCAAACTCTGCCCAAGCGAGGGCAGGATCTTCTTGATGCTGTCGACAACCTGGATGACGTTGGCGCCTGGTTGACGCTGGATGTTGACGATCAGCGCCGGCGTTGTGTTCATCCAAGCGCGCAGTCGGCCGTTCTCGGGCCCGATCTCGACGCTTGCGACATCGGACAGCCGAATCGGCGCGCCATTGCGGTAGGCGATGACCGATTTCGCATAATCCTTGGGGTCGCGAATTTGATCGTTGGCGTTGATCGAAGAGGCTTGCGCGGGTCCGTCGAAATTCCCCTTCGGCGTATTGACGTTGAGGTTGGCGATCGTGGTGCGCAGATCGTCAAGGTTGATGTTCACAGAGGACAGCGCGAGCGGATTAACGTGGATGCGAACGGATGGCCTTTGTCCACCGGAAATCGAGACGAGCCCGACCCCGGGAAGCTGGGACAGTTTCGGCACGAGGCGGGTTTCGATGATGTCTTCGACATCGGTGAGCTTCATCGATTCCGAAGTGACGCCGAGCGTCAAAATCGGCGCGTCGGCTGGATTGACCTTGGCGTAGATCGGCGGCGCCGGCAGATCGGCCGGCAAAAGGTTGCCAGCGGCGTTGATCGCCTGCTGGACCTCCTGCTCCGCGATGTCGAGGCCGATGTCGAGGCCGAACCGCAAGGTGATGATCGAAGCGCCGGCGGAACTTGCCGACATCATCTGACTCAGACTCGCCATCTGGCCGAACTGCCGCTCGAGCGGCGCCGTCACCGCCGAAGTCATCACCTCCGGGCTCGCGCCCGGATAGAAAGTCTGGACCTGGATCGTCGGATAATCGACCTCTGGCAGGGCCGAGAGCGGCAGGAAGCGAAAAGCCATGATGCCGACGAGCAGAATGGCGATCATCAGAAGACTGGTCGCGACCGGACGATCGATGAAGATCCGGGACGGATTCACCGCTCCGCCCTAAAGGCCCATGCTCTCATTGCCCCGAGCCCTGCGCAGGCGCGGCCGCGTGAGCCCCGCTCGGCGCTGACGAGCCTTGCGCCGAGGCGCCGGACGGCGCTGCGTCCGGGGCGGTCGAGCTGGCGGGCGCGGAAATGGCCGAGGCGGCCGGCGGAGCGGAATCCTCGTTGGCGCCCGCCTGGTCGTGATGGTGCTTATGATGCTGGCCGCCGCCGCCACCGCTCCACCCAGCACCGCTGGCGGCCCCGGCCTGCCCGCTCCCCGCGGCCGCCTGGTCCACGACCTTGACCTTCGCGCCGTCGCGCAGCCGGTCGACGCCATCGATCACCACCTTGTCGCCCGCAGCCAGGCCCGTGGTGATCACGGTGTGCTTGCCGTCCGCCGCGCCGATGGTGACGTCGCGCTTGGCGACCGTCGAATCATCCTTGATGAGATAGACGAAATCACCCGATGCGCCGAGTTGGATCGCCGCATTGGGGGCGAGCGTGACCCCGGTCAACGTGTCGACCAGAAGGCGGACATTGACGAACTGGTCCGGGAACAGGAGCCCCTTAGGATTGTCGAACGTCGACCGCATCTTGATGGTGCCGGTGGTGACGTCGATCTGGCTGTCGAAGGTGGTGAGCGTCCCGGTCGCCAGCGCATGGACATTGTCCCGGTCGAGCACCGTAACCGGAAGCTTGGCGCCGGCGCTCAGACGGGCCGCTATGCGGGGCAAATTGCTCTCGGGCGTCGTGAACACAACGCTGATCGGATCGATCTGGGTGATGACGACGATGCCGTTGGCGTCGGAGGGTTGCAGGTAGTTTCCGGGATCGACAAGCCGCAAGCCCACCCTGCCGTTGATCGGCGAGACGATATGGGTGTAGGCGACGTTGAGTTCGGCCGTCTTGACCAGCGCCTGGTCGGCGGCGATCGCCGCTTTGTCCTGGGCGACAAGCGACATCTGGTCGGTGACCTGCTGCTGGGCGATCGAATCCTGTTTGGCGAGCTGCTGATAGCGAGCGAGATCGCCCTGCGCCTGGGCCGATAAAGCCTGGTCCTTGGCCAATTGCCCCTGGGCCTGGGCCAGCGCCGCTTCGTAGGGCCGCGGGTCGATCTGGGCGATGAAGTCGCCCTGCTTGACCGTCTGGCCTTCGGTGAAGCCGACGCTCTGCAATGTTCCGGCGATCTGGGTGCGGATGGTCACCGTCTCGAACGGCGTCACCGTGCCCAGGGCGTCGATGGTGAGCGGCATGTGGCCGGTTATGATCGGCGCCACGCGCACGGTTTGAGCCTCATGGCCTGGGCGGCCGGAGCCTTCCTCGTGATTGGCGGATGGCGCGGCGCTTTCATGCCTCTTCCACGCGTAGACCGCCGCGGCGGCCAAGGCCGCCACGATCACAATCCACGCGACCCAATTCCGTCGTCGCCGGGGCGCGCTCTCGGGCGCCGCGGGCTCCGCAATCGGCGGCGCCGCGGGCGCGGGCGCCGCGCGCTGCGTCACTTCGTCCGGTCTCAGAGCCTCATTCATATCAACGCTCGCGGTGCGCGCCACGCTTGGCACAGACAAATTTTAGGTTCAAATCAAGCTCGCGTGCGCAGGCTCGCCTCCAGGACCCTTAAGTCGGGTCTAGCCGGCGGGTGTTGCATTCTGGTTATCATTGCGTCATAAGCGCGACCGGCGGCTCTGCCGCCTTCGGACGCGGGTGTAGCTCAGGGGTAGAGCACAACCTTGCCAAGGTTGGGGTCGAGGGTTCGAATCCCTTCGCCCGCTCCAAATTACTTATTACAACCAGCCGCGTAAGCCGATGGTTGAACCCCGTGCCCGCCGCCTTCATCGCTGCTGAATTTTCGGACGAGAACGTTCAATCGATCCTCGGCGCCGGTCGGTGGGATACGTTCGGATTGCGCGAGGACGACCAGGCCATGTAATGCGCTCCACAGCACTTCAGCGGTAAATACGGACTCTTGTCGATTTGGCCCGAGCGTGGCGATTAACGCGTCGAAGGCGGCGCGCAGAGCTGGCGGCGTTCGTTGGCTAGCGAATGGGATCTTTGTCGGCAGGACGAACATCGCCTCGTAGACAACCGGCCGCGAACGGGCAAAATCCAGGTAAGCGGCGCAGACGTTCCGGAGAGCGTCCGGCGCGCCAGCGGCGCCTTCCATTTCCATTCTCAATCGCGCGGCAAGCTCCTCAAATCCTCGAGTGGCCACGGCGGCCATGATCTCGGCCTTGCCCTTGAAGTGGCTGTAGAGAACGGGCTGGCTATAGTCGATGAGCCCCGCGAGGCGGCGCGTGGTGACGGCGTCCCAGCCCTCGGCCTCGGCAAGCTCGCGCGCCGCGGACAGGATGAGTTCGTACCGCTCCGCACGCTGGCGATCTCTGCGTTCGGCGATCGACATCCCAACATCCTATCGGCGAATTTTTTATTGTCAACGCTAGATTGTCGTTGACAACAATTCCTAGCATCGCTATCCTTTCTGCAACTGACAGGAAGACCTGATGATCCAAATCGGCTATGTCCTCTCCGGCCTCATTGCGCTCGCCATCCTGTTCCTGGGCGCGCGCTTCTGGCTGGCGCCGGCGACCGCAGCGGCCGCCTTCGGCATCGCCGATTCACCGCCGCCGTCGATTGGATTGACCGCGTGGCTGTCGGTGAAAGGCACGCGAGATATCGCAGCGGGCCTTTTTGTCATCCTGCTGATCGCCAATGCGTCGCCCCGCTTGCTCGGCGAATTCATGCTCGTGGCGAGCCTCATCGCCTTTGGCGACATGACGACCGTCCTTCGGTCGGGCGGAAGCAGAGCCCTCGCCTTTGGCATGCATGGCTTGACCGGCCTGGTCATTGTCGCAACCGGCGCGTTCCTCATCGCCGGCGCCAACTGAAACCCGAAAACTGCAAAGGACGAAAAATGACGACCTCAACTCACACCGATCCGGTGAAGCTTGGCCACCTCTTCGCCGAGATCATGTCCGGCCACGATGTATCGCGCTTCGATGAGATCAAGGCGCCCAACTATCTCAACCACAACGCCTTCGCCGAACCGGGTCTGGAGGGATCAAAGAAAGTCCTCGGGGCCATCATCGCGGGTGTGCCCGACCTCAAGGTGACCGCGGAAGACGTCTTCGTCTCGGCGGACGGCTCCCGCGTGGTCGGCCGCTACCGCTACGACGGCACGCATACAGGAAACCTCCTCGGCTATTCCGGCACGGGCAAGCCCTTCGCCATGCGCTCGATCGACATCTGGCGGGTCGAGGACGGGAAATTCGTCGAGCACTGGGACGAGCTCAACACCCTGGACGTCTTCATTCAAATCGGGGCCGTTCCCCGCCCGCCAGCCGTCATAACGCCGCGACCGCGAACGGCGCATGAAACTCACGCGTCCGACCTACGGTCGCGCTCAGCGTTGTGAGGATCGGGCTCGCCGTCGTTCGCACGGGCTCACCATGAGCGCTGTGCATAACGCCAGGTCCGATTAAGGCTCGGAGCGCAGGCTACTTCGGCGCCGGATCCCACGGCGACGGCACGCCAGCCCGAATGAGCTGCGAAAAGTCGGGCGACTGGCCTGCGGCCTTCGCCTGCGGCGTGACGCGCGCCCGCTCCATGAGCTCGCTGAGCGGCATCGAAGTGACCACCGCGTGGTGGTCATAAAGGTAGCCCGGCAGAAAGCCGTTGACGACGAGGCGCCAGTCGAACGGCAGCCTGCTTCCCGCCGCCCTGACGAGCTTGAACACGACGGTCGCGCAGTTCGCGGTGATCGAATTGTACCATTTCGGCTGCGCGGCGAGTTCCGTCGAACTCGACGACGTATTCCCGCAACAGCGCGCGAGCCTGATCGGGCGGCGTGTTGAGGCGGTAAAGACGTACGTCCTCGTTCCGCACGTTCGTGCGCAGCCTGACCGAATCGCGTTCGGTGGTGGCGAGATAGATGAGCGTGTGGTTCTTGAAGGCGTCGGCGATCGGCGAGAACTGGCCGGTCTTCTCGCGTCGCACCTCGACCGACCAGGCAATATGGTCGCCGTCCTCGAAGCCGAAGCTCATGATGACATGCGCCATCTCCGGGCCGGCCCAATAGGCGAGAAAAAGGTCGAGTGTTTTCAGCTTCGAGAGGTCATAGGTGCGCTTGCTCCATTTCTCGGTGAAGTCGTCGTCGGTCCGCCAGTCGAAATCGCGAACGTCGGTGAGCGTCAGGATGTCCCCCGCGATCGAGCCTGTCGTCTGCCGCGCGACGTCCTGCGCCCAGTCGCCGTCGAGCGGCGGCTTGATGGTGCTCCACCAAGCGAGCAGACTTGCAAAGGCGACCGCAAATACAGCAAGGGCCGTCAGGCTGCGGCTCCGCCGCATGAACAGCGCCACAATCGCCGCAAGGCCAAGGACGGCGAACAGGATCGCCGCTACGCCCCGCAAAGCCTCCGGCGCCGGAAGCCGAAACCATAGCGCGAGCGCGCTCCACGCGGTGAGCGGAACAACGACCAGAACCGCAACAAGGATTCGGAGGGCGAGCCCCGCAGCCCTCTGCATTATCATGAACCTTGCCCCATTTCTGTCCGTGTCGCCGCGGCTCGGCGCACGCTTAAATGAGGCTACAACCCGGTGCAAAGCCTTATCGCTTTCCGCCCTGTTTGTTTAAACCCGCCCGAAGGCAAAATCCTGTCGAAGCGCGCGCTGTCCCGATGGCGGGGGGATGCGCATTTTGCTAACCGTCGAAGCTCGGTATCTTTTCCACTGCAATCGAGGCGCGCGTCATGTCTCCCGGCGCTAAAGATTGGCTCCTGTCTCGCGGCGCCGCTGTTTTGGCTCTTGGCTTCGTTGTGAGCTTGATCGGGGCGCTCGGGAGCGCCTTCTATCTCGAGCCGGCGCAGAAGAGCGCGGGCGTGGCGGCGCAAGAGATCGCACTTCAAGCGTCGCGGGCGCAAGTGCTTCGGGCCGCCACCTCCTATGATGACATCGCAGGCCATCTGGGCAGTCTTCTGTTCACGGTTTCGCCGCCACGCGACGCGAGCGACGACGAGCGGGCGGCGATCGGCGACCTGATGCGGCGCGCGCTCGACCATCGCCACGACGGCGTGCGCGCGTATCTTGCCGCCCTTGCCGTCGCCGGCGCGATCGACTATCCGGCGGAATCGTCGCGGTACGGGTCGCTGGTCGCGGCGGAGAAGGCCAATTTCAACATCGACACCTATCGCGCCGCAAACGCTTTCGAAGCCGACCTCGCAATGCGCATGGTCAAGGCGCAGGGCGACGCCGCGATGAAGGCGATCACGCTCCAAACCGACCGGCGTGAGGCGAAGCGCGTCGCCGCCGAGCGAGGCTTTAAACTGCTTGCTGTTACGATGCTGGGCTCGGCGCTTGTCTTCTTGGCCACGCTCGCGGGCGCAGGACCGAAACCTCCGACGCCGCGGGCGACTGGCGCTCCGCGTCTCCTGGCCATCGCCCTGACGCGTCTCAAAGGCCCGGAACGTCGCATTGCGACGACACAATAGCGGCGGGGCCCGTGCAACCACCGGCGTTTCTCAGACTGTCGTTCTGGTCGGCAAAGCGTCTCGCGATCCTGGTCGGATTCGTGCTGACCGCGCTCGGAACGCTCGGGCCGCAGTTTTACGTGAGCTCGGTCGAAGATAACAGCGCCGAGACCGATCAATTCGCGAAGTCGCTGACCGCCCGCATTGACACTCTGCGCGCCGCGCAATCGCAATATCTCTTATTCGAGCAGATGGGCGTGCTCGTCTACGCCCTCAAGGCTTCCGGCCTAGCCGCAGCGGGCTCCTCGGAGCGCGACACGTTGAGCAGCCTCTATCAGCTCGCCCTACTCGACCGCTCGACCTCGATGCGCCAGATGATCGGCGAACTGGCGAGGGCGAGAGAGCTCACCTATCGCGAAACCTCGGACAAATACGGCGCCTTGATCGCGACCGCGCGCAAGGATTTGTCGCTCGCGTCCTATCAGGCGGTCGACGATTTCGAAACGCAAACCATGCGCCAAGCGGACGCGCTGATGGCGCGTCTGCAGGATGGGCTCCTCTCCGCGCAACGCACGAAAGGCGACCTCGACGCGCTTGCCGCCCGGCGCAAGCTTCAACTCATTGTGGTGATGACGCTCGGCTCGACGGTGCTCCTGGCGGCCAATCTCCTGTCGGAGAGGGCTCCGCCTCAGACAGAGACGCCCGCCTCCTCCGATGAGGTCGCAGCCGCCGAGCGGCTCATCGAACTCGCCATGCGGGAATCGAAGTCGCTGGGCGACGGCATGACAGCCGAGACGTCCGAAATGCTTGTGCCCCGCGACGAAGGCTCGAGGCCTTGAAGGTCAATCGGCCGCCGGGGTGATCGAGGCTTCGAGGGTCCCGCCGAATGTCGAGGTGGTCACGGTCACCTTCTCGCCGGCTTTCATCCGCCTGATGTTGACGCCCCGAGCGACCTTATAGGTCGAGCCGTTTGCAAAGTTATCACATGCCTCATTACGTCGATGGACTTGATTGTCCCGGTGGTCTTGTGCGTCGCTTCCGCCGCGAATGCACTCGTAGCCGCGCCGAGAATGGCCGCGGCGGCCACAACATTCAGCACCCTACCCATTGATCCGACTCCTTTCTCCTCAAGCCCCGCTCCCAGGGCCTCAAACACGGAACTCGTGGCGGACTCATGGCGCTCTATTAATCGGAGCCCCTTGCCGTTGAACCGGCGGCCAAACGAGTCGGCCGTCAATCTATTGCAGAAAATCAGAAATCAAGATAAACTTGCCGCATGAACGATTTTGCCCTGGCATCGCGTCAAGACAGGTGGGTATGCTCCAGCGCTGCTGATTTCAGGGAAAAACCGCATGTGAAAAATGTTTTGCGGCTTTTTCCGTGTAACCCATTGAAAAGTCTCGATTCGCACGAGAGAATCCAAGGAAATCCAAAGAATTCCAATAGCTCCTTACCGGGGTTTTCCGACCAAAACAGCGAGGGGCCAAGAGAATCCAAACCGGCCTTATAAAGACATTATCATGATGTGATTATCCCTCGCTCTGGTGACCGCCGGAGAGCGGTACGAAGGGAATGACCTTGCCGCCGAAGATGTCCGAACGCGCGACCGAAGGAGCGCCGTCGGCGCCGACTTTCTTCACCACTTTCAGGATATGCTGCGCTCCGGGCGGGCCAACGGGAATGACCATGATCCCGGTTGGCTTCAATTGCTGCAGGAGCGGCGGGGGGATGTGGTCGATGCCGCAGGTGACGATGATCTTGTCGAACGGCGCCGCCTCCTCCCAGCCGTTATAGCCGTCGCTATTCTTAGTCGTGATCGCGGAATACTCGCGGTAACCCGCGCCGATCAGGCGATCGTAAACGCCCCGCGTCCGCTGGGCGAGCTCGGGAATGATCTCGATCGAATGGACGTGCGGCGTCAGATACGTCAGCAGCGCGGACTGAAAGCCGGAGCCGGTGCCGATC
Source organism: uncultured Alphaproteobacteria bacterium (assembly GCA_963737365.1). Lineage (GTDB taxonomy): Bacteria > Pseudomonadota > Alphaproteobacteria > Rhizobiales > Beijerinckiaceae > Roseiarcus. The sequence goes on from CAVTSD010000001.1 coordinate 41,685, forward strand.
TCGAGCACCTTGTCGCTCCCCCGAATGTCGAGCGCGCTGGTCATGCGGCCCATCGTGCCCGGCGGCGTGATGGTGACGCCGAAACCGATGTCCAGATAATGCCCGACATAGGCGTTGTCCTTGTCTTCAGGCAGGCAAAACTCCTGGCGCGGCGTCATCAGGAAGGCGCGCTTGTCGGCGGGCGTCCAGAGGTCGTTGAAGCTGAGCAGCACCTCGTAGCGGTCCCAGCGCCGCTCGAGATACTGGGGCTCCTCCGCCGGGCGATTGGCCGTCATCCAGGCGACGAATGCGGCCTTGCTGGAAAGCGGCGGCCCGTCGGCGGCGAGGGCTGCCGCCGGCGCGGCGGCAGGCCGCGGCGGCAGCGCCAAGCAGAAATTCGCGTCTGAGCATCAAGGCCCCTTCAATCGCAGCGTTCGATGATTCGGGCGGTGTCTAACACAAATCGTCCGGAATGAGGGCAGTGATGAGCGCGTCGCTCGCTGCGCGGGAGCCCTAGCGCCGGAGTTGCGCCCCGAGGAAACCTCGTAGCTCCGCCCAGGATCGCTGAGCGGCGTTGCGGTCATAAGCTAGCGTCATTCCCATGACCTGTTTGCCTGCGCCGAACTCGGGCAAGTCAAAGGCGTGGGCTGCGCCCGGATAGACGACGAGCTTCACCATGCCTGGCTGCTGCCGCTTAATAAGCTCGCCGCAGTCGCTCGCGGGGGTCACCGCGTCCTTTGCGCCGACGAGAATAAGCGTCGGGATGACCAAAGCCGCGCCCGCCAGGTTGGCGCAAGGGGCGTAGAAAGCCGCCGCGGCCTTGAAGACGGGCCCTGTGTCGCCGAGCGGCTGCGCCTCCGCGCCGGTTGCAAGCTTGAGAGCGGTGTCCCCACCTTGGGAAAATCCGACCGCCGCGACCCGTCGGACGTCGACGTCGGAACGGCCGGCGAGATAGGCCAGCGCGCCATAGGCGTCCGGAAGCGCTGGCTTGAAGTCAATGGCGCAGGTCTCCTTGAGGCCCCGCGTCGAAAAATCATCAACGAACAGGGCGAGATAGCCCCAAGCCGCGATCCGCGCCCCAATCGAACTTCGTTCAGCGGGAAGGCCAAGACAGGTGTGCAACAGAACGACGGCCGGAAAGGGACCCGATCCCTTCGGCCTTGTCAGGTAGCCTCGGATCGGGTCCCCTTGACCGGCGCTGGCGAACTTGACTTGCTCGTCCGCCTCGGCGAGCGCGCCGCCAGCCAGGAGCGCGATTAACGCCGCAGCAGCAAGCCGAGTGTAACCGAAACCGCGCAAGGCGCTCCTCTTGAGCCGGAAGGTTGGGCAGTGAGGCATCGGCTGGCCCCCGTCAAGCCGCCCAATCTCGACTGCTCCGACGGATGCGCGGGTTTGAGCGCGAGGGCGTTTCCCTCCAGGCGGAATTCGGCTAAGAGCACGGAGCGATGCGCCCGTAGCTCAGCTGGATAGAGCGCTGCCCTCCGAAGGCAGAGGTCAGGGGTTCGAATCCCTTCGGGCGCGCCATCCGTCTCAGTTAAACAGCGAAACGCGGCCTTCCAAGTCTATTGCGCTAGGTTGTGCATAGCTAACGGAACTGGTTGCGGCCGCCTTGCTCCTGGGAAGCGCACTCTTTCCTGCTAATGCGAGTCGAAAAAAAACTCGGCGCTCGGCAGAAGGGCGGCGGCAGGCTGGCGCAAGGGAAGACCGCCGTCGGCGAAGCGAAAGGTATCGTCGCATTGCTCCCGTGCGTGCACTGAACACTTGCCTCAGAGAACGTGACGCGCAAAATGTCGCAACGTGGCGACAGTCCATCGCCTGATGGGTCAAGCGGCATAAGGGGAGGCGACGGTGAAACAGAACGACGTGCAATATCGAAACGCGCGCCTCAGACGCAAAATCGACGGCGCCTTGAAAAACCGTCCGGAGCTGGAACCCGTTATCGACGGTATCGCGTTGAAACAGCCGGCAAACGCCTCTCTCGAGCAGGTTCAGGCCAATCTGCAAGAGTGTGCGCGCGCGATCATTGAAGCCAAACCCGAGCTTGATGGCTATTTCGACCTCTGACTGCGAGAGCAGGCGGCATGGTGGTTCGCAATCGCTGTCCTGCCAGCGGAGATGAGGAGTTCCTTGTCTCCGCTTCGAATTCGCCAGCCGATACGAGGGCCGACTGGACCCGCGGGCGGAGACCGCTGGCGCCCGAGTTCGCCGCGCGGGGCGGCATTGCGCTTCGTCGTGGCGGCGGAGCGGGACGGCGAGTTCACCTTCACGGCGCCCTGGGACAAGACGACCATCGCGCGTCCTGGGGACACTCGATTGTGCAAGACGCCCAGGACCCGAAGGACACGCACAAGGTTCAGAAAGCCGCCGCCTCCCTGTATATTTGAGGATATTCGATCACCCACGAAGTGAGGAGAATCGCCGTTCGAGCCGGCGGGTACGTGGTCGGCGACAATTGATCCGGTCTTCCCTATATGAGCGCCATGTCTCGACCCTATGAAGCTCGCTTTTGCGTGGCTCCGATGATGGATTGGACCGATCGGCGCTGCCGGGCGTTCCATCGCATCCTCACGCGTCGCGCCCGGCTTTATACAGAGATGGTGACCGCAGATGCGGTCGTCTTCGGCCCGCGCGAGCGGCTGATCGGTTTCGACGCGAGCGAGCATGCCGTCGCGTTGCAAGTTGGCGGAGCAGCGCCGGGACGGCTTGCGGAAGCAGCGCGCATCGGCGCCGACTTCGGCTATGACGAGATCAATCTTAATTGCGGCTGTCCCTCCGACCGGGTGCAGAGCGGCCGCTTCGGCGCTTGTCTCATGCGCGAGCCGAACCTGGTTGGGGAATGCGTAGCGGCGATGGTTGCGGCGGTCGACGTTCCCGTGACGGTCAAGTGCCGCATCGGGATCGACGAGCAGGAGCCGCGGGAGGCGCTGTTCACGTTTGCGGAAGCGGTGAAGGCGGGGGGCGCGAAGGCGCTTGTCGTCCATGCGCGCAAAGCCTGGCTCGAGGGTTTGAGCCCTAAGGACAATCGTTCGATCCCGCCGCTCGACTACGAGCTTGTCCATGCCCTGAAACGAGCTCACCCTGAGTGGCCTATCATCATCAACGGCGGCCTCGCGGACCTCGACGCAGGGCGCGAGAATCTAGGCCGCGTCGACGGAATCATGCTCGGCCGCGCGGCCTATCAGAATCCGGAGCTCCTGATCGGCGTCGACCCGGAGCTGTTTGGCGAACCGGCGCCGGTCGCACACGGGTTCGAGGCGATTGAAGCGTTTATGCCGACCATAGCAGGAGGCTTGGAGCGGGGTGAACGGCTGCACGACTACACCCGGCACCTGCACGGTCTGTTCGCCGGCCGGCCCGGGGCGCGGGCGTTTCGGCAGGTTCTTGCGACCGAGGGGGTGAGACGCGGCGCCGGGCTTGAGGTCTTGCGCGAGGCCGTCTCCCGCGTCGAGCGAAGGGAAGAGTACGTTGTAGGAGGTCGAAGCCGATACGCAAGCTGCGAGTCGTCAGATTTGACGAGGCCGCCTTGCAAAAACCGGCCATCGACACTCTGCAATTGTTGTGCGTAGTAGGCGTCGTAGAAATGCTCGGGACGGTCTCCTGGAAGGTGGCGCCCACGTCCGATACACGGAACATTTCGGGAGCGCGCGGCTCCAGCCAAGAATCCCTCGTGGAAGCGCTGCTCGAGGGCATGGGCGAGGGTTTCTTCGCTTTCGATCACAGCTGGCGCTTGACCGCTTCCAACAGCGCCGCCGAGGCGATTTTCCGCGCCCCTAGCACCGAGCTCGTTGGCGAGCTTTTATGGAATGTCCTGCCCAAGGTTAGGGGAACGGAATTCGAGCGACGTTGTCGCGTTGTTATCGAGCAGCGGACGAGAGAAGAATTCGAAATCGATTCGGCGTTGGAGCCTGGTCGCCATCACGAAGTGCGCGCTTTTCCCTTCGGCGCTGACATTGGTGTGGCGTTTCGCGACGTCACCGATCGCGAAAGAGATACGAAGGCGCTCCGCGACAGAGAATTGGAGCTCGCTCGAGTTCAGCGCATAGGCGGCGTCGGCGGGTTGGACGTCGATTTATCGAACGGCTTTCGCAGTCAGCGCTCACCAGAATATCTTCACCTCCATGGCCTTCCGCCAGGCGCCGTCAACGACAATCACGAGCAGTGGATCGCGCGCGTACACCCGGAAGACCGAGAGCGAGTTGAGACCTACTTCCTGGCGACGGTGGCGAGCTCCGCGCGAGAATATAAGGCTGAATATCGCATCGTTCGACCGAATGACGGTCAAATACGATGGATTCGCGCTGTGGCGGAGATCGAGCGCGACAGCCAAGGTCGGGCTTTAAAACTCATCGGCGCGCACCTCGACATTACCGACCAAAAAAAAGCGGAAGCAACCGTACAGGAAAGCGAAGGCAGGTTGCGGGCTGTAACAGACGCAATCCCGTTCCTGATCTCCTATCTTGATAACCATCAGATATTTCGGTTCATCAACAAGCCTTACGAGTTTTGGTTCGAACGTCCCTCAAGTGAGATCGTCGGCCGGAGCGTAAGGGACGTTATGGGGCCTGCGATGTATGAAGCGCGGCGCCCCTTTATCGAGCGCGCGCTCGCGGGCGAGAACTTAACCTACGAGGCCGATTTTCCTCGATCGGACGGAACGGTTCAGACCGAGATCGTGCATGTTCCGCACCGCGATCTGGCCGGTCGCGTGTTGGGCCTTTACACCGTGGTCATCGACATAACCGCGCGCAAACTCGCGGAAAAGGTTCTGTCCGAGAGCGAGGAACGGTTTCGGTCGATCGCGGATAGCGCCCCGGTGCCGATGTGGGTGAGCCGGCTCGACGGCCTCAGACACTTCGTCAACCGAGCGTATCACGAGTTCCTGGGTGTCCCGTTTGCGGAGGCTCTGAATTTCGACTGGCGTAAAGCTCTTCATCCAGACGACCTCGACCGAATCTTGCGCGACCAGCGAGCGGGCGAAGGATCCCGGAAGCCTTTCGTGCTCGAGGCCCGGTACCGACGTTACGACGGCCAATGGCGCTGGCTGCGATCAGAATCTCAACCAAGATGGGGGCCAGCCGGCGAACACATCGGCTTCATCGGCGTCGCCCACGACATTACCGCCTCCAAGGAGGCGGAACAGGCATTAACCGAACTCAACGAGACATTGGAGCGGCGTATTGAAGATCGTACGCGGCAGCTCGAGGCTTCCGAGGCGCTCATCCAGACATTCTTCAATCACTCATCCGAATGTTACGCGATCATCGTTGAGCAAAGTGACGGGCATTTCCGTTTCGCCGAGGTCAACCCGGCGACGCTGCGCCTTTATGGCAGGACCCGGGAAGCCGTGGTGGGCCGCACAATCGAGGAAGTCCTTGGCGCCGAGCGCGCGTCAGAAGTCGGGGCCCAACTTGCCGTGTGTCTGCAGGATGCGGCGCCGCGTCGCTACGAACGAACACAAGGCGACGCGGTCATCGAAGCGATCGTGACGCCGGCGCCCCAAGAACCCGGTGCGCCACGTCGCGTCGTGGTCAGCGCTCATGACATAACGGAACGACGTCGTCTCGAGCAAAAATTGCAGCAGGCGCAAAAGATGGAGGCGGTTGGACAGCTCACAGGCGGCGTCGCGCATGACTTCAATAATCTCCTCACGCTGGTGATCGGCGGCCTCGAAATCATCGGTCGCCAAACTGCGAACTTGCCCGATCCCCTCGCTTTGACCCGCATGGAGCGGGGACGAGAGATGGCGATGCAGGGCGCACAGCGCGCCGCCTCCCTGACCACGCGCCTGCTCGCCTTTTCGCGACAACAGCCACTCAGCCCCAAGGCCCTGGACGCAAACGCTCTGGTTATCGACGTTAGCGAACTGCTGCGCCGCGCCATCGGCGAAACAATCATCCTTGAAATAGCGCTGGGGAGCGACTTGTGGCCCATGTACGCGGACGCGAATCAGCTCGAGAACGCGCTCCTCAACATCGGCTTCAATGCGCGCGACGCGATGCCAAATGGAGGTAAACTGATTATCGAGACGGCAAACGTATCCTTCGACAAGGCCTACACGTCATCGCTCAGCGAAGGTGCAGAGCCGGGCGAGTTCGTGATGATCGCAATGACGGACACTGGCGTCGGCATGGACAAGGCGACGCAGGAACGAGCGTTCGACCCGTTCTTCACGACGAAAGAGGTCGGCAAGGGCACGGGGCTGGGGTTGAGCCAAGTTTACGGATTTGCGCGTCAATCGGCAGGGCACGTCCGGATCTACAGTGAAATCGGCGAGGGCACGACGGTCAAGATCTATCTGCCTCGCAGTGTGACCGACACGAAAAACCCGACCATCGCTCAAACGGACACCCTCTCGCCATCGACGGGCGCAGAGAAAATTCTCGTCGTCGAGGACGACGATGAGTTGAGAAAACACGCGAGCGAGGTTCTGGAGGAACTTGGTTATCACGTGGTGAGCGCGAGCAGCGGCGCCGCGGCGCTCGAGATCCTGAGCGGAAGCGATGACGTCGATCTTCTGCTTACCGACGTGGTGATGCCTGGCGGCGTCAACGGCAGGCAGTTGGCCGATAAGGCGTTGGGGCATCGCCCGGGTCTCCGCGTGCTCTACATGACCGGCTACACGCGCAACGCGATTATCCATCAGGGCCGCCTGGATCGCGGAATCCATATGATCAGCAAACCATTTTCATTCGAAGAGCTCGCTTCGAAAGTTCGCCAAGTCCTGGACGCTGAAGGTTGAGCCGCCGGGCAGACGGCGATGACTTTTGACTTAGCGCCTGCCCCGCCCAATCGCGGCTTGGGATTTATCTTCGCTCGCGCTGATAGACGTTGAACGCGCGCCTACAAGAGGCGGTCAACATCTCAGTTTTGCGGCTCAAGCAGGCGAGCACCTTTTCCCGGTCTTGCCCGGCCTCGCCACAGAGGCGACTGCTGTCGCCGGCGCAGATTTGCTGCTGCGCGTAAAACAGAATGACGCTGCGGCATGAGGGCGTCAATTCTCGGACCTTTTGATTGAGGCAGAGGATGATTTTGTCTCGATCGGGGATGAACTGGCCGCAAAGGCGATTGACATCGGGTTCGCAGGCCTGGCGCTCGTCGGCCGTCCCTTGCTCCTGTGCTATGGCGGCGATTGGGAAGAACAGGAAAGATAAGAGGGTCAAGCCAGACAAGTGTTTCATTGGGTTTTCCTAAAGGCGATGCCGAAATGCAACCCTGAAGCGCATTTGGCTGCGAGTTCGGCCGAGCGCCGCCTGCATCGCAGGTTAAGCGGTAACTTTCCACGGCCGGCGCGGTTCCATCGCTGCCGCTGCGGGCAAAGCGCCGCTATACCGCCACACCTGTTCGTCACCGTGGCGACACCATGCCAAATTAGAGCGAAAGATGGCGATGATCGAGATTTACAAACAGAGCCTGCGGGCCGCGGCCGCGGCGGTTTTGTGCGCGTCTCTGATGACTTCCGCATATGCCAGCGATCAAACGATCGCGGGCGTTTGGCAGCAAATCGACCCAGGCAGCGGCTTCGTCGGCGGTCTGATCAGCTTCAAGGAAAAAAACGGATTGTGGGAAGGATACATCGTCAAGATGTATCCTAAACCTGGCGATCCGGTGGATCCAGTTTGCTCGGGCTGCACCGATGATCGCAAAGACCAGCCAGTCCTCGGGCTGCGGCTCATCCAAAACGCGAAGCGCGACGGGCTGAGCTATGAAGGCGGCGCCATTCTCGACCCTCGCAACGGCTCCCAGTACAGCGTCGAACTGACGCTCGCGCCCGATAATCAGACCCTTACGGTTCGCGGATATCTCGGGATAACGCTTCTCGGCCAGAGCCAGATATGGAAACGGCTCGCGGAAACGGACCCCGAATATCCAAAGCCTAGCCCTCGGCCGGAAAGCCACGCGACGCCGGGAAAAAAGGACCATTCCGCGCCGAAACCCGTTCACGGACAGGGTGATGGCTCCTAGACTGGCCTTGTTTCCGCATTGTCTTGATTGCGCTCGCGCCTTAGGCCCGAGAACGGATCGGAGTCTAAGGATGCCCGCAAAAGGGAGGTTGCCCGAGGCGGATGCGCCACGCGGTCCCGCGCCCGACGCTCCGTTTGCCAAGCTCGCTCGGCGGTTTGTGAGCTGGACTTCGTGTCATCCCGTGATGATCATCATCGCGTTTGCTGTTTTGACCGCGCTCTCCGGCCTCTACGTCGTCCGGCACTTTTCCATCAACACCGACGTCAATGCCTTGCTCTCGGCCGATCTTCCATGGCGGCAACGGGAGTTGGCCTATGAGGCGGCTTTTCCGCAAAGCACGCAAGCGATCCTGGCCGTCGTTGACGCCCCGACGCCGGAACTGGCCGACGCCGCCGCAACCGCCTTGGCTGAGCGGCTGTCACAACACGTCGAACTTTTCCGCTCGGTCGACGAACTCGGCGGGGGAAAGTTTTTTGAGAGCAATGGGCTGCTGTTCCTCGACATGCCGCAGCTTACGGGGATTCTGACCCAGCTTCAGGGGGCCAGTCCCAGCCTCGCGATCTTGGCGGCGGACCCAAGCTTGCGAGGTTTGATCCAAGCGTTTTCGCTGAGCCTCGGCGCCGCTCAGATGGGCATGTTCGACAGCATGCCGCAGACGCTCAATCAACTCGCCGACACCGTCGAGAGCGTGCTGGTGGGACGGCCTACGAGCTTTTCCTGGAAGGAATTTCTACAAAGCGAGCCCGCGAAGCCTGGCGACACGCGCAGGTTGATCGCCATCTGGCCGAAACTCGACTTCAGTTCGTTAGAACCCGGCAGGCAGGCGACTGCGGCGATTCGCGAAGCCGGAGAGCGAGCGAACCTCGCATCCGATTTTCATGCTCGGCTGAGGCTGACCGGGCCCGTTCCAATCGTCGACCAAGAGTTCGCGACGCTTCAGCAAGGCGCTTTGCTCAACGGGGTCGTCACCACGGCGCTAGTCCTCTTGATCTTGTGGCTGGCTCTACGCTCGTTCAAGATCGTGCTGGCTGTCTCGCTGACGTTGGGCGCCGGTCTTGCGATCACCGCGGCGCTCGGACTTCTGACCATCGGAGCCTTCAACCCGATCTCGCTCGCTTTCGCTGTTTTATGCGTCGGGCTGGGAGCCGATTTTGCCATCCAGTTCAGCGTCCGGTACCGCGCTGAGCGGCAAGCGTGCGGAGAGCTGCGGAAAGCCCTGGCGCTGACCAGCCTGAGCGTGGCCCTTCCCCTGACATTGGCCGCGGCGTCCGCCGCAGCTGGTTTCATGTCGTTCCTGCCGACCGACTACATCGGCATGGCCGAGCTCGGCCTTATCGCCGGCTTTGGCATGGGAATAGCCTATCTGACCAGCATGCTTCTGCTTCCGGCGCTTCTCCAGATATTCAATCCGCCTGCGGAGCCGAAGCCCCTTGGCTACGCCGCCATGGCGCCGGTTGATCGGTTCCTCGGGCGCCATCGGATCGCGGTCGTCGTCGTAACGGCGCTTGTCGTCGCGGCAGGACTGCCGCTGCTGGCGCATTTGCGGTTCGATTTCAACCCACTCGATCTGCGCAGTCCCAAAGAGGAGGCGATGGCGACTTACAACGAATTGAGCCGGGACCCCCTCATGAACGCCAATCTGATGGAAGTCCTTACCGCCTCGCCAGACGCGGCGGACGCTGTTGCGAAGAGGCTTCTGGCGCTACCGCAAGTCGGTCAAGCGAGAACCATTGACACATTCGTGCCCGAGGGCCAACCCGCCAAGATCGCCGCCATCAAGAGTGCAGCCGACAAACTCGATGGCGTCTTGAATCCGGACCAGCGCCCAGCGCCGCCAACCGACGCCGATAATGTCGCAGCCCTGAAGAGCGGAGCCCAGAATCTCTTGTTGCTGGCCGACGCCGTGCCCGGCCCGGGCGGCGATGCCGCGAAACGTCTGTCTGCCGATCTCGACAAGCTTGCTGCAGGGCCCTCAACCGTGCGGGCGTCCATGCAGGCCGTCTTGATCCAACCGCTGCTTATGGACCTGGACGCCCTTCGCCATTCTTTGCGACCGGAAGGCGTCACCCGCGCGACGTTGCCCGAAGCCCTTCGTCGCTCCTGGGTCAGCCCCGACGGTCGCGCGCGCGTGGAGCTGGTTCCAAAGGCCGGGCGGGAGTTTACGGTGGCTCAGTTCGCTCGATCCGTAATGGAGGCGGAGCCTACAGCGACGGGGCCTGCGATCGGTCAACTGGAATGGGGCGCCACGATCATCCGCGCGTTCTTTCTCGCAGGCGCTTGCGCGTTTGTCTCGATCGCCGTGTTGCTTTGGATTGCCCTTCGAAGAGTAAGCGATGTCCTGCTCACGCTCGTGCCCCTCGTCGTCGCGGCTGTGGTCACTCTGGAGGTGTGCGCGCTCCTGGACTTTCCGCTCAACTATGCGAACATCATAGCGCTGCCCGTCCTGCTCGGCGTGGGCGTCGCATTCAAGATCTATTACGTGATGGCGTGGCGGTCGGGACAGTCCGATTTCTTGCAATCTCCCTTGACCCGCGCCGTGCTCTTTAGCGCCTTCATGACCGCGACCGCATTTGGAAGCCTGTCCTTTTCCAGCCACCCTGGCACGGCCAGCATGGGCAAGCTGCTCGCCCTCTCGCTCGCTTGCACGCTCGCTTCGGCCGCGCTTTTTCAGCCCGCACTGATGGGCAAGCCGCGCGCGCCTGGCGAAAATGCATAGCTCTCGCGGATTCTTAGGGAACCATTCCGGAGGACTTCTGTTTGAAGGCCTATGCGAGTTTTGTCGAAGACGACATACGATCAACTGGTTCACTTGAACGCCGAGTCCTGCGGACTTGGCAACTGGCAAGCGCCGCCGGGGCGATTACGGCGTATTTTTCGCAATAGTGTCCACTACCTCTCTCACAAATTCATCCTAAACCGACGCCGGACGCGCTTGGTGCGGGCGGCGGGCTTCCGCCTCGCCGTTTACCCGACGGTCTTTCATCCCAAGCTCTTCTTGACCAGCGAGTTTTTCGCGCGGTTTCTCGCCACGATCGACCTTGCAGGCAAGGAGGTCGCAGACGTTGGGACCGGCAGCGGCATATTGGCGCTGGCCGCGGCGCGAGCGGGAGCGACGGTGGTCGCGCTCGACATCAATCCCAGGGCAGTCAACGCCGCGGCCGACAATGCCCGGGCAAACGGTCTTGGGGAACGCGTCACCGCTTTAAGATCGGACTTGATGTCTTCGCTTGCGCCGGATCGCTTATTCGATGTCATTATATCCAATCCGCCGTTCTTTGCTGGCGAACCGCGGGACATCGCGGACCGCGCGTGGGTCGCCGGCCCTGGATACCGGGATATCATGTCGCTCTTCGAACAGGCGCGGCAAAGGCTCAAGCCAGGCGGCGCCATGTACGTCCTCCTGTCATCCGATTCCGATCTGCATTTCCTTGGTCAGCTGATCGCGAAGGCAGGGTTCCGCGCACGTGTCGCTACGGCGTTCTCGATCATGGTTGAATCTATGATCATTTATGAATTGACCTCGCTGGAGACGGGCGCAGACGCGCAGTCCGCCGTCGGTTCGGAGGCGCAGAACTTTGAAGATCGCAAACCCGACAAGTCTTTAGGTCTTGCGGATGCGCGAGTTGAGCGCCACCGTGTCCAGGCCTAGTTGCCGGATCGGTTGAGCGCCCCCGGCGTATCGGGCCAATGGACCAACCGGTCATGAAACAATCGGAAGTCGGAACCATCCAGCCGCAATCGGTTCGTTTTGGACAGAAGTTGGCGTGAGGAGGTTCACTTGCGCTGCCCGGTGCCCGTCCAGCATAACCGCAAGATCCTTTGCATCTTTCCCGCCTATGCTCCCTCTTTCGGCACTTTCGCCCATGCATTTGCACTCGTGCCTGGCGTGCGCGCGTTCATGCCGCCGCAAGGTCTGCTGATCGTCGCAGCCTATTTGCCGGAGCGTTGGCAGGTCCGCTTCGTCGATGAGAATATCGAACGCGCCGCGGACTCAGACTTTGCCTGGGCCGATGTCGTCTTCGTTGGCGGCATGCACATTCAGCTGTCCGAAGTTCGCGCTATTCAGCGCCGCGCGAAGGCGTGCGGCAAAGTCACTGTGCTGGGGGGGTCTGCCGTTTCGAGTAGTCCCGAGACCTATCCGGAGTTCGACTACCTCCATCTCGGGGAGATTGGCGACGCGACTGATGAACTGATCGCAGCGCTCGACGAAAGTGTCGAGCCGCCGGCGGCCCAACGGCGGTTCGAGACGCGGGAGCGGCTGCCGCTTTCGAGCTTTCCGCTTCCGCTTTACGACGCCGTGCCCCTTTCGCGCTATCTGATCGGCTCGCTCCAGTTCTCCAGCGGCTGCCCATACCGCTGCGAGTTCTGCGACATTCCGGCGCTCTACGGCCGGCAGCCGCGCTTCAAGTCGGCCGCCCAGATCCTGGCCGAGCTGGACGCCTTCATCTCCCAGCCTGCCCATCCGCCGGTGGTCTATCTGGTCGACGACAATTTCATCGGAAACCGCAAAGCCGCACGCGATCTTCTGCCCCATCTGATCGACTGGCAGAAGCAGCGGGGATATCCGCTGCAGTTCGCCTGTGAGGCGACGCTGAACATCGCAAAGCAGATCGACATTCTAGCGCTTATGCGCGAGGCTGGCTTCCTTACAGTCTTCGTTGGAATCGAGACGCCTGAACCTGAGGTTTTGTCCGGAATCGACAAGGCTCACAACGCATCCTTACCCATGTTCGAGGCCATCCAAACCCTGAACCGCCACGGGCTCGAAGTGACCTCCGGCATCATCATGGGACTCGATCTCGAGACGGATGAATCGGAGGCGAGACTGATCGAGTTCATTGATCGCTCGCAGATCCCGATCTTCACGATCAACGTCCTGCAGGCTTTGCCGAAAACGCCCCTGTGGGACAGACTGGCGCGGGAGGGTCGGCTGATCACGGACCCGGATGAAGAGTCGAATGTGAAATTCCTTCGCCCACGCGGCGAAGTGCTGGCGAGCTGGCGGCGCGCGATCGCTCATGCCTACACGCCCGAGCGCCTGTTCGCCCGCTTCCGCTATCAGGTTGACGCAACCTATGCGAACCGATTGCGACTGCCTGCAAAGGGCAAGTTGACGAAGGTTAATCTGAAGCGCGGCGCTGCGCTCGCCTGGAACATTGTCTGGCGGATCGGCATCCTATCGGACTACCGAGCAGCGTTCTGGCGCGCGGCGTGGCACGCGCTGCGCCGCGGCCAAATCGAGGCGGTTTTTGGCATGGGCTTCGTCGCCTGGCATCTGATTCAGTTCACGCAGGAGGCCTTGGGCGGCAAGCAAAACGCGTCATTTTACGCGGCGAAGCCTTATTCAACGAAGCTAGAGTAGAACTCTTCCCGGCCCGACATAACGGGGACTTCCTGGTGGAGCTGAGGGGAATCGAACCCCTGACCTCTGCAGTGCGATTGCAGCGCTCTCCCATCTGAGCTACAGCCCCGTCGCGCGGCTGTTTACGTGCGCGTCCGATGCCTGTCAACGACATCGGCGTGGGGGGCCAGGGGCGTTTCCGCTTCAACGGCAGCCAGTCAAAGGTTGGGAGAACTCATGCGTGCGGTCCTCGACATCGTGATGGTTGTCCTCAATCTCTACACCTGGATCATCATCGCGGGCGCCGTTCTTTCGTGGCTGATCGCTTTCGGCGTGGTGAACATTCGCAACGACTTCGTTCGCTCGATCTGGAACTTGTTTCTCGCCCTGACGGAGCCCTTTCTGCGGCCCATTCGCAACTTCCTGCCGTCCACAGGCGGCATCGATATTTCTCCGATCATCCTCTTGCTTGCCGTGATGCTGATCGAGCGGATCATCATCTATTACATTTATCCCAACGTCTTCTGACGGGTCAGATGGCGCCCTCTAATTCCCTCAAGACCGCCTCGGGGCGCTTCTTCGAGGACTTCCGCCTCGGCGCAACGATCCATCACCCGACGCCGCGCACGCTGAACAGCGGCGACGCCTCACTTTATTCGGCTCTGACGGGCGCGCGTTTTGCGCCGCAGAGCGCCGAAACCTTCGCTCGCGCGATTGGCTACCCGGCGAGCCCGATCGACGATCTGCTCGCCTTCCATGTCGTGTTCGGCAAGACGGTGGCGGACGTGTCGCTGAACGCGGTCGCGAATCTCGGCTACGCGGACTGCCGGTTCTTGAGGCCGGTTTTTCCCGGCGATACGCTTTCCGCCGTCTCGCAGGTGATCGGGCTCAAGGAGAACTCGAACCGGCAGAGCGGCGTGGTCTACGTGCGTTCGCAGGGTTTCAACCAGCGCGGCGAGACGGTCATCGACTACGTGCGCTGGGTGATGGTCCGAAAGCGCGACATGGGCTCTGCCGCGCCCGAGACTCATGTTCCCGAACTTCCCGAGGCGGTCGCCGTCGCTGATCTCGGCGCGGCCTGCCCGCCGATCGATTGCGCCGCCTTTGACCCGGAGCTCAGCGGATCGCCCTACAGGTTCGAGGACTATAGCGCGGGCGAGCGGATCGATCATGTCGACGGCGTCACGGTCGAAGAGGCCGAGCATCAGACGGCGACCCGGCTCTACCAGAACGCCGCCAAGGTGCATTTCAACCAGTTCAGCGAGGGGCAGGGGCGGTTCGGACGGCGCCTCATCTATGGCGGGCACGTGATTTCGCTTGCCCGCGTCCTGAGTTTCAACGGTCTCGCCAACGCCTTCCATATCGCCGCGATCAATGGCGGGCGGCACGTCGCGCCGCTGTTCGCGGGCGACACAGTGTTCGCCTGGAGCGCGATTGTCGAAACCGCGACGCTGCCTGGCCGCGATGATGTCGGCGCGCTCAGGGTGCGCACCGTCGCGACCAAGAACCACCCTTGCGTCGACTTTCCCTGGCGCGAAGGCGAGGGCTACGAACCCCATGTGGTGCTCGAGCTTGACTACTGGGCGCTTGCCCCGCGACGGCCCTGACGATCATGCGATTGCCGGCTGACGCCGCCCTTCTGATCATCGACGCGCAAGTGGCGGGCGCCGAGCGCGCCCCGCAGGTCGACGGGGCCATCGCGGCCCTCGTCGCTGCGTGGCGGGCGGAGGGGCTGCCCGTTGTTCACATCGGCCGCCACCCGGCAGGTTCTCCGCTCGCGCCGCTCGAGGGCGAGATCGTCATCTTCCGCAACGCGACAAGCGCCTTCATCGGCTCCGACCTAGAAGCCAGGCTCGACGAACTCGGCGCGACGACGCTCGTCGTTTGCGGGACGCTATCGACCCATGCGCTCGAAGCGTCGGCGCGGCACGCGAGCGATCTTGGCTACCAGCTGTTTGTGGTCGCCGACGCCTGCCGGGCCGCCGACGTCATTGATCTCAGGGGCCGGCTCTGGCCGGCTGAGGACGTGCGAGCGCTGGCGCTGGCGCGGCTCAAAGGCGAGACGGCGACCATCGTGGACGCCGCAACGACCCTCCGAGCCGCCGCCACGGCCAAGGCGCGTCAGCGCCGCGCCTTGGGAAGAGCCTGACGGCTCATTAATCGCGTGGAGAGCGGAGGAATGGGGAAGGATTTGCGTCGGCAAAGAAGGTCCTGGCCGGGCTTCGACCCGGCCATCCACGCGGCGCCGCCACACAAATCCTTCACCTGCTGAGACTTCGGTCAGTTTAGCTAGCGACGAGGCAGCAGTGTTTTCGTGGATGGTTGGGACAAGCCCGGCCAGGACAGGAAAACAGAACCCTCGCCCGACCGACAGCGAAGCCCCGTTCAGGGGGCCCGTGTCCGCGTCCAGTTGAACGACTTGCAGATGAGCCCGCCGAGCACGCAGCCGGCGGTGACGAGATGATCGCCCGAGAGCGTCAGCTTTGCTGTGTAGCGCTTGCCATCCTCGGGGTTGAACGCCGTCCCGGCCCAGGAGCCCTCGCCGCTCGGCTTCATGTCTGAGAAGAGCCGTTGGCCGATCCTGGCCGATCCGCCCGGTTCCTTTTTCCAGGCCAGAAAGCCGCACATCGCGCCGCCTCCGCAAGCCGAGAAACGAAGCTTGGCGGACCCGTCGTCCCGCGTCCAGATTCCGGTCACGTCGCTGGCGATCGCCGGCGGCGCGGACGCCGCCAGGACCGCAAGAGCGACGAGCAGAGCGCGCGTCATCGTTTTATCCTTCAGGAACAACTCGGTTGCTTGAGAGAGGCCACTTAGGTCGCGTTGAGGACAAATCAATACGGCGCCTTGAGCGACTCAACCCAAAGGGGCTTATAGCCGGCTCTGAGCGCGGCGACGGTTGAGGCCGGGGTCAGTACGTCGGCGGCCGCGTCCGGATCGATCGGCCCCGGAGCGCCATAGCCGGCGAAACTCCACGGCAGAAGAGCGCCCGAGCGCACCGCGTAGGGTCGGCCGTCGCGCGCGATCATCGCGCCGTCGGGCAGCTCGCCGAGGCGCGCCCGCCACAGGCGCTTGGTCCGGTTCTCGACCCGCTCGCGATGGAGCGCTTCGTCCATGGCTTCGACGTGGCTCGGCGCTCCCGGAAACGCGGCGATAAAGGCTTTCGCCGGCTGTCTGCGGCATTCGAAGCACGGGCGGTGGCCGGCGGCGAGCGCGGTCGGCTCGTCGAGGAAGAAGAGCTCCGTGTAGTACCGGCCCCAGACGTCGCGCTGGCGGCCCTTGAATTTGCAGACGCAGATGAGCCAGTGCTTGTTCTTCCAGCGGCTGCGGCCTAGCGTCTGGTCGTCGCGATGCAGCCGCCCGCCGCGATTGCCCATCATGCCGCCGCGCATGGGCGTGGCGTGCAATTCGCCAAACGGATCGACGCGATTTTGCAGCGGCCGGGGTGCGCGGGACATGCCGGGCGGCGACAGGTTGCGTTCCACGAGAAGCCGGTCCACGCTTCAAGGCCTTTGCGTCTGGGGGTAGGACATGGCGCTCGAACTTCGGCCGAATTGCGAATATTGCGACAAGGACCTGCCGCCGGACGCGACCGAAGCGCGCATCTGCAGTTTTGAATGCACCTTCTGCGCCGATTGCGTCGAGCGGCGTCTGAGCAACGTCTGCCCCAATTGCGGTGGCGGCTTCGCGCCGCGTCCGATCCGGCCAGCGCGAGAGTGGCGGCCCGGGACGTCGCTCGCCAGACGGCCGGCCTCGACGAAACGCGTGGGTCTTTCCTATAGCTGCGAGGCGATCGCTGAATTCGTTCGCGAGGTCGCGGCGATCCGGCCAGAGCGCCGCTAGCGCGGTCTACCGAACCGGCGTCGCCTGCGCGCTCACCTGCGCTTCGCCGACATTGTCGATATTGTAGACGTCGTCGCGGAAATTGGCTGGCCCATCGCCGTTCGACCAGCCGGTGAGATAGACCCAGATCACCGGCACCGCCTTGGCGAGGTTGATGTCGTAGCGCGCGCCTTCCTTGATTTTGGCTTGCAGCGCAGCCTTGTCCCAACCGCCGGAAGGTCCGCCGGGCGTCCCCTCCAACAGCCACGCCGCATAATCGTAGACGCCCTGCACCCGGACGCAGCCGTGGCTGAGGAAGCGGTAGTCGGAGCCGAACGCCCCCTTCGAGGGCGTGTCGTGCATATAGACGGCAAGCTTGTTGGGCATGCCGATGCGGATCGAGCCAAGCGAATTGCCGGCGCCCGAATCCTGCCGCAGCGTGTAGTTCGTCGCCCGCTCGGTGCTCCAATTGACCGACTTCGGATTGATCTCCTTGCCTGAGCCGTCGAGAATCCGGATCTTGGCGCGCGTGAGATAACCGGGATCGCGCTGCATGCGCGGAATGATTTCCTTTTTGATGATCGAGGTCGGCACGGTCCAGGTCGGGTTGAGATTGATGACCTGGATGTGGGCTGAGATTTCGGGCGACGGATGGTCGGGATCGCCGACGATCGCGATGTAGTGATGGACGACCCGGCCATTCTCGACCGCCTCGACCTGTGTCGAGGGCAGGTTGACGACCACGTAGCGTTCATCGAAGGAGAAATTTTGGCCCGCGAGGCGGTTGGCGCTGGAAGCGAGCTGATTAAAGCGCACCCTCGCTGGAACGTTGATCGCTTTCAACGTCGCGCCGGAGACGATCCCGGTCTGGCGCAGTCCCATGCGCGCCTGGAACCGCTTGACCGCAGCCGTGAGCCCGCTGTCCCAGGCAATCCCGCCTGCTTCGCCGCCCGACAGATCGCCCTCGATCGCCAGGCGCTTGCGCAACTTCAGAACCGCCGGGCCCTTCGTTCCGGGACCGATCGCGGCGATGTCGGTTGGCCAGCCGCCCGCGTCGACGATCGCCGAATAGCGCTCGGACGCCTTGGCGGTGGCGAAGAAGGTGTCGGGCTGAAGAGTTGGACGCGGATCGTCGCTGAGCGCGGTCTCGCGCGGCGGCGCGACTTTCTTGGGCTTGGGGGCCGCCGCGGCTTGGGCGGCGGGAACGGGCGCAGCGGCCGACGGGGACGCGCTGGGCGCCAAATCAGTCCCGGCGGTTGGGGTCGCCGGCTGAGGCATGAACGGGCTCGCGAGGCCTGATGCCGGTGGGCTCGCCGGAATCGTAGGCGCAGATGTCGCCGTCGTCGCAGGCTGATTCGCCGGGATCTGCACCGTGGGACTCGCCGGGATCGATGCGGGCGGGGCCGGGGAGGCCGGCGCAACCGCCGGGCTCGTGGGATTGACAGCCGGCGCCGGGGAAGTCGTGGCGGCAGGCGGAGTCGTGGCGGTCTGCGCCAGCGCGCCGGAGACGATTATAGGCAGCGCGGCGAGCGCGCCCGCAAACAAAACCCGAAGCGTCATGCGACAGGACCCGACACGAGGCGAGACGCCCATCATGCGCGTCCCAAACGGATTCACTATGCACATTAAGGTTACCAATTTGTCGCCGCCGGCGAAATATCGCGGCGTTGGCGCTCGCTTTTCGCCCATTACGACGCTTGCGCGGCAAATGCAAAAGGCCGCCCCGAGGGGCGGCCTTTGAGAAGCGCGGAAGCGCTTTTAGGCCTCACTCGATGTCGGAGGAAAGCCTGTTATTGCGGCCGCGCCGAAAGCCAGCGAAGCCAAGACCGCAAACACAAAGCGCCATAAGCGCCCACGCAGACGATTCAGGAGACGCATAAGTGGCCGCCCCATAGGGCAACCCGATCGCGAGCGCACCATAACCTGCCGCAACCGCAATACGACGTGGGTTAGCTGAACTGATGGACATGATACCCCCAAGTCCAAACGGTCCAAACAAGACCGATGACGCAGCGTTAATCGCGAACCATGACAGCACTATGGCAATTTGCTGCGATTGCGAATAAAGACTTTCGCGCTGCGGTAAGACCTCTGCGGTAAGACGCCAGCAATTAACATGCCGTTAACTCGGTCGGCCGCCGCGACGGTGAGCGGCGACCCGGACTCAGCCGACGACGACGATATGCAGCCGCCGAGGCCCGTGCGCGCCGAGGAGAAGGGTCTGCTCGATGTCGGCGGAGCGCGAGGGGCCGGTGATGAAATTGAGCGTGCGCGGCGCTTCGCCCTTGCCATAAACGGACCGCAGCTTGGCGAACACGCTCTCGTAATCGGCCTCGATCGCCTCGCGCGGCAAGACGACAATGTGGTTGTCGGGCAGAAAATTGAGGGTCGTCGGATTGTCCGGGCCGGAAACGAGGGCGAGCGTCCCGGTTTCCGCGATCCCGGCAAAGGCTGCCGACACGGCGTTAAGGTCGGCGCCGTCCGAAGGGCCGCGCAAGATCTCAAGCGTGGTCTCGCTCCACGCCAGTTCAGTCAGGCGAAGGTCGTCGCCCATGCGCAACGTCGCCGGGCAATTGCTTTCGCGTAAGTATCGGGCGATTTCGGCCGGCGCGTCCGCCCATCCCGCGACCTCAGTCACGCTCGCCTGCGCACGTTCCGCTTCAGCCTTGAACGTGGCGAGCCGGACCGAGACGTCCCCCTGCCCGCGCTTTGGCACGATTCCGGGCGGCGCCTGCTTCAGCCGCATGTCGACCTCAAACCGGCGCGTCGCTTCGTCGCCGGTCACGCCAAGCGAGCGGCGAATCGTGGCGAAGACCGCCGCACGCGAGCTCATCGAACCGCTCCGCTCCGCGCTCGCCACTGGCTCTGGAACGTCGCCCCTTCTGGCGCCGCGAGATCGCGATAGCGCGTCCAGCCGCCCGCAAAGGGCAGGGAGGCGAAGCGCCCCTTGTTTCGGCCGGCGAGATGCAGGATGCGCGCGGCGAGACCCGTCGCCGTCCGATAAAGGCCCGGACGCCTGGCGAAGAACGCCCAGAACTCCAGGCCATAGCGCACGGGCGCGGGCGACAGGCGGCGCTCGAACTCGCGCTCTCGCCAGTGTCGCATCATGCCGGGCAACGGGATTCGGACCGGGCAAACTTCTTCGCAGCGGCCGCAGAAGGTCGAGGCGTTCGGCAATTGCCCGCCCTCGGCGACGCCGATCAGCGAGGGCGTCAGCACCGCGCCCATTGGTCCCGGATAGACCCAGCCGTAAGCATGGCCGCCGACCGCCTGATAGACGGGGCAATGGTTCATGCAGGCGCCGCAGCGGATGCAACGCAGCATGGCTTCGAACTCGCCGCCGAGCATCGCGGAGCGGCCATTGTCGAGAATCACGACATGATAGGCTCTCGGACCGTCGGGATCGCCCGGCCGGCGCGGCCCGGTCGACAGGGTCGTATAGACCGAGGCGTCCTGGCCGGTCGCCGAGCGCGCCAGCACGCGCAAGAGCTGGGCGGCGTCCTCCAGCGTCGGCACGATTTTTTCGATCGAGGCGATGACGATGTGCGCTTTCGGCAAAATTTGCGTCAGGTCACCGTTGCCTTCGTTGGTGACGATGATCGACGTTCCGGTCTCGGCGATAAGAAAATTCGCGCCCGTTATGCCGACGTCGGCAGCCAGGAACTTCGCCCGCAGCACCTGGCGCGCCTCGGCCAGCAATTGTTCCGGTTCGGCAAGACTGCGCTCGGGCAGGAGGTCGCCGTGGGCCTTGCGGAATTCCTGCTCGATGTCCTTCGCGGTCAGATGAATCGCCGGCGCGATGATGTGGGAAGGGCCTTCGCCGCGCAGCTGAATGATGTACTCGCCGAGGTCGGTTTCGATCGGCTCGATTCCCGCCCCCTCGAGCGCGCTGTTGAGCCCGATCTCCTCGGCGATCATCGACTTGCCCTTGGTGGCGCTTTTCGCGCCCATCGACTTGCAGAGCTCGATGATGATCTTGCGCGCTTCCTCGGCGTCCTGCGCGTAATGGACCTCGCCGCCGCTCGCACGGACTTTGCGCTCGTAGGCCTCGAGATAAAGGTCGAGGTGGGCGAGCGTGTGATCCTTGATCGCCTTGGCGCTGTCGCGCAGCGCCTCGAACTCGGGCAAGCGTGCGGCGGCGGCCGCTCGACGACCGACGAAATTGCGCGAAAATGACATCGCGCCCTGCAGCCGGGCGTCGGTCAGCGCCTCGTGCGCGTTTTCCTTGAAATGGGCGGAGGTCGCGACGCCACTCATCGGGCACCCTCCAGCTTGCCTTCGCCAATTGCCGGACCGTCAGCCATGCCGGCCAGAATTTCGGCGACATGGCGCGCCTTGATCGGCGATCCGTCGCGCTGAAGCTTGCCGGCCATGTTCATGAGACACCCAAGATCGCCCGCGAGCACCATATCGGCCTTGGCGCTGCGGATGTCGTCGGCCTTGCGGGCGACGATCGCATTCGAGAGTTCCCCATATTTTGTCGCGAACAAGCCGCCAAAGCCGCAGCAGACCTCCGCATCGGGAAGCTCGACCAAGGTCAGGCCCTCGACCCCGGCCAGAAGCCGCCGCGGCTGCGTCTTGACGCCGAGTTCGCGTAGCCCAGCGCAGGAATCATGATAGGCGACGGTTCCGTCATAGCGAGCCGCGACCTTTTTCACCCCCATGACGTCGACCAGGAAGCTGATCAGTTCGTGGGTCTTTTCGGCGAACCGCTCGGCTCGGATCGCGAGATCCGGCTCGCCCGCGAACAGTTCGGGATAGTGCTTGATTAGCATGCCGCCGCATGAGCCGCTCGGGGCCACGACGTAGTCGCAATCCTCGAACGCGTCGATCGCCTGCCGCGCCAGTACTTTCGCGCTTTCGCGGTCGCCGGCATTGTAAGCGGGCTGACCGCAGCAGGTCTGGCTCGGCACCACCACCTTGCAACCGGCGTCTTCGAGCAGTTTCACCGCCGCAAATCCAACGCTCGGCCGGATGATGTCGACGAGGCAGGTGACGAACAGTCCGACGCGGGGCGGAGATTTCGGGCCTGAGGGGCTCCCCGTCATATTCATCTGTTCATCGATCCTTGGCCCAAACAGGGGCGCGGCGCTCTTGTCGCTCAGCCTACGTGTCCTTTAAGCTCGCATAATGGCTACGGATATCGCAACCCGCGTCTACAATCACACGTTTCGCATCGATCCGGCGGTGCGGACGCTGCTCGACACCGATTTCTACAAGCTTCTGATGCTCCAGATGATCTGGAAGATGCATCCCAAGCGCGAGGTTGCTTTCCAGCTCATCAACCGGACGACGTCGGTCAGGCTCGCCGACATCGTCGACGAGCGCGAGCTGATCGACCAGCTTGATCATGCGCGCACCCTCAGATTCGCCAAGAACGAGTTGATCTGGCTCGCGGGCAACACTTTTTACGGCACCCGTCATATTTTCGAGCCTGAGTTCATGGAGTGGCTGGCGACGTTCCAGCTGCCCGAATACGAACTGACAAAGCGCGACGGGCAATATGAGCTCCGCTTCGCCGGGCCCTGGACGGGCACGACGATGTGGGAAATCCCCGCGCTCGCCATCATCAGCGAATTGAGGGCCCGCGCCGCGATGCGCCGCATGAGCCGCTTCGATCTCGATGTGCTCTACGCCCGCGCCAAGGCCAAGCTGTGGTCGAAAGTCGAGCGGCTGCGCATTCTCGAGCGCGAGGGAGGACCGGTGAGAGTGTCGGATTTCGGCACCCGCCGGCGGCACAGCTTTCTTTGGCATCGCTGGTGCGTCGAGGCGATGCAGGAAGGACTCGGCGCGAGTTTCATCGGCACTTCGAACGTCAAGCACGCGATGGACACTGGGCTCGAAGCGATCGGCACCAACGCCCACGAATTGCCGATGGTGTATGCGGCGCTCGCGGCGGATGACGAGGCGTTGTCCGAGGCGCCTTATCAAGTGCTGAAAGACTGGGCCAAGATGTACGGCGGCAACCTGCTGGTCGTCCTGCCCGATTGCTTTGGCACGACGTCATTCCTCGCTCACGCGCCAGATTGGGTGGCGGACTGGAAGGGCGCCCGGCCCGACTCCAAACAACCGATCGCGGCGGCGCGGGAGCTCATCGACTGGTGGAGGGAACGAGGACGCGACCCCAGGGAAAAGCTGGTTGTGCTCTCGGACGCGATGGACATCGATTCGATCGAAGAGGCGGTGCGCGCGCTCCGCGGTCAGGTCAACGTATCGATCGGCTGGGGCACCAACCTGACCAATGATTTCGTCGGCTGCGCGCCGGCCGGGGTGGACGGGCAGCTCAAGGCGATCTCGTTTGTCTGCAAGGTCGTGGAGGCGGAGGGGCGGTCCGCGGTCAAACTCTCAGACAACCCCAACAAGGTCATGGGCCCTCCGGAAGAGGTCGAGCGCTACCGCCGGGTGTTTGGCTTGGCGGGAATGCGAGCCGCGCCCGTGACGGTCTGAGGCGGCCCGGACTTCGATGACGTTCACAGGCTTCGGCCCACAGGCGCTGCCGTTCTTCAAGGCGCTCAAGTTTCACCAGAGCCGGGAATGGTTCGAGGCCAACCGCGAGACTTATGAGAGCGCGGTCAAAGGCCCGATGGGCGACCTGGTCGAGGATGTCATAGTGCGTCTCGGACAAGCGAAAATTCCGATCAAAGGCGACCGCAAGTCCTCCCTTTTCCGCATCCATCGCGATGTCCGCTTCTCCGCTAACAAGGACCCTTACAAGACCAATTCCGGCGCCGTCTTGAGCCGGTCGGGGAATAAGAACGACCCGGGCCTTCTCTATTTCCACCTGTCGCCGGACCAGTGTTTCTTCGCCGCCGGCTTCTACGCGCCCGATCCCCCCAAGCTCGCGCGCCTGCGGGCCGCGGCTGCGCGCGCTCCCAAGCCGTTCAAGGCGATGACGGCGAAGCTGAAGAAGACGGGACTGGCCTTATCGGCGGAGGACTGGCTCAAACGCGCGCCGCGCGGCTTCGAGGCGATCGAGGATCCCGAGATCGCCGCAGCGACGAGGCTGAAGAGCATGATCTGTCGGCGTTCGATCGCAGAGACGGCGATCGCGTCGCCGGCCCTGATCGACGATTTCTGCGCCTTCGCCGCCGACGCCCTGCCGTTGCTCAAATGGGGCTGGGACGCGCTCGCCGATACGCGGTAGCCTGAGTCTACTCGCACGCCTCTCGGATAACGCCGTGCTTGCCGCTTGCGTCCGATCGGCTATCATTCGATCCATGGGCGAACAATTTCCAACGCTTGACGCGAAGCTTCGCGAATTCATTGGCGAGCAGCGTGTGTTCTTCACAGCGTCGGCGGCGGCCAACGCGCGGGTCAACATCTCGCCGCGCGGGATCGAGGCCTTCGCCGTTCTCGACGACGCCACCGTCGTCTATCTGGACCGGACCGGCAGCGGCAACGAGACGGCCGCGCACCTCAAGGCGGACGGCCGGCTCACCATCATGTTCTGCGCCTTCGAAGGTCCGGCCAAGATCCTCAGGCTTTATGGCCGCGGAGAAGTTCTGCGTCGCGGAAGCGCAGCCTATAACGAACTTCTGGCGAACGTGTTCGGGGGCGAGGAGCCAATCGGCGCACGGCAGATGATCCGGCTTCACATCGACCTTGTGAAAACTTCGTGTGGCTGGGGCATGCCGGTCTACACTTACCGCCAGGGCCGCCCCTCGCTCGACAATTGGGCCGCCCATAAGGGCGAGGAGGGCCTGGTCGCATACCGGCGCGAGACGAACGCCGTCAGTATTGACGGCCTTCCGACCGGAATTCTGGAAGAACTCTTGAGCGCGCCGTCGTTTTCGGGTGGCTCGCCCCGCCGCGAGGCGTAACCCTTCCCGTTCGGCCGCCCAAAGCGCGCCGCGTCCGAATTTGAGGAAACCAAAACGATGCTCGACATGCCGGTTCTTCCGAGCGCGACCGGCGACTATGTCACCGTCAAGCGCGCAATCGAGTTCATCTCCAAGCGCTATCGCGATCAGCCGTCGGTCGAGGCGATCGCATGCCATGTCGGCCTTTCCCCTTCGCACTTCCAGCACGTCTTCAAGCGCTGGGCGGGGCTGACGCCGAAGGCGTTCCTGCAGGCGGTCACCATCGAGCGCGCCCGGGAACTTTTGCTTGAATCGGCGAGCGTGCTCGACGCGGCTTACGACGTCGGGCTTTCCGGCCCGAGCCGTCTGCATGATCTGTTCGTCGCCCACGAGGCGCTGACCCCTGGCGACTATCGCCGCGACGACCTGACGCTGGCTTACGGCTTCCACCCCTCGCCCTTTGGCGAAGCGATCGTGGTCGCCGCCCCTCGCGGCATGGCGGGTCTCGGTTTCGTCGACGATGGCAATCGCGAAGCCGCGCGCGCCGACATGGCCAGGCGTTGGCCGCGAGCGCGCCTCATCGAGGACGAAAGCGCGACAGCTCCTTATGCAAGCCGCGCATTCGCTCCCGCTCTGTGGCGCGCCGACGCGCCTTTGCGCGTCGTCCTGATCGGCACGGATTTCGAGCTCCGCGTCTGGGAGACCTTGCTCAGCGTGCCGATGGGCCGCGCCACCACTTATTCCGACATCGCTTGCAAAATCGGCAAGCCGACGGCAGCGCGCGCCGTCGGCGCCGCGGTCGGCAAGAATCCGATCTCATTCGTCGTCCCTTGTCACCGCGTGCTGGGGCGCTCGGGCGCGCTCACGGGCTACCACTGGGGACTTGCGCGCAAGCAGGCCATCATCGGCTGGGAGGCGGGGCGGATCGGCGCCGGCGCGTGACGACGACCAACGCTACGACGGTTTAAGCCAAGTCATCGTTGGCGAGCGCCTGTCTGTCTCTCGTTCTTAAGCCTCAGCGCCGGGCGCGCGGCTTGCGGTTCGGCCATTTGACGATCCGGTCCGGCCAATGCTCAGGCGTCACATCGCTCTCGTTCGCCCATACCCGCCCGCGCACCGATATGCCCGCCTCATGCACGCTGTCGGGCGAACCCGAGACCAGCGGATGCCAGCTGTACAGGTCCTCTCCCTTGGCCACCAGGCGATAAGCGCAGGTGACCGGGAGCCAGCTCAATTGACGCACCACATCCGCCGTCAGACGCACGCAATCGGGCACCTTCCGGTGGCGGCGTGGATAGTCGATGCACTTGCACGTCTTGCCGTCGAGCAGCTTGCAGCCAATATCGGTGAAATGAATTTCGCCCGTGTCTTCGTCCTCGAGCTTGACGAGGCAGCAGCGGCCGCAGCCGTCGCATAGGCTTTCCCACTCGGGAACGCTCATCTCGTCTAGGGTCTTCGTCCGCCAAAATGGCTGAGCCTGCTCGTCTTTCGCTATCAAACCCTTTGTCCGGTTATACGCCCCAGCGCCGGCCGCCTGAAGCGGGCCTTGTTCATTACTAGGTTAGGTTTGAACCATAGCCACTCCCGGACGTTAATGCGAATGGACTTTCGCGCATAAGAACGCGAGAAGGGCGGCTCAATGTCGAAGCCACTGGAAATCGCAGCACAAGGTGTGAAAAGCGGAACGACGCTCTTCGTCTCTCACCCCGCATGCCTTGAGCATAACATGGGCGAGGGGCATCCCGAGCGCGCGGATCGGGTGCGGGCGATCGAACGCGCGCTCGAGAGCGAGGCGTTTCAGATGCTGGCGCGCGACGCTGCGCCGCGCGCCGACGATGCTGCGATCGCCCGGGTCCATCCGCAGGAGTACATCGAGGCGCTCCGGGCGGCTGCGCCCGAGCATGGCCGCGTGGCGATCGACGCGGACACGTCCATGTCGCGCGGCTCGTTCGAGGCCGCGCTTCGCGCCGCGGGCGGCGCCGTCTTCGCCGTCGACGAAGTGATGAGCGGCAAGGCGCGCAACGCCTTTGTCTCGACCCGCCCGCCCGGACACCACGCCGAAGTCGCGACCCCCATGGGCTTCTGCTTCTTCAATAACGCCGCCATCGCCGCGCGGCACGCGCAGGCCGCGCACGGCGCCGAGCGCGTCGCGGTCATGGATTTCGACGTCCATCACGGCAACGGCACCCAGCACATCTTCTGGGAAGATGCGACCGTCATGTACGCCTCGACCCACCAGATGCCGCATTACCCCGGCACCGGCGCAGTCGGCGAGCGTGGCGAGCACGGCCAGATCGTCAACGCGCCGTTGCGTTCGGGCGATGGGGGCGACGCTTTCCGGGAGGCGATGGAGAGCGTGATCCTGCCGCGGCTCGAGGCGTTTGCGCCTGATCTGATGATCATCTCGGCCGGCTTCGACGCCCATCGGCGCGATCCGCTCGGCAATCTCAATCTCACCGAGGCCGACTTCGCCTGGGCGACCCGCAAGCTCATGGCCGTCGCGCGCAAGCACGCTCATGAGCGCGTCGTGTCGGTCTTGGAAGGCGGCTACGACCTCGAGGGGCTGTCGGGCTCCGTCGCCGCCCACGTGACGGCGCTGATGGAGGGCTGATCGGGCGGATCCTCTCATCCCCGCTCGGAAGCGGGGATGAGAGGCGCACTCACGGCCAAAGGCTGCGCGAACCCCCGCGCGGGCTTCGGCGTCAGGCGAGGCGCAACGACCGGCGACGCTTGGCGACGAGAACCATCCCGACAAATCCCAAGCCCATCATCGCCCAGGTTGAAGGTTCCGGAACCTGTGCAATCGGGAAATTGGCGTCGATGTCGGTGTTGGGCGTCGTCTCGAAGCCGTAGCGTTCAAGATCGGCCCCCTGGAATTGCGCAAACCCGTAATAGGTGTTGTCCCCGACGCTCTACCGAAGGCCGAGGAAACTGTCGCCCGACGAGTAAGGGATATCCGTCGCGGTCGCAAAAGACGCGTAGGACCCGAATTGGTCCGGTCCGTAGAGCACGTCGCTGCCGTTGCGCATGTCCGTGAAGCTTGTGCTCGGCTCTACGGGAATGCCTAGAAACCCGCCAAAGCTTGACACTTCGGCTGTGCCGGTGGTCGAAACGAACGTGTCGGCGAAGTACCCGCTCACAGGGTAACTGAAGGAAAACTGATCGGCGGCGTCCGGGCCAAATGTAAACGGTGTTGCCGACAATGTTTCGGGCCCGCCGAGACCAACAGCGGCGGAAGCTGGAGCCGACAGCAAGACGCTGACGGCGAGATTGGCTAGAAATTTCTGCATGACGGAGTGCTTCCCCTGAGTGATCACGCATGCGGTACGAGTGGATTGGCCGCTGGATGCAGCGCGGGGACACACATCTTTGTGACCGATCGCCTTGAGACCTGCCACCCCGCGGACACATTCCTGTGCGCGCTCCGTGACATCCCTGCGAAAGGTCATCCCGCGGAAAGCGGGGATCATCCAGGCGAACGTCGAGGTCAAGGATCACGCGTTTAGCGTCTCATACAAGTCCATCCATTCGGGATTGAAGCTCTCGATGAGTTCCAGTTTCCACTGGCGCTCCCATTTCTTGATGCGCTTCTCGCGCGTGATCGCCTCGTTGATGTCTGAGTGGAATTCGTACCAGACCAGCCGGGTCACGTCATACTTGCGGGTGAACTCGCTGCCTTCGCCGGTTCGATGCTGATAGGCGCGAATGGCGAGACTATTGGTCACGCCGACGTACAGAGTGCCGTTGCGACGGCTCGCCATGATGTAGACCGCGTAGCGCCCGCCGGCTTGCATCGCCGAGTTCCGTTGTTGTGGATTCCCGCGTGCGCGGGAATGACATGGAGAGGGACCGCTGTCATCGGCGGATCATGTCTTGGGCGCGCCGCCCTCGCGATTGTCATCCCCGCGCAAGCGGGGATCCAGCCGCTGACGGGCGCGGAAATTATCATCGTCACGCCGACATCGGACGCCTTTGCGCTAAATCCCCGCGTGCGCGGAATGACGAAACCTATTCTCGCCTACTCCAACCTGTCCGCCTTGCGGAGCGCCGGAAAAATCCCGGCCCACAGCAGCGTCACGACAATCGCGCCGCAGCCGCC
Organism: uncultured Alphaproteobacteria bacterium; assembly: GCA_963737365.1. Classification (GTDB taxonomy): domain Bacteria; phylum Pseudomonadota; class Alphaproteobacteria; order Rhizobiales; family Beijerinckiaceae; genus Roseiarcus. The sequence goes on from CAVTSD010000001.1 coordinate 70,684, forward strand.
GAAGATCGCCGAGCCTACGGGCCCGAGCAGCCGCGCCATCCCGCCGGATTCGAATTCGCCCAGTTCGTTGGAGGCGCCGATGAAGAGGCTCGACACCGCGGAGACCCGCCCGCGCATGGCGTCGGGCGTCACGATCTGCACCAGCGTCTGGCGCACGAACACCGAGACCATGTCCGCCGCCCCCAGAACCGCCAGCGCCGCGGCGCTCAAGACCATGGAGCGCGAGAGGGCGAACACCAAGGTGGCAAGCCCATAGATCCCGACCGCTGCGAACATTTTTAGGCCAGCACGGGTCTTCAGCGGCCGCGCGGCCAGGACGAAGCCGGTGACGATCGCGCCGGCGGACGGGGCGGCGCGCAGGATGCCAAAACCTTCCGGCCCGACATGCAGGATGTCGCGCGCATAGACCGGCAAGAGCGCCGTCACGCCGCCGAGCAGGACCGCGAACAGGTCAAGGCTGATCGCGCCGAGCACGACCTTGGTCGTCCACACATAGTTGAGCCCCTCGGCGATCAGGGCCCAGCGCGACGCGGTCGGACGAGGCTGGCGCGGCGGCGAGGCCACGAACAACAAGGAGAGGAGCGAGGCGAGGCACAGCAAGCCCGACACGACGAAAGCGGAAACGGGCGAAACCCCGACCAAAAGCCCGCCGATGGCGGGGCCGACGATGGTCGCCATCTGATTGCCCGCCGAATTGACCACGATCGCGCGCGGAATGAGCCGCCGCTCGACCAGGGTCGGGGCGAGAGCGGCGCTGGCCGGCGTATAAAAGGCGCGGGCCGAGCCGAACAAGGCCGCGACGGCGTAGATCGGCCAGAGAAGGTTCAGCCCGGCAGTGGCCATCGCGCTGAACAGGGCCGACGTGACAAGCTGGACGCCGAGACCCGCCATCATGATCTTGCGGCGGTCGTAAATGTCCGCGGCATGGCCGGCGAAAAGGGTCAGGGCGAACATCGGCAGGAACTGGGCCAGGCCCAGCATGCCGACCGCCAGCGCCGCCTCGCTGACCGACGCGGACTGGCGCGCAACCGCATAGACCTGCCAGGCGAGCGCGATCGCCTGGACCTGCACGGCGAGGCTGTTGCAAACCCGCCCCACCCAGAACCAGACATAGGACCGGACCGCGAAAAGGTCGTTGAGCGTAGCCGGATTTTGCAGGACCGCTTCCGCGGCGACGACGCCTGCGGGACCGGTGTCGGGAGGGGAGCTGGACATGAAGGGCTTTCTCTTGGCCCGCGAGAGCCGCCCGAGGCAAGGGCGCGCGGCCCCAAGAGTTCGTGATGGGCTTCGATTAGGCTGATCCGCGCCGGAGCTTAGGCGCGCCAAACCTTGTCATCCCCGCGCAAGCGGGGATCGAGACAAGTCCGCCGCCATGCGCTCTATCCATTGCGCGGGAATCCAGCCGAAACGCAGGAAGGCAAGCCCGGGAGCGCTACTGATGCAAACGGCGTATCGACGTCGCCTGACCCTCGCGCCCGACCCGACATGCCAGCCGGACGCATCCTGTCGAACAGAAGGTTCGACCATACATTGGCAAAAACTGAAATCCGTGCTATATCATTGGCGCTCCCGAGAGGGCGACCCCGGCGAGAGGAACAGGCATCGAGCATGCGCGGCGAGACGGTCACAACACAACCTCAGACGCGAGCCAGAAACTTAAGGGAATTTTTTTACTCCAAGCGCCCATAACCCATTGAAAAGTCCGGATTCCAAAAAATAAACGCTAGCAAACGCTAGCCCTTTTACTAACGTTTACTGGCGTTTAGGCGCGTTTACTGGCTTTTATGTTGGCCGAGATTTCGCGCCCTGGTTGTATCGATGGCTCCGGGCGCCCGCGTTCTCAGCCGTCGAGCGGCTCGATCGCTGCGATCTCGATGCCGAAGCCGGAAAGACCGACATAAGTTCGTGGATTGTCGGTTCGCAGGCGGATCGAGTTGACCCCGAGGTCGCGCAGGATCTGGGCCCCAAGGCCGACCTCGCGCCACTGGGTCTCGCGCGATTCGTCCGAGCCGACCGTGTGAGCGCCGCTCAAATTCGCCGGCACGCCAGCCGAGCCGTCGCGCAGGTAAACAAGCGCCCCGCGCCCCTCGGCTTTGAAGCGGCTCAAAACCTTGGGGATGGCGCCCGAGCCGAAGATATCGCCCAGGATATCGGCGCGATGCAGCCGCGCCGGAACATCGCGCCCATCGCCAATGCTCCCGTGAACGAAAGCAAAATGCAGGACCGGATCGAACGGGGTGCGATAGGCATAACCCTGAAGTTCGCCGATCGGCGTCTCGATCGGAAAGCTCGCGACCCGCTCGACGAGCTTCTCGCGCGCCTGCCGGTAGGCGATCACGTCGGCGACCGAAATGCGCTTGATCTTGTGCTTGTCGGCGAAGGCGTCGATCTCACGGCCCACCATCACTGTGCCGTCGTCATTGGCGAGTTCGCAGATGACGGCGACCGGCGGAAGGCCGGCGAGCTTGCAAAGGTCGATCGCGGCCTCGGTATGGCCCGAGCGCATGAGCACCCCGCCATCCTTGGCGACCAGCGGAAAAACGTGGCCGGGGCGGACGAAATCGCTTGCCCCCATGTTGCGATTGGCGAGAGCGCGCACGGTGTTGGTTCGCTGTTCTGCCGAAATGCCGGTGGTCAAACCGTGGCGCACGTCGACCGAAACTGTGAAGGCGGTGCCGAGCGGGGCGTCGTTCACCGCCACCATCGGAGCGAGATTGAGCCGCCGGGCATCATCGGCGGTCAAGGGCACGCAGACGATGCCGCAGCAATTGCGGATGATGAAGGCCATTTTCTCGGTGGTGCAGAGCGAAGCGGCGACGATCAGGTCGCCCTCGTTCTCGCGATCGTCGTCGTCGGTGACGGCGACGATCTCGCCGCGCGCGAAGGCCTCGATGGCGTCTGCGACTGGATTCGGCATGTCGTATCCCTTGGGCGGGGGGCCGCTAAGAAAATCATTGGGCGTGACGGCCCCTTGCGTCTCGGCGACGATCCGTTCGGCGGTTTCCCGAGACAGCCACGACCCCTGTTCGCGGCAGATCAGCGTCACCGCGCCCGGCGAGACGCCGATGCGGCGCGCAAAATCGGTGCGCGACACCTGATTGCGCTTGAGCCAATCGCCGAGCTTCATGGGGCAAAAATAGATGCGCGCGCTATTTATTGCAACTCAAGCGCTTCTGCTGCTTGAGTTTCGCTCAATGAGGAGAAGTGCGGAGGCTAAACCCTTCAGCACACAGGCCGCCGGCGCCGACGGCGCGCCTTGGAGCGATGAGATTGACGAACCGTCGGCCGAGAGGGCTGCGTTAATTGACCTTGACCAGCATCTTACCGAAGTTCTGCCCATGGAGGAGGTCGATCAGCGCCTGCGGGGCGTTTTCAAGGCCGTCGCGGATCGTCTCGCGCCATGTGAGCTTCTTGGCGACGGCAAGGGAGACCAGTTCAGCGATCGCCTCTGGCCACAGATCCATATGGTCGGAGACAATGAAGCCCTCCATCTTGAAGCGCTTGACGAGGAAAATGCGCATATCGGGCAACGCGGTCGGCGCCCCCTCATAAGACGCGATCAGCCCACAGATCGCCACCCGCGAGAAGTCGTTGAGGCCGCGCAGGGCCTGCTGGAACGGCTCGCCGCCGACATTCTCGAACAGGCCGTCGATCCCGTTCGGCAGCGCGGCTTTCAGCTCTTCAGCAAAGTTCGGCGACTTGTGGTCGACGCAGACCTCATAGCCGAGCTCCTTAACGGCGTACGCGCACTTCTCCGGGCCGCCTGCGATTCCGACCGTCCGCGCGCCGGCAAGCTTGGCGAGCTGGCCGACCACAGAGCCGACGGCGCCGGTCGCGGCGGAGACCAGCACCGTCTCGCCCGCCTTCGGAGCGATGATCTTGTTCAGGCCGTACCAGGCGGTGACGCCCGGCATGCCGAGCGAGCCAAGATAGGCCTGGATCGGGACCGCTCTGGCGTCCACGACGCGCAGGCCTTTGCCGTCATTCAACGAATAGCGCTGCCAGCCGCCGGTGGTGGAGACGACAGCGTCGCCAGGATGAAAGCGAGGATTGTTGGACGCCTCGACGATCCCGACCGCGCCGCCGCCCATGACTGCGCCAACCTCTTGAGGCTTGGCGTAAGATTTCGCGTCGTTGAGCCGCCCGCGCATGTAGGGGTCGAGCGACAGGAACGTATGGCGCACCAGCACCTCGCCCGCGCCTGGCGTTGGGATCGGCGTCTCGACAACCCGGAAATTGGCGGGCGAGACCTTATCGGTCGGCCGGTGGTCGAGCAGGACCTGGAGATTGCTAGCCAAAGCGACATCCTGTCTTGGTCATTGTCGAGCCGGCTGCCCCCAGGATTTCAGCGAGAAAAACAGGAGCGACGCCGAGACGACAAACAAGCCGACATAGAACATCCAACTCACAGTGAAATGCAAATCGGCGATCCACCACGACAGCGCGAGCGAGATCAGAGCGGTGAGGGCCGGTATCAGAAGAAAAAACATCGTTACGAACCCATTGTCATTGCCGGTGACACTGAGAGAGATTTGATAGAGCACGCGGCCCAGCGACGCGGCGACGATCGTGCCCGCGACCATCAGGACGACTGGAACGATCTTGCCGAACTCCAGGTCGGAACGCCAATACAAGAAACATCCGACCGCTGGGATCAGGATGAGAGCGGAGACGGCGAAATTTGCCGCGATCGCCGCGGACTCGTCGTATTTCGCGAACCATTTGCAGACCAGCGTTCCTCCCAAGGCCGAGCAGATTGGCACCGGAACGGCGTAAAGCCAGGTGCCATGCATTGCGCTTTCAGCCAGTTGGCTCAACTCGGGCCGGTTGGCTTCGCCAACCTGGCTCCAGGCGACCGCCATCGCGCCAAGGAACGCGCTGATGAGGCAAGCAAAGAAGATCGCGGGCGAGACTGGAATGGGCACTTTCGCGATGATGAGGGCCACCAGGGCCGCGAAGAAGGGTTGGAGGTTGATGATCGCCGAGATGATGATGGGATGCGTATGGCTCAACCCGAGCTTGAACAGCAACAACCCAGCCATGCCGATAAGGAATAGAACGCCAAACTTGTAATAATTGGCTGTGTTGCCGAGCAACAGACCAAGATCGCGGCGGCTTTTTTCGTGCAGGATCAGGAGCGGAATCGACACCAGCAGGGCGGCTTGGGTCAGGAACACGAACTGCGCAAGGCTAAGCCGCTTGGCCGCCAAGAAAGAAAACGGCTCCTGCACCGACAGCAAAAGTGCAGTGACGACGGCGTAAAGGCTTCCAAGTTTGTAGTTAATTCCGCGGGTCGGCGATGGCGGCGGCTGCATTTCGGCGGACCAATCTCCGGCGCTGCGATATTCTGGGGCGGAGACCTGCCACCCGTTTAAAAACAACAAGCCTTAGCGCGTACGGTTTGGCAACGCCGCTGTGACGTTCCGGTTCAAGACGGGAAACCGCTAGCGCCGGGTTCGGTTCCTCCCGCGCCACGACGGCAGGCGCCTGCTCGCAGCGAGAATTTGGAATCGACGCGACAAAGCCCATAATTTGCGGATTCATGCCGCGGCGCGGCACGAGAGGGATCATTGAGGGAGAATAGGCCATGAATAGGTTTGAAACGCGCCGGCGCGATCTCGTCGCTGCGCCCATGCTCGCAATGGCGGCGATGGCGCTTCGCCCGAAGCCGGCGCAAGCCGCGGGCGTCGATCCGGCGATGACCATCATCACTCTGCCGGACGCGATACCCTGGAAGCCGCTCTATAACTTCCCGCCCGGAATGGCGGAATCAGCCGATATGTTCAGCAATATCCACGCGCAAGGCCAATATTTCGTGCTCATTCGGTGGCATCCCGGCTATATGAGCGCGCCGCATTGGTACGAGACCGACCGGCTGTACGTCGTCATGTCTGGCACGTGGTATGTAGCGAGCGCCGAGGATTTCGCTCCCGACGACACGGTTCCCGTGCCTGCGGGCTCGTTCGTCCGCCGGGTCGCCAAGACTCCTCACTATGATGGGGTCAAGAAGGGCGCGAAAGAGCCGGCGATCATCGCGATCTCGGGCATTGGGCCGATCACGTATCACCTGACCGATCCAACCAAGCCCGGCTGGCGCGAGGTCTGATCCGCCTCGTCAGGCCCTGCGCCCAGTGCCCAGCGCGCCAAGGATCCTTGCTCCGGGACAAGTCTGCAACCCGGCAGTGCGGTGTGCGTGAAAGGTCGGTGACGTATAGGCCTCTTCGGCCGTTCAAATCAGCAGCAACGGCCGCGCCACTCAGCGCGCACCGCAGCCGAAGGCGCTATTGCACGGTCGCTGCGCTCACCAACACGAATCCGCGTGTCTTGTTGTCGTTGACCGCGTCGGGAGTGTTCATGGCGGCGAACATATCGGCCGTCCTCACCCAGACAGGGGGATATTTGTAGCGCGCGACGTCGAGGATGAGGAAGCGGTCGGCCTTCGCGTCATAAGCGGCGAGCGGCGATATATGGCCGCCAGTCTGCTCTCCTATAGCCTTGCGCAGATAGTTGACGATCACGAAATGGCCGGGCTCCCTGAGATAAGCGCTCGCCAGCTTGCGGAACTCGTCGACCGAACTATCGGAGGCGTGATGAACTTCCGCTTTGACCGGCTGCGTGCTGAGAATCCCGCCGATCTGATCGAGCGTCATGCCTTGGTGCGCCAGGGTCTCGCGCGGCAGAACCACATCCGTCCGCTCGCTCAAAACGTTGTCCTGGGTGAAAGTGCGGTAAGGCTCGTATTCGGGAACCGCCGGCGCGGGCAGCCCAAGCGCGTTCAAGACCATGACAATGCTGGCGACGCCGCAATAAGCCTGCGTCTTCTGGGTTAGGAAGTTGCTGGCGAGCGGGAAATAAGCCTCGTGCGCATCGCTCTCGCCAAAGTAAGCCTCGCCATCGTGCGTGCTGAATCCGGTCAAATTGTCGGGCAGCGGCAGGGTGTCAGCGCTCGCGCCGGAGGCGAGAAGCCAAAGTAACAAGACGGCGCATGCAATCCCGATTTTGGACATCGAGGGACCCGATCCTAAGCCAGCCGGCAAAGCGTGAGATTGGCGCTTTCGTCGCGGCGGAGCAATCCCCGAACGAGCGCCTGCTCTTCATGGCGTTCCGAACAGCTTGCTGAGCAGCCCCTTGTCGCGCGCGGACGGACCGCGTCCGCCGTTGGGGATCTCAGCGGGCGGAAGGAAATCTCCGTCGTCGCTTGCAGCCCCTCCTCCTCGGGGACCGACCGCTCTCGCCTGAGGTGTAAAGCCCTCAGGCGTCGGCGCCGGCGCCGGGGCTGGCGCACGCCCACCGCGCCCGCCGGTCCCGATCTGGGAACCGGTTAAGTTGAGCGGCGGCGCGAGCGGAGCGTCCGGGGTCTGCGCGTCGGCGCCGCGCCATGCGCCAGCGGGTAATCCCGCGACGGGCACGCCTTCATGCGCGGCCCTCATGAACCGGCTCCAGATTTCGACAGGCAGATTGCCGCCGGATACTTTCTTGGTCGGCGAGCTGTCGTCGTTGCCGAGCCAAACGCCGGCGACGAGATAACTAGTGTAGCCAAGGAACCAGGCGTCGCGCCAATCCTGGCTAGTCCCGGTTTTGCCCGCGGCCTGCCAACCCGGCAATTCTGCCTTGCGCGCGGTTCCGGTCAGCAGCGTCTCCTGCATCATCTGATTCATCATCGCCACATATTGCGGGTCGATGACGCGTCCGAAGTTCGCATTGCGCCGCGCATAGAGCTGCTTGCCATTGGCGGTGCGCACCCGCGCGATTACATGCGGTTGGACGCCCAAACCGCCATTGGCGAAGGCCGCGTAGGCTGCGACCATTTCGATCGGCGTTACATCTGAGGAGCCAAGCGCAATAGACGGAACTGGATCGAGGTCGGAAGTTATGCCAAGTCGATGCGCGACGGCGACCACAGCCTTCGGCCCAACCTCCTGCCCTAGGCGCACAGCGACTGTGTTGAGCGACAGCGACAGCGCTTTCGTCAGTGTCACCGGGCCGAAATATTCGCGCGAATAGTTCTCCGGATTCCAACCCTTGATCGAGATCGGCGCGTCATCGCGAACGGTGTCGGGCGTAAGCCCCTTCTCCAGCGCCGCCAGATAGACAAAAGGTTTGAAAGACGAGCCGGGCTGGCGCTTGGCCGCGACGGCGCGATTGAACTGGCTGTCGGCATAGTTGCGTCCGCCGACCATAGCCTTGACCGCGCCATTCGGATCGAGCGCGACCAGCGCACCCTGCTCGACGCCGAATTTAGCGCCCTTCGCGTTGAGCTCGTCGGTCAGCGCGTGTTCAGCCTCCGCTTGCATCTTGAGGTTGATCGTGGTCGTCACCACGATGTCCTCGTCGATCGCGCCGACCGTGTCGTCGAGTGCGTCCATCACGTAGTCGGCGGCATAGTTGATCGAGCCCGCGCTTTTGTCGTGCTTGACCTCAGCCGGATTGGCGAGCGCGAGCTTCGCCATCGCCTCCGTGATGTGGCCTTGCTCGGCCATCGCGGTGATAACCTGCGCGGCGCGCTCGTTCGCCCCTTTGAGGTTGCGGTTGGGTGCAAGCTTGGTCGGCGATTTCATGAGCCCGGCAAGGACCGCGGCTTCCGACAACGTCACGAACCGAGCGCTCTTGCCGAAATACTTCTGCGCCGCTGCTTCAACCCCATATGCGCCTGAGCCGAAATAAACGCGGTTGAGATAGAGTTCGAGGATCTGGTCCTTCGAATACCGGCGCTCGAGCCAAAACGCCAGGATTGCCTCCTGGATCTTGCGCGACATCGTGCGTTCCTGGGTCAGGAACAGATTCTTTGCGAGCTGCTGGGTCAGCGTCGAGCCCCCCTCTAGGCCGCCGCCGCCGGTGACGTCGCGTAGCAGCGCCCGCGACATGCCTATCGGATCGACGCCATTATGGTCATAAAATCGCCGATCCTCGATGGCCACGAATGCCTTGGGCAAATAGGGCGGAAGGTCCATGAGCCTGACCGCAGGGCCTCCCGTATCGCCGCGATTGGCGATGAGCGAACCGTCATCGGAGAGGATGGCGATGTTGGGCGGCCGCTTGGGCACCGCGAGCTGATCGATCGGGGGCAGCTGGCTTGCGTAATAGACGAAAAGGCCGCCGAGAAAGACGGCGCCCCAGACCGAGAGGACGACACCCCAATAGACTAGGTAGCCGATGAGCGAACGGCGCCGCCGCCCGCGCTTCGAGCCCGAGGCGGATCGCGAGAGGGCGTTCTTCCTCTTACGACTGGTCGGCGGGCGGTCGGCGGGATCGGCGCGGAGATCGCCTCCGCCGGAGCGCGAATCAAGGCGCGGCTCGATCCGTGTCCGGGTTTTCTTGCGACCTCCGCCGAACATCGCCGATCCCGCTCGCGGCGTCTCCCTCGATGAAGGAGCTCGGGCGAAACGCGCCCCGCCAGGTGGCGGAGCGTAAGGCCGACGGTTTAAGGGCTAGTAAAGCTTACGCCGGAATTGACGAGCCGGCGAAAATCGTTGGGTAACCGGCTGCGAGGCGCGCTTCGGCTTGCGCCCCGGCTCTCGCCTTGGCAGAGTCGAATCGAGAAGGCCCCGATGCGCGAACATCGAGGCCTTCTTCCCTTCCACAAGGAGGGCGACATACTCTAGACGACCCCGCCTCGACGGCTTCCAAACCTGTCGGGGCGGCCAATTGCTTTGTACGCACAGACGGAATCTCTGACAACTGTCGCCATCAAAGTCGGCAGGCCAGAACACAGGTTTTCGTTCCTCAGCTAAACCATCTTGTTCGATCGGTGTCGGTGCAATCGCTGTCACCCGAAAGGAACGGTTACTAAGACCGGGCGCACCCTTGCGCGGACAGAAAGGCCTTGGCAATGTCCGCCCCCCTGCTGGGGGCGCAGGGCGTCAGTCTATCCGGGATTTTTTTGCGATGAAGGTCACTATCGAGCGTTCGGCCCTGCTCAAGGCCCTGGGACACGTGCATCGCATCGTCGAGCGGCGCAACACGATCCCGATCCTCGCCAACGTGCTAATCGAAGCGGCAGACGGAAAATTGGCGCTGAAAAGCACGGATCTCGACCTCGAAGCGTCCGAACAGGTGCCAGCCGACGTCGCGCAGAATGGCGCAACGACCGTGCCCGCCCACGTCATCTACGATATCGTGCGCAAACTCCCGGATGGCGCGCAGGCGAGTCTCGAGACTTCGGGCGACGCCGGACAGCTCGTCTTGCGCTCAGGCCGGTCGCGATTCACGCTCCAGGCCCTGCCCGCCTCCGATTTTCCCGATCTGACCTCGGGCGAGTTCTCGCATCGATTCTCGCTTCCAGCGGTGGAGCTCAAGCGCTTGATCGAAAACACTCAGTTCGCGATTTCGACCGAGGAGACCCGCTATTACCTGAATGGGATCTACTTTCACACCATCGACATCGGCGGGACGCCGATGCTTCGGGCAGTCGCAACCGACGGGCACCGCCTGGCGCGGGTCGAAATCCAGGCGCCGGAAGGATCAGTTGGCGTCCCGGGCGTTATCGTGCCCCGGAAAGCAGTGAACGAAGTGCAGAAGCTGCTCGAAGACTTGAACCAGGACGTGACGATCGAGATTTCGACGGCCAAGGCGCGCTTTCAGTTCGGCGACGTGGTGCTGACGACGAAATTGATCGACGGCACTTTTCCCGATTATGCTCGGGTCATTCCAACCGGTAATGACAAGCGCCTCGTCGTCGACAAGGATCCATTCAAGGCTGCGGTCGATCGAGTGGCGACCCTCTCGTCCGAGCGCGGCCGGGCGATCAAGCTGGCGATCACCGAAGGCAAGATGACGCTCTCGGTCAACAATCCTGACTCCGGCTCGGCCACCGAGGAGATCGAGGCCGATTACGATTCCGCGCCGATCGATATCGGCTTCAACGCCCGCTATCTGCTCGATATCGTCGGCCAGTTATCGTCCGACACCGCCTTGATCCGCTTGGCCGATCCGGGCTCCCCAACACTCATCCAGGACCGCGAAGGCGCTCCGGCGCTTTTCGTGCTTATGCCGCTCAGGGTGTAACCGTTTCGCCAGCCAGCCTTTGATCCAGTGGCCTTACCGCCCGCGCACAATGTTACGCAACTCAACAAGTTCAGCAGCTTAAATGCGCTTTTGTGCAACTTTTTTTGACCGGCGGACGGCGCCTTCCCGCAACCACTACTGGGTCTGCTTCAAGCGGGTGAGCGCTTGCGGCTCCACTCCGAGTTTTTCTTTTGTTTGTGTTTGACGCCAATCCTCGTGGGTCGTGTTTAACAAGGTTGGTGGACCCTTAAGTCATTCTCTTTTCTGAAAAACAATATATAGTCCATCTCGACTTGTCAAGAAAATGTCGATTCTTCGATTCATCCGCGTCCTCGACCCGGCCACTCAAACAGCGCATCGGCGCTGCTTGCCGACGGCCAGAGCCGCGGGGAGACTTGGATGTCCCGGATCGACCTCGCTCAGCAACCCACGTAATTGCGCCTCCTTCGCCCATACGTGGAACACCTCGATCGTCGGATTGACGTGACCAATTGCGGTCGTCGCCCCTAAGACTCGCGCCTGCGCCACTGTCAGCACGACAGCGAGCCAAACCGTGAGCTCGCCGAAGAGAGATGGTCTTATCCAAGATCGCAACGGCGCCCCGGCGCTTTTCGCGCGGATGCTCTCAGGGTGCGGCGATCAGGGCTTCCCCAGCGCTTAGCCGGAAAGCAGTCCCTTCACGATCGCGCTCGCCTTCGCGAAATCCATCTCGCCAGCGTGCGCCGCCTTGAGCGCGTTGACCACCTTGCCCATGTCCTTGATGCTCGTCGCGCCGGTTGAAGCGATGGCGGACTTCGCGGCCGCGATCACCGCCGCTTCATCCATCTGCCGGGGCAGGAATTCGCTAATGACCGCAATCTCGGCGGTTTCCTGCTCCGCTAGTTCCTTGCGTCCAGCCTCCGCGTAGATCGCCGCCAACTCCTGGCGGGATTTCACCATCTTGGTCAGCAGCGCGAGTTCGTCGGCGCGGCTCACGATCTTGCCGGCGCCGCGCGCCTCGATTTCCCGTTCTTTCAGCGCGGCCATGATGAGACGCAGGGCGCCGACACGAAGCTTGTGCCCTCCCTTCATCGCCTCCTTCATTTGTGTGGCCACAGTGTCGCGCAACGGCGCTGAATTGGGCATGAGTCTCCTCAATCATTGGATCGGACGCGCCAAGCTTGACGCGCAGCAAGGGCGGCGCTTAAGCACAGCCGCATGTTAAGCGCAACACGAACCAACCTCGCGCCAGCCACGGACGATGCTTCTTCCGGATGGCTTCCGCGCATCGCGACCGGCGTAATCGTGCTTGCGGACGGAGCGGTGATTGAGGGCTTCGGGGTCGGCGCGACCGGTTCGGCGGTCGGCGAGATCTGCTTCAACACGGCGATGACGGGCTATGAGGAGATCCTGACCGACCCCTCCTACGCCGCCCAGATCATCACTTTTACTTTCCCGCATATCGGGATCGTCGGCGTCAACGACGAGGACATCGAAGTCGTCAATCCTGCAGCCGCGCCAGCCGCGATTGGCGCCATCATGCGCGCTGACATTTCGGGCCCATCCAATTTTCGCGCTCACGGGCGACTCGACAGCTGGCTGAAGTCCCGAGGGATCGTCGGCTTGACCGGGATCGACACGCGCGCGCTGACAACGCTCATTCGCGAGCGGGGCATGCCGAACGCCGTGATCGCCCATTCGACAGACGGCGCCTTCGACCTCGATGCCTTGCGCGCCAGGGCAGCCGCCTGGGCCGGAATCGACGGGATGGACCTCGTTCCAGCGGTGGGCTCGACGCAGCGCTACGACTGGGACGAGACCAGCTGGACGCTTGAAGATGGCTACAGCCAAAGGGAAGCGACGCGCTTTCACGTGGTCGCGATCGACTACGGGACCAAGCGCAACATCCTTAGGCTTCTTAACGACTGCGGCTGCGCGGTGACGGTGGTTCCGGCGACGGCAAGCGCGGAGGACATTCTAGCGCTCAAGCCCGACGGCGTCGTACTTTCCAACGGACCCGGCGATCCGGCGGCCACCGGCGAATACGCCGTGCCGACAATTCAGTCGCTCCTGGAAACGAAGATGCCGCTGTTTGGGGTTTGCCTCGGCCATCAGCTCTTGGGGCTCGCGGTCGGCGCGCGGACCCTCAAAATGCCGCAGGGCCATCATGGCGCGAACCATCCGGTCAAGGACTTCACCACTGGCAAGGTCGAGGTCGTGTCGATGAACCATGGGTTCGCGGTCAATCGGGCGACCCTGCCCATGAACGCCGAGGAAACGCATGTGTCGTTGTTTGACGGCTCGAACTGCGGGATCGCGCTCTCGGACCGGCCGGCCTTCTCCGTGCAATATCATCCCGAGGCTTCGCCTGGGCCCCGCGACAGCCACTACCTCTTCCGCCGGTTCGTGGATTTGATCGCCGCCTCCAAGGCCGAGGCGACGCGAGCACGCTAAGGCGCCGGGCGCCCGGGCCCCGCGCTGATCGGCTCGTAGGTGAATTCTTGCACGCCGACGTCGACGACCACGTCGCTCTTCACCCGTGCGTTGATTGCGCCAACGAGCGCTTTGCTCATCTTTGCGAAATCGAACCGATCAAGATGATCGAAGTCGATCGTATCGTCGCCGTAGACATAGCGAAACGCCTCATCGACCAGGATTGAGTCCGGCGCCATCGCCGCCGTCTTCAGCGCATTCAGATCGACGGTGTAACTTAAGAGCATGACCGCGTAACCCTTGATCGCGCCATCCTTGATGCGAGGGACGTTGATCTCATGGGTCTTGCGCGCTTCCGTCGTCTTCGCCCCAGCTGAAGTCGAGCGCGTTTCGCGCATGGCGACGACCTTGTCAGCTCCCATCTCGCCCGCGATCACGGCAGCAACCGCAACGACACCGACGAGCACGCCCTTGATCATCCGCGCGATCCCCTCCAGGGGAGGGCGGTGTAGGTTCCATCGGACTGGCCATCTTGGATGGCGCGGGTGATGATCTCCGAGACCGCTTCGCAAGCCCGGAGCTGCACCGCCAGCGCTCGCCGATTGATCTCGAGCTTGGCGTGAAGGTCAGCCAGCGCATCGCGCAATGGCCCAGCCACGACTACGGCGCCGGCGAGCGTCGGCGCTAAGCGATTGAGTTCGAGCAGACTCTGGTTCTTGCTGAGACTGTAGGCCTCGTATTTGACCCTCCGGCCCTGTTCGAGGTCGTGATTCTCGGCTTCGATGGTCGCGCTGAGACGTTCGATGATCGGCAATGCCGTGGCGGCCACGGACGACTCCGCTCGGCGCGGCGGTTGGCTCATGCGGGTTTGCGTCCAGCGAACAGCACCGCGCCATTTCCAGGGTCGGCGACGGCCGGCGCCGACAGAATGTTGGCGCTCATCTGGGCGGCAGGCGCGCCGGCGCTCTTTGCAGCTTCGCCCACGCGCCCTGGATGTGCGGTGACCTCATGGGTGGCGAAAAGGCGCCTCGCGAGGCCAAGCTTTCCAGACTTGGCGATCTGCGTCGAAACCTGCTCGGCAAGCATCGATCGCCACATGTCGCCGGCCATCCCCTGGCCGAAGACTTCGCCGGTGTCCTTCGGCAAGAGCTCGCTGACGAACGAGTTCAGCATCATCGCTTCGAACTGAGTCTTCGCCTGTTTCGTCTTGTCCGGGCTAGCCTGCGCTGCGGCGAGGCGCGAGCGCGCGTCGGCGCCGCCCGCAATCGACGCGGACGCAGCGGTCACTTGGGCGGATGCCCGGTCCAGGTCGGCGGCAAAGCTGGCCGTCGTCGCGTTGGGGTCAGCGAGCGCGTTCAGCCGCTGGGCAGCGAGGGTCGCGCGCGATGGATCGGCCGCGCTCGCCACTTCGAGAATGACATCTGTACGAGGATTGAAGGACATTGATCGCCGCGGGAGTGCGTAGGCCGCCAAGATCCTCTTTTAGGCTTACGTCGAGCTTGCGCTTCGGGCGATCGCGCGTTCGATGATCTCCGCCAGCGCCTTGCGTTCGCTCAAGCGCCGATGCTCGAGGGCAGCCGCTTCGATCGCGAGCTCCGCGAGCTTCGCGCGGGCGCCATGCGTGAGCACGATACCACGCGCACTATCTTGCTCGCGCGCCAGCTGATCAAGCCGCACCTGCAAGGCGCGAACGTGGCGCGCGGACAACGCCGCATGAACGCCATCGGCGATCCTATCAGCATTCAGGATCTCGAAGACCGCCTTCAAATCGTCGTTCAATCCAGCTTGCTGGCGTTCGAGCGAATGAAGCCGCCAGCGGCTGTGATCGTGCATGAGCGCCTGAAGCCTCCCGATACGGGTCAGCGTGTCGAGACGTTTTTTCATCAGCTAGCCGGAAATGAGCCAAACGCCGAAGCCGCTGACGAAGGCTTCGATCGCTGGTTTGATGGTGAAGTAGAGCAAGAGCAGCCCGCCCGCGGCGACAAACGGCGTGGCGACAAAGAAGACCTGGACCTGCGGAGTGAGGCGATTGATCAGCGCGAGCGCCAGATTGACCACGAGAGCGTAGATCACATAGGGGGAAGCGATCCGAAGCGCGAGCCTGAACGATTCTCCCAGCACGTCGGCGATTTGCTTCAGCGCCAGTCGCGCATTGAAGTCAGCGCCGACCGGCACGACGTCGTATGAGGCCACGAGCCCGCGCAAAAGCTCCCAATGGAGATTGGCCGCGAACAGGAGCGCGATCGCGGCAAGGGAGATGAGCGTCGCCAATGGCGCCATGGGCTCGTCATTCTCGATCTGGAATCCGGACGGACTGGCGAATCCGAGCATCGTCGCCGCCCCCACAGCAAGGGCCTCAAGCGCGAAGTAGAAGAGCCTCGCCAGAACCCCGATCATGCCGCCGACCAAGGATTCGACGACCACCACCCGAAGGGTGAGGATCGGATCGTCGCCCAACGCGGCGCTAGGCACACGCTCGAGCAACAGCGGCGTCAGCGTCAGGGTGACCGCGAGAGCCACGAACAGGCGAACCTGGGTTGGGATCTGCGTGTTCGAGAATCCCGGCGCCAGCATGAGGCATCCGCCGATGCGGCAGAACAGCACGAAGGCTCCAAGCGCGGCCCTCGGCGCGAGCGCCTGGGGCGCCGTCATAGCGCCAGAGATGAGCGCGGTCACGCGATCGCGCCCAATGACTTCACCTCGAACCCACGCGCGATTTCGAGCTGCGACAAGACCGCCAAGGTCGGGAACATGCGTTCAATGATCATTCGCACATAGGGTCGAGTCTCGGCCGCCGTGACGAGGGCGAACAAGCGTCGCTCGTCCATCCGCTTGCGGATCGCCGCGGAAGCTTCGGCCGCGAATTGCTCCATCACGCGGGGGTCAATGTCGAATTCGATCACGTCGCCCTTCGCGTCCCGCTTGAGGGCCTGATGAAACGTGAGATCCCAGCGGTTGCCGAGCCTCAGGACGGCAAGGGCGCCTTCATCGGCCAGGTCCCCACAGATCTGCTGGGAAAGCCGCACTCGAACCTGCTCCACGATCTGCTCAGGTCGGCGCACGTGCGGGGCCACTTCCGCCACCGCCTCCAGAATGAGACTGAGATTTCGGATGGAGACCCGCTCCGCGAGCAAAAGCTTCAGCGCCGCGAGCAGCGTCGACTGCGAAATCTGCGACGGGCACATGTCGTCAAGCAGCCGCTTGTACTCGGGCTCGAGCCGATCGAGCAGCGCGCGCATATCCTTGTACGACAACAGGTGAGCGAGGTTGTTGTGGATGACTTCGCTCAAATGGGTGAGCAGCACTGAGACAGGATCGACGGGCTTGAAGCCTGCGCGCCTCGCGTCCTTGACGAACGCCTCGGGGATCGCGATCGCTCGAATGCCGAAAGCAGGTTCCCGCACTTCGTCCCCGGGCAGATCGGGGCGAGGCCCGTCACCAATGACGATGAGATGGTTTGTAACCCGCAACTCCTGCGTGGCGACGGCGGCGCCATGAATCTTGATCTGATAAGTTCTCGGCGCCGCCTTGATATCGTCCGTGAGGCGGATCTCTGGAACAACGAAGCCATATTGGCGCGCGAACTTGCGCCGCATTTTGCCGATGCGAGAGCCGATCTCGTCGCGCGACGGCAACAGCGCGGCGTTTAGTTCCTTACTTAGGACCAGCTCGATCTCGAAAGACTTGAGCTGTTCCCTGATCGACGAGCGCGCTTCAGCCTTTGCCCGCTCCTCTTTCGCCGTGGCTCTCTCCGCCTCGGCGACGCGGTCCTTCTCGATGCGCCTCGGGATCGCGATGCCGACAAACGCCATCAATCCGCCTATGAGAGCGAATGGCAGGAAAGGCAGCCCGGGAACAACGCCGAGCACCGCCATCGCCAGCGCCGCGAGAAAGAGCGCGTTTGGATAGCCGCTCAACTGGTCGATGACGGCTTTGTCTGCCGACCCACGGGTGCCTCCCTTGGCCACGAGCAGGCCGGCGGCGAGCGAAATGATGAGCGCGGGAATCTGCGTCACCAGGCCGTCGCCGACCGAGAGCTTGGTGAAGACGTCGGCCGCGGCGCCAAGCGTCAGGCTGTGCCGGGTGACGCCGATGACAATGCCGCCGAAAATATTGACCGCGAGGATGATGAGGCCCGCGATCGCGTCGCCGCGCACGAACTTCGATGCGCCGTCCATCGAACCGAAGAAGGCGCTTTCCTCCTCGAGCTCGCGCCTGCGCGCCTGCGCCACTTTCTCGTCAATGAGGCCGGCCGAGAGGTCCGCATCGATCGCCATCTGCTTGCCAGGAATGGCGTCCAGGGTGAAACGCGCGCCGACCTCGGCGATGCGGGTGGCGCCTTTGGTGATGACCAAAAAGTTGATCGTCACCAGGATCAGAAAGACGATAATGCCAATGACGAAATCGCCGCCCATCACGAGGTGAGCGAAGCCGCCGATGATGTAGCCGGCCGACGTCGGGCCTTGTTCGCCGTGCGATAAGATCAGCCGGGTGGTCGAAATGTTGAGCGCGAGTCGTAAGATCGTCGCGACCAGGAGGACGGTCGGGAAGGCCGAGAACTCGAGCGGCTTTTGAATCCAGAGCGCCACCATAAGGATGAGGACAGAAAGCGCGATCGACAGCGCAAGGCCGAAGTCGATCATCACCGCGGGAACCGGCAGGAAGAAGAGGCAAAGGATAAGGACGATGCCGACGGCGAACGCGATGTCCTTGCCGCCGCGGTTTGCCGCCGGCGCGCTTCCGACCGCCGTCAATGACATCGCCGCCCTCGTTCAATAGGGACCCGGCACTCGGCCCCCAGCGGCGAGAGTGGGCCGCGAACCTTGCGCCAGGATCGAGGAGGGAGTTGTCGCGGCAGTCGAGGCCCGCTACCTGAATGTCTGCATGCCGGCCTTACATTCGCCATCGAAAGCCGATGCGCCGGAGAGCAGCATGAGTTCCCCCATTCTGGAGCACGTCGCCAAGAGCGCGCGGCATACGACTTTCTTTCTGTCTTGCGGAGCGGCGCAGGCGACGCCGATCATCTTCGTGCATGGCTGGCCGGAGCTGGCGATCTCCTGGTCTGGGCAGCTTCCCGTGTTTGGCGGCTTAGGGTTTCGCGCGGTTGCGCCCGACATGCGCGGCTACGGCCGCTCCTGCGTTTATCCGCGCCATGAGGACTATGCGCTGGAACCAGTTGTCGCGGACATGATCGAGCTCTTAAACTCGCTCGGGGCGAAGAAGGCGATCTGGGTCGGCCACGATTGGGGCTCGCCCGTCGTCTGGTCGATTGCCCAGCATCATCCCGAGCGCTGTCACGGCGTCGCCAACCTCTGTGTGCCCTATATACCGGAGGGCTTTGCGGTCGAGACCGTCGTTCCGCTGGCCGACCGGACCGTCTATCCGGCCGACCAGTTTCCGGCGGCGCAATGGGACTATCAATTGTTCTACCGCGAGAATTTCGAGCTCGCGGAGGCTGGGTTTGAGAACGACGTCGCCGCGACCGTCCGAGCGCTTTTCCGCGCCGGTGATCCCGCGGGCAAGGCCAAGCCCGCGCGGACTGCCTTCACCCGGGCCAATGGCGGTTGGTTTCGCGGCAATCGGGCCCCCGATGTTCCGCGCGACGCTGCCGTGCTCGGCGAGGATGACGAACATCGCTACGTCGCCGCACTCGAGCGCAATGGGTTCTTCGGCCCCAATAGCTGGTACATGAATTGGCGGGCCAACAGCGCCTACGCCGAGCGCGCCAAGGCAAACTGGAGGCTCGACATGCCCGTGCTATTCCTGCACGGCGCGTATGACTATGTATGCGAGACCCTCGTCTCAAATTTCGCCCAACCGATGCGCGGCCATTGCAGCAACTTGACCGAAGTCACCGTTCCCTCCGGCCATTGGATGGCGCAAGAGAAGCCTGTCGAGGTCAATGCGGCGCTGGCGAGATGGATGAGCTCGCAATTCCCCCCGCTCTGGGCCGTCTAGAGCCTATTTGTAACCCTGCTCGATCCGCCCGTAGATGGACTGGGTGAAGATTGAAAACTTGGATCCGACGAACGAGGCGGTGAGACTCGCTGCGACAAAGACAGCGATCATCTTCGGCACGAAGGTGAGGGTCATCTCCTGGATTTGGGTCAACGCCTGCAAGAGCGCGATGACCACGCCGACCGCCATAGCCGCTCCAACGCAAGGCCCGGCGCCGATCACCACCATCCAGATCGCCGACTGGACGAGATCAATCGCGTCGCCTTCGTTCACTGCACGCTCGCGCCGGTGGCGAGCGAAACGGTCGAGCCATTGGTCAGCGTGGCGACCGCGCCCGCGCTGCCGACGCTGACCGAGGCGACCTCGCCCGAAGTTGATCCGTCAGCGGAGGTGACCGTGTGGCCAACGAGTTGCTCGGCCTGGCTGAGCGAAGTTGCAGTCAAGAGCGAGGCCAGGGTCGTATTAGTCTGGACTGCTTGCCCGACCTCGGAGACCGTGGCGAGTTGTGACACCATTTGCGATGGGTCCATGGGCTGTGTCGGGTCCTGGTTTTTCATTTCCGCCATGAGAAGTGTCAGAAAGTCGTTGTAGCTTAGGCTTTGGGTCGCCGCAGCCGCTGTGGACGAACTGGTTGAAGTTGACGCTGCAGTGGATGAGACGGGGGTCGTGGCGGTGACAGTCATAGTGTTCTCCTTTCAGGCGGCGCTCGGCGTTTCGGCGAGCGGCTGAAGCTCCTTGTCCTCCAAGGCAAACAGGCCGCGCAGGGCTTTCAGGGCTTCGAAATTGCGCCCCCGGCCGAGCGAGGCGTCAACGTTTCTGAGCCCTGCAGTCAATTCAGGCGCGCGATAGGCCGCAAGCGCGGATTCGATCAGCGAACGGGCGAGCGGCGTCGCGCTGGCTGCGGCCGTCGGGTCCATCAGCATGATTTGGACAGCGAAATAGATCTGACGGACCAGCGTTGTCGCTTCCTCGGCTTGCATCACATGGTTTTCGAGTAGGAAGGTGACCTCATTCAGAAGTTCGATCGAGGCCTTTCGGTCAATGCGGATGACTGCGCCGTTGATGAAGAACCGTTCTCCGGCTCTGAGCGTGATGTTCATGCCGAGATGACCCTCACTTCAACCCGTCGCGGATCAGCACGTTGATCTCGATCATTGGCGTCAGGTCGCTGCTGTGGCCCCCGCGCACGCGGTCGATCTCTTTCATCATCCAGACGCCAATCGAGATGATCCCGGCCCGGAGCTGGTCCGGCAGCTCATTGTTCGGATCGTTGAGGTCGCCCATGAAAATCATCCATAGGCGGCGGAGATAGAACAGCGCGTCGATAAGCTCGCGGGACTGAGGGCCATTCTCCTGCGCGGCGCGCAGCATCCCAATCACCCGATCCATCGCCGCCCGCTCGCGGGCGCGCAGGGTCTGATGGGAATCCTCGATCACATTATTGTATGCGAATTCGTACATTGCATCCTTCACGCTTCAGGCAACGGGCAGGTACTGAGCTAAATTGAGCTGCTGCAGCCGCGTTGTGAGTTCGTAAGCCATCTGGATCTGAGTGGTCAGACTGCTGATCTGCGTGGCCGTTGCGGTCGAATTGACGTTATCGAGATTGCCAAGCTGGCCTTGCAGGATCGTGAGCTGTGAGCTCATCGAATTGTTGGCGTTGGTGACGGCGCTCTGGCTTTCGCCGAGCACGGCCTGCGTGTTGATCATCGAATCGACGCCCTGCGAAACGAGCGAGGAGGCCGCCGTGGCCACTGCCTGCTGCGCGTCAGTGCTGAGGGCGGTTCCGCCGAATTCGCTCAGCATCGCGTATGCCTGGGCCAATTGCTGAAAACCCGGCTGATTGGCGTTGGTCGAAGTTGTGACGGTCTGTCCAGGCGCAATCTCGGCGCTCGTGTTGACGCTCGAGGCGGACGACCAGTTTGCGCTCCACGAGGCGCCTTGAAAGAGCGCCGCGAACGGCCCGGAAAGAAAGCTCTGCATCGCCGACGCGGAGATGTTCGCCGCGCCCGGGTCGCTGGGCAGGACGCCAAACGTAGTCTGAAAAGCCTGATCGATCGCTGTTTTGGCGGCCGAAGCGGGGGTCGAATAATAGTCCGTCATCGGCGCGACGGCGGAATTGATTCCGCCAAAAACATACTGGTCGCCCGAGGTCGTGTTAGCCCCGCTTATGAGCGACTGCAGCGCCGATTGACCCAAGTTCTGTAGCGAGGCGCCGGATGTCCCGGTCGGCGTCCACGCCGCAAGATCGTTGAGCGTCGTCTGGGCGCTTGACTGGATAGCGGACAACGCGCTCTGCGCGGTTGACATGTTGGTGGACGCGAGGCTGTTGCCGGTAGTCAGCGTCTGCAACTGACCGACCTGTTCTTTGAGCGAAAGCTCGTAGCCGGACTGATCGCCCAGCTGCAAGCCGAGATTGGCGTATTGGCCGGTCGATTCTTCGGTCATGACGCTGGTGAGCTGCGACTGAGCCTGCATGACCGGAGCCACCAGGCTATTGGCCAGGTAGTTGGTCGAAACGAAATTTGCGCCCACGGTCGTCATGCCGCCTGCAACAGAGCCGAGAACATGCTGTTGACGGTCGTCAGCAGCTTCGCTGTCGAAGCGTAGGAGTTTTCGAGGTTCAGCATGTTGGTCATCTCAGTATCGAGATTGACGCCGGTCGCGTTCGACAAAGCCGAGGTCGCCTGCGTCGCGACCGCGTTTTGATAGGAGGAGGCGTCGCTCGCTTGCTGGTTCTGGGCTTGAACCCAGCTCACGGAGGCGTTGGCGTAGTCGGTGAGGCTAGCCGACGAGTCGAGGCCTGCGGACGGGTCGAAGCTCTGCGTTGCGCTGATACCGCTGATAAGCTCCTGGATGCGCCCCGTGTAGCTCGCGGCGCCGGTCGTGTTGTAGGTATAGGCTGGATTTCCCGGGTCGGAGATGCCGCCGTCGCGCAGCAGATTCGGATTGCCGCCCTGCGACGGATCGACATTCGGATTGACCTCGATCGCGGCGGCGAGACCCGTGGTCGCCGACATCGAGGGCAGGCTGGTCTCTCCCGGCGTCGTGAACAGGCCCGGCAACGACGGCAGCGTGGGGGTTGCCGATTGGTCGCTTTCTCCGAATGCGTTGATGAGACCGCCGGCGATCTGGTCCAGCTGGGCCTGATATTCGGGCGCGAGCGTATCGCGTATCGCCGTATAACCGGCGAGTGCGCCCGATTGAATGGGCATTGGCGAACTGGCGCCGGTGATCGGCACGCCGTCGACACTGACCGCGCCGCCGCTCGCGCCATCGACCAGCGTCGGCGTTGGGGTGAACGCAACCGTGCGCGGCGTGTCCTGGAACAGGGTCACGCCGCTATCGGTGTAAATCGACTCGGAGCCATTGGCGGCGACGGTGGTTGAGACGCCGATCTGCTGGGCGAGCTGGGTCACGATCGAGTCGCGCGTGTCCTCGGCGCTGCTGATGTTGGCGCCGGTCTGAAGTCCCGTAACGACGGCGTTGTTGGCGGTCGTGAACTGATTGAGCAGCGAATTGATCGCGCCAACCGACGAGGCCATGTTCTGGTCTGCGGTTTCACGGACCTGCTGGACCGACGCGCTCGCGCTATTCAGCGACGAGGTGAGATCGGAGGCGGCCGACACCACCGCGTCGGCCGCGGACGATGAGGTCGGCAAATCCGCGTAGGTCGTGAGCGCGCTTTGCAGGTTCGCCAGCATGGCCGACGGGGAGGCGCCGTTTTGGGTCGCGCCCGAGGTCGTGGAGGTCGAAGAGCTGTCATCGACGGTTTGGGCGAGCGTCGTCAACCCATCGGAAATCGCCTGCTGCGCGGCGGCTTGCGATGTCGAGCTCGAGACCTGCTCCAGGAGCGCGGCGTTGGCCTCACGGGTAATCGAGTCGACGTCCGCGCCACCGTAGGAATTTGTGACCACGTTCGCGATCTCTCGCGAATAGCCGGGTGAATTGACGTTGGCGATGTTGTTCGAAACGACAGCAGTCTGCGCCGCGTTGGCGCCGAAGGAAGAGCTGATAACGTTGAACGCGGTCGACAAGCTCATCGGGGCTTCCCAGGCTTGTTCGAGTTCACGGCTTAAGCCCGTTCAGGACGTCGAGAATGTCGGCGCCCGTCTGAAATACTTTGGAGTTGGCCTCGTACGCGCTTTGCGCCTGAATCATATCGGTCAGTTCCGTGGCGAGATCGACTGTCGAGCTTTCAAGCGATGAGGCTTCGATCGAGCCGAAACCCGCGCCGCCGGCCGTCCCGAGATAAACAGGACCCGAGGCCGATGTTTGCAAATAGGCGCCGCCATTGACCGAAGCGAGATTGTCGGGACTGACGACGTTGGCCAGCGGAATGTCGTAGGCGACTTTGGACGTCCCGTTCGCGTAGTTGAACGTCAAAGAACCCGCGGTCGAAATCGAGACCCCGCTGATGCCGCTTGGCGCATTGCCGTTCGCGGTGGCGGCCGTAACGTTGAAGCCTGCCGCAAGCTGCGTCATGTTGCTCAAATCGAGGTTCATCGACTGACCGTTCGGTACCGTCAGCGAAAGTGGCGAGCCGGAAGACAGAGCTCCGGTCGTCGGATTGAACGTGAGGGTCTGCGTCGCGAGCGGGCCTGACGAATAGGGAAAACCGCCGCTGGCGGACGCTTTCGACGCGTCGAATGCATCGACCTCCCAGGTGTTCGACCCGGTATTGGTGTAATAAAGATTGATCGTGTGGGAGCCGCCCAGATTGTCGTACACGACCAGCGACGTTGCTTCGGTGTAGGTCGAGCTCGCTGCATTGGCGGACGGCAAATTGGCGGCGGCGACCGGGGTCGCGGTCGATGGCAGATTCGCGGTGAGCGAGCCGGTCGTGGTCGCCGTCGCCGTCTGGCCGGCGTTAACGACATTGACCTTCTGAAGACCGGTCAGCGAGTTCGCGGCGACCGGCGTAACGCCGTTTTGCACGTTCGACGCCATCAAGTAGTAGCCGGCGCTGTTGACGAGATTTCCTGATGCGTCGGGCGTGAAAGAGCCGTTGCGCGTCAGGTAGAGTGACCCGCTGGAGTCGGACACGACAAAGAAGCCCGAGCCCTGGACGGCAAGGTCGGTCGCCGTTGACGTCGAGACGACATTGCCTTGGAGCCCGTTGAGCGAAACCTGGGTGGTGGAGACGCCGCCAAAATCCGCGTTGCCGTTAGAGATTTGATCGACCAGGCTGGAAAAGTCCGTCTCGACGTTCTTGTAGCCGGTGGTGTTGGCGTTAGCGACGTTCTGGGAAATGGTTGATAGCCAGTTCGAATTGCCCTGCATACCCGAGACGCTGGTGTTCAAAATGCTCATAGAGTGTCCTCGACGGTATGGTCCATTTGAGCCGCGCGGCCTTGCGCCAAGCTAACTTAACGCGCTCGATCAGCTTGCCGAGCGCACGAGGCTCCCGATCAGGAGGTTCCAGCCGTCGATCAACACGAAGAAAAGAATCTTGACGGGGAGCGAGATCACCGAGGGCGGCAGCATCATCATGCCCATCGACATGGTCAGCGTCGCAACGATCATGTCGATGACCAGAAACGGCAAAACAATCAGAAACCCGATCTCAAAACCGCGACGGAGCTCGGAAATCATGAAGGCGGGGATGAGGAGCCTCAGATCCGCCTTCGAGCGGTCAGCGACGTCGAAGCGTCCTTTGGACAGACCCTCGAACAGCGCCATATCCTTCTCCCGAACTTGACTGAGCATGAATTCCCGGAACGGCTCGGAGACTGCGGCGAGCGCGTCCTGCTGGCTGATCTGATTATCCATGAGCGGCTTGAGCCCTTTTTGCCAAGCCTGGTCGAAGGTCGGCGCCATGACGAAGAAGGTCATGAACAACGACAGGCTGATGAGCACAAGATTGGCCGGCGCGCTCTGCAAGCCGAGGCCGGAGCGCAGAAACGAAAGCGCGACAATGAATCGAGTGAAGCTCGTCACCATGATGAGGAGACCGGGCGCGACCGAAAGCACCGTCAGAATCGCGACGAGTTCGATGATTCGGCCGCTCGCCGTGGCGCCGCCGGCAGGAACGAGAGAATTCAGGTCGACGCTCTGCGCCACGGCCGGACCGCTCGCCGTCAGAAGCGCGGCGGCTAGGCAGATTGGGCGTTTCATTGCACCACCAATGTTTTGATAACCAAAGCTCGCACCTTGCCGCCGCTACGGGTCGCCGCGCGCTCGTTGAGATCCTGGCGGATGTTTTCGAGGCCAATCGGCCCCTCGAGCTGATGCAATGTGACGGTTCGGAGATAAGCGAGGGCGTCGTCACCGATCTGGCCAGCTACGGCTTCGGGGTGCGGCAAAGCCCTCGGGTCAAAGATGATCGACGCCTCAAGCCGAACCCAGGTGTCTTGCGGCGCGCCAAGGTTGGTGACGATCGGCGGCAAATCGACGATCGTGGAACGTTCGGCGGCAATCACGCTAGCCGATGATTCCTGCGTCGACTTGTCCGCTGCCGGCGGGGCGGCGGGACGCAACATTTCGAAAGCGGCGCCTCCGCAGGCGGCGAGAGCGATCACGATCGCAACTTCGATCATCGATCCTCGCCGTGAAAACTCCTTAACGACCTGCGGCGACGCGGACTCGGACATCGGCGCTCCCGCTAGAATGG
Source organism: uncultured Alphaproteobacteria bacterium (assembly GCA_963737365.1). Taxonomy (GTDB): domain Bacteria; phylum Pseudomonadota; class Alphaproteobacteria; order Rhizobiales; family Beijerinckiaceae; genus Roseiarcus. The sequence continues at coordinate 96,671 of CAVTSD010000001.1, forward strand.
CCTGACGGCGTCGTAAACTTGTTGTCCCCAGGCCGGCTGCTGAAAGTCGCTCTGGCGTCCACGACCGCCATAGGAGATGCGAGCTTCGGCAATCCGGTCATAAGCAACCGTGTTGTTCAGCGAGATGTCGAGCGGGTTGACGATCCCCGCGACGGTCAGCTGACGCATCTCGTAATTGACACGCACTTCCTGCGATCCCGAGATGACGAGATTGCCGTTAGGAAGGACACGGGTGACGACCGCCGCCACCGACACTTGAATCTGCTCGGACCGGTCAATGTTGCCCGTTCCCTGAGTCGAGGCCGAGGACGTGAGGTCGCCTTGAACTTTGGCGGGCTGGCTAGACGAGCCCGATGACGAGCCACTGTTATAGCCAAAGTCGATCACGCCGCTGTCGGTCGTTGTTTGCGACCGACCCGATGCGTTGCCAAGGGTCGCCTTGTCGTTCATCGAAATCAACACGCGCACGATGTCGCCGACATTGGCGATGCGTGGCTGGCTATAAAGAGACGGCGGCGTCACATTTCCGGAAGGCGGAGAAGGGGGGAGCACTTTCGCGGTCTGAATGCTCGCGGTTTCATCTGTGACAAGTCCCGCGCCAACCGGCGAGAAGAAAGGTTCGCGCATGAATTCGTTGGCGCTCGTCCAGCAACCGGTCATCGACATTGCGATCGCCAGCAACAGCAGCGGGAGGACGAGCCGCATCAGGATTTTTTACCCGCGCTGCTTGCGCCCGAGAGAACGATCGCAAGTTTGCTCGCCCTGTCCGCCTCCATCTCGTTGAGGATCGCGCTTGCCGCGCCTGCCTTGAGTTTCTCAAGGATCGCGGCGGCCATCTGATCATCCATTCCGGCGATCTGAGTGGCGGCGGCCTGCGGGTCCATTTTGGCGTAAATGGCCACAAGGTCGTCGCTCGCCGACTTGAGCATCGCGTCCCGCTTCGTCACCCAATCTTGTATCGAAGCTTCCGCTTTTTCGAGATCGGCTAGTCGCTGTTTGACCTGGGCGTCGAGGTCACTGAGTTGCTTCGTCTCCCAGGCGACGCGCGCCTCGGCTATCGACGGGGCGGCGTTGGCGCAGAAGCGGCTGACTTCGGCATCCCCCGGTTTGTCGATAGTGGCTTTATCGGGCGCTTTGTTCGCAGCTGCTTTTGGCTTTTCCTTCTCCGGTGCTCGCCCGTCCTGGGCGAACGCCGTGCCGGCCAGGAGAATGGCCGCCAGGCTCATGGCCAAGCGCGCGCTAAGCAATCGGATCCTCAAACGGTGTGATAGGGAAAGACAGGGCATTTGTCGGCCTCGAGGACGGCGCCATCCTCGATCGCGCGACTTGCGCTAGGCTGACTTGAGTTAACGGTAGGACCGCAATGGGACCCGCATGCCCGGTCACTGAATAACGAGATCGGCTTGCAGGGCTCCAGCGGTTTTAATCGCCTGAAGGATCGCGATGATTCCCGGCGGCTTGACGCCGATGCGATTGAGACCGGCGACCAGCGCTCGGAGACTTGATCCGCCGAAGATGGCGACGGGCCCACCGCCCTGCTCGACGTCAATTCGCGTGTCGGGCGTAACCACCGTTCGGCCGTTCGAGAACGGGGCGGGTTGCGACACCCGCGGCCGCTCGGCGACCCGAACCGTCAGCGTTCCGTAAGTCACCGCGACGGTCGAAATCTGGACGTCCTGGCCGACCACCACCGTGCCGGTTCGCGCGTCGAGAACAACGCGCGCCGCCATATCCGGGTCGACTTGGAGCTCGCCGATTTCGGCCATGAATCGAGGGAACGAGATCCTGCGGGGGCGAAACAATTCGACTCTGCGGCTGTCGACCTCGTAGGCGGCGCTCGCCCGGAATCGCTCGCGGGAGTAGGCGTTGATCGCGTCGACAATCCTGACAGCCGTCGCGTAGTCCGGGTTCTTCAATTCGAGCATCGAGCGCAATTCATCACCGAAGCCCGGGACCTGGTGCTCGACAATGGCGCCATTCGGGATGCGGCCCGCGGTCGGCACGCCCTGGGACAACGTCTCGCCCTGGCCGACGGCGTCGAATCCGGTCACCGAGACCGCGCCCTGGGCGCTCGCGTAGACCGTTCCATCCGCCGCCTGAAGCTGGGTAAGCAGCAGCGTTCCTCCCATTAAAGAGGGCGCGTCGCCGAGAGCCGAGACTGTGACGTCGAGCCGGGTGCCGGTCTCGACGCCGGCTGACAGATCCGCTGTGACAATGACGGACGCGACATTGCGGTTGCGGAGCGATGCTCCGTGTACGTCAAGACCCAAGTGCGTAAGCATCGCTTGGACGGATTGCTCGGTGAAGGGCGCGTTGCGCAAGGTGTCGCCCGACCCCTGCAGACCAACGACGAGGCCATAGCCGACGAGCTGACTGTCGCGCGCGGTGCGCAGGACCGAGATATCCTTGATCCGAGCGGCGATCGCGGGCGCGGCGGCGAGGCACAGCGCGAAAGCCAGAATCAGTCGCCGCATTATCCCCCGCTCACTTGGACCGAGCCGTCCGGCTGGACGGCCCCGGACACAGTGACGCCGCTGTCGTCGTTGCGAACCCTGACGATATCCCCGATCGAACCGTCTTGCAGCGCCGAGCCGGTGGTCATGATGACGAGATCGCCCTCGGAAAAGACGAGCTTGACCTCGGCGCCGTTGGAAACGAGTTTGCGATTGGAGATGCCTGAAAATGGAATCGCGTGCCCCGGAAGCAGGGTGAGCCGCGCAGCCTTGCCGACGATGAGCGAGCGCGAATTGACGAATGGGCCTGATCCGTCCCGCGCGACATTAGAAGCGTCCACGAGCATCGCGTCGAGAATGATGTCGCCCGGGTAAATGACCGACTTCGGAGTCGGCACGAGGGCGTCCTGCGCCGACGAAGGGACAGCGCAAACAGCGGCGAACAAGACGATCGCGACTTTGAGAAGCAAGCGAACTTGAGTGAGGCGCATTGATCGAGTCTCTCGGATTGAACCTAGCCGCGGAGGTTGGAGATGGTGCCTGACATCTGGTCTGCCGCCTGGATGACCTTGGAGTTCATTTCATAGGCGCGCTGAGCCGCAATGAGGTTGGTGATCTCGGTGACGGGATCGACGTTGGAGGCCTCGACATAGCCCTGCTGGATGATCCCGAACGACGTGTCGCCCGGAACGCCGACAGTCGGCTGGCCAGACGCGGCTGTCTGCTGAAAATAATTGCCGCCGAGCGCCATTAAGCCCGCTTCGTTGACAAAACTCGCGATCGTCAATTGGCCGAGTTGCTGCGGGGTGGTCTGCCCTGGGACCGTCGCGGTGACGAGCCCGGTCTGGCTGACGGTGACTGCGGTCGCCGTCTGGGGAACGAGAATCGACGGGCTCACCTGATACCCGTCCATGGTGACAAGCTGGCCGTTCGCGTTGGTGTTGAACGCCCCGTCGCGGGTATAGACGGTGTCGCCATTCGGCGTGGTCACCTGGAACCAACCCCGGCCATTGACCGCCAGATCGAGTTGGTTGCCCGTGTTGGTCAGGGCGCCCTGAAGATTAATGCTTCGGATCGCCGCTGTGCGAACGCCGAGGCCGATCTGAGCGCCTTCGGGAACGGTTGCGTCGCGGCCCCGGTTGGAAACGCCCATCAGGCGTTCGGTCTGATAGATGAGATCGGTGAATTCCGCTCGGGAGCGCTTGAAGCCTGTCGTGTTGATGTTGGCGACATTGTTCGCAATCACTTCCAGATTTTGTTCCTGGGCGCTCATGCCCGTCGCCGCGATCGCCAACGCTCTCATCTCAACATCCTTCGTTTCAGCTTAAATGTGCGCACCGAGATCGCAACTCGATCAGATCGCCATGCGAGCGACTTCTTGATAGGCGGAGACCGCCTTGTCGCGGATCGCAAGAACGGTCTGCAGCGAACGTTGAGCCGCCATCACCCCGTCCACGACTTTCATCGGCGAGACAGCGCCTTGGACGCCTTGGATGGCCACCGCCTCCCCGGCTTGTAGCGTGTTGACCGCGGAGCCGATCACTTGCGCCAGCGCCTGGTCGAAGCTCGGCGCTTCGGTCGACGCGGCGGCGACGGCAGGCGAACGGACACCGGCGCTGACACCCGCGGAGCTAACTCCAGCAACACTCTCGATCATCGTTTTGTCCCCATGAGGCGGACGCTCACGCGTCTTTCATCAAACTGATTGTGGTGTTCAGCATATCCGCCGATTGTTTCGCGACTTGGAGATTGGCCTCGTAGCTGCGATTGGCTTCCCGCATATCGGCGAGCTCCGTCAACACGTCGACGTTTGGCATCTTCACCATGCCGCCTTCGTCCGCAGCCGGATTGCCGGGGTCGCGCTCGAGCTTGAAAGGCGACGGGTCGACGCCGATCGATTTGACTCCGACCACATTGGCGCCGAGCGTCCTGTCCATCTCACTCTCGAACGAGACGGTCTGGCGCGCATAGGGATCGGAACCGGGCGTCGAACCGGTCGATTGGGCGTTTGCGATATTCTGCGAGACGATGCGGAGCCTCGCAGATTGGGCCTGAAGCCCGGATGCGGCGATGCGGAGCGCAGTCTGTAGAGAGTCCTGCATGATCGTTCACTTGAGCGCGGCGAGGAGGAGCTGATGAAAAACTCGGCGGATGTCGGAATTCATCGTGTAGTCCCGATTGACGTCGCCGAGATTGATCATCTGCTGTTCGATATTGACCGTGTTGCCGGACAAAGTCTGTTCCGTGGGATCGACTTCGACCTCGCGCAACGCGCCTGCTTCCGATTGAGGCAGCGATAGGTGAGTGGGATCGGTGGTCGCCAATTCTATGGGCGAGGAGTCGAGGACGGCGGAAAAGGGCTGGATGTCGACCGCGCGATAGCTTGGCGTATTCGCGTTCGCGACATTCGAGGCAATCGCTGTCTGACGCGCAGACAACCATTGCGCCTTCTGGGAGCCGAGTTCGAAGAGATAGATCGATGACAATGGCGCGCCAGTTCTGGGTGGGATTGGATGAACCTTGCGCGTCGGGGCTTGCATGAGGCTTAAGGCCCGACCCGACATCTGACGCCTAGATCCGAGCGGTCTCGAGGGCATCGGTGAGCCGCTTCGCCTTGGCGATGTCGTCCAACCCTTGCTCCTCGAAAAGAATGTCCTGAATCTCGACCCCCGCGCGACGCTGGCCAATCGTGAGCCGGAAGAAGGCGCAGACCGCGGCGTATCGAAACTCCATGTCGATCTCGACAGTCGGTGTCGCGTCCCAAGGCGCCTTGAAGCTGGCTGACAGAGCGTAGCGCAGCGTCCCGCTCTTGAAGAAAAGCTCGGTTGACGAATTGACAAGGTCGGCGAGATTCGCCGCATGATCGTTCTGGATCATCGACATGAGTTCGGTCGCGTCGGTGAGCCTAAGCTCGCTCGCGAAACCCACCAAAGCATCCGCAATGATTTGCTCACGCTCGAGCAGGCGTTGTGGTCGCGAGCTGCGTCCAGGCGCGATCATTGCCTTCGTTGGGCCCATTGACCCTTCCTTTGCTGGATCACGTGCACGATCTCGGCGACGGCCCGATAGAATTCAGCCGGAATTGGACGATCGACGTCGACCGCGGCATAGAGCGAGCGCGCGAGCGGCTTGTCCTCGACCACTGCAATGCCATTCTCTTCGGCGATCGAACGAATCTTCAGCGCGATGAAATCAGCGCCTTTGGCGATGACCATTGGCGCGCCGCCCTCGGCGCGAACGTATCGCATGGCGACCGCATAGTGGGTCGGATTGACCACCACCATCGTCGCGCGCGGCACGGCGGACAGCATCCGTTTGCGCGAGCGATCGAGACGAAGCGAACGCAATCGCGCTTTGATCATCCGGTCGCCCTCCGCTTGGCGAAGCTCTTCCTTGACTTCCTGCTTGCTCATCCGGTGGTCGCGCCGCCATAAGATCCGTGACCACCCAAGGTCCGCCGCCGCGACAGCGACAGTTGCGACAAGCACAGCGGCAATCGTTTTGACGGATAAGTCGAGCACGTGCTGCGGCAGCAGACCCGGGTCAATATCCATCGCCGTGAGCAGGACAACCTTCTGGCCAATCAACATCATCATCGCCACCCCGATTACCGCGGCGAGCTTGATGAGGCTCTTCAGAAACTCGGTCCAACCGCGAGCCCCAAACACGCGGCTCAAGCCTTTGCGCAACGAGATGCGCGAGGCGTCGGGCAATATCCTGTCGGGCACGATGCGCGGTGGACTCTGGGCGACGGAAGCGAGAAGGCCTGCGAGGGTGAGAAGAATCACGGTCGGCATCAGGAAACGCATGCCGGCGTCGACCAGGGGGCCGGCGAGAGCAAGGACGTCTTCGCCGCGCTCGATGCGCCAACCGGCGGGATCGTCGATGAGGCCGACTAGCGCGGTCAGGAGAGCTCCGGCGTGAGTCGGAATGACGAAGATGAGCACGAGGAGGGTCGCGGTCAGCGAGGCGAACAGCGGCGCTTCCCGCGAAAACGCGACTTCGCCGCGCTCGACGGCGTCATGGAGCCGCTTCTCTGTCGGCTCCTCGGTTTTGTCTTCGGGATCGACGTCGCCGCTCATCGCTCACCCGTCGGCGCTTTCCGCCGCCGCCTCCAACTCTAAGCGGCTTCAGCCGGCGGGCCGCCAAGCTCGATCTCATTGCGGCTCGCCATGCCGAGCACGATGTCGGCGATGGCCTTGCGCGCCTTGGCGACGTCCCGAGGCGGCGCATCCGCGCCTGAGCTGAGCTCACCTTCGACAAGACGACGTCCGCGCGAGGGCATGGACGAAAGGATCGTGTTGCGGAAGTCCGTGTCGGTCCCCCTCAGCGCCATCACGACAATGTCGATCGAGGCGCGGTCGAATAGGAGCGCCCGAGCCCGTTCGGACAGCCGCGGCAGATCATTGAAGGAGAACAGCATCGTCTTCACAATGGCGGCGTCTTTCGGGCTCGCCTGTTCGAGAGCCCGCATGGCGTCCTCCGCCTCCGGCGTGTCCAGGCCGTTGATGATCCCAGCGAGACGCGACCGTCCATTCCCGCCAGCGGCCGCCTTGGGCGCCTGCTTCAGCGCGCGGCCCACCGCCTCCTCGATAAGTTGGGCGGCGAGCGGCGTAACATCGAGCGGCGCGACCAAACCGCACAGAGCCGCATTGCGCCGGTCCCGCGGCAGCGCGGCGATAATCTTCGTCGCGACGGCAAATTCGAGCTTCGAGAGGATATAGGTCGCCGTTGTCGGCCGCTCAGCCACGAGAAGTGCAATGACCGCGCTCTCCGGCGCTTGCGCCAGCGCTCGCCAGACATCGCCGTCCTCGCGCGCGCTGGCCTCCACGCCCAGAATGTCGGCGATTTGTTCAGGCGGCAAGGCGTCGCCGAGCAGGCTCTTAATTTGGCCCACGCCGCCGAAGAGATCGGCGCCAGCAGAGAAGTCGGCCGCAAATTCGTCGACCAGTCGATCCAGAGTCGTGGCCGAGATGGCGCCGAGGCCGGCAGCGGCCCGAGCTACCGCCTGCAAGTCCGGTTGATCGAATTGCTTGAGCAGCCGAGCAGCGGGCGGCCTGTCCATAATCAAGAGCAAAGCCGCGGCTTTCTCGGGGCCGGTAAGCATCCTCTCGCCACTGATCGCCGCCTCAAGCATGACCGCTCTCCTGCGAGGCCTTCGGTCGTTGCAGCCCGCCTCCGGCGACGACCTCGAGCAGAGACACGCCGAAGCGCTGGCTGGTCTCGTCGACCACGACAATTTCGCCGCGCGCAATCACGGTGCCGTTCACGACGACGTCGACGGGATCGCCAACTCGCTGGTCAAGCGAAACGATCGCACCGCGAGCGAGTTTCATGAGCCCAGAGACCGGCAGCGACGTCGACCCGAGCACGACTTGCACCGTGACCGGGATCGACATGATCGCGCCCAGGTTGGGCGCGGCGGAGATAGGCTCCGACTTGGCCGGGTCGATCGCGCTGGGCGGCTCGGAGTTGGTGTCGGTTGTGTCCATGAAGATCTTGCTCAAAGCTGTCGGACGAAAAGGCGAGATGAGGAGCCGCTGTCTTCCTAGGATTTGGCTGCGTCTGTTTCCTGCGAGATCGGACCACCGACTTCCAGACGGTAGCGGCCGTCGGCTTGGCCGAGCTTGCAAGTGAACATTCCGCGGCCGGAACATTCCAGGCGAATGGCGTTGAAGTCGCTGCACTGAAGAGGCAACAGGGCGCCAACACGGAAGTCGGCGACGTCGCCGAGACTCATCGGGACCTCCTCGAGGATCGCCGTCACGGGTAGCCGCGTCTGCTGAACGCCAGCCTCCATCAGCCGCGACCAGCGCCGGTCGGAAGCTGGCGTGTCGGCCTCGGGATCGTTTGCGAGTTCAGCGCGAAACGGCAAAAGGAACGCTTGCGGCAGCAGGAGAAGGCCCTGGCACGCGCCTCCGGTCATGCCGAGTGTAAAATGCGCCGCCGCCGCTTCGCCATCCCGGCGCCCGAGGATGGACTGATCCTTGATGGTCGTCAGCCGCTCGAAGCTAAGAGCTACGCGCGCGACGGAGGCAAAAGCCGCCTCGAGCGCCTCGCCTAGGGTGCGCGCGAAAGCTTCGAGCAGCGAAAGCTCGATCGCCGTGCGTGGCCTTTGGGCTTCGCTGCCTGGTTTGTTGGAACGATCGACGTCGACAGCTTCGCCGAATATGGAAGAGACAATCAGGCTGTCGATGCGCTCATCGAGCGCGATCATGAGGTGAGCTTCGGGTTCCGCGCTCGCGTAGATCGCTGCGGTCAGGCCGGAGCATTCGCCAACCGCTTCAAACAGCGTGGTTGCGCGGATTTCTTCGAGGGCGCCGGAGGGTCGAGCGATGAGCGAGGCAAGTCGCGCCGGCGCCTCCACAACAAAGCGATTGAGCGCATATCCGAGCCCAGGCATCCGCTCAATGGCGAAGCTTGGATGCTCAAGCATGGCGCCCTGCAGTTTGCGAGCGCCATGATCAAACTCGCGCGTCCCCTCTTCCATGGTCACGCGGCCTCTCGGATCGCGGGCTCGCCGCTACTTGCGCCTCCGGATGTCGTCTCGTTCTCGACGACGTCAATCGTCGGCCGCTCCTTGGAGGGGATTGTCTTACGGCCGAACTCGACCGCTACCTGCGGCATCGCGCCGTTCATGAAGGCAAGCAGACTTTGCTTCACCAGCGTGAAAAGCCTCAGCTGCTTTTGGCGCACGGTTTTGATCTTTTGGGCGATCGGCGCGAGGATCGCATAGGAGAGGAAAATGCCCGCGAAAGTGCCCACCAGCGCCGCGCCGATAAGTCCGCCGAGAATTTCGGGCGATTGATCGAGCGCGCCCATGGCGTGGATAATGCCGAGCACCGCGGCCACAATGCCGAGCGCAGGCAATCCGTCGGCGACGGCTTGAAAGGCGTGCACCGGCTTATATCGGTCGTGCGCCAGGGTCTCGATTTCCTCATCCATCAGCGCTTCGATTTCATGCGTTCGCGCGTTGCCGATGATGATGAGGCGGCCGTAGTCGCAGATAAACGTCACGAGGTCCTTGTTTGCGAGCAGTTTGGGAAAGCTTTTGAAAATCTCGGATTCCTGCGGGTTGTCGAAATGCGTTTCGACCTCGCTCCGGGACTTGGCTCTAAGCTCGCGCATCAGCGCATGGAGCGCTGAAAGAACGTCAAGGAAATCGCGCGGTTTCGGGGCCTTGTCGAGAACCGCCTCGACGAAGGCCTTGCCGCAGTCCTTGATCGTCGACATGGCGTTGGCGACGATGAAAATGCCGAGCGACGATCCCATGATGATGACGAACTCGAAAGGCTGAAACAGCACCTCGAGATGACCGCCCAGCGCCGCATAGCCGCCGAGAATACATCCGACGGTGATCACGAGGCCAATGGCGAAATTCAAGATTCGCTCCCAGTGCGAACGGTGCGCCAGGTTTGCCGTCCGAGACTTACGCGAAGCTGGGAGCGATGAAGTCAGCCACGGACAAGCGGGGTGAACCACCGTTCCCGCAAAGGGCCGGCGTGACTTTAGGCCTGGCGGAATGGCGGCATGCAAAACGGACTTTACGTCTCTCTCTCGGCACAAGTGGCGCTCGAGCGGCGAACTCGAAACCATCGCCGACAACGTCGCCAACATGAACACCGTGGGCTATCGAGGGACCGGCGTGTCATTTGAGTCGGAAATAGCCAAGGCTGGCGATGTGAGGCTGGGCTATGTCTCAAGCGGCTCCGATTTTATATCGCGGCGGCTCGGCGGCCTCACAAAGACCGATAATACCCTCGATTTCGCCGTGCAGGGCGATGGCTGGTTTGGAATTCAAACGCCGCGAGGGGTGGCCTACACGCGCGACGGCCGTGTCCAGATCGACGAGTCCGGGACCTTGCGCACGATGAGCGGCGACCCACTCCTCGATGCTGGCGGAGCCCCCATTCTCGTGGATAGCGCGGCTGGAGCTTTGACCGTTTCCGCCGACGGAATGATCACGCAAAACGGTCGGCAAGTTGGCGCGATCGGCCTGTTCTCCATCGACCCAACGGCCAACTTGAAACGCGCGGAAAACTCGAGCGTCGTACCGGACAAGCCGGCGACGCCGATCCTTGACTTCACCCGCGACGGGGTCGTTCAGGGGGCCGTCGAAAATTCGAACGTCGATCCGGTGCGCGAAATGACCCGGCTGATCGAGGTGACCCGGGCCTTTGACGGCGTCGCGGCCGAAACCTCGCAGTCCGAGACGTCGCTGCAAGACGCGATCAAGGCTCTCGGCGCATCGGCATGACCGACGCTCACTCCGGCATTCTCGCGCCGCTCGAACGTCTCGAACAGCGCGTTGCACAAGGATTGCGGACTCTTCCGGTCGCGCGCGTAAGCGGCTCCGTCGTCGAGGTCTCGACGTCGCATTATCGCGTGGCTGGTCTCTCGCGCTTCCTCAAGCTCGGCGAATGCGTCGGCGTCGATGTCGGTGATCGAGTTCGAGATTGGCGAAGTGGTCAGGATCGACGATTCCTCCGCCACCCTCAAGCCGTTCGACACGCGCAGCGCCGTCACGATCGGCGCCCGCGCTTTTCGAACCGAGACCTTGGCGCTCTTGCCGCATCCAGCCTGGAAGGGACGCATCATCGACGCGCTCGGTCGGCCAATCGATGGCTCGGGCGAGCTCCCCAGCGGAGACAGGCCAGCGCCGCTTGACGCTGCGCCGCCGCCCCCACTCCGGCGCGCGCGCGTCCAGGTTCCGCTGCGCACGGGCGTGCGCGTCGTCGACCTGTTCACGCCGCTCTGCGTCGGACAGAGAGTGGGCATATTTGCGGGCTCTGGCGTCGGCAAGTCGTCGATGCTTGCTATGATGGCCCGAGCAACCCCGGTCGACACGGTTGTCATTGCGCTTGTCGGCGAGCGGGGCCGGGAGGTGCGCGAATTTCTTCACGACACGCTGGGCGAGAATCGGTTCTCGGCAGTCGCGGTCGTTTCGACCGGCGACGAAAGCCCGATGATGCGAAGGCTAGCCCCGAAGACAGCGATGGCGATCGCCGAATATTTTCGCGATCAGGGCGAGTCTAGTGTTGCTGATCGTCGATTCGGTCACGCGCTTCGCCCATGCCGCGCGCGATGTCGCGCTGGCCGCAGGAGAGCCCGCCGTCGCGCGTGGCTATGCGCCAAGCGTTTTCAGCGATCTGCCGCGACTGCTCGAGCGCGCCGGACCGGGCGTTGACGGATCGGGTTCGATTACTGGGATCTTCTCTGTGCTGGTCGATGGAGACGATCACAATGATCCGGTCGCCGATGCGATTCGCGGCACGCTCGACGGGCACATCGTGCTGGACCGCGCGATCGCGGACGAAGGACGCTATCCGGCCGTCAATATCCTTTCATCGGTGTCGCGGATGAAGAACCCGTCGTGGAGACCCGAGCAGCGCAAGGTGGTTCAGAACCTGCGCGCGATGATCGCGCGATACGAAGAGACCCGCGAGCTGCGCCTCATGGGCGGCTATACGGCGGGAGCCGACCCTGTCCTCGATAAAGCAATCAAATCCACCCCGCGCATTTACGACGCGATGAGCCAGACGATGGACGCGCCGCGCTGCGATGATCCCTTCATCGATCTCGCTGCGGCTTTGCGCAACGAAACCAAACCTGTCGAGGCTTGAGAAAGCAATGGCGCCTGCCCACGAAACTGTGATCCGCGCGGTTGGAATGACGCTCGCGAGCCTCTCGGCTGCATTCGCTATATACATGCTCGCTTATGGCGCAGGGAAAACGCGCATCAACGGCATGGAGCATCTAGCGATCTTCGCTCAGCCGCGCGGGCCGGGAGGCGCCGTTCGCGGTTCTACGCTGCCGGAGCCGGGCGCCCCAGCGGCGGTCGACATGGCCGCGACAGGTTCAGTGGCCGCTTCCGAGAGCCTTATTGCTCCGAAGCGGCAGCCGATCGAGATCGTGGCCGCCCAAGCTGACCGGGTCTGGCTGAGGATCGATGGCGCAATCCAAATGGCGGCGCCAGGCGAAAACGTGGCGGGCTTAGGCCGGATTGGAGCGATCGTCGCGAAAAATGACGGCTGGATCGTGCTCGACGACAAGGGCAAAGCGCTTCTCGCGGTTTCCAAAGCTACGAACGGCGCCTCGCTGTTCACGCGCAGGCGAATCTTCGAATAAGCTGGCGCGCCACGTCCGTTTAAGCGCCGACTGCTTTTACGGAAAAACGGCCCGCGAGGTCCGATGTCGACGTTAAGGGACATTGGCTCCGGATGGAGCGCGATCCGGGCGTCGAAGTCGCGAATCACCTAGAGGCGCTTCGGAAGGACATGAACCGATGCGTATGAGCGGCGTGCGCGCTACGCGTTTGACGACCGCGTCGAGTTCATCGACAGGGCCAACTCGTATCTCCAGATCAATCCGATCCTCCCATATTCCCGCAGAAAGTCCACCAGAACGATAACCACTTTCATACCGGGATGAAGCCCTAACAGATCCGGAATCACCGGGAGGACATGCAAGCGGCTGAATATCGAGGCCACACTCATGCGGACGTCTGCCGGGACACGATTCCCTAGCACTACTTTGGCAGATTTTTAGGAGTTTGGCGTTTTTGGGATTCCCGAGATGCGTATTGCGTGATTTATGGGTGGTCGGCATCACGGAGGGCCGACCATGGACGCGAGCTGGAAGTTCGACCTTGAACGTTGGCTTGCGCCGTTCCTCAGCGCTTTCCGACACAAGGCGCGGGCGCGGATGTGCCCGGTTTATGTTGCGGGGCTGATCGGCGCTGGTGATCGCAAGAGCGTCCAGCCCATGGCGGCGCGCGACGGCGAGGTCGGCTACGACCAGCTTCATCACTTCATCGCCAGCGGCGTGTGGGATTCCGCGCCACTTGACAAAGCCCTGCTCACCGAAGCCGACAGGATGGTTGGCGGCGCCGACGCTTGGCTGATCGTCGACGATACGGCGCTGCCGAAAAAGGGCGAGCATTCGGTCGGCGTCGCGCCGCAGTATGCCTCGTCGCTCGGAAAGACCGCCAACTGTCAGTCGCTGGTCTCATTAACGTTGGCGTCGCGCGAGGTTCCGGTGATGGTGGGCCTGCGGCTATTCCTGCCCGAAAGCTGGACAGATGATCCCGAGCGCATGGCGCGGGCGCGTGTGCCGGAGGATAGGCGGACCGCTCTGACAAAGCCGGAGATCGCGATTGAGGAGATCGACCGCGTCATCGCCTCGGGCGCGCGTTTCGGCTGCGTCCTTGCCGATTCCGGGTACGGCTCCAGCGGCCCTTTCCGTCAGGCTTTGAGTGAGCGCGGTTTGCTGTGGGCGGTGGGTCTGTCGCGACGCCAGAACGTTTATCCCGCCGACGTTGCTCTGATCTTCCCCGTCGCGAAGGCGGGAAGGCCCCGCAAATACAACATCCCGGATCAACTCCCGGTCGCTGCCGAAGCGCTGTTGGCTCGAGGGAAATGGCGAAGGGTTAGCTGGCGGCGGGGCACGAAAGGCCGGCTGACATGTCTCTTCGCGGCCCGCCGTGTCCGCATTGCGGATGGCCATAAGCACCGCATGCTCGATAACCGAATGCAGTGCATGCCGGGCGAGGAGGTCTGGCTAGTCGGCGAACGCAGGTCGACCGGCGAGAAAAAATACTATGTGTCGAACCTACCAGCCAACACGAGCCTCAAGACGCTCGCCGCCACGATCAAAGCCAGATGGGTCTGTGAGCAAGCGCATCAGCAGCTTAAGGAGGAACTTGGCCTCGATCACTTCGAAGGTAGGTCCTGGACTGGGTTACACCGACACGCCTTGATGACCATGATCGCCTATGCTTTCCTCCAATCCCGCCGCCTCAAAGCAGCGGGACGGAAAAAAAAGAATCGGGGGACCGCCGCCACAGCCGAGCATGCCGGCCATCAGGCAAGCCATTCTCGACATCTTCGCACGGCCTCCACCCAGGCGATGCCCGCACTGTGAGAAACTCTTCCTCGACCCCGGCGAACCTAAACTGCCAAAGTAGTGCTAGGCTCAGGAACTCATTGATCAGAGCCAGAATATGACGGCGGCGGCGATGCAGATTGCCGAGAAGTAGGTATGGGCGCAGCGGTCATAACGGGTGTGGATGCGCCGCCAATCTTTGAGCCGCCCGAACATGTTCTCGATCTTGTGGCGCTGTTTGTAGAGGACGGCGTCATGGGGGATCGCGACCTTCCGGTTGGATTTCGAAGGAATGCAGGCGGCGACGCCGCGCTTGGCGAGGGCGGCGCGGAACCAGTCGGCGTCGTAACCCTTGTCGGCCAGGAGTTGCTTGGCTTTCGGCATGGCGGGCCACATCAACGCCGCGCCCTTGTAATCGCTCATCTGCCCCTCGCTTAAGAGCATGACGAGCGGACGTCCGTTGCCGTCGCAGAGCGCGTGCAGCTTGGAGTTCAAACCCCCCTTGGTGCGCCCGATACGTCGGGGAACAGGCCCTTTTTTAAAAGGCTCGCGGCGGTGCGATGGGCCTTGAGATGCGTGGCGTCGATCATCACCCGCTCGGGCTTGCGGCCGTTGTGCGCCAAGGCTGCGAAAATCTTGTTGAACACGCCCAAGCGGCTCCAGCGAATGAACCGATTGTAGATCGTCTTGTGCGGACCATAGTCGCGCGGAGCATCGCGCCAACGCAGCCCATTCTTGATCACAAACACAATCGCGCTGACGATCCGCCGGTCGTCGACCCGAGCGATCCCGTGCGACAAGGGAAAATACCGCTCAATCCGACGCATCTGAGCCCGAGACAGCAAGAACAAATCAGTCATGGCGAAGCCTCCCGCCTCGCCTATAAATCAGCCAATCCGACCCAGCGCAAGAACTTTAATAGGTCCTGAGCTTAACGCGCGAAGCCGTCCACCAGAAGATCGATGGGATGAAGTTAATAAACGTACAATCCGGAAGGGTTTGACGTCGGGACTTTCATCCTCACGCCGGTACGGAAGTATCCACTTGGGCGATGATGGTGAGCGGTGTCGGCTTTGGCCCGGCTGCCAACCGGGCGACTGCAAAGACTGCCCTTACCAGGACGTGGCTGTTCCGATTAAGTCCCAGCACCGCTATTGCTGGGCTGCCAATATCAAAACGCAAAAAGGGCGGCTTCCGCCGCCCTCATTGCTCGCAAAATGACTGCTACTTGTCGTTGGCGTGCCGGACGGCGTCCTTGGCGTCGCCGACCGCTTGATGGGCACCGCCTTTGGCTTTGTCCATCTTGCCTTCGGCCTGCAAATCCTTATCGTCCATCACCTTGCCGGCGGCGTCCTTCATGGCGCCCTTGGCTTTGTCCGCCGCGCCTTTGATGTGTTCTTTGTCCATAACAGCCTCCTTTGAGAGCTGCCTTATTAACGCGGGCCGGGGCGATAGGTTCCTGCAGCGGGGATGCGAAGGGCATTCCTCAGTTGGCCTAACCGATCACCTCCAGCACTCTTGCGCCCTCCCACATAAGGCTCTTTTCTGGAGCCGGAACAATGATAGGGATGTTGCAAGCCGCAACGATCAGCGAATCGGACGGCGGCGCGAGGAACGGATGACGGCGGCGCCAGGAAAATCTTGCGGAGCGTGCACGATGTGCTGCTCGGCGCTGGAGATCGACTATTTCAAGAAGCCTCCTGGGCCGAAATGCGTCAATTGCATCGCGGGCGGCGGCTGCGCCATCTATGCGGACCGCCCGGAAGTGTGTCGCGACTTCGAGTGCGAATGGCTGACGCGGCGGGACCTGTCGCGCCAACTGCGGCCGGATCTTGTGGGAACGATCTTGATGGAGGACGCGGACAGCGACGAATACCGCGCCGTCTGCGCGCCAGGGAAGCCCATGTCCTGGCGCCATCCGATGGTTTTCGCCCATCTCGTCGCCATGGCCAAGTCCGGCCGGATCGTCGTTGCGAAGGCTGGATTGACCTCATGGCGGATTTTCGGCTCGGGCGAATGGGGTCCGACCGTCTGATCGGCAGCCTAATTCTTGATCAGGCTGCTCTCTTGAGCGGCGCCGCGCCCGACGCCGGAGCCTGTTGACCCCTGAACGGGCGCCCGGTGGCGCGAGGCCTTATCCGATGCTATTGACCGTCCGGCCGCGCTTCCCCCGCCGCGCCGCCAAAAGGGGCCTTGGATTGGCATGGCCGATCCCGCGGGATGAGGAGTTTGGCCGAAATGAAGAAGATCGAGGCGATCATCAAGCCGTTCAAACTCGACGAGGTGAAGGAGGCGCTGCAGGAGGCCGGAATTCAAGGTATCACCGTCCTCGAGGCGAAAGGGTTTGGCCGCCAGAAGGGACATACCGAGCTCTATCGGGGGGCTGAGTATGTCGTCGACTTTCTGCCTAAAGTGAAGATCGAAGTCGTCGTTTCGGACGAAAACCTCCGCCCGGCGATCGAGGCCATCCGCGCTGCGGCGCAGACGGGCCGGATCGGGGATGGCAAGATATTTGTATCGCAGATCGAGGAAGCCATCCGAATCCGGACCGGGGAAACCGGCGCGGATGCGGTTTAAGGGCATTTCAAGCTGACGAGGGCGCCCGGCCATCCCAGGCGGGCGAGCAGAAGTTAATCATCAAGGAAGGGCAAATGATGAAGACCGCCAAGGATGTCCTGAAGGCGATCAAGGACAATGACGTTAAATATGTCGACCTCCGCTTCACCGATCCACGGGGCAAGTGGCAGCACGTGACCTTCGATCAGACGCTGATCGACGAGGAGGCTTTCGCCGAGGGCCTGATGTTCGACGGATCTTCGATCGCCGGGTGGAAGGCGATCAACGAATCCGACATGACGCTCATGCCCGACCCGACTTCGGCCTGCATGGACCCCTTCTTCGCCGCTTCCACGATGGTCGTCACCTGCGACATTCTCGATCCCGCGAGCGGCCAGCCTTATAATCGCGATCCGCGCGGCATCTCAAAGAAAGCCGAGGCCTATCTCAAGTCGACCGGCGTCGGCGACGCGGTCTTCTTCGGTCCGGAAGCCGAATTCTTCGTGTTCGACGACGTGCGCTTCGCGGCCGAGCCTTATAACACCGGCTTCCAGATCGATTCGATCGAGCTGCCGACGAATTCCGACACGACCTATGAGGGCGGAAACCTCGGCCATCGCGTCCGCACCAAGGGCGGCTATTTCCCGGTTCCGCCCCAGGATTCGGCGCAGGACATGCGCGGCGAAATGCTAGCGGCGATGGCGCAAATGGGCGCGGTGGTCGAGAAGCACCACCATGAGGTCGCCTCGGCCCAGCACGAGCTCGGCCTCAAGTTCGGCCCGATGACCACGATGGCCGATCATTTGCAGGTCTATAAGTACTGCATCCACATGGTCGCGCAGAGCTACGGCAAGACGGCGACCTTCATGCCGAAGCCGATCTTCGGCGACAATGGCTCGGGCATGCACGTCCACCAGTCGATCTGGAAGGGCGGCAAGCCGATCATGGCCGGCAACAAATACGCCGACCTGAGCCAGGAGTGCCTCTACTACATTGGCGGCATCATCCGGCACGCCAAGGCGCTGAACGGCTTCACCAACCCATCGACCAACAGCTACAAGCGCCTGGTCCCGGGCTACGAGGCGCCGGTGCTCTTGGCCTATTCCGCCCGCAACCGTTCGGCCTCCTGCCGTATTCCGTGGACATCGAACCCGAAGGCCAAGCGCGTCGAGGTGCGCTTCCCCGACCCGACCGCCAACCCCTATCTCGCCTTCTCAGCGATGCTGATGGCGGGCCTCGACGGCATCGCGAACAAGATCGATCCCGGCCCGGCGATGGACAAGGATCTCTACGACCTGCCGCCGAAGGAACTGAAGAAGATCCCGACGGTCTGCGGATCCTTACGCGAGGCGCTCTCCAACCTCGACAAGGACCGCGCCTTCCTCAAAGCGGGCGACGTGTTCAACGACGACTTCATCGACAGTTACATCGAGCTCAAGATGGCCGACGTGATGCGCTTCGAGATGGCGCCCCATCCGGTCGAATTTGAAATGTACTATTCGTACTGAGCCGATCCATTTCTCGACGACGATCAAGGGCGGCCTGAGCAGGCCGCCCTTGGGGTTTCAGGCCTCGAAGGCTGCGCAATAGCCGCGCTTAAACGTGCTTAAACGCTAGTAAAAATGCTGGCGTTTACTAGCGTTTATTTTTTCGAATCGGGGCTTTTCAATGGGTTACAGCCGTTTGGAATAAAAAAACTGCCCCCTATTTCCACCTGCTAAATTTCCCAGGCGTCGAATCACTCAAGCCCAATCCCCTTACTCCCCTCGGCCATTGCCAGGCGGCCGTCTTGTCCGATTGACAGAATTATATATCACAGACTTCTGTTTTAGCCAATATATCGTTTGCTGGCTGGCGTCGGAAGACGGCCAACGCATCACATCCAGTCATCCGCCGGTAAAGTGGGCCCTAGGCATCCTGTGAAATGAAATCGTGCGCCCACGTTCCCTTGATTGCACCGTCGTCATAGCCCGTCCGGAAGACGGGCGTCCTTCGACGCCCTCCAGCTCGTTCGCAATGGCGATCCCGTCTAAACGCGGCGCGCATGAACATCGAGTGTTGACCGATTTAGCACGTTTATGCACAATGTTCGGTACATTCCTCTTGATTGTCCGTGATTATGTCAATTCTCGCCGCCGAAAGACAGCAGCAGATCCTGGAGCGTCTCGCCCGCGAGGGGCGAGTCCTCGCGGCATCGCTCGCCGAGGCCTTCGTAACCTCGGAGGACACGATCCGCCGCGATCTTCGCGATCTCGCCGGGCGCGGCCTTTGCCGCCGCGTCTACGGCGGCGCGCTGCCCGTTTCGCCGGCTTCCAGTTCGGCTCAGATCCGCGCCGGCGAGGCGACCGATCGCAAGGCGGCCTTGGGCCGGACGCTGGCTGCTCTTGTCGCGTCGGAGACCTTGCTTTTCGTCGATTCAGGGTCGACGAACCTCGCGGCGGTGAAAGCTTTTCCCGACAATCTTCGGCTCACGGTGGCGACTCACGATCCGGCGATCGCCGCCGCCTTGACGCCCAAGCCTCAGATCACGCTCTGGCTGATCGGGGGCCGCGTCAGCCGCGAGACCGGCGCGGCGGTTGGCGGTCGGACTTTGGCCGAGGTCGAGGCGTTGCGCCCGGACCTCGCCTTCCTCGGCGTCTGCGCGCTTGATCCCCTCGAGGGGATCGCCGCGTTTGACCCGGAGGACGCCGAAATCAAACGGGCGCTGCTGCGCAACGCCGGCCGCGTCGCCGCCGCGATCCTCAAAGAAAAACTTGAAACGGGCGCCCCGTTTACGGTTGGCCGGGCCGAGAGCCTCGAGAGCGTGATCCTCGAAGCGGACGCGTCAGAGTCCATCGCCCGCGCATTCGCGGAGCGCGGGATCAAGGTTCTTCGCGCGCAACCCCCCTTGAAGCGCATTTAGAGCGTGCTGCGGTCGGAAGGAAGTCGCCATAGCGCGTCTGGAAGGACGGGCGTCTTTCGACGCCCGATGGCTCGCAATGACGCCGCTGCGCCCTTCGCCTTTCTCTGTGCAAGCCGGACAAACCCAAATGATCGACGCTCGCCTTGAGCTTGCCCCTGACAAAAACGAGCGCGCCCTGGCCTCAGCGGCTCGGAACGCTCAGCGTTTTTCTGGCGAACGGCCTTGGCATTGGCGCATGGGCGGCGTCGATCCCTCGGGTCAAGGCTGACCTCGCGCTTTCCGACGCAGGGCTCAGCTTTGCTCTTCTGGCTTTCGCCGCCGGCGGGATCGTGGCCATGCCGCTCACTGGCCTTCTCGCGCATCGTTTGCGCAGCGGACTGGCGTCGGTATGCGCTGGTTTTGCCTTCGCCGCCGCAATCGGCGCGCTTGGCTTCGCCTCTTCGCTCGAGATCCTGTCCGCGACCGCGTTTCTCGCTGGCATGACGAGCGGCGTCATGGACGTCGCCATGAACGCCAATGCGAGCGACGTCGAACGTCGCTCAGGCAGGCCGCTCATGTCGTCGTTTCACGCTGCGTTCAGCTTAGGCGGCGCCGCGGGCGCCTTATTGGGCGGCTGGCTCGGGGCGAGGGGAACGGCTTTGGGTCTCCTGGGTCCCGCTTTGCTCTCGTCGCTGCTCGTCGCAGTCGCGGTTCCGTTCCTCATGGGTGAAGGGGGCGGCTTCCAGGGCGCGGGATTTGCCGCGCCAAGCCGGCGCCTCCTGCCGCTTGCGGCTCTCTCCTTCGTGTTGATGGCGACGGAAGGCGCAGTCGGCGATTGGAGCGGGACCTATCTCGCCCGCTCAGGCGTGGAGCCAGGCGCGACCGCAGCGGCCTACGCGGCCTTTTCGCTTCTGATGATCACGGGCAGAATTGTCGGGGACGGAATTGTCGGCGCCGCGGGATCGCGCGCGACGGTTGGCTTTGGCGCTCTTCTTGCCGGAGCGGGGCTCGCGATCAGCGCCGCATGGCCCGGGCTCGCCGGGGGCGTCATCGGCTTCGGACTGGTTGGCGCGGGCCTCGCCAACGTCGTGCCTGTGCTTTTCAGCGTCGCGGGGCGAATCGGATCCTCGCCGGCGGTCGGTGTCGCTTCCGCCGCGACCGCAGGCTATGCGGGCCTCCTGATCGGGCCGGTGATCATTGGCGCTGTCGCGTCGGGCGTCGGTCTGCGCCCGACGATCGTCATGGTGGCGGGCGTTGCGCTGCTTGCGGCTGTGTTCGCAGCGTCAAGAGTTGGAGGGCTTGTGCGCGAGGGGTGAAGGTGGATCGCTGCCATGCCTCGTCCTGAGGGGCCGCGCGAAGCGCGGCGTCCCGAAGGACGCCCGCGAGGGCTTGGCGTTAGTTCAAGACCCGCTTCGCGTCGGGATGGTCGAGCGAGAAGGCGGGGATTGAGACTTCAAAACTGCGTCCGTCCGGATCGACCATCCGATATTCGCCGACCATAAGGCCGCTTGGCGTGGTTAGCGGACAGCCCGATGTGTATTTGAACGACTGACCCGGCTCGATCGTCGGTTGCTCGCCGACGACGCCGGGTCCGCGCACTTCCTGGTGACGGCCGGCGGCGTCGGTGATCCGCCAATGTCGCTCGACCAGCGTCACGGATTTGTCGCCGAGATTGACGATCTCGATTGCGTAGCGCCAGAAATAGCGCCGTTCGTCCGGATCGGAGCGCTCCGGGTCGAACGTGGGCTCGACGGTGACTTTGACCTGATGGGTGACGGCTTCGTACATGCAATCCTTATTCTAGCGGCGCGGATCGCGCCGTCCACCGTTTGCGTGGTTGTGTTTGACGCCGCGCCTCGCTTGCTTGTCGGAGCGGCCGGATGACAAGCGATGGTCGCCTTGCCGAAGCCAAGGCGCTGCTCACGCGGCTCATCGCGTTCGAGAGCGTGAGCGACACGTCCAATCTGCCGCTGATCGAGTTTGTCGAAGGCTACCTCCGCGAACACAAGCTTGAATCGAGCCGCGCGCCGAATAAGGCGGGCGACAAGGCCGCGGTCCTCGCCACCATTGGGCCGCGCGTCGACGGCGGCGTGGTCCTCTCGGGCCATACCGACGTCGTTCCGGTGGAAGGGCAGCCATGGTCGAGCCCTCCGTTCACTGTGCGCGAGGATTCCGGGCGTCTTTATGGCCGCGGCGCCTGCGACATGAAGGGTTTCGATGCTTGCGTGCTGGCGATGGCGCCCGCATTCCGGGACGCAGGCCTCAAGCGCCCGATCCATATTGTGCTGAGCTACGACGAGGAGACGACCTGCCTCGGCTCACGCGACATCATCGCCCGGTTTGGCAAGGACGAGCCGCGCCCCGGCGCCGTCATCGTCGGCGAGCCGACCCTGATGAAGGTCGCCGACGCGCACAAGAGCGTGGCGACCTTCCGGACACTGGTCACTGGCCACGAGGCCCATTCGGCGCTTCCGGCGCTGGGCGCGAACGCGATTGCGGCGGCAGCGGACGTGGTGAGCGAGATCGGCCGGCTCGCGCGCGAATACGAGGGGGGTCCGCTCGACCCGCGCTTCAACCCGCCTTACTCGACCATCCATGTCGGCATGATCCGCGGCGGCACGGCGCGCAACATCCTCGCGCGCGAATGCGTGTTCAATTGGGAGTTTCGCGGCCTGCCGGGCGTCACGACCGGTTCGGCGCTGGCGAAGGTTCAGGCGTTCGTCGACGAAGTCGCCTTGCCGAGGCTCACCCGCTTCGTCTCGGGCCCGTCGATCACGACCACGATCGAGGTCGACGTTCCCCCGCTCGCCGCCGATGCGGGCTCGCTCGCCGAAACGCTCGCCCTGAACCTCACCCGCTCCAACAGCCTGGCCGCCGTCTCGTTCGCGACCGAGGCCGGCCATTTTCAGCGCGCGGGCTTGCCGACCATCGTCTGCGGGCCGGGGTCGATCGACCAGGCGCATAAGCCCGACGAGTTCGTGGACGAGGCGCAGCTTGTCGCCTGCCTCGAATTTCTCGAGCGCCTAGCCGAAGAGCTGGCGCGTTAGCCGCGGCGCCGAAAACAGGCTTGCCGCCGCGTGCCGCCAGAGGCACATTTAAGCGGCGCGAATTGAAAAGCCCGCGCCGAACCGGGTTGGGACATGAAGATCCTGGCGCTCATCTTTCGGCGCCTTGCCGTTTTCGCGCTCGGCGCGTTCAGCGTCTGGCTGATCGTCTTCGTTTTCCGCTTCACCGACTCGCGGGCGCCGACGATCCTGGCGCTGAGCCTGGTCTATGCGCTCGCGGCCTACGTGCTCCTGCCGCGCATCGTCCGCATGAGCCTGAAAATCCTGCAACGCAAAAGCGTGCCGAGCTTCACGGTCACCGGCGACGGATTTCCGGGCGACCCGGTCAACCTCGTCCTCATGGGCGAGTTCAGCAAATTGCGCGCCGCCTTTCTCGCGGCGGGCTGGAGCGAAGCGGCGCCGCTCAATCTCGCAAGCTCCTGGCGCATGGCCGTATCCTTCGTGCTCGACCGGCCCTATCCCGCCGCGCCGTTCAGCACCCTCTTTCTATTTGGCCGCGGCCAGGACGTCGGCTTCCAGAAGGCGATCGACATGAGCCCGCGCAAGCGCCATCACGTCCGCTTCTGGGCGCTTAGCCTCAAGCGGGACGATGAGCCTTTGAACAATCCGGACTTCTGGCTGAACGCCGATCGACCGCCGATCGACGAGCCTGCGCTTTGGGTCGGGGCCGGAACACGGGACACCGGGCTCTCCTTCACCAAGTTCACCTTCCAGTTCACCCACGCGACCGACGACGACGTGAACGCCGAGCGCGATTTCATCGTTGCCGAGCTCCAAAGGATCGGCGCGATCGGCGAGGTTGCTTGGCGACGCGCCGGCGAAACGCTCGTCGCCCGCGTCAATCACTACGTCACGGACGGCGACGTGGCGGCGGCGAAACTCACCTGAGGGAGCGGGACCCGTGCGCGACGATCTCATTGTGCGCACCATGATGGAGGCCGATCTCGCGCTCGCCCTCGAATGGGCTGCGGGGGAGGGTTGGAATCCCGGGCTTCATGACGCGCATTGCTTTTACGCCGCCGATCCGCAGGGGTTCTTTGTGGGCGAACGCGATGGCGTTCCGATTGGCTGCGTCTCGGCCGTTCGCTACGACTCGGGCTTTGGATTCCTGGGCCTCTACATCGTCAAGGCGGAGCATCGCGGGCACGGCTTCGGCCTCAAGCTTTGGCGAGCTGCGATGGATTATCTGGGCGACCGGGTGGTCGGCCTCGACGGGGTCGTCGCCCAACAGGACAACTATCGCAAGTCGGGTTTCCAGCCTGCGTTCCGCAACATCCGCCATAAGGGCAGAGGCGGGGGCGCGGCGCCTCCCGGACTGACCGAGCTGGCGGCGGTCCCGGTTGAGGAAATCCTGCGTTACGATGCGACCGCTTTCCCCGCGCCGCGCGCTGAATTCCTCAAGCGCTGGATCGAGCAGCCGCAAGCGGTCGCGTTTGGCGTCGTCGATCGGCGACGGCTGACGGGCTACGGCGTTCTTCGGGCATGTCGCGAGGGATTCAAGATCGGCCCGCTGTTCGCCGATGACGAGGAGACCGCCGAGCGTCTCTTGTCAGGCCTACTGTCTCGCGCGCCTGGCGCGGCCGTGTTTCTCGACACGCCTGAGGCCAATCCCGCCGCTATCGCACTCGCGGCGCGCCACGCGATGACGCCCGTCTTCGAGACGGCGCGCATGTATAAAAACGGGAGTCCCGAAATGCGTCTCGAGCGCTGCTTCGGAGTGACGACCTTCGAGCTGGGGTAAGCCCCTACAGCTTTCTACGTATCTCAATGAGTATGGCGTCCGGAGAGTAAACACGCTTACCAGCGCTCGCGTCCGCCTGGCTGTTGAACCGTCATCACTTCGACCCGGCCGCGCGGGCCGATCCATCCGGACATGACCCAGCTTGTCAGGCTGACGACGATCGCGGCGAAGACCGCCGACCAGAATCCGCCGACCAGAAAGCCCGGGAGGAACCAGGCGACGAGCATGATCATCAAAGCATTGATCACGAGCAGGAACAGCCCGAGCGTAAGGAGCGTGATGGGCAGGGTGAGGATGATGATGACCGGGCGCACGAACGCATTGACGACGCCAAGCAGGAGGGCCGCGGCGATCAACGTGCCGGTCGAATTGAACGCAACCAGGCCCATCTTCGAGGCGAGCCAGAGGCCGATTGCGACCACGGCCGCGCGAATAAGAAACCCTTCCATGTCGCCCTCCTCTTCCGCCGCCTCATGTAGCGATCAGGGGCGTGGTCCGCTAGGGTGGACCGCGATGACATGCGCTCCGGGACTGGCTATTTATCGCGCGGAGGTTAGCGGTCATGTCTGAAGACGCCAAGCGTCCCGTCGCCCTTCGCGCCGCAGAGGCGCCGCCGCGCGCGTTTCGCACCAATTATCCCGAGCCGTTCGCCTCGCGCATGGCTGGGCGCGACAAGCGGCCGCTCGGAGACCTGTTCGGGCTCACCAATTTCGGCGTCAATCTCACCCGCCTCGATCCCGGCGGGTGTTCGGCGCTGCGCCATGCGCACACGAAGCAGGACGAGTTTGTCTATATCCTCGAAGGGCGCCCGACCTTGCTCACCGACGCCGGCCGCACCTCGCTCGCGCCCGGCATGTGCGCGGGCTTCAAGGCTGGGACGGGTGACGGCCATTGCCTGGTCAACGAGACCGGCGAGCCCGTCGTCTATCTCGAGATCGGCGATCGGACCGCTGGCGACGCCGTGGACTATCCCGACGATGATCTCGCCGTGGTGACGGTTGATGGCAAGCGGCAGATGGCGCACAAGGACGGCTCGCCGTACTGAACTTGCAAAGGCGCCGCGTTCCCTGCGGCGAACTGGCGAGGCGCCGCCAGCCGGCGATTGGCTCCCAAAGTCCATTCGCGGAAGCCGCCTTCTCCCGCAAGTCAGCCGCTCAAGCCCAGGGCGAGCGCCGTCGTCCCTTCGATCAACGGCATATTTCCAGTTGACAGGCCAAGCTCCGAGGCAACATAAGCCTCGCCGCAACCGCCTCGGCCAGCCCGAGGCGTTTTCGTCCGAAGGACTTGCTCCTGCGGACCTGGGGGAGTGTCCCGAGCGGCAAAGGGGGCGGACTGTAAATCCGCTGGCTAAGCCTTCGTAGGTTCGAGTCCTACCTCCCCCACCAGCCTTTAAAATCAATGACTTAGATTGAACGAAGGGCCTCGAAAGAGGCCTTTTTCATGTCGCAGTATGTTGCAAAGCAGCTCCATTGAATTTCAATGAGTTACGCGAATTTCCACGGAACAGCGGCGGGTCGACGCAACATGAAACGCGACATAAATCCCACGATATAGAGCCGACCCGGAAGCTGCGCATTAGGAAGGTAAATATTAGCGGCATTTTGGATTGACAGAACATTTTCTTTACAATCCTGGGTTGCTTCTGATAAATTGCAACCTCGTGGCACAGGCTGGACTCCTCCGGCACTGCCTTTGGAGTGGTCGGAAAATGAACAAGTCGATCGAAAACTCATCCCCAAGCGTTGGGTTGGACCTGATCTGGGGTGTCAGAGAAATCGCGAAAGCCATTTGTCGCCCCGAGCGGGCGACGTTTTACCTACTCGAGACTGGCAAGATCCTCCCAGCGAGAAAAATCGGTGGCCGCTGGTGTTCGTCGCGCGCCGGGCTGCGAAAGTTTTTCGAGGATCGGCTGGTGGGCGAGGTCGAGTGACCAGTGCGTCCCCAAAACAGAAACCCGGCCGCGCTGGCGGGTTTCCTCGGGAGGCGAAGTTGACGATGCCATCCCTTGAGGTCGCGTCGGCTTTCCCGACTCCTCATCAAGAACGTCCATGGCTTGATGGGGCGATCACGCATGATCGCGAGAGCATCGTCCCAAACCTGGCCAACGCCGTGCTCGCTTTGCGCACGGCGCAGCCGTTGAGCGAGGCCTTTTCTTTCGACGAACTACAGCGCCATGTCATCGTCAAATTGCCGCTACCGCGCCCTCCTGGCGCGGAACCGCGGGGCACGCTGCTGCCCCGCCCACTCTCGGCCGAAGACATCTCGCAACTGCAGGAATGGCTTCAGTGTGTAGGGCTCCCAAAGATCGGACGCGAGACGGTGCTCCAGGCCGTCGAACTCCGCGCCCACGAACGCGCCTTCAATCCCGTGCGGGACTATCTCGACGGTCTCAAATGGGACGGCGCCCTGCGCATCGAAAAATGGCTTTCGACCTATTTGGGCGCCGAGTTGACAATGTACACCCGTGCCATAGGTCGAATGTTTCTGATTGCCGCAGTGGCACGCATCTACGATCCAGGATGCAAGGCAGACTATGTCGTCGTACTGGAAGGACGACAAGGCAGTGGCAAGTCGCGCGCCTGTGCTGCGCTTGGCGGCCCATGGTTCAGCGACTCCTTGCCGGACGTGAGCCGGGACAAGGAAGCCGCTCAGTATCTTCGTGGAAAGTGGATCATCGAGATCTCCGAACTTTCCGCCATCAGACGCGCTGAAGCCGAGGCGCTCAAATCGTTCATCTCGCGACCCATCGAACGCTATCGGCCGCCCTATGGACGCATTGAGGTTATCGAACCGAGGCAGTGCGTCTTTGTCGGGACAACGAACCAGTCGACCTACCTGAGCGATGAGACCGGGGGCCGTCGCTTCTGGCCGGTCAAAGTCGGCCAGATTAATGTCGACGCACTCGCCGCGGACCGCGATCAACTTTTCGCTGAAGCCGTCGCCGCATATCGCGCCGGGGACGAATGGTGGCCATCCCCGGAATTCGAACGAAAATACATCAAAACCGAACAAGAGGCTCGCTTCGAGGAAGACCCTTGGGAAAGTGAGATCGAGTTCTTTCATTGAGCGTCGAGAACGCGTCCAAGTCTCAGAGATCGCCCGCGACAAACTGAAGATCGAAAGCGCGAAAGTCGGGACTGCGGTACAGCGTCGCATCACGGCAATCTTGACCCGTCATGGCTACGAAAATGTCCGAGATTGGAAAGGCCGCGCTTGGATCAAGCGGCGCTATGCACCCGGCGGTAAACCATTGCCGTTGAACCATGACGCATGACGCATAGTGACGCATTTCTCAATAGATGGGTTTTTTCAAAAAACGATTGTGTAGAGAAATGACGTCAGGTGCGACATGCCGACATGGTCGGAGGCACCTGACCGCCTTGCCCAACCTTCCCGCTCTCGCGACACTCTGTTCGCCACGTCGCGCGCGAAGCTCTGCGATTTTGAGATCGGATACGAAACCTTTGATCGTGGTGCAAGGGGCGGCTCGATCGACGCGACCTTCATTCTTCGCGTCTTACTAAGAAAGTTAGCGGTGCATTTGGCTAGCAGAAGGGTCGAGTGTGTATGCCTGGCGATTATGCGAAGGGATTGAATCCCCCAGCGGCGCGTTATCGATTCTGATCGCACGACCAGCGGACTATGTATCCGTAAGTGATTCCATACATACCGTTTTTATCAACGATTACAGTATTTTACTAAATCTTACATGTTGCATGTCGCGCGTATGTTGCTATTATAGTGCGACAGTTTTTCGCGCCTCATTCGGAGCCTCCACAATTGCCACTTGCATTAACAACAAGAGAAATTGACACGCTACGCGCAAGCCAAGTCGCGCTCGACAATTTCAAGAAGGCGAAAGCCAGCGGCGAGGCCGCCGAGATCGCCAAGGCGCGCCGGCGCCTGGAAGACGTCCAAGCGAAGCTCGAGACGTGTCGAGATCCAGCGGCAACAGCGCTCGACCTCATGAAGCGCGTACTCAAGCAACCCGTCGACCCCGCCACCGGCGCGATGGTTAAGGCGAAGCCAATGAACCTACAAAGGGGATTTAGATGAACGCCGTGGCCGAAGAGTCCGACGCGGTCGACGATTTGCTCGTCGAGCGAGAGCGCATCG
Source organism: uncultured Alphaproteobacteria bacterium (assembly GCA_963737365.1). Classification (GTDB taxonomy): domain Bacteria; phylum Pseudomonadota; class Alphaproteobacteria; order Rhizobiales; family Beijerinckiaceae; genus Roseiarcus. The sequence continues at coordinate 125,366 of CAVTSD010000001.1, forward strand.
CTAACGAGCTTCAGCGCCTTGGCATTGTCGATGCTCCCGTTGTGGCGGCGGAGGCTTTGGTTGCCGCGGTCGACCGCGACACAGCTGCTCTCGACTTAGCCGAACGTGAGGTTTGGCTCGCGTGGGCCGCTAAGCCAGATGGGAATGCGCCCGCGCCCAAAAAAGACGAGCGCCGCGCCCTAGCAATGCGCCGTGCCGAGGCGGCCGGGGATCTCGACAGCGCTCGCGTCGCTGCCGCCGCGATCGCCCCGCGGCGAACACAGCTCAATGCCGAGCTCAATCGGATCGGCCGCGAGTTGTTCCTGCGCAAAATCAGGCAAGCTGTCGATGAGGGAATCCGGCTGAATGCCGAAGCGCACGCGATTGTCGAGCAGATCCGCGAGCCGCTCGCGCGCGTCGCCGCACTCAGGTCCGCACTAATTTCTTGCGTGAACACGCAGGAGAACGCCGGCGCTCAAGGCGCCGCGCATGAGGCTCTTAAGGGGGCGGAGAGGCTCGACGCATTGCCGCTGCCGAACGTCAGCTTTGATGGCGGGACGCTCAACAGATACGTCGCCGAATGGATGGGTTTGCTTCGATGAACAAGACCGATTTGCGATCAATGGGCTCGCCAAGCAGTTCGACCGGATCGATCGTTCGATCGCTGATGTTCAACGCAGGCTCGACGTGATCGAAAAATCACGCAGCGCATTGGCGCATCAGCCGCGGCAGCGCGCATTGACGTCATGGAGCGCCACCGGGCTGGCAGTGGCCTTGGCCCACATGAGTTCGGCCGAGCTCGAGAAGCTCCGCCAATAGGGAGAGAGTCATATGAAGATCCCGTATAACGTCAATCCAACGCCGAAGAATCCTCCCGTACGGCCCGTGACCGTCCCGCCGCGCGCGCCCGTTGCGCCGACACTTGTGGTGCAGCTTCCGCCGACGACCCCGACGCCTCCACGCACGCGTCAGATCCAGCCGATCCCGCACGGTTCGACAGACCGCGCCGTGCGTCCGCTCACTTGACGCAACGCCCGTTCATTAATTTCGAACATTGATTTGCCGAAGCCCCTGATATCCGCCTCTTTATCCGACCAGAAAAATGGAAAACGAAAAAACGCGTCAACGCCATAGTCGGCGCAAAAACGAATTTGATTGGCGACCAGGGGAGCTTGTTGTCGGGCCAAAGCGGCGTGACTCTGCGCTCATCGTAGCGCTGAGCGCGCCAGACCTCGACGCCGTGAAGGCCTGGGTGGCGAGTGGATGCGAGGGGCTGCAACCGCGGCCCGATGGCGCGAGTGCGAAGGATATTCCGCCTGCCACTAGCGCGGCGGCCTGATGGATTTGGCGGAAACAGGGCCCGCCGGACGCCTGGGGAACGCAGCCGGACCCCGTGCTGCGTTCCCTCTTTCTCGATCTTCGCACGCGGTGAGGCGGCCATGACTAGGGGCATGCGCAGGGCGAAGCCCACGACATGCGCAATCTGCCGGCACCCCGAGCGCGCACGGATCGAGGCCTTGCGTGCATCAGGGGCATCTCTCGATTCGCTTGCTCGCAAGTTCAAGATCCACCGCGACGCGATTTGGCGCCATTGGAAAGATCACGTCTCGGCTGATTTGAAGACGAGCTATCTCGCTGGCCCGGCCGCGATCGCCGAGCTCAAGGAACGAGCGGCCGAGGAAGGCGGTTCGATCCTCGACTATCTTGGCATCCTCCGCAGCGTCTTAATGGGCGCAATCACGGCGAGCGCTGAAGCACAATCAGCCTTTACATTGGCGACGTTGTCCGGCCGACTTGTTGAGGTCTTGAAGGAGATTGGGAAGCTCACCGGTGAGATTGAGCGCTTGAATCCTTCCATCTCGATTACGAACAATCTTGCGATCATGTCGGATCCACGGATGATCGAGCTTCAATCTGGACTTTTGACGATCGCGCGCACGCATGCGGGCGCTCGCGGCGACATCATCGCGTTGCTGCGCGGGCTCGACTCCGAGCCCGGAGCGAATCGCGCGAAAATGCCCATGATCGAGTGTCAGGCCGTCGACGTTGCTTGAAGGACAATCTCCCTTCTCTGCCATGGCCGACGCGCTTGAAAGAGACTGGCAGGCCGTCGCACGGCCGGAGCAGCTTCCTCCGCCTGGCGGCTGGTCCATCTGGCTGATCCTTGCGGGCCGTGGGGCGGGTAAAACGCGCGCCGGTGCAGAATGGGTGCGGTCGCTCGCGGAGGCCGCTAGTGTGGCTCGCATTGCGCTCGTAGGGCCGACCGCCGCTGATGTACGGGACACGATGATCGAGGGCGAGAGCGGTTTGCTGGCGATCGCACCGGATTCGAACAGACCCACTTTTGAGCCCAGCAAGCGCCGCCTAACCTGGCCGAACGGGGTTCAGGCGACTCTCTTTTCCAGCGAAGAGCCGGAACGCCTTCGGGGACCTCAATTCGGAGCCGCCTGGACCGATGAGATGTGCGCGTTCCGCAATCTGAAGGACACCTGGTCTAACCTCCAATTTGGCCTTCGCCTCGGAAAGCATCCACGCCAAGTCGTGACGACGACTCCGAAGCCGATCAAACTCCTCAAGGAGCTGGTGAAGCGTGACGGCCAGGATGTGCGGGTGACACGCGGCTCGACCTATGACAACCGCGACAATCTCGCACCGACGTTCTTCTCTCAAATTGTGCGCCAGTATGAAAAAACGAGGCTTGGTCGACAGGAACTCATGGCAGAGATCCTTGAAGATACGCCCGGGGCCCTCTGGTCGCGTGAGCTGCTCGAGGAAGGGCGGCGAGAAAAGGTGCCGCCGATGCGCCGGATCGTGGTTGCTATCGATCCTGCTGTTTCGGTCAGCGAAAATTCGGATGAAACCGGAATTATCGTTGCTGGCCTCGGTGCCGACGGTCATGGGTATGTGCTCGAGGACGCCAGCGGCAAATTCTCGCCGATCGAATGGGCGCGCCGAGCAGTCGCCCTGTACCACAAACACTGCGCCGATAGGATCGTTGCAGAAGCCAATCAGGGCGGCGCGATGGTCGAGACAACTATCCGCACCGTTGATCAAAACGTTAGTTTCAAGGGCGTACACGCGAGCCGTGGGAAGGTCACACGAGCCGAACCGATCGCGGCGTTAGCCGAGCAATTTCGAGTCCATCTCGTTGGTGCCTTTCCAGAGCTCGAGGACCAGCTTTGTAGCTTTGAAGCGGGTCTTCCTGGCTCTCCGGACCGCTTGGACGCGATGGTTTGGGCGCTCACCGAGTTAATGGTCGATCGGCCGTCCACCACCGGATTTCTTGACTACATGGCGGATCTTGTTGGCGTGAGCGCCCGCACTGAACCAAGCGGGCGGATGATTCGGATGTTGGCGCCAGCCGGCGTGGGCGCGGCCCGACTGCTGTCTGGACGCGACGTTGCGATTCCATGCGATCGCATCGTGGAGATGACGGAAGAGGATGCCATCCCGCTCTACAGCGGAGGTTGGGTTCGCTGCCCGCGCGGCCTTTAAGCGCAAGTTTCGGGGGCCGCGCTCCTCAATTCCCTCTTGGTCGGAAAAATCTGACCTTCAGATCGGAATAATCTCACAGTGTAGTAAAAATCATCTCAATTGATTTATTGTCTTACTTTCGTATAATTGGCTTGTATTAAACAATTCTAGGAAAACCCCGATGAACAAACATATCTGCTCCGAGCTGATATCTTTGAGTGCGGAACTCGCTCAGTGTGACAAGCTCTTCAGCGCCTGCCGAGATACGGACGATGAACGTGCTTCGTCGCTGTACGAAGAGCACTGGTCTCTTAGGGAGAGAATTGATCGGCTCCCGGCGCGGACTCTCGAGGAACTAAAAGCGAAAGCCGCGGCCGCCACACTCGCTCTGAAATGGGATCCGGACGCGTCTAGCGTAGGCGCCGCTCGTTTGTCGACCTTTGTAAATCGATCAATCAGGATATTGCAGCACTGCCGGCAACCTGAATGACGTGCTTCGCTGCCACGGAGAAGGGTCGCTTTCGGGCGGCCCTTTTTTCGAGCAGGCGGCGGTTACTGCTTGCGCAGTCTTACGCCCGGCCGATCTCCGTTCGTGAATTCTACGCCTGCGGATTCAAGCGCTCGCCGCACGGCCGCATGCGCATCCTCGGAAACTGAAACCTTCCGATCGCTCTCGACTCGTTTGACCGTCGGCACGGATAAGCCGGTTGCCTTCGCGATGTCCTCTTGGGACAAGCCCGCAAGATGACGCGCGGCTCGAATTTGTGCGGATGAAATCAAAGGTATTGACACCTAGGTATCAAACGACATAGTGATACCTTCGTATCACATACCGCTCATAGGAGCAACCCAGATGCCCAACGCCACCGTGCGGGCAAACGCCCGAACTTTGCCTAAACCGACCAGACCAATTGCAGCGAAGAGAAAGGTCCGCGCCACCGTGCTCGCGAAAACGGTCGACGACCATCCTGTCGCCCGACTTTCTTTTGTCCGGACCCTCGCCCGAATACCCGGAGGCGCTTCGCGTGGCCGCTGTTTTTGGAGCATCAAGCCAAGCGGCGATTACATAGCCGACGATGTCAGAGGGACGAACGCTGCGCTTGAATATCTGGCATATGAAGCGAGTCCTCTTTCCAGCGGTATCCTTCAATTGGCCGTAGCAGATATACCGGATAAAATGGGCACGGCGGAAATAGCCTTCCTCGTGACGGTGGCTCGCGCGGCGGTCGCCGGCGTCAAGGGCGGCTTTGACCTGACACCGCATACGTATGCAGCGTTGGAGCAGAAGATATCCGAGGTGGAGCGGGCGATGAACGCCGCACCTAAGGTTGCCGCCTGAACGAGAATCGGTTCCCTGCCACGGTGGAGGGCGGCCTTTGGGCCGCCCTTCCTATTTGCCGCGCATCGCGCATCCGCGCGACGTTTTGCTAACCGATCCGCAGGGCGCGCCAATTTGGGTTCAGCGCTCTCCCGAGATTCGTTGGACAATCCGTATCATTTGCAACATCAATCTGGAACGTGCAGGATCTCGCTGAACGATCATCTGGATCTCGCTCAAAAGTTCCGCATGGAGCGCCGCATTTTCACGCTCATTCGGATTTAATTGCTCAATTGCGTCGGCTATTGCCTTTGTCATCTTGCTGTTATTATTTATCTTTTGCCTCTGAACACGCCACACGTGCATCCGCGTGCACCCCGCCACTTTAGCGATCTGACCTCGCGAGAATCCCGAGGCAATTGCGGCTGTGATCAACTCGGCGGCTGACTTAGGCAACGCTTGATCCGTCCGTCTCAAAATGTATTTTATGATACAATCTAGAGGGCAAAAAATGCAACGCATCGGGGCAGCGGTCGGCGAGGAAATCCGGTTCGTGGATATTCCCGCTCAGGATGAAGAGGTGCTGCCCGGCGTCCGGTGGGGGGATGCGAGCCTTATCTTGACTCCCGCGTGGATCGCCAAGCACGCCCACATGCGCCGGCTGCGCGGCGAGTACGACAATCTATTCAGTCCGAAACGCAACGCACTTGTGGAGGACGTCGTGTTCTGCCTGCTCGGGGGCTTCGGGATAAAGGCCGAAGTAGCGAGCGCGGCGTATCGGGCCCTCCGTACAGCTGGGCTTTTCGAAATCCGAATGACCGCCGCTGAAATCCTCGTCGAGCTGAAGAAACCCCTGAGCGTCGGCAAGAGGAAGGTTCGATATAGATTTCCCGGAGCGCGGGCCCGTTACATCGAAGCGGCGCTGATTTACCTGGAACGCAACACGCCTCCTTCAACGGCGCTCCAACTCAGGGATTTCCTTCTTTGCGTGCCCGGGATCGGACTCAAGACTGCGTCTTATGTTGTCCGCAACCATCTGGCCTCGAACGACGTCGCCATTCTAGACGTTCATGTGATCAGGGCGGGGCAGATCGCATGCATGTTTCCCGAGAGAATCCGGCTGCCCACTGACTACGCCAGGGTTGAGGCGATCTTCCTGCAATTCGCCGCCACGGCCCGAATTCCGGCAGCCTGCCTGGATCTGACCATATGGGAGATCATGCGGCGACTGTCGCAGAGCCAAAAACTGTGCGCAGAGCGGTTGAATAGGCAACAGTTGCTTGCCGGTGGACCACCCCCGACGTACGTAGATAGGGTTCTTTGGCAATCCTGAAGGAATTGATCATGAACGGAGGGGGCGGCAACTACGATCCCGACTTCGACGACAACCGCAACCCTGCGGCTAGCAGCACTTCGCCGAAGCAGCCGGCAACCCAGAGCCCGCAACAGCCGGCGGCGGGAGGCGGTGCCCCTCGTGGTCAGGATCCTTGCGACATTCGAGAGCAGGCCGTCTTGCGTTCCCCCATTCCTGCGGCCATAGCCAAAGTGTCCGTGGGCGATCCGGTGACTATCCGTTCGGTGAACATCGGCGGAGCCGACGTACTTGTCGCCGAGGCCAACGGCGCAAGGCTTGGGGTGGTCGACGCGCCTAACGAAGCGGCGCTTCTCGAGTGCATGAAGGCCGGAAACTCCTACGGCGGGACCATTGCTCAGAAGCAGGGCGGCGCGATATCCGTCGCGATCCGGCGAGTTTAGGGGTGATCCAGGTCGTCGGAGGCAGCTACTACGAGAGGTGCCTGTCCCCGGCGGTTCGGCAGTTCTATGGTTCGGGGGGGCGGGCGGCAGCGGCGCTTGCGGGCCGTCTCAAGGACGTCGTCCTCCACACATACCAGTCGGACGCCGCGGCGCCGGATTTGAAGAGGCTTGCCGCTCTATCGGGATTCCAGGTTCATACGCACCAGTCTCTTCGCCCGATCAAGTTCGACTACGTCCATCCCCTTCAGTCGCCGCGGATCAGTCCGCCCCCTCAATTGATAAGGCAGTCCGATCCGTTTTCCGTTCGCGGCGATCTGGTGCTTTCCTTCGGCATGCTTGAGGGCGCGCCGGAAGTCCACGGACGCGTCGTCGTTTACGATCCCCAGGACGGGCTAACGCCGCGTTCCTTCAGGAGCACGGGCTCCCGGGCGGACAGGCTCGCGTTTCTCTGCAACAAGGGCGAAGCTGCAAGGTTGACCGGCGAAGCGGATCCCGAAAGAGCTGCTAAGCTCTTGCTCGAACTCCGAACAGGCCGAGGTCGTTATCGTCAAAGGTGCCGCGCAGGGTGCCTTCGTTCTGACGTCCGACGGACGGACGTCGGCCGTTCCGGCTTACCAGTCCACCAAGGTCTTCAGCATCGGATCGGGCGACATATTCGCCGCGGCGTTCGCCTTCTTCTGGGGATACGAGGGGCACGCGCCGGATAAGGCCGCCGACCTCGCATCGCGCGCGGTTTGCCATTACGTCGGAACTCGGGACGAGAAGCTAGCAGCGGACGAGTTGCTCGACTCGCCGCTCAATCCGGCGGTGATGAAGTCCGGCCGCGTCTATCTCGCCGGACCGTTCTTCACCATGGCCCAGATATGGCTCGTCGAAGAGGTCATGGCGGCCTTGCGGAGCTTCGGCCTTGAGGTGTTCTCGCCGATGCACGACGTCGGGAGGGGTAGCGCAAGCGAGGTGGCGCCCGCGGATCTCGAAGGAACTCGAAACCTGCGACCGCGTCTTCGCAATCGTGGACGGACTGGACGCGGGAACTCTCTTCGAGATCGGCTACGCCCGGAAACTCCATCTCCCCGTCGTCGCCTATGCGGAAACCGTTTCCGAAGAGGACTGCAAGATGATCTCTGGATCAGGCTGCCTGCTGGAGTCAGACTTCGCTACGGCAGTCTACCAAACCGCCTGGACCGCGACGTCGTGAAGCGGGGCATCCTGCTCTCCGGCGGCCTCGACTCCGCCGCTATCGCCTGGTGGAAGCGGCCGGACGCCGCGATCTTCATCGACTACGGGCAGCGTGCCGCCATCGCAGAGCGTCGCTCTGCTGAAGCTATCGCGGGGGCGTGCGGAGCGGAGTTCATCCCCATCGGGATTGACTGTTCCATCCTGGGGTCGGGCCAGATGTCGGGCCGGGCTCAGATCGCAGAAGCCCCCACTCCGGAATGGTGGCCGTTCCGGAACCAATTGCTGGCCACGATCGCGGCTTCGGTGGCCCTGACGAACGGGATACGGGACCTAATGATCGGAACGGTCTCGGAGGACACGTCTAACGGGGATGGGACTACTGAGTTCGTGGAAGCTCTTGATCGGCTTCTCGGCTTGCAGGAGGGAAGGATCCGGCTGACGGCCCCCGCGATCGGCATGAACGCCGTGGATCTGCTGACGACATCGGGTATCCCGCAGGAAGTCGCCTGCTGGTCCCATTCCTGCTTCGTTTCGGACACGCCGTGCATGAAGTGTCGCGGATGCCGAAAGCATCTCAAGGTCTTGGAGTACGCCGGCCGCCGGTGGGCCTGCGCATAGATCGCCTTTTTCAGGCTCCAGCCCGAGTGCGGCTCGAACTTGGCGTCTCATCGTCGACGCTAGCGGACGTAGATATTGCGCGCAGTCGTGGGCAGCCGCTTGACCTTTGTTATGAAAGTATGGTGATATTTCGCTATAATTACCTAAGGTCTTCATAAATGGACCCCGTCAAAAATCCATACGCTCCGGGAGCAGGCACCCCGCCTCCTGAACTGGCCGGCCGCGGCGATTTGATTGCAAACGGAACTGTGGCCCTTCAGCGTGTTGCCCAAGGTCGACCGGCGCAGAGTCTCATAATGGTTGGATTGAGAGGCGTTGGAAAGACAGTACTGTTAAACAAATTAAACGAACTAGCAGAGAACGAAGGATTCAGGACAGCGAACATAGAAGCGCACGAAGGCAAGAGTCTGCCAGAATTACTAGTCCCTAGTCTGAGATCTATACTGTATAGTTTGAGTATGGTCGAGGGAGCTAAGGAAAAAGCTAGGCGTGGGTTAATAGCGCTGAAAGGAATGATAAGTGGGATCAAATTCACGGTTGCAGACATAGATTTTAGCCTAAGTATAGACAGTGAAGCCGGCCTGGCTGACAGCGGGGATATTGAAGCAGATCTACCAGATCTGATGGTGACAATTGGTGAGGCAGCAATGGCGGCGGAGCGTCCTGTTGCTATATTAATGGATGAGCTACAATATGTGAAAGAAAATGAGTTCAGCGCTTTAATAATGTCAATTCATAGAATCAATCAAAGGAAACTGCCGGTGATTTTGATCGGCGCTGGTTTGCCGCAAATACTTGGCCTAGCTGGAAATTCTAAGTCATATTCTGAGCGTTTATTTCGTTTTCCAGAAATTGGAGCCCTGAATCGGGATGACGCTATTTCTGCGATTGCAACTCCTGCTAAGAGCGAAGGTGTAATGTTCGAGACCGCGGCAATTGAAAGGATTTTGAGGTTAACGGAAAGATATCCTTATTTCTTACAACAATGGGCCTACGAGGCATGGAATATATCCCCGACGACAACAATATCTGAGTCAATTATTGCCGAGGCAACAGCAGCTGCGATTAAGGAACTAGATCAAAGTTTCTTCAAAGTGCGCTTCGATCGCTGTTCGCCATCAGAAAAGAAATACATGAGAGCTTTGGCAGGCTTTGGACACGGAATACATAGATCAGGAGATATAGCAGAAAGACTGAATGTGAAAGTCAATTCGGTCGCTCCGACTCGCAGTGCGCTTATAAAAAAAGGGATGATATACTCACCCTCGCATGGCGATACGGCTTTCACTGTCCCATTGTTTGATCAATATATGCACCGTGCAATTCCAAATTTTCCGTAAGCCGAGTTTAGTGGCATACTCGGCCCGGCCAGTTAGTGAGTTGGTAGGGCTCAAGGTTCAATAGCGCGCGCCTGACCTTTACGCTGATTCCGATCAAGCCATTGACCAGCGGATTATTTTGGGACATGTTGCGCTCACTGAAACTGAGCGGGAGCAATCGCAATGTCAGTCCGTAAGCGCGCGTGGACGACGTCTAAAGGGGTCGAGAAGGAGGCGTGGGTCGTCGACTATGTCGACCAAGCAAACAATCGACGCCTAAAGACCTTCGCGAAGAAGAAGGCGGCCGACAATTTCGCGGCGACGGCGAACGTTGAAATCAGAGCCGGCATCCACACCGCGGACAGCGTCAGCAAGACGATCGCTGAAGCGGGCAGGCTGTGGCTTGAGACAGGTGATAAGGCTGGCCTTGAGCGCTCGACGCTCGCCGCCTACCGCCAGCACCTCAAGCTCCATATTGAGCCCTATCTCGGCAACATTAAGCTCTCTCAGCTTTCGGCGCCGATGGTTCGGGAGTTTGAGGACAAGCTCGCCCGCGGCGACATGCCGGAAGGCGCTCCGTCGCAGCCGCGGACGCGCGCGATGGTCCGCAAGGTTCGCGTCTCTCTGTCGTCTTTGCTAAGCGATGCGCAGGAGCGCGGTCTCGTCTCGCGCAACGTGGTCCGGGATCTTCGGAGGACTCGCGCGCGTGGCGTCGAACGCAAGGCCGAGCGCCGCCAGAGGGGTAAGCTCAAGGTCGGGGTCGACATCCCTACGCGAGAAGAGATCAAGGCCATTGTGGAGGCCGCCAAGGGCCGGTGGCGGCCGATCCTGCTAACGGCTATCTTCACCGGTCTACGAGCCTCAGAGCTTCGCGGGCTCCGATGGAAGGACGTCGACCTCGATAAGCGCGAGCTTCAGGTCCGGCAGCGCGCAGACCGCTACGGCGCCATCGGCAAGCCAAAGTCAGAAGTCCGGCGAGCGGACCGTCCCGTTGACGCCGATAGTCGTCAACACGCTTCGGGAATGGAAGCTCGCCTGCCCAAAAAGCGAGGCGGGGCTCGTATTTCCTTCAAGCGGCGGCTTGGTCGAGCATCACAAGAACATCGTCGAGCGCGGGCTTGTCCCGACACTCATCGCGGCCGGCGTCGGGATCGAAGCGGAAGATCCGGAAGGGAAGCCGGTCAAGCGGGCAAAGTACACTGGGCTGCACGCCCTGCGACATTTCTACGCCTCATGGTGCATCAACCGACGCGTCGACGGCGGCCTGGAACTGCCGGCCAAGGTGGTTCAGGAAAGACTAGGCCACTCGTCGATCATGATGACGATGGACGTCTACGGGCACCTGTTCCCACGGGGTGATGATTCCGCTGAATTAGAAGCAGCGGAACGGTCCTTGTTAGCATGAGCCGGTGATGAGAGGACAATCGGCAGTCATTCGATTTGTGAAGGTCTGAACAACTTGCTAACAATTGGTAGACTTCTCACGCCGTCTCTATACATACTACGGATATCTCCTGTTCCAAGACTATCCGGTCTCATAAAGAGCGCTAATATTACCGGGTAAGATATTACCACGAACAGTAACCATAAAATAGATCGAATTGTATCGTTAAGTAGCCAGAATCCAAACAAGATAGCGGCAAGAGATATCAAACCAGATAGAAATCTGGCAGTTTGTATATTTGTTGATTTCACTGTATTTACTCCTACAGCGGCTGACTTGTATATTACTCTTAGGCATAACGACAGGACAATTATTGAAAATGAAGTATACATCATCAAAATCGAATATTCAGTATCTAACAATTTGATTGAAAATTGCTGGCCTATTATAGTCAGTGCGATCGGAAAAAATTGAGCAACAACAATAGTTAAGGCGGCAAGCCGCTTAGAGAACGGCTCGACAAAAGTCCAGACAGAAAATATTAGAAACAGCATTGACATGCATAGAGCATGAAACTGATTAGTATCAAGAACACTGTGAAATATTGATATCCAACCGATATAGAAAACTATGAAGGATATGATGTATTTTATAAAAGTCTTTATTGCCGATCTATTAGTAATAATAAAGTCAATTTGTCCAAGAAAATAGACAAAAAACCATATGATTGGGCTAAACAATATCTCCCGCTCCGGGATATTAAACATAGCTTCCCCGAAGCGGGCCATATAACCTATTAGTCTTTATCACGATACTCTCATGCACATGTTATCTGTGGCGGCAGAGCACGAAAGAGTTTCTTGAATGCTAGATCAGGACGCTACTCGATCCTTGAAGTCATATCAATTTCAATCACCGACTTAGCTCGACAAAATTTACAGTTTTGGAGTTCGCCACTCACCGGGTGTAAAGAGGATTGATTTGGCAGGACAGGTTTTCAGAAAAGCGATGCAACACAAACGCAACATGATCGTAGATAGTGACGTAATATCATGTAGATGGTTCGGACTGTAAATCCGCTGGCTAAGCCTTCGTAGGTTCGAGTCCTACCTCCCCCACCAGCCTTTAAACCAGATCCGCGATTGCGGGGGACCTTCGGTCCACCCCTTCACTGTGGGCGATCGTCTGAGAGATCGGTGAAGAAGACCTGCTGCATCGGGGCCCACCATTCGCCGGGCTTCCGCGTGGCGAGCGCTTCCTGGAGCGGCGTGCAGACTTCCCACCAGCGCTTCATCGCGGGGTGTTCGAGCATCCTTTTCGCGTCCGCCTGGAAATCGGTTCCGTGATATTCCCAATAGGCGAATAGGAGGTTTTCCGGCTCCCTGAGGAAGATCGAATAGTTGCGAATTTGAGCGTCGTGGATGACTTCTAGGATTTCCGGCCACACGGCCGCGTGAAGCCGATTGTATTCGGAGACCGCTCCCGGTTTGAGGGAAATAACTTGGCCCATTCGCTCCACCGCTTCCTCCATTGGTTCCATTCCGCCTGGGTGTTCCTGCGAGCCTATCAGAAGACACGCGACGCCACTCCTGCGCGGGAGCGATAGGACACGGATTTCCGACCTTCCACCTTGCGGTGCATGCACGGGGGTCGAGCTACGGCGCCTTCGTCACCGCCTGACCGAGCCAAGGTTCAAAACGTGATGTCGAAAAAGAGAGGATCGACGACAACGTTGGCGGGCGATTGCGCCGGGGTTTCGTCGGACCTGAGCACTCCGCTCTTCGCCGCGCTTTTCAGTCTATCGACAAGCGCGGGCAGTGGCATATTGCCCCAATGCTTCTTCACCGCCATGTCGTGGTAGACAGGGATCGCGGCGATCGAAAGCTCGGTCATCAGTTCGAGGCCTTTGTCGCGCAAGGTCGCATTGTGGCTGCCGTGGTGGCCAACCTTGTAGAAGATCGTGCGCGCCAGAAGCTCGGGCCCTGTCACGGCGCGGTTATCGAAGCTCCACTTCAGATCTTGCCACGATAGCCAGTTGCCGACTTGAGCGTCCGCCGCAAACAAGAGGACGTCCGCGCCACCGAGTTCGATCGCCATGACGAGGCTGGTGTTGTTCGTGGCGCTGTCGAGCGCCAACGCAAGCTCGGAGGCGCCATCAAGCCAGGCCGAGTCAATTCGCCGCCACGCCGGCGCATCCTCACCCGGCCCAAAATACCAACGCCGAAAAAAGTCGATTCCCTCCGCTGTCGGAGACGGTATCGAGCGGAAGTCGTCAAAGGGCGTCGAGTCGTCGTCGGCCGAGAGCGCAGCCATCACCGATGCGCCAAGCGCGGTCGCGGCCATCCCGTAAGTCTCGGGATCTCTCTTCGAGGGCAGCGTCTGCCGGATCAGTTTCTCGTCATGGGGCGGTCCCAGTATGAAAAGCCGGGCGTCGGCGCCGTCGATGCTGACCGGCGGGTCCGCCGGCAGGCAATAGCGCACTTTGCCTGTCGCCAGCCCGATGGCTTTGGCGAGCGCGTCTTCGGTCGACGCGCCGCCAGCCGCGCCGAAGAAGCCGAGAAGGCCCTCGACCTCGCTCGCGGCGTCGGCGTCTCCAGCCATGCGCATCGCCCCGACGCCGAGACGCAGGCTCGCAAGGGCCTGCCGGCGCTCGCCCCTTAGTTTGTTCGACAAGTCGTCGGCTGGATTCTCGGTCCAGGCGACCCACACGTCGCCGATTTTGAGCTTCGCAAAAGAAGCGGCGGCCTGGATGAAGCCGGAAAGATGGTCCCAATGCTGATGGGTCAGGAGAAGGAGGTCGATCTTCCCCTTGGATTCGTCGACGATGTCCTCGACCACCTTTGTCATCGTGCCGCTGGCGTCGGCGGTGCCGAGAATGACGCCGCAATCAATGAGGATGCGGTAGGGATCGGGGCTCGCCTTGCGCGGGAGCGTGATCAGAAAGCAGTCCCCGAGGCCGTGCCGGTACATCCTGATTTTCGCCCGGAACTTGTCGCGGGAGGCTTGTGACGGTGACGCTGTAGGCTCTGGTGCGCTTGCCGTCGGCGCTCGTGGCGATGCGCGTCGCGTCGCCGGCTCGCGCGCCGCAGTCTTTGCGCCGGCGGGCTTGCCAGTCGACTGGCGCTCGGCCCGAGGTGCGCGTTTGGAATCCGCCGCCGTCTTTGCTTGTGGATTGGACCGCCCGGGCGGCGTTGATCCGGCGCTCCGTTTCACCATTGCTCGCTCCTAAGAATGGTTATGAACAAAGGCGAAGGGTTCTCGGCCGCCGGGCGGCTCGTCGAAATAATTTTGACGCAGGGTGCTCTCGCTCAGGGCGAGGCGGTAAGCGTTTTGTCGGTTGACGAAGTCCGGATTGCTCAGGCGCTTGCGGACGAAATAACGAACCGCGGATTCCTGTAAGTCGATCAGGAGCGTGCAGCCGCCGCGGTAGGGGAACAGGCTCGCGTCGCGCAATGTCTGCGTGATCTCGACGACGAGGTCGGTGCGGCTCTGGCCGTCGGGCCCAATTCGCCGCGCCGGCCGCACGGAATGAACCTCGATGCCGGCGAGAACGCCTGTCACCTGGCCGATCTGTCGCGGTCCAGGCGTCCGATCAAATCCGAGTGCATCGAATTCTTCGTCCGAGACGCGCTTCGGATCGATCAGCCAGTCATGGAACATTGCGGCGTTCTGACTCGCGGTGTCGTAGGCCGCGCGGCGGTCGCCGTCGAGACTCCAGTTCAAGTCGAGCCTCGAGAGGATCTCTTTAAGGTTTTCAAGCGGCAGCGGAGGGGATTCCCAAACCAGATTATCGGGCGAGAGATTGCGGACGCCGGACGGATAAATTCCCCGATCGCGGAAAGCGGCGACGAAGGCGACCCGATAGTTGCGCGGATCGTCGGGAACGAGGTCGCGATCGGCGGTGATGAGCGCGCGCAGATAGTCGCCGAAGGTGATGTCAATCGGCGGACAATAGTCGAGCGCCCGGATGCACATGCGCAGAACCTGGCCCGCGACCTTGCCGGCTTCGTCCGCCATGCGACCCGCGAGATCGGCAGGAATGTCGCCTTTCGGCAGGACGCCGGTGCCGCTCGTCGCCAGCCGGGTCAGGTCGGCTACGCGCGCCTTATAAATCGCAAGGAAAGCGGCGAAGACCGCCGAAACCAGCACGGAGCCCAGCGCGTGCGCTTCCTTGGTTGGATCGTAGTTTGTTCGTTCTGGCGGGGCAGGCTTCCACCTATTCAAAGCCGCGTCGAAGGTTCCGATTGCGTCGCGCAGCGCGCCATAGTTGCCATTCATCGCCTGGCCGAACTGCACCGCCAGTTTGGCAAGGAGATTTTCCTGGCTGAGATCGCCGCTCGTCTTTTTGATCTGATCCAGGAGCGCTTCACGGAGCGTGAAGTGCTGGAACAGCGCGACGATGTCGGCGAAGGCTTCATGGAAGGCGAGAACGTCCGGATTGGTCGGCTCGATGAAGCGGCGATGCAGGCCGTCGAGCAGCGCGTGCGTGGTCTCGTGCGCGACGACGTCGTGGGATAGCGCGCCGAACACCATGCCGTGCGGCAGCCCGAGACCAGCCGTAGCCTCTGTAGCCTTGAAGTAGCCGAGCAGAAGCGCCTTGCGATCGGGGCTGTAGAAAGCGTTCTCAGCCCGGAGCCCGTGTGGATAGACACGGAGCCGTTGCACATAGTCGTGACGCCAGTGTCCGTCCTTGTCCTGGAACCAATGTGGCGACCACAGCGCCACGCGGCCAAGCGCCTGCTCGAAATATTCGATTGTGCGCATGACCACCGCGTAACACTGCTGTTGGTGGAACTGAGGAACAGCCTCGGAAGGCGGAAGACCGTCCTGAGGTAACAGGTGCGGATGATTAAGGTCGACTGGCGCGTAGACGCGGCTGCTGGCAGGATCGACGTCGATGACCTCGACATATTCGCCAACCGGACCCGGCTGAAGATCTTTCTCCCACCGCACGTCGATGACCGCCTCATTGATCGCCGCGGTCGCGAGATCGGTCTTCATCGACGGGTCGATCGCGAACACCCGGAGTCGCCTGCGCGCCGGCGCGGGGATCAGCGGCTCTTTCGCGTTCTTGAGGTTGAACGCTTCGATCGCGCTCGACTTGGATGGCGGTTTCGGCGGCGGCGTGCTGGGCCGGTTCGCCTCCTCGAGCGCGTTCTTGAGGGTCGCGGAAATGCCCGGTTGCGACAATAGCGCTTCGGCGAGGTTGACCCTGTCTTTTGGCGTCAGCTGTTCGGGATTTGTCACGCCCGCGAGCGCCGTTTCGACTGCTGCCGACTGCGAGAGTTGCAACGCCTCGAGATGCAGCATGCGGCGGCGGCCATCCGCAGCGATCCCCAGATCCTTGCCGAGAAGAATGTCCAGGAAGGGAAAGTCGGCCGAGTCCTCTGGCTGCCGTTGCAGGGCGGCGGCCTCCGCCGGCGCGATGTCGAGCGCCGCGCGCGCCCTCACTTCGCCTTGACCCAGCCGGCGCTGTTCGTGGGCGTTGGCGGCCGCTGACTGGAATAAAGCCCGGCGAATCGCTTCGACCCGCATCCAGCCTTCGGGATAGGCGTCGACCGCGATGCGGTGAACCTGGACCCACAAGGCCGCGGCGGCGGCGACCTGAGGCGTGGCCGATGACGTCCCGGAGCCGTCCAGGTCGATCGTTGTCACGCAGCCCATGCGGGCCCAGGGGGTGTTCGGGGTCGAAGCGGAAATGGCCGTCGCCATCTTGTCGTCGGGGCCGTAATTGCCAGCCATCAGGCGCGGGGCGAGATCGGCATAGGGCGTGTGGTCCGCCATCGCACCGCAGGCCGCGACAACTCGCTTGAAGCGAGCCGGAAAGACGATGTTCCGGGTCGGCAGCTCGCCGTAATTGTTTCCCGCCGCCGTCACGATGAAGACGCCCTGATCGTAAAGTGCGTTGACCGCCTCCGCCCACGCCTGGCAAGCGAGGCCGCCCATACTCATCGTGACGATGTCGACGCGCGTCTGCGCGTCCTGGCTGAGCTGATGGACATAGTCGAGGGCGCGCGCGATGGCGCTGTTGTAGAAGAGGACGACGCTATTGGCGACGCGCACAGGCACGACTTCGGCGGTCGGCGCGCATCCAAGCGGCGCGCCCGCGCCAATCGCCTTGCCGGCCAGGATGCCGAGCGTGCCGGTGCCATGCCCGGGATTGCTGAGCGCGCCCCACGCCATGTCTGTCGCATCGTCCGGCCGGTCCTCGTCGACGAAATTCTTCTGGAGGTTCCGGTTGAGAAACTCAGGCGTTGTTTGATGGTCGGAGTAGCCGGTATCCAGGTGGGCGACGCGGCTTCGACCATGCTGCGGCGCGCCCGCCTTCGCGATCGCCTGGTCGAACTGCGAATGCTCGGCGTCGCGAATCCAATAGTCCGACGGACCCAACGGAAAATCCGGATTTTGTTTGTCAGCGTCGTTGCAGCTTTTCGCGAGCTTCAGACCGACCGTGCGCGGGTCGCCGATGCGCCAGCTCTGGGCGAGATCGGGTTCCGCGAACTCGGCTCTCGCGCGTGAGACGCCGAGCCCTTGCTCCAACATCGCGTGGCATGCGTCCCAAGGATTGATGTTCGTTTCCGCGTCCGCCGTGAGAAGCTGCCAAGAAGCGGGAGGCGCGATTCCCTGGCGACTTACGCCGATGCTGTGAAACAGCGGTTCGGCCGTAAGCGTGACCGTCGCTTTCGCTGGTCCGATTGCAAGTCGGCTAGTCGGCAGGCCTGGCGCAGCCTTCACCAGATATCGCTGGCGTAACGGAGTTTCGACCAAGGTCGCCGCTCCCTCGAAAAAAATATGAAAATGAAAACTTTAAAAACTAGCGAGAATAAGAAACCCGCATCCGGGCTATGTCAACCCTACTTCACGCGGGTCCGCGAGCATTCCCGGCGCGCGCTGGTTTCGAGATTGCGATCATGGCGTTGGCGCCGCAGGCCTCCATGACGAGCGTGGCCTAGAAACGGCTAAAGGCGCTTGAAACGCTCCCGGATTCCGAAAGCGCGAGCGTCGAATCGTGCTCGTGGTGGTAGATCGGCCACTGGAGATAGCGAGCGACCGCTTCGTGCACCGCCTCTGCGTGATGGCCGCGCACCATCGCCACGTGATGCTTGAAGCCGTTCCGCGCAATGAGGCCGAGGAGCGGCCGAAGCTTCGCGACCTTGCTGACCGCGATGCCTCCGTCCATCGGGAACGGATCGTCGGTGAATTCGCCCTCGCCGACGTAGGCCTTGATCGTCCCAGCCCGGTCATCCGTCGAGACGCGGAAGAAAGTCATCGGTCCAGCCTTGACCTTGCCTTTCACCGCGCCGAAGCAATTCTCTTTGCCGAGCACGGTGCCGAGCACGTCGAGTTCGGAAATCCCGGGCGTTTCGCCGATAAAGCTCTTCGGGAAGTTGCCGCAATGCGTGCAGACGCATTTGTCGGTCTCGCGGCCGTAGTTGTTGTCCCAGTCGAGGATCGCGGACGGGGCTTCGGCTGCGAGCGCAAGCGCGTACATTGAGATTGCGCCCATCACGTCCACTTCGCAGGCGCTTGGGCTGAGCTTTTCGCCCATCATGCTCATGGTCACGCAGGTCGCGCAGCCGAAATTGTCCTGCAGGCTGCGCCAGCATTGGATGGCGCTCGCGTCGCACTCGTTCTCCTCGATCCAACGATCGACGGCGAGGGTCCACTTGGCCTGGCGGACAATCTTTTCCCGCTTGATGTGCGCGGGAATGCGCCCATAAGCAGCAATCTCTTCGAGCTTCGCCTTCACTTCCGGCGCGTCGTCGCCAAGCGCCTGGGCGCTGAAGATGATCTCCGAAAGGTCGACCGTTACGACGGTGAGGCCGGACGCTTGCAGGAGCTTCTCGCTGAATCGCATCGTCTGGAACGATCCGGTGCGCGCGCCGATCGATCCGATGCGCGCATGCCTGAGGCCGCGCACGACGCGGCACGTGCGGGCGAAGCGGTCGAGATCGCGGGCAAATTCCTCGCCGCCGATGTCGCTCGTGTGGCTCGTCGTATCGGTAAATGGGATTCCGAGCTGGTAGAAGTTGTTGGTGACCGAGAATTTGCCGCAAAACGCGTCACGTCGGCTATGGACGTCGACCTTGTCGACCTCGTCATTGCTGGTTTGAAGCAGGATCGGAACATCCAGCCGCGCCTCGGTCATAAACTCGGAAATTGCGATCTCGTCGCCGAAATTGGGTAAGCAAATGACCAGGCCGTCGATCAAGTCGCGCTGCTCGCGAAAATGCTTGGCATAGAGGCGCGCATCCTCGCGCGACTGGACCGCGCCATTCTTCGTCGCCTCGATAGGCAGGATGCTGGTGACGATGTTGAGGCGCTCGAGCTGAGCGATGAGTTCCTTGCGGGTCTCCAGCGCCGGGGCGCCGTTGAAAAACTCTCGACTGCCTACGATCAGTGCGAGCTTGATGGGACGAAGATTGCGTTTGCTCACTGCTCGAGGCCCTGCTTTCTGCGAGGCGACGGGGCGGAGCCCTACCGTGTCTCGCGCGTTTCCTGCGGCATCGATTTATTTCGGATGCCTCTGATTTTTTGCATTTAGAAACATTCTAGGCCGGCTGTAAAGCGCTGAAAGCCGCCAGCGACCCCACCCAAAGCGCCAAACCTCGGCCTTTAGGCGCTCTTCGCCATCGATTTCACTTCCGTCTTGACAGCGCGCCCGAAACTAAACCACATATATCGATAACAAACGATAGCAGTCGAAATCAAATGGGAGGATTTTCCTCAAGAGCCGAGCATCCGCTTCGAGGCCTGCCTGGCGCTTAGGGCCGGAAAGTCCAAGCGCGAAGCCTAATCGAAAACGAGATCAGCGTTCCGCATCGGCATCCAACGGAACGCGTCCGACGAGCCTCGCTCCGACGAGCCATCTTGATGCCTCATAACGATAAGGGAGGTGACAATGAACTTCAGGCTCACATTGGCTGGCGCGCTTTCCGCAAGCGCGGCCATCTTCATCAGTTCCGCCCATGCGGCGGATCCTATCGCGGTCATCACGCCGTCTCATGACAATCCGTTCTTCAAGGCGGAAGCCGACGGCGCGGAGGCCAAGGCCAAGGAACTTGGCTACGAGGTGCTTTCGCTCGTTCACGACGACGATGCGAACAAGCAATCCTAGCTCATCGACACCGCGATTGCTCGCGGGGCGAAGGCCATCGTCCTCGATAACGCTGGCGCGGACGCCACCGTAGCGGCGGTCAAGAAGGCGAAGGACGCGGGCATCCCATCCTTCCTGATCGACCGCGAAATCAATGCTTCCGGCGTCGCTCTCGCTCAGATTGTCTCCAACAATTATCAGGGCGCTCAGCTCGGGGCTCAGGCATTCGTCAAGCTGATGGGCGAAAAGGCAATTTCGTCGAGCTCGTCGGCAAGGAATCGGACACCAACGCCGGCATCCGTTCGAAGGGCTATTACGACGTGATCGACGACTATCCGGACCTGAAAATGGTTTCGCGCCAATCGGCCAATTGGAGCCAGCCGGAAGCCTATTCGAAGATGGAGTCGATCCTTCAGGCCAATCCCAACATCAAGGGCGTCATCTCCGGCAACGACACGATGGCCCTGGGCGCTGAGGCGGCGCTGAAGGCGGCTGGTCGCAACGACGTGATCGTCGTGGGTTTCGACGGCTCGAACGATGTGCGCGATTCGATCAAGCAGGGCGGCATAAAGGCGTCGCAGCGAACGGCCACGGCGCGGGAGGGAGCGCTTTCATGACAGCGGCTGCTGGACAGACCCCCGCACAGCCCGTCGGCGGCTCTCTCACTCTCCACCTGATGCGGCTCCGTACGTTCATTGCGCTCTTCGCCGTTCTGATCTTTTTCGCCTTCGCCGCGCCGAATTTCCTTTCGGCCGCCAATCTCGTGCTCATGTCCAAGCACGTCGCGCTCAACGCCTTTCTTGCGATCGGCATGACCTTTGTCGTCATCACCGGCGGCATCGACCTTTCGGTTGGCTCGATCCTCGGCTTGTGCGGCATGGTAGCGGGCGGGCTGATCCTGCACGGTATCGATTTGCGCTTCGGCTATACGGTCTTCTTCAACGTTCCGGAGATCATCCTGATCACGTTGGCGCTCGGCGTGCTCATCGGCGCGGTCAACGGCTTCCTCATCACTCGACTCAACGTCGCGCCCTTCATCGCGACGCTCGGCACGCTCTACGTGGCCCGGGGCGCAGCGCTCCTCATCTCCGATGGCGCGACCTTCCCCAATCTCGAAGGCGCCCCCGCTTTCGGCACCACCGGCTTCGCGTTCCTGGGCGCAGGCAAGATTCTTTACCTGCCCGTCGCGATCTGGATTCTGGTCGTTCTCGCGCTGATCGCTGCCTATCTCGCCCAGTGGACGCCGCTCGGACGGCATATCTTCATGGGCGGCGGCAATGAACGAGCCGCAGCGCTTTCCGGCATTCGCGTCAATCGCGTGAAGTTCTTCGTCTACATGTTGTCAGGCTTTTGCGCGGCGATCGTCGGCCTCGTCATTTCTTCGGAATTGATGGCCGCTCATCCGGCGACCGGCGAGACCTTTGAGCTCAACGCCATCGCTGCTGCGGTGCTTGGCGGCACGTCAATGTCGGGCGGTCGCGGCACGGTCGGGGGCACAATCATCGGCGCTTTCGTCTTCGGCATTCTATCCGACGGCGTCGTGATGATGGGGGTGAGCTCCTTTTGGCAGATGGTGATCAAGGGCGTCGTGATCATCGCCGCGGTGGTTGTCGACCAGGCGCAAAGGAAACTGCAGCAGCGCGTCGCCCTGCAACAGATGGCGCAGCTCGCGTAATCTCAGTAGCCCAAGTCCATCCTATGCGAAGGCGGCGGGGCATGACATAACTTGAAGAATTTATGACCTAATAGTGGAATCATTGAAATGCCGAAGGGCGGTGCGGCTATGAGAAGGGGGAAGTCGCCGACGCGACCGAAGTCGACCGTCGCGCGCTCGGGCCGAGCGCCGCGGCCTGCGATCGCGAGCGAGGCGCACAGCGACCTTAACAAGCTTCTTGCCGAACCGCGCCGAATGAAGATCCTGGCCTGGCTCCAGGAAGAAGGCAGCGCGCGGGTGCGCGACCTGAGGGTGGCGTTCGGAGTGTCGGAAGCCACGATCCGCCAGGACCTCGAGAAGCTGGAGAGCGACGGACATATCAACCGTCAGCACGGCGGGGCGTTTCTCCGCACCCTGCCGAAGCAGGTCGAGACGCTCTCGTTGCAGCATATGGAAAACATCGAGAAAAAACGGAAGATTGGGGTCAAGGCGGCAAGCCTGGTCAGCGACGGGGAGACCATCATCCTCGATGCGGGTTCGACGACGACAGAAGTCGCGCACAACCTTGTTGGCCGGTCCTCGCTCACCGTCATCACCAACGCGCTCAATATCGCGCTTTTACTCGGCGCCGTGCCCGGTTATGCCGTGCACATGCCGGGAGGACAGTTCAAACCCCCAACTCTCTCCCTCAGCGGGGACAAGGCGGCCGACTATTTCCAGGATGTCCTGGCCGGTAAGCTTTTCCTCGCGACCGCGGGCGTGGCGCTCGATTCCGGCCTTACTTATCCGAGCTTCGCCGACCTCCAGCTCAAGCAGGCGATGATCAAGGCGGCTTCGCATGTGTACCTTGTCGCTGATTCCACCAAGATCAATCGCTCGTCCTTCACCCGCCTTGGGACACTCGACGTCATCAACTCGTTCGTCACTGACGACGGAATTCGCGACGAGGACGTCCGCGCTTTCGAAAGCCGCGGGATCAAGGTGATCATCGCTGAATAGAGCCGCCGATGGTTAACGCGGAGCGTGACCAGTCGAGGGCCGCTTGCGTGTTCAACGCATGGCTGCGCCACGGGGTCCACTCGCCGAACAGTTTAGAGCAAATTGCCGTCGGGTCGGATCGAGGTCGTCATTGCGAGCAAAGCGAAACAATTTTGGGTAACGTAGGTTGACTTACAACTCCTCGATCGCGGCGTCGCTTCGCTCCTCGCGATGACGATCCATCCGCTCGCTTGCCCGATCTAGGTTCAGCAGCTGTCGTTTTCGTTTTTCTTTGATCCTTAACTCGTCCCTCCTCAAACCATAAAAATCGATAGCAAACGCAAATATACGAAGGCATCCTGCAAGGATCATTGGGAGGAGCGAGACATGGGTCCTGGTCAATTGTTTAAGGCGGCGATCATTTCGGCGGCGGCCATGTTCAGCGCCGGCGCAGCGTCTCAGGCTCAAGAGATCAAGTTTTGGACCCTGTCCTTCGACAACCCGGAGATGGCCAAAACCTTCCAATCCATCATCAAGGACTTTGAGGCCGCAAATCCCGGCGTGACCATCAAGCTCGAGAATCGCGGGACGGACGAACACAAGTCGGCCTTGCGCGTCGCGGGCGGCTCGGACCAGGCGCCCGACATCTATTACATGTGGGGGGGACTTGGGCTCGGAGGGGAATTCGTCAAGTCCGGCCTCGCTCTGCCCATGGACAAATACTACGCGCAGTACAAATGGGACGATGAGTTTACCGAGCCCGCCTTAGCGGCTTCGAAGCAATATCCTGGCGGTCGTTACGGCTTGCCGTTCACGTTCCGCGGCGAGGCCATCTATTACAACAAAGCGCTGTTCGAGAAGGCCGGCATAACGAGCCTGCCGACGTCCTATGACGAGCTGCTCGCGGACGCCGACAAGCTCACGAAAGCGGGAATCCCCCCGTTCACGTTCGGCGGCACCGTGAACTGGCACGTTATGCGGCTTATGGACGAGATTCTGGAACTCAAATGCGGTCCGGAGAAGCACGACGCATTGATGGCGATGAAACTCAGCTGGGCCGACGAACCCTGCACAACCCAATCCTTTGAAGAGCTCCATAAGTGGACGTCCAAATACATCCTCAAGCCCTTTATGGGCATCGATCAGCAGCAGTCGTTCAACCTCTTCCTTGCCGGGCGGGCCGCCATGATGCTCGAGGGGAATTGGCTAGTCGGGCAACTCAAGAACGCAAACAAGCTCGCCGACTACGGCGTCTTTCCGTTCCCGGGCGCGAGCCGCCTCTATGGATTTGCCGAGTACAATTACATCAGCACCAAGAGCAAGAATCCGGACATTGCGGCGAAGTTTTTGAACTATCTTGAAGTCGACCCCGGTTCAGCAAGCCAATGTCGAACTCTTCGGCGCCCCGAGAACGTCAACAAGAACGTCAAATCGTCGAGCACCGACCAGCTCGACCTCGATTGGGGAAAGATTTTCGGCCAGTTCCACGATGTCTTTGTCAACGGCGATCAGGCTTTCCCGCTGGACGTGACGACGGAATATTTCCGCGTGATCAACGAGGTCGCGAGCGATCACCTCGACCCGAAGGCGGCTGCGGGTGAACTCCAGAAGTTCATTGCATCGCGAAAATAAACGTCTCCCCTTGGGGCTGGCCTAGTCTTGGCTGGCCCCGCCTTTCACCGCCTCTCCCTTTCGAAACGGCAATGAGACCCGGGCCTATCAGCTTTCGGACTTCGAGTGAGACCCAGGGGCTTGTCCTCCTGGCGCCGGCGCTCGTCGTCTATTGCCTGTTTGCCGTCTATCCCATGCTGAACGTCGTCGTCCTGAGCTTCATGCGATGGAATGGTCTGACCGCGGCGGCGCATTTTGTCGGCTTCGACAACTACGTCGCCGTGTTCACACAAGATCCCGTGTTCTGGACGGCCGTTCGGAACACCGTTCTGTGGACGGCGATGTCGGTTGTGTTCCCCCCGGCGATTGGCTTCCTTTTGGCGCTTAGTCTCAACCAAAACGTGCCGGGACCGGCAGCATTGCGCGCGCTCTTCTACATGCCGGTCATCATTGCGCCGATCGCCGTCGCGACCATGTGGCGCTGGATGTACGATCCGTTTTTTGGCCTGTTCAACGGTCTCCTCACTGCGCTTGGCCTCCAGGGCCTCATTCAGGATTGGCTTGGCGATCGCGACGTCGCGCTTTATTCAATGTTTGTCGCCTATGTCTGGCAGACGGTTGGATTTTCGCTCGTCCTGTTGCTCGCGGGCCTGCAGAACGTATCCCCGACGCTCCTCGAAGCTTCGCGCGTCGATGGAGCAAGCCGGTTCCAGGCGTTCCGCTATGTGACGCTCCCGGCGCTGCGACCGTCGATCACGATCGTCTTGATCCTGTCGGTCATCAATTCGTTGAAGGCCTTCGACATTGTCTACGGGATGACGCAGGGCGGCCCGGCGCAGTCGACGCAGATGCTCGCGCTTTGGGCCTTCACACAAGCGATGCAACTCGGCGATTTTGGCCGTGGAGCGGCGATCTCGGTCGTTCTGCTTTTGATCACGACCGCCATCGTGATTCCCTACCTCCGATGGATGCGCGGCCACCGGGAACAACCGGCATGAGCGCGTTCGCCGGCGCCTTCCGATCCTCCGACGTCGACCGCGTCGATGCGGTGCTGGTGATCCTTTGGGTCTCCTATTGGCGATTGCGGTCATCTGGATCGCGCCCTTCGTATTCATTCTGTTCACGGCGCTAAAGGCCAATTCGACGGTCATGGGCGCGAGCGCCTTTGCGCCGCCGACAAGCCCAGAATGGAGCAACTTCACCGGCGCCTGGGTGCGCGGCAATTTCAGCACGACGGTGTTCAACAGCGTCGTCATCACATTCATCAAGGTCCCGCTCGGACTGCTCATCTCGGCCATGGCCGCCTATGCCTTGAGTCGAATTCGCTTCCCTGGCGGCCGACCGATTTTCCTTCTCATCCTGTTCGGAACGATGCTTCCGTTCCAGGTGATGCTTGCGCCGCTCTTCACCCTGGTCAACCAGCTCGGCCTCATCAACACCTACGTTGGCATCATCCTTCCCTATCTCGCGTTCGGCGTCCCCTACCAGGTGTTCATTCTGCACGGCTTCTTCAGCGAAGTGCCGAAGGAGCTCAGCGAGGCCGCGCGCGTCGACGGCGCTTCGCATCTGACGATTTTTCGTCGCATCTTCCTGCCGATCTCGGTTCCGGTCCTCGCGGCCTTGCTGATCTTGGACTTCGTCGCGACATGGAACGAGTTCGCCATGGCGCTCGTGATTCTGCAGGACAACAGCAAGTGGACGCTGCCGCTCGGCCTGATGTCGTTTCAGAGCCAGTTCTCTAACGATTACGGGCAGCTGAACGCGGCGATCGTCATGACGGTCCTGCCCGCAACGATCGTCTATCTCATCTTCCAGCGCTACTTTGTGTCTGGCCTGACGAGCGGCGCGGTCAAGGAGTAGCCAATGGCCCCGGTCGTCGAGAAATGGGGTGTGTTCGAGGCGGCCTTTCAAGGCCCAAGGGACGGGAATCCGTTCGCCGACGTGACGCTTGACTTCGAGTTCTCGCGCGAGAGCCGGACTGTTCGGGCGCCTGGTTTCTACGATGGCGATGGCGTCTACCACGTCCGCTTCATGCCGGACACGGAAGGCGAATGGAGGTATTTCAGCCGGTCGAACGTTGCGGCCCTTGACGGCCTGTCCGGCGCGTTCCGCTGCGGTCCCCCGTCATCCGGCAACCACGGTCCTGTCCGCGTGCGCAACCGGTGGCACTTCGCCTACGCCGACGGGACGCCTTATTTCCCCTTCGGCACCACCTGCTACGCATGGACCCACCAACCGCTGGACATACAGCGCCAAACGCTCGAGACGATGCGAGCATCCGGCTTCAACAAGCTGCGCATGGCGGTCTTCCCCAAACATTACACCTTCAACGAGAACGAGCCGCTGCACGACATTTATGAACGCGGACGAGATGGCGTGCTCGACTTCGACCGACCGAACCCGATTGCCTTTCGGCATTTCGAGACGCAGGTCGCCGCGCTCGGGGCGATGGGGATCGAAGGGGACGTCATCATCTTCCACCCTTACGACCGATGGGGCTATTGCACGATGTCGGCGGAGCAGGACGACCGCTACGTGAGCTATCTCGTCGCGCGGCTCGGCGCCTATCGCAATGTGTGGTGGTCGCTCGCCAACGAATATGACTTTCTGATCGATGTGAAGCCCGTCGCGACGTGGGATCGTTTCTTCCACATCATCGAGGAAAACGACCCGGCTCGACATTTGAAGTCGATCCACAACGGCGAAGAGACGATGAACTTCGATCATCGCAAACCCTGGATCGACCACGTCTGCATCCAGAACTGGAACGTGAAGCGCACCGCCTCATGGCGCAACAATTGGGGCAAGCCGATCGTCAATGACGAGCTTGAATACGAGGGCGACATCAGCCTTGCCTGGGGAAACATCACGCCGCAGGAATTGGTCCATCGGTTTTGGCTGACTGTGACGCGGGGCGGCTATGCGGGCCACGGCGAGTGCTACGCGCATCCGCAGGACGTGCTTTGGTGGGCAAAAGGTGGAGTGCTGCACGGCGAGAGCTGGAAACGGGTCGCCTTCTTGCGGTCGATCATTGAGGAGGACGTCGTCAACGGGCTCACGCCTGCGCCCGAGGAATGGCCCTGGCAGCGCGTCTCCATGGCGAGCGACGGCGAGGTCCGGTTCATCTACCTTGGCGAGCACCAGCCCGGACTATGGATTGCCGGCCTGCCGACTGACGATAGGCCTTGCGAGGTCGACATCATCGATGCTTGGGATATGACTGTGGCGCCGGCCAAGCGCATTCCGCGACCGACGTTTCCAAAACTGCGGCAGCGCGGCGGCGCTTTGCGCGACCCGCAGCCGCTTGCCTCATTCGCTGTCGAACTGCCATCAAAGCCCTATCAAGCCATCCGCATCCGACCCCCGCGCAAGGGCGCCGGCTGAGCCAGACGAAAGGATTATCCACCGTGTCGTCTGTCCAAATTCGCGACGTGCGAAAGTCTTTCGGCCCGACGCCTGTGATTCAAGGCGTTTCGGTCGATATCGCCGACGGCGAGTTCGTTGTCCTCGTCGGTCCCTCCGGCTGCGGCAAGTCGACGCTGCTTCGGATGGTCGCCGGGCTCGAGACGATCACCGCCGGCGAGATCGCGATTGACGGCCGGGTCGTCAACAAGCTCGAGCCCAAGGAACGTGACATCGCGATGGTGTTCCAGAACTATGCGCTTTACCCGCAGATGACGGTCGCTCAGAATCTCGGCTTCGCGCTCGAGCTTGCGCGCCTCGACAAGCAAACGATCCAGACCAAGGTCGCAGCGGCCGCCGCGTCGCTCGGGCTTGAGCCGCTGCTTGCACGCTATCCGCGGCAGCTCTCCGGCGGCCAGCGGCAGCGCGTCGCAATGGGCCGGGCGATCGTCCGCGATCCTAAGGTCTTCCTGTTTGACGAACCGCTGTCCAACCTCGACGCCAAGCTGCGCGTACAAGTGCGCGGCGAGATCAAGGAGCTGCAACACCGGCTCAAAACAACGACGATCTATGTCACCCACGATCAGGTCGAGGCGATGACCATGGGCGACAAGATCGTGGTCATGAACGGCGGCCGCGTCGAGCAGGTGGGCCAGCCGCTCGAGCTTTACGATCGACCCGCCAACACGTTCGTTGCGACCTTTCTCGGTTCGCCGGCCATGAATCTCCTGCAGGGACGGGTGGAAGGCGAGGATCCCCCGCGGCTCGGGTTGCCGGACGGTTTGGCTGCCCCAATCGCCGACGCAGCGCGCGCTTTCGCGGGGCGGGACGTGATCTTCGGAATTCGTCCCGAGCATGTCCGGGTCGATCAGGTCCGGGGACTGCCTTGCGTCGTTTCCCTCGTCGAGCCGACAGGTTCGGAGACGCATGTCGTCGCCCGAGCCGGTCAGACCGAGATCATCGCGGTCCTTCGCGAGCGGGTGGAGATCCAGGAAGGCGAAACGGTAAAGCTGTCGCTGGATGCAAGTCAGGCCCATTTTTTTGAACCGAGCTCCGGCGCCCGCCTTGAGCTCGACTGAAAGCGCTTTTTCGATGGAGAGAGTTGTGGCGCCCTTGCCAATGGCATCCGAACAGACAGTGGGCTTGGCGCCCGCGCTGGCGGACACGATGGATGCGGCCGAGCGTTCGCGGCGTCTCAGAGAGCAGTCCATGGAGATCCGCCGAAGCGTTGTCGAGATGATCGGTCGCGCTCGCCTCGGCCATATCGGCGGCGATTTCTCGGTCGCCGATATTTTGACAACGCTGTTCTTTGCTGTGCTGAAAGTTGACCCAGCACAGCCTCAGGCCCCGCTGCGCGACCGTTTCATTCTCAGCAAAGGCCATTGCGCCGCGGCGCTCTATTCGACGTTGGCGATGCGCGGGTTCTTTCCGACCGCAATGCTGAAAACCTTCGTCCAGCCTCTCTCGATCCTGAATGGCCATCCGAACCGGAAGGTCCCTGGGGTCGAGGCGAATACGGGACCGCTTGGCCACGGTCTGCCGATCGGAGTCGGCGCTGCGGTCGCCGCGAAGATAACCAAAGCGTCGTGGCGCGTGTTCGTGGTGCTTGGCGACGGCGAGTTGCAGGAGGGTTCGAACTGGGAGGCGGCGATGTGCGCCGGGCATCGCCGGCTCGACAATCTCACCGCGATCGTCGACCGCAACCGCCTGCAGCAGGGGGCCCGCACCGAGGACACCAACCAACTCGAGCCGCTCGCCGATCGCTGGCGGGCCTTCGGTTGGGAGGTCATCGGCTGCGACGGTCACGATCATGCCGCGCTTTACGACGCGTTTGTCTCGGCGCGCGAAGGCCGTCCGCGCTGCGTCATCGCCAATACGATCAAGGGCAAGGGCGTGTCCTTCATCGAGGACCGGGTCGAATGGCATCACAAGGTGCCGTCGCCTGAGCAGGTTGAGCTCGCGCTGAAGGAGCTCGCCTGATGGACGCGCTCGCGAGCAAACCGGCGGCGACCTTCGATTGTCGCGTCGCCTTCGCCGAAACGCTGATCGCGCTCGCGCAGACTGACGAGCGCATTGTGGCGGTCTGCAACGACAGCGTCGGCTCGAGCAATCTCGGCGGGTTCCAAAAGCTTTTCCCCGACCGGATCATCAATGTGGGCATCGCCGAGCAGAACATGGTTGGCGTCGGCGCGGGATTGGCGAATGGAGGCTTTATTCCTTTTGTTTGCGGCGCGGGTCCCTTTCTGACCGGGCGAGCCCTCGAACAGATCAAGGTTGATGTCGCCTACAACGGCTTCCCGGTCGTCCTCTGCGGTATGAGCCCAGGCATGGCCTATGGCGGGCTCGGCCCGACGCATCATTCGATCGAGGATCTGAGCTGGCTTCGCGCGATCGACGGGCTTGCCATCGTCGTGCCCGCTGACCCGGCGCAGACGAGCGCCGCCGTACGCTGGGCGGCACAATCTGGAACGCCGTGCTATCTCCGCGTCGGACGCACCAAGGTCCCGGACGTGACCCCCGAAGGGATCGGACGCCTTCGCGTTCGAGCGGGCCCAAGTGTTGCGCGACGGATCGGATCTGTCGATCGTGGTACGGGGGCGATGGTCTCGCGGGCGCTCGCAGCAGTCGAGACGCTCGCCGAACGTGACCTCGAGGCGCGTGTCATCAACGTGTCGACCATAAAGCCCCTGGATGAGGCTGCGATCATCGCGGCGGCGCGCGAGACCGGCGCGATCGTGACGGTCGAGGAAGCGACAATCGAGGGCGGCCTCGGCCCGGCCGTGGCCGAGACGGTTGTCCGCAACGCTCCGGTCCCAATGCGCATGGTCGGCGTAACCGGATTTGCGCCCACGGGAACCGCGGAGTTTCTATTCGACCATTTCGGCTTGAACGCCGAGGGCATTGTGGCGGCCGCGCTCGACACTCAAAGCCGCGCGGTAAGATGCCCGATCCGCTTCTCCTGGCGATCGATCAGGGCACGAGCTCAACCAAAGCCCTGGTTGTCGACCGCCAGGGCGCCGTGACCGCTCGCGCCCCAGGCTCCCGTCTCTCTCTCAACCCCGAGCCGGGTTGGGTAGAGCAGAACGCCGAGGAATCCGAGGGAGCGTAAGACGCGCGGTCAGCGAAGCGCTTGATGCGGGTACCGCGAAGCGGGTGGTTTCGGTCGGCCTCAGCACGCAGCGCGAATCCTGCGTGGTTTGGGATCGCCGCAGCGGCGAAGCGCTGACGCCAGTGTTGTCTTGGCAGGATCAGCGGACCGAGACCATCTGCGCCTCGCTGCGCAAACGGGGCTGCGGGGCGACCGTTCGCCGCAAGAGCGGTCAGCCGCTTGACCCCATGTTCTCCGCTGCGAAGGCGCGCTGGCTTCTGGACAGGTTGCCGCACGGCCAGGCGCGGGCAAAGGCGGGCGAAGTCTGCATCGGCACGATTGACGCATTTCTGCTGTCGCGCTTTGGCGGTGAAGCCGTTGTCGAAGCCGGCAACGCCTCGCGCACGCAGCTCTTCGATGTCGTTCAGGCGGCGTGGGACGAGGAGTTGCTCGCGATCTTTGACGTGCCCGTTGCGGCCTTGCCGCGCGTCGCCGCTTCGATCGGGCCATTCCCAAAGGCGCGCGGCCTTGCCCCCTTGCTTGACGGCGTCCCAGTCGGCGCTGTGCTTGCCGACTCGCATTCCGCTCTGTTCGCCCATGGCGTCTTTGCTCCGGGGCCAGTCAAGGCGACGCACGGGACGGGTTCGTCGCTGATGGGGCTCGTCGATCGAGACGCCGTTGACGACGGAAACGCCGGTGGGCCTGGCGTCTGTCTGACGCTGGCGTGGCGCCTCGATTCTCCAACCTTGGCGTATGAAGGCAATATCCGCAGCGCAGGGTCGACGCTCGTGTGGGCCGCCGAACTGCTCGGGATCTCGACCAAGGAACTCGCCGATCTCGCGGTGGACGCGCCCAACTCGCGAGGGGTCTACCTCGTTCCCGCATTCGGCGGCTTGGCCGCCCCCTGGTGGGATCCCAACGCCGCGGCGACGGTGACGGGCTTTTCGTTCGGCGTTACCCGCGCGCCGTTCGCGCGCGCCGCGCTCGACTCGATCGCCCACCAGATCGCTGATGTCGTGGAGGCGTTTCGCGCAAGCGGCGCGCACGTCGAGCGGTTGCTCGTCGACGGCGGACCCACGCGCAACGACCAACTGATGCAGTTCGAAGCCGACATGGTTGGCGTGCCGGTGGAGCGAACATCGGTCGCTGAACTCTCGGCGATGGGCGTGGCCTATCTTGCGGGCGTGAGCGCGAACATGTTCACGCTGGCGAGTCTTGCTCATATGAATCGCGGCAGCGAGCGCTTCACGCCGGGCGCGGGCTCGGCGGCAATGCGCGCCAAGGAGAGGCGCGCCTGGGCGCAGGCCGTCGCTCGCGCCCGCGGCGAAATGGTCAGTGCGTTGGATTCCTGAATGGGCGAGCGCGGCGAACCGGGCGAGGCCACGAAGCTGACCAGCTAATATTTGGATCGCGTCCATACGCTCTATGATCAAGGGTAACTCCCGCGCTTCACCGCCCCGTCGAGGATTGTTCGCGTGCTGAGTCTGAAAAGCGTCTAGGTGGAAGAACAGCTCAAAACGATGGTCAGCCAATCAGGGAGAAGCGCCGCGGAGGCTGGAGCAGCTGCCGACCCGCGGCGCGATTTCGTTCGGCTCGAATGCCAGGAGAATGCGTCGTGAACGTCGAGCGCATCGAAGCCGACTATCTCATCGAAACTGCCTTCGATGCCCAGAAGGCTGTCGAGGCGATGGCCGGCGAACAGTCGTCGGGAACCTTCGTCCCCGTCCCGGGCGAGACGCCGGAGCTCAAGGCGCGCTCGGCGGCGCGGGTGGAATATCTGGAAGTGCTGGGCGAAGCTGGCGAGCAGAGCCTTCCCGGCTCGGGCGCTCCCCGCGAGGGCGGCAAACGGGTGAGAGCGCGACCCACGCTTTCATGGCCGCTCGACAATATCGGCCCTTCGCTGCCGAACCTGATGGCGACCGTCGCCGGCAATCTGTTCGAGCTCAAGCAATTCTCGGGTTTACGCATTCTCGATATGCGGCTGCCGGACGCCTTTGCGGGAGCCTATCCCGGCCCCAAGTTCGGCGTCGAGGGCACCCGTGAGCTGAGCGGCGTGCGCGGGCGCCCGTTGATCGGCACCATCGTCAAACCGTCGATCGGCTTCACCCTTGAACAGACGGCCGAACTCGTTGATGTGCTGTGCGCCGGCGGCATCGATTTCATCAAGGACGACGAATTGCAGTCGGACGGCGCGCGCTGTCCGTTCGATGAGCGCGTGCGCGCCGTGATGCGCGTCATCGACCGCCACGCCGAACGCAACGACCGTAAGGTGATGTTCGCCTTCAACCTCACCGGAGAGATCGACGAAATGCGCCGCCGCCACGACCTCGTGGAGAGCCTCGGCGGCACATGCGTGATGGCAAGTCTCAATTCGGTCGGGGTCGTCGGAATGATCGCGCCTGGGCGCCACGCCCGCTTGGCCGTCCATGCCCACAGGAACGGCTGGGGCTATTTGTCGCGCCACCCCGCGCTCGGCTGGTCCTACGTTGCGTGGCAGAAAATCTGGCGCCTCGCCGGCGTCGATCACATGCACGTCAACGGGCTTGCCAACAAGTTCAGCGAGTTTGACGAGAGCGTTGCAGAATCGGCGCGAGCCTGTCTCACGCCAATGTTCGACGGCAAGCCATGCACTGTGATGCCGGTGTTTTCCTCCGGCCAATCGGCCCGTCAGGCGGCGGGAACGCTGGCCGCGCTAGGCTCGACCGATCTCATCTTCGCCGCTGGCGGAGGCATCATGGCTCATCCCGGCGGACCTGCGGAAGGCGTGCGCGCGTTGAAGGAAGCCTTCGAAGCGGCGATGGCCGGCGTTCCAGCCGAACGCTACGCCTCGACGCATCCCTCGCTCGCCGCGGCGCTTAAGATCGCCTCTGCATGACGGACACCGCCGGCCTTCCAGACGGAATCCTGGTCGCTTTCTACGGCGACGATTTCACCGACTCCTCGGCCGTCATGGAGGTCATGACCTTCGCCGGTTTGCCGGCGGTGATGTTTGTCGAGACGCCGACGCCCGAGCAGCTCGAACGCTTTCGAAGCTACTGAGCGATCGGCATCGCCGGCGTCGCTCGGGCGATGCCGCCGAGCTGGATGGACGACAATTTGCCCGACGCGTTTCGATCGCTTGCCAAGTTGAATGCGCCGGTGACTCACTACAAGGTCTGCTCAACGCTCGAACTCTTCGCCGACGATCGGCTCGATTGGCCGTGCGATCGACATCGGCGCGTCCATCCTCGGCGAGACGCCCGGAGCGGCGGATTGGCAACCGCTTGTCGTCGCGGCGCCGGCGATCGGACGTTACCAGGCGTTCGGCAATCTCTTCGCCGCGTCGCGAGACGGCGTTTACCGTCTCGACCGCCATCCGGTGATGCGGCGCCATCCGGTCACGCCAATGGATGAGGCGGACGTGCGCCTGCACGTGGGAAAGCAAACCTCGCGCGCGATCGGTCTCGTTGATTTCCCCGCGATGAAGAGTGGCGCAGGTCTCGCGCAGTTCGACGCCGAGCTCAACTGGGGCCGGTCTCTGCTTGCGCTCGACATCGTCGACGACGAAACTCTGCGCTGGGTAGGAGAACTGATGTGGAATCGGCGCGGCCGTTCGCTTTTCGCGATCGGGTCGCAGGGGATCGAATATGCGCTCGTCGCGTATTGGCGCGCCGAGGGGTGGCTGCCGGCCGCGTTAGCGCAGAGCCCAGCGTCCGAGCAGTCTCAGATGATCGCTGTCTCAGGCTCCGTCTCGCCGATCACCGCTTCGCAGATCGACTGGGCGCAGGCGAACGACTTCGATCTCATCGATTTGGCCGCCGAAGCAAGCCTCGATGACCAATGCTGGCAAGCCGAGATCGACGCGACGGTCGACCGGGCGCGCGTCGTGCTCTCGAACGGGCGGTCCCCGCTCGTCGCGACCGCGCGCGGGCCTAACGACGAAGCGGTCTCTCGATTTCGGGCCAAGCTCGCAGCCTCGCACCGCGATCCCGTCGAGATCAACGCGCGGATTGGGGGTGGCCTTGGAGAGATTCTTAGGCGCCTCATTGGCGAAGGCGGCGTGACACGCGCCGCGATCTCGGGCGGCGACACGTCCGGCTTCGCCATGCGCGCGCTCGGCGCTTATGCGCTCGAGGCGATTGCGCCGATCGCCCCTGGCGCCCCGCTTTGCCGCGCCTTCGCGACCGATCCAAAGGTGGACGGGATCGAGATCGCACTGAAAGGCGGGCAGATGGGGAAGGCTGATTTTTTTGGGTCGGTTCGTGCGGGACGCGCGACAACTTGCGGAGAGACGACGTGACGAAAGTCGCACTCTTGGGCGCTGGCGGAAAGATGGGCGTGCGCCTGTCGACCAATCTCAAGGACACTCGCTTCGACGTGGATCATGTTGAAGTGTCCGCAGAAGGGCGCGCTCGTCTCAAGCAGACGTTGGGGATTGAATGCATGGAACAGGGTCAGGCGATTTCGTCCGCCGACGCGGTCGTCATGGCCGTGCCGGACCGGCTGATCGGCAAGATCCTCAAGACCTTCATTAACGACCTCCGACCGGGCGCCAAAATCGTCATGCTTGACGCGGCGGCTCCGCACGCGGGCGAACTGCCGGAGCGCGAAGACATCACCTATTTCGTCACGCATCCGTGCCACCCGCCCATCTTCAATGATGAAATCGACCCAAAGGCGAAAGCTGACTATTTCGGCGGAGTCCACGCCAAGCAGCACATCGTCTGCGCGCTGATGCAGGGCCCGGAGGCGCATTATGCCGAATGCGAGGAGATCGCCCGCCAGATCTATAAGCCGGTTATGCGCGCCCACCGCTGCACGGTCAAGCAGCTCGCTATTCTCGAGCCGGCTTTGTCAGAGACGGTGGGGGCGACGTTCGCGCTGGCGCTCAGGGAAGCGGCGGATGAGGCCGTCCGCCGCGGGGTGCCGAAACAGGCCGCGATCGACTTCATCATCGGCCATCTCAACATCGAGCTCGCGATCGCATTCGGGATTTTTCCGGAAGGAAAGTTCTCGGACGGCGCCCTGCAGTCGATCGACAACGCCAAGCCGGTTATATTCCGCGACGGATGGCTGGACCGCGTTTTTGCCCCTGCGGCTGTGCTGAAGTCGGTCAAGGACATCTGTGAGGCGCCGGCCCCGTAAGCAGGTTCGAACTCGGGGATATCATCGCAAGCCGGCGTTCGTCATCGCGCAGCACCCTCGTTTCCGAGGCATGGGGGAGGTGGCGCCGCTGGATTCAGGCGGGCTTGCGAGGATTATTTTTAGAAGGAGGCTGTCGCGGGGCGCGAAGCGTGCGCAAATGGGGGATCTGGTCAGATGGCTATTGCGCCGCGGACTGAGGCTCCAGAACCGCTTCGCGAGCGTCGCTAAACGGAACGCCGAAGGAGGCTATGACGGCCCGGCTGGTGCGCACGAGATTGGCGCTGGGCCCTTTTGTTCCGACACTGCGGCGGCTGACGCGCGCGCCCTCGATCAAGAGAAAGAGTGTGTCGGCCAGGAGTTCGGGCTGCGAGGCGCCGGCGTCGGCACATAGCTTCGTCAGTCGCTCGCGCTGACGCATCTTGAATTCCTCGATCACCCGGAGGCCGGGATGACCCACCTCGGTGAGTTCGATGGCGGCGTTGGCGAGATCGCACCCGCGCTCGTCCTCAGCGATAAAGATTGCAGCCTTGTCCACGAAGCCGTAAAGTTGGCCAGCCGCGTCTCCTGGGTTCGCTGCTTCGATTTCGGCCCAGATTTCGTCCGACTTTCGCCCTTTGTAGTTCAGATACTCGATTATCAACTCGTCCTTCGAATCGAAGTGGCGGTAAAGCGCCATTTTGCTGGTGCCGGCGGCCTCAGCGATTGCTTCGACGCCGACCCCTCGAATGCCCCTTCGGTGGAACAGATCCTGCGCGCAATCGAAGATGCGGTCGCGGGGCTTTCCGGCCCTGGAAATGTGTACCTCAGGATCCGCGTTCGATTTTTCTTTGCTCATGGTGCTTGACGAACCCGTTACCGATCGGTATCAGAGACCGATACCGACCGGTACCATCCTGCGTTTATAGAGTCAAACTATCGCAGGCAGGCCGGACGCCTTAGTCGAAAGGAACACCGCCATGGCGTATCGCGACCAGACAATCGACGACCTTCTGGCGGACTCGCTCATTCAGAAAGTCATGCTCGCCGACCACGTGGAACCTAAGGCTCTGAAAACCTTGCTGGACGGAACGGCCCGCCGCATTGCCAATTCGCGGCGCGCGGCCACCGTACAGGTGGGGCAGGATCTCGGCCGGCGCGGCTTTTTTCGCGGGCCCCTCCTCCTGATGAGGCCGGCGACGCGCACCACCGGCGACGCGTGCGGAGCATCCCTCTGCGGCTGACCGTCTTCCGATAAAGCCGAGTCGCTCCAGTGGTCGGCTTTTTCATCCAGCGTCCAATCTTCGCTTCGGCCATCGCCGCGATCCTCGTGCTCGCGGGCGCGATCTGCTTTTTTCTGCTGCCGGTCTCGCAGTTTCCGGAGATCACGCCTCCTCAGGTCGTCGTTAGCGCCAATTATCCTGGCGCGAGCGCGCAGGTCGTCGCCGACACGGTAACGACGCCGCTCGAAGAGCAGATCAACGGCGTCGAGGGCATGACTTACATGTCCTCGGCGAGTTCGAACGACGGCTCCTCGACTATTACCGTCACCTTCAAGGTCGGCTACCCGCTCAACATCGCCGCGGTCGACGTGCAGAACCGGGTGTCGCAGGCGGCGTCCTCGCTTCCGGCGATCGTCAACCAGGGCGGGGTGACGATCAAAAAGCAGAATCCGAACTTCGTTCTCATCGTCAATCTCGTCTCGCCGGATCGGTCGGTCGATTCGGTGACGCTGTCGAACTACGCCTATCTGCAAATCGTCGATCAGTTGAAGCGGCTTCCCGGCGTTGGCGATGTCCAGATGTTCGGCGAGCGCCGCTATTCGATGCGCGTGTGGCTCGATCCCGACAAGCTCGCCAACCTCGGCGTGACCGCCGTCGAGGTCCAGAACGCAATCGCCGAGCAGAACGTTCAGGTCGCAGCGGGCAAGATCGGCCAGTCACCGGCTCCTGCCGGAACCTCGTTTGAATTGCAGGTCAACGCCCAGGGGCGGCTGACCGATCCGCAAGAGTTCTCCAACATCATCGTCCGCGCCGATCCGGTGTCTGGCGCCGTGGTGCGCCTGCGGGATATCGCGCGAGTTGAACTCGGCGCCTTGCAATATTCGTCGTCCGCTTTCTTCGGCAAAGATCCGACCGTCGTCATGGCGATCTTCCAGATGCCGGGCTCGAACGCCCTCGACCTGCAGAAGCAGGTCAAGACGAAGATGGAGGAGCTTTCGAAGCGCTTCCCGCCTGGAATCGCCTATGCGATGCATTACGACACGACGCGCTTCGTGTCGGCCGCGATGCACGACGTCGTCATCACCCTGATCGAGGCGCTTCTCCTCGTCGTCATGGTCGTTTTCGTCTTCTTGCAGAGCTGGCGCGCGACGATCATCCCGACGATCGCCATTCCCGTTTCGCTCATCGCGACGCTCGCGGTGATGCAGATTTTTGGCTTCTCGCTCAACATGCTGAGCCTGCTCGGCATGGTGCTCGCAATCGGCCTCGTCGTCGACGATGCGATCGTCGTCGTGGAGAATGTCGAGCGCCAGCTCGAAGCCGGTTTGCCGCCGCTCCAGGCGGCGAGAAAAGCCATGTCGGAAGTAACCGGGCCGATCATCGCAACCACCGCCGTGCTTATGGCCGTTTTCATTCCCGTCGCCTTCATTCCGGGCGTCGCAGGCAGACTTTATAACCAGTTCGCGCTGACGGTCGCGATCTCGGTCGGGATCTCGGCCTTCAACTCGCTGACGCTAAGCCCGGCGCTGAGTGCAGCGTTCCTGCGGCATGGGCCCAAAGGGCAATTCATTCTCTTCCGCTGGTTCAACGCCGGCTTCGATTGGCTCGCGAACTTTTATGCGCGCTGCGTGAGGCAGTTCATTCGCTTCGGCTGGGCGCTGGTCGGCATATTTTTTCTCTTCGTCGGCGGCGCCTATATGCTGTCGCGGGCGATCCCGACCACCTTCCTGCCGGTCGAGGATCAAGGCTACTTCTTCGTCATCGTGCAATTGCCGGACGGATCGGCGCTCGAGCGCACCGACGCCGTGGCGCAGAAAGTGCGCGACATCTTGCAGGCGACGCCAGGCGTTCAGATCGCCGGCTTCATCAGCGGCCTCAATTTTCTGACCAACGCGGCGCAGTCCAACTCGGCGGTCGAATTTGCGGTTCTGAAGCCGTGGGACCAGCGCGGGCCGGAAGAGAACGCGTCCGCTTTGGTCGCCTCGGTGCGTCCGAAGCTGCTCGCAATTCCGGAAGCCTTCGCGCTGAGCTTCGATCCCCCTTCCGTGAACGGGCTGGGCACGACCGGCGGCTTTGAATTCGAGGTCGAGGATCTCGCCGGGCGCGGGGGGGCGCAGCTCAGTGAAGCCACTCAGGCCTTGATCGCCGCGGCCCGCAAGCAGCCCGAGCTCAACCCGCAGTCTTTGTTCACCTCGTTCTCCGCTTCGACCCCGCAGCTCTTTTATGACCTCGACCGGACGAAGGCGAAGCTGCTTGGCCTCAGCCTGCCGGACGTGTTCAATACGCTGCAAATTTATCTCGGCTCCCTGTATGTGAACGACTTCAACCTGTTCGGCCACACGTTCCGCGTCACGATGCAGGCCGACACGAAATCGCGCGCCTCGCCGTCGGACCTCAGCAAGCTTTACGTCCGCAACAGCACAGGCGGCATGATTCCCTTGAACGTGCTCGGGACGCTCAAGCCGATCGTCGGGCCGGAGACCGTGCCGCACTACAACAACTATGCGTCCGCGCTGATCAACGGCGCGCCTGCGCCGGGATTCAGTTCGAGCCAGGCGGTGGTGGCGATGCAGCGCGCCGCCGCCGAGGCCCTGCCGCGCGATTTCGGCTACGAATGGACGGGCGTCACCTTCCAGGAGCTCAGCGCCGGCTCGCTCGCCACGATCGTGCTCGGCCTCGCCATCTTCTTCGTGTTCATGATCTTGGCCGCGCAATACGAAAGCTGGTCGATGCCCTTCATGGTGCTTTCATCCGCACCTCTCGCGCTGGTCGGGGCGCTCGGCGCGATCTATGTCCGCGGGATGCAGGTCGACGTCTATTCGCAGATCGGCTTCGTCATGCTGATCGGCCTTGCGGCGAAGAACGCCATTCTGATCGTTGAATTCGCCAAGCGGCGTCGCGAGGAAGGCTTGTCTGTCGTCGAAGCGGCGATGGAGGCCGGGCGGCTGCGCCTGCGCCCGATCCTGATGACCGCCTTCGCCTTCATCTTTGGCGTGCTGCCGCTGATGTTCGCGAGCGGCGCGGGCGCGGCGAGCCGGCAGTCGCTTGGCACGGCCGTGTTCGGCGGCATGGTCGCGGCGACTTTGCTGACGCTGATTTTCGTGCCCGTTTTCTATGCCCTTATTGAACGCGCTCGCGAGGGACGCGAGGCGGCGGCTGCTGCTGTCGCGCCGCACGCTGGCGCTCATCTCGCGCCCCACGCCGAAGCGGCCGAATGAAGCCCAGGAGTTCTTCCATGCGCCTCAAGATCTCTCTCGCAGCGCTCGCGGCCATCGGCGTCGTCGCCGTCGTCGGCTTCCGGATCGCGGGCGACCACGCGAACGGCGCGACCGAAGCCGCCTCCGCGCCGGCGATGATGGCGATGCCGGTGCCAGTCGTCTCGGTCGTCAAGAAGACGCTGCCGATTTATCTCGACTATCCCGCGCGCATCGAATCGATCCGCAGCATCGCTCTGCAGGCGCGTGTGTCGGGCTACATTGACGCGCAGCCCGCGGCTGACGGCGCCGATGTCAAGGCCGGCGATCTCCTCTACCAGATCGACCAGCGCGACCTACAGGCGGCGCTCGATCAGGCGAACGCGCAGGCGCAGCGCGACCAGGCCTCGCTCGAATATGCGAAGGCCAATTTCGGACGCGGCGAGGAACTGGTCAAAAGCGGCTTCGTCACCAAGGACGCCTACGATCAGAGGGCGAGCTCGATGCATCAGGTCGAGGCGCAGCTCGTGCTTGACCGCGCGGCGATCGACGCCGCGAAGCTCAATCTTGGCTATACCGAGATCCGTGCGCCGTTCGCTGGCCGGCTCGGGCGCAACCAGGCGGCCAAGGGCGCGCTCGTCAGTCCGACGACCGCGGCGCTGAACACCCTGGTTCAACTGGACCCGATCTACGTCGCCTTCAATCCGAGCGAGTCGGATCTGGTGGAGATCAGCGCCGCGCGGGCCGCAGGCAAGGTCGACGCCGAGATCTCGCTCGCAGGCACGGATACGATCCGCAAGGGCGAACTCACCTTCCTCGACAACACCGTTGATAAGGCGACTGGCACGATCGCCGCGCGCGTCACCATCGCCAATCCTGACTTCGCCCTGCTGCCGGGCCAGTATGTGCGGGTGCGGCTGCATATCCGGGACGAGCCCGACGCTTTCATGGCGCCGCAGACGGCGCTCGGCTCAAACCAGATGGGCAAGTTCGTCTATGTTGTGGGCGCGAGCGACAAGGCCGAGCTGCGGCTCCTCACCCTTGGGCCGATGGATGGCGAGCTTGTCAGCGTGACCAAGGGCCTTAGCGAAGGCGAGCGCATCATCGTGGGCAACCTGCAGAAGATCGGCCCCGGCTCGCCGGTAAAACCCCTGCCACAGCAGACGAAGCCAACCCCCTAGACGGCGTTCGGTGACCAGGGGGCGCTCCCGCGAAACGCGCGCTTTCCGCGGTCACGTTAGCGCTCGTGCAACGTTAATATCGTTCCTTGCGATCCCCGCGCCAATTGGATCGCATCTTCATCGAAATTACGCATCCAACATAAGATCGAAGTAAGGCTTTCGCGCGCAGCATACCTCATCAAAAGCGAGGTTGCGCGACGATGAGGTCGGTGAGCAAATTCTTCGCTGGCGTGATCCGTCTGGCGCGAAGGCTCGCGGGCGACGAAGCCGGCTCTCCAGCGGTCGAGTTCGCTCTGGTCTTTCCCATTTTCGTTGCCGTGGTGCTCGCCACTTTGCAGGCGGCGACCATTTTCCTGGTCAAAGCGTTCTTTGAATCAGGGGCGCAAGCGGCGGCCAGGATCGTTCTCACCAATCAGACCTCGACGTTGACTGCCGCGCAGTTCCAGACGGAAATCTGCAATCAGCTGACGGCGCTCTTCAATTGCGGACAGGTGACGGTCGAACTCGAGCCCATGCCGGCGGGCACGACCAATATCAGCGCTCTGCTGCCGACCTTCGACTTAAACGGAAACCTGGTCGGTACGCCGCCCGTCGATGTCGGCGCAAACGCCGGCGCTGCAGGCACCGACATGCTGCTCGTCGTCATGTATCCGTGGCCGGTCTACGGCGGCCCGCTCGGCCTCAACTTTTCGAACCTGGGCAACGGCGCGATGCTGATGACCTCGACCCAGGTGTTTCGAATCGAGCCGATGTAATGAAGCGGACAATCCTGATCGCTCGCGTTCTGCGCCGTTCGCGGACATTCCTCGCGGACGCCGCAGGCGTGGCGGCTGTTGAGCTCGCGCTTATCCTGCCGCTCATGCTAATACTGCTGAGCCTGGTCCTCTATGGCGGCCAAGCCTATAGCGTGCAACGCAAAGTGACCCTGGCCGCGACCACGGTCGCCAATATTTTTGCCCAGGCCAACAACGTCAACACCTCCACGATTACCGCCGCTGAGCTCAACCAGATCCTCTCCTACCCGAACCTGATCCTCTATCCTTACGACGGCAGCACCGCCGCTGTCGTGGTGTCGCAGTTGCTGGTCACCACCTCGAACGGGACCGCGACCGGCACGGTGTGCGGCAGCTGGCCGAACGCGAACGGAACAGCGCGCCCCACCGGCTCGCAAATTTCGATTGATCCCTCGATCGCCTCCGCCTTTTCCACCTCGGGCGCGAATACCAATCCCGTCGCTTGCGGCAGTATCCCCGCCAATAGCGTTCCAACCAACTACGTCGTTCTCGGCGAGGTGAATTATCCGTTCCAGCCGACCGGAATCTATCTCCCGGTTTCAGCGATGACCCTGCACAACTCGATCATCATGATCCCGCGGGTCGCGAGCCCGATCATTGTGCAGTGAAGAAAGCGAAGCGCGCCTTCATAGGGCCGCCGCGTCGGAATTGGGCGCCTCGCCCATCATGGTTCTTTGAGAAAAGTCAGGACCGCGCGTTCGAACGCCTTCGGGTTGTCGACATTGGACGAGTGCGAGGCGTGGGGAATAACGACGCGCCGCGAGTCGCTCAACGCGCTCTCGAGCCCGTCAAGGATGTGATGGAACGAGGCCGGAGATCGTTCGCCCGCAACGAGCAGGGTACGCGCTTTGATGGCCTCGGCGTCGCCGCGCGCGAATGGCGCACGTTGCTCCTTGATTTGGCCAACCAGCGTGGCTGCATTGTCGCGAAGCATCTGACGTATAGGTTCCGGCGTGCTGTCCCAGCCGCCCGGTCCGATAAGCACGTCGATGGTCGCTCGGAGACCTTCGTCGATCTCGCCGCGCCGAATTCGTTCGACCGCCTTCGCGTATAACGAGCCCAGCGCGATCGTCGGCGGAGCCGACGCAAGCCCTGTTTCGAGATCCGCCGCCAGCACGCCTCCCGGTTCAACGAGGACCAGCGAGCGGATTAGCTCAGGATAATCCTGCGCCACCCGGAACGCGATATGCCCGCCGCGGGAATGACCGAGCAGGTGAACCGGTCCGGCGTCTAGCGCGGTAATGAAGCTGGCGACATCCGTTGTGTGCTGCTGAACGGTGAAATCGTCGCCATCCCCGTCCCATTTTTCCGGCCAGCAATGCCGGAGGCTGACGGCGATTGTGCGGTAATTCGCGCCGAACGGGCCCATCTGGCCCGTCCAATGGCGATA
The DNA here is from genome assembly GCA_963737365.1 of uncultured Alphaproteobacteria bacterium. Classification (GTDB taxonomy): domain Bacteria; phylum Pseudomonadota; class Alphaproteobacteria; order Rhizobiales; family Beijerinckiaceae; genus Roseiarcus. The sequence continues at coordinate 169,104 of CAVTSD010000001.1, forward strand.
GTCGCACAACGTGCCGTGAACCAGCACGAAAGGAGCGCCCGACCCCTGCTCGATGAACGCCATGTCATAGTCGTTCACCCGCAAAGTCGGCATGAGCTCTCAACAGTGGTTCCGGCGAAGTATTCTCCTATAACATCGACTGGTTTGCTGGCTATCGATCTTCTGTCCGGGCCTCGTTCTGCAGGGACGCGCCAAGCGCGCGATCAGATCTTCAGAAGAACCTGGCGCCGATGTCCGACCGCTCGCAGGGGACCCGCCGGTCACGGGGACGGTGCTGGGCAGGGCTTTCTGTCTCCAGGCCGTTAAGCCCGGATCGCTTGGCACTTGCCGACGCCAATGACTTTGCCTTGGATAAAACAGAAAGATGTGCTATGATTTTCTCTTCGGCGGATTATGCGTGTGCGAACGGTCTGGACAGAAATGGGGATAGAAATAGGGCAGGCTTGGATTGGGATTTAGGAAATGAAGCGGCGGGCAGAAAATTTTGTTTGAATCGGCCGTAACCCGTTGAAAAGGCTCATTTCGAAAAAATAAACGCTAGTAAATGCCAGCGATTTTACTAGCGTTTACTAGCGTTTAGAGGCGCTTACTGGCGTCTATTTAGGACTCGCTGTCGCCTATTGGGTCAGGTGGCCCGACTGCGTGACCGCGGCGAATAGGGCGGAGAGCGCGGCGCCGAGGTCGGAACCGATCGCCGCGTCGTAGAAGAGGCCGGGAGAGGCGCAGTCTTGCAGGGCTGGGCCAATGTCCGATTGGATGGGGGCGATCCAGCTCTCGTACCAGCTATTGGCCGGCACGGCGAGATAGTCGGTATAAAGGATGGCGATCTTGATCCCGCGGTTCTTGATCGTCGTGCACCAGTTCGTGCTCTTTGAATTGCCGCCCGGAGCGCTCCCGAGATCGTTGATCGCTTGCTGGAGGCGGCCGCCGTTCTGCTCGTCCTCGACGCCGTCGGTAACGATGAAGAGCACTTCCTGAGGCGTGTCTCCGCTCTGGTTGGTGCCGTTGCCCGGGTTGGGAATGTAGCTCGCTTGGCTTAGTTTGCCCAGCGAATCGTCGTAGTTGGTGGCTACGTCGCCCCCGGGTGTGCTCGTGCCCGAGGAACATGTCGCGTTGGCGCAATCGTTGTTGTTCGAATACATCTCCATCACGCCAAAATTGACGGATGCGCTCGTCCAGCTGGAGGTATAGTTGGAGGTCAGCGGCATGATCTGGTTGAGGCCGATCGACCAGAGTGAGTCCATCGAATAGATTGAGAATCTGTACTGCGGCGGGGTCGCGAATACAGTTGACTGCGCGGTCGACTGCGCGGTCTGGAGCAGCGTCGAGACGCCGCTGTTCAGTTCGTCCAGACGCAACGTGATGCTGTTGTTGCGCGCGAACTGGTAGTTGTCGATTTGCGCGCCCTGCGTCCCGACATTGCAATAGAGGCCGCCGCTTTGAGACGGCGCCGAGCCGTTGGCGCAAGGATTGCCCGCTGTATCGCCGTTGTTGGTGCTCGCCTGGTGGCAAGCAAAGGCGCAGCCGCCCGTCGTCTGTTTGGAGGTCAGATTCTGCATCTGGGTGATGCCGGCCTGCGTCGCCGGCAGCGCCATCGAGGGAGAATTGTCGAGAAGAACGTAGAAGTCGATATTCGGCGGCGCTTGCGCGCTCGCCTGCGCGGCGCCGGCAACTGCAAGCGAACTCGTGCCAAGCACTTGAGCAAAGATGGTGTCGACGGAAGACGAATAGCTGACCGCGACGCTGCGGATGAGCGCGGTGGAACCCACCGTGACGGTGACCGTCACCTGCGTTGCGTGGGCGGTCAGGCCCGGTATGTTTTCGGTCAGCCCGTTGAACATCGACACCGCGGCGGCCTGAGCAACACTCGAGCTTTGCTGCAGCATCGCGGGGGTCAGCGCCGCGAGCGCGGCGGCGTCGGCTGCGGCGTTCAGTTTCGTGTGTATTTGCGCCGCCCGGCCGTAGTCGATCGCGGCGCCGGCGCCGAATATGAGCATCGGCGCGACGAGCGCATACATCATCGCGACATTGCCGCGGCGGCTCCGCAATAGGCGATCAAAACCGAATGTCCACACGGGGTCGGCCCCACATTTGTCGAAGCGCGCGAGTTTGAGAGACCCATGCGACCTCGGGTGAAAACTGGGTTTATCAAACTACCTGGAGGTTTATGTAGTTTTAACGGGTATCGAGCGATTTGCCCCAATGCTAAAGTTTTCCTCAGCGGCGCGCCGATTTTTCTTCCCTTTCAGCGCAGGAATCTCCGGCTGCGCGCTTTCTGCATGAGCGCCGGCGCGAATTGTTGGACGCGTCTCTCATCTGGGTTGGGGGTCGCGAATGGCCCGAATTTCCGGGGATTTTTCTGATCCGAAGAGCCTGAATCCGCTTCGGCCCGTCGTCTGGCGCGCTCGCCGCAGTGGCACGGTTCGCCGTGGTAGCCATGACACTCGTAGCGGCTTTGCTATTCGGGAATTAACGTTTACGAACGGATGATCCCTGGGAAGGCCGCCCCTCTCGGGACCGTCTATCGACGCGACGCTTGAAGCGCGCTCGTCAGAGAATTGCGGCGAAAACGAAATCGCCCTATGCCGTGCCGACGCTGTCTCAGGAAAAGACCTCCCCGCGCATGAAAGCCCCCCGTCGGTATTTCGATCCGCTGGCGATCGGGGCCCCCCGCCCCCTGCTTGAGCTTCCATCGCGGCTTGAGCGCCTGATTCATTTCATTCCGCCGCACAATGAAAAGGTTCGCGCGAAGGCGGCCGAACTGGTCGGTCAGGTCGACGTCATCCTCGGCAATCTCGAAGATGCGATCCCGATCGACGCGAAGGAGGCGGCGCGGGAAGGCTTGATCGCGATGGCCAAGGCGATCGACTTCGGCTCGACCGGGCTTTGGGCCCGCGTCAATGCGCTGAATTCGCCCTGGTTCATCGACGATATGACCCGGCTGGTGGGTGAGATCGGCGACAAACTCGACGTGGTGATGGTCCCTAAGATCGAGGGCGACTGGGACATTCATTTCGTTGACCAGTACTTGGCGCTGCTCGAGGCGCGCAACGGTCTCAAGCGTCCCATTCTGGTGCATGCGATCTTGGAGACTGCCCAGGGCGTCAATAATGTCGAGGCGATCGCCGCCGCTTCGCCCCGGATGCAGGGCATGAGCCTCGGGCCGGCCGATCTCGCGGCGTCACGCGCGATGAAGACCACCCGCGTCGGCGGCGGCCACCCCGACTATCGGGTCCTCGCAGACGCCGCCGAGGCCAACGCCAAGCGCGGCAGCTTCCAACAGGATCCGTGGCATTACACGATCGCGCGGATGGTGGATGCCTGCGCGGCGAATGGCGTCAAGCCGTTCTATGGGCCATTCGGCGATTTCTCGGATCCGGCAGCGTGTGAGGCGCAATTCCGCAATGCATTCCTCCTCGGCTGCGCGGGGGCGTGGACGCTCCATCCGAGCCAGATCGCCATCGCCAAGACCGTTTTCTCGCCCGACCCGGCGGAAGTCGCCTTCGCACGCAAGATCCTGGCGGCCATGCCCGATGGATCGGGCGCGGCGATGATCGACGGCAAGATGCAGGACGACGCGACCTGGAAACAGGCGCGCGTCATGGTCGATCTCGCCCAGCAGGTCGCGGCGAGAGATCCGCACTACGCGGCGCTTTACCACTTTTGAGTGGCGCGGCCGAGCGCGGCCCGAATTTTGCTCCCTCACATCAGGCGCTGCGCCAAAAGAGCGGTGGGCAACTCGATTTGGCGGGTCGACAGAGGGTTCTTGTTTTGACGCGGCGCGCTATAACGGTTTAACCTTGGGCAAGGAGATCGGAGGCTATGGGCAGTCGAAACGCGAAATTCGGGATTGGCCAGGTCGTCAAACATCGATTCTACCCCTTCCGCGGGGTGATCTTCGACGTCGACCCGGTGTTCGCCAATACCGAGGAATGGTGGCGTTCGATACCTGCCGAGGTGCGCCCTGCGAAAGAGCAGCCGTTTTATCATCTCTACGCGGAGAATGAGGACAGCCAATATGTCGCTTATGTCTCCGAGCAGAACCTGCTGTCGGACGAATCCGGCGACCCAGTTCGGCATCCGCAGGTAAGGGAAGCCTTCGATCGGACCGAGGACGGTCGATATTGCGCCCGGGGTCGTTCGCGCTTGAGCTGAAATGTCCAGCTCACCCCAGCACGAGAGCTAAAACCGACCCGCGGTTCGTTATCCCTGGCGCCAGGCCCCTCGCGTCGCGAGAGGCCTGGACGAGCCCGGTCACTTAGCCGGTGCGGCAGGAGCTGGGGCAGCAGGCGCGGCGGGAGCCGGCGCCGCGGGGGCGGCGCCACTCTGTTGCTGCTCAAGCGCTTTGCGCTGTTCTTCCGCCTTCTTCTGCAATTGCTGCTGCAACGCCTGGCGCTGCTGTTCCAGCACCTTGGGATCGGTGGGCTTGCCGTCAAAAGCCGTGCCCAGGTCCTTCAAAGGAATGTTAAACGTCAGCTCTCGTCCCGACGCATCGCCGCCCGGCACGCGCATGACGACAGCCATGTTCTGACCTTTTTTCAGCATTTCGACCGTTTTGGCGCCAATGTCGATTTCCGCCGAGCAGGCATTCTGGAAGCACATGTCGTACTTGCCCTCGATCGGCTCGTTCTTGTCGATAATGACGCGGAAGCCGGGCTTCAGCAGCATGCCGATCGGCAGGATCAAGAACCGCAACTTACGCCGCTCCTCGCCGGCGACGTCAAACAAGTTGACACTGACCATCGGCGGCTGATCGGCTGACGTCGAGAAGTCGCGCATCGTGGCGCAAGCTTCCTTGCCGTTGTTGGGCTGTTTGGCGCAGAATTTGGCCCATTGCGGCTCTGGCGACACCAGATCGACCTTCGACGGCGGAGCCGGCTGGCCCTGCGGCGCCTGACCCGGAGCCCCAGGGGCGGCGGGCTGGGCCGGCTGCGTCTGCGCAAGGGCCGCGCCGACGAGCGCGGCGCTCACGGCGAGCGCCGCGGCGCCCAAGCGCATGACTTGAAATCTCATCAATCGTCCTTTCGAACTGTTAAACGGAAGCTGTTGCGCTTCGCCTTGCGCCAGAGCTACGCCTGTCGGCGTTCAGGAACCGGTGTCGGCGAGCCTCGAGGGGACCTCATCGCGCGAGACGCGATGAACGCGCCGCAGATTGGCGCTCCTCTTTCCATATTCGGCGCAACATTCCAATAGCATTTCGCCCTTCAACCATCCGCCTTGGGCAAAAAAGCGACTGACTGCGCGCCGCCAGCCAGAAGTTGGCTACAGGTGGGAATTCGTTGACCGCCGATGATAGAGAGACGGCGATGATCGGCTGGCCGATTCGCTTCTTCCTCAGCGCCGCGCTTGCGATTGCGCTTGCGTGGCAGCCTGCGATTGCGGGCAGCGTCGGCCCGCCTGCGGGCGCGATTGCGATGCACGGCGAGCCGGCCCTGCCGCCGGACTTCGACCACCTGCCTTATGTGAACCCGCAAGCGCCAAAAGGGGGGGCGCTCAATCTCGCCTATCTCGGCGCCTTCGACAGCCTCAATCCCTACAACGTGAAGGCTCTGTCGACAGCGCAGGGCCTCATCGGCAACGTCTACCAGTCGCTGATGACGCGCTCCGCCGACGAACCCTTCACCCTCTACGGCCTCATCGCCAAGAGCATCGAAACCGACGCGGCGCGCGATCACGTCGTCTTCCATCTCGATCCGACCGCCAAGTTTTCTGATGGATCGGCAATCACTTCGGCCGACGTCGTGTTCACTTTCAACCTCCTCAAGGCCAAGGGCCGTCCCCAGCAGCGCGCCGCTTTTTCGCTGGTCAAAAGCATCGACGCGCCAGACGACTGGACTGTGGCTTATGACCTTTCCGGCGCGAACGATCGCGAATTGCCGTTGACGCTCGCGATCATGCCGGTCCTGTCCCGCGCTCACGTCGACGCCGAGCATTTCGAGGATCAGACGCTGCAGATTCCGGTTGGCTCCGGCCCCTATCGGGTCGCGGAGGTCAAGCCGGGGGAGCGCCTGGTGCTCGAGCGCGACCCCAATTATTGGGCGAAGGACCTGCCGATTGCGCGCGGGCTCTACAATTTCGACCGGATTCGCATTGATTATTATCGCGACGCGACGGCGATGTTCGAGGCCTTCAAGGCCGGCCTGATCGACTATCGGGTCGAGGACGACGCCAACCGGTGGCGCAACGGCTATGACTTTCCCGCCGCCACGGACGGGCGCGTGATCAAGGCCGCCATTCCGAGCGGCCTGCCGAAGGGCGTTTCCGGCTTTGCCTTCAACACCCGCCGACCGCCGTTCGCCGACGTCCGCGTGCGCGAGGCGCTGGCGTCGATGTTCGACTTCGAGTGGATCAACGCTAACCTGTTCGCCGGCGCCTACAAGCGGTCCGAGGGGTTCTTCGATGACAGCGAATTGTCGTCGATCGGCCGTCCGGCGTCGGAGCGAGAGCGGGCCCTGCTGAAGCCCTATCCCGGCCCGGTGCGCGACGACGTGATGGAAGGCCGCTGGCGCGCCCCGGTTTCGGATGGTTCGGGCCGCGACCGAACGATCGCCAAAAGCGCGCTCGATGAGCTAGTCGCCGCCGGCTATTCGCTTCGCGACGGGCGGCTCGTGGACTCGCATGGCGCGCAGCTCGCGTTCGAGATCCTGGTCCGGAACCGCGACGAGGAGCGGCTTGCCTTGGCCTACGCCCGAAATCTGGCTCGGATCGGGGTCGCGGCGAGCGTGCGGCTCGTGGACGAAGTGCAGTTCCAGCGCCGGCGCACGAGTTTCGACTTCGACATGATGATCGGCTCGTGGATCGCCTCGCCCTCGCCAGGCAATGAGCAGCGCGGCCGATGGAGCTCGGCCGCCGCCGACGCCCCGGGCGCCTACAACATCTCGGGCGTTCGCTCGCCAGCGGTCGACGCCATGATCGCCGCGATCCTCGCCGCCAACACCAACGAGGACTTCGTCGCCGCAGTGCGGGCGCTCGACCGGCTGCTCATCTCCGGCTTCTATATTGTGCCTCTCTATTATGCGCCCGAGCAGTGGATCGCCTATTGGGCAAAGCTAGGCCGACCCGACAAGACGCCGCTGTTCGGTGTCGAGCTTTCGACCTGGTGGCGCAAGCAGCCTTGATAATCTTTCCCGGTCGGGACGGTTTTTCATGCAACCGGGGCGTGAGCGCTGGCCGTCCAAATTCAAATAAGAGCAAATAAACGCGCTTAAACGAGCGTAAACGCTAGTAAAATAGGGGTGACATAGGAAGCGACCACCCCGGACCACAAAATTGCGTTACACGATTAAGCAGCGCAGACATGGCCCGACATCACCGCGCGACATCATCCAACGCATTCGCCTAACTCTCAGTATAGGTTGATTTGCTGTTCGATTTAACTACGATATTTCAAGCAATCGATATCGCGCGCCTGTGCTATCTATTTAATTAATACAATACTTTCCTTTTCATATCGCGTATTTACCCCGCATCCAAAATAGATCTAACGTGGTCCCTTAACGAGTCCTGCCGTCTGATCAAATCCGTGGCCAGTTCTACGCGTCCAGCGCGCTCAGCGAGGCGTGCTGCGACTCCATAAGAGTAATAAAGATAATTGGGTTCGCCGGAGGGTGCGCTTCTACCGAGCGATTTTTCCAGTTTTTCAACGACAACAATGCTCCTGTTAGACCACCGCTCCAAACGATGGTTCCCCTGATCGGCAAGCACACATAACAGCAGCTCGCATAAAAACTTCGGGATTACTAATCTGACGCACAAATCCTTGACTGCTTTCTCCGCGTCAGTTTTTCCTCTCGAAGCACATAGATGTAGTACGACACCAATAATCTTTGCCGGCCTGGCAACGTTGTAGTGCGTCGTCGGTAAAGCTGCCTCACGGAGAGCGACGGCGATGGTTACCCGGGCTTCTTCGCACTCCACCCACCATTTGTGTAATTCACCTGCATCGAAGCGTAACGATTGCCAGAGCGTCGGCACCTCTTTCTCTAAAAGTTTAAATCGCGAGAGGACTTCAAAGGCACCGCGATAATAAGCAAGCGCCAAAAATAATCTGCCGTGAAATTCAGTAATTGATTCAGCGTCGAGGGCTGCCTGTACCAGTTGGCTTCCCTCCCGCCGAAGCATTCTCGCGGTACCGCGCGCGGCGAGAAAAGACGGAATATTCAAAGGCTGATGTGTGAGGTAAAAATTGAGATCAAGCAATGGAACAAATAAAATTTTTTGCTCTCCCTTTCCCAAATTTCTAATGAACCCTTGAACGTCAAACCAACTATTTATGGCGGCAACCAACTCCTCGGGATAGGGGTGAACAGCAAAGAAATTTAATACAGCCGAAGCACTCTGATATACGACCCCTTCCACATGACACATCAAAAATTGTTCATCTAATTTCTTAGAAATCTTAATTGCCTCTTCAACGGTGTCATATCCCGTGCCATTCAATGGGAGGAGGGTCATGCATTCCTGCACGACACTGCTTGAATTCAACAAGTCTATGTCTCGACTTACCCACCTTTCGACTTTCTCCTGGAGGTCGGCTACCTTCGCTACTTGGAACAGTCTTGGCGAGCTTCGCTTGAGGAGACGGACTACGGCCTTAAATCGTTTCATCACAAAACCATTAGGTTCTGTGGCGGTGACTGTCTTAACCGTTCCTGTGTAGTCGGTCGGTATGGAATTAGCTACGTATTTTGTGCCCGAACGAAAGATGATATAATAGTTGTTTTGACGATCAAGCGAGTAAAGTAATTTTACAACCTCGTACTCTTTACTGTGTGCTTCAGCTAAGTAGGGTATCTGCTTGGCATGAAGCTCGGCTTCTCCGATACTTTCACACATCAGATACCGGGCGATGCGAAGTACCTCCCCGTACAAATAGGTTTCACGCACGTATGCACGAGGATAACCCCGTAAATTATTCTCAATCGCCATATCTTAGCTAATCTTTAAATCGGAGGGTAATCTTTGCCACAGCGTCTGCTGCTCGCAAATCTATAATATCGCTCGGGTATCCAACTTCGCGCATAAATTGCCTAACTTCGGTAAGCACCTCTAATTCGTTGGATGAATCTGGCGATAATAACGGCTCAACCGACGTGAATTCTAAAAGCTCGCCACGCGCACCTTCGAGCTCTTGATTTGCACGGTCAGAGTGCCTAGCGGATAAAACGCGACGGATGATATGATGAAGCTTGTTGACGGCAGCGTCAGCGGCAGCGGCGCCATCAACCTCTCCTCTTTCTTTGAGTTTCTTTCTTGCCCTTTATACAAGCCGGTTAGATAACTACTGACCAACCCGACCGCAATTCCAACGGCAATCTCGATCCCTGATAGGTAAAGCCGGTCTTTCTCAACCCGAAAAAAGGGTGCGTCGGTTCCCAACGAAAGCGCTAACTCGTCTACAATCTCATCTATATTGTCGTTCATGGCCAACTCCCCAAGCTAGTAGGATCCTGTTATCGCTGTACATGGCACTTACGACTAAATAAATCCCAATATCACGCAGGTTTAGCTGCGATGTAATCGGCTTTAAACCGCCTCGGCTCTTTCGTGCCTCAAAACTTACCATATACGTCGCTTTATGTCTAAGAAGTCAGATTGAATGAACAACATTCTTAAGGCGCAAACAAAGAAGAAGAAACATTGAAGTAGAAACGCGGTTGGTGTAGCCAGCACCATGCATTTTGACCAACGCGTGACTCTACTTGACTAAAGCTCACGTGTGTGTTACATTAGCTTTGCAGTACAGTGGGTGTAAATACTGTTCAATCGCGGTTCCGCCGCTATCCTAAGATGAACCGCAAAGCACCTTCCAATTACGAAAGGGTCCAGTTTATGTCTTTTTACCGACTTCCGCTCCTTGCTGCAGAGTCGGATCTGGATGCGAGGAATTGACCGATGAGGCTCGGCCCCACTCAAATGTCTTCGCTTGGCTTTGAAGGTCCTCTGGGAAAAGCCCGTCGGTACCGGAACATTCGAACGGGCGAGACGGTCTCGTACAACGCCTTTCGGAGGCTTGCGAATGCAAGCTCGTCCAATGCGACGTCAAAAGTCCATCGCTTTGAACAGGTCCTCGCCCGCTCAAACGATCTTCAGCTAGCCCGTCGAGAAAGCGGTCTAAGCGGCCGTGAGTTTGAGCAATATCGCCGCTCCTTTGAAAATCGGGAGAGCGCAAGCCCGTTTGTCAAAGAACATGGACATTGGGTCTTCCGCGGAGCGCGCGGCTTCCAGCACGCATTTCTCAATGCAGACGGCCAAGAGACACGGGCAACGTTCAGCGGACGTAATCTCATAGCCATCCAGGATTATCGGGCGGCGATTACCGAACGCAGCCAAGCTGAATTGGATGCCTGGAAAGAGGCATATCCAAACGGCGTGACGGATGACACCGGTCAGGTCCATCACCCTGAGACGCAGCTTCCTCGGATCGACGCAGTTTTAAGGCGGATGGGCAAGCGTCAGCGGACTCGCTTTCATCAGCAACAATTCTATGCAACGGCATAGGTCGTATCTCTTCGCTTCATGCCTCAAATGCGACGAGACGAACCCTGCGGCTCTTATGCGCCGCGATGACGGCTTCGTCTGCGGAAACTGCGAAGCGAAGGAGCGCAATCGCCCCGAGCGAATTTGCGCTCGTTGTGGCGAGCTGGCTCCCTTTGAGGGGCATCACATCCACGGGCGCAAGAACTCGGACCAGTTAGAGGATCGTTGTATTAATTGTCATCGAATCGGGCATGCGCTTGAGGAATGACAATCTATGAAGCCGGTCACGCAGATGCTTCGGGCTTATACAGAGCCGGCCGCAAGTTACGAAAAGAAGCGTAGAAAAAAGAAATCAGAATTCGAAAGACAGCTCGACGAGATGGAGGAAGTTCGACGAGCGCTCGGTCCTCATGCTTGGCCGTGGTTCGGTCCAACGCTGATATTCGACGTCGAAACTCACACCCAGGTTGGGCAACCCCTTCGGTTCGGCGTAGCTCAAATCCGTGGCCACACTTACCGCCACCTGATGGAGTTAAGCAAAAAGTATAAGAAGAATCGTCCCTCGTGAGATCATGGATGCTCTCTACAAGGAGGTGTTGTTCTACGAGCCGGCACAATGCGAGAAACATGAAGTCGAGTGTATCGGGGCCTATGCGGCAAGGCACGGCCTAGAATTTATGGCCCGCGAAGAATTCGTCAAGCGAGAATTTTACCGGCTCTACTCAATCAAGTCCGGAAAGAAGGGCGAGCTCTCCGACACGCTTCCTTGCATGGTGGTCGGGCACAACCAACCATTCGATCTCGGCGCTCTATCGATCCACTCGGGTCCAAGTCGAGGCGAGAACTATGGCGGCCTCACACTCTTGCTCCAAGAAGACCGGCCCGCCATAACGGTCAAGAAGATCGGGTTTGGAAAGCACTTCTATGGCGTACATCAAAGCCGCAACCAGCGTCGCAATCATCGCTTCGTCGATACAATGCAGCTTGGACGCGCCCTCCTCGGAGCCAGCGTCGGCGGCAGTCTCGAAGCCATTGCGAAGGGGCTGGGGATACGGGACATCGCGAAAGGTGCAGCTGACTACGATGGACCAATCACCGAGGAGTATATCGACTATTGCCGCAACGACGTTGAGCTGACTTGGCAGACCTATGTGAAGTTGCGCGAGCTTTACAATAAGCACGCTCTATCGACACCGATTGAAAGAATTTTCAGCGAGGCATCAGTCGGAAAGGGCTATTTGAACGACCTCGGCATCGAACCATTTCTAGAGAAAAATCCCAATTTCGACCGCAAACTCTGCGGCTTGTTCATGGCTTCCATGTATGGCGGCCGAAGCGAGGTACGCTGGCGTCACGAGATCAAAGAGGGTCTGCAAGCCGATTTCAAGAGTCAGTATCCGACCGTCAACGCCTTGATGAAGTTGCAAAGATTCAATATCGCCGCCCACGTTACCGCTGTTGAGAGCAAGGAAGCGGTGCAATTTCTACAAACCGTCTCGCTTCAGGATCTCCAAAAGCCGGACACATGGCCAAAACTTTGCGGAGTCGCACTTGTCCGACCAAAGGACGGTGACATCCTTCCCGTGCGCACGGTCTACGAGAAGGACATTGATCAGGGCGGCGGGCCGTTGGTCATGTCGATGCAGCAAATCGGCGACAACGCAATTCAGAGCGGACCTCCAGCGTTCTGGACGTTCGCCGACGTTATCGCTTCAAAGATTCGAACGGGACGTTGTCCCGAAATCATCCAAGCAACCGTGCTGCTCGAGAAAGGGACGCAGGATGGATTGAAGCCGAAAACGTATTTCGGCGATGAGCGCTACAACATCGATCTAAAGCGTGATGATCTCTTTCAGCGCTTTATCGACGTTCGGAGCACGATCAAAAATCGCCCCGACTTCAAAACCAATCCTGAATTCGGACCTATGGAGCAAGGGATCAAGCTCTGCTCAAATGCGTCGGCCTATGGTGCACTTGTTCAGTTTGATATCGACGAGCGAAAGAAGAAACAGGGGACCTGGGTTTATTATGGGTCGAACAAAATGCGGAAGACGGCCCGCGCCCAGAAGCTTGCGGAGGACGGCCGCGAGGAAGTTTCCGGTTACAAGGTCGAGAAACCAGGGAAGTGGTTTGCCCCTTGGGGGCCGCTCATTCCTGCGGGCGGCCGTCTCCTGTTAGCGATAGCAGAGCAGCTCGGACTCGATCGCGGCATCCGGCACGCGTTTGCAGACACGGATTCGATGTTCTTCGTGCGCCCAGACGGAATGGAGCGTGACGAGTTTTATCGACGAGTGAAGGAAATCGCAGGGCCAAAAGGCTGGTTTCAAGCGCTCAACCCATACTCAGCCAACGATCCGGTGTTCAATATCGAGGACATGAACTTCAAGATTAGGCAGAATGGTGCGGGCGGCATTATTCGCAATGCCAAAGGCGGCGTCGAGCTAGACAAGGGCTGTATCGAACCCCTCTTCTTTTTTGGAGTAAGCGCCAAGCGCTATGCTCTCGCCAATCGTAGCAACGGTCCCGGGTGGATCATTCGCAAGGCGTCTGGTCACGGGTTAGCGCATATCACGGCTTCTAATTACCACAGCAAAAAGCAAGTCCATCCCGCTGCGCCGTTCGAGGTTGAAAGGAACCAGGCAAGTCCGCTTTGGTTTGGAATTCAAGGCGTGTGGAGGGAGGGCGAGCTGTGCCATGGGCGCAACCCGCGCCTGTTCTGCGACTTGTGGCGCATCGCGTTTGAGAAGACGGACGGCTATACCTCCAAGGATGGTGACTTCGAGGGATACCTACGGGGGGAGATGCGCGACGCTCTTTCGAAATTGTCAGGCCTTGAACAGGAGCAGATGCTTCAAACCGCTGTGTCGACTCGAGATGAGTGGCTGACGCTACAAAAATTGCCGGCCATCCGAGCATTCATGTTCTTCAACATGCTTCCGAAACCAGAGGGCGACGCGTTCTTCTCTGCCGAGGATTTCGAAACGAAAAAGTCGCGAGACGATCTCTTGAAAACGTCGTTTTACACCTCGGGCGGGAGGGATATGCAGGTTCTACCCTATCCGCATATCGAGAGAAGGGTCACGGCGGCGAGGGCTTATATCGGCGCGACAACAATCATTTTCCCGAGCAGATGTTTGATCAGCAGAAGTATGGACTTCATTTTCAGACCATCGCCGAGGCGCTCGACGATTACTTCACCCACGCGGAGACGAAGTCGACCGGAGAGCGGGGCTTTCTCGAACGCCAGAAGCTCGTCATTCTTGACCAGGAGTACATTGGCAAAGAGACAAACTCGCTAATTGATGAGGATATCTTAGAAGCGCAGGAAATGGATCACGACGACCTGCCCGTCGTGAGAATGACTCGTGACGCGCTGAACATCGACCTTCTGAAGTCATTCGGAGCGCCCAAGCCTGAGCGAGGCGCTTGGCGTGTCACAAGACGCTGTGCGGAAGCGGCTGTTTCAAAACTCGCGCTTCAGCGAGAAAACGATGGCGCGCCTTCGAGCCTCGATCGAGGTTGATGATGAGGAAAAGGCATGGCTCGTCCCGCGGCCGTTGCGAGCGACGATGAGAAGACCGCGCGCCGCGTTCAACGTCAGCTTCAGCTTATGAACGCCCGATCGACAGGGCCGCTATCGCTACAGGAGATCGAAGACCGGATAGGAGCGCAACTAACCAGCAAAGAAGTTCGAAGAGCGCTGCGCCATCGGCTTACCTATCATATGGGAAGGACGACCACTCATCAAGGATGAGCTTTCTGACCAAATCGTCAAAGCGATCGCCGCCGCCTCTGGCGCGCAGCTGGTGGAGACAAAAAAGGCGAAGCGCGCGGGCGTCGTGCCACGGGAGCGCCAGAACGCGGAACGCTTGAAGCGCACGAAACAATCGCGGGAACGCCGCTTCGCTCCGTTCCAGGCCATCGAAAATCAACTGTCTCCGAACGAAGCTTCGTTTCGGTGACGAGCTGATGGAAATCGTATTGCGTGAATTGCTCGCGAAGCACGGCGTTCCGTTTACCCACGAAGCAGCCGGGGCTTTCTATCGTGAACATGGCGCTGAGGTGCTGAGTGCACTAAGGTCGACAATGTCCCATACGACGGTCGACAATGCTGTCCTAGCAGGCTGTTGAAGAAGTATCCCGTTTCGCTTTGAGGACGGCTTCGTCGCCGTTTCGGTATGCGAACTCGATCTCGAGAGTGCCATCGTCGAGGAGTTCGGCGGTCCCTTCGCCCTCGACCTCGTCGCCTTCCTCGCAACCGGCCCAGCGAAAGCCAATCGAGTCCCGAGCATATTCGACCTCGAGGCCAGCCTCCAGAGCGCCGAAGGCGATTTCGTCGCCTTGCGCGGTGATCGTCAGCGCCGCCGGGCCGCAGAGATCGAGGTGAGCACCATCCCAGAGGTCGGCCTCGACGATCCGCCAGCGGCCGATCAGTCGGCAGTTCGCCGGGCTCTTCACGCGCAGGCCTCCAAGAGCTTCTGCAACCGCAACAGATTGTAGGCGGCGGCCGCGAAGGTAAAGGCCCAACCGACGCGATCGCGGCCGCGGAACTTGGCCTTCTCCTGCCCGCCAATCGTCTTCATCCAGCCGAAGGCTTCCTCGATCCGTTTGCGGATGCGTTGGCTGACTGCATAGCCTGCATGCCGCGTTGTGCGGCTGTCGATCGCCGACGAGCGGCCATTCGCATTCTGCGCCACGTGGGGCGTCGCGTTCATCGAGCGCAGTTCATTGACGAAGTCCTCGGCGTCGTAAGCTTTGTCGGCGCCGAGCGTGATCGGCCTCGGCCGATCGGCGCGCGGCTCGATCATGTGCAGCGCCGCGATCCGCTCGGCGTGGCCATTCGCCTCGGTCAAGCAGGCGTCGACGACGAGGCCGTTGCGGTTCTCCATCAGCGCGTGGCCCATGAAGCAGAGCTTCGCCTCCTTGCCCGGCCCTTTGCGATAGAGACGCGCGTCCGGATCGGTCGTCGAAGCGTGCGTCGCGTTCGAGCGCTTCTGGCCGTGAAAATCCGCCTCGCGGTTCCTCCTGCCGCCTGCCGTCGGAGGATCGCCCGAGCCGTCCTTCGGCCGAAAACTCTTCATCGAAGCCCACGCCTCGATCAGCGTGCCGTCGACCGAGAAATGATCCGCGCTGAGCAGTCGGTTCACACGCGGCTGCGAAAGCACCGCGCCCAAGAGCTTGGCTGCGATGTCGCCCTCCAGAAGGCGCTCGCGGTTCTTGGAAAACGTCGAGTGGTCCCACGCCGCATCGTCAACGCCGAGGCCGACGAACCAGCGAAAAAGCAGGTCGAACTCCAGCCGATCCATCAACTGCCGTTCCGAGCGGATCGAATAGAACGCCTGCAACAGCATCGCCCGAAGGAGCTTCTCCGGTGGGATCGAGGGACGGCCGCTCCGCGAATAAAGCGCCGAGAACGCGCCTGAAAGGGTCGAAAGCGCCTCGTTCACAATCCCGCGGATGGCCCGCAGCGGATGGTCCTTGCCGACCCGCGCTTCAAGATCGACGTAACTGAACAGCGACCCCGACCGCTCGTCCCCGCCTCGCATCCACTCGCCTCCGCCTAAGCGCAAGACGACAGAATCACATCACGATTCCCCCGGCCAGAGACTTTTTCAACGGCCTGCTAGAGGCTCAAGCCTTCTTCGAGCAGAGGTTGGCGAAGAGAGTTGTTCGGAAAGAGCAGAGTCGCCTTCGCGTCGCGCGGCATCGGGCGCGCAGCCGCATCTCGAATGAGGGAAATCAACCAGCTGACAGCTCCGTCGAGGGTGCGATCGGGAATGGCGGTCTCCGCGATGACAGTACGAAATAGATTATCCATCAGGCGGATCGAACCGTCTTTCAAAAGAATAAAATCGTTCGCTGAAAAATGATTCTTGCGAACAGCTGCGCGGCTAGCCGGCCGGCTGTGGCTGAAAAAGCTGCGTTGAGAAGGGTGTTAATGGGGTTTGACGCGCGACGCGCGCTTGTCCCCGCCATGCGCCTGCGAGTTGAATAGGGCAACTTCCACGAGGCGATTACCCGGGGTGATCCGACGCGCCAACTGAGGACAGGAATGTTCGGCCACACAACGCGAGCTGCTTGGGCTTCTACGATCATCGCCTCGCGGACTGAACTCGCATAAGCCAAATCTTGAATGGAGCTGTCCGCTCGTGCCTTATCCAGAGCGCCCACCCTGACATAGGCGTCGATCTTCTGCGCTATGATTGCTCGGGCGACTGCAATTGGATCGGCGTGGACTTGGCAGCGAACAAATTCTGCCGACGTTTTCGCCGGGGCACTAATCACGTTGAGAAAGTCTCGCGACCAGTCTAACAGGACGAGCGCCATCCTGTGATCGCAGGCGAAGCGCATCGCCTCAATCGTGACCATCCCGCTCCATCCGGCCATGACAATTGCGCGAGGCTTTGGAGCCGCAGCCTCGAATATAAGCCGCCGCTCGCCATCGTGCACAATGAGCGCGCCGCCCTTCACTCTGAGGGACGCGTTGTCTGAAACTGTTGTCAGAATGCGCGGTTTGACAGGCAGATGCTCCACCCAAAATGCGTCCGACGCGTCATCTTGTTCGGCTAATGAAGGAGAAGCGTTTGGGACAGCAACGTTTGGACAAGCAGGTCCGTCGGTTACGCCTCGTTTGGCTTTAGCTAGGAGAAGCTCAAACGTCGCGCGAGCGTACGGGCGAGCTGCAACGGAAGCATAATCTTGATACGCTTTAAGGGGCGTGCTCTGTCCTGCGTCCAAATGAGCAATGACCCCCAGCGCATCAAAAGGATCACAGCGAGTACGACCCATGGTTCAGTCTCGACAAACATAGAGCGGTGGGGAAAGCTAACGCGCAGCTTAGGCTAGGCCCAAGTTCGCTCCGTCGCGCGGCGGACATTCCGAGACCGCCAGTCAGGCACATAGACAGTCATTAGCGCCCTAAAGAGACGACTATGATTTGGCACTTTCAGATGTAGAAGTTCGTGGGCGATCACGAAATCTTGGAAAAGCTCTTCCTGGTCATCCAAGTCGATGGCCAGCGTAATAACGCCTGCCGCCGAACATGACCCCCATTTCCGAGTCATTCTCTGAACACGAACGAGACGAGGCAGGACCTTAAGCTTCACAGCCCAGACATCAACGCGCCGCTTGAGACGGGCAGCGGACGACAGCGAGGCATTCGTCCCCCATTTCATCGGGCCACGATCTCGATGACTAGATCGACAATCTTGGTGCGGGCATCGCGCTCGACGCCGAGCAACGGACGATAGAGGGCAGCCCTGAGCTGTCGTTGCTCGTCGGCGTTGACCTGAGCATTGGGAAAACGGGTCATCAGCTTTTCAGCCTCCTTGGCAAGGTCCAAGGGAACAACGCCGCCTTTCTTCAGTGCTTCATCGTCTTTGAGCGCCCAGAAAATGCCGAAGGCT
Organism: uncultured Alphaproteobacteria bacterium; assembly: GCA_963737365.1. Taxonomy (GTDB): domain Bacteria; phylum Pseudomonadota; class Alphaproteobacteria; order Rhizobiales; family Beijerinckiaceae; genus Roseiarcus. The sequence goes on from CAVTSD010000001.1 coordinate 186,989, forward strand.
CTCGGCGAAAGTCCGGTCTCCTTGGCGGCTTTCGCTGCTGCATCCTTCTCGGCGGCAAGGGCCGCCAGGAGGTCCATGGCGGCGAGACCGGTCGTCTTGCGGCTCTCCATGTCCTTCAGGATGCGTTCGGCGCGATCCTTGAGGGGCTGCAGAACCGGCGCGGCATTCGCGTCCTCGTCGATCTCCTTCTGAAGACCTCGGACGAGGTTGAAGACCTTGCCCTCGTCCGGTCCCTTCTCGCCGCGCAACGCCTCAAGCGTCTTCACGTCAAAGGTGACGCTCTTGGTCAGGGTGCCGAGGCCGCTCTGCTTGGCGCCCTCCTCGACGAGACGCTTGGTCTTGTAGGCAAGATCGGCCACGAAACCGACCTTGTCGGCATAGGCGTTGCGCACGGCGGCATAGAGCTGTGCGAGCCGCTTAAAGGTCAGTGATGTGATCGCGCAGTTCCGGCGACGGTGACAGGATTTCCCAAAGGCTTTCGATGTCCTTGTAGGCTTCGAAGAAGCCTTGCGCGGCTCCGGTTCGAGGAAGCGACCAAAGACGATCCGCTCAAGCTTTTCGTCGGCATCGCCGCCTTCCCCGGCATCGAGATAATCTTTCTCGGCCTTCGCGATCTTTTCCAGAAGATCTTTCAGCAGGAGGTCGAGGTCTTCGATCACGCCGCTGACATCAGAGGAATCGAATTTGAGGGCCTTCTTGAGTTCCCGCAGCACGCCGACGAAATCCACGACCAGTCCCACGCGCTTCTGAATGCCCTTCGCATCGACATAGGGCCGGTTCACGCGCGCCACCGCCTGCAACAGCACATGGTCGCGCATCGGCTTGTCGAGGTAGAGGCAGTAGAGCAGCGGCGCGTCATAGCCGGTCAGCAGCTTGTCGGTGACGATCAGGATTTTCGGGTCTTTGTTGGCCTTCTTGAACAGCAGGCGCACATCCGCCTCGCGCTCGTCGCTCACCTGAAGTTCGGCAACAAGGGGCCGGTCGACGACGTCGGTGGCGTTCTCGGTGTAGATCGGCTCGCTCCATTCCGGCGGCAGCAGCTTGTCGAGCGCCTTTTTGTACTTGGCGCAGGCCTCGCGGTTCACGCCGACCAAAAAGGCTTTGTAGCCGAGCGGCAGCACGTTTTCCTTGAAATGTTCGGCGACAAAGGCCGTCACCTTTTCGACGCGATCATCCGCCGTGAGAAAGTGCGCAGGCCGACCGCCCGTTCGAGCGCCTTATTGAGTTCGTCGATGTCGGTGACGCCTTCGGCCTCGGCAAGCTCGAAGAATTCCTTGTCGAGCCGGTCGGCCGGCACGGTCATCGTGCTCGGCGCCATGATGTGCTTGATCGGCAGCGTCGTTTCGTCGGCGATGGATTCGGCGATGGAATATTTGTCGAGATAGCCGCGTTCGTCGTCCTTGCCGAAAATCTTGAAGGTGCCTTCGCCTTGTTCGGTCTTGGCGATAGGCGTGCCGGTGAAGCCGATGATCGTGGCGTTCGGCACCGAGGCCATCAGGTAGGTGCCGAGGTCCTTGGCGACCGAGCGATGCGCCTCGTCGATGAAGACATAGATGTTATCGCGGGTGTTGCAGTCCTTGTCCACGCCTTCAAACTTGTGGATCATCGACAGGATCAAGCCCGCGCTTGTCGGTCGCAAGAAGTTCCTGCAACTGCGCCTTGGTGTTGGCGCGCCAGGTCGCGATGTCCTGCTTCTGCATTTCGCCGAGCAGCTTTTCGACCCAGCCCTTCATCTGGCCTTCGAGCTCGGTGCGGTCCACGACCAGGATCACGGTAGCGTTCTTGAACCGGTCTTTTTGTTCCAGGATCAGCCGGGCGGCGGTGAGCAGCGTGAAGGTCTTGCCGGAGCCCTGGGTGTGCCAGACAAGGCCGCGATCCTTGGCGGGATCGGCGCAGCGTTCCACGACCGCATCGATGGCGCGGCGCTGGTGCTGGCGCAGCACCGACTTCCGGGTCTCGCTGTCCTCGACGTAGAACAAAATCCAGTGCTGAAGCGTGCGCAGGAAATCGGTGCGCTCGAAGAACGCCTGCACCGCGAAGCGATAGGCTTCATCCGGCGCCTGCTTCCAGCGGGCCAGGAAGCGGCGCGAGGCGTTCCAGGTCACGCCGTACCAGTAATCGAAGAGGTGCGTGACGTTGAACAGTTGCGGCGAGCCGATCAGTTCCGGCGTTTCGATTTCATAGCGGCGCAACTGCTTGATGCCGCGCTCGATGGCGTCGCCGTCCTTGGGGTTCTTGTGTTCGACGATGCAGACCGGTACGCCGTTCACCAGGAACATCACGTCGGCCCGATTGCCCTTGCGCGCGGGCGGCTTCAGCGTCCATTCCCAGGAAACGTGAAATGCGTTCGCGTCCGTATGCTCGAAATCGACCAGAGTCACGCGGCGGTGGCGCTTCTCGGCCTCGTCATACCATTGCCGCTCGCCACGCAGCCAGGACAGCATCTCGCGGTTGCCCTCGATGGTGGGCGGAATGGCGTCGAGCGTCTCGATGACCGAGCGGATGGCATCCTTGCTCATCCAGCCATTGAACTGCGCAAGCTTCGCCTCAAGCTCGTCGCGCAGCAGCATCCCGGCCTCGCCGCCGCGCTTCTGCTTGGCGACGTCGGGGGCGAGCGGCGTCCAGCCGATCTCGGCGGCGTGCTTGACCATCGGGAACTGGACGGTGCCCGCTTCACTGATCTTCACTGGCTTGCTCATGCCGCCACCGCTTTCTTCTCAAGAGCCGACAGATCAAGATCGGCCACGCGGATTTCGCCCGTCATCAGCTTCTGCAGCAGCGACTTGAACAACTCATCCAGAACGGCGCGTTTCCTCTTGTGCAGATCGATTTTGCGGTCGATAGCATCGAGGATGGTGACGATGTCGCGTTGTTCGTTGAGCGTTGGAATGACAACGGGCCAAGGGAGTAGAAATTGTATGTTGATGTTTTTCTGCGTTCCCTTAGGTGCAGCACGATCCATGTCGACTTGCTGGGTTTGAAGCCAATACTCCAAGAACTCAGCCGCGATGATCTCTTTGGGTGTGATGGCAACTAGGCTGTCTGGACAGGCGCTATCAAACTGAAGAATGCCTGTGTAACCAATATTCGCGGCAATAGTGATCAGGATGGTGCCAGCGGGAAAAACGCGGCTAATCGCAACACCATCCTCATTGAGCGACTGTGTGAATTCGCGAATGCGCCCGAAAGAACGAACGACGTCGCCAGTTTGGACGAAAGGCATATCGCCGCCATAGAAGCGCGGCTCATTGCGAGGACGATGAAGAAACCGACCCCGTTCGATGCTGCTTACGTCACCAAGAGTTCTGACATCCCAGCTCTCAGGCACTAGGCCGATGTCGGTTTCCTTCTGCGCCTCGCCCCTCAGCCCGCGCGTGAACAGCGTCGCCATCGCCGCGCGCTTGAGGTTTGATCCCGCTTCAATCGCGGCCTCATTGGCGGTTAGGTTGTCATGGACCTGCCAAAGCAGGGCAGCGATCTTCGTCTGCTCCTCGGGCTCAAAGGCCGGAAGTTCAAAACCGCTGACGTGGTTCCACGAAGTTCGCGGATGCTGCACGCCCGTTGTGCCCGCTACGGCATGTTCAACGAAACTCGGTGCGTGAACGACCCCGACAAGAAACCTCGGATCAACACCTGCCTTTGGACGAAGGACCAGCAACTCGGTCGTGCAAATTCCGGGCTTATCGGCAAGGATCGCTTTGTCGAGGTAAGGACGGAGCTTGCCGTAAAGCACATCTCCAGTTTTGAAGACGTACTTGGAACTCTGCACGTCACTAGCCTTGCCTTCGCCATTCGCAACGAAGCGGCCCGGCGTGACATGCTCCAAGCCGTAATAGACTTCATCGGCGCGGCTTGAAGGATCGACCTGTACCCCGACGAAATCGCAAAGGTCGGACAGAAGCATTGTAGTCGCTGACATCATGCCACCCCGCGCAATTTGGCGAGAGCAATACTCAGGTCGCGCGCAATGCTCGCCTCGGTCGCCATGACCGCTTCGAAGCGATCTAGAATATCCGTGAGGCCCGCTTGTTCATCACCCGCAGCAGGCCCAACCCACCGGCTGGGGCTGAGGTTGTAATCGGCTTCTTCGGCCTGTGCCTTGGTGATGACGGCCACTTCGCTATCGACCGGCTCGCCCTTCAGGAAGGCGCTGGCGATGGCACGGATATGCGCCTCGGGGATGAAGTTCTTGGGCCGGCCCTTCTGCACCATGCGGCTGGCGTTCAAGAGAACGATCTTGTCTTTGCGGCCGGCAGGCTTGCGCTTGTTCAGCACCACGATTACGCCCGCCGCAGACGTGTTGTAGAACAGGTTATCGGGCAGCAGGATCACGCCGTCGATCAGGTCATGATCGACGAACCACTTGCGGATGTTGCGCTCCTTGTCCTCATTCTTGCTGCCCGAGCCGCGCGTGACCGCGCCAGTATCGAGCACCACAGCGGCGCGACCATGATCGCCCAGGCAGGCCAGGGTGTGTTGCAACCAGGCCCAATCGCCTTTACCGGTGCTGACGCCACCCGAAGTGCGGAAGCGGTCGAACGGATCATCCTTGAAGATGTCGGGGTTGAACGGCTGGTTCCACATCGGGTTGGCGACGACGATGTCATGCGTCTTCACCTTGCCGTCCGCCGTGCGGAACTTCGGATTGATCATCGTATCGCCGCGGGCGATTTCGATTTCCATGTCGTGGATGATGCCGTTCATTTGCGCGACGGCGTAGCTTTCGGCCTGAAGCTCCTGCGCGGTGAGTTTCAGCGGCACTTTGCTGGTGGGATCAAGCTCGCGCGCGACGAGTTGCAGCTTCACTAAAAGACCCGCCGAACCGCAGGCATAGTCATGGCAATCCTCGCCGGGGCGGGGCCGCATGATATTCGCCATCAGGAAGCCGACTTCGGTGGGTGTGAAGAACTCACCGGCGCTTTGGCCGGAGCCTTCGGCAAATTTCCGCAGCAGATATTCATAGGCGCGGCCAAGGAAATCCGGCTGCACATCGGCAAGGCCAAGGCGATAGCGCACATCGGAAAACGTCTCGATGACAAGGCGCAGCTTGGCCGGATTGACATCACGCTCGCCATTGCGTTCTGCGGCGAAGTCCACAACGTCGATGACGCCGGAAAGCGCCGGGTTCTGCTTGACCACGGCGCGAACGGCCTTGGTCAGATGTTCCCCGATGTCCTTCGGACGGGTCGATTCGCCATCGTCATCGAGCGGCCACTCGTAGGTTTCGCGCCCGCTAATGACGCCCCAACGGGCTTCAGGCGGCAGGTAGAAGCGCAGCAGGGAATGATCGCCCTCGGCAATCTCAAGGGCGGTTTTACGGTCTCCGTACTCCTCGACAAGCCGCGTCACCTCATCGTCGAACACGTCGGACAGACGCTTGAGGAACAGGAGCGGTAGCAGATAGTCCTTGAACTTCGCCGCATCCTTTTCCCCCCGGATCGAGCAGGCGGCGTCCCAAAGCATTTGCTCCATTGGTTTCGTCGTCGGAATGGCCACTGCGTTGCGCCGACGCCGTGTGACGGCAGCGGCGGGCTCTACCAATTCAATCGTATTTTCTACCGTTGCTACTCCGGCCTCCTCCGCCAGCGCGGCAATGACCTCGCGGGCCGCCTTCTGTGGCATGTTTGAGCCTCCCTCCCAGCGATTCACGGTCGCAAACGACACGCCCAATCGCCCTGCGAGCTGCTCTTGAGTGAGGTCAAGCTTCGCCCGGATTGCTCGGAGCGTCGCAAAAATCGAATCAGATGTCATGTTTGCATTATTTGTTATATGACATAATTGTCAAGGAGCCTCCCAATCCCCTGGATCTAAAGAACGTTGCTCAGCGTTCCGAGAAAAGCCGCTGATTTAGCAATCCGTTCGGAGCTTGTTTAACGCCTACGCAATGGTCTAAGACAGATCGAGAGGGTGGGGCGAAGTGGTCACTGAAATTAGGATTTCAGACAAACTTGTTCGGTTTCCACGAGCAATTTCCCCTGATTTTGGCGAGAAGCGGGTAATAGCTTCAAGCCCCTGGGAGTTTGTCGCGCTCTGGTTAAAGCAGCAAAAGAAAAAGAATGCCATTATATATTGGGAACAAGCCAAGTCATTTTTTGACTCTGCTAATAATCTTCCCGTTGAATCTGCACCGCTTCCGCTTTACTACTGCTTTCTGAATGCCGTTAAGACACTCTTAGAAGTAAAAAACATGCCGTACCACCAGTACCATGGTGTAAGTGGTCTTGATATTCGTAGTGCAAATAATGGGCGGATACGAATAGATAATGAAGGACTTAAGATAAAAACTTCCGGGATACTTCCATCTTTAGTGGAACATCTTGGGGAAACAGAAACTGGCAAACAATACAACCTGGGAGAGATATTATCCAATCTTCCGTTTATGCATCGAGCAGTTGCGATTAGTTATTCACGGGGCGAACGTTTTCTTCGTATCAGAAACCCACGCTATGTTACTGACGATGCGGGAACGCTTGGTTTCGTGCCGATTTGCCCGATGAGCATACTCACGGTCAGACAATTTCGACTCTAAGAAGTAAATTTAATATAGTCAGGGGAGAGCGCGCAACATACTTTGACACTTTAGCTCGATTTCCGTGGTCAGGTGCTCGAAAGCCAACGCAAGCAGATATATCTGCATTGAAATCTTTTCAGAAACAAACTAGACTGCATATTAATTACATTGCATCAGCCAATTCACTTTGGTACGTAAAGCGGGTATTATCGTCATATACTGTTATTAACAGATACAACTTAACTCTCATATTCCTAGCGATGCATCGATTAAGTGAAATTGCCCGATATAAACCCATCGATTTTATTCGTATACTAGAAGGTAATCGAAATTGTATTATTTATGAATTCGTAAAAGTTGCAAGAAATCAATTTTTAGATGAGATAGCTTGCGAAATTACTGGCTACGAAATCTCGCCGGCTGGAGTGCGGCAGAGCTCTTTTTAGCCTCAAGTACTACAAGCTGGTTTTATATGCCCAATGGCGTTCGGAACGCGTGTCGACTTCATCCGAGGATGGACCGGCGGGAGACTGTTTCCGTAACGCACTTTCGTGGTCCGGGGTGGTCGCCTCCTATGTCACCCCGCTAGTAAAATAGCTTGCATTTACTAGCGTTTATTTTTCCGAATCGAGGCTTTTCAATGGGTTACGGCCGTTTGGGAGCAAAAAAATCTTTCTGGCCCTGCGGCTCGCGCTCGAGTTGCAATCAAGATCCCAAGCAGCTCGCCGGTTTCTCATTCTTCGCCTCGCTGCGGCACGCCAAGGTCAGTTCGCTCCAGCGGAAATACCATAACACACTTTCCTCTTATTGCAAAGAAGAGCTTTTCGCAGCCTAGGTGTGGGCGCTTCAAAGCGTCATAGCCGGGCTTTTCCCGGCTATCCACGGGAACAAGGCCGATCTGGATAAACATCTGATAGAGGCGATATTTTTTTGGCCACAGAGACTATCGCAGGGGGCGCGGTGTGGATGGCCGCACAAGCCGGCCATGTCATTCCAAGGCCTGAGTCGCAAGACCACTCGTTGATCGCCGCGGGCATAGCCGTCAAAAACTCGACGCCCTTCAGGGCTCTGTGGCTCCCGGGCGACGGGACAGACTTAAGGCGACGCCTTTAACCCGCCGAAACGCGGCCACAAAACCAGGTCTTCTGCCGTGTGTCGGTCGGCTTTGACCCGCTCTGCTCCGCGAGCTTACGCCAATGGTCGCGATCGCGGCGCAGGTCGTCGATTTCCTTCCGCATCGCGTCGCGGTCCGCCGTCACCTCGGCGAGGCGTCGTCGCAGTCCAAGCGCCTCAGCCTCAAGCATCGGCAGCTTGAAGGTCAATTCGTCTATTACGTCTCTGGACGATGCCGCTGCGCTATCTCGAATTCCCGCGCCGCTCACGCGGCTTCGGACGGGCGCCTGCGTGAGGGCGGCTCGTGCGGATCTTTGTTGGCGCAGATTGTCGATCATCGGGAAGTGTCCCCCATGAGAGATTGGGTCAGGCGCCAGGAATTCCTGGTGCGTCGATAATGGGCCGCGCCGAGGCTAGCCAAGCCAATGACCATCATCGCCCATGTCGACGCTTCTGGCGTGGTTGGCGTGTCGGCAAGACGGTCCACCGCTAAAAAAGAGCCTTCGAACCGGTAAAGGTCATTCGGCAGCCAAGGCGAGTCTGACGGCGCGCTGGAGAGCAGAGACCACGAATGCGAGCCGTTCTCGTCGACCGTCCGCTCCGACGTAACAACCCAGTTCGTCAGCGAACCGGATGCGTCCGGCTCCAGGCGCTCGGTCATCACCATGCCGCCCAAGCCCATCGGGTGGCCGGTTCCATCGATCGTTTTCCTCGGTGAGACGTCGCCCGTATTCGAGGTCAGCATGGCGCTTCGCCGAACGATCGTGGCTCCAAGAGCAGGACCGCAATTGAGCCAGCACTCATGCGTCCCTTCTTCGCTGAATGGCGACAAGGGCGCCAAGTGCTCGAGCCCGCGGTTGGGCAAAAGCGAATTGGCGAAGCCGTAGGAGAAGGCGATGATCTCCCGCGCGGCTGCATTGGCGTCCGTCTCGGATGCGGCGAGAGCCGACGCGGTCGCGATGGCGAGCGCCAGCGTGGATAGAACGATGCGCCGGGCGGCGCCGCGATCCACGATGCCGCAACTGTCAGAATTCTGGGTCACCTTGATTCGAATCTATCACAATTTCAGTCGGATGCAATCATAAGTTGCCATGATGACAAAAAGTTAATAAAGTTGTACCCGGTCAAGCCTTCAAACTCGAGGGCCGGCCCCTTGCTCTCGCAATCGTCCTGGGACTGCCGGAGCGGCGCTCGACTTCGGCGGCCAATCACACGGTTGGACAACCAAAAAATTGTATAAAGTCTATAGAAATTGTCCACATATAATGTAGTCGGGGAGCCCGCGCGGCGCAGAAGAAACTGGTGCTGAGCCGCGAGCCGGGCAAACCCAAGGATTCGAGCCATGACGGAAAGCACTCTTGTACCCTTCGCCCTCTCTGGCCGTGGGGAAGGCGTTAAACAAACAGTGGCGATAGAAGGAAGTCCGCTCTCATTTGCGGCGGAAGGTCACCGCGCCTTCGGCGGCGCCGATTTCGCGCCAAGCCCACTCGATTTCGCGTTGGGCGCGCTCACCTCGTGCACCCAGGTGACCGGTCAGATCGTCGCCAGCGGCGATCCGAAGATCGCGCTCGGTCGATGGGAGGTCGCGGTCAAGGCGAACCTCGATGGGGCTGTCCTGCTTAAGGGCGGCGAAGGCGTCTCTAATTTCCGGGATGTCGATCTCGTGGTGTCCGTGGAGACAAATCTCGACGACGCCACGTTCGCAAGATTCACCAGAGAGGTCGAACACCGTTGCCCGGTGACGCAGCTCTTCCGGCGAAGCGGCGTGTCGGTGACGACACGCTGGACCGCGCGACCGCTCGTTGAGGCTGGCGCGGAGCTTACCCGGCTCGCGTCCTGACGCTCACAATTGGCACATTCCCGCTGGCGCTCTTGCCCTTCGCCAGCGGGCGATAAGCCGACGTTTCAGAATGCGCGACCTCGGGAGCGGCGCAGCGCATCTCAAGCTTCAACTGTCCAGTCCACCCGTGCGCCCGCCCTCGCCTGAAGCGGCGCAACCTTGTCGTAGGCATGGACGTCATCAGGAAAGCCCCGCGCCATGAAGAGCTGCCAACCCGCCGCCGGGGCCCTACGAGAACCGCGATTTCCCGGACCTTGGTCCGAGTGGTCCTCACGGTCGAATTTTTCACCGAGCTGTCGTTCGGGTGCTTGCTTGTGTTTGGATCGCCGCGAGACCAAATAAATTGGAAATAGGAGCGCGTCTCATGAGCGAAGCGGATCAGGTTCTCACCATCGACGTGGTCAGCGACGTCGTCTGCCCCTGGTGCTATCTCGGCGAGAAACGCCTCGAAGAAGCGCTTTCGGAAGAGGCCGGCCCGGTCGTGGTCCGCTGGCGGCCCTATCAGCTCGATCCGACCATTCCTGAGGGCGGGCTCGACCGCAAAGAGTATATGGAGAAAAAGTTCGGCAAGAGCGGTCGGCTGCAATCGGCGCACGACAACCTGACCCGCCTCGGCGCCGAGATTGGCGTTCCCTTCGCCTTCGACAAGATCAAGCGCTCGCCCAACACGCTCGACGCGCATCGTCTGATTCGCTGGGCCGCGCCAGCCGGCCTCCAGGCGGAAGTCGCCGATCGGCTGTTCAAGGCCTATTTTGTCGAGGGTCGCGACATTGGCGACCGCAAGGTGCTGGTCGAAATCGCGAGTGGCTGCGGCCTCGACGCGGGCGAGGTCGAAAAGCTGCTGGCCGACGGCGCTGATGCCGATTTGGTGCGTGCGGAGATCGAGCAGGCCCAGGCGATGGGGGTGAGCGGGGTGCCGTTCTTCATTTTCGGCGGCCGCGTCGGCGTTCCCGGCGCTCAGGAGCCTTCTGTGTTGCGGCAGGCGATCGCGCAGGCGCGCCAGGAGATGGCGGAAGCCGCCGACGCGGCGGCCCCGAGCGCCTGAGCTCAGGCGGCGTCGTCGAACCGGGCGACAAGATCGGGCGGCAGCTCCACGGGCGGGGCTTCATCCTCGCCCGAATGCGTGAACGGGGCGGCGAGCTCCAACGGTCCTATGCCTGCCGGATGCGGGCCAGGGTCCGCGGTCAGCATTGGCGTTAAGCCGCCGTCGTCGTTGACAGGTGAGAATTCGAGAAGCAGCGGGAGCCGATGGCCCGTGGCCGGCGGCTCGGCGTCTTGCGCGAACCTCGCGGCCTCCGCTTTTGCCGCTTCGGCGGCAAAGCGCCACAATAGCGCGACCACCTTGGAGAGCGCGGGGTCGTCGAGCTCCTCGCATTCGTCGATTACCTTTTTGACGAGCGGCAGTTTGAGCCCGTCGCCTCGCTCGCCGTCATACAGTTTGACCGCGGCAAGCGCTGCGCGAAACGCGGACAGCACGCCGCTCCTGACGCCAGCCCGGCGGGCGAGCGCGGCGAATCCCTCGCCCCGCGGTTCGAGGATAAAGCCGGCGACGCGTTGCAGCGACAGGCCCGACAATTCCGCCAGAGCGTGCGCGAATAAGGTCCGCTCCCCGCCGAGCAGGGAGCGCAACAGCAGGGCGGGCGTCAGCGCGCCGGCGGCGCGTAGCGCGCGCGTCAGCTCCGCCCGCTCGCCGGGACGGCATGACGAGGCGATCGTGCAGATCGCCTGATCGCGCGCTTCGCGGGCGACGCGCTCCGCCCGCTCGGGCGCCATCCACTGCGACGCCTCGACGCCTAAATCCTTGGCCGCCGCCACCGCAATGCGCGCTCGCAAGGCGGCCGGCAGCGCCGGTCGCTCGAGCAGGGCTTCGCGCAAGGACGGGTCGTCGCCGAAGCGGTCAAAAATGCGTCCAAGCACTGGGGCTGGACAATCGGTCGCGAGATTCTCGACGAGCGCGCGCACCGCATCGAATTGTCCGGTCTCGGCGATCGCGGCTTTCGCACGGGGCGACAGGTGTCCCCTGCGCGCGATCGCCGTCTGCGCGGCGGCGTTTCCGCTCGCGATCCTCTCGATGAGATCGGCTTCGGTTAGGACCGGCGAGTGCTGAAGCACGGCGGCGGCGACTTCCGGGTCGCTTGTCGCGAGCATTAGGATCAATGGGCGCGGCGCTTCGCGGGCCCGGCACAAGGCTTCCGCCAGCGCCTGGCGCACCAGGACCGAGGGGTCGTCGATCAGCGCGGTCATCGCCAGCGCCGCCTCGGCGCGCATGGCGGGGGGGAGATCGGAATAGAGATAGGCGCGGGCGAGCGCGCTCGCCCCTTGCGCCCTTGCGCCCGTGTCGGCGGATTGCACCCAGGTCAAAAATCGACGCACTATGTCTGACTTGGCGCAAGACGGCGCCGGCAGAAACTCGGTCAAGAGACGGTTGGCGTGCATGTTCGGCCCCCCTCGCCGGCTCATGGCGGCAGACGCTAACGTGCAGATTGTGCGATGATGGTTAAAATCAACTTAAGGTTGTGATCGGAGGCGCTCATGGAGACTGGAACTCTTCGCCACCCGCGCGGCGGCCTCTATTTCGAGGCCTTTTCGGTCGGCCAGGTGTTTCGCCACGGGTTGACCCGCACCGTCACCCAGATGGACAACATGCTGTTCTCCAACATGACGCTGAACCCGCAGCCGCTCCATATCGACGCGCATTTCTGCGCGACCGAGACCGAATGGGGCCGGCCGCTCATGAATTCGCTGTTCACGCTCGGGTTGATGATCGGCATTTCCGTCAACGACACCACGGTCGGCACGACCATCGCCAATCTCGGCATGACAGATGTCGCTTTTCCGGCGCCTCTGTTCGAAGGCGACACGATCCGGGCCGAGTCGGAGGTGATGGCCACCCGCGCCTCGAAGTCGCGCCCCGAAGCGGGCCTGGTCGAGTTCCGGCACCGCGCTTTCAAGCAGGACGACACGCTCGTCGCCGAGTGCCGCCGCACCGCCTTCATGCGCCGGCGCGAGCCTGAGACGCTGATCGCCTAAGGCGCATGCGCTCGCTCCTGATCGCGCCTGCGAACGAGCAACGGCTCGCCGAGGCGCTTGCGAGCGGCGCGGATGCGATCGTTGTCGATCTCGACGGGACGCCGGCGGCGACAAGAGCCGAAGCGCGGGCTGTGGCGGCGCGATTTTTACAAGGAGCGCGCGGCAAAGAAGGTGGGCGGACGCTCATCGTGAGGGCAAATGCCCTCGATTCGGGCGAGGCCGACGCCGATCTCGACGCGGTCATGCCCGGCGCGCCCGACGCCATTTTGCTGCCCGGCAGCCTCGGCGCGCGGAACGTCCAGCAACTCTCGGCCAAGCTCGCCGTGCGCGAGGCCCAACTTGGGCTCGGGGACGGCGCGACGAGCATCGTCGCCGTGGTCGACAGCGCTCAGGGCCTTTTCAACATGGGGAGCTATCGTGGGGCGAGCGGGCGTCTCATTGGCGTCGCCTGGAACTCCGAATCGTTGCGCGCCGAGATCGGGGCCGAGACGGACCGCGACCCCCTCGGCGCTCATCTCGGGACCTCTCGTCTTGCGCGCGAGCTGACCCTCATCGCCGCGACCTCGGCGCGCGTGGGCGCGATCGACGCAGCCTTCGCCGACATCGGCGACTTGGAAGGTCTGCGCGCCGAGGCGCTCATGGCGCGGCGTGACGGCTTTGCCGGTAAGATCGCGATTGATCCAGCCCAGGTGGCCGTCATCAACGAAATCTTCCCGCGGGCGAAAATCGTCCGCCGCCTACGGTAACCGGAGCCAGCCTACTGCACCGCCGCTTTGCGCGCCTCGATCTCAGCCACCCATTCCTCGGCGTTCTTCGAACGCGTGCACACGACCTTGACGTATTCCGTACCGTCATTTTGCACAAGATCTGTGCGGGCAATCATTGTTTGTGCATTCAATCCACACATCATCGGATTGTCGACGGTCGGGCCTCGAACTACGTCAACGGCGGTTTTGACCTGACAATCCGCATGAGACAGCGCGGTCGAACAGATAAGAACAAGTATAGAGTACATGACGGCCCCCGATGAGTGACTGATTGCAGCCTTCAGCATCTGCGCGTGCTGTCGGGCTCTTCTTGCAACCGCGGAGTTGCGGCGCATTCCAACATAGAGGCGCCGCAAAATCCGTGCCGTGATGTGGATCACAGTGCAATGCAAAATTGCCGGCTTTGCGGGTGGGCTCCCGCGCGCGCTCGAACCTTCAAGCCAAATCGTGTCAGGACGCAATTTACGGATCCAAACGATCAATTTTTAAGCCTTGACGCTTAACGATCCCGGAAGCGGCTCTGCGCCGCGCTGGCCCCATGGTTTTGTTGCCGCCAAGACATACCGCCGATGACGTTGGTCCAGACGATCCTCTCCCCGCTCCAGCCTGTGTTCGGGGCCCTTCTTTCGCCGTCGTCGATCTGCTCGATCTATTCGCTCGGAGCCGCGACCCTCGCCGCCTTCGCGTGGCTCGCGTGGCGACGACAAAGCCGTCGCCGGCCTGTCGTGTTGAGGACGCTCGCGCGCGCGCTTTTCTCGCGTCGGGTGCTGATGCATCGCTCGACCTTCGCCGACCTCGCCTATTGCGTCATTGGGCTCATGACCTTGGGCGCGATTCTCGGCTGGGCCGTTGTTTCAACCTCGTGGATCAGCAATGGCGTGGCTGCGCTTCTGACCAGCGCTCTCGGAAACCCGCCGCAATCGCGCGCTCCCGATTGGCTGCTCAACACCCTGCGCACCCTCGCGCTCTTTCTCGCCTACGAACTTGGCTTCTTCGTTGACCACACGCTCAAGCACCGCGTTCCCGCGCTCTGGGAGCTTCACAAGGCCCACCATTCCGCCGAAGTGCTGACGCCGCTGGTCAACTTTCGCGTTCACCCGCTCGATTCGCTGATCCTCGCCAACAATCTCGCCGTGTTCATCGGCGTGATCGGGGGCGTCGCTCAATACGCGCTTGGCCGAAAGGCGGTGTCGTTCACCCTGTTCGACCAGAACGTGCTGATGGTGCTCTACATCTACTTGACCGCCCAGTTGCAGCACAGCGAGATCTGGATTCCGTTCACCGGCTGGTGGGGGCGGATGTTCATGAGCCCGGCGCACCATCAGCTGCACCATTCCGCCGATCCCGCGCATTTCAACTGCAACATGGGCGCGAGCCTCGCGATCTGGGATTGGCTCGCGGGCAGCTTGCGCATGCCGTCCATCGAATCGCCCCGCCTCGCTTTCGGCGTTTCGGGGCACAGGCATGACCCGCATGGCGTGATGGGGCTGGTCATCGACCCGGTGGTCAACGCGCTGAGAGCGCTCGTTGGCGCGAGCGCTCTCAGGCCTACGGCGGCGGGCTCCGAACCCCCTTCGGCGGGCCGTCAAGGCCTGCCAGCCGCCGATTCCAAGGTCTGACGCAGGCTACTTCGCCGCGTGGTGCGCCGCCCTCTTCGGCAAGGGGGCCCCGGCTTCACCGGCAACCTGTCCATTGACCACCGCGTAGGCCGTCACATCGCGCTTGACCGAGGGGATCTTCACCATGATCGACTTCGACACGTCGCGAACGATCTGGCCGCACTCGTTCCCCTCATGAGTGAAGTCAAAGCTTAAATACTCGATGAGCCCAGTGCCCACGTGGTGAGGCGGCAAGCCGACCTTGAGCTCGCCGGCATGATAGCACGTGTCCGTCGTCGTTACGGTGGCGGTCGCCTTGTATTCGTCCCCCTGCTCCCATACGAGCGCAAGCTTGACCTTGAGATTGTGCTGAGCCTTGGACATCGCTATCTCCTAATGATGCGCGCTCTCGCGCGCGGCTAAAATTGGCTTTGCAAACACGATCGTCTTTGAGCGGTAGCGAGAACGCTGGCTGTGAGGGACGTCACATTGCGGAGAGGCCGTGGGCCTTTCGCCCTTGAGCGCGCCGTCAGCCTTTCTGCATCACCGCGATTTTGCGCGGCGCTGCGTGCGGATCACTCCAAGAGCTAATGGCGACTTGGCGGTTCTGGCTTGTCGAAGGGGCGCAGCGGTTGTCATCGACCCGGCAATAAACGCACTGAAGGCGCTCGCCGCGGCGAGCGCCTTCAGGCGTCAAGGTGCGGCGGCGGGCTCCGAACCCCCTTCGGCGGGCCGTCAAGGCCTGCCCGCCGCCGATTCCAAAATCTGATTGCCCCGCGTCGAATTGCGCCGCGCTGCTAATTTATTTCCGAGAATGATGGTGTTTTAACCAACTGGACCGCGCGCGCAGTGACGTCGGTCACACACCAAACAGGCTGTACCGGTTGCACGCCGTCACTCGGCCGCGACGGAGACTTCGGAAGCCGGCCGCGGCCTGATCGTGGCGGGCGGATGCCCGGCGCGAACGCGCGCCTCCGGCCCTTCCGCCGCCGATTCCTCTCCATCGCCGACGAACCTGCTGACCAAGCGCCACGTCAGGTTGCCGAGATCGTCGAGCACGGTGAACACGGCGGGGACGAAAACGAGCGACAGCATCGTCGACATGATGAGACCGCCGATCACCGCGATCGCCATCGGCGAGCGGAAGCCGCCGCCGTCGCCGAGGCCCAGAGCCGATGGGAACATGCCGGCCGCCATCGCAATCGTCGTCATCACGATCGGCCGCGCGCGCTTGCGACCCGCCTCCACAAGCGCTTGCGTTCGCGGCGCGCCGCGTCCGATCTCTTCGACTGCGAAGTCGACCAGCATGATGGCGTTCTTGGTGACGATGCCCATCAGCATCAGGATGCCGATCACCACCGGCATCGACATCGCCTTGTGCGTGATGAGAAGCGCGATGATCGCTCCCCCGATCGAGAGCGGCAGCGAGATCAGGATGGTGATCGGCTGCAGGAAGCTGCCGAACAGGAGCACAAGGAGCCCGTAGACCATCATGAGGCCCGCGCCCATCGCCGCGGCGAAAGAGGCGAACACTTCGCTCATGATCTCAACATCGCCGGTCTCGCGGATCTCGACCCCAGGCGGTAGATTCTTGGCGGTGGGCAATGCGTGGATCGCCGCGACCGCAGCGCCGAGCGCCGAATCGCCTCGCAGATCGCCTTCGATCGTTACGCGCCGCGTTCGATCGTAACGGTTGATAGCGGTCGGTCCGTGGGCGATCGAGAAATCCGCCACCGCGGACAAAGGCGTGGTTGCGCCGCTGCTCGTGGGCACACGCAAATCCTGCAGGAGGCCGGGGCGGGCGCGCGCCAACTCCTCAAGCTCGACCCGGATCGGGATCAGCCGATCGCCGGCGTTGAACTTGGCGAGATTGGCGTCGATGTCGCCGAGCGTCGCGACGCGGATCGTATCGGACAAAGCCTCGGTCGAGACCCCGAGATCGGCCGCGACCTGGGGCTTCGGCACGATGCGCAATTCCGGCCGCTCGAGCTCGGCGGTCGAGATCGGGTTTTCGATCGTGGGGATCGTCCGCATCTCGCTCGCGAGCTGGTTCGCGGTGTCGTTGATGACGGCGATGTCCGTTCCCGCGATGATGAGCTGCAGGTCGCGCTGGCCGTTATCCTTGAGGAACCAGAAGCGGATGTCGGGCTGATCGGCGAGGAGCGCGCCAATCCTCAGCTGCATGTCCTGCTGCGACGCGACACGCTTCGATTTGTGAACGAGATTGATGATGATCGTCGCCTTGCGCGGCTCGTCATCCGTCCCGCCCAGGAGTTTGCCGCCGAAGATGAGCGCCGAGCGAACCTCGGGCATGGCGCGCAATTTCTCCGAGATCGCGCGGGTGACGCGGTCGGTGTCGTCGAGCCGCGATCCGGGCGGCAGCTCTATTGCGAGCAACGCGCGGCCGTAATCGTCGGGGGGTATGAATCCGGACGGCAGCAATTGCGTCGACCACAGCGACGCAGCGAAAATCAAGGCGCCGACGAACAAGGTTATCCAGCGGTGGCGCACGGACGTGCGCACAAGCCGCGTGTAGAAGCGCATCACAGCGCCGTCGCGTTGGACTTGATCATGCGGCGCGCGGAGGAAATAGGCGGCGATCACCGGCGTGACGAAACGCGCGACGAGCAGCGAAAACATGACGGCGATCGCGACGGTCAGGCCGAACTGGCGGAAATATTGGCCGGCGATGCCGCCCATGAAGCTCACCGGCGAGAAGATTGCGGCGATCGAGAGCGAGATGGCGATGACCGCAAGCCCGATCTCGTCGGCCGCCTCGAGCGAAGCGCGATAGGCTGACTTGCCCATGCGCATGTGGCGGACGATGTTCTCGATCTCGACGATCGCGTCGTCGACCAGAATGCCGGTGACCAGCGTGATGGCGAGCAGGCTCACGAGGTTGAGCGAGAAGCCGATCGCGTCCATGGCCCAGAAAGTCGGGATGACCGAAAGCGGCAGCGCGATCGCCGTGACGAGCGTCGCGCGCAGGTCGCGCAGGAAGATGAACACGACGACGACGGCGAGGAGCGCGCCCTCGATCAGCGTCTCCATGGTCGAATGATAATTGCCGATCTCGCTGTCGACCTGGGTGTCGACCTTGGTGAAGGTCACCTCCGGATGGGCGGCCTGGATTTTTGCGAGCCGCTTCTCGATCAGGGCGTCGACGGTCACGTCGCTTGCGCCCTTGGCGCGGGTCACGCCGAAGGCGACGATCGGCTGGTCGAACAGGCGGGTGAAGGTGCGTGGCTCGGCCGCGCCGTCAGTCACGGTCGCAAGCTCATCGAGCCGGACCCTGCGCCCGCCCGGTAGAGCGATCGGCAGCGCGGCCAGATCTTCGAGCTTTCGCGCTCCCGCAAGCGTACGGATCGCCTGCTCCTGGCCGGCGAGTTCGCCGCGGCCGCCGCCGAGATCGACGTTGTCGGCGCGCACCTGCTCGTTGACGGTCGCCGCGGTTACGCCGAGCGCCAGCAGTTTCTCCGGATCGAGCGCGACGCGGATCTCGCGATCGACCCCGCCGAAGCGCTTGACCTCGCCGACGCCGTGGATGCTTTGCAGGTCGCGCGCGACGGTGTCGTCGATCATCCACGACAATTGCTCGACCGAAAGGCCCGGCGCGGAGGCTGCGTAAGTGACGATCGGCAAACCTTCGATGTCGACGCGACTGATGATCGGCTCGTCAATGGTGCGCGGCAGATCGCTGCGGATCTTGGCGATCTGATCCTTCACGTCGTTGAGCGCCCGGTCGACGTCGACCGAGCCGACATTGAACTGCACGATTGTCGATGACGATCCATCGGTGACGGTCGAAACAACGTGCCAGACGCCGTTGACGCTGGAGACGGCGTCCTCGACTTTTTTCGTGACCTGCGACTCGAGCTCGGCGGGCGCGGCGCCAGACTGGGTGATGAGCACCTGAACGATCGGAATGTCGATGTTCGGAAACCGGGTGACCGACATCGCCCGGAAGCTGATGACGCCCAGAATGGTCAGGACCGCGAAGGCAACCACCGCAGGGATGGGCTTGCGGATCGACCAGGCTGAAACGTTGAGGCGCATCTCGAGGGCCCCTAACCGTTGGCTGCGGTCGTTTCGGCGGTGGGACGCACCCGATCGCCTGCCCGCAGGAACGCCGCCGCGCGCGCGACAACGTCTTCGCCGTCCGTGACGCCCGCCTGAATTTCCACCCAGGCTCCGTCGATGACGCCCGCCTTCACTTGCCTGACCTCGACCTTGCCGTCGCGCACGACGTCGAGGCGCGCCTCGTCGCCATCGCGCTCCAATGAAGTCGCCGGGACGCCGACCCCCTCGCGGCGGGCGAGTTCGACCTGGCCCGAGGCGAAGGCGCCGATATGGGCGCGCGAGACATCGTCAAGCGCGATCCGGACTCGGCCGGTGCGGCTTGCCTTGTCGACCTCCTGGTTCACGAGGCGGACCCGGCCCGAGACCGGGGCCTCGACGCCTGGCAGCTTCAGTTCCGCCGGCATGCCGGCGGCGAGGCGGGCGAGCGTTTGCTCCGGCACGTCGGCCTCGAGATCGATCGCTCCATCCTCGATGATGCGGAACAGCGGTTCGCCCGAGGTCGAGGCGGAAGCGCCGAGCTTGGCCGATCTTCGGCTGACGATCCCCGAGACGGGCGCCTTGACGTCCGTCCGGCCGATGCGCACTTCGAGCTCCTGCCGTTCCGCGTCGCGGCTCTTGCGGTCGGCCTCGGCGACGCCAAGCGCATTCTGCGCGGCGGCCAATTGAGCCTGCGCCGTCTTCATCGCCATCTCGCGCTGCTCGATGGTGGAAGCCGCCATGACCCCGGCCTCGAGCTTGTGCGCGCGCTCGAAATCGGCGTTCGAAAATTGCACCTGGGCCTGAGACTGCGCGATCAGGCTCCGAGCCTGATCGATCGCCGCATCGGCGCGCTTCGTGGCCGCATCGTTCTCGGCCACCAGCGCGTCGAGTTGGGTGCGATCGAGGCGGGCGAGCACCTGGCCCTCCTTCACCCGGTCGCCATCCTCGGCGTCGAGTTCGACGATCGCGAGCCCGTCGATGCGAGAAGCGACCTGCGCTTCCTCGCGCGCGACCAGGGTTCCCGAGACGAACAGCCGGTCGACGAACTCGCGTTTTGTCGCGGGAACGATGGTGACTGCTGGCGGCTCGACCACGCGAGGCGTGTCCACCGCGGATTGGACTAGGGCCGGGCAGGCCGCCGCTTTGGCTGGCGCAAATTTCTCGATGAGCGAGCGGGGCAGGGCGCAGGGCGCAACGATACTCGCCGCCCAGACCCCGCCAAGCGCGGCCGCCACAGCCGTGACGACGATGATCGGGGTCCGTCGCATCGTCAAGCCTCGGCAGCCGGCGTGGGCGGGTCAGGGCTTAGCGCTCCGGCAAACAGCGCCTTGAGCACGCCCATCGCCATCGGCGTCTCGGCTTCGCGGTCGAAATCGGCTTCGATCGCGATCCGCTTGAAGAGGCCCGCGACAAAAGTGAGAAAGAAGCGCGCGCCGAAATTGGAGTCGAGCTTAGGCGAGGCCACACCGCTCATTTTCGCGGCGTCGAGGAGCTTCTCCAGCCGCGCAAGCACTTCAGCGTCGATGGCCCGCGTCATCGCGGCGACCCGTGGATTGCGGCCGGCCTCGGCCCAGATTTCGACAAGCAGCCGGGCCTTCTCTTGCGACTTCGCGAGCACATGCTTGCGCAGGCCATAGCAGACGGCGTCCATGATATGACAGTTGTCGGCCATGAGCTCGGCGAAAGCCTGGGCCAATTCCGCTTGGTCGCGCTCGCACAAGCCTTCGACGATTGCCTCTTTGGAGGGGAAGGTGCGGTAGAGGTTTCCGGCGCTGGTGCCGACTTCCTCTGCGACGTGTTGCATCGTGGTCGCGTGGAAGCCATGGCGAACAAAGGCATGCTCAGCCGCTTCGAGGATCCGCTGGCGGCGCTCGGCATCAGCGGGACGACGTGCTGTCGAAACAGAAGCCAGCGACATGCTTGAGCTCGTGAGAATGAACGTTCATTCTCATTTGAAGCGGCGAATGTGGCTTGAGCGTGGCGGCCCCGCGCGCGCTACGTCGACCCTAAAGCGCGGCGGGTCGCCCCGGCGCGGCGGTCTACGCCGTCCTCGCGACGACCGCCTTTCCCGGCGCGGAGGGCAGGAAGCCTCCGAGCAGGCCGACCGCCGGCAGGAAGGCGCAGACCTGATAGACGAAGGTGAGGCTCGTCTTGTCCGCCAGCATGCCGAGGAGCGCCGCGCCGACGCCGCCCAAGCCGAAAGACAGGCCGAAGAACAGGCCCGCGACCGCCCCCACATTGCCGGGCGTCAATTCCTGGGCGTAGACGATCATCGCCGAGAAGGCCGACGAGATGATGAGCCCGATCGCAACGGAATTGATCACGGTGCCGACGAGCCCGAGACGGGGCAGGAGCAGGGTGAAGGGCAGAACGCCAAGGATCGAGCCCCAGATGACGAACTTCGCGCCAAACCGATCGACCAGCGGCCCGCCGAGGAACGTGCCTGCGGCGACGGAGGCCAGGAACACGAACAAAAGCACCTGCGAGCCCTGGATCGACACGCCGAAGGTCTGGATCAGATAGAAGGTGTAATAGCTGTTGATACTCGAGAGGTAGAGGACCTTCGAGAACAGCATCACGATCAGCACGAACAGCGTGCGCATGACGACCGGGCGCGGATAGGCCGGGTCCGTCGTCGCGAGCGCCTTGCGCGGCCGGGCGCGAACCGCAGCGTACCAGCGGCTGACGCCAGTCAGAATGATGACCGCGGCCAAAGCGAGCGCGGTGAAGATCAGCACCGAATGCTGCCCGAACGGCACCACGATGAACGCCGCAAGCAACGGGCCTAGGGATTGCCCGAAGTTCCCGCCGACCTGGAACAGGCTCTGCGCGAACCCGTGCCGGCCGCCCGAAGCCGCGCGAGCGACCCGCGACGCCTCGGGATGGAAGACTGCGCTGCCAATGCCCACGACCGCGACCGCGACCAACGTCAAAGGATAGGAGCTTGCGAAAGCGAGCAAAATCAGACCAACCAGCGTGAAGGCCATACCGGCGGGCAGAATGAAATTCACCGGCCGCTTGTCGAGGCTCAGGCCGATCACCGGCTGAAGGAAAGAGGCGGTGAGCTGGAAGACGAACGTGATGAGCCCGATCTGGAAGAAGCTCAACGCGAAACGCTCGCGGAAGACCGGATAGAGCGCCGGCGCCAGCGACTGCATCACGTCGTTAAGCATATGCGAGGCGCTGAGCGCGATCAGGACGCCGACCGTCGCCGTCCCCACTCCGCTACGACTTGTTGCGGAGGCATCAGCGTATGTCGGCGCAGTTGTCACGGCTTTGTCCCCGGGCGGCGCGATTTTTGACGCGCCATCCCAAAAATCGAGCCGCCAACGCGGCCTCATGTCAGGTAGCGGGCGCGTTATCGCCGTTTCGGCCCGTCATTGTCAATTCGGGGACGGTTATTTCCGGCTCAGGATGTTCAAAAGGCCGTGACGCCCGCTATTTTGCTATTTTGGTGCGAGCACCATGGTCATCTGGCGGCCTTCCATCAGCGGTTCGGCCTCGACTTTGGCGATCGGCGCCGTTTCGACCTTCACGCGCTGCAAGAGCTTGTAGCCGATATCCTGGTGCGCCATTTCGCGGCCGCGAAAACGCAGCGTCACCTTGACCTTGTCGCCCTCGTCGAAGAACCGCCGCACCGAGCGCATCTTCACTTCGTAGTCGTGGTCGTCGATGCCTGGCCGGAGCTTGATTTCCTTGACTTCGACAACCTTCTGGCGCTTGCGCGCCTCAGCCGACTTCTTCTGCTCGAGGAAGCGATATTTCCCGAAATCGAGAATCTTGCAGACCGGCGGGGTGGCGTTGGGGACGATCTCGACCAGATCGAGCGAGGCCTCGTCGGCGAGCTGCTGGGCGTCTGAGAGATTGACGACGCCGCGATTTGCGCCTTCAGCGTCAATTAGTTGGACTTGAACGGCGCGAATGTCGCGATTGGTGCGCGGCCCGCCCTTCTCCGGCGCCGCGGTTGCCTTCATAGGTCGACGAATGGCCACACTCCTGTTGTCAGCGTTTGAGGTCGCGCCGCCGTTGATGACGCACGCGCTATCCCCCCGACCAGAGCGATCAGCTCTGCGGAATTTGAGAGATGGGTCAGAACAGGCGTGAAGTCAATCGCCGCGGCGCGTTCGGCGTCGGGAACGCCGCAAGATTGAGCGCCGTGCAAGCGGAGGAGGGGGAGGGGCGCCCCCTCCTTCGCCCTCGCGGACCACCTTCTCCCCGATGGAGAAGGAAGAGG
Organism: uncultured Alphaproteobacteria bacterium; assembly: GCA_963737365.1. GTDB lineage: Bacteria > Pseudomonadota > Alphaproteobacteria > Rhizobiales > Beijerinckiaceae > Roseiarcus. The sequence goes on from CAVTSD010000001.1 coordinate 210,141, forward strand.
CCGGCGAGCCCCCCTATGCGGCGACATGCGAGCCCGCTCAGGCGCGCTCGACCGCCTTGGCCGCCGCGTCGAGCGCGTCGACGATCGCCTGGATCTGCTGAGGGCTGGCGTCCCGGGCGCGCAGGCGCAGCTGAAGCGCGGCGCGCAGATTGAGCATCGCTCGCTTGACGGAAACGAAACCCGCGAAGCGCGAGTCGCCATCGCCGAAGCGGGCAAAGATGGCGTCGATCTGGGCTTTGTTTTCGGCGAGAACCTTCTCGCCCTCTGGGGTCAGGCCATAGAGCTTGCGCCCCTGCGGGTCCTGGCTCGCCTCTGCGTAGCCCATCTCCTCGAGCATGGTTAGGGTCGGATAGACGACGCCGGGGCTCGGCGAATAATCGCCCCCGACCCGCTCGCCGAGCTCCTTGATGATCTCGTAGCCGTAACGGGCCTTCTCGGCGATGAGCGCGAGAATGACGAGCCTGAGCTCGCCGCCGTCGAACATGCGGCCCTCACGCCCGCCCGCGCCGCCGCCGCGCGAACGCCAGCCGCGGAACGGCCCGCGTCCGAAGCCAGGGTGGCCGGGGCCGCCGTGGCTGTGGTGGATATAATCGTCGAAATGACGATGGAACATTGTTGGTCTCCTAAAGTGTGTTAAGACATATCACGATATGTCGTATGCAAAGATATATCTTACAGCGAAGCGTGCAAGGGGACGGAGCAGAAATTTTCTACAAGGTCACGCCCAGCGCCAACCTTGCCTTGAGGCGCCGCGAAGCGGCCCGGAAGGGAGGTCCGGAGAGCGCCCCACGGCGATTTCACTGCTTGCGCTTGGCTGGAACACCCTAAAAGACGCCGCGTCTTCGCGCGGCTCCTCAGGGATCGATGCTGCTCCCAGCCCACCATGAAGCCTCATCGCCATATCGGTGAAGTTTGCGATGATGGACGCGACAGACTGGAACCGTGTACTCGTCGCTAACTTTCCGGCCTAGCGCTCGGGGTTGGGCGAAGCGAATATGATGCGCTTCGGTTGGCCTGCGGCCGCAGACGACGCACGGTTGCGTGGCGACGAAGCTGCAGTGGTCCTTGTTGCGCAAACGAATAGTCTTCTCGGCAACGCGACGGCGCCCGACAACTTTGGTTTCCGGAGCCCGTATCTGGGGACTGTTGAAGGGTTGGGCGTTTCGCGCAAAGGATCATCGCCCGGATCGTTTTGTTCCGACGCTGTGCCCCGACTGTCCTCTTTCGATCGCTGCTAGTCGCTCCCGGAAACTGACTTCGACGGCCTCGGAATTGGCATCGGCCAACGTGTTCTTCGCCTGGAGGTTCTTGTGAACACAGTCGGCAGCCTCATCCGCAGATTTGAGCTCGCTGAGTTCGGCGACCAACCGGTCGCGCAAAGCCTTCGATTGCTCCGTGGTCAGCACGATCCTCGAAGGCCTAACTGCCTTGCCCTTCCGACTGGCGCCCGACGCGGCGAAAGGGCGCTCATCAGCGGCCGGCTTCGGCAAGGGCTGAATATCGAGCCCGAGATTTTTACCGGAGTTGAAGCCCTCGCCAAGGTCCGGCGCATCGAAGTCATCTTCTCCTGCGATGCCAACTAACGTGAATAACGCGTACCGCCGGGCGTAAGTGCTGCGCGTCAAACGTCCATGTCGTCTATAACGTCGACTGCCTGCTAACTTTGCCAAGCTCGTCAAGCTATTCGACGAATACGCGGTATCGCTATCACGGCGACGCAAGCTTTTAACACGATGACCAGCGTGGGACGTCTTACCAGGGATTATTTCACAACACTACCTGGTGGGCGATGCAGGGATCGAACCTGCGACCCCTCCCGTGTGAAGGGAGTGCTCTACCGCTGAGCTAATCGCCCGCCTCAAGGTCGGCATGCTTTATGGCCCCCGCCAGAGCCAAGTCAAGAAGCGCTCCTTCCCCGCGAACGGGCGCGGGTCTCCTGTTGCGGCGGCCAGCGCGCCGGGAGATAAAGGCGCGATGGGCGAGACGGGGCAGGGCAGGCGCGATGTTCACGCTGGATGAACTGGCTCAGACGATCGATGAGCGCGCCGGGGCCAGCGCGGAGGCGTCCTATACGCGCAGCCTCATCGATAAGGGCGCAGCCCATTGCGCTCGCAAATTCGGCGAAGAAGCGATTGAGTTCACCATCGCCGCCGTCGCACAGGATGAGAGCGCCGTTCGCGCGGAAGCGGCCGACGTTCTCTACCATCTCCTAGTCGCGCTCCGTGTGCGGGGCGTTGCGTTGTCGTCGGTGATGGACGAATTGGGCAAAAGGTCAAAACAAAGCGGACACCAGGAAAAAGCATCGCGAACACAGTGAGAGCGCCGTCCCCTCGGCGCATGGGCTGACCCGCTCGAGTGAAAGATTTTTTGATGAATCGCGTTGGAATTCAATCGCTCGAGTCTCCGTTCCGCCGTTTCACTCGTGAAGAATGGGCGCAGCTGCGCGCCGACACACAACTGACGCTCACGATTGACGATCTGCGCCGCCTGCAATCGACCCATGATCCGATCTCGCTCGACGAGGTCGTGGCCATCTATCTACCGCTGTCGCGGCTCTTGGCGCTCTACGTTGCGGCGACGCAGGGCCTCTTCAAGGCGACGCAGCGGTTTCTGGGAGCGGATGATGGAAAGGTCCCTTACATCATTGGCATCGCGGGCTCAGTCTCGGCCGGCAAGTCAACGACAGCGCGCGTGTTGCAGGCCCTGTTGACGCGCTGGCCAAACACGCCGAAGGTGCAACTCGTCACCACTGACGGCTTCTTGCGTCCAAACGCCGAACTGATCCGGCTCGGGATCATGGACCGCAAGGGCTTTCCCGAAAGCTATGACGGGACGTCGCTGCTTCGCTTTCTTTCGTCGGTCAAGGCTGGTCAGCACAATGTCGCCGCTCCAGTCTATTCGCATATCACCTATGATATCGTGAAAGACGAATCGATCATCGTCGACCGGCCGGATATTCTCATCTTCGAGGGCATCAACGTCCTGCTGCCAAACCGGCTGCCACGCGACGGCAAAGAAATTCCCTTCGTCTCCGACTTTTTCGATTTCTCGATCTTCCTGGACGCCGACACAAGCTTGCTCGAGCAATGGTACATCGAACGGTTCATGAGCTTGCGGACGACGGCGTTTCGCGATCCGCGCAGCTATTTCCGCCAGTACGCCGATATCAATGATGCGGAAGCCGAAGCGATCGCGCGCTCGATCTGGCGGCGTATCAATCTCGTGAACCTATACGAGAATATCCTGCCGACCCGACCGCGGGCCGACCTGCTCCTCACCAAGGGCGCGAGCCACCGAATTGAAGAAGTGGCGCTGAGAAAGCTGTGAGGATCATGCCGCGATTGGCGCTGACCGCCTGCGCTTTCTTTATCGGCCTTATCACGCTTTCTATTGCGCGAGCGGAGCCGTTGGAGCCCTGTGAAGGCTCGGATCTCACGAAGGTCGAAGGACTCGCCGCCGCCGAGGCCGCGCAAGCGGACGATCTTATCAACGGCGACGGGTTGCTGTGGCGCATCGAGAAGCCCGGTCTCCCACCCTCTTACCTCTTCGGCACCATTCATTCCACGGACGAGTCCGCGCTCGAAATCGCCCGCCGCGCCGCACAATCGATCAACGGCGCCAGGATCGTCGCGACGGAGCTTGGCGGGCCGATCGACATGATCGAAAAGGCGAACATCACGGCCGCGACGCTAGCCAAGGCCCTTGATCGCGACCACGACACGTTCGAGGGCGCAATCGCCCCGGAGGACAGCCAGAAAATCGAGAAACTGATCACGGGCCTTGGCTATCCCACCGAATTCGCGCATCACCTGAAGCCCTGGTTCCTCGCCATCCTGACCGCGCTTCCCAAGTGCGAAGCGGAGCGAGAAGCCCTCAATCTGCCCGAGGTTGACCAGTTTCTAGCCGAGACGGCGAAAGACGCAGGGGTGAAGGTCATCGGACTTGAAACGGCGCAGGAACAGCTCGCGGCACTCGCCAATATGCGCCCTGAAGTCGCCGCAACGCTGTTGACTCTGACTGCCCGAGACCCCGCCTTGAATGACGATCTCTACGCGACGATGCTCCAGCTTTATCGGGAAAGCCGACCGGCCGAAATCATCGCGGTTTCGGACGCCTTGGGGGGCTTGAGCGACGCGGAGCGGACGGCGCAGGATGAGTTCATGGTCGCTCTGCTTCAGGGTCGCAACGCAACCATGGCCGAGCGCGCCGCACCGCTTCTGGCCTCCGGCGGCGCGTTCATCGCCGTGGGCGCGCTCCACCTCTCGGGCAAGACCGGCCTCGTCGAGCGCTTCCGCGCGCAGGGCTATACGGTGACGAAGGTCTGGTAGGGAACAACCACCTCGCGCCTCAAGGCGCCGGGCAGGGCATAGGCTATTCCGTCCGGCTCCTGCGCGCTTGAGTAAAGCCGGCGTCTTCGAGGCCTTCTTCGATACGCTCGCCTTGATGAGTTCCACAGTGCATCTTATTCAGATGTTCGACTCGACCGTCATGCGCGCTCACGTGTCGGCGTCCGGAACAACGGGGTGGAAAGGCCAGGCGCTCGGGCCGCGGTTTCGCCAAGAAATCCATGCGAAATCGCAGGCCTCAGGCGACATCATCGCCGTCGATCTGACCGGCGGCGAAGCCTTCGGCGGGCGTGACTTGGAAACGCTGCTCGACATAGGGCCCGACGTTCAGCCTCGAGCTGTCATCTACGACAAAGGCTACGCAGCGGGGCCAATCGGGACGCCGCGAGAGCGCGCGGCATTGCTCCCGTCATTCCTCATAAGGCGAACGAAATAACAAACCTGCCTTCTTCGCAGGACCCCCTACAAAGCCCGCGCGCATCGACACGGACGGCTCAAGCGCTTCACGCGCGTTTCGCTGCGAAAAACCACTCGAAACTTTAGATATTGGTCAGCTTCGCTGCGGGCTCTGCTTGAGCAAATTCATCCAAACAGCCTAGCAGGCTGTTGAAGAAGTATCCCGTTTCGCTTTGAGGACGGCTTCGTCGCCGTTTCGGTATGCGAACTCGATCTCGAGAGTGCCATCGTCGAGGAGTTCGGCGGTCCCTTCGCCCTCGACCTCGTCGCCTTCCTCGCAACCGGCCCAGCGAAAGCCAATCGAGTCCCGAGCATATTCGACCTCGAGGCCAGCCTCCAGAGCGCCGAAGGCGATTTCGTCGCCTTGCGCGGTGATCGTCAGCGCCGCCGGGCCGCAGAGATCGAGGTGAGCACCATCCCAGAGGTCGGCCTCGACGATCCGCCAGCGGCCGATCAGTCGGCAGTTCGCCGGGCTCTTCACGCGCAGGCCTCCAAGAGCTTCTGCAACCGCAACAGATTGTAGGCGGCGGCCGCGAAGGTAAAGGCCCAACCGACGCGATCGCGGCCGCGGAACTTGGCCTTCTCCTGCCCGCCAATCGTCTTCATCCAGCCGAAGGCTTCCTCGATCCGTTTGCGGATGCGTTGGCTGACTGCATAGCCTGCATGCCGCGTTGTGCGGCTGTCGATCGCCGACGAGCGGCCATTCGCATTCTGCGCCACGTGGGGCGTCGCGTTCATCGAGCGCAGTTCATTGACGAAGTCCTCGGCGTCGTAAGCTTTGTCGGCGCCGAGCGTGATCGGCCTCGGCCGATCGGCGCGCGGCTCGATCATGTGCAGCGCCGCGATCCGCTCGGCGTGGCCATTCGCCTCGGTCAAGCAGGCGTCGACGACGAGGCCGTTGCGGTTCTCCATCAGCGCGTGGCCCATGAAGCAGAGCTTCGCCTCCTTGCCCGGCCCTTTGCGATAGAGACGCGCGTCCGGATCGGTCGTCGAAGCGTGCGTCGCGTTCGAGCGCTTCTGGCCGTGAAAATCCGCCTCGCGGTTCCTCCTGCCGCCTGCCGTCGGAGGATCGCCCGAGCCGTCCTTCGGCCGAAAACTCTTCATCGAAGCCCACGCCTCGATCAGCGTGCCGTCGACCGAGAAATGATCCGCGCTGAGCAGTCGGTTCACACGCGGCTGCGAAAGCACCGCGCCCAAGAGCTTGGCTGCGATGTCGCCCTCCAGAAGGCGCTCGCGGTTCTTGGAAAACGTCGAGTGGTCCCACGCCGCATCGTCAACGCCGAGGCCGACGAACCAGCGAAAAAGCAGGTCGAACTCCAGCCGATCCATCAACTGCCGTTCCGAGCGGATCGAATAGAACGCCTGCAACAGCATCGCCCGAAGGAGCTTCTCCGGTGGGATCGAGGGACGGCCGCTCCGCGAATAAAGCGCCGAGAACGCGCCTGAAAGGGTCGAAAGCGCCTCGTTCACAATCCCGCGGATGGCCCGCAGCGGATGGTCCTTGCCGACCCGCGCTTCAAGATCGACGTAACTGAACAGCGACCCCGACCGCTCGTCCCCGCCTCGCATCCACTCGCCTCCGCCTAAGCGCAAGACGACAAAATCACATCACAATTCCCCCGGCCAGAGACTTTTTCAACGGCCTGCTAGTAGCACGCAGTCACTTCCAATTAGCCGAGACGCGGCGGTCCTCTTATTGTTCCTGATGAAAAACGCTTACCCGCACAGGATCGGTCCAACTGCTAAGTAGAGCGCGGACTTCGACAGCTGACACCACTACACGGGGTGAAGAAGCTGCGGCGATCAAGGAGTCGGGAGCGGAGGGATCTCATGCTTTGGCGCTTGGCGCACCGTGCGCAACTCGTACCAAAGCGCGTTCAAAATGCCGACCGAAGCCGCAAGTCCAAGGCCCAGGATCCAGGTAAAATACCACATGGAGGCTTTCTCCCGTTAATAGGCCGAGGCGCCGGCGGCTTTGATGCTCTTTTCGGTCACTTTCCCGCGCAGAACGCGGTAAACCCAAGCGGTATAAGCCAGGACGATCGGCATGAAGATTGCCGTCGCAATCAGCATGTTGAGCAGCGTCGCCCGGCTCGATGAGGCGTCGAAGACAGCGAGCGAGTGACCCGGATTGCTGCTCGATGGCAACAGGATCGGGAACATTGCTAGCCCGACCGTTGTGATGATCGCCGCGACACCAAGCTTTGAGGCTAGGAGTGTCAGCACCTCATGTCCGGCACGAAAACCGAGAGCCGCCACCAAAGGCGCTGCGACGCCAAGCGCGGGAACGATCCAAAGGATCGGATGAGAAGCAAAATTTGCGAACCAAGCGGCGGGGTCTGCGACCACAGTCTTCAAGAGTGGGTTCGAGGGCCCTTCCCACATGATTGGGCTGGTGACCCGATAGCCGCCTAATAGTCCTAGCCACACGAGCAACCCCCCGCCCGCGAACAGGATCGAAGAAGCAATGGCGGCCTTGACGCCGAACTCTTTCGCGCGGGCGGCGACGAGCCCATCGGATTTGAACGCAAGCCAGGCAGCGCCATGCATGACGAGCATCGAAAGCGAGACCAACCCGCAAAAGAGCGCAACTGGATTCAGAAGGCCAAACAAGCCGCCCTCGTAAATTGGCCGAAGATCGTCGGTGAAGTGAAAGGGAACGCCGCGCAGGGTGTTCCCGACGGCCACGCCGAAGATCAAAGCTGGCACGGCGCCACCAATGAAGAGCGCCCAGTCCCAACGGGCCCGCCACACGGCGTCCGGCCTCTTTGAGCGATATTTAAATCCGACGGGACGCAAGATGAGCGCCAGCAGAACGAGAAACATCGCGAGATAGAAGCCGGAGAAACTGAGAGCGTACAAAGCCGGCCAGGCGGCGAAAATCGCTCCCCCGCCGAGGATAAGCCAGACTTGATTCCCCTCCCATACAGGGCCCACGGTGTTTATCGCGACCCGCCGTTCGATATCCGTTTTGGCGACGAAGGGAAGAAGAGCCCCGACGCCCATATCGAAGCCGTCCGTCACCGCAAAGCCGGTTAGCAGCACGCCAAGCAGCATCCACCAAATGACGCGGAGCATTCCGTAGCCGGAAATCAACTCGATCATCGTCGTAATCCTTTTCTGCGGGTCACTCGGCCGGATGAAGTTCGAGGCCGGGGGAGATGGGCGCTTGCGTAGCCATGCCGTCGAGGATGTCGGCGAGTCCCGGACCTTTCCGGATTGCGGCGAGCATCAACCGAACTTCGATGACCGCCAGCACCCCGTAAACCAGCGTAAAGCCCAGAATCGTGACTAAGAGATTCCAGACGCCGAGTTGTGATGTCGCCAAGAAGGTCGGGAGGACGCCGTCAATGATCCAGGGCTGACGTCCGAACTCCGCCACGAACCATCCGAGTTCGACTGCGATCCACGGAAGCGGCAGAACAAGGACGGCAAAACGCAGCAGCCAACGTGGGACCTGCGCCTCCCGCGCCGTATGCCAGAGAGAAAGGCCGAACACCGCGAGCAGAACGAAGGCGCAGAGCACCATCAGCCGGAACGCGAAGAATAGGTATGGAATGTTCGGGACCGTGGACCAGGCGGCATCCTTGATCTGTTGTTCGGTCGCCTGCCACGGGTCATCGACATATTGTTTGAGCAACAGCCCGTAGCCGAGATCCTTCGAACTAGCGTTAAACGCGGCGCGAGCGGCGACGTCAGATCGGTTGGCCTTCAACTTCTCTAGGGCGTCGTAGGCGCCGATCCCAGCTCGGATTCGCTTTTCATCCTCAGCTACAATCTGCTCGATGCCGGGGATTTGCCTGTCCAGCGAGCGTGTGCCGATAATGCCCATGACCCACGGCGCGCGAAGGGCGAAACGGGTCAGGTGGAGACTCTGACTTGGTATGCCAAACACGGTGAAGGAGGCGGGAGCCGGCTCTGTTTCCCACATCGCCTCGATCGCAGCGAGCTTCATCTTCTGGTTGCTCGTAAGATCGTAACCGCTCTCGTCGCCAAGCACAATCACCGACAGCGCCGCCGCTAACCCGAATGCCGAAGCAATGACAAATGAGCGCTTGGCGAGCTCGATATGGCGCCCCCGCAGTAGGTACCAAGCTGAAACGCCAAGCACAAAGACCGCGCCGCAGAGATAACCTGCCGACACGGTGTGTACGAACTTCGCCTGCGCAACAGGGTTCAACAAAACCGCTTCAAAATTCGTGACCTCCATGCGCATCGTATCGGCGTTGAAGGCCGAGCCAACGGGGTTCTGCATCCAACCGTTGGCGATCAGGATCCAGAGCGCCGAGAAGTTGGTTCCAAGCGCCATCAGCCAGGTCACGACCAAGTGCGCGCGGGCAGAAAGCCGGTCCCAGCCGAAGAAAAAGAGCCCAACGAAGGTCGCTTCGAGGAAGAAGGCCATCAGCCCCTCGATGGCCAGGGGCGCGCCGAACACGTCGCCTACATAGTGCGAGTAATAGGCCCAGTTCATGCCAAACTGGAATTCCATGGTGATGCCGGTCGCCACCCCGACTGCAAAGTTGATGCCGAAAAGAACGCCCCAAAACTTCGTCATGTCGCGCCAGATGACTCGACCGGTCATGACGTAGACGGTTTCCATCATTGCGATCAGGACGGACAGCCCGAGCGTGAGCGGCACGAACAGGAAATGGTACATGGCCGTTAGCGCGAACTGCAGCCGAGAAAGATCGACAAGCAACAAATCAACCATAAGAAGGCCTCTTTAGTCCCGGCCTTCTTAGCGCGGCCGAGTGCTGACCGTTTTGATCTCGATCAACTCCCGACGCGGCGGGAAATGCGAAAAGCGGCGCATGAAACAGGCGCTGTATGCAACGAGGACCGAGGCTGGGCCGGCCGCTCAACCAAAGGCTTTTCACGCGCTAGCCTTAGGGCGCCGCCTCGGCCGCGTTCGAGCGAATCAAACGCTTGTCGCCCAAATAGCGCGAACACTCGCGCGCTTATGCTTTTCGGCGTCGACAGCCATCGTGATCGGCCGCCTTCTCATGAACGGCGTCATCGAGCCTTGGGCTGCGCTCTCGGCCGGGACATTCCTCATCTTTGCGGCGATCATGGGCGGCTTTGCCGACGGGATTCAGGCTAGCGCCGAGATGAAACTGTCGTCGGAACTTCGCGCGGCCGCGTTCGACCAGCTCCGCGAAATGTCAGCGAGGCAGATCCAGTCGCTGCCGACCGGCGCCCTGGTCGTCAGCATGCAACGCCACCCCGAGGCGGTCGCCGCGCTGGTGATCGGTTATCGCTGCGCCGCCTCCATGTTGACGATCGGCCCTTTGGCCGCAGCGTTCTTGGTCGCCGTTGTCTCCTGGCAGGCGGCGCTGCTTTTGATCGGCCTCACACCTGTGATGATCGTCTTCTTCGCCCTCGTAGGCGAGACCATCCACCGCCGCGCCAACCAGCAGGAGAAAGCGTTGGGCCGCCTCGCCGCCCAGTTCGCCGACCGGGTTCGGACTTTGCCCACGATACTCGCGAATCACGCGCTTGATGTGGAAGAGAAAAAGCTCGCGATGCGGCTCGAAGCCTATGCGGCGCAAACAATGGGGGTGCTGCGGATCGCGTTTATCAACGCCGCGGTCATCGACTTCTTCGCTTCGTTGTCAATTGCGATGCTTGCCTTGCTCCTCGGGCTTGGACATCTCAAGCTCGCCATGATTCCTGGCTTCTCCAAACTCGAGCTCTGGCAGAGCCTCTTCATTTTGATCATCGCGCCTGAGTATTTCGCCCCGTTCAGGCAATTCGCCGAGCAGTATCACGCGAAGGCTGATGGGCTCGCAGCCGCCCAAGCGCTGGACGGGTTGCTGGAGTGCAACCGCTATCTCCCCTCGCCGCACTTGCCGTTGATCGACCTGGCTAAGGTGTCACTGCCGCCTGTTGGCCTCGTCGCTGTAGTCGGCCCGAGCGGATCAGGAAAATCGACATTGCTTCGCCGCCTGGCCGGCCTCGATTCGGAGCAGGGCGGGCCGCCGCCAGAGATCTCAAAAGAGAACATCTCTTGGATCTCGAACGACGCCTATGTAGCCGAGGGCTCTCTTGGCCAACTCATCGCGCCAAGTCGTCAAGCAAGCGAAATGCAGATAAGGGAGGCCGCGCAAAAGATTGGCCTCCTTGATGACGAGTTGCTCCCAGACGGTCTCGAGACGCACGTCGAGAATTGCGGAGAAAATCTCTCTGGAGGACAACGCCTCCGGATTTCGATCGCGCGGGCGCTGCTGTCGGACGGCGCAATTCTGGCCGACGAGCCGACATCGAAGCTCGATTCGCACACGGCCGCCCTCGTCCGCGGCACGCTGCAGAACATGGCGCGTTCCCGGCTGGTCGTCGTCGCGACCCATGACCTTTTGCTCGCGGGGCGTGCGAACCTGACCATTGATCTTACAGGCACCCGTCCCCTCGAGGTTGCGGCATGACGACGGAAGCCATGAAATCGAGCCGGCGCTCCTGGTGGATCGCCACAGCGCTTGCTCTCGCTGCGGCGGTATGCGGGATGCTCCTCGGCGGGATGTCGACATGGTTCCTGGGCTCGGTGGCCCTGGCCGGACTTTCAGCCTCTGCAGCGACTTTCAACTTTCACGTTCCCGCCGCCTTTATCCGGCTATTTGCTGTCGGCCGCACAGGCGCTCGATATGGCCAGCGGCTTGTGGGGCATAGCGCCGCGCTCATGGACCAGGTTGCTCGGCGCGTGTCCCTGTTCGCAAGTCTCGCGGCTTCGCAATCCGTTCACCAAGCGGGATGGCAGCTCGGCGATCCTTCGCGGCTCGCCGACTACCTCGATGATGTCGAGGATCTCGATTTTGCACGATTGCGGGCGTCTCTGCCATCGCTGACGCTCGCTTGCGCGACGATTGCGCTTTGTGCCGCGACCGCGATCATCACGCCGTTCGCGCTTGCGCCGATACTCGCGTCGCTCCTGGTAATCCTACTTGCAGCCTTGCGAGCGATCCGGCCTAGCACGATCAGCTGGGAACGGGCTCGAACAGAAAGACGCGAAGCCGCGCGGCGGCTTGGCGCTGACTTGGCTTCGGCCGTGCCGTTGAAAGCTGAACGTAGATGGCAAGCGGAACTCGACGTCGCGCTTCGGTCGTTCCAATCGGCCGACGAGGCGATCCTCCGCCTGCGCCGGACCCAGGCCGCTCTCGATATGATCGGCTCAGCGTTCGGCCCGATCGCTTGCCTGAGCGTCATCGTGGCGGCGTGGGCCTTCGATGGGCGTGGTGAAAGGCTTCTCATTCCGGTCTTCTTGGCGTTTGGGTGGCTCAGCACTGGTGAAGCGATGACGAATGCGTCCCGCATTCTCATTGCTGTCCTGCGACGCAGGTCGGCGGAGCGCGCCATCAAGGCTCGTTCCGAAGGGGCTCGGGTTCCAGGCATTGGATTGATGGCCAATCCGCCCACGATCAGCGATCTGGGACATGAACGGCTTCAACGTCGCGCGCCCAATGGTCGCCTGATCGGACAACCAATGTCGCTGGAGGCGCGGGCCGGATGTCCAACCGTACTCGTTGGGGCCAGTGGTTCCGGCAAGACAAGTCTCCTGAAACAGATTGCCGGCTGGATCGGCGCCGATCTTTTTGTCTCCGATGCCGGCGCGATGTCCCCGGCTCAGCGCCGCGCCGTGACCACGCTCTGCCTGCATGACGCCGCGGTCCTGGACGATACGGTTCGAGCAAACCTGTTCGCCGACTCTCAGTCTGATGAGACCTTGTGGCGAGCGCTCGCAGCGGTCGAACTCGACGTCCGACTTCAGGGCGCCGGCGGGCTCGACGGTTGGATTCGGCAGGACCAACTCTCGCTTGGCGAGGCGCAACGGCTCAACCTCGCCCGAGCTTGGCTTTCTCAGCGGCCGATCGTATTGCTGGACGAGCCGACGGAACATCTCGACGAGGATCAGAGTCGTCGCATTCTTGGACGGCTGTTGGGCCATTTGAAGACCAGGATTATTGTAATCGCGAGCCACCACGGCGCCGATTTGGCGCTTGCAAATGTTATCAGACTAGACCACGCCGGCAGTCAATGCTGACCGCCCATTCAGAACGGACCTATAACGCCCGGCGGTTCAGACGCGACTGGCCTCTCCGGTGGACGCTACCCCGCAGCGATGAAATGCACTCTGATCTACCCTAGACGCCACCTTCGCAGCCGCCGCCAAAGTAGCGCCCGGCCTCAGCGGCGGCAGAGGTTGGTTTCGCTTTCCCGGCACTCTTCCTCGATGCGCCCTTGGCGACGCGCTTGGATCGCACCGCATTAAGGCACGACGATGCTTCCGACACGACGCTGATGTTGCCCGGCACCAGACAGCGGAGCCTCTCAGCGAGACAGGATGGGCGGCGGTGGCGGCCTCAGGGGATTTGCGTTGCACGAGGTCCGAGCGCGGGCGCGGCTTGGCTGCGTGGGATAGGGTGCTAAGAAATAACGACAACGCTCGCCGGGTCATAGGCGGTTTCACCCGCCTAGCCGAGGGAGTGAGCGGTTCGAGGCGATCTCAAGTTGCCGGTTTTGTTAAAGCGCCAGACCATATATTTTCTTTGAGCAGCGCACACGCCGGCTGGGATCTCCAGCGTCCTACTATTCGCTTAAAATCTCGCTGACTTTGTCGGCAAGATCGGCGGCGGTGTAGGGCTTCTTCAGCCAGGCGCCAGCCCCGAGGCGCGCAACCGCCGGCTCAGCATAGCCCGAGGTGAACAGGACTTTGATATCCGGCCTTAAACTCAGCGCCGCCTTGGCCAATTCGTCGCCGTTCATTCCGCCTGGCATCACGACATCGGTGAAGAGCATCGCAATCGTCGGATGAACGTCGAGCAGATGGAGGGCAGCGGCGCCGCTATCTGCTTCTATGGCCTCATAGCCGAGGCTTCGCAGCCTTGCCGTTGTGACCCGACGAACGCGCGCGTCATCTTCGACGACGAGAATGGTTTCCGATCCTCGCGGCAGGGCGACTTTGTCGGCGGCGCTCGAACTCGGTTCATCGCTCGTCTGATCGGCTTGCGCAACGGGCAGGAAAATCCTGACGCTCGTCCCTCGCTCCAATTCACTGTAAATCTGTATGTTTCCCCCCGATTGCCGGACGAACCCGTAGACCATGCTGAGACCGAGTCCGGTGCCTGAACCGGTTGGCTTTGTGGTGAAGAACGGTTCGAACGCACGCTGACGCACCTCGTCCGCCATCCCTGAGCCTGTGTCGGTTACGGCAATGAGGATAAAGCGACCGGTGCGAATTTCCGGGTACATCTGCGCGTAGTCCGCATCCAAGCGGACTTGCGAGACTTCGATTGTGAGCTGGCCCCCGCGGGGCATGGCGTCCCGTGAGTTAATTGCGAGGTTGAGCAAAGCGTTTTGCAATTGCGAAGCGTCAACAATGCAGAGATGCCTCGACCCGGTGAGCCGGATGTTCAATTCGATCGACTCGCCCAGACTTCGACGCAAAAGATCGGAGAAATTCGAAATTAAGAGCGTCAAATCCGTAGGTTTTGGATTCAAGGGTTGGCGTCGACCGAACGCCAAGAGCTGTCCCGTAAGCTTCGCGCCGTCCTCTGCGGCGTCATAAGCCTCCTTCAAAAGCTCGCGCTGATCGGAGTCCTTTAGACTCCCCTCGAGCATTTCGAGGTTGCCGGTGATCACCGTTAGAAGGTTATTGAAGTCATGCGCGAGGCCGCCGGTCAGTTGGCCGATCGCCTCCATTTTCTGCAACTGTCTCAGCTCCCCCTCCATTTTCTGACGGCTCGTCAGGTCGCGGATGAAGCCGGTGAAAATCCGCTGTCCGCTCGATCGCGCTTCTCCAACCGCCAATTCCATCGGGAAAACCGCGCCGTCCTTGGTCAGCCCCTTCACCACGCGGCCATAACCGATGATCCGGGCTTCGCCGGTCTTTAAATACCTTTCCACATAGTCATCATGCTCCCTCCGATAGGGCTCGGGCATCAGCATTTGGACGTTTTGACCAACGACCTCCTCGGGACGATAGCCGAAGAGTTGAGCAGCGGCCGCGCTGAACAAAGTGACGGAGCCGTTCGCATCGGTGACAACCATGGCCTCGGGGACGGTGTCGAGGATCGAGCGCAGGTGCGCTTCGCGCGCAGCGATTTCGACCTGAGCGCGCTTTAACCTGGTAATCTCGCTATTGTTCTGAAGCACGGCGTGAATGACGTCATCTTCAGATTTGCGCGCGACCCATAGACTTGCGACCCAAGCGAGGGACCCGTCCTTTTTTTGATGTTCGATTTCGCCTTGCCAACTACCCTCCTTCTGGAGCTTCGCAAGAAGCTCGCCTCGGGGCAGAGGATACTTTGTTTTCAATAGCTCGTGGACGACCGCGCCGAGAGCCTCCTCACGACTCCATCCGTAAAAGCGCTCGCAGCCTGTCGTCCAGTACAGAATCCTCCCGCTGGCGTCATGAATGATGACGTTTGCTAAATCCAAGATTTTCGCGAGAGACGTCAATTCGGCGGTCGCAGCCGATGTAGGCATTTGGAGCGTTGTTCCTGTTCAACTTCAGTTGGGCCAAACCGCTCGACAAAGGGAGGCTGTTGGTGCCCCCTTGTTATCCTGATCGCCGGCGATTTCCCGGAGCGCCGAAAGCCTGCGCAGAGCAACAGTATGTCTAGCCTGAGGGGCGATCAAACCACGGCGAGTTAAACTTGTCATCGTCCGGGACACGGTCTCTATAGTCAGGCCGAGATAGTCGGCGATGTCCTGACGGCTCATTGGGAGCTCGATTTCCTCGCGTTGATCTGTCTTACGACGGACGGCGAGAAGGAAGCTGACGACCCGCTCCTCCGCGGTCTTGCGACCCAGCAGCAACATCTGATCCTGAGCAGCTGACATTTCATCGCAAAGAATTGCGAAGAGCTGCGGACGCAAAACCGGTGATTCGTTGATCTTGGCAAAAAAGCGGCCGCGCGCAAAACGGCGGACTTTGACTTGAGTCACGGCCTCTGCGGTGAAGAGATAGTTTTCTTGGAAGGAAACCCCGAGAACGTCGCCGGGATGAATGAAACCCATGATCGCTCGCCGGCCGTCGGACATTATCCGGTAAATGCGTATTACGCCTTCCAACATTTCAAAGATTTGCCCCGCCCTCTCGCCCTCCCAAAATAGTGCCGCTCCAGGCGGCAAGGTCTCCGTGGGCTGCCCCTTGAAGAGGTCCTTGAGGGTTGGGGATGACTCGATGGGGGGGACGGCTGGACCGTGAGACGTGGAGACTGCAGTGTGGCTATACATATCGCCGCCCTCGAGTTGACTGACGAAGGCATTTGAGCGAGCCCATGTAATCGGGGTATCATCGCCTTGTGAAACTTGGCGCCGTTTTGTAACAGTGCGTAACAAACCCTCCAGCCCAGGTTGGCATGACCAGGCAAAGGGATAACGCGGTGCATATCCTGGTCGTCGACGACGATCAACGGATCCGTCAGATGCTGAGTCGCTACTTTGATCAGGAAGGTTTCCGGGTCACCGTGGCGGCAGACGGGGAGGCGCTGCGTGCGCAATTGACGGATTCGGTTGATGTGATTCTGCTCGACGTAGTCATGCCGGGCGAGGACGGCTTGACGCTTGCCCGGGAGATTCGCGCGAAGTCGGACGTGGGAATAATCATGTTGACGGGTCGGGACGATGTCCTCGATCGAATTGTCGGCCTGGAGGTCGGCGCAGACGATTACATTCCGAAGCCTTTCCACCTTCGCGAGGTGCTGGCGCGAGTCAAGAGCGTCCTCCGGCGGCGGGGACGGCAGGCGCCACCACCCGCGTCAGGAGAAGTAATCCGCTTCGAGGGTTGGCGGCTCGATGTAGCGCGTCGCCAACTCGTGTCGCCCAATGGCGAAGATATCCTGCTGACGACAGGCGAGTTCGACCTTCTGGCTGCCCTATCTCAACATCCAGGCCACGTTCTGAGCCGCGAAGCGCTCATGGATCTGACCCGCGGTCGCAGTCGGGAGACCTTCGACCGCACCATCGACGCGCAAGTCGCTCGTCTTAGGAAAAAAATTGAAGTCAATCCGAAAAATCCAATGCTGGTGAAATCAGTTCGCAACGTCGGCTACGTCTTCACCGGGAAAGTCGATCGATAGCCTGAATTACGCTAAGGCCGTGCGCGCTAAGCGACCTTATAACGCCGGCGCCGTCCGCCAAGGCAGGCAGGAACAGCCCGTGATCGCTTCGATCGATGTAACTGGCGCTATGCCGATCCTCCCAGATTTCATGGTTCATGTTCCAGAATCGGATTCCGCAACAGATGGACACGTCGCATTTGCCCATAAGAAAATCGATAAGCTCTTCGACTACACCTTCACCGTCAACGGCGCTCAAAGCGATGAACAGGGGAACGTCGACGATACGACCGTAAGTCCGATGATCCCTGATGGCATACACGCAAATCCCTTTGACGTAGCCTTGGGTGTTTCGCGCGGTTACAATC
The DNA here is from genome assembly GCA_963737365.1 of uncultured Alphaproteobacteria bacterium. Taxonomy (GTDB): domain Bacteria; phylum Pseudomonadota; class Alphaproteobacteria; order Rhizobiales; family Beijerinckiaceae; genus Roseiarcus. Next base: position 227,364 of record CAVTSD010000001.1, read on the forward strand.
TCCTCTCTCTCGCGTCTTGCCGCGCAGCCACCTTCGGGCACGCTGGAGCAATGACACAATTGCATCCACTCATACTTTGACAGGATTGGAATCGCCGCGTTCGCCAGAGGAAAAGCCATTTCCATGGTTTGAGAGCTGATCGGTTGGACAAAGTAACTTGTACGCATATGACGTCTCGCTTTCCTCGACATCATCGCGGTAAGCGCCCTTACATGCATTGCGGTAGGTCAATCACCGCGGCCACGATGCGACGAACGCCGAAACCACCGCGAGACAGAAAACTCTAAGCTCCTTCACTGCGATGGCGCTCGCCGCCGTGTCCCTTCATCGCCCTTCGATCGGCGATGAGAGGTAGGGGCGCAGAAGCAGCCTACCGCTCAGATGCGCCTGATGGACATTCTTCAGGACGCGTCCACGCAGGAGCGTGGCGGTTCGCGCCGACGATTTAGAAGAGCTTTCGCGCGAGACGATTTGCGCTTCTTGAAACCGGTCACACTCCGCTACCAAGCCATCTTCGAAGCTCCGCCAACCGTGCAGGAGGCGGTTCGCGCTGTTGCGTTCCTGACACACCCGATCGCAATCGTGTTCTTTTTAAGTCATCGAGGAACAAAAATGTGGCCTTGGTTCGCGAAAAGATTATCCCGCTAAGAGGAGCCTTTGAGTCGCATATTGCGTCAGTCCCTCGGCGTAACTCGGGTGGAGTTGACCCATGCCCAAGAAATGGCCGCTTGCCTCGCGCTCCTCTGACAAGCGCGGCAGGGCGAAACAGGACAAAAGCGCCGACCTCTGCGCCAGATTTGCTTCTCGCGGTCGTTGGCTCGGCCTTGGCGCCGGAATCGCGCTTTTAGTCTTTTCCCGGACGGCCATTGCCGCGTGCTCTCCGGCCGGACCGACGCTCACTCCGGGTGTAACGGTCACCTGCAGCGGAACCCAGACCACCCGACTCGGACAGGGCCCCGGCGCAGACAATGTCACCGTCATCGCAAATGACGGGGCAACGATCAGCGTCCTCAACGCCAATGCGATCAGTCTCGGCAACAACGCGACCATCACGCTCGGAACGTCTGTTCCCGCCGGAGGATCGGCCTCCAACGCGCCGGTCCTGATACAGACGACCACGAATGGCGGCGCAAACGGCGGTCAATATGGGAAGGGTGACAACACGATCGAATTCAATAACAATTCGACGCTGATCATCAACAAAAACGCCACGGTCCAGGCGACCGGGAGCCAGATAACCTCCGAAGCGATCAACGCCATCGGATCTGGCGATCATATCATCAACTATGGATTTATTGTCGGCGGTCCGAGTTCAGCAATCTTTTTCGAAAACATCAACACCACCGGGGCAAGTCCACGCAATAGCGTCGACAATTTCGGCACAATAATCGCGCCTCCTGGCCCTAATCCCATGACCAGCGGTCAAGCCATCGGCAGCTTCAATAATGTCGGCATCGATATCACCAACGAACCAGGCGCCACGATCAGGGGCAACCTCGATCTTCAGGGGGGGAATGACACCGTAACGCTCAATACCGGATCGGTTATCACGGGCCATCTGGACGGCGGAGGAGGAACCAACGCTCTGACGCTGAATGCGCCGGGAGGCTCGTCGGACGCGCTTCCGGGCGCCGTCAACAATTTCCAGACCTTGACCAAGACGGGCGCGGGAGTGTGGACGCTGACCGGCGCGATCGGCGCCAACGGCGGCGCAACTCCGCTGGCGGTTACAGTCGGAGCCGGGATGCTCGTCCTCACCGGCAACAACTCGGCTTTCAATGGCAGCATTCTCATCGACCCCAACGCGACCCTGGAGGCGCGCGCCCAGAGCCTCCCGCCAACAATCGACGATCTGAGCGGCGATCTCCTGATCAACCAAGTATCGCCAGATGGAGTTCAGCCGAATGACGGGACCTATGCAGGGCGCATCTTTGGCAACGGCGTCGTAACCAAGATTGGCGTCGGCACGGTGGCGCTGACTGGCGCGAGCACCTATTCGGGCGGCACCGTTTTCGATGAGGGCGCAATCGCCGCGGGAGCGGATTCCGCACTCGGAGACCCGACCGGTCCGCTGATCTTCAATGGCGGCGAACTGAAACTGTCGAGCAGCTTCGATCTTGCCGCCACGCGTGCGATCACGCTGAATGGCCCGAGCGGGGGCTTCGCGGGCGGCGGAACGATCGATGCGAACAGTTTCCAAACGACAATCGCACAAGGCATCAGCGGCGCCGGCGGCCTGACGGTTACAGACACCAGCGGCTCCGGCTCGGGTAGGGTGATCCTCACGGGTTCGAACGGCTACAGCGGCGGAACAACGATCGCGGCGGGGACTTTGCAGCTCGGCAATGGCGGCGCGACCGGCAGCATTCTAGGAAACGTAGCAAACAACGGATCGCTGGCCTTCGACCGCTCGGAGGTCGCGACCTTCGCCGGCGTCGTTTCGGGGACCGGCTCACTTTTGCAGATTGGCTCCGGCACGACGATCCTGACCGCCGAAAATAGTTACTCAGGCGGGACGACGATCGCCGCCGGGATCTTGCAGTTGGGCGCCGGGGGCGCGACCGGCGGCATCCTCGGCGACGTCACAAACAACGGAACCCTGGCCTTCGACCGCTCCGACACAGTCACCTTTTCGGGCGTAATCTCTGGCGCCGGCTCACTTTCGCAGGTCGGCACAGGGACGACCGTTCTGACCGCCGACAATCCCTATACCGGCGGCACCAATGTCAGCGCCGGCACATTGGTGGTGGGAGATTTTGCCCATCCCTCCGCCGCCCTATCGGGAGGCGGACCGATAACAGTCCGGTCAGGCGGCACGCTCGGCGGTTACGGCGCCGTCACCGGAGCCGTAACCAATAGCGGCGTGATCGCGGCCGGGAGCGCGACCCCGGGACTCATCGGCTCGCCGACCGGCGCTTTTACCGTCATAGGCAACGTGCTCAACGAAGGCGCCATTCAGCTGGCTTCCGGAGAGAGCATCGGCAACGTGCTTCAGGTTCGCGGAAGCTACGTCGGCGCTGGCGGCTCAATGGCCATCAATACATTTCTGGGAGGCGATGGTTCGCCTTCTGACATGCTGGTCGTCAGCGGCGGCTCCGCCACTGGCGAGACCATGGTGCGCGTGAACAACGTCGGCGGTCCCGGTGCGGAAACAACCGGCAACGGCATACTCGTGGTCAACGCAATCAACGGGGCGACCACGGCCCCGGGGGCGTTCGCGCTCGAGGGCGAAGCGCGCGCCGGCGCCTTCGACTATGACCTGTTCCGGGGAGGCGTTTCCGGCAGCGCCAACAGTTGGTTCCTGCGCTCCGACTTCATCGTCCCGCCAGGGCCAGAGCCGGAGCCGCCTATTCCCCCGGGGCCACCGTTTCCGCCGAACCCTCCGCCCGATCCGCTGCCGCCCGGACCCCATCCAATCATCGGGCCAGAGCTTGCCACCTACGGCGTTGTGCAGCCGCTAGCAAGGCAACTCGGGGCCGCAATTCTCGGGACGCTCGACGATCGTGTCGGCGACACTTACGACCCGGACGGCTGCGGCGCCGCGTCCGCAAGTGGCCCCGCAGGCGTCCCAACCAAGAAGTCGGAACCAGCGTCCTGCCAGCAGTTTTCGCCTTCTGTTTGGGGTCGCTTCTTCGGCGAAACAGTCAACAACCACTATCAAGCCTTCGCCGATCCGCGCGCGAACGGCAATCTGGGCGGTTTCCAAGGCGGCATCGATCTCCTGCGCGGGTCGCTCATCGCGGGCCACTCGGAGCGAGCCGGCTTTTATGGCGCCTATGGCGACGTAAGTGCGGATGTGAATGGCCTCGTCACCAACCCGGCCGCGACCGCCTATACCCTCACCCGAACCGGGTCGCTCAATCTCAACGCTTGGTCATTGGGTGGTTACTGGACCCACGTCGGCCCCGGTGGCTGGTATCTCGACGCAGACCTGCAAGGGACTTGGTATGGCGGCTCGGCCAGCACCCAGTTCGCGAGGCTCGACACCAATGGCACGGGCTTCATCGCGTCTTTGGAGGGCGGCTATCCATTCCCTTTGCCGCAATTAGGGCCAGGCTTCATCCTCGAACCACAGGGGCAGATCCTGTGGCAAAAGGTCTCCTTCGCTCATGCTTATGACGGGCTTGGCGATGTCGAGCTCGGCGACACGACGGGGCCGAGCGGCCGCATTGGACTGCGCGGCAAATGGACAATCCTAACTGGCAGCGGTCAGGTTTGGCAGCCGTATCTCAGAGCCGATGTCTGGCAGGATTGGGGCGCTGAGGCCAACACGACTTTTGCCGGCGCCGACTCTGTGCCCCTCGAAACGCGAGGTGCGCGGCTCGACCTTGGCGGTGGCCTCACCGCCAAAATCAATGCCCATGTCTCGTTTTATGCAAGCGCCGACTATCAATTTGCGATCGCGAATACCCAGAACAATTGGCGGAGCAGCGTCCAAGGGGTCGTGGGCGCCCGGTACACGTGGTGAAGCGCCCTTGGCGACTTGTGGCTAGGCGATTGGCGACCACGTTTCTTGGTGGGCGCAAATCGAACCGAAGTTACATTGTGCCGGAATGCGAATTAGCCTTCATGATCTTTGAGGGCGATATACCGGGGTGCCGTGCGCTTGGATAAAATTGATCATGCGCTCCGCGTTGCGGAAGCTTTGAGGGCTCTGGCCGACGGCGCGGACGCCAAAGCCGCCGAGATTGCCGAGTCCATGCTTCTGCGCTGGCCAGAGGATCCAAGTGTTCATCAACTGATGGCGGCTGTCGCGTTGCACAGATTGAAGCCGGCGGAGGCCGAGCGTTGGGCGCTATCCAGCCTCGCCGCGCGGCCCGACCATTTCGCGACCTTGATGCTCGCCGCTCACGCGTCTCGGTCTATTGGAAATTGGCAGGAGGCGCTTGAGAAATTGCAGCGCGCGGCCGAACTCGAACCGACGCGACCCGAAGCCGCTTTCTGGGCGGCGATTGCCTCGATCGCTATCAATCCAAGCCAAGCGCGTGTCGTCGTTGACGATCTCCTGCAGCGGTTTCCTAATCCTTCCGAGGCATGGGCGGGGGTCGGAGGCGCGCTGGAACGCAGCGGGCAGTGGGAACTTACCGCCCAAGCTTTCGCCTTGGCCATTAGGGCACGCCCTACCGCCAAGCTCTGCATTCGGTTTGGCTCGGCGTTGCAGTCTCTAGGACGGCGCGGCGAGGCGGCGGAAGCCTATCGAAGGGCGTTGCAGCTCGATCCTGCTTCGGCTGAGGCCTGGTTCAAGCTCGGGCTGGCGTTCCAGGACGGCCGCCTTCTCGACCGCGCCGCGGAAGCCTATCGGCGCGCTTTGGTTCTGCGTCCCGATCTCGCTGAGGCAGAGGCGAATCTCGGCGTCGTCTTGCAGGAGCAAGGCGACTTGGCAGCGGCCAAACAAGCCTACGGACGCGCCATCGCCTTGATGCCGTCGGCATTCGGGCGTGTCGCTCAGGCGTTAACGACCGCGCCGAAGGGCGAATTGTGGATGGATCTCGCTGCTCTGCGCGCTCACTTGTCGGAACTCGGACGCTTGTCCCGATAGATCTTGCGATAGACCCCCGGAGTCGCATGCAAGGCATTGGCGACATCATCGTGCACGTCGATACGCTCCGGCGTCAAATCTTCGAATGCCAGCGACATCGTTTCGCGGGAAACTGGGAAACATTGCGCAACAGGTGTCCCTGCCGGCAGAACGCCCTCGAAACGCTCGTCCGTCCATGCGGCGGGAAACAGGATTCCGACGGCATTGAATCGGTCGGAATCGACCATGCCGGTCAGCGTGCGAAACGGAAGGTCCTCGCGATTAACTGGATGTGTGGCGAACAGGGAATAGCCGGCCTCGAGCTCGATCGTCCAGAAGCTATTGAACTTGATGACCGTGCGCCCTTGGGCGGCCGCCAGCGGCGAACCGGCCACTTGCGCGGGCACGTGAAAGCTGAGCGGCGAACGCGGCTGCGTTTCGCCCGCCAGCTTTGGCAGATCCCAGTCCCAACAGAAGCGACCGCCGGCGACGGTCACGTCGCAAGGCAGCCGCATTACGAACCCATGGCGCATGGCGTCGACGAACGGCGGGCATTGCTTAACGGTCCGCACTTCGCGACCGTGCAAATCGGAAAACGCGGCTCCTGGCATTTCGCGTAGCCAATCCGGCAGCGCTTGCAACGCCGGCAGGGGGCGAGGCAGCGTATCGCGCAATGCAGGGTCGCATCGGAATATGATTCTCATCGCAGCGGTTCGCGGCGGTGCAAGGTTGCTTCGACCGCTGCGCGCCAACCGGCGCGTCGCCGCTCACGCACTTCAGGACCCATCGCTGGCGCAAAGCGGCGGTCGAGACTCCAATATGCAGCGAATTCGCCGGGCGCGGGATAGAGACCAGCTCGCCAGTCGGCGAGGAACGCCGCGCCCAGCGCCGTCGTTTCCTTATTTTTCGGGCGGTCGACCGGCGCGCCGGCGATGTCGGCGAGAAATTGCATCGTCCAGTCGCTGGCGACCATGCCTCCGTCGACACGCACGACCGACTCCACCCCTGTCGCCCCACTCGCCTCAAAATCCGCGGTCATCACAGCGAGAAGATCGTCTGTCTGAAAGCCCACGCTCTCCAACGCGGCCCGCGCCAGTTCCTTTCGGGTGGCGTCACGCGTCAGTCCGACGATGGAACACCGTGCGTCCGCGCGCCAGTGCGGAACCCCCAGTCCGGCGAACGCCGGCACCAGATAGACCTCCTGTTCGAGGTCAGAATCGGCTGCGAGCGCGCCTGCTTCGGCGGCATTGGCAATGATCCTTAGGCCATCACGCAGCCACTGCACCGTGGCGCCGGCCGAAAAAATTGAGCCTTCCAGCGCGTAGTGGCGCACGCCGTCCCATTGATAAGCAATGGTCGTCAACAACCCGTGTCGCGAGCGGATGGGCGTCGCGCCTGTGTTCGTTAGGATGAAAGCGCCAGTGCCGTAGGTCGCTTTGACCATGCCGGGGCTGAGGCAGACCTCTCCGACCAGAGCCGATTGCTGATCTCCCGCCATCGCGTAAACTGGTAGGCAGGCGCCCAAATGATCGGCAAGGGTTTCGCCGAACGGGCCCCCCGTGTCTCGCACTTCGGGCAGCATTGAGCGTGGCGCGTCGAAGAGTTCGATGAGGGCCTCATCCCACCTTGCGGTGTGAATGTCGAGCAGCGAGGTGCGCGAGGCGTTTGTTGCGTCGGTCGCGTGCACGGCGCCTCCGGTAAGGCGCCAAAGAAGAAACGTATCGACGGTTCCGAACGCTAGCCCGTTGCGCTCTGCGCGTTGGCGCGCGCCGGGGACGTTGTCGAGGATCCAGGCGATCTTGGTCGCCGAGAAGTAAGGGTCGAGCACGAGGCCCGCGCGCTCGCGGACCAGGGCAGCGTGTCCGTTGCGCGCGAGTTCGGCGCAACGATCGGCGGTGCGACGATCCTGCCAGACGATGGCGTTGTAGATCGGCTTGCCGGTCTTACGATCCCAAACGATCGTGGTCTCGCGCTGATTGGCGATTCCGATCCCGGCGATCGTCCGCGGTCCGCCAACCTTCGCCACGGCCTCGCGCGCGGTCTGTAGCGTCGTATTCCAGAGGTCCTGGGGATCATGCTCGATCCAACCGGGATGCGGATAGATTTGTGGAAACTCCATTTGGGTGGTGGCGACCGGCTGTGCGCGCTCGTCGAACACGATGGCTCGAGTGGAGGTGGCGCCCTGATCGATGACGAGAATATGGCCGCCCATGTTGCGATCGGGCCTATTCGAAAGGTTGAGTGGCATCGACGCCGAAATTGATGGCGATCGATATGCGCAGCGAGTTGCCACGATAGGGACGCACGGCATGGAGCAGGAACGAGGGAAAGATGAACAGCAATCCGGGACGCGGCATGATGGTCTCGGCGCTGCCCGCGGAAAGGCCGCCCTCTCCGGCGAATTTGAGCATCGGCGCATGCATCATCGGCGCTGCGCCGCGCGGGTCCATCATTTCGAATTCGCCCCCTAATTCCGGATTGTCGAGGCATCCCCCATCGGCGACGTAATAGGAAGCCGACCAGAAGGCGCCGGGATGATAATGGCAGGCGTTGGAGGAATTCGTTTGATTGACATTGGCCCAGGCCTCGACAATCCAATTCGGCTTGACAGGATTGCCTTCGCGGTCACGGGTCAGTAGCGTCGCCGCCGAACGCGCCTTGGCGATTAGATCACGACCATGAGGTCCGCTCCATTCTGCGAAATCGCGTGTCGAATGCCAGCCGCCGTTGTTGGACGCGTCGAGGCTGGGGTGGGTATCGCGACGTCGCAATATGGTCTCCGTAAGCGCGGCGTTGCGCTCTTCGAATCCCGGCAGCATGATAGCGGCGACTGGAGTCGCGAACAGCCCCTGCGTGTGAATCTCAACTGCCGCCACTCGAAGGTCCTCTTCAAACAATCGCTCATGACGCCGACGGTTTCGCGAGTGCCAGTCCCGCTGCGAGCGTTAATCCAGCTAATGCGACTGGAGCAATGATGGTTGCGCCCGTCAGTCCGCCAACCCACCCCGAGACCGGGGGCGCGCCGACGATCGCCCCGCCAAGGGCTGCAGCGAGCGCAGCCGCGGCGACGGCGGCCCGAAGGCGGGTCGCTCGCAATGCTCGCCGCACCAAGACGATAGGGCCAGTCGAAACAACGAGCGCCAACGCCAAGCCGAGGGTGAACCCCAACAAATTGTGTTGGACGAATAGCGCCAGGGCAGCGAGCCCGGCTGCGGCGCCCGCGGGATCGTTGATCGCTTCGGCCACATGTGAGTCGAGCGAGTTTGAGGCGGAATTGACCGGCGGCGGCGCGGCGCGGCTGAGCTGGAACACCGCCAAGACGATCAGCGCCACGGCTCCGAGCAGGGCAAGACTTGGCAGGCTGAACAGCGCGATGAACGCGGCGAGGATTAGCCCGCGCAAGATCAGAGAGCCTACCACATCGAGAAGCGCGCCCTTGGCGGGGCCGGGATAGATGCCGAACAGCCGCGCGGCGGAGCGCATTGGCACGCCCAAGACGGCATAGGTGAGCAATATTCCAACCACGAGAAGCCATTTGGGCGCGCCGCCGTCCACTGGGACGTCGGCACGACGATAGCTGTCATAGTCTGGAATATCCGTGGAGTCCGAACCCCACAGCCGAATGACACGCGCCCAGGCTTTATCAACGTCGCCGTGCTCGGCTTCGCAAGCCGAGCCGAGTTCCCGATTCGGCGCCGTGGTCGGAGTCGCCGCGTTCTTGTCGACGAGCGCGTCGTAGCAGGGGCCCGTCTGTAACGTGGGATCGTCGCCGACACCCGTGGTCTTGGCGAGCGCGCAGGCCGAGAAGAGGATCGCGCCGCCGACCGCGGCGGCCCTCAGGGTTTGGCGGAGGGAAACCGAACCCTTCATGGCTTTGGGTCAGCCGTAAGCGGCGGCGAGGCGGCGCGCTTCCCGACCTTCGGCGCCTGGGCGAAAAATTTCAGCAATTCGCTCGTCGGCGAAAGAACGAGCGTCGGGCCGCCTTGGGTGAGAGCGACGCGATAGACCTGGAGCGTACGATAGAGATCATAGAAATCGGGATCTCGACCGAAGGCTGCGACAGAAATCTGGTTGGATTGCGCGTCGGCGACGCCGCGAGCTGTTTGACTTTCGCGAAGCGCGTCAGACAGAAGAATTTCCTTGTCTCGGTCAGCGGTGGAGCGGATCTGCTGCGCCACTTCGAAGCCTTGCGCTCTGAGTTCCTTGGCCTCACGAACGCGCTCCGAAGTCATGCGGTCATAGATCGCTTGACTGGTCTCGGCCGGCAATTCGGCCCGTAGGATGCGAACATCGGTGACCTTGACGCCGAGTTCCTGACCTTCCTGCGCCACCTGGTCGCGGATCTCATCGCTGATGCGATCGCGCTCCGCCGTGAGCAGCGACGGCAGCGAGGCTTTGCCGAGCTCCCTGCGAACCGTACTAGAGACAATCTGCGCGAGATTAGCGCGCGCCTGATCTTCCGTTCCAACGCTTTGGTAGAAGCGCAGGGGATCGGAGATGCGAAAGCGCGACATTGTCGTGACCTCGATGCGCTTCTGGTCGCCCAGGATAATTTGGTCCAACGGCGGCTGCAACGATAACAGATGCTTGTCGTAGGAGACGACGGCGTCGATTAGGGGCGCTTTGAGATAGAGGCCCGGCTTGTCCAAAATCTGGATCGGCTTACCGAAGCGGACGACGAGCGCGATGCGGTCTTGTGGGACAACATGGAACGTTTGCGATATGACCCAGCCGAGGGCCGCCAGCGCGATGAGCGTGAAGATAAGGGCGCGTATTGTCATGGCGTAGCCTTCGACGGCGGCGCAGCCGATTGCGGGAGGACCGGCGCGGGCGCAGGAAGGGGCAGATAAGGGACGATCGGCGACGCGGGGCCGCTGGAGGAATCGACGAAGATCTTGCCCGCGGACTTCAGGACCTCCTCCATAGTATCCAGATAGAGCCGCCGCGCGGTCAGCTCGGGATCGGCGGCGAAACTGGCTTCTAACGCGTTGAACCGCTCTGCATCGCTGCGCGCCTTGTTGACCGCCTGTTCGCGATAGACCTGCGCCTCTTGCTTGACGCGATCGGCTTCGGCGCGAGCGCGCGGCAGAACGTCGTTGCGATAGGCTTCAGCCTCGTTGCGCGCGCGCTGCTGGTCGGCGCGCGCACGCTGCACGTCGTTGAACGCATCGATCACGGCGAGCGGCGGATCGACGCGCTGCAACTGCACCTGCGTGATCTGAATTCCGGCATCGTACGAGTCGAGGATGCGCTGCAAAAGGCTACGCGCATCATCTGCGATCTTCTGTCTTTGATCGGAAAGACCCGATTGAATGGGGTTGAGGCCGATGATCTGCCTGACCGCGCTTTCGCCGGCGAGCTTCACAGCCCCCTCCGGATCATAGACGTTGAACAGGAACTTCGAGGGGTCCTTGACGCGCCAGGAAATCGAAGCCGTGGCTTCGACGATGTTCTCATCGCCGGTGAGCATTTGCATGACCGAGCCGTTGCCGATCTTTACCTGGTTGACCGCGGTCACGCGAGGCAGCAGGACGAACTCGATCGGATAGGGCCAGTGATAATTGAGCCCCGGTCCGGTGGTTTCAACCAGTTCGCCGAACCGCAGCACGATGCCGACTTGATCGGGTTGGACCCGGTAGAAACCGCTCGCCGCCCAAACGGCGAAAGCGAGCGCAACGGTGACAAAAATACTCGCCAACGGCAGGACGCGCCGCGCGCGTGGCGCTGCTCGAACGGGATCCGCAGGGGTGGGCGTCGGCGCCAATGGCGTTGCTCTTTTGAGCGTCGGGACAGGCTCGCTGGGTTCCCCCGCAGGCCCGCGCTTGAGGCTCAGACGCCCGAGCCAGGTCTGGACGCGAGCGGGAGTCACGTATTCGGGACCGAAGTCGCCGGGCTCAGTCCGCATGACGTCCTCCCAGGCGCGCGCGACGCGGATCGAGAATGAGGTTCTGCAACACAACGAAAATCGCGCAGGCGGCAGGAATGGCGTAGGTCAGGGCAGGCGCATAGGCCGCGATTGGCGCCGCCACGAGAGGATCGGCGACCGCTACGCCACCCGCCACCCAGCCGAGGAATGCGCCCGACACGAGAACGAGAAGCCCGCTCTTGTCGAGCAATTCGCGGATGAGATTGCTCCCCCAGATCAACATCGGAATGCTGAGCGCGAGGCCGATCGCGATGTAGACGATGCTGCCTTGCGCGATCGCGGCGATCGCGACGACATTGTCAAGGCTCATCGCGACGTCGGCGACGATGATCGCCTGAACCGCGCCAAAAAGACCGCGCGTTTCGGAAAACGAGGTCTCGCCGCAGTTGTCCGTCAATGCGGAGCCGTCGACCAGAGTGAGGCGAACTGCGATCCACACGAGGACGACACCCGCGGCCATTTGCACCAATGGAGCGCGCAAAAGATAGATCGCCATCGAACCCATGGCGAGACGCAAGACGATGGCGCCTCCGATACCCAAGAGCGTCGCGCGCTGCATATCCTCGGCAGGCAGGCCGCGACAGGCCATGGCGATCACCAAGGCGTTGTCTGCGCTCAACAGCAGATTAACGAAGAGGATCTGCGCGGGAATGAGCAGGCTGGCGACGATCGCGGATGGGTCGAGCGCAAAGTCCATTACGCTCTTCCGGAGGCGGGACCAGCGTTGGCCGAGACCGTCAAAGGGCCGGCCTCGCGATTGCCGCCGACGCAATCGCAGCGAACTCCCGTTCGAACGGAAATTTGGCGGCGCCCAAACTTTTCACGTTCCTCCGTTAGGATGCTCGATTTTTCTGTTCGCTTTTTTCGTTGCGAAAGGCTAGCCTCAAGACTAGTAATTCGCAAGCAAAAAAACGGATCATAGATCGCGCAGGGCGGCAGCGTCGAAACTCCGGAATTCGAGTCTGCCTTTTTTGGGGTCGACGGGGTGCGAGGCGTTTCGTAAGGGTTTTCGATTCATGGCGGAACCGACACCCAGGGCCTCAAGCTATCGCCAGACGGAAATTGTGGCAATGCTGCGTCAGTCCGGGCGCGTTGGCGTCGAGGAGCTTGCCACGCATTTCGGCGTCACCCTGCAAACGATCAGACGCGACTTGAACGAACTGAGCGAGGCCAAGGCGCTGGTGCGGGTGCACGGGGGCGCGATGATCGCGTCGGGCGTCGCCAACCTCGCCTACGAAGCGCGCCAGCACGTCGCACAACAATCTAAGCGCCTGATCGGCGCGGCGGCGGCGAGGCTGGTGCCCGACAACGCCTCGCTTCTGATCAACATCGGCACCACCACGGAAGAGGTCGCCAAAGCTCTTTCCAACTGCTCTGGATTGCTGGTCATTACCAATAATCTTCATGTGGCCAACGAGTTGTATCGCAACCAGTCTGTCCAGGTAATCATAACTGGGGGGTCGATTCGGAAGGGCGACGGCGGGATTGTCGGCGCAATTGCGGTGGAGCAGATCGAGCAGTTCCGCGCCGACCTGGCGATCATCGGCACGTCGGCCATCGATCCGGACGGTACTTTGCTGGATTTCGACGTCCACGAGGTCCAGATTTCACGCGCCATCATCGAACACGCCCGCAAAATCGTTCTCGTCGCCGATAGTAGCAAGTTCTCGCGCTCCGCGCCGGTCAAGATCGCGCAGATGTCGGAAATCGATATTTTTGTGACCGATCGCCTGCCATCTGAGGACGTCGGCGAAATGTGCCGCCGTTGCGGCGTCGAAGTCATCGAGGCCGGGGACCTCGCAGAGGCCGAAAACGGCGAGTCTTCCAAAACGATCGAATAGCGTAAATTCGATTTCGTCTTTTTCGGTTGCAACATTCAAAATGTTCGTTGTAGTTTCGTTTGCGAACGCCGATGGCCAATCGCATCGGGCTTTGAAATGGGGGGACGGGGCATTTGCGCGCTGTCGCGTTAGGCGAGCAACGCTCTCCCTATGATGTCGCAGTCATTGGCGGCGGCATCAATGGATGCGGCATCGCGCGCGACGCCGTCGGCCGCGGTTGGTCGGTCTTCCTGTGCGAAAAGAGCGATCTGGCAGGCGCAACTTCGAGCGCGGCAAGCAAGCTGATCCACGGCGGCCTGCGCTATCTTGAATACTATCAGTTCCGACTCGTGCGCGAAGCTTTGCTCGAGCGCGAGACCTTGTGGCGCATCGCTCCCCACATCATCTGGCCGCTTCGGTTCGTTCTGCCTCACCATAAGGGCCTGAGGCCGGCCTGGCTGTTGCGGCTCGGGTTGTTTCTGTACGACCATTTGGGCGCCCGCCAACTGCTGCCGCCAACGCGGACACTGCGTCTCCGCCAGGATCCGTCCGGCGCTCCGCTAAAGCCGGAGTACAGTGTCGGCTTCGAATATTCCGACTGCTGGGTCGAGGATTCCCGACTAGTCGTGCTGAACGCGCGCGATGCCGCCGATCGCGGCGCGACAATCGCGCCGCGAACCTCGTGCGTCACGGCAAGGCGGGAAGACGGCCTCTGGCGTTTGACTCTGCGCGATGAGTTGACGGGGCAGACCTACGATATCAACGCCCGAGGGTTGGTCAATGCCGCAGGTCCCTGGGTTGGCGACGTCATTGGCGCGATCGTCGGCGTCAATGCTCACGCGTCCGTACGGCTCGTCAAAGGCAGCCATATCGTCACCGAGCGATTGTTTGCTCATGACCGCTGCTACATCTTCCAAATCGGCGATGGACGCGTCCTCTTTGCGATTCCTTATGAGCGCGACTTCACGCTGATCGGCACGACCGATCTCGACTATTCCGGCGATCCTGGCGCGGTCGTAGCCTCGGAGCAGGAGATCGAATACCTTTGTGGGGCGGCGAGCGATTATTTCCGCGCCCCCGTCACCACGAAACAAGTCATATGGAGCTACTCCGGCGTCCGCCCGCTGTTCGACGACGGCGCTTCCGCTGCGCAAGCAGCAACGCGCGATTATGTGTTGAAAATCGACGCGCAAGCCGATGCTCCGGCGATGCTGAACGTATTCGGCGGAAAGCTGACGACTTATCGCAAGCTCGCCGAATCGGCGATCGCGATGTTGGCGCCGCATCTTCCGAAGCCGGCAAGGCCGGGCGCCTGGACTGCGAAGGCGAGCCTGCCCGGCGGTGATTTCCCGGTGCAGGGGTTCGAGGCGCTCGTCAGGGACTTGCAAGCGCGCTACCGCGCTCTCGACCCGGACTTGATAATCAGGCTCGCGCGCGCCTATGGCACGCTCGTTCCCGAGATACTGAAGGACGCGCGCTCTGCAGTCGATCTCGGGCGAAGCTTCGGCGCGGGGCTCACCGAAGCCGAACTCAATTATCTCGCAGAACGAGAATGGGCGATGTCGGCGGAGGACGTCGTGTGGCGCCGGTCGAAACTGGGGCTGCGCCTCTCCAAGATCGAGATCAAAGAGATCGATGCGTTCCTGAAAGCCGCGCAACCTGCCAAGTACGCTGACGTGGGAGGGTGGAACACGTGACGTTTGCGCTCGACCATATCGGGTTCGACGTCGACGGCGTTCGCGTGATCGACGATGTGTCGCTGACTTTCGAACCGGCCAGCCTGAACGTTCTGCTGGGACCGACGCTCGCCGGCAAGACGACGATAATGCGCCTCATGGCGGGCTTGGACCAGCCATCGAGCGGACGCCTGATACTTGATGGCGAGGACGTGACTGGAACACCGATCCGCAAGCGTTCCGTAGCGATGGTCTACCAGCAGTTCATCAACTATCCTTCGTTCACCGTTTATGAAAATATCGCTTCGCCCCTGCGAGTTGCGGGCGTGGCGAAGGCGGAGATCGATAAGCGGGTTCGCGAAGCGGCGCGCGTATTGCGGCTGGAGTCTCTCCTGCAGCGTATGCCCGCCCAGCTCTCGGGCGGTCAGCAACAACGCACCGCCATCGCTAGGGCTCTGGTCAAGCGTGCCGGCTTGGTCTTGCTCGACGAACCGCTCGCCAATCTCGACTATAAGTTGCGCGAGGAATTGCGCGAGGAACTGCCGCGCATTTTTTCACGCACCGGCGCGATCCTCATGTATGCGACGACCGAGCCCTCGGAAGCGCTGCTGCTTGGCGGATCGACGATCACCTTGAGCGAAGGGCGCGTCACCCAATTCGGTCCCACCTCGAAAGTGTATCGCAATCCTGTCGATATCGACGCCGCGCGCGTGTTTTCCGATCCGCCGCTCAACGAACTCCCTGTCGTTAAGCAAGATGGAACGAGCAAGGACCGGAGCGGTCGATCGCTCGGTCGCATCGATGCGCTTTCCGATCGGCCGGATGGCGCTTATCGCGTGGCCTTCCGCGCCGATGCCGCGTCAATCGGCCCGGCGGCGACGGGGGAGTTGAGCTTCTCCGGCAAGGTCGTCGTCACCGAGATCAGTGGTTCCGAGAGCTTCATTCATGTCGACGTCGGCGTCGGCACATGGGTCTGCTTGGTCTCCGGGGTTCACGAATGGGCCCCCGGCCAGACCGCTGCCGTCAATATCGATCCCGCGCGAGTGTTCGTTTTCGACTCGAGGGGTCGGCGGGTCCAGGCGAGCGTCTTCGAGGGAGCCGCGCCATGACCAGCATCACGCTTGATGGCATCGCGCACGCTTACGGAGGGAAGCCGCACGCGGAATCCGATTATCAGCTGAAACCCTTTCAGCATGTCTGGGAGCACGGCCTCGCCTATGCACTACTCGGGCCCTCGGGCTGTGGAAAGACGACGTTGCTCAACATCATCTCCGGTCTCGTCATCCCATCCGAGGGACGGTTGCTGTTCGACGACAAGGACGTGACGCATCTGCCGACGGAGCAGCGCAACATCGCGCAAGTGTTTCAGTTCCCCGTGATCTACGACACGATGACGGTCGCGGAGAACCTCGCCTTCCCGTTAAAGAACCGCCGGCTGGCTAAGCCCGTCATCGACAGACGCGTCGCCGAGATTGCGGCGATGCTCGATCTGACCGACGACCTCAATCACCGCGCGCGAGGTCTCACGGCCGACGCTAAGCAAAAGATCTCGCTCGGACGTGGCCTGGTGCGGTCTGACGTATCAGCCGTGCTGTTCGACGAACCGTTGACTGTAATCGATCCGGCGCTGAAGTGGGAGTTGAGGTCGAAACTGAAAAGCGTGCACCGGGCCCTGGATCTGTTGATGATCTACGTGACGCACGATCAGATCGAGGCGTTGACCTTTGCCGACAAAGTCGTCGTGATGAACGATGGCCGCGCGGTCCAGATTGGCACGCCGGCTGAGTTGTTCTATCGCCCGGAACATACTTTCGTTGGCTATTTCATAGGCTCGCCGGGCATGAATTTCATGCCCGCGGGGGTCAAAGGCGACCGCGCTCAGGTGGGGGGGTTTGAGTTCGGGCTGGGACAAGTCTACGACAACCTGCCCCAGGGGCAGCCCGTTCAGGTCGGCGTACGACCGGAATTCGTGTCCGTGACGTCCGGCTCAGGCTTGCCAACTCAAGTGCGCCGGGTCGCCGATCTCGGCCGCAAACGGCTAGCCTACGTCACTCTTGGAGACCACCCGCTGGTCGTCACCATTCCGCATGAGGTGGAGGGCCTCGGCGAGGTAGTCAACATTTCGATCGATCCCGCCAACACCCACGTCTATGCCGCCGACGTTCGCGTGCAAGGAAGCGCGCGATGATCGACAAACCCGTCAACAACCGAGCCTGGTTTTTCGTTCTGCCGGTCCTCGGTTTCGTCCTGTTCTCGTCGATCATTCCGGTGATGACGGTGGTGAATTACTCGGTTCAGGACACGATGGGCGCCAACAGTTTCTTCTGGAACGGCGACCAGTGGTTCCGCGATCTCCTGAACCCGACGACGACGATCGGCGCACGTTTCAATGACGCTTTGTTTCGCACGCTCGCGTTCTCTCTCGTGTGTCTCATGATCGAGGTTCCGCTCGGGATCGCGCTGGCGTTATGCGCGCCGCGGAAAGGCTGGGCGGTCGGGATCTCGCTCGTCGTCATCGCCTTGCCGATGCTGATTCCGTGGAACGTCGTCGGCACCATCTGGCAGATTTTTACGCGCGCAGACATCGGATTGTTTGGAGCGACCCTGGTCGCGACGGGCCTGCACTACAACGTGACCCAGGAACCGATTTCCGCCTGGATGACGATCGTCGTGATCGACGTCTGGCACTGGACTCCGCTCGTGATCCTGCTCAGCTACGCTGGCCTGCGCGCCATCCCCGACGCCTATTACCAGGCGGCGCGAATTGACGGGGCGAGCCGCTGGGCGGTCTTCTCCAAGATCGAACTGCCGAAGCTGCAGAAAGTGTTGGTCATCGCGGTGCTGCTGCGCTTCATGCAGACCTTCATGATTTACACAGAGCCCTTCGTCGTCACCGGCGGCGGCCCGGGCAGCGCGACGACGTTTCTGTCGATCGATCTCGATAAGATCGCCCTCGGCCAGGTGGATCTTGGCAACGCGGCTGCGATGTCGCTGGTCTACTACCTGATCACGCTTACCGTGTGCTGGATCTTCTTCACCGTTATGACGCAACTCGAGCGGCGGAGGGACGTCTGATGCGCGAGGGGAACCTGCCTAAAATCGTCTTCATCCTGTATGTTCTGATCCTGATGACGCCGATCTACTGGCTTATCAAGATGAGCCTACAGACCAATACAGATATCATGTCCGGGCTCACCCTGTTTCCTCGGCATCCGACGTTCGAGAAATACCTCGAAATCTTCAACGACCCCACTTGGGTACACGCATTCGGCGTTTCGCTATCGTACGTCGTTATCAATACCGTGATCTCTGTCGCCGTGGCCCTGCCCGCGGCTTACGCATTCAATCGCTATCATTTCATTGGCGACAAGCACTTGTTTTTTTGGCTGTTGACCAACCTGATGGCGCCGGCGGCCGTGTTCGCCATGCCGTTCTTTGAACTTTACTATGCAGTCGGGCTTTTTGACTCGATCTGGGCGGTCGTGCTCGCCCATTGCCTGTTCAACGTGCCACTTGCGGTGTGGATTCTCGAGGGGTTCGTCGGGGGCGTACCGCGCGAGATCGACGAGACGGCGGCGATCGACGGCTACTCATTTCCAAGTTTCTTCATTCGTATCTTTTTGCCTCTCATCGCCAACGGCATCGGCGTCACCGCCTTCTTCTGCTTCATGTTCTCGTGGGTCGAGCAATTGCTGGCCACAACGTTGACGTCGACGCACGCGCTGCCTTTCGCCGCAGTCATGACCCGCGCCTATTCGGTCTCGGGTATGGACTGGTCGTTGCTCGCGTCAGCGGGCGTACTGACGATGGTGCCCGGCGCCTTCGTGATCTGGTTCGTGCGCAATCACATCGCCAAGGGCTTCGCCCTTGGCCGGGTATGAGGGGGGCCTGATGCTCGACTGGATGGCCTGGACTTGGCAGACCGCATTGTTCTTCGGCTTCGTCGCGTTCATGCTGATCGTGCTGACCCTGCTCGCGATTTATCGGCCCGAGACGCCCCGAATCGGAATCCTGAGATTTCCCACAACTCGTGGCGATCGGTTCTTCGTTACGATGATCGGTTCGGCCTACATTTTCATCTTTTGGATGCGCTTTGGCGGCGGCTCACTCTGGTATCCGCTTTGCGCAGCCGTGCTCTACGGGATCGCGATGTTCAATTTCGCGTAGCCGATAGAATGTCCGGCGCGCATTGGGCGACGTCGGCAAGTGGGAGGAAGCAGACATGGATATGAAACGACGCGACGTACTTAAGGGCGCGGCGGCGACAACTGCGGCCGTTGCCGTCGGCAGCGCTGCGATCATCTCGCCGACGCCGAGCTACGCGCAAAAGGTCGACGCCGCCAAGAAGTGGGTCGACGACGAATTCCAGCCCTCCACGCTCAGCAAGGACGAGCAGATGGCGGAAATGGAATGGTTCATCAAAGCGTCTGCGCCGTTCAGCGGCATGGAAGTCAGCACCGTCTCGGAGATTCTCAGCGTTCACGATTATGAATCGAAGGTGCTGACCAAGGCCTTCGCGGATATCACGGGCATCAAGGTCAACCACGAGCTGATGAACGAAGGTCTACTCGTTTCCAAGATCGCAGTCGAAATCGCCTCGGGCAAGCCGATCTATGACTTCTGGATGAACGATTCCGATCATATCGGCACGCATCCGCGTTTCAACGATATCATCGACGGCTCGCTGACCGATTTCATGAACGGCGACGCCAAAGACATCACCAGCCCAACGCTCGACCTGAAGGATTTCATCGGCATCGATTTCGCCACTTATGTCGACGGCAAGATCTATGGGCTACCGGATCAACAGTTCGCCAACCTCTATTGGTTCCGGTACGACTGGTTCCAGCGTCCAGACATCAAGGCCGGTTTCAAGACCAAATACGGGTACGAGCTCGGCGTCCCGGTCAATTGGTCGGCCTATGAGGACATTGCGGATTACTTCACAAATGAGGTTAAGCAAATCGACGGTGAGAAAGTCTATGGCCACATGGACTACGGAAAGAAGGATCCGTCGCTCGGCTGGCGCTTTACCGACGCCTGGCTGTCGATGGCGGGCAACGGCGACAAGGGCTTGCCGAACGGCAAACCGGTCGACGAATGGGGCATCCGACTGGAGGACGGACGACCGGTCGGCGCTTCGCTCAGCCGCGGTGGCGACGCCAACGGACCAGCGGCGGTTTACGCGCTGACGAAATTCGTCGAATGGCTGAAGAAGTATGCGCCGCCGGAAGCGTCAGGCATGGACTTCCTCGAGGCCGGCGCGGTGCCGGGCCAGGGGCATATCGCGCAGCAAGTTTTCTGGTACAGCGCGTTCACTCATGCCTCCACCGTGCCGACCCTGCCAGTCATGAACGCCGATGGCACGCCGAAATGGCGTATGGCGCCAAGCCCCCACGGCGCCTATTGGAAAGAGGGCATGAAGCTCGGCTACCAGGACGTCGGCCTTTGGACTCTCCTTAAGTTCGCACCGCGTGAAAAGGTCAAGGCAGGCTGGATCTACGCGCAGTTCTGCACTGCGAAGACGGTCACGCTGAAGAAGTCGCTGGTGTCGCTGCATCTTATCCGCGAGAGCGACATTTGGGCGGATGCGATGACCCAAATGGCGCCCAAGGTTGGTGGCCTCGTCGAGTTCTATCGCAGCCCGGCGCGAAAGCTCTGGACCCCGACTGGCGTCAACGTCCCGGACTATCCGCGAATGGCGCAAGTGTGGTGGCAGAACGTCTCGAAGGCGATCTCCGGGGAACGAACTCCGCAAGAGGCCATGGATGGTCTGGCGCGAGATGAGGACTCGATCATGGAGCGCCTAGAGAAGTCGGGCGTTCAGGGCGATCGCGGACCAAAAATGAACGAGCCAAGGGATCCCGAATATTGGTACGCGCGGGCGGAAAAGGACGGCAACACCGCTCCCCAGCGCAAGCTCGCGAACGAGAAGCCGCAAGGCGTCACGGTCGATTATGACGAGCTCTTGAAGACCTGGAAAGCGCAGCTGCCGGCGCCCAAGAAGACCTGAAAGGCGTCCACAGAGGAGCCGGGCCAGAAGGCCCGGCTCCAGTCGGCTTTCTACGCCCAAGCCGGAAGACCAAGTCAGGCTCCGACCTGAAGGACTCCATCGTAAGCAAGGAAGGTGCGATGACCGGCGAAGCGCCTCCGATTCGCAAGACAAAATCGGTGCTCAGCAAGATCGCGGTATGGGGACCGGGGCTGCTGGTGATGCTCGCCGACACGGATGCCGGCAATGTCGTGACTGGCGCTCAGGCGGGAGCGACCTGGGGCTACCGGTTCGTGCCGCTGCTGCTGCTGCTGATACCAATGCTCTACATGGTTCAGGAACTGACCGTGCGGCTCGGTATCTTCACAGGTCGGGGCTATGGCGAGTTGATCCGCACACAGTTCGGCAAGGGTTGGGCGTCGCTTTCGCTTCTGGGTCTGGCGGCCGCCGTAATCGGTTCGTTAGTGACGGAATTCACCGGAGTGGCTGGAATAGGCGAACTCTATGGAGTTCCACGCGCGCTAGCTTTACCGCTCGCCGTCGTAGCCCTGCTCGGGATTGTTGGCACGGGTTCCTATCGACGCGTAGAGCGAGTGGCGATTTTCGTCGGACTTTTCGAGCTCGCCTTCTTCGCCGTGGCCTGGGCCGCGCATCCTAGCCTTGCCGCGCTGCTGAAGGACGTCGTCGATTTGCCGATCCGCAATCGGGCGTTTCTCTTTATGACCGCGGCGATCATCGGCGCGGTGTTCAATCCCTGGATGATATTTTACCAGCAGTCCGCGATCGCGGACAAAAAGCTCCAACGCGACGACCTCAAGGCGGCGCAGCTGGATACTGTGTTCGGCGCGGTGCTGACGCAATGTCTGACGGGGGCGGTCGTTATCGCCGCGGCCGCAACCCTCGGCAAGAACGGAGCCTCGGCCGGTCTCTCCAGCGTCGGTGAAATCAGCAACGCCTTGTCGCCCGTGCTCGGCGAGACATACGGCCGCGTTGTGTTCAGCGCTGGCGTTCTCGGCGCTTCGTTGGTCGCGGCGATCGTCTGCTCGCTGGCGCTCGCCTGGGGAGCCGGAGAAATCACCGGCTATAAGCATTCTTTGGAGTATCACCCCTTCGCAGCGAGATGGTTCTATGGCGTCTATGCCCTCTGTGTTGTCGGTTCGGCCACCGTCGTCGCCCTCGTGCCCGACCTCGTGTGGCTCAACATTGCCGCCCAGGTGCTCAACACCTTTTTATTGCCCCTGATCATCGGCCTCCTCGTCGCGCTGGCGAGCAGGGCGCTGCCGGAGACGATGCGCATCAAAGGCGTGTATCTCTGGATCCTGATCGCAGTCTGTACGGTAGTCGTCTGCGTTGGCGTGGTCAGCGGTCTTCAGGGCATATTCGGTTCGTGAGAATAAGCCGGTTAGATATCTGTGCCAAAAGCGTGGTGGACACGTCATGTTTGATTTCGATCTAAGCAAGATGATTTTGGTCGGCGTGGTCGCGCTCGTCGTTGTCGGTCCGAAGCAACTACCGGCTGTTTTGCGGGCGCTGGCTCGCGCTCTGGCCACGCTGCGAGGGTTTCACGCTGGCGTACGCAAGACCGTTGACGCTCTCATGGCCGACGCCGACCTCGATTCGGTTGATAGGGCGCTTGCGAGTCTCGACAAGACCACGCGGAACAATATCGCGTTGAATCCCGCGACGGCGATGCGCGGCAGCCTTCCCTCCGCGCGTGAAACCGATAGTCGATCGGAAGCTGAGAAGGGAACGCTCCAATATGTTTCGCCCGAAATGCTGGCCTATCTGGCGCCGCCCCCAGAAGCGCCGGCGCTCGCCACGGTGGACGCTGCGGCGACGTCGGCTTGAGATCAAGGGAGGCGCCCGCTCCAGGGTTTCGCCCGGCGAGCCAAAATCGGAAGGATCGGGATATGGCGCGAGTTCACGTTCTGCTTCGGGTTCTCATCTTGACCGGCGTCGCCGTGGCGACGTCGGCGCGCGCGGGCGGGACCGACTCGCACTCATCGGAAATTCCGCTCGGTGCTATCCCGCATTTTCCCGATGAAGCCTCGGCCCGGGCGGCTTGTGGCGCCGACCCCGTCGTTTGGGCAGATCGGAAGAGCGGATTCTTCTACCCGAAATTCCACCCGGACTTCGGAAAGACGGCCAGTGGCAACTACACTTGCTACAGCCAAGCAAAAAAGGCCGATTACTGGAGCCTTATCCCAGACGGGGAAGGCGGGCGCGAGGGCCGTGAGTTTCCTCTGATTTTTTGCACGCAATGTTCGTGAATTCACACCGGGTGAACTGCTGTCCTGCCAAGTACATGTCGTCGTTTCACCAGAGAAATCGCTCTGCTACTCCCCGTAAGGGGTCCAGATGTTCTTCACCTGAGTCGCGCGGCGCAGGAACTCGCGGCCTTGCGTCTTGGCCCAGTCCATCGCTACGGCCGAAGTCCAGGTCGCCTTGAGATTGCCGGCGGAAAGCGCCTCGACCTGAGCCGCGCCCTGCGCGTCGCCGACATACCAGACTGCATCCACGCCGTCGTGTTCGGCGAGCGTCTTGGCGAGGACGTTCGCTTCTCCCGTGACGATGTTGACGACGC
The DNA here is from genome assembly GCA_963737365.1 of uncultured Alphaproteobacteria bacterium. GTDB lineage: Bacteria > Pseudomonadota > Alphaproteobacteria > Rhizobiales > Beijerinckiaceae > Roseiarcus. The sequence continues at coordinate 250,880 of CAVTSD010000001.1, forward strand.
CTGCGGGAACGTCCGACGTGTCGAGCACCGAATAGAAGTCAGTCGCAATCAACGAATGGCTCGCCGAAGGAACAGCGACGACGCAATTGCCCATCGCGATCGCCGGCATGACGAGCGAGACGAAGGCGAGCAGCGGCGCTTCGTCCGGGCAGACGATCCCCATCACGCCCCATGGCTCATTCATCGCGAGCGTGACAAAGCGTGAGCGCGTCGCATGCACGGCGCCGTCGAACTTGTCGGCGTAAGCGGCATAGACAAACGTGCGGCGGATCGAGGCGTCGACTTCGGCCTTCGCCATGCGCGCAGAAGCCCCGGTCATGGCGCTGAGGCGTCGCGCGAATTCGTCACCACGGGCGGCGAGATTCTCGGCCACATAATAGAGCACCTGGGCGCGATTGTGCGCCGTCGCCGCTCCCCAGGACGAAGCCTTCGCGGCGGCCTCGACGGCGTTGCGAATGTCTTTGCGATTGCCCAGTCCAGCCAGTCCAACCTCGCGGCCTGCGGGGTCCAGAACCGCATAGCTATAGCCAGAATCGGGCCGCGTCTGTTTGCCGCCGATATAAAGCTTAGCGGTGCGATCCGGGCCCTCGTCGATGGCGTTTCGGGCCGGACTGACGCCAGGCGAAGCGTTGAGGCGCAGCGGGCGGGACGCGGTGGGCTTGGGCTTAGGCTCGTCCGCGACCCGGTACTCGGACATGCCTTCGCGGCCGCCCTCGCGGCCGAAGCCGCTTTCCCGGTAGCCGCCGAAGCCGGACGCGGCGTCGAACATGTTGGTCGAATTGATCCAGATCACGCCTGCCTTGATGCGCGCCGCGACCTCGAAGGCGCGATTGACGTTCTCCGTCCAGACGGATGCAGCGAGGCCGTAGCGGGTGTTGTTGGCGAGTGCGATGGCTTCATCCGGCGTGCGAAAGGTCGTGGCGACCAGCACGGGGCCGAAGATCTCTTCGCGCGCGAGCACGGACGCCGGGTCCACGCCCGTGACCAGGGTCGGTGGGTAGAAGCAGCCGCGATCGGGCAGCGAATCGTTGGCGCGAAAGACTTCGAGCCCTTCCGCTTCGCCCTCACGCATGAGCTGGCGGATTCGCTCGAGCTGAACCGGCGCGACGATCGCGCCGACATCGGTCGACTTGTCGAGCGGATCGCCCATTCTCAAATTCGCCATGCGCGCGCGCAGCTTGGCGTAGAGGGCGTCGGCGGCGCCTTCCGCAACCAGGAGCCGCGAGCCCGCGCAGCACACCTGCCCCTGATTGAACCAGATCGCGTCGACCACGCCCTCGACGGCGCTGTCGAGATCCGCGTCCTCGAATACGATGAACGGCGATTTTCCCCCGAGTTCGAGCGACAGCTTCTTGCCCGTGCCCGCCGTCGCCTTGCGAATTGCCCGCCCGACCTCGGTCGAGCCGGTGAAGGCGATCTTGTCCACGCCCGGATGCGCGACCAGCGCCGCGCCAGTCGCACCGTCGCCGGTGACGATGTTGACGACGCCCGGAGGCAGCCCAATCTCGACGCAGATCGCGGCGAAGGCGAGCGCGGTTAAAGGCGTGAACTCAGCCGGTTTCAGCACGACCGTATTGCCGGCCGCGAGCGCCGGCGCGATCTTCCAGGCGAGCATCAGCAGCGGGAAGTTCCACGGGATGATCTGCCCGCAAACCCCGACTGGCTTTGTGTCGGGAAACTCGCTGTCGACCAGCGCCGCCCAACCGGCGTGATGATAGAAATGGCGGGCGACGAGGGGAATGTCGATGTCACGCGACTCGCGGATCGGTTTGCCGTTGTCAATCGTCTCAAGAACCGACAGGAAACGCTCACGCTTCTGCACATGGCGCGCGAGCGCATAAATATGCTTCGACCGCTCGAAGCCGGACAGCGCCGCCCATTTGGTTTGCGCCTTTCGCGCCGCGGCGACCGCAGCGTCGATATCTCTCGGAGAGCCTTGCGAGACGCACGCGATGCGTTCGCCGTTCGCGGGATTGAAGACGTCGAACAGAGCGCCGGGTTTGGTGAAGGCGCCGTTGATGAAATGCCCGAAGCCGCTCTTATGCTCTTCGAGCCAAGCGTCGACATGCTCGCTGCTTTCAGGAGAGGGACCGTAGTCCATCGTGCGCAGGATGTCCTTGATCACGCCCATGGGGCTCCCTCACGCCATCGCGTGGCGATGGGCGGCTGAATAGCGCCCGGTCGCATAATGGTCGAGCTGACGCTCGATGTCGGTCAGAAGGCCGCTCGCGCCGATGCGGAAAAGATCGGGCTGCATCCACGGCACGCCGAGTTCCTCCTTCATGAGAATGAGCCAGGCGAGCGCATCCTTGGCCGTGCGTAAGCCCCCCGCCGGCTTGAAGCCAATGTCGACGCCGGCCCGCTCGCGATAGTCGCGCAGAGCCCGAAGCATCACCAGACTGACCGGGAGAGTTGCGTTGACGTCCTCCTTGCCGGTGGAGGTCTTGATGAAGTCAGCCCCTGCCTGCATCGCCACCATGCTGGCGGCATAGACGTTGCGCAGGGTCTTCAAATCTCCCGTGCCGAGGATCGTCTTCAGATGCGCGCGCCCACAAGTCTCGCGCATCGCCGCGACTTCGTCGTAGAGCGCGTTCCAGTCGCGGCTCAGCACGTGGGCGCGGGTGATGACGATATCGATCTCGCGCGCCCCTTCCCCCACCGCATAACGGATCTCCTCCAGGCGCTGCTTCAAGGGGGTGAGCCCGGCTGGAAATCCCGTCGCGACGGAGGCGACCGGAATGCCCGAGCCTTCGAGCGCCTTGACGGCCGGTCCAACCATGGTTGGGTAGACGCAGACCGCCGCCACCGTCAGGCCGAGGTCGGCGAGATCGAGCGCCGCGAGCAGCTCGTCTCCTAGAGGATGCCGAGCTTTGGCGCACAGCCGGCGCACGCGTCCCGGTGTGTCGTCGCCCGACAGCGTCGTGAGGTCGATGCAGGTCATCGCCTTCACGAGCCACGCGGCCTGATATGCCTTCTTGACCGACCGGCGCGTCGTCAGGGTCGCGGCGCGGCGCTCGACCGCGCTCGCGTTGACGCCCACGCTCTCGAACCAATCGGGCGCAAGCGGCACGCCCGGATTGCGGGGCCGGTTGTGGCCGGCCTGGGTTGGGGTGGCGACCGCCTCGTCCATGGCGCCTCTGAAGGAACTCGGTTTCATTTGGTCCGGCCTTTGTCTAGCACGCCGGACGCTGGCGTTCGACAGCGTTCGAAGCGCCAGGGCTGAGCGCGGTTTCTATTCGGGGCGGCGCGCCCGTTTCTCATCCATTCTGTCGCTTATCCCGCTTTCAGCGGCTGTCGCCGCTTAGGCTGGATGACGGCGCGCGATGAGATCTGTTGCTCGCCATCGTTAGCTGCTGGCGCCGTCGGGTCCGTAATCGGTTGCTTGTCGCGAAGGACGGTGCGGCCGCCCTCCTCGATCCTCCCCAGAGGGGGGAGGAAGCGCGATGGGGCTATCTGCGCGTAAACTCAGGAGCAGAAGGCGCTAACCCGGGCCCGCGCCGCGGAATGGAGGCGGGCCGGAAGCAAGTCCCGACCCGGCTTTTTGGCGTCCGCTTAGGCCTTACTGGTCAGCTGACCTCCGAGCGGCAAGGAGCGGATGCGTTTGCCGCTCGCCGCGAAGATTGCATTCATGAGCGCAGGCGCAACTGGCGGCACGCCCGGTTCGCCTACGCCGCCCATATGCATGTCGTAGCCGCGCGGCACGATGTAGACATGCGTCTCGCGCGGCGCGTCGCTGATCCGGAGCACCTGGTAGTCGTCGAGATTGCTCTGCTGGACGCGGCCGTCCTTGAACGAGATTTCGTTCAGCAAGCCGACCCCGAGCCCCATGACGACCGCGCCCTCGAATTGGGAGCGGACGCGATCCGGATTGACGATCGGGCCGCAATCAACCGCAATGTCGACGCGCGGCACCGTGACGTTGCCCTTCTCGTCGACCGCAGCCTCGATCACCGCGGCCACGTAGCTCACAAAGCTGCGATGGACGGCGAGGCCAAGGCCATGGCCTTTCGGCACTTCGCGCTTGCCCCAGCCAGCCTTCTCGGTGACCAGTTCGACAACATTGCGGAGCCGGCCGGTGTCGATCGGATAGACTTCAGGATTCTCGCCATAGTCCCAGAAGTTCGTCACCTTCTGCGGTACGTCGAGGATGCGAGCAGGCCCGATCAGATCGAGTAGGAACTCCTTCTGATCCTTGCCCGCCGCATGCGCGAGTTCAGCGACGAAGGATTGAATCGCGAACCCGTGCGGCACGTTCGAAACGGAACGCCACCAGCCAACCTTGGTGTGCGCTTCGGCTTCGCCGTTCTCGATGCTCACGTTCTTGATGTCGAAGGGCATGTCGACGAGGCCCATGCCCTGCTCGAGCGGCGCTTCATGCTTGGGATCGTTGACAAAGAGAGCGAAGATCGTCGGCGCGACACTGTTGTGGCGCCATGCGACGACCTTGCCGTCCTTGTCGAGCCCCGCCTCGAGACGTTCGACCGACACGGTATGATAGAAGTCGTTGTGGATGTCGTCCTCGCGAGTCCACACGACCTTGACCGGCGCTCCGCCCATCGCCTTCGAGCATAAAGCCGCTTCGACCGCGAAATCCGGCTTCGACTTACGGCCGAAACCGCCGCCCAAAAGGGTCACGTTGACCGTGACGTTCTCGGGCGGAAGCGCAAGGTATGCAGCGACCAAGTCATGCGCCGCCTGCGGGCTTTGCACGCTGGTCCAGACTTCCGCCTTGCCATCGACAATCCGGCAGGTCGCGGAGGGCGGCTCCATCGTCGCGTGCGCGTTGTGCGGGATGTAGTACTCAGCCTCGACTTTCTTGTCCGCGCTTGCGTAAGCGGCGGCGAAGTCTCCATCCTTGCGCAGGACCAGGCCGGGCTGCTTCGCGGTCGCTTCCATCTGCGCGCGGTAGGCTTGGGAATCATAAGTCCCGTGCGGACCGTCGTCCCAGGTGATCTTCAGTGCGTTGCGGCCCTGAATCGCAGCCCAGGTGTTGTCGGCAATGATTGCGATTCCGCCGGACGGCTGGAACTTCATCGGATACGAAGGCGTGGGCATCTCGACGACCTGGAGGACGCCAGGAATCTTTTTCGCCTCCGTCGCGTCGTAGGAGGCGACCTTGCCGCCCATCACCGCCGGGCGCGCAATGACGGCGTATTTCTGCCCGGGCAAGCGGACATCCTGGCCATACGTGGCGCGACCGGTCGTAATATTGAACCCGTCGACGATATTGGTCCCTTCCTTGCCGATGTAGCGGAACTCGGAAGGGTCCTTGAGGGGCAGACTGACGGGCGTTGCGGCGCCGTTTTTTTCGAGGCTGACATTCGATGGCACGCCCATGGTGCTGGCGTCGGCTGCGAGATCGCCATAGCCGAGCTTCTTCCCGGTCGACTTCTGGATGACCTCGTGGTTCTTCGCGTGCACGTCGGAGACGTCCACGCCCCAGCGCTTCGCTGCGGCAGCTTCCAGCATCATGCGGGCCGCGGCTCCGACCTGGCGCATCGGCATGAAGAAATGCCGGGTAGAACGGGAGCCGTCGGTGTCCTGGTTGCCGTACTTGACCTCGTTGCCGGGCGCCTGGGCGACCTTCACCTTGGACCAATCCGCCTCCATTTCGTCGGCGACGATCAGCGGCATGCCGGTGCGCACGCCTTGCCCCATGTCTGAACGATGGCAGACGATGGTGACGGTTCCGTCCGGCGCAATCGAAACGAAAGCGAGAGGATTGTTGACCGTCCCGTGGGGCATGCCTTCGGCGCCCCATTTGGGCGCATCGTCGGCCAGCGCTGGACGAGAGGGCAGGACATGCACGGCGAGCACGAGGCCCGTTGTCGAGAGGATGCCCTTGAGGACGCCGCGCCGGCTGACGTTTTCGACGCCGAATGTGGAGACGATTTCGCGAATGTGCTGGGTCATGTCACGCTCCCGCAGCTTGCTTGATGGCGGCGCGAATGCGCTGATAGGTTCCGCAACGGCAAATGTTGCCGTACATCGTGCTGTCGATGTCGGCATCGGTCGGATGCGGCGTCTGCTTCAGAAGCGCCACGGCCTGCATGATCTGGCCAGCCTGGCAATAGCCGCACTGCGGCACGTTGAGCGCTCGCCACGCGGTCTGAACTGGGTGGTTCCCTTCCGGGTCGAGGCCTTCGATTGTGGTGACCGACTTGCCGTTCACATCGCTCATTGCCGTGACGCAAGACCGGGTGGCGTCGCCGTCGAGATGGATGGTGCAGGCGCCGCATGCGGCCACGCCGCAGCCGAATTTCGTTCCGGTGAGCCCGAGAACGTCGCGCAGATACCAGAGCACCGGCATTGACGGATCGCCGTCGAATGATTGCGCCTGTCCATTCACACGCAGAGTGATCATGCTTCCCTCCCTGTCGAAAGCGGCTGCCTTAGCTTCTTGTCGGTTGGGTCAGAAGCGCTGCCGCTGTCCGATGACGGAACTGAAACCATTCCCGACATTGGAACGAGTTTAAGTCACGTTCGGCGCAGGAGCAATTGTTATTGCGATGTATTTATATTAATATATCGAGTAAGCATAACGTTACTTGGGATGCTCATCGCAGACTTGAGAACTAGTGGCGCGGCCCCGCCACGTTCCAGCAAGTTGCTTTTCGACGAGCGCGCAGGACAACGTGTTAAGCAGTCATTGCAGAAGATCGGAAAAAAGAGTAAACTCAGCCCATGAAAAAGTCGCCCTTCGCGCTGTTCGAGAGGGTCGCCGGTTCCGGCGCCCCGAACGCCTCCAGGCAGAAGCGCGCATGAAAAAACTTTCGCCGTTTGTCCCGTGTAACCCATTGATAAATCTCGATTCGGACGAGAGAATCCAAGGAAATCCAAGGAAATCCAATAGCCGTTGACGGCGGTTTTCGCGCCGTAACGACGAGGAACCAAGAAAAACCAAATGAGCCCCGTCGCTCCCTGAAGCGAAGGTGAACGCGACAAAAACACACAGCGCATATGTAGTTGACATCCGCGGCTTACGCGCCTAGCAAGCGGCCCTTCGTCAGGTTTTGGCCTCGTCGATCAAGCCGACTGTCCCTCGAGGCCAGCGGTCCCCGTCCGGCAGCGCTCAGCGCCCCCGGGCGCGATTGGCGTTGGGCTGAAATGCGGATGCGATCAAATGGATTGGGATGACGGGCGCCCCCGTCGTATCTATCCGCTCAATCGGCCTTCGCCGCCTGATTAATAAGGAGCGTGACCCATGTTCGAGAGCCTGTCCGAAAAGCTCTCCGGCATTCTGGATAAACTCACCGGCCGCGGCGCCCTCTCGGAAGAGGACGTCAACGCCGCGATGCGCGAAGTGCGTCGCGCGCTGCTTGAGGCCGACGTTGCGCTCGAGGTCGTCCGCTCGTTCGTCGACCGTACGCGCACCAAGGCGGTCGGCGCGTCCGTCATCAAGTCGGTCAAGCCCGGCCAGATGGTGGTCAAGATCGTTCACGATTCGCTGGTCGAGACGCTGGGCACGGATTCCCAGGCGATCGACCTCAACGCGCCGGCTCCCGTGGCGATCATGCTGGTCGGCCTGCAAGGCGCCGGCAAGACCACAACCGCCGCCAAGATCGCCAAGCGCCTGACCGAGCGCGACAAGCACAGGGTGCTGATGGCCTCGCTCGACGTGAAGCGTCCGGCGGCGCAGGAACAGCTCGCGGTGCTGGGTCAACAGGTCGGGGTCGCGACCCTGCCGATCGTATTCGGCGAGGATCCGGTCGCCATCGCCAGGCGCGCCGAGAGCGCCGCGCGCCTGCAGGGCTACGACGTCGTGATCCTCGACACCGCCGGGCGCACCCATATCGATGAGCCGCTGATGCAGGAGATGGCGGAGATTCGCGACGCCGCGCGGCCGCACGAAATCCTGCTGGTGGCCGACGCCCTGACCGGCCAGGACGCCGTCAATCTGGCCAAGAATTTCAACGAGCAAGTGGGTCTCACCGGCATTGTGCTGACCCGCATGGACGGCGACGGCCGCGGCGGCGCCGCTTTGTCGATGCGCTCGGTGACCGGCAAGCCAATCAAGCTCCTCGGCGTTGGCGAGAAGATGGACGCGATCGAGGATTTCCATCCCGCGCGTCTCGCCGATCGCATTCTCGGCATGGGCGACATCGTCAGCCTGGTCGAGAAAGCGGCGCAAAATATCGACGCGGCGCAGGCGGCCAAGATGGCCGAGAAGATGCGCAAAGGCGTCTTCGATCTTAACGACCTTTCCGAGCAATTGAACCAGATCGAGAAGCTCGGCGGCATGGGCGGCATCATGGGCATGCTGCCGGGGGTCGCCAAGATGAAAGATCAGCTCAATTCCGCCAATCTCGACGACAAGTTCGTCAAGCGCCAGCGCGCCATCATCTCGTCCATGACGCCACAGGAGCGCCGCAACCCCGACATGCTGAAAGCCTCGCGCAAGAAGCGCATCGCGGCGGGTTCCGGGGTCACGGTAGAATACGTCAACCGGCTTTTGAAGCAGCATCGCCAGATGGCGGACATGATGAAGGCCATGGGCGGCGGCGGCGCCAAGCGCGGCATGATGGGCAAGCTTGGCCAGATGATGGGGATGGGCGGCGGCATGCCGATGCCATCGCCGGAACAGATCGAAGCGATGCAGAAGCAACTCGGCGGCGCCGGCCTACCGGGAGCGCCTTCGGGGCCGCCCGGCATTCCTGCCGCGCCTCCGCCAGGCGCCTTCAATTTACCCCCTCAGTTCCCTGGTCTAGGCGGCGGCCAGAAGCTTCCCGGCCTGGGCGGCGGTTTCAATCCCTTCGGGGGAAAGAAGAAATAATCGCAAACGACGCATCCGATCTGAAAGGAAAACACCCATGTCTCTGAAAATTCGCTTATCCCGCGGCGGCACCAAGAAGCGCCCATTCTATCGCATTGTGGTGGCCGACGCGCGCATGCCGCGCGACGGTCGTTTTGTCGAGAAGATCGGCACCTTTGATCCCCTAAAGGCCAAGGACGACGCCACCCGCCTCGTGCTCGATCAGGAGAAGGCCAAGGCGTGGCTCGTCAAGGGCGCCCAGCCGACCGACCGCGTGCTTCGCCTGCTCGATAGCCTCGGCCTCGCCAAGCGCGAGGCGCGCAACAACCCGCAGAAGGCCCAGCCGAAGAAGAAGGCGCAGGAGCGCACCGCTGCTGCTGCGGCCGCAGCCGAAAAGGCCGCGGCGGCTCCGGCCGCCTGAACCCGCTAACGCAGCTTGCGCGCGCCCGATCGCCTCATTCTGATGGGCGTCTTCGGCGCTCCGCAGGGGGTGCGCGGGGAAGTTCGCGTCAAATCGCTAACCGGCGAAGCGAGCGCCATCGGCGCCTATGGGCCTCTCACAAACAAGGGCCGGACGCGAGCGTTTGCGTTCGAATCCCTGCGCCCGCTCAAGGACGACATGCTGGCGGCGCGGGTGGCCGGTATTTCGACACGCGAGGCGGCCGAAGCGTTGAAGGGCGTAGAACTCTTCGCCCGCCGCGACCAATTGCCGCCGCCGAGCGAGGACGAATTCTATTATGACGACCTGGTCGGGCTCGAAGCGGTCGACGCTGCAGGGGCGCGGCTTGGCCGCGTCGTGTCGCTCATGAACTATGGTGGCGGCGACGTGCTCGAGATTGCGCCGGCTCAAGGGAGGGAAACCCTTCTTTTGCCGTTCACCAAGCGGGTCGCGCCGCGCATTGATTTCGACGCTGGCCAGGTGGTCATCGAGCCGCCGCGTGAAGTTGAGGACGAGGACTAGGGTCGTCGCGCGCGTGGGTGGTTGCTAAGGGCGAAGGGGGCGGATACACAAAGGCGCTCGCGCCGTTGAGTTCATCCGGCGCCGATGGTTGGGGATCCCAGACCCGCTTGTTCGTTTGGAGACGCGCTAGATGACGATGAGTTCCGAGACGGCATCAACAGGCCACGAGGGCCACTCGGTAACGAAGCGGGATTTCTTGTTTCTGGCGACCGGATCGCTCGCCGCGGTCGGCGTCGCGACGACGCTATGGCCGTTCATCGACCAGATGAATCCCGACGCCGCCACCATCGCCGCGGCCGGCCCTGTCGACATAGATATCGGCGCACTCCAGCCGGGCCAGCGGATCGTGATGCTGTGGGCGTCGCGACCGGTGTTCGTCGTCAAGCGTGCTCAGCCAGCGCTTGAGGAGCTGAAGAACCCGAAGCTTCTCTCTCAGTTGCGCGACCCGGATTCTCAACAAATGCAGCAGCCGACCTACGCGGCCAACTGGAGCCGGTCGCTCAAGCCCGAGATTCTCGTGCTGGTTGGGGTCTGCACCCACCTTGGCTGCATTCCGCTGTTCGATCCAGATCCCAGCAAGACGGATCCAGCGCCCGATTGGCCCGGCGGCTTCTTCTGCCCGTGCCATGGCTCGAAATACGATCTGGCCGGCCGTGTCTTCCAGGGCGTTCCCGCGCCTTACAATCTGCCGGTGCCCCCTTATCATTTCCCCGACGACAAGACGGTTAGGGTCGGCCAGAACCCGCCCGGCGCGACTTTTGATTTCAACTCGATCATGCAGGTCTAGCCTCATAAGATCGATCGGTGGCGGCGAGCGGGCGAACGCGCTAAGCGTCGCCGGATGTTCGCGGCGACTGTCCTCACCCTTTTCCCTGCCATGTTTCCAGGCCCGCTTGGCCAGTCGCTTGCCGGCGACGGGTTGGCCCGGGGCTTGTGGTCGCTGGAGACGCGCGACATTCGCGAGCACGGGCTCGGCCGCCATCGCGCGGTTGACGACACTCCCGCAGGCGGCGGTCCCGGCATGGTGATGCGGGCCGATGTTCTCGCCGCCAGCCTTGATGCGACGGTCGCAGCTGATGAGGCGCGCCCGCGTCTGATCATGAGCCCGCGCGGCGCGCCTTTCCGCCAAGCGCAAGCGCGCGACTGGGCGGCCGGTCCTGGCCTGGTGATCATCTGCCCGCGCTTCGAGGGCGTCGACGAGCGCGCGATCGAGGCGCGCGGCCTCATCGAAGTGTCGATCGGCGATTACGTGTTGTCAGGCGGCGAAATCGCCGCCCTGGCCATTCTAGAAGCCTGCGTGCGCCTCCTTCCCGGCGTCATGGGCAAGGAGGAGTCCGGCTTAGAAGAAAGCTTTGAAAAAGGGCTGCTTGAATATCCGCACTACACCCGCCCCCGTGAATGGGAAGGTCTCGCCATTCCCGACATCCTGCTCTCGGGCGACCACGCGAAGATCGCCGCCTGGCGCCGCTCCGAAGCCGAGCGCATCACCCGCGAGAGACGCCCGGACTTGACGCAGCAACTTTAGGGGCGCCCAAATTCGACCGGTTTTGCGGTTTTGCTCTTGGCAACCGCCCGGATTCTCCTCAGGGCCGCGCGCTGGCGCTGAAAAACAGATTTCGTGGAGGCGCGGATGCCGGCGTGGGTTGAAGACGCGCAACAGCTGACCGAGCTCCGAGACTTGAGCAGCTCGCAAGGCTCTGTCTTGCTCCGAACGACGGAAGTCGAAGAGTTCCTGTCCAATCTGACCCTGTCTTCTCACGCCCTGGTTGCGCCGAAGGGCTTCGGCAAGACGCTCGTCCTGAAGCTGAAACGTATTTCCTTGCAGGAAAATGACTATCGCTGCTTTCCGTTCTCACCGATCGTCGATCGCCCGAGCAACAAGCCGCCGATCCTGCCGAACGAAATCATCAATGTCCTGGAGAGCAGCGACAATTGGGAGACGCTATGGAATATCGCTTTCTCGATATGCCTGATCAAGGGTTTCCAGGACGATCGCGACGTTCATGAGCAGCTTGAAGAATTGCTAGGATCGAATGATCTACCGCCGACCTTGCTGAACATCCTGACCCATCCGCATATCACGAGGCCCTTCGACATCCTGCACGATTGCCTGGCGGCGCAGCGCAACGAGATATTTGCGATCATGCGGGCCGCGCAGCAGGTCACGCGCATCTTCGCCACGATCCACAAACAAGCCGGAATATTTGTCGACAACATCGACGAATATCTCATCCACTACATCAATTTCTCCTATCTGCGCCGCAACGAGGTCCACGAACGATTTGTACGCATCTGGCACGCAGGCCAGATCGGCGCATGGCTCGCCTTGAGACGCTTGCACGGGATCAATCCCCATGTTCGCATATTCGTCTCGATCAGGAAGGAAGCCTACCAGCATGCCGCGCAGAACGAACCGCAATTCTCCAATTTGAGGTCGTTCCGAAGAGAGCTGCGCTACAGAATCGAGGACATCAAACAAATCATCGAGAACAACATCGCGATCGCCTCAAAGAGCGATCTGGTCGACCGGAGCAGCGAAGATCCCCTGTTGCGCTTCCTGGGGCCGAAGAATGAGTTCGTCTCCAATACGGGAACAGCGCGCCAGGAGCGAGCGATCGACTACTGGACGCGCCATTGCTCGCTCAGACCGCGCGACGCGATCGTTATCGGCAAGGAGATCAGCCTGATTGGCGTCAAGCGACGAAGCCAGCAGGAAATTCGCAACGCGATCAATTCGGCTGCGGCGGAGCGAGTTGAAACGTTGTTCAACGAGGTCGCGCCCTTCTTCAGCGGATTGTATCCGGAAATCTTTCCTCAGGTGATCAAGTCGAACGTGTTGACCTTTGACGAGATCGTCGAGGCGTCCAACGCCTATGCAGACATCGCCGCGAGACAATACGAGATCGAAACCGAGGCTGCGCGACATCCTTTCTGCGCCCTCTATGCATTAGGGCTGGTAGGAATCGTCCAACAGAGCCGGGACGATCCTGCGCGGCTCGTGCAAAAGTTCGCCCCGGTCGGCGAAATCGCGTTTGGCAAAATCCACGTTCTGCCGCAGGCCGAGACCTATCTGATCCATCCCTCGCTCAGCGACTTCATCACCCGGCGAAACGTCGGGTTTCTCAGGGAGCTCAACAAGCACAACGTCATCGGCGACGATCTCGAATGGAGGCCCGAGGAGAGCGTCCGGTTCGTTGCTGTCGGCGATATCCGCGGCTACCGGGAAAACGTCGTCCAGGTCGCCGGAAAGTCGCAGACCTTCGACAAATACTGGCGCGACCTATTTCGGCAATTCACCCGCGATTTGGACTACGCGAATATGTCTGCCGGCGACCATCTCGTTTTGGCCGATCGGAGCCCCGGAAGGTTGTTGCACGCCGCACGCGGGCTCAGCGGCCAGCTCTTGGCTTCCGGCTACAATTTGCAGATGCGAGTGGGCGCGCACAGCGGCTTCTGGAAACTCAATCCGGCGCTTGAAGGCGCGCAGCACCCGGAGATTTCCGACATTGTCGTTGTCGCTGCGCGCATCGAGCCGCTCGCCAAACCGGGCGACATTCTCCTCTCCCAGCAATTCGTCGACGACGCGCGACGGTACGGATATCGCTTCGAGGAGGAGGGTTTCTCGCTCCTCGATGATCAATACGTCGGCGCCCAGCGTTATGAAGCTGGAGCTGGCGTCTTGATTTCGAAGGAGAGCGAAACGGCCCAGCATGTCCCGATCTACCTGTTCGGAAGCGCCGGCAGGTAAGATCGCGCTAAAGCCCTGAAATAATTCACCCGCGTAAACGTGTGCGGGAAGACGGCGCTCAGCGCGTTGGCACTGGATGTTCGCCGCGGTAGTCGTAGAAGCCGCGCTGAGTCTTTCGGCCCAGCCAGCCGGCTTCGACATATTTTACGAGCAGCGGGCAGGGGCGGTATTTGGAATCGGCCAGCCCCTCGTGCAGCACCTGCATGACGGCGAGACAGGTGTCGAGCCCGATAAAGTCGGCGAGTTGAAGCGGCCCCATCGGATGATTGGCGCCGAGCCGCATGGCGGTGTCGATCGCCTCGACCGAGCCCACGCCCTCGTAGAGCGTATAAACTGCCTCGTTGATCATCGGCAGCAGGATCCGATTGACGATGAACGCGGGAAAATCCTCGGACATCGTCGCGGTCTTGCCAAGGCGCGTGACGAAAGCCTTGGCCGCGTCGAATGTCTCATCCTTGGTCGCGATGCCGCGGATCAATTCGACCAGCTGCATGCGCGGCACAGGATTCATGAAATGGATGCCGATGAACCGCTCGGGATTGGAGGTCACGGAAGCCAGGCGGGTGATTGAAATCGAGGATGTATTCGAGGCGACGATCGCGTCCGGCTTGAGAAAAGAGCGGAGCGAGGTGAAGATTTTGCGTTTGACCTCTTCATTCTCGGATGCGGCCTCGACCACGAGGTCGCACTCGGCGAGCTTGTCGAAAGTCGGCGCGATCAGAATTCGATCGAGGATCGCCTTGCGCTCGGCTTCGTCGATTTGCCCTTTGGCGACCTGGCGCGAGAGGTGACCGTTGATGGTCGCAAGAGCCGCGTTGATACGCTCCTCGGCGACGTCGGAGAGCGAGACGGTCATGCCTGCCTGAGCGGCGACCTCGGCGATGCCTGCGCCCATCTGGCCGGCGCCGATGACGCCGACCGTTTCAATCTTGAATGTCATTTTTCTTTCCAGCGAACAGCCCACGCCGCGTCACGATCATAGACGAGCAGCCACGAGCGTCCAGTCGAACACTGGGATTTTCGCATGGTCGGAGTTTAGCGCCCGATCTTCGCGAGTTCCGCCGCAAGCTCAGGCAGCGCCGTGTAGAGATCGGCAACCAGGCCGTAGTCGGCGACCTGGAAGATCGGCGCCTCCTCGTCCTTGTTGATGGCGACGATGACCTTCGAATCTTTCATACCCGCAAGATGCTGGATCGCGCCCGAGATTCCGACCGCGATATAGAGCTCTGGCGCCACCACCTTGCCGGTCTGGCCGACTTGCCAGTCGTTGGGCGCGTAGCCTGCGTCGACCGCGGCGCGTGACGCGCCCATCGCCGCGCCGAGCTTGTCGGCGATCGGCTCGATATAGGTCTTGAAGTTTTCCGCCTTCTGCATCGCCCGGCCGCCCGAGATGATGATCTTGGCCGAAGCGAGTTCTGGCCGGTCGGACTTGGCGAGCGCATCGCCGACGAAGGACGACACCGCCGGATCAGCGGCGGCCGCGACCGTCTCGATCGGCGCCGAGCCGCCCTCCCCGGTCGCGGCGAAAGAGGCGGTGCGCACCGTCACGACGATCTTCGGATCGGTCGATTCGACAGTCTGGATCGCGTTGCCGGCATAGATCGGCCGCTCGAAGGTCTTCGGGCCGACGACCTTGGTGATGTCGGAAAGTTGCATCACGTCGATGAGCGCGGCGACGCGCGGCGCGACATTCTTGGCGCTCGCGGTCGAGGGCGCGACAATGGCGTCGTAGCCGGGGGCGAGTGAGACGATCAGCGCCGCCAGAGGCTCCGCGAGGCTATGCTCATAAAGAGGATTGTCCGCGACAAGCACCTTAGCCACGCCCTGAAGCTTAGCCGCAGCCTCCGCGGCTGCGCCGACATTGGAGCCCGCGACCAGAACATCGACGGGCGCCTTGAGTTCGAGCGCGGCGGTCAGCGCGCGGGCGGTCGCATCGTTCAATTTCCCGCCCGCGACTTCCGCCAGGAGAAGGGTGGCCATTGTCAGATCACTCCCGCTTCGCGCAAGTTGGCCACCAGCTCCGCCACCGATTTGACCTTAACGCCGGACTTGCGACCCTGCGGCTCGGTCGTCTTCAGCACTTTGAGCCGGGGCGAAACGTCAACCCCGTAGTCTGCCGGCGCCTTTTCTTCGATCGGCTTCTTCTTCGCCTTCATGATGTTGGGCAGCGAGGCGTAGCGCGGCTCGTTCAAGCGCAAATCGGTCGTGACGATCGCCGGCAGCTTCAGCGATACGGTTTGCATGCCGCCGTCAACCTCACGCGTGACTTCAACCGAGCCGTCGCCGATCACGACTTTAGAGGCGAACGTGCCCTGGCCCCAGCCGGTGAGCGCGGCCAGCATCTGCCCGGTTTGGTTCGAATCGTCGTCGATCGCCTGCTTGCCCATGATGACAAGACCCGGCTGTTCGGCTTCGACCACGCCTTTGAGGAGCTTGGCGACCGCCAGCGGTTCGACGAGCCCATCCGTCTTGATCAGAATGCCGCGATCAGCGCCCATCGCGAGCCCGGTTCGTATTGTTTCGCTCGCCTGCTGCGGGCCGATCGAAACGATGACCACTTCGGTCGCCTTGCCGGCTTCCTTCTGCCTCAGCGCTTCCTCGACCGCGATTTCGTCGAATGGATTCATCGACATTTTTACGTTGGCGAGTTCAACTCCAGAGCCGTCGGGCCTGAGCCGGATTTTGATGTTGTAGTCGACCACCCGTTTGACGGGCACGAGGATCTTCATCCGCCCCAGAACTCCTGCCGAACCGGGCGCTTGCCCAGGCAATTTGAGGCCGAACCCCTAATCTTGGCTCCAGCGCAAGTCAACGCAAGCGAGAGGCGGCCTCGACGCGAAAGTCGTCAAACAAAGCCTCACGCCGCTTTCGCAGCCAGGCGCCGACGCGAGCGCGATCACTGGCTATGGACCTTTTCCCGCGGCCGACGCGCGATTGACAGAACCCAAATTCTAACGCCAAGTCGAAAAGAAAATGAAGGAGCAACTGCGGGTCGGGATTGGGGAAAAGGGCGCACTGAGAGAGGATCCAAGCCGATGAGCGAACTGGATTATTGGAACGGGCGCCTGATCAAGGGAGCCATTTCGCGCCGCGAGTTTATCGGGCGCGCCGCGGCGCTTGGCGCTTCGGGGCTCGCGATCTCAACCCTGCTGGCGAGCGTCGACGCGATCGCGGCGGACGCGCCAAAGAGTGGCGGGGTCCTGAAGCTTGGCCTCGCGGGCGGCAGCACCACCGACAGCCTCGACTTCCGCACCACGAACAATTCCGTGATGATCGATTGCAATCACGGAATCTGGAACTGCCTAGCCGAATGGGGGCAGGACGGAAAACCCCATCCGGAGCTGGCCGAGAGCTGGGAGGCGACCAACGGAGCCAAGGACTGGGTTCTGAACCTGCGCAAGAGCGTGACCTTTTCGAACGGCAAGGAGTTCAATGCCGACGACGCGGTTTACTCGCTCAACCTCCACCGGGGCGACACGAAATCCGGCGGCGCGACTTCGGTGAAGGGCGTCACCGACATCAAGAAGCTCAACGACCACCAGATCCAGATTTCGCTTTCCGCCCCCGACGCTGATTTTCCTTACGGACTCACCGACTATCATCTCATGATGGTGCCGGACGACTTTAAGGACTGGGCGAAGCCGGTCGGCACCGGTCCGTTCGTGCTCGAAAACTTCGATCCCGGCGTCCGTATCCGGCTCAAGAAGGCGCGGCCTTACTGGAAGGAGGGCAAGGGCCTTCTCGATGGCGTGGACGTGACCGTCATTAATGACGGCTCCGCGCGCCTCAACGCGCTGATCTCCAGCCAGATCGACGCGATCAACCGGGTCGATCACAAAGCGGTCGCGCTGCTGTCGAAGACGCCGCGCATCGAGGTCGTGCGCGCGCCTGGCGGCTGGTTCTCGGTTCTGGCGATGGAAGTCGACAAGCCGCCCTTCGACAACCCCGATATTCGGATGGCTTTGATGCTCGCGGCTGACCGCGAGCAGATGCTGAAGGCCTTGTTCAGCGGCTACGGCACGGCGGGCAACGACCATCCGATCCCGCCGACCGACCCATATTTCAACAAGGATCTGCCGCAACGCAGATACGATCCCGACAAGGCCGCCTTCCATTTCAAGAAAGCGGGTATCTCCGATCCGAAGATCATCCTGCAGGCGTCCGACGCCGCCTTCAACGGCGCGGTCGATCAAGCGACGCTCTTGCAGGCGAGCGCGTCGAAAGCCGGAATCAAGATCGACGTGAAGAAGGAGCCGGCCGACGGCTACTTCGACAACGTCTGGCTGAAAGCGCCCTTCGTCAGCAGTTATTGGGGCGGACGACCGGCGGCGACGCAGATGCTTTCTGTCGCCTTCCAGGCGAGCGCTCCTTGGAACGAGACGCACTGGAACGATCCGCAATTCGAGAAGCTGCTCGCCGACGCAAAGGCGGAAACCGACGAGGCCAAGCGCAAGCCCTACATCTGGGAGATGCAGGCCATTCTCAATGAACGCGGCGGCGCGCTCATTCCCGTGTTCCGCGACTGGCTCGACGCGCATAACCAGAAAGTCGGCGGCCACACGCCCCATGGCGGCTACGACATGAACAACGGCTGGATCATGGAGGACGCCTGGCTGAAGTCGTGATCGAGAGCGTGATGAGGAACAGCAAGGGCGCGGGCGTGCTGCCGCGCGCAACGCCCTTAGGATCGTGATCCGGATCGAGGTGGTGAAGGGGCGCCCATGCTGAAGCTCGTCCTCAATCGTCTCGGCCTCGGAATTCTCACCCTGTTCGCAGCCTCGGTGCTGATCTTCATTGGCACGGAGATCCTGCCAGGCGACCTCGCTTCCGCGATTTTGCAGAATACCGCGACGCCCGAAACGCTCGCCAAGATGCGGCTCGATCTCGGGCTCGATCAGCCCGCCTATATCCGTTTCTTTCAATGGCTGTTTGGCGCCCTGCACGGCGATTTCGGCAGGTCGCTCGCCAATGGGCGCGACGTCTTGCAGGAAATCGCGCCCCGCTTCGCCAACACCATGTTCTTGGCGGCATACGCCGCCATCGTCGCCGTGCCGTTGGCGATCGGCCTCGGACTGCTGGCCGCAATCTGGCAGGGCGGAATCTTCGACCGGCTCGTGAACGTCGTGACCCTCATGACGATCTCCGTGCCCGAATATTTCCTCGCGTATCTCCTTATCAAATACGTAGCGGTCGAGCTCGGCTGGTTCCCTTCACTCGCGAGCGTCTCGTCCGACACGCCATTCCTCGAGCGGCTTTACGACACCTTCCTGCCCATGCTGACGCTGGTTCTTGTGATCGTCGCCCACATGATGCGGATGACGCGCGCCTCGGTGCTCTCGGTCATGGCGAGCCCTTACATCGAGATGGCCATTCTCAAGGGATTGAGAAAATCGCGCATCGTCGTTCGGCACGCGCTGCCGAATGCGCTCGCCCCGATTATTTCGGTCGTCGCCCTGAACCTGGCCTACCTCATCGTCGGCGTCGTCGTGGTTGAGACTGTGTTCGTCTATCCCGGTCTCGGCCAACTCATGGTCGACGAGGTCTCCAAGCATGACGTGCCCGTCGTCCAGGCCTGCGGGCTCATCTTCGCCGCAACCTTCATCCTCCTCAACATGATCGCCGACATCCTCGCGATTATGTCCAATCCCCGGCTTCGTCAGCCGCGCTGATCAGGGTCTCAAGAGCGCGACAAAGAAGGACCGTTATGCGTATCCGCGGCTACAAACTGAGCGTCACCGCGCAGATCGGCATTGTCATTGTCGTCATCAATCTGCTCGTCGCTCTTCTGGCGCCGCTGATCGCGCCTTTCGACCAGGCGACGCCGCTTGGGGATGCCTGGGCGGACCCCGACGCGCAGCATTGGCTTGGGCTCGACAACCTTGGACGCGATATCTTGAGCCGCCTGATCTATGGCGCGCGCATGTCGATCGGCCTTGCGCTGATCATCACCGCCCTTTCCTTCTTCATCGGCGTTATTACCGGCTTCGCCGCGGCGGTAGCGGGCGGATGGATCGATCAGGCGCTGTCACGGCTCGTCGACCTTTTGTTGTCCATGCCGACGCTCATCTTCGCCTTCGTCATCCTCTCGGTGCTTGGCACCGCGCTCCCTGTGCTCATCATCACGATCGCCATCCTCGATTCGACCAAGGTCTTTCGGCTGGCGAGGTCGGTAGCCGTGAATATCGTTAGCCTGGAGTTTGTCGAGGCGGCTCGCCTGCGCGGCGAAGGGTGGTGGTGGATTGTTACCCGCGAGGTCCTGCCCAACGCCATCCCGCCGCTGACGGCCGAGTTCGGCCTGCGTTTTTGTTTTACGTTCCTTTTCATCGCGGCGCTGAGCTTTCTCGGGCTCGGCGTGCAGCCCCCCGACGCCGACTGGGGAAGCATGGTGAGAGACTACCGCGACATGATCAATTTCGGCTCCGCGGCGCCGCTCTATCCTGCGGCCGCGATCGCGATTCTGACCATCGGCGTCAATTTCGTTGTCGATTGGATGCTGTCGATTCATTCCAGGGGCCAGGGAGAAGGCGCATGAACGACCTCACGCGTGACGCTCTCACGTCACAGGACAATCCCATCGTCCTCGACATTCGCGGCATGCGCGTCGCCGTGCGCACGGATGCTGGCGAGGGGCCAGTGCTGGTCGATGACGTGTCTCTGCAACTGCGGCGCGGGGAGGTGATCGGCCTCATCGGCGAATCCGGCGCCGGCAAGTCGACCATCGGCCTCGCCTCGATGGGCTACACCCGCCGCGACTGCCATATCGTGGGCGGCCACATCATCTTCGGCGATACGGACATCCGCGCGATCAGCGCGGACGCGCGCCGCGAGCTGCGCGGCCCGAAGATCGCCTACATCGCTCAGAGCGCGGCGGCGTCCTTCAACCCCGCGCATACGCTGATGGAGCAGGTCTGCGAAGCCGCGGTGCGGCATAGCGTCTTGTCGCCGGCGGAAGCGCGAACGGAAGCGATCAGCCTGTTCAAGCAACTCGATTTGCCAAGCCCGGATACGATCGGCGCGCGCTATCCCCATCAGGTTTCCGGCGGACAGCTCCAGCGCGTGATGGCGGCGATGGCCATGGTCGCCAAGCCCGACATTCTCATCTTCGACGAGCCGACGACCGCGCTCGACGTGACAACTCAGGTCGAGTGCCTCGCCGCTTTCCGTAAGCTCATCCGCGAGCACGGCACGGCGGCGCTTTACATCACCCACGACCTCGCCGTCGTCGCGCAGATCGCCGACCGCATCATGGTGCTCAGACGCGGCAAAATGGTCGAATTCGGCGATTCAAGGCAAATCCTGCAACAGCCGAAGGAGGAATATACGCGCCGCCTGGTGAGTGAACGCGTCGCGGGCAGCCCGTTCGTCGACGGCAATATCCCCGCCCCAGTCCCAATCCTCGCCATCGATCACGTGAGCGCCGACTATCCCGGCAAGCCAAAGGTCATCGACGACGTCAGCCTCGAGGTGCGCAAGGGCGATACGGTTGCCGTTGTGGGGGAATCGGGATCGGGCAAATCGACCTTGGCGCGCGTCGTCACGGGCCTCTTGCCGCGGGTCGCCGGCGATGTGCGCTTCAACGGGACGAGCCTCTCGCCGCGACTCAAGGACCGCGCCAAGGACCAATTGCGCCGGGTGCAAATGATCTACCAGATGCCCGACGTCGCGCTCAATCCCCAGCATACCTTGCTCGAGACGATCGGCAGGCCAGTGGCTTTCTATTTCAATCGATCGGGGCGGGAAGTGCGCGAGCGCGTGGCGCAGTTGCTGGGGCAGATGGATCTGCCGGAATCCTTCATCACCCGCAAAACCAGCGAATTGTCGGGGGGCCAGAAGCAGCGCGTGTCGATCGCCCGGGCGCTCGCGGCCGAACCGGATCTCATCATCTGCGACGAAGTGACCTCCGCGCTCGATCAGCTGGTGGGCGAAGAGATCCTTCGTTTGCTGAAGAAACTTCAGGACGAACTCGGTGTCGCCTATCTCTTCATTACCCACGATCTCGGAACGGTGAAACGCATCGCAAACAAGGTTGCGGTGATGCTGAAAGGCAAGATTGTGGCGAGCGGCGACACCGCAACGGTGTTCTCGCCGCCCTACCATCCCTACACGGAGCTGCTTCTCTCGTCGGTGCCAGAGATGCGGCCAGAGTGGCTCGACGAGGTTCTCGCAGCGCGAGCGACGGGAGCTGCGCGGACTTCGGCGCTCCTCAGGGCGCCCTGAAGGCGCGGGTCCCCAAATAGGGGTCCCCAGTCCGGCCTTGCCGCGCCCGCATTTCGTTTCTATACCGCCTAGCTAATTGAGGAAACGGGTGGGAAACGTGTTCCGGGGAGGGGCTTTCCTCCGGCGTGATCATTGCATGGCTCAATCGGCCGACCCATCGGCCGGTGACGAAACAGGACGGTGTTGATGCGCGCGCCGGGCGGACCGCGTCTCTTATTGCGGCGGCTCCGCGAGGTGATGGCGGAACCTGTCACCGCCCAGGCGCGCCTGGACCGGATCGTTGTCCTTATTGCTTCCAACATGGTGGCCGAGGTGTGCTCGCTTTACGTCGTGCGCGCCGACGGAGCGATGGAGCTGTTTGCGACCGAAGGCCTGAATAGGGAGGCGGTCCACCTGACGACGATGCGGCCGGGCGAGGGCCTTGTCGGCTTGATCGTCTCCAGCGCCGAGCCGCTGGCGCTGTCCGACGCACAGCATCACCCAGCCTTTTCCTACAGACCCGAGACGGGGGAAGAAATCTACCAGTCGTTCCTCGGCGTGCCGGTGCTCCGCGGCGGCGCTACGATCGGGGTGCTGGTGGTGCAAAACCGCGCCCGGCGCGCCTATTCGGAGGAAGAACTCGAGGCATTGCAGACGACCGCCATGCTGCTCGCCGAGATGATCGCGTCCGGAGAGCTGCAGGGCATGTCCCCCCAGGGCGCGCCGATCGCGGTGCGCCGGCAAGTGTCGCTCAAGGGCGTCGGCATTGCCGATGGGCTCGGGCTCGGGCATGTGGTGATGCACCAGCCGCGCGTGACCGTTTCTACGATTGTCGCCGACGACGTCGAATCGGAGCTTATTCGGCTCGAGACCGCGATCAGCGCCATGCGCGCCTCGGTCGACGAGCTCATCGATCGCAACGACGACGGCGTCGGCGGAGAGCACCGCGATGTGCTGGAAGCCTTCCGAATGATCGCGCACGATCGCGGCTGGCTGCGCCGGCTGCGTGAGGCGGTGAGCTCCGGCCTGACCGCCGAGGCCGCGGTCGAACGCGTCCATAACGACGCCCGCGCCAAGTTGCAGCGCCAGACCGATCCTTATCTGCGCGATCGGCTTCACGACCTGACCGACATCGCCAACCGCCTCTTGCATCAGCTCGCTGGCCAGAGCCTGGTTCTGCTGCCGGACGAACTGCCGGAGAACGCCATCCTCGTCGCCCGCTCGATGAGCCCCGCGGCGCTGCTCGATTACGACCGCGCGCGGCTGCGTGGTCTGGTGCTGGAAGAGGCAGGCGCCTCGAGCCATATCGCCATCGTCGCCCGCGCGCTCGGCGTCCCCGCCGTGAGCGACATCGCGAATATCTCCGAAATCGTCGAGCACGGCGACGCAATCATCGTCGACGGCGACGCGGGCGAGATCCATCTGCGCCCGCCGCCGGATGTCGAAGCGGCTTATGCGGAAAAGGCGCGTATGCGCGCCCGGCGCCAGGCCCAGTATCGCGCGCTCCGCGATACGCCGACGGCCACGCTCGACGGGGTTTCGATCGGCCTGCACATGAACGCCGGGCTGCTCGTCGACATGCCGCATCTGGCGGAGACCGGCGCGCAGTCGATCGGCCTCTTCCGAACCGAATTGCAATTCATGCTCGCCGCGCGTTTTCCCCGGCCAGGCGCGCAACAGCAGCTCTACCGCGCCATCCTCGAGGCCGCCGGCGACCGGCCGGTCACCTTCCGCACGCTCGACATCGGCGGCGACAAGCTTCTGCCCTATATGAAGGGCGCAGACGAGCAAAACCCTGCGCTTGGATGGCGGGCGCTTCGCATCGGACTCGACCGCCCGGCGCTGCTCAGGATGCAATTTCGCGCCTTCATCCGCGCCGCGGCGGGCCGTGACCTCAAGATCATGGCTCCGATGGTGTCGACCGTGCACGAATACCGAGCCGCGCGGGCAATGTTCGATCACGAACTCAACTGGAGCCAGAGCCACGGCCATGAACCGCCGCGCACGACCAGTCTCGGAGTCATGGTCGAAGTGCCGTCCCTCTTGTGGCAGCTCGACGAGATCGCTACAGCCGCGGACTTCCTTTCCGTCGGCTCGAACGACCTGATGCAATATCTCTACGCAGTCGACCGCGACAACCGCCGCGTCGCCAACCGCTTCGATCGGTTGAGCGTCGGCTTCTTGCGAGCGTTGCGCTCGATCGCGCAGGCGGGCAACCGCCACGGAACGCCCGTGACCCTGTGCGGGGAGATGGGCGGACAGCCGCTCGAAGCGATGGCGCTGATGGCGATCGGCTACCGTGAATTGTCGATGTCGGCGACCTCGATCGGGCCCATCAAGGCGATGACGCTATCGCTCAATATCGGCGAGGCGGAGCGCGAGGTCGAGGCGATGCTGGCCAAAGGGCGCGAGGACGCATCCTTGCGAACGCCGCTCGAGCAGCTGGCGGAACGCCTACAAGTGCGCCTCTAGCGACGCGAGCGTCCTCGACCTTCGCTACTTCCGCTGCTTGAGCCCACATTAATGCCCGCCAACGACAATCTCGATCTCATCCTCCGCCGTCACCAGGAAATTTCCGCTCGCCTCGCCGAGGGCGCGTCCGGGGCGCAATATTCCGCATTGTCGCGCGAGCTCAATGAGCTTGAGCCGGTGGTCGCGGCGATCGAAGCCTTCCAGTCCAAAGAAAAGGAGCGCGCCGATCTCGCGGCGCTCTTGCGTGAGCCGGATCTCGATACGGACATGCGCTCCATGGCCGAAGCGGAGCTTGCAGCCGTCGAAGCCGAAGCGGAATCGATGTCCAAGGCGATTCGGATTGCGCTTCTGCCCAAGGACGCCGCGGACGAGGGCAGCGCAATCATCGAGGTCCGGGCCGGCACGGGCGGGGATGAAGCAGCCCTTTTCGCCGGCGACTTGTTCCGCCTTTACGTGAAATACGCTGAGCGGAAGCGCTGGAAAGTCGAGGTCCTGTCGTCGAGCGAAGGGACGGCCGGGGGATTCAAGGAGATCATAGCCGAAGTCTCCGGCCGCGGCGTCTTCGCCCGGCTCAAGTACGAGAGCGGCGTCCATCGGGTGCAACGCGTGCCAACGACCGAGACCCAGGGGCGCATTCACACCTCGGCCGCGACCGTGGCCGTGCTTCCGATTCCGGAGGAGGCGGACCTCGTCATTAATGAAGCCGATCTCAAGATCGACACCATGCGCTCGAGCGGAGCCGGCGGTCAGCACGTCAACAAGACGGAATCAGCAATTCGCATCACCCATCTGCCGACCGGCGTGGTGGTCGCGATGCAGGAGGAGCGTTCCCAGCACCGCAACCGCGCCAAGGCGATGGCCCTCTTGCGCTCGCGTATCCTCGACGGCAAAAATCAGAAGCTCGACGCCGAGCGCGCTCAGGAGCGGCGCTCCCAGGTCGGCTCCGGCGACCGGTCGCAGCGCATCCGCACCTATAATTTCCCGCAGGGGCGGGTGACCGACCACCGCATCAACATGACCCTCTACTCGCTCGATCGGATCATGGAAGGAGAGGGTCTCGACGAGATCATCGACGGTCTGACCGCCGAGCGCCAGGCGGAGCTGTTGGCCGCGCAGGCGACGTCGTGACGACCATTCCGCGCCTGCCGCCGTTCGCGCCGGGAATGCGCATCGGCCTCCTCGGCGGCTCGTTCAATCCGCCTCACGAGGGGCATGCCTTGATCACGCGGCTCGCGCTGCGTCGGCTCGCGCTCGATCGGGTCTGGTGGCTGGTGACGCCGGGCAATCCCTTAAAGTCGCAGAGCGGCCTCGCGGCGCTCAACGCGCGCATCGAGGCCGCCCGCCGGCTCGACGTCGGACCTCGCGTCGTGGTCACCGATATCGAGGCTCAGATCGGCTCGCACTTTACCTATGACACGCTCCTCTGGCTCAAGCGCCGCGCGCCCGCCGTCCATTTTGTCTGGATCATGGGCGCCGACAACCTTCGCCAGTTCCACCTGTGGCGGCATTGGCGGGCAATTGCCGATCTCATACCCATCCTGGTCATCGATCGGCCAGGCTCAACTCTGAAGGCGGTCTCAAGCCCCGCCGACGCTGCGCTTGCGCGCTGGCGGGTCCCCGAGCGGCAGGCTTCGCGCTTCGCATCCATTCAGCCGCCTGCTTTGCTTTTCCTTCATGGGCCGCGCTCCACCCTATCCTCGACCGCGTTGAGGGGCGTCGGCGCCTCACGAGCCGATGCCGGCTGAAATCACTGTTGAGCAGCGCGCGCCGATACGAATAAAAAGCTGAGCACACTTGGCGAGATCGGGAGAACGCCAATGAACGCCTCCGTACTGATCGTTGGCGCGGGGCCGGTAGGGCTGACGCTCGCTTGTGAACTCAGCCGCTACCGGGTTCCGGTTCGCATCGTCGAGAAGGCAGCGCAGCGCACGGACAAATCGAAAGCGCTCGTGCTCTGGAGCCGTACGCTCGAACTGCTCGACCGCGGCGATCTCGGGTCCGCTCCGTTCGTCGAAGCGGGCTTCAAGGTCGACGGCGTCAACATCGTCGCGCCCGAAGGCCGCGTGGTCGGTCACGTCAAGATGGCGTCCGTGCCGAGCCCCTACAATTACGCGCTGATGCTGCCTCAGTCCGATACCGAGCGCCTGCTCGAAGAAAGGCTTCAGCGAATGGGCGTCTCGGTCGAGCGCAGCACGGAAGCGACTGCGCTTAAGATTGGACCGGACGGGGTCGAAGCAACGTTGCGACGCGCCGACGGCTGCGAAGAGACCGCTCATGCGGACTGGCTAGCCGGATGCGACGGCGCGCACAGCATCGTGCGTCACGCGCTGGGCGCGGCCTTCACCGGCTACACCATGCCGAGCGACTGGATTTTGGCGGACACCCACATGACGGGGTACCCGTTTCCTGATACCGAGGTCGCTGTCTATTGGGCGCGCGAGGGTGTGCTGCCGATCTTTCCGATCGCCCCGGGACGCTACCGCATCATCGCCAACGTCCCGCCAAGCGGCGGAGATCACCCGCGCGATCCCACGCTTGAAGAGGTCGCGACGATCGTCGAGCAGCGGGGCCCGAAGGGCGCGAAGCTGTTCGATCCGATTTGGTTGTCGGGCTTCCGGATCAATGCGCGCAAAGTGGGGAGCTATCGCTCCGGACGCGCTTTTCTCTGTGGCGATGCCGCGCATGTGCACAGCCCCGCCGGCGGCGAGGGCATGAATACGGGGATGCAGGACGCCTTCAACCTGGCCTGGAAACTTGCATTAGCCATCCACGGACCATGCGGCGAAGCGCTGCTCGACACCTATAGCCCGGAGCGAAGCGGCGTTGGCGACGAAGTTCTGCGGAACACCTCGCGCCTCACCGCGATCGGCACCCTGCGCAATCCGATCGCGGAAGAGCTGCGCAATCTCGTCGGTCGGGTCGCGCTCGGTTTTGCGCCCGTACAGCACGCCGTCGCTGACAACATGTCGCAGGTCTCAGTCGGCTATCCGGAAAGCCCGATGAACGGGCGCGGCCATGGCTCGTTTCATCCGGCGCCCGGGCATCGCATGGCGCCAGTCGCCGGCGCGCCGCCCTTTGGCGCAGGCAATGAGCCGCGCTTCACTATTCTGGCGTCGTCCTCGCCTGCGGTCACCGATGTGTTGTCGTCGTTTCCCAAGCTCCTGAACGACGCCCTCGGGCCACCGCCGGACCCAAAGGGCGTCTGGCTCATTCGGCCCGACGGCTACGTCGCGGCGACAGCGCCCGCAACGGATCTGTCATCCATTTCGGAGGTGCTGAGTTCGGATGAGCGCTTGAGCGCGGGGCGGGCTTATGCCGTTGGCTGGTCGTCGAGGCTCAGCGGCGGACCCAGAAATTCCACCCGCCACTTCACGCCGAAACGGTTGAGCGCAGCCCTGTCCGGCACTCCGTCTCGCATCACGCCGGCGAGCTCGGTGAAGAAACCGACAGCGTCGAGCGCCGGAAGGATGAGAATGTACTGGCGCGCCGGCTCGTCCGTAACATTCACGAACCCGTGGCCCGCGCCGCCGGGAATGCTGACCACGTCGCCGACCTCCGCATAGAAGCGACGACCCTCCATCTCATAGAGGTATCGTCCTTCGAGGACGCGAAAAATCTCCGCCTCGGGATGCTTGTGCCGCGGCGAGCGGCGGCGCGTTGATGGTCTCGATGATGGAGAACGCGCCGCCGCTTGCCGCGGGCGCCATGCGGACCATGAGATCAAGCCGATCGCGGGAATTGTGATTGGCGCGTCCGCGCCTTTCGAGTGAACAAAGGATATGCTCATCGTTCCGCCTCTGCTCCTCGCCGCGCGCAGCCCGCGATCTTAGCGAGCGGACCGGTGGAAAATGCGCGTCAGCTTCATTCTCTATGCCGGCGATTTCAAGCGCGACAACCTTCGAAACTGGGAAGCGAACATGGTGAAGATTGGGATCCTCGATGATTGGCAGGACGTGGCGCGAAAGAGCGCCGACTGGTCCCGACTGGCCGCACGCGCCGAACTCACCTTTTTCGCTGACGCTTTTGGCTCCGAGGACGAAGCCGCTGTCGCGCTGGCCGATTTCGATATCCTGTTGACCATGCGCGAGCGCACCGCCTTTCCCGAGACCCTCATCCGCCGTCTTCCCAAGCTGCGCATGATCGGCATCACGGGCCATGCAAATGCTGTGCTGGATGTTGAGGCTTGCACACGTCAAGGCGTGGCGGTCTGCAACACGACCGCGGCGCCGGGGGGCGCGCCCTTCGCGACGGCGGAGCTCGCGCTTGGTCTCATGATCGCAGCGTCGCGTGCGATTCCGGCCGCCGACAAGACCATGCGGACCGGCGGTTTCCAGCACGGCGTTCCCGTCGGGAGGGGCTTAGCCGGCAAAACGCTCGGGGTCGTCGGTCTCGGCCGTCTTGGGGCGCGTTTCGCGCGCTATGCGCTTGCGCTCGACATGCAGGTCATCGCCTGGAGTTCCGAACCTGACCGCAGAGAAGGCTCAAGAGGCTGGCGCTCTCCTTGTCGGCAAATCGGATCTCATGAGCGGCGCCGATGTCATTTCCGTGCACATGGTCCTCTCGCCACGCACCCGCGGGCTCATCGGCGCCGAGGACGTTGCCCGCATGAAACCGGGCGCGATCCTGATTAATACCTCGCGAGGGCCTCTCATTGATGAAACCGCGCTCGTCGCCGCGGTTCGGGCCGGCAAGATCGTGGCGGCGCTCGACGTCTACGACAAAGAGCCGCCGCGGAAGGACCATCCGCTCCGCGGCTCCGACCATACGGTGCTCACGCCCCATCTCGGCTACGGGGTCGAGGAGACGTGGCGCCAGTTTTATCCGCAGAGCGTCGAGAACGCCGAAGCTTTTCTGGACGGCAAGCCCATTCGGGTCGTGAACGCGCACTCATCTTAGAACGCGGGGAGGCCCTACGTCGCCCTAAATTACTCGTGACCATAGACCCTGCAGGGACGGGCTCCAACTGGCGGGCGGGCAGCCTCGAGCAAGGTTCAAAGCGGACCCTCGCCAGACGCCGTTCCGTCCGACTTGGGGCACCGTATGCCGCGCTTTTCCTTTCGCCCCGCTGTCTTGCGCGCGCTCTTCGCCGCATGCCTCGCGGCCTCCGTCGCGCCGCTCGCCGGCTGCCACGACTTCGGCGATGTGACCGGTTCGATTCCCGCATCGAACACCGCGGCCGCTGACGACGCGAAGCTTAGGGGTTACGCGGACGAATTGGGGAAGCGTTACGATCGCAACCCGGGCGAAAAGTCCGCCTCGATCGAATATGCCCGCGTGCTCCGAGCGCTCACCCGATACAACGAGGCCGTCGCCGTCATCCAGACCGCCGCGATCAAGAGCCCGAAGGATTTCGACGTGCTCGGCGAATATGGCAAGGCGCTTGCCGACGCAGGCCAGCTCACCCAAGCCAAGGACGTGCTCTCTCACGCCTACACGCCTGACGATCCACGATGGGACGTCATGTCGGTGCAAGGGACGGTGGCCGATCGTCTCGGCGACCATATCGGGGCAATGCAGTTCTATCACGAGGCGCTCAAGATCGCGCCCGGCGAGCCGAGCGTGCTGACCAACATGGGGCTATCGCTCGCTCTGGCCAAGCAATTGCCCGAAGCTGAGGAAGTCCTGAGGCAAGCCGTCGCAAGTCCCAAAGCCGACGCTCGCATGCGCGGCGACCTCGCTTTGGTGCTGGCTCTCGAAGGCAAATACAGCGACGCGGAAACGATCGGCCGGACCGATCTTCCGCCGGACGCCGCGCGCGCCAACGTCGAGGCGATCCGCCAGATGATCGCGCGCAACGATTCCCTGCGCGACATCGGCAAGCCCGTGAAAGGCGCAAAGCCCAAGGCGCCGGCGAAGACCGAAGACGCTGGCTGAGGCTGTCGTTAGGCGCAACCCGTCATTTCCGCGCAAGCGGGATCTGGAACTGCGGCCACGCGGTCGAATGTCCCGAGTTCTCCCGCACGCGGCACGCATTTGCCTCGCAGCCCTCTATCGGGATTTTAGATCGCTGGCTTGCCGAAGCGATTTCATCTAGTCTCGAGCGCACCCTCCCACGCGTCGAGAAGGACTGGAACCCATGTCGGATATGACCCTCTGGGGCTTTGACGGCTCCACCTACGTCCGCACGGTCAAGATGGTCCTAGCTGAAAAGGGTATGACCGACTTCAAGCAAGTGCCGCTCAATGTGCTCGCGGGCGAACCGAAGACGCCCGAGCATAGGGAGCGTCATCCGTTCGGCAAGGTCCCGGTCCTCGATCACGACGGCATGCGCATTCTGGAGACGACCGCAATTGCGCGCTACCTCAACGATGTCCTGCCCGGCAAGTCGCTGATCCCGTCGAACCCGAAAGATCGCGCGCGGATGGACATGATCATCGGCCTGATCGATTCCTACGGCTACGGCGCCTTGACCGGCGGGGTGGCGGCCTATCATCTGTTTCCGGATTTCGTAGGCGGCAAGAATGAGGCGATGCGCAAGGGGGGAATCGAGAACGGCCGCAAGGTGCTCGAACTCGCCATGAAGACGAAGGGCTCTTCACCCTTTATCGCCGGCGACTTGAGTCTCGCCGACCTCTATCTCGCACCGATCGTCTTCTATGTGTCGCTCACGCCGGACAAGGACGCGCTCTTCGACGTGCCCGGTTTCTCGGACTGGTGGACGAAGATCCAAGCCTTGCCGAGTTACACGGACACCCAACCCAATCTCGGCTGACGAGACGAAGCCGCCGCGCCAAAGCGGCTCGGCTCTTGCCTACATCAGCTTGTCGAGTGTGATTGGCAGGTCGCGCACGCGCTTTCCGGTGGCGTTGAAGACGGCATTGGCGACAGCGGCTCCCACGCCTGTGATGCCGATCTCGCCGATGCCCCGGGCGCCGACGGGGGCGTGAGGGTCAGGCTCGTCGGTCCACATCACGTCGATCTCCGGCACATCCAGATGTACTGGCACGTGGTACTCGGCGAGCGAGGGGTTCATAATCCGCCCGCTGCGCTCGTCGAACATCATGTCTTCCATGAGCGCGAGGCCGAGCCCCATGATGATGCCGCCGCGAAACTGACTCGCCGCCGTCTTGGCGTTGAGAATGCGGCCACAATCGAACGAGCCAAGGAACCGGCTCACGCGCGCTTCGCCTGTGACGGCGTTCACACGAACCTCGCAGAACAAAGCGCTGTGGCTGTGCATGGACCAATGCCCGAGTTCGAGCGGGGTCGGCGCCTCGGCTTCGACCGTCACCTCGTCGCGCCGGGCGCGGTTAAGGATCGACGCATAGCTCTCTCGACGCAACTCGTCTTCGAGAGCGCAAAGCCCGCTGTCGAGACCGCCGACCTCGTCGGGACCGAGCCCTGCCAGGGGCGAATCGTTGCCGGCGAGTTTCAAGAGTTCCTTCACCAGCTCCCGATGCGCGGCGATGATCGACGCGCCGATTGAGGCCGTCTGCTGTGAGCCGCCCGCCAATACTGCGCCGGGAAATACAGTGTCGCCGTATAGGACCTGCACTTGCTCAAGCGGCAGCCCGAGCCGTTCGGCCGCGACCTGCGCCTGCGCCGTGGCGGTGCCCATGCCCATCTCGTGCGCCGCGATGGCGACCGTCGCGCGGCCCTCGCGCGTGACGGTGAGGCGCGCCGCTCCGCCCGGCATCCGATAGTAGGGATAAGTGCCGGTGGCGCAGCCCATGCCGATGAGCCAGTCGCCCTCGCGCTTAGTCGCTGGCGTGGCGTCGCGTTTTTTCCATCCAAACCGTTTGGCGCCGTCCCGCCAGGCCTGCACGATTCCGCGCTGCGAGAATGGCAGCCCGGTCAGCGGGTCCTTCTCCGGTTCGTTGCGGATGCGCAGATCGATCGGATCCAGGCCAAGTTCATGCGCAAGCTCGTCCATTGCCGATTCAAGCCCGAACGAGCCCACCGCTTCTCCGGGAGCACGCATGAAGGTATTGGCCACCATGTTCATCCGCACTGTCTCGACATCGAGGAAGAAGGTCTTCGACGCGTAGACGCTTTTCGCCGGCAGGATGAAGGGCTCGGGCATGTTATTGTGCGGAGTCATGGCGACAACGCCAGTGTGGATCAGCGCGTCGAGCCGGCCATCGGCCTGGGCGCCAAGCGCGACGCGCTGCTCGGTAACGGTGCGGCCGCCTACGATCCGGAACACGCCCTCGCGAGAGAGCATGATCCGCACTGGCCGCCCCGCCAGCTTCGCCGCCGCCGCCGCCAGAATCTGGTGCTGCCAGAGAAGCTTGCTGCCAAAGCCTCCTCCCACGAAGGGCGACGTCAGGCGCACTTGATCCTCTTTCAGCCCAAACACCTGCGCGATGGTCCAGGCTTCGTGCGCCACCGCCTGCGAAGCGTCGTGGACGCGCAGCTTGTCGCCTTCCCAGGCCAGCGTGCAGCCATGCAACTCGATCGGAGCGTGGTGGTGGCGGGGCGTTGTGTACGCGACATCCACCTTGTGCGGAGCGGCGGCAAGGGCCGCCTCGGCGTCGCCGACTGTCTGCTTCAAGGGCTCGCCCATGAACACGCCAGACTCGCTTCCCTTCGCCTTGGCGGCGGCGAGCGAGATAACCGGGTTCTGCTCTTCGTAGACGACGCGAATCAGACGCTTGGCGTGGTCGGCCTGCTCCTGCGTCTCGGCGAGCACGATGGCGACCGGTTGGCCGTTCCAGTGGATGCGATCATCCTGCATGATCGGCAGGTCGTCAGGACCACCCGCCTTGGGCTTGCTCATGAAAGGCGGCCATTTATTAAGCTTCGGCGCGTTGCGATACGTCATCACGAGAACGACGCCCGGCGCCGCTTCGGCCTTGCTGGCGTCGATTTCGGTGATGCGGCCGCGCGCGATCGTCGAGTATTTGAGCGCCGCGTAAGTCAGCCCTTCCATCGGAAATTCGGCGCAGAACGTCGCCTTGCCCGAAACTTTGAGGGGCCCGTCAATGCGCGAGATCGGCGCGCCGATCAGGCCATGCTTCTGATGCATCAGCGGGTCGGGGTGGCCGCCGGAAATCCAGCCGTCCGGCGCAAGCGCGATGGCTTTTTTCATCACCGCCTTGGCGCCGTCCTGCACAACGCTCATTGCGCCGCTCCTTCGATGTTGGCAAGCTTGCCAAGGGTGTCTGCAATCACCCGCGTGGCGAGCTCAATTTTGTAAACATTGTCGCGCAAGGGCTGAGCGTCCGCGAGTTCAGCCTCGGCCGCTTCACGGAACGCGGCCTCACTCGCCGGCTTGCCCCGCAGCGCTGCCTCAGCGCGCTCCGCCCGCCACGGCTTGTGCGCCACGCCGCCCAACGCGATATGCACGTCCTTGATCGTCGCGCCGTCCATCTCGAGGCCCGCGGCCACTGAGACGAGAGCGAAGGCGTACGAGGCGCGATCGCGAACTTTGCGGTAGCACGAACGCGCAGCGACGCCGTTCGGCGGCAGGGTCACCGAGGTGATCAGCTCGCCAGGTTCAAGCACGGTGTCAATTTGCGGCGTGTCGCCAGGCAGGCGATGGAACGCGGTCAAAGGAATGTCGCGCGATCCGTTCTTACCCTTTACCGTCACCACAGCGTCCAGCGCGGCAAGGGCGACGCACATGTCGGATGGGTTCGTGGCCACGCACGCCTGAGAGGCGCCGAGGATGGCGTGATTGCGGTTGAAGCCGTCGCGCGCATCGCAACCCTGGCCGGGCTGGCGTTTGTTGCAGCGTGCGGCGTCGTCGTAGAAATAGAGGCAGCGCGTGCGCTGCATGAGATTGCCGCCAACCGTCGCCATGTTGCGAATCTGCGCAGAGGCGCCGGCCAGGATCGCCTGGGCGAGCAGTGGAAAGCGCTCGCGAACACGCCGGTCGGCCGCGACGGCAGTGTTCTTCACGCCCGCGCCAATGCGCAATCCTCCGCCTTGGACCTCCTCGATATCGCGAGAGAGCCCAGTCACATCCACCAGCACCTCGGGCTGCTCGATCGTCTCGCGCATGAGATCGACGAGATTGGTGCCGCCGCCAAGATAGTAAGCCTTCGCGCGCGCTCCCGCCGCGACAGCAGCGTTCACGTCGGAAGCGCGCTCATACTGAAATGGATTCATCAGGCGGCCTCCTGCTTGGGCGCCGGGGCGGCCAATTCGCTAAAGGTTTCGTGGATCGCGTCGACGATCCCGTTATAGGCGCCGCATCGGCATAGATTGCCGCTCATCCGCTCGCGCAGCTCGTCGTGACTGAGTTCGATCGTCTCCGCCTCGAGGTCCGCGGTGACATAGCTTGGCACGCCCTGGCGAACCTCCGCCGCCATCCCAACCGCCGAGCAGATTTGACCCGGCGTGCAATAGCCGCACTGAAACCCGTCATGCTCCACGAACGCCTGTTGGAGGGGATGAAGCGCGCCCGGCACGCCGAGGCCCTCTATCGTTGTAATCTCGCGGCCCTGGTATTGAACGGCCAGAGCGAGGCACGAATTGATGCGCTCGCCCTCGACCAGCACCGTGCACGCGCCGCAAGCCCCCTGATTGCACCCCTTTTTGGCTCCAAACAGGTGGAGATGCTCGCGCAAGAGATCAAGAAGGGACGTTCGCACGTCCACGTCCCGCTCCACTTCGCGGCGATTAACAATCCAGCGCATTGGGAACTCCGCTTGATCCAGCAAGCGGGCTTAACGCGCGGATGGCAAAGTTGCTCCCTCCGGACGATTAAATGTTGACGCGCGACCACGAAGGGCGCCAGCGAAATATTTCGCGGGATAGCGCGTGTTCTGCCTCCTATCGGCGCCATTACCGAAAGCGCCGCGTTCTTGCGCTCGACATTAAGTTTCACCCTTGGCGGACCGGAGGCGCGATGACGCTCAGACATCTCATCATCGTGCTAGGCGATCAGCTCGACGGCCAGTCCGCCGCGTTTGATGGATTTGACCCTTCGCTCGATGCGATCCTGCGAATGGAGGTGCGGGAGGAAGCGACCTACATTCCGCAGCACAAGCGCCGACTTGTCTTTTTCTTCGCCTCGATGCGGCATTTTCGCGATGAGCAGCGCTCACTCGGGCGGCGCGTTTATTATAGCGAACTCGACGACCCCGCTAATCGCGGGAACTTCGGCGACGAAATTCGGCGCTGGGATAAAGCGCTGCAGCCAGAGCGCCTTATTGTGCTTGAGCCCGGGGACTGGCGTGTGCGCGAGCAGATGCGCGCGTTGAACATGAATGTCGAGTTTCGCGCGGACAGGCATTTCCTCTGCTCCAAGGAGAGCTTTGGCGAGTTCGCGGAGGATCATCCGCGGCTTGTGTTGGAGCCGTTCTACCGCTTCATGCGCCTGCGCCTTGGCATCCTGCTTGACCCGGACGGCAAGCCGACGGGCGGCGCCTGGAACTATGACAAGCAGAATCGTGAATCCTTCCAGCGCACTGGGTCGCCGTACATTCCGCGGGAAAAATCTTTCGCACCGGACCGGGTCACTCGCGCCGTCATGGAAATGGTCGAGCGCGAATTCGCCGCAAACCCAGGACGAATTGACGGCTTTAATCTGCCGGTCTCACGCGACCACGGGCTTGCGTTGTTGGATGACTTCGTCGAGCGCCGTCTCGGCGATTTTGGCCGCTTCCAGGATGCGATGCGCATTGGCGAGCCGTTTCTGTTTCACTCGCGCTTGTCGGGGCCGCTCAATCTCCATTTGCTGCGCCCACAAGAAGTGGTCGACGCGGTTCTCTCCAACCCCGCTGACGCTCCGCTCAACTCGGTCGAGGGTTTTCTTCGCCAGATCATCGGCTGGCGCGAGTTTGTCCGCGGAATCTATTGGCGCTTCATGCCTGGCTATGCCGAGCGGAATGCGCTCGAGGCTGAGTTGCCGATGCCGCTCTTTTATTGGACTGGCGAAACCGACATGCGCTGCTTGGCGGAGGCCATTCGCCATACCATCGACCACGCTTACGCCCATCACATCGAACGGCTGATGGTCCTTGGGCTTTTTTGCCTGCTTCTCGGCGTGCGGCCCTACGACGTCCATCGTTGGCACATGTCGATGTTTTGGGACGCGGTCGACTGGGTCTCGCTACCCAACACGCTTGGCATGAGCCAGCACGGCGACGGCGGCGTGATCGGCACGAAGCCTTACGCAGCGAGCGGCAATTATATCGACAAGATGAGCAATTCCTGCGCGCAGTGCCGTTACGATCCCCGCAAATCGGTCGGTGACGACGCATGTCCGTTCACGACGCTCTATTGGGATTTCCTGGCGCGGCACGATCGCCGTTTCGCGAAAAACCCCCGGATGAAGTACCCCTATCTGGCTTTGGCCAAAAAAGGTTCTGAAGAACTCGCTTCAATCCGCAAGCGGGCCGATGCGCTGAAGGCGCAGCTCACCGCCGAAACGTTCTTGTGAGGGCGCCCGGCAAGAAGCGGCCTACGACCATCAACCTCCCGATGTTTCCAAGAGCCCTTTCTTAAAGGGCCCTCCAGACCATACCAACGCCGCATTGGGAGTTTCGCGGCAGGTCGGAGACGAGATAAACCTTACTGGGTTCCCATGGCGAGCTGCAGCCGCTGCTCGGGCGTAATGAGGTGATCGAGTTTGACCGCGTCCTCCCCGAGATCGATCTCCACCCAGCTCACTTCGCCGCTGAACTTTTTCGGCGTGGGATAGTCGTAGGTCACGGGCGAACCGAATTCGTCGCCGACATCGCAGGTCTCGTCCGCCGAAAACACCATCGGCTCCGTCATCTCGACCCGGCCTTCGCCGACCTTGCCGCCATCGACGTAGAGGGTGACCGTCCCACCTTTGGCGAGACCTCCGCCGTCGTAGTTGAACTCCATCCGAACCTGATGCGTGCCTGAGGGGATCGTCGAGGAGCCCTCGATCGTGTACCGGTTCACGCCATAGAAATTGTAGCAATATTTGAGCTTGCCGCCCTTGGCGTACAGGCTCCAGCCGCCAATGATTCCGCCCAGCGCGACAATGACGCCCTCGGCGCCTGCCGGCGGCACGATAAGCTCGGCGGTCAGCGCGTGCGACTTGTTCTTCGTGTTGACGATCGAGCTTTCCGTCAGCCGGCCCATGCCGCGGAACAAAAGCTGCCGGTTTCCCTTGATCAATTGCGGGCGCCCGGCGATGTCCGGATTGGCGCGCTCGGCAAACCGGTCGTCCAGCGGCAGGACGTTGTACTTCACCGCTTCGATCAGCCAAAGCCGCTGCAACTCCCGCAGTTTGTCCGGATGCTGCTTGGCGAGGTCCTTCGCCTGAGTCCAATCGGTCGTGGTGTCGTAAAGCTCCCAGACATCGTCATCAAAGGCGGGCAGCTTGACCGATCCGGTCAACCACGGCGTGCGGTGCCGCGTCACCGCGGTCCAGCCTTTGTGATAGATTCCACGGTTGCCCGCCATTTCGAAATATTGCGTCTCGCGCCGCTCTGCGGCCTTCGCATCGTCAAACGCGTACAGCATGCTGACGCCTTCGATCGGGCGCTGCTGCACCCCATTGACGAACATCGGCTGCGGCAGGCCAGCGGCTTCGAGGATGGTCGGCGCAATGTCGATCACGTGGTGAAACTGAGTGCGGATCTCGCCCTTGGCTTTGATCCCCTTGGGCCAATGGACGATCGTGCCGTTGCGCGTGCCGCCAAAATGCGACGCAACCTGCTTCGTCCACTGGTAGGGCGCACACAGCGCATGGGCCCACCCGACCGCGTAGTGGTTATAGGCTTCGGGGCCGCCAAGC
Source organism: uncultured Alphaproteobacteria bacterium (assembly GCA_963737365.1). Lineage (GTDB taxonomy): Bacteria > Pseudomonadota > Alphaproteobacteria > Rhizobiales > Beijerinckiaceae > Roseiarcus. The sequence goes on from CAVTSD010000001.1 coordinate 288,672, forward strand.
TTATCCAGCCGCTCAGTCAGAAATTCGGCCGTCTCCAACTGGGGGAAGCCGGTCAGCGGCGCCATCTCATTGAAGCAGCCCTGCAGCGAGCCTTCCGCGGACGCGCCATTGTCTCCGATCACCAGATAAACGAGGGTGTCGTCCAGGACGCCAAGGTCCTTGAGCCCGTCCATCAACAGCCCGACGTGATGATCGGTGTGCTCGAGAAAGCCCGCATAGACTTCCATCTGGCGCGCGAGCACGGGCTTCATAGCCGCGATGATCGTCTCCCAGGCCGGAATCTCGGAATGGCGTGCGGTTAGCTCGCAATCCTCGGGAATGACGCCGAGCTTCTTTTGCCGAGCGAAAGTTTCTCCGCGCAGCTTATCCCAGCCGTGATCGAATTTACCCTTGTACTTGTCCGCCCATTCCTTCGGAACATGATGGGGCGCATGCGTCGCGCCGGGCGCGAAATAGGTGAAAAACGGCTTGTCGGGCATGAGCGCCTTCTGCTGGCGGATCCAGTTGATCGCCTTCGTCGTCATGTCCGTGGTGAGGTGATAGCCCTCCTCGGGGGTCTTATCCGGTTCGATCGGGGTCGTGCCCTCGTACAAGGCCGGATAATATTGGTTCGTCTCGCCGCCGATGAACCCGTAGAAATATTCAAAACCACCGCCGCCGGACGGCCAGGAGTTGAACGGGCCCATGGGGCTCGTTTGCCAGACAGGCACCTCGTGGCATTTGCCGAACTGCGAGGTCGAATAGCCGTTGAGCTTGAGAGTCCGCGCGAGCGGCGAGCAGGTGTTCGGCAGGATTGAGTTGTAGCCCGGCGCCGAGGTCGCGATTTCGGTAATGCCGCCCATGCCGACGGAATGATGATTGCGGCCGGTCAACATGGCCTGGCGAGTCGGCGAGCAGAGCGCGGTTGTGTGGAACCGGGTGAACTTAAGTCCGTTGGCCGCAAGCTTTTCGAAGTTCGGGGTGTAACACGGACCGCCAAAGGCGCTCGATGCGCCGTATCCGACGTCGTCGATCAGGATGATGAGGACGTTCGGCGCCCCGCAGGCGGCCGCAACTGCCGGATGGGAGGAAATTTCGTATCCGGGTCTTTCGCGTCGTAGGTGGTTAGTCCCACAGGCGTTTGATCTGGAATCGGCAGCACGGTTCGCTGCAACTTGTCTTGCTCACTCATCGAATTGGCGCCCCTCTGCCTGCCAGCATCCTGGCCATCCCAAAACCGCCTTAGCTGGCGGTCGGAAGTTCCCCAGCGGCATTTTATACGGCGATGGAGAGGAACGCCACCGCAGACCCGTGCCTTTGAGCCGCGATCACGGCTCTTCGCGGCATCGCGGGTCGCCCGCTGTACCGGCGTCCGCGGGCGCGCGGCCCCTCATCCGAAACGCCGAGTGGCGAGCGCTCTTATAGCGTTCGGTTGGGCGAGGGTCTGTTTTTCCGTCATGGCCGGGCTCGGCGGGCATCCACGAGCTCAGCCGGCCGTCGGTAGGTCTACACCGACAGAAGGTTGCGCGGGTGAGAGATTTGTGGCGGCGCTGGTGGATGGCCGGCACAAGCCGGCCATGACGGCTTTCCCGATCCACGCCGGATCAACCGCCCACAAAAGCGAACTGTTTCTTGCTGGAAAATAGAATTTGTGCTACAAGCTTTGCCATGGCGGAATCAGACTTCGACAAAACTGGACAACCCTGGAATGACAGGGACGGCATAAAGTTCGCCGATCCGGCTCAGCGCCTCGGCCGCAATGGGCGAGCCGGTGGCTTCCGCGACTTCGTAGAACTTGCGTCGCGTGTGCGCCCAACAGGCGGCAAGTACGACATCGCCATTGGCGGTCAAGCGCTCGAAGCCGGCATAGCCGTCGACGTGGAGCACGCCCTTGAAGTTTTCGAGATGCGCGGCCGGACGTTCCGCCTTGCGGTCGGGCGCGAACAGGAAGACCGCCGCTGGCGGCTCGGGTCCGCACCATGGCCGTTGTTCGCGCGCGTAAACCCAAAGTCGCCCCGTTTTCGTTCGCCCGCGGCCCGGATCGAGCACGGGAACCGGCGTATCGTCGGCAAAGAGATGGTTGGACGCGAAGACATTCTTGCACAGCCGCTCGTGCAGGGCTTCCAGCCACCAGCAGGCGCCGCCGACCCATCCGGCCAGCGTCGAGCGCGCGAGATCGACTCCATGCCGGGCGAAGATTTGCGACTGACGATAGAGCGGCGTGTGATCGCAATATTTGGCGATCAGCACCTGCGCGAGCAGCGCCGGCGTCGCCATGCCGCCGGCGATCGGGCGTTCCGGAGCCGGCGCCTGAGCGATCGTACCGCAGGCGCGGCAAGCGTATTTTGGACGGGCGATGCGCAGGACGCGAAGCTGCGCGGGAACCCAGTCCAGCATCTCGCTCACGCTCTCGCCGATGGAATGGACCGCGCCGCCGCAGCACGCGCAGGCCTGGCTATCGACATCGAGCCGGACATCTTCGCGCGGCAGATGATCGGGCAGCGGTTTGCGCCGGGACCGCGTATCGGCCGGCGTTTCCTCCGCGCTTGTTTCGACCGCCGGGCGGCTTTCGCGAACGCGCGCGACATCGCTGTCGAGGTCCTCGAGAGCGAGCGCCATCTGGTCGGGGTCGAGGCGTTCGGAGCGGCGTCCGAACTGCGCCCGCTGGAGCTTCTTGATGATGAGCTGAAGGCGCTCGATCTCGCCGTTGCGGCTTTCGACGACCGCCGCCATGTCGCGCACCAGATGGTGCAGAAGAGACGTATCGACAGGCAGATTGTCGAGATCGATTCGCATGCTCAATTCTACTTTGAACGTCCCTCCAAGCCCAGCATTTTCTCTATTGTTTGCTTGATGTTCAGCGCATTTTCAACCAGCCATCGCCGGTCTCCAGACGCGCTCTGGAGCGCGCCAGTCGATGCCTTCGATCAGCATGGCGAGCTGCGCCGGACTGAGCGCGACGGAGCCTTCGAAGCCTACCATCCGAGGCCACACGAAGCCGCCCCGATCGAGCCGCTTGGTGAACAGGCACAGCCCGTTGCCGTCCCAGAACAGGATCTTCAGCATCGACGCTCTCCTGCCTCGGAAGGCGAAGAGGTGGCCGCAGAACGGATCCTTCTTCAGCGTGCCCTGAACCAGCATCGCGAGCCCATCCATGCCCTTCCGCATGTCGGTGTAGCCCAGCGCCAGATGCACTTTCACGCCGGCCGGAACGATCATCATCGTACCGCCTCCCGCTCAGCGACGTGTCGCCGCACCGCATCCGGATCGGCGCCCGATGGGGCGAACACCCGCCGTCCATCGGGCAGATCGACCGCGGCCATGCCGACAGGCGGCTGCAACAGATCGTACAGCACGAAAGGCGTTGACCTTGCGCCCGTTCGTCCGTCGGCCAGCGTCACGGCCGCCAGTTTCGCGGGCTTGGCCTTGCCGAGGCCGAGGTCGGCGCGCCAGCGGAACACCATGCTGGTTGCGACGCCATGGCGGCGACAAATCGCCGCCACGCTCACCCCGGCCTGTTCCGTTTCCATCACGATGGCGAGCTTCTCTTCATCGGTGAAGCTGCGCCGGTTCCCCCGCCGATCGCGCGGCGGTTCGCTCTTCGGAGCCTCTGTCAAGCTCGTTTCGAGCGTTTCTCTCTTAGCAGCGCTGCTAGCGCCGCCGCTTATTTTCGGGCGGGCGCTCGGATGAAGACGGGCGCGCCAGTCGACCTCGACCTCGCCGCCCTCGAGAAGATCGCGCCAGCGCCGCAGGCTGATCACCGAGATATGATGTGCGGCGGCGTAATGCGCAGCCGCCATTCCGCTCCACGTCATCGCCTCGACATGCATTGCCCAGAACGCCTGGACGGCGATCGAACGCTTGGATTTGCACAGCGGAGAAGGACCCCGGCGACGACGCAAGAGACGCTGCTCGCGCAAGAGTTCCGCTGCTTTCCGGGCGCCATCGGCGCCTTCCAGGGCCTTCAGCCAGCGTACGAATGTCCCCTCCGTCAGCCGGTGCGCGCTGCAATATCGGGCTCGGCTGAGGCCGCTACGACGCCACGCCTCCACGTGAACCGACCACCATTGCCGCCTGGCTCTGTTCTCGAAGTGTTTCGACGCCACCGGAGATCCTCCATTGCCCGAAGGAACCCGAAATGCCGCGACAGCGCACGCCCCAATCACCGTGCAGAGACGGACGCTTACGGAGGCGCGGGAGCTCCTTTTTGACCGAGCGCCGGAAGCAAGAGATTTTTTTTACTCCAAACGCTCGTAACCACTTGAAAAGGCTCATTTCGAAAAAATAAACGCTAGTAAATGCAAGCTATTTTACTAGCGTTTAGTAGCGTTTAAGCGCGTTTACTGGCGTCTATTCAAACCTCCGAACGGGCGCTCAAGGGCCGCTATACGCGGCTTGACGAGCCGCGCCCTAATTGTCGTGGTCACGGATCGAGGAGGTCGGGCTCGGGTCGATGCTTGGGCCCGCGCCGGCCGGGAGGATCGGCGGTGCGGGATCGCTCTCGCCCATAGGCGCCGGGGGCAAGGCGCCGTCCGGGGCTTCGCTCGGTCCGGAGGAAGCGTCGGCTGGAGGCGGAGCGCCGCCGCCCGGCGCGCTGAAATGCGCGATGTCGAGCGGCTCTTCGATCTCGGGCGCAGGGGGCAGGCCGTCGCGAGGGCCCGGCGCCGGCAAGAGGTTTGGCGCAGGGGTCGGCTTGCAGATGCGCCGGGGACCTGTGTCGGTCGAGCCATGATTGGCGAGATCGAGGTGGATGTGGTTGTAGTGGAAGACGTCGGCGCCCGGCCCTAGGACGGTCGTGAAATATTGGCAGGCGCCCGCGTGGACCTCGTGCAGGAAGGCTGCTTCCTGGCTGTCCGCTGTCTTCCAGTCGTGGACGAAATCGACGCGCCGGCCATCGGCGAGGGTGAAGCCGGCGATGTCGACCGCGTTGCCGAATGCGTGTTCGGAGAGGCGAGCGCCCGGCACGTTGTCAATTCCCCGGCAGCTATAGGCCCCGAACACGTTGACGGTCGCGACCTTCTGCCCGAAACGGGCCTGCGCGTCGGGCTCGACAATGGCGTTGAGCCAGGCCTCAAGCGCCGGAATCATCGGGCAGTCGATGGTCAGCGTCTGGTCGACGGCGATCGAGCGATCGGCGAGCGCCGAGACCTTGAGGGGCCGCGTCATGCCGCAGATGCCTGGGCCGTTGATCTCGGGCGCGGCGACGATGGCGTCGGAAAGCGTCACCTGCTTGCGGGCGAAGCAGGCGTCTTCCGCTTGCGCGCGCCAGACCGGCCGCTCGGGAAGGCCAGGAAATCCGCAGCTCCCCAGGCCGAGAGCCGTGATAAACACGAGCAAGACAGGCGGAACGCAACGCGCCATGGCGCGAACTTGCGCCGATTGCCTTAAGAATCATTGAACCATGGCGGGTTAAGTTTCACTCAACCATGTTTGAGCCCGCGCGCCATCTCGTCGCCGCACTTTGCCAGCAAGGAAGCCTCGTAATGGGCGCCCGACAGCGGAATTGGAGCAGCTTGGCGTTGAGCCTCGCGCTCGGACTTGCGGCCGCGACGCCGGCTCGCGCGCATCCGCATGTGTGGATTACCGTCAAGAGCCAGATCGCGTTCACGCCCGACGGGAAGGTCTCGGCGGTGATTCACGACTGGGTTTTCGACGAGATGTATTCGTCTTTCGCCACCCAGGGCCTCGCTCCGGCGGGCCAGCTCGTCAAGAAAGAGCAGTTCGCTCCACTGGCCAAGGAAAACGCCGGGAGCTTGGCGGAAATCGGTTATTTCACCACGTTGAAGATCGCCGGAACATCCATGGATTTCGGCAACGTTACGGATTACTGGATGCAGGAGCGGCCCGACCATCTGGTCGAGTTCCACGTCACTCTGCCGCTGAAGACGCCAACCCCCATCACCAAGTTCCTCACCCTTCGGGTGGCCGACCCGGAATTTTTCATCGACTTCGAATTCGACGACAAGGACCCGGTGACGCTGGTTTCCGCTCCATCAGGTTGCACGGCGACCGTGGCTAAGCCCAAACCGATCGACGCCGGCGACAAGCAGAAGCTGACTGAGTCGTTCTTCACCAACCTTTCGCCGGGAACGAATTTCGGCTTCAAAATGGCGAGCGCCGCCATTGTCGCGTGCCCATGACGAAGCGCGCATTCGGACAATTCGCTCTTGGATGCGCGGCTTGGGCCGGATCGGCTGTTGGCGCTTCCGCCCAGCTTTCGCAGCGCCCGTTTGCTGTCGCGGGCGGCGAGGGGGGAGGTGGCGGGGGAGGCGGCGTCACTGGCTGGCTCATGGCCCAGCAATCGTCGCTCACCCACCTCATGGCCGCGAAAGTGCACGCGCTGAACGGCAATCCAAGCGCCGCCTGGGGCCTGGTCGGCCTTGGGCTTGCGTATGGCGTCGTGCATGCGGCTGGCCCTGGACACGGCAAGGCGGTCCTCGCCTCCTACATGCTGGCCAATGAAACGTCGCTCAAACGCGGCGCGGCGATGGCGCTCATGGCGGCGTTACTTCAGGCGCTGATCGCGATCGCCCTCGTCGGCGCGGCCGGGTTTATCTTTCAGGCGACGGCTTCGCAGATGACGCACGCCGCCGACTGGATCGAGCTCGCAAGCTATTTGGGCGTCGCCGCCATAGGAGCGTGGCTGGTTTGGCGGAAAGGCTCGGCGCTCCTTGCAGCATTGAATGAGCACACAGAGCGCCGCCGCGCGTTGGCTTCCGCCCCGGCCTATGCTGGCGTCGCATGGGAACGCCCAGCCCTGAGCCTTTCGGCGGCGGCCTATCGAGCAGGGACCCCCGACGCGATAGGCGAACAGGAGGACGCCTGCGGACACCTGCATATGCCCGATCCCGCTTCGCTCAACGGCCCCTTTTCATGGCGGGCCGCGGCGGGAACAGTCATCGCGGCGGGCGCGCGTCCGTGCTCGGGCGCGATCCTGGTGCTGGTGTTCGCGATGTCGCAAGGGCTGTTCGCCGCCGGCGTCGCCGCCGCTTTCGCCATGGCGATCGGCACGGCGGTGACGACGGGGGCGCTCGCCTGGATAGCCGTTTTCGCCAAGTCGACCGCGATGCGTCTTGCGGCGGGAGAGAATTCCCGCCTGGCGCTGGTGGCGAAGGGGTTCGAGCTCGCCGCGGCGCTGGCGGTGCTGACCTTTGGCGTCGCGCTCCTGATCGGCGCGCGCGGCGCCGCCTGAGGCGCAGAGCGAGGGCGGCAAGCGCCGACAAAAAAGCTGCCCCGAGGGGCGGCTTTTTCTTTCTTTTGGATCGCTGCGTTTACGCCGCGAGGACTGCCTTGCGCGAGGAGCGATGGCCGGCAAAGCCGAGGCCCGCGAAGCCAAGGATCATCATCGCCCAAGTCGAGGGCTCGGGAGTCGACGCCGATACGCCATTGGCGACGTAGTCCAATGCCACGTCCTGATTGGCGACGGCGACGCCGAAGACGTTGGTGTCTCCGGGGTTGTTGCCAAACCCGACGCCATTGCTGAACAGATCGACGACGTCGCCCCCGCCGATCTGGAACATCAGCCCGTAGATGTCCAGGAAGTTACCTGCACCGGGGTAATCCCACGCTGTTTGCGACGCCCCGCCAGGCCAGAAAAGATTGTCGTAAGTCAAGACGCCATTGCTAACTGGGGGCAGGCCCGACGCCACCGAAAACGTGCTGAAATCATTCGGCGCAAAGCCCACATTGTTCGGGTCACCGGGCGTGGCGCGGTTGATTGGCTGAAGCCCGCTCACGGACGCATTGACAATATCGAGACCATTGTTGGTATCTGTAAATGTCCCGGTAACGCCCGTGATCTCGAAAGCGTTTGAAAATCTCGCATCCGTGCCGGGACCGAAAGTTATCACAAGCGATCCGCTGACGCCTTCGCCGCTGAATGTGATGGGCATCGTGGCGGCATGCGCCTGACCGACCAACGCCATTCCCGCAAGGGCCACCACCCCCGCCCAATATGTCTTTTTCATCCGAAATCTCCATCTTTGCGCACACAAGAGAATAGCGCATGAGGAGTATCCCTCGAGCGTCCCCCCGCGTTCTGATCTTGGAGCCAGTGACCCCCTAGCGCACAACGGAGCGTGGTTGAAAGTTTTTCCCCTGTCAACTTCAGTCTATTGTTCGCCACCTACGGCATGCCGAAGCGGAATTCTGAGTGGAATTCGTTAGGCCGCAGAAGCCGCCTTGGCCGCAGCCGGCTCATCCTGCCCGACCTTCGGTTCGGCGATTGGGTGGCTCAGGTACGCCGCAATCCGGGTCGCAAAGGCGCTTGGAGCCTCAGCGAACAGCCGATCGAACTCGACGCTCGCGCGCCGCTTAAGCTTTTTCTGCTTCAAGGCGATTCGGGCGCCGAGCTCCTCCAACCCGAGCGTCGACAAGCCGCCGTGTTCCGCCGCAAATGTCTCAAGCACGTGCAGGTCATTAAAATCGCCAAGCGCCTCGCGAAGATCGTTCAAAGCTTCGGCCTGCGCGTTGAGGGCTTCCGGCCACGCGCAGGAGAGGAGGGAGAGCTGATAGCGCAGGTCGACGACCCGGGAGCGCGAAGCGTGAAGCGCCGTCGGATCCTCGGTTTCAAAAGCGATAAGGCCGCGCCGCTGCGCCTGTCGGTAGGTTCGTGAGACGGCATCGACAATCTCGTCCGCGCCAACCGCGCTCAAGTCCCACCCCTCGAGCCGCCTAACGATGGCGTTCAGCCGCGCGCGCGGCGTGCTGGCGGAGAGGCCGCGACGAGCGCGCTGGGCCGCCTCCCGTTCGCGTGCGATCGCCGCCGTCAGCGGTTCGAAGACTGCGGGCGGGAGCTCGAGACGCTGGACGCGAGTGGCCATGGCGTCGAGGTCGCGAGCCCGGCCGATCTGGCGGCGCGTCGCGGCCAAGGTCGTGATCGTCACCCGAGCCGGCTCCCCGATGCAGATGAGAAAAAGCCGTGCGATCGCACGAGCTTCTTTCAGGGTCTTGCGAACGTCGTGGACCCGCTTCGGCGCCTCCTCCCCCGGGGAGGGGAACTGCGACGCCGCGGAGCTGACCGCTCGGACCAGCGCTGCGCGGCAATGTTGCGGCCAGGCGTCGGAACGCATCATGTTATGAAGGCTTCACTTCGAGGGCCTTGGCGCGCTCGCGCAGCGCGAATTTCTGCACCTTGCCAGTCGACGTCTTCGGGATTTCCTGGAAGACGATGTCACGCGGGCACTTGTAACGCGCAAGCCGCGCCCGGCACCATTCGATCAACTCGTCGGCGGTCGCGATATGCCCTGGCTTCATCTCAACGAAGGCGCAGGGGGTTTCGCCCCATTTGTCGTCGGGCCGGGCAACCACAGCTGCGAGTTGGACGCCGGGATGCGCGAACAGCGCGTCCTCGACCTCGATTGAGGAGATATTCTCGCCGCCGGAAATGATGATGTCCTTCGACCGATCCTTGAGCTGCACATAGCCGTCCTTGTGCTTGACGCCGAGGTCGCCCGAATGGAACCAGCCGCCCGCCAGCGCCTTCTCCGTTGCAGCCTTGTTCTTGAGATAGCCTTTCATCACCACATTGCCGCGGAACATCACTTCGCCCATCGTTTCTCCGTCGGCCGGCATGGGCCTCATCGTCTCAGGATCCATCACGTCGAGAGCTTCGAGAGCGTGATAACGGACGCCTTGCCGCGCCTTGAGATGCGCTTGGACATCGGGGTCAAGCGCGTTCCACTCTTCCTTCCAATCGTTGATAACCGCCGGCCCATAGACCTCCGTCAGCCCATAGAGATGGGTCACCTCGAAGCCAGCTTCGCCCATTGCCTGGAGCACCGCCGCTGGCGGGGGAGCCGCAGCAGTACAGAAGCGCACGATGTTCGGCAGCGGCCGCTTCTCGTCGTCGCTCGCGTTGAGCAGGATCGACATGACGATCGGCGCGCCGCACATGTGGGTGACCTTGTGCTCGGCGATGAGGTCGAAGATCGGCTTGGCGCGCACCTGCCGCAAACAGACATGCACCCCAGCCTTCACGCTGATTGACCAGGGGAAGCACCAGCCATTGCAATGAAACATCGGCAGCGTCCAGAGATAGACCGGGTGGCGGCCGATGTCGGCGGTGAGGATGTTGCCGGCGGCGAGGAGGTTCGCGCCGCGGTGGTGATAAACGACGCCCTTGGGATCGCCGGTTGTGCCCGAAGTGTAGTTGAGCGCGATCGCATCCCATTCGTCGCTGGGCGCCACGCGCTCGTAAGCCTCGTCGCCTTCTCCAATCAGAGCCTCGTAATCAAGGCTCCCCAACCGTTCGCCGGGTCCGTCGTATTCCGGATCATCATAATCGATAAGCAGCGGTTGGACCTTCGCCCGCTGGAGCGCGGCGCCGATGACTGCCGAAAATTCCCGGTCGACGATGAGCGCCTTCGCCTCGCCGTGATCGAGCATGAAAGCGATCGAGCCCGCGTCAAGACGCGTGTTGAGCGCGTTGAGCACGGCCCCGCACATCGGGACGCCATAATGGCATTCGAGCATCGCCGGGGTGTTTGGGAGCATGGCGGCGATAGTGTCGCCACGCATAAAACCGCGCTTGGCGAGCGCCGAGGCGAGCTTCTTCGTTCGAGCGTGGAACTCGCGGTAGTTGCGGCGAAGGGGCCCGTGGGCGATCGCGAGCCGATCCGGAAACACCGCAGCCGAGCGCTCAAGAAAAGTCAGCGGCGTCAGCGGCTGAAAATTAGCCGGATTGCGATCGAGGTCGCAGTCATAGGGCGAGAGGGACATAAATCGGAGCTCCACAGCGCTTCGACGCGATCATAGCGTGCTTCAGCAAGCTTTGGGCCAGACAATTGGCGATCCCTATGGCCGAAAGGCGAAGAATTGAAAGCCCGCGAAGGTCAGAACCATTGCCGCGCCACTGCCGGCGGCGATGAACAGCGGCAGGATCGCCGGAGTGACAGCGATTTCCAGCTTTGGAGCCAAAGCAACGCAAGCCGAGTAGACTGCGTAGTTGACCGCCAGCCCTAGGGAGGCGACGCCGCAATAGCGAAGGAAGGCGCGAAAGAGCGGCGCCCGCGAGTGTCGGAACGTGATCGATCGGTTCAGATTGAAATTGACGATCGTGGCGACGATAAAGCCCGGCGGCCTGGCGAGCTCGGGCGGCAGGGCGAGGTATTTTGCGCAGGCATATGTGATTGTCGCGTCGACGACATAGCCGAAGAGCCCGATCGTCGCGAAGGCGGGAATTTGCTCGACTATGCGCCTGTTGGCGGGGATAGGCGGCTTGACGGCGCTGATCAAGGTTTCGTTTGAACCGGTTTTGTCAGCAGATATGCTTGTCGGCCCCAGAACCTTCTCCCTCAAGCGAGCGCCCGGACGGCATCATAGGTCAACTTCGCTCCGATGAGGAAGGTAAGCGCGAGGATCGCCGCGTAGAACCGGTCGGCGGACACCCGTCGGACCAGCCAGACGCCGGCAAAGGTCGACAACACCGCAACCGGAAGCAACCAAGCGGACACAACGAGATTGTCGGGGCTAAGCTGACCGAGGAGGAAATAACCCGGAAGCTTTAGCAGGTTCACAGCGGCGAAGAAAATGGTCGCCGTACCGGCGAATATTCGCGGCTCCAGATATTGCGGCATGACATAGACTTGGAACGGCGGCGCCCCGGCATGGCTTACAAAGCTCGTGAAACCGGACAGAGAACCCCACAGGACTCCGCTCGGGACGCCGGGCTTCTCGACCGGAGCGCGTCCCAGCCGATCCCGGATCAGCATGTAGGCGACAAAAGCGATTGAGATCACACCGATCGCGAGACGAACCACTTCCTCGCTGACGCGCGCCGCGAGCAGCCAGCCAAGCGTCACTCCGATCACCGCGGAAGGGATCAAGATAGTGAGGTTCCGGAGCGAATAGTCGCGCCGAAACGCCCACACGCTCACCCAGTCCTGGACAATCAGAATTGGTAGCACGATGGCCGCCGCCCTGACCGGCGAGGAGACGAGCGACATCATAGGCATAGCCAGCGAACTGAGGCCTGAGAACCCGCCCTTTGACAGACCCAGAAGGATCACGGCTGGGATAGCCATAAGGTAAAATTGCGTTTCGCCCGACATTCGGTCTTTCCTGCGAGCGCCAACCGATCGGATTGTTGGCCGGGCCGCCGCGGTACGGCTGACATTGCGTTCCGACGCGCCCGGCGCGACAGTTCGCGCGCAATGGACGCGCGCCCAAGTCGGGGCGAAGGGAGCGAAACGATGACCAGCGGCTATCGGCAGTCCTATGATCGCTGGCGGGTCGATCCGCAAGCCTTCTGGGCAGAGGCCGCGCGCGCGATCGCGTGGACAAGGCCGCCGCAGCGCATTTTCGATCCCGACGCCGGCGTCTACGGCCGCTGGTTCCCCGATGCCCGTTGCAACGCCTGCTACAACGCGCTTGATCGGCATGTCGAGGCGGGTCGCGGCGACCAGGTCGCGCTCTATTACGACAGCCCTGTCACGGGGATCAAGCGCGCTCTCACCTACCGCGAACTTCTCGACGAGACGGCGACGCTCGGCGCTGTGCTCCACGACCTTGGGGTCGTGGCGGGCGACCGCGTTCTGATCTACATGCCCATGATTCCGGAGTCGATCGTCGCCATGCTCGCCTCAGCGCGGATCGGCGCCGTACATTCGGTGGTGTTCGGCGGCTTCGCCGCCAAGGAGCTCGCGACCCGCATCGATGACGCTGAGCCGAAGGTCGTTCTCTCTGCAAGCTGCGGCGTCGAGCCGGGCCGGATCGTCGAGTACAAGCCGCTCCTTGATCTCGCGATCACGCTCGCCCGGCACAAGCCGGCGACCTCGCTCGTCTATCAGCGCCCGCAGGTCGAAGCCCAGATGATCGAGGGTCAAGACCAGGACTGGACCACGCTTGTCGGCGCCGCCACGAACGCAGGCAAGCGAGCGCCTTGCGCCGACCTCGCCGCCACCGATCCGCTCTACATTCTTTACACTTCCGGCACGACTGGCGTGCCGAAGGGCGTGGTGCGGGACATCGGCGGCTATCTGGTGGCGCTCAAATGGTCGATGTCGGCGATTTACGACGTCAAGCCCGGCGAGACCTTTTGGACCGGCTCCGACATCGGCTGGGTCGTCGGCCATTCCTACATCGTGTATGGGCCGCTCCTGCAAGGCTGCGCCAGCGTCCTTTACGAAGGCAAACCGATCGGGACGCCTGACGCGGCCGCCTATTGGCGGGTGATCCAGGATTACAACGTCGCCGCGTTCTTCACCGCGCCGACTGGCTTGCGCGCTGTGCGAAAGGAGGATCCGGAGGCCAAGCTTATCAAGAATTACGACGTCACCTCTCTTCGAACCTTATTCCTGGCCGGCGAGCGCGCCGACCCGGACACGGTCGCCTGGGCTCAAGACGTTCTTGGCGTCCCGGTGGTCGATCATTGGTGGCAGACCGAGACCGGCTGGCCGATCGCGGCCAATCCGGTCGGCCTTGGGATCCTTCCGGTCAAGCTCGGCTCGCCGAGCGTGCCCATGCCGGGCTACGACGTTCACGTCGTCGATGAAGCGACGAAGGCCGTGCCGGCTGGGACAATGGGCTCGCTCGTCATCAAGCTGCCGTTGCCGCCTGGCTGCTTGCCGACGCTCTATCGCCAGGACGAGCGGATGCGCGAGAGTTACCTCAACGAGTTCCCAGGCTACTACAAAACCGCCGACGCCGGTTTTATCGACGAAGACGGCTATCTCACCATCCTCGGTCGGACCGACGACATCATCAACGTCGCCGGACATCGCTTGTCGACCGGCGGAATGGAGGAGGTGGTCGCGGGGCACCCGGATGTCGCGGAATGCGCCGTGCTTGGCGTCAAAGATGAAGTCAAAGGCGAAACGCCTTGCGGTTTTGTGGTCTTAAAGGCAGGCGTCAACCGGCCTGCGCATGAGATCGAAGCCGAGGTTGTCCAGCTGGTGCGCGACAAAATCGGCCCGGTCGCTGCCTTCAAGATGGCTTTCGTCGTGCCCCGCCTGCCGAAAACCCGCTCCGGCAAGATCCTGCGCGGGACGATGAAGAAGATCGCCGATCACGACCCCTGGTCAACCCCGGCGACGATTGAGGATCCGAGGGCCTTGGACGAGATCAAGCAGGCGCTGGAGGGTCGGGTGCGTTGATGACGGCGGCGGTCGCCCCGACGCCCGCAAACCCCCGCCTAGCGAGAAGCCGTCAGGCGGTTTATATGTCGCGTGATCGTCACGATCGCGCCGCTCGGCGACCGGTCGGGCGGAACCCTTTTGTTTCGATTGGACCGCGATGACGTCTTCTCCTTCTTCCGCGCCGCATGTCGTGAACTTCACCCTCGCCAACGGTCTCGACGTCGTTGTCATCCCCGATCATCGCGCCCCGGTCGTCACCCACATGGTTTGGTATCGTAACGGCGCCGCCGACGATCCGCCGGGCAAATCCGGCATCGCCCACTTTCTCGAACATCTGATGTTCAAAGGAACAAAACGCCATCCCAAGGGTGCGTTCTCGGAGTTCATTTCCGAGGTCGGCGGCATGGAGAACGCCTTCACCGGCAACGATTTCACCGCCTATTTCCAGCAGATCGCCAAGCAGCACCTCAGAGCCTGCATGGCGTTCGAAGCCGATCGCATGACGGGCTTGACCCTGACCGACGACATCGTTGCGCCAGAGCGCGACGTGGTGCTTGAGGAGCGGCGCATGCATTGCGACACCGATCCCGGCGCGCAGCTTGGTGAAGCGGTGCAGGCGGCACTGTTCACGCATCACCCTTACGGGATTCCCGTCATCGGTTGGGGGCATGAGATCGAAAGTCTGAATCGCGAGGATGCGCTCGCCTATTACAAGCGCTTTTACACGCCCGAGAACGCGATCCTCATTGTGGCGGGCGACGTCGAGCCGGACGAAGCGCGCGCGCTGGCCGAGGAGACCTATGGCAAGATCAAGCCGCGCGGGGCGAAACCCGAGCGCGTGCGCCCGATGGAGCCCCCGACCGTCGCCAACCGGTTGGTGAAGGTCGCCGATGACAAGGTCGAGCAGCCAGGGTGGCAGCGGCACTATCTCGCGCCCTCGGCCCGCACCGCGCCCGAGGGCGAAGCGGAAGCCCTCGAATTGCTCGCCCATCTGTTCGGCGGGGGGCAGACCAGCTTTCTCTATCGAACGCTGGTCATGGAGGAGCGGATCGCCGTCTCCGCCTGGGCCTACTATCACGGCGCCGCAGTCGACCAGAGCCGGTTCATTGTCAACATGACGCCTGCGCCGGGCGTATCGCTCGACGCGCTCGATAAGGCGTTTGATCAGGCGCTGGCGAAGTTCGTGCATGACGGGATCGACGCTGGCGACCTTGAGCGGGCGAAGACCCGCATGGTCGCCGACGCCATCTACGCCAGAGACAGCCAATCGGACCTCGCCCGATGGTACGGTTCGTCCTTGGCGATTGGCCAAACCCTGCGCGACGTTGAGGAATGGCCGGCGAGGATCGAACGCGTGAACGCGGAAGACGTGATTGGAGCGGCAGGCCGCTGGCTCGATCATAAGCCCGCGGTGACCGGATATCTTATGCCTTTGGTCGAGGAGGCGGCTTAGCGGCCTGAACCTTCCGCTCCGTCGGAGCCAAAAACAAACCCATAGAAACGATTATGGAAACGCCCATGCAAAAGCACCTCTCCGTTTCAGCCCCTCACTCCGCCGTGAATGTCGACGTCGTCGTCAGTCCGCGCGGGTTGAAATTTTGGCTCGTCCCATCCCACGCGGTGCCGCTTGTTTCGCTCGAATTCGCGCTGCGCGGGGGCTCAGCGCAAGATCCTGCGGAAAAGGCGGGCCTCGGCGCGCTGATGTCGGCGCTTCTAGACGAGGGCGCGGGGGAACTCGATTCGCAGGCGTTTCACCGCGCTCTCGACGAGATCGCGGTCGAAATGTCGTTCCATTGCGACCGTGATCATTGGAGCGGGCGCATGCGCACGCTGACCAAGAACCTCGATCGCGCCGCCGAGCTCCTGCGGCTTGCGATCAACGCCCCCCGGTTCGACCAGGAGCCGTTCGAACGCGTGCGCGAGCACATGAACGCGCGCCTGCGCCACGACGCCAACGATCCAGCGACCCTCGCCGCCCGTAACTGGAAGGCGAATTCCTTTCCCGGTCACCCATACGGCCAGCCGGCCGACGGGACGCTCGAGACCCTTGCCCAAATCGAGCGGACCGATCTCGTCAAGGCCGCGAAGAGGGGGATCGCGCGCGATCAACTGCTGATCGCGGTCGTTGGCGCAATCGAGGAAAGGGCCGCGGCGGCGCTCGTCGATAAGGCGTTCGCCGACCTGCCGGCGAAGGGCGACCTTAAATCCATTCCCAGCGCTGCTTTCGCGGGCCTGGGCTCGATCGACCAGATCGACCTCGACGTGCCCCAATCGACGATCCGCTTTGGCCGGCCGGCGCTCAAGCGTGACGACCCGGACTTCATCCCCAGTGTCGTCGCCGCACATGTTCTCGGCGGCTCGGGCTCGATGACGTCGCGCCTGTTCCGGGAGGTGCGCGAGAAGCGCGGCCTCGCCTATACCGTGTTCGGGACCTTCTATTCCCTTGAGCAAGGCGCCTATTTCTACGGCGGCACCACTACGAAGAACGAGCGTGCACGCGAATCTTTCGACGTCGCTTCGGCCGAGATCCGCGACGTAGCCCTGAACGGTCTCAACGAGGAGGAACTTGAAAAGGGTAAGACCTACCTGATCGGCTCCTATCCGCTGCGCTTCGACACCTCGGCCAAGATCGCCTCGCAGCTTGTCCACATCCAGCTCGAGCGCCGCGCGCCCGAGTGGCTCGTCGAGCGCAACCGCGAGATCGGCGCTGTGACAATGGAAAGCGTGAAGCGCGCGGCGCACCGCGCTTTCGGCGACGGCTCGCTGCATACGACAGTGGTTGGACGGCCCGAGGGATTTTAGTCCTTCGTTAGCGCCCGCTCAACCGCGAACCGGCGGTCCGCTGTCCTCAAGGCCGGGAGAATCCGGCCAGCTCATCGCCTTCGCCGCCGCCTCGAAGATCGCCGTAAACACCTTTGGCTGCCAGCCGGGCTCTGTATGCGCATCATAGTTGGTGAACACCACTAGACCTTCCTCTCCGCCACGTTCGCGGTAGAAGGCAAGCCAGCTCGTGAAGCCGACATTGATGCCGTTCTTCATGAACAGCAGGATCGGTTGGCCGATGTTCCGGATCGCGCCGCCCAAAACGATATCGAAAATTGTCGACCGAGGAGAGCATGGCGCTCGCGCTCGGCTTCGTCAGAACCGTCCCACTGCCGCTGAGAGCATTGCCGACCTCAATGAGCAGCTTCGTGATGTCCGTCGGCGTCTTCCAGAGACCCGCTGCGGCAAGTTGCGAAGCGCGCCACTGAGTTGAAGCGGGCGTCTGAGGCTTCACATAGGCGTAAGGCGCCCGGCTTTGGAAAGCCGGATGTTGTCCGCCGCGACAAGGACCGCGAACACCATCGCACCAACGCTAACGCTTTCACTGTGCGCCCGCCAATGCGATAATCGACGGTGAGGTCCGAACTCCCCATGCCGATTCGCCGAACTCGATCCCCTGACCATCGACCGCATCGCCGCGGGCGAGGTGATCGAGCGGCCGGCGGCCGCGATCAAGGAATTGGTCGAGAACGCGCTCGACGCCGGGGCGAAATCGATCGAGGTCACGATCGAAGCCGGCGGGCGGAGGCTCATCCGGGTCGTCGACGACGGGCGGGGCATGGACGAGGCCGATCTCGCGCTCAGCGTCGAGCGGCATGCGACCTCGAAACTGCCTCATGGCGACCTCCTGCAAATCGCCACTTTCGGCTTCCGGGGCGAGGCCTTGCCCTCGATCGCCTCGGTCTCGCGACTCGAAATCCGCACCCGCAGTCCAGGCGCGCCGCATGGCCTCAAGCTTCTGGTCGAGGACGGAGCGAAGAGCGCAATCGAACCCTGCGCGTCACCTTTCGGCGCGCGGGTCGAGGCGCGCGACTTGTTCGCCGCCACCCCTGCGCGGCTCAAATTCCTCAAATCCGACCGGGCCGAGGCGCTCGCTGCCGCGGACGCGGTCAAGCGCCTGGCGATGGCGGCGCCGGAGGCGCGCTTCTCCTTCGCGACCGATCTCGGATCAAATTTCGACTGGCCGGCCGCGAGCGCGGGCGAAGCGGGCTTCGCTGAGCGGCTCCGCCAGGCGCTCGGCGACGACTTTGCTCGCAATTCGGTCGCGCTCGACGCCCGGCGCGAGGGTGCGCGCCTGTCCGGCCGGATCGGCCTGCCGACTTATAGCCGCCCGAACGCTTCCCAGCAGTTCCTGTTCGTGAACGGTCGCGCGGTGCGCGACAAGACGCTCGCCGGCGCGCTCAGGGGCGCCTATCTCGATTTTCTCCCCCCGGACAGGCATGCGGTCGCGGCGCTCTTCGTCGAATGCGACCCGGCGCAAGTCGACGTTAACGTCCATCCGGCCAAGGCCGAAGTGCGCTTTCGCGACGCGCAGGCGATCCGCGGCCTGATCGTCGGCGCGATCAAGCACCATTTGAACGAGGCGCTGCATCGGGCTTCGACGACCGGCGGGACGGCGACGATCCTCGCCATGCGTCCCCTACAATCCTATCGCGGACCGTCCTATTCTCCCCGCTGGGACTGGCGCGCCTCGCCCGCCGCCCCGAGGTTTGCGGAACCCGCGCAAGACAGTTTCGCCGAACTTACGCCCTCCGCGCCCGTGCCGGCGGCCGTGGCGAACGAGCGCGACCTCGCCGCTCCGCTTGGCGCGGCGCGGGCGCAAGTGCACGAGAATTATATCATCGCCCAGACCAGGGACGGGGTCGTCATTGTCGACCAGCACGCCGCGCATGAGCGCATCGTCTATGAGCGGCTCAAGCTTGAGCGCGAGAAGGGCTCGATCGAGCGGCAGATCCTGCTGACGCCGCTCGTCGTCGACCTCGATCCCGAGGCCGCGGCGTTGATCGATGCGCATGCGGAAGAGCTCGCGGGGCTCGGCCTCATCGTCGAGGGCTTCGGCCCCGGCGCAATGATGGTGCGCGAGGCGCCCGCGGCGATCGCTCAAGGCGATCTCAGCGCGCTGGTTCGCGACCTCGCCGCGGATCTCGCAGCCGAGGACGGAGCGCAGACGCTGGCGCGACGCCTCGACCAGCGGCTCGCGACCTTCGCCTGCCATCATTCGGTGCGCTCGGGCCGCCCTCTCAAGCCCGAGGAGATGAACGCGCTTCTGCGCGCCATGGAGGCGACGCCAGGCGCGGGTCAATGCAACCATGGCCGGCCGACTTATGTGGAACTCAAGCTGACCGATATCGAGCGGCTGTTCGGCCGGCGGTAGCGCGCCGAATTTGGATTTCCTTGGCCACGCCTAATTTGACGCTGTTTGACCCTCTAAAACGGGGTTGGAAAAGCTTGGATTTCCTTGGATTCTCTCGTCCGAAATAAGCCTTTTCAATGGGTTACGGGCGAATTTCGACGAAAGTTTTTTCTTGCCCCTTTCTGCGAGCAAATAGGCCCGAAACGATACCATCCAGGTTCCGGACTTGGTGTTTTGAAGATATCCATTGCGTTCATACAGCCTAGCATAGCATAAATTTCTGAATTGTGGAATTTTTTGCGGAGCTGCCGCCGGGTTATCTGTGGGCGTGGAGAGCGGGAATGGGGAAGGACTTGCGTCCGCAAAGAAGGTCATGGCCGCCCCGGAACAAGCCCGGCCATGGCGGCAAGTGGTTCTGTCCACTCGTGCGGGCGGAGGGTTAACCCCCATGGAGCGCGCGCGGGCTGCGAGGCGAGCGACGTCAGAGCTGCGCTTCGATCGCCCCCTTGTCGATCACCGACCAGACCTCCGCGACTCTCTCGTCGCGAAACCGATAAAAGACGTTCTCGGAGAAGTTGATCCGGCGGCCGTTCACCGGGAGGCCGAGAAAGAGACCCTTCGGCCGGCAGTCGAAGCGCAGTCGGCTCGCGACATGGGGCCGGTCGCAAATCAATAGTTCGATGTTGAACTGAAGGTCCGGAATCTCGGCGAAATCGCGCTCGAGCATGGCGCGATACCCGGCGAGGCCGAACGGCCGGCCGTTGTGGCGCGCGTCGTCGGCGACGAATCGATGCAGGTTCGCCCAGTCCTGCCGGTTGAGGCAGGCGATATAGGCTCGGTAGAGGTCGGCTAGGGCGGTTTTGGTCATGGGACCGTTCGCGCGATTGAGAAGATAGCCAAGGTCACCCTAGGGTCAAAACCCAATCGCCACTTACGGCGGCGACCGGCGTGTACGGCTCAATCCGAGCTTCGGTTTGGCAGCATTTCGATCGGCAATGAGCGTAGTCCAAATTGGAAGCTCGGATCGACTAGTTGATGCGGTGGCTGAATGTCGGCACGAAGCGCGTGAATCAATAGGCTGAACAGCCTGTTGGTCTCCGCTTCGTTGCGCGCAGGATTGTTGTATGCGTTTGCGTCGAGATAAAGTTTAAGCGCGTGAAGCACTGGCGGTGAGGCGACCAGCGCCATAGCGTTCACAGCGTCAGTGAAATCACGCACGGATTCTGAAGTGTACCGGCTTTTCTCGATGCCAGAAAATGCGTGCATGAGTTGTTGATATTGTGCGAGCTTTAGTTTCCGCCAGTCTGCCTCTTGCTCGCGTCGCCGAGCGAAAAAATTAGTGATGACTATAGCTACAAGCGCCGTCAACGCTGATATGGCAGCCGTAAGCACTGCGGTCGCAATCACTCATTACCACCGTTATTCCGATTGGTCGATTTTAGCAAGAATCCATGACTGTGCCATGCTGCCCGATCATGATTTTGCGGGCGGCGCGGAACGACTGCAATCTTACGAAAAAATGTTCTCGCGATACTCACCCTTCCCGCGCTCTCTCAAAAGTCCTGGAATGTCAGCCCAAATCGACCGTCCGCTCGCGGTCGACAGCGGTTCAACTCCCGTGCAACCAAGCGGCTTGCCCGCGCGTTTCTGTCTCTACGCGTTGGCCAAAGCGAGGCGGGGCTTGAGCATATCCGAGAAGGACGTCGTAGAGCGCGAGGAGCGCGCGCTCGCCGAACACGCCCGCCTGCCGGTCAGGACCGTCTATCAGATCGTCCGGCAGGTGGCCAGGAACAGATGGAGCGGCCGGCTGGTGGTCCGGATTCGCCGGCGGCCTCTCGATCAGCTTTTCGCTTCTCGGCCAGGCGGCGCTGATGCGCGCCCTGCCTGACGCGCTCTGGGCGCCGCTGGTCTCGAGCCTCGGCTATTCCATCGGCTTCCTCATGGTGATCCTGGCGCGCCAGCAATTGTTCACCGAAACGACGATCACCGTCGTCCTGCCCCTGCTCGCGGATTTTTCGCGCCGGAACCTCTGGCTCATGGCGCGCATGTGGGGCCTCGTCCTCGCCGCCAATTTTGCCGGAACGCTGCTCGCCGCGCTGTTCTGCTCGTTCACCCCGGCTCTCGAGGACAACCTCAAGCAGGCGATGCTCGAGGTGAAATGCATACGCTCGGCCACGGCTGGTTCGAAATGCTGGTGCGCGGGATTTCGGCGGGCTTCCTGATCGCCGTCCTAGTCTGGCTCATGC
This sequence comes from uncultured Alphaproteobacteria bacterium, assembly GCA_963737365.1. Taxonomy (GTDB): domain Bacteria; phylum Pseudomonadota; class Alphaproteobacteria; order Rhizobiales; family Beijerinckiaceae; genus Roseiarcus. The sequence continues at coordinate 310,148 of CAVTSD010000001.1, forward strand.
CGAGCGCCGAAGGGGCCGAGTTTCAGATGACCGTCGTGCTCGCCTATCTCATCGCGCTCGGCGGCTTTCAGCATATCGTCGCTGGCAGCATGGAGGCTTTCATGCTCGTCCTCGCAGGGCATGAGAGCGTGGCGCAGATGCTGCTTGGCTTCATCGCGCCGGTTCTCGTCGGCAATATTCTTGGGGGAACAGCCTTGTTCGCGGTGCTCTCCTATGCCCAAGTGATGAAGGAGATCTGAGGCGAAACCCGCGCCGCTTGCTTGAGATCGGCCGCCCCACGGTCTATCTCCGCCTGACCCCGCAAGCCCGAAGAGACGCGCGTTGGACACCGAAGAACCAAACGTCGACGAAAAGCTCGCTGTCTCGCACGGCCTCAAGCCTGACGAATATGCACGGCTCCTCAAGCTGATTGGGCGCATTCCGACCTTCACCGAGCTCGGCATCGTCTCGGCGATGTGGAACGAGCATTGCTCGTACAAGTCGTCGCGCCTTCACTTGCGCAAGCTGCCGACCACGGGCCCGCATGTCATCTACGGCCCGGGCGAAAACGCGGGCGTGATCGACATTGGCGATGGCGACGTCTGCGTGTTCAAGATGGAGAGCCACAACCATCCCTCGTTCATCGAGCCCTATCAGGGCGCGGGAACCGGGGTCGGCGGCATTTTGCGCGACGTCTTTACGATGGGCGCACGGCCCGTCGCGGCGCTCAACTTCCTGCGCTTCGGCGAGCCCGACCATCCAAAAACCCGGCGCCTGGTCGCGGGCGTCGTCGCGGGCATCGGCGGCTACGGCAATTCGTTCGGCGTGCCGACGGTCGGCGGCTCGACCGGCTTTCATCGGGGCTATGACGGCAACATCCTGGTCAACGCGATGGCGGTGGGAGTCGCCAGGCGGGACGCGATCTTCACCTCGGCCGCGACGGGAATCGGCAATCCGATCGTCTATCTCGGTTCCAAGACCGGGCGCGACGGCATCCACGGGGCAAGCATGGCCTCGGCGGCCTTCGAAGCGGACGCCGAGGAGAAGCGCCCGACGGTTCAGGTCGGCGATCCGTTCGCCGAGAAGCTGCTGCTCGAAGCCTGCCTCGAGCTGATGGCTTCCGGCGCGGTGATCGCCATTCAGGACATGGGCGCGGCGGGGCTCACCTCCTCGGCGGCCGAGATGGGGGCCAAGGGCGATCTCGGCATCGACCTCGACCTCGATCATGTGCCGTGCCGCGAAACGGGCATGACCGCTTACGAAATGATGCTCTCGGAGAGCCAGGAGCGCATGCTCATGGTGCTCAAGCCCGAAAAGGAGCCGGAAGCCGAGGCCATCTTCCGCAAATGGGGGCTCGATTTCGCAATCATCGGCCAGACGACGGACACGCGCCGCTTCGTGATCAGGCGCGGCGGGGAGGTCAAGGCGGACCTGCCGATCAAGGAGCTTGGCGACGAGGCGCCGCTCTATGACCGGCCGTGGATCAGAAATCCGCTCCTCCCCATTCTCGACGCAGCCTCGATCACGCCCCCCATGCCGACGGACGCGGCGCTGCTCAAGCTTCTGTCATCGCCTGATCTTTGCTCGAAGCGCTGGATTTATCAGCAATATGACACGCTTATCCTTGGGAACACGGTGCAGGGGCCGGGTGGCGACGCCGCGGTGATCCGCCTTGGCGATGGGCCCAAGGGCCTGGCGCTGACCACCGACTGCACCGAGCGCTATTGCTTAGCCGACCCGCGCGAAGGCGGAAAACAGGCGGTCGCCGAAGCGTGGCGCAATCTGATCGCGGTCGGCGCGCGCCCGCTCGCGCTCACCGACAATCTCAATTTCGGCAATCCGGAGCGGCCCGAGGCCATGGGCGAACTCGTCGGCTGCATCGAAGGCATTGGCGAAGCGGCGCGGGCGCTCGATTTCCCGGTCGTCTCCGGCAACGTCTCGCTCTACAACGAGACGATGGGCTCAGGCATTCCGCCGACCCCCGCGATCGGAGGGGTGGGTCTCGTCGAGGACGTGACGAAGACGGCGAACGTCGCTTTCAAGGCGGCGGACGAGGATATCTGGCTCGTCGGCGGCCCGCCGAGCTGGCTCGGCCGCTCAGCCTGGCTCATGACGGTCGCGGGCCGCGAGGAGGGCGCGCCGCCGCCGGTCGATCTTGTCGCCGAGCGGCGCAACGGCGAGTTGGTCGCTTCCCTGATCCGAAGTGGGACGGTCAGCGCCGTTCATGACCTCTCCGACGGCGGCCTCGCTGTCGCGCTGGCCGAAATGGCGATGGCCGGGCACATCGGCGCGAGCGTCGAGGCGCAGGGCTTGAGCCATGCGTTCTTCTTCGGCGAAGATCAGGGCCGCTACGTTTTGACCGCGCCGCCGACTGAGCGCGCGGCGATTATGGACGAGGCGAAGCGGCTCAATGCGCCGCTTTCGCGCGTCGGCGTCACGGGCGGCGCGACGTTGAGACTGGGCAGCGCTGCGCCAGTTCCCCTTGCGGGCTTGAGCGAAGCCTATGAAAATTGGCTGCCGGCCTATATGAGCCGTCCGCAGGGGGCCCAGTCATGATCCCGTTCATCATCGTCAAGACCGTCAAGGGCTTCGCCTATATTCGGCCCGAGCGCGTGGTCGCGATCAATGCGTCGGATTCGGACGACTGCCTGATCCTCATGACCGACGGGGTCACGATCGCCGCGAGCGAACCCGCCGAGGATGTCGTCGCGCGGCTCGAGACCGAGTCCCGCCAAGAAGACCAGGCGGCGGAAATCATCAAGGAGCGCAACGCCCATGGGCATGTCACAAACCGAGATTGAGACTATGATCCGCGATGCGTTTCCGGACGCGCGGGTCGAGGTGAAGGATCTGGCCGGCGACGGCAACCATTACGCGGCGACCGTCGCGACCCCCGCCTTCAAGGGCAAGACCCGGGTTCGCCAACACCAGATGGTCTACGAGGCGCTGGGGGGCCGGATGGGCGGGGAATTGCACGCGCTGGCGCTGACCACGTCGGAAAGCTGACGGGGCCGCCCCTAGCGGCTTTCAGGCCTGCCATTTGCGGCCGCGGCTCGTTGCGATTCTAGGGCCTTGCGGCGCCATTTCCTTCCGCTCGGTCAATCTCCAGGATGATGACCGATCGGGTCGCCGATGAGTTAGGAGTGATTCACGACCCGCGGAGACTTTAAAGGAACTCCAAGATGCGATCTCGCGCCGCCGTCGCCTGGGAAGCAAACAAGCCTTTGACGATCGAGACGATCGAGGTCGCGGGGCCGAAATCCGGGGAGATCTTGGTCGAGGTGGTGGCGTCGGGGGTCTGCCACACGGACGCTTACACGCTTTCAGGCCTCGATTCCGAAGGCAAGTTTCCGGCGATCCTCGGCCATGAGGGCGCAGGAATCGTTCGCGAGCTAGGCCCGGGCGCGACTTCGCTGAAGGTCGGCGATCACGTCATTCCGCTCTACACGCCAGAATGCCGGCAATGCAAAACCTGCCTGTCACGTCGCTCCAGTCTCTGCACAGCGATCCGAGCCACCCAAGGCCAAGGCTTGATGCCGGACAACAGCTCGCGCTTCTCGTGTTCGGGAAGCGAAGTCTTCCACTACATGGGCTGCTCGACGTTCTCGAACTTCACCGTGCTGCCGGAGATCGCTCTCGCCAAGGTGCGCGAGGACGCGCCGTTCGAAAAGATCTGCTACATCGGCTGCGGCGTCACCACTGGCATTGGCGCCGTGGTTTACACCGCGAAAGTCTGGCCTGGCGCGAATGTCGTCATCTTCGGCCTGGGCGGCATCGGCCTCAATGTGATCCAGGGCGCGCGCATGGTCGGCGCCGACAAGATCATCGGCGTCGACCTCAACCCGTCCAAAGTCGAGATGGCGAAAAAATTCGGCATGACCCATTTCGTCAATCCCGACGAAATTGGCCGCGACAAGGTGGTCCAGGCCATCGTCGATCTGACCGGCGGCGGCGCGGATTTCTCCTTCGAGTGCATCGGCAACGTTCATACGATGCGCCAGGCGCTCGAATGCTGCCACCGCGGCTGGGGCGAGTCGATCATCATTGGCGTCGCGCCCTCGGGCGCCGAGATCGCCACAAGACCCTTCCAATTGGTGACCGGTCGCGTCTGGAAAGGCTCCGCCTTCGGCGGGGCGCGAGGTCGCACCGATGTGCCCAAGATTGTCGACTGGTATATGGAGGGCAAGATCAACATTGATGACTTGATCACCCACACGATGCCGCTCGACAGGATCAACAGCGCTTTCGATCTGATGCATGAGGGCAAATCGATCCGAAGCGTCGTATTGTTTTAGTCGAGACAGCTAGTCCCGACATTCCGAGACTGCGCGGAAAGGCCCGCAGACGTCGGGTTGGGCTCGCCCTCGACAAGACCGGAGCGCTTCTGATCGCCGATGTCGGAGGCCCTTAGCAAAGCACAATTTCGCCGCAAAGTCCCGCTGCCCGGCTTGCATCCGTCGGGCCTGGCTCCGATATGCGGTTCGCCGTGTCGTTCCGGCCGGCATTTCCGATTTCAACATTTTGCGAGGGTTCACTTGACCGCCGACGCCCAGACCCAGACCAGCGAAGCCGCCAGCACGCAGAGCTTCGAGGCCGACGTTTCGCGCCTGCTGCACCTCATGGTCTATTCGGTCTATTCCGACCGGGAGATTTTCGTCCGCGAACTCGTCTCCAACGCCGCCGACGCCTGCGAAAAGCTGCGCTACGAAGCGATCGCCAAGCCTGAACTGATCGAGGACGGCGCGCCGTTCGCGATCGAGATTACGATCAACCCCGACGCCAAGACCCTGACCTTTTCGGACAACGGCATCGGCATGAGCCGCGAAGACCTGACGCAGGGGCTTGGCACCATCGCCAGATCCGGCACCAAGGCCTTCCTCGACAAGCTTGCGGCCGAGGACGCGAGCAAGGAAGCCTCCTCGCTCATCGGGCAGTTCGGCATCGGCTTCTACTCGTCGTTCATGGTGGCGGACGAAGTCACCGTCGACACGCGCCGCGCCGGGTCGAACGAGGCCTGGCGCTGGACGTCCGATGGCAAGGGCGCATTCACCATTGCGCCGCTGCCGCTCGAAAACGCGCCGAGGCGTGGGACGAGCGTTACCCTCCACCTGAACGACGCCTCGCAGGAATTTCTCCAGCCGCGCACGCTCGAACGCATCATCCGCGACCATTCCGGCGCGGTCGCGGTTCCGATCGATCTCATCGAGAAACTTGGCGCCGAGAAGCGTCGCATCGGCGACGGCGCGGCGATCTGGACCAAGCCCAAATCCGAGGTGACGGAGGAGCAGTACACCGAATTTTACCGAGGACTTGCCGGCCAGTTCGACGAGCCGGCGCTCACCCTGCATTGGCGCGCCGAGGGCCGGCACGAATATACCGTGCTCGCCTTCATCCCCGGCTCGCGGCCGTTCGATTTGTTCGATCCGCAGCGCAAGGGGCGCAACAAGCTCTATGTGCGCCGCGTGCTGATCACGGAAGACGCCGACCTTCTGCCAGGCTGGCTGCGGTTCGTCCGCCTCGTGGTCGATAGCGCCGATCTGCCGCTCAACGTTTCGCGCGAGCTCATCCAGAAGAGCGACGTGTTCACGGCGATCCGGAAGGGCGTGACCAACCGCGTGGTGCAGGAGCTCGGCAAGCTCGCCGAAGCCGAGCCCGAGAAGTTCGCCAAGATCTGGGAGCATTTCGGCTCGGTGATTAAGGAAGGCCTGTACGAGGACCCGGAGCGCCGCGACAGCCTGTATAAGATCGCCCGCTTCGTCACCACCACAAACCCCTCGGGCGACCGGACGCTGGCGCAATATGTCGCAAGCTTACGCGAGAACCAGACGGCGATCTATTATCTCACCGGCGATGACGCCAAGCGCCTGGCGACGAGCCCTCAGCTCGAAGGGTTCAAGGCGCGCGGCGTCGAAGTGCTGCTGCTCGCAGACCCAGTCGACGCCTTCTGGGTCTCGACGGCCGCCGGTTTCGAGGGCAAGCCGTTCAAATCGGTGAGCCAGGGCGCAGCCGACATCAAGTCGATCGCGCTCGTCGAGGGCGCCAGCACTCCTCCCGAGGCGTCCGGCGACGTGGCGACCTTGTTCGCCTTCTTCAAGCAGACGCTGGGGGACGAGGTCGCGGAAGTTCGGGCGTCGGATCGCCTGACCGATAGCGTCGCCTGCCTGATCGCGTCGGAATTCGGCCCCGACCGGCAGCTCGAGAAGATGCTCGCCGCGCACGGGCGTCTGGGCGAGCGCGCAAAGCCCATTCTCGAGCTCAATCCCACCCACCCGCTGACCCTTGCGCTGGCCGGCCGGTTCAAGGATGGCAAGGACAAGCCGCTGGTCGAGGACGCCGCCTGGCTTGTGCTTGATGAGGCGCGGCTGATGGAGGGCGCGAGCGTCGAGGACCCGGCTGCTTTTGGCGCGCGGTTGCAGCGCGTGATGGAGAAGGCGCTGGGGTAGGGCCTCGGCGCTTCTGTAAGCGCCGGTATTCTACACCGCTGGGCCGTACGAGACGTGTTCCTGCAGCCATTGGTTCAGCCGGACAAAATCGAACGTTCCGGTTGCGTAGAGATTGAGCAAAAACTCCTCGCTTTCGCTGGCGCTCGCCGTGATGCAGGCCCCATTGATTGCGAGGAAAGTATACGTAATGGCGAAGGCCGTTCTCTTGTTGCCATCGACGAACGGATGGTTCTGGGAAATACTTTTCCACAAAGCAGCGGCCTCCTCTATTAGGCTGGGATAATAGCCATTCTGAGGCCGCAAGAGCGCGCTTTCCAGCAAGCCCTGATCCCGAACGCCGGCTAAACCACCGTAACGCTGGATCTGATCAATGTGAATCGCAAGCGCCTCAACGATGGTGACGTAATCCGTCACTCAGCCAGTTTTTTGTAAAGGGGAGCGAACGTCTCGTGGCTTGTCTGATAGGCGGTCATTACATACCCGCGCGGACGTCCCTGCGTCCTTTTTTCGATCAGATCGGCGAGCGCCTCGTCGACCAGTGCCGGAAGCTCTCGTCCCTCGCTTTGCGCGATGGCTTTGACTGCGGTCAGAATTTCCGCATTCAACTGAATTTCAAATTTCGCGAGACCGTGTCGGCATGAGCAATCCTTTCGCTTGTGCCGTCACGACATGTCATGACAAGTCCTGACAATTCAAGCTCGGGCGGATTAACTATCTCTAGGAACAGGCGAGTCGCCTTGGTGCAGGTTCAAGGCAACCGCCTGAAACTCCGGGGCAATCCTTAGCTATCTCGCCGGACGTCGCAAAATTCTGCTCCCCGGCTAAGCCCTTGCTCCCCGGGCGCGGCTTTGCCAAAAGGAGCGCCCATCCCCGGAGACAGAACCGCAGTGACCTCCATCAAGGCCGCCTTTGAGCGCATCGGCGAGGAAAACGCCTTCGCCGTGCTGGCGAGGGCGGCGGAATTGCAGCGCCAGGGGCGCGACATCATCAATCTCGGCATTGGCCAGCCGGATTTCAAAACGCCCCCGCATATCGTCGAGGCCGCGGTCAAAGCTTTGCGGGACGGCGAACACGGCTATACCGACGCGACGGGGATTGCGCCGTTGCGCGAGGCGGTGGCGGAGGATCTGCACCGCCGCCTCGGCGCTGAAGTGTCGCCCGATCTCATCATGATCGTCCCCGGCGGCAAGGTGACCATGTTCATGGCTATTGAGATGTTCGGCGAAAAGGGGGTCGACATCCTCTATCCCGATCCTGGCTTTCCCATCTATCGCTCCATGATCGAGTTCACTGGAGCGCGCCCAATTCCGATCCCAATGCGGGAGGAAAACGGCTTCGCCTTCTCGGCGGAAGAGACGCTGGCGTTGATGACGCCCGAGACGCGGCTCATCATCCTCAATTCTCCCGCCAATCCGACTGGCGGCGTGACCCCAAAAGAAGAGATCGACAAGCTTGTGGCGGGCCTCGCGCGCTTTCCGAATGCGGCGATCCTGTCCGATGAAATTTACGGCCAGCTCACTTACGACGGCCTCGCGCATCAGACGCTGCTCGCCTATCCGGAGATCCGCGACCGCCTAATCCTGCTCGATGGCTGGTCGAAGACCTACGCGATGACCGGCTGGCGGCTCGGCTATTCCGTGTGGCCGAAGCCTTGGCGCGATGTCGCGCGCAAGCTGGCAGTCAACTCCTATTCCTGCGTCAATGCGCCGACGCAGTTCGCCGGAATCGCGGCGCTCAAGGGTCCGCAGGACTCGGTCGCGACGATGCGAGCCGAGTTCGATCGGCGGCGCAATGCGGTGACAGCCGGCCTCAACCGTCTTCCTGGTGTTCGCGCGGCGACGCCGAAAGGCGCGTTCTACGCGTTTCCAAATATTTCCCGCACCGGTTGGAAGGCCAAGCCCCTCGCTGCGGCGCTGTTGCAGGATGCGGGCGTGGCCACCATCGGCGGCCCGGACTTCGGCGTCTACGGCGAGGGCTACCTGCGGCTCTCCTACGCCAACTCGCTCGACAATATCGAGCGCGCGCTCGAGCGGATCGGGGATTATCTGAGCCGACCGGCCCGAGCCGTGTCGGGCTTGTGACGAGCTCCGTCCTGCTCTCCTGGCGATCAAGGTGATCATGCGACTTTTTGTCTTTGCCGCCGTCGCGATCGCTTTCAGCCCATTGGCTCACGCTGAAGACGCGCATCCGTCTGAGACCGCCTGCAACCCGGCAAAAATTGGCGCTCGCGAGCTTGCCGAGTGCCTGAGAACCGGCGCCGACCAAGCGGACAGGGAATTGGCGAGGGCCGTCGAGGCGGCGATCAAATCCATCGATACCCGCCAGGGCCTCCTGTCCTCGCAAAAAGCGCGTTGGCGGCGGTCGCTTAATGACGCTCAGGCGCAATGGGTCTCGTGGCGGGATTCCGAATGCCAGGACGTCGCGCCATTCGAATCGGGTATGGACGCGAAAGCGGGCGATCCGCGCCTGCGCTGCATCATCGACTATGACGCCGAACGTGTGTCGAGCCTTAAGGCGCGCTATCGTTGAGCCACGATCCTTGCGGCGCTTCGCATTGGGCTGCATCCACGTCGATGCTGAAGGAGATCGGCTTTGGCGGCTCTTGAAGGCTTGGGCTATGTCGTCGATTGGTTCGATCGCGGATCTTATCGGCGGGAGGATCCGGTCGAGGTTGCTCGCCTGCGAGACAGGGAGGACGCGCGCGCGCTCCTGATCGCTCGCGACATGCCGATCCTGCGCGATGGAGAGAAAGGAACTCGATCCGCTCTTGCCGATGGGCGAGATCGAGGCGCTGGGCGGGGCGCAGGTCGAAGCTTTCCTGGGCCTCGCGCCCGGCGGCGCCCCGATTTTCATAGCGCTCCTGGCTGACGAGGCTGTCGAACTCCGCGCCGACACGAGCGACGGCTTTCTCGATCGGCGGGTGTTGGCGGTTCCGGGTCGCGAAGACCTCAAGCTTGTCGACCTGCGATCGATCGCAATGGGCGGCCTCGTGCCGCAAGACCAGATGGCGATGCTGGCCGCCGCCAAAGCATTGATGCACTGGCACGCGCGCCACCGCTTTTGCTCGAATTGCGGGACGCTGACCAAGGTCGCGGTGGCTGGCTGGCGCCGGGATTGTCCCGTCTGCGAAGCAACCCATTTCCCGCGCACCGATCCGGTCGTGATCATGCTTGCGGTTGACGGCGACGCGTGCCTGCTTGGTCGCCAGCCGAGATTTCCCAAGGGCATGTATTCGGCGCTGGCCGGTTTCGTCGAACCTGGAGAAACCATCGAAGCTGCCGTCAGGCGCGAAATCCGCGAGGAGGCCGCTGTCGTCTGTCGCGCGGTCCAATATTTTGCCTCGCAGCCCTGGCCTTTCCCGGCCTCGTTGATGATCGGCTGTTTTGCTGCAGCGGAAAGCCGAAGTCTCGAGATCGATCAAGTCGAGCTGGAGGACGCCCGCTGGTTCAGCCGCGATGAGGCGATCGCTCTCCTCGAACGCCGCCACTCGGACGGCTTCTCGGCGCCGATGCCGATGGCGATCGCCCATCACCTGCTCAAGCGGTGGGCCTATGAAGGGGTGACGTTTGAGAAATGAGAAGCCCGGTTCGCCGAAAGGCAAAAAAAAGCGGATCGGCTAGGAGGGGGCCCGCCGATCCGCTAGCTCTCGTGGAGTTCATTTCGGTCCGACTTGGCGCTCGGGGGCTGGGGGGCAAGAAAACCGAGCTAACCGCGAACCGATTCCACGGGGGCACTGTCTCACGATGACCGGCCCTTGCGGCATGCGCTTGACGACAAGCTGGCCAAACTAAGGCATTTCGTAAAAATTTCTACTCTCTATCGATTCATTATTGGTCAGAATGAAGAAGTATGATCACAGATCGTTGATCGACTTAAGCATCCGCTCTGCGCCGAGCTCGCGCGATCTCGGATTCAATTCGTAGATACGTCCTTCTTCTCTGGTTTTACGCCCGCGCTCTTAACCGGTTTGTGCGCCGCTGTCTTTTTTGGGTAATGCCGCGCCGACTTGAGCTTGGATTTCGATGAAGACTGGGGAGGCGGACTTGCATCGCCTTCCGCCATCGTTGCGACTGTGGACGCATTGTCCGCAGGCCCGGCCGCCGCGGCGGCCGCCGTTTCGGTTGTCGGGCGCACGCCCAAAGCCGGCCCTTTCCATCCAGGGGCGGGACCAATGTAGACGGGCACTGGATCGAAGCGGATCCTTTCGTAAGTGAGTTGGGTGTGGGCAACGGCGGGGGCGGCGAAAAGCGCCGCCAAAGGGGTGGGAAGCATCCCGCCTGCTGCTCCCTCTTGGGTCTGGTTCGACGCCCCGTCATCTTCGGCCGCGGCGAGCGCGGCGGCATTGCGATGCAGGCAAACATCAGCCCGCATGTTGCGCGGCGCGCCTGAGCCCGAGGGCAACAATTCCGGAGTGCCGCTGCCCGCGCTGGTGGCGAAGCCACGGTCGAAGAGGTCAGCCGCTTCCTGGTTGCGCGACTTCGTTGTCGGCGCCCCGAGCACGACCACGATCAAATGTCGTCCGGAGTGATTGGCGCTCGCCACCACATTGAAACCCGCCGGACAGGTGAAGCCCGTCTTCATCCCGTCGGCGCCGGGATAGCGGCCGAGGAGCCCATTGTGATTGGGGATGTACCGGTTGCCGAGTTGAATCGCGCCGATGCTGAAGAGATCGGCATGATCCGGGAACTCGCGCAGGAGGGCGCGGGCGATGATCGCCATGTCGCGGGCCGAGGACACATGATCGGGATTATGCAAGCCGTTGGGGTTGACGAAATGCGATTCATGCAAGCCCAACCGCTGCCCGTCGGCGTTCATCTCGTCGGCGAAGGCTTCAATCGAACCCGACACGCCCTCGGCGACCATCACCGCAATATCGTTGGGCGACTTCACCATCAGCATCTTGAGCGCGTTGTCGAGGGTCACCTGTGTTCCGGGCCGAAACCCCATTTTCGAGGGCGGCATCCGCGCCGCGCGCGCCGACATGACGAGCGGCGTATCGAGCGTGAGTTTTCCGCTTCGCACAGCGTCGAGAGCGACATAGACCGTCATCAGTTTGGTGAGCGACGCCGGGTACCACGGAGCGGTCGCTTCGTTCTGCATCAGCACCTGGTCGCTATCCGCGTCGACGACGAGGTAAGGCGTCGCCTCAGCCGAGACCGCGCCGAACGCCAGCGCGGCAGCGAAGCCCACAAGGGCGCGCCGTCCGATCGAGCGCCAGCCAAATGGCATGATTTGCGTTCCCCGCGATGGTCCGAAACTCAGCCGTTCCTAGTGGAGAACGGCTGGAATCTCAAGCCTCGGCGGCGTTTGTCGGAGGTTCCGAGGGAGCCCATGGCACGACAACGACGCCCGACTTTTCCCGCAGAAAGCCGAACCTCAAACGATGTGGAACCGTTGCTTCGCTGGATCCACGGCCTCCCCGGGCGGGAAATGCGCCGCGAGAATATCGCCGCAGCGCGCTGCGAGCCCAGTGAGCGCGGCCTCCGTCTCGCCCGCGGCGAGCGGTCCGAGCGCCTCGTCGACTGCGTCCTGCCATTGCGCCTGGGGAATGGCGCGCGCCGCGTCCTCAGCTGGAACGATGCGGATGTAATGCTCGGCGAGCGAGACATAAATGAGCGCGCCGCAACGCGAGCGGTCGATCCCGCGCAGGACGAACTGCGCCAGCGCCGCCCGGTGGCCAGCCGAGCGCGCAATGCGCTTCGGAATCAGCAAACGCCGCAGCGGCGGCAGTGAGACCAGCACCGCGGCGAGAATGGCGACCAGCAACTGAGCGACATAGATCCGGTGCGCGGAAAGCTCGGTGAACAAGAGCAGCGGCAGCGGCGTCGCGAGGGCGAGGATACAGGCGCAGAGCAAAAACTCCCCGTCCAGGGAAGTCGAGGCGCCAGCGAGCACACAGACGAGCGGCGCCCGGGTCTCGAGCTGCGCCTCGTCGTAAGCCGCCTCGACGCGCTCCGCCGCGTCCGGCTTGAGAATCATCACCAGCCTCCCGAGGCGCCGCCGCCCCCGGAAGATCCGCCGCCGCCGGAAAAGCCGCCCCCGCCGCCAAATCCACCGCCCCCGCCAAACCCGCCCCCGCCAAACCCTCCCGTCCCCATCGGAATGAAGATGACGTTGCCGCCCCCGCCTCGCCGGCTGATCCGGCTGATCACGAACATGATGAAAAGAAAGATGAGGAAGGGCGCGAGCGTATCGAGCAAGGACGCTTCGTGCTCGGCGCGCATATCGGTCGGCTTCGGCTTCCACTCGGCCGAGTCGGTGGTCAAGGCGGTGATAATATCGTCGACGCCCCGGGTCACGCCGCCGTTGAAATCTCCCGCCTTGAATCGCGGCGCGATGGCGTTCGAAATGATGATGCTGGAGACTGCGTCAGTCAGCGTGCCCTCAAGGCCATAGCCGACCTCGATGCGCACCCGACGCTCCTTCGGCGCGACCAGAAGGAGGGCGCCGTTGTTGTCTTTCGCGTCGCCCAGTTTCCAGGCGCGGAAGAGCCCGTTCGCATAAGGTTCGATCTCCTCGCCGCCGAGGGAGGGCACGGTGGCGACGACCAGCTGAATGCGGGACTTCTGCTCGAGATCGGCGAGCTTGCGTTCGAGATCGGCCTTCGTGACCGGCGAAAGGATGTTCGCCTGGTCAACGACCCGTCCGGTCAGCGGGGGGAAGTCGGCCGCCGCAAGCGCAAAGCCAGCGCAAAGCGCTGCGACGACAAGGACGATCAGCGCCCGCGGCCAGAGGCGAGGCATCCGGACGCTCCCGTTCCGCGGACTAGAACTTCACCTTAGGCGCCGCCTGGGCTTCCGAGTTCGCCGTGAACGGAACCAGCGGCTTGATCGAGCGGAACACCGTCTGCGCCCAGAGCACGGTTGGGAAGGTCCGGAGCGTCGTGTTGAAGTCCTGCACCGCGGCGATGTAGTCGCGGCGGGCGACGGCGATCCGGTTTTCCGTCCCTTCGAGCTGGGATTGAAGGGCGAGAAAGTTCTGGTTCGATTTAAGGTCCGGGTAGTTCTCGCTGACCGCCAACAGACGCCCGAGGGCGCCCGACAGGGCGTTTTGCGCATCCTGCAGCTCTTTGACCTTCGCCGGATCAGTCAGGTCATTGGCGTCGAGGTGGATCGAGGTCGCCTTGGCGCGCGCCTCTGTGACCTGAACGAAGACGTCCTTTTCCTGCTTGGCGTAGCCCTGAACAGTCGCGACCAGGTTGGGAACGAGGTCGGAACGACGCTGATATTGGTTCTGAACCTCGGCCCAGGCTGCGTTGGCGGCTTCCTGCTTGGTCGGAATGACATTGTAACCGCAGGCGGAAACCGAAACGGCGATCAGCGCCAGTACGGCGAGCGCCCGCAACCGATAAAGCAAACCCATCGACAACCCCTCCCAACAAATCCCGCGCCCCACGCGGTCGGGGCCCAATCATAAGGCGACAAATGCCATTAAGCCACCAGCTATGACAATGTCTTGACGGCCAAATCCTGCAGTCCGGTCGGCAGCGCGCGCTTGATCGCATCCCCCGCATTCACTAGAAGCCCTCGTCCGGCGTGGCGACGCTGGACTTCGATTTCTCCGCAAAGCCGCGTTTTCGCGAAGGCTGGACAAACATGCGTGTGTATTACGATCGAGACTCCGATCTCAATCTGATCAAAGCCAAGAAGGTGGCGGTGGTCGGCTATGGCAGCCAGGGCCACGCGCATCTTCTCAATATGCGCGACAGCGGCGTGAAGGAGATCGCGGTCGCGCTCAGGCCGGGCTCGGCTTCCGCCAAAAAAGCAGGGGCTGAAGGGATCAAGGTCATGGACGTCGCGGCCGCCGCCAAGTGGGCGGACATCGTGATGATGCTGACGCCGGACGAATTGCAGGCCGAGATCTACCGCGACCTTTTGGCGCCCAATATGAAACAGGGCGCCGCGCTCATGTTCGCCCACGGACTGAACGTTCACTTCAACCTGATCGAGCCGCGCGCCGATCTCGACGTGCTGATGGTCGCGCCAAAGGGGCCAGGCCACACCGTTCGATCTGAATATAAGCGTGGCGGCGGGGTGCCCTGCCTCATCGCGATCCATCAGAACGCCAGCGGCAACGCGCACGACGTCGGCCTATCCTACGCCTCGGCGATCGGCGGTGGCCGCGCTGGCGTCATCGAGACGTCGTTCCGCGAGGAATGCGAGACGGATCTCTTCGGCGAGCAGACGGTGCTCTGCGGCGGCCTCGTCGAACTGATCCGCGCCGGCTACGAGACCCTGGTCGAGGCCGGTTATGCGCCGGAAATGGCTTATTTCGAGTGCCTGCACGAAGTGAAGCTGATCGTCGATCTCATCTACGAGGGCGGCATCGCCAACATGAACTACTCGATCTCCAACACCGCCGAATATGGCGAGTATGTCACGGGCCCGCGCCTTATCACGGCCGAGACGAAGGCCGAGATGAAGCGGGTGCTCGACGATATCCAGTCGGGAAAATTCACCCGCGACTGGATGCTGGAGAACCGGGTCAACCAGACCTCGTTCAAGGCGATGCGCGCCCGCGCCAACGCCCATCCGATCGAGGAGGTCGGCGAGAAACTGCGCGCCATGATGCCCTGGATCGGCAAGAACAAGCTGGTCGACAAAGAAAAGAACTGAGACCGCGCGAGACGGAGCGCGTTGAGGCGAAGCGGCGCTGTTGTCCAGCGCCCGTTTCCGCTGGACAGTCTAGCGCGCCTTTGCTAAACGCCGGCCCTTGCCGCGCGAAGCCTGCGCGGCGGATGCGATGGGCGCATAGCTCAGTTGGTAGAGCAGCTGACTCTTAATCAGCGGGTCCACAGTTCGAGCCTGTGTGCGCCCACCATCGCTATCGACATACGAGGCGAGCGTCAGAGAGGCGTCGAGAACCAGACGCAGATCGGCCCCTCCGCGATGAGTGAGTCAATATTCGTAGGGTCGGCCTCACCGGCTCCGCGCCCAGCGCCAGATCGCCCATTGGCGGCGCAGCGGCGAGACCTCGGGCGCCGCATCGAACGGACGGTTTGCATTGCGGTCGAGCCGGTCGAGATCGAGCCGCAAGGGCGCGAGCGGAATGAAGGCCGGCAGGATCGCGGCGCTTGAGCTCTTCAGTCGACGCTCCGCCTCTGCGAGTTCATCGCGCGCCAATCCCCGCAGTTCGGCGCAGGCCGCAACGATCCCTGGATTTACGCGCCGCGCGTCGAAATCCGCCACGCTCACGCCGTGGAGGGCCGCGACGTCGGTTGGGATGAGCGTCGGCGTCGATCCGGCCCTGAATGGAAGTTCGTTGAGAAGGCGCGTCAACGCCAGCGCCATGCCGGCAGGCGCATGCGCCTCCGCCGGATCGAGATCCTGACCCCCGGCGGCGATGCGCGCGGCGAGCCGCAGGCGAGCCCCCTCGCTCTCGTCGGCGAAGGCGCGAAAAGCCACGTGGTTGAAATCGTCCTGTGGCGCGATCTCTTGCAGGCGCGCGTCCAGCATCGCCTCGAGCCACGCCCGGGGCAGGGCGTAGTCGTCGATCGCCGCGAGAAGGGCGACCGCGACCGGGTTTCCAGCCGCTTCGGCCAGCCGTTCGCCGGAGATGACTTCTCGCCACCAGGCGAGCCGGATCGCCACAAGATTGGGATCGCGCGCGCGCTTGAGCGCATGGCGGATCTCGGTGTCGAAACTCGCGAGAGCGAACAGCGCGCCACGCGCGCTCGGGCTGGCATAGAGCGCCCCCAGCCACTGATCTCGCGCGTGAGCGCGGGCGAGCCCGGCGCAATGGGCGGTCGCGTCCGCAAGCGGGTCGGCGCCCGGCGCGCCCGCGGTCACGGCGCGGCGATCAGCGCCGCCGCGACACGACGGCCTTCCGATTGCATGACGTTATAGACCCGGAGGGCCGGGCCGGTGGCCATCGCCTCGAAGCGCAGGCCAGCCTGGCCGAGCGCGGCGCGCGACGCTTTCGGGATCGCCGCCAGCCGCTCGCCCGTGCCGACGATCACAAACTCGATCGACCCGGGGCTCTCGACAATTTCCGCGAACAGCGGGGCGAGCACGACCGGGTCGAGATCACCGACGCTCGCCGCGTCGATCGGCTGCACGCCTTTGGGCGTCGCCAGGATCGAGCCCGCGTGCGACATGCCTGCGAAGGCGAAGGCGCCTTGTCCGTAAGCGGCGATCGAATGGCTGCCGGGCGCGAATGCTGGCCGCGGCGTGCCCTCGCTCACGTCTTCTCCTTCGCCTTCACGTCTTTGACGTCGGCGCCGGCATTTTCCTTTTCCCGCATCTTGTCGAAGGTGTCGGCGCGCACGCCCATGTAAATGAGCATCGGCGAGCAGATGAAGATCGACGAATAGGTGGCGACGAAAATGCCCCAGATCATCGCCGCCGAGAACGAGCGGATGACGTGGCCGCCGAGGAAGAAAAGCGCGAGAAGGGCGAGAAAGACGGTCGTCGCCGTCATGATGGTGCGCGGCAGCACCGCGTTGATCGACATGTCGATGATTTCGGAGGTGGAGAGGCGCTTATATTTGCGCATCACTTCGCGGATGCGGTCGAGCACCACCACCGTTTCGTTGAGCGAATAGCCGACGATGGTAAGAATCGCGGCGATCGAGGTCTGATTGAACTCGAGCTGGGTGACGCAGAAGAAGCCGACGGTTAGCAGGAGGTCGTGCATCGTGCCGATGATCGCGCCGACCGCGAACTGCCACTCGAAGCGGAACCACAAATACGTGAGGACCGCGAGGATGGAGACGACCACGCCGAGCGTCCCGCGCTGGACAAGCTCGGACGAAACGGTCGGCCCGACGGAATCGACGCTGCGGAACTCGTAGTCGGCGCCAAAGGCGTCCTTGAGCTTCGCGATCGCGGTTTGCTGGCCGGCGTCGCCGCCGGGCTGCACGCCGAGGCGCAACAAGACGTCGGATTCGGCGCCGACCCGCTGCACTTCAACGGGTCCCACACCCAGTCCCTCGCCCTTGGCGCGAATTTCGGAGACATT
Source organism: uncultured Alphaproteobacteria bacterium (assembly GCA_963737365.1). Taxonomy (GTDB): domain Bacteria; phylum Pseudomonadota; class Alphaproteobacteria; order Rhizobiales; family Beijerinckiaceae; genus Roseiarcus. Next base: position 327,529 of record CAVTSD010000001.1, read on the forward strand.
GGCCTCGCCGCTCTTGGCGCGCATGTCGACTTGAGTGCCGCCCGCAAAGTCGATGCCGAAATTCATGCCCACGAACAGGAACATGAGGACCGATATGATCGACAGGAGCGCCGACAGCGGATAGCTCACGCGGCGGAACCGCATGAAGCCGAATTTGGTGTTCTCGGGCGCGAGCCGAAGAAGTTTCATACCGAAAGTTCCGTTGTGCGCATCGCGCTGCTCTTATCGGGAGCGTCCATCATATGGGCAGAGTCTTGGGCCGCGCGCGGTGATACCAGAGCGCGATCATCATGCGCGTCATGGTCACCGCGGTGATGACGGAAGTCAGAATTCCTAGGCCCAGCGAGACGGCGAAGCCGCGCACCGCGCCTGAGCCGAACAGATAGAGGATGAGCGCGGCCACGAACATGGTGACGTTGGAATCGATGATGGTTGCGAACGCGCGCCGGAAGCCGGCGTCGAGCGCGGAAATGACCGAGCGGCCGAGGTGCGCTTCCTCGCGGATGCGTTCGTAGATGAGGACGTTCGAATCGACCGCCATGCCGATGGTGAAGACGATGCCGGCGATGCCTGGCAGGGTCAGTGTCGCGCCGAGCAGGACCATGGAAGCGAAGATGAAGAGAATGTGCACCGCAAGCGCTAAATCGGCGAACACGCCGAAGATGCCGTAGGTCGTGATCATGTAGACGACGACCAGCGCCGCCCCGACAAAGGCGGCCCGTTTCCCGGCGTCGATGGAATCCTGGCCTAAGCCCGGTCCGACCGTGCGCTCCTCAATCACCGTGAGCTTCGCCGGCAGCGCGCCGGCGCGTAAAAGGATCGCGAGGCTCGAGGCCTCTTCGAGAGTGAAATTGCCTGTGATCTGGCCGGTGCCCCCGGTGATCGGCGAGCGGATGACCGGCGCCGAAATGACTTTGCCGTCGAGCACGATCGCGAATGGGCGGCCGACATTCGCTGACGTGACCTGGCCGAATTTCTGCCCGCCGCGCAGATTGAAGCGGAAGTTGACGTCCGGCTCGCCGCTTTGCTGGTCGAAGCCCTGCTGCGCGTCGACCAGGTCCTCGCCGTCCACCATGACCCGCTTCTGCACCTGGATCGTGCCGCCGCCCTTCTGCATCGGCAGGGTCTCGGATTCATTCGGCGGATCGCCGGGATCGGCGACCAGGCGGAACTCGAGCTTGGCCGTCTGCCCGATCATGTTCTTGAGCACCGTCGTGTCTTGGCTGCCGGGCGCCTCGATCAGCACCCGGTTCGGGCCCTGTTGCTGGATGAGGGTCTCCTTGGTGCCCATCGCATTGATGCGGCGGTTCAACACTTCGATCGATTGCCCGACCGCGTGGCGCACCTTGTCGGCGATCGCGGCGTCGGTCAGCGCCAGCCGCACGCCATCGGGGGTCTGCGTCACATCGAGCGTGCGACCGTTCCCTCCCGCGAGCGCGCCGCCGATCGGTTGGCTCAACGACTGGAGAAGATCGAGCGCCTTCGCGCGCTCGCCCGGATCAGCGATGCGGACCACAACGGCTCGCGGCTCAACTCCGATGCCGCCGGATATCCCGATTTTGCCTTCGCGCAATTTCTGCCGCACGTCGTCGCGCAGCGCGTCGACTTGGCTCTTGATGACGGAGGGCGTGTCGACTTCCATCAAGAGGTAGGCGCCCCCCTGCAGATCGAGTCCGAGCACGATCTGGCGTATCGGAACGAAGCTCGGGAATCGAGCCGCCAGCGCCTCGACCGTTTGGGAAGGCATGAAGCTTGGCAAAATCACCAGGACCGCGGCTGCCACGAGCGCCAGGACCGAGGCCAATCTCCAATTTGCAAAACGAAGCATCAGACTTTCAATCTAGAACTGGCCTAACTCGCACCCAATGCCGGGCTCGCCCGCCCATTTAAGGGTTGGGCGTATCCTTCTTGGCCGGCAATGACTTCGCGATAGGCGTTGCGTCCTTGACGGGTTCGCCCTTGGCGCGCACCTCGGCGATGCCGGAGCGGGCGAGGCGCACCCGGACGTTGGGAGCGAGCTCGAACTCGACTTCGTTGTCGTCGACCGCCTTGGTGACCTTGCCGATCAGACCGCCTGTGGTCACGACAACGTCGCCGCGCCGCGCCGCCTGCACCATTTCGCGCTGCTCCTTCGCGCGCTTCTGCTGCGGCCGCCACAGCACGAAATAGACGATCGCGATCATCGCGACGATCGGCACGAGCTGGACCAGCGTGTCGCTCGCCCCACCAAAGGGACCGGCGCCGGCGGCCTGTGCGTAGGCGGCTGTGATCAGCAAGGGGACATTGGCTCCAGCGACGCGAAAGCCGCGCCGTTCATCGAGGGGTCATGAAAAAGGCGTGGCATATATAGCGGCGGGGCCCATGAAAGCAACGGCCCGAGCGTGGACGACGCGGACTCTCAAGGAGAGCGGCTGGTTTGCGCCCTTGCTCACGTTCAAGACATAGCTATAAGCCGCCCCATGATTTGGGACTGAGGGGAAAAGAATGAACAAACAGATTGCAGAATTTATCGGGACCTTTGCGCTCGTGTTCTTTGGCTGCGGCGCGGCGGTCGTTGGCGGCATGGGGACGGGCGCAACAGCCGTCGATCTTCTCGGCATAGCAAGCGCTTTCGGCTTCGCCATTGTCGCCATGGCCTACGGCATCGGGCCGATCTCCGGTTGCCACGTCAATCCGGCGGTGAGCTTTGGCGTCTATGTCGCCGGCCGTTTGAGCATCGCCGACATGATCGGCTACTGGATCGCGCAGGTTTTGGGCGCAATCGTGGCCGCGGGGGTGCTCTATATCATCCTCTCCGGCAAGGCCCAGGGGTGGACCGGCGGGCTCGGCCAGAATGGCTGGGGCGCGGGCTATCTCGGGGAGTACGGCGTCGTCTCGGCCTTCGTGTTCGAAGTGGTGGCGACGTTTTTGTTCCTGGTGTGCATTCTCGGCGTCACCCACCCGATCGCGCCGACCGGGTTCGCTGGTCTCGCCATCGGGCTCACGCTGGTCGTCATCCATCTGGTTGGCATCAACATCACCGGGACGTCGGTCAATCCCGCTCGCTCGATCGGTCCGGCGCTGATCGGCATCGGCTCGAATCCGGGCGCCGTCGCACAGCTCTGGCTGTTCATCATCGCCCCGCTCATCGGCGCCGGCGCGGCGGGCCTGCTGTTTCGCACCGGAGCTATGTTCGACGTTCCAAATAAGCCTTGAGCCAACGAGTGCACACTCCGGAGCTTAGGCTCCGAGGTGATTTTGCCGGGGCGCCCGCGTCGACCACGGCGCGGCGCCGCCCAGCCGCCTTCCGTTATCTGAAAACCACTCCACGCCACGCTCGGCCGGCTTGAATCGAGGCTCGCGGACCCCGCGACGCTCCGATCCCTCCGCTCGGCCTTGCCAGAGCGCGCGCGCCGCGCGAAAAGCCCGCCCATGCTGCACATCAGCGCCCTCACCTATCGCCTCGGCGAGCGCCTCCTGATCGACAATGCGACTGCGGCCCTGCCGTCGGGCGCGCATGTCGGGCTCGTCGGCCGCAACGGCGCCGGCAAGACCACGCTCTTCCGCATTCTGCGTAACGAGCTCGCGCCCGAGAGCGGCGCTATCATGGTCCCCAAGGGCGCGCGCCTCGGCAGCGTTGAACAGGAAGCCCCGGCGGGCGCCGAGAGCCTCATCGACTTCGTGCTTTCCGCCGACGTCGAGCGCGACGCGCTGATGGCCGAGGCGGACACCGCGAGCGATCCGGAGCGCATCGCCGACATCCATACGCGCCTTGTCGATATTGAGGCGCATAATGCCCCCGCGCGGGCCGCTCGGATTCTCCAAGGCCTTGGCTTCGACGAAGCCGCGCAAGCCCGCTCGCTCAGTGAATTTTCTGGCGGCTGGCGGATGCGTGTGGCTTTGGCCGCGGTGCTCTTCTCCGAGCCTGACGTCCTGCTGCTCGACGAGCCGACCAACTATCTCGACCTCGAAGGCGTGCTCTGGCTCACCGACTATCTCAAGACCTGCGCAGCGACGATCCTGGTCATCAGCCACGACCGCGATCTGCTCGACGACGTGGCGCAACAGATCCTCCACCTCGATCGCGGAAAGCTGACCCTGTGGACCGGCGGCTATTCTAGCTTTGAGCGCCAGCGCCACGAGAAGCAAATTCTCGCCGGCAAGGCGGCCAAGAAACAGGAAGAGAAGCGCGCCCATCTGCAAGCCTTCGTCGACCGCTTTCGGGCCAAGGCGTCGAAGGCCGTGCAGGCCCAGTCGCGACTGAAGATGCTCGCCAAGATGGAGCCGATCGCCGCGATCGTCGACGACAACGTGCTGCCGTTCAAGTGGCCTCCTGTCGTCAAACGCCTGAGCCCGCCGATCGTGACGATGGACAAGGTCAGCGCTGGCTACGACGGGCGCGCGGTCATCGGTCGCATCGACCTTTCACTCGCTGACGACGATCGAATTGGCCTCCTCGGCCAGAACGGCAACGGCAAGTCGACCTTCGCCAAGCTTGTCGCCGGACGCCTCGAGCCCATGGGCGGCAAGATGGTGCGCGCCAACCGGCTTCAGGTCGGCTATTTCGCCCAGCATCAGATCGACGAGCTCGAACCTGGCGGCAGCGTCTACGACCACGTCGCGGAGCGCATGCGCGGGGAGGCCGTGTCCAAAATCCGGGGCCGCGCGGCGATGATCGGCTTCTCCGGCGCAAGGGCCGACACCAAAGTCGACTCGCTTTCCGGCGGCGAAAAGGCGCGCCTCATGATGGGCCTCTCCGCCTTCGACGGACCGCAGCTCCTCATCCTCGATGAGCCGACGAACCATCTCGACATCGACAGTCGCGGCGAATTGATCGAGGCCATCAACGACTACGAAGGCGCCTGCATTCTGGTCTCGCACGACCGGCGCCTGCTCGAGGCCACCGTCGACCGGCTATGGCTGGCGGCGAACGGAACGGTCAAGCCGTTCGAGGGCGATCTCGCCGACTATAGCCGGTTTGTGCTGAGCGGCGCCGAGCCGCAACAAAGACAGAAGCGCGAAACGCAGGCGGCCGCTGCGGCTAGACCTAAGCGCGAGCCTCAGCCGATCAAGCGGGAGATCGCCGCGCTTGAAGACAAGATGGCCCGATTCCAGGATCTCCTGCGCCGGGTCGACGAGGCTTTAGCCAAAGCGAGCGCGCGTAACGGCGATGCGGTCAAGATGGCGGAATTGGCGGCGAACCGGGCCGAGCTCGAGCGCGCCTTGACCGCAACGGAAGCGGCATGGTTCGAACTCACGGCCGAGGTCGAACAGATATGACGGAAACGACGCTGCGAGGTCTGGCGATCGACGCCCCTTCTGTCGCTTAGTTCCTCGTAAGTGGGCTAGTCAGTCGGTTGGCTTCCTGCTTGTGACCAAAAATCCGATCTATTTGAGAGGCAAGCGCGAACCTCTGGAGGAAACGGAATGTATATTTTGTATTTCCTTTTCTCTGCCGCGGCGATTGCGGTGCTATGTTTTTCCTTGGGAGGATTATCGAATGGATCAATGATCACGTACGGGATTCTTATTTGGCTATTGGCCGTGTTGTTTGATCAAATATTTCCGAAAATCTTTGGATTGTCGGTATCCGCGCCTAAGGGGCGCGTAGATTTTGTCTACTACACGCTCTCAATCGCAGGGATTGTATTGCTTTTTCAAGCCCAGGAGACGCAACGGAAAAAGGACGAATTGGGGTACCGCGAGGCCTTGGAGCAGGACCATAGGGATTTGGCCACGGCTGAAATGTCGGCCATCGAAAAGGAAATAAACAACGTGGGCGCGCTGCCAGGACTCATTCGTTCGGCCGCGGCCGAAGAGGTAAGAAACTCTGAGTTCATCAAGGGCCAAGCCTGCGCGTGCGCGAACCAGCTTCCTGAAAGCGGGTGTGAGTCCCCTCTGCAATCGTCGAACAGGATGTCAGACGACAAGCTGACCCTTGAGCTCAGGCGGTCGCAAGCCGCGGCGGCGTGCGAGACGCTTATGAACGACAAATCCATTGATGCAATCAAAGAGGTTTCGCAGGAGCAAAACCCCGCGAAGTTGCAAACCTTGATCGAAACCCATGCTGACGAGTTGAAATTGTGGTTCGGTCGCAAGACGATAACTGGGCGGCAGGCAGTCAGGCTTCTCAATGAGCCCGACTATCGTCGGCGCTATATTGAGACGGAAATTGCGCCGGCAAAAGCGCGACTTGAGGACGCCACTCTTGCCCTGGACGCGATAAAGCGAGAGCGTGAGGCGACGAATTTCGACGCCAACAACAGCCACGGCTTCTTGATTTACGCCATGGAGGCCTACTGGCCAGCGTTCCTGCTCATGGGGGTCGGGCTGAAACTAAGTCAATCGGGCTTATCCATGGTCAAGACTTCATAAGGACCGCCGTTTCCCTGCTCGGGCGTTCTTTGGGCCCTCCTTACGCTATAGTCCCGCTGGCTGGCTTGGCCTGAACAGACAGGGAGCTACGCGTGCAGGGCGAAGTTTCGCGGGAGCTTGGCGAGTGCGTATCGTTGTCCGAGGCCGGGCAGAGATGACAGAGATCGCGCTGCGAGGTCTGGCTGCGGCGCTCCCCGTGCTGCTCTCGTCAGCCGTCGCATCTGCCGCTGAGCCGGCGCCCTGGCCGGACAGCTTCGTCGGACGGCTCGAGGCGCTTGCGCTCATCGAGAGCCTCAACGCCGATCTCCTCGCCCATGACAGCGCGACGCTCACAATCGAACGCTGGTGCGCCGATCACCGATTGGCCGATCCGGCGCGCATCGTGGCTGAGCGGGTGAGCGACGCGGTCAAACCCGCAAGCGCCGACGTGCGAGCCGCGCTCGACGTCAAACCGGACGAGCCGCTCGGCTATCGGCGCGTTCGGCTCAAGTGTGGCGACCATGTGCTTTCCGAAGCCGACAATTGGTACGTCCCGGCGCGGCTCACGCCCGAAATGAACCATATCCTCGAGACCACCGACACGCCGTTCGGCAAGGCGGTGGCCGCGCTTCACTTCCATCGCCATACGCTTTCGGCGACCCTGTTGTGGCGCCCGCTTCTCGAGGGCTGGGAGATGGGAGCCGCAGCCCTTCAGGACGACAAGAAAGCGCTTGCGATTCCCGACCACCTGCTTGAGCATCGCGCGGTTCTGTCGACGCCGGACGGCGAGCCGTTCAGCGAGGTGGTTGAAACCTACACGAGCGAAGTGCTGGCCTTCCCGCCGCCGAAATAAGGTCGACGGACAAGTAATGCGCCCACGAAACCTTGGGGAGGGACCCATGTCCAACTCGACGTCCAGCGACCGCGTCACAATCGAAATCGCCGATGGTGTCGCCGAGGTCACGCTCAATCGGCCTGACAAGCTCAACGCGCTTGATCCGGCGATGTTCGAGGCCATCATCGCAGCCGGCGAAGACTTGAGCCGAACCGCGGGCGTGCGCGCCATCGTGCTCGCCGGCGCCGGCAAAGGCTTTTGCGCCGGCCTCGACAAGGAGACCTTCGCCTCGTTCGTGACGAAGAGCGCGCCGGCCATGGGCGACATCACGAAACGTACGCATGGGATCGCCAACACATGGCAGCAGGCCGCGTATGTCTGGCGCACGCTTCCCATCCCGGTCGTTGCGGCGATCCATGGGGTCGCGCTCGGCGGGGGCTTCCAGATCGCGCTGGGCGCCGACATCCGCTACGTCGCGGCGGACGCGCGGCTTGCGATCATGGAGATCAAATGGGGCATCGTCCCCGACATGGGCGGAATTGCGCTCATGCGTGAACTCGCGCGCGCCGATGTGATCCGCGAGCTCGCCATGACCGGGCGCATTTTTTCGGGCGCCGATGCGTTGACCTATGGCTTCGCCACCAGCCTCCACGCCGATCCGCTTCAAGCGGCTCGTTCAACCGCCAGGGAGATCGCCGCTCGCAACCCTGAGGCTGTGCGCGCCATCAAGCGCCTGCTCAACGCGGCGAGCGACAACGCTGAGGCTGCGATCCTTCTCGCCGAATTGAAAGAGCAGGCGGCGCTGATCGGCTCGCCAAACCAGATCGAGGCTGTGCGCGCTGGGATGGAAGGAAGGCCTGGACACTTCGCCGACGCTGGCTAGGCGTAGCGTTTACGCCTCGTATTGCTCGTCGGTGACCTTGTCCATCCAGTTGGTCGGCGCCTCGTTTATGGCGACATGGGTCATGGCGACGGTCGGCGAAGCGCCATGCCAGTGCTTCTCGCCTGCCGAGATCAAGACGACGTCGCCAGGACGAATCTCCTCGACCGGTCCGCCCTCCGTCTGAACGCGCCCCGATCCGGCGGTGACCATAAGAATCTGGCCCTTTGGATGGGTATGCCACGCAGTGCGAGCGCGAGGCTCGAAGGTGACGACCCTCCAATCCGCCCCCGCCGCCGGTTCCGGCGCAATCGGCCGATCGATGTGCACCGCCCCGGTGAAATTCGCGGCCGGTCCGTTCTCGCTCGAAACTTTTCGCTTGATGTCCACGCACTGTTCTCCCTTGTCGACGAGCCGGCCGGGCAACGCTCGCTGCCTGGCAATCTAAGCGCGCCTGGGCGGCGCGACTAGGCGCAATCATCTCGTGGACCTGACGCCCGCGCCTGTGGCGCGGAGCGCGGGGCTATTCAACTCGCGCTTTCCTCGCGCGCCCGAACGGCGTACCGATTGGCGCGATCAACGCGTGTTTCAGTTCGGTCAGAAAAGGCCTTCCGGGAGAGGAAACCTCAATGTTCGTCGATGGCTTGTTTGCTGGCAAAAAAATCCTCGTCACCGGCGGGGGCACCGGGCTGGGCAAAGCGATGGCCGAACGGTTCCTCAGCCTCGGCGCCGAGATCGCCATCTGCGGCCGGCGCAAGGGTGTCTGCGATGCGACCGCCGAGGAACTCATGAAGGCCCATGGCGGGCGCGTATCGAGCTACGGCGTCGACATCCGCGACGCCGCCGCGGTTGAAGCGATGGTCGAGGAGATTTTCAGCGAAGGCCCGCTCACCGGCCTCGTCAACAACGCGGCCGGCAATTTCATCTCGCGCACCGAAGACCTCTCGCCGCGCGGCTTCGACGCCATCGCCAACATCGTCATGCATGGCACCTTCTATGTGACGCAGGCGGTTGGAAAGCGCTGGATCGCGGCTCAGCAGAAGGGCAGCGTGGTCTCGATCGCGGTGACGTGGGTGCGCAACGGCGGCCCGTTCGTCGTGCCTTCTGCGATGAGCAAGGCGGCGATCCAGGCGATGACCATGTCGCTTGCCCAGGAATGGGGCCGCTATGGCGTTCGGCTCAACGCCATCGCGCCGGGCGAAATCCCGACCGAGGGCATGAGCAAGCGCCTCATGCCGGGCGCCGAGCCTGGCGCGTCCGCCGCCCGCAATCCGATGGGGCGCGTCGGCCGGATGGAGGAATTGCAGAACCTCGCGACATTCCTCATGTCCGATGGCTGCGAGTGGCTGAGCGGCGAGACGATCGCCATGGACGGCGCCGAGGCGATGGCGACCGGCGGCAATTTCTATGAATTGCGCCGCTGGGGCGACACGGAATGGAAGGCGGCGCGCGACGCAATTCAAGCCTTGAACGCGCGCGACAAGGCCGCGCGCGGCTGAGGAGGGGAGAGCATGGGCAGCGTAGGCAAAATGCGGAGCTACAAGCTCACCGCATTCAAGGCGCCCCTGAAGGAAGTGATCAAATCGCGGCCCGCGCCGAAGGGGACGCAAGTCCTGCTGCGGGTCAGCGCCTGCGGCGTCTGCCATAGCGACCTGCATGTCGCCGACGGCTATTTCGATCTTGGCGCCGGCCAGAAGCTGGACCTTGCGACGGCTGTCAAACTGCCGCGCACCCTGGGCCACGAGATCGCCGGAATCGTGGAAGAGATCGGGCCGGAAGCGACGGGCGTAACGGTCGGCGACCGCCGCGCGATCTTTGCCTGGGCAGGATGCGGAATCTGCGCTCAGTGCCGGGCTGGCGAAGAGAACCTATGCGCCAAGCCACGAAATCTCAGCATCCATGCTGACGGCGGCTTCAGCAATTACGTTCTGGTCGCGCATCCAAGATACCTCGCCGAGTACGAACCGCTATCGGCGCCGTTCGCCGCGATTCTAGGGTGCTCCGGCCTTACGGCCTTCAGCGCGCTGAAAAAAGCGGCTCCCGTGGATGCCGAGCACGCGCTCTTGATCATCGGCGCGGGCGGCCTTGGCCTTGCTGCGGTCAGCTTGTGTCACGCGCTTTACGGGATGGGTCCGATCGTCGCCGACGTCGATCCGGCGAAGCGACAGGCGGCGCTGGAGGCCGGGGCGTCGGCTGTTATCGACCCGGCGGGCGCCGATGCGCGCAAGGGCTTGCTTGCCGAAACCGGCGGCGTGTTCTCGGCGATCGATTTCGTTGGATCGGAAAAGAGCGCCGGCTTCGGCCTATCCGCGCTGCGCAAGGGTGGACGCTTGTTCGTGGTCGGCTTGTTTGGCGGGTCTATTGGCGTTCCGCTGGCGACCTTGCCGCTTAGAGTTGTGAGCTTGGTGGGCGTGTTCACCGGAACGCTCCCCGAGTTCCAGGAGCTTATGGCGCTCGCGCGCGAAGGCAAGGTCAAGCCGGCGCCAATCGAGACAAGAACGCTCGAGATGGCGCAGCAATCGCTCGACGATTTGCGCGCTGGTCGTGTGCGAGGCCGCCTTGTGCTGACTGCGTAGACGGCGTCGCATCGTACGTCGGGGGACCGGCGGGCGCTTTTTGTACGCCCGCCGAATTGAGCATCGGTTTCTTGGAGAAGGATCTCCGGAGGCCGCTCAGCCGAAATCGCGCGTCAGAGTTCCGACGGAGACATGCGGCCAGCTGAAATTGGGCTTTGGAGCCGCCGCAAGCAAAATCGGGAAATTGAGCAGCACCATCTGCGCATATTGCAACTGGAGGAAGCTCTCCTTCCGCTTCGGATGGCTGACCGTTGTTATCCAGAAGGTCGCGTAGACTAGCGCCGAGTCCGCGTTCGTCTGCAGGAACGGGATGTTCTCTATCCCGCCGCCTCCATCGGGCACCGCGACGGAGACGGTGGGAGCCGCCTGATTGGGCGCTGTGCCAAACACAATTGGGGTCTGCGAGGTGATATTGAGCGCCACGCCTTCAAACGTGAATCCGTCAACCTCCTGCTGCGCGACGACTTCCTGCAGCAGAGTGATCGGATCGTTCACCAAATCCTGGATCAGCACGCCGTTGATGTCCGCCGGAAGTGGGATCGCGGGAACGTTGCCGAACGGGGTCCGCGGATTGGTTGACGAGGCAGGGTTGGTGATCGTGTACTGCGTGAACCCATGCGCGGGCGCCGGCGGCGGGGGGGCGGGCAGATTGAACTCGGAGGTTCCGGGCGCGAAGATCGGCCCGCCAACGCCGAATGGCGTGCTGTTGAAGGACGGAAACACCGACCCGTTGTAGGCCGCGGTCGACGTCGGCAGTGTGGGTGGGCCAGTGAATTTCTGGGCAGTCCCCTTCGCCAGTATGGCGTTGCCGTGGGGGATGGAGCCCATGCGAAAGACGATGTCGTCGCCTTTGGGAGGCGTTTCCGCTGGAGCGGTGGTTGCAGGCTGTCGAACCCAAATGCCCGGCTCGATGTGCAGAGCGCCGCCTGTCACCGAATCGGTGATCTGCTGCAGATAAGTCAATCCGAACATCTCAATATCGTCCATGGCGAAGCCACGGTTGGGGATAGATGAGGAGATCGGGGTGAACTGAAGCGTTTCCTTGGTCTGATTCAACTCGAGATAGAGGTTTGCGTTCAGCTCCTTGTCCGGACGGGCGACGAGATTGAATCCCGTGCCCTTCCATGTGCCGGCCAGATTGGCGAGCAAGCCGAGGTTTTCGAGAACAGTCTTGTTGTCTGGAGTTCCCCGAACCGAAGGGATGCGCAGTTGCGCATCTGGGATATTGTGCGGGGTGAGCTTGGGAAGTGTCTTTGGAAGCGTTGCCATAATTTTCCTCCTGAAAATAAAGAGCCGATGCGACGTCCCGCGCGTGTGCGCGAGGAACGTTCCAGCGCCGCGCGGTAGGATCTTCGGAATCGAAAAGACGTCAGGTTCGAGTTCAGAAAAAATTCACCTGACCAAGACCTGAGACAACAACTACACTGGCAAAAAAAATCGTGAACATAAACGTGGATTGTTCCCACGATCTCACGGAGTCTGCTTGGAATCGAAAAAAATTGCAAGTCGATTCTGCTGGTCGGGGCGCGGCATGAAACCGCGCGAGGCTCTATGCGTGGGCGCCATGCGTGGTGTAACCATGTTCTTGTTTTGATCTTGCTTAGTTCTAATTTTTCGCCTACCGTCATGGGAATGCCCCGCAGTCGACGCCAACAAGTCACCCTCGAGAACGCGTTCGCCGATGCGATCGCGTTCTCGCGCGGTCGCTCAGCCATCGGACATAAATTCGAACCCCCGAGAGAGCGCGCGCCCAACGCAACAATTCGGGAGACGCCGAGTTCCCTGCTCGGATGGCGCACGCCTGGCCACTTATGCAAAAGGGCGCGTTTGATCCCGTCCAGATTCCCAATGCGCCCTGCTTCGGCGGCCTGCTGGGGCTTCGCGCAGACTAAATATCCGCGTGAGAAGGTGATGGTATGTCGGAAACAATCGAAAGACGCCTGACTGATGAGCAACTGTTCAAGATCGAGCAGAAGATGCAGGCTGAACGCGTGCGCTACATCTTAAGGACTCAAGTATGCCCTCCTGAATGGATAAATGCCCTGATCGCTGAGGTTTGGGAGCTACGCGATAAGCTGCAGCCTGAACCGTCGCGAGGGAGCTGACGCGAAACTCAGGAGACCGCGCGCGAAAGGCCCAGCGCGGCTAACGCTTGCGATCGCGCGGAAACGTCTCCACTCTGACGGGCAGGATTGAGGAGAGGGCTTTGGGCAAGATATTGGTCATTGGGGCGGCCGGGCTGATCGGCAGGGAAATCGTCAAGGCGCTCGGCGAAAGCGAGTGCATTCGCGCGTCGCGCAGCTCAGATGAACATGTCGACATCGAGGATCCTAAATCGCTTGTCGCGCTGTTCGGACGCGTGGGCGAGTTGGACGGAATCATCTGCACGGGCGGAGCCGCGCGCTTCAAGCCATGGGATCAGCTGACGGACGAGGACTGGACGTTCTCGCTCGCCAACAAATTGCTGGGCCAGGTCAACGTCGTCCGCTACGGATTGAAGTCGGTCCGGCCCGGCGGCGCGATCACGCTGACAACCGGATTGGCGTCGCAATATCCGGCGCCCGGCAGCGCGATCATCACCACGGTCAATTCCGCTGTCGACGCGTTTGTGCGCGCGGCCGCCGCCGAGCCATCGATCACGATACGGGTCAACACCATCTCGCCGGGCTGGGTTTCAGAGACGTTGCAGGCGATGGGCCGCGATCCGTCGGGAGGCATTCCAGCTGCCGAAGTGGCGAGGATCGCCGTCCGGCAGTTTCGCAATGGCGCCTCGGGATCGGTGGTCCCGGCGGCGAAGGTCTGAGCGGCGATTTCGCCGCCGCCTAGCGCACTACCACTCCGGCGCGCCCCGCGCGGCCTCGGCGAGCGAGGCCACGAGATGGGGCGCGAATGAGCGCCAGACTTCGATATGGAAGGTCGCTTCGGCTCGGCGCCAGAGCACGATCTCGATCTTGTCGAACAGCGTGCGGGTCGCGAAGGCGACCGGGAAGGGGCGAGGATCGAGATCGAGCGGGCAGCCAGCGTTGAGAACACGCGCCGCAGCCGGACCGCTGGCGGTAAGCCCGATCTGACGATGCGAGACGTCGACGAGGCTGTGCGCGGTTCCGTCGAGAACGGACTCCAGCACGCCGCTGATGTCAGCTGCATCGGCGCCATCTGCAATCAAAAGCCATTCGTCGGGCCCGAGCCATAAAGCCGCGCGCCCTGCGCTCTCCCCCGCTGGTCCGAGCTGCGAGGGCAAGTCCGCGCTGAACGCCATCCCGCAGGAAACACGCACCGCCTCGCCGCCGCGCAAAATGAAGCGCGCGGACGGCGGCGCCTCCGCCAGGGTGAAGCGCGAGCCGGCGGGAAACGCCGAACCTTCCAACGGAGAGCGCGCTGTGAGGGTCGCGTCAGTCATTGAGCCGCGCTCCCTCTTTATCATAGAAAAACGGGCTCACGACCGTCACGCTGACAGCGCCGCCGGGCATCGGCGCGTGGAGCTTGGCGCCCATGCGCGACCGTCCGGCGGCGATGAGGGCGAGCGCGATCGGACGGCCTGCAGCTTCGCTGCGATAGGACGACGTCACGTGGCCCAGCGCGGAAGATCCGATCGGAGGACTGGCGCTTTCCGTGATCTGCGCGCCCTCTTCGAGCACGATCGCCGGATTGTCGGTGAGCAGCCCGACGAGCTGCTTGCGATTGGCGACGAGCATATCAGGGCGGGCGAGCGATCGCTTGCCGACGAAATCCTTCTTTGTCTTGCCGACTGCCCAGTCGAGGCCGAGGTCGGCGAGCGTCACCGTGCCGTCGGTCTCCTGGCCGACGATGACATAGCCCTTTTCGGCCCGCATCACATGCATGGCCTCGGTGCCATAGGCGCAGCCGCCCTGCTTTTGCACCTCGCGCCACGCCTCTTCCCAGACGGCGCGGCCGAAATGCGAAGGCACGTTGATCTCGTAGCCGAGCTCGCCGGTGAAACTCACCCGCATGAGTCGCGCCGGAACGCCTGAGACGCGCGCCTCGCGCAGGCTCATATGCGGGAAAGCGTCGTTCGAGAGATCCATGCCTTCGACAAGCGGGGCGATTGTCTCCCTCGCGCGCGGCCCCTGTACGGCGATGGTCGCCCATTGCTCGGTGGTGGATGTGAGCCAGACCCTGAGATCCGTGAACTCGGTTTGGAGATAATCCTCCATATGCGCGAGCACGCGCGGCGCTCCGCCGGTGGTCGTCGTCACGTGAAAGCGGTCGGGTTTCAGGCGCGCGATCACGCCATCGTCCATGAGGAAACCGGCTTCGCTCAGCATGAGGCCATAGCGGCACCGACCAACCTCGAGCTTCTGGAAAGCGTTGGCGTACATGCGTTCGAGAAACGTCGCGGCATCGGGTCCGACGACCTCGATCTTGCCGAGCGTGGTGGCGTCGAAGAGCCCGACGCTTGCGCGGGTGGTGCGGCATTCGCGCGTCACCGCGTCATGCATCAACTCGCCCGGGCGCGGGAAATACCAGGCGCGCTTCCATAGGCTCACGTCCTCGAACGCCGCGCCGTTTTCGGCCGCCCACTCGTGAATGGGCGTGCGGCGAATGGGATCGAACAAGTTGCCGCGCGCGAGGCCGGCGAAAGCGCCGAAGGTCACCGGCGTGTAAGGCGGGCGGAAAGTGGTGAGGCCCACCTCAGGGATCGTCTTCTCGAGTTCGGCGGCGGCGATGCCGAGCGCGTTCATGTTCGAGAGCTTGCCCTGGTCGGTCGCCATGCCGGTCGTCGTGTATCGCTTGATGTGCTCGATCGAGCGCATGCCCTCCTGGACCGCGAGGCTCACATCCTTGGCGCAAACGTCGTTCTGGAAATCGACGAAGGCCTTTGCGCGGCAGTCCGCGTGACCTGCAGGCTTATGCGCGGGCGCGGCGCCAAAGGGTGGAAGCACGCCACTCACAGCGTAGGCGCGCAGCGGCGGAGCGGCGAAACCCGCCGCCTTCGCCGCGGCTCGCCCAGCCGCATCGCCTTCTGCAAGCGCGCCAGCAAGATCGAAGGTCGCGTCGCAAGCGCCGGCCGATCGTTCGCGTTGAGCCGAGGCGCCGGGCTTGAAGAGTTGCAGCGCGTCGTCGAAGGCGAGCTTGCCGCGCGATTGGGAGAAGAGATGCACCGAAGGCGTCCATCCGCCCGACATGAGCAGCGCATCGCAAGCTAGAGTGCGATCTCCACCGGGATGCCTGATCCGAACGGCCTTGACCCGGAGGCGGCCGTCGACGCCAAGAATCGCCGCGCCGGGAATGATTTCGATGCCCGCGGCCCGGACGGAATCCGCCATCGGTCCTTTGGCTTCCGCGCGGAGATCGATAATCTGCTCGACGCCGACGCCTGCTTTCTTGAGATCGAGCGCCGCGGAATAGGCGCTGTCGTGCGTCGTCGCGGCGACGACGCGGACTCCGACCTTGGCGCCATATTGGCGCGCATAGCGGCGCGCGGCGTCTGCCAGCATCACGCCCGGCCGATCATTATCCGAAAAAACGAGCGGACGCTCGATCGCGCCGGTCGCCAGCACCACCTCGCGCGCGCGCATCTGCCATAGCCGCTCGCGCGGCAAGTCGGGATCGGCGATGAGGTCGGCTTCGGCCAGGCGCTCGTTGAGCCCGACGAAATTCTGCGCGTAATAGCCGAACGCCTGGGTGCGCGTCATGAGCCGCACGTTGGGCGCCGAGCGCAGCGCGGCGAGCGCGCTGTCGAGCCATTGCGGCGCGTTCTCGCCATCGATCTCAGCCTCATCCTCGGCGAGGAGCGAGCCGCCCAGCGCAGGATTTTCGTCGCAGACGACCACGCGCGCGCCGCTTTGGCTTGCGGCGAGCGCCGCCGCGAGACCGGCTGGACCACCGCCAGCGATCAGCACGTCGCAATGATCGAAGGTGCGCGCATAGCGATCGGGATCGGGCTCGCGCGGGGCTTGCCCGAGGCCCGCGGCCCGGCGGATCATCGGCTCATAGACGCGGGTCCAGGCCCAGTTCTTGCCGAGGAGGTCCGGGCCCATGAAGGTCTTGTAATAGAAGCCCGCACCGAACAGCGGCGAGAGCAGGTCGTTGACGGCGCCAATGTCGAATGTGAGCGACGGCCATCGATTCTGGCTCGTGGCGACAAGCCCGTCATGGAGCTCGATCTGGGTCGCGCGCAGATTGGGAGTCAACCGCCCGGGTCCGCGTGTGACTGTAACGAGCGCGTTCGGCTCTTCGGCCCCTGCGCTGAGGAAACCTCGCGGCCGGTGATATTTGAACGATCGCCCGACCAGATGCACGCCATTCGCGATGAGCGCGGATGCGAGCGTATCGCCGGCGTAGCCTTGATACTGGACGCCGTCGAAGGTGAAGACGAGCGGACGCGAACGATCGATCGAACCAACGCTCGCGAGACGAAACGGCTGATTCATTCGCGCCCCTCAGCGCGTTCGCTTGGCGCATCCGGCCGCGGCTCGCCCGCTTTGTAAGTCACGATGATCCTGTCGCTCAAAGTGTCGCGCAGGCAATTGAAGAAGCGCCCGCAGCCAAACGCATGACGCCAGCGCTCCGCGAACACCCCCTTCGGGTTCGAGCGAAAATAAAGGAAGCGCGCCCAGTCTTCGTCGGTGACGGCGCTCGGATCGGCGGCCCGCGCGATATGCGCTTGGCCGCCGTAGACGAATTCGATCTCCGGGCGCGCCATGCCGCAATAGGGGCAATCAATCAGCAGCATGGGGAGGGCCCTCGCGCCAATCTTGGTCGATCCGGGGGGGCCATCATCCGGCCGGCTACCGCCGGCCACCTTCTCCCCGGGGGAGAAGGAATTTTCGGCGCCAACCCGCCCCCTCTCCCTCGGGGAGAGGGCCGGCGCGAGGGTTCGTAGAGCGGATGGGCCAAGATCATTTTGCCGCTCAATGCGCGACCGCAGCCGCGGCGGCTTCGTCGATGAGCCGGCCGGAGCGAAAGCGTTGAAGGGTGAAGGGGGCGGAGAGCGGATGCGGCTCGCCGCGAGCGATCGTGTGCGCGAACACATGGCCCGAACCCGGCGTCGCCTTGAAGCCGCCGGTGCCCCAGCCGCAATTGACGAACAGGCCCGGAACCGGCGTCTTCGCGATGATCGGCGAGCGGTCCGGCGTGACGTCGACGATGCCGCCCCAGTTGCGCAGCATGCGCATGCGGCGCACGGCGGGGAAGAGTTCGCAAATCGCTTCCAATGTGTGGTTGGCGACGTGCAGCGCGCCGGTCTGCGAATAGGAAATGTAGGCGTCGGTGCCGGCGCCAATGACAAGTTCGCCCTTGTCGGATTGCGACATATAGGCGTGGATCGTGTTCGACATCACGACGCAGGGCATCATCGGCTTCACCGGCTCGGACACCAGAGCCTGCAAGGGATAACTCTCAAGCGGCATGCGAACCCCGGCCATCGCCATCACCACCGACGTATGGCCGGCGGCGACGACGCCGATCTTCTTGGTCGCGATCGCGCCGCGCGTCGTCTCGACCCCGGAGACCGCGCCGGAAGCGTCGCGGCGGATCGCGATCGCTTCGCAGTTTTGGATGATGTCGACGCCCCGCGCCGACGCGGCGCGCGCATAGCCCCAGGCGACGGCATCGTGCCGCGCCGTGCCGCCCCGCCGCTGCAAAGCCGCGCCAATGACCGGATAGCGGACGTCGCGCGCGATGTTGAGGATCGGGCAGAAGGCCTTGGCATCTTCCGCCGTCAGCCATTCGTTGTCGACCCCCGCCAGGCGATTGGCGTGCACGTGCCGTTTTCCCACCTGAACGTCGTGCGTGTTGTGCGCCAGCATCATCACGCCGCGCGGCGAATACATCACGTTGTAATTCAGCTCCTGAGACAGGCCCTCCCAGAGTTTTAGCGCGTGTTCGTAGAGCGCAGCCGATTCCTCCCAGAGGTAGTTCGAGCGAATGATCGTGGTGTTGCGTCCGGTGTTGCCGCCGCCGAGCCAGCCCTTCTCCAGCACTGCGACATTGCTAAGCCCGTGCTCCTTGGCGAGGTAATAGGCGGTCGCGAGGCCGTGGCCGCCGGCGCCGATGATGATCGCGTCATAGGCCGCCTTTGGCTCAGGGTTGCGCCATTGCTCGGGCCAGCCGGAATTGTGCCTGAGCGCCTGCAACGCGACATTGACGAAAGAAAATCGCACTTAACGAAGCCTTTGGTGATTCCGATCGGACGATTGCCTGCTTCGACCGGCGATTGCGAGACTAATTTCGCGGCGGCGGCGAAACTTTGTTGCGCAGACCCTGTCCGGGACAGTCCGAGGTTCGAGGTCGGTGGGACGAAAATTCGCGCTAAAGCTCTTATCTTTTATGACTTGGCAGGGCGGCATATCTACTTCGAGCAGCCGACGAGCTCCTTGTCCTCGATGCTGAACACCTTGCCATCCTCGACCTGGACGCCCTTGGCCATGCACGCGCGTCCGTCGGCGAGCTTGAGCCGCGCGTCATAGGCGCCGGTCTTGACGCCCGTCACCTTCAGTCGCTCGTCATGATCGACCGCGCCGTCGGGATCGTTTGTTGTTTGGTTTGGGCCGAAAGCCGAGGTGCCTGCAGGCGCGAGCTCGAGCGACTTCACCGTTGACGACGTCAGGTTCCAGAAGCGCGTGTCCTTCGCGATCGCGGGCGCGGCGAGCAGAAACGCGAGGACGCCAAGAAAAATCGCCCGATTCATCAATCCTCCCCCTTCAGTCGGGCTCGAGCCCTAGCTCGATGTTTGACGATCATGACGCCCCGCGTCGATCGACACAATGCATGTTATGCCGCGCTGCTCACCGACTTGCGTCGTCTAAACTCAAGCGCGCCGTCCTCGATCGCGCCGAAGCGCAACGCCATGACGTCGAGGGCGTAATTCTGATTCATCCGCCACGGTTTCTTCGATCCTTGCTTGAACAAAAGATCCCTGGCGCGTTCGATATAGCCGGAGGTAAGGGGCAGCGTCGGTTCGTCCGCCATCGCCGCGTCGCCTCGTCGGGGTGTGCAGATCGCGTATCCCCGGCGCTCCATGTGGCTCAGCAGCCGACAGACATATTCGGCGATCAGATCGGATTTGAGCGTCCAGGAAGCATTAGTATAGCCGAAGATGGACGCCAGGTTCGGGACGTCGCTGAACATCATTCCCTTATAGGCGGTCGTGCTCGCAATATCGACCCGCGCGCCGTCGACCTCGATGGCGACGCCGCCCATGAGCCGAACTTTAAGTCCGGTCGCCGTGACGATGAGGTCGGCTGCGATCTGCTCTCCCGATGTAAGGCGGAGGCCAGTTTCCGTGAAGGTTTCGATCTCGCCATTCACGATCGAGGCCTTGCCCGCTCGCAGGGCGCCGAACAGATCCCCGTCCGGGACGATGCACATCCGCTGGTCCCAGGGATCGTAGCGCGGGTTGAAGTAGTCAGCAGCGGCGAGCTCCGGGCCAATCTCGGCTTGCGCAAGCTTCAGGATTTGCGCCCGCACCGCGGCGGGTTTGCGCCGAGCGAGCCGATAAAAGTACATCTGCAACAGAATGTTCTTCCAGCGCACAGCGGCGTGAGCGGCTCGAGCGGGAAGCCATTTCTTAAGTCGCTTGGCGATCGCCTCCTCGGCTGGTCGCGCCACGATGTAAGTCGGCGAGCGCTGCACCATGACCACATGCGCAGCCTTCGCCGCCATAGCCGGAACGATCGTCACCGCTGTCGCGCCGCTGCCGATAACGACGACCCGCTTGCCATCGTGACGCAGGTCTTCGGGCCAGGTCTGCGGATGCACGATGCGACCAGCGAAACGCTCCATGCCTCGCCAGCCTGGCGTATAGCCCTCCGCATATTCATAATAGCCGGTGCAAAAGAAAAGGAAGTTGCAGGAGAACGCGAGCGCCTCGCCGTCTGGACCGTCCACGTCGAGCGCCCAGCGAGCATCCTCGGATCGCCACGACGCCCGCACGACCTGAAGACCGAAACGAATGTGGCGGTCGACGCCAAAGGCTTTCGCCGTCTCATCGAGATAGCGCAGAATGGAGGGGCCCTCGGCGATCGCGGTCTCATCCACCCATGGACGGAACGCATAGCCGAACGTCGACATATTCGAATCCGAGCGAACGCCCGGATAGCGAAACAGATCCCACGTGCCGCCGATCGCGTTCCTCGCTTCGAGGATGGCGAACGTCGTTTTTGGCCGTTTCCGCACGAGATGGCAGGCCGCGCCGATTCCAGAGAGGCCGGCGCCGATGATGAGGACGTCGAAATGCGAACGCCCAGCATTGACGGCCGAAGGGGCGTCATGAAAGCGCGTCCCAAGGGTTCCGTCGCTCATGCGGTTTCTCCGCTGGGAGCGCGACCTCCCGCGCCGACGGTTTTACTCAAATTGACGTCCGCATGCCACAGTTGGGCGCCCGTCACACTTCCATGCTAAGGGCCTTCCCCATGAAGCCCTTACCCTTCCCAGCCTTCGCCATTTGCGGACTTGACGAGCTCATCGGCCACCAGGGCCGCGGAGCGACCCACATTCTGTCGATCCTTGACCCTCAATGGCCGGATCCGGAAGCATTCCTGGCGTACGACCCGCACTTTCGCGCGACGCTACGCTTTCACGACGCAATCGAGCCGGGCCCGGACATTCTGTTGCCGCAGAAGGGGCACGTCGAAGCCATCCTGACGTTTGGCCGCGACGCGGCCAAAGCGGGCGGCCTGCTCATCCACTGCCATGCAGGCATCTCGCGCTCGACGGCGGCGACGCTCATGATTCTCGCACAGGCTCATCCGCACGAAGCTGAGGATGAACTCGCCGAGCGCCTGTTGACGACGAGGCCGCAGGCGTGGCCGAATTCGCGAATGATCACCTTCGCCGACGACCTGCTCGAACGCAACGGACGGCTCTCGGCTGCGACCGCGGGCATCTACGCACGCCAACTCGGGAGGCGCCCGGAACTGGCCGAAATCATGCGCCGCGGCAATCGCGGGCGCGAGGTTGAACTGGGCTTCAGCGCGAAGCAGCCCGGCCCCTTGAAGCGAGCAGTTTAGCTCGATGCCCGATTTCGGGGCCTATCAGATCGAAATCTACCTTGGCGGCCTGAACGGCCGCGTGCCCTCATTTCCGATGCGTTTTGACGAGTTGGAGGCCAAGGCCCACGCGGCGATGCCAGCCAGCCTCGTCTCGTATGTCGCCGGCGGCTGCGGCGACGAGCGCACGCAAGAGGCCAACGTCGAGGCGTTCGACAAATGGGGCCTTATGCCGCGGATGTTCGTCGGCGCGAAGGAGCGCGACCTGTCGATCGAGCTCTTCGGCATGAAGTTGCCCTCGCCCCTGTTCATGAGCCCGGTCGGGGTCATCGGGCTTTGCGCCCAGGACGGCCATGGCGATCTCGCGACCGCACGCGCCGCCGCGCTGACCGGCGTTCCTATGGTCGCTTCGACGCTCTCGGTCGATCCGCTCGAGGCCGTCGCCGCCGAGTTCAAAACGACGCCCGGATTCTTCCAACTCTACACGCCAACCGATCGCGAGCTGGCGGCGAGCCTGGTCGGGCGGGCCGAGCGAGCCGGCTTCAAGGCGATCGTGGTGACGCTCGACACCTGGGTGACCGGCTGGCGGCCGCGCGATCTGGCCACCGCCAACTTTCCTCAGTTGCGCGGCCATTGCCTCGCCAATTACTTTTGCGATCCGCGCTTCGCAGCCTTGATGGGCGGCGCGCCCGAGAAGGATCCGCGCACCGCCGTTTCGACATGGGGCGCCGTCTTTGGCAATCCGCTGACCTGGGACGATCTGCCCTGGCTACGCTCCCTGACCAAACTGCCCCTGATCATGAAGGGCATTGGTCATCCCGACGACGCGCGGCGCGCCATCGATGGCGGCGTCGATGGGATCTATTGTTCCAATCACGGCGGTCGCCAGGCCAACGGCGGCATCCCAGCGCTAGACATGCTGCCCGCGGTGGTGAAGGCGGCCGGCGCTATTCCTGTCATGTTCGATTCCGGAATCCGGTCCGGAACTCACATCGTCAAGGCGCTTGCGATGGGCGCGGCGGCCGTCGGGGTCGGCCGGCCTTACGCTTACGGGCTGGCGCTGGGCGGCGTCGAAGGAATCGTCCACGTCCTCAGGTCCCTGCTCGCCGAAGCCGATCTCCTGATGGCCGTCGACGGATACCCGACCCGCGCCGACCTCAAGTCGGAGGCATTGCAGCGCGTGGAAAGATGACGCACGAGTGGCGGCGCTGGAGGCGAAGATCTTCTTGTCGGTCCGGACCTTAGAGCTCTACTTCGGAACTGTCTAGACTCGGCGTGTAAGAACCTGCGGGGCCGGGGCCAAATTCCGGGGCGTCGCAGTTCTCCATGACGGGCGCGTCGCTTCCGGTTGCCGCCGGGCGCGGAAGCGGCTACCAACTCGCCGCCCTCCCCATCCCGCGCAGCAGATGCCCGCATCCCCGGACGACCTCCTCGCCTATCTGGCCGCGCTCGACGTCGAGACCGAGACCGTGGAGCATCCGCCGCTCCACACGGTCGAGGATTCGCAGGCGTTGCGCGGCGACATTCCTGGCGGCCACACCAAAAACCTGTTCGTCAAGGACAAGAAAGGCCGCCTTTTCCTTCTGGTCCTGGGCGAAGAGGCCGTGGTCGACCTCAAGCGGGTGCACGAGACAATCGGCGCCCAGGGGCGGGTTTCGTTCGGATCGGCGGAACTCCTGGAAGAGGTCTGGGGCGTTCCGCCGGGCGCGGTCACGCCGTTCGGCGCGATCAACGACAAGGACGGCCGGGTTTCTGTCGTGCTGGATAAAGCGATGATGCGCCACGAACGGCTCAACTTTCATCCGCTGGTCAACACCCGGACGACCGGGCTGAAGAGCGCCGACCTGATGAAATTCCTGCGCGCGACCGGCCATGAGCCGATCGTGGCCGCGCTGGGCCAGGATCACGCCGAAGGTTGAATAAAAACCCCAACGCCTCCATTTAGGGCGGTAAAGTGGGACATGGCGGGGGGCTTACCTTGTCCGCCAGCCTGGAGATGAGTGGAATGGCGAATGTCAGCGGCGCGATCGCGCCTCAAACCAAAGCAAGTTCGGTCAAGGAGGTCACGACGGCCTCTTTCCGAGCCGACGTTCTGACAGCGTCGACGCGTCACCCGGTTCTGGTCGATTTCTGGGCCCCGTGGTGCGGGCCCTGCAAACAGCTCGCGCCCGCCTTGGAGAAGGCCGTCGCCGACTCGGGCGGCAAGGTCGCGCTGGTCAAGATGAACATCGACGAGCATCCCCAGATCGCGGGCCAGCTCGGCATCCAGTCGATTCCCGCCGTGATCGCCTTCGACAAGGGCCAGCCGGTGGACGGATTTGTCGGCGCGCTGCCGGAAAGCCAGATCCGCGGCTTCATCGAGCGCCTTGTTGGGCCGATCCAGAATGAATCGGCGGCGCTTTTGGCGGAAGCGGACGAAGCTGCCGCCAACGGCGACGAGGCGGGGGCGGCGGCGATCTATACCGAGATCCTGGCCGAGGACCCCGCCGAGCCCAAGGCGATCGGCGGTCTCGCGAAACTCCATATCGCCGCCGGTCGGCTCGACGAAGCGAAAGCCTTGTTGGACACCGCACCCGCTGCCGCGCCCGGCAAGGAGCAGGACCCCGCGGTCGTCGCGGCTCACGCGGCGTTGCGTCTGGCCGAGCAGGCCTCGAACGTTGGCGAACTTGCTCCACTCGAGCAGGCCATCGCCGCCAATCCGAATGACCATCAGGCGCGCTTCGACCTTGCGGTCGCGCTTTCGGCCAAGGGCGAGCGCGACGCGGCCGCCGACCACCTGCTTGAAATCATTCGACGCGACCGCAAATGGAACGACGAGGGAGCGCGCAAGCAATTGTTGCAGCTGTTCGAGGCCTGGGGTCTGATGGACCCGGCGTCGATCACCGCCCGGCGCAAATTGTCGGCGATCTGGTTTTGACAGTCAGCCGCCGCCCCATGCGCCCGAAGAACGAGACGAAGGTTATGAAACTCAACCGCAGCTTCGCCGGCCCAGCCGAGATGCCGGCGACGATCCCATTGTTTCCGATGGCGGGCGCGCTTCTGTTGCCGCGCCGGCCGATCCAGCTCACCGTGTTTGAGCCGCGCTATCTCGAGATGCTGGACGATGCGCTTACGGGCGAACGTCTCATCGGCGTGATCCAGCCCTCGTCCGAGGACGAAGCCGCCGATCCTGCGCCGGAACTTTATCCGCTCGGCTGCGCCGGCCGCATCGTGCAATATGCGGAGATCGGCGACGGGCGCTGCTTTCTAACCTTAATGGGCGTGGCGCGGTTCCGCCTCACGGGGGAGACGCCGAGCGAGCGCCCCTACCGGACCGCTGTGCCCGATTACGGGCCGTTCGCCGAGGATTTTCTCGAAGGCGCGGGCGAAGCGGCGGTCGATCGCGACGACCTGATCGCGGCGCTGAAGCGCTTCGCCGAGGCCAACGAGATCAAGGTGGTGTGGAGCGACATCAAGAAGGCGTCGAACGAGGCCCTGGTCAACGGCCTCTCGATGATGAGCCCATGCGGCCCGAGGGAGAAGCAGGCGCTGCTCGAGGCCAAGGATCTGAAGTCCCGCGCCGAGATGCTGGTCGCGATCACGACCATCGAGCTCGCCCGCGGCCAGGACGCGGCGACGCAGATTCACTAGGAGAGCGTTCGGCCTCGCCGGACAGGCTTTCCAGGGCGCTTGCGCGTCTGGTGCTGAGGCCATGCTCGCGCATCGGGTATAGGGTGGGGGGCTATGGTACCATCCCCAGCATGACGCACACAATCCGGGAAAAGCAAAAGCTGTTGGCGCGGGTGCGCCGTATCCGGGGCCAGGTCGAGGCGATTGAGCGTGCGCTTGATGGCGAGTCGGGCTGTGAGCAGGTGCTACATCTGATCGCGGGCGCGCGCGGCGCCATGACTGGACTTATGGCCGAGGTGGTCGAGGATCACGTCCGAACTCATCTCGTCGACTCCGATCGCTACCCCGACGCCCTCAATGCGGACGCGACCGACCAATTGCTCGAAATCGTCCGCACCTATCTGAAATGAGCCCGAGATGAGCGACACCACCCGCACCGCTTTTCACAGCCACGTGTTCCTCGGCGAAGGGCATGAAAAGAGCGAGCGCAAAACGTGGGCCGTGATCTGGCTCTGTGCAGCGATGATGGTCGCCGAGATTGTCGGCGGCTGGCTGTTCGGCTCAATCGCCCTCATCGCCGACGGGCTGCACATGAGCACGCATGCCGGAGCGCTCCTCCTTGCGGCGCTCGCCTATGCCTACGCGCGCCGCTACGCGAATGATCCGCGTTTCACTTTCGGAACCGGCAAGCTAGGCGACCTCGCCGGATTCACGAGCGCCATCATCTTGGCGATGATCGCGCTCCTGATCGCCTACGAGGCCATCAATCGCCTGTTTATGCCCATGCCGATTCACTTCGCCGAAGCGATCCCGATCGCCTGCCTCGGACTCGCAGTGAACATCGTGAGCGCATGGCTTCTGAGCGGCCGCGATCATCATGGCCACGATCACGGACATGACCGCGCCCGTGCGGCACACGGTCACGACGATTCGAAACGCATCGCCACCAAACACGGCGATGTTATCTTGGACGTGTTCGAGGACGGCGTGCCGCCGCGCTTCCGTCTTCATGCCGAAACCGGGCCTACGCTCGCGGCGGCGGCCGCGTCGATTGAGACCATCCGGCCTGACGGGGCGCGGCAAGTCTTCGGGTTCGTGGATAAGGGCTGCTTTCTGGAATCTATCGAGGAAATCCCGGAACCGCACGGCTTCAACGCCAATGTCAGAATCAACGGCGAAACTTATCCCGTCGCTTTCGAGGAGCACGAACACGTCCATGGCGCGGCGGCTCGCGATAATAACATGCGGGCTGCCGTCACTCACGTCATCGCTGACGCCGCTGTGTCGGTTCTGGTGATCGTCGGCCTGGTTCTCGCGCTCACTTTCGGATGGCTCTGGATGGACCCGCTGGCGGGCATTGTCGGCGCTTGCGTCATTGCGAGCTGGTCTTACGGATTGATCCGCGACACCGGAGCGATCCTGCTGGACATGAACCCCGACCGCCGGATGGCCGACGACGTGCGCCGCGCGATAGAGAGCGAAGGCGACAAGCTCGGCGATCTTCATCTCTGGCGGCTCGGGCCGGGGCATCTCGGCGCAATTGTGGGCGTGGTGACGCCCAATCCGCGCGGCGAAAGCTACTACCGTGAGAAGCTCGCACGCTTTGAAGCGCTCTCGCACCTGACGATTGAAGTCCGGCAAGCCGCGTAACGCGCCTACTCCGCCGCCTCCCGCAGCGCCGCGTAACGGGTGAGCTGCGCCCTCAACGGCGCGGGCTTCAGCGGCTTGTTCATGACGACGACATCCGTCCGCTCGGCTTCGTCCCGGACTTCGGGGCTTCGATCGGCGGTGACGAGGATCGCGGGCGTGCTTCGGCCGAGGCGTTCGCGCAAACAGCGGATCGCGGCGACGCCGTCGCTCAAGTCGAGATGGTAATCAGCGATGATCACGTCAGGCGGCCCGAACGCGTCGAGCGCCGTCTCTGCGTCCTCAAGACCCCGCGCGGTCGCGACCCCACAACCCCAGCGCTTGAGAAGGACGCTCAAACCTTCTAGCACGCGCGGCTCGTTATCGATGGCCAGAACCTTCAAGCCCTCGAGCGGCTCGCCGGCCGCGACCGGCTCGGGCGCGCCAATCTCGGCGCGAGGCTTGAGGGGCGCCCGTCCGATGGGCGCGGTGACGAAGAAAACCGATCCGTGATCCGGGCGCGAGCGCAAGCCCACCGGATGCTCCAGCACCCGCCCCAGGCGCTCGACGATCGATAAGCCAAGCCCAAGGCCGGGCGCCACGCGCGCGCCCTGATCGAGCCGCTTGAACTCAGCGAACACCGTGCGCTCATGCTCGGGCGGAATGCCTAAGCCGGTGTCCCAGACCTCGACGCGAACCGCGCCGGCCGTTCGACGGCAACCGACCAGCACCCGTCCGCGCAGCGTATATTTGAGCGCGTTCGAAATCAGGTTCTGCATCAGGCGGCGCATGAGGCGCCGATCAGTGCGAATGGCGAGCGTGGTGGGCATGAAGATGAGGTCAAGCCCCTTCGCCCGGGCGAACGCCGCAAACTCGACCTCGAGCATCCGCATGAGATCAGCGACCGAAACATCGGAAATCTCCGGTCGCGTCGCGCCGGCGTCGAGTCGGGAAATGTCGAGGAGCGCCCCAATGATCTCCTCGACCGCCTCGAGCGAGATGTCGACGTTGCGCGCGAGATCGGCGCGCTCCTCGGCGCCGATCATGCTCGCGCCCTCGCTGAGCGAACTCGCAAAGAGCCGCGCGGCGTTGAGCGGCTGGAGAATATCGTGGCTGGCCGCGGCGAGGAACCTTGTCTTGGAGAGATTGGCGGCGTCCGCCTCGTTCTTGGCCCGCTCGAGTTCGGCGTTCAGCCGCTGCAGTTCAGCCGTGCGTTCTCCGACCCGCAGCTCCAGCATTTCGTTCGCTGCTTCGAGCGTCTCCTCGGCCTGAACGCTTTGTGTCACGTCGGTGTAGGTGGTCACGATGCCGCCGTCCGGAAGACGGGCCGAGCGCACCTCGATGACCCGGTTATTCGAGAACAGGCGTAAGCGATTCGGCTGCTCGTTGAAGAGCTGGCTCGCGACCCGTTCGGCGACGAAGTCCTCGGAATCTCCAGGCCCATAGGCCCCGCGGCTGGCGTTGAAGCGCACAAGCTCGTCGAGCCCCACGCCATGACGCAGCACGGTCGGCGGCAGACCGAAGAGCTCGCCAAACTCACGGTTCCAGGCGGTCAGGGCCAGATTGGCGTCAAAGACGGTGACGCCTTGGCGCGCGTGGTCGAGCGCGTGCTGCAATTGATCGCGGCTCGACTGGATCGCGGCCGAGGCCTCGTCGATGAGTTTCAGCGCCGATTGCCCGGACACCGTCCGAGGCCGCAGCAACAACGACAGGACCTGGCGCGAGGTTGAGGCGCCGATCGCCGGCGACAGCAAAAACTCCGCGTGGCGAACGAGTTGCGCGCCGGCCTCGAGCGCGGGGTCGTCGACGAGGTCGCGCTCGCGCATGAAGGACGCGAAAGCGCGGCGCGCCCGTTCGGCGCCGAGGTAGCGGGCGACCGTCGTCTCGAGTTCGCCCGCGGTCGTCGACGAACGCCAGAGGCGGAAGGCCTGCGGCTCGCCGCCGGCGCCCGCTCCGGCAAAGGCGCTCGCCTGCGCGCGCTCGAGCGCGTTCGGCTGGCGCGTCAGGGAAAAGGCGACGAAGGCGGCGACATTCGCCGCGAGCGACAGGATCGCTCCGCCAACGAGGGGGCTCGGCGCAAACGCGACGAGCGCGGCCGGGCTCAGCCAGGCGACCGCGAGAGGGCCATGGGCCAGAAGATTTGCGAGCGCCTGGTCCGGCCGGATCGACGGCAGAAGCAGCAGGTAAAACCAGGCGAGCGCGCCTGAGGTCATGCCCGCGATTGCGCCCCGCGCGGTCCCGCGACGCCAGACAAGCGCGCCCAGAAAGGCCGGCGCGATCTGCGCCACCGCCGCGAACGACAAGAGGCCAATCGACACAAGGCCCGCTTCGCCGGTCATGCGCTCGTAAGCGAAGCCCAGCCCCAGAACGCCGAGAATGGCGACCCGGCGCACCCAGAGCACGAGCGCCCCGATGTCGCCCTCGGCGGCGGGCGCCGGCGCGCCGCGCCGGAGCAGGAGCGGCATCACGAGGTCGTTGGAAATGGTGATGGCGAGGGCGACGCTCTCGACCACGACCATTCCGGTCGCGGCGGACAAGCCCCCCACCATTGTAAGCAGCGCCACGCCCTGCGCGCCGGCGTTGAGCGGCAGCGCAAGAACCGTCAGGTCGCGATTGAAAGACGCGTCCGGGAAAACGTTGAGCCCAGCAATAGCCAACGGCGCCACGAACAGATTGATGAGCACGAGGTAGGCGGGAAAGAGCCACGCCGCGGTGCGAATGCCGCGCTCATCGTGGTTCTCGACCACCGCGACATGAAACTGGCGCGGCAGCAGCACGATCGCGAACGCCGACAGGAGCGTCGTCACCACCCACACCGCTGGATCGGGACGCGTCTCGATCACCGAGGCGATCCTAGGGTTGGCGTGCGCAATCGCGGTCAGATCGCCGATCCCGTTGTGAAGCCCCCAGACGACGAAGGCCCCAACGACGAGAAAAGCTCCCAGCTTGACGATCAATTCGAACGCGATGGCGAGGATGAGACCGTCCTGGTGCTCCTTGGGGTTGATGCGCCTGGTGCCGAAAGCCATCGCGAAGAGAGCGAGCAGCGCCGACACCGCGAGGTAAAACGAGGTCGACGGCGCATCCGGCGTGAGGCGCGCGCGATCGAAGGACTCGACCACCATCAAGATTGTCGGCGCGACGGCCTTGAGCTGGAGCGCCACGTAAGGCGCAGAGCCGATCAGCGCGATGAGCGCGGCGACCGCCGCCACGCCTTGAGATTTTCCATAACGCGCGGAGACGAAGTCGGCGACCGTCGAGACATTCTGGGCGCGAGCGAGATTGGCGATGCGGGCGATGAACGGCGCCCCAAAACCGATCACGAGAATGGGGCCGATGTAGATCGGCAGAAAATCGAGCCCGTGCGCAGAAGCGAGCCCGACCGAGCCGTAATAGGTCCAGGAGGTGCAATAGACGGCGAGACTGAGCGCGTAGACGAAAGCCCGCGAGCGCCCGGACAGAAAGCGTCGCCCGGCGCCGTCGCCCCACCAGGCGATGAGGAACAGGAACGAGACGTAGCCGATTGCGGTCAGAAGAACCGTGGTGCCGTTCATCAGAACCGAGCGTTCGCCCTTTGCTGATTGAAGGACACCCTAAACCATCAAGGCGCTGCGTGGAATCGACCGCCAGAACCTTTCAGACGGACGGCTCGATGTTCCGGTTCGGCGCTTTCGCCAACTGCCGCTCGAGCCAACGCACGATGCGAGGGTTGTCGCAGGTCGCGACGTTGAATCGCATCCAGGGCGACCGCTCCAGATGCGGTCGAAAGACCGCGCCAGGCGCGAGCACGATACCTTCGCTCTGAGCGGATTCCGCGAGCGGGAACGAGTCCGCGATGTTTGGCAGCCGCGCCCAAATGAACATGCCGTCGGTCGGCTCTGCAAACATTTCGAGCCCGATCCGCTCGAAAGCCCGCGCCACATTGACCCGCGCCTCGCCTAAACGCTCCCGCAGCCGCGACAGGTGTTTCCGGTAATGCCCGTCGACAAGCACGAGGTAGAGCAGGCGTTCGGTGAATTGCGACGTCGTGATGCAGGTCAGCATCTTGATGTCGGCGAGCGCGTCGATCACGCCCTGGGTCGAGGCCACGAATCCGACGCGCAGGCTTCCCGACAGCGTCTTCGAGAAGCTCCTCACATAAATGACGCGATTGAGCTGGTCGAGCGTCGCGAGGCGGGGCGGCTTCACCGACTGCAGATCGCAGAAGATGTCGTCCTCGACCACCGTGAAGTCATGAGTCTCGGCCGCCTGCAACAGCCGAAAGGCCAAGTGGGGACTCGTGTTCGAGCCCGTCGGGTTCTGCATGGCGGATTGCGTGAAGTAGACCTTCGGTCGTCTCGCCGCCGCCAGCGCTTCGAGGGCCGCCAGGTCAGGCCCGTCGGGGCGGCGGGGCACCGCGAGCATCTCGACGCCGTGCATGCGCAGATTGCCGAACATGTTGTAGTAGCCGGGGTCGTCGACCAGCGCGCAATCGCCAGGCTGCAGCAGATAGCGCATGACAAGGTCCAGCGCCTGGCTCGTTCCTTGGGTCAGCAGAATCTGGGCGGGCGACGCCGCGATGCCGATGTCAGCCAGCGTCAGCGCGAGATGTTCGCGCAAGGGTAGGTAGCCGAAAGGGTTGCCGTATTCGAGGAGATGCGCGCCGTTCTTGCGCGCCAGCGCGCCGAGCGCCTGACGGATGCCGGATTCGTCCTGCCAGGAATTGGGCAGCCACGGACCGCCTGCGAGCGCTGGATGGTCTCCCGCCTCGAGAAGCCGGCGAATGAGCCAGACCAGTTGGTCATTGTGCCGGTGCGCCTCCGGAGCGGCCGGAACGGCGCCTTCGGCGCCCGCGGCTGGCGCTGCGACATAAAAGCCGGCGCCGCGCCGCGACTGTAAGCAACCCATCGCGACGAGCCGGTCATAGGCCTCGACGACCGTGAACCGGCTCACGCCGTGGGTCTCGGCGAAATTGCGGATCGAGGGCAGCCGAGCGCCGGGCCGCAGCTGCCGATCGTCGATCTGTCGCTTGACCCCCATGACGATTTGATCGGTGAGCGGGCGATCCTCGCGCGGAACCACGTTGAGGGAGAGCATCAAGATCCCCTGGGTTGCGGACAGTGCTGGCGCACCGACCGATACAGTGCCGCAAACCGACACGCAAACTGTTCATGCCCGCATCAAAAATTGTCTGCCACTGTCCGGCCGTCTGTCAAGCCGCAACTGGTTTTGGTTTCCTCCCGCGGCTCCCTATTCGATTAATTTACAAGGAGACATCCAGTGCCGCTCATTCAGGTCCGGGTCATCAAAGACGTTTTCAGCAAGGAACAGAAGAAACAGATCATCTCGAAGCTGACCGACGCCATGGTCTCGATCGAGGGCGAAAACATGCGCCCGGTCACTTGGTGCGTGGTCGAGGAAGTCGAGAGCGGCGACTGGGGGATAGCCGGCAACCCGCTCACCACCGCCGACGTCCACGCGCTCGCGCGTGGCAAGGCCGCGTAGCGGGTCGCACCTGTCATTAAAGGCGTGGCGTCCGGGCGCCTGTTTGCGTCCGGGCGTTTGCCGCCGCGCGCGTCGAGGTCTGAAGCGAGCCGGTCCTAGCGCCGCAAGTTGCAATTGAGACACGCGTCCGGGAACTGCCGAGGCTCGCGATAGCCAGCGGCGTACCGGCGATAGCCGTGCGGCTCCGCGCGTTATGAGGCGTCCAGTTCAAACCCGCCGCGCCGACACTCCTTCCGCAGCAATCAGCGCGACGGTTGCGGCGACAGATTGATTGGCGACGAGAACGGGCCGAAGTGAATCGGCAGACAATCAAGCCCATGCGCCAAGCCGATCCGACCGGACATCGGTCCATGACGCGCAATAGACAGCAAGGCTGAGCGCGTAGACGGACGCTTGCGAGCGTCCGTCTAGAAAGCGTCGCTTCGCGCCATCGCCCCTGCGAGGGCCAGAACGCCCGTGATTATCGTATGGCGTTTTCGTGACGATCCGTGCCAATCTGAAGACGAGGTCGCGCCGGGGGGCGA
Organism: uncultured Alphaproteobacteria bacterium; assembly: GCA_963737365.1. Taxonomy (GTDB): domain Bacteria; phylum Pseudomonadota; class Alphaproteobacteria; order Rhizobiales; family Beijerinckiaceae; genus Roseiarcus. The sequence goes on from CAVTSD010000001.1 coordinate 360,348, forward strand.
AGCCAACGACATCAAGCGAGGTCGCGATGACAGACCAGGCTTTGACCCCCAGCCCCCTCCCTCAGGGTTTGATGACGCGAAAGCCTCTCGCCGACATCATTGCCGAGGGCGAGAGCCATTCGCTTGGCAAGACCCTCGGTCCGGTCAGCATCACCGCGCTCGGGATCGGCTGCATCATTGGCGCCGGCATCTTCGTTCTCACCGGCACCGCCGCGGCGCGCTATGCGGGACCCGGCATCATGCTGTCGTTCGTGATCGGCGGCATCGCCTGCGCCTTTGTCGGCCTCTGCTATGCCGAACTTGCCGCGCTCCTGCCGGTCGCCGGCAGCACGTACACCTATACCTACGCCACGCTCGGCGAGATTTTCGCCTGGATCATCGGCTGGGACCTCATCCTCGAATACGCCATGGGCGCTTCGACCGTCGCGGTCGGCTGGTCCGGCTACATCGCCTCGCTCTTGCGCAATTTCGGCATCACCATCCCCGCCCAATACGCCGCCGCGCCCTGGACCGAAGTCAAGCTGCCGGACGGAACCAGCGTTGAGGGGATCGTCAACATTCCTGCAGCCCTCATTATCCTGGCGCTGACCGCGCTCTTGATCGGCGGCACCAAGGAATCGGCGCGGCTCAACAACATCATGGTCGCGGTCAAGCTGTTCGTCGTGGTCGCCTTCATTCTGCTCGGCGCGGCTTACGTCACCTCCGCCAACTGGCATCCGCTCATTCCGGCGAATACCGGCGAGTTCGGTCATTTCGGCTGGACGGGCGTCGTACGCGGGGCCTCCGTCGTGTTCTTCGCCTTCATCGGATTTGACGCGGTCTCGACCGCCGCGCAGGAAGCCAAACTGCCGCAGCGAGACATGCCGATCGGCATTCTCGGCTCGCTCATCATCTGCACGATTCTCTATGTGCTGGTGGCGGCCGTGGTCACGGGCCTCGTGCCCTATACCGAGCTCAACGTTCCGGACCCGATCGCCAAGGCGGTCGATGTCATCGGCATGACCTGGTTCTCGGTGCTCATCAAGATCGGCGCGCTGGCCGGCTTGACGACCGTCATCCTCGTCCTGCTCTACGGGCAGAGCCGCGTCTTCTTCACCATCGCCAAGGACGGCCTCCTGCCAAAAATGTTCTCGGAGGTGCATCCGACGCTCGGCACGCCGTACAAGAGTCAACTCCTGATCGGAATCATCGTGGCCGTCGTAGCCGCGCTCACCCCGATCGACGTTCTCGGCGAGATGGTAAGCATCGGCACCTTGTTCGCGTTCGCGCTCGTCTGCGGCGCGGTGGTTTATCTGCGCAAGAGCGACGCGGAGATCTTCCGTCCCTTCCGCACGCCCGCGGTGCCGTGGGTGCCGAGCCTCGGCATCCTTTTCTCGCTTTTCCTGATGGTGTTCCTGCCCTGGGAGACGTGGCTCAGGCTGATCGTCTGGCTCGCGATCGGGCTCGCCCTCTATTTCGCCTATGGACGCTCGCACTCGGTGCTGATGAACGGCGAGAGGCTTTGAGCGACGTGGCATGAAATCTTGATGCTCGTCGCAAAGCCGCGCATCAGTTTACGTCCGACCGGGTCCATCGGCGCGGGACTGCTTCCGCTAATAAATCAGCGTCCGCCAATAGCTCCTCTAGCTCCCAGCTGGCTTCGCCGGATTTGGCGCGCAGCTTCGCTTTACCGTCGCAGCGCGAGGATACTTTGCGCCCGAGCGGCGTTTTCTTTCACCGAGTGGTGGGCGAGAATGGACTTGAGGAAACACACGGAGGAGTGAACTGGTGTTTGCGCGCGTGAGCCTTGTCGTCCTCGTCCTCGCCTCCCCCGCCTGGGCGGACGCTGACTATCCCTCCGGCCTCTTCGAACACTCGCCGGTCACCGACGCGCCGGCGGCCGCGTCTCATCCGGGCAGCCGTTCCGTCGGGCAAACGGCAAGCTCGCCCAAAGACCGCGCCCGCGGCGGCTGCCACCATTATCGCGAGTGGCGCTATTCTTATCCGCAGCCCTGCTGAGCCGCTGTTCCGGCTAAGGCGCGCCGGGCAATCGCCTGCGTCCGTGATGAGGCGTCTCCAGCATTGCCCGGACCATTCATCGACGCTGCCGCGAACGCTTCCGACGGAGACAGCCGTCCGTCCCGAATAGCGGAGACAAGACTTTGAGGGTACTTAGCCGCGATGTACACAGGCTCAACTGTCACTTCTTGGTAAGCGCGGCTGTGATTAGCGCGTTCACCGGACTATGACTTCCCCAACTTGCCTTCGCATTTGAGCGTTCAACCCCTGGCCAAGTGCGTGCAGAAAAGTAAATCGCAGACTGGATGTAAGGGGAAACTGAGGCGTATGTTTGGACGAGCGCCTTTCGCCTATGATGCTGACCAAATCTGCCAATATATACTGCCGCAACACCCCGAAGCACTTCATGACAATCGCCGTTCTTGAGAATACTGAAGGCGATCTTTGTGCAAGCGTCATCTCCCTTTTTAGCTTGCAGTAGCGCTGCTAGAATCCACATTCGTTGCCAGTCAACCAATGATTCATCTTCTAAGAGGTTAATCATAGTATCTCGCACTTCCTTCTTGTTAAGAAAGCCAGCAAGATAAGATGAGTATATTTGTGACATAGAGGCGCGCTTCGTGAAGCTATCAATGACGTGTTCAACAGCGTAATCAGAATTAGCTCTCGTAAATAATGGAAGACAAAATCTCTCTATAGTCTCTTCGTGAACTTCGTAATCTCTTAGAGAATCGAACAAGATCTTGGTTGCCGCAAGTTCTATATCATGTGTCTCAACTTCTTCATCCCATTCAGATTGAAAACCATAATCCGCGTCAAAATCTTCATCCTCGATCTGCGATGCAATTTCATCTACAGCGTCAGAAAATAGTGATTCTAAATCAGGCTCTTCAGCAAACAAAGAAGATTTCAGCAAAATCTTCGACTTTGCCTCATTTAGCGTCAAATCGTAACCACGGAGCGTCGGTATAAGTTCACGTAGTACCGAATCTGCATCCTTCATACTCTTTACAAAAACATATATATCATCGACGTAGCGCGCTGACGCAACGCCATGCTCTTCAAGAAACGCGTCAATAGGTGCCAAGTAGAAATTACCAAAAAGATCCGATGGAAATAGCCCCTGTAGTAAACCCCGAGAGCTTCGATCTCCAGTGAAGCTAGTGAGAATTGCCTCCAAGCGCGAATAAAGCGGTTTGGGATAACCGGAATCATTGAGCACATTGATCAATTCATGCTGGTTGAGAGATCCAAAGAAATTCGCAATATCCAGCTTAACTACATATCTAACTGCGTCATCCTTTGCGTACTTTTTCAACGCCGTTTGAAGCTCATTCCAACAGGTGCGCGTAGGCAAAAACATGGTTGGCCCATCAGCCGGACCTAATCTGTGGCTAAACGATCGCTCGTGGTTGGTTTTCGTGTCCACGATCGATGCTGCTTGGTCGGCAAGCGCCTGATAGAGCAACCTGTCGCGGGGTAGCAAAATGCTGCCCGGTCTCGAAAAATTCGTTCCTAATCTCTTGATCTGTGTCGCTACAAAAATACGGAACGATTTTGGCACCTCAACTGTGATCGGGACCCCTGGGCTGTAGCTTCCGGCTCTGAGGTCCGCGACCAATTGATTTATGACTTCTTCGCTGGCTTTATTATAGATAAAGTTGAGATGCGGTGCATAGATAAAATCCGAGCGAACGTCGTGCGCTACGCGCTTCATCGCCAGCTTCCAATCAATTTTGGCAAGGGACGAAGCCTCCATCCCAAACGGCTCGCCAGCCTTAATGTCTCCCATCTTGAAGTTTCACTCCGTGTGGAACGCAACTACCTTATTACGCGCTATCCAGAAGGCGCATCGAAATTACGGGAAGTTCCGCAATGTGCCCAACGTCGAGAAGCCTATTGTGCACGACTCTGGCTTTCTCAAGGGGCGCGGAGCAAGCGACAAATAATTGCAGAAAAGCCGAAAATGAGCTAAGCTCGCTTCCATGGAAAATTCTGGGCTTCCGAACGGCAAGACCTCAATCTTCCCCCGCGCGTCTTTCATGACGGGGCAAAGGGCGATGAAAAAATTTTTCGCGATTTATCCCGCGTAACCCATTGAAAAGTCTCGTTTCGCACGAGAGAATCCAAGGAAATCCAACCTTTTCCAAGGCCTAAAATCGGGGTTTTCCAAGCCAAAAGGCGAGCCGCCAAGAAAACCCAAACCGTGCTGGCTGGCCGAAAGGCGCAGCCCGCTGCCCAAGTCGTAATACACAAAGAAATTGTGCAAATTGTCATTGCGAGCGAAGCGAAGCAATCCAGAGAACGTAGGATGGATTGCTTCGCCATAGCCCGTCCGAAAGGACGGGCGTCTTTCGACGCCCTATGCCTCGCAATAACGAGCCTGGAAGGCGCTAACGCCAGGGATGGGCCTCGGCCGACTTCTTTTCGTGCGCCTCGATCGCCGGCGCCTCGACCAAGGTCAGGTCGATGTGGTCGAGGCCCTCGACCAGACATTGCTTGCGGAAGGCGTCGATCTCGAACTTGACGACGCCGCCGTCGGGGCCGCGGATCTCCTGCGCAGGCAGGTCGATCGTCAGGGTCGCGTTGGCGCCGCGCTCGGCGTCGTCCATGAGCTTGGGAAGGTCTTCGCGCGAGACCTTGATGGGCAGAATGCCATTCTTGAAGCAGTTGTTATAAAAGATGTCCGCAAAGTCGGTGGCGATCACGCAGCGGACGCCGAAGTCGAGCAGCGCCCAGGGCGCGTGCTCGCGCGACGAGCCGCAGCCGAAATTGTGACCCGCGACAATGATCGTCGCGTTGCGGTAGGCGGACTTGTTGAGGACGAAGTCCGGGTTCTCGGATCCATCCTCGAGAAAGCGCATCTCCGCGAACAGGCCGGCGCCCAGGCCGGTGCGCTTGATCGTCTTCAGATATTGCTTGGGGATGATCATGTCGGTGTCGACGTTGTCGATCGGCATCGGCGCCGCGACCCCGGTCAATGTCGTAAACTTGTCCATCGCGTTCAGACTTTCTGCGGTTTTTTCACTCGCTCTATCAAGAGCCGCCTCGTCGGACAACGTCGTACGAACTCAAAGATACTTCTCGAGGTCCTTGGCGGCATCCTCAGGCGGGCGCTCGACATTGAAGGCCTCGACGAAGGCGCCGCTCTTATCCATGAGGTAAACGATCGAACTGTGATCCATGGAATAGTCGCCGTCGGGCTGCGGCGGGCCCTTGTGCGCGTAGACCCGAAACGTCTTCTCGGTCGCCTCAACCGCTTGCGGGTTGCCGGAAAGCCCGACGATGGCGGGGTTGAAGCTCGAGACATAGTCCGCCATCACCTTTGGCGTGTCGCGCTCAGGATCGACGGTGATGAACAGCGTCGGGATCGCCTTATCGCCCATCTTGCTTAAGACGTCGGAGAGGCGCGCAAGTTCGGTCGGACAGACGTCGGGGCAGTGGGTGTATCCGAAATAGACCAGGAACGGGCGCCCCTTGAGCGTCTGCTCACTGACCGTCTTGCCGGCCCCGTCTTGAAGCGCGAAGGCTCCCCCGATCAGGGCCGCGCGCGGCCGCGCCGACGGATTCGTGAGCAGAAAGGCCGCAAAGCCGACCACCGCTAGTGCGACGAGGCTCGCGACAATGCGGATCGCGACCGCGCGCGATCGTGGCGCGGTGTTGGCTTCGGCTTCCGGCATCGGACCTCCATTTCGTGTCGCTTGCGCGGGCTCCTAGCTGCGAAATGGGGCGATCTCCAGTCGCACCGATAGGAACTCGCTATTGACCTTGTCTTTGCAGGGCGCCACGACAAAAGCCTGGATAGGGCGTCATGGTCCTCCGTCAACTCGAATATCTCGTTGCGCTCGCGCGAGAAAAGCATTTTGGCCGCGCCGCGGACGCCTGCCACGTGTCTCAGCCGACGCTTTCGGCCGCCATCCGCCTGCTCGAAGACGATCTCGGCGCGCCAATCGTCGAACGCGGACACCGATATGTGGGCCTGACGCAGCAGGGGCAAGTCGCTCTGGACCACGCCCATCGGATTCTGGCGGAAGTGGAAAATCTCCGCCGCGGCCTCGAGGAGATCGACAAGGGCCTGACCGGGCGGCTTCGGATTGGAGTCATCCCGACCGCCCTGCCGCTTGTTTCCCAGTTGACGGGCCCCTTTTACGCCCGCTTTCCCGGCGTGACCGTCGCCGTCATTTCCATGAACAGCCATGAGATCGACCGCGGGATCGAAGACTTCGAACTCGACGTTGGCCTTACCTATCTCGACGCCGAACCGATGACGCATGTGAAGACGAAACCCGTCTGCCTCGAGGAATATCTCTTTCTAACGCCTGCAAGCGGCGCGCTCGCTGACCGGATGCAAGTCACCTGGCGCGAGGCGGCGAAGACCCCTTTGTGTCTGCTGACGCCCGACATGCAAAATCGGCGGATCATCGACGGCGTTTTTCGCTCGGTCGGGGAGAAGCCGGTCCCGGCGGTTGAGACCAATTCGATCTTCAATCTCGTCTCGCATGTAAGCGCGGGCCAATGGTCGGCGATCGTGCCGCGGCAGCTCTTGCGCTTTTTTGGCGTGCCGGAGGGCACAAGAGCAATCGAGCTGATTGAGCCGGTCGCGCAACGCACCATCGGACTCGTGATGAGCGATCGCGAGCCGCCCTCGCCCCTCGCGCGCAATTTGTTCGCGATGAAATTGCCCGCTGACATCGCGGCGCTGATCCAGCCTCCCAACCGCCTCCAAGAGGGTCACGGGGATCGATAGGGCTTTCCTATCGCTTGTTCCAAACGTTCAATTTGATCAGAGGCGGCCCCGGGCGCATTTCTATACTGTTCTGGGAGGATATCGTGTCTGGCCGAATGGCCTTTGATCTGGATTTGGCGCGAGCGCTGATCGATCGCAAGCGGGATCTCCCGGGCGCCGCCTTGCCAATTCTGCATGATCTGCAGGAGCACTTCGGCTACATCGACGACGCCGCGATCCCGCTCATGGCCGACGCGCTGAACATCTCGCGCGCTGAAACGCTGGGCGTGGTCAGCTTTTATCACGACTTTCGCCGCTCGCCCGTGGAGGGCCGAGAGCTGAAGCTTTGCCGCGCCGAATCCTGTCAGTCGATGGGCTGCGAGGACCTGGTCTCGCACCTTGAACGCCGTTATGGCATCAAGGTCGACGAGGACAAGCATTCCGGCCTTCACGTCGAAACGGTTTACTGCCTCGGCAATTGCGCCCTGTCCCCTGCCGCCTTGCTCGACGGGGCGCCGATCGGCCGTCTGGACCGCGATCGGATCGACGCGATCGTCGCGGACGCCCAGGGAAAGACGCAATGAGCATCCGCGTCTTCGTATCCGCGGATTCGTCTGCTCTCTCGGTCGGCGCGGACCTCGTTGCCGACGCAATTCGTGACGAGGCGCGCCGACGTGGCCTCGAAATTGAGCTTGTGCGCACCGGATCGCGCGGCCTCTTTTGGCTCGAGCCGCTCGTCGAGGTCGAGACCGCTGCGGGTCGCGTAGGTTATGGGCCGGTCGCGACGGGCGAGACACTTCAGCTCTTCGAAGCTGGCTTCTTAAGCGGGGGGCCTCATGCTAAGGCGCTGGGGCGCGTCGAGGACATCCCCTATTTCGCGAAACAGCAGCGCCTCATCTTCGCGCGCTGCGGACTGACGGATCCGCTGTCGCTCGACGATTATCGCCGCCATGGCGGACTGTGCGGCTTGGAGCGCGCGTTGGCGCTTGGGTCCCAGGCGACGATCGACGAGGTTCTGGCCTCCGGCCTGCGGGGGCGAGGCGGCGCGGGCTTCCCGACCGGCATCAAATGGCGCACGACCGCCGGCGTCGGGGCCGATCAAAAGTACATTGTCTGCAACGCCGACGAAGGCGACAGCGGCACGTTCGCCGACCGCATGTTGATGGAAGGCGATCCCTTCTTGCTGATCGAAGGCATGGCGATCGCTGGCGTCTCGGTCGGCGCGACGCGCGGTTATGTCTATATCCGCTCCGAATATCCGCATGCGTTCGCGACCTTTCAGCGGGCGATCGAGCGAGCGCGGGCAGGCGGGCTGCTTGGTCCGAGCGTGCTTGGCTCAGGCCGCGCGTTCGATCTTGAGGCGCGACTCGGGGCCGGCGCTTATATCTGCGGCGAAGAGACCTCGCTCTTGGAGAGTCTGGAGGGGAAGCGAGGGCAGATCCGCGTCAAGCCGCCGCTGCCAGCGATCTCCGGCCTGTTCGGCAAGCCGACCGTCATCAACAATGTGCTGAGCTTCGCCTCGACGCCCTGGATCCTCGAGCATGGGGCGAAGGCCTACGCGGCGTACGGGGTCGGGCGATCGCTCGGATCGCAGCCGTTCCAGCTCGCGGGCAACATTCGCTATGGCGGTCTTGTCGAGCTCGCCTTCGGCGCGACTTTGCGCGAGCTCGTCGAAGGCTTCGGCGGCGGCACCCGCACTGGGCGGACGATCCGCGCGATCCAGGTTGGCGGCCCGCTCGGCGCCTACCTGCCAGAGCAGCTCCTCGATACGCCGCTCGACTACGAGTCGATGGCCGCTGCCGGCGGTATGCTGGGCCACGGCGGTATCGTGGTCTTTGACGACAGCGTCGACATGGCGCGCCAGGCCCGCTTCGCCATGGAATTCTGCGCCAAGGAAAGCTGCGGCAAGTGCACGCCGTGCCGGATCGGTTCGACCCGCGGCGTGGAGACCGTGGACAAGATCATCGCCGGCCACGACCGCCAGAAGAACGTGCAACTGCTGCGCGATCTTTGCGAAGTGATGACGGACGGCTCGCTCTGCGCTCTCGGCGGCCTTGCGCCCATGCCGGTCTTAAGCGCGCTCAACCATTTCAGCGAGGATTTCGCCAAGGCGCCTGCGCGCATCGCGGCGGAATAGGAGACGAGCCCATGGCGCTGTTGCAGGAACTCGATACCGGCACACCGATCCGCACCGGCGAGGCCACCATCACGCTGACCATCGACGGGCGCCAGGTGAGCGTCCCTCCGGGGACCTCGGTCATGGCCGCCGCCGCTCTGATCGACAATCCGATCCCGAAGCTCTGCGCGACGGACAGTGTTGAAGCCTTCGGCTCGTGCCGCCTCTGCCTGATCGAAATCGAAGGCCGCAAGGGCACGCCCGCCTCCTGCACGACGCCGGCGGAAGCGGGGATGATCGTCCGCACGAAAACACCGCGTCTGGAACGCCTGCGCCGCGGCGTCATGGAACTCTACATTTCCGACCATCCGCTCGATTGCCTCACATGCAGCGCCAATAACGACTGCGAATTGCAGGCGCAGGCCGGGAATGTTGGCTTGCGCGACGTCCGCTACGGCTATGACGGCGCGAACCATTTGAAGGCGCCGACCGACGCCTCCAATCCCTATTTCACTTTCGAATCCTCGAAATGCATCGTCTGCTCGCGCTGCGTGCGCGCCTGCGAAGAAGTGCAAGGCACATTCGCGCTGACCATCCTCGGCCGCGGATTTGATTCAAAGGTGGGCACGGGCGGCGTCGATTTCCTCTCGTCCGAATGCGTCTCCTGCGGCGCCTGCGTCCAGGCCTGCCCGACCGCGACACTCAACGAGAAGCTGGTCATCGAAAAGGGAACGCCGGAGCGCACGGTCGTGACCACCTGCGCCTATTGCGGCGTCGGCTGCTCTTTCAAAGCCGAGCTCAAGGGCGACGAAGTCCTGCGCATGGTTCCCTACAAGGCCGGCAAAGCCAACGAGGGGCATTCTTGCGTCAAGGGACGGTTCGCCTACGGCTACGCCACGCACAAGGACCGCGTTCTTAAACCCATGATCCGCGAGCGGATTGAGGATCCATGGCGCGAAGTGTCGTGGGACGACGCGATCGCTTACGCGGCCAACGAGTTCAGGCGCCTTCAGAGCAAGTATGGCCGCGACTCGGTCGGCGCGATCAGTTCCTCCCGTTGCACCAACGAGGAAGTGTTCCTGGTTCAGAAAATGGTGCGCGCCGGGTTTGGCAACAACAACATCGACACTTGCGCGCGCGTCTGCCACTCGCCGACCGGCTTCGGACTATCCAAGACCTACGGCACATCGGCCGGCACGCAGGATTTCAGGTCTGTCGCAAAGTCGGACGTCGTGGTCGTCATCGGCGCCAATCCGACCGACGCCCATCCGGTTTTCGGATCGCGCCTCAAGAAGCGCCTGCGCGCCGGCGCGCGCCTCATCATCATCGATCCGCGACAGATCGATCTGGTCAAGAGTCCGCATATCAAGGCCGACTATCATCTCGCGCTCAAACCCGGAACCAATGTCGCAGTCCTCAACGCTTTGGCGCATGTCATTGTCACCGAGGGCCTCGTCAATGAGGCTTTCGTCGGCGACCGCTGCGACCTCGCCAATTTCGAGTCTTGGGCGCGGTTCGTCGCCGATCCGAAGCATTCGCCCGAGGCCACCGCGGAGGCAAGCGGCGTCGATGCGAGCGAACTGCGCGCCGCCGCGCGGCTCTATGCCACCGGCGGCAACGGCGCGATCTATTACGGGCTTGGCGTCACCGAACACAGCCAGGGCTCGACCTCGGTGATGGCGATCGCCAACCTCGCGATGGCGACCGGAAACATCGGCCGCGACGGCGTGGGCGTGAACCCGCTGCGCGGTCAGAACAATGTGCAAGGCTCGTGCGACATGGGCTCGTTCCCGCATGAGTTTTCCGGCTACCGTCACGTTTCCACCGACGTTGTGCGCGAGACGTTCGAACGCCGCTGGGGCGTGCCGCTCAGCAACGAGCCGGGCCTGCGCATTCCCAACATGATCGACGAGGCGATCGACGGCTCGTTCAAGTGGCTCTACGTGCAGGGTGAAGACATCGCACAGTCCGACCCCGACACGAACCACATCACGGCTGGCTTGCGGGCGATGGAATGCGTCGTTGTGCAGGATCTCTTCCTCAACGAGACCGCCCGTTACGCGCATGTGTTTCTCCCCGGCGCATCGTTCCTGGAGAAGGACGGTACGTTTACCAACGCCGAGCGCCGCATCAACCGGGTGCGCCGGGCAATTCCGCCGCTGGCCGGAATGGCCGATTGGGAGGCGACGATCGCTCTCGCCAACGCCATCGGCGTGCCGATGAGCTATGCCCATCCGAGCGAGATCATGGATGAGGTCGCCGCCACGACGCCGACCTTCAAGGGCGTATCCTACGCTCGCCTCGACGAGCTTGGCTCGATCCAGTGGCCATGCAACGACGCGGCGCCGGCGGGGACGCCTGTCATGCATGTCGACCATTTCGTGCGCGGCAAGGGCCAGTTCATGCTGACCGAGTTCGTCGCCACCGAGGAGCGCGTCGGACCCCGCTTCCCGCTTCTGCTGACGACTGGCCGGATCTTGTCGCAATACAATGTCGGCGCTCAGACGCGCCGCACCGCGAGCACCGTTTGGCACGCCGAGGACGTGCTCGAGATTCATCCTTTCGACGCCGAGCAGCGCGGCGTCCGCGACGGAGATCTTGTGGCCCTGAAGAGCCGGACCGGCGAGATTTCGCTTCACGCCAAGATCACCGAGCGCGTCCAACCGGGCGTGGTCTATACGACTTTCCACCATGCGGAGACCGGCGCGAACGTGGTCACGACCGACTATTCGGACTGGGCGACGAACTGCCCGGAATACAAGGTCACGGCCGTGCAGGTCAGGCGGACCAACCATTTCTCCGACTGGCAGGTTCGCGATCGCGAAGAGGGCGTGGCGTTGCGCCGGACAGAGAAAGCTTTAGCCGATGCGGCCGAGTGAAGCGCCCGGCTCGATCGACGTACCCGTCCGCGCCTTCTCTTATGATTCCGGTCCGACCGGGCCGGAGCTGACGCGAGCGGTCGCGGTCGAGGCGCCTGTCCAGATCGTCATCGGCGCCGCGCCCTTCGCCGTCATGATGGCGACGCCAAACGATCTCGAGGATTTCGCTTACGGCTTTTCTCTAACCGAGCAGATCGCCGAGAGCGTTGCCGATATCCGCGGCGTCGAGGTCGAGGCGGTCGAAGACGGCTTGAAGCTCAAGATCGCGATTTCCGGGCCGCGATTGCAGGCCCACCTCGCGCGCGGCCGGGCGATGAGCGGGCGCACCGGCTGTGGCCTCTGCGGCATCGAGGATTTTTCGCAGATGCCCTCGCCCCGTCCCCCGCTTCATCCGCAGGCCCCGATCCCGCCTGAGGCGATCCGCGCGGCCCTGGGCGAACTCGAGACGCGGCAGCCGCTCAATCAGGTGACCCGAGCCGTCCACGCCGCGGCATGGTGCGACCGGGAAGGAGCAATCGTCCTGGTCCGTGAGGATGTCGGACGGCACAACGCGCTCGACAAGACGATTGGGGCGCTTTCGCGCGCCGGCGTGGCGCCAGACAGCGGATTTTTTGTCATCACCAGCCGCTGCTCGTTCGAAATGGTGGCCAAGGTTGCGATTTTTGGCGCCAGCACGCTGGTCTCAGTTTCGGCGCCGACGTCGCTCGCGTTGGAGCGCGCACAAAAGTTCGGCGTTCGCGTGATCGCCGTCGCTCGTCGCGATCAGGCTCTTTGCTTCGACGAAGGAAAGGACGAAGCCAGCGGAGGATTGGCGGCTTGACCACCGGCAAGCTCGACAGACTTGTGCGCATGGCCAATCAGATCGGCGATTTCTACGCTTCCATGCCCGAGCGGGAAGCGACCGAGGGCGCCGCCTCGCATCTGCGTCTCTACTGGACGCCAAAGATGATTCGCGAGATCATCGCCTTCGCCGATCAAGGCCAGCCCGGCCTTAACCCGGTCGCGGCGCGTGCGATCGGGTCGTTGAAACAGAGCAAGTCGGCCGCCTAGAACTTTACCGGGCCCTCATGCCGCGCTGGCCGCGCCCTCAAAATCTAACGCGGCTTTTTGTCGGCCAGCACATCATCAACGGCGCGAGCGTCGGCTTGGGGGTCGTTGCGGTCGCGCTTGGCGCTTCGACGATTTTCGGCTTCGCCGCCGGCCAGCCCGCAACTCTCGGCGCCATATCGGCCAGCATCTCGGACCTGCCCGCGCCCTGGCGCGAAAAGGCGCGGACGCTGATCTTCGGCTTTGCACTCGCGATGCTCTCGACAGTGGCGATCCAAATCGCGTTGCCCTGGACCGCGACCGCCATCCTCATGATTGGCGTCATCAGCTTTGTCGGCGGTCTCGTCACCGGGCTCGGTCGCTGGGCGGTGGCGGTCGGCATGCAGGTTATCATCCCCATGGTCTTCATTCTGGGGTTCCCGCGCGAAACCGTTCCGGGCGCACTCCGAACCGAGATGCTGCTCCTCGGCGGCGGCGCCGCCTACATCGTCATCGCGCTCCTGGCGACCGTTTTCACCGACTCGAGCGCCCGCCGGATGGTCGCAAGCGAAACGATCCGCGAATTTTCGATTTACCTTGGTGCGGTCGCGGGCATCTTTGATCCCGGCCAGGATCTCGCGGCGGCCTACGGGGTGGTTATCCGCCAGCAGTCGGCGCTCTCCGACCAATTGCAATCAGCGCGCGCGCTCTTGCTTGAGCGCTCGGGGGAAATGGGCGAGCGCATGCGGCTCGCGGCCTCGATCGGGATCCTGCTCGACGCGCTCGATGCGCTCGTCGCCGCCCAGTGCGATGTCGAACGCATCCGGAAGACGCCTGAAGCGCTGCCAGTCCTGACGCGGATCGGGGACGCGTTGCGCATTGGCTCCCTCGACCTCAGACATCTGAGCCTCGAGCTTCTGACCACCGGGCGCCCCACCCTGCCACCCGACCATCAACTTGCGATCGACGCCCTTAACCGCGAAACGGTGCGGGTCGAAGCGAGCGCAATGGATCCGGAAACGCGCGCGCTCCTCGACGCCGCCGCCTGGCGGCTTGTTCGGTCGCTCAATCACGTCCGACGCCTCGAGAAGGCTCTGTCCAATGATGCAACGGCTCGGGCCGCAATCGGCGACGTTGACCTCTCGGCCTTCATCCCAAAGCGGAACTACGGGCTCAGCGCGCTTGCTACGCATCTCAGTCGTGAGTCGCCGGTTCTGCGATTCGCGGCGCGGCTCTCGCTCGCGATGATGGCCGGCGCGGTTGTCGCGCAATCGCTCGGAGAGGATCGGCACGGCAATTGGGTTTTGCTGACGATAGCCGTGGTGATGCGGGCGGGCTACGGTCTCACCCGGCAGCGCCGCGATGACCGCGTCATCGGCACGCTCGTAGGCTGCGTTCTGGCGGCGGGCTCGGTGGCCTATCTGCCGCTGGGCGCGCTCGTCGCGGTCCAGGGCTTCGCGGTCACGGTCGTGCATAGCTTTGCTCAACTCAACTATCGCATCTCTGCGACCGGCGCTTCGTTGATGGCTCTGGTGTCGTTGCATCTGGTCCAGCCGGGTGTCTCGGCGCCGATCCTGGTGCGCCTGGCGGACACGCTGATCGGCGCGGCGATCGCGCATCTCTTCAACTATTTCTGGCCACGTTGGGAATTTCTCGAGGCGCCGCAACTGGCGAGACGCCTTCAGGCGCAGCTCGCCGCCTTTGCCTCGGCGGCCTTGAGGAGCGACGTCAGCGAGCACGACTACCGCCTGGCGCGTAAGAACGTGATCGAGGCCATGGCGGCGCTTTCCAACTCCGCCGGCCGGATGGCCATTGAGCCGATGACGGCCCGCAAGGGTCTTGACGAGATGGCTGAGCTTCTCATCAGGGCCTACAGCCTTGTCGCCCAGCTTTCGGCCGCTCGTCTCGCCACCCAGACCGGCGTTCCTCTCCCCGATCTCGCGATCAGCAACTGGCTTCAGGCGCTCCTTGACGGCAAATCCGACGGGACCAAGATTGGTGGCGCCCCTCCGGCCGGGCCTCTCGCCGCCGCAGCCATCGCCGTGACGACCGCCGCCGGCAAGTACGAAAGCGCGGCGAAGAGCGAGGCGCTTTAGTGCTTGGCTGGCGGAGCAAAAGCCTAAAGGGGCTTCGCGAACCAATGATGGGCGTAAGGGTTATCGTTGAAACGGGCGATCTCCCGGTAGCCTTCGCTCCGGTAGAGTGCGTGCGCCTCGGTCAGCGCCCGATTGGTGTCGAGCCGCAGCGTCTTTATGCCGGCTTCGCGGGCGGCCGCCTCGAGCGCCCGCAACATCCGCCGCGCAACGCCTAATCCCCTTGCGGAAGGGGCGGTCCAGACCCGTTTGATTTCGCCAGTCGCCTTGTCGACGCGCTTGAGGCCCCCGCAGCCGACCGCCTCGCCGTCGAGCCGCGCGATCACGAAAAGGCCGGATGGAGGCGTCAGGTCATCAACACGGGCGGAATCATCAGCGGCGGCGTCAAAACCGTTCTCAAAACGCGCCGAAAGCTCGCCGAAATAGGCGTTCAGGCAGACGCGCGCGTCGGCGCTGTCCGGAGATTCGGCGGTCACCTCGACCGAGGCGGCTCGGATCAGCCGCTCGACCTCGCCCATCGCCGCCACCAAGCGGCTCCTCTGGGAAGCGTCGAGGGATCCGAGCATCGATTCCGCGAGATCATCCGAGACCCGGTCATAGGCTGCACGTTCCGCGATCCCTTTGCGCGTCAGGGTCACGCGGCGCCGTCGGTTGTCGTCTTCGCCCTTGGTCATTGCGATCAGTCCCTGCGCTGTCAGGGATTGCAGCAGCCGGCTGAGATAGCCGGAGTCGAGGTCCAGCTTGCTGCGGAGCGTGCGGACATCGGCGCCGTCGGCGCCGATCTCGAAAATAAGCCGCGCCTCGGCTAGCGGGCGGCCGCGTCGCAGATGGTCGACCTCGAGCGCGCCAACCCGCTTGGTGATCAAGCGATTGAAGCGCCGAACGCTTTGCAGCTGGCTCTCGTCCATTATCTGACTTTAGTCAGATATATATCCGGATTTCAAGCACTGGGACTGTCAGGCCCGGCTTTGCTCGCGGCTACAAAGAGGTCGCTGACGCGCCAGATCGCCGCGCGCCAATTTTTGATCGGCGAAGGGTGTTGGCAAGGCCAAGGAAACGATTGCGGGGCGGCGGCAATCGGCGTTAGTCTCATCGCAAGCGTCACGCGCGCGCTGTCGTTGCCGTGCATCGGCGGTTCGCGTCCAAGAGAAAAATGGGTTTATGCCGGGGCCCGGCGCGGGAACACGCTGCTCCCGAAAACATTGAGGGCTACGGGGCTCCTTGCTTAGGGAGACTATGATGCCAAACTTGGAATACGCATTAGCCTCAGGGCATTCGCTTCGCCAACTAGATGTCACGCCGATGATCTCCGCGCTTCGGTTTCAGCCTTCCGATTTCGAATTCACGCATGGCTGGCTCAACCATGTACCGAGCCGCCATCGCTTCCAATTCGACCGGAAAGGACGCGTAACGATCGACGCGCATTGCGGCTGCGCGTCTCTCTCAGTAAAGCCCGAGCAGGCCGACGAACTGCATTCGATGTTCAAGGTCTGGAAGCAGGATTACTGGGTGCCTCTGGAGACGAACCGGGAATTCGCGTCGCACTTCTCCGAGCCGAACGCTTGGGTGAGGTTGTTCCGCGACATCCGCATGGCTTGGCGGCGCTTCCGCCGGCAAGCGGATCCGGTCACGATCCCCGCCGACCTGCTCCCCTCCGCCACCCCGGCGGAATAGCGGGCGTTCACGTGCTTTAAGTCCGCGTGCCCGCAGGCGGGGGCGCGGACTTAGTTATGTTACTTCTCGTTTCGTGCGACCGGCCGCCCGGCGTCGAACGGGCGCAGCTTAGCGCGTAAAGCTGACGGCGTTGCCGGCGTCGACGTTGAGGATATTGCCGGTGCTTTTCGAGGACAGGTCTGAGGCGAAATAATAGACCGCTTCCGCGATGTCCTCGGGATAGACGGATCGCTTCAGGAGCGACCGCTGGCGATAGACATCTTCAAGCTCGTCTTCGCTGACCTTATTTGACGCCGCCCGTTGCGTCCGCCATTCGCCCTGCCAGATCTTAGAGCCGCGCAATACGGCGTCGGGGTTGACCGTGTTGGCGCGAATGCCGAGCGGCGCGCCTTCGAGCGCTATGCAGCGCGCAAGATGCACCTCGGCCGCCTTCGCCGTGCAATAGGCCGAGGCGCCGGGCGAGGCGGCGAGCGCATTCTTCGACGCGATGAAGACGATGCTGCCGCCAAGGCCCTGATCCTTCATGATCCGATAGCCCCCTCGAGCGGACAGGAAATATCCGGTCGCGAGGATCGTCATGTTGCGGTTCCAAAGTTCGAGCGAAGTATCCTCGAACGCGGCCGCGGAGGCGATGCCCGCGTTGGCGACGACGATGTCCATCCCGCCAAAGGCAAGGATCGCCTCGTGAAACGCGGCGTCAACCTTGCTTTCGTTCGTCACGTCGACATGAATTCCCGTGACCACATCCTTGCCGAATTGCTTGCCGAAGTCTGCGACGGCCGCGTCCAGGCTTTGGGCGTCAATGTCGGCGAGCACGACGCAGGCGCCTTCGCCCATGAGCCGAGCCGCGATCGCTTGCCCAATGCCGCCTGCGCCCCCTGTCACCAGCGCGACGCGGCCCGCGAGCGACTTCGGCTTCGGCATGCGCTGGAGCTTGGCCTCCTCAAGCAGCCAATATTCGATATTAAACGCTTCCTGCTCCGATAGCCCGACATAGCGCCCAACGCTCGTCGAGCCACGCATCACGTTGATCGCGTTGACATAAAACTCAGAAGCAATGCGGGCGGTCGATTTGTCCTTGGCGAAGGACAGCATGCCGACTCCTGGGACGAGATAGACGACTGCGTTGGGGTCGCGCATCGCTGGCGAATTGGCATGTTTGCAGCGCTCATAATAGGCGGCGTAATCGGCCCGGTAGTCGGCAAGGGTCTTGTCGAGCGATGCGGCCACCTCCTCAAGATTGCGGGAGGCTGGATCGTAAGGCAGCACAAGCGGGCGGATCTTCGTGCGCAGGAAATGATCCGGGCAGGATGTGCCGAGCGCGGCCACGGCTCGAAGATCGCGCGAGTTGACGAATTCCAACACCGCTGGCGCATCGGTGAAGTGGCCAATTTTGCGCTCGCTTGTCGATATAAATTTGCGAATGGCGGGCAGAAGCTTTGCCGCGACATTGCGCCGGTCCGCCCTCGACAGCGCCTCGACATGAGGCCCGCCGAAGGCTGCTCCTTTTGTCTTTTCGCCGAGCCATCGGGCGGCCTTGTTGATCATCTCCAGCGTGACCCGATAGCAGTCCTTCGAGGTCGACGCCCAGGTGAACAGCCCGTGGCCACCGAGCACTACGCCCTTCATGTTCGGATTGGCCTCAGCCATCGCGCCGAGCTTGAGCCCAAGGTCGAAGCCAGGGCGCTGCCAGGGCAAAAAGCCAAGCTCGCCGCCATAGATCTCTTTCGTCAGCGCCTCGGCGTTTTCGCTCGCGGCGATCGCAATGACTGCGTCCGCATGAACGTGATCGACATGGCGGTGCGGGACGAAGCCATGAAGCGTCGTGTCGATCGAGGTTGCGCGCGGATTGAGGTTGAAGGTGCAGTGATTGTAGAGCCCGACCATCTCGTCCTCATGCTCGAGGCCGCGATAGATCGACTTGAGGCTCAGGAGCTTGTCCATGTAGAGCGTCGAAAAGCCGTCGAGCTTCATCGAGCCGATGTCTCCGCCCGAGCCTTTGACCCAGAGGAGCTTCGGTTGACGCGGCCGTCAGAGGGTCGGTCGCGGGCAGCTTGGCGGACGTGTTGCCGCCGCCGAAATTGGTGATGCGCAGGTCGCTGCCGAGCAGGTTCGACCTGTAGAGCAGTAGACCCGGTTCATCGAGAGAAGCCGCGTGCTCGTCGTCCCAAAGATTTGGCAGCGGCGCGTCAAAACGAACCTGATCGCCGCTCATGGGCCGTTCCTCTCATCGGGTCGCGATTTTCACCCCTCAATAAGCATACACCCGCAGAGCGTCAACGTTTCCGAGCGATTGCACAGGCTTCAAGCGAGCGACCTCGATCGCGCTTGATTGACAGTCCTGGGGGCGCATGGCACTGAAAGCGACAACGCCAAATCGGGGGAACGACAAGGTTATGCGCGAGCGACAGCGCGTCGAACTCCTCCGCGATCCGCTCGCCTCGCAAGGCTTCCCTTCAGGTGCTGATCTCGTCGCGGCTGCGGGTTTGTCCGGCGTTGCGGAGGCGGCGTGAGCGTGGAGCACAGGGCCGTCGCTCCGACTGGCGAAGTGACGCCGTTGCTCGAGGTGCGCGGCATCGAGAAGTCATTTCCAGGCGTACGGGCTCTCACCGGCGTATCGTTCGACGTGCGGCCAGGCGAGGTCCATGCGCTGCTTGGAGAGAACGGCGCCGGCAAATCGACCCTGATCAAGATCGTGTCGGGAGTTTACCAGCCCGACGTCGGCTCGATCCTCGTGAACGGGACAAAGGTCAATTTTTCCTCGCCCGACGACGCGCGTCGCGCAGGCGTCGCGACGATCTATCAAGAGCTCCTGCTTTTCCCCGAGCTCAGCGTCGCCGAAAACATCTTTCTCGGTCACGCTCCGCGGGCGGGGGCGGGGCGCATCGACTGGCGAGCGATGCGCGCCGAGGCCGCGCGGCTCCTCGACTCGCTCGAAATCGACGATCTCTCCCCCGATCAGATTGTCGGCGTCCTGACCGTCGGCAATCGTCAGCGGGTCGAGATTTTGCGCGCTTTGTCGTATGACGCGCGCATCCTCATCATGGACGAACCAACCGCGGCTCTCACCGAAAGCGACGTGACACGGTTGTTTGACGTCGTGCGGCGCCTAAAGCAGCGCGGCGTCGGCATCGTCTACATCAGCCATCGCCTCGACGAGATCTTCGCGATTGCCGATCGGGTCACGGTGTTGCGCGACGGCGCCTACGTCGGCTCGCGTGACGTCGCGGACACGAACGTCGGCGAACTCGTGCAGATGATGGTCGGGCGGCGGCTCGAGAGCCTCTTCCCGAAGACGGTCGCGCCGATCGGCGCGCCGGTCCTCGAAGCGCGCGATCTCGTGCGCCGGCCGCTCACCAAAGGCGTCAGCCTCACGGTGCGCGCGGGCGAGATCGTCGGCATTGCGGGGCTCGTGGGTTCGGGCCGAAGCGAACTTGCGCAGACGCTGTTCGGCATGACGCCAAGCGAGTTCGGCGAGATTCGGCTCAACGGAGAAATCGTACGGATCGACTCGCCCGAGACCGCGCGCGCAAAAGGCGTCGCCTACGTGCCTGAAGATCGTGGTACGCAGGGCCTCGTCAGGGGCATGAGCGTCATGCACAACTTCTCGCTCGCGGCGCTTGGCTCTTTGTCCCGCGCCGGATTTATCGACCGAGCGGCAGAGCGACGGATGGCGCTTGATGGCGTCGCGCGATTTAGCGTCAAGACAAGCTCGGTCGACGAGATCGCAGGCCGGCTGTCGGGCGGCAATCAGCAAAAGATCGTGCTCGGCAAATGGCTCGCCAACAATCCCAAGTTTCTGATCCTCGACGAGCCGACGCGCGGCATCGACGTCGGCGCCAAGGCGGAGATTCATCGTCTCATGAGTCAAGCTTGCCGGCGAAGGCGTCGCCATCCTCATGATCTCGAGCGAGCTGCCTGAAGTCTTGGGCATGAGCGATCGCGTGCTCGTGATGCGCGAGGGCCGGCTTGTCGCCGAGTTCGATCGCGCGGACGCGACTTCGGAGGCGGTGGGCGCGGCGATGATGGGCGGAATGTCGAGCGCGGAGGAGGCGGCGTGACCGCGACCTCGATCGCAAGCTCGGCGAGTGCGCGGGGCGGCCTGTTTCGCCGCCTGGCCGGCCAGGAGCTTCTGCTCGCGGTTGCGATCCTCGCGCTCGCCGTCGCTGTCGGCTTCATCAATCCGCGCTTTCTCGCCACGCGCAATCTATCCGACATCCTGCTCGGCAACGCCTATATCGCGATTGCGGCCGTCGGCATGTCGATGGTCATCATCTCCGGCAACATCGATATTTCCGTCGGCGCTCTCATCGGCGTGCTGGCGACCATCAGCGGTTCGCTCGCGGTCGCTGGCGCCCCGATCATCGTCACCTGGCTCGCCCCGCTCGTTATTGGCGTCGCCGTCATGGCGGCGCAGGGCGCGATCATCGCTTATATGAGGATTCCGGCGATCGTCGTCACGCTCGGCATGCTGTCGATCCTTAAAGGTGGGCTCATCAGCGTGACCGGCGGGAAATGGATCACGGACCTGCCGCAAAACTTCCATCTCGCTGACCTCTCCGTCTTCGGCGTTCCGATGCCTGTCGTCATCATGGCGCTCGCCACGGTGCTGGCGGCGCTCTGGATGCGCAATTCGCCTACGGGCCGCGCCATCTACGCGACCGGCGGGAACCCTGAGGCCGCCCGCCTCTGCGGGGTCAATCCACAGCGCACTGTGCTCATGGTGTTCGCGCTGCATGGCTTCTTCGCCGGGCTCGCTTCCCTCGTTTACGCGACGCAGCTCCGCGTGATCCAATCGACGACCCCGCAGGGCCTTGAGCTTACCATCATCACCGCCGCGGTGGTCGGCGGCGTTAGCATCCTCGGCGGCGTCGGCACGGTGGTCGGCTCGACATTGGCCGCCATTCTCATCGCCGAAATCACGAGCGCGCTCGTGTTCATCAACGTTTCGCCCTACTGGACGGACGCGTTGCGAGGAGGGCTCATTCTCGCGACCGTCATCGCTGACATCCTGCGCCGTCAGCGCCGCGCCGCGCGAGGGTGGAAGCGATGAGCCTGGCGATAGAAATGAAGACCTTTCGCGTGCCCCGCTGGCTCAAGCGACACGAGACGCTGCTCGCGATCATTCTCTTGATCGCGCTCTTCGGCCTCGGCCTCATGAACGACCGCTTTCTCACCCTGGACAATCTTCTCAACCAGGGCCGGCTCATGACCGAGATCGGTCTCATCGCGCTGCCGATGACTTTCGTCATCATCACCGGCGGCATCGACCTCTCCGTCGGCGCAATCGTTGGCCTGTGCGCGATCATGCTCGGCTATTCGTGGAAGACTTTTCATTTCCCGCTGCCGCTGGCGATCATCTTCTCGCTCTTCGTCGGCGCCCTCGCAGGCTTCATCAACGGCCTCGTCATCACGCGAATTAAAGTACCCCCCCTCATCATGACCATTGCGACGCTCGCGCTTTATCGCGGCCTCGCCGAGGGCATAAGCCAGGCGCATTCCGTGCGCGGTTATCCGGAATGGTTCTATTTTCTTGGCCAGGGCGACGTGTTCGGCGTGCCGACGCAACTTCTCCTGCTGCTCGTTCTCATCGTCATCGCGGGCGTCGCGCTCGACCGCACGACATTCGGCCGCGCGCTCTACGCGATCGGCGCGAATGAGACAGCGGCGCGCTTCTCGGCTTTGTCGGTCGATCGGGTGAAGCTTGTGGTCTACACGCTGTCCGGCCTCGGCTCGGCCCTCGCCGCCTGGGTGTTGGTCTCGCGGGTGACGACCACGCGCATGGACATGGGGAGCGGCTACGAGCTCGACGTGATCGCCGCCGTGGTGCTGGGAGGAACCAGCATTTTTGGCGGCTCCGGCACCATCTGGGGGACGGTGATCGGCCTCGTGATGATCCAGCTCCTCAAAAACGGGCTGGCGTTGACGGGCGTCAAGGGCGACGCGACAATCATGGTCATTGGCGTCGCGCTCATTCTTTCGGTGTTGATCGCAAGCTCCCTCCGCCGCCGCGACTGAGAGCGCGCCTTCGGAGGGCGAACGCCGCAATCAGCGGCATCCAGGGAGGAGTCGAAAATGAAAGCGAATTTATTGATCACGACGGCGGCGGCGATGTTCGCCCTGTCGTTCGCCGCCGGGGCTGCAAACGCCGCAAGCAAATGGGACGGCGCGGATGACCTGCCGACAAGCCCGCTCGCCTGCGACGCGAACGGTGCGGCTCCAGCTGTAACGGCCAAGCCCTATGACGGCGGCCAACCGACCAACCCGCCCGACAAGGCCGGCAAGGAAATCACCGTCGTCGATGTGCCGAAGCTTATCGGCATCGGCTATTTCAACGCGACTTCGAAAGGCATGCAGGACGCGGCCAAGGAACTCGGCAACGTCAAGGTGACGACCGACGGGCCGACGGAAGCCAAGATCGACGAACAGATCAAGTTCATCGACAATTACATCACCCGCGGCGTCGACGGCGTTCTGTTCGCCGCCAACGATCCGGTGGCGATCGCGCCGGTCCTGAAGAAGGCCTTATCGAAGGGCATCCACGTCGTCGGCTACGACGCCAACTCGACGCCGGATGCGCGCGAATGGTTCGTCAACCAGGCAGAGTTCAACGGCATCGGCAAGTCGATGGTCGACTCGATGGCGAAGGAGATCGGCGAGGACGGCAGCTTCGCCATCGTCACGTCGACGTTCACCACGCCGAACCAGGCGCGCTGGATCGCCGAGATGCAGGCCTATGCTGAGAAATGCCATCCGAAAATGACGTGGCTCGAAACGGTCGAAGCGCAGGAGGACAACAATCTCTCCTTCAACCAGGCGACGACCCTGATCAACAAATACGGCGACAAGCTCAAGGGCTTGTTCGGCATGACTTCCGTCGCGACCCCGGCTTCGGCGGAAGCTGTCACCAAGGCCGGCCAATGCGGCAAGATCGCCGTCGTCGGCCTCGCCACCCCGAACGCAATGAAGCCCTATGTCAACGCCGGCTGCGTCAAGTCCGTGGTCCTCTGGAACCCCGTCGATCTCGGCTACGCCGCGACCTATGTCATGCGCGCGGTCGCCGACGGCAAGCTGAAGCCGGGCTCGACCTCGGTCGATGCGGGCAAGCTTGGCAAGCTGAATGTCGTGAACGGCAGCGAGATCCTGCTCGGCGCGCCCTTCATCTTCAATAAGGACAACGTCACCAAGTTCGACTTCTGAGCGAACCTCTCCTTCTTCCGCTGGCGGGAGAAGGAGTCCTTGCGATGCGGCGCCACGCCTTCAGGATGTTGCACAATTCCGCATAGGCGGGCGCCGCTTTTTGATGCGTTCGAGATGACTGAGGCCCATGGACGGCTGCGTCGCAGTCTTCGACATCGGCAAGACCAATATGAAGGTCGTCGTATTCGACGCCGCCGGCACAGTCGTGGCCGAGCGCAGCCATCCGAACGCGTCTGTCTCTCCGGATGCGCTCTGGCCATATAAGCGGCTTCACACCGCTGGCGCCTGGGCGTTCCTGATCGGAGCGCTGAAGGCGCTTGGCGCGCAATTCCCTATCGAAGCGATTTCCATCTCTGCGCATGGCGCGGCGGGCGTGCTAGTCGGGAACGAAGATGCCGCGCTGCCGGCTGTCGACTACGAGTTCGACATCGACGGCGACATCGCGAAGGAATACGACGACCTTCGACCGCCGTTCGACGAGACTTTGTCGCCTAACCTGCCGCGCGGGCTCAATCTCGGCCGTCAGCTCTACTATCTTCAGCGCCGATATCCGGCCGAGTTCTCGGCTGCGCGCGCCTTTCTTGGCTATCCGCAATATTGGTCATGGCGCCTATGCGGGGTCGGGGCGACGGAATTCACAGCCATGGGCGCGCACACGGACCTGTGGCGCCCCTATGATGGCCGGCGGTCGAGCATGGTGGACAAGCTTGGCTGGAGCCGGCTCTTCCCGCCGATGCGCAAAGCCTGGGACACGCTCGGAAGCCTCAAGCCCGAAGTCGCCCACGCGACCGGCTTGTCCCCCGATGTGCGCATAATCTGCGGCGCGCATGATTCGAACGCCTCGCTCGTGCCGCATCTCAGATCGAGACGCGATCCCTTCACCGTGGTCTCGACCGGCACCTGGGTCATCATCATGGCCGTGGGCGGAACGGCGCGGCTCGATCCTGAAGCCGACATGCTGGCCAATGTCGACGTGCGCGGAGCGCCCGTGCCGACGGCGCGTTTCATGGGCGGCCGTGAGTTCGCGGCGCTGGCCGGCGACTCGCCGGCCGATGCGGAGGAAGCGGATATCGCCGCTATCATCGCGTCGGGCGCGCTCGCCTTGCCTGCATTCTCCGACCAGGGCGGCCCGTTCGCCTCGCGCAAAGGCGTCATCGAGGGTCCCGCGCCAACGGCGCCGAAAGCGCGCGCGGCGCTTGCGACTCTCTATTCGGCGCTCATGAGCGCGCATATGCTTCGGCGCCTCGAAGCGCCGGGCGACCTCATCGTCGAGGGCGGCTTCGCCCGCTCGCCGGCTTTCGCCGCCGTGCTCGCCAGGCTCATGGCCGGCCGGCAAGTTTTGATTGCGCCGATGAGCGCGGGCGCTGCGGCGGGTGCCGCGATGCTCGCGCATTGGGACGAGCCTCACTCGCCGCCGAGGCTCGAGCCGGCGCGCATATGGGAGCCGCCGGGGCTCGAGGCCTATCGGGATCGCTGGGAGCGAGCGCTTTAGGCAGTCGCCCCTGCTTGTTCGCTAGCTTCGGCATCGTGCAACCTTCCCGGCACGAACTCGTTTCACATCGTCAACAAATGCCGGCGACTGGCGCGGGGGCGTATGTCAGCAACATCTACGCATCAATCGGAAGAAATCTCGACGCTCATTCCGGCTCGGCTCGAGCGTCTGCCGTGGGGCCGTTTTCACGTTCTGGTCATCGTTGCGCTGGGGATCACCTGGATTCTCGACGGGCTCGAAGTCACGCTCGCCGGTTCGGTCGCGCCGGCTTTGAAAGAAAGCCCGGCGCTTCATTTCTCCGATTCCGAGGTCGGGTTGGCCGGCAGCGCCTATCTGCTAGGCGCAGTCGTCGGCGCGCTATTCTTCGGCTGGCTGACCGACCGGCTCGGGCGCAAGAAACTCTTCTTCATCACCATCGTTGTCTACCTCATCGCGACCGCGCTGACCGGGCTCGCCTGGAACGGCTTCATGTTTTTCGTTTTCCGGTTCTTTACTGGCTGCGGCATCGGCGGCGAATATTCGGCCATCAATTCGACCATCCAGGAGCTCGTCCCGGCGCGCTTCCGAGGCCAACTCGATCTGACGATCAACGGCACTTTCTGGGTTGGCGCGGCGCTTGGCGCCGTGGTCGCGGTCGTGCTCCTCAATCCGGCGCTCGTTCCTGCAGAGTGGGGGTGGCGCCTTGCGTTCTTGACCGGCGCGATCCTCGGTCTCGCCGTCTTTTTCATGCGCATGTGGGTGCCTGAAAGCCCGCGCTGGCTCGCGATCCATGGGCGGGAAAAGGAAGGCGAAGACGTCGTCAGGGGAATCGAAAAGCGATTTGAGGACCAGGGGGAGAAGCTGAAGCCGGTCCCGGAGGACAAAGCCATCCGCTTGCGTTCGCGCGACCACACGCCGCTGAGCGAAGTGTTCGATACGCTGATCAACCGCCATCGCGTGCAGACCTTCGTCGGACTGACGCTGATGGCTGCGCAGGCGTTCTTCTACAACGCGATCTTCTTCACCTATGCGCTCGTCCTGACGAAATTCTATTCGGTCGGCGGAGGCTCCGTCGGCTGGTACATCCTGCCCTTCGCGCTGAGCAATTTTCTTGGGCCTGTTATTCTCGGTCGGCTGTTTGACACGCTCGGGCGCCGTGTCATGATCACGCTCACCTATGGGATCTCGGGCGTCCTCATGATTGCGGTCGCCGTCGCCTTCCAGCAGGATCTCTTGTCGGCAATGGGCCAGACGATCGGCTGGATGATCGTCTTCTTCGTCGCCTCTCCGGCGGCGAGCGCGGCCTATCTCACGGTCAGCGAGACGTTCCCGATCGAAATTCGCGCCATGACGATCGCGATCTTCTACGCCATCGGAACCGGCGTCGGCGGCGTCGCCGCGCCACTCATTTTCGGCAGGCTGATCGAAAGCGGATCGCGGCAAGCGATCTTCGGCGGCTATGTTTTCGCCGCTTGTCTCATGTTCGCCGCCGCCGTCATCGCCTGGCTCTACGCCATCAACGCCGAGCGCAAGTCGCTCGAAGAGGTGGCGAAGCCGCTGTCGGCGGTCGGGTAAGGCCCAACGTTTTACCGCGACGCGAACCGCACCTTTGCAGCGTCGGTAACCGGCGTGTACATGCCGACAAGCGTCCCCTCGGGATCGCGGAACTGCGCCGCGCGGTTTCCCCAGGGCATCAATTTAGGCTCCTGCACGACGTCCACCTTGTCTTTCAGGCGGACAAACTCGGCGTCCACGTCCTCGACCTGGAATTCGAGAATCGCGGTGCGATTGGCCCCTGCTTCCGCGCTGCCCTCCTTGAATAACGCCACCGTCTCGGCGCTCCCGATCGCGAGCGTCGCCGATGGCGTCACGATCTCGGCGAACACGGGTGCAAGCCATTCCGCGCGTTGCGCCGTCACCATCTCGTAGAAGCCGACCATGGCCTTGAGGTCGGCGGCGACAAGCCGTGTGGATGCGAATTTCATGAGTTTAATCCTTCGATCTGGCCGCACAGGCGCGGCGGCCTCGAAAGCCCTTGTCGCACAAGCCTCCTGACAGCATCCTGTCAGCAGGAGTCAGCAATGCGTCGCGCCGACCGCTCAGGGCTTCGTGTGTGAGAGCGCGGCCGCGCGGCCGGCGGCGGCATAGAGATTGAGCCGCGAATAGACGCCGAACCCTGATCCATCGTCGAGGAAGCCGCCGCCAGGCCCCTCCGTATCGGTCAGGATCTGGTCTGCTTCTTCGAGACTGAGTTTGGGGAAAGCGACCGTCAGTAGGTAACCGGCCTCGGGCGCGAGCGCGCCGACCTCCTCGACTTTGTCCGCGATCTCCGGACGGGCGGCCGGCAGCCCGTAGGTTTGCGTCACGCCGTAGAAGGCCTCGTTCATCGCCGGCGCGTTGAAGCGCCCCGTGTCCTGCCGTGCGCAGACCGCAATCCGATCGCCGCAGGCGGCCTCCAGCACCTTGTTCAGGTCGGCCCGCGCTGTCGCGACCGCCGCCCGGAAATCCGGGATGGTCGCCGGGCCCTGAGGCTCGGACATCGCGGTCGTCCTGGCGAAATCCTTCAGCGGCCGGTTCAGATAGGCGGGATCGTTGGCAAGCAGATGGGCGAGATCGTAAGTGGCCAGGGTTCGACCGCCCAGCACGTCCATCGCGTAATGCGCGCCCATGATGATGCGGTCGTTGCCGTATTCCGCGGCGCGCACGACCATCTCCTGATAGCGATCGGGCACGAGCACGGCGATGAGGAGCGAGCCCATGTAACCATAGGTCGTATGCCCGCTCGGAAAGGATGGGCTGTTGATCAAGTTCATGATCGGGCCGCGGTTATAGACCTCGTTGCTGGCCGGAGCGTTGAAATAGTCCAGTCCCACGATCGGAGCGGTCGTCGGCTCAGTCTGGAACGGGCGCGGATCGCCGAAAGCGTTCGCGCCCGGCGTTCCGCCCGGTCGCCCATAGGCGAGGCCAAAGGGATCAGGCGCGCCGTGAACGTTGGTGAAGATCGCCAGGGCCTCGTCGGACGCCGGCTTCCGGCCGTCGATCGTCCCGTTCGCGAAAAAATATTTGCCGGCGTTCGAATCGGATCCCGATGTCGAGTTGGCGTAGGCGATCAATTGAGTCACTGAGTCGGAGATGCGGGTTGCGTGGTCCCTGCCGACGTAATGCGCGCGGGCCTCATAAGCCGCCCCCAAGGTCGAGCCCAAACCGTCCGTCAACTGAACCAAATTGCGATCGGTAATGAAGGCGTCGCGCAAAGCCTGCTGCTGCTGTTCGGCGAACGGCAGCAGGGTCGGTTGGCGTATGGCGCCGGTCTGGATTCCGCCGGTGACGGTAAAGTTGGCGGCTAGCGCCGCTTGGCCGTCGTCGGTTTGCGAAAGCCCGGAAACAGGCGCCAGGCCTTTAAGGACGGCCATGTTGGTCACGCTCTGCGCGTCCGCCCACCCGCCGCCCATCATGAAAGCGAAAAGCCCGATTCCCCAACCCAGTCTAGCCATTGCGCCCCTCCCAAAACTCGCCGATCGCGGGTTGTGGATGAATTGTTTATAGATTCAAGACGGCTTGTTAGTCTCAAGCTTTTTCGCGAGGAGCTCCGCCTGCTTCCATCCGGACGGCGATTGTCCCGCCATTCCGGTGAAAAACCGCGTGAACGCGCTGACCTCGGAATAGCCGAGGATTTGCGAGAGGCTGCCGACCTTCACGCGTGTGTCTCGAAGGAGTTGACTGGCGATTTCGAAACGCGCCTCGTTGACGGCGTCCGGAACGAGAAACCGCGCTTTTCCAGGGCCCGGTCAATGTCCTTGGATGCATCACGAGCAGGCCGGCGGTGGCCGTCAACGACGGCGCGCCCGCGAGCACCGAGGGCACGAGAACGCGCATGACGCGATCCAGAATGTCGGGCTGCAGGGAGTTCCAGCGCTCTGCGACGAACCTCCTTATCTCGGCATGGGAAGCGGGGTTTGCGGTGGGGATGCCTTTGGCGACTGCGGCGCGAGAGTACACGAGCCCGAAATGCTCCGCCTCAAAGACAAGGTTCGCTCGGCCGAAGGCGCGTCTGTAAGGCGCGAAGTCCTTGGGCCGCGGTCGAGATTGAAGGACGCGCGTCGGTTCGACGCCGCAGAGTTCGGACAAGACGCTGCGAGCGAACGCCACCGCGCCGAGGCTGAAGGCCGCGGACCCCCCGTAGGCCCGGATAATGAATACGATATCCCACAAGCAGCCCGTCTTCTCTGCCGTCAACCAGATAGGCGCCTGCGCCGCGCGCGTAGCGAGGATGGTTGGCGACGAACTCCACCAGCGCTGAGCGCAAGTTCGGCGCCGCGGACACGAGCTTGCCCATGATGCCCCAGTGGCCGACGCGCGCTGACGCGCCAACCACCAGGGAAAAGTCTTCCCCTCCCGTGGCCGCGATGCATTTGAGAACGAGGTCGGAGATCACGGGAAACGGCAGCCAGCCGTCCATGTCGGAAAGCGCAGCGCGGTGAGAGCCGAGGCTCGCCAGCAAAGGCTCCGGATCGACGTTCATTTCGTGAAGAACGCGCGGAATTTCAACCAAAACGCCAACCCGCTGGAGCGGCGGCCTGTCGTCGAGCGGCGCCAGTCTCGAGGGAGCGCCCTTCAGTTCCGAGGCGTTCGGTCGATCATCCATGGGCCGCTGCTTGCCGGTCGGGTTGGTTCTCCAACGGATGTTAACAATGTCGTGAAATGTCAAGACGGCGCTGTGCTGTCCTAGTAGCCTTCGCGCCCGTCTTTTATCCCGGCGCCATCGAGCCGGGATGCGGCGATGGAAGGGCGCGAAATGTACTTCACCGACGACTCGCTACTGCCCGAGAACCAGGCCCCGCTCATGATCACAGCGGCGCCCTATGGCCCGATGTGGATGCCGGGAGACATCACGCCTGAGCAACATCTTCCAGTCACTTGAGCTTTTAAGCATCGCCTTCGACGCCTCCTTCACACATATGTATGCACCCGGGACGCGGCGGCACATCAGGAACGCGCTTGAAGCGGGTGCGTCCATTCGGGAGGATTTTTGAGGTTTTGAAAATTTGCGCAGCCCAGGGCCGTTCAAGCCTGCAATCTTGGCGTTCCCATCCTCGAAGAAGAAATTGCAAACCGGGCTGACGTCAATGGGAGCGTCCGGTGAAGGTCGTGTGGTACGCCGCTCGGATGTTGGAGCCTCTTTGCGACAGGAGCGTTATTTAGTCACCACCTGCGCGATCACGCTCGCCTTGCCCGCTCGCACGCCCACGATCTGCATCGGCGTGTGGGGGTGATTGTGGTCGTCCATGGCGTAGGTGCCGCCCAGCAACGACGGCATCGTCGTGGTCTTGAGCGCGCGCTCGATGTCCTCGGACGTGTCCGAGTTCGCACGCCGGATGGCATCGACCACAAGATTTGTCGCCTCGTAGGCAAAAAAGGAGCGCTGGGTCGGCATGATGCCGTATTTCGCCCGGTAGGCCTGAATGAAATCCTGCACGCCCGGCGTTTCGATCAGGGGATTGAAGACCGTGATGCTCGTCGCGTTATCGAGGCCGCCGGAGCTGATGAATTGCGGAGACAATGCGCCGGTGGCTGCGGCGATGTCGATGCGGCCGGTGATCGGGATGTTCCAGCCCGACTGCTCGTAGGCGCGGAAGAAAGGCGCTGTGGACGCGCTCAGCAGGGTCACGACCTGGTCGGGGGCAAGCGCCCGAAGCTGGCCTAGGAGGGGAGCCAGGTCCTTCGTGTCCTTGGCGATCGTCTCGTTGGCGAGAACCTTGATATCGTTGCCGAGCGCGGCCTTCGCCATGCTGTCCGCATTCATGTGGTTGAACGGATTGTCGTCGCTGACGATCGCAACGCTGTGGACGCCCTGGCCTTTGAGCCAGCCCATGAGGCCGAGTGCAATGTCGCGGTCGGACGGGATCGTCTTGAACGCATAGTCGTCGCCGCCGACGCCGGAAGCGTCGACGAAGTCCTGGCCTGCGGAGATATCGATGACGAGCGGCACTTTCGCTTCCGCTGCGATCGGCATGATGGCGTGGGTGACCGGCGTCCAGAGCGCGCCGATCAGCACCGGCACATGCTCTTCCTCGATCAGCCTTTTCGTTGCGGCGATCCCCGTGGCGGGATCCGCGGCGTTGTCGCCGTAAAAGGCCTCGACAGGCCTGCCGAGCACGCCGCCGGCTTCGTTGATGCGTTCAAGCGCGAGCTCAACGCCATATTGCTCGCTTTGCCCACGGTCCCCGTATTGACCGCTGAGAATGGTCGTGACGCCGATGCGCACAGGCTCGGCCGCGAGAGCTGGCGTGAAGGCGAGAACGCAACCGGCTGCCAGAGCGATCCTGAAGACCATCGACGTTTCCTTTAAAAAGGGCGGCTCAGCCGCCGCAAGCTGTCTCATTCGAGACGTGAAGACAATCGATGTCCCCGGCCGTCACGCGATCTTGAGAGCCGTGTCGTAAGTGCCTACCCCAAGCGAGCAAAAAGCCTCGAACGGGCTCGTAGACCGTTATGCCCATCGCAATTGGACTTTTTTGTCTCGATCTTGTTATCACCGTCAATCAGCATGGGCGTTACCAGACATTGACACGCAGCGCCGCGATACTCGCCGGGCGTTGGCGTGCGCGCAAATCAGCATTCGACAAGAGGGGGAGGATTGAATGAATTCGAAGCGCCTGAGCTTGGGTCTCGCGTTCTGCGCGCTCGTTTTTGGCGCGCCCGCCGCGCTCGCGCAAAGCGATAAACTCGACCGCACCGTGCTGCCGATCCCCGAGCCGCCCGTTCCCGTTTACACCGAACTCGACGCCCGCAACGCCAAGGCGCCGCCCCGCTTTGAGGTCAAAGCGCCGCAGGGCGCGCCGAACGTGCTGATCGTCCTCCTCGACGACATGGGCTTCGGCCAGTCGAGCGCCTTTGGCGGGCCGATCCATATGCCGACGGTCGAGGCGCTCGCCAACGACGGCCTGCGCTACAACGAGTTTCATACGACCGCCCTTTGCTCGCCGACCCGCGCCGCGCTGCTCACCGGGCGCAATCATCACGTGAACAACATGGGTGGCATCACCGAAGTCGCGACCGCCTTTCCCGGCAACACTGGGCAGCGTCCGAACGCAGTCGGGCCGCTCGCCGAAACGCTGCGCCTCAACGGCTATGCGACCGCCGCTTTCGGCAAGAGCCATGAGACCGCGGCTTGGGAGCTCAGCGTCTCAGGGCCCACGGACCGCTGGCCGACGCGCTCGGGTTTCGACCACTTCTATGGTTTCCTCGGCGGCGAGACCAACCAGTGGGATCCCGCCATCTATGAAGACATGACGCGCATCCACCCGACCTTCGGTCCGGGCTACCACTTCATGACCGACATGACGGATAAGGCGATCTCCTGGGTTCAGGCGGAAAAATCGCTGACGCCCGACAAGCCGTTCTTCATCTATTTCGCGCCGGGCGCGACGCATGCGCCACACCACGTGCCGGCGGAATGGATTGAGAAATACAAGGGCAAGTTCGACCAGGGCTGGGACAAAGTGCGCGAGGAGACGCTGGCGCGACAGAAGGCGCTCGGCGTTGTGCCGCAAGACACGGTCCTCGCGCCGAAGCCCGAGGCGATCAAGGACTGGTCGACGCTGAGCGACGACGAGAAGACGCTGTTCGCGCGACAGATGGAGGTGTTCGCAGGCTTTGGCGAATATGCCGACACCGAGATTGGCCGGCTGATCTCGACCATCGATGAACTCGGCCAACTCGACAACACGCTCGTCTTCTACATCATCGGCGACAACGGCGCCTCGGCCGAAGGCGGAGCGAACGGGCTCTTCAATGAGAGCACGTACTTCAATCGTGTGCCCGAGAGCGTGCCGGAAATCCTCAAGCATCTTGACGCGCTCGGCGGGCCGGACACCTATCCACATTACGCCGCCGGCTGGGCGGTCGCGGGCGACACGCCTTTCACCTGGACGAAGCAGATCGCCTCGAGCTACGGCGGCACGCGCAACGGACTGGTGGTCCACTGGCCGAAGGGCATCGAGGCCAAGAACGAAATTCGCTCGCAATGGCATCATGTGATCGACGTCGCGCCAACCGTCCTCGAAGCGGCGAGCCTGCCTCAGCCGGCCACCGTCGACGGCACGCCGCAAATTCCAATTCAGGGCGTCAGCATGATGTATTCTTTCAACGACCCGAAGTCGCCCGACAGGCATCTGACGCAATATTTCGAGATCGCAGGGAATCGCGCCATCTATCACGACGGCTGGCTCGCTGGCGCGATCCATCGAGCGCCGTGGGAGTACACGCCACGCCGGCCGCTGACCGAGGACGTGTGGGAACTTTATGACACGCGCAACGACTTCTCGCTCGCGCACAATGTCGCGGCCGCCAATGCCGATAAGCTGAAGTCGATGCAGGAACTCTTCATGGAGGAGGCCGCGCTCAATCACGTCCTGCCGATCGACGACCGAACGGTCGAGCGGTTCGACGCCAAAACGGCAGGGCGGCCTGACTTCATGGCTGGGCGCACTTCGCTCACGCTCTATCCTGGCATGAGCGTCAACGAGAACTCGTTCATCAACCTCAAGAACACTTCGCACACCATCACCGCCGATGTCATGGTGCCCGAAGGTGGAGCTGAGGGCGTCCTTCTCGCGCAGGGCGGGAAGTTCGGCGGCTGGAGCTTTTACGTGAAAGACGGCAAGCCAACCTACGAGTACAATTTCCTTGGCCTCAAACGTTATGCGATTGTCGCCGACGAGCCGCTGGCGCCTGGCAAGGCGAGCATCCAGTTCGACTTCACTTACGACGGCGGCGGCATCGGCAAGGGCGGGACGGGCCGCATTTTGGTCAACGGCCAGGAGGTTGCGGAAGGGCGCATCGACCAGACCCAATGCTGCCTGATCGCGCTCGACGAAAGCGCCGATGTCGGGATGCAGACGGGCACCCCTGCGAGCGATGAGTACAACACTCCCTTTACCTTCACGGGTACGATCGATCGCGTCGTCGTGGACCTTGCGCCGGGACCGGACGCAACGAGCGACGCAACGCGCGCGGCAGAGGACGACGCAAAGCTCAAACGCGCGACCGTTCAGGAGTAGGCGGAAGCGCTCTTGGCTCTCGTCAACGACATCGATCAACTCAGCGTCGCGATTTCGCACGCCACGGCGCCCGCTTTCATGCTGGGCGCTGTCGCCGGGTTTTTGTCGATCCTCATTGCGCGTCTCGAACGGGTGGCCGACAAGAACAAGGCGCTCCGATCGTCGGACGAGGATCTCGATCCGGGCGGCGTCATTGCTGCCTCGTTCGCGCGGCGAAAGGAGCTGCTCAGTCGCGCTATCCTCCTTGCGGTTTTAAGCGCGCTGGTGACCGCGGCGCTGCTGATCGCCGCGTTTTTCGCCGCGCTGATCGGGGTCGGTCACGGGCAACTCGTGGCGATGATGTTCGCTCTCGCGCTCCTGCTTCTGATGAGTTCCCTTGTGCAGCTTGCGCGAGAGATCCGCGTCTATATGAAGCACATGCACCTTGAGTGAAGACCGGCTATTTATCGAAAGATCTGACCTTCTTATTGCCAAAAGCAGAAATTTCTGTTATAGAATGACCGATGACCGCTTGGCGTCACGGAGTTGCTCAAGCTAAAGTTGAAACAATTCACCGTGAAATGTATGAATGATGCGGGAAGATCTTTTTACTCCAAACGAATGTAACCCATTGAAAAGTCTCAATTCGAAAAAATAAACGCTAGTAAATGCAAGCTATTTTACTAGCGCTTACGAACGTTTACTGACGTTTATTGCCTTTTAAGCGCCGAGATTCCGGCCTCCTCAAAGGTTCATCTGCGTCTGCACGACCAGCTCGATGAGCCTCTCCTGTTCGGTCACGACGCGCGTCTGCCAGACCTGGGTCCTTCTCCCGCGATGGACGACAGTCGTGCGGCCGATCAATGTCGAGCCGGAAGGCGCGCCCGCGAGGAAGTTGGTCTTGCTCTCGATTGTCGTTGTGCCTTTGGCGTCGGCGGGCAGATTGACGAAGGCGGCGGCCGCGCCCAGCGTGTCGGCGAAGCTCATGATCGTCCCGCCATGCGCCACGCCTCCGATCGTGCAAAGGTCCGGCCGGATCAGCATGCGCGCAACGACGCCATCGGCTTCCGCGCTCAGGAACTCGATCCCGAGCATTTGGGCGAACGGAAGCGGATTGGCGTTGACGCGGTCGATCAGCGACGGGGCTCCCTTGCTTGCCCGAAGCGCTGGCGGTTTGCTGCGCCTCGGCATAGCATCGCCGCTGGGACAACGTCACCCAGGGTCAACGCGAGCGGCGGATCGGGCAAGCGCAACGAGCAGCGCCCCTGCGCGTTGGCGTTTAACAGAGCTTGACGAGCGCTCGGCGAAAGCAGCCTGGGGTTCGCCGACGCTCTGGGGCTTTCGCGTTAAAGGCAGGCAGGGAGAAAAGCCATGGTTCGCAATCGGGTTCTTTTGAGCGCAGTCATCGCGGCGGCGGCCTTTACGCTAGCCGGTTGTGATACGACCGGCGTCTACCCCGGTTACGGTTACGGCGGTCCGTTTTATGCTGGAGGGTATTACGGCGCCCCTTATTATGGCGGCGGCTACTTTGGCGGCGGCTATTATGGCGGATATGGCGGGTATGGCGGGGTGTACCGACGCACGAGCTATTACCGTAGCGGGTTCGGCTACCGTGGCGGTTTTCACGGCGGCGGTTACCGAGGCGGCTATCATGGCGGCGGCTTCCACGGCGGCGGCTTTCATGGCGGCGGCTTTCATGGCGGAGCGTTCCACCGCTAGTCGATCGCGCGCATAGGAAAGGACGCGCGCGGGCCTCGTTCGCGCGTCGTCTCCATCAGGACTAATCCGCGGGATCGGATGCTCAGAGCCCTTCGAACAGCGCGGTCGACAGATATCGCTCCGCGAACGAGGGGATGATGACCACGATGGTCTTGCCCGCGTTTTCAGGTCGGCGACCGACGTCGATCGCCGCGGCGATGGCGGCGCCCGAGGAAATGCCGACGGGCATGCCTTCGATCCGCGCCACCAATCGCGCGGTATCAAAGGCGGTCTGGTTGCCGATGACGACGATCTCGTCGATCACGCTGCGATCGAGAATGGCGGGAACGAATCCGGCGCCGATCCCCTGGATCTTGTGGGGCCCGGGCGCTCCACCCGAGAGAACGGCAGAATCTTCCGGCTCGACCGCCACCATCCGCACACTCGGCTTCCGCGCCTTCAAAACCTCGCCCACGCCGGTGATGGTCCCGCCGGTGCCGACGCCGGCGACGACGATGTCGACCTCGCCGTTCGTGTCGTTCCAGATCTCCTCTGCCGTGGTGCGGCGGTGGATGTCCGGGTTGGCGGGGTTTTCGAACTGCTGCGGCATCACAGCGCCGGGTGTCGCCGCGATGATCTCGTTCGCCTTGGCGATCGCGCCCTTCATGCCGTGCGCGGCGGGCGTAAGAACCAATTCGGCCCCGAGCAGGGCCAGCATCTTGCGGCGCTCGATGGACATGGATTCGGGCATCACCAGGACCAGCCGATAGCCGCGGGCGGCCGCGACGAAGGCAAGCGCAATTCCCGTGTTGCCGGAGGTCGGCTCGACCAGAACGCCGCGCCCTGGGGTGATTTTGCCTTGCGCCTCGAGCGCGTCGATCATCGAAACGCCGATGCGGTCTTTGACGCTGGAGAGCGGATTGAAGAATTCAAGCTTGGCGACAAGATGGGCGACGACGCCCTTCTCCTTGCTGATCCGGTCGATTCTAACGAGAGGCGTGTCTCCGATCGTGTCGGTGATCGAAGCATAAATCTGGCCGCGGCCGGGCGTTCGCCGCGCAGCGCCTGCATCCGTCATTGGCCGTCACTCCAAAATGTCCGTCGGACCGCGCCGTTAGGCGCGGTCCGACAATACCATTTTATACGGCAAACAACTATACAACGCCGCAAATAGCTAAGTCAGATTGCAAAATCGCCGCTGACTTTCTCGTCGTCGAGGACATGCGTCTTTTCCGCCGTCTCACACATCTGCTCGACCGTGATCGCGTCGAGATTGGAGAGAAAGGTTTCCCCCGCCCTTCGTACCGCCGGATCAATCACCCGCTCGAGCAGCACCGAGTTCGACCCGAGATCGTCGGGATCGGCGGTGCTCAACGACATCGCGGTGCGCACGATCTCGCCGACCGTAATGCGCCGGCGCTCCCGCGCTAGCTCATAGCCGCCTCGCGGCCCGCGCACGCCCTTAAGAATTTTGGCGTGTACCAGGCCCTGGAGCAATGTCTCCAGGTGACGAGGGGGCAGTTTATGACGCGCAGCCAAAGCTTTGGCCGCAACCGGCGCCGAGCGCGAGTGCAACGCGACATCGACTACGGCAGCGATAGCAAGAACGCTCCGTCGGGACAATAAGTTCATTTCGTACCTCCTACTATGAGCGCCCAGTGGAACCGAATCCATTTGAGCCACGGACGCTCGAAGTGAGACGCTCACTCGAAATCAGAGCAACACGTTCCACAGAGCAAACGACGAGTTGCGCTATCCGCGCGCCACGCCGCACGACAAAGGGCTTGTCCCCAAAATTGACGAGAATGACACCAATTTCGCCGCGATAATCAGCGTCGATCGTCCCCGGACTGTTGAGGACCGTCACCCCATCCCTCAGTGCCAACCCCGACCGGGGCCGGACCTGCGCTTCAAATCCCCTCGGCAACTCGATGGCCATCCCGGTTGCGATCAAGGCTCGCGACCCAGGGGCCAGGACAATCTCTTCGCCCGCCGGAAGGGCCGCCACGAGATCCATCCCGGAAGCATCCTCACTCCCATAGGCGGGCGATTGCAACCCCTCACCATGTGGTAATCGATGGTAACCAATCGTGATCATTGTCGCTTCGCCAACTCGAAGGCGAGGCGCCGAACAATGCCGCTCGCAACTTCGGCTTTCGTCATCGGGGGCCAGGATTCGACGCCGACGGCGTCGATCACCTGAACCTGATTGGTTTCGCCTCCGAACGTCGATGTGCCCTCCGCGACACTATTGGCGATGATCAGGTCACAACCTTTTCTTTGTAACTTGGCCATAGCGTTCGCCGTAACGTTCTCGGTCTCCGCAGCGAAGCCAATTACAACTGCAGGCCGCATTGTGGTTTTCTTTGCGACCTCCGCAAGTATATCGGGGTTCTCCACCAAGCGGAGAGTCGGAGACTTTTTGGCGCCTTTTTTGATCTTTTGGTGGGCCACATTTTCCGCGCGCCAATCGGCGACGGCCGCCGCCGCTATGAATGCGTCGGCGGGAAGTGCGGCCTCGACCGCCTTGCGCATATCGCGCGCCGAACCGACGTGAACCACTTCGACGCCAGCTGGATCAGACATTCCGACCGGGCCGGTAACGAGCGTCACCCTTGCGCCAGCGCCAACCGCAGCTTGCGCAATTGCATGCCCCTGACGTCCGGAAGAACGATTTCCGAGGAATTGGACCGGGTCAATCGGTTCATAAGTCGGGCCCGAAGTGACAATCACATGCCGCCCGCCGAGCGAACCCGAATCACTCGGCCGACCGATGGGCGTATGACTGGACGCCACTTCGGCGCCCAACGCCGCCTCGATCGCCTCAACGATCGCGGGCGGCTCGGCCATGCGGCCAGGACCAAATTCACCGCAGGCCATCGGTCCCGAGTCGGGGCCGACAATCAGAACGCCGTCTTCTTTGAGGCGCTCGAGGTTGCGGCGAGTTGCGGGGTGCAGCCACATCCTGACGTTCATCGCCGGGGCTGCGAGCACGCGCTTGTCGGTCGCAAGCAACACGGTGGTCGCCATATCGTCGGCAAGACCTCCGGCCATACGGGCGAGGATATTCGCGGTCGCCGGGGCCACGACAATGAGGTCGGCTGCGCGCGATAACTCGATATGGCCGATCGCCGCTTCGTCCGTCAGGCTGAAAAGATCGTCGCGGACGGCCTGCCCGCTTAGGGTCGCCGCGGACAGAGGGGAAATGAATTCGCGGGCGGAGGCCGTCATCACCACTTGAACCGTTGCGCCGCGCTCTTTGAGGCGACGAATCAACTCCAGAGATTTGTACGCTGCGACGCCCCCGCTAATTATCAGCAGAATACGCGCGCGCGATATCGGGATGACACTCATTCGCGATAACCTAGGCTTGCTGGCCGCCCTTTGGATCAGCCCCTGACGCAGAGGAAATCATGCAGACGGCCGTTGAAACATTCGTTCGCCGCTTCATCCGCCTGCCGTCCTCCGGTCTGTCGTTACGTAAACCGCTTTTCTAATCCCACCAGTGCCACCCGAGGAATGCACAAACATTTACGAAATGGCAATTATCACAATTGTGGTATTCCCGGCGAGCGATTGTAGCGACCGGGTGGGGTCGCCAGTCGCGGCAAGCTGCGGTCGTCTCGAGGCGTCTTCGGCTTCTCTCCAGCCTTGGCAATCCCGCCGCGCGCCTTCCATGAGGCGGCGGTGTAGGCGAAGGCCGGCCGCCCTAAAAGAGCCAGCGATACGCCGCCATAACCAGAAGCGCCAACACAAATCCCGTCAAAACAAAGATGAATCCCAGGCGGAGCGTAAGTTCGGGAAGGATTTTCGTGATTTCCCGTTCGCTGTCCGCTTCGAGTTCGAGCCTCGAGTTTATTGGCGATCTGCTCGAGGCGCCGGGGACCATCGGTCATAAAGCCAGCGACGGAGGAAAGCATCCGACCGGCATCTTCAATGCGGCCAACCGGGCCCAGGTTTCCTGCGATCCATGCGCTCACGACAGGTTCCGCGGTCGACCACATGTTGAGCTGCGGGTCCAGTTTTCGCGCCACCCCTTCGACAACGACCATGGTTTTTTGCAGCATCACCAGCTCGATCCGGGTGGTCATTTCGAACAAGGAGGTGATTTCGAACAGGAGCGTCAAAACTTTTGCCATCGAGATCTGGTCGGCGGTGCGGGAGTGGATCGGTTCGCCGATCGCTCGCAGCGCCTGAGCGAAATCTTCGACGCGATAGGTGTGAGGCACGTATCCAGCCTCAAAATGCACCTCGGCGACCCGCAGGTAATCCCGGCGAATGAACCCAAAGAGGATTTCAGCGAGGAACCGACGCTCCTTGCGCCCCAGCCGTCCCATGATGCCGAAATCGACGGCGACGATGCGCCCCTCCCTGTCGACGAAGAAATTGCCCTGATGCATATCGGCGTGGAAAAATCCGTCGCGCAAAGCGGAGCGCAGGAAGGCCTGAATGAGGTTGCGCGCGAGCGCGCGAGGATCAAACCCAAGCTCGGTCAGACGCTCCGGATCGGCCAGGGGAACCCCGTCGATCCATTCCATGGTCATCACTTCGCGGGTGGTGCGGGTCCAGTCCACCACGGGCGCGCGAACGTCCGGATCGTCCTCCGAGTTTTCTACGAATTCCGACGCTGCCGCCGCCTCGAGCCGGAAATCCATCTCCATGCGCACGGAACGCGCCAGCGTCTCGACGACCTGTGCGAGCCGCAGGCGACGGAATTCCGGAGCGAGGCGCTCAGCGAACCGGGCCGCGAAAGCCATGTCCGAGAGGTCGCGCCCAAACCGCCTTTCCGTGCCTGCTCGCAGCACTTTCACCGCCACGGGCTGTACGCCTTCGTCCGTTTTCACTTCCGCCTTATGGACCTGGGCGATCGAAGCCCCTGCGACCGGCTCGCCAAAGCTCTCGAACAGCAACCCGATCTTCGTGCCGAAGGAGGTCTCGACAATGGCGACCGCCGCATCGCGGCTCATCGGCGGGACGCGGTCCTGCAGACGCTCGAGCTCAATAGCGACCTTGCCGCCGACGATGTCCGGGCGCGTGGAAAGAAACTGTCCAAGCTTTACGT
Source organism: uncultured Alphaproteobacteria bacterium (assembly GCA_963737365.1). Taxonomy (GTDB): domain Bacteria; phylum Pseudomonadota; class Alphaproteobacteria; order Rhizobiales; family Beijerinckiaceae; genus Roseiarcus. Next base: position 401,332 of record CAVTSD010000001.1, read on the forward strand.
AAGACGGGCCCAATCGATTGATCGCGCGCGATAGGCCCGCGAGGCCATCGCCTTCGCGTTTTGCAATCAAATTGGCCAACGCGAGCGGCGGCCTCAGCACCGGGGGCAGAGGGAGCGGGTCGACGCCGACGAACGCCCCCTCGCGGGCAAACACGAAAGCAGCGCGCGTCAGCCTTGAGATGTGGCCGAGCGACGACAAAATTGGCATGAATTAGAGTTTCCAGCCCGAGTGGATCGCGACGACGCCCCCGCTCAGGCGTGTGAACTCCACCCGCGCGAACCCAGCTCCGCTGATCATCTCCGCGAATTGCTCCGGGGGCGGGAATTTGCGGATCGAACTCGACGAGATATCGATAAGCGCCGCCGTCGCCAGTCACCACCTTGCCGATGGGTGGAATGGCCGCGAAGGAGTAGGCCTCGTACAACCGATCCATGACAGGCAAGTCGACGCGCGAAAATTCGAGGCACAAGAAACGCCCGCCACGCTTGAGGACGCGATAGGCTTCGTTAAGAGCATTTTCGATGCGCGGCACGTTTCGGATGCCGAACGCGATCGTATAGGCGTCGAAGCACCCGTCAGGGAGCGGAAGCGCCTCGGCGTTGCCCTCGATGAAGGTCAGCCGCTTCGAGAAAGCGCGCCGCGCCGACCGCTTCTCCCCGACGCGCAACATGTCTCCATTGACGTCGACGACCGTCACCTCAGTCAGCGGGCCGCCAGCTTTCGCCACGCGAAAGGCGACGTCGCCGGTCCCGCCCGCGACATCGACATGAGCGAAGCGGCGATTCGGCGGCGGCCGGACTTTGGCGACGAGAGCGTCCTTCCAAGCCCGATGCAGGCCAAACGACATCAGATCATTCATCAGGTCGTATCGGCTGGCGACGCTATGGAAGACGTCGTTCACCAGGCTCTGCTTCTCGTCCAGCCGAACAGTGCGTTGGCCGAAATGCGTTTGATCGCCCGCAGCGGCCATCAGGATCTCCCATGAAACGGTTCAAACTTTAGCGCGCGCGGCGCCGAGCGTACACCCGAGCCGCTCAATCGAGGCGCACGGGGATTCCTGCTTCGGCCATGCGATCCTTCGCCTGCCGAATCGTGAATTCGCCGAAATGGAAGATCGACGCCGCGAGCACCGCGCTGGCGCGGCCTTCTTGCACGCCAGCGACGAGGTGGTCGAGATCGCCGACGCCTCCTGAGGCGATCACCGGAATGGCGACCGCGTCCGCGACCGCTCGGGTCAGCGCGAGGTCGAAGCCCTGCCTCGATCCGTCGCGATCCATCGAGGTCAAAAGGATCTCGCCCGCGCCGAGAGCGGCGACCTCCTGCGCATAACGGATCGCCTCGATGCCGGTCGCGCGCCGCCCGCCGTGGGTGAAGATCTCCCAGCGCGGCGCCTCTCCGCTCGCCGACACCCGCTTGGCGTCGATGGCGACAACAACGCACTGGGCGCCAAACTTCTCGGAGGCCTGGCGCACGATGTCCCGGTCAGCGACCGCCGCCGAATTTATCGAGGCCTTATCGGCGCCGGCGAGCAGAAGCTTGCGAATGTCCTCTGTCGTGCGCACCCCGCCCCCGACCGTCAGCGGCATGAAGCAGACCTCAGCGGTGCGCCTGACGACGTCGAGCAAAATGCCGCGGTCTTCATGGCTCGCGGTGATGTCGAGAAAGCACAGTTCGTCCGCGCCCGCTCGATCATAGGCGATCGCGCTTTCCACCGGATCGCCCGCGTCGCGCAGGTTGACGAAGTTCACGCCCTTGACGACGCGCCCATCCTTCACGTCGAGGCAGGGGATGACGCGCGCCTTAAGAGTCACTCGGCGGCGGACTCTAGGGCGGGCGCCTTCATGAAATCAAAGAATGCTCCCAGCATTCTGCCCGAACAGTCGGACGAAGTAACATCCGATACGAAGAACAAACGTGAGCCGGCGAACTTGAGGAACTTATCCGAGACCTCTGGCGCGGAAAGCGTGGTTTTGATAAAACAGACGTGACCATCCATCGCGTACATTTGTGCGTCGGAATCCAGTGAGTCGACAAAACTCTGAAGGTTGAGTTCATTGCCGGAGCCGTCATCAAACACAAGCAAAAGTCTTTTCATGTCTCATCTCCGTGCCCAAAACCACCGGGCAGGTTTTCAATCTGCACTCTCTCTTTTGCAGGATCTACTACCTCGGGGTCGGCTCCCTTTCGGTACTTTAGCTGGAGCGCACGCTCTCTGAGAACGAATTCTTCCGACTGCAGCCGGTCGCGATCCAGGAAAAAGTAAAGAAAGTACGCGACAAGCGCCGCAACGATCGGCAGAGCGCCGAGGCTGGCGAAGCCGTACTTCAAAATTGGATCGTCGCGAAAGGCGTACGCGGCAACCCAACAGATAGTCGCTGAAATCGGAGAAAGCCAGAGGAGGGGGTTCATCGCGTTTCTGACGCGAATCACACCGGCTCGGTCGATAGCGCTCCTGACGACTTCGTCGACCCTCATGCGGGTCCTCGCGACAACCCCGCCGGCCGTTCGGATCGCCCGCCGGCGTGGAGGAGGGTCAGCGCCTCGCGCGGGTCAAGCCGGCCGTCATAGAGCGCGCGGCCGACGATAGCGCCCGCAAGGCGGTCGCAATCCGGCTCGGTCAGCCGTCTGATATCCTCAATCGAGGCGAGGCCGCCCGAGGCGATGACCGGAATCTCAAGCTTGTCGGCCAGCGCGACCGTGCTCCCGATGTTAAGGCCGGCGAGCGCGCCGTCGCGCGCGATGTCCGTATAGATGATCGCCGCGACGCCCGCGTCCTGGAACCGTCGCGCGAGGTCAAGCGCGGACATGTCCGAGGTTTTCGCCCAGCCCTCGATGGCGACGACGCCCTCGCGGGCGTCAATGCCGACCGCGATTTGGCCGGGATAAAGCCGCGCCGCCTCGCGCACGAAATCGGGATCGCGCACCGCTGCCGTTCCAATGATGACGCGGGTCACGCCGCTCTCCAGCCAACCGCGCACGGTCTTCATGTCGCGAATTCCGCCGCCAAGCTGCAGCTTGACCGTGAGCCCGGCAAGAATGCCTTGAACAGCTTCGGCGTTCATGGGCTTGCCCGCGAACGCGCCGTCGAGATCGACGACATGCAGATAGCTGAATCCTTGCGCGATGAACGCTTTAGCCTGAGCGGCGGGATCGGCGTTGAACATCGTCGCCCGCGTCATGTCGCCCTGAATGAGGCGAACGCACTGGCCGTCCTTAAGATCGATGGCGGGAAACAGGATCACGGGCGCCACGTGAGGAAATTTGCGATCAGCTTGAGCCCGAGCGTTTGGCTCTTTTCCGGGTGAAACTGCGTACCCGCAATGTTGTTGCGCGCGACGATCGCCGTCACCGCGCCGCCATAGTCAGCGGTGGCCACGAGGTCGTCAGGATCATTCACGTACAATTGATAGGAATGCACGAAATAGGCGTGCAGCCCGCTCTCGCCCGTGCTCACGCCCTCCAAAAGCGCGTGGCTCCTGCGCACATCGAGGGTATTCCACCCCATGTGGGGGATCTTCAGATCCGGATCGCGCGGCTTGATCGCCGCGACGTCGCCAGCAATCCAGTCCAAGCCGCTGACCACCTCATATTCGAGGCCGCGCGTCGCCATGAGTTGCGCGCCGACGCAAATGCCAAGAAAGGGTCGGCCGCGCTGGCGCACCGCTTCTTCCATCGCCTCAACCATGCCCGCAACGCCGTCGAGCCCGCGGCGGCAGTCGGCAAACGCGCCCACTCCGGGTAAAACGACATGGTCGGCGGCGAGCACATCCTCGGGCCGCGCCGTGACCTTCACCTCACGGGTCAAGCCGGCCTCACGGCCCGCGCGCTCAAAGGCTTTCTGCGCCGAGTGCAGATTGCCGGAGCCGTAGTCGATGATCGCGACGAGGCTCATGGCACGCCTAAAGCGCGCCCTTGGTCGATGGCACGCGCTCGGCCTGACGGGAATCGATCGCAATCGCGCCGCGAAGCGCGCGAGCGACCCCCTTGAAGCAAGATTCGGCGATATGGTGGCTGTTTACGCCGTAAAGCGTCTCGATGTGCAGGGTGATGCTGGCATTGCCGGCGAAGGCCTGAAAAAACTCGCGCACCAGTTGAGTGTCGAAAGCGCCGATCTTCTCCGTCGGAAACTCGGTTCGGAAGACGAGGAATGGCCGGCCCGACACGTCAAGTGCAACCCGCGTCAGCGTCTCATCCATGGGCAGCAGGCAATCGGCGTAGCGCGTCAATCCTCGCTTGTCGCCGAGCGCTTTCGCCAAGGCCTGACCAAGCGCGATCCCGACGTCCTCGACCGAATGGTGATCGTCGATGTGGCGATCCCCGTCGGCCCGGATTGTGATGTCGACGAGAGAGTGGCGCGCGAGCTGGTCGAGCATATGATCGAAAAAACCAATGCCGGTCGTGACATCGGCGACGCCCGACCCATCGAGGTCGAGGGCGACCTCGATGCTGGTTTCCTTCGTCTTGCGTGTGATTGCGCCCTTGCGCATGGCGATTTCGAAGCCTTAAGCTGCTTGTGCGCGGGGGTGATAGCAAGACGCGCGTCACTTGGCCACCTAAGCTTCGACGACAAGGGGGCGCGGCCTCGAGGTCGCGAGGGTTTTCGCGAAGCAACAAGTTTAGGTTAGTAAGGGCTCGAATGCCGCCCGGTCGAAAAGATCGGCAGCGCTGCAATGGGATGTCAGCATATGAATATGAGACCGACCAAGTTCGGAATAGGTCAAAGCGTCAAGCGCGTCGAAGACATTCGCTTCGTCAGCGGGCGGGGCAACTACGCTTCCGATGCGGTTGATAAAGCAGAACTGAAGGCGGTCTTTTTACGCAGTCCTTACGGGCATGCAAAATTCCACATCGACGACATTGAAGCCGCGCGCGCCGCTCCGGGCGTTCGGGCCGTCTATGTCGCGAGCGATTTCGCCAACATCGGCGACATGCCTTGTGTTGCCCCGGTTGGCAATTCCGACGGATCGAACACGCCGCTCAAGCCCTATCCCGTGATGGCTGCGGATGAAGCGCAGCATGTGGGCGACATTATCGCGATGGTGGTCGCCGACACAGCTCTCGAAGCGCGGGACGGCGCCGAATTGATCAGCGTCACATGGGAAGCCCTTCCTGCCGTGACCGACATGGAAGAGGCTTTACGGCCGGACGCGCCGCTTATCTTCGCCAAGGCTCCGGGCAATGTCGCTTACGACACCCATATCGGCGACAAAGCGGAGACCGATAAGGCGTTCGCCGGCGCGGCGCACACGGTTCGGATCAAAATAGTGAACTCGCGCGTCGTCGCCAATTACATGGAGCCGCGCTCCGCCGTTGGCGAATATGATCCGAAATCAGGCCGCTTCACATTGAACCTTGGAAGCCAGGGCGTGCATGGCATTCAGGGCGCCATCGCCGGGGCGATGCTGAAAATTCCGCCCGAATCCCTCCGCGTCATCACGCAAGACGTCGGCGGCGGATTCGGCACCAAGGCCGTCGTCTACCGCGAATATCCGCTTGTGCTCGAGGCGGCCAAGCGTCTCGGAAAAAGCGTCGGCTGGCTTGCCGACCGTACCGAGCATTTCGTCGGCGACGCGCAAGGCCGGGACAATCTGACGACGGCTGAAATGGCGCTCGACGCTGACGGCCGTTTTCTGGCGCTGAGGGTCGATATCCTCGGCAATCTCGGCGCCTATCTGTCGCTGTTTGCGCCCTATATTCCCTGGCTCGGCGCCTCGATGGCGACCGGGTGCTATCACATCGACGCCCTGCACGCGCGCGTTCGCGGCATCTACACCAACACCGTGCCCGTCGACGCCTATCGTGGGGCGGGACGTCCGGAGGCCGCTTATGTGCTTGAGCGGCTGGTCGACGCTTGCGCGCGCAAGCTTGGGCTGACGCCCGAGGACATTCGCGCACGCAATTTCGTCAAGCCCGAGCAGATGCCCTACCACACCCACACCAATCGCGATTACGATGTCGGCGATTTCGAAGGCGCCCTGCAGGCCTGCCTGAAGAAGGCGGACCGCGAGGGGTTCACACGGCGGGTCGAGGACGCGAAGGCAAAAGGGAAGATTCGCGGGTTTGGCATTGCGAGCTATATCGAATGCACGGCCTGGAGCGATTCCGAGACGGGCTCGCTGACGCTCGATAAGAATGGCGATTTCACCCTGCTCATCGGCACTCAGTCGAACGGCCAGGGGCATGAGACCGCCTACGCCCAGGCCGTCTCACAGTATCTCGATGTGCCGCTTGAGCGCATCAAGGTCGTGCAGGGCGACACGGATCGGGTCAAGACCGGCTTTGGCACCGGCGGATCGCGATCCATTCCCATCGGCGCGGTCATGGTGACCCGGGCGTCGGAAACCTTGGCGGCTTCGTTGAAGGAATTGGCGGCCGACAAGCTCGAGGCGGCGGTCGCCGACCTCGAAATTGCCGACGGCAAAGTCCGGATCGCCGGCACCGACCGCGCCATCTCCTATGCGGAGATTGCGGCGCTTCCGGGCGCGACCGCGGCGAACTTATCGGCGACCGAGTCGTTTGCGCCATCGAACGCCACCTATCCGAATGGCACGCACGCATGCGAGGTCGAGATCGATCCCGACACGGGCGTAACTACCATCGTTCGCTATTCGGTGGTCGACGATTTCGGCTTCACCCTCAATCCGTTGCTGCTCGCGGGGCAAGTCCATGGCGGCATCGCGCAGGGCGCTGGCCAGGCCTTGATGGAGCGCGCCGTGTTCGACGGGGAGGGCCAGCTTCTAACCGCGAGCTTCCTCGATTATTGCATGCCGCGCGCCGACAATTTGCCCGCGTTCGATTTCGAGACGCGCAACGTCCCGTCGACGACCAATCCAATGGGCCTCAAAGGCGCGGGCGAAGCGGGCTCGATCGGATCGACGCCCGCGGTGATGAACGCGGTCGCCGACGCCTTGTGGCGCGCCTATCGGATCGAGCACATCGATATGCCGGCGACGCCGTTCGCCGTGTACGACGCGATCCGGCGTTCGCACGCTCACGTGTGAGAGCAAGGAGCGCGCTTGGCGCGGATAACACGCCAAGCTGCTCCGAGCTCCTGAAAGAGCTGGCGCAACATCACAAGGATTCGCCCTGCATCGTTGCAGGGTGGGTTATGGCGAAGACAGCCGCCTGTCTTGAAAGTCAAAGCCGGCGGACACATCGCCCAACGCTCAGGCTAATTCGGTTCCCCCCGCCGGATACCCAAAAGGGCCCGCACAGGGGCGCCCATATTTGGACCTGGTAACAGGATGGCGAAGAGGAGTTCCAAAAAAAGGACTAGGATGATGAAAGCCATGATTGCGAGTTCCTTCGCGGTTCACAACTCACGCCCGTCGGCCGCGAAATTTTAACCTCTGGCGGAAACTCGTCAACGGCCGCAATAGACAGATGCGCTAAGCTGCGCTCCTCAAAGCGACGATCGATGGCCACCAACTGGCTGGGCCATCAACATCGCGTTATCCCATCTGGCCGACTAACGCACGCTCGGCCGCAGTCTGTGCGTAATGCGTTGTCACGGCGTGCGATAGCGAGCCCAAGGTCAGGTTCGGCTTGGAACAGCCTGCCCCGCGTGAGACGACGCCGGCTTGCCCTCCTTGCGCCGATCCCGGCCGGTGCTACACTGCCTCGATCTGGGGACCAGGACGGAGGTACTCATGCGCTCTCATCTTTTGAAAGTGGTGTTAGGATTTGGGTTCGCGGCGGCGCTTGCCGCACCGGCGTTGGCCTGCGACTTCAATAAAACGTCGGCGCAGAACGATCAGCCGACGGCCCAGTCGGAACAGACGACGCCCGACGCGCCTCAAACGGCGCAGTCGCAACCGGCGCCGGACAGCGGCTCGAACTAACGGCCTCACTCGCCGACCCGTTACCGCCCGCCGCGGGTTGCCCGTGGCGGGTTTTTTGTTGGACTTGAGCCTCAACCGTGATGCGTTTGGATGGAATCGGTTTTTCTCGATCGCGGCCGTTAGACAGCGACGTCCAGTCCGGTCGAGCCAATTTGGGTTTTCTTGGCGCGCCCCATTTCATGGCGAAAAGCCCCGATTTTGGGGCTTGGAAAAGCTTGGATTTCCTTGGATTTCCTCGTCCGAATCGAGACTTATCAACGGGTTACGCGGATATTTCCTGAATTTTTTTTCTACCGCGTTTGCCGTCGCAAAAGCGCCGTCGAAACGGCTAGCCCACGATTTGGCATTGCGCAGGGACAGAGCGCTCATTAAGCAAGCTTAACTTTGTTTCTGATTTTCTGCAAGACGTTGTCGTCCGCGCTCTCGCCTGGCCGCCTCAATCCGAAGCAACTCGGTTTAAGCGTAAATTGCCTGCCGATGTCTGCGTCGCATGATCAGCTGATGATCAAACCGCTGGCGGCTTCTGGTGGAAGTTGACCGGCCGTTTGTCCAGAAAGGCGCGCACGCCTTCCATATAGTCGTCGCTTTTTCCGGCCTCGCGCTGCAAATCGCGCTCGAGGTTGAGCTGCGCGTCGAGGGTGTTCGTAGGCGACGCCGCGAGCGCGCGCTTCATGAGGCCCAGCGCATGCGTGGAGCCGGCGGCGAGGCGCTGGGCGATCGTATGCGCCTCGCCCATGAGATCCTGGTCATTGACCGCGCGATAGATCATCCCGATCGCCTCGGCCCGCTCCGCTCCGATCGGGTCAGCCAACATCATGAGCGCCCGGGCGCGCGCATCGCCGACGAGCCGCGGCAGAACGAAAGTTCCGCCAGCGTCCGGAATAAGGCCGATGCGGGCGAAGGCCTGCAGGAATTGAGCCGATTTCCCTGCCAGCACGATGTCGCAGGCGAGCGCGATATTGGCGCCGGCTCCCGCGGCCGGACCATTGACCGCGCAGACGACTGGCTTCGCCAGAGTGCGGATCCCACGAATGATCGGGTTGATGCCCTTTTCGAGCGCTTCGCCGAGATCGGGCCGGGCTTCGCCGGGCGCAAAAGCGCGATTGGCGAGATCGGCCCCAGCGCAGAACCCTCGGCCAGCGCCTGTGATCAGAACGGCGCGGCATTCGGGCTCCGCGCCGGCGCGCCGAAGTCCGGCCGCCAACCCTTCGATTAGGGCGGCGTTCAGCGCATTCAGCCGCTCCGGCCGGTTGAGGGTGAGCGTCAGCACGCCGTTCTCGAGTTTGTCCAAGAGAGCCGGCTGGGACGAAACCTGGGCCTCTGCTGACACGGGGGCGTTCTCCCTCAAATCGCTTATCGCCGCGGCGCGGCCTGTGCGTCTATATTAGACCCCGGGAAATGGAGGCGGCAATGGCGGGATGGGATCAAAGGCCGGGTTGCGCGGTGGCGCGCCCATGACCGAAGCCTTCATCTGCGACTATGTTCGCACGCCGATCGGCCGCTTTGGCGGCGCGCTCGCAAATCTTCGAGCCGACGATCTGGCGGCGCTGCCCATTCGCGAACTCATGCGGCGTCATCCGGACGTCGCCGACAAGATCGACGAGGTTTTTCTCGGCTGCGCCAATCAGGCCGGCGAGGACAACCGCAACATCGCGCGCATGGCGCTTTTGCTCGCCGGCCTGCCGGAGACCATTCCGGGCGCGACCGTCAACCGCCTGTGCGCCTCGGGGATGGAGGCGGTCGGCGCGGCGGCGCGGGGGATCAAGGCGGGCGAGATCGAACTCGCCATCGCCGGCGGCGCGGAATCGATGACCCGCGCGCCCTTCGTGATGGGCAAGGCGGTAGCCGCGTTTCAGCGCTCGGCGGAGATTTTCGACACCACCATAGGCTGGCGTTTCGTCAATCCGGCGATGAAAAAGCTCTACGGCGTCGATTCGATGCCCGAGACCGCCGAGAACGTCGCCCACGAGCACCAGGTCTCGCGCGCCGACCAGGACGCGTTTGCGCTTCGCTCGCAAAAGCGCGTCGCCGCGGCGCAGGCGAAGGGGACCTTCGACGAGGAAATCGTCGCGGTCGAGATGAAGGACCGTAAGGGCAACGTGACCCGGATCGCGAGCGACGAACATCCGCGCGCCGACACGACGATCGAGGCGCTGGCGAAGCTCGGCGGCATCGTGCGCCCGGACGGCAGCGTGACCGCGGGCAATGCTTCCGGCGTCAATGACGGCGCCGCGGCGCTCATCGTCGCCTCGGCTAAAGCCGTGGAAGCGCATGGGCTCAAGCCGATCGCGCGCATTCTCGGCTACGCGACCGCAGGCGTCGCGCCGCGGGTGATGGGCGTCGGTCCGATCCCGGCGGTCGGCAAACTGACCGAGCGGCTGAACCTCAAGCCTTTGAGCTTCGACGTTATCGAACTGAACGAGGCGTTCGCCTCGCAAGCGCTCGCCTGCCTGCGCGGGCTTGGGCTTGAGGATGACGCGGACCATGTCAATCCGAACGGCGGCGCGATCGCGCTCGGTCATCCGCTCGGCATGTCGGGCGCGCGCCTCGCCGGCGCCGTTGCGCTCGAGCTCAAGCGGCGCGGCGGCCGGTATGGCCTCGCCACAATGTGCGTCGGCGTTGGCCAGGGCGCGGCGCTGGCGATCGAGCGCGTCTAACTGCGTTGCATCCAGGATGCGGCCGCTCCGAGCCGCGGGCGTCATTGCGAGCGAAGCGAAGCAATCCAGCACAACGTTGGGCGCTCGACGGTCTCTGGATCGCCGCGTCGCTCCCTGCGATGACGAGCCAATCCGAAAGCGGCCTGACTTATCGGGAACCTTCCGTCAGATGCCGCCGATAGCGGGCGAGCACCTGCGCGCGGTAGATCGGTCGCATCGCCTCATGGCGGAGGCGCTCGACGAGGCTCATCGATTTGCGCTGGACGGTGCTGCCCCCGGTCTCCCGCGACACGTCGCGGACTGGCGAGGGCGCAGCGACCATAATGGGCTGCTCTGTGACCCAGGTCATTTGCATCAGCGTATCGATCGGCCGGTCGAAGGGCAGGGTGCGATCGAGCAGGCGCTTGGCCGCCACGAACGAGACGATCTGGGCGATGGCTCTCAAAGGGGGCGCGTCGGGGCGCATGAGGCTGAAGCCACCGCCGCTCGCGACCGGCGTCCCGTTGCGAATCGGCTGAGCCGGCATCAGCACATAATCCCAGGCTTTGCGCTCGAGGGTCACGAACTCGACCAGCCCCGCGAATTGAGCGGGGTCGATTTCCGCGTCGTCCTCGAAGATGAAGGCGAAGTCGAGCGCGTCCTCGACGATCCGGCGCCAGGCGGCGCGGTGGCTTAAGAACACGCCGACTTCGGTCCTCGTCAGTGCGAACGGATAGGCGGGCCGGAACCGCCGATGCACGTAAGCCTGGGCGACCTCCTCCTGCGAAAGGCGCGCCCCGTCGACCGCCGCAAGGACCTCGCTCTCGATCGGCAGGCTCTTGCGCAGCGCCCGGACGGTGGCTTCGCGCGAATGCGCGCGCGCAAGATGGAGAATGAAGGCTTTCGGGCTGCTCAAGACTGGCTCACTATGCAAAGACCTGCGATAGTCCGGGGCCTTAAGAGCGCGAGAGGGCTTTCATACGCGCCGTTCCGCGCCGAGTCATCCCGCTTGCATAAAGGGAGCGTTGCGTCCGATGAAGATCACCGTCGATGTTGACTGCACCCCTCTCGAGGCGCGCCAGTTCATGGGATTGCCGGACGTCGAGCCGATGCAGAAGGCGGCCATGGCGGAGATCGAAAAGCGCATGATGACCGAGCTCGAGCGCTTTTCTCCGGAGACTCTGTTCAAGGCCTGGCTGCCGATCGCCGGCATGAACGCCGACTGGCTCCAGGAGTTTTTCAAGCGCGCGTCGCCGAAGCCGTGACAGGCAGCACGTAACCGCCGTCAAAATCGTGACCGTCGTCAAAATCGCGAGTTTTTCGCGTCAACGTTCGCGTTTTGCCCTTCCGTCCCCGCAGGCCGCTCCTACATTAGCAACGCGCCGCGAAATCGCGGCAATCCTGTTGTATGGGCTTAGCTCACGTCGCTTCGGGGCGCGGGCGAGCGCCGAAGGGGTAGACAATGAATTTAGAGAAATACACAGAGCGGGCGCGCGGCTTCGTGCAGTCCGCGCAGTCGCTGGCGCTTCGCGAGGGGCATCAGCAGTTCACGCCCGAACACGTGCTCAAGGTGCTTCTGGACGACGAGGAGGGGCTCGCGGCAGGTTTGATCGACCGGGCCGGTGGGAACTCTCGTCAGGCGCTGACGGAGGTAGAGGCCGCCCTCGCCAAATTGCCCAAGGTCGAAGGGTCGGGAGCGGGCCAGCTCTATATGGCGCCGATGACGGCGCGCCTGTTCGACAACGCCGAGAAGATCGCCCAGAAGGCGGGCAATTCGTTCGTCACCGTCGAGCGCCTTTTGCTTGCGCTGGCGATGGAGAAAGGGAGCCAGGCGGCCAAGATTCTGGCCAATGTCGGGGTCTCCGCTCAGACCCTCAACGCGGCGATCAACGACATCCGCAAGGGCCGCACCGCCAACTCGGCGAGCGCCGAGAACCAGTATGACGCGCTGAAGAAATACACCCGCGATCTCACCGAGGCCGCCAAGACCGGCAAGCTCGATCCGGTCATCGGCCGCGACGAGGAGATCCGCCGCACCGTCCAGGTGCTGTCGCGGCGCACGAAGAACAATCCGGTCCTGATCGGCGAACCCGGCGTCGGCAAGACGGCGATCGTCGAGGGCTTGGCGCTGCGCATCGTTAATGGCGACGTGCCCGAATCGATCCGCGACAAGAAGCTGCTCGCGCTCGACATGGGCTCGCTCATCGCCGGCGCGAAATATCGCGGCGAGTTCGAGGAGCGCCTCAAGGGCGTGCTCAACGAGGTCACCTCAGCCGCCGGCGGCATCATCCTGTTCATCGATGAAATGCACACGCTCGTCGGCGCCGGCAAGGCGGACGGGGCGATGGACGCCTCGAACCTTTTGAAGCCCGCGCTTGCGCGCGGCGAATTGCATTGCGTCGGCGCGACCACGCTCGACGAATATCGCAAGCACGTCGAGAAAGATGCGGCGCTGGCGCGGCGGTTCCAGCCAGTGTTCGTCGCCCAGCCCACAGTCGAGGACACGATCTCGATCCTGCGCGGCTTAAAGGACCGATACGAGGCCCATCACGGCGTGCGCATCACCGACCCGGCGATCATCGCTGCGGCCACGCTCTCCGACCGCTACATCGCCGACCGCTTCCTGCCGGACAAGGCGATCGACCTCATCGACGAAGCGGCCGCCCGCCAGCGGATGCAGGTCAACTCCAAGCCCGAGGAGCTGGATGAGCTCGACCGGCGCATCATGCAGCTTAAGATCGAGCAGGAGGCCTTGAAGAAGGAGACCGACACAGCGTCGAAGGATCGGCTTAAGAAGCTCGCCGGCGAGCTTGCGGAGCTGCAAGAGAAGTCCGACGCGCTGACCGCCCGCTGGAAGGCCGAGAAGGACAAGCTCGGTCAGGCTGCTAGGCTCAAGGAAGAGCTTGAAGCCGCGCGCAACGCGCTCGCCCAGGCGCAGCGCAAGGGCGATTACGCGGAAGCTGGCCGGCTAACCTATGGCACGATCCCCGAGCTCGAGAAGAAGCTTGAGGACGCGGAGAGCCAGGACAATAGCGTGCTGGTCGACGAAGCGGTGACGGCGAGCCATGTCGCCCAAGTCGTGTCGCGCTGGACCGGCGTTCCGGTCGACAAGATGCTCGAGGGCGAGCGCGAGAAACTCCTCAAGATGGAGGAGGAGATCGCGCGCCGCGTCGTTGGGCAGCGCGAGGCGGTGGTGGCGGTCTCAACCGCGGTCCGCCGCGCCCGCGCCGGGCTCCAGGATCCGAACCGGCCGATCGGCTCGTTCATGTTCTTAGGCCCAACGGGCGTCGGCAAGACGGAGCTGACCAAGGCGCTTGCGTCCTTCCTGTTCGATGACGAGAGCGCGATGGTGCGCATCGACATGTCCGAGTACATGGAGAAGCACTCGGTCGCCCGGCTCATCGGCGCGCCTCCCGGCTATGTCGGCTACGAGGAAGGCGGCGCGTTGACCGAGGCCGTGCGGCGCCGTCCCTATCAGGTCGTGCTGTTCGACGAGATCGAGAAAGCGCATCCAGACGTGTTCAACGTTCTCTTGCAGGTGCTCGACGACGGACGGCTGACCGACGGCCAGGGACGCACGGTCGACTTCCGCAACGTGCTGATCATCATGACCTCGAACCTCGGCTCCGAATATCTCGTCAACTTGCGCGAGGGCGAGGACACGAAGACGGTCGAGAAGGAAGTGATGGGCGTCGTGCGCGGGCATTTCCGGCCCGAGTTCCTGAATCGCGTCGACGAGATCATCCTCTTCCATCGTCTGCGGCGCGAGGACATGACCGAGATCGTCGACATCCAGCTCCGCCGAATGAACCGTCTGCTCGAGGATCGCAAGATTGGGCTCAGCCTCGACGCCAAGGCTCGCCAATGGCTCGCCGACAAGGGGTACGATCCGGCTTATGGCGCGCGTCCGTTGAAACGCGTGATCCAGAAGTGGGTGCAGGACCCGCTGGCGCAGATGCTGCTCGCCGGCGAGCTACCCGACGGGTCGACGGTCAAGCTCAGCGCCTCGCAGGGGCGCCTGACGATCAACGGCAAGGCAGTCGGCGAGGAAGCCGCCGATTCCTCGCCGGCGAAATCGCCATCGGTGGTCCAGTTTCCTAAGGCCTGATCCATGAGGGCCAATCCCGGTCCAATATGGAAACGCTGCGCCGGCGGCCACGACCGCCGGCGCGTACCGCGGCGATTGGCTGATCGGAGTGTCTCGTGACGAGCAATGCCGTCGGTCGGTTCCTCGGCGGATCGCCGCTGACGGTCGCCGTGCGGCTGATCGTCGTCTCGTTCGTCGTCGGAATCGTTCTCGAGACTTTCGGCTTCGACCCGGCGACCTTGTTAGCCGAGGCCGTGCGCGCAGCGAGGCAGATCGTCGAACTTGGGTTCAGCGACATAAGCCAGGTTGGCCGCATCCTGCTGACCGGAGCGATGGTGGTCGTCCCCGTATGGCTTGTGCTAAGGCTTCTCGACGCGAGCCGGCGGTAGGGGATCGTTCGGCGAGAACGCCGTGCGCATTTGAGCGCGGGTAGGGGCTTGACGCGCCCGCTTGGCGCTGATCCTTTAGCCTCGGATATCGTCCAAGGGGCAATTGTTAATGTCTTTCTCTCACCCCCTCGCCAGGGCCTCCAAAGTGTGGACCGCGAAGACCCACGACGGCGGGGAGCAGCGCGTGCTGGTGATTGTCACCACGATCCCGCTTGAGCCCGAGGAGAAGGGCTACAAGAAGTCCCTGGTTGAGCGCCTGACCCGCGCCGCGCGCGACTATCTGGCCGATTCGAACGAAGCCGCTTCGTTCTTGCTCATGAGTTGTATGAGAGACTGGGGCGGCGCCAAGGCTTGAAGAGGGCGAAACGCCTTCTCGATTCCGACTGTTTCGCTCGGGTTACGCGCGTCGCGCCAAAACGGGCGCTTCTCATCAACACCGACTGTGATAGATTGGGCCGAGCCGCGCGCGTCAGAAGGGCAGCAAAACTCCCGTCGTTGCGCGGCAGGAATTTGGGACGGACGCCATGACCAATGCATCGGTATTAGGGCTCGGGCCAACCGCGGGCATCGGGCCGCTCAGGACCAAATGGGGTTGGATCGTCGCCCTCGGCGTCGTCTATCTCGTCGCTGGGGTGATCGCGCTCGGCAGCGTGGTCATGGCGACGGTCGCGACGGTCTACGTTGTCGGCATCATGATGATCATCGCCGGCGTTTTCGAGGTCATCCACTCTTTCCAGATCAAGAGCTGGGGACGGTTTATCTTCTGGCTTCTGCTCGGGGTGCTGTACATCATCGCGGGGTTCGTGGCGTTCGACAATCCGCTGCTGACCGCGGTGTGGCTGACGCTCATTCTCGGCGCGGCGCTGGTCGCCTCCGGCCTCATGCGCGTCTTCCTCGGCTTCAACATGAAGGGCGGGACGCCATGGGGCTGGATCGTCGCGTCGGGCCTGATCACGCTCTTGCTTGGCGTCATCATCCTGGTCCATTGGCCGGTCTCCTCGCTCTACGTGCTCGGAATCTTTCTTGGCATCGATCTCGTGTTCGCGGGCGCGAGCTGGATCGGGCTCGGCTTGGGGTTGAGACAAGCCGCCTGAGGGATGAGTCGGGCGTGACATCGAGGTCCCGCCCAAATGTGACCTAAGGCGGCGATGCGCGGCCCCGCGCTTCGTGGACCCAACGAGATTTCGCATGCGCTGGTTTTATCTGGCGGTTGTATTTCTTTTTGTCGCCGCGCTGCTCGTCTTCGTGTTTCAGAACACGCAGAGCGTTGGCGTTTCCTTCCTCGCGTTTGCCGTCACGCTGCCGCTCGCCGTGCTTGTTTTCGTCGTCTACGTGCTCGGCGCTCTGAGCGGCGGCAGCCTCTATGCGTTGCTGCGTCGGTCGCTCGCCGGCTCGCGCCGCGCCTGAAGGATCGCCCCTCCGATGCGCGCCATGGTCCTGCGTCGAGTGCGCGAACGGCTCGTGATGGAGGAGCTGGCGGACCCTTTCCCCGGGCCAGGCCAAGTTCGCCTGCGGGTCGAAGCTTGCGGTGTCTGCCGCACCGATCTCCATGTCGTCGACGGCGAGCTGCCCAATCCAAAGCTTCCCATTGTGCCGGGCCATGAGATCGTCGGCCGCGTCGACGCGGTCGGCGCAGGGGTTAGCCTCAGGCTTGGCGCCCGCGTCGGCGTCGCTTGGCTCGGCCACACCGACGGCACGTGCGTCTATTGCCGGAACGATCGCGAGAACCTGTGCGACGCCGCGTGGTTCACGGGCTACACGCGCGATGGGGGCTACGCGACACATACGATCGCGGAGGCGGATTTCGTCTTTCCGCTTTCCGAGGACATTGACCCGGTCGCGACGGCGCCTCTCCTGTGCGCCGGCCTAATCGGCTGGCGCTCGCTCAAGCTCGCCGGGGATGGGCGGACGATCGGCGTTTATGGCTTCGGCGCCGCAGGGCACATTATCGCTCAAGTCTGTCGTTGGCAGGGGCGGCGCGTGTTCGCTTT
This sequence comes from uncultured Alphaproteobacteria bacterium, assembly GCA_963737365.1. Classification (GTDB taxonomy): domain Bacteria; phylum Pseudomonadota; class Alphaproteobacteria; order Rhizobiales; family Beijerinckiaceae; genus Roseiarcus. The sequence continues at coordinate 418,277 of CAVTSD010000001.1, forward strand.
CACCCGGCCGGGAGACAACGTCGGCCAGGCGTTTGCGCGCTCGGTGGGCGTCGACTGGGCGGGCGGATCGGATGAGAAGCCGCCCGAACCCCTCGACGCAGCCATCCTTTTCGCTCCAGCGGGGGAACTCGTCCCAGCCGCGCTTGCCACCTTGCGCAAGGGCGGACGCGTTGTCTGCGGCGGCATTCACATGAGCGACATCCCCTCGTTCCCCTACAGCCTCTTGTGGGAGGAGCGCAGCGTCGCCTCAGTCGCCAACCTGACCCGCGCCGACGGTCACGAGTTTCTAGCGCTCGCGCCTGAGGCGAAGGTGCGGACGACGACCAAGCCCTATCCGCTCGACCAGGCTAACGAGGCGCTTAACGACTTGCGCATGGGCCGGCTCGAAGGCGCGGCGGTGCTTGTGCCCTGAGACGCAGACTGGAGGATAATCGCGAGCCGGAGCCGACCTGTTTAACGCCAAGCTGGTGATATCCAAAGGTTTGCGGGAGAAGGTCCTGCTGAGCCTGTTGAGTTCTTTCGAGAAATATATGAATAATCGGACGTTGAGCTAGTTATCAAGACGTTGGGGCTAGTTATCAATAGGAGCGCGAGCTTAAATCACAAAATTGCCCGTCGTTTCTGTACAGGAATATACCTCTCGTGTTTGTTCAACCTGTAGAAGAGTGACGGCATGGAGCTGGGGCTTCTTTCAAACTTGATTGTGAACCGGGAGCCCTATTGGCAGGCTTACGTGCCCCCTTTGTTTTCGGCGATCGCGGAAGAGCGAACGAATGTTCGGATCGTGGAGCCTCCGGCAATCGGTTGGGGGCAGGGCGCCGCGTGGAAAGCGGTTCGTTCGGAAATCAAGCTCTGCGACACGCTCTTTTGGTTGCAACTGAGCGCGCGTCCCATCGCTTCAATCCATTTGGCGGGGCTGAGCAGATTGGGCGCTCGGCGCGCCAATTTTGTCATCGACGCCTGGAAGCCCGCAGTGGGAAAGATCGGGATGGCGGCGACGATCGAGCGTCTCAATCCTTGCTTCGTCGCTTATCTGGAAGCGACGACGGAACTCAAGCGGCGCTTCCCGCTGGGGAAATTCGTTTGGCTGCCGCTTGCCGTCAGAACGGAGATTTTTTACCCGCGCAAAGAGGGCAAGCCGAACTTCGCCTTCTATATGGGCCGCCGCCACGAGCCGTTGCATCAGGCGCTTCTCAAATATTGCGAAGAGCGCAATCTCAAGTATTTCTATTCCGACAAGTTCTTGGTCGGGGATGAACTCGGACAAGCAGCGTCCAGCGCCCAGTATTTCGTCGTTTCACCCCGCGAGATCCTCGACCCCAAGACGAAGACTTCGTTCAGCCCGCTCCCGCAGCGGTATTTCGAGGGGCTCGCGGCGGGAACGCGCCTGCTCGGTCCCATACCCACGAGTGGCGAGTACGACGCGCTTCTGCCGATAGACGCCACGTGTGAGGTCTCACTGGACGGTTCGGATCTTGCTGAGCGCCTCGATCGAGATCGACAAAACCCGGGCAATCAACGCGCCGTTGACGCCGCCGCGGCCTTGGTCCGCGAACATCATTCCTGGCGCCGGCGCGGACAGCAAATCTACCAGTATCTCCAGCACGGCGGCCCTTTGGATCTTCACTTAATGCCGCAAGCGCGGAATCGCCCCGAAATCACGGCCGCCTTGACCTCCTGATAAGCGCAAAGCCATTGGCTTCGCGCCCCGCGACGGTCGCCCATCGATGGTATATAAAAGGCGATTTGGGGGAGAATCGATGACAAAACGCATTCTCGTGACGGGCGGTGCTGGATTTCTAGGATCGCACCTCTGCGAGAGGCTCCTGGCCAACGGACACGAAGTCCTATGCGTCGATAATTTCTTTTCCAGTACGAGACGTAATATTACCCATCTCCTCGACAACCCCAACATGGAGCTGGTGCGTCACGATGTGACCTTTCCGCTCTATGTTGAGGTCGACGAAATATACAACCTCGCTTGCCCTGCGTCGCCCGTACACTATCAATTCGATCCCGTACAGACAACGAAGACCAGCGTGATTGGCGCGATCAATATGCTGGGGCTCGCCAAACGAATTAAGGCGAAGATTCTTCAGACGTCGACGTCAGAGATCTACGGCGATCCCACAGTTCACCCTCAGACCGAAGACTATTGGGGCAATGTCAACCCAATCGGTCGAAGATCCTGCTACGACGAAGGAAAAAGGTGTGCCGAAACTCTGTTTTTCGACTATCGAAGACAGCACAATATGCCGATCAAGGTTGTGCGAATATTTAATACTTACGGCCCACGAATGAACGCGAACGATGGGCGCGTCGTTTCCAACTTTATCGTGCAAGCTTTGCAGGATCGAGAAATCACCATTTATGGGGATGGCGCTCAGACGCGCTCTTTTTGTTATGTTGACGACCTTATCGAAGCCATCGTTCGCATGATGGACACTCCGTCGGACGTGACGGGTCCGATTAATATTGGCAATCCCAGCGAGTTCACCATCCGCGAGCTGGCCGAACTTATAATCGAAATGACCGGGACAAAGTCGAGGATCCGGTTTGAGCCCCTGCCGTCGGATGACCCGCGACAACGTAAGCCGGACATCTCGATCGCGAAGGCGACCCTGAACTGGGAACCCAAAACTCAGCTTCGAGAAGGACTGACAAAGACCATCGCCTATTTTGAAAACATACTTCGGAAGGAGGGTTCACAGCTTCCGAAAGGCGCCGAGCTCGGTGTTTAGACAGGCGAAACTAGCGTCGCTCCGCAAGCCGTCGCTGCCAGTGCCTACCACGCGACAGGTCTGACGGGCCGCCAGACGGCTTGGCGGCCCCGATTGGGTCGAAGGCGCAGGCGGCGCTCGAGGGGGCGAAAGGCCAAGTCCGCGCAAGCCGCGCTCCCCGCGCCGCCATAAAAGCGTCGAGCTCGCGGACTGTCTGTAACAGGACAATTTAGAACGATTCTAACTTTGCTCGCGCGAAGCTTTTAGAACTTTTCTAATGTTCAGATTGCGACAGGTGTTTCGTTGACTTCGCTGAGCGCGCGGCGTTACTCGATAGGCCTCATCAGTGATGCCTGTGGCGGGCGGATCTTCAGAGCCGCCTGCCCGACGAGAAGCGATCTCAATGTTCGCCGCTTATTTGATCATGCTGCGCGAAGGAATCGAAGCCGCGCTGATCGTCGGCATCGTGGCGAGCTACCTTAAGCAATCCGGGCGCGGTCAATGGCTGCCGATGGTCTGGGTCGGCGTCGGCGCTGCGGTTGCTGTTTGTCTCGCCGTGGGTCTGATCCTCGTCAAAGCCAACCGGGAATTCCCGCAGCGCGAGCAGGAGCTTTTCGAGGGCCTGGTCGCAGTTCTCGCGACCGCGATCCTGACCTCCATGGTCTTCTGGATGAAGAAGGCGGCCCGCTCGATCAAGGCGCAATTGCACGACTCAATCGACAATGCCTTGCGCGCCGGCGACCGCCAGGGCCTCGCGCTGATCGGCATGGTGTTCTTCGCCGTCGGCCGCGAGGGGCTCGAATCCCTGTTCTTTCTTCTGGCGATCATCCAGCAAAGCGACGGCTGGTCGGTGCCGATGGGGGCGGCGCTCGGCCTTGCGTCGGCCGTCGGCGTGGGTTTCGCGATCTATTATTTCGGCGTGAGGCTCAATCTGCGTCATTTCTTCCGCTGGACCGGCGTTTTCATCATTTTCGTCGCCGCCGGCCTGCTCGCTGGCGCACTGCGTGGGTTTCATGAAGCCGGACTCTGGAACGGCCTGCAGAACACGGCCTTCGACCTCAGCGCCTTCATGCCGCAGGACGGCCTTCTTGGCACCCTGCTCTCCAGCGTCTTCGGCTATCAGGACTCGCCGACCATCGGTGAAGTCATCGTCTATTTCGCCTACCTCATTCCCGCTTTGATCCTTTTCTTTGCGAGTCCGCGCCCGGCGCCGGTGGCGCGCGCAGCCTAACTATCTCCGCAACCTGACGCATTCGCGACCTGCAAGACCAATAAGGGCAAGAAACACATGCTGAACTCGCAAAGAAGCCCATCGAGCCTCGCCCGTTGGGGAGCGGCGTTCCTTGTCCTTCCGGCGACTTTGGTCGGCGGCCAGGCGTTGGGCCAGACGAACGCCACCGCGGGCGGGCCGGGCGCGATCAAGATCACGCTGACCAACGCCGGATGCGACCCCGCGAAGGTCGACGTCGCCGCCGGCAAGACAACGTTCAACATCAAGAACGAAAGCAAACGCGCCGTCGAATGGGAGATCCTCAAGGGTGTCAGGGTCGTCGCGGAGCGCGAGAACATTTTGCCCGGCTTCGCTCAGACTCTGACCGTGACCCTTGAGGCCGGAGCATACGCAATGACCTGCGGGCTCAGAAGCAATCCCAAGGGCATTCTGACGGTTGCCGAGGCCGACGAGGCGCCAGCGCAGCCTTCGCCGATGGATCTGGTCGGCCCGATCGCGGAATACAAAGTCTACGTCAAGAGCGAGGTCGACACGCTCGTCGCGGAGACGAAAAAGCTGACGGACGCCGTCAAGGCCGGCGACCTCGCGGAGGCCCAGACGGTCTACGCGCCGGCCCATCAGCACTATGAGCGGATCGAGCCAATCGCGGAACTGTTCAACGATCTCGACGGCTCGATGGATTCGCGCGAGGACGACTTCGAGAAGAAGGCGGAAGACCCGAAATTCCTCGGCTTCCATCGGATCGAGAAGGGCCTGTTCACCGACAAGTCGACCGCCGGGCTCGTGCCGATCGCCGACAAGCTGATGGCCGACGCGCTCGACCTGCAGAAGCGCATCGATGGCCTCACCGTCGCCCCGAAGGACGTTGTCGGCGGAGCGGCCGATTTGATCGAGGAGGTTGCGTCGAAGAAGATCACCGGCGAAGAGGATCGCTACAGCCGCACCGATCTCTGGGATTTCCAGGCGAACGTCGACGGCGCGCAGAAGATCGTCACTCTCCTCAATCCGCTGATCGTGAAGCAGGATCCAAAGCTCAGCGCTCGTCTGCACGAGAACTTCGCCAAGGTCGACGTCATACTGGCCAAGTACCGGACGAAGGATGGCGGGTTTGAGAGCTATGAGAAGCTCTCGGACCACGACCGCACCGCCTTCAAGGGACCTGTCACAGCGCTCGCCGAGGATCTTTCGGCGCTGAAGGGCACGCTGGGCGTCGAGTGACGATCGAACGGGAGCAAACCGCATGACATCGCGCGGAGATCGAGGGGGTTGCCCGTTTTCGTCGGCTTCATCGGAGGCCGGCGAGCCTCGCGGGCTGCGACCGGGGAGGCGCGATCTCCTGATGGGCTTGGCGGGCGGCGCCATCGGCTTGGGTCTCGGCTCTCAGGCGCGCGCGACGCCCGCCGGAACGCTCGCGCCGGGCGATGACGGCACGCAGGATTCTCAGCCCTTCTATGGCCTCCATCAATCGGGCGTGACGACGTCGCAGCCGGCCGCCGCGTTCATCGCGAGCTTCGATGTTCTGGCCGAGGATCGGGCCGGGCTCGAGCGCCTCTTTCGAACCCTGACCGAGCGCATCGCTTTTCTCATGGCTGGCGGCGAGCCGGCGACCCTCGATTCGAGATATCCGGCTCCAGACAATGGCCTGCTCGGGCCAAGGGTCTTCCCTGACAATTTGACCGTGACCGTCGCGCTCGGAGCGCTCGCTGTTCGACGACCGTTACGGGCTGCAAAGATTGAGGCCGACGCGCCTCATCGCCATGGAGCAATTTCCCAACGACGCGCTCGAGGCGCAGAATTGTCACGGCGACCTCGCCCTCCAATTCTGCTCGAACACCGCCGAAACGAATATCCATGCGCTCCGCGACATCCTCAGGCACACGCCTGATCTGCTTGCGTTGCGCTGGAAGATCGATGGCTTTCTGCCTCCCCATACGATCAAGAAGCTCGGCAAGGAGACCGTCCGCAACCTGATCGGATTCAAGGACGGCACCGCCAATCTCGACGCCGGCGACGAGAAGCTGATGAGCGACATCGTCTGGGTGCGGCCGAATTCAGAGGAACCGGCCTGGACGTCGGGAGGAACGTATCAGGTCGTCCGCGTCATTCGCATTTTGGCCGAGCGCTGGGATCGCGACGCGTTGATCGACCAGCAACAAATCATCGGCCGCGAAAAGGCGAGCGGCGCGCCGCTCACCTACGCCAACGAGCGCGACGTCCCAGATTACGCCGCCGATCCGAAGGGCGAACGCATCCCCCTCACCGCCCACATCCGTCTCGCCAATCCGCGTACGCCCGAGACCGAGTTCGAGCCGGATCCTGCGCAGGAGCTACAATTTCTCGCGCGGACTCACCACCGCCGGCCAGCTCGACATGGGACTGTTGTTCGTGTGCTTCCAGTCGGACTTGGCGGCAGGCTTTCTCGCCGTGCAATCGCGCCTCAACGGCGAACGGCTCGAGGAATATATCAAGCCTGTCGGCGGGGGGTATTTCTTTGTCCTCCCGGGCGTCCAGTCAAAGGACGATTTCTTCGCCGAAGGCCTCCTGCGCGCGGCGGCTTGAGCCAAGCGGCCCACTCCAACCTCGTCAGATGACGCATAAGCAAGCCTATTTCCGCAGCGCCTGAACGGCCGGCGCTGGCTTCGGCTCCGGCTCGAATCTCGAGGGCACGTCCGCCGGCGGGGGCGCCGGATAGGCGATGCGCAGGCCCGCCTCCCGCATCCGCCGCAAGAGCTCGAAATTGATGTCGCTTCGCGTTCGCTCCCCCCGCTCGATGTCGTCGACGAAGCAGATCAGATTGAATTTCATCGACCAATCGCCGAACTCGGCGAGCAGCACTGACGGTCCGGGAATTGCCAACACCTGATCTTGCGATTTGGCGGCCGCGATCATGAGGTCGCGCACTTGATCGACGTCGCTTTCGTAAGTGACGTTGACCGTAATGATGATGCGCCCGACGCGATCGTTGTGCATCCAGTTCTTCACGGAGCCGCTGACGAAATTGGAATTGGGAACGATCAAACTGCCGCGATCGAAAGTCTCGATCTCGGTCGCGCGGGCCTTGATGGCGCGAACGATCCCCTGATCGGATCCCACCACCACGAGATCGCCGACGCGGATCGTGCGCTCCCACAGGAGGATGAGGCCGGAGACGAAATTGTTGGCGATCGTCTGCAGTCCAAAGCCGATGCCGACCGACAGGCCGCCGGCGATCAGCGCGAGCTTCTGCACGTCGAGGCCGATCTGCGCGCCAGCCAGCATCGCGGCGGCAATCACGCCGACGTAACCAGCGATGGTCTGAACTGAATTGCGCACGCCGGAGTCGAGGCGGGTCTGCGGCAAAAGCCGGGAGCCGAGCCAATTCTGGAGGAGGCGGGTGAAGAAGAGGACGACGGCGAAGACGACCGCCGCGCCGATCAACGACGACAGAGACAGGGTGACGCCGCCGAACGAGAAGCCGAAATAGGCCGAGCGCAGCGCGCCGAACATGTCCTGCGACTGCACGCCCCATGGCTTCAGCACCGCCCCGAAAGCGAGCATCACCACGGCTACGCGCGCAACGCCCTGCAGGACGACGGAGATCTGCGCGAGCAGATTGCGGCGCAGTCCGGCCATGGCCACGAGGCGCGATCCGATTGGCCCATCGGGCTTGAAGACGGCTTCGGTTCCGTCCTGAGCGATGATGTCGGCGATATAGAGGGCGGCGCCAACGATGCTGAGGTAAATCGCCTGGTTGATGAGGAAGGTGGCGAAAGCGATGTAGCCGGTCGCAGCCGCAAGGATGAGGATCAGCGCCGCCGCCCAGCCGAGCGTTCTGAGCGGCGCCCAGGCTTCGTTCTGCGGCGATGCTTGCGCCCCTGTCGGCTGCGCTCCAAGCTGGCGCATCGCATAGGCGATCGCCATTGCGGCCAGAATGGCGCCCACGCCCCGCGCGGCGACCTCGATGTTGAGCGAGGCCGAAGCGTCCGCGGCGGGCTCGATCAGACGCTGGACCGCCCAGATCGCCGCTATCGCCATGGCGAGGCGATAAAGAATCCCCGCCGAGCGGTCGCTAAGCGGAACGAGTCGCCAGGCCGCGCGCCGAGGCGCGAGCAAGCCGAAACCCAGCGCATTGACCGCGATCAGCACGCGCGCGCCCTCGAAGGCCGCGTCGATGAGGCCCTGCATGCTGGGATCGGACAGATTGAAGGAGTCGAGCGCGCCGGCGAGAATCCCGAGGCCAGCAAGCGGCAGAAGAGCGAAGACGCCAAAGATCCAGGCGGCGGCGAGCGCGCGGCGCAACCGACTCGGGCTCGCCTCGCTCCGTTCCCGATAGACAAACCGCCGTGCAATCCAGCCAAGCGGAATGGCGGCCAGAAGAAGCGCGATCACGATCGCCGCCATGCCGATCTTCTCGGCAAGCGTTGGCCTTCCCTCGACGACGCCGATCCAATCGTCGATGAGATTGCGCATCACGGCTGCGTCGAGCGGGGCCTCCCGGCTCACCGCCGTCCAAAGCCGCAGATCGAACACGCTCGACGAGCGAGCGAAGGTGCGTTGGGCGAACAATTGGCGCCGGGCCGCGCTGATGCGCGTGCTCAAGTCGTCGGCTTCCAGCAGCATGGCGCGCGCTGCGCGAAGGTTCGCGTCGAGCCTGTCGTGCCTTTGCTTTTCGTTCTCGAGGTCCTTGGCGGCGACGTCGGTTGTGGGCGGTGAAGGTTGCCCCGTTTGCCCTGTTTTGGGCGTGAGTTCGTCGAGACGCTTGGCCGACGCGGCGAGGCGGGGCGTGAGATCGGCGACCGCGCCCTGCAGAGCGAGGGAGAGGGCGTCGGCTTGCGCGCGCAGGGCCTGCAACGCGGCGTCGTCCAGGTTTTTATCCCGAAGCGCCGCCTCCGTGGCGGTCAGCGTCGCCCGCGTCTCGTCCAGGTTGAGCTTATGCGTCTCCTGCGCGCCCGCCGGTCCGAGCGCGGCGAGAACACAGGCAAAAACGACCCAGCGCAACCAGCGCAATGCGGAAACAAGCTTCATTGCAGGCTAAAAGGCCTCCATGGGCGATTCGGCGCCGCTCCGTTTGTCATCCGACCATGGCCGCGCTGCGGCGGCAACCGGGCGCTGACGGAGCGTTCACCTTGGGCCGAGGTAGGGGGCTGCGCGCGCGGCTCAGCTTTGTTAAAGGGGGTTAAAACCCGCGTTAAGGCTTTGCCCCGCCCATGAGTCAAAACCGCCAAGGCCGCCCGTGACCCTGATCACTCCCGTTTCCGCCCCTGCTTATCCCGGGAGCCAAACGCCGCGAAGCGGCGATGCTGCCCGTGAAGCGCCGGGCGCAGCCGGCGAGCGCGCGCTCGATTGCCTGCTCGCGGCTGGTTTCGAGCGGACCGAGCCGCCGATCCTGCACCCGGCGGCCATTTTTCTCGACATGTCCGGCGAAGAAGTCCGCCGCCGGCTGTTTCTGACCACAGACGCCGCAGGCGAGGAGCTGTGCCTCAGGCCCGAATATACGATCCCCGTCTGCCGCGCTTATCTCAATTCGGATAAGGCCGGACAAATCGCCGAATATTCCTATCTGGGCCCGGTTTTCCGCGCACGCGCAGGGCAGGGCGGCGAACAGACGCAAACCGGGCTTGAGAGCTTCGGACGCCCTGACGCCGAAGCGGCCGATGCCGAGGTGTTCTCGCTCGCCATGGAGGCGGCGACGGCGGCCGGGGGCGGCGCGCTCGTCGCGCGGCTCGGCGATGCGGGCCTGTTCGACGCCATGCTGGATGCTCTGCAAATTCCTGAGCCCTGGCGAAGACGGCTGCGCCGCGGCGTCGCCCGCGGGCGGAGCCTCGAGGCCATTTTCGCCCGTCCGAGCCAAAGCGCGCTCGCCCAGCCGGGCGTGCTGGCGGCGCTCGAAAGCGCCGATCATGCGGGCGCCAAGGCGCTGGTCGAAGACCTGCTCGCGATCGCCGGCATCGAAGCGGTCGGCGGCCGCACGGCGAGCGAAATCGCCGACCGCTTTCTGGAACAGGCCTCGCTCCGGTCGGGGCCTCCGATCGAACCGGAGAAGCGGGCGGTTCTGGACGCCTTTCTGGGCATTTCCGGCGATCCGGACCAGGCGGCGGTCGAGCTTCGCCGCCTGACCCAATCCGCCAGCCTGACCTTAAGCGCGGCGCTGGATGCTTTCGAGCGCCGCAACGGCTTCATCGCCGCGCGGGGCGTGGCGATCGAGGCGACCCGGTTCAGCGCCGCCTTCGTGCGCGATTTTGATTATTACACGGGCTTCGTGTTCGAGGCCCATGACCCTCACGCTCCCGGCGCAAGGACCGCGCTCGCGGGAGGCCGTTACGACGGGCTTGCGCGGCGCCTCGGCGCGAACGAGGACATTCCAGCCGTCGGCGCGGCGATCAATCTCGACCGGCTCACGAACGGGGGAGAGCGCTGATGGCCGTTGGCAACGGCGCCGAGGGGCCGTTCGTCCTCGCCGTCCCCTCCAAGGGCCGGCTGCAGGAAGCAGCCCACGCTTTCTTCGCCCGCGCCGGGCTCGAACTCGTGCAGGGGCGCGGCGCGCGCGACTACCGCGGCGCCATCGCCGGGCTGCCGGGCGTCGAGGTCGCCTATATTTCGTCGGCCGAGATCGTTGGCCAGCTTGCGGCGGGAGCCGCGCATTTCGGCGTCGCCGGCGAGGATCTGGTGCGCGAAAAGGTGGCCGAGGTCGAGGCGCGGCTCGAGCTGTTAAGTCCGCTCGGCTTCGGCCACGCCAATGTCGTGGTCGCGGCGCCCAAGGCCTGGATCGACGTGCGCACCATGGCCGATCTCGACGACGTCGCCTCCGCCTATCGCGCCAGGCGCGGCGATCGGATGCGGGTGGCGACCAAATACGTCAATCTCACGCGGCGCTTCTTCGCCGAACATGGCATCGCCGATTACCGCATTGTCGAGAGCCTGGGCGCAACCGAAGGCGCGCCCGCTTCCGGCGCGGCCGAGCTTATCGTCGATATCACTACGACCGGCGCGACGCTCGCCGCCAACGCGCTGAAGATTTTGGACGACGGAACGATGCTGCGCTCGCAGGCGATGCTGATCGCCTCCCTCACCGCCCCTTGGGGGGCGAATGCGAGGCAGGCCGCGCGCGACATTCTCTCCCGCATCGCCGCCAGCGAGGACGCGCGGAAATCGCGCGAGGTCCGCGCCCGGCTGCCGGGTCCGGCGCATGTCGTGGTGGAGACCGCGGCCGAACGCTTCGGCGCCGTTTCGGCGACGGGTGAGGACGTCGATCCGCACGGGTTCGTGGCGCTGCATTGCGCGCGAGACAAGGTGGCCGAGCTTTCCGGCTGGCTGCTCACGCAAGGCGCCGAGCGGGTCAGCGTCGCGGCGCTCGAACAGACCTTCGCCGCCCGCAACGCGCTCTACGAATCGCTTGAGAGCCGGATCGGGGCGGGCGAGCATTGAGCCAGGCTCTCCGAGCCGGCGCCTGACCATCGAAGACGTCTTCGTCCCCGAATTGATGGACACGTGAGCCCGTGAAGGTCATCGCGTGAAATGCAAGTGTCGCCGCATCGCTGAGAGGACTAAGCTGCGTTCCGGGGGAAGGCGCGGAGAGGGGACAAGCCGAAGGTGAGCAAATCAAAACTCAAGTGGAGCGAAAAGGAGGAAGACGCGGATTTCGTCGCCGCGTTCGCCTATCTTTCCCTTCTCGGCTCCGACAGGAAGGCCCACGCGCTGGTCAAGAGCCTCCGTGGCTCCAAGCTCATTGAACATGCGGCGAAGGATATGTTGCGCGCCGCAGGTCTCCCGCTTCTGCCGCGCGACGATCCGCACGTGGACGAAGACCTGAAGCGAATTCAAAAGGGGAAGCCGCTCGCGCCGGTGCTGCTTGTTCGCGGGGAGATGGCGAACGGGCTGCCTCTCACCGTCGCGGATGGTTATCACCGGATCTGCGCGGTGGTCTATTTCGATGAAAGCGCGCCTGTTCGCTGCCGGGTAGCCGACACCGCCGACAGACGGGTGATGGACCTTCGACTGCTCCTCGGCGAGCCAACAGGTCAGACCTCGATCCAGCTTGCTGAACTGGCGCTCGCGTTCGTGTTGTCCGCGTCAATTGGCCTCGAGCGCGAAATGCGCCAGAAGAGCGCGGGCCTTCGCACCTATACGCTGGTCGGCTTTTCGTCGGCGCTCGTGGTGCTGGTGTCAAAATACGGTTTCACCGATATCCTCGAGCCGGGACGTGTCGTGCTCGATCCCTCGCGCATCGCGGCGCAGATCGTGTCAGGCATCGGCTTCATCGGCGGCGGCCTCATATTCGTTCGTAAAGACATCGTTCGGGGCCTGACCACGGCGGCGACGGTTTGGCTGACGGCGGCCGTGGGCATGGCCTGCGGGGCGGGCCTCCCGATCCTGGCGATCGCGGTGACCTTCGGCCATTTCATTGTGATCGCCCTTTTCCCCGCTATCGAGCGTCGCCTGCCGAAATCCCGTTGGGCGCCGTCGTCGCTGCAAATTTCCTATCAGGACGGCCGCGGCATCCTGCGCGAGGTGCTTGCGTGCTGCACCCGAAACGAGTTTGCAGTCAGTCGCGTCGAGGTCGAGCGGGACCCTTCCCAGGAGACTGGCTCCGTCCGTGTGCCGAGCCAGGAGGTTCTAAGCCCCGAGGAGGCGATTGGCGGCGATTGGACCGCGCCGCCAAAGGGAATCGTCACGCTTCGGGTAGAGGTCCGCGGCTCAAGGTCGGTTGCCCGGCTGGCCGCGCGCTTGAGCGAAATCGATGGCGTGACCTCGGTCAACGCAGGCGACGGCAATCTCGCGACCGATTAGAGGCGCGTCGATTGGCTTCGGACCCGCGATCAGTAGATGAGTTTGCTCGCCGCGACCGACGCGCGCTTGGCGAACTTCGCGACGATCGACTTCAGCTCCGGCTCTCGGATCAGGGCGATCGCCTTTTCCGGGTCAACCCACTGAACCACGCGCTGCCCATGTTCCGGCCAGCTCGCACTCTGCCTTTTAACCAGCATTGGGAAAATCTTGACCTCGTAGTTCGCGTCGTCGGCGCTTCGACCTGCAGTCTTCTTGTAGGTGAAAGCGCCGATCGCCCGTGCGCCGATCTTGCCCCTGACGCCCGCTTCCTCGAACGCCTCGCGCGCAGCCGACTTCGATGGCGTCAGCCGCTTGATCGGCCAGCCCTTGGGCACGATCCACCGCCGCGATTGCCGGGTCGTGACGACGAGGATCTCAAGCGACGCCATGGGCGTGAACCGATAAGGCAACGCGCCATACTGGACGCGGACAACCGGCCTCGTCCTTCGCTTCTTTGGCTTCTGGGGAATTATCCCATCTCCGGAGAGTCGCGCTTCAACGCGCTCTAGGTCGCATAGTTAGAAACGGCCGCGAATAAAAGCCCCACGTGGGACGCCGATCGCGCGAACCTGAACTCCAGCTTGCGATCGAGACGAAGAGCGAAGTCGAATACGACGAGCAGATCGCAGACTGATGACCCGGACGTGGCTCCGGCGCGCGCTGACATGATCTTCGACTTCAGCGGCGCTCGTCCCGAGCGTCGCAGCGGAATGGCAACCGCTATCATTCTTGCGGACTCCCAACCGCTATCATTCTTGCGGACTCCTATGTCTCTTGCGACAAAACCATGCCGCTCTCGCAAAGCCTGGCGCGTCACGTAAACGCGCCGATCTACATTTGACGTTGCGGAAACGCCAGGCCATCGTAGCCCACCGCGCCTGACGGGCGAGGGCCGTTGGAGGCCTGATCATGACGATTGCCCGCGCATTTCTCGCTGCGGCCGCGGTCTTCGTGGCGGCTGCCCCGTTTGAGGCAGCCCCCGCGCGCGCCGATTCGGTCTTCGACTTCAGCGGAATTTGCGATTCCGGCTGCACCGGAACGGCGACCGGCGTCCTGACCCTTGTCGACTTTTTCGACGATGACAACGGGATGGTGGACGATTCCACATTCATCTCGTTCTCATATACGTCCTCGAGCGGAAGCTTCCTCATCACGCTCGCGGACGGTGGGAGCGCCAGCGGCCTTGTGTATGACGACGGCAGACCCTTCGGGGGACTGACCGTTTCGTCAGCCGCCGGTCTTCCCTCCTTCCAAGCGACCCCAGAACAGTTCGAAGCAGCCATAGCGCCCGACCCGGGCCCGAACGACGTCGGCTCTTCATTCACGTTCGTTCAGGTCCACGGCGCAATTCCCGAGCCGACGACCTGGGCAATGATGCTGCTCGGCTTCGCCGGCCTCGGCTATGCCGGCTATCGCAAAGCGAGGCGCGCCACCGCCGGTTGCGCCTGAACGGACCGGGCTGGGTCCGAACTGCGGAAGCAGCTCGGGCGCGCCGACTGGTGAGGGAAAGAATTTAGATACCAACATTATCTTGCGCAAAACGGAAATGAAAATTACAATCCTCGGTGATGAAAAGGCGATCGCCCAAGCTCCGCTATCTGGCCGACGAGCCCCGCGGCGGCGCCTGCGCCTCGTTTTTGCAACCAAGACGCGTAGTCGACGGACGAGAGAATTTTTTTTACTCCAAACGGCCGTACCCCATTGAAAAGTCCAGATTCGAAAAAATAAACGCTAGCAAATGCAAGCTAATTTACTAGCGTTTAAGCGCGTTTACTGACTTTTACAGGCTTCTATTGAAAGCGCATTTCGCGCGGCCGGGTTGTAACGCCTCAAGCGATCGTCACCACCAGCCGCCCCCGGGTCTCGCCCTTGAGGATCCGGGCCCCGGCTTCGAACACCTGGGTCAAGGGAATCGTCTCGGTCATCGAGGCGAGCTTGTCGCGGTCGAGATCGAGCGCCAGGCGACGCCAGGCCTCGAGCCGGCGCTCGGTCGGGCAATGGACGCTGTCGATACCGAGGAGCGAGACGCCGCGCAGGATGAACGGCGCGACCGTTGCTGGCAGGTCCATGCCCTGGGCGAGCCCGCAGGCGGCGACAGCGCCGCCATAGCGCGTCTGCGCGAGCACATTGGCGAGCGTCGTCGAGCCGACGCTGTCGACGGCGGCCGTCCATTGCTCCTTGCCGAGCGGCCTCGCGCTCGGGGCGCTCAGCGTCGCGCGGTCAATCACCTCATCGGCGCCGAGCGTCTTGAGGTAGGGCGCCTCGCTTGCGCGGCCCGTCGAGGCGATCACCCGCCAGCCGTTGTCGGCGAGGAGCGAGATGGCCATCGAGCCGACGCCGCCGGCTGCTCCCGTCACCAGCGCTGGCCCCGAGGCGGGTGCAAGATCGTGCCGCTCGATCGCCATCAGGGCCAGCATCGCGGTGAAGCCTGCGGTTCCGATCGCCATGGCCTCGGCGCGTGTGAGCCCGGCCGGAAGCTTGACCAGCCAGTCGCCATTCACCCGCGCTCGCTCGGCATAGCCGCCGAAATGGGTTTCGCTGAGCCCGTAGCCGGTGAGCACGACCTCGTCGCCGGGCGCAAAGTCCGACCGGCTTGAGCTTTCCACGATTCCGGCAAGATCGACGCCGAGCACCATCGGAAACCGCCGGATGATCGGCGATTTGCCGCTGAGCGCCAGCCCGTCCTTGTAATTGACGGTCGAATGGGTCACCCGGATCGTGACGTCGCCGTCCATGAGTTCCGTTTCGTCCATCTCGGCGAATTTGACGACTTGGCCCGTGTCGGTCTTGTCGGCTCGGACGGCGCGAAAGGTCATGCAAAGCCCTTGAGTTGGCTGACGGGAAGGCGAAGTTTATGAGCGGGGTTCCGGGCTGGTCAAATGGCTTGGTCCGAGCATGGGTTGATGAGGGAAGGCCGCTCATGGCCAAAAAAGAAAAGCCGCTGCTCGTCGAAAAGGAAAAGCCGCCGCGGGTCTTGACGGCGCTCAAGGGCGCCGACGGATTGACGCGCTGTCCGTGGCCAGGCGTCGATCCGCTCTATGTCGCCTATCATGACGAGGAATGGGGCGCGCCTGAATACGACGACCGGGCGATGTTCGAGAAGCTTGTTCTGGACGGCTTTCAGGCCGGGCTCTCCTGGATCACTATCCTGCGCAAGCGCCCCGCCTTCCGTCAGGCCTTCGACGGCTTCGACCCCAACAAGATCGTGCGCTGGAGCGACAAGAAAAAGGACGCGCTGATGCAGGATGCGGGCATCGTCCGCAACCGGGCCAAGATCGAGGCGACGGTGGCGCTGGCCCGTATCGTCCTTGATTTTTCGGACAAAGGAGGCTTCGCGCGCCACTTGTGGAGCTTTGTCGACGGCAGGCCGATCGACAACGGGCGCCGCAGTTTCAAGGACGCGCCGGCCGAGACGGAGGTTTCGCGCGCCATCGCCAAAGACTTGCGCGCTCGCGGCGGCAATTTCGTCGGACCGACCATCGTTTATGCCTTCATGCAGGCGACCGGCATGGTCAACGATCATCTCGTCGATTGCTGCCGTCACGAGGCGTGCCGCGCCTTGGCGCGCAAGCTCGAGCCGTGACCGACGGGGCGCCGCGGCGCGCCTGGCAGCGAATGTTGTCGGGACGGCGGCTCGATCTCATCAATCCGTCGCCGCTCGATGTTGAGATTGGCGACATCGCCCACGGCCTTGCTCGCGTGGCGCGCTGGAATGGCCAGACGAAGGGACCCGAGATCTTTTCCGTCGCGCAACATTCCCTGTTGGTCGAGGCGTTGTTCACCGCTGCGGAGGACTCACCCCCCGCTCGGGCGCGCCTCGTGGCGCTTCTGCATGATGCGCCTGAATATGTGATCGGCGACATGATCTCGCCCTTCAAGGCGGCGGTTGGCGGCGATTACAAGCTGGTTGAGGCGCGTCTCATGGGCGCTGTCCTCATCCGCTTCGGGCTTCCTGCCGAACCTGCCGGTGATCTCGATCGCCGTATCAAGATCGCCGACCGGGCGTCGGCTTATTTCGAGGCGATCACCCTCGCTGGCTTCTCGATTGCGGAAGCGCGCAAACTGTTTGGCGAGCCGGACCTGCCGATCCGTGACTTCGCCGCGTTCCTTCAGCCAATGCGGCCGGCCGATGTCGAAGCCCGGTTTCTGGCTCGTTTCGCCGACCTCGACGTCGAGGTCGCGCGCGCTCTATAAGGCGCCGTCGAGGGACCCTCCATGCCGCGCCTCCACGTCTGCTCGCTCGCTCTGATCGACGAAACCGTCACGAAGACCGGCGCTCGCTCGCTCGTCACCTTGCTGAGCCCCGGCACGGCAGTCGAGCGGCCAACGGCGATTGAGCCGGAGGGGCATCTTTATCTGGCCGTTTCCGACATCGTTGAGCCATTGGAAGGTCACGTGCTGCCGGAAGCGGCTCACCTCGACGCGTTCTTGGCGTTTGTCCGCGCCTGGGATCGCAGGTCGCCGCTGCTGATCCATTGTTTCGCCGGCGTCAGCCGTTCGACCGCGGCCGCCTACATCGCGGCCTGCGCGCTGACGCCTGAGCGGGACGAGTTCGCGATCGCACGCGCGCTCCGCGCAGCCTCTCCAACGGCATCGCCCAACGCCCAACTCGTGGCGCTGGCCGACCATGCGCTCGGACGGGGTGGACGGATGAACGAAGCGATCGCCGAGATTGGCCGGGGTCAGGAATGCTCCGAGGGAGAGCCGTTCACGCTCGAGCTGAACTGAAGGTTCTGGTCAGTTCTTCACCGCTTTCGCCATCGCCTCTTGC
This sequence comes from uncultured Alphaproteobacteria bacterium, assembly GCA_963737365.1. Taxonomy (GTDB): domain Bacteria; phylum Pseudomonadota; class Alphaproteobacteria; order Rhizobiales; family Beijerinckiaceae; genus Roseiarcus. The sequence goes on from CAVTSD010000001.1 coordinate 435,804, forward strand.
TCAAGCTGGGTCGGAGAACCAAAGAAGGCCGGATCATTGTCCTTGCCGCCTAGGGCGCCATAGGCGCGCTCGCCGTTGCCGTCGAACAGGACGACGAACTTGTGTTCCCCGCACTCCGTCGGCTTGCAGACGAAGGATAGCTCATACGGCTTGTTGTCGATGACGACCTTTGTCATCTCGCCCGAAACGCCATCGAAGTTCCGATTGAAGTGGACAAGCCAGTCCGGCGTCGGCTGGACCAGCTTCATGAGCTTCTCCCAGGAGAGGTGGTAGGGGGTCTTGCCGTGGAGGGCGTCGAACAGAAACGTCCCGGCTTCGGTTGCGTTGGCGGCGCCGGCGAGAATCACGAGCGTGAAAGCGAGGCATGGGCGCATCGTGGAAACCGGCCGCTTGCTGATGGACACTAGGGGAAATCCTCGGAAAGCCACGGCGCTGCGAAATTGGGCGCCCGGCGCGTCAGCCTAAAAGGCCTTGAACGTGATTATGCTGCGGGTGTCGGCTATTCCTGGAATGACTTGGACCTTATGGCCGACGAAGTGGCCGATATCGACATCCGACTCGACGTAGAATTTGGCCAGAATGTCAAAGTCGCCGGCGGTTGAATAGATCTCAGAGGCAATTTCGGCTTCCGCCAGCGCGCTCGCGACTTCATAGGTCCGTCCGAGCGCGCATTTGATTTGGACGAAGAAGGTCTGCATCCGGTCACGGCCCCTGCTTGCCGCTCTCTTCTGCAACAACTTCGATGTCGCGGTCCATCCCTGTCTGAACCTGGAACGTCGATTGAAAGACCTTGGCTTCGTGCCGGGCGATGACGACGTACTCGCCTTCGGCAAGAACGAGCGAAGGAAAGGCGCCGACCAGTTCACGAATGACGTCGCCGCCCGGAGTGAGCACCGTAAAGGTCGTGTTCGCGAGGGCGTCCCCGGCAGGCTTATTGACAAGTTTGAGCGTAAGCGTCGCACAGCGATGGCGAATCGTGACGTCGACCCGCTTGCCCGAGGTCACTTTTATGTCAGCGTTGACCACCGAATTGGAGGGGAGCGCCGCAGGCGCGACAGGCGTCGCCGATTTGCCGGAATTAGCCGGCGCGTTGACTCCGGAGTGGGTGCCGACGGTGTCGAGAAATGTCGAAACGATATGATAGGAGCCTTCCGGCAGTCCGATGATGTCGCCTGCCTTGGCTTTGGCGTAGACAAGTTTGCCAAGCGGATTGCGATTTTGCGGCACGTAGATCGCCAAGGACAGCTTCGACGCGTCGATCGGGGCGTCGGCGAGGGTGCCTTCGATCCGAAGCGCGCCCGCCGAGAGCGTCAACCGTTCGGAGTGAACCCCGGCGCCGAGGTTTAAACGTTTTGCCGCGCTGGCGAGCCCGAAAGCGACATGAACAACGTAGTTTCCAGGCGGTATGGTCAGGGTCGGCTGGGCCAGTCCGGATTCAACGATCAGGGGATATGATCCGTCTGGGTCGGCTTGCGCGCCGAACACCCGCCAGCGCAACCCGCCCGTGAGCGGCGAGCCGCTGCCGGTCAGGACCGCCGAAAGGCTGAGCGTCGCCTGCGCGGAGTCGCCCGTTGGCGTCTGCGCGCGGGCCGGCGCGATGAACGCAATGAGCGCGACAAGGGCGGCCAGGATCCGCCAAGTTGCTGTCAACGCGCCTCGCGGGGGCTGAAAAATTGGCGCCGATGCTTCGTCATTGTATCGGCTCGTGACCATATATTGAGGCGGATCGAAGGCGGTTTACACGGGTGGGGTTTTCGGCCAAGGAGCAGGCCTTCTTAGGAAGAAGCGGTGATGAACGACACGATCGAGATCCTTAAGCGACGCCGGTCTGTTCCGCCGCCGATGATGACGGGGCCAGCCCCAAACGCTGATCAACTCGCCACGATCCTGACTGTCGCCTCACGGGTGCCCGATCACGGCAAGCTCGCGCCTTGGCGTTTCCTTGTGTTCGCGGGGCGCGCTCGCGAGCGCGCAAGCGAGCTTGCGCTGGCGATTCGCCTCGTCGACAAGCCCGATCTCGACGAGGCTGCCCGAGCCGAGGAATTGCGCCGGTTCACCCGCGCCCCGCTCGTGGTTGCAACGATCTCCCGGGCAGCCCTCCACCCCAAGATTCCAGAATGGGAGCAGGTGATGTCCGCGGGCGCGGTATGCATGAACATGATCGTCGCCGCCCGCGCGCTCGGTTACTCGGCGACTTGGCTCACCGAATGGATGGCGTATGACGCTCGCTTTCGCGCGGCGATCGGCCTGGCTGAACACGAGCGTGTCGCCGGCTTCCTGCACATTGGTCGGGCGACGGCCGCGATCGAGGATCGTCCGCGTCCTGCGCTGGCCGAGATCGTGACCCACTTTCCGGAGTAACCTGGGCCCATGTTCTACGCCACCGCAGAGCGCGACCGGGTAAAGCTGCCGCACGACCCCTTCAAGGCGATCGTCGCGCCGCGTCCGATCGGGTGGATCTCGACGCGCGCTCTGGACGGGCGGATCAATCTTGCGCCGTACAGCTTCTTCAACGGCTATTCGAGCGCGCCGCCAATCGTTGGCTTCTCCAGCGAAGGTTGGAAGGACTCGGCCTCCTTCGCCAAGGAGAGCGGCGAGTTCGTCGCCAATCTGGCGACACACGATCTGCAAAGCCCGATGAATGTGACTTCGGCCCCGTTCGAGCGGGGCGACAACGAATTCGCTCGCGCCGGATTGACCATGGCGGAATGCCGCCTGGTCGCCGCGCCGCGAGTTGCCGAAAGCCCGGCCGCCTTGGAATGCAAGGTGGTCGAGGTGCTCGAAATCCGGTCCTTGAGCGGGGCGCTGAGCGGAGCGGTGCTCACGCTCGGCGAGGTCGTCGCCTTCCACATTGATGAGCGCTTTCTTGTCGCCGGTCGTTTCGACACCGCTCGCGCGCAGCCCCTCGCTCGCTGCGGTTATCAGGATTACGCGATGGTCGAGAAAGTCTTCGCAATGGCCCGCCCGAAAGGCGGGGGCGATATCTGAATGGGCCTGCGCGGGGAGAAATCGGGAGGAAACTCGCGTAAAGGCAGTTTGTGCGACTGGACCTAGCGATCCTGCTGGCCCGACACATATGAACGGTGGTCTGGCTAGTTGGCCGCCGATCGGGTTGCCCATTTGAATGAATGGGTCGGCGGAGAACAAAAATTGAGCCGAAGTTGAGTTGCCTGTAGGCTCAGCTCGACAGCAGCTGCGTTGGGAGGCGGAGACAGATGGCGACCACGACCATCACGCGCGATTACAGCCTTCTTGGCCCGGAGGCCGACAAGGCCGTCGCCGCCGGGCTCGCGTCGGCGAAATGGTACGCGCCCCCGATCAAGCGCGCGGAGCTTAAGGAGCTGATGCGCCGTGAGGACGGTCCGGCGATTCGGGATACGCTCATCTGGATAGCGGCGTTCATCGTAACCGGGCGGCCTTGGCTACTACTTCTGGGGGAGTTGGGCCGCGGTTCCCTTCTTTCTCATTTATGGCGTTCTTTACGGCTCTTCGACGGATAGCCGCTGGCACGAGTGCGGCCATCGCACTGCTTTCAAGACGCAATGGATGAACGACGCGGTCTACCAGGTCGCTTGCTTCATGATCATGCGCGAGCCGACCATCTGGCGCTGGAGCCACACCCGCCACCACACGGATACGATCATCGTCGGGCGCGATCCCGAGATCATCACGCCGCGTCCGCCGGACGTTGTGTCTCTTCTGCTCAACATCTTCGCGCTTAAGAGCACGTTCGTCTTCTTTCAGAAGGTGCTTCTGCACGCCCGCGGCCGACTGACAGAGGAGGAGGCGACCTTTGTCCCCGAGGCTGAGCGGTCGAAGGTGTATTTCATCGCCCGCATCTACCTCGCCATTTACGCCCTTGTCCTCGTCGCCTGCTTCGCATTCCGCTCGATCCTGCCGGCGATGTATATCGGCCTGCCGACGCTCTACGGCGGCTTCCTCACGATCTATTTCGGCGCGACGCAACATCTCGGCCTCGCCGAGGACGTGCTCGACCATCGGCTGAACTCGCGCACCGTCTACATGAACCCGATCTTCCGCTTCCTTTATTGGAACATGAACTATCATGTGGAGCACCACATTTTCCCGACGGTGCCTTATCATGCGCTGCCCAAGTTGCATGAGGCGATCAAGGCCGATTGCCCGACGCCCTATCCAAGCTCGATCGCCGCTTATCGCGAGATTATCCCGACGGTGCTTCGCCAGTTGAAGGACCCCACCTATTTCGTTCGCCGCGAACTGCCGGCGAACGCGCAGCCCGAAGTCACTGTCGCAAGAGTCGCAAAGCTCGAAAGGGAGCCGCTCCATTGAGCGAAAGCTGGATCGACACCGGCCCTGCCGACCGGATCCCGTCGGAGGACGTCGCCCCATTTGAACATGAAGGCAGGCAATACGCGCTCTACCGCACGAGCGACGATCGCTATTTCGCCACGGATGGCCTGTGCACGCATGAGGCGGTCGAGCTTGCCGATGGTTTCGTTCAAGACACGATCATCGAGTGCCCGATGCATAATGGCCGGTTCGATTTCACCAGCGGGGAAGCGAAAGGCGCGCCAGCCTGCGTCAACCTTGCGACCTATCCCGTGAAGGTTGAGGGCGGCAGGCTTTTCATTAAACTCAACTAACCGCGAAAAAAATAAGCGCTCGCCGTCGCACTGGCGCGAAGCGCCGGCGGTTGATATGGGCGGCCTGGGCCCCTGATCGAGCCGAGGGAGGAAGCGCGATGAAACTCACCGGAGTTGCGGCGATCGTCACCGGCGGTGGCTCGGGACTTGGCCGCGCGACGGCGGAGGCGCTCGCCGCCAAGGGCGCGAAGGTCACGGTGTTTGACCTCAATCCCGCGGCAGCGGAGGAGACGGCCAAGGCGATTGGCGGCCTTGCGGTCGCAGGTGATGTCGCGGACGAAGCCTCCGCCGGCGTGGCGCTCGCCAAAGCCGCAGCGGCGCATGGGCCGGCGCGGATTCTCGTCAATTGCGCCGGCATCGGCGTCGCCAAACGCGTGGTTGGCCGCGAAGGGCCCCAGCCGCTGGCCGACTTCGAGAAGGTGATCCGGGTCAACCTCATCGGAACCTTCAATATGATCCGTCTCGCGGCGGCGGAGATGGGCAAGCTCGACCTGATCGAGGGCGAGCGCGGGGTCATCGTTTCGACCGCGTCGGTCGCGGCCTACGAGGGGCAGATCGGGCAGGCCGCCTATTCCGCCTCGAAGGGCGGGGTGGTGGCGATGACGCTGCCGATCGCGCGCGAGCTCGCGCAGTTCGGCGTCCGGGTCAACGCGATTGCGCCCGGCGTCTTCCTGACGCCGATGATGGCCGGCCTGCCGCAGCCGGCGCAGGATTCGCTCGGTGCCTCGGTTCCGTTCCCCGCCCGCCTCGGCCAGCCGGCCGAATACGCGGCGCTCGCCGTCCACATCATCGAGAACGGCTATATCAACGGGGAGACCATTCGCATCGATGGCGCGTTGCGCATGGCGCCCAAATGAGGCGATGAGCCGCGAAGGTGGACCGAGCGGGGACAACCCGAAGGGCGAACTCCACTGGACATAAGAGCCCGTAAACGTCAGTAAACGCGCTTAAACGCTAGTAAAACAGCTAACGTTTACTAGCGTTTATTTTTTCAAATCGTTGAATCTCAATGGGTTACAGCCGTTTGGAGTAAAAAAATTCCCCCTTCGGGGTTTAACTCGCGTTCCGGTTGAATCCGGCGCAAGTAGATCCTCTCGGGTCCTAAATCGCCGCGCCGCTTCGCTCCTTGCAATGACAATTCCATCCGAACGCCTTGCGCGCCAGACCTTGTCCTTGACGCCTAGTCGTGAATTCTGTCCATGGGAAACCAATAGCATATAAATTCGGATTTGCCAACGAATTGCCTCTCCTTCTCGTGGGCTTTGCGTAGCTCAGGTCAGGAGACTGAGAGCCGCGCCAGCAAGCGCCGACAAAGCCACCACCAGGAGCGGGGGCGCCCGCCAGGCGATGAGAAGAACAAAGCCAGCTGCGGCAATTGCGAAATCGATCGGCTCGCGCACGGCGTTCGTCCAGACGGGATTGTAGAGCGCCGCGCCGAGGAGGCCGACGACGGCGGCGTTCGTCCCGAGCATGGCTGCGCGAGCGCGAGGATCGGCGCTGAGCGTGCTCCAGAACGGCAGGGTTCCGACAAGGCAAAGCATGCCTGGAATGAAGATGGCGAAAAGCGCGAGAGCCGCGCCCGCAATCCCGTGCGGCGGAATGCTCGCGACGGCGCCGAGAAAAGCCGCGAAAGTGAAGAGCGGCCCGGGCAAGGCTTGCGCCGCCCCGTATCCGGCAAGGAAGATGCTGTCGGGAACCCAACCTCGAGACACGACGGCGTCGCGCAGCAATGGCAGCACCACATGGCCGCCGCCGAACACGAGGGCGCCCGAGCGGTAGAAAGCGCCGAACAGCGCTGCCGCGCCCGGGGGCGTTGGCACGAAGGCGACGGCCAGCAGCGCGAAATAAGCCGCCAGGCAGGCGAGACCCGTGCGGCGCGACACCGGGCTAACTCGGCCGTCGCTCCCAGCTTCGACCGAAGATTTGCACATTAGAAATCCCGCGAAGCCGCCGGCGGCGATCACGGCAAGCTGAGTGATTGACCAGGGCGAGACGAGCGTCGCGACCAGCGCTATTGTCGCGATCGAGGCGCGTATGCGGTCAGGGCACAAACTCCGCGCCATTCCCATCACGGCTTGGGCCACGATCGCCACGGCGACGAGCTTAAGGCCGTGCAGGAGCCCGGCGCCAAGAGGACGATCGGCTATGCTTCCCGCTCCATAGGCGAAGAGCGCCATGAGGATGGCGGAGGGCAGGGTGAAACCGGCCCACGCCGCGACGCCGCCCAAAAGGCCGCCGCGCAGGAGACCGACGCCAAAGCCAGTCTGGCTTGACGCCGGCCCCGGCAGGAATTGTGAAAGGGCGACAAGGTCCGCGAAGTGTTGTTCGGAGAGCCACTGGCGCCGCTCGACGAACTCGGAGCGAAAATAACCGAGATGCGCGATCGGGCCGCCGAACGACGTAAGGCCCAGCCGGAGGAAGACGCGGAAGATTTCGCCCAAACCGCCGGAAGGCGACGGTCCGGCTTCTGCAGACGCGGCCGATGTCGGAGCGCTCGTCATCGACGCAGGGTTCCTGAATGCGCTCTTCGGCGCAAGCAGAGTCGATTTCGCGAAAGCCAGTTCAAGCCTATAAGCGGGCTTGAACTTGAACAGGGGTGAAAACATGGACGGGGCAGGGTCGGGGCGCCTAGCGGGCAAGGTCGCGCTCATCACCGGAGCGGCGTCCGGCATCGGCCGGGCGACGGCGGCTCTGTTCCACAGGGAAGGCGCCAAGGTCGCCTCGGCCGACCGCAATGAAGCGGGTCTCGAGACGCTTGGGACCGACGCTGATCTCACCCTCGTGCAGGACGTGACGGACGAAGCGCGCTGGCGCGCGGTGGTCGACGAAGTTCTCGCCGCATTTGGGCGCCTCGACATTCTAGTCAACAGCGCCGGAGTGGCGGTTCTGGGCAATATCGAGACGACGACGCTCGACGACTTCCGGAAGGTCAATGCCGTCAACGCCGAGGGCGTCTTTCTCGGTTGTCGGGAAGCCGTGCGGGCGATGAAGGCGAGCGGCGGCGGCTCGATCGTCAATCTCTCCTCGGTGGCCGGCATCATCGGCGACGGATCGTCACTGGCCTATTGCGCGAGCAAGGGCGCGGTCAGGCTCCTGACCAAATCGGCGGCGCTCTATTGCGCCCGCGCCGGCTACAAAATTCGCGTGAACTCGGTGCATCCCTCGTTCGCCGAGACGCCGATGGTGCTCGAAGGCATCGCTCGGGCGAGAGATCCCGACCGGATCCGCGCGGGCCTTGAGCGCGCCGCGCCAATGGGCCGGATGGGCAAGGCGGACGAAGTCGCCAACACCATCCTGTTCCTGGCGAGCGACGAATCCTCGTTCACCACCGGTGCGGAATTCATGGTCGACGGGGGGCTCACGGCGCAATAGCGCGCCGGACGCCTGCCTATTCAAGCGAACCGCATAGCGGCGCTTTGGAAGGACCCCGGGCTCGTGCGGCGGGAATCAAGTCTGTGAGTGCGCTTCGAACGCTGTAGACTTCTGGCGGCTCCCGCTTGGGCTCAACCAAGGAACATCCCCTCCGGCCGCACGTTCGTGGCGCATCCCTCGATGCGTGACGCACGCAACCGTGCTGAACTCGGAGAAAACGCCATGAAGCTCAAAACTTTCGCGACTGTCGCAATCATTCTCGTCCCCAGCTTGGCGTTTGCCGCGGGCGGCGGCGGGGCTGGCGGGGGAGCCGGTGGAGCGGGCGGCGGCGCCGGCGCGGCGGGTGGTGCGAGCTCGGGCGGAAGCAACGGCGCGGCGAGCGCTAACGGCGGCGCGGGCAACGGCGCCAACGGGAGCGCCAGCAGCAGCAGCAGTGGAGCGAGCGGCACAGCCGGCGCCAACAGCGGCGCTGGGACTGGCGCCAACAGTGGGGCCAACAACGCCAATGGGGCTGGCAACGCGAACGGGGCGAACGGCAACGCGATGGGCGGCGCGGGGCCAGGCGCGGCCGGCAACACAAACGCGACGGGAACGATGGGCACAAATCAAATGAGACAGCCGAACGTGGAGCCGCAAAAGAATCCGTAAGCGAACGCTCGCCGCTAGCTGGCGGTCTCCATCGCCCATGAAACGCTTCGCTCGCGCGAAGCGTTTCCGTCTGAAGGAAGCCGACTAATCCGGCTGCAAATTCCTGAGAGCGATGAGACGGTGTAACCGGGGCTTCATCGCGCTGCAGCGCGCATACTCTCTACTCTTTCTTACGATGCGCGCACTGCGGACCTAGTAACAACTCCCCCGCGCGCGCGTAACGTACGTGTCTCTCGATCTCGAGAACTCGGAGAAACACGATGAGCCTCAAATCTTTCGCCACTGTGGCGCTTATCTTGATCCCAAGCTTAGCTTTCGCCGGAGGCGGCGGCGGAGGAACCGGGATATCCAACGGAGGTAATGGCAGCCCAAGCGGCGCCAATAGCGACGTCAGCAACGGCAATACGCCGCCCGGCCCAGCCAACGGATACTTTGGAACTCGCAACACTGATGTGTCCGCAACAAGGGGCGCCTCGAAGGCGATGAAGCACGAGTACGGGGAGCCGCAGAAAGCTCCGTGAGCGTACTGCCGCCGTAACTGGCGGGTCTCTCTCGCTCCTCAAGCAACGCCCCGCGCGCAGCGGGGCGTGCGCATGAGACGAACACTTCTGCAACGAGCGCGAGGACAGCGCAAAAAGCCGCCGGTGGTGGCGCGTGTAGAAGGACCACCGCAGCCCCGCCACCGCGACACTCGGCGTCGGCTCGCCCATCGCAACAAAGCCCCCGCAACGTGCGATGCGATCAGCGATCACTCAAGCTATCGCCCGCTTGCGCCTGATCGTCGACTTCGATAGCTTCGCAATGATGGTTCCCTTCGGGGATCAAAAGGGAACACGGTGAGGCTACGACGCCGAAACCGTGGCTGCCCCCGCAACTGTAAGCGATGAGACGACGCCACCTATGATCACTGGGCAACCGGGAAGATCGGCGTCCGTCGTTGATCCGCGAGCCAGGAGACCTGCCATCGCGTCGTGCGGCCTATCTCGGGTGCGGTGACTGATGGTTTGTTCTTGCACCGTGTAACCCGCGATCGCGCTGTTATCTCCCACAGCATGCGAGGGTGTCATGCCTACGAATATTTCAAAAATCCTGACTGAAAGCGGCCCTGATCTCCGCCGCCGTTTATTTGCGGTCTACGCCGTCCTGATCGGCGGCAATATTCTCATCTGGCTCTGGGCGCTCGCGGTCCTGGGAGAGCGGCCGGTCCTGCTTGGGACAGCCATGCTCGCCTACACGTTTGGTCTGCGCCACGCGGTCGACGCTGATCACATCGCAGCGATCGACAACGTCACGCGCAAGCTCATGCAGCAGGGCCAGCGTCCGGTCGGTGTCGGCTTTTTCTTTTCCCTAGGCCATGCGGCCATTGTGGTGCTCATGTCGATCGGCGTCGCCTTCGCCGCGTCGGCGCTCACGTCGCGCTTCGATTCGATGAAGGGGATCGGCGGGGTTATCAGCACCAGCGTCTCGGCGCTCTTCCTGTTCGCCATCGCAATCTTCAACATCATTGTTCTGATGTCGATCTACCGGACTTTTCAGGCGGTGAAGCGCGGCAAGCCGTTCGTCGAGGAGGACTTCGACGTCCTGCTCAACAATCGCGGATTCCTCGCGCGCATCTTCCGGCCCCTGTTTCGGCTTGTCACCAAGAGCTGGCACATGTTCCCGATTGGGTTCTTGTTCGGCCTGGGCTTCGACACCGCGACCGAAGTCGCCTTGTTCGGCATTTCGGCCGTTCAGGCGACGAACGGCGCTTCTCTCGCAACGATTATGGTGTTCCCAGCGCTGTTCGCAGCCGGCATGACCTTGATCGACACCACGGATGGCGTGCTGATGCTCGGCGCCTATGGCTGGGCGTTCATGAAGCCAGTCCGCAAGCTTTACTACAATATGACGATAACCGCCGTGTCGGTTGTCGTGGCGCTTGTGGTCGGCGGCCTCGAAACGCTGAACCTCATCGGCGACCAGCTAGGGCTCACGGACGGGGGCGGCTTCTGGGGCGCGATCGGCGCGATCAATGATAACTTTGGCGTCCTCGGCTACATCATCATCGGCATATTCCTAATGGCCTGGATCGGTTCGGTACTCATTTACAAGGTCAAGGGCTACGACGAACTGGAAGTTTCCGCTCTCAGGAAGTCGGCCTAGTTCCGGCGCTTCCGCCCGCGTTCCGGCGGCCACCGGAACGCAGGCGGGCGGCGACTTCAAGGCTGCGCCTCTTTCGACGAAATTCTCTATGTTCTTCATTCCGTCAGTTTGGACGGAAGATCATGAGGCCAGCACGTGATCCCGCCAAACCGCGCCCAAATTGGAGTTGCGGTTGCGCTCGCAGCGATGAGCGCTATTGGCCTTGTCTCGCTCGTCATCTTCGTGGACTTCCAGGCCGAGCAAAGGCGCGAAGGAGCCCCGTCAGCCGGTGAGGTCCAGGCAGCCTACGACCAAGCGGCCGCAACGGCTGGAGCTGCTCACGATACCGATCTCAAGGTCGTCGAGCTTGACTGTCGACGGAGTGAGGGCGTGCGCTACTCCTGTCGCGTCGATTTTGTGAAGACCGCCTCTGATCCGACGCGTGTCTTCCTAGACATGGCCCTTGTCGAACGACGAAGCCCCGCCGGCTGGATTCTCTTGCGCGGCCTTTGCCGCCACCTATCGTGAAGCGTAATCGCAACACGAGCGCTCGCGTTTCGCGCTCATAGAAGCGGATGGGCGCCTTTGATAGTCATGCGACTTTGATCGGCGTTCGTCGCGCGACGTGCTCGTGCGGAACGGGATTGTCGATCAGGTAGCGATGCCGCTCGTCGATCGCCTCTTTGCTGAGAAGCGCTTTTTCAACGGCGATTTTCTCGAGAGCTTCGAGCCAATACTCGTAATAGTGAGCGGCGTTGTCGTCGTTGACGGCGATCGGCTTGGTCTTGCCGTCGCCCTCTTTCGCGAGCTCGTGGGAAAGCGTCTTAACCCATTCCGACCAGTCGAAATGACCGCCCTCATGAAGCTTGACGACCATGGCGAAGGCCGAAGCTTCCCAAGGCTCCCGGAACACCGGACCCTCGCTGTCGCGAGGCTGGCGTGTTTCCACGACCGCCGCTGGATCTAGCGCCATCGCCGGCCTCACGCCTTGTCCGCTGGCTTGAGGTAATCCTCGAACATATCGATCAGGACTTTGTCGCCGGGAAACTCGGCGTCGCCCCAAAGTTCGCCAGCCTCGAACATCACGCTATATACGTGTTGCGGCTTCTCGCCCTTCAGGACGGCGTTCGTGTCCGGGAAGACGAAGGCGCCATGGTCGCGCATCACGGTGCCCCGCTTGCCGCGAACATAGGTCGGCAGGCGCGTATGCGTTCGTGGGTTGATGTTGATGGCCATGACTTTGTCGCCGGTTGCGAAGCCAGGCTCAACATTGACGTTCACGCGGCACGAGCCGCCCGTCCGAATGAGGCCGTCCAGCGCATCGGTTGGGAAAAGCGTCGGCATCAGTGCGTTCCTTTCGAGAGCGAGGCGAGGCGGTCGTCGAGCTCCTTCCTGGTCAGCGTGCCGTTCTCGACGCACAGCGCCTCCAGAGCATGAAGCCAGTGCTCGTAATAGGGCGATTCCAGATACTCGGTCGGCTTCATCTGCTCGATCGCGGAGCGGAACTGATCGATGTTAAAATGGCCGCCCCCGAAAGCCAGGATGAACATGCCGAACATGCGCCGCTCCCAGTCGGCATGAAAGATCGGCTGGTCGGGGTCGATGTCGATGGGGCCGTAGCCATGGCGGCCGCCACAATCGTGAATGCCATTCATGGGGAACCTCTCAGTTCGGTGTCTTAGGGAGTCCGACGCCAATCATGCTGTCGCGGGTGACCAGATTGGCGAGTTCGTCCTCGCTCAGTCCTTCGGCGCCGGCGGGCCGCTCGGGAAGAACAAGGTAGCGAAGCTCCGCGTTGCTATCCCAGACGCGCACCTCGACTTCCTTTGGAAGCTCGACGCCAAACTCCTTCAGGACGCCGCGCGGGTCGATAACCGCGCGGGACCGATATGGAGGCGCCTTGTACCAGTTCGGAGGCAGTCCAAGCGTCGGCCACGGATAGCAGGAGCAGAGCGTGCAGACGACCATGTTGTGGACTTCCGGCGTATTCTCCACCACCACCATGTCTTCGCCCTGGATGCCAGAATAGCCAAGCTCCAGGATGGCTTTGGTTCCGTCGCCCAGGAGCCGTTTCTTGTATTCGGGATCCGACCATGCCTTGGCGACGACGCGGGCGCCATTGTGCGGGCCGATTTTGTTCTCGTAAGCGTCGACAAGCTTGTCGACAGCGACGGGGTCGAGCAGGTTCTTTTCAACCAGCAGCGATTCGATCGCCTTCACGCGGAGCGATATCTCCGAGGGCCTGTATTCGTCATGATGATCGTGATCATGATGGTGATCGTGAACAGCGCTCATACGAATCTCCTGCTGTCTAAGAAACTAGCGCAACGTCTTTTCACCACTTCCGATGGGGCCGCCGATCCTTGGGCCTATGAACGCGTTGGTCCGGCGAAGCCGAGGGACGCTAAGCCGTTCCCCGTATTGCTGCTTGCTCAGACGCGCCATTTCCGCTTGGCTGTTCGCGTCACCAACTTGGCGATCGCCAACTCGGCAAGGCAGGCATGCCTGCACGTCGCTGGAGAGGGTTTCACCCTCGGTCGAAGGGACCGATCAGTGGTGGGACCCTGCCGGACTAGCGCCGGCTTCCGCCCGCGACGCGCCTTTACTTTACGATCCTTCGCGACGCTGTCAATTGACCCCGTCGTCGATCGCAACAAAGCAGCGCGTATGGTCCACAGGGAGGCGAGCCGTAACAATGCATCGGTCTTGCAAAAGCCTCCTGACCTCTGCAATCTGATTTAAATCGAGGCTTTCATAGGAGAGCCTCGGCCAGCCACGGGCTTCGACTAACCGTGCAAGGGCGATTAGGGAGGGAATAGAATGGACAATTCACTTGCGACGTCGCGTGCGTCGGGGAAGCGACGCGCCCGCGCGATTTCCGGCTTCCTGCTAGCCGTGGGTGCGTCATCGATTGTCGTATCGGCGCAAGCGGCCGACGTCGCGAATGTCGACGACGCGCGTATCATTGAAAACGCCAAGACGGGCAAGGAGTGGCTCAGCAATGGGCTGGGCTATAGCGTCAACCGGTTCAGCCCGCTCGATCAGATCAATGCCGTCAATGTCGGGAAGCTGGGTCTCGCCTGGTCCTATCCCCTGGACTCGATCCGCGGCGTCGAAGCAACCCCGATCGTTGTCGACGGGGTCATGTATGTCACGGCGCCGTGGAGCATCGTTTACGCAATCAACGCCAAGACCGGCGAGAAGATCTGGACGTTCGATTCTCAGTCGCCTCACAATGAGGGGTATCGGCTGTGTTGCGACGTCGTAAACCGCGGCGTCGCGGTCTACAAGGGCAGGGTTTATGTCGGAACGCCCGACTCGCGCTTGATCGCCCTCGACGCTTCGACCGGCAAAGTGCTCTGGAGCGCCGACGCCAGCCCCGACCATTCGCGCCCCTACACGATCACCGCCGCGCCCCTCGTCGCAAAAGGCAAGGTGTTCATCGGCGGCGGCGGCGGCGAGTATGGCGTGCGCGGCGTGCTCAGCGCCTTCGACGCCGAAACCGGCAAGCTCGCGTGGCGCTGGTACACAGTGCCGGGCGATCCTTCGAAACCTTTCGAGAACGAAGCGATGGCCAAGGCGGCGGCGACCTGGGACCCTAAGTTTCCACTATTGGGAGAACGGTGGCGGGGGAACGGTTTGGAATACGATCTCGGCCGACCCCAACCTGAACCTCTTGTATTTCGGCACGGGCAACGCAGGCCCTTGGGCGTCTTCAGTCCGCAATCCCTCGGCCAAAGACAATCTTTACACCTCGTCCATCGTTGCGCTGGATATCGATACCGGCACATACGCGTGGCATTTTCAGGGGACGCCCGCGGACGCCTGGGACTACGACGCCGATCAGGACCCGATCCTGACCGACCTCATGATCGATGGGCAGAAACGCGACGTTCTCCTGCATGCGGCGAAGAACGGCTTTTTCTACGTTCTTGATCGCAAGACCGGGCAGTTCATTTCGGCCAAGAACTTCGTCGATGTGAACTGGGCGACCGGCTACACGGCTGACGGCAAGGCCATCGAAATCCCTGGGGCGCGTGGGACCGACAAGCCCATCGAGGCGATCCCCGGGCCGTTCGGCGCGCACAATTGGCAATCGATGTCTTTCAGTCCGAAGACCGGCTTCGCCTATATCCCGGCGCAGAACGTCCCCTTCATGATGATCGACGATCCCACCTGGGCGCAAGGCAGCGGAACGGTCGGTCAGCCTATGAACGGGATCGGCTGGAACCTCGGCAAGCACCTCGTGGCGGACACGCCGAAGGGAAAGCCTTTTGGCCGGCTCATCGCCTGGGACCCGGTCCATCAGAAGGCGGCCTGGACGCAGGATTACGCCTCGCCGTGGAACGGCGGAACGCTCGCGACCGCGGGCGATCTCGTCTTCCAGGGTACGGCGGACGGACGGCTTGTCGCTTACAATGCGACGAACGGCGAGAAGCTGTGGGACGCCGCGCTTGGCAACGGCGTTGTCGCGGCCCCGATGACCTATGAGCTCGACGGCAAGCAATATATCTCGATCGCCGTGGGTTGGGGCGGCGTGTTCGGACAGTCGCAGCGTTCGACCGATCACGCTTCGCCCGGCACGGTTTACACGTTCGTGAGCGGGGGCGACGCCAAGTTCCCCGAAGTCGCGCGCTACAAGCTCGGGCCGCTCATTTCGGGCGTGAAATATGATCCCAAGGACGTGCCTGCGGGCTTTGGGCTCTATGTCAGCAATTGCCTGTTCTGCCACGGCGTGCCGGGCGTCGACAAAGGCGGCAACATTCCCAATCTTGGCTATGTCGATTCGGGCTCGATCGCAAAGCTCGAGGACGCGGTGTTCACGAAGCAGTTCGCCGAACTCGGCATGCCGGATTTCACGGGCAAGCTGAAGTCGGAGGATCTCGAAAAGATCAAAGCGTTCATCCAGGGCACCGCCGACGCCGTCCGGCCCAAGTGAGGCTTCTCACAAGGTTCGCGGGGTGGCCTGCAGGACGCTCGTAGGCGACAGCGGTCGGCCGTTACAGGAACATCGCGCGGTCATGCGTGACCGCCTTCGCCAGGTGCTCGGCGACGGCGCGGATGCGCCCCAGCGCTCGCGTATCCTCGTGCGTGACGAGCCAATAGGCGCGCGTCGCGCGCCGCTCGGGCAACACGCGGTTCAGGTCCTTGAACCGGCGCGCGATGAAGTCGTGTACGACGCCGAGCCCCACGCCGGCGCGCACGGCTTCGAGCTGGGTGACCGCGTTGGCGCTTTCGAAGCTCGTGGGCGCGCCGCCATAGAGTTCGCGCACATAGTCGAGGGCGGACGAGAACGCATATTCCTCGACATAGCCGATGAGCCGATGGCTTTTCAGCGCCTCGATGTCGGCTGGCGCGCCATTGCGTTTCAGGTAGGAAGCGCTCGCATAAATGCCGAGCGAATAATCGGTGAGCCTTCGGGCGACGAACCGTCCTGCCTCCGGCTTGTCGAGGCCGATCACCACGTCGACCTCGCGGCGCGCGAGCGGGGTCAGCTGCGGCAGCGGCATCAGTTGCAGGCGCACCGCCGGATGCCGCTCGGCGAAGTCGCGCAATGCGCCCACGAGATAGTAGGTCGAGAACCCGTCCGGCGCGCCGATGCGTACGTCGCCCGAAAGCTCGAGATCGACGCCGGAGATTTCGCCCTGCGCATGCAGGAACGCGCTCTCCATCTGCTCGGCGGCGCCGATGAAGCGCTCGCCCGCGCCAGTAAGCTTCGCGCCTGTCGTTCGCCGATCGAACAGCTTGGCGCCGACCGTGGCCTCCAGCGCCGCGATGCGACGGCTGACCGTCGCATGGTCGAGCTTGAGCCGCTTGGCGGCGGCGACGAACTGGCCGCCACGGGCCACGGCGAGGAAGACGCGGACGTTGTCCCAATCCATGGAGAAGCTTTAGCACATTTTCGCACAGCCGATGCGCGATCTCTCAAATTGCTGTGCGCAAAATCGTGGCGCATAAACCCCTTAGAGCAGAGACGTTAGGGAGTGGAGCGATGATCGAATACGGGCATTTCGTCGGCGGCAAGCAGGTCGCCGGAAAGTCGGGACGCACCGCCGACGTTTTCCAGCCCATGGACGGCACTGTGCGCGCGCATGTCGCGCTCGCCTCCAAGGCTGAGATGCGCGACGCGGTCGAGAACGCCAAGGCGGCCCAGCCGGCTTGGGCGGCGGTCAATCCGCAGCGCCGCGCCCGCGTCTTGATGAAGTTCATCGACCTCATCGCGCAAAACAATGACGAACTGGCTGAAATTCTGGCGCGCGAGCACGGCAAGACGATCGCTGACGCCAAGGGCGACATTCAGCGCGGCGTGGAGGTCGTCGAGTTCGCGCTTGGTGTGCCCCATCTGATGAAGGGCGAATATACGGACGGCGCGGGCCCCGGCATCGACCTCTATTCGATGCGCCAGCCGCTCGGCGTCGTCGCCGGCATCACGCCGTTCAATTTTCCGGCGATGATCCCGTTGTGGAAGCTCGCGCCGGCCATCGCCTGCGGCAACGCCTTTATCCTGAAGCCCTCGGAGCGCGACCCCGGCGTGCCGATGCGCCTCGGGGAAATCTTCGTCGAGGCCGGCGGCCCTCCGGGCATCCTCAACGTGGTCAACGGCGACAAGGAGGCGGTCGACGCGATCCTCGATGATCCCGACATTCAGGCGATCGGCTTCGTTGGCTCGACCCCGATCGCCGAATACATCTATTCGCGTGGTACGGCGACGGGCAAGCGCGTGCAGTGCTTCGGCGGCGCCAAGAACCATATGGTGATCATGCCGGACGCCGACATGGAGCAGACGGTCGACGCCCTGATCGGCGCCGGCTACGGCTCGGCGGGCGAGCGCTGCATGGCGGTCTCGGTCGCGGTTCCCGTCGGACAGAAGGCCGCCGACGAGCTCATGCGCCGGCTCATTCCGCGCGTCGAGTCCCTGAAGATTGGACCCTCGACCAACTCCGGCGCCGACTACGGGCCGCTCGTTACGAAAGCTGCGCTCGAGAAGGTGCGCGGCTATGTCGATATCGGTGTGAAGGAGGGCGCGAAGCTCGTCGTCGACGGGCGCGGCTTCAAGATGCAGGGCTACGAGGACGGCTTCTACCTGGGCGGCTGTCTGTTCGACAACGTGACCAAGGACATGCGAATCTACAAGGAGGAGATCTTCGGTCCCGTCCTGTCAGTCGTGCGCGCCCACGATTACAGCGAGGCGCTCGGATTGTGCAACGACCACGAATATGGCAATGGCGTCGCCATCTTCACCCGCGACGGCGACGCGGCGCGCGACTTCGCGAGCAAGGTCAAGGTCGGCATGATCGGCGTCAACGTGCCAATTCCGGTTCCGGTCGCTTACTACACGTTCGGCGGCTGGAAGCGCTCCGGCTTCGGCGACCTGAACCAGCATGGGCCGGATTCGATCCGCTTCTACACCCGCACCAAGACCGTGACCGCGCGCTGGCCGTCCGGCATCAAGGATGGGGCGCAGTTTTCGATCCCGACGATGAACTGAGGGGCTTGGACGCGGCTAGCCGAGAGCCTATGCTGCTCTCGTTCCGTTTCTCCAAGGGCTCTTGAGAAGCCTTCATGTCGACCGCTCTCAAGCTGATGACCGTCGAGGAGTTCTTGCCCTGGGCCGAGGGCAAGGACGGACGCTGGGAGCTGCACGACGGCGTTCCGGTGATGATGTCGCCGGAACGATCCCTTCACGCCGAGACCAAGGCGGAGGCATACGTCGCGCTTAGGGAGGCGATCCAACTGAAAGGGCTGTCATGCCGAGTCTATCCGGATGGCATGGCGATCAGGATCGACGCAACAACCACATTTGAGCCCGACGCTTCCGTTGTCTGCGGCCCTCGAGCTCCCGCGGACGCCATTGAGATCGACAATCCCATCATCGTCGTCGAAGTGCTGTCTCCGAGCGCGGCGGCTGTCGACCACGGGCGCAAGCTAAGCGGCTATTTCTCGCTGGCAAGCGTGCAGCACTATCTGATCCTCGATCCCGATCGGCGTGTCGTCCTTCACCACAAGCGGGGCGGCGGCGACGCGATCGAGACTCGTGTGCTGACAGAGGACGCGGCGCGGCTTGATCCGCCGGGCTTCGATGTTGCTGTCGAGGCGCTGTTCCCGCTGGCCTGATCAGTCTTCGGTCTGGCGGAGTTCAGAACCTGAACAGGGTCAAGCCCGGCTCGGGCTCGGTGAGCCTTTCCCGACCGCGCATGCCCGCGAAGGTGCCCTCGATCGGGGTTGGCTGGTTGAACGTGCTATAGACGTAGCCGTTGCCAACCGAGCCCACGGGGGCCTGGGTTCCGAGCGTCAAGTACGAAGGACGCGCATGGACGGTGATCTGCCGGCCCGAGGGGGTCGCCTGTTTCGCTTGCCTTGCGCGCTTCTTCAGCGCCGTCTGGCGCGGCTTCGCGTTTTGCGGCGTCGCCCCCAGAGGTCCGGTCGTCTGCACAGCGCCCTCGTCCTGCGGCCCAGTTTGGGCTTGGGCCGGCGTGGTCGCCGCGAGGCCGGCCGCGAGCGCAGCCGCGGCCAAAAGCCGTATCGAGCGAACCATCACGCCTTCCTTTCACTCGACGCAGTCAGCGCCTAAAACATGGGGCGGAAGTAACTGAATACAATGGAGCGAGCCTCGACGAGGCTTCGGGCCGTCCTAACCGATTGGCGCCGTCAATGCCCCGGCTTTGGTGGAAAATCAATGGCCGCGCCGCGACCGCCGCGGCCTGAGCATGCGAGCGCCCTGCGAACGTGAGCGAGTTCGAGTTGAGCAAAGTTCGATAGTTTCTCGCCGGCCAATCGAGAGGGCAAACCCCGCTCATTGATCATCCGTTTCTCGACGGGTTACAGGCGGCGGAGTGAGGCCGCGCCTATTTAGCGACCATGACGAGCCGGTCACGTTCGACGGCGTAGCTTTTCAGCCGCTCGAGAAAACTCATGCCAAGCAGGCTCTCGTCCAACGCGCCGCGGCGCGCGACCAGCGCCGGCACGTTGCGCATGACGATGGGCCCGACCGCAATCTGGCCAAGCCGAGTCTCCGCCGCCATCGCCGCGCCGTTAGCGGTGGCGACGGGAACGTCGAACACGAGGCGGCTTGTTTCGACGTCCGCCCGCCGCGCGTCCTCCGCGGTCAAAACAATGGCGGACGCGCCAGTGTCGAACAGGAAGGTCACGCGCGCATTATTGACCCCCCCCCCAATCGCGAATTCGCCGCTGAAGCGCCGGGTGATGACGACTTCTCCGCCTCGCTCGACCTGGGGCTCGGAAGGGAGGAGTTCGCCCGTGACGCGCCCAAAGATCTCGGAAGCTTCGAAGCGATAGGCGTAGAATCCGGTCACCGCGATGAAGAGGAGCGCCCAGGTCATGGCTGCGGTGGCGAGGCGCGCAACGTCGCTCGGCCGCGCCGAGCGCAAGCCGGAGAGCACGAGCCACAGCAAAAGCGAGACGCCGATCGCGGCGCTGGCGAATTGCTGGTGGGTCAGTCCAAACAAGCGCGAATTGTGCGGGGTCAGGAACAGCGCCGCCAAAGCGACCGCCAGAGCCGCGACTGGCAAGAGAAAGCGCATTAGCTCCGCAACCGTCGCGAAGGGATCTCCCGGTCGCGCGCCACACGCGATCGCCCTTCGGTCAGGCGCTCCTCGAGGCCGGACATGACTGCGATCCGCTCGGACTCGCTCATCGTGGTCCAATCGGCGATTTCCTCGCCCGTGCGGCCGCAGCCGATGCACAAAGCTGATGTCGGATCGATGACGCAGACGTTGATGCAGGGTGTCGAGGGTTTGGCGACGGGCATGGCGTCTCACTTAAGTGGGCGCGTGCCCGATGAGAAGCCCACACCAGGCGGCGATCTCGCTACACTGCTGGGCGGCGCCGGCGACGTCGCCGGTCTGCCCGCCGATCGCGCGGCGCGCGAGCGCGACCATGAGCAAAGCGCCCGCGCCGCACATGAGCGCCGCAAGGAGCGCATGGACGACGCCAATCGTGACGAGGCCGAGTGCGGCCGCAATGACGAGCGCTGAACCCCAGGCGGCGGCGAGCGCGTTCGTGTGAAGCTGGCCGGCCGCAGCGCCCGCGCCATCGGCGCGGGCCGACGGCAGGAGCGCAAGCGGCGTCAGCGCCGCGGCGCGGGAGAGCGCAGCGACCAGCATCAGACTTAGGCTCGCGCGCCAGGACCCGCCGTCGAGCGCCGCGGCCAGGGCGCCGACACGGAGGATGAGCGCGAGCGCGATGGCGATCGCGCCATAAGCGCCGACGCGGCTGTCGCGCATGATCTCGAGCTTCCTTGCTCGCGTCACGCCGCCCCCGAAGCCGTCGGCGACGTCGGCGAGCCCGTCCTCGTGCAGCGCCCCGGTCGCTAACACGAGCGCGGCTGTGGCCAGCCCCGCGCGCAGAAGCAGCGGCAGACCGAGCAGCGCGGTGAGCCAAAGGACAAGCGCGCCGATGAGAGCAACCACGACGCCGGCGACCGGCGCCGCCCAAGCGATGCGGTCAATGTCAAGCGGCGCGCCGGCGGTCGACCCGCCCACACGCAGGCGGGTAAAAAAACGCAAGGCGTCGGCGATATCGCCGGCGAAGCGGCCAAGCGAGCTCAAGCTCGTCAAGCGCGCCGCTCATTGCTCAGTGATGGGCCCACAGAAAGACGAGAACGGCGACCGCGCCGATCGCCGTCAATCCCGATTCCACAAGGCCCCACTGGCGAACAAGCGCCCGCGCCGCCCCCACGTCGCCGCCCCGCAGCGAGCGCACCTGGTTGTCGAGCGGCGACATGACGAAGAAGGCGTAAAGCCAGCTGCCGATGATGATCACCGCGCCGAACGCCCAGCGGACGTCCTGGGTGTCGAAATAGGCGATAAAGCCAGCGACCGCGGAGACCAGCGCCAGGGCGGCGAGGAGCGAGACGCCGCGGCTGTCGCTCGGCCCCCATTCGCTCAGCAACGCCTGATCGTCGAGCTTGAGGCGAGCCGGCTGCTCGACCCAATTCACATAGAACGAGGCGCCGGTGAAGGCGGCCGCGAAGGCCAGCGCGAGCGTTCCCCAGATCATGACGGCTCCCTGTTGCAAGGCGCCCATCTAGCATGAAGCAGCGCGGAAAGCGCGCTGGACTAAACCCGACGGCTGGCGCCGCCTTAATTGTGCGTGGTCTTGCGCACGTGGCGCGCATGTTCGGAGGTCGCTCGCGCTCTTTGCCTATTGAGGGTGGTTCTGTGTCGCGTACGGGCTCCGATCGACCCGGCGCCCGCCCCGGTCCTCGGGATGGAGGCGGCCGCCGCAGCTCCGGGCGGGGGATTGCTTTGCGCGAAGGCTGGCTGAGGCGCAAGCGCAAGTATCAGCACGACGCCGATTGAAGTGAAGGTTGTCCTGCGCATTGTCATTTCCCCATTTTGTTTGCCGCCCCGATGAGGACGCCAAGCGCGCCTAATCCAGCCCGATGCACTAAGCACTCAAACTCCGAAACCCAAGCCTGCGTAAAGCCGAGTATCGATTGCCTACCTCTTGACGCTCGCGCTCATAGCCATCGCGCCGCCAGATCAGTCCTCCATTAGGCCTCGATCGATGGCGAGCGCGGCAGCGACAGGGCCTCGACCGTATTCGATCGGCTCAGCTCTCCGCCAGCGCCTTCATGAGATGCGCCGCCAGCGGATTTGCCTGAGCTTGAGGAGACGTAAGATCGAAAGTCGACACGGTAAGCCAGCCTTTGCCGAGGAAGCTGCGCTTCACGAACGCGGCGGCGTGATGCAGCCATCCGACCGCCACGCCGGCGTCGACCAATCCGCCGAACGCGGTCGAAGGGAAACCGGTCAGCACATGATTCGGCAATAGTCCGCTCCAATGCTCGTCAAGCATCGGGCCGCCGGGAAGGCGTGACCACGGCCCGTCCGTGCGTCTCCAGGTGAACGCGCCCATCCACTGTCCGTCCCACGGCGTTCCGGCTCGCTCGCGCAGGAGCATCGAGGGGAAGTTGTGACGGTCGTTGAGCGGCAACTCCCGATCCGGATCGATCAAGGCGTCGGAAGAATTGGCGAGAAGCAGAACCTTGCGGCCGGCGATGAGCGACTCGCGGACGGCGTTCGTGAGTTGCGTCGCCAGCAGAACGTCGGCTTCGTCGGCGGTCGCGGCGCGGTTCGGCCATCCGATCGCGGCGAGCGCGCCTAAAGCCGAGCCATCGATGGGAAACAGCAAAGGCGCGCCAATAAGCGGCGGTACAGCGCACAGTTCGAGCATGTTGTGCGACAGGACGTCGCGTTGCTTGCCGTGGCGCGCTTCGATCTCGAGCTCGAGCGGAACAATCGCAATCAGGTCAGGTGCGCCCGCAGAGAGCGCAATCGTTATCGGATCGGATCCCAGCGCGACTTCGCCACTCGAATCGCCAAACCGCCACACAAGCCGCGCGCCGTCCGGCGGCTTGGTGGCGCCGGCGAGTTGCACGGAAACTTCAAAGCGCTCGCGCGCGCGAATGGCCGTGCGCGCCGTCTGCGCGATAACGAGCCACGGCTGTTGAAGGTTGGCGAGCCGGTCGGCGAACGCGCGCGGGCGGTTGCGAACGTCCATGAGGCCGTTCAATTCCCACTGCACGTCGTTGAGTTCGGTGACGACATAGCCAGAGATTTGCCGTTCCCAGCGCAGCGTCTCGATCTGGCGCTTGAGCCCCCGATACTGAAGCTCCTGCGCCGCGCTCACAAAGCCATCAAGATCGCCAAATATTGGCGCAAGCTGCGCGTCGCGAAAGCGCGTCTCGATCCCGTGAGGATAGGCCGCTCCGAGGTTCCAGTCGTGCCCGGTTTCAAACCACCACGGCTCGCTCCCGTCCGGCTCCAGGATCTCGCGCGGGTGAGGCAATCCCCATACGCCGAACTCCGAGCAGATCAGCGGTTCGTCACCGCGCCGCTCTGCGTCGCCATGCGGAGAGAAGGTCCAGGCCGCGCGGTTCGCGAAGGCGTGAGTCGTGGCTGCGAACGCGTCGTTTTGATGCGGAAAGCCATTATACCAATGGAAGTCCTCGATATCGGTCTTGAGGTGGTAGTTGCGCGGGAAGCAGGGGGAATTGTCGATAAGCAGGCTGTTGGGGACGAGCGGCTTCGCCCAGTCGAACGTGTCGATCAGCCAGCGCCGGTCGTCGGGATTGTCGTCGAGATCGATACCCCAGCCCTCGTTGAACAGAGTCCAGATCGCGATCGAGGGATGATGCCCGTGCGTTAAGACCAATTCTTGGAACACGCGACGCAAGTCCTCACGTGTCGCCGGCGCGAGGAATTCCATGTAGGGCATATCGAGCCAGACAATGAGACCAAGCCGGTCGGCAAGCTCGAAATAGAGCGGATCGGGAATCTTAACATGGCAGCGCAGCGTGTTGAGCCCCATCGCCTTAGCGTTGGCGAAGCGCTGCTCGAGAAATTCGGCGCTGGGCGGGCGACATTCCTCTTCAGGGTGCCAATCCTGATCGAGAGCGCCAAACATGTAGAACGGCTCGCCGTTGAGCAGGAGCCGTCCGTCTCGCGCTTCGAATCGCCGAAAGCCAACGACTCTCTCAATCCGATCGACCGTCGCGTCGCCAACAATGAGCTCGATGGCGAGATCGTAAAGGTTCGGCGCTTCCGGCGACCAGGGCCCGGCCCCGGGGAAGGCGACCACCGATTCGAATCGATGTGTTTGAAAATAATAGACAGAGCGCGCGATGAATTCGCCGTCACGCGACAGAGTCGCGTGGAGAGTTGTCGCAGCGGCGGCGCGCGATATTTCGCCGCTCACCGACACAACACCCGTCTCAAGGTCGAACGATGTTTGCACGTCGGCCTTGGCGATGTGGACTGGGTCTCGCGCCTCCAAACGCGCTGACTTCCAGATTCCGCCTTGGACGCCGTACCAGTCCTGCTTGGCGGCGAGCGACCGGCTGAAGCGTCCGCCGTTGCGGTCGTCAGGGACCCGCGCCTCAACGCCGAGCATGAACGAGTTTTTGCCCCGAAGCACGTCGGTCAGATCAACTTCAACTGGCGTCCAGCCGTCGCCGTGAACGGCAACCGCCGCGTCATCGATTCGGATCGTCAACTCGTGGAAGACCCCTTCCATGATGAGATGGATGCTTTTGTCCGCCCAGTCCGCCGGAATTTGGACGCTGCGCCGATAGCGCCCTGTTCCTTGGGCGTTGCGCAACGCCGGAAATTGGGTCTGCCAGATACCGGGGCCGCGGATCGTGTGGCCCTCGCCGTCGAGCCGCGCGACTGGACCTTCGAATGCGAAATCCCAAAGGCCGTCGAGCGTCAGCGTCGGGCGACGACCGGCGGCGTCAACATCCACTTGAGGCTCCGAGATGAGATTGATGAGAGAAGTCGACGTGGGCGGAAATTAACAAACCACCCGAAAAGCTGATACGAACACCAAGAGTACGAGCAGGCGGAGAATGTCGCGCAATTTCCTGGTGATCGATCCCGCGGAGCGGCCAGACGTCTTGCACGGCTTGGCCTCGCCGGCGCGGGCGCGAATCTTGCGTCTCCTCCACCGTCGCCCCGGCCTCAACGTGAACGATATCGCCGGGGCGCTTAGTCTTCCTCAATCGACCGTCTCGTCCAATCTGCAGATTCTCGAAACCGCCGGCCTCATTCGGACTGAAGCGCAAAAGGGCCGCAGAGGCAGTCAGAAGCTCTGCTTTTCCGCCTTCGACGAAGTGTTGGTGATGCTCCGCGACGATGTCAGCGGCGTCAGCGCCAACGCGATCGAAGTTGCAATGCCGATTGGGCTCTACACCAGCTGCGAAGTCAGCGCGCCTTGCGGCCTCTGTTCGCCAAAAGGGGTCATTGGTCTGCTCGATGTGCCCGGGACTTTCCTCGATCCCGACAGAATGAATGCGGGGCTCATGTGGTTCACGCGCGGCTTCGTCGAGTATCAATTCCCTAACAACGTCCGGCACGTCGGCAAGACCATTGCGGCGCTCGACTTGTCGTTCGAACTTTCGTCGGAAGTCCCGGGGACCGCCTCTGACTGGCCGTCTGACATCACTGTCGCGGTCAACGGCCGGGAGCTTGGGGTCTGGACCAGCCCCGGAGATTTCGGCGATCAACGCGGGCTTTATACGCCCGGCTGGTGGAAGCTGAAAGGCAGCCAGTACGGCATGCTGAAGAGCTGGCGGGTGACACCGGACGGCGCGTTTGTCGACGGCGTCAGAATTTCGCCGGTGACTCCGAAGGATCTCGACTTCTCCGCCCATCATTCAATTCGGGTGAAAATCGAGGTCAAGTCGGACGCGCGTCATCCTGGCGGCGTCAATATCTTCGGCCGCGGCTTTGGCAATTACGATCAGGACATCGTGCTGAGAACTCACGACGAACTCGTGAGCCGCGCAGAGACGTCGGCGTCATTGAGAGGGTCAAAGCGCCGCTCCTGTTTCGCCGAACAAGCGCGCATGGCCCGCGTCGACCTTGAGCCCGACCGCTTGCCCCGATTTCGCGTCGAGATTGCCCTCGCCCTCGACGATCAATTGACCGGCCGGGGTATCGACATAGAGGATCGTCGAATTGCCGAGATGTTCGATAATCGCAATGGCGCCGGTGAAGGCGGCATGAGGGTCGCCCGGATCGACGATGGCGAGATGCTCCGGCCGCACGCCAAACTCGGCGGAGCGAGAGCCCGCCCCGGCGCGCACGCTGACGCCGACCTCAACTGTTCGCCCGCCCGGTAGAACCACGCTCGCCAACCGACCGTTCATCGCCGCGATGTCGACGCTGAAAAAATTCATGCCCGGCGAGCCGATGAAGGCGGCGACGAACTTGTTCGCCGGCGTATTGTAAAGTTCAAGCGGCGAACCGACCTGGGAGATGATTCCCTTGTCGAGCACAACGATCTTGTCGGCCAGAGTCATCGCTTCCGTCTGGTCATGCGTGACATAGATCATCGTCGTGCCGAGTTCGGCGTGAAGCTTCGCCAGTTCCAGGCGCATCTGCACCCGCAGTTTCGCGTCGAGGTTGGATAGCGGTTCGTCGAACAGGAAAACTTCGGGCTTGCGGACGAGCGCTCGGCCAATCGCGACCCGCTGGCGTTGGCCGCCCGAAAGCTCCGCCGGGCGGCGATCGAGATAGGGCTCAAGCTGGAGAATGCGCGCGACCTCAAGCGCGCGCTCGTCTTGAACCTTCCTCGATTGACCCGCGACGGAGAGCGAAAAGGCGATGTTCTGCCTCACCGTCATATGCGGGTAAAGGGCGTAGGATTGGAACACCATGGCGATGCGCCGCTTCGCGGGCGGCGTGTCGGTGACGTCGACAGCATCGATGAAGCACTGGCCGGACGAGATCGCCTCGAGTCCGGCGATCATCCTGAGCAGCGTCGATTTGCCGCAGCCGGATGGGCCGAGGAGCGCTGTGAACGAGCCTTTGTCGACCGTGAGGCTGAGATCGGCGATTGCGGTGACCGCGCCATAGCGTTTCGTCACCCGCCTCAATTCGACATGAGGCGCCGCGGCGGCCTCGCTCCCGCTCGTGACGCCAGCAGCGCTCATCCCTTGATTCCGGCCGACAGCATGATCGCCTGCGTCACCCGGCGCTGAAAGATGAGATAGACAAGCGCGACCGGCAGCGCCGCGAGCGTGGCGACGGCGAGGTCGCGCCCGTAAGAAACGCCGAAGTTGTCATGCACCTGAGTGATCCCGACGGTGATGTTCATTTTGTCTTCGGAACTCACCGCCAGGAAAGGCCAGAGAAAGAGGTTCCAGGCGCCGATGAAGGTGATGATTGCGAGCGCGGTGGTGACGCCCCAGTTCATCGGCAGGTAGATGCGGAACAAGAGCTGGAAGTCGTTGGCGCCGTCGATTACGGCTGCCTCTCGGAAATCCTTCGGCACTAAGTCAAAGAATTGCTTGTAGATGATGACGGTTACCGGCGCGATGAGCTGCGGGCCGACCACTCCAGCCAGGGTGTTGATGAGGCCGAGCTGGCTGATGACGATGAAATGGGTGACGATCAGCGCGGGGATCGGCACCATGAAACTTGCGAGGATCATCCACCAGAAGAGCCGCCGGCCTGGGAAGTTGAGCTGCGAGATCGCGTAGCCGGCGCCAGCCGCCATCATGACGACGAGGATCGTGACGGCCGCCGAGGTGATGAGGGAGTTGATATACCAGTAGCCGATCTTCGTTTGCAGTAGGACGTGAACGTAGTTCTCAAACGTGAAATGCTCCGGCCAGAGCTCCAGGCCGGGCCGCACGATCTCGTTTTCATGCTTGAAGGTCGTAATGAGCCCCCAGTAGAGCGGGAACGCCCAGATGATCGCGCCGATCAAGGTGCCGAACGTGATGAAAAGCCCGGCGACGTCGAGGCGGTTGAGCCTCGCGAGCCGTCCCGCGGCCCGTGGCGCGACCATTTCGACGCCCTGAACGGAAGCGCTCATGCGCGCTCTCGCGCGCGCAGGAGCTGGAACTGCAGCACGGACAGGAGCACGATCACCACGAACAAAACGACCGCAGAAGCGGCTCCAAGGCCCCCCTTGTTGAGCTGGAAGGCTTCGCGGAGAATGTAGAACACCATAACCATGTTGGCGTCGATGCGTCCGCCCTGGGTGAACAAATAGACCTGGTCGAAAATCTTGAGCTGCAGGATGAGCTGGATCGTGAAGACGAGCACTGTTATCGGCCATATCAAGGGCCAAGTGATGCGCCGGAACTGGAGCCAGCGGCCGGCGCCGTCAAGCTCGGCGGCTTCATAGATTTCGCGTGAAATGCTCCTCAAGCCGGCGATGAAGAGAAGCAGGCTGAAGCCGAGACACCACCAGACCGTGATGAAAGCGACCGCTGGCATGAAGAGCGGAACTGTTCGAAACACCGACAGATGCTGGCCGCCGTTCATAGGCGCGAGAAGGTATTGCGCCACCCCGAAGTCTTTGTCGAACATCCAACCCCAGATGCGGTAGACGACCGACACCGGCAGAATGTAGGGAAGAAAAAACGCCGCAAGCACGATGCTCTGCATCCAGCCCTTCAGGCGGTTTACCCCGAGCGCGATGACGAGCGCCAGAAGCGTGCCGGGCATGACCGACAGGATGACGAAATAGATCGTGTTCCAGACAGCTGTCGCAAACAGATGGTCCGAGGCGAGCCTGAAATAATTGTCTAGCCCGACCCATTTTCCTGGACCGATAAGGGGCGCGTTGGTGAAGCTGAGCTCCACCATCTTGAGCGTCGGGTAGACGAAAAATATGCCGTAGACCACAACGAACGGCGCCATGAGGACGGCGGCCGTCAGACTTTCGCTGCGCGAGCTTCTGATCATCGCGATGGGAGGCCGTGCAATCCGCAACCCGCTCCGGTGAGCTTGAAGAATCGGCCGGAGCGAGGCGCGGAAGGGGTCATTCGATCATTTCGTCAGGCCTTGCAGGTCGTCGCGAATCTTCTTCGCGGCCTCGGCAGGCGCGATCTCGCCGTTCAGAGCCGGGATCATGTAGTTGCCCGACGCATCATAAACGGGCGAGGCGACTCCAGCGTAGATCGAAACCGGGTCGAAGACCGCCGTCTTGGCGAGGGAAACGTAATCCGAGTTCGGCTTCATCGCCTTGAACTCCGCGCTCTCCTGGACCGGCAGATAGGCGGGGATATGGCCGCCGCCCGCCCATTCGAGCGAATGCGTGTTGAACCAGTGGATGGCGTCAAGGACGAGCTTGCGCTTGGCGGGATCGACGGGATTGCCTTTGCGGTCGGGTATGGCGAAGGAATGTGAATCTGCCCATGTCGCGGGCTGGGAGTAGAGGACCGGAATCTGGATCGCGCCCCAATCGAAAAGCTGCCCCTTCTTGGCGAGGTCGACCATGGTCGGCACTTCCCAGACGCCGTTGATGTGCATCGCCGCCTTGCCCGAGGTGAAGAGGGCGATCGAGGCCGGATACTCGGTATTGGTCGGCGCCCATTTGTTCTTGGTCCATTTTTGCATCTCGGCAAGCGCGGCCGTCGCTTTGTCCAGATTGTCCCCTTCGAGGAACTTTCCGTCCTTGAGGAACTGGCCGCCCTGCTGATTGAGTAAAGTGTAGAAGATCCGCCAGCCCGAACCGCCGTCGTTCGGCACCGATAGGCCGTAGACGCCATTGGAGGTCAGCTTCGCGAGGGCCGCGTCGAAATTCGCTACGCCGTCGAGCCCCTTCGGCTTGCCATCGTCGCCGAGAAGGCCAGCCTTCTTAAGCATGTCCTTGTTGTAGTAGAGGATGATCGAATGGATATCGAGCGGTACGGCGTATTGCTTGCCGTCCGGTCCCTGCGCCGCCTTCCAGTTGGCGGGGCTGAAATCGCTCGCCTTGATGCCGGCCGCCGCCAGTTCCTCAGGGGCCAGCGGACTCAGAACGCCCTCCGACACGCCGAGCGGCATGCGCAATTCGTGGTAGGTCATGACGTCCGGACCCTGACCGGTCGCGGCCGCGGTTTGGACCTTGGTGTAGAACGGCGTGCCCCATTCCGAGGTCGTGGCGTCGATCTTGACCTTGCCGGCATGCTCCTTGTTGAACTCGTCGAGCATCGCCTTCATGCGGACGCCGTCGCCGCCGCTCAGAAAATCCCACCAGACGATGGTGTCTTCGGCGCGCGCCGCGCCGACAGACAGCGCCATGGTCGCTAGCGTGGCGTAAACGACTTTGCGGATCATCTCGACTTCCTCCCAAAAATGGCGCTGCGGCTCTCCGCGCGCTCGGTTCCGTACGTGCATCTTCGCGACGCCTGTCAGAATGGTAGCGAGGAAAGCGCGAGGCGCCAAGGATTTTCAATCAGCAAGTTTGATACGGAGCCCATCGGACATTGCGACGATGAGGCTAAAAGGAATAAGCTGGGCTCGTGTTTCTGTGCAATTTTACGCTGGCAAAATCGCTTCGGCCCCTGTGGGCGCGGCTTGACGCGACGGGCGGAAGCAGGTCCAATAAATCAAATTTCTTGATATTGAGGGGGAGAACGATGCGCGCGTCCGTTATCGCCAATCGGGACTACAAGATCGCGACAATCGACGATCGCCTGTATGGCGCCTTTCTCGAGCATCTGGGGCGCGCGATCTACACGGGCATCTACGAGCCCGATCATGAGAGCGCCGACGCCAATGGAATGCGCAAGGACGTGATCGACCTCGTTCGCGAACTCAAGGTCCCAATCGTTCGTTATCCGGGCGGCAATTTCGTCTCCGCCTACAACTGGGAAGACGGGGTTGGCCCGCGCGAGCAACGGCCGACCCAACTCGACCTCGCATGGCACACGTCCGAGTCCAATCAGGTCGGCCTGCATGAGTTCGCCCAATGGTGCCAATCCGCCGGATCCGAGATGATGTTGGCCATCAATCTCGGTTCGCGCGGGCTCGATCATGCGCGCAACTTCGTCGAATATGTCAACGGCCCAACGGGCAGCGCTTGGGGCGACTTGCGCAAGTCGCATGGCCGCGCCGAACCGTTCGGCGTCAAGCACTGGTGTCTGGGCAACGAGATGGACGGGCCATGGCAGGTCGGCCACAAGACCGCCGACGAATATGGCCGGCTCGCCAATGAGGTTGCGAAAACCCTGCGCGCCTTCGATCGTTCGCTTGAACTCATCGTCTGCGGCTCGTCAAACTCCGACATGAAGACCTATCCTGAGTGGGAGCGCATTGTCCTCGAACACACCTACGACGCCGTCGATCACATCTCGCTGCATATGTACTTCGCCAACCGAGCCAAGAATGCCGCTGAATACCTCGCGCTCAACGCCAAGCTCGATGCCTATATCAACGCCGTCGCCTCGACGATCGAATTTGTCCGAGCCAATAAGCGCAGCCGCAAGCGGATCACGATTTCCTTCGACGAGTGGAATGTCTGGTATCATTCCAATGTGCAGGATCGCGAGATCCTCGGCGGCGCCAAGGGCTGGCCGCATGCGCCACGTTTGCTCGAGGACATCTACAATTTTGAAGACGCCCTCCAGGTCGGCTGCATCCTCAACACCTTCATCCGCCGTTCCGACGTAGTGAAGATCGCCTGCATCGCGCAGCTGGTGAACGTCATCGCCCCGATCATGACCGAGCCCGGCGGCGGAGCGTGGCGGCAGACGATTTTTTATCCTTATTTCTTCGCATCCGTTTATGGGCGCGGCGAAGCGCTTCAACTTAGCGTCAAGTCGCCGGGCTACGATTCAGAGGTCGCCGACAACGTTCCCTATCTCGACGTTTCCGGCGTTCACGACGAGGCGAGCCGCACGCTAACGTTTTTCGCCGTCAACCGGCATGCCAGCGAGCAGGTCGACCTCGAGCTCGACCTGCAAGGATTCGGCAGAGCGAGCATTGCGGATCACCAGGTGATGACGAACGCCAACCTCGAAGCCGTAAACACCTTGAGCGCCCCCCTCGCGGTTGCGCCAATGAAGGGATCGGGCGCGGAAATGAAAGACGGGCAGCTCACCGCCTGCCTGCCACCCTATTCCTACCAGATGCTGCGCCTCGCTCTTTGATGTACAATATAAATTTGTAATTAATGAAGTCGGTTTGGCTCCGTCTCAGACCGGTGGGCTATCCGTTCCGTCTGGTCGATCCTGTTTGGGTTTTCTTGGCGGGTTGCCGTTTCGTTGTAAAAATCCAGATTTTCGGGGTTGGTTTTCCTTGGATTTCCTTGGATTCTCTCTTCCAAATCGAGACTTATCAATGGGTTACACGGATAGTTCCTGAATTTTTTTTCTTAACGCTTTTGGCGTGACGAAAGCGCCGTCGAAACGGCTACCCGCCGATTTGGCATGGCGATGGGGGCTGATTCCTCATGGCGCAAGCTTATCTCAATTTCTAGTTTTCTACAATAACTTACCCATGCGGCTTCCTCCGTCCGAAACCTACTAGGCCCATAATCAAAATCCGAGAACGGTCGCGTTGATCGAGGCTTCGAGGCCCCCGTCCACCGGCAGGTTGGCCCCGTTGATCCATCGCGCGGCGTCCGAGCACAAGAACAGCACCGCGGGCGCGATGTCGGGCGCCGACCCGGCGCGGCCGACCCGCGCGATGTCTTCGTCAACACGCGGGTCACCGAAGATCTGCCGGAATTCCTTGAGGATTGGCGTCGTCACCGGGCCGGGGCTCACCGCGTTGACCCGCACTCCACGGTCCTTGAACAATGGCTGATGCGCCGCCCGCATGGTCCACAAAAGCAGGAGCTCCTTCGACAACGGATAGGCCTCGCCGTCGGGAACCTTATGCGCCTCGATAAGCTTGCCGAGATCGGGAAACCCAGGCGCGTCCACGAACACCTTCGCGCGCTCAAGATTGGCGCGCCAGCCATAACCCGCGATCGAGGCGACATTGACCACAGCGCCGCCCTCGCGCAGCCTCGGGGCTAGGCTTTCAGTCAATTCCCGAAGCCCATAAAAGTTGATCGCCAGCGTTCGCGCAGCGCCTATCTTGCCGGAGACCCCGGCGACGTTGCACAGAGCGTCGAAGCGTTGCGGCAGCGTCTGCACAATCTCGGCGATGCCTTGGGCAGAGCCAATATCCGCCTTGATGAAAGCGTCGAGCGGCCGCGTCGGCTCATTGATGTCGACGCCGATGATGTCGCCGCCAAGCGCCAGGGCGAGTTCGCCCACGCGCGCGCCGATGCCGGACGAAATTCCCGTGATGACGATCGTCTTTCCCAGAAGCATGTCGGCCTCCTCCCTGACCCTAGTTCTTAGTTTCCGGCCCGCTGATCGCTTGCGCGCGCGCCATCCGGGCTCGCGAGCGAAGGCGGTAGCCAACCGGCAAAAGCCTCAGCGATGTGCGCGCTTCGATCCAGCCCCAGATACCGCGCGGGAAGAGGAGCGCAAAAATAAGCGCGGTCGCGCCGAGGCCGACCAGATACCAGACGCCCATGTCGCCGAACCAGTTTTCGATGGCGAAGAAGATGACGGCGCCGAGAATCGCGCCCTCGAAGGTTCCCAATCCTCCAACCAGGGCCATGAAGATCATGTACGCTGTCCATAGCGGACTGAAATAGGCCTTGGGCTGGAAGGTGAGCGCGGTCGCCACCCACAATGCGCCCGCCATCGCCGCGCCGAAGGCGGCGAGCGTGAACACCAGCCGCTTGGCGCTCATGACCCGCACGCCAATCAATTCCGCCGCCTCCTCGTTGTCGCGGATTGCCTGGATCGCGGCGCCGAGCGGACTGCGCAGCAGGTGAAAGACAATCGCCAGCAGGCCGGTCATCGCGCCAAGCGCACACCAATAGGTGAGCGCGCGACGGCTATCGTTTGCATAGGCGTTGAGTTCGATCAGCGATGTGCCGGTTTCCCCGCGCACGAGTGTGTCGAGGTTGACCAGAAGATGGGCCAATTCCGACACGACCCACATGCCGATGGCGAATTCGCCGCCCCTGAGCCTGAGCATGAGGAACGAGAGCGGCCAGGACAGCACACCGACGATGAGCGCGCCCAGAAACAGCGAAGGATAGACGCTCACCCCCATATCGGCGAGACGGATCGCCGCGTAGGCGCCGAGCCCAAAGAACGCCTGCTGGCCGATCGACACCAGGCCGCAAAATCCGACCAGCGCGTTCCACATCAGGGCCAGGATGACGTAGATGAAGAGCGTCGTGAGCTTGTCGACCGCATTGGCGCTGAAGATCGCCGGTCCGACCGCAAGCACGACGACAATCACGGCGGCGGCGGCGACCGCGATGCGCGATTCGAACGTCCATCGCTCGACGAAGGGGGCGCTCGCGCTCATGATCGCGCTCCTCCTGTAAGCGCAGTCCGGACGCGCTGGCCGAGATCGCCGAAGAACAACCGCGCGAACAGAACGGCGAGGAAAGCCAGGTGGCCGGCGATAAAGAAGCCTTGCGGATTGACGAGCGCGCCGAGACTTTGCGCGACGCCGAGCACAATGCCGCCGACCAGCGTGCCCCATAGCGATCCCGCGCCGCCGATCACGGACGCCTCGAAGGCGAAGATGAGTTGCGGCGCGCCGGCGTAAGGATCGAAGGTCGCGCGCATGCCAAGAAAGGCCCCCGCAATCGCGACCGTCGCCAACGCGATTGCGGCGGCGATCGCGTTGACGCGCCGCGCGTTGACGCCGACGAGTCCCACCGTGTCGGGATCCTCGGCGGTGGCGCGGATAGCACGCCCGATCAAAGTTCGGTTGAGGAAGGTCTCGATTCCACCGAGCAGCGCGATCGCAACCACCATGGTGAGCGCCGCGAGCTTGCCGATCGAAATGTCGTCGCTGAGCGTCCAGCTGTCATAGGAGAGGTCGCCGATGTAAGGCGCAAGAGAACGCGTGTCAGCTCCGAAACCCTGGAATAGGAGATTGTCGACAATGATCGACAGCCCGAAGGTCGAAAGCACGGGAACCAGCAATCCGCCGCGCGCGCTGCGCTCGAGCACGAGGCGCTGCAGCGCCCAGCCGATCAAGGCCATAACGGGGATCACGAGGGCGAGGCCAAGAAACGGCTCAATCCCGAAGCGATCGGCGAGAACGTAGAGCGCGTAAGCCGAGAGCACTGCAAAGCTGCCGTGCGCGAGGTTGATGACGCCCATGACCCCGAACATGAACGAGAGGCCGCAGGCGATGAGCGCGTAATAGCCGCCCAGCAGAACGCCCTGAATGAGCTGGTTAAGGAAAATCAAGGCTGCGGCGCCTCGGCTCGCGATGCTTTCCTCAGACCGAAATAGGCTTCGGTGACCTGCTCTCGGCTGAGCGTTCGCGTCGGCCCTTCAATGGCGATCGCGCCTTCGAGCATGCAAATCGTGCGGCCCGCGGTCGACATGGCCCGCTTCAGGTCCTGCTCGACCAGAAGCATGGCGACGCCAGACGATTTAAGGGCTTCGAGTTGGACGTAGAGGCGATCGACCACCAGAGGCGACAGGCCCAGCGAAACCTCGTCGAGCAGCAGCACTTCCGGATTCATCATCAACGCGCGCCCGATCGCGGTTGCCTGCTGCTCGCCGCCCGACAATGTGCCGGCGAGACTGCGACGGCGATCTTTAAGGTTGGGAAAGGCCTCCATGACGCCGTCGAGGCTCCACGCGCCGGTTCGGCCGGCGGAGCGCGCGAGCTGGAGATTTTCTTCGACCGTAAGCCTTGCAAACAATCGGCGGCCTTCGGGAACAAGCGCCACGCCGAGCGCGGCGCGCGCGTGTGAGGGCGCGGCGCTGATATCCTCGCCTTTCAAGACGACCCGGCCTGCCGCGATCCGGTGCGCGCCGGCGATGGCGCGCAGAAGCGTGGTCTTGCCGGCGCCGTTTGCGCCGACGAGCGCAATCGTCTCCCCTTTCTCGATTGTCAGGCTGACGCCGCGCACGGCTTTGAGCTGGCCGTAGCCGGCTTCGAGACCTTCGATGGAAAGAAGCGTCACACCACGCCTCCGCCGAGATAAGCCTCGATCACGCGCGGATCGGCCATTACGCTTTGCGGCTGCCCGTCGGCGATGATGCGTCCCGCATCCATGCATACGAGGCGCTCGGCCACCTTGAGCAGGATATGCACGATGTGCTCGATCCAGACGATCGCGATCCCGCGGGCTTTCAATTCGAGGATGATGTCGACCAGTTCGTTGGCCTCGGCGTCCGTCAGTCCGCCGCCGATTTCGTCCAAAAGGAGCACGGCTGGACTGGTGGCGAGCGCGCGGGCAAGCTCCAGCCGCTTTCGATCGATCAGTCCGAGCGTCTCCGCGCGCCGGTTGGCGACAGAAGTCATGCCGGTCAGCGCGATTGATCCGATCGTCGCCTCATAGGCGCGTTCACGCTCGAGGCCGCCGCCGTGCGCGGCGGCGGTGAAGACGTTCTCGAACACCGTCATGCCGCTGAAGGGCCTCGGAATCTGGTGCGTGCGCGCGAGCCCCCGGCGGCACCGCTCCGCCGTCGGCTTGAGGGTCACGTCCTCGCCAAGAAAACGCACCCGTCCGCTGGTCGGCGCATGCGCCCCGACCAGCAGGCTGAGCAAGGTCGTCTTTCCGGCGCCGTTCGGCCCGACGATGCCCACCGCCTCTCCGGCGCGAACGGAAAAGTCGATCCCGTCGAGCACCACGAGCGCGCCGAAGCTTTTCGTCAGGCCCTCCCCCTCAAGCAGAAGGCCATTCGTTCGCGCGCCGGGCGTCACGCGTCGCGCCGCGGTCAGCTGTTGAACGGCCTGAGTTTCGCTTGGATCGGAACGTTCGGATCGGTCGCGTTCTCGGTCACGGGAAACTCGAGCGGGAACTTCGACCCGGCCGGCGCCTTCACCCATTGCGTGCCGATGATCGGCCCCGGGGACACGTTGGGCACCGGTCCCTTGTTGAAGTCGATCGGCCCGTCGATGGTCACCGTTTTCAACGTCGACATCGCCTTGGCGAGGGCTGCTTTGTTTGACGGGTCACCGCTAGCCGTCAGCGCCGCCGCGCCGGCGTCGAACAGCGCCAGCGTCGCGCCGAGCTGCTGCGTCCACATTTTGCCGGACGCCTTCTCGTAGCCGTCAGCGAGCTCCTCGCTGCTTATGCCCGTCAACGACGACTTGTAGGGGAAAGCTTTGTGCCAATAGGCCGCGCCCGCAAGATTGTAGCCAAGATTGCCGAGCGACGTCACTTCGGAAGGGAAGAGCCCGGTCTTGGCGATCTGGGCGATCTTGACCATCTTGGTGTAGCCCTGCTGGGCGGCTTGGCGCCAAAACGCGGCGAAGTCGGGCGGGATCGGAAACGTGTTGAAGATCTCGCATTTCTCCGCCTTGAATTTCGCGATCTGAGCGGAATAGTCGGTCGTGCCATCCTCATAGGCGCCAGGATCGATGATGGTGAAGCCCGCCTTGGCCAGAGCTGGGGCGAGATTCTCACGGATCGCGTTGCCGTCGGCGTCGTTGGGATAGAGCACGCCGACTTTCTTGTTGGTCTCGATGAGGTTCCATTGCGAGACATAGGTCTTGAAGAACTCGCCGCCGCCGAAGCCAAAATGAAATGTCCATTTGAACGGCGAGGGCTGGCCGGGCTTGGCGCCGCGCCCGAAGTACCAGGCCTCCCAAGGCATGACCGTCGACATGCAGGGAACGCCGGCTGCCTCGCACGCGTCCGCCACGGGATTGATCGTCTCAGGAGTCGAGACAACTAGCATCATGTCGATCCTGTCTGAATTGATCAGCGTCTTCGCCAGTTGGCCGGCGCGCGACGGATCGGACTGGGTGTCGCGGTCGAGAATGTCGACCCCATAGGTCTTTTCGCCGACCTTAAGGCCTGAGGCGAGCGATTTCCGGGCGAGTTCGAGGATATAGCCGTCAGTCTCGCCGAATCCGCCAAGCTTGCCAGTGCGCGGGCTGATGAAGCCAACCTTGAGCGTCGTCTCGGGGCCCGCCGCGAAAGCGCCGTAAGGGCGGGCGGCGGCCGCGAGGCCCGCGGCGCCGGCTGACGCGATCAGTCCGCGCCGCGAAATCGGCGCGCTTGCGAGAGAGACGATGATGGATTTTGCTTTCATTTTGTTTCCTCCCAGCCGCCGTTATGAGCCATTGAGACCGGCGCGTCCAAAGTCTCTACACGCTTCCGGCGCCAATCGAAAAGCCCGTCGTCCTCGAAGCGCCGCCGGAGAAGCTCAGGCGAGACCGGGGCTCGTCTCATCCGACCGGTTCATCGTCGAGCGCGTCTCGGCAATGTTATGAATCACGAGACGGATGTCGCGATTGTCCTCCATGAAACGATCGAAATCGACCTTCCGCAGCACCAGGAGCCGGCAATAGGTCATGGCGACGACATCGGCCTGGCGCGTCATGCCGGTGAGGAGCGCCATCTCGCCGAAGAGGTCGCCGCTGCCAAGCGGTATGCGGCGACCCGGAAACACCACTTCGGCAGCGCCTGAGGCGATGAAGTAGCAGGCGTCACCCTGATCTCCCTCTCTTACGATCAGCTCGCGAGGCACCGCGAACCGGGCCTTGAGCAGCTTCTGCACCCGCTCGAGCTGCTGGTCGTTGAGGTCGGCGAACAAGTCGAGCCTTCCGATCAACTCGCGGGTATCGAGTCCAAGGTCAAAGCGAGGCCGCGCTTCTCTCTTTCTGTCCTCGACGCTGCCCTTGAGGTCTTCGTAGACCTCGGCCGCGATGAGGCCTTCCTGAAACAGGGCGTCATAGCGACCCATCTCTCGGCGCATCGCCGACTGGCGCAAAAACCTCGCTTCGAGGGCAGCCGCGTATTGAGGATATTGCCGGCGCAACGCGTCGAGAGCCGCCGTCGTGCGCTTAAGACGGGCCTTGAGAATGACGTCGATCAGCTCGACAACCCGCTCGCCAAAAATCGAGCGCGATCGTACGGCGTGCGCGCCCGTGAGCTCCTGGATCAAGAGACGCGTAACGAGGAGCATCTCGAAGCGGTCGCCGAGCCGATCGGCGAGGAAGCGCACGATGCCAAAACGGCGATAGAAGAAATAGGAAACGGCGAAAGAGAAAGGGAAGGCGAGCGCAGCGTCGGCCGCTCTCTGGTAGCCGAGTCGGCCGCCGCTCCTCGCGCCTTCGCCCAGAGCTTCAGCGTTGCGCAAGAGCGCCTGCACGGTGACAGGCGAGGCGGCTCGCTCCGCCATAATTTCAAGCGCCAGCATTCTTTCCTGGTTGCCAAGCGCCACCAAGCCGATCGCGAGGCGTTGATGATCGGTAAGGCTCGCTTCGGCGGCGCCGGGCGATTGTGCCGCCGCCATCCCGGCCTCATAGGGCGCGAGCGCGCTGGTCACCGCTAAAAGAGAGATCTCATGCTCGTTCGCCGTCGATCGAATGGTCTCGGCGACCTCGGTGTAGGAGAGCGCCAAGACCCGATCGCGCAACGCCTGGTCAACCGGCGACAATTGATCAAGACGCAGGAGGCGGATCACGAAGCGCAACGTCGTGCCGTTGACGAGCAGAGTGAACAACACGAGGCCCGTGGCGAGCACCGCAACAAACCTCTGGATCTCAGGCGTTAGCTGCGAATTCTCGGTGACGGCGAGCGCTAGCACCAAGGTCAAGGCGCCGCGCAAGCCGCCCCAGGCGATCGCTAGTTTATAGGCGGTGCTGATCGGCTCGGTGAGTTTGGCCAGGCTCAACAGGGGCAAGAGCAGGAAGAGCACGAGAACGCGCGCCGCGAACACCGCCACGATCAGCGCCGCGAGCAGCACAACGTCGTGGAACTGCATGTCGATCAATAGCTTCGGCACCAGGATCGAAGCCAGCACGAAGACCAGCGAATGCGCCCAGAAGGCGATCTGCGCCCAAAGATCGGTGATGAACGACCAATTGTAGGGGGTAATGCGCGATCGCCCGAAAGCGCTGACCGTCAATCCGGCGCAGAGCACGGCGACAACGCCGGAAACGTGCACGACCTGCTCGGCGGCGATGAAGACGAGATAGGGAAGCGCGACGGTCAGCGTCGCTTCGGCCAACCGGTCGTCGCGCGTCCAGGGGATGAGCTGCAGCAACGCCCGCCCGGCCAGAAGGCCCAGAGCCGCGCCGCCGAAGAAGGAAACCAGGAACTGCTCCTCGCCAACCAGGAGGTTGGGCTGCTGTCCAGATACGATGACCCCGAGCAGCACTGTGAACATGACGATCGCCGCCGCATCGTTCAGAAGCGCCTCGCCTTCGACAAGGCGAGTTAGCCGCGCCGCGGCGCCGACATCGCGGAACACCGCAATGACCGCCGCCGGATCGGTGGTCGCCACCACCGAGCCGAGCAACAGGCAGACCACCAGCGGCAGGCCAGCGATCGGCCAGAGCGCGAAGCCGACCACCGCGGTGCACACGATTGTCGCGACAACGGCCAGCATCAGAATCGGCGCGGCGTCCTCGAGCATGCGCCGAACGTCGACCGTGATCGCGCCCTCGAAGACCAGCAGCGGCAGAAAGACGTAAATGAAGGTTTCCGCCCCGACCGGCAGGTCGGCGAACAGCCCTGCATAGTTCCCAAAGCGATCGGAAACGGGCGTGTGGACCAAGACAATCGACACCGCGCCGATCGCCACTCCGATGACGGCAAGGAGCACCACCGGGGCAACCTTCAGGTGCACCGCCACCGGCTGGGAGACGGCGACGACCACGAGCAAGGTCGCGAGGACGGCCAGGAGCAGGACGATATTGAGCATCGAGGCAGAGTCCTATCCGGTCGCCGCCTCAAGGGGCAAGGTTGCCCAACGTTCCCATGCCGAGGATGCGCCCGCCCCCGGATGGTTCGCTTCAATCGCGCCGACGGCGCCTGAGGGCGCTTCGTGGCGTTCAGCCGCTGGTCGGTAGGTTTTTTGGCTCGTATGGGCAGAGATCGACCAGCACGCATACCCCGCACAACGGCTTGCGGGCCACGCAGACATATCGGCCATGCAGGATCAGCCAATGATGGGCGTGCAGCAGGAACCGGTCCGGAACCACGCGCATGAGGCCGTCTTCGACCTCGCGCGGCGTTTTGCCGGGAGCAATGTTCAGGCGATTGGCGACGCGGAAGACATGAGTGTCCACGGCCAGCGTCGGCTCGCCGAAGACCGTGTTGAGCACGACGTTCGCGGTCTTGCGGCCAACGCCGGGTAGGGCTTCCAGCTCCTCACGGATGCGAGGCGTCTCGCCGCCATGCCGTTCGACGATCGCGCGCGATAGGGCGATGACGTTTCTGGCCTTGGTCCGATAAAGCCCGATGGTCTTGATGAGTTCGGTAACGCGTTCCTCGCCGAGAGCGGCCATCTTCTCCGGAGTGTCGGCGATGGCGAACAGCGCTGGCGTGGCTTTGTTCACGCCCGCGTCGGTCGCTTGCGCCGACAGCACAACGGCGACCAGCAGCGTGAAGGGATTGAGGTATTTGAGTTCGCCCTTCGGAACGGGATTGGCGGCCGCCAGGCGCTCAAAGATCGCCTCGGTCCTCGCCGCCCTTGCCTGTCGTGACTCTCGTCGCGCCATGGCGACTTATAGATGCGCGCCGGCTAGGGGCCAAGCGGGACTCGACTAAAGCGCAAGTTGCCATGCATCGCAGCGCCAAGCATTATGTCTCATAAGGCTAAGGCATCGACGGCGCGCCGCCGGACGAGCTGTGGAACTCGGGAGGAATGGCATGAAATCACTCAGTCGGACATTGCTGCTGGCGGGAGCCCTGTCCACCGCGTTTTCCGCCCATGCAGCCTTTGCCGCGGATAACAAGGTCGTGATCGGCGACATTGACGATATGTCGGGACCCTACGCCGACGTCATCGGGGCGGCCGGCGTTGAGTTCGATCAAAATGGCGATCGCCGATTTTGGCGGATCGGTGCTCGGGCAACCGATCCAGATCCTGACTTTCGATCATCAAAACAAGCCGGCTCTCGGGGCGGAGAAGGTCCGCGAATGGGCTGACACGGACGGCATGACAATGCTTCTGGGCGGCTCGAACACCGGCGTCAGTTTAGCCATGTCCGCCGCGGCCAAGGAGAAGAAGGTCCCCTTTTTCGCCATCGGGGCGGCGGGCGCGTCGCTGACCGGCAAGGACTGCACGCCCTATACGATCCACTACGGCTACGATACGACGGCGCTTTCGAACGGAACCGCCAAAACAATCCTCGAAGAGGGCGGCAAGAGCTGGTTCTTCATCACCGCAGACTACGCCTTCGGAAAGCAATTGGAGGCGGGAGCCACGGAGGTCGTCAAGGCGGGCGGGGGAAGCGTGGTCGGCGACGTTCGGGTGCCGCTCGGGACGTCGGATTTCTCCTCCTATCTCCTCCAGGCGCAGAGCTCCGGTGCGCAGGTGCTTGCGCTCGCCAATGCTGGAACGGATACGTCGAACTCGCTCAAGGCGGCGGTGGAATTCGGCCTTACCAAGACGATGAGGCCGGCGGCGTTGCTCGTCTTCCTTTCCGACGTCCACGCGCTGGGCCTTGAAATCGCGCAGGGGCTCGTGCTGACGACGTCTTGGTACTGGAACACGAACGACACAACTCGGGCGTTTGCGAACCGGTTTTTCGAAAAGACGAAGAAAATGCCGACCTTCCCCCAGGCCGCTTATTACTCGGCTACGCTCACCTACCTCAACGCGGTTAAGGCGGTTGGCTCGACCGACCCGGACAAGGTCATGGAGCAGCTGAAGAAGACGAAGATCAATGACATGTTCGTCACCGACGGCGTGATCCGTCCCGACGGTCTCCTGGAGAAGGACATGTACATCGTTCAGGTGAAGACCCCGGCCGAATCGAAGGGCGATTGGGATTTCTACAAGATCCTCAAAACGATGAAGGGCGAAGAGGCGTACGGCAAGCTCGCCGATTCAGCTTGCCCCTTGATCAAGAAATAACCGGATTCAGCGAGCGGGCGGCCAGCTCTATCGAGGCCAGCCGCTCGGTTCGAGTTGGAGTGTAGTGAGAGACTCGGGAACGGCGCCACAACCCTCTGGAACCGCTCCAAAAGGGCTCGCAAATGGCGCCGGCGCGTCGCTGGTTGGCTAAACCGCGACCGCGACCCGACTGGGCTCGTTCAGGGCGATCCGGTAGGTCGCCTCCGTCTTGGCGGCGATCTCTTCAAGGGTCACGCCGGACGCCAGCTCGATGAGCGCCATGCCGTTTGATCCGTGCTTGTCGATCGTGAACACGCCAAGATCGGTGATCACGAGGTCGACGACCCTCGCGCCGGTCAGGGGCAAGGTGCAATGATGCAGGAGCTTCGGGCCGTCCTTGGCTGAGTGCTCCATCACTACGACGATGCGTTTGACCCCGGCGACGAGGTCCATCGCGCCGCCCATGCCCTTCACCATCTTGCCGGGGATCATCCAGTTGGCGAGGTCGCCATTCTCGGCGACCTGCATGGCGCCAAGGATGGCGAGGTCGATGTGCCCCCCGC
Source organism: uncultured Alphaproteobacteria bacterium (assembly GCA_963737365.1). GTDB lineage: Bacteria > Pseudomonadota > Alphaproteobacteria > Rhizobiales > Beijerinckiaceae > Roseiarcus. Next base: position 479,225 of record CAVTSD010000001.1, read on the forward strand.
GGATCATGGCGAACGAATTGGCGCTGGAGAAGAAGCTCGTCGTCGGCAATTGCGTGACGGTCTGCTTGCCGGCGTTGATGAGGTCGGGGTCCTCCTCGCCCTCGAGCGGGAACGGCCCCATCCCCAGCATGCCGTTCTCGCTCTGCAGCTGCACGCTCATTCCCTTTGGGATGTAGTTTGACACCAGCGTCGGAATGCCGATGCCGAGATTGACGTAGAAGCCGTCCTTAAGCTCCTGAGCGGCGCGCGCCGCCATTTGATCGCGGGTCCAAGCCATGGGTCTGCCTCCGAAATGCTCAGGCTGCGTCGCGCTTGCGGGTCGTGCGCTGCTCGATGCGCTTAATCTCGTTAGGAACGTGAACGATGCGCTGAACATAGACGCCTGGGGTGACGATGTGGTCGCCGTCGAGCTCGCCAGGCTCGACCAGATGTTCAACCTGGGCGATCGTCAGGCGCCCTGCCGTCGCCATATTCGGATTGAAGTTTCGCGCCGTCTTTCGGTAGACAAGATTGCCTTCCGTGTCGCCCTTCCAGGCGTGAACCAAGGAAATGTCGGCGACGAGGCCCGTCTCCATGACATAGGCCTCGTTGTTGAACTCGCGGACTTCCTTGCCCTCCGCAATCACGGTGCCGACCCCAGTGCGGGTAAAAAACGCTGGGATTCCGGCGCCCCCGGCGCGGATGCGCTCGGCGAGCGTTCCTTGCGGATTGAATTCGAGCTCGAGTTCGCCCGCGAGATACATGCGCGCGAAGATCTTGTTCTCGCCGACGTAGCTCGAAATCATCTTCCTGATCTGGCCGGTTTCCAAGAGAATGCCGAGGCCGATCCCGTCGACGCCCGCGTTATTTGAAACAAAGGTCAGATTCTTGGCGCCTGATTTACGCACCGCTTCGATCAGCGTCTCGGGGACCCCGCTCAGGCCAAATCCGCCCGCCATCAAGATCATGCCATCCTTGATCTGGCCGGCGAGCGCCTCGTCCGCGTTGGCGTAGACTTTTCTCATCGGGTTCGGAGTTCCTGTCGAAGGGGCTCCTGCTCCGTAGCCCTGTCACGCCCGCGCTGCAAGACATGAGCCGCGGGGGCAAACGCCGGCCGGCAGGTGCGGCCAAAGCGCTCGGCTCGGCCTCATTGAATTTTTTCGTCGGGGTACACGCCCCACAATTTCTCCTGCTCGATATATCCTTTAAATCCGTCTCCATCGACAAGGCACCAGGCGCCGTCGCAATTGCGGATGTTGACGATCACCCCCGATTGCAGCGTCGCGGCCAAATCGGCCGAAGCGGAGCTGCGGGCATAGAGCTTCGAAATCTCGCCTTTTTTGTTTGGCGTAACCAATGCCGTACGCCGGCCAGACAGCAGCGAATGAAGCACCCAGCCCTCGACCCCTTCGGAATCGCGGACCTTGCGCCAAATCTCAAATTCGGCGGTAATCTCGACCGGGAGCCCGGCCCGCTCATAGACCCATTTTGTCGAGTGGTCCTTGGACGGGCCCTCTCGCAGGTTGACCCGGTCGGTTTTCAAACTGGCGAACCGGGGCAGCGGCAATTTGGTGACCGGTCCGACGGGGTCGGCGACCGCGGCGAGGGGCGCAACGATCCATACGCAGGCCAGAGCGAGCACGATGCGGCGGTTAAGCGCGGGCGCCTTGATTGTCGGCTTGTCTTGGTTCATCCCGCCTTCCTTGACAGCGATCCAGCCATCCTTGTCTTTGCCCGCTCTTCTGCTAAGGAGGCCAACCCGGCGGATCGAAGTTTGTGGGCGCGCCGGCAAATCCATTTGCGTCGTCTGTCGTTAACGCGGCGTGAACTCAATGAAGGCGCGAAACCGATGATGGCGGCAGGGGCGGCGTCAACGCCGCGCGAGCGGTAAGAGCGGCGCTCATGATCAAGAAAAAACCCCTCGTTGTGGTTACGCGGCGGCTGCCGGAACTTGTCGAGACCCGGATGCGCGAGCTGTTTGACGCTCGCCTCAACATCGACGACAGGCCTATGTCCCAGGCCGAGATCGTCGAGGCGATGCGCGAGGCCGACGTCCTGGTGCCGACCATCACCGATCAGATCAACGCCGCGATGATCGCGCAAGCTGGCGATCAGATGAAGCTGATCGCCAATTTCGGCAATGGGGTCGATCATATCGACGTGACCAGCGCGCTGCGGCGCGGGATCACGGTCACCAATACGCCGGGCGTCCTCACCGAGGACACGGCGGACATGACGATGGCCCTGATTCTCTCGACGGCGCGACGGTTGGTGGAGGGCTCGCGCGTTATTCCCGAAGGGCGATGGGCCGGCTGGTCGCCGACCTGGATGCTGGGACGGCGCATCACCGGCAAGCGCCTGGGCATCATCGGCATGGGCCGCATCGGCCAGGCCTTGGCCCGCCGGGCGCGCGCTTTCGGCATGTCGATCCACTACCACAATCGCCGTCGGGTCGCGGCGCAAGTCGAGGAAGCGCTCGAGGCGACTTACTGGGATTCGCTCGACCAGATGTTGGCGCGAATGGATTTCGTCTCGATCAATTGCCCCCATACGCCGGGCACCTTCCATCTCTTGTCCGCCCGGCGGCTGAAATATCTCCGCCCGGACGCCATTCTCATCAATACCGCGCGAGGCGAGGTGGTCGACGAGAATGCGCTCGTTCGGATGCTGGAAGCGGGCGAACTCGCCAACGCCGGTCTCGACGTGTTCGAGCACGCACCGGCTGTCAACGAGAAGCTGGTCGCGCTCGCGAAAATGGGCAAGGTCACGCTCCTGCCGCATACGGGCTCGGCGACGCATGAGGGCCGCGCCGACATGGGCGAGAAGGTGATCATCAACATCCGCACCTTCGTCGACGGCCATCGGCCGCCCGACCGGGTGCTGCCGAGCATGCTCTAGGCGCGGTTTACCCGAGGCGAAGGAGCGCTAACGCTGTCCGGCAGCGCGCAAATAGACGATAATAAAAGCCTGTAAACGCTCATAAACGCTAGTAAAAAAACTCCGATTTGCTAGCGTTTATTTTTTGGAATCGGGCCTTTTCAATGGGTTACAGCCGATTCAAACAAAAAATTTCTCTTCAACCCAGACCCAATAAAAGTAAGCGTCCGGTCTCTGCACGGTGATTGGGGCGTGCGCTGTCGCGGCATTTCGGGTTCCTTCGGGCAATGGAGGATCTCCGGTGGCGTCGAAACACTTCGAGAACAGAGCCAGGCGGCAATGGTGGTCGGTTCACGTGGAGGCGTGGCGTCGTAGCGGCCTCAGCCGAGCCCGATATTGCAGCGCGCACCGGCTGACGGAGGGGACATTCGTACGCTGGCTGAAGGCCCTGGAAGGCGCCGATGGCGCCCGGAAAGCAGCGGAACTCTTGCGCGAGCAGCGTCTCTTGCGTCGTCGCCGGGGTCCTTCTCCGCTGTGCAAATCCAAGCGTTCGATCGCCGTCCAGGCGTTCTGGGCAATGCATGTCGAGGCGATGACGTGGAGCGGAATGGCGGCTGCGCATTACGCCGCCGCACATCATATCTCGGTGATCAGCCTGCGGCGCTGGCGCGATCTTCTCGAGGGCGGCGAGGTCGAGGTCGACTGGCGCGCCCGTCTTCATCCGAGCGCCCGCCCGAAAATAAGCGGCGGCGCTAGCAGCGCTGCTAAGAGAGAAACGCTCGAAACGAGCTTGACAGAGGCTCCGAAGAGCGAACCGCCGCGCGATCGGCGGGGGAACCGGCGCAGCTTCACCGATGAAGAGAAGCTCGCCATCGTGATGGAAACGGAACAGGCCGGGGTGAGCGTGGCGGCGATTTGTCGCCGCCATGGCGTCGCAACCAGCATGGTGTTCCGCTGGCGCGCCGACCTCGGCCTCGGCAAGGCCAAGCCCGCGAAACTGGCGGCCGTGACGCTGGCCGACGGACGAACGGGCGCAAGGTCAACGCCTTTCGTGCTGTACGATCTGTTGCAGCCGCCTGTCGGCATGGCCGCGGTCGATCTGCCCGATGGACGGCGGGTGTTCGCCCCATCGGGCGCCGATCCGGATGCGGTGCGGCGACACGTCGCTGAGCGGGAGGCGGTACGATGATGATCGTTCCGGCCGGCGTGAAAGTGCATCTGGCGCTGGGCTACACCGACATGCGGAAGGGCATGGATGGGCTCGCGATGCTGGTTCAGGGCACGCTGAAGAAGGATCCGTTCTGCGGCCACCTCTTCGCCTTCCGAGGCAGGAGAGCGTCGATGCTGAAGATCCTGTTCTGGGACGGCAACGGGCTGTGCCTGTTCACCAAGCGGCTCGATCGGGGCGGCTTCGTGTGGCCTCGGATGGTAGGCTTCGAAGGCTCCGTCGCGCTCAGTCCGGCGCAGCTCGCCATGCTGATCGAAGGCATCGACTGGCGCGCTCCAGAGCGCGTCTGGAGACCGGCGATGGCTGGTTGAAAATGCGCTGAACATCAAGCAAACAATAGAGAAAATGCTGGGCTTGGAGGGACGTTCAAAGTAGAATTGAGCATGCGAATTGATCTCGACAATCTGCCTGTCGATACGTCTCTTCTGCACCATCTGGTGCGCGACATGGCGGCGGTCGTCGAAAGCCGCAACGGCGAGATCGAGCGCCTTCAGCTCATCATCAAGAAGCTCCAGCGGGCGCAGTTCGGACGCCGCTCCGAACGCCTCGACCCCGACCAGATGGCGCTCGCTCTCGAGGACCTCGACAGCGATGTCGCGCGCGTTCGCGAAAGCCGCCCGGCGGTCGAAACAAGCGCGGAGGAAACGCCGGCCGATACGCGGTCCCGGCGCAAACCGCTGCCCGATCATCTGCCGCGCGAAGATGTCCGGCTCGATGTCGATAGCCAGGCCTGCGCGTGCTGCGGCGGCGCGGTCCATTCCATCGGCGAGAGCGTGAGCGAGATGCTGGACTGGGTTCCCGCGCAGCTTCGCGTCCTGCGCATCGCCCGTCCAAAATACGCTTGCCGCGCCTGCGGTACGATCGCTCAGGCGCCGGCTCCGGAACGCCCGATCGCCGGCGGCATGGCGACGCCGGCGCTGCTCGCGCAGGTGCTGATCGCCAAATATTGCGATCACACGCCGCTCTATCGTCAGTCGCAAATCTTCGCCCGGCATGGAGTCGATCTCGCGCGCTCGACGCTGGCCGGATGGGTCGGCGGCGCCTGCTGGTGGCTGGAAGCCCTGCACGAGCGGCTGTGCAAGAATGTCTTCGCGTCCAACCATCTCTTTGCCGACGATACGCCGGTTCCCGTGCTCGATCCGGGCCGCGGGCGAACGAAAACGGGGCGACTTTGGGTTTACGCGCGCGAACAACGGCCATGGTGCGGACCCGAGCCGCCGGCGGCGGTCTTCCTGTTCGCGCCCGACCGCAAGGCGGAACGTCCGGCCGCGCATCTCGAAAACTTCAAGGGCGTGCTCCACGTCGACGGCTATGCCGGCTTCGAGCGCTTGACCGCCAATGGCGATGTCGTACTTGCCGCCTGTTGGGCGCACACGCGACGCAAGTTCTACGAAGTCGCGGAAGCCACCGGCTCGCCCATTGCGGCCGAGGCGCTGAGCCGGATCGGCGAACTTTATGCCGTCGAGGCGCGCGTGCGCGGACAGTCGCCTGCTCGCCGCCTTGCGGAACGACAGTCGTGTTCCAGGTCGATCGTCGAGGCCTTGCGCGATTGGCTCGAAGCGCAACTGCCCCGGGTATCGGGGCGCAGCGCGCTTGCCGAAGCGATCCGCTATGCGCTTTCCCGTTGGGACGGACTGACGCGCTTTCTGCACGACGGACGCATCGAGCTCGACACCAATCCGGTCGAGCGCGCGATTCGTCCCGTTGCGCTTGGCCGCAAGAACCATCTCTTTGCGGGCAGCGACGGCGGCGGCGAACGTTGGGCTATCGTCTGCACCTTGGTCGAAACCGCCAAGCTCAACGGCGTCGAGCCCTACGCCTATCTCGTCGACGTGCTCCAGCGCATGATCGACGGACACCCCGTCAATCGGCTCGACGAGCTCCTGCCGTGGGCCTGGCGCCCCGAAAACCACGTCAAGCCCTGACGTCATGTGCAGAGTCCGGACGCATACCAATAAAAACGCCAACCACGATGAAAACTTGGTCAAACTGGCGATGTTATTCCGTCGTTTGGCTAAGGTCTGCCCGCAGAAATTATATAGCACAATTTGTCTTTTTCCGCAATGAAATGCTGCGCGCCGTTTCACGTTGGCGTGGCCCAGGGTCGCCAGGTCGACGCGGATTGAGCCGCGCTGGCTGAGCGCGGCGGACGCGGTCGGCGACGGCCCCCCAGTTCATTCCGCTATCGCGCCAGCGAGCAGCCGCCCGCGCCTGGCGGGCGGAAAGCGTCGGCGGCCGGTATCTTGGCGACGACCGTCAGATAATCCCACGGATATTTCAATTCCGCCGGCGTCTTCACCCGCATGAGGTACCGGTCATAGAGCACCCGTCCGTCGGCGCGAATCCTGCCATCGGCGGTGAAAACATCGTGGATTGGCGCTTCCCGCATCGCCTTCATCACCGCTCCGGTGTCCTCAGTCCCCGCCTTGGCCACGGCTGCGAGATAGTGGCGAACCGAGGAATAAACCGCGACCTGATTGTCATTCGGCATGCGGCCCCGCCGGGCGTAGAAGCGCTTGGCGAATTCGCGCGTCTTGTCATCGAGATCCCAATACCAGGATTGCATGAAGGTGAGGCCATGCGCGACATCGAGACCGGCCGCGTTGACGTCGCTCAAGTACGTGATCGGCGTCGCCAGATATTGCCCCTCGGCGAGGTTGAACTCGCTCGCCTGTTTCAGCGCATTGGAAAGATCGGCGCCGGTGATCGCGAACACGACCACCTTGGCCTTCGACGCCTGGGCGGCGATGAGGTACGAGCTGAAATCGGCGGTGTTGAGCGGCGAGCGGACGCTCCCGACCACGGTTCCACCGGCCTTCGCGATGGCGTCGCGCGCGTCGGCCTCGAGGGACGCGCCGAAGGCGTAATCGGCGGTGATGAAGAAGAAGCTGTCGAGTTTCTGCTTGATAAGGAGGCGCATTAGCGCCACCCCGTTCGACCAATTGTCGGCGTTCCATTGGACGCCGTTCGGCGAGCAGGCCTTGCCGGTGAGATCGGATGACGAGGCCGAATCGAAAATGACGATCCGGTCGCGAGCCTTGGCCAGATCCTGAACCGCCAGCCCCACGCCCGAATTGGTGATGTCGAAGATCGCCCTCACCCCGCGCTCGTCATACCATTGGCGCGCGACGGCGAGGCCGACATCGACCTTGTTCTGGTGGTCGGCGACCAGGAGCTCGATAGGTTTGCCGAGCACAGAGCCGCCGAAATCCTCGATCGCCATCCGCGCGCTTTCCGCACCGCCTGGTCCCGACAAATCGGCATAGGGGCCGGACTGGTCGTTGAGAACGCCGATCCGAAGCGGTTCTTCGGCGCGGGCGGGCGCAGCGGCGAGCGTCAGAAGGAGAAAGAAGGCGAAAGCTCGCCGAAGCATGCAGGCCCTCCTCGAGGCGACGCAGACAGCGTCGTTCAACTGCCGGGGAAACGCAACCGCGCCAGACGCCGGGCGTCGGCTCATGCGCCGTGAGAAGTCAGAATTGAGAGCGCGCCTGTCGCCCTCATTCACCCCGCGGCAAAACTTCGCGGCGCGGGGCTGATCACCTTGGCGCCGTCGTCCGCGATCTCCATCACCGCCAGCCCCCGCTCGTTGGTTCCGTCGGCCTTGAATCGGAAAACCCCGTCGGCGCCGTTGAAGCCCGATATGTTGGTCAGCGCCGCCTGGTTGAAGGAGTCCGGTCCGCCGTTGTGGGCGAGCGCCGCGGCCAGGGTCACCGCGTCATAGGCGAGCGTGGCGAGACGCGCCGGATCGCTGTTGAACTTGGCCTTGTAGCGCTGCGCGAACGCGTCGAAGCCAGAATTGTCGGGGGCCGAGAACCAGGCGCCCTGCATCTGCGGCAATTTGAGCACCCGGGCGTCGTTCCAGACGCCGGTGCCCAAAAACTGGGTCTTGACGTTCGCCGAGCCGAGCGCGCTCGCGACCGCCGCCATCGCATCCGCCTGCTCGGGAATGAACAAAGCGTCGAGTTGACCCTGGACAGCCGCGATCTGCCCGGCGGCGGTTGCGATCTGCCCGCTTGCGTAGCGGGCGGTCACGACGACCTGCGCATTGACGTTCCCCGCCATCTCCTGGAACCGCTGGGCGGCCACATTGCCGTAGTCGTTCTGCGGGGCGAGGATCCCGAACGACTTCTTGCCGCTCGAGACGGCATATTGAAGGACCCGGTCGACGTAACCCTGGATCAGGAAAGACAGGAGATAGACGCCCGGCGCCGCGACGGTGACGTCGGTCGAGAACGCGATCATCGGCTTGCCCGCCGCTTTTGCCGCCGCTGACGCCGACCGCACATCATTGGCGAAAACGGGGCCGAGAATGAGCTGCGCCCCGGCGCCGAGTTCAGCTTGAGCCGCCTGGGCGGCGCCGTCGGCGCTCGAATGGTCGTCCTGAATCATGAGCGTAATGGAAGTCGAGCCGGAATCGCTGATCGCGAGCTGCGCCGCATTGTGCATCGAGGCGCCGATCGGGCTTGGGGCGCCGTTTTGGGTGAGGGGCAGGATCATGCCGACGCGAACGGGGCCAGTGCCCATCGTTTCGCCCACGGGCGGGGCGCTCGCCGGCTGAGCGGGCGCAGGCGTGGGCCCGCCAGCGTCGCCCGGCATCTCGAGCCCAGGCGAATTGCAGCCCGCGAGCGCGAAAGCCATCCCGCCGCCAAGCAAGGCGCGCCTCGTCAGGCCTCCTCGCGCTGCCGGCTCATCAGCGGCAAACCTCATACCCACCTCTCGGCTGAGCGGCGCTGGCGCGGGGAAGCGCGTCGCGCCGTCCTATTCGAAACGTCAGCGCGCGATGGCCGCCTTTTGCTCGCTGTCGACGGAAATTGTGGCATTTTCACCTGCGCTTGGCTATGCGTCGATCGTTGAGCCAGCCAGCTGATTGACGGATTGAAGCGCAATGACCGCGGCAAAAGCTCCTCAGTCGGACATCGTCAAGACTGTTCGCTCGAGCCGAACCTTTCACATTGGCGAGGCGACCCTGCCGGCGGCGACGCTCGATCCGGGTCTTTACGTCGTGGCGACGCCAATTGGCAACCTCGCCGACGTGACGCTGCGAGCGCTGGCGATCCTGGCGGGCGCGGATGCGATCCTGGCCGAGGACACCCGCGTGTCGCGCACGCTGCTCGCGCGTTACGGCATCGAGAGCCCGCTCTCGGCCTATCATGAGCACAACGCCGCCGAGGCGCGCCCTCGAGCGCTGAAACGGATCGCCGAGGGGCAGGCGCTGGCCCTCATCTCCGATGCGGGGACGCCGCTCATTTCCGACCCCGGCTATAAACTCGTGTCGGAGGCGATCGCGCAGGGCTTTGCTGTCGTCGCGGCGCCAGGCCCCTCGGCGGCGCTCGCGGCGCTTTGCGTCGCTGGCCTGCCGACGGACCGGTTCTATTTCGAAGGATTTCTGCCGCCTCGCTCGTCCGCCCGACGTGAGCGGATCAACGCGCTCGCGGCCGTGCCAGGCTCGCTGATTTTCTATGAAGTCCGCGGGAAGGCTCGCCGAAACGCTCGCCGACCTCGCGGCCGAACTCGGGCCTCGGCCGGCGGCGGTGGCGCGCGAATTGACCAAGCTGCATGAGGAGGTGAGGCGCGGCAGGCTGGACGAGCTCGCCGCCGAATATGCAGCGGGCGAAGCGCCCAGAGGGGAGATCGTTATTGTCGTCGGCGCGGCGGAAGAGCGGCCCGCGGTGTCCGAAGTCGCGCTCGACCGGGAAATCGCCGAGCAACTGACAAACCTGTCAGTCAAGGACGCCGCCGCCACGATTGCCGCCAGGCATGGGCTGCCGAGACGGCAGGTTTATGCGCGGGCGCTCGCGCTCGCGGGCGCCCAACGGTGAGAGGCAGGGCGGGGACGCGAACAGAGAGACGACGCGAAGCCCATGTCTACGGGCTGAGGGCCGAGTCGGTCGCGGCGCTGCTCCTGCGCCTCAAGGGCTATACGATCCTGGCGCGGCGGTTCGTCGTCTCGGGCGGCGAAATCGACCTCGTCGCGCGACGAGGCGGCTCGATCGCCTTCGTTGAAGTCAAGGCTCGGGCTGATCTGGAAGTCGCGGCGATTGCGATCAGCGCAACCAAACGGCGGCGAATCGCTCGCGCCGCCCGCGTCTGGCTCACGCGAAACCCATGGGCGGCCGGCCTGACGTTGCGGGGCGATGCGGTTTTCGTCGCCCGCGGCCGGCTTCCCCGCCACGAGGCGGACGCGTATAGGCTTGAGATCGACTGACCCTGAAATCCGCTTCTCGCTCTCGACCGGACGCCCATGCCCCTGACCGTCGCCGTGCAGATGGACCCGATCGAGCGCATCCGCATCGCGGGCGATTCGACCTTTGCGCTTCTTCTCGAGGCCCAGGCGCGCGGCCACCGCATCCTGCACTACACGCCCGACCGCCTGAGACTGAACGGCACGCGCGTGGAAGCGATGGCCGAGCCGCTCACGGTCAAGGATGTCGAGGGCGATCACGCGCGTCTCGAGAAGGCCAAGCTTGTCGACCTCTCGACCGTCGATGTGGTGCTGTTGCGCCAGGATCCGCCGTTCGACCTCGCCTATATTGCGACGACGCATCTTCTCGAGCGCATCCACCCGAAAACGCTCGTCGTCAACGACCCGCGCGGCGTGCGCGATTCGCCCGAAAAGCTCTTCGTGATGGACTTTCCGGAACTCATGCCGCCCACTCTGATCGCTCGTGACAAGGCGGCGATCGAGGCTTTCCGGGCTAGCCATGGCGAAGTGGTGATGAAGCCGCTTTATGGCTTCGGCGGCGCGTCGGTGTTCAAGGTCGCCGTTCAGGACCCGAACTTCGGCTCGCTGTTCGACCTCTTCAGCACGACTCTCCGCGAGCCGTGGGTCATTCAGAAGTTCCTGCCGGAGGTCGCTCGGGGCGATAAGCGGATCATTCTCGTCGATGGCGAGGCCAAGGGCGTGATCAATCGCGTCCCAACCGGCGACGACATCCGCTCGAACATGGTGAGAGGCGGGGCGGCAAGGGAGACGGAGCTAACCGAGAAGGAACGGCAGATCTGCTCGACCATCGGTCCGGAACTCAGGCGGCGCGGTCTTTTGTTCGTCGGCATCGACGTCATCGATGGCTATTTGACGGAGATCAACGTCACCTCGCCGACCGGCATTCGCGCGATCAAGAAGGTCGGCGGGCCCGATCTCGCCGTGGCGATCTGGGACGCGATCGAGGCCAAAGTCGGCAATGCCTGACATTTCTGTCGAAACCCGGCTGCTCTTGCGATTACCGGGCCGAGGGAGGATATACCTCGAATGTCAGACGCCGAGGTTCCCGCGGTGGAACGCCGCCCGCCCGCCGCGCCGACGCTCAATGGCGTTGATCGAGCCAAGCTTCTCGACGACCTTGCCGCGCTTGACCAGCGTCATTCGGGCGACGCCGCGGGCTTTCGCCGCGCCGCGGTCGAGACGTTGCAGGCGGCGCTCGACGCCGGGCGGGATGAGGCCCGCCGGGCTCTGGAAGCAGGCGGGACGGGCCGGGCATGCGCGGAGAAGCTCAGCGGCGAGACGGACGAATTGCTCCGTGTTGGATTGGCCATGTCCGCGCGTTGGCTTGCCGCCGCGCAATCTAGCGGGACGTTGCCGACGATCGTCGCGGTCGGGGGCTACGGGCGCGGCATGCTCGCCCCCTATTCGGACGTCGATGTCCTGTTCCTCATGCCCGACAAGTCGACCGCCCGGAATGGAGAAGGTTGTCGAGGCGCTGCTCTATGTCCTCTGGGACCTGAAGCTCAAGGTTGGCCACGCGACGCGAACAATCGACGAGTGCCTGAAACAGGCGCGCGCCGACATGACGATCCGCACAACCCTGGTCGAGGCGCGGTTCATCACCGGCGACGAAGCGCTGTTCGAGACGCTCAGAACCCGGTTCGACAAGGAGATCGTCGCCAAGACGCCCGCTGAGTTTGTCGCCGCCAAGCTTGCCGAGCGCGAAACGCGGGTGAGGAAAGCGGGCGCGTCGCGCTATCTCGTCGAGCCCAACGTGAAGGAGGGCAAAGGGGGCCTGCGCGACCTCAACACCTTGTTCTGGATCTCCAAATACGTCTACCGCGTTCAGAACCCGCACGAGCTTGTCGGGGCGGGGCTGTTCTCGCCGCGGGAGTTCTCGCTCTTTCGCCGGTGCGAGGAGTTTCTTTGGAGCGTGCGCTGCCGGCTCCACTTCCTCGCCGGCCGGGCGGAGGAGCGGCTGAGCTTCGACGTTCAACGGCCGATCGCCCGTCAGCTTGGCTACGCGACGCGGGCCGGGATGATCGACGTCGAGCGGTTCATGAAGCACTATTTCCTCATCGCCAAGGACGTCGGCGATTTGACTGCGATCGTCTGCGCAGCGCTCGAGGAGCGACACGCCAAGACGACGCCTGCGTTCGGACGACTAGTCGGGCGCTTTCGGAAGCGCACCCACGTGATCGAGGAGGCCAAGGATTTCAAGGTTGACAATGATCGGGTCAACGTCGTCCGCGCCGATGTGTTTGAACGCGATCCGGTCAACCTTGTCCGGCTCTTCTGGATCGCCGATCGATCGAACCTGCCAATTCATCCGGACGCGGCAAGGCTTGTCACGCAATCCCTGAAGCGCATCGACGCCCGCGTGCGCGAGGACAAGGAGGCGAACCGGCTCTTTCTGGAAACGCTCACCTCACGCAACGCCCCCGAAATCGCGCTTCGGCGCATGAACGAAGCTGGCGTCCTCGGCCGCTTCATTCCCGATTTCGGCCGCGTCGTCGGCATGATGCAATTCTCCATGTACCATCATTACACCGTCGATGAGCATCTCATTCGCGCGGTCGGCGAGCTGAGTGCGATTGAAGCCGGACGAGTAGCCGAGGAATTGCCGCTCGCCACCAAAATCCTGCCGCAGATCGCCCACCGCACCGAGCTTTATCTGGCGACGTTCCTGCACGACATCGCCAAGGGACGTGGGGTTGATCATTCGCGGGCAGGCGTCGAGGTGGCGCGCGCGCTTGCTTTACGGCTTGGGCTCACCGCCTCCAATGCCGAGCGTGTGGCCTGGCTGGTCGAGCAGCATCTGATCATGTCCAACATGGCGCAAGGCCGCGACCTGTTCGATCCGAAAACCGCGGAGGCGCTGTCGGCGATCGTGCAGACACAAGAGCGCCTCAAAATGCTTCTTGTGGTCACGGTTGCCGATATTCGGGCGGTCGGACCGGGGGTGTGGAACGGCTGGAAAGGCCAGCTCCTCCGCACGCTTTATTGGGAGACCGAAGTGACGCTTGGCGGCGGTCATTCGGCGATCGACCGCGCCGGCCGCGTCAAAGCAGCTCAGGAAGCCGTCCGCAAGTTGCTCCCAGGCTGGTCCGATCCGGAGTTTGACGCCTATGCGCAGCGGCACTATCCGGCTTATTGGCTGAAGGTGGAGCCTGCTCGGCAGGCGGCCCACGCCAAACTGCTTCACGCAATGGCGGCCGATACGCATTCGCTGGAGACGGAGGTCACGACCGACGCCTTTCATGGCGTGACTGCGGTCACTGTCATCGCGCCGGACCACCCGCGGCTTTTGACCGGCATCGCCGGCGCCTGCGCCGCAGCCGGCGGCAACATCGTCGACGCGCAGATCTTCACCACCACCGACGGCCTGGCGCTCGATACGATTTTTGTCTCGCGCGCCTTCGAACTCGACGAGGACGAATTGCGGCGGGGACGGCGCATTGCGTCCAACATTGAAAAGACGCTGCGAGGCCAAGTGCGGCTGGCCGAAATGACGCCGTCGAAACAGACACGCGACGATCGGCATGGCGCATTCGCGGTCGAGTCGGAAGTGACGGTCGATAACAATCTTTCTCGCCGCTACACGGTGGTCGAGGTTTCCGGTCTCGACCGGCCCGGCCTCCTGCGGGATCTGACCGCTTCGTTGTCGAGCCTCAATCTCAACATAGGCTCGGCCCATATTGTGACCTTTGGCGAAAAGGCGGTGGACTCCTTTTACATCACCGATTTGACCGGGCAGAAGATCACCGCGCCAGCGCGGCAAGCAGCAATCAAACGGCGTTTGCTGGCGGACTTTGCTAGCGTTTGACGACGGGAGCTTGAAACTTACAGTTCACGGCGCGCTTGATTTTTGGCCCGTCCGCCCTGATATCCGTCGCTAATTCTGATGGGGCTCATGAAACGATGAGTAGTAACAACGCCGAATGGGGCGCAGACACCCCCGCGCAAGGTGGGACGGGCTCGGCCGAAGGCGCTCGTCCCGACAACGGCGAACCCGATGTTCTCGCCGTCGTCGAGGCGCTTAACGCCGAAAACAGCCAGTTGAAGGATCGCGTCCTGCGGACGCTCGCGGAGATGGAGAATCTGCGCCGGCGGACCGAGCGAGAGGTGTCGGACGCGAAGACATATGGCGTGACCAGCTTCGCGCGCGACATGTTGACGGTTGTCGACAACCTTTCGCGCGCGCTCGAGCATTTGCCTGCGGAAGCGCGCGCGAACGCGGATGCTTCGATTCGCTCCCTGATCGAGGGCGTCGAACTGACCGCGCGGGATCTGGAAGCCGCGCTTGGCCGTCACGGGGTCAAGAAGCTCGACCCCAAGGGCCAGAAGTTCGATCCCAATTTTCACCAGGCGATCTTCGAGGCGCCGGACGAGACGGTTCCTTCCGGCACGGTCTCCCAGGTGGTTCAGAGCGGCTGGACGATCGGGGATCGGGTCCTGCGGCCGGCGATGGTCGGCGTCTCCAAGGGCGGTCCGAAGGCCGCGCCCAGGCAGGAGCCGGCGTCGAGCGGCGAATAGCAGCGCTCAGCGAGGCGAGGCCTTCGTCACTCGTCGCAGGGTCAGATTGATCCTGCCGCCTTCTGGCAGGAGGGTCGAAGAACCCGCGATGATGCGGTCGACGCCGTGGAAGGCGAGACGGCTCTCGCCCGCAAGCGACATCGCGTCGCCCGAAGCGAGGCGAAAGGAGCGGGTCGGCGCGTTGCGCTGAAGGCCGCCGACGCGAAAGAGCGCCGTATCCCCGAGCGAGAATGAGACCACGGGAGCGCCAAGCTCGTTTTCGTCGCGATCCTGGTGCAGGCCCATCCGCGCTGCAGGATCATAGAGGTTTATCAGGCAGGCCTCCGGGGAAGGCGCATCGGGCGCGATAACAGCAAAGGCCGCGATGACCGTTTCCGGCATCGCAGGCCATGGACGCCCAGTCTCCGGGTGCGTGGGCTGATAGCGATAGCCGGCTTCGTCCGAGACCCAGCCGAGCGCGCCGCAATTGCTCATCATGACCGAAAACGGCTTGCCCGTGCGGGGCATGCGCGGGCGAAACGGCGGCGCGAGCTTGAGGATCGCCAGCACCTCGTCCCGCAGCGCCTCCTGGGCGGCGCGGTCGAGAAAGCCGGGAAAATAGTCGACCCCGGGCGTGATCGAAACGGCGGCGTGCGGCGTCAATCTCGGTCCTCCCGATCGTCTTCCCTTGACCCCGGACGCAGCGTATAGGGGGCCGAATTCATTCGAAGCAACCTTGCGCAATTGAAGGGTCAACCGAGGCGAATATGGCCGGCCATAGTCAATTCAAGAACATCATGCACAAGAAGGGCAAGCAGGACGCGCTTCGCTCCAAGCTCTTCTCCAAGCTCGCGCGCGAAATTACCGTCGCGGCCAAGCTCGGCTTGCCCGATCCGGCCATGAACGCGCGCCTGCGCGCCGCCGTGCTCGAGGCGAGGGCCGAGAACATGCCCAAGGACAACATCGATCGGGCGATCAAGAAGGCGTCCTCGGCGGACACCGAGAACTACGACGAAGTGCGCTACGAGGGCTACGCGCCGGGCGGCGTGGCGGTGATTGTCGAGGCGTTGACCGACAACCGAAACCGAACCGCGGGCGAAGTGCGCTCCTATTTCACCAAGGCTGGCGGCTCGCTCGCGGAAACTGGGGCGGTCTCATTCATGTTCGATCGGGTCGGGCTCATCGTCTTCGATCGCAAGGTCGCCGACGATGACGCGATGCTCGAGGCGGCGATCGAGGCCGGCGCGGACGACGTGGCGTCGGGCCCGGAAGAGCACGAGGTGATCACCTCCGTCGCGGCGCTGCGCGACGCGCAGAAGGCGCTCGAGGCGAAGTTCGGCGAGCCTGAAAAGGCCGCGATCGTGTGGCGACCGCAGAACACGATCGCGGTCGATGACGAAGCAGGCGAAAAGATCCTGCGCCTCATCGGCGCCCTCGAAGACAACGACGACGTCCAGACCGTCACCGCGAATTTCGAGGTTTCCGAGGCGCTCCTGGAGAAGATGGAGAGCTAAGCCGCGCTTTTACGCGGGTCGCTCGCAAGGGCCTCAGACCCACCCGCAACGACGGAAACCCCACGGGGTCCACCAGCAGCGGTAGCCTCCTCCGAATCCATAGTAGCGGGGGCCGCCCCAACCGTAGCCCCAACGCGGGCCGCCCGCCCAACCCCAACGATGCCAGCCGCCGCGCCAGCCCCATCCGCGATGCCACCCGCCGCGCCAGCCGCCATGCCACCCACCGTGCCAATAGACGTTCTGAATGTCCGCGCCGACGACCGGCTGTTCAAGCGACGGCGAGGTGAGCGTGAAGGCGGACGAGGGGACGCTTGATGCGGCAAGCATCGCGGCGCCGACGAAAGCGGCGATCGCGCCGCGGGAGAAACTACGTAAGGCCATGGTTTCCTCCAGGTTTCCGAGGGTCGTCGGATTATGCTCTGATCGCCTGAATTTGGCGTGAATAATTCGTGGCGAATTGGGGCGTTTCCTTCACAGATTTAAGGTATTGCTCGTCCCACCTGAGGGGGTCGCATGGCCGCAGCGCTGGCCCAAGCCGGCCTCAATCTTTTCATCGCCGCCTGCCTTGGCGCGTCGATCGGTCTCGAGCGTCAATGGCGCCAGCACCTCGCCGGCTTGCGCACCAACACGCTGGTCGCGCTTGGGGCGGCTATTTTCATCACCTATTCGCGCGCCGCTGGAGACAATGAAGGGGCGACGCGAATCGCGGCCCAGGTTGTGTCCGGCATCGGCTTTCTTGGCGCGGGCGTGATCTTCAAGGAGGGGCTTAATGTCCGGGGCCTCAACACCGCGGCGACCCTATGGTGCTCGGCCGCGGTCGGCCTCCTCGCCGGCGAGGGGCTGGCGCTCTATGGGCTGATCGGGGCCGTTCTCGTGATTGCGGCCAACGTCGGCCTGAGGCCGCTGGTCCGTGTGATCAATCGTCAGCCAATGGAGATGTCCGAGGAGGAACAGCACTATATCGTCTCGATCGAGTGCCGCCCGGCGCATGCGTCCGATGTTCGCGCTCAGCTCGTGAGGGATGTCGCGGCCGTGCCAGAGCTCACTTTCAGCCGACTGGACAGCGCGTTTTTGGACAATGCTGGTCGGGTCGAGGTGACCGCGACCGTGACCTCGCATAAGCGGCGGGAGTTGGCGCTCGAAGCGATCGTCGGCCGCTTCGCCGATAGGGATGGCGTGATCCGCGCCTCCTGGCGGCTCGACGCGCAAGGCTCTTGAGGAGAAGTGCGATGAGCCCGTCTTTTCCCTTGCGCTTCGACATAGAGGACTCGCCGAGCGACGCCGATGTGGAGGTGCTGCCGAACGGGCTCGAAGCGTTCAACGAGAGCAAGTGGCCGGGCCATCAGCGATGGCGCCCGCTCGCCGTCTTCGCCCGCGATGGGGTGAGCATCGTCGCCGGGCTCGCGGGCGAAACCTATTCCGGCTGGCTCTTCATCCGCTATTTATGGGTTGGCGGCGCGTTGCGTGGCCAGGGCATCGGGCGCAAGCTCATGAGCGACGCCGAGACGAGGGCGCTCGAGCGCGGCTGCCACTCGGCTTATGTCGACACGTTCAGCTTCCAGGCTCCGGGCTTCTATCCCAAGCTCGGCTATGCGGTGTTCGGCGAACTCGACTATCCGCCCGGACACAAGCGCTTTTTCCTCCAGAAGCGGATTGGGTGAGGGCCCGCGCACAAGTTTACGCGTGGCAGTGATTTCAGTAGGTTAAGTGTACTTTCGCGCAACTTTTAAATCCGGACCCCTCGCCCTGAGGCGCCGCGCAGCGGCCTCGAAGGACGCTTCAGGACACGCGACTTGTTGGCGCGGTCGGTCAATGTGGATCATACTTCGAGAGCCCGTTTTACGGGCTCCTCAGGATGAGGGTGTGGCTGAGCGAGCTGCCTGAAACGACGGCGACCCCATTCCGGTCACGGCTTGGCCCGCTCATACGCATGGGTCACCGGCGTGAGCGGCGGATCGGCTAGCTTGACCTGGCCGTCATAAGTGAGGTCGAAGCTCACGACATTGATGGTCTGCCCGACCTGATCGAGTTCGACGTTCCCGGCGAACAGCGTCGTGACCTGCGGATTGAGGCCTGTGATCTCCACGCGCACCGGAATCGACTTCGCGCCCTTGGCGAGTTCCCGGTCGGAATAGAGGTTGACGCCGACGTCGTAATGGCCCGGCGCGATGCACCGGATCGTCGTCGTTTCCTTGTTCAATTCCGACTGCGCGAGAGAGCCGTCGGCGAGCGTGATCTGCGACGTCGAATAGCCGAGGCTGTCTCGATCGAGCGACGCGCAGCCGGCCTCGCGCGCCCCATAAAACACGGGCTTCTTGTCCGGTCCGACGAGCCAGAGGTCGACGTCGGAATCGAGCGCGACGGGCCAGTCGGCGGTGATCAGAAATTCGGCCTTGGGCTTCACCCCCTCGACCTTCGCCTTGGTCGGCGCCACGGCGACAATGACGACGGAAAGGATGCAGAGGAGAAGATCGGCAAGGCCAATCCACATTGGCGACCGGTCGACGTTCATGTTCTCAACCTATTTTCGACAAGCATTGGAAGCGGTGTGGGCGGGGCCATCGATCAAGAAAGATTCGTGACCGCCGGGGGGCCGGGGAGCCAGAGCCCCGAAGGGCAGTCAGCCGTGTCTCACGCACATGATCTTGACGAACTCGCCCTCCGCGAGGTTGCCGAACGGCGCGCTTTTGGCGAGGTCCTGCTGGGCTTCCACACCGCACCCAAGCTCGTTGGAGACCTGGCCGATGATGGCGACGTCTCGGGAAAAGCCGGGCTCGGGCGCGCAATCCTGAGGCGCCATGCCGGCTGCGCAAATCATGGCGACAATGTTGAAAGTCATGAGGGTTCGTTCCTGTTGAAGGGTTTTTCGCGATTGGCACGAGGGAAGCCGTCAGTCGCGCTTGTCGCGTCTCGCCGTGACCCCCATCAGTCCGCCAATCATGTCGAGCGCCACCCGCAGACGGTCGGAGACAACAGCATCGGCGCGCCAGGGAGTTGCGAGTTCGGGGACGAAGCCGCGGCAGTCGCGCACGCCCGCTCCTTCGATGACGATCCGGGTCACGATCGGCCAGGCATGCGGGCCGACGCGATCCTCCGCCGCCCGCAGCTTGTCGCGGGCGTGGAGGGCGGCTTCAGCCTGCGGCAGGCCGGGGCGCGGCCCGAAGCCGGTCGATCCCATTCGGTCGGGGGCGACTGCGCGCAACTGGTCGAGCCGGGCGCGATGATGGGTGTGGCGCAGCGATTCGCCCACCAGCCAGCGGATGTCGTTGAGTTTCGGATCGCTCGGCGCCAGGAGCCGGTTGGCTCGCATGGTGTCGAACGGGTCGAGCATGCGGCGGGTCCGGTGAGCGTCGAGGCTCGGGGTCTCGCCGGCGTCCTTGGCGCGGGCAAGGCGCTCGGGGGTGGCGTCGAGCCGGTCCTGGACGGCGTTGAGCAAGTCCTGAGGCGACTTGCGCTTGCTTGGCTTGCGGGGGCTGCTCATTGTGCGGGCTCCGCCAGTTCAGCCCGCGTCGGCGCGGCTTTGATCGGCTCCGCAAGCTCCGCGCACAGCGCCGCAGGCGAAGTGCAATAAGATTGCTCGATGATGGGGGCTACGAATTTCGGCAAGCCGCGAGAGCTCACCCGAGCCTCCGCCGGAGGCGCCTGGCAAGCCTGGCGCAAGTCCTTGAGATGGCGGGCGCAAGAGCGTATGGCCTCGGCGCGCTCGGTGTCG
The DNA here is from genome assembly GCA_963737365.1 of uncultured Alphaproteobacteria bacterium. Classification (GTDB taxonomy): domain Bacteria; phylum Pseudomonadota; class Alphaproteobacteria; order Rhizobiales; family Beijerinckiaceae; genus Roseiarcus. Next base: position 499,252 of record CAVTSD010000001.1, read on the forward strand.
ACTTTCGGGGGACGGCGACGGCGAGTCGGGAGGTTGGCCATGAATCTTGCCCTTTCTGTTTTGCCGTGTTATGTTCTTGCTTTGTTCAGTATCAGGTAAAACAGAAGACTGTGTCAAGCTTCTGTTTTTTTGAATTGCGGTTTTTCGGAAACGAGGTTAATACGTGAGTCGGCAGGCCTTCGATGACGGGGACGCGCCAGAGCGCCCCACGCCTTTCACTTGGAGAAAGCAAGTTGCAGGAGCTTCAGCTTTGACCGTCGACTGGATTCGTTCTGGCCTCAAAAGGACCAACAAAACCCGCAGCGGCCTCGCCAAGGCGCTCGGACGTTCGCCCTCCGCAGTCACCGATCTTCTGAACGGCCACCGCCGCCTGCGCGCCGACGAGATCGCGATCGTGTCCGACTATCTCGGCATTGAGCCACCGCGCCTCATCGGCGGCGGACCGCCGAGGCCGCCGAGCGCGCCGCTGGTCGGCTATGTCGGCGCGGGCGCGGTCGCCCATTTCTACGCCGACGGCCAGGGGCCATTCGACGACGTCGACGCGCCTCTCGACTCGAAGCCGACGACGGTCGCGGTGCAGGTCCGCGGCCATTCGCTCGGCGTGTTGTTCGACAATTGGCTCGTCTTCTACGACGATATCCGCGATCCGCCGGACGACAGCCTCGTCGGACGCATGTGCGTCTGCGGGCTCAGCGATGGGCGGGTCCTGATCAAATCCGTGAAGCGCAGCCCCCAGACCGGGCTGTGGAATCTCCTCTCTAACACCGAGCCTCCGATCTACGACGTGGGCCTCGATTGGGCCGCGCCGGTGCGCGAGATGCGGCCGAGGTAGCGGCGGCGTCTAAAGCGCACGGCATGCCCGCCCCGCCCTCGGCGCTCGAGATCGCGCAAGCGCTCATCCGCTATCCGTCGGTGACGCCGACCGACGGCGGCGCGCTGCCCTATCTCCGCGATCTTCTGGACAAGGGCGGTTTCGCGACCGAGCTTGTCACGTTCGAGGCTACGGGAACGCCCGCTGTTCTCAATCTCTATGCGCGGTTTGGCGCGGCCAAGCCCAATCTCGCTTTCGCCGGACACACCGACGTCGTGCCGCCCGGCGACGAGGCGCTCTGGCGCTTCGACCCGTTCTCGGGCGAAATCGCGGACGGCGAGCTTTGGGGCCGCGGTGCCTGCGACATGAAGGGCGGCGTCGCCGCATCCGTCGCCGCGGCTTTGCGGTTCATCGCCAAGGGCCCGTTCGCGGGCTCGATCAGCTTCCTCATCACTGGCGATGAAGAGGGCCCCGCGATCAACGGCACGGTCAAGCTCGTCGACTGGGCGCTCGGCAAAGGCGAAACGTTCGACCATTGCATTCTGGGCAAATCGACCTCTGTCGAAACGGTCGCCGATACGATCAAGCACGGGCGGCGCGGCTCGCTCAATGGGCGGATCGCCATACGCGGGCGCCAGGGCCATGCGGCTTATCCGCATATCGCCGACAATCCGATACCTTCACTTGCGCCCATATTGTCAGCTCTGCTTTCGCCGCCGCTCAATTCCGGAAACGCCGACTTCGAGCCGACGAACCTCGAAGTGGTCTCGGTCGACGTCGGCAATCCGGCGTTCAACGTCATTCCGGGTGAGGTGCGCCTCAAATTCAATGTCCGCTTCAACGACCTCTGGACGCACGATAAGCTCGCCGCAGAGATCACGCGCCGGGTGGCTGCGGCGGACGGAGGCGGCCGCGCAACACTGACCTTCGAGCCTAGCAACGCCAGCGCTTTCCTCACCAAGCCGGGGCCGTTCACCGATCTCGTCGCCAAAGCAGTCAGCGACGTGACCGGGCGGAAGCCTTCGCTCTCGACCGGCGGGGGGACTTCGGACGCCCGCTTCATCAAGAACGCCTGTCCGGTGGTCGAGCTTGGCCTCGTCAACGCGACCATTCACGCCGTCAACGAGCGGGTCGCGCTCGATGATCTCGAAGCGCTGTCGCGCGTCTATGAGCGCGCGCTCGAGCTTTATTTCGCGCAAGCGCCGGAATAGTCCACTCGAACCAGATAGAGGCCGTCAGGCGGCGCCACGGGACCGCAGCGGCTCCGGTCGGCGGCCTCGAACGCCGCTTTGAAGGCGTCCGCGCTCCAGCGGCCCGCGCCGACCTCGACCAGCGTGCCCACCATCGAGCGCACCTGGCGATGCAGGAACGATCGCGCGCTCGCTTCGATGAGAATTTCGTCGCCCTCGCGCCTGACGTCGAGCCGGTCGAGCGTGCGGATCGGCGAATTCGCCTGGCATTGCGAATCGCGAAAGGTGGAGAAATCGTGCTTACCCGTGAGCGGGCGCGCCGCCAGGTGCATCGCCTCGGCGTCGAGCCGGGGCTTCACCCGCCAGGCCGAGCCGCGCTCGAAGGTGAGCGGCGCGCGGCGGTTGACGACCCGATAGAGATAGTGGCGAGCCGTCGCGCTGTGGCGCGCGTCGAAATCGTCGGGAACACGGTCGGCGCCGACGATCGCCACGGGATGGGGATGAAGCAAAGCATTGAGCCCCTCGCCGAGGCGGAACGGGGGCCAGTCGCGCTCAAGATCGACATGCGCGACCTGACCCCGCGCATGCACGCCTGCGTCCGTGCGCCCCGCGCCGTGAGCGGTCACGCGCTCAGCCGTCATCGCGGCAATCGCGCCCTCCAGAACTTCCTGAACCGAGAGGCCGTTCTCCTGCCGCTGCCAGCCGACGAACGGCGTTCCGTCATATTCGAGGATAAGCTTAAAACGCGGCATGCGAAGCCGGGACGGACTCGCGGCGGGGAGCGGCGGCGATGGCTTCGTCGAGGACCTCATAGACGCGCGGGTCGTTGCAACGGGCGACATTGAAGCGCAGGCAGCCGCGCGCCTCGCCGGAGCCGCTGAAGGCGGGGCCGGGCGCGTACATCACCTTCCTCGTCAGCGCGTAGCGCGCGACGTCGGCGGCGCTGACGCCCTCGGGCAGGCGAGCCCATACATAAATTCCGGCGCGCGGCTCGATCCATGGGACAAGGCCATGGCTGCGCAGGCTCTGCAACGTCCGCCCCATGGAATCGGCGAGCTTCCGCCGCAGGCCGTCGAGGTGGCGCCGATATCCGCTTTCCGTAAGCACCCGATGCAGGATGTGAGCGCCCGTCGCGCTGTTGCCCATGGTCGTCGCGAGCTTGAGGTCGACGAGCTGCCCGATCCAGTCCTCTCGCGCGGCGATATAGCCGCAGCGCATCGCGGCGCCGACGGCCTTGGTGGCGCTGCCGACCTGCACGACCCGGCGCAGGCCGTCGAGCGCGGCAAGCCGCGTCGAAGGCTCAGCCTCGAAGTCCGCGAACGTGTCATCCTCGAGGATGAGAACGTCGTGCTCCTCGGCCAGTCTCAGCACGCGATGGACGGTCGCCGCCGAGGGCGTCACCCCGGTCGGGTTCTGCAAGCCTCCTCCGGTAAGATAGAGGCGCGGACGATGCTCGGCGAAAACCCGCTCGAGTTCGCCGACGTCGGGGCCGTCGGGCGTCATCGGCACGGTGACGCTGCGGGCGCGATTGGCGCGCAAGAGCGAATGAAAATTGAAATAGCAGGGATCGTCGACGATGACCGTATCATCTGGACTGAGCAGAAAGCGGCAGACAAGATCGAGCGCCTGCGAGCAGGAGTCCGTTACGATAATCTGATCGCGATCCGCCAGCACGGCGCGCTCGGCGAGACGCACGGAGAACAGCCGCCGTAACGGCGCATAGCCGAGCGGTTCGTCATATTGGCGCCGGCGTTCAGGATCCTCGCGCGCCGCCAGACGCAACGCGCGCTGGACGCCGAGATCGAGCACCCAGGAATCGGGCAGCCAGCCTGCGCCCGGGCACAGAAAGTCGGGCGAACCGACCATCGCGTGCCGGTTGATCCACGACGGGTCGATCGCAGGCTCTGGCGGCGGATCGGCGGCTGAGAGCCTGAACGGGCGGGCGGCGCCCGCGACGAAAAATCCCGACCCGCGCCGGGCGACCACCGCGCCTTCGGCCGCGAGCCGGTCGTAAGCTTCGACCACCGTCGACTTCGAGACTTCGAGCTTGACGGCAAGCTCGCGCACGGAGGGCAGGCGGGCGCCGCGCGTGAGCGTGCGGCTCGAGATGCGGCCGCGGATAAACGCTGCAGTCGTTTCAACGCGAGAGGCTGGTCGATCGTCCATGAATTTCGCCCAAACTGTACCGGCGGTGGATTGGTACAGTTTGGCGCGACTGTATTGAACTGTCTCTAGCGCGACAAGCCCCCAAGGTCCGATCTTGAAGAAGAAAGGACGTACCCCATGGTTCCCGAGAGCCGCCTATGGCGAACAATCGGCGCTGGAGCGAGGCAAGCGGCGGCTTGGCCGTTCCGCGTCGCCGCCGCGCGAGCAACATTGAGGGCTTTGGCCGGTATGGATCGCCGCGAACTGGCTGACATCGGCCTCAACCCAAGCGACGTGCGCGACGCTTCGGCGCTCCCGCTCGACCGGGACCCCGCCGAACTACTCGCACGTCGCGCGCGTGAGCGGCGCCGGGACGCTTTTCGGCCGCAGCCCTCTCTTCGAGAAGCCGGAAGCCCGCCGAAGGACAATCCGGATGACCCGCCCGGGCGCAACCGCCCGCCCTCCCGGCCGAAACCGCGGCCGGCCGGGCAGGATGCCCGCCTGGTCAGAACAGGCTGAGCTGCCCGCTGGCCGTACTCGGCGCGACCGTGGGCTTGCGGAAGAGGTCGGTGCGCAGCTCCCGTGACATCTCTCGGAAGCCGAGCCGGCGCGCGGCCATCTCGAACCTACGCCCGATCATCCAGGCGTAGGGGCCTGAGCCCGCCATGCGCCGGCCCCACTGCGCCTCGTAGTCCTTGCCTTCGCGCATGGACTGCATGAGCGAGACGGCGCGCTTCAGCCGGTCGGGGTAATGGACCTGAAGCCATTCGCGGAACATGTCGCGCAATTCGTTGGGCAGCCGAAGCACGACATAGCTTCCCTCGCGCGCGCCGGCCGAATAGGCGCGGGTCAGGATCGTCTCTAATTCCTCGTCGTTGATCGCGGGAATAATGGGGGCGGCCATCACGCCCGCCGGCACGCCCGCGTCGTTGAGCGCCTCGATCGCCTCGAGCCTTTTCTGCGGCGTCGGCGCGCGCGGCTCCATCTGCCGGGCGAGTCCGCGGTCGAGCGTCGTGACCGAGACAAAGACCTTGACCAGATTGTCGCGCGCCATCGGCGCCAGAATATCGAGGTCGCGCAGGACGAGGTTCGATTTGGTGACGATGGTGAGGGGGTGCCGGGCTTTGGCCAGCGTCTCAATCAGCGACCGGGTGATGCGATATTGCCGCTCGATCGGCTGATAGGGGTCGGTGTTGGCGCCGAGGGCGATTGGCGCCGGCCGGTATTTGGGCGAGGCGAGCTCGCGCTCCAGAAGCTCGGCGGCGCCCTCCTTGGCGAACAGCTTGGTTTCGAAATCGAGCCCCGCCGAGAGCCCCATATAGGTGTGCGTCGGCCGCGCGTAGCAATAGAAGCAGCCGTGCTCGCAGCCGCGATAGGGGTTGATCGACCGGTCAAATCCGATGTCGGGCGATTCGTTGCGCGTGATGATGGCCTTGGGCTTCTCCCAAGTGACCTCGGTCGCCAATGGCTCCGGGGCTTCATCCGCCGTCCAGCCGTCGTCGAAGCGCTCCCGCTTCTGGAGCTCGAAGCGTCCGCTCGCGTTGGTCGCTGCGCCACGACCGCGCCTGCGGTCCGCGGGCAGGATGCGTTCGGCGATCGTCTCAGGGCGATGGCGCGGGTCGAGAGCGCGGGACTGGGTCGTGTTCATGGGCATGTTCCGTAACGTAAGAGCTGGAACAAATCATGAACAAGAGATACGCCCTGCCCAACTCCGCGTCAAGTCGGGCGCCTTCGCAGATACGAGTCGCTCGCTTTGTTCAGAGCTGAGAGCCACTTGCCTTGATCCGGACGGCGACCGATTTCGACGCGGGCGTACGCGAACTCATGGTCGTGATGCCAGAGGGGAATGAGCGGGTTCATCTCTGGATAATACCCGCCCAGGCAGCCATCGGGCAGGGAGAAGGGCGTAACCTTGAGCCCCTCAACCTCCCGATCCACGCCATCCTCGGCGTCGCTGACCAGTGAAACGATCTGCCCCTCGGACAGGGAGGCGCGCGCCATATCCCCTGGGTTGATCAGGAGCACGTCGCGCGTGCCCTCGATCCCGCGCAGCCGGTCGCTATAGCCGTAGATTGTCGTGTTGAACTGGTCGTTGCTGCGCATGGTGATCAGTCGGTAGCGGCCTGGCGCATCGGCAAAGCCGGTCGCCGAAAGGGTTTCGGGCGTCGTGAACATCGCCTTGCCGCTCTCGGTTTTGAAAATGCGCTCACGCGCTGCGTTGCCCCGATAGAAGCCCCCGGGGATCCACATCCTCTCGTTGAAGCCCTCGAATTGCTCGGAATAGGTTTCCGCAATGCAGTCCCGGATAAGAGAATAATTGCCGGTCCACTCATCCCATTTCGCCTTCGGATTGGGCGGGAGCGTCGCCTTGGCGATCCCGGCGACGATGGCGACCTCGGACTTGAGATGCGTGCTCGCCGGCTTGCGTCGCCCGGAGGAGCCATAGATGTGACTGAAAGTGTCCTCCATGGTTACGGATTGGGGGCCCGCCGCCTGGACGTCCTCCTCCGTTCGTCCGAGACACGGAAGCAAATAGGCGACCGCGCCGTTGATCAGGTGGCTGCGGTTGAGCTTGGTCGCGACCTGGACGGTCAGGCGCATGCGCGGCCAAACCGCCTCCATCTTCTCGCGCTCGGGGATGGCGCGGAGAAAGTTGCCGCCGAGCCCGATAAAGGCTTGGACTTGTCCCGTCAGAATTCCCTCGCACGTTTCGACCGTGTCCAGGCCCTCGTCGCGCGGCGGCGAAAAGCCGAACTGGGCCGCATATTTATCGAGCGGCACAAGCTTCGGCTTGGTGGCGATCCCCACTGTCCGCTGACCTTGCACGTTCGAATGTCCGCGGACTGGCGAAATCCCCGCCCCTTCGCGCCCAAGGTTGCCCTTGAGCATGAGCATGTTCAAAAGCGTCGCGATGTTCTCAAACCCGTGCTCATGTTGGGTGAGGCCCATGCCGTAAATGCCAATGACGCGCTTCGCCTTCACATAGACATCCGCGGCGCTTTCGAGCGCCACCCGCGACAGCCCCGACTCCTCCTCGATCGTTTGCCAGCTCGTTTCCCGGACCTTGGCCTCGAACGCTTCGAAACCGGTCGTATGGCTCTTGATGAAGTCCTCGTCGAGCACACGCCGGCCGCGCCGCTTCGCCTCGTCGTCGGCGGCAAAAAGATGTTTGCATATGCCCAGGATCGCGGCGATGTCGCCGCCGGGGCGAATCTGGTGGTATTGCGTGCTGATGCGGGTCTCACGACCGGTCAGCATCTCGCCAACGTCTTGGGGATTAACGAAGTATTCGAGACCCTTTTCCCGCACCGGATTGAAGGTGACAATCGGCACGCCTTTTCTGGCGATGTCTTGAAGCGGATGAAGAAAACGCGGGCTGTTTGAGCCCGTGTTCTGGCCAAAGAAAAAGATGGCGTCGCATTTCTGAAGATCGTCGTAAACGATGGTGCCGACCCCGACCCCGATCAGTTTCGTTAGCGCCACCGACGTGGTCTCGTGGCACATGTTCGAGCTGTCGGGCAGGTTGTTGTTGCCGTACATCCGCGCCATCAGCGCGTAAAGGTAAGACGTTTCAAGACTGGCGCGTCCTGACGCATAGAATGCGACCGATTTCGGATCGAGCGCCTTGAGCTCGGCCCCGATCGTCGCGAAGGCTTCCTCCCATTGGCACGGTTCGTAGCGGTCCGTCGCGCGGTTGTACCGCATCGGATGTGTGAGCCGCCCCTGTTGCTCCAGATCGTGGTCCTTCCATGACAGGAGCTCAGTAAGCGTGTGGCTGGCGAAGAATTCCGGCGTGCAACGGCGCGTAGTCAATTCCCACAAGGTCGCTTTGGCGCCGTTCTCGCAAAACTCGAAAGGATGATGGTCGGCGGGCTTTGCCCAGGAGCATGAGACGCACATGAAGCCGTGCGGCTTGTTCTGCCGAGCCAGCGTTTCGAGTGCGCCGGGAGTGGGCCACTCTTCGCCGAAGACGCTCGCAATGCCTCGCAGCGATCCCCAGCCGCCAGCGGGACCATCATAGTGCGCCACGTCGATATGCTCAGGATCCGGCGCTCGATGGTCCCTAATGCTGTGCTCGCTCGCCATTGGCGGCCTCCGATCCCGATGACCGGGAACGCGGAGGCGATCGCCAGGTTCCGTTTGGATTGCGAAAGCCGAGGCTCAGCCCTCGACGACAGGCGCGCGTCGCGTTAACGCGGGCCTGTTCGCTCGAAAAAGCGGGCCAACCTCAGTTCGAGAACGTATCGCAGTCGTTCATATCGCCGCTCTTGAGGCCCGCCGTCAGCCATTTCTGGCGCTGCACCGAGGAGCCGTGGGTGAAGCTGTCGGGCACGGCGTAGCCGCGGGCGGCGGTCTGCAGCCGGTCGTCGCCGATCGCTTGCGCCGTCGCCAAAGCCTTCTCAACATCGCCCGGTTGGAGGATCTTCCATTTGTCGTTCGCGTGATTGGCCCAAACGCCAGCCAGGCAGTCGGCCTGCAATTCGATCCTGACAGAGAGCGCATTGGCCTGCGTCTGGCTCACGCGCTGTTTCATGTTGTCGACCTTATCGAGGATGCCGAGCAGATCCTGCACGTGGTGGCCGATCTCGTGCGCCACGACATAGGAATAGGCGAATTCGCCGCCCCCGCCGTACTTGTTCTTCATGTCGCGAAAGAAGGAGGTGTCGAGGTAAACCTTCTTGTCGATCGGGCAGTAGAACGGCCCCATCGCCGACTGCGCGCCGCCGCACCCGGAGCGCGTGGCGCCGTCATAGATGACCAGGGGCGCCGGCTGGTATTGGACGTGCGCCTGCGCCGGCAGCACTTCCGCCCAGACCTGCTCCGTGCCGCCGACCACTTTGGAGAGAAAAGCGCGCATGGGGTCGTTCGGGTCGGGCGGCGCGCTTTGTTGCGGCGCGCTCTGATGCCCCACACCGATCATTTCGGCTCCACTCATGAGCACCTGGGGCGAAATGCCGGTGAAATAGCTGATGGCGAAAATGACGACGATTGCGCCGATGCCGAGGCCGCCGGCCCCGACCGCCCCGCCGCGCTGTCCGCGCCGATCCTCGATATTCGAGGAGGACGGCATGTTGTCGTATTCCATGGCCACTCCGCGCAAAAGCCGTTAACGCCGTTTAACCCATCCTATCAGACAAAGCGTCGACGGAGTAGCGCCTCGGCGCTCGCCATGCGCACAAGCGTGGGTGACGCTCGACAGCCGGCTTAGAGGCTCAGCCAGCGCGCGGCGATCCATTCCCGGCGGTGGCCCGGCGGCCTCGAACAGATGGAGGCGGTCCGCAAGTCCGCTCGCATGAGATCTCATTGCCAGCGCGCGCGTTTTGCGCTTTACCCAAGCGCGGGGCCCGGACGGGCCGGTAGCTCAATGGTTAGAGCCGGCCGCTCATAACGGTCTGGTTGCAGGTTCGAGTCCTGCCCGGCCCACCACTCTATATTCGTGGTTGATTTGATTGAGATTTCCGCAGCCTGATGGAGCGTTAAGAAGAGCCCTGCTGCTTCTGGTGACGGCCATGGCGAAGGGCGCGAGCTGTTTGGAAACAGATCGGCATCGCGGCGAGGCAGCGCGACCCGACTGACGGTCGTCGACGAAACCATCCTCAATGCATGCGCTATCCGTCTAGGCGGAACGAGATGCGCCATGGCCGCGGTTTCCGAGCGCATAGGGCCCGAGCGGCAGAAATTTGCCTGCACGCCAATTTCCTCTTGCAACCGGTACGGAGTGCGCGTAAAACGATTTACAGTAAATCGTTTTACTGGGAGGATAGGTTTAAGTCGATGGTCGAGAAAGCCCATTCGATCAATGACGTAGCCAAGATGGCGGGTGTTTCTCCAGCGACCGTCTCGAATGTCCTGACCGGCCGGAAGCCGGTCAGCGCCAAGCTCGTCAAGAAGGTCGAAGCTGCTGTCAAGGCGCTGGACTATCGCGCCGATCCGCTAGCCTCGATGTTGCGCTCGGGCGAGGCCAAGGTCGTCGCCGTCCTCGTTCCCGATCTCGACAACCCGTTCTTCACCTCCATCGTCTCGTCCGTCGAACAATGCGTCGGACAAGACAGCTACGAGGTCATTGTTGGAAGTTCTCACGGCGAAGAGTCGGTGGAGAGATCCAAGCTAAGGGCGATCCTCGGTTGGCGTCCCGCAGGCCTGATCGTCGTTCCCTGCTCCGACGATTTTCCCGGCCGCGAACTCATCGAGGCCTCCAGGACCCCTTACGTTATCGCGGATCGCGTTACGGGCAATCTGAGCGCCGACACCGTTTCAGTCGATAACGAGGACGCGGGCGCAATGGGGGCGCGTCATCTGATCGACCTCGGTCACAAGGACATCCTGATTGCAGCTTCATCGCTGAGTCTCGAAAATATTCGGCAGCGCTGCAGCGGCGCCGCTCGAGTCATGCGGTCGCTGGGTTTGCCTGAGCCGACGATCATCGAGCTTGGCTTCGCGACTGAGGGGGCATCCAGCACGCTCTCCGCGGGGTTGGATCGAAATCCGCGACTGACCGCGATTCAGGCGCTGACGAATTTCACGACGCTGAATGTGCTGGCCACGATGGCCGAGCGTGGGCTTCGCGTCCCGCAAGACATCTCGCTGATCGGCTTCGACGACTACGTCTGGATGCGGGCACGGGCAACGCCGGTTACCGCCATCTTCCAGCCGGTCCGCGAAATGGGCCGGATCCTTTGGGAGCGGCTCAGCGCGCGGATCAAAGGCGATTCTTCGCCGATGCAACATGTCCTGTTGCCATGCGAGCTTCGGGTTCGCGCCTCGACGACTTCCGTCAACGACGAGAATGCTGCGAGCGCCTCAGCCAGGATCGCGACTACGCTGGCGGACGGATAGCGGTCCGCCGAGGGCCGCCAAACAAACTGAATTCTGGGTCGCATTCGACCTGGAAAATAGCCGGATCTGTCGATCCGCAACTTGCCCGAGCGGCAAGCGATGGGAGGTAGTGAGGTCATGAGGAAAATCTTTGCAACACGACGCGTTGTGCTGGCGAGCGCTTTCGCCATCGCTCTTTCAGGCGTTGCTTATGCTTCGCCCGATAGCCCAGTGATCGGCGTTGTCGTCAAAATCGGCGGCATTCCGTGGTTCAACGCCATGGATGCCGGCATCAAGAAGAAGGCGGCCGAACTCGGCGTTAAAGCCTTTATGATCGGTCCGACGAGCGCGGATCCCGCCCTCCAGGTCCGCGCCATCGAGGACTTAATCGCTCAGAAGGTCGACGTGATTGGGGTCGTGCCCAACGACGCCGAGGTGCTCGAGCCGGTGCTTGAGCGTGCGCGCGCGGCCGGTATCAAGGTCGTCACGCACGAGTCGCCGAAGCAGAAGAACGCCGACTACGACTTCGAGCTGGCTTCGGCCAAGGGTTTCGGCGAAGCCTACGGCAAGCGCCTCGTCGAGGCCCTTGGCGGCAAAGGCGATTATGCCGTGTTCGTCGGATCGCTGACCGTGCCGCTGCATAACGCATGGGCCGATGCGGCCATCGCCTACATCAAGGCCAACGCCCCGGACATGAAGCTTATCGGTGACCGCTACGGCGTGGCGGAGAACGTCGATCAATCGCGCAGCACGGCCCTCGACCTGATCCGCGCCAATCCGGACCTCAAGGGCTTCCTGGCTTTCGGCAGCCAGGGACCGATCGGCGCCGCGCGAGCGGTTCAGGAGAAGCATCTCGAAGGCAAGATTCTGGTCATGGGTCCTTTCTCGCCGGGCCAGGGAAAGAAGCTCGTGCACGATGGGGTGCTGACGGGCGGTTACATGTGGAATCCCGAGCTCGCCGGCGAGATCTTCGTCACACTAGGCACCATGCTCGCAAAGGGTCAGCCGATCACCGACGGGACCAACATTCCTGGCCTCGGCGTCGTGCATCCGGAAGGCCATAACCTGATCGTCAATAATCTGGTCGACCTCAACAAGAACACGGTCGACGACCTGGCGAAGATGGGTCTCTGATCCGTCCCAGCTCCATCGAGAGCCTACCCGGCCTCGTTGCCGGGTAGGCCAGCCCTCTCTCGTCTCGGATCGCGAGCAACAGCGAGCAACAGCGAGCAAATGACAATGGCTCAGGTCCAGCAATCCTTGTCGGACGATCGAGCGCCGGCGCCGGGTGCTCCATTGCTGCATGTTGAACACGTCTCCAAACGCTTCGGCGGCGTCAAAGCCCTCGACGACGTTCGCTTCGACGTCATGCCCGGCGAGGTCTTGTGTCTTGCGGGTGAGAACGGGTGCGGCAAGAGCACGCTGATCAAGATCATCACGGGCGTGTACAAGCCCGAGGCCGGCGCGGTCATGCAGTTCAATGGCCGTGATATCGATGGCCTGAACCCCGCGACTGCGCGCGATCTCGGGATCCAGGTCATCTGGCAGGACCTCGCTCTGTTTGCGGAGCTGTCAGTCGCCGAGAACATTGGGTTCGAGCGCAACCTCGGAATGCGGCCGCGGCTCGTCAACTATTCCGCCATGCGCGCCGCCGCCGAGCGCATCCTGGCGCGGCTCGGCGTGTCGCTTGATCTCGACGCCACCTTGCGAACGCTGCCGATCGCGCAACGGCAGATCGTCGCCGTGGCGCGCGCCTTGGTGACGGAAGCGAAGCTCGTGTTCATGGACGAGCCGACCGCCTCGCTGAGTCAAGCCGAGACGGATGCGCTGCTCGTGATTGTAAGACGGCTGTCCGCCGAGGGCATCGCCGTCGTGTTCGTCAGCCACCGCCTGGCCGAGGTGCTCGACGTTTGCAGCCGTGTGACGGTCCTACGCGACGGCCAGCTTGTCGGCACATATCCGACCCCCGGAATGACGCAGACCCGACTGACCGAACTGATGACCGGAAAGACCTTCGATTACGCCGTCAGTCGCCGCGACCTTTCGGCGAAGCCCGTCGTCCTCGAAGTTGAAAAGCTCTCGCGAAGCGGACAGTACGAGGACATCTCTCTCGCCATCCACGCCGGCGAGGTTGTCGGGCTCACGGGGCGTCTCGGATCGGGCCGGACCGAACTGGCGCTGAGCCTGTTTGGCATGAGCCAGCCCGGGCGCGGCGTCATCCAGTTCGACGGCCGCCCGGTCCACTTCGCCAGCAACCGCGACGCGATCCGCGCCGGCGTTGCGTATGTCTCGGAAGACCGCCTGACGCTCGGGCTCCTCCAACCGCAATCGATCGAAGACAATACAGCGATATCGGTCCTCGACAGCCTCCTCGACCCCTGGCCTCTGATCTCCTTCCGCCGACGGGACGCGCTGGTGGCCAAGTGGGTGCGCGACCTCGGCGTGAAGATTGGCAAGCCGTCGAACGCCATCTCGACCCTGTCCGGCGGCAATCAGCAGAAGGTCGTCCTCGCCAAATGGCTTGCGACCAATCCGCGCCTCCTGATCCTGGACTCGCCAACGGTCGGCGTCGATGTCGGCGCGCGCGCCGGAATCTTCGCGATCGTGCGCGAGCTCTCGGAGGCGGGCATCGCGATCCTTTTGATCTCGGACGAAATCACCGAGGTCTATTTCAACGCCGACCGGATCCTTCACATGCGGGACGGCCGCATCGTCGATGAGTACCGGCCGGACGACACCGACATTCACGCCATTGAGGAGGCGGTCCATGCGTAGCCTCGGCGTTGGCTCGACGGAGCGATGGCTCATCATTGTGATCCTCGTGATGGGGGCGGCGCTCGGGCTCCTCACCCATACGTTTCTCACTCTGCCGAATTTGTTCGATCTCCTGAACGCCAGCTCGGTCAACATCATCTTCGGCGTCGGACTGCTTGTCGTTCTGATCGCCGGCGGGATCGACATATCCTTCGCGGTCGCAGCCTCAGTGGTTCAGTATCTGACAGCCCTGGCGCTTCAGGTCCTGGGCGGCGGAAATTGGGCGCTTGGCCTCCTGCTCGCTGGGACGTTCGGCGCAGCGCTTGGCTGCTTCAACGCCTTCTGGATCTATCAATTCCGGATTGTCTCGATCGTGGTGACGATCGCGACCTTCAACCTCTTCTTCGGCCTCCTGATGTTCTTCTCCGGCGGCGTGTCGCTCTACGACCTCCCGGACTGGCTGACCACGCGAGTCGCCATCGTCAGCATCGAAACGGCGAACGGACGCGCGGAGATCACCATTCTGGTGGTTGTCATGATCGTGTGTGTCGCGGCGACCTGGGTTCTCCTGCAGCGAACCAGCACCGGCCGGCAGCTCTACGCCATGGGCGACAACACGGAGGGCGCCCGACGTCTCGGCGTCAGCCTCGGCGCCATGCACTATCTCGCGTTCGGTTGGCTCGGACTGATGGCTGGCATCGCGGGCCTCATGCAGGCGCACTATGCAGAGGAGGTCGTCCCGAACGCCCTCGTCGGGCGCGAGCTTGATGTCCTGGCTGCGGTCGTGCTCGGCGGCGCGCGTTTGGGGGGCGGCCGGGGTTCGATCCTCGGCGTTATCCTCGGCATCATCCTGGTGGCGATGACGCAGAACGGGCTCAATCTCCTGGGGATCTCGCCTTACGCCTTCAAGATGATCATCGGCGGGATCATCCTTGTCGCGATTACCTTGTCCAGCGATGGCGTGGGCCGGCTGATCGGGTCCTGGCGCGCGCCTGCCAATCGGAGGATGGCGCAATGACCGCGCAGACCCTAGTCCGGGACGCCAGATGGCGGCTGAGCCGCCTGCTCGACCCGGAGATTGCCGGGCTGCTCGCGCTGTTGGCGTTCGTCTGCGTTGTTTTCGGCGCCAGCGCCAATGGCTTTCTCAGCCAGACGACGTTCGCCTCGATCGCCTTCCAGCTTCCCGAACTCGGCCTGCTGACGCTCGCGATGCTGATGCCGATCATTTCCGGAGGATTCAATCTCGCGATCACTTTCACCGCCAACCTCAGCGGCCTCGCGATGGCGGCGGTCCTGCATGAGTTCGGCGGCGCCAGCGCCGGAGCTTTCGCAATTGTGCTTGGCGTCGTGGCGGCGCTCGGCACGGGCGCGCTGGTCGGATGGCTCATGGGCGCGATCATCGCGACCACGGGTGCGCACCCGATCTTGGTGTCGCTTTCGATGATGATCTTCGTACGGGGCCTGGGCGAGTTTTTGACGCGGGGCGGCGACATTTCCGGAACGCCCGCCGCTGTTCAGGCCATAGGCCAGGGGACCGTGCTGGGCGTCCCGGCGCCGATGCTGGTCTTCGCCGGGGCGGTGCTGCTCTGGCACGTCGTGATGTCACGGACCCGCCTCGGGTTCGCCACGCGCATGATCGGCTCGAATTTCGAGGCCACTCGCTATTCGGGCGTGCCGGCGCGGCGCATGCTGACGCTGATCTACACCCTGTCCGGGCTGATGTGCGGCCTCGCCGGCATCGTCATGCTCGCGCGCTTCAATTCGGTGCGGGTCGGGCATGGCGAAGCGTATGTGCTGATCACGGTGCTGGCGTGTTTCCTCGGCGGCGTCGATCCTTTCGGCGGGTTCGGCCGCGTCCTGCCAGTCGCCATCGCGCTTATCATTCTTCAGGTGATCGCCTCGGGTCTGAACCTGCTCGGCGCCAACCAGCATCTTGCGACCGCTTTGTGGGGCGCCTTCCTGCTGCTGATCATGGTTGTGCGGTCTGTCTGGGCGAGCCAATTCCTGCAGGTCATGTTTGGCCGACGATGATCTCGCCTTGTCCTGAAGGCTTTCTCACAGGCGATCTATCGAAGGTGCTTGGTAAGCAGGCAGCCCATGCTTTTTGTCCAAACCGGAGGCGCATATGAAATTCGGCATTTACTACTCGTACTGGGAGCAGGAGTGGAGCGCCGACTGTCTGAAATATGTCGAGAAAGTCGCCAAGCTCGGTTTCGACATCATCGAAATCGCCGCTCATCATCTGAACAGCTATAGCCCGGCCCATATCGACGCAGTCGGCCGCGCCGCTCGGGACAACGGGATCACGATCACGGCCGGCTTGGGTCCATCCCAGCAGAGAAACCTCTCGTCCGCCGACCCCGCGATCAGAAAGGCGGGGCGCGCTTTTTTTCAGGAGACGCTGACCAATCTCGCAAAGCTCGATATCCACGTTATCGGCGGCGCTCTCCATTCCTACTGGCCGATCGACTATTCGAAGCCCGTGGACAAGGCTGGCGATAGGGCGCGAGGCCTGGAGGGCATTTCGAGCCTTGCAGACTTTGCCGCAGATCACGGCGTCACGCTCTGTCTCGAAGTGCTAAACCGGTTCGAGAACCATGTCCTCAACACCGCCGAGGAGGGCGTGGCTTTCGTTCGCGAGGTAAACAAGCCCAATGTCAAGGTGATGCTCGATACGTTTCATATGAACATCGAGGAGGATAGCTTCGGTAAGGCGATCCGGACAGCGGGTCCTCTGCTCGGCCATTTCCATACCGGCGAGAACAATCGTCGCGTCCCCGGCAAGGGCCGCTTGCCTTGGCATGAAATCGGGACCGCGCTGCGAGAGATCGATTACAGCGGCGCGGTTGTCATGGAGCCTTTCGTCAAGATGGGCGGGCAGATTGGCGCCGACATCAAAGTCTGGCGCGATCTCAGCGACAACGCGGACGAAGCCCAGATGGACGAAGCCGCGCGTCAAGCCTTGGCGTTCTCACGTTTCGTGATCGGCGGCGAGCCGCGACCCCAGAGGGCTGCGGGCTAACTCATGCGTTCGGGATGTTGCGCGCGAGCGCTTCAAGCACCGCCATGCGCACCGCGACCCCCATTTCCACCTGTTCGCGGATGAGCGATTGCGCGCTGTCGGCGACCAGTGTGTCGATCTCGACGCCGCGGTTCATGGGGCCCGGATGCATGACCAGCGCGCCCGGTTTCGCGTAGCCGAGCTTCTCCTCGTCGAGCCCGAAATAGCGGAAATATTCCCGCGCCGACGGCACGAAGGCGCCACTCATGCGCTCGCGCTGCAGGCGCAACATCATGACGATGTCGGCGTCCTTGAGGCCCGAACGCATGTCGCGCGCGACTTCGACGCCCATGCGCTCGACGCCGGACGGAAGAAGCGTCGAGGGGCCCACGACGCGCACATAGGCGCCGAGTTTGCTGAGCAGCAGGATGTTCGAGCGCGCCACACGCGAGTGAAGAATGTCGCCGCAAATGGCGATGGTGAGGCCCTCGATGCGACCGAGGTTGCGCCGGATGGTCAGCGCGTCGAGCAGCGCCTGGGTCGGATGCTCATGGGCGCCGTCGCCGGCGTTGACGACCGAGCAATCGACTTTTCGGGCGAGAAGATGCACCGCGCCCGCGTGATGGTGCCGCACCACCAGAATGTCGGGCCGCATGGCGTTGAGCGTCATGGCGGTGTCGATCAGCGTCTCGCCCTTTTTGACGCTCGACGCCCCAACCGCCATGTTCAGCACATCCGCGCCAAGGCGCTTGCCGGCGAGCTCGAATGACGATTGCGTGCGGGTCGAGGCCTCGAAGAACAGATTAATCTGGGTGCGGCCACGCAAGGTGGCGCGCTTCTTCTCGACCTGCCTCGAGATGGTCACCGCTTCCTCGGCAAGATCGAGCAACGCCACGATCTCGTCGCGCGTGAGGTGTTCGACGCCGAGGAGGTGGCGCTGGGCGAAGACAGGCGGGGACGAGGCGATCATTGTTGAGGGCGCATTTCCGGGCGCCCATGAGCCAAATCGCGAGGCGCGCCGATCCTGTTAACCCACCCGCCTCGACAAGCCAAAGCGATCCTGGCGCGGCTATTCGGGCGACAAGATAATCGTGGCCAAAGGCGGTAGGACGAGGAAGAGTTCTGCCCCTTCGGGCGAGGGCTGCGCCTCGACCTGGCCGCCGTTGCCGAGATTGCTCCCCCCGTATACTGCGCCGTCCGTATTGAGGAGTTCCCGCCAGTGGCCGGGATTGGGAACCCGAACCCGATAGCCGTGCCGCGGAACGGGCGTCATGTTGCTGACGATCAGGAGCAACGAGCCGTCGCGGCCTCTTCGAAAGTAGGCGAAAACGGAGTTCGCGCTATCGTCGACGACGACCCATTGGAACCCGCTCGGGTCGTTGTCAGCGCCGTAGAGCGCCGGAAACGTCCGATAGAGGGCGTTGAGATCTACGATCAGGCTTTGGACGCCCCGATGGAGCGGATAATCAAGAAGGCTCCATTCGATCGACCCGTTGCTGCTCCATTCGCTCCACTGGGCGATTTCTCCGCCCATGAACAGGAGCTTCTTGCCAGGAAACGTCCACATCCAGCCGAAGTAGGCTCTGAGATTGGCGAATTGCTGCCATTGATCCCCGGGCATCTTTCCGATCAGTGATCGTTTGCCGTGCACCACCTCGTCATGGGAAAGCGGCAGCACGTAGCGCTCGGAATAGGCGTAGACCATCCCGAACGTCATCAAGTTGTGCTCGAACGAGCGGTAGATCGGATCCTTCGACATGTAGCGGAGCGTGTCGTGCATCCAGCCCATGTTCCACTTGAGCGAGAAACCGAGGCCTCCGTCCGCGGGCTCCGCGGTGACCTTCGGCCAGGCGGTCGATTCCTCAGCAATCGTTAGGACGCCAGGATTCCTTTGCGCGATGATGCTGTTGAGGTGCTTGAAAAACTCGACCGACTCGAGATTTTCACGCCCTCCGTAGCGGTTCGGGATCCACTCGCCGGGCTCACGGCTGTAGTCGCGATAGAGCATGGATGAGACAGCGTCGACCCGCAATCCGTCGACATGGTAGTGCTCGATCCATTCGAGGGCGCTCGCGATCAGGAACCCCTTCACCTCGTTGAGGCTGAGATTGTAGAGGTAAGTGTTCCAGTCCCGCTGAAAGCCCTCGCGCGGGTCCGGATGCTCGTAGAGCGGCGTGCCGTCGAAGCGGGCGAGGCCCCAGACGTCGGTCGGAAAATGGGCGGGCACCCAGTCGACGATGACGCCGATGCCCGCGCTGTGACAGCGATCAACCAGGGCGGCGAATTCCGCCGCGCGGCCGTAGCGGCCGGTCGGTGAGAAGAGGCCGAGCGGCTGATAGCCCCAGGAGTCGCCAAAGGGATATTCGGCGATCGGCAGAAACTCGAGATGAGTGAACCCCATTTCGACCATGTAGGGCACGAGCCGCTCGCCCATCTCGGTCCAGGTGAGGCTTCGAAAATCCTCCTCGACGATCCGGAGCCAGGAGCCCGCGTGAACCTCGTAGAACGACATGGGAGAGTCGAGGCTCTGCCGCTTAGCTCTATCCGCGATCCAGGCCTCGTCCGACCAGACGAATGGCTTGCTCGAGGCGACGATTGAGGCGGTACCGGGCGAGGCTTCGCTTTCGCGCGCCACTGGATCAGCCTTCTGCGCTAGCAGGGGTCCGTCCGGACCGAGGATCTCGTATTTGTAGAGCGCCCCTGGTCCGATGCGGGGAACGAACAGCTCCCAGACGCCCGCCTCGTGGCGGAGGCGCATCGGGTGTCGCCGGCCGTCCCAGGTGTTGAAGTTGCCGACAACCGACACACGGCGCGCGTGGGGGGCCCAGACGGCGAAGCGCACGCCTTCGACCCCGCTGATGGTCATCGCCTGAGCCCCAAGGCAGCGTCCGAGTTCGTAATGTGTGCCCTCGGAGATCAGATGCAGATCGAGCTCGCCGAGCAGAAGACCGAAGCTGTAGGGATCTTCCGTCTCCTGGACCGCGTCGGGCCAACCTATGCGCAGGACGTAGGGGTGCTTCCCAACCACGGGGCCGGCGAAAAGGCCGCCGGGATGGGCGAGTTCGAGATGACCGAGGAGGCTCGAATCCTCACGCGCGACCACATCGACCGTTTGAGCTCCCGGCGCGAGCGCGCGCACGATCGACGTCGAACCGTGGCTGTGTGGGCCGAGGATGGAGAAAGGATCGCCGTGCCGCCCATTGACGAGCGCCTGCACCGCTTCTGCTGGGATACCGACGAGGCAATCCTGACCGATCGTCATGCGCGCGCCCCGCCCTTCTTCAGGCGATTGGCGGCAGCCGCGAAACCGCGAAGCGGAATGGGCAGCCAATTCGGCCGATTGGCGGCCTCATAGCTGATTTCATACGCCGCTTTTTCCAGCATCATCAGATTGAGAAGCGGCTCTTTGGCGGGGCCGAGGCCAAGCCTTTGCGCCCCCTTGACCGCGTGCCAGTAGGCCAGCAGGAACGCGGTGGTCGATTCCCTCCGGAACTGGGTCAAGAGCCGCTCGCGGCGCTCGCGAACGATTTGTGGGCTTGCGGCGCCTTCCGGCAATTCAAACGAGGCTGAAGCGTAGTCGAGCGAGCGAAGAAAGCCGGCGACGTCCCGCAAAGGCGTCGTCTTTTGGCGGCGCTGCTCAAGCGAGCGCAGAGGCTCGCCCTCGAAGTCGATGATGTAGGCGTCCGACTGCGAGACGAGGATCTGGCCGAGATGGAAGTCTCCGTGGATGCGGATCGATAGGCCGCCCCGCCCATTCTCGGCGAGAGCCGGCAGGCCGGCGATGAGATCGGCCTTGCGCGAAAGGACCGAATCGGCAAGCGCCTGGCGCTCGGGACTCAAGGCCTGCTTTGCGCGCTCGAGGTCGGCCATGCTGCGTTCGATCCGGTCCGCCGCATCCTTCGCCCAACCGGAGATCATTTCGTCGTCGGCGACTTCCGGCGCGAAGGCCAGGTCGTTGGTTTCGGCGGCGAGAGCGACATGCATTTCACCCAGCCTCTTGCCGACCACCGCCACAAAGTCGTTGACAAGGCTGAAGGTGTGCGATGAATGGTCGCCCGACTCCTCCTCGAGCGCGGCGTCCTCAAACGCGCGCCGAAGATTGTCGAGAACCCAGGTCCAGGCGTCGCCCTGATTGGGAACCGCGCTTTGGATGATGAAAAGCGTATACGGCGCATCCGTCGAATCGATCCGGACGATCTCGCCGAGAAGCTGCGGGGCGTTGGCGAAACCGCAAAAAGTGAGGCGGCGCGTCATTTCCGCTTCCGGATGCACGCCAGGCGAAATGCGTCGGATGAGTTTGATCATCGCCGCATTGCCGATGATGAGCGAGCTGTTCGACTGCTCGGTCGCGAGCCAACGGATCGCAGCCTGGCTCTGATCCGGCAGCGCGTCGATTCCTGGCTCGCCTAAGCAGCGGATCTCTCCTTCCTGCATCGGGAATATCGCGCGCTCGCGCAGCCACCCCATGATCGCGCGCGGCAAGGCCTCGAAGGAGAAGGCGTCGGTGATGTAGCCGACCCGTCGACCCCGTCTCACCCTGGCCATGGCGAGCTGCTGGGACAGCGGCTGCGGCGTCGCCCCTTCCCAGGCAATGCCCGCGGGTAAGAGGTAGCGCTCGGCGCGATCACGAAGACGGACCTCAAGCTCAGTGAGCATGATCTCGCGATTGCTCGGAACCTGCGCTGTGGAGGCGATGCGCACGCTGGAGATGACGTCGTTCTTCGACGCGAACCAGCGCCGACGCTGAAGATAGGCGGGAAGGAGGTCCTGCAGGATCGTCGCTGAGTGCCGTTCGCCCAGAAGCTCGCGCAGGCTTTCGCGCACCACGAGCGTCTGGAATTCAGGCAATTGCTCAGGCGGGTCGTCGCGCCAGCTCGGCGCCGCGTCATTGGCTGCTTTGAGCTCGAACCAGTAGAACGCATAAGGAGGGAGGGTCAAAAGGTAGTTCAGCTGGCCGATCGGGGGGAACGGAGACGGCCCGGTCAATTCGATTGGGACCCGACCGGCATAGGCCGCAAGATCGAGCTCGACCGCCTGCGGAGTGCGCGCGAGATTTGCGACGCACAGCACCGTCTCGCCTTCGTATTCCCTAGTGTAAGCGAGAATGCGCCGGTTCCTCGGATAGAGGAACTGAAACGCCCCCCGTCCGAAGACTTTGTGGTGACGGCGCAAAGTGAGCATGCGCCTCATCCAGTTCAACAGCGAGTGCTGGTCTCTCGTCTGCGCCTCGACGTTGAGCGCCGCGTATCCGTAAACCGAGTCCATGATCGGCGGCAGCACCATGCTGCCGGGATCGGCGCGGGAGAACCCTCCGTTGCGGTCTTCCGTCCACTGCATTGGCGTGCGCACGCCGTCTCGGTCGCCGAGATGCACGTTGTCGCCCATGCCGATCTCGTCGCCGTAATAAATCACTGGCGTGCCCGGCATCGACAGGAGGAGGCCGTTCATGAGCTCGATCCGCCGCCGGTCGTGCTGCAGAAGCGGCGCGAGCCTCCGTCTGATGCCGAGATTGAGCCGTGCGCGGCGGTCGGACGCGTAAGTGTCCCACAAATAGTCGCGCTCTGCGTCGGTCACCATTTCGAGCGTCAGCTCGTCGTGATTGCGAAGAAAGATCGCCCATTGAGCGTTGGCCGGAATGTCCGGGGTCTGGCGAAGGATGTCGGTGATCGGAAAGCGATCCTCCTTCGCGATCGCCATGTACATGCGCGGCATCAAGGGAAAGTGAAACGCCATGTGGCATTCGTCGCCATCGCCGAAATAGAGCTGGACGTCCTCGGGCCATTGATTGGCTTCGGCGAGCAGCATCTTGTCCTCGTACCGACGATCCAGCTCCGATCGGATGCGCTTGAGGATCTGGTGCGTCTCGGGAAGATTCTCGCTCGAGGTTCCCTCCCGTTCGATCAGGTAGGGAATGGCGTCGAGCCTCAGGCCGTCGACTCCCATGTCGAGCCAGAAGCGCATGGCGGCGAGGACTTCCCTCAGGACCTGCGGGTTATCGAAGTTGAGGTCGGGCTGGTGGGAGTAAAACCGATGCCAAAAAAAGGCGTTCGCCACCGGATCCCATGTCCAGTTCGACTTCTCGGTGTCGACAAAGATGATGCGGGTGTCGGCGTACTTTTTATCGGTATCAGACCAGACGTAGTAATTCCTCGCCGCCGAGTTAGGCCGGCTCTCTCGCGCTTTCTTGAACCAGGGATGCTGGTCCGAGGTGTGGTTGATGACGAGCTCAATGATGACGCGAATGCCGCGCGCATGCGCGGCGGCGACGAAATCCTTGAATTCAGCCACCGACCCGTAATCCGGGCTTACCGCATAATATCCCGCGATGTCGTAGCCATCGTCCCTTCGGGGCGACGGATAGAAGGGGAGAAGCCAAATCGTGTCGACGCCCAGGCTCTCGATATAGTCGAGCTTGGCGTTGAGGCCGGCGAAGTCGCCGATGCCGTCGCCGTTGGCGTCGAAAAACGATTTGATATGCAGCTGGTAGATGACCGCGTCCTTGTACCAGAGCGGATCCTTGGTCAGCCGTGACTTTGGTCTTCGTGCCATGCTTGCCCTTTAAGCGACCCGCCAGATGGCGAAGGGGAGTTCGGGATCGAGCCGAATATGCTGATATTTTCCGCTCCAAACGACCTCGCGCTCGCGCATCAGGTCTTCGGCCCTCAGCGTGTCGTTGTCGGACAGGCCAAATTTCCAGAGCGGAATTTCGATATCCGCTTCCTGCGCGGCTCGGGGATCGAGGCTGATCGCAACGAGGACGACGTTGCGACGGTCGGCGGTAGCCTTTTCGAAGAAGAGGACATTCTCGTTCCAAGCGTTCTGAAACGAGAGACCGAGATGGGAGTGCAGCGCAGGGTTCTCGCGTCTGATGCGATTCAGCGCGGTAATCTCTGCAACGATATTGCCGGGGCGGTCCCATTCCCAGGCGCGTATTTCGTATTTTTCGCTGTTGGCATATTCTTTCCTTTGCGAGTCAGGCTCGCCTTCGCAGAGCTCGAAGCCGTTGTAGACCCCCCATAACCCGGACAGCGTCGCTGCCAGGGCGGCGCGGATCAGAAAGGCCGGACGCGGGGCGTTCTGCAGAAAGTCTGGATTGATGTCGGGGGTGTTGACGAAGAAGTGCGGCCGGAAGAACCAGGCGAGAGGCTCGCTGTTTAATTCGGTCAAGTAGGAGGTCAGCTCCCACTTCGTGTTGCGCCAGGTGAAGTACGTGTAGCTTTGCGAGAAGCCGGCCTTGGCGAGTTGGTACATGACCTTGGGACGCGTGAACGCCTCGGCTAGAAAAATGACATCAGGATGGTCCCGCCGAATGTCATCGATCATCCACTCCCAGAACGGGAGCGGTTTCGTATGAGGGTTGTCGACCCGGAAGAGCAGGACTCCCCGGTCGATCCAGAAGCGGATCGTGTCTCTGAGCGCGATCCAGAGCGCAGGCTTCGCGCCCTCTGCGTAGAAGTCGAAATTGACGATATCCTCATATTTCTTCGGCGGATTCTCTGCGTAACGGATGGTGCCGTCGGGTCGCCAAGTAAACCATTCGGGATGCTGATTGAGCCAGGGGTGATCAGGGGAGGCCTGAATGGCGAAATCGAGGGCGATCTCGAGATCGAGCTTCCGCGCTTCTGAGAGAAGGACCTGAAAGTCCTCGAAGGCGCCGAGCTCAGGATGGATCGCATCGTGGCCGCCTTCCGCCGAGCCGATGGCGTAAGGGCTGCCCGGATCGTCCGGGCCAGCCTTGAGCGCATTGTTTCGTCCCTTCCGGTTGGTCTTGCCGATCGGGTTGATCGGGCGGAAAATAGACGACGTCGAAGCCCATGTCGCGGATGGCCGGCAGCCGGCGGACGACATCGTGAAACGTGCCGTGACGCTGAGGATCGCCGCTCTGAGAGCGGGGAAAGAGTTCATACCAGCTGGCGAATTCGGCTGTTCTGCGTTCCGAGTCGATCGCAATCGGCGCATCGAGTTGGACCCTGACGGCAAGAGAATCCGTGGCGGCGTACACTTCTGCGGTTTCTTCAGCAAGCAGGATGGCCACTCGGCCCGGATCGTCGGCAGCTCTGAGGCGTTCCGCGACGCCCTTGAGCGGCGCCGCGTTCTCTACGCCGGCGTGAGCAAGAGCATGAGAGAGCAGGACTTCCCCCTCCCTCAGCTCGAGCGCGACGGGAACCCCCGCGTCGTACTTCTTTCGCAGCTCACTGCGATAAATGGCGAACTCATCTCGCCACGCTTCGACGGTGAACAGGTAGCGCCCGACACGTTCGAGAGGCAGGTCGGCTGCCCATCGGTCGTTGCCTAGCGGCGTCATCGGCTTCTCGCGCCAGGAGGTTTCGTCTGAAGCGCGCCACCGAAGCGCAACCTCAATCGGATCGTGCCCCTCCCCGTAGGCGTCGCATTCGACATGCACCGCGTCACCGACGATTCGCTTGACCGGATGGCGGCCGCCGTCGACGCAGGGCGTCACTCCCTCGATAACGATACGAGGCCCCGACACGGCGCCGTCTGGCGGCACGTGAACTTCGCTCGAGCGGATGACCGCAGCGTGGCGACCTTCGAGAATGCGGACCTCGCCGGCCCGCAGCGTCAGCGTCTCGTCTGGCGCCAGATTGGGCCCGGGTCGCACCACGTCCTTGAGCGGCAAGAATTCGCCCACCTCGCGCGAAACGGACGAAGCCGGAAAGGAAACGTCGCGATCCATCGCCGGATTGGCGAGGACGACCCGTATCCGGGTCTTGTCCTCCGAACGCCGAACCGATGCCAGAACTTTGTCCGCGCCGAGCGGCCAGAGCGGGGTCGACGAGTTGAACTGCCCGCTCTCACTCGCGAGGAACGCGTTCGCGGCGGCTATGTCCTCGCTGAGGTCGAAAGAACGCTCGGCCGCGAACTCGGACCAGCGTTTTGCGGCGCCCACCGGATGGGCGATGCGTTCTTCGAGACCGTATTCGAAGCCCATCGGGACGAGAATTCCGTCACCCAAGGCGGCGGACGCCCACATCAGAAACTTCGATCGCTTTTGGAGCGCCGTCTGGTCATCGCCCTGAACTGTCAGCCTCTCGAGCGCGGGCGAAAAAACGATCTCCCCGAAGACGCGGGAGGCTCCGGCGACTCGGGCGGGCCGCCCAGGCTCGAAAAGATTGGACGCCGGCAGGAAAACTCCCGTAAACCCCTCAAACTTGGGAAGAGCATCAAGTCGAGCTACGCTTGCCCAGAGCGAAATTTTCGCATTGCTTCCTTCGTCCTTGGCGCCCTCGGTGAGGAGAGGAAAAACCCAATCCGGCGTGTCCGGCGTCGGGCGACAGCAAAAGCCGGCGACGCCGAGCTGTTGGAGTTCAAGGAGCCTTCTTCTGAGCGCGTCGATCCAGGTTCGAGCCTTCGCTTCATCGGAGAACGGGATCGGGAGATTCTGCCTTTCGGCCGGCGAGACCCTCGGGTCGCGGGCTCCCATGTCGCTCCTGGAAAGCCCCAGCTTCTGCGCCATCGGACTGCTCGCGAGCACGGAGGCGATGCGAAAATCGAGGATGATTTGCAGCGACCGTTCGCCCGCCAGCCCAACGAGCTTGGCGAGGTCGAGATCCGCGGAAACCGCGGTTGCGAAAATGTCTCCGCTCGAGAGCGCAAGGCACAGAGTATCGAACCCCAGCCCCGCGGAGGTCGCAAGGGCGGATTTCCAATCGCTCGAGCTTTTGAGCGCTGAGGTCGGGATAGAATAGGCGCGTCGCATCGTCTCGTTCGGCTTCCCCAGTGGGCCTCGGAGCGTTGTCAGACGAAAGCTAGTGGAGGGCCTTTTTGTTCCATCAGAAACAGGCTACTAGCAATTGCGCGCGGCGCTGGCGGAGGCCTGAGCCTCCAGCGAGAGGGCGATCGAACCTATGCGAATAAGGCGCAACCTCTCGCTTCTCGGGCTTTGCAAGCGGGAAATCGATGGTACCGCCACCCTGGCTTGAACAGGGGACCTCTAGATCCACAATCTAGCGCTCTAACCAACTGAGCTATGGCGGCCTGACGCGGCTCGGCGGGATAAGTAGTGACAAAGCCCAACCCGCGCAAGCCTTGCGTCGAGGCAAGCGACCGCCCGCGCGACGGTCAACAAAACGCCGTCCGCGGCTGCGGACGGCGTCCAAAGACGGCGCGAGGGAGGGAACCGCGTCGCCAAAGGGTGAGGAGGGAAGATCAGACCGCGAGTTTGAACGACTTCGCCATCTGCTCCTTGATTGGCTCGACGGCATTCGCCATCGCCTTTTGCGCGAGCGCGCCGAAGTCCTTGCTTTGGCCGGTGATCGTTTCGACCTGCTTGCGTGTGAACTCGGTTTGGAGCGTGATGAGATCGGGGAGCGACTTCACGGCGAAGATGGCCTTGAAGAAATCGAAGTTCGCGTCCGCATGAACGCGCAACGCTTCGAAAGCTCTGGTGTTGATGGCGATCACGCCGTCCTTGGCGGCCGCCAGGCTGACCTCGAAAGCGTTTGCGGTTTCGTCCGCCGCTGTCTTGGCTTTGGCGAAAGCCGCGCGCGACTCGACGACGCTCTTCTCGAGCGCGCTGCGGAAGCTCTGTTGAATCTCGGCCGCCGGCGCGGCGGCGAGTTGGGCCCCCTTCGGCAAGACGGCTTCAACGGTTGCAATGGCGGCTTCAACAGGAGCAGCGGCGGCTTCAACAGTGGCTACGGCGGAGACCGCCGGGGCGACAGCGCTTCTCTTCGGTGCGTTGGCCATGAAACTAACCTCGATGTTGTGGTTGACGATTTTTATTGAGTGAAGGATCGCGGAAACGGAGCCGATGCTCAGTTTGAGCCGGGCGTGAGGCTCTTTTGCACCACGGAGCCGAGCTCCTTGGCCTGCTCCTGCAACACGGCGAGCTGGGTTTTCAGATACTCGCTCTGAAGGGCCAAGGCCTCCTGCGGGTCCTTCGCCTTGACAAGCTTTTGAGCCAGATCGAAGGCCGCATTCACGTTTCGCTCGGTATAGGACAACACGTGCGCGCTGACCGATTTCGCGCCGCTTTGGGACACATTGGTCGCTTCGCCAGCGACTCCGCTCGCGCGCTGAGCCACGGTCAAAAAGCCCTCGAACGCCTTTCGCGCCTGCTCGACGCTGCGCTCGGCGAAATCACGCATTTCATTGGGAACCTCAAATGGGGAATTGGCCATGCTATTTCCTCTCAACGCGCCCAACGAATTGGCGCCTACTCTTTGCGCTCCCTATAAACCTCTTTTTGCTGCACTGCAACATTTTTTGCTGCGGACCAATTTTAACCCTGAAAACACTGAACGGCGTGGGCGCCGTGGCGCAAATTCAACGCGCGCGTTAAGCTTTCGCTAATCATAAAGCCCGAATCGTCAACCATCCGACTGCGCCGATCCGATGCCCACCAGCGAGCGCCAACCTTGACCCACTCGCCGCCATCGTCCGCCGACCTCACGGCCCTGTTGCGCGAACAAGCCGCCACGGCCTTCGACCGGGGCGGCGCGCCGGAAGACTGGCTGAAGGACAAAGCACGGCTCGCGATCCTTTTTCCTCCGGGCCTCGTCGTGAGCGCGAGCCCGGACGTGCTCGCTTTTTTCCGCGCCAAGGATTGCGAGGCGCTTGAAGCCCGGTTGGTCCAGGGCGATGGGCCATCGGCGCGCCTCTTGCGGCGCCTTGCGGCGACCCTTCCCGTGGGCGAGGCGCCGCGTCTCGAGCGGATCCGCCTTGACGCCGATCGGCGTCGGGCGACCGTCAACTTGCACTGCACCCGCATCGCCGGCCCGGGAAGCGCAAGCTGGCTTTTGCTGTCGATTCCGGCCCTGGGCGTCGCCACCGACGAACCGCCCACGCCAAGCGACGCGCCAGAGACTCCCGCGCCCAAAGATAGGTTGAGGCCGGATTTGGCCGAAAAGCCGGCGCCGCATGCCGACAACACGCCGTCGCCCCATTCGCGCTTCCTGTGGACGCTTGACGGGGAAGGCCGCTTCGGCGCGCCCGATCCCATGCTTGTCGCCGCGGTCGGCGCGAACGCGCCCCACCCGGCAGAGTTGGTCGAAGCTCTCCTCGGCCGCGTTGGGTTCGATCGTGCCGACGAACTGGCCCGCGTGTTTGGCGAGCGCCAAACCTTTTCCCGCGTCGCCGTCGAATGGCCGGTCGCCGGATTTGATCGCCGCCGGCTGATCGCGCTCTCCGCCGCGCCGATATTCGGCCGCCAGCGCGAATTTTTGGGCTATCGTGGCTTTGGCGTCTTGGGCGAGGAGATCGAAGTCGCCGCCGCGCCAGCGAGCTCCGCGCTGGCCGAGGCTGCTGAGGGAGACCCTCGATCGGCGGCCCCCGAGGCGTTTGAACCCGAGCCCCCCCAACCAACGAGCGCGCTTGAAGCCGTGGCTCAAGGGGCCCAGAGCGCCAGAAAGTCGGCCGAACAGACTCTTGAACTAGCTGCGAACGTTGCTCCCGACTTCGCATTCCCTAAGGCTCCGCTTGAGACGCATGAAGTGGAGCCCGCTGCGGGGCCCGCCGATGCGGCCGGCTCCGACGCGGCCGTGGCAAACGCTGAGCAGCCAGACCTCGCCGAGGGCTCCGCCGCGAGCGACCCTCAGCCGGCGCCGCCGGAGCGAACCGCCTCGATTTATGTTCTGCGTCATCCGGCGCCCGCCGGCTCGTCCAACATCGTTCCGATCCGGCCCGGCGCGCTTGACGCGCTCGCCCGCGAAACCGCGCCAAGCTTTCCCGCCGAGAGCGTTGAGCTCAGCCGCAGCGAGCGCGACGCGTTTCGCGAAATCGCGCGCGCTCTCGTCGGCCGCGCGCCGGCTTCGCGCGACGACGCCCCGGACGAACGGACGGGCGCGTACAATCGGCGCGAACCTGGAATCGATGCGAGCGCCGAGCAGCCGACCAACCGGCCAAGCGACGTTATGCCGGCTCGCGGCGCCGACGACGACGAGGTTCGGCGCAACGCCGGCGCCGTGCTGGACCGTCTTCCCGTCGGCGCCCTGGTCGTCCGCGACGGACAGGCGCTCTACGCCAACAGGACGCTGCTCGAGCTTATTGGCTATCGAGACTTCGCGGAGTTTCAGGTGGCGAACGCGCTCTCGCGGATGTTTCGCGACCGCGATCCGCAAGCGATGACAGTCGAGGACGTCGGCGCGGTCGCGATCGTCAGGGCGGACGGGCAGAGCCTGTCCGTCGATGGCCACGCGCAGGTGATCGCTTGGGACGGCGCGCCGGCGACGCTGATAGCGCTGCGCCGCTCGCTGGAAGCCGAGCTCAGGTCGAGAATGCGTGTCGCCGACAGCGAGACGACGAGCCGCAGCGGGCTGACAAACAGCGAGCTGCAGACAATGCTCGACCGGGCGAGCGACGGCGCCGTCACGCTCGATCTGGCTGGCCGCATCCTGTCCTTGAACGAGCCGGCTGAGCGCCTGTTCGGCTACCATCAAAACGAGATCGCCGGCGAGAGTCTCTTGATGCTGCTCGCGCCGCAGAGCCACCCCGAAGCGACCGCACGACTCGAATCCTTAAGCCAAGGGGCGGAGGCCGAACCAGCCTTCCGTCCGCTTCAGGTCGTCGGGCGCGACCGCGGCGGCGCTTCGATCCCGCTGGCGCTGACCCTGGCGCGGCTCGGTCCAAGCGAAGCGCCGCAATTTTGCGCTCTCGTACGCGACCTCAGCCGCGAGCGCGACGCGGAGCGGCGCCTGATCGCCGCGCGCGAGGCCGCCGAGGCCGCGAGCGCCGCCAAGACGGACTTTCTCGCCCAGGTTAGCCACGAGATCCGCACGCCCCTGCACGCCATTCTGGGCTTTTCCGAAGTGATGCTGGAGGAGCGTTTCGGTCCCGTCGGCAACGAGCGTTACAAGGATTACATCAAGGACATTCACGCTTCCGGCAGCCATGTAATGAGCCTCGCCGACGACCTGCTCGATCTCAGCAAGATCGAAGCTGGTAAGCTTGAACTTGCTTTCGCGTCCGTCGACGCCAACACGGTCATTCGCGAATGCGTCTCGCTGATGCAGCCCCAGGCCGCGCGCGAGCGGGTCATCATGCGGGTCTCGCTGCACGACCGCCTGCCCCGCGTGATGGTCGACGAGCGCTCGCTCAAGCAGATCATGCTGAACCTCATGTCGAATGCGGTGAAGTTCAACGAACCAGGCGGGCAGGTGATCGTCTCGACCGCGATCGACACCGCAGGTCAAACGGTGATCCGGGTTCGCGATACTGGCGTTGGCATGAACGAGAATGAAGTCGGTCTCGCGCTGACGCCCTTCAGTCAGGTCGGCAAGGGCGCGGCGAAGGGCGGGGCCGGCCTCGGCTTGCCGCTGACCAAGGCGCTGGTCGAAGCCAACAAGGCGGAATTTTCGATCAAGAGCCGCCGCGAGCAGGGCACGCTGATCGAGATCGCTTTCCCGAACATCCAGGCGGCGCAGTAGGGATGGCAAATCGTCGTCGCGAGCCGCCAAGCGACGGGCCAATCCCACAAGTGGGAGAGCGCCCTGCGTTCCCGAAATCGCTCAGCTTCGCTCGCAATGACAAAGCGAGCTGATTCCTGCTTTAGACCAGCCTCGCCCGCAATCGCGGCGCGGCAAAATCCAAAAGCATCCGCACTTTGAGCGGCGTCAACCCTTGCCGGCGATGGAGGAGGCTGACGGGCGATGGCGATGGCTCGTAGTCCGCAAGCACGATCTGAATGCGACCTTCCAGGACCGCCTGGGCGACCTGATAGGAGAGGACGCGCGTAACGCCGACGCCTGCGGCAGCTGCGTCGATTGCCGCCTCGGCGGTGTTGACGCTGAGGCGGGAGCGCACCTCGACGCGATGCTCGCGCTTCGACGTCGGATTGTGGAACACCCAACGCTGCGGCGATGAAAGCGCCTCAAACGTCACCGCTACTAAAGCCGACAGGTCTTCCGGCCCTTTCGGAACGCCATGCGCGGCGAAATAGGCGGGACTGCCGCACACCACGCTTCTCACTGCGGCGACCCGTGTCGAAACGAGGGCGCTATCCGCCAACGCGCCGATGCGCACCGCGATATCCACATGATCGTCGATGAGGTGCAGATTGCGGTCGGCAAGCACGAGCCGGACATCGATATTGGGCCATTGGGCGAGAAACTCGGCGATGACCGGCAGCACATGCAGCCGGCCAAAGACCACGGGCGCGGTGATGACGAGTTCGCCTCGCGGCACGGCATGTTCGCCGGACGCGGCGCGCTCGGCTTCGCTCACCTCATCGAGGATGCGCTTGGCGGCGGCGACATAGGCCGCGCCCGTGTCGGTGAGCGCAAGCTTGCGGGTCGAGCGGGTCAGAAGCCGCGTGTTCAGATGCGCTTCGAGGTCGGAGATCTTGCGGCTGACCGTCGGCAGCGGCACGCCCAGCTTGCGACTGGCGGCAGACAGGCTGCCGGCCTCCGCAACGGCGACAAACAGGGACATGGCTTCCAGGCGATCCATAAGGCTTCCACAATGTGAAAGAAAGTGTTTCATATATACTGGATTATCTTGTTATGCGGAATGGCTTACCTCCTGGCCGCCAGCCCAACCCGGACCGGCTCGAAAGGAGCTTCCCATGTCCCGCATCACCACCCCGACTCTGGAATCCGCGCCAGCAGCCTCGAAGCCGCTTTTGGATGGCGTCCATAAAAAGCTCGGCGTCGTCCCCAATATGTTTCGCGTCATTGCGCTGAGCCCGGCCGCCCTCGAGGGGTATCTCGGCTTCAACGGCGCTCTATCCAAAGCGTTGGACGTCAGGACCCGAGAGCGCATCGCCATTGCCGTCGCCGAGGCGAACGGCTGCGATTATTGCCTTTCCGCGCATACCTATCTTGCCCTCAATCTTGCGAAGATCACAGCGGAAGACGCGGAGCTCGCTCGGGGGGGTTCTTCGACCGACGCCAAAGCGGCGGCGGCGGTTCGTTTTGCGATTCAGGTGGTGAAAAGCCGGGGCGGCGTCGGCGACGCTGACATCGCCGCGGTTAGAGAGGCTGGCTTCGGCGACGCCCAGATCGTCGAGATCGTCGGTCTTGTGGCTGAGAACGTGTTCACGAATTTGCTGAACAAGGTCACGCAAACCGATATCGACTTCCCGGTACTCCGTACTGCCCAGGCCGCATAAGCGCGCTCCAAGCCGCGGCGGCGATCTGCGGATTTCCTTTGCTTTGGTAGGTTTGCGCCATGCCTTATGGATTTCTCGACATCGCAGCGACGCCCGGCGTCCGCGCCGCGCAGGACGCCAATGGCAGCGGCGAGTACTGGGCGAACTTCCACGGCGATCGGGCCTCCGATCGATTCACCGCGGCCGAAGCGGCGTTCATCGCCGAGCGCGACAGCTTCTATATGGCGACCGTTTCTGAGAACGGGTGGCCCTATGTACAGCATCGCGGCGGGCCGCCCGGCTTCATCCGCGTTCTCGACGAGAAGACGCTGGCGATTCCCGATTTCAGAGGCAATCGGCAATACATCAGCACCGGCAATCTAACCGCCAATGATCGGGCTGCGCTGATCCTGATGGACTATCGCAACCGGCGGCGCCTCAAGATTTACGCGCATGTCGAGGCCAAGGACCTCAGCGCCGATCCGGAGTTTGCAGCGAAGCTCACGCTGCCCGACTATAGGGCGAAGGTCGAGCGCGGCCTCATCATCCATCTCGCCGCCTTCGACTGGAACTGTCCGCAGCACATCACGCCCCGGTTCAGCGAAGCCGAGCTCGAGCCTGCGCTCGCGCCGTTACGCGCGCGGCTCGAAGCGCTGGAAGCGGAGAACCAGGCGTTGCGCGCTGAACTCGCCGCGAGCCGTCAGCCGCTCGGCAGGCCGGGAATGGTCACGCCGAACGTCTGAAGCAAGAGCACGGTGTTCAACATCAGGATCACCAACGCCCCCAGGCACGCGGCCGCGTTGGTCAGACGGCCGTTGGCGAAAGCGCCCATGATGTCCTTGCGGCTCGTGAATAGGATCAGGGCGATGATCGGCGCGGGCAAGGCGATGCTGAGCACGACCTGGCTCACAATCAGCGCGTTCGTCGAGTTGACGCCGAGCCAGACGACGACAAATGCGGGGATCATGGTCAACAGGCGGCGCACGATGACGGGAATGCGGAAGCCGACGAAGCCTTGCATGATCATCTGGCCGGCCATGGTGCCGACGGCCGAGCTCGACAGTCCGGAGGCGAGCAGCGCGGTCAGGAACGCGCCCCCCGCGGCGGGACCGAGCAGCGGCGTCAGCGTCCTATAGGCAGTCTCGATCTCGGCGACGTCGCTGTGGCCGGCGTGAAACGCGCTCGCCGCCATGATGACCATCGCCATGTTGACGAGGCCAGCGATCCCGAGGGCGACGAGCACCTCGATGTTCGAGAACCGCACCAGGAGCCGCCGCTCGCGGTCGTCGCGCCCCGGCGCCCGGTTCTGGGTCAAGCCCGAATGCAGGAAGATCGCGTGCGGCATGATGGTCGCGCCGACGATGCCGACTGCGAGCGTAACCGCACCGGCGTCCGGCAATCGCGGATTGACGCTGCCAAGCCCGGCCGCTGCCCAATCAACCGGGGCGATGACCATCTCGACGAGATAGCAGAGGGCGATCGCGGCGACGAGCGAGCCAATGATAAGTTCGATCGGGCGAAACCCGTGGCGTTCGAACATCAGGATGCCGTAGGTGAGAACGCCAGTGACGCCCATGCCGGCGATCAGCGGGATATGCAGCAAGAGCGCAAGACCGATTGCGCCGCCGAGGAATTCCGCAAGGTCGGTCGCCATCGCCGCAATCTCGCTGACGATCCACAAAGCCCAGACCACGGGTTTCGGAAAACTTTCGCGGCAGAGCTCGGCCAGATTGCGCCCGGTGACGATGCCGAGCTTGGCCGACAGGGACTGGAACAGCATCGCCGCGATGCTGGCCATAAGCACCACCCACAAGAGGGCATAGCCGTATCCCGCCCCGGCCCCAATGTTGGTGGCGAAATTGCCGGGGTCCATATAGGCGATCGAGGCGACCACTGCGGGGCCGGCGAAAAGGAACGGGCTCCGCCAATTCGTCTTGCCGGCCAAAACCTTGCGGATGTCCGTGACCGTCCGGTCCGTCAGCCCCATGGGCGCGTCCAACGCCACACGCGCAACTGCGTCGCTCATCGTCTCATCTCTGAAGTTCCCGCCTCATCTGCATGATGTAGCCTTTGCTACGTCATAGTCAATAGGCTGCAAAAGAGTGCAAAGGCTGGAAAAGCCGCCAGACTTAAAACCGGGATTGCATTTTGCAGCCAAGGCTGCACAATGACAGAAGGGCGACACGAGCTGCGGCTTGGCGAGCGAGGGCGATTTGGCGACCACGAAGCGCGGCAAGGAGCCGCCGTCCGGACCTGCCGGACTGGCGGCCGAGCCCGCGCAAGCCGACCGGTTCTTGAAGGCGCGCTCGGCCCGCTCAGCCTCCCTACTCGAGGACTACACCGAACTGATCGCGGACCTGATCGCTGCCAACGGCGAAGCGCGCACGACCGACATCGCGCGGCGCATGGGCGTCGCCCATCCGACCGCCAGCAAGACCATCGCCCGCCTCAAGCGCGAGGGGCTGGCGCGAGCGAGGCCCTATCGCGGCATTTTTCTAACCGAAGCCGGGGCCGCCATGGCGAAGAGCGCGCGTGAGCGCCACCGGTTGGTGGTCGACCTCCTCATCGCCGTCGGCACTCCGCGCGAGGCGGCCGAGGCCGACGCCGAGGGGATCGAGCACTATGTCTCCTCGACGACCCTCGATGCCTTCGAAGCGTTTCTGCGAGCCCGCGACGAGCATTAGAGGTTTGTGCTTTCGGATCGAGGCGGCCGAAAGCGGAGACGCGAGCGGGAAAATGGCTTTAATGGCGTTACGTTAGCTGTGGTCCCGGCTAGTGTCAGGAAAGCCGTCACGGCCGGCCTTATGCCGGCCATCCACGCGGCCGCGCCACAAATCTCTCAACCGCTCGGACTTCTGTCAAGTTAGCTAGCGACGATGCAGCAGTGTTCTCTCGGATGGCCGGGTCGAGTCCGGCTATAACGGAAAAATAGAACCTCCCCCAAACCGACGGCGAAGTTGGTAAAAGCCAAAGTGTCATCGCAGCCCGTGATTTTAGGCGACCCTTGGTCCTGAGCCTATCTCGGCGAAACCACAACAGGGCTCGGCGCGTATATCGAGTGGCCACGCGGGCGTCCAAGTTCAGATTCCGCGCCGGAGACTGCGCTATGTCCAAAGCTCGATGGGACCGCCGCGCCGCGATTGGAGCCTGCGGCGCGTTTGCGCTTGGAACAGCGATTTGGGGCGGGGCGGCGTTGGCGCAGTCGGGAGTTTCGGTCGGCGCTATCCGGGTTGATGTCGCGCCCTTGCGGGCCAGCGCCGGCGATCCGACAGCGAGCTGGGTCGAGCAGGAGCTGCCGGGCGAGCTCGCTGAGGCGCTGTCCGGTCGCGTCACGCCGAAAGGGGCGACCCTCACCGTGCGGGTCAACTCGCTCACGCTGGGGCCGAACAAGGACAGTCGGGCTTGGGACAACATCAGCGGCGTAGCGTCGATCGGGGGCGTGGAGCGGCCCCTGCGCGCGACGTCGTTATATTGGGCATCGGCGATCGATGCGGCGACGATCGCGCAATCCAATCACGTTCGTGTTTCGGCGGCGGCGCAAGCGCTGGCGTTCTGGATCGCGCGCGATTTCTGATTCGGCCCGTCCGGCCGTTCACTTTTCTCGGCCGGTCGTTACCGCGCCAGGATCTCGGTTCGGTATTTAGGCGCAAGCGTTGCAAGCAGGTTGCCCTTCTCCGCCTGCGCTTCGGCGCTGACTTTCGGCGGCGGCGCGGTGCGGCTGTCAATGGGAAAGCCGATCGCCAGGAACAATTCCTCCTGTCCCGCCGGCGAGCAGAGACAGAGCATCCGGGCCGGCTTGCCGGACATGTTCTTGAACGCATGGGGAGCGTTGGCCGGAATATTGACGGTCGACCCGGCGCTGACGGTCTGCGTCTGGCCGCGGAATGTGAACGCGAGCTCTCCTTCAAGAAGCGTGAACATCTCCTCGAAATCGTGACGATGCGGAGGCGGACCGCCGCCGTCCGGCACCAGCATGTCGATCAGGCAATAGCGCCCCGCCGTCTCTGCTCCCGACAGAAGAATGGTGTAGGCGCCGCCGGCGACCGAAACGCGCCGCAGTCCAGTTGCGTCCGGATCGACGACGGTCAATTGACGATTGGGGTCGTCTGGCGGAATCGCAGAGGGCGAAGTCATCGCGGCTTCCTCCATTTCTTAGGAAGGGCTTTAGGCCCGCGACTGTCTTAGCGCCGTCTCCGGCTTCGCGCCCGTTCGTCATAAGGCAAATTACTCCGCCGCTTGCGCGGGCTTCCAGGGGCGCTCCCCGTGCGCGGGCCCGGCCGCGGTCCCAGCCGTCGTTCGCGCCCCCGACTTGGCTGTCTTCGACCCAGAGAGCCAGCGCGACAGCTGATCGAGATAAAGATAGATGACCGGCGTCGTGAACAAGGTCAGCGCCTGGCTGACGATAAGGCCCCCGACCATCGTATAGCCAAGGGGCTGGCGCAGTTCCGAGCCGGTGCCATGACTCAGCATCAGCGGCACGCCGCCAAGCAAAGCGGCCATGGTGGTCATCATAATTGGACGGAAGCGTAAGAGCGCTGACTGCCGGATAGCCTCGGTCGGCGTCATGCCCTCCTCGCGCTCGGCGGCGATGGCGAAGTCGACCATCATGATGCCGTTCTTCTTCACGATGCCGATCAAGAGGATCGTGCCGATGAGGGCGACGAGGCTGAATTCGTAACCGAACAGCATGAGCGTGGCGAGCGCGCCGAGACCCGCCGAGGGCAGCGTCGACAAGATCGTCAGCGGGTGGATGAAGCTCTCGTAGAGCACGCCGAGGATCAGATAGACGCAGACGAGCGCGGCAAGGATGAGCAGAGGCACGCTGGTCAGCGAATCCTGGAACGCTTGCGCATTGCCCTGGAAGGTCGTCGTCAGTCCCTGCGGCAGCTGGAGTTCCTGCATCGCACGCTGGATCGCCTCCGTCGCGGGGCCGAGCGCCACGCCGTTGGCAAGGTTGAAGCTGAGAGTGATTGCGGGGAATTGGCCCTGGTGGCTGATCGAGAGGGGCGCGACCGGAGCGGTCGTCCATTTGGCGAAGGCGCTGACCGGCACCATCTGATTGCTTGTCGGCGAGCGGATGTAGATCTTGTCGAGAGTCGCCGGGTCGCCCAGGAGTTGCGGCAGCACTTCTTCAATGACGTAATAGGTGTTCACCTGGGTGAAATATTGCGTCACCTGCCGCTGGCCGAACGCGTCGTACAGAGTATCGTCGATGAGTTGCGGCTGGATTCCGTAACGCGAAGCCATGTCACGATCGATCTTGAGCGTCAGCGTCGTGCCGGAGCTTTGCTGGTCGGTCGCGACATCGCGGAGTTGCGGCAGAGTTTTCAGCTTGTCGAGAATCTTGGCCGCCCAGGCGGTAAGCTCATCGAAGTTGGCGTCCTGCAGCGTGTACTGGAACTGGGTCTTGGCGAAGCGCGCGCCAACCGTCACGTCCTGGGCAGCCTGCAGGTAAACGCGCATGCCTGGCACCTGGGCGAGCTTCGGACGCAAGCGGGCGATTACCTGAAACGCGTTGACGTCGCGCTCGTCCCGCAGCTTTAGCGTGATGAACATGCGGCCATTGTTCTGCGCCGCATTGCCGACGCCGGAGCCAAGTCCCATCGCCATGGTGTCGACGGCCGGGTCGGCCATAACAATTCGCCCGACTTCCTGTTGCAGACGATACATGTCGTGGAACGAGACGTCCTGACCCGCCTCGGTCGTGCCGAACAGGATGCCGGTGTCCTGCTGCGGAAAGAATCCCTTCGGTATGACGACGAACAGGTAGCCCGTGGCGACCACGGTCGCGATGAAGGTGAGCAGCGTCGCGAAGCGATGGCGCAGCACGAAATCGACGCCGCGGGCATAGCCGTTCGCCATCGCGACGAAGCCTTTTTCGCTCAGGTTATAGAGCCGCCCGTGCTTCTCCTCGTCGTGGCTCTTGAGATAACGCGACGCCATCATCGGTGTCAAAGTCAACGAGACGAACGCCGAGACGAAGATCGTCATGGCGATCGTGACCGAGAATTCCCGGAACAGACGCCCGATGATGCCGCTCATCATGAGAAGCGGAATCAAAACCGCGACCAACGATACGGAGATCGATATGATGGTGAAGCCAATTTCGGCCGAGCCCTTGAGCGCGGCCTCGAAAGGCTTTTCGCCTTCCTCGATATGGCGCGTAATGTTCTCGAGCATCACGATCGCATCGTCCACGACAAAGCCGACTGAGATGGTGAAGGCCATCAAGGATAGATTGTCGAGACTGTAGCCGGCGATCCACATCAGCGCGCAGGCGCCCAAGAGCGCCAGCGGCACCGTCACGCTCGGGATGATCGTCGCCCAGAGATTCCGCAAGAAAATGAAGATCACCATCACGACGAGAGCAATGGTGAGCGCGAGCGTGAACTCGACGTCGCCCAGCGAGGCGCGGATAGTGGTTGTGCGATCAGAGAGAATGCTGACATGGATGGTCGGCGGAATCGAAGCCTGCAGCGTCGCCAGTGCGCCCTTGATGGCGTCGACGGTCGTGATGACGTTGGCGCCGGGAATCTTGTACACGACAAGAAAGACGCTGGGCTTGCCGTTGCTCCAGGCGGCCTGTGTCGAATCCTGCGGTCCCGCGACCGCCTGGCCGATGTCGCGCACGCGCACCGGCGCCCCGTTGCGATAGGCGACGATGACGTTGTTCCAGTCCTTGGCCTCAGTCAGCTGGTCGTTGTCCTGAATGGTGAAGGTCTGCTTCGGACCGATGAGCGCGCCCTTGGGGCTGTCGACAGTGGCAATGCCGATTTGCTGGCGCACGTCCTCGAGCTGCATCCCTTTCTCGACCAGCTTCGCCGGATCGATCTGGATGCGAATGGCGGGCGTCTGCTGGCCGCCGACCCGCACGAGGGAGACACCCGAGATCTGACTGAGGTGCTGCGCGAGGATGTTTTCGGCGGCGTCGTCGACGTCGATAACCGGGGCGACGTCCGACTGAACGGAAAGGATGAGGATCGGCGTGTCGGACGGGTTGACCTTGCGATAGGTCGGCGGGCTCGGCAGATCTTTCGGCAGTTGTCCCGCGGCGGCGTTAATCGCGGCCTGGACGTCGTTAGCGGCGGCGTCGATGTTGCGGTTGAGATCGAACTGAATGGTGATCGCCGTCGCGCCGAGCGAACTCGTCGACGTCATCTGCGAGACGCCTGGAATTTGCGCGATTTGCCGCTCAAGCGGCTGTGCGACCGAGGTCGCCATTGTGTCCGGGGACGCGCCAGGCAGGGAAGCCGAGAGGGTTATGGTCGGAAAGTCGACCTGGGGCAGGGGCGCGACCGGCAATGACGGGAACGCGACGAGCCCCACCAGAAACACCGCGACCATGATGAGTGTGGTCGCGATCGGGCGGTTGATGAAGGGGGCGGAGAGGCCCTTGTACACCGGCTTAGGTTCCACTTCCCGTGTCGATCGAAACGATCGATCCGGGCTGAAGCAGGAACTGGCCGGACGTGACCACGCGCTCGCCTTCCTTCAGGCCGTCCGAGATGACGGCCGTCGCCGTATCCTGGCGCGCGATCTTCACCTTACGCACCTGAGCGTGGTTCTGGTCATCGACAATAAACACGTAGAGCCCGTTTTGGCCATGTTGCACCACTTCAGCGGGGACGATCAAGACGCCCTTGTCCACGCCGAGCTGCAACCCCGTCGTCACCGCCAACCCCGGCCATAGCGCATCGTCCTTGTTGTCGAACTCCGCCTTGAGCCGGATCGTTCCGGTGGCGAGATCCACTTGGTTGTCGCTGATCGCTAAGCGCCCGCTCGCAAGCTTGTGGCCTTCCGCGTCCATCACCGTGACGGGGGGCGCGCCGGCGGCTAGTTCCTGATTGATGCGCGGCACGAATTCCTGCGGCTCGGCGAAGACGACGGTTATCGGTTGCAATTGCGCGATTGACACGATTCCGGTCTGTTGGCCGGCGCTGACGAGATTGCCCTCGTCGATAAGCCGGAACCCGACCCGGCCCGAGATCGGGGCCTTGATGGTCGTATAATCGAGCTGCGTTCGTGCAGCGTCGATCGCGGCGGCGTCGGCGGCGATCGACGCGGTGAGCTGCAGCACCATGGCGTTCTGGGTGTCGAGCTGCTGCTTGGTTGCGAAGTCCTGCTTGGCGAGGGTAGCGAAGCGCGTAAGATCGAGCTTCGCATTGGCGAGATTGGCCTCGTCCTGCGATTTCTTGGCGACAGCCTGGTCGAGCGCGGCCTGGAAGGGCCTCGGGTCGATCTGAGCCAGAAGATCGCCCTGTTTGACCATTTGGCCTTCGTTGAAGCCGATCTTCATGATCTGGCCGTCAACGCGAGCTCGGACCAGAACTGTGTTGTACGCCTGGACCTGCCCGATGCTTTGAAGAACGACCGGAAAATCTCCGCTCCTCACTTGCGTGACAGTGACAACGATGGGCGCTGGGCCGTTCGCTTGCGGCTGTTGTTGGCCTTGCCCTGGCGCCGATGTGGTCTGGGCGGATGGAGCCCAGATCTTGTCGTGCAGCCCATGGGCGAGCCCGCCCGCGGCCGGCAGCCAGCGATCCGCCGTTTCGGGCGCGTAGACGCCATAGGCGGCGGCTGCGCCGCACGCGATTATGGCGATCCACACGAACCCACCCAGCTTCATGATCGAAGGCCTTTCTTCGCCTCAAACGACCGCGCGAGACGAAGCGCCTTCACGCACTGCGGCGCGTCGCGCCGGAATTCCCCAGCACGCAGCATTTTTCCGATCGCCGGTTCTTATGGGAGAGTCGCCTATACCATCATTTTTGGGGGTGCGGGACCTCATCAACCAAATTTGACCGGCCGCGTTCCTTTCGCCCTCTGGGCGTTCCGGCTCATCTGCGCCAATCTAGAATGACACGGTTTGCGGAATGAAGGCTTTAATCTGCGCCGCCGGCACGAAATACTTTCCAATGTCTGTCGTGCGCGCTGGTGCGCCAATGATCAAGGATCGGGAGACGACCGAAAGCTTGCGGCTCATGATGCCCATTAGGCAAAGATCACCGGCGTCAAACACGCCCGAACCGGAATTGCCGGTGGTGGCGACGTCGGCGATCGCGGTGTCGAACCGCCCCCGGATGTCGGCCGGAATTGATTGCCGAGGCAGAATCGTCGAAGGCGCCGTGCCCTCGGGAATGGCGACGACAACCCTTTCCCCAGCAAAGGGCGGGTGCTTGCATAGCGGCGTGCGTCGCATCTGCAAATCGACCGGCAGCTTCGTTCCATCGATCGAGAGGAGCGTCAGATCGACGCTGTCGAGACTGCCCTGCTTGACGAGCGTCGCCGGCAAGTCCTGCCCGGCAATGACGACGCGGGGCTTTGTTTCAGCGACGTCTCCGGCGACGTGCGCCGCCGTCAGAATGAGACCGTTGCCGAGATAAATGCCGTAGCCGGGCCACGACTGCCGCGGCGTGCGGTTGATATGCACGGCGAGCGCCGTGAATTCGGCATTATCCAATTGCGCCGCCGCGGGGGAGGCGGTGAGCGCAACCATGAGGGCGGTGAAACCAACGCACAAGACGGCCGATCCCAGCGTCATCGATCTCTTCCTCCGCGCGCGAACGCTTGTCGGCGAGGGCAAACGTCGGAGGATATTGATCCTCCGACACCAGCTTTAGGCAAGCTAGAAATGGCCGGATTGAAGGAGTGTGTTGAGGACCGTGTGGATAGGGCTGAACAGCGTATCCCAACCCCGGCCCAGAAGCGACGAAAAGAGGCGAAACAAACAGAGCAGTTCGATCAAGGCGGCGAAGATGAGGTTGAGGAACGTAGACCCTTTAGCGTTTCGCAGTCCTACCTCGTCACGCATCATGTCGTCGTAAGGAATTTTCTGAATATAAGAAGCTGTTCTGCCAAAAAACGAGAATACCGTCAGGCCGAAATACTGCAGTCTACCTGACACGATAAAGATGAAAGAGTACAGCAGTCCGATTGTTGCGACGATTATTTCCGTATTTCTATCGCGGATTGTGTCGAAGACGAACCACGCTGCCGCGAGTATGATCAGCCCGGCTACAAGTCGGAACAGAACCACCAGCGCACTGAACATGGGGGAACCCGGTTTGCGTTCATTCTGTTTTGAATCAAACCGTCGGCGGCGACGGGAGAACCCCATAGCTCCGCAAAATTTGCTTGTCCATATACGGGCGTGGCTGCAGACAAATTTCGCAACGTTTCAAGAGCTTCTGACATTTGAGGAATTAGGGCCACGGCGTAGCGAGGATGACGCCCCCGCTGTCAGATTGGCTTGTTTTGGAACGAGATTCGCTTACAGTGCACTGCGTCAATCGCGGCGGCGGTCGGGGCCGGCGCGCCGTTAGTCTGTGCGCGCCTCAGATCAACATGGGGCCAGAGGTTTACCGTCCCTGCTGAATTTATCAAAAAGGGATGGGAAATGTGCGAAGACCAGCCTTGTCGTGTCCCTCAAAGGCTGGTCGGCGCTCTTTGATGAATTGTGAGCCCGTCTATGACGACTGAGAGTCAAGCCGCCCCAGAATCCGCGAGTGGGCTCGCAGGAGCGAGCGGCCGACGCCTTCTTGCCGGCGGACGCGGATGGCGCCTACCGATCACCTATGGGTCGATCGCTTCGGTTGCGCTCGGAGTCGACTTGGCGCTTATCCTGGGAAGCGCGACGTTTGCCGAGACGGTGTATCATAAGGTTCCTGAGGAGTTCGGGGGCGAATTTTCTCACACCGTTGCAGCGGCTATCTTTGTCGCCATTCTCTTCGTCGCCGCAATGCGGGTACAAAGACTCTATAGCCCAACCCGGCTGATGGTATGGGACGACCAGGCTCGTGCTGTGCTAGGCGCCTGGTGCGGAGCTTTCTTGATCCTCGCGTCGGGCGTCTTCAGCTGGGGCGTGAGCCACGACCTCTCGCGCGGCGATGTTCTCTTGTTCTGGGCGGGGGGCGTCGTAGCGCTTCTCGCGCATCGGGCGGCGTGGAGATTTGCGCTGCCGCGCGCCCTGGCGAGCGGAGCGATAAGGGGCCGGACGATCGTCAGCGTCGACTGCGAGCAGAGTGCGCCAGCGCACTTCACCGACAATTTAACTCGCCACGGCTATCAAGCGGTGGCCCACTTTCATATCTCTGATAGCGAAGCGGGGGCGGGCGAGGTCATCGAGAACATCATCTCGCTCTGCCGCACATCCGATATCCAAGAGATCATGTTGTTCATCGATCCCGAGCACATGTCG
Source organism: uncultured Alphaproteobacteria bacterium (assembly GCA_963737365.1). Classification (GTDB taxonomy): domain Bacteria; phylum Pseudomonadota; class Alphaproteobacteria; order Rhizobiales; family Beijerinckiaceae; genus Roseiarcus. The sequence goes on from CAVTSD010000001.1 coordinate 543,211, forward strand.
AACGTGCGGTGGATCGCGCGCCGCCTCAGGGTGTTGCCCTTGCCCGTGACGCTGGTTCCATTCGGAACGCTCGCGCTTCTCTTTCAGCGCACGCGCTACGACATTGGCGAAACCGTCGCAATCGAGCTTCAACGTGCCGCGCTCTCCCCGACCGAGCAGGCGACCAAACGGGCGATCGACGTCGTTCTGTCATCGCTCGCCCTGATTGTCTTGTCGCCAATCTTGCTCGCCGCGGCGCTCGCAATCCGGCTGGATTCGCCGGGTCCCGCCCTATTCCGGCAGACGCGGCACGGGTTCAATGGACGGCCATTTCGGATCTACAAGTTCCGCACCATGACGGTCATGGAAAATGGAGACATCATTCAGCAGGCGCAGAAGGTCGACAAGCGAGTGACGAGGGTCGGTAAATGGCTGCGTCGCTACAGCGTCGATGAATTGCCACAATTGCTTAACGTATTTCTTGGCGATATGTCGCTCGTAGGGCCCCGGCCGCACGCGTCGGCGCATGAGCGCCATTTCACGTCGGCGATTGAGAAATATGCGTTTCGGCACCACATGAAGTCCGGCATTACCGGTTGGGCTCAGGTGCACGGCGCCCGCGGCGAGACGGATACGCTCGACAAAATGCAGCGTCGGGTCGAGCTCGATATTTGGTACATTAACAACTGGAGTATTTGGCTGGATTTCTCCGTCATGATAAGGACTATTTTGGTCGTATTTACAGGCGATAACGCACATTGAGGGCGGTTACGCCGCGCAACATTGGATCGATGAGGGCTCCCGGTTCGAGCATCCGGGAACGCGAGAGAAGCTAGCATGTCAATCGAGTCGCTGAAAACTGAGCCCGTTCGGTCGGCCCTTTTGGACCGCGCCGAAGGCCGCGGCGTCAATCTCATCTTTCTGGGCGCGCTTGCCGCTTCTTTTCTTGTCGCCTATTTGCCAACCTACTTGAGGCTAGCCGGGGGCGCGTGGCGGACCGAGCAGGAGGGCCACGGCCCCCTCATCATGCTGGCCGCCGCATGGCTCGCCTGGCAACAGCGCGACAGGCTCAAGGCCATCGTGATGCGCCCAGCGCCCGTCGCCGGCTGGATCATTTTGGTTGTTTCGCTCCTAATGATGGCGGTGACGCGGTCGCAGGACATCCCGATGATCGAGGTCGCTACCCAAATCCCGGTGCTTTTGGGATGCCTGTTGCTCATCGGGGGTTGGCCGCTCGCCCGCGTCTTCGCCTTTCCGCTTGCCTTTCTGATCTTCTCGGTGCCGCCCCCGAACTGGCTCCTCGATGCCTTCACCGTTCCGCTGAAGGTCGGGATTTCTGACATCGTGTCGAATTTCCTTTACGATCTCGGTTACCCCGTGGCGCAGAACGGCGTCATGATCATGATCGGTTCTTACGAACTCATGGTCAAAGACGCGTGCTCCGGAGTGAATTCGATTTTCGCCCTTTCTGCGATTGGCATTTTCTATATTCATGAGTTTGTAGGCAGGCACCCGATCCGGAAGACGATCTTGATCCTATCCATCATTCCCATCACGATCCTGGCGAACGTATTCCGGGTCGTGACGCTGGTATTGGGGGCCTATTACATTGGGGTCGATACGATCGAAGGCCTCTTTCACGACCTGACGGGCATCGCGTTGTTTATCTTTGCCCTTGTCTTGTTCTTCCTTCTGGATCGCGTCCTCATCGGCACCGAATTTTTTGCTGAAAAGGCCTTCGGGCCAAAAAGCGCGAGAAGCGCCGCCTAAACCGCTCGCGCCGGAATTCTGGAATATGCGGTTTAGCGGCGTGGATAGGCGCTCTTGACGCGCCCGAACCAGATCGCCGGTTGCCTCGCGCTTTTGCAGAAGGGTGGGGTGTGGGGAACGGCTTGCCAATTGCAGCCGAAACATTTGGACGCAACCTGATGCAGACCGTCTATGATTTCGTTACGATCGTATGCTTTATTTGCGTTGTCGTGACCTATTTCATGTTCACCGAAGGGGGCATGAAAATCCTGGCCCATTTCATGCTGCCTGCCGCCGCCTTTGCAATCGCCAATCAGGTCGGCAACCACGCCGGGAGCGACGTCCTAATGAACATTCTGGCCGTTGTCCTGATCGTCGCCGGGATCGGTTACACCTTTATTATTGTTAGATATAGTCCCGCTTGAAGCAACGCGCGCCGCCGCGCTCGGCGACCGGTTTCCCCCGCCCGAAGGCGCCGGGGGTAGGGGCGCTTCTCCGCTTGAAAGGTTTGCAAGCCCGTCTTGCGGTCGCTTTGATGTGAGCCATTTGATTCTAACTAAAAAAGTTTGAGAAAAGAGGCGCTGTTCGCAGCGCCGGCGGGTCTGAAACGCTGATCCGGCGGCAAACAGCTCTTCTATATCGTAATTTAACCGTCGAGTTCAGCGGCCGATAATAAGGGGCCATCTATTGCTCGATCCGCGGGGTTTCCCGCGCCGGGGCCGGGGCACATGGCATGATTACCGCTGAAGAAATCCAAGCCATCCGCAACGCTGATCCCGGCGCCGTTTTACCGGGCATCGACACCATGACCGGCAATCCCTACGCCACGTCCTCGCTGCTCAACGTCACGAAAATCACCCAAAGCAATAAGGCGCCCTATTATTATTCCCCATCGGCGAACACCGTCTATGTCACTCAGGCAGGGGCTACGCTCAGCGGCATCAATTTTGGCAGCGCCACGGTGGTCATTGAAGCGAACAATGTCACGATCAAAGACTGCAGTTTCAGCGACACGACCAGTTTTTGGGCCATTGACGACAACGCCAGCGGCGCGACGGTTGAGAATTGTACTTTCACAGGCAGCAAATCGCCGACTGAGAAGAACATTTGGATCAGTTCCTACCAGAACATAACGATCGAGGACAACACCTTCCTAAATTCCCCAGAAGACTCGATCGCGATCCAGGAAGGCGTGGTAACTGGCAACTACTTCTCCGGCGAGGGATGGTCGACCGCGGCACACGGCGACACGATCTACGTTCCGGACACAGTCGGGCCCGTCAGCATCACCGATAATTTCATCGACGACACGCTCAACGCAGGACAGACTGGCTATTCTAACACCACGTTGCGGATAACGGACGAGGGCGGGACCAATAACGACGGTGTGACAGTAACGGGCAATTATCTGATTGGCGCCGGATTTAATTTCGAGACCGCACTAACCTCGAACCCGAGTAACTCGATCAGCAACGTTTCAGTCACTAACAATTACCTTGGCTTTGCGTGGTACGGCCAATATTTTCCTGGCACACAAAATACGGCGACCATATCCGGGAACACGGAGGTGGACTTCGACAATCCCACCTATTCCGCCAACGCGCTGGCGGCCTATGAGGCGGCTGGTCTTCCAACCGCGAATGTCGTCTACGGGACGGCCTCCGTTGCAGCGACCGCGACAGGGTCGGCGCCAACAACGCTTATAGGGAACGGGTTTGTCTCTGCGGGCCTCGGCGCTGCTGGCACGGGGGAAACGAATTTTGTCGGCGGATACGGGGAACAACTTCTGTTCGGCGGTCAGGGCGCGAACATTCTCACCTATCTCGCCATTGCAGATGGCGGCGACTCCGTGACCGCATTCGATCCGGCGAAGGACGTGATCGATCTCAGCCGCATTGACGGCGATCTGATCACGTCCGCCGTTCAGAACTTCACCTTCATTGGCTCCGCCGCGTTCAACGGGGCCGGCCCTGAGGTGCGCTTTCAACTCAATCCCACAACCGGCGCCACCACCGTTCAGGCCGCCCTGGCTGGCGACACTACGGCGGATTTTTCAATCACGTTGCAAGGGCTGCGGCCTCTGACGGCCGCCAACTTCGCGCTCACTGCGTCTCAGTCCTCGGCCGCGCTCGCGAATGACGCGGCGTTATCCTACACGACGGTTAAGACAGCGGCCGGGGCGCCGGCGGAATACGCCTATACGAACGTTCAGGGTAGGGCCTACACTTCATACGAATCGTTCTACGGCTCAGCTTACGAAGACCTTGCGACGGATGATCTGAACCTGAGTGCGAACGCAAACGAACTCATGCTCTATGACCCCACCCAGACCGTTACGCGCGGCGGGGGAACCGAAACGCTGACGATCGGGACGGGCAGCGACCCGCTTAACTACCATCCGGTCGAAACGATCGACGCGACCACCAGCGGCGGCGAGCAATTCATCTTCAGCGCGGGCTTCGGCAAGGAAACGATCAACGGCTTTTCCGCCTCCGGCGCGAGCCCGGATTCGATCCAGCTGGCGAAGTCCGCTTTCTCCTATCTGACCGCCGGCATGACCCAGGCGGAGGACCTGGCGGCCGTCATGTCTCAAGCCACCAGGACCTCATCCGGCGTAACGATCCATGACTCGCACGGCGACAGTCTAACGCTTGCCGGCGTCACCCCCTCGACGATCGCCGCCAACCCTTCCATGTTGCAATTCACGTAACTCCCGCGCCGTTGATCGCCTGTTCGCTTCTCACGTCGACACGCGCGCCGCGAGAGGGCGGGAGCGGCGCGTGAACGGCCAGGCAATGAGGCGCGCGGCCACCCATCCCCAGAGCGCGGCGAGGCCGCCGGCTGTCAGCGCGCCGAGCGACAGGGGCTCGGCGGGCTCATAGTTGTCGAGCGTGCTTTGTGCGATAGCCGGATCGAAGTTTGTGGCGACAACATAGAGGCGCATGAGCGGACCGGCCGCATTCATGGCCTGCAGCTGCTCATTGAGACGATCGGCCCGCTCGAGCGTCTTTCCCATGTCCTCGCCGCGTTCACGAGCCAGGGGGTCTGAATTGTCCTTAAGCCGCTTCAAAGCATCGGCGCGGGAGAGGCTCTGGCGCTGAACCTCGCCGTCGAACTGGGCAACGATCCGGTTGATTTCGTCAAGCGCCCCGCCCAGGCGCTGCCGATATTGCTGCGCGAATTCCGGCGCCTGCGAGCCGATCAGTCCGGCAAGCACGGCGATCGCCAAGGCAAGTCTGCGCGCCAACATCGACTAACCCGTCTCGTGGACCCGGAAATGATCATAGCGCGCGTCCAAACCGATTGGACCGGACCCAGGTTTAAGCGAGGGGATAACGCGCAAGGTATCGGCTTCGGCCAGTCCGGCGGAACAAAACCTTGCGCGCCCGCCGATTTTTGCATTGGCCCATGCTAAAGCACAGTCATGTCCCAGAGCGTTTCGGCGCGGAACCCTCTTTGGCCCGGCGTTCCGCTTGCACTGGCCTCGGCTGTCCTGTTCGGCGCGTCGACCCCCTTCGCTAAGCTGCTCGTCGGCTCAATCGATCCCCAGCTTCTGGCTGGCCTGTTTTATCTTGGGGCGGGTGTTGGATTGGCGCTCGGTCAGGCGCTCCGGTCCGTTCTCGGCGTCCGGGGCGCCGAAGCGCCGCTACGGCGGGCCGATAGGCCCTGGATGATAGCGATCGTTTCGATCGGCGGAATCCTCGGACCTCTGTTCCTGATGCTTGGGTTGGCCCGAACTTCGGCGGCGTCCGGTTCGCTTCTCCTCAATCTCGAAGGACTGGCGACGATGGCGATCGCCTGGGTCGTCTTTCGGGAAAATGTCGACTTAAGGCTGCTTCTCGGCGCCGCGGCGATCCTTGCCGGCGCGGTTGCGCTTTCCTGGCAAGGCCAGGGCATTCACGTCGACGAAGGCGGCTTGCTGATCGCCGTCGCCTGCCTTGCCTGGGGGATCGACAACAATTTAACGCGACGGCTTTCAGCGGCCGACCCTGTCGCCATCGCGCTCATCAAGGGCGTGGCGGCTGGAAGCGTGAATCTTGCGCTTGCTCTGCTTCTTGGCGCGCATTTGCCGTCAGTAGCCGTGACAGCCGCGGCGCTCGTCGTCGGATTCTGCGGCGTTGGCCTCAGCCTCGTGCTATTTGTCCTGGCGCTGCGCCATCTCGGCAGCGCTCGGACTGGCGCCTATTTCTCGCTCGCGCCGTTCCTTGGCGCGGTTATCGCGATTGCCCTCATCCATGAGCCGGTCACGCCGCAATTTGTTATTGCCGGCGCGTTGATGGCGTTCGGCGTCTGGCTTCATCTGACCGAACGGCACGCCCATGACCATACCCACGAGGCGACTGAGCACGAGCATGCCCATGTCCACGACGACCACCATCGCCATGCTCACGAAGGGGTCGTGACCGAGCCGCATTCTCACTGGCACCGGCATGAGCCGCTTCGGCACCGACATGCGCATTATCCAGACCTCCATCACCGCCATGAACACGGCTAAGACGGGGGCTCGATAGATCGCTTCGGGCTAATAGGAATCCCAAGACGAGTGAGCGCCATGAGCACGCAAAGCACGAACTGCCATGATCGTGCGGTCGATCGCCGAATTTTCGCTATGCTGTTGGTGGCGGCGCAGATTGCTGTGAGCCTCGCGCTCCTCGCCTGGGCGCCGGCTCTTGCGCTGGCCCAGCCCGCGGATGCGCAATACGGAGCCGAGCTCGAAGGGTTCGACTATCCCTATCCGGTTCAACGCTTCGCCTTCACCTCGCAGGGGCAGGCGATGAGCATAGCCTACATGGACTTGGAGCCGGCCAACCCGAATGGACGGACCTTGGTCATGTTCCACGGCAAGAACTTCTGCTCAGCCAGTTGGGACACGCTGCTCGACAGGCTCCGCGATGTGGGCTTCCGCGTCATCGCCATCGACCAGATAGGCTTCTGCAAGTCGACGAAGCCGGACCATTACGTCTTCACCTTTCAGCAGCTCGCGGCCAACACGCATGCTCTGCTCGCTTCGCTCGGAATCTCCAAGATCACGATCGTCGCGCATTCGACGGGCGGAATGCTCGGCATGCGCTATGCGCTCATGTATCCCGACGACGTCGAGCAGCTCGCGATGATCAGCCCGATCGGCCTCGAGGACTGGAAAGCCAAGGGGGTCCCGTGGCTCAGCCTCGATCAATGGGAGGCACGCGAGCGCAAGACCAACGCCGCCGTGCTTCGCGCCTATGAGCAGAAGACCTACTATGCCGGGACCTGGAAGCCGGCCTACGAACGCTGGGTGCAGATGTACACAGGCATGTTCGCCGGGCCCGGCAGGGATCTAGTCGTGCGCAACAGCGCGGCCCTTTACGACATGATCTATACCCAGCCGGTGTTTTATGAATTCGAGCAGATCAAAACGCCGATCGTCCTGATCATCGGGGACAAGGACACAACCGCGCTTGGCAAGGATTGGGCGCCACCGGCCGTGCGGGATACGCTGGGCCATTATCCGGAGCTTGGCAAAGAAGCAGTACGACGCTTCCCGAACGCCAAGCTGATCGAATTTCCCGACCTTGGCCACGCGAGCTGGCTCCAGGACCCGGAGCGCGTGGGTCAGACGCTCGTGACGAACCTGATCGGCGCCAAGCCCTGATGGGCGTCATCCAGGATTGAAAGGACGGAATTTTGACTGAAGCTCTGACCCACGGCGTGCATCACGTCGGCCTCGCCGTTCGCGACCTCGACGAGGCTACAGGCTTCTTTTGCGGGACCTTGGGCCTCAAGGAAGTGGCCCGAAACGACGCCTATCCAGCCGTATTCGTTTCCGATGGCGTCGTGACCCTCACCATCTGGCGCGTCACCGATCCTGAAAGTGCGGTCGCCTTCAACCGCAAGACCAACATCGGCCTGCATCATTTGGCGCTCGCGGTGGAGGACGAGGCCGCGCTCGCCACGGTTTACGAGCGTGTCCGCAACCATCCCGGCGTCAAGCTCGAGTTCACGCCGGAGCCTGTCCGCCCGGGCTCGACCACCCATCACTTCATCTGCGCCATACCTGGCGGCCTCCGGATCGAGTTCGCGACTCGGCCGCGCTGACAACACGCAACGGGCGCGAAGGGCGCCGGCCTACGCCTTTTCATAAAGCTCACCGACGCCGAGCGCCGCCGCCATCCGCAGCGACGTGTCGTATGGTTAAAGACTCATCAGCGGGGCGGCGCCCGGGCGCCAGGCGTGTTCCTGGAACATCGGCTCGAGCGGCGGCTCAGAGATGTTGAGGGCGTAGTTGGTGATGGTCGAAGCGGCGCTGACCGCGATGACTTCAAGCGCCTGGTCCGGTTTGAAGCCAGCGGCGAGGAAGGCCGCGACCCCCGAATCGCCAACGTGGCCGCGCTTCTCGATCAGGCTGCGTGCATAAGCCGAGAGGGCCGCATAGCGCGGCTTCCGCGGCGCGCGACGGTCGCGGATCGCCTCGACATCGGCGCGATCGAGACCCGCCTTGAGCGCGAGATAGCTGTGGAAAGCGACCGCCCAGGCGCAGCTGTTCGCGACCGCACTGGTCAGGAGCAGAGTTTGGATCTCGGCTTCGGTGAAGGTCCCAGCGTGCACGCCCTCGAACAGCGGCAGGAAGACGTTGGCGAGCACCGGCGAATTGGCGATGATTCCGGCGACGTTAGGCACCATGCCGAAGGCCTTCTCAAGTCTCTTGAGCGGCGCCCGGGACCCTTCGGGGGCTCCGGCGATTGTCTGGACTTCGAAGATGGACATCTGTCCGCTCCTTGGCTTCACGAATTGAACTCGACATCGCTAATCTAATCGGGCACGCTTTGGCGGTGTCGCCAAAGACCCCACAAATCCCGCCACAGTCGCCGCGGCAAGTCGACAAAGCTCCCCGGCGTATCGAGGTGCTCGCTTTCCCGGACGTTCAGATGCTGGACGTGGCCGGCCCGGTTCAGGTGTTCTCCGCCGCGAACGAGCGCGCGGCTTTGCCTCGTGGACGTTTGCCGTACGAGACGCGGCTGATTGCTCCGGAAGGAGCCGAAATACGCGCCTCCTCGGGACTGGCGTTCATAACCGAGCCCCTGCCGGACCCGACCGAACCGCTCGACACGCTGATCGTGGCTGGCGGACAAGGTGTGATGCGCGCCGCCGAGGATGCGAGCCTCATCGAATGGCTAAAGCTTCGCGCCGAAGCGGCGCGGCGGACGGCTTCGGTCTGCACCGGCGCGTTTCTGCTTGCCGCCGCTGGCCTGCTCGATGGCCGCCGGGCCGTTACGCACTGGGAATATTGCGATGAGCTCGGCCGGCGCCACCCGGCTGTGACCGTGGAGCCCGATCCGATCTTCGTGCGCGATGGTCCGATGTGGACCTCGGCCGGCGTGACCTCCGGCATCGATCTTTCGCTCGCCCTCGTGGAAGAGGACCTCGGACGCGCGCTTGCGCTCACCGTCGCGCGCCAGTTGGTCGTGTTCCTAAAGCGGCCGGGCGGGCAAGCGCAATTCAGCGCGGCGCTTTCGTTGCAATCGGCGGACGAGCGGTTCGCCGACCTGCACGGCTGGCTGGCCGAGCACCTCGCCGACGACCTGTCGCTGTCCCGCCTTGCTTCTCAAGCGGGTATGAGCGAGCGCACCTTCCTGCGCCGCTATCGCGAGGCGACAGGCGTCACGCCCGCTCGCGCGATCGAGCGGCTGCGCGTCGAAGCGGCTCGGCGATTGCTCGCCGACACACGTTTGCCCGCCAAGAGGATTGCGACGCGCTGCGGGTTCGGTTCTGAAGAGACGATGCGGCGCGGTTTCGCGAAGCTCCAGGGCGTGAGCCCGCAAGAATATCGACAGCGCTTCGGCGCCTGAAGGCGCGAATGAGGTGACGCCGCAAACAAGAGAGAGTTCCGCGCCGCGCGCCGGCCGTGCCTGGCCGATTTTGCGGTCTTTCGCCGGCTGGCGTCCCCGCGACCTCGGCGCCGACATTATCGCCGGTCTGACGCTCGCCGCGATCGCCATTCCCTCGCAGATGGCGACAGCGCGCCTCGCCAACCTCACGCCTCAGGCCGGCTTGCTGGCTCTCGTCGCCGCCGCAATTGGGTTCGCTTTGTTCGGCGACAGCCGCCGACTCTCGGTCGGCGCAGATTCCACCATCGCGCCGATTTTCGCTGGCTCGCTCGCTGTGCTCGCCGCCGCCGGACCAGAGCATTACGCGGCAGCCGCGGCGATGCTCAGCCTCGCCGTCGGGCTCATTCTCATTTGCGCTGGGGCCCTCAAGTTGGGCTTCGTCGCTGACCTTCTGTCCATTCCCGTGACGACTGGATTTCTCATCGGCATCGCCGGTCATATCCTGATCCTGCAGGCCCCCGCGATACTCGGCGTCGAGCCGGGCCGCGGCGCGCTTACTCAAGAAGCCCTGTCTCTCATTGCGCGCGTTCCAGCGGCCAATCCCTGGACGTTGGCTATCGGCGTTGGCGTGCTTGCAATCATGCTCGCGGGCGAAGCGTTCAGCCCACGATTTCCAGGCGCTCTCGTTGGCCTTTGTCTCGCTGGATTGGCGACCGTCGCGCTCGGTCTGGAAGCGCGGGGAGTGGCGACGCTCGGGCCTGTCACCGGGGCGCTCCATCTCGCGCTGCCCCGGATTTCGTGGGAGGAAATTCGCGTCGTCGCCCCGCTCGCCGTGCTCATTACGGTGGTGGTGATGGTCCAGACGGCTGCAACGACGCGATCTTTTCCGAATAGCGCGGACGGCCCGGACGTGAACCGCGATTTCATCGGCGTCGGCGCAGCCAACGCCTTCGCCGGCGCCGTTGGCGCTTTCCCCGTGGATGCGAGCCCGCCTTCGACGGCGGTCGCCGCCGAGGCTGGCTGCCGGTCGCAGCTTGCAGGCTTGCTTTCGGCGGCGGCGGCGCTCTGCGTTCTCTTGTTCGCAAGCCAGGCGCTCGCTCATTTGCCGTCCGCCGCGCTCGCGGGCGTCCTTCTCTTTGTCGCTTTGCGCCTGGTGCGGGTGGGCGTGATGCGCGACGTGTGGAGGCGAAGCCAGGCCGAATTCGTGCTGATCCTCGCGACGGCGCTCGCCATCTGGGCGCTGCCGATTGAGGAGGGCGTGGGCGTCGGGGTCTTGCTGTCGGTGTTGCACGGCGTGTGGACGACGACGCGTGCGCAGACGGTCGAGTTCGAACGTATCCCAGGCACGTCGGTCTGGTGGCCGCGCGACAAGGACACGAAAGGCGAGTTCGTACCCGCCGTTCGGGTGATCGCGCTGCAAGCGCCGCTGTCGTTTCTCAACGCCTACAATTTTCGCCGCGCGATCGAGCGCTTCGCCACTCAAGATCCGCCGCCGAAGCTGATCGTGATCGAGGCGAATGCGCTGGTCGAGATCGACTATACCGGCGCGACCGTGCTCGCCGAGGTCGTTCGCACCTTGCGCAGCCGCGGGGTTGATGTGGCCGTCGCGCGGCTCGAATCCCTGCGCGCCCAGCAAAGCTTCGTGCGGCTTGGATTGTTCGAGTTGATCGGCCGCGACCACGTTTTTTTGAGCGTACAGGAGGCGATCGACGCGCTCGCCAAGATGAAACGCTGATGATGCGCTCATGCCAACTCGATTTTGTGGGAGACAAAACACCGCTATGGTGCGTCGAAGCCCTTCGCCGGGTTGCGGCCAAGGCGCTGGCTCTGTGGGTGGCGAGATAATGGAGGCGTTAGCGCGCGTCTTATGACGAACATTCCCATCGGCGTTGTCACCATATCCGATCGCGCTTCGCGAGGCGTCTACGAGGATAAAGGCGGCCCGGGCATCGAAGCGGCGCTGAAGGAGCTTCTGGCCACGTCGTGGCGGCCCGAGCGGCGTGTCGTGCCCGACGAGCGGACGTCGATCGAAGCGGCGCTGATCGCGCTTGCCGATGAAGCGCGCTGTTCGCTGATTCTCACCACCGGGGGCACCGGGCCTGCGCCGCGCGACGTGACTCCGGAGGCAACCGAGGCGATTTGCGACCGGATCCTGCCTGGCTTTGGCGAACTCATGCGGTTGAAAAGCCTGGTGAAGGTTCCGACTGCAATTCTGTCGCGCCAGATCGCGGGTACGCGCGGTTCGAGCCTGATCATCAATCTTCCTGGCAAGCCCGCCGCGATCCGCACCTGCCTCGACGCGGTTTTCTCCGCCGTGCCCTATTGCATCGACCTCATCGGCGGGGCGCGATTGGAGACGAACCCCCAGTTCTGCACAGCCTTCCGCCCCAAGGCCTGAAGCCGCGAATAACAACCTTCCTGGCTCACGCGAAATTGAATTGCCGGTCGCAATTCCACGTCTTCAAGCGCTGAACTGCCATAATTGGGGAATGGCCTTTTTTCCATCGGCTTATTAGATCAGCAGGGTGGAAGGGTTGGGAGCTTATGTCGGTCGTTCAGGTCTTAGAGGCGAAGTCCGAAGTTCGCGCTGCAATGCGTGAAATCGGGGCGAAGGCGAGACTCGCCGCGCGAGAGGTGGCCAACGCGACGGCAGAGAGGAAGAATCGCGCGCTCCTGGCCGGAGCGCGTATCTTGCGGGAGCGGATGAGCGACATTCTCGTGGCCAATGAGCTCGATTGCGCGGACGCCCGGTCGAAGAACCTGAGCGCCGCATTGATCGATCGGCTCACGCTCAGTCCGGCTCGGATCGAGGCGGTCGCGCGCGGGCTCGAGGAGGTCGCAGCCTTGCCTGATCCGGTCGGGCGGGTGCTGGCGACCTATACCCGTCCCAATGGCCTCATCATCGAACGCGTATCGACGCCGCTTGGCGTCGTCGGCGTCATCTACGAGAGCCGGCCCAATGTGACGGCCGACGCGGGCGCGCTCTGCCTCAAGAGCGGCAATGCCGTGGTGTTGCGTGGCGGCTCCGACAGCTTTCGCTCATCTGCAGCCATTCATGACTGCCTGGTCATGGGCTTGAGGGAGGTCGGTCTGCCTGAGGCTGCGATTACGCGCGCGCCCTACGCCGCGCGCGAGGCGGTCGGCGAGATGCTGGAAGGCCTGGGCGGCGCGCTTGACGTCATCGTCCCGCGTGGGGGGAAAAGCCTGGTCGAGCGCGTTCAGCGCGAGGCGCGGGTACCGGTGTTCGCCCATCTCGAAGGCGTCGTGCATGTGTACGTCGATCGGGCCGCCGACTTTGATAAGGCAATGAAAATCGTCGTCAACGCCAAGATGCGACGCACCGGCGTTTGCGGCGCGGCCGAGACCTTGCTGGTGCATCGCGCCGTCGCCCCCTTTCTGCTGGGCAAGCTTATCGACGCCTTGATCAAGGCAGGCTGCGCCGTGCGCGGCGACGCGGCGGCGCGTGAAGCCGATTCGCGTGTGACGCCCGCGACAGAGGAGGATTGGCGCACCGAATATCTCGACGCGATCATTTCCGTCCGCATTGTCGACAGCCTGGATGCGGCGATCGACCACATCGAGACCTACGGCTCGCACCATACCGATTGCATCGTGACGGAGGACAAGGCTGCGGCGGAGCGGTTCTTGAAGGAGGTCGACTCGGCTATTGTACTGCACAACGCCTCTACCCAGTTTGCCGACGGAGGCGAATTCGGCTTCGGCGCCGAGATCGGCATCGCCACCGGGCGCATGCACGCGCGCGGGCCGGTCGGAGTCGAGCAGCTCTGCACGTTCAAGTATCGGGTGCGCGGCGACGGGCAGACGCGGCCTTAAAGCCCAGTAGCCGGGCAGATCGGCCGCGCCGCTGCGCCGTTCCCTCGGTTTCACACAAGTTTTCTTCGCCTTGGGATTGATTGCGCCACTCTCCTATGGCCGCTAAGCCCTGAATGGGCCTCGCGAAAAATGATTCGTCGTGGCCAAGGGCGATTGTGAGCGGCGCAAACTGCGCCGAGCCGGACCGAAGGTCACGACGATGAAATTCGAGCGCTTGCGCCTGACCGGCTTCAAGAGCTTCTGCGATAGCGCCGAGTTCAAAATTGAGCCCGGCCTCACCGGCGTCGTCGGGCCGAACGGCTGCGGCAAGTCGAACCTCGTCGAAGCTTTACGCTGGGTGATGGGCGAGAGCTCATACAAGAACATGCGCGCCTCCGGCATGGAGGACGTGATATTTTCGGGCTCAGGCCGGCGCCCCTCGCGCAACAACGCCGAGGTCGGGCTCGTGCTCAATAACTCCGACCGGCGCGCGCCCGCCGCCTTCAATGATTCCGAGACGATCGAGGTCACGCGGCGCATAGAGCGGGATAACGGTTCGACCTACCGGGTCAACGGCAAGGAGGTGCGCGCGCGCGACGTGCAGCTCCTGTTCGCCGACGCTTCGACCGGCGCGCGCTCGCCCTCGCTCGTGCGCCAGGGCCAGATTGGCGAGATCATTTCCGCCAAGCCCCAAGCGCGCCGGCTGATCCTCGAAGAGGCCGCGGGCGTCTCCGGCCTTCACTCGCGGCGCCACGAGGCCGAGCTCCGGCTCAAGGGCGCGGAGGACAATCTGATCCGCGTCGAAGACGTGCAGAAGCAGATCGACGCTCAGGTCGAAAGCCTCAAGCGGCAGGCGCGCCAATCGAACCGCTATCGCGAACTCGCCGGCGCGATCCGCCGCCAAGAGGCGCTCGCCCGGCTTATCGCCTGGCGAGAACATGAGACGGCCTTCGCCGAGGCTCTCCGGCGGCTTGACGCCGATCTCCTCGAAGTCACTGAGCGCACGCGGGCGCAAGCCGAAGCCGCGCGCTCGCAAGCGCTAGCCGCGGCAGCCCTACCGTCCTTGCGCGAGGAGGAGGCGCGCCGGGGCGCGGCCTTGCATCGCATTGCGCTCGCCCGCGAGGCGCTTGAAGCGGAAGAGAAGCGCGCAAAGGAGCGCGAGGCCGAGCTCAACCGCCGCCTGGCGCAATACACGGGCGATCTTCAGCGCGAGGAAGCGCTGATCACTGACGCCGCTGGCGTCACGGAGAGGCTTGCGACGGAGGACGCTGCGCTTACCGAGCAAGGGACGCAAGCGGACACAGACGCGGCGCAGGCGCGCGAAGCCGAGGAGATCGCGCAAAGCCGCCTCGCGAGCGCCGAGAGCGCGCTGGCCGAAGCCCAAGCCGCCGCGTCCGACGTCGTCGCTCGCCGGAGGGCGCTGGTTGCTGCGATTGAGGAGGAAGGACGGCGCCTTACGCGCCTCGAGGCGGAATACACCCAAATCGAACGCGAGCGTGAGACGCTGAGCGCGACGGGCTTGGGCGAGTCGGACCACGCGGCGCGGAATCAGGCTGTCGCCGACGCCGCCGAGGCGCTTGCCGCCGCCGAGCGTGAAACTTTGGCGGCTGAAGAGCGCCACGCCGCAGCCCGGGAGATCGAGGCGCAACATCGTGGGCCATTGACGGACGCCGAGCGCGCCGCGCAAAAGCTGGAGACGGAGGCGCGGACGCTTGCGGGCCTTCTGGGCTCCGACTCGAGCGGCCCCTGGCCCCGGGCGGTCGACGCCGTCAGCGTCGCACGCGGATATGAGGCCGCGCTTGGCGCGGCGCTCGGCGACGATCTCGAGGCCTCGGTCGACGAGGCGGCGCCCGCGCATTGGTCGCTGATCGAGCCCGCCAGCGAGGATCCATCTTTGCCGGCGGGCGCGGAACCGCTTGGCGAGAAGGTCTCTGCGCCTCCCGCACTCGCCCGGCGCCTGGCGCAGGTCGGCGTGGTCGCTCGCGCGGATGGCAAGCGACTCGCGCAGGCTCTTCGACCGGGGCAGCGACTGGTCTCGGTCGAGGGGGATCTATGGCGCTGGGACGGTTTCGTTTCCGCCGCCGAAGCGCCGACCGCCGCTGCGCGCCGCCTGGCGGAAAAGAACAGACTTGGCGACCTTGAGCGCGAAGCTGAGGCCGCGCGCCAGACGGCGGCGGCGATTGGCGCCGAAGCGGCGAGCGTGGCTGGCACGACCCGCGAAGCCGCTGCGGCGGAAACGGAATGGCGTGGGCGGGCCCGCGCGGCTCGGACTGCATCGGACGCGGCCCGCGACGCCTTGACGCAATTCGAGCGTGAGCGCGCGAAAGCCGTTTCGCGTCTGTCGGCGGTCGAGGAGGCCTATTCGCGCGCCGGCGCCGCCCGCAATGAGGCCGCAGAACGGAAAGCCGGCGCGGAGGCCGGGCTTGAGCAACTCGGGCCGGGGAGCGATATCATCGACAGCCTGGAGAGCGCGCGCGAGGCGGCGACGCGTGAGCGGACCGCTTTCGCGGAAGCTCGCGCCGCGGCGCAATCCATCGCTCGCGAGACCGCGGCGCGCGCTGCGCGGCGCACCGCAATCCTCGCCGAGCGGTCGTCCTGGGAGGAGCGGCTTACCCATGCGCAGAGCCGCATCGCCGAGCTCGCAGAACGGAAGGCGGAAGCCGAGCGGGAGCGAGTTGAGCTTTCCGACGCGCCGAACGACTTTTCTCGGATGCGGCGCGCGCTTGCCGACGAACATGGCCAGGCGGAAACCGCCCGCAAGGAGGCCGCCGACGCGCTCGCGTTAGGCGAGACCGCGCTCGCCGACGCCGATCGCGCCGCCGGTCAGGCGCTTGAAGCGATGAGCGCCGCGCGCGAGCAGCGTGCTGCTTCCGAACAACGCCTCGAAGGCGCGCGCGCGCGCGCCGAAGAGCTTAGGCACGCGATCGCGAACGAACTGGATTGCGAGCCGGCAGGCCTTGCCGCGCTCGCCGATCATAAAGGCGATAAGCCGTTGCCGGGCAGCGTCGAGGTCGAGCGCCGGCTCGAAAACCTGCGGCAGGAGCGGGAGCGGCTCGGCGCGGTCAACTTGCGGGCAGACGACGAACTCGTTGAGGTTCTGGCAAGCCGCGACAAGCTCATTTCGGAACGCGACGATCTAACAGAAGCGATCAAGCGCCTGCGCGGCGCGATTGGCACACTTAATCAGGAAGGGCGCGAGCGGCTGGTCGCCGCTTTCGACGTCGTCAACGGCCACTTCAAGGATCTGTTCTCGACGCTGTTCGAAGGCGGCCATGCCGAGTTGCAGCTGATCGAATCCGATGACCCGCTCGAGGCCGGACTCGAGCTTCTCGCCCAACCGCCGGGCAAGAAGCCGCAGACGCTGACCCTTCTCTCCGGCGGAGAACAGGCGCTGACCGCGCTTGCGCTCATCTTCGCAGTGTTCCTTACTAATCCCTCGCCGATCTGCGTGCTCGACGAGGTGGATGCGCCGCTCGACGATTATAATGTCGAGCGCTTTTGCGACCTGCTCGAAGCCATGCGCAAGCGCGCCAACACCCGTTTCGTCGCCATCACGCACAATCCGGTCACGATGTCGCGTATGGATCGGCTATTCGGCGTCACCATGGCCGAGAAAGGCGTGAGCCAGCTCGTGTCGGTCGAGTTGGCGGAGGCGCAGGAGTTCGCTGAAGCCGGATAGCGGGGCGGGGTGGAATGCGATGAAATACTGGCTAGACACCGAGTTCATCGCGAGGCCGTTCACAATCGATCTCATCAGCATCGGGGTCGTCGCCGAGAACGGGCGGGAGTTTTACGCCGAGAGCAACGAGACGGACTGGTCCAGGGCGAGTGTGTGGACGCTCGAAAATGTGCGCCCGCAACTCGATGGCAACGGCATCAGCCGCGAGTACATCAGCTACGCCTTGCGCAATTTTACCGACGGCGACGAGCACCCGGTGTTTTGGGGCTATTTCCCCGCCTATGACTGGGTCGCGTTCGTCTGGCTTTTCGGCGGCCTCGAGGAATTGCCGTTCCACTTTCCCCAGCTCTGCCTCGACATCAAGCAATGGGCGATTGAGCTTGGGGATCCTGAGCTCCCGCACCAGAAGGAAGGCCGCCATCACGCGCTCGCCGACGCTCGCTGGACGAAGGAGGCTTGGGGGTTTCTTGCGAGCCGCGACCCCCCCGGCGCCCACCGCCGCATCACCGAACGGAAGAACCCCGGTCAGGCGGGCGCGGGACCGCCTGCCGGTTCCTCTGCAACGAAGGCGAACCCGGGATGATCGCGCCGTAGGCGCCGCTTCACGCCGCCTATTCGAGCCTTCAGATTGCAACTTCGCTCACGGGGTTTGTCGAAGTTGGACAAGGTCAGCATGGCGAGTTTCTTCTTTTGCGGGCGCGCCGGAAGTTAGCGGATCGCGCTTGCGCGCAAAGGGAACTCATCAGAAACCATTGGGTTTACAGACGAGGGGCGACGTGAAGGAAGCAGCGAATGACCACAGTATCCTACAAAGTCACCCCGAGAGGCAAAGAGTGGCTGATCACTCGCGACGGCGAGCCCGGCATGAGTTACGTTTCGCAGGAAGCCGCCTACGAGGTTGCCGTCGCTGAGGCGGCAGGGGATTTGCGCACGGGGAGCGAGATCCGGATCGAAGTGCTCGGTTCAGCTTATAACCGGCTCGGCGATGGTTCGCAGACTCCCGCGGAGGAGGAACGTACGCAATCCTGAACGTGGACCCCTTGGCTATGCTAGGCTCGCAGCCGAGAAGCCTCCGGAAGCAAAGCCAGCCGCAGCGATTTGGCGCCGAAGTTCGGGCGAGGTCAGCGCGGCCAATTCCTCCTCGTATCTGTACCCGGGCGCGGCTCCCGCGAAGCCCGAGGCGGTCGCCGGATGGGTGTAGATCTCGGTCACCCCTTCGGGCAAATGCGCGATAAGCCCTTGAAGCCGCGAAGAGGTCATGGCGCCGCTCCAGGCCAGCCCGAAAACCTGATCGGGCGTCGCGACCCCCGCCCGCTTCAGGCGCGCGCGCTGGATGCGCGCCATGGGAGCCAAGGCCGAAACCGTTAGGTTAGGCCGCGCACCGTCGATCAGGGTTAGTACGCCCTGAGGCTCCAAAGGCGCGCGAACCGCTGGCGACCCGAATTCGTTCGCCAGCTCGATGACCGCCGACAAAATCGAAGGTTGCAGGTGAAAATGCTTGTGCGCGGTCACATGATCGAGCTTGAGACCGGTTAATCGGAAGGCGTCGAACTGAGCGCGAATCTCGGCCCGCATTTGCCTGCGCACGTGGGGCAGAAAAAACATCGCAGCGCCCGATAGCGCCATATTCGCTCGAAACCGGCCGCGATCGTCGACCAGATCCGGGACCGCCGCCGGCGGCAGCACCGGCGCAGCCTCGACGAGCGCCAGATGCAGCCCGACAGCGAGCTTCGGCAAACGACGCGCGAGCTCCACGGCGCGGGCCGCCGCCGGCGCGCCGACCATCAGGCTCGCTGTGGTGAGAATGCCTTCAATATGCGCGCGCTCGACGGCTTCGTTGACTTCGTCGGCGAGGCCAAAGTCGTCCGCCGTAACGATCAGATATTTCAGTGCGCCGTCTCGTGTCTCTCGCGCAAGAAACGGAAAAACTCCACGCCCTCGCGGAGGCGCCGCTTCATGACTTCCGGGCTCCTGACCATCTCTCCAACGATCGAGGCGATTTTGGCCGGCCGGAAATAGAAGCTGCGGTAGAAGGTGTCGACGGAATCGAAAATCTCGGTACGGCTCAAGCCCGGATAGTTTAGGGGCGCGATCTGCCTTCCGTCTTCGTTCACCAGATCCCCGTTGGCGTCGTCGAGCCAGCCGTTCTCGAGCGCCTGCTTATAGAGGAACGTCCCTGGGTACGGCGCGGCCAGCGACACTTGGAGCGTGTGGGGGTTCACCTCTTTGGCGAACTCGATCGTTTCCTTGATGGTCTCGGGCGTCTCGCCGGGCAGACCGAGGATGAAGGTGCCGTGGATCCTGATGCCGAGCTCGTGACAATCCTTGGCGAACCGCTTGGCGACGTCGACGCGCATGCCCTTCTTGATGTTGTGCAGGATCTGCTGGTTGCCGCTCTCATAGCCGACCAACAGGAGACGCAGGCCGTTCTCGCGAAGCACCTTGAGCGTGGCGCGCGGCACATTGGCCTTGGCGTTGCAGGACCAGGTGACGCCGAGCTTGCCGAGCTCGCGCGCGATCGCTTCGGCGCGCGGCAGGTTATCGGTGAATGTGTCGTCGTCGAAGAAGAATTCCTTGACTTCCGGAAAAGCCGCCGTCGCCCATTTCATTTCATCAATGACATGGCCGACGGACCGGGTGCGGTAGCGGTGCCCGCCGACAGTCTGGGGCCAAAGGCAGAAGGTGCATCGCGACTTGCAGCCTCGCCCCGTATAAAAAGACATGTAAGGGTGCTTGAGGTAGCCGCCGAAATATTTGGTGATATCGAGGTCGCGTTTATAAATCGGCGTGACGAAGGGCAGATCGTCCATGGTTTCGAGGATCGGCCGTTCTGGCGTATGCTGAATTTGACCGCTGGCGTCCCGATAGGAGAGGCCCAGGATCGACTTCCAGTCCCGCCCGTCGGCAACGTCCTTGATCGTGAAATCAAATTCATTGCGGGCGGCGAAGTCGACGACCGGCGCGGCTTTCAGGGTCCCTTCCGCGTCGACCGCCGCCTTGGCGCCGATTAAGCCGACCTTCAACGCAGGATTGGCGTCCTTGAGAGCGGCGATGGTCTTCACGTCCGAGGCGAAGGAGGGCGTTGAGGTATGCACGACCGCCAAGTCGAAATTCTTGGCTTGCGAGACAACTTCAGCCAGCGAAGTGTTGTGCGGGGGCGCGTCGATCAGCTTGCTGTCGGCTACCAGCGCCGCCGGTTGGGCGAGCCAGGTCGGATACCAGAACGAGGCGACCTCGCGCTTCGTCTGATACCGTGCGCCGGCGCCGCCGTCGAAGCCGTCGAAAGAAGGGGCCTGAAGAAACAGTGTCCTCATCACTCATCGCCTTTCCATAAGATGCTGAGCCGGCCCAGGGCTCAATGTCGCACGCAGCGTTCCATCCCGGGCGACGCCAAAATCCTGACCTCGCCAGGCCACTTTTGTTGACCAGAAGCTCGCGAGATAAATCGCAAACGACAGGATGTCCCGAACAAAAAGAAGAGCATAGCCGGGATCAGGCAACTCAAATTGGCGCGTCAGTCGATATTTCAAGAACAACCGAAACGCCAATGCGCATAAAACCGCCGCCATTCCGAGGCCATCAACCCCGCGAAGCGCAGCCCCGATCAAGGCCAACGGCAATGCATGGGTCAGGCCGCTGCCGACATAACCGACCGGATCGACGGTAAAAATCGTTCGCGCCCAACGCAATTCATGCCGAACCATCTCGCGGAACGATCGTTCTTCGAACGCGTGGGCGACGAGCATGGGGGAGACAACCACATTCAGTCCGGCCGCACGCACAGCTTGGCCGATGGCGTAATCATCAGCCAGCTGATTGGCGACTGTCTCGAACCCTCCGATCCGAGACAAGGTTTCTCGCGATAGAGCGACTGTCGCGCCGAGACAGGGCCGCGCCAGGCCAAGTGCGAGGCCGAGGATCGTGGTTGGCAGGAAATGATCATGCACGGCCATGGCGGACATCCGCGACCAGAAGCCGCCGCTTGCCAGGCCTCGATAGAGGCAGGTGACCGCCCCAACGCCAGGCTGCGCCAGGGCGGCCGCCAACGTGCGCAAGTAGTTCGGACCGACGGCTACGTCGCTGTCAGCGGCGACAATGACGGGGTGGCGAGCGACTTCTGCCATATTGATGAGGTTGGAAACCTTGCGGTTGCCGCCATGCGCGGCGGCGTTGACGACCAGTTCAATATCGCGCTCGGGATGGCTCGCAATCAACGATCTGACGACCGGGATCGCGCTGTCGTTAGGGTCCTGCACGCCGAAGACAAATTGGATTTCGCCCGGATAATCCTGATGGAGATGGCTCTCGATATTCTCAAGGAGTCGCTCTTCGGCGCGGAAAAGCGGCTTCAGGATGGAGACGTTCGGCCACAGCAGCGGAGGCGCGGCCGGCGCCTGTCGGGCGAACCGATGCGCCGCCCAGGCCGCGCCCAGGGCGCAGAGCGAGCCAAAGCCGCTCGCGGCGATGAAGACGACCGAGAGCGACGCTGTCGCAAGCGCGGCAATCTCTACACCATAACCCATTCTCGATCCGGTTGCTCCGCAGATCGATTCTCGCGCAGATCTTGTGCGGACCGCGACGATATGGTGCTCTTTTGGTTACATTTTCGTGACGAGAGCGGCGCGAGCACGCGCATCCCTCTCATCACGCCGCGCCCAAGGCCAAGACAGGTTGAGGTTCTGCGCTCGAGTTCTTAAGTGCCTTCGCGGGGGCGCTTTTGCTTATCGGAGCTGATGTCACGCGGTGATAGCCTGGGCAGCGAACCGGATTGCGAGCGCGCTTTTTAGAGATGACAAGACCGGGCTGACGCCAGAGGCCCTGTTTGAACAGGCCGCGACAGGGTCAGGCCTCGACACCAAGCCATTTTCGGACCGTCACCTTATAGAGGCGCTTGGCGCTCTGACCTCGAGCCTGAGTGAGGAGGCGGCCCTGTCGCCCTTCGGACGTCTTGCGGCGGGGTGGGACCTGAAAAGGATGCTCCAGACCCTCCTGATCTTCGCAGACGCGGAGCGCGAAGATCCCGCCATCCTGGCGCGGCCGCTCGCGTCGCCAATCTTCATAACGGGTTTGCCGCGCAGCGGCACGACCTTTCTGCACGGCCTGATTGCGGAAGATCCCCTCCATCGCGCCCCCCGGATATGGGAGGCGATCTATCCGCGGCCGACGCATCGCGCGGCCGAGTTCGGCGCGGGGCGCACGAAGGCGCAGCTGCAACTGAAGGTCTTCAACCGGCTCTCGCCCGGCATCAGAAGTCTGCATCCGATCGAGGCCGACGCGCCGGAGGAATGCATCGAGATCACGAGCCAGGTCTTCCGCAGCCCTCGCTATGATGACGTCTATCGCGCCCCGTCCTATCGAGCCTGGCTCGACGCATCCGGCTTTGAGGAAGGTTACCGGTTCCTAGCGCGGTTCCTTCGCCACCTGCAGGGGCCTGGCGAGACGCCGCGACGCTGGGTTCTAAAATCGCCCGAGCACGTGTTCTCGATCGACGCGCTAACCGGCGTCTTTCCTGATGCGAGGCTTGTCTTCGTGCATCGCGATCCCGGCCATGTGCTTGTCTCAGCCGCACGGCTGACCGAGCTCCTGCGCGCGCCTTTCACCACGGCGATTGACCGGCGCGAGATCGGCCGCAAGGTGGCCGACTATTGGCAGGAAGGGATGCAGCGGATGGTCAATGTCGCCGATGATGCGTCTTTTCCGCTGCGCTCCCGCTTAGTTCAGGTGCAATATCGCTCCCTCGTCTCCGATCCGATCGGGACGGTCGCGCGCATCTACGATGCATTCGGGCTTGAGTTCTCAGGCGAGGCGCGGGAGGCGATGTCGGCCAAGGTCGCGCGGGCGCCAAATGGGGGCTACGGCGTCAATCATTACCGACCTGAAGACTTCGGGATTGATCCGGAGCGCGAGCGCGAACGCGCCTCGGCCTATATGGAGCGTTTCGGCATCGCGGGCTGAGCCCGGCCGCGCTAGGCTCGTTCGTTTGGGCGGCGAGAAGGGAACCCTTCCGACAGCGCAGGGTTATCAACCAGCGGGGAGGACCGCCGCACGGGCGATGCGGATAGTCGCCTGCAATGTCGGCGAGCGATCAAGCGCGCCTGGTGACAACGTAATTCCGAGAAAGCACAGCACGATGGCGACGACCCCGCAACCCGAGCAGCCGATACCTGTCCCCACCCCTGACGTGGTGCGTCCACCGACGCCGCTCGAAGAGCCGCAACCCGAGAAGGGGCCCGACTTGCCCCAACCGGGACCCGACATTGTGGTTCCGCCAGGGCCGGAGGTGATAACGCCGCCGCAACCGCAAGAAATTCCACAGACGCCCTCGATCTGAAGGATGAGCGCTCGCAGGACGCACGGCCTCGAGGTCGCTGACTGGTTGTCTCGACCTCCTGCGCCTATGGAGGCAAAATCGGCGGAATTGCTTCCGGATGAGCCAGGGAGATGGCAATTCGAGCCCAAATGGGACGGCTTTCGGTGTCTGGCGTTCAAGGATGACGACGCGGTCGAGCTCAGGGGAAAGTCCGGAACCTCTTTAAGCCGCTTTTTCCCCGAGGTGGTGGAGACGCTGAAGGGCGTGCCCTTGGATCGATTTGTCGTCGACGGCGAGCTCGTGATCGAACTCGATGGGCGCATCACATTCGATGCGTTGCAAGCCCGATTGCATCCGGCGGCGAGCCGCATCCGCCGGCTATCGCAGGAAACGCCGGCGCGGCTCATTCTGTTCGACATGCTGGTCGGGTCCGATGGCGAGTCGGTCGCCGGCCTTCCCCTCACTGAGCGAAGGCGCGCGCTCGAGGCTTTCGGCGAGAGGGCGTCGATCGCCGGAAAGTTGATCGTCACTCCCTGCACGCGCGATCTCGCCCAGGCGACGGAATGGCTCAACGATTTCGGCCATGTCGGGCGGGACGGGGTGGTCGCCAAAAAGCTGGAAGGCCCTTATCTCAGCGGCGAGCGGGCGATGATCAAGGTGAAGCGGCTGCGGACCGCCGATTGCGTCGTCGGCGGCTTTCGATACCAGACCGGCGGCTGCCAGGTGGGATCGCTGCTCTTGGGTCTCTACAACGCCCAAGGCGAACTGGACCACGTCGGCTTCACCTCGACCATCGCCAAAGAGGAGCGATCCGAGCTCACTGAAAGGCTCCTTGGCTTGCGAGCGCCGCCCGGCTTCACGGGCCGGGCTCCCGGCGGCCCGAGCCGCTGGAGCACCGAGCGCACGGGCGAATGGGAGCCGCTGCGGCCGGAGCTCGTGGTCGAAGTCCGATACGACCACGTGACCAGCGAGCGGTTCCGGCACGGGACCAAGCTCTTGCGCTTCAGGCCTGACAAAGCGCCGCGGCAGTGTTTGCTCGACCAGATCATGGCGCCGCCCAAGCCGACCACAGATGAGGTCGCCCCGCAGCGACGAATGCAACCGGAGCGCGAAGTGCGTGTGCGTAAGCGCTAGTTAAACGAGCCTAAACGCTAATAAACGCTAGTAAATTTGCTTGCATTTACTAGCGTTTATTTTTTCGAATCGGGCCTTTTCAATGGGTTGCGAGCGTTTGGAGTAAAATTTCTCTCGTTTTCTAAAGTCGCGCGTTGGGTTGTACGTCTGAATCGGGAACGCTCGGTTTCCTGCGCACCGCAGACTTTCGCTAGATGCCTCATTCCCGGACATCATAAGGCTGGTTTCTGTTTTAGGCAACAAAATGTTTTCGCTTTTTGCTTAGCACCTGGTATGTCCGGCCGGGCTAAACCAGGCTCGACCCGGTCATGACGCGGGTAAAAGGCGACTGAAGATAATGTTTCGCTTTGGCGGGCGCTCAGGTCTCCACGATGCCGCCGAGATCGCCGGCCTGCGCGCCGGCTTCGCGCCCATGCGGCAGCGCGAGGTACTCAGCCGAGCGCATCTCGAAGAGCCGCGAGGCCGTGCGCGCGAATTCGAACGCCTCCGAGCCTTCCGCGCCCGAATAGAGCGTCTCCGGTTCGCCGGCGGCCGAGGCGATCAGCTTGACGCGCATGTCGTAGAGCGCATCGATGAGGATGATGAAGCGCTTCGCTTCGTTTCGCTCGCTGGCGGCGATCACCGGGATGCGGTCGAGCACAAGGGTGTGAAAGCGCTGGGCAAGCTTGAGATAGTCGGCCGCGCCGAGCGGGCGACGGCAAAGCGCATCGAAATCGAAACGCGCGACGCTGTCGATCGCCTGCGGCACGTCGAGATGGCGGCCGAGAAGCTCGATCTGCGCCGGCTCGCCGCGCTCATGCCCGGTCAGCGTTAAAAACGCGGCGTCGAGCGCGGCGTCGGCCTTGGGTCCGAGCGGCGTATAATAGACCGGCGCGCGCTGAAGTTTTTCGAGGCGATAATCCGTCCGCGCGTTGAGTTCGACCACATCGAGCCGCTCGTCGATGAGGGCGATGAACGGCAGGAAGAGCGCGCGATTAAGCCCATCCTTGTACAGGTCGCCGGGCGCGACGTTCGAGGTCGCGACCACCACGACGCCTGCTGCGAAGAGGGCGGTGAACAGCCGGCTCAGGATCATCGCGTCGGCGATGTCGCGCACCGCAAACTCATCGAAGCAAAGAAGCGAGGCTTCGCGGGTAAGATCCGCCGCGACGGGCGCGATCGGGTCTTCGCCCGCGACCTCGCCGCGCCTGCGCGCCTGTCGCCATTGATTGAGGCGCGCATGCACATCGGCCATGAAGGCGTGAAAATGCGCCCGGCGCTTGTGCGGGGTCTCGACGCCATCGAAGAACATGTCCATCAGCATCGTCTTGCCGCGGCCGACCGGCCCATGGATGTAAAGGCCGCGCGGAGGCTCGGCGGGCTTCACGCCAAACAATCTCGCGAGGCCGCTCGGCTTTCCTTCCGGCTCATAGTCCTTCAGTTTGTCGGCGAGCGCGTCGAGCTTGCTGACGAGCTCCGCCTGAGCCGGGTCGGACTCGAACCTGCGCTCGGAAACGAGCGCGCGGTAGCGATCGGCGATGGAGTTCATGCGCGGGTTCGGATCATACCGGGGACGCTAATGCGCCTCTTCCCAGTTCTGCGCTGCGCGCGCGTCGACCCGGAGCGGCACGTGAAGCCGGACCGCAGGCTCGGGCGCGTCGACCATTACTTTGGCCACCACCGGAAGGGTCGCCTCGACCTCCTCGTCCGGCGCCTCGAATACGAGTTCGTCGTGGACAGTGAGCAGCATCTGCGCGCTCAAGCCCGCTTTCGTAAGAGCATCATCCATGCGGACCATCGCGCGGCGAATGATGTCGGCGGCGGTGCCCTGGAGGGGGGCGTTGATGGCGGCGCGCTCGTTGAACGCGCGCTCCGAGGGGTTGGAGGCGTTGATGCGCGGATAGTGGCACTTGCGGCCGAACAAAGTGGTGACATATCCATTGGCGCGCGCAATTTTTTTCGTCGCTTCCATGTAATCGCGAATGCCGGGAAAGCGCTCGAAATATTTCCTGATGTAGTCGCCCGCCTCATTGCGGGGAATGCTGAGCTGATTGGCGAGGCCGAAGGCCGAAATGCCGTAGATGATGCCGAAATTGATCGCCTTCGCGCGGCGGCGCACGTCGCTCGGCATGCCCTCGATAGGCACGCCGAACATTTCCGAGGCGGTCATGGCATGAATGTCGAGTTCGTCAGCGAAGGCGCGCTTGAGCGCCGGAATGTCGGCGAGATGGGCGAGGAGACGCAATTCGATCTGGCTGTAGTCGGCCGAGATGAGCTTGCGGCCTTCTGGCGCGACGAACGCGCGCCTGATCTTGCGCCCCTCCTCGGTGCGGATCGGAATGTTCTGTAAGTTGGGCTCCGACGACGAGAGGCGCCCGGTGGTCGTCGAGGCGAGCGCGTAGGCCGTGTGAACGCGCCCGGTCGACGGATTGACGAAGCCCGGCAGTGCGTCGGTGTACGTCGACTTGAGCTTCGAGATCTGCCGCCACTCGAGCACACGCGCTGGCAATTGATGGCCTTCGGCTGCCAGGTCCTCGAGCACGCTCGCCGTCGTCGACCAGGCGCCGGTCGCGGTCTTCTTACCGCCCGGCAGTCCCATCTGGCCGAAGAGGATATCGCCGAGCTGTTTCGGCGAGCCGGGGTTGAAAGGCGCGCCGACAATGTCGCTGATCTCGGCCTCGAGGCCGGCCATGCGCTGGGAGAACTCGCCGGTCATGCGAGAGAGGATGTTGCGGTCGATCGCGATCCCGCGCCGCTCCATGCGCGCCAGAACTTCGATGAGCGGACGCTCGAGCCGCTCATAGACTGTCGTCATTTTCTCGGCGACGATGCGCGGCTGCAAAACGCGCCTGAGGCGGAGCGCGATGTCCGCTTTCTCCGCGCCGTATTCGCAGGCCTTTTCGATCGGCGCCCGCGCAAGGCCAATGAGAGTGCGGCCGGAGCCCGCGACTTCGCTCAACGGCATGGGCTTGTGGCCGAGAAAGCGTGTCGAGAGCGTATCGAGGCTGTGATCGTCGCCAGTCGCGCCAGCATCGAGCGTGTAGGAGAGCAGCATCGAATCGTCGATCGGCGCGACGCGAGCGCCGCGCATCGCGAGCACATGCATGTCGAACTTGAGGTCGTGGCCGATCTTGAGGACGCCCGGCGACTCAAGCAGCGGCTTCAGAAGCGCGATGGCTTCCGCCTCCACGATCTGGTCGGGCGCGAGACCTGCGCCTTCGAAGAGATCGGCGCCCGTCCGATGGCCGATCGGGATGTAGCAGGCTTCCCCCGGGCGAACCGCCAGCGAGAGGCCGATGAGCTCGCCCTGCAGCGGGTCGGGCGAATTGATTTCGGCGTCGATTGCGACGACGCCCTCGTCCTCGGCGCGGGCGATCCATGCGCTGAGTTCAGCCGCAGTTCGCACGACCTTGTAGGCTGTGCGATCGATTGGCGCGCGCGCCTCTTTCGCCCGCGCGGCGGCAAGGTCAACGGGCGCAGTCCCCTGCGGCGCGGCCTTGGGCTCGCGGGCCGCTGGAGCAGGGACCCCTGCAGCGGGGGACGCGCCTTCCACCACCGGCGCCTCGCCTTCTCGCGCCAAAAGCGCCACGCCTTCGCCGCCCGGCCACGCCGCGGGGCCAACGAAGCGCGGGTCGGGGTCGATCGAGGCCATGTCGACGCCGCAAATTTCGGCGACGCGGCGCGTCAGCGTCGTGAGCTCCATCGCCTTGCAGAACGACACAAGCCGCTTTCCGTCGAGCTCAGGCGTCGCGAGCGCCTCGAGCGGCGTCTCGACCGGCACGTCCCGATCCAGGGTGACGAGCGCTTTCGAGACGCGGATCAGCTTGACGGTGTCGGGATTGGTCAAAACGTCGCGACGCTTCGGCTGCTTGATCTCGCCGGCGCGCGCCAGCAAAGTCTCGAGGTCGCCGTATTCGGAAATGAGCTGAGCCGCGGTCTTGAGCCCGATGCCGGGCGCGCCCGGCACATTGTCGGTCGAATCGCCGGCGAGCGCCTGGACGTCGACCACCTTGTCCGGCCCGACGCCGAAATATTCGACCACTTCGGCCGGGCCGAAGCGCCGCTCCTCGCGAGAGCCTGCAACGCCTGCTTGGCCGGAAGCCGGGTCGTACATCGAAACGCCCGGCTCGACGAGCTGCATGAGGTCCTTGTCGGCCGAGACGATGAGCACATCCGCGCCGGCCTGGCGGGCTTGTCGCGCATAAGTCGCGATGATGTCGTCCGCCTCGTACCGGCTCTGCTCGATCGGAACCATGCCGAAGGCCGAAACGGTCGCGCGCATCAGCGGAAACTGCGGCACGAGTTCGTCCGGCGGTTCCTTCCGGTGCGCCTTATACTGGGGATAAATATCGCGCCGGAACGAATTCTCCGTCTTGTCGAAGATCATGGCGAGATGAGTTGGCTTGAACCCGCCGGCCCCGTCGCGGATGAACTGCAGCACCTTGGTCGCAAATAGCCGCACCGCGCCGGTCGGCAGACGATCCATCCGATAATTGTACTTCTGATCCTGCCGGATCGATTGATAATAGGCGCGGAAGATAAACGACGAGCCGTCGACGAGAAAAACGTGGTCGCCGGGGCCAACCGGGCGGTGGGGCTGGGTCATGGGCCTTCACATAAGCGATGCGGCCTCCGAGCGCCATCGCAAGGCCGTTCGCTCGCTCCGTTCATCGAACAGTCAGGGTTGCAGTTGCAGTTTTCGCTTTCTCGGTTGCGCCGAATCGTAGTTGGACGCCGGGTCAGTGGAGAAAGGCAGGGAATGGCTATTCGCAACGGCCTCGTCGCCGTCGCAGCGATGGCGATCGCAATCGGCGTCGGTTTCGAACTGCGCAGCGCACAGTCGTTGACCATTCCGAACGCGTGCGTCGAGGGCTCCGCCTGCGCCTACGTTTGCAGCAATGTCCTCGAGCAGGGGCGCACCGCGGCCGATTTCATCGCCCTTGCCGCCTACCAGCTCGGTCCGGAGCGGCCGATTCTCCTGCCGCCCGCAAACTTGTCCATGCCGGCGCCCGTCGATCCGCACAATGTCTATGCCGGCGCCGGCGTCGGCATGTTCAGTCCGGCCGTCGCCGGGCAGCCGTCGCGGGTCTATTCGCCCAACCTCATGACCGGCAAGGTCGACGTGATCGACCCCGACACGTTCAAGGTGATCGATAGCCTCGCTGCTATGCCAAGCCCGGAGCACATCGTTCCGTCGTGGGATTTGCAGACGCTGTGGGTTTCGGCGGACGTGAGCGCGCGCGGCGGCCATGGCGGCGTCGCGCCGATCGACCCGAGGACAGGCAAGGTCGGCAAAGTGGTCGACGTGCCCGATTCCTACAACATCTATTTCACGCCCGACGGGAAGTCAGCGATCGTCGTCGCCGAGGCGATGCGGCGGCTCGAGTTTCGCGACCCCCATACGATGGCGCTGCAAGGCTACGTCTCAACTCCCCAATGCGCGGGGATCAATCACGCCGATTTCGCGCCTGACGGCAGTTACGCGATCTTCACCTGCGAGTTCAACGATTCCCTCGCCAAGATCGATCTCGTCCATCACACATTGATGGAGACGCTGCCGCTGACGCCCGGCCACATGCCGCAAGACATCAGGGTCGCGCCGGACGGCAAGATCTTCTTTGTCGCCGACCTCATTGGCGACGGCGTCATGGTGATCGATGGCGATACCTTTGGGCAGCTCGATTTCATCAAGACGGGCGTCGGCGCGCATGGGCTTTATCCCAGCCGCGACGGCACGAAGCTCTACGTCTCCAATCGGGGCACCCACAGTCTCGGCGGCGCGCGAAAAGGCCCCGGCAGCGTCTCGGTGATCGACTTCGCGAGCCGCAAGGTGGTCGCCACTTGGACCGTGCCCGGCGGCGGCAGCCCGGACATGGGCAATCTCTCCGCTGACGGCAAATGGCTCTGGCTATCGGGCCGCTATGATGGCGTCATCTACGCCTTCAACACCGACGACGGCTCGGTGAAGTCGATAACGGTCGGCGGCATGCCGCACGGGCTCACCGTCTGGCCGCAGCCGGGGCGCTATTCCCTCGGACACACGGGGAATATGCGGTAGGAAACTCGTCCGGATTATGAGTTTCGCCCATGCCGCTCACGCCCGACTGGGCCATTTTCTTCTCGGCTGAACTTGCCGCTCTCGCGACGCTGACCGGTCTTGTCGTGGTCGCGATCTCGATCAATCTTCCGCGAATTCTCTCGTACGCTCATTTGCCGACCCGCGCCGGCGAGGCGCTGATCGGCCCCGTCGGCGCGATCACCGTGACCAGCCTCGCGCTGATTCCCGGGCAGCCGGCTTTACTGTTGGGGGCCGAGGTCACGCTCATTGGCCTCGTCATGGTCATCGCCCCGATTGTATTCCAGGCGCGCGCCTGGCGTGTCCGGAAGGACGCTTGGGAGCGATATATGCGGGCCGTTAGCACGACGGGTTTCAGTTTGCCGTTCGTCATAGGCGGGGCGCTCCTACTCGAGGGCGCACGAGTGGGTCTTTACTGGATCGCCGCCGGCGACATTCTCGTCATCGTCGCGGTCGTGCTCAGCGCCTGGGTGCTGATGGTCGAGATTCTGCGCTGAGGCTTTTTGAGGGAAAGCAGCTTCTGGACGCGCCCCGCGCTGCTAAAGCCGCGCGGCGAGCGCCGCGTAGGCCGCGAGCGCGACGCTGGCCACCACATTCCAGCCCGCGAGCGACAATCCGGCGAGGCGCAACTGGACTTCGTCGCAGCGCACCACCTTCACCGAATCCAGCGACTTCACGAGGTCATTGACGTTGAGGGAACCGACACCGCCAGTGCACGCAGTGGGCCCAGCCCACCAATGGTATTCAACCCCGGCGTGGTAGGCGGCGAGCACGGCGCTGGCGGCGAAAACCAAAGCGAGAAGCGCGAAGCCGATGCGCGCGAGGTCATGCGCCGAGCGGCCGGCGAGAAACGCGGTCAAAAGAGCGAGCGGAATGGCGGCGTAGAACGGGTAGCGCTGGGTAAGGCAGAGCTCGCAGGGCGCGTAGCCCATCCCCTGAAATATCCAGACCGCGGCGAGGATAGCGATCGACGCCGCAGCGATCAAAACCGCCCTGGTCTCTTGCGAGGGCGGGAGCGCGGTTACGGCGAGCGTCATCAGAACACCTTGATCGCAATCACAAAGCCGGCGACGACCAGGGCGACGAATGCGCCTAGGACTGCGGCGAAATTGCGCTCCATCGCCGTTCGCAACGGCTCGCCGAACCAGTGCAGGGCGCCGGCGACGAGAAAGAAACGCGCGCCGCGCGTGACGACCGACAAGGCCACGAACAGAGGAAAACTATAACCGAGGAGGCCGCTCGTGATCGTCACGAGCTTGTAGGGGATCGGAGTTACGCCCTTCACCAGGATCACGAGCCAGCCCCATTGGGCGTAGGTCTGTTTTAACGCGTCGATCTTCTCGCCATAACCATAGAGATTGATGAGCCACTGCCCGACCGTATTGTAAAGCAGCGCCCCGATTGCGTAGCCAAGCATGCCGCCAATGACCGAGGCGACAGTCGCGATGAGCGCGTAGCGCCAGGCTCGCTGCGGATTGGCGAGCGCCATCGGAGCGAGCAGCACATCGGGCGGAATGGGAAAGAACGAGCTCTCCGCGAAGGCGACAGCGGCCAGCGCGCGCTCGGCATGGGGACCCTCGGCAAGCGACCGGACTTTGGGGTAGAACGAGTTGAACATGGAAGCCCTTCGCAGCGCAGCGGCGTTTTACGCGCTTGCGGCGCCGCCGTCCACGCGCGAACCGAGCGTCAGCGCATTGACCCTTTGGGGCCCCGCATTTATATCGGCCCCGTCCGCCTCGGCGCGGGCCCCTATGGCGGAACTGGTAGACGCGTCCGACTCAAAATCGGATTCCGCAAGGAGTGCTGGTTCGATTCCGGCTAGGGGCACCAAACTCGTAAGAGATTGCATTAATTTCTCCGCGTTTCGAACACTGATCTCCACATTCAGCCCCACAACACATTCAAAAGGCGGGCGGCCTAAGATTTGTCCCAGCCCAGGGCGAGGATGCTGTAAACGAAACCGCTGCTTCGTGATGGCGACTTCATTTAGCGAGGACGCCAACACCAGGTACGCAAGACGCCCATTCGGTTCGCCTTAAGGCAGACCTTGTGGCGCGGCGTGCGGGCGATCGTCGCACCTATTACACGACGGAGATGCGGGTTATCTCGACAAGGCCGACTGAGCTTGTGCGCTGGCTCGAGCCGGAGACCGGCCATCCGGGCGCCCGAAGCGCCGAGCGCTGTCGACGCTAGGAGCAGGGCGAGCCGAGTCCGGACCGAAGCCGCCCTTAATCCTACGCCCGCTGACGATGAGCCGCTCGCCATTGCCCGCGTCGTTTGAAAGCCGTTTCGCACATTGGGCGTCTGATTCGTACTGATAGGGCGCGCGGATGAGGGGTACGCGTGCTTATGGTAGGGCGTCATCCATTTGGAATTTGACTCTATGACCGAAGTCACTCGCCGGGAGGCAATCGCACTGTCAGGTGCCGCTTTCATGTCGGCGCCCTTAGAGAAACATCGGTCGCAGACGCGGAGCCGCTCGGAGAGACAGCCGCTGTAGCCTCCGGTACGTCGCCCGGAGACGCATTTGCGCAGGACCTTCGAGCCGTGCCCCGTGATGTCGGCAAAATGTTGACCCGCCGAGTCATTTACGCAGACGACGTCGGTTTCGATCACGAAACCTTCGGCGTGGTCGTGCGCTCACCCCATTCGCACGCCCGCGTCCTAGCCCTCGACACTTCCGCAGGTTGCGGAGCGCCGGGCGTCCTCGCTATTTTAGCGGGGGAGGATGTTGCGCGCATCGCCGGTCCGCTTCCCCGCATAATCCGCCACGAGCGTATGGCCGCACGAAGCCGCTGCACGTCGACCGACCGATCCTTGCGGTTGACCGAGTGCGGCACGTTGGGGACGGCGTGGCCTTCGTGGTCGCCGAGACCCCGGAGCAAGCGAGCGAGGCGGCGAGGCTGGCTAAAGTCGACTACGATCGGTTGCCTGAATATGTCCATCCGATCGTCGCCGCCCCGGATACGCCAATCTGGACAAACTGTTCCCGACAATCTTGCGTTCGATTGGCAGTTCGGCGACCCCGCCCGCTGCAAGACGCTTTTCGCCAAGGCCGCCCACATCGTTGGGATCAAGGTCTACTATTCGCGCGCCCGCGATCTTCAAATGCCAGCCCGCTCCGGGGACATTCGGAAGGTCGTGGCGAAATGGACGCAAGCTTAGCGGCATTTCGCGAGGGAGCGAGAAATCTATTATGGGTTGCGGGCTCAAACCGCGGCGCACGACGTCGACTTGCGCGCATAGTCGTTCTGATCGAATGCGCGAACGCTTCACCGGCCGAGGTCAAGGCCTTTCGCGCCCGATTGGCGGCCGACGCTGGCTAAGCGCTCGAACGATCGCTGTTCTCCACGGTCAGCGAACAAAATCCGAACACTTCTGGATGTCGTTCGCTCCGCCCCAAGGTCCGATCGGTACGCTTGACGTCGAATTCTTCGGCGAGCCGTCGATGAGCTTGTCGCTGTAAGTCATGTAGACCAGGATGTTTCGTTTTGTGTCGCACCCTCGGACAATCTGCATTTTCTTGAAGAAGAGCGAACGGCTTTCGCTGAACACCACGTCGCCTTGCGAGAACTTGTCTTTGAACTTGATCGGGCCGTACTGACGACAGGCGAGAGAAATGTCGGACGTCTGTTCGGCGAGGCCCAAAGCGCCGGTGATACCTCCTTTTTCGGGAACAGTGTAGTGACAGGCGATCCCTTCGATGATGGGGTCATCGATGCCGTACACGGCGAGTTTGTCGTTCGGCGTCAGCAATTTGAACGTCGTCGACTTACGAAAGATCAGATCGGGATCCTGCGAGGCGGCATACGCCGGCCATACGGACGCCAATGCGGCAAGGAGGACGGCTGTGCGCAATATCGCCATGGTGAACTTGCTCGCTGACGTTTCCATCAACGAGAGATAGGCGCCCTTTGTCTTCCAGCCAATGACGGCGCGCTCTTTTCCGTCCGCCCGCTCGCCGCCTCTTGGAGCGCGACGCTGCGTCACCGCGGCAGGCATTTGAGCAAATCCGGGTTTTCGCGCGCCTTTGCTTCTAGGCTGCCGGCGAGTTGGCGCTGAAGCGGCGTGGGGCGCGCCGGGTTTCGTTGAATCGGGTTTGGCAGCGCAGTCGCCAGCAACGCCGCCTCATGCGAATTGAGCTGACTTGCGCTCTTGTGGAAGTAGAGCTCGGCCGCTGGTTCAATTCCGTAGATCCCGTCGCCCCATTCGGCGATGTTGAGATAAATCTCGAGCGTGCGCGCCTTCGACCAGGCCGCGCCCATCACGATCGCCATGCCGATCTCGACGCCTTTGCGGATCGTGGAGCGTCCAGGCCACAAGAAAAGGTTCTTCGCGGTCTGCATGGTGATGGTTGAGGCGCCTCGGCTTGGCCCATGCTCGCCCGCGCCGCTCAGCACCTCGTGCAGCGCGCCCCAATCGACGCCGTCATTGTCGCAGAAGGTCGCGTCTTCCGAGGCGACGACGGAAGCGAGAACGGTCGGGGCGATCGTCCGCAGCGGCGCGTAGACGCGCTGATAGCTCTTGCCTTCGATCATACGCGCGATCATCAGCGTCGAGACTGGTCGCGCGACGGCATAGAGAGCGACGAGTCCGAGGAACAGCGCGAGCAGCGCTGTCGCCGCCCAGACGATGACGAGCGCCAAAAGACGAGTAGGGGATCGCCGCCGCGCCACGCGGAAGATTTGGCGTAAGTCGCCGCATCGGGCAAGCGACAACTCGCGGCCTACAGCCGAACCAAGCGCGCCCTGCCGACCCTCAACCTTCCGGAACCCCGGCCTTCTGCAATCCCTCAAGAATGCGTTCGCGCTGCTTAAGGTAGGTCGGGTTGTCGCTCTCCGCCATGCTGACGAATCGGGCGATCGAGTAATTCGGCGCGAGCGCGAGGCCAGCTTTGACCTCGTTTTGCGCCTCATCGCTACGACCGAGATGCGCAAGCGCGGCGCCCATGTAGAAATGGCTCAGCGGATAGTTCCGGCTGGCGTCGACCGAGCGGCGAAAATGGGCCGCAGCCTCCTCGTCGGCTCCCAAGTGGAGTTTCGCGAGGGCCCGGATATGGGTCCACATGAAGCCCACTCCGTCGTTGGGCGATAGGCGGAACGCCTCGTTGACATGAGCCTCCGCTTCTTCGGCGCGGCCCATGGTGATTTTCGCTTGGCCCATCCAGGCGTGCGCCGCGCCAAGGTTCCGGTTGAGCGATAAGGCCTGCTCTAATTCGCCGATCGCTCGCGAAGCGCGATTGGTTTGGATCAAGACAAAGCCCAGCCACATATGCGCCCAATGGTTACGCGGCGCGATCGAAATGCCCTTGATCAGCAGTTTTTCCGCTTCGGCCAGGCGCTCGGCGCGATGTTCGGTGGTGTAGATCGCGCCGACCAGCACGTCGGCGCGCGCCGCTCCGACAAGAGCGTCGATGTTCGTCGGATCGAGCGCCACGGCCCGCTCGAAATAGCCCCGTGCGCGCTCGATGTTCTGAGGCCCAGCCTTGTTGAACCAGTGAACACCTTGGAAATAGAGGTCGACGGAATCGGGATTGGCCACAGTCTCGGCTCGCTTCGCTTCGGCCGCGAGCAGCTCAGGGCGCAATTGATTGGCGAGCTGAGAGACGATCTCGTCCTGCATGTCGAAGGGGTCCGCCATCGGCTTGTCGAACCGGTCGGCCCACAGGTGATTTCCGGTGATGGCGTCAATGAGCTGAACATTGATGCGCATGCGACTGCCGCTGCGCTGGATGCTTCCCTCAAGCACATAACGCACGTTGAGTTCCTGGCCGATCTGCTTGGCGTCGACCGGCTTGCCTTTATAGGTGAAGGCGGTGTTGCGCGAGACCACGATTGCATTGTTGACCCGTGAGAGGTCTGTCGTCAGACTTTCGGTCACGCCGTCGACGAACATCTCGTGCTCGAGATCCACGCCAAGACTGGTGAACGGCAACACCACGAGCGATAAGCGCGGCGGCGCCGGTTTCTCGGCGGGGACTGGGCTGGCCGCCGGGCCGGCCTGGGCCGTCGCGCCAACCTCGAGCGAATAGACCCGGATTGGCTCGACGATGTTCTTGAGTTCAGTTTGGCCAAGGTCGCTGACCACGAGATCGAGCCGGCCCTTGACCTGCCGATAAGCGTCTTCCGACAGGCAGATCGCCCCGGGCTTCGCGATGCCTTCGAGACGGGCGGCGATATTGACGCCGTCGCCCATCAGATCGCCGTCGCTCTCTTCGACGACGTCGCCAAGATGGATGCCAATGCGGAAGTCGATGCGGCGCTCAGTCGGCAGACCGGCGTTTCGCTCGGCGAGGCCGTGCTGCAGTTCGATTGCGCAACGCACGGCGTCAACGACGCTGCGAAACTCCACGATCGCGCCGTCCCCCGTCCGCTTCACCACCCGTCCGCGATGAACGGAAATCGTCGGCTCGATCAGGTCGCTCCTCAGCGTGCGCAGGCGCGCCAGGATCCGGTCTTCATCGGCGCCCGCGAGCCTGGAGAAGCCGACGATATCCATGACGAGAATCGCCGCCAGCTTGCGCTCTTCACTCATTGTTCGGCCCCTGCAAGTGACGACGCCTATATAGGGTCGCCACCTCGCCGCGACTATCCAGCATTTGCGCGGCGCGGCGCCCGGGCGTTAGGCTGGCGCGTCCTCGGCCGCTATCTGGGCCACGCCCGGCCCAGTCACCGCACTCGTAACCCAGCCAAAAAGGCGCCCTGATGACCGCTTCTCGCCTCGTCATTCCCGATCTCGCTGACAAAAACGTGCTCATCACCGGCGGCTCGACCGGCATCGGCGCCGCCGTGGCCAGAGGCTTCGCGGAGCAAGGGGCGCGCGTCGCCATCGGTTATCATTCGAGCGCGGAGAAGGCTCACGCGCTTGTGAGCGAGATCAAGGCTAGGGGAGGCGAAGCGATCGCGGTCAAGGGCGACGTCTCCGATCCAAAAGCCTGCGCGGAGATCGTCGCCGAAACGACGAGCCGGTTCGGACGGCTCGACGGCCTCATCAACAATGCCGGCCTTATGCTTGGGCGCGTGAATTCGCTCGAGGCGAGCGACGAGCATGTCCAGGCGGTAATCGATCTCAACGCGCGCTCGATTATCTGGGTCACGCGCGCCGCGGCGCCCTGGCTCGAGCGTCAGGGCGGCTTCGTGATCAACACCACCTCTATCGCGGCGCGCAACGGGGGCGCCGGCGGCGCAATCCTCTATGCCGCTGCAAAAGGCTTTGTCTCGACGATCACGAAAGGCCACGCCAAGGAGCTGATCGGCAAGAAGATTTGCGTGAACGCCGTTTCGCCTGGGGTGATCACGACGCCGTTTCACGAGCGCTACACGGACGCGGACGCCTTGGAGGCGATTCGCAAGACGATCCCGATCGCCCGGCTCGGGACGGCCGAGGAATGCGTCGGCGCCTACCTGTTCCTCGCCTCAGAGGCTCTCAGCGGCTATATTGTTGGGCAGATCATCGAGGTCAACGGCGGCCAGCTGATGCCGTGACGCGCTGGCCGTCCGAGGCGCTCCATCGGGCCGCCGGACCCCGCCGACCGGGCTAGTGCCGATATTGCTGGATCCGGGTCGTCCGAAGTCCGGCCAGACCGTGCTGATCGATTGAGACTTGCCAGCTCAAAAGTTCGTCGACCGTCAATGTGTAACGGGAGCAGGCGTCTTCCAGCGACAACAAACCGCCGCGAACGGCGGCCACCACTTCCGCCTTTCGGCGAATGACCCACCGGCGGGTGCTGGGCGGCGGCAGGTCGGCGATCGTCAGGGGACTGCCGTCCGGACCGATCACGTATTTAACTCTCGGCCGCAGCGTTTCACTCATTGGACTCTCACTCAGACGCATGTCACACAACATCGGCGACAATAGGGGAGGCGATTTAAGATTTGCCTAAGCCACCGCGACAAAAATATACCGATACCTAACCCAAATCGTGTGGTGATCTGCGCGTGAGCGGGGCAACCCCCGTTCCCCCGAGTCCGATGCTCTTGAAGGATCCTATGCCGCCAACTTTCTCTTCTGCCGTGCGTTTAGAGATTTCCAAATCCATGATGAAGTTTCTGGAGCGCCGGCGCACGCGACTAAGGGCTTGCAGAAGCATATTATTTTCGATCGTCGCGGCCGCGACGATCGGCGTCGCGACAGCCCGTGCGGCCGATTGCGGTGACAGCGCCGCCGGCTTCAACGAATGGCTCACGTCATTCAAGGAGGTCGCCGTGCGCAATGGCATTTCCCCGCAGGTCGTCGATTCAGCCTTGAATGGGGTCACGTTCGATTCTTCCGTCGCTGCCCATGACCGAGGGCAAAACTTCGGCTCGAATTTCGCCGCGTTTGCCGAGCGCCACGTCACTCCTGCCCGGATAAAGAAGGGCAAGATGATGATGCTTGCCTATGCTGAGCCCTTGCAGAGAATTGAGCAGCGCTTTGGCGTGCCCGGTGCGGTTGTGGTGGCGATCTGGGGCCTCGAGACGGATTTCGGAGCCGGTTTGGGCAGCTATTCCACCCTTAGCGCCCTAGCGACGCTCGCCTATGACTGCCGCCGATCGCAGATCTATCGCGCCGAACTCATCGACGCGCTCATGCTCGTTCAGCGCGGCCTTTTGCGCCCCTCGCAGCGAGGCGCCTGGGCGGGGGAGATCGGACAGACCCAATTCATGCCGTCGGCCTATCTGAAATACGCGGTCAACGCTCAAGGAGGAGGCGGAGGCGACATCATTTCCAGTCCCGCCGACGCGCTCGCGTCCACCGCGAATTTCCTGCGCTCGAAGGGCTGGAGCCCAGGCGCTGGCTGGGATGAAGGCCAGCCGAATTTCAACGCCTTGCTGCAATGGAACTCGGCTCCGGTCTACGCCAAGACGCTCGCGCTGTTCGCCGACAAGCTGGCCGACAAGGAATAGCAAGGGGTT
This sequence comes from uncultured Alphaproteobacteria bacterium, assembly GCA_963737365.1. Classification (GTDB taxonomy): domain Bacteria; phylum Pseudomonadota; class Alphaproteobacteria; order Rhizobiales; family Beijerinckiaceae; genus Roseiarcus. The sequence continues at coordinate 582,629 of CAVTSD010000001.1, forward strand.
TTGATTCGGTCGTGAGGGGCTTGAATCCTTTCTAATCTACGACGCCGATCCGGGGTCGCTATGGCGGGCGTGGCGGATTTGGTCTATGGGCTTACCCGATCGGGCCTGAAGCCCAACATGAACCAAAGGTCCGGCGGTTCCGCCGGCAAAAGCTCGCCATGCTCGCGCCATCGCTCGCGCCGCCCCTGGACGGCGCGCTCAATAGTTTAGGGCTCGATAAGCCGCCCGCCGAAACCCGCGTCGTTGTTGCGATGTCGGGCGGGGTCGATTCGTCGGTCACCGCGGCGTTGCTCGCCGCCGAAGGCTACGACGTCGTCGGCGTCACGATGCAGCTCTATGACCACGGTGAGGCGACGCATCGCAAGGGCGCGTGCTGCGCAGGGCAGGATATCCACGATGCGCGCGATATCGCGGCGCGGCTCGGCCTTCCCCATTATGTGCTCGATTACGAGGAGCGCTTTCGCGAGAAGGTCATCGAGCCATTCGCGCGCGCCTATGTTGCCGGTGAAACTCCGGTCCCCTGCATCGCCTGCAATCAGCACATGAAATTCGCCGACCTCTTCGAGGCGGCGCATGACCTCGGCGCTGATCTATTGGCCACCGGTCACTACGTGGTCAGCGAAGACGACGGGCGCGGCGGACGAGCGCTCTACCGCGCCGCCGACCCCGATCGCGATCAAAGCTATTTCCTGTTCGCCACCACGCGCGCCCAACTGGCGCGCCTGAGGTTTCCGCTCGGAGGCATGCCCAAGGCGCGGGTGCGGGAGCTCGCGCGCGAATTTGGCCTGACGAACGCCGAGAAGGCCGACAGCCAGGACATTTGCTTTGTCCCGTCGGGACATTACACTGAGATGATCGAGCGCCTGATTCCAGGAGCCTCTGTCCCAGGCGAGATCGTTCACGCGGACGGTCGCGTTCTTGGACGGCATAGGGGCGTGGTTCATTTCACCATTGGCCAGCGGCGCGGCATTGGCGTCGCGGCGGCTGAGCCGCTCTACGTGGTGGGACTCGACGCGGCCAAGGCGCGCGTCATTGTCGGCCCGCGCGCTTCTCTTGCGGTCGCGCGACTCCGGTTGCGCGACGTCAATTGGATCGGCCCGGGCGCGATCACAGCCCTGCCGCCGCAGGGCTTGTCGATTGCGGCACGGGTTCGATCCACGCGACCGCCGACGCCAGCCCTGCTCATGCCCACGGGCGAGATCGAGTTTTTCGAACCCGAAACCGGCGTCTCGCCCGGCCAAGCCTGCGTTTTCTACGATTCCGTGGACCCGGGCGCTCGGGTCCTTGGCGGCGGGTTTATCGTCGCCGCCTGAGGAAGGGGACTGGAGAGAGCGCATGGCTGCACTCGATGACGATGCCGTCTTTGGAGCCAAACCAAAACCACGCCTCGCGCATGAGATAGGCCAGAACATCGACGATCTTTCGGCGCCGGAGCTCGCGGAGCGGATTGCTCTTTTGCGCTCGGAGATCAACCGCCTCGAGAAGGCCATCGAGGCCCGTCAAGCGACGCGCGCGGCCGCCGCGTCTGTGTTCAAAACTTGAGCCGCTGCGATCCGCGCGGCCCGCGTTAAGAAGCCCTTAATTCTTATTCTTTATGAATCTCACCAGCCCAACAGAAGTCTGAATGGGCGCCGACTTCTAGTGAACCCTCCCATATCCCACCTTGAAAGCCGCCGTGAGGCGGCTTTTTTTATCCGCCCCGCAGACTTTTACCCGCCCCGTAGACATGGACTTCTCGGTTAACCTTGCTCAATGGTAAATGAACTCAAGGCGCTGCGTGGGCGCTATTGTCGCCTCCGGCTTCAACAGGTGCGGCGGCTATGGACGTCGCCTCGCCTCACTATGACGGGGGGTAAGTGCGTATGGGTCATCAGTACGAAGGACCAAAGCGCAGTTTCGCGATGGCCGCACTGCCTTCGAACGCGATTCCGTTCATTCACCGTCTTGCCTCGTCAAGCGCTTTCAAAGACCTCTTTCGAGAAGGCATGACCCTCGTCGAAGAGGCTGCCGCTTATCTCGACGGTCCGGGGCGAGAGGAATCGAGCGCTCTTCCTCGCGCGGCCGCTCTCGCGTACTCGACCGAGAGCATGCGCTTGACCACTCGTCTGATGCAGGTCGCCTCCTGGCTTCTGCTCCAGCGCGCGGTCAATGAAGGCGAACTGACCTCGAGCCAGGCTCAAGCCGAACGCGTCCGGGTCAAGCTTTCTTCCGAGGATTACGGCTACAAGCCAGAAATTTTTGAGCAATTGCCGCTGACCCTGCGCAGCCTCAGCCAACGCTCGGTGCGCATTCAAGAGCGCGTGATGTACCTTGATCAGAGCCTCGTGGTCGCCCACTCGCGTGAGCCGGTCAAAGCGCAATCGGTGGTCGCCTTGCAGGTCGAGCGCCTTCGCGCAGCCTTTTCACCATAGGCGGCCAAGAGTCCCTCGCGCGTTCGGGCGACGATCCGTTTCCAAAGCCTTGCCTCGACCGCGATTTGGCCGCAATGGTCGGCGACATCCCGGTTTCCGATCCGCTTTGCCGCTCATGCCGTTGACCCCCCAGAATTTGCCTCGCTGCTCGCTCTATCTCGTCACTCCGCCTCTGTCGGCCGCCGGCGCCGGAGCTTTCGGCAAGATTTTCGCCGAGGCGCTCGAGGCCGCGCCGATTGCTTGCGCGCTCGTCCGCCTTGCGCCGGCGGCCCAGCCCCACGCGAAAGCGATCGTTGCGCCCCTCCTTGGTCCAGCCAGAGACGCCGACTGTGCTTTGTTGATTGAAAACGACGCCCGGCTGGCCGCCCGAATAGGCGCGGACGGCGTCCATGTCGCGGGCGCCGGAGAGGATCTTGCTGCGGCGATCGAGAGCCTGAAACCGGAACGGATCGTCGGCGCTGGCTTCGTGCGCACGCGCGACGAAGCGATGACCGCCGGCGAAATGGGCGCGGACTACGTGATGTTCGGGGAACCGCACGGGGCGCCCAGCCAATGGGCCTGGCGTCGCTCGTGTCGCTGACCGAGCGGGTTGTATGGTGGGCCGAGATCTTCGAGACGCCCTGCGTCGCCTACGCCGACACGATCGCGGCGGCTGGACCCCTGGCTCAGGCCGGCGCCGATTTCGTTGCCCTCGGCGACGCCATCTGGAGCAGTCCCTCGCCAGCGGCGGCTGTGCGCGAGGCTTACGGGGCGGTCGCTAACATGCGGGTCGCAACGCCATGATGCGGAATGCGCTCCTCCTCGGGTTTGCGCTGAGCTTAGCCGGCCCTGCTTTTGCCCAGACGCCAGCTCCCGGCGTCCCGGCGCCGGTTGTGAGGCCTTCGACTCTCGCCGCCCCTCCGACCGCGCCGCCGCCCCCCTTGCCGCCGCGAGCGGATGGAGTGCCGGCTGATATGGCCTTCGGCGCCTATCAGCGCGGCAATTTCCTTTACGCCCTGCTGGAGGCTGAACGCCGGCTTGACGCCAATCCCAAGGATACGGCGGCGATGACGCTGATCGGCGAGATTTATCGCGACGGCGCCGCGGTCCCCCGCAGTGATCAGGAGGCTTCGCGCTGGTTCCGCCTCGCGAGCAATCTCGGCGATCCCCAGGCGGCTTACGAACTCGGAGCGATGCTGATCCAAGGCGCGAACGGGGTCCCGAAAGATTCGGCTGCCGCCAAGGCGCAGTTCGAGCGCGCCGCGGCCAAGAACCATCCAGGCGCTCTCTACAATCTTGGAGTGATGGCGCTCCAGGGGCTGGACGGCAAGACGCCGGATTACAATCAGGCGGCGCAGTATTTTCTGCGCGCCGCCAACGCCGGCGACGACGACGCGGCCTATTCCTACGGGGTGATGCTGCGCGACGGCAAAGGACAGGCGCAAAATATTGGCGAGTCAGCCCATTGGCTCAAGCGCGCCTCGGATGACGGCATTGTCGCCGGCCAAGTCGAATACGCCATCATGTTGTTCAACGGCGAGGGGGTGAAGAAGGACGAAGCCGAGGCGGCCAGGATTCTCCTCACCGCCGCCTCGCGCGGCAACCCGATCGCCCAGAACCGGGTCGCTCATCTCTATGTGAGCGGCGAAGCCTTGCCCCATGACCTGGCCAAGGCCGCCGCCTGGAACAGTTTCGCCAAGGCGGCCGGGCTTAAGGACGACGGCCTTGACGTCGCCACGGCCAATCTGACGCCAGAGGAGCGCAGTCGCTTCACTAAGATGGTCCACGAACTCGCCGGATTTTAACGCTAAAGACTTGGACTGGCGACGGCTGGTTTCTGCCGTCCATAACCGGCTCGGCCTTTTTCTTGCGTGTCTTTCCGCTGGAAACGGCTGACCGTTCGCCTGCCGGATCAAGGAGGCAAGATTCGCATGACCACTGAACTCAATGCTCGCGTCGGCGAAGTGACCCATCGCATTGTTGAGCGGAGCAGCCGGTCGCGTCAGGCCTACCTCGCGCGGATCGATTCCGCGGTCGCCAAGGGCCCGGCTCGCAAGCGCCTCGGTTGCGCCAATTTCGCCCATGGCTTCGCCGCGTGCGGAACGGATGACAAAGCGGCGTTGCGGGAGGGAACGGGCGCCAATCTCGCGATCGTCACCGCCTATAACGACATGCTTTCGGCCCATCAGCCCTATGCGCGCTTCCCCGATCTCATCAAGGAGGCGGCGCGCGCGGTCGGGGGCTCGGCCCAGGTCGCGGGCGGCGTCCCGGCGATGTGCGACGGCGTCACCCAGGGCGAAAAGGGAATGGAGCTTTCCCTGTTCTCGCGCGACGTCATTGCGCTCTCGACGGCGGTCGCCCTTTCCCACGACATGTTCGACGCGGCGGTCTATCTCGGCATCTGCGACAAGATCGTGCCCGGCCTCATCATCGGCGCGCTGTCTTTCGGGCATTTGCCGGCCGTGTTCCTGCCGGCGGGACCCATGCCCTCCGGCCTTGGCAACACCGAGAAGTCCAAAGTTCGCCAGTTGTACGCCGAGGGTAAGGCGAGCCGCGCCGAGTTGCTGGCGGCGGAAGCCGAGGCTTACCACGCCCCCGGCACCTGCACCTTTTACGGCACCGCCAACACCAACCAGATGCTGATGGAGATCATGGGCCTGCACCTACCGGGCTCTTCCTTCGTCAATCCCAATACGCCTCTGCGCGACGCTCTCACGATGCTCGGGGTCAAGCGGGCGCTCGAGATCACCGCGCTCGGCAATCAGTTCACGCCGATCGGGCGGGTCGTCGACGAGCGGGCGATCGTCAATGGCGTTGTCGGGCTTCATGCGACGGGCGGCTCGACCAACCTCACCATTCACCTGGTGGCGATGGCGGCCGCGGCGGGCATCGCGCTGCGATGGGAGGATTTTGCCGACCTTGCGGAAGTGACGCCGCTTCTGGCCCGGATTTATCCGAACGGGAAGGCGGACGTTAATCACTTCCACGCCGCCGGCGGCATGGGGCTCATGATCCGGGAACTTCTCGGAGCCGGTCTTGTGCATAGCGATGCCCAGACGGTCTGGGGCACTCTCGGCGATTACGCGGCTGAGCCGCATCTCGACGCAGATGGCGCGGTCGCTTGGTCGCCCGCCGCGGTCGAATCTGGCGATCGCAGCGTCCTGCGGGGGGCAAGCGATCCGTTCCAGCCGAACGGCGGCTTGCGGGTGCTCGAGGGACCGCTCGGCCGCGCGGTCATCAAGACCTCGGCCGTCGCGCCCGACCGCCACACGGTCGAAGCGCCAGCGCGGGTGTTTCACAGCCAGGAGGAATTGCACGTGGCCTTCCGCAACGGCGAACTCGACCGGGACTTCGTCGCCGTCCTGCGGTTTCAGGGGCCGAAGGCGATCGGCATGCCTGAGCTGCATAAGCTCATGCCCCCGCTTGGCGTCCTTCAGGACCGCGGACATCGGGTGGCGCTCGTCACCGACGGACGCCTCTCGGGCGCCTCGGGCAAGGTGCCGTCGGCGATCCATGTGACGCCGGAAGCGGCGGCGGGCGGAGCGATCGGCAAGATCCGCAACGGCGACGTCATTCGTCTCGACGCCCCTGCCGGCCGGCTCGAGGTCCTGGTAGCGGACGATGTCTGGGCGCACAGGCCGCATGCCGAAGCCGATCTCTCCGAGTCCCATATCGGCATGGGACGCGAATTGTTCGGGGTCTTTCGCGGCGCGGTCAGCTCGGCCGACGAGGGAGCGGCGATTTTCCCTGCCGCGTGACGCGCGGAAGCGCCCGGGATGTTGAAGCTTTCTTCATGATTGGCGAGCGAAATAGCCCTTCAGTCTCCCGACCTCGAGAGGGCTCCGATGTCGTCGCGCCTTTGGCTTGCCGTCGCATTCGTTTTGGCCGCGGGCTCGTCGCCCGCTCGCGCCGAGACGAGCGTGATTGCGGTCGTTCTCGACCAGGCCAAGATCGCCCGATTGCCTGAGGCCACCGCGACGCTCATTGTCGGAAACCCGATGATCGCGGACGTGACCATGCTGAAGAACAACAATACGATGATCATCACCGGCAAAGGCTTCGGCCAGACGAATCTCATCGCCATCGACGCCAAGGGATCGCTCATCGAGGAGCAGCAAATCCAGGTTCTGCCGTCGAAAACCGTGCTGGTCTTGCAGAACGGACCTTCCCGAATTTCCTACGCCTGCGATCCCACTTGCATGCCGACGGTTCAAATCGGCGACGAGGACAAGACCTTCAAGGAAGTCGGCGAACAGATGTCGACCCGCAACGGCTACGCCGCGACCGGCTCGGGACCGACCCCGAAGTAAGACGAACGGCGGGTCGAAACCCCACGAGAGAATCCAAGAAAATCCTAGCTTCGCCAGTTTCCCGATGAATTACGCTAATGAAAAGAATATTTCTCTACGCGAGGCGGAAGCTCTGCTCGCCGTCAGCCTTTTCGCCAACCACCAGCCCCCGCTCGCTCAAGTCCTCGAGATGGGCAAGGGTCGAGAGCCCGGCGGCATGGGTCAAGGCTGGGTTCAGGCCGACATAGATCCGGGCGACGAGGGCCGGGATCGTCTGCGGGCCGTTCGCCAACGCGTTTAGAATCGAGGCTTCGCGCTGGCGCCGGTGATGGATGAGCGCGCGCACGTACCGCTGCGGTTCGATGACCGGACCGCCATGACCGGGCCAATAGGTCGTCTCGGCGCGACCGCGCAGCTTGTCGAGCGAAGCCATGTAGGCGCGCATCGAACCGTCAGGCGGCGCGACGATCGACGTCGACCAGCCCATGACGTGATCGCCGGAAAACAGCGTGTTGTCCTCGAGAAGCACGAAGCACAGATGATTGGAGCAATGGCCCGGCGTGGCGATGGCCTCCATCGTATAGCCGGCGCCCTGCCAACGCTCGCCGTCTGCGAGAACCACGTCAGGCGCATAGTTGCGATCATGCGCGGAATCGAGGCCGGTCGAGCCATCGCCGCGAGGCTTGAACGGCGCGGCGCCGACGACCCGAGCGCCCGTCGCCGCGCGAAGCTTGTTCGCGCCGACGCTATGATCGCGGTGGGTGTGGGTGATGAGGATGGCTTCGACCCGCTCGCCGTCAACCGCGGCCAGCAGCGCCGCAAGATGCGTATCGTCGCCGGGGCCTGGATCGACGATCGCGACGTTGGCCTCGCCCACGATATAGGTGCAGGTGCCATTGAAGGTGAAGGCCGAGGCGTTCGGCGCCACGAGGCGGCGCACCATCGGCGAAAGCTGGGTCAGGGCCCGCGGCGGCGGCTCGCGCGCGGAAACGAAAAGGTCGGACTCGCTCTCGTCGTCGGCCATTGCGCGCTCTTGCTTTCCCTTTCGCACAAGCCAGTTCGCCGCCTTGTCACCATCGCCGGGCTCAGGCTATGTGGCGAAGCGCCGCGCCGCGGCAACTCGCTCAGGACCTTCCCATGACTTCTCCACGCGCCGCCAGCTATCCGTTCGTCGGCGGAACGTATTGCTCAAGGCGTCGCGCTCGCGCTCGGCGGGTCCCTGCTGCTCGCGGCTTCAGCCAAGGTTCAGGTTCCCTTCTACCCCGTGCCGCTGACGCTGCAGACGCTCGTCGTGCTCCTGCTGGGCGCCGGGCTTGGCGCGAGGCTCGCAGTCGCCTCGGTAGCGCTCTATCTCATCGAGGGTCTGGGCGGCCTGCCGGTCTTCGCCGGCGCGGTCGCGGGACCTCTCTACATGGCGGGGCCGACTGGGGGATTTCTCGTAGGATTCCTCGTCGCGGCGGCGCTGATCGGTTATGCTGCAGACCGGCGGTTGGACCGGTCTTGGATCAGGCTCCTCGTCTCGCTCAGTCTCGGGCACGTCGTGGTGTTCGGCTTCGGCTTTCTCTGGCTCGCGCAGCTTATTGGCGCGCAGAAAGCATTCGCCGCGGGCGTCGCGCCTTTCGCGCTCGCCACGATCGTCAAGACCCTGCTCGCCGTCGCGCTGGTCGGCGCGTGCAGAAGCGCGGTTGAGCGACGGGGCCGCGCGTAACGCTGCCGCAAGCCATGGCGGCTGATCCCGATCGCCAAGGGCCGCCTTCGCGGACGGCGTTCGCCCGGTTCGTGACTTTGGCGACGCGGTGGAGCGACAACGACGCCTACGGGCACCTCAACAATGTCGTCTATTATGCGCTCTTCGATTCGGCGGTGAACTCGATCCTCATCGAGGCCGGGCTTCTCGATCCGGCCTTGAGTCCAATCATCGGCCTGGTGGTCGAAAGCAATTGCCGGTTCTATGCCAGCCTCACCTATCCCGAACCGGCGGAAATCGGCGTGGCGGTCGAGCATCTCGGACGCTCGTCGGTTCGATACCAGCTCGCGGTTTTCAAAGCCGGAGCTCGGGACGCCGCGGCGGCTGGCCGCTACACCCACGTCTATGTCGATCGGGCGACCAACCGTCCGGTTTCCATCCCCGATGGACATCGTCGGCTCATGGAGGGACTGAAGGTCTCGTGACCACGTTGCGGCGCCCTTGATCCTGGGCCTGCTTTGAGGCATACGAGCGCCTCCTCAATTATCCGCCGCTGGGTTCGTCCCTCGCGGGAAGCCCTCTGGTGACGTCGTGAAAGTCCGTAATTCTCTGAAATCCTTGCGTAACCGTCATCGCGACAATCAACTCGTGCGTCGCAAGGGCCGCGTCTACATCATCAACAAGACGCAAAAGCGCTACAAGGCCCGACAGGGATAGTCGCCGTTCACGTTGATTTTTTTGACGGGGGCCATCTCGCGCGCTAGAATTGTGCGATGCAGCGTAGCGCACGCGCTTTCTTCGTCAGCGTAGCGATCACAGCCTTCCTGGCTGGGGCGTCCGTATGGGCGGACGAACCGTCGGGCGCACCTCAAACGATCCCAGACGCGCAGCCGCCCGCAGACAAGCCGGACGGGCCGGCGCCGCAGGCGAAGAAGGCCGAGCCGCCGGAGAAGACGCCCGCGGAGGAGCGGGCCGACCTCTACGCGCGGCTGGCCGCTTCGAAGGACGCGGACGAGACGGCCGGGATCGTCCCCCGGCTTTTGCAGAACTATTCGCAGTCCGGCTCGGACACCGCCGACCTCTTGCTACAACGGGCGCATCAGGCAATCGGGGCCGAGAACTATGCCGATGCGCTTAAAATCCTCGACGCGACGGTGGCGCTTGATCCTGACTGGGCGGAAGGCTGGAACGCCCGCGCGACCGTGCGCTACCTCGACGACGACTACAAAGGCTCGATGGCCGACATCGCGCAGACGCTCAAGCGCGAACCCAGGCACCTCGGCGCGCTCATGGGCATGGGGATGATCCTCGAAGCGCGAGAGAAAAAGGAAGAGGCGCTCAAAGTCTATGAGCGCGTCCTCGAAATCGCGCCGCACTGGCGCAACGCCCAGGAGGCAGCAGACAAGCTCAAGGCGGCGCTGGCCGGCAGCGAGCTTTAGGCGCCGCCGAGGAGCGTTTCGAGTGCGCTTCGATCGGTCTCGCGCCTCATTACGCGGGTCAATCGTTTCAAGCCGTTAGCTGCGCTTTTGCGCCGCTCAAGAACAAGCCGGTTTGTCGCTCGCGCATTCTCTTCATTCAATTCACCGTGCTTGCGGGTAGCACGTGCATTGGCTAGTGTTGTCTTAGACAACACTAGCCGCGCAGGGCCTTCGCCATGACATTCACCGACGAGGTCCGCGCCTTCAATCGGTTTTACACCCGCGAGATCGGTCTCCTGAACCGCAGCTTGCCGGCGACCGACCTGTCGCTGCCGGAGGCGCGGGTTCTCTACGAACTGGCGCAGGCGCCCGAGGCCGGGCGAACCGCGGCGGAGATCGGCCGGATGCTCGACATGGACAAGGCGCACCTGAGCCGCATCGTCGCACGCTTTATCGCCCGCGGGGTGGCGTTGAGTAGGATCAGCCTCGATCATCGCAAGCACCGGCTGCTGAAGCTGACCGATGCCGGGAGGCGAGTTTTCGCCGCAGCCGAGGCCGCGGCGCGGGCTCAAGTCGATGCCCTGCTCAGACCGGTCGACGCCGGCGGACGCAACCGCATCATCGAGGCGATGCGCGACATCCGCGTGGCGCTGAGAGATCGCGAGGCGCCCGGAGAGGTGGGTCTCAGGTCGCTGCGGCCGGGCGATGTCGGCTGGATCATCCATCGCCAGGCGGTTCTCTACGCCCAGGAATACGACTGGGACTGGACTTACGAGGGGCTCGCCAGCCGCATTCTTGGGACCTTCGTCGCCGAATTCGACGCATCCCGCGAACACGCCTGGGTCGCCAAGCGGGGCGGTGTGGTCGTCGGCTCGATTGTCTTGATGAAAAGCGACGATCCGGCCGTGGCCAGGCTCCGACTGCTTTATGTCGAGCCAACCGCTCGGGGCGCTGGTGTCGGTCGCCGACTGGTCGCGACCTGCATCGCTCGGGCCAGGGAGCTTGGCTACCGGGCGCTCTCCTTGTGGACGAACGACATCCTGCTCGCCGCGCGCGGCCTCTATCATGAGGCGGGGTTCCGTCTCATGATCGAGGAACCGCACCATTCTTTCGGCCACGACCTCGTCGGCCAGACGTGGACGCTGGATTTGGGCTAGTTGACCCGCTCTGATCCCTCAGGCGGGCGCGCGAAACGGGTTCTCAGGCAGACGGCCCGTTGCTCTCTTGTCCTCCTGCTGCGCCGAAAGCTTGCGTAGCCGAGGCCCGCGAAGCCGAGCGCCAGCATGACCCAGGTCGAGGGCTCCGGAACTGCCGTCACGCAGCCGGGAGGATCGCCCCCCGGCAGCGTCCCAACCGGATCGACCAAGACGACCCCCGAGGCGCCGTCGGGGGAATCGCCACCGGGCGCTCCGGTCGGATCGGGGGGATCGCCAGCCCCGCCGGGAGGGTCGACCGGATCGGTTGCCGGCGGCGACGCGATGGTCACCGGGGACGGCGGAGACGGCGTGTTCCACAAGTAGAAGTTGAACGCCGCCGTGCAATCAAACTGCGCGATGATTTGGCGCCATGTCGGCGTCCCATATTGGCCCTGCCACTTGTAAAGATCGGTATACATGAGATCGCCCGGGCTTATGGTGTTGGCGTTCCCCGGCGCGGTTGGCGTCAGCACTGAGAGGACGATGGCTGCGCCGAGCAGCCGGGACACACGCATAACAAAACTCCACAATTCCCCAGGCGCAATTGCTCCTGGGTTGAAGAACGGTTACTGGTCGTAGATTATTTTGTTTCAATTTAGCTAGCCTCTATTGTATTTTAGTTTAATGGCTCTGCATGGCGGCCGTCTTGCTCCTGCGACTTGCGACGGCAGCGTGGAAGCGCGGCGGAGGCCCGATCTGGCAAAACTGCGGAAGCGATCCTTCGAGTCGCCTTTAGGGCGCCTCAGAAACGGGGGACGCGATCTCGCCGGCGATCTCGGCTTGAGCAGCGCCCTGTTCGCAAACCCCTTGTCTTCTGAATTTCTTTACGTTCCGTCAGCAGACGCCCAAATCAGTTCCTTGCTTCCCAGCAAGCCGCAACGACCGGCGCACGCTCGACAAACCGGACCTTTCGGATGCCGTCATATGGCGGGTCTCCCCGGAACAATGACGGGCCTCCCGCATTAAGACGCGAGCAGCCCGAAAAACCGCAGCGCGACGATCGCCAAGGTGCAGTGGCGCCGCTCTTCTCCTCAAAATGCGGGCCAAATATTGGAGATCGAAGATGGCCGACGATACGTTGAAAGGCTTGAAGGTCGCGATTCTGGTGACCAATGGTTTCGAGCAAGTCGAACTGATCGAACCCCGGAAGGCGCTCGACGAGGCCGGCGCTCAGACGCGGGTCGTTTCGCCAAAGCCCGATCGCGTCCGAGGCTGGAAATTCACCGATTGGGGCGAGGAGGTGCGGGTCGATGCGCCACTCGATCAGGCCAAACCGGAAGATTTCGACGCCTTGCTTTTGCCGGGCGGCGTCATGAACCCCGACTCGCTCAGGATGGCGCCGAAGGCCGTGGCTTTCGCAAAAGCCTTCTTTGACGCCGGCAAGCCGGTCGCGTCCATCTGTCACGGCCCTTGGACGATCCTTGAGGCTGGCGCGGCTCGCGGCCGGCAGATGACCTCCTGGCCGTCGCTCAAGACGGATTTGACGAACGCCGGCGCGAATTGGGTGGATAAGGAGGTCGTCGTTGGCAAGGGATTGGTCACCAGCCGCAACCCGGACGATCTTCCCGCCTTCAATCGAGAAATGATCACGCTGTTCAAGGGCGCCCGCGCCCGGCGACATGCCGCCTGAAGGCGACAACGTGCAGAGGCCGACCGTGCGGCGGCGTCCGTTCGGCTCGGCGAAGCGCGAAGTCTCGGTCATCGGCCAAGGGACTTGGAATCTCGAGCAGGCGGACGCCAAGTCGGCGACTGGGGCATTGCGCCGTGGTCTCGACCTCGGCATGACGCATATCGACACTGCGGAGATGTATGGATCGGGCGCGTCGGAGAGCTTGGTCGGAGAGGCGATCGTCGGCCGGCGCGACGAGGTGTTTCTCGTCTCCAAAGTGCTGCCAAGCAACGCCTCGCGAAACGGGACGATCGCCGCCTGCGAGCGGTCGCTCAAGCGGCTCGGAACGGATCGCCTCGATTGCTATCTCCTTCACTGGCGCGGCTCGTATCCTCTTGCAGACACCGTGGCCGCCTTCGAGCGGCTCGCCGCTGACGGCAAGATCCTGTCGTGGGGCGTCAGCAACTTCGACGTGAAGGATCTCGATGATCTGAGCCATGTCGCGGGGGCCAGCAAGCCCGCCTGCAATCAGGTGTTCTATCACTTGGGCGAGCGCGCGATCGAGCATGGCGTGATGCCCTGGTGTGAGGAGAACGACGTGGCGGTGGTCGCCTATAGCCCGTTCGGTCATGTCGGTGGATTTCCGGGTCCGCAAACCGCGGGAGGGCGGGCGCTGAAGGCGATCGCCGATCGGCATAAGGCAACGCCGCGCCAGGTCGCCCTGAGTTTCCTCACCCGCCGGCCGTCGCTGTTTGCGATCCCCAAGGCCGCAGACCCGGAGCATGTGGAAGAGAATGCTGGGGCAGGCGCGCTCGATCTCAGCGCCGCTGAGCTGGCTCAGATCGACGCCGCCTTCCCGCTGGGCGCTCGCCCACGCTCGCTGCCGATGCTTTGAGTTCAGAAGCGAAAATATAGGAACGGGCTGTAAGCGCCAGCCGCGACCGTGATCATCGAAAAGATCAACAGCGCGAAGGTTAGCGCGACATCGGCCGGCGCGCGCACGAAGAAGGGGGCCGACCATCTGGCCGGCCATCGTGGCGCAACCGCCAGCACGCAGCCGATAACGAGCGTCACAATCGCGCGGTCATTCAACGCGTCGTGCATGTCGAAGCTGATCTCGCCCAATCCGTTTGCGCCGAAAAGGCTCGCGTAATAGCCGATGGCCGCCGGCAGGGTTTCGGCGCGGAACAACACCCAGCCGCCCATCACTGCGAGAAGCGCGTACGCCCAGCGCGCCGGCGTCGCGAGCCGGGCGAGCGCGGTGCTTAAGCCTAAGCGCTCGATCACCAGAAAGGCGCCGTGCCACGCGCCCCACAGGACGAACGTCCAGTTCGCCCCATGCCAGAGCCCGCAAAGCAGGAACACCATTATGAGGTTGCGGTAGGTCTGCGCGTTGGTTCCGCGATTGCCGCCAAGCGGAATGTAAAGATAATCGCGCAGCCACGACGACAGCGACATGTGCCAGCGCCGCCAGAATTCGGTAATCGAAAGCGACGTGTAGGGCATCCGGAAATTGCGCGGGAATGTGAAACCGAGCACGATGCCGAGGCCGATCGCCATGTTGGAATAGCCGGCAAAGTCAAAATAGATCTGAACGGTGTAGGCGATCAGCCCGATCCATGCCTCGCCCATGGAGCGATGGGGGTCGGTGTCGAACGCGACCTGAACGAGCGGCGCGACCACATCGGCCACCAGCACCTTCTGGGCGAGGCCAATGATGAAGATCCGGGCGCCAACGGACGCCCGTCCCAGGGTGAAACGGCGGGCGTCCAATTGCCGAGCCACGGTCTTGTAACGAACGATCGGTCCCGCAATGAGCTGCGGAAACAGGGAAATGTAGAGCGCGATGTCGATCGGATTGCGATTGGCCGGAAACCGTCTGCGGTAGACGTCGATGATGTAGGAGAGGCAGTGGAAAGTGAAAAACGAGATGCCGAGCGGAAGCGCGATGTTCGTCACGAATGACGGCGCGCCGAGCGGCTGCAAAAGCGGCGCCAGATTCGCGGTGATGAAATTGGCGTATTTGAAAATGCCCAGCAGCAGCAAATTTCCGGCGACTGCAACGCCGAGCGCGACCCGGCGCGACAATCCCTCCCGCGCGTCGATCACGAGCCCTGCGCAGAAATTGAAGACGATCGAGAGCACGAGAACGACGACGAACCGTGGCTCTCCCCAAGCGTAGAACACCAGGGAGAACAGAAGCGTGACGACGTTCTTGGCTTGGATCGTGGGCGTCAGGAAATAGGCGGCGAGAAAAATGGGCAGGAAGTAGAACAGAAACGTTATCGACGAAAACACCATCGTTTTAGCGCCCTGTGCGCCGCCGTTCGGCGGCCCCGCAAAGTTGAATGCCCGGCTTCGAGGCCTTCTCAGAGGCGTCGAGCTACGTCAAGACAGAGCGCCGGAGCGTGGGTCTTTATGGGGTAGCACCCGATAAATAGCGTATATCTCATGTGATATAATACGACATATAGATTTGCGCCGTTAAATATGCTAAGTGGCTCTTGCATGCGGGCAGGGGTCCGCCTACCTCCCCCTCATGAGGCCGGAATGCCCGAAGTCATTACCGCAAACCGGCTCACGGACGGCGTGGTCGTGTTTCAGACCTCTGACGAAAGCTGGACCGAGGATTTCAAACGCGCCGCAATTTTCCCTGATCCGGAAGCGACGGCCGGCGCGCTCAAACGCGCCAAACAAGATGAAGCGAACAACATCGTCGTCGACGCCTATGCGATCGTGGTCGAGGAGCGCAACGGGCATCTCACGCCCAAGGCTTTGCGCGAAGCGATCCGGGCGACCGGGCCGACGATCAGGCGCGATCTAGGTAAACAGGCGCAAGGTCAGGCGCCCCGTTTGGGTCCTAAGGTCGCGACGGAGACCGATCATGTATCATTATGATGATTTCGACGCCGCCTTCGTCGCCGCCCGCGTCGAGCAATTCCGCGATCAAGTCGCGCGCCGCCTCAGCGGCGAATTGACCGAGGAGCAGTTCCGACCCCATCGGTTGATGAACGGCCTCTATCTGCAGCTCCATTCCTACATGCTGCGCATCGCGGTCCCGTATGGCGTTCTCAACTCGCGCCAGATGCGTATGCTTGCCCATATCGCGCGCACGTACGATCGCGGCTACGGGCATTTCACCACCCGGCAAAACATCCAGTTCAACTGGCCGGCGCTCAAGGACACGCCCGACATTCTGGCCGAGCTCTCGAGCGTCGAAATGCACGCGATCCAGACCTCGGGAAATTGCATCCGCAATGTCACGGCGGACCATTTCGCCGGGGTTGCGCATGATGAAATCGCCGACCCGCGCCCATATGCCGAAATCTTGCGGCAATGGTCGTCGCTGCACCCTGAATTCTCGTTCCTGCCGCGCAAGTTCAAGGTCGCCGTTAACGGCGCGACCCATGATCGCGCGGTGGTCCAGGCCCATGACATCGGACTGCAGGTCGTGCGGAACGATAAGGGCGAGCTTGGCTTCCGCGTCTATGTTGGCGGTGGGCTCGGACGCACGCCGATGATCGGGCGCATGGTCCGCGAGTTCCTGCCCGAGCGCGACCTCCTTGGCTATGTCGAGTCGATCTTAAGGGTCTACAACCTCGAGGGACGACGCGACAACAAGTTCAAGGCGCGCATCAAGATCCTCGTGCACGAGAAAGGCCTCGAGCCTTTGCGCGAGGAGGTCGAGGCGGAATTCACCGCCCGCGATCCTAGGGCGCTCGATCTGCCGGAGAAGGAGCTTGCGCGGTTTCGCGCCTTCTTCGCGCTGCCCGACCTCGAGGCCAAGAAGCCGGTCAGCGTCCGGGTCGAGCGCCGCAAGTCTAAGGACTCACGCTTCGCGAGCTTCTGTTCTTCCAACCTCGTCCCGCACAAGATTCCCGGCTACGTCGCCGTGACCGTTTCGCTGAAGGCGATCGGGGCCATTCCAGGCGACGCAAGCGCCGACCAGATGGACGCTGTCGCCGACCTGGCGGAGGATTATTCGCACGACGAGGTTCGCGTCTCGCACGAGCAGAACCTCATCTTGCCCCATATCGCGCTGGACGACTTGCCGGCGGTCTACGATCGCCTGGCGTCGGTCGGCCTGTCGACGCCGAACGCCGGCGCGATCAGCGACATCATCGCCTGCCCCGGTCTCGACTATTGCGCCTTGGCGACGGCGCGCTCAATCCCCGTCGCGCAGCGGATTGCCGAGCGCTTTGGCGACGGCCCGCGGGCGAAAGAGATCGGTCCGCTCAAGATTAAGATATCCGGCTGCATCAACGCCTGTGGCCATCATCACGTCGGTCACATCGGCATTCTGGGACTCGAGCGGGCAGGCGAAGAGACTTACCAGATCACGCTCGGCGGCTCGGCCGACGAGAAAGCCGCGATCGGCCAGATCACAGGCCCCGGCTTCAGTTCCGAGAACGTGGTCGAGGCGATTGAGACCATCGTCGAGACTTATACGGGCCTCAGGCTCTCTGAGGACGAGGCCTTCATTGACGCTTACCGCCGCGTGGGCATGGCGCCGTTCAAGGAGGCGCTCTACGAACGAAGCGCCGGATCGGACATCTGATGAGCGCCCATGACGTCAAGCTGTTCGGCGACCAGATTGCGGCCTCCCGGCTCGAGACGCGCTTCGCGCAGCTCAAGGCCTCTTCGCTTTTACGGCTCGCTATCGAGGATCTCTATCCCGGCCGCATCGCGCTCGTTTCGAGCTTTGGCGCCGACGCCGCCGCGCTCCTGCACATGGTGGCGCAGGTCGACACCGCGACCCCGGTGGTGTTCGTCGACACCGGGCAGCATTTCCCTGAAACGCTCGCCTATCGCGACGAGCTCGTTGCGCGCTTGGGACTGACCAACGTCATCGTCACCGAGCCAAAGGCGGAAACCGTCGCGCAAGAGGACCCGGAGCGATTCCTGTTCATGAGCGATCCGGACCGTTGCTGCGACATCCGCAAGGTTCGTCCCCTCGCCGAGGCGATGGAGGGGTTTGACGCCTGGATCACGGGCCGCAAAGGTTTCCAGAGCACGACGCGCGCGACCCTACCGCTGTTCGAAGCGGAGGGGGAGCGTATCAAGATCAACCCGCTTGTCGGCTGGAGCTCGAGCGAAGTCTTGAAATATATAGCCGACGCCGGACTGCCCCGGCATCCCCTGGTCGCCAAGGGCTTTCCGTCCATTGGCTGCTTGCCGTGCACAAGCGCGGTCAAGCCTGGCGAGGACGAACGCGCCGGCCGTTGGCGCGGGCGCGGCAAGATCGAGTGCGGCATTCATGTGGGGCCGCTCGACGCCGGGTCGGGCATCTGATGCCTTTGTGGCGGCGCGAAGGTTTCGTCGAAGACAAATGGGCGTTCCTCGGCGACGAGGCGCTCGTGCCCGAGGAGGGCGCGATTGTCGTGTCGCTCAAGCGTTGGCTTGGCGAACGCGAATCTTTGTCAGCCCGGACGGCGCCGGTTGGAGTCGCCGTCGAGGCCGGCGCCGACGCGCAGGCGCATCTCTCCGATCTCACGAACCGGCCGCTGGTCGCGCTGGCCTTCGACAAGTTCGCGGACGGACGTTCGTTCTCTTACGCCCGGATTCTGCGCGACCGGCGCCAGTTCCGCGGCGAGTTGCGTGCGATCGGCGACGTGCTGATCGACGAGATTCCGCTTATGCTGCGCTGCGGCTTTGACTCGTTCGAAGTCACCAACGCGCCGACCCTGCAAGCGCTAAAAGCCGGGCGGCTGCCGGGCTCGCCGCTCCATTACCAGCCGAGCAGCGCGCAGGACGAGGCGCCTGAGGGCACGCGGCCATGGCTCAGGGTGACGAGGCCGACGACGGATGCGGGCTGACAGCGCCAAATTTGTGCGGCCGCCGGCGCTTAGTTCCATTTTAGTTCTGCGCCTGAATGTTTTCAGAGCCTTACGACCCGCTTTAGTTCCGCGCTCAAATTTCCGGTGTGATCCGCAGCGAGAGAACCGTCCCGCCCGGCAAGCGCCAGGACAGCTTCTTCTGCCTGCACAATGTACAACAGAGATAGGTTGTATTTCATAAGCTCTTGCCGAAAGTCCTCGGGAAAACTCTTCCCGCGCGCGAGGGCGCGCTCCGGGACGACTTGGGGAGCCGAGCTAGAGCCGCATCGAGAGTTCGACATCCTCCGCGAAAGGCACGGACATGTAGCCGTTGCCGGCCGAGCGTACGCGCTTCAAATAGTCGGGGCTCATGTCCGCATTGTCGGCGACGATCAGCGCGCCGGGCTTCAAGCGGCTTTCCAAGAGACTCAGGATCTCGGGATAGAGCGCCTTGGCGCCGTCGAGCAGGACCAAGTCGATCGTCTCAGGAAGTTCGACGCCGAGTGTCTTGAGCGCATCGCCCTCCCGGATCTCTACGAGATCGATGACGCCGCCCGCCGTGAGGTTGTCGCGCGCCCGCGCCGCCTTCGACGGTTCGAATTCGCTCGTAATCAGACGCCCGCCGCCATTGTCGCGCAGAGCTGCGGCAAGGTGCAGCGTCGAGACGCCAAACGACGTTCCGAACTCGACGATCGCACGCGCGCGGGTGCTTCGCGCCAGCATGTAGAGCAGCGCGCCTGTCACGCGCGAGACGGCGAGCGGAAGGTTCTTCAGTCGCCCGTAGAGTTCGGGGTAGTCGGTCTTGCTCCGCAACATGCGCGTCTGCTCGCCGTCCGAGAGATCGGCGAATGCGGCGTCAATGGCCGGCTCGGCGGCGTCAGCGGCTGCGAACAGACGATCCAGGAGGGGCGCGAGCGGAGCGGCGGTCAGGGTGGTCATGAGGAATATCCAGTCCAGTTGAACTCGTTTTCAGGCCGCGTTAAAAATACGACGATTTCGTCGCATTCTCTATTCGCATTTGCTCGAGCGCCGCATGACCGATCGGGAACAAGCCCAGATTTCCTCGCGAAAGCGGCCGAAGCAGGTCCGCTCGACGGAGCTCGTCGCCGCGGTTCTCGAGGCTGCCGCTCAGGTTTTGGCGAGGGAGGGCGCGTCGCGTTTCACAACCGCCCGCGTGGCCGAGAGGGCCGGCGTCAGCGTCGGCTCGATCTATCAGTATTTCCCGAACAAGGCCGCAATCCTCTTCCGCCTGCAAAGCGACGAATGGCGGCAAACGTCCGAGCTGCTCAGCGCCATCCTCAGGGACGTTAGGCGACCGCCGCTTGAACGGCTTCGCGATCTCGTCCACGCCTTCATCCGTTCGGAATGCGAGGAGGCTGCGATGCGTGTTGCGCTCAGTGACGCGGCCCCGCTTTATCGGGACGCGCCGGAGGCGCATGAGGCGCGGGCGGCGGGTGACTGTACAATGCAAGCTTTCATGCGCGAAGCGCTGCCCGAGGTTTCGGAGCGCACGCGCGCCTTGGCCGCCGACCTGATGACGACGACGCTGAGCAAGGTCGGCAAGCACTTTTCGGAAAGTTCTCGGAGGCCGGCGGAGATCGAGGTTTACGCCGACGCCATGGCCGACATGTTTTGCGCCTATCTCGAAAGCCTTGCGGGCAGGGCAGGCGGGTCACCAGAGAGCCCGTCACGAGATCTTGATCCATAAGCCGCTAGAGGATGTATGTGAGTCGGCGAAAAGCCCGTCAGTCATTGCGAGCGAGGCGAAGCCATCCAGGAGTCGTCGGGCCGACGGCCTCCGGGCCGCCGCGTCGCTGCGCTCCTCGCGATGACATCGGCAATTCAGCGAAAAGGCGTTTCCGATGTCCCACGACCATGGCGGCCACTCCCACGACCATGACGATCATGGTCACACGCACGCGCATGCGCCGGCGAGCTTCGGCCAAGCCTTTGCCATCGGAATCACGCTCAATCTCGTCTTCGTCGTCATCGAAGCCGTCTACGGGTTGATGAGCAATTCCGTGTCGCTGCTGGCGGACGCCGGACACAATCTCGGCGATGTCCTTGGACTGGCCGTCGCCTGGCTCGCGAGCGTGCTGGCGCGGCGTGCGCCGACCGAGCGCTTCACCTACGGCATGCGCGGCTCGTCGATCCTCGCGGCTTTGTTCAACGCCGTCTTCCTTCTGGTGACGGTCGGGGGCCTCTCGTGGGAGGCCATCCGCCGTCTCGGCTCGCCCGAGCCGGTGGCGGGCAAGACGATGATGGCGGTCGCGGCCGTCGGCATCCTCGTCAACGCCGTGACGGCGTGGCTGTTCGCTTCGGGCCGCAAGGATGACATCAACCTGCGCGGCGCGTTCCTGCATATGGCTTCCGACGCGCTCGTGTCAGTCGGCGTCGTCGGGGCTGGGCTTGTGATCCTGCTGACCAACTGGCTTTGGATCGATCCGGTCGTGAGCCTTATCATCAACGCGATCATCGTATGGGGCACGTGGGGTCTTCTGCGCAATTCGGTCGGCATGTCGATGGCTGCGGTCCCGCCGCAAATCGATCCGGCGGCGGTTCGGGGGCTCTTATCCGCGCGCGCTGGCGTCGTTGAGGTGCACGACCTGCATATCTGGCCAATGAGCACCACAGAAAACGCGCTGACCTGCCACCTGGTCATGCCGAAAGGCCATCCGGGCGACGCGTTTCTTCATGACCTGTGCAGCGATCTCGCCGAGCGTTTCAAGATCAATCATACGACCGTGCAGATCGAGGTCGATCCCCACATCGCCTGCGCGCTCGCGCCGGACGAGGTGGTTTAGGCTCCCTTCTCCGTGAGCGGGGGCGGCTCGGAGCGCTCTTCCTCGCGATCCGTATCGTCCGTGTAGAGGGTGAGGATTCGCGCCAGGACGACGGCCGGAAATAGCTGTCCCAAGAGCGCCTCGAGGACGGTCAGGCTGCGCGCGAACGCATTGACCGGCGCGATGTCGCCCAGCCCGAGCGTGGTCAGCGACGTCAGGCTGTAATAGAGATAAGGGCTCCGGGCGCCTTGCTGGCCCGCGGTAAATTTGAGGCCGGAAAAGCCGCCAGGAGCAGCTTCGGCAATCAGCCTGTAGAGCCAAACGAAAACAACGGCGATCGAGAGATAGAGCAGGATCGCGCCCCGCACCCGGTGCGCCGTGACGCGGCCGGGACCGAACACAATTCCGGTGATCACCCACATAACGGCGAGCAAGCCAAGGATGGCGATGATCGCCTCTTCCGCCTCGATCAGTGGGGCGCCCCAGACAAAGTCAGCGACCAAGGTCGCTCCTCGGATCGCGCCGGCCGCCCCAACCACGACGAGCGCGCCGTGGTGAGGCGATCCGAGGACCAGCAGGAGAACCAGACAGACGATGATGAAGCCACTCGCGATCAGCGGCGGCTCGAAGCCTTCGAAAGCGAGCGGCTCCGCTATGAAGATCAGGATAATCTGCGCGACCAACAGAGCAGAGAGGCCGGGATCCTGATAGCGCCTTGCCACATCGCGCGCATTGGTCCAGCCAGTTCACGACAGGACCCTTACTCCGCCCAACCCCTAAGCTCCCGCCGGGCGACCGCCTCGATCACCGCCATGCCGTCGGCGCTGTCGTTGAGGCACGGGATCGCGGCGAAACGCTCCCCGCCGGCTTCGCGGAAATAGCCGGCGTTCTCGACGCCGATCTCCTCCAGCGTCTCCAGGCAGTCAGCGGCGAACCCTGGCGTCAACACAGCGACGCGCTTGACGCCGCTGGCCGCGAGCTCGCGCAACGTCTGAGAGGTATAGGGCTTGAGCCATTCACCGCGGCCGAAACGCGACTGAAAGGTCATGCGCAGGGTTTCCTCGCTCATGCCCATCGCGTCGCGCAGGAGCCGCGTCGTCTTCGCGCAATGGCAAAAGTAGGGGTCGCCCTTGTCGAAATAGACCTGCGGAATGCCGTGATAGGAAGCGACCAGGACCTCGGGTTCGAAGTCGAGTTCGGCGAGGTTGGCGCGCACGGATCGCGCGAGCGCGTCGATATAGACAGGGTTGTCATAATAGGGGGCGGCCAGGCGAATCGCAGGTTGCCAACGCATCGCCTGCAACGCCTCGAACGTCTTGTCTCCGACCGTCGCTGTCGAAGCGGCGCAATATTGCGGGTAGAGCGGAATGACGAGAATGCGGTCGCAGCCTTCCGCCTGAAGCGCCTTGAGCCGTTCGGCGATCGGCGGAGCGCCATACCGCATCGCCCAGTCGACGACGACGTCCCGGTCGAGGTTGCGGAGCATGGGAGCGAGCTTCTCGCTTTGGGACCGGGTGATCGTCTTCAGCGGCCCTTCATTGGTTTCCTGGTTCCAGATCGAGGAATAGTCGCGCCCCTTGGCGTGCGGGCGGCGCAGCAGAATGGCTTGCAGAATGGGCAGCCAAATGACGCGAGGCGTCTCGATCACGCGGCGGTCGGACAGGAACTCCTGCAAATAGCGCCGGATCGACCAGTAGTCGGTCCCCTCCGGGGTGCCGAGATTGACGATCAGCACCCCAACTCTGCCGCTCGCCGCCGGCGGGTGGTTCGCCGGGCGAGCGGGTCGGGCTTCCTTCGGCAGGTTCGCTACGTTCATGGATGGCCCTATCGACCCCGCTGCGTCCGGCCGTCAGCGGAATTCTTTCAGTTCGCGGCCGTCGGCGTGAAGTTCGTCGCGACCCCATTGATGCAGTAGCGCAACCCCGTCGGCGGCGGCCCGTCCGGAAACACATGGCCCAGATGCGATCCGCAACGCGCGCAATGCACCTCGGTGCGCGTCATGCCCATGCTGCGGTCGATGCTCGTCTCAACTCCGCCTTCGACCGGCGTATCGAAGCTCGGCCAGCCGGTGCCGCTCTCGAATTTGGTCTTGCTCTCGAACAAAGCCTGTCCGCAGCCGGCGCAAACGAACGTTCCGGGGCGCTTCTCGTACAGAAGGGCGCAGCTGCCTGGCCGTTCAGTGCCATGGCCGCGCATGACGTCGTACTGCTCCGGGGTCAGGATCTTGCGCCACTCGGCGTCAGTGTGGGTAACGGGAAAATGATCTTCTTTCATGCGATCCTCCTAGGGAACCTTATATAGGCGCGATCAGTGCTGGGGGCACATCCTACACGTTTACGCACTGCCCTTAGTCATGGATCAAGGCGCGCTAGCCTTCGAACACCACGGTCTTCCCGTGGTTCAGGAGCACCCGGTCCTCGAGCACGTTGGCGATGGCGCGAGCGAGCACGCGGCGTTCGATGTCGCGCCCCTTGCGCACCAAGTCCTCTGGCGTGTCGCGGTGGCTGATCCGCTCGACATCCTGCTCGATGATCGGGCCCTCGTCGAGATCGGAGGTTACGAAATGGGCCGTCGCTCCGATCAGCTTCACGCCGCGCGCGTGGGCCTGGTGATAGGGCTTTGCGCCCTTGAATCCCGGCAGGAAGGAATGATGGATGTTGACGCACCGTCCCTGGAGCTTGGCGGTGAAGCCGTCCGACAGGATCTGCATATAGCGCGCGAGAATGACGAGATCGACTTTCGCGGACTTGATAATCTCCCAGGCTTGAGCTTCCTGCTCCATCTTGGTTTGCCGGGTGATCGGCAGATGGTGAAAGGGGATGTCGCCGAAATCGATCTGAGCATAGGTCTCGCGCGGATAATTGGCGATGATGGCGACAGGATCCATCGCCAGTTCGCCGCTGCGCCAGCGATAGAGGAGATCGACGAGGCAATGGTCGAAGCGCGACACCATGAGCACCACGCGCTTCAGCCGATCGACGGGGCGCATCGACCATGTCATCGCGAAGCCGATCGCGATCGCCTTGAAGGTTTCGCGCAGCTCCTCGACGTTTGCCTCCGACGCGCCCGCGTTGAACACGACCCGCATGAAAAAGTCGCCAGTCTCAATGTCGTCGAATTGCTGGGCGTCGAGGATGTTGAACCCGCCGTCGAACAGGGCGGCCGCGACTTTCGCGACGATTCCCGGCCGGTTGACGCACGACAAGGTGAGGATGGTGCGCGCGCTCGACAATCAGACCTCCTCGCTATGACAGGCTGCGGCTCGCCTCTATCGGTTCGCCTGCTTTAAGAGCGCCTCGACCGAAGGAAGAATCTTTTGAACGATGATCTCGACTCCTTGGGCGTTCGGATGCAGCCCATCGGCCTGATCGAGCTTCGGATCGCCCGCGACACCCTCGAGAAAGAAGGGATAGAGCGAGACATTGTAGCTTTTCGCCAGACTCGGATAGATGGCCGCGAACTCGCCGCCGTAATCGGGCCCGAGATTGGGCGCGGCCTGCATGCCGGCGAGAAGCACCGGCAGATGAGCGGCGCGCGCTTTGTCCAGAATCGCCGCGAGCGTCGTCTTGGTCGCTGCGGGCTTCATCCCCCTCAGCATATCGTTGCCCCCAAGCTCGACGATCAACGCATCGGCGTCTTTCGGCACCGACCATTCGTAGCGGGCGAGGCCGTCGGCGGCGGTATCGCCGGAAACGCCGGCGTTGATGACCTTGACATCCCAACCCTTGGCGCGAAGGGCCGCTTCGAGGCGAACGGGAAAAGCCTTGCCCGGAGCTAAGCCATATCCGGCCGTCAGGCTGTCGCCCAACGCCACAAGGCGAAGGGTGCGCGCCGCAGCGGCATGCGGGATCAACGCTAGGACCGCTGCGAAGGCGGCCGCCTGGACGAAGAGCCGCAAATGCCCATATGAGGACGGCTTCGTTTCAAGGTGCTTGGACAATGGTGTTTCCTGCGGTCGCGATGCGCGGCGTCGACCTCAGTCTCGGCCGCGGCGCGGCTCGCGTGCATATCTTGCGCGACGTCGATCTGACAATCGGCAAAAGCGAGGCGGTCGGCATAATCGGGTCTTCCGGGTCGGGCAAGTCGACGTTGCTCATGATCATGGCCGGTCTTGAGCGACCAGATAAAGGCGAAGTTGAGATTGACGGCGTCAAGCTCGGCGGCTTGAACGAAGACGCTCTCGCGCGCTTTCGCGGCCAGCGCATCGGCATCGTGTTCCAGTCCTTTCACCTGATCCCAACCATGACCGCGCTCGAAAACGTCGCGGCGCCGCTTGAGCTTGCCGGCGCTAAAGACGCGAGCGACCGCGCGCGAGCCGAACTCGAACAGGTGGGCCTCGGGGAGCGCCTCGCGCATTATCCGGCGCAATTGTCGGGAGGCGAGCAGCAGCGCGTGGCGCTGGCGCGGGCGCTTGCTCCGCGGCCGTCGCTTTTGATCGCCGACGAGCCGACCGGCAATCTCGACGAGACGACGGGACGCGCCATCATTGACATGATGTTCGATCTGCCGGCGCGGCGCGGAGCGACGCTGGCGCTCGTCACGCATGATTCCACCCTCGCCGCGCGCTGCGACCGGGTGATCCGCATGCGTTCGGGCAGGATCGAAGAGGCTCCTGCACCCGCGGCGACGCTTCTGGCATGAGGTGTCAGCCGGCCTTAGAAGTTTCATTTTGGCGCGCCAACGTCCCAGTCTCGCATAGCCCGTCGAGAGACGGGCGTCCTTCCGGACACCCTATGGGGAGAGGGGTCGGAGGAGAGGGTTTGCGCCCAACGCGCACATGCGGCTTTGACGCAGCGCCCTCATCGGTCGGGCCGATAGCCCGTCGCTCGCCACTTTCTCCCCGAAGGAGAAGGGCGTGAACGCGCCCGCGACAGGTCTCATCCCCCCTGCGACCCGCGCGCCGACCCTGCGCTTCGCCTTACGCGACCTGCGCGGCGGACTCGCGGGCTTGCGTATCTTTCTCCTCTGCATCGCGCTTGGCGTGGCGGCGATCGTCGGGGTGGAAAGTCTCGCCCTCGCGCTCAACGACGGCATGGGCCGCGAAGGCCGCGTGATCCTCGGCGGCGACGCCTCGTTCGCGCTCATCCATCGCCGCCTTTCCGCCGACGAGCAGCGCTTTCTCGAAGCGCATGGCGCCCTGTCGACTGTCGCGACTTTGCGCGGGATGGCGAGAGCGCCGGGTGGGGACGCGGCGCTGATCGAAATCAAGGCGGTCGAACCATCGTGGCCGCGTATCGGCCAAGCGGTCTTCGCGCCGCCCATGTCGCTCAATGACGCGCTTGGCGAACGCGACGGCGCGTTCGGCGCGGCGGTCGAAGAGGCGCTCTTGGCTCGTCTCAACCTCAAGCTTGGCGACGTCATTCGCATCGGCGAGACGAATTTAGCCATTCGGACCCTCCTGGTCAGCGAACCCGATCGGTTGGCGACCGGCGTCGGCCTGGGCCCGCGCGTGCTCATTTCTCAAGCGGCGCTCGACGCAACAAAACTGATCCAGCCGGGCTCGCTGGTTAATTGGACGACCCGCGTCATCATGGACGGCGCGCCCGACAATTCCGCCGTCCAGGCCTTCATGGATCAGGCGAAGCGGACTTTCCCTCACGCCGGATGGGACGCGCGCTCTCGTCTCGCCATCAACCCGGATTTCAGTCGCGATCTCGACCGCTTCGCCGAATTTCTCACGCTCGCGGGACTGCTGTCCCTGGTGGTCGGAGGGGTCGGGGTCGCGAATGCGGCGCAAGGCTTCGTCGAACGCAAGCGCGCGACGCTCGCCATTCTCAAGGCGATTGGAGCGACCGGAGCGAGCGTCGTGGCGCTGGCGCTCGTCGAGTTCGTGATCGTGGCGCTGATTGGCGCGCTCGCTGGCGCGCTGGTTGGCTCGGCGATCCCTTTTGTCGTCAATTGGCTGTTCGGCTCGATGCTGCCGATTCCGCTTGCGCCTTCGATTTCGCCAGGCCTCATCGGCCTCGGGCTAATATACGGGCTTTTGACTGCGCTCGCCTTCTCGATCGCGCCGCTCGGGCGGGCGCACGATCTGCCCGTGACTACGCTCATCCGCGACATGGTCGAGGAGCGCCAGGGCTGGCCGCGCAAGCGCTACCTGTCCGGCGCCGCGCTCGCCGGCGTCGCGCTTTTCACGCTTGCCGTCCTGACCAGCCCGCAGCAATCGGTCGCGGCGATGGTTGCCGTCGCGACGGTGGCGGCGTTTCTCGCGCTGCGGATTGTCGCCTACGGCGTGGCATTCCTCGCGCGCCGCGCGCCGCGTTCAAGTTTCGTCGAGTGGCG
This sequence comes from uncultured Alphaproteobacteria bacterium, assembly GCA_963737365.1. GTDB lineage: Bacteria > Pseudomonadota > Alphaproteobacteria > Rhizobiales > Beijerinckiaceae > Roseiarcus. Next base: position 610,099 of record CAVTSD010000001.1, read on the forward strand.
AATGGCGCTTGACGCAATCCACAGGCCGGGCGCGCTGACACCGTCGGTCGTGCTGTCGCTCGGCCTAGGGTTGACCGCGCTCGTCGCGCTTACCCTCGTCGAGACCAACATGCGCGCCGAATTGCGCGAGGCCCAGCCAGGCGTAACACCGAGCTTCTTCTTTCTCGACGTGCGCGGGTCGGACGCTGGCGCGTTCGTCGACTTCGTCAAGCGCGAAGCCCCCGGCGTCAAGATCAGCGAGACGCCCATGATGCGCGGGCGCTTCGTGCAGCTTGGCGAGAGGCCGGTCGACCAGGTCAAGCCCAGCGACAAGGTGGCCTGGGCGCTGGAAGGCGATCGCGGCGTCACCTTCGCCGACAAGCCGCCGGAAGGATCCGAGGTCGTCGCTGGTCAATGGTGGCCGAGCGACTATTCCGGGCCGCCGCTCGTGTCGATGGAAGAGGAGGTGGCCAAAGGGCTTGGTCTCCATCTCGGCGACAAGGTCGTGGTCAACGTGCTCGGTCGCGACATCGCGGCGAAACTCGCGAACTTACGCAAAGTGAACTGGCGCAGCTTCGCCATCAATTTCGTGCTCGTCTATTCGCCCAATGCGCTCAAAGGCGCGCCCTACACCGAACTCGTCTCAGCCGCGCTGCCGACCGCCGCGCCGGACGCCGAAATTAAGCTCATGCGCGCCGTGGCCCAGCAATTTCCAGACGTCGCCAGCGTCCGGGTGCGCGAAGCGATGGATAGTGTCGAATCTCTGGTCGCCAAGCTTGCGCTCGCCATCCGCGCGACGACGGGCGTGGCGCTCACCACCTCCGTCCTGGTGCTCGCCGGCGCGCTCGCCGCCAATCGGCGCGCGCGCCTCGCTGACGCGACGATCCTGAAGATTCTCGGCGCGACCCGCACACGCCTGACGATGATGTTCCTGATCGAGTACGCGCTTTTGGGAATGGCGACGGCTGCGTTCGGCGTCGCGGCGGGTACGCTCGCCGCCTATTGGGTGGTCTCGCGCATCATGCAGTTCGATTTCGTCTTCGATTGGCGGGCCGCGCTCGCCGCCGCCGGCGGCGGACTTGCGATCACCGTCGGACTCGGCATGATCGGCGCCTGGCGGACGCTGAGCCAAAAACCGGCAGCCTACTTGCGCGAATTGTGATAGAAGGCTTCGAATCTGCCGCGTCATTACTAGCGAAGCGAAGCGATCCCGGGGGCGTAGGAGCGCCCCGATGTTCTGGATCGCCACATCGCTTCTCTCCTGGCGATGACGGCAAATGCGCAAAGGGAGCGAAATGGAGCTGCTCACGCAATCCTACGTTCACGGCGTCTCTTCGACGCCTCTGATCGGCGAGACGATCGGCCAGCTCCTGCGCCGCATCACGGCCGAGGGGCCGGAGCGGCCCGCGCTCATCACCCGACACCAGAATGTACGTTGGAGTTACGCCGAGCTTTTGCGCCGGTCGGAAGACTTGGCCGTGGGCTTACGCAAGCTTGGCCTCGAGAAGGGCGATCGGGTCGGCATGTGGTCGGCCAATGTCAGCGAATGGGTTCTAGCGCAGTTCGGCACGGCGCTTGCCGGCATCATTCTCGTCAACATCAATCCCGCCTACCGGAGCCATGAATTTGACTACGCGATCAAGAAATCCGGCTGCCGGGCGCTGATCCTGAGTTCGGGCCATAAGAACAACGACTATTTCGCCTCGCTCCGCGCCTGCGCTTCCGAGATCGACGCCGCCGAACCGGGCAAGCTTCAGTCCAAGGGCTTGCCAAAGCTCGAGTTCGTCATCCGCTTGGGGACAGACAAGTCGCCTGGCATGCTCAATTTCGACGAGGTCGCGAGCCCTGCGACTGCGGACGAGCGCGCCAAGCTTAAGGCCTTCGAGGCGTCGCTTCAGTTCGACGACCCGATCAACATCCAGTTCACGTCCGGGACAACGGGAGCGCCGAAGGGCGCGACGCTGACCCACCATAACATTCTCAACAACGGCTATTTCATCGGCGAGGCGATGCTCCTCACGGCGGACGATCGGCTGTGCATACCGGTGCCTTATTACCATTGCTTCGGCATGGTGCTCGGCAATCTGGCCTGCGTCACCCACGGCTCATGCATGGTGAGCCCGTCCGAAGGCTTCGATCCCCTGGCGGCGCTCGAGGCGGTGCAAGCCGAACGCTGCACGGGCCTGCACGGCGTGCCCACTATGTTTATCGCCATGCTCGAACATCCCGAATTCGCGCGTTTTGACCTTACGACCTTGCGCACGGGGATCATGGCCGGCTCCCCCTGTCCGGTCGAGGTGATGCGAAAAGTGGTCAACACGATGCACATGAGCGAGGTCACCATCGCCTATGGCATGACGGAGACGAGCCCGGTCAGCTTCCAGAGCGCCTATAACGATCCGCTTGAGCGGCGGGTCTCAACGGTCGGACGAATCCTGCCCCATCTCGAAGTCAAGATTGTCGACGCCGAGGGCCGAATTGTTCCGCCTGGCGTCGCAGGCGAGTTGCTGACCCGGGGCTATAGCGTCATGCGCGGCTATTGGGACGACCCATCGGCGACGACAACTGCAATCGACGAAGCCCGATTCATGCACACCGGCGATCTCGCGACCATCGACGCTGAAGGCTACTGCAATATTGTTGGCCGATTGAAGGATATGGTCATTCGCGGCGGCGAGAACATCTATCCGCGCGAAGTCGAGGAATTTCTTTTTACTCACCCCGCCGTCGCCGAGGTCCAGGCTTTCGGCGTTCCTGACCACCGCTATGGCGAGGAGTTGTGCGTTTGGATTCGCCGCCGCGACAGCTCGAATCTGAACGAAGCCGAGACGATCGCCTTTTGCCGGGCCTCGATCGCCCATTACAAGGTTCCGCGCTACGTGCGCTTCGTCGATTCGTTCCCGATGACGGTGACCGGAAAAGCCCAGAAATATCTGATGCGTAAGGCGATGATGGAGGAATTAGCCCTTGCTGAGGAAAAGACGGCGTGAGCCTTTCCGGAAGCGCCTCTTTCGTTCAGATGAATAAAGATAGGCTTAACCTTGATGAAAGCCGCGACCGGCCGATCTGTCCAAGCCGTCGGGGCGACCCGCCCGCACGCCGCCAAAAAGCGATAATTGCGGCCTTCACTGGAGTTTGAGACAGTAGGAGTTCTCTTGGCAATTCGCCCGGGCGCGCTTAAATGGCAGATACAGGGTCGGGAGGGTCCGAGAAAATCTCAGGCGACCGCTCCTTGACGGGAAGATGATGAACGCAAACTATAGAAACTTCGCCCTTTGGGTGATTATTTTCTTGCTCGTTCTGGCGCTCGTGACTTTGTTTCAAAGTCCGGGTCAGAAAGCGCCGTCGAGCGAGATTACTTTCAGCCAGCTCCTGACTGACGCCGACGCCGGAAACGTTCGCGACGTCACGATCGCGGGCCAGGAGATTGCTGGCCATATGAAGGACGGGCGAACCTTCCAGACCTATTCGCCGAACGACCCCGGCCTTGTGCAGACGCTTTACAAAAAGGACGTGACCATCACGGCCAAGCCGCCATCGGATGGCAACAACTGGCTGCTGACAATTGTGTCTAGCGTCCTGCCTGTGCTGCTGTTCCTGGGACTGTGGATCTACATGACCCGGCAGATGCAGGGCGGCGCCGGCAAGGCGATGGGATTCGGCAAGTCCAAGGCCAAGCTTCTGACCGAGGCGCAGGGCCGCGTGACGTTCGAGGACGTCGCCGGCGTCGATGAAGCCAAGGAAGACTTGCAGGAGATCGTTGAATTCCTGCGTGATCCGCAGAAGTTCCAGAAGCTCGGCGGGCGTATTCCGCGCGGCGTGCTGCTGGTTGGCCCCCCAGGCACCGGCAAGACTCTGACCGCGCGAGCGGTCGCGGGCGAAGCCAACGTGCCCTTCTTCACCATTTCGGGCTCAGACTTCGTCGAGATGTTCGTCGGCGTCGGCGCAAGCCGCGTGCGTGACATGTTCGAGCAGGCGAAGAAGAACGCGCCTTGCATCATCTTCATCGACGAAATCGACGCGGTCGGTCGCCATCGCGGCGCTGGTCTCGGCGGCGGCAACGACGAGCGCGAACAGACGCTCAACCAGTTGCTCGTCGAGATGGACGGCTTCGAGCAGAACGAAGGCATCATCATCATCGCCGCGACCAACCGGCCCGACGTGCTCGATCCCGCGCTGCTGCGACCCGGCCGGTTCGACCGTCAGATCGTCATCTCGAATCCGGACTTCATCGGCCGCGAGAAGATCCTCAAGGTCCATGTCCGCAAGGTCCCGCTCGGGCCGGACGTCGACCTCAAGGTTGTGGCGCGTGGAACGCCGGGCTTTTCTGGCGCGGATCTCATGAACCTCGTCAACGAAGCCGCGCTGCTTGCGGCCCGTCGCGGCAAGCGCGTCGTCACGCGTCAGGAATTCGAGGATTCGCGCGACAAGATCATGATGGGCGCCGAACGGCGCACGCTTATCATGACTGAGCAGGAGAAGCGGCTCACCGCCTATCACGAAGCCGGTCACGCGCTTGTCTCCGTCTCGATGCCCGCTTCGACGCCCATTCACAAGGCGACGATCATTCCGCGCGGTCGCGCGCTCGGCATGGTGCAGTCGCTGCCTGAGCGCGACCAGATCTCGCAGAGTTTCGAGGAGCTGATCGCCATGCTGGCGATGGCGATGGGCGGCCGCGTCGCCGAGGAAATTATGTTCGGCAAGGACAAGGTGACCTCAGGTGCAGCGGGCGACATCCAGCAGGTGACCAAGATCGCCCGCGCAATGGTGACGAGGCTTGGTTTCTCGGACAAGCTGGGCACGGTTATGTACGGCGAGAACCAGGACGAGGTGTTCCTCGGCTATTCGCTCGGCCGGCAGCAGAACATTTCGGAAGCGACAGCCGAGACAATCGACCAGGAAGTGCGCCGGCTTGTGCAGGAAGCCCATGAAACGGCGACCCGCATCCTCACCCAGCGGAAGGCTGATCTCGAGACGCTTGCGGCTGGCCTCATGGAGTTCGAGACGCTGAGCGGCGACGAGATCGTTGGCCTCCTGCAGGGGGTCAGGCCCGTGCGCGAATCGGCCGACCGGGACCCTCCGGCCGCTCCGCGCGCAGCTGTCCCTTCGACCGGCAAGTCCCGGCCGATCGGTCCAGAAGCTGGCGGGCTCGAGCCGCAACCGCAAACCTGACGTCGCTTATTCAAGTTGCAACAAGAAGGCCGCGCCACAAACGCGGCCTTCTTGTGTTTCCGAGCCTTTTGCTTTCGCAAGCCCCGGCGCGAGCGCCTCGCCGATGATCGACGGCGAGACAAAGCTCATCGCCCATATCGGCTATCCGACGGCGACGTTTCGCGCGCCCTTGATCTACAATCCCTGGTTCAGACGACGCGAATCAACGCGGCGGTCGTGCCGCTCGGCGTGACCAGCGAGAACTTTCGCGAAGCCTTTCCTCAGATCTGCCGCTTCACCAATTTTCACGGCGCCCTCATCACCATGCCGCACAAGGCCGCGGTCGTCGATTGGCTTGACGAGACGTCCGCCGCCGTCCGCGTCGCTCATGCCTGCAACGCCGTGCGCCGATGCGAGGACGGCAAGCTCATCGGCGACATGTTTGACGGCGAAGGCTTCGTTCGGGCCGTCGCGCGCAGCGGCCGCAACATGGCTGGCCAAGATGTTCTCATTGTCGGCTCCGGCGGCGTAGGCTCGGCGATCGCCGCTTCCTGCGCTAAAGCTGGCGCCGCGGAGATAGCGCTCGCCGATACGCGCGCAGACGCGGCGGAACGCCTTGCTGAGCGGCTGCGCCAGCATTATCCAGCGCCGGCGGTCGAGAAAGCCGAATATGATCGGCTTCGTCAGCAAAGCGTGGCGGCGGCAACGTGAGCTGGAAGATGGCGCGGGTCACGCCGTCGTCATTCTAATGACGTGTCCGCCCGGGCGGGCCTGGGAGGGACCGGCAAGTCCGTCAGGTATCGGCCAACAAAGCGCCGCACGATCGAGCCCCTTGATGTCCGAGAACCCAAGCTCCCGCGTGCGAGCATGCAAGTTGTCGCAATAGCAACGGAACATGGCTCGCCGCCGCACATGGCGTTGTGGCGGGTCGCTCGACGCTTCCCGAGCTATGTGCGCGCGCGCTATGGCTAACCGCTAGCTTGGGTCTGACTGTGAAACGCCATAGAGCGGTTCGAAATTGTCGTGAGCAAAACGAGTCCCGCGAATGGTCCAGCGCCGAGGTTTCTTGAACCTGTTCGACGAGAGAGGCGGGGCTGCTCTCTTGACCTCGCTCTTTCTCATTCTCCTCGGTTCGCGGGCCCTTCTCATCAGCTATGCGGGAAGCCCGACGCCCTTCGTCGACGAATGGGAAGGGGACGGCGCATATCTGCTCGCGCCCTATCTGCGAGGCGAGCTCAAGCTCTCCGATCTTTTCGCCCCCTATGCCGAGCATCGCATCCTCTTCACGAGGCTCTTGGTTCTCTCGGCGTTCCTGGTGGCCGGATATTGGGACGTCATTCTGCAGATGATCGCCAATGCGATCCTCGACACGACGACGGTGGTTGCGGTCGCCTACGCTTTATCGCGCGTGCTCAACGGAGGCTGGGCGATCGCCGCGATGGTCCTCTCGGTGGGGATCAACGCGATGCCGTATGCTTACGATAACGTCGTCTATGCATTCAACAGCCAGTTTTATTTTGTGCTGGCGTTCTCGCTTGCCGCGCTCGCGTTTCTCGCTGACGCTCGGGCGTGGTCCCCGCGCTGGGCCGCAGGGGTGCTTTTCGGCGTCGGCGCTTTCCTCTCTATGGCGTCAGGAGCCCTGACTCTCGCCGCCGCCGCCGGCGCGCATCTCCTGCAGATGGCGTGCAACCGAAGGGGAGGCGTGCGCGAATGGCTCGGCCTCGCCGCGTTGGCTGCGATCACGGTCGCCTTGATCAGCTTGGTGCCGCACGCCTCCGACGAACTCCGCGCGCGCTCGGTGGGTGAGTTCCTATGGGCTTTCCTCGCGCTCGCGGGCTGGCCCGCGCACAATATGCTTGGGCTGATCATCTTTCTGCCGTCGGCGCTGTTTTGCCTGCGTGTTCTCGCTGATCGTCCGGCGCTGAGCGATCCGCGCTGGTTCAATGTTATGGCGCTTGGTTGGGTCGTGAGCCAGATCCTCGCGGTCGCCTTCGGCCGGGGCCAGTCTCCGCTCTCGAGCCGCTATTTCGACATCCTTCTTGTCGGGCTGACGATCAACCTCGTGAGCGCCTTTTGGCTCTTTGAGCGGCATGCGAAAGCGGGCAAGCCGGCGATGTGGCGCTCGCTCGCCCTTGCTTTGTGGCTGGTCTTCCTTGCGCTGTCGCTGACGCATCCGCAGCGGCATCTGCCGAGCCTGATCGAGGCGTGGCGGACGGTTACGACGACCGGTGAGAAGAATGTCCAACGCTATCTCGCGACCGCTGATCCCTCGTTCCTCGCCGGGCGTCCGCTGTGGGACGTCCCCTCTCCCGATCCGCCCCGGTTAAAGCAGCTCCTCGACACGCCGGAAATCCGCTCCATTCTGCCTCCGGAGTTGCTGCCGCGCGTCCCGCCGCGCCCTTATGTCGAGGCGTTCAAGCGGGGGTTTCTGCGGCTGGGCTTCGTTTGGCTTGGCGTGGGAATGTTCATCCTCGCGGCGGTAATTGCGAGAGCGTTGCTTGTGGCGAAGAAGCTTGGCGCTCAGGGTTCGATGAGGGACGATCCTCTCGCGGGCTGACCGGTTGGATCTGATCGAGGGCCGTCAGTGACCACGACAGCGGCTAAGGCGGCGATCGCCAACATAACGACCCGCCGGCGATAGGGCCGTCCTCGCGATCAGCGGGCCAGTTCAAACACCTCAGCCGCCTCGGCTGATCTGGCTAACGAATTGAGAGGCGCAAAAATCGGGCTTCGCGCCACGCCCCATCGATGCAATCGGAACCGAATCGCAGTCCGCAAGACGCCCAGCCCATAGATCACGCTTCGACGAAAGTTGATCGATGACGCCTCCGGAAAATATTTGGTCGGACAGGAAATCTCGCCGATTCGAAACCGGGCGTAGATTGCTTGCGCGAGAATCTCGTTGTCGAACACGAAGTCATTGGAGCAAAGCTCAATCGGAAGCGCCTCGAGGATGCGCCGGCTCCAAGCGCGATAGCCTGTATGGTACTCTGACAGCTTCTGGCCGACCAGGATGTTCTCGACCAGCGTCAGCAACCGATTGAACACGTATTTATAGAGTGGCATTCCCCCGGCAAGCGCACCACGGCCGAGGATCCGCGAGCCTAGAACCACGTCGTATTGGCCCGATGCGATCATGGAAGCCATCGCGGCCACCAGTTTCGGCGTGTACTGATAGTCGGGGTGGAGCATGACGATGATATCCGCGCCCCTCTCCAGGGCGGCCAGGTAACAAGTCTTCTGGTTGTCGCCGTAGCCGCGATTGGATTCGTGTTGGAGCGTGTGGATCCCGATCTCTCGTGCGATCGCCGCCGTATCGTCCCGGCTATGGTCGTCGGTGAGAATCACGTCATCGACGATGTCGTGAGGAATCTCGGCGTAGGTCTGGCGCAGCGTATTGGCCGCGTTGTACGCCGGCAAAACCACAGCGATCCGGTGTCCTAGCAGCAATTCTATCCTCCGTCTCAGCAGCTACGCTGAGCTGAATGCGATTATACCGGTTGAGCATCGTTCAATTCGGAATAGATCTCGATCACATGGACCGATTGAGGCCCTCCAAGAACGCCGTATTGCAATTCCCTTACGATTTCGCTGCGCGCTTTACCAACAACCCTGGCGGAAAAGAGCGTGCGGGTGACGAATATCAAGATCAAGCTTGGACGTTGCTCTGCAAAGGAAACGGTCGCGCGCTCATAGAGCCGCCGGCCGCCTCGTCGCCATCCTGACAACATGTCCGCCGGGGCCGGGACGAGGAGGCGACGGCAAGTCGGGCAGATAGCGCGCAACGAGCGTCGCTCGATCGCAATCCTCGATCTCGGAAAAGTCCAGCTCGCGGGCGCGGGCGTGCAGTTCGTCGGAGTCGAAATAACCGCGGAACGGCTCGCCGCTGGCCGCGACCCGCTCGGCCATTTGCATACGACGAGCGCGCGCGGCGGGGTCTGTGACCCTATCGGGCGGGTTGGCGTAGTCGAACACCACGTCCGTCCCGCCCGGCAGGCGGGCGAGGTCTCCCAGCGTCGCGAACACAGCCTCTCGGGTTAGGTAGGGCGTGACGCCAAGCCAGAAGACGAAAGTCCTCTTGTCCGCGTCGAACCCGGCGGCCTCGAGCGAGGCGGTCATGCGCCCGCGCTCGAAATCATGAGCAACATAGGAGACATGCGGAGGCTCGGCGATGTTCGCCTGGGCCAGCCTCCGCCGCTTCTCGGCTTGCGTCGCCGGATGGTCGAGTTCGAAGACGCGAAGGTGTCGTATCGGCTCGAGGCGATAGGCAAATGTGTCGAGACCCGCCCCCAGAACCAGGATCTGCCGCACGCCTTTCTCGATCGCCCGGGCCGCCGAATCCTCGGCGAACCGGCTGCGCATGGCGATGAACAGACGCAAAGGCCGCCGCTCCGGCTGTTCCCTGGCGAGCGCGATGGCGCTCTCGGCGTCTGCCCCCAGGATCGGCAGCGCGAGCGGATCGACGAAGACGAAGCCCCGCTCGAGGACCTGATGCGCCGCCCGGTGCCCGGCCGCGCCCAGCGCGGTCACGCTCGCCTGTCCGTCTTGCATGGCTATAAGTTAGAGCCGCCGGGCCGGCGAGTCGACCCCGGCAAGCTTGACGCCGAAAACCCGCTCCCCTATAGACCCGTCATCTTTTGAGCCAGGCCTATCGGCAGGCGGGACGCTTCTTGATTGAAGCGGCCCGTTTTCATATTTGCCGTACCGATCTGAAGCTTTTCGTCTGAAGGATCTTTTGCAATGGCGCGCCGCTGCGAGCTGACTGGGATAGCCGTTCAATCCGGCAATAAGGTCAGCCATTCCAACCGCAAGACGCGCACGCGCTTCTTGCCTAATCTCGTCCAGGTCACGCTGACCTCGGATATGCTCGAGCGCTCCGTGCGCCTGCGCATCACAGCGGCGGCGCTGCGTTCGGTCGAGCATCGCGGCGGGCTCGACGATTTCCTCGTCAAGGCGCACGAGTCGGAGCTTTCCCTCGACGCGGTCAAGCTCAAGCGGGAAATCACCAAGAAGCGCGCCGAAGCCAAGGCCGAGCCCGTCGCCGCCTGAAGCGGCGCAGGGCCTCAATCCTGCTTGTGCAGACGCTAGACGGCGGCGCGCATGAGGCCCGCCGCGTCGCGCGCCAGAGCTTCGACCGAGAGATAATCCCCCGCCGCGAGCGCCGCCTTCTGCAGCATCCACGAACCGCCGACGCAGGGCACGTTCGGAAGCCTGAGGTATTCCGGCGCCTTCCCGAGATCAATGCCGCCTGTCGGGCAGAAGCGGAGATCGGGCAGCGGCGCCGCAAGCGAGGCGAGGAGCTTCGCGCCTCCGACCGCCTCGGCGGGGAAGAGCTTCAGCGCCCGAAAGCCGAGCTCGCGTAAGGCCATCGCTTCCGAAGCCGTCGCGCAACCCGGCAGGAAAGGGATTGGCGATTGCGCAGCGGCCTTGGCGAGCGCGGCCGGCGCGCCGGGACTGACCAGAAACTTGGCCCCCGCTGCGACCGCCTGGTTGATCTGGTCGGCCGAGACGATCGTGCCTGCTCCCACGATCGCGTCGGGCACATTTTTGGCGATGGCTTTAATCGCCTCGAGCGCGGAGGGCGTGCGCAAAGTCACCTCGATCGCATAGAGACCGCCGGCGACGAGCGCCTTGGCCTGCGCGAGCCCATCCTCGACGCTCGCAACCGTGAGCACCGGGATGACCGGCGCAAGCGCCATGATCTTCGCTGTTTCGCGTTCGTGCGCATAAGCCGGCATGACGATCTCCAAGAGAAAGCATCTCGCCCTTATCATGCCATAATCCGCGCGGCGACGCGCGCAATCGAATAGGCTCAGGCCCTCACAAGCGCCGCGGCTGGGACGAGGCCCAAGGTGAACGAGCCTGTCGACCTTTCGGTCTATAAGGAGACGCTGCTGTTCCTGGTGACGGCGGGCGTGGTCGCGCCGCTGTTCTTCCGGCTGCGCATTAGTCCCGTGCTCGGCTACCTGCTCGCCGGCGTCGCGCTCGGACCTTATGGCCTGGGTTCGATCGCTCGAAACGCCCCGTGGCTGAGCGCGCTTGCGATCAATGTCGAATCGATCGACCGCATCGGCGCCTTTGGCGTCGTCGCGCTCATGTTCACGATGGGCCTCGAGCTTTCGTTCGAACGGCTGAGGCGCATGCGCCATCTGGTGTTCGGACTGGGCTTTGCGCAAGTCGGCGTAACGACGCTGACTATGGGCGCCGCCGCCTGGCGCCTCGGCCTGAGCCCTCCCTCGGCGCTCGCGGTCGGCGCGGCGCTGTCGATGTCGTCGACTGCGATCGTCATTCCGATGCTGGTCGAGAGCAAGCGGCTTCACTCCGGCGCTGGCCGCGCTAGTCTGTCGGTGCTTCTGTTTCAGGATCTGGCGGTCGCGCCTCTGCTTGTCATGACGGGCGCGATGTCAGCGTCGGGCGACAGCGGGCTTGCGTGGCAGCTCCTGACCACGCTCGTTCCCGCGGTGCTGGTTCTGACCGCCCTCGTCGTTTTCGGCCGTCTCGCGTTGCGGCCATTTTTTCACTTCGTCGCGGAAACCAAGAGCCCCGAGTTCTTCATGGCCGCCTGCCTCCTGGTCGTGCTCGGCGACGGGTTGGCGGCCGCCGCGAGCCATCTGTCGATGGCGCTCGGCGCCTTTGTCGCCGGCCTCCTGCTGGCGGAAACCGAATATCGCCGCGAGATAGAAGTGACCATCGAGCCATTTCGGGGCCTCTTGCTCGGGCTCTACTTCGTCTCGGTCGGGGCCGCGATCAATCCGGCTTTCATCGTCGCACGCGCCGGCCTCATTCTCGGTCTCGCCGCGGCGCTCGTGGCGGCCAAGGCCCTCATGCTGTTCGGCCTTGGTCGCGCCTTTCGTCTTCCGTCTCGCGCCGCCGCCGAGACCTCGCTCCTGCTCGGTCCCGGGGGCGAATTCGGCTTCGTCATGATCGGGGCGGCGCTGGCGGGGGGCCTCATCGATCGCACGCTGGCGACGACGCTCATCAGCGCGGTCGCGATCTCGATGCTTGTCATTCCGGGGCTGGCGAAACTCGGCGCGCGCATTGGCTCGGCTCCGCGGGGCGCGGCCGACGCGAAGGCGCCGGAGATACCGCCTGACGGCGAGGCGCCGCGCGTCATCATCGTTGGCTATGGCCGCGTCGGCGCGTTGATCGGCGACATGCTCGATCGGCATGCAATCCCGTTCATCGCGGTCGACTCGGATGCGCGCGTTACGTCGCAAGCCCGCGCGGACGGCAAGCCGGTCTATTACGGCGACGCCGCGCGGGCGGAATATCTGCGCCGCTGCGGGCTCGAGACCGCGCGCGCCGTGGTCGTCACCATGGATTCGACAGCAGCCAACGAAGCGGTAGTCGAGACGACGCGGCGCCTGAGGCCAGACATCACGTTGGTCGCGCGCGCCCGCGACGCCGATCACGCCCGCGCGCTTTACGAGCTCGGCGTGACCGATGCGGTGCCCGAGACGATCGAGGCAAGCCTGCAGCTCTCCGAGGCGGTGCTGGTCGATATCGGCGTGCCGATGGGCCTCGTGATCGCCTCGATCCACGAGAAGCGCGACGAGTTCCGCAAGCTCCTAGCCGTCGCCGGCGCGCCCGACCGCCCCCGTTCGACGCGCGGGCCTAGGCGGGGATAAACCATGCCGCTCCCGCGCTCTAGCCTCGTACGCCTCTCTTGTTTAGAAGGACGCCTTCAACCCGAGAGCCTAATTTGCCCGCCTACGTTCGCCGCCTCATGATCACGCTCGCCGCCTGCGCTGGCTTTGCCGGCGTGGCGCATGCGTCGGACTGCGCCTTCACGCCAGCGCGCGCGACGCGACTCCAGAGCATGGCCGCCGTCGCGGATTATCAGCCCGTGCTGAAAGCATGCGCCGCCGCCGACGGACGCAAGGCGGTGGCGATCCGCGAGATGACCGTGTCAGGCCAAAAGATCGCTCTCCTCGCCGATCCCGAGGCGCTGACCACGCGGCTCGAGCGCGCTGCGTGCTGGACCTGCCACGACGAGAGCGAGGGCGAACTCGATGCGACCCGCATGGGCCACGCGATCCGCGAATCCGCCGCGGCGCCGGGCCTCGTGCATCGCGGCTTTCTGCAGAATGCGGGACTCACGCACGGTGGGGGCCGAGGCGATTTCGTCACCGGCGACCTCTGCCCAAGCCAGAAGCCGCTCGTTCGCGCCTTCTTCACTCGGCTCGAGTCTGAAGAGCCGCACGCGCCGGTCGCGCTCTCCATTTCAGGCCTCTGGTTGATCCATCACTTCGACGATTTTCGCTGGCTCGTCGATCAGCGCAAGGCCGGCGCGCTCGACATCCTCTGGGTCGATCACACCTATCATCATCCCTATCATCGCCGGCTACCGGACGACGCGAACTTCCTGCTCACGAAGGGGGTCGATCCCGACGAGGAGATTTTTGACACCGAGCGGTTGCTCATCGCCAACGGCGAGACGCCGTCTTTGTTTTTCCGCTTTCCAGGTCTCATCTCGAGCGATCCGCTGATGCAGGCGGTGAGCAAGCGCCACCTGGTCACGCTCGGCGCAAACGCCTGGCTCGCGCTGGGACAGAAGCCGGAGCGCGGCTCAATCGTGCTGGTCCACCCGAACGGCAACGAACCCAAGGGTTTGGCGCTCTTCTCCACAGACCTTGCGCATGGCGAAATCGCCGGGCCGCTCGAGCCGCTGACCGCCGCGCCTGAGTAGGCCTGAGCGGGCGCCCGCCCAGTCGATTAAGGCTTCCGCCCGAGGAATATTCCGCTTCCGAGGTAGTTGGTTCCGTTCAGGATGAGCGAACCGCCGATCTCACTGTAGGCCGGGGTTGTGCCACCTCCCTGGAAGAAGGAGCCGGCGAGCGTTGCGGTCCGACCTGCAACACTGCCGGGCCCGCTCAGGGAGTTCAGGGTGCCTCCGAAAGAGGTCAGCGCCGCCGCCGACTGCACGGCGGTGCCGGCGTAGTTTGCTCCGTCGAGGCCTGTGATGTTCACCGTGCCTGTGCGCGTTGCGAAGTTGGCCGTGGCCGAGAACCCGCCGGCGGCGAGATAGCTAGTCGCGCCGGGCGTAACGCCATTGGCGATGCTCGCGATGGCCTGCCCGGTATAAGTGGCCGTGCCGGTTATCGGAAGCGTGCCAGCCGTCGTCGGCGTGCCGGCCACCCACAGCAAGAGAACGCCCTGATCCTCGAACGCGAGCTGGCCGTCGCTCTTTGCGCCGTTGATGGCGCTCCAGAAGCCCCACTGCGTGGTGCAAGCGCAGGGCTGCACGCCGCCGGCGGCGGTGGAAATCGAACTCAGAAACGCAGACGTATTCGCGCCGACGCTATTGGCGGTCACCAAGAGCTGATTGGAATAGCCTCCGATTGACGCCAGCGACTGGCCGTCGCGCAGCGAGACAGGCGTATTGGCCCCGTTGTTGAACACCGCCGCGTCACGAGCTGCGAAATTCGTCGGATTGACATACGTGCCGCGCGCGCTGTTGAGCCCGGTCAGGCCGTTCCCATTCAGGCTCCCAAAGACGTAGCTCGAACTCGTCATGCCGTTCGTCGGCGGGGAAACGCTCGTCACATTGAAGACCGCAAGCATCTCGCTCGAATCCCCTGGCAGATAGATGCCGACGTCGCCAGGCTGCCCGGTCAGGTTGGTGACGACATAGGGCTTGGTGTAGTTCGTAAACGGCGGCGTCGCACCCCCGGTGGCCGTCACCATCACGCCGCCGACATAGCCGTTCAGGGTTAGCGTCGGGTGATTGTTCGCCGAGGTGGTCGGGGCTCCGGTCGTGGTCGTATTGAACGTATAATTTGCAGGACCGGACTGGACATAATTGTAAGACGGATTGTTGTTGGCGACGACGGTTCCGGTGTTCAGGTTTGTCGTCGTGTTGTTCAAACTGAAGGCTGCGACGGGCACGCCGTTCATAGTCGTCACGGTGTTGGGTGGTGACGTCGGCGTCGCCGATGACACGGCGCCGGCGGCAAGCCCGTACCACCCGGCTGGATTGCGCGTCGTCACGCCGGTGAACCCGCCAGCCTGGGTGAAGCCGATGTTGGGCGCGTTGCTGATCGCGGAGGTCATCACGAACAGCGTTGCGTTCTGCGCCGCGCCTTGTCCCATTACGCTAAGCCCAGCCTGGAACTGTCGCGAGGTCGTATCCGGCGTGCCGTCCGCGTTGAGGCCGCCCTTCTGATAGCCAAGGATCGGCGACACCGTGAAATTGCCCGTTCCGGCAAAGGCGCCGGTGAGATAGGGAACGGGGCTCGCGCCGGCGCTGGTGCTAAACGGCCCGGGCGTGACCATGGCGTAAGTCACGGTCGGCGCGGGGGTAACCGGCGTAACGGGCGGAACGATCGGCGGCGGAACGACTGGTGGAACGACTGGCGGAACGACCGGCGGAGTAACGGGCGGCGTGAGCGCGTTAATTATAGCCTGCTGAATGATCGTTTGTTTGGTCGTCCCGACCGCGGTCGTGTTCTGGGACCCCTGTTGCGCGGTCCGCCCGGCGGTTAGCCAGACTGCTTGCAACGGGTTGCCGCGGCCCTGAGTGGAGGTCGTGTTTGTGGTGATGATCGGCGCGCCGGGGGACGTGGGCGTGCCGACGTTGTAACTCCGAGCCAGGCTGTCCGTCGGCTGTTGGCTTGTCCCTCCCTTTTGCCCCTTCTGGCTCATCAACTGAGACGTCGACAGCGCGAGCTCCTGGCTGCTCGCCCGGCCGGGGGAAGAGGGAGGCCTGTTGAACCCGGTGACGGTTACGCCGTAGCCCGGACGCGACACGTCGACCGTGGTCGGATGGCAATCCGGGCCGCCGCAGAGCGACGTGACCGACATGTGGCCGAAGCCCAGAACCGCGTGTGTGCCGTTGGCCGCGCTATGCGAGATGATGGCGATGCCGCCACGGAGGCCAATCGCCGCGACCGGAGTTCGGATCGTGGCGCCCTCGGAATGCGTAGCGACGCCACCCACGACGCGCATCACCCCTTTGCCCAGCGAGAGCGCGAGCTCCCCTTTCGTGGTGGCCGGATTGTAGACGAAGCGGTCAATCACCAGCGTCGAGTTGGGGCCGACGTTCAGGGTCGTCTTGTCGATGAACAACACCTGGACGCTGCCGGTCGCGGTAGTCTGGATCTTCTCGTTCTCGACGACCTGCGTCCCGATCTCAATCACGCGCGTAGGCGCGCCGGGGATCGTGCCCGAGGAGGTCGTGTTGACCGCGCCGGCCGTGCCGACCGTATCGGCGCTGGCCGCGGCCGACAGCACGAGGCAAGCGCCGAACGGGAGGGCGGTGAACAGCAGCGGATGCGATCGTCTCCGGCGCATGACCAGTGTCCTAAAAGTCAAAAATGGAAGGTCGGCCCCGCCGCCACGATGAAATCCTGAAGATTGTAGTTCGAAATGGTCGAGTAGGTGCGCAGATACTGCACCTGCAGCGTGAAGCCGATGTTGTGATAGAAGCTCGTATCCAGGGTTCCAGCCACCCGCCATTGCCGATCCGTGCGGGTGACGAAGGGCGACACGATCGGGTCCGGGACTGCGTAAGGGGTGTAGGAAAAGCCGGCGGACGGCGTGAACGTCCACAGCGCGCCCGTATGCGCGAATGAGGGCGCCGCGAAGGAATAGGGCAACCCGGCGTCGATCGAGAAATCGTGAAAGGCGTAAGGACCGTAGCTCGCGCTCGAGTCGGTGTAGGAGACGCGTCCCTGCCACGACAGGCCCCAGGGGGCGGAGATCAGCCCCGAGCCGAAGACATAGCCGATCCACTGGCCGCCGCTCTGGCCGGCGGCGGTCGGATAATTCGCGGAATTGTAAAAGTAGCGGTTACGAAACTCGACGCCCGGCGTAATGGTCAGCGTCTCGTTCACCGGCCAGTTCATCGACAGGCCGCCGCCGAGCGTGTTGAGATAATTCACGCCGCCAAGCGTCAGGTCATTCCCGATGGCGTAGGGATGGACGGTCAGTCCGCCATAGTCGCCGATCCCGAGACGGGGCCCGGTGCGCAATTCGGCGAGCCCCAGATCAAGCCGCGTGACCCTGAACTGCTGCGAATAATAAGCGATCAGGTCGGATTCCCATCCGTCGCCTCGCTGGTCGTTGAAATCATAGAAATCATGCACGGTGACCAGTCCGAACGCGTTCCAGTCCGGCGTCTTTTGAAATTGCGGCGACAGAAGCGCGTTCTGGCCAAGCGCGAGAACGTTCGGGGAGTTGGGGCCGGCGTTGGCGTTGCTCTGATAGGCAAGGCCGAATTGCCCATAGACCGAGAATTGATTGATCGCAACGGCCTTGTCGACCGCGGCGATATAGGTCTGCACTTCGGTGCGGATATCGGACGGCGTGTCCGGCGCGTTGATCACGGCATTGAAATAATTGCGCGCCATCTCATACGAACGCAGATGGAAGTAGAGCACGCCGAGCTGGAGCTTCACCCGGGGAAGATTCGGGTTGTAATAGAGGATGCGCTCGAGCGCGCCGATAGCCGCCTCGTAGTCGCCGAGCTCGGTCTCGAGCTGGGCGTATTGGAAACCGGCGTCCAGATCGTCGGGTTTGAGCAAGAGGCGCTTGAACAAAAGGTCGGCGGCGACCCGCTTCTCGGCATTATTCATGGAGGGGGCAGGCGCGGATGCTACTGGCGCCGGAGGCCCGGCCGGCGCCGGAGAGGAAGCGCTGGCGACTTGCGCGAGAGCGGCGGAGGGGACAGCGAACACCGCGGCAACGAAGCCGATCGCTCCCGCGGACAGAGTCCGGAACAGCCGCAGGCAGCGTATGGTGCGCAGAGGCCGCGCATAGCCGAAGCGCGCGCCTGCTGCGCCATTGGATCGGCTCAATTCCGCTCCCACTGCATGATGCAGCCCCAGCCTGCGGGTTTTATTCACTAAATCCCATTTCCCACCGAAAGCAACCTGATTCTCGACGCGCTGACTGTGTCATTTCCGGACAAACGCCGATCGGGGCGCCATTATCGCCTCCGCTGTCCACGCCTATATTGAGAGCCGGGGAAGAGGAGATCAACTTATGAACGACGTCAGAGCCGCGGGAACGTTTCCGTTCGGCGACCGGGTTGTGAACCGCCTCGGCTACGGCGCCATGCAGCTTGCCGGACCGGGCGTGTTCGGGCCGCCCAAGAATCGCGACGTCGCCGTCAAAGTGCTGCGGGAAGCGGTCGCGAGCGGCGTCAATCATATCGACACCAGCGACTTCTATGGCCCCCATGTGACCAATGAGATCATCCGGGAGGCGCTGCATCCCTATGCCGACGACCTGGTGATCGTCACCAAGATCGGCGCCAGGCGCGGGCCGGACGCGTCATGGAATCCGGCCATGAGCCCGGACGAGCTCAAGAGCGCGGTCGAGGACAATCTGCGCAATCTCGGCCTCGACGCGCTCGAGGTCGTCAATTTGCGGATCATGGGCGCGATCCACGGACCCTCCGAAGGGCCGATCGAGGCGCAGCTCTCCGTCCTTGCCGATCTTCAGCGGCAGGGCCTCGTGCGCCATATTGGCCTCAGCAACGTCACCTCGAAGCAGATCGACGAAGGGCGGCGCATCTGCGACATCGTCTGCGTGCAGAATTTGTACAATGTGGCGCAACGCGAGGACGACGCCCTGATCGACGAGCTCGCCCGAGCCGGAATCGCCTATGTGCCGTTCTTTCCGCTCGGTGGGTTTACGCCCCTGCAGTCGACGGAGCTAAACGAAGTCGCCAAGCGGCTTGGCGCGACGCAGATGCAGGTCGCGCTCGCCTGGCTTCTCCAGCGCGCGCCCAACATCCTGCTCATTCCGGGCACATCGTCGCTCGAACACCTGCGCGAAAACCTGGCCGCAGCCAGCCTCAAGCTGCCGGGCGACGCCTTGAGCGCGCTGGACGAAATCGCGAAAAACGCCGCGCCCGCGTAACGCTTCGCTCCCTTCTCCCCCGGAGAAGGTGGCGCGTGAGAGCGACGGAGCGGGGCTTCCAGGCGCGTTTTCCGCGCCAAATCCACGCCCCAACCCACTCCGGTGGGAGAGGGCAATCCCTCGTGTGCGCCTAATAACCCGTGGCGGCTGCGTCCGCGTAAGCCGGCGCGAGCTCGATCGTCACCGTGGCCGCCGCCCCGCAAGCCATGGTCACGGCGACAAGTATAATCAGCAGATAATGCATGGTCCCCAAACCCGCCGTCCCCCTTCGACGCTGCGCCGGCCAAAAGCGCCAGGCCGGCGCCCAAGTCAAGATCAAATCATGGCGCGCGCAGTCCACATGCGCAGTGAGCGCGGTCACATTTCAATGTCCGCTTACCATAGTCGTCAAATGGTTATCGGCGAAGCGGCTAACGATTGGTTAATCGCTCCGGTCGCGCCAAAGCGAGAGGATGTGGCGCCAGAGACACAGGCGCGATTGGCGCCTCCGGCCCTACCCTCGGCCGACGAAGGGCATATTGGTCGCCATGATTGTCATGGTGAGCACGTTGGTCGAGAGCGGCAGGTTCGCCATGTTCGCAACCGCGGCGCCGACATCGGCGGGGTCCATGGTCGGCTCCACCGCCATACGCCCGTCGGCCTGCATGACGCCCGAGGTCATCCGACGCGCCATTTCGGTCAGCGCGTTGCCGATGTCGATCTGGCCGCAAGCGATGTCATGCGCGCGCCCGTCGAGGGCGATCGACTTGGTGAGCCCGGTGACGGCGTGTTTGGTCGCATTGTAGGAGATAGCCATGGGCCTCGGCGTGTGCGCCGAGATCGAGCCGTTGTTGATGATCCGCCCGCCCTGCGGTTTCTGGCGCTTCATGAGGCCGAAAGCGGCTTGGGCGCAGAGGAACATGCCGTTGAGGTTCACGTCGACCACCGCCTTCCAGGTCTCGTAGGGCAGTTCGTCGATCGGAACCGCCGGCGCGCCCCGCCCGGCATTGTTGAACAGGAGGTCGAGGCGGCCGAACTCGCGCTCGACCTCTGCGAACAAGGCTTTGACCGCGTCGGGGTCGGTCACGTCGGCGGCACGGGCAAGCGCGCGGCGCCCAAGCGCCTTGACCTCGCCAGCCGTGTCCTCGAGGAGTTCGCTCCGTCGGCCAGTTAGGGCAACGTCCCAGCCTGTGCGCGCCAAAGCCAGCGCCGATGCTTTTCCAACCCCCGAACCCGCGCCCGTCACCAGGGCAAAACGCTCGCCTTCCATGCTTCCTCCCTTAAGGCTCAAAGAACCCGTTCCTGTCTCAGCTCCGGCGCCATCCGCCAGACGGCGGCGCCAAGCACGATCGCGCCGCCAACGAGGGTCGCCACGCCCGGGTTCTCGCCAAAGGCGATAAACACCCACAAGGGCCCGAGCACAACATCCAGAAGACTGATGAGGCCCGCTTCCGCCGAGGGAATGAACTTAGCGCCCTCCATGAAGAGGACGAAGGCGAGGCCGATCGTCGTCAGCCCGAACATGAACAGGATGGCGAAATCAAAGAGGCTGATCGGTTCGAGCGGCGAATGGGCGAGGCCGAAGATGCCGGAGCCAAAGGCGCCGAGGCAATTGACGATAATCATCGAGGCGCCCGGCTGGCGGCGCTGCAAAACGATCATGCCGGCAAAGGCGAGCGTCATCAGCATCGACAAAGCCTGACCCAGAAGACGCCCGGAGCCGAGCCCGCTCGCCACCATAATGATGATGCCAACGAGCGCAACGCTCGAGGCGATGAGCGTGCGGGCCGACACCCGCTCGCCATTGACGAGGAAGCCCATCGCCGCCGCGACGAAAGGCATGGTCGCGTAGATCACCATGACGTCGGCGATTGTCGTCGTCATCACCGAAGCGGTGTAGGCGGAGATCGCAATCATCGCGAGCAGCGCCACGACCGGCGACAGCGCGCCGAAGCCGAGCGGGTTGTCGAGCCGCCCGCTTCGCCATTCGATCAGCCCGACCGTTGCGATCGAGGCCGCGCCAAGCAGCGCCCGCCAGCCCATCACCGTCCAGACGTCGAGATGGGCGAGGAGGCGGGCGAACAGGCCCGCGAGGCTCCAAAGGACCGTGGCGATGAGAACCAGCAGCACGCCGCGCCGGCGCGCGGACGTGTCGCCCGGCATGGAAAATTGCTCCTCATCGAGGGGTCGAAAGGAGAATAAGGAGATTCGCGACCGGGGGGAACTGGCGCTCAGGGCGGCGTTTCGGCTGCGGGCGCGCGCCGAATCTCGCCTCTCAGTCTTTGGACGAACTTCAACACATGGCCCGGAAGCCGTGCGCATGGCGCGATAAGGGCGGAAACTGTCGAGCGGAACGGCGCCCCCTCATCGCCAACGCCGAAAACGATGGGCTGGCGCGCTTTGGCGGGTATGGCCAGCGTGCCGAACGCCCAGTCCCAAATGGCGAGCGCAAAGCCGAAGTTCCTGTCGAAATGGGCGGGATTGACCGAATGATGCAGCTGGTGATGGGCCGGACTCTGCAAGATCCGGCCGGCGATTCCGGTGAACGCGATCCACATGTTGCTGTGCCGGAGATGCCCATAGGTCAGGAGGAACATCATGATGAGGATGTTGCCGTTGAGCAGCGTGAACGGCTGGACGCCCGGACCGAAGACATAAGTCATGACGCCGAATGTGGCGCCCGTGCAGAGGCCGATCAGATTGACCATGACGATGATCTCGACCGGGTGCTGGCGCAATTCGGTGAGGGGGGTCAACACCTCGGCGGAATGGTGCACCTTGTGGAACTCCCACATCGCCGGGATTTTGTGGAAGAGGTAGTGTCCAAACCAGTAGGCGAACTCATAAGTCAGCAATTGAAGCGCTGTCGCCATCGTCATGACGGCCCACGCCGGCCAATGGGTTGGAGCATGCGCTCCAAAGACGCCGACCAGCGCGTTGTCGATCCGGTCGCGCCAGAAGAACAGGCCGAAGGCGATGAGGCCGTAGGCGGAGGCGAACACGATCCCGTTCAGCGCCCACAAGCGCATATCGACGAGCGAGGACGGATGCAGGATGACGCGCCGGGCGAAGACGGTGCGGACAAAGCCGCGCGCGCTGATGCGGCGTTGTTGCGCTCGCCGACAGCTAACGTAGTAGAGCGCGGAGAACAGCAGCGCGCCGCCAAGCGCTGGCGCGCCATAGGGCGAGTAGGGACCGAACATATCGCGGGCGGCGCTCGTAAGCGGCGTCCAGATCGCGTCAAGACCGGGCACGCCCGTTTCTCCTTTTGGAGCAGCGCCAACATAGGGCTCGCCGCATTTCGGGAGCGTTAAGGCGAGGGCCGCTTCAGGATCGCGCCGAGGACGTTCGAGTAGTCGTCGGTCCAGGTGCGAAAGGAAGGATCGGCGGCGGCAGGGCGCCAGCCATTTTCAGGTACAAGCGCGCCGAAGTCCTTTTCGTCGCGCGCCAGCACCGCGATATGCGCTGCGGCATGAAACGTCGTTTTGAAGTCGGGAGCGGAACGATCGCGCTTGTCTCTGACGGCAAGGCCGACAGCATGGGCTGAGGAAGCGACAATGTCCGTCAGGTCCATATTCCGATTGGTGATGTTCATGACGATCTTGCCGTGCGGCGCGAGGATCGACTCGTAAAGACGCATCGCCTCCTCGGTCAGCAGATGAACCGGGATGTTGTCTGAGCTGTAAGCGTCGAGGATGAGGAGGTCGAACGGCTCGCGAGCGTCGGTCAGCGTGAGCCGCGCGTCGCCGACGATCACGCGCATATCCGCGCCGCAAGTCGGCATGGTGCGGAAAAGGCCGGACCGCGTGCTGATGCGCACGAGTTCAGGATCGATCTCGTAGATGCTCCAGCTTTCGCCGGGCGCACGGCTGCACGCGAGCGCGCCAACACCCAGACCGACGAGCGCGACACGGGGCAGTCGTCCCCCTTGCGCGGCGCGCGCGGCGTCAATCGCCTCCTCAAACGGTCCGCCCTGGTAATAGTAGGTGAGTTGTTCTGGCCGACCGGCGACCGGCGCGCCGTCATTGGCGGTGAGCCGCTCGGCGCCGTGAATGATCGCGCCGTGAAACAACAGCCGCGCTTTGCCGTCGGCGAAATCGACGATCTTATGCACGCCGAAAAACGAACGCGCGTAGACGACGTGACTTAACCCAAGCTCATAAGACTGCGTCAGCGCGAACATGACCGCGGCGAGCGCCAGCATCCGCACCGGATGTGCGTTTTGCCAGATGAAAGCTGCTGCAAGACCGAACAGACCTATGAGAAAGAAAACGGGAGTGGATCCCTCGAGTCCGCCTCCCAGAACCGCCGCCGGCGCGAGCAAGACCGCGCCAAGAATCAGGATTGGAACGGCTTCGCGTCTCCACGTCGAGAACGGCGCGCTTAAGAGATGCGGACGCGCGATCAGCGCCGCCACGATCAGAATTGGGTATTCGGCGACGGTCGAAAAGAGATGCGGCGCGATCAGCGCCGCGAAAATTCCCCCGAGCGCGCCGCCAAAAGACATCCACAAATAGAAGCCCGTGAGATGCGCGGCGTCTGGCCTGCGCGCGTAAAGCGCGCCGTGGCAGAGCAACGCGGCGACGAAAAAGGCGGTGAGATGGAGCGGGACAGCAAGCGCCGTTGGCGTCCAGCGCGCCAGGACGAAAGAGAAGGCCAGCGCAACCGTCAGGCCAGTCTGCATCCTCAAGAGAAGCCCGCGCGACACAATCTCGCGGTCTCGGAAAACGATCACGAAGGACAAGAGGAAGAGGGCGAGCGGAATGACCCACAGATAGGGCGCCGAAACGATCTCCACGCCAATATGAGCGGTCACCGCCACCAAAAGCGCCGAGGGCACGAACGAAAGAAGCATCCATTGGGCGCGAGCGCGCAAGCCCGGCGCGGGCGTCTGGCATGCTGGGGCGCGCCCGGCGTCGGCCTTCGACGCTCGCCACACGAGCGCGGCGCACCCGCCGATCAGAATCGTCGTGCAGGCGAAGCCATAGGTCCACAGATGGGATTGCTGATGCAGCGTCAGCGCCGGCTCGACCAGGAAAGGATAGGCGAGGAGCGAGACCAGAGAGCCGATGTTTGACGCGCGATAGAGGAAGTAAGGGTTGTGCGCGTTCGGATGTCCTGAGCGAACGAACCAGGCCTGCAAGAGCGGGGCGTTGCCGGCGAGAGCGAAGAACGGCAAGCCAACCGACATCGCCAACAGCCCGATCAGCCACGTCGCCTGTCCATATTCGGGCGGGCGACCGAAACTAACGGCGACGCTGATCGGCAAGCTCACAAAAGCGAGCGCGAGCAGGCCCAGATGAATGGAGACAGCCCAGCCGAAGCGGAGATATCGCGTCGAAAGATGAGCGTAGAGATACCCGGCCAGCACCATTGTTTGGAAGAAGACCATGGCGACCGACCAGACGGACGGGGATCCGCCCAACCGCGGCAGCACCATTTTCGTGAACATCGGCTGGATGCCGAAGAGGAGAGCGGCGGAGAGAAACAAGGCCGCAGTGAAGACCAGGACCTGGATTCGTCCGGCGACAATTTGGATTCGCCCGGCGGCGATTGTCTGCGAAGCGCGGGAGCTCGTGAGGCCGAGAGCGGTCATAAATCTTTGGGGCTCGATGAGCTGCGTGCGATTGTGGCTCGCGGGCGCTTAAGTTTTAGCTAAGAGGCCTCGTGAAACTTTACTGCGAGTTGGCCGAACCGCAGGCGTCAGAATAAAAGACAGACGGCCGCCCTGCGGTCGCGTTAGGGAAGCGGCGGCGCAAGGGCGCTAACGAACGGTGCTCCCGAAGGATCAGGGAGACCTGGCAAAGCCATTGTCGTTCGACGGCCGGAGGTTGCTGGAAGACCATGATTGTGTCGGACTGGGGCAGCTTCGCCGAAACCGCGAATTCCGCGTTTCTGCTCGCTTTCTCCTCGCTGTTCTCGATCATCAACCCGATCGGCGGCGCGTTGATCTTCTATGGCTTCACCAAGGACTTCAGCTCCCCGGACCGGGAGAAAATCGCGGCGCGCGTCGGCTTCTATTCGCTCTTCATCATGTTCGGGGCGTTGTGGACCGGGACATACATCCTGTCCTTCTTCGGCGTCTCGATCGACGCCTTGCGCATCGCTGGCGGCACGGTGATCGCGCTGAGCGGTTTCCAGCTCCTGACCACGAGCGATTCGCATCCGGACCAGAAGCGCCACGAGCGGGAAGCCACGCCGAATAGTGACGATGACCCGATGCAACTCGCGTTCTTCCCGCTGACCTTGCCGTTCACTACGGGGCCCGGGACGATCGCTGTCGCGATCACGATCGGCGCCGAGAGGCCGTCACACAGCGTTGGCCTCGCGGCGTTTGTCCTCGGCGCGAGCGTCGCCGCGCTCGCCAATGCGGCCATCATCTGGATCGGCTACCGCTTCGCCGATCGCCTGACCGCGCTAATGGGCCCGACAGCGCGGCAGGTCATCGTGCGGCTGATGGCGTTCCTTCTCATGTGCATCGGCGTGCAAATCCTGGTGACGGCGATCGGCGACCTCGTCGCCAAGTGGCGCGTCGCCTAGAGGCGTGTCGTTTTTTCGGCTCCGTAGAGCGCGCGATAGCGCTTCAGGCGCGGGGCGTAAGCCGCGGCGCGTGTGGCGTCGGGGACGAACTCACGCTGGATAGGCGGACGTGGGCAAACCGCCTCGACGCTTCCCGCCCTTGCGGCCAGCATGCCGAGCCTGGCCGCGCCAAGCGCTGCGCCTGCTTCCGCGCCGGAAGCGAGATCGATCGTCAAGCCGGTGACGTCGGCGATCATCTGCGCCCAGAATTCCGACCGCGCGCCCCCGCCAACCAGCAGCGGGCGAACTGGCCGCGCGCCGGCCGCGTCAAGAACGTCGACCCCGTCGGCGAAGGAAAACGCGACGCCCTCCATGACTGCGAACACCAGCGCGTCGGCGCCGTGCTCGGCGCGTAGCCCTGCGAAGGTTGCGGTCGCCGCAGCGTCGTTGTGGGGGGTGCGCTCGCCGCTGAGATAGGGGAGGAAGATCGGCGCGGAAGCGACAGCGCTTTGCGACCGCGCGAACGAATCCGCGCCGGCGATCATTCCGCCGATGTCGCCCTCGCGCCCCAGGACGCCAGCGACCCAGGCGAGCGAGGAGGCCGCCGAGAGCATCACCGCCATGCCGTGCCAGCGGTTCGGCAACGCGTGACAAAATGCGTGCAGCGTCCGCTCGGGAAGGCTGACGAAACGGTCGGTAACGGAAAAGATGACGCCCGACGTTCCGAGCGAAACGAAGCCCGCCCCCGGCGCCGTCGCGCCGACGCCGATGGCCGAGGCCGCGTTGTCGCCGCCTCCGCCCGCGATCGGAACCTTGAGCCCTGCGAGCCCCCAGGCGGCGGCGACGTCCGGCGCGAGATAAGCAGAAACCTCCGAGCCCTCAACCAGCCGGGGCATGGCCGCCTGTGTCAGGCCAGTCGCAGCCAGCAGGGCGTCGTCCCACCGCCGCCGTCCGACATCGAGCCAGAGCGTGCCGGAGGCGTCGGACATCTCGGACACAGCCTCGCCCGAAAGCCGCAAGCGCACATAATCCTTGGGCAACAAAACCCGCTTCGTCGCCTTGGCGATCTCGGGCTCGTGCGCGGCGACCCACAGCAATTTCGGCGCGGTGAAGCCGGGCATGGCGAGATTGCCCGTGCGCTCCTCGAGGTCGGGGACGCGCCGCCTGAGCTCAGCGCATTCGGTGAACGAGCGCCCGTCGTTCCACAAAATCGCGGGCCTTAGCGGCTTGTCCTCGGCGTCGAGGAGCGTCGCGCCATGCATCTGGCCCGAGAGGCCGATGCCGGTCAGAGCCGCAAACTGCGATGGCGCGTCGCGGCGGATCGTCGCGACTGCCGTCTCGACACCCTCAACCCACGCGGCCGGGTCCTGCTCGCTCCATAACGGATGAGGGCGCGAAACGCTGAGCGGAATGGAGGCTTCCCCCACGGTGCGCTGCGCTGCGTCGACAAGCAGCGCCTTCACCGAGGACGTGCCGATGTCGAGCCCCAGAAATGTCTCTTGCGCCCGCTCAGTCATCGTCGCCCCCTTGCGTCCGCCACCATAAACAAAAAGCCCCGGCCTTGTCGCCGGGGCTAGAGGTTCTAGCGCGCCCGATTCAAAAGAAAATCAGGCGACCTGCAGGTTGCCCGCCGACGAGCGTCCGGTGCGCTTGTCGGCGACAATCTCATAGGCGACCTTCTGGCCCTCGTTGAGCTCGCGGAGACCCGCGCGCTCGACGGCGCTGATATGGACGAACACGTCCTTGCCGCCATCATCAGGCTGGATGAAACCAAAGCCTTTCGTTGCGTTGAACCATTTGACGGTTCCCGTAGCCATCGATGCAGTCCCATTAGATCAAGTTGAAGTGAGCGGCCGGATGTCGCCAGTCCGCTATCGGTGCGGAAGGCTTCCTCGTCGCGCCGCAAGACGCGATGTCGAGTCGTCAGTCGGACATCGATGGCGGCCCCGATAGCCAGACAAGATGTTAAAATCAAGACAGCTGCTTGCCCGCTTACAGCCGCGCGCCGACGGCATGGGCGACCTGCGCTCCAGCCTCGTAATAGGCTTCCCGGAAGCTTGGAAAAGCGGGCGCGTCCGGCTCAGTGACGGGGAGCGGCAGGTCCTTCTCGCTAAGCTTTCCGAGAACATGCTCGGCGAGCAGACGCCCGAACACCGTGCCCGTGCCGATGCCCCTGCCATTGTAGCCGCAGAAGGTCACGACATTCGGAGCCAGGCGATGGAAGCGCGGCAGCGCGTTTCCGGTCATGCCCATCATTCCGTACCATTGCGCCTCGAAGGCGACCTCGTGAACTTGCGGAAACGTCTTCTTGAGCGCGCGCTTCGCCCACGCCCCGTGGACCTCGAGGCCGCCGGCGCGCAGCGCGCCGATGCTGCCGAAGATAAGCCGTCCGGCCTGATCGAAACGGAACGAGTTCATGATCATGCGCGTGTCCCAGCAGCCCTCGCGTCCCGGCAAAATCTTAGCTCTCAGCTCGTCGCTCAGGGGGCGGGTGGCAAAATTGAAATAGGGGATGCGGACCTGCTCCCGCTTCCCCTGCGGCCAAGGCCCGCTCTCCCCATAGGCGTCGGTGGCGACCACGACCCAGTCCGCCGCAACGGTCCCCCCGTCGGTCGTGAGGCGCCAGACCTTATCCGTCCGCTCGGCCGAGCGGACCGCGCTCCGCGTATGCACGCCCGCGCCCGCGGCGAGCGCCGCGCGGGCAAGCCCACGCGCGTAAGCCAGCGGCTGGATGGTGCCGGCGCGCAGGTCGAGCAACGAGCCCGCGTAAATGTCCACGCCGATCCGCCGCGCCGTCTCGTCACGGCTGAGAAGCTTCACCGGCGCGCCGCGCCCGCCCCATTGTGCAGAGCGCTCCTCGATCTTGGCGAGACCCGCGGCCCCGATCGCGCAATGGAGCGTGCCGTTGCGCACGAATTCGCAGTCGAGCCCATGCTTGGCGACGAGCGCCTCGACCTCGGAGGGTCCGTCGCCGAGCAATTTGAGCAGCCGCTCGCCATAATCGGCTCCGAGCCTTGTCGCGACATCGTCGGGCGCAAGCCACATGCCGGCGTTGACCAGGCCGACATTGCGCCCCGCGCCGCCGAAACCGATCTCGACCGCTTCAAGCGCGACAACCCTCGCCCCTGCCTCCGCGCAATGCAGCGCCGTCGAGAGCCCCGTATAGCCGCAGCCGATGATCGCCACATCGGCGCGAACGTCGCCGTTGAGCGGCGAAGTCGATGGCGCCGGGGGGGCCGTCATTTCCCAGAGGCCGTGCGAAAGCGGGTCGTTTTGCATGGCCTTGAGAATAGCGGGCGCTTTCCGTTTCCGCACGGGTTAGTTCGACCGGGGCGGCGTGGCGGCGAAGAGAAAGCCCAGTCCCTCGGCAAAGGTCGGATGCGCGAGATCGGCTTCCCGAAGTTTCGTGTAGGGCATGTCCGCCATCATCGCCGTATGGACAACCGCCATCACTTCGCCGGCCTGAGCGCCAACCATGGTGAAGCCCAAAATGCGGTCGTCGCTCTCCGCCACGAGCGCTTTCATGAAGCCTTCGGTTTCGCCCGTGGCCTGCGCGCGCAGCACGGCCTTCATGGGCAATCTCGCGATCCGTGTCTTTACCCCCAGACGCTCGGCTTCGCGCTCGCTCAAGCCCACATGCGCGAGCGGCGGATCGGTGAACATGCAATAGGGAACGAACCGGTCGCGCGTGCTCCGGCTCCCGCCAGCGAGATTGTCGCGGGCGATGCGAAAGTCGTCCTCTGATATATGCGTGAACAGCGGACTGCCGGCGCAATCGCCGAGCGCCCAGACGTCTGGAGCGCTCGTCTCCAGACGTTCGTTGACCTTGACGAAACCGCGATCCGTAAGTTCGACGCCGGCCTTCTCGAGTCCGATGCCGGCAGTGTTCGGAATGCGGCCCGCCGCAACGAGAATATGGCTGCCCTCGATCGTCTGTTCCCCAGCGCTTGTGCGGAGCGCTACGCTGACTGCGTTTCCGGATTGGCCGCTGACCCGGAGGAGCTGAGCGTCGACGTGGATCTGAATGCCTTCCTCGGTGAGGATGTGCCGGATTTCGTGTGAGGCGTCGGCGTCCTCCCGGCCCATCAGTTGAGGCCCGGCTTCGATGACGGTCACTTCGGCGCCGAAGCGGCGATAGGCTTGCGCCAGTTCGAGGCCCGCATAGCCGCCGCCGATCACGATCAGATGCGCGGGCAAAACATCGAGGTCGAGCGCTTCGATGTGGGTCATCGGCTTCGCGGCCTCGAGGCCTGGGATATTGGGAATGGCGGCGCGCGTTCCTGTATTGATGAAGACTTGGTCGCCCGTCCGCTTGCGCACGCCCCCAGCGTTCAGGCTCACTTCGAGCGTTTTCTGAGCGACAAAGCGCCCCTCGCCCATGATCAATTCGGCGCCGCTTTCGTTGTAGTTGTTCACATGCGCGGCGATCAGCCTGTCGACCATGTCCCGCTTGCGCTGGCGAACCTTGCCCATGTCGACTGTGACCGGACCGGTCGTCACGCCGAACTCGGCGCCGTTGCGCGCGAAATGCGCCGCCTCGGCGCTATGAATTTCATTCTTGCTCGGCAAGCACGCGATGTTGGGACAGGAGCCGCCGATCCATCTGCGCTCGACAACCGCGACCCGGCGGCCCGACCGCCCATTGTGCCAGGCCGTAAGTTTACCGCCGCCTCCGCTGCCGAGGATCAGAACGTCATAATGTTCGGGCTGGGACATGTGATACCTCCGCGATCCATCTTCTGAAGGTTTGCGCCAGTTTCCGCCGCCGATCGCCGTCGTCAACCATCGGGCGACCGTGGGCTCATCCGGTCGATGACAAACTCGATATTGCCCTAGCCAAAAAAGGGTCGATTCGCGCCCGGCCGCCGCCGATACGATGGGGGGCGCGTCCTGTTACACTTGGGTTCGATCCCTCAGGATCGTCATGGCTTGGGAATGGGCGTAAACTCCCAGGAGACGACTGCGCATTGGGACCGCGCTTCGCCGAGACCGAGGGCGCAGGCGACGACGGTGACAGTGCCTGACGCGACAACGTTGATTCAAGTCGAAGCGGGCGGCTATTTTGAAACCGAAACGGTAACCACAACTCCGGCAAGCCTCACGACCAGTGGGGCGGAGGGATCGGCGCAAGCCTACACAGCGAGATCCTCGTTGGGTAGCTCGCCAATACTGGAAGCGCCACGATACGAGCGGACGATCTGAGGCCGTCGACTGAACCCTCCATGGACGAAAAACGCGACTTCATCCTCGCCAACACACGTCTCATCGCGCCGCCGCTCACGCCCGAAATCCGGCTCTGGCTCGCGGACGAGGCGGTGCCGCTCTGGATGAAGACCGAAGAGGAGCTCGGCGCGATGGGGCTGCCGCCGCCGTTCTGGGCCTTCGCCTGGGCGGGCGGACAGGCGCTCGCCCGCTACGTGCTTGACCATGCGGAGCTAGTCAAAGGCAGGCGGGTCCTCGATTTCGCCTCGGGCTCGGGGCTCATCGCGATCGCCGCGGCCAAGGCCGGCGCGACTGCGGTGACGGCCTCCGACATCGACGCCTTCGCCATCGCCGCGATCGAGGTCAACGCCGCCGAGAATGAGGTCGCCGTCGAGCGGCGGTTCGAAAGCCTGATTGGCGCCGACGGCGGCTGGGAGGTCGTGCTGGCCGGCGACATCGCCTACGAAAAGGATTTCGCCGGCGCGGCGATGGACTGGCTCGCGTCGCTTGCCGATCGCGGGGCGACTGTGCTCATCGGCGACCCGCGCCGCTCTTACCTTCCGCTTGACCGCCTGGATTGCGTGACCCAGTATTCCGTGCCGGTGACGCGGGAGCTGGAAGATTCCGAAATCAAGCGGACAGGCGTGTTCCGCTTCCGCTAAGGCGGCCTCTTAGCCTCAATTCGACCGCAGCCCGGGGTTAATCCTGTTCCCGCAACAATATCCCGGCACGAATCGGAACGGTTCGCCGACGCTTGTGTTAGGTTCTCGCACCGCGACGAGGAGATTTTTCGATGCGCGCTTCACACATCGCCATCATCACAGCCTTGCTGGCCGCGCCATCCGTTGCTTATGCGCAGCAGGATGGACCGGTTGGCGGCAGGGTAGGGTCTGATCTCAGCACTTCGACGACGCAGCCTAGCGTAAGCGGGGTTGGGAACCGGCCTTACGGCGGCGCCTCTGCTTTCGGGCATCCCGCGGGCTACACCGGCGCGGTGACGCCTGGCCAGGTGCTGCCGGACCAGGTGCAAGTCACGCCCCGTCCAGGAGGACTGGGTTCAGCCTTCGTCGACGGTCATCGCGTGCTAGTCGACCCCTCGAACCGTATCGTGCGGGTCATCAATTAGCTCTGCCGGAAGCGATTTGCGCTGGCCGGCCTTCCTGTCGGTCGCCTGATTTTGCCGGTCCGACCCGTCCTATGATAATCCTCTACTCTGTAAGCGGGACGCCGTTGTTCGTTCGCGCAGCATCGGGTAATTGGTCCCCATGACCCAGGATACGCCTTTGAGCTTGGAGCCAATCGTCGACCGGGATTCGGCGACTGATATCGTCTATCCTTCGACGATCCCCTTTATCATCGTGCATCTCACCTGCTTCGCGGCGCTTTGGACCGGGGTCACCGCTGGCGCGGTGGCGCTCGGCGTCGGTCTTTACTGGCTGAGGATCTTCGCCATAGGGGCGGGTTACCATCGCTACTTTTCCCACCGCGCCTACGAGACGAGCCGCGCGTTCCAGTTCGTTCTGGCCGTGCTTGCGCAATCGACGTCACAGAAGAGCGTCTTGTGGTGGGCGGCCAACCATCGCGACCACCACCTCCACTCCGATACCGAGCTCGACGTCCATTCGCCGCGCCATACGGGCTTCATTTACAGTCATGTCGGCTGGATCTTCTCCCGCGGCCAGGACACGATGAACGTCAATCGAATCGCCGATTTCGCCAAGTTCCCTGAACTGATGTGGCTCCATCGCTACGAACAGGTTCCGGCTTTCGTGCTCGCCGTCCTCTGCTTCGCCATTGCCGGCTGGCCGGGCCTTATCGTTGGCTTCTTCTGGAGCACGGTCGCAGTCTACCACGGAACCTTCTCCATCAATTCGCTCGCCCATCTTGTCGGCAAGCGGCGCTACGTCACAGGCGACGATTCCCGCAACAACTGGCTTCTCGCCATCATCACCATGGGCGAGGGCTGGCACAACAATCATCATGCCTACCAAAGCAGCGCGCGGCAGGGATTCCGCTGGTGGGAATATGATCCGACCTTCTATCTCCTGACGCTGCTCGAGCGTCTCGGCCTGGTGTGGAATCTGAAGCGCCCCACGCCCGAGGTCATGCGGAACCAGCATAAGCTTGGAACTCGAGTGATCAGTCGCGCGGCGTCGCTGGTGGCGGAAAGTTATTACCCTGAGAGAATTGCGGCGGCGGTCGCCGCAGCGCTGGGAAACAGCGGGCTGGCGGATCTCCGCGCTCGCCTCGCCCAGGCGCAACCTTTTGCCGCGAGGGAAGTCTTCAGCGAGTTCAACCTGCCTCACATCCCCACAAAAGCGGAAATTGTGAGCCGCGCGCGTTCGCTACTCGCGAACTCGCCCTCGATGGAGGATATTGCCACAAGGGCGCATGAACTGCTTCTTGAAGCAGTCGGCGCGCGGCTTGCGACCCTCGCCACGCAGACGGGTCACTGACCGCCGCCGTCTCCGGTCCGGGCGCCGCCGAGCCAGACAATCGTGTTTCTCGGATCGAAAATCACGTCGCCGAACAGACCGAGGAACGAAGCGCCCAGTTGCGCCGCGGGCTCAGGCATGTCCGCAATCCCTCCGCAGGTGTTGGCGGACTTCACGATCAGATGGAAATCGTTGGTCTCGACGATTTGCCGCCCCTGTTCATTCTCGATGCTGAGCGTACGGTCCATGACGCGGTAAACAGGCCAGTGCTCGCGTCCGTCGCATGTCCAGATGGCGATGTCTTCGATCCGGTCGAGCTTGGCGCCGTTCTCGACGAGCCGGTCGAACAAAGCCTGGTTGATGTCGATCGAGCGGGAATAGACGAAATCCTCGTAGCCGGTGTCGATTTGCGCCCAGACGCGAACATCGCCAAGCCGCAAGAAAACGACCGGAACATTGGGCAGCCGAGCGCCGGTCTTGGAGGGGTCGGAGGAAAAAAAGCCTTTCTGAGCGATAGGGGTGAAACCCCGCGCGATCAGCGCCTCGGGTCGGCAGGTCTCGGCGCTCAGGAAGGCCGTGCTGTCCGTCAGTTGGACGGTAAATTGCGACAGAAGGTCGTCGCCGATGACCCCAAGCTGCCCCTTCCCCGGTTGAAGCATAAGGTAATATCGGGCGAGGTGAAAATCGGCTTTGTCGATGCCCGGAAGGGAGATGGCGGCCGTTCTCATCGATCCGTCCGGGCCCGAGAATGCCGACGCGGACAGCGAACTTCGCGTCGCGCCGTAGTCCAAGAGGAATGGGCCGCTCACCCCGTCGGCGGTGAGTTCGACATAAGGTGAAGCGCCGTTCGGAACGCTGACCCTTGCATAGGGACGCCCGCCGCAGAGCGCGCCCCGACCATGGGACTCAATATCCATGCCGAAGCCGAAAGCGGGTGCGGCGATTGCCGCGAGTGCGAGTGAGAGAATCCTGACGGTCGCCATCGGCTTCGATAGGATGGGTTCTGGACGCGCTGTCAACGGCGCCCATGCGCCAATCACGGGCTGACGCGAAGTGAGCGGGTTTTGCCCGCAGGCAGGCTAGGGGACCCAGGCTATGTCTCAAGATGCGTCCTCGATCAATTACCGTCTTGGAAGCCTCTATTCGGTGATCACGGCCTTCCTCTATGCGACGCAGGAGCCGTTTTCGTTCCCGGCCGCCAGGCATCTCAATACCTTGCAGTTTGTCGCTCTCACCCAGGTCTCCCTGCTCGTGTCGCTTCCCCTGTTGCTCAGTCGGTCCAAAAGCCGCCGAGATTTTCTTAGTCTGATCAGGAAGCCCATCAACTACGGATATCTGGGAATCATCTTCGCCATCGGACTGACTGGCCTCCTGCTCTATAATTTCGGCCTCAGCAACGCTCATCCGATCATTATTTCGGCAATCCTCAACCTTTCGCCGTTTTGGGCCGCTTTGGTGGCGCTGTTCCTCGCCGGCGTTCCGATCCCGATTTCGCGGGCGACGTTTTTTGGCTGTTTTGCCGGCGCGTTCATTGGCGCCATGGCGGTCGCCTGGAGCCAGCTCGGCGACAAGAACACGTCAAATCTCAGCCAACTGTCGGACAGTTTTTTCCATGGCAGCTGGATCTATGCGATTCCCGTGCCATTGGCCTCGGCGCTCGGAGGCACTCTGGTCGGCAAATGGTTCGGCGAATATGACGAATCGGCCGCCATCGCGGCCAACTTTCTCACCGCGAACGTGATCTTGATTCCGGGCTGCCTCTCAGTCCTCTACTGGCGCAATGAACTGAATTTCAATCAGCTCGAGCCGATCCTGCTCATGATCTTCGGCACGATCGTCGCCGCTTCGCTCGGCCGTGTCCTCTATCAGATCGCGCTGACGGTCACCGGCGGTGACAATGGCTTTGTCACCATGTTTCTCAACCTGGTCCCCGCGCTGACCGCCTTCATATCGCTCGGCTTGTCGTACTGGATCGCCGATCTGCACTTCGTGATTGACTTCACGTTTTTTCTTGGCTCCGGCCTGATCGCTGCCTCTTTGGCGCTGTTCTCGCTGAGGTCTTGGAGGCAGCCCGCTCGAAGCGCATGAAGGAGGCTGCCGGCGAACGAAAGCGGCTTTCGGGGCACCCCGCTCTTAGTCGCTTTCCTTAGTTCATCGCCTTCAAGATCTGCGGCTTGATCTGGCTATCAAGCGTCGCGGCGGTGATCGGCCCGACGAGCTTGAACACCAGCTTCCCGTCGCCCTTGACGACAAACGTCTCGGGCACGCCATAGACGCCCCAATCGATGCCGGCGCGGTCGTCCTGGTCGAGACCCACCTTGACGTATGGGTCGCCTTTGGCGCCCAGGAAACGGCGAATATTTTCGGCCGAATCTTTTTGCGCGACCCCATAGATGGCGACGCCCTTGGCCTTGAGCTCGGGATCGGCGGCGAGCGCCATCAAATATTGATGCTCGAAGTGACACGGCTCGCACCAGGAGCCGAATACGTTGACCACGCTGACATGGCCGCTGCGCAAGTCCGCGTCGCTCAGGCCTGGCGACCCATCAAGACCGGATAAATTGAGCGGCGGAGCTGACTGGCCGATCAGAACCGAGGGAATGCTAGCCGGATCGCCCGCGCCCAACCGCTGGAATAAGAGCCACGCGAGCGCCATGAAGAGAACGAGCGGCAGGTAGACGAGCCAGCGCCGGGGACGATGAACCGTTGTGGTTTCAGCCTCAACGCTCATGAGCGCTCGCGGCCCTCGGCGCTGCGAGCGCCGGCGAGTGCTCGCGTCGCCTGATCGAGTTGGGCGTTCAGCCGACGGAAGTCTAGCGCCACCCAACCGATCATCGCCGCAATCGTCGCGGCCGCGACCGCGTAGGCCACAACGATAAAACCAATGTGCGGGTCGCCCATCACGCGCCCCTCGGCGCAAGTTCGGGCGCGAGCCGGTCGCCCTCGACGGCTGCGAGCATCGTGATCCGGGCAATCCGCCGGCGCAGGATTTCGTTGCGGATCGCCATCAGATGCAGCGTCAAAAAGAGGCAGGTAAAGGCGAGCGACATCACAAGCAGCGGGATGAGCAACTCGGGCGCAATGGTCGGTCCGCCGAGACGGAATACCGACGCCGGCTGATGCAAGGTGTTCCACCAGTCGACCGAGAACTTGATGATCGGCAGATCGACCGCGCCGACCAGGGTCAGGATCGCCGCAGCTCTCGCCGCGCGGCCTGGATCGTCAATCGCGCGCCAGAGCGCGATGAGGCCAAGATAGAGAATGAACAAGATCAGCACCGAAGTCAGGCGCGCGTCCCAGACCCAATACGTGCCCCACATCGGCTTGCCCCAGAGCGAGCCGGTGGCGAGGCAGATGAAGGTGAATCCCGCGCCGAGCGGCGCGGCGGCCTTCTGAGCAGCGTCGGCAAGGGGATGGCGCCAGACCAGCGTGCCGAGGGCCGCGGCCGTCATGACGGCGTAGACGAAGGTCGCCATCCAGGCCGCCGGCACGTGGAGATACATGATCTTGACCGTCTCGCCCTGCTGATAGTCAGGCGGCGCGGCGAACGAGAGCCATAGACCGGCGACAAAGAGGACGGCCGTCGCCGCCGCGAGCCAGGGCAGAACCCGGCGCGTCAGCTCGACGAAGGCCGTCGGATTGGCGAGATTGACCATGGGCGGCCTCTCTTATGCCAGAGCGAAAGGGGCGGCAATGCGGCGAGCACCCGGGTTCGCGGCCCTGCGAGCGTCATCCTTTGCACGCGCCCGCAGCATAGGTCAGCAATGCTTAAGAGAGGGCGCCGGTTCCGAATCAGCAAAGCGACTACCAAGAGCGAAATCCGCAAATATCACTTAGCTTGTCTGCCGAGGCCCAGGATTTGCGCCACAATCGCAGGGCAAACTATGCTTACTAACCAAGCGAAGAATATACCTTCAGAAACCAAATATGCTAGGTAATAATCGCGTTTTACGTATACAGTTAACTTGGGACTAAGAAATCTCTGCGCGTTGATTGCATAGTTTTGACCTGTCGAGTTCTGAGGACTTGCTGTACCATTATTAATTGCCGACATTCGGAGATACAAAGAGACTGGGCCAGAAACTACGGCAACTGGCGTAAAAAGCGCTAACGCGAATAGCAGCCACGCCACCAACTTCCGCATGTGCGTCCCTACACTACAATTATCTAACCGCGCTTCTATAGCAGCGCGCTTGCCGTTCTTTCCGGTCATCGAGTCCAAAAGGGGCTTAAGGTCAAGGTTTGCGGAGGCAAACTGAGCCTTGTCCAAACCCCGAGGTCCTTGCGAGCTCCCAGCGCCAAGTCAAGCGGCGCGTGACCCGCTAATCGCGCCACAACTCCCTGAAAAGGTTCGATCCGGACTTCGCAGACGGCGCGAGCGCCGAGGCCTCAGGTGATAACAGTCGGTTCCTTTCGGCCGGTCCGCTTCTCGATCTCAGCCAGGCTTCGTGAAAGCGCGATGAGGTCGGCGAGCGCAGCCTGGGTGTCCTGATCGAGCTTGCCCGAGGCCGGCTCGTAATGCTCGATATAGACGCGGAGCGTCGCGCCCACAGTGCCGGTTCCCGACAGCCGGTAGACGATCCGCGAGCCGCCCTCGAACATCACCCGTATCCCCTGATCGGCCGCATCCGAGCCGTCGACCGGGTCGTGATAGGCGAAATCATCCGCCGCTTCGACCTTGTGGGCTCCGAGATTCTTGCCGGGAAGGGTCTTGGTCGCATCGCCGAGCGCCGCCATCAGGCCCTTGGCGGCGGCGAGGTCGATCGCCTCGTAGTCATGCCGCGTATAATAGTTGCGACCATAAGTCCGCCAATGCTCGTTCACGAGGTCGAGCACGGATATGCGGCGTTTGGCGAGAATATTTAGCCAGAACAGAACCGCCCAGACGCCGTCCTTCTCGCGGATGTGGTTCGAGCCGGTGCCAAAGCTTTCCTCGCCGCACAGGGTCGCCAAGCCCGCGTCGAGCAGGTTGCCGAAGAACTTCCATCCCGTCGGGGTCTCGTAGGACTTGATCCCGAGCTTGGCGGCGACGCGGTCCGCGGCGGCGCTGGTCGGCATCGAACGCGCGACGCCCGCAAGGCCCTTGGCGTAGCCCGGGGCGCAATGGGCGTTGGCGCTGAGGATCGCGAGCGAATCGGAGGGTGTGACATAGGCGTTGCGGCCCAGGATCATGTTGCGGTCGCCGTCGCCATCCGACGCCGCGCCGAAGTCCGGGGCGCCGGCCGACATCATGTAGTCGAAGAGGTCCTTGGCGTAGGTCGGATTGGGATCGGGGTGGTGGCCGCCGAAATCGGGCAAGGGCGTGCCGTTGACCACCGTGCCGGCGCCGGTCTTCAGTTCGTCCTCGAAGATCACATGCGCATAGGGGCCGGTCACCGCATGCAGCGCGTCGAAACGCATGCGAAAGCCCGACGCGAATAGAGCGCGGATCGCGTCGAAGTCGAACAGCGTCTTCATCAGAGAGAGATATTGCGTGACCGGATCGATGATTTCGATCTCGGTCCCCTCGACCTTGACGGTTCCGAGACGATCGATGTCGACGTCGGCAGCGTCGGAAATCCTGTATTCGGAGATCGTCTTGGTGTGGCCGAAGATCGCCTCGGTGACATTCTCGGGGGCGGGGCCGCCGGCGCCGATGTTGTACTTGACGCCGAAATCCCCGTTTGGGCCGCCGGGATTGTGGCTCGCCGACAGGATGATCCCGCCGTAAGCTTTCAGGGCGCGGATCAAAGCCGAGACGGCCGGGGTTGATAGGATGCCGCCTTTGCCGACGACGATGCGGCCAAAGCCGCTCGCCGCAGCAATCTTGATCACGATCTGGATCGCCTCGCGGTTGAAAAAGCGCCCGTCCCCGCCCAGGACGAGCATCTTGCCCTGAAATCCCTCGAGGGAATTGAAAATCGATTGGATAAAGTTTTCGAGGTAGTGCGGCTCCTGAAAGACCGTGACCTGCTTGCGCAGACCCGAGGTGCCCGGCCTTTGGTCGGCAAACGGCTTGGTGGCGACGGTCCGGATCATCGGCGTTCTCCCAAAGGGCGGCTGAGGGATTTTCGGGCGAGCTTGGACACTCTAGGCGCCGAACGTGGGATGGGCAACGCCGTCCGCAGGGTTAACGTCTAGCAACCATTTGTGAAACTTTTACCTGCAAGTATGCTATATGACGGCCGCGCAGCGTTTGAATAGCGGCAACTCGCCGGGGAGCCTTCATAAGATGGCGCGCAGATATTTTGGCACCGACGGCATTCGGGGCCGAGCCAACAGCCAAATTACAGCGGATATGGCGCTCAAGGTCGGCCAGGCGGCTGGACTTGCGTTTCGCCGCGGCGATCACCGCCATCGGGTGGTGATCGGCAAGGATACCCGGCTCTCGAGCTATATGATCGAATATGCGCTGGTCGCGGGGTTCACCTCCGTCGGCGCCGATGTGTTGCTCCTCGGGCCGGTCCCAACCCCGGCGGTCGCGATGCTGACGCGCTCGATGCGCTGCGACCTGGGCGTGATGATCTCTGCTTCCCACAACCCTTATGAAGACAACGGCATCAAGCTGTTCGGCCCGGACGGCTATAAATTGTCGGACGAGGTCGAAGCGCGCATCGAAACCCTGATGGACGGCGACGTCGCCCCGAAGCTCGCCAATTCCCCCGACCTCGGCCGCGCCAAGCGCATCGACGACGTCGACGCCCGCTACATCGAATACGCCAAGCGGACGCTCTCCCGCGAGGTGTCGCTCGAAGGCCTGCGCGTGGTCGTCGACTGCGCTAATGGCGCCGCTTACAAGGTCGCGCCCGAAGCGCTGTGGGAGCTCGGCGCCGAGGTGATCAAGATCGGCGTCGAGCCCAACGGGCTCAACATCAATTTCGAGGTCGGTTCGACCGCGCCCGAGGCTTTGGCGCGCAAGGTGCGCGAGATGCGGGCGGACGTCGGCATTGCGCTCGACGGCGACGCCGACCGGGTGATTCTGATCGACGAAAAGGGGCGCCTGATCGACGGCGATCAGGTGATGGCCGTGATCGCCGAGAGCTGGCGTGACGAAGGCCGATTGGCAAAGCCGGGCGTCGTCGCTACCGTCATGTCGAACCTCGGGCTCGAGCGCCATCTCGCGAGTTTGGGGCTCGCGCTCGAGCGCACCGCGGTCGGCGACCGCTACGTGATCGAGCGCATGCGGCAAAAAGGCTTCAACGTGGGCGGCGAGCAATCCGGCCATATTATCCTGTCCGACTATTCGACCACCGGCGACGGTCTTGTGGCGGCGATGCAGGTGCTGGCGATGGTGCAAAAACTTGGCAAGCCAGCGAGCGAAGTCTGCCGTCGATTCGAGCCGGTGCCGCAGGTCTTGCGCAATGTTCGTTTCAAGGGCGGTCGGCCGCTTGAGAATCCGGCGGTGGCGAAGGCGATCGCGGATGCGACCGCCCGCCTGGGCGCGCGTGGCCGACTTCTGGTCCGCCCCTCCGGCACCGAGCCCGTGATCCGGGTGATGGGGGAAGCGGACGATCAAGCGCTCGTCGACTCTCTTGTCAGCGACGTGTGCGACGCGGTCGCCGGCGCCGCCTAGGCGGAGAGCGCCGCGGGTCACGGAACTCATACGACTAGGCTTAGCGTGAGGCCACGAGGGCAAACGCAGTGAGAGACGGACGACAAACTAGATGGATGTGGCCGGCTATCGCCTTCAGCGCTTCGCTGGGAGTGGGCCTCGCCTCGTTGGCCGCGCCGAGGCACGGAAACATCACCCTTGCGCTCGCGACGAGCGCGAGGGTAGCCTTTCTCTTCTTTTGGCCTGCCTACGCAGGCGGCGCATTGACTTCGCTCTTCGGCAGCGTCTTTGCGCCTTTGAAGGAACACTCGCGCGACCTCGGCCTCGCGTTCGCCGCTGCTATCTCCGTCCATCTCAGCTTTGTGGCCTATCTTTGCCTAACCGGACACGCGCCGTCGACCAGGACGTTGATCATTTTTGGGACCGCCGCCGCTTTCACCTATCTTCTTGCGCTGCTTTCCGTCAGCCGTGTGCGGCAGGCGCTGCCGCCCACATTTTGGCCGCCGATTCGCTTCGTCGCCATGAATTACATCGCGTTGGCGTTTCTGCTTGATTTCAAGCGATTCCCAACGAACGATATGCGAGAAAACCTTGCATATCTGCCATTTGCGGCCCTCGCGATCATTGGGCCGGCGCTAAGATTCGCTGCTTGGCTCCATCACCAATTTTCATGGAAATCAGGCAGCCTGATCCGCCCTCGCGGAGCCCTAAAGAATTCTTAACCGCGCTAAAAAAATTCTTGCTTTCAAATTTCTCGAATCACCGTAACATGCCAGTGTCGTCAACCAGCCGAAAGGAGGTGATCCAGTGTCTCATTGTCTTACGCCCCGCGTGATCGACGAGGCCTGGGTTATTGCCCCCGCGAAGGAATTTCGCGCATAGCTCTCGCTAGGCAAGAACTCTAGGGCGCCGACGAGCTTTGCGTGGCGCGACAATGGAAGGGTCGTTCCGAAAGGAGCGGCCCTTCTCTTTTCTGGGACTTCAGAGCTTTCCTATGCCACAATTTCAGATGCCCAATCGACCCGCCGCCGCCCCGACCTTTGGCTAACCGGCCCCGCGATGGGGAAAGTTTGTGCCGGGGCCGGCAATCAGGTAGGTTATCGAAACGGTGCAGGCTCCGGGTCCGGACGAGTCCAATGCTTGGGTTTCGCGGTCCGAATCCCCATATCCCAAGTCGTAATCGCGGCTTCCCCGGGATAGCCGTTAGAAAAGGCCACGCGAATGGATTTCCTCAAGCCACGGTCGCACCGCATGAATCGCCGCAGACGCATTTATGAAGGTAAAGCCAAGGTCCTCTATGAGGGCCCGGAGCCTGGCACGCTCATCCAGTACTTCAAGGATGACGCGACCGCGTTCAACGCCAAGAAGCATGAGGTCATCGAGGGCAAGGGCGTTCTCAACAACCGAATCTCCGAATATGTCTTCCAGCGGCTGAATGACATTGGCGTGCCGACACATTTCATCCGCCGAATCAATATGCGCGAGCAATTGATTCGCGAGGTGGAGATCATTCCGCTCGAGGTCGTGGTGCGCAATGTCGCGGCCGGGTCGTTGTCCACTCGCCTCGGCCTAGAGGAAGGCACGCAGCTTCCGAGGTCGATCATCGAGTTTTATTACAAGAACGATCAGCTGAACGACCCGATGGTCTCGGAAGAGCACATCACGGCGTTCGGCTGGGCTGCGCCGCAGGAAATCGATGACATCATGGCGCTCGCGATTCGCGTCAACGATTTTCTGTCCGGGCTCTTCCTTGGGGTCGGCATACGGCTGGTCGATTTCAAGATCGAAACTGGCCGGTTGTGGGAAGGCGAGACGATGCGGATCGTGCTCGCCGACGAGATCAGTCCCGATTCGTGTCGTCTGTGGGACGTCAAGACCAACGACAAGATGGACAAGGACCGGTTCCGCAAGGACCTTGGGGGCATGATCGAGGCCTATACCGAAGTCGCCCGAAGGCTCGGCGTCGTGCAGGAGAGCGAATATACCCGCGCCGCTGCCGGTCCCAGGTTGGTCAAGTAGGCGCCTGTACGTCGGCGACTTGGGAGCGCCGACGTTTTTCACCTAGGAGGGGCTGGTCTTCGGACTGGAAAATCGGGTCTGCTCGCTTGGCGCGGGCACCCCTGTACTTGAGTCGCACTCCGCAAAATTCCCGACAGTGAGAGCCTTGCGGGCGCTAACGCTCGCGACCGGTCCGCTTGACGACAAGCCGGAGGTCGCACCGAGTCCACGACGCAATTCATCAGCCTTGAATCCTCGGCTTGCTAAGATTCGGCAATCACGCGATTATCTGAACGCTCGGTTGCGTGATCGATGAATTTGAGTATTAGGCGCTGCGACCCACGGGGAAGCGGGTGGCTGGAATACCTTTTCAGAAGCGGAGTTATGACGTCTTCGTCAGCTACGCTCACGCCGATTTCTCGCGCGTTGACCCGATTGTTCGTTTGCTCAGCCGAATGGCCAATGTGAAGGTCTGGTTTGACGATCGGAGTGGGAATGCGTCCGAAGGATCGTCTGACTTATTGAGCAAAGCGATTGGGGATTCGCGCGCCGCGATTTTCTTCTTGTCGGAGCTTTGGAAGAAGAGGCCATGGTGCAAGAAGGAACTGGAATGGTCTTTTGCTCAGCAAAGTGAGAACGACGAATTTTCAGTCATTGCTGCAAAACTTGAGCAGCATGACCCACTCGATCAGCTCAAAACCGGAGAAATCCTCGACTTTGAAAAGGTGACCCCGCAGGCCATTGCGACTCTCCTTCGTTCGCTCGGAGGTCGAGCCCCGCGACGCGTCGACAATGACTATGACGTTTATCTGTCCGCGCCCTGGAGCAGGCGAACCCCCGTGACGGCTCGCGCTCTGGAGGCTCTGAAGCAACCTGATTTGGGGTGGCGACTGGTCGGCAACTCGCCGAGCCACCAACGGTTCGGCGTAAAAAGGGTTGAAGCAATCGTCCGCACCACGCGCGGGATGGTTGTGGTGCTACCGTACGATCCCTCGCAGCAGGACCACAATTACACGTCGCAATTCATGCTAGGCGAAGCGAAAGATGCGGTGGCGATCAACAAGCCGCTTTTATTGCTTTACGAGCAGGGCGTGCAGATCCCCGAAGAGATAGCCAACTATGCGTTCCGCGCTGTCCAGTTGAGCGTGAACGCAGACAGCGATGCGCTGCAGAGCGTCTTGCAAGCGTTCGATGAGAAGCTGGAACAACAACCTCGCGACAATTCGGGCGCCTTCATCTTCTACGCAGGGTCTCTCAAGAACAAATCGGACGACCTCAAAACGGTCGTGGAGCGGGGCAGCAATATGCCCTTTGAGCGGGGCGAGGGATTGTCCGGAATGAACGCGCCGAGGGAGATCGTCAGCCGGATCGAGAAAGCGGCTCTTGTCATCGCGGATCTTTCCGGTGACCGACGCAATACAATGATCGAGGTGGGCGCAGCGATCGCGCTGGACAAGGAGCTCAGGCTCTTGGTGAAGAACGATCCGCCCGGAACAGCCCCGAAAAAGGCCTTTATGTTGGAGGGCCGGGAGGTCTTCGGCTACGATAGCCCGGAAGAGCACTTGTCTCTCTGCTATAATTTCGCGCGGCAGTATCGCCGCAAAGTTTATTTCGCCTGACGAGCAAGTCGCTCAGTACGCAGACTGCGACCGGTCCATCATTTCTACGCGTGAGCGTCGAGCAAACAGCGAGCGGAGCGCGTCCATGCCTGGGCCAAGCCGTCAGCCGCCTCGAAAGGTCGTGCTGTTTAGCGGACACATGATCGACGCCCCCGGTCGCGAGAAGCCACGCTTTCCAGCCGACAAAGAGTCAATCGCCTCGAGAGCGATTGCTGGCGCTTTGGCTGACCTCCACATGGGCTCCGACGACCTTGGCGTCTGCGGCGGCGCGTGCGGTGGCGATCTTTTGTTCGCGGAAGCCGTGCTCGGGCGGTCTGCGCTGGTCGAGATCTACATCCCGTTCGAGGAGTCGAACTTCCTTGA
Organism: uncultured Alphaproteobacteria bacterium; assembly: GCA_963737365.1. Classification (GTDB taxonomy): domain Bacteria; phylum Pseudomonadota; class Alphaproteobacteria; order Rhizobiales; family Beijerinckiaceae; genus Roseiarcus. The sequence continues at coordinate 654,741 of CAVTSD010000001.1, forward strand.
GACGTCGGTCGATTTTGCCGACAAAGACTGGCGCGAGCGGTTTTTCGCCGCCAAAGCCCGATCGGCCCTGCACATCGCGCCGCACGAACTCGGTCCTCTCAACGAGGGCCAGGACCCTTATGAACGCAACAACCGCTGGATACTCGATGCAGCCGTGCGTTTCGGCGCCGACAAGGTCGACTTTGTCTGTCTCTGGAACGGCGAGGGCGGCGACGGGCCGGGCGGCGCTCAGCACATGATGGAAGAGGTTCGCCAGCGCGGCGGACGCATTCGCTGGCTCGACACGAGGACTTTGTGGGGCTGACTTGGAGCGCGAGGCTAACTCGCAAGTTGCCTTTTGGTTAAGCCAAAAGTGCAACAGCCCAGGCGGTAATTAATTGCATAAAATCAGAAACAAAGTTAAGCTCGACCGATGGACAATCCCCAATTCAAGATCGTCTTTTGGCGCTTCCGCTAGCGGCCTTGCAACCCAGAAAGCCGCACGAAAAACTTTGAACGTTTTTCCCGTGTAACCCATTGAAAAGTCTCGATTCGGACGAGAGAATCCAAGGAAATCCAAGAAAATCCAACCCTCATATTCGGGGGTTTTCGGGGCAAAACGGCCACCAACCAAGGAAACCCAAATAGATCGACCTGAACAACATCGCTAGGCCGCGAGCTGCCTAAGGACGTAAGACAGGATCCCACCGTTGCGGAAGTATTCGAGTTCGTCCAGCGTATCGATCCGGCAGGTGAGCGGCACGCTCATCGTCCCGCCGCGAGCGCTGACGATCTCGGCCTCCAGCGTCTGACGCGGCTTCAACGCTTCGCCGAGCCCGTGGATCGTCACGGTCTCGTCGCCCTTCAAGCCCAGCGTCTGCCAGCTCGTTCCCTCTTCGAACACGAGCGGCAAGACCCCCATGCCGACGAGGTTCGAACGGTGGATGCGCTCGAAGCTCTGCGCGATCACCGCGCGCACGCCCAAGAGCTTCGTGCCCTTGGCCGCCCAGTCGCGCGATGAACCCGTGCCATACTCACGGCCCGCGAACACGACCAAGGGAACTTTCTCGGCCTGATAGCGCATCGCGGCGTCATAAATCGCGAGACGCTCGCCGGACGGCTGCATGAGTGTGAAGCCGCCCTCGACCACATTGCCCGTCTCGTCTCTCACCATCTGGTTCTTGATGCGGATGTTGGCGAAGGTGCCGCGCATCATCACCTCGTGGTTGCCCCGCCGGGTTCCGTATTGGTTGAAGTCGACCGGGCGCACCTGATGTTCGACGAGATATTGCCCGGCCGGACTCGCAACCTTGATCGAACCCGCGGGCGAGATGTGATCGGTGGTGATGGAATCGAGGAAGAGCGCGAGAATGCGGGCGTTCTCGATATCGGCGACCGGGATCGGCGTCTTGGTCAGTCCCTCGAAATAGGGCGGCTCCTGAACATAGGTCGAGCCGATGTCCCAAGCGTAAGTCTGGCCCGTCGGCGCCTTGACCTTCCGCCAGTTGGCGTCGCCGTCAAACACGCTCGCATATTTCGTTTTGAACATTTTCGCGGTGATGGTGGCCTCGACGAATTGCTCGATCTCTTCCGTCTTCGGCCATATGTCGGCGAGGTAAACCGGCTTGCTCTGCTTGTCGACGCCAAGTGGATCGCGAGTGAGGTCGATCTGCATCGAGCCAGCTAGAGCGTAAGCGACGACCAGCGGCGGGGAAGCGAGGTAGTTCGCGCGCACGTCCGGGTTCACGCGGCCCTCGAAGTTTCGGTTGCCCGAAAGAACAGCCGCAGCGACCAGGTTGCGCTTGGCGATGGTGGCCGAAATCTCGGGCGCAAGCGGGCCGGAATTGCCGATGCAGGTCGTGCAGCCGAAGCCCACGATGTTGAAGCCGAGCTTGTCGAGCGGCCGCTGGAGGTCGGCCTCCTTGAGATAGTCCTGCACCACCTGGCTGCCCGGGGCGAGGGACGTCTTGACCCACGGCTTGACAGTGAGGCCTCTGGCGACCGCGTTACGCGCCAGAAGTCCTGCCGCCATCATGACACTGGGGTTGGAGGTGTTGGTGCAGGAGGTTATGGCGGCGATGACGACGTCTCCGTGCCCGAGATCGTAGTTCGTCCCCTCGACCTTGTGGCGCTCGGCTATCGTTTCTCCCTGCCGGAATTCGTTGGTCATGGCGGCGGCGAAGCCGGTCTTGGCCTCGGTCAGGACGACCCGATCCTGCGGTCGCTTCGGGCCAGCGAGCGAGGCCGTGACCTCGCCGAGGTTGAGCGCAAGCGTATCGGAATAGACAGGGTCTGGCGTCGAGCGGGTCCGGAATGCGCCCTGCGCTTTCGCATAAGCCTCGACCAGAGCCAGACGCGCAGACTTGCGGCTGGAGGTCTTCAGATAGGCGAGCGTCTGTGCGTCGATCGGGAACAATCCGCAGGTCGCGCCATATTCAGGCGCCATATTGGCTATGGTGGCGCGGTCGGCGACTGTCATCGCGTTGAGGCCCGAGCCGTAGAACTCGACGAATTTTCCGACGACGCCTTTCTTGCGCAGCATCTGGGTGACGGTCAGCACGAGGTCGGTCGCCGTCACGCCCTCGCGCAATTCGCCCTCTAGCTTGAAGCCGATCACCTCGGGCAGCAGCATCGACAGAGGCTGACCGAGCATGGCGGCTTCCGCCTCGATGCCGCCCACGCCCCAGCCGAGAACGGCGAGGCCGTTGACCATGGTGGTATGGCTGTCGGTGCCGACCAGCGTGTCCGGGAAGGCGACGTCGACCGCCTTGCCGTTCCGCTTCTCCTTCGCCGTCCAAACGGTCTGGGCGAGATATTCGAGATTGACCTGGTGGCAAATGCCGGTGCCGGGCGGCACGACGCGGAAGTTGGAGAACCCCTGCTGGCCCCATTTCAAGAAGCGATAGCGCTCCTGGTTCTGTTCGTACTCCCGCGCCACGTTCTGGCCGAGCGACTTGCCGGTGCCGAAATAGTCGACCACGACCGAATGGTCGATGACGAGGTCGACCGGCACCAGCGGATTGATCTTATCGGGATCGCCGCCAAGCTTGACCATCGCGTCGCGCATTGCGGCGAGATCGACCACCGCGGGCACGCCGGTGAAGTCCTGCATCAGCACCCGCGCCGGGCGGAACGCGATTTCGTGTTCCGTCTTGCCGCGATTCTCGATCCAAGCTGCGACCGCTTCGATGTCCGCCTTTTTGACGGTGCGCCCATCTTCGTTGCGCAGCAGGTTTTCAAGGACGATCTTGAGCGAGAAAGGAAGTTTGGAGACCCCGGCGAGCCCGTTCTTCTCGGCCGCCTTGAGCGAGTAAATCTCGTAAGTCTTCGCCCCGACGGTCAGCATTTTGCGGCATTTGAAGCTGTCGAGGCTGGCCATTTCGGGCGCTCCGGACGAGGCGTGGGGATGGGAAGGCTTATAGATATAATCGGACGCGTGGGCTACACAAACCGGATTCCAACGCAAGTTTCAGGCCGGCTATTCGTCTCAAAGGTGCGTAAAACGCGTTGGTCTCCAAGGACGTGTCGCGCTGGTGACTGGCGCATTGGGAGCGGGCAAGGGGAAGACGTGGCGCAGGCGACGGTCATGGTGATCGGCAACGGCTTTATCACCGGCCAGGCTATCGCGGTGAATGACCGGCTGGCGTTTCTTTAAGTTTGTTCGGGCTAGGCAGAGGCGTCAGGGAACGGAGCGCGCGACGCGACCCGCTATTACCCGCACGGAGAGGCAATGCGGCTCAAAGCCTGGGATCTGACCATCGACCGAGGCGGGCGGCGGGTCATCGCCGGACTCTCGTTCGAAGCGGCAGCGGGTGCGGCCCTGATCGTGACCGGGCCCAACGGCGCGGGGAAAACGAGCCTCTTGAGAGCGCTCGCGGGCTTCCTGCCGATTGAAAGCGGCGGCTTTGCGCTGGAGGGCGGCGATTACGAGCGCACGGTCGGCGAACAGGCGCATTATCTGGGCCACCTGGACGGGGTTAAAGTCGCACTGACCGCAGGCGAAAACCTCGCCTTCGCCGCGGCGTCGCTCAGCGGCGATGGCTCGCGCGCGGCGCAACTAGCGGCGCTTTCGGCGCTTGGCCTGGCCCATGCGATCGATTTTCCTGCGCGGCTGCTCTCCGCCGGGCAGCGGCGGCGCGTGGCGCTTGCTCGCCTCATGGTCGCCAAACGCCCGCTCTGGCTGCTTGACGAGCCGTCCACCGCGCTGGACGCCGCCGCTCAAGTCGCGCTCGCCGCTATCATGCGGACGCACCTCAAAGACGGCGGCATCCTGGTCGCGGCCGTCCACGGCGAGCTGGGACTCGATGGCGCGCAGGAACTGAGGCTGGGTTTTGTGCGGGAAGCGGCTTGAGTTGAGCGCAGCGCTCGCCCTCTTCCTCCGCGAGTGGCGCATCGCCCGGCGCATCGGCGGGGCCGCGTCGGTCGGCATCGTGTTCTTCCTGATCCTGGTCGCAGTCATGCCGTTCGCGCTCGGACCCGACCTCAATCTTCTTGCGCGGCTCGGACCAGCAATTCTGTGGATCGCGGCCCTGCTCGCGACCCTCCTCGGCCTTGACCGGCTATTCCAGGCCGATCACGACGACGGCTCGCTCGACCTTCTGATCAACGGGTCACTGCCGCTCGAGATCGCAGTGCTCATCAAATGCACCGCACATTGGACGACGAGCGCGCTGCCCCTCGTTGTTTTGAGTCCTCTGTTCGGGCTGATGCTAGCGATGGCGCCCCTGCCGCTCGCGTTAACCGCGGCGACGCTTGCCGCCGGAACGCCGGCGCTGACTATGATTGGCGCGATCGGGGCGGCGCTCACTGTCTCGCTGAGGCGGGGCGGCTTGCTCATGGCGATTCTGGTCCTGCCGCTTACGATTCCAGTGCTGATCTTCGGCGTCGCCGCAGCGTCAGCCGCCAGCGCCGGCGCATCGCCCTTCTTAAGCCCGTTCCTCGCCCTATGTGCGATGTCGCTCGCAGCCATCGCGCTTGCGCCTTTCGCCGCCGCCGCGGCGCTGAAGCAGGTCAGGGAATGACAACGACCGCCGAGGTGCGAGGGCGACCATGAGCGCAAGCCGATCGCGTTACATTGCCTGCACCCCGTGGGAGGCAAAGCCCTTCGAGCTAGACATACTTACTTGGCAGGATAAACCTGACGGCTACTTCTTCAATTATTGGGTGCGGATTTTCAAGGAATTCGAGAAAGGCTCATCGCTGAGCGGACTGACTTTCTATTTGATCTCCAACCACATTCTTGTCGATGAGTTGCCCTCCTATGGGGACGACGTTGTTGCAGTCATCAGAAGCGACGAAGAATGCTGGATTCCGCCCTACCTGACCAAGGTACGGTACGTTTTCAAGACTTACGGATTTGAGCCCTGGTGCGGCGCTTCGCTCAGCGGGCAATCGCCAGCAACGGTGCTGAAATGCGTCAGGGACTGGGGATTCTGGAGCCGGCGCTACTTGTCCTACCTCGGTCAGGCCGGTTGGTCGCCCAAGCACGGCGACAGAAAGATGGTGCTCCCGCTAGGCTACGCCCGGCAAACGGATCTGCCCGGGAAGCCTTTTGAATCGCGCCGATACTTGGTCGGATTCCTCGGCAGCATCGAAAACAGGGCTTATCCGAAGTTTTCGCCAAAGAGGCTGGTCGCGACCCCGAAGGTCATCGCGCGCGCGCGGATGGCCGATGCCTTGCAGAAGCTGGTCGCCTGGGCGCCGGCGCGAGTCTTTTACGGCAGAACTGCGTCCTTCACCGAAAGCACGATGACGGGCTCTGGCGATCGCTATACCGAGATCATGGCTGATACGAAGATCGCGCTTGCTCCGCGCGGATCTTCTGTTGAGACCTATCGCTTCTTTGAAGCGATGCGGCAGGGCTGCGTCGTCATCTGCGATCGGCTTCCGCCCCACTGGTTTTATGTCGGTTGCCCGGCGATACAGATTGACGACTGGGCCAATCTAGGAGCCGAAGTGAAAGCGCTGTCGGCCGACCCGGAGCGCCTCTCGGACCTGCACCGCCGATCGGTGGCCTGGTGGGATGAGAAGCTTTCCGAGCGCGCCGTCGCTCAGGTGATCGCAACATGTCTGGAGGCGCCGAACGAAAGTCCTGGCGGCGAAAAACCACAGCGAAGACCCCCATCGATCAAGTGAATGTGATCCGGGAATGCTGCTGAAAAGCGCATGAAGCAACGCCGATGCCGCGATAGAATTCTAATCGTCCTCGACAGGTTATTCGGGGAATTTGCTTTTGCAAAAGCGGGAGGCGGCGATGAACGGGCTTTACACGACGATGGAGAGGTTTCGGCCTTATATCCTCAGCATTCTGCGAATTGTGGTTGGGCTCCTGTTTCTTGAGCACGGGCTGTCGAAGGTGTTCAACTTTCCTGCCCCCTCGCCGGTCCCGTCTCTGAGCGGGCTTCTCATACTCGCGGCAATCCTCGAGACGATCGGCGCCGCCCTGTTTCTCGTCGGCGCCTTTACGAGGATCGTCGCGTTTATACTGTCGGGGGAAATGGCCTTCGCCTATTTCATGGCGCACGCGCCGCGCTCGTTCTACCCGATTGTTAATGCCGGCGAACTGGCGGTCCTGTTCTGCTTCATATTCCTCTATTTCGCCTTCGCGGGCGGCGGCCCGTTGAGCGTCGACCGCGCGATGCTGAACCAGGCTTGAGCCGCCGAGCGCCCGCGCTCATTTGACACGCGTATGCAAGCGCGCGTCTTAAAGCGGTGAAGCGCGAGGCATAAGCGCGGGGCGCGCGCGCCCAGGCGAGGAAACATGAACGACAGCGGAGCGGCCGGCCTAAGCGCGGGCGCGATTTCGGCCCGCATCGACCGCCTGCCGGCGACGCGCACGATCTGGACGATCGTGGCGCTGCTGGGCTTCGGCATGTTCTTCGAGTTCTACGACCTTCTGTTTTCGGCCTATGTCGCGCCGAGCCTGGTCAAGTCTGGCGTGCTCAAAGCGACCACCACGGGCCTGTTCGGGACCGCGGGAGTTGCGAGCTTCATCGCCGCCCTTTTCACTGGCCTCTTCATCGGCACCATCCTTTGCGGCTTTCTTGCCGACCGCTTCGGCCGCCGGGCAATCTTCACTTGGTCGCTTCTCTGGTATTCCGCCGCCAACGTCATGGTGGCGCTCCAGCACGACGCGGCCGGGGTCAACTTCTGGCGTCTCATCTGCGGCGTTGGCCTCGGCGTCGAGATGGTGACGATCGGCGCCTATCTGAGCGAGATGGCGCCCAAAAGCCTGCGCGGGCGCGCCTTCGCCATCAACCAGGCGATCGGCTTCGTCGCCGTGCCGGTCGTTTCGTTCCTTGCCTATATGCTTGTCCCAACTGCGCCCTTCGGGCTCGAGGGCTGGCGCTGGGTGGTGCTGATCGGGGTGGTCGCCGCGCCGGTCGTCGTTTTCTTGCGACGCGCCTTGCCGGAGAGTCCGCGCTGGCTCGCCAAGCATGGGAAGCTGGCCGAGGCGGACCGGGTGTTGAGCCTGATTGAAGCGAAGGTCGAGGCCGAATACGGCCGGCCGCTGCCGCCGCCCGGCCCCGAGGAGCCTGTGTCGCCGGCAAGCGGCTTTCGCGATTTGTGGCTTCCCGGCATTCGCGGCCGGGTGATTCTTATGAGCGTGTTCAATATCTTCCAGACGATCGGCTATTACGGCTTCAACAACTGGGTGCCCTCGCTCCTCGTCAAGCAGGGGATCACGGTCTCGACCACCCTCGGCTACACGACCGTCATCGCGCTCGCGGCCCCGATCGGGCCTTTGCTCGGGTTCTTCCTTGGCGACCGGTTCGAACGCAAATGGATCATCGTCGTCTCGGCGGCCGCTATCCTCGTCTTTGGCCTCGTCTTCGGCCAGGCGCTCGGTTCGGCGCTCATCGTCGCCATGGGGGTCGGGCTGACGCTCGCCGCCAACATCATGTCGTTCAGCTTCCACGCCTACCAGCAGGAGCTGTTCCCGACCGGCATTCGCGCCCGCGCCGCGGGCTTCGTCTATTCGTGGAGCCGCCTCTCGGTCATCGTTTCCTCGTTCGTCATCGCCTTCGTGCTCGAGCACGCGGGCGTCTTCGGCGTCTTCACGTTCATCGCCGCGGCGATGGGCGTGGTGATCGCAACGATCAGCTTATTTGGGCCGCGAACGACCAATCTGGCTTTGGAGGAGATCGCCAGCTAGACCTCGCGCACAAAGTTACGCAACTCAATGAAATCAGGACCTTAAGTGCGCTTTTGTGCAACATTTTTGCGCTCTCGCGTTGGCCCGGAACCGCCTCCCGCCTCCAAGACAATGCAAGGAAAACCTAGGGAAACAAAGGAAAAAGGCTTGGATTTGCTTGTTCCTTGGCCAATTCGGGGCTTTTCAATGGGTTACAGCGAATCCAAGCAAAAAATACATTCCCCTTGGCGCCGTGTCTCAGCCGCCGCAAACGCCTCCTTTTCCGGTCCTCTCACAATGGACAAGAGCGAGCTCGATCCGGCAATTGGGAATACAGTAGCACAGTCTTTCGGTTTATTAAAGAAAATGCATTGTTTCGGCTCGTAACCCCGGCCCAGCCTAATTGGGCCAGAAGCATCAGTAGTTATCATGAGTAAAGTCGTCGATCCTAAATCCATGAACGTTGTCCGCGCGAAAAAAGGCCATACTAGCGGGGCTGACGCGGTGGGTTGCACGGGGGTTGAGATAGACCCAACAAGGCGGCTTGCCGGTGATCGCCGGGTCAGCATCGAGCGGCCACACGTTTATGAAGAAGATCGCGGAAAGAAGTTTCGACGCATCCGCGAGTGTTATATTTTCGGCGGCCCCCTCGCAGACCGCCGTCAGAGGAGTAGAGTCTGCCGAGAACTGCATAAAGGCCCTTCGTGCCAAGGAGCGAGTGAATTGTGTATCTACACCCGCAAAATCATTTGATATGATTCCGGAGTTGAACCAAGGGTGTGTAATAAAAACCAAGGCGAAAGGATGATGTCTTGTAAATTGCTTCGCGTCGCGATACGGAAAAAGCGCGTTTTCCCGCGCGAGCCTATACGGTTCAACCGATCGATGCGAGACGCTTACCCTTTGCCTGGGGCGCACATTAATCGATAGCGCACCCCTTCTGTAGAAACGGTGCTGAGCCAGCTCGGAGATCAATGCGCGGGAATCTTGTGCGAGCTCAGCAAGCAAAGTTAGCGAAACATCCCAAGAACCAGAGATTACTATTTCATCTTCATGGAATTCTTTCTGTAGTTTTTCTTTAAGTCGTTCGATCAATCTTCCTGTAAATCCGAAAGCCGTTACATCAAAATGTAGGCCAGTCCACATTTTTCCATCAATCGTCGATCCTCTTTCCCCGAGAACATCATCCGCGGTAAGCTTAACTTCTGGCACAAACGCCATATGGCAGCGGGACAACCATTCATACGCTGCAACTTCTGCGAACGCTCCGTATGTTCCTCGGTACAGAAGCCTGCGGATTAGATTCCGGGCAGTCGGAAAAGGAATGCCTTCCGATTCGATGACAGCTTCTACGCCGCGAATAATCAAGCGGGAATGGGCGTCGCAGTTTGCGAGGTTGAAGCCGTCGGTATCCAGTGGCTCGTCCGGCACGGAGTCGCGACAAGCCATGCGCTGCAAGGAAGCACTGTCGGCGTCCAGTTTGGCAGCCCACTCATGCGTCGTCTTAATCATTGATCGCGGTACGCGAGGTTTCACGCTTGTCCGAGCAACCGACACGAAATCGGCGAAGCCCCATTACTTTTTCACAACCTCCAATATTTCGACGGAAGCGCGGGGCGATTTGAGCCCGGCTCCGCTCTCGCGCGGGTCCCCCTCCCCCGTCAATACAGCTGTATTTCTTCCGCCTTTGAGAGCCAAATCCGCCGCCGCCCAAGTCTTTTCGCCTACCTCTTCAGCGCCGCCAGGACCTTAACCGACGGGCGGCCGTTGACCTCGAGCCCCACCCGCTGCTGGAAATCGGCGATCGCGGCTTTGCTCTTCGTTCCGACGTGCCCGTCCGGGTCGCCGCCGATGTCATAACCGCGCCTCTGGAGCAAAGCCTGCAGTTCCTTCCGTCCTTCGCGCGACAGGAGCAGATCGTCGGTCGGCCAGGGGGTCACGATGCCGCGCCCGCCGGCGAGGCGATCGGAGAGTATGCAGGCGGCGAGGGTGTAGGATTCGGCGGCGTTGTAGGAATAGACGACATCGAAATTGCGCGTCACCAGAAAGGCCGGCCCGTCGCGTCCGGCGGGGATGAGGAGCCCCGCTTCGCCCTCGCCGAGCGGGCGCCCGTCGATGCGGGTCAGGCCATGCGACGCCCAGAACGACATGGATTGTTTGGCCTTGCGCCCCGACGGGCCCGAATAGTTTTCGGGCAGCTTGACCTCGAAGCCCCAGCCGATGCCGCGCCGCCAGCCCGAATGGACGAAATAATTCGCGGTCGAAGCGAGCGCGTCCGGCGCGGAATCGACAATGTCGCGCCGCCCGTCACCCTCGAAGTCAACCGCCAGGCGGAGGAAGGTCGAGGGCATGAACTGCGTCTGCCCAAACGCCCCCGCCCATGAGCCATTGAGCTTTTCGGGCGGCACGTCGCCGCGGTCGATGATCTTGAGCGTCGCCATCAGTTCGGAGCGGAAATAATTGGCGCGATCGCCCATGCACGAAAGCGTGGTCAGCGACTGCACAAGCGGGCGCTTGCCCATCTCCTGGCCGAAATTCGATTCGACCCCCCAGATCGCGGCCAGCATGGTGCGGGGCACCCCATATTGCGCTTCGGCGCGCGCGAGCGCGCGCGATTCGCGCGCCATCGCCGCCTTGCCGTCGGCCACCCGATCGTCGTCCACCAGCCCATCGACATAGTCCCAGACCGGCGTCTTGAACTCGGGCTGCTGCTTCTGGAGATCGAGCACCTTCGTATCCGGCTCGACCCCGTTGAAGGCGACAGCGAGGGTCCGCGCCGAAACCCCGCTTGTCGCGGCCGCGGCCTTGAGCGAGCCGACGCAGGAGCCGAAGTCCGCATGGGCCGGCGCCGCCGTCAGCACAGCGCCCAGCGCGAGGCTCCAAAGGACAAAGCGCTTCATGCTTCCACTCTCCGCTCCGGGATTCCCTCGAGACGCCGCCGCGCCTCCACGTTGACCCAAGGGCATGACGCTACATCTTCTCCTTTATTCCCGCGCGGATGAGCAGCCAGTTAACGGGATAGGTGGTCGCAAACCCCAAAACCATGGCGATCTGCATCATCAGCCAATAGGACCAGTCGGTCGGCTGCAGCGCCGGCCATGCATAGGCGCGATAAATCATCCAGGCGAACATGCCAATCTCATAGGCGATGAGCGAGAACGTGTCCGCCTTGACCGCCGCTAGGAGGCCCGCCCGGAAGCTCAAGCCACGCATCGGCGCGATGGCGAAATACTGGAAGGCGATCCCGACGGCATAGGCTAGGACAAAGCTTAAGGTAAGCCTCGCCGCGAGCGCCGAACCGAGCAGCACGAGGCCAAGGCCGAGCGCAATCCACTCGGCGGCGAAATCGCCAAGCGAGCAGCCCGCGCCGCAATGGGCCGCGCCCTTGAACACCGCCTGCCACATGGGCGGCTCCGCGTCCTTAAGCCCATCATGCACCGGGATTCGGCTCCGCGAAGGCTTACCCCTGCCGAAGCCGAAATAAAACGGCAGCCCGAGCGGTCCCCAATAGAGCATGGTCAGCGGCCAGACCGCGTCCATCACGCCCATCTTCTGCCGGCGCCCGAGGAGAAAAATGTCGGCGAGCACGACCAGCGTCGAGCCGATCGAGAGCCAGATATAGACAAAGGCGAAGGACTCGAGACGGTTTGACAGGAAGCTCACCTTCGGGCGGAACGTTGGACTCGCCAAACGCTCGGCAAGGCGATGATGATCCGCGCCGCCCGGCCCGCGTGGCCGTTTGACCAAAGGGGCAGGTCAGAAAAAAGGGGTCGGCCCCGCGGGACCGACCCCTGTTGCAGCGCTATAACGTGCGCGTATCGCGTCAGCCCGCAAGCGCGGGCTTAGCCATGGCGCCCTGCTTGCGGCGATATGCAGCGGCTCCGGCAAGACCCGCGAAGCCCAGTCCCATCATGACCCACGTCGAGGGCTCAGGGATCGCCGATGGGATCGCGCCGGGCTTGAACAGATCAGCGAGCGAGTTCGCATCGCCCGACGCCCCAAGATAGCCTCCCGCGCCGCCGCCGGCGACGCCGAATATGTCCTGCAGCGTGACCAGATCGGAAGAGTGCGTGTACAGAATGTCATTGGTGTACGCGTTGCCCTTGGCGAGCGGGGAGATGATAATCTCGGTGCCCTCGTAGCCCGCGGTCGATCCGACATCCTCGTCGCCCTCGGTCTCGTCATTCCAGATGACAATCATGCCGTTATCTTTATAGGCCTGCGACGCTTCGATTTCGGGTATGATCTGCGACAGAAAGTTGTCGCCGAGGGCGATCTGCTCGGCGTCTGTTCCAGCCTGATAAGTGACGCCATTGTAGGTGAAGTTCGTGTTCAACGCTGAGTGCATGTCGTTGTACTGGTCCGGCGTGATCCAGTTGTATTTCGCGACGGTGTTGTTGGCGAGATCAGTCGAAAGCTGCTGTAGCGGCGCGTAGTAGGGAGTTTCGGGATTGCTCGGAGAGGTGTCCGGCGCCGTGGCGGTCCCCCCGTTGGTGGCGGTGAAGAACAATTGCCCATCATGCTTGACCGCAAAGTTATATTGGTTGCTCCCGTTGTAGGCGTTCGTGTAGGCCGCGCTCGTGCCAGAGAAGCTGGAGGTCGGCACGTTCCACTGATTCTGCGGCGCGACGGTGCTGGTGAGGCCGTTGGCTCCAGGGTGATTGACCGAGCCGCTGTTCGTGGCGAGGTCGATATCCTCTTGATAAGACTTCCAGCCAGCGGTTCCGTATTTGGTTTGGAGGAGCGCGCTCAAATTGGGCGCATTCACGATGTTGTTCGGATAGGGGTCGCTGTCGTTGAGCGGCCCGTGGGTTCCCGATTCCTGCCAGACATAGTTCGGCTCGGAAGGATGAAGGCCAGGCGCGACGTTTTGGTAGTTGCTGGCGAACGATGTCTGCGCGGCATTTGCGTTGCCAGGCGTCACGAGGCTGTTCAGGAACGGCGCCGCCGAATTGCCGAACAGCTGCGCGGGCGTGCCCGCAGGCACGGTCGAAGGCTGGGTGAAATTGTGATTTTCGAGCGCGATGTAGAACACGTCGCCGATCTGCTGAGCTTGCGCTGAACTGACGACGAGAAGCGCGAAAAACGAAACGCCGATTGCTTTTGACATGAGTCCTCCTTGTGCGTGCGGCGTCCCGGCTCCGCACGCCCCGCTGAACAAATGGACAAGCAAACTTAGCGGCGCCGAATGACACTCCGTCGCCATAGCGATGACAAAGCCTTGACGCTCGGATGACAGACACATGAACGCGCAAGTGTTCGATCAGACGCGGCGTGCGACGAAACAGCGTCTGTTGACAGCATGGCTCGCGCGCCGAATATGTCGCCCGAAAGCGCCTTTCACCGGATGGACATGGACAGGATTGCAACAAGACTGCTGGCGCTATCCGCGCTGGGCGCAGTCCTTTGCGCGGCCGCGCCTGCGCTCGCGGATCTGCGCATGTGCAACAACACCAACAACCGCGTCAGCGTCGCGCTTGGCTACACCGACGGTCAGAACTGGGTCAGCGAAGGCTGGTGGAATCTGAAATCGCTCGACTGCGTGACGCTGTTGCGCGGCGCCCTGGCCGCTCAGTTCTATTATCTCTACGCGATGGACGAGCGCGGCGGCGAGTGGAAGGGCAAAGTGTTCATGTGCACGTCAGATCGCGAGTTCAAGATCGACGGCCGGCAGGATTGTTTCGTACGGGGCTACAACCGGACAGGGTTCTTTGAAGTCGACACCGGCAAAGACTCGAAGAGCTGGACGGTGCAGCTGACCGACCAGGCGAACCCTTAAGCCGCAACGTGCCGGGACGGAAATGAGGGTGGCGGCAACGCGCCGCCGATTGTCGGAGGAACGCAAGTGCAGGTCCGTCGTCGCCGCATCAAGATCATCGCCACCCTTGGCCCCGCCTCAGCCGATCGCAAGACCATCGCCGCCCTGTTCGCAGCCGGCGCGGATGTCTTCCGCATCAATATGAGCCACGCTACGCATGACGGGATGCGGGAGCGGGTCGCGATGATCCGGGACGTCGAGGAAGAGACCGGGCGCCCGATCGGCATCCTCGTCGACCTGCAGGGACCCAAGCTCAGGCTTGGCACATTCGCCGGCGGCGGCGCCGATCTGCGCCACGGCGAGGCCTTCATCCTCGACGGCGACCCCACGCCCGGCGGTCAGGCGCGCGTCTATATGCCGCACCCGGAAATCTTGAGCTCGCTCGCCAAAGGAGACCGGCTCCTCATCGATGACGGCAAGGTGACGCTCCGGGTCGCCGCGGCCGAGGGCGGCCGCGTGCTCACCGTCGTCGAGGTCGCGGGCCGCGTCTCCAACAAGAAGGGCGTGAGCCTGCCCGACACGACCATTCCGACCTCCGCCATGACCGACAAGGATCACGCCGATCTCGCCGCGGCGCTCGAGGAGGACATCGACTGGATCGCGCTCTCGTTCGTTCAGCGTCCGGAAGACGTCGTCGAGGTCAAGGCAATCGTCAAAGACCGCGCGTTGGTGATGGCCAAGATCGAAAAGCCGCAGGCGGTGCAACGCATCGACGAGATCATGGCCGTTGCCGACGCGCTCATGGTGGCGCGCGGCGACCTTGGCGTAGAAATGCCGCTCGAGCAGGTTCCGGGCATCCAGAAGAGCCTGACGCGGCTCGCGCGGCGGCTCGGCAAGCCGGTGGTGGTGGCGACGCAGATGCTGGAATCGATGATCTTATCGCCCGTGCCGACGCGCGCCGAGGTGTCGGACGTGGCGACCGCAGTGTTCGAGGGCGCGGACGCCGTGATGCTGTCGGCCGAGAGCGCGTCTGGCCAGTATCCGCACGAGGCGGTCGCGACGATGAACAGGATCGCGGAAGCGGTGGAATCGGAGAAGATCTACCCCTCGATCATCGAGTTGCAGCGCGCGGCGCCCGAGCCGACGGGCGCTGACGCGATCGCCGAAGCGACGCGCAACGTCGCCGAAACGCTCCATTTGAAAGTGATCTGCGCCTGGACCAGTTCGGGCTCGACCGGCCTTCGCATCGCGCGCCAGCGGCCGCGATCCTCGATCTTGGCGCTGACGCCGATCGAATCGGTGGCGCGGCGCCTCGCGGTCGTCTGGGGCGTGCATCCGATCGTCACCGACGATGCGCGTGACGAACGCGACATGGCCGACCGCGCCTGCCGCCACGCCTATATCGAGGGCTTCGCCGGCGAAGGCGAGCGCATCATCGTCGTCGCCGGTGTGCCGTTCGGCACCCCCGGCGCCACCAACAATTTGCGCATCGCGACGGTGGAGGCTTGAGCGGTCCGCAAGCGACTTAGCCATCCCCGCGACGTCGCGCTCGAGCCGTCACTTGCCCGGAAACGCCTCGTCGCTGAATGGCGAGGTCTCGAGCGGCGACAGTCTCGGATCTCTGATTTTGATGAAGCCAAAACCGGTCGACTCGTGGCAAGAGTTGCAGGCTGCGGTCATCTTCGTGAAGGCGATTGAGAACTTCTTCGCATCTTTCGCCTTGATCGCGTCCGCAAGCTCATCGGCTGGAGGCGTCATCATGGATGACATTTTTGCCCCGCCCTTATGGGCGTAGAGACGCTCTGTATCCGTGATCGTGTCACGGATTTGGGCCAATTCATAATTCGCCAATGGCCAGTTCTGGACGATGCCCGCGTACCACAACTTGAAGTGTCTGAGCTGTGTCGCAACCATCATGTCGTTCAACCGCGGGACAAAATGGTCCTGTGTCTCCGGCGGATTTTGTGCTTGCGGGTTGGGCTGCTTCTGATCGTCGGCGCGAACCGCCAAGGACATTGCCGCCCATGCGGCGGCTGCGACTGCAATGCGCCTCAGCGTGACCATCGCGCACCCCAGATTGCGCCGCCCGTTCGCTTACCCTTGTCGGTCTCCTGACCGAAATTCGACGATGAAGGCGGACGTCTGAAAGAAACTTGCGCCAGATTCAGGTTTCAAACAAGACCAAGCGCGTGATGCGCTGAGTGTGGTTGGCGCCGCCCGCGATATCGGTTCAGTCATAGACCTGCGTTCACGGCGGCGAGACGCGCCAACGCGGACCAGTCCGAATCGCCCACCCCTTGCGCCACTCCAGCCAGGAAATGATCGTGAACGAGGCTCGCGACCGGCATCGGCGCCGCGAGCGCGTCGGCCGCCGCAAGCGCGAGGCGAATGTCCTTCAAGCCGAGCGCCATATTGAAGCCCGCCGGCTCATATTGCTGGTTGGCGATGAGCGTTCCGTAGGTCTTGTAGGCGGGGGCCGAAAACAACGTGCCGGTCAGGATCTCGAGATAGAGATGGGGGTCGATTCCGCCTTTGCGGGTGAGCGCGAAGGCTTCGCCCAAGCATTCGATGACTGCGGCGAGCAAAAAATTGCCGCTGAGCTTGACGAGATTGGCGGATGACGGCTTGTCGCCGATGATGAAGGTTCGCTGACCGACCGCGTCGAACAGAGGCTGGCAGCGCACGAGCGCCGCTTCGGGGCCGGCCGCCACAACGAAAAGCTTCGCCGCCGCGGCGGCCTCCGGCCGGCCAAACACGGGCGCGGCGACAAAGGCCTGGCCTGCGTTTCGATGCGCGTCCGCCAACCGGTCGGAGAGCGCGACGCTGATCGTGCTCATGGAGATGTGGACGGCGCCCTGACCCAGCGCCGAGAGCCCATTTCCCCCACCGAAAAAAGCGGCTTCGACGGCCGTGTCATCGGCGAGCATGCTGATCACCACGGAGCGACTGCAGGCGTCGGCGACGCTTTCAGCGACCTCGGCGCCTTGGGAGGCCAGCGCCTCCCCCTTGGCGCGGGTGCGGTTGTAGACGGCGACGCGATGTCCCGCTTTGACGAGATTCAGTGCGATTGCCGAACCCATTTGGCCAAGACCGATAAAACCGACGTCCATCGCGCTCTCCCATTCCGGTAGGCGGCGGAGATGAGGATGTACCGCGCCTCGAGGCTCGGCGCAAAGAGAACGCTGCCGTCGATCAGCAGTGCGGGATCTGACGCTCGCCTACATACTTGCCGTTGCTGTCGTAATTGAGCTTATGGATGACGCAGCTCCCACTCAAGGCGCTCCCCGCGTCGCCTTGACCCGGCTCGACCGAGATATTGATAATGACCGGCGCGCCCTCGTCGACGACCGGGGGTTCGGACGAAACCGGGTAGCCCCCCCAACCCCAGCCGCCCCAACCAAAGCCGCCGAGGAGAAGCGGGTTCCCGTAGAAGCGGTTGAAGCCAAATCGACCAGCCTCAAAGCGCTGGTTCAATCCGTGCGGCGCGAAATGGGAAACACGACCCACGCCCACGCCCGGGCGAGCAAACGACCCGCCGACCGGCCCGCCCATACGGGCATAGGACGGCGCGAGAGCGAGGGGAAAACCGAGCGTCGCCGCTACGCACGCGCACGCAACCCTCGATATTAAAGGGATACGCATGGGACTATCTCCGGCGCCGCAACGTCAATCTAGCCGCAAGGCGTCGCCGATGTCCATGGCTCACCTGACGACGGTTAGCTTCCGAGCGGCCCGGGTCAGGCCGGTATAGAGCCAGCGCGCCCGATGCTCGCGAAAAGCGAAGCTTTCGTCGAACAGCATGACGTCGTCCCATTGCGACCCCTGCGCCTTGTGGACGGTGAGCGCATAGCCATAGTCGAATTCGTCCGATTCCCGCCTCAGAGGAAAGCTGAGTTCCCCCTCCGTCCCCTCGAAGAACGCCTTGAGGACGGCGACCTTGACGGTCGCGCGCGCCCCCTCGTCTTCGGAGCGCAAGGTCATCTTGACAAAGTCCTTTTTGACGCCGCCCAGCGCCTCGACCCGCCACAGGCCCCCATTGATGAGGCCCTTGACGCGATCATTGCGCAAGCAGACCAACCGGTCCCCGGCGACCGGCAGCGGCTCCCGAAAGCCTTTGAGACCGCGCATGCGCAGATTGTAGGCGCGGCGGGTCCGGTTGGTCCCAACCAGCACCTGATCGGCGCCGAGAACCTGAGCCGGATCGACGGCGGCGCGCGGGATGACGCGAGTTTCGCCGTAGACCCCTTCACGCAGCTCGCCGCCTGAGCGAACGATTTCCGACAGGCGAATGATCGGATTGTCCTGCGCTTGCCGATGGATGTGGGTCAGCATGACGTCCGGCTCGCCCTCGGTGAAAAAGCCGCCCCCCTTGACCGGCGGCAGCTGGAACGGGTCGCCCAGGACCAGGATCGGCTTGCCGAACGAGAGCAGGTCGCGCGCCAGTTCCGCGTCGACCATCGAACATTCGTCGATCACGATCAGCCCGGCCTTCGACGCGGGGCCATCGGCGTTGAGGGTGAAATTGGGCGCGCCTTCCGCGCCTTCGCTCGCCCGGTAAATGAGCGCATGGATGGTCGTCGCGCCGGCGCATCCCTTGGAGCGCATCACCAGGGCCGCCTTGCCGGTGAAGGCGGCGAAGGCCGTCTCGCCCCGCGCGCCCTCGGCGATGTGACGGGCAAGCGTCGTTTTGCCCACACCCGCATAGCCGAAGACGCGAAAAACCTGGGGCTCGCCTTGCTTGAGCCATCGGCCGACCTGGTCGATCGCCTCCGCCTGCTCGCTGGACCATTCGCGGCCGATCGGCTGCGAGGGAGCGGCGGCGACGGGCTGACGCTGCGTCCCGATGGTCGTATCGTCGGCGACGGCCTTCATTTTCGCTGATTCACCCACCCGCATGGGCTCGGCGTTTGCGCCGCAGCGCGAACAAACCGGCGGCTTGCGGCCGAGATCATAATATTTTGCGCCGCAGGCCAGGCACTGGCGCTTGGTTCCGAGCCTGCTCGACGCCCTCGTTATCTTGGCCAAAAACCCTCACCCCCAGCCGAAAACATAAACGTTTGGTTTAGATTTCGAGCGCAGCATTTTAACAGAATTGTCGGAACTAGCGCCGAATCAGAGGATTTCGCTAGGGCGATCCACGTCTTGAAGGTTGGATTGTGAGGCTTATATCGGTTCGGTTCGGAACTTCGAAAGCTCCGGATGGTTGACGGCAAGAACCGGACCGGGCGCTTATAGGAAGGCCTGAAGTTCCGGGGAAGCGCCTGAAAGGGGCTTCGAGCATGGTGCGTCTGACGGCGCTGACCTCGCCTTTGCTGCTTGGCTTCGACGACTTGGAGCGGGCGCTCGACAAGGTTTCGAAGGTCGGTACGGACGGTTATCCGCCCTACAATATCGAGCGAATTGCGGCCGTTGGCGGTGATCCGGAAAGATTACGGATTACACTCGCCGTGGCCGGCTTTTCTCAGGATCAGATCGAGGTCACGGTCGAGGAGAACCAGCTCACGATTCGTGGGCGGCAGCAGGAGGACAAGACGCGTGAATATTTGCATCGCGGCATCGCCGCCCGGCAGTTCCAGCGAGGCTTTCTTTTGGCGGACGGGATGCAGGTATTGAGCGCGGAACTTGCGCAAGGGTTGTTGTCGGTCGATCTCGTTCGCCCACAGCCCGAGCGGCTGGTGCGAAAGATACAGATAGTAGCGCGCGACTAAAGCGCCCCGTGGGCGGGTTCAAATGGCCGCCGAGTAAGGAGTAACGCGATGAGATCCGAAATCAGCAAAGCAATCCTGACCGTGGCGCCAAATCTGACGGCGCAAGAACTCGCCACTTTTGGCGATGGATCTCTCGCTTACGTGAAGACCATTGCCTCCGAAGATGTCGCCCGCCTTTTCCCGCAGGCGCCGGAAATGCGTCCAGGGCTAACCCTATTTGCGCTCCTTGGCGCGGATGGATCGCCGATCATGCTGACCGATTCCAAGGACGCGGCGATCGCCAACGCCTGGGAAAACGAGCTGGAGACCGTGAGTCTGCACTAACCCCCTCTTCAGCCGCGGCGCGTGAAGCGCCGCGCACTGGCGCGTGCGAATCGGTATAGAGGTAGCGGTCGGTCAAGGGTAAGGACCGCGAGCCCATGCAAACATATCTCGATCTCATGCGCGAGGCGCTCGATAACGGCGCAGTCAAGACGGACCGCACCGGCACGGGCGTCCGCTCGCTTTTCGGGCGGCAGCTTCGTTTCGATCTGGCCCAAGGATTTCCGCTGATCACAACGAAGCGGCTTCATCTCAAATCGATCGTGCGCGAACTGATCTGGTTCCTGCGCGGCGACACCAATGTCGCCTATCTCAAGGCGCATGGCGTTTCGATCTGGGACGAATGGGCCGACGCTAACGGCGATCTGGGGCCGGTCTATGGCAAGCAATGGCGCGCCTGGGAAGGACCGGACGGTCGGACCTACGACCAGATCGCCTGGGTGATTGACGAGATCCGCCGCAACCCCGACTCCCGCCGGCTCGTGGTCTCGGCCTGGAACGTGGCCGAGATCGAGCGCATGAAGCTTGCGCCCTGCCATTGCCTGTTCCAGTTCTATGTGAACGGTGGCAGGCTGTCGTGCCAGCTCTACCAGCGCTCGGCGGACATCTTTCTTGGTGTGCCATTCAACATCGCGAGCTACGCGCTCCTGACCCATCTCATCGCCCACGAATGCGGACTGAAGGCCGGGGATTTCGTGCATACGTTCGGCGATGCGCATCTATACCGCAATCATGAGGATCAGGCGCGCGCTCAGCTTGCCCGCGCGCCACGCCCGCTGCCGCAGCTGAAGCTCGGCGACATCGGCTCGATCTTCGACATCAACGCCGACGCGATCGCCTTCGCGGGCTATGACCCATGGCCGGCGATCAAGGCGCCGGTCGCCGTGTGAGGGACGTCCCTCTCGTCCTCGTTGCGGCAGTCGCACGCAATGCGATCATCGGCGCGAAGGGCGGACTGCCCTGGCGGCTCTCGAGCGATCTGAAACGCTTCAAGGCGCTGACCTGGGGCAAGCCCCTGGTGATGGGCAGAAGGACCTTCGAATCGATCGGCCGACCGCTGCCAGGGCGCGAAACGATCGTTGTCACCAGAGATCCCGCATTCTTGCCCGCGGGCGTTCTTGTCGCGCACAACATCGACGCCGGTCTCGATCTCGCTGCCGACCGGGCGGGCGAGATGGGCGCGGACGAGATCATCATCGGCGGCGGCGGCGAGATCTATGCGCAGACGATTGACCGCGCGAGCCGCCTTTTCATCACGGAAGTCGCGCTCGACGCCGAAGGCGAGGCGCGCTTCCCCCCGATTGATAGGTACGCGTGGAGGGAGGTCAGACGCGAGACGGGCGAGCGCGGGCCCCGCGACGACGTCGATTTTGCCTTCGTGAGATACGAGCGGTTGGGGTAATCAGCTCCCGGGCCTCCGTGGCTACGCCTGTCCCCGGCTCACTCTCGCCCGGCGATAGCCCGCGAAGCCGACGCCAGCGAATCCCAGAAGCATCATAGTCCACGTCGAGGGTTCGGGGACTGTCGGGCTATAGAGCACCCAGCCGGGTTTCCCATCGAGCACGTTTTGCAATCTGAGCAAAGCTTCGGTGAAGTAATAGTCGCCGTAGATCAGCGCCGTATTAGTCCCATTGTTGCCCGTGAAGCCATCGAACAGCACGGACTCGCCAGACGCGGGGCCAAGATAGCTGCTGCTGAGCGACCCCAGTATGTTCTCGGCGTCCACGAGGTAGGACGCGCCCATTGTTCCCGCAACTGTGCTCAGCATGACGAGCCCCTCCGCCGCGATGGCCGCAGCGGAAGTGTCCACAGGTTGCGTCCCGGGCGCATCGAAATCCCACGGGGGAATCCAAGTACCGCGGTCGGTCAACTGGCCGACGAAATAATTCGCGAGGTCTTCCGCCGTTGCTAGGAATGTTGGGTTATCCGAGGTCTGATAGGCCTGCACGAAGCCATACAGGGCCCAGGCCTGCCCCCGCGCCCAGGTTGAGTTATCAGAGTACCCCGCGAATGTCCCCCGGCTCACGAGCGCCCCGGTGGTCGGGTTAAAATCCGCTACCTCGAACGTGCTGCCGTCAGCGCGCACGAGGTTCGTGGTCACCGTTTGAGCGTGGGTCGCGGCGTATCCCGCCCAAGCAGACATGCCGCCATTGCCGGCCCCCCACTGCAACGGTCCAAGGGTCATCATGCTGTCAATGATGACGGCGAAATGGTTTGGAGGCTGGTACGGAGGGAAGGTCCAGGATTGAACCGCCCCCACCGTCGGATTGTAGATCGACGCCAACGAGTTGCCCGCCGTGATGAGCACCGGCTTGTAGCTTGGGTCGCCCGTCAGTCGGTATCCGTTGCCGAAACTCGTTCCGATCATGAAGCCGACGTCCGTGGGATCTATCCGCGGATTGGCGGTCAACGAGGCATAGGGCGCCAGAGGCGCCGTCCAAGCCTCCGCTGCGTCCAGCCACTTCTGCGACCCGGTCGCCTGATACAGGAGCCAGAGTTGGCCAGGGAAAAACCCCGTCGTCCAGCCTTGGCTTCCGCTCGAAGGAGTCGTTGTCTTCCACACTCCGCTGTCGCCTCCAGAGACGGGATATCCGGACGCGGGGGAGCCGAGCGAAGTCAGGGTCTTCGCGACCTGAGTCTCAATGAACGACAAATCCGAGGCTATGCCTTGGGAATCCAGAGGCGTCGCGCGGGCCTGGCCCATCAAGCAGGTGAGCGGCACGCAGACGATCAAGGCTAGCTTTCGCATCGCGTTCCCCAGAACGTCGAAGTTGATTGTAAAGCGCACCTATTGTAGCACAGAACGACCCAAATTTCGCTACGGAGTGTCAACTAAATCTGCTTGGATGGATCAGCACCCGGCGGGCTGTTATTTCCAGTTTTAAGTCTGTCAATAACCCCCTGTTTGAGCCTGGCGGCCGGCAGGGAGTTTTCGGGCAGAATCAATCATCCCGACGCGCTCGGCATCAGGCATCATGGTCGCGAGCGTGATGGAGCGAATTGCGCTCGGCCGCGCCAGACCCTACCACGGAAAGCCTCGCGCGCGATCGTCTTTCGCGAATGCCAGGCCGAAGGATGCACGCGAATCGCGTTGTTAGCCAATTGACCCGCACGTTGGGAACGAAGTCGCTGCGCGCAAGTGCGGACCGCGACAGGCTGGTCTTGCTGCCGGGAGCCTACGAGGCTAACTAAAGCAGCTTCGACCCGGCCCACACCACAAGTCCGACGACCCCCGACGCAAATATGGTAAAGGTTACTAGTTCGCGGAAAGGATGGGCGGTCGGCGGAAAGTCCAAGCCATCATCGAAAGAGGTGACGGCAGCATCGGATTTTGCAGCTCTATTTGAGTACGACAGCGATGGAACTTCCGATCGGCTTCGAGCGCTGATATCCACGTTAGCCATGTATCATCTCCCGCGCGGCAAGCTGACGGCAAGCGATCGATAGCAATATGTATTGTGGCTCCGATCGCTTTACCGTCAATGGTTGATTTCAGGCCATGTCACAACAGACAGATCTGTTGAGGCGCCCCGGTCTCAGTGATCGCAGAGCTACAAATTACTGCCTGGAAAACGACGGGAGCACGTGATTGTTCCGCGGCGTGTTGGGAAGCGCACTTTCATCTTCCGCACAAACGCCTCACCAGCCCCTGCCACTATTCCGGCCATTCCCAGTCGGTTAGGGTCAGTCCGTCGTCGAGCCGGACCGGCGGGCGGGCCTTGAGGCCGGCTGCGGCTAGCGCGGCGTCGGGATCGCCGCCAGACCTTTCGCGGCCAAAAACCGGCATACCGCCTGGCAGACGGACTTTGACCGCGCGGCTGAGATGAAAGCAGTCGTAGCCCAGCTTGAGAAACAGGGCGAAGACTTGGGGGCCGCCAATGACGGCGACCGTCCCTGAAGCCAGGCCTAGCGCCGCGCATGCGGTCTCGAACGAGGCCCCGGTAGGGTTCCAGAGCCGCGCCTTTGGATTGTCAGGGTCCGGCCCCACGCTGGCGACGTGTCGCGTCAGAACGAGCCTCCGCCGGCTCTTCGCGTCCGAATGGCCCTCCGCTGAGTGGCGGCCGTTCACCACCAGCGCGGCCCGATCAAGGCCTTCTTGAAACTGCCGCTGGTCGGCTTCGAAATGCATTGAGGCCGGCTGCACGCCGCTTGCATCCGCGAGCATACCATCGGCGGAGGCGATGACATAGGCTTCGATGCGAAACGCGCCGATCACAGCGCGCGTTATTCGTGGCTGTCCGAATTGACCAGCGACAGGAACTCACCCCGCGTCTGGGGCTGGTCGCGAAATACGCCCAGCATCCGGCTGGTCACGAGATCGGCGCCGCGCTTTCGGACGCCGCGGTCGATCATGCAATGATGCGCCGCCTTGACGACCACCGCGACGCCGCAGGGCGTCAGCACTTCCTCGACCGCGTTGGCGATCTGCGCCGTGAGGCGCTCCTGGATCTGCAGCCGCTTGGAGAAAATCTCGACCACGCGCGCAAGCTTGGAGATTCCCACAACCCTCTTGTCGGGAATGTAACCAACCCAAACACGGCCGATGATCGGGGCGAGATGGTGCTCGCAATGGCTCTCAAAGGTCACGCCGCGCAGCACGATCATCTCGTCATAGCCGTCGACCTCGCTGAAGGTCTTGCGCAGGACCTCGTGCGGATCTTCGTCATAGCCGGCGAAATATTCGCGGTAAGCGCGCACCATGCGATTGGGCGTCTCGATCAGGCCGTCGCGATTGGCGTCCTCGCCAACCCATTTCAGGATGGTTCGGAACGCATCCTCGGCCTGGGCGTCGCTGATCGCCGGCTTGCCGCCGCCGGAGGCCCCGTCGAGATTCTCTTCCCTCAGCGCCATGGGTTAGCCTTCCCTCTCCGCGCCCAAAAAGAGCGCCCAGCCGCCATTTATGCGCTGCCAACAGATTCTTAAAGGAGCGGTCTATCCCGCGACCTTGGAGAAGTCAGCCACGGCGTGCATCGCTTCGCGCAATTCGTTAAGCAATCTTAATCGGTTGAGGCGCGTTTTGGGGTCTAGATCGTTGACCGTTACGTCGAGGAAGAAGCCGTCCACTGGTGCGCGTAGGGCGGCGAGCGCCCGCATGGCGCCCTCGAAATCCTCGGAAGCGGCGCTCTGGCGGGCGGCCGCGCCGGCGGAGGCGACGACGTCGGCGAGATACCGTTCGGCCGGGGGGGCAAGTTCGGTCTGAACGTACTTGCCGGCGAAGGCTTCCGCGCCATCCTTCTTTTCCTCAGCGCGCAGGATGTTGGCGGCGCGGCGATAGCCGGCCAGCAGGTTCTTCCCGTCCTCGGTCTCAAGCAGTTTGCCGAGCGCCTCGACCCGGCGGACGATCATGAGCAGATCGTCCTGGCCCGGCAGCGCGAAGACCGCATCGATGAGATCGTGCCGCGCGCCCTTTTCGCGGAGGTAGACTTTCAGGCGGTCGGCGAAGAAGGCGAGGAGGCCCGTTACAACCTCGTTCGGAACACCAAGGGTATGAGACTCTTCGGTAAGCTTTTCCTTACGAGCTTGTCTTCCATTGAACAGCATAAATTGAACGAATGAGTCTTCGGAGATAAAGTTGCCTCCCTTATATTTGCGACGTATCTCCTCATCAGGATTGAACTTCCAATCATTGAATTCTATTTCAACAATTGTCCCCTCATCGTCCTGATGCACATTTGGATGACGCAGTTCCTCAGGCACACCATAGTTTCCGTCGGAATTTCGTCGAATAAATAGACACGACGCATTTCGCGTTTGGTAAATGTGCCTCTCGTAAGCAGGAACCAGCAAGTCCGTCAGCGGCAGGCGCAGCCCGTTCTCAAGCACAATGCGGATGACGCTTAGCGCAGCGCGCCGCAGCGCGTAGGGATCCTTGCTGCCGGTCGGCTTTTCATCGATCGCCCAGAAGCCCACGAGCGTATCGAGCTTGTCTGCAAGCGCGACCGCGATCGAGACGGGCGAAGTGGGAATGCGGTCGTTCGGCCCTTGCGGTTTGTAGTGCTCCTCGATCGCCTGGGCTACGAGCGGGTCCTCCCCTTGGGCGCTCGCGTAGTAGCGGCCCATGAGTCCCTGCAGTTCAGGGAACTCGCCAACCATTTCCGTTGCAAGGTCGGCTTTGGAGAGATGAGCCGCGCGCCCGGCGTCCGTGACGTCGGTGCCGACCTTTAGCGCAAGCTCGCGCGCCAGAGCTTCGATGCGCGCGATCCGCTCGCCCTGCGTCCCAAGCTTCTCGTGAAAGACGACGTGGTCGAGCTTTTCAAGCCGCTGGTCGAGCGGCTTCGCGGTCTTGTTCTTAGCGTCCGGCAGGGCCGCGAGATCGGTCTGCCAGAAGTGGCGCGCGTCGGCCAAGCGCGCGCGGACGACGCGCGCGTTGCCGGCCGCGATCGCCGCGCCGCCGTCCGGAGCGACCAGGTTCGAGACGAGGATGAACTTGTTGGCGAGCTTGCCGGTGCTGCCCGTTGCGTCATGACCGGCCTTGTGCCGGCCATCCACGCCGTTCCGCGGCACGGCTCCCTCCGCTTTCGCGCCTGACGGCTCCCCGTGGATGGCCGGGTCGAGCCCGGCCATGACGGAAGAGCATGGGGGCGCCTCGCGCAGCACGAAGCATTTCTGATTGGCGCGGATGGTGGCGCGGATGACTTCGGCCGGCAGATCAAGGAACGCCGCTTCGAACTCGCCCATCAGCACGACCGGCCATTCGACCAGGCCGGCGACCTCCTCGAGCAATCCCTCGTCCTCGACCAGCGTCAACCCCTGAACAAAGGCAAGCTCTTTAGCGTCAGCGAGGATGATCGCCTTGCGCCGGTCGGCGTCGAGCACGACCTTCGCCTTCTGCAACGCGTCGACGTAATCGTCGAAGCGGCGCACATGAATGGGCTGAGGGGCCATGAAGCGGTGGCCCCAGGTCACGTCGCTTGATTTGAGCCCATGCGCGTTGAGATCGAAGTCGACAACCTCGGCCGTCTCGTGTTGGGTGGCGAGCGTGCAGACGATGCCGCGCAACGGGCGCACCCAGCGAAGCGTGTTTTGGCCAGGTATCACAATGCTCTCGTTGAGCATCGTGTCATTGAAGCCCATACCCCCGGATCCTCCGAGCGACGGATGATAGTCGCCCCAACGCATCGATTTTGGCCACGGAAACGCGCGGATGATCGCGGGGATGATCTCGGCAATCGCGTCTTTGGTTTCGCGGCCCGGCTTTTCGATGACCGCGACGTAGAACTGGCCCTTCTTCGGGTCGGTCTCGATGCGCGCGTCCTCAAGACGGCTGAGGCCTGCGCTCTTGAGAAAGCCCTGGATCGCCGCATCCGGCGCGCCAACGCGGGGGCCCTTGCGCTCCTCGCGCGAGTGCGCTTGAGCGGCCGGCAAGCCGACGACATGCAGTGTCAGGCGCCGGGGCGTGACGAAGCTCTGCGCGCCCTCATAGAGCAAATTGCGCTCGACCAGCGCGTTTGTCACGAGACGCTTCAGATCTTCCGCCGCCTGCCGCTGCATGCGGGCGGGGATTTCTTCGCTGAACAGTTCGAGCAGGAGGTCGGGCATATCTGGCTAAGCCGCGCCGCCGCCGGCCGTCTTGAGCCACGCGCCGCCGCAGGCCCGGGCGAGCTCTCGCACCCGCAAAATATAGCTCTGCCGCTCGGTCACCGAAATGGCGCCGCGCGCGTCCAGCAGGTTGAACACGTGGCTCGCCTTGATGCACTGGTCATAGGCCGGCAGCGCCATGAGGTGGCGATCGCCCAACTCGCCCCGCTCGAGCAACGCCACACACTCCGCTTCGGCGTCCCGGAAATGCTGGAACAAGATTTCGGTGTTGGCGTGCTCGAAGTTGAAGCGGGAATATTCCTGCTCAGCCTGCTGAAACACGTCGCGGTAAGATACGCGGTCGGCGCCCTCGCCGCCGTTGAAGTTGAGATCGTAGACGCTATCGACGCCCTGCACATACATCGCCAGCCGCTCGAGGCCGTAAGTCAGTTCGCCTGACACGGGGGCGCATTCGAAACCCGCGACCTGCTGGAAGTAGGTGAATTGCGACACTTCCATGCCGTCGCACCAGCATTCCCATCCCAAGCCCCATGCGCCTAGCGTCGGGCTCTCCCAATCGTCCTCGACGAAGCGCACGTCGTGCAGCGCCATGTCCACGCCGATCGCGGCGAGCGAGTCGAGATAAAGCTCCTGCAGGTTTTCCGGCGAAGGCTTCAGGATCACCTGATACTGATAATAGTGCTGGAGGCGGTTGGGGTTCTCGCCGTAGCGCCCGTCCTTCGGGCGGCGCGACGGCTGCACGTAAGCGGCCTTCCAGGGCTTGGGCCCAAGCGAGCGCAAGGTCGTCGCCGGGTGAAACGTGCCGGCGCCAACCTCCATGTCGTAGGGTTGCAGCATCACGCAACCGTGCCCAGCCCAGAACGTCTGCAAGGTCAGGATGAGACCTTGGAACGATTTCGCCGGGTCGAGCGCCGCGTCTTTCGCAAAAGCCATGGGTTTGGTTGTGGGTCCTTTAATTTGGGCGGGACCCTAGAGTCGCGGGCCTCCATGGTCAACGCGCCACGCCACAGCGACGCGGTGCGCGTACCTCAAGCGAATTTGCCAGGCGAGACGTCTGCCGCTAGAGCGGATCACCAAAAAGGGAGGTTCGCCCATGCGTCCGTCGAAACGCGCCGCTGATGAAATGCGCCCCGTAAGCTTCGAGCGCGGCGTGGCGCGTTACGCGGAAGGTTCATGCCTCGTCCGTTTCGGCGAGACGCACGTCTTGTGCGCGGCCTCGCTCGAGGACAAGCCGCCGCCGTGGCTGCGCGGCCAGGGACGCGGATGGGTGACCGCCGAATACGCGATGCTGCCTCGGGCGACACTGACCCGAACCCGGCGCGAATCGTCCGCCGGCAAGGTTTCCGGCCGCAGCCAGGAGATTCAACGCCTGATCGGCCGATCGTTGCGAGCGGTGGTGGATCTGCCGCGCCTCGGCGAGCGACAGATCACGATCGATTGCGACGTCCTGCAGGCGGACGGTGGCACCCGTACCGCTTCGATCACCGGCGCCTGGGTCGCGTTGCACGACTGCCTGCGATGGATGACCCAGCGCTCCATACTTCGCGAAACGCCGCTCAAGGATCATGTCGCCGCGATCTCTTGCGGCATAGTCGGGGGCGAAGCGGTGATCGATCTAGACTATGCCGAAGACTCGAACGCGCACACGGACGCGAATTTTGTCATGACGGGCTTAGGAGGCTTGGTCGAAGTGCAAGGGTCGGCGGAGGGCGCGCCGTTCTCGGAGGAAGAGCTGATCCGCATGGTGGCGCTGGCGCGTAGCGGCATCCGGCAGCTCGTGGCTATGCAGAAGGCGGCGGTCGCGCCAGGCGCCTGAGGCGGCGTGACGCACGGCCGCGCCTTCGAGTTCGTGACGGCGCTTAAGGGTAGCCGTGGGAAAAAACGTCCATTGCCTCGAATCCCGCGAGGTCGAGGCGGACGCGATCCGGGAGATAAGCGAAGGCGGCCCGCGCAAGTTCGTCCCGACCTTCGCGTTTCAGCATGGCGTCAAGCTTCTCGCGCAACGCGTGCAAGTGCAACACGTCCGACGCGGCATAGGCGAGCTGAGGCTCGCTCAGGGTCTCAGCCCCCCAGTCGGACGATTGCTGCTGCTTGGAGATCTCGACGTTCATCAGTTCGCGCGTCAGGTCCTTGAGCCCGTGCCGGTCGGTGTAGGTCCGCGCGATCTTTGAGGCTATCTTGGTGCAATAGACCGGCGCGGCCATGACGCCGAAGGCCTGATGCAGCACCGCCATGTCGAAACGACCGTAGTGGAAGAGCTTCACGATCGCCGGATCGGCCAGCAGCCGCTCAAGATTGGGAGCGCTCGTCTGGCCGGCGGCGACCTGCACAATGTCCGCGGTTCCATCGCCGCGGGATATCTGAACGACGCAAAGCCGGTCTCGGCCGACAACGAGACCCAGGGTCTCCGTATCAATCGCGACGGCCTCGCCGAACAACTCTTCGGCGGGCAAATCATTGCGGTGGAACCGGATCATTGTCGCCGCAACGCCAGACCTCGCGAAATACAAAGCGCGGCCATGGATAGAACCGGCTTGGGGGCACGTCAATCGGACCCGGCCAAGCCGCGGCGCGAGCCGCGCTAGCGCGTTGAAAATGGTCAGCGGCCCTGTCGGCCCCTCTCGCGCGGGCTCAGGGGGAGGAATGCAGCTCAGGCGGATCCTTGAGCGCGAGCCCTGGAAGAGCTGCGGAACGGTCCTGATCGCCGCGCTTTGCGACTGCGGCGCAGAAGACATAACCCACTCCCCGCACGGAGCGAATCAACGGGGGACGGTCGGAGCCATCCTCCAGCTTCTTCCGGAGCCGCGCAACCAGCGTGTCGATCGAGCGGTCGAAATATGTCCATTGGCGCCCGCGTAACACGCCGAGAAGAGCGGCGCGCGAAAGGGGTTGGCCGGGGTTGCGCACGAACGCCATCAAAAGATCGAATTCCGACGACGTCAGATCGACCCGGCGCCCACCAGGGGTCATGAGCTCCCGCGTCGTCTCGTCGAGGCTCCAGCCCGCGAACGTGTAAAGTCGCTCAAACGGTTCGACCGATTGCGCGCGATGACTCACGGGATCGCGCCGCCGGACGGTTCCATCCATCGCAGCTGGCTCCGGCCTAATCTCTTCAAGCATTTGGATATGCATCGCGCGCCCCGCCTCTGATTACCGCCCTGCAAATCGTCACAGTCGAATTGATTCGGAACAGGACATGTATCGTTGTCAATGAGTTACGATACGTCAGGCAGATTTTTATTTGGTTTGAGGCCGCCGGCAGCGTTTGAGAGCCCGGGTGAAGCGCTCAGTTATGATTTTGCTTCCCGCTCTTCGTTTTAATATTTGAAGCTGTACTCTCTTACATACCGCTGCGTCATCAACGTCGGTTTAAGACGAGCTCAAGCTTAGGTCGCTGCAACAGACCGTCCGCCTCCCGCAACTCGCCGCGCGCGGCTCCTACACGCAAACGGTTGCATGTCCGCAGGTTATGGCCGTAACGAAGAGATTGTACAGTTGGAATACGAGTCCTATCTAGGGCGGCTCCCGATGCGCGGCATTCCCATCGACATTTTGCGGGCCTTTGTCGGCGTCGTGGAGGCCCGAGGCTTCACCCGCGCCGCGGAGGGATTGGGACGAACGCAGCCGACGATCAGCCTTCAGGTAAAACAACTCGAGGAACTTGTCGAAGCGCCATTGTTCAAGAAAGGCGGGCGTTTCGAATTGTCGCCCATAGGGGAGGTCTGCTTCGACTATGGAAAGCGCTTGCTGCGGCTGCATGACGACATGCTGGACGAGCTTGGTCGCAACAACTCCAACAATGCGATACGGATTGGGATGCCAAGCGAGTTTGCTCCCATTCTGGCGCCGCGGCTCAATGAGCTTCGCGCAATCGGCGAGGTTGCGCCGGCGTTTGAAGTCATAGTCGACAGCTCCCACGCCCTTTCGGCCGCGTTTCGTCAGAACACGCTCGACATCGCTTTTATCGTCGGGAACGGGGAAAGCGAGCCTAGCAGGATCGAGCAATGGCGTGGCCAGTTGCGCTGGTTCGGCAGGGCGCCTGACGATGAACAGGATGAGCGGCCGCTGCCGCTCATCCTCCCGCCTCAAGGATGGCTGTTTCATGAAGCGGCGATTGGCGCGCTGCGGGCTCAACAAAAAAGATACGAGATCGTCTGCAGCTGCTCGGATTTTGCCGTGCTCGCATCCGCCGCTGCAGCCGGAATTGGCGTCACGCCGATCATCGATGGGCTCGGGCCAGAAGGGCTTGAGGCGTCCGTCGACAAGCGGCTTCCGGCCCTCCCTGAGGTTACGCTGTTGTTGTTGGCGCGCTCGCAGGCGCTCGCGCTCGCCAGCCGGCGCTGGGTCGAAAACGTTGTCGAACGACTTCAATCAGAGTGATGTATTACGACCGAATTCCCGCCATAGTTGCAATTTGTTACAATTCGTCACGCATTTCCCAATCCAACACTGGCATAATTCGGCCATTCCGGATCAGGGAACGCCGATCATGCGGAGATTGCGGGGCCAGCCGAGGGGGCAAAAAGACATCCATCGTCCCGTGCGTGCTCCCGAGGAGGAGAACGAACTGAAGCTGCTTGCGCAGTTCATGCAGCACAACTCGGTCGCTTCGTTGGCGAACGCGATCGCCGAGCGAATGGGCGTCCAAAGCGGAGAGCTCCTCGCGGCGGCCGGACTCGACCCACGCTGCGTCGAGAGGGTGGAGCTTAGTTGGCCAGCCCGACGCAATTTCTCTTAACCGAGCCGCAGCACTCTGCGGCTAAAGTCGGGGCGTCGGGCTGGCCGCGGCTCGCCATCTCCAATCAAGACCACCCGAATCGCCAGTGACGAGCACAACAACCGCCTTTCTCGCCGTCTCACAAAATCTATCCCGCTATCAGGCGATGACTGCGGCCGAGCCAGCGGTGAAGACCGCGACTGCGTATTACGAGGCGAACATCGACTCGGTGAAGTCGGTCAGTGACCTCGTTGGTAACTATCGGCTATTGTCCTACGCGCTTGACTCCTATGGCCTCGGTGACCAGATCAACGCCAAGGGCCTCATCACCAAAGTGCTGGAAGGTGGGGTGTCCAATCCGAAGAGCCTCGCGAATACGCTGCCAAACTCGCAATGGAAGGCGTTCGCAGCAGCGTTCAACTTCGTCGACAGCGGCGCAACTTCGCCGTCATCCACGAGCGCAGTCAAGACGACGACAAGCGACTATGTCGAACAGCAGCTGGAGAGCGATCAGGGCGACCAGGACGTGGGCGTGCAGCTGGCGCTTTATTTTCAGCGCGTCGCGCCGTCGGTCACCAACGAATATGGAATTCTCGCCGACCCCAATCTTCTACAGGTGGCGGCGACGATCATGGGGCTCCCGGCGACGGCCGCAGCCGATCTGCAGCCGCAGACGCTCTCCGAGCTCATGCCCATATCTGACTTGAAAGACCCGGCCAAACTTACCCAGCTGACCGAACGGTTCACGGCGATGTACGATTACACTTACGGGCCCAGTTCCGGCGCAACCTCCGGACTCACGGTCAATTCGGGCAATTCGAGCTCGGATCAATCGGGGGGGGCAGCCGCCGTCCTCGCCAATGTGATCAGTTCGAACGGCTCGGTTCTGGGCGCCGCGCTCAACAACTTCACGGGCGCATCGCAGCCCCTCTTCTCGACTTCGCTCATGTCGAGCATTTCAAGGCTGACGCTGGGCGGGTGAGCTCGCGCCAAGCGCGCATTCGCAGCAGAAAGGTCCACGCAAGCGCCGCATTCTAAGCGGTGCGGGATGCTTTCGTGCGAGCTCCATGCCTAACGCCCTCAAGACGACACGCGCCGCTGCGAATGAAGACCAGCGCGGGCCCGATGCGCTTTACGCGGCCGCTGTCGCGCTCTGGAGGGAGCGGCGGCGCGACGAGGCGATCCAGCTCATGGACGGGGCGCTGCGCTTAAGGCCCGATTTCGCCGACGCTCTCTGCATGGGCGGATACATGCTAAGCGAATGCGGCAAGTCTGATTCCGCCATGCGTTTCTATCGCCGCGCGCTCGAACTCGACGCTTCGCTTGTCGTCGCTCATGTCAATCTCGGCAAGCTCCTGTTCGGCGCCGGAAGATTCCAAGAAGCCCTCGTGAGCTTCAGCGCGGCGACGAGGCTCGCGCCGCACGATCCGGACGCCTGGTGCAGTTGCGCGGGAACGCTGCGCGAGTTGGGTCGCCTCGAAGAGTCGGTCGAAGCGGCTAAGCGAGCGCGCGCGCTGCGCCATGATTTTCCAGAGGCCGCGATCAATCTCGGCAACGCCCTTCTGAAGCTCGATCGCAGCGAAGAGGCGCTCGAAGCCTATCGCCATGCGAGCGAATCGGGACGCTGCCTAGCCAAGGCGCTCTTGGGTCAGGCTTTGGCGTTGCGAAGCCTTGGCCGCTTCTCGGAAGCGATGACTGCGTTTGATCGCGCCGCCGCACTCGGCAGCCGAGAAGCCGTCGCGGGCAAAGGCTGCCTCATGCTGACGCTCGGCGACTTCGAAAATGGGCTCGAAGGCTACGAGGCGCGCTGGCTCAAAGGAAAGTCGATCGCCGAGGCGCTCGGAACGCGCTTTCAGAGCTGGAAAGGACCCGGACGAGGGAGAGAGCGCGTGCTGGTGCTCAACGATCACGGCCTCGGCGATACGATCCAGTTCTTTCGTTATCTGCCTATGATGGCGGCGGCCGGCGTCGATGCGACCTTCGTGTGTCCGCCACGGCTGCGCCGTCTCCTCGCGTCGAAGGCCAGGCTGCAATTCGTCGATTCCCCGGCGGAGGGAGAAGAGTTCGACGCGCAGATTGCGATCAGCAGTCTGCCGCGCGCCTTTGGGACGCGCCTTGAGACGATTCCAGCTGCGGTCCCCTATCTCGGCGCCGAGCCGGCGGTCCGCGATCTATGGCTCAGGCGCATCGGCGCTCGAGGCTTCAAAATCGGCGTGGTTTGGCAAGGCAATTCTGATCCGGAGGCCGACCGAGCTCGCTCCATGCCGCTCAGGGCGCTCGCGCCGCTTGCAGGGATCGCGGGCGTCAAACTCCTCTCGCTGCAGAAAGGCTTCGGCGAAAAACAGCTTTCAGACTTGCCTGCCTCGATGCAGGTCGAGACGCTTGGCGCCGATTTTGACGCCGGCCCCGATGCCTTCGTCGATACCGCGGCGGCGATGACCTGCCTCGATCTCGTTGTCACGTGCGACACCTCGATCGCGCATCTCGCGGGCGCTCTCGCTGTTCCGGTTTGGGTCGCGCTCAAGAGCGACGCGGAATGGCGGTGGATGAGCGGACGCGCCAATTCGCCCTGGTACCCCACCATGCGTCTCTTTCGTCAGACCCGTCGCGGCGTCTGGGGCGACGTGTTCGAAGCAATGGCGGGCGAACTCGCTGAGCTTGCCGAGCGGCGTGCGGCGCAGTGCATGGTGTCGACGCCATGCTCGCTCGGCGAACTGATCGACAAGATCACGATCCTTCGCATCAAGGCCGAGCGAATCGGCGAAGCTCACAAACTCGACAATGTGGATCGCGAACTGAAATTGCTTGAGCGTTCGGCGCGCGAGTACGGCGCGTCTCAACCGACAATCGTGGCGCTGACCGACAAACTCGCCGCCGTCAACGAGCGCCTTTGGGGGATCGAAGACGCGCTTCGCACTTGCGAGCGCGACAGCGACTTCGGGGCGCGTTTTGTCGCGCTCGCAAGATCGGTTTATCGCGAAAACGACACACGGGCGGCGATCAAACGCGCCATCAACAAACTCGCCAACTCGGCCTTGGTCGAGGAAAAGTCTTATGCCTGACCCGGCTCAGCCGGGGAGCGCGTAGTAGCGTTCCTTTAGCGCATTCCGATCGCAAGGCCGCATCGCGTCCGCTGGTGCGGCGGAGTGCAGGCGAATTCCCACTGTCGAACCGCGTCGCCACACGACCGTCGCCACGCGCACTTCGGATGTTTCGTCGATGTGCACCGCCAATCGGGGCGGAAGGGTAACGTCACGGGCAAGGGCAAGCCGTAAACCGTCGCGCGACCGATCGCGGATCCTGCCCTCGCAAACGAAACGGTAAGCCCCATCGAGCAATTTGGCCGAGCGCAAACGGGTCCGCACCCGCGCGTGCGCGCGCAAATCGGCGCTTTTGTCCGCGGACGAACCCCCATCGTTCGAAAGCACCCAATAAGCGATCTCGCCGCGCTCAGCGAGTTTGCGGCCAAGCCCGACCGCGTCTTCCGATCCCGCGCGCCAGTCCTGTCGCCTAATCCCGACCAGCATCGGCGCGTGTGCATCGCCCCGCTTCGGCTCGGGTGGTCGCGTCCAATGGATGTCCTCGCTGTCCATTTGGTTAAGACATGATCATATTAACTTCATACATATATTATTAACCATCGCTGTCGTAGTTTTGCGCCGTAGAGAGCCGTTGTCAAGAACAACGCGGCTAACAGAAAACGACAAATTCAGTAATAGTTTGTCACGGTTAATAACAAAGTCTTTGTTGCATAATAATAGTCAGCGTTCAAAATGGTTAAAACAAGGCGTTTGTTTTACCAATGTTGTGTGCCTGCGTTGGCGTAGCGGAAGGCGTCCCCTTGTCAATTCAGTAGGCTGGAGCACGGGTATGTATATTATTGTAGACGATCGAAACAGGGTGGCCGGAGGCTACGCCAATGGTTTTGATCGCGAGGGCGTTTCCTCCGCCGGAATCGAAGCGTCTGAATTTCGCGAGTGGATCGGCAAGATCAGCGATTCGGACATGAACGCGGTCGAAGCGTTCGTGATCGGCGACTGCAACGAGCGCGAGGCGCTGTCGAGGCTCATCCGCGAGCGTTCGAGCGCTCCGGTTCTCTGCCTCAACGAGCGTCACTCGCTCGACGACACTTTGTGTCTCTTCGCTGCCGGCGCGGATGACGTTTTGCGCAAGCCCGTCCACGTGCGCGAGATCGTAGCCAGGGTCGGTGCAATCAACCGGCGCGTGTTCGGGGAGAAGGGCAACGTGACGGTCGGCGAACTGCGCGTCTACTTTGACGGGCGCGAACCCGAGGTGAACGGAGAGCCATTCCCTCTGCCCCGCCGGGAGCGGAGGATTCTCGAATTTCTGCTGCGTAGCCGCGGTAGGCGTGTCAGCAAGACGCAAATCTTCAACGCGGTCTACGGACTCTTCGACGAGGATGTCGATGAGAACGTCATCGAAAGCCACATCAGTAAATTGCGCAAGAAACTCAAGCACCGGCTGGGTTTTGATCCCATCGATTCGAAGCGCTTCCTCGGCTATTGCATCGAGAAATAGGGCGCTTGACCCGATTGCGGCGAACATCGTTGCGGGCCGTCAGAGGAAGAGCGCCCTTTTTCGATCCGCTAGGGTCGCCGAGGCCGCTCCAGCATAGTCGATATGATACAGGGTTTACATTAGGGGAGGCTTTTTCCCGCCAAGCTTTCCTCGCCTCGAACGTAGCGCCCAACCAACTCGGAATGGAGCCGCAAGAGATTGATATCGCTGAATCCCGGCTCGGAATGGCGCTAAAGACGGCTGAGCCTCACAAGCTTTGCCATTCGTCCGCCAGGTCGCCGCGCATGCAGCCTAAAAGCTGATTCCTGAGACTTCGGTTCCCCGCGCGCCATCTAGTGAGAAGTGGCCTTGCCCGGGGGGCAATCGGCGCGCGCGGGGAATTGGAATGAGACCCTTGTCCTGAGTCAAAGCGCTAGGCGGCTAGACGAAGCCAGCCGCCCGGCGCTCTGTTGTTACTGGAACAGCTTCAGGATCAGCTGCGCGTTCTGGTTGGCGATCGACAGCGACTGGATGCCAAGCTGCTCCTGCGTCTGGAGCGCCTGCAATTGGGTCGACGCCGTATTCATATTCGCATCGACCAAGCCCGAAATACCGTCGGAATAATTGGTCATCAAGGCGGTGTTGAACGTGGCCGCCGTCGTCATCCGATCCTGCGTCGCGCCAATCTGCGCGGCGTAGTTGGTGACCTGGGCCAAAGCCTGGTCGGTGGCGCTTAGGGAAGTTTGCGCGCTCGCCGGGCTCGTAACACTCAGGTTGGTCAGATCGACTCCGCTTTGCACGAGCAGGTTTTGCGAGTTTGGTGTGGTGACCGTGGTGCTTACAGCATAGGACGCGGCGGTCGCGAAGGTGGGGCTCCCGCCCTGAGCGATCGAATTGCCGTTGGCGTCAAGAGCGGTATAGGTCGAAGTCGTAACAGTGCCGTCCAACGCCATCGACTGGACCGTCAGTGCCTGGTTGGTCGTGTCCTCGAAGACTGCGTTGTTGCCGTATGTCGCTGTGGGAGCGCTGTAGCTTACCGCGGTCGTATCTGCGGTGTCGGCGGCAAACTGGGTCTGCAACTGGCTCATTGTGGCGGCGTCTGAGACGGTGGACTGGCTCGTCGTCGACGTGGACCCGCCACCCGTGGCCAAACCGTAAAGCGCCTGGGTGGTGAAGGAGATCGTGTTGATGCTCCCGCCCGTTGCGCTGGCGTTATAGCCAGAGACGAAATTGAGCGCCGTCACGCTGCCGTTCAAAACGTTCAGGCCATTGAACGAGGCGGCGTTCACCGCGTCGGTCAGCTGCTTGCCAAGCGAGGCGAGTGAAGTGTTGATGTTGCCGATATTAGCGCCTGGCTCGGTCGCTTGGGTCAGCGCGGTTTGAATCGAATTGATGGTCGTGATGACCGAATTGATCGCTGAGCTAGCGGTCGCCAGGAGCGATTGCCCTTGCGATAGGGCGTCATTGGAGGCCGATACGACGCCGCTGTCGGCGGTGAGCTGGGCGGCGATCGACCAATAGGACGAATTGTCGGCGGCGGTCGCGACCTTGAGGCCGGTCGAAACTTGATTCTGAACCGTGTTGAGCGACTGCTGCGTCATCTGAAGGGACTGCAGTGCGCTAAGGGCGGCCGGATTGTTTAAGAGTGAACTCATGGCTGTGCTCCTGTCGAAAATGTTCACGCTGATGGGGCGACATTTCGGACTCGCACCGAGACGACGGATCGGCCGCATGCCTAAGGCTCGCGTCAGGAGCCCAACCGTCGTGTAAAAGCCTGGGCAACGGGCGCTTATCGCACTCGCTCTCGCCCCGGCCAGCGAAAACTAACGGGACGCCCGCTAATGGCCGGTTAACGGGCGAAAAAATTCGCAGGCTGCGCGGATTGAGGTCGCGCTCGAAATCCCCCGAGCAATCCCGGCGCAAGCTCCGCTCCCCACGATGGCGGCTCACGAAGTCTCACTCAGGCCCGGATGTGGCGACGAATCTGTTGGCGCAAATCGAACGGATTTGGGCGAACCTCAAGGGGCTCGGCTCGCGACGTCTATCCGCATTGGCCTTGATCGGGCTCGCGGTGTTCGCGACGACGGGGCTCGCCGGTTATTATCTGAGCCGCCCGACGATGGAGACGCTTTACTCCGGGCTCGATCGCGACGACATCTCCGCAATCGGCGCCGCCTTGCGCGAGGCGGGCGTTCCTTTCGACGTCAACGCCGAGAGCACGGTCGTTCTGACCCCGGCCGGACAGGCCGCTGCGGCTAGGATGATCCTGGCGGAAAAGGGCCTGCCGCGCAGCGGCGCCGTCGGGAATGAACTCTACGACAAGCTCGGCTCGCTCGGGCTGACCTCCTTCATGCAGGACGTCACGCGCTTGAGAGCGCTCGAGGGCGAGCTTGCGCGCACGATCCAGATGATGCGGACGGTCAAGGCCGCGCGGGTGCATATCGTCCTCGCCGATGAAGGCTCGTTCCGCCGCGAGCGCCAGCCCTCGTCAGCCTCTGTCGTCATCCGCACCGACGGCGGCGACGATCGCACAACTGGACAGGCGATCCGCCACCTCGTCGCCTCGGCGGTTCCCGGAATGAAGCTCGAGGACGTGACCGTGCTCAATGTCGACGGCAGCCTCCTGGCCTATGGCGCCGATTCGGTCGAGAAGTCGCCGGACAATCTGCTCGCGCTCGAAAAGGAAATGTCGCAGCAAATCCGCGAAAGCGTCAGCCGCACGCTGACCCCATACCTCAGCAGCCAAAACTTTCAGATCTCGGTCGCCGCCCGGCTCAACGCCGACAAAACGCAGACGAATGAGACAATCTTCAATCCGGACAGCCGTGTCGAACGATCGGTGCGCGTCACCAAGGAGCAGCAGAG
Source organism: uncultured Alphaproteobacteria bacterium (assembly GCA_963737365.1). Lineage (GTDB taxonomy): Bacteria > Pseudomonadota > Alphaproteobacteria > Rhizobiales > Beijerinckiaceae > Roseiarcus. Next base: position 694,280 of record CAVTSD010000001.1, read on the forward strand.
CTCGCAGAACGCGGCCGGAGAGCAAGCCGCCGGCGTCGACGCCAATCTTCCGAAGCCCAAACCGACAGGCGGCGAATCAAAGCAGTCGAACGACCAAACGCAGAAGCGCGAGGAACTGACAAATTACGAGATCTCGTCGAAGTCGATTCAGACGACGAGTGCCGGCTTCGTCGTCCAGAACCTTTCGGTCGCCGTCCTGATCAATCGGGCCGCGCTCGTAGCCTCGCTCGGCGGCAAGCCGTCGGCCGAGGCGGTCGACGCGCAGGTCCACGAGATCGAACAGCTTGTCGGCTCGGCGGCCGGACTCAACCGGCAGCGGGGCGACGCGGTCAAGATTTCGGTTGTCGATTTCGTCGATTCGAGCCGCGATCTTGAGCCGGCGGCGGGCCCTTCGCTGGTCGAGATCGTCGCCCGCCAAACGGGATCGATCCTCAACGCCGGCGCTATCGTCGCGGTCGCCGCGATGCTGCTCTGGTTTGGACTTCGGCCCGGCCTCAGGATGGCGTTCGCTCCTCCAAGGGTAGCCGCGTTGACGGATGCGCGCGGCGCGCCCGCCGGTCAGGCGCCGGCATTAGGCGCGCCGGACGGCGACAGTCAGCCCGGCGAAAGCATCCTCATCGAGACAGACAAAACGCAAGACGAATTCATGCAGGCGCTGCTCGCGCGGCGAGACAACGGTCCCGAACGCAAGCTGCATAAGATGATCGAGTTCGATGAGAACCACGCCGCTACAGTCCTCAAACAATGGATTCGTCAAGGAGCGAATGGATGAAACCGCTGTCGATCGCCGACTATCTTGATCGCCTAGGGGGCACCGCAAGCGAAAACGCGCCGCGGCGCGAGAGCTCGCCGTTTCGCCCCCGAAGCCTGCCAAGCCCCCGAAGCGGGGCGGCGGCGCCGATCCCGGTCGTCGATCGTACGGGGAACCCGAGCCTCGAAACTCAGGGAAAAGAGACTTTCCGAAGTACGCCGTGGGCGCCAAGGCCTGCTTCGCTCGAATCCGACGCGCCGCGATCGCCGCCGGCGCGCGAGCTGGTCAAGTCGGAAGACATCTCGGTCAAACTCGCCGAAGCTTACGCGCGCGGTCGCAACGAAGGCCTCGCCGAGGGACGGGGCGAAGCTTCCGACCGTCACGCGGGTGAGCTCGCCGCTGCGCGGGAGCTGGCGGAAACGCAGCAGCAAGCGTTTATTCTTAAGGAAGCCGCGGAGCTTGAGGCTGCGATCCGGTCCAGGCTCGGACAGATCGAGGACAATATCGGGGGCGCTGTCACGCGCATTCTGGCGTCGTTTCTCTCGCAACAAATCGTCAAGCGCGCCGTGGACGAATTGACCAGGGCGATCGCTCGGATCTCTGCGGGCAATTCGGCTGGGTTGATCAAAGTTCGCGGGCCCGAGCGCGTACTGGCGCTCTTGCGCAAGCCAATCGCCGATCTGCCGATCGAAGTCGAGTATGTCGAGGATGACAGAGTGGAAACTGTTATCGAGGCCAACAACACGCAAATTGTCGCCGAGCTTCGCCCGTGGGCCGAGCTGCTTGCCTCGTTTGAGGCTTAAGCCGCGCTGATGACCGAGGCGCATCCGGAAATCATTATCGTCAAGCGCCATAGCGCGCACGAAGAAGAGCATCACGGCGGCGCGTGGAAGATCGCGTTCGCCGATTTCATGACCGCGATGATGGCCTTTTTTCTCGTGCTGTGGATCATCAGCGCGACGGACAAGAACACCAAGACGCTCATCGCGCGATACTTCAATCCGGTGAAGGTCGAGGAGCCGGCGAAGGCGCAAAAAGGCATTCACGGCGCCCCGGAAAAGGACGCAGCTTTTGCGCCGGGAGAGGAGACTGGCGCCCCAAAGGCGGGCAAGCCCTCCTCCGAACGCGGCGAAGGCGGTGGGGACAAGTCGGACGAAAGCCCTTCGAGTGGGGCCAAGCAAAACGAACAAGCGCGTCCGCCAACTCCGTCCCCCTTGCCGCCGCCCGATCCGGCGAAACCCTATCCGACCATGTCGGAGCAGGAATTGTTCCGCGATCCTCCCGCGAGCCTCGACAAGATCGCTGGCGCGCCCCCGCCCGGGCCGCGCATTGATCCTTCCGCGACGCTCAAGGGCTATGGCGACGTAGGGCCAAGCGCTGACGACGCGTTGCGCGATCCATTCCGCCCGCTCGGTAGCGACCGGGCGGTGAATGTCGTCGCTGAAAATCCGGGAGCGCCGCCAGCCGCCGCTGCTCCGAGCGACGAACCGGTCTCTCTGTCGACCTCGATCGCGCCGGCGGCCACGCCGACGCCGGACCCCCCTCAAGCTCAAGGCGAGTCCGAAGCCCCAGGCGCAGGATTGGCTGCTTCGTCCACGGCAAGTTCCCCCGCGCCTGGCGCGGCCAAGGTGCGCCAAACGGCCGCCTCCGATCTGCTCGCCGACTTGAAGAGGCGACTGGCGAATGAGTTGAAGCCGATGCAGGGCCCGCAACTCGACGTTCAGGCGACCGAGGATGGAGTCCTGATCAGTCTCACCGACCGGCAGAATTTCTCCATGTTCGCCATCGGTTCGGCCGAGCCGCAGCCACGCGTCTTGCACATGATGGAAGCCATCGCCGCAAGCCTGCAAAACTTGAAGGGCGCCATTGTCGTGCGCGGGCACACGGACGGCCGTCCCTACCGGTCCGCAACCTACGACAATTGGCGGCTCTCCTCGGCGCGAGCGCAAATGGCCTATTACATGCTGATTCGTGGCGGCCTGCCGGAGAAGCGGTTCGAGCGGGTCGAGGGCTACGCAGACCATCACCTGAGAGACGCGTTCCACCCGCTCGCGGCCGAAAATCGGCGCATCGAAATACTTGTGCGCGAGGCAAAGCCGTGACGCGTCCCAGGCTTGCACTGGCCTTGTCTGCTTTCGTCCTGCTCTCGCCCGCCTCAGCGTTTGCAGATCCGCCGAAGGTCTCGGATCTTGCCGACGAGCTGCAACGGATCCAGCTCAAGGTCGCGCAAGGCGACAAATCCGCCTACCCAGCTCAACTTACCCAGTTGAAGGCGATCGGCGCCGCGATTGCGGCCGCAAGCCCGGAAACCTGGAAGAACAAACGCGAAGCCGATTCGCTCGTCATCTACATCCTGAGCGGCGGATCTCTCGCGAACGTCGGGCCACTGCTCAAAGGCGACGTCGTGCTCGAGTCCGAGCGGTCGCTCGCGCGCGGCGCGCTCGCCTATGTCACCAATCATGAAATCGACGCCAACGCAATACTCAGGGAAGCGGATTTGACCACGCTGGACTTACGGCTCGCGGGCGAGGTCGCGTTCGCTCGGTCCGTCCTCGAAACCAGGCGGGATACGAAAGCGGCGGTCGATCTTCTCGATTGGGCGCGCCTGCTTGCGCCAGGCGGATTGGTCGAGGAAGCTGCGCTGCGGCGCGAGGTTGCTCTCCTCGCGGAGGCCAAGGACATGAGCCGCCTGGCGGTTCTGACCCGGCAGTATGTGAGCCGTTTTGGGGCCTCGCTTTATGCAACCGATTTCTTGCGCGATCTCGCGGGCGCAGTCGCCAGGCTCGGTCTCGCCGACGATCCAGCGAACTACAAGCTCATCTCGGATGCGTTAGGGTCGTTGCCGCCCGAAGGTCGGCGGGAGTTCCTGCTCAACTTAGCCCGGTCCGGAGTGGTCAATGCGCACTTTGTCGCCGCGGCTTCGGCGGCGACGGAGGCTCTCGGAAGCTCGAACGCTGACAGCCCGGAGGCTATGCGCGCTCGCCTCTACTTGGCGGCCAGTCGATTGTTCTCGGACGCGTATGATGCGGCGCTCGCCGATCTGCGGGCTCTGTCAGTGGCAAAACTCGACCGGGCTGACGTAAGCTTGCTGGTTGCGGCTCGAAGGGTGGCGGCGGAGCTCCGCGTCGTTCCCGATCAGAGTGTCTTCAACACGGAAAACGCTGCCGCTCTGCCTGATGCTGACAAGGAAAAGCCCAGCGGGCCCGCGCTAACGATCGCTAACGCGAAGGAAGCTCTGCAACGGACTGCGAGCCTCGCGACGCCGATCCAAGATGGAAGCTCGCCATGACCGCGGCCGCCGCCGCGCCTGTGTCCGGGCCGATTGCGCCGGTCGTGTCTCGCCCGCTTCCGCAAGCGACCGCCGACCCGTTCGCCTTCGGGGCCATGCTCGATTCGCTTCCCGGCGCGCCGGCGAAAGCGGACGCATCTACGGCCGAGGATCAGCCGAATCCCTCGGACAAGTCGCTGCCGGAAGGGTCTTCGCACGGACAGACGGCTCGTCGTTCGCTGCTCAATGACAGCGCCCTCTTGGCGGCTTTGCCATTTGCCTTGCGGGCCGGCTCGATGATGGGCGAAAACATGCAGGCCGCGGCCAGTTCGCCTTCGGTAGCCTCGCCCGCGTTGAGCGGTTCGACGTCGGAGGAGAGCGGCGCATCCCTCGCTGTTGGCGCGAAGACGTCGACCGTCGGGCGGCTGGTCGGGGAACGCGCCTTTCACTTGAGCCCCTCCGCGATAGTGGGCGCCGGCGCGATCGCGAGCGCTACGCTCGCCGGCAATAGGCCGTCTGCGACGGACGCGGCGTCCGTCGTCAGCTTGACGGCCCGACCTACTCTCAACGACGAGAGCGCTCTTGCCGCCGGCTTTTCGTCGACTGAGGTCATGCCGGCGAAAGCCTCGGTCGACGCCGTTCCGCCGCCTGCAAACGCAGCGTCCCCGACGCCAACCGTGTCTCGCGCCAGCGCACCACATCGCGTGAGCACAGCGCGGGCGGCCGCCCACGAGGCGACGAGCAGCCTAGGCAAGCCCGATGCTCCAACGCCTCCGTCCGTCGCCCGAGTTGAGACCTCCGCCGCCGCCCACGCATCCAGGGAATGGAGCGGCCAAGCGGCCGGCGGTTTACCCGCAGATTTGGGCGCCTCGGCCGCACCTTCGGCGCCGCAAACAACCCTGTTTGACGCGTCGCTGTCGGCGCCCTTCTCCGCAGGGACATCGATTCAACTCGATGGATCGACGCCGAGCACGGGACAGACAGATGTCACGCCACGCGCAACCACCGCGGGCTCCGCGCCCTCTGCTCCGCCGGTTAGGGAGATCGACGTCGACCTGTCGCCCGGCGGCCTCGAGGATGTGTCGATGACGATGCGGCTCACTGGCGACAAACTCTCCGTCGTCATCCGCGCCGCGAGCTCTCAGACCTTGGGCTCAATCGAAGGCGCGCGCGACGCCATCGCCGATCGAATGGCTGCAATCGGCCAGCCCCTCGACTCGCTGATCGTCAAGCAGGCGGGTGTCAACACGGAGGGGAATGCGAATGGAAATAAGCCTTCTGCCGACGGCGGTTCATTGGGAGGCGAACGGCGATCGGCGCAAGGCGCGGGAGACTATGGCGGTTCGAATGATGCGCTATCTCGGCGCGGCGCTGGTCGCGATCGCAGTTTCTAGCGGCGGCGCCGCGCGCGCCGATGGATCGCTCTCTTGCGAGCGGGAAATGACGCGCGCCGCTTCTGCGCATGGCGTCCCGCTCAACGTGCTCTATTCGGTCGGCCTGACCGAGACCGGGAGCCGAAACGGCCTCAGCCCCTATGACATGAACGTCGACGGCCAGGCGGTGCATTCCGCAAGCCTCGCCGAAGCGATGGCGCGTTTCGCCCAGGCGAAAGGACGCGGCGCGAAGTTCATCGACATCGGCTGCATGCAGATCAACCACCACTTTCACGGCGCCGACTTTCACTCCTTGAACGAGATGTTCGATCCCGCGCGAAACGTCGAATATGCCGCTAACTTTCTGAAATCGCTGAAGGCGCAAGAGGGCTCCTGGACGCTAGCGGTGGCTCGCTACAATGCCGGGCCAGGAAATCCGGCGGCAGAGAAGACCTACGTCTGCTCGGTCATCCGCAACATGGTCGCAAGCGGCTTCGGGCAGTGGACGGCCAACGCTCGCGCGCTTTGCCAGTAGCCTCCTTATAGAGGCGCCGACCGGACGCGGCCGCCCCCGCGCACAAAGTTACGCGACTCCATGATTTCATGAACTTAGGTGCGCTTTCGCGCAACTTTTTGGCGAGCAAGCTTCGACCTCGCCCCCATCCGACGAGGACGGGCGGCCAACCGCACCGTTTCGTTTCGGGCCTGGACGAGCCGAAAAAGCGGCCAAACCGAAACGCTCACTTCGCCTCGCGAAACGAAACGCTTCGCAAGCCCGGTCGTAAGTCGTTGGAATCCTCATCGGCACCGAATACGTCATTTCGCGGTTTTGTTTATTTTGAATGGCTTAACCCCGTTTTCGTTTCGCCGTCTTCGTCGCCGCCGCCTAGCCTTGGCTTTCATGCCGTCTCTGCCTGGGCTTTGAGGCGATACCCATTATGAGGCTCTTATAGCGTTTTCTGTTGATTTGGATGAGAGTGGCTTGGATCGGAGGAGTTGATTCGATGCGGGCTGAGGACTTTTCGGCATGGCTGGCGGCGGTGGCTGGCTTGAGCGCGGAACAACGGGTCGAGGCTTTGGCGACCTTGAAGCGGGCGGCGGTCGAGGCGTCGATCTCCGCGCCGGACGGGACTTCCGAGGCTTGGCCGAAGCGGGGCGGCAAGCGCCGACCTCGGGAGGACACGCTTGGGTCGGCCAGTCTCGAGCGGGTCGCGTCCCAGGGCTGCCCCCATTGCGCGGGCCGCGATGTCGTCGGCTGGGGTCGTTCCAATGGGCTGTTGCGGTTCCGCTGCAAGAGTTGCGGGCGCACGTTCAACGCCCTGACCAAGACGCCGATGGCCCATCTGCGCAAGAAGGAGCGGTGGCCCATTCACGCCCAGGCGATGATCGAGGGCAAAAGTCTGGCTAAGACCGCCGAACTCTGCGGCGTCCATCCGACGACGGCGTTCCGCTGGCGGCATCGGTTTTTGCGCGCGCCCGCCGACGACAAGCCTCGAACGTTGAGCGGAATCGTCGAGGCGGATGAGACCTTCATCCTCGAATCCTTCAAGGGCCGGTGGTCCGATCTGCCGCGAAAGGCGCGAAAGCGAGGTGGAAAGGCCCGCTATCCAGGCCTTTATCAGGATAACATTCCCATCCTCGTCGCGCGCGACAGGAAGGGCGCGACCTTCGATGCGGTCCTGCCTCAGGTTGACGGCGTTTCCGTCCGAACCGCGCTCGCCGGCGTCGTCACGCCGGGCAATCACCTGATCGGCGACGGGGGGCGGGCGATCGCCGCTTTCGCCCGCCAGGCGGGCATTCCTTTCCACGCCGTGCCCTCGCCCGGAAAGCCGACCGGCGAGGCGCCTCATCTGCACATCAACAACGTCAACGCCTATCACAGCCGTCTCAAGCAATGGCTGGTCCCCTTCAAAGGCGTCGCCACCAAGAACCTGCCAAGCTATCTCGGCTGGCGACGCGCCATCGAAGCCTGGGGCGACCAACTCGCCCCGCCCAACTGGATCAAAGGCGCTATCGGCAATGGGCCATATCAACAGGCAACGCTATAAGAGCCCATTATGATAGCCGATATTTCAAAACACTGCAAGCTTTATTTTGGTAATTTCAGAATCCATACCTCCGACGGTCTGGTCACGCCGCCAGGGCGCCAGGGAGTCCGTAGCGCTCAAGGATGAGAAAAGATGATCGCGCACGCTAAAGAATTCGAGGGCCCGGGGCCGCTTGCCCGACCCTCGCTCAGCAACCCCACATCTGGGGAACGGCAATGTCAAAACTGGGCGACAGTCCCACAGGGATCTGCTAGTCATGGTACGTTGCGAACAGGAGAAGCCGATGGAATTCGCGATCTGGATTTGGATACTCGCCGCTCCGGCCGTCGCGTTTGTAGCGATGAGCCGTATGAAATAGGGGAATCAAATCCGCGCCCTCGATGGGCGCGGATTAACGCCAAGGCTTATGAGGCCATAGGGGCAAGGCGCCGAATGGGTTGGATGTGAATTCTGTCCCGCCCGTTGCCTACGGGTTTGAGAGTTCGAACCCTACGCAAGCGGGGCCTTTGGTATCACTCGGCGTCTGAAAGCAAAAACACCAAAGCTACGAAACATTATCGACGGCGTCGCTAGATTTACGTAAAATTGCTGCGCGATAGAGTAACGTATAGTCGCTCGCCTCCAGTTTCTTTCGGCGCTCCGCCGCCGCCTTCATAGCTTTGCTTCCGACACTAGCCAAGGTTGCAAACCCTGCACCGCCGTCAATGCCGGGTCCTCCGTGGCAAAGAGAATAAAGAAGTGCTCCGCTCGCAGCCCAAGATTTTTCGTCGGCGAAAACCGAGTTTAAAAATTCTCTGCCCGCAGTTTTAGTTATGGACAGGAGCGCGACGACATCTTTCTCAACGTTCGCGCGAATATACTGACCCGTTCGTCGTTGCAGAACGTTTAATCAGATTCGCCGCTGAGGTTTTGGTGAGGTTTTGGGCCAACGACAGGCACTTTCGCGAAAGACTATCGATTTCTGTAGGATGTGATTAAATAAGCTTTCGGATTAGATGAACTGAGTTGTTAGTTAGTGGATCGACCCGTGGTGAAAGCAATTGTCTAAAAAATTCCCATCCAATAACATCAAGGTCGAGAGGTCGGCTTTTTGGATTTGTATCATGCCCTGGCTCCAGGGGAAGGGAAGAGAAGAATTTTATTAAATTGGGATTACTAAGCATCACGCTTGGCATTTGTTGAAGTACATTTGAAATGAACATATACTTACTGGAAGCAGCTCTTGCAAAGGCCGACTATCGAACAGCTCATCAACATACTCATAAAGAAGCAACCAATCTACTTTTCCAGTTCGAACAAGCGTAGATTCAAAATTTGTCCTGTTCAGCTTCTTGAAATCCTCAACAGGTCCGTAGACTTCCAGGAACACTTCGAATAATATGTGTGAAAATAACTCGTCTGCTGCGGAGAAGGTGTCTATTAGCTGCGATATCTCCGAAAAAGATAAGGCCGAGCTCGAAATCAATTCCTCAGCCGCCTGCCAAGCACTTTTATCTCTAGCATAACTAAGCCATATTGAGGAACGCGTTTTTGAAGAGGCTCTAGAGTGCTGGTGGTGTTTAATAGGTTCACGCGATAACGTAGCCACACTTGTTCGAACACTAGGAACTTTTCTAGCCACCTTGGCGAGAGCTCTTTTACGAGCGAAAAAAACTCTCTCGGGTCTGCTCCCGTTAAAGCCGTTGAGACTGAAGGACGCAGCGTGAGCCCGATTGGCTGCATATGAGAGTAGAGAAAGGCAGCACCGGAGATAATTCTGGTCTCCAACACGCGTCTGGAAACAATAGTTTTGCGGGCTTTAGCCGCTCAGCAACATTCACTGAACCCTGCATTCCCAACGACCTTCAGACGATACAAATCGGCTACTCGGCCGTCGACTGCTCAGCCAATTTGTCTTGCTCACGCGAACGAAAGTTGCGCTCAACGTCGATCCGAGCCCTTACGAGACCTCAACTTCACCTGTCTTATATGACCGCCAGCGCAGCATCCCATCGCCCGATCCGGACTCCGCCATGGCCGTCGCCGCAATGCGCTCGTGATGGGGCGACTTGTAGCAAGCAGGATCCGTGTTGCGCGCGTCCCCGGTCAGGGCCAGCGCCTGACAGCGGCAACCGCCCCAGTCGATATCGCGTCGGTCGCATGAACGGCAGGGTTCTGGCATCCAATCCGTGCCGCGGAAGGCTTTGAAGGCGGGATTTGAGTGCCAGATTTCGCTCAACGAATGATCGTGCACGTTCCAGAATTCGAGCCCCGGAATCAATTCGGCCGCGTGGCAGGGGAGCGCCTTGCCGGTCGGCGACACATTGATGGCGACACGACCCCAACCCCCGGCGCAGGGCTTCGGATAGCGCGCGTAATAGTCGGGGACCACCAGGTCGATGACCAGCTCGCCCTTAAGACGCGACCGCGCCGTTTGCACGATCGCAATCAATTCGTCGACATCCTGCCGCGACGGCATGAGCGCAGCGCGGTTGGCGAGCGCCCAGCCGTAATATTGCGTGTGCGCCACTTCGAGCCGGCGCGCGCCGAGCTCCACCGCAAGATCGATGAACGCGCTCACTTGATGAATATTGGAGCAATGGATGACCGCGTTGATGGTGAGCGGCACGCCTGCCTTAGTGACGTAGCCGGCGAAAGCGCGTTTGCGCTCCCACGAGCCTTTGTAATGGCCAAAGCGGTCGTTGGTCTCCTGGTCGGCGCCCTGGAAAGAAAGCTGCACATGGTCGAGGCCGGCGTCGACAAGCTCGCCGGTCAGCTTCTCGCTCACCCCGATGCCGGAAGTGATGAGGTTCGTGTAAAGGCCGCTTTGCGACGCGTGTCGCGTTAAACCGACAATGTCGCGCCGCGCCGTCGGCTCGCCGCCGGAAAGATGCACATGCAGGGCGCCAAGCGCGGCGGCTTCGCTGAACACCTTCTTCCAAGTTTCGCCGTCAAGCTCATTGCCAGGGCGCTCGAGCGCCACCGGATTGGAGCAATAAAGACAGCCAAGCGGACAGCGATGGGTAAGCTCAACCAGAAGCCCGACCGGCGGGGCGGGCGGCGGCGGGGTATGAGCGGTCATGTCTCGAGCACCCTCTTCACCTTGAGGTCGGCCAGCATGGCGACCACGTCCTTCTCGATCACCGCCGAGGGCGCCGTGTAACGTTCTGCGAGCACGGCGACGATTGCGGCGAGATCGCGCTCACCGTCGCAAAGCTCGAGCACGGAAGCCGCCGTATCGTCGATCTCAAAAATCCGTTCCGGCGCAAGCAGCGTCCATCTCTTGCGCGCTTCATCGCGTTTGAGCCTTACCCCCCGCGGGAGACGGGGCCGCGACTGAGCATGGATCTCCTTTAACTCGTCCATCGCCTTCAATCCGGCCGGAACGCGCCGGGAGGGATCGCGCCGTCAACATAGGCGTGGTGCAGCGCGTCGAGCTGCGCCCACAAGACATCGGTCTTGAACGTCAGCGCCGCAAGGGCGCCCCGCTGCTCTTCGATAGTGCGGGCGTTGCGCTTGACATAGTCGAGCGCAAACTCGGCGTCTCTTGGCGCTTGATCGAGCCGACGGCGGAAGTAGGCGACGACTTTCTCGTCGATGAAGCTGTAATTTGCCAGCATGCCCGCGATGCGGCGCTTGTGCAGCGAGGGGGCGAAGAGTTCGGTGAGGCTGGACGCCACCGCCTCGACCAGCGGCCGCTCCCGCACGAAACGCACGTAAGCTTCCACCGCGAACTTGGTCGCCGGCAGCGCGCCTTCCTGCGAGATCACGTAGTCCCGGTCGAGGCCCAGTCCATCGGTGAGGATGAGCCAACGCTCGATCCCGCCCATGTCCTCGCCTGAGCCGTCATGATCATTGATCCGATGCACCCACTCGCGGCGCAATGCGCGGTCTTCACAGCGCGCAATGAGAGACGCGTCCTTGCGAGGAATCGCCGACTGGTAGACGAAGCGGTTCAGCGCCCAGGCCTGCACCTGGCCCTTGTTGAGCTTGCCGTCGTGCAAAAGTCCGTGAAATGGGTGCAGGTCGTGATAGCGCACTGGGCCAATGGCGCGTAGCGCGGCCTCGAGCCCGTCCGGGGTCATGGGCTCCGACGGCGCGTGCACGTTCATGGGCAAACCTCCATTCCGTCGTACGCGATCTCCCACCCAGCCGCCTTCACGATCGCTTCTTCCGGCGATCCCTCGATGAGGATCGGATTCGAATTGTTGATGTGGATCAGGATGCGCCGCACCTGCGCTTGGCGCGCGAGCAACTCGAGTGTTCCTCCTGGTCCTGACACAGGCATATGGCCCATGCGCCTCCCTGTTTTATCGCCAAGGCTATTGGCTATCATCTCGTCGTCGGCGAAAAGCGTGCCGTCGAAAAACACCACATCCGCATTCCCGATGCGAGCGTTGAGGTCCTCCGTAACATGGGCGCAGCCGGGCGCATAGACGAGCCTTTTTCCTGCCGCTTCTACAGCTACGCACACTGTCCCTTCGCCGATGTCGTCGGTCGTGACATTTCCTTCCTCGAGCCACAGCGGAACCTTACCGGGAACTGCGAACAGTTCGAGCTTGATGCCCGGAAGCGGCTCGAATCGTTCGCCGAGGCGGACGGCGCGGCGTGGCGCTATTTCACAGTCGACCACGTCGAAGATGCGATTAGCCCCGATCGCATCCAGTGTCGTCTGCGTGCCAAACAAGACAAGTGGCTGACGCTCGCGCAGCGCGAGGAGGCCCGCCGACGAATCCACCTCGGCGTTCGTCAACACGACGGCGCCGATCGGCGAATGGCGCCCCGCGCCCTGCGGGTGCAACGCGGGCGTGGCCAGGATTTGCTGACGCAGATCGATCGATGCGTTGAGCAGAACCCAGTTTGACCCATCGACGGTGAGCGCGAGGCCAACCTGCGTGCGCGGCCTCACCCGCTTGTCGCCGCTCCAGGCGAGTCGGCAAACGCGACAGCCGCAGTTCCACTGCGGCACGCCGCCGCCGGCGCCTGACCCCAACACAAGCGCTCTCAGTCGAGGGTTAGCGAGGGGCATAGTTGAAGCTTGTCGCTATATGGGCGAAGCCGCCAGGGGGCGGTGGAAATCGCCCTCCCTGCACCAGGGAGCGCGCCGCCGCGTCGAGATCATGGTCGCCCGAGGAGCGAGTGATCGCGAACGCGGTCACCGCGCCGGATGGGCCGATGGTGAAACTCACGCTGACCACGCCCTGCGCCCCGCGGGCGCGCGCGGCGGGCGGATAGAAGAGGCGGCTGCGGATAGCTGAACTCACCTCTCCTATATAAGCTGAAAGCAAGGAAGCGCTCGCCGCCGCGCTCGAAGGCCCGCTCGCAGAAGAAGCGCGGCGCGAGGCTTGCGCCGGAGGGGAACGCGATTGCGTCTCGGCCGGTCGGATCTTATCCGGCTTCAGCGCTGGTCTCGGTTCTGGCTTCGCCGCGACATGCGGAGGCTGGGAAGGCTTGGGCCGTGAGGACGCGACGGTTTTAGAGGGCTGAGGGCTAGGAGGCGGCGGCGCGAGCTCGACCGGCGCACGGAGCGGTGGCGCTTCCGGCGGAGGAAGCTGGGGCTGCTCCACTGGAGGCAGCGGGGGTTGCTCGGCGGCTGGGGGCGCCTGTTCCGAAGCGGGAAGCGGAGGTTGCTCCTCGGGCGACAGAGGGGGTTGTTCGGCGACCGGCGGCGGCGGTTCCAGCGTGGGAAGCGGAGGTTGCTCCACAGGGGGAGGCGGCGGCTGTTCCACGACCGGCGGTGCGACGGGGACCGGAGCCGGCGCGACCGGAGGCGGCGCGGCTTCTTGCGGAGGCGCGGGGGGAGCCGCGGATTGTTCGGGCGGCTTCGCCTGTTCGGCCGGAGGCGCTGGAGTTTCCGTGGGCGGAGCTTCTGGCTGGATGTCGACGATCACTTCTGCCGGCGGTTCGGGCGGCTTCCGCGGCTGCAGATAAACGATCGAGAGCGCGGCGGCGTGAAGCGCGATGACGAGGGCGATGACGAGCGGGCGGAGCCAAGGCGGCCTGACGGGCGGCGGCTCGAAGACTCGGCTGTCCAGAGTTATAAGGGTCACGGTGCCGGCGCGTTTGGCACCGTTGAACTCGGCGCGTTTGGAGCGGCCGGAACCACGCGCGCGGGCCCAGATACGATCGCGATGCGCGTCACGCCGTTCGCGGCAAGCTCGTCCATCACCCACACGACGTCGCCGTAAGATGCGTCGCGATCGCCACGTAGCTGAACGACGCCATTAGAGTCGATTTAGCTTCGCCTTGACCGCGGCCGCGAGCTGGTCGCGCGACACTGAGTCCTCTCCGACCGATAAGACGCCGTCCTTGGCTACGGAGACGACGACCGGCCGCCTATTGTCAAGCGGTTGGGCGGTCTTGGCGCTTGGCAGATTCACTTTGACACCGGTCGCCAGCATCGGCGCTGTCACCATGAAGATGATGAGCAGGACGAGCATCACGTCGACGAGCGGCGTGACGTTGATGTCGGCCAGCGGCTGATAGAGGCCTTCGCCGAGTTTACGGGGGCTCAGCGCCATCAGGGCGTCTCCGCGCGGCGGCGCGGCGGGTCTTCGCGTGCAACTTCAGCGGGACGGGCGAGCAGCGCAAGCGCGCGCTCCTCGACGAACGAAGCCATGTCCTGTCCGAGACGACCGTAGGCCGCGCCGATGCGGTTATAGCCGATCGAGGCCGGAATGGCCGCTGCGAGGCCGTAAGCGGTCGCCGCGAGCAATTCCGCGATGCCCGGCGCAACCGTCACAAGCGACGTGTCTTGCGCCTGGCCGATGGCGGCGAAGCTCGACATAATGCCCCAGACCGTGCCGAATAGGCCGACAAACGGCGCAACCGAAGAAATGACCGCGAGATTGGGCAAGCCGCCCTCGGAGCGCGTAAGAAGTTCGCGCGCGGTTCGGGCCATCGCGTCCGAGATGCGCGACCTGAGTTCGCCGACCGTCTCGCCTGGAATGCGTCGGCGCGCTTCCTCATCGCCTGCCGCCGCGACGCCGGACAGCAATTCCGTGAGCGGGCCGCCACCGCGCGCCTGACGAACCTCGCGGCGAAGGCGCACGACCGAGACGACGCCCTCGATGATCAGCACCCAGCACCAGAGCGAGGCGAGGAACAGAACGGCCATGACGGCTTTGCCGACCAGGCTTGCGCCTAGAAAGAGGCCAATCGGCGAGAGATCCGCACCCTGCATACACGCGCCTCGTTTCAGTCTGAATGATGTTTTGGCCGGGAAGAAATCCTGATTTTATCCGCCAAGCTCTTACAGCGTGATCCGCATTCCTCCATAGATCGCGACGGGTTTCCCCGGGCCGAGGGCAGTTGGATTGGTCAGAAAGGGCGCTGCATTGGGGAAGGCAGCGACATCGAACAGCCCGCCCGAGGTATAGTAACGTTGGTCGAAAATATTTTGGGCAAAGCCATAGATCTGGAAATTCTTGCCGACCTGGTAGGACGTGTGCAGGCCGAAGATTGCGTAGCCTGGGGCCTGCGGAAGCGCGTTATTCTCGTTGCCGAAAATGACCTGTCCCGACGCCGCGACCATGTCGGCGCCGACATGCCACTTGTCGGTCACGGCGTAGTCGACGCCAATTTTCACGGTATTCTTAGGAATGCCTGCGATTTGTGTGCCGTTCGTAATCGGGATGTTCCCGTTGGCGTCCGCCAACGGATTGAATGGCGAAGGCTCTTCGAACGTCGAAAGATAGACCGCGTCAAGATAGGTGTAATTCGCATAAGCGGACCAACGCTCTCCGGTCCAGTTCGCGCTGATTTCAGCGCCCTGGCGCAGGGTCGTGCCGACGTTCGCGTAATAGCCAAAACCATTGGCCGGGCTCTGCAGCGGCAGGATGTCGTTGGCGAGCGTCGTTCGGAAAAGCCCAGCCGCCCATTGCAGCTTGCCCCATTGGGAACCCAAGGGCGCAAGAGCGTTCTGGCCACGGAAACCCACTTCGAAAGTCTGGCCGACAACCTGCTTCAGCTTGGGATCCGAACTCAGGAAATTGTCGATGATACAAGGGTTGTTCGGGTCCGCGCACCCGAGTTCGAGCGGCGTCGGCGCGCGATTGGTCATCGCGTAGCCACCGTAGACGTTGATGTCCGGCGTGATCTTGTAGGTGAAGCCGACAGTCGGATTGACGTGGAAAAAGCTCGAATAGCCGTTGAGAAGAGCGTTGTTCTGGCCGTCGATGCTGATGCCGGCGTAGTTGAAGCGGCCGCCGGCGGTCAGCGTCAGACGGTCGGTCGCGCTGAAAGTATCGAGCGCATAAACGCCGGTATAGGTGTTGTTGGTGTGAGCCAAAACCGGGCTTAGAAAGCTGTCAGGTTCGTCGATAATATAGGGAAGGCCGATCACCGGGAGCGAGTTGTTGACGAAGGAGGGAACGATGCCCAACTGGCTATTGCCGGTAAACCGGGTCCAACCGTAATCGAGCGAGGCGCCGACGGTCAGCGTATTGTCATGGCCATAGACCTGGGCGGTGTCGACAGCCTGTACGCTTGCGCCGAGCGTGCGCGATTGGGTCCAGCTTCGGTCGATTTCGCCAAGATCGGTGGTCCCGCCGTTCGATAGATCGGGAATGATGTTGCCAAACGTGTCGTGCAGTGGCGCCCCGTTGTCGCCCAGGCATGAGTATGGCGGGCAACCGTACACGTCTGTCGAGTTTCCATCGACATGGGCCTGGTTGAAGGCGCGGAAATACGCGTTGCCCTGGAAGCTCAAGGTCGGCGAATAGGCGTAGCTGTTGGTCCAATTCAGCATCGCCAGCTTGTTTTCGGTCGTTTGCGGAACGGTATAGACGCTGTTCCAACTGGTCTGCAGTTCCTGGATCGGGGTGTACGCCGCTGCACCGAGCTGGCTGTCGCCTGCAGTCAGTTGGAGGTGCAACTCAAACCCATTCGCTTTGTAGCCGACATCGCCGTAGAAATTGGTGATCTGCGTATTTCCGTCTACGCGCCAGCCGCCGTCGTTGATCTGCGTCGCCGCGATATAGACTGAGTAATCGCCGACCTGCTTGCCGTATTGAATCTCTTCCTGAGCCCGATTGAAGGAGCCAGCGCGAATATCCGTCTCGAAGCCTTGCCAAGTGAAGCCGTTCTTCATGGTCACGGTCACCGCGCCGCCCAGCGCGTTGAGTCCGAAGATCGGGTTTCCGGCGATGATCGCCGTCCGGTCAATCGCATTCTCTGGGATGAGCTCCCAGTTGACCGTGTCGCCGAACGCCTCGTTGATGCGCACGCCATCTTGATAGACGGCGAGGCCGATCGGCGTTCCGCTGACCGCTGTCGCGTCGAAGCCGCGGTAGCTGACGTCTGGCTGGAAGTCGTTGCCCGACACGTTGCCGACCGTCACCCCCGGCGCCTGACGCGCCAGCGTGTCAGGCAATGCCGAAGTCGTTGAAGGTCTGGATATCCTGCGCATTCGTCTGCCAGACAGCGAAAGGCGACTTGGCGACGTCGATGTCGCCCCCGCCGAGCGGCGTCGTCGCGACGACGTCGAAGGTCGGGAGCGTGATCGTCTCGGGACGCGCGCCAATTGTGGTTAGAGCGAGAACGACGCCGGCCGTCGCAATACGTCCGGCAACCCTGGTCGTCATGCTTCGCTCCCTTAAGACTTGTTCCCTTGGCGATGAGAGTCGCAGGCGGGCTCCCGGGAGGTTAGAGACACTCTGCATCTCATGAGCTCGTCCGGGACAAAGCGACAATAGCCGCGTGGAGAGCGCCAAGTAATTTCAATCATTAGATATTTTTCCGGGCTCATTTCCCGCGACCCCCCGGAACCGTTCCCGACCCGCAGGCTTTAGCGGGCCGCTTTGAAACGTGCTTCGACCACAACTCCGCCGCTTGGCAGCGACGCAATGTTGACCGATCCGCCCATGAGTCTCACCCGGTCGCGCATGCTGGCGAGGCCCATCCCTGCATCCGCCTCGCCATTGAACCCGTGACCATCGTCCGCCACACGCATGATGAGTCCGGCGAGCGCAGGATCGCGAAGGTTCGACGCCTCGCTTCCGGTTTCGAACTTCAACGACGCTGCAATCCGGGTGGCGCCGGCGTGACGGAAGGCATTGGTCATCCCCTCTTGCACGAAGCGATAAGCCATCAGGCTCGCTCGATCGCCGAGGGTCTCGACGCGCGGGTCCACATCGAGCGTCACCGCCACTTTGGGATCGGCGCGGCGCCAATGCGCGACGAGCGCCTCGAGCGCTTCGACAAGGCCCAACTCCTCGAGCGCGGCGGGGCGCAGGTCGGCAAGAATGCGCCGATTTTGGTCCTGCAGCTCTCCGACCTGAGCCTCGATCGCGCTCGCGGCCGCGCGCGCGGCCGGCTGGTCGCCGATGGACTTTGCCAGCACGGCGGCGCTTGCGCGCAAGGCAAATAGATGAGGCCCGAGCTCATCATGCAGCTCATGCGCGATGAGCTGCCGCTCCTCATCGTGGGCGTCGAAGACACGTCCCATCAGTTCGTCATTGGCGCGATTCAGTCCGTCGAGCGCGCCTGCCAGAGAATTGATCTTGGTGTTGAGGTTGCGGATCTCCGGAGGTCCGTCGCCTTCCGCGCGGGCGGAATAGTCACCGGCCTCAAGCTTCGAGAGCGTTGCTCCCGCCACGCCGAGGGGGCTGACGGCGCGTCCCACCAGAAGACTGGTCACGCCGATTGCGGCGAGCGCCATCAGTCCACCCTCGAGCGCATTCTCCCGGGCTTCGTCCCAAACCTCGTCGATTTCATCGGCGGGATCTGCGACCAGAATGATGGACGTCGACCCGCCATTCTTCAGTGCAACAGGGATGACGGCTGTTTCAGACGGCGCTCTGGCAAGAGCGCGAAACCAGAGCGGCGCTTCCAACTCCTTGTTGGCCTCGCTGAGAATTGCGGAAGCAAGCGACGGATCACCAATCCCCGCGCGCACGTGCCGCAAATGCTGCAGACTGGCGACGAGGTTCTTAACGACCTCCGGCTCCGGCGCCTCGGGCGCAACCGCAAGGGTTGTTGCGACGAAATCCTTCGTCAGCCGCATTGCACTCTGCGTCTCGACGCGGGCTCTTCCGCTGGCCTGCCATACATCATGGATGGCGTCGGCCACCAGCCAAAGAGCGAACAGCGAACCGAAGATGAGGCTGAGCCGGTTTCGCAGGGAGATTGAACGCCACATTCGTCCGACGCCTTTTTCTCCTTCACCGTTGATTTTGCGCGAGCTGCTGTCAATGCTGGCGGAGAACGGCCCTATCCAGCGCTTTTGTTTTGCGGCGAGAAGCGGTGAGGATCACCAAGGAGGTTTAGTCCGTGCGGGTTCTTATCGTTGACGACCATCCAATCATTATCTCGGGGTGCCGGGCGCTCCTCGACGGGGAGGCGGAGATCGAGGTCATTGAAGCGCAGGACGGGGCGGCCGGTTTCGCCGCTTACTTCGCTCATAAACCCGACGTCGGGGTCGTCGATATCAACCTGCCGGGGTACTCTGGGCTCGAGCTCCTGCGCCGCATCATCGAGCGGGAGCCTGAGGCGCGGCTGATCATCTTCAGCATGAACGACGATCCAACCGTCGCCGCTCGCGCCATTGAGGCCGGCGCAAAGGGCTATATTGCAAAGAACGACGATCCGACGCTGTTCGCTGATGCGGTCAAGACGGTCGCAAATGGCGGACGTTATTTGCACCCCGAGATGGCCCGGCGAATCGCCTTTCTGCGCGCTGATCCCAGCGCAGACGCGGTTTCAAACTTGAGCGCCCGTGAACTCGAAATCCTGCGCCTTCTGGCGGCCGGGCGCACGATGGCGCAGATCGCCGATCTCCTGAACGTCTCCTACAAGACGATCGCCAATAACTGCACGCAGCTCAAGCAGAAGCTCGGCGCACGCTCGGCGATGGACTTGATGCGCATCGCCATAGACGCGCGGAGCTAGGTCAGCAAGAAATCAAAACGCGCGGGAGAACTCCCCCGCGCGCTTCGTCTTTGTCCAAAACAGCCCGCGATAAATTAGGGGCTGAAAGGGTGTTTAGCCGAGTCGCGCTGAGAGACAACTTCCGCAGGCGTCGGCTTGCCGTTGACCGCCCGCTCGATCAATTCCTTGACGGCCTGATAGTTATAGTCGTGGATCTTCTTGTCGTCGGCCGCATCCCAATGGATAAAGACGCCAACGCAGATGAAGACGTCGTCGGCTTCGGCCGCGGGAATCGTACCGTCCGCGACGCTGTCCGCCACCGCCTTGGCGACCGCGTGCTGGGCTGGCCCAAACATCTGCACCGCCTGCTTGGCGCCTTTGATCGTAACCTTGTTGAACAAGATCGTGGAGGGCTTGACAGCCAGGTTGGGCGCCAGAACTGCGAGAAGGGATGTGAAACCGTCTTTGTTGTTGGTCAGCGCGCTAGCGAAGGCGGTTTCCGCTGCGCTGCCACGCGGGCCGATGATGAGGTCGATGTGCGCAACTTCATTGCCATCGCCGACCAGCGACTCGCCGACCAGAAGCTTGTGAATCTTCGCCATGCCAATTCCTCCCTGAGATCAGCCAAACCACATTTACCCGCGGCCGTTTAAGGGCCGACGGACTGGCTATCCTTGTTGTCAGCATCCCGCAGTAGCGGGATCGGTTGGCCGGATAGTCAAGAGGCGCAAGCGCCCCTTAGATCCAACTCAAGCATCGTTAGGGCGCAAGGGCAAGATGGCGGAAGCGCATTTATCGCCACGGATGTCTGAGAGACTCGAGGCGAATATTGTCGCGACGGTGAGATCGGCGCTCGTTCCGGGATTGATCCCGCGTGATTTGAGCGCGGCGTCCCAGCTCAACAAGCTGTCGGTGGTTCCAGTCGGATCGCGAGTCGCCGACAGTTCGTCGCGTCGGATGACCGCCTCGCGACGAACAGCCTCGGCGACGCTCCTGTCAAACTTTCGTGTGATGTGGGTGTCAAGAAACTCGGCGAGAAAGGTCAGGTAAACGGCGAGCGTCGACCAGTGCGGTTCGTTATGCCGCCTTCGCGCCGCGGCCAGCGCCGGCAAGCCGAGGGAGAAGACGTCGTCATAAGCGGTGACGTACTGTCGCGCGACGCGGTCGCGGTCCGCCGCTTCCGCCATGGCCTCCCGCAGCGAAACCGTGGCGGGGGCATTCACGTCGTAGCGAGCCGCATGTCCAAGGCCGCCTGGGTTTGCGGCCGCGATGGTGGCAAAAGCGTCTTGAGAGTCCGCCCGATCAAGACCATCGAGCACCCGTGCGAGCGCCAGGCGCAAGGGCCCATCCTGGGCCTCTGCGGCAACCGCGAGCGGCGCGCATAAAAGGATGATTCCGAGATTGGTGTTCTGGCCAACCGCCTTGAAAGTCGCGTCGACAGCAGCGCGAACGCGGGTTCCGACTCGCGCGCCTCTGGCCGCGATCGGACCGGCGCTCGCCTCAGCGCTGCGCACAAAATCTTCGACCTCCATCCGGTGGCCGGCCGCGAACCGATGCACGTTGCCTGGTTTGGGCGCGTCGAGCTCTGCCAGGCACGCCTCGATATAGGCTGCCGCCACCAGGTCATGAGAGCCGCTCATGGAGCACACCGTTGCGCGGGGCGCCGGGCCAGCTCATGCATAAGCGCTGATGCGATCTCCGCCGCGATGTTGCACTCGTTCACCTTCTGCAAGCCGCTCCAAGCGGGCATGCTGTTGACTTCGAGCACGGTCGGACCGCCGCGAGCTGTAACGAGCATGTCGACGCCCGCGATCTCGGCGCCGACTGCTTCGGTCGCGGCAATCGCAAGGCGCTCCATTTTGCGATCTGGGGCGACGGCGGAAGGTTCGCCCCCTTGTTTCACGTTGGTGATCCACGTCGCGGCCCGGCGCATCATCGCAGCGATCAGGCGGCCGCGCAGGACGAACAGTCGATAATCCGTAAAGTTTTCGGTTCCGTTCGATTGAAACTGCTGGAGATAATAAACTCCCGCCACCTTTTCGGGGCCAGGCAAGTCCTCAGATCGGTGAATCAGGCGCAAGCCCTTTCCTTGCGCGCCGAACAGAGGTTTGAGCACGAGCGGTCCGCGCGACGCCTCGCGTTCGACGAGGGCGCGCGCGGCTTCCGGAGATTCTATCGTCCAGGTTGGCGGGGTCGGCACGCCGGCGCGTGCGAGCAGAAAGGTTGTCATCGACTTGTCGACGCAGCGTTCGATGGCGCGCGCGTCATTCCAGACGACAACGCCCAGCTTTTGCAATGCGTGCAGAATCCCCAGCCGCTTGGTGACCGCCTCGAACGAACCTGCCGATAGTGTGCGCACATGCGCGGCGTCGGGCAGTCGTGATCCCAGAACAGGCAACGCCAACCCGCTTGGGCTACGCGAGTCGAACCCACAATCGGCAAGATCGATGCGCTCGACGCGCGCGCCAGCGGCTGCAAACGCCGCCTCCATCTGGCGCGCGTGCCAATCATGCTGATCGCTCACGAGAAGGACGGTCGGCCCATCGGTCAGCCGCCCCACAGGATCAGGTGAACGAGGCATCGAGCAGTTTATGATGCACTTCGCCCGCGTGAAAACTCTGACCGCTGTCGACCGCCGTAACGATGACCTCGGCCGGGCTGAACAGCATGGGATCGATGGCGTAGAAATCGCCTTTGAAGCGCCTGAAAATCTCGGCGAATGGGGCGCCGAAATCGCGCGACGCGCGGCTCGGAAGCGCCTCCGCGAGACCCTTCGCATCTTCGGCCGGCCCGGTGACATAGAGCTGCACGCGTCCGCCATAGATGATCGCGTCGTTGGTGCGGCCCATGGCGGTGACGAACTCGGGATGCGGGGGACTGAGCGGCGCGGCGCCCATGCCGTCGATGATGCGCTCAAGCGGGAACTTCAGCTCATGCGCCTTGTGCAACGCGACTTCCAGCACCCGCGCGACCACCTGCGTGCCTCCAGCTAAGCTTTGAGTCGGGGCGTAAATCACTGTCAGAGCCGAAGGCGCCACTCCGCAATCGCTCGTTACTTTGTCGATAATCTCCGGCGGCGGCGGACCCCCGCTCTCGATGACCAGGGTGGCGACATCGGCTTCGTCCCGATAGCCGATGTCCTTGAAAACTTCTTCCTTTCGCGCCAGCGCTCGAGCCGGGCCGGAGCCGAGAGCAAAGAATGCGTCCTTGCCGGTCCCGTGCGCCAGGCTCCAACCAGCGTACTGACTGCCTAGGCACGCGATCACCGGCTGCGGGGAGGTGACTGCGATCGTCCATGGCCAGCGCGGCGTGGCGTGATCGGGCGTGAGCCTCACCGCGCCGAGGCTGCCCAGACAGATTTCCGCGATGCGTAGCCCGGCTTCAACGCCGCCGCGCCGTAGCGCCCCGGCATCAATTAGCGTTTCCCCGCGCGGCCCAAGCGAGACGCCAAGATTTAGCATGGCGGCGTCGCGTCGTAGCGCCGCTGTCAGTTCGGCGGCGCGTCGATTGACGCTGATGGCTTCGACCTCGCTCAATGCTCCGCCTCCTCAACGAGAGCGATGATTCTCCGCGCCAGTTCGCCGGCGCAGGCTCGCGCCAAATCGACGGTCGCGCCAGAGCCAAGCACCGTGCACAAAGGATCATCGGCAGCGATACGAGTCCCCGGCGGCGATCGATCGACCGCCCAATCCGGCCAATTTCGTCCGTCGCCAATCACAATGTCACACGGGGCGTAGACCGCTTCAGCCGCTTTGAACGCAAAGCTCGCAGATGTCGGCGCCAAACGTCCTTCGCACGCGGCGACATGACGTGCAAACAATGGCGCCTCGTACGATTCGAATATGTCCAGCGTCGCGCCGGGTCGCGGGTTGACCTCGAGGAGCCAGATCGCATCGTCCGACACCAGAAAATCAACGCTGTTGAGCCCGACGAGTTCGAACTCATGTGCAATCGCGGCGACGGAGCGAGCGATCTCTTGCGCTTGCGCTGGCTCAATGTGGAGGGGTCCGGCGGCGCCGCCATAGCGAAACGGCGACGTCGGCGTTGGCGCGGTCCACTGCACGCTGAGTCCAATCATTTCCGCCTTTCCTTCGCTTGCCAGAAACAAAGCCGACATGTTCTCTCCGGCAACGCGACGTTGAAAATAACAATCGTCCAAAGCCCGACTTGGATCATCAGCTGGAACAATGTGGGCGCCTCCGGCCCCGCCCCGCCTCTTCATGAGCCAGAGCCCGGGTCGATCCGGCGGATCAAACGCAATGGACGGATGTCGAATCGCGTTCGCCTCGCACAGCCGCGCAAGCGTCAGGGGGTCCTTGGCGCGCTTCAGGATACCTGCATCGTTGCCAAACACCTGCGTTCTCTGCTCAATCGCGGCGATGGTCTCCGGTTGGTGCTCGAAGCCCGCGCCATAGACCAGTCCAATCGGCTTGTGGACATGGATCAGCCTTTCGACGGCGCTGCGGATCTTGTCGAGCGTCAACCCATCTGACAGTCCCCCTTCGAGCGTTACGGAGGCGAGGCTTGTTTCACGCGTATCCTCGTCGCCAAAGACATCAACTGAGAGCGGGGCGAAGCCGGCACGGGCAGCGGACGACGCCAGCGCACGCGCCGAATAGCCCATAACAAGGATCGCTGGCTTGTCAGTCATCAACGCTGACGCTCAGTCGTTTGAGAAGTTGGCGGCAGGGGCTAGGCATTTCCTTGGCGTGCGCTATTGTTTGTTTGTGGCCAGGTTGCCATCGATCGCGATGCGGTTGAACCCATCGGCACGGGGTTTGTCCAGTCGAGTCTCGATCTTGGTGGCCGGCAATCGGTGGCGTCGATCCTCGTTGAACATAAACCGATTCGGGCGGAGCGTATGTCGCTGGGAGACCCTATCAGCGCCGCGGCGGCAGCATCAATCGACGGGGCGCCCGCATCGCTCGACGAGGCCGCCGCTGTCGCGGCCCAGCTTTTGGCGCGAAGCCGCCAGCCGCTGATCGCGGGGCTTGGCGCGGATGTCGACGGGGCAAGAGCGGCCATCGCGGTTGCCGGGCAAGTGGGCGGCGTTATCGAGCATACGCATTCAGCGGCGTTGTTGCGGGATCTCGATTGTCTACGCGAAACCGGGATCATGCTCACGACGCCTGGCGAAGCGCGCGTGCGCGCCGACGTTGTGCTGCTCGTGGGCGATGGTCTGAGGGAGGCTTGGCCAAGTCTGAACGAGCGGCTGTTGGCGCGGCCGGCGCGGCCGGAGGGCGCTGACGTCAAGCGGCGCATCGTGTGGTTGGCGCCAGCCACAGGCGCTAGAATCCAAGGGTTCAAGGGCGATATCGAGATCTGGGGAGCGGGGCGTGACGCAACGCTCGCAGTCAATCTTGCGGCGTTGCGTGCGCGTGTCAAAACCCGCCGAATCGCAAACCGCGAAAACGCCCACTCCGGGTTGCCTTTGTCCGCGATCGACTCGATCGCGACGGCTCTCAGGGCCGCGCGCTTCGGTGTCGCAGTTTGGACGGCGGAAAGTCTCGGCGCGCTCGAGATCGAGATGCTGCATGGGCTGGTGCGCGATTTGAACGAAACCACGCGTTTCTCGACTCTGCCGCTCTCCGGGCCGGACAATGGCGCAGGCGCGCTGGCAGCTTGCGGGTGGACGATCGGCTTCCCAATGCGAACCGGATTTGGCGCTGGCGTCGCGATCCACGATCCTTGGCGGTTTGACGCTGAGCGACTCGTCGCGTCGGGAGAGACGGATTGCGTGTTGTGGATCTCGGCCTTCGGAGCGGCCCCGCCGGCCTGGCGGGGCGCTGGGACCTTTATTGCTTTGTGCCAGCGAACAGTTCACTTCGCCGAGGAGCCGAACGTCCGTATTGCGGTCGGTCGGCCCGGCGTCGATCATGACGCGGTCCTGCATTCATCCGACGTTGGGACTTTGGTCGCCGTAACCGCCTCCGGGCGAAGTGACGCGCCCAGCGTCGCCGCGATTCTCGAGCGCATCAGCGCGAGCCTCGCAATAGCGAACACCTCGCCATGCTGACCCACATCAAGGACGCGCGTATCGTTGATCCCATTAACCGACTGGACGAAATCGGCGACCTTTGGATTCGCGACGAGACAATCGTCGCAGCCCCCCAAGACGGCGCCCCAGCGGACGAAACATTGGACGCGAGCGGGCTCATTGCGATGGCCGGCGGCATCGATATCCATTCGCATATCGCGAGCGCGAACGTGAATACCGCGCGCCTCATGCTGCCTGAACACCATCGCGCCCATGCGAGGCGTCCCTGCGAGACGTCACTGTCCAAAGTCGGCTGGACGACGTTCGAGACCGGGCGGCTCTATGCCGAGATGGGCTTCACGACCGTGGTCGAGCCGGCTGTCTCGCCGCATCATGCGCTTCACGCTCATCTCGAACTCGCCGATACGCCGATCATCGACAAGGCGATTCTGGCGATCCTTGGCAATGACGATTTCGTGCTTGGCCTCATGAGGTCGGGCGAGGGCGAGAACGCTATTTGCGACCACGTCGCCTGGACTTTGCAAACGACGCGCGCGCTTGGCATCAAGGTCGTCAACGCGGGCGGCGTTGCGGCGTTCAAGGACAACATTCGCAGATTTTCGCTTGACGATATCGTCCCCTACTATGGCATGACGAGCCGCGCGATCGTGAAGGCGTTGCAGAAGGCGGTGCACGAGGCCGGCGTGCCGCACCCTCTGCATGTTCACTGCAACAATCTGGGCCTGCCCGGGAACTTCGAGACGGCGCTCACGACAATCGCCGCCGCCGAGGACTTGCCGCTGCATTTGGCCCATCTCCAGTTTTACGGCTACGGGAAGGAAGGCCCGCAGGGCTTTTCCTCCGCCGCGCCTCAGCTCGCTGAAGCGGTCAACGCCGCCAAGAATGTGACCATCGACGTCGGGCAGGCGATGTTTGGCCAGACGGTGACGATCTCGTCCGACGTGCAGCGGCAATTCTCCGCCCGGAATCAGGCGCGGCCCAAGAAATACGCGATCATCGACGGGGACGCGAACGGCGGCGGCGTTGTGCCCTACGAATACCGCGCAGGCAATTTTCATAACGCCGTGCAATTCGCGGTCGGCCTCGAGCTTTTTCTTCTTATCGACGACCCCTGGCGCGTATTCTTCACCACTGATCATCCAAACGGCGCGCCGTTCACGACTTATCCCGAGATCTTTGCTCTGCTCATGGACAAAGATGTGCGGGCCAAGTGGATGTCTCGATTGCCCCCTCAAGCGCTGGCGGTGACGACGCTTGCGTCATTGACGCGCGAATATACGTTCAGCGAAATCGCGGCGATGACGCGGGCAGCCCCCGCTCGGCTGCTCGGCCTGCCAGATCGCGGACATCTTGGCCCTGGCGCGCGCGCCGACATCGCGCTTTACCGCCTTGGCAAAGATATCGCGCAAATGTTTCGCGCGGCGGCCCGCGTCTACAAGGACGGCGAACTCGTGGTCCGCGACGGTGCAGTTACGCACACCAGGTATGGCCGCGCGCTAAACGTGACGCCCACCGTCGAAGCCTCAATGCGGCGGCGGATGAAGGAATATTATGACGGGCGTTACGGTCTGCCTTCGGACTTCATGCGGGTGCCGGACGCTGCGATCCCGCGACCGCAACCGTTCGAGTCGGTCGCATGCCGGAGTTGACGGTCAACGGGGTCGCCATTGACGACACCTTCGCGGAAGCATTCGACATGCGCGCGACGGCAATCGTGATTACAGCGCCGACGGCGCGTTGGGCCGCGCAGGCGGCGACGACAATGACCGGTTTCGCCACCTCGGTGATCGCTTGCGGCTGCGAAGCAAGCGTCGAGAGCATTCTGTCCGCACAACAAACGCCGGACGGACGACCGGGCGTGCGCGTGCTCCTATTCGCGGTCTCGACTGCGGAACTGCAAAAGCAACTGCAGAACCGCGTTGGGCAGTGCGTGCTCACGAGCCCAGGCTCGGCCTGCTACGCGGGATTGGATTCAGGCGATGACAAGCTCAAGCTCGGCGACGCCATCCGATTCTTTGGCGATGGCTGGCAGATCGCCAAGCGGCTCGGCGCCAAGCGCTACTGGCGCGTGCCGGTGATGGACGGCGAATTCGTCTGCGAATTGACCGCCTATCTCACCAAGAAAGCGGTCGGCGGGGGCAATCTCATCGTGATGGGCGAAAGCTCGTCCAAGACGCTCGCCGCGACCGAGGCGGCGGTGGAAGCGATGCGTAAGGTCGCGGACGTCATCATGCCGTTCCCTGGGGGGATCGCGCGTTCGGGGTCGAAGGTAGGCTCGAAATACAAGGGCGCGAGCGCTTCGACCAACGATGTCTATTGCCCAACCTTAAAGGGCGCGGTGGACAGTGCTCTTTCGCCCGAGATCGCCTCGGTGCTCGAGATCGTCATCGACGGCCTCACCAGCGAGGCTGTCGCTGAGGCGATGCGGACGGGGCTCGCCGCAATCGTCGAACTGGGCCGTGAGCGTGGAGCGGCGCGCGTCGGCGCGGGCAATTACGGCGGCAAACTCGGGCGACACCATTATCATCTCAAGGATCTCGTCGGTTGAGTTCCTTGATCTTCTCGCTTCGCGATGCGCCGGACCAGCGTCTCGATCTGTCGCCATTGGTCGCGCAAAATCTTGCCGGCAAATCGGCGGGAGAGATCGCCCGTATCGAACTGCAAACAACGCGCATGCGAGTTGCGGTCGGAGATGTTTTCCACATCCGCGAAGGCGATCCCGCTGCGATTGTCATCGAAGGCGGGGCTGAGCGTTTGGATCGCGTCGGCATCGGCATGGCCTCGGGCTCAATCCGCGTCGACGGGGAGGTCGGCGTCGAAGCTGGCCGACTGATGTCGGGCGGACAATTGAGCATTCAGGGCAATGCGGGCCCGTTTGCCGGCTCCGGAATGAAGGGTGGAACGCTGGACATCGACGGCGACGTGGGCGAACGCCTCGGAGGCCCATTGAGCGGCGAGACGGTCGGCATGAGCGGCGGCGTCCTGCACGTGCGAGGCGACGCGGGAGCGCGCGCGGGCGACCGGCTGAGGCGCGGCTTCATTCTAATCGAAGGCCGCGCAGGCTCCTACGCCGGCAGCCGCATGATCGCCGGCACTTTGGCGATCGGGGGCGAAGTAGGCGATCTGCCCGGCTATCTGATGAACCGCGGCACGATCCTTCTCGGACGGGGAGCGACGCTGTTTTCGCCGAGCTTCGGCGACTGCGGCGAACACGACCTAGTGGCCGCTCACCTTATGGCCAATTATATCGCCCAAGTCAGCGGGAAGCTGGCGGGTCTATTCCGTCGGCCGCTGCGGCGTCTCGTGGGCGATCTGGCCGCCCTCGGCAAGGGGGAGATTCTCCTGCCGAACGCATAGGCGCGCCTTATGACTTGCGCTCATTAACGCAGGCCCAAATTCTTAGCTCCGATTAGCGGATCCTAAGCGCGCTCTAATCGCCGGTCAGATCTTCTCGTCGCCAGGAAACGCGCATCGCCACCGCGTGACGCGAGTCGCCGGGTGCTGGTCCGACCACTGGGCGATATAAGGGGGCGCCTGCATCATGCACTGCATCAGCGACTCTTCCGAGGCAAACTGCAGCCGCTGCTCGTCGCACAGACCCGGCGCATTGAGCGCACACACCGTCAAAATCAGCTCAATCATCGCACACCCGCTTTCAAGCTGACCTCAGCGCCCCTCCATCGGGCGAGTGTGGCATGTTGATCGAGTGGTCGCAACATTGAGACTGGATCGCCGTTGCAGTTGCCCACGTTGCCATAAGCTCAAAATCGTTTGCGAGTGAGCGCTCGTCGCCCGTCCGATCGTGCTGCGCTTGGCAAAGCGCGTAAAGTTTCGCAAAGTTATGACGAGTTCATTTGAGTTGTGAGCGGCGCATGAATCGGGGAAAAGAGGCGCGCGTTTGAGAGGCGTTCAGGTCACAACGGCTGCCCGACTGCATCTGGGTTTTCTTGATCTGGCCGGAGATCTTGGTCGTCGGTTTGGATCGATCGGCCTCGCCATCGACGCGTTCGAGACGCGCGTTGAGCTTCGCGAGGCCACAAGCTTTGAGGTTTTGGGCGAGGAACGCGAGCGGAGCTCGCATGTCGCGCGCCGCATTGCTGAAAGCCTTGGCCTCGATACGCGAAAGAAGCTCACCATCGCAAACGCGATCCCCGCTCATGCCGGGCTTGGTTCCGGGACCCAGTTGTCGCTGGCGATCGCGACGGCTTTTCGCCGTTTCGCCGGATTGCCGCTCAACGCGCGCGAAGATGCGCGCCTGCTCGATCGCGGCGCCCGTTCGGGCGTGGGCGTCGCCTTGTTCGAGCGTGGCGGCTTGGCCGTCGACGCCGGCAGGGGGCCGAACACCGAGACGCCGCCCGTGGTCGCGTGGGTGCGCTTCCCGAAGGATTGGCGCGTTCTTCTCATCTTGGACCCGCGCATCGAGGGCGCCCACGGCGAAGAGGAACGGCGAGCGTTCGCCCTGTTGCCTCGATTCCCGACCAACGCGGCGAGCGAAATTTGCCGCTACACGCTCATGCAAATCCTACCCGGCGCGGCGGAAGCGGATATCGAGGCTTTCGGCAATGGCGTCGCCCGGATTCAGGAGATCCTCGGCGACCATTTCGCCCCAGTCCAAGGTGACGCCCGTTTCATCAGCGTGCCGGTGGGTCAGGTCGCCGCCCGATTGAAAGCGCTTGGCGCACACGGGATTGGCCAGAGCTCGTGGGGCCCGACCGGTTTCGCTTTTGCATCCGACGCGGACCATGCTCAATTTTTGGCTCAGCGCGCCCAGCGGGAAACGGGGGCGGAAATCAGGGTCTGCAGCGCGCAGGATCATGGCGCCGAGACCCGCATGGAAGTAGACGTCGCAGTTCGATGAGCGCTCGGGAGGAACGATGGCCAAGAACATCCTGCACATGATCACGCCGCTCGCCCACATGAGTGCCTTCGATGTCAACATGGCGCTCGACGCCGGCTATGATGCGACGGCCTCGTACACCAATGTCTCGCTCGGCGAGATAACAGACCTCATCCAGGACGCGATGTTCTCCCGTTCGCCTCGCGACGCTGCGCGGACGGGCGTATTCATTGGCGGCAAGGATGCGCTTCTCGCGCTAGACATGCTCGACGCCGCCGCTAAAGCGCTGTTCAAGCCGTTCGAGATTTCGCTGTTCGCCGACCCCGCTGGTTCATTCACCACCGCCGCTGCAATGATCGCGGTTGTAGAAAAAACGCTGAAGGAAAAGAAGGATCGCGCGCTCTGCGGCGCCGCCGTCTCTGTCTTCGGAGCAACCGGCGTCGTGGGAACCGCCTCGGGCGTCATTGCTGCTCTCGAGGGCGCATCCGTCACCTTCGTCGGACGAGATGGAACGGATCGCACGGCTCGCCACGTTTCCCAGGTCAATCGCAGGTTCGGCGTCAACATCGTCGTCGCTGACGGCTCGACGCCGGCGGCGCGGGCCGCGATTCTCACCGCGACAGAAGTGGTTCTCTGCACGGCGAAAGCCGGCGTCCGCGTGCTCGACGCGGGCGAGATTGCGGGCGCTGCAAGATTGCTGGTCGCGGCGGACGTCAACGCTGTGCCGCCGTCCGGTATCGAAGGCGTGGATGCGCACGCTAACGGGGCGCCGTTCGGCGGGCATAGAGCGCTTGGCGTCGGCGCGCTTGCGATCGGCAATGTCAAATATCGAACGGAGTCCGGGCTGTTCAAACAGATGACCGAGAGCAAGACCCCTCTGCGCCTCGACTTCCGTCAGGCGTTCGATCTCGCGCGAACGCTCGCGTGAGAACTCTCGCAGTTTTTATTCAATCGCTTCAAGCGCCTCGATCGACGACACTCACCGGCCGCACGTCAGCCGAGCCCGAGGCGCGGTCGCGTCGGATTTCGATTCCCACCTCACCCTCGATCACGTCCAGTTTACGGACATTGACCCGGACGCTGCGGACGCGCGCATGCTGCAAAAGCACGGCAGCGACCTCTTCGGCGAGCGTCTCGACGAAATCGACATGGCCGCCCCCGACCACGAGACGGATGGCGTCGAGGATGATGTCGTAAGAGAAAATCGAGCGCATGTCGTCTGGGTGCGCGCCCGCCCGCCGCACCAGCGTTTCGACATCGAAGAGGACGCGCTGACGGATGCTGCGCTCGAAGTCATAAGCCCCGATCTGCGCGGAGACGACAAAGTCGCGTACGAAAACCCGGTCGAGTTCGCCTTCCTGATCGCGTCCGCCAATGAGGCCGCGCGCCAGCAATCGCCAATCAATTTTCGGTGAAGCGTCGGGATCGGGTCTTTCCCGCGGGATCAGGTCGCGGATGAGAACGACCGCGGCCGGATCAATTGCGCCTTGCCGATCGTGGGCATGACAAAGCGCGCCTCGGAATGCGAGGACATCCGGGCGCACGAGCAACAGCCTCGGAATGTCCGGCGCCTCAAGTGACCCCGCGAGGCCGCTCATCAAGTCGAGCACGTGGCACTCAGAACAGAATTGATTCAGATGCACGACCTCGAGATGCGCGAGAAGGCGGCCGCGAGCTTTGTCGCGGGTGTCCAGCATCGCGCCCTTGAAACCCAGTTCCCGGAGTTTGGCCAGGAGAGCGAAATCGGGCTTTTCGTCGGCGAACATCATGCCGACGACGGTGACCTCCCGCGCGAGCTTGCTCAAAGAATCGCCGAGGCGATCGAGCATCGGCGCATCGACGGCGAGCTTGACGTAGTCGACGCCCATCGCTTTCAGGGCTCGCGCGCTTTCAAGCAGCGGTGCTTCATTATAAGGCGGATCGCCAAGCGCGGCGCTCGTTTCGCTTCGTCCTGCGACTGCGGCGATCGTCTCGCGCGCGGTGTCGAGCGAAACGGCTCCGAGCGCGCCCCGCCGCGCGTCCTTCAGATCGACAACGTCCGCCCCAAGTTGCACCACGACACCAGCCTCGGCGGCGTTGGCGACACTGGCGAGCATGCGCGTCACGGCGTCGCCTCCTCTTCTCTTTCTCTGCGGTCGCCGAAGTCCGGTCAGCGAACCTGCCCTAGGCGGAGCGACGCATCGTCAACTTCGGCGGCTTGATCGGCCGCAAGCCCGATCTTATCATTACGCTCGAGAGGAAACGCAAATGCATCGTGCTTCGGCTCGCGCCGTTCTCGCGATTGCGGCCATGGTCCTGTGCACGCCGCAGGCGGTCGCTCAGTTCAATGGAAAAATTGATCCCGACTGGCCCTGCCAGCAGATCAAGACACCCACTTTTTCGCTCGCCTCCATCTGGGCTGGGCCTCAGCTCGATCTCGACTCTCAAAGCTGGCGCGACGAGAGCGACGTCGCGGAGCTGAAGGCGCAGATGGCGCAGCGACGGGTCCCCATCGCTGATGTGGAGGCCGCGATCGCCAGGTTCAAAGCGAAAGCCGGTCCCAATGCGGAAGCCAAGCTTCTGCGCGCTTTCGCCGCGGCCTTCACTGATTTGTCCCAGCAACGGTCGCAAATCATCGAGGGCTTGGATCGAATCGGCCGCCGGCAGAAAGCTTTGGCCGATCACATCCGCGCGGAGAACGAGGGCGTGCAAAATGCGTCGGCCCAGCCCCATGACGGCCGGGCGCCGCCCGCCACGGACAGTCAAGACAGGCTGCTATGGGACCTTCGCATCTTCGACGATCGCCGTAAGACCGTCACCTACGTTTGCGAGACGCCGACGCTGATTGAACAGCGGATCGGGGAGATCGCTCGCGCGGTGCAGAAGGCTCTGTAGCGCCGCCGTTCGGCGGCCCGGTCCGCTCGCCGATGGGGAGCGCACAAGTTTACGGGACTTAGTTATTTCAACGGCTTCGCTGCGCTTTAGCGCAACTTTTCTGGCTCAACAATCAAAGTCGCGGCTCCGGCGGAGGTCCCGGATTGCTTGAGCACACAGCCATGCCCGAAGAACTGGAACGGCTTCCGATATGCCAATACAATAGCATCAAATTCTGATTATGTCAAGATAAAATCGCAGACTACGGAAACCGACAAGCCGGCGTAGCCAGTTCTGTCCCACGGGCCGCGGACACCGGCGAGAGCTTCAAGGCGCGATGGGCTTATCGTTCTCGTCGAGCAAAGGGACGCCATACGAGCGCAAAATCGTTTGAATTTCGCTCTGATTCTCAGCGATCAGCTTGTTCAGGTCGCGCTTCCAGGTCTGATCGGAATGCCGCACGCCCATCACGATCCGATAAACCATTTGGGTGTCGCCCTGATCTTTCACGAGCGGCGCCACGGTGGTCGGCGTCTTCGCTTTCGTCGCGTAATAGCCGGCGATCGGACCCCAAAGCAGCGCAATGTCGATCTCGCCGCGATCCAGGTCGTCCATCATTTGGTGGGTCGGCGAATCGAAACGGGTATCGACGACCAAGGCGTAAGATTTGATGTTGCCGAGGAGCCCATTTTCCGCCAGCACCGTTGCTGGCGGCGTGCCGGCGACGATTCCGATCCTCGCGGTTTTGAGACGTGGATCGGCAAGGGAATCGAGCCCCTTCAGGGGGCCGTCTTGATGAAAAGCGGCGACGTAGCTCGTTCGGTAATAGGGATTGGTTGGCTGAACGATGTCTGCGCCTTGAGCAATGCCCAAAACGACGTCGCACCGGTGAGCGTTCAGCGTGTTTCGGATAAAGCCGGTCGCGTCGGGGTAGAAGGTGTAGGCGACCGATTTGCCGAGTTTGCGCGCAAAGAGTTCGGCGATCTTGTTCTCGAAGCCCTCGCCGGCCTCGTTGGAGAAAGGAAGATCATGCGGATCGGCGCAAGCTCGGAACACGTGCGGGTCGACCAACTCGAGAGAGCCTTCCGCGTCCTGCGCGCCGGCGCTGCCTGGGATGGCCATGCCAACGAGGACGAGGCATGCAAGTCGAAGTGCGAAAAGACCAATCTTCGATAGACGCGGTCGACTAGACCGCATTGAGTCCCTGGTCATCAGTCGGGCCCCATGCATTTGTCTTCCGCAGTGGTGAAGGCCGCGGGCTTGGGAGCATGTTTGTCGGGCCGTCCGCGCCCAACAGCGCCCGTCGAGCGGGCGCGCAGATAGACATAGATGTCATTCAAGTAACACATCACATTCTTGTTGTCGGCAAAAGCCGGCATGACGAGGTCGTTGCCGTTGGTGAGGTCCTTTCGGCCGCCGACGACGGTCCCGAAAAACTCGGCGTAGCTCATTGTCTTGAGTGAGTCCGCAAGCGCCGGCGCGTAGCTCGAGCCCGCCCCATCGGGGCCATGGCAGACGATGCATGCGGCATTGTAACGACGGAAGCCTGAGAAGGTGTTCCAGTCGATGGTTCCGTCCGGCTCGATCTTGAAGGTCGGATCGCCGTTCTGATCGTGCCACAAACCTTGATCGTCCTGAGTAACCGCGGCCGGGCTTCCTGGTGGATCGGCGTGAGCCAAGGGCGCCGTCGATAAAGCGAGTGCGAACCCGAGCGTAAGTCTGCAAATCTTCACGTTTGTTTCTCAAGCGAACTGGATCATAGAAAAGGCCCGGCGGGTTCTGTTCCACGCGCCGGGCCCCGTTATTCCTGTTGATTCGGTTCCGTTCTCAATCGTTCGGAAGTGCAAATACGGTGAGCGTGCCGCCGAGCGCAGTGTAGCTAGAAAGCGCCGCGTAGCCGCCCACCGCCCCGAGACCTTCAGTCGGCTTTGTAAGCCCGGCCGCGAGGCCTATGCCCGCCCAGCCGCCGACGCCCGACAAGATCGCCACATACTGGCGCCCGCCGTGCTCGTAGGTCATGACGTTGCCGATGATGCCCGACGGAGTCTTGAACTTGTAAAGCTCCTTGCCAGTTTTGGCGTCGACCGCCTTCAGATAGCCTTCCAGCGTCCCGTAGAAGACAACGCCGCCCGCGGTTGCGAGAGCGCCTGACCAGACCGAGAACTGCTCCGGATCCGACCAGACGATCTTGCCAGTCTTGCCGTCCCAGGCGATGAAGTTGCCCATGTTGCTGTCGCCCTCGGGCGGATACATCGACAAGGTCGCGCCGACATAGGGCTGACCAGCGGTGTAACTTACCTTGAACGGCTCGTAGTCCATGCAGACGTGATTGGTAGGCACGTAGAAGAGCTCGGTCTGAGGCGAATAGGCCGCGGGCTGCTCATCCTTGGAGCCCAACGCCGCAGGGCAGACGCCCTTGGTGTTGACATCCTCGCCGTTGGCTTGGGTCGACATCGCCTTGACCCGGATCGGACGCCCGTAATCGGGCGACGCCTTGTCCATGTTGATGCCCGTGGCCCAGTTTACCTTGGGATCGAACTTGTTGGCGACCAGCAACTCGCCGGTGGCGCGATCGAGCGTGTAACCAAACCCGTTGCGATCGAAATGCGTCAGCAGCTTGCGATCCTTGCCGTCAATTTTCTGGTCGGTCAGGATCATTTCATTGACGCCGTCGTAATCCCACTCGTCGTGGGGCGTCATCTGATAGACCCACTTGGCCTCGCCAGTGTCAGCGTCGCGAGCCCAGATCGTCATCGACCACTTGTTGTCGCCGGGCCGCTGCTTCGGATTCCAGGTAGAGGGATTGCCGGAACCGTAGTAGATCAGGTTGAGGTCGGGATCGTAGGAGTACCAGCCCCACGTGTCGCCGCCGCCGATCTTCCATTGATCCCCTTCCCAGGTCTTGAGTGAGGAATCTTTGCCGATCGGCTTGCCGAGCGCCATCGTCTTCTCGGGGTCTACGAGGAGGTCCGAGTCGGGCCCTTCGGAATAGGCGCGCCAAGCGAGCTTGCCGTCTTTGACGTTATAGGCGCTGAGCCAGCCGCGGACGCCGAACTCGCCTCCGGAGACACCGATATAGACCTTGTCCTTGAACACGTGCGGAGCATCCGTGCCCGTGGCACCTTTCGACGGATCGCCATCCTTCACCGACCAGACGACCGCGCCAGTCTTCGCGTCGAGCGCGACCAGCGTCGTGTCCGCCTGATGGAGGAAAATCTTGCCATCGGCGTAGGACAATCCGCGATTGACGGTGTCGCAGCACATTACCGGGATGACGTTCGGATCCTGCTTGGGCTCGTATTTCCAGAGAATTTTGCCGTCGTTATTGAGGTCAAGCGCGAAGACCGTGTTCGGGAAAGGCGCATGAAGAAACATCACGTCGCCGATGACGAGCGGCGCGCCTTCGTGCCCGCGCAAAACCCCGGTCGAGAAAGTCCAGGCGGGTGCGATCTTGTGGACATTATCGGTGTTGATTTGTTTGAGCTCGGAGTACCGAGTGTTGGCGAAATTTCCGGCCGGCATGACCCATTGGTTCGGGTCGGCCGCCATTTTCGCCAGTTCGTCGTTCGCTGTGGCGTAGCCGGCCGTAAACAGGGCCGCGGCGCCAAAGCAGCTTGCAACCAAGATATTGCGCATTGTTTCCTCCCGGTCTGGACGTCTGATGAAGCTCACGCAAACCCAAGGGGTCAGCGCGGCCTTTCAGCGGCGGTCTCATTGGGACGGTTACGACAGCGTGTCACGACAAGGACGAAACGAGCTTACGCTCGCGGGCATCCGCCTTGCCTCCGATAAGTGCGCCGGGGCTCCCGTTCCCCAACGCTCGTGCAGTCGAAACCAATACCAACGATATGCCGATCGAATCCGGAGCGCAAGTGGCAAGCGAGCGTCGTCACGACAACGTCATTGCCATAATTGTAGGGGCGAACATGCCAGCGGTTCCCTCCGTGGCTGCGCGCAGTCGGCGCCGCCGGGCTCCGATCAGAAGCAGCGCACCTCGCCCTCAGCCTGCGCGCGCCGCAATCGGTCCAGAGCGTTGCGCGCGATCAGAGCGCCTCGAAACTCGGCGCCGATGCGCCCGGGTTGTTGATCCAACGACGCGACTGTCTCCGCGGTCACGTAGGCGTCGTAGGGCAGCAGCGATGCAATGACGTCGATCGAACACGAGCATTGTTCGAGCGCCTCGCGTGTATCGCCGTTGGTCTTCATGCAGGCGAAGACATAGTCGGCGCGGGCGGAGGTGGGATAGTCATTGGCGGCTGCGGACCCAGAGGCGACTTCAGCCGCGCTCGCGAGATGGATGCTCGCGCACATCGCTAACACCACGCTCATCACGCGCATGGTCCACTCTCTCCTGGCGCCTCCCCACACCTGACCTACAACGACTTGGGACTCGACGGAAGCGCCTCCTTAATTTTCGCCAAGGCTTGCACCAAGCAACGCAACAGCGACCGCCGGCGCGCAATGCGAGGCTTCCGCGGGGGCCTCGATCATGGAAGAAAATTCTAGGCAGGGTCGCCGCAGCCGGCGCGCCACTTCCGCCGCGAGACCGTCCCCGACGCCCGCCGAAACCACCGGCGCGGTGACCGCGACATCGTTGCGCGACAAGCGCAGCAACGCGGCGTCGGTGATCTGGCGTGTTTGCGCTTCGGCGAACCAGGCGGCAAGTCCGGCCCATTCAGACGCCTCGCCT
Organism: uncultured Alphaproteobacteria bacterium; assembly: GCA_963737365.1. Taxonomy (GTDB): domain Bacteria; phylum Pseudomonadota; class Alphaproteobacteria; order Rhizobiales; family Beijerinckiaceae; genus Roseiarcus. Next base: position 731,945 of record CAVTSD010000001.1, read on the forward strand.
TCGTCGGCCTCGCGTCCGATCATTCTCGCAAGACGCGCGCGCGAAGCCTCGATGGTCTTCTCGCGCCCGTCCGCGGTCGACATTTTATCCGCGCCGTCCGGCAAATCGCCCAGAATTCGGTGCACGTCTGCGCTGGCAGCGAAATATTCGTTCATAAGCGGGGTCCAGGCGCCTCGAACCGGCGCCCGAGAGGCCAAGGACATGACGAAGCTGCGCGTCATTCCGGTGTAGATGAGCTCGCCTGACGCGAGCCGCTCCGCGTCTGTGTAGCCGACCGCCGCGACCTGACTGCCGGCGATTGGGATGATGTCTGTTGTCGTGGAGCCGATGTCGATGAACAACGCGTCCGGAAGCTTGAGCGCGAGGAGCGCAGCGCTCGCGTGCCAATTTGCCGAAGCGATGTCGACGGCGTGGGCAGCGGCTTCGCCGAGCGCAACGAATCCCGCCCGGCCGGCATAGATTACCGGGATTGACGGAGCCAAGTGATTGGCCGCGATTGCCGCGAGACCCGCGACCCCGTCTCGACGGGAAGGAAAGGCGTCACACAATTCGCCGGTCATGGTGATCACATGGCGGTCGGCGTGGCCGAGGTTAGCGCCAAGTTCATCGAAGGCGGTGTGCAGGGTGTCGAGTCCGAGCCAAAGCGGCGTCGCCGCCTGAACCACGGCTTCGACGCGCCCGTGCTCCACGCGGGCCGCTTTCAAATGCGCGCCGCCGATGTCCCAGCCGATGACGACGCTCACTGTTCCTCCATTCATCCGCGAGGACGCTAGATCCCACCGAATTGCGGGTTCAAGCAAGCCGCGGTCGACAGGATGTTGGCTCGGCCTCTAAGGTTGCGCCCGGAGATGTGAGCTGATGAGGGAGAATATGCCCCAAGTGCTGAAGCCGGTTGGCCAGCCCGCCCTCCGTGGCGAAGACGTGCGCGTCGCATCGGCGGCCGCTTGACACTCGAGTCGCGTTCCTCGCGCTCACGCCTCGCCATCGTGAAACTGGGCGGCAGCCACGCAACAGGGCCGCATCTCACCAACTGGCTGACGGCGATCGTGGCCGAAGCTCGAAGGATCGTCATTGTGCCGGGAGGCGGCCCCTTTGCCGACGCCGTGCGCACAGCCCAATCCCCGATCGGCTATGACGATCGCGCCGCGCACGTCATGGCGTTGCTGGCGATGGCGCAGTTCGGCCGCGCGCTCACCAGCCTCAATCCAGCGTTGACGCTCACCACGTCGCGTTCGGCGATCTGGCGGGCGCTCAAGGACGGCAAGGTTCCGGTCTGGTCGCCCGAACCAATGGCGCGCGCCGCCGCTCTGCCGGAAACATGGGACCTGACTTCCGACAGCCTCGCGGCCTGGTTGGCGGGCGCGCTCGGCGCAGGCTCTCTCGTGCTCGTCAAGCACGGCCGTTTCGCAGGCGCAACCCTCGATGCCCATGATCTTGTCGCACGCGGCGTCGTTGATCCGCTGTTCCCGCGCTATCTTACGGAGAGTGGCGTTCAGGCGTGGCTCGCTGGGCCAACCGACAGCGCCGGACTTGCGCAAGGGTTGCGGGGCGGAATATTTCCTGAAATCGTAGCGACTTCAAATCGACCGCCGGCAGCACAATGACAAAACGCCAAACGCCGCGATGGGGATGGGCGCTCACGGGATCGGGTCATTTCCTGAAGGAGAGCCTGGCTCTGATTCACGAGCTCGAGCATGTCGACCTCTTTCTGAGCAAGGCGGGCTCCGAAGTCCTGCGCATGTACAAGCAGAACCTCGACCTGCCACCCTCGGCGCGGGTCTATCGCGACACGTCGGCGAGTTCGGTGACTGTCGGCCAGTTTTATTACGGAATTTATCACACGCTGATCGTCGCTCCCGCGACTTCGAACGCGGTCGCCAAATTCGTCTACGGGATCTCCGACGAACTCATCAGCAATGTCTTCGCCCAAGCGGGAAAATGCCGGGTCCCAACCATTGTCTTCGCCTGCGATACGGCGCCGGAGCTCGAGACAGAAGCGCCGAAAGGAATGGTGAAGGTGTATCCGCGCCCGATCGATTTGGAGAACCGAGAGCGCCTGGGGCGTTTCACCGGCGTGACGACCGTCGATTCGATCGCCGACCTTCAAGGAGCCATCGCGCTGCGCCGAAGCAAAGTCGCGGCATGAGTGAGCGCGTGCTGTTCTTGACGGGGCGCCTCGCTGAGAAGCGTCTCGAAAAAGTGTTGCGGGCGATGGCGCCGACGCCGTTCGACTGGTCCATCGTCAACGTTGGGGTCAAGGTTGCGGCGCTGATGACCGAACCCATCCTCATGCGCAGGCTGCCGCGCCCGATCAACGCTGATCGGGTCCTCATCCCTGGCCGCTGCCGCGCTGACTTGACGCGCTTGACGCAGGAATTTGGCGTGTCCTTTGAGCGCGGCCCCGACGAATTGAAAGACTTGCCAATGTTTCTCGGCAAGGCGGGAGCGGCTCTCGATCTTTCGCGCCATGCTGTGCGCATCTTCGCTGAGATCGTCGATGCGTCGCAGCTGAGCCTTCAGGCGCTTCTCGCGCGCGCTGAATTGTTGAGCGCCGGGGGCGCCGACGTCATCGATCTCGGGTGCTTGCCGGACACGCCCTTCCCCCATCTCGAAGATGCGGTGCGAGAATTGAAGGCAAGGGGAGTGGCGGTCAGCGTCGATTCCGCTGACTTGGACGAACTCCGGCGCGGCGGCATCGCCGGCGCCGATTATCTCCTCAGCCTCACCGAGGGCAATCTCGCCATCCCCGAAGAGACGGGCGCACGGCCAATCCTGATTCCGGCCACGCATGGCGATCTCGCCTCGCTGTATCGCGCCGCCGAAGACGCGCAAAAGCGCGGCCTTCGCGCTATCCTCGATCCGGTTATCGATCCCATTCATTTCGGTTTCGTCGAGTCGCTCGCGCGCTATCGCGACGTGCGCGCGCGCCTGCCCGACGCGGAAATGCTGATGGGCACCGGGAACCTGACGGAATTGACCGACGCCGATTCCGTCGGCGTCACAGCCTTGCTGCTCGGAATCTGTTCGGAACTCGGCATCGCCAATGTGCTCGCCGTCCATGTCAGCCCGCACACGCGCCGCACGATTCAAGAGCATGACGCCGCGCGCCGCATCATGTATGCGGCGGCGGCGGATCACAGTTTGCCAAGAGGGTATGGGCGGGCGTTGTTGCAAGTGCACGACCAGAAGCCATTCCCCACCACGAGGGAAGAGATCGCCGAGATTTCAGCGCAAGTGACGGATGACAACTATCGGATCGAGACGGCCGATGACGGAATTCATGTCTACAACCGCGCCGGCCATTTCGTCGCTGAGGAAGCCTTTGCGCTATTCGATAAACTCGGGGTCGAAACGAACGGCGCGCACGCCTTCTATCTCGGGGCGGAGTTGACGAAGGCGGAGATCGCTTTTCAGCTTGGCAAACGATATGCGCAGGACGAAGCCCTCGACTGGGGCTGCGCGGTCGATCGTCGCGGGGAGGATCGGACGCGCTTAAGCGAAGCGGGCCACACGCTGCGCTCGCGCGCGGCGCGCGAGTAATTTCATGCCATTGATCCGCGAGGCCATTGTCATCACGGTCAATGCAGTCGGCGAGCCCCATATCGCGCCCCTCGGTTTGATCGCCGAAGGCGAGGCATGGATACTGGCGCCGTTTCACCCCTCGACGACGCTCGACAATCTCCGCCAAGCGCCCTTCGCCGTCGCCAACTTTACCGACGACGTGCGCGTTTTTGCCGGGTGCCTGACGGGTCGCCGCGACTGGCCGCTGACGCCAGCCGCTTTTGTCGCCGCGCCGCGCCTCGCAGCGACGTTGGCGCACCTCGAACTCGTTGTCGTCGAGGTGCGCGAACATCAGCTTAGACCGCGATTTGTTCGCCGCGTCGCGCATCGCGCGTCGCATGCCCCGTTCGAAGGCTTCAACCGCGCGCAAGCGGCGGTAATCGAGGGCGCAGTGCTGGTGAGCCGATTGCACATGCTGCCACGCGCCGAGGTCGAAGCGGACCTTGCCCGGCTCGAAATCATCGTCGGCAAGACAGCCGGACTGCCGGAGGCCGAGGCTTGGGCCTGGCTGAGGGACAAGGCGGCGCGGGTCTTCGCCGATAGAGATTCGGAAGCAAGCCTTGCAGGCCATACCGGTCATTGATCTCATGCAAGGCCAGGTCGTCCGTGCGCGGATGGGCGATCGGGCGTCCTACCGGGCGCTCGAATCGCCGCTTTCGCCGACCAGCGACGCCGTCGATGTCGTCCGCGGCCTGCTCGAAGTTTTTCCGTTTCGGACGCTTTATGTCGCCGATCTCGACGCGATCCAGAGCGCCGGCGACAATGTCGCCGTACTGCGCCGGATTCGCGCGGAGTTTCCAGCGTTGCAAATGTGGATTGACAATGGCGCCGCCGACCCAGGCGCGGTCGAGGCGCTCGTCGGCGCTAACCTCGGGACGCCGGTCGTCGGCAGCGAATCGCAGCGCGGCGGCGACCTGATTGCGCAGCACCGGGACTCGACGCGCGTGGTTCTCTCACTTGATTTTCGCGGCGATGCTTTCCAAGGCCCACAGGACATCTTGGCCAATCCCGCGCTGTGGCCGCGGCGCGTTATCGTGATGACGCTCGCGCGTGTCGGCAGCGGCGCGGGCCCCGATCTTGGGCGGCTTGACTCGATCCGGTCTATCGCCAGCGGGCGCGAGATTTATGCTGCGGGAGGCGTTCGCGATGCGGACGATCTCCGGGCGCTCACGAAAACAGGCGTCTCCGGCGCCCTGATCGCGACCGCATTGCATGAACGGCGGATCGTCCGGTCCGATCTCGAGGCGATGTAAAAATCGCCCGCCGCGGCGCTCAGATTTTCTTGCCGTCGGGCCCGAACTGCTTGAGGTAAGCAATCACATTCGCGATATCGTCGTCGGACTTGAGGCCGGGAAAAACCATCTTGGTTCCAGGGACCTTTGCTTTTGGGTCTCTGAGATATTCCTTCAGGGTAGCCTCGTCCCAGGTGATGCCTGAATTCTTGTTGGCCTCGGAATAGTGGTAACCGGGATAGGAGCCCGCCTTGCGGCCGACGACGCCGTTGAGGACCGGGCCGACCATGTTCTTGGCGCCCTCGCCAATCTGATGGCAGATCTTGCATTTAGTGAAGACCTTTTCGCCAGCGGCGGCGTCCTGCGCCAGCGAGGCGCTCATCGAGCCAAGAAGCGCAGCACTCGCCAGTGAAAAACTCAACAGCTTCACATTGTCCTCCCTGATGTGGCATCCCGAGCCGACCCGCCTAACGAAGCGAGCCGTCACGCAAATCGTGACTTAGCAATTGTCCCGTTCCGAGGATAGGGGCGTCCCTTCGCCTCAACATTCCGCGGGACGTGACGCGGCGGGCGAGCGATGCTACGTTGGTACCGTGGGATCCAAAAGGCCCACGAGGAGAGAAACACGAGGAGTTGAATCCATGGCTTGGAATATCCCTGTCGTTGTCGAAGTCTGCGCTGGCATGGAAGTCACCGCCTATCTTTCAGCGGAGATGTAGAAGTCGGTCAGCCCGCCCGCCTCTAAAGAGCGAGCGGACAGGTCAACCTCTATGGCGTCGAGTCTAGCTATCCCGGTGATCCTTTCCCCGGAGATGAACGCCTCGACGAGCCACAGAGCAGACGTCTTCGAACACTCACTAGACCTACCGAAGGATGAGGCTGGGGGCCGCGGGGGCTTCTTGCCGGGAGAAAAGCATCTAACCATCGCCTGCCTCGGACCGGTGCGCCTGGACACAGACCTGGACATGCCGCTTCGACGAAAAGGATTTGCCCCGCGGAATGTTTACGTCTCATGCAAAGTGTAAGCGGTCGTCCCACGTTAGCTCTAGCTTCCATGGATTGAAGCGGCTTTGCGCCATTTTCGTTGTCGCTTTCGCTTCATGCGCAACGCTCAGCCAGTCCGCAGTTGCAGACACCCTCGTGGTCAAAGTCGGCGTCATCCACGAGGCGCACTCGCGCGAAACGATCTCCATCCTCGACATCCCTCCCGCAGACGACTTTATCGCCGGCGCGCGCGTGGCGATGGATGACAACAACACCACCGGCCGCTTTCTCGACCAGTCCTTTTCGATTGTCGACGCCAAGCTGGCCTCCGGCGAGGATCCGATCGCGTCTGTAAAGAGCATGCTCGACGACGGCGCGCGCTTGTTCATCGTCGATCTTCCCCCGGCGGAGGTTCTCGCCGTCGCCGACGCCGCGCGCGCCTCAGGCGCGCTGGTGTTCAACGCGGGCGCTCCGGACGACCGTCTGCGCGAGGAGGACTGCCGCGCCAATGTGATCCACGTCGCTCCGACGCGTTCGATGCTTACTGATGGGCTCGCGCAATATCTGATCTGGAAGCAGTGGAGGCGCTGGCTCCTGGTGGTCGGATCGCATCCGGAGGACCAATTGCTCGCCGAGGCTTATAGGCGATCGGCGAAAAAGTTCGGCGCCAAGATTGTTGAGGAGCGTGTGTACGAGGACACGGGTGGAGGGCGGCGCTCGGACTCTGGCAGCGTGCAAGTTCAACGGCAGATGCCCGTCTTCACGCAGAACGCGCCCGACTATGACGTTCTTGTAGCAGCGGACGAAAGCCAAGTTTTCGCGGGCTTTCTGCCCTATCGCACCTGGACCCCGCGGCCGGTCGTCGGCTCCGCGGGTTTGCGGCCCGTGAGCTGGGATCCTTCGCACGAATTTTGGGGCGCCGTTCAGCTGCAGAACCGTTTTCAGCGCGCGTTCAAACGCGGCATGAATGCGCGCGACAACCAGGCCTGGGAAGCCATGCGCCTGATCGGCGACGCTGTCGCGCACACCAAATCCGCGGACCCCAAGGCGATACACGACGATCTTTTGTCGCCGGGCTTCGCGCTTGGCGCATTCAAAGGGCAAGGACTCACGGTGCGTCCCTGGAATCAGCAGCTGCGTCAGCCGATCCTGCTCAGCGACGGGCAAGGCACCGTCTCGGTTTCGCCCCAGGAAGGCTTCCTCCATCAGACGTCGGAACTCGACACCCTCGGCTTCGACAGGCCGGAGACCAAATGCAAACTTCAGTGAAATGGATCGCGCGCCGCGGCGTCTCTTTGACTCTACTGGCTGGCTTTTGCGCGCTTGCCGGTTCGACCCATGCGATGACCGCCTACATCACTAATGAAAAAGGCAATTCGATTTCCGTCATCGACCTAGACAAGCTCGAGGTCACCCACACCGTCAAGACGGGTCAAAGGCCGCGCGGCATAGCGCTGAGCAAAGACGATGCGTTGATGTTCGTGTGCCTCGGCGACGACGATACGATTGCGGTCATCGACACCAAGACGTTGAAGGAGGTCGGCGAACTGCCATCGGGGCCCGACCCCGAGCAATTGCGCGTGAGCCCAGATGGGAAGCTGGTCTTCGTCGCCAATGAAAACGACGCGCTCCTGACCGCGATCGACAGCACGACGCGTAAGGTGGTCAGCGAATATCCGGTCGGTGTCGAGCCTGAGGGCGTCGCGGTCAGCCCCGACGGCTCGATCGTCGTCAATACCTCCGAAACCACGAGCATGGCTCACCTCATCGATTGGAAAAACAAGAAGGCCGTCGCCAACATTCTTGTCGACCCGCGTCCGCGCTATGCCGAGTACAACAAGGACGGCTCGGAGCTGTGGGTGACGTCGGAGGTCGGGGGAACGGTCAGCGTGATCGATCCGGTCAAGCACGTCATTAAGCAGAAGATCGCGTTCGACGTGCCGGGACTTGCGAAGGAGCAGATCCAGCCGGTCGGCATCCGCTTCAGCGCCGACGGCAAGCTCGCGTTCGTCGCGACCGGCCCGGCCAATCGCGTCGCGGTCATCGACGCCGCGACCAAGAAGGTGCTCAAATATCTGCTTGTCGGCCAGCGTGTCTGGCAATTGGAGCTGACGCCGGATGGCAAGTATCTCGTGACGACCAACGGCGTCTCGAACGACGTTTCTGTCATCGATGTGGCCGCGCTGAAGGTGATCAAATCGATTGCCGTCGGTTCTTTTCCTTGGGGCGTCGCGATCTCCAAGCAATGACTGTCGTTGCCGGCGCAATGCAGAAGGCCGCCGACAGCGCGCTCTCGGTTGCCAATGTGTCGCATGCCTACGGCTCCCGGATCGCTCTCAATGACGTAAGCTTCGATGTCGCGCCGGCCAGTTTTACCGTGCTCTTGGGTTTGAACGGCGCCGGCAAGAGCACGCTGTTCTCGGTGATCACCCACCTTTATGTGAGCCGGTCGGGAGCTGTGCGTATTTTCGGTCGCAACGTCGCGCGTGAGAGCGGCGCGGCTCTCGCGTTGCTCGGGGTCGTCTTTCAGCAGCGGACGCTCGATCCCGACCTCAGCGTCGCGCAAAACCTCGCCTATCACGGCGCTTTGCATGGCATCGGCGGCCGTGAGACGCGCGAGCGAGGAGCGATTCAGCTCGCTCGCGTTGGCCTTGCCGACCGGGCCCAAGACAAGGTTCGATTCCTGTCCGGCGGTCAGATGCGGCGGGTGGAGATCGCGCGGGCGCTCCTCCACCGACCGCGCATGTTGCTGCTCGATGAGCCGACGGCGGGGCTCGACATCAAGGCGCGGGCGGGGATCCTCGAGGTCGTGCGGCGCCTCGTCGCCGACGAAGGGATCGGCGTCCTTTGGACAACGCACCTCGTCGATGAGATTCGGGATGACGATCATGTCATCGTGCTGCACGAGGGACGGGTGTTGGCTGACGGTACCTCCCGTTCCGTTATTGATAAGGCAGGCGCGCGCTCAATCGGGGAGGCGTTCACCTCTTTGACCGGCGACGGCAGGGAGGGCGGCGATTGGTGAGTGAGGCCGTCCTCGAAAGTGAGCGACCTTTCGGCTGGAGGCAGCGTCTGATCTGCCTATACGGCATCGTATGGCGGGAGAGCTTGCGCTTTCTTCACCAGCGCGAGCGCTTCATCTCGGCGCTCGTGCGCCCGTTGGTCTGGCTGTTCATTTTCGCAGCCGGTTTTCGACAGACGCTCGGCGTCTCGATCATGCCGCCCTACGACACCTATGTTCTCTACGAGGTCTATATCGCCCCGGGGCTGATCGCGATGATCCAGCTCTTCAACGGCATGCAATCCTCCCTGTCGATGGTTTACGATCGGGAAGTCGGTAGCATGCGCATGCTCTTGGTGAGCCCGGCGCCGCGCTGGTTTCTCCTGACGTCGAAGCTGATCGCGGGCGTCGCGGTTTCGATTTTGCAAGTCTATGCTTTTCTTGTCATCGCTTACTTCTGGGAGATCGAGCCGCCGACCTGGTGGGGCTATCTAACGATCCTGCCAGCGCTTGCGCTCTCCGGCCTCATGCTTGGCGCGCTTGGCATGCTGTTGTCATCGCTCATCAAGCAGCTTGAGAATTTTGCCGGGGTCATGAACTTCGTCATTTTCCCGATGTTCTTCGCCTCTTCCGCCCTCTATCCGTTATGGCGCGTGCAAGAGGGCAGCCCGGGGCTGGCGACCGTCTGCCAATTGAATCCGTTCACCCATGCGGTGGAACTCATCCGCTTTGCCTTCTACGAACAGGTCAATTGGCTGGCGCTCGCGGTTGTCGCGGGCTGCACGGTCGTGTTCCTCGGCGGCGCTGTGATCGCCTACGATCCGGCGCGCGGCATGCTGATGCGTCGAGGCGGATGATGAGCGGTCACGAGAGCGCGGCTCGGACGAGGCCCTTTGCAAGGGTTCCCTCCGCTTCGCGCTTCGGTTGCGGCCGCCTAGAGAGTCACTTGTCGTCGTACTTGATGTAGGCGAACCGCTGATCGCCGGTCGGCGTCCCTTCGAGCGCGCCGCCCTCTTTGCCCGGACGCCATGAGACGAAGTCCTCGATCTTGCGCGCAAGCTCGAAGTCCTTGTCTGTGATCCCCTTGGCGCTGTGGTTTTGCAATTTCACCTCGACCCAAGCATAGGACGCGGCGATATCGGGATGATGCCAGGCGGCCTCCGCGAGATGGCCGACCGCGTTGATCACCATCAGGGTGCCCTTCCAGCCGGAGGTGCGAAACGTGCGCCTGATCCATCCGTTTTCGTAGCGCCAATGCGGGAGCTCGCGAGTCAGCCGCGTCGCGATCTCGTCTGGTTCATAGACGCGCTCTTTGGGATTTTCGCTCATAGCGTTCCTCCGAGCGTTTATACTGCGATGACCGGGCCGACCGGACAAGCCTGGCGGCCGTGAGACACTGCGATCTGCGGATAAAGCCGCCGGGAAGGGATGAAATGATCAAGGATTGGGAAGCCAAAATGGCGTCCGGGGTCGCGGCCGGCGCAGGCCGCAGGCCGCTCCTTCGCCGGTCAGGCGCTTGGTTCGCACGCCCTCAGCTCGCCGCTTGGGCGCTTGCCGCGTCGCTCCTGTTCGGGGTCGCCGGCGACTGCTCGGCGGCGACGGCGGCGCCTTCCGGCCCTCCACAGAGCGTCGCCTTGCTCAGCGTCCAGTTCCTGAACGACCATGAGGATCTCGAGCCGACGACGGCCAAGGAGCGGGCCCGCACCGCCCTGATCGCGGCCCTCTTCAAGGCGAAGCTCGAGGGCTCCGGCCTCTACAAGTTCGTCTCCATCCCACCGGACGCCGCTGGAAAAATCGCCGCCGGCCCGGAGGTCGGCGCCTGCGGCGGCTGCGAGTTCGGCTACGGCAAGGCGCTTGGCGCCGACATCGTCGCATGGATCGTGGTGCAGAAAGTCTCGGACCTGATCCTCAACCTCAACGTGTACATGGCAGACGTCGCGGCCAGGAAAATGACGTTCGTTCATAGCGTCGACATTCGCGGCGATACGGACGAATCGTGGACCCGCGGCCTCACTTATCTCGTGAAGAACTACCTCCTGCCGGCTCCGTGACGGGGCCGGCGTCGACAACGACTCGCGGGTCTCGACGGCCGCCACAGTCGGTTCCGGCAAACGCATAAACGCGCCTAAACGTCAGTTAAACGCGCTTAAACGCTAGTAAATTTACTTGCTTTTACTAGCGTTTATTTTTCCGAATCAAGCCTTTTCAATGCGTTACGGCCGTTTGGAGTAAAAAAATTCCTTCCCGCGATCTCGATACCCATGACCCCACCGTCTTTCATTTTTTCGTCCTTCCGACGGAATTGATGGCCAGGGTTCTCGCAAGGGAAAAACCTAACATGATTTCTGACTTTCGTAAATCCATTGTCGCTGAATTCCCTTGCCGCCGGGATTTGGTCTCGTCTAAAGCCCGCCGTGGAATAAAGCGCGGCTCCTTCATGCGTCGACGGCTCGAAACCGCCGCGAGGCGGCGCGGACACATCGCCCGCCTTGCCATGCCCTCTTCGCTATGGCAGGAAGCCGAGCGCTTCGACGCGCTTCGGATGCTGCAGTAGCTCAGTGGTAGAGCACTCCCTTGGTAAGGGAGAGGTCGAGAGTTCAATCCTCTCTTGCAGCACCATTTAACTCACGGAAATCGCTGCGATATTTGCAAGCTGGACTTTCCAGTACTCAAGCGCTCCATGCGTACGAAAGAGCAACGCAAACGTGCGACTCGTGCGAAATCCGTGCGATCCGTTCTCGGCACGTTCGGCCCCGTTCTCCCGTCCCGTCCGCCAGCCCCAGCCACGCGCCTTCGAGCAGATCGAGGTCCACCGCCGATCTTGCTCGCCTAAACGGGATCGTCCGCTCGCGGGCGCTGAATTTATTTTCACCAAGGAAGACAATGGCATGGTTGTAATTTATGACTTCCGCAACGCGAAACCGCCTGAAAAACGCAGGAAAAGTTGTGCAAGCGCCCCAAGGGGGGAGAGGCTGAACTTCTCACGCGCCTGTTGCTGGTGGAGTCGCTCGTCCGCTCCGACCAGCAACCTCTCGACGACCTGACGGCAGGGCCGGAAACGATTCGCGCCCGCGCGGCCCTAACGGATGGTGCCCCCGTCCGCGGCGTCTTTAAGCAGCAGACCGTCAACGCTCGCCCAGGCGTTGGCATGTACGAGATCGTTGACAAGGTCGCGCAGTATGACCGACGCCTCTCGAAGGCTCTCTATAAGAGGTTTCTGCACCTTGTGAGGGACGACGTTTCATGGCTCAGAACAGCCGTCGAGGCGACTGGCAAGTATTCCAAGCCGCAGCCGCGTATGCGTAACGCCGAATGGCTCATCAACGAAGCGCTTGATTGGCTCGTCGAGAAAGCCGGCCCGACCATTCGCACACAAGGGACCGACTGTTTCGGCTATACAGTGACGGTCAAGACGTGCGGCGCTCCTATTGCCGATGCAGACCCTATCTTCGACGCTGACCGTCGTCTGGCTCTAAACTGGATAAAGTCGCGTGACGGCATCGAGCGTTTCTGCGCCGACCGGTGCATCAAACAACCGAACTTTCAAAGCGCCTTTGGAACGATTGGCGCGCGCCATCGCAGCACGGCTGACGCAGCCGATCATCGCAGAGGACCGTGGCGAAACCCGCAGCGGCCAAGTAGTCATTGGCGCCGATCAGATTGCAACCGAGACGCGCCGTGGTCGAGCCGGAACCTTGCACTTGAGCGACGGCGGAAAGCTCCCGGTCGAATCGGTCGCCGGCAGGCACGTATCGACCCAAGATTTGCTGCGCCCCCATCGCCGTTATGGCGAGACGAGACTCGCGGCCTGATCGACGTTCATTTACCGTCAGCGGTTCACCCGCTGGCGGCTTCACACTCCCCTCATGAAAGGATCGCAGATGGCTGCGCCCTCACGACAGATTTACACCATAGCCGAAGTCATCGAAGCGACCGGCATCTCGGAAGACAGCATCCGCCGCGAGATGAAAAAGGGTCTTACGTCGAGGTTCCAGAACGGCCGGCGCGGTTCCTTCGAGGCGATGTCGAGTCGTGGTTTCAAATCGGCGACGCGGCGAAGAGGGCACCGGCTAAGAGCTTCACATCGGTTCGTATTACCGAGGACGCTCGCGAGCTTCCCGCGACAATGCTGCCTACGTCACGCCGGGCAGCTTGAAGATCGAGACCATCGCCGATCTCGCTCGCATTCGACATTGGGTCGCCCGTCGCCAACACGACGAGGAACGATTGCGAGATCACGTCGTAACGTTGCTGCGCTGCTCGATGTCGGTTGGGACCATCATTAGGGGGTCTGCTTGACTCTTGGTGCAAGTCCTTTCCTACAACGGCATCATGCGAGCGCGGAGCAGATCGACGCCAGCGCGGCCATACATGGCACGCTTGAGGGTCTTCAGTTTGTTGATCTGCCCTTCGGTCTGCCCGTTGCTCCACGGCTCTGAGACAGCGTTTCGAACGGCCTCCAGATCCTGGCGTATCGTCTTCGCGAAACGCTGCATCGCGTAGATTCTAGACGCGCGTGCATCTCTCAGCCAAGCGTCCAACCTCTCCGCCGTTCCACTGCGGAGCAAGCCTCGAAACTGCATCGCCAACCGCCGCATTAGTGTGAACTCGGCGGACCCCGCTTTCAGCGTATCGACGCTGGCGGCCTGTCGGGCGGTCATCTGGCCGCGGGGTTTAACGCAAAGCGCCGCCGCGGTCAGCGGCGAGATCGCCCGCCCGGTCATCGGATCCAGCGTTCGCACGCGGACCGGAGCTAGTGCTTCCTGCTCGTCGTCATCGACGGAAGGCGCACCGCTGCGCCAGGGTGCAAGGAAACGCGCCAGATTACTGAAGGACCCGGTATAGCCGCGACGGCGTATCTCCTCGAACAGGTGGCGGACTTTGGTAGTGCCCTCGGCCCACCGCCGCTCGAGTAGAACGCGGAAAATACGCCGGAGAGGAAGGGGTTGACGCCATTGGGTTACGGTCCGGCACGTCGATGCGACGCACCCATCTTTCGACGCGCCGGCGGCCAAGGCCAAGCTTGCGGGCAATCTCTCCGATGGAATTGCCTCCTTCAAACGGAGCCCTGATCTCGTCAAAGATCTGTTGCTGGTCAGCTTGGCGTTCGCGGCGTATCAAGTGTGTCTGAGCGGCCGCTTCAGAATGACGATCCAAGCGTGCAGAAAGCGCCGACAGCACCTGAATCCCGTTGCCGCTGATCCGAGAATCCCGGATCGGCGCCTCATAGTCGCCAAGCTGGCGCTCGACGGTTCACGGAAGTTCTGCATCAGATGGAACCGATCGGCGACCTGCCTGGCCTGTGGCGCGCCCTCACGCGCGGCCTCCGCATAGAGCCCTGCAGGGTCGCGGCTGACGACGTCAACGTTGGGGTGATCTTTGAACCAATTAGCCGTGGTCGCCGCCGAACGATCCGCCAGCACGTCCACCACTGCACGACGCTCCAGATCCACGATGATCGTGCCGTATTTGTGGCCCTTCCGCCACGCCCCAGTCATCGACGCCAGCCACGCGCACGACGGCCGCGGCGCTGCCTTCGGGCCGAACTCTGGCGTGCTTCATCAGGCTGGCCAAGATCGTCGTGTCGCTGACCGGCATTCCGAGCCGTCTCATCAGTCGTTCTGAGGGGCGGCCTCCAGCGCTATGGCCAAGCAGCCGAACGATTTCCGCGAGGCGGGCGGTTCGGCGGGCGAACGGCGCCGCAAAACCCGGCACACGCTCCGCGAAAATGCGGCGATCACACTGCTGGTTTCGGCACCTCCAGCGTCCGAGGCGGGCGTCGACAACGACCGGCGCTCCTTGCGCGGATAGATCCCGCAGCGTTCGCAAGTAAGTACTGTGGCGCGATTCGGACTGCGTGCCGCATCCCGGACAGAAGGTCGATTGCCGGCTGTCCACGGTGACCGTCCAAGCCTGCTCGCCTGGCTCAACGCTCACGACATTCAAACCTGCCGCGGGGGACCATGTCATCGATGTTTTCATCGCCCCTTGCTGCCGGATATCGTCGCTAGGCGCCAGCCAGCAAGCGCATCATCGGCAGCCCACCGCCACCCCGCTTGCACCGAGAGTCAATCAGACCCACATGAACTCGTCGTCGCTTGCCGGATCGTCGATCATACGGCGGAGGAGATTTTCAGCGCCGACCTTATCGCCGCTGGCATAGAGACGTCGCGCAAGGCGCTCGTTGCACTCGGCTGAGGAGCCGGCGCGATAGAGCTGGATTGCAAGCGCGCTCTCGTGTTGCTTTTCGAAATAGAGACCAACTCTTTCGAGCGGCCTTGTTGCGCAAGGCGCTCGCATAGTCCGTCGTGCATTGCGGGCCGCCGAGCACCGCAGTGAGGGCGTTGAGGCAGACGTCTTCGGAGTTTGTTTCGAGCCGGTCAAGCAGGCGGCTGTAATGGAAGCAAGCGCGCGCTTCGGCTTCGTCGGTGAAGCGCGCGCTCAGGTTTGCATTCTTGTTGGTGCGGATGATGCCGAGATCTCGCAGCGCGAAGATTTTGAGATCATCCTCCGTCTTCCCGAAATACAGATACAGCATGAACTCGACAGGCTCTGTATCGCCCAGCGCTATGAATTCCCCCCCCCGCTGCAGTAATCATGTGCTGTTTTGAAGGTGACGTTTGCGAGAAAATATTTGATCAGTTTCGCCTTGGACCATGAGGTCCGAATATCGGTATGTCCTGCGTCCTTCCCACCTTTGATCAGTGCCTCTTTTGCGTGGCAGAGGATGAAGTCGGCGTAATCGCCTTCGACCACAGCACGGACAAGATTGCAGCTTCGCAGTTCTTCCAGCGCGCTCCGGGCATCGGCAATCTCGGCATAACGAAATGCACCGTGACGAAAGAGGCGTCCGCGCCGGTTGATCATCTGGATCAGAAGGCACTGCGCGTCCTTGGAGAGTGTCTTGAATGTCTCGACGAACGCGCGATGGCGCTCGTTGAGCACAGGCCCATAGACCTCGTCGACGAAAAACAGCATCTCGGTGAAATGGTCGTGATAATAATAAACCGGAAGGACTGGTTTCACCCGTGCTGGCATTTCCAGTCTCTTTTTGCGGCGGGGTAGACTTTGTTGGCAATGGATAGGCATTCGTGTCGGCATGAAGATGTCACGGCGACTCTCTCGCAGACATCGGCACCAGAAATGTCTCGCAGCAACGGAACCTGACTGAGTTGATTCGCAACTCTCCACGTTCTATATTTGTTCTCACGCTGCCGACTGTCAAGCGAATGACCAGCGGCAGTGACCGGACTTGGCAAGAATCTCCGTCGGTAGAGGTTGCTAAACCCTTGCTCCTCGTCGTTCCTTAGAGTCTGTCCGCGAACATCATGTTTGAATGCATAGCTTTCGCAGCATGAGCCGGATTGAGGCGAGCCGTAGGAATGCGAGGGCCTTTCGGCTGAGACACTCCCAGTCTTTCGCCAATCGGCGACAGCGATTGAGCCACGCGAAAGACCTCTCAACAAGCCAGCGCTTTGGTAAAATGACGAACCCTCTGGCGCCGTCGGACCGCTTGACGATTTCAACGTTGACCTGCGCCATTGTGCGCTGCGCCGCCGCCTGAAACTCCGCCCCTTGGTAGCCGCCGTCCGCGTAGAGCTTAAGCAGGAATGGAAAGGCGCCAAACAGGGTCGCCATCAGCAAGGCGCCACCGTCGCGATCCTGAATGTCGGCGCCATGCACGATGGCGTGCATCAGGAGGCCTTGCGTATCGACGAGGATATGCCGCTTCTTGCCTTTGATCTTCTTGCCTGCATCAAAGCCATGCGGGTCGATGCAACGGCCCCTTTTTCCGCGGACTTGACGCTCTGGCTGTCAAGGATCGCGGCGGTCGGGCTGGCGTCCCGACCTGCTTGCTCACGGCACTTCACATAGAGCGCTTCGTGAAGGCGGTCGAGCGTGCCGTCATAGCTCCATAGATCGAAATAATCATAGAGCGTCGAGCGCGGCGGCAAATCCTTCGGAATCGCTCGCCACTGGCAGCCCGTGCTCAGAATATACATCAAGCCGTTGACCACTTCGCGTTCGTCGACATGGCGACGGTTGCCGCCGCGTCTGGCCGGCGGGATCACCGGCGCAACATGAGCCCATTCGGCATCTGTCAGGTCGCTTGGATACCGCAATTTGCTCCGGTCATAGCGCACACGATTTTCGCTCGTCCACACTGACGACCTCCATAGAATCAGGAAGCGCCCAGTGAATCACAAACGATTCATATCAATCAAATTGTCCCCGGACAGACACTTAGGTTCCACTTCTTTCTTTAGGATCCACTTCTGCGGAATTCGAGCTCTGTTTCGATGGCTCTCCCGAGCCGAGCTCATTGGAAATTGCCTTGTGGAAAGGGGTCAGCTCGAAGACGCTGCTTTTGCGCGCGGCAGAAGCGGAGCTGGTGATAGCGGCGCCCATAACGTTGGACCAAAGGACCTCCGGTTGCCAGCATCTCGCGACGCCTGGTCTTAAAGAGTTGGCGTACTTCTGCTGAGCCTGAGGCGCATTTCAAACTGCCGCGCGACGCTTTTCCCTGAGACGCCCCTCCTCGTCCCTTGCGCGGTTCCGGCAAAACTGAGAGGACGCACGCACCCAAGTGGCGTGCTTCGAACCGTCCGGTGTGCGCAAAGAGCCGTTCGCTGATGCCGAAGAATTGCCGCGTTTTTCGTCTTTAAATCGATGTTTGGAGATTGAAAGCGGCAGAGCGCAGGCACGAGAACCCGGGAGACCAGCCGCACTGTTTTCTATATTTTTTCGACGCGAGCGGTTGTCCGCTCCAAGTCAGAAATGGAGCAAAACCGCCTTCGCGCGGGTGCGCCTAACCTAAGTGTCTGTCCGGGGACAATTTGATTGATATGAATCGTTTGTGATTCACTGGGCGCTTCCTGATTCTATGGAGGTCGTCAGTGTGGACGAGCGAAAATCGTGTGCGCTATGACCGGAGCAAATTGCGGTATCCAAGCGACCTGACAGATGCCGAATGGGCTCATGTTGCGCCGGTGATCCCGCCGGCCAGACGCGGCGGCAACGGTCGCCATGTCGACGAACGCGAAGTGGTCAACGGCTTGATGTATATTCTGAGCACGGGCTGCCAGTGGCGAGCGATTCCGAAGGATTTGCCGCCGCGCTCGACGCTCTATGATTATTTCGATCTATGGAGCTATGACGGCACGCTCGACCGCCTTCACGAAGCGCTCTATGTGAAGTGCCGTGAGCAAGCAGGTCGGGACGCCAGCCCGACCGCCGCGATCCTTGACAGCCAGAGCGTCAAGTCCGCGGAAAAAGGGGCCGTTGCATCGACCCGCATGGCTTTTGATGCAGGCAAGAAGATCAAAGGCAAGAAGCGGCATATCCTCGTCGATACGCAAGGCCTCCTGATGCACGCCATCGTGCATGGCGCCGACATTCAGGATCGCGACGGTGGCGCCTTGCTGATGGCGACCCTGTTTGGCGCCTTTCCATTCCTGCTTAAGCTCTACGCGGACGGCGGCTACCAAGGGGCGGAGTTTCAGGCGGCGGCGCAGCGCACAATGGCGCAGGTCAACGTTGAAATCGTCAAGCGGTCCGACGGCGCCAGAGGGTTCGTCATTTTACCAAAGCGCTGGCTTGTTGAGAGGTCTTTCGCGTGGCTCAATCGCTGTCGCCGATTGGCGAAGACTGGGAGTGTCTCAGCCGAAAGGCCCTCGCATTCCTACGGCTCGCCTCAATCCGGCTCATGCTGCGAAAGCTATGCATTCAAACATGATGTTCGCGGACAGACTCTCAACACAGGCATCCTGGCGAGTGACGGAGGAGAGAGTGGTGTTCGGGCGGACCAAAGACCGCTGCGTTTTGAGCGCTGTTTTGAGCCTATACGCTCTGCTGACCGCCGTTAACCTCGGTCCTGCGCGCACACAAGACCTGGATAAATCAGCATGGCCAACGAAGGGGTGGTTGACGTCTACACCGGAAGAGCGAGGCATGGATTCGTCGGAGCTCGCCAAGCTTGTTGCCTTTGGGGGAAGCCACAGCTTTGACAGTGTCCTCGTCGTGCGTCACGAGCGAATTGTCGCAGAGGCTTATTTCATGGCGGTTGGCTGGCACTCCCAGTTGATAGCGGTATTTCCTAATCTGGATATTGTGGCGGTGGTAACGGCTCGTAACATTTTTCGTTCTTTGGCCTGATCGAAGGTATTTACGCGGCGGTCAAGTCGGAGTTGGCGCTCCCGCCAAACCCGAACGCCGCCGACTTGCTTGCAAATGCGATTAAAGATGTCGCGATCGAAAAACCGACCGCTGCCGCCTCACCGCCTGAGATGGCGTCTACCATTTCGGGGAAGACCTACAAATTCCCCGGTAACGACCTAGGGTTGAGGTCGCTTACTCTGTTTCTAACCGACCCTCATCCGCATTTGGAATACGAGATCTATACTCATGATTTGACCAATTTTTCTGTGAAGTACGACGCGCCAATCGGACTTGATGGACTCTATCGCAAAGGCTCGCCTGCGGCTCCCAGTTACAACCCGGGTCACGTTCCGGACCAAAGGCACGTGGTTGAACGAGCAGACATTCTCAATCGATTCACAAGACCTGGGATACGGCGATCAGCAGAAAGTTGTCCTTTCGTTTAGCGGCAGGAAACTCAATCTTCGTCGCACCGATGGGGATGGCTGGGTCGTATCGGTTGATGGTGAACACCCCGATTAGCCCGGCGACGAGCCCCGCAATTGATCACTGGTCAAACCGTTTGGGGATGACCAAGCGTTCGCGGCCACACCCACGGCCGCGATCCGCTACGACTGCTCTACGTCGACTTAAGCCGTCCAGTTCGCGAACTACCAGTCGTTCCCCGGCTCGGCGAACAGGTTAAATCGAACCGAAGCAGCCCCTCGTTTAGATCGCCTCGTGCTTATAAACCGGTTTGTGGAGCGCGATGACTGCGCGATGAGCGAAGTCACCGACTTGCCGCGATCATGGCCGTGAACGTCGTCGGCTATTCCGCTTGATGGGCGAGGAAGAGTCGAAGGCAGCGCGGTTGGCGGGCGCCGCACCGACCAAATTTGTCACTTGATTGCTTTTGCGTATGGTGTCGCGCTGTCTTGGAGACCAGCGGTCATGAAACTCATTTCCTTGGGACCGAGTTTCGGTGCGGAGCTTCGCGGGATCGATCTGATCGATGTGGCAACCAAAGACGCTGCCTATTGCGCAGTGCGCGAAGCGTTCGAGGAACACTCCGTAATCCTGTTTCGTGATCAGGAAATAAGCGATGACGTGCAGGTCGCTTTTTCGCGCGCTTTCGGCCCGCTCGAGCGCACCAAGGTCGGCTCCCTGTGCGCCGGCACGCTTTATGTTCATATCACCAACGTCGCGACGGGCGCCACTTTAGTAGCCGAAACCGACCGCCAGGCACTCGCTAACAGAGCGAACCAGCTCTGGCATACTGACAGTTCGTTCAAGGCTACGCCGGCGCTGGCCTCCGTCCTGTCGGCGCGGACGATCCCTGAGGATGGAGGGGAGACGGAGTTCGTTTCGACCCGGCTTGCGTGGGACCGGCTGTCGGACGGTCAGAGGGAAGAGCTGCGCAACCTTGTCGTCGCGCACAGTTATGCCACCTCCCGGGACCAGATCGACCCTGCGCTTATGACGCCAGTAGAGCGCGCCGCTTTGCCACCGATACGCTGGCGGTTGATCTGGCGTAACCCAGCGAATGCTCGCGACGCACTCTACATCGCGTCTCACGCCGGCGCGATCGAGGGCATGGACGATGCATGCGGCCGGGCGCTCCTCGCGCGGCTAATCGATGAGGCGACGCAGAGCTCTTACGTCTATTCCCACCGGTGGCGAGCCGGCGACGTTATCCTATGGGACAATCGCGCTACTATGCATCGCGGGCGTCCGTGGCCGGGGACGCAGGCGAGGCTGATGGTGCGCACCACAATTTCGGCGCGCGATATCGATGGACTCGATCAGGTTCGACCGAGTTGATCACCGTCCGATCACCTTCTCGTTCCTCGCGGACCACAATCCCCTCACTCCGATGTCCACCGCGCGCTCTGCAATGACCGCCAATCGCTGACTTCGGTCTTCGGCCGGAATGCGCAAATAGTAGCCATTCGCCGAGGGAGGCGAACCGCCGACCCGCGGATGAAGCTATTCGTCGCGCTATTCCAGATACGGCGTCAGCACATCTTCGATCCATTTCATGAATGCGCGCACTCGGCGTGACAGATTGCTCCGATGTGCTACGACGAGGGAGATGGCGAGCGCTCGGCGACGAAAATCGGGCAGGATCTCCACAAGCGCCCCACTCTCCAAGTATCGGCCAATCCCCAAGAGCGGCGCCTGAATCAGGCCAATGCCGGCGACGGCGGCGGCTTCGTAGGCCTGCGCGCTGTTGACGTGTAGCGCGCCTGGCAAGCGAAGCGTCGCGTAGCTGTCGCCGTCCGGATATTCCCATCCATAGGGTCTTGCGCCCAGCATCGTCGAAAATTGAATTGCCCGATGTTCCTGACGCTGGAGGTGTTCTAGCGATCGAGGTACGCCATAGCGCGCCAGATAGGCGGGACTGGCGGCGTTGACCATGCGCAACAGGCCCAGTGGGCGGGCAATCAGCGTCTCGTCCCTTATGGCTCCAAGCCGCAAGACACAGTCGAACCCCTCTTGAACCAGATCGACTTGCCGATCCGTACTCGACAGCTCCAGCTCCAGCTCGGGGTGAGCCGCCATGAAAGCCGGCAAGGCGGGCACGATCGTCGTGCGCGCCACCTCGCTCGGCAGATCGACCCGTAGACGCCCACGAAGCGCCACGCGATCGCCTGCAAACATCGAGTGCAGATCATCGACTTCGGCAAGCAGATCACGGGCGCGGGCATGAAATGCGCGTCCGTCCTCCGTCAACTGCACGCTGCGCGTCGTCCGGTGCAGAAGCCTCGCGCCGACATCGTCTTCGAGCTTCCGGACCGCCGTTGAGGCCCTTCCTTTTTGAATGCCGAGGCTATCGGCTGCGCGGGTGAAGCTCCCCATTTCCGCGACCGTTACGAAAATAAGGATGGGATCGAGATTCTGCATTTTCGCGCCTCGATATCGTTCACCTTGGGGAGAACAGTGAGTTCAATTCATCGGCATTTATCATGCCTGAGAGACACAGTAGTAGTCTTGAAATTAGCGATCGCCCAATCAGGAGAGCGACAAGTGTCCGAAGCTGTGAACCTGTATCAGGTGCCCAAAACCATGACCTTGCCTCGCGCCGCGTGGGCCGGACGAATGATGAGCGCGTTGGTCGTTATCGCTCTAGCGGCAGACGGGACTGTTCAGCTTTTCGCGCCGGCGCAGGTTGGGAGCATGTTGCAGGAAACCGGGTTCGCGATGGACCTGACCCGTGTCGTCGGTCTGATCATCCTCGCCTGCGCCATCCATTACGCCATTCCGGCGACCGCCGTCCTCGGCGCGATTCTGATGACTGGACTGGCTTTCTGGGAGGCGCGACCTGCGCCCATGTCCGCATCGGCGAGTTGGGGTCGCCGCCTGAACTTGTTTCGCTGCTTCTGGGCGCGATGACATGGGGCGGCCTCTATCTGCGCGATCCCCGCATCCGGACCATTCTGCCGCTCATCTGATGAACCAGCAGGGGCGGTGCTTTGTCCCAGAGATCAGGAGAAAACACATGTTTTTAGTCATGGGAATCACAGGAAAAGTTGGCGGCGCAACGGCGAATCATCTGTTGGCGCACGGCAAGAAAGTCCGCGCGCTGGTCCGCAGTCGCGAAAAGGCGGCTCGTTGGGCGGACCAAGGCGTGGACCTGCTTGATGGTGATTGGAATGATCCGGCCGCCATCGAGCGGGCGCTCAAAGGCGTCGAAGGCGCGTTTGTCATGTTGCCCGCAGTCCGGGCCCCCTCGCCTGATTACAAAGAAGCCAAGGGCGTGATTGCGAACTATGTCGAGGCGCTTACCAAGACAGCGCCGCCACGAGTGGTTGCGCTTTCGTCGATGGGCGCGAACAGAGCCAGCGGGCTCGGAATGATCACGGCCTTGTCGCTTCTGGAGCAAGGTTTTCGCGACCTGACGTCCCCACTGGCATTTGTGCGCGCAGGTGGATTCTTCGAAAACTTCCTCTACGGTTTGCAAGTCGCCCAGAGCGGAACGCTACCCGTCTACTACTATCCGACAAACCGGAAATCGACCATGGTCGCGACGAACGACATCGGCGCGGAGGTCGCAACCCTTTTGACCGGGCCAGCGTGGTCAGGTCGTCGCATCATCGAGCTTGGTTCGATGGTCAGCGCGGATGAAGTCGCGGAGCAATTGGGTCAAGTTCTGAAGCTCGATGTGAAAGCCTTCGCAGTCCCGCGTGCAGGGTGGCGGAAGCGTTCGAGCAGTTCGGCATCCCGAAGGGCCACACTGGTCCTGCCGAAGAAATGTTTGAGGCCGTGAATGCTGGATGGATGGACCTCGGAGTCGGGGGTACGGAGCAGGTAGCGGCTACGACGTCCGCACGCGACGTCTTCGCGGCGGCCCAGAACGCCGCCAGAGCGTAAGACCACCGGGCAAATCAGGCATGAGACGGAGACTGCCCGCTTCTGCGTCGGACGCGTCGCGGGAAGCGCTCAACAGTTCGAAGCAACGCGAAGCGCCTCCACTCCCGCCTGACCTTCTGAATGTTTCTGGGATGATTTAGCAATTTCTATCCCATAATGCATGCATCCAGTGGTGCGAAATTCCGGGTGCAGAAGAGCCCGGCATCCCGGCAACCCCGACGCCACTTTTGCAATCCGAAATGTCCGCTTCACGTCGACTCCAGCTGTTGGCTTCGCGCGCACACCGCCCGTTCGCCATGGCCTCGCCGGATGGGCCAAATAGACCCGCTTGCTGCCGTTCTTTATCGGTTGCGATATGGAGGCGTTGCGCCAAGGAGTGGACGTCTCCCGATACCGTAGGTCAGAGCAGCAAGACGATAGAACTCGGGACGGTGAGGGCGGGATAGCTCGACGACCACGCGGACACGGGCGCGGGCCTCCCACGCGCGACGGGCGACGTCTGCGATGTGCGGCTCCCGGCTGTCGAAGCGATGGTAGGCGCCCGACATGGTTTCGAGTGTGAAAGCCTCGAAATCTCCGAAACGGTCGTAGATGAGGGTCTCGACCTTGCCCATGAAGTCCTCCTCGACGCGGGTTGGCGGCGGGAGGCGCCAGATGCCGGTGCCTGTCGGCGGGATTTTCGAGGGATCGCCGCCCATTTGGCTGACGCGGCTCGCGAGTTGCGCGAGGTAGCGCTGCATGACTGCTTACCAACGGCCGCTGGTCGGGATCGCCTCCGCGACCCACTGCATCACTGAGTAATAGCGTTCTTCCGGGGCGAGCAGAAGCGCCTTGGTGGAAATCGGGATCGTGACCTTGAACATGCCCGTCGTGCGCCGCCATTGCGGGTTTCGCCTTGGGACGACCGCGTCGGGGGCGCGGTTGGTTTCGACGGTGACGGCGACGACGCTGGTGAACTGGCGAACGACCGCGCCGTAAAGCTCGCCGTTGACGATGCCGGGAGGCGGGTCGACGGTCAGAAGCCCGGGTAGCTACCCCCTGGCCTGCGGGCACGGGAATGTAGGTGACGCCCGCGGCGGCGCAGTGCAGCGTCCAGGCGTCCGCCCGGGTGAGGAGATGGCTCGTGCAAAGCGTGTCGGCGAGCGCCAGCACGGCGTCGGCACCGACCGACGGCAGATAGATTTCCGCCGTGGCGCCGCGGGGAATGTCCTGCCACTCGATCATGATCTCGTCCGGGCGGATGTCCGGCGGGAGCTTGGGCGCGGTCGGCGTGATCTCGAAGGTTTGCGGCACTCGGCGCGAGGCCGGGCGGCCGGGATTGGGCGCGTCGACGAAGGCCAGGTTTCGCTGCGCTAGCTTGTTGGAATCGGAAGGATCGACGGCGCCTGTGATCGGATCGGGATCGTAGGCGATCTCGACGATGAGGCATTGATGCGCCGCGACCATGAAGCGCTGGATCGCGAACAGCGGGCTTACGGCATCGAACGGGCCGCCGGCGCTGACGCCCTCGATGCGCGGCGGATACCGGACATCGTTCGGCTGGTTGATATCGAGCCAGCAGCCGAAGAAATAATCCGTCTCGCCTGCGCTGGCGTCGATGTCATGACGATTGAAGTCGTCCGTCTGGGTGTGCAGCTGCGCGCTGGTCGAAACACGCGGCGTTGCGAAGAACGGGATCGTGATGATCTCGTTGCCCAAAACGCCGAGCACCGGGATCGGCTGGCCTTCCCCATTGGTGGCGCGGGCGTCGGTCGTGCCGTTATAGGTGGCGTTGGTCTGCTGCGCCTGCCAGATGCGGAAGAAGACGCGCACATTGACGGCGTTGCTGGTGTCGCGCAGTCGCACGCGCGCGACGGCGAAATTGTAGATTGCGGCGCCGGTGTTGGGATCGTTGGGCAGGAGTTGGAGAACTTCCGAATCCTCGTCCTGTGGAATCGCGTCGAAGTCGGCGCGTGTGGTGCCGACGTTGTTGCGCAGGTTGTGACCGCGTCCTGGATGAACGCCGTGCCGATGGCGCTCGCCGTGCCGCTTGAGCCGAGCGTGGCGCCGAACACGGCGGGGCCGCCGGCCGCGACCTAGAAGACGCGGATGTCCTGGCTGAGATACCACGGCTCCGACGGGGTTCCCGCCTGGTCGCCGTGCAGGATATAAGGGTTCGGATTGGCGGTGAGTGTGATTTGCGCGCTTGCGCCGACCGTGGCGCTCGGGGCCGCGAAAGTGGCGGTCAGCGTCGCCGTCGTCGTCGTGGCGCCGAACACCGTATCGTCGAGGAAGGTCATCGAGAAGGGAAACGTGAACCGCTGCGGGCTTGCTGGCAGCGAGGGATCTTCAGGCAGCATTGGGCCGGCGAACGCGATCTGAACATGACCGGGGTAGGGTGCGGGAACGGTCGGCAGGATCGGCGGATTGAGAAGCTGCGGGCCGATCGGCTTGGACGTGTCGATGCCGATCTCCGCGGGCGTGTAGCCCTCGACCACGACATAGAAGGCGGGACTGAACACCGCGTTCACGGGCGGGGAGGCTTTGACGTAACTGTCAACCTCGCCAATGCTGAAGGTGCTGTTGTCGACGATGAAGAAGCAATCCTGGGCAGCGATCTGCACCGATTGAACGGCCGAGGCGATGCCGTTGGCGACGACCTGGAGATTCCAGGTTCCGGTCGCGAGATTGCTGGGGATGTCGATCATGCAGGATTGCGCCGAGGCGCCGGTGGCGACGCCCATGGTGGAGAACGCGTGGCTCCGCAGGTAGACGACGGCTCCGGTCGTGGGGTTGATGAGGCGCACCAGGGGGTAGTTGGTGGCCATGCCGGCGTCGTCGCCATAGCTGCAGGCTTGGGAGAGGCCGTTGAGCTGCGCGCCGGTGAGGGTGTAGCTGTGACCCGTCACCATCGGCGACGGTACGGAAATGTTTGTCGGTGCCCAGGATGGGTTTGGCGTCTCGGAGGGATCGGGGGTGTAAAGGAACAGTATGTTGGTCTGCGCGCTGCAGAGGAGTTGGCCGGTGGGCAGGATGAGGAAGGCAGACTGCCAAGTCTGATTGCCTGCAGGGAGCGAGGGCTGCACGTCGAGTTGGGGCAGCGTGGTCGCCGAAGACGTCGGGTCGTATTCGAGGAAGACGGGATGGGAGGAAAAATAGTCTCCGGCCGTGGGCTCGGCGTTGCCCGCAAGCGTGACGACTTTGCCGCTCGGCAACAAGGCGGCCGGCGAATCGAGGGCCGTCAGCGTCGGCCAGTTCGGGCTTGCGCTCGTGTCCTTCGGGAAAGCCGGGCCGGTCGCCCAGGAGCCGGGATCGGTCGGGTTGGGACCGGGGGTGAAGATTGCGGTCTGTCCGCTGCCGCCGATGCAAAAGGCGCTGCCGCTCGGCAGCAGGATGACGCCCCCGGTTTCCTCGACGGTGGTGCCCGAGATCGTTGTGAAGGCGAGATTGACCGCCGAATTCGTGCAGTTCACCCATTGGTCGAGCGAGGGGACGTAGCGCTGCGCCTGCGGAATGTTGACGACCGCCGGCGCGAGCACGCTCTCGTCCGGCAGCAACGCCCATGTCTCCTCTTCGAACGGGTCGGTCTTGTCGGTGCTGGCGAGCGCGCCAAACTGAAGGCCGGCCTCGATCCAGCTGTTGTCGGTCGGATCCCAGATCGCGGTTCGCTTGGTCTGCGGAAAGGCGGTCGAATTGGCGCCGCCGAGCATGACGCGGCCGTCGGCGAGCACCGAGCCGTTGCAGTCGCCGCTGACGAAGTTGAACGCCGCGGGCTTAGCGATGCTCGACCACGTGTTTGTTTGCGGGTTGAAAATTTCTCCGTCGGGGCGTCGTGGGGGTTGCGGGATCGCTGCAATCCTCGCCGCCGATGACGAACACGCGGCCGTCCGCCAACACGCCCGAGGCGAACCACTGACGGGCGAACGCCATGTCGAGCTCGGCCGACCACGAGCCGGTGTCATAATTGCCGTTCTGGTCGGGAGAGAGCCGCAGCCATTGATTGGCGAAGCTGAGGTCGGTGACGTAGCCGTTATGGACCAGCACCGAGCCGTCCGTCAGCAGGAGCATGATGTCCGCGTTGAACGCGCCCGTCGACGAGTTGGGGATGCTGAATGTTTTCCATGACCCTGTCATGATCTTACTCTTGGTCTTTATTCACGATTGCGAATTGAATAAATGCCCGGGCCAATAGACCCAGCGGCGAAAAAGAACGGAAAAACCGCCCGCGCCTACCCATGCCTTTGATGGCCACGTATTGAAAGGTCTGCCTGTGACCGGCCTCACACTGCATATGTCAACCACCCGTCGAAAGGCTGGGCTGCGTCTACACGTCAGAAGGGTTTGCGCCCCAACTCGGCGGGCGCTAGAATTTCTTGGGCTGTTTTGACGAAGGCTTAGGGGCCTGGATCGCGGGCAAGACCGGCCCCGAGGAGGGTGGTCTGCGTCGGCCAGGAGCGCTTGCGACCGCTACGCCGAGCCGGTGGCGACGACGAGGCCTTGGGGCGTCACCGGCCAGCTATAGGGACTCGGACAATGGCCAGGCGTGGGATCGCGATGATTGCAGCGACAGGCTTTGCTGCGCTTCTCACTGGCGAGGGGGTGTGTCGCGCTGACGCGCTCGACCCGGCTTTGATCGGGGTGTGGGCGCCGTCGGACCCTGATTGCGCAAGAGTTTTCTAAAGGCGGGGAGCCGCTTTGGCTTTCCGGCGACCGATCGACAACGGCACCCCGGCGACGATCATCCGCCCGGAAGAAATTGTCCTCGCTTCCCGCGCATGCCGGGTTCAGGGCATCTCCTACGCGAGCGGCGCGTTCACGGTGAAAGCAGATTGCAACGACGCCGGCAGCTCCGCAGTGCAGACAATGCAAATTCGACTGAGGTGCGCGGGCGAGATCCTTTTCAACCCGACCGGCGATCCAGCGAGCGACGCGAAGTTGATCAAATGCCGGTTCGATCCGGGCGCACCCGGTCGTAACTGACGCATCGCCTTGTCCGTTTGCGCGGGCGGAATGCGCCGCGGGCGCGTGAAGGGGTCCGTGTCATCTTGGGTTGAACTTCTCGGCCTCGATTTGCGCGCTCACGATGATCGTTCTGCCCGCGCGCAAGGGGCTCGTGTAATTGCACCGCAAAATATCAAGCAACCAAACTCTAAAAATTGGCGGTCCAAATTCCGACGAGATGCCCGGCAAACTGTTTTCCTCACCTCCCCCTGGAGATCTGCTTAGGGCGACCGGTCGCCTTCGCGTATGTGCCCGCCTTCTACGACCAGCTCACTGCCCGTGGCCGACCCAAGAAGGTCGCACTCGTTGCAGTGATGCGGAAGCTTCTCACGATCCTCAACGCCATTCTCAGGGATCATACGCCGTGGCGCCCTCTAAACGCTGACGCGGAACACAGCCGCTTGTATTCGTGGCGCACCCGTGAAGAACCTGGCCCATAGCGCACCCTTCGGTTGATAACACTCGAAAAGAATGCCCCATCTCGCAACCCGTGCCGGTTCAGCAGCCCAAACCCAATCCTGTGGTGCATGCCTTCAGAAATATGGTTGGCGCGCTTACCGGCCTCCTTCCCTTCGTACCTCATTGATCCAGGCTCCAGAAGCGCCACCTTAAGTCGCAAGGCCACGCGTAAACGGTCCGCGAGTTCAACGATCCATCGAACCAGAAAACGCAGGGGGAGTCGGCACTCACTCGCGGAAATAGACAACACTTCAGAACGCGACAAACCGGTTCATCCCCACGTCATGCGACTTCAGCCGTTTGTTGGCTGCAAGTAGATAAGGAACAGCCTGCCGGTTGGTTTCGGCGACGTTGGCGAAGTCCCGACGGAACGTCGGCATCAGCGAAGCGAGTTCGTCCCTGAGGGCCTCTTCGTCGATCGTGACCAACTGGCGCTCGAACATCACAATTTCGCCGTCGACGATCGTTGTCTCGACGCCTCGACCCGCCTCGCTGAAAACAAGCTGCCGGGCGACGCTATTCAGCGGCTGCCACGCAACGTCGTTCAGGTCAAGGACGACGAGGTCGGCTTTCATTCCGGGCCGGACGGCGCCGATCTCTCCCTCCAGATTCATGGCCTGCGCGCCACCCAAGGTCGCCGCCTTAACCGCGTCGACCGCACGCACCCCGGTCGGATTCGGGTCGCCAACCGCGGCCAGCAGGCAGAACATTTTCATCGCCTGAAATATGCTCTGGCAGTCGCCGCAGCTGCAGTTGTCGCAGCCAAGAGCGACTCTGACCCCGGCCTGCATCGCCGCGTGCATCGGCGCGACGCCGCTCTTGAGTTTCAGATTGCTGATGGGATTGTGCGCAATCCCGCTCTTATGTTCGGCCAGGATCGCGATCTCGTCTTGCGTCAGCCAAACCCCGTGCGCGATTGTGGTGCGCGGCGTCAACAGTCCAATGTCAGCCAGATACCGGATCATGGAGCCGCCATGCTCGCCATAGATGGCCCGCGCTTTCGCTGTCTGAGCCTTGGTTTCATACACATGGGTGAAGATCGGCATCCCATAGCGCTGTGCAAGGTCGCTGACGCCTTCGAGCAACGCACGCGATGAACGCTGCGGCCCAGAGGGGCTAAGACCCCAAGTGATGTTTGGCGGCAAAGTCGTCAGCCGTTTGATCTGCCGCTCAACGAACGCGATCTCGTCGACGGCGTCCTTCGAGGCGCCGCGAATAATCGCCATGGCGGCTTCGGGCACATCGGGAGGTAGAAACGGCGCAATGTCGAGAGCCGCCAGATCGCGGACTGCGATCGAGAAGACAACACGGATACCGATTTCTGCATAGGCGCTAAGGATGACGTCCAGCGTCTCCTCGTCTTGCGGGACGAGCGAGTTCATATCCTGGACGGTCGTGATGCCATTCCGTAGGCATTCGAGCGCGCCCAGAAGGGTGCGAATGCGGAGCTCCGCTTTGGTTCGCTGGCCAAAATAGGCTGGCTGCGAGTGCAACGCCCAGACGTCGAAGGGCATATCCTCCAGGAGGCCTTTGGCCAGCACGTCATAGGAATGATAGTGCGAGTTAACAAACCCGGAAATGACGAGCTTGCCGCGCGCGTCAATCACGCGCGCTTCGTCCGAAATCGCGGCGCGGCTCACGACTTCCTGCTTGAACTCGCCGTCCTCGTCCGGCGGGGTCACGGAGACAATTCGCGAGCCCCTGATGAGAATGTCGCGGACCGGCGGATCGTCGACGTCTCCATCATGATCATAGACACGACCGCGACGTATCAGAATCTCACGATCTGACTTTGCGCCGCTCGATGGACTTACAGCCAACTCAGACCCGCGAATTCTGTCGGTAATACGGAGCGTGAGAAGCGCTGTCGTAATAGCCTTCGTAAAATGACTGGACGTGCGGGAGCACCACTTTTGACAACTGGCGCCGTTCGATCTCGTCGGGAGACAGCGGACGCTTAAGCAAATCAGACAATTGCTGCAGCGCCGCGTCACGGTCAACTTTGGTGAACTTGCCGTCCTGATAGACGATCTCACCTCTCACAATCACCGTCTTCACGCCCTCTGTCTTGGCGCGCTGAATGACCGCATCCAGGACGGGCATTTCGGCGTCAAGATAAGGATAGCTGATCTGCTTCCAGTCGATGAGCACCATGTCCGCCGCCTTGCCGACTTCTAGCGCGCCCAAATGCGCGCCGAATGGCGTCGTCTTCGCGCCGCCGGTGGTCGCCATGCGAAAGACCTGGGCCATGGTCGGAACGCGATCGTCCATGCCTGGCTCGCGATGGGCGCGCAGGACCATGCGCATCTCTTGCAACATATCGCGATCGTCGTTGATGCCGGCTTCGTCGAGACCGATCGCGGTATTAATCCCTTTCGCCTCGAAGCGATTGAGCGGCGCGACGCCACTGCGCAGCCGAAAATTGGAACTGCAGTTGTGACAGATGTTGGTTCCCGACTCGGCCAGCTTGTCGAGGTCCTGCTCTGAGAGCCAGACGCCATGCCCGAGAGTCATCTTTGGGCCGAGCAGGCCAAAGCGCTCGATATAGTCGACCGCAGTTCCTCCGCCGCGGCGGCGCGCGTATTCCTTTTGATAAGCTGTCTCGACGAGATGCATGTGGAACGGCGCGCCATATTTCTCGGAGCATTCCGCCAGCATGGTCAATGCCTCGTCCGAACACCAATGCAGGTTCGCCGGGGCCAGCTGAATCTTCACGCGTTCCTTGTTGTGATGCTTGGCGTGGAGATGCTCGAACAGTGCGATTGCATCCTTGCCCGACAATTGAAAGCGATCAAAATGCTTTGCGAGCATTGGCCGCACGTCGGCAGGAATACGGTTGAGGAACTGCTCGTTCGCCTCGTAGACGAGATGGTTCTGATCGCGTAGCGCAAAGCAGTAGGAGACGCGCATGCCGATGTCTTCGTACGCGCGGATGACCGCTTCCGAGCGCTCCTCAACCTCCGCGAGCTTGCCTGGCATCCAACCGTGAATGTGCTGCACGGTGGTGATGCCGGACGCGATCATCTCGAACCCAGAATAGAGCGTGTCGAGGTAGAGATCGAGGTCCCGGGTCACCAGGCGCGTGGCGAACCACAGTTCGAGCGGCATGTCGGGCGAGCCGAGTTGGACCGGCGTCAGGCCAACGTGGTGGTGGCCATTGACGAAGCCGGGCAGCAGCGCCTGCTCACCCGTGCCAATGACCGGCGCATCCGGGTTGGCGCGGGTCAATTCATCAAATGGGCCGATCGCACTGATGACACCGTCGCGCTGCAGTACCGCGCCGTCGTCGATCTGCTCCCACCGATGACGATCGAGTGCCCGCGTGATGACATGTTTGCCGCGAACTATTGAGGATGGCACTTTTCTCTTCCTGTTGGAAAGCCTGTGCGCTGGTCCGCTCAGATCTGGGAGTTTTGCCGGTAATAGGGTTCGCTGGCGTCGGAATTGTAATAGCCGTCGTAGAACGACTTTACATACGGAAACACCGCTTTCGCCAGCCTGCGGCGCCCCATTTCCTCATCGGTCAGTGGTCGCTTGAGGATATCGGCAAGTTGGGCGAGGGCGGCGTCGCGATCCAGGCGCGTAAATTTCCCGTTTTGATAGACAATCTCGCCGGCCACGATCACCGTCTGCACGCCCCGCATCTTCGCGCGCTGGAGCACCGCGTCGAGGACCGGTGTTTCTCTGTCGAGATAGGGGTAGCTGATCTGGTTCCAGTCGATAAGCACCATGTCCGCGGCTTTGCCAGTTTCGAGCGTGCCGATCTCCGCGGCGTAAGGCGTGGTTTGAGCGCCGCCGCTCGTCGCCATCCGGAACACCTGGGCCATGGTCGGGACACGATCGTCCATGCCCGGCTCGCGATGCGCCCGTAGCACCATCCGCATTTCCTGGAGCATGTCTTGATCGTCGTTGATGCCGACGTCGTCGAGACCAATAGCCGTATTGATTCCCCTCGCTTCAAGTCGATTGAGCGGCAGTACGCCACTGCGCAGGCGAAAATTTGAACTGCAATTGTGGCAGACGCTCGTGTGCGTCGCGGCCAGCTTGTCGAGATCGCCTTCCGTAAGCCAGACAGCGTGGCCGAGCGTCGTCTTCGGTCCAAGCAAGCCGAAACGCTCGATGAAGTCCACCGCGGTTCCACCGTCGCCGCGCCGTCGCGCGTATTGCTTCTGGTACGGCGTTTCCACGAGGTGCATATGGATGGGAACGCCATGCTTCTCGGCGCTGTCGGCCAGCATGGCGAGCCCCTCGTCGGTGCACCATTGCTGGTTCGAAGGCGCTAGCTGGATCCTGACGCGCTCTTTGTCCTTGTGCTTGGCGCGAAGGTGATCGAACAACGCGATGGTCTCCTTCGCCGGCATCTGAAAGCCGGAGAAATACTTGGCTAAGAGCGGGCGGATGTTGGCGGGCACGCGGGCCAGGAATTGTTCGTTGGCCTCGTAGACAAGGTGGTTCTGCTCGCGTAACGCGTAGCAGTACGAGACTCGCATGCCGATATCTTCATAAGCCCGAATGATGGAGTCGGCCTCCGCTTCAGTCTGTCTGGAATCGCCGGGGATCCAGCCGTGCAGGTGCTGCGCCGTGGTCGTGCCAGAGGCCACCATCTCGAAACATGAATAGAGCGTATCGTAATAGGGGATGCGATCGCGCATCGCGATGCTGGTCGCGAACCAAAGCTCGAGCGTTGTGTCGGATATGCCAAGCTGGACGGTCGACAGCCCGATGTGATGATGCGCGTTAACGAAGCCCGGCAACAGCACCTGCTGGCCGCCGCCTACGACCGGTGCGCCAGGATTGTTCCGATGCAAATCCGCGAAGGCGCCAATGGCTGTGATCACGCCATCTTGCTGGAGCACCGCGCCGTCATCGATCTGCTCCCAGCGATGGCGGTCGAGCGCGCGCGTGATGACATATTTCCCGCGAACGATCGTGGTGGAAATGACGCCGCCCCCCTCTCAATTTTATCAGCTCGCGACCGACAGAACTTCCTGCTCGGCGAAAGCGCGATCGACCTCGTCTTGCAAGAGCGCCGTTAGCTGGACACGCAAAGCCAACGCTGTCGGCGATATCAGATCGCGCGGTCTTTTTTCTTTGATGGGCACAATCGCCTTGATGCGGCCGGGGCGCGCGGTGAACACGACCACGCGATCGGCCAAAGCAATGGCTTCGTCGATATGGTGGGTCACGAAAAACACCGAAGCCTTGCTGACATCCCAGACATCGAGAAGGAAGCCCTGCATCTTGACGCGCGTCTGGACATCGAGCGCCGCGAAGGGTTCGTCCATCAGAAGGACCTTGGGCTGCATTGCGAGGGCGCGCGCGACGGCGACGCGCTGGCGCATGCCGCCCGAAAGCTCGTCTGGGCGCTTTTCGAAAGCGTCGGAGAGGCCAACCCTACTGAGAACTTGACGCGCCGTCTCCTTGCGCTGCTCAGCCGGCACCCCGCGCACGGAAAGGCCGAAGCTGACGTTCTGCCAAACGTTCAGCCAGGGAAAGAGCGAGGTCTCCTGGAAGATCAGGCTGCGTTCAGGCGCGGGCCCAGTAACCGTCTCGCCGTGCGCGGTGATCGCGCCTGAGGTCGGCTCTTCCAGACCGGCGATGAGATAGAGCAAAGTGCTTTTGCCGCAGCCGGAGGGCCCCAGTAGAACCACGAACTCGCCGGGCTCGATCTCGAGATCGATGCCGGTCAAAGCCTGGTGCGCCCGCGGGCTCCCGGGATTCCAGATCTTGCCAACGTCAACGCAACTGACCGCCGCGGCCGCTCCCTTCGATCGCGAGAGGTCACCCACTGCCCAGTCCCCCTTGGCCTTTAGGGAGCCAAAACAGGACCCGCTGCTGGAGCAGCCGAAGGGCAAAGTCGAACGTGAAGCCGAGCAGTCCGATGATGACGATGGTGAAATAGACGAGCCCGGGGTTGAAGGTGTTGCGGGCCATCGAAATAATCTGCCCGAGGCCGTAACCCACACCCGTCGCCTCAGCGACCAGCACCACCATCCACGCGCCGAATAGATTGAGACGGAGCACGACGAGCAAGCCTGGCAGGATCGTCGGGAGAATGACGCGCGTGTAGATCTGAAGCTTGCTCGCGCCCATCGTGCGCCCGACATTGATATAATTGCGGTTGACGGAGTCGATCTGAGTAATCGTGGCGAGGGTCATCGTGAAAAACAGCGCGATGAACACCATGAAGATCGCCGGCCCGTTGCCGATACCGAACAGGAAGATCGCCACTGGTAACCACGCGACGGGCGAAACGGGCGCCAGCAATGTCACGGTCGGCAGAACCAACTTGCCGAATAAGCCGTAATAGCGGATCGCAAGTCCCATGCAGAGGCTCGCCGTCGCAGCGATGGCGAGGCCGACTAGAACCCGCATCGTCGACGACGCCATCGTGATGAGCACGGCTTCGAAAGGCGTTGGCCCCGAATTGGGATCGACGCCGATCTCCCATCGTTTGGCAGTGTTGAAGTTCTTCGCCTGTCCGGCGAAATCGCCAAGAAAAACGTGAGGAGGCGGCAGCAGCCGATGATCGGCGACGTTGATGTACCAGAGGAATTCCCAGAGGCCCGCGAACAGCCCGACCGACAGCAAGCCCCAGCCGAGCTTGGGCCCTTGCTGTTGGGCAAAGGCGATGGTCCCCCGGAGCAAGGACGAGCCAAACACGGGAGAATGGGCGACTTTACTCTCGCCGCCAATCTTGATGCTGGTCGCCGACACGGGGCTCAGGCGGATTTGTATTTGAGCTTGGCGTAAACGTCAGGAACCTCGGCGATCGCCTGTTCGAGAAGGCTCCAGTCGATCGCATCCTTGCCCGGCTTCTTTTTGATGTAGCCCATCGCCATGACTGAATCGACGCGGTTCAGGATGAAATCCGTCTGAGCCCGCTGGTCGACCTTCGCCGGCTGAGCCTTTCCGCCGATCCGGGCATTCTCGAGCGAAGTCTTGTAGTAGGTGCCGACGAGTTCGCCGAGCAGCGTCTCGCGATCTTGTTCCCAGAGCAATTGCGCCTTCAACATCGCCTTGATCAGCGCCTTGACGCTTTTCGGATCCTTCTGGATGAGCTCTGTGCTCGCCGCGAGGACGCAGTCTGTGTATTCCGGCCCGTAGATGTCGACGCCGTCCGACAACAGGACAGAGCCTTTCACGTCGCTGAGAAGCGACGAACCGTACGGCTCTATGGTCGAAGCGATGTCAATCGCGCCGGACTTGAACGCAGCAACCATGTCGCCCATAGAATCCATGTAGCGAACGGTGACGTCTTTGTAGGAGACCCCGTTCTTCTTCAACCAATCGTAAGGCAGCACCTCCAGCGTGTCGTTTTGGAAGGTTCCGAGCGTCTTGCCCTTGAGCTTCTCGGGCGTATCGAGCCCGGGCTGGGCTACGATGTAGACCCCCTGGACGCCGCCGCCTGCAACGATCTTGACGGGCGCGCCAGCGTCGTAGAGCGCCATGAAATTCGTATATGGCAGCACCGAAACGTCGACCTGCCCGGTACCGAGGAAGGTGACTTGATCGGCAAACGACGGGGTGTTGACGAATTCCAGCGTCAGGCCGTCCTCCTTCGCGAGCTGCCGCGCGTGGGTGATGAAGAAGGCGACGTTGCAGAAACCGTTGCCGTGGGTGCCTTTGACGGTCGACGCGGCAAGGGCCGAACCCGGCAACCCCATCATTCCCGCCGGCACCGCCATCGCGATCGTGCCAAGGGCACTCGCCTTTAAAAACGACCGACGGTCCAGCACGCTTTTGGTCAGACCAGTGAAATCGTGGCCGCCGTGATGATCACACATCGTGCCTCTCCTCTCGTGTTCCGGCTACTCGCAAAGGGAGCAGGCGGATCCTGTGCAAAGCGCGAAGCGCAACGCCGCGGACTGTGTTTGGAATGAAGCAAGCGACGTGCCAGCGCGGACCGCAGTGCGGAGCGATTGACCTACCGGCGCGGGCGGGCGTTCCGGCGGCCCGACCCTTGAGTTCAAACTCGCAGCCGGCACGCCTGGCCGCGCATGAATTTCCCCGAAAACGTGGCGCTGAGGCAAAAAATCTGCGCCGCACGTCGCTGAATCGACGATTACAGCATCTGCACGAGGCTTCCGCAGCGCGTGATCGAAGCCCGCGCCGCTTGGCCTAGAGTCGAAGAGTACGGGTGGACTCGCCGCTTTGCGGCCACCGCAATTTGGAATTGGCGCCGCTCTGTTCGTCATGGGTGGCGCCGCTGGCATGGATAGGAATTCATCAGTTGCGCGGAATTCGTACGCCTGAAAAACGATCCGTCGGTTTCACGTGGATTGCGTGGAGGCGCTCGAAAGCTTTTGGATGACGCGCGGGCGCAGCTAAGATCCGCATCGCGTTGCAGATCGAGGCGCCCCCGCTCACGCGTCAGCGGCCATGCGTGTCGTCCAGATTCTTTCTGCGTGCGGTCGCGCCGAGCCCGACTTTGTGGCGCAACACCGGGAGCTTGTAATCCTAAGATTGCGCTGACGATCAGCGATGCGCATTGGCCCTTGAGCCTGGCTTTCTCGCCATAAAATGTGCCCGCGGCGACAACGCTTGTTCGATCGATATCTCAGAGCGTTCGACAAGTCCCTCCGCCAGTCTTTCCTGGATATGATGGAAGTGCTCTCCGGACAAGGCGATGGCCCTCTCGGCATCCCCGTTGCGTAACGCGACGGCGATTGCCGCGTGTTCGTCGACCCCGCAGAGCAACAGACGCGCTGGTTCGAAGGCTGAGATCATAAGCGACGAACGAGCCAGCAACTCGCGCAGAAAACGCGACAAATCAGGATTGTTCAGCGAGTCGACGAGCATCAGGTGAAACTCTCCCGAGAGGCGCACAGACGCTGCCCGGTCACCTCGCTCAGCAGCAGCACGTTCCTCCTCGAGGTGGCTTTGAATCCTGTCGAGGATTGAGCCGCTGAATCGCCGCGCCAGTTCGGCGATGACGCCTGCCTCAAATACGCGATGCGCGAGATAAATCTGCCCGATCTCCTCAACGGTCGGATTGGGAACGAAGACGCCGCGCTGGGGGATCGCCTCAAGGCGACGCTCTGCGACCAGGCGATGAAGCACCTTTCGAATGCGCTCGCGGGAAACCTTAAAGATCGCCGACAGCCGATGTTCAGGCAGCTTCGCTCCTGGCGTCAGACGGCCTTCGAACAACGCGCGTGACACAGCCTCGTGGACTTGCTGCTCGATCGCGGCTCCATCGATGTCGCCTCTGGGCCTCCGGGTTCGCGCCGCAGTCAAAGTCTCACCGCTCCGCATAGATTGTGCACATTCATGAGCAGAGAATGTGCACAATCGATGCCAACCGATCTTCTTTCACGCCCAACATACAACTAAACCGGCGTTATTTCATGTTCTTAGGAGAAATGTGCACATCTGGCACACCGTTTGCTCGATCGCTCGATCGCCGGCTGGCTAGGAGCGAAACCAATGACATCGTGGAAACCATCCCGTCGCGCACTCCTGAAAACGAGCGCCATATCTGCGGCGGGGACTGTGATCGGCGCAGCGCAAATTGTCCGAGCCGATCCGAAAGAGGTGGTGGTGGGGGCCCCGCCGGCGCGGCGAAATATTTCAAGAGAGACGTCTTTCCGCTCATCGAAAAGAAGCTCGGGACTAAATGTGATCTACGAGGGGATGAAACTCACTGACCAACCTGAAGAAAATGAGCGCTGATAAGGATGCGCCGAAAATGTCGGTCGTCATTACGGACGATCCGTTGATGCTGGTCGCGGCGAAGCAGGGGCTCATCGCCCCGTTTACCGTTACGGGTTCGACCAGCCTCGCCAAGCTCGTGCCTGCCGATGTCCATCAGGACGGGATGTGGCGAACTACCAGATGCCATCGGCGGGGATTGCCTTTAACACCCCGGGCGGCAAGGCGCCTACAAGCTGGAACGACCTCTATGCCCCCGAGGTGGCGGGCAAGGTCATCATCCCTTCGCTCAAGAATACGGAGGGCTATTGGGCTCTTCTTTCCGCTGCCGATCTCGCGACCAGCAAGCCTTTCAAGGATCAAGCCTTACAAGGATGCGGAATATGACGTCGACGCCGGCTTCAAGAAGCTCGCGACGCTGAAGCCAAATCTGCTCAACGCCTATATCGACGCTCCGCAGGCGATCAATTTGTTGGAAAAGGGCGAAGCGCAGATGATTGGCGGGCAGTTTTCCGCCTTTACGTTGATCCGCAAGGCGGCGGCCTCGCCGGTAGACCTTGCTCTGCCGAGAGATGGCGCGTCGTCGTGACGCTGCCCTTCGTCGCGCGCACGATGGTCGCGGGCCTCAGCCGCTTCGACTTCACACTGATCGACGCTGCTCGCATGCTCGGCTGCGGGTTTGCATCCTCGATCTGGCGGGTGATGGTCCCGGCGCTCGCCCCCGCCTATCTGACCGTGGCGCTATTCGCATTGCTCGCTTCGATGGACAATTATCCGGTCTCGATCTTTCTTACAGATGCGGGCGCGAAGACCCTCCCGATCAAGATGGTGCAATATATTGAAGAAAGCCCAGACCCTTCGATCGCGGCGCTGTCGACCATGATCCTTATCGCCACGCTGTTGCTGCTTTTCGTCGCCGACCGCGTGATTGGCCTTCGCTGTCTTGCCGGGCTGGAGGCGTAGTCTATGATCTTTGGCTCCGGAAGAAATTTTCTCGGCTATGGCCGCAATCTGCCGCAAGCATGCTGGCCAGGAGGCGCAAAGATCGCCGTATCCTTCGTCGTCAATTTCGAGGAAGGGGCAGAGTTTGCGATCAGCGAAGGCGACCCGACGAACGAGGCGATCTACGAGGTGGAGCGTCGTCTCGACGGCGTCCCCGATCTTTGTCTCGACAGCCATTTCGAATATGGCGCGCGCGCCGGATGGTGGAGGATCATGGACGCCTTCGACGCGCATGGGACGAAAGCCACGATCAGCGCCTGCGGCCAGGCCGTCGATCGTACTCCCGAACTCGCGCGCGACGCCGTTGCGCGCGGTCACGAGGTCTCCGCCCACGGCTGGCGATGGGAAAGCCACGCCGGCATGAGCGAGACCGAAGAGCGAAATCGCGTCTCCCGCACGGTGTCAGCGATCGCCACGGCGACGGGCCGCCGCCCTGTTGGATGGCATACGCGCTCCGCCGCCTCGCTGAATACGCGTCGGCTCCTGATGGAGGAAGGCGGTTTCCTCTATGACAGCGACGCCTATAACGATGATCTTCCCTATGTGGTGGGCGAGCCAGATCGGCCGCATGTCGTGCTGCCCTATGCGTTCGACACGAACGACATGCAGTTTCACACCACCAATCGCTTCGCCCGCGCCGCCGACTTTTCCGGCTACGTTCTGGACGCCTTTGACAGGCTGTATCGCGAGGGCGTCCATGCGCCCAAAATGATGTCGGTCGGGTTGCATTTGCGGATCATCGGCCGGCCGGGTCGTATCGACGCGGTCGACCACATTCTCGCCGCGATGCGGGCCAGAGACGGGGTCTGGATCGCGCGCCGCGAGGACATTGCGCGCCACTGGCTGAAGCGCCCGGCCCAGGTCTGATGAGCGGTCGCCTGCGGCTCCTGATCGTCAATCCGAGCACAAGCGCGTCGGTTACGAGCTGGCTGGCCGAAGAGGCGAAGCGCGCGGCCGGCGAGCACGTCGAGGTCACGGCGGTAAACGCGCCCTCCGGTCTCTCCGCGATCCAGACGCCTGACGAGCTCCTTAAAGCCGCACGAGTCGTCTTCGACGCAATAAAGGATAACGCGGACGTTGACGCGGCGATCATTGGCGCTTTCGGCGATCCGGGGCTCATGGAGGCGCGAGCGGGACTTGCGATTCCGGTGGTCGGGCTGGGCGAAGCAGGCCTAAGGGCGGCGGCGAACGGCCAACTCTTCTCTGTTGTCACGCTTGGGGAGGCGATGCGGGCGGCGCTTGTCAAGCGAGTTCAGTCGTTTGGCCTGGACGATCGGCTGGAGGAGATCCGTGTTCTGCCGACGCCGATCACTGACATGATCGCCAACCGCGAAGCCCACTACGACGCCATCGCTGACGCGGTCCGCGCCTGCTCGGGCGACGCCATCCTCCTGGGCGGCGCGCCCCTCGCTGGACTCGGAGCGAAGATGACCGAGAAGACCGGCGCGATCGTGCTCGACGGCGTCGAGGCCAGCGTTACCGCAGCTCTGAGACTCTCGCGGCGCGCGCATATCGCTCGTCATTGACGTCCGCGTCGGACAGCATCGTCGTGCGCCCTGAAGCCTACCGTAGACCCGAGTATCACGGGTCGGGCACGGCGGCCCGGAGCGCGGCGACGATCGAGACCGCAGTGCCAAGATCGTGCTGGCGCATGATCTCGCCTGAACGGCGCGGGTCTCGCTCCGCCAGAGCGGCCATGATCAGCTCGTGTTCGCCCATCGCCTCCATCCAGCGGGCGTGCGACGAAAGCGCGGCGTAGCGGGCTCTCCGAGCTCGTGACATCAGCGACGCGTGGATGGCCTGCAGCGTCGCGTTCTTTGATGCATCGACAATGGCAAGATGTATTTCGTGGTTCAGCTTGAAGTACGGTTTGCGTTCACCTGCTGCGTGATGGCGCGCCATACGTTTGTGGGCGCGCTGAAGCTTGTCGAGGTCGCGTTCGCTCATGCGTTCGACGGCGAGTTCACAAGCGTGGCGCTCGACCCCCGCGATCGTCTCGAACAGGTCCAGAATGTCCTCGACCAACAGTTCGCTGACGCGAGCCCCGCGGCCAGGCAGGAGATCGACAAGCCCTTCGGTCGCAAGCAGCTTGGTCGCCTCGCGAACCGGCGTGCGTGAAACCTGCAGAATTCTCGCAAGATTAGAATCGTGGAGCCGCTCTCCTGCTACAAGCTCCCCTTCGACGATCATGTTCCGCAAACGCTCAACGACAGTTTCATGGAGCGGTTTTGGCCGAACGATCGCAGCGAAGGCCCGTCGCTCCTGTTGGGGCCTCAGCGCGTCGGCATTGAGCTCACTCATGGTTATCAAGCCTATTCGGTCACGTTCTAAGTGTTTCGCCGAATGCCTATAAAGTCGGCAATTTGCATTTTGTATGCAAAATTAGATACCAAAATCAGCAACGTCGTCAACCAAGATCGGTCCGCTCGCGTGGGATTGTGGTTGGCACAGCCATTGCGAAGCGACTGCCCATTGCCGGACCGCTAGACCCGGGCCGCAGTCCTCGCGGTCGAGCGCGGGGGTTGCAACGTTGCGCAGTAAAAGCGTGGACAGGAGATCGACCATGCGCCTGTGGAGCTATCTGAAACTGACCGTGGGCCAAATGGCGCTCACGGCGGTCTTCGCCAGCACGAGCGACTTCGCGTCGCGAGCACCTGAAGCTTGAAACCCGCCTCCCTTGTCTTATTGAGATATTCCTCGAACGCCCGGTCGCTGAGTTCAGGCGCGCCGACCAGCGTTTTGCCTTTCATTGGCGCTAGCGCCGCCTTGAGGGCTTCATCGAAGCTCTTGCCCTCAGCCACATAGTCTTTGAAAGTCTTCAGCTTCAGCGCGGGGTTGGCGAGGATGGCGTTCGCCAAGAAATTATCCGTGAAGGCGATGCATTTGAGCTTGTTGGCGTCCTTGTAGGTCGGCAGCATCAGCTGACAAAATTCCGAGATGATATCGAGTTGCCCGTTAAACAGCAGCGTCGTCACATTTGAGTCGTTCGCCTTTAGGCCATAAGGCGCAGGATCGAATGTGATGCCGACGTCCTGGAACCACCCCTTCTTCATCCCGATGACGTAGAAGGTGTTGTCGGCGTAAGGACGCATGCCGAACTTGATCGTCGCTGCGGGGATATCCGTGCCTGGCTCCGGCGGAGCGGGCTGGAAGCGATCCGCCGCCTCTGCGGCCGCTGCGCTCCCGATGAGAAGCGCACGCAAGCGCTCCACAACTCTGGCTCTAAAGACTTGAGGTTCTCTTCTTCACGCGCCCGAAGCGCCAGAACGCGATCGCAATCCCCAATGCATTGCGGCGTTAGCACCGCGCACAATTCCCCCTCGGAAAGGAGGAACTCCAGAACCGCAATCTTCAAATCGAGGTCCTGGATTGTCGGCGCCGCCGCATCGAGGATTCTCCGCGTGAGCGCCGCCCGCGCCCTCCAGAGGTAGTCACCACCTTCTTGACTGTAATCGCCTGGCTGTTCCGCGGATTGAACGCGATCGATGCGAGCGA
This sequence comes from uncultured Alphaproteobacteria bacterium, assembly GCA_963737365.1. Lineage (GTDB taxonomy): Bacteria > Pseudomonadota > Alphaproteobacteria > Rhizobiales > Beijerinckiaceae > Roseiarcus. The sequence goes on from CAVTSD010000001.1 coordinate 774,821, forward strand.
CAAGGGCCCAGAACTCATCGCAGCTCTCCTGCAAGGGCGGTTGAGTTACAACCTCGCAAGCCTCGGAAAACCGGCGATTGTCATCAGCCCGTTCGTCAACAGGATCGTCGATCCGACGCATATCCAGTTTCGCCTGTAAGTCCCAAAATTACAGCGGAGCGAAAAGACGTTGATGCGCGGCCAACTCACCGAGCTTGCTCACTATCTCTGAGTGCCTCTAGCAGGCTGTTGAAGAAGTATCCCGTTTCGCTTTGAGGACGGCTTCGTCGCCGTTTCGGTATGCGAACTCGATCTCGAGAGTGCCATCGTCGAGGAGTTCGGCGGTCCCTTCGCCCTCGACCTCGTCGCCTTCCTCGCAACCGGCCCAGCGAAAGCCAATCGAGTCCCGAGCATATTCGACCTCGAGGCCAGCCTCCAGAGCGCCGAAGGCGATTTCGTCGCCTTGCGCGGTGATCGTCAGCGCCGCCGGGCCGCAGAGATCGAGGTGAGCACCATCCCAGAGGTCGGCCTCGACGATCCGCCAGCGGCCGATCAGTCGGCAGTTCGCCGGGCTCTTCACGCGCAGGCCTCCAAGAGCTTCTGCAACCGCAACAGATTGTAGGCGGCGGCCGCGAAGGTAAAGGCCCAACCGACGCGATCGCGGCCGCGGAACTTGGCCTTCTCCTGCCCGCCAATCGTCTTCATCCAGCCGAAGGCTTCCTCGATCCGTTTGCGGATGCGTTGGCTGACTGCATAGCCTGCATGCCGCGTTGTGCGGCTGTCGATCGCCGACGAGCGGCCATTCGCATTCTGCGCCACGTGGGGCGTCGCGTTCATCGAGCGCAGTTCATTGACGAAGTCCTCGGCGTCGTAAGCTTTGTCGGCGCCGAGCGTGATCGGCCTCGGCCGATCGGCGCGCGGCTCGATCATGTGCAGCGCCGCGATCCGCTCGGCGTGGCCATTCGCCTCGGTCAAGCAGGCGTCGACGACGAGGCCGTTGCGGTTCTCCATCAGCGCGTGGCCCATGAAGCAGAGCTTCGCCTCCTTGCCCGGCCCTTTGCGATAGAGACGCGCGTCCGGATCGGTCGTCGAAGCGTGCGTCGCGTTCGAGCGCTTCTGGCCGTGAAAATCCGCCTCGCGGTTCCTCCTGCCGCCTGCCGTCGGAGGATCGCCCGAGCCGTCCTTCGGCCGAAAACTCTTCATCGAAGCCCACGCCTCGATCAGCGTGCCGTCGACCGAGAAATGATCCGCGCTGAGCAGTCGGTTCACACGCGGCTGCGAAAGCACCGCGCCCAAGAGCTTGGCTGCGATGTCGCCCTCCAGAAGGCGCTCGCGGTTCTTGGAAAACGTCGAGTGGTCCCACGCCGCATCGTCAACGCCGAGGCCGACGAACCAGCGAAAAAGCAGGTCGAACTCCAGCCGATCCATCAACTGCCGTTCCGAGCGGATCGAATAGAACGCCTGCAACAGCATCGCCCGAAGGAGCTTCTCCGGTGGGATCGAGGGACGGCCGCTCCGCGAATAAAGCGCCGAGAACGCGCCTGAAAGGGTCGAAAGCGCCTCGTTCACAATCCCGCGGATGGCCCGCAGCGGATGGTCCTTGCCGACCCGCGCTTCAAGATCGACGTAACTGAACAGCGACCCCGACCGCTCGTCCCCGCCTCGCATCCACTCGCCTCCGCCTAAGCGCAAGACGACAGAATCACATCACGATTCCCCCGGCCAGAGACTTTTTCAACGGCCTGCTAGGGGAATGACGCCGTTCGCAACGGCGACGCCCACAGCGTGGGCAACATTGATGCAGTGAAGTTTATGTCGCGAGGAATCCAAATGCGATTTTACGCTACCGGAATCTATCCCAAGGATTTCGGCAATTTCCTGATGCGTTTTGCCTCTTGCGGCCCGAACAAGGCATTGTTCCTCCCGTGGCGACAGCTGAACCTCACTTTTAGGCTGCTTGGAGCCAATATTTGCAGGGGAGTCGATCAAAGCAGAGAGTTGCTGAAGGTATTGCATGGTTGAGGATTTAAAGCGGACCCAATCCCGTTCCGACATGTTACCTGTGTACGACACCACAGAGTGGGTTGCCTTTCGACCTCGAACAGGAATCGACAACCCTCTGCGTCCAACGCGGTGGCGGACTGCGTCCGCAAAGAAGCGTTGAGCGTCAGGGTCGCCTATCTCGAGATCGGCCCAATCAAATGGGAGGAGCGCTGCGCTTCCCCATCGTAACACGGGGTCGATTTCTCCGTATCTCCTCGAAAAATATCGTCTCTGCCAGGCCTTGGAATACGTCGTCGCTGAAGTCAGGAGACTGACGTCCCAACTCCTAGTGCGCTGCCTCAGACAGATGATCCAGCCTGAGCTCCCGTCGCGAGTTGTGTTGGAATTTGTTGACGCGTCTGCGGGCGACATGAAACTATCCGATCATGCGGCGAGGTCAATGATCTGGTCGGATGGCTTCTCGGCGAGGGTCTGCCATCCGTCGACCTTGCGCATGGTGATCTGCCCGGAGGCGAGCAGCGCCCAGAACAGCATGGCGGCGGTTTCGGCGCAGGGCAGCACGGTCTGGGTCTTGATCCGGCGCTTGAACTCCTCGTGCAATCGCTCGATCGCGTTCGAGGTTCGGATCGATTTCCATTGGCTCGGCGGGAACCGCGTGAATGTGAACAGCCTGTCGCCGGCTTCCTCGAGGCTGTCGGCGACGGCGCGGCATTTGAGGCGCCATTTGCGGATGAACGCCTTACGCCGGGTCTCAACCTCGCCGCGCGTCGCGGCGTAGATCATGTCGCGGTAGTCGTTCGAGATTTCCTCATGCAGCCGCTCGGGCGCATGGGCGAGGAGATTGCGGTGCTTGTGCACGGTGCAGCGCTGGACTGGCGCGTCGGGCCACAGCGCCGCCAGCGCCTTTTCCAGACCCGGCGCGCCGTCGGCAATGACCAGCTCCGGCGTCTTCAATCCGCGCTTGACGAGATCGTCGAGCAGCGCTCGCCAAGCGGCCTCGCTTTCGCCGCCCATGCTCTTGATCGCCAGTAGCACCTTCTGGCCGTTGACCCGCACGCCGAGCGCGACCAGAAGAGAGATCGAGGTCGCCTTCCTGTCGAGCCGAACGCGCACGACCGTGCCGTCGAGGATCAGCCGAAAGATAGGCTCGTCGACGAGCGAACGGGCGCTCCAGGCGTCCCAGTCGCCTTTCACCTTGCGCCATGTGCGGCTGACCACGTCCTTGCCGACCGGCCCGGCAAACACCGCAGCCAGCGCCCGCCGCACCCGGCGGGTGTTGGTCCCAGAGAGATAGGCGCCGACGATCAGCGCGTCGGCCGCCTTGGTGCGGCGCTGGTAGGCGCGAAGCGAGGCGCTTTTCCATTCGCTCGTCTTGCCGTCTGCGCCCATCAGCCGAGCCCGCGGCACGGAAATCTCCGCTCTCCCGAAGGTCCCGGTCAGCCCGCGCTTGCGGTGGCCGTGCCGGACGCCGACGATTGGCGGCGGTTCGCCATCCTCGCTCGGCTTGCGTCGGCCATAGCGCGGGCGCGATAATACGCCGGCAAGTTCCTCATCCAGCATCGTCTCGATGAACCCGCGAACGCGAGCGCGAACCCCCTCCTCGATCGCGTCGAACCAATCATCGAAAAGCAAAACCTCGGCGGCGACAGCCGCCTCCTTCGTGGTATCCTTTGTCATGGCGTGGTCTCCATTCCAGCGCGTCAACGCCGGAATCGTTTGGGTTAGGCAACCCGGAGACTACGCCAACCCAATTCCAACCACCTCCGCGACGGGATCCAGCCTGAGCTTGGCCTGAATGGTTTTTGCGGTCGCGGTCCAGACAAAGGGTTTGGAGTTCCTGTTGGTGGCGGCGATGTAGCGGGTAATCGCAAATTCGAGGTCGTCGACCGAGCGAAAGACGCCCCGTTTGAGGCTCTGCCGAGTGAGCTTGGAGAAAAAGCCTTCCACGGCATTGAGCCAGGAGCAGGAGGTCGGCGTGAAGTGGAACGTCCATCGCGGATGCTCGGCGAGCCAGGCCAGCGCCTGAGGATGTTTGTGGGCAGCATAGTTGTCGAGGATGGCGTGGATCCCCTTGCCGGCTGGGACGGACCGCTCGACGGTTGCGATGAAGCGGATGAACTCCTGATGGCGATGGCGGGGCACGCAGCGGCCGATGACCTTGCCTTCGAGCACGCTGAGCGCGGCGAACAGGGTCGTCGTGCCGTGGCGTTTGTAATCGTGCGTGTGGGTTGCGCATTTCCCCCGCTTCAGCGGAAGGCCCGGCTGGGTCCGGTCGAGCGCCTGGATCTGACTTTTCTCGTCGATGGAGACCACCACCGCGTGGCGGGGCGGGTTCATGTAGAGACCGACGACATCATCAAGCTTGGCGGCGAAGTCGGGATCGTTGGATCGCTTGAAGGTCCTGATCCGGTGCGGCTGGAGCTTATGAGCGGCCCATATGCGCTGGATCGTTCGAAGCGAAAGACCCATCGCCTTGGCCATGGCGCGACCGGTCCAGTGGGTGACCGCGCCGGGCGGTTCGCGCAGAGTGCGTTCGACTACGGCATGCACCTTGGCTTGCGGCACTGGCGGGATGCCGGGCGGACGGGTCCTGTCGCGCAGCAGACCCTCAATGCTTCCTCGGCAAAGCGCTGCTGCCAGCGCCACACCATCGGCCGGCTGACGCCAACCCGATTGGCAACCTCAAGCACCGGCAGGCGCCCGGCGGACAGCAGGATGATTTGCGCCCGCTGAACGTGTTTCACCGGACGCCCTCTGTCCTCGATGACCCCTTCCAGATCCGCGCTATGTTGAGCCGAGAGGAGAAGCGAGACGGTCTGAGCCATTCCTGCAAACTCGCACGGCTCTGCGCTTCTGTGAATCCTCCGTTCGCGTCAGTGCACTAGTCGTCGCGAAACAGACTATCGCAATGTGGGATAGATCCAGTTCAAACATGAACTCGAGGAGAATTTCCGCCAACTCTTCGGTATTGCCACCCAAAATTTTCTCAGTCAACCTTGCGGCTGCTGGACTGATGAGCTTCTCTATCTTCGCGTTAACATACGTTGTCAACCAATTCTCCACCGTATTACCTCGCGTTACCTCCATCCCTTTCTGCCGAGGAAAGCGATAACGGCCAGTCTCTACGGCGCCAAGTCCCAACTGTGGAGAGGTCTAAGCATGAACAAAAGAGGGGTATGTAAAGGAGGTCGTAATTACAAAGCGGTGCTAGGCTCAGGAACTCATTGATCACAGCCAGAATATGACGGCGGCGGCGATGCAGATTGCCGAGAAGTAGGTATGGGCGCAGCGGTCATAACGGGTGTGGATGCGCCGCCAATCTTTGAGCCGTCCGAACATGTTCTCGATCTTGTGGCGCTGTTTGTAGAGGACGGCGTCATGGGGGATCGCGACCTTCCGGTTGGATTTCGAAGGAATGCAGGCGGCGACGCCGCGCTTGGCGAGGGCGGCGCGGAACCAGTCGGCGTCGTAACCCTTGTCGGCCAGGAGTTGCTTGGCTTTCGGCATGGCGGGCCACATCAACGCCGCGCCCTTGTAATCGCTCATCTGCCCCTCGCTTAAGAGCATGACGAGCGGACGTCCGTTGCCGTCGCAGAGCGCGTGCAGCTTGGAGTTCAAACCCCCCTTGGTGCGCCCGATACGTCGGGGAACAGGCCCTTTTTTAAAAGGCTCGCGGCGGTGCGATGGGCCTTGAGATGCGTGGCGTCGATCATCACCCGCTCGGGCTTGCGGCCGTTGTGCGCCAAGGCTGCGAAAATCTTGTTGAACACGCCCAAGCGGCTCCAGCGAATGAACCGATTGTAGATCGTCTTGTGCGGACCATAGTCGCGCGGAGCATCGCGCCAGCGAAGCCCGTTCTTGATCACAAATACAATCGCGCTGACGATCCGCCGGTCGTCGACCCGAGCGATCCCGTGCGACAAGGGAAAATACCGCTCAATCCGACGCATCTGAGCCCGAGACAGCAAGAACAAATCAGTCATCGGCGAAGCCTCCCGCCTCGCCTATGAATCAGCCAATCCGACCCAGCGCAAGAACTTTAATAGGTCCTGAGCCTAGTGAATAACCCTATTGTTTTCTCGAACACTATCTAGATGCTGGGGAGGCCTAGATCTGCTTCAGTGAGAGGAGTTGCGCCATGATAATTGAGCTCAAGGGCCGCACGGCCGTCGTGACCGGGTCGACAGCCGGGATCGGCCGAGCGATCGCAGAGGGCCTCGTTCGCGCGGGCGCGTCTGTTGTCATCAATGGTCGCGGAGAGGAGCGGGTCGCCGCGGCGCTCAGCGACATGCGCGCGCTTTTCCCGGCCGCCGAAATAAAAGGCTTTGCCGCCGATCTTGCGACCGAAAAGGGAGCAGCCGCCTTCACCAAACAAGCAGCGGACACCGATATTCTGGTCAACAATGTTGGCACGGCCAAGCCCAAGCCTTTTCTCGAGCTGACCGACGGCGACTGGCGAGATCTGTTCGAGATCAACGTGATGAGCGGGGTCAGAATGACCCGCCATTATTTGCCGGCAATGACAAAGCGCGGATGGGGGCGCGTGGTGTTCATCAGCAGCGAGTCCGCGCTCGCCATCCCGAAAGAGATGATCGACTACGGCATGACGAAGACGGCGCAGCTTGCGATCGCCAGAGGCGTGGCGGAATCGGTCGCCGGAACGGGCATCACCGTGAACTCGGTCCTGCCCGGCCCGACCAACTCGGAAATCCTGTCGAACTGGATGAAGGCGAATGCCGAAGCCGAGGGCATCACGCAAGCGCAGGCCGAGCAGAATTTCCTGAAGACGATGCGTCCGACCTCTCTCCTGGGTCGCTTTACGACGACCGAGGAGGTCGCGAACATGGTCGTCTATCTCTGCTCGGAACAGGCTTCCGGCACAACCGGCGCTGCGCTCCGCGTCGATGGCGGCGTGCTCAGGCAGATTGTTTAAGACCGTTGCCCCGACGAACGGCCCTGCGCGGAAGCCTGTGGGGAAGGTGGGGGCGCTACCTTCAAACGGCCCGTGTAAAGCGCCTGAAACAAGGTCGCAAAATCGGTGTTTTTTGCCACTTCACGACGTATGCGGCGTCTGTCGCCACACGAAAGTATGCTACGTGCGGTCTAGGTCTTCTTAGCTGCGTCCGGTCCGAGAAGCGAGAATATTGAGAAGCGAATCGGAACATATGGCGCTCGAGTCTCGTTTGTTATATGTCCGGAGGACTGATGCTATGGCTAAACAAGTCGGTGATCAGCTCGAGCCCGAGCTCCCTCCCGTGACACCGCCCGTTCTGCCTCCCGATTTCCCTGACATACCGCAAAACCCGAGTTCGGAATTGCAGCCGGCCGCCGACCCTTCTGCGACCGCCGGTAAGATCTCGGGCGCGACACCTGCTCCGTAATTTAAACTCAAGGGGATATAGCTTCCCAAACTCGCGCCGTGGGCGAAATATCTTGCTGACTCAGGCCGAGATGGCAAAAGGAGCCTTTCATGCCGGAACGCTTAGTTGACGTTGAGAAGCAGGGCTCCAATGTTCTGCACACGTTTCCTGTAACGATCAGCGGCAACCCTGTGGAGGAGGAGCCGTTCAAGGAGAAGGCGTTGGAGGCGGCGGCCAACGCCAAGTTGGTCCCCAACGAGGAGCTCGAAAGTTTGAACGCGAAGATGCACGTCAGCCGCGCGGGCCAACTGACCCCATTCGGAGATTCGCATGGCGTGCTGGCGGAGACCAAGGCGGGTCTTGACCAGGTTGTTCGGGAGCGCGCCTATTTGGCCTGGGAGCAGGCGGGCCAGCCGGAAGGACGCGCCGACGACTTCTGGCATGAAGCGCAGCGTCACCGCTTCTGTGAACGAGCTTACGCACTGTGGGAGAGGGAGGGCCGTCCGGAAGGCAAGGCGGACGAGCACTGGTTGCGCACTCGCGCCTTTGAAGAGAGCTAGTGCGTCACGGTCACGATGAGATGAGGTCGTTGCGGTTCGCGGCTAGGTTCAAATCCTGGTTTATCTCGCTGCGAAGCGGACGATCGCGTATATCGCGCCTAACACAGGCTCAGTCGGAGCTTGCCCCCCGTGCGCGTGAAATCTCCGCGCTGGCGGACGGTCCTTGGCTATCGCGTACTCACGAGCGCCCGCCGGGCGCGATCGTAGAGCGTGTTGGCGATCGCCACCCGGGCGTTGGCGCGCTCGCGGGCTTCCTCGGGCTGTCTGTCGGGATGATTGCGCCAGACGAAATCGCGCCAACGCGAGGTGAGCTGATCCAGGGTCATGACTTCGCTAAGGCGGAGTTCGCTGTCGATCTCGGCCGGCGTGTCACCTGACGCTTTAGCGAACTTCGAAGCTTGCGGCGGCGGCGCCCTGCTCGGGGGGTCGTCGGTCCAATCCAACGCGAGGCCAAACCGCGCTTTGCCGCCTAAACCCGGCGCGGGCCCAAACGCGACGCCGCGCACGTGGAGCCCTACGATAGGACGCGCATCGCTGTCGTTTGACGCGCGATCGTTTGCAGCCGCCTCGTCGAGGGCGCGCTGAAACGCATCGGTGCGGCGATCGGGCATCGTTATGCGATCTCGCGACGATCAGCCCGCCGCGGCGCGGCGATCGCGAGGCGAGGGCTGAGAGATCTCGTCGCCTGGATCGTCGGCGATAACGCGGTTTCTTCCTTGGACCTTGGCCTCGTAGAGGCGCTCATCGGCGCGTCGCAGGAGATCGTTCGGGGATTCGTCAACTCGCAGCTTGGCCACCCCGAACGACGCGGTCACTTTGCCGATCCGTTCGCCGCTCGGCTCGATGGTCCATTGCTTGGCCTCAAGAACGCTTCGGATGCGCTCGACCGCGATCACCGCCTCGTTAAGACGCGCGCCAGGGAAAATGAGCGCGAACTCCTCGCCGCCAAAGCGCGCGACCTTGTCTTGTCCGCGCACGTTCTGCACCAAAATGTTGGCGAACAGCCGCAACAGGCGGTCCCCGACCAGATGGCCGAAGCGATCGTTGACGTGCTTGAACTTGTCGATGTCGGCAAGCGCAAGGCAGATGTTGTCGCCAAGCCTTTGCGCTTTCTCCACCTCTTCCATGAAGCTGGCGTCGAAGAAACGTCGATTGCCGATCGCGGTCACGGCGTCGCGCAGTCCCGCCTCCTCCGCGCGCTCGAGGTGTGTTTGCAGCTGCACGACCTGGATGCGCAACTCTTCGAGCTGGTTCCTGACATTGTCGAGCCTGTCGCGCATGTGGCGATTGTCCTCGATGAGGGCCAGCACGATCTCTTTGATCGGACCCACCGATTCGTGCATCGACAGGCGCTCGTTGTGGCCGTGGAGCCGCTTGGAAAAGCTTTCGTTGTCGGTGACATGGGCTTGAAGCACCTTCGCGACCTGGCGAAGGATCTGGTCGACCTTCTCGTCTTTCTCATCCCTTTCGTCCTTGCCGGTCGTGTCTCGCTGCGGCTTTGGGGCACTGCTCTCCACGGGAGCCGGCGCAGGCTTGATCGTCAAGCGTCCAAGCGCAACGCCGACCCAGCCGAGCAGCAGGAGCTCGAAGAACGGGGTTTCGCCCGGAATAAAGGAACGCAACGCGTTGAGCGCATCGGCGGGAATGAAAGTCTCGAGTGCAGTCAGCGCCACCGCGCCTACCAACACGGCGATGAGAGCGTAAATCGCGTGGGCTTGCGATCGGACGAACCTGATCACACTCATGATCGCGCCAATCTTGAAGAGACGGTTCTCCAATCGCGAGGCGAGCGGCGCGCCGGCGCCCCACAGCAAATTCGAAGGACGGAATCGTATTCTGTCTGACGCATCCCAGCCGACCTATGATCAATGGCTTTGGCGGCCATCATGGCGGGCGCGGGCGCCCTTCGGGGAAGCGGCGACGCGGCGGAAAGGTCCAAATCATTCGGACCGGACCTGTTTTAACGCCTCCAGGTTACTGTTGTGTAAGCGGCCGCTAGAAAGGCATTGCCCGGTTCGCCGGGACTGTGCCAGCATGCCGCCCCGGGGATGGCTATGTCTGAAAACCACTTTCGTTATGCGCTTTATCTGACGCCGCCGCCCGAAAGCGACCTGTGGCGTTTCGGCTGCGACGTGATCGGGCGCGATCCGCTCACCGGCGCGCTCCGCGAAGGGTTCACGCTCGAAGGTTATCCGCCCAACTCCTGGGCGAACATGACCAGCGATCCTCGGCGATACGGCTTTCATGCGACCATCAAGGCGCCATTTTCGCTTCGCCTGGATCTTGACGCCCATGAATTGTTTGACGTTGTCGCCGAGTTCGCGCGTAAGCATTCGCCGTTCAACGCGGGCGAACTCGAAGTGGGCGTGGTCAAGGCAGGCCGCGATCTCGGCTTTGTCGCCCTCAAGCCCGACGGCGCGCTGAAGGAACTGCGAGCATTCGAGGGAAGCGTCGTCCGCGGTCTCGATCGGCTGCGCGCTCCCTTGGTCGAAACGAGCCACGACTACCGGGGATCGGAGCGCCTGACGCCACGCCAGGCTTACTACCTTCATGCCTGGGGCTACCCTTATGTGTTGGACGAGTTTGACCCTCATTTTACGCTGACCAACGCCATTCCAGACGCCAAAAGCGTCGCGCAACTCTTGGAGTGGGAGTTCAGGCTTAAAGTTCCGTCGCGCGCGCTTCACGTCGATGCCTTGACGCTGTTCGAGCAAAGCGAAGCCGGCGGCGAATTCAGAATTTTGCGCCGCTTCCCGCTCGGGCGCCCCCATCGTTCGCGACGGTCGAAACGCGCCTTGGCTGCGGCCACTCTCGACTGAGAGCGCGACAGACGCAAAGCCGCGCGACAAAGCCGATTTGAATGCAAGACGAGAGCGAGGCTTTAGGCCGCGCCAGGGAGGAGACGCGAGCATGGCGATCGAGGGACGCAGCGACGCTAAAAAGGGCGGCAGGATCAAGCTCGGGATGGTCGGGGGCGGCGAGGGCGCCTTTATCGGCGCGGTCCACCGGATCGCGTCCCGCATCGACGATCACTACGAGCTGGTCGCCGGCGCCCTCTCGTCGACGCCGGAGAAGGCGCGCCGCTCGGGCCACGCGCTCGGTCTCGCCGCCGACCGTATCTACGACGACTTCGAGAGCATGGCGCGGGGCGAGGCCAAGCGCGCCGACGGGATCGAGGCGGTCGCCATCGTCACCCCGAACGATGTTCACGCCGGCCCGACCTATGCGTTCCTCAAGGCCGGGATCCATGTGATTTGCGACAAGCCGCTGACGCTCAGCCTCGCGGAAGCGAAGAAGATGCGCGCCGCGGTCGAAAAATCGGGGCTCGTGTTTGCGCTGACCCACAATTACACTGGCTATCCGCTCGTGCGCCGAATGCGCGAGATGGTTCGCGCGGGCGACCTCGGCGAGATCCGTCTCGTTCAAGCCGAATATCCACAGGACTGGTTGACTGGCACGACCGAGACCACCGGCAACAAGCAGGCCGAATGGCGCGTCGATCCGAAACGTTCGGGCGCGGGCGGCGCACTCGGCGACATCGGCACGCACGCGTATAACCTTGCCGACTATGTGACCGGGCTCGAACTCACCGAGCTCGCCGCCGAGCTCACCTCATTCGGCGCCGGGCGCAGGCTCGACGACAATGCGCAGATCATGCTGCGCTATTCCAATGGCGCGCGTGGCGCGATTTGGGCGAGCCAGGTCGCGCCGGGCAACGAGAACGGGCTCATGCTTCGAGTTTACGGAACCAAAGGCGGCTTCCACTGGAGGCAGGACAACCCGAATTATCTCTTCTGGACGCCGTTCGGACAGTCGGCCCGGATCGTAACTCGGGGCGGCCCGGATTCGGGCGAAGCGGCTGCCCGTGTGACGCGCGTCCCGCCCGGCCACCCGGAAGGCTATCTCGAAGGCTTCGCCAACATCTATTCCGAGGTGGCGCTGGCGATCAAAGCCGCCCGGGTCGGCAAGAAGCCCCTCAAGTCGGCCCATTTCCCGACCATTGAGGATGGGGTCAAGGGACTTGCGTTTGTCGAGGCGGCGGTCAAGTCGTCGAAGGCCAACGGCAAATGGGTCAAGCCGTAAGAGCTGCTCGGCTCGCCGCCCGCTAGCGAGTCCGAATTCAGCGTTTTCAAGCCTTTAAGGCGCAATTAACGAGTCGATCTCCCTCAGCAGGCGGCGCGGTCCTCGCACTGGCGAAGAGCGGCCTTGAAGTTCTGCGTCAACCATCCATATACCATCCACTTGGAAGCCAAATGGATGGTGAAAATTGCCGCCCCGCCCGCCACACGCGAAACCCCCGGACAGCGAGAAGCTGACCCTCAACCTCGGCTTCGTCGACCTGGGATCGATCGATCTCCTGGTGCGGGACGGCTTCTATTCGAACCGCTCGGACTTCATTCGCACGGCCGTCCGCAACCAGCTCGCAACCCACGCCGAAACGGCCAAGCAGTCGGCCTCGCGCCTGACGCTTGAATTGGGCCTTAGAACCTTCGCTCGCAAGGACCTCGAAGCCGTTCAGGCGGCTGGCGAAAAGCTCAGAATTCGGGTGCTGGGCTTGGCGGTCATCGCCGACGACGTCACCCCCGATCTCGCGAAGGCGACGATCAAATCGATCACCGTCCTCGGCGCGCTGCACGCGTCCGCCGAGGTCAAGATAGCGCTGGCCGATCGGCTAGGCTGATACATTTCGACAGGAACATATCATGAAAAACCGCGTTCTCGATGTAATGAACGAGGCTATGGGGCTGATGAAAAAATCCGATCTTGGCGGGGCGACCGCCCTTATCCGCAAAGCTTTGTCCGGCGGGGCTGCGCCGGAGGGGGAGAGCGGGGGTTCGGCCGCGCCCCCTCCTCGTCCATCGGCGAAAGTCATCTCGCTGCCGCTGCGGCGCCCGTTGGCCGAAACCCTTCGCGCGCTTCGCGCTCGGCCGATCCTGCCGCCCGACGCTCCCGTTCCTTCGCCTGACACAGCGCCCGAACTCGGCGAACGATTTCTGAAGCGCTCGTATAGCGGACCTGCGGGATCCCTCGACTATCGTCTTTACGTCCCGGCCGATCACCAAAAGCGAGAGCTGGCGCTCGTCGTTATGCTGCACGGTTGCACGCAGAACCCGGAAGATTTCGCGCTCGGCACCCGGATGAACGCGCTCGCGGAAGAGTTCGGCCTCATCGTCGCCTATCCGCACCAGCCGCGCCTCGCCAATCCTAACGGCTGCTGGAACTGGTTCGACCAACGCCACCAGAACCGCGGCTCTGGCGAACCGGCCAAACTGGCGGGGCTGGCCCAGGCGCTGACCAAGGAGTTCGACGTCCGCAGGGAGCGCGTTTTCGCCGCGGGTCTGTCGGCGGGCGGCGCGATGGCGGAGATTCTCGCCGCGACCTACCCAGACGTTTTCAACGCGGTCGGCATCCATTCCGGCCTGCCCTACAAGTCAGCCGCCGATGTTCCCTCGGCCTTCGCCGCGATGAAGGGAACCGCGGCCTTTCACCCAGCGCCCCTTGCCGCAAGCGATCGGCCAAGCAATCGGAATGTCCGCAAAATTATCTTTCACGGGCTCGCCGATAGCACGGTCAATCCGATCAATGGCGAACACATTTTCGATGAGGCCGAGCGCGGCGAAAATGCGCTCGCGCGAAGCGACCTCGACTGGCCGATCGAGGGCGGCCGCGTCAGCCGCACCGCGGTGAAAGATTCTGACGGCCGACCCGTCGCGGAGCAATGGCTGGTCGAAGGCGGCGGCCACGCCTGGTTCGGCGGAGACAAGCGCGGCAGCTTCACGCAGACCGTCGGCCTCGACGCGTCGCGCGTGATGGTGCGGTTTTTCTTGTCGGAGTGACGCCGAAGCCGCTCATATGGTCGCCTGCCGGTTTCAGACGGCTCGTAAAGGATCTAGGCGACGCGGTGCGGTTGAGTAAATCAATCCCGCACACCCCAACTTTTGTCTAGGGCACTCGGTGTTGGCGGGCTCCCAACCTGAGGGGCTTTGCGATGCCTTGAGCGGTTCTTTTCTTGGAGGAAGGCCTTGATCGTCATCGCGACTATGCGAGTGTTCCGCCGGTAGGCTTGCTTGAGTATTCCCATGACCAAACGCGAGTTGGAATTAGAGGTAAAAAAACTAAAAAAGGCTCTAACCAGAGCTAGATCTAAAGCTAAGCAGCTCTCTCAAGAGTTAACAAACGCGTCGAGTAAGGTGGCACATCAAGAGCGTAAACTCTCGCGGCTGACGAAATCTAACAATAGTATGATATCCAAAATCAAACTCTTCAGCGATAACCTGAAAATAATTGAAGAAAAAAACGCTGAGTTAGTTGTTTCGTCGAATAGAACCGAGGAGCAAAATAAAACGCTGAGGAAGAAAATTGAATTGGCCGCAGCGTCCTCGACCGAGCCGAGGTATGAGATGCTTAAAGCAAAAAAGGTTAACCCATCATTGGAACAAATCCCAGTAGATGATGGTTTTTTACCGAGTGTCAGGAGAAATCCTTATGTCGGATAACGATTCCATAGTCGAATTGCATACGGCGCTGGTCGACACGTGCAATGGGTACGACGAAGCGATCAAGGACGCGCAAAAACCTGATCTCGTCGCGCTGTTTGAGCGCGCCAAGTCGCTGCATGAGAAGGCGCATGACAACATCCACGCGATCCTGAGCGCACGCGGCGTCGCTCCTGACGACAAGGGGTCGTTCATGTCGACGGTCCACGAAACGGTCATTTCCGTTCGCTCGGCTGTTGTGGGCCTGAACGAGGGTTCGTTGTCCTCGTTCGCTTCCGGCGAAAAAATGCTCATTGAAGCTTACGACAAGGCAATTCAATCCAACGGCGATGACGGCCCCGTTCTCACGGCTTTAGAACAGCAAAGATCCGCGCTCGTCGACCTTGTTGGCGAGATGCAACGAAAAACTGCGTAAGGGCGGGGGCCGCTTACCTCTTCGCCAGCCCTCGCAAATCGAACGCAGGATCCGCTGCTTCTTCCGGCGTCAGCGTTTTCGTTGTTCCGATGATGCGCTTGGCGGCGGCGTGGTCGCCGGCGCGGTTGACCAATTCCACCACCGCAAGCTTGCCGTCGCGAAAGCCAAAGGTCGAGAAGGCGCGCGTCGCCGGATCGCCGCGCACGACCCACGTGCTCACGCCATGCGCGAGGCCGGCGATCATCAGCTTCAAGTCGCCCTGATCGCTCCAGAACCAGGCCAGTTCATTGTAGGGTTTGGGCTTTCCCATGAGGCATGCGGCGACCGCGCGGCCCTGGTCGACGGCGTTCTGAACCGATTCGAGTCGGGTTCGCAAGCCCAGCGCCGCATGCGGAAAGTGGGCGCAGTCGCCGATCGCTGAAATCGTCGAGTCGGACGTGAGCAGAAACTCGTCGACCACGATTCCATTGTCGCATTCGAGCCCGCACTCGCGCGCCAGGGCGTCTTCTGCGACGACGCCGATCCCGACCACGACCATGTCGGCGCGGAGCGCCTCGCCGTCGGTGAGGATGACCGTTTCCGCGTGTTCGCGCCCCTCGATCGCGGCCACGCCGACACCCAGCTTGAAGCGCGCGCCGAAGGCGGCGTGCTCTTTCAGGAAAAAATCGGACATGATCGGCGAGACGGCCCGGCCCATCGGGCGCGCGATCTCGACCACCGTCGCGTCGGCCCCAAGGCTCGCGGCGGTCGCGGCGATTTCGAGCCCAATAAATCCGGCGCCGATGATGACGACCTTGGGCTTCGAGCCAAGCCGCTCGCGGATCGCGGTCGCGTCGGCGATGTCGCGGAGCGCGAACACGCCAGGAAGATCGACGCCCGGCACATCGAGCCGCCGTTGCCGCGCGCCAGTGGCGAGTATGAGATGCCCATAAGAAACCGCGCTTCCGTCGCTGAGCTCCACCTGCTGCGCGGCGCGATCGATCCGCGTTGCGCCGACCCCGAGCCTCAAGTCAATGCGCTGCTCGCGGAAATGGGCGTCGGCCCGAAGCGGGAGCCCGTGGACTTCCATCTCGCCTTTGAGAAACGCCTTGGAAAGCGGCGGACGCTGATAGGGCAGATTGCTCTCGGCGGAGAGAAGGACGACCTCACCATCGAAGCCTTGCTCCCGCAAACTCGCCGCGGCCTGAACCCCGGCGTGGCCGGCGCCGATGATAACGACTGAGGTCAGAGACGAGGCATCAGATCGCAGGGCGTCGTCCACCCGACGGATCTCATTCATTGGCATAGAGCCAGCCGCGCCGTTTGGCCGCTTGCTCCTGGGGGCCTGGGTCGTCGGGCGACATCGATGCGGGGTCGATGATGACGCCGGTTCGCGGCGCGGGAGCGACCGTCGGCGCCTGCGTGGGCTCCAACATGGTCGCCTCGGGCGCTGGCGGGATGGCCGGCTCAGGAACGGGCGCGGCGATCGCCTCGGTTGGGGGCGGCGGGGGCGGCGGCGCACTCTCGATTGGAGCGGCGATGCGCTCGTCAGGCGTGCGCCAGACGAAGCCGTCGAGCGTTCCCAACGGCGAGACCGGCGCCCAACGGTCGCTGATGACGCCGTCCGCCACCCAGGCTTTGTCGCGCGGAGCGCGCGCGGCGCGGCCGAGCCACTCGCGCACCGCGCCCTGGTTGCCCTCGGCCTCCTCGATGTCGGCCATCATGAGGCAGACGCGCCGGGTCGGGCGGCCTTCCGGCGAATCGGAGGCGATGAGGGGAGCGATCGCCGCGCGCGCGGCGGACACATCGCGCGCATCGAGCGCCGCGCGCCCCACGGTAAGGAGCGATTCGGGATCGTGGGGCGCCGTTCGGGCGAGCGCCCGAGCGCGGGTCAGCCGGTCCACGGTCGAATCGCCGTGGCGGACACGCAGATAAGCCGAGGCGAGGTCCGGATGGGGCGTCTGGGCATAGGCGGCCTCGAGCATGCGGCTTGCGCGGCGAAAGTCGCCAGCCTGCGCGGTCAGCCGACCGCTGATTGCCGCCGCGGGCACGAGCGTCGGGGCGAGTTTGCAGGCCTCCTGCGCCAAGATGAGCGCCCCCCTCGGATCGCGCTCCATCGCTTCCTCGGCCATCGCCGTCTTGATCACCGCGCGCCAGCGGTTTGCGGTCGGCTTGTCGATGAGCCGGGCGCCCGCGTTCGAAATCGACGGTCGCGAGCGCGCCCGCCCAATCCCCGCGCCGGGCGCGGTCGTCGAGGACTGCCTGACCGGCCCAGGCCGCGGGCGCGCGCGCATTGGCGCGCATCGCATATTGCAGCGCCGCCGCATGGTCGCCGGCGCGCCGCGCCTCGACATGCAAGCCGCGCAGGCCAATGCCGAACGTTTCAGGATTTTCAAGCATCGCGTTATAGGCCGCGACGGCCCTCGGCCGGTCTCCGGCGAGCTGAGCCGATTGGGCTTGCAGAAGCTTGGCCATCGGCTCGTGGCCGATCAGCCGGTTCGCGTCGTAAGCGTGTTTGGCCGCACCTCGCGCGTCTCCCGCGCCAACCGCGAGCATGCCGCGCGACAAAGCCTGGAAACCTCTCTCACGCCTGCGCGACTGAGCGCCGACAGAAACCAGCGACGGAATGCGGAAAACGAAGCGCAAAAGTGCCCAAACGATCGCAATCGCAATCCCGAGCGCAAGCACGGCGCCGAGAGCGAACAGCAAGGAGACTTCGTATTCCTCGCCCCGCCAGGTGACGTCCACGACGCCCGGATTGTTCGCAAGCCACGTCAGGCCTCCCGCGACCAGCGCCAACGCCGCCAGGAAAATCAGCAGGCGAACCATCGTGACCCCGCTTCAAACGCAAAGTGTGCGCCGGAAGGCGCTTGAACTCCCGGCAACCGGGACTTCACGGTTTTTGGCCGCTTGCGAGCTGCGCGACCGCCGCTTCACGGATCGACTGGAGCGCTGCCTCCGCCGCTTGCCTCGCGCGCGCCAGCGTTGGCCAATCGCCAGCCGCCTTTCGCGCCCCTTCAGGAAGCTTATCGAAAGCCGCGAGCGCGGCGGCGAGGTCGCCCCGCCGGGTCGCCGCCTCGATCTGCGAGACCAGGGCCTGTGGATCGTCACCCGCCGTCTCGTTGAGATCGCGCACTTTCACGAGACCCTGGAGATGCGCAAGGAAGCGATCCGTCACGCTACCCTGCTCCGCCGGCGCCGTTGCGGCCAGAATGTGAGGCGCAACGGCGTTGAACGAGGCGGCGAGCGCACTGTTGGTCGGCGCCCCGTTGACCACGGCTTGCAGCGGCGCCAGCGCCGTGGAATCAACCCCGAGACGTTGCATCGCGGCGAGCTCAGGTCCGAAAGGCTCGCCCAAGCGCAAGCGTTCTTCCGCGACCTCCGCGATGATGGCGATCGTAGTGGCGTTGTCAGCGGCTGTGGGCTTCGCCGGAGCGACGGGGGCTTCGTTTTTGGGCGCGGCGAGAGCCGCCTCGAGCTTGTCGACCCGAGCAGCCAGGGCGGCGAGATCGGGGCCGGCGGCATTCGCCTTTGGCGCGTCGGATTCGAGCTTCGCGACCTGCGCTGACAATTCAGGAAGCGCGCCCTTTTCGGCGTCGACATCCGCCCGCAGGTCCTTGACCTGAGCCGCCAAACGTTGCGTTGCGTCGCCCGAGGCGCCATTCCCCGCGCCTGCCGCTTCCAACGCCGCTACCCTCTTGCCGAGGTCCGACGTGTTTGACGCGCCGGCGCTGGCCTCGAGAGACCCGATCCGCTTCTCGAGCGCCGCCACGGCCGCGCTCTCGCGATTGGCCTCGGCGCCGAGAGCTTCGTTCGTCTGCCGCGCCTGGGCTTCGAGAGCGCCCAATCGATTTTCGGTATCCGACACGTCGGCTTTGGAGGCCAAAAACGAATAGCCGGCGGCAAGGCCGAGCGCGGAGACGACAAGCCCGCCCACCGCGCCAGCCAGCAGACTGCGAGCGCCATTGCGCGGAGCCGCTTTGGCGGCCGCGGGAGGGTCAGCTCTTGTTTCGGCCGTCGTCGCGTAGGGAGTGGTTTTATCCTCCGCTTCGCGCGCTGCAATGTCTCCCTCGATGACCTCCGGCTCCCCCCGCGCGTCCCGATTGATGGGGACGCCCGTTGGCCCAGGAGAAAGGTCGTTTATGTCCTCGTCGACCATCGCCTCGCGCTCTCGGTTTTCTCGCGCGCCCTATATACGGGACGTCCCAAGCGAAGGGAACCCGCCGAGCGCCTGGCGCAACGTTCGGAAAAGTCCCGCTTCATCGGGCGTCTCGGCAATTGCGATGCGGCTCGCGCCAAGCGCTTGCAAGGGTTCGGCCACGTCGCCCGACAGACAAACATGCTTAAGGCGGAGGAAACAGGCTTCTACCGCCGCCGCCTGCGCCAGCCGGGCCGCAAGGTGGGCTGAGCGGCGCGAATAGTGCAACGCCGCGACGCAAGATGCGAGCGCCTGGGCTTCCGCCGGACGCCAAGCCTCGCGCGCCTCCGCCACATAGGCCTCCACGATTTCGACCTCGAACGCTCCAGTCAGCGCAGCCTCGACGACCGCCTTGCGGTCGCGCCCGGCGAGGTAGAGGACGCTTCCCTCACGCCCCAGCGCGCCGAAGAGCGTCGCGATCAATTCCTCTGCATCTCGCGCCGGCGGCGAGGCCAGCCGCCAGCCCCGCACTTCCGCCGCATGAGCGGTACGCGCGCCCACAACATAGAGCGGTGAGGACGTGTCAGAGGGCCCATCGGCATGGAAGGCCTTGTCGCTCGTCGCGACGACGGCGTCGTAGCGCGCGCGTTGCGGGCGGATTGGTCTGGTCCGGATCTCGATGACGGGAAGGCCGACGACGGAAAAGCCGCATTGACGCAGCCGAGCGGCGCTCGCCTTTGCATCGCCGCGCTCGCGGAACAAAGCGATGCGGGGAGGCTCGCCGCTAGCAGACATAATCCCTCTTTTAATCAGGTGCGCGGCAATATGGTCCGCGCGGGCGGCGGGGCCAAGCCGCCAGCCGGCGCTTGCCGATCGTAGCCAAGCGATTTACGCCGTCGCCGCGGACAGCCGGGCTCTGCCGGCTGCCGCTGGATCTTATGCGTTGGACAAAGCCCTCAAAACGCCTGAGCTGATCGCGGCGCGCGCTGCGGCGGCGCTCGGTTTCCGAGACGACATCAATGGGTTGCGCGCGCTCGCGGTGCTCGGCGTGGTGATTTTTCATGCCGATCGGGCCTGGCTTCCTGGAGGATTCGTCGGCGTAGACATCTTCTTTGTCATCTCCGGCTTCCTCATTTCGCGAATCATATTGGCCCAGTGCGCCGCCGGACAGTTCTCGTTGGCGATGTTTTACGCTCGCCGCGCCAAGCGCATTCTGCCCGCGCTTCTCGTCGTGGTCAGTTTCGTTTGGACCGTCGGATGGTTCATCGCAGCGCCGACGCAATTCCACGAGATCGGCGGCGCCCTCCTTGGCAATTCGTACTTCACCGTGAATTTCTGGCTCATGCGCCTTGCTGGCGTGGGGGGTTATTTCGGCGCCGACGCGACGACCAAGCCGCTCCTTCATCTGTGGTCGCTCAGTATCGAGGAGCAATTCTATCTTGTCTGGTCAGTTCTCCTGCTTGGTTTATTCAAGCTTGAGCGACGTCTCGTTTTCGTCGTCATCCTCGTCGCCTTCGTCGCCTCGTTCGTCTACAGCGTCGTCCTCACGCCGATCGACCCGATCGCCGCTTTCTACCTGCCCTGGGCGCGTGGATGGGAACTCGCCCTCGGCGCGCTGCTCGCTTACCGCGAGGTGTTCTGGCTCCGGGTCCTGCCCTATCCGTCGCGAGGAATCGCGAATATCGGCGCCGGAGCCGGAGTCGCGCTCATGCTCGGCGCCTTCCTGTTCCTGAACGAGGCGCAGTCCTTTCCCGGCTGGCTCGCGGCGATTCCGACATTGGGCTCAGCGCTGGTCATCGCCAGTCCGAATTCGCTTCCCGGCGAGGTCGCGCTTGGCAACCGCGTCGCCGGCTTCTTCGGCGCAATTTCTTATCCGCTTTACTTGTGGCACTGGCCGCTGTTTGCGTTCGCCCGCATTTGGCCCGGCGTAATCCCGACGGCGCCAGTTCTGCTTGCGCTGGCGTGCGTAGCCGTGCTGCTCGCCGCTCTCACGTATCAGCTGATCGAGCAGCCGGTCGCGATTCCATTTCGCCGCCAGCCCTTCACGACCGCGCTGGCGCTCGTCGCCCTGCTTGCCCTGACCGGATTTATCGGCAAGCTGACATATGACGCCAAGGGCTTTCCCTCCCGATTTCCGCCGCTGGTCGACCGCATTTTCGATTATACCGCCAATGGCGCTGAGAACGAGGCGCTACAAAACTGCTTCTATCAGCTCGATCAGGTTCGCTATCCGCTTGAAGAGGAACGCAAGCGGGCGGCAGCCTTCTTCGGGGCTCATCATTGCGCGGCGATCCAGGATCCGCGGAAGCCGACGATTCTCATTGTCGGCGACTCGCACGCCGCCCATTTTTTCACCGGATTGCAGGAGGTCTACGGGGCCAAGGCCAATCTCCTCACGCTCTCGTCGGTCTTTTGCGTGCCGCTGGTCGAGACCGTCGCCATGGATCAAGGCGTGGCGGGCACGCCGCGTTGCCGGGCGATCAACGACTACGTGTTCGACGCCATCCGGACGATCAAGCCGGACGTCCTCATCGTCGGAGGCTACTTCGCCCAATACGACCACGAGGCCAACTGGCGTTATCCGGGCTTTCTCGACGCGCTTGTCGCCGGCGCGCGGCGCCTGCATGCGGACGGCGTGCGATCGATCATCATCGCCGGCCAGGTTCCGACCTGGGCTCCCGTTCTTCCGATCCTCGTCGGCCGCGACGTCCTCGAGCACGGCGTGGCGGCGGAATTCTCGTCTGTCGGCGTCAGACCGGATTCCCTCGAGACCGATCGCGCGCTGGCCGGCAAGGATTGGGGCGACGGCGTCCACTACGTTTCGCAGGCGGCGAAGCTCTGCGGCCAAGCAGGTTGCCGCCGGCTCGTCGGCGAAAACCTGCCTGAAGACATGCTGGCGGTCGACTACGGCCATTATAGCCGCGAGGGGTCCCTATTCGCGGTAAGGACCATTCTTGCGCCGGCGATAGACGCGGAACTCTCGCGGCTCGGAAAGAACTGACGCCGGCCCAGAGGGCAGCGGGCTTATCCCGCTGGCACGGGATCGGGGAAGGACCGGGCGTGGACAAGCGGTTCGAGCCGCGTCAACCGTATCGCCGCCTTGACATCCGCATCTCGCCCCGTGTCGACCGCATAGTCCTGGAGATACAGCAGGCAGAGGCGCTCGGTGGGCGTTCCGTCGGGAGAGCACCAACCGTCAAAGGTGAGGAATTCGAGATCGGGCACCCCGATCGCCTCCTTGACCCACAAGGCCGAAGCAATCTGCATTGCGTCGCCGAGCGCCATCGCGCGCGGTTTTCCTTCCGCCTCACGGCCGCTGTCAGGCATATGCCATTTGGCGTCGCAAAGCCTTGCGACCCGCAGCATCGCATTCGGGTCGGGAGTCACGAGCGTCGCTAGCGCGCGGATATAGCGCGTCAACTCGAACAAGGTGGCGAATCGCCCGGGAACGAAGGTCGACGGCCTGAGCTCCGCAAACAGGACACTGCTGACCCAGACGCGACGCTTGTGGACAGCCGCTTCAGTTAGAATCGTCTCGATATGTTGGTCCGCTTCGCCCGACTCTCCATTCGCATGGCGAAGCACCACGCTCGAGTGGAGGAAATGCTTATCGCTACTCGACGCAATCAAGGTCGTTGTCCTCGTCCGATAAGGCCACCAAGCGCAGCGAACCTCGGATGTCGATCGCTGCGCTCACATGAGCTCTTTCTTCGATGGTGAGCACTTCTATTCGCTCGGGAAGCTGACTGTCTCCTGTGTAAATTGCTCTTCCCGTAACGCAAACATTTTTATTGCCGAACGGGTTCAGAGCATCTTCGCCTTGTGACTTGTCGAATACGCATTCGACATGCGTTGTACCTGCCGGAAGCATGAGATCGCCGGTCCATACTGCGCCGCGATAGTCGATCTCGTCGAGCCGACCCTCGAACGACATGATCGCGCTGCCGAGAAACCAGTTGTCGGTCTTGGTCTTTCCGTCATCCTTGGCTCCAACCCGATCGACCTGACGGCGAAAGAAATCGTCGATCGGCAACTCGCAATCCTTGAATTGCGCCAGGACATGAAACGACGGGTTGAGCGCCTTGACGATGCGGATAAACGCTCTCGTCACCCGGGGATGACGGATGACGGCCTGATAGTCGCTCCGGTAAATGCCTTCGGCGCACCGCCGGAAAAACTCGATCGCCGAGGGGCCGGTTTGGGCGAACGCCCGACGCTTCTCCAGGATTCCGAACTCATATGGATTGAGCGCGAGCTGGGAGACGAGGAACTCGCTTGATCGCGCTTTCGGCTGAAGTTCGCGGTCCGTCACCTGCAGCGCCGTCAGAAACGCATCGAACGTCTTTTTGAACAGCTCCGCCGGGATCGGCCCGAGATCGTAATCGCGGGCTTCGATTGGCCGGATAACCACGCGAATCTCGTTTGGCCCGATCGGGCTGTTCATCGCACGCTCCTGTGGCTGAACCTTAACATGCCTTGAAAAACAGCAACAGGGGCTTGCGCTGCTTGAGAAATTCCGCCTCGGAATAGCGGGTTTTCTCAAACCCCCGTTCGGGCTATGGGCTCAGGCATGCGTGTTCTTGGCATTGAAACCACTTGTGACGAGACGGCGGCGGCGGTGGTGCGGCTGAGGCCCGATGGCTCAGGCGAAATCCTCGCCGACGAGTTGATGAGCCAGATCGCCGCGCATGCCCCGTTCGGAGGCGTTGTGCCGGAGATTGCGGCGCGCGCCCATGTCGAGATCGTCGACTTGTTGATCGCGCGCGCGCTGACGCGGGCGAAAATCGCGGCCAGGGATCTCGACGGAGTGGCGGCAGCGGCGGGTCCTGGCCTCATCGGCGGCGTGCTCGTCGGGTTGATGGCGGGAAAGGGCGTGGCGCTCGCGTGCGGCAAGCCTTTTGTCGCCGTCAACCACCTCGAGGCGCACGCGCTGACCGCGCGCCTGACGGACAGCGTCGCGTTCCCCTTTCTTGTGCTCATCGCCTCCGGCGGCCATACGCAGATCCTCGCGGTAAAAGGCGTTGGCGATTACGACCGCCTCGGCGCGACCCTGGACGACGCTATCGGCGAAGCCTTCGACAAGACGGCAAAACTGTTGGGGCTGTCATTTCCAGGCGGACCCGCGGTAGAAATCGCGGCGAGGGATGGCGATCCGACGAGGTTCGCGCTGCCGCGTCCTTTGCTCGGGCGGCCGGACGCGAATTTTTCCCTCTCCGGCCTCAAAACAGCCGTCCGCCACGCAGCGGAATTGGTCGCGCCCATGCGCCCGAGGGACGTGGCGGATCTTTGCGCCTCGTTTCAGGCGGCGGTCGTCGACGTGGTCGAGGATCGCATTCGGATGGGATTAAAGCTGTTCCGCCGACGCCTAGGCGTCGCTCCGCGCGCAATCGTTGTCGCGGGCGGCGTCGCCTCCAATGCCGCATTGCGCGAGGCGCTGACCCAATTCTGCGCCGAGGCAGGCTTGCCCTTCGTCGCTCCGCCGCCCAAGCTGTGCACCGACAACGGCGCTATGATCGCTTGGGCAGGGGTGGAGCGCCTCCGGCTCGGAATGATTGACGGGCTCGACGCTCCGGGCCGGCCGCGCTGGCCGCTCGATCCGAAATCCGAACCCGCGCTCAATAATAAGGCCTGAACGCGACGGGCTCAGTTCGGGGTTGAGGCGGGAGGGGAGGACGGAGCGTTCTGCGCGCCCTGCGGCGCCGCCTGTTCTTTCGCTTTTTCGCTAGCCATATGATGGCCGACGATGCAGCCGCCGATCGCGCCCACGACGCCGTGATGCCCGGCATAATGGCCGGCGACGCCGCCGACGACCGCGCCCTTCAGGCAGCCCTTCGCCTCCGCGGGCGCAGAACCAATCGCCAACGCCGGGAGCGCGGTCAGCATCACGGCAGCGATTATTGGGAATTTCATGCTCGTGTTCCTTGTGGCGTAAGTGGCGAAGTCGCCCTGGGATCTGGGTTCGGTCCTGCCCCTCGGCAAGGTCTAATGAAAGTACTTTCCTCTGGGAGCCCCAGTTTTGCGCGGCGATCGTTGCAATTCAGATTGCGCGCGCCTATACAACGCGTTTCCTCTCAAGTTTGATCCTTTGAGACTGCGTTTGCGGGGGCTGACCCTGCGAGCACACGCAAACGATCATTAGGAGCACTGTTTATGAGCGACGCGCCGTTGATGCCGAAGGCGACCGCCGTCTGGCTGGTCGAGAACACCTCGCTGACCTTCGATCAGATCGCGGAGTTCTGCAAATTGCACCCCCTCGAAGTGAAGGGAATCGCTGACGGCGAAGTGGCGACGGGCATCAAGGGCTATGATCCCATCTCGACCGGCCAGCTCACGCGCGAGGAAATCGCCGCGGGCGAGAAGGACCCCAACCGTCGCCTCAGTCTCTCGACCGCGAAGACGCGCACGCCTGAGTTCAAGAAGCCGCGCGGCGCGCGCTACACTCCGTTGTCGCGTCGGCACGACCGCCCGAACGCGGTCTTATGGCTGTTGCGCAACCATGGGGAGCTCAAGGACGCGCAGATCATGCGGCTCGTCGGGACGACCAAGCACACGCTTCAGGCGATCCGCGAGCGCACCCACTGGAACTCGGCCAATCTCCAGCCGATGGACCCTGTGACCCTGGGCTTGTGCTCCCAGATCGACCTCGACTTCGAAGTCAATCGCGCCGCCAAGGAACGCCCGAAGGTCGAGGAAGATCGCGCCCAGACGCTGGTCTCGGCGGAAATCACCACCGCCCGACCCACGGCCGCTCCCGCGAGCCAGCTCGAGGTGTTCGGCGTCCCGACGCCGAAGCCCAAGCCTGTCGAGGAGCGGGTCGACGTCAATTCTGTGTTCGGAAAGCTGAAGGAGAAGACGTCGCCGCCTGAGGCCGAATAGGCGTCGCGGCAATCGCTGGATGCGGGCGGCGACGCAGTCCTGCGCGCGTCCAGTCGAGCACGACCGCGCAGGCGGAGTCGACCTCCGACAAAATCCACGCCTTGCGTCTCAGGATGGGACGCTCGATGAAAGTCCAGGACAGTCCGGCGCACGCCGCAGTCGGGAGCAGAGCGGCAAAGGCCATCGCCCACCAGTGCCCGAGACTGGGAAAGAGATGCGCGATCGTCTGTTCGATGGGGAAATGAAAGAGGTACACGCCGTAGGACCAATCGCCGAAAGGAATCCTTGACGGACGCAAGAGTCCGATCCACACGGTTTGATAGGCGATGGGGAACGCGGCGATGTATTCCCCGCCGGGAATTTCCAGCAAGATGAACGACATCAAGACGGCGGCGGCGCCAAGCGCATGCGAGTAAGGAATCTCCCCGCGGTATAGGTGGACGCCGACGCCGGCTAGAAACGCCATGACGAGGGCGCGTCCTTGCGGAGGCGCGGCCGGGCTGATGGAATGGGTGAAAATCGCGCCGGCGGAGACCGCGGCGGAAAATAGAACGAGCAGGGTTACAAACAACTGTCTTCGGCCCCAGCCGAGCGCCAGCGAGACAAACACGATCGCGGCATAGCATTCGAGCTCGAACGGAATGGTCCAAAGCTGGGAGTTGATGACGCGCGGCACAAGGTTTTGAGCGAACACGCCGGGCAGCGTAAAATGCACGAGGCCCAGGATATTCCCGAAGTATTGGAAGAATTCCGGAACTCGTGAAATATTCCCAAAGCGGCATCGTGGTGAAGGCGACGCCGAGAATGAGCGCCGACAGGGTCACTTCCACGGCGAGCGCGGGAACGAGGCGAATCGCCCGCAGCACCAAAAACTCATGCGTCTTTGTTCGCATGAGGCTTCCCGTCACCAGAAATCCCGATAGCGCGAAGAACATGGGGAGGATGGCGGCTGGGATGAAGCGAAATGGGCCGCTCCAGAGACCTGAATAGGCCGCCGGTCCCGCGGTGAGAAGGATGCTGTGCCAGACCAGCACCGCGAGGCAGAGGCCGAGGCGCAGATAGTCGAAGCCTGTCGTGAGGCCCTCGCCTTTCTGCTGTTCGCTAAGAAGCGTGCGATTCCGGATCATGTCATCCCCGGCCGCGCGTGCGGACGCCGCCCGCGTCCATTCTCCCGGAGCAGACTTACGATTCCCTGAGTCCGAACGCTTGAAACGTCGCGAACCTGGCGACGACGTATTCAGGTTCGCCCGACGCTACTCCGCGGCCTTCGCGTGGACGGCCGGATTGTTCGGATGCGCCGTCCAGTTGCTGGGCGGACGGGCGTAGTCCAGCCCGGTGCGCGGATCGACGCCTACGACCTTATGGACGAGCGTGATGCAGTCCTCGACCGGACAGACCAGCGTGCACAAGTTACAGCCGACACATTCCGCCTCGTTGACCACAAACTGACGCTTGCCGTTGATACGGGCGAAGATCGCCTGGTGCGAGGTGTCCTCGCAAACGATGTGGCAGCGCCCGCACTGAATGCAGAGCGTCTGATCGATCTCGGCCTTCGCCACGTAATTGAGGTTGAGATATTGCCAGTCGGTGATTGAGGGAACAGCGCGGCCGCGGAAGTCCTCGATCGTGGCATAGCCTTTCGCGTCCATATAGTCGGCGAGGCCGGTCACCATCTCCTGGACGACCTTGAAGCCGTAGGTCATTGCCGCGGTGCAGACCTGCACCGTGCCTGCGCCGAGCGCGATGAATTCCGCCGCGTCGCGCCAGGAGGTGATGCCGCCGATCGCTGAGATCGGCATGCCGGCGCAGACGGAATCGCGGGCGATTTCCGACACCATGGAGAGCGCGATCGGCTTGACCGCGGGGCCGCACATGCCTCCGTGCGTGCCCTTGCCGTCGATGGCCACGTCCGGCGTCATATGGTCGAGATCGATGTTCATGATCGAATTGATGGTGTTGATGAGAGACACCGCGTCGGCGCCGCCCTTTTTCGCCGCGCGCGCCGGCTGGCGAACGTCGGTGATGTTGGGAGTCAGCTTGACGATGACCGGCATGCGGGTGTGCGCCTTGCACCAGCGCGCGACCATCTCGACATATTCGGGCACCTGGCCGACGGCCGAGCCCATGCCGCGCTCGGACATGCCATGCGGGCAGCCGAAATTGAGCTCGACGCCATCGCATTCGGTCTCCTCGACCCGCGCGAGAATGTCCTGCCAGGACTTCTCGTCGCAGGGAACCATCAGCGACACGATGAGCGCCCGGTCGGGCCAGGCGCGCTTGACCTCCTTGATTTCCTGGAGATTGATTTCAAGGTCGCGATCGGTGATCAGCTCGATGTTGTTCATCGCGATCAGCCGACGATCGGGTCCGTGGATTGCGCCATAGCGCGCGCCCGACACGTTGACGACCGGCGGCCCGGCTTCGCCGAGCGTCTTCCACACGACGCCGCCCCAGCCGGCGCGGAACGCGCGCTCGACATTGACCTTCCGATCGGTCGGCGGGGCGGAGGCCAGCCAGAACGGATTGGGCGATTTGACGCCGAGAAAATTGGTGCGCAGATCAGCCATAGGATCCTCGCTTTAAGTTTAAGAGCGCGATGCGCCGAGCGCGGCGGCGATCGAGCGCGCCGCCTGCTTGCCATCCTCGACGGCGCTCACCGTCAGGTCCTTGCCGCCGTAGATGCAATCGCCGCCGGCCCACACGCCCTCAAGCGTCGTGCGGCGCTCGGAATCGACAACGATGCGGCCGTCCTTGACTTCGATCGGCGCTCCGCCAAGCGCTTCTGGCGCGCCGCGCTGCCCGATGGCCAGAAACAGCATATCGGCGTCGAGGCGAAAGACTGAACCGGGCGCAACGGAGACGTCCTCGCCGCCCTTGCCGCTCTCGAACAGCACTCCGCTCACCGCGCCGCCGCGACCCTCAAGCTCGACCGGCCGCGCCCAATAGCGGATCATAACCCCGCTCGTTTGCGCGAGCTCCTGTTCGTAACGGCTCGCCTTCATCTGTTCCGGTCCACGTCGATAGACCATGGTCACGGTCTCGGCGCCGAGCTTCTTCGATTGCACCGCGGCGTCGATCGCCGTCATGCCGCCGCCGATCACCACAACGCGGCGGCCGACCGGCAGTGTCGACAGATCCTTGGCTTGCCGGAGGCGGGCGATGTAGTCGACGGCGTCGATGACGTTTTCGAGCTCAGTCTCCCGTGGCAATCCAAGCTTGTTGGTGGCGCCGAGGCCCGCGCCGAGGAAAACGGCGTCGTAGTCGCGCCGAAGATCTTCGAGCTTGACGTCGCGGCCGAGCGCCTGGCCGCGCCGGATCTCGATGCCGCCGATGGAGAGAATGAAATCGACTTCCCGCGCCGCGAAATCATCAGCGGTCTTGTAAGCGGCGATGCCGTATTCGTTGAGGCCTCCCGCCTTTTCGCGCGGCTCGAAGATTGTGCTGTCGACGCCGGCCAGGCTAAGTTCATGTGCACAAGCCAACCCCGCTGGCCCCGCGCCGACGATCGCCACGCGTTTGCCGATCGGCGCGCCACGCGCATAGGGCGATTTCCCGTTTGCGATCGTGGGATCGGTCGCGTAGCGCTGCAATTTTCCGATCACAACCGGCTTGGTCTCCGCCGCCTCCCGCACGCAGGCTTCCTCGCAGAGCGTTTCCGTCGGGCAGACGCGGGCGCACATGCCGCCCATGATGTTGGAATCGAAAATCGTCGTCGCCGCGCCCGTGCGGTTGCCAGCCGCGATTTGGCGAATGAACAGCGGAATGTCGATTGCGGTCGGGCAGGCCTGCTGGCAGGGCGGGTCGAAGCAGAAATAGCAGCGTTCCGCCTCGACTCTGGCCTCATGAGGGGTCAAGAGCGGGTGCAGATCGGCAAAATTGCCTCTCAGCGTCGCCTCATCGAGGCGGCCCGGGCGGACGTCCGATGCGCCCGGCGGGTTGGCGGCGATCGTCATGACGAAACCTCAAAAGCCTCAGCGATGGGCCAATTCCTGACCGTTTGGTCAATCGTTTTGCTACGCGCAACATTTGTCAAGCAGGATACGGGCCGCGCCGCGGGTGCGGTCCTGAAGCGGACGCCCGATAAGATCCGTGGGCATGCTATTTGCGAAGCAGGTGTGGATAAAAACCGACTTAAATCTGAATGCGATTGCTGCGGTGCAACATTTCTGCTAGGGTGACCGTTCAAAAGATGGACCAAGACTCGGAGGGGCTCGTGCCAGCCACCTGGAAGACGAAATGGGGCGTTCGCCGCGTACGCCGCGACACCCCAACCGTAGAAGAGGCTCTGATCGCGGCTGAAAGTCTGGCCAACGATCCGGCTCAGCGGGCCGAAATCGCCGCTTCGCTCATGGGCGTGCCCGTCGACGAGGTCAAAGCGCTCGCGGCGAAACAGGCCGCGAGGACCCGGGGCCGGGCGAGCCTGGTCACGGGCCGCACGCGCGCGGTCGTGGTCGAGTACAAGCGGCCGCGCATCGGTCACGGATCGATGTCGTTCGCGCGCAAGCGCTAGACCGCGGGACGTAACAACAAGAGTTCGCGCGGTTTTCAGAGCTGCACGCGTTTAGAGATTGGCCAGCCTGGCTGCCGACGGTCGGCTGGTGCGGTATTGACTGCGCGCCGCGACGCCAGTGGAAATAACGCCGATCGCGACCAGGGTCAGCGGCGTCATTTCGGCAAAATCGACATTGAGAAACGCAAGCGCCACCACAGCCGAGAAGGCAGCCGCCATATAGGGCGCGAGACGGGCGGGCGCATGGACAATGCTGCGGAACCCGAGCCATGCGCCAACCGCAGCCAGCACCGCGCCGACAATCCCAAGCTCATACCAGATGGTGAAGGCCAGGGCCCGCGGCGTGTGCAGTGGCAAGATCCGGTCCTGAATCCCATGGCCGACAGTCGCAAATCCATGCCCGGTGATGAGCCTTAGCTTATCGTGGGTGAAAATGTCGGCCGCGACGGACAATGACGGATAGGGCGCGGGCAAAGACGAAAGCCGCGCGTGGAAGATCCAGGCGGCGACGGTCGGCGCCAGCGCGGGGATGAGCGGCGACAGCAGAATGAGCGCAGCCGCGCCCCAGCTCAATTCCCGCGCCGTGCGCGACAGTTCCGAAATCGAGAAGGAGAGCGCCAGATAGCCGGCGAACAGCGCGACCGTGAGCGGCGTATAACTCGCAATATAGGCGAAGCACAGGGCGATGATCAAAAGAAGCCGCGCCAGCCCGTTGCGGCCGCGCGCGGCAAGTCCCCCGATCGCGGGGAACAACAGCACCGCGATCGCGACCGCGCCGGCCGTGAGACGGCCCTCGTCGGACGCTCCAGTTAGCGTCTCGCCGAGCGCGCGCGCGATCATAGCCGCTATGCCGGCCATGACGCCGATGGGAAAGAGATAGAGGTCGGTCGCGGCTGCGTTCTCACGTGGCGCAGCCACCGCCACCATCGTCGCGACGAGCAGGACGGCCAGTTTGAGAAGGAGCTGCGCCGCCGCAACCGGATAGGGGGTCCACAGAAGCGATAGCGCCGCCCAAGCCAGCCCCGCGAGCAAAGCGAGAAACGCCGGAACGTAAAACGGCCGGGTAAAACGCTGGATGAATCCAGGCTCCGCGTCGAGAGCCGCGGCGATGAGAATGAGACCCACGCCAATCGAAAACATGACGTAGAGGCCAAGCGGGTGAAGCACGACCCCAACCGGCGCGCCGACGGCCAGAACAAGATAGCCGATGCGGGAAAAGAAGCGCGAGGCGTCCGCAGCGTCATCGCGCTCCGCGTCTCTCGATCCATTCCTTTCCGCCGCGGCCGCCATGCTTCCAAACCCGATTGCGGCGCGGATCGATCCGCGCCGCCATGGAGAACTTATACGACCTCAGCGGCGAGGCGCCTGTGTGCCCAGTGCAACACTTTCGCGTCTTTTTTGCGCAATGATTGACCAGACGCGCGACAGCGTGCGACGGACGCCCGCTATGGGCTCAATAGCGCCGATGAGGGCGAAGGCGACAACGTGAGCGGCAATTCCATCGCCGCCGCGGCAGGCGCGGAAACGCGCTTCCGCCACGCCGCCTGGCTCGGTCTTTACGCCTGCGCAGCGTCGATCGCGCTTTTGGCCGTGCAAGCGCTCGCCGTCGGGCGGCTAGAGCTCACTTTCGACGAAGCCTATTATACGCTTTGGTCGCGCTTCCTCTCTTTCGGCTACCTCGACCACCCGCCGATGGTCGCGCTCCTCATCCGTGCGTCGACTTCGCTATTCGGCGGCTCGGAGTTCGGCGTCCGGGGGCTCTCGCTCCTTGCCGTTGGCGCAATGCCGGCTCTCGTCGCCTTCATCGCCTGGCGCCTGTTCAATTCAGCGGAAAAAGGCGCGCTCGCCGCGCTCATGTGGATCGCCATGCCGCTGATTGCGATCGGGGCGGTGTTCGTCGCTCCCGATGCTCCGCTGGTCGTGTTCTGGACGCTTGGGCTCGGCGCCCTGGTCGAGCTGTGGCGCACGGGCCGGAAACGTTGGCTGATCGCGCTTGGCCTCGCGCTTGGCCTCGCGCTGCAATCGAAACTCACCGCCATCTTTTTCGCGGCCGGCGTGGGCCTCGCTCTGGTCGCGACGCCTTCGTTGCGCCGCTGGCTCGTCTCGCCTGCGCTGTTTGTGGCTTTGGTTGTCGCTCTTGCCATCTTCGCCCCGTTCGTGGCTTGGAACGCCGAGCACGATTGGGCGACTTTCGCCAAGCAGTTCGGCCGCGCGGGCCCAGGCGAATTCGCGCCTTATTACCTGATCGAGTTCCTGGTCGCGCAGATCGGACTCCTCAATCCGCTGGTGGTCGCCGCTTTTATTCCTGCGGTTGCGGGGATGTCCTGGCGCGCGCCCGTCGCGCCGCGCTCGCCCGATGAAGCCCGGCGCATTCTCGCTTGCACAATCGCGCCGGCGGCCGCCTATTTTCTTTTGCATTCGCTCCATGACCGGGTGCAGGGCAATTGGCTCGCGCCGCTCTATCCCGCCGTGGCGATACTTGCCGCCGACTGGATCGCGGGGATTCGCTCTCGCGGCATCTCCGGCTTCGCCGCAGCAATCGCGAAAGCGGCCCAATGGGCGGCGCCAATCGGGCTTGTCGTGGCCGCGCTAACCTTCGCCGAGACGTTGACCGACGCCGTCCCGCTCGGGCCAGCCAATCCGCTCGCGCGTCTCGAGGGCTTTCGCGAACTGGCGCGGGATCTCGACGCCAAGGCGCGCGCCGACAACGCGCCCTACGTGCTGACCCAGGGCTATGCGCTGACCTCGCTGATGACTTACTACGGCGATCCGGCGATCGCCATCGTACAGCCGCAGCAGCGCATGCGATGGATATTCGAGCCTCAACCGGCTGAGGCTCTTTTCGCCGCGCCCGGGCTCGCGCTCGGCGAACCGGGTCGCCATTTCGACCTGATCATGAAGATGCGCTTTCGTAAGGTTGAGCCGGCCGGTCTCTTGCAGCGGCGCCAAGCCGGCGGGACGCTCGAGGCTTACGAACTCTTCCGGGTCGCGGATCCTTACGCACCGGTTCTCGACCCGGTCTGCTTCCGCGGCGAGGTCAATCTTCAACGGCAATGCGCATCGTAGGCGACGCCGCACACAATTCGGCCGCCGGCTTCGCTCAGCCGATTCGCAGAAGGATGATTCCGGCAAGAATAACGAGCGCGGCGATCGCCCTTTGGGAGTGAAATGGCTCGCCGAGCGCCACGACGCCAATGATCGCCGCAAATACGACCGACGTCTCGCGAAGAGCAGCGACAGCGGCGATCGGGGCGCGCGTCATGGCCCAGACGACGATCGCATAGCCGAAAAAGGCTGCGAGACCGCCGATGAGTCCACGCCGCCAGCCCTGAGAAAAGGAGACGACCGCGGCGCGTCCGCGAAGACAAAGGATGATCGGCGCATAGGCGAGCGCGGTCAGCGCGTCCGCCCACGAATTGTAAGCGAAGGCGAAGGAAGCGCCGGCGCCCGAAATCCTTGCGCCTTCCCCGTCGATCACCGAATAGATCGCAATCACGGCCGAATTGGCCAGCGCGACAAGGACGGTCAGCCGGTCAATTCGTCCATGCGCAAGGCCGCTTGCGCCCATCGCCAGCACGCCCGCGACGAGCGCCAGAACTCCGAGGCTGGCAATCGGGGTTGGCGCTTCGCCTAACGCCACAAGCGCGATGATCGCGGCGATGAGTGGCGCGAGCCCGCGCATGATTGGATATGCGACCGAGAGGTCGGCGCTGCGATAGAGCTGTCCGACCAGCATGAAATAGACGATATGGACGAGCGCAGAGGCGACGATGAAGGGGAAGGCCGCCGCCGCCGGCCGCGGCAGGAGGAGAGCGGACACGACAGCGGCGACGCCGGCCCACGTCGCGACGATCGCCGAAGTGAGGACCTTGTCGGGCGCGCTCTTGACGAGCGAATTCCACAAAGCATGAAGGGCCGCCGCGCAGAGAACGGCGGCAAGGACGCCGGAACTGAGATGGGCTGAGTCGGGCATGGAAGGATCACACTGATGGATTCGCTCGAGCCGGTCGAGCGGCGTGGCGAACCGGCCCGGCAGCGGGCTCGCGCGGAAGCGCGTGGGTCGTTCTTGCGCGTCGGAGCGCGCACCGAGCCCGCGCGACTGTTTGAGACCGGCGGGTTACGCTGGCGCTTTCCACGCTCGTCGAATCCGTGCGAAGCGGCGATCGTCAACACGGGCGGAGGCGTCGCCGGCGGCAATTCCTATTCCGTGAGTCTGACGCTGGGAGAAGGCGCAGAGGTCGAGGCGACCACGCCCTCGGCTGAGCGCATCTATCGCAGCGACGGCCCTGCGGCCGTCATTTCGACTCGGCTCACTCTTGAGCCGGGCGCACGGCTTTTCTGGCTACCCCAGGAGACGTTGCTGTTCGACGGCGCGCGGCTCGAGCGGCGGCTTGATCTCGAAGCGCAGAGGGACGCTGAGTTCCTTATCGCGGAGACGCTGGTGTTCGGCCGCCTTGCTATGGGTGAAAGCCAGATCGACGGGAGCCTGATGGATTCTTGGCGCGTTCGCCGTAACGGCGAGCTCGTTTTCGCCGATGAGACGCGATTGGAGCATGCCGGCGCAACGCTCGAGCGCAAGGCGGTCGGTGCAGGCGCGCGCGCTATGTCGACGATCGTCGCCTCGGCGCCCAACATCGAGGCTCGCCTGCCGGATCTGCGGCTGGCGCTCAACGCCGAGCGTTCACCCGTCGAAAGCGGCGCCAGCGCTTTCGACGGCCTTATCGTCGTCCGCCTTCTCGCCGCCTCATCCGACCGATTGCGGGCGGCGCTCCTGGCGTCGATTGTCGCGCTCGGCGGTCGCAAACCGCGGCTTTGGCCTTGAGCGCAACGGTGAAATTTGCTCGACTGACAAACGAACCATGAGGAGAGGCGAGGGCCATGAATCTAACCCCCCGTGAGAAAGACAAGCTTCTGATCGCCATGGCGGCGATGGTCGCGCGCCGGCGGCTCGAGCGCGGCGTCAAGCTCAACCATCCGGAGGCCATCGCCCTCATCACGGATTTCGTCGTCGAAGGCGCCCGCGACGGACGCTCGGTGGCTGAACTCATGGAGGCCGGCGCGCACGTAGTCTCGGCCGATCAGGTGATGGACGGGATTGCTTCTATGATCCACGACATCCAGGTCGAGGCGACCTTCCCTGACGGCACCAAGCTCGTCACCGTCCATAGCCCGATCCGCGGCGCGGACGACAAAGAGATCCCCGGCGAAGTGCTGGCGGAACCCGGCGAAATCGTCATGAACGTTGGGCGGGAGACCCTGACGCTGGACGTGTCGAACTCTGGCGACCGGCCGATCCAGGTTGGCTCGCATTATCATTTCTTCGAGACCAATCCGGCCCTCAAGTTCGACCGCGCGCAAACGAAGGGCTACCGCCTCGACATTGCCGCCGGCACCGCCGTCCGCTTCGAGCCCGGCCAAAGCCGATCCGTCCGCCTCGTCGCCATCGCCGGAAAACGCGAGGTGTACGGCTTCCGCCAGGAGGTGATGGGGAAGGTGTGAGGGGGCCCGTGTTGCTCGGCGCCTTACTCGATGCTAGGGTAAGGCCTGCTCCAATTGTAAGGAGATCCCGATGGCGGATAAGATCCTCGCCACGTTGACCAGCAAAGGTCAAATCACGTTGCCCGCTCAGCATCGCAAGGCGTGGGGCCTCAAACCCGGCGATCAGATCGCCTTCGATCCGCCGCGAGGCAAATCGGTCCGCATCGAGCCGCGTCGGAAGCGGAGTATTTTCGAGCGACTCGACGAGCTTAAGCTCCCTCCGCTTGGCCGCCCTTTGACGCAAAAAGATATCGATGATTCGGTGGCCGAAGCGATGATTGAAAAGGACCGGCGGTCCCGCGGGACATGATGATCGGGCTCGATACGAATGTCCTATTGCGTTTGGGCGATGACGAGGAACCTCGTCAGCGCGACCGCGCGCGAGCGTTGGTTCGTTCGCAAGGCGCTAACGGCTGTTTCGTAAACCCGATCGTTCTTGCCGAGTTCGCATGGACGCTGACACGTTCTTACAAATTATCTCGTGGCGACGCTGCCGCGCGGATCGCTGTCATTCTGGAATCGCCTGAATTTGTCGTCGCGAGCCTCGATGAGGCGTCACGCGCGGTCCGGAGATTTCGGGTGGGTCCCGCCGACTTCGCCGATTATCTTTTGGCGGAAATCAACATCTCGGCGGGCTGCGCGATGACCGCGACCTTCGATCGTGACGCCCTCAAATCCGGCGAGCCTTTCGCAGCCGTTCCAACCCGCGCCTGAGGTCCAAAATGCCCCCGTCCCGCAACGCCCTCCCCCCGACCTCCCTTCCCCGCGCGCATTACGCCGAGATGTTCGGCCCCACGACCGGGGACCGGATTCGCCTCGCCGACACGGAGCTCGTCATCGAGGTCGAGAAGGATTTCACCACGTACGGCGAAGAGGTGAAATTCGGCGGCGGCAAGGTGATCCGCGACGGTATGGGCCAAGCCCAGACGACCAACGCGCGCGGCGCCGTCGACACCGTCATAACCAACGCCGTCATCCTCGACCATTGGGGGATCGTGAAGGCTGACGTCGGCTTGAAGGATGGGCTGATCGCGGCGATCGGCAAGGCCGGCAATCCAGACATCCAGCCCGGCGTCACCATCATCGTCGGGCCCGGCACCGAGGTGATCGCGGGCGAAGGCAAGATCCTCACGGCGGGCGGCTTCGACACCCACATCCATTTCATCTGCCCGCAGCAGATCGAGGAGGCGCTCATGTCCGGCGTCACTTCGATGCTGGGCGGCGGAACCGGTCCCGCGACCGGCACCTTCGCCACCACCTGCACGCCCGGCCCCTGGCATATCCACCGCATGATCGAGGCGGCCGACGCTTACCCCATGAACCTCGGCTTCGCCGGCAAGGGCAACGCCTCCAAGCCCGCCGCGCTCGTCGAGCAGATCAAGGCCGGCGCCTGCGCGCTCAAACTGCACGAGGACTGGGGCACGACCCCGGCGGCGATCGACTGCTGCCTCAGCGTCGCCGACGATCACGACATCCAGGTCATGATCCACACCGACACGCTGAACGAATTGGGCTTCGTCGAGGACACGATCAAGGCCTTCAAGGGCCGCACCATCCACGCTTTCCACACCGAGGGCGCGGGCGGCGGCCACGCGCCCGACATCATGAAGGTCGCCGGCCTCTCCAACGTGCTGCCGTCGTCCACCAACCCCACGCGGCCCTATACGAAGAACACGCTCGACGAGCATCTCGACATGCTTATGGTCTGCCATCACCTCGACGGGAGCATTCCAGAGGACCTCGCCTTCGCCGAAAGCCGCATCCGCAAGGAGACGATCGCCGCCGAAGACATCCTGCATGATCTGGGCGCGCTCTCGATGATGTCGAGCGATTCCCAGGCCATGGGCCGGGTCGGCGAGGTCATCATCCGCACCTGGCAGACGGCCGACAAGATGAAGCGCCAGCGCGGCGCGCTCGAAGGCGATACGGCCCGCAACGACAATGCGCGCGCCAAGCGCTACATCGCGAAATACACCATCAATCCGGCAATCGCCCATGGCGTGTCGAAGCACATCGGCTCGATCGAGAAGGGCAAACTCGCCGATCTCGTCCTTTGGACGCCCGCCTTCTTCGGCGTGAAGCCGGATTGCATCATCAAGGGCGGCGCCATCGCCGCAGCTCTGATGGGCGATCCCAACGCCTCGATCCCGACGCCCCAGCCCGTCCATTACCGGCCGATGTTCCGCTCGCACGGCAGCTCCCTGCACGGTTCGGCAATAACCTTCGTCTCCGACGCAGCGCTCGAAGGCGGCCTCGAGCGCAAGCTCAAGATGCAAAGGCGCCTGGTCGCGGTCGAGAACACGCGCGGCAAGATCGGCAAGAAGAGCATGATCCACAATGGCGCAACGCCAAAGATCGACATCGACCCCGAGACCTATGACGTGCGGGCCGACGGCGAGCTTCTGGTCTGCGAGCCATCGGACAAGCTGCCAATGGCGCAAAGGTATTTTTTGTTTTGAGGAGTGTGAGCCGGCACCGGTAAGGCTGTCACAACCCGGAACCTTAGGAAGCTATAATATAAATTTGATCAATCGAAGAAGATCGGCCCACATCAAGTATACATTGAGCTCCAAACATGACCACCCAGTCGCCGAGAGCTCAGAGGCCCTCTCCGTCCAAAAGCGGCACGAGCACTCCCCTGGGCGCTGTCAATTCGACTCTATCTTTTTATCAAGATGATTTTGGTAAAACGCTCTTTCCTCTTGGTACAAATCGGGAATTAATAGAGCGAGGTGAGGTAGAGATCAAAGAATTCATTCGTCGGTGTCTCAACTCGACGCAGAAAGAGTTTTCATTTTCACCTCAACAACGGGCTTATGCTGCGAAACCAGGGTTACATCTAAGACGGACTCTGAAACTTGATCCCGTCGCCGAATACTACATCTACGACGTTATCTTTCGAAATAGAACGCTTTTCAGAAGGCCCCATTCGCCAGCCCGTGCCCATTACGGTTATCGGTTCGAATCGGGCACCGCTATTTCACCATCAGCTGCCTACAAAGGCTTTAAAGGTGCCTTGGCTGAGTATAAAAGCAAATATTCCTGCCTAATGAGCTTCGACGTTGCGTCATATTTTAACAGTATATACCAACACGATATTGTCAGCTGGTTTAGTGAGTTGGGTGTCAACACCGATGATTTGTCTGGATTAAATCAGCTTCTCCGCGAGATAAACACTGGAAGGACTGTGGATTGCTTACCTCAAGGGTTATACCCAACCAAAATGATAGGTAACGATTTCTTGAGATTCATCGACAATAGCCACGGACTACGCTCTGACAAACTGGTTAGATTTATGGACGATATATACATATTCTCTAATGACGCAAACATTGTCAAGACAGACTTCCTACTTATTCAGAGGTTACTAGGAGATAAAGGTTTATCCGTAAATCCACAGAAAACTAAGAGCGATGCAGCGCTTCACTTTAGTATCGATCGAAAAATTGACGACGTTAAGAAAAAGCTATTGGATCGTAGGAGAGTGTTGATTGCCGTTGGTTATGGAGAGGACGAAGATGACACACAAGAAATTATGCTCAGACGACCATTAGAAAACAATGAACTGGATTATATCAACGCGCTACTAAACAATACTGAGATCGAAGAGGAGGACGCGGAGCTTATTCTCACGATAATGAGAGACCATGCGAGTAAAGTTGAAAATAGACTTCCGTATTTAGTTATTACGTACCCTCATCTTATCAAGAATATACATAAATTCTGTGCCCACGTCTCTGATAAGAATTTGATCGCTAATATAATTTTGAGCACGATACGGGGATCACCGTTAATTATGGAATTCCAGCTATTTTGGTTCGCCGTGATGCTAGAAGACTATCTAATGAACACGGAGCTAGCGCCTTCGATAATTTCTGAATTGTTTCAACATAAGTCTGCGACGACGATCACGAAAGCCAAAATACTTGAAATTTCTGACCTCCGATTTGGCCTACCAGAGCTAAGAAACGAATTTCTAAAAAGCGGCCAGTCTGACTGGTTGGCTTGGGCGTCGGCCGTAGGATCACGGTCTCTCACGGCAAGCAGTAGGAACCACATGCTTGCATACTTCGGCAAATCATCACCCCTAAACCGTCTTATTGCTGGGATTGTTCAAGATAAGTGGTAATATCCACTACGCTGGCTTCTCCGAGGTATCGGCCAAAATGCGCGGGTACACCCAAAAGGCTGACCACAGCGCCGGCACCCTTGTCGGTCCCGCCGTGCTCCCAGACGGAGAGCGGGCAATCCTCGATGTCCGCAAACTTGTTGACTACTGCCTAAACTCGGCGCACCCGCGTGGCAGGCACAAAGCTCGAGTATTTCGGGACTCTCTCGACATCGGTCGGGCCGACGCCTCGGATTTGCGGACACGCTGCTGTACGCCGCCGCCAACGAGGCGGCGACGCAGCTGGCAAGCGACGCCTGGGGCGATCGCTGGCAGATTGACGTTACGGTCTCGCGACAGGGAGGGCGCGCTATGCTAAGAACCGTCTGGATCACGCGAAGCGGTGACGAGATTCCACGCTTCGTGACCTGTTGGGTCTTGTGATGACAGATAGCACCGAACGAGGACATCTCGGCGGCAACTTCCTCGGCGCTGTCGCGCTTCTCCATGACCTTCCGCAGCACAAACTTATCCGTGGCCAGGTCGGCACGATCGTCGAGCCGCTTGGCGAGACTGCCGCGCTGGTCGAATTCAGCGACGATAGCGGTGTCGCTTACGCAATCGTACCGTGCCCTCTCGACGCCTTGCTGATTTTGCGCACCGCTCCTTTAGCTGCATAGGCCACCCCGAAGCGACGCCGCGCGCTCGGAGGCGACAATGGCGGATGAAAAATCGGGCGATGGGACGCCCAAGCCTTCGGACCGGCTAAAAAACCTCTCGCCCCTCCAGTTTCGCCGGACGGAGCCCATACGTCCCTTCGTCGATTCGGCCGAGCAAGATAGGGACCGGCGCGCGGCGGAGGTCAAGGAGTCCGCGCCGGGGTGTTTGTGGCGGAAAATTCTTGGCGTCGGCCTCCTCGGGGGCGGAGTCGTCGCAGGCGGGTTTGCCGGTCCGATCATAGAGCATCCGCAAATCATGCCGTCCGCAGCCGACAGCATGATCAACGCCATCGCAAGCGGCCTCGCGTCGGCGTCGAAAATCGCGCCGCCGGAAATGAGAGCGCAAGCCGAGAGCGTGTTTCGCTCTGCTCTCAGCGCGACATGAAGCGAGTGTGAGAGCCTCGCCGAGGAGATCAGTCATGACGCCCTCAAAGACATCGTCGAAACGGGCGCTTCCGTCGCCGTGCTCGATCTTGTGTTGAAGCCTTTGCTGCGCCGGCTCAAGGCCACGCCTTCCAACCCGATCGTCGCCCATGCGACCGACGCTTTACAAAAAATCGCCGACAAGCTCGGCGATGAGCCCGGCGCGGAACTCGACGAGAAAAATGTGGTGAGTTGGACGGAGGTTACGCCCGAGCAGGCGCAGCTTTTGCTGCGGGCGCTCAAACTGCACCAGGTCGACGGCCGCTGGCTTTTGGAGACAGATCGGATGGGGCTCAACCTCGCTCTGTCCGTCGCCCGCAAGAGCTAGCCTCATCTTCCTAACCCGCGGAAGCGGGGATCTAGGCGCAGGCCGCTGCCTCGACCGGTTTCCCGCTGGCGCGAGAATGTAAAACGGGAGCGATCGCTCCAATGCGATACGCGCGTGGCTTGGGTAGATCTGGACCAGCAGAAATCAAGCCCAGCATCTTGCAAAAATGAGAATTTTATGCTATACAATCAGCACGGCCGGATGGAGCTGCGGCAATCTGTTTCCGTATTGAAGGGGCGTGTGATACAACCTGGACACAACCAAAAAATTAGAGAGTAATTTTTTTACTCCAAACGGCCGTAACCCTTTGAAAAGTCCCAATTCCAAAAAATAAACGCTAGTAAACGCTAGCAAATTTACTAGCGTTTATTAGCGTTCACTGACGTTTATTGGCGTTTATGCGCGGGCTTCCAGCTCAAGGGTCGCGCAGGGGTTGTATGGGGTCCTTGCGCTTAGGCCTTGCCACGCGAATGCAGTCAGGGCTGAGTAGAGCCCGTCGAGCCGCGAACGGAGCCGCCCATGCCTTCACGACCGCAAGCCGTGCCCCATGTCCACATCTCGGAGCCGCATGTGCGGGTGACCGAGTGGCGGTTCGCGCCTGGCGCCGAGACGGGGTGGCACCGGCATGAGGCCGATTATGTCGTCGTTCCGCTCGCCGATGGCGACCTCTTGCTCGAGGAGCCGGGCGGAGCGTCACGCACCGCGACGCTGAAGCAGCACGTTCCCTATAATCGTCGGGAGGGCGTCGAGCACAATGTGGTCAACGCCAACCCGTTCGATTACGCCTTCATGGAGATTGAACACCTGAAGCCGTGAGAACGGCGCTCATTCGGCCGCTGCAGCCTTTTCATCGAGCGCCGGATAGTCGATGTAACCTGCAGGCCCGTCGCTGTAGAACGTGTCCGCGTTCCAGGCGTTGAGCGGCGCGCCCAGTGAAAAGCGGCGCGGCAGGTCGGGATTGGCGATGAAGAGCTTGCCGAACGCCACCGCGTCGGCCTCACCGGCCGCGACAATCGCCTGCGCCTCATCATACGAAAGTCCCTCGTTGGCGATGTAGACGCCGCCGAACGCCGCCTTGAGGTCGGGCCCGAGCCGCGGCGCCTTGATCGAACTCGCGGGCGGCAAGGAAGGCGATGCGCCGCTTGCCGAGCTCGCGCGCGACATAGCCGAAGGTCGCGGGCAGATCGCTGTCGCCCATGTCATGCGCGTCGCCGCGCGGCGCGAGATGCACGCCGACGCGACCCGCGCCCCACACGGACACGACCGCGTCCGTCACCTCGAGCAAGAGGCGGGCGCGGTTCTCGAGCGAGCCGCCATAGACGTCGTCGCGTTTATTGCTGCTGTCCTGAAGGAACTGGTCAAGCAGATAGCCGTTCGCGCCATGGATCTCGACGCCGTCAAAGCCGGCCGCTTTGGCGTTCTCAGCGCCGCGACGGAAGGCCTCGACGACCCCTGGGAGCTCCTCGGTCCTGAGCGCGCGCGGCGTGACATAATCGCGCTGAGGGCGAATGAGGCTCACATGGCCTTTGGCGGCGATCGCGCTCGGGCCGACGGGGAGCGCGCCGTCCTGGTAGATCGGATCGGAGATGCGGCCGACGTGCCAAAGCTGGAGGAACATGCGTCCGCCAGCCTCATGCACGCCCGCGATCACATTGCGCCAGCCTTCGACCTGTTCGTCGGACCAAACGCCTGGCGTATGGGGATAGCCGACGTCTGCGGGCGCGACCGAGGTCGCCTCGGAAATGATGAGGCCGGCGGAGGCGCGCTGCGCGTAATATTCGCGCATCATCGCATTTGGAACCCGCCCCGGTCCGGTCGATCGATTGCGCGTCAGCGGAGCCATGACAATGCGGTTGGGAATTTCCAGATCGCCGATTTTCAGGGGGTCGAACAGGGTGGGCATTTGAATCGTTTCTCCGAGTTGACGCGCGCAGCGATAATGTCATGGCTTGTTTGGCCGACAATGACGTCAGTCAAAGCTCATCAAGATTTTCTAATTGTAGCTGGAGGATGTGGGGGCCGGCGTCGGCCCGGACGCAAGTTCTGTCGACCTTAATTGGTATCCGCTCGCGCGTTGTCAACTCGTAGGCAGCGGAGGCGCTATAAGTCCTCGTTCATCGGGTAGGTCGATCGCCTTTAGGCGATCCTTGGTTCAGCTCGGCTGATCCGCCCATATCTTGCAGATTTGGTGGACAACCGAGTCGTGTTTGGGCATCGCGGAATGCTCGGCATATACATGGGCCTTCCGGATCGTCGGCGCGATCGATCAGGCGCACCCAGAGCGGGGCGGAGATTTGACGTAAGAAACGGAGCGCTTGCCGCAGAGCATGACCAACCCATTCTTCACGATCGGACATTCCACACGCTCGATCGACGAGTTTATGACGCTCCTGACGAGCGCCGACGTCAAGCTCGTTGTCGATGTGCGGACCGTTCCGCGCTCGCGGACCAACCCGCAATTCAACCGCGA
Organism: uncultured Alphaproteobacteria bacterium; assembly: GCA_963737365.1. Taxonomy (GTDB): domain Bacteria; phylum Pseudomonadota; class Alphaproteobacteria; order Rhizobiales; family Beijerinckiaceae; genus Roseiarcus. Next base: position 818,725 of record CAVTSD010000001.1, read on the forward strand.
CAGCCTCCCCACGTCGCTCGCTTTTCAGGGCGTCGCTTACGAGCATTTCGACGCGCTTGGCGGATTACGGGGAAAGCAGCCTGATGTGCCGGCCGAGACCAATGCTTTCTGGAAGAACGCGAGCTTTCACAACTACGCCGACTACGCTTTCAGCAAACAGTTCCGCTCAGGCGTCGAGAGACTGCGCGCACTCGGTCATGCAACTCGCTTGAGCGTGATGTGCGCGGAAAGCCTATGGTGGCGATGCCATCGTCGCATCATTACCGATTATCTGATCGCCGCGGGCGAGGAGGTGCTCCACATCCTTGGCCTCGGTCACATCGAGCAAGCGCGCTTAACGCCCGAGGCGCGGATCGGGTCGGATGGAAGCGTGACCTATCCGAAGGACTCACAGCCCATGCTCGACCTGCGGCCGTGAACGTCACACGTCCAGGTTCGCGACGCTCAGCGCATTGTCCTGGATAAACTCGCGCCGCGGTTCGACGATGTCGCCCATAAGCTTGACGAAGATGTCGTCGGCCTCGTCGACCTCGCGGATCTTGACCTGCAAAAGCGTGCGGGCTTCGCGGTCGAGGGTCGTCTCCCAGAGCTGGTCCTTGTTCATCTCTCCGAGGCCCTTATAGCGCTGGAACGCCACGCCCTTACGGCCTGCGGCGTTGACCGCCTCAAGCAGCTCCGAAGGACCGGAGACGGTGGTCGTGTCGCCCCGGCGCGCAAATATCCCCGGCTCGGCGAAGGCTTCGCTGAGCGGGCGCGCATGCTCGTCGAGGCGGCGCGCGTCGGCCGAGGCGAGAAGGCCCACATCGAGCGCCGCCGCCTGCCGAACCCCTCGCACTTCGCGCGTGAGCACATAGCCGTTGGCGTCGAGCCGGGCGCTCCAGCCGCGCTCGGTCTCCTCGGCAATCCCATTCATCCGGTCAGCGAGCAGCTGCGCGCGGGTTTCGCCTTCGGGATCATCGGCGGCGCTCAGCGGCCTGAGCGCGCCAGCGAGCGCAGCTTGTTCAGCAAGGGCGCGGTTGTAGCGTGAGTGCAGGCCATCGAGCTGTCGGCGCAGAGCGCGCGCCTCCTCGACCAGCGCGCGCAAGTCGGCGCCGGCGCGGGCTTCGCCGTTGGCCAGCGTCAGCGTGGCGCCGTCGAGCCCCGTCTCGACCAGATAATCCTCGAGCCCCCGCTCGTCCTTGAGATATTGCTCCGACTGGCCGCGCTTCACCTTGAACAGCGGCGGTTGCGCAATGAACAGATGTCCTGCCTCGATGACCTGACGCATCTGTCGGAAGAAAAACGTCAAGAGCAGGGTGCGGATGTGCGAACCGTCGACATCCGCGTCGGTCATGATGATGATCTTGTGGTAGCGCAGCTTCTCAATGTTGAAGTCGTCCCGCCCGATGCCGGCGCCAAGCGCGGTGATCAAGGTGCCGATCTGCTCGGAAGACAGCATCTTGTCGAAACGCGCGCGCTCGACGTTCAGGATCTTGCCGCGCAGCGGCAGCACGGCCTGAAACTCGCGGTTGCGCCCTTGTTTGGCGGTGCCGCCGGCCGAATCGCCCTCGACGATGAAGATCTCGGACTTGGCCGGGTCACGCTCCTGACAATCGGCGAGCTTGCCGGGCAGGCTCGCGATGTCGAGGGCGCCTTTGCGGCGGGTCAGCTCACGCGCCTTGCGCGCCGCTTCACGCGCCTGCGCCGCCTCGATCACCTTGCCCACGACCACGCGGGCATCCTGCGGATGCTCCTCGAACCACTGCGACAAGAGTTCGTTGACGAGCCCCTCGACGACCGGGCGGACCTCGGAGGAGACAAGCTTATCCTTGGTCTGGGAGGAGAATTTCGGGTCCGGGCACTTGATGCTGAGCACGCAAGTCAGGCCCTCGCGGGTGTCTTCGCCGGTCAGATCGACCTTTTCCTTCTTGAGCAGTCCCGAACTCTCGGCGTAGCCCACCAGCTGACGGGTGAGACCGCTGCGCAGGCCAATGAGATGGGTGCCGCCGTCGCGCTGAGGGATGTTGTTGGTGAACGGCAGCACGTTCTCGTGGTAGCTGTCGTTCCACCACAAGGCGACTTCGACGCCGATGTGGTCGCGCTCACCCTTGATCAGGATGGGCTTATCGATCAGCGGGCTCTTGGCGCGGTCGAGATAGCGAACGAAAGCTTCGAGGCCGCCCTCATAGAAGAGCTCCTCGCGCTTCGGCTCGGCGTGGCGCAGGTCGGTGAGCACGACCCGGACGCCGGAGTTGAGGAACGCCAGCTCGCGGAGGCGGTGCTCGATGGTCGCATAGTCGAATTCGACCATCGTGAAGGTTTCGGGCGATGGCGTGAACGTAACCTCGGTGCCGCGCTTCGGCTTGCCGTCCGCGATTGGCGCTGGGCCAACCACCTTGAGCGGCGCAACAGCGTCGCCGCCCGCGAATTCGATGAGGTGTTCGAGCCCGTCGCGCCAGACGCGCAGCACGAGCCGCGTCGAAAGCGCGTTGACCACTGAAACGCCAACCCCGTGCAGGCCGCCCGAGACCTTGTAGGAGTTCTGGTCGAATTTTCCGCCCGCATGCAGCTGGGTCATGATGACTTCGGCGGCCGAGACGCCCTCTTCGTCGTGGATGCCGGTCGGAATTCCGCGTCCATCGTCGGTGACGGTGCAGGACCCGTCGGCGTTGAGGGTCACGGTCACGAGCTTCGCGTGACCGGCCAACGCCTCGTCGATGGCGTTGTCGACCACCTCGTAGATCATGTGGTGCAGGCCGGAGCCGTCGTCGGTGTCGCCGATGTACATGCCCGGCCGCTTGCGCACGGCGTCCAGGCCGCGCAACACCTTGATCGAATCCGCGCCATAGCTTTCGATGGCGGCCTTGGCTTCGGTGGCCAGGTCCTTGCCCTCTTCGTCCAAAATCAGAGCCTTTTCTTGATCGGCAGGATCGATGGCTAAGCCACGATTCGCGATTTCGCCACCCTAGCCTGTCATGCCCGCAAATGCACGTTTTGCTAGGCCCCGGCGCCGTCAATTCTGCCCCATCGACACGCCGCGCCGAGTTTACAATATATTGGCGTTCAAAGCGATTTTTCCAGTGGCGGCGGTGGCTTCAGAGCTCAATTGGCCCGCGCGGCGGCGAGTTCGCTCCGGGCCACGGAGCGCAGCAGCGTCTGGTCGCTGGAGATGGTGCACAGCTGAAAGCCCAGCGCCCGCATCGCACGAGCGTCAGCGCCGTCGAAACAGAACATTGCCGCGTACTTCCCATGCGCCATGGCGCGCTCGACGACCCGCCGCGCCTCGCTCATAACCGTGGCGCCGCGCGGCTCGACGCTAGCTCCGTTGCTCAGGGCGATGGAAAGGTCCGAGGGTCCGACATACACGCCATCCAAACCTTCGACGCTCAGAATGTCGTCGAGCGCGTCGAGAGCGGCGCGGGTCTCGATCATCGCGATCGCCTGGGTCATCGCATTGGCCGCCCTGAGGTAGGCGGGAGCGTCCAGCCCACTGAGCGGCAGCGCGGCGCGCGGGCCCCAGGACCGCGCGCCGCGCGGCGGGAATTTGACGGACTCGACCAAACGTCGCGCATCTTCACCGCTGTCGATCATCGGCGCGAGGATTCCGCAGGCGCCGGAGTCCATGAGTTGGCTCGCCAAGGCAAATGCGCCGATCGGCACGCGAGCAATGGTTGGTTTGCCCGCAAGCGCCACGCGTAGGATCGAACGCGTTGCGCCATCGAAGTCGATTGCGCCGTGCTGCATGTCGAGCACGACCGCGTCGAAGGCTTCCCGCGCCAAAGTCTCAGCGACGGCCGGCTCATTCATCGTGACCCAAGCGCACAAAGCCTGGCCCCCGGCAGCGAGACGATCGGAGAGCTTGCTCAACACAGAGTCGTTCATTGCGTCTCCTCGGACAAACAGAGCGGCAGCGTTAACCTGCCGCTAACCACAATCTCTGCCACCGTGCAAACGCCTTCATTACGCCGAGTTCATTTGAAATTCATCTCGGGAGCGGTCACGCTGATCGTGCAAGGAGGAAAGGAAACCGTGATGAAGCGCACATTCCTTGCAGCCCTTGCCACAGCTTTCGTAGCCACTTCCTCTTTTGCGATCGCTGCTGAGGACAATCAGCAATCTTCGCGCGTCGAGCGCATGCAGCACTGGGCGGCTGATCGAGAAACGATGCTGGACGCCAAGCTCGCTGGCATGAAGGCTGGTCTTGGACTGACGGCCGATCAGGAAAAGCTTTGGAACCCGTTCGAGTCCGCGGTCAAGGACGCCGACAAGTCGCGGATGGACGCCATGGGCGAGATGATGCGGATGCGTGAGCAGGGCGAACACATGTCGCCCATCGATCATCTCGAAGCCATGGCGAACCGTCTGTCGCAGGGCGCGACGGATGTCAAGAAGATCGCCGACGCCGCCAAGCCCCTGTACGACAGCCTCGATGAGTCGCAGAAACATAAGTTTGGCATGCTTGGCCGCATGCTGATGCCGGAGCGGTCCAGGTTCGCCATGGACATGATGCAACATCGCATGGGCGATCACGATCGCGACGGCGCCGAGTAGTACCGGGGTCATTAGGTCCCGGCGTAGAGAAGACGCGGCCGCCCCCTCGGCCGCGTCTTCCATTTTTAGCCAGCGTTGCGCGGGCGTTGTTCAGTCAGCTTGAGGAGCGAGCGGCGACGACGCGGTCAGCGCCGGCGAGGTCCGGATACGTCCTGACGTCGAAAACGCCGCATTTGTTCGCGATTGCGGTGACGGCGGCCGCTTGATCCGCGCCGAGTTCGACCAGCAACCAGCCGCCAGGGGCGAGTACGCCCCTCGATTCCGTTATAATTCGTCGATAGGCGACAAGTCCGTCAATTCCGCCGTCCAGCGCGATCCAAGGATCGAAGTCGCGGACCTCGCGCGGCAAATCTGCAAGGTCAGCCGTGGGAATGTAAGGCGGGTTCGAAACGATCAGGTCAAACTGCCCTTCAAGGCCATGCGTCCAGTCGCCAACGCGAATTTCGCCCCTATGCGACAGGCCGCACGCCTCAAGATTGCCCTGCGCGACCTTTGCTGCATAGGCTGAAATATCGACGCCGACGCCACGCGCGGCGCTGAATTCGGTCAAGAGCGCGCACAACAGCGCCCCTGACCCAACGCCGAGGTCGAGGATACGGAGCTGGTTCTCACGACGATCGCTCAAAATCGAGAGCGCCGCTTCGACGATCGTTTCCGTTTCGGGGCGCGGGTCCAGCACATCTGGCGTGATGGCGAAGGAGAGGCCCCAGAATTCGCGTTTGCCGACGATCCTTGACAGGGGTTCTCGTTTCGCCCGCCGGTCGGCGACCTCTCGAACCTTCTGGGCCGCAGACCCGAGCGGCTCCCCCGGCTGGACAATCAAGGCGACAGGCGAGACGCCTGAGGCGGCGCAAAGGCTGACGCGCGCCTCGCGCGCTGGGTTTTCAATTCCAGCGTTCTTGAACGTTGTCTCAAGGCTCGCCAGCGCCGCGGAGCGAGGGGTGCAAGCCTCGAGGTTGAGGCTGTTCGTCAAGCAACCTGGCCGTGGCAGTGTTTGAATTTCTTGCCTGATCCGCAAGGGCACTGCTCATTTCGACCAACGCGGCCCCATGTCGCAGGATTCTTCGGGTCGCGATCAACCACATCTGCGGCAGTCGGCGCCGTCAAAAGACCGACCTCCGCAGACGCAGGGAGGGACGAGAAGTTATATTCGTTTTCCCCGGTGGCGGGGTCGATGTGCTGGTACTGCATCGGCGGCGGTTCCGGCTCGGGTTGCTGGAAGCGCACCTCCACCCGCGATATTTGCGCGATCACGCCTTCGTGCCACTGGGTGATCAGTTCGCGGAACAGATCGAAAGCTTCAGATTTATACTCGTTCAACGGATCGCGCTGCGCCATGCCGCGCCAGCCGATGACCTGGCGGAGATGATCGAGCGTGACGAGATGCTCGCGCCACAAATGATCGAGAGACTGCAAGATCACCTGCTTTTCGATGTATCGCATAACCTCGGGCGTGTTGCGTTCAACGCGCTGTGCATAAGCGTCCTCGGCCGCCTTGTGGAGCCTCGCCGCCACCTCTTCGTCCGCAATGCCTTCCTCCTTGGCCCAAGCATCGACGGGGAGATCGAGGCCGAGCTTGTTCAGGACCTCGCTTTTCAGCCCCGCGATGTCCCAAGCTTCGGGATAAGCGTCGTGGGGTATGTGTTTGGCGACGATGTCGTCGATCACGCCCGTGCGCATATCCTCAATCGTCGAATTCGAGCAATTCCGACGCCATCATCCTGCGCCGGTCTTCGAAGATGACCTTTCGCTGGTCGTTCATCACATTGTCGAATTTGAGAATGTTCTTGCGCATGTCGAAGTTGCGCGCCTCGACCTTCTGCTGCGCCTTTTCGAGAGCTTTGTTGATCCACGGATGGACGATCGCCTCGTCCTCTTTGAGGCCAAGGCGCTTGAGCATCGCGTCCATGCGCTCCGCTCCGAAGATGCGCATCAGATCGTCTTGCAGGGACAGAAAGAACTTCGACCGGCCGGGATCTCCCTGACGACCCGATCGGCCGCGCAACTGGTTGTCAATGCGGCGGCTTTCGTGCCGCTCCGTGCCGATAATGTAGAGCCCGCCGGCGTCGATCGCCTTCTGTTTGAAAGCCGCGACTTCCGCTCGGATGGACGCCTCATGGGCCTCGCGCTCACCTTGCGGCGCCAAGGGATCAATCTCCTGGCGAACCCGCATCTCGACGTTGCCGCCGAGCTGAATGTCCGTTCCACGCCCCGCCATGTTGGTTGCGATCGTGATCGCGCCCGGGACCCCTGCTTCCGCAACGATAAAGGCTTCCTGCTCGTGATGACGGGCGTTCAGGATCGCGAAATTCTTTGAAGGCTTGCCCGCGCGGGCCGCGGCATAGAACGCCGTCAACGCGCCAGGCTTGGTGAAATCGATCTTCTTATAGCCTTGCCGCTCGAGCACCTCGCCAAGCAGCTCGGACTTTTCGATCGACGTCGTGCCCACCAGCATCGGCTGCAGATTGGCGTTGGCAGCTTCGATCTCACGCACTACGGCGCGCATCTTTTCGTCCGTGGTGCGGTAGACCTCGTCGTCCTCATCAAGACGCGAGATGGGACGATGGGTGGGGATCTCGACGACAACGAGCTTGTAGATTTCTGCGAACTCGTCGGCTTCCGTCGCGGCGGTGCCGGTCATTCCGGCAAGTTTCTTGTAAAGACGGAAATAGTTCTGAAAAGTGATCGAAGCCAGCGTGACGTTCTCAGGCTGGACGGTCACGCCCTCTTTCGCCTCGAGCGCCTGGTGCAACCCCTCGGAGTAGCGACGGCCGGGCATCATTCGGCCTGTGAACTCGTCGACAATCACGACCTCGTCGTTGCGGACGATGTAGTCCTTGTCGCGCTGGAACAGCTTGTGAGCCCGCGCCGCCTGATTGAGATGGTGGACGAGAGTCGCGTTCGACGCCTCGTAGAGCGACCCTTCCTTCATCACGCCGGCCTCGCGCAGCAGGGCTTCGGCGTGCTCGTTACCCGCGTCTGTCAGGTTGACCGTACGCTGCTTCTCATCGAGCTCGAATTCCTCGCGCGTGAGGTGCGGGATAATTGCATTGACCGAAACATAGAGACCGGAGCGGTCCTCCGAGGGCCCCGAAATGATGAGCGGGGTGCGCGCCTCGTCAACCAGGATCGAATCGACTTCGTCGACGATGGCGAAGGCGTGGCCCCGCTGGACCATCTGCGCCATATCGTACTTCATGTTGTCACGCAGATAGTCGAAGCCGAACTCGTTGTTCGTGCCGTAGGTCACGTCCGCAGCGTAGGCCTGGCGGCGCTGATCGTCGTCAAGGCCATGGACGATGACACCGACGGTCATGCCGAGGAACTGATAAATCTGACCCATCCACTCGGAGTCGCGCCGCGCGAGGTAATCGTTCACCGTGACGACGTGAACGCCCTCTCCGGCGAGCGCGTTGAGGTAAACCGCGGTCGTGGCTACAAGCGTCTTGCCCTCGCCGGTGCGCATTTCGGCGATCGCGCCCTCGTGCAGCACGAGGCCGCCCATGAGCTGGACATCGAAGTGGCGTTGCTTGAGGGTCCGCTTAGCGGCTTCGCGGACGGCTGCGAAAGCGGGCGCCATGATATCGTCGAGCGTCTTGCCGGCCTTGAGTTCAGCCCGCAACTCTTCCGTCTTGGCGCGCAGTTGATCGTCGCTCAGAGCCTCGAATTCGGGCTCCAGCGCATTGATGGCGGCGACCATAGGCCGGTAGCCCTTCAGGCGCCGGTCGTTGGACGAGCCAAAGACCCGCTTCATAACGGTGTCGAACTTAAGCGCGCCGAGCATTTTCGACCTTTCCTACGCGCCCCGCTGAAGGGGGCCTTCCGCGTCTTGCCCGGCCAAGCACGAGCGAGGGCGGCGGGGACCATGGCAACAATAAAAAGCGCGAAAAAGGCAAGTATCGCCCATATTCGCGCAAGCTAAACGGAATTCTGGGTGAGATAGGAGCCGCGCCGCGCCTTGTCAATGATCGCAGCCCTCCGCAAGACCAGCTCAATGCTGGCATTTCGAGCAGTAGAACGTCGAGCGACCGGACTGCGTGATCCTGGCGACGACCCCGCGGCAACGGTCCCGCGCGCACGGCAATCCTTCGCGATCGTAGACCTGGAAGACGTGCTGGAAATACCCCAGGTCGCCGTTGGCTTGCCGGTGGTCGCGCAAAGTCGATCCGCCGGCTTCGACCGCTTCCTCGAGCACGTCGCGGATGGCCTTGGCGACCGCGGTCGCGGCCCGGGTCGGGCCGCCGCGTGCGTTCGCGAGAACGCTCGCCGGCTTCGAGGGCGAGAGGCCGGCGCGAAACAGAGCCTCGGACACATAGATATTGCCGAGTCCCGCGATGCGCTTCTGGTCGAGCAAACCGGCCTTGAGGGACGTGCGGGAGCCCGCGAACAGCTTCGCCAGGGAGCGGCCGTCGAACTCGGGGGCCAGCGGCTCGGCCCCCAGCCCGCTCATCCGCGGATGCTGGTCGAGCGCCCTTGTCAGCGCGAGGTCCATGAAACCGAAACGCCGCGGGTCGTTATAGGTGACGATCCAGTCGTTATCGAGGACGAGAACGACGTGATCGTGCTTTGGATCTTTCGAACGCTCGTGATGGAACTTGCCGGGCGTTGAAACCTCGGTCTTCTCCATGCGGAATGACCCGGACATGCCTAAGTGCGCGATCAGGGTCTCGCCGCTGTCGAGGTCGAACAGGAGATATTTGGCGCGGCGGCGCACGTCGAGGATGCGTCGGCCGGTCAGCCGTTTCGCGAACGCCTCGGGGAACGGGAAGCGAATGTCCGCTCGGCGCAATTCGACATGATCGATCCGGCCGCCGCGCACGACGGGGTCGAGGCCTCGGCGCACAGTCTCGACTTCGGGCAGCTCAGGCATTTAAGGAGCCTTGCCTCGCGCACATCAAGCCGGTCGTCCCGGGCAGCCTCGGCAAAGTCGTGATCATCGCCAACAGGTAAGGCCGCTCGTTCGCCGCTTCAATTGCCGGCCGAGCCGCTCTGACGGCGAGGGTCCGCCCCAGCGTCCTAGACCCTAATGGATCTCGGGGTCCGGCGTCGGCGCGCCGCGCTCAAGAAAGTCGAAGTCGCACCCCTCGTTCGCCTGGCTCACATGCTCCGAGAACAGGCGTCCGTAGCCGCGCTCGTAGCGCGGCGGCGGCTTCCGCCAAGCCGCGCGCCGCCGGTCGAGCTCCTCGTCGCTGACCTGCATGCTGAGGCGCCGGCCGGGGATGTCGAGTTCAATGATGTCGCCATCGCGCACGAGAGCGAGCGGGCCGCCGATGAACGATTCCGGCGCCACGTGCAGGACACAGGCGCCGTAGCTCGTGCCGCTCATGCGCGCGTCGGAGACGCGAACCATGTCGCGGACACCTTTGGCCAGCACCTTTTTCGGGATTGGCAGCTGGCCCCATTCCGGCATGCCCGGCGCTCCAATCGGCCCGGCGTTCTTGAGCACCAAGACCGAATTCTCGTCTACATCGAGGTCCGGATCGTCGATGCGCGCCGCCATGTCGTTGTAATCTTCGAACACGACCGCCTTACCGGCATGTTTGTGCAGGTGGGATTCGGCCGCGGGCGGCTTGATAATCGCCCCATCCGGAGCAAGATTGCCGCGCAGCACGGCGAGGCTGTCGGACGCGACCAGCGGATTGTTCAAAGGCCGAATGACATCTTCGTTATAGATCGCCGCGCGTTCGACATCGTCGCCGATCGAGGCGCCATTCACCGTGCGCGCGCCAATCTTCAGCCGCCCGCCGATCGCCAATTGCTTGAGCACCGCGGGCAAGCCGCCGGCGTAGTAGAAATCCTCCATCAGATAGGCGCCGGAAGGCCGGATGTTGGCGAGCAGCGGCGTCTCCCGCGCAATTCTGTCGAATGCCTCCATGTCGAGCTTCAGACCCGCGCGTCGCGCAAGCGCGATTAGATGCACGACCGCGTTGGTCGAGCCGCCGATCGCGAGGACGGCGGAGACTGCGTTGTGGATCGACTCCTCCGTGATCAGATCCGAGGGCTTCAGATCCTCCCAAACCATGTCGACGATGCGTTTTCCCGTACGCGTCGCCATCACCGCGTGGCGCGAGTCGGCCGCAGGGATCGAGGCCGCGCCCGGCAATGTCATGCCGAGCGCCTCGGCGGCGCTGGTCATGGTCGAGGCGGTGCCCATCGTCATGCAATGTCCCGGCGAGCGGGCAATACCCTGTTCGATCTCCCCCCAGTCCTCGGACGTGATCGCGCCGGCGCGCAATTCCGCCCAGTATTTCCAAACGTCGCTGCCCGAACCCAGCGCATTGCCGCGCCAATTGCCGCGCAGCATCGGCCCTGCGGGCATGAAGATCGCCGGGAGGTCCATCGAGATCGCGCCCATGAGCAGCGCCGGCGTGGTCTTGTCGCAGCCGCCCATCAAGACCGCGCCGTCGGCCGGATAGGAGCGCAAAGCCTCCTCCGCCTCCATCGCCAGAAAGTTACGGTACATCATCGTCGTCGGCTTTTGGAATGGCTCGGAAAGCGTCATCGCGGGCAATTCGACCGGGAAGCCGCCCGCCTCCCAAACGCCGCGCTTCACCTCCTCAACGCGCTGCTTGAAGTGGGTGTGGCAGGCGTTGATGTCGCTCCATGTGTTGATGATCCCGATCACGGGCTTGCCCGCGTAATCGGCGCGTTCGTAGCCCATCTGCGCGGTGCGCGACCGGTGGCCGAAAGAACGCAGGTCGTTCACCCCGTACCAGCGATGAGAGCGAAGATCTTCCGGGCGCTTGCGGGCCATCGTCGAACTGTCCTTTTTTCGGATTGTCTGAGCGGTGATCCTACATCAGGCTCGGCAGGTAAAGCGCAATGGCGGGAAAGGCGATCAAGATTACGAGACGGATCATGTCGGTCGCGATAAACGGCAGGACGCCTTTGAAGATGGTGGCGAAGCTCACGTCTTTGACCGCGGTCTTGATGACGAACACGTTCATGCCGACCGGCGGATGGATGAGCCCGAGTTCGACCGTCATGACAATGATGATTCCGAACCAGATCGGATCGAAGCCGAGCGCCGTCACGACGGGGAAGACGATCGGCACGGTGAGAATGATCATGGCCATGGCGTCCATGAGACAGCCGAGCACGAGATACATGAGCATGATGAGCGCGAGCACGCCGTAGCGGCCGACGCCGAGGCCGCTCATGAATTCGGTCAGTTTTTGCGGGACCTCCGTGACGGTTAAGAAATAGCCGAACAGGAGCGCGCCGATCAGAACCGTGAACACCGCCGCGGCGGTGCGGGTCGCCTGCAACAGCGCCGCGAGCACGCCCGCTGGCTTGAGCCTGCCTCGCGCAACCGAGATCAGAAACGCGCCGCACGCGCCCACTCCGCCCGCCTCGGTCGGGGTGAACAGGCCGCCGTAAAGTCCGCCGATCACGAATCCGAACAGCACTAGCGCAGCCCAGACGTCGCGCAGGGATCGCAGCCGCTCGCTCCAATTGCTGCGCGGGCCGGCCGGCAGAAAGCCCGGCCGAGCCATGCCTATGGCGGCGATCGTCATCATATACATGGAGACCGCAAGCAAGCCCGGAAGAATGCCGGCGATGAACAGCTTGCCGATGTCTTGCTGAGTGATGAGGCCATAGACGGCCAGCACCGTCGAGGGCGGAAAGATCGCGCCGAGCGTGCCGCCGGCGGCGATCACCCCGGCAGCGAAAGATTGCGGATAATCGTATCGCCGCATCTCCGGATAGGCGACCGTGGCGAAGGTTGCGGCGGTCGCGACCGACGAACCGCTGATCGCCGCGAAGCCCGCGCACGCAGCGATCGTCGCAAGGCCCAGTCCGCCCCGCCAATGCCCGATGAAACTGTTCGCGGCTCGAAACAACTCGCGGCTCATGCCGGAAGCGGACACGAAAGCGCCCATGAGCAGGAACATCGGGATAACGCCGAATGTGTAGTCGGTGACCGTCCGCATCGAGGTCTGCCCGACCATTTTGAGCGCAGGCGCGAGGCCGACGATCGACGCATAGCCGACCACGCCGACAAGCCCCATCGCCATGCCCACGGGAACGCGCAGCAGAATCAACCCGAACAAAGCGACAAAGCCGAGCGCGGCCGCCGCGTTGGAGCTCATCGCCTCCGCCTCATTCCAACGCCTTGGCGACCGGATCGGGGGCGAGCTTTTCGGGATGAAAAATAAGTCGCCAGGTGCGCACGGCGATTAGGATCACGGCGGCTGCGTCGCCAGCCCATGCGACCGCAAAGAACGGCCAGGTCGGCAGATGAAGATCGTAGGTCAAGACATGGTCGGCGCGGGTCGAGCGCACCTTGTCGAACAACATGGCCGTCTGAACGGTGACGATAAACAGCAGCACCAGCGTCGCGAAGATGTCGATGGCGCGCTTTCCTCGCGGACCCGCTGCCGCCCATACGAGATCGACGGTGATGTGGCCGCCGCGGTAGCTCGTCGCGGCGATGCCCCAGAAGATGAGTATGCCCAGCAGCAGACGGCCGAAGTCGTAAGAATCGGGAATGGACGTGTTGAACAGGTAGCGAAGCAGGACGGAAACGAAGATGTCGACCGCGACGATCCCAATGAACGCAGCGGCGGCGAGTTCAATGCCGTCAATGAACCGGTCCATTGCGTTGGCTGCCGCGCCCGTCCCGCGGCGATCGGCCGTGCTCACGGACCCGCGCCATATTTGGCGATTGCAGCGTTGAGCTCGCTAAGCGCGGCGTCGGGATCGGCGCCGGCCTGTTTCACCGCCGTCGCCCAGCTTGCTTTCAGCGGCTCGACCGTCGCCCGCCAAGCCTGCATCTGGTCGGGCGTGAGCTTGACGAGCTCGTGCGTGGGGTCTGCTTTCATCTTCTCGTGGCCGGCGGATTCGAAATCGCCCCAGGGGCCGGCGATCTTCACCGCCCAGTCGGTCGAGCAATGGTCATCGATGACCTTCTTCTGCGCGGGGCTCATCGAGTCGTATTTGTCCTTGTTCATCGAGAAGGTGAACACGGTCGTGTAGAGCGGCGCGTCGATGTGGTGCTTGACGACTTTGTCGATGCCGAACAGATAAAGCGAGCCCCAGGGGAAGGTGATGGCGTCAGCGACGCCGCGCTCGAGAACCTCGCGCGCCTCTGGCGCCGAGGCCTGCACGTTCGTGCCGCCGAGCCTGGTCACGAGTTCGGCGATCGTACTCTGCGCCGGGCGCACCTTCGCCCCGCGCAGATCCTGCGGCAGAACGATCTTTTTGCGCGAGTGCAGCGCGCCGGGGTCATGGATGAAGGCGAAGCAGAAATGCGTATCCTTCATTTCCGTAGCGGCATATTTGCGGTACCAGGAATCGAGCGCCGCGGTGCCCTTGCGCGCATCGCCGAACATGAACGGCATCTGGCCGATAGCTATGATCGGGAAACGGCCCGGCTGATAGCCGGGGTTCACGTAAGTGATGTCGGCGATGTCGTCGCGCGCCATGTCGTAATGGTCGAACGCCTTGCCGAGCTGCTCGGCCGGAAAGACCGTGATCTTGATCGTCCCGTTCGAAGCTTTCGCGATGTCCTCGCCCCAAGCTTTAGCGGCGCCCGTCAATGGGTGAGCGGGCGGGACCCAGAGGGAGAGACGGAGGTCGACCTCCTTGTCCTGCGCAAAGACGGGGCCGACGATTCCGAACGCGAGAGCGAGCGCAAGCGCCAGGGCCGCGCACAATCGGAAAGCTGCCCCAACCCGCGCGCAAACGGCTGCGGGCGCGGTCAATCTGAACATGTCTCCTCCCACGCATCGTCTTGTCGGATCATCTCGCAGGCGCGGGTGCGAATCGTCAAGCAGCGCCGCTCAGACCTTCCTGTTCTTCGCGTCCCAATTGCGCTCAAGGTTGCCGATCAGCGCCGGACTGAAGTGACAATAGGCCTGCTCGCGCGCGTAAGCGGACGCGTAGCGCCGAAAGAGATCGAGCAACTCCTGGCCAACCCGTATGGCGCGACGATTGCCGATCGCGCTGACCGCTCCTGCGCTTGTAAGCCCCTCGACGATGCGGTCGATCGCGGCGTCCATCTCGGCGGGGGGCGCGATCTCGTCACAGATCAAGCGCCCCTCTGGGCTGTCGCAATTGAGCCGACGCTCATAGAGGATGGCCTGTCGCGCGATGCGATCGCCGACGAAACGCGGCAGGCGCAAATTCGCAAAGCCGGGAATGATTCCTTCCTTGCGTGCGGGCAAGCTTAAAAAGGCGTCGGACGCGGCGAGAACGTAGTCCATGCACAGAAGCGCCTGGCAATGGCCGCCGATGGCGAACGTGTCGACCGCGGCGATCCATAGCTTTTCGACGCCCCGACCGTGCACATCGTCGGGCAGGCTTTCCGGCGAGGCGACGCCGCGCAGGAGCTTGTGCACATAGCCAAGGTCACGAATCAGAAACCAAAGGTAGGGGATCTTGCCCAGATAGAGATGGGTGAGATTGATGCCCGCGCCAAAAATGCGCTTGTCCCGATATTTCTCATTGTCCACCGCAACGCCGCGCATGACCGCGATCTCGGTCGTCCGATCGAGCGTCGCGATATCGACGGCGAGCTCAGTCTCAGCGAGCGTCGTGTCGTCCTCAGCATTGAGGAAACGCGGGTTGATCATGTCGAGGTGGACGGCTTTGCCGCGCCGGGTCAGACGCGCCGCGCCGAGATCGAGCGCGCCGCTCGAAGCGAATTCGGCGGCGAGCGCGCCGATCTCCGGCCTTGGCAGCAGCATCGCATGGCAAAGATGCTCGCCAATGCGCGGGCGCGAAAGGGCATGGGCGAGGAAAAGGCCTTGGTCGATCTCGACGCCGTCCTTATCCCCCTGCCGATGGGCGGCTTCGGCGCGGACCTCCTTTTGCGTGGGGACCAATCCCGGAACGAGGTTCGCCGCAGCGTAAACGAGATCGTCGATTCGCCGGAACCTCGCGCCGCCTTCTGTCAGGCGATCGTAGACGGGCTCGACATGAGCAGCCAGGAACGATTCGCGAGATGCGCGCGCGGCCGACATGAGCGCATCTGCCGCCGCCTGTTCCGCCTCGTTTCTGCTCGGCTTTAACGGCAGCTGGCGAAGGAGACTTGTCGCTCGGCGCCAGAAGGCGCTCGAAGTCGCGGGCGTCGGCTTCGAAATCGCCCGTCGTGACCGGGAAGGCCTCGGCCCATTCCCGGACGTCATCATCGGGCAGGCCGGCGGCTCGCAACGGCCCTAAGACGGCTTCGGTCGGCGGCGTCATGCTTTGGGTCTCTTGTCGATGACGCGCTTGGCCTTGCCGGGCGACCGCTCAATCTCACCGGGCTTGAGCACGCTGACGGTCGCGGTAATGCCGATATGCGCTTTCATGGCGCGTTCGAGGTCGCTGGCGGCGTGCGCGCGGGCCTCGTCAAGATCAGACGGCGCTCGGGCTTCAACCTGAACCTCGAGATCGTCCAGCCGGCCCTCCCGGCTCAGAATAAGCTGATAGTGCGGCGACAGACCGGAGACTTTCAAGATCAGCTCCTCGATCTGGGTCGGAAACACGTTCACCCCACGCACAATCATCATGTCGTCCGTTCGGCCGGAGATCTTTTCCATTCGCCGCATCGACCGGGCGGTGCCATGCAAGAGCCGTGTCAGATCGCCGGTGCGGTAACGGACGACCGGCATCGCTTCCTTGGTGAGCGAAGTAAAAACGATCTCGCCGAAGGAGCCGTCCGGCAAGACTGCGCCGGTCGTCGAGTCGACGATCTCGGGATAGAAGTGGTCTTCCCAAATATGGAGGCCGTCTTTGGTCTCCACGCATTCGCCGGCGACGCCGGGCCCGATCACCTCGGAGAGGCCGTAGCTGTCGAGCGCATCCATGTCGAACGCCTTTTCGAGTTCGCTGCGCATCGCGTTGGTCCAGGGCTCCGCGCCGAAGCTGCCAAGCTTGAGCGATGAGCGGCGCGGGTCGAGCCCTTGAGCGCGGAACTCGTCGACCAGGCACAAGGCGTAGGACGGCGTCGAGAAGAGGATGTCGGGCGCGAAATCATGGATCAACTGAACCTGTCTTTCGGTCATGCCGCCGGAAATGGGCACGAGTGCGCAGCCCAGCCGCTCGGCGCCATAGTGATAGCCGAGGCCGCCGGTGAAGAGGCCGTAGCCATAGGCGTTATGCGCCATCATGCCTTTGCGCCCGCCAGCGGCGCGGATCGTCCGCGCGACCGTGTCGCTCCACATCGAAAGATCGTTGCGCGTATAGCCGACCACCGTGGGCTTGCCGGTCGTGCCGGAGGACGCGTGAACACGGGCCAGCTGATCCTTCGGCACGGCGAAAAGGCCGAAGGGATAATTGGCTCTGAGGTCGGACTTGGCGGTGAAGGGAAAGCGCTTCAGATCCTCAAGGTTACGGAAATCGTCGGGGTGAACGCCATGCTGATCGAACTTGGCGCGTATTGCCGGGACGGCATCGTAGACGCGCCGTAGCGTCACTGCGAGACGGCGCGTCTGCAGAGCGGCGATTTCGTCGCGGGAAGCGGTCTCGATCGGATCGAGCAGGCTTTTATCCGGCGCCTCCCCAAGCCTCATGGGGACGAACATTTCCAGGCCGCGCGTCGGGGCGCAATGCCGGCGGCGCTGATCAAGGGGCGCATATTCCCTCCGTTGCTCGCCCTGTCATCGAGCGCAGGCTCCATCTCGCAGGCGCCGCCGCGAATCGTCAAGGCGCAAGGGGAACACCCAGACGCTTGTTGCGGTTCAAGAAGATTAGGCAAGAAGCCCACCATGTCGCCAAGCACTTGTTCGACCGAGCGATCTGGGCGACCATCACAACCGCGCGCGTCAACACCCGGAACGGAGGAGCGCAAGGATGATCCCGAGGACGCTCAAAAAACAGAACGAGCCGTCCCCGGCCGCGCCCCAGCCACGAGACGAAGACGAACGGCGCCTTACTCGTCGGAGCCTGCTCGGGAGAGGCGCAGGCGCGGCGGCGGCGACGATCGTTTCCCGCCCGGCGCTTGCCCAAGAAGGCGACAACCTGCCGCCGTCGATCCCGGAATGGCAGCTTGAACCCGGCGAGGAGACGCTGAGCCACCCTTATGGGCGCCCCTCAAAGTTCGAAGCCGATGTCGTGCGCCGCTATCGCCAGGGCTCGCCCGAGCCGGCGACGCGGCTCTCCTCGTTCAGCCTGACGCCCCTCCAGGACCTGCACGGAATCATCACCCCGAATGGCCTGCATTATGAGCGCCATCACGCCGGGGTTCCGACAATCGATCCGTCGGAACATCGGCTCATGGTGCACGGGCTGGTCGAGCGGCCGCTCATCTTCACCATGGAGGACCTGACAAGGTTTCCATCCGTCTCGCGCGTTCACTTCCTTGAATGTTCCGGCAACACCCAAAACTGGGGCGCGCCGAAGCCCCAACTCACCGCCCAGGACACCCACGGCCTCCTCAGTTGCTGCGAGTGGACAGGCGTTCCATTGGCGACAGTTCTTGGCGAGGCGGGCGTCAAGCCCGACGCAAAATGGATGCTGGCGGAAGGCGCCGATGCAGCCGCGATGACTCGCAGCATCCCGATCGAAAAGGCGCTCGACGACGCCTTGCTCGCCTATGGGCAAAATGGCGAGCGGCTGCGCCCCGAGCAGGGCTATCCGCTCCGTCTGCTTCTGCCGGGGTACGAGGGCAACACGAGCGTCAAATGGCTTCGACGCCTCAAGCTCGGGACCGAACCGTTCCAAACGCGCGAGGAAACGTCCAAGTACACGTTGCTCATGCCGGATGGCGTGGCGCGCCAGTTCAATTTCGTCATGGAGGCGAAGTCGGTCATCACGTTCCCGTCCGGTGGACAAAAGCTTGGCCCGCCAGGATTATACGAGATCTCCGGCCTCGCCTGGTCGGGATCGGGAAAGGCTTCCCGCGTCGAAGTGTCGACCGATGGCGGCGCGACATGGCGCGACGCCGCGCTCCAAGAGCCGATCCTGTCGAAGTGCCTGACCCGGTTTCGCGCGCCGTGGCGTTGGGACGGCGGCCCCGCGACGCTCGCAAGCCGCGTCACTGACGAGACGGGCTATGTCCAGCCAACACGCGAGGCGCTCCTGAAAGTGCGCGACGTCCGCTCCTACTATCATTACAACGCGATCCAGACCTGGAGCGTCGCAGCCAGCGGCGTGGTGACCAATGCCGGCTAAAATCGCACGCGTCGCCTTCGCAGCCGCTATTGCGGCTTCCGGCGCCGCCTATGCTGCTGAGCGCTACGACTTTGGCCGTCCGGCCACGCCGGCGGAGATCAAGGGCTGGGATATCGACATTTCGCCTGACGGCGCGGGCCTGCCGCCTGGGCATGGCGACGTTCGGCAAGGGGAAGCAATTTTCGCCGACAAATGCGCGAGTTGTCACGGCGCCCACGGCGAGGGCAAGCCGATGGTTCGACTTGTCGGCGGCATCGGCACGCTGCGCGAAAAAAAGCCGGAAAAGACCGTCGGCAGCTTCTGGCCCTATGCGACGACCTTGTTCGACTATGTGCACCGCGCCATGCCGCTTAATGCGCCGCAGTCACTTAGCCCGGATGAAGTCTACGCCGTGTCCGCCTATGTGCTGTTCCTCAACGGGATTGTCGCGCAGGACACGACGCTCGACGCGGCCACACTCGCCAAGATTCAGATGCCGAACCGGGACGGATTTGTCAGCGCCTATCCGCCTCCAGGCGACGGCGGCAAACCGTAGCGCACGCGATGCTGAACGGGCTGCGCCTTGGCGCCTGGTCGTAGCCCGGTATAGTGTGGATAAAAAAGCGCTTCGGGCGCCAAATTAGGGAGGACGATATGGTGGACGTCACCAGGCGCCACGTTTTGCAATCCGGCGGCGCGGCGGGATTGCTGCTCATGCCCGGCGTTGCGCGCGCCGAGCCGACTTGGAATGGCCCCGCGCCGGAAGCTGGGGCTTCAATCCGCGTTCTGCGCTGGAAGCAATTCATCCAGGCGGAGTTCGACAGTTTCGTCGCCAACACCAAGAAATTCTCGGAGAAGACCGGCGTCAAGGTGCGCGTCGACGCGGAAAGCTGGGACGACATCCGACCGAAATCGGCCGTCGCCGCCAATGTCGGCGCGGGGCCCGATATCATCATGGGCACTCTCGACGACCCGTTCAAGTTCAAGGACAAGCTGCTCGATCTCACCGATCTCGCCGAGTACATCGGGGCGAAGTCGGGCGGCTGGTATCCGGTCGCGCGCAAATACGGAATGAGTGGAAATCGGTGGATCGCACTCCCACAAGGCGCGAGCGGCGGCTGCATGAACTATCGCATCAGCACGATGCACGCTGCCGGCTTCGACGAGTTCCCGAAGGACACCGTGGGGTATCTGAAGTTATGCCAGGGGCTCAAAAAAGCCGGCAAGCCGCCAGGCTTCGCGCTGGGGCACGCGACCGGCGACGCCAACGGATGGACCCAATGGTGCCTATGGGCGTTCGGCGGCAAGACCGTCGACGACAAGAACAATGTCGCGATCGATTCCGCCGAGACCATCGCCGCGCTCGAATACGCCAAGCAGCTCTATGCGACTTACATCGAGGGCGTGTTGTCGTGGCTTGATCCGAGCAACAACAAAGCCTTCCTCGCCGATCAGATCGGCCTGACCTTGAACGGCATATCGATCTACACCGTCGCCAAGAACTCGCCCGATCCGGCGCTGAAGGCCATCGCCGCCGACATGGATCACGCCAACATGCCGATCGGCCCGGTCGGACACCCGACCGAGCAGCAAAACATCCTCAACACCTACGCTTATTCCTACACCAAATACCCGAACGCAGTCCGCGAATATCTCCGCTTCATGTGGGACAAGCCGCAAGTCGACACTTGGGAGACGCAATCGAACGGCTATGTCGCGCCTCCGCTGCCGGCTTGGAACGACAATCCGATCTGGACCGCCGATCCGAAGGTCACCCCGTTCCGAGACGTTCTAAAGTACGCGCTCGATGACGGCTATTCGGGCGCGCTTGGAAATGCTTCGGCGGCGGTCATGGGCGATTTTGTCGTCGTCGACATGTTCGGTGAGGCGTGCACCGGAAACAAGTCGCCCAAAGACGCGGCGCACGACGCAGCCGAGCGGGTGAAGCGGTATTACAACGCTTGAAGCGAAGGTTGCTCGTAGCGCCAACGCGCGACGATGAAGGGGGAGGCCCGCATTCGCCGAATTGACTCACCCTCTCGTGACGGTCGAGACGGCGGCTGATGGCTTCGTTGACCCCGGCTCAAGAAGCAGCGCGGCCGCTTCCGGCGCGCCGCCGGTCCGTGCTTCGCCTCCTCGACGACCGCAATGTTCTGGGCCTCCTCATGATTGCGCCAGCGACGGCGTTCCTGCTGGTCTTCCTCGCCTATCCGCTGGGCTTAGGCTTCTGGCTCGGGATGACCGACGCCACGATTGGCCAGGCGGGCCGCTTCGTTGGCTTGGCCAACTTCATCTCTCTCGCCCACGACCAGATATTCTGGCTCTCGGTCTTCAACACGACCTTTTATACGGTGGTGGCCAGCGCACTCAAGTTTGGCTTGGGCCTCTACCTCGCGCTTTTGCTCAATCGGCGAATGCCGATGAAGTCGCTGATCCGCGCCGTCGTGCTGTTGCCGTTCGTCACGCCGACGGTTTTGTCGGCGATCGCCTTCTGGTGGATCTACGATCCGCAATTCTCGATTATCTCCTGGTCGCTCATCAAGCTCGGTCTCATCACCCAGTACATTGATTTTCTTGGTTCGCCCTGGAATGCGCGCTGGTCGGTGATCTTCGCCAATGTCTGGCGCGGCATCCCGTTCGTGGCGATCACGCTGCTTGCCGGACTGCAGACGATCTCGCCCTCCCTTTACGAGGCGGCAACGCTGGATGGCGCGGGACCTTGGCAGCGCTTTCGCTTCGTCACCCTGCCGATGCTGTCGCCGATCATCGCGGTCGTCATGACCTTCTCAGTGCTGCTCACATTCACCGACTTCCAGCTCATTTACGCGATCACGCGCGGGGGCCCGATGAACGCCACCCAGCTTATGGCGACGCTCTCGTTTCAGCGCGCCATCACAGGTGGAAACCTCGGCGAGGGCGCCGCGATCGCCGACGCGATGGTGCCGTTTCTGCTGGCGGCCATCCTGTTCAGCTATTTCGGCCTGCAGCGTCGAAAATGGCAGCAAGGCTCGCGGGACTGACGATGGCTGTCACCGGCGACACAACTGAGGGCATGGACTATCTGGAGAGCTTGCCGCGGCGGCTCTTCACACTCTATCTTCCCCTGGTCGTCTTCCTGTTCGTCCTGCTGTTTCCATTCTACTGGATGACGACGACGACCTTTAAGCCGGACGACGAGCTCTACGATTACGCGCGCTTCAATCCCTTCTGGGTCGCCCACCCGACGCTCGAACATATCAAGAAGCTGTTCTTCGAGACGAGCTATCCTTCCTGGCTCATCAACACGATGGTCGTATCGGTAGCGGCGACGGCGATTTCCCTATTTTGCAGCGTCTGCGCGGCCTATGCCATCGAACGCCTAAGGTTCTCGGGCGCGCGTTACGTCGGGCTCGCGATCTTCCTCGCCTATCTCGTGCCGCCCAGCATCCTGTTCATTCCGCTCGCTGCAATCATCTTCAAGATTGGCCTGTTCGACAGCGACTGGGCGCTGATCCTGACCTATCCAACTTTCCTCGTGCCCTTTTGCACCTGGCTCCTGATGGGCTACTTCCGCACGATCCCTTACGAGCTCGAGGAATGCGCGCTGATCGACGGCGCAACGCGGCTGCAGATCCTCTGGAAGATCACGCTGCCGCTGGCTATTCCCGGCCTGATCTCGGCCGGCATCTTCGCCTTCACTTTATCGTGGAACGAATTCATTTACGCGCTGACCTTCATCTCCTCGTCGGAGAACAAGACCGTCCCGGTCGGCGCCATCACCGAACTGGTCGAAGGCGACGTCTACCATTGGGGTTCGCTGATGGCGGCGGCGCTGTTCGGCTCGCTGCCAGTGGTGATCCTGTACTCGTTCTTCGTCGAGTATTACGTCTCGAGCCTGACCGGCGCGGTCAAGGAATAGGCTTCGCCCCTTGTGGCGGGCCGATTGACACCCGAACAAAGTCGTGACGACGCAGGCTCACACGCGCGCCGTAATTGCCAGCTCCGCCGCCTACCCCCGTCTTAAACGGCGGCGGACTCGGACCTCACATCGCCATCGCGTCTTTCGTGCACTTCTTGACGAAGGAGTTCATCGCCGCGCCATGCAGCTTCTTGTCGGTCGCCTGTGACTCGCAGGACGTCCTTTCGCATTTCGTCATGAAGCTGGTTTTGGCGGCGCCGGCGAGCTTCTTGTCCATCGCCTGCGTCATGCAGGCGTCATCGGCATAGGCGAGCGCCGGAGCCCCGGCGACGCCGAGCGCAAGCGCAACCATTGCGATCGTCTTGATCATTGATAAACCTCCCGAATCAGACCGCTCCTTGCGGCCGAATGCAAGCATAATGGCGACGGCAGTCGGTGGCGAGAGGCAGGCCCGAGCTTCAAGGTACAAATTTTCGCCCTACTCGTATCGATCTTAGAGGAAATGTTGCACAAGGCGGGCATCGGAACCTTGCCCAATCGGAAGGAAGCGATGCGGCGCCTGACGTACCGGCTTTTGATCTTGCTCGCCCTGGCGCTGCTCGCGCTCGGCGTGGCGGGGCAATTTGCGCTCGTGCATACGCCTCTTCCCCCGCTCGTCTTCATGGTTGGGGGCGCGCTACTTGGGTTGCTGCTCCTGATCGCAAGGGTTCCGCTCGTCGCTCGCCGACCGATCGTGTTCTTCTTAACGCTGGCCTTCTTGGCCGCGCTGACCGGCGGCCTCGCCTATTTCCAGTTCGTCATCAAGCCTCCGATGATCAAGGGCTTTATCAACGCCGCCTTCGCGCCGAAGCCGACGGCGGTGGCGGCCGAGGCGGTGAAAACAGAGAAATGGCCCCCTGAGCTGACGGCTATTGGCACCTTGCGCGCAACCCAAGGCATCGCCATCGCGCCGCAGGCGGCCGGCGACGTGTCCGCGATCCATTTCGAGTCGGGCGACGATGTCGGATCGGGCGCGCTTCTCATTAATATCGACAATTCGGTCGAGCAGGCCGACCTCGCCAATGGCCTTGCGCAGCTGAAGAACGCCGAAACGACGCTGACGCGCCAAAAGACGCTCGTCGCTCAGGGCAATACCCCCCAATCGACCGTCGACGCGGCGGTCGCAACCCGCGACTCGGCGGCGGCGACCGTTGAGCGAACGCGCGCCGTCATCGCCCAAAAGGCGATCAGGGCGCCGTTCGCCGGCAGGCTCGGCCTGCGCAACGTCGATCTCGGGCAATATGTCCCGGTGGGGACGAGCCTCGTGACCCTGCAGCAACTCGACCCGATCTACGCCGACTTTCCCGTGCCCGAGGAGGCGCTCCGCTCGCTCGCCGCCGGCCAATCGGTCACGATGACGGTCGACGCCATCCCTGGCCGCAGTTTCGAGGGCAAGATCCAGGCGATCGACGCGCGCGTCAGCGCCGAATCACGCAATGTCACTGCCCGCGCCGTGTTCGCCAACGGCGACCGCAAGCTTTTGCCCGGCATGTTCGCCAACCTCATGGTCACAACGGGTGAACCCGCTTCCGTCTTGACCGTGCCCCGCACCGCGATCGTTTACAGCCTCTACGGCGACAACGTTTTTGTCGTCAGAGCGGCCCCGCATGCGCGGGAGGAAGGCGGTGTGAGCGACAAGGGGGGACCCAGCGGCCTCATCGTTGAGCGCCGCTTCGTGCACGTCGGTCCGGCTCGTGGCGAGAGAATTGCGATCGTGGATGGTCTGAGGGCAGGCGAGCGCGTGGTGACAGCCGGCCAGATCAAGTTGCAGGCCTATATGCCGGTCACGGTCGACGAAACAGCCGCGCTTCCGACGCCTGCCGAAACGCCACGGCCGTGACGGATCGCCGATGAACGCTTTCACCGATCTCTTCATCCGGCGCCCGGTGTTGGCGAGCGTCGTCAGCTTGCTCATTCTGCTCGTCGGCGGAATGGCGGCCTTCCGGCTTCAGGTAAGGCAATTTCCCGAGACCTCGAACACCACGATCACCATCACCACGACTTACCCAGGCGCAGCGGCCGACGTCATCAAGGGGTTTATCACGACCCCGATCGAGCAGGCCGTAGCGAGCGCCGAAGGCATCGACACGCTGGTCTCGACCTCGCAGCAGAACACGTCGACCATCACCCTCAATTTGCGGCTCGACGCCAATCCCGATCGCGCGATGGCGGACACTCTGTCCAAGGTCAATCAGGTGCGCGGTCTTCTGCCGCGCGACGCCAATGATCCGGTCGTGGTCAAGCAGACGGGCCAGGGCTTCGCGCTCATGTATCTGTCGTTCAACTCGGAGGTGATGACGCCGTCTCAGATCACCGACTATCTGACCCGCGTCGTCCAGCCGCGCCTGCAGACTGTGGATGGCGTCGCCAACGCGCAGATCCTTGGCGGCCAAACCTTCGCCATGCGCATCTGGCTCGATCCGACGCGTATGGCGTCCCTCGGGGTGACCCCGAACGATGTGCGAGCGGCGCTCAATGCGAATAACTTCACCACCGCTGCCGGCGAGGTCAAAGGCGACTATACCCAGATCAGCGTCAACGCGCTGACCTCGCTCGATAGCGCCAAGGCGTTCGGGCAGCTCGTGATCGCGGCGCACGGCGATGCGCTGGTGCGCCTCGGCGACGTTTCGAAAATCGATCTCGGACCGCAAAGCGTCAATTCGTCTTCGGTCTTCGACGGCCTCAAGGCGGTCTTCGTCGGCATCTATGGCACGCCGGAGGCCAATCCGCTGACGGTGATCAACGGCGTGCGCGCGATCATGCCGAGCATCCAGGAGCAGTTGCCGACCGGCTTGAGAGCTACGATCGCTTACGATTCGACCACTTTCATCCGCGCCTCGATCTACGAGGTGGCGAAGACGCTGGCGGAAGCGGCGGCGATCGTGATCGTGGTGATCTTCCTTTTCCTCGGCAATCTGCGGTCGACCTTCATTCCGATCGTCACCATCCCGCTTTCTCTCATCGGGGTGATGATCGCGCTGATGGCGCTTGGCTATTCGATCAATCTTCTCACGCTGCTGGCTCTCGTGCTCGGCATCGGCCTCGTGGTCGACGACGCAATTGTGGTGGTGGAGAACATTCACCGCCACATCGAGGAGGGCATGACGCCGTTCGATGCGGCGATTCGCGGCGCGCACGAGATCGCGCTGCCGATCATCGCCATGACCATCACGCTCGCCGCGGTCTATGCGCCGATCGGCTTTGTCTCTGGCGTCACTGGGGTTCTGTTTCGCGAATTCGCCTTCACGCTGGCGGGGGCCGTCATCGTGTCCGGCTTCATTGCGCTGACGCTCTCGCCCATGATGTGCTCAAAGCTGCTGAGCCGAGAAAAGAACGAAACCTGGTTCGCGCGGAAACTTGATAGTGCTTTCTTAAGCCTCCGCCGGGCTTACAAGCGTCGCCTCCACAGCTCGCTTAACTTCCGCGCCCTCACCATGCTGATCCTGGTCGGCGTGCTGGCGCTGACCGCCGTCATGTACGTCACGACGCCGCGAGAGCTCGCTCCGGAAGAGGACCAGGGCATTCTGCTCTCGCTGATCAAGACGCCGCAGGTCGCCAACCTCGACTATACCGAGCAAGCGACGAAGGCCCTGTATGACGGCGTGCGCGAGACGCCAGAGATCGCGCACGTTTTCACCATCAACGGCTCCGGCGGCGTCCGCAATGCCTTTGCCGGCTTTCTCCTCAAGCCCTGGGACGAGCGGAGCAAGACCCAGAAGCAGATCCTCGGTGAGCTTAGGCCGAAATTCCTCAGCGTTCCACAGGCGCAGGTGCAGGCGTTTTCGCCGCCCGCATTGCCCGGTTCGACCGGCGGCCCGCCGATGCAGTTCGTCATCCGCACCACCGGCGACTATACGACACTCGCGGATGTCGCGCTCAAAATGCAGCAAGCGGCCCAGGAAAGCGGCCTGTTCCTGTTCACCGACGTCGACCTCAAATTCGATACGCCGCAGCTTGAGTTCAAGGTCGACGCCGACAAAGCCAACCGCATCGGCGTCAACATGTCCGATGTCGGCACGGCGCTGGCGACCATGCTTGGCGGCAATTATGTCAATCTGTTCAGTCTCTATGGCCGCAGCTACCAGGTTATCCCCCAGGCGCCGCGCGAGTTCCGTTTCTCTCCCGCCTGGCTGACCCGGTATCAGGTGCGCACCACCAACGGCGAGCTTGTCCCGCTTTCGGCGGTGGCGACGGTCTCGGAAAACGTGCAGCCGAACGCGCTGACGAGCTTCCAGCAGCTCAATTCCGCCACCCTCTCGGGCGTTCCTTTTCCTGGACACACGCTGGGCGAAGCGCTCGATTTTCTGACCGCGAAATCGAAAGAGATTTTTCCGGAAGGCTACAGCTATGACTTCCAGGGCGATTCTCGGCAGTACGAGCAGGAGGGCAACGCGCTCGTCTACGTGTTCGTGTTCGCGCTCATCGTGATCTATCTCGTGCTGGCTGCGCAATACGAGAGCTTCCGCGATCCGCTAATCATTCTCATCGCTCTGCCGACCGCCTTGTTCGGCGCGCTCTTGCCGCTCAATGTCGGCGGCGTGCTCGGCTTCGCCAGCATCAACATCTATTCGCAGATCGGCCTTGTCACACTGATCGGCCTCATCTCCAAGCACGGCATCCTGATGGTCGATTTCGCCAACCGACTGCAGGAGAGCCACGGGCTCTCGCGGCGCGCCGCGATCGAGGAGGCCGCCGCCGTGCGGTTACGACCTATCCTGATGACGACCGCGGCGATGGTGGTCGGCATGGCGCCGCTCATCTTCGCCACTGGCGCCGGCGCCGTCTCGCGCTTCAACATCGGGGTCACCATTTTCTTCGGCATGGCGATAGGAACGCTGTTCACCCTGTTCGTCACCCCAGCCGTCTATACGTTCCTCGCCCGCGACCACGCAGCGCTGATGGCGAAAGAAAAGGCGCTCGGGCATCTCAAGGAGGAGGTCGAGGTCGGCTGAGGACGGGCGCCGAAAGCAGGTTGCATTTGGTCGAACCGCGATCGTCATCGCGAGCGATGCGAGGCAATATAGGGGAACGCAGGGCGCCTCCGTTCTCTGGATTGCTTCGTCGCTGCGCTCCTCGCAATGACAATTCATTTCAAACGCAGCAGCTCTTACGCTCGGCGCCCTGTCTGTCGAACGCGAACTGCATTTGGCTCCGAGAGGTTGAGGGTAGGGCGGGGCTACAATTGGTTGCAGAAAATCGGAAATTGAGTTAGGCTCGCCCCGATGAAGAATCCTGCTGTTCCCCTTAACCCTGGGTCTTTCCAGCGAGGGCGGCGGTGAAAGCCACAAGAAATTTATTTTGCCGTTTATCGCGCGCAACCCATTGAAAAGGCTCGTTTCGCACGAAGGAATCCAAGGAAATCCAAGATAATCCAATGGGTAAAACCTAAGGTTTTGGCGGCAAAAGCGCGACCCGCCCAAACAATCCAAATCGATCGATCTCGTATTATTACAAATTAATATTGTTTTACTCGCCCGAATCACGTCGTTGGAGGCAGTCCGACCGCGAGCCGATCGATCAATGCCTTCAGCGTCGCGAAGGTTGAGGCGTCGGCCTCGCCGTCGACTAGCTCCGGTCGGAAGTGCCGCTGGAAGGCCGTGACCACCTGCCGCGTCTGGCGGTCGTAGACCCCGGTGAGTTCGACGCCATAGCCGTAGAGGGCGAGCATCGCCTGCAGCGCCCGAACCGGCGGGCCTTCCTCCTCGGCGCCGAAGAGCGGCGGCCCGGCGAGCGGGGCGGGCTCGGTCCAATGGCCGACGCCGTTCCGCCAAAGCGTAGCCCACGGAAACGCTTCGCCCGGATCGCGCTTGCGCGCCGGCGCGATGTCGGAATGGGCGAGGACGCGCTCGGGCGCGATCGCCCAGCGCCTGCAAATGTCTCGCGCGAGCGCGATCGTCGCCTCGATCTGGCGGGCCGGAAAGGGCGGTGAGCCGCCCTCATGGCCGGGATTGACGATCTCGATCCCGATCGACGCCGAGTTCAGATCGGTTTCACCTTTCCATGATCCTCTGCCTGCATGCCACGCGCGAGCGTGCTCCGCGACCAGTTGGGCAATGGCGCCATCTTCCCAAACGAGATAATGCGCTGACACTTCGGCGAGGGGATCGGTCAGCGCCTTCAGCGCGGCCGCGCCCGTCGGCATGCCCGTATAGTGCAAGATGATGCAGTTAGGCTGGCCAAACCCGCGCCGTTCCCCGAAGTTCGGGGACGGCACGAGCCGAACGACGAGCGGGCTATCAGGAAATAAGGTGGTCATCGCCCGCGGCCGGAGCCGGGGGCGGGAGATGACAAGGCCGCGCCATGGCGAGAGCTAGCCATGGCGCGGGAGGCTTGGATTGATCAATACCAGGCGCGGCAGACGCGGTGGCCGTAGCCGTCCCAGCCCCAGCGCGCACAGCGCCCGTGATAGCGAGGCGCCGTCACGGAGTTGCCGATCAGCGCGCCCGTGCCCGCGCCGATAATGCCGCCAGCAATAGCCCCGCCCGCGCTACCGCCAGTGAGCGCCGAACCGATCAGCGCGCCGCCTCCGGCGCCGAGCGCGCCGCCGACCAGCGTGCCCTGTTGCTGTTGGGGCGTGTAGCAGCCCGACACGGAAAGAGCGCTCACGAGCGCCAACGCGGTAAAACCTTTCTTCATCATTCCCCCCCTTTTGGGTTCAATAGAACGCGGTGCAGACGCGATTGCCGTTATAGTCGTAGCCAAACTGCGCGCATCGGCCGCTCGGCTGCGGCGCCGTCACAGCGTTGCCAACTAAAGCGCCAGTCCCGGCCCCAATCAAGCCCCCGGCGATTGCGCCCCCCGCGCTGCCTCCGGAAACCGCCGAGCCTATCAATGCGCCCGTGCCCGCGCCGATCGCGCCTCCAGCGAGCGTGCCCGTCTGTTGCTGCGGCGTATAGCAGCCTGAGACAGAGAGCGCGCCAGCGAGCGCCAGCGCTAAAGCGAGAGTTTTTTTCATGTTCCCCTATTGCCTCAATAGAAAGCGGTGCACACGCGGTTGCCGTTGTAATCATACGCCCATTGGGCGCATCGCCGAGGCGGCGGCGGGGCGCCATAGTAACCCGGGGCCCCAGCATAGTAACCTGGGGGCCCTCCGTAGTAGCCCGGCCCAGGCGTCGCGGCCGAGCCAATGAGCGCTCCGGAGCCGGCGCCGATCGCTGCCCCCGCCAGGGCGCCGCCAGCGCTGCCGCCCGACACCGCTGAACCGATCAGAGCGCCCGTGCCCGCGCCGAGCGCGCCGCCCACAAGCGCGTTCTGCTGCTGGGGGGTCTCGCAGGCAGAGACAGATAAAGCGGCGCCCAACGCCAGCGAAAGCGCCAACATCGTCTTCATGTGCTGCAAACTCCCGTCCATCGTCCCCAAAAAGGCCCGAAACTCGACTTCGTCGCGCCTCGAAGCCCTTAAACCGAAAAATGAGGCGGCGGAAGCGGATATATTCCTGAACCCCACAGTCCCACAGTTCATGTGAACCCTCAATGAACTTGCGCAGCCATTGGTTCCGCGCCTAGCGCTCGGAATTCGTGCTAGAGCCGGTCCGATTCCACTTGACCGCCATCGCCCTGGCCTCCTATGCCCTCCTCCGCCAGTCGGCCGGACGGCCGCCGTCTAAAAGCGGAGGAAAGTCCGGGCTCCATACGGATACGGCGCCGGATAACGTCCGGCGGGGGCGACCCCAGGGAAAGCGCCACAGAAAGCAAACCGCCGAATCGCGGGCCGCAGGGCCCTCAAAGCGACACGGCAAGGGTGAAAGGGTGCGGTAAGAGCGCACCGCGCGGACGGCAACGTCGGCGGCATGGCAAGCCCCGCCGGGAGCAAAACCGAATAGGAGCGACACGCCGCGCGTCAAGCGCTGCAAGGCCTCATCCGTTGGCCCCGCCGCTCGGGTTGGTTGCTTGAGGCGCCCGGCAACGGGCGTCCCAGAGGAATGGCCGTCACGTCGGGGCGATGAGCCCCGGCCATACAGAACCCGGCTTACAGGCCGGCTGGCGTTTGCTTCGCTTATCGTCCAAACTTGGTTCATTACCCGCCCCGTGACGCAAACGTCCAAACCCCAAAGGCAATGATGCTCCGCGCCGAAAAAGTTGTTCCGGCCGGCCATTGGTCGGGCGCTCCGGCAGATACCGTCGTGCTCGACTTCGATGAGCGCTATCGCCGGCGCGTCGCCATGACCGCAGTCGGCGGCCTCGAATTCCTGCTCGACTTGCCCGAAGCGACGATGCTGCGTGGAGGCGACGGTTTGCGGCTTGAAGACGGCCGGTTGGTGGAAGTGGTCGCCGAGCCAGAACCGCTGGCAGAGATCCGCGCCGCTGACGCGCTCGCCCTGATCCGCGTCGCCTGGCATCTCGGCAACCGACATCTGCCGACCGAAATGACGTCGAAAGCGCTGCGCATCCGTCGCGATTCCGTCATCGAGGCGATGGCCGAAGGTCTCGGGGCGCGCGTGATCGCGCTCGAAGCGCCGTTCAATCCCGAAGGCGGCGCCTATGCGAAGGGCGACGGCGGCGCCCCCAGCTCTCACGGCCGCGGCCATGACCATGATCATGATCATGGACACGCGCACGACCACGACCATCATCACAACCACGACCACGACCACGACCACGATCATGGTCACAGTCGCCGAGACTGACCGCGGCGCGCTGCCGCTCCTGATCTGGCTCTCGCCGACGTTTCCGGTCGGCGCCTTTGCCTATTCGCACGGGCTCGAATGGGCGGTCGAGGCAGGCGACATAGCGGATGCGGCCTCGCTTCAGGGTTGGCTCGTCGATCTGCTCGAATTCGGCGCTCCGCGCTCGGACGCCGTCCTGTTCGCGGCCGCTTTCCGCGCCTCAGAGGCGGCCGATTGGGCGGAGCTCGCTGAGATCAACACGCTGGCGGTCGCGCTGACGCCTTCGGCCGAGCGGCGCCTGGAGACGACGGCGCAGGGGGCGGCTTTCGTCGCCGCCGCGCGCGCAGCTTGGGATTGCGAGCCGCTGCGTCGGCTTGAGCGAGCCGGGGGTAGCCGCATCGCCTATCCGGTCGCGGTCGCCGCAGCGGCGAGCGGGCACGCTCAGTCGCTTGACACAAGCATCGGAGCGTTCATCCTCACGCAAGTCGGCAATCTCGTGTCGGCGGCATTGCGGCTCGGTCCGATCGGGCAGACGGACGGCCAGAGAATCCTGGCCGCCCTCGTGCCGCGCATTCGGGATCTCACGCGCGAAGCTCGAACGGCAGGCCTCGCTGGACTCGGGGGTTGCGCGTTCCGCTCCGACATCGCCGCCATGCGTCACGAGACACAATATTCGAGGCTGTTCCGGTCATGAGCACGAACCAACAACCCCTTCGCGTCGGCATCGGGGGCCCCGTCGGCTCCGGCAAGACGGCGCTCATGGAGCAGCTTTGCAAGCGGTTGCGCGATCAGCTCGAGATCGCCGCCATCACCAACGACATCTACACAAAGGAGGACGCCCGGATTCTGGTTGAGGCGGGCGCGCTCCCGCCCGAGCGCATCCTCGGCGTCGAAACCGGCGGGTGTCCGCACACGGCGATCCGCGAGGACGCCTCGATCAACCTCGCGGCGGTCTCGGAAATGCGCAAGCGGTTCGACAATCTCGATCTGATCCTCATCGAATCGGGCGGCGACAACCTTGCGGCGACCTTCTCGCCCGAGCTCGCCGATCTTACGATCTATGTTATTGACGTTTCCGGCGGCGAAAAAATACCGCGCAAAGGCGGCCCAGGCATAACGCGCTCGGACCTGCTCGTGATCAATAAGATCGATCTCGCGCCTTACGTGGGCGCCTCGCTCGAAGTGATGACCACCGATTCGCTCAGGATGCGCAGGGGCCGCCCATTCGTGCTCGCGAACATGAAAATAGGGGAAGGGATGGAAGCGATCCTCGCCTTCCTGAGCCTGAAGGGCGGGCTCAAAATCGCCGAGCCTTGGGCATTAATCGCGCCGGGACGGCCCTGACACGGAATCTTTAGGGTCTAGCGCGGTGGAACCTTGATGGCGCCCAGTCGTTCACAATGTGAACGCGGATAGGCGAGGCTTGAATGGATTCCATGCGTTCCTATCGACACGGGAACCTTCCGGTTGCGTTATTGGCGGCGGCTCGTGAGATTCTTGACGAGAACGGGTTGCAGGCGGTTGGCCTGCGCGAGACTGCCCGGCGCGTGGGCGTGTCGGCGACCGCCGCTTATCGCCATTTCACCAACAAGGAGGATCTCCTTGCTTCCGTCGCGGCCCAAGGTTTCCACGAGCTCGCTGCGGCGATGCAGGGCGCGACCCAGGGCGCCGATCCCCTCGTCCGAGGTGGTCTTGCCTATATCGAGTTCGCTAACCAGAACCGTGGCCTTTTTCGCCTCATGTTCGGGCCTGTTCTCGCCGAGCGCACGAAATATCCAGCACTCCAGTCGGCGAGCGCAGGGGTCGAGGCGATATTGGTGCGCGGCGTCACCGAGATCGATCCGCGGCCGATCAACGACAATCACGCGGCGCTAGCGGCCTGGGGCCTCGTGCATGGGCTCGCGCATCTGATTGTCGATGGCCTTTTTCCGGCGACGCATGTCGCCGTCCAGGCGGAGGAAATCCTCGCCAAAGTGAAATTCCCAGGACCAGGCTCTACGCCCTGCTGATCCCACGGCTTTCACCAGGAAAGCGGACTCCGACCGTAGGCGGGGGCTGGCGCCCCGCGTTCGCTCGCGCATTCTGCTTGGCCCCTCGCTGGCCATAGGCAGCGGGGCGGTCAGTCCAGTTGACTTGATTTGGATTTTCTTAGCGATGATCCTGTTAAGGCAAAAACCCCCGATTTTGATGGTTGGAAAAGCTTGGATTTCCTTGGATTTTTCGTCCGAATCGAGACTTATCAATGGATTACGCTGGTTTTTTCCGAAAGTTTTTTTCTCGTCGCCTTTGGGCCCAAGAAAGCGCCGTCGAGCCGGTCAGCGCACGATTGGGCATGGCCAAGGAACGGAGTGCTCATAAGGCAAGTCTATTTCAATTTCTGGTTTTCTGCAAGAAACTGTTACCCAGACCGTTTCCGCTGGGCCGCTCCAGCCCAAAGCAACTCCGCTAACCGCCTAGACGCGCCGCAGCTGTTCCCTTGGTTTATTCCCCCGGTTCCCGCATTGTCGCGCGCATCACGGCGCGGAGTTCGTCAATTGGGGCCAATCGGCCTTCGCGCTCCACATGCCAGAAGGTCCAGCCGTTGCATGCGGGCAGCCCTTGCACCAGCGCGCCGATCTTGTGGATAGAGCCTACGGCCGGGCCTGCGGTGAGCGCGCCATCTGCTCGCACCAAGGCATGGTGACGGCGCCCCGCATCAACCAGTTGCTCGCCCGGGCGCGCGAGTCCAGCTTCGACGACGCTTGAGAAAGCCACGCGCGGCTCGCTGCGGCGAGTGGGCGCAAGCGCGAGCGCGGCTTCAGGCAGCGGCTCGACGGCGTCGACACGCTTCTGCGCCGCTTCGGCATAAGCCGCATCCCGCTCGAGGCCAATAAACGAGCGACCGAGGCGCCGCGCGGCGACTCCAGTTGTCCCGGAGCCGAAAAAGGGATCGAGCACCAGATCGCCTGGGTTGGAAGCGGCGAGCAACACCCGCTGAAGAAGCGCTTCTGGCTTTTGTGTCGGGTGGGCCTTTCGCCCGCTCTCGTCCTTGAGCCGCTCAGCGCCCGTGCAGATCGGCAAGAACCAATCGGAACGGACTTGCACGTCTTCGTTGCCGGCCTTCAAGGTCTCGTAGTTGAACGTATAGGCCTTGGCCTCGGGCCCCCGCGCCGCCCAGATCATCGTCTCGTGGGCATTTGTGAAGCGGCGCCCGCGGAAGTTCGGCATCGGGTTGGCTTTGCGCCAGACAATGTCGTTCAGGATCCAGAAGCCGAGATCCTGTAAGATCGCGCCGACGCGGAAGATGTTGTGGTAGGAGCCGATGACCACGATCGTGGCGGCGGGTTTCATAAGCCGCCGAGCGGCAGTCAGCCAGTCGCGCGTGAAGGCGTCGTATTCGGCAAAATCGGCGAACTTGTCCCAGGCGTCATCCACCCCGTCGACGACACTTTGATCGGGACGCGACAACGCCCCCTCGAGTTGCAGGTTGTAGGGCGGATCGGCGAAGACGAGATCGACCGAGGCTGGCGGAAGCCGCATCATTTCGGCGACGCAATCGCCCACCAGGATCACATCGCGGGGAGGGCTCTCCTTGCCGCGCGGCTCGAGCTTCGCGGCCGGGCGTTTCGCCTCGCCGACCCCAGTACGCAAAACCTGAATCTGGGCGGGGAGGCGGAACGCTCCGGCACGCGCGATACGCATAAACGCAACCACTCGACGCATGAGCCGGATCGTTCGAGCCGGCGCGTCGTTTATGCTCGGTTTAAAGTAAAGGTCCGGTTATGCCGTCACGCATTCCGCTGTGTCGTTTTCGTACGGCGCAAGTCGTTCTAGCGGATATACGATTTCAACTCTTTTGAAACTTTTCGGCCGCTGGTCATTCTTGCTGGGGCTCGAGTTCGAAACGAGCGCCGGTGATAGGGGCAGGGGCCTGCTGAGGCCAGAGCCCGGCGGTGGCCGACCGTCGCGTAGCCAACGTGCTCGGCGAAACCATATTGCGGGTATTCGAGGCCGAGATTGCGCATCAGCGCGTCACGCATCGTCTTGGCGACGATTGAAGCGGCGGCGATCGACATCGAAAGCGCATCCCCATCAATGATCGGGCGAGCGGGACAGATAAGGCCGTCCGGCAGATCGCGGCCGTCTATCAGCACAAAGTGCGGACGCACGCTTAAGGCTGCGACAGCGCGCGCCATGGCGCGAAGCGCCGCGCCGCGAATGTTGAAGAGGTCAATCTCCTCGACGCTGGCGAAGACCACGGAGACGCTGAGCGCCTTGGCAAAGATGATTTCGCACAGCGATTCACGCGCGGGCGCCTGGAGCACCTTAAAATCGTTGAGCCCCTCGGGCAGATCGTCAGGATTGAGAATGACCGCGGCCACGCCGACTGGCCCGGCCAGGGGCCCGCGTCCGACCTCATCGACGCCGGCGACCCATTGATGGCCGTTGGCGAAGGCCTCGCGCTCGAAATCGAAATGGGGCGTGATCACAGCGGGACGCGGCGGCGCGGCCTTTTTCTTTATCGTCTTCAAGCCGCTCGTCACGAATCGCGCCTTTCGTTGGGCCGCAAGCTATCGCAGGCGAGGCGGGCGCGCCAAGACGGGATATGGAAATGCCGGTGGAAAGCGACTCGCGTCGTCCTCCTAGAAGCGGGATCAGCTAACGCGGCGGCGTGACTTGCAAACGCAAAATGCGTTGGCGCTCGAAATCAGATATCAGACGTTGCATGACGATCGGCGCGATTCGCATCCTTGGCGTCGATCCCGGCCTGCGCGCAACAGGCTGGGGCATGATCGAGGCCGCCGGCTCGCGCCTCAGCTTCATTGCATGTGGCTCAATTGAGACTGACGCCGCAACTTCTCTCGCCGAGCGCCTAGCGGCAATCCATCGCTTGCTCACCGGGCTGGTGGAACGCGAGGGACCGCATGAGGCGGCGGTCGAGGAGACATTCATCAACCGCGATCCCCAATCGGCGCTGAAACTCGGCCAGGCGCGCGGCGTCGCGCTCGCGAGCCTCGCTCTGACCGGCCTGCCGGTGGCGGAATACGCCGCGAACCTCATCAAGAAGACCGTGGTCGGCGTTGGACATGCAGAAAAGCGGCAGGTGGCCATGATGGTCAGGATGCTGCTGCCAGCGTCGGCCGCGTCGACCTCCGACGCGGCCGACGCGCTCGCGGTCGCCATTTGCCACGCTCAGCATCGCGCGGCGCGCGCGCGAGGCGGCGCATGATCGGAAAGCTCAAGGGAGTCCTCGATAGCGCCGAGGAAGAGAGCCTGATCCTCGACGTCAATGGCGTCGGCTATCTCGTCTTCGCTTCGGCTCGCACCCTCCGCGCGCTGCCTCCTCTCGGTAAGCCTATGGAGCTTCTGATCGAGATGCAGGTGCGCGAAGACGCGATCAGACTTTACGGATTTCTCACCGCGGGCGAGCGCGACTGGTTTCGTCTGTTGCAAGGCGTGCAGGGAGTCGGCGCCAAAGTCGCGCTCGCGATTCTCGGCGCTCTCTCGGCCGAAGCTTTGAGCGCGGCGATCGCGCGGCAGGACAAAGCGATGATGGCGCGCGCCCCCGGAGTCGGCCCGAAGCTCGCCGCTCGCCTTGTGCTCGAGCTCAAGGACAAGGCGCCGGCTTTTGCCCTCGCCGATTTCGCGCATGCGGAAGCAGGTTTCGAGCGTGCGCCCAAGCTTGCCAAGGCTGCCGAGGATGCGGTCCTCGCTCTCGTTGGACTCGGCTACGGCCAGCCGCAGGCGGCGGCCGTAGTGGCCCGGCTTTCCGCTGAGCTGGGACCGGCTGCCGAGACCGCCGCGCTCATTCGCGCCGGGTTGAAGGAGCTGGCCCAGTGAACCGCCGCCCCTTCTTCGTGCCAATGATCGGCATCGTGCTGCTGTTCGCGGCGTTGGGGCCGGCCATCGGCGGAGTCCTGTTCATCCCTCTTTCCGTCGTCTTCAAGACGCCGACAGATCTTGAAGCGATCGGGCTGGTGGTTTTGCTCAGCACGATGTTCGGCCACGTATTTGGGCTGATCGCGGCCTACGTTGTCGGCGTAGGGCCGGCTGCGGCGACCGGGTTTCTTTACGCGCTGTGGGACGCCGTTGCGCCCGGGCGCGCGCCCCGCGCGCTGGTCGCCGCTCTCATTGGCGGGGTTCTTGTCTATGGCCTCCTCCTGCGCCTCAACCCGGTTTGGGCGTCTTTCGAAATGACAGTCGGGACCAACGTGAGCGTTGATGCCGGCGACTGGGCGTTTCCAGGCCGCGTCGGGGTCACGCTCGGCCATGCTTTTGTCGCTTGCGCCGCCATCGCGGGCCTCGTTTGCGCCTTCGTCGCGAGCCTCGTCGGGCTCACCATGCGACCGGAACTGACGTTGGCGGATCGCCTGCACCCACCGGGCGAAGGCGCCTGAAGTGGCCGACGCTCCTCGCCGGCTCGTCTCGGCCGAAAAACGCCCCGAGGACGAGACCGCCGTTCGCCCGCAATTGCTTGCCGATTTCGCGGGCCAGGAAGCAGCGCGCAAGAATCTCAGCGTCTTTATCCAATCCGCCAAATCGCGCGGCGAGGCGCTCGATCACGTGCTGTTCGTTGGGCCGCCTGGCCTCGGCAAGACGACGCTCGCGCAGATCGTCGCGCGCGAGCTTGGCGTCAATTTCCATTCGACCTCCGGTCCGGTCATCGGCAAGGCGGGCGATCTCGCGGGACAGCTCACCAATCTCGAGCCGCGCGATGTGCTGTTCATTGACGAGATTCACCGTCTCAACCCAGCGATCGAAGAGATTCTCTATCCGGCGATGGAAGATTTCCAGCTCGACCTCATCATTGGCGCGGGGCCTGCGGCGCGCTCCGTGAAGATCGACCTCGCCCGGTTCACCCTCATTGGCGCGACGACACGCGCCGGTCTCCTCACTACGCCTTTGCGGGATCGTTTCGGCATTCCGATCCGCCTCAATTTTTACACCACTGAAGAGCTGCAGGGCATTGTCGCGCGCGGCGCAAGAGTGATTGGCCTGGCGCTCGCCGCTGACGGGGCCAACGAGATCGCCAGGCGCTCGCGCGGCACGCCCCGCATCGCCGGGCGCCTGCTCAGGCGGGTGCGCGACTTCGCCGTGGTCGAAGGGGCGAAAAGCGTGACGCGCGCGCTCGCCGACAGTGCGCTCAAGCTCCTCGACGTAGACGTCATCGGGCTCGACGAAATGGATCGCCGATATCTCGACGTGATCGCGGTCAAGTTCGGCGGCGGCCCGGTTGGGGTCGAGACCATCGCCGCCGCGCTCTCCGAGCCTCGCGACGCGATCGAGGACATCATCGAGCCCTATCTCATCCAGCTTGGTTTTGTGCAGCGAACGCCGCGCGGGCGACTGCTGACGTCGCACGCCTTTCGCCATCTCGGCCTAGCCGAGCCGCGCCGCGAGGCGCCACACCCGACCCTGTTCGAGGATGAGGGCTGATCGGCGATATGAAGACGCGGCAGGTCTCTCACGTCGTCAGCTTCCTCGAGGCGCTCGCTTCCGAGCGCGGCGCGAGCGTGAACACGATCGAGGCCTATCGACGCGATCTCGCCGACTATGAAAGCTATCTGAAAGCCAATGGCGCAGACCCACTAAAAGCGGACGCTGCTTGCGTGCGCGGGTTTGTCGCCGCCCGCGGCGCGCAGAAGCTGAGCGCGGCGTCGCTCGGGCGCCGTCTGTCCGCGATCCGCCAGTTTCACAAGTTCCTGTATGCTGAAGGTTGGCGGCGCGACAACCCGACCCTCGCGATCGAAGGTCCGCGCCGGTCGCGGCCGCTTCCGAAGCTCCTCAGCATGGCCGAAGTCGAGCGCTTGATCACCACGGCGCGGGAAGGGCTGGACGTTAAGGACCGCCCGTTGCGCGAGCAGTTGGACGCGGCGCGCATGGCCTGTCTCATCGAGCTCATCTACGGGTCAGGCTTGCGCGTTTCGGAGGCTTTGAGTCTCAAGAAGTCGACCGCAACGGCCGGATCCCCGCTCATCACCGTGCGCGGCAAGGGCGACAAGGAGCGTCTGGCGCCGCTCTCGGCTCCCGCCCGCGCCGCGATCAGTTCGTTTCGCTCCCTGCTCGAACAAGTCTCGCCTGGCGCGGCAACCAGCCCCTGGCTGTTTCCTGCGGCGAGCGCGAGCGGCCACATGACGCGACAGGCCTTCGCGCGCGATCTCAAGGGCGTCGCCGCGGCGGCCGGAATTCCGTCCGCCCGCGTAAGCCCGCATGTGCTGCGCCACGCATTCGCCAGTCACCTATTGCAGAATGGCGCGGACCTGCGCGTGGTTCAGGACTTGCTCGGCCATGCCGACATCGCGACGACGCAGATCTACACGCACGTCCTTGACGAGCGCGCCAAGGCTATGGTGCGCGATCTGCATCCCATGAACGACGAGCCCACGAGCGAATGAAGGCCGCGGGTCTACCTGGCCCGATCACGCAACGGTGATCGCGGAACCGCACGAGCTGCCTCCGATCGCCGAGGACCGCGAGCCGACCGCCAGGCCCGCCGTTGCGCTGAAAGCGAAAAAGGGCTTCGATGGCGCAAAGCTCGCAATTGCGAGCAAGTCGCTCAGGAGACATGCCCATGAAAGCGCTCACCTTTGCCGGCGTCGCGCTGGCCGCTTTGTTAGCGGGCGTTAGCCTCTCATCGGCAAAGACCCTGGTCTATTGCTCGGAAGGCAGTCCGGAGAATTTCACGCCGGCAATCAACACCACCGGGACCAGTTTCGACGCGGCCCGGCCCGTCTACAATCGCCTGACCGAATTCAAACGCGGCACGACCGACATCGTCCCTGGCCTCGCCGAAAGCTGGGAAGTCACCGATGGGGGCAAGACGATCACCTTTCATCTGCGCAAGGGGGTCAAGTTCCATGCGTTGAAGGACTTCAAGCCGACCCGCGACTTCAACGCCGATGATGTCTTGTTTTCGTTCGACCGACAGTGGAAGCCTGACAACCCATATTACAAGGTCTCTGGCGGCAAGTACGACTATTTCAACGACATGGACATGCCGAAGCTGCTCGAGTCGGTTGAGAAGCCTGACGATTACACCGTCGTCATGAAGCTCAAGACGCCGAATGTCGCCATCCTAGCCAATCTGGCGATGGACTTCATGGCGATCGGGTCGAAGGAATACGCGGACTTCCTGCTCAAGAAGGGAACTCCCGAGCAGTTCGACCAGGCGCCGGTCGGCACTGGCCCTTTCTCGTTCGTCTCTTATCAAAAAGATTCCGTCATCCGCTACAAGGCGAACAAGGACTATTACGGCGAAAAGCCGCTCGTCGACGACCTCGTGTTCGCCATCACGCCCGACGCCACGGCGCGCTACGCCAAACTCAAAGCGGGCGAGTGCCACGTCAACGCCTACCCGCGCCCTGCTGATCTCGAGGAGATGGAGAAGGATCCTACTCTGAAGGTCATCAACATGCCTGGCCTCAACGTCGCCTATTGGGCCTTCAACGCGCAGAAGCCGCCGTTCGACAAGAAGGAGGTTCGTCAGGCTCTGTCGATGGCGATCGATCGCGACGCCATCATCAAGGATGTCTATCTCGGAGCCGGATCGAAGGCGACGACGCTGATACCGCCCACGATGTGGTCCTTCAACGATAAGATTCCCGACGTGGTCTACGACCCAGAGAAAGCCAAGGCCATGCTGGCTGCGGCCGGCGTCAAGGCGCCGCTCGACCTTGACCTCTGGTACATGCCGGTGTCGCGGCCCTACAATCCCAACGGCAAGCGCATCGGCGAAATGATGCAGGCCGATCTCGCCAAGGTCGGCGTCAACGCCAAGCTCGTCACCTACGAGTGGGGCGAGTATCGCAAGCGCCTCGCCGCGGGGGAGGAGACCACCGGCCAGTATGGTTGGACCGGGGACAACGGCGACCCGGACAATTTCTTCTTTCTCAGAGGTTGCCCTGGCGGGAAACCTGGCGACAGCAACCCGACGAAATGGTGCAACGCTGAATTCGACGACCTGCTTGTCAAGGCGCGCACTCTTTCCGATCAGGCTGAGCGCGCCAAGCTCTATCAGCGTATGCAGGAGATCGAGCACGACGAAGCCCCGGAGCTCCTCCTCGCCCATTCGATCGTGTTCGAAGCCATGCGCTCGAACGTGACCGGCTATAAGCAGAGCCCGCTCGGCACGCACGCGTTCGAAGGCGTGGACATCAAGTAAAGGCCGTTACGGGCCCCGCACTATGTAATGCGGGGCCCGGCGTGTTCGGATCGGCCATGATCGTTTACTTCCTTCGACGCATCGCTCTCACCATCCCAACTTTCCTCGCGCTGATGTTTCTGACCTTCGCGGCGATCCGCCTCGTGCCGGGCGATCCGGTCGAGGTCAGGACCGGCGAGCACGGCATGTCGCCTGAGCGGCTCGCCTACTTCCGTCATGAGCTCGGCCTCGACCAGCCGGTATGGCGGCAGTTTCTGGATTATCTCTGGCGCCTCGCGCATGGCGACTTCGGCGTGTCGCTGTCGTCACAAGATAAAGTTCTGACCGAGTTCCTGACTCTCTTTCCGGCGACGCTCGAACTCTCCTTCTTCGCGATGTTGTTTGCGATCGCCATCGGCGTCCCGGCCGGCGCGCTCGCGGCGGTCAAGCGCGGCGGCATCTATGATCAGGCGCTCATGACCGTGTCGCTGTTCGGCTATTCGATGCCGATTTTCTGGTGGGGGCTGCTCCTCATCATGTTCGTGTCCGTGCGACTGGGCTTTCTGCCAGTCTCGGGCCGGATTGATCTCATCGCCTATTCGTTCGATCAGCCGACCGGGTTCATGACGATCGACGCGCTTCTGTCCGATCAGCCAGGCGCTTTTCTCGACGCGCTGCGGCACCTCGTACTGCCGGCGATTGTGCTCGGCACCGTGCCGCTCGCCGTCATCGCCCGCATGACCCGCTCCTCGATGCTCGAAGTTCTGAGCGAGGATTATGTGCGCACCGCGCGCGCCAAGGGGCTGTCACCAGCAAGGGTCATTGGCGTTCACGCCTTGCGCAATGCGCTTCTGCCGGTCGTGACGGTGATCGGGCTTTCCATTTCGAGCCTGATGGCCGGCGCGGTGCTGACGGAAACGATCTTCTCTTGGCCAGGCGTCGGCCATTGGCTCATCGATTCAATCGGCCGCCGCGACTATCCAGCGCTGCAAGGCGGCGTGCTGCTCATCTCCGCCGTCGTCGTCCTGGTCAATCTGATCGTCGATCTCGTCTATGGCGCCATCGATCCCAGGATCAGCCATGGCCGCTGACGTCGCCGCGCTAACGGCGCCGATCGGCGACGACGCGGCGGTCGTTCTTGCGCAACCTTCGCCGCTCGCATCGTTCTGGGCCGCGTTTCGGGAAAACCGCGGCGCATTGATCGGGCTCGCGGTGTTCGCCGTCATCGTTCTCCTGGCGGTGACGGCGAATGTCGTCGCGCCCCACTCGCCGATCGAGCAGTTCCGCGACGCGGTGCGGGCGCCTCCGGTGTGGGACGCAGGCGGCTCGTGGCGCTTTGTGCTCGGAACCGACGGCGACGGCCACGACATGCTGTCGCGCCTCATCTTCGGCGCGCGCGTGTCGTTGTTCATCGGCCTTTCGGTGATGTGCGTGTCCTTCATTGTTGGCGTGACGCTCGGGCTCGCGGCGGCGATGACCGGCTCGATTGCCGATGTCGTTATTACGCGGTTGATGGATCTGATCATGGCCGTGCCGAGCCTGGTGCTCGCCGTGCTCGTCGTCGCGGTGCTGGGGCCAAGCCTCGCCAACACCATCATAGCCGTGACGATCGTCTATCTTCCGAACTTTGTGCGCTTGGCGCGCGCATCCGCGCTCGGCGAACTGAACAAGGACTATGTGACCGCCGCGCGCGTGGTTGGTGTCGGGCCGCTCCGGCTCGCTGCTTCGACCGTGCTGCCAAACTGCCTCGCTCCTCTCATCGTGCAGGCGGCGCTCGGCGTGTCGAGCGCCATACTCGAGGCGGCGGCGCTCGGCTTTCTGGGTCTTGGCGCCCAGCCTCCGACCCCGGAATGGGGCTCGATGCTCGCTGACGCGCGCGAATTCATCCGCTCCGATCCCTGGATCGTCACCTTCCCGGGCTTGGCCATTCTCATCACTGTCATCGCCATCAATCTGACCGGCGACGGCCTGCGCGACGCGCTCGATCCGAAGATGCGGAGAGGCTGATGGCGCCACCTCTCCTCGAGATCCGCAATCTCTCAGTCTCCTTTGCGACGCGGCATGGCGCGTTCGTGGCCGTCGATGGATTCGACCTGACGCTCGAGCGCAACGAGGTGCTGGCGATCGTCGGCGAATCCGGCTCCGGCAAATCAGTAGCGATGCTGGCGGCTATGGGCCTCTTGCCTCAGACCGCAACCGTGTCCGCCGATCGCATGGCCTTCGACGGCATGGATCTCCTGTCCATGGGCGCCCGCGAGCGACGCCGCGTCGCCGGCAAGGACATGGCGATGATCTTCCAGGAGCCGATGTCGTCGCTCAATCCGTGCTTCACTGTCGGCTTTCAGATTGCGGAGACGCTGAAGACGCACCTCGATCTCAAGCGGGGCGAGCGCGAGAGCCGCATCGTCGAGCTTCTCGCCGAGGTCGGCATTCCCGATCCCGAGCGCCGCGCCCGCGCCTATCCCCACCAGCTCTCGGGCGGCATGAGCCAGCGCGTCATGATCGCGATGGCGCTTGCCTGCCGGCCAAAACTCCTGATCGCGGACGAGCCGACGACAGCGCTCGATGTCACCATCCAGGCGCAAATCCTCGATCTTCTGATGCGGGAGCGTCGCGACAACGGCATGGGTCTCGTGCTCATCACCCACGACATGGGCGTGGTTGCCGAAACCGCCGACCGCGTCATTGTCCAATATTCCGGCCAGCAGATGGAGATGAACCGCGCGGCTGAGCTGTTTGCAAACCCCCATCATCCCTATACCGCCGCGCTTCTGGCGGCGTTGCCGGAGCGGGCAAACGGACGGCGCCTGCCCGCCATCCCGGGTGTCGTGCCGGGGCCATTCGATCGTCCGCGCGGCTGCGTATTCTCACCACGCTGCGCCTATGTTTTCGACGCCTGCCATGACGCCGAACCCGCGCCCGCTGCGCCCACGCTTGGCCGCGCGC
Source organism: uncultured Alphaproteobacteria bacterium (assembly GCA_963737365.1). Classification (GTDB taxonomy): domain Bacteria; phylum Pseudomonadota; class Alphaproteobacteria; order Rhizobiales; family Beijerinckiaceae; genus Roseiarcus. The sequence continues at coordinate 862,942 of CAVTSD010000001.1, forward strand.
GATGTCTGACGCCATTGGTCGCTGGGATTCCGAGCGCGCTCGAGCTGCAAGGGTCGGCGCCGTGAGCGCCGTGCTCGAGGCCAGGGGCCTGACGCGCGACTACTCGGTCTCGCGCGGCGCGTTCCGCTCTCATGCCACGATCAAGGCGTTGGCCGGTGTTTCCTTCTCGCTTCAGGCCGGGCGCACTCTGGCGGTGGTCGGCGAATCCGGCTCCGGCAAATCGACCCTGGCCCGGCTGCTCACATTAATCGAAAATCCGACAGGCGGCTCGCTGCTGATCGACGGGGAGGATGTCGCCCACGCGAGCGCGGAAACGAGGCGGCGCCTTCGGCGGGAAATCCAGATCGTGTTCCAGAACCCTTATGGATCGCTCAACCCGCGCCAGACGATCGGAAAGGCGCTCGAGGAGCCGCTGCTCGTCAACACGGAACTTAAGTCCTCTGAGCGCAAGGCTGAGGCTCTGTCGATCATGGCCAAAGTGGGTTTAAGGCCCGAATATTATTATCGCTACCCGCACATGTTCTCGGGCGGCCAGCGCCAGCGCATCGCAATTGCCCGCGCGCTCATGCTGAAGCCAAAGATCCTGGTGCTCGACGAGCCCGTGTCGGCGCTGGATGTTTCGATCCGCGCCCAGGCGCTTAACCTGCTCGCCAGCTTGCAGGAGGAATTCGCTTTGGCTTACGTGTTCGTCTCGCACGATCTGTCGGTCGTGCGTCACATCGCCGACGAGGTGATGGTGATCTACCTCGGCAATGCGGTCGAGATCGGCGAGCGCGCTACGATCTTCGACCGCCCGCAGCATCCCTACACGCAGGCGCTCCTGTCCGCGACCCCGGTCGCCGACCCGACCGCCAAGCGCCAGCGCGTCCTTCTTTCCGGCGAGCCGCCATCGCCGTTCGCGCCGCCCCCTGGGTGCGCGTTTCATCCGCGTTGCCGCCTGGCCTTCGATCGTTGCCGCGTCGAGAAGCCGCCGCTCGAGCACAAGCAGGGACGGGACGTCGCCTGCTGGGCTGCGGCGGCATGAGCGTCGAGACGTACGATTTCATCGTCGTCGGCGCCGGCTCGGCGGGCTGCGTGCTCGCCAATCGGCTGAGCAGCGACCCCCGCAATCGCGTGCTCGTCGTCGAAGCTGGGGGCCGCGACAATTGGATCTGGTTCCATATTCCGGTCGGCTATCTCTATGCGATCGGCAATCCGCGCGCCGACTGGATGTTCAAGACGGCGCCCGAGCCCAATTTGGGCGGCCGGTCGATCGCTTATCCACGCGGGCGCGTGGTTGGCGGCTCGTCGGCCATCAACGCCATGATCTATATGCGCGGCCAGGCGGCCGATTATGACGGCTGGCGCCAGCTCGGGCTTGTCGGCTGGGGCTGGGATGATGTGCTGCCCTATTTTCTTCGCCAGGAGGACCATCATGGCGGTCTCAGCGAGCTGCATGGATCGGGCGGCGAATGGCGGGTCGAGCGCCCCCGTGTCTCCTGGCCCATTCTCGACGCTGTGCGCGAGGCCGGGGTCGAAATCGGCATTCCGAAGATCGCCGACTTCAATCAGGGCGACAACGAGGGGTCGGGTTATTTCGAGGTCAACCAGCGCCGCGGCCGGCGCTGGAGCGCGGCGACGGCGTTCCTGAAGCCGATCCTCAAGCGACCGAACCTTCACCTTGCGACCGGCGCGCATGTGGAGCGCATCCTATTCGAGGGCCGCCGGGCCACAGGCTTGCGCTTCACCCAGCACGGCTTGAGCCGCGAGGCGCGGGCGAGCGGCGAGATTATCCTGGCGGCGGGCGCAATCGGCTCGCCTCATCTCCTAGAGCTTTCGGGTGTCGGCGCCCCGGATCGCCTCGCGGTGATCGGCGCGCCCTTCGTTCACGCGCTACCGGGCGTCGGCGAAAATCTGCAGGACCATCTGCAGCTACGAGCCATCTTTGGTGTCACGGGCGCGCGCACGCTCAATGTCGATTATCAGTCGCTGCTGAGACGCGGAATGATGGGGCTGGACTATGGCCTTCGCCGGCGCGGACCGTTGACCATGGCCCCCTCGCAGCTTGGCCTATTCGCCAGGTCCTCGCGCGACTACGCCACCGCCAATATCGAATTTCATGTCCAGCCGTTGTCGCTTGACCGTTTCGGCGAGCCTATGCACGCCTATCCGGCGATAACGGTCAGCGTCTGCAATCTGCGGCCGGAGAGCCGCGGCTCAACCCACATCTCGAGCGCCGATCCGCGCGCTGCGCCAGTCATCCAACCGAACTATCTGTCGGCTTTTGCCGATCAGCGGGTAGCTGTGGACTCGATCAGATTGACGCGCCGTCTCGTGGCCGCCCCCGCGCTTACGCGCTATGCGCCGCAAGAACTCAAGCCCGGGGCAAACTTGCAGTCGGACGATGAGGTTCTGCAGGCCGCGGGCGACATCGGCACGACGATCTTCCATCCGGTGGGGACCGCGAAGATGGGGTTGGCGCAGGATCCTCTCGCCGTGGTCGATGAACGGCTCAAGGTTTACGGCCTCATGGGGCTGCGTGTCGCCGACGCGTCGGTCATGCCGCGCATCACCTCCGGCAATACCGGTTCGCCGACCATGATGATCGCTGAAAAGGCCGCCGAGATGATCCTTGCCGACGCCCGAGCCGCCTGATGCTGAAGGCCATGCAAACGCCTCGGCCGGATGGGCGCCAGTCAGAGACGGCGCTGATGATCGCACGCGGGGTGCGACGACTGCTGCGGGGGCGCGGCTTCTCAAGCCTGACCGAACTCGCGCTGACCGACGGGCGGCGCGCCGACATCGCGGCAGTCAACAGCGACGGCGAGGTGTGGATCGTCGAGGTCAAGTCATCGCCAGCGGACTTTCGCGCCGACCGCAAATGGCGCCACTATGCCGCCTGCTGCGACCGGCTCTATTTTGCCATTTCGGAGCATACGCCATTCGACCTGATGCCCGTCGAGGCGGGCCTTATCGTTGCTGACCCTTACGGTGCGGAAATCGTGCGCGATGCGGAACTGAAGCGCATGGAGCCGGCCAGCCGGCGGGCGCATCTGCTGCGCTTTGCCCTGACGGCCGCCGACCGGCTGCATCGTCTGGCCGACCCTGCGGGCGCTTTGGAATTCTGATCGGATAAAAGGAAAGGGCCGCCTCGCGGCGGCCCTTTCCGTATCTTTCGGCAAAGGAGGCGATTAGATCGCGAGCGCCCGACCCTTCGTGTTGCGACGGAACGCGGCGTAGCCGAGACCAGCAAAGCCGAGGGCCATCATCGCCCAAGTCGACGGCTCCGGAATCGCAGAGCCAAGGCTGAACTCAAACGCATTCGCATTCGCGTCGTGGAAATCAGCCGTCGTGAACGGACCAAGACCCGAAATTGTGACCCACTGATTATCGTTTGGTGCGCTCTGGTTGCCGTTTCCGGGTGCTCCCATCGCCATCAAATCGCTGCCAGTCAAGGTGTAACTATCAACAGTGATCGAGAGTTGATTTAGGATGCCATCGACGTTGGCGGCGTCAATCGAGCCCCAATAAATCCTGAGGCTGGTCTGAGGCGCGGACCATGTCGCCCGTTCCGTGCCGCCGGCCTCAACCGCCATATAGGTCGTGCCTGTCGTCGTGGACGTGCCCATTCCCAAAGGAGCGGCATACTGAAATGGGACACTTCCCTTTTCGGTCGCGGCGGAACCGGACACGAGAGACCAAGTGATGTCACCCAATGTGAAATTGCTTTCGCCCGCAGGAAGCGAAGCAAAGTATTGAGGATCTGCAGGACCTTCCGATAGCGTGACAGTGACCGCGCCTGCGGCTCCGGTCAGAGCCAACCAGGCAAGCCCGGTTGTCAACAACAACGTTTTGCGCATCTTAAAAATCCCCTAATCGGCCGCACACAACTATGGGGTAGCAGCACAGAGAAAGGCTGTCAAGGCGTTTCCGTTGCGTCGCTCCTACTATGTGAAATGGAAAAAGCAGTATAGCTAACAACGCAAAGTCCTTGATTAGGTTCGGGTTATGGCTATGGATCGCGTACGCTAAGACAGCCTCACCCCCTGCCGCCCATCCAATTCCTTCCGCAGTGCAAAAAAAATTGAATTGATGTCGGAAGTCGCCGAAAACCATCCGATTTCGGAGGCGAACTTTCAGAGAAAGGAGGCAGCGACACGAAGATGAGGGCGAAGGTTCCATGCCATGCGCCGCTTCAGTCTTCGGGCTCACGCCATCCGACGACAGGACGGCCTTCAAGAAGCGAGACACCCTAGAGGCGCCTCTCGCACTGACTTAGCAGAAGTCCAGAAGCTTATGCTGAGAGCACGGTCATGCGCCGACGAAACCCGGCGCAGCCGAGGACGCAGAAGCCAATCGCCATCATTACCCATGTCGAGGGTTCAGGAACGGAGGGGGCGACTCCCGTCGCGTTGGTGAACGACACGGTGATAGTGTTCCCCGGTCCGCCGTCTTGAGTAGCGGACAAGGTGAGAGAAACCGGGGTGTCGACAAAGCCGCTGCCGGGGGGGCCAGTCACCGTGCCCAACAGGGTGACGCCGATTGAGTCAGGACTACTTGGGTTGCGAGCGACCTCCCCCACTGTGGTCAGTGTTTCGGTGAAGGCTCCATTGCTACCCGTCCACGAGACGACAACCTCGGGCACAAGCGGCGACGTCCCAGTCCCAGATCCGAAAATAATGTTAGTGTCTGGCGGCGAGGGAGCATAAACCGACACTGTGTCGAAGGCGGCCAGCCCGGATTCGTCGCCCGGACCGATACCGGAAACGAACAGCGTCAACTCATCGAGATCGATCGCTGTCGATTGTTCTAAATTCGCCCCGGTGCTGCCGATCGTTCCGCCTATCCCAACGACGCCAAAGTCAATCGTAGCCGCTAACGCCGCGGAATTTGCGCAAAGTATCGCAATTACGGCCGCGCCTAGCGCGGTGGCTACAGAAAGCTTCATGTCCGTTAGTTCCCCCGTGCGCCGCACCATAAACCTATGACACATTTACCTGGTTGTAAACCAACCGGTAAGGCGTGCAAAGTCTAAGACGCGGCTTGGAGCGGGACCGGCGCCTCTGTCGCTCAATTATCCAGGAAACTCCGAAGCTTGCAACTCCGGCTTGGGTGCTTGAGCTTACGCAGCGCTTTGGCCTCGATCTGCCGAATGCGCTCTCGCGTGACCGAAAACTGCTGGCCGACTTCCTCGAGCGTATGGTCAGTGTTCATACCGATTCCAAATCGCATGCGCAAAACCCGCTCTTCCCGAGGCGTAAGCGAAGCCAGCACGCGCGTCGTCGTCTCGCGGAGATTGGACTGAATCGCGGCGTCGATCGGCAACACCGCGTTTTTGTCCTCAATGAAGTCGCCGAGGTGACTGTCCTCCTCGTCGCCGATCGGCGTCTCGAGGCTGATCGGCTCCTTGGCGATTTTGAGCACCTTGCGCACCTTCTCGAGCGGCATGGCGAGCTTTTCGCTGAGCTCTTCGGGCGTCGGCTCGCGGCCGATCTCGTGCAGCATCTGACGCGATGTGCGTACGATCTTGTTGATCGTCTCGATCATGTGGACGGGAATTCGGATCGTTCTCGCCTGATCCGCAATGCTGCGGGTGATCGCCTGACGAATCCACCAGGTGGCATAGGTGGAGAACTTGTAGCCGCGACGATATTCGAACTTGTCGACCGCCTTCATCAGCCCAATGTTGCCCTCCTGAATAAGGTCGAGAAACTGCAGGCCGCGATTGGTGTATTTCTTGGCGATCGAGATGACGAGGCGCAGGTTGGCCTCGACCATTTCCTTCTTCGCTTGCCGCGCCTCCCGCTCGCCCTTCTGCACCATCTGGACCAGGCGACGGAATTCCTGGATCTCAAGCCCGGTCTCGGTCGCGAGCGACTGAATCTCGGTGCGGATCTCCTTGATCCCGATCTTATCGTTGGCGATGAAGTCTTTCCACCCGCGCGTCGACAGCTTGGAGACCCTCAATAGCCATTTCGGGTCCAATTCCGAATTCTGATAATTCTTGAGAAAATCCTCGCGGCCGACGCGATGCGTTTCGGCCATGCGCATAAGGCGAACGTCCAAGCCGATCAGGCGCTTGTTGATGTCGTAGAGCTGCTCGACGAGGGCGTCGATACGGTTCTGGTTCAGCGACAGCGACTTCACATCGCCGACGATGTCCTTCTTCAGCGCCTTGTACTTGCGCTCCTGAGCAGGCGAGAGCAATTCACTTTTGAGCTTGTTCTCGACATTTTGATCCTGCAGGCGGCGCAGTTTCTTGTAAGCGTCGGCGATGCGGTCGAACGTCTCGAGCACCTTCGGCTTGAGATCGGCTTCCATTGCCGACAGCGAGACGGAATTCTCGAGATCGTCTTCATCGTCGAAGCCGTCGGGCGGGGGAGTCTCGCCCTCGAAGCCTTCCGGAGGCGCCTGAGGAGCCGTCGCCGGCGCCATGCGGTCGCGGGCCGGATTAGGCGGCGGCGGCGCGCCAGGCGCGGAATAATCGGTCTTCGGCGCCTTCTTGCCGTCGGGGCCGGCGTAAGTCGCCTCGAGGTCGATAATGTCGCGCAGCAAGATTTTGGCGTCGTTGAGCTCATCGCGCCAAATGATGATGGCCTGAAATGTCAGGGGACTCTCGCACAAGCCCGCGATCATAGCCTCGCGACCGGCTTCGATTCGCTTGGCGATAGCGATTTCACCCTCGCGCGACAGGAGCTCGACCGAGCCCATCTCACGCAGGTACATGCGCACTGGATCGTCGGTGCGCTCGGCCGGCTCGGAACTGCGGGTGGCGACCGCCGTCGGCCGGGCGGCCTCAACGAGTTCGCCGCCCTCGGCCTCTTCCTCGTCGGCGCCGTCGGCGCTCTCTTTCTCCGCTTCTTCAGCGTCCTCGCTCTCGACGACGTTAATGCCCATCTCGCTGAGCATCGCGTTCATGTCCTCGATCTGATCGGACGAAATTTCTTCTGACGGCAGGACCGCGTTCAATTCGTCTTGCGTGACCCAACCGCGCTTCTTTGCAATCTTGAGCATCCGCTTGACGGCGGCGTCGCTGAGATCGAGCAAGGGGCTGTCTGGGGTCTCGACGACCACAGCTTCGCCTTCGCCCTTCGCCTCGTCTTTTTTTGCCATCGCGGCGTCTCCGTCATTCCGCGGCCCAGGGCGCCGGGTATCGAATATTGTCGACCACCCCGTTATGCGGGGTGGCCGCAAAAGCTAACGCAGTCGAGCTAAGACTTCGCTCACCGCCGCGTCCTGCTCAAACCCGCCATCCCGATCTCTTGCGCCGGGGCCGTTCGGGTCAGATCGCGGACGATATGCGTCCGGATTGATCTCCAAAACCATCGATGGCTGCTTCCGCGTCGGCAAGGTCAGCCAAATTCGCTTTGATATCGAGCAGTCGGGCAAGATTAAGCTCGTTTGGCTCCGTTGCAAGCAACCGCTCCGCGAGCTTCAGGTCCCTATTTAACGCGCCAGCCCGCCGATGCAAGGCCAAGCTTTGCCTCAGCACCTGATCGGCGTCCGCAGGCGACGCCTCCGGCCGCATGCACCACCAATTCGGCATCTTTGCGGCCAAGCCCAAAATCCGCTCGCAAGCTGGCCCATGACCGGCGTCTGTCAGCCATTCGGCAAGCGTCGCGGACGAGATCAGCGCGTCGACTGGGGCGCCGAGCAGCGCGTCCCGCAATGCGCTGACTCCAGCGCCGATGAATTCGGTCTCCGCCAGCTCTTCGCACCGGCTCTCGATCAGCGCTGGATGGCCAAGCGCAATCGAAAGGATCATGACCTCGCGCGCCGGCAGGCGAGAACTTCGGCCGAGCTTGCTCTGCGGGACCAAGGGCGTTTCGGCGACGCCTACGCGTGGGCCGCGCGCGGGAAAAGGCCCGCCGCGCCGAGGGACGAAGGCTTGTTTCGCAGCTCGCGTAGCCCCGCGCCGGGCGGTCGCGTTCGTCGCCGAAGAACGCCGAAAGGCGACGCTTCACATCGGCCTGGTAGTGCCGGCGAAGGGTCTCGTCGGCGATCTTTCCAACCGTCTCGCCAAGTCGCCGCTCGAGCGCCGCTCGCTGCTCGGGCGTATCGAAACGCTCGCCGTCAGTCTCGCGCATGAACAGCATGTCGGCGAGCGGCCGCGGGTCCTTGAGGTGTTCGGCTATCGCCGCAGGCCCGCTCTGGCGAATGAGATCGTCTGGATCCTGACCCTCCGGAAGCAGCGCGAAGCGCAGGCTCTTGCCCGCGCCAATGAGCGGCAGCGCTGTCTCGATGGCGCGAAACGCCGCCCGGCGCCCCGCGCTGTCACCGTCGAAACACAGGATCGGCTCGCTCGCCATCGCCCATAGCAATGCGCATTGATCGGGCGTGAGCGCCGTGCCGAGCGGCGCGACAACATTGGGAAACCCGCCCTCGCTCACCGAGATCACATCAATATAGCCCTCGACCACGACAATCGCGCCGGCGTCGTGCGCGGCTTTGCGGGCGCGGTGATGATTGAACAACAGCGCTCCCTTGTGGAAAAGCGCGGTCTCCGGGGAATTGAGGTATTTTGCCTTGGCGCCGGCCTCCATCGCCCGCCCGCCGAAGGCGATGACGCGACCGGCGCGGTCGTGGATCGGAAACATCACCCGATCGCGAAACCGGTCATAAGGAACGGCGATGTCTTCTCCGTGGACGAGCAGGCCCGCTTCGATCATCGCCTCGACGCCCACGCCTTGGGCGGCCAATCCGTCGCGCAGCGCAAAGCGCTCGGGCGAGGCATAGCCGAGACCAAAGCGCTGTTGCACCGGGGGCGCCGAGGCCGCGATCGGCCAGATAGCCGCGCGCTTTGGCGCCGATCGGCTGCTGGAGGTTCCCTTCGAACAGCCGCGCCGCCATCGCCATGACGTCGATCAGGCTCGCGCGCTTCTTGTCTTGAACTGCCTCAGCCGCACTGAGACGCGGCATCGGCAAGACCGGCCATGCCGGCGAGCCTTTCGACGGCTTCGGGGAATGTCAGGCCTTCGGTCTCCATCAAAAATGCGAAGGCATCGCCATGTTTGCCGGACGAGAAGTCGTGAAAGAAGCCCTTCTGGTCGTTGACGAAGAACGAGGGCGTCTTCTCCGCGCCGAACGGCGACAAGCCCCGCCATTCGCGCCCTTCCTTGCGCAATTTGACGCGTGTCCCCGCCACCTCCGACACCGGCAGGCGGGCCCTGATCTCGTCGAGAAATTCGGGCGGGAACTTCATGGAGACCAGATTGGCTTACGCTTAGGCTTTGGCAAGGCGGGGCGCGCGTTGTCCCCCGCTTTCACAAGCGGCTCGCCCGATTGTTTAGCGAACCGGCCGCGGATTCAGAAGAGCGCTCGGAACGTCGGTATGGGTGAAATCATCGCCCACGAAGAGAAGCGCCTCGCTCCGGGCCTGCGCATGAGCGTATGCAAAACAGTCGCCGAAGTTAAGATCAGCCTTATGACCGACGACCTTGCCGAAGCGGGCGGCGGCCTCGACCGCCTTGCGTGCGAGATAAGGAGACACGGCGGGCTCTTCAGCTTGGAGCGCTTCGCAGAACTTGACGACCGCCGCGAGCGCCGTGGCGATATCCTCGGCCGTGACGGCGCGCTCTCGTCCGATGCGGGCTCTCGCCAGCCCTAGCGTCGACTCGAAAATCGTCATCGGTGGGACCGCGAATGGACCGCCGTGATGTTTCAACGCTTGCACGACCTCAGGTCCTTTGGACTCCTCGGCGAGAACCGCGATGATGGCGGAAGCATCGACGACCACTACAGGCCCCACATTTCGTCGCTGAACGTTTTCTGATTGAAGGGATCGTCATTGCGGCCGATCTGCCGCGCGATAGCGATCGCGGACTCGAGTTCCGGGACCAAAAGCTCGCGGCGCGCTTCTTCGATTGCGCGCTCGAGCGCCTTCCACACAGCCTCAGTCTTGGACGCAGCCTTCGTGAGCGCTCGTAGCTCCTCGGCCATCTCCGCAATCCTCGGATCCTTGATGTAAAGTGGCATGGGATATCCCGGACAGATATTTAGATATTCTCATGGGATATCCCTGTCAACGCATGGCGTGCTATTTCTGCGGTAGAAGAATTGGCCGCATCATATGCAAGCCTACCCCTTCGTCGGCGCGGCCGCGTCCAGAAGCTTCGCCGACTTCAGGTCCGACCACAGGCTCGCCGGGATCTCGACCGAGGCGTCGTTAACGTTCGACTTGACCTCCTCGGGCTTCACGGCGCCAAGGACGACGGTGACGACGGCGGGATGGCCGAGCGCGAATTGAATCGCGACCTGGCGCAAGGTGACCCTGTGCTGTTGGCAGATGTCTTCGATCGCCTTCACCTTGTCGAGAACCGCCTTCGGAGCGTCCGTGTAGTCGTACTTCGCGTTCGGACCGGATCCCGTCGCCAGAATGCCGGAATTGAACACGCCCGCGAGCATCACGCCCATATTCTTCTCGAGCGCAAGCGGCAGGAACTCGGGCAGGCCCGTCTGGTCGATCAGAGTATAACGTCCGGCCATCATGGCCACGTCGAAATCGCCAGCCTTGGCGAATTTGACGCAGGTGGCGGCGTCGTTGATGCCAAACCCGATGGCCTTGATGACCTTTTCATTGCGCAGCTTGTCGAGCGCGCGATAGCAGCCCTCCATCGCCTCCTTGAAGCGCACGGGCGCTTCTTCATTGCCGTGCGTCCAAGGGTCGCAATCATGGATGAGGACGATGTCGAGCCGATCGAGCCCGGTGCGCAAGAGAGAATGCTCAAGCGAGCGCATCGCGCCGTCGTAGGAATAATCGAAGTGAGGCGCGTGCGGATGCCCTCCCGCGAAGCCGGGCGACACCACGTCGCTGCGGGGCTTTGGCGGCTTGGTGAAGGGATCCATGATGCGGCCGATCTTGGTCGAGACCAGGATCTCGTCGCGCTTTGCGCGCCTAAGCCCCGCGCCCATCCGCGCTTCCGCAAGCCCGTTGCCGTAATGGGGCGACGAGTTCGAACACTTTGACGCCGCTCGCGAGCGCTTGCTCGATCGTCGCGATCGACGTTTTTTCGTCGAGCAACTCATAGAAATCGCCGAGCGGGCCGGTGCCCTCGCCGACGACAGAGAACGTCAGCCCCTCGCCGTTCCGAGCCTTTATGCGTCGCGTTTCCATGTTTCCTCCAGAATGTCCCGTCGCCTGGCGCGCCCGTGCTGCGGACGGCGGCATGTTTCATGAGCGGAAGGGTAACGCAAGCCGCGAAGCCGTGAAAGACAGCCGCCGGGTCGGCGCCCTTCGGCTACGAAAGAGCAAACACTCTGAGCGCCTGTTTCGGCGTGGAGCCGACCTCTATCGCCTGCCTCTCGACCGCGGCTTCATCACGCCAAAATCGGCGGCCCGCAATAGGAACACTTCGCCCGACGTGTCTTCGGTGTCGAGCCAGACGAACGGCAAATGCGGGAACTCCAACTCGAGCAGCTGGCGCCCGCCGCCCACCTCGCAGACGAGCGCGCCTTCCGCCGTCAAGCGCTTGGGCGCTTCGCTCAGGATCCGGCGCACGATGTCGAGCCCATCCGCGCCGCCCGCATGCGCAAGCCTCGGCTCGGCCGCATATTCGGGCGGAAAGTCCGCGATCGCCGCCGCGTCGACATAAGGCGGATTGGTCAGGATCAAGTCGAAGCGCGCGTCCTCGACCGGAGCGAACAGATCCCCCTGCTTCAGCGCGATGCGGTCCTTTAGGCCGTGCTTCTCTAGGTTGCGCGCGGCCACCTCGAGCGCGCCCGGCGAAAGATCCACTGCCTCGACGCGCGCGTTGGGGAAGACACGCGCGGCGAGGACGGCCAGCGAACCGCCGCCCGTGCAGAGGTCGAGCACGGAGGCGATCGTCTCTGGGTTGCCGACGAGCGCGTTGTCGTCAGCGAACGCGGTCATCATCAATTCGCCGATCAGGCTGCGGGGCACGATGACGCGCTCATCGACGTAGAACGGCACGCCTTGGATGTAGGCGCGATTGACAAGGTAGGCGGCGGGCTTGCGCGTGGTTGCGCGCGCCTCGATTAGCTCCAAGAGCCGAATACGCTCCGAGCGAAGGAGTTTCGCGTCAAGAAATGGATCGAGCGTGTCGATCGGGAGGCCTAGGCCCTCGAGAACAAGAAAGGCTGCCTCATCGACCGCGGTCGTCGCGCCGTGGCCAAACGCGAGACCCGCCGAAAGAAAGCGACCGACCGCATAACGCAGCCAGTCCCGCGGGGTGAGGAACGTCTCGACCCGCTCGTCGAGCGGCGCCTCAGACACAGGCGGGCCTCATGAGTCCCGTTTGCACGCGCGCAAGAAAGGCTTCCCTCGCTTGCCCTGTAAACGCTGGGCGCCGGCCTTTTACATTCATTCGGTCAACCTCTCGGACCGCTTGGCGAGGTCCTGCTTCGCGGCGGGCAGAGTTTCGGCGACGTCGTGATCGACGCGACGTCGCCAAAGGTCAAGACACGCTAACGCCTCGCTGCTTGCGACGGGCGGGCGGCGTACGCTGCAATGCAAAAAAAGGTTTGGGCTCCGCAAAAAAACGCTTATCTTATGTTGACGCGTGCGGGCATTACACCGGGATCGGCACCAACCTCATGGCTAATTCCACCCCGATTACAATCAAGAAATACGCCAATCGACGTCTGTATAATACCGCTTCGAGCGCCTATGTGACGCTGGCTGATTTGGCGAAGATGGTGAAGGCCGGCGAGGATTTCATTGTTTACGACGCGAAGACCAACGACGACATCACCCGTTCGGTCCTGACCCAGATCATTTTCGAGCAGGAGGGCATTGAGGGACAGTCGCTGTTGCCGACGACCTTTCTGCGCCAGCTGATCCGCTTTTACGGCGATAGCATGCAGGCAATCCTGCCGAGTTATCTGGAATTCTCGATCGACCGCTTTTCGGGCGAGCAACAGTCAATGCGCGAAGCGGCTAGCCGGATGTTCGGTCCGGAAGCCTTTTCCGCCAGCTCCTTCGCCGCCTTGCAGGAAATGACGAAAAAGAATTTTGCCGCTTTCAATCAAACGCTCGCTATGTTCTCTCCGTTCGCCGGCGCGGCTTTGACCCCGGACTTGGCGCCGAAGAAGCCGCATTCCGAGGAAGACATCGACCAATTGCGCAATCAGCTGTCCGACATGCAAAAGCGGCTCGAGTCCTTGGCCAAGAAGACCGAGACGCCTTAAAATCGGTCCTTGCGCGAGCGGAGCTCCCCGAACACCGCCGCGGGCTCCGCACCGCCCATGCCGACCGCAGCCTGAATTGCCGGCTCCTCCACACGCAAAAACGGGTTCGCGGCAAGTTCGGCGCCAATCGTCGTCGGCACTGTTGGACGACGCTCGGCGCGCAGTTTCGCGATTTCCTCGATACGAGCCCTGAGAATCGAATTCTCAGGTTCGATGCTCATGGCGAACCGGCCATTCGCCTGCGTGTATTCATGCCCGCAGTAGATTTGGGTCTCGCCGGGAAGCGCGGCGAGCTTGGCGAGCGAACTCCACATGACCGCCAGCGGCGTTTCGAACACGCGTCCGCACCCGAGGGAGAACAGCGTGTCGCCGCAAAAGGCGACGGCTTCGTCCTCGAAATAATAGGCGATGTGGCCAAGCGTATGGCCCGGGGTTTCGATGACTTTCGCTCGCAGCGAACCGATCTTGGCCCAGTCCCCTTCCTTCACCTGGTGATCGAGGAAAGGAATTCGCGCCGCGTCCTTGGCCGGACCCCACACCTTTGCGTTCGGGAATTTCGCCCTGACGTCCGGAACGCCCTGAATGTGATCGGTGTGGTGATGCGTGATCAAGATGTCGGTTAGGCTCCAGCCGCGCTCCGCCAAGGCTGCGAGCGTCGGCCCCGCTTCCGGGACATCGATGCACCCGGTTGCGCCCGTCGTGGAATTGTGCACGAGGGCGCCGTAATTGTCCGTGAGACAAAGATACTGATGAACGCTCATGGTCATGGTGCGTGGCTCGGTCAAGGGGGGCTGGGCTCGGCGGTTTCGTCTCGGCTTTCGAGACTCACGCCGCGCTTAAGCCCGACGCGCGTCCCGACCGCGGTCTTCTATACCCGCCCGGCCGTTCGCTGTCTCTCCTCCGCCCCTTTTCCTGCACGCGTTCCGCTCACCATACATTGCGAAAGGTTGGGCGCTCGTTCACAGTCATGGGCCCTCATCCGGCCGACTTCGATGCCCCTCGACGTCCTCAACTTGCAGAGCTTCTATGGCTCGCCTCTCGGAGGCGTCGCCCGTAGGCTGATCGGACGCGTGGTCCGTGAACGGTGGGATAGCAGCGCCGGTCTCTCGATCGCCGCGGTCGGTTACGGCGCTCCCTATCTCGACCGATTTCGCGACGGCGCTAGCCGATGCCTGGCCTTGATGCCGGCCGAACAAGGCGTCGCGATCTGGCCTGAAGCCGGACGTTGCGCCGCCGCGCTTGTTGATGCGCAAATGTTGCCGCTGCCTGACGGGTCCATCGACCGGCTGTTAGTTGCCCACGCGCTCGAGGCGGCGGATCGACCGGACGCGCTCCTCGAAGAGCTCTGGCGCATCACCGCGCCGGAAGGGCGAATGATCGTCATCGTTCCCTCCCGCCGCGGCGTCTGGGCGCGGACGGACGGCACGCCTTACGGACAGGGCTTGCCGTACTCGAAATCCCAGCTTCGCGACCTGCTTCAGCGCGCGGACTTCTCGCCGATCTTCTGGGGTGAAGCGCTGCATGCGCCGCCGATCAAGAGGCCCTTCTTGATGCGGTCCGCGACGACGATTGAGAGGCTCGGTGGAGCGATCGGGTTGCCTTTTGCTGGCGTCTACATTGTTGAGGCGATCAAGCAAGTCCGTCGCCCGGTCGAAGTTCGTAAAATCGCCCGAGCGCGATTGCCTCCGCTGAAACCTGCGCTTGCGCCGAGCGTCCAGCGCGAGCTGCGCTCCGATTGATGGTTCCTCGGTTTTCGGGTTGGCGCCGCCGGCGCGCCATGCTTTGAAGGCCGCGCGTCGACCTCCAACCAAGGCGAAACCCCATGCCCGCTGATCGTCTCCTCGTTCTGTTGCGCCATGGTCAGAGCGAATGGAACCTCAAGAACCTCTTCACCGGTTGGCGGGACGTCGATTTGAGCCCCGCGGGCGTCGAGGAAGCCAAGACCGCCGGGCGCCGCATGAAGGCGAAGGGACTCGCCTTCGATCTCGCCTTCACTTCCGCCCTCATCCGCGCTCAGCGCACGCTTGAACTCGCGCTCGCCGAAATGGGTCAGACGGGACTGCCTGAGAAGCGGGACCAGGCCCTCAACGAACGCGACTACGGCGATCTTGCCGGGCTCGATAAGGACGATGCGCGCAAGAAGTGGGGCGAAGAGCAGGTCCACATCTGGCGCCGGAGTTACGACATCAATCCGCCGGGCGGGGAAAGCCTGAAGGACACGGTGGCGCGGGCGCTTCCTTATTATTGCCAGAACATCCTTCCCCCTGTCCTCAACGGCAAGCGAGTGCTTGTTGCAGCGCATGGAAATAGCCTGCGGGCGCTGGTCATGGTTCTCGACCGGCTGACCCCGGAGACGATTCCAGCCATGGAGCTCGCGACCGGCGTTCCGCTTGTCTATCGGCTCAACGCCGATTCGACGGTCGCGAGCAAGGAGATCCTGACCGCCTGACGGGTAATTTTCCGTTAGCCTTAACGATTTGTGAAGGCGCGCGGCCTCATGTTGACCTCACGTGATTTGCGCTTCGCAGAGGTCGGCGATGTTGGCGAAAGTTTCAGTCTTTGGGTTTGCTGCGATCGCCGCCTGCGCCGTTACACCCAGCGCGCAAGCCGGACAATATGAGTTTCTGGCCGCGCCGCAGATCAATCTGTCCCTGGTCTATCGCCTTGATAAGCTTTCGGGCGACGTCATCGCTTGCCAATTCGCACACAATCCGGGACGACCCGATGTGGGTCCGGGCGCCTTCGGCGTCACCTCCTGCTATCGCAGCGGCGACGGCGCGACCAAGCAGGACCCCGGCGACTATGGCCTCATCGCGACCCGCCACGAGCAGGAAGGCGGCGTGTTTCGCGTCGATTATCGCACCGGCGCGCTCAGCATTTGCTATCTTTATTTCCAGCGCGAGAAGCAGGGCGATCACGAAGCGGTTGCGGATCAGTATGTTGTATGCACGCCGCCATGGAAGCAGGCGACCTCCGTTCCCACTCGTTCCGGCGGCGCGGTCAGCGAATTGCCGGGCGCCGCTCCAACGCGGGACTGAGCAGAGCCTGCGGTCGCCCGCGGCGACAGTCTTCTGCTTTTGGCTTTGCCGACCCCCGCATTCCGAGGGGCCCCGCGGGGGCGGGGCCTTGAACAATGACCCAGTTGAGGTCGCCGGTCTCTCGGGCTCTCATGCCCTTGTCGAGCGGCGCCTTTGGCGGTCTTCAGGCCGCGGCGGAGGGCCGCGGGCGATTCCGCTAGAACGCGTCGCGGCCTAGCGCGGACCCGATGTTCGCGAACGATCACGATACGATTTTCGCCCCCGCCTCCGGCGCCGGCCGGGCCGCAATCGCTGTGTTGCGCCTATCCGGTCCAGGTTGTTCGGATGCGCTAGAGTTGTTCTCGCCCGGGGTTCAGTTTCCCGACCGCCAGGCGGTCTTGCGAACCCTCACCCACCCGGAGTCCCGGGAGCCGCTCGACCGGGCGCTGATCACCCGCTTCCAAGCGCCACGCAGCTTCACCGGCGAGGAGATGGCGGAAATCAGCGTCACCGGCGGGCGGGCGGTCACGTCCGCAATCGTTCGGGCGCTCGTCGCTATTCCGGGCTTGCGTCCAGCCGAGCCCGGCGAGTTCGCCTGGCGCGCGTTTATGAACGGAAAGATCGACCTGTCCGAAGTCGAAGGGCTTGCCGACCTGGTCGAAGCCGAAACCGAGGCGCAGCGCCGCCAGGCCCAGAACATCGCCGGTGGAGCGCTCAGACGGGAGTGCGACGCGATCCGCGAAACCCTGCTTGAAGCCATGGCCGCGGTCGAAACCCAGATCGATTTCACCGATGTCGAGGATGCTTCCGATTTCACGCTTGATTCCGTGAAAGGCGCGGCGCGCCTCGCGCTTGAGCGCATCGACCGAGCGCTTAAGACCGCAGATTCCGCCCAGCGCCTGCGGGAGGGCTTCACAATCGTCATCGCCGGTCCCCCGAACGTCGGCAAGTCGACATTGATGAACGCTTTGGCGGGCCGGGATGTGGCGATCACCTCACCAATCCCGGGAACGACCCGGGATTTGATCGAGGTGTTTCTCGATCTTCGAGGGTACCCTGTCATTCTCGTGGACACCGCAGGGATTCGCGAGAGCCAGGATCCGATCGAACAGGAAGGCGTCGCGAGAGCGCGGCGCCGCGCCGCAAGCGCCGACCTGATCCTGTGGCTAAGCGATGACGAAGACGGCCCGGCGCCGAGCCTAGGCTCTCCCGCTTTCTCGGTCCGGACCAAGGCCGACCTTGCGGGGCCCGCCGAGCGTGCAAAAGACGCGGCGAAACTTGCCATATCGGCGAAGACAGGGGCTGGAATCGACCGGCTGCTTGACGCCATTGCCGATCTGGCCGAAGAGCGCATGTCTTCGCCTGAGCCGGCTTTGTTGACACTCGAAAGACACCGGCATGGTTTTCAAGACGCGCGGCAGGCGCTGGCCTTGGCGATCGAACCGGGCGCGACGGAGCCGGAATTGATTGCGGAGGATCTTCGACGCGCCGCAGCGGCGATGGATCGCATCGTCGGGCGGATCGGTGTCGAGGACGTGCTCGGCGAAATCTTTGCGCGCCTATGCGTTGGGAAATAGGGGTGTCGATCGTTGCGTGTTTCACGTGAAACAGGCGGACCGTCCGAGATGAGGTTCGATGTTGTTGTCATAGGCGGCGGCCATGCGGGTTGCGAAGCCGCGACGGCCGCCGCGCGCTGCGGCGCACGAACCGCGCTCGTGACCCATCACTTCGCGACGATCGGCGAAATGTCCTGCAACCCGGCGATCGGCGGGTTGGGCAAAGGTCACCTGGTGCGCGAGATCGACGCGCTCGACGGCGTCATGGCTCGCGCGGCCGACGCGGCCGGCATTCAGTTCCGCGTCCTCAATCGCCGCAAGGGGCCCGCTGTCCAGGGACTGCGCGCCCAGGCCGATCGAAAGCTCTATCGACGCGCCATGCAGGCGCTCGTGGCCGCGACGGCAAATCTGACGGTCGTCGAAGGGGAGGCGGCGCGGATCGCGTCCAACGACGGCGCGGTCACGGAAGTCGAGCTCGCCGACTGCCGCGCGCTCGCCTGCCGCGCCGTTGTCCTTACGACCGGCACGTTTCTGCGCGGCGTCATCCATCTTGGCGACCAGCGTACGCCGGCCGGGCGGTTCGGCGACCCGCCTTCGGTTTCGCTCGCCCAAAGCCTCGACGCGGCAGGCTTCGCGCTCGCGCGGCTTAAGACCGGAACGCCGCCGCGGATCGACGGAACCACCATCGACTGGGGCCAGCTCGAGATCCAGTACGGAGACGAGGAGCCTGAGTTCTTCTCTTCCCTGACGAAGGGCGTCACGGCGACGCAGCTCCCATGCCACATCACGCGCACCACCGCCGAAACCCACCGCATCATCCAGGCGGACGCGCATCGCTCGGCCGTTTATTCCGGCGCGATCTCCGGCCGCGGTCCCCGGTATTGTCCGTCGATCGAAGACAAGGTGATCCGCTTCGCCGATCGCGACAGCCATCAGATTTTTCTTGAGCCTGAGGGCGTGGACGATTCGACGATCTACCCCAACGGCATTTCGACCTCCTTGCCTGAGGAAACCCAGCGCGCGCTCGTGGCGACCATCCCGGGCCTCGAGCATGCGCGGATCCTGCGCCCTGGCTATGCGATTGAATACGACTATATCGACCCGCGAGGGCTCGACCCGACCCTCGAGGCGCGCCGGCTATCGGGGCTATTTCTGGCTGGGCAGATCAATGGCACCACGGGCTACGAAGAAGCCGCGGCTCAGGGGGCGGTGGCTGGCATCAACGCCGCGCGCCGGGCCGGGGATCAGGCGCTCACGACTTTTGACCGCGCCGAGTCCTACGTCGGGGTCATGATCGATGACCTGACGACCCGCGGGGTAACCGAGCCTTATCGCATGTTCACCTCGCGCGCCGAGTTTCGCCTGTCGCTCCGATCCGACAATGCCGACGAGCGCCTGACGGCCAAGGGCATCACGCTGGGTTGCGTAAGCGCGGAGCGAGCACGCTTCTACGCGCGGGCGCGCGACCAGCTCGAGCAGGCCCGCGCGATGCTCAAGGCCGCGACCGCGACGCCACGGGAACTTGAGGCGCAAGGCTTCACCGTTAATCGCGACGGAGCTCGGCGCTCGGCCTTCGAGCTCGCGGCGCAAACGCACTTTCCGATCGCGATGCTTGCCAACGTCTGGCCTCAACTTCGTGATATTCCCGCAAACCTTGTGCCCCGGCTTGAAGCGGACGCGAAATACTCCGTTTATCTCGACCGCCAGGCCGAGGATGTGGCGCGCTATCGGCGCGACGATCTGGCCATTTTGCCGGTCGACCTCGACTATGCGCGCCTCTCTGGGCTCTCCAACGAGATCAAGCAGAAATTCATGGCCATCCGCCCCGCCAGTCTCGGGCAGGCCCGTCGCATCGAAGGCGTGACGCCGGCTGCCTTGGCGCTTATTGCCGCGCATGCGCGAAAGGCGGAGCGGGCCTCGAGCCGCAGTCCACTCCCCGCGGGAACGTGAGCCGCAGGCCGTCCGCCGACGCCTCGGCGGATCAACTCGCCGAGGATCGCCGCTCGGCTCTACGCCTGGTCCCTGTTTCACGTGAAACAGAGGCCCGCTTCGCCGTCTTTGTCGAGCTCCTCGATCGATGGCGGCATAAAACCAACCTCATCTCCAATCCGACTTTCGCATCGGTGTGGACGCGCCATATCGCCGATTCCGCCCAGCTGATCGCTCTGGCGCCGAACGCCACACGCTGGGTCGACATGGGTGCGGGCGGTGGCTTTCCTGGCCTGATCATCGCCATCCAGCTCGCGGACGTTCCGGGCGCCATTGTCCACTGCATCGAGAGCGACGGGCGGAAATGTGCCTTCCTGCGCGAGGCAGCGCGCTCCACCGGGGCGCCAGCCCTTATTCACCCCGTCCGGGTCGAAGCCATTGCGCCTGAAACCCTCGGACCTGTGGATGCCGTCACCGCGCGGGCCTTCGCCCCCTTGCCGCTGACGCTCAAATTGGCCAGACCCTGGATGGAGCGCGGGGCCATTGCCGTGTTTCCGCGCGGCGAATCAGCTAAGGACCAGATCGCGGCGACGCCTGAGGCATGGACTCATGCAATCGAAACGCTTCCGAGCGTCGTCAATCCGAAGGCCGCGATCCTGCGCATTCGTCAAGGCTGAGACTTGAATCCAATGACCGAGAGCGAGCCCCTCGTTCGCGAGCCCGACGTCGCAACTCGCCCACGCGTCTTTGCCCTGGCGAACCAGAAGGGCGGGGTGGGCAAAACGACCACCGCGATTAATCTCGGAACCGCGCTCGCCGCCATCGGCGAGCGCGTGCTGATCCTGGATCTTGATCCGCAGGGCAATGCGTCGACCGGGCTTGGCATCAATAGGAGCGCGCGAACCACCTCGAGCTATGAGATGCTGGTCGGCGAAAAGGCCCTCAAGGACGTGGTCGTTCCAACTTCGGTCCCGCGCCTGTTTATCGCCCCATCGACGATGGATCTCCTCGGCGTCGAACTTGAGATAGCGGGCCATTCCGATCGCTCGTATAAGTTGCGCAACGCGCTTCGCGCCTATGGCGCCTCGAGCCCAGACGATTCGGAACGGGCCACCTACGTGCTCGTGGATTGTCCGCCGTCCCTCAATCTTTTGACGATCAATGCGCTCGCCGCCGCCGATGCGGTCGTGGTTCCTCTGCAATGCGAATTCTTCGCGCTTGAGGGCCTGTCGCAACTCCTGACCACGGTCGAGCAGGTTCGCAGCACGCTGAACCCTTCGCTCACGATCCATGGCGTGGTGTTGACAATGTTCGACCCGCGCAACAGCCTCGCTGGCCAGGTCGTCGCCGACGTGCGCGCCTATATGGGCGACACCGTCTACGAGACCGTCATTCCCCGCAACGTCCGCCTGTCCGAAGCGCCATCGCACGGCAAGCCGGCGCTGCTTTACGATCTCAAATGCGCCGGCAGCCAAGCCTATCTCAAGCTCGCGTCCGAGGTCATTCGGCGCGAGGGTCGTTGGCGCGCTGCTTAAGTCAAATCGAACCCCCAGGAACAGGATCAATGGCAGAGGACGCCGCCCGCATCGAAAACCGGCCTCGCCTGGGGCGCGGACTCGCAGCGCTTTTGGGCGGGGCAAACCCTCAACATTCCGAAGTCTCGCGCGGGACCCGGCAGACGCCGATCGAGTTCCTGCGCCCCAATCCCCGAAATCCGCGAAAGCGGTTCGACACCGACGAACTGGAAGAACTCGCCGCCTCGATCAAGGAGCGCGGGATCATTCAGCCGGTGGTCGTCCGAGCCATCTCGGGCGTTGCGGACGCATATGAGATCATCGCCGGCGAGCGCCGCTGGCGCGCCGCTCAGCGGGCCGGGCTGCATGAAATTCCCGTCATCATCGTCGAGGCCGGCGATCGCGAGGCGCTCGAGATCGCCATCGTCGAGAACGTTCAGCGCTCTGATCTCAACGCGCTCGAAGAGGCCGCCGGCTATGCGCAGCTCGGCGCCGATTACGGCTATTCGCACGGCGACATCGCGCGCGTGGTCAGCAAGAGCCGGAGCCATGTCGCGAACACGCTGCGCCTGACCAATCTGCCCGAACACACGCGCGGCCTCCTGGCGGGAGGAAAGATCTCCGCTGGCCATGCGCGCGCCCTGCTCGCCGTCTCCGACCCCGATGCGCTCGCAAATCGCATCGTTAGCGACGGCCTGACGGTTCGCGACATCGAGCGCCTGGGCGAAAATTCCGGCAAGACGACCCGTCCCCGAAAGGGCGCTGCGCCTGTTGACCCCGACACGCGCGCGCTTGAAGACAAGCTTGCGCTCGCGCTCGGGACCAAGGTGACGATCCGACACGGCGGAGACAAAGGCGAGATCCGCATCGCCTTCCGGGATTTCGCCCAGCTCGACGACTTCTGCCGAAGGCTTTGCCAATCGGCGGAGCGCTAGCCCGCCGATTTGGAGCCGCCGCGTCGATACAGCTGGGTGACGCTCATGACAGGGCTGGAAGCGCGCACGCAGCACGAGGGCTTTTAAGCCCCCTTTCAGAATGGCCGCCTTGCGAGCGGCCGAGGCTCTATTCCGTAATCTTAAGATCAGACCGCGGAGCGGCCGCCTGCTTGCGAGCGCGATAGCCGGCGAAAGCGAGCCCCACAAACCCGAGCAGCATCATCGCCCAGGTCGAGGGTTCAGGCGTCCCCACTTCCTGAATTCTCTGCGCGGTCACGAAAATGCCGTCCTCGGATTGGTTCGGCAGGTTTCCGACCAAACTTTCAACGACCTCAGACCCATTCCAGTGCAGATCCGTTATCGGCGAGTCAGACCCTAATTCTCCCGTCACGATCACATCGCCCTGTAGGCCCGCGAACTGGTCACCCGCGGCTTTCTGAATATCCTCGGGATAGTTGGCGACATAGAAGCCCTCGAGCGGGTTCCCCGACACGCCTAAATTCAACGGCACCGTGCTGACAGTTTCCGCCTCTGTCAGACCGCTTGCCACAAGCAGCACGCTTCCCCCTGGCGTCACCGCATGAATCTCTCCGGTTCCCTCGGACGCTACCAACAAGTCGCCGGCGTAGGGGCCGAAAGCGCTGCTCGCGATGTCCATTCCCTCTGTGTCCGCGCCGATGTTGGCGATCAGGGTCGGGTGCCCGGAGGAGTCGAAACTCCAGATATTCCCGGTATTGGTGGTCACAAGCATCTCGCCGCCAAAGCTGCTTCCAGGATCAAAGAAGATCTGGCGGATGTTTTCCGACACCCCGGTCGTGCCGAACAGCACTGGCGCGCCGGAGCTCGGCACCAAATAGATTTGGTCGCCAGAGCCATTGCCGGCGTAAACAGCGCCCTTGGCGAATCCGGCCTGGCCTAGACCCACACCGACGACGACTTCGCCCGAAAAGCCTGGAATCGGCTGCCCGAACTGCTTCACGTTGCCGCCGCTGAGATTGGTCGAGTAGAGCTGATTGTTGTCGGGACCGAAATAGACGGAGCCGACAAACCCGGCGCCGGTATAGTTGAACGCAATCGTGCTTTGATTGCCGCCTTCCGCTGCAGCAATGTCTGATCCGTTGACGAAGGTGGAGAAATTGACCGTGGCGTGGGCGGAGGTCGTCGTAGCCACAAGAACGGCAGCAATGCTGAGAACGGCCGCGCCATTGATAAGGTTATGCCTCATTGTTTCCCCCATGAAATAAGTGGTTATAATGGTTACCATTGTACACATTTCCGTGATTTATACAAGGTGAATCTGCGCCGGTTCCTCTGGGGCACTCGTCGTCCGTTCCCCGTGTTCACCCAAACCGAGGCGAGCCGCTGAAATTGACCAACCAGCAACGGAGCGATTCAACACAGCGCCAAGCGAGCGGCCTGACTTTCTAAGCTTAGCCAAGAGGCTTGCCGCTATGCTCGCCTTTCGGCGTCAAAGACGAATTCGGTCTCGGCGCATTGGTGATCCGGAGCGATCCATGGCGATTTATTGCAGATAATCAGAAACCGAGGTAAGCTTGCGCCATGAGCCTGTCTCGATCCTCCCGCTCTTCCGCATGCCAAGACCAAGGTTGCGTTTTGGCGGCGCTCCC
This sequence comes from uncultured Alphaproteobacteria bacterium, assembly GCA_963737365.1. Taxonomy (GTDB): domain Bacteria; phylum Pseudomonadota; class Alphaproteobacteria; order Rhizobiales; family Beijerinckiaceae; genus Roseiarcus. Next base: position 886,646 of record CAVTSD010000001.1, read on the forward strand.
TGCAGAAGGGCGCGCGAAAAAACTTTTCGCGTTTTTCCCACGTAACCCATTGATAAGTCTCGATTCGGACGAGAGAATCCAAGCAAATCCAAGCAAATCCAACCCCCAAACAAGGGCTTTTCGTTGCGAAAAGCCTAGGAGCCAAGGAAACCCAAATTGGCGCATGAGCGTCCCTGTCCGCCGGGGAGCGCCCGCGGTCCAGCTTGCCGCCGCTGCAACCCGCCGTCAGGGCGCGAGCGCGGTCTCGACCAGCTCGACCCAGTAGCTCATGCCGTAGGGCAGGACCTCGTCGTTGAAGTCATACGACGGGTGGTGGAGCGTCGCGCTGTCGCCATTGCCGATAAATATGAAGGCGCCCGGCCGCGCCTCCAGCATGAAGGAGAAGTCCTCCGAACCCATGGTCGGGGGCGAGTTCACGTCGACCTTGGAATCGCCTGCGACCTTGCGCGCGATGCTCGCGGCAAACTCGGTCTGTGTCGGATGATTGATGGTCGGCGGATAGCCGCGACGGTACTCAACACGGGCGGTCGCACCGCTTGCTTCTGCAAGCCCGGCGGCGATCTCATGGATTCGCTTTTCGACCTTATTGCGGGTCTCAGGCCTCAGCGTGCGGACCGTCCCGTTCAGCCACGCCGTCTGCGGGATGATGTTGTTGGCCGTTCCGGCCTGAAAGCGCGTTATCGAGATGACGCTCGAGTCCAGCGGATCGACATTGCGCGACGTGATCGTCTGAAGCGCGGTGATGATCTGCGCGCCAACCATGACGGGATCGATGCAGAGATGCGGCAGCGCTCCGTGCCCGCCCTTGCCTTCGATCGTGATCGTAATCTCATCCGCCGAGGCCATCAGCGGGCCCTTGCGAAGGCCAAAGGAACCAACTGGGGAGCCCGGCCAATTGTGCATGCCGAAGACCTGCTCGATGCCGAACTGATCGAGGAGCCCATCGTCGATCATCGCCATAGCGCCGGCGCCGCCTTCCTCGGCGGGCTGGAAGATGACAACGGCGTTGCCGGCGAAATCGCGCGTCTCAGCGAGACGCCGCGCCGCGCCGAGCAGCATCGCGGTATGCCCGTCATGGCCGCAGGCGTGCATCTTGCCCGGTACCTTTGAGCGGTAAGGAAGATTGGTCTCCTCCTCGATCGGCAGCGCGTCCATATCCGCGCGCAGGCCGATGGAACGCGGACTCGATCCCTTGGCGCCTTTAATGACGCCCACGACGCCGGTGCGGCCAATGGCCGTTTTGACCTCGTCGCAACCAAAGGCGCGAAGGCGGTCGGCGACGAATTTTGCCGTCTCCTCGACGTCGTACATGAGCTCGGGATTCTGATGGAGCTCGCGCCGCCAGGTCCGAGCTTCGGGAACGAGATCGCTGATGTCGGAGCGGATCGGCATTGGAAGGATGTCCTTGCAAGGAACCCGTAGTTGACGGCGCAGCGATGACGCTGTCAACGCGCGTTTGTTCAGCGCTTGCGGTGCAGGAGAAAGATCGCCTGATCGCCCAGGAGATTCCACGCCCACGGCGAGAAAATCCGATGCAGCGGCTGTCCGGCAATATTGAGGGCGACGCTCTTGTCGATTGTCGCGCCGACCTCGTGCGCCAGGGCCACGAAGTCGGCGATGGTGCAGAAATGAATGTTCGGCGTGTCGTACCAGGAATGGGACAGGCTTTCGGTCACCGGCATGCGGCCTGCGAACGCGACCTGAGCGCGGATCCGCCAATGGCCGAAATTCGGCACCGAAACGATGGCGCGGCGGCCGATGCGCAGCATGTGTTCGAGCACGACACGAGGGTGGCGCGTCGCCTGCAATGTCTGCGACAGGATGACATAGTCGAAAGCATCATCGGGATAATCAACGAGGTCGGCGTCGGCGTCGCCCTGAATGACCGACAATCCCTTGGCGACACAATCGTTGACGCCATGCTGAGAGAGTTCGATTCCGCGTCCGTCGACGTCGCGCTGTTCGGCCAGGAGGCGCAGCAAGGCCCCATCTCCGCAGCCGACGTCGAGGACGCGAGACTTGGGCGCGACGAGCTCCGCGACGCGCAGGAGGTCGACACGCGGCGGGGCGGCGGGGCGAGCGAAGTTCAATCGACGCCCCTGGCGCGCGCGGCCGCGTCGATGAAGCCTTTCGTGGTGGCGATGAGTTCGGGAACGTCGAGCAGGAAGGCGTCATGCCCGCGATCGGTTTCGATCTCGACGAAGGACACCGAAGCGCCGCCGGCGTTCAGCGCCCGAACGGTTGCGCGCGAATCGCTCGTGGGAAAGAGCCAGTCGGAGGTGAACGAAACGACACAGAATCGTGTCCGCGAGCCCTTGAAGGCGTTCGCTAGCGAGCCGCCATAGTCCGCGGCGAGGTCGAAATAGTCCATCGCCCGCGTCATGTAGAGATAGGAATTGGGATCGAAGCGCTCGACGAAGATCGCGCCCTGGTGGCGCAGATAGGATTCAACCTGAAAGTCTGCGTCGAAGGAGAAGGTGCGCGCCGCCCGGTCTTGGAGATTGCGGCCAAATTTGCGATGCAGCGCGCTTTCGGAGAGATAGGTGATATGGGCCGCCATGCGCGCGACGCCGAGGCCCTTGCCGGGCCGCGTGCCCTCGACCAGATAGCGCCCATGCCGCCAATCCGGATCGGCCATGATCGCCTGTCGGCCGACCTCGTGGAAGGCGATATTCTGCGAGGAATGGCGCGCCGCCGTTGCGATCGGCAGAGCGGCGAAGACACGATCGGGATGGGCCGCAGCCCATTGCAGCACCTGCATGCCGCCCATCGAACCGCCGGCCACGCAAAGCAGCGTGTCGATGCCGAGATGATCGATCAGCAGCGCCTGCGCGCGCACCATGTCGGCGATGGTCACAATCGGGAAGTCGAGGCCATACGGCTCGCCCGTGTCTGGATTGACTGACGCGGGGCCCGTCGAGCCCATGCAGCCGCCTAGAACATTCGAGCAAATAATGAAAAACCGCTCGGTGTCGAACGGTTTGCCAGGCCCCACCATGGTCTCCCACCAGCCCGGTCGGCCGGTGACCGGATGCCGATTGGCGACGTGCTGGTCGCCGGTCAGAGCGTGACACAGGAGAATCGCGTTGGATTTTACCGCGTTGAGAGCGCCATAGGTCTGGTAGGCCACGGTCAGGGGCGCCAGCGCCGCACCGGAATCCATCTGCAACGGGGAATTGGTGGTGAAGCGCAGGCTATCGGGCGAAACCGATTGCGCGACCGCGCCGTTCAGAAGCGTTCCAACTTCCCCCAACGACTCCGCCTTGTCAGATTAACAATCAAAAGCCTGTTCTCTTTGTCGAACAGATCGTTTGTTATAGAGGAAGCAGAGGGAGATGCAAGCTTAGTGTTCGTGGGCAGGACCCGCCCGGCCCGTATCCGCCGGTTCGCAGCCGTTCCCGGATTGCGTTTGTAGACGAACCGAGCTTGGAAAACCTCCCAGCTTGTCCGCCCGCTAGTTTTCCTCGTCGGTAACGCTTTCGGTCGCCTGCCGCGCCAGCTCCGTGACGATCGCGTCGCCCATTTCGCTCGTCGACACCGTGGCCTCTCCTTCGCCACGGATGTCGGCCGTCCTGAACCCGGCGGCCAGCACGCCAGCGATTGCGGCGTCGAGCCGGTCGGCGGCGGCGTGAAGTCCGAATGAATAGCGTAACGCCATGCCGAACGACCCGATCATGGCGATCGGGTTGGCGACTCCCTTGCCGGCGATATCCGGGGCCGAACCGTGAACCGGCTCATAGAGCGCCTTGCGCCGGCCGCTCTTCGGATCGACGTCTCCGAGCGAGGCGGAAGGGAGCATCCCGAGTGAGCCGGTCAACATGGCCGCGACATCGGAAAGCATGTCGCCGAACAGGTTGTCGGTCACGATGACGTCGAACTGCTTCGGCCAGCGAACAAGCTGCATGCCAAGCGCATCGGCGAGCTGATGCTCGAGCTTGACGTCCGAAAATTCGCGTTTGTGCAGGGCCGTCATCACCTCGTTCCACAGAACGCCGGATTTCATCACGTTGCGCTTCTCGGCTGAGGTGACCTTTTTGCCGCGGTTGCGCGCCAACTCGAAGGCCGTCCGCCCGATCCGCTCGATTTCGTAGGTGTCGTAGACCTGAGTGTCGATCGCGCGCTTCTGACCGTTGCCGAGGTCCTTGATCTCCTTCGGCTCGCCGAAATAGACGCCGCCGGTGAGCTCCCGCACGATCATGATGTCGAGCCCTTCTACCACCTCGGGCTTCAGCGACGAAGCGGAAGCAAGCGCCGGATAACAGATCGCCGGCCGCAAATTGGCGTAAAGGCCAAGCTCCTTGCGCAGGCGCAGCAGTCCCGCTTCCGGGCGGACGTCATAGGGAACGCCGTCCCATTTCGGACCGCCGACGGCCGCGAGAAAAATCGCGTCGGCCGCTTGCGCAAGATCCATGTCGGAGTCGCTAATCGCCTTCCCATGCTTGTCGTATGCGCCGCCGCCAACCAGGCCTTTCTCGATCTCGAACTTGACCACGCCCTCGCTGCAGAAATGATCGATAATCTTCTCGAGTTCGGCCATAACCTCCGGGCCAATGCCATCGCCAGGAAAGAGCAGGAGCTTGAAAGTCGCCATGTTCCGTCACGTTATGTCAGGGGGAAGCGAGGCCGTGTGCTAGACGATTTCCAACTCGTGCGAAAGCCTGACTCAGCCCCAATCCGCCTGAATTGGGCGCAGCGGACGGCGCCGCAGGGGCCCGCATCGAAGACGGTGAAGCCAACGAGCCGCTCCGCAAGCGCTTCGCCCCAGCGATGAGCATAGTGAACAGCGCGGCCGCTGACGGCTTTATCCAGCGATTGCCGAAGGAGATTCGCTTCTTCCTGGTCCACGGGCTCGACGAGGGGCTGACGCACGAACGGGTGAAGGCGATAATTCGCGGCCGTATCGGCGACGTGTCGGATCCGATGCGGCTTGTGCGCCTCGAAGGCGATTCGGTCGCGCGCGATCCGGGCGTCCTTGCCGATGAAGCCTATGCGATCTCGATGTTCGGCGGCGACCGGGCGATCTGGATCGACGCGCAGGGACGCGATCTCATGCCCGCGCTCGAGCCTCTGTTCACGCGGCCGCCAACGGATTGCACGATTGTCATCAAGGCTAACCAACTCAAGAAGGGAACGGCTTTAAGGGCCGCGTTCGAGAGCTCGCCCGCGCGGGCGTCGATCGAATGCTATCCCGACAATTCGAGCACGCTCGAAGCCCTCATCAACGCGGAAGCCCGCGCCGCAGGGCTGGCGATTACGCCGGACGCGCGGGCGGCGCTTGTCCACATGGTCGGGGCCGACCGCCGAACCACGCGCGGCGAGATCACAAAACTCATGCTTTACGCTCAGGGTCGGTCGAAAGTCACGGCGGAAGACGTAGAGGCGATCGTGGCCGACGCCGCCCCGTCCAATCTCGATGCGGTCATCGACCACGCGCTGCTCGGCGATCTGCCGGCGGTCGAGACAGCGGCCGCAAGGTTCTTCCATGATGGCGGCGACGCGGACTATCTCATGATCCGACTTGTCGCCCGGCTGACGCTCCTGCACCGGCTCAGACTTGAGATGGATCAAGGCCGAACCTTCGAGGCCGCCTGCCAGGCTTTGTTTGTGAAGTTGCCGATCTCAGCCCGGCGGGCGCTGGCGAAACAGGCCGAGCGCTGGACGACCGAGTCGATCGCCGAGCGGCTGCCCGCAGTTCGGCAGGCGAGCGCCCGCGTCCGGACCGAGACGCGTCTTGCCGATGTGCTGGCCACCCGCGCGCTCTGGGCGCTGGCTTCGCGGCAGCGCCGCGCGAGACGTTAGAGGTTACTCCGAGCGCCAGACTTTACATTATCTTACTGTGCTTAACAGCGCCAGGTCATCGATTTGGATTTTCTTGGCGGTCGGCCTATTCGCTGTGAAAAGCCCCGATTACGCTATTGGATTTCCTTGGATTTCCTTGGAATCTCTCGTCCGAATCGAGACTTATCAAAGGGTTACACGGGATTTTCGCAAAACTTTTTTCTTGGAGCTATGTTCCTCTTTGGCCCCGCGAGGACGGGGCTCACAATCTTGGCGCGTGGAAAAGCGGGTCTCACTCATGAGCAAGCTTACTTTGATTTCCGCTTTCCAGCCATAAATTGTCGCCGCCGGCGCCAGCATTCGGTTGGCCCCAATCCTGAAGGCCTTCTCAGGCGTTAACCCTGCAAGCTTTTCCTGTGATGGCAAGGCGAAACCATTTTGCGCCGTCCGGGTTTCACCGCCGGCTTCCCGCTGGAGAAACGAATGGCCAGAGCTCGTTCAGCGAATTCCGATCCCCGCTTTCGCTTCCCCGTCGAGAATCAGCAGCCGCTTACTCTTCTGCGGCGCCTCGTCGTCGAAATCGAGGATTCCATCGCCCAATCTCGCGCTGTGACCCTTTCGCGGCGCGATGCGATCGAACTTCTCGAGCGGCTGGAAGGGCGGCGATTGACGGGCTGAGGCGTCTTTACGGCTCCTCAAGCTCTTCGCGCAGGATCTCCAATCCCAGCCATTCGTCCTCGGCTCCCGCCAGCGCATTGCTCAGTTCCGCATAAGCCTTGGTCGCGGACGCGAATGCGCCCGGCTCACGCGCAGGAAAGTCGGCGTCGGCGAGCTTGCGCTCCAGCACCCCGAGGTCAGTGCGAAGCTTAGCAATCCTTCCCGGCAACGTCTCGAGAGCCCGCTTCTCGTTGAATTTAAGCTTGCGTTTCGGCGCTGCCCGTTCAGCGGGTCTTTTGCCAGGCCTCTCGGCGTTTCGAAGGGCGCTCCAAGCGGACCGGCGAGCCCATAGCCGCGCTGGGCGACCATGTCCGAATAGCCGCCGGCATATTCGACCCAGCGCCCATCCCCTTCGCCGACCACAACCGACGTCGCCACCCGATCCAGAAAATCGCGATCGTGGCTGACGATGAGGATCGTGCCGGAATAGTCGCCGAGCAGCTCCTGCAGGAGATCGAGCGTCTCGATGTCGAGATCGTTGGTCGGCTCGTCGAGAACCATCAGGTTGGACGGCTTCGCGAGGGCTCTGGCGAGCATCAGCCGTCCCCGCTCGCCGCCGGACAATCGGCCAATCGGCGTGCGCGCCTGCTCGGGCGGAAACAGGAAGTCGCGCATGTAGCCCATAACATGCCGGCGCTCGCCGTTGATCGTCACATAGTCGCTGCCGCCGCCGGTGAGCGCATCCACAAGCGTCGTTGTCGGCTCGAGCGAGGCGCGCTGCTGATCGAGAGAGGCCATCGTGACATTGGCGCCGAGGCGCACCGACCCTGAGTCCGGTGCGAGCGCGCCGGTCAAAAGGCTGATGAGGGTTGTCTTGCCGGCCCCGTTGGCCCCGACGATCCCGATCCTGTCGCGACGCATGACGCGAAGTGAAAAGTCGCTCACGATCAGGCGCTCGTCGTAAGATTTGCTGATCCCCTCGGCGTCGATCACGAGGGCGCCCGACGCTTTGGTGTCCTGCGCGATCATGGCCGCGACGCCGACCGATCGCAGAGCTTCGCGCCGCTCGCTTCTGAGATCGGCCAGCTCACCCACGCGCCGCATGTTGCGCTTTCGCCGCGCGGTGACGCCGTAGCGCATCCAATGCTCTTCGTTGACGATCTTGCGGTCGAGCTTATGGCGCTCGAGCTCCTCCTCCTCGAGCTTCACGTCGCGCCAGGCCTCGAACGCGCCGAAGCCCTGATCGAGACGGCGAGTACGGCCGCGATCGAGCCAGATCGTAGCGCGGGTCAAATCGGCAAGCAGCCGCTTGTCGTGGCTGATCAGTGCAAGCGCCGACCGCATGTTCGCAAGGTGCGCCTCGAGCCATTCGATCGCAACGAGATCAAGATGGTTGGTCGGCTCGTCGAGCAGCAGGATCTCGGGCTCCGGGCTCAAGATCCGGACCAACGCCGCGCGGCGCGCCTCGCCGCCGGAGAGACGGCTGGGATTGGCGTCCGGATCGACCCCAAGCTCGGCCATCATGGTGCGCGCCGCATAGGGGTTGTCGAAATCGCTCAGCCCGGCAAGGATATAGTCGAGCGTGGTGGCGAAGCCGGACATGTCCGGCTCCTGCGGCAGATAGGCGAGGCGGGCGGAGGGCTGGACGAAACGACTGCCCCGGTCAGCGCTGATTTGACCCGCGGCAATGCGAAACAGGGTCGATTTGCCCGATCCGTTGCGCCCGACGACAGCGATCCGGTCGCCGGCGGAAATCGACAGCTCCGCTCCGTCAAGAAGCGGCGCCCCGCCGAGCGTGAGGCCAGTGTCTCGCAATTGTAGGAGGGGCGGCATATGAATAAGTCCGGACGCAGCGGCGTCACGCTTAACGGCAAGCGGGCGAAAGGAAAAGGGCTATGGCGACCCAGGCGACACTAGCGGCATTGGCGAAATTGACCAGCTTGCGCGAAGGCGTGCTCGCGCGCGCCGCGAGAACGGAGTTCGCGGACGATCCAGGCCGGTTCAAGGAGTTCAGCGTCATCCTCGATGATCTCCTGTTCGATTTCTCCAAGCAACGCATCGACGCTGGCGTCTTGAGCGCGCTCGTCGAACTCGCCAAGGTCGCCAAGGTCGAAGCCAAGCGCGAGGCGATGTTCGCCGGCGAGAAAATCAACACCACGGAGAAGCGCGCCGTGCTGCACACCGCCTTGCGCAATTTCGACGGCAAGCCGGTTTTGGTCGATGGCAAGGACGTGATGCCCGAAGTCATCGGCACGCGGGAAAAGATGCTGGAGTTCGCCGCCGACGTGCGCGAGGGACGGGTGCGGGGCGCGCTCGGCCAGCCAATGACCGACGTCATCAACATCGGCATCGGCGGCTCGGACCTTGGCCCCGCAATGGCCACGCGCGCATTGGCGCCCTTCGCGCCGCCCCAATTGCACAGCCACTTCGTCTCCAACGTCGACGGCGCGGACATCGGCGACACGTTGCGCGGTCTGGATCCGTCGCGCACGCTTTTCATTGTCTCTTCGAAGACGTTCACGACCCAGGAGACGATGACCAACGCGGCGACCGCGCGGGCCTGGATCGCTCAAGGGGTGGGCGAAGCGGCGGTCGGCGACCATTTCGCCGCAGTCTCGACGCAGCTCGACAAGGTGGCTGAGTTCGGCATCCAGTCGACCCGCGTGTTCGGCTTCTGGGATTGGGTCGGGGGCCGCTATTCGATCTGGTCCAGCATCGGGCTGCCGCTGGCGATCGCGATCGGGCCTGACCGCTTCAACGAATTCCTCCACGGCGGTTATGAGATCGACCAGCACTTCCGCGAAGCGCCGATCGAGCGGAACATCCCGATGCTGATGGGGCTGCTCAGCGTCTGGAACCGCAACGTACTGGGGTACGCCACCCACGCCGTGATCCCCTACGACCAGCGGCTCGGGCGCTTCCCCGCTTATCTCCAGCAATTGCAGATGGAGAGCAACGGCAAACATGTTCAGCTCGACGGATCGCCGGCCAATACGGCAACTGGCCCCGTCGTCTGGGGCGAACCCGGCACCAACGGCCAGCACGCCTTTTTCCAGCTCATCCATCAGGGAACGGAGATCATTCCGCTCGACCTCCTCATCGCCGCGACGCCGACCGAAGCCGACGCGCATCATCACGACCTTCTGGTCGCCAATTGCTTCGCGCAGGGACAGGCCTTGATGCGCGGCCGCACGCCCGAGGAGGCCGAGGCGCTGACCCGCAAGCAGGGCGCGAGCGAAGCCGACGCCGTTCGCCTTGCGCCTCACAAGAGCTTTTCGGGCAGCCGTCCGACGAGCACGTTTCTCTATAGCCATCTCGATCCGCGCATGCTTGGGCGTCTCATTGCGCTCTACGAGCACAAAGTGTTCACCGAGGGCGCGGTTTGGGACATCAACTCGTTCGACCAGTGGGGCGTCGAGCTCGGCAAGGAACTGGCCTCGAGCCTCGCGCCGATCGTGGCCGACCCGGTTTTAGCGACCACCGACCTCGATCCCTCGACCGCTGGGCTGATCACGCATTTGCGCGTACTGCGCGGCACGCCTGCAAGCGGCTGATCCGGGCTGAGGGTAAAGCGGCGACCTCCAACCGGCAGCAACGAACTCAGGACGGCTGCGGGCGCTAAGCCGCGGCAAGGCGACGCGTAGCCTTCGCAAGCCAAGAGCGCGTCGAGGCATCGACCCGCGGCGACAGCATCTTGCGCACACGCGCATGATAGCTGTCGAGCCAGGCGATCTCGTCGGCGTCCATCAATTTCGGCTCGACGAGGCTGAGGTCGATCGGGGCGAAACTCAGCGTCTCGAAGCCGAGCATGGGCCTTTCGCCCCCAGCAATCGCGCGCTCCTCGACCACGAGCAGATTCTCGATCCGAATGCCGAATGCGCCAGCAGCATAATAGCCCGGTTCGTTGGAGACGATCATGCCCGGCGCGAGCGCGGTCGTTCCTGTCTTGGCGATGCGCTGAGGGCCTTCGTGGACCGAGAGATACGACCCGATGCCGTGTCCCGTGCCGTGATCGAAATCGAGGCCCGCCCGCCAAAGCGCGGCGCGCGCCAGCGCGTCGATCTGCGCCCCGTTGGTTCCGGGTGGAAAGATTGCGCGGGCGACTGCGATGTGACCTTTCAGCACGCGCGTGAACCGGTCGCGCATCAGCGCGCTCGGCCGTCCGACAGCGATCGTGCGAGTGATGTCTGTCGTGCCGTCTTCGTATTGCGCGCCGCTATCGATGAGAAAAATGCCGCGGTCGATTGTCCGGTTGGACTCTTCGCTGACCCGGTAATGCGGGATGGCGGAATTCGCTCCGAAGGCCGATATGGTCGGGAACGAGAGATCCCTGAGCGCCGGGCTCGCTCGCCGGAACGTCTCCAGAGCCTTGACGGCGTCGATTTCCGTCAGGCGGCCTCGTGGCGCCTCGGTAGCGAACCAGGCGAGAAAATTAGCCATAGCCGCGCCGTCCCGCTCATGCGCGGCGCGCGCTCCCGCAAGCTCGGCCGGATTCTTCTTGGCCTTCATGAGCGTGATCGGATCGGGGCCGATGTCGGCTTTGCCGCCGGCTCGTTCGATCGCCTGGGTCAGATAGGCCGGGACGGTCGCAGCGTCGAAGGCGACGCGAGCCCCTTGCCGGCCCAAGTCTTCGACGAACTCGAGCAGACCGTCGGGCTCGAGGATGTCGGCCTGGCGGCTGAGCATCTGGCGGCTCGAGGGCGAGAGCTTTCTTCCCTCGAGAAATAGGACCGGGCGGCCCTCGAGCGGCAGATAGGCCCAGCCGATCGGCAGCGGCGTGTAGGAAACGTCCGAGCCGCGGATATTGAACAGCCACGCCAGATTGTGAGGATCGCTGATCAGGAGCCCCTGCGACGACCCCAGGGCCTGACGCGCGCGAACGATTTTCTGTTGGCTCCCTTCGCCGGCGAACCGCAGCTTGTGCGGGGTAATCGCGCCGAGCGGCGCGGGCGGCCGATCTGGCCAGATCGCATCGATGGGGTTCGAGTCGACGGCGACGAGGCTCGCGCCCGCTTTCTCGCAAGCGGCCGTATACCGCGCGACAGATTCGGGCGTCTGAAGCCGCGGATCATAGCCAAGCTTGTCGCCCGGCTTGAGGTGGCTGGCGATCCATTCGCTCGGCGGGTCCTCCGGCACACGGCGGAATTCGAACACCGTACCGTCCGCCTCGGTCTTGACCTGCTCGGTGTATCGGCCATCGACGAAGAGGGCGGCCGTATCTTTCAGCACCAGTGCGAGCCCTGCCGAGCCAGCGAAGCCGGTCAGCCACCTGAGCCGCTCGGCGTTGGCCGGCACATATTCGTTCTGGTGCTCGTCGGCGCGGGGCACGATGAATCCAGCGAGTCCCAGCTTCGCCAGTTCGGCCCGCAATTGACCCACGCGTTCATGTCCGTGCGAAGGATCGCCCAACGCGACGAAAGACTGAAACCGACTCTCAAACACGCGTGGCGGTTTCCGCGACTGCCGGTTCGGCCTCGCTCGCGTCCTCCGCCGTGACGACACGGCCGATAAACGGCAGTTCCCGATAGCAATGGGCGACGTCCATGCCGTATCCGACAACAAAAACGTCGGGGCAGGCAAAGCCGACGAAGTCGGCGCCAATGTCCACCACCCGCTTGCCTGGCTTCTCCAGCATCGTGCAGACGAGAACCCGCCGCGCGCCGCGCGCGGCCAGAAGGTCCTTGGCGAAGGCGAGCGTCCGGCCCGATTCCAGAATGTCGTCAACCAGCAGAACGTCCCGGTCGCGGACCGAGGATTCGATGTCGCGAAGGATTTTCACCGTCCCGCTCGAGACGGTGCCAGCCAAATAGCTCGACAAGTGAAAGAATTCGACTTGCGGCTCGAGCCCCGTCCGATGCAGAGCGCGCAGCAGGTCGGCGGCGAACATGAACGAGCCTTTGAGGATCGCGACGACAAGCAGATCTTTCGGCTTGGCCGCGGCGATTTCGCCCGCGAGTTTTTCTGTACGGTCAGCGATCGTCCGCTCGTCGTACAGGACCTTGACTTGTCTTTCGCCGCTCATGAAGGAGACTCTGTGAACAGTCCTTCTTTATCTCCCGGCGCGACGAATTTTACCAGAACGTCGCGAACGCTGGCTGGGGGCGCCGCCAATCGGGCCCGGAATGGGACGCGCTCAAGTGCATTGAGGCTGAACTTCGGTCGTTTGACGGTCCAGACATAAATCTCGCGCCCATCTTCGCCGCGAAGCGCCAGCCGCAGATCGGGCACAGACGTGCTGGCGTCACGCAAATTCTCGATCTCGCCTGTGACTAAGAGCTCGCCGGGTCCTTCCGTTTGCTGCGCGAACGTCACATGGACTTTGGCGATCGACAGGCCGCTCAGGTTCACAGGCAGTCCGACGCCAGCGTAAAGGGCCGCGGTTTCCGGCGCGATGGAGACGATCGCCGCTCGGGCTGCGATCGCCGTTGTCGCCGCGATGACCAAGGCCACAATCACAAAAGCCGGGAGCATGATCCCAGGAGCACGCCGATGCCGCGGCGTAAAACTTTGATCGCAATCGGAGCCGAAATTGTGGTCTAGAGTCATGGGCTGGGGACCTTGCTGTTCCGACGGAATCCGATGGTGGCATTTGGCTGGAAACACGGTTAAAGGCGCGTTAAACGGCCGACCCGCGCCGGCCCGGGGATCGCGTTGATACGGTTCGAAAACGTCGGTTTGCGCTACGGCATGGGACCGGAGGTGCTCGGCGATCTTGATTTTTCCGTCGAACCGCAAAGTTTTCAATTTCTTACAGGGCCCTCCGGCGCCGGCAAGACGACCCTCATGCGGCTGATGCTGCTCTCGTTGCGGCCGACGCGAGGAACGATCCGCGTTTTTGGTCAAGATTCGGCCGCTCTGACCAAGGACGACTTGACGACGCTGAGACGACGGATCGGCGCGGTGTTTCAGGATTTTCGTCTCTTGGACCATCTCACGACTTATGAGAACGTGGCGCTGCCCTTGCGGGCGATGGGCCGCGAGGAATCCAGCTATCGGGCCGAGGTGGTCGAGCTCTTGCGCTGGGTTGGTCTCGGCGACCGGATGAACGCCTCTCCACCCGTGCTTTCGGGAGGCGAGAAGCAGAGAGCCGCAATCGCTCGCGCATTGATCGTTCGCCCGGAACTGCTGCTGGCGGACGAGCCGACCGGCAATGTCGATCCCGGCCTCGCGCGCCGTCTTCTGCGGCTATTCGTCGAATTGCACCGGCTTGGCACGGCGGTCGTCATCGCGACCCACGACCTCCAGTTGATGGACCAGTTCGGCTTCGCGCGCCGGCTGGTCGTCGGCGACGGCAAACTGACGATCTTCGACGGCTTGCCGCCATGAACGAACCGATCCTCGATCCTATCCTGGCGACCGAGCCCGAGCCCGCATTCGAGACCAAAGCGGCGCTCATACCCGGCGATTCCGTCGCTGGCCGCGCGTTGGTGGTCGTCATTGCGATCATGACTTTTCTTGCCTGCCTGACCGCCGGCGCGGCGCTATTGGTCGCGGACGCTTCGAAAGCCTGGCGTGCGGATGTGTTGCGCGAGGCGACGATCCAGGTGAAGCCTCGAGCCGGCGACGACGTGGAAAGCCTCGTCGCCAAAGCCGTCGCCATCGCCGCCAAAGCGCCCGATGTCGAATCCGCCCGCGCGCTCTCCCAGGCCGAATCCGAAAAGCTTCTCGAGCCCTGGCTCGGCGCCGGGTTCGACCTCAGTCAATTGCCCGTTCCCCGGTTGATCCTCGTGAGGTTGCGCGGCGAGGGCTCGGAGGACCTGTCAGCGCTGCGCTCGGCCCTCGCCACGGCGGTTCCACAGGCTGATCTCGACGACCACCGGGTCTGGGCGTCGCGTCTGGGGACAATGGCGAACGCGATCGTCACCCTTGCGGCCGCTCTTTTCTTACTGATGATTGTGGCGATGGGCACGGCGATCGGGTTCGCCACGCGGGGCGCGGTCGCGGCCAATCGAGAGATCGTCGAAGTCCTTCATCTCGTTGGCGCGTCGAACGCGTTTATCGCCAGGGAGTTTCAGGCCCATTTTCGCCGTCTGGGGTTCCGCGGCGCGTTGATCGGCGGCCTCGCGGCGATCGCTTTCTTCGCCATCGCCTCGCTTCTCTCGTTCTGGTGGGCTCATTCTCCAGGAGGCGAGGAAATCGCCGCGATGTTCGGCTCGTTCGCGCTCCGCGCCTTGGGCTACCTCGCCCTTGTGGTGGTCTGCGCCGCGGTTACGTTGCTTACTGGTCTTCTTTCGCGCGAGATCGTCATGCGCCATTTGCAAAACTTGCAATAGTCGCGCGATGAATTTTCGTTAGCTCTGGCGACACAATGCTCGCAACGCGATCGCTGCTTTTCAACGCGCTATTCTATTTGAACCTGGTGGTTCTGATGATCCTTGGCCTGCCAACCCTCTTGTTCGGCAGGCGGGCGATTTTTGCCCTCGCGCGCCTTTGGGGCGCGATTTCCGTCTGGCTCCTGGAGGCGATCTGTGGGCTCAAGCTCGAATATCGCGGCGTCGAGAACATCCCGCCCGGCGCAGTCTTGATCGCCGCCAAGCATCAATCGTTTCTGGAGACCTTCGCGCTACTCAAATACGCGCCCGACTTCGCCATCATCCTCAAGCGACAGCTGACCTACGTTCCTCTCTTTGGGCTCTATCTGATCGTCTCGCAGCAGATCGCCATTGACCGCGGGCGGGGCCGGCAGGCTTTGCAACAGATGGCTGCGGCAGCTAAGCCCGTTTTCGCGGCGGGACGACAGGTGTTCATCTACCCCGAAGGAACGCGGCGCCTGCCGGGCGCCCCGCCGATGTACAAACAGGGCGCGGCGGCGCTCTACGCCTTGACGGAGGTTCCCTGCCTGCCCGTGGCCGTGAACACGGGACTCTTCTGGCGGCGTCGCGGCTTTCTGCGCCGCCCAGGCGTCGCCGTCATCGAATACCTTCCTGTTATCGAGGCCGGCCTCGACCGCGCCGCGTTCGCCAAGCGTCTGCAATCGACGATCGAGGCGGCCTGCGACCGCCTGAATGCGGAGGCTGTAAGCAAAGACCCATCCCTTGCAGCGGTCATTGCGGAAGGCGCCAATAGCGAGGCGAAAACGTTACGTTCGTCTTGACGAAGGTCTTGCTTTGTTCTATTAACGTTCTCGTAATAATCAGGGTCGGGGCGATGACGCTGGCATACGAGAATGGAACGATCCACCGGGAGCGCGAGATCTCGGAATCGCCTGCAATCGGTTGGGTCGTCCCCATGAGCAATCGCCAGGATCGCCGCGGCTCCTCGCTGGCTGCGCTCGAAGGCATGCCGATCTCGTCGCGATTTTGCTCGTGGCTGGGCCTATCGGGCCAACGCTACGTCTTCTCCGTCTATCCGGCCTCGGAGTGTCCAGCTTTTCGCGACGCCGTTCTGCTGACCGTGGTCCGAGACATGACGGGGCAACGGCGCGTTGTTTCGGTTTGCGAGACAGGACCTTTTCCAGAGCCGGTCGTCAAAAAGGCTCAGCGCGACCGTCGCGCTTTTGGTCCAGGGCTCGAGTTTCATCTCCATCTTCTAGCCACGTCGCCCGCGGAGCGGGCCGCAACGGTCGCTGATTTGGCGATCGCCGAGGCCTGACGACTAGAGCCGCTCAGGCTCGGAGTTTGGCGCTTAGCCATTCGAGATCGCTGTCGCGCACACCGATCTCGCGGAGGTGATCGTAGGTTTCGAGGACGTATTCGGAATTGCGGCCGAACTGCCCTTGGCTCGCGCGAGCACATGTTCGAGCATCGCCTCGCGATCGAGCCGTCCGGCATATTGATCGTGGAGCCGGTCCGCGACGTAAGTGAGAGCACGGACGCGGTCGCCGCTCTCGAGCGTCACCGGGGCGACCCGCTCGAGATAGACAGAGGTCGCTTGTTCGCGTTCGCGAAGGTAGCGAATGGTTGGCTCGCGGAGCGCAGCGTCGACCTCGAAAGCCACCCCCTGACAGGCGCCGCCGCGATCGAGGCCAAGCACCAAGCCGGGCCGGTCGGGCGAGCCGCGATGGACATGGGAGTAGATGCACAGGCTTCGGCGCCAGCCGCGCAGCAACGCTTTCACCCGTCGCGCATAGGCGAATCCCGGCCGCCACATCAGCGACCCATAGCCGAACACCCAGAGGCTGCCGTCCGGGTCGGAAGCGGCCGCATCGGTCGAGGTCACAGAACCGGCTCGTCCGTTTCCGCCGCGCGCCGTCCGAAATCCGGGGCTGCCGTTTCCTGACCTTGAGCGACGATTCCGAGCCTGATCGCACGCGTGCGCGTGAACAGGGCGAAGAGGCCCTCGCCGTCCTCGCGCCGGATCATTCGCTGCAGCGCCGTCAAATCCTCGTTGAACCGCCCAAGCATCTCCAGCACGGCGTCCTTGTTGTGAAGGAAAACGTCGCGCCACATGGTCGGATCTGAGGAGGCGATCCGGGTGAAGTCGCGGAATCCGCCCGCCGAGAACTTGATGACCTCCGAGCGCGTGACCTCTTCGAGATCTGCGGCGGTGCCCACGATGTTATAGGCAATGAGATGGGGCACGTGGCTCGTGATCGCGAGCACCAGGTCGTGATGCGCGGCGCTCATGGTTTCGACGTGAGATCCTAACGTCTGCCAGAACGTCCGCATGGTCTCGACCGCCTCATCGTCCGTTCCTTCCGGAGGCGTTAGGATGCACCAGCGGTTGACGAACAAACTCGCAAATCCCGCGTCGGGGCCCGAATGCTCCGTCCCCGCGACGGGATGCGCCGGCACAAGGCGCGCATGACCAGGCAGCACAGGCATGAGCGCCGCGATGACGGCTCCCTTGACCGAGCCGACGTCCGATACGATGGCGCGGGCTTCGAGCGCGGGCGAGATAGCGCCCCCGATCGCCTCATTGGCGCCGACTGGCGCGCAGAGGATGACGCAATCGGCCCCGCTCACGGCGCGAACCAGATCGTCCGTGACGAAGTCTCCAAGCCGCAGGGCTTTTGCGCGCTCCAAAACCTCGATGGATTGGTCGGCAAGAACGATCCGCCGGGCGGCATGGCGGTGCCGCGCGGCTCGGGCGATCGACGAGCCGATCAGCCCAACGCCGATAATCGTCAGCCGTTCAAAGATCGGCTCGGCCAGGGGCGCGCCGAGCCGTTCAATCACCTTCGCCTCGCATGAACTCGGCGAGCGCGGCAACCACGCCCTTGTTGGCCTCCTCGCCGCCAACGGTCAGACGCAAAGATTCCGGCAGGCCGTAGGCCGCGACCGCGCGAAGAATGTATCCCCGCGCGCTCAGGAACGCATCGGCGTCGGCAGCGGTACGGCCGGATTCATCAGGGAAGGTCAGCAGAAGAAAATTTCCGACGCTTGGCGTGACTTCGATCCCCAGCGCCTCGATCGCTTCGGCAAGCCAGGGAAGCCAGTGCGCGTTGTGCGCGATTGCGCCATCGATATGCGCCGCGTCTTCGAGGCTCGCGACGCCGGCCGCCTGCGCCGCGCCGTTCAGATTGAAGGGTCCCCGAACCCGGTTCAACGCGTCCATGACATGCGCGGGTCCATAACCCCAGCCAATCCGCAACCCCGCAAGCCCATGGATCTTAGAGAAGGTCCGGGTCACGACGACATTGTCCGCCGTCGAAGCGAGCTCGAGGCCAGCAGCATAGTCGTTTCGGGTCACGTATTCCGCGTAAGCCGCGTCGATCACCAGGAGCGTGTGCGGCGGAAGGCCCTCGTGCAGACGCTTCACTTCCGAGAACGGAACATAGGTGCCCGTCGGATTATTCGGATTGGCGAGAAAGACGATCTTCGTGCGGGCGCTGACTTTTTTAAGAAGCGCGTCCACGCTGACCGTTCTGTCCGTCTCCTCTGCGACAACCGGAACACCGCCGGCGGCGCGGATGCAGATTGGGTAGGTCAGAAAGCCATATTGGCTGTAGAGGCCTTCATCGCCGGGATGCAGAAAGACATGCGCGAGGAGCGCTAAGAGTTCATCCGAGCCGTTGCCGCAGATGATCCGGGACGAATCGAGCCCATAGCGGCGGCCGATCGCCTCGCGCAGAGCAGTCGAAGCGCCGTCCGGATAGAGCTCGAGCCTCTCGGCCAGGGCTTTAACCGCTTCGACCGCCCTTGGCGAGGGACCGAGCGGCGACTCGTTGGACGAAAGCTTGTGAATCTTGTCGACGCCCTGGACATGGCTTTTGCCCGGCACGTAGGCGTCGATTTCGAGGATCGCCGCCCTGGGTTGAGGGCGTACGGGAGCATTGGAGGTCATGGCGGGGTTCGATTAGCCTCAATTCGCCTGGCTACGCAACGCCGAGGCGTCAATTCGATCCGCGTGCGCCCCGATCTCCGACGCGCGCACGTCAGCAGCGCCCGCGGACCGCAGCGCCTTGCTGGTGGCGTCCGGCGCCATATCGCCGTGCCGCGCGACGAGAAGAGCAAGCCCCATTCCGGTGGCCGCAGAGCCAATCGTTTCCGCTCCAATTTTGCTTAAGGCATAAGGGATGTCCGGACGCCAGCGGTCCAGCGTCACGGATTCGAGCACGACGTCACGCGCCGTCCCGTCGACCAGTGGCTTCGAGATCACAAACACCGGCATGCCCGCCGGATGGTCGGCGCGCTCAACAAACGGCAACCGGGCGATAATCTTTGGCGCATCAGGAGACGCGAGATTCGTCCACCAGGCCCCGGCCCCAGGCCCCCCGTCGACTGCGAACATGCCCAAATCGCCCACCGATTGCGCGACCGCCCCGATCACGACGCCGGCCCCAAAATGCGGGACACAGGGGGTCGTGAATCCGAAGTGAAACCGCGCGGAGTCTCGCATGGCGGCGTCGCCCCCGGACACGTCAACGTGGACGCTGTAGGGCGCTTGGACATAGGTGAATGTGGAAATAATTACCCGCCAGATCCCCTCGACCGTGTCGAGCGGCAAAAGCCCCCGATGTCGCTCCACAAGCGCCCGCATCATCGAGGCTTCGCGTGCGGGACGAAATGCCGAACCGCCGCCTTGACGGGTCTTGATCTCGATCAACTGGTCGATGACGCGCCCCCTCTCCATGAGGAGCTCATGCATTTGCGCGTCGATTCGATCGATCTCCACTCTCAGATCGGCGAGAGTCGGTTTCGACAATTGGGACACGGGATCGCCCTCTCCTTTCGAGGGACTGGTAACCGGACCGGTTTTAGGTGTTCATCGACTCGAAGAAGCCCGCATTGCTCTTCGTTTCACGCAACTTGCCAAGCAGGAATTCGATCGCATCGACGGTGCCCATCGGATTGAGAATGCGCCGGAGCACATACATCTTCTTCAGGATGTCCGGAGGCACCAGGAGCTCCTCCTTCCGGGTTCCCGACCGGGTGATGTCCATCGAAGGGAAGGTGCGCTTGTCAGCCACCTTTCGATCAAGGATGATTTCCGAATTGCCGGTTCCCTTGAACTCCTCGAAAATGACTTCGTCCATGCGCGAGCCGGTGTCGATCAGCGCGGTTGCGATGATGGTCATCGAGCCACCCTCTTCGATATTCCGGGCCGCGCCGAAAAACCGCTTCGGCCGCTGGAGCGCATTGGCGTCGACGCCGCCGGTCAGAACCTTTCCGGACGAAGGGACGACCGTGTTGTAGGCGCGCCCGAGTCGGGTGATCGAATCGAGCAGGATGACGACATCGCGTCCGTGCTCGACCAGCCGCTTGGCCTTTTCGATCACCATCTCAGCGACCTGAACGTGTCGCACCGCAGGTTCGTCGAAGGTCGACGACACCACCTCGCCGTTCACCGAGCGCTGCATATCCGTCACTTCTTCCGGCCGCTCGTCGATCAAAAGCACGATCAGATAGCATTCCGGATGATTGGCGGTGACCGACTGAGCGATGTTCTGCAACAGCACCGTCTTGCCTGTGCGCGGCGGAGCCACGATCAGCGCCCGTTGCCCCTTGCCGATCGGCGCAACGATGTCGATGACGCGCGACGATAGATCTTTCCGCGTCGGATCTTCGACTTCCAGTTTCAGGCGCTCGTTGGGATAAAGCGGCGTCAGGTTGTCGAAGTGGACCTTGTGCCGGGTTTTCTCCGGGTCCTCGAAATTGATTGCGTTGCATTTGAGCAGCGCGAAATACCGTTCCCCTTCCTTGGGGCTTCGGATGACGCCTTCGACCGTGTCGCCAGTTCGGAGACCAAGCCTCCGGATCTGCGAGGGCGATACATAAATATCGTCTGGGCCTGGAAGATAGTTTGCGTCCGCTGATCGCAGGAAGGCGAATCCGTCCTGCAAAATCTCGACCACGCCCTCGCCGATAATCTGAACTTCGACGCTGGCTAACTGCTTCAGGATCGCGAACATCAGCTCCTGCTTGCGCATGATCGACGCGTTTTCAACGTCGTTTTCCTCTGCAAACGCCAGAAGCTCGGTTGGCGATTTTTGCTTTAATTCCTTAAGTTTCATTTCCCGCATCGGCGGACCTTTACTCGGACTTCCGGTCCGGGGACCTGCAAAGTCATTAGACAGGGTGGGTGTGGGCGCTGACGATTCGAGGGGACGTTGATCGTCAGGGCCGCTCGGCGAAAGTCGGATCGGGCGATCCAGCGCCGCTAGGTGGAACCCGTGTTGATAAGCGCGGGCCTTGGTTCATAGTCGGGTTTGTAGAATTTTTCAACCGGCATTTTGTGACGCGAGACCGGGCCTTCTCCCAGGTACGTCAAAATGGCTTCACGACGGCTAAAATCACAATGAGAATCATGAGGACTGTAGGAGCCTCGTTCATGATACGATAGAAGCGGGCCGGCCGCTCATTGCGATCCCCGGCAAAACTGCGAACGCAGCGCGCAAAAAAGCCCTGCAGCCCCGCTAAGCCGAGAACCAGTACGAATTTTGCCTGCCACCAGCCGTCTCGCCAGTCGCCAGTCAGATAGACGAGGGTAAACCCGGTCAAAAAGACGAGGATCATCGCCGGATTGACGATGGCTTTGAGGAGCCGCCGCTCCATGACTTTGAAGGTTTCCGACACCTCTGAGCCCTTCGTCGCCTCGGCATGGTAGACAAATAGCCTCGGCAAATAGAGCATCCCGGCCATCCACGCGATGACCGAAATCACATGCAGAGCCTCAACCCAAAGCAGCATTTGAAACTTCATTTCCGACGGCGCTTCGCTCGGCCGCTCGAATGGCCAAGGGGACTAGGCTTAGCGTCGCCCGAGCGCAAGCCGAGCGATCGGGCCTCCAAAATATACAATTAAGATTCTGAACTGTTTCTTCTCTTTAGGGGGCTCGTTTACGCAAGTTCCATTTCATCCAGAGGGGCGAACAGTCACACGCGCTGTACATCCGCAATCCCGCTAGAGCGGAGCCGCGAGTGGTTAAAAATTCGTTAACGAACTCCGACTATGTTCAAACTCCATGCACATTCTGTTCTAGTTGTCCCCGCAATTCATATCCATGTTCGCCGCTGCGGTTAACTTGTCCAAGCATTCGAGACTGTGTGTCCAGGAACGCACCTTGCCTCTCGGCAACTCACGTTGATGGCCAAGCCGTCCAATTCTACACGCCTGTCCACAAGCCAATCCGCTGGTTATAACGGGTTTGCAATTCATTCCTGGAGGCCGCGTTGGGCCGCAGCTATTTCCACCTTCATCTAGTTTCGGACTCGACCGGCGAAACGCTTATCGCGGCCTCGCGCGCCGCAGCCGCGCAATATCAAGGGGTCGCTTCAATCGAACATGTCTACCCGTTGGTGCGTACTTCGGTCCAACTGGATCGCGTGGTTGCCGAGATTGAGAATGCGCCTGGGATCGTCCTTTTCACGCTCGTCGATTCCAACCTTTCCAACCGACTTCAGGCGGGGTGCGAGGCGTCGGGCTCGCCATGCTTGTCCGTCCTCGAACCGATATTGACGTTGTTCAAATCCTACCTCGGGCAAAACTATACGCCGAGAGCCGGCGCCCAGCACATGCTTAACGCTGACTATTTCAAGAGGATCGATGCGCTCAACTTCAGCATGATCAATGACGACGGTCAGTCCACCGAAAACCTTGAGCATGCCGATATCGTTCTACTCGGGGTGAGCCGCACATCGAAGACCCCGACCAGCATCTATCTCGCCAATCGCGGTTACAAGACCGCCAACGTTCCCCTTGTGCCGCGCCTGCCCTTGCCGAAAGCAATCGACTACCTCCGCCGTCCGTTGATCGTCGGCCTCATTGCTTCGGCTGACCGCATCGTGCAGATCCGACAAAACCGGCTTCTGTCGCTCAACGCGAACTCGCAGACCGATTACGTCGACCGCATCGCGGTGGCCGAGGAGATCGCAGCCTCGCGCCGCTTGTTCGCGGAGCGAGGCTGGCCCACCATCGACGTGACGCGGCGTTCGATCGAAGAGACGGCCGCGGCGGTGCTTGATCTCTATCGTGAGCATCGCCTCAAATTCATCGCCAGCGGGTGACGGATGCAGACGACCGCCTGGCCGTCGCTGTGGCGCGGCGCCGGACCGCTGATTCTGGCTTCGGCGAGCGAAAGCCGCCGCGCCTTATTCTCGGCGGCAGGACTGGAAGCTGAGGTCCTCGCGCCCAAGGTCCGCGAGCGCGAACTCGAAGATCGCTATCTCGCCGGCGACGGCTCGCTCGAAGATTTGCCCGTCAAGCTGGCCGAAGCCAAAGCGCTCGCGGTCAGCGCAATGCGCCCAGACGCTTATTGCGTCGGCGCCGATCAGACGCTCACGCTCGGAGGCAGGATTTTTCACAAGTCTCGCGACTTAGCCGAGGGGACGCGAACGCTGGCCGCATTATCCGGCAAGACGCATCGCCTGACCTCGGCCTTCTGCGTCGCCCGCGCTGGACAAACGCTGGTCGTCCACAGAGATCATGCCGACCTTCGGATGCGAGCCCTCGATCCCGGCGAGATTTCGCGTTATCTCGAACGCGCCGGACCCGGCGTGCTCTCGTCGGTCGGCGTGTATCAGGGCGAGGGCCTCGGAATTCACCTGTTCGAACATATTGAGGGGGATCATTCCGTTGTCCTCGGACTGCCGATGTTGAGCCTCCTTGCTTGGTTGCGCCGAGAGAATCTGATCTCGCTATGATCAATACGAGCGCGCCGCGCGCGGGGGTCGTTGGCTGGCCGATCGAGCACTCGCGGTCGCCCACGATCCATCAATACTGGCTCAAGGAATTCGGCATTCCCGGAACTTACGAGAAGTTCGCCATCCGACCGGAAGACTTTCGTCAGTTCGCCGACAAGATCGGCAAAAACGGATTCCTTGGCGCTAACGTCACCGCGCCCCACAAGGAAGCAGCGTTCGACGCTTGCGACCGCAGGACGGAGGTCGCGGACGCTCTGGGCGCGGTCAACACCCTATGGCGAGAAGAGGGACGGCTGTGGGGCGACAATACCGACGTCGCCGGATTCCTGGCCAACCTCGACGAGGCGACGCCGGGCTGGGATGAGCGAAAAAAGGTCGCCGTGGTCATCGGCGCGGGCGGAGCGTCGCGCGGAATCATTTATGCTTTGGCGTGGCGCGGCTTTGAGCGCATTGCGGTCGTCAACCGAACGCGAGCCCGAGGGGAGGCGCTGGCCCGGCATTTTGGCGGCGCGACCGTCTCGACGCCCTGGGGCGATCTGAAGACGGAATTGTCTGAGGCGGATCTGCTCGTTAACGCGAGCTCGCTTGGGATGGTCGGACAGCCGCCGCTTGAGGTGGAGGTCGGCGCTCTTCCGGGGCGAGCCGTGGTCGCCGACGCGGTCTATGTTCCGTTGCGCACCCCGCTCATCGAAGCCGCGGGAGCGCGAGGACTGCGCGTCGCGGAGGGGCTGGGCATGCTGCTCCACCAGGCCGCCCCCGCCTTCGCGCGCTGGTTCGGCGCGCGACCAGTCGTGACGTCAGAGCTGCGCGCGCTGGTCGAAGCCGAGGTCGTCGGGACCTATGAGGCGGCGCGGTGATCATTGCCGGGCTGACTGGCTCGATTGCGATGGGGAAATCGACCGTCGCCGGCATGTTCGCCGAGCATGGCGTTCCGACCTTCGACGCCGATGACGCCGTTCGCGCCTTCTACGCCGGAGATGGAGCGAGCGCGGTCGAGGCGGCGTTTCCGGGCGTCTTGGTCTCGGGCCAGGTTGACCGCGCGCTCCTCGGATCGCGGGTGTTGGGCAACCCAGAGGCGCTGAAGCGCCTTGAAGGGCTCGTGCATCCAGCGGCCGCTCAAGCGCGCCTTTGTTTTGTCGAGCGCGCGACCGCCGAAGGCCGGCGCCTCGTCATCGTCGACGTGCCCTTGCTGTTCGAGACCGGCGGGGAAGCTGGTGTTGACCTCGTGATCGTCGTCACCGCTCCGGCCTCCATCCAGCGCGCTCGTGCGCTCGCGCGCGCAGGCATGACAGAGGCCAAACTCGAGGCCATCCTTTCTCGCCAAATGTCCGACGCCGAGAAAAGGCGCCTGGCGCACTTTATCATCGACACCGGCGGGAGGCTCGAGATGACGCGCGCCACCGTCGCCCAGTTCATGCGTTCAACCGCGGCGATGGCGGGAGGTCGAACCCGCCATGCGTGAAATCGTGCTCGACACGGAAACGACAGGTCTCGATCCCGCGGACGGGCATCGGGTGCTGGAAATCGGCGCGGTCGAGATCGTGCACCAGAGCCTGACGGGCAACGTCTTTCACACGCTTATCAACCCCGAGCGCGATATCCCTCAGGATGCAGCGCGAGTCCATGGTCACACAGCCGAGGTTCTCAAGGACAAGCCGGTCTTTGCGCACATCGTCAACGATTTTCTCGCTTTCATCGGCGACTCGAAGCTCGTCATCCACAATGCCGAGTTTGATGTGCGCTTCGTGAATGCGGAGCTGGCGAGGCTCGGGCTCGCCACGATCGCCATGGACCGGGTCGTCGACACGCTGGCGCTCGCAAGAAAAAAGCACCCGGGGGCGCCGGCCAGCCTCGACGCCCTTTGCGATCGCTACCGCATCGACCGCTCGCGGCGGGTTCGCCACGGCGCGCTTTTGGACGCGGAGATCCTGGTCGAGGTCTATTGCGAGTTGATGGGAGGCCGCCAGCGGTCGCTTCTCTTGGGCGATGTGGCTGAGGTCGCCGAAGCGGTGGCGGTAGCGCTTGCTCCGCGCTATAGCGAGCGCCCGCAACGACAATCTTTGCTCGCGCTAGCTGAAATAAACGCGCACACCAAATTTATTGAAGGTTTCGGCGGCGACGCGATCTGGCTTCGCTATCTTGCTGAGTCGGCGCCGGCGTGACTTCGTTACGATGAAAGATCAGGCGGTCTGTTGCTGCAATTGACCGCCGGCTGCAGCCAGCCGCTGCAGATAGAGCGCCTGAAAATCGATCGGGTCGATAAAGAGCGGCGGATAGGACCCGCCGCGCACCGCGTCCGCAACGATCTGTCGCGCGAACGGGAACAGAATTCGCGGGCCTTCGATCATGACCACCGGCTGAACCTGCTCGGCTGGAAAATTCTCCACCCGAAATACGCCCGCATAGTTGAGCTCGAACTTGAACATCGTATCGGCGCCCTGGCCAGCGCCGCCTTCGAGCATAAGGCTGACCTCGTAGTCAGTGGCGGCAAGCTGCCGCGCATTGACATTGATTTGGATCGAGATGTTGGGCTGTGTTTGCTGTGGACCCAAGGTGCGGGGAGCATTCGGGTTCTCGAACGAAAAATCCTTCGTATATTGCGCGAGAACCGAGAACTTCGGACCGGCTTGCGGCGTGTCAGCGCCATTGCCGTTCTGTTCAGCCATGGTCAAAAGCTCCTCGAACGCGACCCCGAACGCCTTTTTGCGATCATTTAGGCGACCCGAACCTGGGCGGGGTCGCCTAGCATGGCGTCACTATCCAAACAAGCGCGCCGCCGCCGCTTATCAATGTGACGCGCTAATCCGGCTGAGCAGCGCCTGATTGGCATAGCCGTCGGGCAGGAAGCCATTGCGCTCCTGGTAGGCGGACACGGCCGAGCGCAACGTATCGCCGATTTTTCCGTCGATCTTGCCGACGTCGTAGCCCATTCCTTGCAGTTTAGTTTGCAGCTTCTGTATCTGGGCCGCGGTCAAAGGGCGATCGTGGGTTGGCCATTGAGCAACGAGTCCCGCGCGGCCCGCGACGGCGTCGCCAAGCAAACCGACGGAAAGCGCATAGGCCGTCGAATTGTCGTAAGTCTTGATCGCGTCGAAGTTGCTGGTGACGAGAAAGACCGGCGCATTGAGACCGGCGAGGATCAATAGCCGCCCCTCGCCCGATTCCGGCAAGGGCGAACCGTCGGCCTTCGTCACACCCCGGGCCGTGAAGGAGGAGAACGCTGCTTGCGCCGACGAGTTGGCCGCCGTCAATGCGAACTTCGCCGGGAGGCGAACCTCGAAGCCCCAGGGCAGGTCCTTGGTCCAGCCATGTTTCGCCAAATAATTCGCTGTCGAGCCGATCGCGTCGGCTTCACTCGTCCAGATGTCGCGTCGATCATGTCGCTGAAACGCAACCGCGTAGCTCAAGTAGCTCGACGGCATGAACTGCGTCTGTCCCATCGCGCCCGCCCAGGAGCCGCGCATGAGGGAAGGCGCGATGTCTCCCTCCTCGAGGATGACAAGCGCTGAAAGCAGTTCGTCCCGGAAATAATCGCCCTGAAAGTGGACGTAGGCGAGGCTGGCGAGGGAGCGAATGATGCTGTTCGAGCCGGCAAAGCCGCCGAAGTCTGTCTCCAGCCCCCACACCCCAAGGATCACGGCGTCGTCAACGCCGTAAAGATCTTTAGCGCTTGCGAGCCACAAGGCTTCCGAGCGCGCTTTGTCACGGCCGCGCTGAATACGATCCGCCGACACGGCGCCTGCGACGTAGTCCCAAATTGGACGCACGAACTCAGGCTGGGATTTCCCGCTTGCAAGGACCGTGGGATCGAAGGTGACGCCGGCGAAAGCGCTGTCGAACGTGGCGCGGGACACGCCCCGCGCTTCGGCAAGCGGCCAGAGTGTTTCAATAAATTCGCGGAAAGCAGCCTGCTGAGACACGGCGCCTTTTGGGGTGGCCGCAGCGCCCGCCGAAAAAACGAGTCCTGACAAAGCAAGCGCGACAATAAAGGCGCGCAGCAGAGTGAGCGGAGCGCCCCGAACCGAAGGGGATTGTCGTCGCAGTTTGGCCATGTTCGAGCGGCGCCCGAGAGGTCTAGAGGCTGCGCCAAAATGGGTAAAAAGCAACCACTGAGTTGAGAAACGAGCGAAATAGCAAAGTCAGGTGTTGATTTCGCTAGGTCGCGGCATCGAGACGATATTATAGCCCGCGTCGACGAAGTGGATCTCGCCCGTCACCCCCTCCGAGAGGCCCGAAAGCAGGTAAACAGCGGCGCCGCCAATGTTTTCAATCGTGACCGTGCGCCGGAGAGGCGAATGCTCGCGCTGGAAGTTGAACATGAAGCGTGCGTCGGCGATTCCCGCGCCCGCCAAAGTCCGGACCGGTCCGGCGGAGATCGCGTTGATGCGAATGTTGTCCGGGCCATAGTCCGCGGCCAGGTATCGGACGCTCGCCTCCAAGGCCGCTTTGGCGACGCCCATGACATTGTAGTTGGGCACGACGCGCGTTGAACCGCCAAAGGTGAGGGTCAGCATCGCCCCGCCCGAAGGCATAAGCAGAGCGGCGCGTTTTGCGACCTCGGCGAACGAAAACGCCGAGATGACCATCGTCCGGGTGAAGTTCTCTCTCGTCGTATCGGCGTAGCGGCCCCTCAACTCGTTGCGATCGGAAAAGCCTATGCAATGGACGAGGAAGTCGAGCGTGCTCCAAACATTTGTGAGGCCGGAGAACATCGCGTCGACCGAATTCAGGTCCTCGACGTCGCATCGGTAAACATGATCGGCGGCGCTGAGCTCCTCGGCCAATGGCGCAACGCGTTTGCCGAGCGCATCGTTCTGGTAGGTGAAGGCCAGCTCGGCGCCTTCGCCGGCCAAAGCCTTGGCGATGCCCCAAGCGATCGAGTGATCATTCGCGACGCCCATGATCAGGCCGCGTTTACCGCTCATCAAGCCAGATCTCATGGGCGCGCTCGTGATCGATTTTCTAACAGTTGCGAGGGGAGTTAAGCGAGTTGCGAGGATAGGAATAGGCTTGGGCGTTCAGGCGTCCACGTGCTTGAAGACAAGCGTCGCGTTTGTCCCGCCAAAACCGAACGAGTTCGAAAGCGCCGAACGCAATTTCACGTTGTCGCGGCGCGCGCGCACGATCGGCATGTCCGTGAAAGCCGGGTCGATCTCATCGATATGAGCGCTCTCGCAGATGAAGCCGTTCTGCATCATCAGTAGGGAATAAATCGCCTCGTGCGCGCCGGTCGCCCCTTGAGAATGTCCGGTCAGAGACTTGGTCGCCGAGATCGGCGGACATTTGTCGCCTGAGCCGAAGACCGCGCGCACCGCCTCGATCTCCTTGAGGTCGCCGATCGGGGTCGAAGTCGCATGCGGGTTGATATAGTCGATCGGGATCTTAACCCCGCTGAGCGCCTGACGCATGCACCGGGCGGCGCCCTCGCCGGAAGGGGCGACCATGTCGTGCCCGTCCGAGGTCGCGCCGTAGCCGACGATCTCGCCATAGATCCTGGCGCCGCGCGCCTTGGCCCGCTCGTATTCCTCAAGCACCAAAACGCCAGCGCCGGCCGAAATAACAAATCCGTCCCGATGTTTGTCGTAGGCCCTGGAAGCGCGCGAGGGCGTGTCGTTGTAGGCGGACGATAGCGCGCCCATCGCGTCGAACAGCACCGACAGGGTCCAATCGAGTTCCTCACACCCTCCGGCAAACATCACGTCCTGCCGATTGCTCAGGATTTGCTCGTACGCCGCGCCGATGCAGTGATTGGACGTCGCGCAGGCGGAGGAGATCGAATAGCTGACCCCCTTGATCTTGAACCAGGTTGAAAGCGTGGCCGACGCTGTCGAGGACATGGCTTTCGGCACTGCGAAGGGACCGACGCGTTTGGGGCCCTTCGTGCGGGCGGTGTCAGCGGCCTCGACGATGGCGCGCGTCGAGGGACCGCCCGAGCCCATGATGATGCCGGTGCGCTCATTGGAGACTTCGTCTGGCGCAAGACCGCTGTCCACGATCGCCTGATCCATCGCCACATGGTTCCATGCGGTTCCGCCGCCGTGGAACCGCATCGCCCTCCGATCGATGACGTCCTCGGCGCGGAGCGTTGGCGCTCCATGGACGTGCGAGCGAAAGCCGAGCTCGGCAAGGCGAGCGGC
Organism: uncultured Alphaproteobacteria bacterium; assembly: GCA_963737365.1. Taxonomy (GTDB): domain Bacteria; phylum Pseudomonadota; class Alphaproteobacteria; order Rhizobiales; family Beijerinckiaceae; genus Roseiarcus. The sequence goes on from CAVTSD010000001.1 coordinate 916,241, forward strand.
GTGCGTGATCCCCGATCGTCCTGCGTGAAGGCTGGCGACGACTTCCTGCGCATTGCTTCCGATTGAGGAAACGATGCCCATGCCGGTGACAACGACACGTCTCATTCTCTTGTCCCTACCGCCGACTAGCGAGATCCGAGAGGTTAAGCCGAGGCTGCTGGCGCAGGGCTGAACAAGCCGACGCGGAGATCCTTGACCTCATAGATCCGTTTGCCATCGCCCTCGAGCCACCCGTCGGAAACGCCAAGGACCAGCTTGCCCCTGAAAACGCGTTTCATGTCCACGCCATAGACGACTTTTTTTATTGTGGGCAGCACTTGGTCAGCGAACTTCACCTCCCCGACGCCGAGCGCCCGGCCCCGTCCAGGCAAACCGAGCCAGCCGAGAAAGAACCCGGTCATTTGCCAAAGCGCGTCGAGGCCGAGGCACCCCGGCATCACCGGGTCATTCTTGAAATGGCAACCGAAAAACCAGAGGTCCGGCTTGACGTCGAGCTCCGCCCGCACGCCTCCTTTGCCGTTGGCCCCTCCGGTTTCGGAGATCTCGCTGATCCGATCGAACATCAGCATCGGCGGCAAAGGCAGTTGCGCATTGCCCGGACCGAACATGTCGCCGCGACCGCAGGCGAGAAGATCCAAGTAATCGAAACTGGTACGCCGTTCGTTCATGCGCGCGGTCTGTCCCTGGGCCGCGCGACCCGCGCGGAAGCTTCCGGGCGGCGTGGTAACACACCCCCCCTTCAATCGGAAGCTATCCGCGTCAGGCTTAGGTCAGCGCGGGACGTCCACCATCGGATGAAGGGCGATCAATAGCGGGGAAAATCGGCGGAGGCGATCACGCCTCCGCTGGTCGTGACAACCCATCCGTTGCCTCCAAGCTCGATACGCTCGACCCGCCCCGCGCCGGGAAGAAAATCGCCTTGACGGACTTCGCGCTCGCCGTAACGGCCCCCGACAAGCGCAACGTCGTCGCGAGCGTCCAGCACCACATAGCCGCGCAAGATGGTTTTCGGCCGTTCGATTGAACTCGTCTTGTCCATCGAAACATTGTCGAACTTCGGACGGGGTGGGAGCTGCTTCGCCTGAGTGAGGGGAGACAGCGCTGGAAGCGGCGCGGCAATCTTCTGCTCAAGCTTGTCGATGCGGGTCGAGAGGCCGGTCGTCAAAGCGGTTGCTTCGTGGTCGACGCGTTCAGTGAGTTTGTCGACCTTCGCGCTCGCCTCATGGTCCAGCCTGTCAACACGTTGCGAGAGTTGGGCCAAAGCGCCGCTCACCTCGCGGTTAGAGGCCAGGTTTGACCTGATCTCGCCTACCGACTGCCGCAAGTCGGTCAGGCCAGCGTTCGACATTGTGGTGTCGATGGCGTCGAGGCGGACCTTCAGCGACTTGATGGTGTGAGCCAGGGACTCGTTTTCACTCATCTGTTCCGCCAGCGCCTTGGCCTGCTCTCGGTCTTCCAAAAACAATGCTGCCGCGACGGCGACAAGGATGGCAAGGGCTGCTGCCGCAGCGAAATGGAACCGGGAGAAGGAAAGCCTGCGCGCCGCGCCGCGCGCCTCAGCTGCTGACCTCGTTTCCGCACGAGGCTCGACGACAATAAGGTCGCGCGACGCGCTCCCCGGCTGCAGCGCATTGCCAACGCTCAAACTTCCAAATTCACCCATCGATCGACATCCACGGCTAACGAAGCGTTTATTCCAGTCTCCGCTAATGGGATTAATGAATTGTTGACCGTCACGGCGTTGCGTTGCCCTGTTGCCTAATTTGGGCGCAGAGACGCTGGCGGGCCGGACAACCACCGCCCCGGGCCGGGACGCTGCCGCACCCCCCGAAATGACCGGCTTGCGCTCGGGCGACCCGATAGGGACCGCAAAATTTGGCTAGGCGGCGCCCAGCCTCAGGTCCGCCGCATCCTTCTGAATACGGTCGACCATCGCGCGCACGCCGTTCGAACGCTGGGGCGTCAGATGCTGCTCAAGGCCGAGCGCGCGAAAGGCGGCGTTTGCGTCCACGCCTAGGATCTGCTCCGGCGTGCGGTCGGAGAAAAGAGCGATCGCAATAGCGATGAGACCCCGCACGAGGTGGGAGTCGCTGTCGCCGCGGTAATGTAAGATGCTTCCTTCCGCGCTCGTCCTCGGCTCCCGTTCCAGCCACACCTGGCTGACGCAGCCTCGAACTTTGTTGACGTCGTTGTGAGCCTCGGGGCTCAGCGGCTCGAGCGATTGGCCCAGTTCCAGGACATAACGATACCTGTCCTCCCAGTCATCGAGAGAAGCAAAATCTTCGCGTATATTATCAATTGCCGACAAGAGATGCGCGAGCCTCCGCGGGAGTTCATAGCCCCTTATATGGGCTCCGGTCAGCCATGGACCAGCGCGCTCGGCAGAAATCGATGGATTCCCGAGGCTCAAGGCGACCATTGTAACGAAGGATCAACCATAGTCGCAAAGCGCGCCGGATTGGGGCCCCTTACGGAAGTCGCTGAGTTTAGACTTAAGATTGGTTTAATCAGCGCCTGCGATTTAGAGGGAAACGCGACGATCCTGAGCGCTTGCAAGTGATGCGTCCGCACTCTTTCGCCACGCCGAAACCAGATATGTCGGCCAATCGTTACGCCGCCGCGGTTCACGGAAAATGACCGGTATTCGTCTAGTCGCCGCTCCCGCCTCGCTCTTTGAGCGTGAGATGGAGTTGAGCGGAGCTGCAAACCCTTCAGGAGAACCCACGTGGATCTAGCGCTTGCACGCATAAAAAATAATCTGGGTCAGCTCCGGGGGCCGGTCCAGCGGTCAGGTCATGAAGCGCTGATGCGAAGGATCGCAGGCCGCGTGAAGCTCGCGCATTTGCGATATTACCTCGGAGCGGCGCTGTTTGCGGCTCTTGTAGGCATTGGCGTCAACGCCCTCGTGTTGCAGCGCGAGCGTCACCCGGCGCCATTATTTGGCTCTGCGGCGCCTAAGCTCCCCGCCGCCGCTCCCGCGCCAGCCCCGCCGCCTCCGCAGACGCCAGTCAGCACCGAAGACAACGTCCCGCCGGCGGAGTCCTCCGCCGCTCTTCCGCCAGCGCGCTCGGCTGAGAGCGCGGGAAGTTCGTCGTCGTCGGATCCGATCGCCGAACTGTTGGCCGGGGGTGTCCACGGCGAACCCTCGCATTTGACCCTAACCGCCCAAACCGCGCTCGCCAAACTAGGCTATCCGGTCAAGCCAGACGGGAAGGAGGGGTCCGCGACGGAGCAGGCGCTGCGAGAGTTCGAGCGCGCCCACGGGCTGCCTCCCGCGACGGAAATAACCGAGCGGCTCGTCAAGCAGCTAACCGCCGCCGCTCGCGCAGGAGGACGTTAAGCGCGGTGCGCTTGCGCTCCGACATCTGGGTTGCGGCCTATTTGCGTCGGTGTAGAGTGGAAGGCGTGAGCGCGGTCCTGCGCCGGCGGGGCGCCGCGGAGGCCGGCGCCATCTTCGTCAAGGTCGACCATCTCAATGGAAACGCGACGCTTTACGGTCCTGCGCCGCAAACTGTCGCCGCCGAGGCGCCGCGAGGCGTCGACAGGATGTTTTCGAGGGCGCACGCAGCGCCGCTGATAGGTTCCAACGAAGCCGAGGCGCGGCTCAAACGAGAGATCGCCTTCGACCCCGATCTCTGGATTGTTGAAGTCGAGAACGGCGTGGATGGAGCCTGGCTCGATCTCGCGCCTTGAGCTGAGCCGATCGCCTTGGCGTTTATAGCGTCGCTGGGCGAGGCGCATCGCCGATGGTCTTCGAGATAGCAAGCTCACCACTTGATAGAAGAGAAGATTCGACCTCAACGTGAGTTAAGAATTACTTCAAATTCATGCCGGTTGCGCATCGTTCAACCTTAGTCACCGCTTAACCAAATCCCTCAACCTCACCGCTCGGCGCGCCAGAGACTGTTCAAATTAACGCGGTCGAAATCGGCGGGCCCTACTTTTGGTTGGGCCGCAGACGTGGAAATCCCGAGCGGTCGCCAAGTGGTCTCTGAGTGGGAGCAACCAGATGCCTCAGTCGATCGAGAACTCCGTCGCCGCCGAGGCAGGCGTGACGGCGATCGACAATGCGTCGATCGCCTCCCTGATCGCGGTCTTCGTCACCGCGGTCACAACGATTAGCGCCAAGGTCGGCACGCTGTTCAACGAAATCGGCGCCGCCCTCAAATCAGGCGGCCCGACGACGCTCGCGCTGGCGGAGCAAGGCGCAGACCGATTTTTCCTGATTGATGCGACTGACAAACCGTGATGGCCTCGAACCTCCTTCATCTCTCGATCTTCGCCTTCTTTCCCGCCCTTATGGCGCTTTCCGCGTCCATGGATCTCCTCACCTTCACGATCCCCAATCGGATCTGCGTCGCTCTCGCGCTCGGCTATGTCGTCTTTGCAGCGCTGCTTGGCGTTCCGGCGGTCGAGATTCTCCTCAATATGTCTTGCGGCCTGGCCATTCTGGCGATCACGTTTGTGATGTTCAACCTCGGCTTGGTCGGCGGCGGCGACGCCAAGTTGGCGGCTGCAACCGCGGCATGGCTCGGTTGGACCGCCATCCTCGATTATGGGCTCGCCGCCTCCATCTTCGGCGGGATCCTCACGCTCATCCTTCTCGGCGTTCGAAGGGTCCCCCTTCCCGCCGCGCTCGCCCGCGTGCCCTGGCTTGCGCGACTGCATAGCGCCAACTCGGGCGTCCCTTACGGAATCGCATTGGCCGCAGCCGGCCTCATGCAATTCCCGAATTCATCAATTTGGGCCGCGGTCGTTTAGGCCGGCCCGATTGCCGGCGCCGACTGTTTCGCGGATCGGCAGTTAGACGTCGTTAGTCTCGACCCGCTTACGTGTTCGCGCCGATCAGTGACGTCGCGGGTCTTCGTTCGGTCATTTCTCCGTAGACGGGCAATATTCGTTTCGGTGAATCGATGAGCCGCCGGTCCAGGATTCAACGCTCAGTTGCGAGAGCTTGATCGAATTATTCTAGCTATCCTTCCAGTCAATTTTCCGCTCTATAGAGTTATTATGGCTCACTCTTCGGAATAGCATGGTAATAGAGGGATTTATCGAAAGATGTGCGACTGAATGGCTGTGTTTCACAGGCCCAGGAATACAAGTCGATACTTTAAATTAACCGTACCTTGACGATTACGATGTCTAAATCGCGTCGCTTGCGAGTCAGTGCGAAGGGCCATCATTTATGAATTGAAGGTTGATCATCGTCGGAGCAATCGCGGTTCTGGCGTTCGGCGCCACGTTCATGGTCTTGCGAGGCGCCGGCAATTCTGCGCCGACCCCGACTGCCGAGGCTCCGCCAAAACTCGATATCGAGGAAGTGCTTGTCGCTGGACAGGATCTCCCGATGGGGACGGTCGTCAACGCGGGCGCGACGACGTGGCAAGCTTGGCCAAAGGCGGCGGTCTCAGAACTCATGATCACAAAGTCGGGAAAGTCGGACGCGCTTAAGGACATAGAAGGCTCGATGACGCGTGTGGCTTTCCTGCGCGGCGAGCCGATCCGGCGTGACAAGCTCGTTCAGGCTGGAGCCGGCGGATTCATGTCTGCGATCCTGCCAACCGGAAAGCGGGCGGTCGCAATCAAGATCGACAACGACGGCGATTCCACGGCCGGCGGATTCATTCTCCCCAACGACCGGGTCGACGTCGTCCGTCTGGCCCGGGACGAGGAATCGACCAAGGCTCGAGGGGTCGAAGTCATGACTGCGCAGCCGATCCTCGCCAATGTGCGCGTCCTCGCCATCGGCCAAAACGTAGAAGAGCAGAACGGCAAGAAAGTCGTGACTGGAGCCAACGCGACGCTCGAGCTCGACCCGGATCAAGTCAATCTCATAATTCTTGCCCAGCATGCCGGCAATTCGAATCTTCATCTCGTTCTCCGCAGTCTCGTCGACAGCGGCGGCCCCGCGAAGACCGTTGTCAGCTCTGACGACGCGCTGACCGTGGTTCGCTACGGCGCCGCCGAGCAGGCGACCCGGTGAGTGACCTTCCTTATCCTTTGTCGCTTGTTCTCCAGACACGGAGCCGGGGCATGAAGTCCGATCGCATTGAGAGACGGCCGAAGATCGCCATTTGGGTCTCGGCGGCGCTTCTCGCGATCGCGCCAGCGTCGACCGCCCGTGCAGCCGAGGGCGATGATCTCGCCCGCATGGGCGCGATGTCGGACGCCGCGGCCCAGCCCTTGCAGATGGGCGTCGGCCAATCGGTCATACGCGACCTGCCTGAGGAAGCGGGAGAGATCTACGTCGGCGATCCCAGTGTCGCCAACGCGATCGTGCGCACCGCGAAGCGCATCTATATTTCCGGCGTCGCCAACGGCCACACGAGCATTTTCGCCCTGGCCAGGGACGGGCGAAGAATTGCGTTTTTCCAGGTCTCCGTCGGTCGCGCCATCGGCGAGTTGACCGCGCTCCTCAATGTCGCGATCCCGGGCAACGACATTCGCGTGCGCACCGTCGAGAACACGATCATCCTCACCGGATCAGTGGCCTCGGCGGAGGAGGCGCAAAAGGCGCTCGACATCGCGTCCGGCTTCGTCAACGACGCGCCCACCTCATCCTCCGGAAACGCCCCACAGATCTCCATCTCGAGCGGCTCCAGCGGAGGCGGCTCGTCCGGCGGCTCCAGCAGCAAATCGCAGAGCAGCCCGCAGGGAAGGGTCGTCAATGCGTTGACGATCCGCGGAGCCGACCAGGTCAGTCTACGGGTCACAGTCGCCGAGATTCGGCGAGACATCGTCAAACAACTGGGCGTTAATTTGAGCGGCACCGGGCCGAACGGAACCTTCACGCTCGATCCCCCATTCACCGTCAACGGCAACATCGCCGGCTCCGTCGCGGCCGCCGCCTCCCAGGCGACCCTGAATTGGTTCAAGGGCAGCGGCAGCATCAGCGCCACTTTACAGGCGTTCGAGCGGCAGGGTGTCGCCCACACGCTCGCCGAGCCGACTGTCACTGCAGTCTCCGGCGAAACCGCTAAATTCCTAGCCGGCGGCACGGTTCCTATTCTCAATAGCGTGCAGTGCCAGCCCGTTTGCCAGTACGGTTTCATCCAGCAGCCTTACGGCGTGACCCTGAACTTCACCCCGGTCGTCTTGTCCCCCGGGCGGATCCAGCTGCGAATCGCAACCGAAGTCACGGATATCGACCCCACGACACAAATCACGTTCAGCGGGATCACGATCCCCGGATTCCGGACTCGCAGCAACACGACGACGGTGGAACTGCCTTCCGGCGGTTCGATCGCTACGGCGGGCTTGATCAGCACCCAGACGGAACAGGCTATCAATGGCCTTCCGGCGCTGATGAATCTCCCGGTGCTTGGGGCGCTGTTCCGTTCGCGGGACTATCAGCGCAGCGAGACCGAACTGCTGGTCGTCGTGACGCCCTTCACAACGCACGCCATCGACCCGAGCCAAGTCGTGAAACCCGACCAGAATTTCCAGGACGCAAGCGATCCGCAGACCTGGTTCCTGGGCCGTGTCAACCGGATCTACTCCACCGCTCAGTCGCTCCAGCCAATGCCCGGTTATGCCGGCAAGATCGGATTTATCACCCAGTAGGCCTTGCGTGCTTCGCCAACAGTTTTCCCACGACCTGAGAAAGACAGCGCCCATGGCCGCTCTTCCGGACGCACGACCACCATTAAAAGCGCAAGGCTTGAGGTTGATCCTCGCCGCGGCCGCCGCCGCCGGTCTCGCCGGTTGCGGCGGCGTTCCCTATGCCTCGTCTGATCCAGCGTTTCCCGGCAGCTTTGAGGAGCGTCATCCGATCGTGGTCGCGGCGGCGCCAACGAGCCTCGATCTCTACCCGGTCGGAGGCCGGCTCGACGAGCGCTCGCGCGCGAATGTGCGCGCCTTTGCAGACCGCTATCAGCGCTATGGCGCGGGCGCGGTGACGATCCAGACGCCTGTGGGCGTGAATCCAAACTCGATCGCGGTTTACGAGGTCCGCAGGGCGCTTATCGCCGCGGGCGTCAGAGGCCGGATCGCGGTGGGAGATTACCTGCCCCCGAATGATTCCTCGGCTCCTCCGCTGCGCGTGTCGTTCACTGGGCTCAAAGCAGTCGTGCCGACGCGATGCGGTCAGTGGCCGGAGGATCTCGCTTCGGGGGCGTCGGTCGAAGGGTGGAAGAACGAACCCTACTCCAACTTCGGCTGCGCCACCCAATCGACGATCGCGGCCCAGGTCGATGACCCGCGCGATCTGGTCCAGCCGCGCGCGATGGGCCCATCCGATGTCGCCATGCGCACCCGCGCCATCGAGGACGTCCGCAACGGTCAAGATCCGAGCACCGACTGGAAGAACGCCGTTCTCACGCCAATTGGCGGCGATCTGCCGACGAACGGAAACTGATTGACCATGAAGGCGCACTACGCTGACGCCGGAATTGAGGGAGACGCGGCTATGGATCGGTCGATTGTTCAAATCGAGCCGGTGCCGCGGGTATCGATCCAGGCGTTCTGCGAGTCGCCTGATATCGCAGCCATTGTGGCGACCGCGATATCCGATCGCCGCATGGCGAAAGCGCATGTCAAACAGAACATGGGCGGCGCTGCGGCCGCGCTCGAAGCCTATAAGAGCGCGCCAACGCCCAATGTGGTCGTGCTCGAGGCTCCGGCCAGCCGGGACGCGCTGCTCAAGCAGCTCGAACAGCTCGCTGAATATTGTGACGCGGGGACGAAGGTCGTTGTCCTTGGCAAGCTCAACGACATCGTCCTCTACCGCCAGTTGATGGCCCGCGGGGTCAGCGAATATCTGGTGGCGCCGTTTGGCGCCGTCGATTTCATCCAGGCGATATCCCAGCTGTTCGCGGTGCCCGGGGCGAAGCCCCTTGGACGCGTGATCGCGGTCGTCGGCGCGAAGGGCGGCGTGGGAGCGTCGACCGTCGCCCATAATCTCGCGTGGAGCCTGGCCTCGGTTACGGAAATGGCGACGATCATCGCCGATTTCGATCTTGCCTTCGGAACTGCGGGACTCGACTACAATCAGGATCCTCCTCAAGGCGTTGCGGAAGCGGTGTTCGCCCCGGATCGCGTCGACGCGGTGCTGGTGGAGCGTCTGCTCTCCAAGTGCGGCGAGAAGCTCAGCCTATTGGCGGCGCCTGCCACTCTTGATCGGGTGCTCGACTTCAGCGAAGCCTCGTTCGAACTCGCTGATCGACGCGATGCGCGCCTCGACGCCCTGGATTGTGGTCGATGTGCCGCATTTGTGGTCCGGTTGGGCGCGCAGGATCCTCGTCTCCGCCGATGAGGTCATCGTTGTCGCGAGCCCCGATCTCGCGAATCTTCGCAACACCAAAAATCTGATCGATAACGTGAAGGGCGCCCGCCTCAACGACGCTCCCTCGAGGCTGGTCCTGAATGGCGTCGGCATGCTCAAGCGGCCGGAAATCGCCTCAGCGGAATTCGCCAAAGCGGTGGAGACCGATCCGACGGCGATCATTGCGCACGACGCCAAGCTGTTCGGGGCTGCGGCCAACAATGGGCAAATGATCGCCGAGCTCGAACCCAACGGCAAAACCGCCCAGATCTTCGTTGATCTGGCCTCGACGCTCGCCGGAAGAGCCGAGACGCGCAAGCCCAAAAGAGGCGTTCTTGAGCCGCTCATCGCCAAGCTTGGGCGCAAGAAAAAATGACCGGCTTGCAAACGCATCTCGCCGTCTCCGCTGAGCGAGCGCGCAAGCGCAAAGGATCCTGAGCAATGTTCGGCAAGCGGAGCGGGATCTCTAGTCCCCCGGTCGCGGCGTCGCGCGTCGCATCGGTGAGCGCTGCGCACGAGCCGCCCAAGCCCGCTCAGGCCGCGCCGCTCCAAGCCGAACGCAAATCCGAGACCTATTTCCAGACCAAGTCGCTGATCTTTGGCGCCTTGATCGAAGCGATCGATCTCTCCGCGCTGTCGAAGCTCGACCCCGAGAGCGCGCGCGAAGAGATTCGGGACATCGTCCATGAGATCGTCACGATCAAGAATTCTGGTGCTGTCGATCGCCGAGCAGGAAGATCTGCTCGACGACATCTGCAATGACGTTCTTGGATTCGGTCCGCTCGAGCCGCTGCTAGCGCGCGACGACATTGCCGACATCATGGTCAACGGACCGACGCGATGCTTCATCGAGGTTGGCGGCAAGATCCAACTCACCAATGTCCGTTTCCGCGACGCCTCGCAGTTGATGAACATCTGTCAGCGGATCGTGAGCCAGGTTGGACGTCGAGTTGATGAATCCTCCCCGATTTGCGACGCCCGCCTACTCGACGGCTCGCGCGTCAATGTGATCGCGCCCCCGCTGGCGATCGACGGCGCGGCGCTGACCATTCGCAAGTTCAAGAAGGACAAACTGACGCTCGATCAATTGGTCAAGTTCGGCTCGATCTCTCCGGCCGGCGCGGAAATCCTCAAGATCATCGGCCGCGTCCGCTGCAACGTGGTCATTTCCGGCGGCACCGGCTCGGGCAAGACGACCCTCCTGAACTGCTTGACGAACTACATCGACGCGGATGAGCGAATCATCACCTGCGAGGACGCGGCCGAGCTCCAGCTCCAGCAACCCCATGTTGTGCGGCTCGAGACTCGCCCAGCAAATCTGGAAGGGGTGGGCCAGATCACGATGCGCGACTTGGTCAAGAACTGCCTGCGCATGCGGCCCGAGCGGATTGTCGTGGGCGAAGTGCGCGGACCCGAAGCGTTCGATCTCCTGCAGGCCATGAACACCGGCCACGACGGATCGATGGGCACGCTGCATGCGAACTCGCCGCGGGAAGCGCTGAGCCGTGTTGAATCCATGATCACAATGGGCGGGTATGCGCTGCCGATGAAGACGATCCGCGAAATGATGACGTCCTCGATCGACGTGATCGTTCAAGCCTCTCGCCTTCGTGACGGATCACGCCGGATAACGCACATTACCGAAGTCCTCGGCATGGAAGGCGATGTCGTGATCACGCAAGACCTGTTCCTCTACGAAATTCTCGGAGAGGACGCCCAGGGAAAGATCATAGGGCGGCATCGGTCGACCGGGATCGGACGCCCGAGATTCTGGGACCGCGCGCGTATGTACGGAGAAGAGGCGCGGCTGGCGGCGGCGCTCGACATCTCCGAGGTCAGCGCAGCCTAGCCGTGGACGGAGTGAAGCCGGCATGATCAATCCGATAGTCGTCGCGACGGGTCTTGCGCTTGGATTCGGCGGTCTCGCGTTCGCCTTCGTCGGCGGGGATTTGCGAGCCGACAAGCGGCGTGCAGCGGTGACGAAAGTCGAGGCGAAGGCGAGTTTGGCGGTTGGCGTTGATCGGGCGACGCGCAAGAAGCAGATCGCCGACGGCGTGCGCGACAATGAATTGAAGGGAAGGCGGCGGCGCGTCAGTCTGGCGACAAAAATCGAACAGGCCGGGCTTACGATCACCAAACAGCAATATTGGATCGCGAGCGTGGCCTTTGGCCTGGTTTGCGGCGCGCTCGCCTATGTTCAGTCGAGAAGCGTGTTGCTCACGCTTCTCGTCATCGTGACCGCCGCGGTCGGGGTCCCGCAACTTACGCTGGCGCGCTTGCGCATTCGGCGCATAAACAAATTCATCTCCAACTTTCCGACCGCCATCGATATCATCGTGCGAGGCATCAAATCGGGCCTTCCGCTTGGCGATACGATCCGGATAGCGGCGACCGAAAGTCCCGAGCCGGTGAAGTCGGAGTTTCGAAGAATTGTGGAAGCGCTCTCGATCGGATTGACCTTGCCGGAAGGGATCGAGCGGATGGCGCAGCGCGTTCCGATCGCCGAGACCAATTTCTTTTCAATTGTCATATCCATCCAGAGCAAGGCGGGCGGAAACCTGTCCGAAGCCTTGGGCAATCTTTCCCGCGTGTTGCGGGAACGCAAAAAGATGAAGGCAAAGATCAACGCCATGTCCATGGAAGCGAAAGCTTCGGCCGCGATTATCGGCTTGGTGCCGTTTCTTGTGGTCGGCGCGCTCTACGTGTCGTCGCCTAATTACGTTTCATTGTTGTGGACGACGACTCATGGAAAAATGATCTCCGTTATCGCGATGTTCTGGATGGGGATTGGAATCGCAATGATGAAAAAGATGATCTCATTCGACTTCTAAATCGAGTCTTCCATGCTGGACGAAATCGTCGCTAAATTTTCTGACGCCCATTTTCTGGCGATCCTGCTCGCGGCGATCGGCTCGGCCGCGACTGTGCTTACAGCCGCGATGCCGTGGCTTCAGCCAGACACTCTATCGCACCGCATCAAAGCGGTCAGCACTGAGCGCGAGCGCATACGAATGCGTGAACGCGAACGGCTGGTTGCGTCCCAGAGCAAGGGCACGCTGAGAGTGAAACCGACAGGTCTCGTCAAGCAATTCGTCGAAACGCTCAACCTGTCGAGCTGGCTCAGCACCGAGAAGGCCAAGATGCAATTGGCCATGGCTGGGTATCGCGGCGGCGGAGCGGAATATGTCTTTCTTTCGTTCCGCCTCATCGCCCCGATCACCTTTTTTATCCTCGCGATTGTCTATCAGTTTCTGATCATCAAATGGAGCCAGCCCGCGACGATCAAGATCGGCATTGCGATCGCAGCCACTTATCTCGGCATCAAGGCACCCGAGCTGTTCCTGAAGAACAAAACCACCAAGCGGCAGAAAGAACTTGAGCGGGCGTTTCCCAATACGCTGGACCTCCTCTTGATTTGCGCGGAATCCGGAATGTCGATCGAACATGCGGTGCGCAAGGTCAGTCAGGAGATTGGCATGGAGAGTGTTTCCATGGCGGAGGAGATGGGGATTTTGGCGGCCGAAATGTCCTATCTGGCCGAGCGGCGGACCGCGTTCGACAATCTGGGCTTCAGGACCGGGTTGGAGTCGATTCGTTCGCTTATCACTGTCCTGTCGCAGTCGGAGAAATATGGCACGCCGCTCGGCGCCGCGCTTCGGGTTCTCAGCCAGGAAAGCCGGGACCACCGAATGTCCCTGGCTGAGAAAAAAGCCGCCGCCTTGCCGCCGATTTTGACGGTGCCGATGATTTTGTTCTTCCTGCCGGGACTTTTCGCCGCCATTCTGACGCCGGCCATCGTTCAGATCAATAACTGGAGTTAGCCGCTTCCGGTTGCTATCGGCGATGTGGTCGCGCGCCTCGCCGGAGGCTGAAGGAAAAGCCCGCTTGCACGTTTCGGGTTGCGCTGATTCGCCCGTCGGCGCATGATTCGATTCGTGTCGCAACCCGAAAGATCCGAACCGTCGCTCGTCCGACGTCCGCACGACGCTGACCCTCCCTACCTGAAGGGACTGAATGAGGAGCAGCGGCGGGCGGTCGAGTCGCTGGACGGCCCGGTTCTCATTCTCGCCGGCGCCGGCGTCGGGAAGACGCGCGTCCTCACCACTCGAATTGCTCACATCGTGTCGACCGGCCGGGCGCGCGCTCATGAAATTCTGGCCGTGACCTTCACCAATAAGGCCGCGCGCGAGATGCGCCAGCGGGTCGCAGTCTTCTCCGGTTCGGAGCAGGCGATGCCGTGGCTCGGCACGTTCCACTCGGTGGGCGCGAAGATTCTGCGCATGCATGCCGAGCTTGTGGGCCTGAGGCCCAACTTCACCATCCTCGACACCGACGACCAGCTTCGCCTGCTCAAGCAGCTTTTGCAGGCCGAACATCTCGACGACAAGCGCTGGCCCGCGCGGGCGCTCGCGAATCTGATCGACGGGTGGAAAAACCGCGGCATTGATCCGAAGAGCGTCCCCGCGAGCGAGGCCGCAGGTTTCGCCGGCGGCAAGAGCGCAGACTTGTATGAGAGCTATCAGGTTCGGCTTAAAGCGCTGAACGCGGTCGACTTCGGCGACCTCTTGCTCGAGCCGTTGCGGCTATTGCGCGAAAATAGCGATGTTCTGAGCACGTTCCGCCGACGGTTTCGCTACATTCTCGTCGACGAGTACCAGGACACGAACGTTGTCCAGTATCTGCTTCTGCGCCTGCTTGCCCAGTCCAACGGCAATCTGTGCTGTGTCGGCGACGACGATCAGTCGATCTACGCCTGGCGCGGCGCCGATGTCGAAAACATCCTGCGCTTCGAGAAGGATTTCCCCGGCGCCAAGGTTATTCGGCTCGAGCGAAATTATCGATCGACCGGCCACATTCTCGCCGTTGCCGCGGGGTTGATCGCTCACAATCGCGGCCGTCTTGGGAAGACGCTGTTCACCGACAAACCGCTCGGAGATCGGCCAAAGGTCGCTGAAGGCTCTGACAGCCAGGAGGAAGCGAGGCTCATCGGCGAGGAGATCGAAGCGGCGCAACACAAAGGCGTGTCTCTGGACGACATCGCGATCCTCGTGCGCGCTTCCTTTCAGATGCGCGAATTCGAGGAGCGGTTCATCGCCCTGGGGCTGCCTTACAAGGTCATTGGCGGTCCTCGATTCTACGAGCGCGCCGAAATACGCGACGCCTTGGCCTATCTACGCTGCGTCGCCCAACCCGATGACGACCTCGCCTTCGAGCGGATCTACAACCAGCCCAAACGAGGTCTTGGCGAAGCGACGCTGGCGATCCTGCACGACTATGGGCGGCGCGCCGGCCTCCCTTTGACGCGGGCGGCGCGCGCGCTTGTCGAGACCGAGGAGCTGAAACCGCGCCCCCGTCAAATTCTCCGCGGGGTCCTCGATGACTTCGACCGGTGGCGGAGGCAGTCGGAGCAGATCCCGCACGAAGAACTGGCGCAGCTTGTTCTGGAGGAGAGCGGCTATATCGACATGTGGAAAGCGGAGCGCACGCCTGACGCCGCCGGACGGCTCGACAACCTAAAAGAACTCGTCCGTTCAATGGGCGAGTTTCCCGACCTCGCAGCGTTTCTCGAGCACGTGTCGCTGGTCATGGACGTCGACAACGGGGACGACGGCGCTCGCGTTTCGATCATGACGCTTCACGCGGCGAAGGGGCTGGAATTCGATCTTGTTTTTCTGCCCGGCTGGGAGGAGGGCCTGTTTCCCAATCAGCGCTCGCTCGACGACAGCGGCCTTGCCGGGCTCGAGGAGGAGCGGCGACTGGCCTATGTCGGCCTGACCCGGGCCCGCCTGCAGGCGCGGATCTACTATGCGCTCAATCGTCGGGTGCGGGGCTTATGGCAGACCTCGATTCCGTCCCGGTTCATCCAGGAATTGCCCGCCGACCATGTCGAATTCGACGAATTCGTCGGATCGTCGGACCGCGCCCATGGATCGTGGCCGCGAGCGGGCTTGGAAACAGGGTTTGCCTCCCGCTATGACACGCCGGGTTGGCGCCGCGCGGAATCGAGGCAGCGCGAGTTCGGAGAAGCGGGTCCGCGTGGACCTCGGTCTCCCGGCCCGATCTTTGAGGGCTCAGTGCAAAGAGTGGGCGCATCCACCTCGGTTTTTCATGCGGGGTCGCGCGTGTTTCACAACAAGTTCGGTCCCGGCGCCGTGGTCGCCGTAGACGGCTCGAAATTGACGGTCGATTTCGACAAGGCGGGCCGGAAACTGGTGATGGACAGTTTCGTCGCCGCAGAGGGATAGTCGAACCGACCAAGACGCCGACCGTCGCCCGCGCGGCGGCGCCAATCGGGCGCGGCGGGCGCTAAACTTAGGACCTTCTCCTGACCTGCGTCAGGCCGCCTTGGTTCTCGGATTGACTTCCGCGGTATAGGCGTCGATGAGCGCCGCGGTCACCGCCGCTGGTTTGTAATGATGCGGGCCGATCTCGCCGACCGGCGTCACCTCAGCAGCGGTTCCGGTGATGAAGCATTCGTCGAAGTCGCCGAGTTCGGCAGGCATGATGCGCCGCTCGATGACTTCAAATCCGCGCTTGCGAGCAAGATCGATGACTGTCGCTCGCGTGATGCCGGCAAGGAAGCAATCGGCGATCGGGGTGTGAATCGTCCCGTTCTTGACGAAAAATATGTTGGCGCCCGTGCATTCCGCCACTCGCCCCTGCCAGTCGTACATCAAGGCGTCGGCATAGCCGTGACGCTCCGCGCGGTGTTTGGAGATGGTGCAAATCATGTAGAGGCCCGCGGCCTTCGCCATCGCGGGAGCGGTCGCGGGATCGGGCCGTCGATATTCGGCGATATCGAGCCGAATCCCCTTCGTCCGATGGGCGGGATCGAAATAGCTCGGCCACTCCCACACGGCGATGCCCAGATGGATCGTGTTATGCTGCGCCGCGACGCCCATCATTTCCGAGCCACGCCAGGCGATCGCCCGGACATAGGCGTCGGAGAGATGGTTCTTTTTCAACACATCAGCTTTGGCGGCGTCGATTTCCGCGACGGTCCACGGGACCTCAAAGTCCAGAATTTCGGCAGAATCTCTGAGCCGCCGCGAATGTGCCGTCGATTTGAAGATGCGCCCACCATAGGCGCGCTCCCCCTCGAAAACGGCGCTCGCATAGTGCAGCGCGTGGGTTAGGACGTGCACCTTGGCGTCGCGCCAAGGGACCAGATGGCCGTCGAGCCAGATCCAGCCATCACGATTGTCAAAAGTCGGGGCCGCCATGGCGATTTCCTCTGTTATCCAGCGAGCGGGTTTGGATTCTTGGCGATTGGAGTTACATGGGTCGCGTCGCTGATGATAGCTTACGATAGCACGAGGGTCGAATTATGTCAACATTGCTGACCTAATAGGGCATCAATGTCTTCGGACGTCTCGAAGCCGGTCCCGTCGCCGCAACCACGCCGCGGCGATGAGCCGATGTATGACCTGATCGAGCAGTTCTTTTTCGCATATCGCGACTTCGTCGGAGACGCGGATCGACTGCTCGAGGCTTATGGGTTCGGGCGCGCGCATCATCGGGTCCTCTATTTTGTCAGCCGACGGCCGGGCCTCACGATCGCCGAGCTTCTGGAGATATTGCGGATAACAAAACAGAGCCTCAATCGCGTCTTGCGGGAACTCGTCGACAAAAACTTCGTCGAGATCCAAGCTGGGGCCCTCGATCGCCGTCGTCGGCAGCTCTATGCGACGCCGGACGGCGAGCGGCTCGCGCTCAAGCTGGCGCTTGTCCAGACACGGCGGTTCGCATTGGCGCTGGAGCAGCTTGGCGATTGGGGCCTGCCATCGGCGCAAGCGTTTCTTAAAGCGATGATCGATCCTCAGAAAGCTCCGAGCGACCTTAATGGGCGCGCGGAGCCTCCGAAATGGGCGGGTCAGGCCCGTTGAGCGCGACGCCGGCCTCTCTCCTGGACGACGCCGCCCATGTCCTCGTGGTCGACGACGATCGGCGGCTTCGCGCTCTTTTGTCCAGCTATCTCGTCAAGCACGGTCATCGCGTCACAGTCGCCTCAACGGCGGCCAAGGCGCGCGCCTTTCTCGACGGGCTCGCTTTCGACATCATCGTGCTTGACGTCATGATGCCGGGCGAGAGCGGGTTCGATTTCGCCGCAGACTTGCGGTTGCGATCGCAAGTGCCGATTCTCATGCTGACCGCTCGTGGCGATCCAGAGGATCGCGTGCGCGGCCTCGAAATTGGCGTAGACGACTATCTCGCCAAGCCGTTTGAGCCGCGCGAACTCTTGTTGCGGATTGGCTCCGTGCTGCGGCGAACGCGAGCCCCGCAGGCGGGCAGCGTCGAAACCAGTGTCGTTCGCTTCGGACGCTTCGCGTTCTCGCTTGAGCGCGGGGAACTGCGAGCCGGAGACGATCCGGTTCGCATCACAGAGCGCGAGCGCGAGATGCTCCGCCTGCTCAGCGCAAGCCCCGGCGCAATCGTTTCTCGGGAGACGCTATCGGGATCGGGCGGCGCGGCCCAGGAGCGGACGGTCGACGTTCTCGTCAACCGGCTGAGGCGCAAGATCGAGCAAGACCCGACCAATCCGATCTACCTGCAGACGGCGCGCGGAGCGGGGTATCGGCTCGTCGCTGACCGATGAGCGACCGACTCGCATTCCGAAAGCTACGCGTGCTCGCGCAGATCCGCATTCTTTGGCGGCGCGCGGCGCGGGGCATGGCGGAGATCCTGCCGAAGGGCCTTTACAAGCGCTCGCTCTTGATCGTGATCGTCCCGATGGTGCTGCTCCAAAGCGCCGTAACGCTCGTGTTCATGCAACATCACTGGGACTTGGTGACCCGCAGGCTCTCCGATGCGGTCGCGCGCGACGTCGGAGCCCTGACTGACCTCTATCAAAGGTTGCCGCCCGGTGAGGACGACGCCTTTTTAGAGAAACTGGCGTCCGAGAGGTTTCGCATGGACGCGTCGTTACTGCCTGCGGGTCCGTTGCCGCCGGTCATGCCGCGCACCTTCTATGGCGCGTTGGATCCGCTCACTCGGACCCTTCCGAAGGAAATAAGAAAACAGGTCACACAGCCTTTCTGGATCGACACCGTCGGGCGGTCGGGCTTAATGGAGATCCGCGTCGATCTCGGCGGTCGGGTCCTTCGACTGGTGACGCGCCGCGCT
This sequence comes from uncultured Alphaproteobacteria bacterium, assembly GCA_963737365.1. Classification (GTDB taxonomy): domain Bacteria; phylum Pseudomonadota; class Alphaproteobacteria; order Rhizobiales; family Beijerinckiaceae; genus Roseiarcus. The sequence goes on from CAVTSD010000001.1 coordinate 934,626, forward strand.
CTCGCCTATGAGGCGAACGCCCATATTTTCGTCCTCTGGATGCTGGGGGCGATGATCGTCCTCCTGATGGTGGCGATCATCTTTTTACGCAATCAGATTCGACCCATTTTGCGCCTCGCGAGAGCGGCGGAGGATTTCGGCAAAGGCAGAGATCTCGATTTCAGTCCGCATGGAGCGCGCGAGGTCCGGCAAGCGGGCCATGCTTTCATTGAGATGAAACGGCGGGTCGAGCGCGCAACGGAACAGCGCACCGCGATGCTCAACGGCGTGAGCCATGATCTGCGCACGATGCTCACGCGCTTCAAACTGTCTTTGGCGCTGCTCGACAACTCAGCCGACAGCGAATTCCTGCAAAAAGACGTCGATGAAATGGGGCAGATGCTTGAGGGATATCTGGCCTTCGCTCGCGGCGACACAGGCGAAGCGACGGCCCAGGTCAACATCGCAACGATGCTTGAAGATCTCCGGGAGGCCTCCGCGCGGGATGGCGCGAAGTCTTGGCGTGGAGACGCGAGGAAATCTCGATATCCGTATTCGGCCGATGGCGATGAAACGCTGCCTCGGCAATCTCGTCGCCAACGCCCAACGTCACGCGGACAATGTGCGCGTTTCAGCTGCCTTGGAGGCCCAATTCCTGTCGATTGTCGTCGACGACGATGGAGCTGGGATCGACCCCGCTTATCGCGAGGACGTATTCCGGCCCTTCTATCGCCTTGACGAAGCGCGCAACCAGGATGAAGGCGGGTCCGGCCTGGGCCTCGCGATCGCCCGCGACATCGCTCGCTCTCATGGCGGCGACATCACCCTTACGGAAAGCCCAATGGGAGGGCTTAGAGCGGCCGTACGTATTCCGGTTTAGCTTCGCTCGAGGCGCAGGAGCTTAAACCTTAAACCAAAGCGCTTAAACCCAGGAGCTTAAACTGAAGCGCTGATCCAGCGGGACAATTCGCTTTTGGGGCCAGCTCCGGTCTTGGTGGCGACCTGCTTGCCGCCTTTGAACACCATCAAAGTCGGGATCGATCGGATGCCATATTTGCTCGCGACGCCCGGATTCTCGTCGACATTGAGCTTAGCGATCTTGACCTTGCCGTTCATTTCGGTGGCGATTTCTTCGAGCGCCGGCCCAATCATGCGGCATGGCCCGCACCACTCGGCCCAGAAGTCGACGACGACCGGCTCCTCGGAGTTGATGACATCTGTGTCGAAACTCGCGTCCGTGACTTTGGCCGTTACTGACATGGCGTCCTCAAAGACGGCGTGCTTGCCGCGCTCAATAGCTAGGAACCAACCCGAGCGTCGTCAAGCGGGCCCGCGCGACGCGGTCGCCCCCGCGGCGAGGATCCACGCCTTGACATGGGTGGAGACGTCGCCTAGCCGAGCCAGCGATGGGGCAGGAACAGGCGCAGATCATCAGGCAGATCGCCGGTCTCAGCGAGATTTCGGATCGCTATGACCTGATTCTCTGCGACATCTGGGGCGTATTGCACAACGGCGTGGATTCCTTCGCGCAGGCCTCGAATGCGCTTGTGTCATTCCGAAGGCGGGGCGGTTCAGTCGTCCTCATCAGCAACGCGCCGCGTCCCTCTCCGCCGATTGCACGGCAAGTGCTGAAGCTTGGCGTGTCGCCAGACGCATTCGACGCCATCGTCACGTCGGGCGACGTGACGACCGGATTGATGGAGCGGCAGGCGGCCGACCAGGTGCTCCACATCGGGCCCGAGCGCGACCACAGCCTTTTCGAGGCTGCCGCTGAGACAAGCGGCGTGAGAGCAAAGCTCGTTTCTCTCGAACACGCTCATTATGTGCTCTGCACCGGCTTGAGAAACGACGAGATCGAAACGATCGACGAGTACGAATTCGAATTGCAGGCGATGTCGGCCCGCGGACTGCCGATGATCTGCGCCAATCCAGATATCGTGATCCACCGCGGCGACACCCTCATCTATTGCGCGGGGGCGCTTGCGCGTCGATACGAAGAGCTCGGCGGCTCGGTGATCTACGCGGGCAAGCCATACGCGCCGATCTACGACCAGGCGTTGAGGCTCGCTGAAAAACTTCGAGGCGCATCGGTCGAAAAACGTCGAGTGCTCGCGATCGGCGACGGCATGCGGACCGACGTCACAGGCGCCGCGCGAGCCGGGTTAGACGTGCTCTTCGTCACCGGAGGCATCCATCGGTCCTTGCACAAGGAGACGCTGAACTCGCCAGCCGATCCGATTGAGCTTCAGCGTCTGTATGATGAAAACGCGGCGTGGCCGGTCGCCGCCATTCCTATGCTTCGACCCTGATCGGCTAGGCGCCTTACCGGTCTCGCGGGCGTCGCGGTGTTACGGTGTTCGGTTTTCCGATTTCAGATCGCGGCGGTCGCGCATGCAAAATTCGCTGTTTCATACCCTCTATTTCGAAGATCTCGCGGTCGGCATGCGGGCGGCGATTCGCAAGACCGTCGAGAACGAAGACGTCATTCACTTCGCCGAACTCTCTGGCGATCACAATCCCATCCATCTGTCGGAGCATTTCGCGCGCAAGACTCGCTTTGGCGGCCGAATCGTTCACGGGCTCTACACCGCGAGTCTGATTTCGGGGGTGATTGGCATGCGGCTGCCGGGCCCGGGCGCTGTCTATATCTCGCAGACCCTGAACTTTCTTGGCGCGGTCAAAATCGGCGACGTCGTAGACGTCAGCGTGGAGGTGGTCGAGCTGACCGAGAAGAAGCGCCGCGTCCGGTTGCATTGCGAGTGTCGGGTCGGCGACCGCGTCGTGCTTGACGGCGAGGGAGTTCTCAGCGTGCCGCCGACGCCCAAGCTTAAGTCCCCCGACGCTTGATCGTTTCTGGCGCGGAGGCAGTTGCGCGTGTCGCAAAACGCAGGTACGGGACGACGGAATCCCTGGGATCGGCAGGACGCAATGACCAACGGCTTCGTGCTTGCCACGGACCCGATGCTGCCGCCGCACGGGCTCGAAGGCGCGGTTTACGCAATCGGGAATTTCGACGGCTTGCATCGCGGGCATCAGGCGGTCATCGGTCGCGCTGTCGCGATGGCGAACGAGAGAGCGGCCCCCAGCGCGTTACTGACCTTCGAACCGCATCCTGTGGATTTCTTCGCCGGGCGCCCGGTCGTTTTTCGATTGACGCCGTCGCGCGACAAGGCGGCGATTTGCGCTGGGCTCGGGCTCACAGGCCTCGTTCTTATTCATTTTAACGCTGCGCTCGCCGCGATGACCGGGGACGAATTCGTCACACAGATTCTGATCGAGCGGCTCGGAGCGGGCGCGGTCGTCGTCGGCTGGGATTTTCATTTTGGCAAGGGCCGTTCCGGCTCCCCGGCGACCCTGGCCGAGGCTGGTAAAAGGCACGGGTTCGGAGTCGAAATCGTCACGAAAGTGGAAAGTGAGACCGGCGTTTTCTCCTCGAGCGCTATTCGCCAGGCTCTGGGGCGCGGCGATCTCGCCGCTGCGGCGCAAAGCCTCGGCCGCAACTATTCTGTTTCAGGCCAAGTGATTTCGGGGCAACGCCTGGGACGCACCCTTGGCATGCCGACGGCGAACATCGCGCTTGAGCCGACCAGTCGCCTGGCGCACGGAATCTACGCCGTCATCGCGCGAGTCGACGGGCGCGCCTTTCCCGCCGTCGCCAGCTTTGGCACCCGACCGACAGTCGATGACGGGCCGCCCCTGCTCGAGGTTCATCTCCTTGATTTCGACGGAGACCTCTATGGCCGCGAGATGGAAGTGGAGTTCATCGAGCGCATCCGGGATGAGCTCAAGTTCAATTCCCTCGACGCGCTTGTCGCCGAAATGAATCGGGACAAGGAGCGGGCGCGCGCGATTCTCGAAGGCCGTCAATTAAACAGATAAATAATGTGTATTGAATGGGGATTGTCGGGCGTTATTTTCAGCGCGGAACTAAACGGGGTCTTAAACCCCTGATATGGTTGATGGGCGCCGGTAATTGACCGCTACGCTCGGCGCGCCTCTGAAGCCGCCCTTATGGGCGTCGCGGCGCCAGCCGGCGCGGCCCTGATGCGGTTACGATGGAAAGGTCGGGGCCGCCAGGATCTGAATTTGTGAGATGGCGCCAAATCCTCTAATCCCACGCCGGTGTTGCATACCAAGCAAAATCTTGCATCCGAAACCAAATCTGGCTTCACACCCATGTCCGACGCGTCCGTCTCCGACCTTGATTACTCGCGCACCCTCTATCTGCCTAAGACAGATTTTCCCATGCGCGGAGGTCTGCCGCAGAAGGAGCCGGAAATTCTCGCCCGATGGGCGCGTGAGAATTTGTATGGCGAGCTGCGCGCGAGCGGCAAGGGCCGCCCCAAATTCGTCCTTCACGATGGCCCCCCTTACGCCAACGGCAATGTTCACATCGGGACGGCGCTCAACAAGACGCTGAAGGACATTGTCGTCCGTTCGCATCAGATGACGGGCCGGGAATCCAATTACGTGCCCGGCTGGGACTGCCATGGGCTGCCGATCGAATGGAAGGTCGAGGAGGAATTCTACCGAGCCAAGGGCAAGGTGAAGCCCGACTTCTCGGATTCGCAAGCCATCATCGCCTTCCGCAAGGAATGCCGCGCCTACGCCGAACATTGGCTCTCCGTGCAGCGGGAAGAGTTCAAGCGGCTCGGCGTCGTCGGCGACTGGGATCACCCCTACACGACGATGAGCTTCCCAGCCGAAGCGCAGATCGCGCGGGAGATTTTCAAATTCGTCGCCAGCGGGCTGCTTTATCGCGGCTCGAAGCCGGTCATGTGGAGCGTGGTCGAGAAGACGGCGCTCGCCGAGGCCGAGGTCGAATACGAGGACCACGTCAGCGACACGGTTTTCGCCGCCTTCCCGGTGAAGGGCGAGGACGCTTCCGTCGTCATCTGGACCACGACGCCTTGGACGATCCCCGGCAATCGCGCGATCGCCTTCTCGCGCCGCATCCCTTATGGGCGCTATCGGGTAACGGATGCTGCGGCTGACAACTGGGCCAAAGTTGGCGCGACTTACGTCGTCGCGCAATCGCGGGCTCAAAGCGTCTTCGATGCCGCCAAGGTGACCGCGTTCGAATTTCTCGGCGAAGTCAAAGGCGATGCGCTGGCCTCCATGGTTTGCGCCCATCCCCTCCACGCCCACGGCTACGGGTTTGTCGTTCCTTTGCTCGACGGCGACCATGTGACGGAAGATACAGGCACTGGCTTCGTTCACACCGCGCCCGGGCACGGGCGCGAGGATTTCGAGCTCTGGACGGCGAGCACGCGGCTCCTTCAGGAGCGCGGGATCGAGACCCGCATTCCCTATACGGTCGACGAGAACGGCGCGCTCACAGACGAAGCGCCGGGTTTCGAAGGCAGGCGCGTTATCAACGACAAGGGCAAGGCTGGCGACGCCAACAAGGCGGTCATTGACGCTCTGATCGAAGCGGGCGCGCTCGTCGCGCGCGGAAAGCTCAAGCACCAATATCCGCACAGCTGGCGATCGAAGACGCCGGTCATCTTTCGCAATACGCCTCAATGGTTCCTGGCGATGGATCGGCCGTTCGCTAATGCGCAAGGCGGCAAAACCCTTCGGGTCCTGGCGGTCGACGCCATCGAACGCACGCGATGGGCGCCGCCATCGGGCGAGAACCGGATCAAGGGCATGGTCGCCAACAAGCCTGATTGGGTCTTGTCTCGCCAGCGCGCCTGGGGCGTGCCGCTGTCGATTTTCGTCCACAAGGACGGTCACGAAGTCCTGTTCGACGAAGAGGTGAACGCGAGGATCGCCGAGGCCTACGAACGGGAAGGCGCGGACGCCTGGTTCGCCGAGGGCGCCAAGGAGCGCTTCCTCGGCGCAAAGCACGACGCCAACGCCTACGACAAGGTCGACGATCTGGTCGAGGTCTGGTTCGATTCCGGATCGACGCACGCCTTCGTCCTCGAGGACCCTGAGCACTTTCCGGGATTGGCCGGCATTCGGCGGGCGATCGACGGCGGCGAAGATACGGTCATGTATCTCGAAGGCTCGGACCAACATCGCGGCTGGTTTCAGTCGTCGCTTCTGGAGAGCTGCGGCACGCGCGGTCGCGCGCCCTTCGACGTGGTGCTGACCCACGGCTTCACGCTCGACGAGAGCGGCCGCAAAATGTCGAAGTCGCTCGGCAACCAAACCTTCCCCCAGGACGTCATCCGCGTTTCGGGCGCCGATATCCTGCGTCTCTGGGTGGCCAGCGTCGACTACACCGACGATCAACGCATCGGCCCCGAAATCCTGAAAGCCGTGAGCGACAATTACCGCAAGCTGCGCAACACGACTCGCTGGATGCTCGGCACGCTCGCTCATCGGGAAGCTGGCGATTCAGTCGGCCATTGGGCAATGACCGGGCTTGAGCGCTTGATGCTGCACAAGCTGGCCGAACTCGATCTCAAGGTTCGCGAGGCGTACGAGAATTTCGACTTCGCGCGAGTCGTCGCGACGCTGACCGCGTTCATGAACGCCGACCTCTCCGCCTTCTATTTCGACATTCGCAAGGACGCGCTCTACTGCGATCCGCCTTCGAGCGTCAGGCGGCGTGGGGCGTTGGAGGCGATCGAGCACATTTTCCGCGCCATCACGATTTGGCTCGCCCCGGTCCTGGTTTTCACCACGGAGGAAGCCTGGTCGGCGCGAGACAGCGCCCATGGCTCGATTCATCTCGAGCAATTTCCGGCCATACCCGCCGCATGGCGGGACGATGAGCTGGCCGCGCAATGGGAAACGATCCGGATGTTGCGGCTCGCCGTGACCGGCGCAATTGAGATCGCTCGCGCCGAGAAGGAGATCGGCTCGTCCCTCGAAGCCGCGCCACGGGTCTATCTCAGCAACCCCGAACATTTGAAGGCGCTCGAAGAGGTCGATTTTGCCGAGATCTGCATCACCTCGGACATTGCGATCGAATTCGGAAAGCCAATCCCAGGAACCGCGTTTCGACTGCCCGAAGCGCCTGACGTCGGCGTCGTCGTGGAGCGCGCGCAAGGCGTCAAATGCGCGCGCTCGTGGCGCTACTTCGATCCGGCGACCGCTTCGCCAGATTTTCCCGACGTCACCCCTCGTGACGCGGAAGCGCTGCGCGAACTTAAAGAGCTGGGCCGCTTGTCATGAAGCCTCCCGCGCTCGGCGGCGTGGTCGCGCTCGCCGTGGTGCTGGTCGACCAAATCGTGAAGGCTGGCGTTCTGGCCTATTCTGCTCGAGCTGACGTTGACGCGACGCCGCTCACGCCGTTCCTCGATCTCGCGCTGCGCTGGAATCGGGGCATTTCGTTCAGCATGTTCGCTCGCGATTCCGCCTCGAGCCAGTTCGCGCTGGTGGCGCTGACTTCGGCGGTGACGGGCCTACTCACGATGTGGCTGCTTCGGTCCCGAACGCCGCTTCCCGCTATCGGCCTTGGATCGATCATCGGCGGCGCTATCGGCAATGCAATCGACCGGGTTGCGCACGGCGCCGTTGTGGACTATCTCGATCTGCACGCCTTTGGGCGGCACTTTTTTGTTTTCAATGTGGCCGATGCGGCCATTAACATAGGCGTCGCGCTCTTGATTCTGGACATGGCGCTGGCCCCCCGCGCGCCGAAGGAGTCGAAAGCACGGGAGCCTGCCTCGTGAGGGCGAGCTGGGGATTGGCTGTTAACGAAGTTGCAACCGTCATCGAATAGCCGGAATTCATGGCGAGGTACCGCCCGGCGTTGAAGCGTTGTCGCAACGCTCGGCGGAGGAGAAGAGGCGCCTATAATGGGCTTTGCTTTGCGTTCAGCGGCGGTCGCCTTGGCGTTGACGTCCGCCAGCTTTGTCAGTTCGCCGAGCTGGGCGGGCGACGACGGGGCCGCGCCTCTATGGCAAGGAATAGGATCGATTTTCGCCCCGGCGATTGGATTTACCGGCCTTGGTGGAGGGGACAAGCCCCCGCCGATCGATTATCGCGAACGGGGCAAGCTTGTCCTGCCGCCGAATACGGATCTGCCGCCGCCCGGAACCTCCGCAGCCGCGGACCCTTCCTGGCCCGTGAACCAGGAGATCCTGCGCAAGAAAGCGCTTAAGGAAGAAGGAAAGAAAACAATCGCCGGGGTGGGCGATGCCCGCCTGCGCTACACGCACGGGTTTCCGGCGAACGAACCGGTGACCATTCGTGCGGTGGATCCGGACGGCCAGACGGTCAAATGCCAAGGCAGTTGCGGAACGGGCTCATCGGTGCTAAGCAATCTGAACCCGCTGAAATGGGTCGGAATGGGCGGCAAGTCGGATACGGCGCTTGGTCCTGAGCCCGACCGAGAGTGGCTAACCGATCCTCCAAAGGGTTTCCGAGCCCCGGTCGAACCGATACAAGGGTCCGCCAAAAACTGATCTTGCCAGCTTGCTTATGATGTGTCGGCTTTTCGGTTCAGAGCCCTTATTCAGGCTTGGATCGAATTGCGGCTTGGCTATACAGGCAAAAACCGCTACTCTGTTTGCAAAGGATTCGCTAGCAGCGCAAAGTTTCCCGCTTGACCTTTCGCCGCGAGCCAGTGCGCACTATTTGATCGCGGAACGGCTGCTGAGCGGCGAAGCGGGTTAGGCGAGGCGGCCTGCAGAAGGCATTCCGGACATCAGACGATGGTCCGAACACGGCGCAGGGGCGCGCGCTGTTGGTCAAAGGGATTTCGCGCGGGATCGAGATCAAGGCGATTGGTCATGCCGTGCGTTGGGTGTGATGAGATCAGCCCATTCGAATGACGCGAAGGCGTGAACCGTCTCTCTCTCACACGAAAATCGCGAAAGTCTGGACCGAAAACGATCGGAAGCAATCGGCTAATCGGATGGATATTGGGAAGCCAAAATGAGACCAGGTCAGAATAAGAGGATGCGCGGCCGGCCGACAAACAATCGGCGAGGGCCCAATCCTTTGACGCGATCCTACGAATCGAACGGACCAGACGTGAAAATACGCGGCAACGCGCATCACGTTGCCGAAAAATACCTCCAGCTCGCGAGAGACGCCCATACGGGCGGTGATCCGGTCGCGGCGGAGAACTACTTGCAGCACGCGGAGCATTACTACCGCCTTATCGCCGCCGCGCAAGCGGCGCAGGCGCTGGCGCAAAACGGCCAGCAGCGCCCGCCCGGCGAGGATGAGAATGACCTTGAGGACGACGGCGATTTTGACGCGCTGTCGGATCGTTTCGCGTCGCCCGCGGAGCGACAGATTGCCTTCCAGCAGCCCCAACAGGGATTTCAACCGCAACCGAGCGGTCCGCCAAACGCACCGCAACCCTTTGTCGACAGACCGGCCTATGAGGGCGAGCGCCAGGGCGGCAATGATCGCGGGGGATTTGCGCCCCGGCAGGATCGGCAGGGCAACCGATTTCAGGACCGGGGCCCTCGCCCAGATCGCCCTTACCAGGACCGCAACGACGGGTATCGCGACAATCGAAATCAGCGCGACGGTCGCCCGCGGGATTTCCGGCCCTATCGCGATCCTCAGCCGCCGCGCGAGCCCGCGGCGGATGTGGCGGCGCCGGCTGGGCTGCCCTCCTTCATAACGGCGAGCCCGAGGCCCAACAATGCGGAGCTGGCGCCGAGCGTCTCATCGCCCGAGACGTTAACTTCGCCGCCGGTCGTGACGCCCGAGGTTGCGCCCGCGGCCTTCGAAGCGCCGGCTGAGGAAAACGCTTTTCCACCCCGTGGTGGCCGTCGGCGTCGGCTGCGGTCGCCCTACGGATTTGGCGGAGGCAATTCAGGCGAGGGCGACCAGCCGGACGCGACTCCGGAAATCGCCGACGATACGCCGGTCAGGGAATAGCGCGGCGCCCTCACGCCGCTGTCGAGCCGGCGGAATACGCCGCCACCTCGACGTCCCCCCCCAGAGCCGCTGCAGCGACCGTCAAGATGACGTTATCGGGCGAAGTCGAGACGTTGAGCGTCGAGTGACACTCACGCGCCAGGAGCGTCGTGTAGTAGAGTTGGATCGAATGGCCGTCGACTGGCTCGTTGGGAACGGCGTTGGTCAGGAAGTCGGCCGCATTGTGGGATAATTTAGCGTTTGCGCCCTTGGCTTCGACGCGCATTGTCAGTGCATGGTCGTCGCCTGAGATGTCCACCGCGACGACGCCCCCTCGCGGCACGGCTCCCGACGCGATAAGGCAGAGGTTGAGCAACAGCTTCACTGAGTTCCTCGACGCCATTCGGCGAGGAATGTTCCACTGCAAAACCGTGCGGCCGTTGTTGAAAATGTCGCGCGCCACCTTTTCCGCGTCGCCGGTGTCGATCAGCGTTCCGTACGAACCCGCGGCGCCGAACGCCAGCCGGCAGAACTGAAGGCGCGCCGAGGCGGAAACAGCGCTCTTTTTGATAAGCTCCATGGCGACACTGCGCATCTCCTCATCCTCCTCGCCATCGAGCACTTCGAGGCCGTTGATGATCGCCCCCACAGGGCTGATCACGTCGTGGCATACACGCGAGCAAAGAAGGGCGGCGAGGTCGAGCGGACTTAGCGAGGCCATCATCAAGTGGTTAATCCTGGGTTCGATTTCGGGACTTTCGCCGACACAGAGGCGCGGTGTGTTCGCGCACTTGGCTGATTCGAATCCAATCTATCCGATTCGCGCTCCGGTTGCGATCAAGCCTCGCTTGCGCCAATGCAGGGCCTGTCGCTCCGGCCGCTGACTGAGATTAAGGATGATGACTTGAGTTCGCTTCTTTGGGACCCCAATCCTTTCTCGATTGATCGGGCGAGCCGGGACGAGATCGCCCTGTTTCTTGCGAAAGTCACACTGGCTGCGGGACCGGCGGTGATGGAGGAATACGACCGAGGCTGTTCGGTCGCATCGAAAGAGGACGGCAGTCCGGTGACCTCAGCGGATCATCGGGCCGAGGCGATCATCTGCGAATGTCTCGCGAGCCTGGCGCCTATGCCGCCAATATGCGCCGAGGAGTCGATTGCAGCCGGAGCGAAGGCTCGCGTCGCCGAGCGGTTTCTGCTGGTCGATCCGCTCGATGGAACGCGAGAATTTCTAGCCGGCAACGGCGAGTTTACGATCAATGTCGCGCTGGTCGAGAAGGGCGCCCCCATCGCCGGCGCCGTCTATGCGCCCGCGATCGGCCGCTTGTGGGTCGGAGGCGAAACGGCCTTCACGTGTGAAGCGCTCCCCGGCGCGCCGCTCCCCGGCCAAAGGTCGCGGCGAGCGATCAGGACTCGCAGCGCGCCGGCGAGCCTGGTCGCTTTTGCAAGCCGCTCGCATCTCGACAAGGAGTCAGATGCCTTCCTCAAGAAACTGTCGATCGGCGAGACGCGATTTGCCGGTTCATCCCTCAAGTTTTGTCTCATCGCCGAGGGCCTGGGGGATGTCTATCCGCGGTTCGCGCCAACGATGGAATGGGACACGGCGGCGGGCGACGCGGTCTTGCGCGCGGCCGGCGGCGGAGTTCTTGATCCTTCCGGACTGCCGCTGTCTTACGGCAAAGTCGACAAGGAATTGCGCAATGGCGCGTTCATCGCGTGGGGCGACATGACGGCCGCCAAGGGCTTTGGATATTAAACAAGCGCTTGGGTAACTAAAATCGCCGCTCGCGGATTTGTCCTCCGTACACTGAATTTGCAATGCGGGGCCGTGTATCCTGATAACGTAAATGCGAAGCCCTGGCCTTTTGACCATTTGTTAACCTTCGCCCTTTGACACTGGGAGCGATCAAAACGATTGACCGATTCTCGTGGGGCGCAATGAACAATGTCATCCGTTTTCGGCCCGCGAACGGTCCCCGTCGCATCGCTTCGGGCGGCCGCATCGCGGCGCAGATCTTGTTCTTCACCGGCGTGCGCTATCAACGTTGGAGCGAAGACACGCTCGCTCCGCAGCCACAAGCGGAAAGCTCCCGGCGAAAGCGCGAGCGAGCTCAAATTGGCGAGACTGGAAGGGAACGGAAGAGTCAGCGCTAATCTCAGCGATGCGAAAGTCTGGGCTCGTTTTCTTGCCGTCAATTGAAGAGATCGTGAGTTGGCTTCTGACCTCTTCCGAAGGTGGTCGAACCGCCCTTGCCCTCTGCCCCTGATTCCGATATGAGCCGCAGCGGGACACCTCTCCCCAACGAGAGGCTTCCATCTGAAAGGATGGCTCATCATGACGACTGCAACGCCGGGCGTTCGCCCCGCAAACCCCTGCTTCTCCTCCGGCCCATGCGCCAAGCGCCCCGGTTGGACCCCTTCAGCTCTGAAGGACGCGGCGCTCGGACGCTCGCATCGCGCGAAGGTCGGGAAAGCAAAGCTCAAACTCGCAATCGACCTGACCCGCGAAGTGCTAGGCGTTCCCACCGACTACCGCATCGGGATCACCCCAGGTTCCGACACCGGCGCCGTCGAGATGGCGCTGTGGACGCTTCTCGGCGCGCGAGGCGTCGATGTCCTCGCCTGGGAAAGCTTTGGCGAGGGGTGGGTGACCGACGTCGTCAAGCAGCTCAAGCTCAAGGATGCGCGCACGCTCAAGGCGCCTTACGGCGAATTGCCGGACCTTGCCCAAGTCAATTTCGACAACGACGTCATTTTCACCTGGAATGGCACCACATCCGGCGTTCGGGTCCCGAACGGCAACTGGATCGCCAGCGACCGCAAGGGGTTGACGATCTGCGACGCGACCTCGGCCGCCTTCGCGCAGGAACTCGACTGGCCTAAGCTCGATGTTGTGACCTTCTCCTGGCAGAAGGTCCTCGGCGGCGAGGCGGCGCATGGAATCATCATCCTCAGCCCGCGTGCAGCCGAACGCCTCGAGACCTACACGCCGCCCTGGCCGCTGCCGAAGCTGTTCCGCCTCGCCAAAGGCGGCAAGCTCACCGAGGGCTTTTTCGACGGTGAGACGATCAACACTCCCTCCATGCTGTGCGTCGAGGACTATCTCGACGCCCTGAACTGGGCGAAGTCGCTTGGCGGCCTGAAGGCGCTGTTCGCCCGCGCCGACGCGAACGCCAAGGCGATCGCGGACTGGGTCGAGCGCACGCCGTGGATCGATTTTCTCGCCCGCGCGCCAGAGACGCGCTCAAACACCAGCGTCTGTCTCAAAGTCGTGGATCCGGCGGTCGCCGCTCTGACTTCGGACGCCCAGGCTGCGTTCGCGAAGGGTCTGGCGAGCATGCTCGAGAAGGAAAAGGTGGCGTTTGACATCGGCGCCTATCGCGACGCGCCTGCCGGGTTGCGCATCTGGTGCGGCGCAACGGTCGAAACGGCCGACGTCGAGGCGCTGACTCACTGGCTCGATCACGCCTTCGCCCTTGAGACGACGAAGCTCGCCAAGGCTGCGTAACCAGCGCATGTCGCCCCGCGAAAGCGGGGGTCCTGCGACCTTGCTCTGAGCGCCCACTCTTCGCGGGCGCGCCACAGACAAACGACTTCCCTGTCTTTTTCGCAGCGGCCCTCGACGCCGCGCGCCAACCCCAAGGTCATCCGCCATGACGCCTCGTGTTCTCATTTCCGATAAGCTTTCCCCCGCCGCCGTCGCCATTTTCAAGGAGCGCGGCGTCGAGGTCGACGTCAAACCCGGCATCGACAAGGAGGAGATCGCCAAGATCATCGGCGATTACGACGGCCTCGCCATTCGGTCCAACACCAAAGTCACAGCCAAGCTGCTCGAGCGCGCGACGAAGCTGAAAGTCGTCGGCCGCGCGGGCATCGGCGTCGACAACGTCGACATTCCAGCCGCCACCGCTCGCGGCGTCATCGTGATGAACACGCCTTTCGGCAATTCGATCACCACCGCCGAGCATGCGATCGCACTGATGTTCGCGCTCGCCCGGCAGATCCCGAGCGCGGACGTCTCGACGCAAGCGGGTAAGTGGGAAAAGAACCGCTTCATGGGCGTCGAGCTGACCGGCAAGACGCTCGGCATCATCGGTTGCGGGAACATCGGCGCGATCGTCGCCTCGCGCGCCCTGGGGCTGAAGATGCGAGTTGTCGCTTTTGATCCGTTCCTGAGCGCTGAGCGCGCCCAGGAGCTCGGCGTCGAAAAGCTCGAGCTCGACGATCTCCTGGCGCGCGCCGATTTTATCACGCTCCACACGCCGCTGACGGCGCAGACGCGCAACATCCTCTCAGCCGAAAATCTGGCGAAGACGAAGCCCGGCGTGCGCATCATCAATTGCGCCCGCGGCGGTCTTGTGGACGAGGCCGCCTTGCGCGCCGCGCTCGACAGCGGTCATGTTTCGGGCGCGGCTTTCGATGTCTTCATCGAGGAGCCGGCGACAGCCAACCCGCTGTTCGGTCACCCGAACTTTGTCGCCACTCCGCATCTTGGCGCCTCCACCAACGAAGCCCAGGAGAATGTGGCGCTCCAGGTCGCCGAGCAGATGTCGGACTATTTGACGCGGGGGGCGATTTCGAACGCGATCAACTTTCCATCCATCACGGCGGAGGAAGCGCCGAAGCTCAAGCCGTTCATCGCCCTGGCGGAAGGGCTTGGCTCCTTCGCCGGCCAGCTCACGCAAGCGCCGATCCAGAAAGTCACCCTCACTTACGAAGGCGCGGTCGCCGAGCTCAAAATCAAGGCGTTGACCTCGGCGGCGATCGCCGGGCTCCTGCGCCCCTCGTTAGCCGACATCAATGTCGTCTCAGCGCCCGCGGTCGCAGCGCAGCGCGGCATCGTCATCGAAGAGATGACCCGCGCTGCGGATGGAGATTATGAGAGCTTCATCACCCTCACCGTAGAGACGGCGCAGCAGACGCGGGCGATTGGCGGCACCGTCTTTCAGGACGGCAAACCGCGCATCCTTTCGATCAAGGGTATCAAGGTTGACGCCGAGTTCACGCCTTCGATGATCTATGTCACCAACGAGGACAAGCCGGGCTTCATCGGCCGCTTCGCGAGCCTCCTCGGCGACGCTGGCGTCAACATCGCGACCTTCGCGCTGGGGCGCGACGAAGAGGGCGGCTCGGCGATCGCGCTCGTGTCCATCGACGGGACGGCGCCTCCCGAAGTGGTCGCGAAAGTGAGCAAGATCGATGGCGTGCGTCAGGTTGCGGCGTTGCGTTTCTGAGTTGACTTCGGTCGCCTTGGTCCTTTTCCCTTCTCCCTCCGGAAGAGGACTGGGGCGGGCCGGCCGAATGAGGGAGGTGGCGCATGAGCAATGATCTCGACAAGCGCACGCCGGCAAACGAACTGGCCGCGCCTAAAGTCGACCCTCGCCTCCTTGAGATCCTCGTGTGTCCGGTGACGCGGGCGGAACTCACCTACGATTCGGTTCGGCAGGAACTCATCTCCCGCGCCGCCCGGCTCGCCTATCCGATTCGGGACGGCGTCCCGATCATGCTGCCGGAAGAAGCGCGCAAGCTCGACGATTGATATCGCCCTCCTTCACCTGCGCGAGAGGGGAGACGCTAAACCGACGGCGCCCATTGGACGGGCTTGGTGTTCGCGGCCGATTCGTCTGCTCGGCGCGACTCGATCGCCGTCATCGTCGCGCGCAACACTTCGGTCACGCCCGTCCGGGTCGCGGTCGAGAGCATGAGCGGCTTGGCGCGCTTTGCGTCAGGCCCAAGCGGCGGACCGAACTCGCGGATCACGCGCACGAGCCGCTCGGTCTGCTTCTTGAGCGTCGCCTCGTCGACCGCATCGACCTTAGACAGCGCGACAATCTCCGCTTTCTCCGTTAGCCCCTCGCCATAAGCCGCGAGTTCGCGGCGCACCGTGCGATAGTCGGCGCCGGCGTTCGCGCCCGTCGCGTCCACGAGATGGACGAGCGCGCCGCAGCGCTCGACATGGCCGAGGAAACGGTCGCCGAGCCCGTGGCCCTCATGCGCGCCCTCGATCAGCCCGGGAATATCGGCGAGCACAAAGTCGCGCCCATCGATCCGGACGACTCCCAGGCCCGGATGGAGGGTGGTGAACGGATAATCGGCGATCTTGGGCTTGGCGGCGGAGACGGCGGCGAGGAAGGTCGATTTGCCGGCGTTCGGCAGACCGATGACGCCTGCGTCGGCGATCAGCTTGAGCCTCAAGATGATCGTGCGCTCGATGCCTGGCAGGCCGGGATTGGCGCGTCGCGGCGAGCGGTTTGTCGAGGTGGTGAAATGGAGGTTACCAAAGCCGCCATTGCCGCCCTCGGCGACCACGACGCGCTCGCCAGGCTCGGTCATGTCGGCGAGCATGGCGCCGCTCTCCTCGTCGAAGACCTGCGTCCCGACCGGGACCTTCAGAACCGCGTCGGCGCCGCGGCCGCCGGCGCGATTGCGGCCCATGCCATGCATTCCGGTCTTGGCCTTGAAGTGCTGCTGGTAGCGAAAGTCGATGAGCGTGTTCAGACCGTCCGCGCATTCGACCACGACGTCGCCGCCGCGTCCCCCGTCGCCGCCGTCGGGACCGCCGAACTCGATGAATTTCTCGCGCCGGAACGAGACCGCGCCCGCTCCGCCGTCGCCGGAGCGAATGTACACGCGCGCTTGATCAAGAAACTTCATTGCAAGCGGTCTATCATGGGGCGCGCGCGAGTTGGATCGGCGCCGCTGCTTCGAGCGACGGCGCCGCGGCGCCTGCCCAATCCCCGCGCGCGAGGCGGAAGCTGTGGCATTCGACCAACCCCCCGCGCGCCGGGGCGCCTTGGAGGCCCGTGCCTATGCGGACGAACCCGCACTTTCCAAGGACCGTCTGCGAGGCCACGTTCTCCACCCTGACGCTGGCCAGGATCTCGACCGTCCGGGTGAGCGCGAAGGCTGCGTCGATCACGGCTTCAGCCGCCTCGGTCGCGAGGCCCTTGCCCCACATTTCCGGCGCCAGCACAAAGCCAAGCGCAAGCCGCTCTGTGCCGCGCGATTCGAGGCTGATCGCTCCGATGGCGTCGCCCTTGCCTCGAACTGGCGTCAGGACCAACGTCAAGTCGCGGCCGGCCGAGTTCGCTTCGCGCGCGGCGTAGATGAATCGCTCAGCCGAACCCTCAGGATAGGGATGAGGGATGCGCGCGGTGTAGCGGGCGACCTCCCATCGGCTGCAGAATTTATGGATCGTCGCGGCGTCGCAGATTCTGGGCCAGCGCAGCCAGAGCCGCGGCGTTTCGAGCCGAAACACGTCGTCTCTCGCCAGATCGGGAAACATGAAATCACCGGTCAGCGCCCCCTTGACGGGGGCAAAGATGACGAAGGGGACGCGGCGACCGCATCCCCTTCGTAAGCTTCGCTTACCGGACGATTGAGCAGGCTCCTTGGCCTTTTGTCTCATCTCGAAATATTGGGTCTTTCGAGAACGTCCGCGGGGGCTTGTCGCCGAAGCGGGGTTCTCGTCTTGCTCCCCGCTTTATTCTGAAATGCTAATTGCGCGTACCGATACATATTGGCGTCCGTCGCCTTTTCGCTCAAAAGCGACTTCGCCGGCGGCGGTGGCGAACAAAGTATGGTCTGTGCCAAGACCGACATTTCGACCGGCGTGAAATTTCGTTCCTCGTTGGCGTACAAGAATCATGCCGCCAATAACCTGCTCGCCGCCGAACTTCTTCACGCCCAAACGCCGGCCAGCTGAATCGCGGCCGTTGCGCGACGAACCGCCTGCCTTTTTATGAGCCATAATCTTCGCTCCGAAATTTGCTACGGCCGCGCTAGGCCAACCAGTCTTTACCGCCCTATAGCGCCTTGCAACGCGCCAGTGAAACTATTCGCTCGCCGAAGCCGCCGCTCTCGCTGGTGCGTCGCCGCCGGTCAGAATGTCGGTCACCCGCACGATCGTGAGATCCTGCTTATGGCCGCGCTTGCGCTTCGAGTTCTTTCGCCGACGCTTCTTGAAGGCGTAAACTTTCGGCCCGCGCGTCTGCTCGACGATCTCGCCGACCACGGTCGCGCCAGCGACCCGCGGCAAGCCGACTTGATTGGTCTCGCCGTCGAACAGCGCCAGCACTTCGTCGAACACAATTCTAGCGCCGGTTTCGCCCGGCAGCGTCATGACCGTGATCGTATCCTCGGCGGCGACCTTGTATTGCTTGCCGCCGGTCTTGATGACTGCGAACATCGTTCTTTCCCGTGTTCCGCCCGGCTCGTTGCGCATGCGGAGATGCGCGGCCGGCTTTTTGGCAGTTGACCGAAAATGCGGCTCTCGCGAGCCGCGGCTTGATGCTCCGGTTTCGAGCTCAGGGGCTCAAAACCAAAAGCGCGGCTTTGCGGCCGCGCTGGAGCAAGTCAGCCTATATGCGGAGCTTAAATCAGAGTCAATCGACTTTGCGGCCGCCTTGCTCGCAACGCTCGCCGGGGGCAGTTACGTCGAACACGGAATTGGCGCGGAATTGGTGGGAGAGGGTATGTTCGTCGACTGGCTGCTCGCAAGCTTCCATCACCTGGCGGTCTTTTCGCTCGCGGCGATCCTTTCGGCCGAGATCTTCCTGACCGCAGGGCCGATCGACGACCGCATGGTGTTGCGGGTCGCCCGCATCGACGCCTGGTTCGGCATTCTGGCGGCCCTTGTAGTCGCCGCGGGCGTCTTGCGGGTGTTCTTCGGCGCCAAGGGCTACGAATATTATTGGGGCAACATCTTCTTTTGGGCCAAGATGGCGCTGTTTGTCGGCGTCGCGCTCCTCTCCGTCGCTCCGACCATGCTCTATATCGGCTGGCGGCGGCGCGTGCGCGCCGATCCCTCGTTCCGCCCGCCGGCGGACGAGATCGCGCAACTGCGCCAGGCGCTTTATGTCGAAGCCGGGTTGTTCGCCCTCATACCGCTTTGCGCGGCGGCGATGGCGCGCGGCTACGGGATGTGAGGGCGCGCCCTCCGCGCCTAGACCCCTTCGACAATGCGCATATCCCGCTCGACTCCTCCAGCGAGCGCGTCGAGCGCTTCCTTATAGGCCGGGCTGTCATGAGCCGCCCGCGCCGCCTCCACGCTGTCAAACTCGATCAGCACGGTGCGCTGCTGAAGGCCGGCCTCATAGACCTGCGCGGGAATTCCGCGCGCAAGGAAACGGCCGCCCGCGGCGGTTAGCGCCGGCCCCGCAAGCTTGGCGTAGGCGGCAAGCGCATCCGGGTTGCTGACAGAACGATAGGTGGAAATCCAATACGCTTTAGCCATCGCGTTTCTCTCCCTCGTTTGCTTTTGGCAGGCCAGTTTAGTCGATCAGCTTATAGGCCGGCAGGGTCAGGAACTCGTCGAACGTCGGGCTCAGCGACATGTCCGAGAACAATTGCGTCGCCTCCTCGAAGCGCCCGCCGTCGAACGCCTTCGCGCTAACCTCGCCCTTGACCCGCTCCATCTCGCCCTTGAGCGCCTCTCGGAACATCGCCGGCGTCACTTCCCGGCCGTCGTCGAGCTTCGCCTTGAGGTGGATCCACTGCCAGACCTGGGCGCGCGAGATCTCGGCCGTCGCCGCGTCCTCCATGAGATTGTAGATCGGCACGGCGCCGCGGCCCCTGAGCCACGCCTCGATATATTGCACCCCGACCCGGATATTCTCGCGCAGGCCCTCCTCCGTGTGCTTGCCCTTGTGCACTTCGAGGAGGTCCTTTTGCGTCACATGGACGTCGTCGCGCTTCTTCGAGAGCTGGTTCTTGTCCGGCATCATCCGGTCGAACACTTCCATCGCGATCGGCACGAGATCGGGGTGGGCGACCCAGGTGCCGTCGTGACCATTGCCGGCCTCGCGCTCCTTGTCGGCGCGGACCTTCGCGAAGGCGGCCTCGTTTGCAGCCTTGTCGCCCTTGACCGGGATCTGCGCCGCCATGCCGCCCATGGCGAAGGCCCCGCGGCGGTGGCACGTCTTGATGAGCAGGAGCGAATAGGCGTTCAGGAACGCCTTGCCCATCGTCATTTCCGACCGGTCGGGGGTGAGGAAGGCCGGGTTCTTGCTGAGGCGCTTGATGAACGAGAAGATGTAGTCCCAGCGGCCGCAGTTCAGGCCCACGATATGGTCGCGGAGCTCGTAAAGGATCTCGTCCATCTCGAACGCGGCCGGCAGCGTCTCGATCAGGATGGTCGCCTTGAATGTCCCATGCGGCACGCCGAGCTCGCGCTCCGCGTCGGAGAAGACGTCGTTCCAGAGTCTCGCCTCGAGATGGCTCTCAAGCTTGGGCAGGTAGAAAGCCGGCGTTGCGTTCCGCGCCATCTGGGCTTTGGCGCAGTGGAAAACGTAGAGGCCGAAGTCGAACAGCGAGCCTGACATCGCTTCGCCGTCGACGACGACGTGGCGCTCGGGCAGATGCCATCCGCGCGGGCGCACCATCAGAGCGGCCGTCTCGCTCTTGAGGGCGTAGGCCTTGCCGCTTGTCGAGTCGGCGAAGTCGATCGTTCCGGCCCAGCGATCCTTGAGGTTCGCCTGGCCCTCGACCATGTTGGCGAACACGGGCGAGGTCGCGTCCTCGAAATCGGCCATGAAGACCTTGGCGCCGGAATTCAGCGCATTCACGATCATCTTGCGGTCGACCGGACCGGTGATCTCGACCCGGCGATCGAGGAGATCGGCCGGGATCTTGGCGACCGTCCAGTCGCCGTCGCGCACCGATTTCGTCTCGGGGAGAAAGTCCGGCAGCTTCCCGGCGTCGAATTGCTTCTGGCGCTCCTGCCGGCGCCCCAGCAGTTCGAGGCGCCGTTTGTTGAAGCGCCGATGGAGCCCGGCGATGAACGCCAGCGCTTCGGCGCTCAGAATTTCGTCCTGCCGCCCGCTGGATTTGGCGTTGATCTCGACGCCGGCTACAGCCGAGTGCGCTGTCATGAAGGGCTCCGCAAAGGCGTTGGAAGGTCCGAGACCCACGTCCTAGACCTTTTCGCCGCCTTTGTGGAGAGGCGTACCTTTAGGCTGCGAGATCGGCGCGTCTGCGAACCGGCCGTTCCCGCCATGCCCGTCGCTTGATGAGCAGGCTTGACGGGTCTGCGTCCAGAGGCAGGGCGGTCGCGTCATTGACGTCGGACCGAGTGATGCCGAGGTCGCGCAACTGGTAATCCGACATCCGTGCCAATTCCGACATCGTGCGCCGCGCGGCGGCCACCCGTGCTGGCCAGGTGAGGACGCGCCACAAAGCCTTGGTCGCGCCCGACTCAAAAAATCTATCAATCATGTTCGCCTCCAATGCGAAGACAATTCCCCGTTCGGCGCGAAGCCCGCGCCGGTGGAACTCGTTCAATCTCGGGATGGTTATCTCGGGATGCTTATTTATATGGTGAGAGCCATTGATCGGTCCAACGAATGTTTGTAGAGTAATTCATAAGAATTTCGGATCATTCCCATGCTCGACACCGACCAGCTTCGTTCGTTTCTTGCCATCGTCGATTCCGGCTCGTTCACCAAGGCGGCCGATCGGGTGCACAAAACCCAGTCGGCCGTGTCGATGCACATTCGCCGGCTCGAGGAGCAGCTGGGCTGTGCCCTGTTCGTCAAGCAGGGGCGCGGCGCGCGGCTGACGGACGAGGGCGAGCGGCTGATCGAATTTGCGCGTCGTATCGTCCAGGTCGAAGCGGGCGCATTCGCCGCCCTGTCGCGGAAGGGCTTGAGAGGCGCGGCCCGGCTCGGCATTCCAGACGACTACGCTGAATCGTTCCTTGCCGACATTCTGGCGCGCTTCAATCGCCGTCATCCGCTGGTCGAGGTCTCGGTCGTCTGCGAGGCGTCGACCGAGCTTGCGCCTCAGGTCGCCGCGGGCGCGCTCGATCTCGCTTTGATCACCGACTACGAGGGCCTGAAAGGTCTTGAGCTTCTGCGCGAGGAACCCTTGGTCTGGGTCGCCGCCGAACAATTCCAGGTGGAGGCGGGAACGCCGATCCCACTGGCGCTCGGCAGCACGACTTGTTGCTGGCGGCGCGCGACCGAGGAAGCGCTGACCACAGTGGAAGCCGGAGTCACGCGGGCGCGGGTCTATTCCAAGAACTTCAGCGCGATCGGCACGGTCCTTCGCGCGGGGCTCGCGGCCACGATCCTGCCGGCCTCCCTAGTCGGGCCCGGCCTCAAGCGCCTTGGGCGCGCCGAAGGGTTGCCGGACCTGCCCTTGAACCGCATGGGCCTCATCCATGCGCCGGGACGTCAGAGCGAAGAAGCCAAGGCGCTGGCCGACGCTATCCGCGAGACCATCGTCGCCGACGGGCGCCAGGCCGCGGCTTGACCGCCGCCTGAGATCACGCGCGAGGGGCACCCTCGTTCCCGACCGGATCGGTCGGATTGCCTTCATGGCTCGCTCGGCCTATTCCGACGCCGCTCATCCCACTTTGAAGGTCGCGTCCGCTCACCGCCGAGCGCATCGCGGACCCTTCTCGAAGCCAAAACTGCCGAAGAGATTCCATGACCGACGTGACCGCGCCAAGGACCGGGCTCATGCAATCGGCCTGGGCCAACCCGATCCTCCTGCTCGTCTTTACGACGCTGGTCTGGGGCGCCCATTCGGTCGTCGGGCGATTTGCGGTCGGTCAGATCGGGCCGATGACGCTGGTCACGCTTCGGTGGGCCGTGGCGCTCATCCCCATCCTCATCACCGCCCGCCCGTCGCTGAGGCAGGACTGGCCGGCTTTGCGCGCGCGTTGGGTTTACCTCGCCATTATGGGGGCGTCCGGATTCACAGCCTTCAACGCGCTTTTCTATCTCGCCGCGCATCATACGAGCGCGCTCAATCTCTCGATCATCCAGGGCGCCATTCCTGCGCTTGTCCTTTTGGGAGCGCGCGCCTTCCTCGGAGTTCGCTTCTCGGCGCTGCAGGCGCTTGGCGCGCTCGTCACCATGATCGGCGTCGCGGTGATCGCCGCCCAGGGTGATCCGGCCAAGCTCGCGGCGCTCGCCTTCAATAGCGGTGACGTGATGATGGTCGTGGGGGCCGTACTTTATGCGGGCTACACCATCGGCCTTCGCCAACGGCCTCACGTCTCGCAAGTGAGCATGCTCGCGGCCATGGCGGTCGCCGCTTTCGTGACCTCCGTGCCGCTGATGATCTGGGAGATCCTGTCTGGCGGATTCGTCTGGCCGACCGCGCGCGGCCTTCTGGCGCTCGCCTTCGCAGCGCTCGGGCCGGCCTTCATCGCGCAGCTCACCTTTATGCGCGGCGTCGAATTGATCGGACCGGGCCGGGCGGGCGTGTTCGTCAATTTGGTGCCGATCTTCGGCGCCATCATGGCGGTTGTCATTCTGGGCGAGCCCTTCGCCCTCTATCATGTCCTCGCGCTCTTGTTAGTTGTGGGCGGCATCGCGATCGCGCAAAGAGGCGCAGCCGGCGCTCAACGTTAAGCGCCGCCCGAACCTAAGGAGACCGAAATGGCCTGGATTGAACTGAAGCCGGAAGGCGCGGGACCCATTCGAGCCTGGCGCGCCGATCCCGCAGGAAAGCCGCGCGGCGGAATCGTCGTCATCCAGGAGATTTTTGGCGTCAATTCGCATATCCGCGCCGTGGCCGATCGGTTCGCGGCCGAGGGCTATCTCGCGGTCGCGCCGGCCATTTTCGAGCATGTCGAGCCCAACTTCGAGACCGGCTACGACGCCGAGGCGAGAACGCGCGGCATGGCGATCGCCGGCAAGCTCGATCGCGAGCAGGTGTCGCGCGACGTCGTTGCGGCGATTGAAGTCGCCAACGAAGGCGGCAAGGTCGGTATCGTCGGCTATTGCCTCGGCGGCACGGTCGCCTGGTCGGCGGCGGCCCAGCTTTCGGGTCTGAGCGCCGCGGTCGGCTATTACGGCGGCGGGATCATTGGGATGAAGGACCTGAAGCCCAAGGTCCCGACGCTCCTCCATTTCGGCGAGAAGGACACGCATATTCCCACTGCCGGAGTGAAAGAGGTGGCCGCCGCCCATCCGGATGTCGAGGTCCACATCTATCCCGCCGACCATGGCTTCAATTGCGACCAGCGGGAGAGCTACGACGCGCCCAGCGCCGCGCTCGCCTGGACCCGCACGCTTGCGTTTTTGAAAAAGCACGTGGGGTAGGCTGGACGCCTTTGCTGCCAACGGCGGCCCGCTCTCCGCCGCGCAAGTGCGTGAAGGCGCGGCAACGTTCCCTCGTCATCCCCGCTCTTGCGCGGGAATGACAGGCTGCTGCCGACAGGACCAGCACTTCGGGGAGGAGCACGCGCCAGCCGATTGATAGAAGTTCGTCCGGCTTTTACTTGCGAAAAACCAAATTACAAACTATGATTGTCGGCGATGGCGAACTCAATGGCGCAGAGTAATGCGAGAGAACAAGCCCTAAATCCTTTGCGGTTCTTGGCGCACGGAACTAGCTCGAATGGCCGACATACAACCTAAGACGGGCAAGACGAAGTTTTTTTTGTTCCAAACCGCTATAAGTCCTTGAAAAGGCCCGATTCGAAAAAATAAACGCTAGTAAAGGCCAGCAAATTTACTAGCGTTTAGGCTCGTTTATTGACGTTTAGAGGCGTTTATTGCCTCGATGTTTGCCAGTGAATTGGCGCTCTGGTTGTATCGGCCTCGCTTTGACGACATGGGGACGGGGGCTAGGTCAGGGCGATTAGAAGTCGGTCGCCAGCCCCTTCACCTCCCAGTCGCCATAGCGCGCCGGGTCCAGGCCCCCGCGGCCATGCACTCTCCTTCGGCGTCGGAGCTGGGGGTTCGGCGCGGCGCGCCTCCGCTTCCGCGAGCGCCCGCCGCGCCGCTGGCGGCAGCTCGCGCACGGGTGGGGGGCTGGCCTCGTCGCCGTCGACCGGGTCTAGGGGGTCGTCGTTCATATCCACCGTCTGCCTCAACTTGGGATGGCCGCTCCCGACCGCCGCGCGACCGCGGTTTTCATGCCCAGCCGGACGCAAGCCCGCCTTAGATTTCGCGTATAGTCCTCTCCCTAGCGGTCGGCAATTTTGATTCGAGGCGAGGCTCGTTGGCGCGACAATCGGGCGGGTTTCATGGGGGCCGCACCGAAGCGTCGGCCCCCCCGCCCCCGGGCCTGGCGGCGCGGGTCGCGGCCGCGCGCGCCGTCGCCGAAGCCTTAACCTCGTCGCGCCCGCTGGAAGAGCGACTGGCCGCCGATCTCAACCAGCAAAGAGGCGGCCTCGACGCGCGCGACCGAGGTTTGGCGCGTTCGATCGCCACTGTGTCGCTCCGCCGTCTCGGCACAATCCGCAAAGCGCTGGCGCGACGACTGGAAAAGGGGATGCCCAAGCGCGGCGGCGCGCTCGAATGGACGCTCGTCGTGGCCGCGGCGCAGATCCTCTTTCTTGATGTTCCCGACCACGCCGCGGTCGACCTCGCTGTCAAGGCGACGCGCGCCGAGCCGGCGAGCGCCCCATTCGCCGCGCTCGCCAATGCGGTGCTGCGTCAAGTCGCCCGTGATCGCGACGACATCCTGGCCAGTTCCGATCCGCTCGAGGACGATACTCCGGCCTGGCTCGCCCAGCGCTGGCGCGCAAACTATGGCGAAAGCGTCGCCCGCGCCATCGCGTTAGCGCACCGCTCGGAGCCGACGCTCGACCTCAGCGTCAAAAACGATCCCGCCGGTTGGGCGGAGAAGCTGGGCGGAATGGTTCTGCCAACCGGCTCGGTGCGCCTCGATACGCATACGCCGGTGGTCGAGCTCGAAGGCTATGCGGACGGCCAATGGTGGGTGCAGGACGCTGCCGCGGCGCTGCCGGCGAGGCTGCTCCGGCCTGCTCCCGGCATGCGGATCGTCGACCTCTGCGCCGCGCCGGGCGGAAAGGCGGCCGAACTGGCGGCGGCGGGCGCCGATCTCACGGCGGTCGATCGCTCGGCCGAGCGGCTCAAGCTGCTAGCCGCCAATTTGGCGCGGCTACGCCTTCACTCAGAGGTCGTGGTCGCCGACGCGCTCACCTTCGAAGCCGCGCCCTTTGACGCCGTGCTCTTGGACGCGCCATGCAGCGCAACCGGCACGATCCGCCGGCATCCCGACGTCGCGTGGATTAAACGTCCGGGCGACCTCGCGCCGCTCGTCAAGCTTCAGGCGGACTTGCTCAACAAGGCGGTCGTCCTCGCGCGGCCGGGCGGCGTTCTCGTTTATTGTGTGTGCTCGCTCGAACCTGAGGAGGGCGAAGCCCAGATCGCTGCACTGCTGCGCCGTAACCCGGACGTGAGTCGCTTGGCCGTCCTTCCGGAGGAGATCGGCGGCCTTGCCGAGTGCATTACGCCCTCTGGAGATTTGCGCACGCTGCCCTGCCACATGTGGGGAGACGAGCCGCGGCGCTCAGGGTTAGATGGGTTCTTCGCGGCGCGGCTGGTAAAGAGGGGCTAGCGGGACGGAAGCCCGTTCATTTGCTGAAGAAGGGAAACAGGCCTTTCCCATGTAGGCGCAGCCACTCTGCGCTGTCTCCAGCCTCATACAGGGCTTGATTGTCGAAGTTATATTGACGATCTCTTGGCGTGAGCGACTGGGTGGGTATCACAGGCCCCCACCCGTAACTACCCCAAGATGACGAGTCACCTTGCTCGGCGAAAGCCGCGCTGGACATAAGGGCCAGCACTGCGGCGATGACGACGGAAGAAGTGGCTTTGCGCATGGTTTTGTCCCTGCATGAGGCGTGGATCTAGACGACACTTTAGGAGGCCGCGCGAGCTCTTTCAATATAAACCCTCGGCGCCCCAAAATATTCACATCGCCGAAGGCGATAGACGAAATCGACCGCTCAGCTACTTGGGCTGAACGTGCCCGACGCCGCCGTGCTTGCGAATCCAGGACGCCCCAGCTCTCGCGCGCTCTTTGCCTTCATTGGCGTGGGTTCCACGAACATTGGCGTGGGTTCCACGAACGCTGGAAAGGCGTCAGCGACCGCGTGGATGCGGTGGGGCCGTAATTCTCAGCTCCGTAAGCCGATGAATCGCCGCTGACGGCGAACGCCGGGACGGACCGAACGACTTGCAAGGCCGGTCACCGCTACTGGCTTGAGCTTGAAATATCCGTCGATCCAGCGCTCGAAATCTCACATCGTCAGAAGAAGGGAAACGGGCCCTTCCCATGTTGGCGAAGCCATTCGGCGCCGGCGTAAGCGCGCTCCTTGCTCTCGTTGGCGTGGTTATACGCCCGTTGTGCGGTCGTCAGGGACTGCGTCGGGATGGTGGGGCCGTAATCCTGAGTTCCGTAAGCCGACGAATTACCGCTCACGGCGAACGCTGGGACGGACGGGACGACCAGGGCGGCGGTAAGGCTGATCAATGCTATCGTCTTGAGCATGGGTTCGCTCCTTCTAATCCAGTGCTTGGAGTCTCAGATATGGAACGTTCACCGCCGAACAATGCTCCGCCAACTCAGAAAGCCATGACATTTTGGTGAGCGGAGCGCGTCTTCTCGGCATTTCCCGAGTAGCCGAGCTATGCTATTGCACTGCAGCAAAATGGGCGCAACCGAACGAGGGCAGTCCCGCTGATGGCCACGGATAGTGTGAGAATAGGGCGGGCGCTCGTCTCCGTTTCCGACAAAACCGGCCTTTTGGATCTCGCGCGCGCTCTCAAGCCGTTCGGCGTCGATTGGCTCTCGACCGGGGGCACCGCCGCGGCTCTGAACGCGGCCGGCTTCGCCGCCGTCGACGTGGCGCAGATGACCGGCTTCCCGGAGATGATGGACGGACGGGTGAAGACGCTGCATCCGAGGGTGCACGGGGGTCTCTTGGCGATCCGCGCCGAGCCGGCGCATCAGGCGGCGATGATCGCCAACGACATCACCCCGATCGACCTCCTGATCGTCAATCTCTATCCCTTCGAAGCGACGCTGAAGCGGGACGCCTCCTTTGAGGAGAGGGTCGAGAACATCGATATCGGGGGCCCGGCGATGATTCGTTCGGCGGCGAAGAACCACGACGACGTCGTGGTCATCGTGGATGTAGACGATTATCCGGCGTTGATCGACGAATTGCAGCGCCGCGAGGGAGCAACTAGCCACGCCTTTCGCCGCAGGATGGCGCAGAAGGCCTTCGCCCGCACTGCTGCCTATGACGCGGCGATCTCCAACTGGCTTGGAGATGAAATTCATGAGCCCGCGCCGAAATGGCGCGCGTTCGGCGGGGTTCTCCACCCGAGCTTCGGAGCGCTTCGCTACGGCGAGAATCCGCACCAGCGCGCGGCGCTCTACCTTAACTCGGACTCGCGCCCAGGCGTCGCGACCGCGCGCCAGATCCAGGGCAAGGAGCTCTCCTACAACAACATCAACGACACAGATGCGGCTTACGAACTCGTGGCCGAGTTCGACCCGTCGGCAAGCGCCGCAGTGGCGATCATCAAGCACGCGAACCCGTGCGGCGTCGCCAGGGGCCAGTCGCTGCTTGAGGCTTACGAAAAGGCGCTGAGCTCGGATCCGGTGTCGGCGTTTGGCGGCGTGGTCGCGCTTAACCGGAAACTTGACGCGGACTTGGCCCGCAGAATCGTCGAGATTTTCACCGAGGTGATCATCGCCCCGGAGGCGGACGAAGCGGCGCTGGCGATTATCGCGGCGAAGAAAAACCTGAGACTTTTACTTGCAGGCTCGCTTCCCGATCCGAGAGCGGCAACTCTTACCGTGCGATCGGTCGCCAGCGGACTCCTCGTCCAGGATCGCGACAATGGCGTTCTTGAAGAGGGAGCGGTGAAGGTCGTGACCAAACGCGCGCCGACCGCGCGCGAAATGGCGGACCTAAAGTTCGCCTGGGCGGTAGCCAAACACGTGAAGTCGAACGCCATCGTCTACGCCAAGGACGGCGTAACGGTGGGCGTTGGAGCGGGCCAGATGTCGCGGGTTGATTCCGCTCGGATCGCCGCGCGGAAGGCCGAGGAGGCGGCCGAGATGGCAGGCTTGCCCGAACCCCTCACGCGGGGCTCGGTCGTCGCCTCGGACGCCTTCTTTCCGTTTGCCGATGGCTTGGTTGCGACGATCGAAGCCGGCGTGACCGCGGTCATCCAACCCGGGGGATCGATGCGCGACGCCGAGGTGATCGCCGTCGCCGATGAAGCCGACGTCGCGATGGTTTTCACCGGCATGCGCCATTTCCGGCACTGACGGATCGTCGGCCAAAAGCCTTTGCGCGCGCAAGGGCTGCGCTCGCAGTCGCCGAGCCGTCCGCGCCCTCGCGGACTATGGTTCGGGCGAAACGATAACGGAGATTTGATCCTTGGGAACGCCGCTGAACTGAAGCGCAAGCGGCCGGCCCGGCAGATCGAACTTGACGCTCTTGCGGGCGCCTTCACAATCTTTTGCGCCAGTAAACCCGATTGGATGCAAATACGCTCCGCCATCGAGGACATCGACCCAGCCCTCCGAGGAGATCGTGAGCCTGTAAGGGCCGGGCTTTGCCGGCGGGGCGAGGGTAAAATGGCCGGCGAATGCGGAAGGCGACTTTGGCGCCCGCTCGGGCGCCTTCGGCAGACCTGCAGCGGAGAGCGGCTGTAGCTCAAGCGTCATCGCGACGTCGTACGGCAGCGCGCCCCCGTTGGGAAGGGACGCTTTGTCCGGGCGTATAAGCGCCGCGCGCTCGTGATCAAGCGGCCATTTAAACCCATTGCAGCCCGAACCCTCCTGCGCCTGAGCAAAGCTAGGCTCAGCGACAAGCGCAATGGCGACTAGCCATCGGCTGAAGGTCATTGCACCGTTGTCACAGTCGCGGGCGCATCCGGGCTTCGCAGCGTCTCGGCCTTGGCGCCGTGCAGGAACTTGACGGCGGCGTCGAGCTGCGTGTCCTTGTCGCGATCCGGCGGCACGTAGGCGTCAGAGCCCTTCTCCTCCTCGCCGTCGTTTTTCAGATGACCGAACAGCGAGGCTTCGCCCATGCTCGAAACCTTCCCTTTTAGATCGTCGGGAATGTTTTCCAAAACCCGGATGTCCGGATCAATGCCCTTAGCCTGGATCGAGCGGCCGGAGGGCGTGTAGTAGCGGGCGGTGGTGAGCTTAAGCGCCCCATTTTCGCCAAGCGGCAGAATGGTCTGAACCGACCCTTTGCCGAAAGTGCGCGTGCCAATCAGCGTCGCGCGCTTAAGATCCTGCAAAGCGCCCGAGACGATCTCCGAGGCGGACGCCGAACCGCCATTGATGAGCACCACCACCGGCTTGTCCTGCGACAGGTTGACGCCGGGGCGGGCCGAGTACCGCTGCCCCTGGTCGGAATTTCGGCCGCGGGTCGAAACGATATCGCCGGTGTCGACGAAGGCATTTGTGATCTCAACCGCCTGATTAAGCAGGCCGCCGGGATTGTTCCGCAGGTCGATGATGTAGCCTTTCAAATTTGCCGCCCCGGGTTCAGCGCGGAAATGATCGAAGGCCTTGCGCACCCCGTCGTACGCCTCCTGATTGAACTGGGTGATGCGGATGTAGCCGATGTCGCCGCTCTCCAGATGCGAGCGCACCGACTGAACATGGATGATCTCGCGGACGATCGTGAACTCCTTGAGGTCTCCTTTCGACCCGCGCTCGACGGTCAGTTTTACCGGCGACTTGGCGGGGCCCCGCATCTTGTCGACCGCTTCCTTGAGGCTGAGGCCCTTGACCGCCGTATCATCGATGCGGGTGACAAGATCTCCGGACATCAAGCCGGCCCGCGCCGCGGGAGTATCGTCGATCGGGCTGACCACCTTGACCAGCCCATTTTCCATCATCACTTCAAGACCTAGGCCGCCGAATTCCTCGCCCTTCATGCTCGCCTGGAATTCCTCCAGCGCTTTGGGATCAAAATAGTTTGAATGCGGGTCGAGAGAGGCCAGCATGCCGTCGATCGCCGACTTGACCATTTTCTGGTCGTCAGGCTTCTCGGCGTAGTTGTCGCGCACCTTGTTGAACACTTCGGCGAAGAGCGCGAGTTTATCACTTGTGCTGGAGCCAGCGGCGCGCAGCGCATCGTGCGAGGCGCCAACCAACACAATGCCGGCGGCGACTCCATAGGCAAGATAAGAGAGACCCTTCCTCATCGACGGACGCTCAGCTCCCTGGCTCGTGTTGAGCGCATCAATTCGGCTTGGCCGGGGCGGCCGGATCGGTCGGCGTTCCGGACGTCGCGGGCGCCGCGGCGGAGTCGCTTTTCACGGGGGCGGCGTCGGCCTTTACAGCCGGTTCCGGGTGCTTGACACCGTTCAACAGGTCGATGGCCGCGGTGAGTTGCTTGTCGTCCTTCTCGTTCGGAGGGACATAGGCCTGGGAAGCCGAAGTATCTTCGGCGCCGTTGGCGAGATGCCCCTTGAGCGAGGCCTCGCCCTTCATGTCGTCCTTGCCCTTGAGGTCGTCAGGCACGTCCTCCAGCACCTTGATGTCAGGCTCGATCCCCTTGGCCTGAATCGATCGGCCCGAAGGCGTGTAGTATCGGGCCGTCGTGAGCCGGAGCGCGCCGTTCTCGCCGAGCGGCATGATCGTCTGCACCGAGCCCTTGCCGAACGACCGGGTGCCAATCAGCGTCGCGCGCTTATGGTCTTGCAAGGCGCCGGAGACGATTTCCGAGGCGGACGCCGAGCCGCCGTTGATCAAAACCACAACCGGTTTACCCCCTGATAGGTCGCCGCCGGGCTTCGCGTCAAAGCGTTGGGTCTCATCGGGGGTGCGGCCGCGGGTCGAGACGATCTCGCCCCGGTCGACAAACGAATTGACGACGTCGATCGACTGGTCAAGCAAGCCTCCCGGATTGTTGCGCAGATCCAGGATGTAGCCCTTGAATTTGTCGGCCGGGATCTCGCTGTGCAGCTTCTCCATGGCGCTCTTCAGGCCGTCGGCGGTTTGCTCGGTGAACTGGGTGATGCGGATGTAGCCGATGTCGCCATCCTCGACATGCGAGCGGACCGACTGGACATGGATGAGATCGCGGACGATGGTGAAATCCTTGACGTCCTTCTTCGGGCCGCGGACGATCTTGAGCTTCACCGGAGAATTGATCGAACCGCGC
Organism: uncultured Alphaproteobacteria bacterium; assembly: GCA_963737365.1. Lineage (GTDB taxonomy): Bacteria > Pseudomonadota > Alphaproteobacteria > Rhizobiales > Beijerinckiaceae > Roseiarcus. The sequence goes on from CAVTSD010000001.1 coordinate 966,298, forward strand.
ATTTTCTCGACCGCCTGATCGAGCGTCAGCCCCTGGGTCGAAGTGTCGTCGATGGCCGTTATGATGTCGCCCGAGAGCACGCCCGCCTTGGCGGCCGGCGTGTCGTCGATCGGGGTTACGACCTTGAGAAGTCCGTCTTCCTGCGTCACCTCGATGCCAAGGCCGCCGAACTCGCCCTTGGTCTGGACCTGCATATCGCGAAACGCTTTGGCGTCCATGTAGCTTGAATGCGGATCGAGCGAAGACAGCATGCCGTTGATCGCGGCCTCGATCATCTTCGATTCATCTGGCTTCTCGACATAATCGTTTCGGATCTTGTCGAACACATCGCCGAACAGATTAAGCTGCCGATAGGTGTCGGCGGTCGCAGCGTAAGCCGCCGGACTGATGAACATCAGCGCTTGCGGCGCTGTCGCCGCGGCTGCGGCTCCCAAAACGACTCCAACTCCCAAGTAACCAGCTTTACGAATCATCCGCGCGCCTTCTCGATGTCTGACGTTGCCCACCACGGCCCCGGATCGATTGCAGTTCCGTCCTTGCGAAGTTCTATATAGAGAACCGGCCGCCCCGCGCCAACTGCGGCCGTCGTCGCCATGCGAGCGGACCCGTCGCCCATTACGCCGACCGGTTCTCCCGCCAGTACGAACTCGCCGGATTGAACATTGATTCGATCCATCCCGGCAAGCAAGATATAGTATCCCCCGCCCGCGTCGATTATCAAGAGTTGGCCGTAAGTCCGGTATGTTCCGGCGAACAGCACCGCGCCGTCCGCCGGCGCGGAGACGGTTGCTGCGGCAGGCGTCGCCAAAGAGACCCCTCGCTCGGTCCCTCCAAAGCCGTCCGATGAACCAAAGGTCTTCAGGATCGCGCCCGCGGCGGGCAGCGGCACCCGCCCTTTTGTATCGGCGAAGGCGATTTCGGGCTTGAGGCGCGCAGTCGGTGCGCCCTGAGCGGCTTGCGCTCGCGCCTCGATTTCGTTCGCCTCAGCAACCTCGCTCGCATGGGCTGCCGCTGCCGAGGCCTTGCGCACGGCGGCTTCGCTGTCGATCCTTGCGATGAGATCCTTGAGCGACCCCGCTTTTTTGGCCAGTTCGGCCGCGCGCTGCTGCTGCGAGCCCAGCGCGTCCTGCGCCGAAGCCAGAGACTGCTGGCGCGCGTCAATGAGCGCCCCAAGGCGCGTTTTGTCGGCCGCCAGCGCCTTGCCTTTCTCAGTCAGGTCGTCGCGCTCCCGCGCAATTGACTCGCGAGTTTTAGCGAGCTCGTCGAGATCCCGCCGAGCCGCTTCGATTTCTGATTTCAGCTCCGGAATGAGGGCGCCCATAACGGTCGCCGCGCGCACAGCCTCCGACATGTCGTTTGGTTTGACGAGAATGGCGGGGGGAGGGTTGCTTCCCATTCGCTGGAGGGCGGCCAGTACGTCAGCGATCACGCCGCGTCGGCGGTCGAGCGAACGCGAGAGTTCTTCGGCAGTTGCGTTGAGGCCCAACAATCTATCCGCAGCCGCCGCGGCCCCGCGCTCGGCGTCCTGCACCTTTGCGGTTGTCTCGATGAGCGCCTCAGAAAGGCGCGCCCGATCGGCGCGAACAGAGTCAATTTCGGTTTCGATCGCCCGCCGCTGCTCGTCCGACTGGCGCAAAGTGTCCTCTACGCCGTGGAGCTCCATTTCCTTGTCCGCACGCTGCGGATCAGATCCCTCTTTATCCGCGTCCTGCTGATCAGTCGCGACGGGGGGATTCGACGCGGCAGGGTCAGCGAGCGCGCCGCACGAACCAAAGCAGGCAGCCAAGACGGCCGCTCCCGCTCGATATGTCCATGTACGCCTTCGGTGCACAGGAGCATGGATCATCAAATCTAGGTAATATCTAGGCAGTTGGGACAGAATGTCCGTCCGGCTTACGGAAGTCATCGAGAGACTGTCAGCTGCGGTGATAGGGATGCCCGGCGAGGATTGTCATTGCCCGGTATAATTGCTCTCCCGCCATCACCCTGACCAACTGGTGGGGCCAGGTCATTCGGCCGAAACTCAGGACTCGATGCGCCACGACGCGGAGCGTCGGGTCGAGGCCGTCAGGGCCGCCGATCGCGACGGCATAGGCGGGTCGCGACGCGTCACGCTCCCGGCCAATGTCGGCGGCCCATTCCTCACTGCTCGCCGACGGCCCCTGCTCGTCAAGCAAAACCAAAGCCCCACTCCTAGGCGCTGCCGCGAGGATTGCCGCGGCTTCTTCGCTTCGCCTTTCCTCCGGCCGGCGCAAGCGTGATTCGACGATCTCGCGCAAGTCGACCCCGACCAGACCCGCGCCCCGCGCGCTCTGCGTCAGTCGCTCGAAGTAACGATCGAACAGCAGCCGCTCCGGCCCCGCCTTCAGTCTGCCCACGCAAATCAGCGCGAGACGCATGCTCCGATTTCAGCCGCTTCAGCTCTTGACGACTTCGCCAGGCCGATCTGCGCTCCACATCTTCTCAAGGTTATAAAACCGGCGAACATCTGGACGGAAGACGTGCACGATCGCATTTTGCGCATCGAGCAGGACCCAGTCGCAAAGCGGCATTCCTTCAACTTTCGGCGAGGGATAACCGGCCTCTCGGCAGGCTTTCACCACCCGATCGGCGATGGCGCCGACGTGCACGCTCGAGCGCCCTGAAGCGATGATCATCCGGTCTGCCAGCGTGGTCCGGCCGGATAGGTCAATCGAGACAATGTCGTCGGCCTTTGCGTCCTCAAGCCCCTCAATGATGATTTGCAATAGCACGTCCGCTCTTCGCGCATTCCCGGAGACGGCCGGGGTGCCGACGGCGGTCGCCGCAGGGTTGGGCGTCAAGCTCAGCGTTGCATTCCTCTCAGGCAGGGTCAATTCGCGCCTGCGCGAAGAGAAACATGCGACCTACGGCGGCGCATTTCAAGCTCGCCCTTCGGGAGAGTATTTACATTGTCAACGAGACTTTATCGGTACGTTCAGCCGAGCCGCATTTTGGGCCGGCTCGTGCCGGTGGTCAGCCTTCATCAGCGCGAATCGGCTGTCGCCCCATCAGCAAGGGGCGGTCGGTGATACCCCGCCAGATAAACCAGCCGCGAGCTTGAATGCATCAGTCGCCGCTCCGTGATCCGGCTTGGCGCCCCACAAGAGCGGGTTAAGCTTTGAGGATTTGTCAATGTCACGAAAGAGCTTAATTGGCCGATCGAATGGCTCGGGCCGATAGCTTGCGCTCGCGGATCATGCGCGGTAACTAATCTCACAGCCCGTTCAACTTGACGCGGGCGTCAAAAGCGGGCGAAACAACTGTTTTGACGACCTTGGCGGCTTCTTTTCAGCGGCTGGGCTCTCGCGGCGACCGCGCGACGGTTGGCCCAGATCTCGGAGTTGAGCCGCCGATACGACTAGGCGACGATCGGCTCGATCGCAATCAGCGGCGTCTCGCTTCGCTCAGATGGCTCGCCGGCGCGACGCTGGCTGGGCTCTGCGGCGTGACCCTGATCGGCGCGGCTCTGTACCTTGACCTCGACAGCCAATACGATTTTGCCGAGGCGCCCGAATTTGTCGCGTCGCAGCCGTCGGCCAATTCCCAGGAAGCGGGGGTCAACCCCAGCAAGGGCGATCGGCTGCTCCGGCCGGTCGACATCGTCTCGGACAAACAGACGTTCAAGGCCCCGACGATCATCAAGGTCGGCGACAAGGAAGTTGTGAAGGCGCGCCCGTTCACCCGTCTCGAAACGACCTTGACCATGACTCCGACCGGGTTCGCCGACGCGGTGCCCCCGTTCAATCCGCTCAAGATCGTGAACGGCGGAACAGACGTCGCCGAGGCGCCGCCCGATCCAGGTCCAGTGCAGGACAGCGCGGAAGTTACGTTTCGCGTCGAGGACCTGAGTCCGAGCGACGAAGAGCAGATCTCAGGAGATTTGACGCAGGCTGAGGCCGAAGCCCAGGTTGTGGAAACGCTGAAAGCGCCGACCGAGAAGGCGGCTTCCCAACCGTTGCCGCCACAGCTCTTGTTGATGCGAACGAGCCGGGCCGGCGAAGCCCTGCGCGAACTCTCCGCCTATGCGACCGTGGGCAACGTCAGCCCCAGTACGCCCTTTGCCTCGATCGAAGTGCGTATGATTCCCGAGAACGTGAGCAACGTCGTCAAGGCGAGCCCCGACGACGCGTCGCCGAACGAGAAGCTTATTCAAATCCATCACGGTGAGAGCTTTGAGGACGTACTCAAGGCCAATGGCGCAAGCCCGGACGCTGTGTCCGGCATTCTGGCCGCCTTCGGCGTCAAGCACGGCGAATCGCCGGTGAGCGAGGGGCAGAAGATCCTTCTCCTTCCCGAGGAGCCCGCCGTTCGCGGAGAGAAGCCAGGAATAGCCCGGATTTCGGTGTACGCCGACGACCAGCTCAGGGCGACGGTCGCGATCACCGACAGCGGCGGATACAAGCAAGTCGCGCTGCGCGCGGCCCAGCCGCCTCGAAAGCCGAAAGCGCCAGACGACGAAGGCGTGAGCGGCGGCATGAGCCTCTATCAGAGCCTGTACGAGACGTCGCTCAAACAGGGGCTGCCGCGATCGATCATTGACGTCATGACGAGGGTGTTCGCCAACGATGTCGATTTCCAGCGCGCCACCGCGCCGGGCGATTCGGTTGAGGCGTTCTTCTCCGATCCCGACGACATCAACCCGCGGCCGGAGCTGCTGCGCGCTTCGTTGACGGTCCGGGATCAGACTTTCAAATATTACCGCTTCCAGACGCCCGACGACAACCTGGTCGACTTCTACGATGAGAACGGTCGCTCGATGCGCAAGTTCTTGGTGCGCAAGCCGATCGCCGACGGCGAGATAACCTCGCCATTCGGGATGCGCTATCATCCCATCCTGCACTATGCGCGTATGCATACCGGCGTTGATTGGGCGGCGCCCATCGGCACCCCGATCTACGCGGCGGGTAACGGCTCCATCATCAAGGCGGGGTGGGACGGCGGTTACGGACGGCGAGTTGAGATCCAGCACGCCAACGGCTACGTGACGACCTACAACCACATGTCCGGCTTCGGTCGCGGGATCGTCGAGGGGGGGCATGTCGTTCAAGGCCAAACTGTTGGCTATCTTGGTGATTCCGGCCTGGCGACGGGCCCGCACCTCCATTACGAGGTGATCATCAACGGCAACTTCGTCGACCCGATGGCGATCAAACTGCCGCGCACGCGTGAGTTTGACGGAAGAATGCTGGCGGCGTTCAAGCGCGAGCGCGACCGCATCGACCAGCTCATGGGCGAGGCTCCATCCGCCGTGGCGATGTCGGCTGAGAAGTCCGCGTCCACATCATCTCCGACCACGGAATCTCAGGCGAACGCGACCACAAATCCGACGCTGCCGCCTGAAGAGAATTCCAGCGCGGCGCGAACCTCCGCTGGCGCCAAGCCAGTCGCCCGCAATTCGGCAAGCGACCAGGACTGACGGCTTTTCGATAGTTTTTCTCCGGCCTGATCGAGAACGAGCCGGTGGTGCCGATAGCGCGGCTCGGCAAGGCCGAGCGATGCCTGCAGCAGGCGGTGGACCGAGGTCGCCGCAAACAGGTCGCGTCCCCGCACGACGTCGGTCACGCCCTGAAGCGCGTCATCGACCACCACTGCCAAGTGGTAGCTTGCCGCCAGATCCCGCCCTCGAAGGACAACGTCGCCCCAGGCCTCCGGCGCCGCTCGATGCCGCTTGGGAATGGCCCCTTCGCCATATTCGGTCCAGCTCAAACGCGCGGGCCCTGCGTCGACTGCGCGCCGCATGCTGAGTCGGAACGCGGCCTTGTCGCCGCGAGCGAGGCGGTCGCGCGCCTCACCCGCAGAAAGCACGCGGCAGGTTCCGGAATAGAGCGGCGAGCCGTCGGGATCGCGCTGACCATTCGAGGCTCGCGCGATCTCGGACCGGCTGCAAAAGCACGGGTAGACCAGCCCGCGCTGGTCGAGGCTCGCGAGCGCCGCCGCGTAATCGTCGCCATGCTCGCTCTGCCGGCGTGGCGGCGGAAAGCGAAGCCCAAGCCAGGCGAGGTCGTTGACAATGGCGGCCTCGAATTGCGGTTTGCAACGCGTGCGGTCTAAATCTTCGATGCGCAGCAGCACGCGGCCTTTGGTTTCGGCAGCGATGCGGTCATTCATCAGCGCCGAATAGGCGTGGCCGAGATGGAGCGCCCCGTTTGGCGACGGCGCGAAGCGGAGAACCGGGGCGGTTGCAAGGATTTCATCGGCCATGGGGGCGAAGCGATTACCTAACCCGGGCGTCCGAGCAACCCGGCGCGTCAAACGTCGCCCAGCGAAGAGACGAATCTATCACCCAGGTCCCCCGATCGACGACGAGGCGACCTTGCGAGACGCTGCCGAGCGCCTTCGCGCCAAAGACCCGGAGCTCATCGAGCGCCTGACGGCGATCGGCGGGCCGCCGCCTCTTCGCCGCAGGGAGGCGGGCTTTGCGGGGCTGGCTGCAATCATCGTCGCGCAGCAGGTGTCGACGGCCAGCGCGACGGCGATTTTCGGGCGCCTGCAGGCATGCATCGTTCCGCTCGAGGCGGCTGAAATCGCCAAGGCGACGGAAGAGGACTTGCGCGCCTGCGGTTTGTCGAACGCGAAAATCCGCGCTCTGCGCGCGCTTGCGCAAGCGATCGTGGAGGGCGGACTCGATCTCAAGGGTCTTGCCGAACTCGACGCTGAGGAGGCGCACAAGACGCTGGTCGCGGTCAAAGGGATCGGTCCATGGACGGCCGACATTTTCCTCCTGTTTTGCCTCGGCCACCCGGACGCTTTCCCCGCTGGCGATCTGGCCCTGCAGGAAGCCGCCAAGGTGGCCCTGAACCTGAAGCGCCGACCCGACGTCGCGCGGCTCGAGCGGATCGCCGAACGCTGGCGCCCGCTGAGAGGCGTCGCCGCCCGCATGCTCTGGGCCTATTATCGGGGCGTCAAGGCGCGCTCGGGGATGGCTCTTGCCGACGGTTCGGGATAAGTCAGGTCCGACCATTCCCGGAGCCTATGTCTAATGAGCGCCGCCCTGGACGGACCCCGCATCCCGGCGGCCGCCGGCCGAACCAGCCAGCTGGTCGTGTTCCTGCATGGCTACGGCGCGGACGGCAATGATCTCATCGAGCTTGGCCGCCAATGGCGCTCCCTTATGCCGGAGGCCGCCTTTGTCTCGCCCCACGCGCCCGATCGCGCTCCCGGAGCGCCGATGGGCCGGCAATGGTTTCCGCTTTCCAACCGGTCGCCGGAAGATGCCACAGGCGGCGGCGAACGCTGGACGGGCGCGGTCAACGCGCGTGGCGCGATCGACGCGTTTCTCGACGCCGAGCTCAAGCGGCTCGGCCTAGACGATTCGAAACTGGCGCTCGTTGGGTTCAGCCAAGGTTCTATGATGGCGCTGCATGTCGGACTGCGTCGTCCGCGCGCGCCGGCGGCCATTCTTGGCTTTTCCGGCCTCTTGATCAGCCCCGAGCATCTCGGCGAAGCGACGGCGCGCGACGCGCGCGGCGCAGCGCCGCCCATCCTGCTCGTCCACGGCGATCAGGATCCGATGATCCCGTTCGACGCGATGTTCATGGCCGCGGAAGCGCTCGCCGGAGCGTCAATTCCGACCCAGTGGCACCTCTCGCTTGGGATCGGGCATGGGATCGACGCCGAGGGTTTGCGCCAGGGCGGCCTTTTCCTCGCCAAGGCGTTCGCCGATCGAAGGCGCTAGCTGTAATATACTTTAACAAGGTGTTAATACTACTACGCCGGCGCCCCATTTGGGTTTTCTTGGCTTGTGGCGGTTTTGCTTTGAAAACCTCGATTATGAGGGTTTGATTTCCTTGGATTTCCTTGGAATCTCTCGTCCGAAACGTGACTTATCAATGAGTTACGAGGAAAAAATCGCGGAAAGTTTTTCTTGCCCGCTTTTGCCTCGGGAGAACTTCAAAACAGGATTGTCGGACGCGGCGTCGTAAGATTGCTCATGGGGCAAGCTTAGCCTTATTTCCGATTTACAGCAACAGATTGTCGTCCCACGCGCTCCGTTCCGCGTGCAAATTCGGGCCGGAAAGCCAAACCGCGGCTCCTCTCTCCGCTCGCTTTCGTTGCGAAGTGTGACGGGCGTCACAGCGCGCAGCCCGGGACGGCGTTAACTATGCGTTAAGGGATTAGAAGGGAAGTGCATAATGAAGAGGATTCTGGCCGCGGTGGCCTGCCTCCTCCCTTTCGCGCTGGCCGCGGAAGCAGGCATCAATCGGCAATCTCCCGAGGCGGCTGTCAGCGCCGTCTATGTCGCTGATGAGTCGGCCCTTCAGGGCCGCGGCGCAGGGATCATGAGCGACAATACGCTTCGCGCGCGGTTCTTCTCGCGGTCGCTGCTGCGCTCGATCGCGGCCGAAGAGGTCATCGACAGCGGCGTTGACGCGTCATCGCTACGCGATCCCTTCACCGACCAGGCCCCGCACCTTGTCGCCCTGAGCGTCGCGCCGATCTCGGAAACTCACGACACCGCGAAGGTGCTCGCGGAGTTCGCCCGCGGCGACGGCGCCCGCGAACGGTTGACCTACGCCATGCTGTTCGAACGCGGCGAATGGCGCATTGACGATATTGTTTACGCCACGCTGGATGGCCAAAGCCACACCCTGCGCGGCATGCTCGCGGCGAATTAGCGCAAACGATTGTCAGCGGTCCGTCGCGAAACTCGGACGCGAGAGGAGGCCTGAATCAAGGATGCGTCATTTGGCTTAAGATCCCATTTTAACGGGCTGCCGACGCACCGCTGGCGGCGATCTTTTTCGGATCGTCCTTGATTCGGTTCTCCTCTCGCGTTTTCTTTTTCTGGAGCACACGACGCCACGCATCGTCGCGTTTTTCGTCCCCATAGGAAGCGAGCCCCCGGAACTCACGCCGTCCTTCAAATCAACGTGAGCGTGTTTCGCAACGTCGTTTGTTGCTCAGGCGAATCAAAAGAGCCAAGATGGCCAACGCCGACCTCCAGACCGTCGATTGAGACGCCGGAGCAAATCGTGGGTGACGCGCCCCCAAACCTCGCGACCTGGCGAGGCCTCGCATGACAACCAAGCCGCCAGAACAGGCTGTCGACTGGGCCTTGCAGGCTCGTCGGCGCGTCTTGCGACTTTGGTTGACGTTCGGCGCCGCCATCGTTGCGGGGCTCGCCGGGGGGAAAGCGCGCCGGGCGGCTGCGGCGGGCGCGCCGGTCGCGGTCGACGCGGCCATCGTGTTGGCGGCGGACGTCTCGCGCAGCATTGACGACGATGAGTTCGCCCTTCAGCGGCGCGGCTATGCTGACGCGATTCAGAGCCAGCAACTCATCGATACGATCTCCACCGGGCCGCATGGGGCGATCGCGCTCGCTTACGTCGAGTGGGCCGGCGACGGAGAGGAGCGGCTAGTGGTCGACTGGGCGGTGATCCGCAACAAGACGGACGCGAGCGCCTTCGTGGCCGGAATGACGGCTGCGCCGCGCGCTTATGTCGGTCGGACCGCCATCGGTTCGGCGATCGATTTCTCCTTTGCGCTGTTCGCTGAGAGCGCCTTTGAGACCGACCGTCGGGTGATCGACGTGTCTGGCGACGGCACCAGCAATCAGGGGCGCCTCGTCACCGAAGCGCGCGACGCGGCGGTCGCGGCAGGCGCGGTGATCAACGGGCTCGCGATCTTCAACAAGAAGGCGGCCGCGATGGGAGGCTATCTGGCCCTGCACACCAACCCGCCCGGCGGACTCGCGCATTATTATCACGAGAACGTGATCGGCGGCTCCGGCGCGTTTGTCGTGCAGATCGATGATTTCAGCACGTTTGGCGACGCTTTGCTCCGAAAGCTGGTCAACGAGGTCGCGGGCACAAGTCCGCTAGAGGCGCGGGGCTTCACTGCAGGCGCGGGCGCTTCATGAACGTCGAGCGGTCGGCCGAGCGCACGCGCAAGCCGATCGCCCGGCCATCGCGGACGATTTCGAGAGGAATCTCGACCCCAGCGGGACCACGGCTCCAGACCTTGCGATAGAGGTCGCCAAGGCTCTCGATCTCCGACCCGCCAACGCCAGCGAGAACGTCTCCGCGGCGGATTCCCGCTTCCGCGGCGGGGCTCCGCTCAGCCACGCTCGCGACGATGATCTCATCGCCGCTTTCGGCGGAGAAAAGCCCAAGCCAAGGCCGCGCCGGCTTATTGACCCGGCCGTAGGTGAGGAGGTCGTCCAGGATCGGCGGCAGAAGGTCGATCGGCACAATCATGTTGATGTCGCGCGGGCCGCCCTTTTCGCTGAGTTGCTCGACGTGCAATGAGCCGATGCCAACGAGCCTGCCCTCCGCGTCGATCGCGCCGGCTCCGCCCCAGAACGGATGGGCTGGCGAGGTGAAGATCGCCTCATCGAGAAAATACTCCCAATAGCCGGCGAATTCCTGCTTGCCGACAATCATTGCGCGCACGGGTTTTGTCCCTGCGCCGGCGGCGACCGTCACCGGATCGCCGAGCTTCGCCTCGCTCGAGCGGCCGAGCTCGAGCGCCGGGCATTTGAGATCGCCCAGCGCCTGGACGAGGCCGAAGCCAGTCTCCGCATCGATAGCCAGTGCGTGGGCAGGGGTGACCCGGCCTTCGGCGTCAGCAAGCCAGACGTTCTCCGCTTCCGTGATCAGATAGCCGATCGTGAGCACGAGACCGCTCTCGCGGATGACGACGCCGCTGCCCGAGCGTTGCTCGCCCAGCGTCTGTGCGGTGAAGGCGTCTTCGGGGATTGTGGATTGAACCGTAACGATCGATTTGAGCGCACGGCTCAGCTTGGAGGCAGGGCCCCCGTTCGGCAAACCGGATTGCGGTTCGTCGCGTCGCCGCTTCTCGGCCATCGGCCTATCCTTTTCCCTTCCGCTTCAAAAACGCAATTTAAAACACAGGTTCGACAACAAGGTTGCGGCGATCGCCATCGGCGCGACCTTGACCAAGGTTGAGCGCGCCGGGCGGCTTACCTGATCCACAATTGTGGCGCAGTTCGTTCGGTGCGCGCAACGCTGGGTTCCGAAGGATTGATCCTAAATCAGCGCCGGGCCGGAACCCTGGCTGCGCTCGTCGAGCACCGACTGGAGATATTGCCCATACGAGCTCTTACCGAAGCGCGTGATGAGGCGCTTGAATTGCGCGACGTCGATCAGGCCGAGGTCGAAGGCGATTTCCTCAGGACAACTGATCTTGGTCCCCTGCCGCTGCTCGAGCGTTCTCACGAAGCTTGCGGCGTCGATCAGCGAGTCCGGTGTTCCGGTGTCGAGCCAGGCGAAGCCTCGTCCCATCCGCTCGACGCTCAACGCTCCGGCCTCGAGATAGATGCGATTGACGTCAGTGATTTCGTACTCGCCGCGCGCCGATGGCTTCAGCTTCTTGGCGATCTCAACGACGCGGGCATCGTAAAAGTAGAGGCCGGTCACCGCCCAATGCGACTTGGGGGCTGCAGGCTTTTCTTCGATCGAAATGGCCCGGCCGGTAGAATCGAATTCAACCACCCCGTAACGCTCGGGATCCGGCACGTGGTAGGCGAACACAGTCGCGCCGCGGTCGCGGTCCGCCGCTCGCCGAAGCTGCTCGCTCAAGCCCGCGCCGTAGAAAATGTTGTCGCCAAGGACGAGCATGGCCGGCTCGCCAGCAACGAATTCCTCGCCGATGACGAAGGCCTGCGCCAATCCGGTTGGCTCGGGCTGTTCAGCATAGTCGATGCGGATGCCCCATTCCGAGCCATCGCCGAGGAGGCGGCGAAACATCGGCAGATCATGGGGGGTCGAAATGATCAGCGTCTCGCGTATCCCGGCGAGCATGACGACGGACAGCGGATAATAGATCATCGGCTTGTCGTAGACAGGAACCAGCTGCTTGGAGACAGCGAGGGTGATTGGATGCAGCCTGGTGCCTGCGCCACCCGCTAGAATGATGCCCTTCATCGCTGTGAAACCCGAGTTCTAGGCCAAAGTCGCGGTCTCGGCGATCACGCCGAGACGTTCGCCGGCGTAAACCTTGTCTCTGAGCGGGCGCCACCACCACTCGTTGTCGAGATACCAGCGCACGGTTTTCTCGATGCCGCTCTCGAAGGTTTCGTGCGCGCGCCAGCCAAGTTCGCGCTCGAGCTTGGTCGCGTCGATCGCATAGCGCAGATCGTGTCCAGGGCGGTCGGTAACGAAAGAGATGAGCGATTCGTGCGGTCGCGCGACCGGGCGAAGCTCGTCAAGAATGGCGCAGACGCGCCGCACCACATCGATATTGCGCCGTTCGTTGCGCCCGCCGACATTGTATTTTTCGCCGATCCGCCCGCGCGACACGATCAGATCGAGCGCCCGCGCGTGATCCTCGACAAAGAGCCAGTCTCGCACATTGGTCCCCGCGCCATAGACCGGTAGAGGCTTGCCATGGACGGCGTTGAGAATGATCAGCGGAATGAGCTTCTCGGGGAAATGGTAGGGGCCGTAATTGTTCGAGCAGTTCGAAATGACGGCCGGGAAGCCGTAGGTTCTGGCCCAGGCCGAGACTAGGTGATCGGCGGCCGCCTTGGAGGCGGAATAGGGCGAACTCGGGTCGTAGCGTGTCTCTTCTACGAAGGCGCCGTCGTCCTCGAGTGAGCCGTAGACCTCGTCGGTCGAGACATGCAGGAAACGGAACGCATCCCGCTGCGGCGCCGGCAAGGTCTGCCAGTAGGCTCGCGCCGCCTCCAGCATCGAGAACGTGCCGACGATGTTGGTCTGGATGAACGCGTCGCCGGCGGTGATCGAGCGATCGACGTGACTCTCGGCGGCCAGATGGATGACCTGATCGGGGACGAACGTCTCGAACGCCTCGGCGACCGACCGTCGGTCGCAAATGTCGACCTTGGCGAAGCGATAGTTCGGCGCATTGTCGATCGCCGCCAGCGATTGCAGATTGCCGGCATAGGTCAGCGCGTCGAGATTAAGGACTGACGCGCCCTCGGCCACCAAGCGCCGGCATACGGCCGAGCCGATGAACCCCGCGCCGCCGGTCACAAGCACTTTTCGCTGCATGACGCTCCTTTAGTCTTTCACGATTGCGCCAGGGGATGACGGCCCGTCTCAACGATCACGAGAGGAGGCGGGCGCAACAGACCGCCACAGACTGGCGCCATTCCGGCAGTTTGACGCCGTATACGCGGGCAAGCTTTTCGTTGTCGAGGCGGGAATTGGCCGGCCTCCGAGCGGGAGTGGGATAGTCGGGGGTTGCGATGCGCTTGACCTGGGTCTGTCGGCGGCCTCGCGCCGCAGCCTCGTGGAAGATAGTTTCAGCCAAATCGGCCCAGCTCGCCTCGCCTGATCCGGTCATATGAAAGAGGCCCCGCAACTCTGGCGCCGCGTCGTCCTTCATCCTTGCGGCAATCGCGATCAGGGCGTCGGCGATGTCGAGGGCTGATGTTGGATTGCCGCGCTGATCGGCGACGACGCCAACCTCGTCCCGCGTCTCGTTGAGTCGCAGCATCGTTCGGACGAAATTCGCCCCGAACGGACTATAGACCCAGGCGGTGCGCAAAATAACGCTGTTTTCGCAACGCTCAGTGACAAGCCTTTCGCCTGAAAGCTTCGAGCGCCCGTAAGCGCCCGTGGGGGCGGTCGGATCGTTTTCCCGGTAGGGTCGATCGAGCGAGCCGTCGAATACGTAGTCGGTCGAGAGATGCAGAAGAGGAGCGCCAAGCCGGGCTGTGGCCTCAGCGACATGCCCCGCGCCGTCACTGTTCACCCGGACGGCGTCGGCCTCTTCCGCTTCCGCCTTGTCGACCGCCGTATAAGCGGCCGCGTTGACCACGACGTCCGGGCGGGCCGCTTCGAGGCCCGCAATAACGGAGGCGCGGTCCGTTAGGTCGAACGCGGGTCGGCCGAGCGCGACGATCTCAGCCTCGCCCTCAGCGCGCTCGATGAGCGAGGTCGCCACCTGACCCTTCGACCCGGTGACCGCGATACGCATCATTCAAACAGCTCCGGCGCGTCCTTGAGCCGCGGCAATAGGCGATCTTTGTCCGAGAGAACCGGGCCCCCCGGCGGGGCTGGCCAAGCGACACTGATCGCGGGATCGTTCCAGGCGACGCCGCGGTCGTTGGCGGCGGAGTAAGGAGCGGTCGTCTTGTAGAGAACCTCGACGTCGGGCTCCAAGGTGATGAAGGCATGGGCAAATCCGATCGGGACCAGCAACTGGCGCCAATTTTCAGCCGACAGCTCGACGGCGACATGCCGGCCGAAGGTCGGCGACGAGCGACGAATGTCGACCGCGACGTCCAGGATCCGACCGCGCGTGCAGCGCACCAGCTTGTCCTGTGCAAAAGGCGGTGTCTGGAAGTGTAGCCCGCGCAACGTGCCAAGCACGGCCGAGAACGAATGATTGTCCTGTACGAAAGTGAGCTGAAGACCCGCCCTTTCCCAATCGGAGCGGTTGTACACCTCCGAAAAAAAACCCCGGGCGTCGCCGTGCTTCTTCGGAATTATGATCTTGACCGCTGGGATAGCGGTCTCTTCAACCTGCATCACGGACCCCCGTCCTTGCCGCCCGGCTAGCCTGAGCGCGCTCTTCTTGCCAGAAGCGGCGGCTCGCGGCCACCTCGAATTGGAAGCCATCGGTTGGTGAAAAGTGCGAAGACCGCGCCGGGACGCGCACCGGAGGCGTCAACGCTCCGTAACGGGAGCGACTCGTAAATCGCGCCGCAAGCCCCTGGAATCGCTCAAAACGGACTCACAAATACGCCAAGGCTCTGCGAAGAGACCCGCTCGGCAAACCCCCTCACAGCCGGGCGCGCGCGAACGCCTGAAAGGCTCGGGCGCGATGCGACAGCGCCAGCGAGCCGTCAGCGGGAATCCCGTGCTTTTCCTCCGAGCTCATCTCGCCGAAAGTGCGGTCATGGCCGTCCGGGCGAAAGATGGGATCGTAGCCAAATCCGGCCGTTCCCCGTGGCGGGAAAACGAGGACCCCGTCCACCCGACCCTCGAACGCTTCATTTGCGCCATCTGGCCAGGCGAGCGCCAGCACGCTGATGAAAGCCGCCCGCCACGGCGGCCGGGTCGCGCCCGCCTTGAGTTCGCTCTCCACGCGGGCCATGGCGGCGCCAAAGTCTTTCGTCGGCCCGGCCCACCGCGCTGAATAAATGCCCGGCGCTCCGTCAAGCGCTTCGACGCAAATCCCGGAATCATCGGAGAGCGCAACCAGTCCCGAAGCCTCCGCGGCGGCTCTCGCCTTCAGCACCGCATTGTCGTGGAAGGTCGACCCGGTCTCCTCGGGCTCCTTAAGAGCGAGCGCCCCCGCGCCAAGCAACGTCAGATCGAAAGGCCGCAGCAGCTCCTCAAACTCTCGCAGCTTACCGGCATTGTGGGTGGCCATGACGAGGCGGCCCTTAAGGCGCCCGTGCTCGCCTGCGCTTCCAGCTACGCCGCTCAACGAACCACAACTTTATAGCGTTGGCCAGGAACAATGGCGGCGTCTCGCTCGAGACCGTTGAGAATCAAGAATTGATCGAGCCATTGCGGCAGGAAGCCCATCCGCGCGGCGAGTGTTTCGGCGGTGTCGCCGTTCGTCGCCTCAACGATCTTGATTTTTTCCGGGGAGGCCAATGCCGAGTCCTGCGCGTCGATGAGACGAAACGAATCGAGCGAAGCCATAAATCTGCGAATCGACCGCGGGCGAAAGATCG
Source organism: uncultured Alphaproteobacteria bacterium (assembly GCA_963737365.1). Taxonomy (GTDB): domain Bacteria; phylum Pseudomonadota; class Alphaproteobacteria; order Rhizobiales; family Beijerinckiaceae; genus Roseiarcus. The sequence continues at coordinate 981,935 of CAVTSD010000001.1, forward strand.
TGGGCGGCGAAAATGAGTTCGATAAAGCCGGCCATTCAGCCGGACAGCCCCGAGGCGGAAGCTCCACTGTTCGCCTTTAGCGACCGCAGTGGCCGCTTCCAGGCCGTCGATTTTCTTGGGTTCGATCGATGTCGTTTTGACGCCGTCGATCCAGTCCGAACCGATGGCGCTGGCGACCGGGGTCGATTCCGGGATTGCGATGCTGTCGAGGCGAAGCGCCTCGCCGCCTGTTTCGCCAACGCCGATCAGGGCCGCCGACTGATTGTCGAGAGTGAATCCGTCAGGGGCCTTGAAGGCGAAACCCAGTTTTGGATGAATGAAGGCGTTATCGCGCACCACGCCTTGGGTGGGATCGTCGCCGAACGCGAGTCCGTCAATGGCGGAGAGATAGGCGTTGCGCCCGGTTTCGCCGGTTCCCGGAGGCCCGAACTGCCGCGCCGCTTCGGTCGCTTGGGCGATGCGCTCCGGCGTTGAGGGATGGGTCGCCATCATGTCCGGCCGATCGGCGGAGCCGGCGCCCGAAACAGAAGCCCGCAACGCGCTCCACTCGCCAAGCGCGGTGAGAAATCGCGCCGCCCCGTAGGGGTCGTATCCGGCGTGGGCGATGATCTTGATCCCAATCTGGTCGGCTGCGAATTCCTGTTCGCGCGAGAAACGGGCGATCGCGAGCTTCGAGCGCGCTTCGACTTCGTCTTGAGCCTGACGTTGCTCAAGCAACTGCGAATTGACGCGTGAGAACAACGCCGTCGTTTTTTCGAACTCGGCCCTTTGGGCTGCATGGCGCGCGGTGATATGGCCGATTTCATGCGCCATGACCGCGGCCATTTCGGCTGTGTCCTCTGCGAGCGCAAGAAGGCCACGGGTGACGAAGATATCCCCTGAGGGCAGGGAGAAAGCGTTGACGACGGGGGAATTCAGCAGGGTGAGGTGATAGGATGGCCCCGTGGCGTCGGACGGAGGCGCAATTCTCGCGAGGACGCCGTCGAGGTAAGTCTGCGTCGCCGGAGCCGAGTAGACGCCGCCGAACGCGTCGATCAGACGCTTCCGCTCCGGGTTCGATTTGTCGGCGAAAGCGGGGCGCGGAACAGGGGTTGGAGCAATGTTGGCGGGGGCCGGCGGCGGATCGATCGAAGCGCACGCCGTTAAGCCCAGCGTCAGACCGGCTATAAGCGCGATCAGGACGCGCTGGCCGCGCCAGGACGCGAGCTTGCGCCCTAGATGATCCGGCAGACCACTCATGGGTGGGGCTTCGCCTCTCCTGATATGTCGGCGCCGCGCGCGATTTCAATCATCGCCGGATCAGCGACCTCAATTCTCGGACCAAACCGGTCGTCGAGCGCGCCGCGCGCTCGGATCGTCTGTCCGACCAGGGCGCTAACCGGCGGTCCCTCGCCCGCCAAGACCCTCTCTAGCTTACGCGCGACCACGATCGTCGGGCCGTCGCGGGGGACGAGCTCAAGATAAATGCGCGATCGCGCGAAGCCAACCCTTCGCACCATACCTTCAACCACCACAAATCTGCGGGCCCAGCGGTGGAGCTCGGCCGAGTTGGACGATTGTATCACGGCGAATTGCGGATCGCGCCAAATTCCCTTTTCGGCGTGGCGCGCTTCTTCTTCGATCCTAAGCCGCTCGGCGGCGCAGCCGCGGGTTTCGAACTCCGGCCGCACCCGGGCATAGCCGGCCGCGAGCAGCGCTGCCGCGGTCGAACCCGCTGACGGGTCGGGCGGATCGACGACGACAAGATCGGCGAGCGTCCTGCCCCAACGATCGGTTCCACCGGCGAGCTGCACGAGATCCGCGTCCCGGCCGACGAGACGTTCGGTCAGGAATTCACGGGCGCTCTTCGCGACTTCTGGCGAGCCGCGTTCAGGGCTCGGCGCATCCAGCCCGCCGAGCCTCACGATCCGGCCGTCACCCAGTTCGATATCGAGGCGCTCATCCACCCCAATTGCTCGAACGCTTCCTCCGGGACGCCCGCACGCCGCAAGGCAAGGAGAGGCGAGAGCGATCGCCGAGAGCGCAACGCAAGCGCAGGGGAGCCACGACGAGGCGAGCCGGAATGATGCGCGGCTTGGGTGCGCAAAGCGAAAATTCATGCTAAGGGCATGACGCGCTTGGGCTCGCCCTGTCCATAGGGATTTGGCTGCTGCGCTTTCGGTCGGGGTCCCGGTAGCTCAGCTGGATAGAGCACAGGTTTCCTAAACCTGGGGTCAGAGGTTCAAGTCCTCTCCGGGACGCCAAGCCCAGCACAATTGCGCGGTTGACGAAGCGCATCGGGATTTCCCCCGTGCTAACGAGGCGCGCCAGCAAGATCTCAAGGAAGCACAGCGAAGGAGACCAAGCCGCCGCGGGTGCCTGGCGGTTACAGATCTCCGTCCTCTGGCGGATACCGGCTCACAACTTGGAAATTATAGCCGAGCCGACGGGCTAACTCGTCGGAACGCGATCATCGCGCCGCCCACAGCATTCCCCGCTCGACGATGGTCCGCATTTCTGGGACGTTGAACTCGGCCGACACATGGCCAAGCGACGAATAGAAAACGCGACCTTCTCCGTGGCGGCGCTTCCAAACCACGGGCATCGTGACGCCCTTGGTCCACGGGGCGTGTTCGCCGGAGAAAGTCGTGGTGGCGAGCACCTCATTCGAAGGATCGACGTGCATGTAATATTGCTCGGATCTGTATGGGAAGCTGGCCGGGATCCCGGCCATGATCGGATCGTCGGGCTTTGAGACCTCGACGGTGTAATCGATGACATTGCCGGGATGGGCAACCCACTGGCCGCCGCACATGAACTGGTAGTCGACGCTCTCTCGAAAGGCGTCGCACATGCCGCCGTGGTAGCCAGCGAGCCCCACGCCGCCCCGTACCGCCGCGGTGAGGTTCTCGACTTCCTCTTTTTCAATCTTCGACATCGTGACGATCGGCACGATGAGGCTCATATCGACGATGCCGGGATCGGCGAAGGCTTCGGTCGTGTTCTCGACATAGACCTTGAAGCTTTGGCTTTCGAGAATCCCCGCCAGGATATGGGCGCATTGTTCCGGCTCATGGCCGCTCCATCCGCCCCAGACGATCAACGCTTCGCGCATCCGTTCCTCCACATGCTCGTGCTCTCTCAAGGAGAGCGTTGGGCGCAGGCAACCGCCTATTCCGAAGTGGCCGCCGCGTGTCTGCCCGGTCGTTTACTGCTTTTCTTCAATCCAGCTCACCGGTCTTCAGCCGTGCTGGCATCGGCTGAGGGCGCTCGGGCCGCGACTCAATGGCGACCGCGGCGCCCCGCTCCGAGGACGTCTGAAACGCCTCCATGACTTCGAGCACGTGGAAGGCGAGCGCTCCGCTCGCGCGGTGCGGGCGGCCTTGGCGGATCGCCTGCGCCATATCCGCGAGGCCAAGGATGCGATAATTGCCGTCGGCATAAGCGCGTTCGACCGGGATCTCACGCCAATCCTCGGAAGCGGTGGCGATTTCGAGCTTGCCGCCGAAATAATTGGGGTCCGGCACGAGGAGAGACCCCTTCTCCCCGTAAAGCTCGATCGGGGCGTGGCGATGCCGCGGGACGTCGAAGCTCATGGTCATCGAGACCACGGCGCCGTTTTCGAACAGAAGCGAGCCGGTCACATGCGTCGCGACCTCGACGGGAACGCGTGTTCCTTTCAACGGTTCGCTCGTCACGACCCGCTCGTTGCGCGTGCGGGTCGCGACGCCGGAGACGCTCGCGACAGGGCCGAGCAGGTTCACGAGGTCGGTGATGTAATAGGGGCCCATGTCGAGCATCGGGCCGCCGCCGGTTAAGTAATAGAAGCCGGGATTGGGGTGCCAGCGCTCGTGGCCCGGACACATGAAGAAGGCCGTTCCGCCGACCGGCCGGCCAATGAGCCCGTCATCGACGCATTGCCGCGCCGTCTGATGCGAACCGCCGAGAAAAGTGTCGGGCGCCGATCCGAGCCGCAGGCTCTTCGCGCCGGCCGCGTCGATGAGCTTTCGCGCCTCAGCAAGAGTGACGCCGAGCGGCTTCTCGGAATGGACGTGCTTGCCGGCTTCGATGGCCCTCAGGCCCACCTCGACATGCGCCTTGGGCACCGTGAGGTTCAGGATGACCTCGATCGCAGGGTCGCTCAGCACTGAGTCGACCGGCTTCGCGGGAATGCCGAATTCGGCGGAGCGCGCCTCGGCGGCGGCTAGGTTCAGGTCGGAGAGCGCGACAATGTCGAGGATCGGAAACGTCTGCGCGGCTTTGAGATAGGCCGCGCTGATATTGCCGCAGCCGATCACCCCGACTTTGACTTTATTCATGCTTCGTCCCTCAGTTCAATCGGCACGCGAAGCGGCGCGGGGCCGGTCGTTCCCCACGGCGCGCCATAGAGTTCGCGCAAAGTCATCGCCGCCGCGCCGCGCGCCCAGATGCTGTCGTCCCATTCGCGCGTGACAAGGTCGGTGACGTCAGCGAGGCTCGGCGGCACGAGCGCGGCCACGGTCTCACGCAATGGCCGCATGAAGTGCTCGCTGCTCGCCATGGCGCGTCCCGCAATGATGACCTTCGGTGGCGCGAACAAGGTAATGAGATTAGCGACCGCGTAGCCGAGCGCCTCGCCCGCAGCCGCGAGCGCGGCGCAGCACGCCTCGTCGCCCTCCTCCGCCCGCCGAAGCAGGTAGGCCATGCCGCGCCCCGAGGGAAGCGCAGCGTCGGTCTCGCCGAGCACTGCGATTTCCGACGCCATGTCTGCGAGCCGTCCACCGCCACTTCCGGGCGACCCGATCATGAGGTCGCCGAGATCCGGGCTGAGACCGCTTGCGCCGCGAAACAATTCGCCATTGTGCAGAATGCCCAGCCCAAGGCTGCGCTCCACGGTAACGACGAGGAAATCGTTGAGGTCGCGCGCTTGTCCGAACCAGTGCTCGGCCAGCGCCACCAGATTGGCGTCGCTGTCGATCGACGCCGGCACTCCGAGCCGGCGCGTCATCTCCGCGCCGAACGGCACGTCGCGGTCGCCGAAGATCGGACTTTGCCGGCACACGCCAGCCGATCGCTCCACGACTCCGGGGAGGCCAACGCAGACGCCGAGGATACCGGACATTTCTAGGTTGGCGTCCTCAATGCAGCGCCGCACACCGTCTTCGACGAGGTCGGCGATGACCGCCGCTGTTTGCCGGTCGATGCGGATCGGCAGCGACAACGTGCGAAGGATATCGGCGCAGAAATTGGTAACCGCGACGGTGATCTGGTCGGGCGCAAGGCGCACGCCGACCACATAGGCGGCTTCCGGATTGAGCTGCAGCATGACGCGCGGGCGTCCACGGCCGGCGTCACGAACGGCCCCAACCTGGAGCGAAGTGATCAGCTGGTCGTCTAGAAGAGCGGCTGTAATGGCGGAGACAGTGGTCGCGCTAAGTTCTGTTTCCTGGCAGATCTGGACGCGGGACACCGGCCCGTGGCGTCTAATCGCGTCCATCACATGGAAGCGGTTTATCGCGCGCATGAGTTCTGGGTCGGCGGTCTTCATCGACGAAGTGTTGCCTCCCCAAGTCTTCGCCGCGAAACATGTGCCGACCACAACAAATCGACACCTGACAGGTGAGCCGCGACTTGCTTGACAGCGCCGGCTACTCGGGCGCAGAATTAATCCGCAACACGGATAAAATCAATTTCCGGCGAACGCAATAGGGAGGGAGATATGCGCGCTTCAATCGCTCTAACTGCGATGTTTGTGGCAGGATTGGTCACTCCAGCCTTCGCCGATACGACGGTTTCCATAGTGGATGTGCAGGAAAGCGCTGTAGCGCGGGCGCTTTGGGACCGTATCGCCAAAGACTATGAAGCCGAGCACAAAGGGGTAACCGTCAATTTCAAATACATTGAAGGGGAGGCATACAAGGAGAAACTCCCGACAATGCTGCAATCGGAATCACGACCGGCCCTAGTGTACAGCTGGGGGGGCGGAGTGATGGAGGCTCAGTACCAGGCGGGGTTCTTGAAAGACATAACGGCGGAAGCCGCCCTTTTTGAGGAGAATCTCTCTCAAACGGCCGTGAACGCCTTCAAGGTCGACGGTAAGACGGTCGGGGTCCCATTTGACACGGGGCTTGTGGGTTTTTATTACAACAAGGACTTATTCAAAAAGGCTGGCGTTGATGCGGAGGCCATCAAGACCTGGGACGACTTTCTCAGCGCGGTGAAGGCCCTCAAAGCCGCCGGAATCACGCCGATCATCAATGGCGGCGGCGATAAATGGCCGATGCACTTCTATTATTCGTATCTCATAATGCGGATTGGCGGCGAGAACGCGCTAGCCGACGCCAAAGCCGGAAAAAACGGCGGCTTCAAGAACGGCACCTTCGTTGAGGCGGGTAAACGCCTGCGAGAGCTCGCTGCGCTTGAGCCGTTCCAACCGGGCTATCTCGCGACAAAATACGGCCAGGCCGCCGGGATGTTCGGCGACGGCAAGGGGGCGATGGAGCTCATGTTCGAGTTGCTACCCGCCATGCAAGGCCCCAGTTCTACCAGCGGCAAAGGACTGCCCGAGGATGACATCGGCATCTTCGCCTTCCCCACCTTGCCGGGCGGGAAAGGAAAGGCGACGGATACGCTCGGGGGCGTCCACGGATTTCTCGTCACCAAGAGCGCGCCTCCGGAGGCCGTCGACTTCCTCAAATTCTTCAGCCAGGAAAAATACGCCAAGGAGGCAGCGGCGGGCGGCGGTTACATTCCGATATATAAGGGTACGGCGTCGGCGATCACGGATCCGCTCTTCCGGCAGATCGCGGACATCTTGGCCCAGACAACCTATCATCAAAACTTCCTCGATCAAGACCTCGGGCCGTCTGTAGGCCGCGTTATCAACGATGTCTCGGTGTCGGTCGCGGAGGGTAAAATAACGCCGGAAGCGGCGGCCGCGGCGATCCAAGAGGCCGCCGACCAGCAATGATGCGCAAGGATTTGGACCGGGCGAATACTTGACATGGGCTCGGAAGAGGTGGACGATTAAATCCGCATCCCGGATAAAAGCGAACAACCGCTGATCGTCGGGTGTTGTCAGGGAGGAGACCTCGATGAGCCTTCGTCATCTCGCGCTCGCGGCCGTCTGCGCCGCCGCGTTCGGCGCGCCGGCCTTTGCCGATACGACCGTGACCATGCTTCACGTGAGCGAGGACAAGACCACTCAGGCCCTTTGGGGCCAGATCGCCAAGGACTACGAGGCGGCGCATCCTGGCGTGAAGGTCGAGGTCAAATATCTTGAGAACGAAGCCTTCAAGGCCAAGCTCCCGACCATGTTGCAGTCGGACGATTCGCGGCCGAGCCTGTTCTACACCTGGGGCGGCGGCGTCATGGACGCGCAAGCCAAGGCTGGCTTCCTCAAGGACGTGAGCGCCGACGTCGCGGGCGTCGAGGCCAATATGGCGCCAACCGCGGTCGACGCGATCAAAGTCGACGGCAAGGCGGTCGGCGTGCCGTTCGATCAGGGCGTCGTCTCCTTTTTCTATAACAAGAAGCTATTCGAGAAGGCGGGCGTCAAGGCCGAGGACATCAAAAGCTGGGATGATTTGCTTGCCGCGGTGAAGACGCTCAAGACCGCTGGAATCACACCGATTTCAGTCGGGGCCGGCGAGAAATGGCCGATGCACTTCTACTATTCCTATCTCGTGATGCGGATCGGCGGCGAGCACGCGCTGGCCGACGCGAAGGCTGGAAAGGACGGCGGCTTCAAGAGCGCGACTTTTGTCGAGGCGGGCAAGCGGCTGCGCGAACTCGCCGCGCTGGAGCCTTTTCAACCGGGCTACCTCACCACCAAGCACGCAGAATCGACCGGCATCTTTGGCGACGGCAAGGCTGCGATGGAGCTGATGGGCGAATGGTTCATCGGCATGCAAGCGCCCGCCTCGGCGAGCGGCAAGGGCCAGCCGGAGGAAGATATCGGCATCTTCTCCTTCCCAGTCGTGCAGGGCGGCAAAGGAAAGGCGACCGACACGCTCGGCGGCGTAAACGGCTTCCTCGTCACCAAGACCGCGCCCAAGGAGGCGGTCGATTTCCTTGTTTTCTTTAGCCAGGAGAAATACGCCAAAGAGGCCGCCGAGAAAGGCGCCTACATTCCCGCCTACAAAGGCAGCGAGGCGTGGATCAAGGATCCGCTGGTCAAGCAGGTGGCGGCAGAGCTCGCCGCCACGACCTATCACCAGAATTTTTTCGATCAGGATTTGGGACCTTCGGTCGGTCGGGTCATCAATGATATCTCCGTCGCGGTGGCGGCCGGGCAGATGACGCCGGAAGCCGCTGCCGCAGCGATCCAGGACGCCTGGGATCAGCAGTAAGCCGCCGATGGCGGCAGACCGCGTCGCGCTCGCTTCTGCCCAGGCGGGGGAGCGAGTCGACACATATTCGGAAACGGCCTTCGCGAATGCGCCTGGGATCTATGTCCAGGCCCGCAAGCGCATGTCCACGAATGGCTGGGCGACGCTTATCGTCTTCCTGCCGCCGGCGCTGCTGCTCTTCACCATATTCGTCGCCCTGCCGATGGTCGAGGCGGGCTGGTACAGCTTCTTCAACTGGAACGGCTTTGGTCGTCCCGAAAGGTTTATCGGCCTCAAGAACTACGCCTACGTGTTCGACAATCCGGCCTTCACCCGAGCGCTGATCAACAACGGCCTCATCATCGTCGTCTCGCTTGTTGTGCAATTGCCGCTCGCGCTCGGCGTCGCGCTCTTAATCGCCGGACGCATGACCGGCGCGGTGTGGTTCCGGATGATTTTCTTCATGCCGTACATCCTTGCGGATGTCGCAGCCGGCCTTATCTGGCGCTTCATGCTCGACGGGCAGATTGGCCTGCCCGCGATCGTCACAAGCCTCCTCGGGCTCCAGCCGTTCTACCTCCTCGGAAGCACGGACTGGGCCTTTTCAGCCGTGCTCATCGTGATCTTGTGGAAATATTTCGGCTTCCACATGATGCTCTATATTGCCGGCCTCCAAGGCATCGACCAGGAAATGCTGGACGCGGCTGAGATGGACGGCGCCACGCCCTTTCAGCGGTTCTGGTACATCACCCTGCCCCTATTGGGCCCGATGATCCGACTGTCGATCTTCTTCTCCGTCGTCGGCGCGCTTCAGCTCTTCGACATCATCGTGCCGCTGACCGGCGGCGGCCCATTCGACACGACGCATACGATGGTGTCCTTCCTCTACTATTTTGGGATCACGCGGATGCGGGTCGGCTTCGGCTCAGCAGTTGGCGTCGTGCTGTTCATCATCTGCATCACGTTCGCTTTCGGCTATCGACGTTTGTTCATGCGCGATGACTGACGCCGGCGCCGAATATCAGCCCTCCGGCCGCCGGATGCGCGGCTTCCCCGCGATCGTCGCCTTCGCTGCGCTCATCGTGCTGGCGGTTGCAGTACTCCTCCCGATCGGCCTCACCGCGCTCAACGGGTTCAAGGAGCTCGGCGAACTGCAGACGCATCCGTTCGGGCTGCCGCGCGTCTGGATGTGGAGAAACTACTGGGACATCCTGTCGGGCCTGCGCTACTGGCAGGTGCTCGGCAATTCGCTCTTGATCGCGGCTCTGACCGTCTTTCTCACCCTTGCGGTCTCGTCGATGGCCGCCTTCACTTTCGCTCATCTGCGTTTCTTCGGCGACCGCTTCCTTCTGAGCTACATGATGTTGGGACTGTTATTCCCCGTGGCGACGGCGATCCTGCCCCTGTTCATCAAGATCCGCGATCTTGGGCTGCTCGACTCCTACTGGGGCATCATCCTGCCCCAAGTCGCGTTCTCGCTCGCGATGAGCATCCTTCTCTTGCGCGTCGCGTTCAAGCACCTTCCGGCCGAACTCCTGGACGCTGCGATGATGGATGGCTGCGGCTATTTCCGCTATTTTTTCTTCATCACCCTGCCGCTCTCCGGCCCCGTCCTGTCGACGGTTGCAATCATTTCCTTCGTCGGAAGCTGGAACAGCTATTTGCTGCCCCTCGTCGTGCTCAACAGCGAGTCGCGCTATCCGTGGACGCTCGGGCTCATGGCGTACCAGGGCCAATACACGACGTCCTGGCAACTCGTGCTTGCGTTCATCACGCTCACGATCCTGCCAGCGATCCTGATCTTCCTCTTGGCTCAGCGTTATATTGTCGCTGGTCTGACCGCGGGCGCCGTGAAAGCCTGAGCGAGACCGCGACCCCAAATTTACCAAACAGGTGCTTCAGAAGGTCTATGTTATGCCGAGCTGAGTCGATTTTGAGCGCCGCCCTCGATCGCCCGTCACGGCGGCACGGTGTTTGCGGAAATGGACCGACTGAGGAACGCCGAGGCGATTGCGCTCAACGGGGATCGAAGGCCCGGCTCGATCATCCGTTTTCTCGCGCCCGACTACGGGGTGCGGGAGGAGTCTGCACGGATCGGTGGGTTTCCGAGGGGCCTCGCCTTCGACAAGGACCAAAGCCTCCTGGTCTGCATCGCGGGGACGGGCGTGTATGGTGTGAAGCCCGATCGATCGGTCTTCAAGGTTACCGATTGCACGACGCGCACGCGGACGCGACTGAAGGACGAATCCCGCCTCTACCGCGCCGACGACCTTGATGTTGCCCCGATGGCAAGATTTATTTCAGCGAGGCGTCGACGCGCTACGAGCTCGCTGGATGGGTTTGAGGGCCGCGGCAACGGGCGGCTTGTCTGCCATGATCCGAAGACCGGCGTCACAAAGAACAATCCTGAAGAATCTGACGTTTCCGAACGGCGTCTGCATCTCACACGACGGAAAGTCAGTACTCTGGGCCAGCACTTGGCTCTGTCAGATCAGCGGTGCTGGATCGCTGGACCAAAAGCGGGTACGAGCGAACTTCTGATCGACGATCTTCCGGGCTATTGCGACAACATCAACCGCGCCTCGGATGGCAAGTATTGGCTCGCTTTCGTTGGACTCCGATCCCCCGTCTACGATCTTGCAATTAGAAAGCCGAGCTTCCGCACGGTATGGTCAAGCAGATCCCGCCTGACGAATTGTTGTGACCCGGAATCCATTATGGCTGCGTGATCAAGTTCGACGGCGACGGGGTGGTCACAGAATCGTTGTGGGATCCCGGCGGTCTGGCGGCGCGCCTCGATCCACAAGGGGAGACGACCGAGAGCCTGCATGGCCGCGTCGATGGCCGGATCCACGGCGTCATAACGGTTCGATGTGCAGGACCGGGCGATCAGGCGCCGCTGCTCCAGATCATCAACGGTAACAAGATCGCATTCGTCTCCGCAAATCCGAGCGTTCGCCTCGATGTGGCGGCGCTTTCCGGCTTCTGCCGCGAATGCCTCGCCGCTCACAAATGTCCAGTGGAAATTCGCGTGCTCGAGGAATTGCCCCAGACGGCGACGGGCAAGATCACGCGCAATACGCTCAGGGACGCCGCTAGTGGAGACTGTCGCGGACGTCACCCAAAGTGAACGCAGTCGTGAGTTGGCTGAGCGTATTCGGAGTTTCATGATGGAGCACATCTACCCGAACGAGCGGCGCTTCTATCAGGAGGCCGAGAGGCTGGGGCCGTGGGCCGTTCCCCCGATTGTTGAGGAGCTGTAGCCGCTCACAAAGAAGCTTGGTTTGTGGAACCTTTTCCTGCCTGCGCATGATGGCGGCCTAACCAATCTCGAATATGCGCTCCTATGTGAGGTGATGGGGCGGTCCCATCTCGCCCCGGAAGTTTTAAACTGCAGCGCCCCGGACACCGGCAATAAGGAGACGATATTGCGCTATGGGACCGAGGCGCAGAAGGATCGCTGGCTGAAGCCACTCCTTGAGGGCGAAATCCGATCCGCTTTCGCCATGACCGAGCAGGATGTCGCCTCCTCGGACGCAACCAATGTCGCGAGCTCGATCGTGCGGGACGGTGACGATTACGTCATCAACGGTCGCAAGTGGTACACGACCGGCGCGACCGATCCGAGGTGCAGGATTGTCATCTCCATGGGTCAGACCGATCTGCATAATCCCGATCGTCACAAGCGCCAGTCGATGATCCTTGTGCCGAAGGATGCGCAAGGCGTGCGCGTGGTGCGCTCGCTTCCTGTACTCGGCTTCTATGGCGTTCCGGATCGCGGATCAGAAGGACCTTCACCGATGTGCATGCCCGGCGACCAACAAGCTCCTTGGCGAGGGGCGTGGATTTGAGATCGCGCAAGGGAGGCTGAGGCCTGGACGCATCCATCACCGCATGCGGCTCGTTGTTCTATGCGAACGCGTGCTGGAGGAACAGACCGTGACGCTTGAGCGAATCGCGGGGGCGCGCATAAAGATTGACCAAGCGCGGGTCCTGACGCTGAAGGCCGCCCACATGATGGATAGTGTGGGCAACAAGGAGGCGCGGCAGGAAATCGCGATGATCAAGGTTGTCGCGCCGAATATGGCGCAGTCGATCGTTGACTGGGCCATCCAGGCCTTCGGCGGCGGGGGCACAAGCAACGATCACTTCCTCACGGCGCCGCTCGGAGCGACGCGGCTGTTGCGACTCGCCGACGGGCCCGACTAGGTGCACCGCAACCAGATCGGCAAGCTCGAATTGCGTCGGTGGCTCAACACGGACCCGGCGCGCACCGGCGGACGGGCCGAACCGCTGTCGCTTGAGGAATCCGAGGATTGGTCGGGCGGCGGCCTTTGGGCGCGCCCGAAGGATCCGGAGTGAACGGCGCGTTCACGGAAGGACCGCGCTGGTTACAGGCGCCGCGCAGGGACTCGGGCAGGCTGCGGCTCTGGCGCTGGCGCGCGAGGGCGTGCGCGTATTGTTGTCTGATCTCAACGGCGCAGGGGCCTTAGCCGCGGCGCGCGCGATTGACGCGGAGATTGGCGGAGCAACGGCCTTCGCCATCCGCCATGACGTAACCAGCGAGTTCGATTGGAAAGCCGCAATCGGCTATGCGGGCGAAACGCTCGGAGGCCTCCCAGTTCTTGTCAATAACGCCGGCATCGCGCAGTTGGGTGCGGTCGAGGATCTGAGCCTAGGAGAGTGGCGGCGCGGTCATGAGGGTCAACGCCGACAGCGTTTTCCTTGGCTGTAAATATGCGCTGCCGTTGATTCGTGAGAGCCAACCCAATTCAATCATCAATCTGTCCTCAATCGCGGGGTTGATCGCCTCGCACAACTTCGCTTTCTACAAATGCATCGAAAGCGGCGGTGGGGCTCCTATCGAAATCGGTGGCCCTCCATTGCGCTCGCAATCGCTGGGACATTCGCTGTAACTCGGTCCACCCGAGCTTCAACAGGACTCCGATACTTGATTCATTGAACGGCGAGCGCGACGAGGCGACCGCGCTTGATAAGCTGGCGCGCCAGGCGCCCTTGGGTCGTCTTGGCGAAGCGAGCGACGTCGCCAACGCCATCGTCTACCTGGCTTCCGATGAGAGCCGCTTCATGACTGGCGCCGCGCTCAAGCTCGACGGCGGCATTTCGGCGAAGTGACGTGAGGCTGCATTTGTTCGGGCTTGACCCGACGTGCCCAGATCATGGAAAAATGTTCTTAGCTCGCTTTAGATGTTGGGACGACGAAGCGTTCCTTGTACCTGCATCCAGCGAGCGCGGCGGACATTGTCCCGCCCCTTCAAGAGGTGTTCCCCGTGACGCAGCACACGCCGGTGATGAGTGAGGCCGAATATCGGGAAAATACCTTCTTCAGCATTTTCGGATCCGTTCCAGAACCAAGCTTTGAGAGCCTGGAGGAGCAGACGGACGGCTGGGGGCGCTTATGGGGCTGCACCAGCGACGTTGGGCGGCTGAGGGTTGTCTTGATGCATCGACCGAGCAACGAACTCAGCGTCGTCGAAAACAAGCCGTTGCCGGAAATCGGCGGGTTCGGCGATCCTGATAAAGGCTGGTACTGGATGGGCAGGACGCTGCCAGACCTGCCGGCGATGCAGGCCGCGCATGACACGCTCGCTGCTCTGCTCCAGTCTGAGGGTGTGGAGATCGTATACGTCGGGGATGCCGCCCCAGGTCGGATGAAGCAGATCTACACGCGCGACAGCGTGATCGGGGTCAAGGGCGGCGCAGTCGTCGCCCGACTTGCGAGGCGCGTGCGCCGCGGAGAGGAGCTTCCGGTGACGCGCGCGTTAGCTAAAGCCGGCTGTCCAATACTGGGAACTCTGCACGGCGAAGCCGTGTTCGAAGGTGGCGGATTCGCAATCCTCGATGAGAAAACGGCGGTGTGTTCGCTTAGCGTCGCATGCAACACGGAAGGCGTGCGGCAGATGAAGAACATCCTGGGCACCATGGGGATCGAGCTCATTCCGGTCCATAATCCCGGGTATCGCATCCACATTGACGGCGCCTTCGTGATGGTCGACGTCGACACCGCGATCATCAATATGAACGAGCTGCCCTATGTTTTCATCGAGTATCTGAACAGCCGCAAGATGAAGCTTATCTCAGTGCCGCCCGAGGACAATGCGTTCTCCGTAAACTGCCTTGCTGTCGCGCCAGGGCGCGTCATCATGCACACTTCGGTCAGCCCGCGGCTCGCTGATAAATTGGACAAGAGCGGCATAACGGTGTTGCCGGTGGACTACGACTGCGTCGAACTCGGAGGCGGCGGCATCCACTGCTCGACGGCGCCGCTTGCGCGCGATCCGCTCTAACCCCCCGCAGGAAGCGGAACGCAGCTTACGGCGATGGTCGAACAAGGGTATGCAAGGCTGCGGCGCGGGGCCGGCCGAACTCGGGCTTCTGCGCGCTATACTAGGGCTTCTGCGCGCTATATCAGCGAAAGCGAGGACTAAAGTGAGCGAGAATGTGCACGACGCCGTAGTGAACTATATCGCAAGGACCAGGTTTCCATTTCCCGGCCAAAAGACTTGGGCGTCGGACTATCGCACATTGACCAATGCTCCCGCCCGCAAACACGGGATCCAAACGCCTACGGGCGAGCTCTTCCCTGACATCGTCATTCTCGACGGGACGGGTCGCGTGCGCGAACTTGGCGAAGTTGAAATGAACGTCTCGGACGTCTCGGCCGCGACCCTCAAAGCGGCGTCCGAAATAGCCGATACGGACACCCCGACAAAAGTTCGGCATTTCTTTCTATACGTCCCCGTCGGCCAGGAAGCAGCGGCGCAGACGCTGCTCGAAACGAACGGAGTGAGCTACGCCGGCTTGCGCGGGTTTCAGGCCAACGGCGACGGCCAGATCAGGATCATTCCGTTCGTGACGCCAGGCGACTCCTACGACCATCAAGTTACAGACTGACTGATCGCGTACGCAAGCAAGCCCGAGGCGGACAGTCGGGCGCCCATCTGTACGTTGACGGCGCGTCGATTGAGCACGCGCGTCGCGACCGCCGCGACGTCCACTACGGCCTGTCGCGTCTCGAATGTGGGAACATGTCGAAATCGAAACGTGTGCGAATCGACAGTCCCAGAAGCACAGGAAAGAGAGGCAAGGCGCGGACGCCGAGCAACTCAGCCTTGTTGGATAATGCTGCGCAGAAAGTCTCTCGTCCGTGCTTCTTTCGGGTCGCTCATCAGGGCGTCGGGGCGTTCGCATTCGACAACGCGCCCCTGATCCATGAAGACCACGCGGTCGCTCACGTCGCGCGCGAAGCCGAGCTCGTGCGTTACGACGACCATTGTCATGCCCGAGCGAGCCAGGGCGCGCATCACGGTCAAGACTTCGCCGACCAGTTCGGGGTCGAGCGCGGAAGTCGGTTCGTCGAAAAGCATCAAACTCGGACGCATGGCGAGGGCGCGCGCGATCGCGATGCGCTGTTGTTGGCCGCCTGAGAGCTCCGCTGGATAGGCGCTTGCCTTATTCGATAAACCGACCCGCTCCAGAAGCGCCATCGCGGCATCCTTCGCCTCGGCCGGCTTTTGCTTAAGGACCTGAATTGGACCTTCTGTGACGTTTTCCAGCGCGGTCATGTGCGGAAAGAGGTTGAACCGCTGAAACACCATGCCGGTTGCGCGCCGCTGCCGAGCGATTTCCTTTTCGCTAAGGGGGTGAAGCGCATTGCCGACGCGCCGATAGCCAGTCAGTTCGCCATTGAGCCAAAGCGCGCCGGAATCGATCCGCTCAAGCTGATTGATGCATCGAAGGAACGTCGTCTTTCCGGAACCAGAAGGACCGATGATGCAAACGACTTCGCCTGCTTGGACGTCCAAGGTAACGTCCTCGAGAGCCTTGACGTCGCCGAAGCGCTTTCCGACTTTAACCGCTGATACGAGGTGGCTCGTCACCTCCTTGCGCTGCTCTGAAACCCTCGGCCGAAGCGTCGTTCCAGCAAGGCTTGTCCAACGGAGAGGATTGAGACGACGACGAGGTACCAGAACGCCGCGACCATAAGGAGTTCGATCACCTTGGCGTTGCCGTAGTAGATGTCCTGCGCGTTGCGAAGCACATCGCTAAAACCGATAATGCTCGCAAGCGAAGTGGTCTTGATCAGGGCGATGAACTCATTGCCGAGCGGCGGCACCACGACCCGCATCGCCTGCGGCAGGATGATGCGGCGCAGCGATTGCAGGTAGGACATGCCGATCGCCTTCGACGCCTCGTACTGTCCGTGATCCACCGAAAGCATACCCGAGCGCATAATCTCGGAGGCATAGGCGCCTTCGTTCAATCCAAGTCCGAGCAAGGTAGCGATCGCTGGCGTGATCACATTGACGGTTCGAACGGTGAACAGGCCCGGAATTCCGAGGTATGGGAACACCAATCCAAGATTGAACCAGATCAAGAGTTGCAGAATGACCGGCGTACCGCGGAAGAACCACGCGTAGCCGACAGCGACCACCCGCAGGACCGGATTCGGGGAGCCGCGAGCGACGGCGCAAAGCACCCCGATCACGATTCCGGTCGTCATGCAGGCGACGGACATCCACAGCGTATTGACGAGGCCCATGAGGATGCTGGGCCAGATCAGAAATTCGCGCGTCGTCGACCAGTCGATGCGGCCGATGGCGAAGGCCCGGATCAGGAACGCTACGAAGGCCAGGATAACGACGACCGCGACGATCCGGCCGTAGTGCCGCGGACGGATGTGGCGGAGCCGAGCGACGTCGACTTCCTCGGCGAACGAAAGCTCCGCCGCGCCCCTTAACTCAGAAGCGCCACTCAGGGAGCAGGTCCGGCGTCGAAAGTGACCTCCTTGTAAGGACTGAGGTCAAGCTTCCATTTCTTGATCAGTTCATCATACGAGCCGTCCGCGATGACTTTCTTCAGAGCGAAGGCGAATGCGTCCCGAAGCGTTGTTTCGTCCGGCAGAAACGCCATGCCCATCAGCGTCGACGAGAAGGGTTTGCCCAGAGGACGGTACAGGGTCGTGTCCATGGCGACGATCGTCGGAACGGCCTCGAGTTCCTGGACCGCCGCGACGGCGCGGCCGGTCTTCAGATTGGTCAGTTGCTGGCCGAGGTCAGTGTCGACGATGACGTCAACCGCCGGCTTGCCGGCGCCGACGCAGTTCTTGTCTGACCAGGTCTTCACTGTATCCGGATAACTCGTTCCGCGGCTGGTCGTGATCGTCTTGCCGCACAGGTCGGTCAGTTCCTTGATCTCGGGAAGGCTGACCAAAGTGTAGAACTGCGCGCCGGCCCGGAGATAGTCGATGAAGGTAAACATCGGCCGGCGTTTGGGCACGTCGTAAAAGCCGCTCATGATCATGTTGACGCGCTCGGACTGCAGCGCGGGCGTCATCGCCTCGAAGGCGCCGTCCTGATACTCGACCTTGAGGCCTAGCACTTTCGCCATGGCCGCCATCAGATCGATGTCGAACCCGGTCAGTTCTCCGGTCTTTTCATCCTTCATTTCCATTGGAGGATAACCGGAATTGACCGCGACCTTAATGACCTTGCTGGCGGCTATGTCATCCGGGAGCTTCTGAGCCTCGGAAGCCCTGGTCGAGACCATGAGGCACAAGGCCGCTCCCAAGGCTAGTAGGCACCTACCCGACATGGCTTGCTCCCAATCTGCCGCGATCGCCTCGCAGGCTTTCGCCAAAGTCTCGCTTTCGTGGCGAGCAAAGCAACTTCCGTACCGCCCACCGAGTTACCGGCTAGGCCGCGCGACCTGCGGCACGGGGGCCTCCCAGTGCGGGACGCGTTCGACCGATGGGGTCCATTCGCCGCGATCGACGAGCCCTTGAATATGCAATCCGATCTCGGCGAGCGTCGCGAACCAAACGCTCTCTTTGTCGCGCATATGCTCGATGAGACCAACCATAGCCTCCGCCCGCGCAAGCCGCCCGGAGACAAACGGGTGCCAGATTGCGGCCCAAAGGCCGCCATGAATCCAGGCGGCGTCGAAATCCGCGCGGAAAACCTCCATGGCCTGGGCGGGCGATTTTGTGGGTATGCCCATATTGAACTCGCGCATGTTCACATATTGAGGCCAATCGTCGAGCGAGTGATCCGAGGGCAATTCGACGAGCCTACGGCCATTTGAGCCTTCGACGAGATAGGGAATGTCGTCGCCACCGAGCGAGGCGTCGTAGACGAAGCCATTGTCGATCAAGAGATCGAGCGTGTACTCGGAATAGGCCCCGGAAGGACAGCGGTAGCCCGCGACCGGCTTGCCCGTCACCGAAGCGATGATCTCCATGCCCTTCTTCAGAACGCGCTCCTCATCCTGGCGCGACAGCTGGTTCGGCCTCTCGTGCAGCCAACCGTGGTGCGCGATCTCGTGACCGTCGCGGAGCAGGAGTTCGATCGCCTTCGGATACGTCTCAATGCACCAGCCGGGGACAAACATTGTCTGCTTGATGCCGAAATGCTTCCAGATCTCGACGATGCGCGGCACAGCCACGCGCGCGCCATACCGCAACGTGGACGACAGGCTGATACGCCGCCTTGAGTCTTCGGGATAGTAAAGGTGAAGGAGACTTTCCGCGTCAAAATCGAAGGAGAAACATACGGCGCACCGTGCTCCATTGGGCCAGGGCGGCGGATTGTCGATGAGCTTCAGCATCCCCGACCCCGCGCCATTCGCGCCTCGCGATCTAGAATGAGCGCCTTGACGCTCTCCTCAGCGCCCACGTCAAAGCGCGGCAAAGGATGTGATGCACTCAATATTGGTGGACGCGCATGTGTTGTGTCAACTCGGTTTTTAGAGTGAACTCTAAATAGGCGGCGCGCCCGACGCTTCGGGGTAGGAGACGAGCGCTCATGGCGGCAACCAAAGCCACTCAGAGTCCGCGGGAGCGAAGAGTGACCAAGGTTCTTGATGCGGCTCAGGAGCTATTTGCCACTCGTGGATACGAAGCCACGCTCGTTGCGGAGATCGCGGAATCCGCTTCCGTCGCCCCCGCGACGGTCTACAATTACTTCTCGACGAAGCCCAACCTTTTGATGGAGCTTGCCCTCCGCCATGTTCGCGCGGCGCTACCCGAGCGCCGGGCGTTCCTGAAAAATTTGCCCGACAATCCATTTAAAGGCATTGAAGCCTTCGAGCGGCTGCTCGCGGAACAGGCCCTTCGACACTTGTCGCGCGAGTGTTGGCGAACGATGATGGCTGCGCAAATTCTCGAACCTCGAGGTCGCGCCGCCAGAACGGGCGCGAGACTGAACGATCTGATCAAACGACAATATGTTCAGATCATTCGCACCTACCAGGCGCGAGGACGACTCGCTGCTGATGTCGATGCAAGCACGCTGTCTGACCTTATCGTCGGAGTGGCGACGATGAACTTTGCTCGATTCGTTTACGGATCTGGCGGGACCACCGAAGATCTTTTGCGCATCGGCCTACCCCATATTGCGCTGATCCTTCGAGGACTTCTGATCAATAAGCGCTCCAAGCCCCGGCGGCGAACGATAATGGAGTAGACTCCAAATTTCGGTTGCGCCGCGTTGTGTGGCCTTTTACGTTGACACTTGCGGCTTCTCGACGCTTAGGCGCCGACTCCAGGAGGGAGAGCCTTGGGCGCGATTACGGAAGGCGAGTGGCGCTACAATCAGCTGATCAAGCTGTTTCCCTCGGAAGCCAACCCGCCGTTCGAGGATTCAGAGCAGCTCGAGCGCTGGTGGGGTCGAAATTGGGGCTGTAGCACCGATGTAGGGCGACTGCGCGTCGTCCTGATGCACAGGCCCGGAGATGAGGTGAGCATCGTCGATACATCGAAGCGGCTCGACAACCGCGCGTTCGGCGACACCCAGGCTGGCTGGTACTGGCGCGGGGTTGAAGGGCCGGATCTGGCTGGAATGCAAGCGCAGCACGACGCCTACACGACCTTGCTGAGAAAAGAGGGCGTGGAAGTCGTCTATCTCGACGAAATCGGCGCGGGCCGAATGAAATCCTGCTACACTCGTGACTCCTGTATTGCAGTCGGGGGCGGCGCTATCGTTACGCGGCTGGGTCCGCGGATCAGGCGAGGTGAAGAACGCGCGGTGACGCGCACACTCGCGAGACTCGGGTGCCCTATCCTTCGGACGGTATCGGGTTCAGGAGTCGCTGAAGGCGGAAGCTTTGCATGGCTGAACAATAAAACCGCGGTCATCGGCCTCTCGTCGCGGGTGAATGAGGAGGGCGCTCGTCAAGTTGAAGAGGTTCTGCGATCGCAAGGCGTCGAACTCTTGAAAGTGACCCTCACGGGCTACCGTCTTCACATTGACGGACTCTTCGTCATGCTCGCGCCTGACCTCGCCCTGGCCAACATCACGCTATTGCCGTTTTGGTTTCTGGAACGACTGGACGCGCTTGGAATCAGACGCATTGAAGTCCATCACGAAGACGACGCGTCCATCATCAATTCGCTCGCGATCGCGCCAGGTCGAGTCATTATGCCGGAAGGCGTCTCCGAACATACGCAGGATCAGCTTCGTCTGGCTGGGGTGGAAGTCATCACAGTCCCTTACGACAAAATGATTGCCGGCGGCGGCGGCCTCCACTGTTCCACCGCTCCGCTTGTCCGGGACGAAGTTTGATCATGAGCAGCGAGTTCAGCGCGGCGCAGAAGACGGCGCTTGATTGGTTAGAGCGCAAGCATGCAGCGCTTTCAGCAGATCACATGACAATCTGGAATTTCCACGAGCCGTCCTGGCGCGAGTACAAGTCTTCAGCCTGGTATATGGACCGGCTTGGGTTTGAGGGTTTTGAGGTTGAGCGCGGAACGGCCGGAATGCCGACTGCCTTCCGAGCGCGGTGGAGCAACGGCGCTGGACCGACGCTCGCAGGCTACGCCGAATACGACGCCGTGCCCGGACAGAGCCAGGCGCCTGAGCCGCGACGAAAGCCGCGCGATGGAACGAGCTTCCGCGCCGCCGGCCACACCGACCCGCACTCCGCCCTCGGCATCGGTTCGTTTGGCGGCTTTCTGGCGGCCAAGCATGCGATGGAGACGCATGGGCTGAAAGGGAGGCTCGTCTATTTCGGCGAGCCGGCCGAGAAGATGTGCGGGTCGAAGCCGGTGCATGCCGCCCATGGCTATTACGACGGGCTCGACGCCGCCTTCAGCTTTCATCCGCATTCGTTTCCCGCACTCACGAACGGATGCTTCTGGGATACGACCAGCGCGCCCTATTGGAGTCGAATCTATACGTTCGAGTGCGAGCATCCGGAGACTTGGCAGAGTGAAGCCGCAGGCGGGGCGGTGACCCACGCGCACGCGATCGCGCGTGCGCCCGGCGCGCTCGACGCGGTATGCCTGATGTACACAAACTCGAAGATGATGAAGGAGTCGATGCTGCCCCACGCCGGCAGCTGGACGCTGAACGAGTTCATTCCCATCGCCGGACAAGCAGCCGCGGACAACATCGCTCCCGCAATCGGGCAAATTCAATACGCGATGCGCGCGCCAACCCTGCCGATGTGTCAGGCGGCTTTCGACGTGCTCGACCGGAACGCCGACCATGTCGCTGCGATGACCCATTGCACCGTCACGAAAGCCTGGATCACCAGAACCCGCGCCGGTCTACCCAACCATGCGATGGCGGAAGTCACGTTCCGCAACTTCGAGAAGCTCGGCGCCCCGGAGTGGCCGGAGGAAGCCAAGGTCTTCGCGCGTGAGCTGCAGACATCAGTCGGGCTTGAGCCAATGCAGGAGCCCTTTTTTGAAGGCCTGAGCAAACTGACGCCGCCTTGGGAGGCGGAGAAGGCGTTCCGCGCGCAACTGCCCGCCTGGCAGCTCAACTACGCGGCCGATGATTACGTCGACTACACTTGGCACGCCCCGACCGTGCGCCTCTATGTGGGTCGTCCGACGCTGCAAACGCCGAAGCCTGGATATCGCTATCCCGAATGGGTCCGGCATGCGATGGGAGGCGTGCCGGCGTGCATCGATCCAATGTGGAGCAAGGCCTCGGCGGTGATCGCCACAACCCTCATCGACTTGCTGAGCGATCCGAGTTCGCTCGAAAAGGCGCAGGCGGAGTTCCGTGACCGCACCGGCGGAGGCGTTGGCGGCTCCGAATGGGTTCCGCCCCTGCTGCCTGCCGACTTCCAGGCGCCCATCGGATACCGCTGGCCCGAATATGTCGACACCCCGAGAGGCCGGGAATGGACCGTGCCGTGATCGCGCCGGGCTACTATCCTCCCACGAGCGTAGTGAGCGTCGCGCAGGCCGTCGCTCAAACGCGTCCCGAGAACCTCTGCCGCACCGAGCGCGACAATCCCCTGCAATCCTATGAGATCCGATAACGCGATGAAGCATAGCGCGCCGTCCATTCCGAAGCCGCCCGCGCCCGGCCGCGCCCCCACTGAGACCGAGCTCCGGGAGGACCTTGCCGCCGCCTATCGACTGATTGCGCTCTTTGGGATGACGGACCTCGTGTTCACGCATCTATCGGCCCGAATTCCGGTTGAGGGCCATCGCTTTCTCATCAATCCGTATGGGCTTCTTTTCGAGGAGATCACCGCGAGCTCGCTGGTCGAGGTCGACGCCCATGGGGAGCCTCGGCAGGAGACGAACTGGCCCGTGAATCCCGCTGGCTTCGTCATTCATTCGGCCGTCCACACCGCGCGGCCCGACGCAATCTGCGTGATGCACACCCATACGTTGGCTGGCATGACAGTGGCCGCTCAGACGGGCGGCCTTCTGCCGCTGAACCAGATCAGCATGGAATTCCATAACCAAGTCGCTCTGCACGAGTATGAGGGCATCGCCGCGGACGACAACTTGACGGAACGCGAGCGGATTGTGCGCGACCTCGGCATGAAACAGTGCCTGATCATGCGCAACCACGGCTTGCTGACCGTCGGACGGACTGTCGCCGAGGCGTTCTACTGGATGTATTATTTGGAGCAGGCCTGCCGAATTCAGATCTCGGCGCAATCGACCGGGGCGCCGCTCTCGCTGCCCTCCGAGGACGTGCTCGCGAGGACTTCCAATCAGTTTACTTCGGAGGCGAACAAGGGCTGGCTGCCGTGGCAGGCTCTGCGGCGCAAGCTCGATCGCGAGCAGCCGGCTTATCGCGACTGAGCCGCCGAGATGGATTTGTCCCCGCCGATGACGGGCGCAGACGCGGTCGTCGACGTTCTCTTGAAACGCGAGGTGTCGACGCTCTTTGGTCTGCCTGGAATCCAGCTCGATCCGCTCTTCAACGCCTTCCACGACGCCCGGTCGAGACTGAGAGTCCTCAACGCAAGACACGAGCAGGGTGTCGCCTATATGGCGCTGGGTTTTGCGCAGGCGACGGGCAAGCCGGGGGTCTATGCCTGTGTCCCGGGCCCGGGCTTTCTGAATACGACGGCGGCTCTGTCGACTGCCTACGCTTGTCACGCGCCGGTCCTCGCACTCCTGGGCCAGGTCGCGACGGAAGAGATCGGCGCCGGACACGGCGTGCTGCATGAACTTCCGGATCAGACCGCCATTGTCCGCGGGCTCACCCGGTGGAATGGCCTCGCTCTCTCGGCTGAAGATGCGCCGCGACTGGTGGGGCGCGCCTTCGCATCCCTTGCCGTTGGCCGAGGACCCGCGGCGGTCGAGTTGCCGGCGGATGTCCTTCGTTCGCGGTTCACTCCCGATAACTCCCCCGAGATCGAAAGTCTTGAAGGACCTCAGCGGGTGGACCCCGGCGCGATCGCGGAGGCCGTCAAGCTGCTCGAAGGAGCCAATCGGCCAATGATCATGGTCGGCATCGGCGCGATCGACGCCGGCGCCGAGTTGCGTGCAATCGCCGAGGGCCTGGGCGCGCCGGTCGTCAGCCACCTCCAAGGGCGAGGCATACTGGATTCGCGCCACCCGTTGTCGATCGGTCGCGCCGAGGCCTTCCGAATGTGGCGCGACACTGATGTCATTCTGGCCGTCGGAACGCGGTTCAGCAGCCCGCGCCGGAGATGGGGACTGAGACCAGGGCAGCGGGTTGTAAGGATCGATTTCGATCCGGCTCAGTTTCGCCGAGGCGCGCCTCCCGATGTGGCGATCCTTGCGGATGCTCGCGTGGCGCTCGCATCGCTCGCCGCTGGACTGGGAGCAAAAAGCCCGCAAGCAGCGGCCCGGACGCAATGGGTCGCCAAGGTCAAAGCCGAGGTCGCGGCTGAGTTCGACAGAAGCCTTGCTCCGCAGATGAGCTTCCTGCGGGCCATTCGCGAGGCTTGTCCCGAGGATGCCGTGTTCGTCGCCGATTACACCCAGGTGGCCTATGTTGCGACCGCTGCTCTCCCTGTCTACGCCCCGCGCCAAATGATCACGCCCGGCTATCAGGGGACGCTCGGCTTCGCCTTCGCCACTGCGCTCGGCGCGAAAGTCGGCTGTGGGGACAAGCCCGTGGTCGCGTTATGCGGAGATGGCGGGTTTCTCTTCACCGCAAACGAGCTTGCGACCGCGGTCCAGCACGACATCCGCACGGTGACGATTGTGTTCAACGATGGCGGTTACGGGAATGTGCGGCGGATGCAGCAGGACCTCTACGGCGGTCGCGTCATCGCGTCCGATCTCAAGAATCCCGATTTCGTGCGCTTCGCCGAGAGTTTTGGCGCCGCCGCGCGCCGCGCCGAGGGGCCGCAGGCTGTTTCGGACGCCCTGCGTTGGGCGTTTGATCAACCGGGCCCCGTGATCATCGAAGCGCCGGTCGACAAGATGCCGAACCCTTGGGATCTTCTCGAGCCGGAAGGCGACGCGCCCGATCCCGGGGGCTGATCAGTGTCGTAGGCTTTCACGCCGGCTCCATGCCGTGACGGCGTTTTGCGTCTTCTGTTTCGGGGGACGCCAGATAGGCGATGAACGCGCGCGCGCCCTGGGGGTCCTGCGACGTCATTGCGATTCCCCCTGAGAACACGGTCACAGTCTGGATTTCTGGAGGCAGAGAGCCGACGACTTCGATGCCCGGTTGGCCAATGAACTCGCTCAGTTGCTGAAAGCCGAGATCGGCCTCACCGTTCGCAACCAACGTCGCCACTGGCACGCCCGGCGGCGCCAGGAGCGTGCGTTCCGGCGGCACGCCCCATTTCTCGCACAGGGCCTTCAGGTGGTCGCCGCTCGGACCGGTCGAGTAGCAAACCTTCCGCGCATCCAGCATAGTCTGCTTGACGGCCTGTTCGCTCGCGACGCTCGGCAGGGCCGAGCCCTTGCGGACCGCAATGCCGATCTCCGAGCGCGCGAACGCTCTTGTCTCGCCCTTGGCGAGATAGCCTTCGTCCTCGAGACTGCGCATGACTTTGGACGCCAGGATGACGACATCCGTCGCCTCGCCGGCCCGCGCCAATTTCGCGGCTTCGACACCGCCCATGGAGCGGATCTCGACGAGGATCCCATGGCGCGCCTCATAATCGCGGGCGAGATCTGCGAGAATATGCCGGGTCGCCATGGAAGACAGGCCGGAGAGTGGGCGCTTCACGGGCTGCGCTTCGGCTTGGCGGCCAAGGAGGAAACGGCCGTCTGGCCGGCATCACACATGTACGCTCGCATCCTCCCATTCCACGTTGGCGCTGTCCCGGGTCCTGTCGAACCTGGCGGCGCCCAACCGGCTCGCGCGCTCGGACCCAGCAAAAAACACGCAAGTAAGCGTCGTTAAAAGTCAGTAAACGCGACTAAACGCTAGTAAATTTGCTTGCATTTACTAGCGTTTATTTTTTCGAAATGAGCCTTTTCAATGAGTTACAGCCGATTCAAACAGAAATAATCTTTGTTCCATGTCACACTGTATCTCAAATGTCACAGCGCATCCTATCTCGTTTCAGTCGCACCCTGGAAACCCACCTCAGATTGGAACTGAAGAATGGGAAAATTATGCCATCGATACCCGGAGTCGGCAAGAAAATGCAGTATTCTCATTTTCCCAGGTCGCGCGGGCGGCGACCGGTCCGGAAGGCTGAGCCGCCGCTGCGACCCGCGCTCGTCGAGCCCCGTCAGAGAAGCGCAGAACTGCTGGCGCCCGTGCCGATCATTCCCATAATTAGACGCGGCGTCGGCTTCTCGGCGCGATGATGCGCCGAGTGACCGTATGGCGGATTCGACAATAAGTTCCGGCTCCATCGCCTTTCTCGGCTTCGGCGAGGCGGCGCACGCCTTTCTCGACGGCTGGCGCACTGAAACGGACTTCAAGGCGCGCATTTGCGCCTACGACATCAAGACGGAGTCGCCCGATTCCGAGGTCCGGAGCGCGAAGCGCGCTGACTATGCGGCGGCGAAGGTTCTTGGCGCTTCGACCGCGGTCGAGGCGGCGACAGGCGCCGAGGCCGTCTTTTCCGTCGTCACTGCCGACCAGGCGCACGAAGCCGCACTAGCGGCCTTGCCCGGCCTCGCCAAGGGAGCGCTCTTTTTCGACTGCGATTCCTGCGCGCCGCAAACCAAGCTACGCACCGCGCAAGAGGTCGAGGCTGCAGGCGGGCGCTATGTCGACGTCGCCGTGATGGCGCCCGTCCATCCACGCCTGCACCGAACCCCGCTCTTGATCAGCGGCCCGTATGTCGAAGCAGCCGTAGCGGCGCTTGGGTCCCTCGGCATGTCGGCCAGGATCCACGATGGCCCAGTCGGCGCCGCCTCCGCCGTCAAGATGATCCGTTCGGTCATGATGAAGGGGCTCGAGGCGCTCGTTTGCGAGTGCGTATTGGCCGGCCGAAAAGCGGGCGTCATCGAGACCGTGCTCGATTCGCTTGACGACACTTATCCCGGCTTCGACTGGAAGAAGCGCTCGGCCTATATGCTGGAGCGAGTGATGACCCACGGGCTTCGCCGCGCGGCGGAAATGCGCGAGGTGGCGCTGACGGTCGATCTGCTTGGTCTCAATGGCGAGATGTCGCGGGCCGCTGCGGGATGGGAGCAAACGGTTGGCGAACTCGGTTTGCGTGCCGAGGCGGCTGAGGCGGCTGACTATCGCGTTCTGGCTGACCGGATTCTCACCGCGCTCGATCCCGCCGGCGGTGAGGGCTGACAAAGCCGGAGGTCGGCGTTCCAGCAACGGGGCTTGCGTCGGGACATGCGACATCGCAGATCGGCCAGCGGGGACTAGGTTTGGGCCATAGTTCCCGCCGTTCCGGGCATCGGCCATGACGTTCTTGCGGGTCCTGCGTTGCAAGGCCGGGAGCGCTCAGCTAAATCTTGATGGGGCTACGAGCTAATTCATGGCGACCGATCTCATCCGTTACGACCTTCTGGTGCAGGACGCGCTACGCTCCGTCGTGCGCAAAGTTCTCGCCGACACAGCGCGCAATGGGCTCGTCGGCGACCACCATTTCAACATCGCGTTCAAGACCCAGGCGCCTGGCGTGATCGCGCCGCCAGTGGTCAAGCAGCGCTTCCCCGACGAGATGTCGATCATCCTTCAGCATGAGTTCTGGGATCTCGTCGTCACCCAGGACGCATTCGAGGTTAGCCTGAACTTCTCCCGCAAGCCCGAGCGATTGATCGTGCCGTTCGACTCGATCACCGGCTTCACCGATCCGTCTGTCCCGTTCGGATTCAAGCTTGAGCCGCGCGTTTCGGAGACGGCCAATCGCTCGGCGGCTGCGGAGGAGGAAAAAGGCCCGACGCTGACCCCTGTCCCGGCAAAGCCCGCGCCCGCCAAGCTGTCCACGCGGGCCCCCTCTGCCCCAAAGTCGACTCAGAACGCCGAGAAGCCCGCGGAGCCGGACGGGCAGACAAAGGTCGTATCGATCGACGCCTTCCGCAAAAAATAGCCGAGAGCTGCTCTGTGGCCGAGATCGTCAATCTGCGTCGCGCGCGAAAGCTGAAAGAACGCGAGCGTAGCCAAGCGGAAGCGGCTCAGAACCGAGCTCGATTCGGCCGGTCAAAAGCCGCGAAGCGTCTCGTTGAGAGCGAACGCGCGCTCGCCGAGGCGAGCCTCGACGCCCGGCGTCTTACAAAGCCCGATGTCGACTGACAAAGCGGACGCGCGCGTCGTCAAACGCTCGCTTGTCATCGCCGGACATCGAACGAGCGTCTCCCTTGAGGATGCGTTTTGGCGGCGGCTGCACGCCATCGCGGCGGACCGTGGGCTATCGCTCAACCGCCTCGCGGCGATGATCGACGCCTCGCGCGATGGCGCCAATCTGTCCTCGGCGATCCGGGTGTTCGTGCTCGAGGCTGAAGGCGCGAGGGGGTTCCACCCCGTGGACGATGGCGGCGTTCGTCTCGATCAGTAGAGACCTGAGGGATCGACTTGCGTTGGGCGCGCCTTGGGCCTCGGCGGCGGCGTCGGAGCCGAGAAGCTGGGCCCGTTGGCGCCGAGTTCGTCGCTCTTCGGCGCTGGAGCGGACGCGAACGGCTTTCTCGATTGCCCGCTCTCGCCGTCCTTAGCCGGTTCGAGGCTGTCCGCTGCGTTCTTGTCTTCCTCGGCTTTTCGAGCTGCGGCTGCTTCCGCCGCCTTCTTCGCCGCTTCAGCGTCGGCCGCCTTCTCCGCTTCCTCCTGAGAGCGCAAGCGTTCAGCCTGCCCTTTCAGCCGCGCCTGTTCGACCTCAAAGTCCTGGATTTCCTGCTGCCTTCGATCCATCAAGCGCTCGCCTTTGAGACGGCGGTTGAAGAAGGCGCGCTCGCGGATGTCGGCTTCCAGGGTGGAGATGTGATCGGTCTCGCGCGCGATCGCCTGGGCGGCGAGCGCGGCGGAGAGCGAGCTGACGTCGAGCTGGCGCTTCGGCGCCTCCAACGCATTGTCGACGGTCACGCCCGCGCTTGGCGGCGGTCCGGACCAGAACTTCAACCCGCTGGCCGATGAGGTGAGCATAAAGCGCACCTGTGTCGTTAGCGTGCGCAGATCGAAATCCGCGTTCAGCGCTTGGCTCTCCTGTCCGTCGGGGATTTTGATTGGGCCGATCTTCGCAACGCCCGCGCTGAGCGAAAGGGGGGCCGATCCATCGACAATCGCCAACGGCGCCCGGTTGAGCTCGTTGCCGAAGGCGAAAGCAATATTGGTCTCATCCGGTGGCGCATCCTGGGCCTGCGCCTTCGCAAGCACCCGGTCGAGAGCCAAGGGGTCGCTTCGGGCCAGCGCTGCGCCGGCGAAGGTCATTGTCCCTGAGCCGGCGAGTCCGTTGATGAGCGCGCCCGGGCTTCGCCCCGTCGAAGCGAAATCGACCGCGGCGCCGATGCGGCCCGTGAATCCGATTCGGTCGAGAGCGACCGAATCGAGCGCCAGCGTGCCGGTCAGAGTCACATTGTCCCCATCGCGGCGCAACGTCGCATGGCCGGACGCTTCGCCTCCCGCGATCCGCATCGCGACGTCGTCGAGATCGAGGCGGCCCTTATCGAAGCGGAGCGTCGTCGCAAACTCGCGCGCCGTCAGGGCGTCCGCCAAATCGAGCGTTGCAACCTTAAGCTTTACGGCCGCGGACGGGGGGCGCAGCGGCACGGGCGCGAATCTCACGTCCGACCAGCGCGCGCCAGGACGCGCCGGCTGAGGCGGTCCGAGCGCGAGCGCCAGAACGCCGGAGAGCGGCATGCGCTCGACCGCGAGTTGACCCTCGATCTCCGCGGAAGCGGGCGCCGGCGCCTTGCCCGGCGCAGCAGAGCCGACCGCCTCCTCGGCGCGAGCAATATCGGCGCTCGCTTCGGGCACGGCCTCGACCGGCTTCAACGGCTGATATGTGAGGTCGCCGCTCGCCCTGACCCCGGCGATTGTCGCCGCAAGCCGTGAGAAACTCCATCGGTCGCCGCGCAAGGTCGCATCGAATCCGATGTCGGCCGGGCCGACCACGCCGCCATTGGCCGGCGCGAGGCCAAGGGCGACAGCAAGCGGAGCGAGGTTCGCCGATTTAGCCTTGGCGGAGCCGAACAGCTTGGCGTCCCCGCTTTCCGCCGTGGGCAGGAAGCGTCCGCGCCACGTAAGGTCCGCTCCGGCCGCCTGCGAGGTCGCATCGACGTCGTAGCCCTTCTCCCATCCCCCGTTCGCATTCACCCCAATGTGCGCGCGCCCGCCTCCTGACGTTGGCGTGTGCACGCCGAGCTGGCGCAACAGCGCGCCCGAGTTTGGCGAATCGAGGGCGACGGTGAATGCATGGCCGGTGTTGTTCGGCCGAGGATCGATGGTGACGGAGAACTGCGTTTCTCCCGCGGAGCCGTTCGCTCTGAGGGAATCGACGGCGGGAACGGCGCCGACGTCCGTTGCGCCGCCATGGGCGTTGAAGGTGAGCGCCGCGGGAGAAAGCTCGGCTGCTCGCGCAACCAGCATCCGGCTCCAGTCGCTCGGAGCGACACGCGAAACCAACATGGCGAAATCGTGCAGGCGGTCGGCTCGCAGGTGGCCGGTCGCTGCAGTCGAGTCGGGGCCGATTGCGCCTTGGATGTCGAAAGACGCCCCATCCAGGCCCGCTACGCTCAAGCGCTTGAGGGTGACGTTCGGCCCGCTCTTGGCCAAATTCAGCGCCAGCGAGCCGCTGTCGATCTCAGTTTCGCCGACGCGGGCGATATGCAGCGAACCTGCCCTCAGCGAAAGCGAGAGGTCGAGATCGCTGATCGAATTGCCTGTCGCGAGGCTCGGCAAGCCGTCCACGTCGAGCGAATCGCTCATGAGGTCGACATCAAGGCGGCCGGGCTGGGCGCCGTCTGCCCCCTTGAACGCGAGAGCGCCGGTCAGCGTCGAGCGGTCCAGCGTCAGCTTGAGATTGCGGCCTGAAAATCCCGTCGGCGAGGCTTCCACCGCGCCCGATAAAGACGCGCTGCGATAAGGGAGCGCCTCGGCGAAAGCGACGGCTTTGGCCGCCGCCGACGGGCGCCCAGACTCGCCCACTCGCGCAGCAGGGGCAAGTCGGCGCTGACGAAAGCGACGTCGCCGCGGAACTTGGCCTCTCCGCCAGTGTCCAGATTTCCTTCCGCGCGCAGGCGGCTTTGTCCCGGAAGGCCAAGGTCGAAAGCAAGATTGAGCGGCGCGCCGGGCGCTGACTTCAGCGTCGCGCTGGCGTCGGGCAACGTCTGCGATCCAAGAATGATCGGCTGGGCCAAAATTTGGGCGTCGATCGCCGCCTCATTCTGCCGACCCTGAAGCGCCGCAGAGACGATCCGGGTCATCAGGGTTAGTGCGCGCGCAGGCGCAACTCCATCCTCGCCCTTGCGGCGCAGGAGCGAGTCGAGGTTCACCTGCTTTGCCCTCAGCGCGACGCTGATTTGGGCGGGCGAGCCGAAAACCACTTTGGCGTCCCCATCCGCCCGGATTCCTCGTTCCTCTGGTCCGAGACGAAATTCCGCCTGTCGAAGCGTCGCCTGATTTAAATCGATGGTCACGGGCCCCGCGACCCGCCATGGGGTCGGCGCATCCTCACCGGGCGCCGTTCCGATGAGCGTCGCTGCGCCAGCAAAACGGAGGCCGCCAGGTCCGGCGGAAAAGTCGCCTTGGAGCGCGCCGTCGAGCTGCGCGCCAGGCCAACTCGGACCGGCGTTCACTTCGAGGCGGATCGACGTCCCTTCCGGTCCGGGCTTTTCCGAGGCGAGCGAGAAGACAACGGGAGCATTGTCGGGGCCGGAAAACTGGCCGTTGAGACGCGCCGGTCCGTCGAGCGAGGGCGCGGCCGCGTCGATCTCGACGCCGGAAATCTCAGCCTCGGCGCGCCCGCCGACGATCTTCACCTGGCCATCCCGCACGCTCAGGCGGTCGAACCCGGTCGAATGGAGGCCCGTCATCTTGATCGGCGGCAGCTTGAGCGCGCCGTCAGGACCACGAGCGAGGGTAAGGATCGGCTTCTCGAGACGAATGTCGGAGAACCGAATCTGCCCACTCGCGAGCTTGACCAGCGCCAGCTCCAGCCGAGCCGAGGCGAACGAGAGCTTCGCCCCGTCCGGGCCTGGCGCGCTGACCAAACCTTCGCCCAACGCCAGGTAAGGCGTCGGCAACACCCTGAGTTCAACTGGCCCGGTCAGCGAGACGTCCGCTCCCGTGATTGCGCTGAGCTGCGTCTCGATGGCGCCGCGCTGCGCGGACCAGTCGATGAGATACGGCGCGACGAGCGCAACCGACATCACGGCGACGAGCGCGACCGCGAAGATGGTCAGGACAGTGCGCACGGGGAAGAGAGTTCCACTCCGCTTGGACGAATTGTCGCAAGAACAATTCGGCGACCATCGCGGTTCAAAATGCCGCGAAAGTATGACCTTGACAACAAAAGCGGGTGTGTTGGGCCATCGTGGCCCCAGGACATCACCGTTAACTTCTGTCTTTGGCGATCGAAGGAGCCGCAGCTCGACTGGTTAGATGGTTGACGGCGTTGGGCTAAGGCCCGACATTGGCGGCAAGGCGCAAATTTCGCGCCCAAGCCCGCTTCGCGCGCATTGTGATTAGGGAGGCGACCCATGGACCTTCGATTGACCGAGGACGAGATCGCATTTCGGGCGGAAGTTCGCGCCTTCATGCGCGACAACCTGCCAGCCTCGATTCGCGAAAAGATGGTCGCCGGTCGCCGCCTTTCCAAAGACGATTATGTGCGCTGGACGCGCATCCTCGCCGCTAAGGGCTGGGGAGCCCCGCATTGGCCGCAGGAATGGGGAGGCGCCGGATGGAGCCCGATCAAACTCTCGATCTTCCTCGACGAGACGCAGCGCGGCAACGCGCCCGAGCCGGTCGCGTTTGGCGTCAGCATGGTCGGCCCGGTGATCTACACCTTTGGCTCCAAGGCGCAGAAGGAGCGGTTCCTTCCGCGTATCATCGATCTCAGCGACTGGTGGTGCCAGGGCTTCTCGGAACCCGGCGCGGGGTCGGATCTTGCGAGCTTGAGGACGAGCGCCCGGAGCGACGCCGAGGGTTGGGTGATCTCGGGCCAGAAGACCTGGACCACCATGGCGCAATATGCCGACTGGATCTTCGTCCTCGCGCGCACCAACGCGCAGGCGAAGAAGCAGGAGGGCATTTCGTTCTTCCTGGTCGACATGAAGACCCCAGGCATCACGGTGAAGCCGATCCAGACGATCGACGGCGGGCACGAGGTCAACGAGGTCTTCTTCGACGACGTGCGCGTACCGGCGGACGCGCTTGTCGGCGAAGAGAACAAAGGCTGGGACTATGCCAAGTTCCTGCTTGCCAACGAGCGCAACGGAATCGCCCGCGTCGGCGTCTCGAAAGCGCGCCTGGACCGGGTGCGCCAGCTTGCCTCGATCCCGGTCTACGGCGCCGGGCCGAAGATCGCGGATCCCTTCTTCCGCGCCAAGCTCGCCGAAGTCGAAGTGGAGCTGAAGGCGCTCGAGATGACCCAGATGCGGGTCATCTCAGCCCCCCGTACCGGCAAGCCCGATCCCGCGTCTTCCGTGCTCAAGATCAAAGGCTCGGAGATCCAGCAGGCGACCACGGATCTCTTGATGGAGGTGGTTGGACCTTACGCGCTGCCCTATCGCGAGCCCGACGACATGAGCAACGAGCCGCCGGTCGGTCCGGACTGGGCGTCGCCGCTCGCGCCGATTTACTTCAACAACCGCAAGGTTTCGATCTATGGCGGATCGAACGAAATCCAGCGTAGCATCATCGCCAAGGCGATACTGGGGCTCTGAGACACATGGACTTCGAGCTCAGCCCCGAACAGGAACAGCTGCGCGATAATGTCGCGCGATTGATGAAGGACCGTTACGCGTTTGAGGCTCGCAAGACCTATCAAGCGAGCCCGCACGGGTGGAGCGAAGGCCTGTGGCGCGACTATGCCGAAATGGGCCTGCTCGGCGCGCCTTTCGCTGAGGACGATGGCGGCTACGGCGGCGGCGCCGTCGAGACCATGATCGTCATGGAGCAGTTCGGCAAGGCGCTGGCGCTCGAGCCCTACCTCCAAACCGTCGTCCTGTGCGGCGCCCTGATAAAGCACGGGGCAAGCGACAAGCAGCGGGCCGAACTGATCGGGGCGATCGCAGGAGGCGAGCTTAAGCTGAGCTTCGCGCATATGGAGAAACAATCGGGCTTCGATCTCAACGATGTGGGTCTCAGCGCTGTCGAGGACGGTGGCGGGGGATTTGTGCTGAACGGGGAAAAGACGCTCGTCGGCCAGGGCGACAGCGCCGATCGATTGATCGTCTCGGGCCGCATCAAGGGCGAACGTCGCGATCGCGACGGCATCGGCCTCTTCCTTGTCGACGCGGGCGCTCCCGGCGTGAGCCGGCGCGGCTATCCGACCCAGGACGGACAACGCGCGGCGGAGATCGGCTTCACCGATGTCCGCGTCGCGCCCCATGACGTTCTGGGGGCCCCGGGCGGCGCGCTGCCGGTGATCGAGCGGGCGGTCGACGAGACGATCGCCGCGCTTTCCGCCGAAGCCGTCGGCGCGATGTCCGAAGCGCTGACGATGACGGTCGAGTACCTCAAGACGCGCAAGCAGTTCGGCGTCACCATCGGCTCGTTCCAGGCGCTGCAACACCGCGCCGCCGACATGACGGTCGCGCTCGAACAGGCGCGCAGCATGATGTATCTCGCGGCTATGATGGCGGACGACGACAATTCGACCGAGCGCGCCAAGACCATGTCTGCGGTAAAAGCGCAGATTGGCCGCTCGGCCAAGTTCATCGGCCAGCAGGCGGTGCAAATGCACGGCGGCATCGCGATGACCTATGAGTACAAGGCCGGCCATCTCTTCAAGCGCCTGACGATGATCGATGCGGCTTACGGCGACGCGGATGTTCACGTTCGCCGTCTGGCCGATGGCGCCAGCCTGTTCGCCTGATCGTGTCGAGCCCGCCGCGCACAATTCTTGTCACCGGCTTCGAGCCGTTCGGCGGCGAGACGATCAACGCCTCATGGGAGGCGGCGCAAAAGCTCGAGGGCTGGCGCCACGGCGACACTGTGGCGGTCGCGCGCGTGCTGCCCTGCGTCTACGACTCCTCGGTGAAGAAACTTGTCGACGCGATCGAAACGCTTCGGCCGGAGGCGCTTCTGATGACGGGTCAGGCTGCGCGCCGCGCGGTCGTCTGCGTCGAGCGGTTCGCGCATAATCTTGATGACGCGACCGCGCCGGACAACGATGGCGTCCTGCGAAGGGGGCTCAGAATCTCACGCGCCGCGCCCGAATGGCTGGAGACGAAGGCGACCGTCCGGACCATCGCGAGGGCCATTAAAGAGGCGGGAATTCCCGCGCGGATGTCGAGGGACGCCGGGGGATTTGTCTGCAATCATCTCTACTTCGGGGCCTTGCATTATCTTAACGAAAAACAGTCCGCGATTCCCGCAGTCTTTGTGCATCTGCCGGTGACGCCCGAGCAGGCTCCGCGAGGGGCGAACGCAAAGGGGCTCACGACAACGGATTCCGCGAACGCGCTTCGGGCGGCTGCAGCGGCGATCCTCGACGAATTGAGAGTGGACGCGGTGGCGTGACCCACGCGCCGCTCTTTCTCGGGGTCGATGGCGGCGCGACCCGCTGCCGCGCGCGGTTGCGCGACGCCGAGGGAACAGCGCTGGCCGAGGCGGTCGGCGCCGCGGCGAACATCCATGTCGACTTTGCCGCTGCCGTCGCGGCCGTGCGCGCGGTCGTCGATGAGGTTGTGCAAAGGGGAGGCGACTGCGATCGGGGGCTGATCGCAATGGGTCTTGGGCTCGCGGGGTTCAAGCAGGGAAGCGACCAGACGCGAGTGGCGGCCGCTTTTCCTGGCTTTCGGCTGGTGTGCGCGGCCAATGACGCCGCGACCGCCTGCATCGGCGCGCACGCCGGCGCCGACGGCGGCCTGGTGATCGCCGGCACCGGCTCGGCGGCGATCGCCCGCGTAGAGGGTAAGGAAACGATCATTGGCGGGCGCGGATTCGCGCTCGGCGACGACGGATCGGGCTCCCACATCGGGTTTCACGCGCTGCGTGCTGCAATGCGCGCCTATGACGGCCTTCAGCCGGCGAGCGCGCTCACAGACGACATCGTGGCCGAATTCGGCGGCGATCCGGTGGCGATGATGAATTGGGCGCGTGACGCGAAACCTGGAGACTTCGGCGCTTTCGCGCCGCGCGTCTTCAAGCACGCTGCGACCCACGATCGGAACGCGCTCGAAATCGTGAACGCCGCGGCGCACGCCATCGGCGCATTGACGCGTCGGGTTGTCGCGCTGGGCGCGGAGCGGGTCGCGCTGGTTGGCGGCGTGGGCGACGCCATGCGTCCCTATTTCGAGCCCGACGTCGCCGCGCGGCTCTCGACCCCGCTGTACGATCCGACCGACGGGGCGATCCTGCTCGTTGGCGGCGCAGTGGCGGCGCAACGAGCAGCAGCGCAATGAAGGTTCTCTATGGCGCGCGCATCTTCGACGGCGAGCGGCTGCACGACGATTGCGCGCTCGTTGTCGAGGGCTCCTCGATCCAGGCGCTTACTGCTTTCGCCGAGCGCCCTCGCGGCGGCGAGCAGGTCGATCTCGGCGGCGGGACCTTAAGCCCCGGCTTTGTCGATTGGCAGATCAATGGCGGCGGCGGCGTGCTGTTCAACGCCAATCCGACCGTCGAGGGGATCGCGGCGATCGCGGCTGCGCATCGGCGCGCTGGCGTGACCGCCTTTCTGCCGACGGTGGTGACTGACGCGCCGCGCGTGCTTGACGCGGCGTTGGCCGCCGCGCGCGAGGCGCGCGAACGCGTGCCAGGCGCGCTCGGGATCCATGTCGAAGGGCCCTTCATCGATCCGAAGCGCAAGGGCGTGCATCCGGCGGAATTCATTCGCCCGATGCGGGAGGGAGACCTCCGTGCGCTCATCGCCGCCCATGCGGGCGTGATGGTTGTGACGCTCGCGCCGGCCTCGGCCTCGCTGGAGTTCATCGCGCGCCTGTCGAAAGCCGGGATCATCGTCAGTCTGGGCCATTCGGACGCAAGCGCGGAGGAAGCGCAAGCGGTGTTCGACGCCGGCGCGAGCGCGGTCACCCATCTCTATAACGCCATGAGCCAGCTCACCTCGCGGGCGCCGGGCGTCGTGGGCGCGACGCTCTCCGATCCGCGCATCCTCTGCGGCCTGATCGCCGACGGCGAACATGCGCATGCCGTTGCCTACCGCGTCGCTCTCGCCGCCAAGGGCGCGCGCGGCATTGCGCTCGTGTCCGACGCCATGCCGCCCGCCGCCGGCGGCCCGGACGTGTTCGAGTTGCAGGGGCGGCGGATGACGCGGGTCGGCAACAGGTTGACCACCGAAGACGGGACGCTCGCCGGCGCGGCGATCACCATGCGCGACGCTGTCGACTATGTCGTCAAAGTGCTCAAAGCGCCGCTCGCCGAAGCGCTGATGATGGCGACGCTGACGCCTGCGCGACTGCTTCGCGTCGACGGCCGGATCGGACGGCTCAAAGCCGGCCATCGCGCTGACCTCGTGCATCTGACCGATGATCTTCAGGTGGCGAAAGTCTGGACGGGCGGTCGCGGGCTGAACGAGGTCGATGCGGCGGCGTGACGGGCTTGCGCAAGTCTACGCGCGTCAATGATTTCAGGGCTTTGAGTGCGCTTTCGAGCGCTTTTTCTGCTTAAGGGCGGGGAGGCTCGATTTCGCGAAGCGAAACAAAACGTCTCGCTCTGACGCCCTTAAGTCTCTGAAATCATTGGGCGCGGCGAATCAGCCGTTTCGCCATTTCCTGTGATATCAAGGGCTTGCGCCCCGTTTCGTTTCGCTGAATTCGCGCGAAGCTCGGCCGAGCCCTGTCGCACCGCCAAAGCCTCGCGCGCCGCGTCGAGACGGCCGAGCCGGTCTTCCATGGCTTCGACCTCGTCGCCATGCCTCCGGTATGCGGGCTTGAGCCACAGGCGGTCGGGCGCGAGGCGGTTCAGATGGTCGAGAATGCGGACGAAAGCGTGCGCCGCCGAAGGTTTGCCAGCGTCGATCTGGGCGCCGATCAGGTCGAGCGCCCGCTCGAGCCGCGCGATCTGCAGAAGCGCGAAATCGTCGGCGGGATTTTGGCGTTGCGCCGATCAAGCTGCTCGCGGACGATCTGCTGGACCCGGCGGACGCTGAGGTTTTCGGAAGCCGCGATAGCGCGCATCGACTCGCCGCCCATGAGGCGGGCAAAAATCCGCTGCGCGCGCTGATGCGCCTCGGTCAGGAGCGGATCGGGCTCTGTGGTTCGCGCGGGCATGAGGCTTTCCTTCGGCGAAACCGGCAGTATAGCGTATACCTAGAAAATCAGAAAGAATTTACACAAGATTCCGTTTCACCTCAGCGACGAGCTCGCTCGCCCCATCTGCCAAATCCTTCAGTTATCCACAGCAGGATGTCGAGACATGCCTCAGTAACACTCCCCGTTGAGACACCCCTCTGTTAGCTTTCGTCGGAGGATTGCACATGCCAACCAAGCTCAAGATCAAGATCGGACATATTGAATTCGAGTACGAAGGCGAAGCCCCTTACGATACCGACGCCGTCAAGGACCTCTTCACCCATCTTGAAACCCTGATGAGTTCTGCCCCTCC
The DNA here is from genome assembly GCA_963737365.1 of uncultured Alphaproteobacteria bacterium. Classification (GTDB taxonomy): domain Bacteria; phylum Pseudomonadota; class Alphaproteobacteria; order Rhizobiales; family Beijerinckiaceae; genus Roseiarcus. The sequence goes on from CAVTSD010000001.1 coordinate 1,020,561, forward strand.
GGGGACCTTTGACGCACCGCTTCCTCCATCTTCAAGCAACAATGTCGATCCTAAATCCCCAGTTTCCGACGACTTAGGCAACTTGGCTCCAAACACAGTCGCGGCGCGCTTGAATGCGAAATCGGGCCCTGACGTTGCTATCGTGGCTGCCGCTCATCTTCAGATTTGCAAGGGGAAAGACACGTTCGACCGGGATGAACTTCGGAAGAGCATGCAGGGTGCCACCAGCTACTATAAAGAATCTATGAACGGCAATCTAACCCAAATACTCGACGGTCTCATCACGTCCCAACGCATCAATAGTCTGGCCAACAACAGGATGTCGCTGTCGGCCACCGAGATGGCAAGTTTGAAAGCCAGACTTGCTCAGCCCTGATGATCTGAAGCTTGCGCTTCAGCAAGATGACCTCTCGCGAGCGGATCGGGTCCTCCTTACGATCGCAAGCCTGGATCAGCCTGTTAAAGGCCCTGCGATCATGAAGCGGGCTCGGGAAGCGGGCTGCAACATGAACAATTGGAACGTCGGCGACATTCTGGCCAAGGCAAAAGGTATCACGATCCACCTTCTTGCCGGTTATGAGGTGTCTGAAAAGGGCCATGCCCGTCTCGAGCAACTTGGGGTGAGCAAGCTCCCGGCGGCGGCGGCCAAGGTCGCCCAGGACCTCCGCAAACACGTGACAAATATCAAGGACGACACGACGCGCGCGTTCGTCGAGGAGGCGATCAAGTGCCATGAGCTGGCGCTCTACCGCTCTGCCATCGTGATGTCGTGGATTGCGGCTGTTGCGGTCCTCCAACAGGAGGTCGTCGCCAAACATCTAGCCGCCTTCAACGCAGAGGCCGCCCGGATCAACTACAAGTGGAAGGCCGCCTCGACCACCGATGACATCGGTAAAATGACCGAGGCCGACTTCCTCGATCGGCTCGAAAACATCAAAGTAATCGGGAAGAACGTGAAGGCGCAGCTAGTTAGCGCATTGAACCTGCGAAACGGGTGCGGGCATCCGAACAGCCTAAAAGTAGGGCCAAATGCGGTAGCCGCCCATGTCGAGATGCTGCTGCTGAACGTCTTTGACAAATTCTCCGCCAAGACCGGAGCCTGAACAGCGTCAACGACGGCCGAGCAAATACCGTTGCGGACTGACGCCCCGCGCCATCCGCGAGCTTTTGCGCTAATATCTCCCCATGACGGACAAGGTCAGGCGGCGGCTGACGACGCTTCTTTGCGCGGATGCTGCGGGATACACCCGCCTCATGGGGGCGGACGAAGCAGGCACGCTCGCGACGCTACGCCGGCGCCGCGCCGCCATGGCGACGCTGATCGAGCGCCACGAGGGGCGCATCGTCAACACGTGGGGCGATGCCGTCATCGCCGAGTTCGCGAGCGTCGTCGAGGCGGTGCAATGCGCGGTCGAGACGCAGCAGGAACTAACCAGCCACAACGACGAGCTGCCGGAAGACCAGCGGATGAATTTTCGCATCGGCATCAATCTGGGCGATGTAATGCTGGAGGGCGACGACGTCTATGGCGACGGCGTCAATATCGCGGCGCGACTGCAGGAACTGGCTGAGCCCGGCGGAATTTTGATCTCGGGCCCGGTCTACGACCAGGTGCACAACAAACTGTCGATCGGGTTCGAGCGCCTCGGCGAACAGAGCTTGAAGAACGTCGCCCATCCGGTGACGGGCTACCGTGTCCTGCAAGGCGGCGCGCCGTCACGGCCACAGGCGCCTTCGCCCGGGCTAATGGGGAAGCCCCCGGCGCCCCCAGACAGCGCCAAGACTGGCTTTGCTCGCGTCTGGGGCTGGTACACGCGCCTGCCTCGCGCCAGCGTCGTGATGATCGCCGTCGCTGTCTTCCTGTTCGTGATCAATATGTTCAGCGGCCTGCACGAGATCTGGTTTCAATGGCCCGCCGCGCCGCTTCTGTTGGTCGCTTTTCTGCGAGCCACGAAGGGGCGCGGACCGTCGGAGTAGAGAGGCCGTATCAGCGCGAAAGCTTCGCGCCAACTCGTGAAGGAACGCTCCGCACGTCGACGCGTTCAGAGCGCATGCGGATCATCGGCTCACGATTTTGTCTGTTTGTCGCCGGCACTCTCGTCGCCGGCGCGGCGTTTGCTCAGACGACGACTCCTGCGCCACAGAATACCGTTCCTGACGCCAACCCGCCGGCACCGAGCCTAAGCAAGGAGCTGAGCCAGTCGAACGGCGTCATCCACCCGAAAGAGGTGGACCCAGCCATCCAGAAGCCGGCGCCCAAGACCGGAGATCCGAACGTCGTGCCCCCGCCAGGGACCTCCGGCGGCGCTACCGCGCCGCAGCCAAAATAGGCGCCGCTTCTTGCGATCGGCTCGCGAGCCCCCGGCTTCGTCCCAACACAACTTTCATACAGGTGTCCATATCGAAGACTTGAGTCAGCGCCACGTGCTCGTCAATGGACCGGAGATCCGGGGTTATGAACCGGTTCAATGGATATTGGCGCGGCCGGATATTTCTTACGCGACCAATTAAGCCCGTAAGCGGGAAAGTGCTATCTACCCAGAATGAGCAAGGCCCTTACACTTCTCGATGTGGCGCGAGCTGCAAAAGTGTCGAAGTCCACTGTCGCGAACGCTTTCAGCCGACCCAACCTTGTTCGGGCCGAAGTGCTCGCGCGCATCAAGACGGCCGCCCTTGAACTGGGCTACGACGGACCGGACCCGAAAGGGCGAATGCTGAGCCTGGGCAAAGTCAACGCCATCGGCATCCTGCCTTTCGGGCATACGGGAATCTCGCAGTTTTTCAAAAATACCTTCCAGCACAACTTCCTTGCCGGGGTGGCTCAGGCATGTGAAGATCAAGGCGTTGGACTGTCGCTTGTGTCCGGTCGGGCCGATCAGGAAGCCTTGGGCATCAAGAACGCGCTTGTCGATGGCTTCATTTTCACGGGTGTTGAGCAAGTTGGCCTGCTAAGCGCCGAGGCCCCCCGTCGCTTGCCCTTCGTGGTTATGGATTTGAACGTCCCCGATGTGAAATCAGTGCGGACGGAAAACCGTGACGGTGCCAGACAAGCAACCCGGCACCTGCTCGAACTTGGACATCGCCGCTTTGTGATCGGTTCAACCCTATATTCCTTCAGACCGCCGGTCTTCCATCCCCCGACGGGGAGCGTGCGTCGGCTTGTCGATTCAGGACCGCCTCTCCTCGAGAAACTCGAGGGTGTCGCCGATGCGCTGGCAGAGGCGGGGATTTCCATCCATGACGTGCCCATCGCAGAAGCGTGCGGAACGCCCGAGGAGGAACGGGCCTTCGGGAACGGGGCCAGCATGATCCTGGATAAAGCGCCCGAGGCGACAGCCGTCATCGCCCTCTCCGACAACCTTGCCTTGAGCATCCTCAATCAGGCGAAGAAGCGTGGCCTCTCCGTCCCGGAGGACATGTCGATCGTTGGATTCGATGACATTCCAGAGGCGGCGTTGTCGGAGCCGCCACTCACCACAATTCGCGTTTCGGCGTACGAAACTGGCCAAGTCGCGGCGCAACTCCTTTTTGAAAGCGGTCCGCCGCGGCAGGTCGTCATGCCGGTTCACCTCGTCGTTCGAGGCTCGACCGCGCCGCCTCGAACCTAGCCTTCCGGATGCGGCGCGCTCAACCGCAAGGATAGGATTGCTCGGCAATTGCACCGGTGCAAAAAATCTCTTGACTTGAGGCTAAATTTTTTTAACTATCGATTGCACCGGTGCAAAACAGGTCGTCGGTCCTCGAGAACCCGTTTTCTGAGTATTGTTTTGCAGCGCTAAATCATGCCTACATTTAGGTCGCGCTCAAGTGCGTGCTGATTCTATGGATTAACATTGTGAATATCAAGAGGAGAGGAACTATGCGAACAATCAACAAAGCGCTTACTGTATTGATGTTTGCTGCGTTCGTTTCGCCTGCTTTCGCCGATACGGCGCCAAGCATGGACGGAATGCCAAGACTGGCGATTGGTGGCTATGATACGGTTGCTTATTTCACCGTCGGTAAGGCCGTTCCCGGTAGTCTTGACTATCAGACTGTCTGGCATGACGCGCGCTGGCAGTTTGCCAATAAAGAGGATCTGGACCTCTTCAAGGCGAATCCGGAAAAATATGCAGCTCAATATGACGGGCATTGCGCCATGGGCGTTTCCTACGAGGGCGGCCACAAGGACACCGTCGACCCCGAGGCTTTCACCATCGTCAACGGTAAGCTCTATGTAAATCACACGAAATACTGGACCACTGAGTGGCGCAAGAACGAAGCTGAAAATATCAGCCGCGCGGACAAGAATTGGCTAACGGTGAAAGAAACTCCGGAGCCAATAAAGTAATAGTAACGAAGACGCCGGCGGGCGCGAAGCGTTTTTGCGCCGCCGGCTACTTCTGCTTCGCTGATCCATTGACAGCATGAGCCTCGCCGTCACCCCCGCTCCGCGTCAGTACGACCTTCATGCAGCTGTCGATATCGAACGCCTGCGCCATCGCCTTGTCGACCTGATCGACAGGGAATTCGTGGGTGACGAATTTTTCCAGCGGATAGGTTGTCTTGAACTTGTTCAGAAGGCGCAGGCTGCTCGGGTAGCCGGTCGGAGGATGGTTGGTCATGCCGAAGAGGCGGATCTGGTTCGCCAGCAAATGGCGGTGCGGATTGATCGGTATGTCGCCGACATCGGCGAACACGCCCGCGACAAAATAGGCGCCGCCGCGCCGCGCCATTTCCAGCCCCTCGGGGATCGCCTCGGCGACGCCGGTGCATTCGACGATGACGTCGCCGCCGCGCCCTTGCGTCAGATCGCGCACGGCTTGCACTCTCTCGGCCTGGGTCGTTCCGGTCAGGCTGATGACATGATCGGCGCCGAAATCCTTCGCCAGTTGAAGCCTGAAATCGGAACGGTCGATCGCGATGATCGCGCCTGCGCCCATGAGCCGGGCTTTGAGCACATGCAGGAGACCCAGGGGACCCACGCCCTGGATGACGATCGTCGCGGCCGAGCCGAAGCCTTCGCCGCCCATCGTGTAAAGCTCTTTGGCCTTGTCGAGATTGAAGGTGCAGGTCATCAGTTCCGACATGACCGCGATGCGCGGCTCCATGTCCTCGGGGACCTTGAACACGAAGGCGTCCTTTCGGACATAGATGTAGTCGGCCCAGCCGCCCATGAGATGCGGGCCTTCGTCGCAGGTGAAGGCGTTGCCGTAGCCTTTGATGTTCTGGCACAGGGGAAAGCCGAACGTGTTCCGGCAATACCAGCACTTGCCGCAAAGAATGTCGGGACACAGGACGACCCGGTCGCCGATCTTGAGCTCTTGGCCGGCATATTCGAGCGAGCGGCCGGCGGTCTTGCCGATCTCGGCGACCTTGCCCACGATCTCATGGCCCGGAATGATCGGGAAGGGCGTATGGGATTCCGCTGGCGTGCCTGCATATTGCACCGTCTCGCCGCGGAAGGTGTGCTTGTCGGTGCCGCAGATCCCGCACATTTCGAGTTCCATGACCATGGAGACGTCATCGATCTCCGGATAGGGATAGCGTCGGATTTCGAACTGTCCCGGGGCGGTCATGACTGCGGCGTTGACGCTGTTCTGCTTCATGGCTGATCCGGAAATTCGCGCGCGGCGCCCTCTCGGCGGCGCTAGTCGAACATGATGACTTGCCTCACCCCCACCCCCTCGCGCAGCCGGTCGAAGCCCTCGTTGATGTCCTCGAGTTTCAGGCGATGGGTCAGCAATTGGTCGACCGGCAGGCGGCCGGCGCGGAAGAGGGCGATCATCCGCGGCACGTCGCGCTGGGGAGCCGACGAGCCGACATAGGAGCCTTTGAGGGTGCGCTCCTCGGCGACCAAAGCGAGCGGGGAGAGCGTCATCCGCTTGTCCGGATGGGGCAGGCCGGCGGTCACCGTCATGCCCCCCCGCGCGGTCGCGGCGTAGGCAAGTTCGAGCGCCGGAACCGAGCCGGCCATTTCGAAGGCGACATCGACGCCGGCGCCTGACATGCGCCTGATTTCGCCGACCGCGTCGTTCGAGCGCGCGTTCACGGTCTGCGTTGCGCCGAGTTTCATCGCGAAGGCGAGCTTCTCGTCGGAGAGATCGACGGCGATGATCTGGCGCGCGCCGGCGAGCCTCGCGCCGAGAACGACGCTCAAGCCCACGCCGCCTAAGCCGACCACCGCGACCGAGTGCCCCGGCTCGAGTTTGGCGGTGTTGATGACCGCGCCAACCCCGGTCAGCACCGCGCAGCCGAACAAGGCGGCGAGTTCGAGCGGCAGGTCGGGGTCGATCTTCACGCAGGATTCGCGCGCCACAACCGCGTGGGTTGAAAAGGCCGACACGCCGAGAAGGTGGTTGACCGGCTCAGCCTCGAACGAAAGCCGCCGCTCGCCGGACAGCAGCGTGCCGGCGGCGTTGGCTTTCGCGGCCGGCTCGCAGAGCGCCGGACGTCCCGACGCGCACGGGCCGCAGCGGCCGCAACTGGGAACGAACACCAGCACCACGTGATCTCCGACGACGAGGTCGCTCACGCCGTCGCCGACCGCCTCGACGATCCCCGCCGCCTCGTGGCCGAGCGCCATCGGCGTCGGGCGAGGGCGCGAACCGTCGATCACCGACAGGTCAGAATGGCAGAGGCCCGCCGCCGCCATTTTAACCTGGACTTCGCCGCGGCCGGGGGGGCTAAGGTCGAGCTCGATGATTTCAAGCGGCTTCAACTCTGCGTAGGGCGGGGCAAGTCCGGGCTGGCGAAGAACGGCGGCTTGAATGCGCATGGGCAAAAGGCTCGGGATCAGGTCGGGGAGGTCGAAACGCCAATGCTGGGCGAGATCCGCGGCCAGGGCAACCGGAAAATGAAGCCGCCGCGAGGCTGCTCTTGCACGGCGGATGGCCCCGCGCCACATACGCGTGAAGCCTGCTTCGTCCCTAAAGCGGGCCGCGCCCGGAGCTTACGCCCATGCCTCAGACCAACACCCGCTTTTTCGACGATCTCTCGCGCCTTATGACCGACGCGGCGGGCCTTGCCGACGGCGCCAAACGCGAGGCGCAGACGTTCGCCCGCTCGCAGATGGAGCGCATGATGTCGGGCATGAACGTCGTTACCCGCGAGGAGTTCGAGGCGGTCAAGGAGATGGCGGCGCGGGCGCGGGACGAGAACGAGAAGCTTGCCGCAAGGATCGCCGCGCTCGAGGCGAGGCTCAACGAGCCAAGGCTTTGATCCAACTCGCGTTCCGTTAGCAGAGTCTTGATTCCGTTTACTGTTTTTGTGGACCCATAAGAGTCATCGGTTTACGAACGGGTGCGAATCAGCAAGGTTGTAGTGGGTTGCGCGGCTCAAGGGTCGAGGCGGCCTCTGCTTCGTTCCTCGTTTCCCGCGAAAGACCTGTGATGAACCTCATTGAAACCGACGCTGGCGAGCGTCGCGAGCATCCTGTCGACGTCGTCGAGCGATTGGCCGCGGTCAACGAATGGACCTTTGATCGGGCCGAGACGGACGAGATTTCTATCCTGGTCTCGGGCAAGTTCGCCAATTACGACGTGGCCTTCACCTGGCTGCCGGATATGGAATCCCTGCATGTCAGCTGCTCGTTCGACCTCAAGACGCCTGCGCACAAGCGCGCCGCGATCGGCGAACTGACGCAGCTCATCAATGAACAATTGTGGCTTGGGCATTTCGACCAGTGGAGCCAGCAGGACGTGGTGATGTTTCGCCACGCCTTGTGCCTGGCGGGAGGCGCGGGCGCGAACGACGCGCAGTGCACGGCCGTGGTCAATGCCGCTCTTGAAGCCTGCGAGACCTATTATCAGGCGTTCCAGTTTGTCCTCTGGGCGAACCGCCAACCGCGCGAGGCGATGGCCTTCGCGACCTTCGAGACGCGCGGAGCCGCCTGAAGCCGGCGCCGCGCTGGATCGGGAGGTCCGTCCCGGCTACTTGGTCGCGACATGTTTCCGCGCCTGCGTTCAGCCACCACGCTCGACCTGCCGCGCATTCACGAGGTGCGGCATGGAACCGCTGAAAATCGGCTTGACGACCCTTCCCTCGTCACGCCCGCGGAAGTCGAGTGGTATCTTAACGAGGCGATTTTCCTCGTTTCGGAGGATGAAGCTGCGATCCAGGGCTTCACCTGCGCAAACCATCAGACAGGTTACGTTTGGGCGCTGTTCGTGATCGACGGCGCTCAGGGACGCGGTCACGGGACGGCGCTCCTGAACGAAGCGATTGAGCGTTTCCGGCAGGCCGGACACCGGCAGGCGTTCCTGACCACAGGCAAAGACACCAAGGCGGGGCGGCCTTCTATCGTTCAAGGGGGTGGATGCAAACAGGCGTCGAGAGGCGCGGTGAGGCGGTTTTCCGTCTATGGCTTTAACGACTGGCGTTCCGGCTCGATTGCGTGTAAGAGCCGCGCCTTCTCATTCACGGGCCAGCCGCCCGACTTTCGATTGGAGTTTAGTTCAATGGCCGTTCCCAGACGCAAAACGTCGCCCTCACGCCGCGGCATGCGCCGCTCCGCCGACGCGCTCAAGGCGCCGACCTATGTCGAGGACAAGGATTCGGGCGAACTGCGCCGCCCCCATCACATCGACCTCAAGACTGGCATGTATCGCGGCCGCCAGGTTCTAAAGCCGAAATCCAAGACCGTCGACGCCTGAGCTTCCTCCCGCGGAGGAGACAGTAGGCTAAAGCCCGACACGGCACGAGGCGCTGGACGCGCTTGCGTCTTCTCCCGCCGAGAGGAGGCGCGCCTCAACTACATTACCAAGCTTTCATGTTAGCGCCATCGTGTGTTTAGGCGATCGAGCGCATTCTCTCCATCGTGCGGTGGCGGGACAGTCTCCGCGGCAATTGTTGAGATGCTCGGAGCTTTTGATGTCGTTGAATCGACCCCCTTATTCCCTCCGTGGAGCGCTTTTGGGCGCTGTCGCGCTCGCGGCCCTCGCTGGCGTCGCGGCCGAAACCTCGATCGCTCCCGTGTCCGCCGACACGACCACGCAAGCGACGACCGTCCAAGCGCCTGCCGGCCCGGCCTCGTTCGCCGATGTCGTGGACCGGGTGAAGCCAGCCGTCGTTTCGGTCAAGGTCAAGCTCTCGGACGCCGACCAGGTTGATGACGACGATTCGGACTCGGCGCCGACAATGCCCGACATCCCGAAAAACAGCCCGTTCTATCATTTCTTCCGCCACTTCGGCATGCCGGAGGGCAACAACAATGGTGAAGGCGACCACGCGCCGCGCCATCATTTCTCGCAAGCCCAGGGCTCCGGATTCTTCATTTCGGCCGACGGCTACATTGTGACGAACGATCATGTCGTCGATCACGCGACGGAAGTGACCATCACGACCGCCGACGGCAAGTCGATGCCCGCCAAGGTGATCGGCGTCGACACGAAAACCGACCTCGCGCTCTTGAAGGCGCAGGGCTCCGATTTTCCTTACGTCACGTTCGCCCCTCATACGCCGCGCGTCGGCGATTGGGTGATCGCGGTCGGCAACCCGTTCGGCCTCGGCGGAACCGTGACCGCCGGCATCGTTTCGGCGCGGGGACGCGACATCGGCTCGGGACCCTATGACGACTTCCTGCAGATCGACGCGCCGGTCAATCACGGCAATTCCGGTGGCCCCACCTTCAACGCCGAGGGCCAGGTGGTCGGCGTCAACACCGCGATCTTCTCGCCGTCGGGCGGCAGCGTCGGCATCGGCTTCGCCATCGCCAGCGACGTCGTCAAGAACGTCGTGCAGCAGCTCAAGGACAACGGCTCGGTCACGCGTGGCTGGATCGGCGTCCAGATTCAGAATGTGACCGCGGATCTGGCCGATGATCTCGGCCTCAAGGAGCAGACCGGCGCGCTGGTGGCGGCGGCCCAGAAGGATTCGCCCGCGGCAGCAGCCGGCGTGAAGAGCGGCGACGTCATCACTACTGTTGACGGCGAGACCGTCGCCGACCCGCACGATCTCGCCCGCCGGATCGCGGCGCTTGGTCCGAAGAAGACCGTCAAGCTCGGGCTCATCCGGAACGGCTCGCCGATGACCATCGACGTGACCCTCGGGACTATGCCCGCCGACAAGACGGCGGCTGCGGAAACGCGAAACTCGGATGACGAAAACGGAGCGTCTGCGCTGGCCAAGCTCGGACTGACCTTGCGCCCAGCGCACGGACAGGAAGGCGTCGTCGTCGCGGAAGTCGATCCGGATGGCGCGGCCGCGGACAAGGGCCTGAAGCAGGGCGATGTGATCCTCGAGGTCGCGGGCAAGTCGGTCAGTCGGCCGGCGGACGTCGCCGAGGCGATCGACGCGGCCAAGTCGGGCGGCAAGAAGTCCGTGCTCGTGCGTGTCAAGTCTAACGATGGAGAGCACTATCTGACGCTGCCAACGCGCGCGTCTTAAGTTTATTCGGCGTCCGACGGGTACGCCCTCGGACGCAGAGATGAGATTGGCGGAAGGGAATATGGGCACGTCCCCGGCCCAGCGCATAGCGCGCCCTTTCGTCAAAGTCGGCGTCGCACACCCCCCGCCCGCGCAACTCCGGCAAAAGTGGCGGCAGGTCCCAATCCCCCGCGGGCCTGCCGCCATCTTTTTTCGCCTTAGCGCCTGGGTTTCGCTATATGTCCGACATGCGCATCCTCATTATCGAAGACGATCGCGACGCGGCTGCGTATCTCGCGAAGGCGTTCCGAGAAGCCGGACATGTCGCTGACCAGGCGAATGACGGGGTCACAGGCTACGATTTGGCGCTCGAAGGCGCTTATGACGTCGCCATCGTCGACCGCATGTTGCCTAAAATGGACGGCCTCACGCTGGTCGGCGCCTTGCGCGAGCAGAAGAACGAGACCCCGGTCCTGATTCTATCGGCGCTCGGCCAGGTCGACGACCGGGTCAAGGGCCTGCGCGCCGGCGGCGACGATTATCTGTCAAAGCCATATGCGTTCTCCGAGCTTCTGGCCCGGGTTGAAGCGCTGTCGCGTCGCGGCACCAAAGGCGCGCCGGAGGAGACGGTGCTCAGGGTGGCCGACCTGACGCTCGACCGGCTGTCGCATAAGGTTACGCGCCGGGCCGAGGAAATCGTCTTGCAGCCGCGCGAGTTCCGTCTGCTCGAATTTCTGATGCAGAACGCCGGCAAGGTGGTCACGCGCACCATGCTGCTCGAACATGTCTGGGACTATCACTTCGATCCGCAGACCAATGTGATCGACGTGCATGTGTCGCGCCTGCGCGCCAAGATCGATCGCGACTTCGACGCGCCGCTGCTCAGCACGGTTCGCGGCGCCGGTTACATGATTCGTGACGGCGCTCGGTAAGCTCTTCGGAGCCACAGCGTTTCGGCTCGCGCTGGCGATCCTCCTTCTCAGCGCGATCGGCGCTGGCATCGTCCTCACCGTCATCGCCTGGCAAGTCGTTTCGGTGGTGGACAGGGAGATCGCGCGCACCATCGACGTGGAGTCGCAGGGCCTCATCGACGCCTTCGACAATGCAGGCATAAGACGGCTCGAAGCCGTCATCGAGGCGCGCAAACGCGAGCCCGGCTCCTCCCTTTACCTGCTCACCAACCCGATCGGCGAACCGCTCGCCGGCAATGTCGATCAGATTCCCGCCGAGGTGCTGCTGCACCCGGGCTTTGTGCCCATCATCTATCGCGGCAGCGGGAGCAGTGACCGGGGGCGGCAGGCGCTGGTGGGCGTTTATATATTGCCGGGCGGCTTCCGCCTGCTGATCGGCCATGACCTCGGCGACCGGGCCCGCATCGGCAAGGTGATGGTGCGCGCGCTGGCGCTCTCGCTCGTGTTCTTCGCCGTCTTGGGGGCGGCAGGCGCTCTCTTCGTCGCCCGGCGGGTGCTCAAGCGCATCGACGACATCAACACCTCGGCGCACGGGATCATGGCGGGCGACCTGACCCGTCGCCTGCCGGTGTCCGGCTCGGGCGATGAATTGGACCGGCTGGCTGAAGGCCTGAACGAGATGCTCGGACGCATTTCCGAGCTGATGGCGGGACTGCGGGAGGTTTCCGACAACATCGCGCATGACTTGCGCACCCCTCTCACCCGGCTACGCAACCACGCTGAGGCGGCGCTCGCGTTTGGGGGCGACGCCGCGACCTATCGTCAGGCGCTTGAGAAGACGATCGAGGAATCGGATCAGCTGATTCGAGTCTTCAACGCCCTCTTGTTGATCGCACGCGCGGAAGCGGGCGGCGACCTGGGGCCGCTTCAGCCATTCGATGTCGGCGAGGCGGCGAGGAGCGTCGCTGAGCTCTACGAACCGATCGCCGAAGAAGAAGGCGTGACTTTGGTTGTTCATGTCGAAGATGGGCTCATGGTCCGGGGCAATCGCGAACTGATCGGCCAGGCGGTCGCCAATCTCGTCGACAACGCGCTCAAATATGGCGCTTCCGGAAGGGGTGTTGGCGACGTTCGGTCGAAGCCGGATGTCGTTATTACCGCACGGCGCGCGGGCAAATCCGTAGAGCTCACGGTCGCCGACCGCGGTCCTGGAATTGAGCCGGCGGATCGGGTGCGGGTGCTCGATCGATTTGTTCGGCTGGAAGGCTCGCGTTCGCGGCCGGGCTCCGGCTTGGGGCTTTCGCTCGCCGCGGCGGTCGTGCGCATGCATGGCGGAACGGTCGACCTCGAGGACAATCAGCCCGGGCTTCGCGTGCGCCTCACCTTGCCAGCAGCGGCGGACGAACGGCCTCAACCGCTGCCCGTCGCCGAGCTGGTCTTGAATGACCGTAACGCTCGCTGAGAGCCTCAACGATGCGCCGCGGCTTTCCGCGCCGGCTGAAGCGCGCCGCCGGCTCGCGGAGCTTTTGGAGATTTCGCCGGCGAAGCTTAAGTCCGAACTTGAGCACGGCCGCACGCGCGATGTCTTGTTGGGTCTTGCCGATCATTCGCCTTATCTCTGGACGCTGATACGGGAAGACCCAGGCCGCCTTGTGCGGCTGCTCAAAAGCCCGCCCGGCGAATCGCTCGACGCGCTCGTTCAAGCGCTCATCTCGCGTCGCGACGAGCACGAGGCCGAGCTTATGCAGGCGCTGCGCCGCGCCAAGCGCAAATCGGCGCTTCTGATCGCGTTGGCGGACGTCGGCGGGGTCTGGGACGTCGTTGCGGCCACCGAGGCGCTGACCCGTTTCGCCGACGCCGCCGTTCGCGCCGCGCTCGCGTTCTTGCTGCGCAAGCAGGCGCGCGCGGGACTTCTGGCGCTCGACGCGGATGCGGCGGATATCGAGAGCGGCTCCGGCCTCGTCGTGCTGGCTCTCGGCAAGCACGGCGCGCGCGAACTTAATTATTCGAGCGACATCGATCTCATTGTCCTCTTCGACCCCGCCGCGCCCTCAATTCCTGAAGGCAGCGAGCCCGGACCCTTATTCGTGCGATTGACTAAGGCGCTGGCGCGCCTGCTTCAGGAGCGCACCGGCGACGGTTATGTGCTGAGGGTCGATCTGCGGCTGAGGCCCGATCCGGCTTCAACTCCAGTCGCGCTATCGACGGCAAGCGCCTATCAATATTACGAGACGGTGGGCCAGAACTGGGAGCGCGCGGCGCTCATTAAAGCCCGTCCGGCGGCGGGCGATCTCAAGCTTGGCGAGCGTTTCCTCGTCGACCTCGCGCCGTTCATCTGGCGCAAGTATTTCGATTATGCGGCGATCGCCGACATCCACGCGATGAAGCGCCAGATCCACGCCTTGCGCGGACACGAGCACGTCGTCGTGCCGGGACACGATGTCAAACTTGGGCGCGGCGGCATCCGCGAGATCGAGTTTTTCGTCCAGACCCAGCAGCTTATTTTCGGCGGACGGCGTCCCCAGATGCGCGGATCGCGCACCCTCGACATGCTGCAGCGATTGTGCGCCGACAATTGGATCAGCGCAGACGCGGTCGATGACCTGAGCCTGGCTTATGCGTTTCTCCGCCGAGTCGAACACCGGCTGCAGATGGTCGCCGACGAGCAGACGCAACGCCTTCCCTTCGAGCGCGAGGCGCTGACGCGCTTCGCCAAGTTCTGCGGTTATGCGCGGCTCGATGGCTTTGTCGCCGATCTCACCCATCACCTGACACAGGTCGAGCGCCACTATGCGCGGCTGTTCGAGGACGCGCCGGAGCTCAGCGTCGCCTCCGGCGATCTTGTTTTTACCGGCGTCACCGACGATCCGGCGACGCTCGCTACTCTGCAGGCGCTTGGCTTCCAGCGTCCCGAAGCCGCAGCCGAGACCGTTCGAGGCTGGCACTTTGGCCGACGCGCCGCAGTCCGCAGCGCCCGCGCGCGGGAGGTGCTGACGGAATTGACCCCGGCGCTGCTTGAAGCCTTTGCCGGATCGGGCGACGCGGACGCCGCGCTTTCCGCCTTCGACGAGGCCCTGGCGCGTATGCCCGCCTCGGTCGAGCTCTTGTCGATCCTGCGCTCAAACAGCGCTTTACGCGAATTGTTTGGCGACGTGCTCGGCAGCGCGCCGCGGCTCGCTCAGGTCATCGCAAGCCGGCCGCATGTGCTCGACGCCGCGATCGATCCGACGCGCAGCCTCGACTTCGACAATAGTTTTGACGACGAGGCGATGGGCGCACGGGTCGAGACGTTCGTGTCCCAAGGGCAGAGCTACGAGGATGCTCTCAACCGGGCGCGTGACTTCGCCGCCGAGGAAACGTTTCATATCGGCCTTAATTTCTTGTCGGGGCGCCTTGACCCCGACCGTGCGGGCCGCGCCTATAGCGCGCTCGCGCAAGGGCTGATCGCGGCGCTGCTGAAGCGCGTGATCGAAGCCTTCGCCGCCGAGCATGGGCGCATCCGTGGCGGCCGGGTCGCGATTGTCGCGCTCGGCAAGCTCGGCTCGCGCGAAATGACCGCGGCCTCCGATCTCGATCTTCTGCTCATCTACGACTTTCCGGCAGACGCCAGCGAGTCGGACGGTCGCAAGCGGCTTGGTCCCACGCTCTATTATGCGCGCCTGACGCAGCGGCTCATCTCGGCGCTGACCGCGCCGACCAAAGCGGGGCGCCTGTACGAAGTCGACATGCGCCTCAGGCCCTCCGGCCGCCAGGGTCCGCTTGCGACCCAGTTCGCGTCGTTCAAACTCTACCAGCGGGACGAAGCGGAGACCTGGGAGCACATGGCGCTGACACGCGCGCGCTTTGTCGCTGGCGACGCGAGCCTCGGAGCCGAAGTCGCAAAGACAGTGCGGCAGACGCTCACGCGCGAACGCGACGCTGCTAAGATCGCCAAGGAGACGCACGCCATGCGTCGGCTCATCGCCAAGGAAAAAGGCGACAGCGACGTATGGGATCTGAAGCTCGCCGCGGGCGGGCTGATCGACATCGAGTTCATCGCCCAATACGCGCAATTGGCTTTCGCGCATGAGCATCCCGCCATCCTCGACATCTCGACCCGCAAGGTCGTGGAAGAGGCGGCCCGCGCGGGCCTGATCACGCCTGAACAGGCCGAGGTCCTCGTCGACGCGCATCGTCTGTACACGGACGCAACGCAATTCATGCGCTTGTCGATTTCCGGTCCATTCGATCCTGGCAAGGCGACAGCCGGCGTCAAGCGCCGCATCGCCGCGGCGAATGGCTTTCCCGACTTCGAGGCGTTCGCGGCCGCGCTCGGCGATTCGCGCCGGCGCGTGCGGGCCGCGTTCGAGGCGATCGTCGGTGTTTAAGCTAAGACCGCCCCGGCGCTTGGCGCCATGACGCTTCGATCTCTTCCAGAGATCGGCCTCGTGTCTCGGGCACGGCCATAGCGACCCAGACGAGACCAATCACGCAGAATGCGGCGAAGAGCCAGAACGTGTACGCTTGTCCGATTGCTTTCACCAAAGACAAGAAGAATGCGCTGACGAGGAATGCCGCGCCCCAGTTGACCGCGGTCGCGACCGCCACCGCCCGTCCACGGATCTCGTTGGGATAGATCTCGTTGATGACTGTCCAGGTGACCGGGCCGGCCGAGAACGCAAATGAGATGATGAAAACGACAAGGGCTGTGAGCGTGATCATGCCCGCCGAGCCTCCAACGCTCCCCTGCGTTCCCGATTGCCAAAACGCGAAGCCGACTACGGCGAGGCTGAGCGCCATGCCGATCAGGCCAGCGATCAGGAGCGGGCGCCGGCCGAGGCCATCGATGAAGGCGATCGCGATGAAGGTCGACAGCACGTTGACCGCGCCGATCCCCCAAGTGGTGGCTTGGGCCTGCTCTGCGGGCGTCGCATAGCCCGCGGCGGCGAAGATGCTATTCGAGTAGTAAATGATGGCGTTGATGCCGGTGAGCTGCTGCAGGACCGCCAGGCCAAGCCCGATGATCAGCGGCGTTCGCCAGCGCGGTGCAAAGACCTCTCCCCAGGACGGCGCTTTGACCTCAGCGCGCAGCGACTTCGCGATCGCCGCAAGCCGCGCCTCGGAATCATGCTCCGCGCCGAGAGCGACGAGCGTTCGGAGAGCGTCCTCGCGGCGTCCAACCTTGGCGTACCAGCGCGGGGACTCGACAGCGACCAGCACGGCGAGAGCGAGGAGGGCTCCGGGCACCGCGGCGACCCCTAGCATCGTGCGCCAACCCTCGGGACCGGCAAGCGCCTGGTTGACGAAATAGGCGACGAAAATGCCGACGGTGATCGCGAGCTGGTAACACGAGACGAACCGTCCACGCTGTGCGGTGGGGGCAAGTTCGGCTGCATAAAGCGGAGCGGCGACCGCGGCGACGCCAACGCCGAAGCCAGCCACGAGCCTGCCAAAGACAAGGATTGGCACGTCAGGGGCGAAGGCCTGCACGAGCGCGCCGATGACGAAAAGAGCCGCCGCGACGAGGAGCGTATGCCTTCGGCCAAAAAGATCGGCGGCGTAACCGCCGCCGAGCGACCCGAACAGAGCGCCCAGGGTGACCCAGCTGGTGACAATCTCAAGCGCCACGTGACCGACGTCGAACGCTTTCTCGATTCCGATGAGCGCGCCAGAGATGACCCCTTGGTCGTAGCCGAACAGGGCCCCCGCCAGCAGAATGACGGCAATGATGCTGGCGGCGCGGGCGAACGGAAGTTTGTCAGGAACGCCGCTCGTAGCTTCGCTCGGCGAAGCGCCGTCGGGTCCGCTTCTTGCGACCCGCCGCTCTCTATCAGCCATGCGCCCGTCCTCCCGCTGTCGCCGTCGCCGCGAGGGCTGGCGGATAAAACTCTAAAAGAAATCGACCGTCGTTCTCACACCCAACACAAACGCGTTGCGATTGTTTGGGGCTGAATATCCACCCGGGCAGATCACGTACTGCGCGTCGAGTTTCAAGTTGAGC
Organism: uncultured Alphaproteobacteria bacterium; assembly: GCA_963737365.1. GTDB lineage: Bacteria > Pseudomonadota > Alphaproteobacteria > Rhizobiales > Beijerinckiaceae > Roseiarcus. The sequence continues at coordinate 1,037,796 of CAVTSD010000001.1, forward strand.
CAGGGCGCCGTCTGCCACCCATACCAGGCTTCCGTTACGTATTCGTTGTTCTGCACATAACCGGGGCCGACGCCCAAGGAGTTGGCCAGGGTCTGCCCGCTGGCGATATTCGAATTGACATGTGTTGTGCCGACCGCGATCCCATAGCCATCCCTCGGCCTCCAGGGCCCCAGGCCGTATTGCACGATGCCTGCGAAGATCTGGTAGTCGGTGGTCGACGTGCGGCGATCCGCGTAGGAAGCGAGGAAAAAGACGTTTAGCCCGTTGTTCTTCTTGTCCGGGTTGTCGGGCGCAAGGGCGAGTTGCTGCTGCAACACGGTGGAGAATCCGTAGCGTCCGCGACCGGGAATCCCAGGCAGCCCTGACACGAGGATCGGCTCCCCGTTGATGCTGGTCGCGACATTTGCGTCGTCGTCGCTGCTCCACCAGCCGCCGATCTGGTAACTCCCCGCGAGGCCATTGAATTTCGGCGTCCATGCGACTTCGGCGGGGAAGATCGCGCCTTTGGACTCGCCGGGGAAGGCCGGCAACGACGCGGGATTGGGCGTCGTATCAAGGTAGGCGGTGTTTGAATCGAAAACGCCGGCTTTCACGTATCCTTCGGAGCCAAAATTCACCTTGGCCACGGCGGCCCACTGGCTCACCGGCCAATTGTAGATGTAGTCGCCGACGAGGTTGCCGGCCTGGCCCGGGCAGAAGGTCAGATTGATGAAATCGCAAGGGTAGGAAAAAAACTCGTCGCCGAACGCGAGCCGGCCCGCCGTGGTTTCGATGTAGTCGCCGAACCATTTTTGATCCCAGGCGAATTGCTCCAGGCGCAGGATGTTGCCCCGCCCGTAGACCTCGTTGACCAATTGCAGCGCCGGGATGCCAGCGTCGGTGGCGGCGTCCCGGCCCCAACGGTCGACGAGCGTCACCAGAAAGCGCGCGCCCTGGAGGCCGAGGCTTTTTTGCAAGTCGAATTCGGCCTGCAAAGCGACTTGACCGGCTTCCTGAGCGATGCGGCGCTCGCCGCCGGAGAGATTCATCACCGCTTCGTCGACAGCGGTCAGCGAGACCTTGATGCCGAGATCGTCCAGCTTCGAGCGGATGTTCGGCCACTCGCCGAGAAGATGCGGCGTGGTCGCGAAATAATCGGACGGCAGCGCCGGCAAGAGGAAAGGCGCGGGACCGCCGCTCGCGACGCCTGAAGTCGGCACAACAGGCGCAGCCGGAGCTTGCGTTGCCGCAGGCGCTTCCGGGGAAAGCGCCTGCGCGCCTGCGGGCGTTGTTCGGCGGCGAACGCCGCCGACCAGGCAACAAAGCGATTGCGATGGAGCCCAGCCCCCCGGACCAGCATCGCGTTCCCCCGTGGATTTCAGGCGCGGACAAAGCGCCGCGCGCGTTCGATAGCACGGCGTTGCTTCCGGCGCTTGCTGACCGGCCTCTGAATTCACAGGAACCGTGTAACACGTCGCCTGGAATCTACGACATGGTCTCCGCGCGGAGCTTTGAGACCCTCTCCATGACCGGCTATGTGATCGACAGTTCGGGAGTAGGCTTGAATGACGACGACGATCGCAGCCACGGAAGCAAACGAAACGCGGAGCGCAGGGGTAGGCAAGATCGCGCTCGCCAGCCTCGTCGGCACGACGATCGAGTTCTACGACTTCTACATCTTCGGCACTGCGGCGGCGCTTGTCTTCGGGCCGATGTTCTTTCCGAAATCCGCCCCGGAAACGCAGACCCTCAACGCCTATCTGACCTTCGGTCTCGCTTTCCTCGCCCGCCCCGTGGGCTCGTTCCTGTTCGGCCATTTCGGCGATCGCATCGGGCGGAAATCGACGCTTGTCGCCACCATGCTGACCATGGGGCTGGCGACGACGCTGATCGGCTTGCTGCCGTCCTATGCCAGCGCCGGCGTGTTCGCGCCGTGGGCGCTCGCCGCGTTGCGTTTCGTGCAAGGTGTTGGGCTCGGCGGCGAGTGGGGCGGCGCGGCGCTGATCGCGGTCGAGAACGCGCCCGAAGGCAAACGCGCCTGGTACGGGATGTTTCCGCAACTCGGTCCTCCAATCGGCTTCCTCATTGCGACCGGGCTCTTTCTTCGTCTTGCTCATTTCGTTCGGCGAGGCGGCGTTCGTCGATTGGGCGTGGCGCGTTCCGTTCCTTCTCAGCGCGCTTCTGGTGGCGATCGGACTTTATGTGCGCGTCTCGCTCGAGGAGACGCCGGCCTTCAGGGCTCTCGATCATGACAAACGCGCGGCCGTGCCGCTGAAGACGATCTTCCACGACCATTTGCCCGCGCTGATCCAAGGGTCGCTGTCGATCGTCGTCTGTTATGCGCTGTTCTATATCGCGACTGTCTACACGCTGGGCTACGGCGTCCGAGCGCTTGGAATTCCGCGCGTGCATTTTCTCGGATTGCTATGCGGCGCCGTTGTCTTCATGGCGCTCGCGACCCCGCTCTCCGCCGCGCTCGCGGACCGGTTTGGCCGGCGGCCGGTGCTGCTCGTTTCCGCAATGATCGCCATCGCCGTTGGACTGGCGATGCCCGCCCTCCTCTCGGGCGGCATGGTCGGCGTGTTCGGCTTTCTTGCGCTAGCGCTCGGCGCGATGGGGCTCACTTTCGCGCCGCTTGGCGCGCTTTTGCCCGAGCTGTTTCCGGTTCCCGTCCGCTATACGGGCGCGTCGAGCACATACAATCTCGGCGGCATACTCGGCGCCTCCTTCGCGCCGTCGCTGGCGCAAGTTCTGGAGGCGCACGGCGGCGTCGCCTGGGTCGGCTATTACATTGCGGTTGCAGGTGTGATCAGTTTTCTCGCGGTGTTCAGCATGCGCGAGACGCATTATCTCTCAAGCAAAAATGAATATGGTTGACCAGTCTTATCGCTTACTAAATTTGAATATCGTCTCCAGTTGTTTAAGGAAACTCGCGAAGTCTCTCAGTTCATAGAGTTCCAACTCAGTTATCCCATCTGGATCAAAGTGTGTTACATCATTTCTAATTTGTCGTATCCGGTCGAGTTTTTCACAGAAGATCTTTCTGTCAACAGCGACAGACAGCTGATCCCAACGATCGGGGTTTTGAAGAAGCCGAACATATTCGCCGAAGGTCATGTCGCTGACGTCGTCGATTGGTCTGGCCTCTGTAACTGGATCGCGCGCAGAGGCAAGCTCGGCTTTTGAAAACCGATTTCCAATCATGTTTCTGATAAGATTTTCGATTTCACTGAGAAGTAAGAACGGCTCAGTAAGTTTCCTGAATTGTAGACTTAAATCGTTCGCCGTCAAAATACCAGAAATTCTATTATCTTTATTTCGTATTAGAACGTAGCCGCTGTCAACAATAATCGGAATTGCGTCAAAAATTGAATCATCGAAGCGAATTTCTTTGTGAGGTTCCATTAAGTCACTGGCAAAACTCACATTTGACTTGCCAAGAGACAGTTTAAGCCCGATAGATTTCCAAGTTATAATCCCTTTAACATCCCGTTCGTTTGTCATAACCGGTAGCTGAGAATTCTTTCTGAGAGTAATCGCGTGACCACCTCTGTAATTTTGGCGGAGGGACTCACGGAGGCTATTTCTTGCTTGGCAGCCTGGAGCCTGCTGACTCTATAGGTCGGGTCTTTACTTATCCATTTGGTTATATCATCTGAACCGACCGGTGACTCCTTGGCTTGCTCCCCCTCCACAGACGCGGTGGCACCATCGGTAGGCGATGCATCAACTTTGGCGGCTAAAGCGAATTCTATTAGTCCGTCGATCCACGTCGCCTCAAACTCGGGGTTGGTTGCGAGAGAATGTTCAGCAAGTTCTAAGTTTATTTGTTGTATGACCCAATAGCCGCGACGCATCGAGTTCAAACCAGGAAAGGAGCGTGCGAACGGTGATTGGAGGTACGGTGCGACCGTCCCGAAGGTTATCTCTTATCGCTGAAAATTCTCTTGCTCGAGTTTCTTTGTCCATATTATTTACACTCTTAAATGACCCAAATGTGGGTTAGCGACGAGCGCCGTTGTGATATCTAACGAACTTGCCCCCGCGATCCAAACCTGATACGCGGCCCTCCACGGAAAACGTGGGAGAACGCCCGGTCGCCAGCCGGACAATCGTTCGCACCACGAACTGCAAACCTGGCTTAAGCCTTCAGAGCGTCACGGCTCCAGGGCTTTAAGCCCGAGCATGGAGCAGCCTCATGGCTAAGAAAATAACTGGCTACATCAAACTGCAAGTGCCGGCGGGCGCGGCCAATCCGTCGCCGCCGATCGGCCCCGCGCTTGGCCAGCGCGGCTTGAACATCATGGAATTCTGCAAGGCTTTCAATGCGCGCACCGCGCAATTGGAAAAGGGCGCGCCAATTCCCGTCGTGATCACGGCCTACCAGGACCGTTCCTTCACCTTCGAGATGCGCCAGCCGCCAGTGACGTTCTTCTTGAAGAAGGCTGCGAACCTCAAGATCGGCAAGAAGCCCGCCTCGGGCGCCAAGACCCCAGGCCGCGGTTTCGTCGGCAAGGTGACGAAGGAGCAGGTGCGGGAGATCGCCGAGAAGAAGATCGTCGATCTCAACTGCGACACGATCGAAGCGGCGATGAAGATGATTGAAGGTTCGGCCCGCTCGATGGGCTTGCAAGTGGTGGAGGGCTGAGCGATGGCGCATCACGGCAAGAGAGTTGTCAAGGCGCGCGAGACCGTTGAGCGGACCAAGCTCTACACGCTCGATGACGCGGTCAAGCTCGTCAAAACGAACGCCACCGCCAAGTTCGACGAGACGGTCGAACTGTCGATCAATCTCGGCGTCGATCCCAAGCACGCCGACCAGATGGTGCGCGGCGTCGTCAACCTGCCGAACGGCACCGGGCGCACATTGCGCGTGGCGGTGTTCGCCCGCGGAGCCAAGGCTGAGGAAGCGCGCGCCGCGGGCGCTGATGTCGTTGGGGCCGAGGATCTGGTCGCTCAGGTGCAGGCGGGCGAAATCAACTTCGACCGCTGCATCTCCACGCCCGACATGATGCCGCTCGTCGGCCGTCTCGGCAAGGTGCTGGGTCCGCGCGGCCTCATGCCGAACCCGAAGGTCGGCACCGTGACGATGGACATCAAGACGGCCGTCGCGGCGTCAAAGGGCGGCTCAGTTGAGTTCCGCGCCGAAAAGGCCGGTATCGTTCAGGGCTCGGTCGGCAAAGCCTCGTTCGGCGAAGACAAAATCGCCGAGAATGTTCGCGCTTTCCTCGATGCGGTGAATAAAGCGAAGCCGCCGGGGGCCAAGGGCCATTACGTCCTGCGCGCCGCTGTGTCCTCGACGATGGGCCCCGCTGTCAGGCTCGACCTTTCGACGCTGCAGACGACGCAGTCGGTCGGGACGTAGCGTCACGCTATTCGTAAACGCAAGCGGGCCTTCGCGAGGAGGCCCGCTTTTTTGTGCCGCGCCTCGGCGTGTCGCACATCTTGGATTGTACTTCCACGACGGGGTGGCGAGCGTCAGATATCAGGTGCTTACTTGGCGATGCCCTCGGTAATTCGCTCGAAGGTGGCCGGCGAGACGTGGAACAATCCGGTGTAGGGCTAACTCAATTCTAGGATCAGAAAGATTGCGCTCGCCACGGAGAACGCGCCGAACGCCATCGATGTCAAAGTCGTCGCGTTGATTTGTGACAGCAGCCCAGCCCCGCAAAACAAGAGCAGAGACCATGAGACGACGATCGCCAGGAGCGGCCAAGGCACGGGACTGTCCATCCGCAGAGACATCGCGAGCCTCGTCTGCCCTATGGATGTCGTCAGCTGGCGAGCCAATTCTAGCAGTCGCTTTTGAAGGTCCGTTGTTGGCTTAAGAGCATCAAGGAAAGCATCTCTTTCGCGCATGTTGGCGAGCGACGTTGAAACATTGGCGAGCGCCTCGGAATACGGGAGCGAGCCAGCGCTCACATTGCTCTCCCAAAACTGCCGACGATCTGCCGTGGCCTGAGTTTTCAAGAGCGCACGGCCGACATTCGCCTCCGGTCCGTATTCCGTGAGGACTTGATCGAATTGAAGGGCCTCGGACACGAGGGCTTCGAGGCCTGCCTTTTGAGCTGTGTAAACGCCATAGGCGGTCCAAATCAGCAGTCCCAGGACCAAAGCGAGCAACAACGTCGTCGTCCCGACGACAGAACTGATCATGTCGCGCGATCGATCGGAAGTGTGAGGTTTCGGCAAAAAACTTTGCAGCAGCAACCCTGACAGGCCGCTGGCGAAGATCATCGCGGCGACGAGTGAAGCAACGGCGAACGAGGCCATGCGAGTGAAGCGCCTTGGGTCTTACGATTTGTCTTTGATGACGTCGAGGAGGCCGTTCGGATAGATCGCCTCCGCTGCGACGATGACATCGATCGCCTCCCGGAGCCGCTTGATCTTGCCGTCGGCGGCTTCCAGGTGACCGAAGAATTGCTGCTTGACGTCTTTGCCCGAAATACCGGACCGGTGGTTGATGTGATATTCGGCGAACGCCTGCTGCGGAGTCTCGATGTGGATATTGACGTTCTCGAAAGAGAAACCTGGGTAAAGCGTGCCGTGGAGGAAGCTTAGAAACTCGTTTATCGCTCTCGGCCCCGTCATCACAGGCGGCAACCCGATCGACGCCAGATATGGAAGTTCCAAAGTTCCATTGTCGGCAAAGAGCGAACTCGATTGTTCGGCGGTCCCCCCGATATAACCAAGCATAAGGTCGCTTGCAGTATTCATTCCTGGGTACTTTCCTTTGTCGGACTATTCAGTCAGGTCGACCGCCCCGGGATGGCGGCAGAGCGCCGTCACTTCGATCTTCATGAACGGGTACAAGGGCAGCGAATTCAGGATGTCGTGCAGTTCGGTCGGGCTCTCGACGTCGAACACGCTGACGTTCGCGAACTTTCCCACGACCCGCCAAAGATGAAGCCACTTTCTTTGGAACTGCAGTTCCCGCGCGCGCTCGTGCTCCAGCGCGCCGAGCTGTTTGATCTTCTCAGGATCGATCCCAGGCGGAACGCGGACGTCCATATTCACGTGGAACAGCATGCGATCTCTCAGCGGCGGCAATCGAAGCGCCGTTTTGAAGTTCCTGCGGCGCCGCGCCGACCTCAAGCCGCCTGAACCGGACTGCGGCCGTCCATTTGGTGAAGGAGCGCGAGGGCGTATTCCGACGCGGATTGTTGATTTTGACCCGTCACCAGCTTGCCGTCGACGACGACGTAGGGATCGTTGGGCGCGACGCGCGAGTAGACCACGCCGACGTCTTCGAGGACGGTCTGGGGATAGTGCGGGATGAGGAACCCGCTGCCGAAGAGACGTTGCAGCTCGCGGTCTCCTTCGAGCGTGTATCCGGTCACACGGCGCCCCCGAACACGATCGGGAACATTTCCAAGCGCTATTGCCCCATGGCAGATGGCGCCGACGACTTTGTTGCGCGCCCAGAAATGTTCGAGCGCGCGCGCAACGTCATCGTTCGGGTAAAGGTCGAAAGTCGCGCCACGGCCGCCGGCCACGTGAACGGCGTCGTAAACGTCCAAGTTGACGTCCCGCAACCTTAGGGTCGCGTCGAGTTTCGCCACCAGCGCCTTGTCCGACAGGAAGCCTTTACTGACGAGATCGTCAGGCTCCGTGGAGTGTTCGAAGTAGGGATCGCTATAGGGATCCCAAACGACCTTGCCGCCCTTCGGACTGGAAAGATCAATCTCGACGCCGCGCTCGGTGAGATGCCAGTACGGATGCGTAAGCTCCGACAGCCAAAACGCGGTTTCCGAATTGGAAACGATGAAGAGGACTTTCATCGGCGACTTTCGTGGTGCAGCATCGGCCACGAGCGATCGTAAACGTGATGGCAGGATGGCGGTTGGACCATGCAGCGCGGTCAAGCGTGGGTCTTGGATGATCTTGCGCGCACACTAGGCACGTGCGGGAGAGACGCTTACGTTGACGGGCGATGAGCCCGACGACCGCTGAAGCGTCCGAGTGGACTCGGTTCTTTCCGGCCAAGGGAACGAGCCTGCCCGATGTGCTGCATGCTCGGTTCGTCCGACACGCATACGCCCGCCACACCCACGACGAGTACGTGGTGGGGATTATCGAAACCGGCGTGCAGCGTCTCGACCTTGAACGCGGCGTTCATTACGTCCCGGCCGGCTCGATCGTCCTGATCAATCCAGGAGAGTCGCATACGGGCGGACCCGGCATTCCGGACGGCTATGTGTATCGGACCTTCTATCCGTCGGAGAGCCTCATCCGCACCGTGGCTGCCGAGCTCGGAACGACTTCATCAATCTTACCGTCGTTTCGGAAGTCGGTTTTTACCGATCAGCACCTCTATGACGTTCTTTTCGCGTTTAATCGAAGCCTCGCCGACGCGGTCTCGGCATTGGAGCAGGAAACTCATCTTCGTCACGCCATGTCCTTGCTGGTGGGTCGCTACACTGAGCCGGGTCCGTCGAAGTGGCCGCTTGAAGGAGCGCCTCCCGTCGTCCGGCGGGCGCGGCACTATCTCGACGAGAGTTATGTGCGCGATGTTTCCCTATCCGAACTGGCCACGGCCTGCGGCTCTAGTCCTTTTCACTTGGCCCGCGCGTTCACGGCGCAGTTCGGCCTGCCGCCGCACGCCTACCTCAACAACCTTCGTGTGATGCACGCAAAGCGGATGATCCGTGCTGGCGTGCGCCTGGCCGAGGTCGCCTATGCCGTGGGCTATTGCGATCAGAGCCACCTCAATCGACGGTTCAAGAAAATTGTGGGCGTGACCCCGAGCCAGTACGCCCGGCGAACGGACCGGTGAGGCCTCTCGCCGAACTGGCGCCAATTGACGACGCGCTAGCGGCTCGGCCGCTTTACCCTCGCCCGGCTGCCCTAACGGGAGAGGGGCGCGGATGAGCATTTCGGCGCCCCTCTAAGTCAACATCGGCGCCATGCCCGGCTCCGCTCTTGCCATCGCCCGTCGATACGCCGGGCGCTGCCCGATGCGCTCGAGGTAACTTAGGGTGTTCGGCAGGTCGTCGATGCGGCCGCCGCGGAACGTCCGCGCGGTCGTGAGCGACCACACCATCATGATGTCGGCCAAGCTGAGGTTGCGGCCGCCGAAGAAGGGGGCAACGCCCAGGCGTTGCTCAATCATGGCGCGGCAGCGTTCCAGGCGGTCTTTGACCAACGGCACGTCCGAGGGACTCTTGCCGACAAGCGCCAAAGCGACGGCGGCAAAACCGGCAGACCCGAATGTCCCATTCGTCCAGTGAAACCAGAAGAGGTGCTCGGGGAAATCCGGATCGGAAGGCGCGGGCGCCAGCCGGCCTTGGCCATAGCGAACATTGATGTAGTCGCAGATCGCCCCGCTCTCAGCCAGCACGAGGGCGCCGTCAGTAATGACCGGCGCGACGCCCATCGGGTGCAGAGCCTTGTAGTCGTCTGGAGCGAGCCGGTTGTCCGCGCGGCGGTCGTACCGCTTCATTTCGTATTTGAGGTCAAGTTCTTCGCACAGCCACACAATCCGCTCCGATTGTGAGACGCCAAGATGATGAATGGTGAGCAATGCCTATCTCCTGAGGCCCTGGGCGGCGGCGCCCGTCGCTGCGCTTTTCTCTGAGACCCGACCGAAAGGAAAGTCCGCCTGGCGCCTTGAACCGGGGCGCCGAATTGTCGAAGAGACGGGCTCAATCGCCAAGCGCTTCAGCGAGGACGCGCAATTGACGTCTTTCGCCGCTCCTCTTCCGATCGACGAAGCGCTGCCCGCGCTTCGCTCGGCGCTCGTTGCACATTCGAGCGCAGTTCTGGTCGCGCCGCCTGGCGCGGGCAAGACCACGCGCGCGCCGCTTGCTCTCCTTGACGAGCCATGGGCGAAGGGCAAGCGTCTCATCCTGCTTGAGCCGCGTCGCATCGCCGCCCGCGCCGCGGCCGCGCGCATGGCCGCGACGCTTCAAGAAAAGGTTGGCGAGACGATCGGTCTGCGCGTGCGTCTCACGAGCCTCGTCTCGAAACGGACGCGTATCGAGGTCGTGACCGAGGGCGTGTTCGCCCGCATGATCCTCGACGATCCCGCCCTCGACGGCGTGGCGGCGGTTCTGTTCGACGAGTTCCACGAGCGCTCGCTCGACGCGGACCTTGGCCTCGCCTTCGCGCTCGACGCGCAGCAGGGCCTGCGCGAGGATCTCAGACTTCTCGTCATGTCGGCGACGCTCGATGGCGCGCGCGTACGCGCGCTGCTCGGCGACGCGCCGCTGATTGAAAGTCAGGGCCGCGCCTTCCCCGTCGCGACACGCTATGTCGGTCGCAACCCGATTGCCCGCATCGACGACGAGGTCGCGCGTGTCGCGCTCGACGCGCTTGCGAACGACAGCGGCTCAATCCTCGTCTTCCTTCCAGGGCAGGGCGAAATACGCCGTGTCGCCGAAACCTTGCAAGCGCGCGTCAAGCGCTCCGACGTCGACATTGCGCCGCTCTATGGCGCGCTGGACAGCCGCGCCCAGGATCTCGCTGTCGCGCCGTCGGCCGCGGGGCGACGCAAGATCGTGCTCGCAACCTCGATCGCCGAGACGTCGCTCACGATTGAAGGCGTGCGCGTCGTCATCGACAGCGGGCTCATGCGCGTTCCAGTCTATGAGCCGGACGTCGGCCTGACGCGGCTCGAGACGGTTCGGGTCAGCCGCGCGAACGCCGACCAGCGGCGCGGGCGCGCGGGGCGCACGGAACCAGGCATTTGCTATCGGTTGTGGGACGAGGCCGCAAACGGCGGCCTTCAGCCCTATGCCGCCCCCGAGATCCTTTCGGCCGATCTCTCCGGTCTCGCGCTCGACTGCGCGCTCTGGGGCGTCGCCGATCCCTCGATGCTCGCCTTCCTCGATCTGCCCCCGCGCGGCGCGCTCAAGGAAGCCCGTGCGCTGCTGACCGCGATCGGCGCTGTCGACGGCGACGGGCGCATCACGGACGAAGGCCGGGCGATCGCGAGCCTTGCCCTGCCGCCGCGTCTCGCGCGCATGGTGGTCAACGCGGCGCGCGAAGGCGTAGGCGGCATCGCGTGCGAAATCGCTGTCGTGTTGACCGAACGCGGGCTCGGCGGCGATGCGGTCGATCTCGCGATCCGGCTAGAAGCCTTTCGCCGCGATCGCTCGACGCGGGCGGACGATGCGAGGCGTCTGGCTCGGGGATTGGCGGCAAGAGCGGAGGCGGCCATCGCCCTCATCCGGTCCTCGGCCACCTTGTCCCGAGGGGAGAAGGGCGGGCCCGGCCCCCTTCTCGCCTCGGCCTTCCCCGACCGCATCGCGATAGCCCGCGGCAAGCGCGGCGAGTTTCTCATGGCCAATGGCCGGGCGGCGGCGCTCGAAGCGCATGATCCACTGGCCGGCGAACCGTACCTCGCCATCGGGGAGATCGTCGGCCGCGCCGCTTCGGCGCGCATCCTTACGGCTGCGGCGCTCAAGCTTGACGACATCGAAAGCATCGCAGGCAGCTCGATCGAAACCGCGGATGAGCTGAGCTTCGATCGCGCATCCGCATCGTTGCGCGCGCGCCGCCGCCGTCGCCTCGGCGCGCTCATCCTGGCCGAGCAGACGCTTCCCGTTCCGCAGGATGAGGCGGCGGCGCTCGCGCTCGCGCGCGGCGTTCTTGCGCTGGGGGTTGCGCGCCTGCCATGGACCAAGGCGCTCAAGCAGCGCCGGGACCGGGTGATGTTCCTACGCCGCGCCGAGGGCGAAGCGTGGGCGGATCTGTCGGACGAGGCTTTAACCGCCGATCCCGGCTGGCTCGCGCCGTTCCTCGCCGGCAAAGCGAAGCTCGACGAGATCGGCGCCGATGATCTCGCCAGCGCTCTCGAAGCCGCGCTGCCCTGGAACTTGGCGCGCCGTCTCGACGACGAAGCGCCGACCCACTTCCAGGCCCCCACCGGGACCGCGGCGCCGATCGACTACGAGGCCGAAGGCGGCCCGGCGATTGCGCTGCGCGTGCAGGAGCTGTTCGGCCTCAACGAGCACCCGGCGATTGCCGGCGGCCGAATTCCGCTCACCCTCCATCTGCTTTCGCCCGCTTATCGCCCGATCCAGATCACGCGCGACCTGCCGGGCTTTTGGCGCGGCTCCTGGGCCGCCGTGCGCTCGGACCTTCGCGGCCGATATCCCCGACACTTCTGGCCCGAAGACCCCGCAGCCGCCGCTCCGACCGCCCGCGCAAAGCCGAGGGGCGCGTAGGCGCACCCCGCAACGCATCTGACCACGCCGATGGGCGCAGCCCCGCGACGATCAAAACTGGAAAGCGCTGGCGGCCGCGGCCAGCCTCACACTGGAGGCCGGCCCGAATGGCGCTGCGATCAGCGCCGGCCTTTGACCTCGCGCCCTAGGCGCGCGCCGCCCGAACGAAAGTCCGGACGGTGGCCCGAGCGGGTCTCGACGGCGACAGGCCTGCCGCCGCGCGGGTCCCGATGCGGCGGGTGGTGCGGCCGTTTCGATGACGGCGCAGGCGCCACAACGGCAGCCGTCTTACGCACGACGGGCGCGGCCTTCGGACCCGCGGCGCCGCGCCGATCGGTCTTGAACAGCGTGAGCCTCGTCAGGCGCTCGATCGCCCTGAGGAGATCGCGTTCTTCATGATCGCAAAGCGAGATTGCCTGGCCCGCTTTACCCGCTCGCGCCGTGCGGCCGATGCGATGAACATAGGCCTCGGCGACCTGCGGCAGTTCAAAATTGACGACATGGCTGACGCCGTCGATGTCGATGCCGCGCGCCGCGATGTCGGTCGCGACCAGCGCCCGCGTCTCTCCGCCACGGAAGGCGGCCAAGGCGCGCTCGCGCTGGCCTTGGCTCTTGTTGCCATGAATGGCCGAAGCGTTGATGCCCGCTTCGTCCAGGGTGCGGGACACGCGGTCGGCGCCGTGCTTGGTGCGCGTGAAGACGATGACGCGCGTAAAGTCGGGATCGTTGAACAGTTCGACCAGCAAGTCGCGTTTCCTCGCCGCTTCGATCAGGAGGACGTTATGCTCGACGCGGTCGGCGGTCTTGGCCGCCGGCGTCACCGAGACCTCGACGGGATCACGCAGCAATTCGCCGGCGAGCGCGCGGATGTCGGTCGGCATCGTCGCCGAGAAGAACAAATTCTGCCTCTGCTTCGGCAATTCCCGGACGATGCGGCGGATCGGCTTGACGAAGCCAAGGTCCAGCATCTGGTCGACTTCGTCGAGCACCAGAAATTCGACGGCGTTGAGACGCGCGACGCCGGCGTCGATGTGATCGAGGAGGCGGCCGGGCGTCGCGACCAGCACATCGAGGCCCGCCTGAAGCGCGCGAATCTGAGCGCCGTGCGGCACGCCGCCGAACACGACTGCAATCTTGAGCCCGAGTCCGTCGGACAGGTCGCGGAAGCTCTGGGCGATCTGGCTCGCGAGTTCGCGTGTCGGGCTCAACACGAGTACGCGCGCGCCGCCTCTCGGCGCGGGACGCCGGTCGGTCACGATACGATTGAGGATCGGCAATGCGAACGCCGCCGTCTTGCCGGTGCCTGTCTGAGCGATGCCGATGAGATCCTGGCCCTTCATGAGCGGCGGGATCGCCTGGACCTGAATCGGCGTCGGACGGGTAAAGCCAAGCTTGGCCAGCGCGGTGTTGAGGGGCGCGGCAAGGCCGAACCCGTGAAAATTATCCAAAGTGAAAGTCTTTCAATGCGCCGCGGCGGCGCGCGGGACGCGCCTATAGCGGCAGGGGGTTAGGAAACGCCCCGCGTGTCCGGACGTCGGATGAAGATTAAGGGCGGTTGGCAGGCGGACTGAAAGTCCTTCACGCGGCCAGAGCGCCAATGACCGCGCAATGGCGGCTTGGCCCTGCATGTGGACTGGGGGAGCCGCTAAGTCAAGGGCGCAAGCCTGCAAATGCCCTCGGCGCAGCGGATTGACCCCATCCCGCGCCAATGCGAGGAACCGCTTCTGCAAACAATTCGAGCGGGGCGATGAGCGCGATGGTCGAAGTCTTGGGGCTGGGCAATTCTCTGGTCGATCTTCTCTCCTATGCGGACGACGATTATCTCAGCGCCCAGGAGATGCTGAAGGGCGCGATGAACCTGATCGACGAGGATCGCGCCGAGGCCCTGTACGCCGCCCGCGTCGATCCCCGCGTGATCTCAGGCGGCTCGGCCGCCAACACGATCGTCGGCGTCGCCTCACTCGGCGTTTCCGCCGCCTATATCGGCAAGGTCAAGCAGGATCCGCTCGGCGCAACGTTCGCTGACGACATCCGCTCGACCGGGGTCGCTTTCTCGACCCCGCCCGCCGAGCAAGGACCAAGCACAGGCCGCTGCTTCATCTATGTCACGCCCGACGGCGAGCGGACGATGAACACGTATCTCGGCGCGAGCTCCTATCTCGCGCCAGTCGACGTCGACGAGGCCTTGGTCAAGTCCGCCAAGGTCGTCTATCTCGAGGGCTACATGTGGGACCGCCCGGCGGCGAAAGCGGCGTTCCAGAAGGCCGGCGAGATCGCGCGGGCCGCGAACAGCAAAGTGGCGCTGACGCTGTCGGATTCGTTTTGCGTCGACCGGTTCCGCGGTGAGTTCATCGATCTCATGCGCTCAGGGACCGTCGACACGATCTTCGCCAACACGGACGAGATCCTGTCGCTGTACGAGACGCCCGATTTCAATGAAGCGCTCGACAATCTGCGCGCGGAAGGCGTGCTGGGTTTCGTCACCCGCTCGGAAAAAGGCTGCATCATTGTCGATGGCGATCAGACCTGGGAGGTTCCCGCCTCTCCGATCGCAAAACTCGAAGATACGACCGGCGCGGGCGACATGTTCGCCGCCGGCGTCCTGGCCGGCCTCGCGCGCGGGCGCGATATGGTCACTTGCGGACGCCTCGGCGTGCTGGCCGCGGCGGAGATCATTCAGCATATGGGCGCGCGGCCCAACGTGTCGTTGGCGGAACTGGCGAAAGAGAACGACATCGCCGTCTAGTCAATTCCGGCCAGACCGCTTCTGCCTCACCCGACGGCGATGGCGCATCAGCCAACAACGGCTCTCGTCAGTTGCGCAGGCTGCCGGCCGCGAACCGGAAGACCCAAGCAAACCGAGGATCTATTGGCCTGCGGACGCCGTCTTCGCTTTCCTCTCGCTGAGATGGCGCTTGAAGTCGCCCATTGAGGCGAACTGGAAAGTGCCTTCGCTCGTTTCGGCCTCGATCGAGCCGTCGGAGAAGATCTTGTAGTTGGCCCCAGCCGAAGAATAGCTGCCGATCAGGCTTGGCGGCCCCTGCGGCTCTTCCTGCGTCTCGAGGACCGTTTCCATCGTCTCAAGTGAAGGCAGGTGGCCGGCGCGATTGATGTTGATCGGGCCCTCGTCCTCGGCCACGCGCGCTTCGTCCAGGCTGTCCAGCGCGTCCGCTCCGGTCCGCGACGGCGCGGCGGAGACGCCTCCGAATGGTGCGGTTTCCATCGCGTGCGTCGTCTCAAAGCCGGCCGGGACGGACGAAGCTTCGGCCGATTGCCGCACGAGCTTGGCGAGCATGTCGATGCGCCGGATCAAGACCGCGATCGCGAAAGTCACCACCGCGGCGCCAGCGGCCCCCGCTCCCGCCAGCGCGTACAAAACGCCGGTGCTCGTAGGCAGAAGGTCAATGCTCTGATAGCCGCTCGCAGCGGCTGCGATCAGCAAGATGAGGCTCAGGATGAAGATCAGGATCGTCACGAGACCGCCAACGCTAACATTTTATCAAAACCTCAATTGGGTCAGCGACATAGCTTGGAAACCGGCATGTGGACCGATTCGCGTTTCAATGAGATGAATCGCGCGCGCCAAAAATCGCCGAGCCAACGCGGACATATGTCGCGCCGAGTTGCACCGCAAGCGGCCAATCGGCGCTCATGCCCATGGAAAGCTCGCTCAGTCCGTTGCGCTCTGCAATGACGCCGAGCAGAGCGAAATGCGGTGAGACCAGTTCGTCGGCGGGCGGAATGGCCATGAGCCCCTCAATCGACAGCCCATAGGTGTTGCGACAGAGCGTAATGAAGGCGTCCGCGTTCTCGGGAAGGACGCCGGCCTTCTGAGCTTCACCTCCGGTGTTGACCTCGATAAACAGGCGCGGCCGCTTGCCGGCCCGGTCGATTTCGCGCGCAAGGGTCGCCGCGATTTTCTCCCGGTCGACCGTCTGGATCACGTCGAACGCCTCGACCGCCTCCCGGGCCTTGTTGCTTTGCAGGGGACCGATCAGATGAAGCTCGATCTCGTGGCCAAGCGCGGCGGCGCGCGCGCGCAAGTCGCCCCATTTCGGAACTGCCTCCTGCACCCGGTTCTCGCCGAAGCGGGTCTGGCCGCCGCTCGCGATCGTCGGCCACACCTCGTCGGCGGAGAAGGTCTTCGAGACGGCGACGAGCTTGATCGATTCCGGCGTCCGCTCGCAATCGCGCGCCCTCCGCGCGATCTGTTCGCGAAGCGCCACGAGGCGGGCCACCGCATCGTGCGCGTCCTGGCGTCGCGGCGCGCCGGCCAAAGTCGTCTCCATCATTATTTCGGCTGCTGTTCGAAAGCGGCCATCGCCATCGCTCATCCTGCCCCAAAACGAAATGCGAACTCAAATCGCCGAACCATTTGACGGTAGCAGCCCGGCGCACCGGGGCATTCCCGGCGCGCCTCTTGCCTTTTGCCTTGCGCCCGCGCATGAGGGCCAACCTTCCCCCATCGCGCGACGGCTTCCATGGGCTTCAAATGCGGCATCGTCGGCCTGCCGAATGTCGGCAAGTCGACGCTTTTCAATGCGCTGACGCAGACCGCCGCCGCGCAGGCGGCCAATTATCCCTTCTGCACCATTGAACCCAATGTTGGCGATGTCGCGGTGCCGGACGCCCGTCTCGCGACGCTCGCGAAGATCGCCGCCTCCAAGGAGATCATTCCGACCCGTCTGTCCTTCGTCGACATCGCCGGGCTGGTGCGCGGCGCCTCGAAGGGCGAAGGGCTGGGGAACCAGTTTCTCGCGAATATTCGCGAGTGCGATGCGATCGCCCATGTTGTGCGCTGTTTCGACGATGGTGACGTCACCCATGTCGAAGGTCGCATCGACCCCTTGTCCGATATCGCCACCATTGAAACCGAGCTGATGCTGGCCGATCTCGATAGCCTCGAGCGCCGCATCCCGCAGATGGAGAAGAAGGCCAAGGGCGGCGACAAGGAGGCGAAGGAGCTCTTGGCTCTCGCCGAGAGGAGCCTCGGCGAACTGAAGGAGGGGCGCCCGGCGCGCGCCCTTGGCGTCAGCCGCGAAGAGCGGCGTCTTTTCCAGTCGCTGGGCCTCCTGTCGTCGAAGCCGGTTCTCTATGTCTGCAACGTCGAAGAAGAGTCGGCTGATCAGGGCAACGCCTACTCCGATTTGGTCAAGGAACAGGCCGCCAAGGAAGGCGCCGCGGTGGCGGTCGTGTCGGCAAAAATTGAGAGCGAGATCGCCCTCCTGCCTCAGGCCGAACAAGAGGCTTATCTCGAGGCGATCGGGTTGAGCGAGCCCGGCCTCAGCCGCGTCATTCGCGCTGGCTACGAGCTTCTGCACCTTGTCACCTACTTCACGGTGGGGCCCAAGGAAGCCCGCGCGTGGACGATCGAGCAAGGGACCAGGGCGCCCCTGGCGGCGGGCGTCATCCACACCGATTTCGAGAAAGGCTTTATCCGCGCCGAAACCATCGCCTATGACGACTATGTCGCCAATGGCGGCGAGGCCGGCGCGCGCGAGGCGGGCAAGTTCCGGCTTGAGGGCAAGGACTATGTGGTCGCCGACGGCGACGTTCTGCATTTCCGTTTCGCGAACTGAGCGTCAATGACTGACGCGCTCTATTTTGAAGACTTTCCGCTCGACGAGGTGGTCGAGTATGGCGGGATCGATATCTCGGCCGAGGAAATCATTGCGTTCGCGCGCGACTTTGATCCCCAGCCTTTCCACACCGACGAAGAGGCTGCGCGCGCGTCGACCGGCGGCCTGATCGCCTCCGGATGGCACACGTCCGCGCTCCTGCTCAGGATGAATTGCGAGGCGTTCCTCATGCGCGCCGCGATTCTCGAGGAGGCCGGTGTGGAGGAAGTCCGGTGGCAGCGGCCGGTCAGGCCGGGCGATCGGCTGCATGTGCGCCGCCACACGGTCGCCGAGCGGCCGGGCCAGGGCCCGACGAGCGCCGGCGAGGTTGAGTTTCTCTACGAGGTCGTCAGTCAGGACGGCGCAGCCGCAATGACGCAACGCAGCGTCCTCCTGCTCAAGCCGCGTCCGCAATCACTCAAGGATTAGCCGGTTCTCATGTTCTACGAGGACGTCCGCGTCGGCCAGTCAACAGCGCTCGGCCAGAGTGAATTCTCTCGGGACGCGATTCTCGCTTACGGGAAAAAGTTCGATCCCCGTATCGTGGCTCATAGCGCCGGGGGCGGTTCGCCGCTCGTCGCCTCGGGGATGCACGTGGCCGCTGCCGGGATGCGGCTGCTGGTCGACACGCGCAGCGCCTTGCGCGCCGCGATGGCCGAGCGTGGCAAGACGCTTCCGCAGCTTGGCGTCTCGCCTGGGTTCAAGGACATGCGCTGGCCCCACCCCGTGCACGAAGGAGATATCATTTCGTATTCGGTGGAAACGGTGTCGAAACGCGAGACATCGAAGCCCCAGTGGGGTCTTGTCACCAACACATTTCGCGGGGTGAACCAACAGGGGCAGGAGGTTTTGGTCTTCACCAGCGCTGTTCTGACCGCCCGGCGCCCGTCGGATTCGTAAAGCCTGCATTTCCCTGGCTGTCGGCTCGCTGGACCGCCTCCAACTCATTTTTCGATGGAGGAGGGCGCGCCAAGCAGAGAAAACTCTGTTAAAAGCTCCCCGTCTTTTATCTTTTTTGGTGCGAGGGGAAGCTCAATGGCAATCAATCTTGTTAGTCTCGTGTCCCAGTTCCTTACGCCGCAATTGGTCGGCAACTTGGCGCGGGCCCTCGGCATCAACGAAGCGGTAGCGCAGAAACTTGCCGCTGCAGCGATCCCGGCAATCCTCGCTTCGCTCGCCACGGCGGCGGCGGCCCCTGGGGGCGCTCAGAAGGTCTCCGACGCCGTATCCATGTCGGATCCGGACATTTTGACCAAGTTGACCGGAGCGATTAGCGGCGGCAACACCCAGTTCCTCAACGAAGGCGGCTCCCTCCTGAGCGGCATTCTCGGCGGCGGCGCCCTCTCGAGCCTTACGGGGGCGCTGAGCCAGTTTTCCGGCGCTCCGCAGCCTGCGGCGCAAGCGCTCCTTGGCACGGTCACCCACGCGACGGTCGGCACCATCGGTCAGCAGGATCCTTCGAACTGGTCGGATCCTTCAGCGATTCTTTCGATGCTGAACAGTCAGAAGAGCGCAATCTCGGCCGCCATGCCGCCTGAGCTCTCGAAGATGCTGGGGGCCTCGGGGCTGCTCGCCGGTCTTGGCGGCATGGCCGCGGCTGCGAACTCAGGGCGCGACCTCGACGGTCTCGAACGCCGCGACCGCCGCAAGTTCTACAGCGAGTTCCGCTGCCAGTTCCGCCGCGCGGAGCGCTGAGTCCGCCGCGAGGACCGCCCAGGCCACCGCCGCGCGGGTTCCAGCTGCTGCTGCGTCGACCTCAAGCGGCTTCCCGATGTGGGCGATCATTCTGATCGTCATCGTCGTGCTGCTGGCGATCTGGTGGTTCATGACCCAGAACCATAAGCCGGCCGAACCGGCGAAGACGGGCCTTCTGTCGGCCCCGGTCGAGTACGTCTTGGACACTGTGCCCACCGCTCCAGCCTTCGCGCGGCTCGACTAAGCAGCGCGTCTCGTGGGGCTGGGGGGCCGGGTCTGGTGTTGGCTACGCGCGCCGCTGAGAGAAGCAGCTGCGCGATCTCAAGTCGGAGTTATCTGCGTCGTCGCGCTGTCGACGATCGCCGCGGGTTGTTCCAGCCGACCCTACGGCACGCTCGTCGTTGGACCGAGCGCGCCTGACGCGAGCCAAGTCGACCTCCTCGTCGCGACGACGCGCGCCCCTGTGGCCGAGCCTCCGGGCGTCATGTTCGGAGGATCGCGGGGTCGGGGGCTGGATTTCGCCGACATCGTCGTGTCGATCCCGCCAGCCGGCGCTCGCCAGCCGGGGGATGTCACACTTCCATCCTCTTTGCCGGCCAATCCTGAGCGTGACTTCGCCATCCTGCGCGCCGATCGCATGGACCTGGCTCAGGCGAAGGCCAACTTCGATACGCGCATCAAGCGGATCCCGGGCCGCAGGGTCCTCATCTTTGTCCACGGCTTCAACACGCGGTTCGAGGAAGCCGTCTATCGTTTCGCGCAGATTGTTCATGATGCGCGCGTTGACGTCGCGCCGGTGCTGTTCACTTGGCCGTCTGGGGGGAGTGTCACCGACTACGTCTATGACCGCGACAGCGCCATGTATTCACGCGACGCGCTGGAGGCCGTGCTGCAGGCGCTAGTCAAGGATCAAAATGTCGGTTCCATCTCTATCCTCGCTCATTCGATGGGGAACTACCTCGCGGTCGAGTCGCTGAGACAAATGTCGATCCGCGATCACGGGCTCTCGCCCAAGATCCGGGATGTGATGCTGGCTTCACCGGATATCGACGTCGATGTTTTCCGGCGCCAAATCGCTGAGATCGACGCTGGACCGAGGCCCGCCGAATTCACCCTGTTCATTTCGCGAGACGATCGCGCGCTCGGCCTATCAAGCTTTCTCGCGCGCGATTCGACGCGCCTCGGCGCGCTCGATCCCAATAAGGAGCCTTATCGCTCGATCCTGGAGCAAGGCCGGGTCCAGGTTGTCGACCTGACCGGCATGGCCTCCAGCGACTTCACCAATCACGGCAAATTCGCCAGCGGCGAAGTCGTCGGCGCGATCGGTCAGCGCCTCGCCGAGGGCCAATCGCTATCCGACGCCAAGGGAGGCCTCGTCGAATCGCTTGGCACATTCACCAATGGCGCGATCAATGTCGCCGCGGGCGTCGCCACCGGCGCCGTCGCCGCGCCCAGCGAGATCTTCGATCCAACGAAGCGCGAAAGATCGGTCGACACCGCGGCCCAAGCCTCGTCGTTGACGCAATGAGCGCGGACGCCGCTCCTTCAGACCGTTTCGACGCGCAGCTTGAGGAATCCGCCGGCCGTGAGGCCCAGCGAGGCCAGCTTCAGGCCCGGCGGCGCCGGAAGCCCCTCCGCTGCGGGTGACGTGAGGTAGGTCACGACGACGTCCCTCGGCCATGGAGCAAAACGCCAAACGCCATCCGATGTCGGCGCGATTTCGGTTCTGCTCTCGATGAATTTAAGAACCGCGTCACGGTTCGCATCCGGAGCCTCAATCACGACGCTGGCTCCATCGCAGCCCCGGAAGCCGCCGCCGCCACTCGCGCGATAATTGTTGGTGACGATGAGAAACGACTTGTTCGGATCGACCGGGGCGCCTCCGAAAGTCAGGTCGCGAATCCGGCGCGCCCCCGGCGCAACCAACACGCCCAACTCGTCGTAGCGCGCGGGCTGAGTGACGTCGATGGCGTAGTCAACGCCATCGATCACGTCGAAATTGTAGCAGGCGAAGGCGGGACCGAGCAGCGGCTGTTCCCCAGCCTGGCCTGGATTGATGACACGAAAAATGGACGCCGAGCGCTCGAGCCATTCTTTCAGCTTTGCGCCGTCAACTTTCACCACCCTCAGGCTGTTGGGGTACGGGTAGATGTCCGCCACGTCCTTGATCGCGAGCGGCCCCGCGGCGATGTCGGTATAGGCGTAGGGCCCGCTGCGGCCGCCGCATTTGAATGGCGACGATGCTGAAAGCATCGGCAGCGCGGCAAGGTCCGGGCGCGCCGCCGCCAGGGCCGCGGCGTAGGCGCGCTGAGCTGCGTTGACGAGGCTCACGGTCGGCGCCTCGCCAATCAGGGCGAAATAGGTGTGCAGCCGCGTTGTGAGCCTGCCGACGGGGGTGCGGATGTGACGCAGCGTGGCTTCGTGCGCGGTCTTGGCCGCTTCGAGCACCGACGCATCCGACTCGACCAGAGCGACCGCGCCGCCATTTGCGTCGCGCTCCGCGATCGGCCGGACCGCGACCTCAGCCTCGACGACCCGCCAGCTTGTGTCCATTTCGAGCCAAAGATCGATGATCCCCAGATGGCTTCCCCAGAACCCAGCCATGACAGCAGGCTTGCCATGGATCGTCCCGCGCTCTGCGTCGACGCCCGGCAAACCGACAAAGTCCTGCCCCGGAAGCAGAAGGTGCTGATGGCCCAGGAACAGCGCGTCAATGCCCTCGAGCTCGGCGAGATCCTGGCCAGCGTTCTCTTCGCCTCGCGTCGAGGCGAGCCGCGAAATCCCCGAGTGGCAAAGAACAACGATAAGATCAGCGCGGCCCCGAAGTTCGGTAATCTCGGCGCGCACGGCCTCGACAATGTCGACCGTGGTC
The DNA here is from genome assembly GCA_963737365.1 of uncultured Alphaproteobacteria bacterium. Classification (GTDB taxonomy): domain Bacteria; phylum Pseudomonadota; class Alphaproteobacteria; order Rhizobiales; family Beijerinckiaceae; genus Roseiarcus. The sequence continues at coordinate 1,060,130 of CAVTSD010000001.1, forward strand.
AAGCGCCCGCGGACGTGGGCCTCGTCCCACTGAGCGATTTGCGGCGGCGCGACGCCGATCACGCACAGTTTGAGCCGGTGGGCGGCTCCAGACTCGTCGACAAACGCGGCTTCGATCACGATGGAGGCTGGAAACCAGGGCGAGCCGTCTTTGTTGCGCACGTTGCAGCAGACGACGGGAAAGCGCGCTTGCGCATAAGCGCGCCTGAGCGCGTCGAGGCCGTAATTGAAATCGTGGTTCCCGAGAGCAGCGACAGCATAGTCGAGTGTGTTCATCGCGGCGATGACGGGGTGGACAGCGCCTGGATCCGCGATGATCGCCTCAGCCGCGAGATCTCCAAGAGGCGTGCCCTGAAGGATGTCGCCATTGTCGAACAAGAGGCAGTTCGGCGCTTCCCTGCGCGCCTCAGCGACCAGAGACGCAACGCGCGCTAGGCCAACCGAATTGTCCTGGCAATCCCGGAAATAGTCGTAAGGGTAGAGGTTCGCGTGCAGGTCGGTGATGCCGAGAAGCCGCAAGTGAAGCCGGGGCTTGGGGCCTGCGAGCGGAGGGTGCATTTCGAGCTCGTGGCCGTGCATAAGTTGTCATGACGGGAAGCCGGGAGCGGCGCAAGGTCAAGCGCCGCTCTCCCCGACCTCGTGGTCAACGAGGCTGCTGCGGCGGAGCCCCTTCGGCTTGCGGCGCCGATTGGCTAAGCGAGGACGAACCGGTCTTCGCGTCCCACCCGCCGGGCGGCGCCGCCACCTCGTTCGCCGCAGGATCAGGCCTGACGGCCTTGAATCTCAGGAGCGCCTCGACCCCAGAGGCGAGCGCAAGCGGATCCATCTCGCGGGCGATTTCGTCGCGTTTCGCAGCGGCGTCCTCGTCGCCTTGCCGAGCGGCAAGCGAGAGCCAAAACCACGCCTGCCCGAGATCCTTTTCGACGCCGAGGCCGCGTGCGTAAAGGATCGCGAGATTGTACTGGCTGTCGCGGAGGCCGAGTTCGGCGGCTCTCCTGAACCATTTCACCGCGTCCGCATAGTTTGGAGCGCCCTCGACGGGGTCGGCGCTCATGACGGCGAGATTGTGCGCGGCCCGCGCATTGCCTGCCTCAGCCGCTTTCAGATACCAGCGCTTCGCCACCGCCGGGTCGCGGGGGACGCCAATTCCCTTTTCGTACATTGACCCAAGCCGGTACTGCGCCGGTGCAAGGCCGCGCGCGGCCGCACGTTCGAACCACCGGGCCGCCGCTGGCTGGTCTTTCGGCGCTCCCCGACCTTCGGACAAGCGCATCGCAAGTTCGTATTGCGCATTAGGATTGTCAGCGGCCGCCGCGTCGCGCAAAGAGGCGGAAATCCCGGGCGGGATTGCCGGCATGAGCTCCCCCCCGGAAGGCCCGCTCGGCGGCGCAAGACTGAGCCCGTCCGGCTTGGCGGGGGGTTGGGGGATCGATGCAGTCGGCGCGACATCAATCACTCCACTGCCGGGCTTGACCGATTCCGCGGGGCCCGAGCGCTTGTCCTTCGGCGCGTCGAGTTTGGCGGTGTTGAAGGCTTGTCCGCCCACGTCGGAGCGCTGCAGAAAGGGCGCCCGCACACCAACCAATCTAACCGCCAGCGTCGTCGCGATCGCAATCGCAACTCCAAGGAGAACTGTGCGCCTGTGGCTGGCGTAGAAAGTTCTCGCAGATTGAACTCCGCGCGCGGCGAATTGCACCCTTTCGGAACTGGCGAGCGTGTGCACGACGCCGCTGTTGAGCGCGGCGTTGCTCTCGCCCAGCGCGGCCTGCGCGGCGCGGCGAGCGGCGGCGATGTGGACGCTCACCGCGGGATTGGTTCTGGGCCCGATAACCTGCGCGAGGTCGCGGGCTTCGCGCGCGCTCTGAGGCGCGCCCACGCCCGGCTCGATGGGGAAGTCCTCGCCATCGTCGGCGCCCTGCGGCGCCGGTTCGTCGGCTCTCGCCGACGCGGAGCTTAGAGTCGGGGCGGGACTCGCAGATCTCGATGGCGGGCGGAGTTCCTCGTCGACGTCGTCGGCTGCGAGCTCGCTCTCGATTCTGGCGAGGCGCGCGCCGAGCATCTCCAGGATGCTTTGTAGATCCGTGAGACGCGATTGGGTGCGCTCGTCGACGCCGGCTTGTTCGGATCTGAGTTCCGCCAAATGTGCGCCCAGCGCCGCGTTGATGGCGGCTGAACTCTCCGCTGCGAGAGAGCCGCTTGCTTGCTCGGCCTGGCGCAACTTTTCAAGAAGTTCATGAACGACAGGCTCTGCTTCGTCCGCTCGCCCGTTCTCTGCCGCCATGGCGTCGACCCGGCTGCTGATCGCGTCGATCTGCTGCGCTACGGCCTCGAGGTCGGCTTGGCGCGCGCTGACGTCATGAAGTCGACGAGCAACCTCGTCGGCGATCTGTTCGACGGCCACGTGATCGACTGGCGCAGCGGCCTTCGCCTCCAATTTGGACTCAAGCGAGCGGAGCAGGGTCTCGATCGGATTGAGATCGACGGGAGACGTGACAGCGTCCAGTCGGGCGCCAAGCTCGTGGAGAACAGGGTCGAGATGTCGCGCGCCAACCTCAGGGTCAGCAAGGTGGTCCAGCTTCGCGCTGATCTCGGCAAAAGCTGGTTGGAGGGCTTGGGCGTCGGCGAGCTTGGCGTCAAAACCGTGCAAGAGCCCTTCGATGGGCCTTGTGTCCACCGTCGCCTGCGGGAGAGACTGAAGAAATTCGCGGACGCCATCGATGCGGCGCGCCAGGTCGTCGAACTGGCCCGGATCGATCGCCGCCGGAGCGGCTGGGCGAGCGATCTCCTGATCGAGCCGCGCCGCGATTTCTTCCAGACGCCGCTCGATCGAGACGAGCGCCGCTGGGGGCGGTGAGCGTTCGATCTGCCGGCAGGCTTCCGCAAGAGCTTCGGCCATCTCCGCGGACTCGAAGTGGGGAGCGGGACTTGCGCCGAGCCGCTCGACGCGGTCCGCCAGTTCGCCGATCTGACGCTCCAGCCGTTCGAGCGGCGGTGTGCGGAGCGCAGCCGAAGCGAGGAGGTTACGCACTTCTTCTGTCTGCCGGCGGATGGTTTCAAATGTTTCAGGCTTTACCGCCGCCGCGGCGAGGTTGTCGATCTTGTCGCCGATCGTTCGTATCTCGCGCTCCAGCGCTGCAACCGCCGGCTGGGGATCGTTCGCTCTCAACGCTGTGCGGAATTCGGCGGCCATCGCCTCGAGCGGCGCGAGCATCGATTCGCCGTGGCCGCTTTGCCTCAGCATGTCGACCCGTTGCATGAGATCGCGGATGGCGCCTTCGAGCGCGACGACCGCGTTGCGCGGCGCAAGATCGGCCAGGCTCCGGCTCATGGCTTCGATTTCGGCGCGCATGGCGGCCACGGCATCCGAGGTGCTCGGATCGGCTCGCGGTTCGCGGCGCATATCGTCGAGCTTGAGCCCGAGGGCCCGAACGCCGTCGAGCACCAACTGCGAGGCCACCGGAGCCGCCGCCGGGGCGCCTTCAGCAGGCGGACTGTCCACCCCAAACCGAGCCTCCAACGAGTTGAGATTTGGATGGATCGGGGACGGCGCGGGCGCATCCTCGAAGCCTCCCGTACGAGGAATTGGCGGCGGCGAGCCGCTTTCGCCCCGGCTCGCGCGCTCCTCGATCTCGTGGCGTCGCATGGCGATTTGAGAGACCGCAGCCTTGAGATCAAATGGCGCCTTCGGATCGAGCGTTGCTGGCGGAGGGGCGCGATCGACGCGCCTCTCCCTGATCGGAGCGGCGTCGGTCAGGTTTGCCCGGATCGATTCAAGTCGCCGCACCGCGTCGATCAGCGCGCGGCGGTCGCTGTCTCGCGTCGCGTCGTCCTGCTCCAGAATTTGGGCGACCGTTTCGAAAGCGCGCGCCGCCTGCGCTTCGGCGCGGGCGAGCCTGATTTCGAAGCTTCCGATCACCGAATTAAAAGCGTCCGAAGATCGCGGCGCCCGTGACGTCTGTGCTGGTTCGCTTCTGCGGGCAAGCCGTTCCAGGCGTTCGGCCGCCGCATCGAGCCGACCCTCTTCCCCGTCATGGGATGCCGGGGCCGCGTTCATATCCAGGCCGGCGTAGTTCGCGATCACTTCGTCGAGCCAATCGTCAAGGCGCATGCCGGCGCGCCGCGCGGCCTCCGCGGCAGCGTCGCGGGTCCGCCGGTCTACGCCCGCGATATTCCACGCCCTCGCTCTATTCATGTCCTCGACCATCGCCCGGGGCCGCGAATCGCCGGATGAACGATGGCGGCTTCGCAAACCAATTCTGTCGGGGGTCATGGTGAAAAAACGGTTAAGCGCCGCCTCTCCGAAGGCCAGCAGGGCATGGCCCTAAAGTTGCAAACATAGTTGTGGCAACTATCAGTTGCAAATCCGCTCCGTTAGGGCATAGTGATTCAATTCGCGCAGGGGCGGCGAGTCACGAGGCGCGAACGCAACGGCGCTAACGAAAGGAGAGGCCATGAACAGGATGTCGTCTATAGCACACGCTTCCGTAGGGGTTTCGGCGGCGATGCTCGAAGGAGAAGGCCATAGTGCGCTCGATGCGGCGCAGCCGGAGTTGACCATCAGCCAGATGTCGCGCGTCTTCGGCGTGAGCCTGCGGACCTTGCGATTTTATGAGGACCGCGGGCTTATCAAGCCGCGCCGCGAGGGGAACGCGCGTTATTACCGGGCGACCGACCGCATCCGGATGGAAATGATCCTCAAGGGCAAGAAACTCGGCTTCACGCTGACCGAAATCCAGGACCTGATCGGCGGCAAAGGAGCGAATGAACTGACCGATCTCGAAGATCAGCTCAATCCACAACAGATCGTGACCCAGATCGGCCACCTGGAACGGCAACGCAGCGAGATCGAGGGTGCCATCGAGAGGCTTCGGGCGACGCAAAGCCGCTTCGCCCAGGGCGCCGCTGCCTGATCGGCGTCGATCGTTCGGGAGATCCTCGGCGCCGGACCTGGCTAAGCCCTGGTCCGCGCCGCCTCGACGAGACGCAACGCCTCGGCCGAGGCGGCTTCAATCCCGAGATGGGTTGTGTCCAGCGTCATCGCATCGTCGGCCGGGCGCAATGGCGCCACGGCCCGGTTCGAAGTTGCGAGTGTCGCGGCGGATGATATCGGCCAAGATTGCGTTGTAGTCGGCTTTTTCGCCGTGCTGGACCAATTCGAGCGCACGCCGCTGCGCCCGCGCCGACGCGCTGGCGGTGACGAAGATCTTCGCTTCCGCGTCGGGACAAATGACCGTGCCAATGTCCCGCCCGTCGAGCACCGCGCCCCCCGGACGCGCGGCGAAGGCGCGCTGCGCATCGATCAGCGCCGCGCGAAGGCGGGGCATGGCCGCGACCACGGAAGCCGCTTCGCCAATCTGGCGGGTGCGCAAGGTGGCGTCGTTGAAATCGGTGAGCCCCAGGCCTCGAGCGACCGCGACCGCCGCGGCTTCGTCGTAAAGGTCCCGATCCTCTGCAATCAGGGCGGCGGCGGTGGCGCGGTAGAGCAATCCGGTGTCGAGATGGGGCAGTCGGTAATGCATGGCGATTCGGCGCGCAATGGTGCCTTTGCCTGAGGCCGCGGGCCCGTCGATGGCGATGATCATGCGCGAGCCGCTTCTCCGGGCTCCCTGTCCCCAGAGGCGCTCTTAGAGCGGGGCAAGGCGGCTGTCGAGACGGCAAGCCGATCGGAAGACTCCGTCGGGGTGACTTCTGCTTCAGCCGACCTCGCTGGTCCGCAATCGGCCCTGCGATCCCGGATCCCCTGTTGCCCCGTTTCGCCCTGCTGCGGCGCCGCTTCGGACGCGGAAGCCGGCCCCTTCGGCTTGTGCCCATGGCGCCCCGCGCGTATTCATCGAAACGGTCGAAATGACAATCACCTGACAACGCCGGCGAGCAACGCTGCGGAAGGACGAGGATGGATCTGACTTCGCAGCAAAAGATGACCATCCTCGCCGCCTTTCTTGGCTGGATGCTGGACGCCTTCGACTTCTTTCTGCTGACCTTTTTGCTCAAGGACATCGCCAAAGAGTTCGGCGTCGGGGTGCCAGCGGTGGCCTACGCCCTGTTCCTGACGCTGGCGATGCGGTTCATCGGCGCGTTCATCTTCGGCCGGCTGGGCGACCGGTGGGGTCGGAAGCCGGCGCTGATGCTGGATATTCTTTGCTATTCGATCCTCGGCGCGCTCGCCGCTTTCTCGCCAAACCTCACGATCTTTCTCATCCTGCGCGCGCTCTTCGGCGTGGCCATGGGCGGCGAATGGGGCCTTGGCAGTTCGCTCGCGATGGAGTCGATTCCGCCCCGCGCGCGGGGGCTCGTGTCCGGGATTCTGCAATGCGGCTATCCGAGCGGCTTTCTGCTCGCGGCAATCGCTTATGGCGTCATCTATGGACGAACATTCGGCGACTATACGGTCGGCTGGCGGGCGATGTTCCTGCTCAGCGTCCTGCCTGCTTTCCTCGTCCTGTTCATCCGCAGCGGCGTTCCGGAATCCCCCGCTTTCGAAGCCTCGAAGGCCCATGCGAAGCCGCCGCTATGGGAGACGATCGCCCAGCATAAGGGACTGGTCCTCTACATGGTCGTTTTGATGATGTGCTTCAATCTGTTCAGCCACGGGACGCAGGACCTTTATCCGACGTTCCTGCAAAAGCAGCACAATTTCGATCCGAGTACGGTGAGTTGGATCGTCATCGTCGCCAATCTCGGCGCCATAGCGGGCGGCCTCATCTTCGGGCATCTGTCGGAGAAGATCGGACGCGTCAACGCGATCACCATCGCCGCGCTGATTGCGCTGCCGGCGCTCTCTCTATGGGCTTTCTCGTCGACGCCGGTTCTGCTCGCGATTGGCGCGTTCATCATGCAGGTCGCGGTTCAGGGGGCCTGGGGCGTCATTCCCGTCCATCTCAACGAATTGTCGCCGAGCGCGGCGCGGGCGACAATTCCTGCCTTCGTCTATCAGGCGGGCAATTTCCTCGCCTCCTATAACGGCCCGTTCCAGGCGCAGATCGCTCAGGCGAACGGCGGCAATTATGGATTTGCCCTGGCGCTGGTGGCTGGCGTGGTGGCGGTCGCGATCGTCATCGTAATCCGCTTCAGCCCGGAGCGGCGGGGCGAAGTCTTGAAGGCGCATTAGCTCAGTTGCTAGAGTTGTCGAGCAATTCTGCTCGCGCTCCTTTGCTTTCAGGGTCTTAGGGCTCTTTTTCTGCAACTCCGCGCGTTCGAGGCGCCCATCTGGCCGTACCTCTCACGGAAAGCTTTTCGGCATAGGCATAGAACATATGTTTTTAGTACAAATCTTTCTCAGCGCTTCTCATACCTCGGCAAAGCGACGCAGTCCCTTCCAGGCCCTGGAGCGCTTTAACCTCAACTCATCAGCTCGGAAAGCGGAGGGAACCTTTCGAGCCTAAGAGCCGTTTCACCAAAGGATTGCGCCGTAAACATTGGCAAGTCCGCCAATTCAAAGGAGGTTTTTATGTCTCGATGGATGCTTGCCGCGGCAACTGCAACCCTAATCTGCGCCTCATCGGCGTCGTTTGCTGATTTAAGCGGCGCTGTAACCGGAGGCGTGGCCGGGGCGGTTGGCGGCGCAGTCGTGGGCGGCCCGGTGGGCGCCGTGGTCGGCGGCGTCGGCGGCGCGGCCATCGGCAACTCGATGACCAATCATCACTACCATCACGCGTATTATCACCACCATTACTATCATCATAATTACTGATCCACGAGTCTAATGTCGCGGGCGCCCTTGCGGGCGCCCGTTGCGTGTGATCAGCCGCTACGGCCCCGCTTTGGCGGAACTCGGTCAGTGCGGAGATGGCCACGTCAGGCGACGAGGACAGCTTTCGCGCCGGGCCTGTTTCCGTAATCCATTGCTTCGTCAATCTGATCGAAAGCGAACTCTCTTCCGATCCGCGTCCGGAAGATTGGGTCTTCGATCCAGCCTCGAGGTCTCGTCATCGCGGCGGTGAGTCTCTCGCCGTCCTTGGCCGTGGCGCTCTCGAAATTGCTGAAGCGCCTCAACACGAGGTTCTTCGCCACGACGAGGAAGGACGGAAGTGAGATCGGCGTTGCGCCGGATAGGAACCCGTAAAAATAGATTGTCGAATTCATGGGCAGGACGGGCGCGATACAGGTGGTGAGGTCCCCTCCCACGCCGTCGAAAACTGCAGTCGCGCCAACCTGCGAGGCCATGGCGCCGAGGTCGCTTTCGAAACCTTCATCGGCGATGTTCACAACGTGCTCGACGCCGCGCTGACGAAGCTTATCCTGCGCCGCCTTCGAATGCACCAGCGCGATGACGGGCGCGCCGCGCCAGCGCGGCCAGGGCGTAACCCGTCGCCGAATTCCCGGCCGTCACGATGACGCCCTGGTGATTATTCTCGGCGACTTCATCGAGAAATGCGTAAGCCGTGAAAACATTGACGAGTGAGCCGCAATAATCCCGCGGCGACAGGTGTTCGGGGAGGATGAGGCAGGTCGTAACGGGAACCTGCGCTCATTCGCACCAAAGCCCGACGGTGTCCGGGCTTCGGGATAAGGATCGGTAAATCGCCACGGTTTTGCCAACGCTTTCGGCCGGGACACCGGGGCCGGCGGCGATAACGGCGCCCGCGCCAGACGCGCCCCATACGGCGAATTGCTTGCCCGCCAATAAACCGCCCACCAAGTCAAGTCGCGCCAGGAACGTCTTGTCGCCGTGATTGATCGCCGATGAATCCATTTTGACGATGACATGTCCTGCCGGTGGTCGTCCGGCTTAGGGATGTCGCGCATTTCCTGCTTTCTCTCGGGAGTGACGCAAATTGCTTTCATGGTCGCCTCGTTGTGCGTCAGCGATGCGGAGGGTGCGATCGGGGCACTTAAAAAAAGGCCAGTACAAGCATTTGGCAAGTACAGATATTTTTTGTTAGTTCTTTCCCATGGCAAGTCCCACCGCATGCCCGGTCGCCTTCACCACCCGAATTCTCGGGGGCAAATGGAAACCCAGGATCATCTGGGCTCTGATCCGTGGCGAGCGGCTCCGCTATTCCGCGTTGCGAAGGGCTTGCCCGCCGGTCAGCGATCGAATTTTATCGAAGGAACTGAAGGAACTTGAGGCCTGGAGGTTGATCGCCAGGCGCGATTTCATGACCGTTCCGCCGAAGACGGAATATACGCTGACTGCGCTCGGCGAAACTTTACGCCCCGTCATGGCGGCAATGGCTGATTGGGGTCTTTCACAACGCGATCAGATGGCTGACCCCGTCGTCCGTCCTGATCGCGAGCCGGCGGGCGGGCCGCGCCTGTGATGCCGCGGCGCAATTCGAGGCGCCGCGGATAGGGTGGAACGGCTTACTCCGCCGCGGCGGCCCGTTTCGGCAGCACCCAGTTCGGCCGAACATAGTGGCAGGTGTAGCCGTTCGGGTAGCGCTCGAGATAATCCTGATGCTCGGGCTCCGCCTGCCAGAACGGACCGGCCGGCGCGACTTCGGTCACCACCTTGCCTGGCCATAGACCCGAGGCCTCGATATCGGGGATCGTGTCCAGCGCCACGCGTTTCTGCTCGTCATTGGTGAAGAAGATCGCCGAACGGTAGCTCGCGCCGACGTCGTTTCCCTGACGGTTTCGGGTCGTCGGATCGTGGATCTGAAAAAAGAACTCGAGCAGCGTGCGGTAGCTGATTTGCGTGGGATCAAAGGTGATCTCGATCGCCTCGGCGTGGTTGCCGTGGTTGCTGTAGGTCGCATTGGCGACTTCGCCGCCGGTGTAGCCGACGCGGGTCGAGATGACGCCGGGGTAGCGGCGGATCAAATCCTGCATGCCCCAAAAACATCCCCCCGCGAGAACGGCCCGCTCTGTTGAACCTGCCATGGCTGCGCCTCCTATTGAGATTGGTCTTTTCAAACGCCTGAACCGGGCGACGAACGTCCCGACGCTCCCTTAGATAATCATCTCGAAGCCGAAAACAAAACCCCGCCGCGCCTGCCTCGCGCGTCAGCAAAGCCGCGATCGGCCGCTTCGTTCAGGCGGCTTCCGCGGCCGGGGTGCGCGTGAGGAGCCGGCAGAGACGCGCAAGGGTCTCTCGCTGCCGCGGGCGCGGGACGACCATATCGACCATCCCATGATCGCGCAGGTATTCGGCGCGCTGGAAGCCGTCGGGCAGGCGCTCGCGAATTGTCTGCTCGATCACGCGGGCGCCGGCAAAGCCAATCACCGCGCCGGGCTCAGCGATATGCACATCGCCCAGCATGGCGTAGGACGCCGTCACGCCGCCGGTGGTCGGATTGGTCAGGATGACAATATAGGGCAGCTTAGCCGCGCGCAGTCGCCGCACGGCCACGGTCGTTCGCACCATTTGCGCCAGGGCGAACATGCCCTCTTGCATGCGCGCGCCCCCCGAGGTGGTGAAGATGAGAAACGGGGTCCGCCGGTCGATCGCGCTCGAGATGCCCGCAACGATCGCCTCGCCGGCCGCGAGCCCGAGCGTGCCGCCCTGGAAGGCAAAGTCTTGCACCGCGACGGTGACGTCCTGCCTCTCGAGCTTGCCGAGCGCGACCGTGACCGCATCCGTCGCGCCGGTCTTCGTGCGATTTTCCTTCAGGCGATCCGAGTAGCGTTTGATGTCGCGAAATTTCAACGGATCGGAAGGCGTTTCAGGGATGAACAATTCCTCGTAGGCGCCGTCGTCGAGGAGCGAAGCAAGACGGGCCTTGGGGCTGATCGGCATGTGATAACCGGAGCCGGGGACAACCATGAGATTGGCTTCGAGGTCTTTGTGGAAGACCAGTTCGCCGCTCTCCGGACACTTGACCCAAAGATTTTCCGGCGTGTCGCGGCGCAGCAAAGAGCGAATCTTCGGCGGCACAACGTTTGAGATCCAGTTCATGCGCGGCCTTGGCTCCGATTGGTCTGTCGTCGAGAAACGCTCACTTGTGCGCAGCCCGCACGCCTTGCGCGAGTTCGCTGACGAGCGCAGCCGCGGCGGCGACGGTCGACGAGGTCGCGCGTCCGCCGTCGAGCGAAAGTCTGATCGCCTCGACGATGGCTGAACCGACCACGACGCCATCCGCCGTTCCTGCGATCGCCTGGGCGCTTTCGGCGTTCCTGACGCCAAACCCAACTGCGACCGGAAGCTTCGTCCGCTGCTTCAGGCGCGACACGGACTCGCCCACGAGCTTGACGTCCGGAGCTGCGGCGCCGGTGACGCCTGTGATTGAAACAAAATAGACGAAGCCGCCGGTGTTTTCGAGAATTTCCGGCAGACGGTCATCGCTCGTGGTCGGCGCCACCAGGCGCACGAAAGCCAGTCCCGCCCGGCGCGCGGGCAGGCAAACCTCGTCGTCCTCTTCAGGCGGACAATCGACGACAATCAGTCCGTCGACTCCCGCCGCCTTGGCGTCCGCCAGGAACGTCTCGACGCCATAGATATAAATGGGGTTGTAATAGCCCATCAGAATGAGCGGCGTGTCCGGATCGCCAGCGCGGAACTGCTTCACCATCCTCAAGGTCGCGGGCAGCGTCTGGTTGGCCTCGAGCGCGCGCCGACCGGCGCCTTGAATCGCCGGGCCGTCCGCAATCGGGTCGCTGAACGGCATGCCAAGTTCGACAATGTCCGCGCCCGCCGCGGGCAGCGCCGCAAGGATCGCCGACGACGTCTCGCTGTCCGGATCGCCGGCCATGATGAAAGTCAAAAGCGCAGCCCGGCCTTCGGCGGCGACCCGTTGAAAGCGCAAATCGAGGCGTGCGGTCATGGGCTGCTCGTTATCACGACGATCACGGGCGCGAAAGCAGTCCGACAGGCTGCGATCGCCAAGCTTAGTCGGTGGCGGTTCGAAACAAGCAGCCCCTCGACGGACGTTGGGAATTTCGATAGACGGAGCCCAGACGTCATGTCAGCGGCGCTGATGATGGCGCGCGCGCTCATTCTCGGGGGGACAATGAAGTTCTTTCTGTTGTTTGTTCCCTGTATTCTGGCGCTCTGGGTCCCCCTCTACAATTCGGTCTCGCCTGTCCTTTTCGGCATCCCATTTTTCTTCTGGCTCCAGCTTGTTCTTGTTCCAGTTTCCGCCCTCGCCATTCTAGCCGCGGACCGGGTTGGCAAGACCTGAGCCATGGTCGACCACCTGAACGTTGTCGCCACTGCCGTCTTCGTTTTCTTCTTCGGCCTGGTGTCGGTGCTGGGCTTCGTCGCAGCCCGCTGGAAAGCGGCCGATCTCGGCGACATCCACGAATGGGGCCTTGGCGGCCGGCGCTTTGGCCGGTGGATCACCTGGTTCCTGCTCGGAGGCGATCTCTACACGGCCTATACCGTGATCGCTATTCCGGCGGTCGTGTTCGCCATCGGCGCCTACGGCTTCTTCGCCGTGCCCTACACGATCATTGTTTATCCGTTCCTCTACCTGACGTTGCCGCGCCTGTGGGCGGTGTCGCAAAAACATGGCTACATCACCGCCGCCGATTTCGTGCTTGGCCGCTACGGCAACAAAGGGTTGGAGCTCGCGGTCGCGGCGACCGGCGTTCTGGCGACGATGCCGTATATCGCCCTGCAACTCGTTGGCCTCGAAAAGGTCATCCTGGCGCTCGGCTTCTCGGGCACAGGGCTCATGGCGCATGCGCCGATCACAATCGCCTTCGTCATTCTTGCGATCTTCACTTACAAGAGCGGCTTGCGCGCGCCAGCGATGATCGCCTTCGTCAAGGACGCGATGATTTATATCTTCATCATCGCCGCGATCATCGTCATTCCCTATGAGCTCGGCGGCTTCGGGGCCATTTTCGAAGCGGCGGGCAAAGCGTTTGACGCGAAGGTGGCGGCGAACCCCAACCTTGCGGCAGGGCTGACGCTGAAACCGTCGCAAGTCGGCCCTTACATCACGCTTGCGATCGGGTCGGCGATGGCTTTGTTCATGTATCCGCACGCGCTGACAGGTTCGCTCGCGGCCTCGAGCGGAAGCGCCATTCGCTTCAACACGATGACCCTGCCCGCCTATTCCTTGGTGCTTGGCCTGATCGCCTTGCTCGGACTGATGGCGATCGCCGCCGGGGTTAAGGTCGACACGCCCCAGGACGCCGTGCCGCAGCTTGTGCTCTGGGCGTTCCCGGCCTGGTTCGCTGGCTTTTGTTTCGCGGCGATCGCGCTTGGCGCGCTCGTGCCAGCGGCGGTCATGTCGATCGGCGCCGCCAACACCTTCACGCGCAACATTTGGAAGCCATTCATTCACCCCGGGATGACGCCTGAGGAGGAATCGGTTCTCGCCAAGCTCGCTTCGCTGGTGGTGAAAGTCGGCGCGCTGTTGGTGATCTTCTTCATGCCGACGCGGTTCGCGCTGGATCTGCAATTGCTGGGCGGCGTCTGGATGGTTCAGATCTTCCCAGCGATGATTCTGGGCCTCTTCACCCGCTGGTTCAGCGGCTCGGCGCTCCTGGTCGGTTGGGCTGTGGGGATGATTGTCGGGACCTCGCTCTCATGGACCGGCAACGCCTGGGCTCCGGTCCACGCGTTGAAGTGGGATATCCCGCTTGTCGGCCATATCGATTCTGGATTGGGCTTCGCCGCTTATAACGGCTTGACCGCGGTCCTGGCCAATTTCCTTGTCGCGGCAACGCTTTCGCTGGTTCTGCGTTCTCAGGCGAGCGATGCGACTTCGCCCGCGGATTACGACGATCGTGCGCTTGCCTGAGCGACAGCCTATAGAGGCGTCGACAAGCGCGACATGCGGACTGTCATGGCGCGCAGCCGCATCAGCAATGCGGTTCATTGAGCAAGGTTTTTGGCGTAGGCCATGATCAGGCGCGGCCTCCGCGCCCCAAGGAGCATATGATGGTGGAAGAGGAGCCCGGCTCCGTGGCCAACGCTCTGCCGGCCCTTGAGCCGCCGCCGCCGCGCCATGACTTTTCTGTTGTCCAAGGCTTCCAGGTTGTCGATGCGGAGGATCAGCGCTCAGCGCGAGCGGGCGACGAAGCTTGGCGCGAAGCTCTGAAACTTGAGCTCGAGGCGCGCGCGGAGCGCCTTCGTCAAGCCGTTGACGGAGCGATTGTGCTTTCCAATGACGGCATCATTCGCTGGCTCGGCGATCCGGTCGCGAAAATCTCGCCAGGGCCCAATGCGCTGAACCCGAGCGCGGTGATCTTCGCCGATGAGTCCTTGCCTGACGCCTCTCGTGAGACAATAAAGACACGAATTGAGCTTTGGATCGCGGCGACGACGCGACGGCTTCTGGCGCCGCTCTTCGCGCTTGACTGCCTGCAAGAAGGACCGGAAATCGTTCGTGATCTGGCTCGCGAGATGGTGCGGTCGCTGGGGGTTTTGGATCGCGAGCCGATCAAGGCGAAGATCAGGACCCTCACTCAAGACGACCGGGCGGAGCTGAGAAAGCAAGGCGTGCGCTTCGGCGCCTATTATCTTTTTCTGCCGATGTTGCTGAAACCCGCGGCGAGAACGTTGGCCCTTCAATTGTGGGCGCTGCAGGCCTCCGGCGACGCCACTGAGCTTCTGCGCACTCTGGCGCCGATCGCCTCGTCTGGACGCACCTCGCTCGCATCGGACGCAGGGATCGGGAAAGAAGGGTATCGCGTCGCCGGCTATCGCACATGCGGCGAACGGATTGTGCGCGTCGATGTCCTTGAACGCCTCGCCGGAATGATCCGGGCGGCCATAGCCGGCGAAGTCTCCGGAGGCGCGGATGGCCCTCCAAGCCAGCGGGCCTCGAAAGGGTTCGTCGTCAGCGGAGCGATGACATCGCTGACCGGGTGTTCAGGCGAGCAATTCGCTTCGATTTTACGTTCCATCGGATTCCGGTCGGTCGAAATGAAACGATCGGAATTTTTTGGATCCCAATCGGCCAGTGAATCGGCTCGAGGAAGCGAACCGCTAAAGTCAGCGGAAGAGCCGGGATCAACTCCAGGCGAGCAAACTTCGGGCGACAATCAGGTTAACCCCGCCGATTCCGTTCCGGGCGCCGCGCCCACTAAGTCGCCGTCTAACGGCGCCCTTGCGGAAACCGACGCAATCGCGGACGCCGGCGGTTTTCCTAAAGGTGACGAAGCTTCATCCGAGGATGGGGAGGCCGCCGCCGAGGCTGTCGCCGACCCAGAGGAGGCGGACGCCGGCCTTGAGGAGGTCGACGTCGCGGCCAACGACGCGGAGGGAGCGCCAGAGGGTGGTCAAACGCTTCGCAATGACGCGTGCGACATCGCCGAGGGCGGCGAACCTATCTCAGTCGATAGCCCAACGCTTTCCACAGAAGGTGGCTTGGATGCAGCGGGCGCCGTCGGCGGCTCTCCGGCGGCGGATGCCGGCGGCGCGCCTGTTCCTCCGCAGGCGTCGGACTCGCCCGCTGACCAGGCTAAAAATGACGAAATGATTGTCGTCTGGCGGCCGGATCACCGCAGGACCGCCCCTCGACGCGAGCGGGAACCGAGGCACACAAGAAGCGAAGCGCCGGGCCGCTCGGAGACTGAGCGCCCCGCACCCCCCGCGCCCAATTGGCGGCGCGAAACGGCGGCCCATCCCTCGCCGAGGCCCAATCGCCCGAATTCGATCCGCGGTGACGAAAAACGTCGCCAGCGGGCCAAAGATTATGATATGCCCCGGACCGCTCCAACGACGCCGCCGCCGCAGAAACCGGCCAAGGTTGACCCGAACTCACCCTTTGCCAAACTTCTCGAGCTTCGTTCCCTGCTCGAGGAGCAAGCCAGCAAACGCCGATAGATGCGCCAGCGCCGCCGAAGCATCGAAACAAAGGGTTGGCAGACGCTATCGAAATCCATAGAAAACGGGCGCAATCCCTACTCGGTAGGTAGCTCATGAGGATATACGTATGACCTACGTGGTCGTGGAAAATTGCATTAAGTGCAAATATTTGGATTGCGTGGAGGTATGTCCCGTCGACTGCTTCTACGAAGGCGAAAATATGCTCGTCATTCACCCGGACGAGTGCATCGATTGCGGCGTTTGCGAACCGGAATGTCCAGCCGAAGCCATCAAGCCGGACACGGAACCCGACCTCGCTGTTTGGCTCAAACTGAATGCCGAATACGCCAAGTCCTGGCCAAATATAACCAGTAAAAAGGAGCCTCCTTCCGACGGCAAGGAGTTCGACGGACGTCCCAACAAGTTTGCCGAGTTTTTCTCGCCTAACCCTGGGGAAGGCGATTGAGCCACGGCTGATTTTTGCCTATTTGGCGCGTGGCCGAGGCGGCGCCACTGCGGCTAGAGCCGTTCGGGCTTATCTTCCTCTTTGATTTTTCGACGGATTTGTGCTAAACGTCAAATTAATGGTCAAGCGGAAGTCGCTAAGCGTCCCTGGCGAAGACGCAAGTGGTTTTCCTCGACTAAGTGTCACTTCGCCGTTCCGAGAGTAATATTCGAGCACGAATTTGGAGCAGTATTCGTGCGCGGATTTATAGCGTGTGCGGAAAAGTTTGCGCGTGGAGAGGTTAATTATGGTGGCGCGTAATAAATCTAAAAAGACAACAAGTCCAAAGACGAAGAAAACCAGTTCTGCCGCCGCCGTTAAAACGAGGGCGAAGCGCACGACGAAGGCCGCTACGTCGTCCACCGCTCGAAGCCGTGTGAGTAAGAGCAAGACAGGGTCGAAGACCAGAGTCGCGGCCAAAGCGAACAAACCGGTTCGAGCGAGGACGAAAACCGCGCCAGCAAAATCTGCGACCCGAAAGCGAACAAGTTCTGATGTCAGAGCCATAACCCAGGCATCGGCGGCGAAGAAGCGGGCCAGCGCGGCCAAGCGGAAAGTGGCGGCGTCGAAGAGCCTCAGCAAGGCCGCCAGCGCGGCTGCCGCGAAGCGAGCGTCGGCCGTAAGGGCGCAGGTTAAGGAACAGGAAGCCAAGTTGACGACAGCGAACCGAAACGCGCAGGAAGTTCGAGCCGCGGCCGAGAAAGGGTCGGCGACCCCTTCTCCTTCAAAGGCAAGTTCTGGCCACATGGCTGAGGTCGCTCAGGCGACCGAGGCGGCTGCGCCGGCAAAGGCCGCCGCGCCCGTGGTCAAGGTCCAAAAGGCCGCGGCCCCGGAAGAGGCCTCCTCGGCGGCGAAGGCAGTGAAGAGCACCGGCCAGCGTCAAGGCTTCAGGCTCAACGAGTTCGTCGTCTATCCGGCGCACGGGGTCGGACAGATCGTCGCGATCGAGGAGCAGGAAGTCGCCGGGTTCAAGCTCGAGCTCTTCGTTATTAATTTCTCGAAGGACAAGCTCACGCTCCGCGTCCCGACCTCGAAGGTGACCGGCGTTGGAATGCGAAAGATTTCCGATCCGGACGCTGCGAGGCGTTCGCTCGATATTCTGACCGGGCGCGCGCGCGTCAAGCGCACGATGTGGTCGCGACGGGCTCAGGAGTACGAGACCAAGATCAACTCTGGCGATATCAACGCGATCGCTGAAGTGGTGCGCGACCTTTACCGGTCGGAGGCGCAACCCGAGCAGTCCTATTCGGAGCGACAATTGTACGAGGCCGCTCTCGACCGGATGGTGCGCGAGATCGCCGCTGTGCAGAAGTCGAACGAGATCGACGCTCTGAAGGCGGTCGAGGCGCAGCTGCAGAAGGGTCAGAGTTCGGGCCAAGGCTCTTCCTGCGCCGAGCGAGATCGAACAAGCCGCTTAAGCCCGAGGTCGTTCGCCGTCTCCCGATGATCTTCGGCTCCTCTCGTGTGCTCACGCCTTGGCGGTGAGCACACGAGACCCGGGCTAGGTCTCTCCGCGAGCGGCCAAGGCGTTGTCGCTGGCTCGTGAACCGGTCGCGCGGGGCAAGCCCGTCCTAAAGGGGGGCCTCTTGCCCGCGATGCACGGCAATCCCGCCTACCCGATGCTCTCGCTCTGGATTTTGCTCCTGACCGCGGCGACCCTGTTTTGGGTGGCCCTGACCGACCTCAGGGAATTCAAGGTCCGCAACGAGTTCGTCGTGATCCTGGCCGCGCTCTATGTCGCCTACGCGCTCTGCTCGGGCACGTGGGTGTCGATGCAGTGGAATTTCGCCTTCGCGCTCCTGATGCTGGCAGGCGGGGCCTATGCCTATTCGCTCCAGCAAATCGGCGGCGGCGATCTGAAGCTCTTGGCGGTCGCCTTCCTCTGGACGGGGCCATGGTATGCCGCGCCCTTCGTGCTTCTGATGCTGATCTTCACCGGCGCCTATTATCTCGCGGCCAGGTTCGGATTCGCGCCGGCGCAGCCGACCGCCAGGGGCTTGCGGATTCCGCTCGCGCCCCCGCTTGCTGGCGCGCTCATAGGGGCTCTGGCGCTGGGTCTCATAGCGCCCAATCGCTGATCAGGGCGAGAGCGCCTTGTCCAGCGCGAGCCATTGCTTGGACACCCACGTGCCGACCAGGCCGATCGTGGCGATGACAGCGATCAAGAGTATTCCGAGCAAGACCGTATATTCGATGAGAGCAGCGCCGTCTTCGTCCTTCAGGAACTGGCGGACAACCTTCACAGCTTTGGACATGCGAGCTCCTCACGGATTTTGCATTGAATGGCGTCGCCGCGACCGCGAGTGAAAGTCACCTGCGGCTATCTGCGCGCAATTATCCGTTAGGGAACGGGTCGGTCAATACCAAGTCCAACTCCGTTGGCGGCTAATAAATGCACGTTCGTGACTGTTTATTGAGCCATATGTTCAGATTAAATTTGGCCATCTCGTTGTCGAATAAGGCTATCCAAAGTCATGATTGGTTTGTGGTTATTTTTGCTCTTGAATTTTCCTCGATATTAGGTTCACATTAGCCAAGCGTTTCAGCGTCTTTAACCGGTTTTATATTCAGCCTGTATGTACTGATTCGTTTTGCGATCACGAGAACGCTGAGATACTGCGATAAGAAAACCCGAGTCGCTTTAGGCAATTCTAGAAAGGGGAATACACTCACCGACAATATTGTGGAGACAACGTTGTGATTGCATCAATAATGCCGGGTGCGCTAATTGACTGTGTTTTGCCGGAGGGCGGCAAAATCGATCAGTCCACCACTAGGGCGAGGCAATTCCTTCTCGTGTCTATGTAGAGAAAACAAAAGGCATCAATAACTTCCGGCGCGAAATGGTTCCGTTGGGGCAGGGGTCAGCATAATCATGCGCCGGAGCACGAACCTTGCAATCCTTATCCTCGCCGTCGTTCTTGGCGGCCTGGCCGCGTTTCTTGCCAGAAGCTGGCTTCAGAACCATTCGACGCGCGGCGACGGTCAGAAGACGGTATCGATTCTTGTCGCCAACGATACACTCGGCTTTGGATCGCCGATCGGCGCCAAGGATGTGAGGGCGATCGACTGGCCCGCTCAATCGAGCCCTGAGGGCGCATTCGCGAACTTCGCGGAGCTGACCAAGAGCGGCCGCCGAATCACCCTGTCGCCGTTCGTGCGCGACGAGCCGATCATTTCCTCGAAGGTGAGCGCGCCGGATCAGAGAGCCTCGCTCTCGACCGTCATCGAAAAGGGCAAGCGGGCGGTGACCGTTGCGGTCGACGACGTGCGCGGCGTGGCGGGCTTCATTTTCCCTGGCGACTTCGTCGACGTCGCACTGACCCGAACGGACAACAGTGCGGGTCCGCAGAATTTTTCCGCAGTGATCTTGCAGCACGTCAAGGTGCTGGCGATCGATCAGATGGCGGGCGAACGGCAGGAGCATCCGACTGTCGCCAAGGCGGTCACCGTCGAAGTGGACCCCGACCAGGCGCTGCGGATCCTGCTGGCCGCCAATGTGGGTAAGCTGTCGCTGATCTTGCGCCAGCCCGCCGAAGCCGCCTTGGCTCCCGATGCGAAGATCACCGAGGGGGATCTGTTCGGGACGGACGAAGCGCAGACCAATCCGAGCATGCCCGCCGCCCAGGCGCAGCCCGCTGCATTCCAACCCGATCCGCCCCAGCCCACCCTGCCGCCGGGGGGCGCGAACCTTCCGCCAGCAACGACACCGCCGCCGGCGCTTCCACCCGAAACGGCCACCCGGAAGATCACCGTCTTTCGGTCGGTCAAGAGCGAGCTTTACGACGTGCCCGAAGAGTCGCAGCAATGACGGAAGGCGGCGTTTTGAACCAGCGCACCAAATTCTTCGGCCCCGGAAAGGGGCGGGCCGCAACGTGGCGCGAGCTTTGCGTCGCGATCCTCGGGGGCGCGACCGTCGCCGGTTTCGGCCTCATGCAAGCCGCGGCTCCGGCTTTAGCGCGCAAGAGCGGCCCGTGCCATGAGGTGACGGAGCAGGTGAGCGCCATGAAAGTGACGCTCAACAAATCGCGCACGCTCTGTTTTTCCGATCCTTTCTCGACCGCGGTGATCGGCGCGCCGGAAATCGCCGACGTTCTGCCCATGACCGACTCGATGCTCTACGTGCAGGGCAAGAAAGTCGGCGCAACCAACATTTCCGTATTTGATCAGCAACGGCGCCTCGTGTCCGTGATCGACCTCGACGTGACCCCGGACACGACGTCGTTACAAAGCAAGATCGCCGCCAGCACCGGGGGCGGAGACATCAATGTTACCAGTTCAAACGGCCAGATCGTTTTGAGCGGCGAGGCGAGCGATGGCCTCGCAGCCGCTCGCGCCGTCGAAGTGGCAAAGGGCCTCTCGCCGGACGCGCAGGTCGTTAACGCGATGAAGGTGTCCCCTTCCCAGCAAGTCATGTTGAAGGTCCGCATTCTCGAAGTCGATCGCAATGCGGGACGCGACCTCGGCATCAGCTGGTTCGGCAAGACCAACAGCGTGAGTTTCGCCACCGGTCTCGGCTCGCAGCCGACGACCGCCAGCAACAACAGCGGCGTGTTTCCCGGCGCAGGCTCGACGGCGTCCTCGTTCGGCGTGCTGCTCGCCAACATCGTCAACACGCATGGGGTCAGCATCGACGCGCTCTTGTCCGCGCTCGAGAGCAAGGGCCTGGTCAAGAGTCTGGCCGAACCGGATCTCGTCGCGCTGTCGGGCGAAAAGGCGACTTTTCTTGCGGGAGGCGAGATTCCTGTGCCGGTGGTGCAAGGCACGAACGCCACGAACACCACGCTCGGAATTGGCGTCAACTACACGCCGAACATTTCCATCGAATGGAAGCAATTCGGCGTCGGCCTGGAATTCACTCCCGTGGTCCTCAACAACGGCATCATCAATCTGCAGCTCAATCCGTCCGTGACCGAGATCAACACGGCGAACAGCCTGAACATCAACGGAACGACCGTCCCTTCATTGACCGAGCGCAAGGCGCATACGGCGGTCGAATTGCGCGACGGGCAAAGCTTCGCCATTGCGGGCCTCCTCCAGGCGCAGGATTCTCAAAGCATCGATCAGCTTCCCTGGCTCGGCAACGTGCCCGTCCTTGGCGCGCTCTTCCGCTCCACCGACTTCCAGAAGAGTCAGACGGACCTCGTCATCATCGTCTCTCCCCATCTCGTGAGGCCCGTGCGTCCTGGGCAGCATTTGGCGACGCCGTTTGACACCGCGCTGCAGTCGAACGACGTCGACCTCTTCCTGATGGGCGATACCGAGCGCAAGAAACGCTACACCGACTATGTAACGAGCGGCGGGGGTCTCCAGGGCCCGTACGGCCATATTCTTGGCGGCGAGTGAGTTGATGCCGCCTCGTTCGAAAGGTCCGCGCTTCGGCTTCGAGGGCGCTCTTGCGATCGGGTCCCTCGTGGCGTCCTTGGCGGTCGCCGGCTGCTCCTCCACCGTCGGCTTCGACGATCCGACCGCCGATTATCTTCAGCGGACGGCGCTGGTCTCGACATCAGGCGGCGACTCCCAAGCGGCGAACATCGCCATGCAAACGGCCACACCCTGGCCACGCTATTCCAACGACACCGACATTCCAGCCAATGGCGCGCGGATCGCCAAGGCGGTCACGCGCTATGAAAGCGGCGCCTCGAGCGGAGGCGACAGCGCAACGCAGGGCGCGACGAATCCGGGCGGGAGCTCCGGCGGCGCGCCCACAAACGGCGCCTCGTCCGCAATGTCGGTTACCCCTCCCGGTCAAGCCTCGGGCTATTAGAGACGCGAAGGTTCTTGTCGATGCCCGAAAGCGTGACGGCCAAAGCGGAATCGTTATGGCGCGACGAGGAAGGGTCGGCGCTGGTCGAGGCGACCATCGTCATGCCTCTCTTGCTCAGCCTCTTTCTCGGCGTGTTCGAGTTCTCGTGGTTTTTTTACAACCAGCAGTTGGTCGTGTCCGGCTTGCGAGACGCAGCGCGCTACATGACCCGGATTGAACTCACCGACGGCAATCGCGACCCATGCGCGCAAAAGGATCAGAACGGCATCCTCTACACATCGGACGCAGCGAATATCGCGACGACCGCTGAAGCCGCGGGCGGCTCGGCGCGCGTCAGCGGCTGGAGCGCGGCCGATGTCACGATAAGCTGTTCATCAAGCGCCGCGCTCGATGCTGGAAACTATGCCGACGGCTCGACAAGCATGACGATCATCGACGTTGCGACTCGCTTTGCCGATCCGTCGCTCGGCCTGTTTGCGACTTTAGGATTGAAGGCGCCGATGCTCTCCTTCTCCCATGAGGAGCGGTTCATGGGGCCGGGCTGACGATCATGGTCTCGTTCATCGCCCAACTCGCCCGAGATGAAGACGGCGGCCCGCTGGTCGAGGTCGCGATCATCCTGCCGATTCTGATCCTGTTTCTTTTTGGCGGGGTCGACTTCATGAATGCGCTTTACCAGTGGAACGCCGCGGCCAAGGCGGTCGAGATCGGCGCGCGCATCGCGGCGGTCTCCGATCCGATCGCCTCTGGTCTTACCTCGTTTGCGGATGACGCGGTGAGTGCGGGCATGGCGTCCGGGAGCCCGATGCCCAATTTCACCGTCGAGTGCGACGGCGGCGCGTCGGCCTGCGCGTGCACGAGCGGCGCATGTGACGGCATGGGTTCGTATTCGGCCGAGGCGATGGGGTTCATCGTCTATGGGAGGGCGGGCAACAGCAACTGCAAGCCGCCGGCCTCTCAATATTTCGCCGGGATGTGCAACCTTCATCCTGCGATCGCGCCGCAATATGTGACCGTCGTCTACAAGCAAACGGGCTTGGGCTACGCCGGACGCAGTTTAGGTCCCGTTCCGACGATCACGGTTTCGCTCAACGCCGCCTCGTCCAAGACGAAGCTGCCGTTCAAGTTCTTCTTCCTGCCGTTCGCCGCCCTCAACATCCCGCCGGTGACGACCACGATAACGGGGGAAGCCCTGTCGGCTTCGGCCGCAGATTAGCGCGTGTTATGAAAGATGGATCGAGCGTCGTCATTGCGAGCGCAGCGAAGCAATCCAGGGATCGTGGAGCGTCCATCGTTCTCTGGATTGCTTCGTCGCCATAGGGCGTCTTTCGACTCCCTTCGGCTCCTCGCAATGACGGTTACGTGCGAACGCAGCAAGCGCTGGCGATGCGTAGCCCAAGCCTCATGAGGTCGAGTGTCCGAAATCGTTTCGCGCGCGGCGCTGTCGTATTGTGGCGCGACACAGATGGATTGATGGTCCCCTATGTGGCGGTCATGCTGCCGGTTCTGGTTGGCTTCGCTCTCCTGGCGCTCGATGGTTCGCGCCGCATGAGCCTGCAGACGCAGATGCAGGCGGCCGCCGACAGCCTCGCGCTTGCCGGAGCGCGCGAACTCAATAAACAGGCAGGCGCCAAATCGCGCGCGATCTCCGCCATGGCGAACGCGCATGCGGCGACGAAATCGGCCAACACGCTCTTCGGGGCTGGACCGTCGCCGACGCTGGATTACACGGTTGCTTTCTATAGGAGCCTGTCCGCGGCAAGCGAGGGTATCGGCGGCGCAGCGGCGAGCGGGGATTCGGACGCGAAATATGTCGCGGTGAAGATTACGCCGCAAACCTGGTCGACTGTTCTCCCGGCCACGTTCCTCAAGACGATTTCGAGCAACGCGTTCGCCGTCGGCGCGGATGCGGTCGCCGGCTTCGCCGGGACGAGCGTGTGTTCGGTCGCGCCGATCTTCGTTTGCAACCCTTACGAAGAGAGCGCAGGATCGATGACCGACGCGCAGGCGACGGCTGCGCTCTTGTCCGCTTTCGACGATCCGGCGATCTTAAGGCGCCAGCTCAAGCTCAATAGAAACGGCGTCGGCCCCGGCCACTTCGGCTGGCTGAACACGGCCGATGGTTGCGACGATACGACGTGCAGGGCAAAGAATGTCGCGGGCGCAAGCGGCGCCTGTTACAGCGACGCGGGCGTCAGCCTCGCTGTCGGGAGCAAGAACGCGGTCGAGCCATATTTCGACACGCGCTTCGACATCTACAATCAGGACCCGCCGCTCGCTTCGCCCAGCGCAGCCCCGCCCGCGGTCAATGTGCGCAAGGGCTATCTGCCGGGGCGCAAGTCGAACGCTGTCGACTGGTGCAGCGCGACGCCGGCCAGCGGCTCGACTCTCTATTACACCTACCCCTCGGATCGCACCTTTGGCGCGGCGACCCAGAATTCGCCAACTCTGACCGATGTCGCCAACGCGACAGGAATATCCGGCGGCGAGCCCGTCATTGACTCGTCGGGCGTTTTCGCGAGCAGCGCCGACAATCCCGTCACCGTCTCGACGTCCATGGGCTCCACAGTCACGCTTTCCGGCCAGGCGAGTGCGACACAAGGCTCAGACAGCCTGACGATCGAATGGACGACGAGCGGACTGCCTGAAGACGTCTCGTTTCCAAACCTCGCCGGCGCCGAGGGCAACGGCCAATGGGATTGCGCGAACTATTGGGCCATCAATCATCCTCACGGGCCCTCGGCCACGACTGTGGGGCCCGCGCTCGGCGGCGTGTGTGGAACGCCGGCTCAAACAAGTGTGAGCCGCTACCAGATTTACCGATATGAGATCAGCCTCGGGTCCGGCGCCGGGGGGATCAACGACTGGTCGGGAAGAAATGGCTGGGCGAGCAACGGCCAACCGGATCTGCAAGGTTCGAGAAATCCGCCCGGCGATTTCCAGACCGAGAGCGGCGCGCCGTTTTGCGCCAATGCGCGCGGTGTCAGCGGCGTCGACACCACGACCGGCGGCGTTGATCGGCGCAATCTGATCGTGCCGATCATCAACTGCCTCGCACAGACGGCGCTCGGCGTCTTGGGCGACGCCGGCGCGTCGTCCAAGACGCCTGTCGCCGCGTTCGGCAAGTTCTTCATGACCCAGCCTTACACCGCGCTCAAGGACGGCAATCTCTATGGCGAGATCACCGGCGCGCCGGGCGCGAGCGACAACGTCAAAATTTTCCATCTCGTCCAGCTGTACAGGTAGGGTTGGGCCGATGGCGATTTATCTCGTTCAAGGAGACAGCGACGGAACCCTGGTCGATGAGATCGAGGACAAGGTCAGATCGACACTTCCGGACCTCAAGCGGATTCAAAGCGTCGCGGACGTCGACTGGCAAACCGCGGAGCGCTCGACCATTGTCGTCATCGCGGCGGCGTGTGATCGCGCCAATTTCGACGGGTTGATCGACGAAGTCAGGCGCCATCCGCGGCACCTGTTCTTCATCGTCGTTGGCGGCGACATTTCCGCGACGGATTACAAACAACTCATTCAGTGCGGAAACGCCGATTGGGTGGCCGAGGCTGGTCTGCCGCACGAGATTCTCGACATTGTCGCTCGCGTCGGCGCGCCGGTCAGAGATGAAGTCGGAGGCGAATCGCCGACCGTGATTTCGTTCACGCCGAGCGCAGGGGGCGTGGGCAATTCCACCCTTGCGATCGAAACCGCCGTGCATCTCGTGCGTGCCAGGTCAAACAAGGGCGCCAAGGTCGCGCTCGTCGATCTCGATTTCCAGTCGAGCCACGTGTGCGATTACCTCGACATCGCGCCCAAGTTTCAGTTCGAAGAGATCGTCGCCGCCCCGGACCGTCTCGACGACCATTTGCTCAGCGCGTTCATCAGCCATCATGCGAGCGGGCTGGACGTGCTAGCGGCGAGCCGCAGGCGATTCCACGGCCGCGATCTCAGCGTCGAGGCCTTGTCCGCATTGTTCGATCGCATGGCGCAACGGTATTCCACGATCATCATCGATCTGCCGCTTTCGGTTCACTCCTGGACGTTGCCATTGCTCGCGGCGTCGAAGGGGATTTTAGTCACCGGCCTCAACACTATTCCAGGCTTGAGGCAGATCGAAGAAACGATGCGCGCACTGCGCGAGGAAGCCACAATCACTGCGGAATTGCGGGCTGTCGTCAACCGATGCGATTTCAGCTTTCTCGGCAAGGTCGCGCGCGCCGATCACGTGACCCGAATCCTGGGCGCCGACGATCCCTTCTACGTCAGACACGCCGCCGTCGCGGTCGAATGCGTGAATGTCGGAACGCCGAT
This sequence comes from uncultured Alphaproteobacteria bacterium, assembly GCA_963737365.1. Lineage (GTDB taxonomy): Bacteria > Pseudomonadota > Alphaproteobacteria > Rhizobiales > Beijerinckiaceae > Roseiarcus. The sequence continues at coordinate 1,086,352 of CAVTSD010000001.1, forward strand.
TGCGCTCGCCTATCCGTCGGACAAGTCGGTCAAGGACATCGCTGCGATCGCGTCGTTTTGCGCGAGCCTGAACACGGCTCCGCGCCGGTCGATCGGATAAGCCCATGGGATTCCTCAGCACTAAGAGCACAGTCAAGACCGAGCCGACGGTCAAGGAGACGAGTGAGGAAAACCCGGCGGCGCGTGCGGACGACGTCTATGCCGATCTGATCGCGCGCCGTCCGGGACTCTTGGATGAGAAGCTCAAGCTGCACGAGCGCATCATCGACGAGTTCAATCTGGCGGCGCTCGAGAAGCTGCCTGACGAACTTGCAAAGCAGGTGCGCGCTTATGTCGGCGACCACGTTCGCCGCGAAAGTCTGTCGCTCAATCAGAAAGAGCTCGACACGTTCTCAAACGAGATCATCGCCGAGATGACGGGCTATGGTCCGCTCGAACCGCTATTGAAGGATCCGACCGTCACCGACATTCTCATCAACACCCACAAGCACTGCTACATCGAGCGCTTCGGGCAATTGCAGGAGACCAAGGTCCATTTCAAGGATGAGGCGCACCTCCTGCGCATCATCAATCGAATCGTTTCGGCGATCGGACGGCGTGTCGATAAATCCTCGCCCATGGTCGACGCCCGGTTGCGCGACGGTTCGCGCGTCAACGTTGCGGTCAGGCCGATCGCCGTCGACGGGCCGCTCGTCTCGATTCGAAAGTTCGCCGAGCGTGTCCTCGACATGGAGCGGCTCATTGAGATCGGAACCTTGCGGCCGGCGATGGCGGAGGTTCTCGCCGCGGCGGTCGCGGGCAAGGTCTCTACGCTCATCGCAGGGGGCACCGGCTCCGGCAAGACGACGATGCTCAACGCGCTGTCGAATTTCATTCCTCCCCGCGAGCGCCTGATCACCATCGAGGACGCAGCCGAATTGCAGTTGCAGCAGCCCCATGTCGGCCGGCTCGAGACCCGCCCCGCCAATATCGAGGGCAAGGGGGAAGTGAGACAACGCGACCTTGTTCGCAATGCGCTCCGAATGCGCCCCGACCGCATCATTATCGGCGAGTGCCGCGGCGAAGAAGCGTTCGACATGCTGCAGGCGATGAACACCGGCCACGAGGGGTCGATGACGACGATCCATGCGAACTCGCCACGCGACGCGCTCAAGCGCCTCGAGCAGATGGTCGGCATGGCCGGGACGCCGATGACGCTTGGCGCCATCCGCAGCCAGATCGCCTCCGCGATCACGCTCGTCGTTCAAGTGCAGAGACTGCCCGACGGCGCTCGCCGCTTGACCAGCGTGAGCGAGATCACCGGCATGGAAGGCGACGTCATCCAGATGCACGAGATCTTCAAGTTCGTGAAAGACTTCACCGACGGGAAGGGAACGCTGCACGGAAGCTTCAAGGCGACAGGCGTTCGCCCCCGCTTTCTCGCCGACGTGAAGGCCTATGGCATCGACGTTTCGGCGAACTGCTTCGACCCGGCCCGAACCCTGTGAGTCCTAACCTTATGAGTCCAATGAGCGAGCTTTGGATTGTTTGCGGGATTGTGTTCGTCGGGGTCATGCTCGCGGTGCAGGCGATCTACCGGATGGCCAGTCGCGCTCAGCGCGACCGAAGCACGATCAAAAGACGCCTGACCGCAAGCCTGAGCGACGGCGGCCGACGCAAGTCGATCGAGGTTCTCCGCCAGGAGCGCGGGCTCGCCAATTTCGATCATCCCCGCTTGGCTCCCCTGAACGAATTTCTCGCCCAGACGGGGCTGAGAATTTCCGTGCTCACGCTTGGACTGTCGACATTGTCGCTGAGCGCGGCGGTCGCTTTGGCTTCGTCGCTCTTTCTGTCCCATCTCTGGATGGCCATCGGCGTCGGCTTGGTCATTGGCTTGCTCAGTGTCGTCGTTTATCTGGCGACCGTTCGCCGGCGGCGGATCAATTCCTTCACCGCTCAATTGCCGGACGCGCTCAACATCATCGTGCGCAGCTTGCGCATCGGCCACCCGCTTGTGAGCGCAATCGGACTGGCGTCCCGGGAAATGCGCGATCCGATCGCGGCCGAGCTTGCGATGACCGCTGAGGAAATTGCGTTCGGTCAGGATGTCACGACAGCCGTCGTCAACCTGCACGCCCGTGTCGGCCAGGATGATCTCTTGTTCTTCGTCACCGCCGTCAGCGTGCAGAGCCAGACGGGCGGCAATCTGGCGGAAGTGCTCGCCCGGCTCGCGACCCTCATGCGTCAGCGCAGCACGCTTCAGCTCAAGGTCAAGGCGCTGAGCGCCGAGGGGCGATTGTCGGCATGGTTTCTGACCGCCATGCCCTTCATTCTTTATGGCGCCGTCCACTTGCTTTCGAAGGACTATTTCGCCGAACTGACCGGCAGTCCCGCGCTTGTCCCGGCGCTCGTCTACGGAGGGGTGTCGTTGCTCGTCTCGAACTTTGTCATCTATCGCATGGTCAACTTCAGGATTTAGGCGGGCATGGATCTCTGGCTCGTTCTGTTCGTTTCGGCCGCCTTCGTTTCGGTCGCGGGGATTACGTTCTCCGTGGGCCAACTGATCGCGAGCCGCAGCCGCTTGCAGCGACGGCTGCCGGCAGGCGCGATCGTGTCGGATGCGTTGGCGCTGACGTCTCCCGACGCTTCAGGCCCCCTCGTTGGCCGGCCTTTCAACGAGGAGCGGTTTGGCTTTGGCCAAAAAGCTGGCAAAGAGCTGCGGCTGAAACTGGTGCGCGCCGGCTACTTCAGCCCGGGCGCTGTCCGCTTTTACGTCCTCGCGCGCATAGGCGCCGTCATGGTCGCGCCGTCGCTTGTCTTGCTCGGCTGCGCGCTCCTGTTGCGCGATGTCTCCACTTTGAAGTTTGTGCTGGCCGCGGCGGCCTCGGTCGGCGTCGGGGTCCTTGCGCCGGACGCCTATCTGTCCCGCCGCCAGTCCTGGAAGATCGCCGAGTATCGGCTGAATTTCCCGGATCTCCTCGACCTCTTGACCGTGTGCGTCACCGCCGGCCTGACCGTCGAGGCGTCGTTTGAGAGAATCCGGGATCGGCTGAGCAAGCGAAGCCCTGCGCTTGGCCACAACATCGCATTGATGGGGGCCGAGATGCGCGCGGGAAGGAGCTCGGTCGACGCCTTGAGCGCGTTCGCGGACCGGCTGGGGCTGGACGAGGCGGCGTCCTTTGTCGCGGTCTTGCGTCATTCGGTCGAGCTCGGGGGCGACGTCGCCACAACGCTCAGGGAATTCAGCGAAGACATGCGCTCCAAGAGGATGCTGCTGGCCGAGAAAAAGGCGAATGAATTGCCGGTAAAAATGGTCATTCCGCTGGCTTTGGGCATTTTTCCGGTCATTTTAATGATCGTTCTGCTGCCGGTCATTTTGAAATTGCTGCGGCTTATCGGGTCTTGAACGCCGCCCGAGGCTGATCCCGGCAGGACGCGGCCTCTGGCCTGAGCCGTTCCAAGCGCCTCGCTGCCGGCGCATTTGGCCCATCCTTCTCACCCGGCTATGACTTCAGCCGAGCGGCTAGGGGTTGCCGGGACAGAAGCCGCGAGATGGGCGGCTTCGCCGGACGCAGAGGGTGGTGAGTGGAGTTTTTGATCGCAGCGGCGTCGAGATCGTGGGTTGGCTGTTGTCTGGCGATCGTGTTGGCGTCGTTGGCCGCTGGGTGCAATCAAGGGCTGACGCCCTCGCCCGTCCCCAATCCGGTCACCGGGCAAAATCCAGGCGACGTGAAGTACTACCCTTCCGATCAGCCGGTGAGGCTCGGCACTCAACGGTTTTACGACGGCAATTTCGGCCTGGCGCAGCAATACTTCCAGGACGCGGTTGAAAAATCGCCCAATGACGTGATGGCGTGGATCGGATTGGCGGCGAGTTACGATCGTTTGGGACGGTTCGATCTCGCCGATCACGCCTACGCGGCCGCGGCCAAGCTCGAGGGGGAAACTCCGCGGCTTCTCAACAACGAAGGCTATTCGTATATGCTGCGTGGCGACCTCCAAGCTGCGCGGGCCAAATTTAAACAAGCCTTGCGGCTCGACCCCACCAATCAGACGACGTTGAACAACATCAAATTGCTGAACTCGAGCCAGACTTTCATCGAGCGCGCACCGAGCGGAGAACCGTGCGGCAGCGTCGACTGCGGGCAGTAATAGGCGGTTGGCCGGGGTGCGCTAAACAGGGGAAGGCGGAAAAGCCAGATGGCGTCGTAGCCGGGCTTGACCCGGCCATCCGCGCGTTCGAGCAATAAAAGGAACGCGGCGACAGGGAGCCCTGTTCTTTCTCCCTTGCGACGGTCTGCTTATATCGCCGAGGCGGCGTGGATGGCCGGGACGAGCGGCCATGACGAAAAGTGCGCTGGCAGACGAGACCGAAAGAATGAGGCAGCTAACATTGTCTTGCCATAAGCAGAAACTGTGGATATCATCTTCGGATGAGCTACGTGATCTTTTGAGAGCTTGCCCCGCGCCGCCCGCGAAGGTTCCGGATTTGGCGCAACGCGTATCGCACACTTTCGGAATGTTAAAAGATCAGGAATTTTTTTGTTTGAATCGGCCGTAACCCATTGAAAAGCCCCGATTCCAAAAAATAAACGCTAGTAAATGCAAGCAAATTAACTAGCGTTTACTAACGTTTATAGACGTCTAAGCGCGTTTATTGCGCAGGTTCGATGCCGTCGAGCCAGGCGATGAGGTCACGCGTCACCTCGTCACGGTTCGTTTCGTTGAGCGTCTCGTGCCGCGCGCCCGGATAGAGGCGGGTCGTGAGGCGGGTGAAGCCGGTCGCCGTCAGGTCCTGGATGAGGCCCTGGATGTTGGCGCCGACAGGGTCGCGCTCGCCGGAGAAGATAGTGATCGGCAGATCCTTCCGGATCGGGGCGAGGCTCTTGCCGCTCGTGACGGCGGGAAGGGCGTCAAGCACGTCGATGGCCAGCTGGGTCGTGAACGGGAAGCCGCAGAGCGGGTCGGCGACGAAGGCGTCGACCTCCCTTTCGTCGCGCGAGAGCCAGTCGAAGTCGGTGCGCGCGGGCTTGAATGGCTTGTTGAACTCGCCGAACCACATCTTGAGGATGAGCTCGCTTTTGCCCCGCTTGCCGAGCCGCAGGCGCTCCTCGCGGGCGATCAGCCGGCCGAGGCTCGCGATCGCCGGCGGCTTGCCGTTCGAGCCCGATAACGCGACGCCGGCAAGCGCGTCCGAATGCTGGGCGATGAACCCACGGCCAAGGAACGAGCCGAGCGAATGGCCGAGGAAGATGATCGGCGCCCCAGGCTGCTCGGCGGCGATCAAGCGGTTGAACGTCCAGAGGTCGCCGACGACCTTGTCCCATCCGCCCTGATCGGCGAAATGGCCGAGATCGGCGGGCGCTGCTTTGGGCCCATGACCGCGATGGTCGTTCGCGTAAGCCGCATACCCTGCCCCATTGAGCGCGGCGGCGAGCCGGGCGTAGCGGCCGCTGTGCTCGGCGAGGCCATGAGCGATCTGCAGAACCGCGCGCGGTGGACCCTCGGGAAGCCAACGCCGCGCGAGCAGGGTCTGGCCATCGTTGGCGCGAAAGTCGAATTCGCTCCCTGGCATAGCCGCCCCCTCATCCTCGCCGTCCCCTGACGCCGCCGGGAACACATTGGAATCTCGCTTGTATTCGCGCGCGCCGTCAACCCTTCGGGACGGAGGGAGATTCTCCTCGCCGAATCGATCCCGATCGGTTAGGAGCAGAGTCCCATGGCGCGGTATATCTTCATCACCGGCGGCGTGGTTTCCTCGCTTGGCAAGGGTCTGGCCTCGGCGGCTTTAGGGGCGCTTCTCCAAGCGCGCGGCTACACGGTACGCCTGCGCAAGCTCGACCCCTATCTCAATGTCGATCCGGGCACGATGAGCCCGACCCAGCACGGCGAGGTGTTCGTCACCGACGACGGGGCCGAGACCGACCTCGACCTCGGCCATTACGAGCGCTTCACCGGCCGCAGCGCCAACCGCCAGGACAACATCACGACGGGACGCATCTACCAGGAGCTCATCGCCAAGGAGCGGCGCGGCGACTATCTGGGCGCGACGGTGCAGGTGATTCCCCACGTCACCAACGCGATCAAGGACTTCATACTCGAGGGCAACGACGGCGTCGACTTCGTGCTGGTCGAGATCGGCGGCACCGTCGGCGATATCGAGGGCCTGCCATTCTTCGAGGCGATCCGCCAGCTCGGCAACGACTTGCCGCGCGGCCATGTTGTGTTCATCCATCTGACGTTGTTGCCATTTATCCCGACCGCGGGCGAGCTCAAGACCAAGCCGACCCAGCATTCGGTCAAGGAATTGCGCTCGATCGGCGTCCAGCCGCATATCTTGCTTTGCCGCTGCGATCGCGAGATTCCGCGCGATGAGCGACGCAAGCTTGCGCTCTTCTGTAACGTGCGGGAGGGCGCGGTGATCGAGGCCCGCGACGCGCCTTCGATCTACGACGTGCCGGCACTCTACCACGCCGCCGGCCTCGACCGCGAAGTGCTCGCAGCCTTCGGCATCGAGCCCGCGCCCAAGCCCAACATGGGCCGCTGGGACAGCGTCTCGAAGGCCTATCACAATCCGGAAGGCGAGGTGTCGATCGCCGTTGTCGGCAAGTACACGGGCCTCAAGGACGCCTACAAGTCCCTGATCGAAGCCTTGAATCATGGCGGCATGGCTAATCACGTTCGCGTCAAGCTCGACTGGATCGAAAGCGAGATCTTCGAGAGCGCCGACCCGGCGCCGCGGCTCGAAGGCGTGAACGGCATCCTTGTGCCCGGCGGCTTCGGCTCGCGCGGCGCCGAGGGCAAGATCATGGCGGCGCGGTTCGCGCGCGAGCGCAAAGTGCCCTATTTCGGCATCTGCTTCGGCATGCAGATGGCGGTGATCGAGGCCACCCGCTCGCTGGCCGGACTGGCGCAAGCCAACTCGACCGAATTTGGCCCGACGACAGAGCCGGTCGTCGGGCTCATGACCGAGTGGCTGCGCGGCAACGAGCTCGAGAAGCGGCAGGCGGCTGGCGATCTCGGCGGGACAATGCGGCTCGGCGCCTATCGCGCGGACCTAAAACCCGGCTCGCGCATCGCCGCGATTTACGGCGACACCGAGATTTCCGAGCGCCATCGTCACCGCTACGAGGTCAACACCGCCTATCGAACACGCTTGGAAGAGAAAGGCCTTTTGTTCGCTGGCATGTCGCCGGACGGCCTCTTGCCCGAGACCATTGAGCTTGCCGACCACCCTTGGTTTATCGGGGTGCAGTTCCATCCGGAGCTTAAGTCGCGGCCGTTCGAGCCCCACCCGCTATTTGCGAGCTTCATCGCCGCCGCCAAGGCGCAAAGCCGGCTGGTGTAGCGTTTGGAGCCAATGTGACTGAGGCATGTTGCACCCGATGCGGAAAACGCTGGGTTGCGCGGCGTCGAGGGCAGATGCTCGCGGGTCAGAAGCGAGCTTCTTAGCCCGGCGGCGAACGCAGATCGCGGCCCAATTTCATTCCGCTCATCGTCCGCCAAGCGCGTGACGGCTGCCCGTCAACGGGACGGCGTCGTCGCCAATTCCGCGGAGGGAGCCGGCGTCTGTGCGCCAAGGTAAGCCGCACGCATCTGTTTCAGCGCGAACAGCGCAAGCAGGGCGGTCGCGACGTCCATCGCCACGGCGACGCCGAAGACCGGCGCCCAGCTTCCCGTCGCGCCCCGCATCGCCGCCGCGACCGGACCCCCAAGGATCGAACCGACCCCCTGGGCGATGTAGAGGAAGCCGTAATTCGTGGTGGCGTGACGGCTTCCGAAGGTGTCGGTAAGGGTCGAGGGAAAGAGCGAGAAGATCTCGCCCCAACCGAAAAAGACGAGGCCAGAGAGGAGGATGAACGCTGGGGCGTCGCCGCTGAAGAGAAGCAGCAGCAGAATCGCTGCGCCCTCCAGACCGAAGGCGAGGCCCATCGTATTTTCGCGGCCGATCCGATCGGACAGCCAGCCAAAGAAAGGCCGGGTGAATCCGTTGAGCAGGCGGTCTACGGTCAGCGCGAAAGGCAGCGCGGCAAGCCCCAGCACCAAAACGTCGGCGACACCGAAATCGCGGGCGAAATTGGCGAAGTTCGACGTCACCATCAGTCCCCCGGTCGACATCATGGTCATCATCGCGAACATCAGCCAGAAGATCGGCGTCTTCAGCATATCGGCGGGCGCAAGATCTTTTCCGTGCATCCCCGAGGCGCCTCGGACAGCGACTTCTCCAGGGCGAGGCCCGCGTAGGCCGAGCGCGGCAAGAACGCCGATGCTGCCGAGAATGCCGCCGAACACAGTCAAGGTCGTCGGCGCGCCCGAGGAGGCTAGCATGGTGGAGATTGGAAATGTCGTCAGCATGGCGCCCATCCCATAGCCGGCCGCCACGAGACCGATCGCGAACCCGCGCCGATCCGGAAACCATCTCGCCATCAGGCCGATGACGCCGACATAGACAATGCCGGTCCCCACGCCGCACAGGGCCCCGTAGGTTAGGAACAGCGCCCATACGTTGTCGACGCGGGCTGAGAGGATCCAGCCAAATCCGGTGAGCGCCGCGCCGAGGGCGACGAGCGCCTTAGGCCCGAATCGGTCGACGAGCCAGCCTTGCGCGGGCGATAACAAAGTCTGGAGGACGATCAAGACCGAGAACGTGATCTGCACGGTTGGCAGCCCAGCGCCGGTTGCGGCCTGGAACGGCTTGACGAACAGCGTCCAAACATATTGCGGGCTCGATATGGCCATCATGACGACGAGACCAAGCAGAAGCTGAGTCCATCTCGAGCCGGCGAGGCGCCAAGTCATCCATCGCTCCGAATAGAATTCACGTCGGGCGCCCATTGAATAAGCAAGCCGCGTGCCCCGACTCAGCCGGGAATTGCCGGTTTGGCTGGAGGCGGCCAGGCGGGAACGCCCGGGTGACATCCGGTGAGCCACCGAGCGAGTGCAATCCTCCTGAGCTACCTGCCCGGCCGAGACAATGCCAGCCCGGTCGCAGCTTTCGGAGGGAAACGAGGGCCCTTGTTAAAATAGTGTCGCAAGTTCCATCAGTTGCCGTCGGGCGGCCTCCCGCGCGGCGTCAACCTGCTCGCGCGGGCCGACCGTGGGGCCGACGGCGACGAAACGCACGCTGTGGACGCCGATGAACCGAAGAATTTCGCGCAGATAGGGCGTCGCCATGTCGACGCGGCCGCGGTTCATTCCGGTCACGAAGTCGCCGCCGCTCGCGAGGATGACGAGTGTGGGCCGGTCCTTGACGAGACCCCGATAGCCCTCGGCGGGATTGAACGCGAAGGTCAGGCCCGGCTGCACGATAAGGTCGAACCATTGCTTGAGCTTGTAGGGCACGCCGAAGTTCCACATCGGCGCGGAAATTAGCACCCGCTCGGCGAGCGAGAAGCGCAGCGCCAGACGCTCAACGACTGCGAAAGCGTTACCCTCCGGGCCGCTGAACGCCCGGCCCCCGAGGCGGGCATATTTCGCCTCAAGCGCTGCGCCATCGAAATCTGGTAAGGTCTCGCGCCACAGGTCCTGAAGGTCGATGTCCCATGAGGGCCGGGCTTGGCTAAATTTCGTCAGGAACGTCTCGGCTGCGGCGGAAGAGACCGAATTCGCGCGCGGCGAGCACCGCAGATGCAGGAGTTTCGGCACCGTCTTTAGCCACTCGCCGCAATGGGTCGAACGCTCATCCGAGCGCCCTGATGACAGCTTCGGCGTTTGTGACGACCGCGACATTTTGCATCGCGAAGTCGATGGAGGCGCGGTGCCACGCCGCGTTCATCGTCGAGCAGCAATCCTCCGGCACGATGATGAAGTAGCCTTTGTCGGCGCCGGTTCGCGCCGTATGCTCGATCGACATGTTGGTCCAGGCGCCAGTGTCGATGATCATGTCGCGGCCCTGGGCCCTCAGGATGGTCTCGAGACGCGAGCCCTCCCAGGCGCTCATGCGCATCTTCTCGACCACGAAGTCGCCAGGCTGAGGTTCAAGACCGTTGACCGGCGCCGCGCCCCAGGTGCCGCGCACCATCCCCTTACTGTCGGCGATCCCCTCGAACAGCGGCGCGTTGAGCGTCAACCCAGGCGCGCCCGGCTCGACGACGAACCAGACGTGGATCACGGCGACGCCGCGCGCCCGCGCCGCCGCCGCCAGACGCCGCGTATTTTCGACCACGTTCTGCTCGCGCGCGTGGGCCGGAGCGCCGGACGAAGCGAAGGCGCCGCCCTCGCCGATGACGTCGTTTTGCATATCCTGAATGATGAGCGCGCAACGCCTTGGATCGAGCGTGAGATTCTGGGTAAGCGAGGATTGCGACGAGGACGGCGGCGGCGAGCTGTCGGCGTTTTGGCTTGTGCGAACGGCTGGCGTACTCGCCGTTGCCGCCCGCGCGTTCATGTAGGGCTCGCGCCGCGGCCCGACCTTGGTCTCGATCCGATAGACCGAGTGGGTCGCGGTCAGAAACAAGGTCCGAAAATCCGGGCCGCCCCAAGCGAGATTGGCGACCTTCTCGGGTACGCGCACCTTGCCGAGCAGATCGCCCGACGGCGCGTAGACCCAGACTCCGCCTGGCGCGGTCACCCAGACATTGCCGCGCTGGTCGCATTTCATGCCGTCGGGCACGCCTGGCTCGAGCGACGAGCGAACGCCGGAGGCGAACATGCGTCCATTCGACAACGAACCGTCGGCGGCGACCTCGAACACGCGGATGAGCGTCTGCGCGGTGTCGTTGATGTAGAGGAGCTTTTCATCGGGCGAAAAGCAGAGGCCATTCGGCTGATCGAACAGCATGCGCTCGACGAGCAGTTGCGGTCCGCCTCCCCCCGGCGGAACGCGGTACACGCCCTGGAAGCCAAGCTGCCGCAGTCGCTCGACGCCAAACCCGGGCATGCGCCCATAATAGGGATCGGAGAAATAGATCGAACCGTCGGAGCGGACGCAGACGTCGTTAGGACTGTTGAGCTCCTGACCGTCGAAATGGGACGCGAGGACTTCGCGCCGTCCGTCCGGTCGCTCGCGGACCAACGAGGATGTCGCGTGCTCGCACACGATCAAGTTGAGATCAGCGTCGTAGGTCATGCCGTTGCATTTGTTCGAAGGCCGGCGCGCTTCCACGACCCCTCGCGCGGCATCCCAGCGACGGCGAACGTCGGCCGGCATGTCGGAAAATAGAAGGTAGTGGTCTCTCGGATGCCAGATCGGACCCTCGGTGAACGTAAACCCGGTCCCGACCTGACCGACTGGCGCATAAGGATCGATCAGTTCCTCGAATTCCGGCCGCAAGGTCGCATGCGTCATCGCCCGTGATCCCTTATGCCGGGAACCAGTTGCGCTTCGGCAGCGTCTGGACGATCGGACCGGGCACGGAATCCTGCAGCCGCGCGACGACTGTCCCATGTTCGACTTTGGCCGGTCGATCGTGAACGGGCAAAACGAAGCTGGCGTTTGCGAGCACCTTCTTGATGGCGGCCTTCTCGGCGCGCTTTGTCGTTCCATGGTTGCCGGTGGTCCGCGGCTCGCCGTCATTGTTCTCACGGAACGGCTCCACCACTTGGTCATTGATATCGTAGAGGACGTCGCCGCAAATCGTCGCCACGCCCTCGGCGGTATGAACGTGGACGTTCATTGATCCTTCGGTGTGGGCGCCCGCCGCTTCGCAAAAAACGCCCGGCATCAATTCGATCGGGCCGCTGATCTCAAGGTCGAGGAAGCGCAACGCGCTCTTGGCGTGAAGGCGGTCGATCAGATGCTTGATGTCGGGTGCGGGGTATTGGGGATGCATAAGGCCGGAGACCGAATATTCGAGCTCGCGTCGATTGACGACCACAGTTGAGTTCATGGGGAAGAGATCGTCCTTGCCGGCGTGATCGATGTGCAGATGGGTGTGCAGCACGAAGCGGACATCGCCCATACGCACGCCATGTTTCGAGAGCTGATTCTCGATCATGTTCTCGTGGAACTGCAGCCCGCGCATACCGAGCGACTCCATGATCTGGTTCGACCGGTACCCAGTGTCGACCACAATCGGATAAGCGCCGCCAAGGATCAGGAAACCCAGGGTCAATACACGGCGCGTGCGCCCGCAGTCGCGGCCAAGAACAAGGAAGCTCGACTCGAGCTCGATGTCGCCATAGTCGAGAATCTTGATTTCGAGCGGCATGTTTCCCTCCCAGTTTTCGTGTTCCGTTGTGCGTCCTACGCAGCGATCCGATAGACGCGCATGGCCGTATCGTGCAGAATCGCCTGCTGCTCCTTGGGCGCGTAAGACGCGACAGCGTTCCTGTGCGCGGTCAGAAGCTCGGGGTAAGAGGTCCAAAGCTTTTCGATCGGAAAGTTCGAGCCGAACAGGCACCGCGCGGGGCCGAAGACGCGAACAGTCTCATGAACCACGTCGGCGACATGCGCGGGATCATTGCGATGCACGAAGGTGCCGAGCGCCGACAGCTTGGTGGTGACATTCGGGCACGCCGCGAGACGGACCATTCCGGCGCGCCATTCCGCGCGTCCCGCTGTCGTTAGGTCCTCGAGCATGCCTGCATGCTGGAGCACGAACGTGACCTTCGGGCACGACTCGGCAAGCTCAGCAGCGTCGGCCATTTGCGGGGCAAAAACCTGCACGTCGAAGCTCAAGCCATAGTCCGCAAGACGGCCGACGTTGCGCTGGATCTTGGAATCGGCGGCGAGGTTCGGCCGCGACGCGAAGCGGTATTGCGGATTTTCGTGCCAGTGCAATTGCATCCGCACGCCGTGCACAAGGGGATAGCGCGAGAGACGATCGAGCTGCGGACGCACATCATCGGCGCCGACGTCCGCATAGGCGACGATCGCGTGCGGCCAGCCGGTCCTGTCGGCGGTTCGCTGCACCCAGGCTGCCTCCTCCTCGTAAGCGTCGGGCGCCCAGTTGGTCTGGACATAGACCGACTTGACCACGCCGAGGCCATCGAGGTCGGCGCGAAATTCCTCGATCGGATAATCGCGCCGGATCGGCTCGTAGGGGCCAAAAATGCGCGGCTGCATTGGGCCGACGAGCCAGGGAAGGTCGGCCTGCCGCCAGATGTGATGATGACCGTCTACGACTGGAATCACGCGGCTCTCCTGCGCCCGAGCGCCAGGACGTGATTGACGATCGCGGGGGTCGACCCGCCATCCACCATGTCGTCGACGAACGGAAAGATTGCGACCAGCGCCTCGGTGCGCGGCCGGAAGTCATGGCCGACCGCAAGCGGGGTCAGCCAACTCAACCGCCAGGCGCGGCGCGAGAGCCTCGCGACGGCGTCGGCGAGCGCGGTCGAATCGCCGCGCTCGAGGCCGTCCGAGACGATGAGCGTAATGGCGCCCCGCGCGTAGGTCGAAAAGCGGGGCACGGCGAGGAACGCCTTGAGCGCGTCGCCGATCCGAGTACCTCCATCAAAGTCACTAACGATATGGGCGGCGCCGGCCAGCGCTTGCTCACGCCGCTTCAGCCGCATCGGACGCGTGACCCTCGTAAGCCTTGTGCCGAACGTGAAGACCTCGACCCGCGGACTTGCCTGTACGAGCGCATGGGCGAGACGCAGGTTCTCCTCGGTGCGCTCCTTCATCGAGCCGGATACGTCGATGAGCAGCAGCGCCTTGCGCGGCCGCAGCCGGCGTTTGAGGCGCGGAAGCTTGATGATCTCGCCGTCATTGCGCGTCGCTTCCCGCAAAGTACGGCGCAGGTCGACAATGGCGCCACGCCGCGCTCGCGACCGTCGGTAGCTCAGCCGCTTCGGCAATCGTCTCGCCGCCTCGCGCGTCAAACGGCGCAGCGCTTGGCCCGTGTCGACCGGGCCGAAGCGCCGCTCAACGAGCGCTTCAGCGCGAGTCGCGGCTTGACCGGACTCATTCGATTCGTCGGCGCTGATCAACTCGTCGACGCCGCGCCGGTCTTCCTGGACGCGAACGACGTCGTCCTCTTCACCTTCTGGCAGGTCCTCGCTCTCCGCGGCAAGGAAGTGCATGTCGAACAGGGCATGAAAGGCCGCGTGGCGCTCAGGCGGCGGCGCGAGGGTTGCGAGACCGCCGCGACGAACATCCTCGAGATCGCGCGGGCCCAAAAGACCGATGGCCGACAAGAACGATTCCGTTTGCTCCGGCGCGACGGCAAAGCCGTTGGCGCGCAAGATCGCGACGAAATCGATGAACGGTTCGATGGCGCGCGGCAGGCAAGCGATCTCGCTCATGCGACGGACTCGGCCAGCATGACGTCGAGGCGCCCGGACACGTAGGCGAGATCCTCCTCGTCTTTGAGCGCAACGCCGATCGAGCGCTTGAACGCGTCGGGCCAGCGCGCGCCGCCGCGATGAAGCAGGGTCGCCGCTTCCGCCCAGTCGACCGACTCGGAGATGCCCGGCGACTTGCTCAACGGCTCGCGCCGGAGCTTGCCGACAGCGGCGACGACAGCGCGCGCCGTCGCCTCAGCCACACTCGATGCGCGCAACATGACGATGCGCGCCTCGCGCTCCGCATTCGGGTAATCGATCCAGTGATAGACGCATCGGCGCCGGAGCGCTTCGTGCAGATCGCGCGTGCGGTTGGAGGTTAGAATCACGATCGGGCGCTCGACGGCGCGGATCGTTCCACGCTCCGGAATCGAAATCTGGAAGTCGGATAGAAATTCGAGCAGGAACGCCTCGAACTCCTGATCGGAGCGGTCAATTTCGTCGATCAGGAGGACGGTCGAATCGGGCGAGCGCAGCGTCGCCAGCATAGGCCGCTCGATCAGGAACGGTTCGCTGTAGATGTCGATGCTCTGCTCGCCAGCTTGCCGGATCGCCAGCATCTGCCTGGGATAATTCCACTCATAAAGCGCCGAGGAGGCGTCGATGCCTTCATAGCATTGCAGGCGGATCAGGCGGCGCGCGAGCACCGCGGCGACCGCCTTCGCCGCCTCCGTCTTGCCGACGCCAGGCGCGCCCTCAAGCAGCAGTGGCTTTCCGAGCGCGAGCGCAAGATAAGCCGCAGTCGCGAGGCCGTCGTCGGCAAGATAATAGGCCGAACGAAGCGCTCGCTCGAGCGCGTCTGGACTGTCGATCCCGACAATGTCGGCCCTGATCGCCATCGTGAAAGCCTAGCGCCGCGCCTGCGGCCGAGCGCCGCCCTGCGCCTTGATGGCGCGCAGCACTTTTTCCGGCGTGATCGGCAATTCGTCGCACCGGACGCCGACCGCATTGAAGATCGCATTGGCGATCGCGGGCATAACGGGATTGGCGCACATCTCGCCGGGGCCCTTGCCGCCGAACGGGCCGTCCGGAGCCGGGCGTTCGAGAACAGCGATGTCATGCGGGCAGATATCGCCCGGTCCTGGCATCAGGTACTCGACGAAATCGCGCGGCCCGTGGCTTGGGTCGGGATAATAGGGCTCCGGCGTTTCATAGAGGGCGTGGCTGATCCCCATCCAGGCGCCGCCGACAAGCTGCTGTTCGACTAAGCGAGGATTGAGCGCGCGGCCGAGTTCGTAGGCGCTGTCCATCCGCACCATGGCGACTTCGCCTGTCTCGTCGTCGACCTCGACTTCGGCGACGAGGCAGGCATGGGCGTAGCAGGTGGCCGGCGACATTTCGCCTGTCTCCGGATCTACGGCTGACAAAGGAACGAGAAAGATGCCGCGTCCCGATATGGTGCGGCCCTGGCGGAATTGTGCGGCGATAGCGACATCCTTGGTCGAAATCGAGCGGTGCGGGGCGCCCTTGACGTGGATGTTGCCGCGCCCGTCCGTCTCGAGATCGGCGACGTTGACTTCGAGCTCCTCAGCCGCCGCCTCCATCATCACGCCCCGCGCCTCGCGCGCCGCCGCCATCACTGCGTTGCCTACCCGGTGCGTGCCGCGCGACGCGAAACTGCCCATGCAATGGGGACCCGTGTCGGAATCGGCCGTATCGACATAAACGTCCTCGACCGGCACGCCGAGCGTCTCGGCGCAGATCTGGCGCGTCACTGATTTCATGCCCTGCCCGAGGTCGATCGAGGACAGGGAGACGGTGAACTTGCCGCTCGGATTGGAATGAACTAGCGCCTGGCTCGGATCGCCGCCGAGGTTCATGCCGATCGGATAGTTCATGGACGACATGCCGCGTCCGCGAAGCTTGGCCATCTTATCGTCTCCTGCCACCGAACACTGACGAGAACCGGATCGCGCCGTGCGACGGCGCGGCCGCCGGCGGCGGCGACGGTGGGGGTGGTGAAAGCGGGGGCGGCGGGGGCCGCACGGGTTCGGGCGGCGCGCCGCGATCGTAGGGCGTACGTTGCTGGGCCGCGGGGCGGCTGCCAAGGACTGGTTCACGCGGCGTCGCGGGCACAGCAGCGCGCGCCCCGCCGCCGTCCTTTCGCGAAGACATGCGTTTAAAGTCGTCGCCGATGCGCCATTTCGCCTTTTCCGCCGCGACCTGCACGCATTCGATGAGCGCGGTGTTCTTGGCCTCGCGCCGATGGGCTTTCATGTCCCCGTCGCGATAGGCGTTGATGAGGCGGAACTCCATCGGGTCCAAGCCCACGAGATGAGCAAGCTTGTCCATCTGGCATTCGATGGCGAAATCGACCGCGGTGACGCCGAAGCCGCGCATCGCGGTCGCCGGCACCCGGTTGGTGAAGACGCAATAGACGTCGGCGGAGACATTAGGGATTGTGTACGGCCCCGGCAGATGCGCGGCGCATTTAACCACGGCGTAACTCGACAGGCGCGTATAGGCTCCGCTATCGAAATAACAACGGAACTGACGCGCGAGGATGCGTCCGTCGCGCGCTACGCCGTCTTTGATGTAGATACGCTCGGCGCCGCGCGGTGCGCAATAAATCATCTCCTCCTCGCGCTCGATCACGTATCGGACCGGCCTTCCGGTCAGCATCGCGCCCAGAATGGAGAGCGGTTCGGTGACGGTGTCGACTTTGCCGCCGAATCCGCCGCCTACCGTGCCGCCTATGAAATGCAGAGTGTTGGAGGGCACATCGAGGATCTTCGCGCAGGTGTCGAGCGAGAAGAAAAGGGCCTGGGTCGAGGTGTAGACGACATAGCGTCCGTTGGTGTCCGGCGCAGCAATCGAGCCGTTCGTCTCGGTATGCGCCTGCTCAATCGGCGACATCTGATAGCGCTGCTCGAGGATCTGGTCGGCGGCGGCGAAGCCGCGCTCCACGTCGCCGAAGCGAAGCTTCTGATGGTCATAGATGTCATGGTAGGTAAACGTGTTCTTGGGGTAGGTCTCGTTGACCACCGGCGCGCCAGGCTTTATCGCCTCCTCGACGTCAAAGATGGTTGGCAACGGCTCGTAGTCGACGCGGATCTTGGCTATGGCCTCGTAAGCCTCACGCTGGCTGTCCGCGACGACGGCGACGATCGGCTCGCCCTTGTAGCGCACCTTGTCGACGGCCAGCGTCGGCTCATCATCCTTGCCAAAATTGATGAGGCTGAGCAGCGTGTTGAGGTTGTGCGGCACATCGGCGCCGCGGATGATCCGTCTGACGCCGGGATGGCGCTCCGCTTCGGAGAGGTCGATCCGTCGAATGCGCGCATGGGAGTGAGGGCTGCGCAACACCTTGAGGTGCAGCATGCCCTGCAGCTTGTGATCGTTGAAAAAAGTCGAGGTCGCCGTGACATGGCCCAGCATGTCCTGTCGCTGCGTCGGCTGACCGATCTCCTTGAGATTGTCATCGCGTTCGTCGGCGAAAATATCTTTGCGAAGCTCAAGCATAGCTCACCCTTTCAGGCGCGACGTTCGGACCGCCGCGCGGCGGCGGCGACGATGGCGTTGATGATCGGCTCATAGCCGGTGCAGCGGCAGATGTTGCCGGAAATCGCCTCGACCACTTCGACGCGGCTTGGATTGGGGTTGTGCTCCAACAGCGACTTTGCAGCCATGAGCATGCCCGGCGTGCAGAAGCCGCACTGCGCCGCGAAATTCTCCATGAACGCCGTTTGCAGCGGATGGAGGTCGGGACCGGTCTTGAGGCCGTCCGCGGTCTCGATCGACTTCCCGGCGATCGTCTCCGCAAGCGTCACGCAAGACACCACTGGCTCGCCTTCGACCAGCACAGTGCAGCAGCCGCAGCCGCCCTGGCCGCAGCCGAACTTGGGCGAGTGATCGCCAACCTCGTCGCGCAGAGCCGATAGGAGGCTCATGCCTCCGTCGACGAAGATCGCGACATCGCGGCCGTTGTGTCGAAACTGGAGCGGCGTCTTTGCCATGAATTCGTCTTTCCTCAACCGGCCTGACCGAGGAGCAAGCGGCGCAGATGCACGCCGACAACCTCCCGGCGATACCATGCGCTCGCGATTGCGTCGTTCGCCGGCGATGTGGCCTCAGCGGCGACCGCAACCGCCGCCGCCACACCCGCTTCGTCCAGCGTCTTGCCTTCGAGCGCCCGCTCCGCAGCCTTGGCTCGCATGGCGGTCGGCGCCATCGCGCCATAGGCGATGCGCGGATTGGAGACGCGGCCGCCGACGCCGGGCAGAGACGCCGCGATCGACAGCACGGACACGCCCTTCGGCTTGACCCGCGCCACCTTCCGGAAGCGAAAGGCTTCGGGACTCGACGGACGCTCGCAGGTGACGCTGAGGACAAGCGCGCCCGGCGATCGGTCGCGGCTCGCCAGAAATTCCTCGAGCGCGACGTCACGCGCGCCATAGCCGCTCATGACCGACACCGTCGCGTCGAGAGCGAGCAGCGCGACAGAAAGATCCCCGTAAGGCGCGGGCGCGAAGAGATTGCCGCCGACCGTGCCGGTCGTGCGCACCGCGGGACCGCCGATCAGGCGCGCGGCGGGATGCAGAAAGGCAAGCTCCCGGTCGCGCAGGATCTGAGACAAAGTGACCCCAGCGCCGATGGTGATGCGCGCGCCGCTGGCCCGCACCTGGGTCAGCGACCGATCGTCGAGGCGAACGATGGTCCCGATCGAGACGTCGCCTTCGTTCAGCGCCCGCATGAGCAGCGTGCCGCCGCCGATGTAGCGGGCCGAGCGATCGGAAGACAAGGCGGCGGCGGCCTCCGTCGGCGTCGTGAAGGTCTTGACGGTCACCGGCATCGTGAAAAGCCTTGGCTCATGGCGCCTCGCCCAGGTGTTTGCGAATCGCTTCGAAACCGGCCTGATAGATCTGCTCGCCGACCATGTCGGCCAGGCGCTTCTCGTCGCCAGGCCGGGTGGTGAAGCGCGACTCCCAATGCCAGAACGTACGGTCGCCGTCCGTGACCGGCAAAAGCCGCACGTGCGCGACATAGTTAAACATCGGAATCGGCGTGTCGAGCAGGCAGTAACTGAAGCTCTGCTCGAGATCGGAAAGCGCAAGCAATTGCTCACGCAGCTCCGAACCGTCCGCGAGTTTGAAGCGGCGCACGCACCCGATGCGGTCGGACGTCTGATTGCGTTCGATCTGGCTGGTCGCGACCTCGGGGTGCCAGCGGTCATGGCCGTTGAAGTCGCGCAGGACCGCCCAGACCTGGTCGGTCGAGGCGTCAACGATGGTGCTCTTGACGACGTGAGGCATGCTCAACCGCCGAACGCCCGCTTGAGCGCGTCGAAGCCGCCTTGAAACACGCCCCCGCCAATATTGGCGACAAGCTCCCCCTCGCGCTCGGGCGCGCAGTCGAATTCGGCCGTCCATTCGACGAAGGTCCGTTCGCCGTCGGTCACCGGCGTCAGACGCAAGGTCGCGACATAGTTCTCGACGCCCATCGGCAATTCCAGGATCGCGTAGGTACAGAACATGTCGTAGTCTGAAAGACCGAGCAGCTTTTCCCTGATGCGGTCGCCATTGCGCAGGCGGAAGTCGCGCACGCAGCCGATCTTGTCCGAGGGCTCGCCGCCTTCGATGCGGCTCTCGGCGATCGCCGGATGCCAGTTCGGCATGCCGTTGAAGTCGCGCACCCGCGCCCACACCCGGTCGCTCTTGCCGTTGATGACGCTGGAGACGAAAACGCGCGCCATGACCGACCTCAGCTCCTCTTGCGCGGCGTCGAACCGCCGCTTGGAGGGGGCGCGGCATCGGGCTCCTTCTTCGCCGCCGCCGTATCCTTGCGAATGCCCTGCATGTCGCGCGCTTCGCGGATGAGGCCGGGCATTCTGGCGAGGCTGCCGCCTTCCACGCCGATATCGGACAGGAGCGAGTCGATAAGGGGCGCCTGCACGCGATAGCGAAGGGCCGAGTCGATCACCTCGTCGGTCGCGCTGCGTCCCCCGTTGCCATTGCCGCCGGAATTGCCGCCGCCGTTCAGGCCGTCGACCGAGAGAATGCGGATGCCCTCGATCTTCTCCATCGGCTTCACGCTCTCGCGCACGATGCCTTCGATCCGGTCGAGCAGCTTGCGACGGAAGAGCGAGTAGCGCGCGGGTTCGGTCAAGACGTTCTCGGCTTCGTTCAGGAGCCTCTGCGCCTCGGCCTCGACCGCCGAGCGCACGCGCTCGGCTTCCGCGGCGATACGCGTCTCCTCGGCCGCCTTCTCGGCCAGGAGCACTTCGACAGAGCGGCGCCGGCGGGCTACCTCGGTGTCGCGCACCGTGACGACCCGCTCTTCGGCTTCCGCAGCGCGGGCTTTCGCAATCTCCGCTTCCGCCTGCGCCGCCGACTGTTCGAGCGACTTCTGATAGAGAGCGATCGCCTTCTCCATCAGCGCGGTCTCGACGACCCGCTCGCGCTCAACCTCGAGCTTGCGCAAGTCGCGCTCGCGCGTCACGCGCGCTTCGTCGATGCCGCGGTCGGAGGCGATTCTGGCGCGCTCGACGTCCTCGCGGGAGGCGATCTCGGCTTCCTGCAAGGCTTGCAGCCGCGCGATCTCGAGCTGCTCGATCGACCGCCGGCGTTCAAGCCGCGCGGCGTCCATGACCTGTTCGCGCTCGACGTCCGTCTTCTCGACTTGCTGCTTCGCGACGATCTCGGCCTGCCGCACCAGGCGGTCGGCGCCAATACGCTCGGAGCGCTTGGAGGAGAGCGCGATCGTGCGCTCCTCGTCGGCGATTTCAATCGCCTGCTTCTGCTCGATATTGAGCACTTCGCGGGTCCTTTGCGAGGCGATGCGGTCGGCTTCGAGAGCAAGCTCGACGCTGATGCGCTGACGCTCGACGGCGTCGCGACTTCGGAGCTGCGCCGCCTCGAGCGCTTCGGTTCTCGCAATCTCGCGGCTTTTTGTGTCCTGATCGGCCTCGATCCGCTCTGCGGCGACCGCCTTTTCCTGCCCGATGCGCGCGGCTTCGATCGCCTCGCGAGCCTGGATGTCCGCTTGCTCGAGCGCTTGCGTGCGAGCAATCTCGCGGGCCCGCACCTCCTGGTCCTTGGCGATACGGTCCGCCTGGATCTTCCGGTCCTGGGCGATGCGCGCGAGTTCGACGAGTTCGCGCGCCGCGATCTCCGCCCGTTCGAGATCTTCGTTGCGGGCGATCTCGAGCCGCCGCGTCGCCTGATCGGCGGAAATGGTTTCGGCGGTCGTCGCTTTCTCCTGGGCGATGCGCGCGGCCCGTGTCGCTTGCAGCGCGGCGATCTCCGCTTCCTCGATCGCCCGCCTGCGGGTGATCTCCTCGCCCTGCGTGATCTGCTGGCTCTCGATGCGGGCCAGCGCCACCGTCTTCTCCTGGCCGATGCGCGCCGCTTCGATCGCCTCGCGAGCGGAAATGTCGGCTTCCTCCACGGCGCGATTGCGGGCGATCTCGAGCGATCGCACACGCTCCTCCTGAGCGATGCGGGTCGCTTCTGTCGATTCGCGCGCGGCTATTCCCGCTTCCTCGACCGTCCGATTGCGGGTGATCTCGAGCGAACGCGTCGCCTGGTCGGCGGTGATTCGATCAGCGGCGAGCGTCTGCTCGCGCACGATCTTCGCCGCTTCGATCGCCTGCTGGGCGGTGATCTCCGCTTCTTCGATGGTCCGGGTGCGCGCGATCTCGAGCCCTCGGACGCGCTCGTCGGCGGCGATCCGTTCAGCGTTGATCGTCGTCATCTGCGCGATGCGCAGCTTCTCGGTCGTCTCCCGGGCCGAAATCTCGGCTTCCTCGACCACTCGCGTCCGTTCGATCTCGCGGCGGCGCGTCTCCTCCTCGTTCACGATGCGCGACTCGGTCACCGCGCGCTCCTGGAGGATGCGCGCCTTCTCGACGAATTCGCGCGCCTCGATCTCCGCCTCTTCGACGGCGCGGGTCCGCTCGATCTCGGTCTGGCGCACTTCGCGCTCGGAGGCGATGCGCGCCGTGTCGACCGAACGTTGGTTGGTGATTCGCGCCCTTTCAATTCCCTCGCGCGCCGCAATCTCGATTTCCTCGACCGCGCGCGTCCGCTCGATCTCCTTCTGACGGACTTCGCGCTCGGAGGCGATACGGGCTTCGCTGATCGCCTGCTCGTTGGCGATCCGCGCCTTCTCGATCGCCTCCCGGGCGGAAATCTGGGCTTGCTCGGCTTCTGTCTCGCGCAAAGCGCGTTCGCGCGCGACTTCCGTCCGCTGCACCGCGCGTCTCACCTCGATGTCGCGCTGTTGGGCGAGGCGAGCCGCTTCGCTGTCGCGCTCGATGTCCAACGCCTGCCGCTCGGCCTCCAGATTGCGCGTGCGGATCTTGATCATCGAATCCTGTTCGATGTCGTTGCGCAATTTGCGCCGGTCCTCGATGTCCTCCATCAGTTTGGTCAAGCCCTCGGCGTCGAACCGGTTCGAGGGATTGAAGTATTCGAGGTCCGTCTGATCGAGATCGGTGATGGCGACCGAACTCGAGCTCAAGACCGTTCTGCGCCAGCGCCTCCTGTGCTGCGGCTTTGATGCGAGCAACATAATCACCGCGCTGCTCGTGCATCTGCTCCATTGTCATCTCGGAGGCAACTGACCGGAGTGCAGAGATGAACTTGCCCGACAGCAGAGCATGAAGCCGCTCAGGCTCAAGCGTGCGCCGCCCAAGCGTCGCCGCCGCAATCGCTACCGCCTCGCGAGTCGCCTGGACGCGGACGTAGAAGTCGGCCTCGATGTCGATGCGCATGCGGTCGCGCGTGATGAGGGCGCCGCCCTTCTCGCGCACGATCTGCATCGGCAGCACGTTCATGTTGACAGGCGTGTAATCGTGGATGAACGGCAGCACAAAAGCGCCGCCGTTGATGACCACGCGCTCGCCGAGAAAGCCGGTGCGCACGAACGACACCTCGCTCGACGAGCGATGATAGAGCCAGTTGACCACGTACACCGCGACGACGATGACGATGAGCGCGATGATGAGCCAGAGGATCAGATTTCCGATCAAGAGCCCCGACATTTTCCCATTCCTCCCTACGTCCCGCTCGTCCTGGCGATTACTTTCGGCTGATGGATTTGAACCGGCGGACCTGCTCGGTCAGCGCGGTTTCGACTGGCAGACGCTCCATCGATGAAGCGCCGTAAAAACCGTGGCAAGTCTTGGTCGACTTCATGATGAAGTCGGCGTCGGTGGGCTGGGCGATCGGGCCGCCATGCGCCAGGATAAGAATGTCGGGCCGGACCTTGATCGCCGCGGCGGCCCAGGCGTCGATCAGCGCCGGACACTCGTTCAGCTTAAGCGCGGTCTGCGCGCCAATGGCGCCGCCTGTGGTCAAACCGAGATGGCAGACGATGATGTCGGCGCCGGCCTTCGCCATCGCCTCGGCCTCGCTTTCGTTGAACACGTAAGGCGTCGTCAGGAGATCCTTCTCATGCGCGGTCGCGATCATGTCGACCTCGAGGCTGTAGGACATTCCGGTCTCCTCGAGATTCGCGCGGAAAGTTCCGTCGATGAGCCCGACCGTCGGAAAGTTCTGCACGCCCGCAAATCCGAGCGCCTTGAGCTCGTCTAGAAAGACGTCCATCCGGCGGAACGGATCGGTGCCGTTGACGCCGGCGAGCACCGGCGTGCGCCGGACGACCGACAGCACTTCACGGGCCATGTCGACCACGATCGCGTTGGCGTCGCCATAAGCGAGAAGGCCGGAGAGCGAGCCGCGCCCGGCCATGCGATAGCGGCCAGAATTGTAGATGACGATCAAGTCGACGCCGCCCGCTTCCTCGCATTTGGCGGAAAGGCCGGTTCCGGCGCCCCCGCCGACGATCGGTTCGCCGCGCGCCGCCATCGCCTGGAACTTCTCCATCAGCGCCGATCGGGTCAACGCAATCATTGGCGCCCCCCGGCTCGGCGCCGCATGCGTTCGCCGAGCAGCGCCCGGAAGGCGCCGACAATGGCGGCCGCAAATTCGGGATCGTTAATGTGGCGCTTGACGCGGATCAACTGGCGGTTCGTGGTCTGCCGCACGGTGCGTTCGAGCGATGCGAACAAAGCGGCGTCGGCGCGAGGATCGTGAAACGGCTGGCCTTGCTGATCGAGCGCGGAGACGCCGAGTTCGGGCAGAAGAAAGCGAACCGGCCCGTCCATCAGGTTCAGTTTTTCGCCGATCCAGCGGCCGATCTGCTCGTTCTCCGCTTCGGTCGTGCGCATGAGCGTGACCTGGGGATTGTGCGCATGCAGGAGCCGTCCCTTGTAAGCGAGCGGCACGGTGTCGGGGGCGCCGAAATTGACCATGTCGAGCGCGCCGACCGAGCCGACATAGGGCGTGCGCGTGCGGATGACGGCGCCCAGGCGATCTTCATCCGCAGCCAGCACCCCGCCCATGAGCATATCGGCCACTTCCGTGGTCGTGACGTCGATGACGGCGGAAATGGCGCCGGAATCGACAAGCTTCTCCATGGAGCGGCCGCCCGCGCCGGTGGCGTGGAAGACGAGGCATTCCCAGTCGGCCGCCAGCGCCGCCGTGACCGGCTGCACGCAGGGCGTGGTCACGCCGAACATGGTGAGCCCGACCGACGGAATGGTGAGGCGGCGCAGTCGCGACGGGCCCGTCTCCCGCTTCGCCTCGAGGCGAGCCTTGACCATCCCGATCATGGCCTGGGCGCCGTTGGCGAGCACTTGCCGGGAGATTGAGTTGAGGCCTTGGACGTCCGTGACCGAATACATCATCGTGATGTCGGAGGGGCCGACATAGCGGCTGACGTCGCCGGACGCGATCGAGGAAATGAGCACCTTGGGCGCGCCGATCGGGAGCGCCCGCATCGCCGGGGCGACGATCGAGGCGCCGCCGGATCCGCCCGCGCTGATAATACCGGCGATATCGCCCTGCCGCTTGATCCAGGTCTCGAACGCTTCCGCCATTGCGGTGACCGACGCGCCGCGGTCCTTGCCAAACACCGCCGAGCCGCCGCTTCGATAGTTAAGCGCCACTTCCTGCGCGGTCACGTCGCAGGTCGCCGGTTTGCCGCTCGTCGAGACGTCGACAAGGCGGGTCCTGAGGCCGCTCGCGACGATGAGGTCGCGGATGAAGCGAAGCTCGACGCCCTTCGTGTCGAGCGTACCGGCGACGATGACCACGGGCGGCCCCGACGACAAAAGCGTAGGGCTTGGCGAGGGCGCGGTTTCCCTTCTCTCCAGACTGGGCGAAGCCACGCGAGCGGTCGCCTCGATGCGCGCGTTCGGAACAGGCTGCGACCAGCGCGTGGGCGGCGTCGGATTCGAAATATATATGCGTATCGGCGCGCCCGACGCCTTCGCGGCGCTCGCCGGCCGCGGCGCCGGCTGGCCCGGTTGCTCGGCGGGGCTATCCGGTTCGGCGGCGTCGGAATGACGTCCGACGCCCAACAGGCGCTGCTGCAGTTCGCGGTCCGCCGCAAGCCTGCTCGATTCGATGATGCGGTTGATCCGCCCGTTGACCATGATGGCGACGTTCTCGGAGACCGTCGTCGCCACCCCGATATTCTGTTCGATGACGAGGATCGCCATGTCGGTCTCTTCGCCGAGACGCAGCAGCATCTCCTCGACCTGGGTCACGATCACCGGCGCGAGCCCCTCGGTCGGCTCGTCCATGATGAGTAGGCGCGGATTGGTCACGAGCGCCCGCGAGATCGCCAGCATCTGCTGCTCGCCGCCGGAAAGCTGCGCGCCGCCGTTGTTGCGCCGCTCGGCCAGGCGCGGAAATGTGTCGTAGACGCGCTCGATGGTCCACGCGCCGCGCTGCCTCGCCTGCGTCATGCGCAGGTGCTCGTCGACCGTCAAAGAGCGCCACAACCGGCGCCCCTGCGGCACGTAGCCAACGCCGAGGCGGGCGATTCCAGCGGGGGCGAGACCTACGAGGTCCTGCCCGCGCATGCGGATCGTGCCGCTCGAAGCGCGGACAAGCCCGATGATCGCCTTGCACAGCGTCGTCTTGCCCATGCCGTTGCGGCCGACGACCGACAGCACGCCATGCTCAAGCGTCAGATCGACGCCCTGAACCGCGTGCGAATGGCCATAATAGACATTCAGGCCCCTGACCTGGAGCATGACGTTGGCGTCGGAGCGCCGCGGCTCAGCCATGGCCACCTCCGAGATAAAGCTCCTGAACCTCGGGATCGGCCTCGATCTCCTGCGGCGAGCCTTCTTTGAAGATCCGCCCGTTGTGCATCATCGTCACACGCTCAACCACCCGAAGCGCCACGTCCATGTCGTGTTCGATGATGATATAGCCGATATGCGCGGGCAGCGAGGAGAGGATCTCGACGAGCTCGGCTCGCTCGGTCGGCGAAAGGCCAGCTGCCGGCTCGTCGAAAAGAATGAAACGCGGCGCCCCCGCGAGCGCGAGCGCAATTTCGAGCTGACGTTGCTGGCCATAGGCCAGCTCCGACACGAGCCGGTCCTTGATCGGCGTCAAATGGACCGCCTGAACGAGCGATTCCGCAGCCTGGACGAGCGGGTCGCTGCGACGAGCCGGAATGAAGGAGTAACGGCCGCGCGAAACGCCGCGACACGCGAGATAGACATTGTCGAGCACGGTCAGGCCCGGGAAAAGCGCGGAGATCTGGTAGGTTCGGCGTAAGCCCCGGCGGATGCGCTCGTAAGGCGGAAAGAACGTCACGTCTTCGCCGAAGAAGCGAATCGTCCCCGAGGACGGGGGAAAGTCGCCGGTGATGCAATTGAACAAGGTCGTCTTGCCGGCGCCGTTCGAGCCGAGGACCGCGCGCCGCTCGCCCGGCCGGACGGTGAGCGAGATGTCGGTCAGCGCGGCGAGCGCGCCGAACAGCCGCGTCACGCCCCGCAATTCGAGGGCGTTGGCGGAGCCGACTGCTGAGAGGCGCTGCGCGACGCTATCCATGGCCGCCGCCTGTCGATTGCGGGCGCGACGAACCGGGCCGGGCGCGATTGCGCCAGCGCGCCCACAAACCAATGATGCCGTCGGGCGAGAAAAAGACGATCGCGAGGAAGCCCAGGCCGATCAAGAGCCGGAACCGGTTGCCGTCGAGGCCGAAGGCGACCAGCACGTCGAGGGCAAAGGTCTTCAAGACCGCATAGATCAGAGCGCCGATGAATGGGCCAATTGGATTGCCGATCCCGCCAACGACAGCAATAACGAGGATGTCGATCGCCGCCGAGACGCTGACTGTCCCCGGGGCGACTTCCCCGTAGCTCCAAACCAGGAGAATGCCGCCGAGCGCCGCGATAAGCGCCGCGAACACATAGGCCGCGATGCGATGGGCGTTGACGTTGAATCCGAGCGCCGCCATGCGCCGCGGGTTATCGCGAATGCCCTGGAGCGCAAGCCCGAAGGGTGCGCGCGCGATGTAGGAGACCGCGAGCCAGCATAGGACCGCGACGCCGAGCTCAAGATAATAGGAGGGTATGTCAGCGTGCCAGTTGACGCCCAGAAACACCGGTGTCGGAATGCTGTTGATGCCGGTGTGGCCATCGAAGATCGCGTAATTCTCATTTGTGAAATAAAAGAACGCCGCGGCAATCGCGAGGGTGATCATGATCGTGTAGATCCCGGCGGTGCGCACAGCGAGCGCGCCGATGATTGCGCCGATAATCATGGAAAGGATGAGCGCAGCCGGAACCGCTAGCCACCATGGCCAACCAATTCCGCCCGGCATGCCGTTCACGCCCAGGATCGCGACGACGTAGCCGGCGAAACCGGCGATCGTCATCTGCGCAAGACTGACCATGCCGCCATATCCGGCGAGGAACATCAGACTCAGCGCGATCGTGCCCAGCATGTACGACCAGCCAAAGATCTGGGTGAGCACGAAGCTGCTGGCGATAGCTGGCATCAACACGAGGATAACGCCGACGAGGACCGCCGCCGGATTGACGTTTTGCAGCCACGTGGGCTGCGCGGCAATCCTGGGCGCAGCTCTTGAGCGGCCTTCGGCGAGCGCCACGGCCTAGCGCCCCACCAGAAGGCCCTGCGGCCGCACAGCCAGCACGAACACCATGATCAGGAAGGTCAGAACGATTGCATAGGTCGGGAAATAAGCGAGCCCTATCTGCTCGGCGAGGCCGATGATGACTGCGCCGAGCGCCGCGCCCGGAATCGATCCCATACCGCCGACAATAACCACGATTAGCGAGGCGAGCAGGAAGCGCGTGTCTTCGCCTGGAGACAGCGATTGAAAAGTTCCGCCGACCACGCCGGCCATTCCAGCGAGCCCGGCGCCAAAGGCGAATACGGCGACGAAGACGAGCTGGATCGGGACGCCCATAGCCGACAGCATATCGCGGTCGTCGACGCCGGCGCGCACAATCATCCCGATGCGGGTACGGTTCAAGACCAGCCACATTCCAAGGCCAATCATCACGGAGGCCAAGAAGATCACCAGGCGAACAATCGGATACGACAGATAGACCGCCTCGCCCGATGATTTGACCGCCGTGATCAAGGGCAGGTCCATCGGCCCGCGGAGCCAGGTCGGGGTTTGAATCTGGTAGGAATTGCCGCCGAACCCCCACAGCATGAGGTCGGCGAGCACGATCGAAATCCCGATCGTCACAAGCGTCTGGCGAAGATCCTGTCCCTCCATTCGGCGAAAGACTACCAGTTGAAGAATGACGCCAAGGATAGCCGCGAGGATGAAAGCGACGACAAAGCCCAGCAGCCACGAGCCGGTCGCGTCGACAGCCAGATAGCCAAAATAACCGCCGAGAAGGTAGATCGAGCCGTGCGCCAGATTGACGTTGCGCATCAGGCCAAAAATCAGGGTGAAGCCGCTAGCGACGAGGAAATAGAGACCGCCGAGCGTGATGCCATTGAGGACTGCGTTGAGGAAGAGCTTCTTTCGCCCGAACATCGCCTCGAATCCCGAGGGCCAAGGCGCGAACACGAGCCAGACCGCCGCAATCACCAGAACTGCGATGATCAGAGACCAGATCGGACGACGCGCGACGAACCCGTTCATCATCGAATCTTCAGGGAACGCCGAGCGATCGGCGACCGCCCCGCCCCGCCCTGTCCCGCTGTCGCAACTCGCCAATCATCGCGAAGCCAGCCTCCCGTTATTTGTTTGACGAGCCTATCTGCTTTAAGCCGCCCACGTTTGATCGACAGTATGATTTCCTGTCTTGCCGACCCGCCGCTAGAGGACATGGGCGACCCGCCGATATTGCGTCGGCGCCATGCCCACATTGGCGGCGAAGAAGCGCGTGAAGCCGCTTTGCGACGAGAAACCCAGATCGTAGCCGATAGCGGCGACCGGAATTTCGCTGCCTACGAGCTTGTCGATCGCCTGCTCCATGAGCAGGGTATTGATGTAGAGGTTTGGCGTAAGCCCGGTTTGCATTCGAAAAAGTTTGTAGAAATGGGGACGCGATAGACCCGCGCCACGCGCCACCGCGTCGAGCGCGATGTTGGCCCCGATTGACTTTTCCATTAGCTGCATCGACTTTCGCACGCGAAAATCGATGGCTGGCTGGCCCGAGTGACAGTGGGCGTCTCCACCGTCTTTTTGACGCCACGTCTCCTCGTAACAGACCTGAATCAGGCTGCGGAGCTCGCAATCGAGGATCGTGGAGCGCTCGCCAGCGTAGACGAGAGCCGAAACCCGGCGAATGTGCGCGTCGAGCGCGGGCGTTCGAGCGAATTGGGAGCGGCCGAACCTTAGCAGCGTTTCGCCGCCGCGGGGGGCGAACCAATCGGGGTTAACATACAGGACGAAGAAGATGGAACCCTCATCTAGGTCCCCGGGGACGAAATTATGCGGCTCCCACGGCCTAACTGCGACGACCAACTCGTTGGTCGTCCGGCAGGGAGCGCCCGAAACCAGCAACCCGGCATCCTCGCCGGACAAATGAAAGATCAGATGCCCTTCGCGGTGGGCATGGATGTTGAAAGGACGGTTCAGCTTGTAGATCACCGCGCGGCCAAATTGACCGTGAACGGCCGCGACAGCCCGGCTCATCTCTTTTCCTCCTCCCCGGTCTGTCGCGTAATTTACGACAAAGTTCAACAGGCGGAGAGGTTTTGCAAGGGCGGATCGACCAGGCGGCCTCGGCCGCCTGGTCGCCCAGCCAATCAGTACTTCTTGCACTCCGGATTGGTCCGGCTCGGCGGCCCTATCTTGGCGAAGACATCGCGCGGATAGCCCAGCGTCTGGTGGACGTCGGGAACGATCTTGACCACCTTGCTTTCAAGGCCGCCTTTGCCGTCTTCGACGACTTCGGTGACGAAGTTCGTGCCAATCGCCTGACGGTCCTCATCGAGGCTGATTTTGCCGTTCGGCGCGTCGATCGTGAGGCCGGCGAGCGCAGTCTTGAGCTTCGACTGATTGTCGCTGAGATCCCCGCCCACTTTGTTGAGCGCCTCATACATCGCCATCGTCGCCCCGTAGTAGTTGGTCGCAAGCAATCCGGGGCTCGGGAGGCGCTTATCGGCGGGGGTAGCGTCCTGATAGAGCGTCACGAACGCCTTCCAGCCCGGATCGTCCCAGGTGTCGGCCATCCCGCTCGACGCGATCGTGCCAAGCATCGCCTTCTTCGCGTCGCCCTTGGCCGAAAGGACGGTCTGGTCGACCATGATCGACCCGCCCATGAGATGGGCCTTCCCGCCGGCCTGCTGGTATTGATTGAGGAAGTTGACCGCATCGGCGCCGCCGAGGCCGAGATAGATCGCGTCGACGTCGTCGGGCAGCGCCGCGATCGTCGAGGCAAAGTCCTTCGTGCCGAGGGGCACCCACTGGCGGTTCGTCACCTGCCCGCCAGCGGCGCAATATTCCAGAACGAGACCAAACACCTGCGTGTAAACAAAGGAATAGTCTTCGCCAACCGTCGCTATCCTTTTGTAGCCCTTGGTGTTGTAAGCATAATCCCCGAGGCCGGCCGACCATTGCGCGCCGTCCATGTTCCAGCGGAAGAAATTCGGCGACGGGTCGGGGAAGGTGGTTTCCTGCGCGCCTGAGGCGGCGTTGATGAACGTCAGCTCGGGATAAGTCTTCGAGAAGTTCTTGACCGCAATGCCTTCATCGCCGGACAGCGGCGAAAGAAGGATCTGCACATGGTCCTGTTCGATAAGCTTCTTGACCGCGCGCACCGCCGAATCGGGCGTTGCGTCCGTCGAGGCGATTACAAATTCAAGCTCCTTGCCGCCCGCCTTTGGGCCGTATTTCTTCACCGCGGCGTTGAATCCGGCTATCCCATCCACGCCAAGGATCGTGTAGGTGCCTTCCAGCGTCGCGGTGACGCCGACCTTGATCTTTTCCTGCGCCCAAGCCGCGCTCGACAGCAAAATGCTGGTGAGCGCCGCCGCACGGATTCCACCCTTCAACATCACGTTCCTCCCGACTTCACCTAATTGTTCTCGCGACGTGAGGTTCTGAAACCTTGCGCGCGCTCGCCGTCACGCGCGACGCAGGCTCCCAACGATCGCAGGGGCGTCCACGGCGCGATAAGCGACAATAGTGAAACGGAATTTGCGCGACTTTACAAGCAGTCTGTTTTTTGCCCGGCGCGCGAATTTTTACGTTTACAGGAAACGCTAGTCATCTCCACCCAATAGGACGAGTTTTGGGCCCGTAGCGCCATTCGCCCCCGGTAATCGGTTGGACGGCGGTGTTCCCCGCCGCCACGCGCCATTCTCCGCAGGCTGGCCTGCGACCAGTTGAAGCGCCACCGCGTTAGCCGGGCCGAGGAGATGTTGGGGCGCTTGTTCGGTGGCTCCCACGCGGCCGCGGATAGGGCGCCGTTCGGTCCGGTCGACCCGGTTTGGGTTTTCTTGGTGCGTCGCTGTTTCGTGGTAGAAACCCCTGCGTTAGGGGTTGGATTTCCTTGGATTTCCTTGGATTCTCTCGTCCGAATCGAGACTTATCAATGGGTTACGGGGATTTTTCTCGAAAGTTTTTTTCTTGACCCTCTTAGCTCCGAAAAAGAACTGTCGAGCCGGTTAGCGCACGATTTGGCATGGCGAAGGAACGGATTACTCATGCGGCAAGCGTATCTCAATTCCTGATTTTCTGCAAGAACTGACGCCGGCCCTTCGCCTAGCCGCTTCCCTCCAAAAGCAACTCGCTCTCAAGACTTGCTCGCGGGTGAATGGCAAATCCTTGTCGCGCGACAGGATGGCTGGCCATCTCAGCCGGATAGCGCGGCGCAGGAGCTCGCCCGTATCCCCGCGCCCGCCTCGACGACGTTGCAAATCCGTTTTCAGTATTTGCGGCAGAGTTATGCAACACATCGTCCGGCCGGTGGCGGGCTCCCAAGATCGTGCAGAAGCAGTTTGGCAATTCAATCGTGAAGACTGCGATCGACCCTTATTCGCGCCTCAGCCAGGAACACAGGATCACGCGCCGCCACGCGAATTGACGACGCCGTCCGAGCCGCCGTAGACAAGCACGGCGAAGCGTAATGGCCGCGGAGCGACAACTCGCGGGGCCACGACGTCATAAGTCAAGACCTTGATGCTTCGGAAGGATGGCCGAGTGGTTTAAGGCAGCGGTCTTGAAAACCGCCGTGGGCGCAAGTCCACCGTGAGTTCGAATCTCACTCCTTCCGCCAACGCTGCGTTCGGATACGTCTGGTGGCGTTCGGGTTTATATAGACTATCATAGTAATTTCATAGGCTAGATCGAGAAGTCCTTTACACCTACGTCCTTATCCAGCCGCTTGTGTTCGTCCTAATTCGCGCCTATTTGTAGGGGACAGAATAGGGGAAAGGGATGATAGCGTCGGGCTTGTCAGCCCAATTCGTGCGGACCGCAAAGCCCGGCAGGTACTGTGACGGAGATGGTCTCTATCTGCTCGTCAAAAAGTCGGGCACCCGGTTCTGGGTGTTCCGCTACAAGCTCAACGGCTCCAAGCTTAGGGAGGCTGGGCTTGGGCGCGCGGGAGAAGGACGCAATGCCGTCCGCCTTGCGGAAGCGCGAGACAAGGCGTCAGTCCTCTTCCGGCAGGTCAAGAGTGGCATCGACCCGCTGTCGGCCAGAGAGGCTATGGCAGCGGCGGTAAAGGCTGAGGCGCAGGATGCGGCTGTCAAGCGGGTAGCGTTCCGGGAAGCTGCGCAACGCTTCATCGATGGTCACGCACCTTCATGGCGAAACCCAAAACACGCCGCCCAGTGGGGCGCAACAATCGAGACTTACGCCAATCCCGTATTCGGAGACCTCCCTGTCGGGGACGTTGAGACCGCCCACGTGTTGGCGGCGGTCGAGCCAATTTGGCTGACCAAGCCTGAGACGGCGAGCAGGCTCCGAGGCCGCATCGAGAGGATATTGGACTTCGCCAAAACCCGAGGTTGGCGCGCAGGCGAAAACCCGGCGGCGTGGAAAGGTCATCTCGCGCTGACGCTTCCCGCTCGCTCAAAGGTCAGGAAGGTCGAGCACCACGCTGCTCTTCCTTGGCGTGATATCGGGGACTTCATGCCGACGCTGAAAGAGCAGACGGGGATAGGCGCGCGTGCGCTTCGGTTCGCTATTCTGACTGCGGCGCGGAGCGGAGAAGTGCGAGGCGCGCGATGGAGCGAGATTGATATGACAGCCGCAACGTGGGTCGTGCCGGCCGAGCGAATGAAGGGCGGTCGTGAGCATCGTATTCCCTTGTCCGAGCCCGCCCTCGATGTTCTTCGGGAAATGGTCCAGGCGCGACTTTCGAGAGACCCGGACGCGCTCGTCTTTCCCGGTCGTGACGCTGGACGCCCTTTGAGCGATATGAGCCTGACTGCGGTCTTGCGTCGCGTTGGCCGAGGTGAACTAACCGCTCATGGCTTCCGGTCCTCTTTCCGTGACTGGGCGGCGGAGACGACTGCATATCCAACTGAGCTTGTCGAAATGGCATTAGCGCACGCAGTCGGCAACAAGGTCGAAGCGGCCTATAGACGTGGAGATTTGTTCGAGAAGCGTAGGCGACTGATGGATGATTGGGCGACCTATTGCTCCATGCCGAGCGCCACGTCGAAGGGGGATATCGTAACGTTACGCGAGTGGAGCCGATGAGCCGTATCCCTCACGAGGCGCATGAGAATGGAGAAGGAGGAAGCGACCGCCCGGCGCTGTCCGACGAAGACATAAAGAGAGCACTCTGGCTCGCTTTCGAGGCGAGAGACCCTCGGGACGTGCAGAGAGATTCGTCAGCAATGGTTGTGCTTCGCGCACGTTTTGAAGAAATCGCGGCCGAGCCCGGCGACAGCGCCCTCACGCAAAGGAAAGCGATTGCGCTCTTAAGGGCGATATCTGAGAGCCTTAGCCCGGCGACGCAGATTTCGCGCGGCTTGGTCCTTGAGAATCACCCCGCCATCGAGCTGCTGAACGAGTTAATCGATGCCCTGGCGGACCTGCAACGAGGAAAGCCCAACGTCTTGTTCGCCACAGAAGAAGGCAAGCAGGCACATCGAACGCTCAGTTTAAAGCAGCTCAGAGAAGACGAAGCGTTGCTCCGGTTAGTCGAACGCGTCAAACAGACGAAGGGGCTTTCAACCAAGGAGGCAGAGAAATGGGTGGCACGACCTAGGCCTAATCGGACGCGCATGGGAAAGAAGATTGATGGGAAGACCCTCCAGAGCCTGCGCCGACATCGGAAGGCAAAAAAGCCCGTCGTTCTGCTCGAATACGAGCTATTTTACAAGTCCCGATTGGAGTAGTTGAACGGGACTCTGAACTGGTCCATCTGTTCTCCATTCGTACTCATACGAAGGAGAATGGATTTGATTGAACGAATTGCATATACCCCGGCCGAAGCCTGCGAAGTCCTGAGAGTTGGGCGAACAAAGCTTTACGAGCTGATTGGAGCGCGGAAGCTCAAAGCTGTTGCCCTCGGCGGAAAGACATTAATTCCCCGCGCTGAGATTGAGCAGTTCCTGAGCGAACTTCCCTCCATCCATGTGCGGGCCGAAAGAGGGGTGCGCAATGTCGCACCTTGAAACGAGAAACCCGGCCCCGCCTGCCAGCGGGAACCGGGCTAATGAACTCCAATTCACAGCGAGCTTCTCTACAGCAAAGCCCAAGGAAGCGCTAGACTTTTCCGCGTTATATCTCGCCAACCGCTATCGCCTCCCAATGCGGGTTGCTGCGCTCTTCACGTGGTTCGCAGAACTCGGGAGGGCGTTGTGAGCGTTGCTCCCGACATCTACTCCGACGCTCGTCAATTCATCGCGGAGAACGCATTCCAGAACAGCGTATTGGTCGGATGTGGCGCGCGAGGCGGCGACAATCAGCGACGACGCGCTGCTGGCCTATGCGACGCGGAAGGCGACCGCGTACGCACGTGCCTTCGCAGGCGCAGCGAAGGACATGCTGTTGGCTAGTGAGGGAAGTTCAAGATGAGCGACGCTCTCACCCGCCGCGCAGCAGCCGAATTTCGCAAAGACCGGGATGCCGCCGAGAGGCGCAGTTACCAAACCCAGCGGCCCAACTCGCCAGGGAGCGGCTTCGAACATTTTGAACAAATCGAGCAGTGCATCGCAACGGATGGCGAGAAGTGGCCCGACCCGGATAAGCGCCTTGTGGCGGATGACCGAGCCATTGCGCCGAACCTGGACGACGACGCGTTGCCGGCAGGATGGGAAGAGTGGACCTTTAGGGAGGCAGCAGCCTGCGCTTGTCCACCAGACTATCTAGCAGCGGCGTTGATCGGCGCTGCCTCTGCCTGGATAGGCAACTCTCGTCATGTCGCGGTAAACGAGACTTGGATCGAGCCCCCGCATCTATGGCTGGCCCTCATCGGCGCACCATCGACTGGAAAGACACCCGCGACCAAGGCGCTTATCCAAACTTGCCGCACGATCGAGCGCGAGTCCGAGCCAGAATGGCAGGCGAGGCTGGCCGAGTACACGAGGCTTGCGGAGGCTGCTCGCGCACTTGAGGAGCAATGGCAGGCCGAGGTGCGAGCGGCGACCAAAACCGGTCAGCCCGCTCCCAGCCGTCCCCCTGGTGCCAATGCGCCACCGGAACCACCGAGGCCGCGTCTAGTGGCTATGGATGCGACCACTGAGGAACTGCAACATCTTCTCGCGGGGCAGCCGCGCGGACTCCTTTTTGTGCGCGATGAGCTAACCGGTTGGTTCGGCAACCATGACCGGTATGGAGGAAAAGGTGGAGATCGAGCCTTTTTCCTCGAAGCTTGGAATGGAGGCGCTTACACCGTTGACCGAGTCAAGCATCGCAGCCAACCCCTGCGTATCCTGCGGACGGCGGTGGGAATCTTCGGCGGCATGCAGCCCGACCGCCTTCGTGAAGCATTGGCTGGTGCGGACGATGGCCTTGCTGCTCGGTTCGCGTATGTTTGGCCTGACCCTCCGCCGATATCCAAGCTGATAAGCGAGCCTGACGAAGCGATGCGCGATCGCCGCAATCGGCTGATCGAAGCCGCCCGGTGCCTTCACGGTGTCCCGATGTGTGTTGACGTAGCCGGCGAGCCCGCTCCGGGCCTGCTGCGGCTCGACCCAGGTGCTCGCGCTCTGTTCGACGAGCTGCGCCAGGAGGCTATGCAGCGCGCTCGCTCTTCTCGTGGGCTAGCGGGAGGTTGGCACGGCAAGACACCGGGGCGAGCTTTGCGCTTGGCGCTCGTCTACGAGTTGCTAGCGTGGCCAGCGTGTCATGGACCAGAACCGCGCGTCATTAGCGCCGATGCGATGGCGCGGGCTGCCGGTTATCTCGACTATCTTGCGGCGATGTTCGATCGGACAACCGCCGGGCTGGCGATTAGTCGCGATGAAGCCGACGCAGCCGCAATTGCCCGCTACATCCTATCGACACGGGCGATCGTCCTCAACGAACGTGAGCTTTATCAGCTCCCCGGCTGGTCGTGGTTACGCGACAATGCGCGCCGAGCTAGCGCGCTGCGGGTGCTTACCGACGCTGGATGGATGCGCCGCGCGACAGGGACGGGCACCCGAAGACGGCGCGGTGACTGGCAGGTATCACCGCGCCTATGGGAGACTTCACGGTGAACCGCTGGCGACAGAAACTCGCCGAGATCAATCGCGATGCCGCCGTCACGCACACTGTTCAAAATGTTCAAAATGTTCAAAGTTGCGACGCCACTCTGTCTTCTGTGCAAATTGAACAAATCGAACAGAGCGAAGAGTTGTCTCGGCCGCGCTTGGCGACACCTACGTCGTTTGACAGCGATATTTCAAATGAGTGGTCCAAAGCGATTGTTCGGCTGCTGTCCCAACCGCTGCCGGGGACTGAATCGGCCGAACGCTGGGCGCGGGCATGTCGAGGTGTCGAACAATTCGCAAGAGGATGGGCTGCGAACGCGATGAGCCTCGGCTGGACATTCGGTGAGTTGTTCGACTTCGTCGAACCATTCGCCAACGTGTCGCTTCAGGGAGCCGTGTGGTTCGTGGGCGACTCAACCGTAACGGCCGTGACTGCTGATGCAATTACACTTCGCACCGGGGGCGGCGCGACCCAGCGCATCTACAGGAATCCCCCCACGCAGAGGCCACCGCTATGAGCGAAGCGAACGATGGTATCAAAGCGCTAACGCCTTTGCGGCGGCACATCGCATGCGTCGGCATCGTGAACGGCGTCGGGACGGACTGCGCTGCCTGACGATCGAACTGCGCGACACCGAGATCACCGCGCTTGTCCGGAAGGGACTTCTCAAGGAGGATGCGCGCTACGACCACCGAGCCGTGAAGAGCGCGTTCTATGGCTTCCTGGACCGGACGTTGGGCTCGTGACGCGAAACGTGACGCGCAACAGGCAGACCGACCGATTCACAGTCGAGAAGCTGGCCTACGACTGCCTAGACATTCGCGAGCTGAGGCGAAGAGACTTTCTCAATGACCGTCGGGTCGAGATTGGCCCGTCGATAAGGTGGCCGAAGATCGCTCGAATGAAAATCGAGCGATATCGCATACAGCTTAATTTCTGGCATCAGGCGACAACGCAGTATGTGCGCGTGTCATGGACGAAGGTGCATCTCGGCGGCGAGCGGCCATGGATGCACTGCCCGCACTGCCAGACACGCGTTGCGAGGCTCTACGGCGGCCTAGGAGGCTACTTCTGCCGCAGCTGCATCGGCAACCCGCCCTACGCGACGCAGCGGCTAGGGGCGCAAGGCAGAGCCCACTTTCAGGCATGCAAACTCCGCCTTCGGCTGGACGGCGAAGCGCGACTAACGACTCCGTTTCCAGAACGTCCGGCGCGGATGCATCGGCGGACCTACGAGCGGCTCAAACGAGAGGGGATGAACCTTGAAGCCGGGCTGTCGAAACGGACGCGGAAGCGCTTCCCTGACTATGCGAGCCTCGTCGCGTACACGGACTGAGATTGCGGAACTGCGGTTCGCAAAACGAGACGAGAGCCTGGACTTCTTCGAGGACCTACCATCAGTTCCGCCTCATCCGGGCTGGGGCGCGCCCTTCTCCCGTAGCGCCTCGTAAAGCTGCGCAGGCCCCGAGCAGCACATCCTTCAGCCCTTCCCGCACCCGCTCGCTCTGCAGTCCAGACAACTCCCCAAGTCTGTCTGCTGTCTGCCGTGTGCCTTGCACCCTTTGGCCATGCCGGCGATTTTCTTCAGCCCGCTTCTCCAATCGCGCCCTCGCCCATACGTTGGGGGGCTCCCTGATACTATCGACCGCGCCGCCCGAAATCAGGCGTCGTGCCGGCCATGAGGTCGCGCAGCCTGATGGCGTCGGCAAGTGCGAAGGACGTCTGCCGGAGCCTTCGTCGGGCGTAATGCGACTAAGCGCCTTCTCCACGGCTTGGCTCATCGTCGAAATCAATTGGCAGCTTGCGTCTGTCGCCTGTGAGCGCCGTCACACAGCTCGCTTGCGCTTCAAAGAGTGGGTCAGTCCATTGTGCGCGCCGTCTTGCGACGAGAAGAAACAGCGTGAGAGTTCGCAGGATCGTACGCCGAGCCGGAATAGCCGGAAAAATTGACGAGGGCGAAAACGCCGCTTAAGATTTGGACTTTGGCTGGCATGAAGGCCATTTCAAATGCAGTTCCTTGTCGCCTTCGTCGGTTTGCTGAGCGCAAAAACCGGCTCCGCAATGCAGGCAACCCCGCCAATTGGTTCGTCCTTGTTATCCGGCCGAGCCAAATCAAACTCGCCAGCATCGCCGCGACAATCGGGGGCTTGGTATTGGTTCGGACTAGCATAGCCGCTGAAAAAAAACTATGATTTGGGTTTTCATAATTGCGTTTGTGATACTATTCGGCATATTCAAAGGTGATATAATTGCCTTTTGCCGCGCAATCATTTGGGTTGTGGTTTTACTTGTGCTGGCGTTCATTGGTCTGCGCTTGACAGCATCAAATCACCCTAGCCAGCCAGGCGTGAGCTATACAGCGCCAAGCCAGTCGAACACGACCTACACAGCGCCAACGCCAGCGCCAGCGCAGAATAATGAGACAGGATCGAGGCTCTCGCGCGATTGCGAGCGGGTGGCTGGCCTTTCAAATACATGGCAATGTAATCAATCACGCGACCCGACGCGGGGAGGGCTTTACTAACCCGCCTCCGCAATATTGATGACTGTCACGCGCCTTTTATTGAGGATGAAAGCGGCGTACGGTGTGGCAGGCGGGGCAAGGGATTGTTCTGGGAGGAGCGCGCGTGGCCGACCGCTTCCAAACCATTGCTGCAACCGCCTCGCTTCACCTCGCGTCGTTGGTCGGGTTCGACTAGCGCATCGCGGTGCTCGGCGTCCATATCGACGGCGAATGGCGGATCAGATCTGCGTGCCCGAAGGCAATGCCGCGGCGGCCGATGGGGTCACACTCGACTAAGCGGCGACGGTCGAGTTCCTCGCGATCGGGGCGCATGTGGTTCGCCGCGCAAGTACAAAAAGGCGATCGCGTCCTCGTCGTTGGCGCCGGTTCCAGCGGCACCAGCTGCTCGATCTTCGCACGTCTGCACGGCGACAAGGTGACGGCGTTCGACGTGCGCCAAGACCGCCTCGACTTTTGCCGCAAGGCGCTCGGCGTCCATCAATCGCTTCTCTGCACGAAGTCTCACGCGAAGCATTCAAATACTCATCGGTCAACGTAATACAACTCCTAGGTTGAAGAAAAAAAATTGCACGCATATGTTGACAGACTTAAAGTTGTGTAATTAACTCATGCACGCAAAGAGTGCCGCCATGCCGTAGCGGTTAGTCGGCTCGGCCTAGGGCAGCCAAGATTAATGGGCGTGGAGGCGCGCTTATTCCGATGCTGAGGCTCTGGAAAAAGTTCATCCGCTACGTGATGCGCGACCGCGACCAGCTGCTTCCTTTGATTCCATGCGGAATATTGAAGCAGGTTTCTGACCCAAGCGAGCGGCAATGCGAGATTCACGCAAGTCGCGTGTTTTACGCGGCCGCTGGAATTATACTTGGAATATACCTCAGCTCTACACCTGCTGTGGCCGAGGTAGAAGAGGTTGGCAAAGACATTATTGGGTCAAGTAGCAGCTTATCTACTCTACCTGGCGACTTGTCGGTTGATTTATTCACGGGCGATGACGGTGATCTACCCGATATGAGCGTAATTAAATTTCAGCCTGGCGATGATATAATACCGAAGGCGGTTTGGAATCTTAATAAAAGCACTAATATTAATTTTAATCTAATTCGTGACGGGGTTAGTGTCAATATATATACTGGCACTACCTTGCGTTCTTATCTACCACAATTTTGGATCAGGAGCGCTTTCGGGGTATGGGCCAGAAATAGCAGCTACACGTCCGGGAGTATATTGCCTCCCGTTCCTATCCAATTCCAAGTGGCCAGTTGCGGAGGCAGCCATGCGGAGCATAGAGACCTAGATTATTGTAGTATACGTGACAATGTGCTTATGAATAACATCGAGCAAATGAATTCATCCGACACAAACGGCGGCACTAGTAATACGTTAGATGACGCTGCTAATGCCGTGATTTATCCAAAAAATGTTTCTTCCTCATCCAACCCCGACACTCAGTCCACTCCTCCTTCTTTATCCACGCCGACTCCTGTCTCCAATCCTCCGCCGCAGGGGGAGTTGATCGCCCTCGACCCGTGCGATGGGGCATCGGGGGGGTGCGCAATCGCTGATAATTTGCTCGTAACGCCTATCGACTTGCCGACAGTCGACCCCTCCCCATCGTTGACCGACGACCTAGCTACAGCAATCGATATTCCGGCGCCGCTAACTGACCTTCTGACGCCGCCCCCAAATCTCCTGATCCCTGTGGCGGCGCCTCTTATCCAGGTCGCTTCCCTGGATGATCCGGGATCTGAGTCGGATCTGCCGCCGCTGCTCCCGCCCGGACCTCTCAAGCCCATTCCCGAAGCATCCACATGGGTTATGACTGTAATAGGATTTGGTATTATTGCGCTGATGTTTCGAAGGAAGAAAAATCATCGTATCAATCCAATCTCTATTATAGATATATCAGGAGATTGAAACGCAATCATTGTCTTTTCTACGGATGTTCCATGCGAGACAGGGGTGGTGTTAAAATGCTGAAGATATTCTGTTGCAGACGACCTGCCGCCAATCTTGTCCGTTTGATTATAATTTTTCTGCAAGTCGCACTTCTAGCGCTCGCTTCAATGATTATTGGGTCGGAGCCCGCGTTGGCATTGGACGATTCGAACGGCGGCGCAGGAAGAACTGCATCGCTCTCGAGCTTCACGAGCAGTCAAGAAGCGCTGCGCGTCGGCGAAGAAGACCTTCGCGCCGGCAATCTGGCAGCGTCGATTGATGCACTGACGTACGCGGCTGCGAATGGCGAGCTTATCGCACAGTGGAAGCTCGGCCGGATGTACGCCAATGGAGACGGCGTTCCGCGCGACGAAGCGAAGGCATATGAGTACTTCAACAAGGTGGTCGAAGGCTACGACGAGGACCAGCCTGAACAGCAGAACGTAAGTGCAATCTCAGACGCTTTTGTGGCCGTCGGCGTTTATTGTCTCAACGGAATACCCAATAGCGACGTCAGGCCTGACCCACAGCGCGCGCATGAACTGTTCCAATACGCAGCGACAACATTTGCTGATCCGAACGCGCAGTACAATCTTGCTCACATGTACATGATCGGCGCGGGAGGGCTCGAGAAAGACAACATTGCCGCTGTTCGCTGGCTGGCGATAGCGGCAAAAGAAGGCCACCCCCCGTCGCAAGCCTTGCTGGGGCATATGCTGTTCGTTGGTCACGGCTTTGTGGATCAGCGCGCGCGAGGATTGATGTGGCTTGAGCTGGCTAAGGACGGCGCGCGAGACTCAAAAGATCAA
Source organism: uncultured Alphaproteobacteria bacterium (assembly GCA_963737365.1). Lineage (GTDB taxonomy): Bacteria > Pseudomonadota > Alphaproteobacteria > Rhizobiales > Beijerinckiaceae > Roseiarcus. The sequence continues at coordinate 1,128,724 of CAVTSD010000001.1, forward strand.
TGGATTCGAAATCTCTATCAGCGCGACTTCCTGGTGGCGAGCGACAGCGATCGGCTGGCGGCCGCGACCATGCGTGATGCGCACGCGAGAGGGCCGTCCCCCTCTCGTCCGGCTAGAAGTAGTGTCGCATCAGCTTTGCAACCATTTGGCGCCATCCCGGCCGATAAATGACTAGGCTCTGGCCTGTATCGATGCCGGTTATCCCAATTACCACGATTCCCTAGCCACATCTGGAGTGGACCTCGGGGAAGGCAGATGAAACTAATACAGTCATTGTGGGGTTTTAATAGGATCGAGGGGTGCAACCAATGCCCACTCACTTCGGCGACTTCGAAAGGTGCACTGCGCGCTGTCTACTGTAATGACGATAGAGATCGCGCCTCGTGCGAAAATAACAATGCGCCAATTTGCAACGCCGCGTTAGTAATAGCGATAAGGTCGTTGGTTAGGTTGTTATTCTTGAAGCTTTTGTTCACACGACGTTGATATTCGAATCGAAATAACGCTAGACAAAGGTCAAATAGGTCGCTAGAGATAGGCGGCGCGCACTGGTCAAAAGTAGGTGAGACATATGAGAGCGAACATGAAAAATAAAGAGGAGCAGCGTTTAGATAAGTCTCATTTGTCAGAACGCGATATTCGCCTTTTGTTGGTTGTTTGCACCGAGCTTGTTAATTTCTGCGCAAGCGTTACTGGTAAAATCGACCCTGCAGCCGCCGCTATGTTGGCTTATGTGAGAGATGATATCTTATCTGAGAGCAAAGTAACTTTACCATATTCTTAATGAACAAATGAGTCGGGGATGCCATTGATACCTGCTGCAATTTGCTTGCATGCGTCAAGCAAGTGGCGTGGGTACTCGTCGCTTTATAAGCATCGTTTTCCCTAAGCCTACGGCTCGCACAAGCGGATATTGCTGCGTGAGCGGCCAATACGGTCTACGGCGCGAAAATTGTTGACTCTCTTTGCCGCAAGATTTTTCCATTTGCTGCTTTTAAACTCCCATGACTTTGCTGGTCCCTCATGGGTGCAAGCAACATATCTCGTAAGTCTTGGAAAACCTTGGGGCAGCTACACTCCTGACATAAAGTTAACACATTCCCTATCCAAGGTTGTTGCCTAGAGACGACGCAACCTCAAGGAGTGTGACTATGACCCTCGTCATTACGCATGGAAGCGAAAGGCTCGCTGAAGCCACCGAAAGCTCATTGAGCAAAACGGCACCGTGGGATATCAGTAGTCCGAGCAATATACGCATAGGAAATCGATTGCGAGTGATTAGAGAATCTCATGGGATATCGGGGAAGGAGTTCAGTGCGAAATTGGCGATTGATTTCGGGGATTTGAACTCCTACGAATCTGGCGAACGACGCGTCAGCGCCCGCCTTTTGCTTCGGATTGCCAGATTGCTAAACGTACAGCCGGAATATTTCTTCCAGGATTTTGCGTAAGGCGAGTTGCAACACGGGGTCTTATTCAGTGGGGAGCCGGGCCCAATGACCGACCGGTTTCGACTATGTCGCTCACGGCGGTGCCTATGTGCAGGTCAGCGTGGTGCTCGATTCTTTCCGGGCGCCCAGTTCGGCGTGTTCCTCCGACCGCACGTGGACCTGTTCGTCAGCAGCGCGGTGGGCCGCCCTGCGACCTCATTTCCTCAACGGCGTTCAGCTTGTGTAAGCGTATCCTTGTAAGAATCCAAATCGCTAATGTCGACCTGTGTAATCACATATGCGGCGCTCTGGCCGCTGCGCGGAGACCCTGAACGGTGGGATTATTCATATCAACCATTGCTGCAGTTTCCCTGAGCGAGAACAATGATTTGGCTTTCGCTCCCTTGCGTAAAGTCTCTAAGGTGCTAATGGAGGTTTTTGAGCAAAATTTGTAGGATTGTATTCAAATGCATTTAAGGACTGCCCCGAGAGAAAGCCCGAATCATGCTGGGACGGAGCCCGCACAACGTCGGGCGAGCCGTAGCCACCGAATTGGTAGGTCCTATTTTGAAACCGTCCCGATCTGAGATTCTTTTGTTTCCCGCTCTACGTCTCGTTACTCGTCTCAGGGCGCGGCGGCTCCCCGCAGCCTGCTGCAGGTCCGGCCAATGGAGGAGGGTCGGAGTCCTCTCTGTCGTCCCGCAAGGCGGCTCTTCCGAAGCCGATAAGTCCACGCGGTTGCGCATCGATTGGAATAATCGCTGCACCCTTATCCGAGTAATTCTTGATTAAGCGTTCGTCCTGATCTGAGGCTGTCGTCGCTTTCTCGGAGGAGACTCAATCGGCCTCAGCTTCGATCCTCTGAGCGCACGCGCCAATCGTGGGCAAAGAAGGCCGTCATCTGTGCCGTCTTCAATCCCAGTGAGCGACGCCGCCGTGATACGAGCACGTCCCACGGTGGTGCTCTGAAAAGCTGACGCTGCCATCGCGGCACTCCGCGGTGCGCTTTTCGGGTTCCGCACCGCAAGAGGGCGAATGGACCACATGCCCGGACGAATTTACGTAGTGGTTGTCATTGCAGCTATAGGCAAGCGCTGAACTGGCTTTCCATACAAGACAGAAAAAAGCTGCTGCGATTAAATAGCGCATCTATTTCTTATCCCTAAGATTGCTCTTGCTCACCGGCGTTCGAATGTCGTTGGGTCGGGTCTCGCGAGAGCGTTCACGGTCGAGACTAAAATCAGCGTGGATCATCATCCGAGTTGCCGCGTCTAGACTGCTCGTTTTGCCGGGAACTTTGCCTAGGGACGCGATAACCAATGAGCGCAACCAGGTCGGCATCAACCTGCCCTCGATTATCCTGCGGCATAATTGGTTGGCATGAGCCAATTGTACACAGTCGCTGTCGCGGCCTTTAAGGCAGCGTTGATCGCCTCTGCGGCCCACGCCAATGGCGCCGACATCTCCGTGCCACGGCTGCTTGAAAGCTGGAAGGGTGAAGATCCAAGTATGAGGATGGCCCCGAAGTCATTGCAAGCGCCTTCGCAAACGGCCTTTATGGGAGGGACACGCTGGGCCGGCAAGCAAGTCTACTGCCCCCGCCAGTCTTAAGGGCGGCCAGGTCATGGTGTTGTTGCCCCCTAAAGGCCGGACAGGTCCTCGCGGGTTGAGCGGTCGATAAACTCGCGCGGCGATTTGTAGCCGAGAGCGCGGTGCGGATGCACGCGATTATAGTGATCAAGCCAACTGGGCAGTTGGTCGATGACCGTTTGGGCGTTCGGTCGTGGGCTGACGCGGGCGTAGTCGCGCTTCAACGTTCGGACAAACGCCTCGGCCATGCCATTGCTCTGCGGGCTTTCGACCGGCGTCGTGCGCGGTGTGAGGCCAATGTCGCGGGCGAAGCGGCGGGTGTCGTGGGCGGTGTAGCAGCTGCCGTTATCGGTGAGCCACTCAATGGCGTGCGGCAGCTTGTTCACCTGGCCGAAGCGATGCTCGACGCTGGCGACCATTAGGTCGCGCACGTCCTCGGCGGTGATGCCGGCGGTGGTGGCGACGTAGCCCATCGCCTCCCGGTCACAGCAATCGAGAGCGAAGGCGACCCGCACTTTCTCGCCATTGTCGCAGCCGATCTCGAGGCCATCAGAGCACCAGCGGGTGTTGCGGATCTGGACGGCGATCTTCCCGTCGTGTCGCCGCTCTTCGCCGCGGCCGCTATGACGTTGGAGCAGCAGACCGTGAAGCTTCATGACGCGGTAGACGCGCTTCGGATTGGGCGCTGCGCGCTCGTTTCCTTCCGCCTCGCGGCGGAGCAGAGCATGCACCCGCCGATAGCCATAGGTCGGAAGATCGGCGATCAGCCTGCGGATATCCGCGACAAGCTCGGTGTCGGGTAGCCCTGGGCGGCCACGACGGCGCTGTTCGCCAGGCCGCCGCATCGCCGAGAGATGCGGGCGGGACATGCCGACGGCCTCGGCAACCGCGCTCACCGCCCAGCCTCCGGCGACGAGGTCGAGCGCAACAGCTGTTTTTTTGGGCCCGCAGCCCGGGAAACCGCTTCACGCAGCAGCTCATTCTCCATCGTCTTTTTGCCGAGCAGGCGCTGAAGCTCGCGCACCTGGGCCTCCAACGCGCGGTAATCCGACGCAGGGACCACCTCCTCGCCAGCGGTGGCGGCAGTGAGCGCGCCCTGCGCCATCAGCCGGCGCCAGGGAACAACTGGTTGCCAGCAATGCCGTGCTGACGCGCCACAAGCGATACCGAGTTGCCCGGAAGATAGGTCTCCTCGACGATGCGGATCTTATCCTCGGGCGTCCAGCGTCGCCGGCGCTGCACCGAGGTGATCACCTCCACACGGTCGTACGTTTCAGTCATACGGTCAGGCATATGCATCACACTTCCATAAGTGTGAGGGCCTGTCAGGCGATTTCGGGGGCTACTTCACATGGCAGCCCTTCAGCAGTTTGTGAGCAATCCCGATATGGCTGAGAGGTCTTATGGCGGCGATGGCTGCGTCGCTTAGCCGCGCCTTTAAATGCCAGCCGCAGTAGATTGTTCGACGGCGCCCTGTGGAGCGCAAATCGGAGGCGGCGAATGCTTTGCTCGAGCGCGCGTTGCGTAAGCCCAAGCAAGAAGTTACGATCGCAAATCAGGGCCCGACGCTTAATGAGATGCTGACGCCAATATGAGAAGGCAAGCATGCCGCCGAGGCGCAGAGGGCGGCCAAGAAACCGGAACGAGCGTGAGAGTTACCGATGTGCTTAGCCGCTCGCGTCGGACACAACCCTTGCCCGCTGGTTCCCTTCAATGCGCTCCGGCCGGACCGGCGCGAGCGTCGATGTCTTAGCCAACCAAGCGCCAGTCGTCTGTTTTTCTTCCTCCGCCGCTCGTTCTAGCGTCATGATGTTTCGAGTTTCCGCACGACGACGGCGAGAGGACACAAAAAAGGCCGGCTCCCGGGGAGGGACGCCGGCCAGTTTCCCAAACCCCCTTCGGCGCGGGGACTGAAGCCGCGCCGAAGGAGCCGTCAATCGCGCGAGGCGCGATAATCCTGTTTCAAGTCGCGCCTTAAGTCCTCGAGCTCGTCGCGTGTCGGAAGCCGCGCGAGGCTCTCACGGATTACAGCCAGCCTCTCGGCGATTGCCTGCGTGCCCTCCTCGTGGGCGTCGGCGCGCTCTTTTAGCGCTTCGGCGCGCGCCTCAAGCTTGGTCACTCGCGAATTGCCGCGCCAAGCTAGGCCGAAACCGCCAAGGCCCAAGACCTCAAGTAGATGGCCGATCAAGCCATAGACCAACGAAAGATCTGGATTAATTTGTGAATTTATGTCCATGAGGCCGTCGCCAATTTGAGCGGCTCCGCTTCACTGTCGTTCCCGCACGCCACCCAGCCCTTCCCGAAACACCACCACCAGGTCGACAGCACATGGCATAACGAAAATCGACCAGAGCAAGTCGCCTTGATAAGCGCAGCGCGGTTGTTGACGCCCTGCAGTTTGCAGAGCGTCTCAAGCCCGAACACGCTGTCAACCCTCATGCGCAATGCCTCCTGAAGGAGGCGTGTCGCGGCGACCGACCCATATTGACTGCGGCGTCGAACACAAGGAAGTCGACGCCACCCAGCCAGTCTTTGCCGCGCATCTTCACTCGATGCGGCGGGCACCGCTCGGACGCCTTGGCGAAGTAGGACAGAAACATATTGTCGATCAGCGTGGGTGCCACGGCCGGCGGCGATCGCCGCCGAGAGGGCGAGCTTGATCATTTGTTACTCGCGGACGAAAATGAGCTTGGCCCCGCTCAGGAGTTTTAGAAGCTTGCTGGCGGTTTTCGGCCGGTTTGGCCAGTGTGCCGCCAACGCCAGTCCATAGCTCGCTTAAGGCGAGACGACTGGCGCGTCTTGGCCTGCGCCTACCGATCGCGGCGACCCAGCCGGAGTGTCCCCGAGCCTTGCGATCGCCCTACGCAGCTCGGCGCCAGCGATCGTTGGCGAGTCGACATCGACGGAGCGCTGGCCAGATTGTCGGCCGCGCCGGAGATGAAGATATTGGCCTCCCGCTCGGGTGCGCCGACCAACTTCACTTACGCGGCGTCTTCTCTCGCCTCCTCATGTTTCCTGCCGATCCAGTGTGCGACGCAGCGCAAGTTGAGGGGGCCAACGGCGGAAACAACAAGCGGCGGGTATCCTCTTCTCCCAGAGTGCCCGCCACCTCACACATTCCGGCGAATGATCCGATCATGATGTTCAATCGACGGCCAGAGACGCGAGGCGGCTATTTTGTGCCTTAAGGTGCTCACTCGAAATACTCGACATCGAGCGTCCCGCCTGGCGAGATCGCAAGAAAGTTTTTAAGCACTTGCGGGCCGGCAAGCGTGATACACGCGCCGGCAGCAAGCGGCTGGCCAACGCTGATAGACGGCGCCGTGACGCCGTCAGTGGTGTATCTCGTCTCCGACGATACGCAGATGTTCGCGTAGCGGGCTGTGACTTGTGTTGGCCCAACCTGCGGTAGTAGAGGGACTGTAAGCCGTGTCGGTGACGTCAGGTCAACATTGTGCTGACCGGGCGGAGCGGGCACGTTCGGATAGGGTATCGCCACCTCGGCGTGAGTCGGATTGCCGGCATAATCATAGTAAGCTTGCGCAGACGCTTTCGACGCGGCGAAAACAGTTATGACGGTGAGGATTAAAGCCTTCATTTAAACTTGCCTTTATTCGCTGACGTCCGCTCCAAAACGGCCATTGTCGCCCGGGGTGCCGCATACGCGCGAGTCCAGGAATTGGCGGCGGACGAGCTGTTAATGTAGCCACAAGGATGGATTCTTGCGGCTCCGTCGCTCCGACATCCCCGTTATTGCTGACTATGCCACTGCCGACATAAGTGGTCAAGCAATTGTTCTTGTTTTGTTCATAGCCACTTCGGAACATACCGCTAATTAACAAAAATCAAGTGTTTAGAAGTTACTAGGGATGATGTTCCTCTGAGAGAGCGAAGGCTCGGCTGCGAGTATCGGATTTCTATAGCCGGCGTCGTCTACGAGCATTTAAGCTAGTCGACCTTGAGTTGTTGCAGGTCAAGGCCGCTGGATGTTCAGGCCTGTCTAAGGATGCGGATACATCGAGCGGCGGTCGCGATGTTTCAAGCAACGCTCGCAATAGACGTGCGCTCACGGACGGTCCGGGCGTATCCGCCCAATGGTTGCTCGTTAGTTGGCATGACGAGGACCCAGTGCCGGGATGATCGTCGAGTGATCGACAGCGTCTTCGCTAGCGGAATTTTATGGGTGGGTGGGTGATAGCGCTAGAGCGTAGACTGCGCGGCACCGGAGGAAAGAACCAGATCATGAGCCCGCTCAAGAAATTCCTAACGGGCAATCCAAACGTGGCTGACCAACCGTATGGCGCAGCGACCCGCTCCACTGCCATCGAACATGAAAGCGGGGGGCTAAGCAATCGAATGGAGAAACCTCGCTCAGCGACTGTGCAAGGGTGTTGCTACGCGGTATCACCGTTTTTAAGATCGCCCTTAATTTGGCCAAGCTTCCATTCACCTCGGTAATTTTGCTTTTCGTCACTCCGAAAAAAGTAATCTAGCCGCACATCCAATATTTTAGCCATTTTGACCAGAAGGTTAGCGTTAATTCGTTTTGCGCCGGCTTCATATGCGCCCAATTCGCCAAAATCAATCCTTAGAGTCTGTCCGCGAACATCATGTTTGAATGCATAGCTTTCGCAGCATGAGCCGGATTGAGGCGAGCCGTAGGAATGCGAGGGCCTTTCGGCTGAGACACTCCCAGTCTTTCGCCAATCGGCGACAGCGATTGAGCCACGCGAAAGACCTCTCAACAAGCCAGCGCTTTGGTAAAATGACGAACCCTCTGGCGCCGTCGGACCGCTTGACGATTTCAACGTTGACCTGCGCCATTGTGCGCTGCGCCGCCGCCTGAAACTCCGCCCCTTGGTAGCCGCCGTCCGCGTAGAGCTTAAGCAGGAATGGAAAGGCGCCAAACAGGGTCGCCATCAGCAAGGCGCCACCGTCGCGATCCTGAATGTCGGCGCCATGCACGATGGCGTGCATCAGGAGGCCTTGCGTATCGACGAGGATATGCCGCTTCTTGCCTTTGATCTTCTTGCCTGCATCAAAGCCATGCGGGTCGATGCAACGGCCCCTTTTTCCGCGGACTTGACGCTCTGGCTGTCAAGGATCGCGGCGGTCGGGCTGGCGTCCCGACCTGCTTGCTCACGGCACTTCACATAGAGCGCTTCGTGAAGGCGGTCGAGCGTGCCGTCATAGCTCCATAGATCGAAATAATCATAGAGCGTCGAGCGCGGCGGCAAATCCTTCGGAATTGCTCGCCACTGGCAGCCCGTGCTCAGAATATACATCAAGCCGTTGACCACTTCGCGTTCGTCGACATGGCGACGGTTGCCGCCGCGTCTGGCCGGCGGGATCACCGGCGCAACATGAGCCCATTCGGCATCTGTCAGGTCGCTTGGATACCGCAATTTGCTCCGGTCATAGCGCACACGATTTTCGCTCGTCCACACTGACGACCTCCATAGAATCAGGAAGCGCCCAGTAAATCACAAACAATTCATATCAATCAAATTGTCCCCGGACAGACACTTAGGGAATTGCTAAACTCCCGGCGACTTATACTGAGCGAAGTTCGCCTAAGGCGCACCCGCTCTCCAAGGAGTTTGTTGCTCGATTGTGATAGGATTCTCCTAGAATCGCTTGTGATCGAGGAAGAACCAAGCTGGTCGACGGTCCACATTGACACCGTACCACCTCCCTAGGATTGCTTACTAACGAGTTTCTGCAACTTTAGATAGAAATATGTTTACTTAATGTTGGACGCTGGGAGAAACGAATCGAGATGCCAAAAACGGGCTCGATAATTTTAAGCCGGAGGAGGTCTAGACCTAACTCTAAAGTCATTGCTCAGGCTTATTGCCATCATGGTTACGCGTAACCGCGAAAGGAGCCCCGCGCGGGGAGGAACCGCACGGGGCTGAAGCAAGCGCCTTGTGGCAGGACGGCCCGCTCAAATCGGTATCTAAAGTTGTTACAACCGAAAAGCAATTCGACATAAATGTAGATAAATCGCTGCTAAACCAAGGCCATATTTAAAAAGTAGAGCGTCGGCGGATAGATTGCTGTTTGTTCAGGGAGCGGGCCGCCATGCCCGCGTTGGTTGCTATGGTCCGCCCTGATCGATCCATTATCCAGCGCCAAGAGTGTCCCCTTGAGCTACTGCAGAGTCCCAACGCCAACGAGAGCTTGACGACTCCAATGTCGAACTGAGGTCGGCAACGATGGCCGCGGGCTTGTCGGCTGGAATAGATTCCCTCCCGACCGAACGCCGTAAGCCCTCGCCTAGAACGCCCTCTCGGATCATCTCTCGCTCGAATTCGGCGAACACGCCAGCCATTTGAAGGAGCGCACGTCCGCCCGGCGATGTTGTGTCGACCGCCTGCCTATCGAGGTACAAGCCAACGCCCTAAGCTTTCAAGTCGACCATGAACGTGGCCAAATCGGCGAGTGATCGGCCGAGCCGGTCGACGCTCCAAGCGGCCACAAGATCGAACTTCCGTCGCACGGCGTCTTTCAAGAAGCCGGGACGCTTATCGCGGCCCTTGGCGCCCAATATGGCCTCGCCGCTAAAAGCCTCGACGACCTTCCAGCGGGCGGTAGCCGCTGCGCGCAACTCGCGCTCTTGGCCTCGAGGGTCTGGGACGAGGTGCTGGACCCAGAGGTACAAAGCGAACTCGCATAGAACCTCCCGCCTTTCGATCATACACAGAAAATCAATGCCAGGGATGTGGAGTGGGCCCCTGTGAGCGGACAGAGATCAGGCCGCTGATTTGACCCCATGCCGGGCGTGGTGGTCCTCGAACTGTTTGGGGCTCAGATAGCCTAGGGCTGAGTGGAGCCTGCGGCTGTTGTAGACTTGGTCGATGAAGCGTGGAAGGTCTTCGGCAACGTCGCTCACGGTCTCGTAGGCCATTGGATAGACCGCTTCGACCTTCAGCGTCTTCATGAAGCTCTCCGCTTTGGCGTTATCGTAGGGATTGCCACGCCGGCCCATCGAGCCGACGAGGCCATGCTTGTCGAGGGCGTGCCGATAGGCTTGCGCGGCATGGGCGCCGCGGTCCGAGTGATGAAGGCAGCCGGCCGGCGGTTTGCGGTCCTCGATTGCAGCGTTCAGAGCCGCGAGCGTCAGCCGGACATCGATGGATCGGCTGATGGCGTAGCCGACGACGCGGCGCGACCAGGCGTCGAGAATCACCGCGACGTAAACGAAGCCCGACGCGACTGCGACATAGGTGATGTCGGCGACCCAGAGCTGATCGGCGCCGTTGACGATCTTGTCCTTGGCCAGATTGCGGAAGATCGGATGGTCATGGTCGCTGTCTGTCGTCGCCACATATCGCCGACGCATGCGTGGCTGGAGATCGTGTTCGCGCATGAGGCGCTTGACCTTCTTGTGATTGACCACGAGGCCTTGCTGGCGAAGGGCGGCCTGCATGCGTCGCCAACCGTAGCGTTCGAACGCGTCGCGGATTGCGCTCATCGCCTCGACGATGGCTGTGTCGTCGGGCGCCACGGGAGGCGCGTCATAGTAGGCCGAGCGTGAGATTCCCATCAGCCGGCAGCCTTCGGCGACGGAGACGCTTTCGGGCCGGCAATTGCGGACGTAGGTCCGCTTCTCGCTGACGGTGCGTTTCGCTGACCCCCCTTTAGAAATTCCAATTCCAGCGCCTGCTTGCCGACCAGCCGTTCGAGGGCGGCGATCCGGGCTTCGTATTGCTGAAGGAGATCGGCCGCCGCGGCGTCCTCGTCGAAGGCGCCAGCCTGATACCGCTCGACCCAGACGCGGATCAAATTGCGCGAGATGTCGTGGCGTTTCTCCAAACCGTGGAGCGTATCGCCAGCCAAAAACTCTTGCGCGATTTGACCCTTGAACTCGATGCTGTGAGATCGATACCTGGCCATGAGCTCTCGTCCTTCGAAAGCCCAGCCTGCCGGTCAAATGTTAAGTCCGCCCCTGTCCGCTCCCAAGGGCCCACTCCAATGCGCAGTCGGAAATGCCGGGGATTCCCGGCGTCGATTTGAGGGATTTCTTTTATGGCCGCTGGGCAATTGGTGGCCTGGCTTTCGATGGCAGGCGGTTGAAAACTCTACGAGCGAACGCCGAAGAGTACCTCATGCGCAAGAGGCGCGAAGTAGGCCAACTTGTCGGCTGGCATTTCTAAAAAGGCATGAACGTAAAATATCGGTCGACTACCCGCGTATAAGGCGTGCGCTTGTCTTGAGAACATGCCACAATAATTGGCGGCGACGCTCTCCTAGGGAAATCGCATGCTATCTCGAACATTAGCAACTCTGTACGCTGTCATGTTTCTGGCACTGCCTGTACTCGCGACGACGTCCTCGGCTCGTGGCGTCCTTTTTAATAGCCTGAACGGCACGATGACCAGCGCCGCATTTGCAGGTGGGATAGAACCGGTTATGTCGGCGACGTTCAGCACGGGCGCTACCCCCGTCCGCGTAGATGTGGCGCTGTTGCTGAGAGACGATCTTCCGAATTTCGCCGAGCCTAACGATACATATACGGTGAGCCTCGACGGCGGAATTTCTACATCCAACTTGTCATTCGACCCGATAAGCGGATTGAACTACGTCAACGGTTCTCCCGTCAACTTTAAGGGGCCGGTTATCAAGTCAGTCACACTACCCATGACGAGTCTGCCTGCAGCCTGGACCGTTCAGCAGTACAACCAGTTTGCTAGCGTGCTACTCAACCCCAATTCGCTCTACTGGATCGAAGTCCGGGTCAACAGCCAGTCCGAAATTGAATGGGGAACTACTGCTGACGTCTTTGGTCCCGGCGTCGCTAGCAACTACCTGGCCTGGTCGGCCACGGATGACGGATTTTTTCTGAACAAGGGCATCGATCCGTTTCCATCTGACAACGCTCTCCAGATGGAGGTTAACGCTGCACCGGAGCCCTCGACCTGGGCGATGATGCTCGTCGGCTTTGCCGGCCTCGGCTATGCGGGCTTTCGAAGAGCGAGAGAGCCGCAAGCGTGAGAGGCGCTGCAAGCCCCACGCGCCCCGCTTGGCGACCTTAGCGATCGTCGCGCGGCTGCAGCCTGTCGCCGATTGAACGGCCGTCCAAGACATACCCGAGCGTAGCATTCCTGCAATGCCGGCGTTGCGCGCGGTGTCTTTTGGCCGGCCGCGGTCGTGACGAGCGTTGCGAGGAGTAGGCAAACGACAGCGTTGTACAACTTGCTCATGCCGTTCTATTATGCAGCAAGAGAGTCGAGAGACAAGTGATGCGGACTTGGTTGCGCTCAGTGGTCAACGCCGTTCTCGGCAGAGTGCCCGGCAAGATCAGTCGGCTAGACACCGCGACCCGTATGGCGATGGATGCGGATTTCAGTTACCGCCCCGCTCCACCAACGGCTACGGAGCAGCACCAGGGGCGCGAGCGAGACGATGGACATCTCATCAAGCCAAGGGAGACATCGCCTTATTCGAGGAGCTAGTCCGCATCGTCAATGAAGCACAAGAACGCGAGCTGTAGGAAAACGTAAAAAACTGAGATCGCAAGCAGTGCGATAAGGCTGGCCGGCGCAACAGCGGTGCGGCTGAGAATAGTACGGCAGCGCGGGCAAGTGCTCGCGTCAGCTGAGATCATAGCGCCGCACGCCCGGCATGATGTCATTCTCGCCATAACGCTCCGCCCCGACCGCCTGGTTCGCCGGATCACGATACGACATTTTGCGTCGACGCTAAGTGGTTTGACGATCGATTGCAACTGTTAGGTTGCAAGTAGGCTGATCGGGCGCGCGAGGCGGGCAGGGTTCAAAGGCCCTGGGTTCTCTCCCTCCCTCATGGGCATAGCGTCGCCCAGACCTGGCCGGCGCGACCCCTCCCCGGCCTTTGCAATTTTACCATGTGAAGCTCGATAGCCAGCGAAGCCGAGTGCCGCGAAGCCAAAGAGCATCATCACCCAGGTTGAAGACTCGGGGATGGCTCTCCGGGAGACCGCGCGGATGTCCACCTGTCCATAGCCGATGTTCTCGCCAGCGAGGGCAATCAGCTGGATCACTGAGGGGTCCAGATACGAACCACCGCCTCCACCGCCGCCGTTCCCACTGCCGCCAACGTAACCGTAGCCGTAGAGACCAAGATAGTATCTGCCAAGGCCGCCGCCTCCCCCGCTGTAGCCGCCCCCGCCGCCGCCGCCGTAGTCACCGCCGCCGCCGCCGCCGCCGCCGTAGCCACCAGCGCCACCATAGCCGCCCGCTCCATCGGGGTAGAAAAAGGCGGCGCCACCGCCGCCACCGCCACCGCCACCGCCACTGAGATAACTGTCGCCGCCGCCACCGTCGCCATCGCGACCGAAGCCGCTACCGCTACCTTGGAAGCCACCACCCCCGCCGCCACTATAGTTAACACCGCCGCCGCCGCCGCCACCACTGATCCCGGCCTGGGCGTCGCCGGCCCCGCCACTACCGCTGGTGAGGCCACTGCCGACGCCGAGGCCGTCGTAGCTACCGCCGCCGCCGCCGCCTGCGATCACTAATGCTTGGGCTCCCAAGGCGACGAAACTGCCACCGCCGCCTCCACCACCGCCATGGAAGCCGCCGCTGCCGCCACCATCGCCGCCAATGCCGCCCACAAGGATCGTAAGAGTTTCGCCCCTGGTTAGGGTGACATAGCCGCCAATTTCAGCTCCCAAGCCACCGACAGTGTAGCCCATGCCGCCACCGCCGCCTTGTGCCCCATAGGCAGTGATGTCGTATACGCCGCGATGCGGCGCGACAAAGATCTCCTCGGTGCCCGTGTAGTCAAATATCCATGTCTTGGTCTTAGCGTGCGCCTCGCTGACCCTAAGTGCACCGTCAGCGCCAATCACGGTATCCGCGCGAGCGACAGCCACCGCCGCCAACATAGCCAGAGACGCCGCGCCGGTCATCCGCGACCGCGCCAAAATTGAACGAGAAGATGATTTCAACGTCGCCCTCCCGCCGCCGCTAGGTGGTGCATCAGGAGGACAAGGCTTTATCTCGACGGCGCGCAGTCCATCGAACGCGGAATTGTAACGCATTTGCTTGCCCCCAAGAGCCTATTAACCACTGTAACGACCTGGGCATTAACTCGCACAGCGGGAACACAGTCAACGGGGAATGCAATCACTAGGTTGTGAAGGGGTGGCGGCCCCATGTGGCCTCCAAAGGTAGTAGGCCCACTGCGTGAACCTTGGTTCAAATAGGTACACCTCAGGGAAACCATGCAAAGGCTGGTTCAATAAGTACCGTTTGACAATCCAAAACAGACTGATATGATGAAACCATTCAAAACGAACCGGATGGTTTCATCATGCACGCCAGAGCCTACCTCCGAGCCTCCACTGTTGAGCAGGACGCTAGCCGCGCCCGTGAACCGGTGGAGGCGTTCGCAGCCGAGCGGGGATTGCCGATTGTTGGGACGTATATCGAGAACGAGTCAGGGGCCAAGCTCGCTCGGCCCGAACTATTCCGATTGCTGGCCGACTCAAAGCCTGGTGACGTGCTTCTGGTTGAGCAAGTGGACAGGCTGTCGCGCCTGACAGACTCGGACTGGCGCAAGCTCCGGGCTGAGGTTGAAGCCAAGGGCGTTCGCATCGTGGCGCTCGACTTGCCCACGTCCTGGCAACTGGCCGCTCCGTCCGATGAGTTCACGGGCCGAATGTTCGCCGCCATCAATGCGATGCTGCTCGACATGTTGGCCGCAGTGGCGCGCAAGGATTACGAGGACCGGCGACGACGCCAGGCGCAAGGGATCGCCAAGGCCAAGGCTGAGGGCGCGTATCGTGGCCGCCCCGAGGATACCGCTCGCAACGCTGGCATAGCCGGGATGCTGAGGTCAGGCTTGTCGTGGACCGACATTCAGGGCGCGACTGGATGCAGTCGAGCAACCATCGCCAAGGTGGCCAGGCGGGCCGCCTAAGGGCGAATAAATGCGACTCAGCTGCGAGTACAGCAGGGCTTCCGGACCTTTTAAACCGAGTTAACACGTGCTATACATTTGCCCAGCTGCATGCCGTCAGCACGCAAGCCCTAACCTGACTAACGAGAATTCGTGAAACGCGCATTCACCGCAACATTATTGGCCGCCGCCGAACTCGCCGCTGCAATTTGCATCCCGGCTTACGCTGACGCGCCAACCCCGCCCGCTGAGCAAGGCGTCCTTCCGGCGAAATACAATCAAGTACCGCAGGATTATGAGGAGTTCGCCGCCGTCTACAACAAGGCGTTAGCGTTCCTGCGCGGAACCGGGGCTCAATCCATCCACAAATGTCACCCGGTAGGAGCCGACCCGAGCAACCCCAACCACGATTGGTGCTCGGACCACATGTTCTGGGCCGACCCTAAGGGTCAACACATCACCACGAACGAGATTCAAAGAGATGATGGAAAACGCTCCGTCATCGTGTGCTTGGGCGACGATCTGAACACCCAACGTTGCTACCGAGATAACGGCGCGGTTTTCGATCAACGCAACGACCGGAAAATCGACCTATGGGTCACTTTCAGCACCGTCGCTGGCGCTTGGAACGAGCGCGGCAAGCCTCTCGCCGACCTCACGCCGCGCGCGCCAAACGCGCCTACCGCTCCAGTCCCAAGTCAACCTGCCACCACGCCCAGCCCGCCTGCGACCGCATCCGTCGTTCCGCCGAAATACAATCAAACCCCGATGAATTACGACGAGTTCGTAGCCGACTACAACAAAGCGCTGGCGTTCCTGCGCGACACGGAGACTGCCTCAATTCACAAATGTTTCCCGGCGGGGAGCGACCCGAATGATCACCGGGGTTGGTGCCAAGACGTCATGTCGTGGGTCAACGATACAGGACAGCACCTTGCCGCAGTCGATACTCAGCGGGACGACGGGACGAAGGCCGAATCCCTATGCTTCGGCGACGATCCGAACACCCAGCGCTGCTACCGGGACGATGGCACGGCAATGGATCAGAATCTCAACCGAAAGATCAATATCTGGGTCACTTTCCGCCGCATCGCTGGCGCTTGGAACGAACGCGGCAAGCCTCTCGCCGACCTCACGCCGCGCAGCAAAAGAGAGACCAAGCGGTGACCTACAAATATGTTGGCTCCGTACATGAAAGCCGCCAGCGGGCAAATGTGAGGTCTTTCTCTCGCCAGCCACGGCTCTAGATACTCATTCCAATCCGCCATCGTCGGCTGTGCTTTCGGGACCATCGCTCCCACGGCAGTTTAGCATGGTTGCGCCCACGGATAGCGTCAATCGCGATAATGGTGGCAGCCCTCGCTGGCGCGCTCTCTGGGCGGGTTTTTCGCTTCCCTGGGGAAATCATGCCCCTGGCTCGAAGCCGCAGCTGGCGTATCAGTGACCGGCGAGCGTTCGAAGAGCCCGGCGGGATAGTCCGGGTCCGCCCATGCGGGCGAGGAGAGGACAAGCGCGACAACGCCAGCGCGTGCAAACACAGGTCGCACCTCCGTGGGGGCAAATCTCGCACTCTTTCTCGGATCTCGCCAAGACAATTTTCGCTCTTGTTCTTGCTATGTTCCTATCCGAGAATGAGGGGATGCACCCGCCCATCTTCCGT
Organism: uncultured Alphaproteobacteria bacterium; assembly: GCA_963737365.1. Classification (GTDB taxonomy): domain Bacteria; phylum Pseudomonadota; class Alphaproteobacteria; order Rhizobiales; family Beijerinckiaceae; genus Roseiarcus. Next base: position 1,145,290 of record CAVTSD010000001.1, read on the forward strand.
AAACAGCATCGGCTCTCGGACTGGCCGCAGTGCGTGATCGAGCTGCATTGCTTGCATTGTCGAGGCGGCGGTTCCGTCGGCTATCCCGTGCGGCTTTTGATCGAACGCCACGGCGATATGACCTTTGAAAATCTGCTTCGCAGCCTGCGTTGCATACACTGCCGATCTGCCAAGCCCGCGCCCGTCTATGTCGTAGCCGGACATCACCGCACAGCCTGCGGAGGGCCTGATCCGGATTGGTCGATTGAATTGGTGCCGCCGCCGCAAGTGAAGCCAAAATCAGGCGCGTTCGGAGCTTAAAGGCCACTAGGGCCCGGACCCATAAATGGCTTGGCATAGTCACCCGCTTGCGATTCACGGCTTCCTAAAGGGGAGCGGGATGAATCGGGACCAGTTCTGGCTGACGGATGCACAGTTTTTGAAGATCAAGCCGCATCTTCCGACGGACACGCGGGGCAAGGCTCGGGTTGACGACCAGCGGGTGATCAGCGGAATCGTACATGTTCTGAAGTCTGGCAGTCGCTGGGTCGGCTCCGTCAGATTACGGTCCGAAGAAGACGCTGTACAATCGCTTCGTTCGATGGGCAGAAAAGGGCGTCTGGTCAACTCTGTTCCAGGCGCTGGCGCAGGCTGGCGGGCCGTCCGCGCAGGTTCTGATCGACAGTTCCGCGGTTAAAGCCCATCGCTCGGCGGCTGGCGGAAAAGGGGGGAGAAAAATCAGGCCATCGGCCGCTCGCGTGGCGGTCGCACGACCAAGATCCATGCGCTGACCGACGCTCAATGCCGACCGCTCGCTTTCACGCTGACCGGCGGCCAGGTCGCGGATTGCACCGCCGCCGCGGCGCTGCTCGATCGTCTTCCAAATTGCGATGTCCTGCATGGGGACAAAGGCTACGACGCCAACGCGATCCGTCGCCAGGTTGAAGAACGCGGCGCGCTGCCGAATATTCCGCCCAAGGCCAATCGCAAATGGAAGCCCTGTTTCTCGCCATTCCTCTACCGAAACCGAAATGCGATTGAGAGGATGTTTTGCCGGCTAAAGGACTTCAGGCGCGTCGCCACCCGATACGATCGGAGCGCAACAAACTTCCTGGCCGCAGTCTGCGTCGCCGCAACCGTCAGCTACTGGTTATGAGTTCGGAGCCTAGTGTGAAAGCCCGACAGCACCATGCTACAAATGACGAAGCGCACTCGAATACGCGGAATAATAACTGGCACAAAATCTGAGCGGAGCATAAATATGCGATCGGATCTCAGGCGGCGAGTATACGAGCTCCGGTGCGGGGGACACCTCGAGGATCATTGCTGGCGAAGCCGGATTGTGACGAAGGGGAAGGTCACCAAAGAGCTCTTTCGCCGGTTTATCTCAAATAGCAAAAATATCTGTGAGGTGCCCATTCTCATCTTCCTGATCCTGGTCGGGACCAGCTCGGGGGCAATAGCTCAAGACTGCATCACTCAGCAGGACCAATCGGTTGTCTGCACTTGTTCGGCTGCTTCGGTAAACCAGAACCAGTGCTGCGTAGGCTTTAAAAATCCATTCTGCGCTCCCAACTGCGCGGCTTGCGCCGACCCGACAGACAACAGCTGCTGCGACGTGGAGATTCGCGGGTATTCCTGCACCTGTATTGGCGCTCGGACAACGGCTACAGGGCCACTGTCGTATTATCTACTGGCAGTCACGTATGAGCCACCAGGTAACTTAAGCAGTGCTTTATATTTGAATGGCACGTCTCTCGGCTCGCAAGTCGTGGTACAAACTACGGGAGCAACCGGCGTCACCGCGCAGATCCAGACTCCAGTCTTCCAGGCAAGCCTTAGCTATCTCTATGGTAACATTGGCGGCGACTCGTTTCAAATGACCTCGAACGGCTCATGGGGGCCACAAGTAACATCCAACACAAATTTGATTAATCACTTGAATGACAAATTTTGGCTCTGGACCAATGTGGATATGACTGCGACTACACAAGGCAGTCAATTGACAACGTCTCTCCAGCCGCCGCCCGGTCAGCCCGTCAACGTAATAGACGTAACCGTCGGCGAACTCGCCGGGGTTGTCGCGCTACCAGGATTTAAGGCTGCGCAGCTCGTCAATTTAACTAGAGGCGATATGGCTGCTATTCTGCTCACAAACCCCTTTGTCGCAACAGTGGACGGCCATATCAACGCGGAACCGAAACTCGATAGTAAGCGATTTTCTTTCCTCAATGAGCATTTTCAGGTGAATGGGCCGGACAACCCCGGCGATCCGCCATCAGGCATCGGGCTAGACACCAACACTCAGAATATTCACGGTACCATTCAGGGTTACATGCATCAAGCTTCGGGGAGCTTTCAGTTAGGTACGTCTGTCGCCTTCATTACCAGCGCCTCGGCGTACGCTGGCTATCAATGGCAATACACATATCAGAAGACAACCCAAAGCAATACTGGCACAGTCACGGACGCTCAGGGTTTGCTTAAGTCAAAGACGACCTGTTGGCATCAAGGAATTGACTTGTATTGGGATAGCGCTTTTGGCACTTATCTATTTCATCCGACGGACAACGGAAGCAGCAACTGTAACGCTACGCCGGGCTTAATGGGAATAGTTAAAAAAGGCGACAAACGGGTCAATCTGGCGGTCAAGGCTGTCATGCCGGATGGAACAATCTGGCGAACGAGCAGCGACGTTCATGGAGTCTTCAAGTTCTATGGTCTTCCCGCAAACGTGAACAAAGGAGTTCGAGTTTCGGTGCCTGAAGGATATGCGATTGAGATTCAAAGTTTCAATGACCTTTCAGCAGACGTAAACAGTCAAGATCGACGAAGTTTGTCCGGCGAAGTTAACCCCGGCTCGGAGGCGCTCGCTCCTCCACAGAAAAACAAAGTATTCGACGTGGTAGTGGTTAAGAAAGAGTACGAACTCGTCGTTTTTGGGCCGCATAAAAAAATCGTCCATCACACGCCACTAAAAAAATAAGTCAATTGAAGCGGCTATCCCGCACCAAGATAGGGATACCTCTTGTGCGCGGGATGGGGCTCGCTCGTCCTTGGCGCCACGAACAACTCATCAACTCGCGGCGGCCGGGAAGCTAACGCCTTACTCGAGAACGGCTTCCACCTCAATCTCGACTAGGAAATCCGGAGACGGCAAGCCAGACACAACAACTGTGGTCCGGGCCGGAAATTTCCCGTCCGAAAAAGACTGGGCGTAAATTTCGTTCATTTTCGCGAAGTCGGCTTGACGCACCAAGAAAACTGTAGCCTTCGCCACGCGATTCCAACCCGCGCCAGACGTCTTCAGAACCGCAGTGACATTATCCATCACCTGTTTCATCTGCGCAGAGAAGTCGCCGACCGCCACCTTTCGATCGCTGCCGTAGCCCGGAGTGCCCGAAACGAAGACCAGTTTTCCGACCTTCACGGCCTGGGAGACAGGAACGTCTCGAACGGGCTTTCCGAGATACTCGAGAGGGTCGGCTACGACCTGAAGTCGTGAACAAAATCACCGCGGCGGTGAGCAACCTCTTGCGTACCGACCCTGCCATGGAGGTCCCCAGCTTTATCCGTCATCTTTATCGATAGCATAATTTGGACACATCGTGTTTTGGGGGGAGTGAGAGAAAGACTGCCTTGGGAAGCCGGCAGCAAGGGATGCCCCATCTGACGATGCCCAGTTGGGGTTAGGGTTGCCGCGCCGGGGAGGGGCGCCCGAGCCGAGAGGGCTAGCCAACATCGCCTGAAGCGCGCAGAATTAGTCTCCGTCTTGCAGTTAGAGGGAAACTGCCAATGACTGGCTATGCGCTGGACATCTCGTGGAGCAAGGCGAAACGCCGACTCGAGTTGCTTGAGTTCCACCTCGACCCAAAGACGAAGCGTCGGGCCTTGGCGCTCGGTCTCTCCCATGGTTGGCGGTGCCTCGAGGTCGGTGCCGGAGGAGGCTCGATTGCGCTGTGGCTTAGCGAGCAAGTCGGAACGGGAGGAAGCGTTGTTGCCACCGACATTAACCCCACGTTCTTGGAGGAGTTAGAAAGCCCGAACCTCAAGACGCGGCACCACGATATTCTCAACGAACCCCTGCCAGAGGGGGATTTCGATCTGGTGCACGCGCGATGGATTTTGCATCACCTGCCGACGCCCGAGATCGCGATCCGTCGGATGGTTTCGGCGCTGCGCCCCGGCGGATGGCTATTGCTTGAGGAGGTCGATTTCTTTCCCGTGCACGCATCGGAAAATGCCGACTACCGGGATTTTATGACGGCTTTAGTCAATACGGTCGTGAAAGCCTCGGGGCGCGATTGCTTTTGGGCGCGAGCGCTGCCCAGAGTAGTCGCCGAGCAAGGTTTGTCGGACGTCAGCGGGGAGGGCGATTTCTCGCTGTTGCAGGGGGGCTCCGAGATTGCGGAGTTTTTTACCCTGACGGCCGAGCAGATGCGCGAGCAGATGCTTGCAACCGGCGCCATCGGTGCGGAGAAAATGGATCGCGCTCTCGATCTATTGTTGAAACCCTCCTTCTGGGCGTTTGGCGGTGGCGGGGTGTCTGTTTGGGGCCGGCGTCCTGGATGAGCGATCCTGCGGGATCTACCATTGGGGAACCCGATTCCGTTGCTCCCGGACAGAGCAGCGCCCGGCAGCAATCAAGAGGGCGACCTAGGGCGCGCTCGTAGGATCAATATGCGCCGCTTGGCGTTCAATCCGGCGCCCATGGATGCACACGGGGAAGCGCTATGACCAGGGAAGACCTGCTCCAACACAACGCGAGCCTTCGCGACGGGATCGAGCAGGTTTTAGACGCACCCGGAGCTACGCGACGGAACTGAAGCGATATCTTTGAGGCACGACCTCCATGTGGAGGTCGGTGCTCCATTCCTTGAACAAACACGCGACAGACTTGAAGAGCGGGCGACAGCCCTAATCGAGTGTCGCCCTCAGCTGGCGCATTTTTTTGATGACCTTATTTCACCGAAGGTGGCGTTTGGAGATGAATCGCGCGAAACGAAACTAGCCGCGGCGCTCGATGCACACGTAGCGCTGCTCATCCAGGCCGAACGGCTAATCGCTGCTTACCTCGAGCCGGAGTCCAATCGACCAGCCGTCATCAACGACCTGATTGCACTGTTCGACGGCCCTCCGCAGCGCGAAGCGCAGAGGCAAGCTGATGAGGCGCTGGATGAGGCGGCCGCGCCTTCGGATAACCGTCTGCGGACCGCCGACCCGGCTGGTGCGAGAACGACAGCGATGAGATTCGAGGTTGAGGACGAAACGGACGCAGTCGCCATCTTTCGAGAACTGGAGGGGGACAAGCGTGTTCGGGCGGGGACCTCGACGATCACCCTTCCAAACGGGCGCACCCTGGAGTTCGATCGATACCTGTCAGAATTAAAAACTAGGGGCTGTCCTCAATTAGGGGATTCGCAAATCAGGTAAAGCCACGCCTGCGCGCTCAAGCCCCAGTGCTGCCCGAACGTGCCTACGCGCAAAATCGCGCGCTCTGTTCATTTGCAAGGGGAACATACTCCTTCTGGTAGGCATCCAAATCACTGATGCCGACCTCCGTAACGACATAGGCCGGCGCTCTGGCGGCCGCGTTAAGACCCTGAACGGTGGCGCCGCCAATCGTAAAACCTGCCAGCAAGGCAAGAGCGGTCGCATATCGAGTGTTCATCGCTTTCCACCCAGGTTGGAGCCAATCAACGCCACACCCTATTTCCCGAACGCCGCCCGCCATATGACGACCGTCGTGTCCGCAGGCGGGCGCGGTTCCGCCAGGACTCGGGGTTAGGAACGAGCTTAGGCTGCGCCGAAAAATCCGGAGAAATGTTCGCGGCTCGAAAAGACAAGGTTCTCACGGGCCAGCTTAGTTCGCGGGCACGACCTGGAAGCCAGCACGCGGATCCGTTGGCAGAGCGGCGTGGGGCCCCTTAGAGAGAGGGACAACGGGAAGTTCATTAGGGGATGAAATAGGGGACAAATCCAGCGTGGCTAAACAAGCTATGTAGTTACTGCTGTTCTGGCGGACACTCCTTCCGCCAAACTGCGGGGCCGGCCATTTCCCTTTCGCCCCCGATCGCGCTCACAGGTCTTCGAGCGTCAGATCCCTTCTCATCAGGATATTTCCCGACGTTAATCCGCAATCCACCGGCAAAGCCGCGCCGGTGATCGCCGAGGCTGCGTCGGACGCCAGGAAAGCGACCGCTTTCGCGATATCGACAGGCTCGACGACCCGCCCAAGCGGGTACCAACGCCGCAGCGTCTCTAGGACCGTGGGATCCTTGGCGGCGCGCTTCTCCCAGAGCGGCGTGCGCACGGTGCCTGGCAAGACGATATTGGCGCGGACGCCGTAAGGGCCATACTCCTGCGCCAGCGAGCGGGTTAGCGAGATCATCGCCGCCTTCGCGGCGCTATAAGCTGGATCGCCAAGCGCGCTGAGTCCGTTGACCGAACCAATATTGATGATGACCCCAGAGCGCTTGGTCAGCATGCCGGGGATGACAGCGTGAGCGCAATAATAAGCGCTGTCCAGGTTGCCCTCGATATTCTGCCGCCATCCAGCAGGATCGGTGCGCGCTAACGTTCTATGGGCCGAACCGCCAGCATTGTTGACGAGAATGTCCACATCGCCCAGCGCGCTGGTCAGCGACGCGAATGCGCGCTCGACCTCATGCGGGTCGCTGATGTCGGCGACGGCGTGAGCGAAATGCTTTGAGTCCGCGTTGAGTTCAGCCGCAAGATCTTCGAGGCTCGTTTTCTTGTCGATGGCGGCGATCTTCGCGCCCTCGTCGAGGAACAATCGGCACAGGCTTTGGCCGATCCCGCCCGCGGCCCCGGTGATGGCGACCACCTTGTCTTTGAATGTCATGTGATGTTCCCGGAAGGCCGTGTCGCAAAAAGAGCCTCAGCCCTTCAAAGCCCCTTCCATCAGCCCCTTGAAGAACAACCTCTGCGCCAGTGTAAACGCGATGATGCCGGGCGTCACGACGATGACGTAGACGGCGGCGAGGTTTGGCCAGGCCCACTGCCCCTGACCGCCCTGGGCGGCGGCAAGAACCACCGGCATCGTGCGTTTGGCCTCGTCATCGATCAGCGTCAGGCAGAACAGATACTCACCCCAGGCAGCGACGAAATTGACGATAAAAATCACGACCAGTCCATTGCGCACCATTGGCAGGCCGATTTCCCAAAGCGCCCGCCAATGGCCGGCGCCGTCGATCCTCGCCGATTCAAACATTTCGTGCGGCACCAATTGGAACATGCTGCGCATGATCAGGATGCTGATCGCGAGCTGCAGCGTAATGTAAGGCAATATGAGGCCGCTCGTGTTGTTGATCAGGCCCAGCCAGTGCTGCGTCTCGTAAATGCTGATGATCGAGACAACGCGCACCGGAAAATAGAGAGAAACGAGCAGCGCCGCCACAACGAGGCCTGAACCGAGCGGACGGATGTGAACCAGCGCGTAACCCGCAAGCACGGCGAAGGTTGTCGTGAGCAGAACGGTCGCCGTCGTGACATAGATGCTGTTGAACAGATTCACCGGCAGCGTCGCGATGTGCTGAAAGACGAAGCTGTAATGGGTGAAATCGAAGCGCTTCGGCCAGAAATCGCCGCGCATCGCGTCGGGCAGCGACTTGACCGACATGATCAGCACCCACGCGAGCGGCAGCAAGATGACGAGATTAAACAGGTTGATCACGATATGGCGAAGCGCCGCGCCTCCGACGGATGAGGCGGCTTCGTCTTTGAGGCCATTGAGATCGGCGTGATCGGCTTCGAGCGTCATCATCAGCCTTTCGGACGGAAGATCCAGATGAGCCCCGCCATGACGATCATCATTGCGATTGCGCCGATCATGCCGATGGAGGCGGCGTAACCTTGCCGCCATAGCCCGGTCTTGAACGCCTGGTCGTACATGAAAATCGTCCAGGTGTAGGTTGGCGAAGCGCGGTTGAAGCCGCCGAAGATAAGGTATTCGTCGATCACCGCCATCGCCGAGCCGAAACGCAGGACGACCAGGATCATCATGATCGGGGCGAGTTGCGGCCGCGTCACATGCCAGAACACCTGCCATTCGCTGGCGCCGTCGATGCGCGCTGCGTCCGGCAAGTCCTTGGGGATCGCGGCAAGGCCAGCGATGAAAAAGATCGTGTGGTAACCAAGGCCCCACCAAACTTCCATGATCGCAATCGCTGGAAGCGTAAGCGCCGTGCCGCCGAGCCATTGCGGCGCATTTTGCAGTGTGAACAGTCCGAATGTGTCGACCAAAAGGTGGTTGATCGGCCCGCTTTGATAATTATACATCCACTTCCACAGCACGAAGATCAGCGTGCTCGGAATGACCGCCGGAATGAGCAAAATTACGCGATAAAGCGTAGCGAGGCGTTGGTTCGACACTTTGTCGACGAGAATTGCGAGAAGCAGCGGGAGGATAATCGTCCCAGGCAAGAACATGATCGTGAACAGAGCGGCCCGTCCAAGACTCGCCCACATCAGCGGGTCATGAAGCGCCTGCGCATAATTGTCGAACCCGACCCATTGCGCGGGCTTGTCCGACAGGAGTTCAAAGTTGGTGAAGCTCAGCCACAGAACGCGGATAATCGGCCAGACCTGATAACCGATAAAGAAAATGAGGGCTGGGACGAGGAAGAGCCACTCCGACATGCCCTTCCTGACAAACTCGGCGGGCCCGCCCGAGATCCGCGCGCCGAGTTCAACTTGGTCGTCTACGATCGCCTGCGCCATTCACAAATCCAGCACGCCTACCGTTGCGTAAGGGACGCAGAGCGGGCGGCCAAAGCCGCCGCGCCCCAGGCGATCAACCCTTCTTGATTTCGGCCTGCACCGCCTGCATCACTTTCGTCATCGCGACCTTCGGATCGGGCTCCTCGCCCTTGAGGTAAGTCTCCCAGATCGGCTTGCCGATGACGAATTGCTGCAACCCGAAAAGGTTGTTGTCGATCGCCTTGGCGCGATCGAGCTGGCTGCGCACCAGGCCCACGAACGGCGGCATCCAGTCCGGCTTGTTCGCGTCCCATCCCGCGTAGATCGACTTGTAAGGCGGAAGCTGACCGGGATGGACGCCCGGCGTGCCAACGATCGAGTCCTTCCAGATCTGCTGATCGTAGGTCAGCGCCTTGATGTACTCGGCGGCCTTCTCCTTGTTCTGGCCGTACTTGAACAAAGCGCAGCCGGTCGTCCAGAACACGGTCGAGCCCTCTCCGTTTGTGAACTTCGGCAAGGGGCCCAGATGCAGGAGCTTTGGATCGTCCCAGCTCGCGGCCATGCGCAGCGGCGCATTGAAGTATTTGAAATAGAGGCCGACGCGCTGCGCTGCGAACGCGACTTCATCGGTGGTGCTGTTGACCCCGGCGTCAGAGCCGCCCTCCAGCAGGATGTCGGGATTCGAATAGGCCATAATCTGCTTCATCAGCTTCAACGCTTCGATCGCTGGCTCGCTGGTGAAGTCGAACAAGCCCTCCGGCGTATAGACTTTGGTGCTCATGCTGTGGGTGACCGGCACGAGCGAACGCCAGCCATGCGCGTCGAACGTCGCGCCCCACGGCGCGGCCTTCGAATCGACAATCTTCTTGGAGCTTGCGAGGTACTCGTCCCAGGTCGCGGGCGCAGCGTCGGGAACACCAGCTTTGCTTGTGATGCCCGAATGCCAAGCCGAGCCGATGACGTCGAGGAGGAACGGCCAGCTATACAATTTCCCGTCGACCGTGCACTCCGCGCGGATCGAGGGGATGATGTCGTCGATCACGTCCTTCGGAATGTAGTTGTCCCAGGGTTCTATGACCCCGGCCTTGATGAACGCGGACATCTCGACGAATGGCGTCTGGCCGACATAGACGTCCCATGAGCTTTCCTTGTTCTTGGCCTCGGCGACGAAGCGCTCGATGCCGAATCCCTCAACTGGCGCGATCTGATAGTTGAGGCCCGGGAACTTGGCGTTCACCGCTGGAATGCCGGGATGCAGATCTTGAATCCATTGGTAGAAGGTTGGGGTCAGCGGTCGGTCGGCGGCGAACGCTGGCGTAATGCCTATCTTCGCGAGGGCTCCGACGCCGGCCAAGCCAAGACCCGCAGTCAAGCTGCGCGTGATGAACTCTCGCCGGTCGATGCGGCCTTCGGCCAACTCGCGGCGCGCCGCCTCCCGGAAGAGGTAGTCCTGTTCGTTGCGTCCACTCATATGTGACCTCCCAATGCGACACCGCGTCCCAGCGCTCTACGCAAAAATCGCGCCCAGCGCCCATCGCTCGACTGGCAGTTGTAGATAGGAAGCGGCGGCCGCCCCAGTTGGCCTCGAAAAGATGGATAAGTCAAAATGCTGAGCCGCACGGCCTCAATGTTTTGTGGGGCAGGCGCTCGACAGCTAAAAGCAGGCGCGACAAAAAACGAGAAGGGTCCGCGACATGACGGTGCTCGACCAATTCAAGCTGGACGGCAAATGCATGCTCGTCACGGGAGGCAGCCGGGGGTTCGGTCGAGCGATTGCGCTTGCGGCGGCGGAAGCGGGCGCTGATGTCATGCTCGTGGCGCGCGATCCCGACGCGCTTGCCCGCACCGCAAGCGAAGTCCGGGAGCGCAGTCGAAAAGCCTGGACCTTCCAGGCCGATGTGGCTGACCCAACAGCATGCGAGGATCTCTGCAAGCGGGCGCTCGCCGAAGGGCCGCCCATCGATATTCTCGTCAACAACGTTGGCGGCCGAAGTGTCGATGTCGCGATCGAAGACTCCGACCTCGAGACCTGGCGGCGCTTGATCGATCTCAATCTTACCCATTGCTTCATCTGCACGAAGATGATTGGCGGCGCGATGCTCGCGCGCGGAGAGGGGCGGATCATCAACGTCGCTTCGATCAGCGGCATGATCGCCAATCGCGGAATTGGCGGGCGCCACTACGAGACGGCGAAGGCCGCGGTGATCCATTTCACTCGCGCCGCCGCCGCCGACTGGGCGCCGCGCGGCGTGACCGTCAACGCCATCTGCCCCGGCCTTTTCATGACCGAGCCGAACCGCGCCTGGGCCGAGAAAAATCCGCAGGTGATTGAAACGTTCGTGCGGGCGATTCCGATGGGGCGCGCGGGCGAGCCCGCGGAGATCGGGCCGCTCGCCGTCTATCTCGCTTCGCCCGCTTCGAGCTATGTCACAGGGGCCGCATTCGTGATCGACGGCGGCTATACGCTCTGGTAGTGCGACTGGCCCCGACGCAGTTGACGCGCGGCGCCATTAGCGAGTCCGGAATCCATCTTATCAAGACTTTGGGGCGCCATTTGCGAGTCGCTCGGGGCGTGAAACACATGTCGTCGCTAATAACGCAAATTTTCGTGTGTTTAAGCTCGAGTGCACATTGGCGTCCCTGCTATTTTGCGAGGTTCAGCGCCCACCCGACGCCTTGGCCACGATCTCGCCGATCGTCGCCGCCGAAGACTCGAGTCGGTCGTATTCTGGCGGCCTGAGCTCGCCGCCCATGAACACATGCGGGCGGCGAAATTGCATGGCGCTCTCGACCGGCTCGAGTGCGGCGAAATGGATCTCGCGCGGCCGCGCCGCAGGGATGATCCGCTCAACGTTGCGCGCGGTGATTCCGCGCCCGGCATGATCACGATGCGGTCGCCTGCCCGCTTCATGAATTCGACAATCAGCGGCAGCCCTTCGAGCACGGTCGCCTCCCGGCCCGACGTCAGCACCCGATCGACGCCAAGCTCGATTAGCGTCTCGAGCGCACCGACGGCTCGGCCGCCACGTCGAACGCGCGGTGGAAGGCGACCGAGCGGCCTGGCCAGCGCGACCAACTCGCGGGTTCGGCCCGCGTCGATTTCGCCCGCCTCCGTCAAGAGGCCAATAACGACGCCGTTCGCGCCTTCCGACTTGGCGGTTTCGATGTCCGCCCGCATGATCGCAAACTCGTCGTCGTTGAACAGGAAATCTCCGCCGCGCGGCCTAATCACAACATTGAGTTCGATGCCGGCGACCGTCAGACGCGCTGAGCCCCCGCATCTTTCGCGGCGCGGACGCCGGCGAAAGAATCCACGCAGATCTCGCAGATCATGAACGCGCTTTCGTCATACACAGCGCTCGCTTCGCCAATCCAGCCCGATATCGAACGGCGCTCGGCGCCTCTACGCCCTGATCTGCAGAATTGCCTCGATCTCGACCATGATGCCGTTTGGTAGCGAACCCATGCCGACGGCCGAACGCGCATGGCGGCCGGCCTCGCCGAGCACCTCGACCATGAGGTCGGAGCAGCCGTTGATGACCTTGGGATGGTCTCCGAAATCCGGCTCGGCATTGACCATGCCGAGGAGCTTGACCACCGCTTCGATGCGCGAGAGGTCGCCGAGGGCGGCTTTGGCGACCGCGAGCAATTGTAAGCCCGTGAGACGCGCGGCCTCATAGCCTTGTTCGACTGAGGCGTTCTTGCCGAGGCGCCCGACCATGAAACTGCCGTCGTGGCGCTTCGGCCCCTGCCCGGAGAGGTAGAGAAGAGTGCCGGCTACGCGATAGGGCACGTAATTGGCCATTGGCGTCGGGACGGCGGGAAGCGCCAGGCCAAGCGCGGCAAGTCGCTCCTCGGGAGTTGATGTCGTCATGACGCGCTCATCCTTGGAGAGGTAGGAAACAAGACAGGCTCAACCTTCCGCCAATTTGCCGTTCATGACGATTGCGCGCGCGGAAAGGCGCGTTCGTCCGGTCAGCCGTTCGCCGGTTGAGTTCGACATAGTCGAACTCGCCGGTTTCAAGTTCGAGCACCGAAGCATCGCCCGCCGCGCCCGGCCGCAAGGTTCCGAGATCGCTGCGGCGCAAAGCTTTCGCCGGCGCCTCCGTCGCTGCGCGCACTGTGTCGACGAGAGGATGGCCCAGGCAAAGAAACTTCGACAATGTCGTGAGGAGATCGAACGCCGGCCCTTCGATGCAGAGCGCATGCACGTCGCTCGATATGCAGTCGGGGGCAAAGCCGTTGGCGAGCATCGTGCGCGCGGTCTTGAACGCGAAGGACCCCATGCCGTGGCCGATGTCGAAAATGACGCCGCGCTTGCGCGCTTCGATGACCGCCGGGCGCACGCCGCCGCCGGGACTCGTCGGATTGTTGGGGAACGGCCGGAAGCAGTGGGTGAGAATGTCGCCGGGCCTCAATCGCTCGAGCACCTCCTCGAGTGTCGGCGGCGGAACGTCGATATGGGCCATCAGCGGAAGGCCCACTTCTTCCGCGACTTTGAGCGCGATGTCGAGCGGCACGGTCCCCGAATTCTGTGACGCGTGGAAGCCGACCCGAACTTTGATCCCGCCGATCGTCTCGCGGTTCGCCAAGGCGACCTCGACCGCGTCGATCGGCGCCATGAGTTTGAGGTCGCCGCTCTCCCCCACCATCACCCGCCTGGAAAAGCCGTAAATGCCGGCAAACGAGACGTTGAGAAGCGCGATGATCCTGACCGGCGAAGGCTTGATCACATGTTCGAGAAAGCCCGGATAGTTTCCTGGCCCAGCGCTGCCCGTGTCGACGAGCGTGGTGCAGCCCCCTCGTGCGAGAATGCCCGGATCGACGCCGAGCGAGGTGCCGCCCCAATAGACATGGGTGTGAAGGTCGATCAGCCCCGGCGTGACGATCAGGCCTTTGACGTCGCGAACCGATTTCCCGTCAAGGCCCGTTCCCAGTTCAGCCACCCGACCATCGCGGAAGCCGACATCCATGACGGAATCAATTCCCTGGGAAGGATCGATCACGCGTCCCCCACGCAGGATCAGATCATGGGACATGCCGGACACTCTCGCTTGCGTTGATCTTCGCGGCGTATCGGATCGACGAGCTTGCGTCAAAAACCGCAAGGCTGAACCTGCGCTGGGTCCGCATCCAGTTCAGCCTCTCAGGCAAGCCGGCTCAGTCCCTCCGCGATCCATTCGAGGTTCGCATCCCTCACATGTCCCCAATTGTAGAAGGCGATCTCGCTGACGCCCCCGGCGGCGAGCGCGTCGATCGCCGCCAGAAATTCGCCTTTCGATTCGAGATCGGGGAAGGCGGGACGAAGAATGCCGCGCAGACGACCTTTGCCGCGCAGACGGCGCTTCACGTCGAAGAGGTCCGCTTTGACCCGCTCGGCCCCATGTTCGTAGAAACAGGCCTCAATGACGCCCGCCGCCTCCGCGAGCGCCGATAGATCGCTCCCTTCATACCAGGCGCCGCCGGTCGGTCGGGCGACTGAGGGAATGACCGCAACGGTCGCGTCTTTGCGCACCGCCTCGCGAATTTCGCGCACAAGCGAGGTCACGACCGAACATCGCCAATCGAGAAAGGCCTTGAGGTCGCCGTCGCTGCGCACGTCCGCAAGCCAGAAAGCTTCCGCCATGTCTGGGGGAAAATCCACGTCGCTCGCGAGATAGGCCTCGACGTCGGCGCTGACTTGCCGCTTGAGCGCCTCGACCCGAATGCCGGCGTTCTTCGCGCCCGCCCCGCAATGGTCGCAGAAGCAAAGACCAAGCTGACTGTCGAGCCAGCGATTGGGTCGCTGAAGGGCGAACTCGTGATGGTAGCCATGCGCGTAAGGAAGGAAGCCCGGAGTCTCCAGCGATACGCCGCTCACGGGATAAGATTCGGTGACGTCGCGGGCGAGGCCAATCGCATAGGCGCGCGCTTCGGGCGCCGAGGGGCAAAGATTGTAGATGTAGCGATCGCCAAAAGCGTTGGCGACGACGGAATCGGGATGCTGCAGGCCGAGCCGCGTGTTGTGCAGGAGCACGAGCCAGACATTGGTCGCCATCCGGCTCTGCCCGGCAAGCTCGCGCACAATGTCGGCGCCGGACGAAAGCATGGAGTTTTCAACCGGCTTGATGGCGCCGTAGCGGCTTAGGTCCGGCTTGAAATAGTTCGTTCCGTCTTCAGGAAAGACCACCTTGCCGCTTCTTCCATGGGGTCTCAGGAACTTGCCCGCATGGTAGCTGCCTGTGATCGTCACGGTGTCGAGGCCTAGGGCAAGGAACCGGTCAACCGCGGCGCTCACGCCGATCTCGGCGACATCCCAAGGATAGGCGTAGATCGCCTTATAGCTCATCGCGTGCTTTCCGATCGGCGCGCTAGACGCCCTATGTCGGCAACTCGGGCCAAGCGCCGACAATTGCGATGGCGACGCCGGCCGTCAACGCCGAACGGGATATGTGTGAAGCGCGTATCGAGGTCGCCGTTAGCCGATATGGCCGCGGGATCTAGACCGAGCCGACAGCCTATTCGGAGAGAGGAAAGTGGAGGCTTCTGTTGCCAGGCGCCTCCGGACCCCGCCTAGAAGTGCAAACCCCTAGGACTTGATTCCCAGTACCAGCGCTGCATTACGCAGCGAGGGCCACCGGAGCATAGTTGTCATTCGCAACTATAGGTTTGACCCGATAACGGCGGTATCATGCCGAGCGAAAGAATCACCCTTTTGGTCCCCCGTCGAACCTATTTCGCCCCCGCCGAAACCCGCTTGCCGAGCGGGCTTGGGTGGAGGCGCCGGGTACTGCCCCCGGGTCCGAAAGACTTATTCCGATGCCCATTTATCGCCGTAGCCCCCCTCGCGGAAGGCATTTGATATATAGGACGAAAGGCGCGGGCTGGGAAGGGGCGGCCGAACTGGGCGTGCCCGAGGCCAATGCGACGCAAAACTGTCATCTCCCTCGGACATGCTTTATGGTGGCGAACCAAGGGAGGCGCAGATGGCGACGAAAGCTGATTTTACCCCGGACGAATGGAAGCTTCTGCTGCAAAGCCCGCTCGTTGCGGGCGTCGCGATATCCGCCGCCGATCCGAGCGGACTGATCGGGATGATGAAGGAGAGCATGGCCAGCGCGCGGGCGCTCATTCAGGCCAAGAGCGATCCGAACGCCGATGCCCTCGTAAAGGCGGTCGCCGGCGAGTTTGAGACGTCGGAAGGCCGCGGCCTCGCGCAGGATGGGGTGAAAACGGCGATTTCCGGCGCCAAAGCCCCGGCCGATATTGTTTCGAGCGCCCTGGCCGCCCTGAAGGCGACGTCAGCTCTGCTCGACGCCAAGGGCGGACCGGACGCTGCGCCGTTCAAGACCTGGCTTGCGGGCGTCGCCAAATCGGTCGCCGAAGCTGCGCCTGAGGGCGGCTTCCTCGGCTTTGGCGGCACTCAAGTCAGCGAGACGGAAAAGACCACTGTCGCTCAGATCGCGGCCGCGCTCGGCGTCCAGGCTCCGGCGGTGTAGGACCGTCTCAACCATCACCGGCCCTCGGAACGTGCTCCGAGGCCCGGCGATTAGGCCCGATGTAGCCTTAGCAACGGTGAGGTGGAGACGTGGCGGATCCGGACCCTGACAAGCCAGCCGGCGAGGACTTTTCTAAGTCTCTTAAGCAGTTGGAGGAAGAGTCCAACGCGCTCAAAGCCAAGATCGAGCAAGAAAGACGATCCCACAATATGCCGATGGACTCCCAGCTGGGCGATCCCAAGTGGGAAGAAAAAGCCAAAGATGGGCGCTTCGATCGGGCTGAGGACGAAGACGAGGCATAGCCGGCCCTGTTCGGCAAGCTTTGTCGGCGGCTTCCCGTGAACGAGGCGCGACGAGGGGCTTCGGGCGCTTAGAGCTCAGTCCTTCAGCCGCACGCTCAGCGGGACGGAGGATCCACTACAGGCTCCGGTGCGTTATCATCAATCGCGCGGATTGTCGGCTGCGACCACGGACCCGCGATGTCGAGCGTCAGGTGAGCGGCGTCTTGCGATTCTTCGCCGGCCGCGTCCGTCTGGGTCGCATTCACCTGCACGGCCCAGTTTTGCCCGCCAAGATCGATGAGCCCGTGGAATCCCGCCTTGATCCCATGACTCGTCATGACGCCGCGTTCGATTTGGGCGCGCCCCTCGTCGATGATGAGCGAAGTCTCGGCCTTGTCGAACGGGGTGCCGCCAAGGCGGACCAATCGCTCGACATCGAAAGGCTTGTGGTGGCTGCGGCGGAGCGCTTCCTCAAGGTTGACACCCAGGATGGAGCCGTCGACCGCTTCAAGCGAGGCTGTGCCTGTCAGGCTCGAGATCGCGGCGGCGGGCGAAGCGCCGGAGGCTTCGAGCGTGAATTTCGCCCCGCCGGTCCCAGTGACGACCGGCTGAGCGAAATCGGCGATCGCCGCCCCGAGATCGGCGTCCGCGAGCTCGCCACGCGCGTTAAACGTGAGGTCGCGGCCAACATAGGCCGCGCCCACTTCGCCCTGGAGACGCCCGCCATAAGCCGCCGCCTCCATAAGGGTCGCGGTGAGCTTGCCGTCCGTGACGCTTGCAAATGCGGCGGCGTCTGCGAGCTTGAGGCCGTAGACGTCGAGATGGGCCGCGGACAAACGCAGGTCGAGGTCGAAGCTCCGCAGCGGCGCGAACCCGAACGGCTTCGCACTCCAATGGCCCGACGGGTCGAGGACACGCTCCGAGGGTCCGAGCAGCGGCTCGAGCGCAAGCGTTTCGGCGGCGAGCGTGCCGGAGATAGCCGGGCGCCCGCCGGCGTCTCGGATTGCAATCGCGCCCTCGAGCGTCTGCCCGGCGCTGGTCAGCGTTGCGTCGCCAAAAGTCAATGAGTCCGCTGCTCCCTTGACCTTCGTTGTGATCGTTATGTCGTTAGCGGCAAGAACGGCTGGCGGTTGAGCGTCGACGAAAGAGGCAAGGGCGTCGATCGACGGGATGGACGCCGTCAAATCGCCATCGACGCTGGGTTTGTCGCCAAGCGCAAGCAAGCCGCCGAACACGATCTTGGCCAATGGCGAATCGAGCGTGAGCACGATCGGACTCGGCGCGCCCTTCGCGGCCGTTTCCGGATCATTGAGCGCGCCGGCAATCGCAATAGGCGTCTTCCGCCACACGGCGGACAAGTTGAAGCGAAGTTGATCTCCGATGGTCAGTCCGTTGAAGCGGCCGTGAACATTGTCGATGATCGCGTCGACGCCTCGTTTGGCGCTAACCAAGCGCAGGGCTCCATTCGACAGGCTCAAGCTCGCCAACGGCGCCAGAGCCCGCCTCGCGGCGCTTGCAGAGCCGGCCGACTCCCCCGTTGTTCCGGCAAAAGGAGGACGGTCGATATCGACGATGAGCGTCGGACTGACGAGGACAACTCCGGTCGGGATGAACCGTCCACGCAGAAGCTCGATCAGCGACAGGTTCACGCGCGCCTCCGGCGCTGAGAGGAGATTGACGCCATAAGCGTCATCGAGGCGTGCGTCGGTGATCCGCACGCTTGGTCGCGGGAGGACGGAAAAGGAAGCCCTCTCAGGAGCGCTCCAGTGGAGTCGCGGCGAAGCGCCGAATGCAGCGTTGAGGCTGTCGCCGACCTTTGTGGCGGTCAACGGCCAGCGCATGAAACCGCACGCCGTCAGCGCAACGATCAAGGCGAGGGCCAAGCCCCGCGCCACAGCCCGGCGCATGCTGTCAAAATCTCCTTTGGGCTCCGGCGAGCGACCGAATGGGCTGATACATACAGCGAACCGGCCAGCAAGGCGACAACGCTGAAAGTGCAATGCCGGTGCGCATCCGGGTGAGACGGGCAACCTTGGCTCGGGGGCGGCGTCCTGCGATCGCGGTCGAGTAGACCCGCCTTCTTCACCTATCTGTAAGGGTCAGCTCTGTAAGGGTCAGCGCTTTGCGGCCAAAAGGCGGCCGCGGGCGGATCGGCGCCAAGCGAATACCCCCGTCGCGCCATTAATTCGCTGTTAAACCCTTTCACCCAGCTTCATGGAGACAGGCGCATCGGTTCGCCGAGGCCTGCGCCCAAACCGGAGGTTGAACAGCCCTGATGCGCGACGATCGTTTTGAGTTCATCCCTGACGCGGGCGACCAACGCAGAGCCAGCAGCGTTCTCACGCGCATCTATCGCGACATTGGCCTCGCCGCGGTCGCCGAGGCGTTGAGACTGCCGACGGACGGTTTTGAGCCTGAGATGATTGAATCGCTCGAGCGAGGCGAGTTTTATCTGCTCCCTCCGGCCCCCGCGCTTGTGTCAGCCGGAACTGACGCGTAAAAATCGCCTCCGGCCAAAGAGCGCCTGAGGCGAGCCCACCATGGATCACTTAACCAGGCGCCGATTTCTCGCCGGCGCCGGCGCCGGCATGGGCGCCGCGACGCTGTCGCTCTCCGGGTACGCGACAGCCTATGAGACGGGCTCCGCGCTGACCCTCGCAAACTATGCGCCCAAGCTCCCCGACTGGCCAGAAAGCCTCGAGCTCACGATTGCGGTCATTGCCGACATTCACGCCTGCTACCCCTGGATGTCAGAAGAGCGGGTGGGAGACATCGTCAACCTCGCCAACGCCCAGAAACCCGATCTTACGGTGCTGCTCGGCGACTATGTATGCACGCATCGGCTCGTTTCTGGATATGTGCCGCCCGGCGCCTGGGCCGAGCAATTGGCGCGTCTCGAGGCGCCGCTTGGCGTCTACGCGATTCTCGGCAACCACGACTGGTGGTCGGCCGCCATTCCGACGGAACCGGCGGATAATTCCCGCAGCGTCCGCCGGGCTATCGCGGAAGCGGGCGTTCCGTTGCTCGAAAATCAATCGGTGCGTTTGTCTCAGCGCGGACGGCCTTTCTGGCTGACCGGCCTCGGCGACCTGCTGGCGCGCGTGCCTAATCCGCTTCATGGCCACGGCGCCGCCGATCTCCCAGCGGCGATGCGTGAGATTGAGGACGACGCCCCGGCGATTCTGCTCGTTCACGAGCCTTACTATTTCCCGTGGGTTCCAGATCGGTTCGCCCTGACGCTTGCAGGCCATATGCACGGGGGGCAGGTCAATCTTCCGATCATCGGGCCTCCGGTCAGTCTCCTGAAACGCCGCTCGGGAAAATACATCTATGGTGAATACGCGCTCGGGGAGCGGCGGATGATCGTGTCGGGCGGATTGGGAACGTCGCTCGCGCCGGTGCGCATCCTCCGGCCGCCGGAGGTGGTGATGGTCAAGCTCGGCGGCGATGGCTCGTTCGCCTAAAGCCCTATTCGAACAGGGTCGGCGCGATCGAGGCGACCAGCAAGGCCGCCATCGTCCAGTTGAAAGGTCGGGTGACACGCGGGTCCCGGAGGAAGGGGCTTAAAGAAGCGCCGAACACCATCCATGCGCCCGCGCATGGGATTGCGATCAAAGCGCAGAGCGCGGCAATGAACAGAACGCTGTTTGTATAGCCGTCGACGACGCCAGCGTAAGCCGCGAGCGCGCTCAGCGCCATGACCCAGGCCTTAGGGTTAACCCACTGGAATCCGGCCGCCGCGAGAAACCCGATCGGGCGTCCGCCCGCCTCAACCTCGCTGATGGGCTTTGCGAGCGCGATCTTGACCGCAAGCCAGAGCATATAAATCGAGCCGGCGACCCGCATGATCGGCAGGATCTGCGGAAAGCGCTGGAACAGGATGTCGAGTCCGAGGCCCACGACCGCAATCATCAGGCCAAAGCCCAGGATCACGCCGGCCAGATGGGGGAGGGTGCGCCCCAAACCATATTTGACCCCCGACGTCATCAACATCAGATTGTTCGGCCCGGGCGTGGCTCCGGCAACGAAGGCGAACGTGGCCAGCGCCCAAAAAATCTCAGGATGAACCGTCAGCGCTGGTCTCCGGTGAAATGCGCTTCGCGCTCAGAGAGTTGTCACGTCCTCGTCCGCAAGATCGTCCTTTCGCGTCGATCGGCGGCTCTCGCCTCGCCGCACCCTGCGCCCCGCGTCGAAGGCCGCTTTCGCCATCGCGCTGAACGGGCTGGTCAGTGCGCTGACCCGGTCGAGGCCGGCGACAGCGCGTTCGCCACGCGTCAGCACGCGGTCGAGTTCCGCCATCGTCTTGGAGAGCGTGGGTTCGTCATCGTCGAGCCAAACCTGAAGGACACGCGCCCACGCCAGGGCCAAGCCCTGAAGCTTGATCGCGCCGGACGCGCCTTCCGCTTCAATCCCGGCCAACTCGAGCATGAAGCGCATCGAGGACAGCGCAACCTGATTCATCGCCAACGCCGCGGCGGGCTCGCGTCGGAGCCACGCGGAGACTTCGCGCAGTCCTTCCCGGTACGGCGCCATCGCCTCCAGACGGCGCATCAGGACGTCGAACAGCCGCTCCCGCGAGCTTTCTTCAGAAAGCTCCCCATCGTCTTGCGCGAGAACGATGCGATCAATTCGGCGAGTGAAGCCCGCAAGCACGGCCCCCTTGGAAGGAAATGCGTCTCGAAAGTCGGCGAGCGAGACGCCGGCGGCCTTCGAAATGTCGCGCACCGAGATGTCTTCGAAGCGCCGCTCCGCCGCGAGTTCCATGAGAGCGTCAACGATCTTGCCGCGAGCGTCCGTCGGCGGCGTTTTGGTCTCACTGATCAGTTCCGTCGCCATAGCGCTTCTCCTTGTTCCTCTCACGACAATGTAAGCGTTCAACCGCCCAACGCCAAGGAACCCGCTAACCCGCCATCTCGGCGGCGCGGGCCCGGGCGGCCGCCGTGGCTCTGGCCATGAGGTCGTTCAGCCCTTTAGCCTCCTCGAGCACCGCGAGGGCGGCGGCGGTGGTGCCGGCTGGGGACGTGACATTTCGACGCAGCGTCGCCGGCGAGGTCGCGCTTTCGCGGCGCATCAGCTCCGCCGCGCCCTCGACCGTGCCACGCGCCAGGTTCATCGACAGTTCCGCCGGGAGACCGAGTTTCTCGGCCGCGGCGGCAAGCGCTTCGGTCAGGGCGAACACATAGGCCGGCCCTGATCCGGAGATCGCCGTCACCGCATCGATAGCGCTTTCGTCTTCAAGCCAGAAAAACGCCCCGACCGCGCCGAGCAGGCGCTCGCACCAGCGGCGCTGCTCCGGATGGACGTCCGCGTTGGCGAAGGCGGCGGTGACGCCCCGGCCGATTGCTGCCGGCGTGTTGGGCATCGCGCGCACTACGGCGCGCGCCTCCGGAAGCCGCGCGAGAAGATTGGCGATGGTCTTGCCTGCGATGATTGAGAGCAGGAGCGTGCGCTCGCCCACGAGCCCGGCGATCTGAGGAGCCGCCTGCTCGAGGCTCTGCGGCTTGACCGCCAGCACCAGCATCTCGGGAGGCGAGAGCTCAGCGCGTGGGTTGAGCGCAACGCCCCGGCCGGCCGCAAGGGACGCAATCTCGGGCGAAGGGTTGGGTTCGATAATCGTCAGCGAGGATGCGGGTAGGCCCGCATCGAGCCAGCCCTGGGCCATCGCTCCTCCCATCTTGCCCGCCCCCACCAGGACAAGCCGCGCCGGCCATTGGGTCATCGCTCTCTCGTCAGTTTCATTCCGTCCTGGAACAATTCGCGGGATTGTCGCATTTTTGCCTCAGTCGATAGCTTTCGGCAAACAACTCTAAACTAGGTTGGACTCAACCGGCGGGTTTCGCTAAAAGTTTTGTGGCGAAACCTGGACGGCAGAATCGGATCGGGCGCTCGCGGTTTTGTGAACAACGCCAAGGCTTACCCTTGGTAACTTTCGTGAAACCGTTGAGTTTTATGGTAAGCAAATCATTAGCAATGTGTCGGCGGGGCGGGGATGACAACGAATACGGTGATTGTGGGGTTGGCGCTGGGCGTGGCCGCCTTGGTTAGCGGGTGTACGCCGGTCATTCAATCCGGACTTCCTGACCCGCAGCTGAGCGCGCGCGACAAGCAGATGATGGCGCTCGCGGAGCCGGACGAATGGACGATTCCTACCCGCCGCAGCATCGTCCAGTATCAAACTCCCGAGAAGCCGGGCACCATTATCGTCGATACCACGAACAACTATCTCTATTACATTCTGCCCCACGGCGAGGCGGTGCAATACCGCATCGCAAGCGGCGCGGAATACATGGGATGGACCGGCCGCGCCGAGGTCGGAGCGATGAAGGAATGGCCGACCTGGATGCCGACGGCTTCAATCATGGAACGCTGGCCCCAGTTTCAGGTGTATAAGCAGCACGGGCCGCTCGAAGGCCGGTGGGACAATCCACTCGGAGCCCGCGCCCTTTATCTCTTCGTGAATAACAAGGACACGCTGATCCGCATCCACGGCACCAACGAGCCATCGGAAATCGGAGGGCACGTCTCCTCGGGCTGCATCCGTATGCGCGACTTGGATGCGATCGACCTCTACGGCCGCGTGCATGTCGGCACTCCGGTCCTGGTGATCAGCTAATCTCAGCGGAAGGGCGGTTCGTCGAAGCTTCTGAGCTTGCGCGAGTGCAAGGTCTCGTCCTGGCTCTGCAACAGGCCGATCGCCGCGATCCCGATCTGGAGATGTTCGGCGATGGCGCGTTCGTAAAAAGCGTTGGCGGCGCCGGGCAGCTTGATTTCTCCATGCAACGGCTTGTCGGAGACGCAGAGCAGCGTTCCGTAGGGCACTCGCATTCGAAAACCTTGTGTGGCCACCGTGGCCGATTCCATGTCGACCGCGATGGCGCGCGAGATATTGATGATCCGCCGCTCCTTCGACCACCGCAGTTCCCAATTGCGGTCGTCATCGGTGACGACCGTGCCAGTCCGCAAGCGGCGCTTGAGCGCTTCGCCGCGATCGCCTGTAACCTTGGCTACCGCCTCCTGCAGCGCGACTTGCACCTCGGCCAGCGCCGGGATCGGCGTCTCCAGCGGCACCGCCTCGTCAAGGATGTTGTCGCGCCGAAGATAGGCGTGCGCCAGCACGTAGTCGCCAATCACCTGGGACTGCCGAAGGCCGGCGCAATGGCCAACCATGAGCCAGCAATGGGGTCGTAAGACCGCGATATGGTCGGTGATGGTCTTGGCGTTCGAGGGTCCGACGCCAATGTTGACCAGACTAATCCCCCGCCCGTCGGCGCGGACGCAATGATATGCGGGCATCTGGAAGCGATGCCAGGCGACAGCCCCCACCCGCGCTTCCGCCTCGGCTGGCGAAATCGACGAATCGATGACCAGGTTGCCAGGCAGGATCACTTTCTCGACGCCGGTCCCGGCATGCAGCTGCTTCAGGCCCCACTGCACGAACTGGTCGACATAACGGTGGTAGTTGGTGAGCAGCACCCACGGCTGCATCGCTCGCCAGTCGGAGCCGGTGTAGTGGACAAGGCGGCGAAGCGAATAATCGACGCGCGGCGCGTCGAACAGAGCGAGCGGTCGCTCGGGGCCGAAGTCGAACTCGCCGTCCGCGGTCTCGTCGCCAATCGTGGCCAGCGACGGCACGGGAAAGAAACGGGCGAGCTCCGCGGCGTCGGCGCCGCCGCCGCGGGTCAGTTCGTCGCCGCTCTCGATGACGTAGGGATAAGGGATTTCCTGCGCGCCGACACCAACCTCGATCGCGGCGCCATACTCCGTCACGAGCGGCTCGAGCTGCTCGAGCAGATAGGCGCGAAAGTCGGCCGGCTGAGTGACCGTGGTTGTATAAACGCCGGCCTCGCTGAACTTAGCGAACGCGCGCGCGTTCGAAAGCGCCGGGCCCTTGGGCGTGTAGGTCAGGCGCAATTCGGGGTAGCGGAACAAGGCGCGGGTCGCCACCGAAGGCGGCTCGCCCTCTTTGAGAAAACGCTCGACCGCGCCGTGCAAAGCCTGCGTCGCCTCATCGTATAGACGAACCAGGCGGTCGACAGCCTCACTCGGGGTGGCCACGGCTTCGAACGGGCCTTTGATGCTGTCAGTCGACGGGCCAGGCGCCAAAAATGGTCTCCTCGAAGAGCGGCGTCAGGTTGACCGCCGGACCCAACCGCAGCGCGGCGGCCTAGCTTCTGGCCGCGATGCAGGCAATCTCGACAGTGTAGGGAGTGGCTGCGAGCTTGGCCTCGACCGTTGCACGAGCTGGCGCATGGCCGGCGGGGACCCACGCATCCCACACCGCATTCATTTCAGCGAATGTGCCGATGTCGGCGAGATAAATGGTGGTCGACAGGATCTTGGTTTTGTCCGACCCCGCTTCGCCGAGCAGACGGTCGATCGTGGCGAGGATCTCTTTGGTTTGGTCGCCGACGCTCTGGCCTTTCGCCTGATCGGCGACTTGGCCGGCGAGATAGACGGTCGAGCCATGTATCACGGCCTGCGACATGCGCGGGCCGGCGTGCAATCGGGTGATGGTCATGGGTGATGCTCCCGAAGCCTGATCTCAAACACGAATAAGGTTTGGGACCGCGCCGATAAAGTTGCGCTTGCCAATCTCGACGCCGCTTCCCCGCAAGATGTCGTAAGCGGTGGTCAGATGAAAATAGAAATTGGGCATCGCGAAGTGAAGCAGATAGTCGGCGCCGGGGAGCTTCAGTTTGTTCTGGCCCGCGGGGATGACGATCTCGCGGGTCTCCGCGCCTTCCATCGCCTTGGGGTCGATCGATTTCAGCATATCCAGCGTCGCACGGATTCGGTCACGCAGTTCGGCGACAGTCGCTTCCTTGTCTTCCTTGACCGGCGGGTCCGTGGCGGCGAGCCGGAACGACGAGTTCTTGGCGTGATCGCAAAAACCCTGGACCTGGCGAACGAGCGGCCACATGTCCGGGCTGAGCCGCATAGCGAGATAGTTGTTCGGATCGAACTTCCGCGCCGTGGCGTACTCCTCCGCTTTGTCGAGAATGGCGAGGAACGCGTTGAGCCCGCGCTCGTAGATCGGAACGCTGCTCTCATAGAGCGAAAGTGACATCGGCTTCAATTTCCTCCCGAATTCGGCCAGCGCATCGAGCTGGCGGGCCATGGATGCACCCAAAGTGTGACGTTATCAACCTGCCGGCGCCCGGCCGCCCGTCGCTCGCTTCGGGGCGCGGACCGCCTATATGAGAAATTGGAACACCAGCCAGTGAATGACGATTGTTTTAGAAGCGGCTTCGGGCCCGTCCGCCGAGGTAGAGGTTGCAGATAGGCTCAAGGCGGATTACAAAGGTGGGTCAAGTTTGCACTTCGCGGCGAAGATGGTCCTGGCCGTCAGCCAGCGGAACGTGATGTCAATGGAAACGAAGAACGCACCGAATCCTGATGTCTGCTACGGCGTGCTGCTCCGAAAGCTCGCTGCTGCGGGCGTGCGGCCGACGCGGCAAAGGCTCGATCTGGCGCGCGCGATCTTCAACGCCGGGAACCGGCACTTCACCGCCGAGATGATTTACCATGAGACGCGGTCGATCCAGTTCGCCCCGACGCTCGGCACGATTTACAACACGCTTAACGAATTTTCGCGCTCCGGTTTGCTGCGGGAGATCGCGATCTACGACGCCAAGCTCTGGTACGACACGAAGACCGGGCCGCACTATCACTTCTACCGGGAGGACACTGAAGAGCTGTCCGATATTCCCGAGGAATTTCTGCCCAAGTTCGACATTCCTGCCCCCGACGGCATGCGAGTCGCAGCAATCGACGTGATTGTCAGGCTGAAGAAAGACTGACGGAACTCTTTTCGCAAGGCGCCGCGGAACGCTGGTCCTGAAGAGGTCGAGCGAACCGCTCGGTCGCTGAACCAGCCCTTCAAACTCGATGAGGCGATGCCCAGATAAGGTTCAGGGCAGTCCAGCCTGCGCGGCGCTCCATCCGAGGCTCTCATGACCCCTCTGTCCATTCTCGAGCTTGTTCGCGTCACGCAGGACACGGATGCTCGCGGGGCGCTCAACAACGCGCGCGACCTCGCCGCGCATGCTGAGAAATGGGGCTATCGGCGCGTCTGGGTGGCGGAGCATCACAATATGGCCGGGATCGCCAGCGCCGCGACCTCGATCGTGCTCACTCATCTTGCCGAAGGGACAAAGACCATTCGGATTGGGTCGGGCGGCATCATGCTTCCAAACCATGCGCCCTATATCATCGCCGAGCAGTTCGGGACGCTGGCGCAACTCTTTCCCGGCCGCATCGATCTGGGCCTTGGCCGAGCGCCAGGCACCGACCAGCTCACGCTGCGCGCCTTGCGTCGGCCGCCGGAGGCCGCGGAGACCTTTCCCCAGGACGTCATGGAGCTCCAGGCGTTCCTGGCGCCCACCGCTCCGAACCAGCGCATCCAAGCGGTGCCGGCAGCGGGAACCGAAGTGCCGCTCTACATCCTCGGATCGAGCCATTTCGGCGCGATGCTGGCCGCTGAATTGGGGCTCCCTTACGCCTTTGCGTCGCATTTCGCGCCCGATCATCTGATCACCGCGCTTGAGATTTACCGCAGCCGGTTCAAGCCGTCCGAGCAGCTCGACCATCCTTATGCGATCGTCGGCGTCAACGTTGTCGCGGCCGAAAGCGAAGAGAAGGCGCGGCGCCTGGCCACGACCCAGCAGATGTCGTTCACCAACATCTTCCGTGGCGCGCGGGGTTTAAGTCAGCCGCCGATCGACGATATCGAAAGCTATTGGACGCCGATGGAGAAGGCACAGGCGGGCCGGATGCTGGCGCGCTCCATCGTCGGCTCGCCCGATACGATCCGCAATGGCCTTGCGGCGCTAGTCAAGGAAACGCGAGCCGATGAAGTCATCGTCGTTTCCGACGTCTATGACCATTCGGAACGCCTGCGCTCGATCGAGTTGATCGCCGAGGCTGGCGGCCTCTTGGGAGCGCCTTCGCTCTTCTAAGCAGCCACCTTCTCTCGCGCCGCGATCGCTTGAGCGATGGCCAGCGTCCGGCGCGCCATGTCGGCGTGCAAGAGCTCCACCATCCGACCGTTGAGCTGGATGACACCCTTGCCGGCGTTTTCCGGAAGCGCGAACGCGTCAATGATCGCGGCGGCGCTTTCGACCTCCGCGGGGGTGGGGGCGAACACGTCGTTGCAGATGTCGATCTGGCTCGGGTGGATCAGCGTTTTGCCGTCGAGTCCCATGTCTCGCCCCTGCAGGCACTCGAGGCGAAAACCCTCGAGGTCTTTGATGTCGTTGTAGACGCCGTCGAGGATGTCGACGCCGTGGGCGCGCGCCGCAACGACGCAGTTGGCGATCCATGCGGTCATGGTTGGACGACCCGGGGTGAGCCTCGCGCGGGTTTCTTTGGCGAGATCATTGAGACCCATCACCATCACCGAGAGGCGCGAACTTGGATCCGCGGCGACGGAGGCGATGGAGCCCGCGTTCAAGACCGCGTTCGGCGTCTCCATCATCGCCCAGATGCGGGTCTCCTCGGAGGCCTCGGCTTCGCGCAGGGCCCGAGCGGCCACCATGATCGCGCCCGGGCCGTCGACCTTGGGCAGGAGAATGGCGTCCGGCCGCGCCGCCGCGGCGGCGGCGAGATCGTCCTCTGCCCAGGGGGTGTGCGGCCCATTGACGCGGATGATGACCTCACGCCCGCCAAAGCCGCCCGAGCGAACGGCCTGAACGACCTGTTCCCGAGCGGCGACCTTTTGGTCGGGAGCGACGGAATCCTCAAGATCGAGGATCAGCGCGTCGGCCGGCAGCGTCGAGGCCTTGGCCAAGGCTTTGGCGTTTGACCCAGGCATGTAGAGGACGCTTCGACGCGGGCGGGCAAGCATGACCATCTTCCAAAGACTAACCCTATGCATTTAACGAGAAGTTTGTTGCGGCGCCAGAGGGACGTTCGCCACGGCAGCATTGTGCATGGGAACCGACAAATTCGGCCAGAGCCTGTCGAACACAAATTGGCGAGGACTCTCGGAGAAGCATCGACCGCGCCGCCGATTGTGTGCTCTTAGTAGCGCGAACAAGTTCAATAGGACAATCCAGGGCGAGGAAATGGCGATTGCGGGGGTGATGACGGCGACGCCACGGGTTAAGTCTGTCCAGCGGACTGCGCTCGCGATGCTGGTCGTGGCGGGGGTGATCAATTACGTCGACCGGGCGACCCTTGCGGTCGCCAATCCGCTCATCCGCGACGATCTGCATTTATCGATCGCGGACATGGGATATCTGCTCTCGGCTTTCTTATGGGCTTATGCGTTTGCACAGCTGCCCACCGGCGCCATGGTCGACAAGCTCGGACCGCGTTTGCTGCTAAGTTGCGGTCTTAGCCTTTGGTCGTTCGCCCAGCTGCTTGGCGGTCTTGTCCAAAGTTTCGGCCAGTTCTTCAGCGCCCGTCTCCTGTTGGGCGTCGGCGAGGCGCCGCAATTTCCGACCGGCGCCCGCGTGGTCCGCGACTGGTTCAATCCACGCGACCGCGGCCTCGCGACTGGAATCTTCAACTGCGCGTCGTCCTTGGGAACCGCGATCGCGGTTCCGCTCCTGACCTTCCTGATGCTCAGCTTCGGCTGGCGCGTGATGTTCATGATCATGGGGATCGCCGGGCTCGCCATGGCCGCGGTCTGGTATCTTTTCTATCGGAACCCGACCGAAGTCCCGCTGACGGCTGAGGAGACCGCCTATCGCACCCACGGCGATCCGCCCGGTCAGCGAACCGTCGTGACGCTGAGGGAATGGAAGCAATTGTTCCGCTTCCGGACGACCTGGGGGATGATCCTCGGCTATTTCGGCTGCATCTATCTAACCTGGATCTATACCGCCTGGCTGCCCGGCTACCTCGAGATCGAGCGGCACATGAGCGTCAAGTTCACCGGGTTCGCGGCGGCCATTCCTTTCGCCTTCGGAGTGGTCGGCGGCGTTCTCGGCGGCTATCTCGCCGACATTTTGGTGCGCCGCGGCGTCTCTCCGGTGAAGAGCCGCCGATATCCGGCGACGATCGCCTTGTGCGGGACGGCGGTCTGCACCCTCGCCGCAGCCTTCGTCACCAGCAATGCGCTTGCGATCGCGTTCATTTCGGCCTCGCTCTTTCTCCTTTATGTGACCAGCACCTGCGCCTGGGCGCTGAGCTCGGTCGCCGCTCCGACCAACTGCACGGCGTCGATCGGCGCCATGCAGAACTTCGGCGGCTATCTCGGCGGCGCGCTCGCGCCCACCGTCACCGGGCTCATCGTGCAGCACACCGGCTCCTTCGTTCCGGCGTTGGTCGTGGGCGCGGTGATCGGACTTGCCTCGGCCGCATCGTACTTCTTCGTTGTCGATCAGCCGATCACCGCCGCCGATATTGACGCCATTTCCCAACCCGGCGCCGCTCCCGTGCCGGCGCGGGGGGCCTGAAGCGTCGGCTCGATCCGTTTGGATTGTCTTGGCGCGGGGCGTTTCGCTGCGAAAACCCTCGATTATGGGGGTTGGAAAAGCTTGGATTTCCTTGGATTCTCTCGTCCGAATCGTGACTTATCAATGGGTTACACGGACAAAATCGTCAAAAGTTTTTTCATCGCGCTTTTCCACCGATGCGAGAGGTCCGGATCGGAAAGACGAAGGTTTGGCCTGCGGAAAATCCGGATCGATCATCGGAGCAAGCTTACCTTAATTTCTGATTTCACGCTAGAGCTTGTCCGGTCGTCCGAGTTGGTCGCCTGAGCCCTCCGCTTACCGCCGTCCCAATCCAGGCATGTTAAGCCGCAAGCCAGCGCGTCATGCGCCGCGTCGCTTCGGCGATCTGTTCGGGATCGCGGGCGAAGCAAATTCTAAGGTAGCCTTCGCCGCCGGGACCGAAGGCGCCGCCGGGCGCGGCGCCGACGCCGGCTTCGTCGATGAGCTTGAGCGCGAGCGCGCGGGAATCGGGGAAGCCGTCGATCGAGAAGAAAAGATAGAACGCGGCCTCCGGCTTGAAGAAGCGGACGCGCCCGTTCGCGGCGAGCCCGTTGCACAAGATGTCGCGCGAGCGGCGGCAACGTTCGATTTGCCAGGCGAGGAACGTTTCGCCCTGTTCAAGCGCCGCGGTCGCTGCCCGCTGGTTGAACACGGGCACCCCCGACGTCGTGTACTGGACAAGGTTCTCGATCACCGAACCGAGCTCCCCCGGAGCCTCGAGCCAGCCGATGCGAAAGCCGGTCATCGCCCAATTCTTGGACAAAGTCTGGACGAACAGGATCTTGTCCTCGGGCTCCATCACATCGTGGAAGGAGGGCGCGCGGAC
The DNA here is from genome assembly GCA_963737365.1 of uncultured Alphaproteobacteria bacterium. GTDB lineage: Bacteria > Pseudomonadota > Alphaproteobacteria > Rhizobiales > Beijerinckiaceae > Roseiarcus. The sequence goes on from CAVTSD010000001.1 coordinate 1,176,017, forward strand.
GCCGTCGTAAGTGAGGCGCCCGTAAATCTCGTCGGCGATGATCCAGAGCCCATGCCGGCGCGCGATGGCGAGCGTCTCGACGATCTCTTCTCGTGTGGCGACGAAGCCGGTCGGGTTGGCGGGGCTGTTGAAAAAGATGAGTTTGGTCGCGGGCGTCACCGCCTTCTCGAGCTTGGCCGGATCGAGACTCCAGCGGCCCTCCTTGTCGAGCGGCACGGGCACGGCGCGCGCGCCGGAAATTTCGAGCGCGCCGACGAAATTGGGCCACGCCGGCGTCGGGATCAGCGCCTCGTCGCCGGGACCGACGACGAGCCGGGTCGCGATTTCGATGGCGTGCATGCCCCCGATCATGACGAAAAAGTTCTGCGGAGAAAAAGCTCGCCCATCCGGGGCCGCGCCATAGACCCGGGTCATGTAAGCCGCGATCGCGTCACGCAGCTCCGGGACGCCGTTTTGCCAAGTGTAGAAGGTTTCGCCTCGGTCGAGCGAGGCCTTTGCCGCCTCGCTGATGAAAGGCGGCGTCGGGATATCGCCCTCGCCGACCCACAAGGGAATGAGCCCTTGCCGGCCGCGGCCATAGTTGAAGACCTCGACGATGCCGCTCGTGGCGACGTCGCGCATCGCGGGGCGGATGAGGTCGGGCCAGTTGATCGAGGAGGGAGCGACGTTCATTGCGGCCTCATGGACCAGCGGTCGGGGCCGGACAAGGGGTTTCTGCCGGTTCGTCCGCTCCGGGCCGGCCCACTCGACAGACTTGCGCCAACTTTCCTGTGATAAGGTGCCTCTGGGCCGGACGCCGAAAAGGCGCGTGCGCCGCAGAGGTCAAACAGGGAGGAAGGCATGGTTCAATCGATCAAGACAGCCGCCGACGCCGTACTCAATAAGGCCGTCAATTCCACCCCCGGGGTGCCGGGCGTCGTTGCCGTCGCAACGGACCGCAACGCCAACATCTACGAGGGCGCGTTCGGCGTGCGCCAGGCTGGCGCCGATGCCCCGATGACGACCGACAGCGTCTTCGCGATTTTCTCAACCACCAAGGCGATTACCGGTACGGCGTGCCTTCAGTTGGTGGAAGACGGCAAGCTGGACCTTGATGCGCCGGCGAAGACCTACGCCCCGGAGATCGGCAAGGTCCAAGTGCTCGAAGGGTTCGATAGCGCCGGAAAGCCGAAACTTCGCGCGCCGAAGCGCGACATAACCACGCGCATGCTGCTGCTTCACACCGCCGGCTTTGGCTACGACTTCTTCAATGAGAACTACAATCAACTTGCTCAGAACCACGGACAGCCGAGCGTCGTCACGGCCTCGCATGCTTCGATTCGCACGCCGCTGCTGTTCGATCCCGGCGAGCAATGGGAATACGGCTCAAACATCGACTGGGCTGGGCAGGTGGTGGAGGGGATCACCGGCAAGCGGCTCGGCGAAGTCATGAAGGAGCGGATCTTCAAACCGCTGGGCATGGAGGACACCGCATTCTCGATGAATGACTCGATGCGCAAGCGCATGGTGACCATGCATCAGCGGGACGAAAAGGGGCAACTAACGCCGCTCCCGGACTTCGCGCTGCCGCCGGAGCCCGAGGTGCATATGGGGGGCCACGGGCTCTACTCGACGGTGCTCGACTACGCGAAGTTCATCCGGATGTGGTTGAACGACGGTCGGGGACCTGGGGACCGTGTTCTCAAGAAGGAAACCGTCGAGATGGCGGCCAGAAACGGTCTTCCCGGCGACATGAAAATCAAGGGACTGCCTGGTGTCATCCCGAGCCTTTCCAACTACGCCGAGTTCTTCCCCGGAATGCCGAAATCCTGGGCGCTGACCTTCATGATCAACGACCACGACGCCCCAACCGGCCGGCCGGCCGGTTCGCTCGCTTGGGCGGGGCTCGCCAATCTCTACTTCTGGATTGATCGCAAGAATGGGGTCGGCGGCTTTTGGGCCACTCAGATCTTGCCCTTTGCGGACCCGGCTTCAGTTGGCGGGTACATCGATTTCGAATCCGCAGTGTATCGCGCCGAGACGGCAAAAGCGGCCGCCTGATATCGACGGCTCCCGCGGCGCGGAAGCCGAGGGAGCCGACTGCTAGCAGAATTCCCGGGCGCCTCCGCCCAGTGCGAGGTTATCGAGGATTGGGCAGTCCGGACGATCGTCGCCGTGGCATGCCGCGACCAAGTTTCGGAGGGTGTCAGCCATCGCCTGCATCTCGGCGACGCGCGCCTGAAGATCGCTGATATGGACCTCGGCGATGCGCCTGACCTCGCGGCTGGGTCGGCTCCGGTCGCGCCATAAAGCCAGCAACTCACCGATTTCAGGGATTGAAAAACCGAGTTTCCGTGCGCGGCGAATGAATCTCAGTTCGTGAAGATCGCGCTCGCCGTAATCGCGGTAGTCGTTCGCGCGGCGCTCAGCAGGGCGCAGGAGTCCGATCGCCTCATAGTGGCGGATCATCTTGGCGTTCACGCCGCTCGAGGCCGCCGCCGCGCCGATGTTCATTTCACGAATCCACTTGACCTTCCCATGATAGGAAGGTTTATGCCTCTGGGTCATGGAACACAAGCACCAATCCTCGACAACCTTGGCCGAGGTCACAAACCCGCTCGCGAAAGACCCGGTTTGCGGCATGGCGGTCGATCCCGCGACGGCCAAGCACAAGGCTGAGCACGGCGGGGAGACCTTCTTTTTCTGCTCCGCCGGCTGTCGCGAAAAATTCGTCGCCGAGCCAGCGCGCTACCTGGCCTCGCCAGCTGACGCGTCGGCGAGCCCCGCGCATGACCACGCCCATCACGCGAGCCCGGCGGCCTCGCCGAAGCCCGCGGCGCCGGGCGCGATCTACACCTGCCCGATGCACCCTGAGATCCGACAGGACCATCCCGGAGCCTGTCCGATTTGCGGCATGGCGCTGGAGCCCGAAATCGCGACGGAGGCGACTGGCCCGAGCGCGGAACTGATTGACATGAGCAGGCGCTTCTGGATCGCGCTTGCGCTCTCCATTCCCGTCTTCGCACTCGAGATGGGCGGCCATCTAGCCGGCCCGCATGGATTGTTGCCGGAAGCGCTTTCCAACTGGATTGAGCTGGCGCTCGCGACCCCGGTCGCGCTTTGGGCCGGCTGGCCGTTCTTCGAGCGCGGCTGGGCCTCGCTCAAGAACCGCAATCTCAACATGTTCACGCTGATCGCCATGGGGGTCGGCGTGGCGTGGACGTATAGCGTTGTCGCTACCGTTGCGCCGGGCCTGTTCCCGTCCGCGTTCCGTGGCGGCCATGGCGCGGTCGCCGTCTATTTCGAAGCGGCGGCGGTCATCACCACCCTTGTCCTGCTCGGGCAGGTGCTGGAACTCAGAGCGCGCGAACAAACGGGCGGCGCGATTCGCGCGCTCATCGATCTGACGCCAAAGATGGCGCGGCTCGTCCGTGCGGATCAAGCGGATGAGGAGGTCGCGCTCGACGCGGTCAAAATCGGCGACAAGCTGCGTGTTCGGCCGGGCGAGAGAGTGCCGGTCGACGGTCAAATCGTCGAAGGACGAAGCGCGGTCGACGAGTCCATGCTGACCGGAGAATCGATGGCCGTAGGCAAGAGCGTAGGCGACAAGGTGATCGGCGGCACGATGAACCAGTCCGGCGCCTTCGTCATGCGCGCAGAGAAGATTGGTCGCGAAACGGTGCTCTCGCAGATCGTGCAGATGGTGGCGCAAGCGCAGCGCAGCCGCGCCCCGATCCAGCGCCTTGCCGACCAGGTCTCCGGCTGGTTTGTGCCGCTGGTCATCGCGGCCGCCGCGCTCGCCTTTGCCGCCTGGGCGATATGGGGTCCCGAGCCGCGGCTGGCGCATGGTCTGGTCGCGGCGGTTTCCGTGCTGATCATCGCCTGCCCATGCGCGCTTGGACTGGCGACGCCGATGTCGATCATGGTCGGCATCGGTCGCGGCGCTCAAGCTGGGGTGTTGATCAAAAATGCCGAAGCGCTGGAGCGGCTCGAAAAGATCGACACTCTGGTCGTCGACAAGACGGGCACGCTGACCGTGGGAAAGCCGACGGTCGTGGCGCTAAAGCCTGCCTTAGGTATCAGCGAGGACACGCTGCTCACGCTCGCAGCCAGTCTTGAGCGCGGCAGCGAGCACCCTCTCGCGGCGGCGATCTTGCGCGCCGCGACGGATCGCGGTCTCACGCTCGCCAAGGTCGATGGCTTCGAGAGCGTTCCAGGCAAAGGGGTGTCCGGAACCATCGAGGGACGCAAAGTCGCGCTCGGCAATCGAGCCATGATGCAGGCGGGCGGCATAGACGTCGGCGCTCTCGAAGAAGCGGCGAACACATTGCGCGGCCAAGCCGCGACGGCGGTCTTCGCCGCGATCGACGGCGCCGCAGGCGGCGTGATCGCTGTCGCCGATCCGATCAAGGCGAGCGCGCCCGATTCGCTCCGTATGTTGAAAGATATGGGTGTGCGCGTCGTCATGCTCACCGGCGACAATCGTGCGACCGCGGCGGCGGTCGCACGCAGGCTCGGGATTGCCGACATCGAGGCGGACGTTCTGCCGCAGGACAAGGGCAAGATAGTCGAGCGCTTGCGGAAGGAAGGACGAGTCGTCGCCATGGCCGGCGACGGCGTCAACGACGCCCCGGCGCTTGCCGCCGCCGACGTCGGCATCGCGATGGGGACAGGAACCGATGTGGCGATCGAGGCCGCTGGGATCACGCTGATCGGGGGCGATCTTCGCGGCGTGGTCGCCGCGCGCAAGCTTTCGCATGCGACGATGCGCAACATCCAGCAGAACCTGATCTTCGCCTTCATCTACAACGCCGCCGGCGTGCCGATCGCCGCCGGCGTTCTCTATCCGGCCTTTGGCCTCACGTTGTCGCCGGTTTTGGCCGCAGCGGCAATGGCGCTCTCGTCGGTGAGCGTGATCGCCAACGCGCTGAGGTTGCGCAGCGTCCGCCTGGATTCGACGAACGCGTAAGACCCGGAACCGGCGGTTTGCCGCTGGGGCGTTAGGTCGCTTGACTGCGCCCGTATGGCTGTCCGTTCGGACTCGCCTCACAGATAATTGATAGCGCATTCATTGATATGCCATCTATTAGAGCGCCGATGCCGCCCGCTACAAAAGACGCTCGCGCTCGATTCGCTCCTCTCGTCGCCCATGTGGCGCGGGAATGGCGGCGCGCGGTTGACGGACGCTTGCAAGCCTACGGATTGACGGAAGCGACGTGGCTCCCCCTGCTTCGGATCGCGCGGTCTGACACCCCGATGCGGCAGAATGAGTTGGCTGCTTCTCTGTCTCTGGACGGATCTTCTGTCGTTCGCTTGCTCGATGCGCTCGAAGAGTCGGGCCTTGTCGAGCGATGCGAGGACCGCGCTGACCGCCGCGCGAACAGCCTCATCCTGACGCCGCGGGGCCGCCGGACAGTCGATCAGGTCGAGCGCGTATCTCAACAGATTCGCGACGTCGTCCTTGGCGAAATTTCGGATGAGGAGTTGAGGCGTTCGCTTCGTCTGCTCGAAACCGTGCGGGATCGGCTTTCGAGTCTTGCGGAAGCGCGATCCGACGCGCCAGAGCGCAAGCGGTCTTCGGCCCGATGAACCTTAGCCGCCGACGCGCCGTGCCGCTCTGGCTTTTGGGCCTCTTCACCTTCAGCGGGCCTGTCGGCATGCACATATTCGTGCCGGCGCTCCCCGCAGCGGCCAAGGACCTCCACGCGACGCCCGCCGCTCTGGAGCTGACGATCAGTCTCTACATCCTTGGCCTGGCCGTGGGGCAGTTGGTCTACGGGCCGGCGTCCGATCGCTTTGGCCGCCGGCCGACGCTGCTAGTTGGCCTCTTTATTTTCACGGTCGCGAGCGTCGCTGGGCTCTTCGCGCCCGACACCCACACGCTCATCCTCGCGCGCTTTTTTCAGGCCGTAGGGGGGTGTTCAGGCCTGGTGCTCGCCCGCGCGATCATTCGCGACACCTCTGAGGCGCATGAAGCCGCGCGCCGCTTGGCGCTCACGAATTTATTGGTGACGGCAGGCCCGGCGGTCGCTCCGCTGATAGGCGCCGGGCTTAGCAGCCTTTGGGGGTGGCGAACGATTCTGATGGGACTTACCGCCCTCGGCGTCGCCAACTTCGTGCTCGCGTGGCGCATTTTGCCCGAGACCCGTCCTCAAGCCGCGGTCTTCGTCAGCGCCTCGCGTTATGCCCGCGACTATGTCGGCCTGCTCCGCTCCCGGCGGTTCCTGGGCTACGCGATCGGCGGCGGTTGCGCGACGACCTCCCTCTACGCGTTCATCGCTTGCGCGCCCTTCATCTTTGTCGATCGGCTGCATGTCCCGGCCGCGAGCGTAGGCCTCTATCTGGCGCTGCTTGTTTCCGGACTCTGGCTTGGCAGCCTGCTCGCAAGTCAGCTCATTGCGCGGTTTTCCTTGACGCGTTTCGTCGTCGTCGCGAACGCGCTCAGCGTTGTCGCGGCGGCCTCCTTTCTCGGCCTGCTGATCGCCGACCGGGCGACCCTGGCTGCGATCGTCGTCACGATGTTTGCGTTCAGCGTGGGGGTGGGCGCGGCGGCGCCCGCCGCCCTTGTCAAAGCGATCAGCGTGAACCCGCGAGTCACGGGAACAGCTTCCGGGCTCTACGGTTCGATCCAGATGGCTGTCGGCGCGGCTCTGGTCGCGCTCGCGGGGTTGGGGTCGAACCCGGCTTTCGCCTCCGCGCTTGTGCTCCTTGCCGCGGGAATCGTGGCGCAGATGGCCTTCTGGATGGCGCGAAGCGACCATGCCGCCCAGGTCAGCGCCGCCGCCTCGGAAGCTGCGAGCTAGCGGCGTTAAGCGCTGCGTCTGGCGAGCTGGTCGCGGATCTCGGTCAGAAGGACGACTTCCTGGGTGGGCGGCGCCGGAATCGGAGGCTCCTTCGCCGCTCTCCTGGTTAGCGTGTTGATCCCCTTGATGACAACGAACAGCGCGATCGCGACGATGAGGAAGTTGATCACCACGGTGATAAAGTCGCCGTAGGCGAGGACGCCGCCTTGCTTTCTCGCATCCGTGAGATTGGTCGCGGTCACCCCGCTCGACAACGGAATAAAGTAGTTCGTAAAATCCGCTTTGCCGGCAATGCCGAGAACCGGCATGATGATGTCGTTGACCAGAGCGTCGACGATTTTGCCGAATGCCGCGCCGATGATGACGCCGATCGCTAGGCTGAGCGCATTGCCTTTAAGCGCGAATTCCTTGAATTCATTCCACATCGACCATCGTCCTCGCAAAGGCGGACCCGTTCCGGCGGCCCATTGCACTCAACTTAAGCTAGCCGAGCCGCCCGGAGAGATAAAGTCCGCTGGCGGCTGCTAGACGGATCGCGACGAAGCGCCGCCGCCTTCGCTCTGCGGCACAGACGGCCGCTCGAAGATCAGCGCGTAGAGCCGCCCCTCGCCCATGATCAGGCTGAGATTCCGCAGACCGAAAAACGGGATCAGCGCAATGAACAGGATGGCGGTGATGCTGAGGAATCCTGCGAGGCCTCCGCCGCCCAGTACGGGCACGCTCTCGGCGATCGTCTTTCCCCGGACCATTCCTTCGATTGTCTTTTCGAGGACGTGGGCCACCAGGAAAAGGGCCGTCAGGAGGAAAGTCTCGTAGAGGATCGGATAGATGAGCGGCCGCGTCCGCAACCAGCGTCCGGGGTCGAACATTTCGAACAGCATCATCACCTTGGCGAAGACCAAAGCGTTGATGAAGGCGAACCCCTGCATGGCGAAGTCGATGCCGTGTTCGCGCAGGACGACACCCTGATTGAGCACGAAAACGCCGAACAGGATCCAGAGGTAGAAGAATAGCAGGAGGAACCGGCGGAATTCCTCCGCTGCCCTGGCTTTCAGGGAACGCGCGCCGTGAGTTCCAGTGGCGGAGCTGCTGCCTAGGCTTGTCAAATCCTGCGTCATCGAACTCCTCGCAACTCAACGACCGGTCAGTTCCGAAGATTCCGGCTAAGGCTGCTTGGCGCCCTTCTTCGTTTTTGTCTTCTTCGTTTTTGCGCTCGCCGCTTTGGACGCGGCGGTCGCCGGGCCCAGCTCATCGAGCCTGGCCTGCAAAAGCGCCACGCGCGCCTCGGTGACGCGCAAGGCGCAATAGCCGTGAAGGCTTTCCTTTGCGTAATCGCGACAGAGCTCGTCGCGCTGCCCGGCGAATCCTTTCTGATCGCGCACGAGATCGGCCGCCTGGGCGCTGTCCTCGGCGCGATCGTCAAGAATGTGCACGATTCTGCCCATGGCCTTTTCCGCCGCGGCGCGCTCCTTCACGATCTTGGCCGCATCGCCGACCAGCGATGCGCCTTCGGGTCCCCAGAGACCGCCCGGAGCGGTTTGGCAGTCGGCGGCCTTGAAGACGCAGGCCGTGATCTGGGTCGGCACCAGCACCGCGCCGTCCAGGATGTCGAACGAGATCGGGCAAGCGGGAACTTTGGCCTCGAACCGCTCGAGCCCGTCCGCGCGGCCGACGTTCGTCGCCTCGATCGGCGTCTCTCCCACGATGTCGACGACACAGCGCTGTGACGAATCGGATAGGCCCTCGCCGGCAAGCTGCAGCTTGTCGATAATAATCGACTTGTCATCGCCGGAAATCTGCAAGAGTCCCGACTTGCCGTTGAGCATGAGCGGCCGCCCGGCAAGGCTCCCGACCCCTGCCGCAAGGTTCGCTTCCAGGCCCTTGCCGGCATCTCTCGTCTCTGTGACGGAGGTGGCGGAGGCGCCCGAACTCTTGTGCTTCGGCTTCGCGGCCGCGACTTTTGCGCCTTGGGGCTCCGCCGGAGCCGCGCCAGGGAGCATCAGTTGCGCGCGGGCCGCGCTCGTCGCGAGGGCCGCGGCGAAGAGCCCGCAAACCAAGCAGCGGAAGCGTCGAGTCATGGGGCCGACTGTAGAGGCGCTGACGAGAAAGGGGAAGGCGTGGGCGATTGGAGAATAGTGAGGCCAAAGCTTGAAAAATCCACGGCTTCCGCGCCTTGCGCCGCTAAAATCGCCCCCCTATATACGCCCCGACTGTCTGGTTTGGGCGCGACACGCGCCGGGTCGACGGAAATCTGGACGGAAATCTGGATGAAGATGGGGATCGGAAGACGTCAGCCGTCGGCTACGAAGCGATCGGTGAAGCGCCTCTCCTGGACCTTGCCGCTTTGGGGCGGGGTGGTCCCGCAGAAGAACAGGGGTAAGTAATGGCGAAAGTAATCGGCATCGACCTTGGCACAACCAATTCGTGCGTCGCTGTCATGGAGGGCTCGACCCCCAAGGTGATTGAGAATTCCGAAGGCGCGCGTACGACGCCTTCAATCGTTGCGTTCACCGACGACGGCGAACGTCTCGTGGGCCAGCCCGCCAAGCGGCAGGCGGTGACCAATCCGGAACGCACCATCTTTGCGATCAAGCGGCTCATCGGGCGGCAGTTCGACGATCCGATCAGCAAAAAGGACATGTCGCTCGTCCCCTATAAGATCGTTCGCGGTCCCAATGGCGACGCGTGGGTCAATGTCGACGGCAAGCAATATTCGCCGTCGCAGATTTCCGCTTTCATCTTGCAGAAGATGAAGGAGACGGCCGAGGCCCATCTCGGCGGCCCGGTCACCCAGGCGGTCATCACGGTTCCCGCCTATTTCAACGACGCCCAGCGTCAGGCCACCAAGGACGCCGGCAAGATCGCCGGCCTTGAGGTGTTGCGCATCATCAACGAGCCGACGGCGGCGGCGCTTGCCTACGGCCTGGACAAAAAGAAAGCCGGCACCATCGCGGTCTACGACCTAGGCGGCGGAACCTTCGACGTGTCCGTGCTCGAGATCGGCGACGGTGTGTTCGAAGTGAAGTCGACGAACGGCGACACTTTCCTCGGCGGCGAAGATTTCGACATGCGGCTCGTCGAGTATCTTTCTGGCGAATTCAAAAAAGAGCAAGGCATCGACCTGACCAAGGACAAGCTTGCGCTTCAGCGCCTGAAAGAGGCGGCAGAGAAGGCGAAGATCGAGCTTTCGTCCGCGACCCAGACCGAAATCAACCTCCCCTACATCACCGCCGACGCCACCGGGCCGAAGCATCTCGCGCTCAAGCTGACGCGCGCGAAGTTCGAGGCGCTGGTCGACGACCTGATCCAGAAGACGGTCGAGCCCTGCAAGAAGGCGCTCAAGGACGCGGGCCTGTCCGCAGGTCAGATCGACGAAGTGGTTCTGGTTGGCGGCATGACGCGCATGCCCAAGGTGCAGGAAGTCGTCAAGCAGTTCTTCGGCAAGGAGCCGCATAAGGGCGTCAACCCGGACGAGGTGGTCGCCATCGGCGCGGCCATTCAGGCGGGCGTGCTGCAGGGCGACGTCAAGGACGTGCTGCTGCTCGACGTGACGCCCCTCTCGCTCGGCATCGAGACGCTGGGCGGCGTGTTCACCCGGCTCATCGAGCGCAACACGACCATCCCGACCAAGAAGAGCCAGGTGTTCTCGACCGCCGAGGACAATCAGACCGCGGTCACCATCCGCGTCTTCCAGGGCGAACGCGAGATGGCGGCCGACAACAAGGCGCTTGGCCAGTTCGATCTCGTTGGGATCCCGTCCGCCCCGCGCGGCGTGCCCCAGATTGAGGTGACGTTCGACATCGACGCCAACGGCATCGTCAACGTGACCGCCAAGGACAAGGCGACCAACAAGGAACAGCAGATCCGCATTCAGGCCTCGGGCGGCTTGAGCGAAGCCGACATCAACAAGATGGTGAAGGACGCGGAAGCGCACGCGGCCGAGGACAAGAAGCGGCGCGAAATGGTCGACGCCAAGAATAGCGGCGAGTCGCTTGCGCATGACGCTGAAAAGGCGCTGAACGAATATGGCGACAAGGTCGCCCAGTCCGATCGCAGCGCCATCGAGTCGGCGGTCGCTTCCCTGCGCACGGCCCTGCAGGGGGAGGACGTCGAGGCGATCAAGGCCCGCACCAACGACCTTATGCAGGCGCAAATGAAGCTTGGCGAGGCCATGTATAAGGCCCAGCAGGCGAGCGGCGCGCCGGGCGAAGCAGGCGCCGAAGCCGGCGCGCAGGCCAAGGACGACGTCATCGATGCGGAGTTCCGCGAAGTCGACGACGACAAAAAGAAGTCCTGAACGCATGAAGCCGGCCGTGTAAGCGCGGCCGGCTTTGACTTTGGGGGAGGGGGCCGCGATGGCGGGCGGAGACCGGACTGACTGCGAGGCGGGGTTCAAGACGCCGGCTTTGAAGTCCGGAATGAGATCCGCCCTCTTGAAACGCGGCGCAGCGTTAGTAGGTCTGAGGCATGGATAGGCTGTGGGCGCGCTGAACGATGGCCAAGCGCGATTTCTACGAAACCCTGGGCGTCGCCAAAACGGCGACCGAGACTGAGCTCAAGTCCGCCTTCCGCAAGGCGGCGATGCAGTGTCATCCTGACCGGCACCCAGGCGACAAGCAGGCCGAGGCGCGGTTCAAGGAACTGAACGAAGCTTATCAGCACCTCTCGGACGCCCAGAAGCGCGCGGCCTATGACCGCTATGGTCACGCCGCCTTCGATCAGAGCGGGATGAGCGACGGCTTTGCGGCGTCGATGTCCGACATCTTCGACGATCTGTTCGGCGACATGATGGGCGGCGGCCGGCGCGGACGCCAGACTTCAGGCCGAGAGCGCGGCGCCGACCTGCGCTATAACCTCGAGATCACGCTCGAAGAGGCGTTTCACGGCAAGACCGCGTCTATTCGCATGCCGACTTCGGTCGCCTGCGAAGCCTGCTCCGGCTCCGGCGCGCGCGCGGGTTCGCGGCCGGCGACCTGTAAGACTTGCGGCGGGCATGGCCGCGTGCGCGCGCAGCAGGGCTTCTTCGCCATCGAACGCACTTGCCCCACCTGTCATGGCCGCGGGCAGACCATCGAAAACCCTTGCGACAAATGCGCCGGAGCCGGCCGCGTGACCCGGGAGCGAACGTTGTCAGTGAACGTTCCCGCCGGCGTCGAGGACGGCACCCGCATTCGCCTGACCAGCGAGGGCGAGGCTGGAATGCGCGGCGGTCCGCCGGGCGATCTCTATATTTTTCTCACCGTCAAACCGCATGCCTTCTTCCAACGCGACGGCGCCGACCTCTATTGCCGCGTGCCGATCTCGATGGTGCAGGCCTCGCTCGGCGGGGAATTCAATGTCCGAACGCTCGATGGGACAGAGTCCAAGGTCACCGTTCCGGAAGGCGCCCAATCGGGGCGCCAAATGAGGCTGCGCGGCAAGGGCATGCCGGTGCTTCGAGCTCGCGATTCGGGCGACCTGTTTGTCCAGCTCGTCGTCGAGACGCCACAGAACCTCACGCGGCGACAGCGCGAGCTGTTGACGGAGTTCGCGTCCGAATCGTCCCACACGACCCAGCCCGAAAGCGCGGGCTTCTTCGCCAAGATGAAGGAGTTCTTCGAGGGTCGAGCCTGACGCTCTCGAGGGGCGCCAAGGCGCCTGTCCGCCGCTACTTCTCCCCATTCTGCTCGAGCAGTCGCGCCTCCGCCGAGGCGAGGATGGCGTCGGCGTCCGACTCGCCGCTATGCACGAAACCCAGCACTTTGGGCATGTGCGGTGGGACGTCCTTCAGCCACCGGATACGAACCTTGTTATCGTGAATGATCTCGCGGCGCTCGGCCTCAAGCGGGCCGGAGCGCACTATGTTTTCCAGCGCCGCAGCTGTTTTCCCGGGAAGCTTTATCGGAGCGCAGATTGTGAAGACCACGATCTGCCCTTCCGGAACAACGCTGGACAAAAAGGCTTTAAGCCTGCCCACGAAACGCAAGGCCACCTTGTCGAAACGCGGGCGCAGCTTTGCAGCGGTGAGCCGCGCGACGATCTCGCGCTCGATGGTGTCGGCATCGATCGACGGGGATTTTGAGACCCTGGACATAGGTCCTCCGACTGGCAGCGGGCGTTATCTCATAAGCACTGAACCAGCCGATCCTTCTATGCAGGCGCGTCTCCCCTCGTTATAAGCGCTGGCCTGATTGGAGTTCGCGAACGGAGCCGCAATGCAAGCCCAAACGCCCGGCGGAGCGCGTCGGCGCGGGCTCGCCGACAGCGCGCGTTTTCTCAAGACTCTCGTAGCAGCGCCGCGGCTGACCGGCGCGGTCGCGCCATCGGGGCGAGCGCTCGCGCGCGCGATGGCGGCGGCGATCGGCTCGCCATCGAATGGCCTCGTCGTCGAACTCGGACCCGGAACCGGGCCGGTAACCCAGTCGCTGATCGAGACCGGCGTAGCCTCAAAGCGGCTCGTGCTGATCGAGTACGATCCTGGCTTCTGCCGCATGCTGGAGAGGCGCTTCGAGGGCGTCCGCGTGATCCAGGGCGACGCTTACGATCTCCCGCGTACGCTCGCGTCCTTCTCGGGCGAGCCGGTCGCCGCAATTGTCTCCAGTCTACCTTTGCTCAACCAACCGCCGCCTCGCCGCACGAAACTGATCGCCGACGCATTCGCGTTGATGGGGCCGGCGGGGGTATTCGTGCAGTTCACCTACGGGCTTCAGTCGCCTATTCCGCGCGAGGCTTGCGCCGATCGTTATTCCGCCCTTCGCTCGAGGCCGATCTTGCTTAATCTGCCGCCGGCCTTTGTCTGGACCTATCGTCTCGATGCAAAGAGCGTTGCGGAAGGTCGGATGAAATGACACCGCTTGCGCCGCGCGACCGATTGATCGTCGCCCTCGATAGGCCTGACGCTGGAGACGCGCGGCGGCTGGTCGAGCGGATCGGCGAGAGCGCGGTCTTTTATAAGATAGGCATGGAGCTCGCTTACGGCGGCGGCCTGCCGCTCGTGCCTGAATTCTCTGCGGGCGGCAAACAGGTTTTTCTCGACCTCAAGCTGCATGACATTCCCAACACCGTCGAGCGGGCGACCGCGCAAGCGGCCAAACTGGGCGCGCGGTTCCTCACTGTTCACGCCTATCCTCAGACGATGCGCGCGGCGGTCGCGGGCGCCAAGGGATCGGGGATGCAGATCCTCGCGGTGACCGTGCTGACCTCCTACGACGACGGCGATCTTTTCGACGCGGTGTATCGCTTCGGCGTGGTCGAGACTGTTCGGCGGCGTGCCGAACAGGCGCTCGAGCTCGGCGTCGACGGCCTGGTGGCGAGCGCCGAGGAAGCGGTCCTGGCGCGTCAGACCGTCGGCGCCAAGCTGTTCCTTGTCACTCCCGGCATTCGGCCCGCAGGCGGCGCCGTCGGCGACCAGAAGCGCGTCGCCACGCCTGCCCAAGCCATCCGCAACGGCGCCGACTATCTGGTAGTGGGGCGCCCGATCACGCAGGCGCCTGATCCTCGCGCGGCGGCGGATGCGATCGCCGCGGAAATCCGCGGCGCATTGACTTGAGTGGCCGGAGCCGAGCTAAGCTCGCAAAAGCGCTGTGATAGGAAGGCTCATGCCCAAGGGTTACGTCATCTCGCGTATCGATATCACCAATCCCGACGCCTACGCGCGCTATGTCGCGGCGGCGACCAAGGCGCTCGCCGAGCATGGCGGCAAGCTGCTCGCGCGCGGCGGTCGTAGCGAGGCCTTGGAGGGCGCGGCGCGAGCGCGCAACATCGTGCTCGAGTTCGAAAGCTACGATGCAGCGCGTCGCTATATTCATTCCGAGCAATATCAGGCGGCGCGGGCGTTGCGCGAAGGCGCGGCGGACATCGAGATGGTTCTGGTCGAGGGAGTTTGACGCATGCCCAAGGGGTACTGGGTGGTTCATGTCGACGTGAACGACGCCGAAAGCTACCAGAAATACGTCAATGCCAATGCGGTGGCGTTTGCGAAATACGGAGGGCGGTTCCTCGTCCGTGGCGGCAAGCATGTCGTCACAAGCGGCAAGGCGCGGGAGCGCAATGTCGTGATTGAGTTTCGCGACTACGAGACCGCCGTCGCCTGCCATGAATCGGAAGAATATCGAGAAGCAGCCAAGCTTCGCGACGCCGCCAGCGTCGCCGACCTCGTCATCGTCGAAGGCTACGACGGGCCCCAGCCGGGCTGACGCCTGAGCGAAGGAAGCCCGCGAAATGGCCGACTTAAGGCTGATTGTGAGCGGCGCCGCCGGCCGCATGGGGCGCATGGTCGTGCGGACGATTCATGAGACGGACGGGTTCAAGCTCACCGGCGCGCTCGAGCGTGAAGACTCGCCCTGGCTCGGCCAGGATCCGGCGGCGCTTGCCGGCTGCCCTGCCAAGGGCCTAGAGATCGTGGCCGATCCGCTGCCCCTGCTGCTCGACGCCGACGCGATCATCGATTTCTCCTCGCCCGCCGCAAGCGTTGCTCTCGCCGGCCTCGCTGCGCAAGCGCGCATCGCCGACGTGATCGGCACGACCGGCTTGAGCGACGAGGATCTCGACAGGATCGACTGGGCGGCGCGCCACGCCCCGATCGTGCGCTCCGGCAACATGAGCATCGGCGTCAATCTTCTCGCGGCGCTGACGCGGCGGGCGGCGTCGGCGCTGGGCAACGATTTCGACATTGAGATCGTCGAGATGCATCATCGCATGAAAGTCGATGCGCCCTCCGGCACGGCGCTGCTTCTTGGCGAAGCCGCGGCTGAGGGCCGCAAAGTTGCGCTCAAGGACCACTCGTCGCGTGGCCGCGACGGCCTGACCGGCGCTCGCCGCATCGGCGACATCGGCTTCGCCGCGCTGCGGGGCGGTACGGTCGTGGGCGATCACAGCGTCATCTTCGCCGGAGAAGGCGAGCGGGTGACGTTGAGCCATCATGCCGAGGATCGCGCGCTCTTCGCCCGCGGCGCGCTCAAGGCTGTCATGTGGGCCACGAACCGCAAGCCCGGGCTATATTCGATGGGGGACGTGCTGGGGCTTAGCGACGACTGATCGCGCGCGTGGCCCCCGGCCAGTTCATTTCGGGGCGACGGTCTCCGTGCAGTGGAAATCGAGTTTCGCCGACTTTTCCGTCTTTCCCGCATGAACCTGAATGGCGAGTGGCATGCACGTCGCGCCGTCCAGGAAAACCGCTTTGTGCTCGATCCCGTCCGGGCCAAAGATAAAGTTGGTAAAGGCCTTGTGGGTGGTGATGGGACCGGAACGTCCAGTCTGCGTGAGATCGACAACCGCCGTCGCATATTTTGGCGAAGCGTTTTTGTCGCCCTCGAAGGTGAAATCGATAAGGAGGCCGGTCGCCGTGTCGCCGCCGAGCGCGCCCCCTTTCGGCGCGTCAACGAGGCTCTCGCCGCCGCTCACAAGATCGTCGGAGAGTTTCCCCGCATGTTCCAGAAAAGCGTAGGCTTTGACATCGGTAATCTTGAGTTGCGCGGCTTCGGCGCCCTGAGCCAGGACGACCGAGAGAACTGACGCCACGACGCCAACGCGAAGCCCACGCATGTTCCTCCCCCAACGATTAATCGACGATCTAAACAAAAAAATCCCCCGGCTCGCACTCAGGAGAACCGGGGGAAGAGCTAGATGGTTAGATTAACGATCCGATGTCAGTTGCTCCGCTGCGATCCTGTCAGCATAAGGATTGCCTGGAACATGTTGATGAAGTCGAGGTAGAGGCGAAGCGCGCCGTGAATCGACTTCTTGTGGACCATCTCGTAGCTGTCCCCGCTGAAGTACATCTCCTTGATCGACTGCGTATCCCAGGCGGTCAGGCCGGCGAAGATCACGACCGCAAGCAGCGAGATGCCGAACTGCAACCCGGTGCTGTGAAGGAACATGTTCAGCAGGCTCGCGACGATGAGGCCGATGACCCCCATCATCATGAACGACCCCATCGCGGACAGGCTGCGCTGCGTCGTGTAGCCGTAGAGGCTGAGGCTTGCGAACGCGGCCGCGGCGGCGAAGAACGCGCGCCCAATCGAAGCGCCGGTGTAGACCACCAGCAGCGCCGACATCGACAAGCCGATCAGCGCGGCAAAGGCGATGAAGGCGTTTCGCGCCGTCGCCACCGACATCGTGTTGATGCGGGCGGACAACCAGAACACGAGCGCGAGCGGCGACAGCACGATCAGCCAGCGGAGCGGCGAGACGTAGATCGCATGACCGAAGTCGGTCAGCGCCAAGCGCCCGTTGCCCACATTGACCGTGCCAAACGCGAAGGCGGCGTAGGCCACCAACCCAGTCACGCCGAGCCCGAGGGTCATGTAGTTGTAGACGCCGATCATATAGGCCCGGAGGCCCTGATCGACAGCGACGCCGGACCGTGCGTACCCCGCACCGGGGCGCGGGCTGGCGTAACGGTCATAGTTGGACATGAGAGAAACCTCATAATAAGTGGCGGCGCTCGCCTTGAGTTTTTTCGGACGCGCGCCTGACCCGCATAATATGGCCGCGCGGCGCCCCTCCGCAAGTGCCGTTGCTTATAGAACTAACGTTGGTTTTGTTACCTTTTTGTAATTGTCGGCGATAAAAAACTTCGCTTTTCTTGCGACCGCGCGGCTAGTGACCGCCGCCGCCCCCTCCCGCCGCCACCGGGCGGCGCATCATCGCGGCCAGGCTAACACAGCCCAGAAAGACTACGGTGAGGGCCATAAACACATCCGAGATCGCCATCACCTCCGCCTGCCGCCGCACGATCAGGGCAAGCTGACGCGTCGCTGCGAGCTCGGCGTCCGACCCTCGCGCCGCCAGCGCCGCAGTCATGCTGGCCAGCCTATCCGTCGCGACCTGACGTCCCCAATTCACGGATTCCCGCAGCATCTCGAGATGAAGATCCATGCGCTTGTCGAGGAGGGTGTTGATCAGCGCAAGGCCAACGGCGCCGCCGAGGTTGCGCATCAGGTTGAAAAGCCCCGAGGCGTTCTTGATCTTCTGCGGCGGCATGGTGCCGAGCGCCAGATTGTTGATCGGCACCATCGACAGCATGAGCCCGACGCCCCGGAAGACCTGCGGCCACAAAAGCTCCCAGAAGTCCCAGTCGACGGTGACGTAAGAGGCCTGATAGGTCCCGACTGCGAACATGACGAAGCCGGCTGCGATCATGAGACGGGGGTCCACCCGCGTCATCAGCCGCCCGGCGAGCGGCGCGGTGAGGAACATGCAGAGGCCCGTCACGAACATCGTCTTGCCGATCATCAGCGACGAATAGCCGCGCACCACCGCGAGATAGACGGGGTAAATGTAGGTGAGGCCGTATAGCCCGATGCCGAGCACGAAGGCGAACATCGAGCCGGTCCAGAAATTGCGGTCGCGGAAGGCGCTGAGATCGACGATCGGCTGCCGCGCCGTCGCCATACGCCAGAAGAAGGCGACGCAACTCACTGCCGAGATGACGATTGCGATCGTCACCGGCGTGCTTTCGAACCAGTCCTTCGACGGACCCTCTTCGAGCGCGTATTCCAGCGCCCCGAGGAAGCCGGCCATGGTGGCGAGACCGACATAGTCGAAGTGGGTGAGAAGCGAATAGTCAGGCTCGTCAAAGTCGATCAAGAGCCACGCGGCGATGGTGACGATGATCCCCGGGCCGAGGTTGACCAGAAACAGCCAGTGCCAGGAAAACCAGTCGGTGAGATAGCCGCCGACCGTTGGGCCGATCGTCGGCGCAAGCGTCGCCACAAGGCCGATGATGGGCGCGATGAACGGCTGCTTGTCGCGCGGAAAGATGGTGAAGGCGGACGCGAAAACCGTGGGGATCATGCCGCCG
Organism: uncultured Alphaproteobacteria bacterium; assembly: GCA_963737365.1. Classification (GTDB taxonomy): domain Bacteria; phylum Pseudomonadota; class Alphaproteobacteria; order Rhizobiales; family Beijerinckiaceae; genus Roseiarcus. The sequence continues at coordinate 1,194,581 of CAVTSD010000001.1, forward strand.
CCGATGAAGCCCTGGAGCGCCCGCCAGAGGATCATCTCCTCGATCGAGTTGGCGTGGGCGCACATGAAGCTCATGAGCGTGAAGCCGCCGGCCGAAATAGTGAAGATGACCCTTGTCGACACCACGCGCGACAGGAAGCCCGACAGCGGGATCATGATCACTTCAGCGACCAGGTAGCTGGTCTGCACCCAAGTGACTTCGTCCGACGACGCGGAGAGCCCGGCCTGGATCTGCGACAAGGAGGCTGAAACGATCTGGATGTCCAGGATCGCCATGAACATCCCGAACACCATGAAGATGAACGCCGCGACCCGCTTGACCGAGAAGTCGCGTTGCGCGACCGCCGCCGGCGCGACGATGAGATCGGTCGCCGGCGACGCCCCGCCTGGCCTTATCGCGGGCGCCGCGCTGGTCACGGCTTCAAGCTTCGGGTCGCGAAGGCTTCGAGCCCAAGCGCTCCGAGCAGCGTCGGCTCGGGCGTCGCGGGATCGCGGGTATGGACGGTCGCGACGACCGAGAGGCCGGACCTGAGCGGGACTTGTTTCAGCACGTCCTCGGGAAACGTGATGCGCACCGCAACCCGCTGGACGACCTTGGTGAAGTTTCCGGTTGCGTTGTCAGGCGGCAGCAAAGAGAACTCGGAGCCCGACGCCGGGGAAACCGATGACACCACGCCCTCGACCACCTTGCCGTCGAGCGCGTCGACGGAGACATCGACCTTCTGTCCAGGCTTGACGTTAGCGAGCTGCGTTTCCTTGAAGTTGGCGTCGACGTAAGAGGCGTTGAGCGGCACCAGCGCCATCAGCCGGGTTCCCGGCTGGACCAGGTTTCCGACCTGAGCCGCCTTGTTGCCGATGGTTCCGTCAAAGGGAGCGAGTACGCGGGTGAAGGAAAGATTGCGCTCCGCCATCGCCTGGGCGGTCACGAGCTCGTCGCGCTGCCGCGAGGCTTCGTCCTTCTGCGCCCTGAGCACATCGAGATTGGCCTTTGCGCCGTCGAGGCCGGCGGCCGCCGAGGCCTGGCTCGCCTTGGCGGCGGCCAGCGCTGCGACCGTGCGGTCGCGATCGGCGGTCGCCTGCTCGAGCCGCTGCTGCGAGCCGAAATTTGTCTGAGCGAGCTTGAGCGAGCGGTCATGCTCGAGGGCGGCCCGCTCGACTTCGGCCTCGGCGCTCTTAACTTGTGCTGCCGCTGAATCGACCTGAGCTCCGGCCTGGGCGATGATCGCGCCCTGGGCCTCGATCTGGCGCGCGAAGCGGGCGATGGTCGCGTCTTCGGTGCCGATGCGCGCGCGGGCGGCGTCGACCGCGTTTTGATAGTCGCCATCGTCGATCGAAGCGAGCAGATCGCCCTTGTGAACGACCTGGTTGTCAACCACGGGAACCGCGGTCAGGTGGCCCATCGCCTTGGCCGCGATGATCGCTGTGTCCGCGCCGACATAGGCGTCATCGGTCGAGACCAGGAAGCGCCCCGTGACAAAATAGTCGTAAGCGGTTTTGCCGCCATAACCGAGCCCGGCGAGGATCAGGACGGGCATGATAAATCGGCGCAGGCCGGATCGCTTGGCCGGCGGGGGCTTAAGCGGCGCGCCGCCCGCCCCCGCATGGGCGAGAGCGCCCGGCGAGGCGGTCGCAGGCGTCGGAAGGCTCACAGACGGAGGAGCGGTCATCGCTCGCGACGCCGTTTCGGCGCCAGAACCCGCGACCTGGAGGTCATCGGCCATGTGAGAGAGCACCCTTAACCAAAAGTTGACCGAACCGTTCGGTCATTTCTCGTTGACTTAGCGGAACGAGCCGCGTATTGCAAGAAAAATCGAACTGAACGGTTCGGTCACCGTTTCATTCGTCTGAGAAAAGTAGGGTTGGCATGGAATCTGAGGCGCTTGAGCGCGACGCGGGGCTGGCCAATGACGGCAGCGCCAAACGTCGCCAGATCGTGGAGGGCGCTCGTCAGGTGTTCCTAAGCGCTGGTTTCGACGGCGCGAGCATGAACGACATAGCCCGCGCCGCTGGCGTCTCGAAGGGCACCCTCTATGCCTATTTCAACTCCAAGGACGAATTGTTCGAGGCAATCATTCGCGGCGAGTTTGCCCAGGCCGCGGAGCGCCTCTGCACGTTTCGGCGCGAGGGCGACGCTCGCGACATGCTGAAGGACTTCGGCGTCCGGCTCATCAGTCGGATGTCGGCGCCGGGAACGCGCTCGCTTGCCCGCGTCGTTATCGCGGCGGCGGAGAAATTCCCCCACATCGGCCGCGCCTTCTACGAAGCGGGGCCGCTGTACGGCGCGACGCGCCTCGCGGTTGAGCTTGAACACCTACAGAAGGCGGGCGCTCTGAAAATGCCCGACCCAGAGCGCGCCGCCTGGCAGTTCGTCGACCTCTGCCAGAGTTATATTTACAAGCGCCTCGTATTCGGGGTCGTCGATTCGATCAGCCGCGAGGAGATTGAAGCCTCGGTCGAGGCAGGGGTCGACGTGTTTCTCAAGGCGTATGGGGTTTAGCTATCGGGTTCCGCGGCCGCTCGGGTTCGCTTGACGCCCCAGATAAGACGTCTGACCAAGCCTAGCGGCATTTAGTGAGCCACTTCACCACCGCCAGCCCAGCATTTCTTATACTCGTCCTTGGCGGCTTGGCCAGTCAGGCCCTTGTTTTTAACGTCCGTTGAACACTGAGCTTTCATCGTGCTCGCATGCTGAGATTTGGGTCCAGCGTAAGCTGCACCACAGCACACAACGACGATCGTAGTCGCAACTATCAATTTTACCATTGCTTCCTCCTCAATTGGCTCTCTTGGGTCGCTTGCTATCAAGAGGGCGCACCAACAGCGAGAGCGCCCGAAAAGAGCGATGCATGCGGCCAATATCCCTCGCTTATTGGCGGCCTAGTTTAATACCCGTGAATTATGTCCATCCTTCCTCGTTTGTCAAATTCGCACGTTGCTCGGCGGTTCAAATAGCACTGCGCGTCAGCGGCGGCGCCTTGCACTTTCGGCTCGAGGGTGACGCTCGCGAAATGCTCAAGGACTTTGGCGACCATCTCGCCGGGTGGTGTGTTGACGTTCGAACCGTGATCCCCCTCACACGCGTTTCGGCGCTTCCGCGATAGCGTTCGAACCCGCCCACCGGGGGAATGAACCATGTTCGGAAGCACCGTTCTCGACATGACAGCCGGAATACTTTCGGCTTCCTCGCTATCAGCCTGTTCACAAGCGCGGCTGTCGAGGCGATCAACTCACTTCTCAATGTGCGGATGAAAGATCTGCGAAACGGGGTGATGGCGCTCGTCAACGATCCCGGTTTCGTCGGTCTGGCGAAGGACCTCTATCAACATGCGTTGGTCAATCCTCTCGGGCCGGGAAGCGCGGACCCGCTCAAGAACGCCCCGGCCTATATCGACAAAATGCAGTTCGCTGAGGCCTTGCTCGATATCACCGGGCTGTCCGCGGCGATTCCAATTGCGGCGGCGCAAGGGCCGGAAGTCGATCCGGTTGCTCAGGTGAATGCGGGAATTAGCGCGCTCAATGCCCAGGTCGCAAAAATCACCGACCCGCAGATCAAGCAATTGCTTCAGGGAATGGTCACGCGCTGCGGCGGCGACATCAACCGCCTGACCAGGGAACTCGCGAACTGGTTCGATTACAGCATGGATCGGTTGAGCGGCGATTTCAAACGCTGAACCCAATGGATGACTTTTTCGCCATCGCGCTCGCGAGCGCAATTGCCCTCAATCTGGACACGATTCGGATCGCCACCCTGGTCTGGGAGCAACCCGCTCTTGCCGAAAAGTTAAAGTCGGCGTCGAGCGAGGAGCCTCGGCCAGCAGACGCCAAGGGCGCTATTGAAAACGGCGAACATCTTGTCACGACGATCAACAAGCTCGCAATCAGAGGAAGCGGCTTCCCGGTCGGCTGGCCGCCTGGTCATTTTTTCGACCTCCAGGACGGAAACGGCAAGTGGGAAGCTTTTTGGGTTGCGTCTCCCTCGGTGTGGTATCGGCCCGTTATTGGTTGGTTCATCACCGCCGTCGCCGCGCTGTTCGGGGCCCCCTTCTGGTTCGACATCCTGCAATCCGTCGTCCGACTCAAAGGAGCCGGTCCCAGTCCTGACGAGAAAACGAACAAGAGGGCGGCCTCAAGCTAGGCTGTTCGCGAAGGCTGCCGCCTGATTGACCAGCCCGAGCGCTTTCACTTAACCTTCTAGTCGACGGCGAGGGGGTGGATCATGTCCTCCGGACGGACCCATTTGTCGAACTGATCGGCCGTGACGAAGCCCAGCGCGAGAGCGGCGTCCCGGAGGCTCGTATCCTCGCGATGGGCTTTGATCGCGATCTGAGCGGATTTCTCGTATCCGATATGCGGGTTGAGCGCGGTCACCAGCATAAGCGAATTGTCGAGATGCGCCTTGATGCGCTTCTCATCCGGCTCGATGCCCACGGCGCAATTGTCGTTGAATGAAAGGCACCCGTCGGCCAAGAGCTGCGCCGAGTCGAGAACGTTGTGCAGGATCACCGGCTTGAACACGTTCAGCTGGAAATGTCCTTGCGAGCCGGCCATGGCCACCGCGACATCGTTGCCGAACACGTGCACCGCGACCATGGTCAAGGCTTCACATTGGGTGGGGTTGATTTTGCCTGGCATGATCGAGGAGCCGGGCTCGTTTTCCGGGATCTTCAGTTCTCCGATGCCTGCACGGGGTCCGCTGACATAGAGGCGGATGTCGTTGGCTATTTTCATGCATGCGCCGGCCAGGGTGCGGATCGCCGCGCTGACATTGACCATCGCGTCGTCCGCTGACAAAGCCGCGAATTTGTTGCGCGCCGACGTGAACGGCTCGCCGGTCTCCTCAGCGAGAATGCGCGCGACCGTTTCGCCGAAGCGGGGGTCCGCGTTGAGGCCAGTGCCGACCGCCGTTCCGCCAATGGCAAGCGGCATCAGCCCTTGGCAAGCCCGCTCGATCCCGGCGATCGCCTGGTCGAGTTGAGCCGCCCAGCCTGAAATCACTTGACCGAGGGTCAGCGGTGTCGCGTCCTGCAGATGCGTGCGGCCGACCATCACAACATGCGAAAAGGCCTTCGCCTTGGCGTCGAGCGTGTCCCGCAACTGGGACACCGCGGGCAGCAGCGCCTCCCTGATCCGCATGACGGTTGCGATATGCATGACCGTTGGAAAGACGTCGTTCGACGACTGGCTGTGATTGACGTCGTCGTTCGGATGGATCGGCTTCTTCGACCCGATCACGCCGCCCGCGATCTGAATGGCTCGATTGGCGATCACCTCATTGGCGTTCATGTTGGACTGAGTGCCGGACCCGGTCTGAAAGACGACCAGCGGGAACTCGTCATCGAGCCTGCCGTCGATGACGTCCTGCGCCGCCTGGACGATGAGCTCGGTCTTTTCCTTGGACAATTGCTTCAGTTCGAGATTGGCCAGCGCCGCGCACTTCTTAAGCAGGCCGAAGGCCTGAATGACCGGCCGCCCCCAGCGATGCCGATCGACTCCGATGACAAAATTGAGGCGGGAGCGCTCGGTCTGCGCGCCCCACAAATGCTCGACGGGCACCCGCACCTCGCCGAGCGCGTCTTTCTCAATGCGCCACTCTTCGTTTTTTTGGGGGGAGCTCGCCATCTTAGTCCTATCTCCGAAAGAACAGCATTTGCGAGGATGCGCCTCCAAAAGCAAGGCGCCGACGCTCTTGCTCCCTGCGCTCTCCTTCTCTATAAGCCGGCGCTTCGCGCTGAAATCCGACACCCCTGGAGGCAGGGCGCGATCCGATAAAAGGACATTATCATGGCAGCGATCAAGCAACTCGCGGCCGTGGCGCGTAGCGGGACAGGCAAGGGGGCCGCCCGCTCCGTTCGTCGCGAAGGCCGTGTTCCAGCCGTCATCTATGGCGGCGGCGTCAAGCCCGAGCCGATCTCGGTCGACTACAAGGACGTCAACAAGTTCATCTATGCCGGCCACTTTCTAACCTCGATTTTTGAGCTTGAGCTCGACGGGCGCAAGGAGCGGGTTCTGCCGCGCGACTATCAGCTCGATGTTGTCACCGACCGGCCAACTCACGTCGATTTTCTGCGCCTTGCGCCGGGTTCGAGCGTGCGCATCGGCATCCCCGTGCACGTCGCCAACCGTGAAGCCTCGCCCGGATTGAAAAAGGGCGGCGCGGTCAATCTGGTGCTACACACGGTCGAAGTCATGGCGCCTGCTGACGACATCCCGGAATCGATCACCATCGACCTTGCCGGCATGGATTTTCACGATTCGGTGCATGTGTCGGCGCTCAAGCTGCCTGAGGGCTGCCGGCTGATCAGCGGCACGGCCGAGCTCACGGTGGTGACGATCGTGCCTCCGACGGTCATGGCCGAAGAGACTCCCGCAGCCGCCGCCGCGGCGCCCGCCGCAGGCGCGGCCCCCGCGGCTGGAGCCGCGCCTGCAGCTGGAGGCGGCAAGGGCGCCGCCGCGCCGGCAAAAGGCGCTGCGGCGCCTGCGAAAGGCGCAGCCGCTCCCGCCGCCGCCAAGCCAGCCGCGGCGAAGCCTGCCGCCAAGAAGTAAACGGCCAAGCGCGTCGATCGAGGCGCCGCGTCCCCTTCGGGCGCAGGCGCTTCGACGTCGCGCTGGACGAGCGCCTCAGGCTGATCGATCGGGGACCCCATGCTTGTCATTGCGGGACTCGGCAATCCGGGCGCGCGTTACGCGCGCAACCGGCACAACATCGGCTTCATGGCGGTTGACGCGATCGCCGAGGCGGGTCGGTTCGGGCCCTTTCGCGCCCGGCACCAGGGGCTGATGGCCGACGGACTGATCGGCGACGAGCGGGTCATGCTGCTCAAGCCGCAGACCTACATGAACGATTCCGGGCGCAGCGTCGGCGAGGCCCTGCGCTATGCGAAGCTCGATCTCGGCGCTCTGGTCGTGATCCACGACGAGCTCGATCTCGCGCCCGGCAAGGTCAGGGTCAAGGTCGGCGGCGGCGACGCCGGACACAATGGCTTGCGCTCGATCACCGCCCATGTCGGGGCCGGCTACAAGCGGGTGCGGCTCGGCATCGGCCATCCGGGCGACAAGGCGCTCGTCCACAACTATGTCCTGAACGACTTCGCGAAATCGGAGGCCGGCTGGGTCGAGGCGGTCTGCCGCGCGATCGCCGAGGCCGCGCCGTTTCTGGCCAGCGGCCAGGACGCGAGCTTTCAGAACAAGACCCATCTCGCCATCGAGGCCGCCGGCTTCGGCGAGAAACCCAGCGCCTGACCTGGCGCGTCTTGTCCGCGGCTTTGGGCGCACGTTGTGACGCTGTTCGCGGCGGCAGTCAGCTGAACAGGGAACGCCCGGTCAAGCTGCGTTTGCTGGCGCGCGCTGGCGCCGCCGCATGCGTCGCCGGCGCCGCTCAGGCGCCTCGGGGGTCGTTTCGGCCTTGAGCGCCGGCAGGGTGTCCATCACCCGTTCAGCCGGGAAAATGACAATCACTTCGGTGCCGACCCGCACGGTCGAATTGAGCCGGAATTCCCCGCCGTGCAATTCGACCAGTCCCTTGACGATCGGGAGCCCGAGGCCGGTCCCTTCTTCCGCGTTTTTCTGGGCGAGCGTGCCCCGGCCGAAAGACGACAGAACGATCGGAATCTCCTCGGAAGGAATGCCGGGGCCGGTGTCGGCGATGGACAGATATTGTCCCCCTTTCCGGGTCCAGCCGACCTTGACGGTGATGGCGCCGCCCTGAGGCGTGAATTTGATCGCGTTGCTGAGGAGGTTGAGCGTCACCTGGCGCACGGCGCGCTCGTCCGCCCAGATGCGCGGCAGTCCGGGCTCCATGGCTTCGGTGATAACGAGATGGCGCCGCTCGATCCGCAGCCAGAGGAGACGAAGGCACTCCTCGACCACCGCGGCGAGCGAGACCGGCTCCTCCTTCAGATCGTACCGCCCCGCCTCCACCCGCGACAGATCGAGAATTTCGTTGATCAGCATCAGGAGATGCTGGCCGCTGGCGTGAATGTCGGTGGAATATTCCTTGTAAGCCGGCACCGAGTGCGGACCGAACAGTTCGCCCTTCATGACCTCGGAGAACCCGAGGACGGCGTTCAGCGGGGTGCGCAGCTCATGGCTCATCGTCGCCAGGAAGCGCGACTTGGCCAGATTGGCGCCCTCGGCGCGGCGGCGCGCCTCGTCCGAGTTGAGCTTGGCTTGCTCGAGTTCGGCGATGAGCGAGTCCTTTTCCGCCTGAAACGACATGTTCTGTGAAGCCGTGGCGTGGAGGCGCCGCGCGACCACCAGGAAATAGACGACGACGCCGATGGACAGCGCCGCCGTCGGCAGAGCCGCCCCGTGCAGATGCGGGGCGTAGAGGAGGATCACGCCCACGATCATCGGCGCCATGCCGGCGACGAATGCGGCCGGAATGGCCGCCGCCAGAAGGGACATCACAGTCGAGACGAGCAGCATCACGATGATGGCGAACGCATGCGCGTTCGGCTCGCTCGATTTGAGCAGCATGACCACGAGATAGGCCCAAGCCGACCCGCTAAGCGCGGTGGAAAATACGAACTTGCGCCGCCAGACCCCCGCCGTCTTTTCCTGGTCGCTCGAGTCCAGAAAGGCGATCGGCAACGCATAGCCGGTCAGAATTGCGCAGGTGATGAAGGCGAGCCAGGTTGTGAGCGGGCCGGCGCCGATCCAGGCCAACGCCGTCGCGCAGACGCCGAGCGCAACGACGCCCAGCATCGGCGTGGCGCTGCGGTTGATCTCGGCGAACAGACGCACCATGGCGCTCGAATGGCTGGGGATCGCGTCGGGCTCGGAGAGGGAGCGCCGCGCCTCTCTGAGCTGGATGGTCATCTTGCGCCGGCGCGCGGCGGCTTCGGAATCGGCCTTGACGCCGCTTCCGCTCCCACCCAGGTCCGCCCCGACATCACGCATAGCCGCCCGACACGTACGCTGTTACTCGCGTCAATCATGCGGCTGAATTGATTAACGAGCTGCTGACGCAATGATTGAGAATTGAGAGATTTTTGACGATAATTTGATTAGGGTTGTTCAGCTGCTCGCCAGCAATTCCCTCTAACTGGGATCGAGCTTCAGGATCTTTCACCTTGCTATGGCGTTAGCGGCGCACGCGGGCGGGCAATGGCGGCATGAAACTCTACAATTCCAATTCGGCGCCGAGCCCTCGCCGCGTACGCATTTTCCTTGCCGAGAAGGGCGTCTCGATACCGTATGTCGAGGTCGATCTCGCGAAGCTCGATCACAAGACGCCGGAATTCTCGGCGCTCAATCCCTTCGAGACCATTCCGATCCTCGAACTCGACGACGGGACAAGGATCGCCGAAACGATGGCGATATGCCGGTATATCGAGGCGCTGCGGCCGGAGCCAAACCTTTTTGGCTTAGCCGCGCTCGAGCTGGCGACGATCGAGATGTGGCAACGCCAGCTCGAATTGCGGCTCTTCCTGCCAATCGCGCAGGTCGTGCGTCACGGACATCCGAAAATGGCGGAGATGGAGAAACCACAGATTCCCGACTGGGCCGCGGCAAACCGTTCGAAGGCTTTGAAAGCGATGGCCCTCGTCGACGAGGCTTTGCGCGACCGTCAGTTCATCGCTGGCGACCGTTTTACGGTCGCCGATATCACCGGGCTCGTGGCGCTGGATTTCGCCAAATCGGCGCGGATCGCGATTCCGCCCGAACTCGTTCACCTCAACCGCTGGCGCGAGGCGCTGAAGATGAGGCCCAGCGCCGCGGCGTGAGGCGCCGGCTTGACTTGCCGACGCCCGGATTTGCTTAGCCGTTTAGTTGCAGACGCGCACGCCGCCGCGCCACCAGCAATGGCGACCGTATGGGTGAGCATACGGATGCGCATAGGGGTGCGCATAGACGGCGCCGTTCGGGCGGCATCCGCCGTTCGGTCCGCGATGAAAGCCGGCGCCGCAGCCGCCGGCTGTCAGCGTGATCGCGGACGGCGCCTTGTCAGCCGGCGCGAACGGCATGGCCTGAGACGGCGCGGCGGCCGAGAGGCCGACGAGGGCAAAAGCAGAGGCAATCAAGATGTTTCGCATAGGTTCGCCTTTCGATTTGCAGCGCGGCGAAGCTTAAACGGCCGTCGTTGAACGCTCGCTGAATAGATTGAGGCCATTGACGCCTCATTCGTTAAGGGCCCACCGGGGACGACGCCCCCTTTGGAGAGGGGAGCCGTCGATCGCGTTTCGAGCGACTTCGATGCGATCATTTAATGAATTCGGGGCAAGGTGGTCGCGGCGCCGATTCGTCGACAGGCTATGAGCTCAGGCACGTTTTCCGTTCCAGGCGAGGTCAAGCTTGGCGAGCTTCTCGCCGCCTTGAGCTATGCCTTGGACATGACAGAAGGGCAGCCGGCTGGGCACTGCGTCCGCTGCTGCTATATCGGGACGAAGATTGGCCGCGAAATCGGCCTCTCCGAGGATCGCTTGCGCGATCTCTACTATACATTACTCTTAAAAGATCTGGGATGTAGCAGCAACGCTGCCCGCATCTGCCAACTCTACCTCTCCGACGACATCGCGTTTAAGCAGGATTTCAAGCGGCTTGACAGCAGCCTTCCAAACATCTTGCGCTTTGTCCTCTCCCATACAGGCGTCAATTCCGGATTGGCCGAGCGCTTCCGGGCCGTCTTCAACATCATCCAGAACGGCGCTGAAATATCGAGGGACTTGATCGAGACCCGCTGTCAGCGCGGCGCGTCCATTGCCCGGCAGCTTCGATTTTCTGAGGACGTTGCGTCAGGAATTCGGGGTCTGGACGAACACTGGGACGGCTCCGGAAAGCCGTCAGGCGCCGCGGGCGCGGAGATCCCCTTATTCAGCCGCATCGCATTGCTCGCGCAGGTCGTCGACGTTTTTCATTTGGCCGAGGGCGCGGACCACGCGGCGCGGGAGATTGAGAGTCGCTCGAACTCCTGGTTCGACCCAGAACTGGCAAAAACATTCGCCGTCGTCTCCGCCCGCGAGGATTTCTGGGAGGCCTTGCGCTCAGCCAATTTGCACGAGCGAATCTTCGAACTCGAGCCAGCGCGCTGCGCCGAGGCATTGGATGACGACTATCTCGACGAGATCGTCGCCGCCTTCGCTCAAGTGGTCGATTCGAAAAGCCACTACACGGCGGGACATAGCGAACGGGTGGCGCTGTTCACCGACATGATCGCCGAGGCGATGGACATGTCGCCGGACCACCGTCGTTGGCTCAGGCGCGCCGCCCTTCTCCACGACATCGGCAAGCTAGGCGTCAGCAACTCAATTCTGGACAAGCCTGGCAAGCTCGACGCCGAAGAGTGGGCGGCCATGAAAATGCATGCCGTGCACGGCGAGGCGATTCTGTCGAAAGTCGCCGCGTTCAAAAGCTTCGCCTTCGTCGCTGCCGCGCATCATGAGCGTTTGGATGGCCAAGGCTATCCGCGAGGGTTGGCTGGCGACAACATTCCGTTCGAAACGCGCATCATCACCACCGCCGACGTGTTTGACGCCTTGACTGCCGAGCGCCCGTATCGCGCCGCGCTGCCGATTCCAACGGCGCTCTCGATCATGGAGAAAGACGTCGGCGCGGCTATCGACCCGCAGTGCTTTGCCGCGCTTGGGCGGGCCCTGGCGAAAGCGCAAGCGATCGCCGCGTGAAAACTCACGCCTAACCGCCGCGACCTCTCGACAGGCCTCGTCAAACCTGCGAGTTCGGCGCATGGCCAAGTTTCGTTCTTCTTATGTCTGCCAGAACTGCGGCGCCATTACGCAGCGGTGGCAGGGCAAGTGCGAATCGTGCGGCGATTGGAACACGATCATCGAAGAGGCGGCGGCGCTTGGCGTCGGCGGCGCCGCCGTCCGAAAGGGCGCGGCGGGGCGACCGTTTCCGCTTGAAGACCTGTCGGGCACGTCGAAGACTGAGCCGCGTCTCGTCACTGGCGTTGGCGAACTCGATCGGGTTGCTGGCGGCGGCTTCGTGCCCGGTTCGGCCACGCTGATCGGCGGCGAGCCAGGCATCGGCAAGTCGACGTTGTTGATCCAGGCCTGCGCGTCGGTCGCGCGTCTAGGGGGTCGCGTCGTCTATGTGTCGGGCGAGGAATCGACCGCCCAGGTGCGTCTGCGCGCAACCCGGCTCGGGCTTGCCGAAGCGCCCGTGCAGCTTGCGGCGCAAACGCTCATCGAGGACATCGTGGCGACGCTCGGCTCGGGCGACGCGCCGAAATTCGTGGTCATCGATTCGATTCAGACCATGTGGAGCGACGCGATCGAATCGGCGCCTGGAACGGTGAGCCAGGTGCGCGGGTCGGCGCAGGCGCTGATCCGCTTCGCCAAAGCGAGCGACGCGGCTTTGCTGCTTGTCGGACATGTGACCAAGGACGGCCAGATCGCTGGGCCGCGCGTCGTCGAGCATATGGTCGACGCGGTCTTCTCCTTCGAGGGCGACGGGGCGCATGCCTTCCGGCTTTTGCGGGCGGCGAAGAACCGCTTCGGCGCGACCGACGAGGTTGGCGTGTTCGAGATGACCGGCGGCGGCCTGGCCGAAGTGCCGAACCCTTCGGCCTTGTTCCTGGCGGACAGGGACGGGGCGGCCCACCCTGGCGCGGCGGTCTTCGCCGGGGTCGAAGGGGCGCGGCCGCTTCTGGTCGAGATCCAGGCCCTGGTCGCGCCGACGACGTTCGGCACGCCGCGGCGCGCGGTTGTCGGCTGGGAGCCGAGCCGGTTGGCGATGGTGCTTGCTGTGCTCGAGGCCCATGGGGGGATGAAGCTCGGTCAATATGACGTCTATCTCAACGTCGCCGGGGGCTTGCGAATCATGGAGCCCGCGGCCGATCTCGCTGCAGCGGCGGCGCTCATTTCCTCGCTGACCGGCGCAAGCTTGCCGCGCGACGCCGTCTATTTCGGCGAAATCGGCTTATCGGGCTCGGTGCGCGGGGTCGCGCATGCGGGTTTGAGGCTCAAGGAGGCCGCCAAGCTTGGGTTCGCGCGCGCCTTTGCGCCGCAGTCGCTTCGGGCCGGCGGCGAGCCTACGAATATCGCCGCCCAGCCGATTGATAACGTGGCCGCTTTGGTCGCGTTGATCGCCGCGAGCGCCGTCGAAAAGAGAGGGGGACGCGCCAAATCTCAAGCCCGCGATGGGGTGACGAACTGAGGCGGCTTGGTTATAAGGCGCTCGCGTCGGCCAATGGGCGCACAGGATGACAGGTCGTCGCGCGACGAGGTTCCCTCGCTAATGCCATCTTATCTTGATCTAGCGGTTCTCGGCATCGTTCTCGTTTCCGCCCTTCTGTCCATGATGCGGGGCTTCACCCGCGAGGTTCTCGCCATCGCCTCATGGGCCCTCGCCGCAGCAGCCGCTTATTACTTCTACCCCATTCTCATGCCCTACCTGACGCCCTATATTCATAAGGAAGTCATCGCCGAGGCGGCGGCTGCGGCCGTCGTCTTCTTCGTCACCTTGATCATTGTGTCGCTGTTCACCGTGCGCCTGTCCGACGCCATTCTCGACAGCAAGATTGGCGCGCTCGACCGGTCGCTTGGCTTTGTGTTCGGCGTCGCCAGGGGCTTTCTTCTCGCCGTGGTGGCCTTCGCCATCTTCAATTGGCTGGTCTCCGAAAAGCAGCAACCGGAATGGGTCAAGAACGCGAGGACGAGGCCGGTGCTGACCGAGACCGCCGATCGAATCGTCGCCCTTCTGCCGACGGACGCCGCGCAGACGATCAACGGCTGGATCGAATCGCACGCCAACGCGGCGACCAACGATTTGAACAACGCTGCGGCCTCGCGCGCGAAGACCGAGGACGACCCATCGATCGCGGCGCCTTCTCCGCCGCAGAAGAAACCCAATTCGACGGCGGGAGGAACCTCTCCGATGGACAAGCAGAAGCTCGACGCCTTGATCAACAAAAACGCGCCCTTCGCTCCGGCTCCAAGGCAGTGACGCCGATATCCCCTGAACTGAGTTCAGTCGCGCCGGCCGAGGCCCGCTTCGACCCCGACGGCGACCGGCTCCGCGAAGAATGCGGCGTGTTCGGGATTTTCGACCATCCTGACGCAGCCGCGATCACTGCGCTTGGCCTCCATGCGCTGCAACATCGCGGCCAGGAAGCCGCGGGCATAGTGGCTTACGACGGCGTTCGATTTCACTCGGAACGCAGGCAGGGGCTGGTCGGCGACCATTTCTCGAGCAGCGCGACCATCGATCGCCTGCCGGGACGTATGGCTATCGGCCATGTTCGCTATTCGACCACAGGCGATACCATTCTGCGCAACGTCCAGCCGTTGTTCGCCGAGCTCGAGGCCGGCGGCCTGGCTGTCGCTCACAACGGCAATCTGACCAACGGCCTCACGTTAAGGCGCGAACTCATCCGCACCGGCGCCATTTGCCAATCGACCACCGACACCGAAGTCGTGCTGCTGCTCGCCGCGCGCTCGCGCCGGACCAAGATCGTCGACCGTTTCGTCGAGGCCCTGGCCGAGATCGAGGGCGCGTACGCGCTCGTCGCGTTGACCAACAAGAAGCTGATCGGCGCGCGCGACCCGCTCGGCATCCGCCCGCTCGTGCTCGGCGAGTTCGAGGGCAGTCCCATTCTTTGCTCGGAGACCTGCGCGCTCGACATCATTGGCGCGAAATTCGTTCGCGACGTCGAGAACGGCGAGGTGGTGGTCATCGACAGCGACGGGGTGAAGAGCTTCTTCCCGTTGCCCAGGCAGCCGGCCCGGCCCTGCATCTTCGAGTACATTTATTTCGCGCGACCTGATTCGATCGTTCACGGGCGCTCGGTCTACGACGCGCGCAAGGCCATGGGAGCGGAATTGGCGCGCGAGGCCCCGGTCGAGGCCGACGTGGTCGTGCCTGTCCCCGACTCCGGCGTTCCGGCCGCGATCGGTTATGCGCGCGAATGCGGCCTGCCGTTCGAACTCGGCATCATCCGCAACCACTATGTCGGGCGCACGTTCATTCAGCCAACTCAATCGATTCGTGAACTTGGCGTGCGCATGAAGCACAACGCCAACCGCGCGGTCGTCGAGGGCAAGCGCGTCGTGCTGATCGACGATTCCATCGTGCGCGGAACCACCAGCATCAAGATCATGCAAATGATGCGGGACGCAGGCGCGCGCGAGGTGCATTTCCGTATCTCGTCGCCGCCGATCACCCATCCGGACTTCTACGGCATCGACACGCCCGAGCGCGATCAGCTGCTCGCCGCCCGCATGGACCTCGAAGGGATGCAGCGCTTCGTCGGCGCCAACTCGCTCGCCTTCCTCTCCATTGACGGCATCTATCGGGCGATGGGCTATCTCGGCCGCAATCCCAGACAGCCGCAGTTCACCGACCATTGCTTCACCGGCGATTATCCAACCCGCCTCGTCGACCAGTTCGGCGATTCGGGACGGCAGCAATTGTCGCTCCTCGCCGAGGCAAGCTGATGGCAACGCTTGAAGAACTTGATCAACGCATAGCGATCGTCCGCGACAACATCAGAGAGCTGACCGAGCAAGCCGCAGCCTATTCCGGCGCACAGGACGAATCGCTCGCCGCTGACCGCATCGCGGCGCAAGAGCAGTCGCTTGCGGACCTGCTGAAGGAGCGCGAGGCGCTTATCGACAGCGCGCGTCCGCCGCGAAGCTGAGCCTTCGGGCGTTCACGCCAGTCCCCATCGTCACGCCGCCTTCGCGTCCAAAAACCCTCCGGACTGGCGACGCCAGAGCGCCGCATAGATACCGCCGCGCGACAGCAGCTCCTGATGCGTTCCGGTCTCGGCGATATCGCCGTTCTCGAGCACGATCAGCCGGTCCATCGCCGCGATGGTCGAGAGGCGGTGGGCGATGGCGATCACGGTCTTGCCTCCCATGAGAGTCTGGAGATTTTCTTGGATTGCCGCCTCGATCTCGGAATCCAACGCGGAAGTCGCCTCGTCGAGCACGAGGATCGGCGCGTTCTTCAGGAGGACGCGTGCAATAGCGATCCGTTGACGCTGACCTCCAGACAGCTTGACCCCGCGCTCGCCGACGAGGGTGTCATAGCCCTTTCGCCCCTCTGGATCGGTTAGGCCCATGACAAATTCGTGAGCGTGCGCCTGCCGCGCCGCGGCGATCACCGCTTCGTCGGTGGCGTCGGGTTGGCCGTAACGAATGTTCTCACCGATCGAGCGGTGCAGCAGCGACGTATCCTGGGTAACCATGCCGATTTCCCGGCGCAGGCTCTCCTGCGTCGCAAAAGCGATGTCCTGTCCGTCGATCAGGATGCGTCCGCTCTCGACGTCGTAGAAGCGCAACATGAGATTGACCAGCGTCGACTTTCCGGCGCCGGAACGCCCGACCAGACCGACCTTTTCGCCAGGCTGGATCGCAAACGAAAAGTCCTCGATCACGCCGCCAGCCTTGCCGTGATGGAACCGGACGTTCTCGAAGCGGATGGCGCCCTTTGAAGCCACGAATGGGGGGGCGTCGACGCGATCGACCAGCGCGTGCGGTCGCGCAATCGTTCGCATCCCCTCCTGGACCTGTCCGATATTGTCGAAGATGCCGATCGAGGTCCACATCACCCACCCCGACATGGTGGTGACGCGCAGCGCGAGCCCGGTCGCAACGGCGATGTCGCCCACGGACACTGCGCCGCGCCCCCACAGCCAGACCGCAAGCACGCCGACGCTGACCAACAGGATGCTGTTGCTGACCGAAACGGTCAGGTTCAGGAAGGTGATCAGTCGGGTCTGGCGATGAAACGCCGCGGTGTGATCGACGAGCGCATCGCGAGCGTTTTCGTCCTCGCGCTCGAGGTGAGCGAACAGCTTGACCGTCTGGATGTTGGTGTAGCTGTCGACGATGCGGCCCGTCAGCGTCGCGCGCATATGCGCGAGCGCTTCCGATCGACGGCGTATTCGCGGCACGAAATACGTGAGCGCCGCCACGTAGAACGCGATCCACAGAATCAGAGGACAAGCGAGACGCCAATCGGTCTGCACGAAGATGAACAGCGCGCTGAAGGCGAACACGGTCACGAACCAGAGCGCGTCGATGACCTGCACCACCGAGTCGCGCAGCGACGCCGCAGCCTGCACGATGTTGGAAGCGATGCGGCCCGCGAAGTCATTGGCGAAATAGGAAAGCGACTGGCGCAAAACATAGCGGTGTGTCTGCCAGCGGATGAGATTGGTCATCCCCGGCGCGATCGCTTGCTGCACGATGAGATCATGAGTGAAGCTCGCCAGCGGGCGCCCGATGAGAATGAGCAGCGCCATGACCAGAAACTCGCCGCCGTGAGCGCGCAGCGCCTCATCCGGGCTCGTCGCCCGTAGCATGTCGACGAGCGCCCCGACGAAGCGCAGGATCGTGACTTCGATCAGCGAGACGATCAGGCTGATCGTCATCAACGCGGCGAGAAAAGGCCAGACCTGTCGGCAATAGCGTCCATAATAGCCAATGAGGTTGGCCGGCGGCATGGATTCATCGTGCGCGCGAAACGGGTCGAGGCTGTTTTCAAAGAAACGGAGCGTGAGCTTTGGTCCATTGAGCACCGGCGCGGCCCAGTTAAGGGCGCCCGACGGTCAAGAAGAGCAAACGGAATGCTTTAATTGGAGCGGTCTTCGCCGCTCAGATCAGACGTTCCGTGAGGCGGGTCTCACTCGGAAAAGCCGCCGCCCGCAAGGCTGCGAGCCAAGAGCACAGACGACCAAATAGGGAGGCGACGGAGCCCGAGAATGCGTCGAATCGGATTCATTCCGGCCTCCATGTTCGCGCCCACCTTTGTCTCGCGGGTCTAAGTTCCGCGCGACAACCAGAAGATACACGGGTTTGCTGCTGAAATCAGCCTGGAAGTTTGTGGTCAGCAGATTCTTCGTAGGGTGTTGTGTGTCGGCGACATTCGCCGCGCCATCGTTTTGCGACCCTTGCCATTTGCGCGAAGCGAATGGCCGCCGATTAAGTCGTTACCCCGAGCCCCGAGTTGCTTTTTGATAAAGCGGTTAGAAGGGAATCGCCAATGAAAGCAATTCATTGCGAATAATCAGAAACGACGCTAAGCTTGCCCGATGAGCATGCCGTTCCTTCGCCACGCCAAATCGTGGTCCAGCCGTTTCCACGGCTCCCGCGCCACGACAAAAGCGGTAAGAAAAAAACTTTGACGAAATACCCGCGTAACTCATTGATAAGGCTCGATTCGGACGAGAGAATCCAAGGAAATCCAAGCTTTTCCAACCCCCAAAGTCGGGGGTTTTCGCAGCGAAACGGCGTCGAGGCGACAAAACCCAAATTGGGTCGATCGGACCGAACGGCGTCTGCCGCCAACGGACTTCAACCGAATGCAAGGCGACCTAAGCCGCGACGAACGGCGTCGGCTGGCGAGCCCGCTCCGCCCATTGCGCCAAATCCGCTTCCGCCCGCGCGGAGAGCGCGCGCTTGCGGGCGAGGCCGCGTTCGGGGCCCGACAAGCGTTTGCCGTTTTCGTCGAACCGCGGCTCGCCGATTGGCGGAAAGAGACCGAAATTGACGTTCATAGGCTGGAACGATCGGGGCCCCGTGTCGACCAATTCGATATGGCCGCCGGTGATGTGATTAAGAAGCGCGCCGATCGCGGTCGTTGGCGGGGGCGGCTCGAGCGGCAGCCCCAACCGCTCGGCGGCGGCGAGCCGCCCGGCGATGAGCCCGACCGCGGCGCTTTCGACATAGCCCTCGCACCCGGTGATCTGACCGGCGAAGCGCAGACGCGGGGCGGCCCTGAGGCGCAGACGCGCGTCGAGCAGGCGAGGGGAGTTGAGATAGGTGTTGCGATGCATGCCGCCCAGGCGGGCGAACTCCGCCCCTTCCAGCCCCGGAATCATGCGGAAGATGCGGCTTTGCTCGCCATATTTGAGCTTGGTCTGGAAGCCGACAATGTTGAAGAGCGTGGCCAGGGCATTGTCCTGCCTGAGCTGGACGACGGCATAGGGTTTGACCCTGGGATCGTGCGCGTTGGTGAGCCCGAACGGCTTCATTGGCCCATGGCGCAGGGTTTCGCGGCCCCGCTCGGCCATCACTTCGATCGGCAGGCAGCCGTCGAAATAGGGCGTGCCTTCGAATTCACGGAATTCGGTCTTTTCCGCCGCCAGAAGCGCGTCGATGAACGCCTCATACTGGTCGCGGCTCATCGGACAATTGACGTAAGCCTCGGCGTTTCCGCCCGGGCCGACCTTGTCGTAGCGCGACTGCATCCACGCCACGTCCATATCGATCGAATGCCTGTGCACGATCGGCGCGATGGCGTCGAAAAAGGCGAGCGCGCCTTCGCCGGTCAACCGACTGATAGCTTCCGCGAGCGCTGCGGAAGTCAGAGGACCCGTCGCGACCACCACACTATCCCAGTCTTCCGGCGGCAGGCCGGCGATCTCGCCCCGGTCGAGCGTTATGAGGGGATGAGCCAGAAGCGCGGCTTCGACCGCTTGCGAAAAGCCGTCGCGATCCACGGCGAGGGCGCCGCCGGCCGGCACCTGGTGCGCGTCAGCTGCTTCAAGGATGATCGAACCGAGCGCGCGCATCTCGCGATGCAGGATCCCAACCGCATTGGTCGAGGCGTCGTCGGATCGGAAAGAATTAGAGCAAACAAGCTCAGCGAGGTGGGGCGTGTGGTGCGCAGCCGTGGTTTGGATCGGCCGCATCTCATGCAGAACCACCAGGACGCCGGATTTCGCCGCTTGCCAGGCAGCTTCCGAGCCGGCCAGGCCTCCGCCAATGATGTGGATCGGCCGCATGCGCGCGCTTTTCACAAGGCCGCCCGCCGCCGTCAATGGTTTTTGTCGGGATGGTCAGGGAAGGATCCCGCCCTCGAGGGGCGATCCTGGGGGCCGACGCGCCGGTTTCCCGGCGCGTCTCGGCTTTTCAGGCTATTGCGATCAGGCCGAAACCTGGCTCGCGACGGAACGACGCACGATGAACTCAATATCGCCGCGGCGAATGCCGATATCGTCCAGCTCGCGATTCGAGAGCTGAGACAATTCACGCACCGCCTCGCGATATCGGCGCCAAGCTGCAAGCTTCTCCGAAATCGTCTTGAGAGGGGACATGTGCACTCCATTTCCGGCAGGCTCTTGCCTACCGCGCTGCAACATAATCGCCCTTCACGATCTGCGGTAGGCGCGAGATGAGAAGCCCAGCCATGCATTTATAGCATGTAAATACATCATCATTTGTCTGTTAAAATAGAAATATGCCTTCATTATTCGCACTTATGCCGCAAAGTAAGCGGCCAGCGCCGTAAGTGAGCCCAACGAGTTTATTAACGGGCGTTTACATATGTGAATAAATCATGACTTTCTTATGTTGCAGCGCAGAATAAAATTCCCAATCGGTTCAGGTCGCGCCTCTCCACTTCGGCCGTCTCTCCACTTCGTGTCGAACGCTTAAGAAGGTGCTATGCATCAAAGACGCTTGATTTTGGCGACGCAAGCGCGAGACAACCGGCGCCGCGGCTCGTTTTTTGAGCGGCTAAGGAGCGTGAAATGGAAAACCTGATAGCCCGCGTCGCGACCGCCGCAGACTTGAGCCCGGACGTCGCCCGCAAGGCGGTCGCTCTGATCGGCGATTTCATCCAGCGCGAGGCTCCCGAGGAAGCCGTCAAGGAGCTTTTCGAAAAGGCGCCGGCGTTTCCCGCCATTATCGCCTCGAGCAGCCAAACTGGCGGAGAAGGCATGGGGGTAGGCCTGAAGGGCTTGATGGGCGTGGCGAGCGGAGCGATGGGTGGGGGCGGCTTAATGGCGCTGGGGTCGGAATTGTTGAGCCTGGGCCTCGGCATGGAGCAGATCCAGACGGTCGGGAAGGAAGTCTTCGCCTACGCGCGTGAGGCTGCTGGCGATCAGGTTGTGGGCGAAATCTCCGCGTCAATTCCTGGGCTCTCCCAATTCATCTAGCGAGACGCGGCGTTGGGCGCGGTTGCGAATCTCTTTCCCACCTATACCGAAGCCGATTGGCGCCAGGCCGCTGAATCAGCGCTCAAGGGCGCGGGCCTCGAAACGCTTGTGTCCAAGACCACGGACGGCCTCCGGATCGAACCCCTCTATCCGCCAGCGGAAGGTCCGAGAGCGATTCGATCCGGTGGTCCGTGGCGGATCATTGCGCAACTCGATCATCCCAGCGCCGACGAGGCCAACGCCCAGGCGCTCGACGACCTTACGAATGGCGCGGACGGCCTGCAGGTCGTCTCATCGGGCGCGCTTGGCGCCTATGGTTTTGGTCTTCGGCGATTCGATGCCGCCACGCCTCATAAGGCCTTCGACGGCGTGCGCTTCGACGTCGCCGCCCATTTCGAGCTCGATCTTGGGGCCGAAGGCGCCGATCAGGCGCTTAGTTTTGCGGCTCTGATCGAGCGATCGGGCGCACGACCCGCGGATTGCCGGGTCGCCTTTGGGCTCGACCCTTTCGCGGCCTCTGCAGGCGGACCGTTCCCAGCCGATTGGGGCGCCCAAGCGAGGCCCTATGTCAAGACCGCGCTCGCTTTGCGAAACAAGGGCTTCTCGGGCCCGTTCCTCGTCGCGGACGCGCGCGCCGTTCACGCGGCTGGCGGGAGCCCGGCACAAGAGCTTGCCTTCGCGCTCGCGGCCGCCGTGAGCTTGATGCGGCTGCTTGAAGAGGCCGGGACGCCGCCTGGCGAAGCCCGCTCTCTCATCGCGTTCCGGATGGCGGCCGACGCGGACGAACTGACGACATTGTCAAAATTCCGCGCCTTGCGCATCGCCTGGTCGCGCATCGAGGAAGTCTGCGGCCTCGAGCCTCGCGCGGCGTACGTGCAGGCGGAAAGCGCCTGGCGCATGATGACCGCGCGCGATTCCTACGTGAACGTGATGCGCGGCGCGGCGGCGGCGTTTTCGGCCGGCCTCGGCGGCGCCGACAGCATCAGCATTCTGCCGCACACCCTGGCGGCGGCCTTTCCTGACGGCCTTGCGCGGCGTCTCGCCCGCAATGCTCAGCTCATTCTCTTGCGCGAATCGAACTTCGGATTCGTCGCTGACCCAGCCGCTGGCGCAGGCGCCTTCGAGGCGATGACCCATGCGCTTTGCGAAACAGCCTGGGCGCTCTTTCAGGAGATCGAAGAAGAGGGCGGCCTGTCGTCGGCGCTCGCGAGCGGAATGTTTCAGAGGCGGGTCGCAGCCAGCGCGGCGGCGCTCGCTCGAAACGCTGCTTGCCTCAAAGCGCCAATCACGGGCGTCAGCGCCCACGCTGACCTTGCCGAGCCGCCGGTCGAGCTTGAGGCCGTCGCGCCTGAACGCGAGACGTTTTCGCTGCTTGACGGCGCGCTCATGCCGATGCGACTCGCCGAGCCGTTCGAACGTTTGCGCGATCGTTCCGACGCTTTCCTTCGGAGCACTGGCGCGCGGCCGACAGTCTATCTCGTCTCGCTGGGGCCGGAGGCCATGCATCGCCGCCGAGTGCAGTTCATGCGCGAGTGGCTCGAGGTCGGCGGTTTCGAAGCCCTCTACGCGGGCGAGACCGCAACGGTCGAAGAGGCGGCCACACGCGTGAAAGAGAGCGGCGCGCTGCTGGTTTGCCTATGCGGGACGGACGAGGCCTATGCTGAACAGACGGAAGCGTTCGCGGAAGCATTGAAGGCTTCGGGCGTGAAAGGTGTTGTGCTCGCGGGCCGGCCTAACGAATTCGAGCGCGCGTGGCGCGCCGCAGGGGTTGACGACTTTATCTTCGCCGGCGGCGACGCACTAGCGGCGCTCGAGAGCCTTTACGATCGAATCCGGATGCCGACCGAAGATCGAGGAATCGCCGCGTCATGAGCCAAATTCCCGACTTCTCGAAGGTTTCATTCGCCAATCCATCGAAGCGGATCGACCAGGAAGACAAGCGCATCTGGACAACGCCCGAAGGCATTGAGGTCAAGTCGCTTTACGAGCCGCACGATCGCGACGGAATTGATCTCTCAAGCGAGTGGCCCGGCCTTCCACCCTTTTTGCGGGGGCCGTATCCGACCATGTACCTCACCCAGCCCTGGACGGTTCGGCAATATGCGGGCTTCTCGACCGCGGAAGAATCAAACGCCTTTTATCGCGCCAATCTTGCCGGAGGCCAGAAGGGCCTCTCCGTCGCTTTCGACCTTGCGACGCATCGCGGCTACGATTCCGACCATCCGCGCGTCGCCGGCGATGTCGGCATGGCCGGCGTCGCCATCGACTCGATCTACGACATGCGTACATTGTTTTCCGGCATTCCCCTCGACTCGATGAGCGTGTCGATGACGATGAACGGCGCCGTGCTGCCGGTAATGGCGTTGTTCATTGTCGCCGCAGAGGAACAGGGCGTGCCGATGGCGGCGCTATCAGGAACCATTCAGAACGATATTCTGAAAGAGTTCATGGTCCGCAACACCTACATTTATCCGCCCGCCGCATCGATGCGGATCGTCGCTGACATCTTCGCTTTCGCCGCGGCGCATATGCCGAAGTTCAACTCGATCTCGATCTCCGGCTATCATATGCAGGAGGCAGGCGCGACGCAGGATCTGGAACTCGCCTACACGCTCGCTGATGGCCAGGAATATCTGCGCGCCGGGGTCGCCGCCGGAATGAGTGTCGACGCGTTTGCGCCCAGGCTGTCGTTTTTCTGGGCGGTGGGAATGAATTTCTTCATGGAGATCGCCAAGCTTCGAGCCGCGCGCAAGCTCTGGGCCGGCATCGTCAAGGGCTTCGGGCCGAAGTCTGACAAGTCGCTCGCGTTGCGCGCGCATTGTCAGACCTCGGGCTGGTCGCTGACCGCACAAGACCCCTTCAACAACATTGTGCGCACGCAAATCGAAGCGATGGCGGCGACGCTGGGACATACGCAGTCGCTTCACACCAACGCGCTCGATGAGGCGCTGGCGCTGCCCACCCCGTTCTCGGCCCGGATTGCGCGCAACACCCAGCTCTTTTTGATCGAGGAGACTGGAACAACGAAAGTCATCGACGCCTGGGGCGGCTCTTATTACGTCGAGCGTCTGACCGCTGAACTGACCGCGCGGGCGCAAGCGCACATGGATGAGATCGAGGGCCTGGGCGGGATGGCGAGGGCGATCGAGAGCGGGCTGCCCAAGCGCCGCATCGAAGAGGCTGCGACCCGCACACAAGCGCGCATTGACGCCGGGCGTCAGACGGTTGTCGGCGTCAATATGTTCACCCCGACGATCGAGCGGGATCTCAACGTGCTCAAGGTCGACGCAGCGGCGGTGCGTGCGCGCCAGGTCGAAAAGCTCAAGCGCCTTCGCGCCGAGCGGGACGAGGCAGCCGCTGAGGCCGCATTGGCGGCGCTCACCAAAGGCGCAGAAGGCCGCGCCAACCTCTTGCAACTCTCGGTCGAAGCGGCGCGGGCGAAGGCCACGGTCGGCGAAATCTCGCTTGCGCTCGAGAAAGCGTTCGGCCGTCACGTCGCGGAGACCCGCGCCATCTCCGGCGTCTACCTCTCGGAGACCGGCTCCGGCGAGGAGGCGACCGAGCGCGTGATCGCAATGACCCGCGCTTTCGCGGAGAACGAAGGTCGCCCTCCAAAGATCCTGGTCGCCAAGATGGGACAGGATGGACATGATCGCGGCCAGAAGATCATCGCATCGGCGTTCGCAGATCTCGGATTCGACGTCGAAATAGGGCCCTTGTTTGCAACGCCAGAAGAGGTGGCGGCGCGCGCCGCGGAGGGCCAAGTTCACATCGTGGGCGTCTCGTCGCTCGCCGCAGGCCACCTTGCGCTCGTGCCGGCGTTGAAGACCGCGCTCGGCAATCTGGGTCTTGATACAACAATGATTGTCGTCGGCGGCGTCATCCCTGTCCAAGACTTCAAGGCGCTGCGCGAGGCGGGCGCCGACGCGATATTTCCGCCCGGCACCGTCATCGCGGAGGCAGCGCAAGATCTGCTCGAGCGGCTCAACGAACGACTTGGTTATCGCCAGCGCACGCCCGTTTGAGGCGATCGCGCGAAGGTTCAGCTCCGCCGGCGCCAGTCCCAAACTGAGAGCGCTGTCGGCTCGCGAGCGCGTCTCGTGTCGAACAAACTTAACTTCTTGACCCAAATCAGGACGCTTGTCGCTTTACGTCAACGGCGCCGCCTTTGCCGCTGCCTCATTCAGCTTGTCGCCGATGGAGAGCAGTGGGCCGCCGATGGACCCTTTTATTGACGAAGTCGTTCGTCGCTCGATCCGCCACGCGCGACTTATGTTGAAGCAAGGCTCTTACAATTGGCCTGTGGCGCGCCTGGCCTTGCGGAAGATTCTCGCCGATCTGGAAGCAGGAGCCCCGGACGATCCAAGCCTGGCGAGGCTTCGCGCCTTCATCGCCTCGAACGATCGGAAATGGTTGCGAGAGGAACGATAGCACTTGTCAAAGGCTCTCAAGAATGTCTCGAAACGTAGGCGGGCTTCGATAGGCGGCGGATCGCTTGACTTGTCCCGACGAGTGCTGAAGGCTTATCCGTTCGTCAGGCAAATAGCATCGTCGCTGCCCGATTTCGCTCGCTACTGTGAAGTTGGCCGCAAAGGATTTGGTTACACGCGGCCCACGAGAGCCCGCGCTGCGTGTCGAAGCTGATACCATGAGTTATCGCGCCTGCCAGGGAGGGAAGACTTGATTGCGGCGACCTCGAATGGTCGGAGCGCGCGGGTCCGAAAGTTCACGACGCGCGGTGGAATCGAGCTGCCATTCACCGAGCTTGGTTTCGGCGGGGTGCCGCTCGGCAACCTCTATCGGCCAATGACGGAAAGGGAAGCGCGTGCGATGCTGGACGCGGTCTGGGCGGCTGGCTGTCGGTACTTCGACACGGCGCCCCTCTATGGGCTTGGACTTTCGGAGACCCGACTGAACGGTTTCCTGCGTCCGAAGCCGCGCGGCTCCTATTTGATTTCCACCAAAGTCGGCCGGCTGCTCGATCTTTGTGAGCCGCGGAAACGTTCAGGTCAGGGCCTTTTCTTTGAAACGCCCTCGCGACGGGAGCGCTTCGACTATTCCTACGACGGCGTGATGCGCTCGCTCGAATTTTCGCTCGAACGCCTCGGTCTTGATCATGTCGATATCGTTTACTGCCACGATGTCGATGTCTTCACCCACGGAAGCAAGGAAGCGGCTGACGCGCGGATCAAGGAGTTCATGGACGGGGGCTATCGCGCTCTGGACCAATTGCGGGCGTCAGGCGCGGTCAAGGCCATTGGGGCCGGTATCAACGAATGGGAGATCGCCGAGAGATTGGCGCGCGCCGCCGACTTTGACGTTTTCCTTCTGGCGGGCCGCTACACCCTCCTCGAACAGGATGCGCTGACGAGTTTCCTTCCCCTCTGCGAGGAAAAGAAGATCGCTGTGGTGATCGGCGGCCCATTCAATTCCGGCATACTCGCGACGGGCGTCAAGGGCGATGCTCGTTACAATTATAGTCCGGCGACGGATGAGGTGAAGGACAGGGTGCGCCGTATCCAGCAAATCTGCAAGAGTTTCAAAATCGCGTTACCGGAGGCGGCTCTGCGCTTTCCGCTTGGTCATCCGGCGGTCGTCAGCGTCATCGCCGGCGCACAACGCGCAAGCGAAGTCAGACGCAACGCGGCGATGATGGGAGCCAAGTTGCCAGCTGCGCTCTGGCGCGCGCTGAAAACAGAGAACCTGTTGCGCCAGGACGCGCCGACGCCGCGCTGAGGGTCCTTATCCTTAACTCAGGCCGTCGATCTCGCCATTGACGACGCGAATTCTCTCTGCCGCAGGGATGCGCGGCAATCCTGGCATCGTGCGGATGTCCCCCATCAGCACGACGACAAAGCCCGCGCCCGCCCGGAGACGAACGTCACGGATCCTTGGGATGTGCCCGCTGGGCGCGCCCATGAGGGTAGGATCGTCCGAGAATGAATATTGGGTCTTGGCGACGCACACCGGCAGCCGCCCCCAGCCCGCCGACTCAAGCTCGTCGAATTTCGCTCGCACCGACGCTTCCGCGGAAATGTTGGCGGCCCCGTAAATCTCTCGCGCGATGGTTTGCGTCTTCTCCCATAAACTCATCTCGTCGCCGTATAGAGGCCGAAACTTCACGTTGCCCGCGTCCGCTAGCTCCGCAACGACATGGGCGAGATCCTCCGCTCCCGCGCCCCCACGAGCCCAATGATCGCAGACGACGGTCTTGACTGCGAACTCGCTGGCCACGGCCTTCTCGACGAATGCGAGTTCGTCTCTCGTGTCGGTATCGAAGCGATTGATGGCGACGACGACCGGGACCCCAAACTTCCGCAGATTGACAATATGTCGCGCGAGGTTCGCGAGGCCTGCTTCCAGGGCGGGCATATTCTCGCCGCCGAGAGCATCCTTGGCGACACCGCCGTGCATTTTCAGCGCGCGCACCGTGGCGACGAGCACTGTTGCTGCTGGCTTGAACCCGGCCTTGCGGCACTTGATGTCGAAGAATTTCTCGGCGCCGAGATCCGCCCCGAAGCCCGCTTCGGTGACCACGTAGTCAGCGAGCTTGAGACCCGCTCGCGTCGCCATGACGGAATTGCAGCCGTGGGCGATGTTGGCGAAGGGGCCTCCGTGCACCAGCGCGGGCGAAGCATCTAAAGTCTGCACCAGATTGGGCTTGAGCGCCTCCTTGAGCAGCGCCGTCATAGCGCCGGGCGCGTTGAGATCCGAGGCGGCGATCGGCCGCCTGTCTCGAGCCCAGCCGACGATCATACGGCCGAGCTGCTCCTCGAGCTCCTCAAGGCTGGTTGCAAGGCAAAAGGCGGCCATGACTTCCGAGGCGACCGTAATGTCGAAACCATCCTCGCGCGGAAAGCCGTTGCCTACGCCAAGTCCGACAATTGTTTCGCGAAGCGCGCGGTCGTTCATATCGAGCACCCGCCGCCAAGCGACACGTCGCTGATCGAGACGAAGCGCGTTCCCCCAGTACATGTGATTGTCGATCATCGCCGCGAGCAGATTGTGCGCCGAGGTGATGGCGTGAAAATCGCCGGTAAAGTGGAGATTGATCTCATCCATGGGAACAACTTGGGCGTGGCCGCCGCCGGTCGCGCCCCCCTTCAGGCCAAAGCTTGGCCCGAGCGAAGGCTCGCGCAGACAGATCATTGTCTTCTTGCCGATCCGATTGAGCGCGTCGCCGAGGCCAATGGTGGTCGTTGTCTTGCCCTCGCCAGCAGGGGTCGGGCTGATCGCCGTGACAAGAATGAGTTTCCCGTCCGGACGGTCCTGGAGGCTGTTCAGAAAATCATATTCAAGCTTGGCGATGTAGCGGCCAAACGGGCGCAAGGCAGATTCGGGCGCGCCGATCTTCGCGGCGATCTCCGCAATGGGCTTGAGGCGCGCAGCGCGCGCGATTTCTATGTCAGACGCCATGAACCAGCACCTTCCCCATCCAGCCGCTTGGCCTTTGCTGAACGCAAGGCAACAAATCATCTGCTCCGCTTGTTTTTGCAAGCGTGATTCCTGGCGGCGCTGACGGCCGGAGGGTGTGAGGGGCAGGCATTTCACCGCTGTCGCGCAGCGCCAAGCTAAGCCAGGCGCGGGAACGAGGCCCATGATCTAGTCGCGGCTTGCCGTCGCCACCGTTTCGAGCATCGCCGCCGATCTGGGGCTGGCTATTGTTGGCGCAGGCGGCCCCGGTCGGTTCTTTTCCTATCGGCCGCTGATCGCGACCACCGTCGTCACGGTCGCGCTCGGGGTCGCGTCGCTGTTCAGCGAGGGCCATCTCGGCTCCGGCGTGCGAGAGGATCAGTCGAATCGTTGGGTGTTCATCGCGCTCGGCTTGCTCGGCTTCGTCGACGCCTATTTGCCGCCTATACGGATCGGATCGATTTCCTTACCTCCAGCGACGAAGCGGCGCGCTGGCTCGGTGTTTTCCTTTATGCAGCCGGCGGCGGTCTTCGCCTTGCGCCCCTCTTCGTGCTCGGGCGACTGCCGAGCGAAACCTTCGGCCCCGAGTATGACGCCTATCGGGCCCACAGCTGGCGTCTCATTCCTTACGTCTATTGAGCAAGGTCGAATGGCGTGTGGTTGCCTAGGCGTGAAGCCTTCCATACACCTCGCTTGCGCCTTCTGACGCCTACGGACAAACCTCCATGATCCGCTCCGCCTTGATGACTGTGATGACCAACGCCGCGATCAAGGCCGGCCGTGGACTCAAACGCGATTTCGGCGAAGTCAGCGAATTGCAAGTGTCGATGAAGGGCCCGGG
Source organism: uncultured Alphaproteobacteria bacterium (assembly GCA_963737365.1). Classification (GTDB taxonomy): domain Bacteria; phylum Pseudomonadota; class Alphaproteobacteria; order Rhizobiales; family Beijerinckiaceae; genus Roseiarcus. The sequence continues at coordinate 1,223,679 of CAVTSD010000001.1, forward strand.
CGACTTTGTCAGTTTAGCGGACAAGCGTGCGGAGAAGACCCTCTATGAAGAGCTCGCCAAGGCGCGCCCCGGCTATGGCTTTGTCCTTGAGGAAGGCGGACGCGTTGAGGGGACCGATAAGAGCCACACCTGGCATGTCGATCCATTGGACGCGACCACGAACTTCCTGCACGCGATTCCCCTGTTTGCAATTTCGATCGGGCTCGAGCGCGAAGGGCAGATCGTCGCCGGCGTAATCTACAATCCGGCCGACGATGATATGTATGTCACGGAGAAGGGTCAGGGCGCCTTTGGCCGAAATCGCCGGCTGCGCGTGGCTGCGCGCAGCGACTTGGCGCAGGCCATCTTCGGCTGCGGCATTCCCCATCTTGGCAAGGCGGCGCAACATCCCCGGTTTCGAGCCGAGCTTGCCGCCGTGATGGCTCGCGTCGTCAACGTACGAAGGATGGGTTGCGCGGCGCTCGACTTGGCTTACGTGGCGGCCGGCCGGTTCGACGCCTTTTGGGAGCGTGGCCTGAACTCCTGGGACATCGCGGCGGGTTCGCTTCTCATTCGGGAAGCCGGCGGATTCGTCACCGGCGCCGATGGCGAAGACAATTTCCTCGAGACCGGCTCGATCTGCTGCGGCAACGAAACCATGCATCGCGAGCTGCTTCAATTGTTGCGCGGCGTTGCTTAACGCGCTCATCACTGTTTGCGCAGAAGCCTCGCCTTCCGCTCGCGATGGCGCTATTCGATGTGTTGCCGGCAGCGCCTTGGGTTCGTAAGGGATCGGCGCCGAGTGCTGCGGACAGCCGCCTCAGCGCATGTCGGCGACGCGGCGCGCGCATACGAGCGCCATCTTCGTCAACACCGCGGCGACGCGGCGCGCGAGCGCACCATCGTCGACCATCAGCTCTCGCTTCGTGTTCGCGAAATAAGCGCCGCGTTTCATCTGCTCAACTGTTTAGTTTGCCTGACTTTGAGATGCGAACCGGAGCGCCAGGCTCTTGGCCGTCTGCCCACATTTTGGCGGTTCCGTTGCGTCAAGTCGAAATGCGGATTCGTTACGATTTGCCTGTGGATAAGCCGCCGCCGGCGATTTACTCCGCGTTAACCATCGCCTCTCACTGTCAGAGCAGCATCGCGATCGCTAACCTGCTGATTCGCGATGCGAAATCAGTCGCCGGAGGCTCGCCCATGCTGTTGGCAGACCTATCCGAGGGCCTCTCGGGGCTTAGGCAATGGTCCGAGCCTGTCATCTACGACAGGCTGATCGCCGCTTATTACCGGCTTGTCGAAGATCGTGAGCTGGCGCGCGGCCTCTCCCGCCTGCACGCACGCGTGTGGCGCACGCTGATTGCCGGCGACATGGAGGGCTTCGAGGAAATGCGCGAGACGCTGGTCGGCGCCCTTGAACCTTGCAATCTCACGCTCGATCACCTGGCCGAGGTCGACGGCGACATCATGATGGAACTGCTCGATGTGGTGATGGCGCGATATAATCGCTCGCACCGAACAGCCCGGGCTTATCACCTCGCGTTGATGGAGCTCGCGGGGCGCGTTCGCCCGGCTCGGCTCGCCGCTTGAGGCGAATTTCGTAGACAGGGTCGCTGACCGCCGCAGCCGCGCATCACGTAGGCTTCCGGAAGACGCCCGTCTTTCGACGCGCTATGAGCGCGGCTACAAAGCCTCGCGCAGCCTCTTTCCTCTGATCTCGCGGTAGAACGGGCGCGGCCTGCGTTTGTCGAGCCCGCCTTCTAGCGCTTGGGCGAGATCGTCGAGCGCCAGGTGGGTAATCGCGGGAAGGTCAAGATTCCGCGCCTCGTCGAGCGGCGTCCAGACAAGCTCAACCAGTTCAGCTTCAGCGTGAACGGCGCCGTCGACGCGCATGGCGATGAAGCGGGCGTCGATAACGAGGAAGCGGGCGTCGAACCGCCTCGGGCGTCCAGGCGGCGTGACCGCGCGAGCGAGGAAGTCGATGGCGTCGAGCGACGGATGGACGCCGGTCGCAGCAAAGCGGGTCCAGGCGCCCCGAGGCGGATTTTCCGGCGCGCTCGAGCCGAGCACGCCGATGGCCAAGCCCGTTTCCTCGAACGTTTCGCGGATTGCGGCGAGCGCCAGAGCCCGCGCGAAATTCGGCGAAGGTCGTGGCACGCGCGCATTGAGCTTTTGCTCGACATGCGCGTCGAGCGCTCCTGCCGCAACCATGCGACGATCTTCGGGCTCAACCCGACCGCCGGGAAAGACGAACTTGCCGGGCATGAACCGGTGGCGCGCGTGCCGCTTGCCCATCAGCACCCGCGCGGTTCCGCGCTCCGAACCATCGACGAGAATGAGAGTCGCCGCGTCCCGCGGGCGCAGCGCGCGTTTCCGCGGGGCGGCGTCGGTCACGGTTTGGTGCCGATATGGGATCCGAAGCCATGCATGCCGAGGGCCCATTGCTGACCGACAATCACGCCTTTCGCCCGAGGCAGGATGATGAGACTCGCCGCCAAGGTCACGAAGAGCCAGAATCCCGCAACCCAAAAAAGCGACGAATTCGGCCAAGTTTCGTCCGAGATTAGCACGCCGCCGCCGACAATGTGGGCAACGATCAGCAGCGTGATGTAGGCCGGCGCGTCGTCCGCCCGATGACCGCTGAACTCCTCTCCGCAGACCTCGCAAGCGTTCACGACGCGGAGATAGGAGCTAAACAGATGGCCCCGTCCGCAGGACGGACAGCGGCCGAGCAAACCGCGCGTCATCGCTTCGCGCAACGAGCGGTCTGGCGGGGGCGTCGGAATGCGCCAAATGCGGGACATGTCGTTCATCGACGCTTGCCCTTGTAAAGCGCCTGGCGTGGTGCAGGAACGCTTCGGTTTCGCACGCCCCGCGACGAATCCGATCCCGGGCGCACAATCTCAAATCTGAGCGCCCCGGCAAATGGCGCAGCCTCGACAAGGCGGACGTTCACCGGGCTACCGAGCCGGAACGTTTCTTTGCTTCGTGTGCCGACGAGCGCGCGGCTCGCCTCCTCGAAGCGGAAATATTCATCGCCCAACGTTCCGGCCGGGATGAACCCGTCAGCCCCCGTTTCGTTCAATTTCACGAAAAGCCCGACGCGGGTGACGCCCGCGATTCGTCCAGAGAAGACCGCGCCGACGCGGTCGGCGAGATGCGCCGCGACCACGCGGTCGATCGTTTCCCGTTCGGCCGCCATCGCCCGCCGTTCGGCGCCCGAGATGTGCTCGGCGATCTGCGCCAATTCTCCCCCGCTCATGTCGTTGAGGCCGCCAGAACCAAGGTCCAATGCGCGGATCAGCGCGCGATGAACGATGAGATCGGCATAGCGCCGAATGGGCGAAGTGAAGTGGGCGTAGCGCCGCAAGTTAAGGCCGAAATGCCCATAGTTCTCGTGGCTGTATTCGGCCTGAGCCTGCGCGCGCAAAACCACTTCGTTGACCAGAGCCTCGACGCCTTGGCCACGGACACGGCTCAAGATCCCGTTGAAATGCGAGGGGCGTACGCGCTCGCCCTTGGCCAGCTTGACGCCGATGGTGCCGAGAAACTCGATCAAATCATTCAGCTTTTCCTCGCTCGGCGCGTCATGGGCGCGATAGAGGAGAGGCGAATGCGCAGCTTCAAGCAACTCTGCGGCGGCGACATTGGCGAGGATCATGAACTCCTCGATCAGCCGATGCGCTTCGAGCCTCTCGGGCCACCGCACGTCCTTCAGCCGTCCCTCGGAATCGAGAACAAGCTTGCGCTCGGGCAGATCCAGATCGAGCGGATTGCGTTGCTCGCGTTCGATCTTGATGACCGCATGGGCGGCGTAGAGCGGCTTGAGCACGGTCTCGATAAGCGGCTCGGTCGTCTCGTCCAGCCGACCGTCGATCGCCGCCTGCGCCTGCTCGTAGGACAGTTTCGCCGCCGAACGCATCATGATGCGGTGGAATTTGTGCGAGCGCTTGCGCCCGTCAGGCCCAATGATCATGCGCAACGCGAGCGCGGGCCGGTCCTCGAGCGGGCGCAGCGAGCAGAGATCGTTGGAGATGCGCTCCGGCAGCATCGGCACGACCCGGTCGGGGAAATAAACCGAGTTGCCGCGCTCGAGCGCTTCTCGATCCATCGCCATCCCAGGTTGAACGTAAGCGGCGACGTCGGCGATGGCGACGGTAACGATAAAGCCGCCGGAGTTCGCAGGATCCGAATCGAGCTCGGCGTGGACGGCGTCGTCGTGGTCCTTGGCGTCCGGCGGATCGATGGTCACAAGCGGCAGCGTGCGCCAGTCCTCGCGCGGAGCGCTCAATCGAACAGGCCGCGCATGTTCGGCCTCTTCCAGAGCCGCGGCCGAGAAGACATGCGGGATATGATGCGTCTCGAGCGCGATGAGGCTCACGGCCCGCTCGGATTTCACCGAGCCTATGGTTTCGACCACGCGCGCGGGCGGCAGCCCCAGACGCCCTTCTCGCAAGGGCTCGATGGCGACTAGATCGCCGTCCCTAGCGTCTCCGGCCATGCCGGCAGGGACCATAAACTCACGCCCCGCAGCCTTCTTGTCGACCGGAACCGCACGCCCCGATCCGTCCGCTGCGATGCGATAGACGGCGAAAGCGCGCGCCCTCATTTTGTCGAGGATCTTGACGACGCGTCCCGAATAGGGGGGCGCCTTAAGACCGGCCTCGGGGTCGAACTCGACGCGCATCAGAACACGCGCCCCCACGCCTGGGGCAGGCGCGCGGTCACGTTTCACGCTCGGACGCCGCACGAGAATGCGCGGCGCCGGGTCATCGCCGGTCCATTCCACCGGTTTCGCGATCAGTTCGCCATCGCGGTCGCGCGCAGAAATGTCGGCGACGACGAGGGAGGGCAGGCGACCTTCGACCCTCAGCGCCTTGCGGCCACGCGCGACCGCGCCTTCCGCCTGCAGGTCCTTGATCAGGACCTTCAATTCCGTTTTCGCTTCACCTTTAACGCCGAAGGCGCGAGCGATGTCGCGCTTGGTGACCCGCGCGGGGGCTCGTTCGCCATTGGGCGCGGGCGCGCCGCCAATAAAGGCGATCAGCTCCTCGCGCGTTGGGAGCTCAGCGGCTCTCGCCTCCACGGCGGTGTGAACGGCGCTTGTCGAGCGCCGACGCATTTTTTGATTTTGCAAGGGTTCCATTTCTCAAGGGGCCGCAAAAATAGCGCGCCCCGGGTGTAACGTAAGTTCGATGGTCGAAGGAAACAAGCGGCTCGCCCGTTGGCCATCCCCGCAAATGATAGCCCTTCGCCTGGACCTTGGGACGAAGAACGGGTTTCAACGCTCGACGATCGCCATTAGGATGCGTCGCGAAACACGCCGTCGATCAGGCTCGCATCGCGTACAATCCCCTCTCCAACGAACCCCGCCTTTTCATAAAGGGCGATGGCGCGCGGATTGTCGGCGTGCACATCGAGCTCGATGCGTTTGAAGCCCGAGCGCCGCGCCTGCACCAGAGTCGCTTCAAGCAGACGCTGCCCGCACCGCGGCCGCGCCATTTTGGCAACAGGCCCATGCCGAGCGTTCCGCGATGCGCCCGCGAGGGGAAGAACTCACGACGCACGTCACACCAGCCGATGACCTGGCGGCCGGCAAGGGCGACCATCATCGGATTCCCGTTTTCGAGGTTGTTCTTGACGAACCGCAGTGTGTCCGGTTCGGGCTGGGCTTCGAGCATCGTCAAATATTTGCGCTCACGCGCGACGAAATCGAGAGCGCGTCGATAGCCCTCGACGCGATCGAGCGTCATTGGCTCGATCCGGATGGACGTCTCGTCCAATCCTAAACCGCCTTCTCGATCCGCAGAAGCGTGAACAGCTTCATCGGCGGAAGCTCGCTTCGCTCGACGACCTGCGCGTCGGGACGAGACTCGATCCAGTTCCCCACGGCGGAATAGGCAAAGTTCGGGTGCCAGCCGAGCCAGGCGGCTGCGGTTTCCATCCGCCGCTCGACGCCAGCGCGAAGCCCGCCTGAGGCTGCGAAGTGATTCATGATGATCAGGCTTCCGCCCGGCCGTAAGACCCGCCAAGCCTCGGCGAGCGCCCTATCCGGGTTGGGCACGACGCTCATCACATAAGGAGCGAGCGCAACGTCAAAGGCGGCGTCCGGGAACTCGAGCGCCCCAGCGTCCATCACATGCAGGCCCTTGACCTGCGCCAGCCCCTTGCGCTCGACCCGGGAGTGGGCCGCGCGCAGCATCGGCGCCGAGATATCGATTCCGGTCACAAGGACGTTGCCCGGGAGGAGCGGCAGCTCGAGCCCGGTGCCCACGCCGACAACAAGGATCTCGCCGCCGGGCCCCGCGGCTTGAGCCGCGGCGCGCGCGGCGGCGGCTCGGCCAGGATGGAAGGGCAGATCGAAGATGAGGTCATAGATCGGCGCCCAGCGGCTATAGGCCGCTTCCGCCGTATGTCCTGCGTAGGCTTGCGTTGCGTTCATCGGATTCATTGTCGGGCCCTTCCCGACAGGCTCGCGCCCGCTCGCCCCTCGCCCACATCGGCTCAACGCATTATAGCATGAACATGTGCCACGGCGACGACCCATTCGCCAAAGGCGGGAGCCTTAAAAGGGGTCCACCCATGATTGACCATATCGGCTTTGCCGTCTCGAATATGAAGCGCTCGAAGACCTTTTATGTCGACGCCCTTAAGCCGCTCGGCATTGACGTGGTGATGGACGTGACGGCGGAACAGACAGGAGCCGAAGCTCACGCCGGATTTGGCAAAGACAACAAAGCGTTCTTCTGGATTGGCGGGGGCGGAAAGCCCAAGGGTGGGACGCATGTCGCCTTTACCGCCCCTACGCGCGGCGACGTCGATTCCTTCTACCGCGCGGCTTTGGCCGCCGGCGGACGAGACAATGGCCCGCCGGGGTTAAGGCCTCACTATCACCCGGATCATTATGCGGCGTTCGTCCTCGATCCTGACGGCAACAACATCGAAGCCGTGTGCCGCAAGCCGGCGTGATTCGCGCGGATTATCCTCGCTTGCCCGAAGCCGCGGATTTTGGCTTCACGGAAGACGGCTTTTTCGCTGGGGCTTTCTTGGCGCCGGCCGGTTTCGCCCTGGCGCCCGCGCTCTCGGCTGGGGCGGTCTTTGCCGGCGCACCTTTGCCTCTCGTCGGGGCCTTCTTGGTCGGCTTGCGCGGTCGGGCGACGGGCTTGCCCTCGCGCTCGGCGAGCAGCTCCAGAGCGTCGGAGAGGGTGACGGAATTGGGCGCGGTTCCCTTCGAGATCGTCGCGTTGACCTTGCCCCAATTGACATAAGCGCCGTAGCGCCCGTCGCGCACGGTGACCGGCCCGCCGTTCGGATGTTCGCCGACCAGGCGCCCGATGACGCCTCCGCCCGCGGCCTTCGCTTTGAGAAGTTCTATTGCATCAGCAAGGGTGAGGCTGGCGGGGTCGGTCCCTTTGGCGATGGTCGCATTGATCTTGCCGTGATTGACATACGAACCGAACCGGCCGGCCTTCACGCTGACCTTGCCTCCCTCCGGATGTTCGCCAAGTTCGCGCCCAGCGCCAGCCCCGAAGCGGGAGCCGCCGGCCCCGCTTTCCTTGGCGACGATGAGATCGATCGCCCGGTTGCCGCCGATCTCCAGCACATCGTCGTCGCGGCCGAGATTGGCGTAGGTCTTGCCGTGCTGCACATACGAACCGTAACGGCCGATGCCGGCGAGGATCGCTTCGCCGCTCGTCGGGTGGCGCGCCACCTCGCGCGGCAGAGCAAGGAGCTTCAACGCTTTTTCGAGCGTCACATCGTCGGCGCTCAATCCCTTGGGCAGCGACGACCGCTTGGGTTTCTCGCCCTCGCCCTGCTGAATGTACTCGCCGAAGCGCCCGTTGCGCAGCGTGATCTCTTCGCCGGTCGAAGGGTCCTGACCAAGCACCCGCACGCCCGGCCGGTCGCCTTCCGAGGCCTCCGCGCCGGACGCCGCCAGAACACGCGAGTACTTGCACTCGGGATAGCGCGAGCAGCCGACGAAAGCGCCGTATTTACCGATCTTGAGCGACAATTGGCCTTCGTTGCAGAGCGGGCAAAGGCGCGGGTCGACCCCCTCGCCGCGAGAGGGAAAGATGTGCGGGCCCAAGAGCTCGTTTAACGAATCGAGCACGTGCCGCGTGCCGAGGTCCTTGATGCCGCCGATGGCGGCGGAGAAATCGTTCCAGAAATCGCGCAACAGCGCCTTCCAGTCGATCTCGCTGTTTGAGACCTTGTCGAGCTTCTCCTCGAGATCGGCGGTGAAATCATAGCCGACATATTTGGCGAAGAACGACTCGAGGAAGGCGGTCACGATCCGGCCCTTGTCCTCCGGAAACAGGCGCTTCTTGTCAATCCGTACGTAGTCGCGATCCTTGAGCACCGCGATGGTCGAGGCGTAAGTGGAGGGACGACCGATGCCGAGCTCCTCCATCCGCTTGACAAGCGTCGCCTCGGTGTAGCGGGGCGGCGGCTCGGTGAAATGCTGGCTTGCGTCGATCCGTTCCTTGGCGAGCTTCTCGCCCTCACGCATCGCGGGCAGACGGCTTGATTCCTCGTCTTCCTCGTCGTCCTTGCCTTCCTGGTAGAGGGCGAGGAAACCAGCAAAGCGCACAACTTGGCCGGTCGCGCGAAACTCGAGCTTACGCGCGCCCGCCTCAGCCAGAATGTCGACCGTCGTGCGCTCAAGCTCAGCGCTCTCCATCTGACAAGCGATGGTGCGCGTCCAGATGAGTTCGTAGAGCTTCGCCTGCTCGGGCTCAAGATGGCTGGCGACGTCGCGGGGACGCTTCGTCATGTCGGTCGGACGGATCGCCTCATGCGCTTCTTGCGCATTCTTGGCCTTGGCGGTGTACTTGCGCGGCGCGGACGGCACATAATTGTCGCCGAAATCCTTGGCGATGACCCGGCGCGCCGACGCGACGGCCTCCGGCGCGAGGTCGACGCCGTCGGTTCGCATATAGGTGATAAGGCCGGCGGCGCCGTCTCCGACGTCGACGCCCTCATAGAGGCGCTGCGCGATCTGCATGGTGCGGGCTGGCGCAAGGCCAAGCTTGCGGGACGCTTCCTGCTGCAGGGTCGAGGTGGTGAATGGCGGATAGGGGTGGCGCTTGACCGGCTTCGATTCGATCCCGGCGACCGAAAAGAGCGCCTGCTCCAATGCGGTCTTGAAAGCCTCGGCTTCGGCGCCCGAGCCGATGTCGAGCCGGTTGATCTTCTTGCCGTCGGCGCCGACCAGCCTTGCGGTGAAAGGCGCCTTGGCCTCGGTTCGCAAATGCGCGATGATCGACCAATATTCGCGCGCAACGAACTTTTCGATCTCAAGCTCGCGATCGCAGATGATGCGCAACGCCACCGATTGCACCCGACCCGCGGAGCGCGCTCCAGGAAGCTTTCTCCACAGAACCGGGGACAGGTTGAAGCCGACTAGATAATCGAGGGCGCGCCGCGCGCGGTAGGCGTCGACCAGGGCCTCGTCGATCTCGCGCGGATTGCGCATCGCCTCCTGGACGGCGTCCTTGGTCACCGCGTTGAATACGACGCGATCGACGCGCTTATCCTTGAGCAGCTTCTTGCCCTTCAGGATTTCATGGATGTGCCATGAGATGGCCTCGCCTTCGCGGTCCGGGTCGGTAGCCAGGATCACGCGGTCGGCGTTCTTCACCGCCCCGCCGATGTCGCTCATTCGCTTGGCGGACTTTGCGTCGACTTCCCAACGCATGGCGAAATCGTCGTCTGGATCGACTGAGCCGTCCTTCGCGGCGAGGTCCCGCACATGGCCGAACGAAGCGTAGACGTCGTAGTCCTTGCCCAGATATTTGTTGATGGTCTTCGCCTTGGCGGGCGACTCGACGATCACGACTTTCATGCAGGAAATATCCTTTGGGCGCCGGTGACGCAGCCCCAATTGCCCCTAGCCGTCAGGCGGCGGGATATGGAGACGCCGGGGCCGCCTGTCAAATGACGCAGCGTCGTGAAGCGGCCTTATTCAGGATGCGCTCTCGATGTCTGTCGTCGAGAAATCCTCGCCCTTGAAGAGAAGAGAAGCGCCGCCGACCTTGGCCTGAGCGTAGATGAAACAGTCGCCAAGGTTGAGCCGCGCCGGGTGGCCTCTACCCTTGCCGTAGCGAGCGAAGGCTTCGAGTGCGACATGGGCGGTTTCCGGCTGGATTGGCTGAACGGCGACGCGCGCCAGACGTAGGAACTCCATGACGTCGACTTCGGCGTCCGCGACGGAACGTCCGAGAATGCGAACAAGGCCCAGCGTGGCTTCATAGACCGCCACCGGCGAGGTCGTGATCTCAGACTCGCGTCCGAGCGCCTCAGTCAGGGCGTCGGCCTCAGTCTCTCCGGTGATGATGGCGACAATCGCAGATGCATCGAGAACAATCACGAGTCGCCGCTGAGGTCGTCGTAAAAGTCCTTGTCAGCCTCCAGCCCCGTGCGCGGAATCGACGCGATACGCTCTTGAAGCGGCTTCAGCCGCTCCGCCAGCGACTTCTCGCCCTCTACGCGCTCGAGCTCGTTTTCGAGCGCACGGAGGACCGCGTCCGTCTTGGTGCTATGGCGAACAGCGGCCAGCTTCGCCGCGAGTTCGACAACGCGGCGGTTTCGAATTTGGAGCATGGAGGCTTCGGTCTTCACGTGTATTGAACATAAGCTCGAATCATCAATACAGCAAGCATTGCACTTTCTGGGGCCGTCGTGCGAAACTCTTCCTTTCCCACTTCCAACTGCGCGAGGCCGTCATGGCGGACGCCCATTCCAAACCCGTTTGGTTTATCACCGGCTGTTCGACCGGCTTTGGGCGCGAGCTCTCCGTCATCCTGCTTAAGCGCGGCTACCGCGTCGTCGTGACCGCGCGCGACAAGGCCAAGGTCGACGACATTGTCGCGGGCCATGACAAGAACGGCCTCGCGCTTAAGCTCGACGTCGACAAGCAGGATCAGATCGACGCCGCGGTCAAGGCGACCGAAGCTCGGTTCGGCCGCATCGACGTTCTCGTCAACAATGCCGGCTATGGCTATCTCGCGGCGATCGAGGAAGGCGACGATGCCGACGTGCGCGCGATGTTCGACACCAATTTCTTCGGCCTCGCCGCCATGACGCGCGCAGTGCTGCCGATCATGCGCGCCCAGAAGTCGGGCGCGATCGTCAACATCTCGTCGATGGGCGGTTTCATCGGTTTTCCGGGTTCAGGCTATTACGCCGCGACGAAATTCGCCGTCGAAGGCCTCTCCGAGGCGCTGTCGAAGGAGGTGGCGCCGTTCGGAATCAAGGTCCTCATCGTCGAACCCGGTCCGTTCCGCACCGATTGGGCCGGCCGCTCGTTGAAGACGCCAAAGAAGCCCGTCGACGCCTATGCCGAAACGGCGATCGGGCGGCGGCGCCAGATCCAGAGCTATAGCGGAAATCAGCCAGGCGATCCTATCCGCGCGTCTGAGGCGATCATTACGGTGGTCGAACAGGACCATCCGCCGCTGCGGCTGCCGCTTGGCGCCTTTGCTTACGAGGCGATGGGGGCCGAGCTCGAAGCTGTGCGCAAAGAGCATGCTTCGGTTGAGGCTTTGGCGCGCGGCGCCGACTATCCAAAGACGAACTAAGCGCGCAGCCGGAACCCGGTCGCTGCGCCAGGCAATCCGTGCGCAGCGGTCTTCGCCAGGAGGTGCGGGTGGCGGACCCCTTTGATCTCCAGCGGTTCGTGAACGCGCAGGCGCCCCTCTACGAGCGGGTTCGCCAGGAGCTGAAGGTCGGACGGAAGCAGGGCCACTGGATGTGGTTCATCTTTCCCCAGATCGCCGGCCTCGGACAGAGCCCGATGTCGATCCGTTTCGCCATCGCTTCGCTGGGTGAGGCGACAGCTTATCTCGCCCACCCGGTTCTTGGCGCGCGACTGAGGGAATGCGCGCAGCTCACGCTCGACGTTGAAGGCAAGACCGCGCGCGACATTTTTGGCTCGGTCGACGAGATGAAGTTCCGCTCGTCGATGACCCTGTTTGCCAGGGCCGCGCCGGATGAGGACATCTTTCAGCGCTGCATCGACAAATATTTCGCTGGCGCCCCTGATCCCGCGACGAATGCGAGACTCTAAAGGTGCTGCGTTCGGGCGGAAGCGCCTATGTCGACGCGGCGATCCGGCAAGGGGCGCGCGTTCCATGGATTACGTCCCCCGGACTTGAGGGGCTATCCCGCCGCTTCCCTCAACCTTGCGGCTGCGGCCTCGGGGGTGAGATCCCGCTGGGGTGAGCCCAGCATTTCGAAGCCGACCATGAACTTTCGGATCGTCGCCGAGCGAAGCAGCGGCGGATAGAAATGCGCGTGCATCTGCCACTCGGCGTGCAGCGCGCCGTCGGTCGGCTTCTGGTGAAAGCCCATCGAATAGGGGAATGGCGAGTCGAACAGGCTGTCGTAACGCTTGGCCAGTTGCGATAGAACTTGCGCGAGCGAGGTCTTATCCCCCGCCATCATCTCATCAAATCCGCCGATGCGGCGACGCGGCAGGATGATGGTCTCGAACGGCCAGTTCGCCCAAAACGGCACGAGAACGCAAAAATCGTCGTTGCCGAGAACAACGCGCTCGCCGCGCTGAAGCTCCTGCGCAAGATAGTCGAGTAGCAGCGGCCGACCATGCTTCAGGAGATATTCGCTCTGGCGACGGGTTTCCTTTTCCAGTTCGTTCGGGAGATGACGGGTCGCCCAAATCTGGCCGTGCGGATGGGGATTCGAGGCGCCCATCATCTCGCCCCGGTTCTCAAAAATCTGCACCGAGGCGATGTCGGGCAGATTGCCGAGCGAGATCGTCTCTTCGACCCAGACGTCGACGACGCGCTCGATGTCCGAGACCGCCATGCCGGCGAGCGTCAGATCGTGGCGCGGAGAAAAGCATAGAACGCGACAAAGTCCTGATTCGCCTTCGGCGATGAGCAGACCATCGCTTTCCACGTTGGTCGGCGCGTCAGCCTGCAGCGCCTGGAAATCATTGTCGAACACGAAAGTGTGCGGGTAATCGGGGTTACGGGCGCCGCCTGCACGCAGGTTGCCCGGGCAGAGATAGCAGTTGGGGTCATGGGCGAGCGCTGCGGGCGCCGCTTTCGACTCGCGCTGGCCTTGCCAAGGACGCTGCGCGCGGTGGGGCGACACCAAAACCCATTCGCCGGTCAGCGGATTGAACCGGCGGTGCGAGGCGTCGCGAAGCGGCTGCGTGTTCGCCATGGGGCCGCCTCCTCAGACCGGGATCAGCTGCGCGCCATCGGCCGGCGCGCAGACGTAGAGGTCCACATCCCGACCCATTGCGATTCGATAGCCGTCGGTCAGCATTTGCGAAGTCTTGTCGACCGCCGACGCCTCGATAAGACTGATCGTGCAGCCGCCGAAGCCACCGCCCGTCATGCGCGAACCATAGACGCCCTTAACCTGCTGGGCCAGTCCGGCCAGCATGTCGACCTCGGGACAGGTGATTTCAAAGTCATCACGCATCGAGACGTGCGAAGCGTTCATCGCTTCGCCGCAGGCGGCGAAGTCGCCGGCCTCGAGCGCGCGCGCCGCCTCGAGCACGCGCGCGTTCTCGGTGACGATGTGGCGACAGCGGCGGTAGATAAGCTCGGGCAGTTTGCGGCGTTTGGCTTCGAGCTGCTTCGGCGTCACGTCGCGAAGCGCCCGGATCGGCCCGAGATAGCGGCTGAGCAGCCTCACCCCTTCCTCGCAGGCCTCGCGCCGAAGGTTATACTCGCCGCCGGCATGCTGGTGGCGGACCCTGCTGTTGGCGATGAGAAGCCTCAAGTTTGGCGCGATGGCGACATGGCGCGACTCAAGACTGCGGCAATCGATCAGGAGCGCATGCCCAGCGACTCCGCAGCACGAAATATATTGATCCATCACCCCGCAGCGCATGCCCACGAAGTCATTTTCGGCTTGCTGACAGAGCAGGGCGATTTCAATCGGATCGAACGGCAGGCCGCTTTCGGTCAGTAGCGCGTGCGCGCACGAGACTTCAAGCGCGGCCGAAGAGCTCAAGCCGGCTCCGATGGGGACATCGCTCCAGACGATCAGGTCGGCGCCGGAAAGGATGCGTCCGCTCCTCTCCAGCATCAGCGCCACCCCGAGCACATAGTCCGACCAATCGCCGCTCGCGCTGTCTGGCGGGGAATCGAGGTCGAACTCGCGCGTCTCGTCCATGATCATGGAATAGATTCGCAGGCGCCGGTCTGAGCGTTGCGAGGCTGCCGTCAAGGTTGCGAATTCGAGCGCCGCCGGCATGACGAAGCCGTCGTTGTAATCTGTATGCTCGCCGATCAGATTGACCCGGCCCGGCGCGCGACTGACCGTCGGCGTGCGACCGAACCGATAGGCAAACTCGACCGCAAGGTCGCGCGCCTGAACGCTCATCTGAAGGCCTCCGCCGTCGAAGAGGAGGGCCTTCCAGCCACGGCCTCAACCAAGCTGCTCTGATCGGCGTCCTCCGCCTTATCCTGCGACAACAGAATGGCCCTCCCTCAGCTTGTACTTAGACGGTTCGTTCTGTGACGCCTGTCACGGCAGTCGGACGAACGCAATGATCTAACTGCGAGTCGCAGGACGTCCACCATCCGGGGAAGGACACATGGCGAATTTGAATCATCGCGCAAGTATCGCCCGGAGCGCTCATGGTTCGCGGCCGCCTGCCTTTGCGCTCGACGTAAAGGGCACAGCGCTTTCCATTGCGTCGTTCCTCCAGTTTGTGATCTCCGGAATGACAGGCGCATTCAAGACCTGGCGTCAACGACAGCGGGACAGGGAGGAGCTTGCGCGATTGTCGCAGTATGAGCTTCACGATATCCGCGTCTCGCCGTCGGATCGCTGGGCGCAAATAAGAAAGCCGTTCTGGCGCGCATAGAGAGAGCCGATAGCATCGCCCACGGCCGTAGCGGCATAGCACGACCGGGCAGCCTCACCGGGCGAGCCGAAGCATGCGCCGGGCCCGCCTGGCGAGAGTCGCCGGCATTGCATGGGTAAGCCAGAGCCCGAAGCCCAAGGCAGGAAAATAAACCGCCGCCCCGATGATCGTCAGCGCAGCAAATCGCGCCTCGCGCGCGAAGTGTGGGAGATGCGCCAGAAGCGCGATGAGCGGCCCGTCGGACAGCGTCAGCGCAAGCGCGAGCGCGCCAGCGGCAAAAAGCGTCGCCGCGGCGGTCGCGAGCAGGCGGGGGTCGGGGGACGTCCAGCCGCGCCTGCGGGCGAGCGCAAAGACGCCGACGACCTTGATCCAAAGGCCGGCAGCGGTCGCAAGCGCCAAGCCCGGCGCGCCCAGCGGCCGAAACAGCACGATCTTGAGCGCCACGTTGACCGCCACGCCGACCAGCGTGACCTTGAGCGGTGTCGCCGTGTCGCCGCGCGACAAGAAACTCGCTGTGACGATCCGGTCGATCAACAAAGCCGGCATGCCGATCGCATAGGCCGCCAGCACGCCCGCAGCCTCGTGGGTCGCATTGGCCTTGAAGGCGCCGTGCTCGAAGGCGACCGCGACGATGAGGTCGGGAATGAGAAGAAAGACGACTATGAACGGCGTGCCGAGCGCCAGTGTCAGCGAAGCGGCGCGGTTCTGAGCGGCCATTGCGCCCCGGTCATCGCCGAGCGCAACGAGAGCCGACATTTCCCTAAGCAGCACCGAGCCGGTGGCGATGACGATGACCCCGCCCGGCAATTGATAAAGCCGGTCGGCGTAGCTGATGGCTGAGAGACCGCCGGTGGGTAAGAGCGAGCCGACGATCTGATCGGCAAGCGCCCCAATCTGGTAACTTGCCGAGATGCCGATCGCGGGCCCGAGCATCCATAAGAATTGCCGGATCTCGGGCGTCCAGCGCGGCCAGGTCAGCCGTTCCAGGAGACCTCGCCGCCGTGCATCGACCATGACGATGACAAGCTGGGTCGCCCCGGAGGCGAGAAAACCCCAGCTCGCCATGCTGGCGACTCCTGGCGAAATTTTCGGAAAAAAAGCGGCGAAGGCGAGAAATGCGATCATGCACACATTGGCCGCCGCAGGCGCGAAGGCAGGCGCGCCCCAGGCGTTGTTGGCGTTGAGCGTCCCCTGATGCAGCGCGAAGACGGCAATGAAAGCGATATAGGGGAACATGATGCGCGACATCGACACGGCTTCAGCAAACTTGTCGGGTTGGCTGACGAAGCCCGGCGACGTCAGGCGCACGAGCAAGGGCATGTCGAGATAGACGAGGCCGAGCAGGGCGATCTGCGACAGGATGAGGAGGGTGAAGATGTGGCTCGCGAATTTGTCTGCTTCCTCCCGGCCTCCCGCCTTGAGCACGCGCGTGTAGGTCGGCAGATAGGCGGCGTTGAACGACCCTTCGCCGAAGATCTGGCGGAACTGGTTGGGCAGCTTGATCGCCGCGACATAGGCGTCGTTGAGCGCGCCCCCCCCGAGGAGCGCGGCGAGCGCCATATCGCGCAGAAAACCGGTCAGTCGAGAAGCGACCGTCCAGCCGCCGACCAAAAAGATATTGCGGTACATGGCGCCGGTGTAGCCGGATTCGCCGCGCGGCCGAAATCGGGCTCCTCAGGGCGCGGCGGTCAACGCCGCGTCGATATCGCGCCAGAGGTCCTCGACGTCCTCGATTCCGGCCGAGAGTCGCAACAGGTCGGGCGGACAGGGCGAGTTCGCGCCCTCGATCGAAGCGCGATGCTCGATCAGCGACTCGACCCCGCCCAGCGAGGTCGCCCGCTTCCAGACGCGCACGCGGGCCGCGGTCGCAATCGCAGCCTCCGCGCCGCCGCGAACGCGGATCGACAGCATGCCCCCAAACCCGCCCTGCATTTGACGGCGCGCGACCTCGTGGCCCGGGTGATGCGGAAGCCCTGGATAGAGCACGGCAGAGACAGAAGCGTGATTGGAAAGGCGGTTCGCCAGCTCCATCGCGTTCGCCGCCGCCGCATGCACGCGCACATCGAGCGTTCTCAACCCTCGGATCAGGAGGAACGCCTCGAGGGGGTGCAGGATCATCCCGTGCGACTGGCGAATCTGCCGCGCCCGCCTGCAGAGGGCCTCGTCCCGCGCGAAGCAGAGCGCGCCCGCCAGAACGTCGGAATGGCCGTTAAGGTATTTGGTCGCCGAGTGCATCACCACGTCGGCCCCGAGCGCGATCGGCCGGGTGAACACGGGCGTGGCGCAGGTGGAATCCACGGCGAGGACGGCGCCTGCCGCATGAGCCGCGCGCGCCGCGCCTTCGATGTCGCTCACGCCCCAGAGCGGATTGCTTGGCGTTTCAAGCCAGACAAGCTTGGTCGTTCCCGGCTTCAGCGCCGCCGCAAGCGCCTGCAAATCCTCGGCGTCGACGAAATCGACGCTGAGGCCAAAGGCGGGCGCCTCGTTGGCGAGCCAGGCGCGGAGCGCCCAATACATGCCCGTCGGCGCGACCACATTCGCGCCCGGCCCGAGGCTCAGGAAGAGCGAGATCGCCGCCGACATGCCCGAGCCCAAAACGAGCGTCGCCGCCGCGCCCTCGAGGGCGCCGATGACCGCCTCCGCCTCGCGCACGGTCTCGTTGTCGGGGCGACCGTAGGAATTGCCGCTGCGATAAAGATTATCGGGATCGCGCTCGAAGGTCGTGGCGAGATGGATCGGCGGCACGATCGCGCGGGTGCGCTCGTCGATCGTCCCCAACGCCTGAGCGGCCAGCGTGCGCGGGCTTAGAGGTCGCGGATCGCTCATAGCGCAACACCCCTCAGCAGCTTCGGCGCGCCGCTCCCCGCGCCGCCCGCTTCCGCGATCAGCATGTCCTTGAGCGTCGGCGCGCGATCAACGACGCGAAGGCCGAGATCGCGCGCGAAGCGCAGCGGAGCAAGGTCGTTGGAAAAGAGGCGATTGAGCGCGTCGAGACCGAGGCCGCTGGCGGCGACGTCGAAGCGACGCTGACGCTGATAGGCTGCGAGCGGGCCCGGCGCGCCGGGATCAAGGCCGAGCCGCATTTCGCCGACGATCGTCTCGGCGAGCGCCGCGACGTCGCGCAAGCCAAGGTTCAGTCCTTGCCCGGCCAAGGGATGCACGACATGGGCCGCCTCGCCGACGAGCGCCAGCCGCGGGGCGACGAAGCGCCGAGCGATCTGAAAGCGGAACGGAAAGGCTTCGGCGCGCGAGGCGAGGCTGATCGCGCCGAGCTTCAATGTGAAGCGATATTCGAGCTGTCGCGTGAGATCCTCGGGGTCGAGGGCGAGCAGCGCGAGCGCGTCGGCGCGACTTTCGTTCCAGACGATGCTCGATTGGCGGCCCGGAAGCGGCAGGAGAGCAAATGGGCCGGCCGGCAGGAAGTGCTGCTCGGCTCGCCCTTCGTGATCGCGCTCATGCGCGACCGTCGCGACGATGCCGGTCTGGTCGTAGTCCCAGCCGATCGTCTGGATGTCGGCGAGGCGAGCGAGTTTCGAGCGCGCGCCGTCGGCGGCGACCGCCAGGCGTGCGCGCAACACGCGCCCGTCGGTTAGGCCAAGCTCCGCGGTGTGCTTGCCGGAAGCCCAGCGCGTAACGGACCCGGTGATGCGCTGAACGCCGAGCCGATCGCAGAGCGCCGTGAGCGCGCCGACGACATCGTCGTTGAAGGCCATATAGGCGAGCGGCCCGCGGTCCTTCGTTGCGAAATTGAGATGGGGCAGGCGCACGGCGTCGCGGACGTCGCCATCCATGATCGCCATCGACAGGATCGGTTGGGCTTTGCGCTCAATCGCCTCCCAGGCGCCGATCTGTTCGAGCAGGCGCCGCGGGCCGTCGGCGATCGCGACCGTCCGCAACGGGCTCGCGCTTGTCCCCGCCGGCGTCGCCGGGTCGACGACGGCGACGGACGCGCCTTGCCCCATCGCCTGCTTGATCGCGGCGGCAAGCGCCAACCCGGACGCGCCGCCGCCGGCGATGACGACGTCGAAGACAGGAGCGGGTTCGGCCATTGCGGACGCCTCCTTCAAACCCAGTGTCGGACGGACGACCCGTCCATACCGGCTCTTGGCTCGTCGCGCTATTAGCGAGTCCCGATTCCATCTTTTCAAAGGCTTGCGGCGCAATTAGCGAGTCGCTGGCGGGCTCATCGATGGGGACGAGTCGCTGGACGGTTGGTCCCAATATCGTTGCCGGCGAGAGAATTCGTTCTTAAGAATATTCGTTGACAAGAATATTCTTGCGTGATGATATAAGCAAATGAACCCGGAAACCCTCGCCGCGTTGGGCGAACCCAATCGCCTACGGATCGTCGAACTTCTTCGCGCGGGGCCTCGGCCGGTGGCCGACATCCAAAGCCGGCTCAAGCTGAGGCAATCGCAGGCTTCGCAGCACCTCAAGGTTCTCAAGGATGTGGGCCTGGTGGAGATGCAGCCGCGCGCGCAGCAGCGCCTCTACAGTTTACGCGCCGAGCCCCTGAAGCAGCTTCACGACTGGCTCGATCGTTACCGGCACATCTGGGAAGCGCGTTTCGAGGTCGTGGATGCGGTGGTCGAGGAACTCAAGCAGAAGGAGCAATCGGATGGAGCAGGCAAGAACGGCTGAGACCAGCCCGAGAAACGAAACGATCGTGGACCGGACGAGCGACCGTGAGCTCACTGTCACCCGCGCGTTCAATGCGCCGGCGCGTCTCGTTTTCGAGGCATGGACGAAGCCCGAGCTTCTGAAACTATGGTGGGCGCCGAAGTCGTTCGGCGTGTCGCTCTTCGAGTGCGAGCAGGATTTGCGGGTGGGAGGCGCTTACCGTTACGCGTTCGGGCGCGACCCGAACAATCCGGAGGTGTTCACGGGTCGGTATCTCGAGGTCGATCCGCCAACGCGGCTGGTGCTGACGCAAGTCTATGAGCGGCTCGCTCACATCGGGGAAGCCGTGGTGACTGCCGATTTCGAGGAAAGCCAGGGCTTGACCCGTCTCACCCTGCGCCAGCTTTTCCCGAGCAGGGAAGCGTTGGAAGGCGCGCTCGCGTCTGGCATGGAGCGCGGCATGCGCGTGACGCTCGATCAGCTCGATGAGCTGGTCGGCTCAATGGGCTGATAAGGATGGCGGCCAAAGGCCCATTGGGCCCCGAGCCGCTTCGCCCCGCGCGTCCCACAAGGACGCGCCTTAGTGATACCCGACGTCGCCGCGGACCTTGCCGCGAAACACCCAATAGGACCAGCCGGTGTACATGAGGATGACCGGCAGCAGAAACAGGGTGCCGACCGCCAGAAAGGCTTGCGTCGATTCCGACGACGCAGCCTCCCATAAAGTGAACTTATACGGCACGATCAGCGGGAAGAGGCTGATCGCAAGACCGAGATAGGACATCACGAACAGGAGGACCGCGCCGATGAATGGCTCGGCCTCCGAGCGGTTGTTGAGCGAGAGCCACTCCCAGTAAGCGATTAGCGCAGTGACGATCGGCACCGGGGCCAAGATCACGATATGGGGCCAACCGAACCAACGCTCAGCGATTTCCGGCTTCGCGAAAGGCGTCCACAGGCTCACGAGCGCAATGGCGATCAGAACGCCGATCAGCGCGCGGCGCCCCAGAGCCCGCGCCCAATCCTGAAGCGCCCCTTCGGTCTTCAAGATCAGCCAGCCCGCGCCGAGCAGGCCATAGCCGAATACGAGCGCGACGCCGGTCAGCAGCGAGAACGGCGTGAAACAGTCGAACGAGCCGCCCGAGAAATGACGCCCTTCCGTCTGAAAGCCTTGAATGAACGCGCCAAGCACAATGCCTTGCGCGAAGGCGCCGACCACCGAGCCGTAGTTGAAGGCGTGATCCCAGAACGTCCGATGGTCCGCGTCGCGGTAGCGAAACTCGAAAGCGACGCCGCGGAAGATGAGCGCCAGCAGCATCACCAGGATCGGAAAATAGACAGCCGGCAGGATGATTGCGAAAGCGAGCGGGAACGCAGCCAGAAGCGCGATCCCGCCAAGCACGAGCCAGGTCTCGTTGCCGTCCCAGATCGGGGCGATCGAGTTCATGACCAGGTTGCGCGAATCCCGGTCGGGCGCGAAGCCGTAGAGGATGCCGACGCCCAAATCGAAGCCGTCGAGGAGCACATAGAGAAAGACGCCGACCCCGAGCACGAGCGTCCAGATCGGCACGAAATCGAGAACGAGAGGGTTCATGGCCGACCCCCTGCGCCTATCGCCGGCAGCGCCTGGACCGGCCGCGCCGGGCGTCCGCTCTCAATCGGCTCGGGTTCAGCCGCAGCCTCGCCGGGACCGCGTCGCACCAGCCTCACCATCAACGCGAAGCCGGCTGAAAACATGACAAGGTACACAAGACAATAGCCGATCAGCGAAATGCTGACGTCCAACCCCGTGAGCGAGGGAGACACGGAGTCGCGCGTGCGCAGGAGGCCGTAGACCGTCCAAGGCTGCCGTCCGACCTCCGTCGTCGCCCAGCCGGCGGTCACCGCAATGAAGCCTAAGGGAGAGGCCAGCGTGCAGCACCAGAGATACCAGTCTGCGTGGAAGAGTTCGCCCTTCCAGCGCAGCCAGAGGCTCGTCACGACCATCGCCAGCATGAGGACGGCGATGCCCACCATGATCCGGAAGCCGAAGAAGGGGACGATGATCGGCGAGGGGCGCTGGTCGGCGGGGAAGTCCTTGAGGCCATGCACGGTTCCGTGGAGGCTGTGGGTCAGAATGAGGCTGCCTAACTCCGGAATCGCGATGGTGTAGAGGTCCGTCTCGGCCTTCTCATCTGGAATGGCGAAGAGATTAAGCTCGACATCGCTGTGGGTGTTCCAGATCGCCTCGATCGCCGCGAGCTTCGCCGGCTGGTGCTCGAGGGTGTTGAGTCCGTGCGCGTCGCCGAGCAAGAACTGAAGGGGCACGAGCACGGTGAGGAGCCACAAGGTCATCGACAGCATCGTGCGCGCTTCCGCGACGAACCGTCCGTGCCTCAGATACGAGGCGGCGACGCCGACAACGACGAAGCCGGTGGTGATGTAGACCGCGACCACGGTATGGGAGAGCCGATAGGGGAATGAAGGATTGAAGATGATTTGCATCCAATCCTTGGGAAGAAAACGACCGTTGACGATCTCGTAGCCGGCTGGGGTCTGCATCCAGCTGTTGGTGGCGAGGATCCAGAAGGTTGAAAAGAGCGTGCCGAGCGCCACCATCAACGCCGCAATGAAATGAGCCCAGGGCGGCACGAGCTTGCGTCCGAACAGCAGCACGCCGAGGAAGGCCGCCTCGAGGAAGAAGGCCGTCAGCCCCTCATAAGCAAGGAGCGGCGAAATGACATCGGCGGCGGCGTCGGAGAAGCGGCTCCAGTTCGTGCCGAGCTGGAACGGCATGACGATGCCGGATACGACCCCCATGCCGAACGACACAGCGAAAATCTTGGTCCAAAACGTCGAGATGCGAAGATAGACCTCGCGCCCGGTGAAAAAATTCAGGCCTTCCATGACGGCGATGAAGGAAGCAAGGCCAACCGTGAAGGCCGGCAGCAGGAAATGGAAGGCGATGACCCAAGCGAACTGGATCCGAGACAGAACAACGGGATCCATGACGATTGCTCCCCACCCACTGACCTCAAGCCTTCGCCCCCGAATGCTTGAGGTCATGACGCTCCGTGAAACGAGGAGCCAAGCGACGGTATCATGGGTCTCCAAGATTTTCATGACGTTTCCCAACGCTACGAAATCGCTTGACCAAAGTGTGGAGACGGACGCTCGCCGGACCGAGGATTGACCGCCCGGACTGCGAGACCGATTCCGTAACATTTGACGCCCGGTCGTCGAACAGCCATCTGTCACACCATGGCCGACGTCTCCTTTCCAGCCGCGTTTGGCGCGGGCCTCCTCTCCTTTGTTTCGCCCTGCGTGCTGCCGCTCGCGGCGCCTTATCTTTGCTATCTCGCGGGCGCGTCCGTCGAAGCGCTGGCCGACGAGAGCGAGACGAAGGCAAGGCGCGACATTCTCATAACCGCGGTCCTGTTCGTAGCCGGCTTCTCGACGGTCTTTGTCGGTTTGGGCGCGACAGCGTCGGCGTTGGGAGCAGTGCTCAGGCAATGGAGCCACGCGCTCTCGATCGCGGCCGGGATCGGCGTGATCCTGATGGGCCTGCATTTTCTCGGCGTATTCAAGATAGGCGCGATGCTGCGCGAGAAGCGGGTCGAGATCGAGAAGCCGGCGGGTCTATGGAGCGCCTATCCGATGGGCTTCGCCTTTGCGCTCGGCTGGACGCCCTGCATAGGTCCCATCCTCGCCACCATTCTCGCCGTCGCCGGCAGCAGGGATACGGTCGCGAGCGGCGCCGCTCTGCTCGCGGTCTATAGCCTCGGCCTGGGGTTGCCGTTCATCCTGGCGGCCGCCGCGATCGGCCCGTTCATCCGCGCCTCGCGCCATTTGCGCACGCAATTCGGCCGGATCGAGAAGGCCGTCGGCGTCCTCCTGGTCGCGACCGGCGTCGCATTTTTGACCGGCGGATTTCAGAGCGTCTCGATCTGGCTGATCGAGACTTTTCCGCAGTTCGGTCAGATCGGGTAAGGCGGCAAAAAGAAACCCGCCGAGAACGGCGGGTTTCCTGTTTGCGGCTAGCAAGCCGCCAGGCGCCTGAGCGCCCGGCGTTTAAATCGATCAGGAGCCGATCTGCTCGTAGCTGATCTTGCCGTCGGCGCCTTTCTTCCAGACGTACCAGACATAGTCGACCGTCGTGCGGTCGCCCTTCTTGTCATAGGCGATCGGGCCGATCACGGTGTTGAAGGTCATGCCGGAATGCATGGCTTCGGCGACCTTCTTCGGATCGAGCGACTTCGCCTTCTCAGCCGCCTGCTTCAAGATCTGGACGGCGGCGTAGGAGTAGAGCGTGTAGGCTTCCGGATCGAAGTTCTTCGCCTTGAACTCGGCGACGACCTCCTTCGCCGCCGCGTTCTTGCGCGGGTCCGGACCGAAGGACATGAGCGTGCCTTCTACGCCCGGGCCGCCGATCTGCGAGAACTCGTCGCTGGTGATGCCGTCGCCGGAGATCATGATCGTCTTCATGCCCTGGTCGCGCATCTGGCGGACGATGAGGCCGCCTTCCGTCTGCAGGCCGCCCCACATCAGGTAGTCGGCGCCCGATTCCTTCACCTTGGAGACGATGGCCGAATAGTCCTTTTCGCCGGTGTTCACGCCCTCGTACAGCACTTCCTTGATGCCGAACTTGTGCATGTTGTCAAGCGCAGCGTCGGCGAGGCCTTTGCCGTAGGTGGTCTTGTCATGGACGACCGCGATCTTCTTGCCCTTGAGCTTGTCGCGGGCGAGTTCAGCCCACAGCATGCCCTGCTGGTCGTCGCGGCCGCAGGTGCGGAACGCGTCCCACAGCTTGCGATCGGTGACCTTCGGGTTGGTGGCCGACGGGGTGATGAACAGAATGTCGTTTTCCGCGTAGACGTCGGAAGCGGGGATCGTCACGCCGGAATTGAAGTGGCCGATGACGAACTTGACGCCGTCGCCGACGAATTTGTTTGCTACCGACACGCCCTGCTTCGGATCGGAAACGTCGTCGCCTTGCTCGAGTGTGATCTGCTGGCCGAGGATTCCGCCGGCCTTGTTGATGTCGTCGACCGCCTGCTGCGTGCCATTGACGAGCTGCGCCCCGAAGGCCGCGTTCGGTCCGGTGATCGGTCCGGCGACACCCATCTTGATCTGCGCGCTGGCGGCGCCCGAGAACGCCAGAGCCGCGGCGAGCGCGACCCCGGACAACCAATGTTTCGTCATTCAGCTACTCCCATTGAGTTAAGGCGCCCGGCCCTCCCGGCGCCTTGGCAGAAAACAATTCCACCTTGAAGGCCGATACTTTCTTGTTTTTGATCAAGAGTCACCTTAAAAAACGCAAAGGTTTGGTCGACCAGCGGGCGCTCGTTCAGCCGTTCCCTTTGGGTCGCCAGTTCAAACCAGAACTGTCATAGGCCCAGGAATATTGCGTCGCCATCTGCGTCGCGCGCATGGCGCGATAGCCGAGCGCGCCGGCGATGATCATCCAGATCAAGGCGGTGATGAAGAGCGGGATCGACAAGAGCGGCTCGCCGTAGAGCGCGTAGTGAAGAAACCGCACCGCCGCGGCGAGAAAGACCATGTAGGGCGCCAGCATCGCGAGCGGCCTCCAAGTCTTGGCGACCGCTCTTCCGGTCGCCCAGGCGCCGGCTCCGCCCAAGACCAGGGTGATGAGGATAAAGGTGAAGAGGCCGTAGGGCGCATCGGACCACAGAATGTCGCTCATCAGTGGCCTCCCTCGAGATAGGCCGCGCGAACCTCGGGGCGGGCCAGCAACTCCGCGCCGCCGCCTTGCATCGTGATCGCGCCATTGACCATTACGTAGCCGCGGTGAGCAAGTTTCAGCGCATGAAAGGCGTTCTGCTCGACCAGGAAGACGGTCAAGCCTTCCGTCTTGTTCAGTTCGGCGATCACTTCGAAAATCTGCTTGACCACGAGAGGCGCAAGTCCAAGCGAGGGCTCGTCGAGAAGCAGCAGTCGCGGCCGGCTCATGAGCGCGCGCGCGATCGCAAGCATCTGCTGCTCGCCGCCCGACAGCGTTCCCCCGCGCTGGGGGGCGCGCTCTTTCAGGCGCGGAAAGAGCGCGAACATGCGTTGGAGGTCTTCGTCGAAATGGGCGAAATTGTTGATCGAAGCGCCCATCTGCAGGTTCTCGAACACCGTCATGCGCGGGAAGATGCGTCGCCCTTCCGGCGACTGGGCGATCGAGAGGCGCGCGATCATGTGCGTCGGCAGGTTGGTGATGTCGTGGCCGTCGAAGGTGATCCGGCCCTGGCGCGCGCGGGGCGCGCCGAAGATCGTCATCATGGTCGTCGACTTGCCAGCCCCGTTGGCGCCGATCAGCGTGACGATCTCACCTTTGTTGACGTCGAGGTCGACGCCCCGGAGCGCCTGGATCTTGCCGTAGAAAGTCTCGATGCCCCGCAGTTGCAGGAGCGGCGTGAGCGCGGCCGCGGCCGCGCTCATTGCTCCAGTTCCTTTTCGATTTGCTCAACGTCCTCCTCGTCTTCGACGCCGAGGTAGGCCGCGATCACCTTCGGATCGGCGCGCACTTCCGCCGGCGTGCCGTCAGCAATCTTCACCCCGTAATCGAGCACCACCACATGATCGGAGATTTGCATGACGACCGACATATCGTGCTCGATCAAGAGCACCGAAGTGTTGTGGTCGGCGCGGATCGATCGCAGAAGCGCGTTGAGTTCGGCGGATTCGCGCGGGTTGAGCCCCGCGGCCGGTTCATCAAGGCAAAGAAGCACGGGATCGGTGCACATCGCGCGCGCGATTTCGAGCCGGCGCTGAGCGCCGTAGGGCAACTCGCCCGCGGGATCGTCGGCCCGGTCCATAAGCCCGATCTTGTCGAGCCAGTATTTCGCCCGGTCGATGCACTCGGCCTCCTTACGGCGATAACTCGGCGCCCCGAGCAGCCCGAGCACGGTCAGACCGCTTGCGAGCATGAGCGCATTGTGGTGGGCGACCAGGAGGTTCTCAAGCGTGGTCATGCCCTGGAAGAGCCGGATGTTCTGGAAGGTGCGCGCGACCCGCGCCTTCCGCGCAATCTCATGGTCGGGCATCCGCTCGAGCAGGAAGAGTTCGCCGTTCGCCGTCGCCGCATGCCGGCCGCTCGAACGGGTGACTGCGGCGATGTCCTCTGGCGTCGCGACGCCGTCGCGGGCAAGGGCAAGGCGCCCTTCGGTCGGCTTGTAGAAGCCGGTGACGCAATTGAAGACCGTCGTCTTGCCTGCGCCGTTGGGGCCGATGAGCGCGGTGATGTCTCCCCTGCCGACCGCGAAGCTGAAAGCGTTCACCGCCACAAGGCCGCCGAAACGCATCGTGAGGTTTTCGACGGCGAGGAGCGGGCCGGTCAGCCAGTTCATCAACCGTGCCCTTCTTTCACGAGATCGCTGGATACGGCCCTTTGTTCTTTCAAGAATACCGACGGCATGCGCGTCGAAACGAGACCACGCGGCTTCCAGATCATCATGATCACCATCGCCGCGCCGAACAGCAGCATGCGATACTGCGTCGGGTCGAAGTCCTCGCCAAAGATCCTCTTCATCCAGTCGAGTTCGCGCATAAGCTCGGGAATGCCGATCATCGCCGCCGCTGCGATGGCGACGCCGAGCTGCGAGCCCATGCCGCCAAGGACGACGATGGCGAGAATGGTCGCCGATTCGATGAAGGTGAAGCTCTCGGGGCTCACAAACCCCTGACGCACGGCGAAGAACGAGCCGGCGAAGCCGCCGAACATCGCGCCCAGCGCGAACGCGGTGAGCTTGGTGGTGGTGGTGTTGATGCCGAGCGAGCGGCAGGCGATCTCGTCCTCGCGAAGCGCCTCCCAGGCCCGGCCGATCGGCAGCCGGCGCAGGCGAACGGTCACGAAATTGGTCAGAAGCGCGAGCGCGAGGATCAGATAGAAAAGAAAGATGGTGCGGTAGATGGGCGTGTAGGGCAGATGGAAGATCGCCGCGAACCCGTCGTCGTCATCGGTGAACGGTATGCCGAAGAACGAGACGTGGGGAATGCCGCTGATGCCAGCGTACCCGTTGGTCAAATCGACCCAGTTGATCAGCACCATCCGGATGATCTCGCCGAAGGCGAGGGTCACGATGGCGAGGTAGTCGCCGCGCAGCCTTAAGACCGGAAAGCCGAGAATGACGCCCCACATCGCGGCGAGAATGCCAGCGAGCGGAAGGCAGATCCAAAACGAAAGGCCGAACGTGGTCGAGAGCAGCGCGTATGAATAGGCGCCGACCGCGTAAAACGCCACATAGCCGAGATCGAGCAGGCCAGCGAGGCCGACCACGATGTTCAATCCCCAGCCCAGCATCACATAGATCATGATCTGGACGCCGTAATTGTTGATCCATTTCAACGATCCGCCCGGACCGAGGAGGCCGAGGCAGATCAACGGGAACAGGATCACGAGGCCAAGCATGAACGGGCCGATATAGCGGCCGAACGCGACCCGGGCGGCTGACGGCGGGGCGGTGCCTTCCCCTTCCCGCGCCGCCTGCACCATGACGCCGCCCATGCCGCCGGCGGCCGCCGAGCCAATGCGGTCGAACCAGACTCGCCAGTCGGCGCGCGCCATCTGCCGCAGGAAGACGAAGGCGAAAACGATCGCCGCGATTCCGAACGCGAGCGGCCAGCGGCTGACCAGAACAAGTTCGTTGTTGATGTTCGATTCGGCGTGATAGCTGATGATGGGAAACGACAGCCCGAAGGCGACGAGCCCGGCGGCCGCCGCGTTGCGAAGCGCGGGAACGAATTGGCCCGCGGCGGCGACGGGAGCCGCGATCTCCGTGGTGGTCTGCGAGGGGGCGCTCATCGCTCAGACCTTCTCGACTTCCGGCCTGCCGAGAATTCCGGAAGGCATGAAGATCAGGGTGATCGCGAGGATCATGAACGCGGCCACGTCCTTATAGTCGGTGGTGAAGTAGGACGACCAGAACACTTCGATGAGGCCGATCAGGAGGCCGCCGAGCACGGCCCCTGGCAACGAGCCGATGCCGCCGAGGACGGCCGCGGTGAAAGCTTTGACTCCGGGCGTGAACCCGTCGGAGAAACTCACCACGCCATAGTAGATCACGAACATGACGCCGGCGACCGCTGCGAGCGCCGCGCCGATCACGAAGGTGATCGAAATCGTCGCGTCGACGTCGATGCCCAGGAGCGCCGCCATCTTGCGATCCTGCTCGCAGGCGCGCTGGGCCCGTCCGAGCGAGGTGAATTGAACGAGGTACCAGAAGCCCGCGAGTAGAACGGCCGTGACCACGACAATCAGGATTTGGCGCACGGACAGCGTCACGTCATAGACGCCGCCGGTCAGATTGAAGACATGATTGGGCAATTGGGGCGCGGGCTTGTTGCGCGGCCCCTGAACCACCTGGACAAAGTTCGAAAGAAAGATCGACATGCCGATCGCCGAAATGAGCGGGGCGAGCCGAAAGGAGCCGCGCAGCGGTCGATAGGCAAGGCGTTCGATCGCCCAGTTCCAGAGCCCGGTCAGCGCCATAGCCCCGACCATCACCAAGATAAACGCGATCGGCAGCGACCCCAGATGCAGAATCTGGGTCAAAATCATGAAGAGGATCAGAGCGATGAAAGCTGACAGCATGAACAGATCGCCGTGCGCGAAATTGACCATGCCGATGATGCCGAAAACCATCGTGTAGCCGATGGCGATCAGTCCGTAGATCGACCCGAGCGTCACTCCGTTGATCAGTTGCTGCAGGAAATTATCCATGCGCCCACCCTGCTTTCTCGTTTCACTCCGCTTCGCAGGAAACGTGCCATTCGTTCGCGGCCGCCCTGTCTTTGTATCGCTCTCGACCCGCCGCCGCGCCCTGCCGGCGCGATCGCTCGCCTGAGTTTTGGGCAGCGTAACCGGCGCGGGGGCGCGCGGCAACCGGGCGCCGTGGCGTTTCCCGGGGTCGCCTCGGGGACCTGAAGGGATTCGAGATATTGCCGCGACCTGCGTAATATTCATGCGAATATTTCGTATGGCCACGCAATGTTGTTGCTTCGACTAGCAATCCGGTTAGAAACGAAGCGTCGCCATCCGCGATGGAAGATCACGGCGGCGTCTTGATATTTCTCGCGCGTTGCGAAATGCTGGCAATACAGAGCTGATCTGCAACTCAGAACCGATCAGCCCAGTTGTTTTGGAAGGAACGTTCATGGCGATGACGATGACGGGCGAAGTGACTTTGCCCGCCGACAGACCAAAAGTCTGGGCTCTCCTGAACAATCCCGAAATGCTCAAATCCGCAATTCCAGGCTGCCAGTCATTGGAGAGGACTGGCGAGAATGGTTTCGCCGCGGTCGTCAAAATGAAGATCGGACCCGTATCCGCCACGTTCAAAGGCAAGGTTGAGCTTTCCGATATCACGCCGCTCGAGGGCTACACCATCAATGGCGAGGGCGAGGGCGGGATTGCGGGCTTCGCCAAGGGCGGCGCGAAAGTGGCGCTTGCGGATGCGGAGGGCGGCACGCTTTTGCGCTATGACGTCGATGCGACGGTCGGCGGCAAGATCGCGCAGCTTGGCTCGCGTCTGATCGACGGCGTCGCCAAGAACATGGCTGACAAGTTTTTCACGAATTTCGCCAGTCTCGCTCAGAACAGCGAGGCGCAGGCCGGATAGGAATCCCAAGCGGGCCGTTGCGCCGAGTTCTGCGCCGCCGCCCGAAGACGTTTGGTTTGGAGGGTATCGGAATGGTTCATGTCTCGATGGCGGTGAACGGCCGCCCCGCATCGGCGGATGTCGATTCGCGGACGCTGCTCGTGCAGTTCCTGCGCGAAAATCTGCGTCTGACCGGCACGCATGTGGGCTGCGACACGTCGCAATGCGGCGCCTGCGTGGTTCACGTCGACGGCCGCGCGATCAAGTCGTGCACGGTGCTGGCGGCGAGCTGCGAGGGCGCTGAGGTGACGACGATCGAAGGCCTGGCGACCGGGGGGAAACTGCATCCAATGCAGCAGGCCTTCCAGGACAATCATGGGCTGCAATGCGGCTTCTGCACGCCAGGCATGATCATGTCCGCCGTCGACCTCGTGAACCGGGAGGGCTCCAACATTGACGAAGCCAAGATTCGCCACGGCCTCGAAGGCAACATCTGCCGCTGCACCGGCTACCACAACATCGTGAAATCGATCGCTCAGGGCGCCCGCGAGATGGGCGCCGGCGCGACGCAGCAGGCGGCCGAATAATAAGGGCGCGTGACGCCGTTAAAGGGAGAAAGCATCATGGGCGTGACCGCCATTGGGACCTCTGTCAAACGGACAGAGGACATCCGCTTCATCACCGGCAAGGGCCGTTACGTCGATGACGTCAATCGGCCGGGCCAGGCCTTCGCTTATTTTCTTCGCTCGCCCCACGCCCACGCGACGATCGACAAAATCGATCTTTCGGCCGCCCTCAAGGCGCCTGGCGTGGTTGCGATCTTTACCGGTGACGACATCGCGGCCGACAAGGTCGGCGGCCTCATCTGCGGATGGATGATCCACTCGAAGGACGGCTCGCCAATGAAGGCGGGCGCGCATCCCGCGCTCGCTCAGGGCAAAGTGCGCTACGTCGGCGACCACGTTGCCGTCGTCATCGCGGACACCTATGCGCAGGCGCGAGAAGCGGGCGAAAAGATCGCGGTCCAATATGGCGAGTTGCCGGCCGTCGCCGATACAGCGACCGCGTCGCAGCCCGGTCAGCCGCAAATCCATGACGCCGCGCCCGGCAACACGGTCTACAACTGGCATCTCGGCGACAAGGCCGCGACCGATGCGGCCTTCGCGGCCGCAAAGCACGTGACGAAGCTCGACCTCGTCAACAACCGCCTGATCCCGAATCCGATGGAGCCGCGCGCCGCCGTCGGCGACTACGATTCCGGAACGGACACGATCACGCTTTATACGACGAGCCAGAACCCGCATGTCGCGCGGCTCGTGCTCTCGGCGTTCATCGGCCTTGCGCCGGAACATAAGCTTCGCGTCATCGCGCCCGACGTTGGCGGCGGCTTCGGTTCGAAAATCTTCATCTACGCCGAGGAGACGATCTGCGCGTGGGCGGCGAAAAAGATCGACCGGCCGGTCAAATGGAATTCGGATCGGACGGAGGCCTTCCTCTCGGACGCGCACGGTCGCGACCATGTGACGCATGCCGAACTTGCGCTCGACGCGGGCGGCAAGATCACCGGCTTGCGCGTGCATACGATCGCCAATCTCGGCGCTTATCTCTCGACCTTCGCGTCCTCCGTGCCGACTTATCTCTATGGGACGCTGCTCTCGGGCCAATACGCCATCCCGAACATCTATTGCGAAGTC
Organism: uncultured Alphaproteobacteria bacterium; assembly: GCA_963737365.1. Lineage (GTDB taxonomy): Bacteria > Pseudomonadota > Alphaproteobacteria > Rhizobiales > Beijerinckiaceae > Roseiarcus. The sequence goes on from CAVTSD010000001.1 coordinate 1,255,403, forward strand.
GATGCGGTTTACACCACCACCGCGCCGGTGGACGCTTATCGCGGCGCGGGGCGCCCGGAGGCGACTTTCGTCGTCGAGCGCATTGTCGAAGTCGCGGCGCGGGAAACCGGCCAGGATCCAGCCGAGTTTCGGCGGAAGAACTTCATCACTTCGTTTCCGCACCAGACGCCGGTCATCATGGCCTATGACGCGGGCGATTACCCGGGCGCGCTCGATAAGGCGCTGGCGCTTGCCGATTACAAAGGCTTGCCCGCACGCAAAGCCGCTTCCGCGGCCAAAGGCAAATTGCGGGGCTTGGGTATTTCCGCCTACATCGAGGCCTGCGGCATCGCGCCGTCTGCCGCGGTTGGTTCGCTCGGCGCCGGCGTCGGCCTTTGGGAATCGGCGGAAGTGCGCGTCAATCCGATCGGCACAGTCGAGGTTCTGACGGGCGCGCACAGCCACGGGCAGGGCCATGAGACGACCTTCGCTCAGCTCGTCTCCAGCCGTCTCGGCATTCCGATGGAGAACGTCTCGATCGTCCACGGAGATACCGACAAAGTGCAGATGGGCATGGGCACCTATGGCTCGCGCTCCGGCGCCGTCGGCATGTCGGCGATCTTCAAGGCGCTCGACAAGATCGAAGCCAAGGCGAAGAAGGTCGCGGGCCATGTGCTCGAGGCCTCCGAAGGCGACATCGAGTTCAAGGACGGGATGTTTACGGTCAAGGGCACGGACAAGTCGATCGACTTTGGCTCGGTGGCGCTGCAAGCCTATATCGCGCATAAGTTCAACGGCCAGGAACTCGAGCCGGGGCTTAAGGAAGGCGCGTTCTGGGATCCGACCAATTTTACCTTCCCCGCGGGCGTTCACATCTGCGAGCTTGAGATCGACCCGCAAACCGGCATGGTCACGATCGACCGATGGACGGCGGTCGACGACTTCGGCAAGCTCATTAATCCGATGATCGTTGAAGGCCAGGTGCATGGCGGCATCGCTCAAGGCGTGGGCCAGGCGCTTCTCGAAGGCGCGCATTACGACGGCGAGGGGCAATTGCTGACCGCGAGCTTCATGGACTATTGCATGCCGCGCGCCGACAACCTGCCTTCTTTCAAGGTCGAAACGATCGAGACTGTCTGCCCATCCAACCCGCTCGGCATCAAAGGATGCGGGGAGGCGGGGGCGATCGCTTCGCCGCCCGCGGTTATCAACGCCCTCACCGACGCGCTCGGTCACGAGGACATTGCCATGCCGGCTACGCCGCAAGCCATCTGGCGCGCCGCGCAGAAGACCATGACGAAGCGCGCCGCGGAATAAAGCGAGCTGATCTTTTTGTCCCTCGTTGGGAGACCCGACAATGTACGCCTTTGAATATCACCGCCCGGAGACGCTCTCCGCAGCTGTCGCCGATATCGCAAATCCGGACGCCAAAGTGCTGGCTGGCGGCATGACCCTGCTGCCAACCATGAAGCAGCGTCTTGCGTCGCCGAGCGCGCTCGTCGATCTCAAGAACGTGCGCGAGCTGGCCGGCATCGCCCGCGAGGGGAACAATGTCGTCATCGGAGCGATGGCCCGACACGGGGAGGTCGCTCACAACAAGGACGTCCAAGCGGCGATTCCGGCGCTCGCCTCGCTTGCCGGCGTGATTGGAGATCCGCATGTCCGCAACATGGGCACGATCGGCGGCTCCATCGCCAACAACGATCCAGCCGCGGACTACCCAGCCGCGGCGCTGGCGCTCGGCGCGACGATCGTGACCAACAAGCGCCGCATCGCGGCAGCGGATTTTTTCACCGGACTTTTTGAAACGGCGCTGGAGCCCGGCGAACTCATCACCCAGGTCAGTTTTCCGATCCCGCAGAAGGCCGCATACGAGAAGTTCCGCAACCCGGCGTCGCGCTACGCGCTGGCTGGCGTCTTCGTCGCGAAAACCGCCGACGGCGTTCGCGTCGCGGTGACAGGGGCCGGCCAGAACGGCGTTTTCCGCGCGACCGAGTTCGAGAAGGCGCTCGACGCGAATTTTGCGCCAGATGCGCTTAAGGGAATCGCCGTGTCGTCGGATGCGATTATCGCCGACCTCCATGGCGACGCCGATTATCGAGCCCATCTCATCGGCGTCATGGCGAGACGCGCTGTGGCGGCTGCGGGCTAAGCCGCAAGAAGCGGCGAAGTCGGACCATCCTCTCCGGGCCGGGCTTGACCCGGCCCTAGCTCTTTTTGGCGCGGCGCGCCGGCGGATTCTCGACGTGGAGTTTGACTTGTCCCGGCAAAAGCCGGCCCTCCCGGCCTCGATCGACGAAACCCTGAGTTTGCTCGGCAAGGCTTCCTATGTCGGCGACCGCGCTCTCGCGACCGTGATTTTCTTGAGCCTGCGCCTTGGAAGGCCGCTGTTTCTCGAAGGCGAGGCCGGCGTCGGCAAGACCGAGGTGGCCAAGGTTCTCGCATCCTCGCTCAATCGAAAGCTGATCCGCCTCCAGTGCTACGAGGGCCTCGACGTCGCGAGCGCGGTCTACGAATGGAACTATCCCGCGCAGATGATGGCCATCCGGCTCGCGGAGGCCGCCGGGGAGCACGACAAGGATCGCATCGAGCACGACATCTTTTCGCAGCGCTATCTCATCAAGCGCCCGCTCCTGCAGGCGCTCGAGCCCGGCGTCGACGGAGCGCCGGTGCTCCTCATCGATGAAATCGACCGCGCCGACGAGGCCTTCGAAGCTTATCTGCTCGAGATCCTGTCCGACTTCCAGGTGACGATTCCGGAAATCGGCGTCATGACCGCGCCCGAACCGCCGATTGTCGTCATCACCTCCAACCGCACGCGCGAAATCCATGACGCGCTCAAGCGACGCTGCCTCTATCATTGGCTTGGCTACCCGGATCTGGCGCGCGAAACGGCGATCGTCCGCGCCAAGGCGCCGAAGGCGCCCGAGCGACTGACCGCCGAACTCGTTGCGTTCGTGCAGCGGCTGCGCAAGCAGGATCTGTTCAAGTCGCCCGGCGTCGCCGAAACCCTGGACTGGGCGGCCGCGCTGACCGAGCTCGACGCCGTAGCTCTCGACCCCGCGCAAGTCTCCGATACGCTCGGCGTATTGCTGAAATATCAGGACGACATCGCCAAGATCGAGGGCGGAAAAGCGCAGACGCTGGTCGAAGAGACGCGCGCCGAGCTTCGTCGCCTCGAGATCGGATCGACGTGAGGTCGGCCCAAGGGCAATGAGCGGGAGTTTAGAGGCCGAACCTGCGAGCGGCGGCGTCCTGGCGCAAAACATCACTCACTTTGCCCGCGCTCTGCGCGATGCGGGCATCCCGCTCGGGCCAGGCGCGGTGCTCGATGCGCTAGCGGCGGTCGAGGCGGCGGGCATCGGAGATCGACAGGACTTCTACACGACGCTGCATGCGATCTTCGTCAAAAAGCATGAGCATAGCCTGCTGTTCGACCAGGCTTTTCGGATCTTCTGGAAGCGCCAAGGCTTCATCGAAAAGCTGATTGCGATGATGTCCCCGCGCGCGCCCAGCAAATCCGAGCCGAAGCCGCCCGAAGCCGGAGCAAGTCGCGTCTCCGACGCCCTTTTCAAATCGGTTCAAGACCGCGCCAAGCCGCCTCCGCTGATTGAACTCGACGCCCGGCTGACCATGTCGGCCGCCGAGATCCTGCGATCCAAGGACTTCGCCCAAATGAGCGCGGCGGAGATCGAGGAGGCTCGCAAGGCGATCAAGCGGCTCGTTATGCCCGAAGACAGGCATAGAACGCGCCGCTTTTCGCCTGGCGGCCGTCCCGCTCGCGTCGATGCGCGCCGAAGCTTCCGCCGCTCGCTTGAGCCCGGCGGCGTGATCGACCTCGAGTTTCGTTCAGCCGTCGAGCGCCCCCCGCCGGTTGTCGCCTTGTGCGACATTTCCGGGTCCATGAACGAATATTCGCGCCTCTTTCTGCACTTCCTGCACGCCCTTGGGGAAACGCGACGCGTCTCGACTTTCCTGTTCGGCACGCGACTCACCAACGTGACCCGCGCGATGCGCGCCCGCGATCCCGACGATGCGCTGGCGAAGTGCTCGGCGCTCGCCGTCGACTGGTCCGGCGGCACCCGGATCGGCGAAGCACTGCACCGCTTCAACCGGGATTGGTCGCGGCGCGTGCTCGGCCAAGGCGCGATTACGCTCCTCATCACGGATGGGCTCGAGCGCGACAATCTCGACAGGCTTAAGGCGGAGATGGAGCGGCTCGCCAAATCGAGCCGGCGGGTGATCTGGGTCAACCCGCTCCTGCGCTACGGCGACTTTGCCGCCAAGGCGGGGGGGATCCGAACCATGCTGCCTTACGTCGATTCGTTCCGTCCGATCCACAATCTCGCCAGCATGGCCGAACTTTGCCAGGCCTTGTCGGGCGGCCGGGACTCGTCCGACGATCCGAAGGCGCGGCTCCTGACGGTCGATTGATTTCCCGTTATAGTCTTGCGGAGCGACCGGGGCAGACCCATTCTTGATGGGCGCGCTTTTTGGCGCCGACATTTCCGCTTGCAAGCCTATTGCGATGGCGCCGCGCCAACTTGGCTCATCGCGCTTTTGGGACCAAGGAGACGTTTCAATGCTGACCCGAGACGAAGACGTCCTCGCCGCCGCGGAATCGTGGCGAGAAGCCGGACGCGACGTGGCGATTGCGACGGTCGTCGAGACCTGGGGCTCGGCTCCCCGCCCGATCGGCTCGCATCTGGTGATCGACGGAGAGGGGAATTTCCTCGGTTCCGTATCCGGCGGCTGCGTCGAGGGCGCGGTTGTGGAAGAGGCGGCGGACGTGATCGCGAACGGCGCCCCGCGGATGCTCGAGTTCGGCGTCGACGACGAAACCGCCTGGCGGGTCGGCCTCTCCTGTGGCGGCCGCATCAAGGTCTATGTCGAGAAGCTCGCCTGATGCGTCTCGACATCCTCAAGGCGATGAATGCAGCCCGAAGCGAACGGCGCGCGGGCGCGATCGTCACCCGTCTCTCCGACGGCGATCAGCGCTTCGTCGGCGCCGAAGCCGTCGAAGCTGATCCGCTCGCGGCGGAATTGGAAGCGGCGCTGCGCATGGGCAAAAGCGCGACGGTCGCGCATCAGGGCGAGGACTATTTTCTGACCGTTCAAGCGCCGGCGCCTCGCCTCACCCTCATTGGCGCTGTGCATATCTCGCAAGCTTTGGCGCCGATCGCGCGGATCGCTGGGCTCGACGTGTCGATCATCGATCCGCGAACTGCGTTCGCCACGCCGGACCGCTTCCCCGACACGCCCGTTGTCGCCAAATGGCCGGACGAAGCTTTGGCTGAGGCGCCGCTCGATCGCTACACCGCCATCTGCCTTTTGACCCATGACCCGAAGATCGACGACCCGGCGCTCATGGTCGCGCTCAAGGCCGATTGTTTCTACATCGGCGCGCTCGGGATCGCGAAAGACGCACGCCAGGCGAATCGAACGCATGCGCGCTCACGGGTTCGACGAAGCGGCGCTGTCGCGCATCCATGCGCCGATCGGCCTCGACATCGGGGCCGTGAGCCCGGCGGAAATCGCGGTCTCGATCATCGGAGAGATCGTCGCTTCGCTGCGCAAGAAGCCATTGCGCGCTGAAAGCGCGGCGGCATGAAATTTGGCCCAACGCCACTCGATGAGGCCGAAGGGGCCGTGCTCGCCCATGCGGTGCGGGTTGATGGCGTCGCCTACAAAAAGGGCGATCTCCTCACCCACGAGCGGCGGTTGGCGCTCGCGTCGGCAGGCCTCAAGTGTGTCATTGCCGCGAGGCTTGAGCCCGGCGACGTCGGCGAAAATGAAGCCGCGCTCACGCTAGCCAGCCGTCTTGCTGGCGCGCATGTGCGCTGCTCGCCGCCGTTCACGGGACGGGTCAATCTGTTCGCCGAGCGCCCGGGGCTTGCGATTATCGAGCCCGAGCCCATCGACCGGGTCAATGCGGTCGACGAGGCGATCACCGTCGCGACCTTGGCCCGCTATCGAGCGGTTGCCGAAGGCGACATGGTCGCGACGATCAAGATTATTCCGTTCGCAACCCAAGCGCCGATGCTCGAGACGGCGCTCGCGGCAGCCCCTGCGGGCGCGATTGCCGTTCAGCCCTTCAAGCCGATGCGGATCGGGGTGGTCTCAACGACGCTTCCCGGCCTCAAGCCTTCGGTGATCGCAAAGACCTTGCGCGTGCTCGAGGCGCGCCTCAAGCCCACAGGAGCCCGCATCGTCGCCCAAGAGATCGTCCCGCATGAGGTTGGGCCGCTTGCAAAAGCGCTCGGGAGGCTGATTGACGGCAGCGATGCGCTGATCGCCTTCGGCGCTTCCGCGATCACCGATCGCCGCGACGTCATCCCAGCCGCTATCGAGGCGATCGGAGGCCGGATCGAACGGTTCGGCATGCCAGTCGATCCCGGCAATCTGCTGCTGCTTGCCGAACGCCACGGGATTCCGATCATCGGGGCGCCTGGCTGCGCCCGGTCGCCAAAAGAGAACGGCTTCGACTGGGTCTTGCAGCGCGTGCTGGCGGGCGTTCCCGTGCGCAACGCGGACATCCGCGCGATGGGCGTCGGCGGCTTGCTCATGGAGATCGGTTCGCGTCCCCAGCCGCGCGCGCCCGGTGACTAGGGTCGGCGCCATCGTGCTCGCCGCGGGCCAGTCGTCGCGCTTTCGCGCCGCGGGCGGCTTAGACCCGACGAAGCTGGTGGCGGAACTCGACGGCAAGCCGATCGTACGACGGGTCGCGGAGGCGGCGCTGGCGGCTAGGCCGCGTCCGGTCGTCGTGGTCACCGGCTATGCGCGGGACGCCGTCGAGGGCGCGGTCGCGGACCTCGACGTTGGCGTCGCCTTCAATCCGAAATTCGCGAGCGGCCTCGCCTCCTCGCTGAGCGTCGGTCTTGCCGCCCTGCCGCCCGACATTGTCGGGGCGATCGTGCTTTTAGGCGACATGCCGTGGATCGAACCTCGGCTCATCGACGCCCTCGTCGACGCCTTCCTGGCGCGCGGGGGGGCCTTCGCAGCCGTCCCCACACGCGAAGGCCGGCGCGGCAATCCCGTGCTTCTGGGTCGAGCGCTGTTCGAGCCGGCGATGCGCCTCGCAGGCGACGAGGGCGCGCGCAGGCTGATCGGCGCGCTCAGCGCGAGCGAACTGGTCGAAGTCGAGGCCTCCGACATGGGCGTGACGTTCGACGTCGACACGGCCGACGACTTAGCGGCCGCCCGGCGTTTCGTGGGCGGGAAAGATTTCCGCTACTAGGGTATTTACGAAAAGCAGAATTTGTGCTATCGTTTCTTGTTGGTTTGAAAATCGCAGCCTCGGCGGCCCACGATTGGAAAATGAGTTTCGGTATGCATTTTAGGAATGACTTGCGAAGCTAATGAGAATTGCCGATTTTTTTTACTCCAAACGCGTGTAACCTCTTGAAAAGTCTCAATCCGAAAAAATAAACGCTAGTAAATGCAAGCTATTTTACTAACGTTTAGGCGCGTTTAAGCTCGTTTATTGCCTTTTACTGCATTCGATTGCATGCAAAAATTGCAGCCTTAGATCGCCGCCTGAAACCGCTACGACCCCACCGCCGATGTCAGATCAGCCTCATGCCCTTGAGAGAGGCATGCCCATTACGCCCGACGATGATGTGGTCATGCACGGCGACGCCCAAGGCTTTGGCGATTGCGATGATGTCCAAGGTCATCTTGATGTCCTGCGTCGAAGGCGTCGGATCGCCGGAGGGATGGTTGTGAACAAGCACGATCGCCGTCGCCGACAGTTCCAGTGCGCGGCGCATGACCTCGCGCGGATAGACCGGGGTGTGATCGACAGTGCCGGAGCCCTGGACCTCGTCGGCGATCAGGCCGTTCTTCTTGTCGAGAAACAGGACCCGGAAGCTTTCCCGGCCCTCGAACGCCATCGAGGTGCGACAATAGTCGATCACCTCGCTCCATGAGCCCAGCGGCAGCCGCTTCTTGACCGCGCCTTTGGCGAAGCGTTGCGCGGCCGCTTCGACGATCTTGAACTCCGAGATCGCGCCGGCGCTCATGCCCTCGATTTCAGCGAGCCTTCCCGGATCGGCCGCAATGACCTCGCCGAACGAGCCGAAGCGGGCGATCAGGTTCTTGGCGATCGGCTTCACGTCGCGTCGCGGAATCGCGCGAAAAAGAATGAGTTCAAGGAGCTCGTAGTCGGCGAGCGCGCCCGGGCCCGCCTCCCGAAGGCGGGAGCGCAACCGCTCGCGATGCCCGTAATAATGGGGCGTCTCACTCTCGCCCCCGTCGGGAACCGCCAGATCGGGGGACGAATGGGGCTGGGCTCCAAGCAGCGCCGACGCGCCCGCCTCATGCAGCTGAGCGCGCCGCTCGCGGGGCCGATCGGGAACCTTGCCGCCGCGGCCGGCCCCCGAGGTCATCGGATTGGCGCGCGATCGGCTCCGGTGGGCGAGAGGGTGAAAATCTCGTACCCCGTCTCGGTCACGCCGACCGTATGCTCGAACTGCGCCGACAGCGAACGGTCCCGCGTCACCGCCGTCCAGCCGTCAGAGAGGATTTTCACCCCGTAACCGCCGAGATTGATCATCGGCTCGACGGTGAAGAACATGCCCGGGCGAAGCGGGACGCCTTCCCCCTTTCGACCGACATGCAGGATGTTCGGCTCGTCGTGGAAAAGCCTGCCGAGGCCATGGCCGCAAAAGTCGCGCACGACCGAGCAGCGTTCGCCCTCGGCGTAGGTCTGAATGGCGTAACCAATGTCGCCGGTCGTCCCGCCAGGCTTGATCGCTTCAATGCCGCGGATCATCAACTCGTAGGTGACGTCGATCAGGCGCTGCGCCCGCCGGGAGGCCTCCCCCGCGACGAACATGCGGCTCGCATCGCCATGCCAGCCGTCCACGATCAGGGTCACGTCGATATTGAGGATGTCGCCGTCGCGCAGCGGTTTCTCGTCGGGTATGCCATGGCACACGACGTGGTTGATCGAGATGCACCCCGACTTGCGATAGCCCCGGTAGTTCAAGGGCGCAGGATAGGCGTCGTGGTCGCGAGCAAACTCGAAGATGAACCGGTCGAGGCTTGCGGTCGTGACCCCTGGTTTGACGAGCGGACCGATCAGGTCGAGCGCTTCGGCGGTCAGCGCGCCGGCCTTGCGCATCGCGGCGAAGTCTTCGGGCCCATGCAGGCGGATCTGGCCGCTGCGGCGCCCAACCTTCTCGTTTGCGAGCACAAATGTCGTCGACGTCGCCACCAGCGTTCCCTTGGCCCATGCTTCAGAACTCTCACACATATGCCCTGCTTCGCGCCCAAGACAAGTCACCAATTTGGCATTGGAGAGGTCCGCCGGACTTGCGGACTATTCCGGCGTTCATGCTAGCGTCGAGCTAGGCTCCCGGCGGATTCCGGCGGGCGAGGGCAGGGCGACTTGGCGATGAGCGAACCAACGACAGTAACCGCGGCCGTCCTGGTGATCGGCGACGAGATCCTCTCGGGGCGCACGAAGGACCGGAACCTGGGCTATATCGCCGAATATCTTTCGAAAATCGGGGTCGACGTTCGGGAAGCGCGGGTGGTCCCTGATGTTGAGGGCGAGATCGTCGCGGCGCTCAACGCGCTCAGGGAGCGCTACGATTATGTGGTCACCACCGGAGGCATAGGTCCGACCCACGACGACATCACTGCCGACTCGGTCGGCCGCGCTTTTGGCGTGCCGGTCAGCGAGGATCCGAGGGCGATCGCCATCATGCTTGAGCGCTACGCGCCCAGCGACCTCACGCCCGCGCGCCGCCGAATGGCGCGCATTCCCGAGGGGGCCGACCTCATCGAAAATCCGATTTCCCGAGCGCCTGGCTTTCGCATTGGCAATGTCTACGTGCTCGCCGGCGTGCCGGCGGTCATGCAGGCTATGCTCGATTTCGCCGTTAAAACCATGAAGACCGGCGCGGTGATGCTGGTCGAAACGATCACCGCAGGGAGCCTTCCGGAGGGGCTGTACGGCGAGGCTTTGAGCGCCATCGCCGCCGCCCACCCGAATGCGTCGATTGGCTCCTATCCGTCGTTCAAGGACGGGCGCTTCAACAACCAGATCGTGGTGCGAGCCAAGGACGAAAAGGTCGCGGCTGAGGCGCGGCGCGCCGTCGAGGCGATGGTCGCCGCCCTCTCAAGCAAGGCCGCCACGCCTTGAGACGCCTAGGTTGCGGGCGAACGAAAAAGTGTTGATTTGGCCACTCGGCTCCTCGCGCGTCGTCAGCTCCATTGCTATGGAAAGGGCGTTCTTTAGCCCCAGGAGCCGTCGGTGAACCCTCCCCGCGACAAGGCCTTTCCGGTTTCGTGGGACCAGTTCCACCGGGACGCGCGAGCGTTGGCCTGGCGCCTCGCCTCGTCCGGGCCGTTCAACGCCATCGTCGCCATCACCCGCGGCGGCCTGGTTCCCGCGGCGATCGTCGCCCGGGAACTCGAGGTCCGCGTCATCGAAACGGTGAGCATCGCCTCCTATCACGATTACAAGACACAAGGCGGCCTCAAGGTCCTCAAGACAATCGCACCCGAGGTTTCCAATCTCAATGACGGGGCGAAAATCCTCATCGTCGACGACCTGGTCGACACTGGCGCGACCGCCAAGCTTGTGCGCGAAATGCTGCCCAAAGCGCATTTCGCCACCGTCTACGCCAAACCCTTGGGCCGTCCCCTGGTCGATACCTTCGTCACCGAAGTGTCCCAGGACACCTGGATCTACTTCCCCTGGGATATGGGTCTCGCCTTTCAGCCGCCGATCGCCAACGACAAAGGCGGCTAAGGTTCATTTTCGCGGCAAAATGTGAAAGAAGCGCGCGTCATGCGGACGTGGCGAAACCGGTAGACGCAAGGGACTTAAAATCCCTCGGCCGCAAGGCTGTGCGGGTTCGACCCCCGCCGTCCGCACCAAGCGAACTTCTGAAACAAGCGGGGGCTTTGCTGTCGCAGATAGCGTGCAGCGAGGGCTTGCAGGTTCGCTTCTCAATAAGGCGACATCCAAATTGACGAATTCGCGTGCGGGCTTCACGGCGACATCATCCCGGCCTCTTCGCGTGCTGCTTGCCGGCTTGGGCGCCATCGGCAAAGAGCATCTCACCCAACTCATTGAACAGTCCGACGTAGAGGTGGTCGGGGTCGCAGATAGAAACCTTGCCGCCTTCGAGTCGATTCCCGCTAGCCTAGGCGCCGCGGAACGCCTGACCGACGCCCTGCGGCTGATTGACACGGTCGAGGCTGACGCCATCATCGTCGCCGCCCCGGCCGCCTCGCATGTCGAGATCAGTGCGCGGGCGCTCAGCCGAGACCTCTGTGTGTTGCTGGAGAAGCCCATTGCGCCGTCAGCGAGCGCCGCCGTCCCACTCCTTGAGGCTGCGCGTAAGTCTGCGGGCTTCCTGATGCCCGGCCACGTGCTGCGGTTTTCGCAGGCCCACGTCCAGATGGTTGACATCATACGCTCGCGGCGGATCGGCGAGGTCATCTATGTGAACTCGCGTCGCTACCGTGACGATACCCATGCCGTCCGCTACCCCGGCGACGACCCCGTGTTGACAACTCTTATTCACGACATCGACATTGCGCAATGGGTCACGGATTCAGACTTTCATTCGGTGGCCGCCCGCCGCTCCGAAGGCGTCGTCAATCGATCGATGACGGCGGTCTTGGCAACCACTACGACTGGAGTCATCTGCGACTTGCGCACGGCCTGGACATTCACTGATGGGGAATTGCCGCCTGACCGCGTCGAAGTGGTCGGAGATCGAGGCAGCGTCGAGCTCGTTGTTGGCGCAGGCCTAGACGTCTATGCCGAGGGCCGGCGCACGAGCTATCCCGAGACCGGGACAGACGATCCTTTGCGGAACGAACAGGATCATTTTTTGGCCTGCGTGCGCGACCGTTCGCAGGCGCCCAGGCTCGCTTTGTCGGAAGCTATGGTCGGTTTGACGCTAGCCGACGCGGCGCTCGCATCTCTGCGGCGTTGACCCCCATCCCGCACAGGGTTTCAGGCACGATTTTGGCTGGACGGGTCGGCTTTCTATAGCTCGACTTCGTTCTATGTCCCCGGCGTCTCGGCATTTGCGTCGAGCGCGATGACCGCTTCGAAGAGCACAGCGGCGCCACGCGCGATCGCATCGTTGTCGGTCCATTCGTCCGGGGCGTGGCTTCTCCCACCGCGACTCGGAACAAAAACCATCGCTGCCGGCGCGACGCGCGCAATCCACGCCGCATCATGCCCGGCTCCGGACACAAGCGGGCGTGTCGTCACGCCTGTGGCCCGGGCTGCCTTGTCGAGAACATCGAGAAGCCCAGGATCGCAAGCGACCGGATGGCTGTCCGAGATACGCGCAGGCGCGGATATGGCGACGCCATGCTCGCGAGCGGCCTTTCTTGCGGCCTCATCGAGCCACGCGGCGAATGCTTCCATGTCCGGCCTCAGTTCGGCGCGCGCGTCGATGAGCAGGCGAACGTGGGCCGGAACGACATTGGCGGCGTTCGGAGTCATGGAAAATTCGCCGACTGTCGCCGCGAAGCGCCTCGGGTTGCGCGCAAGGCGCAAAGCCTCTTCTCGAACCTTGAGCACAAGATCCGAGGCTGCAACGAGCGCGTCGGCGCGCGCATCCATCGGCGTCGTCCCGGCGTGATCCGCCCGCCCCTCGACGAGGATCTCGAAGCGAGTGATGCCAACGATGCCCCGGACAAGGCCAATGTCGCGCTCCTCCCGCTCAAGCACCGGCCCTTGTTCGATATGCAGCTCGAGGAAGGCGACGATATCGCGCCTCGTCTGCTTCAGGATCGCCGCTGGATTTCCGCCGACGGCAGCAAGCGCGTCCCCAAGGGCGCCGCTCTCGTTGCGCCTTGTCAGCCATGCCTCGGGCATCTGTCCGGTCATGCCGCGGCTGCCTATGCAGGAGACGCCGAAGGGACTCACCTCTTCGGCAAGGAAGTCGACGATTTCCAGATCATGGGCGATATCGACCCCGCGCTCTAGCAGAGACCGCGCGACCTCCAATGCTGCGACGACGCCGGCGACGCCATCAAAACGCCCGCCGTCCGGAACGGTGTCGGAATGCGAGCCGAGCATGAGCACGCCCTGCGCTTCGCCGCGGCCCGATCGTCGCCCGATGAGATTTCCCGCGGCGTCAATTCGCGTCTCAAGTCCCGCTGCTCGCATGCGCGCTTCGATATAGGCGCGACCTTGAAGGAAGAGCGGCGAGAAGACGCGCCGTGTCCAGGGCCGTCCGGGCTCCGTCAGGTGTGCGAGGGCGTCGATGTCTTCCCTGATGCGGGCTGCGTCGACTGGCAGGTTGCCGCTCATTCGGCCTCGTCCGCAACGAGAATTCGCTCAGGGGGCCGGACGAACCGGCCGCTTCCCGCTTCCGCCAAGACTTTGGCTCCGTCATAGGCGAGACGACCGCGCACGTAGGTCGCCGCCACCTTGTACGGGAGAGTCATGCCGTCGAAAGGGGACCAGCCCGCGACGCTGTTGCCGCTCTTGGCCGTATCAACCACGTAGGAATTCAGGAGTGAGCACCATGATGTCGGCCTCGCGCCCCGGCGTCAGCGCGCCCTTCACATGATTGAGCCGGAAGTGCTTTGCGGGATTCTCAGCCATCAGCTTCGCCATCCAGGTCAGCGGAACTCCACGGTCGAGGGCGCCTTTGACGAAGAGGGGCGCCATGGTCTCGAGACCGGGCAGGCCGGAAGCGTTAGCCAGCATGTCCGGATCGGTCTTGCGATCGAGGGACCAGCTCACATGGTCGGTTGAGACAAGGTCGACGTCGCCCGCAGCGAGTCGGCGCCACACTTTCTCGACCTCCGCCCGCGGCCTCAAGGGAGGATTGCATTTGGAACGCCCGCCGAGCCGGCGCGCATCATTGTCCTCGTCCAGCATCAGGTAATGGATAAGGCACTCCGCCGTCGCAGCGTAGCCTTGCGCCTTGTAGCTCGCTGCAATCTCGTATCCTCGCCCGAGCGAGCAATGAACGACATGGGCTGGGCACCCAGTCGCAGCGCCGATCTCGTAGATTGACGCCATGGCTAGAAGCTCAGTCAGCGGCGGCCGCGAGAGCCCATGGGCCCGCCAGTCCGTGATCCCGGCCGCCTCCACCTTCGCCATGCTGGCGCGCACGTACTCATCGTCTTCGTTGTGCACGCCCGCCGTGAGGCCAGTCGCCGCCACCGCCGAGAAACACTCCGCCATCAGAGGCGCTGGGATGCGTGGGAACCGCTTCGGATCCGTGCCGAAGGTCGAAAACTTGAACGCAGCGACTCCCGCCGCCGCCTGTTCGGCGACGCGTGTGGCGCCCTCGTCGGGATCGACTGTGCCATAAAGCGCGAAATCGACACGCGCCTGTTCCCCGGCGTGAAGAGCCTTGCGCTTCACAGCCGCCGCGGAGCAGATGAGATCCCCTTCGTCATAAGGCATGTCAACGATCGTCGTAACGCCGCCCGCTGCCGCGGCCCGGGTAGACCAGATGAAGTCTTCCTGATTTTTCTGCGACAATGAATGGACTTGCGCGTCGATGGCGCCGGGCAGGATGAGAGCTGCGCCGAGATGGTGGCTTTCCCGCGCAGAAGGCGCATGGCCTTGCCCGACCTCGGCGATCTTGCCATCGGCAACCGCGACGTAGCCGTTCGTCAGAATGCGGTCCGGGAGGATTACGGTCCCTTGCAACATCAGGGCGAAGTCGGTCATGGCGATCTCCAGTATTGAGGCTGCGCGCTCAGGCGTGCGAACGAGGCGCCCGCGCGGGCTTCCGAGTGAGCGCGTCCACGGCCCAGGCGTTTTGCCAGCGGGAGCGACGCCGCGACGACAATACGAAGGCGTTTGACCAAGCCGAACATCGCGGGTCGGGAGCGATATGAGAACGCCGATAATGCACGGAGCTTCGCTCATAGCCAACGGTTCGGAAGCGGGTTCGCGGAGAGGGGTTTCACGAAAGGCTGGGCGCCGCAGAGAGAACCCATGCGTTGCTGGTAGAAACGCTCTCTTGAGCCGCGCCAACTTGGCGCCTAGAGTTTCCTGATGTCAACAAATCAGCTTGCTCGATCTGGAAGGGCGTTCCGCAACACGCGAGATTGCAAAGATAGCATCGAGAAGTTTGCAGCCGAGCCGCGCCATTGCGCAAGAAAGCGAGATGGCCCTGCCATTCATAAGTTCTACGAGTTCTTCGCTGGCGGCGGCATGGCCCGGGCTGGCTTGGGGCCGATGTGGGCATGCCGCTTCGCAAATGATTTCGACCGCAAGAAAGCAGCGAGCTACGCGGCGCATTGGGGCGCCGAGCATTTGAAGATCGGTGAAGTTGGACAATTGACCGCCGCTGAGCTGCCGGGTTTTGTCGATTTGGCTTGGGCCTCCTTTCCATGCCAGGACCTTTCCCTTGCCGGTGCGGGCGCCGGCCTCGAAGGCGAACGGTCGGCTACTTTCTGGCCGTTCTGGCGGCTCATCACCGCGCTCGATGACGAAGGGCGCGCGCCACGTCTCGTCGCACTCGAGAACGTTTGTGGCGCACTAACCTCTCGCAACGGCGCCGACTTCGCCGCGATCGGAGCGGCGCTTGTCGAAAGGGATTTTCGTTTTGGCGCCGTCGTCATCGACGCCGTGCATTTCGTACCCCAATCGCGGCCGCGGCTTTTCATCATCGCCGTTCATCCGTCGACCTCTATGCCAGACACGCTGATCGCTGACTCTCCTGATCCCCTCTGGCACCCGCCGGCTCTGATCGAAGCGCATGGCAAGCTCGCGAAGGGCGTTCGACAGAATTGGATGTGGCTGCGATTGCCTGGGCCCCCGCTTCGAAACATGACGTTCGCCGATATCATCGAGGATGATCCCAAGGGCGTCGCTTGGCATCGGCCTGAGGAGACGAATCGGCTTCTTTCGCTGATGTCCGCAATCAATCTCGCGAAGGTCGCCGCGGCCAAGAAAACGGGACGGCGCATGATCGGCGGCGTCTACAGGCGGACGCGCACGGATGTCTACGGCGCGAGGGTTCAGCGAGCGGAAGTTCGCTTCGACGGTATTGCGGGATGTCTGCGGACGCCGGCCGGCGGATCAAGCCGCCAAACGATCATGCTTGTCGAAGGGAGCGACGTGCGCTCACGCTTGCTGTCGCCGCGCGAAGCGGCGCGCCTCATGGGTCTGCCAGAGGACTATGATCTGCCTTCCAATTACAATGAAGCTTACCATCTGGTGGGCGACGGCCTCGCCGTACCAGTCGTCGGTTTTCTAGCCACCCACCTTCTTGAACCGATCCTTGCCTTCGCGAACGCAAGGCGAAAGGCAGCCTAGATGCCTCATGGCGTGCCGAGTCAAGAAGCGTTTTTTGTGACGCTAGCGCTCTAAGGCTCCAGCCGTCGCTAAGGGACGAAGAATTGCCTTTGTGTTTATGCGAGAGCGCTTGCGCGCCGGCGCTTTTCGGATCGAGCCAACGCTGCCAAACCCCCTAGTCCCACGATCATCATGACCCATGTCGCCGGCTCTGGCGCTGCAGCCAAGGTCACGATCGGAGCGCCCGGCGTTTGACTGTAGCCATATTGAACCACCTCTGGCCCGAATACGGTCGCGTAGCCGAAGTGAACGCCGTCGGAGAGCTGAAACTCAAGACCGATGCTCACCAAACCGTTGGAATAGAGAATACCCGTCGGGTTGGCGAAAGCGGAAAAGCTGTCAGCGTCGCTGATGAGTGCGTCTTGCTGGAACGGAGCAGGATATCCCACAAAGGAGTCCACCATTGCGTTGCCGCCCGTGGACACCGCGTCGATGAAAGTGTCGACCGTATCGTTGATGTCGGTCAAGGTGAACGTAGCGCCGCCGCCGTCCAGGCTGATCACATATGGCGTCGTGCTGATATCAGCGTTGGGAAAGAAAACAACATTTGCGGCTTCGGCGTCGGCCATGGAAATCGCACAAACACCCATGGCCATACAACCCGCCACAGAGGCTCTTAGAAGGCACTTTTGAATGTTCATGAGGGGTCCTCGCCTGCTCGCCCGTTTACCGGCCTTCGTGTTACGGATCGCGGTGCGGAAGGTTTCAGGGTCGTTCTTTATTCTTCGTGTTTGACCGTATTTCGCCGCTTGCTATTGGACCCATGTGCGATACGAACTTCACTCATTATCAGTGCGCCAGCTGGCTGGCGCCGCTCCATGACAACGGAATGCGCGCTTGACCCTGAAGCGAAGACTGTGCGGACGGGCTGCGACGATGGTTCGACACATTCGGCGTCGCGCTGCGTATGGCGTGTCGGCCCTGTTGTTGAGCGCATGCGTTGCGGATCTTCAACCGGCCTGCGCGAACTCGCGGACTGCGGGAGAACAAGCCTATGCGCGTCACGACTACACACGGGCGGCGCAACTTTTGCTGCCTGAGGCGGAACTCGGTCGCCCGGTCGCGCAGACCTATCTCGGCTACATGTACGAGAATGGGCTCGGCGTTCCCCGAGACTATGCAATTGCCGCAAGTTGGCTCAATCAGGCGGCCGAACAGGGAGAGCCGACGGCGCAATTCCTGCTCGGTCTACTCTTCGACAAGGGATATGGCGTGCCGCAGGACTGGGTTCAGGCCGAGGTCTGGCTCAATCTGGCCGCGTCGCAGGCGAGCAGGGAAGAACAAGATTATTGGGCGCGCGTTCGCGACGCTGTCGCGCGAAAGCTAACCCTCAACCAGCTCGCCCAAGCCCAACGGCGCGCATTCGAGTGGGCGCCGGTCATTAGCCAGCGTCCTCTCGCGACGCGATATCGACTCTGTCGCCGGCTCCGAGCGCTCAGTTCTGTCGCCAGATCGCGAAAAGCCAGCAAACCCAGATCGCCGGGGCGAAGAACAGGCCAAAGGGCAACTTTTCCGTAAGCTTCCATTCCTTTCTCATCGCGCGACTGAACAGGACCGACGCGAGCGCGGAAAGGGCCGCAACATCCACCGCGATCGGCAGATCGGTCCAGTCGAGCCAAACACCTGCCACGGCCGCCAGCTTGACGTCGCCGAATCCCATTCCTTCGCGCCCACGCAACGTCCGATAGCCCGCGCGGAAAGCAAAAAATACACCGAACATCGTAACGGCCCGCACGATTGCGTTCACGATGGCGTCTTCGTCGAAGACTTCGTCGTGGACGCCAGCCGCGACGAGGCCAGCTATAAAAGCAAGGGCATTGAGCTGATCAGGTATGATCAGCCTGCGTCGGTCGATCGCCGCGATCGCGAGCATGAGCACTGCCAACGATGCTCCAGCGACGCCGAGCCACCCCGGCGCGATTGCAAAGCTCGCCAAAATGGAGCTGATCCCTATTGCGCCAATCAGCGGGGCGCCGCCCGACAACGCCTTCACGGTCGGAGTGCGAGTCCGTCGTTGGCCCGCCCGTACTCACTGAATCGGACGTGTATTGACGTTAAGCATGGTTGGCAGCGTGAGCGCCTGCACCTTGCCGCCGCGCATTTTTGAGCGAAGCTCTTCGGCGATCTTCGCCGCGTCCGCTCCGTCCCGAATGATTTGAGGTTGTATGAAGATAATGAGCTCAGTGCGCGCGTCCGATGTCCCAGTCGTGCCGAACGCCGCGCCCACATATGGAAGCTGGTTGAGGATCGGCACGCCTTGGCGTGTCTTCTCTTGCTGATCACTGATCAACCCAGCAAGCAGCACCGTTTGGCCACTGACGACCGATATTTCGCTTTTGACCTTTCGCTGCGAAATGGTCGGAGTGAGGCTCGTGCTGTTCTGCGGTACGCTGCTGATCTCCTGGTCGATGGCAAGCAAGACCGAGCCGTTGGAATTCACACGCGGTTGCACGTGCAGGATGATTCCTGTGTTTTTGTAATCGACCGTGTTGACGACGGCATTGTTTGCGCTGAGGACCGTGGCGCTGCCGGTCGAAATCGGGACCTGGTCGCCGACCTCGAGTGTCGCGTCGCCGTTGTCGACAACGACGAGCGAAGGGTTGGACAAGATCTTTACGGCAGTCAACTGATGCAGCGCATTGATGACAACGCGCGGAGACAGCTGGTTGCCTAGAACCAAGTTAAAGCCCCCTGCCAAACCAGGCCCGGTAGGATTTGCGACGAGATTGTTCGCGACAGTCGGAATCTGACCAGTCAACGTGTTGGAGACAAGGCCATTGGAGAGGAAGAATTGCACGCCATAATCGAGCTGCTCGTTCAAGGTCACCTCGGCAATGGTGACTTCGATTGCGACTTGTAGCTTTGGCCGGTCGAGTTGATTCAGCGTTTTTTCGATGATCCGGTAGTCCTCGGCGCTTGCGTAGACAACAACGGTGTTGTTGGAGACGTCAGCGGTGATTCTGACCCCCGGCAAGACCGCCCCGCCCTGGCCGCCGGTCGACGGGGCGTAAGCGTTTCCAAACACGGCGGCTGAGGGCAGGCCGCCGAACGGCGTCGCCGATGCGGTTTGGTTCGCAGCTGCCGTGGCCGAGCCGGGACTGTTCGAATCCGAGCCGTTGTTTGGCTTGCCGCCAGTTAGGCGCTCGGTCGTCGAGAGGGCTGTCGAGCCCGAACCAGGGGCGATCTGATTCGCCGCGGAATCAGCCGAAACATTCGCGCTGCGAAGAAAAATGTCGTTCAGCGTCTGCGCGATCTGCTTTGCGTCTCCGTAACGCACTTTATAGACCTCCACGCCCGCGCTGCCCGTGCTTGCCGAGTCCAACCGAGCAATCCACCTTGCGGCCGTGCTGAGCAGTTCCGGCTTGGCCGCGACGACCAGGATCGCATTGCTGCTCGCGACCGGCTGGAATTTCACCAGACCATGGCCGAGGCCGGCGTCGCCCGAGTCCATTATTTTCTCCAGCTCCGTCACGATCGGCTGGGGATCGCTATTCCGGACCGGATACATTCCGACCGATTGTCCCCGCATCCAGTCGACGTCGAAGCTTCGCACCGTATCCAATGCTGCCTGGCGCTCAGAACCGGTTCCAAGCACGAGAAGGAGTCTCCCCGACGGATCAGTGCGGATCGCGCCGGGACGGGCGGCGAAGCCTTCGAGCAAACGAGACAACGTTTCGCCTGAGACATATCGAAGCGGAACGACGGTCAGCCCGTAACCTGGCTCTGCTGAGCTGCCCGCTCGGTCTGCCGACCCCACACTTCCGTCATTGCCGGCGACGATCCGATACCCTTCATTGTCTCGGATCATGAGGAGATTGTTCGCCTTCAGCGCGTTTTCGAGTACGAACAGCATGTCCTTCCTGTCGATCGGGCGCCCGGTGGAAAGAGTGATCGTGCCCTGCGCGCGTGGATCGATGACGTAACCGACACCGAGAATGTCGCCGAGGACGGCTTTAGCGACATTGGCGACCGGGCTGTCTTCGAAATTAAGGGTAAAACCTCCGCCCCCCTCGGCGTCCGGATGAACGCCTTCGGCCGCTTGAACCGGTCCCGGCGCAGGCGCGGCCGAGCCGAAAAACGAAAATCCGTGCGGCTGTGGAGGCGCTGCGCTGCTGTCGCGAGTTGGCTGCGCAAAACGAGGCTGCAAATTCGCCGCCCGGACCGCATCGTCCGCGGCTTGCGGCTCGTCTTTGCTCTGCTCCAAATAGGACGTGCCGCAAGCGCTCAACATCGGCAACATGAACGCGATAAGAGCACAACGCCATTTGCCGCGACTAACGGAGTGCGAAGCTCGCTCCACGCTGATATCCAAACCGGGGCTCGACTTGCTCACCGAGGGCGTCAGTTGATGACTTGGTTGACGGAAAGAAGCGCCGTCATCACCGAGACGATGAGCCCACCCACGATCGTACTGATGACGATAATGGCGAGCGGACCGACAATGCCCATCATCCGGTCCATGCTTCGCTGCAATTTGGCCTCGTAGAAGTCAGCCACGCGCACCGCCAGCATCGGCAATTGGCCGGAATCCTCGCCCAGGCGAAGAGTCCGCACCGCCATCGGCGGCAGCGCCTTGGTCGCAGTCAGGGCGTCGGACAGTTTGCCGCCGCGACGCACTCCGTCGACCACATCCGACCACAGCCCCATCCCACCGGTGGCCGCCATGATATCGACGAGAATGCGGAGGCTCGCGGTTAGGGAAACCCCGCTCGAGAGCAACAAGCCGAGATTGCGGCAGAACAGCCCGGTCCGATGATATTCAAACGCTGGCCGAATAATCGGCAGCGACGAAATAAACCGCACCAATGCGCTGCGTGTCTTCGCGCGCCGCAACACCAGCCAGACCGTCACAATCATAATCAGAACGCCCGCCATCAGCGCCTGGGCGTTCGTTCGCATGAAGTCGGAAAGGCCGAGAAACGTGACAAGCACCGGGTCGAGTTTGGCGTTGAAGTCACGAAAGACGTTGGCGAATTGCGGAAGCACGAAGCCAAGAAAGAAAATCATAACGCCGCCGGCCGCAAACAAGAGAAACGCAGGATATCGAAGCGCATCGCTGAGCCGGCGGCGAAGGGCTTCGCTGCGCTGACGCTCCGAACTCAAGGCATCGAGGATCGAGACCAGCGTGCCCGACGCCTCCCCGACTTTGGCCAATGCGACGTAGATCGGCGGGAAAACGTCAGTGTGGTCAGCAAGCGCCTCCCCGAAACTTTGTCCCGACAGGATCGATCCCGCGATCGCGGCAATCGTCCCTCGCATCCGCCCAGTGTCGGCGTCGGTTGCGAACAGCTCCAAAGCGTCGTTGATGCGGGCTCCGGTGCGCAGCAACAACGCCAGATCTCCAGTGAAGATCGTCACGTCTTCCGGGCGTGGGCGCGACCTAAACGTGAAGCGACCCTTGCGTTGGGCGCGCGCCGCGACGCGCTCGGTGACGGCCTCTATCGGGATAAGCCCGAGATACGCGACACGATGGGCGACTTCCGTCGCGCTCGGCGCTTCGAGGTCGCCGCTGACGACTTCGCCAGCCACAGTCAAAGCGCGATAGTGAAATGTCGGCATTTGCTCACCTGACCATGACGACGCGCAGGACTTCCGAGATCGAGGTGACTCCGGCCCGGCATTTTGATACGGCGTCCGCCATCATTGAGGTCATGCCGGACCGCACGGCCGCTTCGTCGAGCCGATGGGAGTCGGCGCCGTGCGCGAGGAGGTCGCGCACCTCGTTCGTGACTTCCAAAGCCTCAAAAATTCCGATGCGGCCACGATAGCCGACCCCGCCGCATCGCTCGCAACCCTTCGGCTCGCAGATGATGTCACCTGTGCCGAACCCGCACAATTGATAGCGCGGATCCGCAGCGAGGTCGGCGGTGGCGAGCTGTCGCTGCGTCTTGCAGCGATCGCACAGTAGGCGCACCAGCCGTTGAGCAAAAACTGAACGCAACGTCGATTTGAGCATGAAGCTTTCGACGCCCAGATCAATCAATCGCGGCACTGCGGCGACCGCCGTTTCAGTATGAAGCGTGGTGAGAACCAGATGACCCGTCAGAGCGGCGTGGATCGCAATATTTGCGGTCTCGATGTCTCTGACTTCGCCAATCATGATGACGTCGGGATCGAGCCGCACGAAGGCGCGCATGGCGGCCGCGAAAGTCAGGCCGATTGATGGTTTGACCTGCGACTGGTTGATGCCCGGTATTTCGTATTCGATCGGATCCTCGATCGTGAGGATCTTGCGGAACGGCGTATTCAACGCCGACAACATCGTGGCGAGCGTTGTCGTCTTCCCGCTGCCGGTCGGGCCCGTGATGACCACCATGCCGTGTGGAAGGTCTAGCGCGCGCCTCAACTTGCCTTCGTCACCGACCGAAAGACCGAGCTTGCTGATCTCCAGCAGGCCTCGATCACGCGGCAGCAGCCGTATGACGGCCGCCTCCCCGTGTTGCGTTGGCATCGTGGCCACCCGGATGTCGATATCGAGCCGGGCGACACGCATACGGGCGGCGCCGTCCTGCGGCAGCCGGCGCTCGGCGATGTTGAGGCCCGCCAAAATCTTGATGCGTGAGATCAATGCTTGGGGCATGACCTGCAGCGGCGCAGGAAGCGGCCGTAGCAAGCCGTCGACGCGCATCCGTACCGAGAGTCCATCGCGCATCGGTTCGATGTGGATGTCGCTTGCGCGCATATCCACCGCTTTCTCGATGAGGTCGTCGACGGCGCGTACGACCGGCGCGCCGCTGGCGAGATCGCGGAGGCTGTCAACGCTCTCATCGGCGACCGAGACACCCACGGTAGGCGCTGCCTCTGAGCGATCGTCGTCACCGAGGCGTTCATCGAACGCTGTCGCAATATCTTCGAACGAAACGACGGCGAGTTTGACGGGACAACCGAGTTCGATCTCCGCCGCGCGGCGCGCGGTTTCGTCGCCAGGATCGGCCATCGCCAAATGGAAGGAACCGTCCTCCTCGAAGGGAAAGATGGACGCTTCACGGAGAAAGCGGTGCGCGAACCTGCCGACAAGGGGTCGCGCGCTCATAAGTTGAGGCAGGGATGCGCGCGGCAGACTGTAGTGGGCCGCCGCCTCATTCGCGAGATCATGCGCCGAAATGTCGCTGATCTCCCATATTTGACGCAGGCTCATTCGCGAACGACCCATTCGGGCCTTGAGCTCTCGATGAGCATCGGAGGACAATGCGCGATTGCTCAGTAGAGCGCCCGCGAGCCTTTCGTTCTCGTCGATTTGGACGATCTCGCCAACGGAGGCGCCATGCGAAACGTTCATCGCATTCCGCCATTTATAACTGGCGCAGTCGACGTAACGGCTGGCCGCGGAAGCTCCAGAGTCGAGAGCAACTCACCCTTCCTCAGAACAATTGATCGGGAGTTCACGCTTGATACTGTCCAACCGGAATTTGTCTTTCCCAGTTGCAGTTGCTTCGTCCGATTTGTCGCCGGGTCGAGCAGCACGGCCACACGTACGTCTGAACCGAGAATCGTTCCCTTGAGCACGAACGGCGGGTGCTCGGGGCCAACGCCCTTGTCTTCGATAGGCGCTTTCGACACGGCGACGACGGGAGTGTTGGCGGGGAGCGGCCTTCGCGTCGCGCTGAACAGCGGACGATCGCGCGTCTCTGACAGCGCGCTCAATGGAATTGAGTAAAGAGGATTGTCGTCGACCGGGAAGGCATGTGACCGGGTAGCTGGCGGAATATTTTCGGTCGCGCTAGCAGCGGCTATCGGGGCAAAAACGAGAGCGAAGACGACCAGCCGTCTCACAACGCCCGCTCCCACTGCCCGGAGACGCTCATCACCACGCGCACGCGGCCTTCGCCAGCCGACCCACCCGCCTCCGGCGCTCGAATTTCGAACAAATCCACGAAAATCAGGGGCATTCCGGACTCGAGATCATAAAGGAGCGACTGGAGAGCGGGTTGCGTGATCTCGATCGTCGCGGCGACACTCAGGAATCCGCTTTTTGACTGAGATCCGTCCAGGTCGACCTGTGATGACAACAGGACGCCGCGAACGTTGGCGACAGCTTGCTCAAACCGCTGTTGCAGTGCAGCCCCGGCGATGGTCACCGTCTGCCCCTCCAAGAACGGAGAAGTCGCAGACTCGTTCTCCTCTGACGCGTTGCTGATTTGATTGGGTTTCGCGCGGCTGGCGAGTTGCAAGGCGCGCAAGCGCAAGAGACCCGCGTCTGCTTCCTCGGCCAAAAGGTCGGCGACCATGGTATACACGGCGCCAAGCAAGCCAAGCATGATCGCCAAATAAGCGATCGCCGAGAGCGCTTGTCTTCGGTTGGCGGGCATTGTGGGAAAAATCGCCGAAATCATCGCGCGGCCGAAGCGGTCGGCTCGACATGAGCTTCGAGGCGAAATCGACCGCCGTGTTCGTTAGGCGCGTTCGTCGTCGGTGCGGTGAAGCGCGCCCTTGTAAAGTGTCCCAACTCCTCGATCAGGCGAATGAGCCCCGGCGCGTTGTCCGCGAGGCCAGCGAGGTCCAGCCGCCCGTCCTCGATCCGCAACTCTGTCAGATAGGCGCTGTCGGGTAAGGTCTTCGAGAGCGCTTCGAGCACGAGAACGTCAGGCGGCGTGACGTGTTTCCTTTCGTTCAACGCGGCGAGAGCCTGCTCAGCCTGAGAGCCGACAACGCCGCCCAACGCGGCTCGTCGGGTCGCGATTTCACGCTGCAGCGATGCCACCTCGGATTGGAGATTGCCGCCAACAAAGATCACTGCAGCTGCGGCGATGCTCGTCGTGAAGCAAGCCAGCCCCAAGGCTCCGATCAGGATCCGTCGCCAGCGCCGCAATCGAAGCTGCGACCCGCCGCGTTGCGAGAAGACGCAGATGCGACCCGCCGCGCCCTCGAGGCGCTCCGTTCGTGTTGACATGACGAGCGAACCGATCTGATTCCGCGCCATTGCCTGCGCTAGGGCAGCGATCGTAGCGCGAGGCGTCGCGGCGACCGTCACCAGGATGCGCTTGTCGTCCAAGTTGGTTGGCGCGCTCCAACCAAACGCCGCGTCGCTCGACCGCCAGGGCGTCAGGCGATCGATTTGCTCTCGCACCACGCCTTCGAGAAATTCCGAGGCGCGAAGCGGAAGCTCAAGCTCGCGGAAAATGAAACGCGAAGGCGATAAGACAACTTCGATTTGGCTTCCAGCTAGCAACGAGCGTAGTTTTTCGGGCGCCGAATCGACGAATTCGCCTTCCTCCATCCGCAACGGCAGACTGAGCGAAGTGATGCGGCCTCGTTTGTCAGTGCGCGTCGGTGCGAAACCGCCATCTGTCTGCTCGACGAGTTGAATCCGGCGCTCAGGGCGCAGAATGTCGGCGACGCGCAAAAAGCCCAAGGCGGTGTCGTCGATCCAGCGCGAAACCCAAGCCAGCAAAAGCTGCAGACAATTCATCCTGCCGCCTCCGCCCAAGGCAATCGCAAATCCATGGCGCCGCCGGCCCGTCGCATTGGGCCGTCGAAATCGTCTCGCCAGTAAAGGATATCGAAGGGCGAACTCTTATCCTCGTTCAGCCGGAAGACCACCTCCGCCTGAACGCGTCGCCGGTTGCGTGTCTCGACGACGATGGACGCACGAATCGCGTCGTTCGGTTCGACCGTCGCCATTTGGCCAGCTGGCCCGAGTCGCTCAATCAGAGCCTTTGCATCAGAGCTGCCCGCGCGCGCCTGCAATACATCTGCGAGCGCCTCTGGTGTGATGCCCGGGAGCGCGGCGAGCGCCTCGGGGGCCGCGTTGATGATATCCAGTTGCGGCTTTCCGCTATAGACGGTCACGAATGAGAACATTCGCTCGGCGATCGTCGGAGACAAGCCCATAACAAGGCTCAGCTCCAAAACGTCATTGAACGGCGAGCCGCGCGGCGAATAGGTCAATCCGGCTTGCTTGTAAGCCTCCGCTTCAGAATGGTCTGAGTTTGTCTCCGCCTTTTCTCGCCAGCCGATGACGCGGTCGGCATAACCATCGGCCGCGGATTTGCTCGCCCCGAGCGCAACGAACAGACCTGTCAGCATCTCCTTTGGCGCCGCATTGATATCAATGCGCGCGGCCTCTGATCGGAACCGGACAGAAATCTTTGTCTGTCCGACTTCTGTCTCGAACGCTCCGTGGGTTGGTCGCTTAGACTTCGAGACGCTTAGTTCGCGATACGCGGCCAATTCGACTCCAGCGCGGATGGCCGCCTCTGCGAGAAGCCGGTCATCCGGAATGCGCGCAGTAACAGCGGAATTGGTTGCGTACGCCGAATAGATCGACGCGAGCGTCGCCAGCGCGGCCAGCAACCACAGGACGGCGACAAGAATGAAACCGGCTTCCGACCGAGCGCCAAGAGGTTCGCTTTTGTGTTGGGATCGAGTCACGGTTGTTGAACCGCGATCGTCGAGGTCCCAGACGGTGGCGTATTAGGACCGATCTTCGGCTCATCCCGGGCGGCGGGCGCGGTCACCCGGATCGCGACCGCGGTCGACGCCGCGAGCATCCGTCCGCCGGCGTCGCGCGCACTTATGCGAATGGCGTCGGGCAGCCGCTTACGTCCCTCCCATGTGTCGCTCCAAATTCTGTCGGGTCCGGCGTAAGCGAAAGAAACCCGGACTGGCGCCCTGACGAGGACGACCGGATCCGCCAAGACCACCAGCGCTGCGCCAGCCAAGGAAGGGGTGAAACGCGCTTTAGCGCGCACCATCGCAAAACTCGGACCATTCGGAACCTGCGAGATACGGACTGTCTCAAGACCCGATGGCGAATCTGGCCCGATCGCGGAACGCACGAAAGTCAGGGACGAGGGTGTACCATCGAACAGCGGCTCTTCGTCGCCGTTCAGGGAAACATATTCCGCGGCGGCCACGTCCGCAGCGATTCGATCGATCCCGAAGCTTAAGAGATCGGCGCGCTGCAGTTCAGCAAGGCCTCGTCCCCAATGCGGCAACCATTGACCGGAGACGGTGCCCAAGGCGCCTACGATGACCGCCATTACAGCGACTGCGGCCATGGCTTCAATCAGTGTGAAGCCAGCCTCAGAAGAGGGATCGTGCGACAGGGTCATTGAGCCGCTCGCTTGCGCAGGCGGACGGTGTCAATCTTGAATACTGATCCGTCGGGCGCGCGAACCTGCAGGGCGATGCGTTGCGGTCGCCAAACTACGCCGCCGATCGGAGTCGCAGGCCCACTGAACGGAGCCGCTTCGATCTGCCATTGATAATCATCGACAGCGCCAGCGAGGGGACCGTCAGCAAGGTCTTCCGGGTCTGGCAAACCGGTCAGAATCTTTCGCGTGGCGCCCGTCAATGCGATGTGGCGATCGACCGCAATGCCGGAGCGCAAGCTCGAGAACGAAAGCGAACCGATCGCCGCAATGCCGGTTGAAGCGACAGCAAGAGCCGCGAGCGCTTCAATTAACGTGAACCCCGCGGTTCCGATTGCGTTAAGTCTTGCTGAGCGGGACAATTTCAACGCCTCCGGTGAGCCAGTTCACTCGGATCTGAAAACCGGCGCCTTGACGTGCGATCGCAATGGTTCCGCCACACGAAGCACCGCTTGGAAAGAAATCGATCGTCGATCCCGCGGTTCGACCACCGCAATGTTCGGCCAGGATCGCATCCAGCGCGACATCAGGGGGCAGACGAACGACGCCCCCTCCACCGCCGGAACTGACGATCCGCGACGTCGAGCTTAGCGACGTGGAGACCGTTTCGCCGCGGCGGATCGCTGTATTTCGGTCCGTCTTCAGCACCGTCGCGACCTCAACCGCATATCCCGCAAGGCGTGATTGCGTCGTTCCTATCGGCATCGCCGGCAGCGCGATCGTTGCGAGAAGCGCGACAATGGCGAGCACGCATACCGCTTCGATCAACGTGAATCCGTTCTGCCTTTTCATGATCGAGCTACCGCTCGGAACTCGTGATTTGCGACGCTGATGATCCGCCGCCATCTGGACCGGAAGAACCAAAGGAGGCGATCTCGTAAGGGGCGTGATCACCAGGGACTTTGTAGAGATAGGGGTGACCCCAAGGATCCGTAGGCACAGCGTTGGTTTTGAGATACGGACCGTTCCAGGAGCTGGCCAAGGAGGGTCGTTGAACCAGCGCAGTCAGACCCTCGTTCGCCGCGGGGTAACGGCCATTGTCGAGATAGAAAAGATCAAGCGCGGCAGAGAGGCTTTCGATCTGAATCTTGGCCGCTTTGACCTTGGACTCGCTAAGATAACTCAGAACGCGCGGCCCAACGAGAGCCATGATCAAGCCGATGATTGAAATGACGACCAGCATCTCCACCAGAGTGAAGCCAGCTTCGCGTTCCCCTGGATTCGGCTCTCGGGTCTCCCGCGTTCTACGTCTTGGCGCGAATATCAACGCTCTCATCGATCTCGCCTTCGAATCTGTTACCTCGGCAAACTCGGCGATCGAGTTTTGTGTGACCTGGCTGAATCAAACAGTCAGAACGCCGTTCTAGGGGGGAGAGTCCACGGAACTGCGTTCGAGACCGCCAATCGGCCCCGCATCCAAACGAGCCACGGACCGGTTGAAGAGCGAATTGCGGAAAGCAATCCTCAGCTTGTGATGACGCCGTTGAGCCCAGCTGGAAAAAACAAACCTTTCGTGGCGTTCTTTGCGCCGTAGACGATGTTCAAGACCTGCCGCGTCGTGCGATCGAACGCGATCGCGTTATTGCCCGGAGGATTGTTGGTCGGGAAGCCGCCGAGGAGTGAGCCGTTCAGACTGTTGCTACAATCGACGATCGACGGAGCAGCCGTTGTACCGACACCCCGGTCATCGACGTTGGGAGTGCCGGCGGTGCCGTCGAGGGTAGCGCGCAGGTTAGAGATCGCCGCCGTCTGGCTCGCGAATCCGCCAACGAAGAGAACGGTTCGAATGAGGCCCGCGTGATAGGCCTCGACCGCGAGAATGCCGGCGGCTTTGTCGAGATACGCCTTATTGAAGATCAGCGGCGCTGCGCCATGATAGGCTGTAACGCCGACATCTTCGAAGACATAACTGGCCAACAGGAACTGAGTGTCATTGGCAAAACCGGTGAACCCGGCGCCAAGCCCTGCAGCGCTCGCAAGCGCTGGGAAGCTTTGAGTAAAATCGATCGTTGGGCGCGATATTGCCGGGGCGCCAGTCGCAGCGGCAAGGGCGGCGCGAAGGAACTGCACGTGTTTCTGTTCTTCAGCGGCGATTTCGTTCGCGTAGGCCTGATTGATCGCCGAAGTGAAATTGACTTTTTGCCCTCCGGTAACCGGACCGGGATTGGGTCCAATGTCAGCGGGACTAAGCCCTTGGCCGGTCGCCGCCCGCAAGTAGAACTCCGCCTCGAGATATTCAAGATTGAGGGCAAACTCCAGAATTGCGACATCGAGGTTGGGCTGCTGCGACAGCACGTCGGTGGCGCTTAGCGCCGTCGCGCCAAAGGCCGCGCCGGCCGCCCCCAATCCGAGCCCGCGAAGAAAGGTTCGGCGACCCGATCTCGTTCTAGGATCGCCCAGGTCAGGCTGATCATGGACACCCGCGCTTTCCAAGCCACTAATTTGATTCCCCATGAAGCCTCTCCCGTTCCTGACGACGCAGCGCGCCAAGCACTGTTAGTCTCAGGGGCCCGATATCGGGCCTCGATGACGTTACGGGAGCGTCTGAGAAAAGTTTCAGGACTGCCTGGAGATTCGTAATTAACCGGCGGAATGCTGGCTCAGTCTCTCATGTCCAGACATGCGCGGCTTCTCATTTCTGCCGCTGGCGCATGTAACTGAAGTCTTGCGGCCGCGTTGCGGTTCTCGGCGTACGCTCAGCTTGCTCACCGACGAAACCGACGTCACCGAAGACGACGCAAGAAAGGGAGGGGAGGCGCGCCTACCTTCAGGAAGGGTCGTCTCGCCGAGCAGCGCCCCTCAGCAGTCCAGTGAAGCGCGTGACAGCTTGATCTCGGTAGGGCGCTGGTCCGGTCACACGCTGCAACGTTCGGCGATTTGGAATAGGCCACGCAAGAAATTCGTCCACTCGTCAAAGCTCTCCAGAAGAAGCCGATCGACAACCCGCGATATCCGACGCGAGGCCAGTGGTAGGCTGCTGCGCCCCATCGATAAGCCGTAGACGCAATGCGCTCGATCGACGTCAAAAGCTTCGCGCAAAAGATGTTGTTGGGCGCGAACGTGTCGGCCGTCGTCGCGAGTGAAGGGTACGGATCGTTGTTGGAGGGATTCGAAGACCGCTCAATCGCGACCGCTCCGCCGACCTGCTCGATGATGCAATTGCTATTATGAGCTTCACAGCGCGGCCGGCCTGATCAACTGTGGCGACGCCTTACAGCCAAGGGAGGACGACCGCGCGGCAACCGATGTAGCCGGTATTCCATTTTCGATCGCTTCACACCCCCGAACTTTGCCAAGAGCTATCCGTCGCGGGCATCACGCTCCGTTGCGCTCCCTTCTAACGTTATGCCACAGCCGTCAATGGCGATGGAAATAGCACTTTTTGCGAGCGACATATAGATAAGAGTCACGAGTTGCGTCCCGTTCGGCCTTGGGGCAGCAAGTCGTGACGCGTTCTCAAGTATCTCTTGCGACCGCATTCCGCGCTGGGCGGCATACAGTTCGGCAGCTGCCTTTTTTAACTCCTCCGCGATTTCTGAGATTGTTCGTGACGTCTCTATTTTTATTGGTGGTCCGAATAAACCACTGCTGTTTATTCTGGTCCGCACAGTCGTCTCCGCACTTCTATGTTTAGTAAGCAAACTACGGAGATGATCGGACGACAACTGACACATATGTTGAGGAACTGGAAATTGGATACCCGGCCGGGCGTTATCTCTTTCAGTTGCATAACAACGGCGGATTGGCGTACCCCTGGGTCACCCTGTGGCACCGCGGATTACCCCAGTGTGGGCACTCGTCGTGGACTTAACTACGTCCATGAATTGCGCTGCCCCGAACAGCTGCTCGCGGTCACCAATGAAGCTCAGCCCAGAGTTAATCGCCTTTGCGCGTCATTGCAGGTTGTTCCAGGGCGCTCTCGGTTATTTCAGCCGCTGGGAATCAACCCAATTTGTTCCTCCGCGGTAAGCTTGATAGATATCAAATGGTTACCAAACGCCCTAGTCATCAGTACTTTACACTTGACTCGACGGATACCGCAGAGATAATTAGGTTTATACCGCTAAAGCAAGGCGGAAGGGGTGCTGCTGACCGTCGGCACTTACAGGTTGTACCTCTTACATGTAAACTACGATGGCAGGTTGTGCGCAAGCCCCGCCTGACCGGGATGCGTCGCGTATTCGGGTCGGATTTACAAATTGGGGAAGAGATTCTTCACCCAAGTGGCGGAGCTTGGCGAAAATACCTCCGAGTTCACTCCACGGCCCCGGATCAAATTATAAATGATCGGCGACGGTTTTGTTGGTGATCATGGAATAATGGACAAATCAGCGTCCTACATGCGCTGCTCGGCGTCACTGAGGAGAGTTAGGAATTGAACAGTGTCCCAATTGGACAGAACGTTAGCTCAGAGTATGGCCTCTCCGCTAAGCAACTGCGTTTGGAGCTAGGGGAACGCTGGTTCGTGGCGCGCGTGCAAACCAATCGCGAAAATAGCGCGCAATTCAACCTTGATCGACTTGGGTTCCGCAGTTTCACTCCCAGAGTAAAGCGCACGATTCGACACGCGCGCAAATCACGTAATGTTCTGTCGCCACTCTTTCCCGGTTATGTTTTTCTGATCCTAGATCTTTCGAGAGACCGTTGGCGCGCTGTAAACAGCACCTTCGGCGTCGCCTCGCTGATAATGGGCGGCGAGCAACCGATGCCGGTACCAAATGGCGTTGTCGAAGGGCTGCTAATGAGCGAGGATTCCGGTCTCGTTCGTTTGGAAAATGATCTGGCGATCGGCCAACAGGTTCGCATCTTGTCGGGACCATTCGCTGACGCCCTTTGTCGCCTTACGCATCTTGACGACAGAGGACGCGTTCGCGTCCTTCTCGAACTCATGGGCACGGAAGTCACCGCTCAATTAGACAGGTCGTTCGTCGCGCCGGCAGCTTGATCGTTGTGCGGTTTTTGTCGCTGACGCAATCGAACTCGGACATACGCTAGAAGGCAAGCGTGGCGCTTTTACCCATGCTGCTGCGTTTCTCGTGATGGCAGGCAATGCTAGACGATCCCATCGAGACGCACGGACGCGTTCAACGCGTGATCCAAGTCTTCAATAATATCCTGCGCATGTTCGAGTCCGACACTCAGCCGGATCGTTTCAACGCTTACGCCTGCTCGACGCTGTTCGTCGGGAGTCATTTGCCGGTGGGTCGTTGAGGCGGGATGGCAGCAGAGCGTGCGTGTGTCGCCGATGTTGACCAGGCGTTTGACCAGCTTGAGGGCGTCATAGAACGCCTTGGCCGCGTCTAGGCCGCCATGGACGCCAAAGGTAAGCAGGGAGGGCGCCCGCCCGCCGAGATACCTGCGGGCGAGCGCGTTGTACGGGCTACTTGGAAAACCGACATAGTCGACCCACGCGACCCTGGGATCGGCCTGCAGGAAATTGGCGACCTCGCGCGCGTTTTCGACGTGTCGCTCCATGCGTAGCGGCACGGTCTCAATGCCCTGTAGGATAAGGAACGCGCTCATTGGCGCAAGCACTGCCCCCATCGTGCGCTGGTAGACGCTGCGGGCGCGGGCAATGAAGGCCTCGGGCCCGAACCGATCAGCGTAAACAAGCCCGTGATAGGAGTCGTCAGGTTCGCAGAGCATCGGGAACCGCGAAGATTGGGCGCGCCAATCGAAGCTGCCCGAATCGACGATCGCGCCGCCCATCGCGACGCCATGCCCACCCATGAATTTGGTCAGAGAGTGAATCACAATATCGGCGCCGTGTTCGATTGGCCGCAAGAGGATGGGCGTTGCAACGGTGTTGTCCACAAGTAGCGGCACCCCGCGCGCA
Source organism: uncultured Alphaproteobacteria bacterium (assembly GCA_963737365.1). Taxonomy (GTDB): domain Bacteria; phylum Pseudomonadota; class Alphaproteobacteria; order Rhizobiales; family Beijerinckiaceae; genus Roseiarcus. The sequence continues at coordinate 1,288,620 of CAVTSD010000001.1, forward strand.
TGCGAGACGTCAGCCACCGCCTCGATGTCACAAATATTGCCTGCGGGATTGCCTACGGATTCGCAAAAGACCGCGCGAGTCCTCTCGTCTATCAAAGGTGCGATATCGGCGGCTCGATCGCTCGTTGCGAAACGAGCCTCGATCCCGTGCGCTTTCAACGTGTGGGCAAGCAAAGTGTGTGTCGTGCCGTAGAGTTGGGGCGGGGCTACGATGTTCCCGCCGCGATCGGCGAGTGTCAGAAAGGCATAAGCGAGCGCAGCCTGTCCTGATGCGACGGCCAGCGCGGACACGCCGCCTTCCAATAGGGCTAGGCGCTTCTCCAAGATGTCCGTCGTTGGATTGGCGATGCGGCTGTAGCGAAAACCGACTGTTTCCAAATTGAATAGCGCGGCTCCGTGGTCTGCGCTGTCGAATTCGTAGGCGACGTTTTGATAGATGGGCGGAGCAACGGCCTTGGTCGCAGGGTCGAAAGTAAACCCTCCGTGAATTGAAATTGTTTCTCGACGCATAATCCAGTCCCTCATTTATTCTTGTTAATAGCATAGGTATCCCGAACCTTGCGATGATTTCAAGATTTTTTGAGAGTTTTAGCTTTGATTTCGGCAATGCGTCTCACGCGCGCGACAACAAGTCTCACGCGCGCGACAAAACGTTCCATTTTTGTTTCAAGCGAAGCAGCAATTGTACCGGACAATGCGTTTTCTAAGATTTATAATAAATCGTAATGAGAAGAGAAGTTGAGTTTTATCTTTACATCCAGCGGATCAGAAGGAAGGATCAAGAGCATGAACGTTCAGATAACTAGCCGCTACCAGAGAGTCATCGACGAGATTGTCGATTTAAATTGGCGAGGACTGGAACGCGGCGAACTGTTGATGGCGTGCCGGGCATATTACTACTTTTCGAAGCAATTCGTCGATGCCGTGCACATCGCCTGTGATCTCCATCCCTCAGATGAAAACCTGATCTCGCTGCGCGAAGGAGAATGCGACACGGACAATCTGTCTCCTTATCCTGGCATTGCCGTGAAAGGAGAGAAAATGAACCATGACGAGTTCATGAGACGCGTCGTCGAGTTTGCGAGCCTGGGTCAGGCTGCGCGAGAGCGAGTTGACAGCCTCGGTCGCGAATATCTCGCGGAAGTCAGCCGCATGGACCCGCTGACTCGGGCAATGGCCTTGTCGAGTTACGAGGATGGTGGGCTCGAGGCCGTTTTCGGCGCAATCCTGAAGGCGCCGGATTGGGATGAACCCTCGCTCGGTGCGTTCAAGCATTTCCTGGTCGAACACATCAAGCTGGATTCCGGCGAGGGCTCGCACGGATCCTTGTGCCGACATCTCGTCGCAGACGATCGAATCCTTCCGTTGTGGGTGGCATTCAAAAATCTGATCGTCGCCGCCGCCCCACGTCTCGCGGCTTAAAGCTGCGAGCGATCAAAGCGAGGCGCGCAATAGCAGGCGCGCCTGAGGCTGTCTCGGCGTCCCGCTCAAGTTTGCGAGCACACGGAACGACCAGCTGAGGTGAGGCGGGCTCAATGAATGCTTCCGCAAGATCAACTTTGAGATCCCGACCTGTCGGAGGGCAGGCAGGCATCACAATCGGTCTGATCAACAATATGGGCGATGAGGCGCTGAAAGTCACCGAGCGTCAATTTTGCAGCTTAGTGTCCGAGGCGGCGGCGGAAATTAATGTCAGCTTTCGTATCTTCGCTCTGAAGAGTACGAGGCGCTCACCGCGCGCCTTGGACTATATCAATTCGCGCTATGAGCCTGCAAGCGCGGCGATGGACGGAGATCTCGACGCGCTCATCATAACCGGCGCCCAGCCGCAGGCCGCTCACCTCACCGAGGAGGCTTATTGGGACGAATTGAGCGAATTGATCGACCGGGCGAAAGTCCACACGACCTCCGCCATACTTTCGTGTCTCGCCGCCCATGCGGGCGTGCTGCATCTCGACGGCGTCGAACGGCGACCATTGCCGCAGAAATGCGCCGGCGTGTTTACGTCCACGGCAGAGACGAGCCACCCTTTGGTCGGTGAGCAAGGTCAAATGAGGCCCGTCCCGCATTCGAGATACAATGGGCTGTCGCGGAGTGAACTTGAACAAGCTGGTTACAAGATCTTAACGAGTTCGCGAGGGTGTGGCGTCGATAGCTTCGTGAAGTCTTTCGGCAGTCAATTCGTTTTCCTCCAGGGCCATCCGGAATACGACGCCGATTCCCTCGCCCGCGAATACCGACGCGATATGGACCGGTATGTCCGTGGGGAAACCGAGAGGAAGCCTGCTAGGCCGAGCGGCTATTTCGGCGTGGAAGCCGACGCGGAGCTCAAAGCGATAGAGCGCAATGCCGCGGGGGACGGCTACAGGACGCAGATCAAGGACCTTTCCATTATTGACACCCTAGCGCCGGCGGAAGCAGCATGGCGCGGGGCGTCAATCGCGTTTTACCGCAGTTGGATCGAGATGATCGCCAACACGAACCTGAAAAGTTCTGCACCCGTGAGTGCGGGAACCGATCAATCGGCTTCGCTCCAATCCCTGTGTTGACGCTCAGGATTTTTGATTCCGTGGCGAGTTCCCCGCGCGGTGAAGGTCTACTCTATTCAACTCATGGAAAGGTGACGATGTCCGTGCGAGACGTGATTATGAAAGAAATCCAGATGGTCGCAGCGAACCAGAACAAGACGCTGCCGCCCCTCACCGATTCGCTTCTTCTCAACGATTCCGGGCTCGACTCGCTTTGCTTTGCGATCCTTGTGGCTCGTCTTGAGGATGTCACTGGCCGGGATCCGCTTAGCGAGGTGCAGGGCGGCCGCTTTCCAAGGACAATCGGCGAGTTCGTAGCGCTTTATGAGGAAGCCCGTGTCTGAATGGCGGAACCTTATCACGTGCACGCAAAAAGGACGTGGACAAGGCCGGGTGATCGCGACGCGGAACTATGCTCTTGCTCTTGACGAATTTGAGCACGCATCTAGCCTCGGTGTTGATCTGGAAAGGCTGCGCGGCCGCTCGGTCATTCTTTCCGTGCGCGACATGGCCAAGGTTGCCGCGGCGCTGATCGACCTAGACGGTTGCGCGCGTCGGATCCTACTCGTTCCACCGGGGTGGGAGTCATGGCGCCTGGAGGCGGCAGCCTCCGATGCAGAAGCTGACGCTATCGTTCGTGATGAAGAGGACGCCTCTACTAGTTTTACAGGACTGACCGTCGCTTGCCGCTTGCCCTTGCAGCCGATGCGTTCGCCTCGCATTGCAAACTTGGAAACAGAATGGATCCTACCGACGTCGGGCACGACTGGAGCTCCCAAGCTCGCCAGGCACACGCTTCGTACTCTGATGGGCGCAATCGGCGAGGCGCCGTTACAGCAATGGGCTACGTTCTACGACATTCGTCGCTACGGAGGCCTGCAGATTTTTTTACGTGCGCTTAGCGGTCGAGGCTCGCTCACAATCGCGTCAGAAGGAGAAAGCCTCAGCTCACTTCTTGCTCGCTTTGGCGACGCCAAGATCACCCACATCTCTGGCACGCCCACGCACTGGCGCAAGGTTCTGATAAGTGGTGAAGGACTCCGGATTGACCCGGAATACGTTCGCCTATCGGGCGAGATTGCCGACCAGGGGGTATTAGCGGCTTTACATGCGCTTTATCCCCGCGCGCGGATCGAGCACGCTTACGCCTCGACCGAAGCTGGTGTGGGGTTCGTGGTCGACGACGGAAGGGCTGGCTTTCCCGCCTCCTTGGTCGAACGAGATGGCGCCGTGCAGATGAAGATTGTCGATGGCGCGCTACATTTGCGCTCGAGCCGGTCCGCTCTTGGTTTTGTTGGCGGTGACTCATCCGCGCTGACAGACAAGGATGGCTTCGTCGATACAGGCGACATGGTCGAGCGTCGGGGTGAGCGCTATTTTTTTGTTGGTCGACGCGGCGGGATAATCAACGTAGGCGGCGCCAAGGTTCACCCAGAAGAAGTAGAGACGGCGCTAAACGCTCATGCGATCGTACGTGCCAGTCGTGTATTCGCGCGGACGAGTCCAATTACCGGCGCTCTCGTCTATGCCGATGTTGTTCTCCGCGACGGATGCTTGCCTGATGCGGCGTCTGAGGGCGAGATCCTTGGGGCGTGCCGTGCGACCCTCCCGGCATACATGGTTCCCGCGGGACTGCGATTCGTCGCCGACTTACCGATGACGGAGGGCGGAAAACTCGCGCGGCATGGATAGTGTTATCGTAACTGGCGCTAGCCGTGGGATTGGCCTGGCGATTGCGGCTCGGCTCGCGCGCGACGGGTTCCAAGTCGTGGCTGTTGCGCGCCAGGACAGTGCGGAGCTTTCCGCTAGCGCCGCAAGCCTTGCGCGACGTGGGCTTGGCTCATTGGTGTTCCGTCCGCTCGATCTCAGCGATGTCGCTGCTATCCCGAAGTTCGTGCGTGAGCTCCGTAAACAATTTGGACCGATGTATGGGCTCGTAAACAATGCGGGGCTCGGGGCGGAGGGACTGCTCGCTAATATGCCTGACGCGGAGATCGAGGCGTTAATCCGCCTGAACACACTTTCGCCGATCATGCTGAGCAAATATGTCGTTCGAGGCATGATGGGGGAGGGACGAGGACGGGTGATCAACGTATGCTCGATCGTCGCCTCGACCGGCTTCAATGGCCTTTCCGTTTATGCCGCCACAAAGGCGTCGCTAATCGGATTCACGAAGTCGTTGGCGCGCGAAGTCGGAGTGGTTGGCGTAAACGTGAATGCGATCGCGCCGGGATTTATCGACACTGACATGACGCGTGGCCTCGAAGGATCGGAGCGTCAGCGTGTCGTTCGCAGAAGCCCATTGCGGCGCTTAGCTGAGGCGGAGGACATCGCAGCGATGTCGGCGTTTCTAATGGGTGAGGGCGGGCGCAATATTACCGGCGCGGTGATGACAGTTGACGCGGGAAGCACCGCGTAATCTTAATGCGCTGACCGCTTAAAAGCTTATCGCCCGGCTTTGGATCTCGGCGTATCGTTCCCTATCTAGCATGATAAAAGCCTTTCGTTGGCCGTCGAACACATAAAGCGGGTCCTCGATACGATCGGGGTCGAAGCCCTCATCGACATAGGCGCGCCGCTTAGCTTTGAAGGTTTCCGTGATCTCAATTCTATGGACAAGACGTACAAAAAGCGGCCGGGCATATCTAGGCAAGATCTCAAGCCGCTCGGGGAGCGCGTCGAGATCGAACTGTCGATCAACCTTTAGCAAAACCATTCCCGCGCGCCCTTCGGCGCCGGGAACAACAACCCCATAGACCACCGCTTCCTCGACGCCTGGACAGGCGCGAAGGGCAGCTTCGATTTCCGAAGTGGAGACATTCTCGCCCTTCCAACGAAACGTGTCGCCGATCCTGTCTACAAAGGTGTGGAAGCCTTCGGCGCCTCGTCGCATTAGGTCGCCGGTTCGCATCCAAGCATCGCCGGGCTCGAAGACGTCGCGAAGAATTTTTCGGTCCGTCTCGACCTCTTCGCTATAGCCTTCGAAACGCGCGCTAGGCTCCTTTCCAATTCTTCCCAAAGCCTCGCCGACTTCGCCGTCGGCGCAGCGAATGCAGAAGCCGTCGAGCCCGCGAGCAGGCATTTGCGAGCCGTAGTCGAAGCGGACGAGGGCAATCGGGTCGCGAACCGCGATATATGGAGGCACACGGCCGATCGATCCGACCTTGCCCTCGATGTTGTAGAGCCAGACATTGCCTTCTGTCGAAGCATAGAACTCAAGAATGCGGAGCGGTCCGAACCGATCGATGAAGGGCTGCCACGCTTCTGGTGAAAGCCCGTTACCGATTGCGATCCGGATCCGATGTGACTTCTCCGCGGGGCGCGTCGGCGCAGCGAGAAGATAGCGGCAGAGTTCACCGATATATTGGAAGGCCGTGCAGTCCCACCGCGCAACGTCGTCCCAGAAGCCACGAGCCGAAAAGCGCTCAGCGATTACCACCGACCCGCCGAAAACCAACGGCGCCCCGACCGCGACAACGCCGCCTACGCTGTGGTGCATTGGCAGGCAATTGTAGAGCCGATCGGACGCCTTCAAGCCAGCGAGGGCGGCAAACCAATGAGTCCAGGTAACCAATCTGCGATGGCTGACCTCGGCCGCCTTAGGCAAGCCGGTGGTCCCGGAAGTGAAAATCCTCAAGGCGCGGTCATCGAGGGTCACGGGCCTCAGTTCGTTTGGAGCCAGTTGATCAGCGCTCGCGCCTGCAGCGCCAAGCTCGATAGAGCGAGTATCGTGTTGTCTGTCCCCATGGATCCAAATTTCAAGCGTGCCGCCGATTGCGACTATAGCGGTTCGGCAGACATCGACACATTCCGCCGAAGCAATGATGCGGCGAGCGCCTGCGGATTTCAAAGCGTGAGCGACCGCCGGAGCCCGCAAGTCGGAACCCAATAGCGCCGCGATGACACCCACCTGGATGAGCCCGAGCCAAATCGCAAAATATTCCGGACGATTGCCCATCATGAGCGCGACTGTCTCTCCCTTCTGGATGCCCTGGGCCAACGCCCATCGAGAATATTGATTCATCCGTCGCTCGAGATCGCGGAAGCTGAAACACCCCTGGTCGCCGACGAGCGCCGGCGCATCGGCGTAGCTCACCGCCCAGCCGGCCACCGCGCGCGGCAAAATGCGATGGGGATCGCGAGTGGCTTCCGCTGTGCTTTCGAGGGCTCGCAACCAGGCCCGCGCTGGATTGGCCACCGGCGCGACCTCCGGGCGCGGCGCATCGGAAGCGTCATCATCGTTCATTAACATCTCTCCAGTCTCGACAAGCATCAGACGCCTTCGTAGACCTTAAACTAGCTAGAGTATAAATATTGATCACGCACGTCAACAATAATATAGGAAAATTTACTTCTTGAATTGTTGTGATTTGTCCTTGTAATTGCTGACGGCATGAAAGCAAACTTCCTCATCAGGAGCTCTCTCTATGACCAATTCGCAGCTGAACTTGGCGCGGACGGGCGCATCGGCGCTGGACGCGGAGTTCACGTCGTCTTATGGGCCGGATGATGCGGGGCAGCTAGTCCGTGAAGATGGGGCGCGCTCGGCCCGGTCCGGCGGGAGCGATCGGGTCGACATTCTTGGGGTGGGCGCGATGCCGCTCGACCTCAAGAAGGCGGTGGCGATGCTCGAGCAATGGCGGGTCGAACGCAGGCGCGAGTATGTTTGTCTCATCTCAGTGCATGGCCTTGTGGTGGCGCAGCGCGACCCGACCATCCGCAGCGCGCTCAATCATTGCGGCTTGGCGGCCGAGGACGGGATGCCTTTGGTCTGGTGGTCGCGCCTCACAGGTTTCTCTCAGGCGCGCCGGGTTTGCGGCTCTGACCTGCTAGACGAGGTTTGCGCCTCTGGTGTTGCGCGCGAATACCGCCATTATTTCTATGGCGCCAGCCCGCGCGTGCTGGAACTGCTGGTCGATCGTTTGCAACGGCGACATCCTGGCCTTATCGTGGCCGGATCCCACTCGCCCCCGTTCCGGCCTCTAAGCGCGGCGGAAGACGCCGCCGACATCGCGGCGATCAACGAAGCCCGTCCGGATTTCGTTTGGGTCGGACTTGGCATGCCCAAGCAGGAAAGATGGATGGTCGAGCATCTGGGCAAGATCAATGCGACGGCGTTGCTCGGGGTCGGCGCGGCGTTCGATTTTCATGCTGGCACGAAGCCACGCGCGCCGATCTGGATGCAACGCTCGGGGCTCGAATGGTTGTTTCGACTGCTGACCGAGCCGCGTCGGCTCGCTCATCGGTACATCATCGATAACGCCCTGTTCATCGGCTACACGCTGGAGCAGATCGTAAAAGGGAAGGTCCAGGAGTAGCGCCGATAAAGCGCTCCGTCCGGCAGCCTACTCGCCTCAGTTGTGGGTCTGGCTGCCCCCGCTGACCGTTCCGGAACGATGTGATACCTCTCAAAGCGAGGGCGCGAGCGTGGATTCGAGAGGAGCGTGGATTCGAGAGATTTCAAATCCGCGGAGGCGGAGCAACTGCGCGCAAACACAAATCACAGGCTGATGTTCGACCCCAGTCTGATTCTGCTCAGTGTCATTGTCGTGTGCACCGCTTTCGTCTTAGCGAAGCTTTACTAAAATTGCCTGCAACAGTCTTGCGTTCTCACTGCAGTGAGAGCGCTGGCTTGAGCCCCACTGCACTTAAATCAGGGCTCGCCATACAGGCCACTGGGAGGAAAAGTCTAAAGGAGCGCGTCGCAAACGATCTGTAATCTCCGTCGTAAATGTGCTATCCACTTTTTGACAGACCGCGCTTAGCTTTCTCAGGTGACCATGTTAGACTCGAAAAGCCAGGCCTACTTACTTCCGTCCGAGCCGGCGCAAAGAGTGGAGCATCAACCCTCGGCGGCGGAAACGATTGCGCGCGGTCTTGGGATTGTTCGACGGCAGATCTTCGTCGTCCTCGCCTTTGCTGTTCTCGGCGCGGCTCTTGGTGCAATTTATGTCCTGAAATCGCCGCCGAAGTATACCGCTACGGTGACGCTGCTGGCGGACACACGCAAGATCGAATTGGTCCAACAGCCTACGGTTTATGACGAAGCGTCGATACAATCTGTCGGGGCAATGGAAACTCAAGTCGAGTTGCTGCGATCTGATGAAGTCGCGCTTCGCGTAATTAAAAAGCTCAATTTATCCAACAATCCAAGATTTGTTGGAAGTCATCAGCCGAACGTTCTTCGATCGCTATTGGGGAGAATCGCGCCGGGATACTTTCCCGAATCGCCCCCGCTAAGCGATGACGATCGCCAGAGCTCAGCTCTCGCGCAATTCGATAAGAACCTAACAGTATCTCGAATTGGTGTTAGCTATGCAATCGAGATCGACTTCGAGTCCAGATATCCTGACCTTGCCGCGGAAATAGCGAACGCGGTTGCAGACGTTTATATCGAGTTGCAACGGAGCACCGAGTACGACGCGGCGCGCCGAGCCAGCGATTGGCTTGAGGAACGCATTCCAGGGGTGCGCGCCAAGAGTGAAGACGCTCAAAAAGCTGTGGTCGACTACAAGCACGAGCACAACATTGTCGAAACGGTTGGCGGCCGGTTGATCGATGATCAGCGGCTGACTGACATGAACACCAAGTTGAACGCTGCTCACGATGAGACCGCCAATGCTAAGGCTAGGTTCGACCAATTTTCTGCCGCTAGAGGCCTAGAGGTCCCGCGCGCTGCGCCTGCGGCCGGATCGAATGCTAACAGCAGCCCTCCCATAGACGATTCGTTAGACAGGCTACGCAGCGAGTATTTTGATGTGGCTTCCAAAGAAGCGGACGCTTCCGTCAGATTAGGCCCCAACAATCCTGGTATTATCAGCCTGCGCAACCAGAAGGCTCAATTGCATTCTGAAATAATGGAAGAGATCCAGCGCCTCAAGGATGCGAGTGAGAGTGACTACGCCGCGGCCCAATTGCGTGAGTCGGACGTAAAAAAGGAATACAATGCAGCCTTGGCGCAGTATCAGCAGGCCAATCAGGCGCAAGTGAAATTGCGGGAGCTAACAGCCTCCGCGCAAGCCTATCAGGATTTATACAACACTTTCCTCGGACGTTACAACGCGTCGCTTCAGCAGATCGCGTCGCCGATCGCGGAAGCGAGCGTCATTACGCCTGCGTCGCCGCTCATCCCAAGAGATTATAAGAAGACTTATAAGACCGCGGCGCTTTTTCCGGCCTTGGGATTCGCGCTCGGCTTGGGCATCGCCGTCCTGCGTGAGATGATTGCCGGGCGCGTCTTCCTGACGAGCAGATCGGTTCAATCGCACTTGCGTATTCCTTGTATTGGCCTTCTTCCAAAAGTCCAAAATAAAAAGCGGAAGGGGTTGCTGGCAAAAAGAACCCAAGGCGGCAACGCCCCGAGGACCTTGGTGCGGGGAAACCGAGGAATTAGCTGGACGGCAATCGACCATCCCATGTCACGATTTTCAGAGGGAGTCCGTTCGATTAAGTTGGCGATCGACTTGGAGAACAGGTCCAGGTCAAACAAAGTCATTGGGCTTACCTCTGCCACCCCGAGCGAAGGAAAATCCACGGTCGCGCTGGCGTTGGGACAGCTGATCGCACGCAACGGCGCTTCAGTCATTGTTGTTGATTGCGACCTCAGGAACCCATCACTAACGCGCTCCGTGGCTCCGAGTGCAGCCAGTGGAATTGCCGAACTCAGCTCTGGGGGGACGTCGGTTGAGGATGTTACTTGGAAAGACCCATCGACCCAAATGGCCTTTATCCCGGCTATTCCCCATGCGGGGCCTCCCGATCCTCCTTCCATTCTTTCCAGCTCGGAATTGAAACAAGTTTTCAACGAGTTGAGGAAGCAATACGACTTTATCGTCGTGGATCTTTCGCCGCTTGGCGGGGTTATTGACGTTTGTGCGACCACTGAATTTATCGACGCGTATGTGCTTGTCATTGAGTGGGGGCGTACGACTGTGGACGCCGTGCAGCACGCCCTTCGCGCTGCGCCGAATGTTTCCAAATCCATCCTTGGCGCGGTCTTAAACAAGGCCGATATAAAGGCACTCGCCAGTTATGATCCGTACCTGACGAATTATTACTTCGAGAACTAGTCGGGCAGGGCTCTCTCTCTCTCTCTTCCACCCAAGGATCGCACACGATGAGAGAATAACAAGCGGACTCTCAGCTTGGGCACGAGTGCTGGAGCGGCCTCTTTCAGTGTTGGCGAACGTAGACAAATACTGGGCGGGAAATTAGCGAGATGCCGTCCGGCGCGCGCAATAGCCCATCCCGCAGCAGCTCCGAGCTCCGGCATTCGCCGGTTCACTTGGTTGTTCACGCTACGGCGCATCCCGTCGCTGCGATAGCGCGGCTAAACAACCTCGCCGCGCAGGCGCTGCGACTGAATAAAGATCTTCCGAGCCTTCCCCAACTTCGCAGCCGCTTGGGCTTGGCGGCCTTCGCGAGCGCAAGACTCCGCCGCCTGTAAAACGGTCCGCTCCTCGGTTTAAGGGGGGCATAGCACGGTCAGCGGCTAACTAAATTGGTGCGACGCTTGGCGTCGCGCTGAACCCGGATGTCCCATCCACTTTCGAGGAGACTAGATATGCGAACGGCTTTGGTATGCGGCGCGGGCGGCTTCATTGGTGGGCACTTAGTCAAGCGCCTAAAGGCGGAGGGGTTTTGGGTTCGTGGCGCGGATCTCAAGAGCCATGAGTACGCCGAGAGTGAGGCCGATGATTTTCTCATCGGAGACCTCCGCGATCCGTACTTCTGCCGCCACGTGGTCGACCGCCGGTTTGACGAGGTTTATCAGTTGGCGGCCGACATGGGGGGCGCCGGGTTCATTTTCGTGGGCGAGAACGATGCCGACATCATGCACAACTCAGGTACGATCAATCTCAACATGCTGGATGTCTGCTGCACGAGACTTATCCCGAGGATTTTCTATTCGTCCTCGGCGTGCATTTATCCGGCCTACAACCAGTTAAATCCAGATTCGCCGAATTGCGAAGAGAGTTCAGCCTATCCTGCTGCGCCCGATAGTGAATATGGGTGGGAAAAGCTCTTCAGCGAGCGGCTGTACCTCGCGTATTCGCGCTGTCGCGGGATCGAGGTCAGGATCGCACGTTACCACAACATCTTCGGCCCAGAGGGAACTTGGACCGGGGGACGCGAGAAAGCGCCCGCAGCGCTATGCCGCAAGGTGGCCGAGACTCCCAACGGAGGGACAATCGATATTTGGGGTGATGGCAACCAAACCCGATCATTCCTCTACGTGTCGGAGTGCGTCGAGGGTACGCTTCGGTTGATGCGCTCCGGATTCCAGGGGCCGGTCAATGTCGGTTCCGACGAGATGGTCACAATCAACCAACTCGCCGATATGGCGATGGCCATTGCAGGGAAGCGATTGGAAAAGCGGCACATCACCGGACCGCTCGGGGTGCGCGGCCGCAATTCCGACAACAGGCTAATAGAAGAAAAGCTTGGCTGGAAACCTACTCAGCCCCTGTCGGATGGCCTGGCCGTAACCTATGATTGGATACAGCGCCAAGTGATGTCAAACACCGGCGCAACAACGCGACCCATGATCGTAGCTGTTTAGCGCCAAGCGTCCGGAAGAGCTAAAAGAGCAGAGCGCAACTCGTCGCGCTTTGCTCATTTGAGCGGACCCCGATACCGAGGTGCACGCTATAGCGCACAGCTCGAAAATTGGTGGAAACGAGGACTGCCAAAATGCAGGAGCATTCCACGTCATCCCTGGTCTCCGTTATTATACCGACCCTGCATCGCCCCACGCTGCTGATACGGGCGCTCGCGAGCGTCTTTCGTCAGAGTTGGCGAGAGCTTGAGGTCATTGTCGTCGTTGATGGGCCCGACCCCGATACGATCGCCATTCTTCGCACTATTGATGAGCCGCGCCTGCGCGTGATCCTTAATCCGCGCTCGCTTACGGCGGCCGGGGCTCGCAACGCCGGCATGGATCATGCGAAGGGCGAATGGATTGCCTTTCTCGACGATGATGACGAGTGGTGGCCGGAGAAGCTTACCAAACAAATGGCGTATGCGGCCGACCGCGGTCCTGTCCTCGTCACCTGTCTTAGCCGCGTGGTCACGCAAGAGACCTCGGTTATTCGCCCACAGGTGATCTTTGACAACCTTCATCCGATCGACGAATATCTGTTCGATCGGCGCTCACCGTTCGCTGGTCACGCCTTCATTCAGACCTCAAGTTACCTGTTGCCTCGCGCGCTTGGTCGCGGGTTACGGTTTAGGACAGACACACCTCACGATGACTGGGATTATCTCCTGCGGCTCTCGAAGCTGGAAGCGGTGAGAGTGGAGACAGTGCCAGAGGTCTTGGTCACTCTCTATGTCGACGACACACGCCCCTCCCTAAGCAAGAGCGGCACCTGGTTGGCCTCGTTGCAGTGGGCTGAGCGAATGCGGCCTATTCTAACGCCCCGCGCCTATGCCGGCCTCTGTCTCGGCGTAGTGGCTCCCCGCGCAGCGAAGGAACGAGCGTATCGAGCCGCGGCGCCACTGCTATACCACGCGTTTCGATACGGCTCTCCACGACTGTGGCGGGTCGCAGCGTTTCTCGCCGAATGGCTGACGCCGTCCAAGGTGCTTGGGCGGTTACGGCACAATGTCTCTTACCGCCGGGTCATACGCGGGTAATGCGCTCGCGGAGTTCCGATCACGCCTTCAAGCCGAAAATGTCCCGCTGACTTGGACGCCGCCAGATCAACCTTATTAACAAGAGACCGGTGAGGTAATTTTTGTCGATACAATAGGAATTATTCATCGCATGTAGGAAAAAACGACGCCGCGCACAAACGAGCGCAATTGCTCTTTTACCAAAAATAACTTAGGTATCTTAGCACGACCTTTAAAGCAATTCTTGACCGAAGATAACGGTTTTGAACGGAATTTGAAGCATTGCTGCTCCTGAGGCACTTCATCTCCTTGTGCTCTTCCAGGATCGTTTGCACAGTGACACCTATTCTGACTTCATTTTCCATATTAGTGCTGGAACCGCGCCCGAGGCGGCACGAACGGCATGACGGTGACGCCGCCTCAGCCACCATATCCCAACTTTGGCGAGACCGGTCTGAACATGAGCGTCTCTAAGCAATTTTATGTACGAGCGGAGCTTGCTGCGTCCTCTTCCGAGATCTACGAATCTCCGAAAAGGCCGCTCGTAGTTCGTGTGGGCAAGATCGGAGTGGCTACGCTCAGCAGCCTGCGTCTCGTGCCTCATATTGCGTTGTTGCTACTGAGTCCCCGCCGAGAAATTCTTTGGAGTGATCTTGATAGATATGCTGAATTTTGTGATAGTGGAAGACCAGAAGCCATACTTGACCGCGTAATCTTGTTTGTCTGGGCCATGACTTACCTTCCAGAATATAGAACGGTATTTTATTTTCGTCATAAGGCCCTTGGTCATCTGCTTGCGATTCTCTGTCCTCCGATGAAGTCGGTAGCGCTCTTTGTAAAGAAATCGTGTGGGCCCGGTATGCTTGTTCACCATGGTTTCGGCACTACCGTTAGTGCTGAAGAGATTGGTGAGAATTTTAGCATCAAACAATTAGCAACGGTAGGCTATGTTAATAACTCAACAGATTGCCCGAAAATTGGCAACAATGTTACAATTGGGGTCGGCGCTCGCGTATTGGGACGTGTAGCCATCGGCGATGACGTCGTCGTTGCTCCAAACACTCTTGTGATATCTGATGTTCCGGCAGGCTCGACAGTAATGGGAGTTCCTTCGAAAATAGTGTCTTTAAGATAGACCACCGGAAAGACCTTCGATAGAAACCGTAATTCTGCCGTGTTCGAGGGCTCTAAGAATTGTATTTCGCGAGGTGTTGTTCGCACTGAGATACCTTTGCTCCTTTCCAATGGTCGAAAGCGGTTATTTGGTTGGGATGAGTCAAGGCCCCCCCTCAGTAATTGGAAGCGGTGCCATTTGAAGACTGGACACCGTTCCTCGACGTCATTGATAACGAAAAAGTCACCTAAACTTGTGTAAAACTATGGATGCGGAAGCTGGGGGACGTATTGACGGAGTTAAAAAGTGGGGGCGCAGTCGCTGCGGCGCGTTCGTTACATGTGGTTTGCACACTCGCGGAGGGGCATTATTTTTACGGTGTAGCAGCGCTGGTTAATTCCCTCATTCAAGCTGGCTTCAAAGGCGTTGTCGCAATCGGCTTTCGGGGAGAGCGACCGAAGTGGCTGGCGTCCTTCGCATGCGATTCAGAATTAGACAGTTATGCCATCACACCCGCGGTACAACTGCGCCTCTTTGAGGTTCAGGGGCCTTGGCACCTGAACAACTGCAAGCCTCGCTTCGTCAAAGAAATCCTATTCACGAAATACCCAAAGTCCGACATCGTCTTCTATTTTGATACAGACATAGTTATCACCCATTCATGGAGTTCGTTCGCCGAATGGGCTCGCGGCGGTGTGGTTCTTGTGCTCGATCCGGCGGACAGTTACATGCCGCCGAACCATATTTACCGCCGCGCCTGGAAGGATCTGGCCGCTCGGCAGCGCCGCGATTGCCGCGAGTTCGCGGGCTATGTCAACGGCGGCTGCATCGGCATGTGCAGGACGCACGCTGAATTTGCTCGGGTCTGGAGTTGCCTAATGGAGGAACTCGAGCGCGACGGCGCGGACATGAGCAAGATGAAAAACGCCACCGGCAGGCTTGAATTTTCGCGGATGGACCAGGATGTTTTAAACGCGGCGGTTATGGCAAGTAGCGTCCCAATAGGCTTGCTCGGTTCGGAGGCAATGGGCATGTTTCCGTGGGTTGGCGAGGTTATGCCGCATGCCATGTTTGGAAGAAAGCCGTGGCAGCGGAACTACATTTTAGACGCGCTGCGAGGCTTCCCCCCCGGCCGCGTTCACCGAGCGTACTGGGATTTCGTCGACGGACCAATCCGTCCATTCAGCGAGATCGCCCTTTTTCGCAAACGCGCTGAGTTCACTGTCGGAAGCCTGATCGGTCGACTGCACACCAGAAGTTTTCGCGATCTCTAAATGGCTCCGCGCACCATAGCCGCCCTTCCCGACCCGATCGCTCGTTCTCGAAAACTGCTGTCGCGTCCGGCCAACGATTTGGGTGACAGCTGAAAGGGCCTTCGCGGAACTGTCTTGCTTCATAGTGGTCAAAATCAAAGGGAAGACTCTGGAGCCCCCGCCGCAACTTCGAGGAGTTCTGGGGCTCGCTGAGGGAGCGAAGCGTCTGATTCTATCCACTAACGGGCCGTTGAAAAAGTGACCGGCCAGAGACTCGTCTAGTAGTTTGGTTGCCTTGGCTTTAGCGGAGGCGAATGGATGCGGGGGCGGGGACGAGCGGTGGGGGCGCTGTTTAACTACGTCGATCTGGAAGCGCGGGTTGGCGCGGATCACCCGCTTCGTAGCGTAGTGAATGACGCGACGACCGACCAGTAGGCTAGGCTTTATCGCAAGGGGCTGGGCAAGGAGGCCAAGCTCTTCTCCATAGGGCAACACGCATTGATGGAAAGCCGCAACGGCTGGTCGTCGACGCCCGCCTGACCGAAGCCAACGGCCATGCCTAGCGGATCGCGGCGCTGTACATGATCGAGCCTCGCGCGGATCGGCCGAAACTGATCACGCTTGGCGCCGACAAAGCCTACGACGGCGAGGACTCCGTCAATGAACTGCGCTTGATGCACGTGGCGAAGAACACGGGCGGCCGCTTGTCGGCGGATTGATGGCCGCACGACCCGGCATCCTGGCTACGTCTTGAGCCAACGCATCCGGCAAACGGATCGAGGAAGCCTTCGGCTGGATCAAGACGGTCGCGGGCTAGGAGTGAACCAAGTTCCGCGACCGCGAGCGCGTCGGATGGGCCTTCACCTTGGCGCCGCCGCCTACAATCTGGCGCGGCTGCCAAAGCTCAAGGAGGCATCGGCGTGAGGGCCCCGGCGAACTGTCGCCTGATCGACCGCTGGCGGATCGTCGGGTCCGACCTCAGGGATCGCGCTCACATCGACCTCTTCCCCCCCCGGCGAAGCTGATGATCACGGCCAAAGGCGGCGACATCGCCTGCCTTTAGATGTTTTGGCGAAGCTGTACACGGTGACGAAGGCCATGACGCGGGCTTTGAGATTTCCAAGTCGTCGTAATGGTGGGTCCTGATCGTGGCGTCCTTAATCCTCCGTGTCATCCCCTCAGCCGTTGGTCGATTCGTAGTAAGGCTTGGTCCACCGGAGCTCCCCATGCAGACGCGGTCGGAGATGTGCTAGGCGAGGAAGTGAAGTGGACCCGCGCAAGCGGCTGGGGCCCTCACGATCCTTGGTCGGGTCGGCGAAAGCCATGCCGTTGTCGGTGAGCACGATGTGGATCTTTTAGGGAAAGACCTACACTCTGGCTTTAAGGAAGGCTGAGCCTTCCTTAAAGTCAGCGCTAACGCAGTTCACTACCGTCGATGTGGACATAGCCAATCTCGGTAGGTCTTGAATCTCTTCCGGCGCTCCTGTGACTCATCGATTGGAAGCCTGGAGACGCCATAGAGGTACAGGGCGCCACGGTTGAGATTGGGGATAGCGTCTTTGAGGCGATCCAGCACATCGTCCAGGGGCATTCAACACATGAAAGTATCTCATTCATTACTTCAAATGACTGTGGCTTGCCAAAGAGCTGTTCCGAGCTTAACAATTAAACGCAACCTTGGAGTTATACAGATGGCGTCGCGCTTGGATTCTGCTGTTCATGCCGTGTCGAATTCGCTCCAAACCGCGCTGGATGGTCCTTCGGATTTCGAGGCGTTGGTTTCTTTTATTGACGAGCTCAGTCAGAAACGCTCGAGCGACTGGGCTTGGAAACACTATAAGGAGACGCTCTGGGAGCTTGCTTCGCTCATTAAGGCGCGGCGGGTGTTGGAGATCGGAGGCGGACGGTGGCCGCTCTTCTCGACTGAGGAAGTCGCTCAGGCTGGTCTCAGTTATGTAGTCAACGACATATCGGAAAGCGAACTCGCTCTGGCGCCGGCTTATTTCGAGAAATCCTGTTTCGATATCTCCAAGCCTATCAGCAATAAGCATAAAGATTTGCTCGGAAATATAGATTTGATGTTTTCCCAGATGGTGTTTGAACACGTTTCTGATGCGATGCAAGCGTATCAAAACATTCACGCTCTTCTGGCACCGGGTGGTGTATGTCTCAATTTTCACCCCGTGCTCTATTCAGCTCCTTTTGTGGTCAATTGGCTCTTGCCAGAGTTCCTATCCAGTCGGATTCTCCGCCTTGTGGACTCCCGGCGTCGACCGG
The DNA here is from genome assembly GCA_963737365.1 of uncultured Alphaproteobacteria bacterium. Classification (GTDB taxonomy): domain Bacteria; phylum Pseudomonadota; class Alphaproteobacteria; order Rhizobiales; family Beijerinckiaceae; genus Roseiarcus. Next base: position 1,306,408 of record CAVTSD010000001.1, read on the forward strand.
ACGAAGTTCCGAAGCATCCGGCACGATACGATCTGTGCGTCGTGAAAGAATCAATTCGTAACCGTTTGAGCGCAATTGGTTACCGTGGTGTCTGGCAGGTGCCATTCTGGCACCATGACTACTTCAAGAAAATACCTGGCGTTTATCAGCTTGATCACGCGGCCGCGACAATGGCGGATCGGAACAATTGGACAAGTTTCGCCAGCTTTTCTTACACGTTAGTCACAAAGTAAGTTCGCTTGAAGTTGAGACGTGCGGTTGCTCGTTGCCAAACCGAGAGCTGGGTGCCGCAGTCGCGCAACGGTCTAGAATTCGTATAAGTCGTGGCCCGGGGTGTATATAAGCGTCAGACCTCGCTGCCAACGAGACAAGGCCGAAGCGAAGCGGAAAGAGCTCAGGACCTTTGATGACAAGTGATCCGATGGGCAGTTCGGTTTCGCGTAATCTGACCATAAATGTGGTTGGCCCGCTGCTTCCCATCGTTGTGGCGTTCGTCACCGTCCCGCTTTACATCCATGCGATCGGAGCGGCGCGCTATGGTGTGGTTACGCTCACCTGGATCCTGCTCGGCTACCTAGGTGTCCTCGATTTCGGCTTGTCGCGCGCGGCCGCTAACGCTCTCGGCAGGCTAGGCCGCGCCTCGTCGCGCGAGCGCAGCTCGGTGCTGGTCACCACACTCTATCTGAACCTGCTCTTCGGCGTAACCGCCAGTGCGGTCTTCTATTGCGTCGGCGGGGCGCTGCTGTGGCGCTGGTTCCCTCTGTCGAGCGAGCTTTCCCGCGAAGCAGTGGCAGCTTTCCCCTGGATGGTGCCGATGCTTCCGCTTGGCCTATTGAGCGGTGTTGCCATCGGCGCACTCGATTCTAGCGAGCGGTTCTTGCTCGCGACCACGCTGAACTCCTGCGGCGTCGTTCTCGGTCAGGTCTTGCCCCTGATCTGCATCCTAATCCTCGGTCCGTCTCTAAATGTGATCATCCCAGCTGTCATGCTCGTCCGATTCGGCGTGGTGGCGGCGATGCTGGGGGCCGTATTTTGGGTGGAGAGGCCTATTAGCTCGTTCGCGCCCGACCTCGCGTGGGCCCGCAAGCTGTTCGGCTATGGTGCCTGGGTTAGCGTCTCCAGCGTGATCAGCCCGATTTTGGATACGTTCGATCAGATGATAATCGCGCGGATGCTTGGCGCCGCGGCCGTCGCGCACTATGCGGTGCCGATGAATCTCGCAATCCGCAGCCAAGTGCTCGCGCAAGCGCTGGCTCGCACGTTGTTTCCGCGGCTGTCGCGCGAGAGCGTCGAAACGGGCCGCCATCTCACCGGCCGCGCAGCGCTATCGCTGATCTACGTCTTTGGCGCTATCTGCGGTCCGGCTATTGTCGTGATTGGTCCTTTTCTCGATCTGTGGGTGGGGCGTGAGTTCGCCGAGGCCTCGACGCTCGTTGCTCAGATCCTGTTGTGCGGCGCTTGGATGAACGGTGTAGCCTTACTACCTTACAGCCAGTTGCAGGCCCAGGGCCGACCGAACGTAACGGCGCATTTGCACATGATCGAGATTGTGCCCTTCTTGCTCTGCCTGTGGCTCTTGATCCAGCGCGCCGGGCTACCGGGTGCGGCGTTAGCCTGGACCCTGCGCGTTGGCGCTGATTGCCTAGCGTTGCTGTGGTTCGGGCGCTCCCTGCACGGCATGGCGCTGCGCGCTCTGCCGGCGGTCGGCCTGATGATGCTCAGCTTCGTCATCGCGACCGTGCTCCAACCAGCGCCGGTCATCGCTCTGGTGGTGGGAAGCGTGCTGGGGATCGCTTTCCTGGCTTTGGGAATCATGGTCGAGCCGAAACTAGGGGATACGGGAAAGGCGATTGCCGAACGGATGCTGCGCCCGTCGGTGAAGCGGATTGCGACTTAGAGCCATGGCAACGATCAGTGTCGCCATGACCACCTATAACGGCCAGCGTTTCCTGGGCGAGCAGCTGCACAGCATCGCCTCTCAGCAGAGGCTGCCTGACGAGCTCGTCGTTGCCGACGATCAGTCGGCCGATCGGACTTGGGAGATTCTAACCGACTTTGCGAGAAGTGCGCGGTTTCCGGTGCGCCTCCACCGCAACCAGCCGCGGCTCGGCTGGCGGCGTAACTTCATGACCGTGTTGGCACGCTGTGAATCGGACCTTATTGCCTTGTGCGACCAGGATGATGTGTGGGACCCAGCAAAGCTCGCGATCGCCGAAGGGGCCATGAACGATCCGGACGCGTTGCTGTTCTTTCATGACGCATGGCTAATCGATGGGACCAGCCAGCGGACCGGACCCGCCAATATTTTTTCTCTCCCTGAACACAATCCACCGCTGTCTGTCTATTCATTTTCCAGCCCATACGGGTTCTCAATAGTGTGCCATCGCTCGCTGCTCACGCTGTCGGACCTGTGGGACCAATCGACTGACAGCACGGATCGGCGGAACCGTGCGCCGCATGATCAGTGGCTGTTCTTTCTGGCGACCGTGCTTGGTACGGTGCGATTTTCGCGAGAGCGGCTGACCGGCTACCGCCAGCACGTCGGCAATGCCGTCGGGCCGCCCGTTCCGCGTGGAGTGTTGCCGCGGCTGCGGCGCGCGCGGCAGTATTGGCTGGGCAATCCAGAGGCGCGTTTTCGCAATCTGGCCAAGGTGGCGCGCGACCGCGCGGACATCCTCGCGGCGTGCTGCAATCGGCTGTCCGACCCATGGCGACAGCGGGCGATTTTGGGCCGCGACCGCTATCTGGAACTGGCGTCGCACTTGGAATCTCGCGCAGAACTGTATGGAGATCGCCGCGTCAGCGCGCGGGCGCAACGTCTTCGGCAGTTGCAAAGGTCCGGCGTTTATCGTGGCGCCAGCGCCTGGGACTTCACCCGAGGCGCGCTGGCGAAGGACGCGATTCTCGGCGTGGCGTTGCAGCCCTTGCTGATTTGAGGGACTTGGACTTAGGCGCTGACCAATTCTCACAGACGACATTGTCCAATCAATCTTAGAAGCAGCAACGTTGCCTACAGTTATAAGTATTGGTCTCGATCTGGTGTGGAACGCGGCTATCTGCGTGGTATTGTTTTACGTTCCTATCGGAACGCTTTGTCAATGAGCGGGGTCAGTTCGTGATTGAACCTCAAACGGCCCCCGTCCACAGCACCGTTTTGGGCATCTTGCTGATCCTGCGAGCGAACACCAATGTCCCTTCCAGCTATTCTGCCAAGGATTGTCAAAAATATCAGAACCAACTCAGATTTTTTGTAGGTCTGACGCCTAACGCCATGTGGGTTTCGTTACGCGAGAATGCCCATCTACAGCCACGCGCAGCTTGCCGGAGATTTGGAAATGCGCCAGGCTCGCGAGTCGTCGGCAGTCCTCGTTGGAGTGTCGGTCCAGTGACGGAGACTAACTGCTTGCCGGGCAAAAGTGGTTTTTTGGTTCAGATCACCATCGGAGGGCACGTGGATGGGGATAGATACTCATGGTTTGAATTTTTTGAAATTCGCACGCACAAAGCGGAATTTCGGCAGGGTTGCCACCATGGGGCGGCAAGGGATTCACGTCGGACTGGCCGAACTTAAGCGGGTTCTCGATTTGAATGAAGAACCTAAATTCACCCCTTTTTGCGAAGACCTGCTAGTAAGATATTTTTCCGCCACAAGTGTAGATTTGTTCGACAATTCTGATTACGAACAGGCGACGCATATAGTAGACCATTAACAAGCCTATTGCTGTAGAAAATAGATACGATACAGTGATAGATTTTGGAACGACCGAACATATTTACAACGCACCTCAAGCGTTTTTCAATATATCCAATATATGTATTCCGGGTGGACAAATACTGCATGCGCTGCCGGCGAACAATTTTTGCGGTCATGGTTTCTGGCAATTTTCGCCAGAGATATTTTTCTCCCTGTACTCTTCGCAGAATGGATATACAGAAACTGAGGTATTTATGGCGGATGTATCAAACAACTATCTGTTGTATAAGGTGACCGAGCCATCTAGCGGCAAACGCGCAGAGCTGTCATCATCAACGCCGCTATATGTACTCTTGAGGACAGTAAAAACGAACATATTCAGACACGCTGAGGTACAGCAGTCTGACTATACATTTGCGTGGAATAGCAACGATCAATATACTTACGGAACTAACGCGTTACACTCGCCATCGCCGAGGTCAATAAAATCAAAACTCAAAAATATTATTAAGGAATCACCAGTCGGTTCATTTTTAACAGCGTTTTACTTGAACAGGTTGAAATCCAGTTCATTATCTACCGGTAATGAGGATTTCAAAAGGGTCCCGATTTCTTCGCTTTGTTAGTCTTTTTGATCCCGGGTTTCGATGGCGCGTTATTTTCCTTGGAATGGAATGATGCGAATCGCCTGCCTTCTGCGGATCTCGCGAATGATGCGATTTGCCGCGACGAGCTACGCGCTCGGCATGTCCGGGTCAGGTCCAGGCCTGTATGCTCGGCACTGTCGCCTCTCTTCCCCGCTGCCGGCGACGTCTTTATCGGCACTCTGGCCAGAGCTCGCATGTCAGCATGGACGTCGGGCGCTGCGCCCTTACAATCGCCATTTTGGGCTTCGGCATATTGGCCACCGTCATCCTCACGCTGATAATTGGCCGTCTCGGGGAACACGCCCTGACGGATGATTTGCAGTAATGTCACCGCAAAGCGGACAGATCCGTTGAACCAATGACGCCGACGGTTTCGCCGGCTAAATCCGAGGGGTTGAAAGTAGCCCAATGCTTCGGCGGACAGGGTCCAAGCAACTTCGGAGTAAGCTTGCCCCGGCTCCGTGTTGGACCTCTCGGTTGCACAATGCAGGTGAGCGGGCACCGGCGATACCAACCCGGCGTTGTGCTGAGGAGCTGTGATCATGCGAAGAGGTGACGACCCCGCGAGGAGCAAGGCCGACGAAGACGCTGTGGATGCTCCGTTCGTGTCGCGTAGCGATGCGGCGCCAGCCCTCACGTTTCTCGCTAATCGATGCTCACTCATTCGCAAGTCAAAACTGGCCGGTTTTGCAGCCGTCCTGTTCCTAGTCAGCTGCGTTTTGGGGGACTCCTTTGCGAATGAGGTGCAATTCACAGCGTGGCCATTTACTCCCCTGCACGTATATTACATATCGCCCAATGGCAATGATAACCGGGCTGGAACGTCTCGAGATGGGGCTTGGGCGACGCCGCATCACAACGTCAATTGCGGCGACGTAATCATCGTCGAACCTGGAAACTATATCCTTGGAAAATATATCACGGCGTTCGGGCCCAACAATTGGGGCCGGGTGTCAAATTGCCCGTCCACCAGCGGCGGAATTGATGGAACAGGTGGGATCTACTTCGCGGTCGTCCTATGCGCTGGCCCGAATCTCGGCGCGTGTACGGTGAGCGGGGAGCCAAGCATAGAAAACCCCACTGTCAATAATGAAGCCTTCCGGGTTGATCAATCAAATTGGGCGATAGAAGGATTCGTAACCACGCAATCGCCCTCCTCCAGCACGGGCTGTCTAACGGCGACCTCGGAATCGGATGCTGTAATCGCCTTTGTCGCCTTCGTAAACAATATAGCCTCGACCTGCGGGGTTGATGGTTTCGGAACCTATGGCTGGACGGCCAGCGGCGGCGTTGATCAATCGGCCGTCGTCGGCGCAATTGCGTACAACGCCAGCCCCAGTAAGGGCGGGAACTGTGGCTCCGGCGTCTCGATGATCCCGACTAGCGGTACAACGCCGACTTCCGGCACCCATGTCTTCGTAGCGGGCGAATTTGGCTATAAAAACATTGCTGACCCCCACGGCTCCGGTTGCCATACCGATGGCGAGGGGCTCGTATTTGATTCGTGGGGCTGCCCCACGGCCGGGTATCGCTATCAAGGCGTCGCCGAGCAAAATGTCTGGTGGTATAATGGCAGCTCAGGCTTCGAAGTCTTCCCCAACACCGCGTGCAATTCAAAATCAAATCTCGACCTTGCTCAAGTCTATGTTTTCAACAACACCTCTTACGATAACGAACAAGATCCGCTGCGAGGCTATCAGTCGCCAGATTTATTATTGAACCAATTAAGCCCGGTCCCCGATAAGACGATTTATAACGTGAGGAACAACATCTTTGAACCGGCGGAATCGAGCGCTGGGAACAATGGAAAGTCGCCGGTCTATGGAGCGGGAATATATATCAATAATTCCACGGCATCGCCGGTCCGTATAGAAAATAATTACATATGGCAGAGCAATCCAGGAAAGAGTAGGAGGGCGGGAATTCCTAACACCGACGTTAGCATAAATGGCCATCAGAACAACATAACGTTCCCTTTCGGATTGAATATCTATAGCGATCCTGGGCTTGCCAATCCGTACGATCTGCCAACTACCGCGCCGAACTGCAGGGGATACACAAACACAACAGATTGTATGAACGAAGGCTACAAGATCGCCGCGAACCTGAAACCGACCGTCGCGAGCGGATATGGATACCAGGCTCCGGGGCCATGCATGCCTGACCCTTATTTCCCAATCTGGTTGAAGGGCATTGTCTTTCTCCATTGGAACGGATCGACACTGACCGAAAACGCTGGCCTGATTACGAAGCCTTGCAATCTCTAGTCGGAATGATATCCGATGAAACCGAACGAAGTTTCATGCTGTTCAGCACCCGACGCGGCTCAACAGTCACACGCACGCAAGCCGCGGCATCCCGGGGTTGATCAGATCCTCGGACTGACGGCTGAGCGCTGTCTAGATGGGCAACCGCTTTTTGTGCGCATGGACCGGGCCTAAGGTAGCAAGCGTATTCATTGCGGCTGCAAAGCGAACCTGTTTTGATCGCGCCGCGCCAATATGCGGGCGACGCGGTGTCCTCAATATTTTACGGATCGCGTTAGAGCTCAACTGCACGTCGGATTGAAGCAACGGCTGCGCCACTCAGATCGCTTGTCGCAAGACTAGAAAAAGGCTCGCACTGAGCGGCCTGATAGATCAATAGGATTTTATGACATTCGCCACACGATCGTAAAATTCTTTAACACGTTGTGAGGAAACAAAGTCTTTTGCACGAAGTATTGCTCCCGCAGATAGTTCACTTAGTTTCTCTGGACGATTGAACAGCCGCAATATTTCGTCGGCTATCGCCTCAGCAACCTCCGCCGTATTACGTCCGTCGACTTTGATGACTAGGCCTGAATGGGACGTAACTATATCTCTCGGACCTCCCAAATCGAGACAAACCACGGGCATACCGTGAGACAATGCTTCGAGCGCGACAAATCCGCCGGCATCATGAAGGCTTGGGAAGAGAAGAAGGTCGTGACTGTTGTATAGGTCGGATAACTCACCTTTTGATAACCGTGGAACAAAGTCCACTTGAGTTTGTAGGCGATATCGTTTCACCTGTTCTTCGAGTCTCGATCGTTCTGGGCCGTCCCCGCGAATTGTAAGACGGGAGTGTGGTAAGTGTTTTGTAATGTGCGCAAATGCACGCAAGGCGATATGCGCGCCCTTCCAGTATAGCAAGCGTCCGACATAAAGAAACTTCGGCGGTTCATGCCAGGCGCGCCTCGGGAGGGGGTTGGGGAAGTCCTGAAGGTTCGGGGTTGTGAATATCACCGTTTTGCTGCGCATGGATCCGCCGAAAAGACGTTGGGTGTCCGCAGTCTGCACAAAAATGACCTTGGCCTTCGAGAAACCAGGACGAACAAATGGGTTTAGAGTGATCGTTCGGTTGGAAAAGTCTCGTATTTTCTCCAGGAGCTTACCCCGCAAAGGTAACTCCTCCCGCAACGAAAGCGGCGATGTCTCCCCTCCCCCGATGGGTCCTAAAATCAGTGGAGGGCCGAGTGTACCCAAGAATGTTGGCGCGCGAACCCCGGCCCAGGTGGAGTGGTGGATCGCGTCGAAGCGCACTTGGCGGTGTAAATCGCGTGCGTGACGCAGCGCGACCGACTGCCACAGCATATTGTATGTCCGCTCCCATCTGGGCTCAACGCCGGATTCGATTCGCCAGTACTTGACCGCAGGAAATATCCACTGGATGCCGCCGAGTCTCGGATCGAGGCTGCATGCTTCCACGATGTCTGCGCGGTGCACCGTCGACGCGAGCACCCAAACCTGATGTCCGAGTCGGTGCGCCTCAGTGGCCCAATTCCACCCGACCCCATAGTCCGATCCGCGGTTGGGCGCACAGGCATAGGCCGAAAGTAGCAGCTTCATTCGGACTCATCCGATCTATTGATTTGTGGGATATCTCAATTGTGCCGTCCTTATAGCAGACAGCGGCTGAAGATTTGGCTATTTGATTCCCTTCGTCAAGGTTTTGGGATGTCAACGGCAAAACAGGTGGGGTGACATTCGTTTGGGCTCTACGAGGTTACGCGGCCACCTTCGTGGCGCAAACAATACGCGGTCGAGGCGGACTGATCGGAGCGGTTCGCCAGTCGCGTCAACGCAACGCGGCCCACCCGTCCGCCCCCTCCGGCTATCAAGCCAACTATGAAAGTGAGTCTTAGCTCCTCGTCCTGCAGACGTGCCGCCTCAATCATGCGGCGCGCCTCCCGTCGTCCAATTCAAAGCCGACAACTTGTTCCACAAGCGGCACGTTGAAACATATGCTTCGGCAAACCATCAGCTGCATGCTGGAGCTTTATGGCCAGCTCAACGTCAGATCCAGAATCCGAGTATTCCGAACGCGCGGTCCGGATCAAGCGGATGAGAGCCGCACCCAGACTTACCACCGATAGTCCGATCTGCGGCACCTCGCCAACTCGCCGCAGTCATGATGGGCGCTCGGTTTCAATCTTGCCCGAGAGGTCGCGACCACTTAGCAGCCCAGCATGCAGCCGGGCCAGGCGATTCGAGTAGCACCGCACATCGAAACGTTCAAAGAAGCGCTTCCGAGCGCCCGCGCGCAGACGTTCGCGGAACGCTCTGTCGGCGATGACGCGGGCCAGCGCAGCGCTGAGCGCGACCACGTCCCCCGGAGGGACCAACAGGCCGGACCGACCCGGTTCGATCACTTCGGCATGCGCGCCGACAGGCGTCGCCACCACCGCCAGCCCGTGAGCCAGTCCCTCCAGTACCGACATAGCGAGTCCCTCAGCGTGCGAGGGGAGTACGAGGATGTCCGCTGCAGCGCACAGCGCACTGGCCGCCGGCTGATCGATCCAACCCGGAAAGACGACTCGGTTACCAAGGCCGAGAGCGGCAGCACGGGCGCGGAATTCATCCACCGGACCACCCCCGGCGAGGGTCGCCCGCCATGACAACTCTGCCAGCCCCGGGCTTGCCAACGCATCCAACAGCTCGGGCACACCCTTGCGCGCGCTGAGATAGCCAAGGAATACAACATTGACGGGGCTCGTCCCAGACACTCCTAGGCCTTCCCGTCGAGTAGGGTGCGGATCTGGCACAGCGTTCGGCATGATCAAAATACGCGCATCCGGCAGCTCGAGAGCGGCGCGAAGGGTGCGTTCCGCTTCAGTTCCCAGCACAATGGTCTGCTCCGCGGCGGCGAACATGCCGCGCACCAAGCGCCGCATCACCCCGCTTCGCGCGCGCACGTACGCAGCATAATCGTAGTCGTGAACATGCAGGACGTACGGCAGCGCTACAAAGCGGGCGACGGCGGTTAGCATTAGCTTGCGCGCGGTGCTGCCTCGCCCGGTGATGTTTGTATGAATTAAACTGGGTCGGACGGCGATCCCCATCCACGCGATCTGCAATGCTGCAGCGAAAAGGTGTCCAACAGACAGGGGAATTCGCCAACGCGCGCTACCGAGAAACCAAGGCCCCCGGGTATCGATAACGCGATACGACGGTGTTTCCGCGGCCTGCGGCAGCGCGGACAGGAAATAGCCCATCTGCCGCCCTATACCGCCGCCGTGCTCGAGGCCGCCGGGACAAAGCAAGAGAACGCATGTCATTTAACTAAAGTCCAAATTGAGGGCTTCGCTTCGCAATATCGGCTCACATCTGGCATGTCGGACGCAACCGGGAATCGGACTGGGTACTTCTTAACGCCATCGAATTCAAACTCAAAACCTAGGGCCTGCTATCATTTACGTCTCAAGGTTTTAATGAACGCGGTCCTTAAGAAATTGCAACCCCATGGGTCCTGTTTCATAGCCGATACAATGGTGATAAACAACTGTCTTCGCCCTATCCCGAAACGCACTCGCCCCCTTCAGCGTTACAAGCAGGATCAAAGGGCTCCGCTCGTAATGTACCCTCCGAAGGCTTTACTTTAACTATTATATAGGTACTCCAACTACGACCTCGGCGTCGATGATCCCGAATATCTTTTGATGTCACGGGCAGAAAAAGTGCCGTCTCGCGCGCGTTCACTATTCATAAAGTCGTAGACACTTGGGCGTCTGCTTGGGGTGCCCTCGCAAATGATCAGGTCATCGCCGGACGAGATCCTCATCCAACACCTCGGCATGTCGTGCTTTGCCGCGACGCCCGTCGGCGGGACACATGCTGTGGGAAGTCAAAAGCTATGAGATGCTTGGCAAACGATTTGGTCTACTTTGCGCTGACAAAGGCGGTTGGCTGTGCTGCCACCGTGGCGTACGATCGTACCATTTTCGCGAAGAAGGCTTGGACGGCGACCCGCGAGAACGAATGCGTGTTTGTCTCCTCCTCTCAATCCGAACCCACGAAAGCCTCGACTGCCCCGCGTTGCAAGGCCGTTAAGGAGCGGTGAATGAACGGCAGGAAGTCGCTTGCAACCATTGGCGCCAGTTTCACAACAGCACTGGGACTGTGCGCATTGACCTGTTTTCTTCCAGACGAACCCTATCAGCGCTGGCAGTTGGCCGAGCCCGTCTTCGGCGGCCTCTACACCAATCTTCGTTGGGCCTACGAGAGAATCCAGTTCGACGATCGTCCGATCGACATCGCAGTAGTAGGCGCGTCCAAAACCCTGCTCGGCGTCAGTGCCGCGCGAGTCGAGCAGCAACTCGCTGCGCGCGGCCTGAAGGTTCATGTCGCTAATCTGTCAACGAATGGCGACGGCAGGAATGTCCAGTGGGTGGTCGTTAACGAGCTTCTCAAGAGAAAGTTGCCTCGAGTCATCGTGGTTGGCGTCGACGCGCGACCGGCGCTTTACGGACATGCTGTGTTCAAATATATTGCGCCAGCTTCTGCGATCGTTGTTCCGCCCGCGCTGTTACTGCACAACTACTTCTACGATCTCGCCTCTCTTCCGGCACGTCAATTCGAACTTTTCGCCGCGCGGTTTCTCCCGCATTTTCTCGGGCTCCGCGACAGATTTGATCCGGCGATCTATGCGCGCACACAATCCGATTACACGTCAGGGATCCTCCACTTTGAGGGGAAGGACCTCGACATGGGCCGGGAAGTGCCCGCGGAAATGCTCCTCTCTCAGAGACAGCCGGATGAGCGCAAGTCGTTGGTGGACCGGTTCGAGGTTTGGTGCTGCAACGACGGCGACGATCGTGTCTACATCCGCGCGATTGCGGCCGACGCGAAGGCGCACGGCGTCCGGTTAATTTTCGTCTTTGTCCCGACATTCGGGTCGACGGAGCTCGCCGACCGCGATTTCTTGAACCAATATGGGGCTGTGCTCGACAACGGCTTTCTCGCCTACGACTCTAGGCTCTTCATGAACTTTTGGCACCTTAACCACGCCGGAGCGATCGCAAACAGCGACCGCATTGCCTCCGCAATCTTCGAACTGAGGAAGTCAAATGTCTATCAGCCTGATGTCCAGTAGCTGCCGGAATCGGTGACGCGCCATTCATGTTTCCACGGCCGTCGAAGATCACCTCTTAGGACGGATCTCCTTCGGGATCTGGCCGGTAGATTTTAGGCGCTAGTTCGGCATGTGGAGCCCCGCGAGTGGCCGTATGCCCAATCATCTCCTTAGGGCGGAGCAGGGGCCGTTCCACGAAATGGAACGACAGCGAGGCGCATAACAACGTCGAACCGGCCGCCAGCGCGGCCATCCGAGGCCGTTTCTGAAATGGCTGTCCCAAAGAACGTTCAAAATCGGCCAGTGCCACAAATACACGCCATAGGAAATTCGCCCCGTATAGCGAACCGGTGGTAGCTCCAGCAGCCAGACCAGTACCGGGCTTGTTTCGTACCAGCAACAAGAAATAAGCTGATAGTCGCGCCGGCGAGCAGCGTGAAGTGAGCTTCTGAAGTGCACTCCAGGGCACGTACAGAAAGATCGAGGCTAGAATTAGCGCGGACACCAGCCAAAGTCGACCGGCCCAAGTGACAAGGCCTGGAATTCGCCCGAGCGCCAGGGCGCAACTGATCAGCAAGCCATTGCCCCGCGTGTCGAACCCGTTGTACAAACGGTCCTCAGGCACCGCGGCATGCAGCAAATATATCCGCATGAGGACGCTGAGCGCAGCGAGAAAAAGAGCGCAGCGGATCGTGTATTTCAAGCCGCCCCTTGCGTAGACGGTTGAGAGGATAAGCGGTCAGCTAGATAGAACGGTTCCTCGATCGACAAGGACCAAGTATGGCCGAGCCAACCGGATGAGCTCTAGCGAAAAGCCCTGCTCCAGTTCATCGTATAGATCAGCGCGGTGAGGCTGGCTCTCACATGGACCCGCAGCGGATGAATACCGATGGCGGCAGCAAAAACGAGCAGACCCACAATCATCACCAGCAATGCCGAGCAGACGAAGCGCGCGCCTGATGTAAAAAAGCCTTAAATCGATCTTGTCGCGCTGTTCCAGCTGCTATAGAAGTCCGCGATTGATGAAAAGCCCACTTAGTGCGATGAACATGTCAACGCCAATAGCGTTCTTGAAATGCGCCGTGGCATGGGACAAAAAACGCTGCCCCACCACGATAGCCCGAAGGGCGTCGAGGCCCGTGACATAACCACCCCACTTTGCGCGCCGATCGATGCCGCCGTTCATGCGATCGCTCCTTGCAAGCTAGCGATACGCCCGTCAACTCCAGGCAAGATATTCCAGTGCGTGGTGCCCGTACGGGCAGGAATTAGCCGCCCGGCTCCCGCACTTGGGGAATGATATTTCCCCGCGAATTGGTCACCAACCGCGATGGTGACAACATATCGATGACTCTTAAAGACACACAACAATGGTAAATTATGCGCCATTTTGCAAATAGTTGTAAGAGTAGACCACTACCTCTCACGGCGAGAAGCGCATAGTCAAAAACTGCTCCAGCTACGAAAGTCGTATCCCTTTCGCGTCAACGAGCGCCGTTCAGAAAAAAGCAAATTTTGCGTGGTTGGCACTACCCCAATATCACCTGACGCCGAAACGGAATGAGTAGGGCCGTCTCAGAGTATTGGGTATCTTCGCCTTTATGGCGGAAACGCGATAACTCTTCCCGGCAGACCGGTGGGACAGATTTAACGAATGCGGGCGGCGAAAATAGTTTTCGGCCAAAGGCTCGTGCCACCAGCGACGACTGCTTGCAACTGAGATGCCGCGGTCAACTATCTTTCCCTCGTATAGACACAGGCGATAAACTTGTGAGTAAATTGTGAAGATCTACTCGCTTCAAGCATTGCGCGCCCTCGCTGCATCTCTGGTGGTGATCGATCACACTTTGCTTGAATGTACTTTAAATGACTCAAGAAATAATCTGACCGAGATTGCATACAAGTTCGGTTATACAGGCGTTAGTACTTTCTTTGTTGTATCCGGTTTCATCATGGTGCTCGTGTCTTGGTCAAATCTCAGCGGACCGCGAGCTAGTCTCGACTTTTTCAAGAGGCGGATTATTCGAATCGTGCCCCTATACTGGATTGGGACGGTTTCTGCGTTCGGTTTTCATAAAGTATCGGAGACACACGGGGCGCAAGATGGCTGGCGCGAATTAGCTTATTCGGTCGCGTTCATTCCTTATCGCGGAAGCGACGGCACATGGTCCCCCATATTGCCGCAGGGATGGACGCTAAATTACGAGATGATGTTTTATGTGATTTTTGCATTCGGACTGTGCACACCTCGACAGTTTGGCTTGCCGATTGTGTGCGCTGTTCTGCTCGGCTTGATCCTGTTCGGAGGTCATTCGTACTCTCCCGCCGTCGTTTATTTGGCTTCGCCTATAGTTCTCTGGTTTCTGCTGGGGATATTTCTCGCCATAACTTGGGAGTACTTGAAACTGTCCGAGCCAACGTGGATAGGGAAGTTAGCCAAGCACTTGGAGCCTATTGGGGATGCCTCCTATTCATTATACTTGGTTCATGGATTTGTTTTGACCATGGTGCTTCGCTTTTGGGTGAGCGCCTTCGGCTCTCCGTCGCTATGGCTAGTGCCTGTAAGTCTCGTAGCCGCGATTGCCGCGGGCTGGGTGGTTTTCGTTGCGGTTGAAAGGCCCCTCCTCGGACTTCTGAGCGGCAAAAATAAAATAAAGGAGCTCCGGATGAGAACAACGAAATCAGCGATCTCCTCGGGGGTGGGAGAGGCATAATTCATACATAGTCCTTAAGGGCATTGGTATCCTTAAAGACAATCAATTTGCGCCTCTTTATAGAAGGTCAATGGCAAAGCGTTCTTCTTCCGGCCGGGCTCTTTGCCGGCTCGGATCAATGACGTAGCGGTCTTCGGGAGACCTTTTAGCAGGCTGTTGAAGAAGTATCCCGTTTCGCTTTGAGGACGGCTTCGTCGCCGTTTCGGTATGCGAACTCGATCTCGAGAGTGCCATCGTCGAGGAGTTCGGCGGTCCCTTCGCCCTCGACCTCGTCGCCTTCCTCGCAACCGGCCCAGCGAAAGCCAATCGAGTCCCGAGCATATTCGACCTCGAGGCCAGCCTCCAGAGCGCCGAAGGCGATTTCGTCGCCTTGCGCGGTGATCGTCAGCGCCGCCGGGCCGCAGAGATCGAGGTGAGCACCATCCCAGAGGTCGGCCTCGACGATCCGCCAGCGGCCGATCAGTCGGCAGTTCGCCGGGCTCTTCACGCGCAGGCCTCCAAGAGCTTCTGCAACCGCAACAGATTGTAGGCGGCGGCCGCGAAGGTAAAGGCCCAACCGACGCGATCGCGGCCGCGGAACTTGGCCTTCTCCTGCCCGCCAATCGTCTTCATCCAGCCGAAGGCTTCCTCGATCCGTTTGCGGATGCGTTGGCTGACTGCATAGCCTGCATGCCGCGTTGTGCGGCTGTCGATCGCCGACGAGCGGCCATTCGCATTCTGCGCCACGTGGGGCGTCGCGTTCATCGAGCGCAGTTCATTGACGAAGTCCTCGGCGTCGTAAGCTTTGTCGGCGCCGAGCGTGATCGGCCTCGGCCGATCGGCGCGCGGCTCGATCATGTGCAGCGCCGCGATCCGCTCGGCGTGGCCATTCGCCTCGGTCAAGCAGGCGTCGACGACGAGGCCGTTGCGGTTCTCCATCAGCGCGTGGCCCATGAAGCAGAGCTTCGCCTCCTTGCCCGGCCCTTTGCGATAGAGACGCGCGTCCGGATCGGTCGTCGAAGCGTGCGTCGCGTTCGAGCGCTTCTGGCCGTGAAAATCCGCCTCGCGGTTCCTCCTGCCGCCTGCCGTCGGAGGATCGCCCGAGCCGTCCTTCGGCCGAAAACTCTTCATCGAAGCCCACGCCTCGATCAGCGTGCCGTCGACCGAGAAATGATCCGCGCTGAGCAGTCGGTTCACACGCGGCTGCGAAAGCACCGCGCCCAAGAGCTTGGCTGCGATGTCGCCCTCCAGAAGGCGCTCGCGGTTCTTGGAAAACGTCGAGTGGTCCCACGCCGCATCGTCAACGCCGAGGCCGACGAACCAGCGAAAAAGCAGGTCGAACTCCAGCCGATCCATCAACTGCCGTTCCGAGCGGATCGAATAGAACGCCTGCAACAGCATCGCCCGAAGGAGCTTCTCCGGTGGGATCGAGGGACGGCCGCTCCGCGAATAAAGCGCCGAGAACGCGCCTGAAAGGGTCGAAAGCGCCTCGTTCACAATCCCGCGGATGGCCCGCAGCGGATGGTCCTTGCCGACCCGCGCTTCAAGATCGACGTAACTGAACAGCGACCCCGACCGCTCGTCCCCGCCTCGCATCCACTCGCCTCCGCCTAAGCGCAAGACGACAGAATCACATCACGATTCCCCCGGCCAGAGACTTTTTCAACGGCCTGTTAGGTCACAGACAGACCTCCGTCGGCACAAAACCGCCAGACGGAAAAGGTTGAACACTCTGCTTTTAATCGAGGATCGGAATCGGACTGGCGCACGCCTAACTAGCAGATCTGGGGGTCTCAAATCTGTGCAGTCAAATCTGCCCCTTTACGGCATCACGGTATTTACAGTATGCTCGAATAATGCGCTGAGTTTAGTACTCACCGCGACTGAGGTACAGCCTATATGTGGACAACATTTCTCGTCTATCGCTTGTGTAGTTCGCTAAAACTTGAGGTGCGATATTGACAGGTCAGAAGGATTGGTGATTTATCCTCATAGATAAAATGAAAATGCACCTCGCCAGCACGCTATTCAGCAGGGAGAATGACAGATGACCACGTACTACGTGAGCTCTGAGATCGGGAGCAATAACAACGCGGGTACATCTGCGACCGCGCCCTTGGCTAGCCTCCAGGCAGCTGCAAACATTGTGAAGCCGGGCGACACTGTACAAGTGATGAATGGTACTTATACTGCGCCGGCTTACGGAGTTGCGCTGCAAATTACGACCAGCGGCACGGCGAGCGCTCCCATCACATTCGAAGCGGCCCCTGGGCAGGCGCCCGTCATCAACAGTTCGGGGGGGTGGAACGCAATCGACATCCAAGCGTCCTACATTGTCGTTAGCGGCTTCACCGTTGTCGGCGGTGCCGCTAACTATAACCTGCAGTCAGCATTGGCTGGGTACAGCACTGGAAACGCGAGCCTTGACGGGAATGGGATTGTTGTTAATCCGAGCAGCAACGTTCCTTTGCCCAATCACATCACGATCGAGAACAATACTATTTCCAACGAGCCCGGGGGCGGGATTGCAACAGATGCGGCTGACTATGTACAGATTCTGAACAATGTTGTGCACAATAACGCAAACTGGTCAGCTTATGGCACTAGCGGCATCACGATCAACAGCTCGGTGAACTTGAACACCAATGCCGGCCCTCACGATATTGTTAGCGGCAACCTCGTCTATGATAACGCCCAGCTGGTTCCATCAAACGGAGTCGGCGCCATCACTGACGGCGAAGGCATCATTCTCGACACAAATACAAATTATACAAGTGAAATCCTTGTCGAAGACAATACCGTCTATGGCAATGGCAGCGCAGGCATCGAGTCGTTTTTAACGAATGATGCCACCATAACTGGAAACATTATCTACGGAAACAACACGCAAAATATTCAGCCGCAAAGCAACGCCCAAATTTTCATCAACCAGTCCAATAATGACACCGTTACCAACAACACCACTACCAATCCAAACGTCCCCGCTCCTCTTATCGGTAGTGCGGTGGCAAACACCAACGGCACTGTGACGCTAACGGGCACTGCGGTCGGCGGCTCAACCGTGACCGTCTGGGATGGCGGCCAAAGCGCCGTTGGAACCACAACCGCGGGCAGCACGGGGGTTTGGAGCTTCACCAGCCCGGACCTGCTGCCAGGCGCCTACAAATTCACTGCTACCGACTCCACTTCCGTAGGAGGGACGAGCGCCCCCTCTAGCTCGGTTGCGGCGACCGTGGCGACAAATCCGAGCGTCGCCGCTCCTGTCATCAGCAACATCACGGCGAACTCCAACGACTCTATCACCCTGACCGGAACTGCACTCGCGAACTCCACCGTGACTGTGTGGAGCACCACAGGGAGCAACGTCGGATCCACTACCGCAAACAGCACCGGCGCCTGGAGCTTCACGACTTAGGACCAAGATCCGGGCATCTATGGATATACCTCCACCGACACGACGGCGGCGGGGACGAGCCTAAACTCGAATGCGCTCGGTGTGACCGTGCCGGCCGCGGCCGATCCACCGCCGCCACCCCCGGCGGCTCCGATCATCACCAAGGGCGCAGTCAATTCCAATGATTCCGTGACGCTAACGGGTACTGCGCCGAACGGCGCCACGGTGACCGTGTCGGATGGCGGCGCGAACGCGCTCGGAACAACGACCGCGAGCAGCACGGGGACCTGGAGTTTCGTGACCGCGGACTTGGCAGCTGGCGCATACGCCTTCACCGCCACCGATAAGACTGCCGCGGGGACGAGCGTGGTCTCCAGCACTCTCGACGTGACAGTGCCAGCCGCCGCCGCTCCAACCGCGCCTCTCCCGGCGGCTCCGACTATCCCTTACGGCGTGGTCAATTCCAACGATTCCGTAACGTTGACGGGAAACGCGGCGGCCGGCGCCACAGTGACGGTGTCGGACGGCGGCTTAACCCCGCTCGGGACCGCAACCGCGAACAGCGCCTTTGTCTGGAGCTTCACAACCGCGGATTTGTCCCCTGGCGCATATGCATTCACCGCCACCGATACAACCGCAGCGGGGACGAGCGCGGCTTCCAGCGCGCTCGATGTGACAGTGCCTGCCGGAATCGCACCGACAACGCCTCTCCCGGCTCCGGTCATCACAAAAATCTCGGTCAATTCCAACAACTCCATCACGCTGACGGGGACCGCTGTGGACAGCGCCACTGTGACCGTGTGGAGCACCACGGGGACCAACGTTGGAACGACGACCGCAAACAGTTCCGGCGCGTGGAGCTTCACAACTCCGGACCTCATGCCGGGCGTCTATGGATACGCTGCCACCGACACCACCCCGGGGGGAACGAGCTTAAAATCGAACGCGCTCGGTGTGACGGTGCCAGTCGCAACCGCTCCGACAACGCCTCTCCCGGCGGCTCCGGTCATCACCAAAATCTCGGTCAATTCCAACAACTCCATCACGCTGACGGGGACCGCTGTAGGCAGCTCCACTGTGACCGTGTGGAGCACCACGGGGACCAATGTTGGAACGACGACCGCAAACAGTTCCGGCGCGTGGAGCTTCACAACTCCGGCCCAATATGCAGGCGTCTACGGGTATATCGCGACAGACACGACGGCGGGGGGAACCAGCACGAAATCGAACGCGCTCGGGGTGACGGTGCCAGCCGCGGCGAATGATGCGCTCGTAGCCCCTGCAACGGTGGCCCCTCCGGCTCCGAGCCTTACCAACATCGCAGTCAATTCCAACGACTCCATCACTCTGACGGGGACGGCTGTGGGCAGCTCCGCTGTGACCGTGTGGAGCACCACCGGGACCAACGTTGGAACGACGACCACAAACAGTTCCGGCGCGTGGAGCTTCACGACTCCGGACCTATATCCGGGCGTCTACGGGTATAGCGCGACAGACAAGACGGCGGGGGGAACGAGCACGAAATCGAACGCGCTCGGTGTGACGGTGCCAGCTCAGTCGTTTTCCGCTAACGGCAGTCGGTACGGCGAGGAAATCAATCTTACCGCGACCTCGGACGAACTCGACCTCACCGCCGGCGGCCTGACGATTACGCGAGGCTCGGGGACCGAGTCCCTCGAAGCAGGCTCATCCGTCTTTCCCTTCACTTCATCGGATTACCGCTCGACGGAAACCATCGACGCCCATTCCGGGGACCACTTCGTCTTCAACCCGCGGTTCGGCAATGAAACCATCCAAGGGTTTAACGCCTTGGGATCGGACGCCGACACGATCCAGCTTTCGATATCTTCGTTCTCCTATTTGAACGCGGGGATGAGCCAATCCGCAGATCTGGCGGCGCTGCTTATGCACACCACGGGGACGTCGTC
Organism: uncultured Alphaproteobacteria bacterium; assembly: GCA_963737365.1. GTDB lineage: Bacteria > Pseudomonadota > Alphaproteobacteria > Rhizobiales > Beijerinckiaceae > Roseiarcus. The sequence goes on from CAVTSD010000001.1 coordinate 1,326,135, forward strand.
GACCACAATAACCAATTCGTCCGGCGACACTCTTACGTTAGCTGGCCTGTCCCATTCGACGATCGCCGCGGACGCCGTCGCAAAACCCTCCCTGTTCAAATTCGTTTGAGTTGTCTCTGGGCGCTCGGCGGACCTATCGAACGAGCGTCCGTTAACTTTTTGGCTTCTTGCTTAGCAGCAAAACTCCGCCCGTCGAAATGTGCAGCCATTCAAGGCTTCTCAAAGTTCCGGATCGCGGGCATAGTCTCGTCGACGTCCCGCGAGGCCAAATCGCTTTTGGACACGAAATTGGCGCGCGGGATCCTATCAACATTTAAAGTAGTTTGGCTCGGCTAGGCCTGCCTAGTCCCTTTGCCTTGTAACGGTAGCGAGTCGGCGTGAGGTGAGGCGCCGCAAGGTCTGCGGAGATAGCATTGCGTCGCGACCATGCGCTCGAACCGGAGTCAAGCAGCTTCTGTCATTCTTTTCTACACCCAACAGTTGAAGATAAATGGCCGTGATTTCTAGACTGTCCACCAGCCGCGTGCGCTCGACTACCCCTGGTTGGTACTATCTCGCGGCCGCTTTTTTCATCATGCAGGAAACGGGGTTTCTCAGCTTCATCGATACTATTATATATGGAAATGCCGGAGTGAAGTCGATTTTTTCACAATTTCTCAATGGGCTGCAAATTCCCGTTAGCATTGTACTTTTCTGGAGCGGATATAATAAATCAAAGAGACTAAATCTGGGCGCAAAACTACTTTTAGTAACCATGGCTTACCTTTTTATGTCCGTCCTCTGGTCGGTCGATCCTTCGACCTCATTGCGGCGCTCATTCATCTATCTATTCTTTGTTCTCGGAGCGATCGGGATAGCCAACACCCTTAGTGGCGACGAATATATGCAGCTGATGAAAAGAATTATTTTCTTTTCAGCTGTCGTTTCATTGGTGTTTCTTGTAATATCACCCTCCACTGTACTCATGCCGGATGGTGCGCTGCGTGGCATATTTACCCACAAGAACGTTCTCGGGCAGGTTATGGCAGCCGGAGTGCTTGCGAGTTTGCACGGGGTTAGAGCTGGATCGGCACGGTGGCCATCGTCCGTCGCGATGATAATCTTGTTTGTCGGCGTTACCATCGCCGCTAGATCATCAACTTCTCTAATTGTCTCATTGATCTTTTGCGTAGTCGAATTATTAATGATAATATCTGGGAGTTACTTTTTACTCGTCTTTGCATTTGTGTCTATACCGGTGTTGATCGTTCTTGTATACTCGCCGGATCTGATCCTAGATTTCCTTGGAAAGGACGCTACTCTTACAGGACGTACTGATTTGTGGTATTTTGTTGACATTTGTATTTCGCAAAGACCAATACTCGGATGGGGTTTCAGTGCGTTCTGGGAGCCAACCAACCCGGCGGCTAGCGAAATATCGATGAATCTTGGTTGGAATGTTCCGCAAGCGCATCATGGACTGCGGGAGTTGCTGCTAGAAATAGGAGCCATTGGCACGTCGCTTGTCGGGATCGTCTTTGTCAGAAACATTTGGATAGCGTTGCGCTGCCTGCGCACGCTAGCGAAGGAGTTGGGAGAAACACTGCTGCTGTGTTGCGGAGGCATCCTCATCGTAGGCGTGTCGGAGGAGGTCCTGGTGGATCCCGGGCAAATCTCGGTCGGGATGCTTTTCGTAATGGGGTTGACCGTTGAGAAGATGCTGTACGCAGTTCCTCAGCGACAGCATCCTAGGCCAATGCCCCCGACTTCACTCAGTCTCGGCGGGCGGACCCGATCTGTGAAACTGCCCCTCAAAGTTTAGTTTAGGACGATGCGCCACTAGGCGGTGTGGACGAATTTGATCAAGCAGAGGCCTGCGGCGAAGCTGACGATTGATCTGAAGTTCCGTTCGGTCTTTTCGCATCGGAGCGCGACGCGCTTGAACCGCTTGAGGCGTCCGACGCCCTGCTCGATGCGAGCCCTTGCCTTGTAGAGGGTTCGCGCGAAGAAGGCCGGCTTGTCTTTTTCGTTGGCCTTGTGCGGGATGACCGGCGCGATGCCGCGCGCCCTTGCCGCCTCGCGGTTGGCCTTGCTGGCGTAGCCTTTGTCGCAGATGGCGGCGCGAGGCTGGATGTCGGGTCCGATGTCGAGCAGGGTTTCGAAGTGACGCCCGTCGGAAGCTTCTCCGCCGGTCAGATCGAAGGCGATGATGTCGCCGGAGGCGTCCGATTTTGCGTGGATTTTCGTGGTGAAGCCGCCGCGCGAACGTCCGAGCGCTTGCCCGTCTTGCCCCCTTTTGCCCCGGCCGCCGACACATGCGCGCGCACGATGGTTGAGTCGAACATCTGAATGAGATGCGCCGTCGAACTCATGGATGCCAGAGTGTCGAAGAACGCCTCGAAGACGCCAGCCTTGCTCAAGCGATCGAAGCGCTTCCACACGCTGTTCCAATGACCGAAGCGCTCCGGCAGAGCGCGCCAGCGAACGTTCTCGACGGTGAAGAAATGCAGCGCCTCGAGGAAGCGGCGATCGTCCTCAGCTTTCCTCCCACGACGCGGCAGGCAGGCGCGAAACACCGCAAGCGTGTGCGCCCAATCGTCCTCATCCATCTTTGTCGACATTGGCCCCGGCCCTGTGATTCGGTCGGAGTCCTATGAATCATGCCCAATTCCGAAGGGGAATCGCAAAAACGTCATCGGTCGAAATTTCGTCCACACGGCCTAGGCAGGCCGAGTTCAATTCTTCGCACAACGGCAGCTCCCGTCGCGACTTGTGTTGGAATTGGGTGGCGCGTCTTCGGGCGACATGAGGCTATCCGATCATGCGGCGAGGTCAATGATCTGATCCGTCTGGTTTCTCGGCGAGGGTCTGCCATCGGTCGACCTTGCGCATGGTGATCTGTCCTGAGACGAGCAGCGCCCAGAACAGCATGGCGGCGGTTTCGGCGCAGGGCAGCACGGTCTGGGTCTTGATCCGGCGCTTGAACTCCTCGTGCAATCGCTCGATCGCGTTCGAGGTTCGGATCGATTTCCATTGGCTCGGCGGGAACCGCGTGAATGTGAACAGCCTGTCGCCGGCTTCCTCGAGGCTGTCGGCGACGGCGCGGCATTTGAGGCGCCATTTGCGGATGAACGCCTTACGCCGGGTCTCAACCTCGCCGCGCGTCGCGGCGTAGATCATGTCGCGGTAGTCGTTCGAGATTTCCTCGTGCAGGCGCTCGGGCGCGTGGGCGAGGAGATTGCGATGCTTGTGCACTGTGCAGCGTTGGACAGCCATGTCGGGCCACAGCGCCGCCAGCGCCTTTTCGAGGCCGGCGTGCCGTCGATGACGACCAGTTCCGGCGTTTGCAACCCGCGCCGGACGAGATCGTCGAGCAGCGCGCGCCAGGCCGCCTCGCCTTGCCCGCGCTTCGCGAGCGGGTTGCTCAGCCGACCCAGATAACAGCAGGGCCGCCGCCCCGCGTTTCGTGTAATCCCGGGGTGTTCACCGCCTTGAATTAAACGCCTATAGTCTGTCCAGGAAAAGATATCCGCTACAGGTTTTCAGTCCGTCCGAACGGAACGATCAATGGAATTAGGGGAACCCTGGAGTGCTGCCGTCGAGGCTTGCAGGAAGGGATTGACGCGTTCGTCGATGAAATTACCGGCAAAAAGTCGCCAGCTTGCCTGAATACCAGCATTTACCGCAAAGGCGTGGGAATTTACACATTAGAATCGAGTTTAGCTCAACTCGAGCAACAGCAGGTGCCTTTGCAGCTGCCCGCCCGCTTGACTGATGGAGGAGATGACACGCGACACGGAGCGAACTCCATTAATTGAGGACGCAGACTCGACGCGAGCTACCGCAATACGGAGTTCTACAGTGGTTTCTATGAGCTGGGCGAGACAAGCGTAACCCCGTATTTAGGAAATTCGTCGACCAACGTGTTGGAGATGATTTTCGGTTTGGGTCTGGAAGGCATGGGCGATGGGTACGTACGCCAGGAAAGTTTGGGCGTTACGAAACCGCGGCCGCTTCGCTCCCTAGGAATCGAGGAGATCCGATCGAGATGATCTAATCCGAACTGGAAGAGTTGGGGACCGGCCTCTCTCGACAATTGCAGATGTCGACTTAGGGTCCCGATATCTCGCCACTCCAGGCCAGGGGACTTGGTTGATCTTGATCCATTCGTTCCACACGACGGGGCTACGGTGTCGTAGAGAAATTCGCTAATGGCAGTCTTAGATGTCTCTGTTGTCATTCCTACGTTTCGGCGGCCAACATTGCTGCGCGAAGCGATCGCAAGCGTCCGTGCGCAAAGGGGCGCCAAGGCTGAGCTTATCGTCGTCGACGACAGCCCCGAAGGCTCCGCCCGGGCTGTAGTGGGGGAGTTTGCCAACTCCGTACGATACTTTAGGAATCCGAAGCCGACCGGCGGCTCTCCGAGCGTAGTGCGCAATCTTGGTTGGCCACTCGCGCAAGGCCGGTTCGTGCACTTTCTCGATGACGACGATCTCGTGCCCCCGGATCACTACGCCGCGGCGATTGACGCGTTTGATAGTAACCCCGCGATTGGCGTCGTGTTCGGCCGTATAGAACCATTCGGTAACGCGCCCGACGCGCAGATGCAGCGTGAAAGCGCCTTCTTTCGCGGCGCTGCGCGGCGCGCCGCGATCTGCAGCCGCCTCGGCCCCAAGCTTGGCTTCGCCGCGGGGATGATTTTCAACCGCACCCTGCTCGTCTGCGGCGCGGCTCTAATTCGTCGCCAATGCGTGCAGCGTCTCGGGGGCTTCGACCCTCAAATCAAGCTCGGCGAGGATGTCGATTTCTTTGGCCGCGCGATGCGCGAATTCGGCGCCTGCTTCCTTGACCGACTGGCACTGCACTACCGGATTGGCAGCCCGTCCCTGATGCACGCCCCCCAGTTGAGCGAGAGCGAGATCCAGCAGCATCGCGCCGGCGCGCGGCGGATGGCAACCAAGTACCGAAACGAACGGGGATGGCCGGAGTTTTACGCAATGAAGGTATTATCCCGCTTGGTGCTGACCCCTTGCGCGACCATCCTGCGATAAAGCCGCTCAGGATTGAGCGGCTTCAGGGCCCCCAGGCGCTTCACGACATCGTGGCCGAGTGGACCACCCTTAACGACCAGATCTCACCGCGAACTCCATTTACATCACCACAATGGATAATTTCCTGGTGGCGACACTTTTCCAGATGTCGACTGGCGAGGTTCCACGACGAGTTCTTCTGTCATGTCGTTCGGGACGACGGCGGACGCCTGGTAGCCGTTGCGCCGCTCATGCGCACCACCGCTCCCGGCATTGGGCCACCGTTGTTGCGCATGCTGCAATTCTTCGGCGTCGACCCCGCTCTGACGGAGATCCGTGGCGTCATCTGCACCCCGGAGGACCAAGTGCTAGTGATCCAAGCATTGATCGAGCATTTCTTGGCACGCCGCCACGAATGGGACGTGTTTCGTTGGGCTGGTCTGCGCCACCCCTTCGACGTCTACTGCACCCCGCACGCCTTTATCGCCAGAGAGAGCTTGCCTGATTTTATCCTCGACCTGCCCAACAGCTGGAATGAAGTCCGCCTCAAGGTCTCCTCGAATATGCGCAAGAACTTGCGCAAGTGCTACGAGTTTCTCGAACGCGATGGCTTTGCGGTTGGGTTGCGCGTGATACAGCGACCAGACGGCGTTGAGACGGCGACAAAGCGGTTTCTGACGCTGCATTCGGCTCGCGCCGACGCGATAGGCATGATTTCTCATCCCAACAAATTTGCGCGGGCCCGTGAGCGTGGCTTTCTCACGGACTATCTGCGGGGTGCTGCGGACCGGGACGAGCTCAGGATTTTCGAGTTGGAAATCGGCGGCGCCGTTGTGGCGAGCCGAGTTGCGTTCCTTATAGGTAATGACCTGTACTTGTACTTTGCCGGATATGATCCGGTCTGGAAGAACTATAGCGTGATGACAGTACTGATGACTGAGGTGTTGAAATGGTCTTTTGCGCATGGGGTCGAGCGCGTAAACCTATCCACGGGTCGCGACCAGTCGAAGGAACGCTGGAAGCCGCGCCAGGTGCTCTTCGGTAGCGCGGTTCAGATATCGCCGACCTGGCGGGCCCGAAGAGCATTTACGTTATTTCGCGCCTATGAGTTGTTGGGCCGACTCGAGCTCAAAGCCAAATCGAAGCTGGCTCCCGGCATCGAGCCGACCTAGCTGTCCATCTAACCGTGAAAGCCTTCTGATCGTCAGCGTGGACAACGCGATTGCGCGGTGTACGCCAATCATATACCATTGTTGTGATGTGCTAAAGGGGTCCGGGTGGACTTGCAACGTCGCTTCGCTGTAGCTCGGCCGTGGGCGGATCGCCGCGGACGTACGCTGCGGGTGTGCGCCGCTGGACAGCCTTACGTCGCCTTGCTCCGGCGCTGCGACGCTTGGTGGCTCGGGGCTGCGAATTGGTGACGCGACGCAAGCCGAATCTTTTCGTAATTGGCGCCATGAAGTCAGGCACCAGCTATTTGCGCAAATTGCTGAACGCCCATCCGGACATCTATATGTGCGAACCCGACGAGCCGAGTTACTTCGTCGAAGCGCGACATCTCAAGACGCTCTATCCGGAAATGTGGGAGCGAGGGCTATGGCGGAGCGAGGACCGCTATCTAGACCTCTTCCGGCCCGGGGGCGATGCCTCGATCCTGGGCGAGGCCAGCGTCAGCTACACAAAACTGCCGCACGCGCCGGGAGTGCCGGAGCGGATTGCTGATTTCGTCCCTGCGGCCCGCTTCATCTACCTTCTCCGCGATCCGGTCGAGCGGGCGATCAGCCACTACTGGCACATGGTGCGGCACCATGCCGAACACCGGCCGATTGCGGAAGCAGTCAGGCGCGATCCGCAATTTGTCGCGTTCAGCCACTACGCGATGCAGCTCAAGCCATTCTTGGAGCAATTCAGCCGCGACCGCGTCCGAGTGCTGACTCATGAGAAACTTGTCGCCGATCCGACGGGCGTGATGGACGACATATATCAGTGGCTTGGCCTCGACGCAGCTGCAGTGGACCTCCGCGGGTTCTCCGAGCCAGAGAATGCGACTCCGGACACGATCAGCATGCCAGCCTTCGGCGGCGTCCCGAGGCGGCTGCGCCAAGCGCGGGCGTTAAGAGGCGCTATCTCGCGACTCCCGCCACCGGTCCACCGGGCGTTGCACCAGCTAACGACGCGAGAGGTGCGTCGGCAAGCCGTTGACGCAACGGATGCAATTGCTTTCCTGCGCCCTCGGCAGCAGCAGCAGACGGACGATTTAGCGAGGCTGCTCAGCTGCAGCTTTCCGGAATGGACGACCCTGTACGGCGCATCCCGCCCTCAGCCGCAGCTCACGCGCTAAGGGAGCAAAGGGAGAGGGATTGATACGATTGTCATTGTCCGAGCCGGGGTCGGTTCGGCCTCGCATCGGCCTCGCACGGCTTAAGAATTAGTCCAGTCCTTCATGGTCCCGGCGACGCAAAGGAATCTTCATCTGTGGCGCTCCGCCTTGCATCGCTCTCGTCAGTGAGTTGGGTGACCATCGAAAAGGTCGCCCAACAGGCGTTGTGGCTAATCCTGTTCAGCATTTTGGCGCCGATCCTCGGACCCGGCCCATATGGTGTCTTTTCCATCGTCATGGTGTTCATCGGCTTCTGCGAACTCGTCCTTGGCGATGGCATGGTCGAAGTGCTGGTCACACTCGTCGATATGGAGCACCTGCACGTAGCCACGACCAATCTGGCTGCCGGGCTGGCTGCCGCCGGACTCGGCCTACTATTGTGTGGCCTCGCCCCGGCCGTCGGCGCGCTGTTCCACAACGATGAAATTCGGCGGCTGATGTGGGCCCTCGCTCCGTTGCCGCTGCTGTCGTTTCTCTCGGCCGCGCCCATCGCCATGTTGCGGCGGGAAATGCAATTTCGACGGCTTGCGCTCCGCTCAATCGCCAGTTTGGCGCTGGGAGGGGCGGCGGGGGTCGGGCTGGCCATCGCCGGGGGCGGCGTCTGGGCGCTGGCGCTGCAGGTGGTGGTCCAGCGGGTCAGCGAGGTCGGCATCGCCTGGGCGTCGGTCCGGCTGCGCTTTCAGCTCAGCTGGTCTCAACCGCATTTCGCTGAAATGCGGCCGATCGCAATCAACATTTTCTCCGCCCGAGTGATGATGTACGCCAGCGCCCAGGCGCCGCGCCTTGTGTTGGGCTACATGCTTGGCCCGGTGCAGGTCGGGCTGTTCGCGTTAGCCGGCCGCTTCCTCGACATGGTGATGTTCACGATGGTCTTTCCACGCATTGCGGTGGGCCGTATTGAACTCAGGACCCTCGAAAGAGGCAGTCGTGTGTTCGCCGAGCAGTTCACAGCGATGGTGAGCGATGTTTCGCTCGTGGCGGCGCCCCTACTGCTCGGGGCGGCAGCCGTGATGCCGGAGCTCTACCGGATCTGGCTCGATCCGCGCTGGCTTCCGGGGGTGGCGACCGCGCAGCTCCTGCTGCTCAGCGGCCCGCCGCTGGCGCTGGTCTATTGTTTCGACGCGGCCCTTCTTGCCGCCCGACTGCCCGCGATATTCAGCCGGACCTCGACGATCCAAGCCGTAACAACAGTCGCGACCGTGCTGGTCGTCGGTCCCTTCGGGCTCAACGCGGCCTGTTTTGCCCTGCTGCTCCGCAGCTGGGCGATGCTGCCCGTCTATGTGGCGTTGCTATTCGCGACAAGTGCAAGGTTAAGGCAACGACCTATCTGCTGTTGCCGCTGCGTTTACTTGTAGGAGCAGCGCTGATGACCGTCGTTCTGTACCTACCGTGGTTGCATCCGGAAGGCGTCGACGACAGACTTGTCTTTGTCGGATCGATACTTGTCGGGGCGCTTTGCTACGGTTCCTTTTGTTACGGCTTCGCCCGCCGGGAGCTGCGCGCGTTCCTCGCCGAGTACGTAGCCCACCGGCCTTGATGGCGATTCAGCGACGTGGTTAGGCAAACGCGGTTTGGGGGATAGCCCTAGCTTCTTTGCCCACCGAGGGGGGAAAGTTCGCGTTGCTCCGTGATCGTTTTGTTCATTCAGATCGTCCATGGTGTTTTTGGTTTTTTTCGTATTTATCCCGGGCGTCCCAAGCTCCAAAACATCAATCCGCTGGGAGCCAACGGCTGGATGCCTGTCGGTGAACGCCAACGGCCTCGAAACTTGCGACTGTTTATCCGCGATACCGCCCTCTTTCTTGAAATTATGGGATACTAACAGGCCGTTGAAAAAGTCTCTGGCCGGGGGAATCGTGATGTGATTCTGTCGTCTTGCGCTTAGGCGGAGGCGAGTGGATGCGAGGCGGGGACGAGCGGTCGGGGTCGCTGTTCAGTTACGTCGATCTTGAAGCGCGGGTCGGCAAGGACCATCCGCTGCGGGCCATCCGCGGGATTGTGAACGAGGCGCTTTCGACCCTTTCAGGCGCGTTCTCGGCGCTTTATTCGCGGAGCGGCCGTCCCTCGATCCCACCGGAGAAGCTCCTTCGGGCGATGCTGTTGCAGGCGTTCTATTCGATCCGCTCGGAACGGCAGTTGATGGATCGGCTGGAGTTCGACCTGCTTTTTCGCTGGTTCGTCGGCCTCGGCGTTGACGATGCGGCGTGGGACCACTCGACGTTTTCCAAGAACCGCGAGCGCCTTCTGGAGGGCGACATCGCAGCCAAGCTCTTGGGCGCGGTGCTTTCGCAGCCGCGTGTGAACCGACTGCTCAGCGCGGATCATTTCTCGGTCGACGGCACGCTGATCGAGGCGTGGGCTTCGATGAAGAGTTTTCGGCCGAAGGACGGCTCGGGCGATCCTCCGACGGCAGGCGGCAGGAGGAACCGCGAGGCGGATTTTCACGGCCAGAAGCGCTCGAACGCGACGCACGCTTCGACGACCGATCCGGACGCGCGTCTCTATCGCAAAGGGCCGGGCAAGGAGGCGAAGCTCTGCTTCATGGGCCACGCGCTGATGGAGAACCGCAACGGCCTCGTCGTCGACGCCTGCTTGACCGAGGCGAATGGCCACGCCGAGCGGATCGCGGCGCTGCACATGATCGAGCCGCGCGCCGATCGGCCGAGGCCGATCACGCTCGGCGCCGACAAAGCTTACGACGCCGAGGACTTCGTCAATGAACTGCGCTCGATGAACGCGACGCCCCACGTGGCGCAGAATGCGAATGGCCGCTCGTCGGCGATCGACAGCCGCACAACGCGGCATGCAGGCTATGCAGTCAGCCAACGCATCCGCAAACGGATCGAGGAAGCCTTCGGCTGGATGAAGACGATTGGCGGGCAGGAGAAGGCCAAGTTCCGCGGCCGCGATCGCGTCGGTTGGGCCTTTACCTTCGCGGCCGCCGCCTACAATCTGTTGCGGTTGCAGAAGCTCTTGGAGGCCTGCGCGTGAAGAGCCCGGCGAACTGCCGACTGATCGGCCGCTGGCGGATCGTCGAGGCCGACCTCTGGGATGGTGCTCACCTCGATCTCTGCGGCCCGGCGGCGCTGACGATCACCGCGCAAGGCGACGAAATCGCCTTCGGCGCTCTGGAGGCTGGCCTCGAGGTCGAATATGCTCGGGACTCGATTGGCTTTCGCTGGGCCGGTTGCGAGGAAGGCGACGAGGTCGAGGGCGAAGGGACCGCCGAACTCCTCGACGATGGCACTCTCGAGATCGAGTTCGCATACCGAAACGGCGACGAAGCCGTCCTCAAAGCGAACCGGGATACTTCTTCAACAGCCTGCTAGTTCTCGGCAATTTAAACGTCCGCGACCGCCGCCAAAGTTCGAGCGCGATCGGCAAGGATGAGTGCGGTGGACGGGATCATCCAGGCCCAGAGCCGAAGCGCTCGACTTCCACTCCCCTTTGCGATAAGAGCCGCGCCTTAACTCACAACAGCGCGCCGAAGCGCTTCGCTTGGGGCTTAAGCCCCGGCGTCACGGCAGGAGTCAGCAGTGAACATCATCCAGCAGATCGAGGCCGAACATGCGGCCCAATTGCCAGGTTCGAAGATTCCGGCATTCCAGCCCGGCGACACCGTCATCGTCAATGTGAAGGTCGCGGAAGGCGAGCGCACCCGCGTGCAGGCCTATGAGGGCGTGTGCATCGCGCGCAGCGGCGGCGGCCTCAACGAGAACTTCACCGTGCGTAAGATCTCCTACGGTGAGGGCGTCGAGCGCGTGTTTCCGGTCTATTCGCCGATGATCAACTCGGTCAAGGTCGTTCGGCGCGGCCAGGTTCGGCGCGCCAAGCTCTATTATCTGCGCGATCGCCGCGGCAAGTCGGCCCGTATCGCCGAGCGGGTGGACGCGCCCGGCTCCAAGGCGGCCGCGGCCAAGGCCGCCGCCAAGGAATAAGCTGGACGCCACCGACGAGCGAGGGTTTTCGCGGCGTTTGTTATGAGAAAGGCGCGCTTTCGGGCGCGCCTTTTCTGTTGGCGCATCGCCCTCGCGATGGCCGCTCATCCGTAAACAAGGGTCCCGTCGCTAAGGTCAGCTGCGGCCAGCGTTTCCTTGTCGAAGTCGTAGTCATGCGAATGTCGCCATTCCGGCTTGTTTCCTTGTTTCGGGAGGAGATGGCCGCCGCGCATGATGTAGCCGGGATTGAAGTTCTCCGGGTCGACCCACGGAGACAAAGGCATCTCACGGTCTTCAGGGCGGAGACTCGGGACCACTTTGTCCAGCCCTTTGTCCCTCATGTGGTTGAGAAGCCGACAGACGAAATCGCCAACCAGGTCGACCCGTAACGTCCAGCTCGAGCGAAAGTAGCCGAACACCCATGCCATGTTCGGCACGCCGACAAACATCGTTCCGCGGTAGGTGACCGTGTCCGAGAAACTCAGCGGCTGTCCGTCGATGACGAAATCGATGTCGCCCAGCGCGTTGAGATTGAAGCCCGTCGCGGTGACGACGATGTCAGCTTCGATGCGCTTGCCGGACTTCGTCAGGATGCCGGAGGGCGTGAATCGTTCGATCTCATCCGTGACCACCGACGCTTTTCCCGAACGGATTTCACGGAAAAGATCGCCATCGGGGATGAATGCAACGCGCTGTCTCCAGGGCAGGTAATTCGGGGAAAAGTGAGTTTCCACGTCGTAATCTTCGCCGAGATGCGCGCGGACAGCCGAAAGCAGATCCTTTTTGACCGCTTCCGGTTCGCTGAAACAGCGGCGCGTGAACGCGGCCTGGTCGAAGAGGACCTTTCTGCGGATAATTTCGTGGATCCATTCCTCGTTGACGGCGAGCTCCCGCAACGTGTCGGCAAGCGCATTGGCGTTGCGCGCGGTAATGTAATAGGTCGGCGAGCGCTGCAGCATGGTGACGTGGTTGCAGCGCCCCGCGATCGCCGGAATGATCGTCGCCGCGGTCGCGCCGGAGCCGATGACAACGACGTTCCTTCCCGTGCAGTCGATATCCTCCGGCCAGGACTGCGGGTGAACGATCCGTCCCTCGAACGTCTCCATACCGTTCCAATCGGGCGTGTAGCCTTTCTCATGCCGGTAATATCCCTGGCACATCCAAAGAAAATTGGCAGTGAAGCAAACGGCCGCGCCGTCGCTGCCGCGACTTCCCTCCAGCGTCCAGAGATTCTCGGCGCTCGACCAGCACGCGCGGCAAATCCTGTGCCCGTAGCGGATGTGAGCATCGAGGCCATTTTCATCGATGACTTCGCCGAGATAGGCGAGAATCTCCGAAGCGGTTGCAATCGGCTTACCCACCCATGGCTTGAAGCGGTAGCCGAACGTGTTGAGATCGCTGTCCGACCTGACGCCGGGATAACGATGGGTGATCCAGGTCCCGCCAAAGCTGCCCTGGGCTTCGAGGATCACGAAGCTCATCGCGGGACATCGGGTCTTGAGGTGATAGGCGGCGCCGATGCCGGAGATTCCAGCCCCGATAATCGCCACATCGAAATGCTGAGATGTTTCAGATTTGGAGCCGGCTGCCGGCGCGATCCGCGTCATCGTTTCGTCCCTATCCCCGTTGGGGGATTATGGCTTGATACCCGCCGGATGTTTTGGTGGATAAGGGATCACATTCGGCGCTTGCTGGCAAACGACTTGGCTTGCCGCCTTAGGCGGGATGCGTGCTAAACCCGAGGCAATGCCTCCGCCCACCGACGTCCCCGACGCATTGGCGCAGACCGAGGCCGTCGACGTGCTGGCCCCGGTCGCGGTCGACACAGCGTACAGCTATCGCGCGCCTTCAGGCCTGAAACTCGAACCCGGCGCCTTCGTCCGCATGCCGCTCGGCGCGCGCATGGCGACCGGCGTTGTGTGGACCGCGCGCGCCGGCGGCGGCGATAACCTCAAGCCCATCGGCGAGGTCCTCGACTGGCCGCCGCTCCGTTCGGCTTTGCGCGACTTCATCGACTGGACGGGGCGCTGGACACTGGCGCCGCGCGGCATGCTCCTGCGCATGGCGATCCGCGCCGGCGAAGTTGCCGATCCGCCCCCGCCGAAGTTCGGACTCATCGCGACCGGCAAAGCGCCGACCCGCATGACGGACGCGCGGACGCGCGTTCTTACCGCGCTTGCTGACACGTGCGCGCCGACGCCGAAGGCCGCGCTCGCCGCGCGTGCGGCCTGCTCGACCGGCGTCATCGACGGCCTTGTCGAGGATGGCGCGCTTGAGGCGGTTGCGCTCGCGCCGGAAAGCGGCGTGGCCAAGCTCGATCCGGATTTCAGCCCGACCCGCCTCAATGACGATCAGCGCGCCGCGGCCGATGATCTCATCCGGCTCGTCACCGAACGCGCGTTCTCGGCCACCCTGCTCGAGGGCGTGACGGGATCGGGCAAGACCGAGGTTTATTTCGAGGCGGTCGCAGAAGCGTTGCGACAGAAGCGCCAGGCGCTCGTGCTCCTGCCCGAGATTGCGCTCACCGCCCAGTTCCTCGATCGCTTCGCCGCGCGCTTCGGCGCACGACCGGCCGAATGGCACTCCGGCCTGACCGAGCGCCAGCGCGAACGCGTCTGGACGTCGGTCGCGGGCGGCGATGCGTCCGTGGTTGTCGGCGCGCGCTCGGCGCTCTTTCTGCCGTTCGCCGACCTCGGCCTCATCGTCGTCGATGAAGAGCACGAGGGCGCCTACAAGCAGGAGGAGGGCGTCATCTACAACGCGCGCGACATGGCGGTCGTGCGCGCGCGGTTCGAGAAAGCGCCCATCGTGCTCGCCTCCGCGACGCCGGCGATCGAGACCCGGTTCAACGCCGAGAGCGGACGCTACCGCTGGCTGAAACTTCCCGCTCGCTTCGGTCCGGCGCGGCTGCCCGCTATCGCCCTTGTGGACCTCAAACGCGAAGGCCCGCCGCGCGGCCGATGGCTGTCTCCGCGCGCGATCGCCGCGATCGAAGAGGCGCGGGCCAAGGGTGAGCAGGCGATGCTGTTCCTGAACCGACGCGGCTATGCCCCGCTCACGCTCTGCCGAAGTTGCGGCCATCGCTTCGAATGCCCCAATTGCTCGGCCTGGCTGGTCGAACACCGCTTCCGCGCTTCGCTAGTTTGCCATCACTGCGGCCATGTCGAGAGCCGGCCGCATCTCTGCCCGCGATGCCACGAGCCCGACACGCTCACCGCCTGCGGTCCGGGCGTCGAGCGCCTGGCCGAAGAGGCGGAAGCGCTCTTTCCCGATATTCGCACGCTCGTGCTGTCATCCGATACGCCGGGCGGGCTCGAGACGCTGCGCGGGCAGCTCGATGCCGCGGCGCGCGGCGCCTACGATCTCATCATCGGCACGCAACTGGTCGCCAAAGGGCACAATTTCCCGCTACTGACCTTCGTCTGCATCGTCGACGCCGACGTCGGCCTCGCCAACGCCGATCCGCGCGCGGCCGAACGCACCTTCCAGCTTTTGCGCCAGGCGACCGGGCGTGCTGGGCGGAGCGACAAGCCCGGCCACGCGCTCCTGCAGACCTGGCAACCGGACCATCCGGTCATCGCGGCGCTCATGTCCGGCGACGCCGAGCGTTTCTACCGCGAAGAGACCGAGCAGCGGCGGCTCGGCGGGCTGCCGCCGTTCGGCCGGCTTGCGGCGATCGTTGTCTCCGGCGAGGACCGCGGCGGAGCCGAAGCGCACGCGCGCGCCCTGGCGCGAGCCGCCTATGGCTTGCCTGGGGCCAAGAACTGGCGCGTCGCCCCGCTCGGCGGGCTGCGCCTGGAGAATGAAATCATCCTGCTCGGCCCAGCCGAGGCGCCGATCGCGGTCATGCGCAAACGCCACCGCTTCCGGCTCGCCGTCAAGGCGCCGCGTTCGGCCGATCTGCAGGGCTTCCTGCGCGCCATGCTGGCCGCCGCGCCGGAGCCGCGCGGCGGGGTCCGTGTTGCGATCGACGTCGATCCGCAGAGTTTTTTGTAGAACCCCCCGAGCGGTGGCGGTTGCCTTCTCCGTACTGTCGGCTGGCCCCGCCAAACTCGCTCGAAATTGGGCACTCGATGCTCGTCCAGAGCGGTCATTGCTCGGGTGGATCTACAAGCACGGATGGGTCTCAACGACTTTTAAGTCTTGCCGAAGTCCTGCTTGCGCGGGAACCTCGAAGTCATCCGAGGGATTTGGGCATAAGCGGCCGTAGGCATCCGTGATGTCGTGCGCGACACAAGTTCGTACCGTGACTTGCTCGCCATCGATTGGGAGGCGCCGTGAGCGAAGTGACCTTCGGCATCTCCCTCGTGAGCAAGAGGGTCGCGGCGGACTGGCCGAGCGTCGAAAATCTGCTCGCGGCGACGCTGCGGTCGGTGTTCAATCAGAGTGTCCCGATCCGCGTGATCATCGCGTGTCATGAGGCCCCGCGCATCGACGAGGTGGCCGACCGGCGGGTGACGGTCCAACAGGTCGGCTTCGACATTCCCCGCTTCCGTTGGGAGATGGAGATCGATCGGATGCGCAAAGCCGAGGTCCTGGGCGCGGCGCTGAGGGCGAGGGGCGGCGGCTGGATGTTTCTATTGGACGCCGACGACCTTGTAGCGAGAGATCTTAGCCGGGCTGTTCTTCAGAGCGGCGCGAAGGCGGTCCTAGTCAAGCGCGGGTATCGGCTCGACGCCCGAACGGGTCGGTATCAGAGATTGGGCAAGCTCTGGGGTAAGTGCGGTTCGTGCGCAGCCGTCTGCTGGGACGCGGCCGAGCTCCCGGTGGCGCCGCTAGCAGACAATCCACCCCTATTTCATGAATTCTGCGATACCCGGCACTATAAGCTGCCGCAATTCTTCTCCGGCCGCGGTTGGAGTTGGAAGTTTCTCTATGCGCCGCTTGTCGCTTATGTCGTTAACCACGGCTCAAATGAGTCGGAATTCTTGAAAACAACGAGTTGGAAGTGGGAGATTTGTTTTAAGCTGCGGCAGTGGAGACACTGGACGCCTGCGCTCGATGAGCAGTTCGGAGTGAATCCGCAGATCAGAACGCGGGGCGCCTACATGGGCTCCAATATGTTCAGCACCGCGTTTCGCGGCTAGCGCAGAATGAGGTCTTGAACAGACGCGGCGCGGCGACATTGGAGTGCGTTCGACCCTCCGCAGCGTGCTCATGACCCCTCATGTGGTCGTTTTACCATGGTGATCGGCGGCGCCGCGATGTGACTTGGCTGCGCTTTCTTGGTGATCGGCCGCTTTTGAGTGAGCTCGACTTGGCGTTTCTCCCAAGTTCGGAGGAATTCCCGGTCTCTCACTAGCGAGCCAAATAGTGTTCGCGGCGAGTGCGTTTGCTGTTTTTAGTTGGCTTCATGGTTCAACGGGGCGTTTTGACTGTCAAATGAAAATCTAGGCTGGCGAAATAGCCGCGATTGGCGCAGAATGGGACAATGACAAACGACCCCACATTCACCACGGATGTCGTGAAAGACGTTGGCAACCCCAATCGGTTCCGCTGGAATATTTACGAAAACCAGAGGGTGCGCGACAAGTCGCTTTATTCTTTCGCGACCAAGCGCGAAGCCCAGAACGACGCCGATAAATTCGTTCGAAAGCTTAACTCGGTTTGGGTGGGCTCAAAGGAATAGAAAGCCCGCGAATCGAAGACGCGCGGATCGTCGGGGCGATCCCGCGCAACACGCCGATTTACGCATTGACCGGCGCCTTGCGAGGCGCATCAGGGCCCCGAGCCGGCGGGACGGCTCGCGGCAGCGCCCTGTGAAGCGGCCAGACAGCAACAGCATTTGACGCTGCGGACTCTCGATGCCGGATGATCACACGCGTCCGATTCCACAGTTCGAAGCCCTCGAATTTGTGTTTTCGCTCGGAAAACAGCGCGTGCGCTTGCGCAATGGCCTGTTCATCGGAAAGACCGTCGAGTTCCTCGACGGCTTCGATGCGCCCCCCGCGCATAACATCGCATGCTCAAGCTTCCATGGTTATGAAGGGCGTTGGCGCGTCCTTTGAAGACGAAAGGCGCGTTCGCTCTTTCGTCGTCGACATCGACGACGTCCGGTTCGATGCTCAGCACGAGGGCTGAGAACCCGGCCCTTTGCGTTTCCGCTTAAGTGGCGCTGGACTTGCGCGCGGCCTTGATGAGTTCGGCCAGTTGTCGCTTGAGAACCGGCCCTTCGATCTGGTTCGCGTAATAGCCCTCGCGATTGAGCGACGTGGCGATCTCCGCGAGTCCCGCGACGTTACCCGATCGCGCCAGCTGAAAGGCGCGTTCCAGGGCGGTCATCTTCTGATCCATGCATGAGCCTTATCGGCCATTCAAGGCGCAAGCGAGGCAGACGGAAGCCGCGATTTCAGTTCTTCCGCAAAGCGGGAAGAGCAATCGCGCCGACGATCCTTCACGTCGGCGGGGCGTTTCTCGCGTTTTGCGCGTCCGCCGTGAGCCTTGCGCGCTCGGTCTCGGCGAAACGCTCGGCCGCCTCTCTGGATTCGAAGCTCAGGACGGTCTCGTGGTCGTCGATGATCACAACGACCGCGTAAACGGTCGCCCCGGTCGGACCGTCGCGAGGCGTAATCTCAATCGTGAAGGCCATTCCGCTCTTCCGTGCTTTCGGTTAAGCCTAGCACGGGCATCGGCGGAGAATGAGGCTGCGTCAAGCTCGGTCGAAAGCGAACCGAGACACGGGGAACTTGGCCAGATGGGCGGCCTTTCCTGATCCAGCTCCGCATGAGGGGTCAATGCGGGTCACGAACACGGGCGCAAGCCGCCGCGTGAGGCGCGGAAACTGGCGGCCCTCCGCTCAGAGCGTGGCCTCGTGCTCGCGACTTTGAATCGAACTCGGTCAGCGTCGACGCGCGCTGATCGCTGAGCGATGTTTCAGTTCCTCGCCTCTCCGCTTCGCAATCTGGCTGCCGGCCTCGCCTTCATGCTGGTGGTCTCGGCATGCGCGACCGCGGCTTATATCCATAACGGGTGGGATTTCGGCGACGCGCTCTACATGGTCGTGCTCACCGTCTACACGGTCGGCTACGATGAAGTGAGGCCGATCGACACGCCCGAGTTGCGCGCCGTCACCATCGCGCTGATCGTCACCGGCTGCACGGGCATGATCTTTCTGACCGGCACGCTCATTCAGCTCATCACCGCCAGCCAGCTCCAACAGTTTTTTGGGTCGCGCCGCATGCAAAAGGAAATCGAGCACCTCACCGATCACGTCATCATCTGCGGTTACGGCCGCATCGGCCAGATGCTGGCGCGAGAGCTTCACGCCGGAAAGGCCGACTTTGTGATCGTCGAGCGCGGCGACGGCCGCATGACCGCCGCCAGAGACTTGGGCTTCCTCAGCTTGCAAGGCGACGCGACCGACGAAGACGTCCTGCGCCGCGCCGGCGTCTCGCGCGCTCGGGCGCTTGCGACCGTCTTGCCGGATGACGCGGCCAACGTCTTCATCACGCTCAGCGCTCGCAGTCTGAACCGCGGTCTGACGATCATCGCGCGAGGAGAAGCCGCATCCACCGAGAGCAAACTCATCCAGGCCGGCGCCGATCGCGTCGTGCTGCCCACGCGGATCGGCGCGGAACGGATGGCGGAGCTCCTGCTCTATCAAAACGTCGCCAAGCTTTTGTCTGGAATTAAGGCCGGCGATCTCGACCGGCTCGGCCGCGACCTGCGCCGCCTGGGTCTCGAGATCGAGGTCGTCGCGGCCGAACAGGGCAGCCGGAGCGTCGGCGCGACCGTCGGCGAGCTCGAGGCCCTCGCCGCGGGCGCGTTTCTCGTCGTGGCGCTGGACCGGCGCAACGGGGAAACCTTGCTCCAACCCGCCGCCAATCTTGCGATCAACGAAGGCGACGGCGTTGCGATTGTCGGGAGGTCAGGCCGAGCGCAAATCGTCGAGTCCATTTTCGCCCGGCCGGCTGCGAGCTGAGGGGCGCGGGCAGGTTAGAGACGCGCCAGGAAAGCGGAAAAGCAAGAAAATGCTTGCATTAAACAGAATAATCGGCTATCATCTCAAATCAATGTTCAACCATTTCGCCAGGCCGATGCGAGTTGGGCGGCGGTCGGTTGTCGTAGGATCGCCGGCGAATCAGGAGGAGGAAGGGATGGATATCTCTGTGCTTGGCGTTGACCTTGGCAAGAACGTCTGCAGCGTGGTTGGGCTGGACGCATCCGGCGGGGTTGTGATGCGACGCAAGGTGAGACGGGAGACGCTGATTGCTCTGGCGGAGAAGCTTCCTCGCGTGCATCGTCGGGATGGAGGCTTGCTGCGGCGCTCATCATCTGGGCCGCGTATTTGCCGCGCACGGCCACGCCGTCCGGCTGATGTCGCCGGAATATGTCCGGCCCTACGTCAAGGCGCAGAAGAACGACGATCGGGATGCCGAAGGGATCGCGGAAGCGGCGACGCGACCGACGATGCGCTTTGTCGAACTGAAGAGCCAGGACCAGCTCGACATGCAGACGCTGCATCGATCGCGGGACCGGTTGGTCGGAGAGCGGACAGCTCTGATCAATCAGTTGCGCGCCATCCTGCTGGAGCGCGGAATGGTCGCGCCGCAGGGCAAGCGGAAGCTCGAGCAGTTCCTGAGCGTGCTGATGGACGAGCAGGGCGGAGCGGACTTGAGCCCACGGATGATCGTGCTCGTCGCCGACGCGCGCGCGCAATGGGCGGAGCTCGATCGACGGATCTCTGCTTTCGACGCCGAGTTCGTCCGCTGGGTGAAGGAGAACGAAGAGGCTCGGCGGCTGACGACAATCCCAGGCGTCGGCCCGATCGTCGCATCCGCCCTTGTCGCCGCTGTCGGTCGGGCGGAAAGCTTCGAGCGCGGGCGCGATCTCGCCGCGTGGCTCGGCCTGGTTCCCCGTCAGTTCACGACCGGCGGCAAGCCGAAGCTGCTCGGGATCAGCAAGCGCGGCAACAAATACCTGCGCAGGCAGCTGATCCATGGAGCGCGCGCGGCTTTGCCCTATGTGGCTGAGCGCGACACGCCGCTCGGCCGATGGGCAAAAGAGCTGATGAGCAGGGCTCATCGCAATGTCGCGGTCGTCGCCTTCGCCAACAAGCTGGCGAGGATCGCCTGGGCGGTGCTGCGGCGCGGAGAACGGTTCGCCGCCACAGGAATGCCGGTGGCGGCATAGAGCTCGGCCGGTCGCGCTCAAAGCGTCCATCGGTCAACAGGGGTTTGCGAGAGGGTAACGACGGGATGGCCTGACAGTCGAACGGCGCTCCGGAAGCCTGGTTTAAAAAACGGCGCGATTTGACGCCGGGAGTTTTATGAGGACCGGAGCGTGCGTATCTCCATCATGGCCGGAGGAAGCTCCTCGAGGCCGGATACGTTGATGCAGACTGGATCAGCAGCCAATCTCGACAAACCCCTTGCAGACGGGGCGGGCCATATTTTTAAAGGGTTCTTCGAGGCCGCCTCTCGCAGTCTCAACCCTTTGAGGGAGGCCGATCGCCCTGCGAAAATTGCGCAAAAGCGCACTTAAGCCTCTGAAATCACTCACGCGCGTAAACTTGTGCGCGGGCCGGCTTACGGGATCTCCATCCCGTCCTCGAAGCGCGCATGGGCCGAGCGCATGGTGACGAGCTCCTCGGCGGCGGTGGGATGCACGGCGATGGTCGCGTCAAAATCCGCCTTGGTCGCGCCCATCGTCATCGCGACCGCGACGAGCTGGATCATCTCGGCCGCTTCGCCGCCGAGAATATGAGCCCCGACAATGCGCTGAGTGTCGCCCTCCACCACGAGCTTCATGATTATGCGCTCGGAACTGCCCGAGACCGTCGCCTTTAAAGGGCGGAAGTTGGTCTTGTAGATGTGGACTTTCTTGAACTGCTGCAGGGCCTCCCTTTCCGTCAGCCCGACCGCGCCCAGTTCCGGCGTGCCGAACACCGTGCTCCCGATCGTGTCGTAGCGGAGCGGCGGCGCGCCCGGCCCAAACAGCCGGTCGGCCAGCGTATGCCCCTCGCGAATGGCCACCGGCGTGAGGTCGACCCGGTGGGTGGCGTCGCCAATGGCGTGGATCGAGGGCACGTTGCTGGTCAAATTCTCATCGACCTTCACCGCCCCGTGCTCGGTGCTGACTTCGACGCCGGCGGCTTCTAGGCCGAGGTTCTTGGTGTCGGGAATGCGGCCGGTCGCGATCAGCGCCTGATCGGCTTCGATGACGGAGCCGTCCGACAGTGTCACACGCAACGCGCCGCCAGGCATTTTTTCAATCGAGGTCGGCAGGCAGCCAAACCGAAAGACAATTCCAGCGTTCGCCATCGCGTCGCGCATGCCGTCGCGCATATCTTCGTCGAAGCCGCGCAAGAGGTTCGGCCCGCGCATGGCCATCGTGACCTGCGACCCTAAGCGCTGGAACAGTGAGGCGAACTCGACCGCGATATAGCCGCCGCCCACTATGAGAAGGCGTTCGCGGAAAGACGGGAAGATCGAAGATCTCGTTCGAGGTGATTGCGTGCTCGAGGCCCTCGATCCCGGTCGGCGTCACCGGTCGCGAACCACATGCAATCAGGATGTGCTGAGCCGAGATCTCGCGCCCGTCGGCAAGGCGCACCCGATGCGGGTCGGCGACGGTCGCCCGCTGTTCGACCAATTTGGCCCCGGACCGCGCCAAATTCGCGCGATAGGCGTCGGAGAGCCGGCTGATCTCCTTGTCCTTGGCCGCGACGAGGGTCGGCCAGTCGAAGGTCGGCTCCCCCACGCTCCAGCCAAACCCGACCGCATCGCGGAAGTCGTCGGCGAAGCGGCTCGCCATCACATAGAGCTTCTTCGGCACGCAGCCGCGGATGACGCAAGTCCCGCCGATGCGGCTTTCCTCCGCGACCAGGGTCCTCGCGCCATGACCGGCGGCGATCCGCGCCGCGCGCACGCCGCCCGATCCCGCGCCGATCACGAAGAAATCGACGTCGAACGCCATTGTTCAGCCTCTGTGCCACAAGCCCGCGCCGAAACGCGCGTGGCTAGAAATCGACCTTCTTCTTCTTCATCTCCGCGCGGGCGCGCTCGAGGATATCGGTCGACAGCTTTTCGCGCCAAGCGCCGGTGACGTCGGAAAGATTCTGAAGAAAGACCGGGGTGACCTCGACATATTTCTTGCCGGCGGGACTCTCGAAAAAGGCCGCGACCTGGACGATGTCCTGTTCGGGCATTTGCGAGGCGAGCAGGCTCTCCGCCTGGGCGTAGGTCTGCTTCGCCGTCTGATCGAATTCTGGCTGAATGGCCTTCAAGGTCGCGCGAAGCGAATCCCTGATCTCCGGGCGAGTCCGGGTGAGGTTGTTTTCGAGCTCCTGCATCATGCCGGGAACGACGATCGCAATCGACTGCTTGAGGCCAATGGTGCTGAGGATTTTGTCAGCGGCGGCAATGGCGGCCGGCGAGGGCGCTGCGGGCGCGGCGGCGGCAGGCGCCGCGGGCGCCGGTGCGGCAGGGGGCGTGGTGTCGGCCGCCCTCGCTGGCGCGCTCAGGATGGCGAACAGGAAGAGGGCGAGGCGGCCTAGGGGGATTCCGGCGCGGGCGGGCATCAAGGAACTCCTGGGAATGTGGCTTCGAGTTCAACTCGGGGCGCCAAGGACTTCGACGCCCTCGGCGCCGGCGATGATCGCCGTGCGCGCGAGGCCGATGAAAAGCCCGTGTTCGACGACGCCGGGGATCGGCGACAACAGGGCGCTCAGCGCTTCGGGCTCGGCGATCGCGCCGAGCGAACAATCGAGAATATAGTGCCCGCCATCAGTGACGAAAGGCGAGGCTTCGCCGCGCAGGCGCATCGGCCCGGCGAGCCCGAGCTTCGCAAAGGCGCGCTCGATATGCCGCCTGGTCGCCGCGAGCCCAAATGGAACAACCTCGATCGGCAATGGAAACGCGCCCAGCCGAGGGACAAGCTTGGTCGAATCGGCGATGACGACCATGCGCTTCGAGGCGGAGGCGACGATCTTTTCGCGCAACAGCGCCCCGCCGCCGCCCTTGATCAGATTGAGCTTGGGATCGATCTCGTCGGCTCCGTCGACCGTCAGATCGAGCTCCGGAATGTCGTCCAGCGTTCCGAGCGGAATGCCGAGCGCCTTCGCCTGCGCCGCCGTCGCCTCCGACGTCGCCACGCAGCGGATATCGAGGCCCGCTTTGACCTTTTCGCCGACAAGATCGACGAACTGGCGCGCGGTCGAGCCGCTGCCGAGCCCGAGTTTCATGCCGGGAGTGACCAACTGGAGCGCCCGTTCGGCGGCCTCCCGCTTTCGTTGGTCCCTGTCAGACGTCGCGGCCATGCGCTCAACTGCTTTCGTTCGCTCAACGCCGCCGCTGCGGTCTCCCGCGTTTTGCCGCGGGACGTTCAGCGAAAAGCCGCTTTACCGGCTGGCGCCAACGAAGGCAAATCCCAATCCAGTGAGGGCTCCCCTCTATTTCCGCGCCGCGTCGAGCACGTCCTCGAAGGTCCGCAAGCCGGTGGTGGGCGCGCTGACGAGCACCGCCATATTGCCTGGCTTGTGCTCGTTCTTCCACATCTTGGTGTGAGCGGACGGAATCTCCGCCCAGGGGAACACGTCCGACATGCAGGGGTCTATCCGCCGGTCGATGACAAACTTGTTGGCGGCCGAGGCCTGTTTGAGGTTCGCGAAATGCGAGCCCTGGATGCGCTTCTGCCGCATCCAGACAAAGCGGGCGTCGAAGGTGATGTTGAAACCTGTCGTGCCGGCGCAAAACACCACCATGCCGCCGCGCTTCACCACGAAGCAGGAGACCGGGAAGGTCTGCTCGCCCGGATGTTCGAAGACCGTGTCGACGTCCTTCTTCTCGGTGATGTTCCAGATCGCCTTACCGAACTTGCGGGCTTCCGCCATATAAGCGTTGTACTCGGGCGAATTGACCTTCGGCAGTTGGCCCCAGCACTTGTAATCCTTGCGATTGATGACGCCCTTGGCGCCGAGCGACATCACGTAGTCGCGCTTCGTTTCATCGGAGATGACGCCGATCGCGTTTGCGCCAGCCGCCGCGCAGAGCTGGATCCCGAACACGCCCAATCCCCCCGAGGCGCCCCATACCAGCACGTTGTCGCCGGGCTTCAGCCGATGAGGTTCGTGGCCGAACAGCATGCGATAGGCGGTGGCGAGCGTTAGCGTATAGGAAGCGGCTTCTTCCCAGGTCAGGTGCTTCGGGCGCACCATAAGCTGTCGGTCCTGCACGCGGCAGAATTGCGCGAACGAGCCGTCGGGCGTCTCGTAGCCCCAGATGCGCTGCGAGGCGGAGAACATCGGGTCACCGCCGTTGCATTCCTCGTCGTCGCCGTCGTCCTGGTTGCAATGGACGACGACCTCGTCGCCGACCTTCCACCGTTTGACCTTCGAGCCGACCGCCCAGACGATTCCCGACGCGTCGGAGCCAGCGATGTGATAGGGATTCTTGTGCACGTCGAGTGGGGAAATGGGTTCGCCAAGCGCCGCCCAAACGCCGTTGTAATTGACCCCGGCCGCCATCACGAAGACCAGCACGTCATGGCTGTCGAGGGTCCAGGTTGGCACCACTTCGACCTGCATGGATTGCTCGGGCGGTCCATGCCGGTCCTTGCGCACGACCCAGGCGTACATCGACGTCGGCACGTGACCGAGCGGCGGAATCTCGCCGATCTCGTAGAGATCCTTCCTCGGCGCCGCCGCCAGCGACTCGGCGCCCATGGGGTGAGTGTTCATCGTTTCCTCGGCCTGTCGAGCGTGCGCCGGAACTGGATTGCCTCCTATATTGCGGCGCACAATTAACCATTGCGCTCCGAGGCCGCGAAAATCAATCCGACTTTGGTCAACGGTTTCGCTTCTCTGCAGCGGAATTTACATCGCGGAAGGAAATCAAGCGTAAGGAAGACCAGTCGGCTGCGGTCGAAGCGGGACGAGGACCCTGCGGCAATGTCGAACTGGCCGTTGTTGGAATTTGTGCAGGATCTGGGCAATTTCGATCTCGTCGCGCTCCTACTCGGCGCGGTGATCGCATTCTTCTCCGCCGGCTTCGCGATCGACTACATCGTTGGCCGTTACGGCATGGGTCCCTATTGGAACGGCTTCTACGCCATGGTCGGCGCTTATGCGGGGCTGTGCGCCCGCAATTGGTGGCTCCAACCTTACGCCGGCTACGATCCTTACCTCACGACCATCGCAATCGCGGGCGGATTGTTGACCACGGTCGTGATGGTGAACGCTGTCGCCAAACGCTGAACCATTCCAGCGTTCCCCGACGTTGAACGAGTTTCTCTCCTCCGGCGACGCCGTCGTCTTCAGTAAAGCTGTGGCGTCCCAAGGTATTTTCTGTAATTGTGCCCTGCGCAATGATGGGGCGAGCGCGCGGGACGCGAGGCCTGACGCGGGCGCGTAGAGCGAGCAAAGCATGGCGCAAGCGAAGGACCGAACGACGGCGACGCGCCGCGACCAGCCCTGGATCTTTCGCACTTACGCCGGCCATTCGACAGCGCATGAGTCGAACAGGCTCTATCGCCAGAACCTGGCCAAGGGGCAGACGGGGCTCTCGATCGCCTTCGATCTGCCGACCCAGACCGGATTTGACAGCGACCATCTGCTCGCCCGCGGCGAGGTCGGCAAGGTCGGCGTCGCGATCTCTCACATCGGCGACATGCGAACCCTGTTCGAGGGCATCCCGCTTGCATCCATGAATACGTCGATGACCATCAACGCCACAGCGCCGTGGCTGATGGCTCTCTACATCGCGATCGCCGACGAGCAGGGCGTGTCCCGCGCCCAGCTCCAGGGCACGACCCAGAACGACATCATCAAGGAATATCTGGCGCGCGGATCCTACGTCTTCCCACCCGATGCGTCGCTCAGGCTGACCAAGGACATGATCGTGTTCGGGGCCCGAGAGACGCCGAAGTGGAACCCGATGAACGTGTGCTCCTACCACCTTCAGGAAGCGGGCGCGACGCCGGTCCAGGAGCTCTCCTACGCACTCGCCACGGCGATCGCCGTGCTCGAACGGGTCCGCAAATCGGCCGAGGTCGACGAAGCGGGATTTGCGGAGGTCGTGGGCCGGATTTCGTTCTTCGTCAACGCCGGCATGCGCTTCGTGACCGAACTCGCGAAGATGCGCGCCTTCGTTGAATTGTGGGACGAGATCACGCGCGATCGTTTCGGCGTCCAAGATCCCGCCAAACGTCGATTCCGCTACGGCGTCCAAGTCAATTCGCTCGGACTGACCGAGCAACAGCCTGAGAACAACGTCTATCGGATCTTGATCGAGATGCTGTCGGTGGTCCTGTCGAAGAACGCCCGCGCCCGCGCCGTGCAACTGCCCGCGTGGAACGAGGCGCTCGGTCTGCCGCGGCCGTTCGACCAGCAATGGTCGCTGCGCCTGCAGCAGATCATGGCTTACGAAACCGACCTGCTTGAGTTCGGCGACATTTTCGACGGCAGCAAGGAGCTTGCGGCGTTGGTCGCCAAGCTCAAGAGCGAGGCCCTGGAGGAAATCGCCGCGATCGACGCGATGGGGGGCGCGGTTAAAGCGGTTGAGACAGGCGCGCTCAAGGCGAAGCTTGTCGAATCCAACACGCGCAGACTCGAGGCAATCGAGCGCGGCGAGCAGATCGTCGTCGGCGTCAACGCCTTCACCAATTCCGAGCCCTCACCGCTGGCGGCGGACGAGAATTCGATCCACGTCCCATCCGCCGTCGCCGAGGCCGAGCAGGTGGCGGCCCTGGTGGCGTGGCGCGCTCAACGAGATGAGGCTCGCGTGCGCGAGGCGCTAGGGG
The DNA here is from genome assembly GCA_963737365.1 of uncultured Alphaproteobacteria bacterium. Taxonomy (GTDB): domain Bacteria; phylum Pseudomonadota; class Alphaproteobacteria; order Rhizobiales; family Beijerinckiaceae; genus Roseiarcus. The sequence continues at coordinate 1,353,200 of CAVTSD010000001.1, forward strand.
CGCTGCGTAGGGCGGCGGCGAGCGGCGCCAACATCATGCCTGTTTCGATCGAGGCGGCGAAAGCCGGGGCCACGACGGGCGAATGGGGCGACGCGCTGCGAGCGGAGTTTGGAGTTTATCGCGCGCCGACCGGCGTTTCGCCGCGCGCGCGTCAGGAGGCAGGCGACCTCGACCCGCTTCGCAGCCAAGTTGAACGCGTTTCGCTCAAGCTCGGCCGCCGGCTCCGGTTCCTCGTCGGGAAGCCAGGCCTCGACGGCCACTCGAATGGCGCGGAGCAGATCGCGGCGCGCGCTACGGATGCGGGCATGGACGTCGTCTACGATGGCATCCGGCTCACCCCGGCCGAAATCGTCGAAGCGGCCAAGTCCGGCGTCCACTGTGTCGGCCTGTCGATCCTGTCAGGCTCGCATGTCGCGCTCACGGAGGAGGTGCTGAAGCTTATGCGCGAGGCCGGCCTCAAGCACGTGCCGCTCATCGTCGGCGGCATCGTTCCGCCCGCCGACGCGGAGCGACTGACGGCCGCCGGCGTCGCGGCGGTCTACACGCCAAAGGATTTTGAGATCAACACCATCCTCGGCGCGGTCGTTCAGGAAGTCGAAGCGCGCTTCGACGCGCGGCTGGCCGGCCAATGAGGATCAAGAGCGCATCGGCGGGCGTTCAGAGTTAACAGCGCGCGATGAGGCGATGACCCCGGGCTCGGGCTCCTATCCGACGCGTCGTGACGGCGCTCGGCGAAGACATCACGTGGCTCAGGGCGCGTTAGGCCCGTGGCACGACGACTTAAAGTAAGGACATGTTCGCGCATGACAGAGCTCTCGCCAGAAGGTCTCCGCGCTGTCCAAGACCTCGCTCATCGGACTGGGTTCAGCGTGGACGCTGTGACCTCAATGCTGCTCTCGATCATTGCCGGGCGCGGCCGCATGGCCCAGTTCAGCCATCCGGAATTTGGAGGCTCGGGACAATGGATGGGGGGCGGCGCGATCATGATCTCGGACATGTTCAACAACGCGCTCAAAGCGCGCGTCGAGGGGTTGTGCAACGAGCTGTCGGCGCTGGTCGAACGCGAACCAGGAATTGCGGGCGCCGACGCGTTCCAGTCGCAACGCCAAGGCTCAGGCGCGAAGGTGGTCGCTTCGTCGTCGAGTCTCCTGACGAATCCGACGACCGGTGGAAACGACTGGTGGCCAGATGATCTCGGCGCGCCTTCGAGCGTGGGGGCCCAGAACGACATCCGGTACGCCTACTTTCCCGCCGCTCGCCGCCTCGTCGTCGATCGGAGCGGAAAAGTGGTCGTCTACGACACGCAAGACCATCAGATCAGCGGGTTCTCGCAACAACAGCCTGGATCAGGCTCAATCAGTTTCTCGAGCCAGCTTGGCCCGGTTGATCTAAACCACCTGCGCGTCATCGCGGGGGCGAATGAAACGCCTTCCCAACCGACACGTCAGCCTGCTGCGGAGCATGAGGGCGCAAGAACAGGCGCTGCAGCGGGACATGAGGATATTCTCGACGCGATCGAGCGCCTGGCCGCCCTGCATGCGCGCGGCATTCTCACCGAGGCGGAATTCTCCGCCAAAAAAGCGGAACTGCTCCACCGACTTTAGTCGGCGCCGTATGGGACTCTTCCCCCGGTAAAACGTCTGTCTAGCGTCCCGTTGTCGCCATGGCGGCGCGCGCGCGAACTTGTTTCACTCCAGCCGGATCGACCGACGGCGCGGAGGCGCCCCAGGCGTTGCGAATATACGTCAAGACCGCCGCTGCCTGATCGTCGCTCAGCTTCCATGCGAACGATGGCATGCCCGGCCCTGTCGGCTCCCCGGCGGTCGCAACGCTGCGCGCGCCTTCGATAAGGATGCGAACGAGGCTTGTCGGATCGGTCGAACGGACATTCGGCGATCCGGCCAGCGAGGGGAAAAGATAGGGGACGCCTTTTCCATCCAGTCCATGGCAAGCCGAACATTCGTCGGCGTAGATCGCGCCTCCTGCGACCATCTTCGGATCGGAGGCGGATAAAGCCGCCGCTGGCGGAGACGTCTGACCTGGAAAATCCTTGAGGTAAGTTGCGATCGCTGTGAGGTCGGCGTCGGTCATATGCGAGCTCGACAGCGTGATCTCTTCGGCCATGATTTCGGTCGAGGCGCTGGTCGGGTTATGGCCCTTCTTGAGATAGGCCACGATATCGGCGACGCTCCATCCGCCAACGCCCCGCTCGTTGTCGCCGGTGATATTGGGCGCGAACCAGCCCTGCAGGGCATAGCCTTGAAGAGCGCGCGCGCTTTCGTCGCCGCCGAGCGCGGACTTCGGCGTGTGACAGGCGCCGCAATGGCCAAGGCCCTCGACGAGATAGGCGCCGCGATTCCATTCCGCCGACTTTGCGGGATCCGGCCTGAACTCGCCCTTCTTGAAATAAAGCGCGTTCCAGGCGGTCATGCCCTCACGAACGTCAAAGGGGAATGGCAGCTTGTTGGAGACGACGGCGTTGCGCACTGGCTTGACCGTGTTGAGGTAAGCGCGGATGGCGAGCGCGTCGCTCTCGGTGAGCTTAGTGTAATAGGGATAGGGCATCGCCGGGTAGAGCGGCTGGCCATTATGCCCCTTGCCCTCGCGCAAAGCGCGGACGAACTGTTCGTCGCTCCATGCGCCGATGCCGGTCTCGAGATCGGGCGTGATATTGGCGCCCACGACGACGCCGAATGGCGTTTCGATAGGGCGGCCGCCGGCGAAGGGCTGGCCCGAGCCGGGCACGGTGTGACAGCTCGTACAGTCGCCGACGACGGCGAGATACCGTCCCCGCTCGATCTGTCCAAAATTCTGCGGATCGAGGCTCGTCCCGACTTTGTTCTGCGCGCGCCCCGGCGCGGTCAGGCTCGCGAGGATCAGCGAGGCGATCGCTGCGCCCGCGATCCGCCGCGCGACGAGCTTACGCATGGACGAGAGGTCCCGGGTTCTTCAGGTATTGGGTCCTGATCGCCTCGGCCGACCAATAGGCGAGGGCGGCGACCGTCCCGGTCGGATTGTAGCCGGCGTTTTGCGGGAAGGCGCTCGCGCCCATGACGAAAAGATTGGGTACGTCCCAGCTTTGCAGATAGCGGTTGAGCGCGCTGGTCGAGGGGTCGGTCCCCATGATCGCGCCGCCGCAAAGATGCGTCGTCTGGTACTTCGTGACGTCGTAGGGCGCCTTGCGCGGTTGCTTCTCGACTTCATTCGCGCCCATCGCCTTGATGATCTCGGCGAATTTGTCGGTGAGATAAGCGTTCTGCTTGATCTCGTTGTCGTGAAAGTCGATCGTCATGCGCACGAGCGGGCGCCCGAACCGGTCCTTATAGAGCGGGTCAAGATCGAGATAGACGTCGCGATAAGAATAGAAGCTGCCATGCACGCCGGTGCCGGGCGTCACCGTGCTCAAGTAATTGTCGCGCACCGCGCTCTTCCACTTCGCGCCCCATTTGGGCGTGCCTGGCGGAACGTGAGTGTTTTCAATCGGGCGCCCGCCCGTTTGCACCTGCCCCATATAGCCCCCGCCGACGAAGCCGAGCGGACCATGGTCGAAATTGTCGCCATTGAATTCGTCGATGCACATGCCGATCGATCCGGAGGCGATGAATGGATTGAAGTTGAACTTGTCCTTGTCGAAGAAGCCAACGGCGTCGGAGATCGTCTGGTGGGTGAAATTGCGGCCGATCACGCCCTGATTGGCGACCGGATCGTAGGGCTTGCCAACGCCCGACTGCAGGAGGAGCTGAACGTTGAAAATGGTGAACGCGGCAAGGATGACGAGGTCGGCGGGCTGCTCCCATTCCTCGCCGCTCGCATCGACGTATGTGACGCCGGTGGTCCGTTTGCCGGAGGCGTCGAGATCGATGCGCGTCACCTCGCACTCGGCGCGGTAACCGAAGTTCGATTTCCTTAGGAGCAGCGGAAGAAGGGTCGTCTGCGGGGAAGCCTTCGAATAATTGCCGCAGCCGAACCATTCGCAGAAGCCGCAATAGGTGCAGGGACCGAGCCGGGCGCCGAGCGGGTTCGTATAGGCCTGTGACATGTTGCCGGACGGCTGGGGGAACGGCTTGTAGCCAAGCTCGCGCGCAGCCTTCGCGAACAGCGTGTGGCTGAACGGTTGGGCCTGCGGCGGGTTCGGATAGGGCCGCGAGCGCGGTCCCTCGAACGGATTGCCGCCTTCGAGGATCTTGCCGTTCAGATTGCCCGCGGCGCCCGACGTCCCGCAAAGATACTCGAACCGGTCGTAGTGCGGCTCGAGATCGTCGTAGGTGACGCCGTAGTCCTGAATCGTCATGTCTTGGGGAAGAAAACTCGCCCCATATCTTTGCGTCAGATGCGTCTTGAGGACAAAGTCGGATGGCAGGAAGCGCCAAGTCTCGGCGTTCCAATGCACGCCCCCGCCGCCGACGCCGTTCATTGGCATGAACGCGCCCCAATTGCGGATCGGGAGCGCCTGCTCGTTCATCTTGTTGCGAAACGTAAAGGTGAGCTGGTCAGGGCGCAGGAAAAGCTCGTGGCGGATGCGATAACGCAATTCATCCTGATCGAAGGTCGTGGGAAAATCGGTCGGGGCGTCGCGCCATGGCCCGCGTTCGATCGCGATGACGTCGAGGCCCTCGTCGGTCAGCTCATTGGCAAGGATCGAACCGGTCCAGCCGAGGCCGATGATCGCAACATCCTTCTTGGGGAGCTTGCGCGCCATCGTATTCGCCCTTCAGGTCTTGCGCCCATTCCAATCCGCCCGGCCTTCAAGGCTGACAGGGGGACGGGGATAGCGCTCGTTGTGGCGATTGACCCAATCGCGGTAATCGTAGCGGGCGCCGGGAAAGCCGATCATGCGCCACGAGCACATGTCGCGATTGCCGCCATAGATCGGGTCGGCGAAAAATCCTTCCTGCGTATCTTTAAGAAGAACCTCGAAGAACGCCTGGCCATCAACGTCGGCGAGCTTTGCTGCGCCGCTCTCGAGCCCGCCAACAATGGCGTCTTTGTCCGCGTCGCTGAGCGAAGCGAAGGCGCCGCCCTTCGCCGTCTTGCAATATTGGTCGAGCGCCGCGAGCGCCTTGCGATAGCGCTCGGCTGGGCCGTCCGGGTCTTGCGGGCCTTGTTGCTTGGTTCCCTTGATGAAGGGCGGGCTGAGATAGAGACCGGCGCGCCGGCCATAGGGACCGGCGAGCTGGCGGTCGATAAAGACCGCGCAGCCGGCATCCTTGCCCCCCGGCGTCTCGGCGTCAGGCGGGATCAGGCGATCGACAAGCGCTTCGACCGCGGCGCCCTCGGCGGAATTGAAGAAAATCCACGGTCCCTTGACGAACGGGACGGGCGGCGATCCGGCTTCCGGTCGCCAAGGCAACCATTGCGCTTGAGCGCCCGTCGCTCCTCCAATGAGCAGGAATGCGGCGCCTCCAAGCAATTCACGCCGGCGAAGCCTCAAGGCGATCCTCCCGCGAAAACCGCCTCATCTTAGGTCACTTAATGCGGCTCAGCAATTGAGGCTGCGATGCAGGCCGCCGGCCGGATCCGGATGGAGACCGAACACAATAAAACGGCCGTCGAACCTAGCTTAGCGGAGGCCGGCGACGTTTCCGTGAAAAAGCACGACGGTCTGGGGCGATGTTCGCGTACGAAGCGCGCCATGGCGCTTCAAGACCGGGCGGTCAGCCCGGACCGGGATCAGCCGCTTCGTCAGCGGAGGGGGTTTGATAATAAGGCTCGACCGCGCCGGTCATCTTGATCACGAGCGGCTGACCTCGGCGGTCGAGCGCCTTGCCGGCCGCAGCGCGGATCCAACCTTCGCTGACGCAATATTCCTCGACATCGCGCCGCTCGACGCCGCGAAAACGGACGCCGATCCCGCGCGCGAGCGACGCTTCGTTATAGAACGGGCTTGAGGGATCGACGCTGAGCCGGTCGGGCGGAACGTCGGTCATCGGTGGGGTAAGGTTACGCGGGGCGATCGAAGCGATCAGACGGCCAGCGCCTTGACCCGCTTCGTCAGGCGAGAGATTTTGCGCGACGCGGCGTTCTTGTGCACGATGCCCTTTTGCGCCGCCCGGGCGAGTCTGGGTTCGGCCGCGCTCAACGCGTCGGCGGCGGCCTTCGGATCCTTGGAGGCGATCGCCTCCTCGACCTTGCGGACATAGGTGCGCATCTCGGTGCGGCGCGACTTGTTCACGGCGGTGCGGCGAATGGTCTGGCGGGCGGCTTTCTGGGCCGAACTGGTATTGGCCATCGAGTTTTCGTTCCCTGCGACGCTTGGGGTCTGCGTTGCTCAAAAATAAAGGGCCGGGTTTAAGGCCCAGCCTTGCTCGGGCGGGCTTATAGGCTGGACGGGTGGAAGGCGTCAACCGACATCCGCTTACTTTCAAAAGCATCCGCTTACTTCCAAAGGAAAGCAAGCGGTCCTCCGGGCGCGGCCATGAGCCTCAGGGCCATCGCGCAGCTCACCGCGATGATGAGAGGCCGGACGAGCTTTGCTCCCGCCTTGATCGCCGAGCCCGCGCCCAAGCGCGCGCCGAGGAAGGCGCCGACGCCCATCGCCAGTCCCGCCGGAGCGACGATGTGCCCGGCGAGGGCGTACACGAACAGCGATCCGACATTACTGCCGAAATTGCTCAGGCGTCCGGCGGCCATCGCCGGAATGAGGCTCAAGCCGACAAGGGCCACAAGCGCAACGAGATAGAAGGACCCGGCTCCGGGGCCGAACACGCCGTCATAAAAGCCGATCACCGGCGCCAACGCCAAGACGTAGATCACCGGCGACACGCGCCCCGCGCGCTGACCCTCGCCGAGGCTCGGAGAGAACGCGAAATACAGCGCCACGGCGACTAGGATGAACGGAAGCGCGAAGCTCAAGACGGCGCGCGGAGCATAAGGCAGTGCAAGCGCCCCCAAGGCGGCGCCGATACCGGCGGCAATCGCCGCCGGAGCCATGTTCGCCTCGATCTTGCCGGCGCGCGCGAAGGCGAGCGTGGCCGAGCCCGTGCCAAAAACGCCGGCCAGTTTGTTGGTCGCGACCGCCGCCACCGGATCGAGCCCGGCAAGCACCAGGGCCGGCACGGTCAAAAGGCCGCCTCCTCCGGCGATCGCGTCGACAAAGCCGGAGGCGAAGCCGACAAGCGCGAGGACGATCAGCGTGGCGGAGGACATGAGGCGCGCTGGAAGCCAGGCGCTAGCCTGACGCGAGCCGCGCGGTCGAGCCGCGAAAGACGAACTTCGCGGCTCGCTTGGCTGCGAAGGCGTCCCGCCCTTCAACGAAGTCGGGCCCCAGAGCCGCGGCCTCGGTCAGCGTGCGATAAGCCGGCGCCTCCTGGCTCATGCCGGCGGCGATGGCGTCGACCGCGCGCTTGGCGCCGCGGATTGACATCTGGCTCAGGTCGGCGAGGCCCCGGGCATAACCCAGCACGGTCTCCTGCAAAGCCGTCTCGATGCGCCGGTCGATGAGGCCGATCGCGAGCGCCTCGTCGGTCTCGACCCTGCGCGCGGTGAACAGAAGGTCCTTAGCCCGCGATGGCCCTACCAGTTCGACCAACCGGCGCGTCTCGGCGTGACCGTAAACGAGGCCGAGCCTGGCAGGGGTGATCGCAAGATGCGCGTCAGCGGCGCAGAATCTCAGGTCGCAGGCGAGCGCCAGGCCAAGGCCGCCGCCGATGGCGACGCCGCGGATGACCGCGATGGTCGGGCGATCGAGGTCCATGAGCGCCTTGAGGCCGTCCTGGAGCGCATCGCCATAGTCCCGCGTCGACGCGGCGTCCTTATAGATCTCGCCGAGTTCGGCAATGTCGGCGCCGGCGCTGAAATGCGCGCCTTCGCCTTCGACGAGCGTCACCAGCAGGTCCTCGCGCGCCTCGATCGACGCGCGGATCGCCGGCAGCGCGCGCCACATCGCGCGCGTGATCGCGTTGCGGCGTTCCGGACGGCTCAAGACAATACGGGCGAACGGCGGCTCGAAGCGCAAAGATATGTCGGTCATGAAGGTCTCGGCACGCGGGCGGGAGCCTTCTTCTTTAGCACTTTGCGGGACCCGCGATGAGCGCCGTGTTGGCCTTCCATCGGGCAGCGCTGGAGCGGAGGCTCATCCTGTCGTAGCGTGGATCCACAGTATTTTGCGCTAAGCGCGGGAAAAGACCGAATGACCGACGGGGAAACTTATCCGCGCGACATGATCGGCTACGGGCGCACGCCCCCGTTCGCCGACTGGCCGAAACAGGCGCGCATCGCCGTGCAGTTCGTCATCAACTACGAGGAGGGCGGCGAGAACAACATCCTGCATGGCGACGCTGCCTCCGAGGCCTTTCTGTCCGAGATCGTCGGCGCCGCGCCCTGGCCGGGCATGCGACACATGAACATGGAGTCGATCTACGAATACGGCTCGCGCGCCGGCTTCTGGCGCCTGCACCGGATGTTCACCGAGCGCTCGGTTCCCGTCACTGTCTACGCGGTGGCGACGGCGATGGCGCGCAATCGCGAAGCAGTCGCCGCGATGAACGAGGCGGGCTGGGAGATCGCCACGCACGGGCTCAAGTGGATCGATTATCGCGACGCGCCGCCGGAGGTCGAAGCGCTCCATATCGCCGAAGCGGTGCGCATGCACACCGAAATCGCCGGCGCCCGACCGCTCGGCTTCTATCAGGGACGCTCCTCGATCAACACGATCCGCCTCGGCATGGAGGAGGGGGGCTTCGTCTATTGCGCCGACACCTATGCCGACGATTTGCCTTATTGGCTCGAGGGACCGCGCGGCCCGCAGCTCATGACGCCCTACACGCTTGACGCCAACGACATGCGGTTCGCGACGCCGCAGGGCTTCAATTCGGGCGATCAATTCTACGCCTACCTCAAGGATTCGTTCGATGCGCTCTATGCCGAAGGCGATGTCGCGCCAAAGATGTTGTCGATCGGGCTCCACTGTCGCCTGGTCGGCCGGCCTGGACGTGCGCTCGCGCTTGCGCGATTCCTCGACTATGCGATTAGCCACAATCGCGTTTGGATTCCGACCCGGCTCGACATCGCGCGCCATTGGATCGCGAAGCACCCGCCGCCGGGCGGCTGGAAGCCGTCGCAACTCACTCGCACGCTGTTCATCGAGCGCTTCGGCGGCGTCTACGAGCATTCGCCATGGATTGCAGCCGCGGCCTATGACGCCGGTTTCGCGACCGGCGCGGACACGGCCGCAGGGCTAGGCGCGGGGCTTGCCGCCGCGGCGGCGAAAGGAACAACGGAGCAGAAGCGCGCGCTGATCGACGCCCACCCGGATCTGGCCGGCAAGCTCGCGGCCGCCAAGACGCTGACTGCGGACTCAACGCGCGAGCAGGCGAGCGCGGGGCTCGACCGGCTCACGCCTGACGAACGGCGCCAGTTCACCGAGCTCAACGAGGCCTATCGCGCAAGGTTCGGCTTTCCCTTCATCATGGCGGTCAAAGGCAAAAGCACACCCGACATTCTCGCCGCCTTTCGCAATCGGCTGGGCAACGACGCGGACGCCGAGACAAAAACCGCGCTCGCCGAGATCGACCGGATTGCCGCGCTCAGGCTCAAGGAGATCCTGCCTTGAGCGCGACCGCCCGCGTCATTCGTGGCCGCGTTCTCTCGTTCACCGCCGATCCGGCTGAGAGCGCGCGCGCCTATTCCCTCATCGAAAATGGAGCCGTGCTTGTAAACGGGGGTCTCATCGAGGCGGTTGGAGAAGCGCCCGACATTCTCGCCCACGCTCCCTCAAGCGTGGTCATCGACGATCACTCCGGCTCGTTCATCATGGCCGGCTTCATCGACGCGCACGTCCACTATCCGCAGACGCAGGTGATCGGCTCGTACGGCGAACAGCTTCTCGATTGGCTGAAGAATTACACCTTTGTTGAAGAGCAGAAATTCGCCGATCCCGCGCATTGCGCGCGCGTGGCGGCTTTCTTCCTCGATGAGCTGTTTCGTTCGGGCACCACGACCGCGATGGTCTATTGCACTGTGCATCCGAGCTCCGTCGACGCGTTCTTCGCTCAGGCCGAAGCGCGCGGCGCACGCATGATCGCAGGCAAAGTGATGATGGACCGTGACGCGCCGACGGCGCTCATGGACACCGTCGAGCGAGGCTACGACGAGAGCAGAGCGCTAATTGAGCGCTGGCGCGGCCGCGGCAGGCTCGATTACGCGATCACGCCGCGGTTCGCGGTGACGTCGACGCAGGCGCAACTTGACGCCGCCGGCGCGCTCGCGCGCGAATTTCCCGATTGCTACGTTCAAACCCACGCCAACGAGAACAAGGCTGAAATCGCGCGGGTTGCGGCTCTCTTTCCTGAGGCTCGGAGCTATATTGACGTCTACGCAAAGGCTGGGTTGACGGGTCCCCGCTCGGTCTTCGGCCATTGCATTCATATGAAGGACAGCGAGGTCGCCCAGCTAGCCGAAAGTCGTTCCGTCGCCGCCTTCTGTCCGACGTCTAACCTGTTTCTCGGGTCCGGCCTCTTCGATCAATCCCGGCTTAGGCAGGCGGGCGTGCGGATCGCGCTTGCGACCGACGTCGGCGGAGGCACGAGCTATTCGATGCTGCGGACGGCCGCTGAGGGATACAAGGTGCTACAGCTCAATGGCCAGTCGTGGCCGGCCGTGCAGGCGTTTTACCGAATGACGCTCGGCAACGCGCGTGCGCTCAGTCTCCAGGATCGCGTCGGCTCGATCGAAGCCGGCAAGGAGGCGGACCTTATCGCGCTTGATCCGGCCGCGACGCCGGCGCTCGCGCATCGGATGGAGGCGGCCCGCGGCAATCTCGAGATCGAACTCTTCGCGCTCCTCACGCTCGGGGACGATCGGACGGTGCGCCAGACCTATGTGGCCGGCGAGCCGCGTAAGGCCTGAGAAGCTCTCCGGGAGGCTCAGCCAGAGGCTAAAGCGTGACCGGTCCATTGTGCGAGCGCCAGCCGTTCATACCCTCAGCAAAGTGCCTTACATCTTCGCGGCCAACCGCCCTTGCTTTGTTCAAGGCGTTGCGCGATCGCGTGCCCGACTGGCAGATCAGAACGACCGGCTTTCCTTCCGGCAAATCGTTTGGATCGTACGACGACATCGGCATGTTGACCGCGTTTGGCACATGACCGGTAGCGAACTCATGCGCCTCGCGAACATCGATGACCGTCCAGGCATTGGTTCCAACAGCTTCTTCCAGATCGGAAAAACTGACAATTTCGGGGTCAGAACCGGCGCCGAAACGTGAAAACATATTCCAAGACATTGGACCTCCAGGATCAGGCGAGCCGTTTCCGCTCCCGATTTGCGCCGCGTCCCCATCTAGGCGGCGATGCCAAGGTTTCGAGGCGTTGGCGCGCCTGAGCGTTGCGCACCGCCTTGATGGGTTCAGGTTGAATTGAGTACGCGCGCGACTGCGATCCGGTTCCTCGTCCGCCATCCAGTCGCTTGATCGCGCGAGGCGCCGAAGAGTCCTCGCGCTGTTTGCCGCCGCCGAACTTGGCTTGGCGTTCGGTCAATCAATACGCTTCATGCCGATTTCGTTCGAATAATCAATCGAATTCGTGGGTTGAGACGCCTCGATCGCAGAGGCTGAGGACGTCACAGATATGTCTAGACATATTTTGCGTGGGCGGTCAGGCAAAAAACAACGGTTCTCAGTCAAATCTGCTTGACCGGCCATGCTGGCGCCCACAACCTGAACCCCCATGCGGATTCGCCCCTTCTCGACCCCGGGCCGTTTCTGGCGCGGAAATCTTCACGCCCACTCCAACCTCTCCGACGGCGCTTTGAAGCCCGTCGCTGTCGCAGAGGCCTATAAGCGCGCAGGCTACGATTTCCTGCAAGTGTCCGACCACTTTCTTGACCGCTTCGACTGGCCGATCGTCGACACCCGCAAGCTGCGCTGCGACACTTTCACCACGCTCATAGGGGCCGAAGTTCACGCCATGGGGACGAGCGCCGGCGAATATTGGCATATCGTCGCGACTGGCCTGCCTTTCGACTTTCCTCCCACGGAGCCGGACGAAACCGCGCCGCGTCTCGCCGAGCGCGCGCGGGAGGCGGGCGCCTTTGTCGCCATCGCCCATCCGTCGTGGTCGCAACTGACGATCGAGGACGGGCGTTCGCTCGCCGCCGCGCATGCGGTCGAAGTCTATAATCACACCTGCGCTGTGCTGACCGATCGGGGAGAGGGGTTCTATCTCCTTGACCAGCTCTGCAACGAGGATCGGCGGCTGACGGCGGTCGCCGGCGATGACGCGCATTTCCACAACGGCGATCTCGACGCCTTCGGCGGCTATGTGATGGTCAAATCAGAGACGCTCGAACCCGCATCGCTGCTCGGCGCGTTGAAGGCCGGCGAATTCTATTCCAGTCAGGGCCCGCGCATTCACAACGTCGAGGTCACAAAAAACGAAGTGCGCGTTGAGTGCTCTCCTGTCCACACCATTGCGCTCGTCACCGGCGCGTCGCCGGCTCTGAGCCGGGTCGGACGCGGGCTAACCGAAGCGACCATCGAATTTGCTGAAGTCCGAAGATGGGCCTGGCGTGACCCACCGCAGTTGAAATGGTTCCGGATCGTGGCGATTGACGGCCCGCGCCGGCGCGCCTGGACCAACCCGATCTGGGTCGACGACCTCAATTGACGCGCATGGGCTGAGCTTTCAGTAGCGGCTTGAACTCCGCGGCCTCCCTTGCGCCGCGGCGCTTCCGCTCATACATCCGGCGCTTGCCCGCCAATTTCAGGACTTCACCCATGGCTGACGATTTAGCCGCCGGCTCGCCGGGATGGCATGCGACGACCATCTTGATGGTGCGCAAGGGGGGAAAGGTCGTCATCGGCGGCGACGGCCAGGTCAGCATGGGCCAGACGGTCGTCAAGTCCAATGCGCGCAAGGTTCGCCGTCTCTCCAAGGGCGATGTCATCGCGGGCTTCGCCGGCGCGACCGCCGACGCCTTCACGCTGTTCGAACGCCTTGAAGCGAAGCTCGAGCAATATCCCGGTCAGCTGGCGCGCGCTTGCGTCGAACTGGCCAAGGACTGGCGCACCGATCGCTATCTGAGGCGCCTCGAGGCGATGCTCATCGTCGCCGACAAAAGCACGGGCTTCACCCTATCGGGCTCGGGCGACGTGCTCGAGCCGGAGGAGGACGAATTCGGCTCCGCGACGGCGATCGGTTCCGGTGGCAATTACGCGCTCGCCGCCGCCCGGGCGCTCATGCCAATGGCGCTCGACGCCGACGAGATCGTGCGCCGGTCGATGCGCATCGCGGGCGAAATCTGCGTCTACACCAACTTCAATCTGATTGTCGAAGGCCTCTGATCTCATGTCGGACCTGTCGCCCCGCGAAATCGTCTCCGAACTCGACCGCTACATTGTTGGTCAGGGGGACGCCAAGCGCGCCGTCGCCATCGCGCTGCGCAACCGGTGGCGTCGCCTCCGTCTGGCTTCGCCGATGCGCGAAGAGGTGATGCCGAAGAACATCCTCATGATCGGCCCGACCGGCTGCGGCAAGACGGAGATTGCGCGCCGCCTCGCCAAGCTGGCCGGCGCGCCATTTCTCAAGGTCGAAGCGACCAAATTCACCGAGGTCGGTTATGTCGGGCGCGACGTCGAGCAGATCGTCCGCGATCTCGTCGAGGTCGCCATCGCGCTCGTCAAGAGCCGCAAGCGCAAGGACATCGAAGCCAAGGCGGAGATGGAAGCGGAAGAGCGGGTGCTCGACGCGCTCGTTGGCTCGACATCATCCCCCGCCACTCGAGAAACCTTTCGCCGCAAGCTGCGTGCAGGTGAACTCAGCGACAAGGAAATCGAACTCGAATTGCCGCAGAGCGGGAGCGGCATGCCGATGTTCGAACTGCCGAACATGCCGGGCGCTTCGATTGGCGCCATCAATATCGCCGACATTTTTGGCAAGAGTCAGCGCACCAAGGCCAAGCGCATGACGGTCGCGGACGCGCACGAGCCGTTGGTCGCCGCGGAAGCCGACAAGCTCCTCGACCAGGACGCGATCGTTCAGGCCGCAATTGCCGAAGTCGAGAGCAACGGGATCGTGTTCCTCGACGAGATCGACAAGATCTGCGCCCGCGAAAACCGCGGGGGCGCTGACGTCTCTCGCGAGGGCGTGCAGCGCGACCTCTTGCCTCTGATCGAGGGCACCACGGTCGCCACCAAACACGGCGCGGTGAAGACCGACCACATTCTCTTCGTCGCCTCCGGCGCCTTCCACATATCCAAGCCCTCCGACCTCTTGCCGGAGCTACAGGGGCGCCTGCCGATCCGCGTCGAGCTCAATTCGCTGACCGAGGACGATTTCAAGCGCATCCTCACCGACACCGAGGCGAGCCTGATCAAGCAATATGTGGCGCTGATGCTGACCGAGGGCCTCGACCTCGAATTTACCGAGGATTCGGTTGCGGCCATCGCCCGCGTCGCCGCGAAGGTCAACGGATCGGTCGAGAACATCGGGGCGCGCCGGCTGCAGACGGTGATGGAGCGGGTCCTCGACGAGGTGAGCTTCACCGCCGCCGACCGCTCCGGTGAAAAGGTTCGCATCGACGCCGATTTCGTCGAGCGTCATGTGGGCGACCTCGCCGCCAACGCGGATCTGAGCCGGTTCATTTTGTAAGACGCGTTCTTTCGGAAGCGGCAGGGCGAGCGACGGAGCGGCGAAACGGCGATCCAGACGCCCTCGCGCTGCCCCGTCTTCGCTGAGCGCAGCGCCTTATCCCGCGCTCGTTATCGGTTTAGCGCCACCTCACTCTGAGGCTTTCCGACATCAGCCTTTTTGTCTGGTTTCAATCTCGCCTCACCCAAATATTGTAATGCCAACGTCGGCAGGAAACCGAAGACGAAGTCTAATCTTCGATTCAATCGTCGGGGGCCGAAGCCGGCAAAACGCCCGGGGCTGAGACCAACGGCTTCTAGTTTTCCAGCCATATCCTTGGGCCTTTTAAAGAGCGCCGGGTCGTGCGCGCCGAGAGGAAGAAGCCCAAGTAGATTCTCCCCGATCGTGACCATTATGAACGAAGCCAAGCGAGTGTGATTGATGGTGTCAAAAAGAAAAATACCGCCGGGGCGCAAGACACGCCGTATTTCAAGAAGGACTCGGTCAAGATCCTCCACATGCTCCAGCACATCGACGCACACGACGATGTCATACGCGCCGTCGGCGAACGGCAAGCGCTCGCCGCTGCCGACGCAATAGGCGATTTCCAATTGCTTTTCTTGTGCGTGTCGGCGCGCTGAATCGATTGCTCGTTTCGAGGGGTCGACGCCGGTGACGATTGCGCCGCGCTTTGCCAGAGCCGGGGCCATGAAACCGCCCCCGCAGCCGAGATCCAGAACCGAGAGGCCGCGCCAGTCGCCAACAATCGGATCAAAGAATGCGAAGCGCGCCGGCACGAGATTTTGCAATGTCCGCAGCCAACGTGTCTTCCCGTCCCACCAATCCGTCGAGATATCGTAGATCGAAAGATCGTTGCGCTTGATCGACCGGCGTGACGGCAGCCAGTACGAAACCTCGCGAGAGTAGGCATCGAACGCCAGCCCGAAACGTCGCCTGAAGCGCCTTTCTTTGAACAAAGGCCCGATAAGGCAATAACTGGTCAGCACAACTGCGACCGCTAGTTGATCGGGGGTCCAGGTCGGGACAGTCCAAAGCGTCAACGCAAAGGCGACATAAATGGGTTGCCGCACTACGCGAAACAGTCCCTTGGTCGGCATCGGCGGAAACACCAGCGGCCGATCTCTTGCGATGGCCCACCAACCCAGAAATCCTGTCTGAAGCGCCAGGCCGGCGTCCAATATCGCCTTGAGAAGCAAAAGCCACGCAATCGCGTAGAAACCACTCAGCAGGCAAAGCACAATTCCGCTGGCGCGCCACCACACAATGCCGCTGGGGGTCCATAAGACAAAAAGCAACAAGACCTGAACGGACGCTACAATCACATAAGTGGTTGTCGTCATCCGCTCGCCGATTGACCTCGGGGCGAGGCGCTTGAGAACTCTCATCCCAAACGCGGAGAGTGAAAGCGAGTGCACGATCGGAAACTGAACAAGCAGGATTGCGTTCGCGAGCAAGTTCCAAGGTCGCGGCGCCCGCCCGAGGGACTGGTTCATTCCGAAATACATCGCCGCGATCATCGCGCCGACGGCCAGAGCAAAAAGGGTGTGGCACACAACGCCATAAGCAATCGCGATTGCGCGGTGCTTTTTTGCTCCGAGTGCAGTCGTTAAGGTCAAGCACTGTCCTGCAGTTGACTTAGGCGCTCTACGTACTTCGGAAATGCGGCGGCAAAGCAATCGGCTTGTTTGAGGAACATGGCGATCTACCGGCCTGGCGTCTCAACCTTCCCGCGCAAGATGTCGAATTCAACGAACAGGCCCGGGGGACAGCCCGCACACGGCTTTTACAAAAGGGGGCGACGCGCGGGAACAACCGCAGCATTCTTTTTGACGGAATTCAATTGCGCGGTCCTTCGGTGCGTTTTGCAATGGCGCGCTTGGTCTTCGGCCGGGTAGGATGCGCGACCTCCGCCCCGCCCCAGGGAGCTTATTATGACATCGCTCGTTCTGACCTTCGTTGGCGACGACCGGCCGGGCCTCGTCAACGCGATTTCCGAGAAGGTCGTCGAATTCGGCGGGACCTGGCTCGAAAGCCGCTCTGTGCGGCTGGCGGGTAAATTCGCAGGCGTGGTGCTGGTTCGGATTCCGGACGAAAATCTCATTCCGCTCGAATCCGCGCTAGCGAAGCTCGCCCCTTCAGGCTTGCACGTCTCGATCGAGCGCGGCGCGGCGGCGGAGGCCGAAAAGCCGGCGCGCCTTGTCACGCTGGAGATCGTGGGCAAAGAGCGGCCGGGCATCGTGCGCGACGTGACGCAGGCGCTGACCTCCCTCGGCGTCAACATCGAAGAGTTCATGAGCGGTCTCGAAGGCGAGCCGTTCACGGGCGTCGAGATGTTCCGCGCAAGCGCCCGCCTCGGCGTCCCCGATGGCCTCAAACTCGATGAATTGCGCAAGGCGCTCGAGCGGCTGGCGGCCGAGATCATGGTCGATCTTGCAGTCGGCGAGGGTGAGCCTGGCCCCCGCGCCTAGAGGATTGCTCAGCGTGGTCATTATTACATTTATAACATGTTTATCTTGGTGCGGCAGAAGCGCCAAAAACGAAGGGCGGAACTAAACGGGGTCTCAAGTTACTGAAAACATTAGGGCGCGCCGGTAAAATTGCTGCTAGGCAGGAACACAGCCGAGCTGTGGCCCCTTGCGCGGGTGTGCCCGCGTTGCCATAAGGTCCGCCCCTCCGGGCCCCGAACCCAAGCGAAGAAATGGCGAAGTTTCCCGAGCGCGTTTTTTCCGGCGTTCAGCCGACGGGCAATCTGCACCTCGGCAATTATCTTGGCGCGATCAAGCGCTTCGTCGAGATGCAGAAGACGCATCCGTGCATCTATTGCGTCGTCGACCTGCACGCGATGACGATGCCCCACGACCCGGAGCAGCTGGCGCGCACCACGCGCGAAGTGACAGCGGCCTTTCTTGCCTGCGGCATCGATCCGAAAGCCAATATCGTCTTCAACCAGAGCCAGGTCGCCGAGCATTCGGAGCTCGCCTGGATCCTTGATTGCGTCGCGCGTCTTGGCTGGCTCAACCGAATGACCCAGTTCAAGGAGAAAGCGGGAAAGGACCGCGAGAACGCGTCGGTCGGGCTTTACAACTATCCGGTGCTGATGGCGGCCGACATTCTCGTCTACCGCGCGACCCATGTTCCGGTCGGCGACGATCAGAAGCAGCATCTGGAACTCTCGCGCGACATCGCGCAGAAGTTCAACAATGACTTTGCCGCCTCGATCGCCGCCCACGGCCATGGCGACGCTTTCTTCCCGCTGCCTGAACCCCTGATCCAGGGGCCGGCGACGCGGGTCATGAGCCTGCGCGACGGCAGTAAGAAAATGTCCAAGTCCGACACCTCGGAGAACGCCTATATTGCGCTTACCGACGACGCGGACACGATCGCGCAGAAGATTCGCCGAGCTAAGACCGACCCCGAGCCGCTGCCGAGCGAGGTCGAGGGTCTGGCGCGGCGCCCCGAAGCCGATAATCTCGTCGGCATCTTCGCCGCCTTGAACGACGAGACGAAGGCCGACGTACTCAAACGCTTCGGCGGCAGCCAGTTCTCCGCGTTCAAAACCGCGCTGGCCGACCTGACGATCGACAAGTTCGCGCCGATTCGCGCCGAGATGCTGCGGCTCGCGGCCGATCCGGCCCATACCGACGCCGTCCTTGCAGATGGGGCTGAGAAGGCGCGCGCCATCGCGCGTCCGAACGTGGACGCGATCAAGGATATCCTCGGCCTCGTGCGCCGCGGCCCGCGACAGTAACAATTTTAAATAAAGATGGACGGGCCGCACAACGATGAAGGCCCGAACCGGCACATCTTGTCGCTCGCAGTCCACCTTACCACGAGGGCTAGCGCCTATGCGCCAACTGTCCCTCGCCGCACGCTCCCCATGGTTAACGACTTTGCGGCAAACATTTCGTAATCCTGTGGAGGGGCTGATTTGGACTCTCTTGGCGGAGGGAAGGGGTTGGCGGACCACCGAGCTGACGCGAGACATCGTCGTTGGACTCTCGAGGAGGCAATTCGTTGCGGGGGCTCAGCGGGGCGAAGCGCTCCGAAACCGGCCAGCGGACGGGACGGCTTAAATGGGCGGCTGCCGCCCGGGCGCCCGCGGCCTTGGCGCTTTACCTGCTTGCGGGGGCGCTCGCGTGCGCGCAAGACCTTTCTCAGTCCTTGAGCGGGCCAGCGCGAGCGGCGTTCGACATGGCGTCGGTCGAAGCCAATGTTATCGGCCTCGTCATTTTGACGCTCATGCTGCTGGCGACCATCATCGCTGTCCTTCATCTGCTTGGCCGCCGACTCTGGACGCGCCGCGTCGTCGAGCTCGAGACGGAACTCGCGCGGACCAAGGCGAAACTCGACCGTGCAGCGCTGATGTTGCGAAGCGAGCCGCAGATCCTCGTCTCCTGGGAGCGCCCGGACGCAGAGCCGACGATCGAGGGCGATTTCGCTCTTGTCGCCGATTCCTCGCTGTCGTCGCGCGTGCTCGCCTTCAACTCATGGCTCAATCCACCCCAGGCAGCCAAGATCGAAGAGGCGACCGACCGGTTGCTGAAGCGCGGCGAAGCGTTTGCCGCCGCCGTGGTCAGCCTGCGCGGCCGTCATCTCGAGCTCGACGGGCGCCCGGTGTCGGGCAGCGCGATGATGCGCATTCGCGACGTCTCGGGCGAGCGCCTTCAGTTGGCTCAGTTGCGCGATTCCTTTGCGGAAGCCGAGGGCGCCTTAAACGGTCTTCGCCGCGCGCTCGAAACGGCGGATATGCCGGCATGGACGCGCGATACGATCGGCCGAATCGTCTGGTGCAATGCCGCCTATGCTCAAGCTGTCGACGCTCCGGACGCTGAGGCCGCGATCGCCAACTGCGGTGAAATATTCGATCCGGGGGTGCGCCGCGAAGCGACGGCGGCGCTCAAGGAGTCCGGAGCCTGGAAACGCCGCGCGCCGGCGGTTGTCCGCGGCGACCGCCGAACCTATGACGCCGTCGAGGCAAGCGCTCCGACTGGTTCCGCTGGCGTCGCGTGCGACACTTCCGAGATCGTGGCGCTCAAGGCGGAAATGGAGCGCAACGAAGACGATTATTCGCGCATGATCGATCGGCTGTCCACGGCGGTCGCGATCTTCGACAAATCCAAGCGTCTGACGTTGTACAACGCGGCCTACGCCCAAATCTGGTCGCTTGAGCCCGCCTTTCTCGATCAGGGGCCGAGCGATGGCGAAATCCTGGATCGCCTGCGCGCCAAACGGCAATTGCCAGAACAGGTCGACTTCCGCGCCTGGAAGGCGCAGCAACTGAGCGCCTACCAGGCGATCGAGCCCGCCGAATCCGTGTGGCATCTGCCCGATGGACGGGCGCTCCGCGTTGTCGTCAGTCCCAATCCAAAGGGGGGCGTCACCTATCTCTATGACGATGCGACGCAGAGCTTCGCGCTTGCCTCCCAGGTCGCTGCGCTTACGCATGTGCAGGGGGAAACGCTCGACGCGCTCAAGGAAGGGGTGGCGGCGTTCGGAGCCGACGGGCGCATGAAGCTTTTCAATCCGGCCTTCGCGGAAATTTGGCGAATCGATTCGACAATCTTGGGCGAACGCCCGCATGTCGATGAGATCGCGCGCGCCTGCAAGCCACTGTGCAGCGAAGCCGCGCTTTTCGACGAGCTTAAGGCCGTGATCGTAGATCTCCCCGACCATCGCAAGAGCCGGATCGTGCGGATCGAGCGCACGGACGGCCTGATCCTTGATTGCGCCGCTCTGCCGTTGCCGGACGGAGCGACGCTCATGACGTCGCTCGACGTGACCGCGGGCGTCAACATCGAGCGTGCGCTGACCGAGCGCAATCAGGCGCTCATCGCGGCTGAAAAGCTCCGTAACGATTTCGTCAACCACGTTTCCTATGAGCTCCGCACGCCGCTAACAAACATCATCGGCTTCACCCAGCTTCTGGCGGGCGGGGGCGTTGGCCCGCTCAATCCGAAGCAGGTCGAATATGCGGGATTCATCACCGATTCGTCGCACGCGCTGCTCGCCATCATCGACGACATTCTCGATCTGGCCTCTATGGACGCGGGCGCGCTGGAGCTCAGGCTCGAGGACGTCGACGTCGCCGAGGCGATGAAGGCGGCGGCGGCGGGCGTGCAGGACCGTCTGAGCGAAGCGGCGATCGAATTGCGTATCGTCATGACCGACGGAGTGGGATCCCTCCACGCGGACGGCCGTCGGGTGCGCCAGGTCTTGTTCAATCTTCTCTCGAACGCGATCAACTATTCGGAGGCGGGGCAAACCGTTACCTTGGCGGCGATGCGGCGTGGCGATGAGATCGTGTTCAAGGTCAGCGACCGCGGACGCGGCATTCCGCCCGAGATGATCGATCGCGTCTTCGAGCGGTTCGAGACCTTCCCCAATGGGTCCCGGCATCGAGGCCCTGGCCTCGGCCTTTCAATCGTGAGATCGATGGTCGAACTGCATCAGGGCCGGGTCCTGATCGACACGGCGCCCCGGGAGGGTACGACCGTCACTTGCATCTTTCCGGTGGATCCGGCAGGGGCGTCCGCGGCAAGCCCACAAGTCATGGCGCCCCCCAAGGCGCAATCGGTCCAGTAGAGGGCATGAACGGTCTCGCCGGCGTAACAGAAGAAGCGGGTGTTTGGAGCTTCGAGGCGCCGGACGAGGCGACGACTTTGGCCATCGCCGCAGCGCAGGCGGCGTGGCTCGAGCCTGGCGATTTCGTCGCCCTCACCGGCGATCTCGGAGCGGGCAAAACCGCCTTCGCCCGCGGGCTCATTGGGGCTCTCGTCGAGGCGCCGGGACTTGAGGCGCCGAGTCCGACCTACACCTTGATGCAAGTCTATGACGCCCCACGCGGGCCGGTGGTCCATGCCGACTTCTACCGACTGCGCGGCCCGACCGAGCTCGCTAATCTGGGCTGGGAGGAGGCTGTCGACGGCGCGATCGCTGTCGTCGAGTGGCCCGAGAAGGTCGCGCAGGCGCTGCCCGCGGACCGGCTCGAGGTCGAGATCCGGTTTGATGCAAAACGCGGCCCTGATTTTCGCCGGCTGACCTTGCGTGGGCTCGGCGCGATCAAGCCGCGCTTGACGCTGGCGCTTGGCGTCGCGAGGCTCCTCGAGCGCGCCGGCTGGGCCGCTGCGAGCCGCGAATTTCTACAGGGCGACGCGTCCATTCGCGCCTACGAGCGCCTGACCCAGCCGACCGGCGAGACCGCGATATTGATGATTTCCCCGCCTCGGCCGGAGGGGCCCATCATCCGCTTCGGCAAGCCCTATGCGGCCATCGCCAAGCTGTCGCCCGACATCCGCGCTTTCATCGCTATGGCGGAGGGCTTGCGGAGCCTCGGCTATGCGGCCCCGGCCCTCATCGACTATAGCGTCGGCGAGGGTCTCGCCCTGATCGAAGACTTCGGCTCGACCACCATCGCTCACAATGGCGTTCCGGACGGCGCGCGCTATGCGCCGGCGATCGCTCTTCTCGCCGATTTGCACGAACGCGACCTGCCGCCGAGCTTGTCGGCCGGCGAAGAACCCTACCAGCCGCCGGTCTACGATATCGAAGCGATGCTGGTCGAGGTCGAGCTCGTGCTCGACTGGTATGCGCCGGCGATCGCTCGGGTGACGCCGCCATCGGGCGCGCGCATGCAGTTCTTGGGCATCTGGCGCGAGCTCCTGGCGCCGATCCTTGCCGACCCCACCACCTGGACGCTGCGCGACTACCATTCGCCTAATCTTCATTGGCTCGGGGATCGGCAGGGGCTCAAGCGTGTAGGCCTCATCGATTTTCAGGACGCGGTGATCGGGCCGCCGGCTTACGATGTCGTGTCTCTGTTGCAGGATGCGCGTGTCGACGTTCCCGAAGACCTCGAGATGCGTCTCGCCGCCCTCTACATGCGCCGCAGGGCGACCGCCGATCCCGCCTTTGACACCCAGCGCTTCGCCGCCGCCTATGCGGCGATGGGCGCCCAGCGCGCGACCAAGATCCTTGGCCTATTCGCCCGGCTCGACAAACGCGATCACAAGCCTGAGTACTTGCGCCACCTGCCGCGGATCGAACGATATCTTGCGCGCAACCTCGCCCATCCATTGCTTCAACCGCTCGCGGTCTGGTATCGGAACCACTTGCCGCGGGCGCTCGGCCCACCGCCGGAAGATTCCGACCCCGAATCCTGATCGCTGAGGCCCGATGAGCCCGCCCGTTCCGAAGACGGCCATGGTGTTCGCCGCGGGACTCGGCACGCGCATGCGGCCGATCACCGAGACGCTGCCAAAGCCGCTCGTCAAGGTTCATGGCCGCACGCTCATCGATTATTGCCTCGATCGGCTGGCGGAGAACGGGGTCGAGCGGGCGATTGTCAACGTGCATTGGCTCGCCGATCAGATCGAGGCGCACCTCGCCGAGCGCCGGTCGCCGAAGATCGTCATCTCGGACGAGCGGTCGAAGCTGCTCGATCAGGGCGGCGGGATCAAGCGCGCGCTGCCGCTGATCGGCGACGACCCGTTCCTGATCTGCAACACCGACGCGTTCTGGATCGAAGGGCCGCGCTCGAACATTGCGCGCCTCGCCCGCAGTTTCGACCCAGAGGCGATGGACATTCTGTTGCTGGTCGCGGCCGGCGCCGGGGCGGTCGGCGTCGACTGGCCCGGGGATTTCGGCATGACTCATGACGGGCGGCTCGAGCCGCGCGAGCCGCGCCACGTCGCCCCCTTTGTCTATACCGGCGTCGGTATACTCAAGCCGCAGCTGTTCGCCAGCGAGACGGCGGAGGTGTTCCGGCTCGCTCCGTTCTTTCACGCCGCTGCGGCGAAGGGCAGGCTCTACGGCGTTCGTCTCGACGGCCTTTGGGTGCATGTCGGCCGGCCGGAGAGCATCGCGGAAGCGGAAACGGCGATTGACCGTTCGACATTGTAAGCCCGCGGAGCGGCGGCCCCGTTTCCCAAATCGATGGAATCGCCTTATGCGGTCGAACGTTGTTTGGGGGCCGCCTGACCGGGAGCCGGGCCCGCTGAGGGTTTTGAAAGCATGAAACTGCCGAACCAGATCGGCCCCATCCACTTCGTCGGCATCGGCGGTATCGGCATGTCGGGCATCGCCGAGGTGCTCCTCAACCTCGGCCATCAGGTTCAGGGCTCGGACCAAAGCGACAACGCCAACGTCAAGCGCCTGCGTGAGCAGGGCGCGACCGTGTTTGTCGGCCATGACAAGGCCAATCTCGGGGCCGCCGCCGTGGTCGTCATTTCGTCCGCGGTCAAGCGCGACAACCCGGAGGTCGTCGAGGCGCGGGCGCGGCGCATTCCGGTCGTTCGCCGAGCGGAAATGCTGGCTGAGCTCATGCGGCTCAAGCAATGCGTGGCCGTGGCCGGCACGCATGGGAAAACGACGACGACGTCGCTGGTGGCGACGCTGCTCGACGCCGCCGGGCTCGATCCGACGGTGATCAATGGCGGCATCATCAACGCTTATGGCACCAACGCCCGCCTCGGAGCCGGCGACTGGATGGTGGTCGAGGCCGATGAGAGCGACGGCACGTTCCTGAAGCTTCCCGCCGACATCGCGGTCATCACCAACATCGATCCCGAGCACCTCGACCACTTCAAGACCTTCGACGCCATCAAGGACGCCTTTCTTGCGCTCATCGGCAACCTGCCTTTCTATGGCTTCGCGGTCATGTGCCTCGATCATCCCACGGTGCAGGAACTCGTCGGCCAGGTGGAAGACCGCAGAATCCTGACCTATGGCGAGAATCCGCAGGCCGACGTCCGCCTCATGGACATCAATCTTGCCGGCGGCGTCACCCGATTCTCGGTCCTGATCCGGGATCGGGCGACGGGCCAGGCGACCTTCATCGACGACCTCGCGTTGCCGATGCCCGGCCGCCACAATGCGCTTAACGCCACGGCGGCGATCGCGGTCGCGCACGAGCTTGGCGCGCCGATCGACGTCATTCGCAAGGCGATCGCCCACTTTGGCGGGGTGCGCAGGCGTTTCACGCTCACGGGGACCTGGAATGGCGTCGCCATCTACGACGACTATGGCCACCATCCGGTCGAAATTGCCGCGGTCTTGAGAGCCGCGCGGGCGGCGACCGAGGCCAAGGTGATCGCGGTCGTGCAGCCGCACCGCTTCACCCGGCTCGCGTCGCTGTTCGACGCCTTCGCCACCTGCTTCAACGACGCCGACACCGTCCTCGTCGCCGACGTCTATGCGGCCGGAGAGGCGCCGATCGAGGGCGTCGACAAGGCGGCGCTGGCGACCGCGATCGCCGCCCACGGCCACCGTCACGCCCTGATGCTGCCCTCGCCCGAGAAATTGGCGGGCATGGTGCATTCGTTGGCTAAGCCAGGTGATTATGTCATTTGCCTTGGGGCCGGTTCGATCACGCAATGGGCCTATGCGCTCCCCGGCGAACTCGCTGCGCTCGATAAAGCCTGACGTGCCGATGCCTGGCTTGGTCGACGAGATAAAGGCCCGGGCGCCCAAGCTCCGCGGACGCCTGACAGCCGGAGTTCCCCTAGCCGACGCGACGTGGTTCCGGGTTGGAGGTCCGGCTGAGGCCTTGTTCTCCCCCGCCGACGAGGATGATCTCGCCTATGTTCTCTCGGCTCTCCCGCGCGAGATCTCCATCACCACCATCGGACTCGGCTCGAACCTGATCGTGCGTGATGGCGGCGTATCCGGGCTCATCATTCGGCTCGGCGGCCGGGCCTTCGGCGCGGTCGCGGTCGCGGACGGGTCACGCATCGTCGCCGGAGCCGCAACGCCAGATCTTCATCTCGCCAAGGCCGCCGCCATTGCGGGCGTCGATGGCTTGGCGTTCCTGCGCGGCGTGCCCGGCTCGATCGGGGGCGCACTGGTCATGAACGCTGGCGCGCATGGCGGCGAGATCAAAGACGCGCTCATCGAAGCGCGTGGTATCGACCGAACGGGCGCCAGGCGCGTCTTTTCGAACGCGGACATGGGTTTTTCCTATCGCCACAGCCTTGCGCCGGACGACGTCATTCTCACCCGCGCGATGTTTCAGGGCCGCCCTGGCGAGCCCAAGGCGATCGAAGCCGAGATGGAAAGGATCACCCGCGCGCGCGAAGCCTCCCAACCCATCCGCGAGAAAACCGGCGGCTCGACGTTCAAGAATCCGCCGGGCGAGAAGGCGTGGGAATTGATCGACAAGGCAGGATGCCGGGGTTTGCGCGTCGGCGGCGCCCAGGTGTCGACACTGCATTGCAACTTTCTCATCAATCTTGGCTCCGCTACCGCCGCCGATCTCGAAGCGCTTGGCGAGGAGGTCAGGCGCCGGGTCCTGGAAACGAGCGGAATTGCGCTCGAATGGGAAATCAAACGCATCGGGTGAGTCGCGGGTCCTAGAGTCGGCGGGCGCGGAGACCGAGAAACCGACGCTCATTTCACAATTCCGAGAGGCCGGTCGTATTTGAGAATATGGCTGCTTAGATGCTCTTTAACCAGAAGCGCGTCTGATCTTGGCATAATTCTTGATTAGTACACTCTTGCTAGGGTTTCAGTTTCTGTGACGCGTCAATCGGCGCAAGGACGATCGAAGGTTCGTCAGGAGGGAAACAACCCGCGGGGGCGTCCGAATAGGAGGTCCTCATGTTGAATAAGGCTTCACTTGCGCTCGCCGCCCTTCTAGCGATCGCGCCTCAAGTTGCGTTTGCCGCCGAAACGGGCGGGTGCGTTGACATTTCTGTGCCGAAAAAGGCCGTTGAAGCGCACAAGGGCAAATGGATTCAGCTGACGCCGGAGCAATGGGAGTTCCTGCGCGGCATCTACGCCATGAATCCGCTCACGCCTCCCGGCCTGCCCTACGGCGACAAGGCGGCGCTCGCCAAAGTTGACGGGGATTCAGGCGGCCTCGTTTTCTTCATCGACGGAGACAAGGCCTGCACGCCAATGCCTGTTCCCGACAAGCTTCTTACGATGATGGACGACGTGGCGACGGCGAAAATCAACCACGAGGGCAGCGGGCTCTGATTTCGGCCTAACTCGACGTCCGGGTCAGCCTGCGTTCGGCGCTGAGACGAGCTGCGGCTTGAGTGAAGCGCGGTGGCGCCGGTATGTGAGAATTAATCCTCACTGGCGTCGTAGGCCGGGCGACTCGTCGGCGCGCGCGTATCGGCGCCGCGCGCTCGGTTTCTCCTCAAGACTTCGCCCCTTCCAAACTCGATCTGTGAGCCGCGTCACGGCGCGGCGGCGCTCGAAGGTATACCACCAACCTATCGGCTGGATTTGGTTTCCTTGTTTCGAGGAGCGGCAGAGGGGCTTCGGCTTCGGTCTTGGAACGCTCGACAGCCAACGCGAAAGGAGATGTGTCGTGGCCCGTTTGGAGAATCCGGCCCAGTTCGAGCGCGCTTATCCAAACGTCGCGCCGAGCCGGAGCGTCCTGAAGAGTGTCCTGCTGTTGGCCGCCTTGCTGGCCTATGCCGCGGGCTTCGTCCTCCTTTATTCCGTCGTGGCAAGCAGCGTGACGGAGAGCGTCTCCCAAGGCAACGACCCGGCGTTGCTCCAATTCGTCGGCCCTTGAAGGCCAGGCTCGGGGCGCTCGCGGCCGCCGGCTGATAGCGCGAACACGGCAAGCGGACGCCGAGGCGCTCAGCGGAATCGCAGCAGCCAGAAGCTCGATTTCCTGCGGAAGCCGGGTATAGTCTCCTACAATGACGACTCTGAGCCGCCCTGACCTGAGCGATATTCACCGGGGCGACTGGGTGGATCGCAGGTTGCCAAAGGCATGGCGGCCTTACGCACGGCTGGCGCGGCTCGATCGCCCCGTTGGAACATGGCTCACTCTCCTCCCTTGCTGGGCTGCGCTTATACAGGCGTCCCACGGTTTTCCGGCCCTTCGAGAACTGGCTGTCTTTTCTCTCGGAGCTTTGCTGATGAGAAGCGCCGGCTCGACGGTCAATGACATCGCAGATCGGAAGTTTGACGGCCACGTTGAGCGCACCCGCTTTCGGCCAATGGCGAGCGGACAGATCGGCACCCTCCAAGCCCTGGTTTTCCTAGCCGTCGAACTCGCGCTTGCGGCTTCGCTCCTGCTTTTTCTGAACCCATACACGCGCCTGGTCGCGATATGCGTTTTGCCGCTCGTGTTCATCTACCCGCTTTGCAAGCGGTTCACCCATTGGCCCCAAGCCGTTCTGGGCGCGGCGTTCAATTGGGGAATGTTGATGGCTTGGGCCGAAATTGCGGGGCATATCCCAGCGGGAGCCGTGCTGATGTGGGCCGGGGCCATCGCCTGGCAGATCGGCTACGATACCGTCTATGCCTACGTCGACGTGAAAGACGACGCCCGACTTGGCCTCAAGTCGACGGCAGTTTTGTTCGGCGAGCATGGCAAAGCCTGGATCGGCCTGTTTTACATTTTGACCGTCGGGGCGTGGTCGCTTGGGGGCTGGATGGTGGGCATGTCGCCGCTCTACGCCATCGGAATGCTGGTCGTTGTCGCTCACCTCGCTTGGCAGACGTGGCGGATCGACCTTGCTCGCCCCGAGCTGAATTTCCGCCTGTTCCTCGCGAATATTCTGACCGGTGCGCTGCTGGTGGGCGCGGCCTTCCTAGGAACTTGGTGACGATCGGCGCACAATTCCCAATTTGAGAGACATTTTCGCCTAGCGCTGGTGTATTGTCGGCAGACAGCTCAACGACAATTCGTTGCATAAAATCAGAAATCAATTTACGCTGAGCTCATGAGCAATCCTGTGCTTTCGTGTGACTTCGACGCTGGCCGCCCGTCTGGCGCTTCAGTTTTTCAAGGGAGAGGCGAAGAGAAAAACTTTGCTCGTTTTTCCCGTGTAACCCATTGAAAAGGCTCAATTCGGACGAGAGAATCCAAGGAAATCCAAGGAAATCAAATAGTCCAAAAACGGGATTTTCGCACCAAAACGGCCTGGGCCAAGAAAACCCAAATCGACCTGCCGCTAGCTGTCCGCCCCCACGCGATCGGCGTAGGGGTGCTCAATGCCTTGCGGGTCCGTGACCGCGTGCTTCCCGTCTTGGCCGCGATGGATCCATTGCGGCCCGATCGGCGCCTTGCCATGGCCCCCCGGGATGTCGAGCATGTAGGTCGGGGTCGCGAGCCCCGAAAGGCGGGCGCGCAAGAGGCGCATCAGTTCCTGTCCCCTCGCGATCGGCACCCGCCAGTGCGTTGTGCCGGGCGCGAGGTCGCCGTGATGCAGGTAGTAAGGCTTCACCCGCGCCTCGATGAAAGCGCGCATCAAGTCGACGAGCGTTTCCGGGTCGTCATTGACGCCCTTCAGAAGCACGCTCTGGCTGACCAACATCGCGCCTTCCGCCGCCAGGCGTCGGCACGCTAGTCGGGCGGCTTCGGTCAGTTCGCGCGCATGGTTCGCGTGCACAGCCACCACCGTC
Organism: uncultured Alphaproteobacteria bacterium; assembly: GCA_963737365.1. Taxonomy (GTDB): domain Bacteria; phylum Pseudomonadota; class Alphaproteobacteria; order Rhizobiales; family Beijerinckiaceae; genus Roseiarcus. The sequence continues at coordinate 1,382,149 of CAVTSD010000001.1, forward strand.
GTCTTGCCCTCGGCCATCAAGGCGCGAGCAACCCCCTTTGTCACCCTCTCCGGCGCGGCGACCGGGAGGCGCGTATGCCAGCGCAACACTTTGACGTGGTCGATTGACGCGAACGCCTCCGTCACCTCGGCGATGCGGCGAGGCGAGAGCGTCAATGGGTCGCCACCCGTCAAGATGACCTCCCAAATCCCTTGGTCGGCGCGCACGTAGTCCACCGCGGCCGCAAACTCTGCCCCGCTCAGGGCACCGGAGCCGGGACCGACGCGCTCGCGGCGGAAGCAGAAGCGGCAATAGACCGCGCAGACCGCGACCAGCTTGATCAGAACCCGATCGGGGTAACGATGCACCAGTCCCTTGACCGGACTCCTCGCGTCGTCCCCGATCGGATCGTCGCGCTCGGCGGGATCGCGGATGAGCTCGCGCGGGTCGGGCACGAATTGACGCGCGATTGGATCGCTCGCGTCGTCAGAATGAATAAGTTCGGCAAGCGCCGGCGTGAGCCCGATCGCGTAATGCTCGGCCACCGACTCGAGCTCCGGAAGTCGGGCCGGCTCGACCAGCCCTGCGTCGACGAGATCCTTTGGGCTAGTCAGGCGGCGGTTCAGGATGCCTAAAGTCATTGGGCCTTCGCGACGAGAGAAAAGAAGAGCCCGGCGTCCCGCTCGCTCAACCCGGCGACTTATGGGAACCACGCTGACATCGCAAGGCGAGGTCCGGGTCGTCGGAAGCTCCGTCGTCGGCCGTTCCTAATGGCCCAAGCGTGGCCCAATAGCGAGAGGGAATGGGTTTGACACATTCACATAGCTCGTAACGGGAAATCAACTCGCTAGGGAGCATTCTCAGTGTTCACGCCAAACCCTCTCCAGCGTGACGGCGGGGAACGCACGCTTCGTTCATCCTGCTTAGGCAAGGTAAAGCGGTCCAAAATCTCACCGACCAGCAAGTGAGCCTGCGCCGCCGTCAAGCCCTCGGCGATCACGTTCGAATCGATACGTAAACGAAACATTGTCCGCGAGTTGCCAAGGGTTTCAGTCTCAATCACGATCTGACGAAGCATCTCTCCCCTCGGCAGCAAGCCCGGAAAGGCCTTACCAATCAACAAACGAAATGTCTTGTCACCCGGTTCCCTTTCTTGTCGATAAATTCCCGTTATCCGGCCGGGCAGATGGCGGAGCAAGGGCGCCTTGGGGCCGGAATTGGGCGACCGAGGCTGCGCCACACGTCCGTCTCCATCGTTCACAACGGCCATTTTCCGAACTTCGGCCTGGTGCGGTAACGTCGCCACCGACGAGCCTATTGCCGGCGCGAGGCTAGGCGCCAGCCTGCTACCTCAAGTCACGCTCGGGAGAGAGCCATGCTGAACGATCGCAATCCCCATTGGGTCTACACCCAGACAATCAAGATGTTCGCCGCGCCCGCCTCTCCGCCGTTCGAGGACGAAGCCGAGCTTGAGAGGTATTGGGGGCGCGTTTGGGGCATCGACAACGATGTCGGGCAGATCCGCAGCGTTCTCGTCCACCGGCCCGGACCCGAGATGGCGGTCGTCGATCCCGCCAAGCGCATCCCTGAGCTCGGCTCGTTCGGCGATATCGAGGAGGGGTGGTACTTCCAGAGCGAAACGCCCCCAGACGTGCCGGCAATGCAGACCGAGCACGACATGCTCGTTGCGGCTCTGACGGCCGCCGGCGTCGAGGTCTTTTACGCCGAAGGCGTCGAGGGTGGGCGGCTAAAATCCTGCTACACCCGCGACCCGCTCATCATGGTCAAGGGAGGCGCCATCGTTTGCCGCATGGGGGCGCGCATCCGTCGCGGCGAGGAGCTGGCGACCACGCGCGCCCTCGCCAAGATCGGCATTCCGATCCTGCGCACCATTTCGGGCACGGGCGTCATGGAAGGTGGAAGCTTCGCCTGGATCAATAGCAGCACGGCGGCGATCGGCGTCGGCGTGCGTGTCAATCGCGACGGCGCTCTGCAGGTCGCCGAGGTCCTCAAGCGCCAGGGCGTCGAGCTCCTGATCGTCGAACTCACGGGCTACGACATCCATCTGGACGTGTCCTTCCTGATGGTCGACAAGGACCTGGCTTTGGTGAACCCTTTCGGCTTGCCCTATTCCTTTTTGGAGGAGCTGAAGGCGCGCAGCGTCCGTGTGATAGAGATCGATCCAGCCGACAATCCCTGGATCAACAATTCCCTGGCGATCGGGCCTGGTCGCCTGCTCATGCCGGAAGGGGCGACCAACCGCACGCTCGACGCCCTTGCCCGACACGGCGTGACCTGGACGACCATTCGCTACGACGCGATGCACAAGAACGGCGGCGGCATCCACTGTTCAACGACGCCGCTGCAGCGGGACAAGGTCTGAGGGGTTTGGCGAAGGCCGGATCTGGCGGCCTCTGGGGCAATCGCGCCTCATCAACTTTCTTGGCTAGGTTAGGCGTCTGGGCGTTTGGCGTGGCGTATCGACCTTGGAGGCGAACAGGGGCCGTCCTTTCGCGAGGCGGCGCTCGCCAGGTCACATCGTGGAGAGGTCAACATAAATTGATGTCGCACTGCAGCAGTCTGCGCTTATATCTTGAAAGGCGTTGACAGCCCCTCCAGGGGCGATGGCGATTAGCTGTCAGCCTGGAACAACATAAAGGGCGCGACGCTTCACTAACAGGCTTGGCTTCATGACTGCCGTCGTTCGGTTGGCTCTTGCGCGTCCTTACACGTTCGTCGTCATGGCGATCCTGGTGATGATTTTCGGCGTGATGTCGGCCGTTCGGACCCCCACCGATATTTTTCCCAATATCGGCATTCCGGTCATCTCGGTTGTGTGGGGCTACACTGGTCTGTCGCCCGACGATATGGCAGGCCGAATTGTCGGGCCTTACGAACGCGTCCTTTCAACGACGGTCAATGATGTTGAACACATTGAATCCCAGTCGTTTCCCGGCATGGGCGTCGTCAAAATCTTCTTCCAGCCGAATGTGGACATCAATGCAGCGCAAGCTCAGGTCACATCGATTTCGCAAACCATTTTGAAGCAGCTTCCCGCAGGGGCGACGCCGCCGATCATTCTGGTTTACAACGCCTCGAGCGTCCCGGTGATTCAGCTGGCCTTGTCCAGCGACACGCATTCGCAGGTCGAGCTGTTCGATCTTGCTATGAATTTCGTTCGGCCGCAACTGACGACAGTAGCAGGCGCCCAGATTCCCTATCCTTATGGCGGCGCGACGCGCCAGGTGCAGATCGACCTGGACCAGAATGCGTTGCGCGCCCACAATCTTTCAGCCACAGATGTCGGCAATGCGCTCGCCCAGCAAAACCAGATCAATCCGGTCGGCACGGAGAAGATCGGGTCCTACGAATTCACCGTAGACCTCAACGATTCGCCCAAAGCTGTTGCAGACTTCAACAATTTGCCGGTGAAGGTGGTCAACGGCACGGTCGTGTTCATGCGCGACGTCGCCTACGTCCACGACGGTTCGCCGCCGCAGACGAATGTCGTCCAGCTCGACGGCCACAAGGGCGTCTTGATGTCGATTCTTAAGATCGGCTCGGCGTCCACACTCGACGTCATTGCGGGCATCAAGGGGCGCCTTCCGGCAGTCGAGGCCACGCTTCCTCAAGGCGTTACCCTTAAGTTCGTTGGGGACCAGTCCGATTTCGTCAAATCTTCCGTCAGCGCCGTCGTTCGCGAGGGTGTGATCGCGGCGACCCTCACAGGATTCATGATTCTTGTCTTCCTCGGCAGCTGGCGGTCGACACTCATCATCACGGTTTCGATACCGCTTGCAGTCCTTAGTTCATTGACCGCTCTCTCTCTGCTTGGCCAGACCATCAACGTCATGACACTCGGCGGCCTTGCACTTGCCGTTGGCATCCTGGTCGACGATGCGACTGTGACGATTGAGAACATCAACCGTCACATGGAGCATGGCGAGGATATTGTGACCGCTATCACCAAGGGCGCGAACGAGATCATGCCGCCGGCGACCGTCGCCTTGTTTTGCATCTGCATCGCCTTCGTGCCCTTGCTCACACTCGGTGGAGTGGCGGGCTATCTCTTCCGTCCGCTGGCGATGGCGGTCGTCTTCGCAATGATCGCCTCCTACATTCTTACCTACACGCTCGTGCCCACAATGGCGCATTTTTTGCTCAAGAATCAGCATCCTCACCCAGCAGGCGGCGATTCAGGCGAGCCGCGCCGCCTCGGGTTTTTTGGCCGCTTTCAGCAAAGGTTCGAGCATTATTTCGAAGGGTTTCGACAGGGCTATCTGGCGCTCCTGCAATTGGCGCTTCGACACCGTTTTGTCTTCGCCAGCGGTTTCGTCTGCTTCGCCTTATTGTCGCTCGGGCTCGCCCCCTTTCTGGGGCAAGACTTCTTCCCTTCGATCAACTCCGGCGCAATCAAGATCCATTTGAGGGCGCCGACAGGAACTCGAATCGAGGAAACGACGCGGTTAACAGACCAGGTCGAACAGAAGATTCGTTCGATCATCCCACCCGACCGCGTGACCAGCATCGTCAACAACATCGGTCTGCCCGTCAGCGGTATCAACTTGTCGTATCAGAATACTGGAACGATCGGTGTTTTCGATGCCGACATGCTGATCAGTATGCGCGAGGGGTCGACTGCGACCGACACCTACGTGAAGATGCTGCGCGAACAGCTTCCGAAGGCCTTTCCGGGCACGACCTTCTCGTTCCTTCCAGCGGATATTGTTAGCCAGATTTTGAACTTCGGCTCGCCGGCTCCCCTCGACGTCCAGATCGCAGGCACTGACCTCAAAGCGAGTCGTGCGTTCGCGACCAAACTGCTCACTAAGATTCGTCATGTTCCTGGAATCGCCGATCCTCGCATCCAGGAAGCTTTCCAAGACCCCGCGCTGAAGGTCGATTTCAACCGCGATTTCGCTGGCGTGGTCGGGCTCACCGAGAACGACGCCTCGACCAGCCTCCAGACGACGCTCTCAGGCAGCACCCAAACTGCTCCGACCTATTGGCTGAGCCCCAACGGCGTCTCTTACGCCGTTTCGGTTCAAACCCCTCAATATGGCATTGATACGCTTGGAGACCTCAAATACGTGCCGCTGAGGACTTCGAATTCGACCCAACTGCTTGGCGGTCTCGCCACCTTTTCGCCGGAACCGCTCGACGCGATCGTCTCGCATTATAACATCCGGGGCGTTGTCGATATTTACGCGACGACGCAGGATCGCGATCTTGGCGGCGTGGCGGCGGACGTCCAAAAGATTGTCGACGACGCGCGCGGCGAGTTGCCCAAAGGGTCCACGGTCACGATCCGCGGACAAGTGGCGACGATGCAGAGCGCCTATTATCAGCTGTTCGTTGGCTTGGCCTTTTCCATCGTACTGATCTATCTGCTGATTGTCGTAAATTTTCAGTCTTGGCTCGACCCTTTCGTCATCATTACTGCGCTCCCGGCGGCGTTGGCTGGAATCGTGTGGATGTTGTTTCTCACGCAGACGAGCCTGTCGGTGCCCGCCTTGACTGGAGCGATCATGTGCATGGGCGTGGCCACCGCGAACAGCATCCTCGTCGTGAGCTTCGCGCGCGAGCAGATGGAAGAAGGTAAGAACGCGGCCGACGCCGCGCTCGAGGCCGGCGCAACGCGTTTTAGGCCGGTGCTGATGACCGCTCTCGCCATGATCATCGGCATGGCGCCGATGGCCATCGAGGCCGGCGAAAACTCCCCATTGGGGCGCGCCGTCATCGGAGGTCTTCTGTTTGCCACCTTCGCGACGCTGTTGTTCGTGCCGACGGTGTTCTCGATCGCACACCGATCCAATCCGAACAAAGCCAACGCCAACGCGCCGGAGCCCCTCGTCGGGCTGCCCTCTCACGCCTGATCCGGAGCTTTTATGTCCTCTGACTCTTCCTCTACTCCACCCAAGGGCGAATCTCCGCCCAAGGCGGCCAAAAGTGGCCGTGTCCTAGTCGTCGTCTGCATTCTTGCGATTGGCGCCGGCGGCCTCGCCTATTTTGGCATTACGAACCGAGCGAAAAGCCGACAGGAGGTCGCGACCTGGACCGACGCTCAAACGGTTCCGACCGTGCGGATTGTAAGGCCTGAGCACGGACCAACGGAACAAGAGCTGGTTCTTCCGGGCAATGTCGCGGCTTTCAATACTGGCTCGCTCTTCGCCCGCGCCAGCGGCTATATCAGCGCTTGGCACAAAGACATTGGCGCCCATGTAACGAAAGACGAGATCCTGGCGACGATTTCCGCCCCCGATCTCGACCAACAGCTCGAACAAGCCAAGGGGCAACTGGTTCAGCTGCAGGCCGCGGTTCAACAAGCGCAGGCCAACGCCGAGCTCGGCCGGGCGACCGACCAGCGGACGTCGCAGCTTGTCGTTCAGGGTTGGCAGAGCAAGCAACAGGGCGATAACGATCGCTTGAACGCAGCCTCGCAAGTCGCGGCGCTCTCAGTGGCTAAGGCGAATGTTGTCGCGCAGCAGGCCGCGGTGAAACGGCTCGAGGAGCTGACGGCGTTCGAGGAGATCAGGGCACCGTTCGACGGCGTGGTGACAGCCCGGAACGTCGATATCGGCGACCTCGTCAACGCCGGGGGCAACACGGGGCGCGCCTTGTTTCAGGTCGCGGATGTCCACCGTATGCGCATTTATGTGAACGTGCCTCAGGCCTTCCTCGCCGAGCTTGCGCCGGGCATCAAGGCCACGCTGCGTCTGCCGGGCCAGAAAGAGACCTTCGAAGCTCAGCTTGTCTCGACCTCCAACGCGCTGGCGGAAAGCTCACGCACCTCGCTGGTCGAGCTCCAGGCGGACAACCCCGACAACAAGCTTTGGCCTGGCGCCTTCGCCGAAGTTCATTTCCATATTCCCGCCGACCCGAACACGCTCACCGTTCCGCTGACCGCGCTCTTCTTCGGCACAAAGGGCATGGAGGTCGCCTCGCTTGACGCCGACGACAAGGTCGCCTTGAAGCCGGTCGTCGTTGGACGCGATCTTGGAAACAAGGTGCAGATTGAATCGGGCCTTGCGTTGTCCGACCGGCTCATCGACAGTCCTCTCGAATCCACCCAAACCGGCGATAAGGTGAATGTCGCTAACCCGGACCCGAACATGGTCGCGCGCGACGCTAAAGCCTCGCCAAACAAGCCGCCTAACCTCTGAGCGACAGCCTACGCGCCGCGTCCGCGCGGACTACTGCAATTCCAACCGCGACCTCTCGAGGGGTCACTGATCGAGTGGCGGGCCGGCCTGATCGCATTGGGCGTGTGCGCGCTTGACCTCCGCAAGGCTGTGGAATGTGTGCGAGGCGACGTGCGCGCAATAGTCGTCCAGCGACGCGTTCCCCTCAGGCGGAACGCCCGCGTCGGGCGGGCCGGCTGCGTCGCTCGGCGGGGCCTGAGTATCGGAAGGGTCATTTGGTCCCGGGACGACGGGCGAATGCTCGAACAGACCGGGCGGATAGCCGTCGTCGGCCGCGAGTGCAGGAAGCGCCGTCAGCGCGGCGGCGAACACGAAAGTTAAGCTCTTCATGGCCGATGACAGATGGCGTTGGGGTGAGCAAACAGCAACCAGGCGGCGCGATACTGAGTGGCGGTTTCGGCCATTCCGCGCCGAGAACCTCGCGCTTGCGGCGATGGACCTGTCACAAGGCTGAGTTTTTGACAACAGCCGAGCTTCGTAGGGCTTTTTCGAACCTCAGAGCGCTACGTGATCCCCTCTGAGCGGGTCGCGCTTGGCTAGCGCCGACGAATGGCGATGTCCGCCGCCGGCGCGCCTGCCGATGCCGAGCGCCTCGGGCGCGATCTGCCGGGTCGACTTCCCAAAGGCGTGCTGCCGAACCCGGATAAACGAAATGTCGCCGTCGCGTGACAGTCACCCATTCGATGATAAACTACGGCGTAGGCGGCTTCGGTTGTGGCGAAGCGGCCAAACGCGGAATGCGCTCCTTCGCGCCCGCGTCCTATTTGCCTAATTGCACGAAACGCGCGGCTTAAGCGCGAGAACATCGAAAGCGAGGGATGACCGCCATGGCCAACGAGAAGATGATGACGCAGATGTCGAGTAAGCCCGGATTCATCGCCGCGCTCGACCAAAGCGGCGGCTCGACCCCCGGCGCGTTGCGGCTCTACGGAATTCCGGAGAGCGAATACAAAGGCGACGACGCCAAGATGTATGAACTCGTGCACGAGATGCGCGTGCGCATTATCACCGCGCCCTGCTTCACTGGCGACAAGGTCATAGCGTCGATCCTGTTTGAGCGCACGATGGACGGCGAGGCGAAGGGCAAGCCGGTTCCGACTTATCTATGGGAAGAGCGGGGCGTTGTGCCGATCGTCAAGGTCGACAAGGGCCTTGCGGAAGAGAAGGATGGCGTGAGCCTCATGAAGCCGATCCCGGATCTCGACAAGCTCCTGGATCGAGCAGGCAAGCTTGGCGTGTTCGGCACCAAGATGCGCTCAGTCATCAACGAGGCGTCGAAAACCGGTATCGCCGCGATCGCCAGGCAGCAATTCGAGTTTGGCGAGCAGATTGCAAGTCACGGGCTCATTCCCATTCTCGAGCCGGAAGTGTCGATCAAGAGCCCGGATAAGGCAGGCGCTGAACGTATCCTGCGCGACGAACTGACGAAAGCTCTCGACGCTTTGCCCGCTGGCCGGAAGGTGATGTTCAAGGTGACGATCCCGGAGACGCCCGACTTCTATGCGCCATTGATGCAGGACAAGCGGGTTGTGCGCGTCGTCGCGCTGTCTGGCGGCTACACCCGGGACGACGCCTGTGCGCGTCTGGCCAAAAATCACGGCATGATTGCGAGCTTCTCGCGCGCGCTCGCCGAGGGACTGAGGCGTTCGATGTCTGACGCAGAGTTCGATGAGGAACTCGGCAAGGCCGTCGACGAGATTTACGAGGCCTCGACTATTAAGGTCTGACGCGTTGTCGGTTCCTTTCTGTACCGGTCAGGCTCTCGTTGCGTCTGGCCGATCTGTCTGGCTTACGCTCTGGATTGATCGCAGCCAGACACTTCAATCGTTCAGCGGGCGTGGCTGCCTCATTGGAAATGAACCGGTTCGCAACGGGCGCGGCGCGGCGATTGTCGAGACCGCGCGGTCGGCGTACCGGAATCGATCGCCAGCGAGGACATGGGAATGAACGCAGCCCTTGGCGCCGTCTTTCTGTTCGACGTCGACAACACGCTCCTCGACAACGACCAAATTCGGGATGACCTGAGGGAACGGCTGCGGGCTGAGCACGGCGATCGTGTTTGCGCGCGTTACTGGGAGATCATGGACGAGTTGTGGGGAAAACTCGGCTATATGGACTATCTCGGAGCGCTGGAACGCCTGAGGCTCGAAGAGCCGCACGATTTTGCGATCTTACGCACCGCGAACTGGCTCCTCGACTATCCGTTCGCCGATCGCCTCTATCCCCACGCGCTCGACGCGGTTAAGCATGTCCGACAGTTCGGATCAGTCGCCATTCTATCCGACGGTGACGCCATCTTTCAGCCGCGCAAGATCTGGCGGTCCGGCCTGTGGGACGCGTTTGACGGCGAAGTGCTGATCTACGTCCATAAGGAGAAAGAGTTCATGGACGTGGAGCGTCGCCTTCCCGCCGCTCATTACACGCTCATCGACGACAAAGCGCGCATTCTCGCTGCGGCGAAACTCGTCTGGGGCGACCGCGTCACGACTGTCTTTCCCAAGCAAGGTCACTACGCGATTGAAGAGCCGCCGCGCGACGACGCGACGGTCGACAGAACGATCGACAGGATCGGCGATTTGCTGGACCAGAACTGGTCGAGGCTGAAAACATGATCCTCGGATCGAAGGAGAAGGCTCTGCAGCCGAATTTCCAAACGACGGGAGATTTTGACCCGCTTCATATCGCCCGTAGATGATCAAAGACGTTTTGCCGGCTATCGCTCAAAACGGCGGCGCGAGAGCGGCGGGAGGTAACCGCTCTCGCGCCCACCCCGAACGCGCGAAGAGCCAGAAGGACTTCCCTAGCGGATGGGCGCTTTTCGCGGTGGGTCGCGACCCGCGCCCAAAGGAAGCCGATCAAGCTTCTTCGGCGTCGTTCTCTTCGGCCTGGCCTTCTTCGAGGATACGCTCGGCGATTAGACCAGAATTTTCCCGAATGGCGTGCTCGATCTTGTCTGCCATCTCCTGGTTGGCCTTTAGGAACGCTTTGGAGTTTTCCCGCCCCTGGCCCAGCCGTACGCTGTCGAAAGAAAACCAGGCGCCCGATTTCTCCACCACGCCGGCCTTGACGCCGAGATCGATCAATTCGCCCACCTTGGACACGCCTTCGCCATACATGATGTCGAACTCGACCTGCTTGAACGGAGGCGCAACCTTGTTCTTCACCACCTTGACTCGCGTCTGGTTGCCGACCACCTGCTCGCGCTCCTTGATCGCGCCGATGCGACGAATGTCGAGGCGAACGGAAGCATAGAATTTGAGCGCATTGCCGCCGGTCGTCGTCTCGGGCGAGCCATACATGACGCCAATTTTCATGCGGATCTGATTGATGAAGATCACCATGGTGTTTGAACGTGAGATCGAGGCGGTCAGCTTACGCAACGCCTGGCTCATCAGCCGCGCCTGCAATCCCGGCTGCGAGTCGCCCATTTCGCCCTCGATCTCGGCTCTGGGCGTGAGCGCCGCAACCGAATCAATGACCAGGACGTCAACTGCGCCGGAACGCACCAGCGTATCGGTGATTTCGAGCGCCTGCTCGCCGGTGTCAGGCTGGGAGATCAGGAGGTCGTTGAGATTGACGCCAAGCTTGCGCGCATAGATGGGATCGAGCGCGTGTTCGGCGTCGACGAAGGCGCAAACTCCGCCCTTCTTCTGCGCCTCGGCGATCACATGCAGCGTCAGTGTTGTCTTGCCCGAGGATTCAGGCCCATAAATTTCGATGACTCGCCCCCGCGGCAGACCGCCGACGCCGAGTGCGATGTCGAGACCGAGCGAACCGGTTGGCACCGTTTCGACCTCAAGCGCCTTCTGCTTGCCGAGGCGCATGATCGAGCCCTTGCCGAACGCCCGTTCAATTTGCGACAGGGCGGCGTCGAGCGCCTTGGTCTTGTCCACGCTGGGTCCTTCCACGAGGCGAAGATTCGGTTGGGTCATAACCATTGTCCTTCTCTCACGGGCAGCGTCTGATCCGCAATCCGGTTTCGTGCGCCCTTTGTGGGGAGTATGTGTACATGGTTTGTTCTCACATGCAAGTCCTTTTTTCGGCTCCTTCGGGTGGATCCCGCGCATGGTGGGATGAGCTTGCGGTGCGCTTGGGAAGCGAGATGGATCGGCAGGACCTAGAGTGAGATCTTTGCCCGGGCCGCCAGTTCGCCGACAATGCCGCGGCGGAACGCCAGGACGCAGGCGACGAATACGACCCCTTGAATTACGGTCACCCACTCGCCGAACTGGGCGAGATAGTTCTGCATCGCGACGACGATGAGCGCGCCGACAACCGGACCGTAGAAGGTGCCCATGCCCCCGACCAACGTCATCAGCACGACTTCGCCCGAGGTGGAGAACGAGACGTCGGTCAGCGACGCGTTCTGGACGACCAGCGCCTTGGCCGCGCCGGCGAGTCCGGCAATCGTCGCCGACAGGACGAAAGCCGCAAGCTTGTATTGGAGCGCGCGATAGCCGAGCGAGACGGCGCGCGGCTCGTTTTCGCGGATCGCCTTGAGGATCTCGCCAAACGGCGAATTCACCGCGCGCTGAACGACAAGAAAGCCAAACAAAAAAATCACGGCCACAAAACAATAGAGGATCCAGGGATTGGATAGATCGATGAACCCGAGGGCCCGTCCCTGCGGCACCGCCTGAATGCCGTCCTCGCCGTGCGTGAACGGGGCCTCGACACAGACGAAAAACACCATCTGAGAAAATGCGACCGTGACCATCGCGAAGTAGATGCCGGCGCTGCGAATGGCAAGCGCTCCGGTGAAGAATCCGAGGGCGGCTGAGGCGGCGACGCCGACCGCGATTGCCGAGACCGGCTCCAAACCCCACGCTTTGGCCGCATGGGCACAGACGTAGCTGGCGAGCCCGAAGAACATCGCATGCCCAAGCGAGAGTAAGTTCGCGTAGCCGATCAAGAGATTGAACGCGCAAGCGAACAGCGCAAAGCACATCGCCTGCATGACGAAAAAGGGATAGGCGAAGAAGGGTGCGATCGCGACGACGGCGACCATGATTGCGAAGGCTATCGCGCTGACCCGGCGGTCCTTGGTTGTCGTGTCCGCCGGAGCGAGGGAAGCGTCGAGGCCCATGTCAGGCCGCTCGCCCAAATAAGCCGGTCGGCCGAATTAGAAGGACGATCGCCATGATGACGAACACCACTGTGTTCGACGCCTCCGGATAGAACACTTTCGTCAGCCCTTCGACCACGCCGAGCACGAAGCCGGTCACGATCGAGCCGAGGATCGAACCCATGCCGCCAATCACCACGACCGCGAAGACTACGGCGATGATGTCTGCGCCCATGCCCGGACGCACCTGATTGATCGGCGCGGCGAGCACGCCGGCGAACGCGGCCAGCGCGACGCCAAAGCCATAAGTGAGCGTGACCATGCGCGGTACATTGATACCGAAGGCGCGCACCATGGTCGGATTTTCGGTCGCCGCGCGCAAATAAGCACCGAGCCTCGTCTTCTCGATGATGAGCCAAGTCGCGAAGCACACCAGGGCGGAGGCGACAATCACCCAGCCGCGATAAACGGGCAAAAACATAAAGCCGAGATTGTAAGCGCCCGTCAGCTGTTTGGGGATCGCGTAGGGCATGCCCGAGGCGCCGAAATAATTCTGAAACAACCCCTGAATAATCAGCGCGAGGCCAAAAGTGAGGAGCAAGCTGTAAAGCGGATCGAAGCCGGCAAGCCGCTTGAGGAACAGGCGTTCAGCGATGGCCCCGATCGCTCCCACGATCAGCGGCGCGAGGATGAGGGCAAACCAATAATTGAGGCCAGTATACTGGAGCAGGAAATATGCGGCGAAGGCCCCCATCATGTAGAAGGCGCCGTGGGCGAAATTGACGATTGTCAGCATGCCGAAGATGACGGCCAGGCCTAGGCTTAGCAGCGCATAGAAGGAGCCATTGATAAGGCCAATCAGCAACTGGCCGAACAGCTCCGGCATGCTGATCGTATGGCCGAAAACGCTCACGGTCGGACCCGTCGTTCGGCTGGCGACATCATACCCCCAGCGTCTCGTGCAGCCTGTCCATCCTGCCCTGCAAGTCCGAGTTGGCGAAGGCGTCGATGATACGGCCATGCTCCATGACGAAAAAACGATCCGCCAAGGTCGAGGCGAAGCGGAAATTCTGCTCAACGAGCAGAATCGTGAACCCCTCCCGTTTCAGTTCCGCGATCGTGCGGCCGATCTGCTCGATGATGACCGGCGCGAGGCCCTCGGTCGGTTCGTCAAGCATCAGAAATCGCGCCCCGGTCCGCAGGATCCGCGCAATGGCGAGCATCTGCTGCTCGCCCCCCGAAAGTTTGCCCCCGCCGCTCGACAGCCGCTCGCGTAAGTTGGGGAAGAGCGCGAAGATCTTCTCCACGCTCATTGCCCCGGTCTTGGAGATCGGAGGCGGCAGAAACAAATTCTCCTTGACCGAAAGAGATGCGAAGATCGCGCGTTCCTCCGGACAGAATGCGACGCCATGCCGGGCGATTCGATCGATCGACAGGCTGATGAGCTCCTTGCCATCGAACATGACTGAACCGACCCGCTTCCGAACGATGCCCATGATCGATTTCAGCGTCGTCGTCTTGCCGGCGCCGTTGCGCCCGAGCAAAGTGACGACCTCGCCCTCTCGCACGTCGAGATCGACCCCGTGCAGAATGTGCGATTCGTTGTACCAGGCCTGCAGGCCTTTGACGTTCAGGACGGTCGTCCCGCCCGCGGCCGGCCGTTGAGCGAGAGCGGCCTCAGCCATGCCCGACTCCGAGATAGGCCTGCTTCACCTCTTCGTTCTCCGACACCTCGCGATAGTCGCCCTCGGCCAAGACGCGCCCGCGAGTCAGCACGGTGATACGATCCGAGAGGTTAGCGACGACGCGGAGATTATGCTCGACCATCAGGATTGTGCGATTTGCCGCCACCTGACGAATGAGGTCGGCCGTGCGATCGATGTCCTCATGACCCATTCCTGCCATTGGCTCATCGAGCAGCATCATCTCGGGATCGACGGCAAGGGTCGTCGCCAACTCCAGCGCGCGTTTTCGTCCGTAAGAGATCTCGCCCGCCTGTGAGTAGGCGAACTCCGCCAGTCCGACATCATTCAAAAGCGCGAGCGCGCGTTCATTGAGCGGCCTGAGCGCCGCCTTGGATCGCCAGAAGTCGAACGAATCTCCGCGCTTTCGCTGCAGCGCAATGCGAACGTTCTCGAACGCAGTCAAGTGAGGAAACACCGCCGAAATCTGGAAGGAGCGCACAAGCCCCAGCCGCGCGACATCCGCCGGCCTGAGGTTGGTGATATCGCGCCCGTTGAATGTGATTCGTCCGCCCGTCGGCGCGATGAATTTCGACAGCATGTTGAAGCAGGTCGTCTTGCCGGCGCCGTTCGGGCCGATGAGCGCGTGGATCGTGCCGCGTCGGATGCGAAGGGAGACGTCGCTGACTGCGCGAAAATCGCCGAAGCTCTTGCTGAGGCCCTCAGTGACGAGAACATCGTCCAAACTCATTCCCGTTCTCGCCGCTCAGCCGAGCGCATACGCTTCCCCCCAACGAAGACGACGCCAATCAAACCGTTGCCGGGCCTCTTGTAAAGCCCAAACGGCCGGAGCGGTTTGGCCGAGGGGCTGGATCAGCGCCGCCGCCGCTCCGATTATCCTTCCGTCCTTCGATTGTGCAGTCGGCGCTCCCAGTCGAGCGCCTGGCGGATGATATCGGCGAGATTGTCGCGGCTCGGCTTCCAGCCGAGAACGCTCCTCGCCCGGTCGGCCCTGGCCACAATCGCGGCCGGATCCCCCTCCCGCCGGCCGGAAACCACGACTGGAAAATCGATCCCCGACACGCGTTTGACGACCTCGACAACCTCTTTGACCGTCTCGCCATGCCCGTACCCGCAGTTGCAAATCACGCTCGCTCCGCCTGCGCGTAAGTAAGCGAGCGCGCTCAAATGCGCATCGATGAGGTCGGTGACCTGAATATAATCCCGCACGCAAGTGCCGTCGCGCGTCGGATAATCCTCGCCGAAGATCTCGATCTTCGGATGGAGCCCAAGCGCCGTCTGAACGGCGCGCTTGATCAAATGCGTGGCGTTGGGCGTCGATTGGCCGAGGCGGCCCTTGGGATCGGCGCCGGCGACGTTGAAATAGCGTAACGCCACGTAGCGGAAATCGTGTGCTTTGGAAGCGTCGTCGAGCATCCATTCGACCATGAGCTTCGAGCGCCCATAGGGCGAAATCGGCGCGAGCGTGGTCTCCTCCGACACCGGCTCGGCTCCTGTTTCGCCGTAAACCGCCGCGGTCGAGGAAAAGATGAATGTCTTCACCCCGCCATTGACCGCCGCCTCGATCAGGCTGCGCGCGTTCGAAACGTTGTTGAGGTAATAACCCAGCGGATCGTGGACCGAATCCGGAACGACGATTTTGGCTGCAAAGTGAGCAATCGCGTCGATCGCGTGCTCCTTGATCAAGCGGGCGACCAATTCCGTGTGGCCGGTGTCGCCGACGATAAGCTTCGCCCCTTCGGGCACAGCCCAGGCGAAGCCGGTCGAGAGATTGTCGAGAACCACGACCGTCTCGCCGGCGTCCAGAAGGCCGAGAACCATGTGGCCGCCGATATAACCGGCGCCGCCGGTCACCAGAACGCTCATATCCAGCCCCCTTTTGGATTGACCCAAGACGAATTCAGCTGAAAAGAGCCGCGTAGAACGGCTCGGGCGGAACTGATAGTCGGATATCAGGATTTCGCTAGGCTCGCCTCCCTTCCGCTCCCATCAA
This sequence comes from uncultured Alphaproteobacteria bacterium, assembly GCA_963737365.1. Classification (GTDB taxonomy): domain Bacteria; phylum Pseudomonadota; class Alphaproteobacteria; order Rhizobiales; family Beijerinckiaceae; genus Roseiarcus. The sequence goes on from CAVTSD010000001.1 coordinate 1,398,091, forward strand.
CCGAGGAACCAGGCATTCATGGACAAACCGATCCGTAAAGCCGTGTTGCCCGTCGCCGGTCTGGGCACACGGTTCCTGCCTGCAACCAAAGCGATCCCGAAGGAGATGCTGACCGTCGTCGACCGGCCTATCCTTCAGCATGTGGTCGACGAGGCGAGGGAGGCGGGGATCGAGCATTTTGTTTTCGTGACCGGCCGCAACAAGGCGGTGATCGAGGATCACTTCGATTCGGCTTACGAACTCGAGGAGACGCTTACCCGACGGGGCAAAAAGGCCGAATATGCCGCGCTCATGGCTGATCTGCCTGCCGCCGGCGCGACGAGCTTCACCCGCCAGCAGGCGCCGCTTGGGCTCGGCCATGCGGTCTGGTGCGCGCGCGAAATCGTCGGCGACGAGCCCTTCGCGGTCCTGCTGCCGGATATGGTCACGCGCGCCGGATCGCACGGCGGCCGCTGCCTTGCTCAGTGCGTGGCGGCTTATGAGAAGCACGGCGGCAATATCATCGCCGTCGAAGAGGTTCCCCCGGCCGAAACCCACCAATACGGCATCGTCGGTGTCGGCGCGGACCACGGCGCGACCTTCGAGATCACCAAGATGGTCGAAAAGCCGAAGCAGGGGACAGCGCCGTCCAATCTCATCATTTCGGGGCGCTACGTCCTTCAGCCGGAGATTTTCAAGATTTTGGAACGGGTGGAAAAGGGCGCGGGCGGCGAAATCCAGCTGACGGACGGCATGATCGAACTCGCTCACACGCAGTCTTTCCATGGCGCGCGGTTTGACGGGCGAACCTACGATTGCGGTTCGAAACTGGGATTCTTAAGCGCCAACCTCGCCTTCGCGCTCGATCGGGCCGACATCGCCCCAGGGCTCGAGGAGGAGCTGCGACAGCTGGGATTCGTCGGGAAGGCCGGCTGACGGCTGCCGCCACTCCTGTTCGCGCTTCAACCGGCCTTGGCCGCCGGGACGTTTTCAAGCGCGCTCGCGAATGCTAGATTGCGCCATATGATTCAAGAACAAACGAGCGCCGTCCTGTCGGCGCTGCGCACCTTCGCCAACGAGAGCAAGGGCCTCGAGGCGCTCGAGAGCGCGATCCGGACCCAGGGCGAGGGCGGACTTGGGGTCGCGTTCTCCGAAGCCGTCAAGACGATCTCGGCCGCGCCCGGTCGGGTCATCGTAACCGGCATCGGCAAATCCGGGCATGTCGCGCGCAAGGTGGCGGCAACCCTCGCTTCGACCGGCGAGCCGGCTTTCTTCGTCCACCCGGCTGAGGCCAGTCACGGCGATCTCGGCATGGTGCAGATCGGCGATGTCGTGCTCGCGATTTCCTGGTCGGGCGAGACGGCGGAACTGGCGGCGATCGTGAATTTCGCCAAACGCTACGCCATTCCACTGATCGCCATGACCGCCGAGGCCGACAGTACGCTCGGCCGCCAGGCCGACGTCTGCCTAACGATGCCAGTGGCGCCGGAGGCCTGCCCCAACGGGCTAGCGCCGACCACCTCGACCACGATGCAGCTCGTGCTGGGCGACGCGCTGGCCATCGCGCTGCTCGAGGGCCGGGGCTTTACGGCCCTCGACTTCCGCGCCCTTCATCCCGGGGGCAAGCTTGGCGCGAAACTCGCGCAGGTGCGGGAAGTCATGCACACGGGCGACCGCGTGCCGCGCATTGAGGCCGACGCCCGGATGTCGGAAGCGATCGTCGAGATGACGTCGAAGGGCTTCGGTTGCGTCGCCGCATTCGAAGATGGAGGCCGCCTCGCCGGCATCATCACCGACGGCGACTTGCGCCGTCACCTCAAGCCGGGCTTCTCCCTCGACACCCGGGTGAGCGCCATCATGACCCCGCGCCCGCGCACGATCGCGCCGGACGCGCTGGTCGCCGAGGCGCTCGAGCTGATCAGCCACAAGATTCAGGCGCTCCTGGTGGTCGAACGCGGGCAAGTGATTGGAATTGTGAACTTCCACGATCTCATGCGCATCGGGGCCTTCTGAGGCTCGGGCGCCGCCTGCACGAACACTCCGCTCCTGGACAATGCAATTTGACACTCAGTAAATGTTTAATATGCTGCGGCGCGGGACTTTTGGTTTTCCTTGGCGCCTGGCTGGTTTGCCGCGAAATCCCCTGTAATTCGCTATTGGATTTCCTTGGATTTCCTTGGATTCTCTCGTCCGAATCGAGCCTTTTAAATGGGTTACGCCGATAAAGCGCAGAAGGTTTTTCCTTGGCCCTCCTCCGCCGCTGAGAGACGCCATTGGCGCCCTGCGATCGAGGCCACGCGGGAGATAGGGATCGTCCACGGCGGCAAGCTTAACCTATTTTGCTGATTTACAGCAAGATTTTGTCGCTGGCTTTGCGCTATTCTGACCATAGGATATGGCTCGAAGCGTTCGGGTTGCGGTGATCATTTCTGCGGGAGCGGTCTGCCTTCCCGAAATGACTCGCTTGGGAGAATAGGTGGCGGCAATGGCGTCACCGGCGTAGACGCTGACTTTAGTTGAGGCCTCGGCCGCGGCGGTTGAGGCCTCGGCCCCGGCGCTGGAACATTCGCGGGCCCGTGGGCTTGTTGCCACAATCAGTCTCCCATTTCGTGAAGGAGAGCGCCTTGGCTGACAAGACCACCCGGATTGGCGAGATCGTCGAGGTCATGCTCAACACGTGGGATCTGCCGGCTGATTGCAACGAAGGCGAACTCTACACCTATGCTGAGACGCTCTACGACCGGATCCTAGCTGGCGAGGGAAAGGATCAGCTCTACGCCTACCTTTCGGAGGTCCAAGTCGACCATCTCGAAATGGCGAAATCCGAGGCGTTCAGGACGATTGTCGACCGCGCCGTCGGACTCGCGGGCCGAACGGCCTAATCTGCGCTTTCGCGAGGTCTGACGCGAGCGCCTCGGCGCGCGACTGCCCTGACAGTTCAGCTCTTTTTGCGGGATTATTCGCTATCAGCCGCCGCGCTGAGCTTTTCGTCTGCCCATTGCCGTACGGTCATCGAAGCGTCATCGGCGCGCAAATGAACTGTCGTCGGACCCTTCTATTCTGGACAGGTCTTTTTTGGGGGGTACGAGATGCGCCATCCGTCGTTTAAGACCAGTCTCCTTCTCTCGGCTTCTATTTTGGCCGCCTTGACCGGCGCGGCGCAGGCGCAAGCAGCTACACCCAACATCACCGTCTCAAACGCGAACGCTCTTGACCTGCTTGGGCCTTTCCTGGGCCTGAACAGCTCGGCGATCGGGCGGCAGACGCTTGCCGACAATCTGGCCAACACCATCGCCGTCAACAACGGCGCCTCGTCGACACTGCAGTCTCTCGCGCTGAGCGACAACAACATCCTCTATTCGACCTCCAATACCGTGCCGGGCCTCTCCGGCTCTTACGGCATCGCCGCGAACCTGGGCGGCGGGCTTCCGGCTCAGCCGGCCATCAACGGCATCGTGCCTTCGCAGCCCGTTGGCGGCCTCGGCCCCCAACTCGGCTCGATCTACGAGACGGGCGTCAACGCCTTTGCCAACGGCAACCATTCGGTGCTGCCCGCGACCGTCGGGCTGCTCGCGAGCGGCACGGTGCTTCTGTTGGACGCGATCGTCGCCAAGAACTACCTGGCCAACGGAACCGAGGCTTCGGGAACAAAGCCGGCCGTGCCGCCGGCCGGCTTAACGCTCCCAACCAGCAAGGGCCTGCCAAACACCACCAACAGCGTCTACAACCTCGCTTATGGGGTGAAGAACACCGATCCAGGACAAGACCCCCTCGGCAATTCCCGCCCCTTTCAGGTGTCGAGCAAGATCAATCTTTTGAACCCCGCCCTCGTTTCCGAGCTTGAGGCAAGTCCGGCCTTCCCCAGCGGGCACACCAGCTTCGCCTACACCGAAAGCCTGCTGATCGGGATGATGGTTCCCGAACAGTATCAAAACATGCTGTCGAGGGCCTCCGAATACGGCAACAGCCGCATCGTTCTCGGCGTCCACTATGCTCTGGACGTCATTGGCGGACGCTCGTTGGCGCAGTACGATCTTGCCCAAGCGCTAGCGAACCCAGCTTACATCAACAACGCTGCTACGACGGGGACGGCCATCGACCTGCCCGGCCTGTTCCAGGCCGCAGCGCCTGAGTTGAACGGCTACCTCTCGGCTGGCTGTGGCGCATCGATCGTGACCTGCGCGGCAAGCGCCGCGAACACGACTGGCAACCCCTATGTCCCCTCCGCGGTCAACGCTGCGACCTATAAGGCGAACCTGACCTACGGCCTGCCGACGCTGAGCTTGAAGCAGGCGCCGCAAGAGGCCGCGCCCGCGGGCGGACCAGACGCCTCCATCGTGCTAGCCGCGATCTATGGCGGCAGCAGCGCAACGGCGAAGGCGCTCGCTAACGCTGCGAACGGCGGCGCGAACGGCTTTGGACTGGACGGCAGCCTGTCGACGGGCACGATCAACCAGATCATCGTCAACACCGAGACCAACGCGCTTGCCGCTTTCTATGGCGCGTCGCTCAGCTACTGGTCGCGCATCAATCTTTATGGCGCCGCGGGCTATTTCGGCGGCGTGACCGGCGCGCTGACGCTCGCCTCGAGCGATGTCGTCAAGACCGACGTGACAATCGACGCCGACGGCAAGCTGGGCGGCACGGGGACGGTCGCCGGCAACGTGACGAATGCTGGCGGCGTGGTCGCGCCGGGCGGCGTGAGCAAGCCGGGCGACGCGCTGGGCGTCCTCACAATCACGGGCGACCTCACCGACTCTCAGCCGAGCGAGCTCGACATTCTGCTCGGCACTCAGTCCAGCCAGTTGATCGTCGATGGCGCGGCTTCGTTGCTCGGCAATCTCAACGTCAGCCTGGCGGAAGGCTTCTCGCTCACCAGCGGTGAGACGTTTGACATTGTCGGGACTGGCGACGGCCTGACCAACGGCCTCACGTCGTTCTCGCTCGCCGGCGCAGCCTGCGGCGCCGACAGCGGCGCCTTCAAGTGCAACGGCGGCGCGTTTTTCGACATCTTCTCCTGGTCGGTCGTTCCCGGCGCGACGGTCGCAGGGGTAAACCCCGAGGATCTTGTGCTGAGCGTCACCGTGACGCCAGTGCCCGAGGCCTCAACTTGGGCAATGATGCTGGCCGGGTTCGCGGGCCTTGGCTTCGTGAGCTACCGCGCGTCGCGAAAGTCCAAAGCAGCCGCGGCGTAAACGCGCGCGCCACGCTCAGGAGACGTCGGCCTCTGGCGCGACGGCTCCTTGCGCGGTGATCGCGGTTTGCTGGCGCCAGACCCACCAGCACAGAATGGCGACCGGCGCGCCGATCAGCGAGGTCTCGACGAAGAAATCCTCGAAGCCTAGCCGCTCGACGGCGAACCCCGAAACGCCCGCAAGCAGGCTGCCCGGCAGCGCGCAGATGGAGGTCAAAAGCGCATATTGACTGGCCGCCAGTTGGACCGACGCCAGCGAAGACATGTAGGTGATCAGCACGATCGAGGCGAACGCATAGGCGAAACTGTCGAGGCTGACGGCGACGGCGAAGGTCCAGAACTCGGTTCCGCCATGATCGCCATGGGCGGCAAGATAGGCCAGGGCCAGGTGCGATGCAGAGCCTGATACGGTGCCGACGAGCAGGCTCGCCATCATGCCGAGACGCGGGATGATGTAGCCTGCGAGAAAAGTGCCCCCGAGCCCGACCCAGAAGCCGAACAGTTTCGTCACCGTGGCGATATCCGTGTCCGAGTAATGCAGGCTCTTGAACAGCGGCACGGCCATCGCACTCGAAATGTAGCCCGGCATGCGAAACCCGGCGATAAGCACGAGGATCGGCAGAGCCACGGGTCCCAGTCGCGTCATCAATTCCCGGATCGGGGCGACGATTGTCGAAACGAAACTCAAGGGTGGATGCGTCGCGGTCTTGTCCGCCTCCGGCTCGGGGGCGAGGAAAGCCGCGATCATGCCGGGCGTCATCAATAAAGCCATGCACAGGTAGGCGGCGCGCCAGCCGACCCTGTCCGCGAGCAGGAGCGCTCCGGCTCCGGCCGCGAGGACGCCGACCCGATAGCCGACCTCCGACCATGAGGCCATGAGCGCTTGGCGTTCGGCCGGCGCGACGCTGATGCGCCAGCCATCGATCACCACGTCCTGAGTGGCTCCGGCGAAGCCGAGCGCAAGCGAAAACGCCACGGTCCAGGCAAGCCAATGCGCCGGATCGCCGAGGGCGACGCCAGCCAGCGCCGCCATCACTCCAAGTTGAGACACGACGATCCATCCTCGCCGTCGCCCAAGGAGGCGGCTGAAGACGGGCGCATCGTAGCGGTCGAGAAAGGGCGCCCAGACGAATTTGAACTTGTAGGCGAGGGTGAGCTCGCTCATCAGGCCGATGGTCGCGATTGGCACCTTGGCTTCGTAGAGCCAGGCCGACTGCGTGATGTAGACGAGCTGAAAGGGAATGCCCGACGCGAAACCGAGGACCAGCATCGGCGCGATGCGCCGGTCCGAGAAGAGGTGGCTCAAGAAGGAAGGCTGTTGAGCGCCCTTCGCGCCAGAATATTGCATGTGGACCCCCGACCCCGAGGGGAGTCTAACAGAGTTGCGAGCGGTAGCGGATTGATTGCAGAGGCGGGTTTGCGCTCGGGAGGCCCTGTGGCTAACCTTTCCGCGCAGTATCGCCTATATAGAATCATAGCGCTGTCCGGGATGGATCGTGTAGAAAGAACCAACCAGCGCGTCCCGCCCATTTGCTCCAAAGGGAGATTGACATGCCCGCTTCTGAGATTGTCATCGCCAGCGCCAAACGGACCCCGGTAGGTTCATTCAACGGCGCTTTTGGCTCGACCGCCGCGCATGAATTGGGCGCGATCGCCATCAAGAGCGCGCTCGAAGCGGCGAAGGTCGACGCGGCCGAGGTCGACGAAGTGATTCTCGGGCAGATCCTTTCGGCGGCGCAAGGTCAAAATCCGGCCCGCCAGGCGGCCATGAAGGCCGGCGTGCCGCAGGAAAAGACGGCTTTCGGCGTCAATCAACTGTGCGGCAGCGGCTTGCGCGCGGTCGCCCTCGGCCTGCAACAGATCGCCAGCGGCGACGCCAACATCATTGTCGCGGGCGGCCAGGAATCGATGTCGCTCGCCCCCCATGCTGCCTATCTGCGCAGCGGCGTCAAAATGGGCGAAATGAAACTCGTCGACACGATGCTGCAGGACGGCCTGATTGACGCCTTTCACGGCTATCATATGGGCAATACCGCAGAAAACATCGCGAAGAAGTGGCAGATCACCCGCGAGGAGCAGGATCGATTCGCGGTTGGGTCGCAGAACAAGGCCGAGGCGGCGCAGAAGGCCGGCCGGTTCAAGGATGAGATCGTCCCCGTGACGATCTCGACCCGCAAGGGCGACACGGTCGTCGACACCGACGAATATCCGCGCGCCGGATCAACTTACGATGCGATGGCGAAACTCAAACCCGCCTTTTCCAAGGACGGATCGGTGACCGCGGGCAACGCCTCGGGCCTTAACGACGGGGCCGCCGCATTGGTGATTATGAGCGCCGAGGAGGCGAAGCGCCGGGGGCTTACGCCAATGGCGCGCATCGTTTCCTGGGCGACCGCGGGCGTCGACCCGGCGATCATGGGCACGGGGCCCATTCCGGCCACGCGCAAGGCGCTGGAAAAGGCTGGCTGGTCGGTCAAGGATCTCGATCTCGTCGAAGCGAACGAAGCCTTCGCGGCTCAGGCGCTTGCGGTGAACAAGGACCTCGGCTGGGACCCAGCGATCGTCAACGTCAACGGCGGCGCGATTGCGCTCGGCCATCCGATTGGCGCGTCCGGCGCGCGAGTCCTGACGACGCTCCTGCACGAAATGGCCCGCCGTAACGCCAAAAAGGGTCTTGCCACGCTCTGCATCGGCGGGGGCATGGGAATCGCGATGGCGGTTGAACGTTAGTTCTCGTCGTTCATTTCAATCAGACGCGTCGATTAAACGGCGCGACTGAAAAATAATCTTGGGAGGAAACATGGCGAGAGTCGCGGTGGTTACGGGCGGCACACGCGGAATTGGCGCGGCCGTCTCCAAGGCATTGAAGGCGACCGGATGCGCGGTCGCCGCGACCTATCATTCCAATGATGACGCCGCCGCCAAGTTCAAGGCGGAGACGGGCGTGAACGTCTACAAATGGGATGTCGCCAAATACGAGGATTGTGTCGCTGGGCTGGCCGAGGTCGCGAAGGATCTCGGCCCGGTGGATATTCTCGTCAACAATGCCGGCATCACAAGGGACGGGATGTTCCACAAAATGACGGTGGAGCAATGGTGCGACGTCATCAACACCAACCTCAATTCCCTGTTCAATATGTGCCGCCCTGTGATCGAGGGCATGCGTGAGCGCGGCTTCGGCCGGATCATCAACATCTCCTCGATCAATGGCCAGAAAGGGCAGATGGGGCAGGCGAATTACTCGGCTGCCAAGGCGGGCGACATCGGCTTCACCAAGGCGTTGGCGCAGGAGAACGCCAACAAGGGCGTGACCGTCAACGCCATCTGCCCCGGCTATATCGCGACCGAAATGGTCCTGGCCGTTCCAAAGGACGTGCTGGAAAAAGCGATTCTGCCGCAGATTCCGGTTCGCCGCCTCGGGCAGCCTGAGGAAGTGGCCCGCTGCGTCATCTTCCTTGCTTCCGATGACGCCGGCTTCATCACCGGTTCGACCTTGTCGGCTAACGGCGGCCAGTATCTGAGCTAGAGCCCCGCCGATCCCTGTTTGGTTGCCGAGGGCTTGACCGCCATTTCGACGTGAGATTCGCGGGAAAAGCGCGCGTCTGTGCGGCAGCGAGGAGGAGCCGGTCTCTCTCAGCATGAACAGATGGCGCCAGGGCTCTATCAGCGTGCGCGCGGCTCGCCCTCGCGATCTTGAAGCGATTTCAAGGCTCGAGAACGAGTCGTTCGAGAGCGATCGGGTCTCGCGGCGCTCTTTGCGCGAGTTCCTCCGGGCGCCTCATCGGCCGGTCACGGTGGCGACCATCGACGACGAATTGGCGGGCTATGTGTTGGTGTCGCTGCGCAAGGGGGCGCGGGCTTTGCGCATCTACTCGCTCGCGGTCGGCGCCCGGTTCGGCCGCCGAGGCGTCGGCCGAGCTTTGCTTCAGGCCGCGGAGGCTTACGGGCGCCGTCATCGCCGCGAAGCGCTCACCCTTGAAGTGCGCTACGACAATGCGTCGGCGATCGCGCTCTACGAGAGCTGCGGCTTCCACCAGTTTGGCGAGCATGCCCGCTACTATGCCGATGGAGCGACCGCGTTACGCTACGAAAAACCTCTGCAGCGCGCCCCGCAGCGCGAAACGGGGAACAATTCGCCGCCTGAACAGATTAGGCCGTTGCATCGCGCGTCTCGCCCGCGCTAGGGGAAGCAAAACAAGCGCGGACTGAGTTCGCGCCGGAGCTCGCTGAACCCCTTCGCGCCAACTTCAGGGACCTCGTCCGCCCTTCATCATGCAAACGCTGTCGCGAGTCTCCGCACGGCCCCAAGGCTGCGGGTTATGAACGGTTGGGTCATCCTCGTCGACCAGGCGCGCGACTTTCCCAACGCCGACACGCCCCACAAGGTCATCACCACGGACGACTATCTCGCCCGGCCGAAACTGTTCGCGGGCCTTGGGCGGGCGAAGATCGTCAATCTGTCGCGCTCGTACAACTACCAATCGAAAGGCTATTACGCCTCGCTTCTCGCTGAAGCGCGCGGGCATCGGGTGATCCCGACCGTCGAGACGATGCTCGACCTACGCGAATTGAAACTCTACGAGCAGTCGCTGCCGGAATTGCAGGAAGCGCTGACCGCAGCCGCGACCAAGGCGCACGCGACCGAGAACACAACCTTCGATCTTCTCTTCTGCTTCGGTTTTGTCCAGGATCAGCGTTTCGAGGCTTTCGGCCGGCTCCTGTTCGACTGGTACCGCTGCCCTGCGATCGAAGTCACCATCACGCCCGGCAAACGCTGGAAAATAGATCGGCTACGCGCCCGGCCGCTCGCCAAGCTTGGGCCGGACGAGACGGTGTTTTTCCGTACGAGCCTGCATCGGCACACCGAGCGCGACTGGCGCAATCCGCGCGGGCGCCCAATCGCCCGCTATTCGCTCGCTGTGCTGCACGATCCGCAGGACGAGCTTCCGCCCTCCTCTCCGGAAACGCTGCGACATTTGCAGCGCATCGCCGAGAAACAATCGGTGGCGGTCGAACTTATTACGCGCAGGCAGCTCGCGGAACTCGCCGAATTCGACGCTCTCTTCATCCGCGCGACCACCTCGATCGACAATTTCACCTATCGCTTTGCGCAGCGCGCGCGCAGCGAAGGAATGCCGGTCATCGACGACCCGCAATCCATGATCCGCTGCACCAACAAAGTCTATCTGCACGAGCTTCTGGAGGCGCACGGTGTGCCCGTGCCGCCCACGGTGATGCTGGCCGACGATGACGACCTCATCAAAGCGGAGCGCCTGCTTGGCTGGCCGATGGTGGTCAAGATTCCCGACGGCTCGTTCTCGCGCGGCGTGCACAAGGTGGAAGACGCGGAGGCGCTGAGAAAGCTGTCCGACAAACTGTTCGAGGACACTGACCTCTTGTTGGCGCAAAAATTCATGCCGACCAAATTCGACTGGCGGGTCGGGGTGCTGGAGGGCGAGCCTCTCTTCGTCTGCCAGTATCAGATGGCGCGGGGCCACTGGCAGATCATCAAGCACGGGCCGAACGGGGCGCGGGAGGGCGGCTCGAAGACGCTTCCCATCTGCGACGCGCCGCCGGCCGTTATCGAGGCGGCGCTCAAGGCCGCGCGCGCGATCGGGCCGGGGCTTTATGGCGTCGACATCAAGGAAACGGATGGCGCGATCGTCGTCATCGAGGTCAACGACAATCCGAACCTCGAGCATGGGGTCGAGGACCAGATCGGCAAGGACGAAGTCTGGAACCGCATCCTCAACTGGTTCACCAAGCGGATCGACGCGTAAGGCCATTCGCGCCGCTGACGCAACGTTAATCCCTGCGACCTATCTTCGGGTGACGGTCGCGCGCTGAGGCGAGAGAACGCAGCCTCCGAAGTCGCGATTGCGCATTCGCGTGAGGGCTGGTAACGGTCGCGGTCGCGAATGTGACCGCCGCAAGGCCAGATTCGGAGTGCCGAAATCTCGCGGGGAACTGAGACATGCCGGATATCGCCACACGCCGACGTTTCCTGCTTTTCCTTGTCAAGCCGTCGCATTACGACGACGAGGGCTACGTAATCCAGTGGTGGAAGTCGGCGCTGCCCTCTAATTCGCTCGCCTGCCTCTTCGGCATTGCGCAGAAATGCATGGAAGATCAGGTCCTCGGCGAGGACGTTTCGATCGAGATTTTCCCGGTCGACGAGACCAACACCCGGGTGCGGCCAGACCACATTGTCCGACAGATCCGGGACAATGGCGGCTTCGGCATGGTCGGCTTTGTCGGCGTGCAGTCGAACCAGTTTCCCCGCGTCATGGATTGCGCCCGTCCTTTGAGGGCCGCCGGGATCCCGGTCGTCGTCGGCGGGTTCCATGTCTCGGGTTGCCTGTCGATGCTGCCGGAATTGCCTGATTCGCTTAAGTCAGCGCTCGCCCTTGGCGTTTCCCTCTACGCGGGCGAAGCGGAAGGGCGCTTCGACGAAGTCTTGCGCGACGCCGCGGGCGGCACGCTGAAGCCCATCTACAATTACCTCCACGATCTGCCGGGCCTCGAAGGCGCGACCGGCCCCTATATGCCGCCCGAGCGGGTGGGGCGCACGCTCGGCATGATCTCGAGCTTCGACGCCGGACGGGGCTGTCCCTTCCTGTGCTCCTTTTGCACCATCATCAACGTGCAGGGTCGCAAGTCGCGCTATCGGTCAGCCGACGACATCGAAGCATTGGTGCGCATCAATGTCGCCAATGGCGTGCGTTACTTTTTCATCACCGACGACAATCTCGCCCGCAATCGCAACTGGGAATTCGATCTTCGACCGGCTGATCGAACTGCGAAAGGAAGGGATCCATTCGCGCTTCATCATCCAGGTCGACACGGCCTGCCACAAGATTCCTCGCTTCATCGAGAAGGCGGTAGCCGCCGGTGTCAAGCGCGTGTTCATCGGGCTTGAGAACATCGATCCAGACAATCTGGCCTCCGCGAAGAAGAAGCAGAACCACATCTCCGACTATCGCGAGCTTCTGCTCGAGTGGCGCAGGCATCGCTGTATCACCTACTGCGGCTACATCATCGGTTTCCCGAACGACACAAAGGAATCGCTCGTCCAGCGGATCCAGATCATCCAGCGCGAACTGCCGCTCGACATTCTCGAATTTTCGATCCTAACGCCGCTGCCCGGCAGCGAGGATCACGCCAAGGCGGTCGCCAAGGGCGTCGATATCGACCCCGACCTCAACAAGTTCGACCTCGAACATGTGACAACCGACCATCCGCGCATGTCGCGCGAGGAATGGCAGGACGCCTATCGCCTCGCCTGGCGTACCTATTACACCCCCGAGCACATCAAGACCGTGATCCGCCGCGCCGTGGCTGGCGGCCCTCGCCCGGACACGGTCGCCTACCTGCTCACCTGGTTCTGGGCGAGCTTCCACTTCTACAACATCTACCCGCTCGAGACCGGCATTATCCGTCGGCGTTATCGCCGAGACCGCCGGCCCGGAATGCCGCTCGAGAATCCGCTTAGCTTCTACGCGCGCAACTGGGGCGGGCAGGTCGTGACCTACGGCCGGATCCTGCTGATGTTCGCCAAGATTTACTTCTGGACGCGCAAGCTGGAGCGCGATCCGAACGCCAAGAACTACACCGACGAGGCCTTGCGGACCGCGGACGACTACGATCATCAGGAGATGTACCAGCTGACCGAAGCGGCGCGGCAGGCGGGCGCAAAGGCAAAGCGCATCGAGGAGCACAAACACGCCCGGGTGCAAGTCGAAGAACCGGCCGTAGAGGCGGTGAAGTAGGCCTTAGCTCCCTTCGCGCGCGAGCCTTCCTGGGTCTGCAAAGACGGCCAGGCCCCTTGTCGCCCTTATATGTAGCCTGGCGGGGGCGCAAAGCCTCCGAACTCGCGTTCGACCAAGCGAGCGAAGGCGAGTGTCGTCCGGTCTTCGAACTCCGGGCCAATGATCTGGACGCCGATCGGCAAACCCTCGGTAACCCCGATCGGAACGACGGTGGCTGGCAGTCCGCAGGTCGTCGCGAGTTCGGCCCACACCAAGATATGGAGATACGGGAATTCCCTGCCCCCGACGGTCATTGTCCGCGCTTCCTGGGGCCTCGACGGATCGTGTCGAAACGCGGGAGTGGCGGCCGGCGGACAGATGACGACGTCGAATTCGCGAAACAAGGCGCGCCATTGCTGTTTGAGCTGTTGACGAGCGAAATCGGCCCGCTGCCATTCGCGATGACTTATCGCGGCGCCGCGCGCGAGCTCCGCGACCAAGCTTTGATCGTCGGGCGGGATTTTCTCGATCGCGAGCTGCATTTCCCGATACCGATCGTCCGGCAGACGCGCCGACATGACGGCGTTCAAGAGCTTGACGTAGAGCCGGGCCGAGGTCGCGAGATCGGGCAGGAGGGGCGTCGCGCGTTTCACGTCGACACCGGCATTAGTCAGCTGCGTCGCCAGCTGCTCGAGTGATGCGCCGACTTCCGGTGATGTCGGCAGCAGCGGATGTTCCGCGATGAACAGCACGCGAAATTCCGCAAGCTTATCGTGCCGGGCGGCGGGCAGGCTCAAGCGGTAGCCGCGTCCCTCGGCTGTTTCGTCAGGACCGGCGATAAGGTTGAGCGCCAGGCTCAGATCATCGACTGAGCGCGCCATCGGACCGATCACCGCAAGATCGACCGTCACCGGCAAAGCCGGCAAACTCGGGGGAGCATGACCGCGGGGGGCGACAATCCCGTGCGTTGGCTTGTGCGCGCAGATGCCGCAGAAATGAGCGGGCACGCGCAAGGAGCCGCCGATATCGGAGCCGAGCGACAACGGGCCGAAACCAGCGGCGAGCGCTGCGGACGATCCCCCCGATGAGCCCCCTGGCGTCCGTGTCTTGTCCCAGGGATTGTTGGTCGCGCCGTGAATATCGTTGTAGCTTTGCCAGTCGCCGAGCACGAAGGGCACATTGGTTTTGCCAAGGATGACGGCCCCTGCGCCCTTGAGGCGCGCGACCGCGAGCGCATCTTCTTCGGGCACAAAATCCCGCGCCGTGGGTATGCCCCACGTGGTCGGCAATCCGACGATGTTGTAGGACTCCTTGATCGTGACGGGCACGCCGAGGAGCGGCCTGCGCTCGCCGCGCGCCAAGGCCACGTCCGCTTCTTTCGCAACTTCTCGGGCGCGGGTGAAGTCGCGCACCGGCACGGCGTTGAGATCGCCATCGAGAGCCTCGATTCGGGCGATGAATTGGTCGGTCAGCTCAAGCGCCGAAACCTCCTTCTTCACCAGGGATTGGGAGAGCTCTCGGGCGCTGCGATAGGCCCATTGCGCGGCGGGATGCGAGGCGGGGGAATGCGAAGAAGGCGTTTGCGTCATGATCAGCGCCCTTGCTCAGGGGTTGCAAAAAAAGATGGCTCGATCAGCTTTATCAAGCATTTTGCAGACATCACCGCCCTTCGCCAATCGCCTTCCGCCGTGATCCGCGCCCTGCTCGAGGTTTACGGCCATCGCGATCATGCCTTATGAGGATGCCTGTGGTTGTCTTCCGCCCGAGCCCCAAGACAGGCCCGTTTCGGGGCGAGGGCGAAGGGCGCTTGGAAGCTGAGTCGATGGACACATGACTTCTCTCTATCGCGCGATTATCGTCGCCATTATCACTTTTGGCGCAAGCCTCGTCGGCATGGCGCTGCAATGGGCCGTGCCTGCCGAAGTGCTGACCGCGTCGAAGGGCTCTGTCGGGGCCATCGTCGGGCTTTTCACCCTTCTGCTTGCGCTGGTGCTCGGCCTTCTCGTCTTCACCGCCTTCTCCGTTTACACAACGCAGCAGACCGAAGCGCAATCGCTGGGCCCGGTGGTGATCGAGCTCGACGTCCTCCTTGAGGAATACGGCGCCGATGTAGCGGGCGCCCGCACGGGCTTGAGGGAAGCGCTGGGGCGGGCGCGCAAGCGCTTCTTCGGCGATGTGAAGCACGGGCCCCAGGCGCACACGATTGAGGAAACTCGGGCGACTATGTACTGGATGAACACTTATTTCGACAAACTTCAGCCCCCTAGCGAACGCCATCGCCAATTGCTGGTTTCCGCCCGTGATCTTGCCAAGAAGTTCGCTGAAACGAACATGCTGATGGCGCGCCAGCTCGCGAATCCTTTTCCGCCTTATGTGCTGGCCATCGTGGTGTGTTGGGCTGCGGCGCTGTTTCTCGGCAACGGCCTCGCGGCGCCCCCGAACGCAATCACGGTCCTTGCCCATCTCGCGGGCGGGATCGCCATCGGCAGCGCGATATTTCTCATCCTCGAACTCAGCACGCCCTACACCGGCCTCATCCGCCTGTCGCCGGACAACCTCGACCGGATGCTTGACGTTCTCCGCAAGCTCGACCGGAAGGAGACGCTCGCAAGTTAGCGCGGTCCGCAGTCCAATGGACGAGATCGAACGGCTTGAGATTCGCATCGAGGAATTGCGCGAGGCGATCGCGCGCAGCCGGAGGCTCAGGCTCGTCGGCCTCGCGTCGGTCGTGATCGGGCCGGCGCTGATCCTCGGCTTTGTTCTCGGCCTGATCGATTACACGCCGGCGCGCGTGCTCGTCGCCTTCGCCCTCGCCATCGGGGGCATGGTGCTCATGGGCTCGAGCCGCTCGAGCACGGAAGAATTAGAGCGCGCCATGAAAAAGGCCGAGGCCGAGCGGATCGCGGCGATCGACGGGCTCGAACTTGTTCAGGTTGGCGACGCGAAGGGTTGAGCGACCCATCGAGCACGCGGCGGCCGCATAGGAATCACGTGTCGCAGGGCAATGGGGAAAATGATGAACGGCAATGTCGCGCTCCGCGTCGCGATCACCGGCGCGAACGGCAATCTAGGGCGCAAGCTGGTCGCTGGCTTTCTGGCGGCGCCCGACATCGCCGCAATTCATGCGATCGACCGGGATGTGGCGGGCCTCTCCACGCATGATCCCCGCCTTTCTCCAATTCAGGCTGACCTTCAGGGACCGGCGCTCCTCGACGCGCTTGGGGGGATGGACGCGGTCATTCATCTTGCCGCGCAGAATCCCTATCCGGATGCTTCGTGGGAAGATGCGAGCGCTTCCTTCGACTTGACCGCGAAACTGGTCGAGGCCTCCGCCAAAGCAGGCTTGTCGCGGCTGGTGTTCGCATCGTCCAATCATGTGATGGGCGGCTACAAGGATACGCCGATTGCGCAGTCGGATGGGGCACTCACCACCGGTCTCCCGCCTCTCGCGGGAACGCTCGTCAAAAGTTCAGAGGGGCTGATCGATTCCACGGCCTACGCCGCGGCGAAACTGATGGGCGAACGCGTCGTCGCCGTCAAAGCGGAGGCCGGAGCATTCTCCGCCGTGTCGCTCCGCATCGGTTGGTGCCAGCCTGGCGAAAATTCTCCGCAAACCATGAGCGCCGATGGCACGCCGAAGTCCGGCCTGATCGAAACGAGTCCCGAGCGCGAGAACGACTTGTGTTGGTTCAGAGCGATGTGGCTCTCGAATGGCGATCTTGTCCGGTGCATGCTCGCCGCCCTGCGCGCTGACGCCTCTTTCTGGCCGTCTCGGGCCATCGTCGTGAACGCGATGTCCGCGAACCGGCCTTCGCCCTGGGACTTGTCGGCTGGTCGCAAGCTGATCGGCTACGAGCCGCTTGACGATGTATCGACGTATGCGGCTCCGCGCCCTCGTTGAAAGAATTTAGCAATCGCGACGGCAGAGGCTCGTTGCATCGTCACCAAAGTGACCGCGTCGCTAACGCATTCGCTTCTGCGGGCGGCGCTGGGTGACCCTTGAATAGTATCAGCAGATTAGACTGGAGCGGGCGAAGGGAATCGAACCCTCGTATGAAGCTTGGGAAGCTTCCGTTCTACCATTGAACTACGCCCGCCTAAGGTCTCCGACGGCCAAAACTGCCGATGGCAGGAGAGGAGGGACTCGAACCCCCAACCCCCGGTTTTGGAGACCGGTGCTCTACCAATTGAGCTACACTCCTACTAAGCGCCGTTCATGCCGCAACCTGTGCCCGGAAGCAAGGGTGGACAGGTTTCTGGCTCGGCTTGACTTCGGCGCCTCCCGTCGCCAGTTATCCGCGCGGCCCACGCCTCCCCCGTGCGGTTCGCCGCAAGGATTTGATGCGCACCTATCTCAGCTTTGAAACGCCGGTCGCCGATGTCGAGGCCCGGCTCGATGAAATGCGCGCCGTGGCGGAAAAAGGCGATTTGCCGGCGCTCGCCGAGGAGCTCACGAAGCTTGAGGCCAGAGCCGAGAAGACGCTCGCCGATCTCTACGCGACGCTAACGCCCTGGCAGAAGACGATGGTCGCCCGCGCCCAAGGGCGTCCGCGTTTCGGCGAGTACGTCAAGGGGCTCATCGCCGAGTTCACGCCAATGGCTGGCGACCGCTATTTCGGCGAGGACGAGGCCATCGTCGGCGGCCTGGGACGGTTCGAGGGCGAGTTTGTTTGTGTCATCGGCCAGGAGAAGGGCGACGACACGGCGAGCCGGGTCAGGCACAATTTCGGCATGGCGAAGCCCGAAGGCTATCGCAAGGCGACGCGGCTCATGCAGCTCGCCGATCGCTTCGGACTGCCCGTCATTTCTCTCATCGATACCGCAGGGGCCTTCCCCGGCGTCGAAGCGGAGGAGCGCGGCCAGGCCGAAGCCATCGCGCGCTCGATCGACACGTGCCTTTCGCTCGGTGTGCCGAACATTGGCGTGGTGATCGGCGAGGGCGGTTCAGGCGGCGCGCTCGCGATCGCCGCCTGCAACACGGTGCTCATGCTCGAACACGCGATCTACACCGTGGCCTCGCCCGAAGCGGCCGCCTCGATTCTCTGGCGCGATTCCTCGCGCGCGCAGGAGGCGGCGACGGGCATGAAGATCACGGCGCAGGACCTGATCAAGTTCGGCATCATCGACGGCGTGATCCCCGAGCCGCTCGGCGGCGCGCACCGCGATCCAGCCGCAACCATCGCCTCCGCCGGGCGCGCGCTCAGCGACGCGCTGAGATCACTCCACAATCTGGGTCCGGACGAACTCCGCAACGCGCGGGCGGAGAAGTTCCTGGCAGTCGGGCGGAAGGTTTAGAACTCTGCTTCAGACGGAATTGCGGGCTGCCGTCTTGTCATTCCCGCTTGAAGCGGGAATTTAGAGTCCCGGCACAGCTTGTTGGATGCCGACTTCGCGGGCATGTCAGGACGTAGTGTGTGGGGTGGCGCGCGCTGCTCCAAAAGGCGCCGAGGGAGGACTAGGCAATGCTGCAGACGTGGCGCTGGTTTGGGCCGGACGATCCGGTCAGCCTCGACAATGTGCGACAGGCCGGCGCGGTCGGCATCGTCAGCGCCCTCCATCACATGAACCAGGGGCAGGTTTGGAGCAAAGACGAAATCGCGAAGCGCCGGGCCGAGATCGAAGCCGGCGGCCTTGTCTGGTCGGTCAGCGAAAGCATCGGTGTCGGCGAGGTTATCAAGACGCGCAGCGGCGACTACCGCGCACGAATTGACAATTACAAGCAATCTATCCGCAACGCGGCGCGCGGCGGCGTTAAAACCTTCTGCTACAATTTCATGGCCATCACCGACTGGACGCGGACCAATCTCAACTGGCCGCTTGAGAACGGCGGGACGGCTTTGCGCTTCGACGCGGTCGATTTCGCCGCTTATGACCTTTTCATCCTAAGACGTGAAAACGCCGAAGGCGACTATTCTCCGGACCGTGCCGCCGCGGCGCGCGAGCGCTTGGAGACGATGACGCCTTCCGAAAAAGAAGAGCTTGAGCGGACGCTCATCGACTGGCTGCCGGCGCGCGATTTTACCTACGACCGCGACAGTTTCAGGCGCATGCTGGCGAGTTACAAAGACCTTACCGTCGAGGGCCTGCGCGCCAATCTCATCACGTTCGTGCGCGAGATCGCGGGCGTCGCGGAGGAGGAAGGCGTGCGCCTCGCCATCCACCCTGACGATCCGGCGTTCCCCCTCTTCGGCTTGCCGCGGGTCATGTCGACGGCGGATGACTTTCGCAAGCTGTTTGCAGCCGTTCCGTCCGAGGCCAATGGGATGACGCTCTGCGCGGGCTCGCTGGGCTCGAATTCTAAGAACGATGTCGTCGAGATGGCGAAGGAGTTCGGCCCGCGCGTACATTTCGCCCATCTGCGTAACGTCAAGCGGGAGCCCGACGGCTCGTTCTTCGAAGCCGACCATCTCACTGGCGAAACCGATATGGTCCGTCTTGTTGCGGAGTTACTGACCGAAGAGGACCGTCGCGCGGAGGGGCGCGCCGACGCCGAGATCCCGATGCGTCCCGACCACGGTCACTTGCTTGGCGACGACGGAAAAAAGCGGGTCAACCCCGGGTATTCCTTCATCGGGCGTCTCAAGGGACTCGCAGAATTGCGTGGTGTTGTTCAAACCGTCGAAGCTTTTCGCAACGGCCGTGCCGCGTGAGTGCGCCCATCTCGCCGCACCTTCGCGTTTTGGGTTAAGCGAGAACCGTTGAAGAAGAGGAGCCCGCCTCTTCGCGGGCTCCGGTACAGACGCTCCCTCAGCCCTGGAGCTCGGTCATCAGCTTGCTGGCGTTTGCGGGGCTGATTTGGCTTTGGATGATTTGCTTCGTGTCGGTGAGTTTGTTGTCGTAGTAAGCCTTGTCGTAGCCCGTGTCGGCAGCGATGTCCGCGCCGCTGATATCCAGTCCGGCAAAGACGCCGTTTTCACCTGACCACACAATAACATCGCCTTTGCCCGCCGATCCCTGCGCCGTAGGCGACCATTTGATGATCGACAGACTGGAATTGGCGTTGAGGGAAAGGTTATTGTTCTGAGTGAAGTCCGCGACGGCCTTGTCGGTCATCAAGAACATGACGAGCGTGCCGCCTTTGG
Source organism: uncultured Alphaproteobacteria bacterium (assembly GCA_963737365.1). Taxonomy (GTDB): domain Bacteria; phylum Pseudomonadota; class Alphaproteobacteria; order Rhizobiales; family Beijerinckiaceae; genus Roseiarcus. The sequence goes on from CAVTSD010000001.1 coordinate 1,418,094, forward strand.
CCCCAGCCTGCGCGCCAATCGAGACCGAGCCTAAGGTTAAGAAGGCCGGATCACTCCAATGCCCATTGTCATGCGCGAGGAGAACGCCGGTTCCACCTGAGCCACCAACCACGAACGCGCCCTTGAAGAAGCTCGGGATGATGAACACGCCCTTGGCTCGCTTGAGCAGGTTCATGAAGTTCTGGTTGGAGCTGAGGTTTTGCATGTCCTGGGTCGCCCCGGCGACAACCTTTTGCGCGTTGGTTGCATCTGAGTTGTTCTGAGCCAGAGCCGGACCAGCCAAGGCGAAGGACAGAACGGCAGCCGAAACTGCCAGCTTATGTCGTGAAAGCATGCGGGACTCCTTTCTTGTGAGTTTGGTTCACCAACTCGGGTGAGTTCGATTTATCAACGTGTGCGGGACCTGGGATGTTCCCGGACGCGGCCGCTCAAGGCCGCCTAGAACAAAGGCCATCGAGGCTTGAGCAATCGACGATGGCGCAAGTTACGGACGACAGCTTGGGCCACCTAGGCTCAGGACCTATTAAAGTTCTTGCGCTGGGTCGGATTGGCTGATTCATAGGCGAGGCGGGAGGCTTCGCCGATGACTGATTTGTTCTTGCTGTCTCGGGCTCAGATGCGTCGGATTGAGCGGTATTTTCCCTTGTCGCACGGGATCGCTCGGGTCGACGACCGGCGGATCGTCAGCGCGATTGTATTTGTGATCAAGAACGGGCTTCGCTGGCGCGACGCCCCGCCTGGGTATGGTCCGCACAAGACGATCTACAATCGGTTCATTCGCTGGAGCCGCTTGGGCGTGTTCAACAAGATTTTCGCAGCCTTGGCGCACAACGGCCGCAAGCCCGAGCGGGTGATGATCGACGCCACGCATCTCAAGGCGCATCGCACCGCCGCGAGCCTTTTAAAAAAGGGCCTGTTCCCCGACGTATCGGGCGCACCAAGGGGGGTTTGAACTCCAAGCTGCACGCGCTCTGCGACGGCAACGGACGTCCGCTCGTCATGCTCTTAAGCGAGGGGCAGATGAGCGATTACAAGGGCGCGGCGTTGATGTGGCCCGCCATGCCGAAAGCCAAGCAACTCCTGGCCGACAAGGGTTACGACGCCGACTGGTTCCGCGCCGCCCTCGCCAAGCGCGGCGTCGCCGCCTGCATTCCTTCGAAATCCAACCGGAAGGTCGCGATCCCCCATGACGCCGTCCTCTACAAACAGCGCCACAAGATCGAGAACATGTTCGGACGGCTCAAAGATTGGCGGCGCATCCACACCCGTTATGACCGCTGCGCCCATACCTACTTCTCGGCAATCTGCATCGCCGCCGCCGTCATATTCTGGCTGTGATCAATGAGTTCCTGAGCCTAGGCGACGCGAAGCCATTCTGAAGCACGTCAAGCTTGAGAACCTGAAACCTGACGAACGGAACGCGCTGGACATCCTCAAGGGGCAGTTCGCATCGGTGCAGCAGGCGAATGCGGAGCGGCGCGCCGGCCGATGCGTCCGATGGGAGTCAAATGCGACCGCCATGACGCATCAGCGCACGCTCATTTTGATCCTTGAGAAACGCGCCTATCGGGCGCCCACGAAATCGGGCAGTGTGCATTCGGACCAGGGTGGACCGAACATCGCGGGAAGTCACATGGCGTCAGAGACCATCAGCTTCGGAGGGCTCGACCTCAGACGAAAGAAGAGACCGCAGCCTCGACGCCTTCGAGATGATCGTCCAACCGAACTCGCGCGTGCCCGTCGCCCATTACAAGCGCGGCGATGACCCTGCGGCCGGCCCGTTGTTCGCGGGACCACAGCTAACGCCGCAAGAGCCGTTTGTCGGCGCGTGCGGCGAAATCAGCGCGCCCTGAAGGGCCGGGCGGGCGAGGTCGCACCGCTCATTTTTTTTCGGCCATTGCCAGGACGCTCAGGCCGCCAACAACCCGCTGATCCCGGCTCTGGGTGACATTGACCAGGGCATTGCCTTCAGTCAGGACGCCGCCCAACGTGAACCGGCGGCAGCTCCGCGGCGCGATTTTCACCGTCAATTCGGCTCGCGCATGCTCAAGTTCGGCAGCGCTTGGGTCGGCCGAGACAACGATCCCAAGACGCTCAACCTTGCCGGGCTTGTCGAGGATCGCGCGTCCGCCAGGCACGGCGGGAAGAAAGGCTTCGATCTCTTCCAGCGGCGCCTGTCGCGCTGAAACTACGAAGCTGCGCTCTTCGTCAGCGTCATTGCAGATCTGGAAAGCGTACTTGATCAGATGCCGCTTGTTCGATCCGACCGGCAAGATCCCGAGATTATGCTGAGCGATGCTCCAATTGTCGCCTGGGCCCGCGTCCCCGTCGAGATCGGGCTCGAACGGGTACGCAATGTTGCTGCCGTTTGTCCATGCGACGAGGCATTCGTGGCCGCCATTTTCGAAGACCGGCGTCCATGGCGTGATCGACATGAAGTCGGCCGATTGGCCGCCGGGGATGCCAAAAATGGTAGGAAGAGCGATGGCGTTTGCGGCGGACGTGGGAAGCGAGATCGGCCCGGCGGTCGGGATCGCCCAAACCGCTTGCAAGTTCCATGGAAGCGAGTGGGAGCCGATGGTTTGGTTCGTTGGGTTCCTGACCCGCACCCAAACATCGTATTGCTGCCCGGCGACAGGATTGGCGACATGCGGCGAGTTGCTCGTACTCGGGTGAGTCGCCACCCAGATGTCGGGGCTCAGCCACCAGTTCGGGCTGCCGTGACGAATGACAAGACCGCTCATTGTCGTTCCCTCGATTGCAGGAACCCGACTGCGGGGCAAGCTCTCAGGAGCTCGCTAAATCTATTGGGATTCCCAGCCGTCGGGTCCCTTTGGAAACGATTTGCTTTTAAACTTATGAACCAGAAAAATTCGAGAAACCAGTTTGCGCCGCCATTACAGCATAGGTACTTCTACCTATACTCAAGCTTCGCGCTGTGACATGCGTCACACCCAACCGTCCCGGATCGGACCGGGTAGCACACGGGAACTCAAATTTTGTCAGAGATGATCAGCTTCGGCGGACTGGAGCTCAGGTTTCTTCAAACCAAAGAGGACACCGCCGGCAGTCTCGACGCCTTCGAGATGACCGTCCAGCCGAACGCGCGGATGCCTGTCGCCCATTATCATGAGAGCTGGGACGAAACCATCTACGGGTTAGCCGGCGCGTCGACCTGGCGCGTCGATGGCCGGGACATCGTTCTCAAGCCGGGTCAGTCTATCTTCATCAAGCGCGGGATCGTTCACGCCTTCCGCAACGATACTCAGGAGGCCGCGAGTTGCTTGTGCATTCTCACCCCGGGCGCGCTCGGACCGGGCTATTTTCGCGAGATTGCTGGGTTGCTCTCCCAAGGCGCGCCGGATCGGGCGAAAATGAAGGAGGTCATGCTCCGTTACGGGCTCGTGCCCGCCCCACAATAAAAGTCTTCACATGCCCCCAAGATGCTCGGCGACGGAGTAAATGTCCTTGTCGCCCCGACCAGACAGGTTCAGCACCATCAGGTGGTCCTTCGGACGTTCGGGCGCGAGCTCGATTATTTTTGCCAGGGCATGCGCGGGCTCGAGCGCGGGTATGATGCCTTCGAGCTTGGAGCAGAGCTGGAACGCGTCGAGCGCTTCTTTGTCGGTCGCGGCGAGATAGGTCACGCGGCCGACGTCGTTCAGCCATGAGTGTTCGGGTCCGACGCCTGGATAGTCGAGACCGGCCGAGATCGAATGCCCCTCGACAATCTGCCCGTCATCGGTTTGCAGAAGGTAAGTGCGGTTGCCGTGCAGCACGCCTGGGCGCCCGCCATTGATCGAGGCGGCGTGACCGTTAGGCACGTTGAGTCCATGTCCCGCCGCTTCGACCCCGAACATCTCGATCTGGGGATCGTCGAGGAACGGGTGGAAAAGACCGATCGCGTTCGAGCCGCCGCCGATGCAGGCGACCAGGCTGTCGGGCAGACGGCCCTCGATCTCGAGCATCTGCGTTCGCGTTTCCTCGCCGATCACGCATTGGAAGTCGCGCACCATGGCCGGATAGGGATGTGGGCCAGCGACCGTGCCGATGCAATAATAGGTGTCGCGCACATTGGTCACCCAGTCGCGCAAAGCCTCGTTCATGGCGTCTTTGAGGGTCTTCGCGCCCTGCTCGACGGGCCTTACTTCGGCGCCCAGCATCTTCATGCGGAAGACGTTCGGCTTCTGCCGCTCGACATCGAGCGCGCCCATATAGACGATGCATTCGAGGCCGAAGCGCGCGCAGGCGGTTGCGGTCGCGACCCCATGCTGACCGGCGCCGGTTTCGGCGATGATGCGCTTTTTCCCCATCCGGCGAGCAAGCAGGATCTGCCCGATCACATTATTGATCTTGTGGGCGCCCGTGTGGTTCAGCTCCTCGCGCTTGAAATAGATCTTGGCGCCGCCAAGGTGTTCGGTCAGCCGCTCAGCGAAGTAAAGCGGACTCGGGCGCCCGACATAGTGCTTGAGCAGGTGATTGAGCTCGGCCTTGAAAGCGGGATCGGCCTTGGCCTCCTCATAGGCCTTTTCGAGCGAGAGGATGAGCGGCATCAGCGTTTCGGGGACAAAGCGGCCGCCGTAAATGCCGAAGCGGCCGCGCTCGTTCGGGCCCTCGCGATAGGAATTGGGCTTATCGAGCTTGCTCATCTACTCAACTCCGACGGTGTCGCGCGCGAACGCGCGCCTTGCCGCCGCGACAAACGCCTTGATCTTGGCCGGGTCCTTGACGCCGGGCGCGCTCTCGACGCCGGAGGAGACGTCCACGCCTCGGGCGCCGCTCCGTGCGATGGCGGCGACGACGCTTTCGGGGTCAAGGCCTCCGGACAAAAGCCAGCGAATGGAGGGCCGAAAATCGCCCGTGAGGGTCCAGTCGAACGGACGCCCATTGCCGCCCGGCAGCGCTGCGCCCTTGGGCGGCTTAGCGTCGATCAGGAGGGCGCCAGCAACGCTCTCGTAGGCCTCCGCGACGGCGAGGTCGCCACGCGCCGCGACCCCAATCGCCTTCATCGTCCGGCGGCCGAAAAGTTCATTGATCTCTTTCACCCGCGCCGGAGATTCGCTCCCGTGCAATTGCATGAGGTCGGGCGCCAAGGCGTCGACGATACGCTTCAGCGTATCGTCGACGGCGTCGACGCTGAGCGCGACGATTGTCGCCCGTCCTCGAGCCTGGCGCCCGAGCGCGCGCGCGGTCGCCCAGTCGATGTGGCGCGGGCTCTTCGGGAAGAACACGAAGCCGACCATATCCGCGCCCGCGTCGAGCGCGGCGTCGAGCGTGGAGGCTGTGGAAAGGCCGCAGATTTTGACCGTGGGCGTCATGGCGCGCTTCTTTCGGTCAAAGCGCTCGCCGTGTCAAAGGGAGGCCAAGAGGCGGGTCATCGGGCGGGTCAGGCGGCGGGCGGCTCATTGTGTTCAGGCCTGGCCGCGCCGAGGTCACGTTCGATCGCGTCGATCTCGCCTTGCGCCGCCGCCCGCATCTTGGCTTCCGCGTCGCGGTAGAGCGCCACGATCCGCCGCCCCTGGTCGGTCAGCGACGCGCCGCCGCCTTTTGCCCCGCCGTGATGCGCCGAGACCACGGGCTCAGTGAACAGCTGGTTCAGTTCGTCAACAAGCAGCCATGCGCGGCGATACGACATCTGGTGGGCGCGGCCCGCGGCCGAGATCGACCCGGTCTTGTCAATCGATTCGAGGAGCGCAATCTTGCCCGCGCCCAAGCGGCGGCCAAGCTCGAAATCAAGCCGGATCGTCAGACGAGTGGCCATTGCTTCCCATGCCTTCGCTGCGTTGCGGCTTCCTAGCCCGCGTGGGCGAATTCCCAATAGAGTTTGCGCGCGCGGTGAAAGAACGGGCCGGGCTGCAGATCGCGCCCGTCGATGCGCCTGACCGATGTCACCTTGCCATAGTTGCCGACGACGAAGATCTCGTCCGCGCCGTCGAAGTCGGCGAAGCCGAGCGTCGCCTCCCTCGCGTCCACGCCGTCTTCCCGCAGAAGGGCCAGCACCCGTTGCCGGGTGACGCCATTGAGAAACGTCCCATTGGCCATTGGCGTCATCACCTGGCCGTCTTTGGCCATAAACACGTTTGCCGTCGCCAGCTCCGCGACATTGCCCAGCATATCGCACATGAGACAATTGTCGAAACCGCGTCCCCGAGCCTCGACCAGGGCCCGCGCGTTGTTGGGATAGAGGCAGCCCGCCTTCGCCTCGATCGGCATCGTGACGGCGAGCGGCTTGGCGAAGGGCGATCGGGTGATCGCGACGCCACTCGGCTGAGGCAAAGGCGCCTCGTAGAGGCAGAGGCAAAAGCGGGTCGACTCAGCGTCGGGCGAGACCGACGACGTCGGCGAGTTATGCTCGGCCCAGTACATCGGGCGGATATAAAGTTCGGCGTCAGGCTTGAATTTCTTCATCCCCTCGCGCGTGAGCTCGACCATCGCCTCAACGCTCATGGTCGGCTTAAGGCACATGACTTTCGCCGAACGATTGAGCCGCGCACAATGCTTTTCGAGATCGGGCGTCACCCCCTCGAAGGCGCGCGCTCCGTCGAACACGCTCGTACCCAGCCAGAAGGCATGCGTGCGCGCCCCGACAATCGGGTGATTTCCTTCGAGCCACTCGCCGTCGAGGAAGGTGAAGGTTTGCGACCAGGCAGGCATCGCATTTGATCCATTGCGGGGGAAAAGGCCGGTAGGGTTCAGCGCCAGTCTAATGGGGTCCGGGACGCTGTAGCCAGCGCGAATTCAAGCTGAGCCGGGTTAGTCCAGCGGCAAGATTTCGGCAGCCTCGGCTCCGAGGCGCGTGGCAGCGTCTCCGATCGGAACGCCCCCGATCGCAAGATCGGATGCGATCTCGGCTAAGGGGACAAGGACAAAGGCGCGGTTGAACAGCTCCGGATGGGGCAGGGTCAGCCGTTCGGTCTTGAGTGTCATGTCGTCATAGGCGATGAGGTCGATGTCGATGACGCGTGGACCCCAGCGCTCCGCGGGCTCGCGGCCGAGCTCGACTTCGAGCCTCTTCACCCGTTCGAGCAGGGCTTCTGGCTCCAGGCTTGTCCGCGCCAGTGTGCAGGCGTTGACGAACCAGTCCTGGTCGGTCTTGCCCCAGGGCGCGGTGCGGTAGAAGCGGGAGACCGCGGTGAGTTCGATCCCGGGCTCGGCTCGTAGCGTGCGCAACGCGCGACGCAGGTTCGTAACCTTGTCGCCGACGTTGCTCCCGAGCGCGAGGACGACGTGCGCTCTTCCGTTGGCCTTGGGCTCTGCCGCGGGCTGCCCGCCGGCGGCCTTGAGCGCCATGAAGACGGCAAGGGCCGCGCGGTTTTCAACGACGTCATGCACGCGCAAGACCGACGCTCCTCGCATAAGCGCGATCGTGTCGGCGGCCAGCGTGCCGGGCAGACGCCGATCGACCTCGGCGTCGATAATCCCGCCGATGAACGACTTGCGCGAGAGGCCGACAAGGATCGGCGCGCCAAATCGCTGGAAGCGCTCGAGGTTCCAGATGCACGCGTGGTTCTGCTGGCGCGTCTTGCCGAAACCGACGCCGGGGTCGAGCAGGATCCGGCCAAAGGGCACGCCGGCGCCCGCCGCGAGATTGAGCGAGCGCTCAAAGAAGCGCTCGACGTCGTCAAGGACGTCGATTGTGGCGTCCGCCTGCTCACGGTTGTGCATGATGACGACCGCCGAGCCGGTCTCGGCGACAGCGTCCGCCATGCCCGGATCACGCTGCAGGCCCCAGACGTCATTGATGACACAGGCGCCGAGCCGCGCAGCCTCGCGCGCGACTTTGGCTTTGCTCGTGTCGATCGAGATCGGCGCATCCAATTCCGAGAGCGCCTCGAGCGTGGGAGCCACCCGCCTCAGCTCCTCGTCCACAGGAACCGGAACATGCCCGGGCCTTGTCGATTCGCCGCCGACATCGATGATCGCCGCGCCTTCGGCGACCATCGCTTTTGCCCGTGCGACGGCTGCGGCAAGGTCGGAATGGCGGCCGCCGTCGGAGAACGAATTGGGCGTCACGTTGAGAATGCCCATGAGCTGGGGCGACGTCTTCAGCGGGGTGAGAAACGTGTCGCGATAGCGCGCGCGGCGGTCGATGCCCATGAGCGTCGGCTAAAGCCTATTCACAGCTTCCGCAACCACCATTCGCCTCGCGAAGACGACCCTCGCTCACGCGCCGATGGCCGCGAGGATGCGCGCCCAGGAGCGCGCACCTTTATGGAACGACGTCCGATCGTATTTCTCGTTGGGCGAATGGATGCGGTCGTCGTCGAGCGCGAAGCCGACGAGCAGGCTGTCCAGATTGAGTTCGCGCTTGAACAAGCCGACGATCGGGATCGAGCCACCGCTGCCGACCAGCGCGGCCGCCTTTCCCCATTCGGTCTCCAGCGCGCGGCGAGCGATCCGCAGCACCTGATTCTTGATCGGAAGGGAAATGGCCGGGCTGCCCCCATGGCCGAGGAATTCCGCTTTCACGTCCGGGGGCAGGCGCGATGTGACGAAACCCCGGAAAGCTTCGAGGATTTGGTCGGGGTTCTGCTTGCTCACGAGCCGGAACGTGATCTTTGCGCTGGCTTTCGCAGGCAACACAGTCTTTGTCCCCTCGCCGGTGTAGCCCCCGACGATCCCGTTCACCTCGCAGGTCGGCCGCGACCATAAGATCTCGAGCGGCGAGCGGTCCCGCTCGCCTGCAGGCGTCGTCAGCCCGACCTCGCGCAGGAACGCTCCACCGTCGAAATTGAGCTCATGCCACTGGTCCGCGAGCTCCTGTGGAATCTCTTCGACTCCATCATAGAAGCCGGGGATCGCGACCGCGCCGGCATCGTCGTGCAATTCGCCGAGGATCTTCGAGAGCACATGGATTGGGTTGACCGCCAGGCCGCCGTACAGACCCGAATGCAGATCTCTATCGGCGCCGGTAAGAACGACTTCATCGGGGGCGATCCCGCGCAGCGCGATGGTGATGGCCGGTGTGGAGCGGTCCCACATGCCCGTGTCGCAGACCAAGGCGACATCGGCTTTCAGCTCTTTCGCGTTCTCCGCCAGAAAGGCCGGCAGCGAAGGGGAGCCGGTCTCCTCCTCGCCCTCGAACAAAACATTTATGTGGCAGGGCGGCCCGCCGAACTGCCCGAAGGCGCGACAGGCCTCGAGAAAGGTCATGAGCTGGCCCTTGTCGTCGCTCGCCCCGCGCGCGACGATCTCTTCGCCCTGAGCGCCAACCTCCAGCCTCGGCTCGAAGGGAGGGTTGCGCCAGAGGTTCAGGGGATCGACCGGCTGCACGTCGTAATGGCCATAAAACAGGACGCTGGGCGCCTCGCGGCGCGCAGCCTTGATGTGGCCCACAACCATCGGGCGGCCCGAGGTTGAACGCTTCGTCGCCTCGAAACCGAGGTCGCTCAGCTCTGTGACCAGCCAATCCGCTGCACGATCGCAATCGCGGAAATGAGCAGGGACCGCCGAAATCGAGGGGATCGACAGAAAAGCGAACAGTCGGTCGAGCGCGGCCTTTTGCCCGGAGTTGATGGCGGAAAGAACGTCATCCATCGTGGCCATCTGCGCTGCGCCCTTTGCGACTGTTTCATCGGAGCGCTTCTCCTAGCACAGAGGTCGGGGTACGTCGTCTCACTTGCAGACATTCCGGCGCGTTTCGAAGGCAAGAGAGTGCCGGAAACGACAACGCCGCCGAAATCGGCGGCGTTGAGCGTTTAACGTGCGAGTGGAAGCCGTCAGAAAATCTGGCGGAAGATGACGTACAGCACGCCGGACATGACCATCGCGCACGGCAGGGTCAGCACCCAGGCGAGCGCGATGCTGCGGACCGTCGACCACTGCATCCCCGAGCCGTTGGCCACCATCGTCCCGGCGACGCCGGACGACAGAACGTGGGTCGTCGAGACTGGCAGACCGAAACCATCGGCAGCGCCGATCGTCGCCGCCGCTACAATCTCCGCTGCGGCGCCCTGGCCATACGTCAGGTGCGTCTTGCCAATCTTTTCGCCGACGGTGACGACGATGCGCTTCCACCCGACCATTGTGCCGAGACCGAGCGCGATCGCCACGCAGATCTTGACCCAAATCGGGATGAATTTTGTCGACAAGTCGAGCTCTTTCTTGAAGCTCGTTATTTGCGTTTTCTCATCGGCCGAAAGCTCGCTCTCCTTGTCCTTCGCGAGAACGCGGAAACCTTCCGACGCGAGATACATGTCGTTGCGAAGGTTCTGGACCTTGTCGAGCGGCGTCCTGGCGACGGAGCCATATTGTTCGACCGAGTCGCTGATCTGCTTGGTCAGGACCGCAAGCGACGGATAGGTGCCTTCGGAAATCTTGTGATCATGAATATAGTCGGTCACCGCCGGACGAGGATCGCCGGTGATGGCGTATCCGGCGCCATGAGCTTCGACGATCTTCGAAGCGGAGTGCGCCGAAGAGATGAATTGCGCAGCGTGACCTTCCGGCGGCGCGCGGTTCAGGGCATAGGCGGTCGGCGCGACGCCGATCAGGATCAACATGATGAGGCCCATACCCTTCTGGCCGTCATTGGAGCCGTGGAAGAACGACACCAGCGTGCAGGTGAGAATGAGCAGCCCGCGGATCCAAGGCGACGGGGGCTTGTTGGTCGTCGGCGCGGTGTAAAGCTCCGGCACGCGGACGATTGCCTTCATTGCGAGCAGCAACAACGCTGACAAGGCAAAGCCAAATAGCGGCGAGAACAGCAGCGCTTCGCCTACTTTCGTGACCTGATCCCAATCGACGCCGGCGGTGCCGTTCTGGCCGCGGATAATCGCGTTGGCGACGCCGACGCCGACGATTGAGCCGATCAGGGTGTGCGAACTCGAAGCGGGAATGCCCATCCACCAGGTTCCCAGGTTCCAGATGATCGCAGAAATGAGCAGCGCAAAGACCATGGCGTAGCCTGCCGCGGAGCCAACCTGAAGAATGAGTTCCACTGGCAAGAGCGAGACGACGCCGAACGCGACCGCCCCGGTCGAAGCGAGAACCCCAAGGAGATTCCAGCACCCGGACCACACAACGGCAATCTGCGCCGGCAAGGCATGGGTATAAATGACGGTGGCGACAGCGTTCGCAGTGTCGTGGAAACCGTTGACGAATTCGAAGCCGAGCGCAATCAGCAACGCGACGCCAAGCAAAATGAAGGGCAGGATCGTCGTCGGCCCGCCGCCGGCCGCCGAAATGTCCGATCTGATTGAATAGGCCATGTAGAATAGCCCGAGAGCCAGGACCGCGAGGATGCCGAGCGCAAATCGAGGATCGACCGGATGATCAAGATGCGGCTTTACCGGCAGTTCGGCCTTCGGGCCTAGTCGAGCGTCTAACGAGGCGGACATAAGAGCTCCTTGGGCGTGCGGGGCTCTTCTATCGCGACCGTCCATGACAGGAATGTGAAGGCCGTCCGAACTGGGAGGCCGACGATCGCGGAGCCTCCGAGACGCATAGCCGCATAGGGAAAGCCACCTAGAGGGAAAAAATCCTGCGCCCATTGCCAAACCGCTGCGAATAGGCAATTCTCGCCAAAAAAACGAGGGCGGAGCGTCAAATGGCGTTTTTATCGATCCTGGACCGAAGCCATACGGTCGCTAGGCCCGGTTTCAGCCGCTGGATGGTTCCCCCGGCGGCGCTTTGCATTCATCTTTGCATCGGCCAGGTCTACGCCTTCAGCGTTTTCAACCTGCCGCTGACCAAGCTCATCGGCATCGCCAAATCCGCTCCTGACGACTGGAAGCTGACCGAACTCGGCTGGATCTTCTCGATCGCCATATTCTTCCTGGGCTTTTCAGCAGCGGTGCTTGGCCGCTGGGTCGAAGAAGGCGGCCCGCGCCGAACGATGTTCGCTGCGGCTTTGTGCTTTGGCGGCGGTTTCCTCGTCAGCGCCTTTGGAATCTCGGTTCACCAACTGTGGATCGTCTATTTAGGCTACGGCGTGCTTGGCGGGATTGGGCTGGGACTTGGCTACATCTCGCCGGTGTCGACCTTGATCAAATGGTTTCCCGACCGTCCCGGCATGGCGACCGGGATGGCGATCATGGGCTTCGGCGGCGGCGCGATGATCGCCTCCCCACTTTCGGTCTGGCTCATGAGCCGCTTCTCGACGCCGACGCATGTTGGGGTCGCCGAGACCTTTGTGCTGCTCGGGCTCATCTATGCGGTCTTCATGCTGGTCGGCGCGGCGATCGTACGGGTGCCGGCGCCAGGGTGGAAGCCCGAAGGTTTCGTTCCATCGGCCCAGCCCAAGAAACTCGTCACCACGCGAGACGTGTACGTCTATCAGGCGCTGAAGACGCCCCAGTTCTGGCTGATCTGGATTGTGCTGTGCATGAACGTGACGGCGGGCATAGGCGTCTTGGGCCAGGCTTCGGCTATGAGCCAGGAAATGTTTCCAGGCCGCGTCACGGCCGTGGCTGCCGGCGGTTTCGTCGGGCTGCTGAGCATCTTCAATATGGCCGGACGTTTCTTCTGGGCCTCGACCTCGGATCACATCGGCCGCAAGAATACCTATTTCGTGTTCTTCGTGCTTGGAATTGTGCTCTATGCGCTTGTGCCTTACTTCGCCAGCGCCGGCAATCTAACGCTGTTTATTTTGTGTTTCCTCGTCATCATCAGCATGTATGGCGGCGGGTTCGCCACCGTGCCCGCGTATCTCCGCGACATGTTCGGCACGCGCTATGTCGGCGCGATCCATGGGATGCTGATCACGGCGTGGTCGGTTGCTGGCGTCTTGGGCCCGGTTCTGGTCAACTATATTCGGCAATACCAGATCGACAGCGGGGTGCCGAAAGCACAGGCCTATAATGTCACGATGTACATCATGGCCGGGCTTCTGGTCGTCGGCTTCATCGCCAATTTCCTGATCAAAGCGGTCGACGATCGTCACCACATGGACCTCGAGACGGTTGACGACCTTGTCGGGGTGGCTTGAGGAACGGATATGAGCTTGGACAACCGAAGCGCGAGCGCCACCACCCCCCTTCAGCTGGCGCTGGCCTGGGGCTTCGTCGGTATCCCGCTGCTGTGGGGCATCTACGGAACTCTCGTCAATGCGATGAAGCTCTTTCAATAGAGCCGGTTTTCGCCACGAGCGGCAGCGATAAATCCGCTTGCATCACGCGAGCGGACACGGCAGCGTTGATCCTAGGGACGGCATCGAGGCCAAGACTTAGAGCTTGAGCCTTGTCGAAGCCGATTACAGTTAAGGGAGGATAAGATGGCGCCATACCCAATCGCGGCAGCGCGCTCAGCCTTATTGTGCGGCGCTTCCGTCGCGCTCGCGCTCGCCCTCACGCAACTGGCTTGGGCAGACGAAGCGCCGATCAAGATTGGCGTGATCGCGGAGGCGCAAGCGGTCGCCGGCTCGTCGATCCCGCAAGCGGCGCAGATCGCCGCCGACGAGATCAACGCCAAGGGGGGAGTCGACGGGCGCAAGATCGAGATCGTTTCCTACGACAATCATTCGTCCTCGGCGGAGTCCGTTCGCGCGTTCCAGCGCGCCGTCAACGAGGATCACGTCGATGCGGTCGTCGCGAGCTACATCAGCGAGGTCGTGCTGGCGCTTGAACCATGGGCAGCCCGCCTGAAAACGGTGATGATCACGCCTGGCGCTGCGTCCGACGTCATCACTCAGAACATCGCCAAGGACTACGAGCACAACAAATACACGTTCCACGGCTATCTCACATCGGGGGCGCTGGCGGGACTCACGTGTGACGCTGCCAAGGACATGCTGGTCGACGGCCTCAAGATGAAGACGGCCGTGATCATGAGCGAGGACGCCGCCTGGACGGGGCCGCTCGACGCCGGCTATGAGGCCTGCCTGCCCAAGATCGGGCTGAAAGTGCTCGACCACATCCGCTTCTCGCCCGACACCACCGATTTCACCCCGATCTTCAATAAAATCGAGGCTTCAAAGCCCGACGTGATCATCACTGGCGTGTCGCATGTCGGCACGCAGCCGACCGTGCAATGGAAGAGCCAGCAGGTGCCGATCCCGATGTTCGGCGTCGCTTCGCAGGCGACCAACTCCACCTTTTGGAAAGACACCAACGGGGCGACCGATGGCGTGGTCTATCAGGGTGTCTCGGGCCCAGGCGTCGCGGTCACGCCCAAGACGCTGCCGTTCGTCGAAGCCTTCACGAAGAAATACGGCAATACGCCATCCTATGCCGGCTACACGGCCTACGATGACGTCTACATCATCGCCGACGCGATCAAGCGCGCTGGAAGCAACGACAGCGACAAGCTGGTCGACGCAATGGAGAAGACCGACTACGTCGGCACGATCGGCCGCGTTGAGTTCCTGCCCAAAGGCGATCCGCATGTGCATGGGCTGAAAACTGGCGCAGGCTTCATCACCGGCCTGATGTTGCAATGGCAGGACGAAAAGCAGGTCAATATGTGGCCAGCCGCTCTCGCCAACGGCAAGCTCGAATTCCCGTCCTTCGTCAAGATCGCCTCGGGTAAGTGACCGCGAGCGAACCCGCCGCCGACCAAAAATAGCGCTGAGGCGGCGGGACGCTTGATGCTGTTCTGGCAGATCCTGATCGACGGTTTCGCCATCTCTTCGCTCTATGCCTTGGGCGCGACGGGGTTCACCCTGATCTTCGGCGTGACGGGGGTGCTCAACCTGTCGCACGGGGCGATCATGGTCGCGGCTGCGGTCGCCGCCTGGGCCGCCTCCGGAAATTTCGGGGCGGGGGCCTATCTCGGCGCCGTCTGCGGCATAATCGTTGCGCTCTTGCTGACGCTCGCGACCTATTATCTCATCGTTAGGCGGCTGCAATTGTCGCGCGCTGTGCGCGAGGAGGAGAAGGAGATCTTCATCCTCACCGCGACTCTCCTCTGGGGCATCATGATCCAGGAGGCGATCGCCTATCTCTTCACCAACAACGCCAAGACCGTGCTGCCGATCGTCGACGGCGTGGTCACCATCTTCGGGCGTTCGCACGCCCGACGAACGAGATCTTCACCGCGCTCGTCTGCTGGGCGACGATTGGGGCGCTTTGGCTGTTCGTCAATCGGACACAGGCCGGCAAGGCCGTGCTCGCCGCATCGATGAATCCGCGCGGCGTCACCCTGCTCGGCATTGAACTGTCGACCGTCTATGTCGGGGTGTGGGCGATCTATGGCGCGCTCGCCGGGGTCGCCGGCGTGCTGCTTGGGATGTTCCTTGGCGTCTCCTCCTATAGCGCCGGACCGCTGACCGCGAGCGCGTTCTCTATCGTCGTCCTGGGCGGACTTGGCAGCGTGTCCGGCTCGCTGATCGCAGCCTATGTCGTCGGCTATCTCGAGACGCTGACCGCCTATCTGATTTCGCCCGCCTATCGCGCGATTCCGGCGCTCCTGCTCCTCGTTGCGGTGATGTATGTGCGCCCACGCGGCTTGCTCGGCAGGCGCTAGACCATGTCTCCGCGCGCGCTATTTTCCCCGCCGGTCTTGATCAGCCTGATCGTCATTGCTTCTCGCCGCGACGCTGCCGCTTTATGTTTCCGGCTATGTGTTGGGGCTGCTCACCATCGCGTATTATTTCGGCGTGTTCTCGATGGCGTGGGACCTGTTATTCGGCTTCGCCAACGAAGTGAACTTCGGTCCTTCGTTCCTGATCGGCCTTGGCGCCTATACCGCCGGCATTCTCGATAACCTCTATCAGCCGCCGATCGCGCTGTGCGTCGCGGCGGGGGTGCTGGCGCGTCGATGATCGGCGGACTGGTGCTGGCCCTGCCGGCGCTCAGAGTGCGCGGGCCCTATTTCGGTCTCACGACGCTTGTCGCCGTGCTGATTTTGCAGAACTTCGTCGTCGTCGCGGCAGGCTTGACCGGCGGCGAGATCGGCCTCACCATCCCCGACGTCATCTCGATCGACGACAAGGTCAATTACTGGATCGCGCTCGGCTTGATGGGCGTGAGCGGCGCGATTCTCTACGGGCTCACGCGCTCGCCCGTCGGGCTCATCCTGCAGGCGAGCGGGCAGGACCCGGTGCAGGCCGGCGCGCTCGGCTTCAACGTCACCAAGCACAAGCTCGCGGCCTTCCTGGTCAGCGCGTTTTTCTCCGGGCTCGCCGGCGCCTTGATGGCGTTCTACCTTGGCACGGCGTCCGTCGGCACATTCATCGACGTCACCGTGGGCGTGCAGGTGATCATCGGCGCTGTCTTAGGGGGACGCCGCACCATCCTCGGCGCCGTGCTCGGCGCGGTGTTTCTGGTCGTGCTCGGCGAGAGCTTAAGACCGCTCGGCGATCTCGCCACCTTCATCGTCTCGGCAGTCGCGCTGATCGTCGTCCTCTTCTTTCCAGCCGGGCTGCTTGGCATGGTCAAGGGCGCGCGGGAGGCGACATGAGCGCCGGCGCGGCAAGGCTCGAGGTCAATGGCCTGCAGAAGCGGTTCGGCGGCCTCACGGCGGTCAAGGACGTCAGTTTTTCGGTTCACGCCGGAGAAATTCTCGGGCTCATCGGCCCAAATGGATCGGGCAAGTCGACGGTGATGAAGTCGATCCTCGGCGTCGAGCGGCCCGATGCGGGATCGGTTCGGATCGATGCTCGTGAAGTGGCGGGTTGGCCGCCGCACCGGATCGCCCAGCTCGGCGTCGGCATGGTGTTCCAGCACTCGCGTCCGCTGCATCGGCAGACGGTGCTCGAGAACATCCTGCTCGGACTTTTGCCAGATCGATTGCTCGATCTCTTGCCCAGGGCCGCCACTGACGCGCGGGCGCGCGCAATCGCCGAACGGGTCGGCTTGACGGCGGTGCTCAATCGGCGCCCGGCGACGTTGCCGTTCGCGGACTTGCGCAAGATCGAGATCGCCAAGGCGATCGCCCGCGATCCGCAAGTGGTGCTGATCGACGAGCCGTTCGCGGGCCTGACCGCGCGCGAGACGGCATCCTTCGCCAGGCTGATTACCGAAATGCGTAACGATGGGCGGGCCGTGCTCATCGTCGACCACAATGTGAAGAGCATGTCGGCGCTGGTAGACCGCGTCTACGCCATGAACGTTGGGGAGAAGATCGCCGAGGGCACAGTCGCGGAAGTGATGGCGAATGAGACTGTGCGAAAGGTCTATCTCGGCGGCGCGCTCGAGACAGCGGCGCGCCCCGAATCCTCGTTCGACGACGCGCAAACGCCGTTCCTCGAGATTGAGAACCTGAGCGTCGTTTACGACAAGGCGCAGGCGCTGGAGGCGGTTTCACTTCATGTGCATGAGGGAGAGTTCGTCGCAATCGTCGGACTGAACGGCGCGGGCAAGACGACCCTATTCAACGCTGTCTCCGGCCTCGTTTCGTACGCGGGCGACATTCGCCGACAGGGCAAGCCTTTGCGCGGTCGGACCGCGGCGACGATCGCGCGCGGAGGGAATCGTGCAGTCGCCGGAGGGCCGCGAACTGTTTGGCCTGATGACGGTCGGCGAAAATCTCGACATGGGCGGACATGGGCTCGGCGACAAGGAGCGCGTCGAGCGGAAGGAGTGGCTGTTTAATCTCTTCCCGATCCTGAAAGAGCGGCAGCGCCAGACCGCGGCGACCCTTTCCGGCGGCGAGCAGCAAATGCTGACCATCGCGCGCGCTCTGATGATGAAACCCGATCTTCTGATCCTCGATGAGCCGACGCTCGGCCTCGCTCCTGTGGTCATGGAGCAGATTTCAAAGGCGCTCGAGCGGCTGAGGCAGACAACCGAGATCACCGTGCTGCTCGGCGAGCAGAACGTCACTTTCGCCTTGCCTCACGCCGACCGCGTCTACGTGCTTGAGCATGGCCGCATTGTTTGGGAGGGCGACCCGAGCCGCTTCGCGGCCGAAGCGGGGGCGATGTATCTGTAGGGCTCGAAGGATGGGGCGTGACGCGTCGCACCTGCTGTATCCTCGACGTCGCGCTCACCGATGGCGCGCCCGAGGACGAGCACACGCTTCAGGCGCTCGCCAATGGCGCCCTTCCTAGACGTCGTCATCAACCTCCTGGCGCGTTAGCGCGATTCGAGCTGGCTGCTGCGATCGCGGCTCTCAGCGTTCCGAGGGCGCCATTCGCGGCCAGCAGACAATGCGCCAGCGCACGAGGCTCAGGTCCACCTCTCGCCCGAGGATGCTCCGGCCGGCAATCCTCGCGCGCCCGGAACGGGACGCCGGACATCGTGGGCAATGGCAGCCGTCCCAGCAACTATAGCAGGCTGGCGGTCAGCTGCCGCATAGGCTGCGAGCAAGGATTGGATAGCTTCGGCCGGTTTTGAGGATAAAGCAGATAGAACCTGCAGCTAAAATTTCGAGATGGCGAAGATGCCAGCGACCATCAGCGCGGCGCCGACCGACCGGCCCAGCCCCATTGAATGCTGCGGTACACCAAACAGACCAAAATGGTCGATTGCGAGCGACATGAGGATGTTGGCTGTGATCGTCAGGCCCGCAAAGGCGCCGGCGCCCACCTTGTCTACGAACAGGAGTCCGGCGATCACCGCGAAAGCGCCGATTACGCCTCCAAGGGGCGCCCACCAAGGCATGGCGCCGATCCCTTCGGCAGTCGGCAAAGGACGCGGGACGCAAAACCAAAGCACCCCAAGCACAGCAATGATCGGCAGGAACGACACGAGGCTCGCCAGCCAGGGGTTGGTAAGCGACTTCCTCAAGACCCCGTTCATCGGCGGACCCCAAGCCTGCAGAGCCCCGGCGACCAGGATGATCGGATAAAGCCAGGAAGCGCTGATGTTCTCCATGCGAGGTCTCCTCGTGGGCGTTAGAAAATGAATAGGCCGCCCAGAGCCAACAGAAGCGCTGGCGGCATGACGAGCGCGCCGAGCTTGAGGAAGCTCCAGGCGCCAACGCCCAAGCCCTCCCGCCTCAGCGCGCTAAGCCACAGGATGGTCGCGAGCGAGCCAGTGACGGAAAGGTTCGGACCGAGGTCGACTCCGACCAGGATGGCGCTTTTGAGCCGGTCCGGCGCGTTGGCGACCTGCACGGCGCTGCCCGCGATGAGGCCCGCCGGCAGGTTGTTCATCAGGTTGCAGGCAAATGCGATGAGGACGCCAGCTGCCCAGGTCGCTTGAGTCTCAGACTGTTGGGTCGCCTCGCGCAAGAGATCGCCGATCGTGCGGATGAGCCCAGTCTTGTCGAGCGCCTCGACCAGAACGAACAGGCCTGCGACGAGCGGCAGCACCCCCCAGGAGACGCCTCTCAGCATCTCCCACGGCGCCGCTCGCTTGAGGATTAGGACCGCGAGCGCCGTCAGCGCGCCGCAGATCGCGGTCGGCAGACCGAGCTGCAGGCTGAGACCTGACGAGGCCAGGAGCGTAACTGCTGTTAGGGCGATGCCGGCGGCCGCGAGCTTGCCGTTTCGCGACAGCTTGGGCGGCTCGACATCTTCGGCGAGGCTTTCCTCAGCTAGCGCGCGCCGTTGGGTCAATCGTAGCACGACATAGGTGGCGAGGATTGAAAGGGCCGAGGGGATTGCGAAGCGCGGCAACCACTCCAGCAGAGGCGGCATGTGAGCGCCATAAATGACGAGATTCGCAGGATTGGAGATCGGCAGCACGAAGGAGGCCGCGTTGGCGATGAGCGCGCAGATGAACAAATAGGGGAGCGGATTCTTGACTTTCGCCGTCTTGACGGCCGCAGCCACCGCGGGAGTCAGCACTACGGCCGTCGCGTCGTTCGACAGAAAGATCGTCACGATCGTGCCAACGCCGTAAATGAGCAGGAACAGGCGCTGCGGCGAGCCGGCAGCACGCCTCGTCGCGAGCGCCGCGAGCCAATCGAACAGGCCCTCGCGCCGGGCGGTTTCGGCGAGCAGCATCATGCCGAGGAGAAAAAGATAGACGTCCGTTCCCTTGAGCACGCCCGTCCAGACGGTCTCGAGCCCGATAAGGTGCAGCGCAAAGAGCGCGGCGGCGCCAAGAACGGCCCAGATCGCCTCGGGCCACGAGAAAGGGCGAATGATGACGCCGACAGTCGCCAGAGCCGAGATCACCCAAATCGCTGTGATCGGATCCAGTAAATATCCAAACATCGGGGGCGTTTCTCCGCAGGGCCGAGGCTGTCGGCAGGTGGACAACGATGTGCATTGACACGCGGGTGAGATGAAGGTCGCCGATATGAGCGAAGGCTAGCGGACTCTCGGAAGCTTCGCTCACGCCTCTGCTCCGGCGAATCCAACAGGCGGCTCGGCCTGTTTCGACGCGCAAGCGGGCTTCAGAACCGGAGCGAACCCGACCCAGAGGGCGATCGACCCCAGCGCGAAACTGCCGAGAATCATGAACATCGTCGAGTAACCCAGATCCTGCGCGATCCAGCCGCCGAGCGCGGGACTGAGCGAAGCCCCGAGCCCCTGCACGGTCATGACGGCGCCTTGCCCGACATTGACGCGGCCGGTTCCGTTGAGGATCCGCGCGACCAGGCCGGGGACGGCGACGCTTTGCAGCCCGGCGCCCACGCCGTCGAGCATCTGCACCGGATAAACCCCCCAGTAGGTAATGAGATGAGCCGCCACCAGGCCACGAATGGGAAGGGCGATGAAAGAGATCAGCAGCACCAGCCAGTAGCCGTTTTTCTCGGCCAGGCGCATTGCGACGACCGAAGCGACAATCATCACGGCCTGAGCCACCACGATTGTAAGCGCCACGAAACTCGCCGGATCGCCCTGTTTGTCCGCTACGACTGCGAGCCCGTAGAGCGGCAGCATTGCTCCGTTTCCGAGATGGAAACAGGCGAGCGCCGCCGCGAGAACGAGCAGAGGCTTGCATTCCAGCAGCACCCGGAAGCCGCTGGCTTTGCCGTCGTCTGCGCCGTCCTTGAGACCGCGCGCCTCCCTGTCGTCGATGGCCCCGGCGGGGATCATCAACACCGAGATGATCGACAGCACGCCGAAGACCGCCGCCAGCCAGAACACCGCGGTGAGGCCGAATTTCCAGCCGAGCAATCCGGCGAGAGCCGCGCCAACCATGTTGCCCGCATGATTGAACGCCTGGTTGCGGCCGTTCTGCCTATTGAAACCGGCCTGCCGCACGATGCCAAGCGTCATGCCAGCGACCGCCGGCCCGATCGCCGCGCCCGCGATCGAGGTCGCGACCTGCGAAGCCGCGACGAGCCAGAAGCTCTGCGAGACAAGAAGGATCATCGACGCCAGCACCGTGCAGACGCCTGGCACAATCACATAAAGCCGCTTGCGCGACGTTGCATCGACAAGCGCGCCCGCCGGGGCGGTCATAGCCATACCGGCGACGCCGCCGATGGTCATGACGGTGCCGATCAGCCCGCTCCTCCAGCCGTGCGCGAGGAGAAAAACGCCGAGAAACGGACCGATGCCGGCCTGCATGTCGGCCATGAAGAAGTTGAGGGCTTCGAGCGGCCGGACAGCCTTCTTTGCCGCAGCGGACACCGCTCCGGGCTGAGACGTCATAATGGATGCCCCCCGGCGTTTGGAACGCGCCCACACAGTTATGTTAACGTGCTGCTTTGATTTCCGTTCCCCATTTTGGATCGTTGTCACGGACCGGACGGGTTTTGCGTAGAGAACCGTCCAGCTCGACGTGAAGCTCAACGACGTCGCCCGCCGAATCACGGCCCAGAATCTCGAAGTGCTTGGGCTTGCGGCGCGGCTTGCCAAGGACGGTAAAGCCGTTGGCTTCCGCCGTTTTCAAAGCGGGCCCTGGGTCGGCGTTGTCGTGCTCATGCGGGTGGGGCTTCGGCGGGTGGTGGAGGAGAATCAACGGCCCTCCGTTCTTGGCGATCCTGTGAACTTTCAGCTCCGAGGGCTTCGGTTCCCCCACGAGCTCCACCTGGTCGCCTTCTCTCAGCGCGACCTGTTCGGCGCCTTTTGGACCGAGGTCAGCGAGTACCTTGCCGTCGGCCGTCTTGACGACGAAGCGGTGGACGAAAATGTCGGTCACCTGGCCGGACAGGGTTTTGGTGGGCTCTTCGTGACTCATGAGTTGCTCCTTGGCTGAGAGGATAAGGAGACCGGGACAATCCGGGCCTCCCTTCCGGGATCAGGGCTTCTGCGTCGTCTGTAGTCGGTCAACCATCTGCAAGATCAGATCGGCGCACACTTTCATCTGCTCATCGTCGGCGCATTTGACATCGACCATCGCGTCGCCCCTCTGCAGTCGAAAATGGGCGGCCCTGGACGGCGGAGGCGGCGGCGGGCGCTGGCCGCGGGGGCTGGGTCCGCCGGTAGGAGTCGGCGGGGGGGCGCCCATATCGTCCAGCACGGCTTCCGGGCCGCCGGGAGGCGGCGGTGGTGACGCGGCGCCAGGCGCCGGCGGCGCAGGAATTTGCGTTGCTGCGCCGCCGGGACCCGGCGGCGGGGGCGGCGTCGCGGTCGCGGCGTTTCGAGCCGGCGGCGCGGGAGGCTGGCCGCTTGCCTGGGCGAGAGCGCCTCCCGTGAGGAGGGCCAGAGTCAGACCTGATATCAAAAGCGGCTTCAAAGCGACTTTCCTTCTGGCGGCGTCAAAGCGGCGCCTGGCAGGACGGGCATAACCCGGCCATGGATTGCGAGTTCCCTCAGTGGGCGCCCAGGAGCGGTGGACCACCGGCCGGGCCTCGCAGGGTCAAGGGTCCGCGCGGGGGCGGCGGGAGGGCGGGAGGTCCAAAGAAATCGTTGCGGCCATCGGCGTGCGAGACGACCTCGGCAAGGATGAAGCCGTGCTCGAACCGGCCTTGAACAGTCACATTTTCCGATTTGGCGACGAGTTTTCCGCTCTCGCCGCTCCGTCCGGCGTCCACAAGAGCGCGCCCGCTATCGTCCTCAACGATGAATTTGTTGCCGAAGGTCTCGGCGACCTGTCCCTTCACCGCGACTTCGCTCCTGTCGTGCATGGACGCGATCGGGGCGGGCGTCAGCATCAACAAAGAAGGGCGACGGGCTTGCAGGGTCGCTGCCGTGACGCCACCGCCGATAGCGAAGGCGACCAAAAGGGCGGCGAAGAGCGCTGGCGATTGCTGTCTGGCGCGAAAGGACCCAAGCCGCGTGGACGGTTCGGGTGGCGGCGGGGTGCTAGAGGATGTTTCGGGAGTCGACACTTTGGCGTGACCTCGTTTTTGAACGAGAGGCCTATCTACGCGCATGTCCCGCAACCCAGCCTGAACCTATCCGTTCAGGTTGAGTTAAGCCGGCGCCGTTAGGGAAGGCGCCCTTTTATGATTGCACGACCATGAAAATCCTTCTCGTTGAGGACGATCGTCTTCTGGCCGACACAATCGTCCGGGCGCTGCGGGCAGAGAATTTCGTGGTCGACGTCGCGTCCAATGGCGAGGATGGTCAGCATCTTGGAGACACGGAGATCTGTGACGCGGCCGTGCTTGATCTCGGCCTGCCTAAAGTCAATGGGGTCGAGGTGCTGCGGGCTTGGCGCGCCGCGGGCCGCAAGCTGCCCGTGCTGATCCTCACCGCGCGCGACGGGTGGTCCGAAAAGGTCGAGGGGTTCAAGGCCGGCGCCGACGATTACCTCGTCAAACCGTTTCGCATGGAGGAAGTCGTGATGCGGTTGCGCGCCCTCGTACGCCGGGCCGCCGGACACGCCACGCCGCTGATCGTCTGCGGCCCCGTCGCGTATGACGCCCAGCTTGGGGCTTTCAGCCTCGATGGCCTGCCGCTTCGCCTGACGGCGCTCGAATGGCGCGTGCTGTCCTGTCTTATGCTGCGCAAGGAGCATGTCGTCGCCCGCCGCGACATTCTCGAGCGCGTCTACGACGGCGACGCAGAAGTCGAACTCGAACTCGGTCGAGGTCATCGTCGCCCGACTGCGTCGCAAGGTCGGCCATGGTCTGATCAAGACGATACGCGGCCTCGGCTATCGTCTGACGGCGGAGCCGTCTTGACGCTGATCCCGCGATCCCTGAGCGGTCGGCTGTTGTCGGTGGCGCTGGCCCTTATCGTGGTTGCGCTGCTGGCCGCGGGCGTCGCGATGTACTTTGCCCTGCACCGCTTCGTTCAGGGCCAGGTGGATGGGCGCCTCGATGGCCAAATTCTCAGCATTCGCGACGCCTTGCGCGCCGCTCCGGACGGTTCGCTATCCCTCGAT
Organism: uncultured Alphaproteobacteria bacterium; assembly: GCA_963737365.1. Lineage (GTDB taxonomy): Bacteria > Pseudomonadota > Alphaproteobacteria > Rhizobiales > Beijerinckiaceae > Roseiarcus. The sequence continues at coordinate 1,442,090 of CAVTSD010000001.1, forward strand.
CCGGTCGCCAACGGGCCACCGTTCGATCGGCAGCACGCGGGCTGGTATTGGAAGGTCGTCGCTCCGCGCGGGGATTTACGCTCGCCCTCGCTTGGGTCTGACGACTTTATGATCGCCGGATCGCCGCCCGACGATCATCGAAAACCAATTGCGCTCGACGGAACAGGTCCGGGCGATGAGCCGCTGCGCGTGCGCGCTCAACGGTTCCGGTTCGAGGATGGTAGCGTTGTCATTGCCTCCTCGGCTCCCCGACATGCGCTCCAAGGTCCCTTGCGCGAAGCCATGACCCCGGTTGCGCTGACGCTCGGCGTCCTCGCGCTCGCTCTCATCGGGGGCGTTATGCTTCAGGTCCGGCTTGGGTTGCGGCCGCTGTCGCAACTGACCGAGGACTTGCAACGCGTTCGCGCCGGCAGGGCCGAGCGGATAGCCGGCGCGCAGCCGAGCGAAGTCGCGCCTCTTGTCGCCGAGCTCAATACGCTTCTCGACCAGAATGCCCTGAATCTCGAACGAGCTCGACGCCACGTCGCCAACCTTGCGCATGGCCTCAAGACGCCGCTCGCGACGTTGGCTGTCATCATGGATGAGCGCGGCTGGTATGCCGACGGGCGGCTCAGGCCGCTTGTCATGACGATGGACCGAAGGATACGCCACCATTTGTCAAGGGCGCGCCTTGCCTCGCTTGGCGGGCCCGATCGCGCACGGACATTTCTCGCGCCCCGAGTCGCCGACCATATCGGGGCGTTCGGAAAGCTCTATGCCGACAAGGGACTCTCCTACGAAATCCGCATCGCGCCGGAAATCGCGCTCGCCTGCGAAGCGCAGGATCTTGACGAACTGCTCGGCAATCTGCTCGACAACGCCAGTAAGTGGGCGCGACGGCGCGTGCTTGTCGCTGCAGACAGAGTCGGGTCGGTGGTCGAGATGACCATCGAAGATGACGGCCCCGGCCTCTCCGATCAGCAGGCGGCCGATGTCATGAGGCCCGGCCATCGCCTCGACGAAAGCGCGCCGGGCTATGGCTTCGGCCTGCCGATCACCCGCGAGCTGGCCGAGCTGTACGGAGGAACTTTTGCGCTCGGGAGATCGGATCTCGGCGGTCTGATCGCTGTCCTGACTCTTCCCGCCGTTTCATAAACCCCGCTTGCTGACCGCCGCCCTTGGCGGCGATCATTGCACCCTCACCGCGCCTGCCGAAGATCTGGTCGGCGGTTATCAGCGTAAGGGAGCCGTCGCGCCGACCTCGGACGATGGGCCTGAGCAAGCTTTTCAGCGACTGAGCCAATCAAAATGGAGTTGATGGGGAACCTGAGGCGTCCAGGCGTGTTTACGGTGCCGCGGGTCCGTCAAAACGAATTGACACTGGATATAGGGCGGCTGGGAGCGATGCAGATGATACTCAAAGCCTGTGCTTCCGCGGTCGCCACGATCTTATTGGCATGGGCGTCGGCCACAATCTCCCATGCGGCCGATGCGTCTAATTCGTCCGGTTCCTCGCCCGAGGAAAAAGGCGCTTACCTAGCGCGAATGGGGGATTGCGAAGCCTGCCACACGAAGCCCGGCGGCTCGCCTTACGCTGGAGGTCAAGCGCTCGACTCACCCTTCGGGCCGCTTTATCCACCCAATATCACGCCGGATCCAGTTCATGGGATCGGGGCTTGGTCTGACGACGACTTTTACCGCGCGATGCACAACGGCATTGGGCGCCATGGCCAATATCTCTATCCGGCCTTCCCCTATGAGTGGTTCACGAAAGTGACGCGGGACGACGTGCTCGCGATCCGAGCCTTCCTGAAAACAGTCCCGCCGTCGAGCGAACCGTCAAAGCAAAATCGGCTGATGTTTCCTTTTGACATCCGGGCGGGCCTGGGACCGTGGCAGGCTCTTTATTTCCACCCTGGCGAATTTAAGCCCGATCCGGCGAAGCCAGAGGCGTGGAACCGCGGAGCTTATCTTGTCGAGGGGCTCGGGCATTGCGCCGATTGCCATACGCCGAAGGGTCTCGCGATGGAGCCCATCGACTCCAAAGCCTATTCAGGCGGTTCGATCGACCACTGGTATGCGCCGAACATAACCTCCGACCCAGCGCAGGGAATTGGACGCTGGTCTGAAAATGATCTGGTCCAATATTTCAAGACGGGTACGGCCCCTGGCAAGGGCGTCGTCGTGGGACCCATGGCCCAGGTGGTGCACGACAGCCTGTCCCATCTCTCCGACAGCGATCTTCAGGCGATCGCCACCTACGTCAAGTCGATCCCTCCCCTAACCAGCTACAAGGCCGACCGGCCGAGCGCCGAACTCGGGCCTCATGCCTCTGGTGAGAACATCTATATCCAGCATTGCAGCTTCTGCCATCAGGTCGACGGCCGGGGCAGGCCGGGCGCAGTGCCCGCGCTCGCGGGCAATGGCGCAGTCCAGGCCAAGGGGCCAGAGGACGTCATCCGCGTGATCCTCGGCGGCCATCTGGCGACTGGAACCTTCGCTCCCATGCCTCCGGTCGGAGCCGGGTTGACAGACCAGGAGATCGCGGACGTCACCGACTACGTCCGCAATGCATGGTCCAACGCCGCTCCTGTGATCGAGAAGACCGGCCTCGTAGGTGAAATTCGCTCGAAAATGATTAGCGGGCTCGCAGGACCAGGCGCAAAGGAAGAAAACAACAACCCTTGCCTGATCCGGCAGGATTCGCCGCCCGTTCCGTGGATTGAAGACGCCCAGATCAACAAGACGCTCACCGCGATGACCCCCGAAACGATGCTCCCGACAATTCCATCGCTGATTGCCCGTGTGAAGCAGATTTCCCCGGACAAGCCGCAGGCGGACATCATCAATGGCCTGATGCTCGCCTATTGCAAAATCGAAGCCCAGACGCCCGCGTTTTCCAAACCCCACGGGCGAGACGATCTGATTCGGTTCGGACAGCTCGTTTATAGCGAACTCGCCTCGAATGGGCACGAGTGAGGCATGGCGGATGAAGAGGAGAGCGCGCCGTCAGGCCCGTTTGACGAGTCCGATCATCTTGCCCCTGCGGAGAGGGACCAAGCAGCCCAGCATGCAGCTCCCCCTGCGGTTGTCATTCACGAAATTCTTCGCAAGGAGGGCGAAGACGAACTGAGCCGCGGCCCGGGCGCGGTCTTCTGGTCGGGCTTTGCCGCTGGATTGTCCATGGGCTTTTCGTTTCTCGCGCTGGCGCTTATCCAAAGCCAACTTCCGCAGGGACCTGCGCGCCACCTCATCGCCAGCGCAGGCTATTCGTTGGGCTTCGTCATCGTCGTGCTCGGACGGCAGGAGCTCTTCACCGAAAGCACTCTGACGGCGGTGCTCCCTTTGCTTGTCAAGCGCGATTGGGGGACATGGCAGTCTCTGCTGAGGTTCTGGGCAGTTGTTCTCGCCGCCAATCTCCTGGGCACGCTGATTTTCGCGGGTCTCCTCGCGATCCACGGTCTCTTTAGTGACGATGTGCGGACCGCGCTGCGGGAGATCGGTCACGAGGCCGTGAGCGGCCCGTTCTGGCCGACCGCGATCAAGGCGATCTTCGCCGGCTGGCTGATCGCCCTCATGATCTGGCTGTTGCCAAGCGCCCGGTCAGCGCGCCTCTTTGTGATCTTGCTCCTGACCTACGTCGTGGCGATTGGCCATTTCTCCCACGTGATCGCCGGGTCGGTCGAAGCGTTCTTCGCTGTGTTTACCGGCGACGCATCGGTCTACGACTACCTGATCGGTTTCTTTGTTCCCACGATCATCGGGAACACGATCGGTGGCGTGGCGCTCGTGGCGCTTCTCAATCACGCGCCGCTTGCACCGGAACTGCGGGACTGAGGATTGGCTTTAATGCCAGCCCCAATGTCGTATCGGTGGCGCTGATTTGCGCCGACCATCCGAGATGGCGACTAGCCGACGCGCTTGTACTGGGCGTTTGGGACAATGTCGCCGTTGACGGGATCGTGGACCGGCGCGCCCTCGGTTCTTAACTCGTCAGCCGTCAACGAAGCGATTTTGCTCACCCGCTCGACGCCGTCCCAACCGGGAAACGAGCACCGATCGATTTTCAGTTTGATTGTCATCGCCGCCTCGTCGACCGTGTACGTCCCGAAATAGCCGATCGACTGCCCGACCGGCATGCGGGGAGTTTTTGAAGCGCGTTTATCGCGATTCGCTGCGATGATTTGTATCGAGAAATGGCCACCGGATGTGTACACGGCAAGGCCTTGGACGCTTTCGCCCCATACGTAATATTCCGACCCGTCTTTGCCCCGGTCATAAATGTCGGCAAGGCTCCAGGCGCCGATTAACCTGTCTTTCAGAGATTTCGCCTGCGCCTGGCTTTGAGCGGGCAGGGCCAAACTCACGGCCGCTGTGGTTGCCCCCAAAATAACGCCCCGTCGATCCATTCGGGCCCTCCTCCTTGCTCGGCGGGCCGATCGACTCGTCGACCTCGGGATATGGACACCTTGACACTATCTTTGCGACCAGGCGGTTCAGGTGTCAAACAACGTTTCCACTCTTTGGGCGTACGTCAAGATCCAGCGGCGGGATCAGGCTGCTTTTGGGTTCTCCTCTGACGTCCACGGATCTGTGTAAGTCGAGGCCGCCAGATGCCGAGCACGACATTGGCGATTGAGACCGCCAGAAGAACCCACAACACGCTCCGCTCGGCTCCAAACGAACTTGAGATCGGTTCCGGATTGAGCTGGTCCGCAAGCGCGCTGGCGCTCCGCTTGGCTTCATCCTGTATGGAGCCCAGAACCTGAAAGCTGCCCGCGAACAGCAGAATTCCAGTCGCAAGCTTCACCCATGCCCAGCCGGCGTCGTGATAAGCGCGGTTCACGGCAATCGCCAACATGCCCGCGATCAGAGCGAGCGAGAACGACGGGAAAAAAATCCAGGTCGCGATTTTCGCGATCGCGCCGCGGATCGAGGCATATTCAGCCACGGAAGTCGGCGGCGTTGGAAAGCTCATGATCACAAGCAGGCACGCGATGGCCCCGATGAGCCCGCAAGCTCCGATCGTGTGGAGAAATTTGATAAGCCGTCGCAAGGCGTCTCGACGATCTCTTTATCAGCCGATCAGACCCTATCGCGGCGTTCGGACGGCAGGTAGCAGAATTGTTGTGTTAGCGCCGGCTGGCCGCAGTATCCCGTTGGCGCCGGGGTTTCGGAAGTCTTGCGCAAGTCTCTGCATGAGTTGACAGCGCGCGCAGCGAGCCGAATAGAGGCGCCTATGACGGCCCAGACTTTTACGATCGGCACGCGCGGCTCGCCGCTGGCGCTCGCGCAAGCCGAGGAAACTTGCCAACGCCTCATAAAGGCGCTGGGCTGGGAGCCAAGCCGCGTCGCGCTGAAAATCATCCGCACCACCGGCGACATGATCCAGGACCGGCCGCTGGCGGATGTGGGAGGCAAGGGGCTTTTCACCAAGGAGATCGACGCAGCCCTTCTCGCGGGAACGATCGACGCCGCCGTCCACTCGGCCAAGGACCTGCCATCGGTGATGCCCGAGGGCGTTGCGATCGCGGGTTTCCTGCCACGCGAGGACCCGCGCGACGCGTTGATCTCCGCTCTGGCAGATACGGTCGAGGGCCTGCCCCAGGGGGCGAGTTTCGGCGCCGCCTCGCTGCGCCGGCAGGGTCAGCTCCTTCGCCTGCGTCCCGACCTGAGGCCGGAGCTTCTTCGGGGAAATGTCGAAACGCGGTTGCGCAAGGCCGAATCGGGCGCAATCGGCGCGACGCTGCTCGCCATGGCCGGACTTAAGCGGCTCGGTCTCGTCCACCGCGCCCGGGCCCCGCTCGACCTCGAGGCTTTCCTTCCCGCTCCCGGCCAGGGCGCGATCGCGCTCACCGCCCGGACTGCGGACAGCGCGGCGCGCGATGTGCTCGCGACAATTGCCGATCCCGAGACGGAATGGGCGCTCACCGCCGAACGCGCGTTCCTGGCCGAATTGGAGGGATCCTGCCGCACGCCGATCGCCGGCCACGCTCGAATCGAAAAAGGCCGGGTGATTTTCAGGGGCGAGGTGCTGCGAACCGACGGATCCGAAAGCTTCCCGATCGCCGCCGACGGACCGTCCGCCGAGGCCAGGCATCTGGGCCGAGAGGCGGGGCGCGAACTCGCCGCGCGCTTGCCCGCGGGCGTGCTCGTGCGCGGCTAGGGGCGGACATAACCAAGGGCTTCACGCCGATAAGCGCCAATAAACGCGAGTAAGCGTTAGTAAACGCTAGTAAAAATGCTGACGTTTACTAGCGTTTATTTTTTCGAAATCGAGCCTTTTCAATGGGTTACGGCCGATTGGAGTAAAAAAATTCTCTCGTTCCATCACTGCGCCTCAAAAGACCCAACCGGACGCCGCCGCTTGTCCCACCGCGCCATTGGCGGAAGTTCGACACGAGGCTTATAGCATGGATTCAGTTTTTCGAAAAGAAATTATCTTATTTCTGTTACGCACTCACCCGGTCTATGCCGCTCGGCCCCTTTCGCGGTTCGTTATCTCAATCCCCGCCATCCTCCGGAACGCCCAAGTGTGCGGCTAAAGCCGAAGTCGGCGGAAGGCCAAGGCCTTTGACAACTTGAGTTGACATGGTCCAACCGACATGTTCGACAGGTCGGACAGTTGGAGCCCCGCGATTCCAATACGCACACTGCACGTGGAAAAGCGGCGGCTATCCTCGACTCATCCAAAATAGGGCGCGAAGACATGGGGAGGCCGTTTCCCTTCTCTGCGATTGTCGGACAGGAAGAGATGAAAACGGCCTTCCTGATCGCAGCCGTGGATGCGACGGTCGGCGGCGTCCTCGCTTTCGGTGACAGGGGAACCGGGAAGTCGACGGCGGTCAGGGCGCTGGCCGCGCTTCTGCCCGACATGCGCGCTGTGGTCGGGTGTCCCTATCATTGCGATCTCTCGTCGCCGGCGGGCCTGTGCTCGGCCTGCGCCGCTGCGCCGCCGGGCTCCCTCAAGACCGCGTTGCGGCCGGTTCCCGTGGTTGACCTGCCGCTCGGCGCGACGGAGGACCGGGTCGTCGGCGCGCTCAATCTCGAACGCGCGCTGTCGAGCGGCGAGAAAGCCTTCGAGCCTGGTCTGCTGGCGCAGGCCAACCGCGGATTTCTCTATATCGACGAAGCCAATCTTCTGGAGGATCATCTCGTCGATCTGCTTCTCGATGTGTCCGCAAGCGGCGTGAATGTCGTCGAGCGCGAAGGCTTGAGCATCCGCCATCCGGCGCGCTTCGTGCTGATCGGCAGCGGCAATCCGGAGGAAGGCGAATTGCGCCCGCAATTGCTCGATCGGTTTGGCCTTGCCGTGGACGTTCGCACGCCTACCGACGTGCCCACGCGGATCGAGGTCGTCAAACGCCGGGACGCATTCGAGCGCGATACCGAGGCTTTCTTGAAGAAATGGGCGGGCGAGGAGAAAAAACTCCGCAAGCGCATCGAATCGGCGCGCGGGGCGCTCCTTTCGGTCGCAACCCCGAATTCCGTGTTCGAAAGCGCGACGCGCTTGTGTCTTGCGCTTGGCACGGATGGTCTTCGCGGCGAATTGACCCTCATTCGCGCGGCCCGCGCGCTCGCAAGCCTCGAGGGCAAGGCGGAAGTCGGCGACGCGGAATTGCGGCGGCTCGCGCCGATGGCGCTCAGCCACAGGCTCAGGCGCAACCCGCTCGACAATTCTGGCTCCGCGATCCGCGTGCGCCGGGTCGTGGATGAGATTTTGCCCGCATGAGTGCGGGGAGCCCTGGCGCCTCCGCCTGGGAGCGGGCCAAGCTCGCAGCGGACGCGTTCGCGCTCGATTGGCTGGGTTCGGGCGTTGTCCTGAGAAGCGCGCCGGGGCCAGCGCGGGACGCCTGGCTGCAACGCCTGCGCGCTGCGCTTCCGCAGGACGTCCCCATGCGGCGGATCCCCGGCTCGATTTCCGATGACCGGCTTGCCGGCGGGCTTGACGTCGCGGCCACCATCCGGACCGGCCGTCCGGTCGCGGAGCCAGGGGTTCTCGCGCTGGCGGACGGGGGCGTGCTCGTTCTCGCGATGGCGGAGCGCGCTTCGTCGCGGGTCGCCGCGCGGCTCGCCGCGGCGCTGGACTCGGACAGGCTGGACTCGGACAGGAAGGCGATCGAGCCGGCCACACTCGCCCATCCGCCTGAGGCCGGCGTAGGAGTCGTGGCGCTGGACGAGGGATGCGACGACAGCGAGGCGCCCCATTCCATCCTGCTCGAACGCTGCGGTTACATTGTCGATCTCAGCGCCGTCGGCTTCCGGGACATCGAAGGGGAGGACGAGCGAGCAATCGATTTCGAGGCGGCGCGGGCCCGCCTCGCGCTTGTCTCGACAGATCCCGGTGTGGTGGCCGCGGTCGTAACGGTCGCCGCCCGGATGGGAATCGCGTCGCTGCGTGCGCCCCTGATGGCGCTCCGCGCGGCGCGAGCGATCGCAGCGCTCGACGGCCGAACGGAGGTCGAAGACGACGACGTCGCCCTCGCCGCCACCTTGACGCTCTCGCCGCGGGCGACGCGTCTGCCGGACGGCCAAGCCGAAGAAGAGCCGCGAGTCGAGCCCGAAGTGGGGCCGGAACCGGACACCGAGCCCGAAAGCGATACGGATTCCGAACCGGATCGCGAATCCACGGGTACACCGGACGACGGGCGTGCGACCGCCGCGACCGAGGATGTTGTGCTGGCCGCCGCGAAGGCTGCGATTCCGCCTTCTCTGCTGGCGCAAATCGAAGCGGGTTCGATCACGCGAAGCCAATCGGCGGGCGAGGGCAAATCGGGCGCGTCCCAAGTTTCGGCTCGCCGCGGACGCCCGATCGCCGCCCGAGCGGGCTCGCCGCGCGAGGGGCGGGTCAGCTTCATCGCTACGCTGCGCGCCGCCGCGCCATGGCAGCCCCTGCGCCGCCGCGAACGGCCGGGCGACAAACGCAGGGTTCTGATCCGGAAGGAGGATTTCCGGATCGTTCGTTATCAAGAGCCACGCGGGGCGACGGCGATCTTCGTCGTCGACGCCTCGGGATCTTCGGCCATGCAGCGGCTGGCCGAAGTCAAAGGCGCGATCGAATTGCTGCTTGCGGACTGCTATGTTCGCCGCGACAGCGTGGCGCTGATCGCTTTTCGCGGACAGGGGGCCGAGATCGTGCTTCCCCCGACGAGGTCGACCGCGAGGGCGCGGCGCAGCCTTGCGGGATTGCCGGGAGGCGGCGGCACGCCGCTTGCGAGCGGGCTCGACGCGGCGGTCGCCCTCGCCGATCAAGTCTTGCGCAAGGGGCAGTCGCCGCTCGTGGTTTTGATGACCGATGGCCGGGCCAATGTCTGCCGCGATGGCGCGGGCGGCCGCGCGCGGGCCATGGGGGACGCGATCGACGCCGCCAGGCGGCTTCGCGCGGCGAAGATTAGGGCGCTCGCAATCGACACCTCGGCGCACTTCCGCAGCGGCGAGGCGACGGCGACAAGGGAAGTCGCAGAGGCCATGCAGGCTCGGTACGTAAAGCTGCCGCTAGCCAACGCGGCGCTCGTGAATGAAGCGGTGCGCGCCTCCTGGCGGCCGACGGGAGCGTAGGCCCATGTTCGGCGCCTCCCGAGAGCTGACCTTTGCACGCGACGGCGCAGACTGGCCCCATCGGGAAGCGAGCGCGTTCGTCGAAGCGCGCGGCCTGCGCTGGCATGTGCAGACGATGGGTAAAGGCCCTGAGGTGTTGATGGTTCATGGCACCGGGGCCTCGACCCATTCCTGGGACGGGCTTGCGCCGCTGCTGGCGCAGCGCTTTCGCCTGGTTGCTCCCGACCTTCCCGGCCATGGCTTCACGCAGGCTAAGCGAACGCCTGACCTTTCGCTTCCGGGGATGGCGCGCGCTATGGCGTCGCTCCTCGGCGTGCTTGAATTTTCCCCGAAGATCGTGATCGGCCATTCGGCGGGGGCGGCAATTCTCGCGCGCCTTTGCCTCGATGGGACGATCTCGCCGAAACTTTTCGTGAGCCTCAACGGAGCCTTTCTGCCCTTCGGCGGTATGGGCCGGCTACTCTTTCCGTCGATCGCGAAACTGCTGTTTCTCAATCCGCTCGCGCCGCGTCTTTTTGCCTGGTCCGCCGACAAGGCTGCGGTCGCCAACTTGCTCAAAGGGACGGGATCGAAGATCGGACCCCGCGGCCTCGATCTCTATGCCCGCCTTTTCCACAATCCTGGCCATGTCGCCGGCGCATTGGGCATGATGGCGAACTGGGACCTGACCGACCTGCGCCGAGAACTCCCGCAGTTGAACGCCAAGGTCGTTCTGATCGTGGGCGAGAACGACAAGGCGGTTCCGCCCCGCGACGCGGATGTCGTCGCCGGCGAAATCCCCGGCGCGATTGTCGAAACAATCCGACGAACCGGCCATCTCGCCCATGAGGAACGGCCCGAAGAGGTTTGCCGGATCATCATGCGCTACGCCGCCGCGGCGGGTCTGATCGCCGAGGAAGCGGGAAACTCAGCCTGATTCTGACCGCCGGCGGGCTAATTTTCTGATTGTCTTAGCGCGAATGGCCGGATGATCTCAGTTGCGATTTCGCTTGATCGGTTTGATTGACATACTTAGTGTATCGTTGTGTTGACACTTCAGCAGCGCCCGATCCGCTCGGCCAGTCTGGATTCCCGTCCCCGAGCGATCGTGATCGGGAGCGGATTCGGCGGCCTCGCCGCGGCCGTTCGACTGGGCGCGCGGGGCTACCAGGTCACGATTTTCGAAAAGCTCGACGCTCCTGGGGGCCGAGCCACCGTCCATCGACAGGATGGCTTCACCTTCGACGCCGGACCCACGATTGTCACAGCGCCCTTTCTGTTCGAAGAACTGTGGACGCTCTGCGGCCGCCGCATGACAGACGATGTGGACCTGCGCGCCATCGATCCCTTTTACCAGATTCGCTTCGACAACGGCGACGTCTTCACGATGAGCGGAGACGAAGCGGCGATGCGGGCGGAAGTTGCGCGCTTCGATGCGAGGGATGTTTCGGGCTTCGAACGCTTCATGCGACACAGCGAAGCCATCTACCGCATCGGCTTCGAGGAGCTCGGAGACGCGCCCTTCAGCTCGTTCGCCGATATGGCGCGCATCGCCGGCCATCTCGTCCGCCTCGAGGGCCACCGAAGCGTCTACGGCCTCGTTTCGAAATATTTTCGCGACGAGCGGCTGCGGACCGTCTTCAGCTTTCACCCCCTTCTCATCGGCGGCAATCCCTTTCGCGCCAGCGCGATCTATTGCCTGATCCCCTTCCTGGAAAAACGCTGGGGCGTGCATTTCGCGATGGGGGGAACGGGAAAACTGGTCGCGGGCCTTGCTAACCTGATCGCGTCGCAAGGAGGAGAGATTCGCTGCGGGGAGGAGGTCACGTCGATCCTGGTCGAGGACGGCGTGGCGAAAGGGGTCGCGCTGGCGTCGGGCGAGAGCGTACGGGCAAGCGTCGTCGTCTCGGACGCCGAATTCGGCCTGGACCTACCGCCATCTCGTTCCGGCCGCGAGCCGAAGACGATGGACGGACCGCAAGATCGACAAGGCCCGCTACTCGATGGGTCTCTTCGTCTGGTATTTTGGCGTCGATCGCCGCTACGACGACGTCGCGCATCACACCATCCTGCTCGGTCCGCGCTATCGCGAACTCCTGGGCGACATTTTCGACCGCAAGCGGCTCGCGTCCGATTTCAGTCTCTACCTGCATCGCCCAACCGCGACCGATCCTTCGCTCGCGCCCAAAGGCTGCGACGCCTTCTATGTGCTTTCCCCTGTCCCTAACCTGCAGGGCGGACAGGACTGGAGGGCCGAGGCCGAAGGCTACCGCACGGCGATCGAGCAGGCGCTCGAGGCGACGGTTCTGCCTGATCTTTCGCGGCGCATCGTGACTTCGAGGATTGCGACGCCGCTCGATTTTCAGGATGAGCTCAACGCTTATCGCGGCGCCGGTTTCGGGCTTGAGCCCACGCTGACGCAGAGCGCCTGGTTCCGGCCCCATAATGCGAGCGAGGACGTCCGGAATCTTTTTCTCGTAGGTGCGGGGACGCATCCCGGCGCCGGACTGCCCGGCGTGCTGTCTTCTGCCCGTGTTCTCGACAAGGTTGCGCCTCATGCCTCAGTTTTCGTTTGATCTAGCGAGCCTTAACGATCATCGGGAATGCCGCCGCGCCATTCGGGACGGATCAAAGTCGTTTTACGCCGCCTCGAGGCTTTTGCCCGCGGGCGCGCGCAAGCGGGCTTTCGCGCTCTACGCCTTTTGCCGCCTGTCGGATGATGCGATCGACCTTAGCGGCGGCTCCAAGGACGCGCTGGATCGATTGCGCAACCGCCTTGCCTGCGCCGCCCGGGGGCGCCCCCAGCCATACGCGGCGGATCGCGCAATGGCGGATCTCATGCGCCGGTGCGCTATCCCCGCTGCTCTGCCTGAGGCCCTGCTTGAAGGACTTGCCTGGGATGCAGAGGGACGAAGCTACGAAACGATCGACGAACTCTTCGACTATGCGGCGCGGGTCGCCGGCGCGGTCGGCGTAATGATGGCGCTCATCATGGATGTGCGATCGCCCCAAGCGCTCGCCCGCGCCTGCGATCTTGGGGTCGCGATGCAACTCACCAACATTGCCCGCGATGTCGGGGAAGATGCGCGTCTCGGTCGCGTCTATTTGCCCAGACAATGGCTGCAGGCAGGCGGAATCGACGCGGACGCATGGCTCTCAGAACCCAAGCTCGACGAGCGGCTTCGTCCGATTGTCGCGCGGCTGCTCCGGGAAGCGGACGCCCTCTACCTTCGCGCTCATGCCGGGATTGCGCTCTTGCCCGCAAATTGTCGTCCGGCGATTCTCGCTGCGGCGCTCATTTATCAAGAGATCGGCCGCGAGATCGAACATAGCGCTTTCGACTCCGTCACTCGACGCGCGCGGGTTTCAGCAACCCGAAAACTTTTTTTGATGGCCCAAGCGATGCGCAGGTCGGTCTCGCTGCCTGAAGCGAGCGCGACGCCGCCTCTTGCTTGCGCGAACTTTCTCATTAAATCTGCGCGAAGCGGCCGCAACATTCCGACGAGAGCCCCGCACCCGATCGTGGGTTGGCGCAAATCCTTTATCCGTGTGCTCGGCGTCTTCGAACGGCTCCAGCGTTCGGAGCGCTTCGAGGGCTGATCTTCCCCGTGGACCAGAACTACTATGGGGTCGTCGAGATGCTGCTCTCCTTTGGAGCGGTGCTCCTCTTTGGCTTCTGGCAACTCTGGTCGGTGTCGAAGGCGAAGAAGGCGCGTCTCGAACGCGAGCGCGCGCGATCGGACGACCTTGGCCACTGAGCCTTGATGGATAGCTGGGGGCCTGAAGAAAACGCGCGCGCGGAGGTGGGCCGCTAGAGCCTCGGCATTCGGAATGGAAGCATGAGGCGGATGAGAGGATTGGCGACGCGGTCTAGCGAGAGACTCTCATGCATCGAACTCGACACGCTCGCCGAACAAGGCGTGCTCGACAAGGCTTCGCGCGTAAAACGGCGTGTCTTCGAAGGAGCGGACAGCGGAGGCTCGACCTTCATCCCCGCGCGCCGTTCGGGCAAGACCCCAGCGCGTGCGAGGCAAGCGAGCGGACGGCGGCGAGGGGCGCTCATCAAAATGCGCGCTTCGGTCGAAAGCGAGCGCGAGCGACAAAGGCGGTTCTCGCCTTCGAACGGCGTCATAGAGGATCGCCGCCCCGTCGCGGGTTGGAGCGCGCGACCAGGTCCATTGCGAGAACGCGTGCTCGATCGGCTCATCCCCGGCGTTCTGGTCGAGATAGCCTGACCCCTGCCACCGGAGCGTTGGCGCATCCATCTCGACCGAGACACGCGCGCGCGGCGCGAGAGGCCTCCACCAATGCCGGCCTTGTTCTTCCAGAACGAAGGCGTTCGGATTGATCGCTTCGGGATGAATCGTGACCCGCCCGCGAATGCGATGGGGGATCGGCGCGCCGCGTTCGTGAATGTCAAGCACAAGCGCGCCGCGCTCCCACCTTGCACTCGACCGGCCGATTGCGAGCGTGTCGCGGCTTCGCGTCACCGCGGATCGCCGGCGTTCCGTCATCGCCCATCGCGACGCTCGCGGACCGTAGAGCGCCACATTGAAGGCGCAGTGATCGAGCGGATCGCGCCGTCCCGCCCACGCATAATAGGGCGAGAAGACGCTTCCGACGAAGGCGATGATGGTTAGTCCATGTTGGCCATCGTCGCTGATGGCGTCGACGTACCACCAGGCATAGCCGCCGGGTACAACCTCCCAGTCGAAGCAAGGTCCAGCATCACCCGCATCGCCGCCTGGCGGCCCGACAGCGCCGCCATCGGCGCTCCCGGTCCGGGATGGACGCTGCCGCCCGCCAGATAAAGACCCGGAAGGCGGGTCTTCGATCCCGCCCGCGCGAACGACGCTCTCCATCCGTGCGTCGCCCGACCGTAGAGCGCCCCGCGGGTCGACGGATAGAGGCGGGCGAAATCCTCCGGCGTCGTTCGTCGGATCGAGCCTGCGTTCCTCGTGATTCTCAGGCCAGATCGCTCCAGCATTCGGAAAGAGGTTTCCTCGCATGAAAGGATCTCCGCATCGGTTAGGGGGCGGTCCGCTGGACGAGTCGGAGCGTTGACGAGGCAGAAGAGGCGCTCGTCATCGTGCGACGCCGCGGGGCTCGCGGCTTCGTCGCGATCCTGCGCGCAGACGTAGACTGTCGGGACGCCCGGCAGGCGCGAGCGCCCGAAGAGGTCATCGAATTCGGACCTGTAGTCGCTCGAAAAGAACACGTTATGGCGAACGAGCGGAAATCCCTCGACCCGCGCCGTCATCGCCCAGGTGAGGGCCGAGAGCGATCGCTCGGCCGGTTGGGTCGCAGCGACGACGCGCGCGGCTTCGGGGCCCCCGCTTCCGTCAGCCAAGGCGGCGACATCCCCGTTCCAGATGACCGCGTCCGCCGCTATCCGCTCGCCGTCGTCCGTCTCCACGCCTGCCGCGCGGCCCTTCTCGACGACGATCCGCGCAACGCGCCGGCCAAAGCGGAGCTCGGCGCCGCGAGCGCGCGCAAGTTCACAGAGCGCCTCCGCGAGGCGCGCCATGCCGCCTTGAACGGTCCAAACACCCTCGCGCTCGACGTGGGCGACCAGCATCAGGGTCGCCGGGGCGAGGTAGGGCGATGAGCCGCAATAGGTGGCGTATCGCCCGAAAAGCTGGCGCAAGCGAGGATCCGCAAAATGATCTTCGAGCGCGCGCGCGAGCGTCGTGAACGGGGATATGCCAAGAAGATCAGGAAGGCGTGAGAATCCGACCCGCGTTGCGAGTTCGACGGGGCCCGGTCTCGATCCGCTAATGAACGTGTCGCGCAGCGTTCGATAGATCGAACTCGGCGCGCTCGCAAAAACGGCGATAGCCCTCCGCTTCGCGCGCGCCTGCGAACTCGGCAATCGCCTCTGCGCTTTGGTCGATGTCGGAATAGAGGTCGAGGCGCGAACCGTCTCCCCAGGCATGGCGGGCGAGCCGCATGGTTCGATTCAAGGCGACTTCCCGAGACAGGCGCGCGCCCGCGTCTTCGAAGATCTGTTCGAACACCCAGGGCATCGTGAGCACGGTCGGACCGGCGTCGATCCGGCGCGCGCCTGCCTCAACCTCGCGCATCTTCCCGCCGGGACCTTCCGCGGCATCGAGCGTCGTCACCTGGAAGCCGCGCGTGGAGAGCGCGATGGTCGCGGCCAGGCCGCCCATCCCCGCTCCGACGACCACCACCCGCCGTTTGACCGTCATCCGGCCCTCCAAATTGGCATGTTGATCAGGACGCCAATATGTGTCAATCTAAGATGACACTATGGGTGACTATCGCAGTAGACACAAATGGGAGATCCTATGGAAACGGGCGCCCGCATCGAGGAAACCCTGGAGCATGTGATCGCGCAAGCATCGGGAGCGGGAGCGCCGCCGCTTCTTGCCGCAGCGCTGCATTACGCGGTCTTTCCTGGAGGCCATCGCATCCGACCGCAACTTTGCTTGGCGGTTGCGAAGGCATGCGGCGACGCCCATCCGCCCACGTCGTCAGCGGCCGCGGCCGCTCTCGAACTTTTGCATTGCGCTTCGCTGGTGCACGATGACCTGCCCTGTTTCGATGACGCTGACACGAGACGCGGCAAGCCCTCCGTTCACGCACAGTTTGGAACGCCGATCGCCGTATTGGCGGGCGATGCGCTGATCGTCCTCGCCTTCGAGAGTTTGGCGCGGGCAGCTTCGCCTAAGCGGCTCGCTTCATTGGTCTCGATTGTCGCCGCCGCGGTCGGCGCGCCGAGCGGAATCGTGGCCGGCCAGGCTTGGGAAAGCGAAGCCGCCGTGCCGCTCGTCAACTACCAGCGCGCGAAAACCGGCGCGCTCTTCGTGGGCTCGACCATGGCCGGCGCCGCCGCGGCTGGCCTCGAGCCTGAACCGTGGCGCAAGCTTGGAGAGGCGCTCGGCGAGGCCTACCAGGTTGCCGACGATCTACGCGACGTGCTCTGCGATGCGGAGGAACTTGGAAAGCCGATCGGTCAGGACGCCGCACGCTATCGCCCGAACGCGGCCGCTCAACTCGGCGTCGGCGGCGCCAAGGCGCGGCTCGAGCAGCTCGTGAGGATCGCCGCCGATTCCATTCCGGATTGCCCCAGGCGCTCTGACCTTGGCAAGCTCATCGAGGCGCAGACGGCGCAGCTCTTTCCCAAGCAGCTCCAACGCGTCGCAGCCTAAAGGCGCGGATCGTGATGGCCGCTCTATCGGCGGGCCTTTCCAGAGCGAGCGTCGCCGAGCGGATGCGCGACTGGCGCAGCCGCATCATCGCCGACGCGCGCTTCCAGCGCTGGGCGGCGAACTCTCCCCTCACCCGGAGATTGGCGCAACGCAAGGCCCGAGCGCTGTTCGACCTATGCGCGGGCTTCGTCTATTCGCAGGTTCTGAGCGCCTGCGTAAAGCTTGAGGTGTTCGAACTTCTTCGGACCGGCCCAAAGGACTGCGCAACCCTCGCGCCTCGAATGGCGGTGAGCGTTCCGGCGGCAAGACGCCTCCTCAAGGCCGCGGCGTCGCTTCGGCTTTTGCGCGCGTTGCCGAACGACCGTTTCGCCCTCGACGACCTCGGCGCCGCGATGATCGGCAATCCGGCGATCGCGGCGTTTGTCGCGCATCACGATCTTCTTTACAACGATCTCCGCGACCCGGTGGCGCTGCTACGGGGAGAACAGGAGACGGCTCTCTCCGGGTTCTGGCCCTATGCCGTCAACAGGCCGGGCGCTCCAGATAACGACGCGGCCACGCCGGACGTCGAGCGCTGCGACGCTTACAGCGAATTGATGACCCGCACCCAGGCGCTGGTCACTGAAACGGTCCTCGACGCCTATCGCTTCGACCGGCATCGGCGGCTCATGGATGTCGGCGGAGGCGAAGGCGCCTTTCTTGCCGCGGCCGCAAAGCGTGCCCCGAATCTGGAGCTCACCCTCTTCGACCTCCCGGCCGTCGCGGCGCGCGCCCGCGAGCGACTGGCCTCGCGTGGACTAGGCGGGCGAGTCGAAACGATTGGCGGCGACATGCTGCGCGATCGGCTCCCGCGCGGAGCCGACGTCATCTCGCTGGTGCGGGTTCTGCACGACCACGACGACGAATCCGCGAAAGCGCTCATTGCCGCGATTCGCGATGCGCTGCCGCGAGGAGGGGCGATCGTCATCGCCGAACCGATGGCGGGCGCGCCCGGCGCGGAGCCGATGGGAGATGCGTATTTCGGCTTCTATCTTCTCGCGATGGGCCGGGGTCGTCCGCGCACGATGGGCGAGATCGCTCAACTGTTGAACGCCGAAGGATTCGAGGCCGGGCGCGAGGCGAAAACGCGGAATGCCCTCGTCGTCAGCGTCTTCACAGCTCTTCGAGTGTAACTTTCACTTGACAACCAACCCTGAACTTTTAGATTGACACTTACGTCTTCGGGAATGTCTGGCATGCTCAGTTCGCTGGCAGTGGTTTTAGAGCAGCCAAAGCGCGTGTCGCTGGAGCGGCTAGCGCTGGATCAGCCGACCGCCGCTGACGTGACGGTCGAAACGCTCTGGAGCGGGGTTAGCGCCGGCACCGAGCGCCTGTTGTTCATGGGCCGGATGCCCTCATTTCCCGGCATGGGGTATCCGCTCGTGCCCGGCTACGAGAGCGTCGGCAGAGTTGTCGACGCCGGACCAGACGTCCAGATCGCCATCGGAAGCCGGGTGTTCGTTCCGGGCGCGAAGTGCTTCGGCGACGCCGTTCGGTGCGTGCATGGCGGCGCCGCGTCCCTCCTGGTCGCCCCGGCTTCCCGCGTCGTTCCGGTCCCGGTCGAGCTTGGCGAAAACGCGGTGCTGCTGGCTCTGGCGGCGACCGCTCTACACGCCGTCAGCGGGTCGGCGCTCGAAAGTGTCCTCGTCGTCGGCCACGGCGTTCTGGGCCGCCTGCTTGCACGACTCGTCATCGCCTCTGGAGGCGAGCCGCCGGTCGTATGGGAAACCAATAGCGATCGGGCTCAAGGCGCCATTGGTTACGAGGTCACGTCGTCGGAGGCGGATGCGCGCAGGGACTACCGGACGATCTTTGATGTCAGTGGCGATCCCGAAATCCTCGATGCGCTCGTACAAAGACTGGCGCCGGGCGGCGAGATCGTGCTCGCGGGATTCTACGATCGCCTGAGCTTCAGCTTTCCGCCAGCTTTCATGCGCGAAGCCCGCATCCGGGTTGCGGCGATCTGGCGCGACGGGGATCTGGCCAAGATCGTGAAGCTTGTCGAAGCGGGAACGCTTTCGCTTGACGGTCTCGTGAACTCATCGACGGCCTGCGGCGGACGCGCCTTCCGCCTACCCCATCGCTTTCGACGACCCGACCTGTCTCAAGATGGTCCTGGACTGGAGTGCGAGCGCATGAGCATCAGGGAGGGATTCCTGACTGCGGCCGAACTTGCGGCGCCGCCCGCCCATCTGCTGCGAGACGAGGCGGCGATCGAGCCGGATCCGGTTCCCACAGAGTCGAAAAAAACCACCCAGATCATCGCTATCTACGGAAAGGGCGGCATCGGCAAGAGTTTCACGCTCGCCAATCTTTCCTACATGATGGCTCAGCAGGGAAAGAAAGTCCTGCTGATCGGGTGCGATCCCAAGAGCGACACGACCTCGCTGCTTTTCGGCGGACGCGCC
The DNA here is from genome assembly GCA_963737365.1 of uncultured Alphaproteobacteria bacterium. Taxonomy (GTDB): domain Bacteria; phylum Pseudomonadota; class Alphaproteobacteria; order Rhizobiales; family Beijerinckiaceae; genus Roseiarcus. The sequence goes on from CAVTSD010000001.1 coordinate 1,461,225, forward strand.
TGTCCGACAATCATCGAGACATCGACCAAGAAGAAGCTCGCCGGCGATCAGGTGCAGATCGGCGACGTGTGCTTCAAGCGCGACGGCGTCTTTGCGATGGAGCTCGGCGGTCCCGAGGTTGGCCGCGGCTGTGGCGGACGCGGCATCATCCACGGCTTCGAACTCCTGGAAAAACTCGGATTCCATGAATGGGGATTCGATTTCGTTCTGCTGGACTTTCTCGGCGACGTCGTCTGCGGCGGCTTCGGCCTGCCGATCGCCCGCGACATGTGTCAAAAAGTGATCGTCGTCGGATCGAACGACCTCCAGTCGCTCTACGTCGCCAACAACGTCTGCTCCGCAGTCGAATATTTTCGCAAGATGGGCGGCAACGTCGGCGTGGGCGGGCTTGTCATCAACAAGGATGACGGAACGGGGGAGGCGCAGGCTTTCGCCGAGGCCGCGGGCATCCCGATCCTCGCGGCGATTCCCGCGGACGAGGACATCCGTCGCAAGAGCGCCAATTACGAGATCATCGGCAAGCCGGGCGGCCGCTGGGCGTCGCTCTTCGAGACGCTCGCGAGCAATGTCGCGGACGCCGCGCCGCACCGGCCGACGCCGCTGACGCAGGACCAGTTGCTTGGCCTGTTCAAGGGCGAGGCGGTCGGACGACATGTAACGCTGCAACCCGCGACAATGACCGACATGTGCGGCGCGGCCTTGCAGACGAGGCCGTCTCTCGAAGTCGTCTACGACACGGTTTGAGGGGCGTCCAGAACGTGGCCGTCATGACGCAGAATGCGCAAAGTGAGCCCCTGATGGACGACGTGAGGCGTGACGAGGTCGCGTCGAAAGCGCCAGCTTCAGCAGCTGAAGGCGCATCTTGCCACGGCGGGCGGGAGACATTGCTCGAGGCCGCCAAAGCGGCGGGTATGACTGAGACACTCGCGCGCTACGCGAAAGACTATCCAGTCGGGCCGCACGATCAGCCGCAGAGCATGTGCCCGGCGTTTGGATCGCTGCGAGTGGGCCTGCGCATGCGCCGCACCGCAAGCGTGCTGTCGGGTTCCGCCTGTTGCGTCTATGGGCTGACGTTTACGTCGCATTTTTATGGCGCGAAGCGAACGGTGGGCTACGTTCCCTTCAATTCCGAAACGCTGGTCACCGGAAAGCTCTTCGAGGACATCCGCGAAGCGGTCTTCAAGCTGGCTGATCCCGCCAAGTACGACGCGATTGTCATCATGAATCTTTGCGTGCCGACGGCGTCGGGTGTGCCGTTGCGGCTCCTGCCCAAAGTAATCGATGGCGTTCGCATCATCGGCATCGACGTGCCGGGCTTCGGTGTGCCCACTCATGCGGAAGCCAAGGATGTCCTTGCCGGAGCGATGCTCAAATTTGCCAGAGAAGAGGCGGAGCACGGCCCGGTCCAGGCGCCGCGCGGACCTCGATCCGATAAGCCGACCGTGACGCTCTTGGGCGAGGTCTTTCCGGTCGATCCCGTGCAGATCGGCGCGATGCTCGATCCGATGGGCCTTGCGGCCGGCCCGGTCGTCCCGACGCGCGAATGGCGCGAGCTTTACGGCGCGCTGGACTGCGCGGTTGTCGCCGCCATCCATCCCTTCTACTCGGCAAGCGTGCGCGAGTTCGAACTGGCCGGCCGGCCGATCGTGGGCTCCGCACCGGTAGGCGTCGAAGGCACGGCTGCCTGGCTCGAATCGATTGGTGAAGCTTGCGGAGTTCCGCGCGCGCGGGTCGACGCCGCGAAGGCCAGCGTCCTTCCCCCGATCAAGGCGGCGCTCGCGCAAACGCCGATCAAGGGGCGCGTCACGCTGTCAGGTTACGAAGGCTCAGAACTCCTGGTCGCGCGGCTGATGATCGAGAGCGGCGCGGATGTCCGCTATGTCGGAACCGCGTGCCCGCGTACGCGATTCTCAGAGGTCGATTGCGCCTGGCTCGAGGCCAGGGGTGTCAACGTCAAGTTCCGCGCGTCCCTTGAGCACGATCTCGCGGCCATGGTCGAGTACGAGCCGGATCTTGCGATCGGCACGACGCCAGTCGTGCAGAAAGCCAAGGAGCGCGGGATCCCGGCGCTCTATTTCACGAACCTGATTTCGGCTCGCCCGCTCATGGGCGTCGCGGGCGCCGGCTCGCTCGCGAAAGTGATCAACGCCGCCATGGGCAACAAGGGCCGCTTTGATGCGATGCGCGACTTTTTCGAAGGCGTCGGAGAGGGATTCGCGGCTGGAGTCTGGGAGGAGCAGCCGCGCGACCGTCCGGAGTTCAAGGCGAAGCGGCGCGCGAAGATGGCGAAACCCGCGCCCGAGGAGATGGGCGCGTGCTAGTTCTCGACCACGACCGGGCGGGCGGCTACTGGGGCGCAGTCTACGTCTTCTCTGCGATCAAGGGCCTGCAAGTCGTCATCGACGGTCCCGTGGGTTGCGAAAACCTGCCGGTCACCGCGGTTCTCCATTATACCGACGCGCTGCCTCCGCACGAACTGCCGATCACCGTCACGGGTCTCTCGGAAGAGGAACTCGGGCGCCATGGCACCGAAGGCGCGATGCGACGCGCGCACGCGACCCTTGATCGGGATTTGCCAACCGTCGTCGTCACCGGCTCGATCGCCGAGATGATTGGCGGGGGCGTGACTCCGGAAGGCTCGGGCATCCAGCGTTTCCTGCCGCGAACGATCGACGAGGATCAGTGGCAGAGCGCCGACCGCGCCATGACCTGGTTGTGGAGCGAATTCGGCCCGAAGAAGGGCCGCGCGCCAAAGCCAAAGCCGCGCGCGGCCGGGGTGAAACCGAGAGTCAACATCATTGGGCCATCCTATGGCGTCTTCAACATGCCGTCCGACATTGCCGAGATCCGGCGGCTGATCGAGGGCGTCGGCGCGGACGTCAACATGGTTTTTCCGCTCGGCAGCCATGTCGAGGACGTGCCGCGACTGGCGAATGCGGAGGTCAATGTCTGCCTCTACCGCGAATTCGGACGCGCGCTTTGCGAGGCTCTCGACCGGCCCTACCTGCAGGCGCCGATCGGCCTTTACAGCACGACGAAATTTCTTCGCAGCCTTGGCGAACTTCTCGGCGTCGATCCTGAGCCTTTCATTGAGCGTGAGAAGCACACCACGATCAAACCGATTTGGGATCTCTGGCGCTCAGTGACGCAAGATTTCTTCGGCACGGCGACATTCGCCATCGTCGCCAATGAGACCTACGCGCGCGGCGTCAGGCATTTCCTCGAAGAGGAGATGGGCTTGCCCTGCATGTTCGCGATCCCGCGCCGGCCAGGCGAGAAGACGGACAACGAGGCGGTCCGCGAGGCTGTTCGGACGAAGACTCCGCTCGTGATGTTCGGCAGTTACAACGAACGTCTTTATCTCGCCGAAGCCGGCGCGAAGGCGATGTATATCCCCGCATCTTTTCCTGGCGCAATCATCCGCCGCCACACCGGAACGCCCTTCATGGGCTATGCGGGCGCGACCTACATCATTCAGGAAGTCTGCAACGCGCTCTTCGACGCTCTGTTCAACATACTCCCGCTCGGAACCGAGTTGGACAAGGTCGAGCCCACGCCCGCTCGGCTTCATCGCGAACTCGCGTGGGAGCCCGCTGCGATAACGCGCCTCAACGAAATCGTCGACACGGCTCCGGTTCTTGTGCGCATTTCCGCGGCAAAGCGGCTGCGCGACGCTGCCGAGCGCGACGCCAGAAGGGCAGGCGACGAGATCGTGGATCTCGCGCGGGTCGAACGAGCGCAATCGATCTTGGTCGAAGGACTTGCTGTTTGAGACAAGTGTGGCGGAGCGAGGCCGCAACTTGAAGGATTGAGGCGGCGACAGAGGCCGATCAAGGAGACAGACGATGGAAATGGCGTTGAAGACAGAGCTAGCGCAAAGCCTACGCCGCACGGACGGACGTCTGCTTTGCTACGCGCTGCTTCCTTTCTTTTTCTTATCGGAAGGGATTCGCCGAGCCGCCAGCGGACTGAAGCACGACACGCCGCCTTTGACGCAGCGGGCCTGGTTTGCGGAGGCCAAATCTCAAGCGTCGATCGCGACGTCTTACGCGTTGCTGGCCATAGCGATGCTGCAGTGATCCGAGCGGCGGCGCCGCGCGGAACGCCAGTCGTGACAATGTCGCGACAAAGTCGCTGTGAAGGGCGTTCACGGCAATGCAACAGGAGGTCAACAGATGCCCACTGACGATAGGTCTTCCTTATCCGGACTAACGGAGGCGGAAGCGCAAGAGTTCCATTCGTTGTTTGTCACAAGCTTCATCGCGTTCACCGTCATCGCGATCATCGCTCATATCCTCGTTTGGATGTGGCGCCCCTGGATTCCCGGCGCGAAAGGTTATGCCTTGCTCGACGGCGCGATGAGCGCAGCGCACGGCGCGCTTTCTCTCATCAGCTAAGGAGACGCATATGTATCGGATATGGTTACTCTTCGATCCGCGGCGCGCCCTCGTCGGGCTCTTCGCGTTTCTCTTCATCCTTGCGCTCGTCATTCACTTCATCCTGCTGAGCACGGATCGATTCAACTGGTTGGAGGGCCATCCGCTCAAGACCGGGCAGATCAATCCGGCGACCCAGTCGTTGGTGGTGACTGACGTCGGGTGAGCAATTGTCGGATTGAGACTTCGTGGACGGGCGCGCTTGCCGCGCCCGCTCACAAGTCTGGTTTGTAAGCAATAGGCCGCTAGCGGTCATGAGCGTGGCTTCGCACAGGGCGTGAGCACGGACAGGCCGGACTAGGACGCGTCGGGAGGCACTACCGTGGCGATGCTGAATTTTGAACGCAAGTACCGTGTGCGGGGTGGAACGCTCGTTGGCGGCGACCTATTCGATTTCTGGGTTGGCCCGTTCTACGTCGGCTTCTTCGGCGTCACGACCCTGATTTTCACCGGTGTTGGCGTGGCGCTCATTCTGTACGGCGCCGCGATCGGCCCGACGTGGAACGTCTGGCGCATCAGCATTGCTCCGCCCGACCTGAAGTATGGCCTCGGCGCAGCGCCGCTTAAAGATGGCGGTCTGTGGCAGGTCATCACCGTGTGCGCCATCGGCGCCTTTGTGTCCTGGGCTTTGCGGGAAGTCGAGATCTGCCGAAAACTCGGCATCGGCATCCATGTGCCGGTTGCTTTCGGCATGGCGATCTTCGCCTATGTTTCGCTTGAGGTGATCCGGCCGGTGCTGATGGGAGCATGGGGATATGGATTCCCCTATGGCATCCTCAGTCACCTCGATTGGGTGTCGAACACCGGCTACCAATATCTGCATTTCCACTACAATCCGGCGCACATGCTTGCGGTGTCGTTCTTCTTCACAACCGCATTTGCGTTGTCGCTTCATGGCGGGATGATCCTGTCGGCAGTCAATCCCGCACCGGGGGAAACGGTTCGCCCGACAGAAAGCGAAGACACCTTCTTCCGCGACACGATCGGCTATTCGATCGGCACCCTCGGCATTCATCGCCTGGGGCTCTTCCTCGCCATGTCTGCTGTCTTCTTCAGCGCGGTCTGCATCATTATCAGCGGCCCGTTCTGGACGCGGGGATGGCCGGAATGGTGGGACTGGTGGCTCAACCTCCCGGTTTGGCGTTAGCATCGAGGAGAATGTCCGATGGCCACCTACCAGAATATTTTCACCCAGGTTCAACTGCGGCCCGCGGAACTGGATATGGGCGTTGGCGCCGACCGGATCCAACGTTCGAAGGACGGCGGGTTCTCCTACTGGCTCGGCGTCATAGGCAACGCACAGATCGGACCTGTCTACCTCGGCTACCTTGGCATTCTGTCGCTGATGAGCGGTTTCACCGCGTTTGAAATCATCGGCCTCAACATGCTCGCCTCGGTGAACTGGAGCCCGATCCAGTTCATTCGCCAGTTGCCGTGGCTGGCGCTCGAGCCGCCGAGGCCGGAATACGGCATCAGCATCATGCCGCCGCTCAACCAAGGCGGCTGGTGGCTGATGGCCGGCTTTTTTCTGACGACCTCGGTCATCCTGTGGTGGGCGCGCATGTATCGCCGCGCGCGCGCGCTCGGCATGGGCACGCACGTTGCCTGGGCCTTCGCCTCGGCGATTTGGCTCTATCTCGTGCTTGGTTTCATCCGCCCGTTGCTGCTGGGGCACTTCAGCGAGGGGGTGCCGTTCGGCATCTTCCCGCATCTCGACTGGACCGCGGCGTTCTCGCTGCGTTACGGCAACCTCTTCTACAACCCCTTCCACATGCTCTCGATCGTCTTTCTCTACGGATCGGCGCTCTTATTCGCGATGCATGGGGGGACCATCCTCGCAGTCAGTCGGTATGGCGGCGAGCGTGAGCTCGAGCACATCCTGGATCGCGGGACGGCGGCGGAGCGGGCAGCCTTGTTCTGGCGTTGGACGATGGGCTTCAACGCCACGTTTGAATCGATCCATCGCTGGGCGTGGTGGTTCGCGGTTCTGACAACATTTACTGGCGGGATCGGCATCCTGCTCACCGGGACCGTGGTTGATAACTGGTACCTGTGGGGCGTGCAGCACGGCATAGCGCCATCCTATCCGCAGCTGTGGCCGCCGGTGATCGATCCTGCAGCTTCGGGAGCTGTCAAATGAGGCTCGTGTTTGCTTTGTTCGGCGCGGTCGCCACGGTCCTCCTGACGCTCGCGATGCTGTTCACGGCAGGCTGGGGCCATCCCCCGATTGTCGGAACGCAGATCGGCTTCCGGGGAACTGGCATGGACCAGGTCACCACTTCGGCCGCCGTCGACCGCCTGGCGGCCATGAACGTGCTGCCCGATCCGATTCCCAAAGCCTCGCCGGACGGTCCACGCGCAGTCGACGTTTACAAGAACGTGCAGGTGTTGAAGGACCTCAGCGTCGACCAGTTCAATACGCTGATGGCTGCGATGACCACCTGGGTCGCTCCGCAACAGGGCTGCGCCTATTGCCACAACGTCGAAAATCTTGCTGACGACAGCGTGTACGCCAAGAAGGTGGCGCGTCGGATGATTCAGATGACCCGCCACATCAATCAGGACTGGAAGCCCCATGTCCAGAACGTCGGCGTCGTCTGCTACACGTGCCACCGCGGCAACCCCGTTCCTACGAACATCTGGTACGAGAATCCGGGCTGGCCGCATGCCGGCGGGTTTGCCGAGACCAACTATGGCTTCGGCCATCCGGACGCGGCGAACGGATCGACCGACCTTCTTCAGGATCCCTATACGCCCTACCTTGAGAAGGACGACAACATCCGTTTGCAGGCGACGAGCGCGCTGCCGGCGACAGGCATGGGCTCGTCGATCCAAACGGCAGAAGATACGTACTCCCTGATGATGTCGATATCGAAGGGACTCGGCGTAAACTGCACTTTCTGCCACAACAGCCGCGAATTTGGCAGTTGGTCGCAGAGCACGCCGCAGCGTGTCACCGCATGGTACGGGATCCGGCTGGTGAGAAATCTCAACAACCAATATCTCGATCCGCTCAAGGACGTATTCCCAGCAACCCGCCTCGGACCGCTCGGCAATTCACCGAAGCTCAATTGCGCGACCTGTCACCAGGGCGCGAGCAAGCCGCTGCTCGGTGTCAGTCTTGCAAAGGACTATCCGGAACTGGGGGGATCGCCCTCGCAATAGCGCGAGGTCGCGCGCCGAGGTCTTTTGATCTCGGCGCTCGACATGGTCGATGTCGCGGCAGAGCCTATTCTGCGATTCGTGCTAGAGCAGATTGCAATCAGGTCGAACAGCAATCGTCATTGCGAGCGATAGGGCGTCGAAAGACGCCCATCCTTTCGGACGGACTATGGCGAAGCATCCAGGGGAACGCAGGGGCGCTCACGTTCTCTGATTGCTTCGTCGCTACGTTCCTCGCAAAGACCGTTCCATCCATGCGCAGTGCGCCCTAGGCTCCGGACTCAATCAGGTCCACCAGATGATGAGGGCGGCGAGCATGACGGCGGCGGCGAAGTTGGCTGCGAGTTTGTCGTAGCGGGTGGCGATGCGTCTCCAATCCTTGAGGCGGCAGAACATGCGCTCGATGAGATTGCGTTGACGATAGGCGATCGGAGCCTAGAGCTGGGGTGCTTTCAGGCGGAACCGTCATTGCGGGGAGCCGTCTTTCGACGGGCCATGCGACGAGCAGTCCAGAGACCATGGGCGGCCTTCGTCCCCTTGCGTGCTTCCCCCGGGCTTGAACCGGGTCACAAGGACAGTCGACGATATATTCAGCGTCATCGGCGCGATCCTGCCTGTCGAACCTGCCGCGCTTCGAGGCACAGCGGGGCGGCCTGAGGCTTGGCAAAAAGCTTAGTAACGAGCCACCCCGCGAGCGGCCGGGTCTTCGATCAACGCCACCGCTCGAGATCTTCTAGGCGATCCTTCGCCATCGTTCGCGGCAGCGGCTCGTGTCGGTGTGGACGGCGAGACGCGGCGCTCTTTCCCGGTTGAAACACTGGAGACGCCGAAGCTGCAAGGAATTAAATGCTAAAGTGAGGGCTATGGCAAAAATTTCCTGCAGGGAATCTGGCCGCAAAATACTTTCGCAGTTTTATCTAGTAAGTCATTGAAAAAGCTCGATCCGGACCAGGAATCCCAAGGAAATCCAAAGCGGAGCCTTTCAAAGAAATCCAAGCACGGGCTAGGAACTCAACATGTCGGCGCGGACGAAACTACTCCGCCGCCTTGCGCATCTCCGGATAGGCGCAATCGAGGGCTGCGCGGCGACGCCGCGACAGAGGCACGATTTGCGCTGTCTTGAGCGGGAGATCCAGCGACTTCCAAACATCGACAAGCGCTTCGACCAGATTTGAGACGTCCGCTTCGCCGTGACGCGGCGTCGGAGTTATGCGCAGGCGCTCCGCTCCGATCGGGACGGTCGGATAGTTGATTGGCTGGATATAGATCGCGTGCCGGCGCAGGAGCAGATCGCTCGCCGCCTTGCAGCGCTCCGCGTCCCCGACCATCAGCGGCACGATATGCGACGGATTGTCCAAGACTGGCAGACCGGCGGCGAGGAGCGCGTGCTTGGTGACGGCCGCCATGTACTGATGGCCGTCACGTTCGACATCCAACTCCTTCAGATGGCGGATCGCCGCACAGGCGCCGGCCGTCACCATTGGAGGCAGGGTCGTTGTGAAGATGAATTGCGGCGCGTAGCTCCGAACCGCGTCGACGATTGCGCTGTCCGCGGCGATGTAACCGCCGAGCGAGCCGAACCCTTTTGCGAGCGTGCCTTCAATGACATCGATGCGATCCATGAGACCTTCCCGTTCGGCGATGCCGCCGCCGCGGGGGCCATACATGCCAACCGCATGAACCTCGTCGATGTAGGTCAGCGCATTGTAGCGCTCGGCGAGCTCGACGATCCTGCGAATCGGCGCGACGTCGCCATCCATGGAATAGAGGCTTTCGAATAGGATCAGCTTCGGGCGGGAGGGTCCTGCCTCGATCAACAATTGCTCGAGGTGTGCCACGTCATTGTGCCGCCAGACCCGCTTATCGCAGTCCGACCGCCGCACGCCCTCGATCATCGAATTGTGGTTGAGGGCGTCGGACAGGATCAGACAATCGGGCATTAACGAGGCGATTGTCGAAATGCCCGCGAGATTCGAAACCCAACCCGAGGTAAAGACAAGCGCGGCTTCCTTCCCATGGAGGTCGGCAAGCTCCTCCTCGAGTTCGACGATGCGGTGATGCGTTCCAGAAATGTTGCGTGTGCCGCCTGCGCCCGCGCCATGCCGTTGCGCCGCCGAGATCGCGGCGTCCCGCACCTTTGGATGACCTCCCATGCCGAGATAATCGTTCGAACACCAGATCGTGACCTCACGCTGCTCTTCTGCGCCGCCAGGGCGCCAGAGCGCGATCGGGAACCGCTCGGCGTCGCGTTCGAGGTCGATGAAGACCCGATAGCGCTGCTCGTCCTTCAGGCGCCGGATCGCATTCGCGAAATGGGCGCGATGGTCCTGATTGGCCTCGGGCATCGATTCCTCCGTCTGCATCATTTTATCCAATCCCATCAGGCGAGCGCCGCGCAGCCGTCGAAGGCAGCCTGCAGCCGCACCCGATCGAACGCACGCCCTTTCGCAATCACCAAAGGTTTATGCAGTCGACGCGGGGCAAATGGCGCCATCGACGCGCGTCCTTCACTCAGCTCAAAGCAGACCCAATGGGCTTTCGTCCGCACGAGGCCCTGGACGCGATCGACCTCGCCGAAACTTCCTGTTGCGATCATCTCGAGGAGAAGCTCGATGTTGCGAGCGTCGCAAATCGCCGGTGGATCGGCGCTCCAGGAGTAGGCGGACCATGGCTGGGCTGCTCGCGCGTCATGACTCCCGTCGCCGTTAGGCGGCGCGCTTAGCTCGCGACTTTCCGCAAGCTCGAGCTCAACTCGCAACGCCGATTCGAGATCGCCAGGGTTGGGCGCTCTGCGGAACTTTCGCCATAGCGCGTTCGCGTCAATCGGCGTGACGAGGAACCAATGCTCCAACACCGCGAGACCCATCAGCGCGCCCAGAACGGTAAAACCGACGAGCTCAAATGAGCTCGCGTCGCTCCGGAGCGCGCGCTCAAACAGGAGGCATCCCACGATCGTCCCGCCCGTCACTGAAAAGGGAAAGAGAGCGTTCATCGGCCGACGCTTCATGAACGTCGCGAGATACCCAAGATGCTGGGGGAGCAAGTCTTCGCCAAGATTGGGGACCCCCAGAAAGACATTCAGCTTCGCGCTCTCATGCATCAACCAGAGAATGAGATAGGTCCACAAAGCGAACCTGTTCGGCTGGCCAATGGTGAGCGTGAAGAGGACGAGCGCGCCTGCGGCGGCTAAGAGCTCATGATAAAGACTCGTGTCGACGGCTTGACGGAAGCGCGAGCGCCGCGCTGCGCCCGCAGAATACGCAGTCTTGTTCGGGCCGGTGACAAATCCGGTGTAGAACGCTAGCAGTTGACCCCCCCACAACACGATGCCGCAGGCAAAAGCGATATAGGCCGAGGATGCGGTGGTTACCGCCGCTGTCGTCGCAACGAGCCAGAGTGAGACGACAAGCAGCGCGATCGCCCCCAGCATGCTTCCCGCGAACGTGCGACGGTCTTGGCTGTCGAGATGCAGGATGACGCCCGTCGAACCCAACCAGAGCGCGAGGGTCACCAGAACTGGCATGCCGTAGGCGATCATCCAAGCGCCCTCACCAGGCCGGCGCGAGACGGATATCGGCTGGAAGAGGATTGGCTTTGCTGGGCAACATGTAGAGGGCGCCGAAAGCAAGCGCCGCCGCCCCAGTCAGCCAAGCCTTGCGAAGCTTCCCCATCAAGCCGCCGCGAGCTTGCGCCTCTTCAATCGATCGCGCGATCTTACAGAGCCGCTCGAGACCGCGCTTGAACGCGGGATTGTCGATGTCGAGGGTGAGAGGGAAGGTTTGGCGCGAGATCTCCGAGGTCAGACGGAAGACGATGAAATCGTAATCCGTCGGATCCATGCCAATCGCCTTATGGAAAGCGGGACGGCAGTGATCGCGGACATACATGGTGGCGAAGACGGCAAGCAGGAAAAACTTGATCCAGTAGACGTTCATACCCGAGATCAGCTTCGGGTTGGCGCGCATGAGGAGCGCAAACGCCTCGCCGTGGCGAAATTCGTCATTGCACCATTTCTCGAACCATTTGAAGATCGGGTGGAATCGTCGCTCGGGATGACGCTCAAGCTGCCGAAAGATCGTGATGTAGCGCGCATAGCCGATTTTCTCGGATAGATAAGTCGCGTAGAAAATGAACTTCGGCCGGAAGTATGTGTACTTCTTTGCTTTGGTGAGAAATCCGAGATCGACGCCAATATCGAAGTCCTTGAGCGTATCGTTGATGAACGCGGCGTGGCGGGCCTCGTCCCGGCTCATGAAAGTGAAGAGATCGCGGATGTCCTGGTTCTTGGCGCGCTTTTTCATTTCCGCGTAGAGAACGCAGCCCGAGAATTCCGCAGTGATCGAGCTGATCAGAAAGTCGCGGAACTCCTTGTCGAGATCGGGCGGGAGATTTGAGAAGTCGGCATCGAACTCATCCGTTCGGATGAAATGTTTCTTGTTCGGGTCGGATCGCAACTCGGCGATCAGCGTATCCCACTCGGCGCGCACGGGAGCGACGTTCGTCTTGTCGAGCTCGGCGAAATCGGTGGTGTAGAAGCGCGGGCTGAGGACCGTGTCCTGCTGCGCCACTCGCGTTGAGTCGAACGTTTCTGCCTTGGGGGAAGCGTTCATAGCCGTCTCCTCTCGGTGAAGCTGACGTCGTAGAGCTCGCCGAGCTCGAAATTGCTGGCGAGGCGAGTCCAGATCCGTTCAGGCAGCCCCGCTCTAGTAATTGTCGCGGTGCGCCGGACGATAATTCGCTCGCCGAAAGGCGGGTCGGTCGGCGGATCGCGTACGAGGACCTCGTCGCCAGGCCGAAGCTCATAGTCGCCGTCAATCACGACATGCGCCTCAAGCGTTTCCGCCGAGCGCTCAATCTCGACGGTGCAGGGCGACTCGAAAGTGCGCCGCCGCAGGGCGGGCATGAGGCTCATTTCTGCTCTCCGGAGACAAAGAGCCGGGCAAAAGCGCCCGCGTTTGTTTCGCCGAAGGCCTCGAGAGCGACATCCCGGCCCGTCGTCGGGTCGTCGAGCGACATACCGCCGTCGCTCCATCGGGTAAGCAGGAACGGCGTTGTGTCGTCGATTCCCGAGCGCCGGCGCTCTTGAGCAAGACCGCGGAGCGTCGCGCGCATGAAACCGTTGGTTGCTGGGGCGATCGTATAAATTACAGCCCTGTCGCTTGCCCGGCGCACAAGCACGGAACCGTTTTGCTGGTCATCAAAGCGCAGCGAAAGGCTTTGGACAGGGCTTGCGACCGGCATCGGGGTCTTTCCGATGCCAGTGAGTCGCGCTGTGGTCGCGCCGACCAGCGTGAGAGCAATCAACGCGGCGGCCGCGAGCAAGACCTGTTTCGGCATTCCGGGCGGGGGGAGCTTGATAGCGGTGTCGCTCATTGACTCTCTCCTTAAGCCGGCGCTTGTTCCGGAAGCGCGATAGAGCCTGCGCGCGCGCCCACGCCCACTACGATCTCCCTTGCGATCGCGCCTTCGGGCTGGCCGGCGGCTTCATGAAGCGCGCGGCTCAAAGCCTCGGCGACAGCGGCGACGTTGGCCACGGAGCGTATCGAGGGCTCGGGGTTGGCAAAGTGAAACGGACGCGCATGCGGCCAGAGCACGAAATATCCAATCCGGGCGCTGGAAGTCAGCTTGACCGGAATGTCTCCCGTTCCATCGCCGTAGGCGCAGGTGGAGGCGGAGACGATCTGCTTGAAGGGGATATTGATGAAGACCGGCAGCGCAACGCCAATCTTCATGACGACGCGGCGAGACGTGACGACGTAGAGCGTCGTGCGCGCTGAGAGGTAGCTGAGGAGAGCGACCAGCGCCAGGGCGGCAGCCCCGATTCCGATCGTTTTCGCCGCGACCAGCGCGGCGGCGCTCCACCCCGAGTCGCCCGCCGCCGAATACACGTTCCAAACGGTCAGCGCGGCAAAATAGAGGATGACGAAATCGGCGCGATAGGCTCGGCGCGCCAGGCTGACCCATCGTGGCCTGCCATGCCAGAGAATACGCTCCCCGGCCGGGATGTCGTGGGGCAGCAACTTTTCCAGATTGACCGCTTTCATATCAAAGGCTCCGTACGCGCCGCTGTCGCATAGAGCATCCCGCCGCCGTAATAGGCCATGATCTTGTCTTCCTCGAGCAGCGTGACTTTGTCAGGGTTGCGTAGCGCCGGCACCCCAGCGAACTGACCGGGAAGCAAGGCGGCGACGCCAATACGACCACGCTTCGCGTCGACGTTCGCGAAGGTCGCTGGCAGCAGCACGCGCCTGCCTTCGGCGATCTCGACTTCGTAGTAGCGAAGAAGGCACTCCGCCCGATCGACCCAGAGGTCGCGAACGATTCCAGCCTGACCGCGATCCGCCCCCCAAGCCGTGAACCCGATAGGGCTCACGCTGTCGGCAGGTACGCCATAATTGGTCGCCACGCGGAGCGGGACAATCAGGTCATGGCCGTCGGCTGCCTTGGCGGTCTCATCCGCCCGCTCGGCATAGCTGCCCGGCCCGACAGCCGCGAACATCGGATCGCCGTTGGGTTGGAGCGGTGCGCCCGGCCACGGCTCCGTCTTTGTCGCATTGAGCGGACGCGTATCGGCTCGAAAATTCGGGGCCAATACCTCGCGGCCGTCCGCGCGGCGGAAGACCTTCGGGCTGGGGATCCAGATGACGTCGCGAGCCCGGAGGCGCGGCTCGGCCTCGCTCTCGAGCGGATAGCCTTCACGACGATCCTCGCGCCTCAGATAGAAAACGAGGCCGGAAAAGAAAAGCCAGAACGCGTAGAGGACGATCTGTGCAACATCCAGATTGCCGATGGAGCCTCTCATTGTCGTAAGTCTCCAGACCGAAGCCCCGCCACGACAGCTGGGCCAAAACTCGCGCGCGTTGAAACGCGCATATCCGTGCTGGCGCGCACAAGCGGCCCGATGACGACGAGCGTGGCGACCAGGAGCATGATTTCGATGGAATAGACGATCGTGTAGCCGGTCACCGGGTCAGAAAGAGCGTCGCCGAAGGCGCCGCGCGCGGCGAGCGATGAGCCGAGATCGTTCACAACACCGCTGAAGGCGATCGCGAGTCCGGCCGCTGTCGACTGCGCGGCGCCCCAGGCGCCGAGCGCGAGGCCCCGATCCTCGGGCTTCGCGAACGCCATGGACGCCGTCAAGGTTCCGTGAGCAAAGAGGCCGCCGCCAAAGCCGATTAAAGCTACGCCAAATGCGAACAGCGGTCGCGAGTTGAGCGGCGCCGAGAAGATGACGCTGCAGAAGGCGACAATGCCGACGAGCACGCCCGATCCGGCGACACGGTGGGGGTCCGCGCCGAGGTTCAGGCGGCGGGCGGCGAGGGCAAGGCCGGCGCCGCCGCCCACCGCAAGCATCGCGGTCAAGGCCGTGGTCGCGCTGACCGGAAGATGCAGGATCTTTCCGCCGTAGGGTTCAAGCAGAATGTCCTGCATGCTGAAACCCGCGGTGCCGAGCGCAGTCGCGATCAACCGCCGGCGGGTGCGGGCCGTGGTCGCAAAGGCGTTCCACGCGTCGCGGAAGGTGCCGCGCGCCGGCCTCGACGCGGCCGCGGTCGAAATGCGCGGCTCCTGCTTCCAGAGCGCGGCGCAATTGAGAACCATCGTGACGACTGCGGCGCCCTGCACCACCTGTATCAGCCGAACCTCGCTGAAATGTCTCAGCAGCAGGCCAAAGACGACCGCGCTGATCGCCATGCCTGCAAGCAACATGGCGCACAAAAGGGCGACAACGCGCGGCCTTGCGCGCTCCGGAGCAAGATCGGTGGCCAGAGCGAGTCCGACTGTCTGGACAGTGTGCAGTCCGGCGCCCACGAGAAGGAACGCCAGAGCGGCCGCGACTTGGCCCGCCCAGAGTGGCCCTGTCGTGTCGCCGGAGAGGATGAGCAGCGCGAAAGGCATGATCGCGAAGCCGCCGAACTGCGACATCGTCCCGAACCAGATGAATGGCACCCGCCGCCAGCCAAGCACGGAGCGATGATTGTCTGAACGGTAACCGATCAAAGCCCGCAACGGCGCAAACAGGAGCGGCAACGCCAGCATGCCGGCGACGATCCACGAGGGCACGGCGAGCTCGACGATCATCACCCGGTTCAACGTGCCGATCAGGAGCACCGCCGCCATGCCGACGGTAACCTGAAAGAGCGAGAGGCGCAGAAGTCGAAGAAGCGGCAGCTCGGGCGTCGCCGCATCGGCGAAAGGAAGCACATGAGGCCCGAGCTTCATGAAACTTTGAACGATGGCGGCGGATGCCCGGCTCATAGGCGAGTGAGCTCCGCGGCCTGAGAAATATAGAATCCCCTGTGGATCCGGCTCACCCGACCAACGCTCCAGCTGGCGAGCTCCCCTTGGTCCTCGAACCATCGCTTAAGGGCAGGCATTGAGATCGGGGCTATCGACGGAGCGCGATTGCCTCGGGGGAAAAGCCTTCCCAGGGCGTGCATCACCGATAGCGCCGGTGTGCGAGGCGCCACAGTGAAGACGATCGCAGATCGCGTCCGCGTGGCGAGCGTCGAAACGATGCGCGCGATGTCCTGTCCTTCATAATGGATAAGACTGTCCATCGCGACGACGAAGTCGAATTCGCCAAGCGACGAATCGAGCATATCGCCCACCGCGAAGGTCGCAGCTCCTCGGCCCGTGCTGGTCGGCGCTCTTTCCTGTGCGAGTCCGACCAGAGTCGGCGAGACGTCGACACCGACCACCGTCGCGCCTCGCTTGGCCAGTTCGAACGCGAGCGCGCCGGTCCCGCAACCGGCGTCGAGAACGCGGCTTCCCTGAAGGTCGAGCGGCAGCCAGTCGAGAATCGTCGCGCGCATTGCGTCGCGCCCGACGCGCACAGTGGCGCGGACCCGGCTGAGCGGCGCGTCCGATGTCATGCGCTTCCACATGTCGACGGCGGTCCTGTCGAAATACTGCTCGAGCTGGTCGCGTCGGGCGAAGTAAGTCGCGCTGGTCATCAATCGAAGCCCAGGAATTCAAAGAGGTCGCGATCTTTCATTGGCTTGGCCGGGAGCGGCTCGACGCCCTCCCAAAGCCGCTCGGCGAGGGAGAGATATTCGTTCTTCACCGCCTCCAGCTCCGGTGATGTGTCCATCTCGAACAGGGTCGACTTCTTGAGCCGGCTGCGGCGCACCACGTCGAGGTCGCGGAAATGCGCGAGGCGTTGTAGTCCGACGGCGGAATTGTAGCGGTCGATCTCGTTCGTGTCGGAGCTGCGATTCGCAATGACGCCGCCCAGACGCACCTGATAGTTCCGCGACTTGGCGTCGATCGCCGAGACGATGCGGTTCATGGCGAAGATGGAGTCGAAATCGTTCGCGGTCACGATCAATGCACGCTCGGCGTGTTGGAGGGGTGAAGCAAAGCCCCCGCAGACCACGTCGCCGAGCACATCGAAAATGACGACGTCGGTGTCTTCGAGCAGCCGGTGCTCTTTGAGAAGCTTCACCGTCTGGCCGACGACATAGCCGCCGCATCCCGTGCCCGCCGGCGGTCCGCCCGCCTCCACGCACATGACGCCCGCGTAGCCGGTTGCGACAAAGTCCTCGACCCGCAGTTCCTCGCTATGGAACTGCACCGAACTCGAGCGCGTCGATCACCGTCGGCGCGAGACGCTTGGTCAGCGTAAAGGTTGAATCGTGTTTTGGGTCGCAACCGATCTGCAGAACCCGGTGTCCGAGCTTGGCGAAAGCGACGGACAGATTGGACGAGGTCGTGCTCTTGCCAATCCCCCCCTTGCCGTAAACCGCAAACACCTTCGCGGCGCCGATCTCGATGTTAGGATCGAGCTCGACCTGGACTGAGCCCAGGGGCCTTGCGTTTCTGATTGGAATGTTCATGCGGGGATCCCTGCGCTTACGCCCTCGAGCCTGTCTTCGAGCTCGTCGCCAGCTTCGAGAAGCGCAGCGAGCGTCTCCTCGTCCGGCTTCCAGTAGCCTCTTTCATGCGCTTCGATGATGCGGTTGGTCAGCTTGGTCGAGGCGGCGGAATTGAGGTCGCTCAGTCGCCGGCGCATCTCCGGGTCGAGAACGAACGTTCGAGTGATGTGGTCATAAATCCACGGCTCGATCTGGCCGGTCGTTGCTGACCATCCAAATGTATTCGTGACATGCGCCTCGATCTGCCGAACGCCCTCGTAGCCGTGCTTGAGCATGCCCTCGTACCATTTCGGATTGAGGACGCGGGTTCGGGTTTCGAGCGCGACCTGCTCGGTCAGCGAGCGAACTTTGCCGGCGCCGCGGGTCTGATCGGAGATGTAGATGGGCGCCACACGTCCGCCGCGAGCACGCGCGGCTGCGCGCCCCATGCCGCCGAGTGAGTCGAAATAGTGATCGATACTCGTGACGCCAAGTTCGACGCTGTCGAGGTTCTGATAGGCGAAATCGACGGTCGCGAGAACGCTCTCCAGCAGGTCGAGACGGGGGGCGCAGTCGCCCTTGCGCCCATAGGCAAAGCATTTTCGCCGCGAGAATGTCTGCGAAATTTCGTCCTCGTCGCTCCAGACGCCCGCGTCGATGAGCATCCCGACATTCGCTCCGTAGGCGCCTTCGGCGTTGCTGAACACCCGCAGCGCGGCGGTCTCAATGTCGCAGCCTGTCTTCGCTTGATGCGCAAGGGCATGCTTTCGCAGGTAGTTCTTGTCTTCAGGCTCATCCGCTGTCGCAGCGAGGAAGCAGGCCTCCGCCAGAAGCCTGACCTGCAGCGGAAGAAGGTCGCGGAAGATCCCCGAGACGGTGATCATCACGTCGATTCGGGGCCTGCCGATATGTTGCAGAGAAAGCAATGTCGCGCCGCTCAGGCGGCCGTAGGTGTCGAAACGCGGCTCGGCGCCGATGAGCGCGAGAGCCTGGCCGATCGGCGTCCCTTCGGTCTTGAGATTGTCCGTTCCCCAAAGCACGATCGCGATCGATTCCGGGAAGGGATGGCCATCCGCGGCATAGCGAGCGAGGACGCAATCGGCCTGCCTCGCCCCCTCGGTGATCGCGAAAGCGCTGGGGATACGATAGGGATCGAACCCGTGCACGTTTCGGCCGGTAGGAAGGATTGCCGGCGTCCGAACGAGGTCGCCGCCGACAACAGGATCGATGAAACGCCCGTCAAGCGCCCGCAACAAAGCCGGAGTTTCATGGTCCTCGGCGAGCAACCCGTTAATCCGCGCCAGTTCATCAAAAGCTTCGCGGGTTTCCCGCGTATGCGGGGCGCTTGAAGCCGCCATGGCGGCGTCCGTCGAGCCAGAACTCGAGGAGGGTTCGCAGCGCGGCCCCGGCGTCGCGAAGACCGAACGCGCCATCGGCGATTGCCGACAACGTCTCAGCGCGCTCGTCTGGTCCCGGCGGCTCCCCGAGGACGTGGAGACCATGGGGAATCAGCGTGTATTCAAGTTCGAGAACCGCTGCCCCGAGCTTTTCAACCTCATCACGCGCCCGCAGCCCCCAGGCCGGATCCGGCTGAACGAGGTCGATGGCTGCGGCTTGCGATTGGATGAGTTCGGCGAGCGGCCCCCGCTCGTGATCGGCCTCAGGGTCCAAGGTGCGATAGCGATCAAGGGTCGCCTTCAGGTCCACGAGGCCGCGATAAAGCCCGGCATGGGCGAGGCTCGGCGTGAGATAGCTCACGAGAGTCGCCGCCGAACGTCGCTTCGCGAGCGCGCCCTCCGACGGGTTATTCGCGGCGTACAAATAAACATTGGGCAGGGCGTCGATCAGGCGTTCCGGCCAGCACGCGGCGGAGAGCCCAACTTGCTTGCCTGGCATAAATTCGAGCGAGCCATGCATGCCAAAATGCAGCACCACGTCCGCGCCGAAATCCTCGCGCAGGTAGCGGTAGAAAGCCGAGAAGGCATGCGTCGGCGCGAACCCGCGTTCGAACAAGAGCCGCATGGGGTCGCCCTCATAGCCCATCGCGGGCTGAATGCCGACCAGCACATTTCCGAACCGTTCGCCAAGAACGAAGAGCGAAGCGCCGTCTGTCTGATGCCGACCTGGCGCGGGGCCCCATTGCGCCTCAATCTCCGGGAGAAACGCCTCACGCCGGATATGGTCGTCGACATCGATGCGCGCGACGATGTTGGCGCCCGCGCCATAGCGCGCGCCATTGCCCTCGACGATCCGCTTACGCAACGCGTCGACCGTCTCTGGGACTTCCACCGTATAGCCCGCCTCCTGCATCGCCTTGAGGGTCCGATGGAGCGATTCATAGACGCCCAGGAACGCCGCTGTGCCGGTCGCGCCTGCGTTGGGTGGAAAGTTGAAAAGTACGACAGCCACCTTGCGCTTCGCGCGATCGCCAATCCGCAATCGCACCAAACGCTCGACGCGGTTGGCCAAGCGCGCGATCCGTTCCTTATGCGGTTGGATATCCCGGGTGGCGCCGGCCAGAGCGGCGCTCGACCGACCGCCGAACACGATCGGAGCCGTCGCCCCGTCGAGTTCGGGAATGGCGACCATCATGGTCGCTTCAACCGGCGACAATCCGCGGTCAGAACTCTCCCATTCCTCAATCGTCTGAAATTCGAGCGCCTGCGCGGCGATATAGGGCACGTCGAGTTCGCCCAGCATTTTTGTGGCGCTGTTCGAATCGTTGTAGGCAGGACCGCCGACAAGCGAGAATCCGGTCAACGACACCAGTGCGTCGATCGTCGCTCGGCCGCGAGCCTTAAAATAGGCTTCGACGGCGGGACGAGCGTCGAGGCCGCTCGCAAACGCGGGGATCGTTCGCAGCCCGCGTGCCTCCAGTTCCGCGATCACTGCATCGTAATGGGCAGTATTGTTGGCGAGCACGTAGGAGCGCATCAGCAAGACGCCAACCGTCCCGCGCGAGCCGCCTGACGGCCGCGGCAGGCGGTCGACGGATACGCCGAGCCGACCGATCATGCGCGGGTGGTAAAGGCCGACGTCGGGATATTCGGCCGGGGGAGGCGCCTTCAGCTTGCCGCGCAGGTCGATATTAGCGCCGCCTGCATAGCGATTGAGCAGAAAGCGGACGAGATTGGCGATGTTCTCTTCCGATCCGGCGAGCCAATATTGGAGGGTGAGAAAATAGGCGCGCAGATCCTGCGCCGGACCAGGGATGAACTTTAGGATACGCGGGATGCGGCGCAGCATCGCAAGCTGATGAGCGCCGCCGGTGGCAGAGGGCTTGTTGCCGCCCCGCAGCCGCTTCAGGAAGTCGAGCGCGCCCCGTTTCGAACCGTCCATGTTGAAACGGCCGATGCGGGTGAGTTTGACAATGTTCGGCTCGGACATGCAGCCGAGCACGGCGTCGCAAGCCTCACGGCGCGCGTGGATTGCCGCATGCACCGCCTGCGCATGCTCCTCCATGAACAGCATCGTCGCGACGATAATGTCGGCTTTTGCGATCGACGCGAGGCACCGCTGCAAAGCTGCAGGATCGTTCCATTCGGCGGCGGCATGGAAGGAGAGATCAAGCCCGGGAATGTCCGCCTCGAGGGCGCGGCGCGCACGATCCACTGCGCCCGCCAAATGATTGTCGAGCGTGACAATGACGAAGCGCGGACCCGCGCGTTCAGCGGCCGAAGTGAGCTTTGGCTTCATAGAGTGTGTTTACCGTTATAGTTGCCAACCCCAGCTCTCGCGCAAACGTCTCGGTGTTTCCCCGTGCCCGCCCGCGCACAAAGAAGGGAATTTTTTTCAGTTCCTTTTCTGCTTCGGCGCTCCAGACTGTTTGTGGTTGGTCGATGGTGATTGAGTCCGGACTGGCTGCTACTAGGGGCTCGCGGACGGAGGGGTGCGCCGGCTCGACGGCCGCGCCGCCAAGATGAGAGGGCGCCGCGCCATCGTGAAACTCTGGGTCTTCGCGGAACATCGCCAGCAGATGTTCTTCAAGACCCATCATCAGTGGATGAACCCAGGAGTCGAACAGCACATTCGCTCCTTCAAAACCCATCTGCGGAGAATATCGGGCTGGGAAATCCTGAACGTGAGTTGGCGCGGAGATGACGGCGCACGGGATCCCGAGCCGCTTGGCGATGTGGCGTTCCATCTGGGTGCCGAGGATGAGCTCCGGCTGCAATTCGGTGACCTTCGCCTCGACTTCGAGGTAGTCGTCCGCGACCAGCGCTTCCGCACCGCAGGCCTCTGCCTCGCTCCGCAGCTCGCGCGCGAACTCCCTCGAATAGGTTCCCAGACCCACGACCTTGAAGCCGAGTTCGGTGCGCGCGACGCGCGCCGCTGCGATTGCGTGGGTTGCGTCGCCGAATATGAAGACCCGCTTGTCGGTCAGATAGGTCGAGTCGACGGAGCGCGAGTACCAGGGCGAGCGTGACGCTTCGTTATCAAGCGCCGCGGCGGGATCGACCCCGGCGAGCGTGGCGACTTCTTCTATGAAAGCGCGTGTGGCGCCGACGCCGATGGGAACGGTTTGCGTGAACGGTTGGCTGTGGTTCTTTTCCAGCCATTTTGCTGCAGGTAGCGCGATCTCAGGATAAAGCACGACGTTGAAGTCGGCCTCGCCGAGACGGGCGATGTCCGCAGGCGTGGCGCCGAGCGGCGCTGTGACGCAGATCTCCAGGCCGAGCCGCTCAAGGATGCCGGAAATCTCGCGCACATCGTCGCGATGGCGAAAACCCAGCGCGGTCGGCCCCAGAATGTTGCAGCGGGGTCGCGCGTCCGGGACCCGCGCGTACTGGACGCTCGCGAGGCCTCGCACGAGCCGGTAGAACGTTTCCGACGCGCCCCAGTTCTCCTTTTTTTGATAGGCGGGGAGTTCAAGAGGAATGACCGGAATCGGCAAACGCAACGCGCGGGCGAGGCCGCCCGGATCGTCCTGTAGCAGTTCGGCCGTGCATGATGCGCCAACGATCATCGCCTGGGGCGCCCATCTTTCATAGGCTTCACGCACCGCAGTTTTGAAGAGCTCGGCCGTGTCGCCGCCCAGGTCCCGCGCCTCGAAAGTCGTATAGGTCACCGGAGGGCGCGTGCTACGACGCTCGATCATCGTGAATAGAAGGTCCGCGTAGGTATCGCCCTGCGGAGCGTGCAACACGTAATGCAGCCCGTTCATCGACGTCGCTATTCGCATGGCGCCGACGTGCGGAGGGCCTTCGTATGTCCAGAGGGTGAGCTCCATCCCTCAGACCTCCAGCCGTTGGCGGCGCATGAGCGGCCGCGCAAAAAGGCCGGCGAGGTCGCCGGATTGTTCGTAGCCTTGGATCGGCGTGAACAGGAGTTCGATCGACCACTTCGTCGCAATTCCCTCCGCTTCCAGGGGATTAGCGAGGCCAAGTCCACAGACGACCAAGTCGGGGGAGGCCGCGCGGCAGCGGTCAAGTTGCCGATCGACGTCCTGGCCTTCGCTGAGCACTGGTCCGTACGGCAGAAGCGCGAGCTCGGCCGCCATGATCGCTCGGTTGAGATAGGGGGTTCCTACTTCGACGGGAACCATACCGAGTTCCCGCGCGAGGAAGCGCGCCAGCGGTATCTCGAGCTGCGAATTGGGGAAGAAGAAGACGCGCTTGCCGGCGAGGTGACTGCGCTGTCGGGCGACGGAGGCTTCGGCCCGTAAACGCGCTTGGGCCGTGACAGCCTCGAAGCGCTCAGGCGAGACCTGAAACGCATCGGCTGCCGCACGCAACCATTCCGAAGTCCCCTCCGACCCAAGCGGAAATGGCGCAGCTATGTGTCTCGCGCCGCGCTCCTGAAGCGCGCTCGCTGTGTCCCTCAAGAACGGCTGCGCCAGGAGAAAGAGGGTGTTTGGA
Source organism: uncultured Alphaproteobacteria bacterium (assembly GCA_963737365.1). GTDB lineage: Bacteria > Pseudomonadota > Alphaproteobacteria > Rhizobiales > Beijerinckiaceae > Roseiarcus. The sequence continues at coordinate 1,484,535 of CAVTSD010000001.1, forward strand.
CCCACAGACACATCGGCGCCGGCACGGCGCATCGGGAGAAAATGCACCGGGCCGACGCCGAGCGCGTCAAACAGGCGCGCGAATTGATCCTCGACAATATCCGCAAGCGAGCCAACGACCATCAAGTTCGGCCGCGCATTCGGGCCTTCGCCCGAAAGGGTTGGCACCAGCGCCGCGAGGCACGAATCCTCCCCTTGCGTGAAGGTCGTCTCGATCCCGCTGCCAGAGTAGGCCAGTACGCGGACTGTCGGAGCATGGATTGTTGATTGCCGGGCTGCCGCGCGCTTGAGGTCGATCTTGATGACTTCCGATGGACAGGAGCCGACAAGGAACAGAAGCTTGATGTCAGGTCGCCGCTCGATGAGACGACCGACGACCCGATCGAGCTCGTCGTCGATGTCCGCGATTCCCGCCAGATCGCGCTCGCCAAGTATGGCCGTCGCAAAGCGCGGCTCGGCAAAGATCATGACGCCAGCGGCTGATTGAATGAGATGGGCGCAGGTTCGTGAACCGACGACAAGAAAGAACGCGTCCTTGATTTTGCGATGCAGCCAAACGATGCTGGTCAGTCCGCAGAAGACCTCCCTCTGGCCCCGCTCCCGCAGCACCGGCGCAGTCTCGCAGCCTTGTTCGATCGTCCGATGCTGGAGGTCTAGAGGAACCCGCACGTTCATGACGCCGGCTCCAGTCGAACGCTGGTTCTGCAATTTCGGCTTGCGCCGGCGTCGAGGCGCGCCGCGCGAAGTTTCAGAAGAAATTGGGAGGCGTTGACGACGTAAGTTGCGTAGGCTGTGAGCGCAAGCAGCATGAGCGCGCGCGGCTCAAGGAGACCTAGAACAAGCGCGGCCAGATAGGCGGTGTGCAAGGACAGGACGAGGATTGAAAACGTGTCTTCCCAAAAGAACGATCGAGCAAAGAGATACTTGCCAAAAACGACTTTTTCCCAAATCGAACCTGTGATCATGATTGTGTAGAGCGCAATCGTTTTGATCACGACAGAGATTGTCGCAGCCGACTCGCCGGCGCCGGTCAGCAGGAACCGCAGGACGAGCGCGAGGCTCACGAGAAAGATTGCAAATTGCAACGGAGCGAGCATGCCTTGTACGAGCGTCCACGGGGTGCGGTCGCGTCGCGCGCGCTCTTCAACCGAATAGAGCGGCCTATTCTGCGCTGATCCTGGATATACCCGGCTCATCGGCCTGCGTTTCCAGTCCTTGAGGTCCTGACCCAGGCCCCCTGGGTCGTTGGGACGAATGTAGGACTAGGCGCGCAAAACTGTCAATCTGTCTTGACGTCTTTTTTTATTTACACTACGTTTATCGTCGGAGCTCGTGGGTCATCGCAAAGGGAGCGCGGCCATTTGGCTCGACGGTAGCAAAAGGAGTCGATTGAAGATCATAGGCGTCCAAGGGCTTGAGCGCGTCGGCTTACGCCTTAGCAATTTCTGGAAGCGCCAAGACGGTGGCGAGGGTTCGGTTTGCTCGGCATCCCTCGATAGCCTGGATTTCGAGTTCGCCTGACCATCAGCCCACCTTTGAACGCTGACGCGGGCGAAGCTGTTTTTGTTACACGGGGTTTGCTAGAGCGACGGCAGTTTGTAGACACTCGAAGCGCGGAAGTCATGTCAGTCACACCGGTCAAAAGGTGCAGGGCGATTCCGTGATCGACCCCGCAAGCCCAACGTTGGCCCGGTTTTCCAACCCCGACGAGGCGTTATCGCATCTGGATGCCGAACACGCCGGAGCTCTGATCGCCTCCGCGGCCGACGTCGCGCTTGTAATGGACCGTGACGGTGTGATTTTAGATACGGCCTTCTCCGAAGCAGATTTAGCGAATCAGATCGGTGGTGGCTGGATCGGCCGTCATTGGGTCACCACCGTCAGCCCGGATAGTCGCCAAAAGATTGAAGATATGCTCCGCGCCGCCACGCCGACGGAGCTAGCGCGATGGCGGCAGGTCAATCATCCGACCGACCACGGCGCGGATATCCCTGTGCGTTACCGGATTGGGCGGTTTGGGCCGAACGGGCGCCTTCTTGCCGTCGGCCGGGATCTTCGGCCCATGGCGGCGCTGGGACAAAGACTGGCCGAAGCGCAACAGGAAATGGAGCGCGAATATATCCGAATCCGAAACGCAGAAAGGCGCTACCGAATTTTGTTTCAACTCGCGTCGGAGGCGGTGTTGATTGTTGACTCAAACACTTCAAAGATCATCGAAGCCAATCCCGCCGCCGTTACCTTTTTAGGGATCGATCCGAAAAAGTTGATCGGTCAGGCGTTCGAGTCTCTGCTTACGGAGAGCAGCAGACAAGTCTCACAATCCTTCCTCTCCGCGACGCGCGTCGCGGCGCGCGTGGACAATGTTCATGTTCAGCTGGAACGGGACCAGAGGAGCGTTCTGCTGACGGGTTCGCTTTACCGGCAGGATGGCGCTTCCCATCTTGTCGTCTTGCTTTCGCGACTTGGCGAGGCGGGCGGCGTGACCTCAAACGATGAGGCAACTATTCTCCGGCTTATTGAGGCCATTCCAGAGGCTTTTGTGGTCGTCGATGCGGATCGGCAGATCTTAACCGCAAACGCTGCTTTTCTCGATCTTGTTCAAGTCACGAACTTGGTTCAGGTGCGAGGAGAGCCTCTCGAACGCTGGATCGGACGCCAGGGAGCCGAGATCGACGTCCTGTTCTCTAATCTCCGCGCTCACGGAACCGTCCGGCACTTTTCGACGGTCGCCCGAGGCGACTTCGGCACAGTAGAAGATGTGGAGATAGTCGCCGCTTCTGCGGCCGGCGGCGGCGCGACCTGCCATGGCCTCGCGATCCGCTCGGAAGGATGGCGAAGCGGGCGCGAAAAGCTGGGCGGGCGCGAGCTTCCGCGCACCGTCGAGCAATTTACCGAACTCGTCGGACGGGTGCCGATGAAGAATCTTGTGCGTGAGACGACTGACCTGATCGAACGCCTCTGCATTCAGGCGGCTCTCGAACTAACCCGCGAAAACAGGCGCTCCGCGGCTGAAATGCTTGGACTGAGCCGACAAGCCTTTTACGTGAAACTGCGCCGATATGGACTCGGCGGAGACGCTCCCGAAGACGACGAGGTGCAAAACTGAGGCCGCGCGACCAGTTTAAGTAAAGATGGCCTGTCGATTCGAGTGTCATTTTCTGTTGACACATCCGGGCATCGATCTTACGCTTTAGCCCATGCGGAGTCCTCATCCGGTGGTCGCGCCAAAACTGCGGAAGCCAGTCACTTGGTTCGCGCTCATATGGGCGTTTGGCTGCGGCGTCGTTTCAAAGGGTCTTTTCTTGCCCGCGCAATGGAGAGTCATTGTCGTCCCGATCGCGCTCGCCGGGCCACCTTGCACGGGTTCGATTCGTTCTGATGCCCCGGCCTATCGAGAACCCGCGAGAATAGGCGGTCTCCTCGACGCAACGTCTTACGTCTTCGGCATGCTCACGAGCGCCTTCGCTCTTCGCTCAATCCGGATAGGCCTTGCATGACTTCCGCGTCCTTTGGATGGGCAAAGGTCGTCCGGCTGGGGCTCGTTCAGACAATGTTGGGCGCGATCATCGTTCTCATGACGTCGACAATCAATCGCGTGATGGTTGTGGAGCTCGCTTTGCCCGCTGTCATCCCGGGGCTTTTGGTCGCGTCGCATTACGCCATTCAGATTCTGCGGCCGGCCTGGGGTTATGGGTCGGACGTCGGCGGACGTCGGACGCCCTGGATCATAGGGGGGATGGCGGCCCTCGCCCTAGGCGGAATTGGGGCTGCCCTCGGAACGGCGCTAGCGGCAAGTTCGCGGCCGCTCGGTCTGTCGGTTGCGGCGTTGTCTTTTCTGTTGCTCGGGATCGGCGCTGGCTCGGCGGGAACTTCGATCCTCGCGATGCTTGCAACCCATGTCGCGCCGCGCCGTCGCGCCTTCGCTGCGTCCGTCGTCTGGATGATGATGATTCTGGGCTTTGCGATCTCGGCCCCCCTGGCGGGCAGCTTCCTCGATCCGTTTTCGAACGCGCGGCTCATTGCGGTGACGTCGACAGTCTGCGTAATCGCGTTCATCGTGGCGACCCTCGCTGTCTGGGGCGTTGAAGCCGCTCCTGCGGGTTCCAAAGATTTAGGGGGCCGGACCGCACCCAGGCCACCTTTCCGACAGGCCTTGGCGGAGGTATGGCAAGAGCCCGCGGCGCGTCGGTTCACAATTTTCATCTTCGTTTCGATGCTCGCCTATGGCGCGCAGGAACTCCTGGTCGAACCTTTCGCCGGGCTCGTCTTCGGAATGTCGCCCGGGTCGACCACGAAACTGGCTGGGCTCCAGCATGGCGGGGTCTTTGTCGGGATGGTCGGCGTGGCGATCCTCGCCTCCGCAATTGGGGGGCGGACTCTAGGCTCTCTGCGGATGTGGACGATCGGCGGATGTGCTTCCTCCGCGTTGTCGCTTTCGGTGATTGCGGCCGTCGGCTTTCTCTCTTTCGGCCCTGACGCATTCCGGGCCGCTGTCTTTGCTCTCGGCGTTTCGAACGGCGCCTTCGCCGTCGCATCCATTGGCTCGATGATGGGCCTCGCCGCGACCGGCGCGGCCTCGCGCGAGGGCACCCGGATGGGCCTCTGGGGCGCGGCCCAGGCCATTGCATTCGCACTCGGCGGGGTAGCGGCCACCCTGTCGGTCGATCTTGCGCGCGCGTTCGCGGTGACGCCGCTCGTCGCATATGCTTCAGTCTTCGCGCTGGAATCCACGCTCTTCATCGCTGCAGCCGTACTTGCATCCCGCATCCGAAACGGGACTCGCAAGGACCAGAATGCAATGGCGCCACGGGGCGCCATTGCTGTGGGACCATGAGGAGGCGCATCCCATGATCGATCGCGAGGAAATTTTCGATGTCGTCGTTGTTGGTGGAGGTCCCGCTGGCGCGACTGCGGCTGACGATCTCGCGAGCCGGGGCCGCAAGGTTGCTCTTCTCGATCGGAGCGGACGCATCAAGCCATGCGGCGGCGCTATCCCGCCACGGCTGATACGCGATTTCGCAATTCCGAGCCACCTTTTAAAGGCGCAGGTGCGGCTTGCGACCATGATCTCGCCAAAAGGCCAGTCCGTCGACATGCCTATCGATGGCGGCGGCTTTGTCGGAATGGTGGACCGTGACCCGTTCGACGAATGGCTGCGCGATCGGGCGGCCAAATCTGGCGCCACACGGTTTGCCGGCCGATACGAGAAGATTACGCGTAACGGTGATGGCGTAGTTAGCGTTCATTTTGCGCCGAAGGCGGCCGCGCCCACGCAAATTCTCAGGACGCGGCTCGTGATCGGCGCCGACGGCGCGAATTCGACGGTCGGACGGCAGGAAGTGCCGGGCGCGACCCGCGGTCGCTTCGTTTTCGCCTACCACGAGATCATCGCGACCCCAGTCAACGAGGCGAAGCAATCTGAGCGCTCTCGCTGCGAAATACATTACCGGGGAACGCTATCGCCCGATTTCTACGCCTGGATCTTCCCGCACGGCGACACGATGAGCATAGGCTCGGGAAGCGCGAAAAAAGGATTTTCGCTGAAGACGTCTGTTGGCTCGCTGCGTTCCTTAACTGGGCTTAAAGACGCCACGACGATTCGGCGGGAGGGAGCGCCCATCCCGATGAAACCTTTGCGCCGCTGGGACAATGGGCGCGACGTCCTCCTGGCGGGAGACGCGGCGGGAGTCGTCGCCCCGGCTTCTGGCGAAGGAATTTACTACGCGATGCTCGGGGGACGGCTGGCGGCGGAGGCGGCCGAGAAGGCTCTCGCGACGGGCGATGCACGCGCGCTCCGGCTTGCGCGCAAGAGCTTCATGCGGGAACACGGACGCGTATTCTGGGTTCTCGGAATCATGCAATATTTTTGGTACAGTAACGACAAGCGACGCGAACGCTTCGTTAGCATCTGCCGGGATCCGGACGTCCAGCGGCTCACCTGGGAATCCTACATGAACAAGGTGCTCCCCCGCCGTGATCCGATGGCGCAGATGCGGATCTTCTTCAAAGATGTCGCTCATCTCCTGAGGCTTGTGCCGCCATGATGATGGGCCTTTTTTCTGAGCGGGGAATCGAGATCGCCGTGGCGGCGGCGGCGGTCACGTTGATCGCCGTTATCGGTGGGCTGATGACCGAAGTCGGCGCTTGGTACGAAGGCCTTCGATTTCCGTCGCTCCGGCCCCCCAACTGGCTGTTCGCGCCCGCATGGACCGTCATTTTCACCTTGATCGCCGCCGCTGCCGTCATAGCTTGGGAGAGCGCGGATAGCGGGGACACAAGGCTCAGGTTGATCGTCCTCTTCGCTATAAATGGTGTTCTCAACGTTTTGTGGAGCCCGCTATTTTTCAAGCTGAAGAGACCTGACTGGGCATTCTATGAGCTGCTGCCTTTCTGGGCGTCGATTGTCATTCTCATCGTCGAGCTAGCCCAACTTTCTAGGTTCGCAGCATGGCTACTAACTCCCTATCTAGCCTGGGTAACGTTCGCTGGATGGCTAAACTGGCGCGTTGTCCAGTTGAACAGGCCTTTTGGGAGGCAAGCCGCAAGTCCACTGCCAAGCAGGGTTGATCGATGATCGCCCCTCATCCCGAAGCATGGATCGTAGACGCGATCATTGTCCTCGTTGTGATCGAGGGTCTCATCCTCGTTGCGTACCGAGCGCGAACTGGCGGCGGACTACCCGTTGTAGGAACCCTAGCCAACCTGTCGTCGGGCGCAGCCCTCTTGTTGGCCCTGCGGGCGGCGTTGTCCGACGCCTCGTTTACTCCCGTCCTCGCCTTGCTCTCGGTTGCGCTCATCGCACATGCTGTCGATCTCGCAAGTCGATGGGAAGCGGCTTCGCCGCGCCACGCTGCGAGGCCCAGCGCTTGTCCATTGTCCGTCATTTCACCGCCCGTTGATTCAGTACAGCCGCGCTAAATGCCCCGAAGCAATGGAACTACTGGGGAAAGTTCGTTCAGGACGTCGCATGGTTTGCCGAGCCGCCGACTTGCTCAGGATCACGATTCCGTATCGCGGCCGAAGAAAGATTGATTGGCGGATCAGGTTGCTGAGCTTGCTAGGTGAATTTCTTCACGCGGCTTGCGCTCATGACCCCGGTGTCGCAACGGCTTGTTGGATTCGCATCCCTAGGAGTCAAAAATGTGAGCCCACCTCGGTAACATTCAATCGATCCGCAGCAGCTGTTGTCAGATATCGTTTACAGTTCATAAAATCGTCAATCGGTCTTTACAAATCTCGAAAATTCGCGTTCACTCCGGGCGCAATAACCGGTTCCCTTTCCAGATCTTCGGCCGACGTAAAGATGGCTCGCCTTTGGGAGGTTCGACATGGGCGTCGAGGGAGAAACTTATCGGGTCCGCGGCGCGGATCGTTTCCCGTTACCCTCCGACGCGTCAATGAGGCCGTCGTCCCCAAGATCACCAATCTTCGCGACGTCACGAAGACCCGTACAGTCGCCCCTTGAGCACGTCATCGAAGTTGAGATTGCCCCGCGGCTCGTGCTCGTTCACCACGAGTGCCCCGTGGCGCCGCCCGACCGGCGGCCAACTCTCGACCAATGTGAGACGCTCGCACGCCTGTCAGTCGGAAGCGATGAGGTGGCGCTTCTGGCCTATTTTGAACGCGTAAAGTCACAAGGCCATTCTTTCGCAACGCTGCTCACATTTTTTATCGCGCCAGCGGCGCTCCATCTCGGCGAGCTTTGGCAACAGGATCTCTGCGACTTCTTCGAGGTGGCCCTTGGGGTCGGCCGACTGCAGATGCTGCTCAATCATCTGGAGCCTCCGGGGAACACCCGAGGAAAGGAGGGAGACCGTCAGGCGCTTCTGATTGCGATGCCCGGCGAAACCCACATCCTTGGCCTCCGTGTGGTTGGGAAACTCATGGACGCGGTGGGCTGGGACGTGACGTTTGAAGAGCAGCGCTCGGCGGAGGAGAACGCTCAGACTGCCGCGGAGAAGTGGATCGGGGTGGTTGGCGTGACCGTCGGCCTACCTTCGGGACTTGAACGAGCCGCTCGAACGATAGCAGTCGTTCGAGCCGCTTCTTTGAACCGCAATCTCGCGATTCTTGTAGGTGGAAACGCATTCACCGACCATCCGGAGCTTGTCGCTCAGGTAGGAGCCGATGCGGGAGGGTTTGACGCGCCAACCGCAGTGGTGCTGGCCTCCCACCTTCTCACTCGTCAACCGCCTTCGCGCTAAAGGCTAAGTCGCGGCGGCATCCTCAGTTCTCCATCCCGCCATCCAATCCTCAAAAGCTTTGAAGGTCGTGACGGCGGCATTTTCGGCCTGCATGGCCTCTTCGTGATGTTCGCGCAATGACTCAAGCTCTTCGAGAAGTTCGCGCCACATCGCGCTTTGACGCTTTCCGCGGCCGACAAAGAATGAGAGAGCCTTTCCCTGGCCGTCGCCGACCCGATCCTTCAGCGCACGCGCGATCTGCACGCCGCCTAATGTTGACCCCTCGAGGACATAAAGGGCGCCGAGTAGCGAGCCCTTGCTGACCAAGCGAACGGAGGGACGCCAGAGAGGAAGTTTCGCCGCGGCGCTCGGATCGAAGCCAATAGCTTGCAGGTCGGCAAGGAGTAAAGGCGAGCGGGCGCGGACGCTCATATCGAGATCGATTCGGAAGACCTCCGCCGCCGAGCGCGCCGCCTCTTCGAAAGGCCGATGAAAGCCATAGAGGCGGACCAACAGTCGTCGATAATCGGGGGCCCTGATTGTCCCGGCGGCCGCCGCTTCGAACCCCGCATGGGCGTGCATTCGTTCGTGCGTGCTAGCCGTTGCGGCGCGTAACCGCCAGCGCATGGCCGAGCCGCCAGATGATGTGGAGGCGAAGGAGACGAAATCGGTCATCGTCCGTCGCTGTCGCGCAGCGCATCCGTGACAGCTTGAGCAAGCTGGTCCAAAACAACCGCGGCGCGCGAGACCGACCTCCTAACGCTCTCCAGTAAGGCGGGAGCCTCGGAAATATCGGTCGCATCGGTAATTTCGAGCGCTGCCAGTTGAGCGTTTTCGATTACCGACGACATGAGTGTTTGCACTGCTAGGTCCCTGGGCGATCCGGCCGGAGCCGACACTTTCCGATTGCTGCGAAGAATTCCATCGTGAAAGCGCCTTCGCGCCGCCTCCGCCGCCTTGCGATCTGTAAGGTCGGTGAACAGCAGCACGAAGCCGAGGACACGCCCGGGGGCCACGAACACCGGATCCGCCCGCACCAACACCGCCGTCGTTCGACCTTTAGCGGCGCGAACGGCCGCCTCCCCTCGCCACGGCTTATGATCGCCGATCAAAGCTTTCAGCCGTCGGCTCACGAGACCGGGATCTTCGAAAAAGTTGGGCAGTTCGTCGAGGCTCCGGAGAGCCCCGTCGTCAATCCCCAACCACTCGCCGAAGGCCGCATTACTTTCAAGAATAAGGCCGTGTGCATCAGCGACGACAACCTGCTGATCGGACCCGCGGACCTGACGCAGCACTTGCTGCAGTTGGTCTTGCGCGATCAGGATGCGGACCGCGCGAAATTGAACGACGACATCAGTGACGCTCGTGCCAATGAGCCGCGCGGCGCTTAGGTCGGCGACAGTCCAAGGGTCGGACGTTCCTTTGACGATTTGATGCCATTGGGCAAAAGATCGGCGAGGCGAAAGCTCCGAAGGATCGTCATCCGAAGACGGTGATTTAAACGGGTTTCCACCCCAGGTTACGGTCCGAACGCGTTCGTTCCGAAACCAAATCAACATTTCGTCGACCTGGGCAGAAATCGGAACGACGACAATCCCGCTCGCCACTCCAGCCAGCGGCGCGAAAATGGGTTCTTCGCCTCCGAGGTTCGCGGTCGAGAAAAGGCCCTGCTTCAGCTTCGGGCTAACCCAACGCGCAATGTCGCGAATTTCTTCGGTTCCTGGAACGTCGCCAGTTGTCAGGATCTCGTCTTCGAATAGGAGCGCCGCCCCGTCCGCCGCCAGGGGCAGCAATAACGGGCGCGTGCGATCGAACAGGGCGCCTCGCCAATCGCCGTCGCGCGAAATCCATTCTGTCATCCGCTGTTCGAGCCGCCGCGCGGCAAGTTCACCTTGACCGCGCATGAAGCTTTCGAGCGCCGCAATCCGGGTGCCGATAACTTCCGCTAGCAGCTCACAAAGCGATCGCGATTCGAAATGCAAGACGCGGGGCGAATAGTGATGACAGGAGATGAGGCCCCATAGCCGTCCGCCGACCATCAACGAAACGACCAATGTGGCGGCGACGCCCATGTTCTTGAGGTACTGAAGGTGGATCGGTGAAACGCTGCGCAAATAGCACAGCGACATGTCGAGTTCTTTTCCCGAGATCGGCGAGCGCCGGGGCCACAGCGCAGCAGGCGAATAGTCGACATCGGCCAGCAGCCGGACGCGATTGCGCTCGTAAAGTCGGCGCGCGATTTGAGGTATGTCGGAAGCTGGATAGCGATTGCCAAGCAGAGCTCCAAGCTCTGGCCTTTTGGTTTCCGAAAACACTTCTCCGTGGCCCGCTTCATCGAAGCGGTAGACCATGACTCGATCGTATCCGGTCAGCTTCCGAAAGATCCTTGCGCTCTCGTCGCAAAGCGCCTGAAGGCTCGTTGCAATAACGATAGATCGCACCGCGCTTTCGAGGACGTCCGGAAAATCGTTGGCGGGTTCGGTTCTCTCGATCTCAATAACGAGCTCGCCGTCTGGCGCTCGATGAAGCAACGCAGCGCACGGTTCGTTGCGAGTGCCCACGGTGCACCTTACGGCGGCCGGGATTGTCTTCAGGCTATCGGGGAGACGTCCGCTCGTACGCTCCCACAGATTGCCGCCAAGCGCCCGCAAACGGAGGCCCTGGAGCTTCGCGTCGATACCGAGATACGCGGCGGCGTTGTCGCTGGCCTGCACGATAATCGGATCGGAGGCGCCAACCACCAGCAACGCGCCGTGCGGCTGAATCGACCCCGCGAGGTGGATCTGTTCCCGCTCGCAATTCGACAGATTGGCTGTCCCGAAGGCGGGCGATGAAGGCTGGGCGACTGCCAAGGGCCGGACCTCCCTTGCAGCTCCTTTTCGAAGCTGCCTATTGGTGCTCCAACCTGTATTTTTTGAGCTTGGAGTGCAAGCTCTGTCGGCTCAGCCCAAGGGATTTTGCCGCCATCGTTCGGTTGCTTCCGGTCCGGGCGAGCGCCTCGGCGATGCGTTGGCGCTCGATCGCTTCAATAGAAGATCTCACCAAGCTCTCGAGGGGCGCGTCGAGCGATGCTTCGAGTTGGCCGGTTAACGAAGACCCTTCCGATCCGCGGCTACGAGACGCAATATCGCGGATGACGAGAGCGAAATAGTTCGGCTGACCGATCTGGTCTCCGACTGCAGAAATTTCGACTTCTGTTGCGGCGCCGAGTTCGCCGTCGAGCGTTGTCCTCATCGCGCGCACGGCTCCGTGACGTTCGACGAGGTTCAAAATAACCTGAATCCCCGTTCCGGGTTGCGAGAGCCATCGCTTGAGATTGTGGCCGATCACGGCGCTCTCAACGCCCGCCTGAACCAGATCAAGGAACGTATGATTTACCTGCCGAGCAACGCCTTCGTGATCAACGACCACAAATCCGTCGGGCATCCTCTGCATCAGATTTTCAACCGAAACTGGCTCGCTGACGCGACCTGGGGAGCCGCCGTTAGCTGCCTCTGCAGACCCCGCGAGCGGCGCCATCTGAAACAGGTAGAATGCGCCGGCTTCGCTTGTCAGCATCGACGTGCGAAGGCTCCAGGGACCGCCGTCTAAAAGATGTAGCGCAATGCTGGGAGCCCGGCCATTTAAACGCGCCGCATCGAGTGTCGCCTCGAGGTTCCGGCGATCCTGGTCCGCGAGCCTCGGCAGAAATTCTCCGCCAGGAACTAGGCCCAGCAACTTTGTCGCCGCCACATTCGCTTCAACCACGCGCAGGTTTGTCACGCGCACAAGCGCGACTGGTCCTGAAGACGCGTCGAGGAGCGCGCGATATCGAGTCTCGATTTCTCGGAGCTTCCAATAGTCTTGCTCGCGTTCCTGCTGCACGAGCGCGAGGCGCGACCGAAGCTCAGAAATCGCCTCCCGATTCTTCCCGATCGCGATGAGGCCGGATTTCCCACCGAGCTTGACAGTCGTGTACTCGAGCAGAAGTTCGCGACCGCTCGGCAGCCGCTGATTAACGGTGAAGCATGAAGAGTTGCCCTCGCGTCGCGCTCCCTCGACGGCTTGTGCAACCTGCCGCGCCATCTCTAATGGAACGGTGTCAATCCAGCGCAGGCCTCGCCATTGCTCCATGGGTTCCCCCGCGAGAGCCTCGGCCGATACTGCATGTCGGATCACGCCTCCGCCGTCGACGGTCAGCGTGATGTCAGGACGAAATTGCGGATCGGCGATCATGCATCGTTCACTGCGGGTCGACGGCCGCCCGAAACCAAGGGCCGCCGTCCCGGCGCCATCAAGCCCTTATTACACAGCAAACACTTAAGTCCAGTTACGCGTTGGAGATACGGCGAGGACGCGTCGAATTGCAGTTTTCGCACTGTGGGGAACGACGATAGCACGGCGCTGCCGTTGAACAATCAGGAAACTGAAATTTCTACTCGTCAATCCCTTTTTACCTTACGACCTCACTGTAAGTTGTCATTGACATGTGTCAAGGCCCGGTTAACATTTCCGAACCACGTCCCCGGTCGCGAGGCCGCGAGTGGCTCCAATCGCGGGCCGTCTCAGGAAAAGCTAAGGGCGGTGGGCTGAGCAACTATAGCGTTGAAGTAAGCGGTTTCGCGCCGCCAAGTTTGAAGGAGGAATCATGAAGGACGGACATCGGAAGGGCGGCCTCACTCGCCGGAAAGTCCTCATTTCTGCAGCGACAGCCACGCCGGCTATTGTCCTTATGGCGGGAAGCGCCAAAGCAAAGATTCAGCAAGCAGCTGTGAAATATCAAACTGAGCCAAAAGATGGAAAGCAATGCTCGCAGTGTAATTTCTATATAGATCCAAACGCGTGCAAGCAGGTCGACGGCACTATCTCCCCCACAGGCTATTGTCTTCTCTGGGTCAAGAAAGCGACTTAACATAAATTACGGGATATTTTCTCTGCTCGTAGGCATACGATACAGGGCAGCGCCAGACTACGGCTCATCCTAAGCCGCTTCGAGTCCTCGCTCGCTCAGCCGAGCGAGGGCAAGTAGCTCGCGCCATGGCTCGTTGCAAAATCGCGAAACGCGCGCGCGGCCGGCGAGAGGACGCGGTCGATTCGATTGACAACGTACCAACGGCGCATGATGGGCAGGTCTTCCACGTCCAGGCACACAAGCCTCCCGCTCGCGAGCTCCGCGGCGATCGTGTGCGCCGAAATGAGAGCGATCCCCATCTCCGCCATGACGGCCTGTTTAATGGTCTCGTTCGACCCGAGTTCCATTCTCATCTGAACGGCGTTGATCTTCGTGTCCCCGATGAAATCGTCGAACACCGATCGCGTGCCGGAGCCGATCTCGCGAAACAGGAACGCTTCTCCGGCGAGATCAGGCCGAGTCAATCCTCGAACGCCGGCAAGGCGATGTTCTGGAGATGCGATCAGGACGTAGGGGTGCGGGCCGACAGGAGACGTCTCAACAGAAATGTCTCGAGGCGGACGTCCGGCAAGCGCGATTTCAACTTCGCCGCTGCGGAGCGATTCCACCGTCGCGTCGCGATTGCCAATCTGAAAGCGCAGGTCGACCTTTGGTCGGCTGCGGACAAAAGCCGCGATGAGCCGCGGCGCGAAATATTTCGCGGTGGACGTGGCGCCGACGGAAAGCCGACCTCCTTCACCCGAACTGATCGCGGCCATCGTGTCGGCGAACTGGCGCATCGCCCGCTCGACGCCGCGCGATGCTTCGAGAGCCGCCTCCCCAGCGCTTGTGAGCCGCATTCCGGTCGAAGCGCGGTCAAAGAGTTTTAACGCGACCGCTTCTTCCAAACCTTTCACGCGCGCGGTGAGCGCCGCCGGCGTCATGCCTAGCATAGCCGCCGCCTGCACAAGGGAACCGGCTGCAGCGATCGCCTGCAGGGTTTCTATGTGACGAAACGAGACGTTGCGCATCAGAAACCCAAGGGTAATCAATATTTTTGAATGCACGGCAATATTTAATTCAGTTCTCTTTCATACGCAATCGTCGCTATAAATTGCGCACGAGTGCGGGCGGGCCAGCCAGCCATGGGAGGAACTGACGCGTGAACACCCCGGGATTGGGCGTTGGCCTCAAGACATTCCTCGGCGCGAACGCCCCTGCTGATCTCGCTTCCGTCTTGTTCGCGCTGGCCGAGGCGTCACTGCCGGTCGTCCACCTCATTCGCCGCGGCTCGCTTGGCGGCGCCCTCAATGCGCCAGTTGGCCCCGCACACGATGGGATCGCCCAGACCGCGCTCGACGTGTTCGCCGACACGTCATTTGTCGAGGGCCTTAAAGGTTCGGGCGTGCGCGGCGTGGTTTCCGAGGAGCGTGATGATCCCGTTGAGATCGATCGCGACGGTACGCTGCTCGTGGCGATCGATCCGCTCGACGGCTCCTCGAACATCGACGCCAACGTCACAATCGGAGCCTTTTTTTCGGTGCTGGACGCGCCCGGGGGCGCAGTTGAAAGCGGGCAATTCCTGCAGCGAGGCATACGTCAGCGGGCCGCTGGCCTCGTGGTCTACGGGCCCCATGTCGCCTTCGTCTTCTCCATAGGAGAAGGCGTCCGCATTGCGACGCTCGATCCCGATGCAAACGAATATCGGGTTTCGGATCGCCTTGCCCGGATCCCGGGAGAGTTCGAACGAGTTTGCGATCAACGCTGCAAATTCTCGCCACTGGCCGGGACCGGTGAAGCGCTATATCGAGGATCTTCTCGAAGGCGACGAAGGCCCGCGTCGACGCAACTTCAATACGCGCTGGGTCGGCTCGATGGTCGCCGACGCCTATCGGATTCTGATCCGAGGCGGCGTCTATCTATACCCTGAAGATTCACGGCCGGGCTACGAGCGAGGACGCCTTCGGCTGCTCTATGAAGCCAATCCAGTCGCGTTTCTCATCGAGCAAGCCGGGGGAGCGGCGATCGACGGATTTCAGCGCATCTTGGAGGTCGAGCCGACGAACCTCCACGGTCGGACGCCGCTGATCTTCGGCTCGAAAGACAAGGTCGAGCGCATCGCTCGCTATTATCGCGAAGAAAGCCTCTCGACGAACGAGTCGCCCCTATTCGCCAGACGCGGCCTCCTGCGCCGGTAAGCTTCGAACTTTCGGAACTTGGGTAGATGTCGATCAAGCATCCCATCATCGCGATCACCGGCTCTTCGGGAGCAGGCACGACGTCAGTCAAGCGAACCTTCGAGCAGATCTTTCGTCGAGAGAAGATCAACCAGGTCTATATCGAAGGGGACGCCTTCCATCGGTGGGACCGCCTCGAGATGCGCGAAAAAATGAAGGAAGCCGCCGCCAAGGGAGATAATCACTATAGTCACTTCGGCGAAGACGCCAATCTGTTTGAAGAGCTCGAGAAAACATTCGCCGCCTATTCCGAAAACGGCGGCGGGCGCACGCGCACCTATATCCACGACGCGGCGGAGGCAGAGCAGCACAAGTGCCCGCCTGGAACCTTCACCCCCTGGACCGAATTCGAACCGGGCTCGGACTTGCTCTTCTACGAAGGCCTGCACGGCGCCGTCGTCACCGACAAAGTCAACGTCGCCCAATATGCCGACCTGAAGATCGGCGTCGTTCCGGTCATCAATCTGGAGTGGATCCAGAAGATGCATCGCGATCGCGACTCGCGCGGCTACACGACCGAAGCGATTACCGACACTGTGCTGCGGCGTATGCCCGACTACATCAAGTTTATCTGCCCGCAGTTCACGCAAACAGACATCAATTTCCAGCGCGTGCCAATGGTCGATACGTCGAATCCGTTTATAGCCAGATCGATTCCGACGCCGGACGAGTCGATGGTTGTGATCCGTTTCCGGGATCCCCACGGCATCGACTTCCCCTATCTGCTCTCGATGATCCACGGCAGCTTCATGAGCCGGGCAAATTCGATCGTGATCCCGGGCGGCAAGCTCGACATTGCGATGCAGCTCATCATGACGCCGATGATCCTGAAGCTGGTGGAACGTCGGCGCCGCACGTTGCGCAATTGACCTTAACAATAGCGGTTTCGAATTTAATCTCGCCAGGGAGAAGAGCCATGAACCAGCAAATTTCGCAAACCGTGAAGGGTAAGGATCGCTATAAGGCCGGTGTGATGGAATACCGGAAGATGGGCTACTTCGAACCCGACTATGTGCCGAAAGACACCGACATCATCGCGTGCTTCCGGGTGACGCCACAGGAGGGCGTCGATCCGATTGAAGCCTCAGCGGCCGTCGCCGGCGAATCCTCGACCGCGACTTGGACGGTGGTGTGGACCGACAGGCTGACCGCAGCCGAGAAGTATCGCGGCAAGTGCTTCCGCGTCGATCCGGCGCCTGGATCCGAAGGGCAATATTTCGCCTATATCGCATACGATCTCGACCTGTTCGAGCCGGGCTCGATCGCCAACATGTCGGCCTCGATCATCGGCAATGTGTTCGGTTTCAAGCCGCTCAAGGCGCTTCGGCTCGAGGACATGCGTTTCCCCGTCGCCTATGTGAAGACGTTTCAAGGCCCGGCGACCGGCATCGTTGTGGAGCGCGAGCGGCTGGACAAGTTCGGCCGGCCGCTGCTTGGAGCGACCGTCAAGCCGAAGCTCGGCCTTTCCGGCCGCAACTATGGACGCGTCGTCTACGAAGCGCTGAAGGGCGGCCTGGACTTCACCAAGGACGACGAGAATATCAACTCGCAACCGTTCATGCATTGGCGCGACCGCTATCTCTATGTGATGGAGGCCGTCAACAAGGCGCAGGCGGCGACGGGCGAGGTCAAGGGATCGTATCTCAACGTCACTGCCGGCACGATGGAGGACATGTACGAGCGCGCCGAATTCGCCAAGGAGCTCGGCTCGGTCATCATAATGATCGACCTCGTCATCGGCTACACCGCGATCCAGTCGATGGCGAAGTGGGCCCGAAGGAACGATATGATCCTTCATCTGCACCGCGCCGGCCACGCGACCTACACTCGCCAACGGATCCACGGCGTTTCGTTCCGCGTGATCGCGAAATGGATGCGGCTTGCCGGTGTCGACCACATCCACGCTGGCACGGTGGTCGGCAAGCTCGAGGGCGATCCTGCGACGACCAGGGGCTATTACGACATCTGCAGAGAGGAGTTCAATCCGACGCAGCTCGAGCACGGCGTCTTCTTCGACCAGCACTGGGCTTCGCTCAACAAGCTGATGCCGGTCGCCTCGGGCGGCATTCACGCCGGTCAGATGCACCAGCTTCTTCATCTGTTGGGCGATGACGTGGTGCTGCAGTTCGGCGGCGGCACGATCGGTCATCCGGGGGGAATACAGGCTGGCGCAACCGCCAACCGCGTCGCTCTCGAAGCGATGGTCTTTGCCCGCAACGCAGGCCGCGACTATGTCAACGATGGACCGACCATCCTTGCAGACGCGGCCAAGACCTGCACGCCGCTTCGCCAGGCGCTCGACGTCTGGGGCGATGTGACCTTCAACTATGCTTCAACCGATCAGCCCGACTTCGTGCCGTCTCTGACGGTGGCGTGACCGTGATCCGGGGACGCAGGTCGCTTCAAAGCTGCGCGCAAGTCCCCGCCACAAACCCAAGGAGATTCTTCGATGCGCATCACCCAAGGCTGCTTCTCGTTTTTACCCGATCTCACCGACGATCAGATCCTCATCCAGATCCAATATTGCCTCGAAAAAGGCTGGGCGGTGAATCTGGAATTCACCGACGACCCGCATCCCCGCAATACGTACTGGGAGATGTGGGGCCTACCGATGTTCGACCTGCATGACGCGAAAGGCGTGCTGATGGAGCTGCATGCCTGCCGCAAGATTTACGGCGACCAGTACATCCGCCTCTCGGCCTTTGATTCCAATCATGGCTGGGAATCGGTGCGCATATCCTTCATCGTCAACCGGCCGAAGAACGAGGAGGGCTTCCGCCTCGACCGAACGGAGAGCCATGGCCGCGTCCAGCGTTATTCGACGAGGTCGTATGCAACAGACCGGCCGGAAGGAAAGCGCTACACATGAACGAGGGCGTCCCGGCAGCTCCGGCGAAGACCAACCTTGCAGAAGAGTTCGCGCAGTCGGGCGTTGGTCCGGTGCTTCAACAGCTCGACGATGAACTCGTTGGCCTCGCGCCGGTCAAGGAGCGCATCCGCGAGATCGCGGCGCTCCTGCTGGTCGACCGCGTGCGGTCGAAATTCGGGCTCGCCTCACAGGCGCCGACCCTGCACATGAGCTTTACCGGCAACCCCGGCACCGGCAAGACGACGGTCGCGGTGCGCATGGCCGAGATCCTGCACAAGCTGGGCTATGTGCGCCGCGGGCATCTGGTCGCCGTGACGCGTGACGATCTCGTGGGGCAATATATCGGCCACACGGCTCCCAAAACGAAAGAGGTGCTCAAGAAGGCGATGGGCGGCGTCTTGTTTATCGACGAGGCCTATTACCTCTATCGCCAGGAGAACGAACGCGATTACGGGCAGGAATCGATCGAGATCCTGCTGCAAATCATGGAGAACAACCGCGACGATCTCGTTGTGATCCTTGCAGGCTACGCCGACAAGATGGACCGCTTCTTTCATTCCAATCCAGGCTTCCGCTCGCGCGTCGCCCATCACATCGACTTTCCTGACTACGACAACTCCGATCTCCTCGAGATCGGAGAGAACATGCTCGCCGCCCTCAATTACAAGCTGAGCCCCGATGCGAAGCTCGCGCTCGGCGAATATATTTCGCGGCGCAGAACGCAACCTCTGTTTGCGAACGCGCGTTCGATCCGCAACGCGCTGGACAGGGCGCGCCTGCGCCAGGCCAATCGCCTCTTTGCGGAGGGAGACCGCGAACTCACTCTCGACGCTCTAACGACCATCGAGGCCGAAGACATTCGCCGAAGCAGGGTGTTTCAGCAAACGGAGAGCAGCGCGCGATAAGCCTGGTGTTTCGGTGGCCGCGTTACATCGCATCGCGAGCGACTTCGAGCTGATTGACCTCTCTCAACAGCACAAGCGGTTCAACCTCTGGCGCTGAGTTCGTCGAATGACAAGATATAGAGCTGTCGTTTTCGACCTTGACGGCACCCTGATCGACAGTGCGCCGGACTTGCATATTGCAGCAAATCGCATGCTGAACGATCTTCGCCGACCGACATTGACGCTTGAGAATGTTGCTGGCTTCGTCGGCAATGGAGTGCCTACGTTGGTCGCGCGCTGCCTTGCGGCGACTGGTGGTCCGGCGACGGATTTCGATCATGCGGTTTCCAGATTTCGTGAGCACTATGCCCGGGCGCCCGCTCATCTGACACGCCCATATGTTGGCGTCGAGATGATGCTGCAGCGGCTTACCGAATTTGGGTTTGCGCTCGGCATATGCACGAATAAGCCTTATGAGCTTGCCGTCACGATTCTAGAAGAACTGGGGATCATGCGGCTTATCGGCGCCGTCGTGGGGGGCGACACTTTGCCGAAGCTAAAACCGGACCCGGCGCCCCTTCTGTTCTGCCTTGATCGGCTCGGCGCCGCCCGCACGTCCACACTCTATGTCGGCGACAGCGAGATCGATGCCGAAACTGCCTTTCGCGCAAAGGTACCTTTCGCTCTGTATTCTGGCGGATATCTGAGGGGGCCCGTCGACGCCTTCGAGCCGCTTTACGTGTTCGATCGTTTCGAAGATCTCTCCGACTTCATGCTGCAAAGGGGCGCCGGGCGCTGAGGGGCGCGAAAGAGCTGGCCGGGTAAAATCCAAGATCCGACACCTTCCAGCCTCGCTCTTGGCTGTGAAATATGGCCCGCTGTGAATCAGACACCAAGGTTAGGCAGCAGATCATGCGTATTTCGCCTCGCATTCTTATCGGGGTTTCAGTGATCGCCTTGGCCGCACTCGTGCTGCTACGCGGGTCTGCCTCGGCCGTGGAGGAGCCGCCTCATACAGTGGTGACGCGCGATGGAGATTTTGAAATCCGGGACTATCCCGCTCTGTCCGTGGCGGAAGTGACCCTGCCAGGGGACAGGAATTCAGCGGCCTATGCCGGTTTCCGTAAGCTGGCGGGATTTATCTTCGGAGCCAACTCGCGCAAGCAGAGCATCGAAATGACCGCGCCAGTCATTGAAGCGCACGCTGACGGCGCGATGACAACAAGTTCGCTCGCGGAGCCGGCGGGTTTTAGCCCCGGTTGGGTGATCCGCTTCGTCATGCCACGCGGGCTCTCGCTCGCTGCTCTGCCAAAGCCAGACGACAAGTCCATCAGGCTACGGGAAGAACCCCCGACCCGTTTCGCCGTGCTGCGCTTCTCGGGTCTCGCTGGCGACGCCGCCGTTGCGGCGAAGACAGGCGAGCTCGAGTCGATCCTTAAATCTCGCCATCTCGTCCCTGCCGGAGCGCCGATCATCGCGCAATACAATCCGCCCTGGACGCCGTGGTTCATGCGTCGCAACGAGGTGATGATTCCGATCAAGACCTAAACTCGGACTGAGTGCTCAAGGGCGGGTCGAGGCCGAGCTCGTTGTCGGGTCATCGACCCGTGGTTGGCGGTGATCCATCGTGCGCTCTACCACGTAGAAGCTCGTGCCGTGCGGGCGGACAACAGTTGCTTCGGCTTGTGTGTGCGAGACATCCGAAGAAGCTGACAGCTCCGAGCAGTTTGGGTGGGTGAGCGCTAGGGTTGCCCAGAGTGCGACGATTGGACCGGGGAAGCATATGACTTTTGTCGCGAGCTACTTGGCCAGCCTCGTCGCGTTCGTGGTTGCTGATATGGTCTGGCTCGGAGTGATGGTCGAGCGAGTCTACCGGCCGGCGATCGGAGACCTCCTCTCCAAATCGGTAAGCCTGCCAGCGGCTATCGTGTTCTACCTGATCTTACCCGTGGGAATAACAATCTTCGCCGTCCTCCCGGCTGTGAAGGATCAGTCGGCGGGCCACGCCGCTCTTTTTGGCGGCCTGTTCGGCTTCTTTGCTTACGCTACCTACGACTTGACCAATCAGGCGACATTGCGCGATTGGCCGACGCAGCTAACCGTTATCGATCTCGCCTGGGGCGCCGTGCTCACCGCATTCGCCGCGACAATCGGCTATCTCGTCGCCAGCCGATTTTAGCCGATCGCGCGACACGAGTGTAGGGCGAACAGCCTCCCGCGAATATCGCAGAGAATGGTGCGCGCTCGGCGTGGGTCAAGTCTCGTTCAATGTTCTTTAACCATCTCTGTGCGCCGACGGAAACATCTTGCTCACCATACAGGTTTGTTTGGCAAGCAACCGAGGATCGCAGCTATGAAAACATTGCTAATATCCGCCGCTTCTCTCATTTTTATTTCCGGAACGGCTCTCACCCGCGAGGTCGTCTTGGCGCCGGCTGTCACCCTTCATGCGGTGAGCGCGCCTGCCGAGCATCGCACCGCACGCCTTGAAAGCCCTGTCCGTGAAGGCGAAATATCCTGCTCGACGATGGACGTCACAACCAGGCGCCCCGATGGGAGCGACGCCACGCGCAAATCCGTGAACTGCGACGAATAACGTTTAGCCCCTGTCAAGGCGCGGCTCGGTCCCCGCCACGCCTCGACCAGGCTCGCGGGCCGCCCTTCCTGGCCCGCGAAGCGCCGATGCCATGGCGAGCGCGAGCCGCGACTCCCATACGCTCTTCATCTCTTGCGTCCTGACGATCGAAACGCCACCATCGCTCTAGCGCCGGCTAGGCGAAGAATGCGATCGTCGAAGCGCGTCGCTCGCCCTTGGGAGGAATCTTGACCACGCTATTCGACCTGACAGGACGCGTCGCCGTCGTCACCGGCTCCTCGCGCGGCATAGGGCGCGCCATCGCTGAACGACTGGCGGAACACGGCGCGATGGTCGTCATCTCATCACGCAAAGCGGACGCCTGCGCCGAAACGGCCGCCGCGATCAATCGCGCTTGCGGTCGGGAGGCGGCGAGACCGATCTCGGCCAACATCTCATCCAAGGAGGATCTTCAGCGCCTGGTCGACGAGACAAACAAAGTCTTCGGCCGGATCGACGTGCTGGTTTGCAACGCGGCTTCAAATCCGTACTACGGGCCAATGGCCGGCATCTCGGACGACCAGTTTCGCAAGATCCTCGATAACAATGTCCTCGCCAACCATTGGTTGATCCAGATGGCGGCTCTGGGCATGATCGAGCGCAATGACGGCTCCATCATCATTATCTCTTCGATTGGCGGGCTCAAGGGCTCGCCCGTGATCGGCGCATACAACGTCTCCAAGGCCGCCGACATTCAGCTCGCGCGCAATCTCGCGGTCGAATGGGGACAGCACAATGTCCGCGTCAATTGCATTGCCCCCGGCTTGATCCGAACCGATTTCGCCCGCGCTTTGTGGGAGAATCCGCAGACATTGAAGACCGTCAACGCGAGGACGCCGCTCGGACGAATCGGCGAGACGGACGAGATCGCCGGCGCGGCCGTTTATCTCGCCTCGAAGGCCGGATCGTTCATGACCGGACAGACCATCGTCATCGATGGCGGCGCGACGATCGCTGGCTAATGGCGAGCAATCGCGTAAATGAGGCCTATGGCTCAGGTCGATCCGAGGATGGACGCTACCGCTCATCCCGCCTTTGAGGCAATCCGTGGCGGGCTCGACTGCGGCGCGCTCATCATTTGCGATCATGCGTCGAACGCCATGCCTCCTGATTATGGCGCGCTTGGCCTGCCGACCGAAGCGCTTGATCGCCACATCGCCTACGACATTGGCGCGGCCGAAGTGACCCGCGCACTTGCGGCGCAACTCGGGGCCCCAGCTGTGCTGTCGACCTATTCGCGGTTGCTCATCGATCCCAATCGCGGCCTCGATGACCCAACGCTGGTCATGCGCTACTCCGACGGCGCGATCGTGCCGGGCAACGCCTACATCGACGCGGCCGAGATCGCTCGCCGGAGCGCCTGGTTCTGGGCGCCCTATCGGCAAGAGGTCGCCGCGACGGTCGATGCGATGATGGCGACCGGCGAGCCGCCGGCGCTCATCTCGATTCATTCATTCACGCCGGTCATGCGCTCGCTTGCGCGTCCCTGGAAGATCGGACTCCTTTGGGATCGCGACGGCCGCATCACGAAGCCGCTGATCGAAGCGCTGGTCGCGGAACCGGATCTTCGCGCCGACGAGGTCGGCGACAACGAGCCTTATGACGGCGCCTTGGCCGGCGATACGATCGACGAGATCGCCACTTCGCGCGGATTGGCGAACGTGCTCATCGAAATCAGGCAGGACCTGATCGCCGATGAAAACGGTCAGACCGCGTGGGCGGAGCGCATTAGCCGCCTCTTAGGACCCATCATCGCTGATCGGCGCTCCCGCGAGCCGACCGACTTCGGCAGTCGCGCACGGACGATAAATCATCGCCGGGGAAAACCCTCTTCCCGAACTTGACCTGAAGCGACAATCAGCGCGATTCCCTCGCCCTCCACGAAAAGATCGAGGTCAGGGAATGAACATGGCGAAAGCACCGGATACGGATACGATCAGTTCGAGCGAGGTCAACGCTGGTCATCTGCGCGCATTCATCGAGCGGATCGAGCGTCTCGAAGAGGAGAAGAAGGCGCTCGCCAGCGACATCAAGGAAGTGTACGGCGAGGCCAAGGCGAATGGCTTCGACGTGAAGATCCTGCGAAAGATCGTGTCGATCCGGAAACAGGACCGCGACAGCCGCATCGAGGAGGAGACGATCCTTGATCTTTATCTAGCCGCGCTGGGGATGAACTGACCGGCTCGCGGGGCGACGGAGCGTTCTGCTCAACTCCCGAGGCGACGATTGGCTGTGCGCCTGCGATCGTGTCAGAATGGCTCAAGCTCAGTGCGCAGCGGGACATGGACGGGGCGGTTGGACATGGGTGAGCAGCGGGCGGAGGGCCGTTTCGGAAGAGGATTGGGGCGCGCGCTCCGATCCGCAATCTGTGTCGCCGCCTTCTTCAACGCGACGCCTCGCGGCTTCGCCGATCAGGCGCCGCCGCTCGCGGTCGAGCGGGTCCCGAGGCAAACGATCGTGCTGACCCAAGGCCTCTCGACCACGATTCATGGCGAGCGTCCATTCGGCAAGGTTTCCATCACCGATCCGGACGTGGTCGATCTGGTCCTGCGCACCGACAAGAGCGCGGTTCTCATCCCGCAGCGGCCTGGGAGGACGAACATCGACTTCCTCGACGAGCACGGAAACCTGATGGGAAGCATGGACGTCCGGGTCGTGAGGCAGAGCGTCAACGACCGGGTGGTCGTCTATGATCGCCCCTCGCTTGGGGCCTATTCGGCGTTCCATTGCGGACAGGTTGGGTGCGAGCGCTTCGAGGAGATCCCGGCCAAGGAAGAGGCTCTGACGCCGGGCGCGGCGCAAGGGCGTATTCCCATGGGCATGCCTCAGTAACGCCACCGGGACCCGAGGGCGTAAGACAACCAGGTCGAGAGTAATAAACGCGCGTAAGCGTCAGTAAGCGTGAGTAAACGCTAGTAAATTAGCTTGCATTTGCTAGCGTTTATTTTTTCGAATCGGGACTTTTCAATGGGTTGCAACCGTTTGGAGTAAAAAAATTCCCTTTTCCCGGCGGGCCACGCCGAGCTCGCTCTGGTTGCAACCGCGAATGATTTCGGAAAATCTGGTCGTCATAGCCGAAATGATAGGCGGCAATTCTCTTTTAAGCAATAAAATGTCATCTTATGACAAATTAGTCCTGTCCAAAACGTCCGGTCCACCCGGGGGCGATCCTTCACCTGCTCCGCGCCGAACTCGCCAAAGTACGACCGGCGGCGCCAGTTGCACCCCAAAGGGGCCTCGGGCGTCGCCGGCCGGTTTCTCGCGTACGCGGTTAAGGCGACCGCGCGACGCCGAGCTAAGCTCTCCTGATGAAGGCGAACACCAAGCCTATGATGACGACGACAACCGCCACCCAAATCAGCAAATGAGCCCCGCTCATGGCTGTGCCGGCGACGCCGCCGAAGCCCAGTAAGGCCGCCACGATGGCGATTACGATGAGAACGAGCGCGTAGTAGATCAGATTTCCGGGCATTTCGTTGGCTCCTCCAGAGGTCGACGGGGCATCGCCCAGTTCGGCTTGTGAACGCGCGTAACCTGAATTTGGTTCCGTCTAGCGGACGTCGTGCGCGAAATGACGATTTCGAACAGATCGGCGCGCTACCGGTCGACGTAAGAAGCGATCTCGATCAGGCTGCCGTCCGGATCGCGGCAATAAACCGAGGTAAGCGCGCCTAGCGCGCCCTGCCTTAAGCCCGGGCCGGTCACGATGGCGACGCCTTGAGCCCTCAAATGCCGCACCACCTCGTCTGCCGTCGCCTCGGTGAGAAAGCACAGGTCCTCGCTGCCGACGCCTTCGTGGTCGGCCGTAAACCAATCCTCCTTGCTGGCGGCGATCGGCCGCAAATTGATCTTCTGACGGCCGAATCGCATTGCTGTCCGCGGCGCCTTGCCGGGCTCCGGCGGTAGGTCCTCCCGGGTCATGCCGAGCACCCGCGCGTACCACTCGGCCGAGGCCTCAACGTCGGAAACCTGGACGACCAGATGGTCCAAAGCCTGCACCGTCAACGGCATGGCCAGCTCCCTCTGTCCCCTGGCGGTAGCGCGGAGCGCGAAGGCAGTCCGGCGGTAACCTGTTGTTAACCATGATCCGAGACCTTCCGCCTCAACTCGGGCCGCCTGACCCAACGGAACGGAGGCCTCGAGAGTGAACACAAGAGGAGGTTTTGATGGCGAAGAAAACTGTCGCGGCCGACAAGAAGGCGAGCAGCAAACCGAAATCAAGCAAAAAGGCGAAGCAGGCTGACACGATCGTAACGTCCGCTATCGAGGCCACGGCGCGCGTGAACGAAGATCTCATCCGCGAACGCGCCTATGGCCTCTGGATCGAGGAAGGCCGGCCCCATGGCCGCGACCTAGCCCACTGGCGGCGCGCCCATCAAGAGCTCCAGCGTGAGGCTACTTAGGAGCCTACCGACCCTTCCGGCGGCTTCGGATCCGCCCGGAATGGCTCCGCGGCGTCGGCCTCGTGCGAAAATCCCGCTGCGAGATGCTAACCGGTCATGCGCAAGCCATTGGCAATGTTCTCAGCGCTCGCGCCGCGTGGAGTTTGAACCACGACGCAGCAGGCAGCGGGCCATCGCGCCACAGCGCGCGGATCCAGGACTCGAAAAAAGTGACGGCCGTCATGGCGCGCGTTTTCAAAACAGGCGACTCATGAGCGACATCACCCGGTTATCCCTCTCCAGGATGAGGTTTAGCTATGTCGTACCCCGTTTTCTCAACCTCCACCTCCATCGACGCGACCTTCAACAGCGCTGACGAATGCCCGAACGGCCTCGATCGCCGACAATGCTCGATCTGGATCGCGTCCGGTGGGCTTCTTGCCCTTGGGGGCTTCGTAGGGCGAGCGCGAGCTCAGACGGTTCAACTCGTCGACATCGATGTTAAGGCGGTTGAGGAAGGGTATCGCGCCTCGAAGCTTCTCGGAACGAAAGTCGAGAACGAAAAGAACGAGAAGATCGGCACATTGGACGATCTCATCATCACGGTGGACCACAAACTCTACCCGTGCTGCAAGTCGGCGGCTTTCTCGGCTTGGGTGGTTATCTGGTCGCCCTTCCTTACGAAAGCTTCGCCATCGACGATCACGGCCGCAAGATAACCTTGGCCGGGGCGTCCAAGGGCGCCATTCAGAAGCTGCCGGAGTTTCAATATCCGAAGTCATCGTAGAGAGCCTTGGGACAGCAGGAGACCAGATCTCGGCTTGATGGCGCCTCACTGCCGAGCTCCATCTTGGGAATATTCAGCCGACCTCCCGCCAGGGGACGCGGGGATAATCCCGAGCGGGGGCGGCATGACGGCCATCAACCGGACGTCGGATTGTCGTCAACCAAAGCGTGACGCCGGCGCCGAAGCAGCCTCAGTCTCTCGGCCGGATCTCGCCAATGGAGCATAGCCTCGAGGCAATGCTCCTCGCCTTGCTCGATTTCGGTTAGACAGTGAGGCCGCAATATGGCGAAGATGCCCACTTCGCGCCATGACGGCCGCGCCCGTAGTTTATCTCCCATTGCGAACATCGGCCTTGTCGCCTCGGCCCCGCCACAGAATTAATGCGGTTCGCCCGTCTCCGTTCCCGATCAGTGCGGGATAAAGTTTCTAAGCGCGCTCTTGCACCCTACGCCCCGATTCAGGCGAACATATTGCACAAATGACCCTGCGAAATGGATGATCATGGCCAGCGCCTGACGACTTCCTCGCGCACCGGCGTCTCGACTTCGGGCGGGGCTTTGCGGATGTAAGCCAGGGCCTGCGCGAACTTCGCTGGGTCTTCCCTTTCGAGCGTTTCTAAATATTGCAGCGCGGCGGAGACGGAGAACGGCTCGCCGCCCTTGCCCCATTGGTCGAAGTTGCTGGCGAGCGCGGTCCAGATCGCGGCGTCGTATCCCAGCGACTCGGCCCAGGCGTCGATGGTTGCGACGACCTGGGGATGGTTCTCCAAAGCGAAGTCGCTCTGTCTGCCGGAAGCAGGCTCGACAAAGCCGATCGCCCGGGCGTTCGCCATGCCCTCTCTCCGGCAAAGATCGTCTCTTGCCGCTTCGAGGCTGTCGAGCGCGCTTGGGGCCGAATACGTCTTGCACAAAGCGCCGAAATTTTCGTCGATCGCGAGCGTCAGCCGTCCGTCATCGGAAACGCGACAAAACTCGATCGGCAGCAGCGGCCCGTTGGCCGTGAATTTGCCAGCCGTCTTCAACTCGCGGGGATCCCACACTAACGAACCCCACGCCAAGATTACGCTCTTTACCATTCGCACTCCTCAAGCCTTCGGCCGACACGGTACTGGGCCGCTGTGGCGGCTTCCCTTTGCGCGGGGATGACAAGGCAGACGGAAGCAGCGCCGGACGCCTCGTCAGGCGTAGAACACCTTGCCCGGATTGAACAGGTTCTGCGGATCGAACGAGGCCTTGACGCGGCGCATGAGGTCGATGGCGACCGGGCCATGCTCCTCTTCCATATATTCCCGCTTCTTCTGCCCGACGCCGTGTTCGCCGGTGCAGGTGCCCCCCATGGCGATGGCGCGATGGGCGAGGCGGTGTGCAAACGCATCCGCCGCCTCGATCTCAGCCGGGTTGTCCATGTCGACGAGCGGTCCGACATGGAAATTGCCGTCGCCGACATGGCCCACGATCGGCGCGATGAGGCCGCTCCGATCGATGTCCTCAAGCGTCTCCTCGACACAATCGGCGAGGCGCGAAATCGGCACGCAGGCGTCGGTGGCGAGCGGCCGCGCGCCCGGTCTCAGCGTCATTTGCGACCAATAGGTGTCGTGGCGCGCCTGCCAGAGTTTCGTGCGCTCCTCGGGCTTGGTCGCCGATGCCAGGGCGCCGCCGCCGCGGCTTGCGGCGATTTCGCCGAACCGGCGCGTCTGCTCGGCGACGCTCTGCTCGGTGCCGTGGAATTCGACCAGGAGCAGCGGCTGCTCGGGCAATGCGGTGTGCGAATAATTGTTGAAGCCGCGCACCGACAGCGTGTCGATGAGCTCGATGCGGGCGATCGGCAGACCCGACTGGATGGTTTCGATCGTCGTCTCGCAAGCCGCGCGGATGCTGGGGAAAGAGCAATGGCCGGCCGCGATCGCCTCGGGAATGCCGGAGAGCTTCAGCGTGACCTCGACGATGATTCCAAGCGTACCCTCGGAGCCGATGAAGATATGGGTGAGATCGTAGCCCGCCGACGATTTTTTGGCCCGCGTCCCGGTGCGCAGGAACGATCCGTCGGCGGCGACCACGCCGAGCGACAGCACCACGTCCTTCATCGTGCCGTAGCGCACCGCATTGGTGCCGGAGGCGCGGGTCGCGGCCATGCCGCCGAGCGAAGCGTCGGCGCCCGGATCGATCGGAAAGAAAAGCCCGCTGTCGCGCAGGTGCTCGTTGAGCTGCTTGCGGGTCACGCCGGGCTCGACCACGCAATCGAGATCGTCGGCGTTGACGGCGAGGACTTTGTTCATGCGCGAGAGGTCGAGCGAGACGCCGCCATGCGTGGCGTTGACATGGCCTTCGAGCGAAGAGCCGACGCCGAACGCAACGATCGGCGCGTCATGCCGGGCGCAGAGCTTGACCAGATCGATCACGTCCTCTTTGTCCTCGGCGAACACCACCGCGTCCGGCGGCTCGTTCCTAAGCCAGGTGAGCGTATGCCCATGCGCCTGCCTGATCGCCTCGGAAGCGGTGAAGCGGTTGCCGAAACGCGCGGCGAGATCGGCATTGAGCGCGGCGACCGCGTCAGTTGAGAGGCGGCCCTGGCGCTGGCGGACGGAGAGTTGGGTCACTGTTGTTTCGCTTTGGGTTGAAGGCTGTCAGACTAGTCGCAATGGCGTGGGATTGCCAGCGCCAGCGCCGCCGTGGGCCCTGATCAGGACATCGAAAGCGGCGGTCGCGAGTTGCCGACCCGGGCATGTTCGAGTCGTCATTGAAATCGTGTAGATTGATGGTCAAGCCGGAGGAGGCGCCGCCGTGACCGAGATCACCCATCGCACCATCGAGGCGAACGGGATCCCTATCCATTTCGCCGAGGCCGGAAGCGGGCCGCTCGTTCTGTTCTGTCATGGCTTTCCGGAATCCTGGTATTCGTGGCGCCATCAGCTGAAGGCGCTGGCCGAGGCTGGCTATCGCGCTGTCGCGCCGGACATGCGCGGCTATGGCGGGACGGGCCAGCCCGAAGCCATCGACCAGTACACGCTGTTCCACCTCGTCGGCGACATGGTCGGCGTCATCGACGCGCTTGACGCGCCTCAAGCCGTCGTTGTTGGCCACGACTGGGGCGCGCCGGTCGCCTGGCACTGCGCCCTCCTGCGGCCCGACCGCTTTCGCGCGGTGGCGGGCTTGAGCGTGCCGTTCAGGCCCCGCGGATCGACGCGGCCGACGAGCGTGATGCCGCAAAGCGAATCGTCGCTGTTCTATCAGCTCTATTTCCAGACGCCGGGCGTCGCCGAGGCGGAGCTCGGGCGCGATCCGCGCGCGACGATCCGGCGGCTCCTTTATTCCGGCTCAGGCGATGTCCCGCGCAAGTCCGACAATGCGCTTGGCGATCAGGCGCCGGGCATGGTGCCAAGGACGGGCGGCTTTCTCACCCGCACGTTCGATCCGCCGACGCTGCCCGGATGGCTGACTGAGGCGGACATCGACGTCTTCGCGAAAGAGTTCGAACGGTCAGGCTTCCGCGGCGGACTCAACTGGTATCGCAACATCGACCGCAACTGGGAGCTGCTCGCGTCCTTCGCCGGCGCGAATGTGACGGTGCCTGCGCTTTATATCGCCGGCGACCGCGACCTCGTCGTCAAATTCCCGAAGATGGATCAGCTGATCGCGAACCTGAAAATGTTCGTGCCCCAGCTGACGAAAACGATCATGCTCCCCGGCTGCGGCCATTGGACGCAGCAGGAAAGGGCGGACGAGGTCAACGCGGCGCTGATCGCGTTCCTCCGCGAAGTGGGCCACGCTTGACGGCTGGCCGTCATCGCGAGGAGCGAAGCGACGCGGCGATCCAGGGACCGTCGAGCGCCCAACGTCTCTGGGATTGCTTCGCTTCGCTCTCAATGACGCGGCTGGTTCGACCAAGAGGCAATCCGCTCTAGGCCCAACGCCCCCGCGTCAGGCGACCGCGGCTCCCATCAGCTTCCGCGCTGCGGCGGCGGTCATGGGCTGGCCGAAAGCCGAGCCTTGCGCGAACTGGCAGCCGAGCTGGGCGAGTTCGACCGCGTCGGACTCCGTCTCCGCTCCCTCTGAGATGACGTCCATGCCGATCTCCTGCGCCATGGCTACGATCGAACGCAGAATGGGCGAGCGGGCGCCGAAGGCGTTGGGCCTGACCAGCGACGCGTCGATCCGCATCGCATCGAAACGGTACTCCGGCAGGTGGCCGAGCGAAGTATAGCCGGCGCCGAACCGGTCGAGCATGAGCGCTGCGCCGATTTCGCGCACCCGCTGCAGGAGGGCGGCGGCGTATTCCGGGTTCTCCATCACCAGGCTCTCGGCCGCGGCAAGCTTGAGCGAGCCGCGCTGGACGTAGTGGCGACCGAGCGCGGAGCGCACGTCGAGCAAAAGGTCGTGGCTGAGCATTTGCCGCGAAGAGGCTGCCACCGTGGCGAAGATCGGCGGGTTGACCTCGAGCGCCTTCTGCCACGCGGCGAGCTCCCTTGCAGTCGACTCGAGCGCGTAGGCGCCGATGTCGACGATGGCGCCGGTCAACTCGGCGGCCTGGAGGAACTCGTCGTCGCCGAGCACCCCGAGCCTTGGGTGACGCCAGCGGATGAGCGACTGGAATCCGGCGACAGTGCGATCCTCGAGGCGCACGATGGGTCGGAAGAGAATCGCGATCTCGCCGCGCTCGAGCGCGCGCCGCACGTCGTTGCCCAGCGTCTGCCGGTCGGTTCGATGCAAGCGCATGTTGGGGGCGAAGATCTCGACCCGGTCGCCGCCAGCCTTCTTGGCGTTGGCGAGCGCGAGCTGCGCGTCAGCGAGAAGATCGCCGCCTTTGTCGTGCAGCCTCGGATTGTAATGCGCCGCGCCGATCGACACCGAGAGCGTGATTTCCCGCTCGCCAAAGCTGATTGGCGAAGCAAGCACGGCGCGCAAGGCGTCGATCCTGGCGGGGGCGTCCATCGAGGCCGGTTCGGCCAGCACGATCGCGCCGAACATGTCGCCGCCCAAACGAGCCAGCGTATCGCCCGGGCGTAGATCGCGCGCGAGGCGACGCGCCACCGCCAGAAGAGCCGAGTCGCCGATCGACAGCCCGTAGGAATCGTTGACCGAGCGAAATTCGTCGACATCGATCACCATCACTGTCGGCGCGCCGGCGCCGGGCTTCTGGGCCATGAGAATGGCCGCGCCCAGCCGGTCAGTGAACAACTCGCGGTTTGGAAGGCCGGTCAGATTGTCGTGAACCGCGTCGTGGAGCATACGCTCCTCGGCCGACTTGAGTTCGGTCACGTCCGAGAGCGACCCGATCACGCGCACGACTTCGCCGTCGGCGCTGATGACCGGCCGGGCTTTGAGAACATACCAGAAATAATGTCCATCAGTTCCGCGCAGCCGGAGATCGTGATTGATCCGGCCCGAGCGCTGATGCAGGAGCCCGTCCAGCGCGAGCGTGTAACGGTCGCGATCGAGAGGGTGCAGCACGTCGAGCCAGCCGGCCGCAGGCCCCTCGAGCGCGCCGCGCTTCAAGCCCAATTGGGTTTCGATCGCCTCGCTGCCGTTCACTTCGTCGGTCAAGACGTTCCAGTCGAAGATCGCCTCGCCCGATCCGGTCATCGCGAGCGAGCGCCGCTCGGCGTCGGGGCCGTTGTCCATAGCGCCGCCGGAACCGGAAAAGGCGAATTGCATCACTGTGAAGCCGATCAGCATGACGATCAGCACCAACCCGCCGACCAGGCCCGGCGCCGCAAGGTCGTTGGTCAGATAGCCGAGGGCCGCCGCGCCCGCGGCCACCACCCAGACTGCGAGCAAGTACCAGGTGGGGATCAGCATCACGGCGCGGTCGGACCCGCGCGCAGCCAAGCTTAGAATGAGCAGGAAACCGACGCCGGCGACGGTGGCGATGGAGATCCTCGCCACGCCCGCGGCGATCGCTGGATTGTAGACCGAGAGCCCCACCACGGCCGCCATCAGCACGAGCCAGGCGAGCGCGAAATGCGTGTAGCGCACGTGCCATCG
Source organism: uncultured Alphaproteobacteria bacterium (assembly GCA_963737365.1). Taxonomy (GTDB): domain Bacteria; phylum Pseudomonadota; class Alphaproteobacteria; order Rhizobiales; family Beijerinckiaceae; genus Roseiarcus. The sequence goes on from CAVTSD010000001.1 coordinate 1,517,362, forward strand.
ACGCAGGTTGAGGTAGGCGAAGAGGAAAATGATCAGCGTCGCCCCGATCGTCGCCTCGACCCCTGCGCGCCAGATGCGTTCCGATGCATCGCCGAGGCCGAACATCTTCCGCCAGAAGCCGAAGTCGATGCAGACGTAGGCGAACACGGCCCAGGCGAGGGCCGCGGCGGCGGGAAAAATCATCGCGCCGCGGACCACGAAAACAATGGTCAAGAACAGGGCCAGAAGCCCGGCGATGCCGATCAGAATGCCCTGGTAAAGGGTGAGGCTCGCGGACTTGTCCTTGAACGCGTCCGGCTCCCACAAATAAAGCTGGGGCAGGTTCGGCGTGCGCAGCTCCGCGACGTAGGTGACGGTCGTTCCGGGATCGAGGGTCAGGCGAAAGACATCGGCGTCCGCGCTGTCCTCACGCTCGGGCGCGGCGCCCTGGCTCGCGGTGATGGTAGTGATCCGCGACGAGCCGAGATCCGGCCAGATGAGGCCCGAGCCGACAAAGCGAAAATGCGGCGCCACGATCAGCCGGGTCAGTTGCTCTTCGGAATCGTTGGTCAGCGCGAACACGATCCAGGCCGGCTGAGCGCCGGGCTCAAGCGCGCTGACCTCGATCCGGCGGACGATGCCGTCGGCGCCCGGCGCGGTCGAAACCTGGATGCGATCGCCCTGGGCGCTGTAGCGCTCGACCGCCCGGGTAAGATCAATCGCGTCCGAATCGGGCGAGACCCTGACCGATTGCACCGCGAAGGCGGGACGGCAGAACGCCGTCAACGCGGCGAAGAGCACCACGACGCCGATGAGGCTTGCCCCCGCTCGGCAGGCGCGCTTCGCCGGCCGGGCGGCGGAGCCGGCTGTGCAATCGGGGCCCCGGCGAACGTTCAGAGTTGATTCAGTCAAGATTGGTCCACGCCAGTCGCGGACGCGAGTCGCTTTGGACCAGCGCGAACAGGACGTGGTCGCGCCAGGCCCCGTTGATCCTCAGAAAACCCCGCGCGTACCCCTCGCGCTGGAAGCCGTTGCGCTCGAGCAGGGCGATCGACGGCGCATTCTCCGGAATGCAGGCCGCTTCGATCCGGTGCAGGCGCAACCTCATGAGCGCGAATTCGACCGTCGCCGCGACCGCGCGCGTCATTCGCCCTCTGCCTGCATGCGGGGCTCCCATCCAGTAGCCAAGCGTCCCGCTCTGCGACACTCCGCGGCGCACTCCGCCGAGGGTGATTCCGCCCAAGAGGTCATCCGAGATGCTGTCGAAAATGAGAAACGAATAGGCTTCGTCCCGAGCCATGTCGTCCTCCTGGCGCTTGAGGCGCCGGCGAAATGCGGCGCGCGTCAGATCGTCGTCCGGCCATGTCGGCTCCCAGGGCTCGAGAAAGCCGCGGCTGGCGCCGCGCAGCTTCGACCACGACGAATGGTCCGCCAGGGCTGCCGGCCGCAGATAGAGGCCGTCGCCGCGGAGCACCGGCTCCGGGTTAACGGATCGCGTCAAGCCGAAAAGCGCCATCATACCCCTTTCAAAGCGGCGGCGATCTTCGCCTGGCCGGGGGCTTTGCCGACCGCGCCGATCATCGCCACGGCGGGGATCGATCTAAGCATGGCCGCGCCGGTTTTGCGAACGTCTTCGACGGTGACAGCGTCGATGCGGGCCAGGATCTCGTCGATGGAAAGCGGCCGTCCATAGATCTGCATCTGACGCGAGAGCTGGTGGACCCGCGCGCCGGGCTGCTCGAGCGCCGTCACCAGCGAGACCTTCATCTGAGCCTTGGCGCGGCGGATCTCCGATTCCTCGAGCCCGTGCGCGGCCTCGCCCAGGCAATCGAGCGACGCCGCGACCACCTCCGCCACATCCCGGTCAGCCGAGCCCGCGTAGAAACCGAACAGGCCCGTGTCGACGAAGTCCCAGTGGAATCCATAGATGGAATAAGCGAGGCCCCGTTTCTCGCGCACCTCCTGAAAAAGCCGCGACGACATGCCTCCGCCCGCAGCGGCGGCGAAGACTTGGGCGGCGTCGTGATCGGGCGCGCTCGAAGAGCGACCCTCGAAGCCCACGACAACATGCGTCTGCTCGAGGCGCCGTTTCACCTTGGTCTCGCCGCCGCGGTAAGCGGCTCGCGCTTCGGCCTGCGCCGGCGCTTGGGAAAGACTCCCCAGGCGAGACTGGGCGAGATCGAGGATCTGATCGTGTTCAACTGCGCCCGCGGCGGCGACGACGGTGGCGCCCGCGCTGTAGCGGCGCCCGAGATAGTCGAGGATCGCCGCCCGGTCGAAGGCCTCGACGCGCTCGCGCGTGCCCAGGATCGGGCGCCCAATCGGCTGGTCGGGCCAGGCGGTCGCGGTCAGGAGATCGAAGACGAGATCGTCCGGCGTATCTTCGACCGAGCCGATTTCCTGGACGACAACGTTCTTTTCCCGCTCGAGCTCTTGGGGATCGAACGCGCTCTCGGTAAGAAGGTCGCCGATGACGTCGAGCGCGAGTTCCGCGTCGGTTCCCATGACGCGGGCGAAATAGCTTGTGCGCTCGACCCCGGTTTCCGCGTTGAGGTCGCCGCCGACGTTTTCGATCGTCTCGGCGATCTCGCGAGCGCTTCGGCGGCGCGTGCCCTTGAAGGTCATATGCTCAATGAAATGGGAGAGCCCGTGCTCCCTCGTTTGCTCATGGCGCGATCCGGCGCCGACGAACACGCCGATCGCCGCCGTCTTGAGATGGGCGCCGTCTCGGTGATTACGGCGAGCCCGCTCGGCAGGCTCGTAACCTGAACGCTCACGCCTCCACCCGCGCGGTCTGACGCAGGTAATCGGCCACCGTCCGGCAATTGTTGGGCAGGACGACGATCGCCTCGCTGCGCTCCATGAGATCCGAGAGCGGTTCTGGCAGCGCGGGCCGCACGCCGGTCGCGGCCTCGACCGCGTCGGGAAACTTCGCCGGATGGGCCGTGCCGAGCGCGACGACCGGGGTCGCCGGGGACGCGGCCAGCGCTTGCCGCGCCGCGTAAACGCCAACCGCGCTGTGCGGATCGATGATCATGCCGTTCGCGCGATGGACGCGGCGCATCTCTTGCGCGCACGCGGCTTCATCGATCCGGAAAGCATCGAAATCGGCGCGTATCGCAGTGAGCGCGGGGGCAGGAATTGTGAACGATCCGTCCTTGGCCAGTGCGCTCATCTGGGCGACCACTTGCTCGGGATCGCGGTCGGACGCCTCGAACAGGAGGCGCTCGAAGTTCGACGACACCTGGATGTCCATGGACGGCGATTGAGTGGCCTTGACTGCGTTTGGCGCATAGCGCCCGGTCGCGAGCGCGCGCGCGAGAATGTCGTTCTCGTTGGTCGCGACGATCAAGCGCTCGATCGGCAACCCCATGCGCTTGGCGTAATAGCCGGCCAGCACGTCGCCGAAATTGCCGGTCGGGACGGCGAAGGATATCGGCCGCTCAGGCGCGCCCAGCGCGACGGCGGCGACGAAATAATAGACGATCTGCGCGAGAATCCGCGCCCAATTGATGGAATTGACGCCCGAAAGACGCATCTCGTCGCGAAAGGCCAGATCGCCAAACAGTTCCTTGACGATCCGCTGACAATCGTCGAACGAGCCTTGAACCGCGAGGGCGTGGACATTGGGGCGATTGGCTGTCGTCATCTGCCGGCGCTGGACGTCCGACACCCGCCCTTCCGGATAGAGGATGAACACTTCGACCTGGGACTGCGCGGCGAAGGCCTCAATGGCGGCCGCGCCAGTGTCGCCCGAGGTTGCGCCAATGATTGTCGCTCGCGCGTTGCGGCGTCGCAAAACGATATTCATCGTTTGCCCCAGCCACTGCATCGCGAAATCTTTGAACGCGAGCGTCGGCCCGTGGAAAAGTTCGAGCGCGAACAGGTTGGCGTCCAACTGCGCGAGCGGCGCGACGGCGGCGTGACGAAAGTTGGCGTAAGCGGATTCCGACAGCGACTTGATTTCGTCCGGGTTGAAATCCCCTTCGACGAAGGGAGTCATGATCCGTGCAGCCGCTTCCGGATACGGAATTCCTCTCAGCCCCCGGATCGCGTCGGGCGACAAATGAGGAACGGTGAGCGGCACATAAAGCCCGCCGTCGCGCCCGAGTCCTGCGAGAAGGGCGTCCGCGAAGCCGAGCGTCGACGCCGCGCCGCGCGTAGAAACGTAATCCACGATGTGGGGATCCTTGCCGATTTGATCGCCGTCTAGCGCAATTTACGCCGTAGGGGAACGGGCGGCGGACTTGGTCGCACGAATGGGGCCAAAACAAGACGCTTCCGATCAGGGGTTTGCGTCTGACGAATGGCCGCCGATGCAGATTGACACTTGAAAACGCCGGGGAACATTCTCTAAGTTGACACATTTAAGGCAGTCGACCCTGGCGCGGCTTGGGACAGCCTCGCTGGTATACAACCGGGATGGCGAGTAGGAGTTATGAACGCGGTTTTCAAAGCGTATTTGCGAAGACTGGTTCGCAAAGGTCGGCTCGAAGTTGAAACCGCCGACGGAACTGTTGAGACCTTCGGTGACGGAACCGGCCCGCTCCTTGGGGTCAAGCTTCTCGATCGGCCGGCCGAGTGGAAGCTGATGGTCAATCCGGCCCTAAGCCTCGGCGAACTTTACATGGACGGACGCATCATCGTCACCAAGGGCGATCTTTACGCCCTGTTGGAGCTGGGCGCGCGCGATCTCGCCGAGCTCGAGGGCCAGTTCTGGGGCAAGGCGCTGAACAAGGCGCGCATGGCGTTTCGAGCCCTGCATCAGCGCAACGACCGGCAGAGCGCCAGACGCAACATCGCCGTCCACTATGATCTGAATGAGCGCCTCTACGGCCTCTTTCTCGACTCCGACCGCCAATATTCCTGCGCTTATTTCGAATATCCCGGCCAATCGCTCGAGGATGCGCAGACCGCGAAGAAGCGGCATATCGCCGCTAAGCTCCTGCCGGAGGACGGCGCAACCGCGCTCGACATCGGCTGCGGGTTCGGGGGTCTGGGGCTCTATCTCGCCGGCGTCGCCGGGGCCGAGGTGACCGGAGTTACGCTATCGGAGGAGCAGTTCGCGGTCGCGACTGAGCGCGCACGCCAGATGGGCCTCTCCGATCGGGTTGAGTTCCGGCTGCAGGACTATCGCGATGTCGGCGAAACTTTCGACCGCATCGTCTCGGTCGGGATGTTCGAGCACGTGGGCGCAAGCCGGTACGACGAGTTCTTCACTAAAGTCCGTACGCTCCTCAAGGACGACGGGGTGATGCTGCTCCATTCCATCGGCCGCAACTCCGTTCCCGGCGTGACCAACCCCTGGATTCGCAAATATATTTTCCCCGGCGGCTACATTCCGAGCCTGTCCGAAGTGCTGCCCGCGATCGAGCGGGCGGGCCTGTTCGTGACGGACGTGGAGATCTTGCGGTTGCACTACGCGGAGACCCTGCGCGTGTGGCGCGAGCGATTCATGGCGCACCGCGACGAGGCCGCAAAGCTTTACGACGAGCGCTTTTGCCGCATGTGGGAATTCTATCTCGCCGGCTCGGAAACCTCGTTCCGCGTCGACGGGCACATGGTCATGCAACTCCAGCTCTCAAAACGCCAGGAACAGGTTCCACTGACCCGAGACTATATTCCAGAGCGGGAAGCGGAGTTGAGACGCCGCGAAGCGGCGCTCTCCCAGATGCGGCACGCGGCGGAATAGAGCTTAAGCCGCCTCGGCGAAGCGGACCGCGAGGCCCGTCGCGGTCACCCGCTCAAGGCGGAGTCCGTCGATTTCGCAGCCCTTGCAGCCTTCGACTTCGAACTTAACGTCGACGACCCCGTCGGCGCCATATTCCTCGGCTTCGCGCCTCAAGGCGTCGACAGCCGCCTGACGATCAGCTTCAGCGCCTGAAACGCCCGCCGCTCGCCAGGGCCCCTTGGCCCGAATCTGTCCGATCGCAATTGTACGCCGGCCGTCGCTCAGGGCGGCCGCAAAACTCACTTGCATGAGGTGTCAGTCCATATTTTAAAAGCGCAGATTCCATAACGCGCTCGGCCTTTCCGAATCATTAACAAGCTATTACGACGGAAAATTGGCCATTTTTGTGACGTGGAAGGTGCGGCGCGTCGGCGCCGCACCTTATGTAGTGCCCGAATTGGGGCTTCGCTACTCGGCTGTCGCCGCTTCGGCCGCCGGCGTCTTCTCGAGGTCGGCGCCGGTCTGCTGGTCGACGACCCGCATCGACAGCTTGACCTTGCCGCGGTCGTCGTGGCCCATGACCTTGACCTTGACCCGGTCGCCTTCCTTGACGACGTCGGTCGTCTTGTTCACGCGCGCCTTCGCGAGCTGCGAAATATGGACGAGGCCGTCTTTCGAACCAAAGAAATTGACGAACGCGCCGAACTCAACCGTCTTGACCACCGTGCCGTCGTAAATCTGGCCGACCTCTGGCTCCGAGGCGATCGACCTGATCCAGTTCACCGCCGCCTTGATCTTCGCGCCGTCGCTGGACGCGATCTTCACCGTGCCGTCATCCTCGATGTTGATCTTGGCGCCGGTCTTCTCGACGATCTCGCGGATCACCTTGCCGCCCGTGCCGATGACTTCCCGGATCTTGTCGGTCGGGATCTTCATGGTCTCGATGCGCGGCGCGAACTCACCAAGCTCGGAGCGCGCGCCGGTGAGCGCCTTGCTCATCTCGCCCAGGATATGCAGGCGCCCGTCACGCGCCTGAGCCAGCGCCTGGCGCATGATCTCCTCGGTGATGCCGGCGATCTTGATATCCATCTGCAGCGAAGTGACGCCTTCGCTCGTGCCGGCGACCTTGAAGTCCATGTCGCCGAGATGGTCCTCGTCGCCCAGGATGTCGCTGAGCACCGCGAAGCGCTCGCCCTCGAGGATAAGCCCCATCGCAATGCCCGCGGTTGGGCGCTTGAGCGGCACGCCGGCGTCCATCAGCGCGAGCGACGATCCGCACACCGTGGCCATGGACGATGAGCCGTTCGAACTCGGTGATCTCGGAGACCACGCGAATGGTGTAGGGGAATTCGGCCGCGGTCGGCAGCATCGGGCGAATGGCGCGCCAGGCGAGCTTGCCGTGCCCAATTTCGCGCCGTCCGGGGGCCCCCATGCGGCCGGTTTCGCCAACGGAATAGGGGGGAAAGTTGTAGTGGAGCAGGAAGCGCTCCTTATAGGTCCCGTCCAGCGAATCGACATATTGCTCGTCCTCGCCCGTGCCGAGCGTGGCGACGACCATCGCCTGGGTTTCCCCACGCGTGAACAAAGCCGAGCCATGGGTGCGGGGCAGAACTCCGACCTCGGCCAGGATCGGACGCACGGTGGTCAGATCGCGCCCGTCGATGCGGCGCTTGTGATCAAGGATATTCCAGCGCACGACCTTGGCCTGAGCCTTGTGGAACGCCTCCGCGACCTCGCTCGGAGGGAACTTCGGGTCGGCGCCGGCGGGCGCGAGCGCGCCGAACACCTTGGCCTTGGCGGCGTCGACGGCGGCGTAGCGCTGCTGTTTCTCTGTGATCGAATAGGCGGCGCTTAGATCAGCCTCTCCGACTTCCAGCACCGCTTTTTCGACCGCATCGTGATCGTTCACCGCCAGGTCGCGAGGCTCCTTGGCGGCCTTTTCGGCCAGCCGGATGATCGCCTGAATGACCGGCTGGAACGCGGCGTGGCCGGCCATCACCGCTTTCAGCATCATGTCTTCGCTGAGTTCCTGGGCCTCCAACTCGACCATCAGCACGGCGTCCGCGGTGCCGGCGACGACGAGATCGAGGGTCGAGTCCTTCATCTCTTCGACGGTCGCATTCACCCGGATTTCGCCCTTGATGACGCCGACGCGCGCCGCTCCGATCGGGCCCATGAACGGCACGCCCGAGAGGGTCAGCGCCGCCGAGGAGGCGATCATCGCCAGAATGTCCGAATCCGTCTCAAGATCATACGAGAAGACCGTGGCGATGACCTGCGTGTCGCAACGGAAGTCCTCCGGGAACAGCGGTCGGATCGGCCGGTCGATCAGGCGCGAGGTCAGCGTCTCACGGTCCGACAGGCGCCCTTCGCGCTTCAGGTAGCCGCCGGGAATTCGTCCCGCGGCGAAGGCCTTTTCCTGGTAATGGACAGTGAGGGGAAAGAAATCCTGGCCGGGCTTCGGCTCCTTGGCGGCGACGACGGTCGCGAGCACGGTGGTTTCGCCCCAGGTTGCGAGCACCGCTCCGTCCGCCTGACGGGCCACACGACCGGTTTCGAGCGTCAGCTTGCGCCCGCACCAGTCGAGTTCTTCACGTTGTATGTCAAACATCTTTCTTCATCCTGCATGAGTTGAGGATGCGAAAGCCTGCGGCCCATGCCGCCCGTCGATCGGGTTCGTCATCGGCAAGACGGCGAGCGGCTGGGCCAACGCCAGCCGCTTGCGATCCTGCCATGACGCGAGGCTCTCGCATTCGGGAAAAAGGCGTCGGCCGCGCCGTCGCCCGTCTTTGGGTCGGTACGCCCGAAATCAGGCGCGCCATTTGCGTCAAGGCCCGCCGCCTTCAGCGGCGGATGCCCAAGCGCTCGATGAGAGTCTTATATCGGCTCTCGTCCTGCTTCTTGACGTAGTCGAGGAGCGTCCGCCGCTGCGACACCATCTTAAGCAGGCCGCGGCGGGAATGGTTGTCCTTGACGTGGGTCTTGAAGTGACCGGTCAGATTGGCGATGCGCTCGGTGAGAATCGCAACCTGAACTTCCGGCGACCCTGTGTCGCCGACTTTCACACCATATTGATTGATGAGCGCAGTCTTGCGCTCGGCCGTGATCGACATCGGGATTATCCTTAAATCTGCGGCCGGCCAAAGCCAGCCTCATCGTTTTGAAAAGCGGCCGAGCCGGGATGTCGTCCAGGTCGGTCGCAACGCGAATTGCCGCGCTATGCTAAGGCGCGGATCGCGCGCTTATACAGATTTGGCGCAACGGCGCCAGCAAAATGTTGGACTGAGCGCTTCGATGGGCCCGGCTATCCGATTTCTGAGCGCGTTTTAACGCGTTAAATGCGAGGGTCGATCGGACATGGTATAGGGGGCTCAACAGAGGTCCGCAAATGCGCGTCGCAGTCGTCAAAGCCACTTTAGATGAAGACGCCCGCGTATCATATATCGAAAGTTCGGATATCGAGGGGCTACACGTGGAGGGGGACACGTTCGAAGCGTTCCGCCGCAATGTTGCAACCGCCGCCGCCGATCTGCTCGAGGGCGACGGTGATCGGGAAGTCCACATCGAGATCATTGCGCACGCATCCGTCCGCGCTCACGTCGCCGCGTGAAGGACTTCGGCAAGGCGGTCCGCGATCAATTGATGAGCGTTGGATGCCATTTTCTGCGGCGCGGAAAGGGCGATCACGATATCTGGATAACCATGGAGGGAAAGCGGATTGTCGTGCCGGTCCCGATCAAATCCCGACACACGGCGAATGGCATTTTGAAGGACGCAGGTCTTCCCAAGGTTTTAAGCCTGGGAATTTCGCGATGCGGAGGATCTCGCCTTCGGCCCAAATCGGCTCAGCGCACCGAGCATCGAAAACAGGAAGGCCGGCGCGGATGCATGATCCCGGATCAGACGCGCAGCTTCGTCACGACGTTCGAGATCAAGCCTGCTGACTTTCGCGACGTCAATAGTTAGGGACGCGGCCTCACCGTCGGCTCATCGATAGGCGCCCTCAATTCGCCCCGCAGCGACCGATGATTGATTTTGGGGCCTTCGCGCGGCCGTCTCACGGGCTCGTCCTGCACAAGGCCGGCCATCCACGCGGCGCTTCCGCAAATCTCTCGGCCCTTGGGCTCCGTCAGTTCAGAGGTTTACGAACAGGCTAAGATGTTCTCGTGGATGGCCGGTTCAAGCCCGGCCATGATGAAAAAACAGTGTCTAACATCCCCACACCCGGCGCTATAAGGGCCGGCAAAATCTTGCAGAAAATCAGAAATAAGGCTAATCTTGCCCCATGAATAATTTTGCCCATGGCGCGCCAGGCCGGTCGATTTACGCTCAGCGCTGCTCAAATCAGGGAAAAAGGCCCCGGCAAAATTTTTTCAACGAAAATCCCGTGTAACCCTTTGATAAGTTTAGTTTCGGACGAGAGAATCCAAGGAAATCCAAGCTTTTCCAACCCCAAAAATCGGGGGTTCCAAAGCAAAACAGGGACGAACCAAGAAAACCCAAATCGGGCCGAGTCGGCTAAGCGTCGCGCCTGCCGCCAAGAGCGAGGAGCGATAACGCGCGAGTCGCGCGGATAACGTGTCTATTGCGTACTTATTAAGCCTTCGCCGGCGCGGGATTGCGCCATGGGCCATCGGCGCCGATGAGCGCCTCGGCGGCGGCGGGCCCCCAGGTTCCGGGTGCGTATTCCTGAACCGCCGGAGGATCGTTAAGGATCGGCTCCACGATGCGCCATTGCGCGTCGACAACGTCCTCGCGCCCGAACAGCTCATTGTTGCCGCGCATGGCGTCGCCAAGCAGGCGCTGATAGGGCGGCACGTCCGACCCGGGGCGCTGCATCAGGAAGAGCTCGACATTGTCGCCGGTCATGCGTTCTCCGGGGTGCTTCATCCGCAAACCCAAGGCAACGCCAACGTCGGGACTGAGCCGCGCGCGCAGGTAGTCGGCTGACGGATCCAACTTCTCGTCGAACGTCGAGCGAGGCGGCGGCTTGAAGTCGACCGTGACTTCGGCGGCGGTCAAAGGCATGCATTTGCCAGCGCGGATGTAGATCGGCACGCCAGCCCATCGCCAGCTGTCCACGAACAGTTTCACCGCGACATAAGTTTCGGTCGTCGAACCCGAACGCACGCCCTTAACATCGCGATAGCCCTTGTATTGTCCCCGCACCATGCTTGCGGCGTCGAGCGGACGAACGGCCTTCAGAAGCGCCGCCTTCTGATCCCGCTGCGCCTCGTGCTCCTCGCCGGTCGGAGCGTCCATCATCACATTCGCGAGGACCTGAAGCATATGGTTCTGAACGACGTCGCGAAGGGCGCCGACGGCGTCGTAGAAACTCCCTCGGTCCTGAACGTCGAAGGCTTCCGCCATCGTGATCTGGATGCAGCGAACATAATGGCGGTTCCACAACGGTTCGAACATCGTATTGGCGAAGCGCGTGTAGAGAATGTTCTGGACCGGCTCCTTGCCCAGATAATGATCAATGCGAAAGATCGCGTCTTCCGGGAAGTGCTTGAGCAGCGTGTCATTGAGCGCCTGCGCCAATTCGCGATCGCGGCCGAACGGTTTTTCGACGACGAGGCGAGCGTCGACGTTGAGCCCGGCCTTGGCGAGCGCAGAAACCACGACGCCAAATAGGCTTGGGGGAATCGCGAGATAGTGGAGCGGTCGCTTTGCGCCGCCCAGGGCTTGTTTCAGCTGCTCGAAAGTTTTGGGATCGTTGTAGTCCCCGTCGACATACCGCAGAAGTCCCAGGAGCTTATCAAGCTTCGCGGCGTCGGCGCCCCCATGCTTTTCGATGCTGTCCTTGGCCCGTCCCTTAAGCTGTTCAATTGTCCAGCCGGCCTTGGCGACGCCGACGATCGGCGCATTGACGCCTTCGTCGTTGACGAGGCCCAGAAGCGCAGGGAAGATCTGTTTGAAAGCGAGATCGCCGGAAGCGCCGAAGAACACCAGGGCGTCGGACTTGGCGGCCTCCATCTCCATCTCCTGTAGGTTTCGATTGGGACGTCGGGCCGATCGTTGGCGTGGCCCACTCGCTGCGCGGCGGTCAGTCTAATCACACTCTCACGGACATGGCCACTTGAAGCCTGTCCAAGAGATCGCCCTCCCTGACCTGGGCGTGATAGACCCCGACAACTGAGCTCAGGATTTCACCAACGCTGGAGACGTAAGACAATGGCAAAGATCGGTTTCATCGGTCTCGGAATCATGGGGCGCCCGATGGCCGGCCACCTTCTGGAAGGGGGTCATGAGCTTTTCGTCCACACCCGTCGCGCGCCGCCGAAGGAGCTGATCGACAAAGGCGCTGTGGCATGCGCCAACGGCAAGGAACTGGCTGAGAGAGCCGAGGTGATCATCACCATGGTCCCCGACACGCCCGACGTCGAGGCGGTTGTGTTTGGCGCTGGAGGCGTGGCGGAGGGCTTGTCGAAGGGGAAGATCGTTGTCGACATGAGCTCGATCTCGCCGATCGCCACCAAGGATTTCGCCAAAAAGGTCAATGATCTCGGTTGCGAATATATCGACGCGCCGGTTTCGGGCGGCGAGGTCGGCGCGAAGGCGGCGAGCCTCACCATCATGGTCGGCGGCTCGGAGAGCGCATTCGAGAAGGTGAAGCCCATTTTCGCTCTCATGGGCAAGAACATCACGCTTGTCGGCGGCAACGGCGACGGACAGACGACGAAGGTTGCAAACCAGATCATCGTCGCCCTGACCATCGAGGCGGTCGGCGAGGCTCTGGTCTTCGCTTCCAAAGCCGGCGCCGATCCGGCCCGCGTGCGCCAGGCGCTGATGGGAGGTTTCGCCGCCTCGCGCATTCTCGAGGTCCACGGTGAGCGCATGATCAAGCGCAATTTCGAGCCGGGTTTCCGCATCGCCCTGCACCAGAAGGATCTGAACCTCGCCCTGCAGGGAGCCCGCGCGCTCGGCGTCAGCCTGCCGAACACCGCCACATGCCAGGAACTGTTCAACGCCGCCACAGCCGCGGGTGGCGCCGCCTGGGACCATTCGGGCATGGCTCGCGTGCTCGAAGAACTCGCCCATCACGAGATTGGCCAAACGAAGCCGTCGGCCTGAGGAATGAGGCTGATGAAAGAGCGGCAGTTGCTGCGGGATATGTTCGAGGCCGCGATCGCCGCGGCGTCGCCCGACAAGACTGTGCCCGCAAATCTCCCCGAGCCGCCGGCAGGTCGCACCGTCATTGTTGGCGCCGGCAAGGCCGCCGCCTCGATGGCCCGCGCGGTCGAGACGAATTGGCCGACTGACAAGCCTCTCTCAGGCCTGGTCGTCACGCGCTATGGCCATGGCGTCGGCCCTTTAAAGCGAATCGAGGTGGTCGAGGCCGCCCATCCCATTCCCGACGCCGCAGGGCAAAAGGCGGCCTGCAGAATCCTGGATCTCGTCAAAGGCCTCGGTCCCGAAGATCTTGCGCTCTGCCTAATCTCGGGCGGGGGTTCGGCTTTGCTGTCCCTGCCGGCGCCGGGAATCACGCTTGACGACAAGCAGGCCCTGAACAGGGCGCTGCTGAGGAGCGGCGCCAACATCAACGAGATCAATTGCGTCCGCAAGCATCTCTCCGCAATCAAGGGCGGACGGTTGGCGCGCGCGGTCGCGCCGGCCAAAATCGTGTCGCTGATCATCTCTGATGTTCCCGGCGATGATCCGTCGGTCATCGCCTCCGGTCCGACGACGCCCGACACGACGACGCTCGCGGACGCGAAGGCCGTGCTGAAGCGCTACGGCATTGTCCCGCCTCCCTCGGTGCAAACGCTTCTCGACGACCCTGCGTCGGAAACTCCCAAGTCCGGCGATCCAGCCTTTGCCCGCAGCGAAACCCACATCATCGCCGCCCCGCAAGCCTCGCTCATGGCTGCCGCTGAGCTCGCGAGCCGGGCGGGTTATCGCCCTCTCATCCTCGGCGACGCGCTCGAGGGCGAGGCGACGGAAGTCGGGAAAGTGATGGCCGGAATCGCGCGTCAGGTCGCGGTCCACGGTCAGCCGATTCCCGCTCCCTGCGTCCTCATCTCCGGCGGAGAAACCACAGTGACCGTCGAGGGGAAGGGCAGGGGAGGCAGGAATGTCGAATTTCTTCTGTCGTTGGCGGTCGAACTCGACGGCCGGCCCCGGATCTTCGCGATCGCCGGCGACACCGACGGCACGGACGGGGCCGAAGAGGTCGCCGGCGCGATCGTGACCCCCGATAGCCTCGCGCGCGCAAGTCAATTGGGCCTCAAGGTCAGAGCCTTGCTCGCCGACAATGACGCGCACACTTTCTTCCGCGCGCTGGGGGATCAGGTCGTCACCGGGCCGACGCTGACCAATGTCAACGACTTCCGCGCCGTGCTTATCAACGCCGAATGAGCACTTGCTTACCCGCCGCGCGACAGTATCTGTTCTTGTGATGGTTTTTGTCGTTGGAGGCGCGCCATGATCGCCATGCCGGAACCCGATCGCGCCGTCCTTGAGCGCCGCGCTGAGATCGTCCAGGCGCTCCGGCGCGTTGTTCCTGGCGAGGGCGTCATCGACAAACCGCACGAATTGCGGGCATTCGAAAGCGACGGGCTCACGGCTTATCGGCAGCCGCCCATGGTCGCCGTGCTTCCGGAGACGACGAAGCAGGTGGTCGAAGTCCTGCGCTATTGCGCTGCGAACAAAGTCAAGGTCGTTCCGCGCGGCGCGGGAACGTCGCTCTCGGGAGGCGCTTTGCCGCTTGCCGACGGCGTTCTTCTTGGCATGGGCAAGTTCAACAAGATCCTCGAGATCGATGTGGCCAACCGCTGCGTCGTCGCCCAGCCCGGAGTGACCAATCTCGGCATCACCCATGCGGTGCAGGGTCTAGGCCTCTACTACGCCCCCGACCCGTCGAGCCAAATCGCCTGCACGATCGGCGGGAATGTCGCCGAAAATTCGGGCGGCGTGCACTGTCTTAAATACGGCCTCACCACCAATAACGTCGTCGGCGTTGAAATCGTGACGATCGAAGGCGGGATCATTCGCCTCGGCGGCAAGCATTTCGATTCCGAGGGCTATGACCTGCTAGGCGTTATCGTCGGCTCCGAGGGCATGCTGGGCGTCGTCACGGAAGTCACCGTTCGGATCCTGCCGAAACCTCCGGGGGCGCGCGCGCTTCTCATCGGCTTCTCCACGGTCGAGGGGGCCGGCGACTGCGTCGCCTCGGTGATCGGCGGGGGGATTATCCCTGGCGGAATGGAAATCATGGATCGGCCGGCGGTGGCCGCGGCCGAAGCCTTCGTCCACGCCGGTTACCCGCTCGATTGCGAAGCGTTGCTGATCGTCGAACTCGACGGCTGCGAGGCTGAAGTGGATCACCTGATCGCCGAGGTCGAGGCGATCGCCGAGCGCCATGGAGCGACGAGCTGTCGAACGAGCCAGTCCGAAGCGGAGCGGCTGTTGTTCTGGGCGGGACGAAAGGCGGCTTTCCCGGCGGTTGGCCGAATATCGCCGGACTATTACTGCATGGACGGAACGATCCCGCGCAGAGAGATCGGCCGCGTTCTGCAGCAGATGAAACAGATGGAGGCGCGCTTCGGGCTGCGCGTCGCCAACGTCTTCCACGCCGGCGACGGCAACCTTCATCCTCTCATTCTCTACGACGCTAACAAGCCCGGCGAACTCGACCGGGCGGAGGAGTTCGGCTCGGAGATCCTGAGACTTTGTGTTCACGTTGGCGGGGTTCTGACAGGCGAGCATGGGGTCGGCGTCGAGAAGCGCGATCTCATGGACACGATGTTCAACGAGATCGACCTCAATCAGCAGCAGCGGCTGAAATGCGCCTTCGACTCGGATAGCCTGCTCAACCCGGGAAAGGTGTTTCCGCAGCTCTGCCGTTGCGCCGAACTCGGCCGCATGCACGTGCACGCAGGCAAGGTCGCGTTTCCCAACCTGCCGCGGTTCTGAGGCAAGCGATAGTGTCGGTGCTGGAACCGTTGGACGTCAAGCAAATTGCGGAGATGATTTCCTGGGTCGGGGCCGAAGGGGATACGCTTGAGATTGTCGCGGGCGGCACGAAGCGAGCGCTCGGTCGGCCGATGAAAACCGATCATGTTCTGGATCTTTCGCGACTGAGCGGGATCGTCGAATACGAAGCCGCCGAACTCGTCTTGACCGCGCGCCCAGGTGAGCCTCTCGCTTCCATCATCGCCGAGCTTGAGAAGAAGCGCCAGATGCTGGCTTTCGAGCCGCCCGACTGGCGCGCCCTTCTGGGGGGGGCGGGCGAGCAGACGCTGGGCGGCGTGATCGCTTGCAATCTCGCAGGGCCGCGGCGTGTGCGCGCCGGGTCGGCGCGGGACTATATCCTAGGGTTTGCCGCGGTGAATGGCTTCGGCGAAATCTGGAAGGCCGGCGGCAAGGTCGTCAAGAACGTCACCGGCTACGACATGTGCAAGCTGCAGACAGGCGCCTATGGCACGTTGTCGGCGCTAACCGAGCTCACCATCAAAGTCATGCCAAAACCTGAGACCGCATGCACCATCCTCCTGCACGGTCTCGCCGATGAGGTCGCGATCCCCGCGTTGGCGGATGCGCTGAACTCGCCCCTCGAAGTTTCCGCCGCCGCGCATCTGCCGCCCGCAGCGGCGCGCCGTTCGAAGACCGCCGCGGTTGCGGCGGGGCTCGGCGCAGTGACGGCGATGCGGCTGGAAGGCCCGCGGCCGTCCGTCGCCTATCGCATCGACGCGCTCGAGGCGCTTGTCGGGCGGGGCGCCCGTCTCGGCAACGCCGAGACTGAGGCCTTCTGGTCCGAAATCGGCGCCGTTCAGCCATTTCTTGCACCGAGGTCGCGGATCGTTTGGCGGCTATGTCCGACGCCGAGCCAGGCCCCGTCCGTCGCCTATTCGATTTTGTCCGGGCTGCAATCGGCGGAGTTTTATTTCGATTGGGGCGGCGGCCTGATTTGGTTGAGCCTCGATGCCGAAGAAGCAGGGCCAGACGCCGGCGCCGGCATCGTCCGTCCGGTGGTCAAATCGGCAGGCGGCCACGCAACCCTGGTCGTCGCGCCGGAAGCCATTCGCGCCTCGGTGCCTGTGTTCGAGCCGATGAGCGCCGGCCTCGCTCAGCTCACCGCACGCGTGAAAAGCGGTTTCGACCCCAGCGGCGTCCTCAATCCAGGACGCATGCAGGAAGGCCACTGATGCAGACGAACTTCACCGAGGCGCAACTTGCAGACCCGGACACCAAGGTCTCCGAAAAGATCTTGCGCGCCTGCGTGCATTGCGGGTTCTGCACCGCGACCTGTCCGACCTATGTCCTTCTTGGCGACGAACTCGACAGCCCGAGGGGACGCATCTACCTGATCAAGGACATGCTTGAGAACGACCGGCCGGCGACGCCCGAGGTCGTCAAACATATCGACCGCTGCCTCTCGTGCCTGTCCTGCATGACCACCTGCCCGTCGGGCGTGAATTATATGCACCTCGTCGATCACGGCCGGCGCCATATCGAAAAGACGTACAAGCGGCCCTGGTTTGACCGGCTGCTGCGGCGCGCGTTCGGGACCGTCCTGCCAAATCCGAAATTGTTTCGCGCTTCTCTGTGGGCGGCGCGCCTGGGCGCGCCCTTCGCTGGGCTTCTGCCCACGCAGATCAAAGCCGCGCTCGCTCTCGTTCCTTCGAGGCTGCCGAGCGCTTCGCCAGTCGATCGGCCACAGGTGTTCAGAAGCGAGGGCCAGCGGACTCGTCGCGTCGCGCTCCTCAATGGCTGCGCGCAACAGGTCCTCGCGCCGCAGATCAACGAGGCGACCATCAGGCTTCTGACGCGCCATGGCTGCGAGGTGGTCGTCGCCGCGGGCGCGGGCTGCTGCGGCGCGCTCACCCATCATCTCGGACAGGACGCGCACCAGTATGCGCGCGCCAACATCCTCGCTTGGACGAAAGAGATCGCGGGGGGCGGCCTGGACGCCATCGTCATCAACGCCTCCGGATGCGGCACGACGGTCAAGGACTACGGGTTCATGTTTCGCAACGATCCCGAACTCGCGGAACCTGCTCGGATCGTCTCCTCGCTCACGCGAGACGTCACGGAACTCATGAGCGAGATCGGGCTGCGAGCCCACGTCAATCCGACTGGGCAGCGCGTGGCCTACCACAGCGCCTGCTCGTTGCAGCACGGGCAGCAAGTGCGCGAACCGCCGAAGCGATTGTTGAGGCAAGCCGGGTTCGTGGTGCTCGATCCTCCAGAAGGGCACTTATGCTGCGGCTCAGCGGGCACATACAACCTATTGCAGCCAGAGATCGCTCGCAGGCTGCGTGACCGCAAGGTGGCGAATATCGGCGCTACCGCGCCTGATCTTATCGCCGCGGGCAACATTGGCTGCCTCACGCAGATCGCGAGCGGAACGAAAACGCCCGTCGTCCATACGGTCGAACTTCTCGACTGGGCGACTGGGGGCCCGCGGCCCAAGGCGAGCGTCGCTTAGTTCGGCGGCGCGCCGCGACTGCCTCACGCGCTCGTAAATTGCGGCTGTCGCTGCGACTCTTGCACTGCCCGCAGGTTCGCCTGCCTCACCCGCTCGGCCTCCTCGTCGAACAGGAAGGTCAGGAATACATAGCGGCGCCCGCGGGTCACGTGCGACACCTGGTGCAAGATTGAAGCTGAAAAGACGATTGCGGCGCCAGGCGCAGCCTTGAAGGTTTGGGCGCTGTACTCTGGAAACGAAATCTCGCCGCCCTCGAAGTCCGCGTTGAGATTGATCGAGACGGCGAAGCGGCGATGCGCGATCGCGATTCCCGTGTCGTCGCGATGAGGACCGAAATGCCCGCCCGTCTCGGCATCGTAGCAGGCGACGAGGTCGCGTTCGATCCGAGTTGGGCGCATCTGAAACGCTTTCCGGATCTCCGGGCAGATCCTTCGCCCGATGCGCGACCGAAGATTGGCGATGAGCTTGGCGTCGGTCAGATGGAAATCGCGTCGGCGTTTCCAACTGTTGTCGAAATTCTCGACGGAACGCCCGCCTTGATCCTGTATGAAGCCGCTGTCCTTGCCGCCGCTCTGCTCGAAGGAGGCGACGAGGTGGGCGCAGAGTTCAGGCTCGAAAACGTCGGCCAAAGTGAGGATCGGCGCCGGAGGGCAGGGGTCGGAAGCCGCTTTCGGCCTTGGCGACCAGCCTAGCGCGCCGAGCACCCGATCGGCTTGATCCAGAGGGGCGACGTCGACGACCCGGAGCATCGGGTCGAGGATGACCAAGGATCGATCGGCGCCGAAAGCGCCCGCCATCTCGCCCCCCTCCCACAGGAACACCACCGAGGGAAATCGAGCCTCGAGCGCCCTCTCCGGCCCTGCGCCGGATTCGGCTGCGACGGCGAAGATTGCGGCGCGGCCCTCGTCGACCAGGCGCCAGTGGGCCGAGAGCGGCGCAAGCGCTGCCACGGCTTCTGGGTTCGCGGCCAATCCGAGGAAGGCGAGCACGATCATCCGGCCTGGAAACGGGTCGAAGGCCAATTGATGGCGCCCTCTATTGAGAAGGAAGGCGCTGTCGCCCGGCTGGGCCCCAGGCTTCAGCGCGAAGTCGCGTTGTTCGGACATCAATATCCCGTCGATCGCGCCCGTCAGAGCGGCGCCACGCGGACGCTAGCGGGAAAAACTTAATCCCTGTGGGCAATCGGCTCTCGCGGCGCTCGCTTTTTGCCTCCCGATTCGCTGAGGTTAACGCATCGTTAAGCCCTTGGACTTAATCGTGCTTTAACTTTGCGTCGGTGCGCAATGTCGGGGAATTGGCGGGCGATGAAGCCACTCGCGGTCATAGGCAGGGACCGGCGGACCGAGCGGGCAGCGCCCCTTCGGTCCGAATCACGTCCGTTCGGGTTCGCGACGCGACCCTTCGCTCCAAACTATCGCGCCCAGGCTTCCCAAACGTTCGCGGAAAATGACGCAAAAAACTCAAGGAACAACTCGTACGCCATACCGTCGAGGATTCTTAAACCGAATATTTACTATAACGCGCACAACTTCGCCCCGGGGCCTATTCGCCTCGGGTTGTCGCGGCACGAACCAAGACGACTTTTATCCGCAGGACGGCGGGTTATGAAGGCGAAGTCGTCGATCTCTCAGTCAACATCCGGCCGAGCCTGGCGGTTGCGACGCCCCTGCCGGAGCGGACAGCCCATGCCGGCCTTTTCGTTGAACAGGCCGGGCTCCCGAATGGTGGAGGACGGGTCGTGCGAAGGCTGACCGAAATGTTCGGGTGGGGCCGCCCGTCGCTCGCCGGGGCTGCGAACGACGCGCCCCCGCCCAAGGTGCTGCTGCGCGCCGAGCGGTCAGCAAAAGCCTCGCTCCGAGGGCGCGTTCGGCTGGACCGTCCAGCCCCGCATAAGCTCGATATCGCGCTCACGCTCTTAGTTCTTCTGGGCGCGGCGCTGATGGGCGCCGAGCGTGGCGGCCAGCTCGACGGGATCATGGAGCAAGCGAGTCACGCCGGCGATTGGATCGCCCGGTCGCTCGGTCTCGGCGTCGCAGTGGTCACGGTCTCCGGCGCGACGCATATGAGCGAATCCAGGATCCTCGCCATTGCAGGCATCGATGCAAGCCGGTCTTTGCCGCTGTTCGACGTGGCCCAAGCGCGGGCGAAACTCGAGGCCGATCCGCTCATCAAACAGGCGAGCGTGCGCAAGCTTTATCCCAACCAGGTCGTCATAGAGATTGTCGAGCGCACGCCCTACGCCGTCTGGCAGAAGGACGGCGATGTGAGCGCAATCGCCGCCGACGGGGCGCCGATCGACGAGGTCACCGACAGCCGCTACTCCGATCTCCCGTTCGTGGTCGGCGAAGGGGCGAACGGGCGGGTGCGCGAATTCGTCGGACTTCTGGACGCGATGGACGAATTGAAGCCTCGCGTCGAGGCAGGAGTCCTCGTCGACCAGCGGCGCTGGAATTTGCGGCTGAAGTCTGGCCTCGACGTCAAGCTGCCCGAAGATAATCCGCAAGCCGCGATCGGCGAGCTTCTTTCTCTGCAACGCCAATCCCGGATTCTGGAAAAGGACGCGATGGCGCTCGACTTCCGCGTTCCCGGCAAGGTGTTCGTGCGGTTGACCGACGACGCGGCCGCTGCCTGGGCGGAAGCCCACGCGGCCAAGAAGGGCGCCCAGCCATGAGCCTGAAATCGCTCGCTCCGCGCATGCGCCAGATCCCGGCGCGAAAGAGCGCCATTCTCTCGGTGCTCGACATCGGCGCTTCGAAGATCGTGTGCCTGATCGCCCGTCTCACGCCGATGGAGCCGTCCGAGGCTTTGCGCGGTCGCACGCATCGCTGCAAGGTGCTCGGCATCGGCCATCAGCGCTCGAACGGGGTCAAGGGCGGCGCGGTGATCGATCTTCATGCGGCGGAGTATGCCGTGCGCCTGGCCGTCGACGCCGCCGAGCGCATGGCTGGCGTCGAGGTCGGCGGCGTCATCATCAACATGTCGGGGGGTCGGCTTGCCTCCCGCCGCCATGGCGCGGACGCAAAGTTGCGCGGCAAGACCGTCGCCGAACACGACATCCACCACGTGCTCGAAGCAGCCGCCGCGGTGAACGCCGAGCCTGGACGGACCATCCTGCATGCGCTTCCAACCGCTTTCCGGCTCGAACTCGACCAAGGACGTGCTCGATCCCAAGGGCATGGTCGGCCACGAACTCGGACTCGATCTTCATCTCGCCACCTGTGATTCGGCCGCAGCCCGCAACCTGATGCTGGTCATCGAACGCTGCCATTTGCGGGTCGAGGCGATGGTGGCGACGCCTTACGCCGCGGGTCTCTCCACGCTTGTCGACGATGAGGCGGAGCTCGGCGCCGCGGTGGTCGATTTCGGGGGAGGCACGACGACGGTCGGGGTCTTCTCCGGCGGTCGACTCATCCATGTCGACGCGGTGGCCCTCGGCGGCTTGCACGTGACGAGGGACGTTGCGCGCGGTCTTAACGTTGCGGTCAGCGACGCCGAACGTCTGAAGACTTTGTACGGCGCTTGCATCGCCTCTCCCTCTGATGATCGTGAAACCATCACCGTTCAGCGGCTTGGCGACGACCCGGATCATCCGAGCCACTTGTCGAAGTCCGAACTCGTGCGAATCATTCGTCCGCGGGTGGAGGAAATCCTCGAACTGGTGCGCGACCGGCTCAAGGCGTCGGGTTATGCCGCCCAGGCGGGCCGCCGACTGGTTATGACCGGGGGCGCCTGCCAATTGACCGGATTGCCGGAACTGGCGCGCACGACCCTCTCGAGCCAGGCCCGCGTCGGGCGGCCGCTCGGCATCGAGGGGCTGCCGGAATCCGGCAAGAGCCCGTCCTTCGCCGCCGCGGTCGGGCTCATGGTCTATCCTCAGATGGCCGGGCTCGAATATTTCGGAAGCACCCGCGCACACGTCCCCCATCATCAGGGCGAGGCTGGCTATGCGGCGCGGGTCGGACGGTGGCTCAAGGACAGTTTTTAGGCGCGTAAGGGGCGCTCGCCGAAGGCAAGCGCGTGGGTGAAGGGAAAACACGCATTCCAATCGGCGCCGGCGGGCGTCCAACCAATGAGGCTAGTATGTCGATCAATCTGAAGGCGCCTGAGCTCAGGGAACTGAAGCCCCGAATCATGGTCTGCGGCGTCGGCGGCGCCGGTGGCAACGCGGTCAACAATATGATCGTGTCCGGCCTGTCGGGCGTCGATTTCATCGTCGCCAACACCGATGCACAGGCGCTGACCTCGTCGCGCGCCGAACGCATCATCCAGATGGGCCTTCAGGTGACAGAGGGCCTTGGCGCCGGCTCCAAGCCCGAGGTTGGAAAGGCGGCAGCCGAGGAGGCGCTCGAGGAGATCCGAGACCATCTCGCTGGCGCGCATATGGTGTTCGTCACCGCCGGCATGGGCGGCGGCACCGGCACGGGCGCGGCCCCCGTGATCGCCAGAGCCGCGCGAGAGCTAGGCATTCTCACAGTTGGCGTGGTCACCAAGCCGTTCCATTTCGAGGGCGGGCGGCGGATGAAGATCGCCGAGACCGGGATCTCGGATCTGCAGAAGGCGGTCGACACGCTGATCATCATTCCCAATCAGAACCTGTTCCGCGTGGCGAATGAGAAGACGACCTTCGCCGACGCCTTCGCCATGGCCGATCAGGTTCTCTATTCCGGCGTCGCCTGCATCACGGACCTGATGGTGAAGGAAGGGCTTATCAACCTCGACTTCGCTGACGTCCGCTCGATCATGAGCGAAATGGGCAAGGCGATGATGGGCACCGGCGAAGCGGCGGGCGACAAGCGTGCGGTCCAGGCGGCCGAAGCGGCGATCGCCAATCCGTTGCTCGACGAGACGTCGATGCGGGGCGCGCGCGGCCTTTTGATCTCCATCACCGGCGGCAACGACCTCACGCTCTATGAAGTCGACGAAGCGGCGAGCCGCATTCGCCAGGAGGTCGACGAGGAGGCCAACATCATCCTCGGCGCCACCTTCGATTCGGCGCTCGATGGCGTGGTGCGTGTGTCTGTCGTCGCCACCGGCATCGATCAGGAGGCGATTGGACAGATTGAGCCGGTCAACGCCCAACCGAGGGTCGACGCCTTTTCTCGCGCGCGGGCCTTCTCGCCCCGCTCGGCCCGCCCGGCTTTGGCTCAGGCGGACGCGCCGGCCGGGTACGTTGTCCCCGAGGACTCCTTCGCGCCTGTCGCCGCCTTCCCAGATCCGATCGAGGCCCGGTCTGAAGTCGACGAATCGGAGCACGAGGAATTCATTCCGCCCGCGGCCGAGCAGCCGGTCGTTCGCTCGCCCCGGATGCCGCAGATCGAGGACCTGCCGCAACTGGCGCAAAACCAACTGCGTGCGCTGCGCGACGCCCAAAACGGCATCCCCGCGCCGGAAACACGGCGCCGGTCGCTTCTCGAAAAGCTGGCCGCTTTCGGCATCAGCCGTCATGAGGGCGATGGCGCGCCCGCTCCTGCTGCAGGCGCTCCCCCGGCGCCGGTGACGCCGCTTCAGCGGCCTCAGGTTTTGGCTCCGGCCGATCCCGTGCGCGCGCACCCGCGCCCGCAACCAGTGCGCTCGTCGGGCGCCTACGAGCCACAGGGTCGGGCGATAGCGCGGCCTCCGGTGTCCGAGGACGACCATCTCGACATCCCGGCTTTTTTGCGCCGACAGCAGAATTGATTCGCCTAACCGAGGCCCCCCGGCCATGGGGCCGGGGTTAGTCTGAGCTGTCACGCCGTTTACGGTTAACGCTCGGTAAATTTTCTAAAGTATTGAAAAATATCAGACAATGTTGGCGGGGGCGTTGTAACTTTTGTTCACTAAAGGTGATTTGTCCCGAGGGCGCCCCGCCCTTAGTCTGGCTTTTCAGGAGCTGACGTTAGGCTTTTTGGCGGCAGCGGGCGGACGACGATCGGTAGCTTCAAGCAGCAACGCGGTGAGACGCTTAAACGCCTCACATCGCAGCCGACGGCGCGAATCAGGGCCGGGCGAAAGTCCGGGTGCGGTTGATGCGGTTTGGGTCTCAGACAACGCTTCGCGATCGGGTGGTGGTCCAAGGCGTCGGCGTACACTCCGCGGCGCCTGCTCAACTTGTTCTTCATCCGGCCAATGTCGACGCGGGGGTTTCCTTCCTCCGCACGGGGTTGCCCGGCGGGCGGGAGCGCCTGCTCGAGGCCAAGAGCGCCAACGTGACGCAGACCTCCCTTTGCACCACGATCGGAGACGCCGCTGGAGCCAGCATCTCGACCGTCGAGCATCTGTTGGCGGCGCTTTCGGGGCTTCGGATTGACAACGTCCTGGTCGAGATCGATGGGCCGGAGACGCCGATCATGGACGGGTCGGCCGTCGACTTCGTTCGGGCGATCGATTCTGTTGGAATCGTTCAGCAGCCCCGTTCGCGCCGCTATCTCAAGATCGTCAAGCCGGTGCGCGTGGATCATGAGGGCGGCTTCGCCGAATTCCTTCCTGCGGAAAGCGGGTTCCGCCTCGACGTTGAGATCGACTTCAAATCGCCTGCGATTGGCCGGCAACGCCGGGTGTTCGACCTCGATCCGGCGAGCTTCCGGCGCGATATCGCCCGCGCCCGAACTTTCGGGTTCGTCAGCGACGTTCAGGCTTTGTGGCGAGCCGGCTTCGCGCTCGGCTCCTCGCTTGAGAATTCGGTCGCCATCGATGGCGACGCCATCCTCAATCCGGAAGGGCTCCGCTACACCGACGAGTTCGTGCGCCACAAAGCGCTCGACGCGGTCGGCGATCTGTCGCTCTCGGGCGCGCCCATCATCGGCGTTTACCGAACCTATCGTCCAGGCCATAGGCTCAACGCCATGGCGCTCGAGGCGTTGTTCGCGCACCGCTCGGCTTATCAGCTTCTCGAGGCGGCAGCCGCCAGGACGCGGGTCGGCGGCGCGCATGTGCCCGCCGGAGCTGCGGCGTTCGCCGCCGCGGACTGACCAGGCCGCGGGCCGCCAGCGGCCGCGCTTTTGCCAGTATTCTCGTTTTTATACGCCGCGATGGCCACGTTCGCATGGCCGAAAATCTGGCGTGCGCGCCGCGAGTGCGCTAATGAGCCGCTTCTTCCCCAAACGGGGGAACCGGCGCTCCCCCGTCCGCAACCCGAGATTCTGAAGCATGGCTGACGTCGAATCTGGCGCCCTTTCGTCGAACGGTTGGAAGCGACGGACGCGCCGTTCATTCGCCGGGGCGACGTTTGTCGCAATCGCGCTCGCGGGGTCGGGCTGCTCGATGTTTGACCAGTTCAATCCTTTCGGCGGTGAAAAATATAAGATGGAGGTCACGCCGGACGTTCCGGCGAGCAAGACCTACGACCAGGGTCTTGAGAAACTGGCCAACGGTTCGCCCGCGGAGGCTGCGAAGAAATTCACCGACCTTGGCAAGCAGTATCCAACCTCGGATTGGGCGCGCAAGGGTCTGTTGATGACGACCTATGCAAACTATCAGGCCGGCGACTACACCACCGCCGAAACTTCGGCTGAACGCTACCTCAAGGACTACCCCAACTCGCCGGAGGCGGACTACGTTTTGTACCTGCAGGCGAACTCTTATTATATGCAGATACCCGACATCTCGCGCGATCAGGAGAAGACGGCCAAAGCTTTGGAAACATTCCAGTCGGTCGTGCAGAAATATCCTAAGTCGGACTATGCCGACGACGCGAAATACAAGATCACGGTCACCCAGGATCAACTGGCCGGCAAGGAAATGTCGATCGGACGGTTCTACCTGAACCGCCGCAACTACACCGCGGCCATCAATCGTTTTCGGAACGTGCTGCAGTACTACCAGACGACGCGCCATGCGGCCGAGGCGCTCTATCGCCTGGTTGAGGCCTATTTGGGCTTAGGGATCAGCGAGGAGGCACAGACCGCCGCCGCCGTTCTTGGGCACAATTTCCCCGACAGCGAGTGGTACCATGACGCCTACGACCTCTTGAAAGGCAAGGGACTTTCGCCCCACGATTTTGGCGGCTCGTGGATTTCGACCATCTGGCACACGGTCGTCCCGTCCTGATCAGGTTGGTTGATGCTTTCGCGCCTCTCCATTCGCGATGTGGTGTTGATCGATCAGCTGGATCTTGAGTTCTCGCCTGGGTTGACCATCCTCACCGGCGAGACCGGCGCGGGGAAATCAATTCTACTCGACGCGCTGTCGCTCGCGCTTGGCGCGCGCGGCGACGGGGGCCTCGTGCGCCACGGCCAGGCGCAGGGCCAGGTGACGGCGACGTTTGAACTCGCGCCTGGTCACGCCGCTCATGCGCTTCTCGAAGGGCAGGACATTGAGATCGGCGACGAGCTGATCCTGAGGCGGGTGCAGCTCGCTGACGGGCGCACCCGCGCCTATGTCAATGATCGAAGCGTCAGCGCCCAGGCGTTGCGGGGCCTGGCGGCGTCGCTCGTCGAGATCCACGGCCAGCACGATGAGCGCGCGCTGACCGACCCGTCGAACTCATCGCGTCCTTGTCGACGCCTATGGCGGGCTCGAACCATTTGCAGCCGCGACTGAGCGCGCCTTCGCCGCCTTGCGCGAGGCCGAGCGGGCGCTTGAGGTCGAGCGCGCCAGGGTCGAGGCGGCCGAAGCGGAAGCGGAGTTCGCCGCGCATGCGCACGAGGAACTCAGCAAACTCGACGTCCAGCCAAACGAGGAAGAGACGCTCGCTGCGCGGCGCCAGTCGATGATGCAGGGCGAGAAAGTCGCGGCTGACATCCGCGACGCGCTCGATCACCTGACTGGCGACACCGCCATCCTGCCGCTTTTGCTTTCCCTCTCGCGCCGGCTGCAACGCCGTCTGCCGCAGGCGCCGGCGCTGCTCGAACCAAGCGTGAAGGCCCTGGACGAAGCGATCGACGCGATCGAGCGCGCCACACGCGAGGTCGAGGAGGCGCTCGAGGCCAGCGCCTTCGATCCTCACGAACTCGAGCGTTGCGAGGAGCGCCTCTTCGCGCTCCGGGCAATGGGTCGCAAGCATAACGTTCCGATCGAAAACTTGCCGGCGCTGGCGCAGAAATTCGCCGACGATCTCGCAGCGCTCGCAGCGGGGCGGAGCGAAATTGGCCGCCTCGAGAAGAGCGTGAAAATCGCGGCCGAAGCCTACCACGCTGCGGCGCGCGAGCTCAGCGCCGCGCGCGCGACGAGCGCGCGCGAACTCGCGACGACGGTGAACGCGGAATTGGCCCCTCTCAAACTTGAACGGGCCGAGTTCAGCGTCGATTTGCGGCGTGACGAAACGATCGTTTCCTCAACTGGATACGACCGGGCTGAATTTTTTGTTCGCACCAATCCCGGTTCCCGCCCGGGCCCGCTCATGAAAGTAGCCTCGGGGGGCGAGCTCGCGAGATTCTTGCTCGCGATCAAGGTGCGATTGGCCGAGCGTGGAACCGCGCCGACCCTGGTCTTCGACGAAATCGACACTGGCGTCGGCGGCGCCGTCGCCGACGCGATGGGCCAGCGCCTGGCGCGGCTCTCCGCGGGAGCTCAGGTGCTCGCGGTGACGCATGCGCCCCAGGTCGCCGCGCGGGCGCAGAACCATTACAGGATCGCCAAAAGCGACATCGGCGCGGGCGAGCGAGTCGCGACCGGCGTTTCGCGGCTCGGGCCCGCCGAGCGGCGAGAGGAGATCGCCCGCATGCTCGCTGGCGCCGAAATCACTCATGAGGCGCGCGCCGCCGCCGTGAGCCTGATAGAAAAGGCCGAGCGGCGGCCGGACAATCCGGACGCGGACGCTTGCCTCCCTGTCGGCCTTGGCCCTATCAAGACTGGCGCCAAGCGTCGCGAATCGCGGCGTCAAACCACAAAGGACCCGGCATGAATCCGGATGAAGCCCGAGCAAAACGCGAGGACCTCAGGCGGGTTCGCCTCGCTGCGTCGCTCAGGGAAAACTTGAAGCGGCGCAAGGCGCAAAGTCGGGCGCGGCAGATCGAGGGTGAGCCGGCGGGCGAGCCACCGGCGCAGTCCGGCGCACCGCGGGACTGACGGGTCGCGGGCGGCGACCGCTTTTGGCCCGCGTTTGAGCGAGAAGGATCGGGGATGGATCGCATACAAATTCGAGGCGGCGCGACGCTGAACGGGGCGATTCCGATTTCCGGCGCCAAGAACGCAGCGCTGCCGCTCATGATCGCTTCGCTGCTGACGGAGCAGACGCTGACGTTAGAAAATCTGCCGCGTCTCGCCGATGTCGGCCAGCTCGCTCACATTCTTGGCAACCACGGCGTCGACTATTCGATTGATGGCAAGCGCGTCGGCGAAGAGGCTGGCGCCGGTCAGACCGCGCATCTGCGCGCCCGCACCATTGTCGACACGACCGCCCCTTACGAAATGGTGGCGAAGATGCGCGCGAGCTTCTGGGTGATCGCGCCGCTGCTCTCGCGCATGGGCGCGGCGCGTGTGTCGCTGCCGGGCGGCTGCGCGATCGGCACCCGGCCGGTCGACTTGTTGCTGATGGCGTTGGAAAAGCTCGGGGCGCAGATCGAGATCGACGCGGGCTACGCTGTCGCCAAGGCGCCGAAGGGGCTGATCGGATCGGAAATCGAATTTCCCAAGGTGACGGTTGGGGGAACGCACATCGCGATCATGGCCGCCGCGACCGCGCGCGGGTCGACGCTGATCCGCAACGCGGCTTGCGAACCCGAGGTTGCCGATCTCGCCGCCTGCCTCAACAAGATGGGCGCGCGCATTCGGGGCGCCGGCACCCGGACAGTCGAGATTGACGGCGTTGCACGTCTCAACGGCGCGCATCATCGTGTTCTGCCCGATCGGATCGAAGCGGGAACCTATGCGACCGCCGTGGCGATGACCGGCGGCGACGTTGTGCTCGAGGGCGTGAGCGAGGATCTGTTGGAAGAGGCCCTTGATGCGCTCACCCAAGCCGGCGCGACGGTCAGCAGTGACAATCGGGGCGTGCGCGTGAAGCGCAACGGCGCCGGCATCAGCGCGGTCGATATCTCGACGGCGCCGTTCCCCGGCTTCCCGACCGATCTGCAAGCCCAGTTCATGGCCTTGATGACGCGCGCAAAAGGGGTTTCGCGCATCAAGGAGACGATTTTCGAGAACCGTTTCATGCATGTGCAGGAGCTCGCCCGCTTCGGCGCGCAGATCAAGCTCGACGGCGACACGGCCGTGGTCAGCGGCGTCAAGCGCCTGCGCGGCGCGCCGGTGATGGCGACCGACCTGCGCGCTTCGGTTTCGCTGGTCATCGCCGGCCTTGCGGCGGAAGGGGAGACGATCGTCAATCGCGTCTATCACCTCGACCGCGGCTTCGAGCGACTGGAAGAGAAGCTTGGCGCCTGCGGCGCCGACATCGCGCGGCTCGCGAGCTAGGTCGATGGCGGCTCGCGGGCATGCGCTGAAGCTGGTCGCGCTCGACCGCGAGGGCCTGGGCGTCATCTCCGCGCATATTCAGGACACGTGCGTAAACCGCGTTGATATGACCTGGCTGCCGCGTCAGCGGCGCTTTCTGGTCGCCGGCATGCGTTATGACTGGGTGGGCGCCAAGACGGGCCCCGAAGAGCGCGTTTCCAGCGTGCTCAGGTTCGACCGCGTGTTGAGGGTTTCGCATCTCGGCCTCGCGGAAATCGACCGTGACGCGACGCTCAATCTCTTAGGGATGACGTTCGAAAAGACGGATCCGCCCGCCGGCATCATCGTCCTCGCCTTCGCCGATGGCGCGCTGGTCCGTCTCGACGTCGAGTGCGTCGAAGTCGAGCTCCGCGACATGGGGCATCGCGTCCCTGCCCAAGCGTGCCCCGGCCACGCCCTGACCAACACTTCGGCCGCCTAGCGCGTGGCGCTGCGACGTAAGTTCGCGTATGAGGAGCCCTCATTCCCTCGATCCCGTCTCCCCCCGGGGAGATGGTCGCGAGCGAGGCTTGCTGGATGAGGGCCAGCGCCGGATGAGCGCGAGCGTCGCGACCAAGCTTACGTTGGAGAGTCTCGCTTAGCCATGGCCGTCTTGCTCGATATGCAGTCGGCGGATTTCGATGAGCGCTTTGCGGCGCTGGTCGCCGCCAAGCGCGAGACGTCCGCCGACGTCGACCTGACCGTCGCCGACATCATCGACGACGTGCGCCGCCGCGGCGACGCGTCGCTCGCCGAATTGTCGCTGCGCTTCGACCGAATTGAGATCAGCAGGATTGGACTGAAGATCGATGCCGCCGACATTGAGGTGGCGGTCGGCGCATGCGACGAAACCGCGCTTGAGGCGCTGAAGCTTGCTCATGCCCGGGTGATGGACTTTCACCTGCGCCAGAAGCCCGCCGACCTTTTCTTCACCGATCCCCTTGGCGTCAAGCTCGGCTGGCGGTGGCGCCCGATCGACTCGGTTGGGCTCTATGTTCCAGGCGGCGCGGCGACCTATCCGTCCTCCGTCATCATGAACGCCGTGCCGGCCAAGGTCGCGGGCTGCCGCCGTCTCGCGATGGTCATGCCGACCCCCGACGGCCACATCAATCCGCTGGCGCTTGCCGCGGCGCGGATCGCGGGCGTCGACGAGATCTACAGGATCGGCGGCGCGCAGGCGATCGCCGCGCTCGCCTACGGCACGGAGACAATCGCTGCTGTCGACAAGATCGTTGGCCCCGGCAACGCCTATGTCGCGGCCGCTAAGCGTCGGGTGTTCGGCGTCGTCGGCATCGACATGATCGCCGGGCCCAGCGAAGTCGTGGTGCTTGCCGACAGGAGCGCCGATCCGCGTTTTGTCGCCGCCGATCTTTTGGCGCAGGCCGAGCACGATGAGGCGGCGCAATCGATCCTCATCACCGACGATGCGGGCCTTGCCCGCGCGGTGGAAGCGGAGGTCGAGCGTCAGCTTGCGAGCCTGCCGCGGGCGAAGATCGCTGGCGCGAGCTGGCGCGACAACGGCGCAATCATCCTCTGCCCCTCGCTCGAGGCCGCCGTTCCCCTTGTCGACCGGCTCGCGCCCGAGCATCTTGAGATCATGGCGGATGACGCCGAAGCGCTCAGCGACAAAATCGCGAATGCGGGCGCGATCTTTCTTGGGTCCCATACGCCTGAAGCGATCGGCGACTATGTCGGCGGATCGAACCACGTCCTGCCGACCGCCCGTTCCGCCCGCTTTTCGTCAGGCCTCGGCGTGCTCGACTTCATGAAGCGCACGTCGCTGCTCAAATGCGACGCCCGCTCGCTCGAAATCCTTGGCCCGGCGGCGATTGCGCTTGGCGAAGCGGAGGGGCTCGAGGCGCATGCCCGCTCGGTCGCGTTGCGGCTTCGCGCGAACAGCCCATGAGCCCCAGCGCGGCCAAAAGCCCCAATCGCCTCGTCGAGGTGATCCTGGATGAAGCGACGATCCCGCGCGCCACGCCCGATGTCGATCACGAGCGGACGGTTGCGATCTTCGACCTCGTGGAGGAAAATTCCTTCGGCGTCCCCGGCCGAAACGATGGCCCTTATGTGCTCAAGATCTCGCAGGAGGAATCGAAGCTGACCTTCGAGGTCCAAACCGCGAAGGGCGAAACCGCGGCCACGATCGTCGTGTCGATGACGCCGTTCCGCCCCTTGCTCAAGGACTACTTTCTCGTCTGCGAGACTTATTACTCGGCGATTCGCGCCTCGAGCCCGCGCCAGATCGAAGCGATCGACCGCGAACGCACGAAGCTGCACAATGAAGGCGCGGACCTCATGGCCCAACGGCTGACCGGAACGTTCGACATCGACCAGGGGACCGCCCGGCGCCTCTTCGCGCTGGTTTCGGCCTTGCGCTGGCGGGTGTGAGTCCTAATCTGATCCATAGTCCATCGAAGTACCGGCGTCCTCGACGCGTATGAAGACCGTGGTCGGTCAATTGTCCTACCACGGCGACCACCGCCTTGGGCGGTCGCGAGCGTGCAGCACACGGTGAAATGGACGGACTTAGAGACTTTCCTGCCAGCCATGTTGGGCCGGTGGCGCTATTCGACTGCCACTGTCCTAAACCGTTCGGCCGTCCTCACAAGTAGTCAAGTGCTGTCTGAGGGTAATTCACTTGACGCAATTGCCAATGCAGAACTACGTTGACAGTCCTCGGGGCGACATTTGGCGAATGCCGGAACAAGCCTTTGTCGCCTAACTGAAATTGGCTGTCGACTCGCGATGGGCAACCGGGGTTCTGACGCGCTTGCGCTCGCGGGCGTTATGATGGGAGAGACGGTCATTGACCCGGCAAGTTGGCCCGCGGTCATGGACTCGGTCTGCGAGGCGGTTGGAGCCGCAGGCGCAGTCCTTCTGCAAACCGACATTCGCACCCCGGACGTCCCTAATCGGTGGCGAACTTGACCGGGGCGGACCCGTCGTCAACATACGAATTCGAATTGCTTGGAGGCCTGGGGGATCCGCGATCCTCGACTCCTCTGACTACTTCCAAGGGAACATATCCTTCGCCAATC
This sequence comes from uncultured Alphaproteobacteria bacterium, assembly GCA_963737365.1. GTDB lineage: Bacteria > Pseudomonadota > Alphaproteobacteria > Rhizobiales > Beijerinckiaceae > Roseiarcus. The sequence continues at coordinate 1,549,832 of CAVTSD010000001.1, forward strand.
ATCCTGGCCGGTAACTATGCGATCGGCATCTCCAACCACGATGGCCGACGAATGAACAAAGACGAGATCGTCGCCATACAGGCGCTCGAGAGTGTCAAAATCGCTCTTCGTCTGCGCCGCGTAGCGCAAATCCTCGGCCTTAAGGGCCTCATCCGCAGCGATTGCGCCATCGCACTCCGCAGCCTTCGCAACGGCGACCGAGCCCAAGATCAAGCCGACGCAAAACGCGCTGATGAAAGGTCTCGCAGTCCTTGTTCCTCCCATTGCGGATAACGCGTCTACGCCAGGCGCGTGCCAGCCTGACGGCGCTCCCAAGGTTGGAACTTCGAGCGGAGGAAGTCGAGAGCGGCTCGGTCCAACGGGCGGAAATTACAACATGGGCGCGCTGGCTCGCAGAGTTATGAAATTCATGATTTATTTGACTCTGCTTGACAAAAACAGAATATGCGTTATGATCCTGGCCGATGACGGACTGGATTGGGAATGGCGGCGGGTCGGCGACTTCGGCGCTCGACCCGATGAAAAGCCGTCGACGGCCTCGCGCTCGGTTGGCTGTCAGTTCGGACACAACTTGAGATGGAGCAGGACGATTTTTTTACTCCAATTGCTCATAACCAATTGAAAAGTCACGTTTCCAAAAAATAAACGCTAGTAAAGCGCAGCATTTTTACTAGCGTTTAGGCGCGTTAATTGGCGTTTAAGCGCGCTTATTCGCGCATTTTATTGGGCAGTCGCTCGCCCCTGAGTTGTGAAAGCGTCCAATTCCCGAACGCGCGCCTGGCGCCTCTCATCTCCGGAGCCCCGGCCCAAACCCTCGACGCCTGCCGCGCTGATCAATATAGATCGGGGTCCGCCGGATTGACCCGTTGGGTGGGAAACCAATTCAGGCGCGTCACAAATGCGGCCGCGATGGGCCCCGAGGATGTTGCGATGAGCGCCTTTCATGGGCCGGATCTCGGCCCCTTTCAGTGGGACGATCCGCTCCTCATCGAGGGCCAGCTCACCGGAGATGAGCGGATGATCCGCGACACGGCGCGAGACTTCGCGGCAAAGGAGCTCGCGCCCCGCGTGCAGAAGGCCTACCTCGAGGAAAAGACCGACCCGGAGCTGTTCCCGCTCATGGGCAAATCGGGCCTGCTCGGGGTGACGCTGCCGGAGGAATTCGGCTGCGCCGGCGCGGGCTATGTCTCCTACGGCCTCGTCGCGCGCGAGGTCGAGCGGGTCGACTTCGGGCTTCCGCTCGATGATGAGCGTGCAAAGCTCGCTCGTCATGTATCCGATCCACGCCTATGGCGACACCGCCCAGCAGCGCAAGTATCTGCCGGGCCTCGCGCGCGGCGAACTCATCGGCTGCTTCGGCCTGACCGAGCCGAACGCCGGTTCCGATCCCGGAGGCATGATCACGCGGGCCGAGAAGATCGACGGCGGCTACCGGCTCACGGGCTCGAAGACGTGGATCAGCAACGCCCCGATCGCCGATGTCTTCGTGGTCTGGGCGAAATCGCGCGCGCACAACGATCAGATCCGCGGATTCATCCTCGAAAAGGGCATGAAGGGGCTCTCCGCGCCGAAGATCGAGGGCAAGCTCAGTCTGCGCGCGTCGGTCACCGGCGAGATCGTGCTCGACAATGTCGAGGCGCCGGAAAGCGCGCTTCTGCCGAATGTCTCAGGCTTGAAGGGGCCGTTCGGCTGCCTGAATCGCGCGCGCTACGGCATTTCCTGGGGTACGATGGGGGCGGCCGAGGATTGCTGGCGCGCCGCCCGCCAATACGGCCTTGACCGCAAGCAGTTCGGCCGGCCGCTCGCCCAGACCCAGCTCTTCCAGAAGAAGCTCGCCGACATGCAGACCAGGATCGCGCTCGGGCTCCAGGCGTCGCTCAGGGTCGGGCGGCTGATGGATGAGGGTCGGGCCGCGCCCGAGATGATCTCGCTCGTCAAGCGCTCGAATTGCGGCGATGCGCTCGACATCGCGCGGGCCGCGCGCGACATGCACGGGGGTAACGGCATCCAGATCGAATACAAGGTCATGCGCCACCTCGCCAACCTCGAGACCGTCAACACCTACGAGGGCACTCACGACGTTCACGCGCTGATCCTCGGGCGCGCGCAAACCGGCCTGCAGGCGTTCTTTTGAGCGCGAGCGCGCTCGCCGGCGTGCGGGTGCTTGAGCTTGCGCGCGTGCTGGCCGGCCCGACCACAGGGCAGACTCTTGCCGATCTTGGCGCCGACGTCATCAAGGTTGAAAGCCCGGAGGGCGACGAGACGCGCGCCTGGGGCCCTCCGTTCATCGATACGGATGGCGCGCTCTCAGCCGCTTATTTCCATTCGTGCAACCGCGGCAAACGCTCGATTGTCGCCGATTTTACGACCGAGAGGGGGCGCGAAATCGTGCGCCGGCTTGCGGCGCGATCGGATGTGCTCATCGAGAATTTCAAGGTCGGCGGCTTGCGGAAATTCGGCCTCGACTACGAAAGCCTTCAAGCGCTCAATCCGCGCCTCATCTATTGCTCGGTGACCGGTTTCGGCCAGACCGGCCCTTATGCGACACGCGCCGGCTACGACTTCCTCATCCAGGGCATGTCGGGAATCATGAGCATCACCGGCGAACCGGACGGGTCGCCGCAGAAGGCGGGCGTCGCGATCAGCGATCTGTTCACCGGGCTTTATGGCGTCATCGCCATCGAGGCGGCGCTGATCGCACGCGAGCGCAATGGCAAGGGCCAGCACATCGACCTCGCGCTGTTCGATTCGATGATCACGATGCTCGCCAATCAGGCGATGAATTTTTTGGCTTCTGGGCAATCGCCGAAGCGAATGGGCAACGCCCATGTGAACCTTGCTCCATACCAGACGCTGCCGGTCGCGGACGGCTGGCTGATCGTGGCGGTCGGCAACGATGGGCAGTTCGGGCGCCTCTGCGGGGTGCTCGGCGTGGAAGGACTCGCCCGCGACCCCCGCTTCGCCACGAACCCTGGGCGGGTGACAAACCGCGTGGAGATGGATCGCGAACTCACGGCCAAGACTGTTTCATGGAAGCGCGACGATCTTCTCGCCGCGCTCGAAAAGGCGGTCGTGCCCGCGGGACCGATCAACACCATCGCCGACTTGTTCGACGATCCGCAATTCAAGGCGCGCGGCATGCGGATCGAGCCGCAGGGAACGCCCGGCCTTCGCAGTCCCATCCTGATGAGCGACAATCCTCTTGCGCTCAACCGCCGGTCGCCGAACCTCGGCGAGCATCAAAGCGAGATCCTGCGCGAGATCGGGCTCGAGGACGACTAAGCGCGGCTTGACGCCGCTCGGCCACGGGCGGCAAATCGAAGCATGAGCGCGATTCGAAACGTCTGCGTCTATTGCGGGTCCAGCGACGGCGCCGACGCGCGGTTCGGCGGGGCGGCGGAGGAACTCGGACGGGCTCTCGCGGCTGGGGGCGTCGGGCTCGTCTATGGCGGCGGAGGCGAAGGGTTGATGGGGCGCGTCGCCAGGTCTACGCTTGCGGCCGGCGGCCATGTGACCGGAATTATTCCGAGCTTCCTCATCCGCAAGGAACATCCGCTGACCGCCGTCCAGGAGATGGTGGTCGTCGAGGACATGCACGAACGCAAGCAGGCGATGTTCGATCGCGCCGATGCTTTCGTCGCCTTGCCGGGTGGAGTTGGCACGCTGGAAGAACTGGTCGAGCAGCTGACCTGGGTCCAGCTCAATCGCCACACGAAGCCGGTGCTTATCGCCGATATCGGCGGCTTTTGGCGCCCGCTGCTCGCCCTGCTCGCACACATGCGCATCGAAGGCTTCATTCGCGACGGCTTCGAGACGCGCTATGGAGTGGCTGAAAAAATAGAGGACGTGCTGCCGATGTTGCTCGCTGCGGCGGAACGCCGCCAAGCCGAGCCGGAGCCGCGGGACGCGGCTTCACTCGACAAAATGTAACGGCAGGGCGCCGAGGGCGGGTCCGTTCTCGAGGCTCCGTCGCCATCGTGGCGCCATCGTCGGGAACGCATGCTTATGCGGCTCGGGCGACGAGCGGGAGACAATTCATGACGAGATGGACCGTGGCGGCGGCGCTTTTCGGAGCTTTCTGCGGCGTCATCGTCGCGCCGGCGCTCGCGCAGAACACGGCGCAGGCCGCCGCCATGCCGACGAAGCTCAGGCCCAAGACTTCAGAGCCGAAGACTGCCGATGGCGCGGCGACAGTCGCGATCATAGTGACGAACGCGCGCAAGGCCGATCTTATCCAGTTGCAGGCGACCGAAAGCGGCTTGGTGAGCTGGAAGAAGGTGTTGGGCGCTCTGAAATCCGGCGGTCACGCATCGGCCCAGCTGCCGCGTCCCTTCAATTGCCGCGTCGATTTGCATGGAACCTTCAGCGACGGCCAGTCGATGGATGCGTCCGACGTCGATGTCTGCGCCCAGAAGACGCTCAATCTGACGGATTAGGGTGAGGCGCCCTCCGGCCCAAAGCCGGGGGGCGCAAGCTGAAACTACTTCTGGCCGTAAAGCTCGGCGACATATTCCCAATTGATGAGATTATCGACCCAGGCCTTAAGGTAGTCGGGCCGACGATTGCGATAATCGATGTAGTAGGAGTGCTCCCACACGTCGACGCCGAGGATCGGCTTCGCGCCGTGGACAAGAGGGTTCTCGCCGTTCGGCGTCTTCATCACCTGAACCTTGCCGTCCTTGACTGCGAGCCACGACCAGCCGGAGCCGAACTGCGTGACGCCGCCCTGGATGAAGTCCTCCTTGGCCTTGTCGATGGAGCCGAACGAATCCTTGAGCGCCTTCTCAATTTCGCTTGGGATCTTGCTTCCGCCGGGCTTCATCCATTTCCAGAAATGGGTGTGATTATAATGCTGGCCAGCGTTGTTGAACACGGCGGCGTTTTTGCCGAACGAGCCTTTGACGATTTCCTCGAGCGGCTTGCCTTCCCATTCGGTGCCTTTCAGCGCGGCGTTGCCGTTGTTGATGTAGGCCAAATGATGCTTGTCGTGATGGAATTCGAGGGTTTCCGCCGACATATGGGGTTTCAGCGCGTCGTGCGCGTAAGGCAGATCGGGCAGCGTGAAGGCCATGATACGGCTCCTTGGGAGGTTAGGGGCGAAATCAAAACCCGAGTTAGGGTGGCCCCATGGGCCACATTTAGTCCTCGGACGCCAGCGCCGCAACTGCATGACAATCCCTCGCTCCGCGGCTTGAGCTCCCTGTTAACTGACGTGTATGAGCTCGTGTTCCTTGGAGGGATTCGCGTTGCATCTTTCGAATGAGCGCATGCTCGTCATCTTAGCTGTCGGCGCGCTCGCCGGATGGCTGATCGGCAAGGTGCTGCGCGGCAATGGTTTCGGGCTTGTCGGCGACGCTGCGATCGGAATCGTCGGAGCGCTGATCGGCGACTGGCTTATGCCGCGCTTCAACTTCCATTTCTGGAGCGGCCTCACCGGCATGATCATCGAAGCAGCCATCGGCTCGATCGCCCTTCTGGTTATTCTGCGCACGGTCGGGGCCAGCGGATGGGGCGGCGGGCGCTAGTTTTTAAGGGATATCCATGTTCAAGCATATTCTGATTCCGACCGACGGTTCCGACCTGTCGCGCAAGGCGATCCTCTATGGCGTGCAGCTCGCCAAGGAGACCGGAGCGAAGGTGACGGGACTAACAGTCGTTGAGCCCTACCAGCCAGTGGGCATGGATACCGTCTACATTCCACTAGACGAGGGCGATTACGAAGAGCAGGCGCGCGTCCTCTCGGGAAAGGCGATGGAGCAGGTGAAGATGGCGGCCAACGCGGCAGGTGTGCCTTGCGAGACCATCCGCGAGGTAAACGACCAGCCTTATCGCGCCATCATCGACGCTGCGAAGGCGCTTAGCTGCGACCTTATCGTCATGGCGTCGCACGGGCGGCGCGGAATCTCGGCTCTACTGCTCGGCAGCGAAACAGCAAAGGTGCTGACGCATTCGACCATTCCGGTGCTGGTCTATCGCTGACTACGGGTCCTAGCCCCAAGCAGCTTAGTCGACCCGCTCGACGCGTAAGAGCGAGCCCTGTTCCACGGCGATCACCTTCACCATCGCGCCCGCCGGGCAGTCCGGTCCGGCGACGCGCCAGGAACTGTCGCCGACGCGAATACGCCCATAGCCATGCGTGATTGCTTCGTCCAAGAAGAAATCGGCGCCGATCATCGCATGGGCGCGGCTTCGCGGCAGCGGCCCGGGGCCCTTGTCGAACGATCCATAAACACGACGGCCGATAAGAACCAACGCCGCAACCAGAACGGCGAACAGCATGAGCTGCGCGACGAAGCTCATCGGCCAGACGTAGTCCACCGCCCCGACGATCGCCGCTGCGGCGCCGAACCAAATGAAGAATGCGCCAGGCGCAAGCGTCTCGATCGCGCTAAGAACGAGCCCGGCGACGAGCCATGCGAGCGCGATGAGGTGAGGCGGTTGCAGCAGCGTGTCCATGGTGGCCTCCGGGCGATCCTCCTTTAGGGAGGGGTCGCGCCGGGCGGCGCATTGTCAGGTCCTTGCCAAGGGGAAACCGGCGGCGTGTTCGTCGGGCCCGCGTTGGGCACAGGCCCGGGAGGGCGGGGCCGAGGAGCCGGCCGTGCCGGGGCGACGGCCTCCGCGCCCATGGCGCTCGCGGCGATCTGGCTCAATCCGCCGAGCGTGCCGGCGAGCGCGCTCAGCTCCATGGGCACGATCACGAGCTTCTGATTAGGCGATTGCGCGAAGGCGTGGAGCGCGGCGATGTATTTCTCGGCGATCAGGAAGTTCACAGCCACCACGTCGCCGTTGGCGGTCGCTTCGCTCACGACCCGCGTGGCCACCGCCTCGGCCTCAGCGGTTCGCTCGACCGCCTCGGCGGCTCGGAACGCCGCGTCGCGGCGGCCTTCGGCTTCGAGCACGAGCGCCGCCTTGCGGCCTTCCGCCCGGGTGATGTCGGATTGCCGCATGCCTTCGGCTTCAAGGATGACGGCGCGCTTCTCGCGCTCGGCCTTCATCTGCCGCCCCATCGCGTCCACAAGGTCTCTGGGCGGCACAATATCCTTGATCTCGACCCGCGTGACCTTGATGCCCCACGGCTCCGAGGCGGCGTCGATCACCGTCAAAAGCCGCGCGTTGATCTCGTCGCGATGCGAGAGAAGCTGGTCGAGATCCATCGAACCCATGACCGTGCGCACATTGGTCATGATGAGATTGCGCAGAGCCATTTGAAGATCGGAGATCTCGTACGCCGCGCGCCGGGCGTCGAGCACCTGATAGAAGGCGACGCCGTCCACAGTCACGGTCGCATTGTCCTTCGTAATGATCTCCTGGCTCGGGACATCCATGACCTGCTCCATGACGTTGAGCTTGCGGCCGACGGTGTCGATGTAGGGAACGATGAGCCCGAGACCTGGCGAAAGGGTCTTGTAATAGCGACCGAAGCGCTCGACCGTGTAATTGTAGCCCTGAGGCACCTGGCGCACGCCCATAAGCGCCGTGATGACCACGAAGGCGACGACGACAAGCGCGAAGATGGTTGCGCCCTCTAGCATCGACGGATCGCCTCTGATGTGATTAAGCTCATGGGATCAACGCCCCACGGGCGCGAGCTTACCCGCTTCCGGGAAGGCATGCGACTTCCGTCTTGTCCGGGGCTTGACGGGCGCTGTAAGCGATTTCCTCTCCCGCCCGAGCCTGTTCGTCCCGGCCCCTACGACCTCGCGAGCGGCGCCGCCGCGCGGAGATTGTCCTTCGCCTGGTCCGCGCGGGACCGCCTCAGCCGCACCAATTGCTGGTCAGCGAGCACGCCAATCAGGATGACCGTACCCATGACGGCGAAATTGAGTGAACTTGGGATGCCGAGCAGATTGACCAGGTTCTGCAGAACCTGCAGCAGAATCGCGCCGAGCACGATGCCAAGGATCGAACCCTCGCCGCCGCGCAACGAACAGCCTCCCAGAACGGCGGCCGCAATCCCGTAAAGCTCAAAGAAATTGCCGTGCGAGGCGGGCGAGATCGAGCGGGTGTACATCGTGAGGAAAATCGACGAAATGCCAGCGAGCGCGCCGCAGATGACATAGGCGGCGACGATGATCTTTTTGGTCGCGATGCCGGAGAAGCGCGCCGCCTCTTCATTCTTGCCGATAGCGAAGAGATAGCGCCCGAACACCGAACGATGCAGCAGCACCCCCATGATCGCCGCAACGATCAGGAAGATGACGAAGGTGTGCGGTACACCGTAGGTGCGCCCGGTCGTAATCCATTCGAGCGCCGGAAAGGTTTGGCCGAACTCGAATCCGGCCGTGCCGTCGTCGGTGTACCAGCGCGCGACGCCCCGATAGATCAGGAGGCCGCAGAGCGTCACAACGAAGGGCTGAAGGTTCATTCGGGTGATGAGAAACCCATGCACGAAGCCAAGGATCACGCCGAAACCGATGATGATGAGGACGGCCAGGATCCACGGCAGGTGATAATTCACGAGCAAGTCGACGAACACGACGCCGAACAGAGCGAATTCCGAGCCGATCGAAAGGTCGATGCCGCCCGTGATGATGACGAAGCCCTCGCCGATGGAGAACAGGCCGAACAGGCCAACGAGGTTGGCTGTATTCGCCAGATTGATCGGCGAGATGAAGCGCGGATTGAGAAAAGCCACCACCGCGCCGACGACGACGATGAGCAGGAAAAGTCCGAGATCTTTCTTCAACATCACGCCGCACTCTGCTCCGTTTCGCTAGCGACGGCGAGCCGCATCACGTTCTCCTCGCTGAACTTATCGCGGTTCAGAGTTCCGCTGATCGCGCCTTCCTGCATCACCACGATGCGGTCGCTGACCCCGATTACCTCCTCCATGTCGGAAGAAATCATCAGGATCGCGACGCCAGTGTCGGCCAACGCTCGCATGAGCGTATAGATTTCGGACTTTGACCCGACGTCGATGCCACGCGTCGGTTCGTCGAAGATCATCACTTTAGGCTTCATAGACAGCCATTTGGCGAGGACGACCTTCTGCTGGTTGCCCCCGGACAGCGTGCCGACCACCGTCCCGACATCGGCGGTCTTGATGTTGAGGGATTGGCGCTGCCGCTCCGCGTTCTTGCGCTCCGCCGCCGAATTCATGAGGAAATATTTGGCGAAGGACAAGAGATCGGGCAGCGAGATGTTGTCGGTCACCGAATCTTCAAGCACGAGACCGCTGCGCTTGCGATCTTCCGGCGCGAGATAGATTCCGTGCTCGATGGCGTCTTTGGCGGAACGAATGGCGACGGGCGCGCCGTTCAGCCGAATCTCGCCGCCCAGTATGGGATCAATGCCGAACAGCGCGCGCGCAAGCTCGGTTCGGCCCGCCCCGATCAATCCGGCCATGCCCAGGATCTCGCCCGCTCTCAGCGAAAGGCTCACAGCGTGGCCGGGACGAGAAAGGGTTCGTACGCCGGCGACCTCCAGCACGCTGGCGCCGGGAGGCGATTTGGGCGGGATGTAGAGCGACTTGAGGTCCCGCCCGATCATGAGGCGGATCATGGCGTCGCGATGGATCCGGTCGTGAGCCAATTCGCCAACGACCGAGCCATCACGGAGGACGACCACGCGATCCGCGCAGGCTTCGACCTCGTTCAGCCGATGGGTGATAAAGATGATCGACACGCCATCGGCCTTGAGTTCGCCGATGACCCGCATCAGGCGATCGGTCTCGGTCGACGTCAGGCTGGAAGTCGGCTCATCCATGATGACGACGCGCGCGTTGAGCGAGAGGGCTTTGGCGATCTCCAGAAGCTGACGCTGGGCAAGGGAGAGGTCGGAAACTAGGTCCTCGACCTCGAAATCGACGTTCAGCCGTTGGAGCAAAGGCGCCACGATGCGTTTCGTCGTCTTGCGGTCGACGAGCTTGAGGGGTCCCGCCGACAGCGGCTCCCGCCCGATCAGCACATTGGCGCCGACGTCAAGGTTGTCGAAAAGGTTCAGCTCCTGATGAACGAACGCGATTCCCGAACTGAGCGACTCGGAGACGGTGAGCGAGCCGTGAGCGACGCCCTCGATCTCGATTGTTCCCTGGTCGGGCTTCACCACCCCGCCGAGAATTTTCATCAGCGTCGACTTGCCTGCGCCATTTTCGCCGATCAGCGCGAGAACCTCGCCCCGGTTCACGGTCAGGCTGACACGGGAAAGGGCGCGGACGCCGGGGTAGCTCTTGTTAATGTCGATCAGCCGGAGGAGGAAATCGGCCAATTTCAGTCCTTAAAGGAAAAAGGGGGCGCCGCGCCTAAGCGCAGCACCCCAATCGAAGCCAGGCAAACGCTGATTTCGCGTCCGCTCGTCCCGCTTATTTCTTGCCCTGGCGCTCTTTCAGCTCCGCCCAGAAGGCGTCGACGTTGTCTTTGCTGATGATCTTGGTGGGGATGATGATCAGGCCGTCCTTCGGAATGAAGGACTTGTCCCCGTCGAGATACTTGGCCATGTCCTTCATGCCCTGATAGCCCCACTCATAGGGCTGCTGGACGACGGTCGAGGCGATCGTCCCTTCCTTGACGCCGCCGAGCGTGATCGGATCTTCGTCGAAGCCGACGATTGTGATCTGGCCGAGCTTGCCGGCCTCTTTCAGCGCCGAGTAGATGTCCGGCGTATTGTAGGAATAATAGCCGACCATGCAGTTGATCTCGGGATGGGCGGTCAGCGTATCCTCGACGTTGCGCTTCGAACGGGTCCGGTCGATGTCGTCGGCGCGAACGTCGACGAGCTCGATCTTCGAGCCCTTGATGGTGTCCTTGAAGCCTTCGATGCGCTCACGCGCATTGTCAGCGCCGGGAAGACCGACGAAGCCCATGCACTTGCCGCCATTCGGCATGGCCTTCAGCGCGATTTCACCGGCCTGCTTGCCGGCGTCGACGTTGCTCGAGCCGATATAGGCGACGCGGCTGCTCTTGGGCGCGTCGCTGTCGGTGGTGAACAGAGCCACCTGCTTGCCGATCCGGTCGAGCGCGTCGCCCATGGTCTTCGGATCGACCGCGCTGACCATAATGCCCGATACGCCGGCCGCGACCAGGTCATCCATCAGGCGAGTCTGGATCGCGGCAGAGGATTGTTCAGGATATTTGAAGTCGAGCTTGTAATTGGGCAGCTCGCCTTGCGCCTTCTTCACGCCGGCCTCAGCCGCCTTCCAGAAGTCCGACGCGCCGTTCACCACGAATACGAGCGTCTTCTTGTCGGCGGCTTGCGCCGAGCCGGCGAATGCGAGCAACGCGCCGAGCATCGCGCCGGATAATAGAAGCCGTTTCATGAATCCTCCCTGTCTCATCCGCAGCTACGCTGTCGGATGCTCCTTAATTCGAGCCTGTTGGCGGCTCGAGCCGGAGTGATCCCTAAAGACAGGTTCGGAGCGGGTCAAGCTTACAAACTGAGCAACCGCCGAGCGACGAAGCCGGCCAATTAATTGGGTTAACAGCTCGGATCCTCAGGCGCCCCGCGCGGTCGGCGGCGATCAGCTTGCGCCTTCTCCGCCATCGCCACGCTCACTCGGCAAGCGCGAGCGTGACTCCGCCCGCGCTAAGCGGGCGCCCTGCCGCGCTCGCCTCCTCAACCCGATCGATACGCAGCATGGCGAGCGCTTCGCGTCCCGAGGAGGAGCCGAGCGCGCCGACCGCGAGCTCGCGGTCCATGACCAGCGTCCCAGGCGCGGGCGCGGGGCCGGCCAGCTTGACGCGCGCAACGCGCTTGCGTGCGGTTCCGCGGTGCTTCATGCGGGAGACGACCTCCTGGCCGACATAGCAGCCCTTTTCGAAATCGACTCCATGCATCAGATCGAAATTGGCGTCGTGCGGGAAGGCGTCCGCATAAGCGAAATCGAGGCCGCCCTTCGGCGCCCCGACCGCGATCCGAAGGCCCTCGTATTCGCCCCCGTGTTCAGACCCGATCGCGGCGGCGCCCTGGCGCGACAGAATCGCGCGCCAGCCTAAGCGCGGATCGCGCGGGTCGGCGTAGACGAGACCATCGACTTTAGGTCGCTCCTCGCCCCAGAACGCAGCGACCACGCGATCGGCGCTCAAGTCGGCCATCGAAACCTTGGCGCGCAGTTTGTAGAAACCGAGCCGCTTGGCGAGATCGGCCGACTGCGCGGCCGCGCAGTCGAGAAGATAGGAAGGCTCGTCGCCATCGGCCGCGCGCACGACGATCATGTCGAACAGAATCTTGCCCTGCGGCGTCAGCAGCGCCGCATAGCGCGCTTCGCTCGGGGCAAGTCGCTCGACATCGTTGGTCAGAAGGCCCTGCAAAAAGCTGGTCGCGTCCGCGCCGCTCACCGAAAGGACCCCGCGATCCTCAAGCATGGCGGCTTTCTTGTGCATGGGGGAAACGCCTCCGGTCGCGCTTGCAAGGGCGGACACTGTCAAATAGGCCGGATTTGCGCCACTGCAAGAAAGAACCAACATGCCGCCGAGTTTTGACTGCGTGCTGATCAATGGGACCGTGGTCAATCACGATGGGATCGGCCCGCGCGACATCGGCGTCCGCGACGGACGGATCGCCGAGATTGGCTCCTTGAGCCACGCGGCGGCCGGCGAACGCATTGATTGTGGCGGCCTTCATATTCTTCCCGGCGTGATCGATTCCCAGGTGCATTTTCGCGAGCCCGGGCTCATTCATAAGGAGGATCTGGAGACCGGCTCGCGCGCGGCCGTGCTTGGCGGCGTGACCACGGTGTTCGAAATGCCCAACACCGATCCGTTGACCACCAGCGCCGACGCGCTCGCCGACAAGCTCGCGCGCGCCAGCGGCCGGATGCATTGCGACTTCGCCTTCTGGGTCGGCGGAACGCACGACAATGTCGCCGACATTCCCGAGCTTGAGCGGCTGCCGGGCGCGGCGGGGATCAAGGTTTTCATGGGCTCCTCGACCGGGCGCCTTCTCGTCGCCGACGATGAGGGGGTGGCGGCGATTCTCAAGCAGACCCGACGCCGCGCGGCGTTCCATAGCGAGGATGAGGGACGACTGAACGAGCGCAAGCCTCTGCGCGTCGGGGGCGATCACTCGTCGCATCCAGTGTGGCGCGACGAGATCGCGGCGCTGCGTTCGACCGAGCGGCTTATTCGCCTGGCGCGAGAAGCGCGTGCGCAAGTGCACGTGCTGCACATCACCACGCGCGAGGAAATGGCGTTTCTGGCCAGCGCCAAGGATGTGGCGAGCTGCGAGGCGACGCCGCATCATCTGACGCTCAGCGCCGAGGACTATGCGCGCTTGGGCGCAAAAATCCAGATGAACCCGCCGGTCCGAGGCCCCGACCATCGCGCCGCAATCTGGCGCGGGCTCGAGCAGGGCGTCGTCGACGTGCTGGGCTCAGACCATGCGCCCCACACCCTCGAGGAAAAGGCCAAGCCCTATCCTGAGAGCCCATCGGGCATGACCGGGGTGCAGACGCTCGTCCCCATCATGCTCGACCACGTCAATGCCGGACGGCTCAGTCTTCAGCGCTTCGTAGACCTCACAAGCGCGGGGCCGCAGCGGCTGTTCGGAATCGTCGGCAAGGGCCGCATCGCGGCCGGATACGACGCCGACTTCACCATCGTCGACACGAAGCGCAATGAGACGATCCGCGACTCCTGGATCGCCTCACGCTCGCGCTGGACGCCTTATGACGGGAAGACCGTGACAGGCTGGGCAGTCGGAACCTTCGTGCGCGGCCGCAGGGTGATGTGGGAGGGGGAACTGACGGCGCCGTCGCTAGGCGAGGCGGTGAGGTTCGGGTGAGTTATTGGGCCCCATTGCGAGCCTGGCCAATACGAGTCAGGCAACGCCGCCCCTTGCCGTGCCGGCGAAAGCGGGCATCCGGTGCGTGGCTGAGCGACTAACAGCGCCGCAAAGTTCGGTCCCGCCAGCCCCACGCGGCGTCTACCCCATCACCTGCATCGTGAGCCACGTCGCCGCCAGCGCCGGCTTTGGCGCCCCTTCGACCTCGACGCTGACGTCGTAGGTCAATTGCCATTCGCGCGCCGAGCGCGGCGCGACAGCCTTGAGCGTGAAATGCCCCCGCACCTTGCTTCCCGAGGGGACGGGCCGGACGAAGCGCACGCGGTCGAAGCCGTAGTTCACACCGTGCGCTGCGCCCTCGATCCTGGGCAGCGCGCTATAGGCCATCGCCGACAGCAGCGAGAGGGTGAGGAAGCCATGGGCGACGGTTCCCCCGAACGCGGTCTCGGCCGCTCGCTTGGGGTCGACGTGGATGAACTGCTCGTCCTCAGTGATCTTCGCGAAGGCGTCGATCCGCGCCTGATCGACGGTGAGCCAGCGGGAGACGAAATCGCGTCCCACCATGGCGGCGAGTTCGGCGGCGGGAACTCGCTTGACATCGGCCCAATCGCTCATTCGAGTTCTCCGAACATCGCGGGCGGCGCCGTGACGCTGACCCCGCCGTCGACGGGCAGGATCGCCCCGGTTGTGTAGGCGCCGCCGCGCCCGGCAAGAAAGAGGAGCGGTCCGGCGATGTCTTCCGGACGTCCCACGCGGCCCATCGGGACGGCTTTAGCGCTGCGGGCTTGCCCCGCCTCGTCGCCGATGGCGAACTTCGTCATGTTGGTCGGAAACGGCCCAGGCGCGAACGCGTTCACGGTCACTTGCTTCTCCGCCAGCTCCGCCGCGAGGATGCGGGTCAGGTGGTGCACTGCGGCCTTCGAGGCGGAATAGGCCCATGCGGTTTCCGATTGCGTCACGGTTCCCATGACCGAACCCATATTGATGACGGTCGAAGGCCAGTCGCGCGTCGCCGAGGCGATCAGCATGGGCGCGAGATCGCGGGTCAGCGTGAAAAGGCCGGTCACGTTGACGCCGAGCACCCGGTCCCACGCCTTCCAGGGGAAGGTTTCGAACGGCGCGCCCCAGTTGGCTCCGGCGTTGTTGATCAGGATATGCAGCGCGTCGGTGCGGTTCCGCGTCTCGGCGGCCAACGCTGCGACGCCGGCTTCGCTCGCCACCGTGCCCCCGAAGCCCTCGCAGGGTCCGAGTGCAGAGAGCTCCCGCGCAACCGCCTCGCACGCCTCCGCCTTTCGTGAGGCGATCAGCACTCGCGCGCCGGCGCTGAGCAGCGCCTCGGCGCAGATCCGGCCAAGACCAGTCGCCCCGCCGGTCACGAGCGCCGTGCGGCCCCGGACGGAAAAAAGCTCGTTTGTAGCGATCATGGCTCCCTGAGTTCCTCTTGATTTGGTAGGGACCATAGCAATTCCAGGCTGATCGCCAAACTGCGGCCCGCTTGCCGCGGCGGCGGCGGTTCTAACTTCCAGGGGATCCGGAATTGCCGAGGACAAGCCGATGCATTTTGTCGTCATGGTGGGCAGCCTGCGCAGGGGCTCGTTCAATGCGGCGATCGCCCGCGCCCTTCCCAGGCTCGCCCCAGAAGGGGTGACGATCGAACCTCTGCCTTCGGTCGGCGAGTTTCCGCTCTATAATTTCGACATGCAGCAGGAGGGGTTTCCGTCTGTCGTCAATGTGGCCGGCGAAGCGATCCGCAAGGCGGACGGCGTCATCATCGTCACGCCGGAATATAACCATTCCTACCCAGGCGTCCTGAAGAACGCGATCGACTGGATCTCGCGTCTGCCCAATCAGCCGTTCGGCGGAAAGCCGGTCGCGCTTCAGACGAGTTCGCCGAGCCTGTTCGGCGGCTTGCGCGCGCAACTGCATCTGAGGCACGTCTTCGTCTATCTCGACGGACGCATGCTCAACAAGCCCGAGATCATCATCCCCCAGGTCAATACAAAGATTGACGCCAAGACCGGGGAGCTGACGGATCAAGCGACGCGCGGCTTCATCGCCGACCAGCTCAAGGCCTTCGCCGCTTTCGCGCGCGGTTGACGGGCGGTCGCGCCCCGACCACATTCGTCGAACGTCTCGGAGTCCGCGCCCGCATGAAAGTCTCGCTCATCCAGATGAATTCGATCAACGACAAGGCCGCGAACATCGCTGCGGCCGAGGCGCTGATCGAGCGCGCCGTCGCCGAGGAGGGCCCGGACTGGGTGCTCTTGCCGGAACAATTCGACTGGGCGGGCGGCGCGCGCGCTGAAAAGCTCGCGGCGGCGGAGCGCTTGCCGGGCGGTCCGGCCTATGAAATGGCGCGCGGCCAGGCGGTTAAGCACCGCATCTTCGTCCACGCCGGCTCGATCATGGAAAAAATCGACGGCGAGGAGCGCTACCACAACACCTCAGTCGTCTTTAATCGCGAAGGTGAGGAGATCGCCCGTTACCGCAAGATTCACCTTTTCGACGTGGTGACGCCGGACGGGACATCCTACCGGGAGAGCGCGACGGTGAAGGCTGGCGACCAGGTAATCACCTACGATTGCGAAGGCGTCACCGTCGGGTGCTCGATCTGCTACGACCTTCGTTTTCCCGACCTCTTCCAGGCACTCATGGAAAAAGGCGCAGAGATGATCGCGATGCCGGCCGCTTTCACGATGCAGACCGGCAAGGATCATTGGGAGGTGCTGTTGCGCGCCCGGGCGATCGAAACCGAAACTTACGTTTGTGCGAGCGCCCAGACCGGGTCTTTCACCGTCGGTAACGAACAGCGGCACACGTATGGCCACAGCCTAGTTGCCGACCCGTGGGGCCATGTAGTCGCAAAGGCCTCGGACGGGGTCGGCATAGTCTCCGCCAGGATTGACCCGGCAAGGGTCAAGAAGGTGCGCTCAATGATCCCGGTGGCGGAGCATAAGGTCAAGATCGGCCGCCCGACAGTGTAGGGGTCGTCTGATCCTGCTGTTGTCAGTCCACCGAACTTCAGGTGCGACCAACTACAAAAGCAGCCATGGCCAGGGGCCCCAATATCATCACTGCGATAGCGATCCCGGCAATGAAATCGACGCTCGAAAAAATCGGACCTGTTGTCGTCATCGTCGTGCGCGGCGCGACAGCAACTGGCTCTCTGTAAACTTTGGTGACTCTCGGATCAGCATCGGTCATGGTTCTGTTCCTTCAACAGGCCTCGGAGCCCGCCAACAACCAGCCTCCAAGCGTTTTGTTCCGGGAGTTGCCGGCGACTGCACGATCGGCAGTGAGGCTACGCGCCTCTCGGCTCGAGCGCAGGAAAGCGCGTCCACAAAAGCTCAGTTCGACGGAGCTGCAATCGCTACTGGTTGGCGATGATCTTTATCGGCGCGCCAAGGATCGTGAGCGGCAAGGAGACAATCGAGCCAACGCCGCTCACCGCTGTCTGGCCAGCATCGCTCGCTCGATGATCTGACGGCACGCCGTGGGCGAGAACGGTGCGCAGTTCGGGCGCGACGGTCGCAAGCTGGGCGAATTTGTCGTGGTTCGTGGCGTCGGTCGCCTTGAGGTCGGTCAAGTCGATGACCGTCGCGCCCAAAGTGGCGAGTTCGTCGACATCGGGGTTGTCGCCGACCCGCGTCACGCCTCCAGCGATGGTTCTGGATAGAAACAAAGCTCGATCGTCCTGTGACAGGATGATGTAGAACGGCTTCCGCGGTTTGCCGAAACGACGCATTTGCGACTTGAACACGTCGATGTCGATATCGGGGGCGGCGAGAAATACGTTGCCGATCTTGTCGCGATGACTGAGGTCGCGGGAAATCTTGATCTGCCGGAAAGCTTCGACCGTGACCCAATTGCCCATCGAATGGGCCAGCACGTTGACTTCTTCCGCGTTGCTGGCGAGCAGCAGACGGAGCGTATGCTCGAGAGCGTCGCGGGCCACGGTCGCGCTGTTGAGATCGTAGACGTAGGCCGTTGGCTTTCCGCGCGACGCCCAGGTGAACAGCACCGGGACGCCGGGAGCTTTCGAATCGTGCGCGAGCTGCGCGAGACGATAGACGCCCTCGGCGAACATCGTGTTGAAGCCGTGAATGAACAGGAGGACCTTGCGCTGTCCCGGCGGCCGCAACGCGAGTTGCGCGTTCAGCGCCTGAACGAAGGCCTTGTCGCCATCGAGATATTTTTCGTCGTGGACGACGTAATCGACATTGGGATCGCCGGGCGGCGTCGTCGCCCACTCGATTTCGCCTTCCTTGTGGTTCGGCGGGATCGAGACTGTGAGCTCGGCGTAGCTCGTGGTGGCCGCCCTGTCGCCGTTGAAAAGCGTGCCCGGCCGGTCGTCGCGCTCGCGCGTCGTCGCGACGAGCAAAGTGTGATCGACGGCGCCAGGGGGACTGTAGGCCACGGCGCTGAGAAAGCCGGTCTCCGGCCGCGAGGCGCAGGCAACGAGGGAAAAGGCGAGACATATGATCGCCAAAACCGAAAAGGGCCGTTTCGACGACTTGCCCCGCCCTGAAGGCTTGGGGCCCGTCCGCGCCGCGAAATTGTCCAACGATTGCCCCAGCCCGCGCCCGTCGCCGGTGTTGGCGATTTTAGGCTTGCCCCAGAATATATCCTTAACGCAGAGCCATTTCGATTGAAACGAAAATACCGCTCCGCCTCGATTCCCTCAGTTAATATTGGGCTAATCGCCTTGTTCCTGCCGACACGCAGGGCCCAGCCGATCTTCGCTTTCGGGACGACAGTGGATTCGGGTATCACCGCCCGATGGCCGAGAATCGCGACCTCACACAAGCGCTGGCCCGGCTCGACGCGCTCACTGACTGGGAGCGTCGACCCCGGAACGCGATGCGCGTCGGCCTCGAGCCGATGCAGGATCTCGCCGTCCGCCTTGGCGATCCTCAAAAGTCCTTTCGTGCGGTCCACGTCGCCGGCACCAAGGGCAAGGGGTCGGTTTCGGCATTGATCGAGGCGGCGCTGGCGCATGCCGGCCTGCGTGTCGGCCGCTACGGCTCCCCTCACGTTGAGCGGATCAATGAGCGGGTCAGCGTTCAGGGACACGATGTCGTCGAGCCCACCCTTGCGCGAGCCTTGAATCAGGCGCTCGACGCCTATGAAGCCGCCCGCTCGGCTGGCACGCCTGCGGCCAATGCGACCTGGTTCGACCTTCTCACCGCCGCCGCCTTTCTCATTTTCCGCGAAGCCGCGGTCGAGTGGGCGGTGATCGAAGTGGGCTTGGGCGGGCGACTCGATTCGACCAACATCATCGACGGCGAAATCGCCGTCGTGACCAACATCGCGCTCGAGCATACGGAAATTTTGGGGCACACGCGCGCGGCGATCGCGCGAGAGAAGGTCGGGATCCTCAAGCCCGGCGCCGTGCTCGTCACAACCCTCGGGGCCGAGGACGAAGCGGGGCGCGTCGTGCAGGCGCGAGCCGACGAGCTCGGCTCGCGGGTCAAGCGCACGCGCGCCGATCCGTCGGCCCCGATCGAACAGGTCAATCTCGCGCTCGCCGCCGCCGTCCTCGGCGAGTTGCGTCGTAAAGGCGTGAGCGGGCGCTCCGGCGAGCCGGTCGGCGCGACCCTGCTCGACAGCGCCACGCGCGCCGCCGCGCGCCTTCCCGGGCGGATGGAGCGCTTCGATGTTGAAATCGGGGTCCGGCGCTTGCCTGTCGTCATGGACGGCGCGCATGTGCCGTTCAACATCGGCGCCGTCCTGCGCGATCTTGGCCACATAACCGACCTGTCCGGTCCGTGCGTAGCGATCGTCGCGCTCGCCGCCGACAAGGACGCCGAGGGTTTCGTGACTGAACTCGCCCGGCGCGCCTCGACCGCTATCTTCTGCGATGTGCCGGGGTCAAGCCGAGCCCGCTCGCCGGTCGAGCTCAAGGCGCTCGCGGAGTCGCTAGGCCTCATTAGCGAGGTCGAGCCGGATGCAAAGCGAGCCCTGGAGCGCGGGCTCGAACTGGCGCGTGAGGCCAGCGCCTGGCTCCTGATCACCGGC
Organism: uncultured Alphaproteobacteria bacterium; assembly: GCA_963737365.1. Taxonomy (GTDB): domain Bacteria; phylum Pseudomonadota; class Alphaproteobacteria; order Rhizobiales; family Beijerinckiaceae; genus Roseiarcus. Next base: position 1,569,566 of record CAVTSD010000001.1, read on the forward strand.
TCGCTCTACCTCGTCGGGGCGCTCAGGCCCGCGATCGGCGAGGCGGCCGTCCGCCGCCACGGGCAGTCCGACTGATGGCGCCTGATCCGGCGCTCATGACGAAGGCGCGGTCGGCTTTGTCGACCGTCTTCGGCTTCGCGGACTTTCGGCCCGGCCAGGAGGACGTCCTCGCCGCCACCTTCGCGGGCGAGGACGTGCTCGCGGTCATGCCGACGGGCAGCGGCAAGTCGCTTCTCTTCCAGCTCCCTGCCATCGTCCGCGGCGGCTTGACCCTTGTGGTCTCGCCGCTGATCGCGCTGATGCGCGACCAGGTGGCGCAATTGCGCGAGGCCGGAGTCGAGGCGGCGAGCCTCAATTCCTCCTCCGATCCCGACGAACGGCGAGAGATCGCGCGCGGTCTCGACGAGCGTTCGCTGAGGCTTCTCTATATCGCGCCCGAGCGACTGCTGCGCGACGACACGATCGCCGCCTTGAGGAAGGCCAAGGTCGATCTTCTCGCCATCGACGAGGCGCATTGCGTCTCGCAATGGGGCCACGATTTCCGACCGGAATATCTGCGCCTGCGCGAGGTCGCGGAAGCGCTCCCCGGCGTCCAGATGATCGCGGTGACCGCGACCGCGGACGAGCCGACGAGGGACGAAATCGCCGCGAAGCTGTTCGTCCGCCGTCCCAGGGTTTTCGTGCGCTCGTTCGATCGCCCGAACCTGTTTCTGGCCATGCGGCCGAAAGCGGACGCCACCCGCCAGCTCCTGGACAGGCTCGACGCGCACCGGGGCGAAACCGGCATCGTCTATTGCTCGTCACGGCGCCGGACGGAGGAGCTCGCGGCGGAATTCACGCGCGCCGGCCGGCGCGCGCTCCCCTATCACGCCGGGCTCGATCATGAGGTACGCGCGCGCAATCAGGACGCTTTTCAACGCGAGGACGATTGCATCGTCTGCGCGACCGTCGCCTTCGGCATGGGGATCGACAAGCCTGACGTCCGCTTCGTCTTTCACGCCGACATGCCCTCGTCGATCGAAGCCTATTATCAGGAGATCGGCCGCGCCGGCCGCGACGGCCTGCCCGCCGACACGTTCACGCTCTATAGCGCGGGCGACATCGAGCTCAGGCGGCGCCAGATCCTCGACAGCGCGGCGCCCGAGGAGCGCAAGCGCGTCGAGACGATGAAGCTCGATGATCTCGTCGCGCTCTGCGAAACGGCCCGCTGCCGCCGCCAGACGCTTCTTTCCATGTTCGGCGAGGATTCGGCCCCGTGCGGGCATTGCGACGTCTGCCAGGGCGGGGTCCGGCTGATCGACGGGCGGGTCGAGGCGCAAAAGGCGATGTCGGCCATTCTGCGCACCTCGGGCCGGTTCTTTTTCGGCCACCTCGCGAATATTCTGTCGGGCAAGGCCACCGAGACGGTGCTGCGCCACGGCCACGAGACGCTGAAAACCTTCGGCGCAGGCAAGGATCGCGCGCCCGCCGAGTGGCGCGGCGTGCTCAGGCAATTGCAATCAGGCGGCCTGATCGGGCGCGACGGGGAGGACCGCGACCGGCTGATGATCACCGAAGAGGGCAGGCGGGTGCTGCGCGGCGATATCCCCTTCGCCTTGCGAGAGGATGTGGTGAACCCGAAAGCGCGGCGACGCCGCGTCGCCGAGGCCGTCGCAGCGGGGGACGCGGATGCGGATCTTCTCGCTGCGCTCAAGGCTCTGCGCGGCGCGATCGCTACGGCCCAGAAGCAACCGGCCTATGTCATTTTCCCCGATCGGACGCTCATCGAAATCGCCAAGCGGCGGCCCAGCAGCCTCGACGAACTGGCCGGCGTTCACGGCGTCGGCGCGGTCAAGCTGGAAAAGTACGGGCCGGCCTTTCTGGCCGTGATCCGTGAGCCTCGCGGGGCCTGAACCGGCCTAGGGTCAAAACCTAGTCAGCCTGGCCGGTTTCGACGTCAACCGGACATTTGAATGACGGTCTATCGGTTCGGTCCGAGCGGTTGGACGACCGTTCAATGGTCGCATAGGCACCAAAAGACTAACGGCCACCACCCCGTCATCTGTTCTGCCTACAATTATTGTGTTTGACTTAATCCAATACTGACAATTCGTGTGTCAACGTGTGGTCTGTTGATAATCGAGGGGCCGATGCATTCGCATTCTAGGCTATCCATATCGATAACTTTGCAGAAAAGCTCCGCCAATGAGCCCTTACATATTTCAGCCGACTACAACGGATCAGTTCTTTGATTGGAGCGATCCGACGATATGGATCGGCGGCGCCATACCCGATGTCCCTAGCGCCGAAGTTGTCATTCAAGCCGGGGCGCCGAGCGGCGGAATAACGGAAACTTCATTCATCTCTATCGCATCCGATGAGAGCTACTCAGTCGATTCGGTTCAACTTGCGTCCGACTTTCTGACCATCGATGGCGATTTAACGGTCGCCGCGGATTTCGCCATCCAAGCAGGTGGCGCGATCGACATGGAAGGAGGGACGCTTGACGTCGGCACTCTGGAAAACGACGGGAGCGACATCCAGGGTTATGGCCAACTCACAGCAACAGGCGTGCTGACCAATAGTTCTGAAATCGCTGGTGAAGACCTTACGCTGACGCTGGGCGGCCTTGTCAACAGCGGAACCCTTGCAGCGGTGTTTGGAAACTTAGTCGTCCTAGTCCCGTCCGGATTCGCGCAATTTTCTGATGGAAGCTTGACGGGCGGCTCATACATAGCCGGATACGCTGGGAATACCGCCGCAAATTCGAATACGCTCTACTTCGATATCGGCGGTGTTGTCACGACAGACGGCGCCGCCATGACGCTCAACAGCGGAGGCGCGATCGATTCGTTCGACAGCGCAAGTTGGAGCTGGGTCCCCATCCAATCTACATTGAATCTGGTCTCTGCGGCTGGCAGCCTGTCGCTGGCTGGTCAATCCTACGATTGGGAAACGCCGCTCACCGTCGCCGGCGCGTTGTCGTTGTTGGGCGGCGCGGCTGAATTTAACGGGCCGGAGCTGGTTGTAGACCCAGGCGGCATTGTCAACGGGGCCGGGATCATCGAGGGCCCGGTCGCCAATTCCGGCGCCGTTTTAGCTGGCTTGCCCCTAGACCCTGTTTCCGGAAGCGGGGGTGGCACGCTGGACATTCAGAGCTCGGTCAGTGGTGCCGGGACGATCGAGATCAACCCGACCTCGACACTCGAGCTAGCCGGCCCGGATTCAAACGACATTTCTTTCGCCGATGGCACAGGCACTTTGCAACTTGACGACCCCTCCGCCGTTAGCGGGACGATCACGCTCGGCGGGCTCGGTGACCAAATCATTCTGGAAGGCGTTTCTTACGCTTCCGTGACCGGATACGCATATGCCGGCAGCGCCGCAGGAGGAGCGCTGACCATATACGCCGCCGGCACGGCGTATACTCTCAGTCTCGCCGGCGACTACGACAGCTCATCATTCGCTTTGTCCGCGGTCACAAATCTCGATGCTTCGAATGCTGTTGCGGGCACTAGGATCGAGGCTTTCGGGAGTTTCAGTACCACCCCACAGGACGATTTCCTCGGCAATGGCACATCAGATGTTCTACTGCAGAACGGCAGCACTGTTGTCGACTGGATTCTGAAGAACGGGGAATATGCAAGTGTAAATATTCTGAGCACTGCCGCCGCCGGCTGGAGCGTGGTCGGCACGGGGGATTTCACTGGCAACGGCACGTCTGATGTTTTGCTGCAGAACGGCGGAACAGTCGTCGACTGGCTGATGAACAATGGCGTCTATCAGGGCGGTAACGTTTTGGGCTACGCAACCGGCTATAAAGTTGTCGGCACAGGGGACTTCACGGGTAACGGCGTTTCCGATGTTTTGCTGCAGAACGGTGGCACCGTCATCGAGTGGCTGATGAACAACGGTGTCTATCAGAGCGGCAGCGTTTTGGGCAGCGCATCCGGCTATAACGTTGTCTGTACGGGAGATTTCGCTGGAAACGGCACCGACGACGTTCTGTTGCAAAATGGCGGCACGGTCGTCGATTGGATCATGCAGGACGGCAAGTATGTGAGCGGCAACGTCTTGAGCATAGGCGGGGCAGCCGGCTGGACGGTGGTCGGCACGGGTGACTTTACCGGCAATGACACGGATGACGTTCTGCTGCAGAAAGGTAACACGGTCGTCGATTGGATCATGCAGGACGGCAAATATGCGAGCGGCAACGTCGTCTCAAACAATACCGACGGGTTTAGCGTCGTTGGCACAGGTGACTATAATGGCGATGGCACGTCCGATATTCTGCTTCAGAAGGGCGGAACCGTCGTTGATTGGATTATGAAGGACGGTGCCTATCAGAGCGGCAATGTCCTCACCACCGCGGCATCCGGTTGGACCGTTGCTCATAGCTGACGTGAATAGGACTGATTTCCCAGGTCGGTTGCCAGGTGCGGACAACCGCGTTCGCGCAGCCGTGGATGGGAGACAACGCCAACTTTGGTTCGTCTCTAGACGTCTCCTATAGCCGCACTTGGCGTACAACCACTGCGTCCGCGTGACCGCTCTTGGCGCCTTCGGCCTAAGACCACTTTCTTGCGCTTCCCGCTCGTTCATAGGGACGACCTGAAGGAAGAGGAAAGGTTGATATCACCTGTTCGCCGGGCCATTGGGGAACGCTCGCTGTTTGCGCGAAGCAGCCGTCCGCGTATTGGGTTTTGACCCTCATCCGCCGGGGTTGCCGCAGCCCGCTCGCCTCACTATAGCTGCGCCGCTTAATCTTAACCCCAACCGAAAGGCGCCAGTCCGTGGCCTTCCTCGCCGACGTCCTCTCTCGCGTTAAGCCATCCGCGACCATCGCGATGACGCAGAAGGCGCGCGACCTCAAAGCCAAAGGACGGGAAGTGATCTCGCTTTCGGTCGGGGAGCCCGATTTCGACACGCCCGACAACATCAAGCAGGCGGCGATCAAGGCGATCGAGCGCGGCGAGACCAAATATCCGCCCGTGCTCGGCATTCCCCCCTTGCGCGAGGCGATCGCGGCCAAGTTCGCCCGCGAGAACGGCCTCGACTACAAGGCGACCGACACGATCGTCGCGACCGGGGGAAAACAGATCCTCTACAACGCCTTCCTCGTCACCATGAACGAGGGGGACGAGGTCATCATCCCCGCGCCCTATTGGGTTAGCTATCCGGAAATGGTGGCGATAAACCGCGGCACGCCGGTCGCCGTGCCGACCACGATCGAGAACGGGTTCAAACTCAAGGCTGCGGACCTCGAGCGCGCGATCACGCCGCGCACCAAGTGGCTCGTCCTCAACTCGCCTTCGAACCCGTCGGGCGCGGCCTACACGGAGAGCGAGCTCAAAGAGCTCACCGACGTGCTGATGCGCCATCCGCATGTGTGGGTGCTGACCGACGACATGTACGAGCATCTGGTCTACGGGGACTTCAAGTTCACGACGCCCGCCCAGATCGAGCCGGCTTTGAAGGCGCGCACGCTCACCATGAACGGCGTGTCGAAATCCTACGCCATGACCGGCTGGCGCATCGGCTACGCCGCGGGGCCGACCGAGCTCATCAAGGCCATGGACATGGTGCAGGGGCAGCAGACTTCGGGCGCCTGCACGATCGCGCAATGGGCCTCGGTCGAGGCCCTCAACGGGCCGCAGGACTTCATGCCCGTGCGCCGCAAGGCGTTCGAGGAGCGGCGCGATCTCGTCGTGTCGATGCTCGGCCAGGCCAAGCATCTGCAATGCCCGAAGCCGGAAGGCGCGTTCTACGTCTATCCGTCCTGCGCCGGCGCGATCGGCAGGAAAGCGCCGTCGGGCAAGGTGATCGAAAACGACGAGGATTTCGTCACCGAGCTTCTGGACGCGGAGGGCGTCGCCGTTGTGCACGGGACTGCCTTCGGCCAGGGCCCGAACTTCCGCGTCTCCTACGCGACGTCGCTCGAGCAGCTCGAAAAGGCGTGCAAGAAGATCCAGAAGTTCACCGCCGAATTGCGGTAGGCAGTCCTTCCCTTCAGCGCGGCGCGGGATCTTTCTAAATTGACCCCGCCCGCCATTTCGAGGGCATGCGGAGCAATCCAGCGGAACGTAGGACGCCCTTAGGGCCCCTGGATTGCTTCGTCGCTTCACTTCTCGCAATGACGACAATGTGAGCCGCGCGGCCTCACGCCACCTCGACGCGCCCGAATGCCTGGCGCCGAAGCGAGCCGTCTGTCTCGCGTCAGAAGCGGCGCGCCGAGCGCCTCGGCGAGGGCGACATAGGCCGCATCGTACGCGGTGAGGTTTTGCCGCAAGTCCCATATCCGTAGCGCGAGCGCGTCATGCGCCCAACGCTGCAAGCGAAATGCGGCGAGATCGTCGAGCGCCTCGCGCGCCCGTTGGGCTGCGCCGCGCTGAGGTGTCCCGTCCTGTGACGACGGTCACAGCGTTCCTGGCGTCGAGCCCCTACTCAAGGCTGCGAAGGCAAGACGTTGTGTCATCTGGTGGAGCGGAGGCGATGAGTCACGAGGTGTCCTCGGTTCGTGCGTTCATGGAACGCCACGGGGTCCGCGACGCATCGTCCCGTCGCGCCGCACGAATCGCGCGGGAGAAGGAAATGGCCGCGCTTTGCCGATGTCGCGCGTCCCGATGGGCGGATGCGATGCGAGAGGGTCTCGATCCCGACATTGCTCGTTTCATCCGCGATCAGGCGGCAGCGTGGCGCTTGCTGGCGAGCAGCTACGCTCGTTCCGCGAGAGACGACTTGACTAAGTGCGAGGCCAGCCACGAGGCGCACGGCTTCAGCGTTATATAAAGGGCGCCAACGCGCGCGATGGCGGCCCGAATCACCCGGCCGCCAGTTGCTGCTCAAGCTGGTCGAGCACCTGGTAGCACGGCAGCACCTGCGCGACGCTCGCGTTGGGTTCGCGGCCCTCGCGGATCGCGGCGAAGAACTCGCGGTCCTGCAATTCGATGCCGTTCATGCTGACGTCGACATGGGCGACGTCGATTGTCTCGTCCTTGCCGGTGAAGAGATCGTCGTAGCGGGCGATGTAGGTCGCGGTGTCGCCGATGTAGCGGAAGAAGGTGCCGAGCGGCCCCTCGTTGTTGAACGACAGCGACAACGTGCAGATCGCGCCGTTTTCGGCTTTCAGTTGGATGCTCATATCCATCGCGATGCCGAGCGTCGGGTGGATCGGTCCCTGCAGCGCGTTGGCCTTCACGATCGGCGAGCGGCACTGGTAGGCGAAGAGATCGACGGTGTGCGCGGCGTGATGCCAGAGCAGGTGATCGGTCCAGGAGCGCGGCTGGCCGAGCGCGTTCATATTCGTGCGGCGGAAGAAAAAGGTCTGCACGTCCATCTGCTGGATATGGAATTCGCCATCAAGGATACGCTTGCGCACGAACTGATGGCTCGGGTTGAAGCGGCGGGTATGGCCGACCATGGCGACGAGCCCGGTCTCTTGCTGCGCGGCGACGACCGCCTCCGCGTCTGTCAAACTGTCGGCGAGCGGAATCTCGATCTGCACATGCTTGCCGGCGTTGAGGCACTGAAGCGCCTGCTCGGCGTGCATTTGCGTCGGCGTCGCCAGGATGACCGCATCGAGCCCCGGCAGCTTAAGGGTCTCCCTAAGATCGGTCGTGACATGCCCGACGCCATATTTCGCCGCCGCTTCTTTTGTCTTGGCGAGCTCGCGACCGATGAGCGAGATCGTCTCGACCCCGTCGATCAGCTTGATCGCGTCGAGGTGTCTGAGGCCAAAGGCGCCGGCGCCGGCGAGCGCGACTTTGAGGTTGGGCGCCATTGAAATGAACTCCTTCGGCCTCGTCCTGAGGAGCGGCGCTGAAGACGGCGCGTCTCGAAGGACATTTTGAGCTATCTCAAACGCCTGCGGTCACTGGATCATCCTTCGAGACGCCCGCTTTGCGGGCTCCTCGGATGAAGCCTGTGGCGCGTCAGGCCGCATTCTCCAATATGAGGTGCCCAACAGCCGTGTTGGACGCCGGCACGTGATAGAAGCGGTGCGCGACCGTTGGCTTTGCGCCACCGGTGACGACATCCGCCATCGCCCCCCGCGCAACCAGCCACATCACAAGCTCGATGCCTTCTGATCCCGCCTCGCGGACATATTCGATATTGGGCGTCTTCGACAGGCCGATGGGATCATCGATCAGGCGGTCGAGGAATGCGTTGTCCCACTCTTTGTTTATGAGGCCGGCGCGCGGGCCCTGGAGCTGATGGCTCATGCCGCCTGTGCCCCAGATGTGCACATTGATGTCTTCGGGATAGCTCATGACCGCGCGCCCGATCGCCCGGCCGAGCGCCAGGCAACGGGCGCCCGAGGGCACGGGGTGCTGCACGACATTGACCGCGAACGGAATGATCTTGCACGGCCATTCCTTGACTTCGCCGAAGACGCAGGAGAGCGGCACGGTGAGGCCATGGTCGACGTCGATCTCGTTGACCATGGTCAAGTCGAAATCCTGCTGGATCACTTCCGAGGCGATGTGCGAGGCGAGCTCCGGGTCGCCAATGACGGTCGGCACTGGGCGCGCGCCATAGCCTTCGTCCGCGGGATTGAATTCCGGCCCGGTCATGATCGCGAAGGTCGGGATCATCGCAAGAGAGAAGGCTGTCGCGTGATCGTTGTAGACGGCGACAATCACGTCGGGCTTGTGCGCCTTCATCCATTGCTTGTCGAAATCGTATCCGCCGAAGACCGGCTTCCAATAGTCTTCCTTGGTCTTGCCGAGGTCGAAGGCGGCGCCGACGGCTGGGATGTGTGAGGTGTACAGCGAGGCGGTGATGCGGGCCATGGGTCACACGTCCTTGCGCGGGCGCTGGGCGTCCCCGTGCTCGCCGATCTTACGGTTCCCCTCAATGTTGCGTCCGCCCCTGATCATCATGTCGCGGTATTCCTGCTCGGTCATGCCCGTCATGCTGCCGGCCATCTGCTGGAAGCTCTTGCCGTCGGTCGCGCCGATCTTGGCGAGGAAATAGATGTTGCCGCCGAGCTCGATGCAGCGGTTGAGATCGCGGGCAAGGACGGCCTGCTTCTGCTCCTCGCTCATCTTCCACTCATCGAGATAGGCACGCTCGCCGGCTTTGAAGCGGGCGCGGTTCTCCGCCTTCATCAGCGACATGCAGAACTGGTTCAGCCAATAGCCCTTGCGCGACTGCTCGGCGTCGAAAACGGTCGTGCCGGGAATCTCCGTGAACGCTTTGTCGAGGGCCATGATTCAGTTTGTCCTCTCCTCAGGCCAATAGAGGCGCGTGGGATTGTCGACCAGGAGCAGGTCCTGCAGATCGGCTGCAGGCGCGATATGGGGGATAAAGTCGACCAGAAGCCCGTCGTCTGGCATGTGGTCCTTGAGGTTCGGATGCGGCCAGTCGGTGCCCCACAGCACCCGATCCGGAAACTCTTCGACCACTTTGCGCGCAAACGGGACGACGTCGCGATAGGCGTTTGTCTCGCCGTTCAGCGCGGGGGGACCGGAGACCGACAGGCGCTCGGGGCAGCTCACCTTGCACCAGACATTCTCGTAATCGTTCATGAACTTGAGGAAGCGCTTGAATTCCGGACCGTCGACGGGCTTCGTCACGTCCGGCCGGCCCATGTGGTCGACAACGATGTCGGCCGGCAGCTCGGAGAAGAAATCCGCAAGCTCGGGCAGGTCCGCCGCCTCGAAATAGACGACAATATGCCAGCCGTGCTCGATCACGCGCTCGGTGATGGCTTTGAGTTCGTCCATCGGCGTGAAGTCGACCAGCCGTTTGATGAAATTGAACCGTACGCCGCGCACGCCCGCCGCATCGAGCCGCTTGAGCTCCGCGGCGCTCACGTCGCGGCGCACCGTCGCGACGCCGCGCGCTCGGCCATTGCTGGAGAGAAGCGCGTCGACCATCGCGCTGTTGTCGGCCCCATGACACGTCGCCTGCACGATGACGTTGCGATCGAAGCCCAGATGGTCGCGCAACGCGAACAATTGCGCCTTGCTAGCGTCGCAGGGGGTGTATTTGCGCTCGGGCGCATAAGGGAATTCGGCCCCCGGCCCAAACACATGGCAATGCGCGTCGACGGCTCCCGGGGGCAGCGCGAAGCTCGGCTTGCTCGGCCCCTCATACCAGTCGAGCCAGCCTTTGGTCTTCTCGAACGGCCCGGTGACAGGTTTAGCCGCGGCGTTCACGGCGCCTTCAGTCGACATATTTGAGTCCCGCCTTTTCGAGCGGCTCGCGCATCTTGTACATGTCGAGACCGAGCACGCCGGCGGCGAGCTCGGCGCGCTTGCCGCCCTCGTTGGCTTCGCGCGCTTTCGCCGCTTCGGCGGTTCGGCTCGCCCATTCCGCCGGCACCACGACCACGCCGTCGTCATCGGCGACGATCGCGTCGCCCGGATTGACCGCGGCGCCCGCGCAGACGATGGGAATATTGACCGAGCCCAAGGTCGCTTTCACCGTGCCTTTGGCGCTGACGCACTTGCTCCAGACGGGAAAGCCCATCTCGGTCAGCGTCTTCACGTCGCGCACGCCGGCGTCGATGATCAGGGCTTTCGCGCCCCGCGCCCTGAAGCTCGTCGCCAGGAGATCGCCGAAATAGCCGTCGGTGCATTCGGCGGTGATCGCGGCGACCACGATGTCGCCGGGCTCGATCTGCTCGGCTGCAACATGCATCATCCAATTGTCGCCGGGATGCAGGAGAACCGTGACCGCCGTTCCGGAAACGAGCGCGCCCGGATAGATCGGCCGCATATAGGGCTTCATGAGCCCGACGCGCCCCATCGCCTCATGCACGGTCGCGACGCCATAGCGCCCGAGCTCTTCGACCGCGGCGCGTTCCGCTCGCTTGACCTTGCGCCTGACGACGCCGAGTTCGGTCATCGCTTCCTCCTCGCACCCCTACGCGCTGCGCGTCGTGTAGACGCGGACCGACCCGTCCACTTCATAGTCCTGATGCCAAGCGGGGCGCAACGTAGCCCCTGCGCGCCGCGGGTAGACCGTGCGGCGCCCCGGTGAGACTGCAACCGCAGCAAACGGAAGAGATCTGCGCTACCCGAACTATCCTGCCTACGATTGTAGTCTGTAAGAAAGTGAAGCATCATTGGGGCGGTAGCGCGGGGGGATCGCGATGCAATCCGAGGCCAGCGAAACAGATTATCTCGTCGTCGGAGCCGGCGCCACCGCCATGGCGCAGACCGTGGAGAAAAGAATGCGCTTTGCGACCCCGGCGCCGAGTCCGGCGGAGCCGGTGGACTGGCTGCGGATGTGGGGGCCGACCCTGCGCAATACGGCGCGATGGCGCCAGCGCCCCGACCTCGACGCCTGGCTGCGCGACTGCAGTCTGATTTGATGAATTCTTTCCTTCGGGGCGTTCGGCCTGGCGATGTACAGAAATTGGCGTTGCTCAAACGGATGGGCGAAACGGGAGCCGCAGCGGCATCGCGAATTCCTTTTCTGTTGTCGGCCTGAAAAGGACAACGCCAGTCCGCGGCCGACCTTCGTATCGAGAGACAGACGTTCGTGGGCTTGGGAGGCGCGTCCCTTCCGTAAGGCGACGGCCCCTGGGCTTCACAAGAGAGAGGATCGCACCGGAAACTCGAGCTCCGCCGTGAGCAAAGTCTCCCCGCTAGCAAAAAACTCTTATGCTCTCAACTTTTAAGCCACCGGGTTGCCTCGTTTTCTTCCCCCTTGTCGAATGTCCTCACCTCCGGGTGAAGAAGGACCTTTACGGCGCCCACGAGCCAGCGTTGCCAGTCGTGTCGCGCAATGATTGCGATGCGCTCGACCTTTTGTTGATGCGCCTTGACGAATGTCACGTGTTTTTCGAGGGCGTTGATGTTCTCCCAGCCGTCCACGCGGGAGGCATCGATAAGCAACCTGATTAGGCCGTTTTGCTTGATGAGCGCTTCGACTTGCGGGGCCAACTCCAAAAAGTCGTCCGCGTTTAATTTCCCCGGTGCAATGATCTTCAGTACGCCCGGAGCGATGACATCAGTCTTGATCATGTAGGGTCTCGCGTTCGAGGTGGCGACATCGCGACACCCGCCGCCGCTCGCCGAGGGCCTTAAATGACTAGTTTGCGATCCTACGGCGCGGGATCAGTGCTCGACGGTAATGAGATTGGTGATCTCAATGACGCCCGGAGTGGTCGTTGCGCACTGCTCCGCCCACTTGCTCTGGGAGCCGCGCGCGACCGTGCCGCTGAGCACAGCGCGTCCGTGGCTGACCTCCACTTTCACCTGATCATGAGGTACGCCGGGATGTCGATGGAGCGCATTGAGGACGGCGGCCAGAGTCGCCTCGTCGGCAGAAGTGTCGCCATAGGGATAGCACAAATGGCCGTCGTGTCCCGGAACATTGGGGGTCATGATTCCTCCTCATAGATTCCCAACCTGTGGGGGATATTATTAGCCCTAATCGAGCCTTTACATCTTGATCTATATCACGAGACACCTGAAGATTGCGCCGCTTATTCGGGCAGGAGACCGGCTACGCGATAGCCGTCGATCAAGCTGTCGTAGAGCGCGATATCCGCTCTGCTTCGGGCAATGAGTTGCGCGCCGGCGACAGCGGCGAAGATGGCGCGCGCTCTCTGTTCGCTTTCCCCGGCGTCGACCACAGCCGCAGCGGACAGGAGCCTGCTCAGCCAGGCTGTGTTGACATCGGCGAAGACCTGCACTTCCTGCTTCACCGCTTCCGGCAGGTCGTCATATTCGGCGGCCATGAAGCTGCACAGGCACATGCCGTTCCCCGTCGCAAGCGCCTTGCGAAACACCTCGGGATAGCGACGCAGGCAAAGGAGCGGATCTAGAGTTTCGGCCAGCATGGACTCGAGACCGGCCGCAGTGTCCTGCCAATAGCGCCTCGCCACTGCTGCGCCGAGATCGGCCTTGCTTGGGAAGTGGTGGTAGAGACTTGCGGCCTTGATGCCCACCTCATCCGCGAGATCGCGGAAATTCAAGCCGTTGTAACCATGCGCCTGCGCCGCTCGTTTGGCCGCCGCCAGAATGGCTTCCCGAGAGCTTGACCTCATTGCGCGCCTCACCCTCACCCCGACTCACCTACCAAGTGATAGATAGACGTTGACCGCTGCCATTTGAAGCTCTATGTCAGCCTACCATCTGACAGGTAGAGGTATGGCATGAGCTCCCACGTCACCAGTTTCGACCCAAACAACCTGGCCACGATGAAGATCTACGATTTTCCCACAGGCCCTTATCCGGCCCGCGTCCGTATCGCCTTAGCCGAGAAGAACCTGCAATCGCGCGTCCGGTTCGAGACGGTCGATCTGTACAAAGGCGAGCACAAAAAGCCCGAGTTCATCGCCGCCAAGAACTATTCCGGCACGCTGCCGGTGCTTGAACTCGACGACGGGACCCTGATCGCCGAGTGCACGGCGATTACCGAATACCTCGACGCGCTTGATGGCGCTCCAACTCTCACCGGAACGACGCCGCGCGAAAAGGGCTTGATTCACATGATGAACAAGCGCGCCGAGTTGGAGCTGCTCGACGCTGTCAGCGTTTATTTCCACCACGCGACGCCAGGTCTCGGGCCCGATGTGGAGATTTACCAGAACGCCGAGTGGGGGCTTCGTCAGCGCGATAAAGCCGTGAGGGGGATGCGCTATTTCAATGGCGTACTGAAAAAGCAGCCGTTCGTCGCCGGCGAAGCCTTCTCGATGGCCGACATCACGGTCATCGGCGGCCTGATCTTTGCGGGCCTCGTGAAGCTGCCGGCGCCTGCCGATTGCGAAGCGCTTCAGGCCTGGTACGCGAGGATGCAGGACCGTCCCAGCGTCAAGAACCGCGTGACGATGTCAGAAGGTCGGCGCGGACGTATGCCCTGACCACCGCCGCGAGACCGGGCCGCGGCGTCCGGTGCGATGGTGATGACAGGAACAACATAGCCAAACCCGATGAACAGCGGTGACACTTGTCTACCTTCGGGCTGATGGCTTTGCTCGCACCGCTTTGATCGTCAGCGACGACGCGATTATCGTTCGGTTACAAGAATTTCGACCGGACCGCCGGACTGGGGAGGCACAGCCGCCGAGAGGTTCGCGCGATATGTCGCAAGAATCTGCTGGTAGACAGTTTGTGGGCTCGGAGTGCAAACCGGGGCCCGGATATCGGCGAGCGAAGTCGGAACGATGTGCAGGCCATGTTGTTCGAGTTGATCGCGCAGTTCCACGAAGCGACGTTCGTCTTTGTCTGCTGCGAGCGCCAGAAAAGCCTCCGCGATGCAACTGCCGGGTAGAACGGAAAAGTCTCCCTTGCGGTCGAATCGAACGATCGGTGCGGCGTCGATTGTAAAATTCGTTGGGCCGAACCAATAGCTGAGCGCTGCGCCATCGCCACACTCCGCCACGAAGCCGCTGTAGCGAAACATGTCGGTCATGGCTTGCGCGCGCGCAGCGCGCTCCAGGCCGGTAAGGTCGGCTCGACCAGAAGACTCCACTAAGACTTGCGCTGGCGCCTGGTCGCCTGCAAGAAATCGAATACGCAACGGGTCGCTCGCCTCGCCGGCGCTCCATTGCATTTCAAGCAGGAGGCGGAGATCCGCGGGCGCCACGCGGCCGCCCAGATGGAACTTAAAGAAGTCGCTGATTAGAGCAGATTGCGTCATCCCGACGTCTCCCGGAAATAGACAAGGATTTTCACACTGCGCCGCGGCTCCAGTTCGCAGATCCGTTCAAGCAAGGCGCCTGAAAGGACGACGCGAGAGCGCGACAAAGCCTTCGCGTCGAACGATACACGCCGGTGGCTCAGAGTGCGCGCCCCTTCATGAGGCGAAGGCCCGCTGATCCAGGTCCGAACGGCTTCCTGGAATGCTGGCGTTTATCGATATCGGCTCTATAGCCTTAACCGTTGACGAGGCTGTGATTCTGTTTTCCGTCCTGGCCGGGCCGACCCGGCAATCCACGAGAACACTGCGGCCCTGTTGTAAGCCTCTAAAACTGGGTGAGAGATTTGTGACGCAGCGTGGCTGGCCGGCTCAAGGCGCCCCATGACGGCTTTCCCAATTCACCCAGACCCGCAGCGAACGCAATAAGAGCCGGGATCTAGTTGTGTAAAGCGGAATATCGTGCTATTGATTTTGGGTTGCAGAATCCGTCTCGCGACTGGCGGCAGACCGATGAGAGAACAGGAAAGAATGGCGCGCGGGGTAGGCTTGACCGCAACCTGAGAGGCGAGTTGGAGGAACGGCCGCAATTTTTTTACTCCAAACGCTTGTAACCCATTGAAAAGGCTCGATTCAAAAAAATAAGCGCTAGTAAACGCCAGCACTTTTACTAACGTTTACTAGCGTTTAGGCGCTTTTAGTGGCGTTTAAGTTGCTGCGGAATTCGCGGTCTGGTTGTATCGATGGCGCAAGGCCGGCGGGGCTCGCGCTATCGGCCTTGGGCCTTGAGCGCCTGGTCGAGACGCGGATAGACCCGCCGGGCGTTGCCCTCATAGACCTTGTGGCGCTCGTCGGGGCTGAGATTCCCGGTCGCCTCAATGTAACGCTTGGTGTCGTCGTAATGATGGCCGGTCTCAGGATCGATGCCGCGCACTGCGCCGATCATCTCGCTGGCGAAGAGGATGTTGTCGACCGGGATCACCTTGGTCAGGAGATCGACGCCCGGCTGATGATAGACGCAGGTGTCGAAGAAGACGTTCTTCAGGAGCTGCTCGGTGAGCAGCGGCTTCTTCAATTCCTGCGCGAGACCGCGGTAGCGTCCCCAGTGATAGGGCGCGGCGCCGCCGCCGTGCGGAACGACGAAGCGCAGGGTCGGGAAATCCTCGAACAGCGCTCCTTGAATGAACTGCATGACCGCCGTCGTATCAGCGTTGATGTAGTGAGCGCCCGTCGTGTGGAAGCAGGCGTTGCAGCTCGTCGAGACATGCACCATCGCCGGGATGTCCCACTCGATCATCTTTTCGTAGATCGGGTACCACCAGCGGTCCGTGAGCGGCGGGCTTGTCCAGTGGCCGCCTGAGGGATCGGGGTTGAGGTTGATGGCGACGAAGCCGTAGTCGCGGACGCATCGCTCGAGTTCGGGGATGCATGTCTTCGGATCGACGCCCGGGCTCTGCGGCAGCATCGCCGCGCCGATGAAATGGTCGGGAAAGAGCTTCGAGACGCGGAAGCAGAGCTCGTTGCAGATCGAGGCCCAGGTTGAGCTCACAGCGAAATCGCCGATGTGATGGGCCATGAAGCTCGCGCGCGGGCTGAAGATCGTGAGGTCGCAGCCGCGCTCCTTCATCAGGCGCAACTGGTTCGTCTCGATCAACTCGCGAAGCTCGTCGTCGCTGATCTTGAGTTCCGCGACCTTGGGCGCCTCAGCCGGGTCCTTGATGCCGGCGATCTGCCGGTTGCGCCACGCCTCGAGCGCCTTGGGAGCAGTCGTGTAATGCCCGTGGCAGTCGATGATCATGCGCGTGCCTCCTGGTGGAACACGTCCAACGTCGGAGGCCGCCGGTCAAGGTCGGCGCGGGCGATCAGAATGGATTCCAGGTCGCCCGCTGCGTAAATTTGAGATAATTGAGGTTGATCCCGAGCCGCCATCCCAGCCCGGTCCGGATGGGAACCACGACCACGCCCTTGGCGCCGACCGCGGTAAAGCCCAGGCCTCCAATGAAATAGGCCGACCCGTCCAACCCTCCGAAGCGATCGAAAATCGCCCCGGTGTCGGGCAGGTTATAGACCAGCATCATGGTCCGGTCGCCGTCGGCGCCGGCGTCAAAACCGATCGACGGCCCTTGCCAGAAGATCGGCTGGTTGCCGGCGTTGCGGGTATACATCTTGCCTTCGCCGAATCGGAGGCCGCCCACGAATGCGCCGGACGCCTCCTGGCCAAGAATATACGCATTGGGCAGGCCCCAACGACGGCCGGCTTCTTGAACCCCGTCGGCCAGCCCACGCGACACCGTGCCAAAAAACCGCTGGCCGTCGTTGACGATCTCGTCAGGGGAAAACGGCGCTGGCGCTTCGGCTCGCGCCGGCGCGGCAAAGCCAACGGCGCCGCTCGCCGCGGCTATGGTCAAAACCTGTCGGCGGGAGATGGTCTTCATTGCGACCTCCTTCGAGGCGATCGAAATTCGGGCGCGACTCAGCGCTCGGCGAAACCTCCGTCCGCGCGCGACGCGCTGACGAATGGTCAATCATCTCCCAGTCGAGTTGACAGAAAATTAATGATGGCGGCTTTTTTGCCACCAGGTCGGCGCGAAGGCCGAAGCGCTTACGGACGGCCTCGCCTAATCCACGACCTGGACGATGCGATTGTTGCTGAGGTCGATAATGGAGCGATGCCCGTTGACGATCGCCGTCCCATAGCCCGGCCGATCGGAGATCGGGGCAGGGGTGACGTTGCTCGGCAGCGTCTGACCTTCGGTCGCCTTCCCCACGATCGTGATGCGCGGACCGTTGCCGATGGCCCCCAGGTCCAGGGAAGACGAAGCGGGCTTGCCGGACTTGGCGGCAGGAGGCGTCGATCCAGGAGGCCCGTAGACGCCCTTCAATTGATCCTGAGCGTAACCCGAAGATCCCATCGCCAGCAGGGCGCCACAGACAAGAACAAGCGCGCGCATCATGCTCTCTCCGCTGTGCGGACCCTTGTCGAGCGCCCGAAAACCACCGCGCGACGCCAAGGGTCAACGCCGGAACTTTAGCAGGCGGCGGCGATGAAGGCCAGGATCGAGGCTGCGCTGGCTGGCTATCGGTCAAACATGGGACAGCCACACGTCGAGGACCGCGCAACGCTGCTCCTCGAGCACCACTTTTAGAGCCTTGGCGACCGCGGCTTCGACGTCTTGCGGACGCTTGACTAGCCGCGCATAGGCGCCGCCCGCCGCCGCGGCGATGCCGGAATAGTCCGGCGGCGGGTCGAAGCTCAAATCCAGATCCTTCGCACGGCTGGCGAAGCCGTCGGGATGAACGGCGAGCGCGGAGTACTTCGGCGCGTTCCAGCCGCGGTTGTTATAAATGATTTGCAGGAACGGCGTGCGGTAGCGGCGCGCCATCCAGTGCACGGCGGAGGGCGCGGAAAACATATAGGAGCCGTCGCCGGTGAGGGCGACGAAGGTCTTGTCCGGGGCGGCCAATTTCATGCCGATCGCGGCGCCGCCGGTCCAGCCGAGCGAACCGCCGCCGCTCGCGAACATCGTGCCCGGGAGCTCGCGGGCCATGTGATCGCAGATCGCCGGATAATTGGTGATGCCTTCGTTGAGCGCGATCGTCTCGAGCCCCACCTGACGACGCACGCAAGCGGTCAGATATTCCGGCGTGATGATGTCGCCGTTTGGCTCCTCGCGGCGGTCGAGCTCGGCCTTCCGCTCCCGATGGCGCTCGGCGTAGTGACGGCGCCGGCGCTCGGCGGCCCCTTCATCGATGTCGACGCGATCGAGGCGAGCGTTCAGCTGTGCGAACGCAGTCGCTGCATCGGCTCGATAAGATTGCCGCGCCTTAATGGACCAGAGCGGCGTCGATTGCTTGAGCGGATCGACGTCGATGATGACGATCGAGGCGCCGTCGCTCGGCTTACTGACGGTCGGAATCCACGGCACGTCGCTATCCACGACCAGAACGAAATCGGCTTCGGCCAGGGCGCGGTTTTGGAACGGATGGTTCCAATGATTGCCCTGGTAGAGAGGATCGTTGTGGGGATAGTTGACGTAACTCGGCACCGATTCGAGCACGCCCACGCCCAGGCGGCGGCAGAAGCGGATGAGCTCGGTCACCGCGGCGGTATTGCGCCCGACATAAGAGGTGACGATCAGTGGCCTCACGGCCTTTTGCATGGCGTCGATGAGGCTCGCGACGCCGGCCTCAGCCAGCGGAACCGGCGCGAGCGGCGACCATTCCGCCACATCGATCGCGACGCTCTTCGTTTCCGCTTCCATCACTTCACGTGCGCCGACGAGATAGACCGGCCCCTTGGGATCGCTATGGGCGATCTGAAGGGATCGATGGACGATCTGCTTCACGTTGCCCGCGTGACGAAGCTCGTTGTCGTATTTCATGTATTGGCGGACGATGCCGCGCTGATCGGGCACATCCTGGATCCATTGGATGAACTCGTTGCGGCTGCCGGTCGCCTCGCCCTCCTGGGTGGACGGCGAGAGACCAGCGAACACGAATACCGGAATGCGCGCCTTCGCCGCGTTATGGACGGCCCCGCCCAGCGACTGGGTTCCGCAGTCGACGTGGACCACGACAGCCTGCGCGCGGCCGGTCAGTTGCGCGTAGCCGTGGGCGCAGGTCATCGCGACCATTTCGTGTGGACATGTGACGATCGCGGGAATCGGCCGGCCTAATGCGCGCGCCTCGGCGATTGCCTCGATGAGAGCCGGATGATCGCTGCCGAAATTGGCGAAGATGTAGGAAACGCGCGCTTCCTGCAGCGCCTCGAGCATGGCGGCGCTTGCGCTATGCATTCCAACTCCTCCCATCCCTCGCGACCTCATTGCGTTCGACTTGCGATCACCGGCCGGAATTCTGGCCCTTGAATTTCGCCGCAAGCTGATCGGCGCCCCTTGCCAGCAGTCCGATGTCGGAGCCGACCGCGGCGAACAGGCAGCCGCGCTCGATATAATGCTGGGCGAGTTCCGCGTCGCCGGTCAGAATCCCAGGCGCGCAGCCGGCGTTCTTGATACGCGGAATCATGTCGTCGATGATCTTGATAATTTCGGGATGGTTGGGTTGGCCGAGATAGCCGAGCGCGGCGGAAAGGTCGCCGGGGCCAATGAACACGCCATCGACGCCTTCGACGCTCGCGATTGCTTCGAGGTTCTCAAGTCCGAGCTTTGTCTCGACCTGCAAAAGAAGACAGATCTCGGCGTTGGCCGCCGCGTGATATCCCTTCACCCGGCCGTAGCGCGAGGCCCGCGCCTGGCCTGCGAAGCCTCGGAAGCCATCGGGCGGGTAGCGAACCGACATGACCGCGCGACGCGCTTCCTCTTCCGTCTCCACGTAGGGAATGAGTAGCGACTGCGCGCCGATGTCGAGGAGCCGCTTGACGACCACCGGGTCATTCCAGGCTGGTCGGACGACCGGATGAGCTTTGCTTCCCCTCATCGCCTGAAGCTCAGCGAGCACCATCGGCAATTCGTTCGGCGCATGCTCGGTGTCGAGCAGAATCCAATCGAATCCGGCGTCGCCGAGGATTTCGGCAACAATCGGGCTCGACAGGCTGTGCCACAGACCAAGCTGCAATCGGCCGGCCTTGAGCGCCTGCTTGAAGGGGTTGTGAAGTTCGTCCATTTGGGAACCTGAGAATTGAGAGGCGAGCGGCTCGTCATCGCCGTCGAGGCCGCTCCATTTCATATACTGGCGGAATGAGGCGCGCATCCTGCCCCGCCTTCCACACAAGAGGCTCGCGCTACAGGCGGCTTGGCCATCGGCCGGCGCGGAAGTCGCGGATCATTTCGCGCGCCGCATTGTGGCCGGGAGCGCCGGTGACGCCGCCGCCGGGGTGGGTCGAGGCGCCGCACATGTATAGGCCTCGAATGGGCGAGCGGTAGTCGGCGTGGCCGAGCACCGGCCTTGCGGAATAGAGCTGGTCGAGGCTCAGCTTCCCGTGAAAAATATCGCCGCCGACAAGGCCGAATTCGCGCTCGAGATCGAGGGGTGAGAGGATCTGGCGCGCGATGACGGACGCCTTGAAGCCCGGCGCGTAAGATTCGACCGTGTCGATCATGAGATCGGCGACTGTCTCGCGCGCTTCATCCCACGAGCGCCCGTCTGGAAGCTTGGGCGCGACATGCTGGCAGAACAGGGATGCAACGTGCTGCTCCGGGGGCGCCAAGGAATCGTCGAGGGTCGAGGGAATGAGCATTTCGATGATCGGCTCAGCCGACCAGCCGGAGCGCCGGGCGTCGAAATAGGCGCGCTCCATATAGGCGAGGCTTGGCGCGATGACGATGCCGGCGCCATGATGCTCGGCCGGCTCGCGCCCCGGCAGCGCGGTGAAGCTCGGCAGTTCGCTCAGCGCGAGGTTCATCCGGAAGGAGCCGGAGCCGCTGCGATATGAGCCGATACGGGCGCTGAAGTCTGCCGGGAGCGCGGCCGGATCGAGGAGGCGCTCGAATGTGAGCTTCGGGTGCAGGTTGGAGACGACCGCGCGCGCCGCGATGCGCTCGCCCTTGTCCGTGACGACGCCGACGGCGCGGCCCTTCTCGATCAAGATCTCGCTCACGGCGCAATTTGTGCGAATTTCTACATGGCGCACGGCGCAGGCGCGCGCGATCGCCTGCGCGATCGCTCCCAGGCCGCCAATCGCGTGGCCCCAGACGCCCTTTTTGCCGTTCACCTCGCCCCAGCAATGATGCAAGAGCACATAGCCTGTGCCAGCCGCATAGGGGGTATCGTATGTCCCAACAATACCATCGAAGCCGAGGATCGCCTTGATCGGATCGCTCTCGAACCATCGGTCGAGCACATCGCCGGCGGAGCGGGTGAAAAGCTCGTGGAGGTCACGCTGCCCTTCGAGGTCAAGCGAACGCAGGCGGTTTCCAACTTGGGCCGTGTCAAGGAGAGCGGCGACCTTGGCGGCGAGTCCCTGTCCGGTCGCCAGATTGGGCGGTGTGTCGAGCGCGAGCGCGCGGAGAATGTCGGTCAAGCGCTCGAGTCGGGCCTCGTAGGCGCCGAGCTTTTCGGCGTCAGAAGCGGAGAATTTAGCGACCTCGGCCTTCGTGCGCCCCGGCCCGACCTTCAGATAGCGCCCATCGGGGAGCGGCAGAAAATTCGACAACGGGCGTTCGACGATACGGAGCCCATGGGCGTGCAGCTCAAGATCGCGGATGATCGTCGGGTTCAGGAGCGATACGGTGTAGGCCGCGACAGAATTGCGGAAGCCCGGATGAAATTCCTCGGTGACCGCCGCGCCGCCCACTTGCGCCCGGCGCTCGAGCACGGTGACCTTGAGGCCGGTCATTGCGAGATAAGCGGCGGCCACGAGGCCATTATGGCCGCCGCCGATGACGATGACGTCAGGCATCAGGGTTGCGATCTCCGCGTCAGTTCGGGCCGCCCCGACGAAGTGACCGACGCCGGATCACTCGGGCAGTCCGAGCAGACGCCCGCCCCTCGAGAAGGTATCCGCCAGCGGCTGCGCCATGCCGAACTCGGAGAAAATGCGAAGGCGGAAGCCGGGCTCCAGTTCGAATCCGCGCCGCACCGATGGGATCGCGGTTTCCGGTTGTCCCGCCAGGGCTAACGCAATGGCCTGGAAGAATGGCATTATGCTGTGGTCGGGATTGATCTCCGAGCCCCGAGCGAAGCACGCGGCCGCCTCGTCGTAGCGTCCCTCGCTGATCGCCGCCATGCCGAGTGCAAGGTGCGCCTCGAACGCCTTGGGGTCGAATGGGCTGAGCCTCAAAGCGCGGTTGGCGTGAAACACCACCGCCTTTGGCCTGTCGGCGAAGGCGTTCACCAGGGCCCCGTAATAGTGGGCCATTGCGCATGAGGCGTTGAGCGAGATCGCGCGCTCGACCGCGCTCAAGGCCGTCTCGTGCTCCTTGGTCAACACAATGATGATCCATCCGGCGACCGCCAGCGACGCCGCGTCGTCGGCATCGCTGGCCAGGGCGCGGCGCACGTGCGCGAGCGCCGTGGTCCTGTCCGCCTCGTCCAATCCGCCGCGGGTGAAACACCATTCATGGCACCAGGCGAGATGGGCGTGCGCCACGACATAGTTCGGCTCCAGACGGAGCGCCTCTTCGAGCAAGGGGATGGCTATTCTCGCGTCGGCGGGCATGTGGGACTGCATGTGTGGAATTGCGCGCAGGAAGAGATCGTAGGCGTCGAGACTTCTCGGGACGCTTACGGCGGGAGCGCTCGATCTCGGAACGGCGCAGGCTCGGCTCGATGATCCCGACCACTCGGTCGGTGATCTGGTCCTGCAATTCGAACACGTCCTCGAGGGCGCCGTCGAACTTATCAGCCCACAGGTGCGCCCCGGTTTGCGCTTCAACGAGCTGGGCGGTGATCCTGAGACGCGCGCCGGCCTTGCGCACGCTCCCCTCCAGCACGTAGCGGACGCCGAGCTCGCGCCCGATCTGCCGCACATCGGCGGCTTTGCCCTTGTAGACGAAACTCGAGTTCCGGGCGATCACGAACAGCCATTTGATCTGCGACAGGCCGGTCACAATGTCCTCGACCATGCCGTCAGCGAAATAGTCCTGCTCCGGATCGCCGCTCATGTTTTGGAACGGCATGACGGCGATCGAAGGCTTGTCGGGTAGCGGCAGTTGCGCCGGAGCCTTCTCGCGCGCCGCGGACTTGGATTTCCCTGCCTGTTCTGACGTCATCGCATAGGCGCGCACGGGACGCGCAATGTTCTTTAGGCTCTGCTCGCCGAGATCGACGAACTCGTGCGTGACCTTGTCGCGCGCCTGCCGATAGGCGTCCTCTGACAGACAGATCCCGCCGGGCTCGCAGATCCCCTCGAGGCGCGCGGCGATATTGACGCCGTCGCCCATGAGATCCCCGTCGGCCTCCTCGACAACGTCCCCCAGATGCACGCCGACCCGCAATTCGATGCGGCGGTCCGGCTCAAGACCTGCATTGCGCTGCGTCATCCCGTCTTGCACTTCGGCAGCGCAGCGCAGCGCGTCGACGACGCTGCGGAAGTCTATGAGAATTCCGTCTCCGGTGCGCTTCACGACACGGCCGTGATGCGCCGCGACGGCCGGATCGATCAAGTCGCCGCGCAACGCCCGCAATCGGGCGAGCGTCCGCTCTTCGTCCGCGGCGGCAAGCCGGCTGTAGCCGACCACGTCGGCGACCAGGATCGCGGCGATCTTCCGTGTCTCGCTCATTGCGAACCTCCGCCGCGGTGGAGACTAGCATAAGGACGCGGCCAAAACCGCCGCTCCCGCCGCAGATTCGACTCTAGAAATCGAACCTCACCCCTTGCGCGAGCGGCAGCTTGGCCGAGTAGTTCACCGTGCTCGTCTGACGGCGCATATAGGCCTTCCAGGCGTCGGAGCCGCTCTCGCGGCCGCCTCCGGTCTCCTTCTCGCCGCCGAAGGCCCCGCCGATCTCCGCGCCCGACGGGCCGATGTTGACGTTCGCGATGCCGCAGTCGGATCCGGCGGCGGACAGGAACGTCTCCGCCTCGCGCAGGTTGAGAGTAAAGATCGACGACGACAGGCCCTGCGGCACGTCGTTCTGGATCGCAATCGCTTCGTCCAGGCCATCATAGCCGAGGATGTAGAGGATCGGCGCGAAGGTTTCCTCCCGCACGATACCCGACTGGTCCGGCATTTCGACGATGGCCGGCTCCACATAGGCGCCGCCGTTCGGGACGTTCTTCGCGACTGTCCCCCCGCCATGAACCTTGCCGCCCTCTGCTTCCGCGCGTTTGAGCGCTGTTGTCATCCTGTCGCGGGCTGCGTGGTCGATGAGCGGACCGACCAGCGTGCCCTCCTTGCGCGGATCGCCGATCGGCAGGCCCGCATAGGCCTTGACCAGCCTGTGCGTGAGATCGGCACGAATCGAACGATGGGCGATGACCCGGCGGAGCGAGGTGCAGCGCTGCCCGGCCGTGCCAACGGCGGAGAAGACGATTGCCCGAACCGCCATGTCGAGATCGGCCGAAGGAGCGACGATCATCGCATTGTTGCCGCCAAGCTCGAGGATCGGGCGGCCAAACCGCGAGGCGACCTTGGGGCCGACGGTCGAGCCCATGCGGGTCGAGCCGGTGGCGGAGACGATCGGCACGTGCTTCGAGGAGACGAGCGCCTCCCCGATCGCCGGCCCACCGATGACGAGCTGCGCGAGACCCGCCGGCGCGTCGGGGCCGAAGCGCTCGATGGCGCGCTTCAGGATCTTCATCGTCGCCAGCGCCGAGAGCGGCGTCTTCTCGGACGGTTTCCAGATGACCGGATCGCCACAGACGAGCGCGAGCGCCGCGTTCCAGGACCAGACTGCGACAGGAAAATTGAAGGCGGAAATGATCGCGCATGGCCCCAAGGGGTGCCAGGTCTCGGTCATGCGGTGGCCCGGACGCTCGGAGGCGATGGTGAGACCGTACAATTGCCGCGAGAGCCCGACGGCGAAATCGCAGATGTCGATCATCTCCTGAACTTCGCCCAAGCCCTCCGAGGTGATCTTGCCCACCTCCAGCGTGACCAGCGCCCCCAGGGCCTCTTTCGAAGCGCGCAATTCCTCGGCCAACAAGCGCACGAGCTCGCCCCGTCTCGGCGCCGGGACCTCGCGCCAGGCGAGGAAGGCTTTCTGCGCCCGCTCGATGATCCCTTGCATGTCCGCTGCCGGCGTCTCCCAGATCCGCGCGATCTCTGCTCCGTCGATTGGCGAGCGAACCGAGAGCGAACCGCCCGCAAGCGCCGCAGTTGTCAGGCCCAGGCGCTCGAGAACATCTCCGCTGGTCATGGGCTAGCCTCGTTCGCCTTCGATTTGTGTGTGCGTCAGGGCCGGCCGAGCCAGCATGCGAGGCACTCTTCGACCCCAAATTCGCCCGTGCGGCAAGTCCCGCCTCGGCTTGAGCTCGGTTCCGGTCGGTGAGTTTAGGATAGCGCTTATTAAGATAAATTCACGCAACTCGGCCTTTTCGATGGGTTAGAAGCCGTCGCGTTACGCCCGTCAGCGTTGCGCGGCGGGGGTCGAGTGGCTATATTCACAGTCGCACGCAGGGTTCGCGGGCTTTGGAGCGGAAGATGGGGCGTTCGACCAACGTTCTTCTGGCCTGCATGGCGATGCTGGGAGCGATGCTGCTTGCGGTCGCCCTCGAGCCGCGCAACCTGATGGCGCGCACCCACGACGTCTTTAATATCGACCAGCATCTGCCGACTAAATTCGGGGACTGGAGGCCCGTCGAGGGCCTCAACGTGATCGCCCCGCCGGCCGCGGATTCGCTCGAAGCCGCCATTTACAATCAGGAGGCCTCGCGCGGCTTCGTCGATCGAGAGGGGCACGTGGTGATGCTGATGGTCGCTTATGGCGAGAGCCAGAGCGACAGTTTGCAGCTTCATCATCCGGAGGTGTGCTACACCGCCCAGGGCTTCCGCGTATCGCGGACGAGCCCGATCAAGCTCGACTATTCCGACACGGCGCCGCCGCTCAAGGCGACGAGACTCGTCGCTCAACGCGAAGAGCGGGTCGAGCCCATCACCTACTGGATGCGGATCGGCTACGACAATTCGAGTAGCAATTGGGCCCGCCAAGCGCTCAAGCTCGGATATGGCCTGAGGGGATGGGTTCCCGATGGAGCCCTTTTCCGGGTGTCCACGATCGGTATCCCGGCAGACCTCAGCTTCAAGATTTCAGGATAAATTTATCCACGATCTTTTGAATGCGGTGGATCCGTCGACCCGGGAATTCATGGTCGGCGACCCCCGGAAGGCGCTACTGTAGTCAGTCGGCCGGCCCGTCTTGGGCCTCGCGACCTGATAGGGCGCTGGGCTTTGCCGCGCAGAGTGACCGGCCCTTCCACGCCGGAACTGGGATCGCTTCTCGTCGACACCTGCATATCCCTCGAGCTATGCGCGTGAAGCGCTGGAGGGCGCGGGCACGGTGGCAACGGGGGGTTCCATGGAACGGATATGGCTCAAGTCCTATCCCGAAGGCGTGCCGGCGGAGATTGACCTAAGCGGGCTCGGTTCGCTCGGCGACTTCATCAACACAAGCATCGGAAAATATCGCGATCGGACTGCCTTCCTCAGCATGGGCAAGGCGATGTCGTATGCCGAACTCGACCAGAAGTCGCGCGCCTTCGCCTCCTACCTTCAGAATGTCGCGCGCCTGCCGCTCGGCGCCCGCATCGCGCTGATGATGCCGAACGTGCTCCAATATCCGATCGCTGCTTTCGGCGCGTTGCGCGCCGGCTACGTGATCGTCAACTGCAACCCGCTCTACTCGCCGCGCGAGCTTAAGCATCAGCTCGCCGATTCGGGCGCCGCGGCGATCGTCGTTTTGGAGAATTTCGCGAGCACGCTCGAAAAGGCGATCGACGGCGCGGCTGCCTTGAAAACCGTCATCGTCACCGGCGCTGGCGACCAATTGGGCGGCGCCAAAGGGCTCATCGTCAATTCGGTCGTGCGGCACGTCCGGCGGGCGGTTCCCGCCTTCCGCTTGCCGCAGGCGGTGCGGTTCAATCAGGCGCTGGCTTTGGGCTTGCGGAGCCCGTTCAAGGAGGTGCCGGTCAAGCCGGACGACATCGCGTTCCTTCAATACACGGGGGGGACCACCGGCGTGCCCAAAGGGGCGATGCTTACCCATCGCAACATGGTGGCGAACTTACGCCAGATTTATGCGTGGATCGCGCCGGCGATCAAAGCCGAGGGCGAAATCTTCGTCGCCGCCTTGCCGCTCTATCATGTGTTCGCATTGCAGGTGAACGGCTTCGTGCCGCTGATGATCGGCGCTTCGAACCTGCTCATCGCCAATCCGCGCGATATTCCGGCGCTGGTCAAGGCGTTGCGAGGAACGCGGTTCACCGCCATTCCTGGCGTCAATACACTGTTCAATGCGCTCCTTAACAACAAGGACTTCGCCGGGCTCGATTTCTCGCAGCTGCACCTTTCGATCGGGGGCGGCATGGCGGTGCAGCGGGCGGTCGCCGATCGCTGGCAGTCGGTGACCGGCAAACCGCTCATCGAAGCCTATGGATTGACCGAGACTTCGCCGGCGGCGATCGCCAACCCGCTCGACATCGATCGATACAACGGCGCGATCGGCCTGCCGATGCCGTCGACCGAGATCGTCATTCGCGACGACAACGGGCGAGACCTCAAGGTCGGCGAGACAGGCGAGCTTTGCATCAAGGGCCCCCAGGTCATGGCGGGCTATTGGAATCGCCCGGACGAGACCGAAAAGGTGATGACCGCTGACGGTTTCCTGCGCACCGGGGACATTGCGCGGATGGACGAGCGCGGCTTTGTCTATGTGGTCGACCGCAAGAAGGACATGATCAATGTCTCCGGCTTCAACGTCTATCCGAACGAAATCGAGGACGTGGCGGTGGGGCACCCTGGCGTTCTCGAGGCAGGCGCGGTCGGCGTTCCGGACGCCAGGACCGGCGAGGCGGTCAAGCTCGTTGTCGTGCGCAAGGACCCGGCGCTGACCGAGGCCGCTCTCATCGCCTATTGCCGTCAGCAACTGACGGGCTACAAGACGCCGCGTCAGGTCGAGTTCCGCGACACGTTGCCCAAGACGAATATCGGCAAGATCCTGCGCCGCGAATTGCGCGACGAGCAGGCGCCGGGGAAGGGGTGAGGCGTGGGCGTTGAAAGACCCTGTCTTTCGAAGGGCTATCGCGAGGCCTGACCTTCACGGGCTGACCTGTGACGAAGGCGAATTGCGGGCCCGATCGACGCGCAGGGCGCGGAACGCGTCGCGGCTATTCGAGGTAAGATCAGATCACGCTTAAGATCAGGGAGGGTTGAATGCCTCTCGTTCCGTTTGTGAGCTCCCCGCAGGGACAGGAACTGCCATTCATCGCCAATAAGATTCACTCAGTTCAAGGCAGGATGGTCCCGCAACGCATGCTCTATCCGTCGCAGGCGCTGCTGGCGGCGGCGATTGCCGACTTGCCGCCGAGCGGAGGCGCTCTTAGCGCGGTGCGCAGATCGATGGCCGTCCAATATGGCGCTGAGGCGACCTGTCCGGTGACGACGCAAAGGTTGCTGCGAGACATCGCGGCTGCTGCTTTCGAGACTTGGAATAGGGGCGACCGCTCCGTCACGCCGTTCTGGCGAGTTGTCGATCCGGAGACGGCGACGGCGCGCTCGATCGCGGGCGGCCCCGCGTTCATTCGGGCTCGGCGCGCAGAAGACGCTGGCTAGGTCGCAATCCACGTTCGCTTGGATGGCATTGTCGCTACGCTCCTCGGCGACGGCTCAAATCGATCGCGTCGTGCCTAAGGCGCGCTGGCCTTGTCGAGGGCCGCCATGTCGGCCGAGGTGAGCTTGATCTCCGTCGAGCGCACGAGGCTCTCCGTCTGTTCGACCGAGGTGGCGCTGGCGATCGGCGCGGTGACGCCGGGCCTCGTCATCGTCCAGGCGAGCGCGACTTCCGCGGGCTTGGCCTTATGGCTCGCGGCCACGGCTTCGAGCGCGTCGAGGATGCGAAATCCACGCGGATTGAGATAGGCCTTCACCCCCTCGCCGCGCGGAACTCTTCGAGAGATCGGCCTCCTGGCGATACTTGCCAGTGAGGAACCCCTTGGCGAGGCTGAAATAGGTGATGACGCCGATCTCCTCGCGCTGGCAGAGATCGGCGAGGGCGCCCTCGAATTCCTGGCGGTCGGCGAGGTTGTATTCCGGCTGCAGCACCTCGTAGCGCGGCAGTCCCTTCGCGCTTGACGCGGCAAGAGCCGCCTCGAGCAGCTTGACGCTGAGGTTCGAAGCCCCGCACCAGCGGATCTTGCCCTGCTCGATCAGGCGCTGGTAGGCGCCGAGCGTCTCCTCGATCGGCGTCGCCATGTCCGGCCAATGGGAGAGATAAAGGTCGATCGCGTCGGTTTGAAGCCGCTTCAACGACGCCTCGACCGCCTCCGCGACGTAATGAGGGCTGAGGCCCTCCTTGCCCTTGCCCATCGGCGAGCCGACTTTGGTGATGACGACGACGCGGTTGCGATTTCCGCGCGCTTTCATCCACTCGCCGATGATGGTCTCGGATTCGCCGCCCGAATTGCCAGGCGCCCAGGCGGAATAGACGTCGGCGGTGTCGATGGCGGTGAGGCCGGCCGCGGTGAAGCGGTCGAGCACATCGAACGAGGTCTTTTTGTCGGCGGTCCAGCCGAACACGTTGCCGCCGAACACGAGCGGCGAGACGGACAGATCGGTGCGGCCTAGGCGGCGGGTTTGCATGAATTTCTCCTTGAGTGTCGAAAAGGATAACGTACGAGCGGGGATTCCGGGAAGGGCGGAAGCCTCACGATTTTTTGTGCAAAGCTACGGCCTCGGGGCGCTTCAGGGCGAAATCGAATGTCGAAGGGCGATCTCCGTGAGGCGCGCCGATGGTTTGCGGAAGAGCTGCGTTTCGTCGCGCGCGTGAATGATCCGAGGGTCGTAGACGCTTTTGCCGCCACCCCGCGCGAGCGCTTCGTCGGACCAGGGCCACTGCGGATGCTGAGCCACTGGAACTTGAGGGACTATTGGACGCCGCCCAACGCGGGTCCGGCCGCCGTATACCATGATGTGTTAATCGCCTATGATGAGCAGCGTCGGCTCAATAGCGGCCAGCCGAGCCTCTGGGCGTTCGTGTTGGACAAGGTGGGCGTCGGTCGCGGCGAGCGCGTGGTCCATTTGGGCTGCGGCATGGGCTATTACTCCGCGATCCTGGCGGAACTCGTTGGGCCGACCGGCGCTGTCACGGCGATCGAGATTGACGAACGGCTGGCGGGAAGCGCGCGAGCTGCGCTTGCCCCCTGGCCCCAGGTCAGCGTTATCAACGGCGACGGGGCGAACGTGTCGTTGGGCGAAACGGATGTCGTCGTCGCCAGCGCCGGAGCGACCCATCCTTTGCCGGCTTGGCTCGAGCCCCTAAGTGCGGAGGGACGGCTCGTTTTTCCGATGACGGCGACAAATGCAGGCGGCGGCATGCTTCTCGTGAAGCGGCGCGGAATCGATAAGTTCGAAGCGCGTTTTCTGTGCCCGGTCTGGTTCTATGAATTTGCCGGAGCCCGCGACGTCAATGTCAGCGACCGTCTTGCACGCGCGTTTGCACAAGACCGAGGACTGGAGGTGAGGTCGGTTCGCACGGACGAGCACCCCGAGGACGACGCCTGCTGGTTGCATGGCGAGGGGTGGTGTCTGTCCCGGCGCGAACCTGACGCCGCCCCTTAGCGCTCGCCATCGGCGCGGGCGGAACTTTCCCTCTTCCAGCGGAGAGAGCGGAATGTGTTTTTGGACCTTTCCGCGCCTCTTCACGCGAACGCGATTTGGCGAAAGGGCGGATTGTCCGCTAAAGTAGACGCCAACCTCCCAAGAATCAGTGATGAATCCTTCCGCAAGTCACCGTCCGCTTGTGCTCGCCGCCGTCATGGCGGCGAATTTTATGATCGCGATCGAAGCCACGATCGTGTCCACCGCCATGCCGCAGATCGTCGGCCAGCTGGGCGGCTTGCCACTTTACAGCTGGGTGTTCGCGGCGTTTCTTCTGACGCAGACGGCCACCACCGTGGTTTTCGGAAAGATGTCCGATCTCATCGGCCGCAAAACCGTGATGCTGGTCGGGATCGCAGCTTTCCTTTTCGGCTCGATCTTATGCGGATTCGCCTGGTCGATGCCGTCGCTGATCGTCTTCCGCCTCGTGCAGGGCATCGGCGCCGGCGCGGTTCAGCCGACCGCCATGACCATCGTCGGCGATCTCTATTCGGCGCATGAGCGCGGCAAGATCCAGGGGTGGCTGGCGAGCGTCTGGGCGTTGTCGGCGGTCCTTGGACCGCTCGCCGGCGGCCTCATCATCCAGTATTTTTCCTGGGCCTGGATCTTCTGGATGAACCTGCCGATCGGGGCGCTCGCAGCGGCCGGGTTCTGGGCCTTTCTGCACGAAAAAACCGCGCGGGGCCGCGGCCGGATTGATCATCTCAGCGCCGGCATCTTCACCGTCGCCATCGCCGCCATCATGGCCGATCTGACTGCCCTTTCGACCTCAGGGCGGCTCGAAATTGGCCTCACCACCCTGGTTGCCGTGGTTGCGGTCGTGCTGTTCGTCTTGCAGGAGCGCCGATCTCCGGAGCCCATGATTTCGCTTGAGCTTTGGGGCCGCCGGCCGATCGCCGCCGCCAATGGGGCTTCGCTCCTGGCCGGCATGGTGATGATTGGCCTCACCACGTTTCTGCCGATGTTCGTGCAGGGGGTGATGCAAAAGTCGCCGCTCATCGGCGGTTTCGCTCTTTCCGCGATGGTGCTTGGATGGCCGATCGGCGCGACGGTCGGCGTCCGCGGCTTCCGGCGCTTTGGCGTCAGGTCGGTGCTGCGGGTCGGCGGGCTGCTTATTCCGCTCGGCTCGCTCGTTTTCCTTGTCCTCAACGTCGAGAGCTCGCCAATCGTGGCCGGTCTTGGATCGCTCGTCGTCGGGCTTGGGATGGGCCTTTCCAGCAGCGCCTCGATCATCCTGATCCAGGAAATCGTCGATTGGTCCGAGCGGGGAAGCGTGACCGCCTCCTACCTCTTCGCCCGCAGCCTAGGCAGCACGTTCGGCGCGACCGTATTCGGAGCGGTGCTGAATTTCGGCCTCCTTTCATCAGGTCACGCAGGCGCGACGTCCGAGCAGCTTCGCCAGCTCCTGGAGCAAGGCTCAGCGGCAGTCGGGGAACCCGGGCTTCGCGCCGCGCTCGAACAGTCGCTTCATCTCACCTTCGTCTCGATGTTTGCGGTGTCGCTCCTGGTCGCGGCGACCTTGTTTCTCGTGCCGAAGGTCGTCTTCGCCCCTCGACCTGCGCTCGCCGAGTGAACTGAACTTACGCGGCGGTCTTCGCTCGCTTCTCGCCGACCGCGACGGCGAGCGTCATCGCGAGGCAAAATGTCGCGGAGAGCGAACGGAACGACCCGAAGTCGCTTTCAACGACCTCGAACCGCACATCGGCGAGGCCCGCGAGCGGCGACAGCGCGCTGTCCGTGATCACCACGACGGGCACGCCGGCGCGCCGCGCGCGTTTGGCGAGGTCGATCGTGAACGGCGCATAGGGCTGGAAGCTGACGGCGATTAGCGCGTCGCCTGGGCCCGCCCGCGCCAGCTCTTCCGGTCCGAGCCCGCCCACATTGTCGATAAGCGAAGCCGGCACGCCGAGCTGCGCAAGCGCGTAGGTCAGATAGTGAGCGACGCAGAAAGACCGTCTCTGGCCGAGGCAATGGACGGTCTGCGCTTGAGCCAGAAGGCTGACCGCCCGGTCGAGTCCGCTGCGCTGGGCGTTGTCGCGTAAGCGCGCGATCGAGGCGGCTGCGGAATCAGCAAATCCGAACAAGAGTTGGGTCGGATCGCCGCTGTCGCGGGCGTCCTGCTGCAGCGCCCGGAGACGTTCGGAATAATCGGGCCAGCGGCTGCGCAGGCGCGAGCGAAAGAGCTCCTGCAGCTCGGAGAATCCGGCAAAGCCCAAGGTCTGGGCGAATCGCACCAGGGTCGAGGCTTGCACCTCGGCGTTGCGCGCGAGCGTCGAAGCGGTGCTGAGCGCGAATTCGTCCGGGTGCTCAAGCGCGTACGCCGCGGCTTGTCGCAGCCGCTTGGGCAAGTGCGGCTCCAGCTCGATCAGTCGGCGCTGGAAGTGATCGAAGCTCTCCGGCTGTTCGGCTGCGTCATGGCTCATCGCTGTCTCTCTCGCGCCCCGCGACGACTGCGCACGCCTGCGGTATGGTGCCAATGCCGGCGAGAATAGAACAGATATTCCAATCTGTGTCGCGTATGAAATATTTATATTGTCGGGGCTCCAACGTCGGAGCCCGGAAACTCGGGGAGGCGAGCGATGCGCACGATTGGCGTCGGACTCATCGGCACTGGCTACATGGGCAAATGCCACGCTCTGGCGTGGACGAGCGTCCACGCGGTGTTCGACGATACGCCGATCGTCCGGCGCGTCATGCTGTGCGAGGTCGAGGAAGGCCTCGCGCGTCGGAAAGCCGATGAGTTCGGCTTTGAATCCTCGACTGACGACTGGCGGGCGCTGATCTCGGACCCGGGCGTGGAAGTCGTTTCGATCACCACCCCCAACGCCCTTCACGCGCCGATGGCGATCGCGTCGCTCGAAGCTGGCAAACATGTGTGGTGCGAAAAACCTATGGCGCCGTCGCTTGCGGATTCGGAGCGCATGGCGGCGGCGGCGCGCGCGTCGGGACGCGTCGCCATCCTCGGCTATAATTATATCCAGAGTCCTGCTGTGCGGTTCATCGACAAGCTGATCAAGAGCGACGCGATCGGGTTGCTTACCCACTTTCGCCTCGAAATGGACGAGGACTTCATGGCCGATTTCAGAGGCGCCCTTGTCATGGCGCAGCCAGGCAAGGTCCGGCTACGGCGCCCTCGATGATTTCGCTGTCCATCCCTTGAGCCTGATCGCGACCCTCATCGGGCCCGCGCGCGAAGTTTTCGGCGAAATGAGCAAGCCCTATTCAAACCGCCCGGACGGCGGCGGACGGCGCGAGGTCGAAACATTCGACATCGCGGCCTCGCTTTTGAGGATGTCCGACGGCGCCTCGGGAACGATCCAGGTCAGCCGCTGCGCCTGGGGCCGCAAGGGCCGCCTGCAATTGCAGATCTTCGGCGCGCGAGGCGCGATCGTCTTCGACCAGGAGCGCTTCAACGAGGTCGAAGTTTTTGTGGCGGAGGGGCCTGAGGAGGCCCGAGGGTTCAAGCAGGTCTTGATGGGACCCTCACACCCACCTTATGACCGCTTCATCGCCGCGCCCGGCCACCAGATGGGGTTCAACGACCTCAAGACGATCGAAGCGCACGAACTCCTGAACCGGATTCGTGGCCGGCCTGCGCTGACCGTGGATTTCGAAGCCGGCCTCGCCATCGAACGCACGGTTCACGCAATCGCCCGCTCCGCACATGAGGGGCGGTGGGTGTCGGTGGGCTAGCGGCTTGAAGTTACGCCAACGTCGGTCAGACAGCTGGAATCGACCCGAGGCAATCGAACAGTGCGTTTCGCTTTAAGGTCAGCTTCGCGCAAACAGCGGTCACAGTGACCGAGGTCACGAATCAGCGACGCGCATTGGCAAAGCAAGTGATCTATTGGCGGGGTCTCTTTATCAATCGCTATTCCGGCATCGAGTACTCAATCGCCGAGTTGGTATCGCGTGCGTTGCTCCATGAGGCCTATACCAGCTTAGGTCATCCTCCCTTCGGGCCTGCAAAGAAGCTTAAACGGCTGCGTAGTATCCTAGAGATTGAAGGGCCGATCGCCGAGTACCGGCACGACATCGAATTGTTTCTAGACAAATTCGCGAAGTTCGAGGAACATCGTCACTTCATGGCGCACGCCATAATGGTGCCAAACACAAATAATGACATTTTGTTCAAGATGTACGATCATCGGGAGGGCGTGTACAGCGTAGGAACGCTTCAATTCGAGCTTAAGCACCTTGAGGGACTCGCAATTATGATCGGTTCTATTTCGTCTAAAGTCACCGACCTAGTGGATAGGATATGCCGAGAAATACCTTTGCCAGAAGCTTAGACCGGGACAGCGAAGAACAGCATACGAGAACCTGCTTCTCCAAACACGCAGTCTCTGTGAATAAATAGGAAGACAGCGGCGAAAGAATTGCCCATATCGAACTTGGGGACCGCACCTTCGATCTAATTGGTCGATTGGTTTCGCAGATTCAGCGTCACCTTTCAGAATACCCCACGGGGTCTGAAGGAGGCTATCCGCGCCTTTTCGAAAGCTTCCAATCAAATCTGTCCCTCCTGGCGAATTTTCCAGAGTGCTTCATTGATTTCTTTCTCCCAGCCCATGCGTTCTTGTCGGCTTACATCCTGAGCAATTTTATTGTAGACGCTTAACATGAGCGCATGGGCGTTTTCCTCGCCTTCAGTCACGATCAGCTGGGTTACAAATTGACGGTAAATTCGTCGGGTTTCTTCATTAAGGACGATCATCACAATCGCGTTGGCCAGACCATTGATATCGTCTCGTGCAAAGTTGGACCAAAGGTTGATTTGGTCCTGTGCTCGCTGTTGTTCGAGACCATGGCGGATAACACTTACCATATTCTTGAACCAAGGCATCTGAGTCCCTTCAAGGTAAAAGGTCTATAAGTCCATACATAGTTCCTCTTTTCTTTATTTCTGAAACCAACCCCTCAACGAAAAGTTCATTGATACCACTTTTTTCATAAACGTGGCTTGCCATATATCTTGTGGTTGAGCGTACAAAAGAGCCGAGCTCTTGTTTGTTGCTCGTTTTGCTGTTTTTTATAGCATCGAGAAGCGCAGCCTTCGAACGAATTAGTTCCTCGTTGTCGTCCTTAACGGCCAGCATTGTTAACAACACAGCAAACAAGCGTTTAGCCTCACGATGAGCCTCTATTAAAGAAGCGTCCCAATTGGGTTGAGACATGAGAAGCATCCTCCTCTCACAATCTTAGTTTGCCCTAACGCGCGCGTCTATGTCGTGGGCGGCTCTCAGCTTCCTGCAAACCTTTCCGCGCAGCAAGTACCCGTCCGATTCGAACGGCTGCTCTCCGCCCACTGTCCCGTCCACCGACTTCCTCCGGCCTTTGGGGCAGACAATTGCAACGGACGAACAAAGCAGGAATGACGGCTTTCGGCGCCGCAGCCCATTGAAATGGTCGCGATCGGATTTGGCAGGCGCGTCGATGACAAGGCCACGCCGCGGGAGGGCCGGCTCGCCCCACTTTTTAAGCGCGGAACTAAAACGGGTCTCAAGTCACTGAAAATATTGGGGCGTGCCGGTAAAATTGCGGCTAGATCAGATCGCGCTCGGAACAAGGCGCGACCGGAGCCGCACTCTATAGCGCCTTGACACGCACCTACTTAAACTGCGCGCCAAGTCGCTCCATGCTGGGGCGGAAGTCCGGGAACGAAGTCGCGATCATCGCGACGTCGTCGACCGCCATCGGCTCAAGTGTCGCGAGACCCATGACAAGAAAGCTCATCGCGATCCGGTGATCCAAGTGGGTCGCGGCCATTCCCCCGCCGCGCGGACGCCCGCCTTCGACGATCAGATCGTCGCCCTCGATGGCGTAGTCGACGCCAGCGGCTTTAAGCCCGGCGGCGACCGCGGCGAGGCGATCGCTTTCCTTCACTCGGAGTTCATGCAAACCGCGCATCCGCGTCGAGCCGTTGGCGAAGGAGGCTGCGACCGCCAGAATCGGATATTCGTCGATCATCGAGGGCGCGCGCGCCGCGGGAACGTCGACGCCTTTAAGCGTGCCCGCGCGCACCCGCAGGTCCGCGACTTCCTCGCCGCCTTCGACGCGCTTGTCGAGCGTCTCGATATGGGCGCCCATCTCCTTCAGGGTCTTGAGGAGCCCAGTCCTCAGCGGGTTCATCATCATTCCCTCAATGACGATGTCCGAGCCGGGAACGATCAGAGCCGCGACGAGGGGGAACGCCGCCGAAGAAGGGTCGCCCGGAACGACCACATTCGTCGGGCGCAATTCCGGCCGGCCGACGAGCGTGATCCGTCGCCCTTCGCCCTCGGCAGCGACAGCGACCTCGGCGCCGAAATAGGCCAGCATTTTCTCCGTATGATCGCGCGAGGCCTCGCTTTCGATCACGGTCGTCGCGCCCGGCGCGTTGAGGCCGGCGAGCAGGACGGCCGATTTGATCTGCGCCGAGGCGACTGGCGTGCGATATTCGATTGGAGCGGGTTCGCGGGCGCCCTTGAGCACGATCGGGCAGCGCCCGCCTTCGGCTTCGGAGAGGACCTGCGCGCCCATGAGCCTCAGTGGATCGAGGATGCGTCGCATCGGCCGTTTGCGGAGCGAAGCGTCGCCGTCGAAGGTCGCGGTGATACCGTGGCCGCCGACGACGCCCATCATCAGGCGGCAGCCGGTTCCGGCGTTGCCGAAGTCGAGCGCTTCGCGCGGGGGCAGGAGCGCGCCGATGCCAGGGCCGCGAATTCGCCAGGCGCCCGGCGCGAGACGCTCGGTGACCGCGCCCAAGGCCTGGCAAGCCCTGCCGGTCCTGAGCACATCGTCGCCCTCGAGCAGTCCCTCAACCTTCGTCTCGCCGCAGGCGAGAAGGCCAAGCAGAAACGCGCGATGCGAGATCGACTTGTCGCCCGGAGGACGGATGCGCCCTTTGAGCGGGCGCGCGCGCTTGGCGGTGAGCGGCGAGGCTACGGATTGATGCGCCGAATGCGTTGACACCTGGGACCTTCCTCGGCCGGGGCGAACGACCGCGGCGCCCAGCGGAGCGCGCTCCTATCATCGACGCTGGAAACTGTCGACAAGCGTCCCATATGGCGCATTGACAGGGCGGGAGGCGACGACTAACCGAAACCCCCGCCGAAATTCGTCCTCCACTCACCGGGAATAGATCGCCT
Organism: uncultured Alphaproteobacteria bacterium; assembly: GCA_963737365.1. GTDB lineage: Bacteria > Pseudomonadota > Alphaproteobacteria > Rhizobiales > Beijerinckiaceae > Roseiarcus. The sequence goes on from CAVTSD010000001.1 coordinate 1,607,481, forward strand.
TGGCCAAGCCCGAACTCGGAAACAAACATCAGTGCCAGAATTGCGGCGCCAAATTCTTTGATCTCAACAAGGACCCGATCGTCTGCCCGAAATGCGGAACCGTGTTCCAGGGCGCGCCGCGCGCGCGGGCGGCGGCCAAGGCCGAAGAGGAAGAAGAGGACATTGAGGTTGTCGCGCCCGCCGGCGTCGAGGTCGTCTCGCTCGACGAGGTCGAGGCGGGCGAGGAGAAGGCAGCCGCCGAGCCGGTTGTCGACGACATCGATGTCGAGGACGACGCCGAGGACGACACGGCGGACGACCCTTTCCTGGAAGAAGAAGAGGAGGATGACGATGACGTCACCAACCTCATCGACGGCGACATCGCGCCCGACGAAGAAACCTGAGGCTCGGCTGATTTAAGACCCTGCGCCGATGAGCAGCTGCTTTTTTGGCTTGCGGCCCTTGTGGACGCCGCAAGTTTGCGGTTATACCCCACGCCCTTGGAAGACGCGCTTTGCCCCAATCGAAGCGCGACATGTTTGGAAAACGGGGCCATAGCTCAGTTGGGAGAGCGCTTCAATGGCATTGAAGAGGTCGTCGGTTCGATTCCGTCTGGCTCCACCATTCATCCAAACTCTTACGAAATAGCGAGGACACAGAGGGATTGAGCACCCCGCAACGTTGGGCGCGCTGGTAGAACGGACCATCTCGTTACGAATTGGCGCGTGCTGTCAGGACGCGAACTCTTCACTGGCGAGAACTTGAAGATCGGGAGATTTTCACTCGGAACCGACCAGATACTGAAGACAATTGTCGATGTTGACCGAGTCCACTGAACATTTCCTGGTTGACTACCATCCTACCCTCGTGGGTTGGTGTTGGGTCGACCTCCTCGTCGTGATAGGTCTGTTATGTGATGTGCACGTCAAGTATCTCTTGGGAGTGCTATGATTGATCGTACGAGCGCGAAGCTCACCGACTTCAAGGCCCTGACCTTCGATTGCTACGGCACGCTGATCGACTGGGAAACGGGCATGGTCGAGGCGCTCAAACCTCTAACCAGCAAGGCCTCGCGCAAGCTCACTCGCGATAATATTCTCGAAGCGCATGCGCGCCACGAATCCTCGCAGCAGGTCCAAACGCCGACCAAAGTCTATCGCGACTTGCTGGTTGCGGTTTATCGGCGCCTCGCGGAAGAGTGGGGCGTTACGGTCAGCTGGAACGATTGCCTTGCTTATGGCCGGTCAGTTCGGAACTGGCCGGCCTTCGCCGACACCGTCGCGTCGCTTCAATATCTCAAGCGACACTACAAGCTCGCGATCCTGTCGAACGTCGACAACGAAAGCTTTTCCTTCAGCAACGAAAAGCTGGGCGTCGATTTCGACGCGATCTACACCGCCGAGGATTGCGGCTCGTACAAGCCCTCGCCTCGCAATTTCGAGTACATGCTTGCCAAGATCGCGACGCTCGGGATCGAGAAAAGCGAGATCCTGCACACCGCCGAAAGCCTTTTCCACGACCACGGACCAGCGAACGAGCGGGGGCTTGCCTCCTGCTGGATTCATCGGCGGCATGGCCAGGAGGGCTCGGGCGCGGCCATGCCTCTCGTGAGGACGCCTAGGTACGACTTCCGCTTTGAGAGTTTAGGCGACTTCGTCAAAGCGCATCAGCAAACTTTGACGTCCTGATGGACAAGTCGCCCATCGTCTATGACGAATTCGCCAAGGTCGACATGCGCGTTGGCCGCATTGTCACAGTCAAGCCTTTCGAGCGCGCGCGCAATCCCTCCTACAAGGTCGAGATCGACGTGGGCCCGCTTGGCAGGAAATGGTCGAGCGCCCAGATCACCAATTACTCCGAGGCTGAGCTTGTCGGTCGCCTGGTTGTCTGTGTCGTCAACATGCCGCCGCGCGACATCGCCGGCTTTCAGTCTGAAGTGCTCATCCTCGGAGCGAAGAATGCGCGTTCCGAGGTCATCCTTTTGTCGCCGCTCGCCGAGGTCGCTCTTGGGGAAGAAGTATTCTGATTTAAGCTCGCGCAAGGCGACGGGCAGGGCGCACGTAGCCCAGAGCTTGATTTGCCGCCACGGCGCCCCTTAAGACAATCGTCCGCGCCGAGTCGTGCGAGAGAATAATAAGGGTGCTCGTCCGTCGACGGGCTGGGGAGGCTAATAAGTGTTCAAACAATTGCTTACGCCGGTCGCCGGCAGCCTGCCGCTGTCGTTCATCGTGGCGGCGCTCCCGGTCGCGGCGGTTCTCGTTCTGCTTGGCGTCTTGCGCCGGCCGGCGTGGCAGGCCTCGCTCGCAGGAACTCGTGGTCGGCCTTATCATCGCGATTGCGGTATGGGACTTCCCGGTTTCTCTCGCCCTGAACTCCGTCGCCGCCGGTGCGGTCTTCGCGCTGTGGCCGGTCATGTGGATCGTCGTCAACGCGCTTCTGCTCTATAACATCGCCGTTGAGTTCGAAGCGCTTCGACGCCTTTCGGGCTTGGGTTCTCAATCATCTTCCCAATGATCGCCGGGTCGTGCTGGTGGTGATCGGCTTCTGCTTCGGCGCGCTTTTGGAAGGCATCGCCGGCTTTGGAACGCCGGTAGCGATTACGTCGTCGCTTCTCATTCTCGTGGGCTTCCCGGCGCTCGAAGCGCTGGTGTTCACGCTGATCTTCAACACCGCGCCCGTCGCCTTCGGCGCGCTTGGCGTTCCGGTGACGACGCTTGGCGCGGTCACAGGGCTGCCTGCCGGAACCCTCGGCGCCATGATTGGCCGCCAACTGCCATTCATCGCGCTTTTGCTGCCTTTCTACGTGATGGGCCTTTACGGCGGCGCCCGTTCCCTCAAGGCGCTGTGGCCGGTGCTTCTGGTCGCCGGCGGCTCGTTCGCGCTCTCTCAGTTCATCTCCTCAAACTTTATCAACTACGCTTTGACTGACGTCCTGGCGTCGCTCGGTTCGCTGATCGTGACGCTCCTGTTCCTGCAGGTGTGGAAGCCGGCGCCCGATCCCGAGTTTGCTGTGAGGGTGGATGCCAACCTGCTCCGTGCGCAATCGAACGTGGGCCCATGGCAAGGCTGGCTCCCCTGGCTCATCGTGACCGCAGTCGTCATCGTGTGGACGACGCTCGAGATCTTCAAGATCGGCGCCCAGGCGATTCATTGGCCGGGCCTCGACAAGGCGGTCTCGATCACGCTCTACAACGACAAGCCTTATGCGGCGGTTTGGGGTTTCCAACCTCTTGCAACGGGAACGGCGATCCTGCTCGCAGCGATCATCACCGCGATTGTGGTCAAAATGAACGTCGGGGACTTTTTCCAGTGCATCGCCCGCACGATCAAACAGGCCTGGATCGCCATCCTGACCGTCTGTCTCATCATTGGCCTCGCCTATCTCATGAACTATTCCGGCATGGCCTACACGCTCGGCCTCGGGGTCGCCTCGGTCGGGCATCTGTTCGTCATCCTTTCGCCCTTTCTCGGGTGGGTGGCGGTCGCGCTGTCGGGCAGCGACACTTCCGGCAACGCGCTGTTCGGAAACCTTCAGGTGGTGGCGGCGAAGCAGCTCGACCTCAATCCGGTGCTGTTCGCCGCGGCCAATTCATCGGGCGGCGTCATGGGCAAGATGATCTCGCCGCAGAATATCGCGACGGGCGTCTCGGTCACGGATCTGCGCGGCCAGGAGGGCGTCGTGTTCGCGCGCACCTTTTGGCATAGCGTCATTCTGACTCTGATCCTCGGCGTGCTGGTCGCGCTGCAGCAGTTCGTCTTCCCAGGCATGATCCCGCACTGACGGGCTATTGCTGACAGAAGACGGCGACGAGCGCCTTCCGCTCGCGAGCCGCGATGTCGCCGGCGCTGAGCGAAGCAGGTCCCTCTGAGGCGCCTTCGCTGGCGCCGAGAAAGGCGCGAAGCGCGCCCGGCGCGATGAGGGCGTGTGGGGCGGCGAGGGCGAGACCGGCGACGCGTTTCGGCTCGCCGTCGATCGGCGCCATGAGGCCAACCAGCGCCCCGCTTCGATCGAAAACCGGGCCGCCGCTGGCGCCCTTGTCCACGGCGGCGGTCAAAACCGGCCGCGCGTCGCTGCCCGTCAACGTGGCCGAGCTTGCCGCAAGATGTGATCCGTCGAACGCGAGGACGACAAGGTCATGCGTGGGCGCGCCGAGCCGGGGCGCTTCGCCGTTCGCGGCGAAGTCTCCCGTGATGATCGCCAGTCCCGTTGCAGCGTCGGCCCGCTCGATCTGCACTGGCTTCCCGGTGACGGTCGGATTCAGGCATCCGTTCGCCTTGAGCGCGGTCAGCGCTTTGCCGGGCGCGACGATAAGCGCGGTCGCGTTTGGTTGTGGAACAGTAAGGGGCGTTGGGCTCGAGCCGGAAGGCGCGACGGGATCGGCCTTCGCGCTGGCTCCCAGCCCTGCGACAGTTTCGGGAAACGGCTCGAAAGAATTGGCGACGGCGATCGCTATTCGGTCGAGGGTGGCGCTTTGCGAAGTCGGATAGGCGAAGGTGAAGCCGCGCAGCGGCGGATGAGCCGTCGGGTTCTTGTCGAAGCGGGAATAGAACTTGACCATCCCATCCTGCCCCGAGACGACGAAGAAAGCGTCTGGCTTGATGGCCTTATAGGCGATCCTGCGAGCGGGCGTCGCCGCGGAGAGACGCGCGTAGAGGGCGCCAAGATCCGAGTCGACGTTCGAGGCGAAGTCGAGCCTCGCGCCCGAGCGCGTGTTGAGCACTTTCAGCGGCGCGCCAAACCTGGCGCCAGTCTTTGGGTCGCTTACGACTTGGAACCCCACTGCGTCCCGCGCCTTCTGAGCTGCGGTGAGCAGAGCCGTGAGCTCAGGGGTGGACAGGCTCCCATCGGCGGGCGCTTTGAGGCTCGCCTGGAAGGCGAGGATCGCATCCCGCGTTCGCTTGCCGAAGTCGCCGTCGTTGACGCCAACGTAAAATCCAAGCCAGACAAGCGCCTCCTGCGCCGCCTTGCGTGTCGTCACCGGCAGCCCCATGAACGCCGCCTTCTGCGCCGCCATCGCGGCGTCGTCGGTGGAGGGCGCGGCTGTTGGCATTTGAGCCAAGGCGAGCGGAGACAAAAGGCTTAGGCCTACGGCGAAGACCAGACCGGCGAGCGCGCGCTTCATGGTTTCTCCGAGCCGGCGGACCATCCGCAAGTCTGTCTTAGTATAAGGACGCTCCGACCGTGCTATATTCGCGGTGAGAAGCCTTGCGTCAATTTGGAAGTCGCCTATGCGTCACGTCCTGCGCTTGCTCGCTGTCTTTCTGGTCGTGGTTGCGGGCGCCGCTGGCGCGGCCGAGACCAAGCCATTCGCCAGCGAGGATATGGCGAGCGACGCCGCGCGGCTCACGGAAGCCTTGCGCATTGCGACCGCTGCGATCGGCGCAGAGGTCAGAGGCAAAACGCCGCAGCAATTGCTGGTCGAGGCTGCGAGGGCCGTCGCTAGCGGCGACTTCGCCAGCGCCGAGAAGCTGGCAGGCGCGGCGATCAGTGCGGCGCCCAAGGATCCCGCCAACTGGCTCGCTCTCGCCGGAATTGCGGTCGCGGCGGACGACGCCAAGGCAAATGACCGCTACGATTTCGTAACCCGCGGCGCGACGGCGGCATACGCCGCCTATCAGCATTCGACGACGCCGGACGCGCAGGCCGCGGCGCTGGCCGTGCTCGCCGATCTGCTCGCGCGCCACGAGCAATGGCGCCCCGCGCTCGACGCTTTGAAGGCCTCGCTCGACCGTCGCGATTCGATCGATGTGCGCAAGGCTTACGAGGCGATGCGGGCCGAGCATGGCTTCCGCATTCTCGACTACAAAGTCGACAACGAATCCGCGCTTCCTCGCGTCTGCTTCAATTTCTCTGAAGCTCTCGCGCGACGCACCGATTTTTCGCCCTATGTCGCGGTATCCGGATCGTCGGAGACGGCGATCTCGAATGAGGATCAGCAGATCTGCGTCGAAGGCCTCAAACACGGCGAGCGTTACGCGATCGTGCTGCGTCAAGGGCTGCCCTCGGCCGTCGGCGAATCGCTGCTTAAGTCGGCCGACTACGAGATCTACGTGCGCGATCGCTCCCCACAGGCGCATTTTGCCGGCCGGGCCTACGTGCTGCCGCGCGAGGGCCAGAAGGGCGCGCCGCTTGTCACCGTCAACACGGCGAAAGTCTCGATCGACGTCTATCGCGTTGGCGATCGCAATCTGCTCGCGACCGTCAATCGCGACGACTTTCTCAAACCCATCAACTCGTCGCGGGCCCAGGAGATCGCCGCAGAGGACGGAGCGAAAGTCTGGAGTGGGACGATGGACGTCGCCTCCGCGCTCAACCAGGACGTCGTGACCGACTTTTCCGTGCTTGACGCCGTCGGCAAACTCCAGCCCGGCGTTTATGTCGTGACCGCCCGGCCGTGGAAAGGCGCGGCGAATCCCGCCGACACGAGCGCGGAGGAGAGCGTGCAGCTTGCGGCGCAATGGATGGTCGTCTCCGATCTTGGCCTGACCGCGATCTCGGGCGACGATGGCGTGCATGCGCTCGTCCAATCCTTGGGCTCCGCCGGACCGATTTCCGGCGTCGAACTCAGGCTCGTCGCGCGCAATAACGAAGTGCTGGCGACGAAGACGACCGGCGCTGACGGGCGGGTCGATTTCGATCCCGGCCTCTCGCGCGGCAAAGGCGGCTCGGCGCCAGGCCTTCTCGTCGCCATACTGGCCGGTGACTACGGCTTCCTCAGCCTCGCTCAGAACGCTTTCGATCTCAGCGATCGCGGCGTCGCGGGTCGCGATCCGCCCGCCGGACTCGATGCATTCCTCTACACGGAGCGCGGCGTCTACCGTTCGGGCGAGACCGTTTTCGCCACTGCGCTTCTGCGCGACGCCAGAGGCGTGGCGAAGTCCGGCTTGCCGCTGACGCTCGTCGTCAAGCGGCCGGATGGCGTCGAATACAAACGCGCGACTGTCCCCGACCAGGGACTCGGCGGTCGCGCCTATGCGATCCCGCTGCTGCCGGGATCGGCGGCGGGCAAATGGTCGATTGAAGCCTATGCCGATCCCAAGGGCGACAGCATCGGCCGGGTCGAGTTCATGCTGCAGGACTACATTCCTGAGCGGCTGGATTTTACCCTGCATCCTGCCAAGTCCGTCATCGACCCGGGCGAGCCGGTCGCGTTCTCGCTCGACGCGCGCTTCCTCTACGGCTCGCCGGCGAGCGGGCTCGACGTCACCGGCGCCATTCGCCTGCAGGTCGTTGAGGGCGCGGCGCTCGCCGGGTTTCCAGGTTATGTCGCGGGCCTCGCCGACGATGATTTCACCACCATCGAGACCCAGTTCTCCGACAAGGTTCAGACAGATGAAAAAGGCCATGCGGACCTGTCGGTCGAGTTGCCGGAGGGCTCGAGCACGCGCCCGCTGCAAGCCAAACTGATCGTCGACGTCGGCGAACCTGGCGGACGGACGGTCGAGCGTACGCTCGTGCTGCCTGTTCGCGCGAAGGGCGTGGCCGTCGGGATTAAGAAGGACTTTGACGCCTCGTTGAGCGCGGGCGACGTGGCGACGTTCGAAGCGATCGCGGTTGCGCCCGACGGCGCGCGCCTCGCTCGCAAAGGCGCAGCCTGGTCGCTTTATCAGGTGACCAACGACTATCAGTGGTTCAACGCCGACGGTCATTGGAGCTACGAGCCGGTCAAGTCGTCGAAGCGCTTGGCGAGCGGGACGATCGACATCGGCGCCGAGGCGCCTGCTAAGTTTTCTGGCCGCGTCGGCTGGGGCGCGCACCGGCTGGACATCAAGACGCTCGACGGCGAGGAGACGAGCGTCGCCTTCGATGTCGGCTGGTCGGGAACGGCCGGCGCCGACACGCCCGACAATGTGGTCGTCACCCTCGACAAGACGAACTATGCGGCTGGGGATGAGGCCAACCTCCGCATCGCCTCAGCCTTCGCCGGCAAGGCGACCATTGCGCTGGTCGGCGACAAGATCGAGCGCTTCATCGATGTCGATCTCGTCGCCGGCGACAATGTTGTCCCGTTCGCGGTCGGCGCCGATTGGGGGCCCGGCGCTTACGCCGTCGCGCTGACCCATCGACCGCTCGACATTGGGGCGAAGCGCATGCCCGGCCGTGCGCTGGGCGTCGCGTGGTTCGCCATCGATCGTGGCTCGCATGCCCTCGACGTCAAGCTCGATGCGCCCCCGCTCGCCCGGCCGCGCCAATCGATGACGCTGCCCGTTCATCTCGTGGGCCTCGCGCCGGGCGAGGAGGCGTTGGTGACCGTCTCGGCGGTCGATGTGGGCATTCTCAACCTGACCGGCTTCAAGACGCCCGACCCGGGCGCCTATTTCTTTGGACAGCGCAAGCTGCCGGTCGAGTTTCGCGATCTCTGGGGCATGCTGATCGATGGCATGCAGGGCGAGGCCGGCGCCATCCACACCGGCGGCGACTCGAGCGGCGGCGTCGAAGGCAATCTGCCGACGCAGGAGCCGCTGGCTTTGTTCTCAGGCGTCGTCAAGGTGGACGAGCAGGGCAACGCGTCTATCTCGTTCGACCTGCCCGCGTTCAACGGTTCCGTGCGGCTGACCGCCGTCGGCTGGTCGAGGGACAAGGTTGGATCCGCGCAGGCCGACGTGACCGTGCGCAACTCGGTCGTCGTCGCTGCCACCCTGCCGCGCTTCCTCAATGTCGGCGACCGCTCGGAAATGCATGTCGACATCGACAATGTCGAGGGCGAGGCGGGCGAGTACAAGCTCGACCTCGACATCCACGGGCCGCTCACCGCCGACGCGGACGCGATGACCAAGACCGTGCGCCTCGATCTGCATCAACGCAAATCAGTGGCGATGCCCATTGCGGCGGCTGGCATTGGCGTGGCTGAGCTTGACCTAAGGCTCACGGGCCCGAAGACGGATCTCACCCAGCATTTCCGTCTCGGCATAGAATCCGGCGCGCCCGACTCCTATCGTCGCACCGTGACCCCTCTGCCGGGTGGCGCAAGCCAGACCATATCCGGCGATCTCCTCGCCGATTTGGTTCCGGGCACAGGCTCGATCGCGGTCTCCGCTTCGCCATTTGGCGCGCTAGATGCGCCGGCGCTGCTCTCGGCGCTACAGCGCTATCCCTATGGCTGCTCGGAGCAGACGGTCAGCGTCGCGATGCCGCTCCTTTACCTCAATCGCCTCGCGTCGATCGAGCATCTCGGCGTTGATCCCGATCTCGACGGTCGGATCAATCAGGCGATCGAGCGCGAGCTCAGCCGCCAGAGCGCGAGCGGCGCGTTTGGCATGTGGAGCGCCGACAGCAATGACGAGGACGCGTGGCTCGACGCCTTCGTCACTGACTTTTTGACCCGCGCGCGCGAGCGCAATTTCGCCGTGCCGAGTCAAGCCTTCGATCAGGCGCTCGACCGGCTGCGCAACGAGGTCGTCAACACGCCCGAGCCGAACAAGGACAATTCCGCCGCGATCGCCTACGCGCTCTATGTTCTGGCTCGCAATGGGCGGCCCGTCATTGGCGACCTGCGCTATCTCACCGACGTCAAGCTCGACGCCTTCACGGCTCCGCTCGCCAAAGCGCAACTCGCGGCCGCGCTGGCGATGCTTGGCGACCAGGCGCGCGCGGCCGGCGCCTTTGGCGCGGCGCTGAAGGCGCTCGACGCCGAGCGCGACGAAGGGTCGCGTCCCGATTATGGCTCGCGCCTGCGCGACGCCGCGGCCGTACTCGCGCTCGTCGCTGAAGCCAAGCTCGGCAATGCGAGCAATTCGATCGCGCGGGTTGGCGCTGTCCTTGAGCAGGCGAGGGCGGAGCGCACATACCTCAGCACGCAGGAAATGAACTGGATGACGCTTGCCGCCGAGGGGCTCGCCGAGCACGCGAGCCTGGCGCAGTTCCTCGTCGACGGCGAGCCGGTCAAGGGCGCGCTCTACCGCCGCTGGGGCGGGCTAACGCTCGCTGGGCAATCGATCGTGATCGCCAATGCCGGACAGAATCAGACCCAGCTCGTCGTGTCGATTTCCGGCGCCCCGATCGAGCCTGATCCGGCCGCCGACAACGGCTATGCAATCGAGCGGTCGTTCTACAAGCTCGACGGAACCAAGCTCGATGCGCTGCAAAGCATCGCGCAGAACGAGCGCGTCGTGGTGGCGCTGAAAGTGACGGAGGCGTCGGCGCGTTATGCGCGTCTGCTCATTGTCGACCGGCTGCCAGCCGGGCTTGAGATCGACAATCCGGCTTTGGTCGACAGCGGCTCGATCGAGGCCTTCTCGTGGCTCAGCAAGGACGCCGAGCCGACACACACCGAGTATCGCGACGATCAATTCGTCGCGGCCTTCGATCGCACGCAAGGCCAGTCGGCGTTCATCACCATGGCCTATGTCGTGCGCGCCGTCGCGCCCGGCCGCTACATATATCCCCCGGCGACAGCCGAAGACATGTACGACCCCGAACGCTACGGCCGCACCGCCTTTGGCGACTTGGAGGTGAGGGCGAAGTGAGGAGCGGGGGGCTCTCATCCGACCCTTCCGGCCACCTTTTCCCCGGGGGAGAAGGGAGGCGCGACGCTGCCTCTTTTGTGGGATCGAGGCTTGGCCGAACGTCAGTGCAAGAACCCTTCTCCCTAGGGGAGAAGGTGGCGCGACGAAGGCGCGACGGATGAGGGTCTCGCCGGATGAGGGCGAAGCGTGACGCCCCTACCTCGCCGCCTCATCTTGATCTCCATCGCGGCGCTCGCGGTTTTAACAGCAGCAGGCTTCTGCGTGTCCTTAGCCTGGACGCGTTACGTGGCAAGCCTCGGCCCGCTCGATCTCGCCGCATCGCGCGAAGGCTCAACGATCGTCGTCGATCGCGACGGCCGGCTGCTTAGACCCTTCACTTTGCCAGACGGACGCTGGCGTCTGCCGGCGACCACGCATGACGTCGATCCGCGCTACCTCGCGATGCTCGTCGCCTATGAGGATGGACGGTTTTACGGCCACGACGGCGTCGACCTTCGCGCGCTTGTTCGCGCCGGCGGTCAATGGCTGATGCGGGGCCATGTGGTTTCGGGTGGCTCGACCTTGCCCATGCAGGTCGCCAGGCTGATCGAGCCGCGGCCAGAGCGCACGGTCGGCGCCAAGCTCCGACAGATTGCGCGCGCACTCGAGATCGAGCGCGACGTCGGCAAGTCGGGCGTGCTCGATCGGTACCTCACCATCGCCCCGTTTGGCGGCAATCTCGAAGGCGTGCGGGCGGCTTCGCTCGCGTATTTCGGTCAGGAGCCGTTGCGGCTGACGGTTGCCGAGGCGGCGCTACTGGTTGCGCTGCCGCAATCGCCAGAAGCCCGGCGCCCCGACCGCTCGCCAGGGGCGGCGCGCGCGGCGCGCGACCGCGTGCTCGACCGCATCGCCGCGCGGGGCGTGATTAGCGCCAGCGATGCGGCGGCTGCGAAGCGCGAGCCGGTTCCGGACACGCGCTTGCCCTTCCCTATGCTCGCCGCGCATGCCGCTGAGGAGGCGGTGGCTGCTGACAAGAGCTCCAAAGTAATCAAGCTTTCTATCGACGCCCGTCTGCAGGCGAAGCTTGAGGTTCTGGCGAAGGAGAGCGTCGCGCGACTCGGGCCGAAATTGTCGGCGGCGATCGTCGTCGTTGACAATGCGAGCGGCGAGATTCGCGCGCGCGTGGGTTCGGCGGACGCCAACGATGCCTCGCGCGACGGCGCGATCGATATGTCGCGCTCGCCACGCTCGCCCGGCTCGGCGCTCAAACCCTTCATCTACGCTCTAGCCTTCGAGCAGGGGCTAGCCCATCCGGAGACGCGGCTGTTCGACCGCCCGATGCGCTACGGCGCCTACGCGCCGGAGAATTTCAACCTCGGCTATGAGGGCGCAGTGACGGCGCGCAAGGCGCTGCAAATGTCGCTCAACCTCCCGGCGGTCGAACTCCTTTCCGATGTCGGCCCGGCCGCCTTCCTCGCTCGCCTTTACAGCGCCGGGGCTGAAATCGCGCTGCCGAAAGACACCCCGATCGAACTCGCCATCGGCCTTGGCGGGCTCGGAATTTCGCTCACCGATCTCGCGCGGCTCTATGCAGGCTTCGCGCGCGGGGGCGAGGCGCCGCCGCTGATCGAGCGGCTCGACGGTCAGCCGCCGGTCATCGGCGAACGCCGCGTGACCGATCCGGTCGCGGCCTATTATGTCGAGGACATCTTGCGCGGCGCGCCGCCGCCCGCGAACGCGCTCAAGGGTCGGATCGCCTTTAAGACCGGCACGTCCTACGGCTTTCGCGATGCGCTGGCGATCGGCTTCGACCGGCGGACAACCATCGCGGTCTGGGTCGGCCGTCCTGACAATGGCCCGACGCCGGGTCTCATTGGCCGCGAGGCCGCGGCGCCGATCCTGTTCGACGCTTTCGAGCGGCTGGGACGAAGCATCGAGTTCGATCCCCGCCCCGAAGGGCGTCTTGAGTGCGACCATCACCGCCGATCTCCCGCCGCCTTTGCGACGCCTGCGCCAGGACGCGCCCAAAACCTTCGCGACGTCAGAGGCGGCGTCGCTCAAGATCGCATTTCCACCAGACGGCGCGCGCATCGACCTTGGCCTCAACAAAGGCGCATCCGCCCATCCACTGGCCTTGAAGGCGCTCGGCGGCGCGCCGCCGTTCACCTGGTTCGTCAACGGTGAACCCGTGGGCGAAGCCGAGATCAGGCGCCAGTCGGCCTGGAAGCCCGACGGCGCCGGCTTCGCCCGCGTGTCCGTTACCGACGCCAAGGGCGCGTCCGACGCGGTGACGGTCAGGCTTGAATAAGCTTCGCGTTAGCGCTGCGGCAATTTGATCGGACCGATGGATTTCGCGAACGCGGCGAGATCGCTCGCCGGCGCTTCGGTCGCGGTTGGCGCCGCGGAGTCCAGACCGCCTTCGGGGCCTCTCTTCGAGGCTTGCACGTGCTGGAACACGACGCTTGCGACAAACTGAAGGAACGGCGTCTGCCAGATGCCTCCGTGTCCGTCGATCACTTCCTTGGCGGCGCCGACCATCCAGAATGGGTTGGCCTGCATCGTTCCCGGCGGGTCGATTACGAACGGCTTGTCGGCGGTCGGGCCAGCCAACTTGTGGGTGCGGAAGCCAGGCACGAAGCCGAAGGCGTGGGTGACGCACCACTTCTCCAGGTCCCCGATCGTTGATTCGTCGATCGCGTGAAGGGCGTTGCCGAGCGGAAACACCGTGCCGACCGGCTGGTCATTCTCCGCCTGCGCGCAGATGAAGACGGGAATCTGCTTCGTCGTGCGCGCCTTGAAGGCCGCGCTGGTCACAAGATCGTAAATCGGGATGTACCGCGCGCCTTCGATGGCTGGATTGACCAAGAGCACAAGGTCCGCGAATTCGGACGCCAGCATCCCAAACGGCGCCGACGCCGCTTGAATCAGCGATTGCGCGAGAGCGGAAAAGACGATCATGCCGCCGAAGCTGTGGCCGACGATCACCAGGAGCGGGTTTCCGCCGCGCTTCTGCTGGCGGTTGCGATAATGGCGCAGGCGCCCGAACAGTTCTCGCACCGAACCCGTCGCTACGCGTTGTCCGGCCGCCTGCCGGGTCCAGAAAGTCCCGTCGGCGACGACGCCGCCTAGGCCGAAATCAGACAAGCCCCGCCAGCCGACGAACACGCCAAGGACGGGACGCGGCGCGACACCGGCGGATGCGTGGGCTTTCTCATATGCGACCGTCTCGCTCAGCAGCGCGCGGAACGCGGTCAGATTGTCATCGTCGGAGCGGGCGTCGTGCTGCCAACCGTGCACGAAGACAACGAGGATCGCGTCTTGTCCGGCCTGTGGCGGGTCGTACGGCGCCAGGGCTTCGAGCCGCTGGGCGACGCCGTCCATTTGTCCGCGGTCGTAACATCGCCCCTGATCGTTGAACTCGACAATGGCGAGCTCGTAAGGAGCGCCGGTCATGAAGCCGTGGAAAGTCTGATGCTGCTTGTTGGGCATGACCCCGGCGGGCTGCCTAGGCTCGACTGGCGTAAGGCCCTGCAAACCTTCATCCATGATGGCGCCTCCCCTACTGGCTTCCGCAATCGATCACCCTGCATCCCTGCAGGAAAATTGAGGGTCCATACCGCGCTGGCGGCGCGGCCGAAGTGACGGCTCTCACAATCCAAATAACGCTGGGCGGCGCGAGGAACGCCGCTACCCGGCCATCGCCGCCGGCCAGGCCGCAAGCAGGGCGCGCAGCCCCGCGACGAAGGCCAGCGGCTGGTCGATCATCACATGATGCTCGGCCTCCGGAATCTCAACATAAGGCGACCCGGGAGCAATGAGGCTTAAGAGATAGGCGGCATCCTCGGGCTGGAACAGTTGCGATTTCGCGCCGCGGACGATCGCGAGCGGCGAGCGCGCGCCCTTGACGAGCGCGACCGGATCGAGCCGCCCAAACTTCTCCCAAAAAAACGGGTCGAAGCTCAATGACCAGCCTGCGGAGCCCTCGGCGTCGACCGCCTTCCGCACGGAGCGGCGAGCAATAAAATCGAGAATGAAGAGATTGTAACAGGCCTGCGGCGGGGCGAGCCGGAAGCGGGCGATCACGGCCTCGAGCGAGGGCCGCACGCTGTGCTCCCGCGTGTTCGACCGGGGAGGGGCGGGATTGCGCTGGTTCTGCGGCGCGAAGAAGGGCGGATCGACCATGACCACCGCCGCAAGCTCGTCGCCGAAATCATTCGCGAGCCCGGTCGCGATGCGCCCGCCGAACGAATGCCCGACAACGACGGGCGGCCCTGCCTCGAACCCGCCAGCCGCGCGCCCCGCTTCGCGCGCTTCGCGGACGAACTGGCGAAAGTCATACGCTTCGCGCCATTGCGAGCGCCCCATTCCCGTGAACGACGGCGCGATTACGCGCCGTTCGCGGGCGAAGAAGGGGGCGATGAAGCTCCACCAGTCGGCGTGCGCGGCGCCGCCATGCAGCAGGATAAGGCCCGGCTTGCCGCGCTCGCCCCAAGCGAGGGTCTCGACCTCAGCGCCGTCGACCGCGACGAACGTACGCTCGGGTTCGCACGCGACGACGCGCTCGAACCACGCCGGCGCCGGAGGCTTCTGCCCGCGGAAAGCCGCGAGCGGCGCCATGGGGGTGGATTCGGCCACGCGAACGCTCTCTTAGGTTCAAGCGACTTCGAACAATCCCGCCGCGCCCATGCCGCCGCCGACGCACATCGTCACCACGACATAGCGCGCGCCGCGCCGCTTGCCCTCAATCAGCGCGTGGCCGGTCAGCCGCGAGCCGCTCATGCCGTAGGGGTGGCCGACCGAGATCGCGCCACCATCGACGTTGAGTTTGTCGTTGTCGATGCCGAGTCGGTCGCGGCAGTAGATCACCTGGACGGCGAACGCTTCATTGAGCTCCCAGAGGTCGATGTCATCGACTTTGAGCCCATGCGCCTTGAGAAGCTTCGGCACCGCGAACACAGGACCGATGCCCATCTCGTCCGGATCGCACCCAGCAACCGCGATGCCGCGATAGATGCCGAGCGGTTCGAGGTTGCGCTGGCTGGCGACCTTCGCGTCCATCAAGACGCAGGCGCTCGCGCCGTCGGACAATTGGGAGGCGTTTCCTGCGGTGATGAACGAGCCGACCTTGAGCCGCTGCCCGTCGGCCAACACGGGCTTCAACGCCGAAAGGCCAGCCAAGGTCGTGTCGGCGCGCGGGCCCTCGTCTTGCTTGAGAGTGACGGGCTTGTCCGAAACGGCGCCGGTCGCCTTGTCGGTCACTTTCATCACGGTGCTCAAGGGCGCGATCTCGGCCTCGAAGCGGCCGGCGGCTTGCGCAGCGGCGGTCCTTTGCTGCGATTGCAGCGCGTATTCGTCCTGGCGCTGCCGCGTGACCTGATATCGCTCCGCGACGGTCTCCGCCGTCTCGATCATCGTCATGTAGACGTCATCGCGATGCTCGACGAGCCAAGGGTCTTGAGCGCGGTAGCGGTTCATCTTGTCGTTCTGGACGAGCGAAATCGATTCAAGCCCGCCGCCAATGGTGACGCTCATGCCGTCGTCGATGATTTCTTTCGCGGCGGTAGCGATCGCCATCAAGCCAGAAGCACATTGCCGGTCGAGCGACATTCCGGCGACGCTGGTCGGAAGGCCCGCGCGCAGGAGCGCCTGTCGCGCGACATTGCCGCCTTGCGCTCCCTGCTGCATCGCTGCGCCCATCACCACGTCGTCGACCTCGGCGGGATCGACGGACGCGCGCTGAAGCGCGTGGGCGATCGCATGGCCGCCGAGTGTCTGCGCCTGGGTGTCGTTGAAGGCGCCCCGATAGGCTTTGCCGATCGGCGTACGGGCGGTCGAGACGATGACGGCTTCACGCATGATGAATCTCCTCGTGCTTGTTCATTGGATGATCCTCATCCGTCGCGCCTTCTCCCCGAGGGAGAAGTTGCGCCTCGAAGGGCCGGATGAGAGCGCTTGCCTCACGTTTTCGTAAACGTCCCACCCTCCGCCGCCAGCTTTTCAAGCAGCGCCGCCGGCTTGAAATCATCGCCGAACTTGGCTTGAAACTCTTTCAGCTTGGCCAGCACCGTCTTCAATCCGATCGTATCCGCGTAAAACATTGGGCCGCCGCGATAGACCGGCCAGCCGTAGCCGTTGATCCAGACGATGTCGATGTCGGAGGCGCGCTGCGCCTTGCCCTCGTCAAGAATTTTCGCGCCCTCGTTGATCATTGGATAGATGCAGCGCTCCAGGATTTCAGCGTCGCCGATCTTGCGCTGCTCGATTCCCTTCGACTTGGCGAAGTCGCGGATGATCCCCTCGACCTTCTCCGAGGGTTTGGCGTTGCGCGCTTCGTCGTAGTCGTAAAACCCAGCGCCGGTCTTCTGTCCGCGCCGGCCTTCCTCGCACAGGATGTCACGGATTGACCCGCGCTTTGACGTTGCCGCCGACCAGCCGATGTCGAGGCCGGCGAGATCGCTCATCGCGAACGGGCCCATCGGCAGGCCGAAATCGACGAGCACCCGGTCCACGTCCGACGGCGTCGCGCCTTCGAGAATGAGCTTCTGCGCCTCGCGCTGGCGCTGCGCCAGCATGCGGTTGCCGACGAAGCCATGGGCAACGCCAACGACGACGGGGACCTTGCCGATCTTCGGCGCGAGCTGCGTGATCGTCGCCAGCACGGATTTCGACGTTTTTTCGCCGCGCACGATCTCGAGCAGGCGCATCACGTTTGCGGGGGAGAAGAAATGCGTGCCGAGCACGTCCTCGGGCCGCTTGGTCATCGCCCCAATCGCGTCGACATCAAGATAGGAGGTGTTCGAGGCCAGGATCGCGCCGGGTTTGGCGACCGCGTCGAGCCGCTCGAAAATGCTTTTCTTGAGGTCCATGTCCTCAAACACCGCTTCGATCACCAGGTCGGCGTCAGCCAACGCATTGAAGTCGATCGTCGGGCTGAGCTTGGCCATCCGCTCCTCGACTTCAGCCATCGTCATGCGGCCCTTCTTGGCCGTGTTCTCATAGTTTCGCCGCATGATGGAGACGCCGCGGTCGAGCGCCTCCTTCGAGGTTTCGACGATCGTCACGGGAATGCCGGCGGAAAGGAAATTCATGGCGATGCCGCCGCCCATGGTGCCGGCGCCGATCACGCCGACCTTGGCGATCTTTTTCGTCGGCGTGTCGGCGGGAATGTCGGCGACCTTCGCCGCCTGCCGCTCGGCAAAAAAGACGTAGCGCTGCGCCTTGGACTGATTTGTGACGACGAGCCCGCTAAAAATCGCGCGCTCCTTCGCCACGCCCTCGTCGAACGGCAGGTTGACCGCGTTCTCGACCAACTCGATCGCCTTCTTCCAGGCCTCGAAGCCGCGGTACTTTCTTGCATTCGCCTTGCGGACCGCCTCAAAGATCTCGGGATGGCCGCGCGCCGGCTCGATCTTGTCCGACCGGTCGCGCACCTTCTTCAAGGGCGCTTTCTCGGCGATCAAGCGCTTGGCATAAGCAATCGCCGAGTCGCGCAGCTTTCCCTCTTCGGCGAGCTCGTCGACGACGCCCCATTCCTTGGCCTCGCGCGCGCCAAAAGGCGTTCCGGATAAAATAACGTCCAGCGCCTTCTCAGCCCCGATGAGGCGGGGCAGGCGCTGCGTGCCGCCAGCGCCAGGGATGATGCCGAGCTTGATCTCCGGCAAACCGCATTTCGCCGATGGGACGGCGATGCGGTAATGCGCCGTCAGCGCAACTTCGAATCCGCCCCCGAGCGCCGTGCCGTGGATCGCGGCGATCACAGGCTTCGAGGCGTTCTCCATCGCATTAAGCGCCTCATGAAGGTCGGGCCGGGAAGGCGGCTTGCCAAATTCGGAAATGTCAGCGCCGGCGATGAAGGTCCGCCCGTCACAGATGATGACGATCGCCTTCACTGCGCCGTTCGCCTCGGCCGCTTCGACCCCGCGCTTAAGACCGTCGCGGACGGGCTGAGACAGGGCGTTGACCGGCGGAGAATTGATCGTGACGAGTGCGACTTCACCTTCGATCGACAGGTCGACGACCGAATTTATGGCGGCCATGGGGGTGTTTCCTCTTTTGCGGTCGATCTGCGCCGGTGACACCGGGGCTCATTGGCCGGTCAAGCTTGAGTTTGGGCGCCCGGCGTCCTTCGGTCAACTCCCAACGGAGGCGCGGCGCCGGAGCTCAAAGAATTTTCGCCAGCCCCTGTAACCCTCCGCCCTCCCGGACGTATAGCCGATGCGGACAGGGGAAGAGAAGATCCTCCAAGTCCCCAAGATCAGGGAGATTTAGGCATGTTGACGCGTCGGACCGCTCTCGCCAGCTTGGCTGCGATCGCGGGCGTGACCATGATGCAAACCCGCCGGGCGTTCGCCCAGGCCGCGCATATCGTGCGCACCGACGCCGACTGGCGCTCGATCCTGACGCCCGCCCAATATGCCGTCTTGCGCCAGGAAGGGACCGAGCGCCCTTTCACGAGCCCGCTTCTGCATGAGGAGCGCAAGGGCGTCTTCGCCTGCGCTGGCTGTAGTTTGGATCTCTTCTCCTCCTCGACGAAATTTGACAGCGGCACCGGCTGGCCGAGCTTCTGGGCGCCGCTCGACAACGCGGTCGACACCCACGCCGACCATTCCTTCGGAATGCTCCGCGACGCCGTATCCTGCCGTCGGTGCGAGGGCCATCTCGGCCATGTGTTCGACGATGGGCCGAAGCCGACCGGTTTGCGCTATTGCATGAACGGCGTGGCCCTCACCTTCAAGCCGGCGACCGCTTGAGGCGACCGCAGGTTTAGTTTGGTTAGAGGTTCGTCCTGTATCAGAGCGCTCTTGGGAACGTAGTCAATGAGAAGAGCAAGGCTCTCACAAGTGTGATGACACGAGTGCGTGAGACGAAGCAGATTGTCGCCTCAGCGCCATAGAGGCGGCTTATCCGGTGCGCGTTTTGATGTTCGCTATTGGCGGTAATGGAGTAGGGCTATGATCTCATCGTTCAAAAGAGGCTCCTCGTTTCCGGCGCTTGTCCTCATTGGGCTCCTGTCGGGGGCAGCCTTTTTCGTCACTCGCTCCACCGCCGAGGAGGCGCGACCCGTGCCAGCGCCAGCCGTGGACGAGCAGGCGGGCGGCAAGACATCCGAAACCGCGGTGATTGCGGGGGGATGCTTCTGGGGCGTGCAGGGCGTTTTCCAGCACGTCGCCGGCGTGACCAACGCCGTCTCCGGCTATGCCGGCGGCGAGAAAGCGACCGCGCACTACGAAATGACGTCGGAGGGCAACACGGGCCACGCGGAATCGGTTCAGATCACCTACGATCCGCGCAAGATCACCTATGGGCGAATCCTGCAGATCTATTTCTCGGTCGCGCATGATCCGACCGAACTTAATCGCCAGGGCCCGGATTCCGGCACGCAATATCGCTCGGCGATTTTCCCCGTGAACGACGAACAGGCGAAGGTGGCCAAGGCGTATATCGCCGAGCTCAATTCGGCGCATGTGTTCGGCGCGCCGGTTGTCACCACGATCGAGCCGGGCAAGACTTTCTATCGCGCCGAGGACTATCACCAGGACTTCTTGGCCAAGAACCCGGGCTACCCCTATATCGTCTATAACGACCTGCCGAAGGTCGCCAACCTGAAGCGCCTGTTCCCCGCGCTTTATAAGCCCGACCCGTCTCTGACCAGCGCCGCCCGCTCTTAAGCCTCGGCCTTCTTCCCCGAGAGAATAAGCGCCCGAGCGGAGAGCCGGGCGCGCGCGAAACGGCGGATGAGGTCGTTTATCATTCCCGCGGAACGCGGGCATCCAAAGCCGCCGCAAAGACTGGAACCCCGGTTTCGCGGGCATGACAGTTAGGGCGCAGGTGTTGCGCCGCTAGGTCGCTCTTGCTCGCGCAAAAATTCGATGATCGGGCGCACGTGCGGCCCAAGTTCATTCGCCGCCCTGCGCCATTCGTCCTTCTCCACAGGCATGTCGCGGCCTTGCAGGAACGTCTCCCATACCGCGTTCGCAGCCGTCGCCATTTGCCGCTTCCAGGAGTTTTGTGCGTCGGGCGTCCCGGGCGGCAGCGGCCCCGGAGCGATGACGGACGCAGGCGGCGGCGCGGGCGCTGAGGCGGGCGGAGGCTCGGCCTGCGCGACCTGCCGCAGCCCCTGTTCCACTCGCGGCTCGAACCAGCGTGGCGTGTTCGTCTCGACAGCGCCGAAAAAGCTTTTCGCCTCCTCGAGCGGAAACGGCCGCGACCAGTTCCCCGCGTTCACCGCCTCGTTATGTCGGTGAACCAGGTCGTAGAACGCGTTGAGCGCGAACTGGTTGGCGATCACGCTTTTGAGCCGGCTAGCCAAGCCCTCGGACAGCATCGAAGCATCGGCGAGGAACATGTCGTGCAAGATGCGGACCTGGTCGTTGGCAAGTAGAATGTTGCCGGCGCCAGCGGTTGTCGGCAAATCGGCGAGATAATATTCGAGCGTCTCGCCATATTCTCTGCGCGCATTGTAGCGGCCGTCCCGCAAAGCCTTCAGCAAGCGCTCGACGCCGACACGGGCCGCCTCCAGCGCGCGTCGATGGTCTTCCTCACTGGAAAAGTGAGGATAAAACGGCAAGTTTTGCGCTCCTGCAACGACCGCAACTCGTTGAGAGGGGGTCCAGCCGTAGGCAAAGGGGGCCTCAACGTTCGGGAGCGGGGTCGGATCATTAGGCTCGGGATGTTCGACAGACCTTAATTCGTCGTTCCGACGGGACGCGTCGTCATAGAGAAGTGAGGGAGCAGCGGACTTCAGCGTTAGTTCTCGAATCACCTCCCATCGGCGAAGCGAGCGGGTCAAGTCGCTGTTAATTTCTGACTTTTTTCGATTGACGCTTGAAGCCCTCAGAATAGCGCCCATGCCTTCAGGCAAGTTTAGACTGTTAATAAGTCTCTTCAGCCGCTCGCCTTCTTTGGCGGTTATCTGGCGACTGACGGCTCTGCGCGGGTCGTTGACCATGAGGACCGCATACCGTCCGGCAATAGACAAAAAGGTGGTCACACGAGCGCCCGCCTTCCTTGGCTCCTTAATGACCTGCACCATCATGACCTGCCGCCGCTTGATAACTTGCTCAATCTTGTAGGGTTGACGGAGTTCAGGAGAGATGAACCGCTCGCTGGGTACAGTATCGATCTCTTTTGCTAGGCTCGTCGGATCTTCATTTCCGGGATCTCGATCAACGATGTGACCGTCGGCCTTACTTACATTATTCAAATACTGCTTGATAAGTTGCGATCGGTCTTTAATCGGAATTTGGTAATAATCGGGATGAATGTCTTGGAAAGCTAAGTATCCAGTCTTGCTCCCACCATAATCGACAAATGCCGCGGGCAGTGAAGGTTCGACTTGCACCACCTTACCCAGGTAAATGTTGCCCATTGTCGGAGGCGGTGTTTAATTTCTTTCCGCCATGCCAGTAGCGATCCCCGCGATTTCATCCGCCGCCTCGTTCATGTGGCGATAGCGGTCGTTAATCGAAAAGTCCGACAGCGGCCTCCCGTCTCGCGGGCGCAAGTTCTTGTCGCGCACGAGGTCGAGCGCGATCGACGGCGTCGGCGTTAGCACGAGCGGATAGAAATGGACGGTCGCGCCCTTCGCCTGTCGCTCGCGAACGATCGCGATCTCCTTGTCCACAACATAATCGGACGACAATGAATGGCGCGAGACGAGCAGGATGAAGATGTCGCAAGCGCGGAGCTTTTGCTCGATCTCTCGCTCCCAGTCAGCGCCGCCTGGCATCAGCCGGTCGATCCAGAGTTCGACCGCACCATGTTTGATCGCTGGTCGGAGATAGCCGGTCACGAATGACAGCCACTTGATTTCACCCTCGGCCGGATCCTCAGGCTCGTCGGCGTGGGCGTAGCTTATGACGATGAGCGGCTTTTTGGGCTCGGTCGACATGGCGGTTTCCGTCACGTCCGTCAGCATCAGTCCCCAACGCCCGGAGTCAAGACGATTCCCTTCTCCTATTGGGAAAGGCGGCAAATAGAGCGAGTCTGTGTGCTGCTGCCTTTTTAAGCGAAACTCGACGAGGCTAAGGCTTGGCCGACCTTGTGTCACGCGAGCCTTGATCGACATTTCCTGGACGTAGCCCAGACCTTATGATATTCAGAAGAACTGCCGATCAAAACCGGCCTTCACTGGCTATCGGCAGTCGGCCAATCGGGGGCATCGGAATCGAAGGAGGAGAAGTTTTTTTATTTGAATCGGCTGTAACCCATTGAAAAGTCATGATTCCAAAAAATAAGCGCTAGTAAACGCTAGCATTTTTACTAGCGTTTACTAGCGCTTATTGCCGTTTACAGGCGCTTATTCGCTTGAAGCCCTGCCCGCCCGGAGGCGAGACGCCGCCGCTGAGGGCTCGCGGTCTTCAGCTTTGCGGAGCGTCAGGCGCAGCCGCCGGGCGCGCGCAAAACTGGACGATCGCCTCGAGCGTCGCCTCAGGCTGATCGAAGTGCGGTGCGTGCCGGCAGGCCTCAAGAATGAGGCTCGTGACGGGAACGGGCGAGCGGGCCTTGATGGCGCAGATCTGCTTCAGCGTTCCGTATTGATCGTCCGCGCCCTGGATGACGAGGGCGGGCGCACGCCAGCGGCTGACCGCATCCTCGATGTTCCAGGCCTTGAAGCGGGGGTCGAGCCAGGCGTCGTTCCAGCCGCGGAAAGCGCAGTCGACATGGGCGTGATATTTGGCGAGCCTCGCCCGCAGGTCGCCGGTCTCATAGGCGCGCCGCGCCTGAGCGATCGAGGCGAGGCCCATCGCTTCGGTGAAGAGATGAGGCGCCATCAGGATCAGGCCCTCGATCCGCTCATCCCAGCGCTCGCCGGCTGCGATTGCGGCGATCGAGGCGCCGTCGCTGTGGCCGAGCAGAACGCCGCGCCTGAAGCCGATCGCCTGGAGCACCGCAGGCAAGCTGAACCGCGCCTCGCGGCTCATGTAATCGAGCGGGCGCGGCAGGTCGATGGACTCGGACCCGCCATAGCCGGCCCGAGAATAGGCGAACACGCCAAGACCGGTCGCGGCAGCAAGCTTTTGGGGAAAGTCCCGCCACAGCGCGACACAGCCCAGCCCCTCGTGCAACATGACGATCGTGGGCGCTTCACCCGGCGCCGGACCGTATGCGATCGCTTTTAGGCGTTTGCCGTCGGCAAAGACGTCGCCGGCTATTCCGTCGATCCATGAAAAGGCGGTCATTGGGCGATTAACGGTTCGACTGGACGTTCGATGACAGGGGGTGGGAATGGGTCGCTTGTGCTCTTTTATGGGATAACTCGGGTTGTTCCCCCTTCCGCCTCCACATTTTTGTTGGTCGCCATCTTGTATTTATGATACAACAGTGACAGAACCAAGGTGCAATTTGGGCGGGACAATGTACGAGCGCTCAAGATCATCAATGGCGAACTGCAAAGACCCGGCCCTCACCCCTCGCAAAGCCCGGCCGCCCGGTACGGTTTGGCGGAGGGTGGTCGCCAAGGTTGGTGGGGCGCTCGTCGCTGCTTGTGCCCGAAATCAGGCGGCGGATGAGGCCGCAGACATGCGTTCCTGACGTCAATGGCCAACGGCTATGGGAAATGTCACGATCGAATCGGCCGCCATAAGACTGACGGATACAATTCTTGGTTATAACGAGCAGGATCTGGAGGAGACGCTTAAGGCGATTGCGTTGGATATCGGCGTAAGTCACATTGCGTATATGCGTTTTGCCACGGACAAAAGTTCCGACGCGAGCCTGCTGACCGGCACCGTGACCTACTCCTTTCAGTGGCAAACGCGATATTTTCTCAAACAATATGTCCTGATCGACCCTGTTATTTCCTACGGCGGTAAAGCCGTGCTTCCATTCGACTGGGATCAGTTGGGGCGCGAGGAACCCGCAGTTCAGGCGTTTTTTGCCGATGCTTTAACCCACGAAGTTGGCCGGAACGGGCTGTCGATTCCCGTCCGCAATAGGAGGGGCGTCTACTCGCTAGTCTCCTATACCAGCAATCACCCAAAATTGGAGTGGCAAGAATTTAAGAAAAGCAATATGATAAAACTGCAATTGATCTCTGTCCTTATTGATTCGGCGGCTAGCGTCAATCTCAAGCTGAGCAGCCCACCAGTAAAACTGTCAAAGCGCGAAGAACAGTGTCTAATTTGGGCCGCGCGAGGAAAGACGTACCAAGATATTTCTGACATATTGAACATATCCTTTGGCAGCGTGAAGAGTTATCTGGATACTGCGCGCCATAAGTTGAATTGCGCGAACCTAACCCATGCAGTCGGCGTTGCAATTGCTACTGGCGTTATTCCTGCTAAGGCCCTGCAGGGCTCGTCTTTTAAATGATTCCTGGAATGTCAACTCAACTTGTATGTGGATTTGTGCCTGTTCAAAGTTAAGGTTAACATTCGTGGTCTCGTAGCAAGGGAGATGCCACGATGTTGAAGTTTATTGAAGGTTCACGAGCGTCGTTGTTTCCGATGGAAATGGACGCAATGTTTCGTAATAGGGCGGTCACTTTCTCGGAACAACTCGGTTGGGAAGTGACCGTAAAGGATGGATACGAACGGGATGGATTCGATGACGTAAATCCGCTCTATCTGGTTTCGGTAGACCCAAAGACGAATGAATATTGGGGGTCATTGCGACTTCTGCCCACAACGGGCCCGAACATGCTCCGCGATGTTTTCCCCTGCCTCCTCGAAGAGGGTGAGTGCATCGAGAGCGCGACGATCTGGGAAAGCTCGCGGATTTGCGCTGTGGCGGTGGACGGCCAACCTCAGCGCAGCCGGAACGGGGTCAACTTCGTCCTCAGCGAATTGATCGCCGGCATCGGGGAGGTCGCAATCGTCGCCGGCTTGACCCAGATCGTTTCTGTGTTCGACGCCCGGATTTATCGGGTTCTAAAAGCTGTCGGCTGCAATCCGCAGCTCATCGGCAGGCCACGTCGCATTGGCGACACCATGAGCTACGCGGGACTGTTCGACACCGGCGAAGGCCTCATGTCGGCTCTAAAAGCCTTTCGTGAGGAGCTCGGGATTGAGCCGCCTGAATCCCAAGAACTCGCTCGAGACCTCGCTTTCGCCTGACAGCGCATTTGTAGCGCAGCCGCCAGCAGCTGCGCTACAATAACTCTCGACGAGGGCTCGAGCCGGCTCTGAACAACCCGTGGCCAAAGCGTTTCGCCTGCTCAGCGGAGAGCCGGATCGCTCGACGGCCTTCCCTCTCGCCGTGAACAGGCGCATAAAGACGGCGTCTTGAGCGCTTCCACGCGACAACAATTGAGATCCGTCGAGGTCCCGAATTTTTTCATAATTGCTGGTTAATTGAGATCCGCTGCGAATCATCTGTTCCTGGCGATGTGTTCTTGAGGGTGCAATACCCATGCCGATCCGGATGGGAAACGCGGTCGTGCCGGGTCCAAAAAGGCGGCCGAGTTTGTTTCGAGTTTGCGTCTCCACCTGCGCTGTCTTCGCGTCCTCCTTCGGGGCGGTACGCGCCGCGGACGTGTCGAACTCGCAGACCGCGCCGGCGGCGGATGCGCCCAATCCTTCTACCGGTTGGTATGTCAAGCTCGGCGCGATGGGTGTTCTCGACCGAAGTTCGTCGAACATTTACGAGCAATCGACCGCCGGGATGATCGTTCCGGGAATTGGAACGGTGCCCGTGGGAGTGGGCCCGCAGCTCCAACTTCCTGGCCTCGGCGCAAGCTACTCGAACTTTGCCGGCGTAGCCTTCGAGGGCGGCTACTCGTTCACCCCGAACTGGTCGGTGGAAGTGGCGAGTGGAGTTCCAATGTGGGCGACGGTTACTATTAATGGATCGTCCCCAACAGGACCGCCCTCAGGGACAGTTCTCAGCAAATTGCTCCCGGCCTCTGTGCCGATAACCGGCGTCTATCATTTCACTCAGTTCGGCCGTTTCCAGCCTTATCTGGGGGCGGGCATCGCGCCGACCTTCGCTTTGGCGACCCGAGACGGCTTCAGCACCGGTTCTACATATCAACCTGCCCTCGGGGTCGTTGTCCAGGGCGGCTTCGATTACATGCTGAACAAACACTGGGCCGTCTTTGTCGATGCGAAGCAGGGCTTCGTAGGAGCGACGGGGAACTCGACGGGCGTCAACACCGCGCCGTCCCTCGGGCCGATCGCCGGCACCATCAAGACCAACGCCCGGCCTGTCGCGTTCACGACCGGCCTTGCCTATCACTTTTGAATTCCAATCCTCCTTACGGGACTTCACGGCGCAGCGTGCGCCGGTGAAAGTCTTTGGGATGCTTTTAGGCGCGTCCTTGGCGACGGCGATGACGACTTCGGGCTGCGTGGCTCGGGCGAATCCTTCAATGATCACTAGCGTCGACATTGACCGCGTGCAACGAGTTGGAAGCTACGCCGGCTTGCCCTTTCGCTACATTGAGGGCGCCATACATGGCGAAGTCTCCGTCGAAGAACCGATTGCTGGCCTGAAAGAGGTTGCGGCCGGAAGGGCGACGGTTCCTTATGAAGTCAGCTTTCACCTCGTTGCGCCAGAAGCCGCATCGGACGCGGATACCGTCATCGTCGAGGCGCCAAATCGCGGAAGAACCATTTTTCCGAGCGCAATCAGCGTCCGCGCCGCCGTGACGGGCCCGGACGCCGATCCGATCGCAAGCGCGATCGGCGACGGGTTTCTGCTGAGTCACGGGATTTCCGTAGCCGCAATCCAGTGGCAAACGGGCTTCGCCGCCGGTGCGCCTCAGAACGCGCAGGGGATCGGAGAAGTTGTTGTCCGAGATTTTGGCCGCTGGCTTAGCGGCGCGTTTCGAGACGAGGCTGCTCCCCTGCCGATCTTCCGCCATCGTATCCTGGCCGGCGTGAGCCAGGCTGCGTGGCTTGTGAACACCTTCATCGCCGAAGGCTTCAACGGCGATCCGGAGACTGGCCAAGCTGTCTACCAGGGGGCGTTCACGCGCAATGGCAATGGAGTCGTGCTGGCGATCAATGGATTCGCGGCGAAAGAGGAGCAGTTTCCGTACGCCCGAGCGGACCTAGCGCCGCTCACGCCTGATCGGCTTCTGTCGCGCCACGCGAGCGATCCGGAACTCGTCGACGTGATCTCGCTCACCGACTTCTACCGGCTGCGCGCTAGCATATCGGCCCGAGCGCCGGCGCCTCCCGGGATGCGTCGCTATGCGACCGCAGCGCCTCACGCTTCCGGCGGCGCCGCTCTTTCCCAGGTCGTTTTCGGCGCCATGAAATGCAATGGTGGCGTCCCGATCCCGCTGAGCACGGTCCGAGACGCGCTTTATCTCAGGCCGCTCATTCTCGCCCTAGCGGCTTCGATCAGCGGCGAGGGAGCCGCCAAGCCCATGCCGCCCGACGCGCCTTTTCGTCTCACTCCCGTCTCGGCTGAGCTTGAGGGTGTCAACCGGCTCGACGGAACGGCGCTCTGGATCCCAGAGAACGCGGCCAGCGGGATGCCTCTTGGCGGCATTCCGATGCTTGAATCCGCTCTGCCGCTTGGGCTTCCTCGGCCGATCGCGCTGCCGCCCGTGGAGATTGCCTCGATCGGCGACACGTGCGGCAATTTCTCGGGATGGGAGGCTTTCTCAGCCGACGAACTCACGCGACGCTATGGGAGCCGTGCGAAGTACCTCGAGCAAGCACGCCAGACGGCGGCCCAGCTTGTGGCTTCCGGCTATCTGCTCGAGGAAGACGAGGCGGCTGCAATCGGAGAGGTCGATGCACAGCTTCCCGAAGCGTTTCACTAGAGAAGTGTTTTTTCGCGAATTTGACCAGTTCTTAGCGCCGGGTCGCGATGGTTGGTCCGAACGAATCCGGTTGGAAGGCGACCCATAAATTGGCCGGCGGATGTTCCGCGCCAAGAACACCCAAATCGACGGATGAGGGCGTCGAAACCGAAAGCGAACGCAGCGCCTGAACGCAAGCACATTGGATCATCAGGCGCCCCAATCGATCAGCCGCTCGCCGCGATGGAGCTTATCCGCCTCCACCGTCAGTCGGCCGTCGGCTCCATGCAGGACGAGCCCGGGCGCGAGGCGCAGCGGGACCTTAGAGCCCTTTACGCCCGACATAAGCAGACGATGCGCGCCCGCGCCGACCGTTGGATGAACCGGCAGAATCGCAAGCCCGCCAAGCCGGCTTCCGATCGCGGCCAGAATGACCCTGAGCGCGTCCGGCCGGTGAATCATGACAAAGCTGCCGCCGGGCGCAAGCATTGCAAGCGCTGCCTCAATCCAGGCCGCAAGCGTCGCCTCCGCCCCGGCCAGGACATGCGCGCGCGCCTTGCCTGCGTCGGGAGAGGCGCGCACGGCGCGAGCGTCGAAGAACGGCGGGTTGGTGACGACGCAACTCGCCGATCCGGCCAGCGCGGCCTCGTGGCGCTCGCTCGCATTGAGCGCGTCGAGCCGCAGGACGCGGGCGCGGCTCGCAAGCCCGTTGCGCTCCGCATTTCGCCACGCGAGCTCGGCTAGCTTAGGAACAATCTCCAGCAGATCGACGGACGCAAGCGGGGTGCGCTGAGCCAGCGCCAGGCCGACCGCCCCAACCCCCGCGCCCACGTCAACGATCCGGCCTTGCGGAGCGTCGCCTGCCGCCGCGACGAGCAAGGCCGCGTCCGTCCCGACCCGATGGCCGCGCTTCGGCTGCACGAGCGTGAGGCGGCGGCCAAGCCATAAATCCTCGGTCAGTTCGTCTACAGCCTCAGCGCTCCCAGGCTCCACGTATGGCTTAGGCATCGCGCAGTTCTTTTCCCAGGCCTGCTTCGACCAGCAGCCGTCGAACTCGCCCCTCCGCGGCTCCATCCACCAGAATCCGCCTTGGCAGGAAGCCGAGCGAGCCTTCGACCGCCGCCATATGCTGGTCAGCGACGAAATACACGACCCGCTCCGCCTTCAGGATCGATTCGATGACGCTAATAAGCACGAGATCGTTGGTGCGCAGGATTTCGACCAAAATAGACCTCGATCAGGGCTCACTTGCCGCTTAGGTGGGCCGTCTTTATGGTCGCGGCGGGCTATCTGGCAAGGGCGGCCTCTGGCAAGGGAATGCGTGCGTGGGAATCGTCGTTCCACTGGAAGACAAATCGGCCGATCGCCTGATCGAGCCGCTGACGACACTCGCCGCCGACGACATGGCCAAGGTCAATCAGGTGATTTTGGCGCGCACTGGCTCGGAGGTGACGATGATCCCCGAAGTCGCCAATCACCTGATCGCCTCGGGCGGCAAGCGGATGCGGCCGATCCTGACTTTGGCGACGGCCGGGCTTTGCGGCTATTCGGGGGAGGGCCATATCAAGCTCGCCGCCGCGGTCGAGTTCATGCATACCGCGACGCTTCTGCATGATGACGTCGTCGACGAGAGCGACCTGCGCCGCGGCAAGGCGGCCGCGCGGGTGCTTTGGGGTAACGAGGCGAGCGTCCTCGTCGGCGATTTTCTCCTGGGCCAGGCCTTCAGGATGATGGTCGAGGTCGGCTCGCTCCAATGTCTCGAGGTGTTGTCGGGCGCCGCCGTGGTGATCGCCGAGGGCGAAGTGATGCAGCTCTCGGCCGCCAAGGACACGGAGACGACCGAGGACGCCTATC
This sequence comes from uncultured Alphaproteobacteria bacterium, assembly GCA_963737365.1. Taxonomy (GTDB): domain Bacteria; phylum Pseudomonadota; class Alphaproteobacteria; order Rhizobiales; family Beijerinckiaceae; genus Roseiarcus. The sequence continues at coordinate 1,637,455 of CAVTSD010000001.1, forward strand.
TCGCCGTCATCCGCGCCAAGACCGCGGCTCTGTTTGCCGCAGCCTGCGAGGTCGGGCCTATTCTCGCTGGCCGCTCGAAAGCGGAGATCGCCGCGTGCGAAGGGTATGGCGCCAATCTCGGCATCGCCTTTCAGCTCATCGACGACGCGCTCGATTACGGCGGCTCCTCGGCCAAGCTCGGCAAGAACGTCGGCGACGACTTCCGCGAGGGAAAGATCACCTTGCCGGTCGTGCTCTCGTTCCGCCGCGGGGGGACACAGGAACGTGAATTCTGGCGCCGGACCCTGGAAAGGGGCGAGGTTGGCGACGGCGATCTCGAATTCGCGCTGGCGACGATGAAAAAGCATCGCGCGCTCGAAGACACAATTGAGCGTGCCCGCCACTATGGCGCGATGGCTCGTGACGCGCTTGAATTGTTCGCCGCCTCCCCGTGGAAACACGCTTTGCGCGACGCGGTCGAGTTCACCATCGGCCGAGCGCATTGATCTAGGTCAAATCGTTCGGGCGACCGGAGACTATAGCCCAGGCGACGATGGGCGAAATCGTTCCCGCCTTGCCATTTTGGCCACATTTTTAGTGACATTTGTGAGCCGCATCACAGCCGATGAGCCGGAAACACTGGACAATTTTTCACGCGAGCTTTAGCGAAGAGGAAAGCGGCGCTGGGCTAAAGGGTCAGGCCGAGAAGGACAGGCGATGAACTATCAGCGGAGCTTCGAGGAGGCGATCGCACGCCTCAAGGCGGAAGGGCGGTACCGCACCTTCGCCAATCTCGAGCGTGACGCACGCCGGTTCCCGATCGCTCAATGGCGCCCGGAGGGCGAGGAGGATCGGCCGCGCGAAGTGACCGTCTGGTGCTCGAACGACTATCTCAGCATGGGCGGCCATCCCGACGTTATCGAAGCCTCGGTCCGAGCCGTCTGCGCTCATGGGGCGGGAGCGGGCGGAACCCGCAATATCTCCGGCACCCACAATCCGATCGTCGAGCTCGAGGCCGAGCTTGCCGACCTGCATGGCAAGCCGGCGGCGCTCGTCTTCACCTCCGGTTGGATCTCCAACCTGGCGTCCATTTCGACGATCGCTGGCGTCCTGCCCAATTGCCTCATCCTGTCGGACGCGCTCAATCACAATTCGATGATCGAGGGCGTCAGGCGCTCGGGCTGCGAGAAGCAGGTCTGGCGGCACAACGACGTCGCTCATCTCGAAGAGCTGCTCGCCGCCGAGCCGCGCGACCGCGCCAAGCTCATCGTGTTCGAGAGCCTTTATTCGATGGATGGTGACATTGCGCCGATCGCCGAGATCGTGGCGCTCGCCGAAAAGTATAACGCGCTGACCTATATCGACGAGGTGCATGCGGTTGGCCTCTACGGGCCCCGCGGCGGCGGCTTGAGCGAGCGCGAAGGGCTCGCCGCGCGCATCGACATCATCGAGGGCACGCTCGCGAAGGGTTTTGGCTCGCTCGGCGGCTATATCGCGGCAAGCGAGGCGATCGTCGACGCGGTCCGAAGCTTCTCGCCCCAGTTCATCTTCACCTCGACCCTGCCGCCGAGCGTCGCGGCGAGCGCGGCCGCGGCGGTCAAACATCTGAAGCGCTCGACCGCCGAGCGCGACCGCCATCAGCATATGGCGAAGCTCGTCAAGCACGCGCTCCGCGCCGCCGGTCTGCCTGTCATGGACAATCCCTCCCACATCGTGCCGGTGCTGGTCGGCGACGCCCGGCAATGCCGCGCGGCGAGCGAGCTTTTGCTTGAGCGCCACGCGATCTACATCCAGCCGATCAACTATCCGACGGTCGCCAGGGGGACGGAACGCCTGCGCGTGACTCCGACGCCGGCCCATAGCGAAGCCCAGGTCGCCGATCTGGTCGAGGCTTTGGTTGACGTCTGGAAGACGCTCGGCCTTGCGTTCGAGGAATCCCGTGTGATCCCGCTCTTCCGAGCTAACGCGAGCGAGGACGCCCATTGCGTCTATCCGGAGATGAAGCGCGCGGCGGAATAGGGCTGATTTCGGCGCCGAAAAGAAGCTTGGCTAAGCCCTTCCTCGCGGCCCTCGCAGGCGAGCGGCAAAAAACGCCGCCGATCTGGCTCATGCGGCAGGCAGGCCGCTACCTGCCTGAATACCGCGAGCTTCGGACGAAGGCGCCGACGTTTCTCGATTTTTGCTACGACCCTCGTCTCGCGGTCGAGGCGACCTTGCAGCCGATCCGCCGGTTCGGCTTCGACGCGGCGATTCTATTCTCAGACATTCTCGTCATCCCCGATGCGCTGGGTCAGCGGGTCTCGTTCGAAAGCGGCGAAGGGCCTCGTCTCGATCCGGTTGGCGACGCGGACGGCCTCGCCAGGCTGAGAGACGAGCCCGACTGGAGCCGACTTCAGCCGGTGTTCGACACTCTGGACCGCCTCAAGGCTGACTTGCCGAAGGAGACGGCGCTGATAGGCTTCTGCGGCGCCCCATGGACGGTTGCGAGCTACATGATCGCTGGCCGCGGCACGCCGGATCAGGCGCCGGCGCGGCTCTTCGCCTATCGCCATCCTGATCTTTTTGCCCGCCTGATCGAGCGGCTCGTCGATGCTTCGGCCGAGTATCTCCGCCGCCAGTTCGCAGCCGGCGCCGATGCGGCGCAGATCTTCGATTCCTGGGCGGGCGTGCTGCCGCCGGCCGAATTCGAACGCTGGTGCCTCTCGCCGATCAAGGCGATCGCCGCCAAGGTGCGCGCCGACACTCCGAACGCGCGGCTAATCGCCTTTCCGCGCGGCGCCGGGACGCAGCTTGCCAAATTCAATGGCGTCTCCGACATCGACGGGATCGGCCTCGACACGGCCACGGAGCCCGAAGCCGCCATCGCCGCCTTGCCTGCGCGGCTCACGCTCCAGGGCAATCTCGATCCGCTGGCGCTGGTCGCGGGCGGACGGCGGCTGGACGAGCAAATCGAGCGCGTGCTGACCGGCTTCCAGAGCCGCGCCCACATTTTCAATCTCGGCCACGGAATCGTGCCCGAAACGCCTGTCGAGCACGTCGAGCGCCTGGTCGCGCGGGTGCGTGGCCAGCGAACGCCATGAACAACTCAGCCGCTTCCGTTGAAGACCCGCGCTTCACCGCTGTCCGCGACTGGTTTGAATCGTTGCAGCAGCAAATAATAGCGGCGATGGAGGCGCTCGAGCGCGAGTTTGCCGGCGTTGGCGCCGATCGTCCGCCGGGGCGGTTTGAGCTCGAGCCTTGGGAGCGAACCGACGCGAGCGGCGGGCCCGGCGGCGGCGGCCGGATGGCGATGCTGCGCGGGCGCCTGTTCGAGAAGATGGGCGTCCATTCTTCGGTCGTTCACGGCGCCTTTTCCACGGAATTCGCCGCGCAAATTCCCGGCGCCGACAAAGACCCGCGCTTCTGGGCCGCCGGCGTCTCGGTGATCGCTCATCCCTGGAGCCCGCATGTGCCGACCGTGCACATGAACACGCGCCTCGTGCGCACGAGCAAGACATGGTTTGGCGGCGGCGCGGACTTGACGCCGGTGCTCGACGAGCGCCGCAAGCCGGACGATCCGGACGCCATCGCTTTTCATGCTGTGATGCGCAGGGCTTGCGAGCGCCATCCGGGCGTCGCGGACGCTGAGCGCTTCAAAGCCTGGTGTGATGAATATTTTTATCTCAAGCATCGCCAGGAATCGCGCGGGATCGGCGGCATCTTCTTCGACTACCTCAACAGCGCAGGCGACCCTAGCAATTCCGCGTTCGACGCGGACTTCGCCTTCGTGCGCGACGTCGGCGAGAGTTTTCTTGGAAGCTATGTCGACATTGTCCGAGCCAACGCCGAGAAACATTGGGGACCGGCCGAGCGTGAGCGGCAACTGGCGCGCCGGGGGCGTTACGTCGAGTTCAATCTGCTCTATGATCGCGGCACGATCTTCGGCCTGAAGACCGGCGGCAACGTCGCGTCGATCCTGTCCTCGATGCCCCCGCTGGCCAGCTGGCCCTAAAGGCGATCAGACAAAAGCTTTCGGAGAGTACCCATGACCAATGCCGCTGAATCCGGCCGCTTTCGCATTGGCGGCGCTTTTGACGTCAACCGCCTCGGCTATGGCGCGATGCGCATTGTCGGCAAGGGGATCTGGGGTCCGACCCCCGATCGCGATGAGGCTTTGAAAACGCTGCGCCGGTTGCCCGAGCTCGGCGTCGATTTCATCGACACCGCGGATTCGTATGGCCCCAATTTTTCCGAGGAGCTGATCAAAGAGGCGCTTGCGCCTTATGGCAAGATCCATATCGCGACCAAGGGCGGACTCGCGCGAACCGGGCCAAACATCTGGATCCCGCTTGGGCGGCCGGAATATCTGATCCAGCAGGCGTATACGAGCCGCTGGCGGCTCGGCGTCGAGATCATCGATCTCTGGCAATTGCATCGCATCGATTCGAAAGTGCCGGCGAAGGAGCAATTCGACGCCATCGCCACGCTGATCAAGGACAAAATCATCCGCTGCGCGGGCTTGTCCGAAGTCAGCGTCGCTGACATCGAGGCGGCCCAGAAGGTCTTCCCGGTCGCCACGGTGCAGAACCGTTACAACTTCATCGATCGCAACAGCGAGGCGGCGCTCGACTATTGCGAGAAACATAGCATCGGCTTCATCCCCTGGGCGCCGCTCGATGCGGGCGCGTCAGCAAAGCCGGGCTCGGCTCTGGACGCGATTGCTCACAAGCATAAAGCGAGCCCCGGCCAGATTGCGCTGGCCTGGCTCCTGAGGCGCAGCCCGGTCATGCTGCCGATCCCCGGCACCGGCAAAGTCGCGCATCTCGAGGAGAACGTCGCCGCCGCCGCGATCAAGCTCACGGATGAGGAGTTCGAAACCCTCGGCCGCGTCGGGCGCGGGAAGGCGTAATTTCCTCTAGCCTTGCGATCTTGCGGCTTCCATCAGGTAGTCTTGATAGCGCGCGCGCAGGGCGAGCTTGTTGAGCTTGCCGGTCGCCGTATGTGGCAGCTCCTCGAGCGTCAGCACGTCGTCGGGAAGCCACCACTTCGCCACCTTGCCAGCGAACATGGCCAGGAGTTCGTCTTTGTCGACTTGCATGCCCGCGCGCGGCACAACCAGCAGCAGCGGACGCTCCTGCCATTTGGGATGACGGGCGGCGATGATCGCCGCCTCGGCGACGGCTGGATGCGACACCGCGATGTTTTCGAGCGCGATCGAACTGATCCATTCGCCACCCGATTTGATGACGTCCTTGGAGCGGTCGACGATTTCGGCGCAACCGTCAGGGTCGATGGTGCAGACGTCGCCAGTCCGTAGCCAGCCGTCAGAATCTGCCGCGCCCTCCGCGCCGCGATTGAGATATTCGCGGCACACCCAGTGGCCACGCACCAGAAAATCGCCGAACGCCTTGCCATCCCAAGGCAGTTCGCGGCCCTCGGCATCGACGATCTTGATGTCCGTGCCGCAGGTGGCGCGGCCTTGCTTCAGGCGCTGGCGAACGGCTTCTTCTCCGTCCAGGAGGGCGCTCGCTGGCGTCGGCGAATTGTAGGTGACGATCGGGCTGGTCTCGGTCATGCCCCAGCCCTGTTCGACACTGACGCCCATCGGCGTGAATTCTTCGATGAGCAGTCGAGGCAGCGCCGACCCGGCGACCAGCATGCGCTTGAGATAAGTGAGCCGTTCGTTCGAGCCGCGCAGATGCGCGAGCAGTCCGAGCCAGATCGTTGGCACGCCGGCCGTCATCGTCACTCGCTCTCTTTCGAGCATCCCACAGAGAGACGCCCCATCGAGATGCCGGCCCGGCAGAATGAGCGTCGCTCCGACCATGGTTGCGCAATAGGGCAACCCCCAGGCGCAGGCGTGATACATCGACGCGGCGGGCAGGATGCGGTCGACCGAGCGAATGCCGAACGTCTCGGCGGAATTGCCGGCGTAGGTGTGCAGCATGGTCGCCCGATGGCTGTACAGCACGCCTTTCGGCCGCCCGTCGTGCCCGAGGTGTAGCAAAGCGCGCTCGCGGTGTTTTCATCGAACTCCGGCCAGGCGTAGTCCTCATCGGCCTCGGCCAGCAGCGTCTCGTAACAATAGAGGCGCATGCCAGGCGGAAGCGCGACATCCTTCATGCCCGCCGCGTCGGTGAGGAGCACCACGGCGCGAACGGTGGCGCTCACCGGCGGCGCGATCTCGGCGACAAGCGCGGCGAAGGAAGGATCGGCGAAGAGAATGCAGTCTTGCGCGTCGGTCATGATGAAGGCGATGTCGTCGGCCGAGAGACGCGGGTTCACTGTGTGGCAGACGGCGCCCATGCCGGAGACGCCGTAGTAGAGCTCGAGGTGACGGAAATCGTTCCATGCGAGCGTCGCCACCCGATCGCCGAGTTCGACGCCGAGTTTGCCGAGCGCACGAGCAAGTCGCCGGCTGCGCCGCTCGACCTCCGCATATGTGGTTCGATGGAGAGTGGGGCCGCCGAGGTTCGAAATGACTTCCGCTCCACCGCGGTGTCGCGCCGCGTGCTTGATGAGCGACGAAATCAACAACGGGTAACGCTGCATCAGTCCGAGCATTCGCCCCTCCCTATGGCGCCCGCCTGCGGCCGCTCTGTTTTCAGACTGCACTCTTTCGCCGTGTTGAACAACGCTCCTGTTCGACCGTGGCCTGCTAACTCCTCAAGACCGCGCAGGCGCCGCCGACCGCCTGGATACGATCGCAGAGCCTCCGCGCCTCTCCTCCTGTCTGCGCCGGCAGACGGACTCGGTAGAACGGCCGCCAGCCGCGGCTGCGCAGGACAGAGCCGAGCACGAACGGATTCATGTCTCCGATCACGCTCGCATATTCATGTCGGGCCCGGGCAAAGGCGCGCAGCGCCGCGCCTCTCGAAAAGCTCGCGGCGATTTGCACCCCCCAGGGGGCGAACCAGCCCGAGACGACGCCTGACGAGGGCGACGTTATGCGGAGCGTGGCGACGAGGCTCAAGCAGGACGGGCTTTTGTCTGGCGCGGGCTCGGCCGGCGGCTTGTCACTCCGCCACTCGTCGGCATTATGGCCCGTCACGGCGAGCACGTAATCCTCCGTTTCGAACGGAAGCGCCCCCTTGCCAGCGAGCCAGTGGGAAACGGCCGTCGCGCCTGCGTTATACGCGGCCGCCGCCAGGCCCAGATTGCCGAATCGGAGCTTGAGTTCATTCAGGAACTTAGCCGAGGCCGGGATCGCGGACGCGGGATCGAACGGATCGATAAGCCCGCGCTCGCTCGCCGTCCCCGGCATGAACTGAGCGACTCCTTGCGCGCCGGCCGGACTGACCGCATTCGGCTGGAACGAGCTCTCCTTCCAGATGAGCTTGGTGAAGAAGTCCGCCGGCAACCCCTCCGCCTTGGCGGACGCTTCGACGATCCCGCATAGGGTCGCAATCGCGTTATCGGTCGCGGGACCGGCGTCGGCGCGAACCGACTCCGCGCTCAGGCAAAAGACGAGCGCGGCGATAACGGTCGCTCCCCCTTTGGCGCCCGTCAAACCCCAAGCGCGGCACGCCTCATGCATGCCTTTGCCCGCCAAGGCGCCGATGCTATAGGGGCTCGTCGCCGACACGTAGCGCGTCTCCGGTCAACGAGAGTTCCTCTTAGATGCCCAAAATTAAAGTCACGAATCCGGTTATCGAGCTCGATGGCGACGAAATGACGCGCATCATCTGGCAGCTGATTCGCGACAAGCTTATCCATCCCTATCTCGACATCGATCTCAAGTACTACGATCTCTCGGTCGAGAATCGCGACGCCACCAACGACCAGGTCACGATCGACGCCGCCGAGGCAATCAAGGCGGTCGGCGTCGGCGTCAAATGCGCGACCATCACGCCCGACGAGGCGCGGGTCAAAGAATTCCATCTCAAGGAAATGTGGAGAAGCCCGAACGGCACCATCCGCAATATCTTGGGGGGAGTCATCTTCCGCGAACCGATTATCTGCAAGAACGTGCCGCGTCTCGTCCCGAGCTGGACTCAGCCGATTGTCATCGGCCGCCACGCCTACGGCGACCAGTACCGCGCGACCGACTTCAAGGTGCCGGGAAAAGGCCGCCTCACCATCAAGTTCGAGGGCGAGGACGGGACGGTGATTGAGAAGGAAGTGTTCAAGTTCCCGGGCGCCGGCATTTCGCTGTCAATGTACAATCTCGACGATTCGATCCGCGATTTCGCCAGCGCTTCGCTGAACTACGGTTTGCTGCGCAAATACCCCGTCTATCTCTCGACCAAGAACACGATTCTGAAGGTCTATGACGGCCGCTTCAAGGACATCTTCCAGGAAGTCTACGACGCCGAGTTCAAGAGCCGCTTCCAGGCTCTCGGCATCACCTATGAGCACCGCCTGATCGACGACATGGTCGCTGCCTCGCTCAAGTGGTCAGGCGGTTACGTTTGGGCCTGCAAGAACTACGACGGCGACGTGCAGTCGGATACGGTCGCGCAAGGGTTCGGTTCGCTCGGCCTCATGACCAGCGTCTTGATGACGCCCGACGGGCGGACCGTCGAAGCCGAAGCCGCGCACGGCACGGTCACGCGCCACTACCGCGAGCATCAGAAGGGCAAGGAGACCTCGACCAACTCGATCGCCTCGATCTTCGCCTGGACGCGCGGTCTCGCGCATAGAGCCAAGCTCGATGGCAACGAGGCGCTGGCCAAATTCGCGGGCACGCTCGAGAAAGTCTGCATCGACACCGTTGAGGCCGGCTTCATGACCAAGGATCTCGCGCTCTTGGTCGGCCCCGAGCAGAAATGGCTGTCGACCGAAGGCTTCCTCGACAAGATCGACCAGAACCTGAAGAAGGCGATGGCGTAGGGCACGTCGTCATAGCGAGGAGGCCGACAGGCCGCCCCGGCGAACCCGCGGAATCTAGGCCGCCCACGCTCTCTATATAACTTCGCTTCGCTCCAACGACGCCAACGGTCCGATCGCGCCCCGCTCCGGCCGCGCGGCCAGCACCTTCCTCGTCCTGAGGGACGCGCGGAGCGCGGCGTCTCGAAGGACAATCCGAGAGGAGCGAGACCGGCCGCGCCCTCTGGAGCATTCTTCGAGGCCCCGCTTAGGCGGGGGCCGCAGAATGAGGATAGCGCTTCGAGCGGCCTACGCCCCCGCTGCCCGGCGCACGCCCTCTTCGACCGCGGCCAGCGCTTCGTGCGTCTTTGCCCCGTCCGGGCCGCCGGCTTGCGCCATGTCCGGCCGGCCGCCGCCGCCCTTGCCGCCGAGCGCGGCGGAGCCGAGGCGCACGAGATCGACAGCGTTGAAGCGACTCGTGAGATCGGGCGTGACGGCGACGACGATGCTCGCCTTCCCGTCCTCGCTCGCCGCCGCAATCGCAACCACGCCGGAGCCGACACTCTGCTTGGCATCGTCCGCGAGCGACTTCAGGTCCTTCATTTCAACGCCGCTCACTGCGCGGGCGTAAAGCTTGACGCCCGCTACGTCGCGCGCAGCATCCGCCTGCCTCGCGCCTCCGCCGCCGCCCATCGCGAGTTTCCGCTTGGCGTCGGCCAGCTCGCGTTCGAGCTTGCGTTTGTCGTCGATCAGCGCTTCCAGCCGCTGCGCAGCCTCGCCCGAGGGCGCGCGCAACAAAGCCGTGAGATCCGCGTAACCGCGCGCGTCGGCTTCGAGCCACTTGCGCGCCTCGTCCCGGGTCTTCGCTTCGATGCGCCTCACGCCCGCTGCAACCGCGCTCTCGCCGACGATGGTGATAAGACCAATGTCGCCGGTGCGGTGAACATGCGTGCCGCCGCAAAGCTCGATCGAATAGGTCCGCTCGTGATGCTGGTCGTCTTCGATTTCGCCCATGCTGACGACGCGGACCTCGTCGCCATATTTCTCGCCGAACAGGGCGCGGGCGCCGCTCGCGCGGGCATCATCGAGGCCCATGAGCCGCGTCGTCACCTCGCCGTTCTCCAACACCACGGAATTCGCGATGTCCTCGACTTTTTCAAGTTCCGCGCGCGTGATCGGCTTCGGGTGAGCGATGTCGAAGCGCAGCCGCTCGGGTGAAACCAGCGAGCCCTTCTGCGCCACATGATCGCCGAGCACCATGCGCAAAGCCTCGTGCAGGATGTGGGTCGCCGAATGGTTGGCGCGCGTCGCCGCGCGCGCGGCGTGATTGACTTTGAGTTCCACCGCCAGACCTATGCTCGCCGCTCCCTCGACCATCGTCACATCATGGACGACAAGGTCGCCGAGTTTCTTGCGCGTGTCGGTCACTTTGGCGCGGAAGTCGGAGGCGGTGATTTCGCCGACATCGCCGACCTGGCCGCCGGACTCGCCATAGAACGGCGTCTGGTTGAGGATCAGCGATCCGCACTCGCCCGCAGTGAGCGTCTCGACCTCGACGCCGTCCTTGACGATGGCGCGGATGACGCCCTCGGCGGTCTCGGTTTCGTAGCCAAGAAACTCTGTCGCGCCGACGCGCTCGCGTAAGGCATACCAGACTGTCTCGGTCGCCGCTTCTCCCGAGCCCGCCCAGGCGCGGCGCGCTTCGGCGCGCTGGCGCTCCATGGCGGCGTTGAATCCTTCCGTATCGACCGAGAGGCCTCTGGCGCGCAAAGCGTCCTGGGTCAGATCGAGCGGGAAGCCAAAGGTGTCGTAGAGTCGGAACGCCGTCTCGCCGTTCAACACGCCGCCGGTCCCAAGCGTGCGCGTCTCGTCCTCGAGGATGGCGAGACCCCGCGCGAGCGCGGAGCGAAAGCGCGTCTCCTCAAGCTTCAGCGTCTCCGAGATCAGCGACTCGGCGCGGATCAGCTCGGGATAGGCCTGGCCCATCTCGCGGGTGAGGGCGGGCACCAAGCGCCACATCAAGGGATCGCGCGCGCCCAAAATCTGCGCGTGGCGCATCGCGCGACGCATGATGCGCCGGAGCACATAGCCGCGGCCTTCGTTCGAGGGCAGCACGCCGTCCGCGACCAGGAAGGCTGAGGCCCGCAGATGGTCGGCGATGACCCGGTGCGAGGCGCGCTGCGGCCCATCGGCGTCGACGCCGGTGAGATCGGCGCTGGCGCGAATTAAGGAGCGGAAAAGGTCAATGTCGTAATTGTCGTGCACGCCCTGCAGCACCGCGGCGATGCGCTCAAGCCCCATGCCGGTGTCGATCGACGGGCGCGGCAGATTGACCCGCTCGCCGCCGGGCAGGGTCTCGAACTGCATGAACACGAGATTCCAGATCTCGATGAAGCGGTCGCCATCCGCGTCCGGCGATCCCGGCGGCCCGCCTGGAATGTGGTCACCGTGGTCGTAGAAAATCTCCGAGCACGGCCCGCAGGGGCCAGTGTCGCCCATCGCCCAGAAATTGTCGCTTGTCGCGATGCGGATGATCCGCTCCTCGGGGAGCCCAGAAATCTTCCGCCACAGATTGAACGCTTCGTCATCGTCGTAATAGACGGTGACGGTGAGCTTGTCCGCCGGCAAGCCGAGGTCGCGCGTCAGCAGGCTCCATGCATAGTCGATCGCGTAGTCCTTGAAATAGTCGCCGAACGAGAAGTTGCCCAGCATTTCGAAGAACGTGTGGTGGCGCGCCGTATAGCCGACATTGTCGAGATCGTTGTGCTTGCCGCCCGCGCGCACGCATTTTTGCGACGTCGTCGCCCGCTTGTAGGGACGCTTCTCGATTCCGGTGAAGACATTCTTGAACTGCACCATCCCGGCGTTGGTGAACATCAGCGTCGGGTCGTTGCGCGGTACGAGCGAGCTCGACGGCAAAACGTTATGCCCGTTCTTGGCGAAGAACTGGAGGAAGTTCGATCGAATGTCGTTGACGCCGCTCATGCACCAAATCGCTTGAAAAGGCCAGTTTACAGGGGTTCTAGAACAAGGACGCTAAAAGCGCCAATGGGAAGGAGAAGCCGCCTGTTCCCATACCGGGCCACCTTATATGGTGGCCGACTTTATCTCGTCGAGGCGACCAACGAACCGCTCGGCGCCTCTAGGGCGACGTAAGCTCGATTGGCAGGCTGGCGAATTGCCGCAGACTGTTGTTGAGCTTGCGCGTGGGCTCGCCGACGATCTCAATTTTCGACACGCGCAGTATCAGCGCCGCGAGCAGCATTTCGGATTCCAGCCGGGCGAGCATCTGTCCGACGCACATGTGGATGCCCGCGCCGAAAGCGACATGGCCGTTCGCTTTGCGAGCGACGTCGAAGCGCGTCGGGTCGTCCCAGCGTCGGGGATCGCGGTTGGCGGCGGCGCGGAACCGTAAGAGTTTCGAATCCGCCGGGAGCGTCACGCCTCCGTGTTCGACCTCGACCGCGGTCGTGCGAAAGAAGGTCTGGACCGGCGATTCCCAGCGCAGCATTTCGTCGAAGGCTGGACGAGTAAGCGCCGGATCGTCGCGGAGCGCTTTCCACTGATCAGAGTTCAATGCGAGCCCCATATAGGCCGTTGCCTATCGCAATGATTGTCGTATCGAGCCCGGCGGACAGCAATGAGCGCACTAGCAATGGCGCTTCTTGCGGGTTGATCTCGCCAGTGTCGGCGGCGGCCCAGATCGTCGCGCCCAAGCCATCTGGAGAGAGATTTTCGAGCGTGCATTGGGCGTTGATCCAGTCGACCACTTCGGCGGCTCGCGTCATTGAAGCCTCGAAATGTTTGTTGCGCGGCCCGAACGCGTTGAAGACCATCGTCCCATACGGCAGCAGGTTTTCGAGGCCTTCCGGCCCCAGGCCGACGGCGGCGGGAAAGACGCTCAGCGGATAGGTCTCTGCAATGTTCTTGATCGCATCGACGCGTCGGCGTTTGACGAGGTCATCCGCAAGCCGTTCAGCCGGGTCCTGGAAGCGAGCCCGTAGCTCTGCCATTGCCTTGGCCGAGAGCGCGCGATTGAGAACTGTGCGACTGCGCGTTGTGCAATGGCGGATCGGCTTCGAGAGTAAGGCTTGGCGGGCGAAACGGCTTGGTGCGGCGGAAGTCGTCAATGCCGACACCGGCGGCGTAGCAGAAGGTTTCCCAGTTGGTCAGGCTGGCGTGAACTTCGGCGTGCCGTGCGGAGGCAAAAATACCGTAAGGCTCCAGCCAAACGATCGCGCCGGTTTCGCGAAGCTGCTCGTGGAAAGAATAAAGGGTCTGCGAGGAACTCGTCGCTGAAGGGGGGCGATGCTCGAGAACGGCACACCGCCGGTCGCTGCGATACAGGCATCCTCCCGCTTCGTTTCGGTCACGACGGCTCAATGCAAGGAGGCGACGGGCGTTTAGGAGCTATTCAACCTAGTTGACTCGCGCGTGTCCAGGCATCGGGAGCATCTCAGCCGATCGGTTTAATCTTAACGTCCGCAGCGATCCGTGCCGCGCGGGCAAGAACCTCGCCCAGTTCCGGGGTCGCCGGCGAGGGGAGCAGGCCGGCGGGATCGATCCATTCGACCGCGTCGACTTCATCGCTCAAGCGCGGCTCGCCGGCGGTCCAGCGGGCGACGAAGGAAGCGATGACGAAATGCGTCCGTATTCGGCTCTCCTCGTGGAAAATCGCCTCCACGTGGCGGTTGAAGGCGAGGATTTCGGCTTCGACTTCGACCTCTTCCATAAGCTCGCGAGCCAGCGCGGCGGCGAGCGTCTCGCCGACCTCGACCCCGCCACCGGGCAGGCTGTAGTGGCCGAGCAGCGGGGCTCGCGCCCGGCGGATGATCAGCGCCTGGCCGTCTCGAAACACCACCGCCGACACCGCGAGGATCGGACGCGCCGGAAACAGCCGGTCATTCATGGGTTCGAGCCTTTGTTGGCCGCGGATCAGAATCGCGCTCCTCGGCGCTCAGCCTCGCCGATCCGAAGCGCGGTGAAAAGATTATTCGGCCGCCGCGGTTTGCTGAAGTTGATCCCACGCCTCCATGCGAGCTTAGAGAATCAGCTGTTGCTCATGGGAAGAGGGTAGCTACCCCCTAAGCTTGACCCAGGGTCGCAATGACGATCGATTCAAGGTAGCTCTGGGAGTTCCCGCGCCGTCACAACGTCTCCGTGACCTTCTTGAGATGGGGCGGCTTGTCGGGGTCGCGGCCGCGCTGCCGGGCAGTCGCTTCGGCGACGCGATAGAAAGCGTGCAAGGCCAGAATTGGGGTCAGAAGCGGATGGCCGCCGTCGAGCGCGACCAGGGTCGGCCAGCGTTGGCGCTCCTCGATGTCGATAAGAAGCGGCTTGGCGCCAAATGCCGCAAGCCGGTCGAGCGCATCGAAGAAGCCTGGGCGCGCGGCGTCGGCGGGCGCGAAGGCGAGGACGGGAAATCCTGGGCCAATGATCCCCGCGGGGCCATGCAGCACTTCCGCGGATGAAAAGGCTTCGGCGTGGATCGCCGAGGTTTCCTTTAGCTTAAGAGCGGCCTCGGCGGCGATGGCGAGCGTCGCGCCCCGGCCGACGACGAATAGGGATGAGACTTCGGTAAGCGCCTCGATCAACTCCGTCGCCGGCGGCGCGGCTGACGATGAGTCCAAGATCGAAGGCAGGCGCTGAAGCGCGTCCAAAAGTTTGGAATCGTCGCTCCAATGGGCCACGAGCGATGCGCTGGCGACAAGCGCGGCGATCATGGACTTGGTTGCGGCCACCGAACGCTCAAGGCCAGCCCAGAGTGGCACGACCGCATTCGCCTCGCTGGCGAGCGGGGAGTCCTCGTCGTTAACGAGGGCGAGCGTCATTGCGCGCTGGTCTCTCGCCGCGCGTTGCATGGCGAGAATGTCCGGGCTTCGGCCCGACTGCGAGATGGCGACGGCGACCGCGCCCTCGAGCTTGAGCGGCGCGTGATAGAGCGAGGCGATCGAGGGGCCGAGCGAAGCGCAGGCAAGCCCGAGCTTGAGCTCGATGAGGTGCTTGAGATAGAGCGCTGCATGGTCCGAGCTGCCGCGCGCGACCGTCGCGACGAAAGCGGGCTTGAGCGTGCGTAAACTCGCGGCGACTTTCGCGCTGAGCGTGGAATTGGCGGCCAGTTGGCGACGGACGACGGCGCCCGCCTCCGCAATCTCCGCAGCCATGAACGTCTGGCTCACCGCTTCGCCTTAAGGGTAAAGGAGCTGCTTGTCCCAGGCCGATTCCGGGCTGGAACGTGTGAACCGGACACGCTCGTGCAGTCGGGAAGGGCGATCGCGCCAGAGCTCGATCTCGACGGGGCTCAGCCGATAGCCGCGCCAATAGTCCGGCCGCGGCACGTCGGCGTTTGCGTAGCGGCGCTCATAACTTTCTACTGCCGCTTCAAGATCGCCGCGCTGGGCGAGGGGCCGCGACTGCTGGCTCGCCCAGGCGCCGATCTGGCTCCCTCTCGGGCGCGAGGCGAAATAGGCGTCGCTTTCGGCCGTGGTCACTTCGGAGATCGCGCCCCGAAACCGGGCCTGGCGTCGTAGCGACTTCCAGTGGAAGAGCGCCGCCGCCTGCGGCTGGCCTTCGAGTTCGCGGCCCTTGGCGCTCTCGACGTTGGTGTAGAAGACGATTCCGCGCTCATCGACCCCCTTGCAGAGGACCATCCGTGCGTCGGGCAGCCCATCGGCGTCGACGGTGGCGAGCGTCATCGCCTCCGGATCGTTGATTTCGGTCGCCCGCGCTTCCTCAAGCCAAAACGTGAACAGCGTGAGCGGATCGCCAGCCTTGCTAAAGTCGGCCGTGCTTAAATCGTTCAAAGCGCCAATGCTCCGGGAGAAGAAGAGGAAAGCCCATGCAAACTCTATCGCGCATGGGCCCTGATGGCCAACTGGCGCTCCGCGGGTTGGACTTGCGCGTTGCGGGATGAGGGGCCAAATGTGCGGATGAGACAGTGGCCTTTGCGCTTTTCATGAAGGCTGAGGCCGAGGAATGGGCTCGTAGATGCGTGATCCCTATGACGTTCTTGGCGTATCCAAGACAGCCAACGAAGCGGAAATCAAATCCGCCTTTCGGAAGCTCGCCAAGAAATACCACCCCGACCAAAGCAAGGAACCCAAGGCGAAAGAGCGCTTCGCCGAAGTGGGCTCGGCCTACGAAATTCTTGGCGACGACAAGAAGCGCAAAGCCTTCGATCGCGGCGAGATTGACGCGGAAGGCAAGCCGCGTGCGCCGCAATTTGAGGGTTTCGGCTTTGGCGGCCAGCCGGGGGGCGGTCCCCGCGACTTTCGCAATTTCGGCTTCGACTTCGGCGCCGGGGGATCTTCGACCCAAAGCGGCTCCATCGATCCGGACATCCTGGCCGAACTGTTCGGCGCCGGCCGCGCCCGCGCGCGCAGCCAGGCCCCCAGTCGGGGAGAGGATATCGGCGTCTCGGTCGCGGTTCCTTTGTCGACGATCGCCCATGGCGGCTCGATGCGCGTCGCCTTGCCGACGGGGAAGACGCTCGACGTCGCCATCCCCGCTGGCATCGAAGAGGGGAAGTCCATCCGCTTGCGCGGCCAGGGCCAACCTGGCGGTCGCAGCGGGCCGCCCGGCGACGTCATCGTAACCATTCGGTACGCCGCTCATCCTTTGTTCCGAGTGGACGGGCGCGATCTCAGGCTCGATCTGCCGGTCACTCTGTACGAGGCGGTTTTGGGCGCGCGCGTGCGGGCGCCGACGTTAAGCGGCGAGGTCGAAGTCTCGATCGCGCCGGGTTCGAACGGTGGGCGGGTTCTCCGATTGCGCGGCAAGGGCCTTCCCGGCGCCGATCAGGCGGCCGGCGATTTGCTGGCGACGCTTCGGATTGTTCTGCCCGGCGAGCCGGACGCTGAACTGACCGCGCTCATGCAGAAGATGCGCGATCAGAAGCCTTACCAGCCTCGTTCAGGAATGGGCTGAGCGGCTTCCGCTTGCCGGTCGGCGAACTCTGTGGCGATCTTAAGCAGTGAAGGGGAGTCAAGTTCCCCGACGAGGGCAAAGCCCTGGCTCTGCCACGTCCATACCGCGGCATGGCCGCCGTCCGCTGTGAGCAATTGCGGGACCGTCGGCGCCGGCGCGTCAAGCGATTGCACCAGCAACCCAATCTCTCGATCTTGCGACTTGTAGATGAGAAAACCCGCGGGGCTGCCCGCATAAGGCGCGATCCGCGCGCCGGTGAGCGTGAGGGCCGCGGGAGCCGCGGGCAGGTAGAGGGGCCGGTTGAGTTGCGCAGTCAACCAGGCTTGCGCTTTGGCCGTGTCGCTGGTCGCAAATTCGACCGGCTGAACCCCCGGACGGGCGAAGGCCCGGAAAGCCGCGACGCCGGCCTCGCCAAGTCGTTCGCCGGGAACAACGGTCATAGTCGGAGCCCAAACGAAGGCGAGACAGACGGCTAAGACCCCAAGCCCTAACCGCCAAAGGAGTTGGGGTCGAAACCACTCGGGCGTCCTTTTCGCCGAAGATCGCCGGATCGGCGCGGCGGCGCTCGATGTCGCTCCCGGCGGTTGCTCGCGAGAAGCTCTGGCGACGGCCGCGCCGGACCGCGCAGCCCTGGCAAAAGTCTCGTTCTGGTGGCGAGCGATGCTGATCGGAAACGCTCCCGCGCCCGTGCTCTCGTTGTCGAACGCCAGGCGAATCGAATTGTTTTGCGCTCGCCAGAGGGCGGCGTGGCGTGCGAGCGCGGGGTCCTGAGTCATCTGCTGCTCGAACGCCAGACGCTCGTCGGGCTCAAGGCAGTCGTCCACATAGGCATGCAGACTCGAGAGGCGTCCCGCCTCCATCACTTCACGACGCGCAAATACGGGGGCGCCCTGTGCGCCGCCGCAGCAAGCGGGCGGGTCAAGGCGGCGACGCGGTCGCGGGCCTTGGTCAGTCGCGCAATCAGAGTGGCCAACGAGATATCAAGCGCAGAAGCGGCTTCCCGGTGGGTAAAACCGGCCAGGACGACGATCAGTAGCGGCTCCCTCAGTTCCAGAGGGAGCGAGCGGACCGCCGCCGCCATGCCGATCTCGCGCATGCGAGCATTGCGCTGGGCGTTCTCCACGTTCTCGTCCCACCCGAACTCGCCATCGTCCAGGGCGAGACGACGAACATGTCGTCGGTGAAGTCGAACAAATTGGCGAAAGGCACGGACGCGAGAGTCATCACGCGCCGCGCGGTCTGTGTCCTCTCGGAGGCCCTCGCCGACTGCTTCGAGCGCGGCCTGCCGGAACAGGCGGTCGACAAGCGCGGCCGCCGAAGCCTGATCAGGCACGAGCCTGTCGTCGCGAGTCAACGCCACCCCGAACTGGCGGAGGTCAGTGAGATCGCCCGGACGATCGCTTAACGGCGGCACGACGGTCACCGACAGTTTGCGTGAGCCTCAACAAGCGTTAACGCTTGGTAACAATCCTAGCTGGAACACGATCCCGTTCCAAGCGCGACTGCGAGCAAACTCACACATTTTGTGACGGCTGAGGAGAGCCTTCTCCTTCCCATACGTGTTTTGTGGGGCTAAACCCGGCGCCGGCCCGGGCGTAGCGAATCGTTGGCCAGGACGAGTGAGGCCTTGATGGAGCAAACCCTCTCACCCGGCGCGACCGTGAGCGTCATGCGGGGCATGCGCGGCGTCGTCTTGGGCGTCGCGAACAATCGTTCGATTGCCTGGGGCATCGCCAAAGCCGCCCACGCGGCAGGGGCGGAGCTCGCGTTCACCTTCCAGGGCGAGGCCTTGGAAAAGCGTGTCCGGCCGCTCGCTCAGGAATTGGGCGCGCCCCTCCTGGGACACTGCGATGTCACCGCTGGCGCCTCGATCGATGCCGTGTTCGCGGCAGCCGCAAAGTTGTGGGGATCGATCGACTTTGTTGTCCATTGCATCGCCTTCTCCGACAAGGACCAGCTGACTGGCCGCTACGTCGACACGACCGAAGACAATTTCACGAAGTCGCTCGCGATCTCCTGCTATTCGTTCACCGCGGTCGCCCAGCGCGCCGAGAAGCTGATGCCCAATGGCGGCTCCATGCTCACGCTGACCTACTATGGCGCTGAGAAATGGATGCCGCACTATAATGTCATGGGCGTCGCCAAGGCGGCGCTCGAGGCCAGCGTTCGCTATCTCGCGGCCGATCTCGGCGAAAAGCGCATTCGCGTCAACGCGATCTCGGCTGGGCCGATTAAGACGCTCGCGGCTTCCGGCATCGGCGACTTCCGCTACATATTGCGCTGGAACGAATACAACTCGCCCCTGCGTCGGACGGTAACGATCGAGGAGGTCGGCGAGAGCGCGGTCTACCTGTTGTCGCCCATGTCGCGGGGCGTCACCGGCGAAGTCCTTCATGTCGACGCTGGCTACCACGTTGTGGGCATGAAGAATCCTGCCGCGCCGGATATCAGTGTGGCCAAGGACTGAGGTTTGCCAAGAGCCGCCCGCCTCGAAATCGCGTATTGGCCTTAAGCGTTTGGACTGTATATAGGGCGATTGACCTTCAAGAAGCGGCGCTCCGCCGCTCCCTCAGGCGTGATTTATGTTGAATCAACGATGGACCCCGGACAGCTGGCGAACGAAACCGGTCGCCCAGGCGCCGGCCTATTCCGATCGCGCGGCGCTAGCTGAGGCAGAGCGCCAGCTATCCGGCTATCCACCGCTCGTTTTTGCAGGCGAAGCGCGCAAGCTGAAGAAAGCGCTCGGCAAGGCGGCCGCGGGGGACTCGTTCCTCTTGCAGGGCGGCGATTGCGCCGAGAGTTTCGGCGAACATTCGGCCGACAACATCCGTGATTTCTTCCGAGTGTTCCTTCAGATGGCAGTCGTCATGACCTTCGCCGCCGCGTCGCCGATCGTGAAGGTCGGCCGCGTCGCTGGCCAGTTCGCGAAGCCGCGCTCGTCCGATTTGGAGACGATCGACGGGGTCACCTTGCCCGCTTATCGCGGCGACATCGTCAACGACATCGAATTCACCGCAGCCGCGCGCGAGCCCGATCCGCGCCGGCAATTGGAAGCCTATCGCCAGTCCGCGGCGACGCTCAACCTTTTGCGCGCCTTCGCCACCGGCGGCTACGCCAACCTCGAGAACGTCCACCGCTGGATGCTCGGCTTCGTAAAAGATAGCCCCCAGTCCGAGCGCTACGAGGAAATCGCGGACCGGATCACCGAGACGCTCGGCTTCATGCGAGCCGTGGGTCTCGACCCCGAGGCGCATCCGGAATTGCGGTCGACGGACTTCTACACCTCGCACGAGGCGCTGCTGCTCGGCTACGAGCAGGCGATGACGCGCCTCGAATTCGACCTCCGGCGACTATTATGCGACCTCAGGCCACATGATCTGGATCGGCGACCGGACGCGCCAGCTCGGCGGCGCTCACGTCGAATTCGGCCGCGGCCTTAAGAACCCAATCGGCCTCAAATGTGGGCCGTCGCTGAGCCCCGACGAGCTGTTGCGTCTGATCGAAATTCTCGATCCGGACGAGGAGCCGGGCCGCCTCACGCTGATCTGCCGCTTCGGCGCGGACAAAATCGACGCCGCGCTGCCGCCGCTTTTGCGCGCGGTCAAACGCGAAGGCCGCAAGCTCTTGTGGGTCTCGGATCCGATGCACGGCAACACGATCAAGACCTCTTCCGGCTACAAGACGAGGCCGACCGAGCGCATCGCCCAGGAGGTGCGCAACTTCTTCGCCGCCTGCAGCGCCGAGGGCGTCTATGCTGGTGGGGTCCACCTCGAGATGACCGGCAAGAACGTCACCGAATGCACCGGGGGGGCGCGCGTCATTTCGGAAGCGGACCTGCATGACCGGTATCACACCTTCTGCGATCCGCGCCTCAACGCGGAGCAATCGGTCGAGATGGCCTTCATGGTCGCCGACCTTCTGAAAACGCAGCGGCTAGCGGCGCCTGAGCGGCCGGTTCGGGCGGCCGAGTGATCTCTACCGCTCGCAGCCAGGACCACAGCGCGGGGGCTTGATGCGCCTTTCTGAATACGCGCGGAGCCGCGACAACAATTTCACCTTGCTGCGTCTGCTCGCCGCTTTCACCGTCGTGCTTTACCACAGCTGGGCGGCCCTCGGCATCGGCGGGCGCGACTTTGCTTACGGCTATGTCGGACGGGAGATCGCCGAGATGGCGCTCGACATGCTGTTCGTGACGAGTGGCTTCCTCGTGACAGCGAGCCTGTTCAATCGGGGCGATCTCACCCACTTTCTATGGGCGCGGGCGCTCAGGCTCTTTCCGGCGATTTGGCTCATGGTGCCGCTCACCGTGTTCCTCCTCGGCCCGGCGCTGACCACCCTGCCGGTCAAGGACTATTTGACGTCGCCGACGACGTGGGAATACGTGCGCAAGACGGGGACAGTGGTTGGCGGCGTGCGTTGGTCGCTGCCGGGCGTGTTCGAGTCGCTGCCGCTTAAGGGTGAATTTAACGGCTCGCTGTGGACGCTGCCGGTCGAAGCCCGAATGTATATTTATCTGGCGGTGGCGTGGATCCTTTTCGCCTGGGCGCCGCAGATCCGGGTGCGCACGCTCGGTTTCGTCGCGCCGATCGCAGCCGCCGCGATGTTCGTCGTGGTTGTGCGCGGCCGAGCACGGGGCGAGCTTGGCAACGTTAACGTCGAGATCTTTATGTTTTTCATGGGCTCATCGCTCTATTTCTGGCGCGAGAAGCTATTCATGAATCAGATCACGTTCGTCGCGCTGCCGCTTGTGGTCATCGCCGCGTCGCTGATGCTTGGGCCAACCGTCGCCTTCCCCCTCTATCTTTTGTGCGTGGCGCCGTTCATGCTGCATCTCGCTTATATTCCCGGCGGTCCGATCAGGCGGTTCAATTCCTGGGGCGACTATTCGTACGGCGTCTATATTTACGCTTTTCCGGTCCAGCAGACGCTGGCGCTTCTCTTTCCCAAGATCACGATCGTGGCGATGGCTGGAGGCGCCGGAGTGCTCTCGTTTGCCCTTGCCTTCTGCTCGTGGAACCTGGTCGAGAAGCGGGCGATGGGACTGAAGGACGTCTGCGCCGAGGCCACAACTCGAGCGCTGAACGCCGCCGCGGCGCCCTTTGCCCGCTGGCGTGCGGGTCGCAAGCCGAGCAAGCTTTCGCCCCGCGCGGCCTCCGATGCGCAAGCTCCTCACGCCTCCGGCGCAATCAGCGTCAGCTCTGGAAAATAGGCGCGATAGCTGCGTTAGCAGCGGCGCTGCCACGACCCTTGCGTAGAAGGGTGTCGTTTGCGTTTGCTCCATCATCGCGCTGCGCGCTAAACCTTGCCTATGTCCGCCTCCCCAAGCACCCGCCTCGTCATCGCGCTCGCCCAGATTCCTGCGATCGTCGGCGACATCGCAGGCAACCGCGATCGTCTGCGCAAGGCGCGGACGGAGGCGGCCGCATTCGGGGCTGACATTGTGATGGCGCCGGAGCTCTATCTATCCGGATACCCGCCCGAGGATCTGGTGCTGAAGCCCGCTTTTCAGGAAGCCTGCCGGGCGGCCTGCGAGGAACTCGCGCGCGACACCGCGGACGGGGGCCCGGCGGCGCTGGTCGGCCTTCCCTGGATCGAGGACGGCAAGCTCTATAACGCCATGGCGCTCCTCGATGGGGGGCGGATCGAGGCGGTGCGGTTCAAGGTCGACCTGCCCAATTATGGCGTGTTCGACGAGAAGCGAGTGTTCGCGGCTGGCCCGTCGCCGGGTCCGATCGTCTTTCGCGGCGCGCGTGTGGGCGTGCCGATCTGCGAGGACATCTGGGGTCCCGACCCGGTCGAGTGCATTCTCGAAACGGGCGGCGAGATTCTGCTCGTGCCCAACGCGTCGCCCTACGAGCGCGACAAGCTCGCCACTCGTCAGGCCATCGCCGTGGCCCGCGTCGTCGAGAGCGGGCTGCCGCTCATCTATCTCAACATGGTCGGCGGTCAGGACGAGCTTGCATTCGACGGCGGTTCATTCGCCCTCAACGCTGACCGAACCTTAGGCGCGCAATTGCCGGCCTTCCGCCCGATGGTCGCCTGCACCGTGTGGGAGCGCGGCGATACTGGCTGGCGCTGCGTCGAAGGCCCGCGCGAGGTGGTCGAGGAGGGGGACGAAGCGGACTATGCGGCCTGCGTCATGGGCCTTCGCGACTACGTCGACAACAATCGCTTTCCGGGTGTCGTGCTTGGCCTCTCCGGCGGCGTCGACTCGGCTCTCTGCGCGGCGATGGCGGTTGACGCGCTGGGGCCCGAACGCGTGCACGCGGTGATGCTGCCCTATCGCTTCACTTCCAAAGAGTCGCTTTCGGACGCCGCCGCATGCGCGGAAGCGCTCGGCCTTCGCTACGACACCGTGCCGATCGCCGAGCCGGTCGAGGGGGTGGAGCATGCGCTCGCGCGCATGTTCGCGGCCAAGCCGCGCGACATCACCGAAGAGAACATCCAGAGCCGCGCGCGCGGCCTGATCCTGATGGCGATCTCCAACAAGACCGGCGCGATGGTGGTCACGACCGGCAACAAGTCGGAGATGTCGGTCGGCTATGCCACGCTCTACGGCGACATGAACGGCGGCTTCAACCCGATCAAGGATCTCTACAAAATGGAGGTCTTTCGTCTGTCCGCCTTGCGCAACCGCTGGAAGCCGAACGGCGCGCTGGGCCCCGACGGCGAGGTCATCCCTCAGAACATCATCGTCAAGCCGCCGAGCGCGGAATTGCGCGAGAACCAGAAGGATGAGGACTCGCTGCCGCCTTATCCGGTCCTCGATGGTATTTTGCGGGGCCTCGTCGAAAAGGAGATGCGCGTCGCCGACATTGTGGCGGAAGGCTACGACCTGGAGACTGTGCGCAGGGTCGAACGCCTGCTCTATCTTGCCGAATACAAACGCCGCCAGTCGGCGCCGGGGGTCAAGGTCGGGCCCAAGAACTTCGGCCGCGACCGGCGCTATCCGATCGTCAACCGCTTTCGCGATTTGGGCTTCGAGGCGCAAAAGCCGGACGCGTCGATCGCGCCAGCCAAGTCCTCGGGTACGAGCGAACGGTTCGAGGAATAGGGCGGGCGAGCGGCGCCGGTTTCTTGCCAACTCCCCAGCGGCAGGCGTGCTAAAGAGCTGATGTAACCCGACGTCGCCGGGTGTGAAGCGCCTGTGGAGGGTCCATGCAAAAGGTTGCGTTCAAGGCCGGAGAAACGATTATCCGTGAGGGCGAAGAGGGCGACACTGCGTTCTTCATCGTCAGCGGGATGGTCGACGTCGCAGTCGGCCGCGGCGACAAATCCCAGACCGTCGGCAGGCTTGAGACCGGAGAGGTGTTCGGCGAAATGAGCCTGATCGACCCAGGCCCACGATCGGCGACCGTTACTGCGGCATGCGACACCGAATGCCTCGCGGCCTCTTATAGAGACTTTGTCTCGGCGATCGAAGATAACCCGGAACGCGCCGTTGGGTTCATGAAGACGCTGGTGCGCCGCCTCCGCAAGATGAACGAATTGCTCGAGCGCGGGAGCCCGGACGGACACGGGCTTCGCGAGGTGCTGCTGGATTGCCAGCCGTCGGCCGATTCCCCCGAAGCCAGCGCGCTGCCCTGGACGATGCTGTGGTGACGCGCGGACGTGGTCGATCGGATTTGATCGCTCAGCGCTCGGGTGTCGTCTTTCCTTCATAAAGCCTCGATAAGCCAAAACCGGTAGGGGCGCGCACACATGGCGGATATTTCACCGGAACTTCAAAAGGCTCTGAACCAATTGCAGGCAGCCTACAAGGCAGCCGTGGACAATTGGGTCTCAGCAATCCGCGAGGAGGAGGCGCTGGCCTCCGGCAACCACAATGTCGCCGAGCTCGACCAATGGGAGGCCGCCCATTTCCGCGAGCACAAGCTGCACAAGGAAGCCGATTACCGGAAGCGCCTTTACGAAGATGCGCTCCGGCGGGAGTTCTACGGCTTCTGATCCACTAAGATCCGCTGCGTCCGGCTTATGATCGGCTGGCCGCGCCCACTCCGTTGACAAGCGGCCCCTGGTCCTGAGACGCTGGCGCGTCGGGACCTTTAGGAGAGACGCTTGACCGCAGGAGCGGAAGCCGCACTCGGATTCGCCCGGCCAGCGCTCAAAGCCCGCGGTGTCTTCGCGGCGGTCCTCGGCAACGGTTTCGAATTCTTCGACTTCACGGTCTACGCCACATTCCTGGGCATGATCGGGCAGGCCTTCTTTCCGTCTGACAATATCCTGGTGAGCGATCTGGCGTCGGCCGCCACTTTCGGCGTCGGCTTCGTCGCGCGGCCGCTTGGGGGCGCCCTCATCGGCGCCTACGGCGACCGCGCCGGACGCAAGCCCGCGATGACCCTCTCGATCGGGCTTATGGCTGTCGGCAGCGGCATCATCGCGCTCACGCCCGGCTACGCGACGATTGGGGTCTGGGCGCCGATTCTTCTAATCATCGCGCGGCTCTTTCAGGGCTTCGCCGTCGGCGGCGAAGTGGGCCCGGCGACCATGTTCTTGCTTGAGGCCGCGCCGAAAGATCGGCGCATGCTGTTTGCGAGCTGGCAACTCGCAAGCCAGAACCTGAGCAGCCTGTTGGGAGGCTTGATCGGCTTCCTGCTGGCGTTGGCGCTGTCCCAATCGAGCCTGGAGCATTGGGGCTGGCGCGTTCCGTTCGCGTTCGGCGTCCTGATCGCCCCGGTCGGCGTTTACATTCGCAGGCAGCTCGTGGAGACGCTCGAAAAGCCGCCACAGGAACGC
Source organism: uncultured Alphaproteobacteria bacterium (assembly GCA_963737365.1). Classification (GTDB taxonomy): domain Bacteria; phylum Pseudomonadota; class Alphaproteobacteria; order Rhizobiales; family Beijerinckiaceae; genus Roseiarcus. The sequence goes on from CAVTSD010000001.1 coordinate 1,662,883, forward strand.
GCGAGCCGTACCACCGCGATTCTCTCCGCTGTCCTTCGATCCAACTGGCCAGGACTGGTGCTGGGCCTCGCCCTCATAAGCGGGGGCACGATCACCCAATATTTCCTGATCACCATGACGCCCTTTGCGATCCGCACGCTTCATTTGCCGCCATCGTCCGCCATGCTTGGCGCGATCACCCTTGGGATCACCGGCTGCCTCGGGGCGCTCGCCGGCGGCGCGCTCGCCGATCGGTGGGGCATACGCCCGGTCGTGATCGCATCCCGTGTCGGGCTGATGATCGTCCTGTTTCCGGTGATGAAGTTTCTCATCGCCAATCCAAGCGCCGCGACGCTGGCTCTGGCGATCATGATCCTGAGTTTGCTGCACGCGGCTGGCGTCGCCGTCGTCGTTGCGCTGATCCCCCTGGTCTTTCCACCGGGAACCCGCTCGACCGGGCTTGCACTGACTTATGCGCTCGGCGTCGCGATCTTCGGCGGCACGGCGACCTATGTCGTTACCTGGCTGGTCGGCGTGACCGGCGATCCGCTGGCTTCGACCTACTACGTCATGGCGGCGAATGTCGTGATGCTCCTGGCCGCTCTCGCGATTCGAAGTTCTGACTACCGAGCTGCCGCCTGGCCAACGCCGGTGGACCGAGAAGTCTAGGGACGAAAGCAGGGACGCCCGTCAGCGTCGCCGCCGTTTTTCGACCGGTTAGCGCGGAAAATGGCCAAATTCCACGAATCTTGACACCGCGTCGCAGTTCACGCCAATTCGACTCGAGGGACCTCGGCGGGCCTTTGAGCCCTTAGGACTTGCGCTAAAGGGGCGCGTCCGGCGGGCCGCCTTCATTGGAGCGTTCGGCTGAGGGATGAATACGATCGCGGCCGATCCCGCTCAACCTTATCGCGGCCTGATCGCTGGCTATACCGATGCGATCCGCCAAAGCGATTTCAAGGCCAATATCGCGATATTGTTCGTCGCCTTCATGATGGGCCCGGTGCTTGGAAACTACCAGAAGTTTCCTGACTATCTGCCGATTCCCTTCGTGATGCTGCCGTTCCTGATCGTCTACATATGCCTGCTGGCGGTGCTCATTCCTCGCTATCCCAAACGCGGCGGCAAACATTTCATCGTCTCGCGCAACGCCACAATCGCGGATTTCGCCCACATGGTCGAAGCCGAGGACGAACTCGAGCAGCTGAAGCTGCGCTGCTCGGTTCTTTCGGAGCTCTTGTGGTGGAAGACGCTCTACATTCGCATCAGCTTTTTTGTCGCGATGGCGAGCATCATCGCGAGCTTTTTTTTGCTTATCTACATTTGGCGCGTTTAAGCGGGTGCGCTCGATGGCCCGTCATTCGATCTCGGGAAGCAAAACGTCCCTGGCCGTTGCGGCCTCGCGCGCCGCAGGGTGTGTGTCGCGATGGCGGTGATATCGAAAGATCACGAAGCTCAGCTGCGCAACCTGATCGCCGGTTACGGCGACTCGATTCGCCTGAGCGACATCAAGGCGAATATCGCTGTTCTCTTCGTCGCCATCATGATGGGCACGGTGCTGCAGTTCCGCGACCACTACCCCCATTATTTGACCGTGCCGGTGCTGCTCACGCCGTTCATTGTCATCTTCTTCAATCTCCTGGCCTCGGTCTATCCGCGATTTCCCCGCGCGGGACGAAGACGGTTCCCCGTTTGGCGGGGCTCCAGCCCGGACGATTTCGGCTTCATCGCCGATCCCGTGCTGGACGTTGAGGAGTTGCCGGTTCGGTGCGCCCTTCTGTCGCGCATTCTGTTCTGGAAGAACATCACCCTCCAGATCGCCTACCTGGTCGCGATGGCGACCCTCGCCGCCGCGGGCGTGTTGCTGTTCGTGAATTGGCGGGGGTGATTGCCGAGATAACCGCGCGCCGCGTTTGGCTCGCGAGAGCGAATGGCCTACGACCGATACATCCGGCTCCAGCCCATGCTTTGGCAAACAAAGCCGGCCATCGCGCATCCCCGCGTCGTCATGTGCTTGGCGGTGACGTTAACGTTGATCGCGTAGTTCTGCTTGCGCTGCGGATCGTAAGCGTTTCCGGACCAATGCTCGGCGCCGGCGGGCTTGACCTTGAGAACAAGACGATCGCCCACTTTTTCTCCTGAGACGCCATGTCTGACCCACGTGTTGCGAGCGCAGACCGCTGCGCCGCAAGGAGCGACATGGATCCTGGTCTTGCCGTCGGCGCGCGCCCAGTCGCCGAGGTAAGCCGGTTGCGCCGCGAGCGCAGCGCCGCTTGCGCCGATCGCCGTCAGCGCCGCCAATGCCGCAACCCGTCCTAACATCCGCGTCTCTCCCGGTTGATCGCCTTCACGGTTGCGTGAACACCCGGCTGCTCCAATTCGCGTTTGCGTTTCGCAAGTTGCCCTAATCCGAGTGCTCGATGGATTTCCATTCCGCGTTTGACGCTTTGAATCAATCGCTCTATCTCCTTGTCAACAAGCATTCGCGCGGCAAGCGCGCCAATAGCAGACATTCGAGCTGATTTGTTCAAGCCGCCGCTGACGGCTGCTCGACTTCGACATGGGAGAGAAACGATGCTCACGATCAAGGCGGCGCTGACTGGAGTCCTCGCCTTTAGCGCCGCGACGACAGCGGCGCTTGCCGAACCCAAGACGAACCTGCTCAGTCAATGGTCAGAGGGCTCCGACGCCGCGGCCATCGCCAAGCTAGGCGAGATGTTCACTGCCGCCGGCGGAAAATGGGAACAGACTTCGATCGCGGGCCATACCGCCAACACTCTGGCCAAGCTGCGCGCTGATGTCGTCGCCGGCAACGCGCCCCCCGCGGTGCAGCTCAAGGGTCCGGAGATCGCCGAGTGGAATGCCACGGGCATGACTGCCAATCTCGACGAACTCGCCACCAAGGAAGGCTGGGATAAGGTTGTCGCGCCCGAACTTTTGCCGGTGATGAAGCCGACCGGCCACTGGGTCGCCGCGCCAATGAACATCCACCGCATCAACTGGATCTGGGGCTCGACCAAGGCGATGGAACAGGCTGGAATCAGGGGCCTGCCGAAGACCTGGGCGGAGTTCAACGCCGACTGCGACAAGGCCATCGCCGCGCATCTCATTTGCCTCGCCCATTTCAGCCAGGACTGGACCGACGCAACGACGTTCGAAGTGGTCGTCTACGGAATGGACGAGGACCTCTTCAAAAAGGCTTTTGTCGAAGGCGACACCGCGGCGATGCGCTCGCCCGAAATGATCAAGGCGTTCGAGCAGTACCGGCTGATGGTCTCGAAATACATGGATCCGGGGATCGCGGGCCGCGATTACGACACCGCGACAGCCATGATCGCCAAGGGAAAGGCGGTGTTCATGATCATGGGCGACTGGCAGATCGGCATTTTCACCGCTGCTGGACTGAAAGAGGGCGCAGATTACGAATGCGCGCAGGCGCCGACCGATTGGGCCAAGCCAGGCTTTATTCTCAATTCGGATTCGGTCGTGTTCTTCAAGCAGAAGGATCCTGACTACGTCGAGGGCCAAAAGCTGCTTGCGCACCTCATCATGTCGCCAAAGTTCCAGACGGTGTTCAATCAGGCCAAGGGCTCGATTCCCGCGCGGCTCGACATTGATCTCAAGGATTTCAATCCTTGCCAGCAGCAGTCGCAGAAGGCCTTGCAGGCCTCAATTGCCGACGGAATGCTGGTGCGCTCGATGGCGCACAACATGACCATCCTGCAGAAGTATCGAGGCGCGATTCTCGACACCATCACGTCCTTCGTGAACAACCCGAAGATGACCCCGGAAGAAGCCGCCAACGCCATGGCGGACGCCGTCGACGCACAAAAGTAGGAACGGAAGCCGGTCGCTCGGCGCTCGAGCCGGGCGGCCAGTTTTCCAGTGCGATCGAGAGCCGCCCATGTCGAACGTCCTCAGCGCAACCGAGGCCCCACAGGCGAGAGCAGGCTTTCGCGAAAAGCTCGGAGCGTGGACTCCGAGGCTCGCGATTGCGCCCGGCGCCATCGCAAGCCTCGTCTATGTGTTCGGCTTCACGCTGTGGACGCTCTACATCTCCGTGTCGAACAGCTCGATGCTGCCGACCTACCAATTCGTCGGCCTGAAACCCTATTTCGACCTTTGGTCCAATGCGCGCTGGAAGATCGCCTACGGCAATCTTTTCTACTTCAGCGCCTTCTATGTTGTGCTCTCGCTTGCGGTCGGTCTCGCGCTCGCGATTGCGATCGATCAGCGCGTGAAAGGCGAAGCGGTATGGCGGACGATTTTTCTCTATCCCCTCGCGGTTTCGTTCGTGGTGACGGGCTCGGTGTGGAGCTGGCTCTACAGTCCTGACGCCGGCATCGAGTTTTTCGTGCGCAGCCTCGGCTGGCACGATTTCACTTTCCGCCTAACCACGAACAGGAACACCGCGATCTATGCGATTATCGCGACCGGCGTCTGGCAATCGTCCGGTTTTGCAATGGCGCTCATTCTCGCTGGCTTGCGCTCGGTCGACCCCGACCTTGTCAAGGCGGCGCAGATCGATGGCGCGGGCCCGGCGCGCATCTATCGCAAAGTGGTTCTGCCGTCGATCGCGCCCATCTTTATCGCGGTCATCGTCGTCTTGCTGCAATTCGCCATCAAGACCTTCGATCTTGTCGTTGCGCTGACCCGCGGCGGCCCCGGTATATCGACGACCTTCCCGGCGAATTACGTCTACGATCTCATGTTCCAGCGGGGAGAGATCGCGGTCGGCGCGGCGGCTGCGATTATGATGCTGGCCGCGCTCGCGGTCGTGCTCGTTCCCTATGCTCTATGGACGGTCTGGCGCTCGCGGCGCGAGGCCGCCCATGGTTGACGCGACGCTCGATTTCGCACTCGATTCGCAGGCGCGCAGCGCAAGCCTTCGTACTTCGCTGCAGCGAGCGGCGGTCTACGCCTTTCTGACCGTGTTCGCGGTCATTTATCTCCTGCCGCTGTTCGTCGTCATCGCCAATTCGTTTCGCGAATTGCCGGAGATCACGCAGAACGGGCTGATCGCGCTGCCGCGCAGCTTTTCTCTGAAGGCGTGGCCCGAGGCCTGGGCGCATTATTGCGTCGCCGGCACCTGCGAGGGCGTCAAGCGCAATTTCTTCAACTCGCTTTATATGACCATTCCCGCCACGATCCTGTCGACCCTCGTTGGCGCGATGAACGGCTACGTTCTCTCGAAATGGCGCTTTCCCGGCTCCGAGACGCTGTTCATCTGCATCGTTCTAGGCGTCTTCATGCCGGGCCAGATTGCGCTCCTGCCCTGGGCCTACATCCTAGGCGCATTGCATCTCTCGAACTCGGTCTACGGCCTCATTCTCGTTCATGTGATCCAGGGGCTTTCCTTCACGACCTTGTTTTGCCGCAACTATTACGTCAACATCCCCGACGACCTCATCAAGGCGGCGCGCATCGACGGGGCCGGGTTCTGGCGGATCTTTTTCAAGATCATTCTTCCCCTGTCGCCGCCGATTCTCATCGTCGCGGTGATCTGGCAGTTCACAGGCATCTGGAACGAATTCCTGTTCGGCGTCGTCTTCACCGGCGGAACCCAGCAGCCGATCACCGTGGCGCTGGTCGCGCTCTCGACGAGCCAGCAGAGCGCGCACGCCTATGACGTCGCGAGCGCGGCGGTGATGATCGGCGCAATTCCGCCGCTCCTGATCTATCTGTTTGGCGGCAAGTATTTCGTTCGCGGACTGACCCAAGGCGCCATCAAATGATCGAGCGGCAATGGCGACGCTGACCATCTCGCGGCTGCATAAGCGGTTTGGGGCGGTCGAAGTCCTCAAGGGCATCGACCTCGAGGCGAAGACGGGCGAGTTCATCGCACTTGTCGGTCCGTCCGGCTGCGGCAAGTCGACGCTTCTCGCCATGATCGCCGGCCTCGAAAGCGTAAGCGAGGGCGAGATTCGCATCGATGGACGGCTCGTCAATGCAGTCGCGCCGAAGGATCGCGACATCGCCATGGTGTTCCAATCTTATGCGCTCTACCCGACAATGACGGCTCGCCAGAACATGACGTTCGGCATGGAGAGCCGCGGCGTGCCGAAAGCTGACCAGGAGGTCGCTATCAAGCGGGTCGCGGCGCTCCTACAAATCGAGCCGCTGCTCAACCGCAAGCCCGGCCAATTGTCCGGCGGACAGCGCCAGCGTGTGGCGATGGGACGCGCGCTCGTGCGCGATCCGAAGCTCTTTCTGTTCGACGAGCCTTTGTCCAATCTCGACGCCAAATTGCGCGTCGATATGCGCACCGAGATCAAGAAGCTTCACCTGAGGGTCGGCAAGACGACGATCTACGTCACTCATGATCAGATCGAGGCGATGACGCTTGCGTCGCGCATCGCCGTTATGCATCAGGGCGCGATCCAGCAATTCGACGAGCCGCAGGCGGTTTACGACCGCCCCGCCAACATGTTCGTCGCCGGCTTCATGGGCTCGCCCTCGATGAATTTCATACCCGGCGAACTGACCAATCTGGAAGGCCGTCCGGCGGTCACGATTGCGCTTGGCCACGGCGAGACAGCGACCTTGCCGCTTTCCCTCAAGCCCGCGCAGCGGCCCGCGACCGCCAAGGTTGTGCTCGGCGTGCGCCCGGAGCACCTGTTTCGTTACGATGCAAACTTGAAGACGCAGAAGTCCGGGCTTGCGATGCTGACCGCGCCCGTCGAAGTCGTCGAGCCGACCGGCGCCGAAACGCACGCGATTCTAAAGGTTGGCGAACAGGAGATCGTGGGTCGCTTCGACCCGGACGGCGCGCCTCGTCTCGGCGAAAACTTGCCGCTTGGGATCGACATGGGCCATGCCTGCCTGTTCGATCCCGACACCAAGGCGCTCATTCCGCAGGTCGCCGCTTGACGTTCGCCATTTATCCTAGCCTCGCCGGGCGCACTGTGTTCGTCAGCGGCGGCGCGACCGGTATCGGCGCGGATATCGTGCGCGCCTTCGCGCGCAATCATGCGCGCATCGCTTTCGTCGATGTGCAGCGCCCAGAGGGCGAAGCGTTGGCGGCCGCGGTCAAGGGCGAAGGCGGGACGGCGCTTTTTCTGACGTGCGACGTAACAGACGTCTCCGCGCTGCAAGCCCGAATCGCGGAAGCCCGCGCGAAGCTCGGCCCGATCGCGGTCCTCATCAACAATGCCGCCAACGACGAGCGCCACGCCGTCGCCGATGTCACCGCCGATTATTGGGACCACGCCCAGAACGTGAATTTGCGCCACCACTTTTTCGCAGCCCAAGCCGTTCATCCGCAGATGCGCGAGCTTGGGCACGGCTCGATCATCAATCTCTCCTCGATCGCCTGGCGCGGCGCGGCCGAGATGGCGGCTTACGCCGCGGCCAAGGCCGGCATCGTCGGCCTCACCAATGCGCTCGCGCGCGCTTTCGGCGCGGATAACATTCGCGTGAACGCGATCGAGCCCGGCGCGGTAATGACCGATCGGCAGCGGCGGCTGTGGTACAAGACGCCCGAATCCGTCGACGCGATCGTGCAGCGCCAATCCATCAAGCAGACGCTGCTCGGCGAGGACATTGCGCGGATGGCGTTGTTTCTCGCCGCTGACGACAGCCGCATGGTCACCAAGCAGTCGATCATTGTCGACGCGGGGCTCCGATGAACGAAAACGTGAAATCGCTTCAGCCGGAGTTTCAGGGGCAACCCTTCGCCTTCGGACTCAATCCTTACGGGCTTACCTATCACCTCGGCCTGCAAGGCGCGGGCGGTCCGCGGGCCAACCCCAAAGGCGCGGGCCTCGAAGGATTCATCGCCATCGCGGCCGAACTCGGCGCAAAGGCTCTCGAGATCTATGACCCCTGGCTCAGGGCGATGAGCGACGATGAACTCCGTGCGCTCAGCGATCGACTCGCGAGCCTTGGCATGATTCCCATTGTCAGCTCAGGCCTGATGATGGGTCCGTTCGAGAGCGCTTTGCGTTCGGCGCGCCTGCTCGACGCCAAGGTCATCCGCCATGGCCTCACCTCAGTATTGTGCGGCGATCGTCACGCGCTTGGCGACAAGTGGAAAGAGCTCGTGGCGGAGGTTCGCGCCGCGCTCGCCGATCGCGGTCCGCGCGCGACCGACGTAGGCTGCGTTCTGGCGATCGAAAACCATCAGGACTTTGGCAGCGACGAACTTGTCGAGTTCTGCGAGACGACGCGCGGCCTTGGCGTCTGTCTCGACACCGGCAACACCTTTCCCGTCGCCGAGGCGCCGCTCGACTTCGTCCGCCGCGTCGCTCCGCATGTGCGCCACGTGCACTTGAAGGACTACCGGGTGCAGTTCACCGAAGAGGGGTATCGCCTCGTGCGCTGCGCCATCGGCGACGGCGCGGTCCCTTTTGTCTCCATGCTGGACATTCTGGCAGGGCAGGGGCGCAAGCTTAACGCGGTGCTCGAGCCCGGCGCGCTCGAAGCCCGCCACGTGCGGTTCCTGCGGCCGGAATGGTGGCGCTTCTATCCTCCGAAGACGGCGCCGGCGCTCGCCGCGTGCCTCGCCGCGGCGAGAGTGAACCGCCTTCCCGACGACGCCGACTTTCGCACGCCCTGGGAGCGCGCCGAGGACGAGGAAATTGCGGACTACGAATTGGCCATGATCCGCCGCAGCGCCAGCAATATGCGCGCAATCGGTCTTGGCGCTTAAGATATGGAGGCTGAAGGCATGACTAAAGAGCTCGCCGGCAAGATCGCGTTCGTCACCGGCTCGGGCCGAGGGCTCGGGCGCGTGATGGCGGATCGTTTGGCCGAGCTTGGCGCTGACGTGGCCATCCATGACCTGACCTGGACCGCGCCAGCGAAATACGGCGAGGCGGCCGACCTCGACGCGGTCGCGAAGGTGATCGCGCGGCATGGCGGCAGGGTCGCCGCAGTCAGCGGCAACATCGGCGACAAGGCCGCGGTCGCGAAGATGAAGGACGACATCGAAGCCAAGCTCGGCCGGGTGGACATCCTGGTCAATTGCGCCGGCGGCGACATTGGCGCGGCCGGCGGGAAGCCTGAGCCGAACGACGCGCTCGGCATTCCGCTCGAGGACATCAGGGCGCTGACCGAGAACAACCTTTACGGCACGATCCTCGTCTGCCAGACGTTCGTGCCGCCGATGGTGAAAGCGGGCAGCGGATCGGTGATCAACATCGGCTCGGCCGCGGCGCAATTCGGCGTGACCAACGGGGTCATCTATGCGGCGCTCAAGGCGGCCGTCATCCATTACACGCGCTGCCTCGCGGCGACGGTCCGCACCGAGGGCGTTCGGATCAACGCGGTGAGCCCGGGCGCGACGAAGACGGCGCGTTTCGAGGCCACCCGTGTGGTCGATCCGCAAAAGATGGATTCGTCGATCAAGTCGCTCGTCCGCTATGGCGAGCCGGGTGAGATGGCCGACGCGGTCGCCTTCCTCGCCGGGCCGCGGAGCAAGTATATGAGCGGCCAGGTTCTGCGCGTGGACGGCGGCGAGACGCTGTTTCCGGGGTGACGAACGGCTAAAAGCAAGCACGGGAGGGTTGAAAAGTGTCGGACGGCAAACGGTTTGAGGGGATGACGGCGGTGGTGACGGGCGGGGCGTCCGGCATCGGGCTCGGCGTTGCAAAGCGGATCGCCGCCGAAGGCGGGCGGGTCACGATCTGGGACCGGGATCCCGCGCGTCTGAAGGCGGCCGTGGCCGAGGTCGGCGCCAAATCCGCCCGTTCGGACGAGGTCGACGTGACCGACCCAAACGCCGTCGAGAAAGCGACGCTCGCCGCCGCCGCCGAGATGGGGCACATCGATATTCTCGTCTGCTCGGCGGGCGTGGCGGGCAAGAACGCGCTCGTCATCGATTACCCGATCGACGAATGGAAGCGCGTATTCGACATCAACGTGCACGGCCTCTTCTACTGCAATCGTTTCGTGTCGAAGCTCATGAAGGAGCGCGGCTACGGGCGCATCGTCAACATTGCCTCGATCGCCGGCAAAGAGGGCAACCCGACGGCCTCGGCCTACAGCGCGTCAAAGGCAGCGGTCATTGGCCTCACCAAGTCGCTTGGCAAGGAACTCGCGAAGGATGGCGTCTGCGTGAACACGATCACGCCGGCGACGATCGACACGCCGATCCTCGCGCAAGTGTCGGACGCTCATATCGCCTACATGCGCTCGAAAATTCCGATGGATCGTTTCGGAACCGTCGAAGAGGCGACGGCGATCGTCTGCTGGCTGGCGAGCCGCGAATGCTCGTTCACGACCGGCGCCGTCTTCGATCTCTCGGGCGGTCGCGCGACCTACTGAGGCGGATGTGAGCGCAGGGGGCACAAGCGAGCCTACGCTCATTGAGACCGGCGACCTGATCGAGCCCTTGCGCCGTATGGGCCTCCTGAACGCCGGTGAGCACGCACGTTTCACACCTTTGACCGGCGGGGTGTCCTCGGACATCTCGCTCGTCGAAGAAGGGGGGCGACGCTTTTGCGTCAAGCGCGCGCTGGCGAGGCTCAGGGTCGCCGCTTTGTGGGAGGCGCCGATCAAGCGCAACGCGGCCGAGGCCGCGTACATGCGCGCTGTCGCGGGCTGGGCGCCGCACGCCGTTCCGCGCATTCTCGGCGAGGACTCGGACGCTGGCTGGTTCGCAATGGACTATCTCGCGCCCGAGGATCATCGCTTATGGAAGACGCAACTGCTGGCCGGGATCGTGGACGTGGACTTCGCCGCAGCCATCGGCGGTGGTCTCGCAATCATTCATGCGCGGAGCGCGGCCGACCACAGCATTCCGGCCGAATTCGCGAACGACGACACGTTCGAGGCGATCCGCATTGAGCCTTATCTGCGCGCGACTGGCCGCGCCCACCCTGAGCTTGCCGCCTGCTTCGACGCGCTTGCGCATAGGACGCTGACGACGAAGCGCGCTTTGGTTCATGGCGACATCAGTCCGAAGAACATTCTTCAAGGCCCGGCGGGACCCGTGTTCCTCGACGCCGAATGCGCCTGGTTCGGCGACCCGGCGTTCGATCTTGCGTTCTGTCTCAACCATCTCCTGCTTAAGGGCGCGCGCGAGGGCGTCGACCGGACGCGCTACAATTCCGCTTTTTCGGCGCTGGCGGGCGCCTATCTGGCTGGCGTCGACTGGGAGAGCGCCGACGGCCTCGAAGCGCGGGCGGCCGCTTTGCTGCCGGCTTTGTTGCTTGCCCGGGTCGATGGCAAATCGCCGGTCGAATACCTCACCCGTGAGAGCGAGCGCGCCGCCGTGCGTCACTGCGCGAAGCCGCTGGTCCTCAATCCCCCGCGACGCCTGAGGGACGTCGCCAACGCCTGGGAGCGGGCGCGATGAGCGAGCCCGTCATTCAATCCCTCATCGCGCGGCGCATCTGGGATTCGCGCGGCCGACCGACAATCGAAGCGGAAATCGCCTTGAGCGACGGCGCAATCGGCAGGGGCGTTGCGCCTGCCGGCGCCTCGCGCGGTTCGCGCGAGGCGATCGACAAGCGCGATGGCGGAAAGCGCTTCGGCGGCTTTGACGTGCAGGACGCGCTGCAGGGAATACGCACCGAAATCGCGCCCGCGCTCACGGGCCTCGATCCGTTCGATCAGGCTTCCATCGACGCGCGGCTCGTCGCCCTCGACGGCTCGCCGAACAAAGCGAGGCTTGGGGGCAACGCGCTGACCGCCGTTTCGCTTGGCGTTCTTCATGCGGCTGCGGCGAGCCGCGGCCTTCCGCTTTGGCGCTACTGTCTCGGCGACGAGCCGGCGATCATTCCGCTGCCCGAGATCCAGATTTTTGGCGGCGGCGCTCACGCTGGACGGCGAACAGACATTCAGGATTTCATGGTGATTGCGCCGCGCGCGAAGAGCTTCGCCGAGGCGTTGGAGGTCACGGCGGACGTCTACCACGCTGCCGGAGCGATGATGGCCGAGCGTGGCCTCCTGCAGGGCGTCGCCGACGAAGGCGGCTGGTGGCCGGCGTTTTCGAGCAACGAGGAAGCGCTCGAAACCTTGATGCGTGCGATCGAACGCGCTGGCTTCGTTCCAGGCGAGGACGTCGCAATATCGCTCGACGTCGCTGCATCGGAATTCAGCGAGGGCGGTCGCTATCGTCTGGGCCTCGAACAGCGCTCGCTTGACCGCGACGCGCTGGCCGAGATGCTGCTTCAATGGTGCGCGCGCTATCCGATCCTGTCGATCGAAGACCCGTTCGCCGAGGACGACGACCAAGGGTTCGAACAATTCACCGCCGCAATTGGCGACCACATCCAGGTGATCGGCGACGATTATCTTGTCACGAGCGCCAGCCTTATCGCAGAGGCGGCGCGCCGCAAAAGCGTTAACGCCGCGCTGATCAAGGTGAACCAGGCGGGAACGGTCAGTGAAGCCAAAGCGGCTTCAAACGAAGCCCGCCGCTCCGGCTTTGGCGCGATCGTCTCGGCGCGATCTGGCGAGACGGAGGATACGTCGATCGTGCATCTTGCGATCGGCTGGAGCGCTGGACAGCTCAAGGTCGGCTCATTCGCGCGCTCCGAACGAATGGCGAAGTGGAACGAGGCCTTGCGCATCGAAGAGGCGCTCGGGTCGAAGGCGCGCTTCGCCGGCCTCGATGAAATGCCGATGCGACGGCAGACGGCGAAGCCGGTCGAAACGAGCGCAGGGTGGCGAGTTTAATGACGAACAGTTTGTCCATTGAGAGCGGCGCGCTTGCGCTCCCCGAGCCGGACGCGGGCGGGGCCCGCGCTTACAAGGGCATCCCCTATGCCACGCCGCCGATCGGCCCATTGCGTTGGCGTCTGCCTAGGCCGGTAGCCGCCTGGACGGGCGTGAGGCCAACGCACGCGTTCGGCTCCCATTCCATACAGGGCGTCGTGTGGGACGACATCGATCTCAGCGGCGCTCAGACCTCCGAGGATTGTCTCTATCTCAACGTCTGGACGCCGGCGGCGCCGGGCGAGGGGGCGCGGCTCCCCGTCATGGTTTGGATTCACGGCGGCGGCTTTGTCGTCGGCTCGGGCGCCGAAGCGCGTTACGACGGCGCGCGTTTGGCTGCGCGCGGCGTCGTCGTCGTCACCGTCAACCATCGGCTCAACGCGTTGGGCTTCCTCGCCCATCCTGAACTCACCGCCAAATCCGAGCACCATTCCTCCGGCGCCTACGGCTTTCTCGATCTGGTCGCCGCGCTGCAATGGGTCAGGCGCAACATCGCCGCCTTCGGCGGCGATCCCGACAAGGTCACAATCGCGGGCGAATCAGCAGGTTCGCACGCGGCGAGCGCGCTGATGGCTTCGCCGCTCGCCAAAGGGCTGTTTGCACGCGTCATTGGCGAGAGCGGCGCGATGTTCCCCTCTCCGAGTCGCGTGCGGACAACGCTTGCGGAGGCCGAGGCCGCGGGCCTCGACTTCATGCGCAAGGTCGGCGCGCGTTCGCTCGCCGAAATGCGCGCCCTTCCTGCTGACGCCATCCTCGCCGCGGCGCCTGGGCTTGGCTTCCGCCCGATCATCGATGGATGGTTTCTGCCGCGCGCGCCGGCCGAGATCTTCGCCGCGCGCGAGCACAGCGACGTGCCGCTGATGGCCGGCTGGAACAAGGACGAAGGCTTCAACTTCACCCTGCAACAGGGCGATGACGCGAAGCGCCCGTATGTCGATCTGGCGCGCGCGATCTTCGGCGCGCGTACGGAGGCGCTCCTCGAGCAGTATCCGAGTGGATCGCTTGAGACGGACGCCGCCTCGGCGCGCGCGCTCGGCGGCGACCTCGTCATCATTCATCCGACCTGGGCCTGGATCGAGGCGCAGAAGCAAAATGGCCGCGCCGACATTTTCCGCTTCCGGTTCGATCGCGCACCATTAACGCCGCAGGGCTGGTTCGGCGAGCACGACAGTCGCGACGCCGGCGCCTTCCATGCGGGCGAAATCCTCTATGTGTTCGACAATCTCCACGCATTCCCGTGGCTGCACGAAGACGCCGATCGCGAGCTGGCGAAGCTCGCGTCGAGCTACTGGGTCAATTTTGTCGCGACCGGAGACCCCAACCGTCCCGATCTGCCGCATTGGCCCTCCTACCGCAGCAAGCGCGATCCGGTGATGGTTCTGGATACACCGCCGAGGACAGCGCCGGAGGAATGGCGGGAGCGGCACATGTTCCTTAGGCGGGCGACGGTTGAAAGCTCGGAATGAGCGAGTATTCGATAATAACATGCCAAAAATGTTGTATTTTGCCCTTGGCCTTCGGGACGTCGGCGCGCGCAGTTTTTTTCGCGCGGAACTAAACGGGACCCTAACCCACTGAAAATGTGAGGGGGCGCCGGTAAAATTGCGGTTAGGCCCGTGGCCGCCGCTATCGTCGGGGCGACGGCTCCGGCATCACTCCGTCAGCCGCGCATAGGCCGCGGCGAGCGACAGGATAATCGCGCCGTAGAGGATCTGCTTGATCGGCTCGGAGATGTCCAGAAGCGTGAGAAGGCCGGTGAGAACAGTCAGGATCAGCGCCCCGATGATGGTCCCTGCATAGCCGCCGCGTCCGCCGAAGATGGACGTGCCGCCAATGACCACGCAGGCGACCGAGGGGAGCAAGTAACTGTCGGCAAGACTGAGATCGGCGGCGTTCGTGCCCCCGACCACCACGAGCCCGGCGATCGCGGCGAGAATGGCGCAGAGAACATAATTGGCGAACAGGACGCGCCACACCCGGACGCCGGCGAGATGACAAGCCTCGCGGTTGTCGCCGACCGCATAGAGAAGACGCCCGAACCCGGTCCGTTGCAGGCTGAACAGGATGAGCGCTGCAATGATGAGCCATAGGAAGAGGTCGATCGGCACGAGGCCCAACACGCGTCCGGCCCCGAGCGTCTGGATGATGTCTGGGACATGGGGCTGGCTCGCCAGCATGTGCTGGCTGTAGACGATCAGCATGCCGCCGGTCATGAGGCCGGTGCCGAGCGTCATCACCAGCGGCTGCACGCGCAATAGCGCGACCCCGATCCCGTTGATGAGGCCGACGATGAGGCCGACCAAAAGCGCCAAGCCGATCGCCGTAGGCGAGCCAGCAGAGGCGTTGGTCGCGAGCAGATAGGCCGCGCCGGTGGCCACGCTCGCGACCGAGAGGTCGATGCCGCCTGTTAGCATCACCATCGTTTGCCCGCCAGCCATGATCGCGAGCGGCGCGGCGAACAGGAGCGTGTTCGAGGCCCAAAGCGGCGTGACGGTTCCGGGCCGCACGAGCTCGACGCCGATGACGAAGATCGCCAGCAATAGGATCAGCGCATAGATCGTGTGCCCGCGCAGGAAGCCTAAGGCCCGCTTCACTTGCGTTCCTGCAGATAGGTGAACAGGCCCCCGACCATCACCACCACCACGATCAGCGTGCCCTGGATGACCTGCCCATAATTCGGGTCGATGCCGAGAAATACCAGGACCATGGGCGCGAGCGTTAGCAACACGGCGGCAATGACTGGGCCGACCATTCCGCCGCGGCCGCCCAAAAGACTGACGCCGCCGATGACGATCGCGGCGACGCTGCTCAGTGTGTAATAGGCGCCGGACAAGGGCGCGCCAATTCCGGTCGTCATGGTCAGAGCCATGCCGCCGACCGCGCAGGCGACACCGCTGAAAACATAGGCGATCGTGCGCGCTTGCGGGACGTTGACGCCGCTGCGAAAGGCGGCGACCGGATCGCTGCCGGCGGCGTAGATCAGCAAGCCGATGCGGCTGAGCTTGATCGGCAGCCAGATCGCGGCGATGGCTACGACCATCAACACAAGCGCGTTCGGCAGCCAAGGCCAGAAATCGGCGCCGGCGCCGATGTTGAGATAAGCCGCCGGCGCGCCTCCGCCGGGGCGCTCGAGAATGAGCAACGCGACCCCGCCCCAGATGAATCCGGTGGTCAGCGTGGCGACAACGTCGGGAATGCGGGAGAAGGCGACAACGAGGCCGTTCAATAATCCCTGGCCGGCGCCGGCGATCAGGACGAGGATGGAGAGAGCAAGCGACTGGCCGAAGGTCGCGTGCTGCATGAGGCTCGCGGAGAGGACGTTCGACACCGCGATCATCGAGCCGATCGAGAGGTCGATGCCGCCGCTGATGACGACGATCGCCTGGGCGGCGGCGGCAAGCGCGAGCGGCAAGGCGCCAAGCGCCAGGGATTGAATTTCGAACGAGCCGAAATCAGGATGGACCGCGACCGTCGCGGCCATCGCCGCGGCGAGCAGAACCGGCATGCCGAGAAAGCGGCCGGCCCGGACTAAAGCGCGCCAGGAAGCGCCGTTGTTTCGCGCCGCCGCATCGGTCATGCGAGCGCCGCTGCGGCCTCTGCGCTCGTTAGGCCGTGCGCAGCCCGCAAGAGGCGCGCTTCGTCGGCTTCCGCAGCCGGCATTTCGCCGGACATACGACCCCCGAACAGTACGATCGCACGATCGCAGGCGAGACGAATCTCAGGCAATTCGGAGGTGAACAAGAGGACGGACAGGCCCTGGTCGGCGATCTCGCGCATGAGGGCATAGATCTGCTTCTTGGTGCCGATGTCGATGCCGCGCGTCGGGTCGAAGCAGAGCAGGGTCTTGAACCCCGCGGCGATCCAGCGGGCGATGACGACCTTCTGCATGTTGCCGCCGCTGAGGCGCCTGACTTCCGCGGCCGCGCGGGTGTCGATCTGCAATTTCTGCACGGCCATGTCGACCCGGCGTCTCTCCTCGCCCATCGCAATGGGCCCCCAGCTTCGCAAGCGGCCGAAGGCGGCGAGCGCCACGTTTTCCTGCACCGAGCGTTGCGGCAAGAGCGACACGAGCCGATTGGCTGGGACCAGGACAAGTCCGGCGCGGATCGCGTCGGCGGGATGACGCAGTCTGAGCACACGCCCCTCCGCGCGCACCTCTCCTGCATCGGCGCGCCGGACGCCCGCGATGCAATCGAACAGCTCCTCCTGTCCCTGGCCTTCGAGAGCGGCGACGCCGAGCACTTCACCGCGATAAACGCGAAAGGAGACGCCATTCAGCGCATGGCCGTAACCCAGATTTTTCACTTCCAGCGCCGGGATCTCATGCGCGGTCTCGAGCCGGCCCGCGCGCGCAACTGGCGCCGCCGTCGTCGCCTTGGCGACATCCGAGCCCAGCATCAGGTTGACGATGGTATCTTCGCCGCCCTTGGTTGGCGTGACGCCGACAGTGAGGCCATCGCGCAGGACGGTCGCGCGGTCGCAAAGCATAGCGATCTCAGCCATGCGGTGCGAGATGAAGATCACGCTCGCGCCACGTCCTCGAAAATCCCTTACGACCTTGAACACGCGCTCGGAAAGGTCCGCCGGCAGCGCTGCAGTGATCTCGTCGAGCATCAGGATTCGCGGATCCGAGGCCAGCGCCCGAGCGAGATCGATCAGACGCAGCAGGGCGAAATCGATGTCGCGCGCCATAGTCGAGAGGGCTATGCGTTCGACGCCGAGATCGCGCATCGCCGCCTTCACCCTGTCGGCGGAGACACGCGCGAGGCGCATGTTCTGCGCGACCGTGAGATCGGGAACGATCGCCGGATCCTGGTAGACAGAGACGATGCCGGCTCGGCGCGCTTCGGCGGGCGATCGAAAGGCGACCTTCTGCCCCGCGAGCGTCATTTCGCCAGCGTCCGCCGGGAACACGCCGGTGATGATCTTGACCAGCGTGCTCTTGCCCGCGCCATTCGCGCCCATGAGCGCATGCGCTTCGCCCGCGCGCACTTCCAAGTCAGCTGAGCGGAGCGCCCACACCGCTCCGAAGGTCTTCGCGACGCCGCGAATGTGAAGAAGCGGCGGAGCGTCGTTCATGTGTTCGCTCCAAAAAAGACGGCCGACGGGTCAGCCGCCGGCCTTCCGAATCCCTTCGAGAGCCTATTCAACCAAGGTCAGGGGCCCTTGCAAGCGATGATCTGATCGATCGTGAAGTGAGTGTAGGGCGGCACGTTGATGGCGACGCTGTAGAAGGGATCGAGCTTGGGATTGTACGCTTTCTTGAGCTCACCCATGTCGGTGTCGTTGTTCCAGATTGTCGGCGTGATCTTAATAAGGTGCGGATGCTCCTTCTTATCAAGGATGTCGAGCGCCAGGCCTAACCCTGCGCCCCCGACGGCCGGCGGATTGCTGACCGCTGCGCCCTCGAGTCCCTTGCTCTTCAAATCGATCAATTGACCAATGAAGCCGTTGTTGTCGGCGCCGACGACCGGGACGAATGGCTTGTCGGCGGTCTTGTAAGCGTCCACGACGGTTGAATCGATGCCCGACGTCCAGACGCCGTCGATTGGCTTGCCGGACGCCAGCAGGTTCTTGGTCGCCTGCGCGGTCTTGTCGAGCGCCCAACCGGTGAACACCGACGTCACCTTGATGTCGGGGTAGGCCTTGGCGATCTCGGTGAAGCCCTGGTGACGGTCGGCGTCAGCGGGAACGCCGTCGATGCCGCGCATCTCAACGACTGAGCCCTTGCCGCCCAGTTTGTCGAACAGCCACTTTGCGCCGAGCTTGGCGTATTCGACCTGATCGTTGGTCAGAACATAAGCCTCCGGGGCGGACACCGCCTGATCGACCGCGACCACCACGATCCCCTTGGCCGCCGCCTGCTTGATCACGGGGTTCAGCGCTTCGCGATCGGAAGGGTTGATGATGATGATGTTCGCGCCAGCCGAAATCAGATTGCGGATGTCGGCGATCTGCTCCGAGGGACCGCCATTGCGGTTGGCGACGACGACCTTCGAGACTTTGCCCGAGGCTTCCGCTTCGGCCTTGATCGAGCAGATCATCTCTTCGCGCCAGCCGTTGCCGATCAGCGTATTGGAGACGCCGACGACATATTTATCCGCCGCGCTCGCGTTGCCTGCCATCGCCAAGACGGCGAGTGAGGCGCTGCCTAGAATTCCAATCAGTTTCATTTGTTTCCTCCCAATCAACATGTGCAGATCGGCATAACGCATTCACTCAACGCGCTCAACCGAAGCGGGCGGATGTCCACGATCCATCGTTCTGGCTGGACTTCACGGCCGCTTCGATAAACGCCACGCCCCGCGCGCCGTCCAAAACAGTCGGGGTGAGTGTCGCGCTCGTTTCGGGCACGCGCCCAGCGCGCCGAGCCGAAATCAGTTCCGCCGCGCCGCGATAGAGGTTGGCGAAGCCTTCCACATAGCCTTCGGGATGGCCGCCCGGCATGCGCGAACCCTCTACAGCAAGCGGCGTGTTTCCTGGACCGCCGCGCCGCAAGACGCGCGACGGCTCGCCATAGGGCGTGAAGTGCAGCGTTTCGGGGTCTTCGCCCGCCCATTCGAGTCCGGCGCGCGACCCGTAGACCTTGAGACTCAAATTGTTGAGGTTGCCGACCGCAATCTGACTCGACGCCAGCACGCCCCGCGCCCCGCCGGCGAACCGCATCAGCACATGCGCGTTGTCGTCGAGGCGGCGGCCCGGCACAAAAGTCGCGAGGTCCGCCGAGACGGCGTCGAGTTCGAGTCCGGTCACGAACAAAGCCAGACTGTGCGCGTGCACCCCAATGTCGGCCAGACATGCAGAGGCACCCGCGCGACCAGGATCGGTTCGCCATTCCGCCTGCTTATGTCCGTCCGCGTCGATCGGGAGAGTTAGCCAATCCTGGACATAAGCCGCGTGCACGACCCGGATGTCGCCGAGTTCGCCCGCTTCGATCATTTCGCGCGCTTGGCGCACCATCGGATAGCCGGTGTTGTTGAGCGTCACCGCAAAAACGAGCCCCTTCGCCCGCGTGAGCTCCACCAACTCCGTGGCCTCAGCGAGCGTCGTCGACAGAGGTTTGTCGCAGATGACGTCGATCCCCGCTTCGAGAAACGCCTTGGCGACGGGAAAATGCAGGTGGTTTGGGGTGACGATGACGACGGCCTCGATGCCGTCAGGGCGCGCGGCCTCACGCATCGCCATTTCGCGATAGTCAGAGTAGCTACGGTCCGGCGCCAGTCCGAGATCCGCGCCTGACGCGCGCGCGTTTTCCGCGTCTGAGGACAACGCGCCAGCTTTCAGCTCGATCATGTCGTCCAGCCGCATGGCCATGCGGTGAACCGCGCCGATGAACGCATTGCGCCCGCCGCCGACCATGCCGACGCGCAAACGTCCACCCTTAAGCCCGTCGACGGCGGTCGCGTGGACCATCCGCTCAGCCCTTAATGCCAAGGAGCTCGAGGTTGGTTGCGCGGTCAGCGCCGGTGGCGGCGAAGTCGTCGAACGTGCGGTCCGTCACTTCGATGATGTGGTTCGCGATGAATTTGGCGCCCTCGCGCGCCGCCACCTCGGGATGCTGCAGGCAGCATTCCCACTCGTACACGGCCCAGCCGGCGAAATCATACGCCGCGAGCTTCGAGAAGATCGCCTTGAAATTGACCTGACCGTCGCCGAGCGAGCGGTCGCGGCCCGCGCGCTCGAGCCAGCCTTTGTAGCCACCATAGACGCCCTGCTTCGCGGTCGGGTTGAACTCGGCATCCTTGACGTGAAACATCTTGATGCGGTCGTGATAGGCGTCGATGAAGCCAAGATAGTCCATGCATTGCTTGATGTAGTGGCTCGCGTCGTAATTGATGTTGCAGCGCTTGTGGCCGCCGACCGCGTCGAGGAACATGTCGAAGGTGTCGCCGTCGAACACGTCCTCGCTTGGATGAATCTCAAAGCAGAGATCAACGCCATTCTCGTCGTAGACGTCGAGGATCGGTTTCCATCGCCGACCCTGTTCGGCGAAGCATTCCTCGATCAACCCCGCGGGCCGTTGTGGATACGGGTAAAAGTACGGCCACGCGAGGGAGCCGGTAAAGGTGACGTGCTCGGTAAGGCCAAAACGTCGTGAAACGCGCGCTGCTTTGCGCACCTGGTCGGCCGCCCAAAGGCGCCGTTTCTCAGGGTCGCCGCGAACGGCCGCCGGGCATTGTCCATCGAACATCGCGTCATAGGCTGGGTGAACCGACACCATCTGGCCTTGGAAGTGGGTGGAAAACTCACTGACCGCAATGCCGACGTCGGCAAGCTTTCCCTTGATCTCGTCGCAATAGGTCTCGCTCTCATAAGCGCGATCGAGGTCGAAAAAGCGGCTGTCCCAGCTTGGGATCTGAATCGCTTTGTACCCGTAATCCTTCGCCCATTTTGCGATTCCAGCGAGGGTGTTATGGGGAGCAGTGTCGGTTGCAAACTGGGCCAGAAACAAGCCCGGGCCCTTCATGGTTCGCATGCGTTCTCTCCCTGTCGCCGGCGCTACCCCTTGCGGGGAACTATTCTGCCGCGCCCACGATTTTGGCAAAAAAATTCCGTCTGTCAAATCTGCTCTTTGGATCTGACGGGATTTGGCGGAGTAAGCTTTCCATAATTTGACAATTAGAATTTCTGATCCAGAATCGTCCTAACGATAAATCAATGCGGGAGGCGCGGCGTGAAGGGGCGAGTCGTCATAGTCACCGGGTCAACCCAGGGTGTTGGCTTGGCCATTGCCCAAGCGGCGGCCCGCGCCGGCGCCGAAGGCCTTGTGATGACAGGACGCGACGCCGATAGGGGCGCAGCCGCGGCGGCTGAGGTCGAGCGAAACGGGACGCCTGCGTTGTTTGTGGCCGCGGATCTCGAACACGCCAATTCGCCGGAACTGATCTTCGACGCCGCGCTCAAGCGGTTCGGTCATGTCGACGGGCTGGTGAACGCCGCCGCCCTCACGGACAGAGGATCGCTCGTCGAAGCAGACGTGAATTTCTGGGACCGGCTGTTCGCAGTCAATGCGCGAGCGCCGTTCTTCCTCATGCAAAAGCTGGTCAATCATCTGCGCGAGCGCAAGAGGCCGGGCTCAATCGTCAACATCCTCTCGGTGCACGCTCGCGGCGGCGCGCCGGAGCTTGCGGTCTACGCTTCCTCCAAGTCGGCGTTGGCCGGGCTGACAAAGAACACAGCGCACGCGCATCGTTTCGATCGCATCCGCGTCAATGGCGTCATTCTGGGCTGGGTCGACACGCCGGCTGAGCGGCAAATGCAGGCGGTTACGCTTGGAAAAGGGGAGGCGTGGCTGGCTGAGGCCGCAACAAGGATGCCGTTCGGACGCTTGCTGAATCCAGGCGATGTTGCACGGCTGGCGCTGTTCCTCCTCTCCGACGCCTCGGAACCGATGTCCGGCGCGCTGATCGACTACACGCAAAACGTCTTCGGCGGGCTGGACTGAGGCCGAGGCGATGCGACGTCTGTCTCGCAGTGTGTTGTCGGACCTGCCGCGATCGGTGCGCCAGCCGCAATATGATCGCGAGAACCTGAAGATCGGCATGGCGCATATCGGCGTCGGCGCCTTTCATCGCTGTCATCAGGAAGAGTTCATTGACGACATGCTCGAAGCCCGCTTCGGACGATGGGGCGTCCTCGGCGTGAACCTCACGGCGCCAAACCTCACCGATCTCCTTAGCCCGCAGGACGGCCTCTATTCGCGCACACTCCGTGAGGACGATCACGCCGAGACGCGCATCATCGGCGCGATGCGCCAGGTGATCGACGTTTTGGACGAGGCGAGCGCCGACTACGCCATCGCCGCGCTCAGCGGCCCAGAGATTTCCGTCGCAACGATGACCGTGACCGAGAAAGGCTATTGCTTGACGCCGTCGACCGGCGCGCTTGATCTCGACAATCCAGCTCTTCGCGCGGATCTCAAAGGCGGCTTCCCGCCGCGCACCCTCCTCGGCTTACTAACGCTTGCGCTCGATCGGCGCCGGCAGGTCGGCGGAGGGCCGCTCACTTTGATCAGCTGCGACAACGTGCCTTCCAACGGCGCGCGGCTCGGCGCGGCGATGCTCAAGTTTGCGGCTTTGCGATCGGCGGAGTTGACGCGCTGGATCGAGGACCGGGTCACATTCCCTTCCACGATGGTCGATCGGATCGTGCCGGCGACGGCGCCGGACGACATCGACGCCGTCTCCGAAGCGCTTGGCGTCCGCGATCCCGCTGCGGTCGTTGGCGAGCCGTTCCGGCAATGGGTCATAGAGGACAAGTTTGCCGGCGAGCGACCGCCTCTCGATCTCGCCGGGGTTGCGTTTGTCGCCGATGCAAGGCCTTACGAGCAGATCAAGATGCGTGTGCTTAACGCCGCGCAATCGACGCTCGCGCATCAGGGCCCGCTCGTTGGCCACGAGTTCACCTATCAGGCCGCCGCCGATCCTGTGCTTGCCGCGCTGACGCGCAAGATGCTCGAGGGGGAAACCTCGAGCACGCTGCCGAAGCTCGCGGGGATGGAGGTCGCTCCATATATCAATCAGTCGACGGCGCGTATTCGCAACACCGCGATCCGTCATCGTTGTCATCAGATCGGCACCGACGGATCGCAGAAGATCGTTCAGCGTCTCGTTGATCCGTTGCGCGAGCGTCTTGCAGCAGGCCAGCCCGCGGGTCTGCTCACCCTCGCGGTCGCGAGCTGGATCGCCTATGGCCTGAGCGGAGCGCGTCGCTTCGGCGCGCGCTGGGCGCCCTCAGACCCCTACGGGGAGACCGTAATAGCGATCGGCGAAAAGAACGCTGACTGGACCGAACTGGCGAGGGCCGTTCTCTCCATAGCTCCCGTGTTTGGCTCCGACATGGCGCGCCCGCAGCTCGCTGAGCCGATCGCCCGGCATCTGCATGGTCTCCTGGGTGGTGACGCCCGCGCCTACCTCGCGGACCGCCTCCGCGATGATTAGTCGGATGCCCCTCAAGAAATCCGATCGCGCCGGGGTCGTCGGGGACGCCGACGTCGGCGCAGCGCTCGGCTATTCGCGGCCGGGAAGCTATGAGGAGCTTCGGGCGGTGCTGTCGTCCGGAACCGCTCGGCTCCCGAAGAAGCTTCGCCAGGTCGCGATCCATCTCTGGCAGCACCCGACCGCCGTCGCGCTGGGCACAGTGACCAGCGTTGCCGGCGAAGCTGGCGTCCAGCCCTCGACCTTGGTGCGGTTCGCGCAAGCTTTTGGCTATTCGGGCTTTTCCGATCTGCAAGAAATATTCAAGAACTCATCTGGCCGACGGGGGCCGGGGTCGCGACCGTTGGGAAAGCGCCTCAAGCAGCGAAGCGGCGCGCCTGGTCGACGGGTTCATCGGCTCGTCCACGGCGGCTCTCGCCGGCGTCCGCGATCGGCTCGACCTGGCGCAATTCGAGACGATGAGCGAGAGCTTGGCGGCGGCGGATCTCATCTACATCATCGGCTCCAAACGCGCTTTCTCGCTGGTGAGCTATGTCTCGCTTGCGCTCGCTAATCTCGGCGTCCGCAACCTTGCGCTCGACAATGTCGGTTCGACCGCATTCGAGCTTCTGCGCTGCGCATCGACCTCCGACGCTATCCTCGCCGTGAGCTTCACCCCTTACAATTCGATCACGCCGGAATTGGCGACGTCGGCCGCGCAGCGCGGCGTTCCCGTTGTCTCGCTGACCGACAGTGCCTTCAGCCCCTTGGTGTCGGTTTCAAAAGCCTATGTCGAGGTGATCGAGGAAAGTTTTTCCGGATTCAAATCACTTTCGGCGACGCTCGCGGTGGCGATGGCTCTCGTGCTCCGGGTCGAGCAGAGGCGAAGCGAGGCGGCCGCGCGCATCATTCTGCAACCGTCCAAATTGGGTTACGAATGATTGGCAAAAGTGGTCTTTAAGACTTTGGGGAGGAGCTATGCGCAGATGGCGGATCGTCGGCTTGAGCTTCGAGCACATGCACATGGGAGACCTCTTGCGCGAAGCCTCCGAGCACCCCAACGCCGAGATCGTTGGGGTGTGCGACGCCGACGAAACAAGGATGGCGGACGCAATCGCAAATTTCTCGATTCCAAGCGACCGTGTTTATCGCGACATCGCGCAATGCGTGCGTGAGACGCATCCGGATCTCGCCATCCTCTGTCCCGCGACCGCCCGCCATGCCGAAGTGGTCGAGGAGGTCGCGGCGCTTGGCGTCGACATCCTGCTCGAAAAGCCGTTTGCGGCATCGCTTGCCGACGCTGACCGCATCCTCACGGCCCTCAAGAGGTCGGGCGTGCGGCTCGCAGTCAATTGGCCTTTGCGCTGGTATCCGTCGCATGTGACGACCAAGCGGCTGATCGACGAAGGGATCGTCGGCGACGTGATCGAAGTTCACTTCTACGACGGCAACCGCGGTCCACTCTATCATCGCGCCGACAAGGTAGTC
The DNA here is from genome assembly GCA_963737365.1 of uncultured Alphaproteobacteria bacterium. Taxonomy (GTDB): domain Bacteria; phylum Pseudomonadota; class Alphaproteobacteria; order Rhizobiales; family Beijerinckiaceae; genus Roseiarcus. The sequence continues at coordinate 1,687,929 of CAVTSD010000001.1, forward strand.
GTGTCGGACGAAGAGGTCCGACGCCAGAAGCCGACGTCCTGGTGGTATAGTAAGGCCGGTGGCGGCGGCAGCTTGCTCGACTACATGGGCTACGGGGCGACGCTCGGGACTTGGTTCATGAACGGCGAGGCTCCGATCGAGGTGACCTCGGTCGTCGATCAGCCGCAGGGTCTAGAGGTCGACGAGCATTCGATCACCATTTGCCACTACGCCCGGGGCTTATCGAAACTCGAGACACGCTGGGGGACCTTCACCGATCCCTGGACAACGCAACCGCAACCCAAATGTGGTTTTGTTGTCGTAGGTTCTGAGGGCACGATCTCAAGTTATGACTATGACGCGCATGTCGGCGTGCAGACCCGAGCCCACACGACAATCCACCAGGTTGCCGCCGATGAATTGAAGGCGCCTTTCCGCAAGCCGGTTGAATACGTGCTTCATTGCAAGGAGCATGGCTTGCCGTTTGAAGGCCCGCTGGATCCCGCGCTGTGCCGCACGGCTCAGCGCATCGTCGATACTGCGGCGCTCTCCGCCCGTGAGCGGCGCACGCTGGCTCTGCTGCCATGACGGCGGAGGTTGGGAGGGCCGAAGGACCTTCAGCCGACGACTACGCTTTGGTCGCCAGGACGGCGGTGGAGGTCGAGGCGCCGGACCTGCCTTATCGTCCGCCAATGCCGCACGACCGGAGCGCACCCATAGCGCTCGTAGGCGCGGGCGGCATCAGCGGGGCTCATCTCGACGCCTATGCGCGCCACAGGTTAAACGTGGTGGCCGTCTGCTCTCGAGACCTCGGCCGCGCCCGGGCGCGGCGCGACGCCTATTTCCCGAACGCGCGCGTCACTGACAATTTCGTTTCGTTGCTGCGCGATCCGAACGTCAGCGTTCTCGATCTCACGGCCCATCCGGACGTCCGCCTCGACCTCATGCGGCGAGCATTAAACGCCGGCAAGCATGTGCTGTCGCAGAAGCCCTTCGTCGACAAGCTCGATGACGGCCGAGGACTCATCGAGGTCGCGCAGATGCGCGACCTCAAGCTCGCTGTCAATCAGAACGGCCGTTGGGCGCCGCACCTCGCCTACATCCGGGAAGCCGTTCGAGCGGGCCTGATCGGGGAAGTGACTGGCGTGCATATCGAGATCCGCTGGAACCACGGCTGGATAGCGGGGACGTCCTTCGAACAGATGGACGATCTAGTCCTCTGGGACTTCGGCATCCATTGGTTCGATTTCCTCACGAGCGTCATCGGCGACCGCGCGCTTTCCGTCTATGCGACGGCCGTCCGCGGCGTGGGGCAGACCGCGCGGCCTCCGCTGTTAGCCCAGGCGCTTGTCGCCTTCGACGGCGGTCAGGCCTCGCTCGTTTTCGATGGCGCGACGCGTTACGGCGCGCGGGATTCGACTTCGGTCATCGGCGCGAATGGCGTCGCCTCCGCCCATGGCCCCGACCTCGGCCATCAGGCGGTCGAACTCTATACCGAAGCGGGAGTGGCCCGGCCGGTTCTCACCGGTTCCTGGTTCAACGACGGCTTCGCTGGCGCGATGGGCGAACTCTTGTGCGCGATCGAGGACAACCGAGAGCCGTTGAACTCGGCGCGCGGCAATCTTTCCTCGCTCAAGCTCTGCCAGGCGGCGCTGCGCTCGGTCCGGTCAGGCGCTCCCGTCGCTGTCTGAATGGATGGGCAAGGAACCGTCGGCAGGTCGTCGCCGTTCGCCTGTGATAACCTCGACGCGGAGACAGTGCGATGGCGAAGGGACGCGTTCACACGTCGAAAGAGCCGCTTCGCCCGCTTGAGCTAGACATCGAGCGCGCCCGGCGCGTTGATCGACGTCCTTATGCGATCATCGATATCGGCTCGAACTCGATCCGGCTTATGGTCTACGACCAGCTCGGCCGTGCGCCGATGCCTCGCTTCAACGAAAAATCGCTTTGCCGTCTTGCCGAGGGGTTGGCTGAGACCGGCGCAATCGCGCCGGACCATTTTCGTCGGGCGGTCGAGGCCGTCCGGCGGTTTCGCGCCATCGCCGACGCCATGGGCGTCAGCCGTATCGACGCTGTGGCGACCGAGGCCATGCGCCGCGCTTCGAACGGGGAAAAGCTCGCCGCAACGATAGAGTCCGAGTTTGGCCTGAAGGTGCGTATCCTCAGCGGCGCCGAGGAAGCGCGGTTCGCGACGCTAGGCGTCATTTCCGGCTTCTTCCGACCGGTCGGGACGGTCGGCGACATGGGCGGCGGCAGTCTCGAAGTCGCGGAAGCAATCGATGATCACGTCGGCGATCGTTGGGTCAGCATGCCGCTTGGCGCTCTGCCGGTCGAAGCCATGTTGTCTGAAGGCGCTTCGCCGGCGAAGCGGCGGATTGACGAGATTTTGCAGCGCAGCCTGCCAAAGGCGCTGGCGAGGCCGGTTTTCTATCCGGTTGGCGGCGGCTGGCGCGCGCTGGCGAAAGCACACCTCGAAGCCATCGGCGCGCCGGTCAAAGTCGTGCACGCCTACACGCTAGGCGCGGCCGAGACGCGGGAATTCGCCCGCGCGATTTCGCGATTGTCGCCGGCGAAACTGTCGGCGACGCCGGGCGTGTCGGAACGCCGGGCGCGAACATTGCCTGCGGCGGCGTTGACGCTTGACCGGGTGCTGAAACACCTGGAGCCCGACCGCGTCGTCTTCTCGGCTCTCGGCTTGCGAGAGGGGTTTCTCTTTTCGCAGCTCAGCCGCGATGAACGATATCTCGATCCCCTCATCGAGGGCGCGCAGCTGATCGGTTTGCCGCTCGCGCGTGTACCCGAATTCGCCCCAGAACTCGCTTTATGGACCGAGGGCCTTTTTGCTGATGAAACGGCGGCTGAGAAGAGGTTGCGCGTCGCCGTTTGCGCGTTGTCCGATCTCGCTTGGAGAGATGCGGCCGACCTCCGGGCGGAAGAGAGTTTTCGTCGGCTGCTCGAATTTCCCTTCATCGGCGTCACCCACCCTGAGCGCGTGTTCGTCGCCGCCGCCATTCACGCCCGCTACGTAGGCCGGCCAGACGCGCCGTGGCTGAGCCCCGCCATCAAGCTGCTCGCGCCGTCGGAACGCCGTCGGGCGCAGATCCTCGGGCGCGCCATTCTGCTCGCCTATCGCTTTTCCGGCGGCGTCCCGGCCGTGTTGGAGAGCGCGCGATTGCGCATCGAGCCCGACTGCGTCCGGCTTGAGGTTGCGTCAGCCGCCCGCGCTCCCGACAGCGAGGTGGTCAGCGACCGGCTCAAGCTGCTCGCCAGCGCCATCGGCGTCAAGCGCAGCGAGGTTGTCGACATCGACGCGCCGCTCAGCTAGGTCCGACGGCTCTGGAATAAGAGGATCGTTTCAAATCAACTATCGCCACGCCTTTCATGCCGGCAATTTCGCCGACGTGCTCAAGCACGTGGTTCTGGCGCGTGTCTTGGTTTATCTGGCCCGCAAGGACAGCCCATTCCGTTTCATCGATACTCACGCTGGGGCGGGGCGATTTAATCTGGCGAGCGCGGAAGCGAAGCGTTCGCCAGAATGGCGCGGGGGGATCGCGCGGATCCTCATGGCCTCCCCGCCCGCGCCGGTCGCCGAGCTTCTGCGCCCCTATCTGGAAGCCGTTGGCCCGCATGATGCGGACGGCCGGCCGCTCCTCTATCCCGGTTCGCCAGCGATCGCGCAAACGCTCTTGCGCGCGCAGGATCGCATCGCGCTCTGTGAGGCGAATCCGGACGAACGCGAGGCATTGATCGCCGCGCTCGGGCGCGACGGGCGGCTCAGCATCGTGGGCACGGATGGTTACGTCGCGCTCAACGCTTATCTGCCGCCGAAGGAGCGCCGGGGCGTCGTCTTGATCGACCCGCCTTTCGAGGCGCCCGACGAAGCCGCCGCGGTCGAGCGGGCGCTCGAACGAGGCTTAAGCAAATGGCCGGTTGGAACCTTTATCGCCTGGCGTCCGATCCGCGAAGCTCGAGTCGACGCCCATTTCCTCAATTCGATCGCCGCGCTCGGCGCGCCAAACATCCTGCGGCTTGAACTCGACGTCGGCTACGCGCCCATTGGCGCGCACGGCCAGCAGCCGCTCGCGCGCGCCGGGCTTCTCGTGGTCAATCCGCCGCACACTCTGATTGACGAAGCGCGGACGCTCCTGCCCTGGCTCGCGCGAACATTGGCTCGCGGAGGCGTCGGACAGAACATTTGCGCATGGTTGACCGAGCCGAAATGAGCGCGCGGCGCGCTTGCCCGCGTCGTCGCGGTCGGTTTATGTGTGAACCATTGCGTTGGTCCCGCGCTAACCTGGTGCGTAGCGGCGGGAGGGGGGACTTGCATGGCGCTGCCGAACGTTTTGAAGAACAAGCTCAGGCTGCCGGTCGTCGGGGCTCCTTTGTTCATCGTCTCGCACCCCGCGCTCGTGATCGCGCAGTGCAAAGCCGGGATCGTCGGCTCGTTCCCTGCGCTGAACGCACGCCCCATTTCGCAGCTCGACGAATGGCTGCATGAAATCACCGAAGCGCTCGCCGCCCACGACCGCGCGCACCCCGATCTCCCCGCCGCGCCGTTCGCGGTCAACCAGATTGTCCACAAGTCCAACGCTCGGCTTGAGGAGGACATGGCTATGACCGTCAAGTGGAAAGCGCCGGTCGTCATCACTTCACTGGGCGCGCGCGAGGACGTCAACACAGCGGTGCATGCTTATGGGGGCGTTACGCTGCACGACATCATCAACGACCGCTTCGCCCACAAGGCGATCGAGAAGGGCGCCGACGGCTTGATCGCGGTCGCCGCCGGCGCTGGCGGCCATGCCGGGTCGACCTCGCCATTCGCGCTTATCCAGGACATCCGCGCATGGTTCGACGGGCCGCTTTTGCTTTCAGGCGCGATCGCGACGGGCCGTGCGGTGCTCGCGGCGCAGGTGATGGGCGCCGATCTCGCCTACATCGGCACGGCTTTTGTCGCCACGCCCGAGGCCCGCGCCATCGAAGACTACAAGCAAGCGATCGTCGCCGGCGACGCCTCCGACATCATCGGCTCCACCTACTTCACGGGCGTCTTCGGCAACTACCTGAAGCCATCGATCGTCAGATCCGGCCTCGACCCCGACAGTCTTCCGGAGCGCGACGCAAAGGCGATGAGCTTCGCCTCCGCCAGCAGTTCGACAGAAGCCAAGGCGTGGCGCGATATCTGGGGAAGCGGGCAGGGCATCGGCGCCGTCAAATCCGTGCAGCCGGTCGCCGAACTCGTCGCTCGGCTTGAGCGCGAATATGCTGAGGCGAAACGCGCGGTTTGCGGCTAGGCCCGAAGCCCGCGCACAAGTTTACCCAAGCGAATATTATCAGCAACTTAAGTGCGCTTTCGCGCAACTTTTTCCGATTCTCTGGTCCAACGCCTCATGGCTCGCGGCGAGGCCCTTTGCACAACGAACCGACTTGTTTCGCGAAGCCTAAGCTCGGAGTCCATGCCTCGCCATTTGCGAGTCCGTTTTGAGCATTTTCAACGGCTTGCGGCGTCATTAACGAGTTGTTCCCTTCCCTCCCCTTCATGGCGAACCCTGGTCCCGCGACGCTTCTTGGAATTGTTATGCGAGTTTGCCAGTCCTTTCTGAAAAACAATACTCGCCCCAGACCGGACTGGCAAGGAATTGTCGAGCTTTCTTTCAGAGCGTTCCCGCTTCGAGAGCGCCGGTCGCGCAGGTTTCAGCTATTCCAGGGCCCTTTGCAGATGCGTGGGATCGCTCGGCCGTTCGTTGCTTGAGATCCAAATGACGGTCCAAAGATACTGTCCATTCTCCGAAGCATCTGGCAAGATGAAGAGAGAGTTTCGTTATTCCTTTCTAAATATAACGCTGCTCTCGGAAAGGCATTGGTGCGAGCGATGGAAGAACGTGACGTTCCAGGCGTGCACCGCTACGACGCGCCCGCGGGCGGATGGGGCGCGCTGAGGGCGACGGCCCGGGCAATCGCCGAGCAGATGCACGTCGCCGAAGCGCCGGCGTTGCTGCTCCACACGAACAAGCCGGACGGCTTCGACTGCCCCGGATGCGCCTGGCCGGACAAAGCGCACACGTCCACCTTCCAGTTCTGCGAGAACGGCGCCAAGGCCGTCACCTGGGAAGCGACGAAAAAGCGCGTCACCCCGGAGTTTTTCGCTGAACACACGGTGACGGAATTGCTCCAGCAGAGCGATCACGAGTTGGAGAATCACGGCCGCCTCACCCACCCGATGGTCTACGATCCCGCGAGCGACACCTACAGGCCGCTCGAATGGGAGGCCGCCTTCGCCCGCATCGGCGTAGCGCTGCGCAGCCTGCCTGACCCAGACATGTCGGAGTTCTACACCTCCGGCCGGGCGTCAAACGAGGCAGCGTTCCTGTTCAACATTTTCGGCCGCGAATTTGGGACCAACAACTTTCCCGACTGCTCCAACATGTGCCACGAGGCAACCAGCGTGGGCCTGCCGCAGGCGATCGGCATAGGCAAGGGCACAGTCTCGCTGGCTGATTTCGACCATTGCGACTTGATCATCGCGATGGGGCACAATCCCGGCACCAACCACCCGCGCATGATGGGCACGCTGCACGAATGCGCTCGTCGCGGCGTGCCGATCATCGTGTTCAACCCGCTGAAGGAGCGGGCGCTGGAGCGATTCGCCGATCCTCAGAACCCGATCGAGATGGCGAGCTTCAGCGCCACCCCGATCGCCTCCACCTATTACCAGGTCAAGGTCGGCGGCGACGCTGCGGCTCTGAAGGGCGTTATGAAGGCCGTTATCGCCCGCGCCGATGCCGGCGAGCAGGCGCTGGACCGCGATTTCATCGCCGCTCACACCAATGGGTTCGAGGCCTTCGCCGAGGATCTGCGCCAAACCCCTTGGGAAGTGATCGAGACGGTCAGCGGCTTGACCCGCAGCGCGCTGGACGTCGTGGCTGGCGCCTACGTTCGGTCGAACGCTACGATCCTCAGCTACGGCATGGGCATCACCCAGCATGAGAGGGGAACGCAGACCGTGCAGCAGATCGCGGCTTTGCTGCTGCTGCGCGGCAATTTCGGCAAGCCCGGCGCTGGCATCTGCCCTTTGCGCGGTCATTCCAACGTACAGGGCAACCGCACGGTCGGCATCACGGAAAAGCTCGACCCGGTGATGTTCGCCAATATTGAAAAGGCTTTTGGTTTCCGTCCGCCGCCGCGCCACGGCCACGACTCGGTCAAGGCGATGCAGGCGATGGTCGCGGGAAAGGTCAAAGTGCTGGTCTGCCTGGGCGGCAATTTCTCGGTCGCATTGCCTGATACCGATCTCAGCACCCAGGGCATGCGCAACCTGGACTTGGCGGTGCATCTGAACACCAAGCTGAACCGCTCGCACCTGCTGATTGGTAAGGAATCGATCATCCTGCCCGTCCTGGGCCGCACCGAGCGCGACGTCCAAGCGACCGGCGCCCAGTCGGTCACGGTCGAGGATTCGATGTCGATGGTCCACGCCTCGCGCGGCAAACTGGCGCCGGCCTCCGATCAGCTACGCTCGGAGCCTGCGATCATCGCCGGCATCGCCATGGCGACCTTGCCGTCCAGCAAGGTCGATTGGCAGGGAATGATCCAGGATTACGATCTGATCCGCGACAAGATCGAGGCCGTCTATCCGGACTTCAAGGAGTACAACGCGCGCATCCGTCATCCCGGCGGCTTCCGCCTGCCACTCGCCCCAACCGAGCGGGTCTGGCGCACCAAATCCGGCAAGGCGGAATTTATCCCCTTCAACGGGCTGGAGGAAGACCCGGCGGTGACCGGGACGGACGTCATGAAGCTGACGACGCTGCGCAGCCACGACCAGTACAACACAACAGTCTACGGCCTCGATGACCGCTACCGCGGCGTGTTCGGGCGACGCGACGTGTTATTCATCAGCGAGCAGGATCTGGCCGCCCATAACCTGGCGCATGGCGACGTTGTGCAGGTCGCTTCCGCCATTCCCGGTCACGAGCACAGGCATATCCGCCTGACCGCCATCGCGCACGATATCGCCCCGGGCTCGATCGGCGCATATTACCCGGAGGCCAACAACCTCTGTCCGCTGACCTATTACGACCCACAGAGCGGCACGCCGTCGTACAAGTCCTTGCCGGTCCGCCTGCAAAAAGTCGCGTAGTAAGCCGATGATCCGGACGCGGGCGGCGATCGGCTCGTGACGCGAGCGCGCCAGAGTCAAGGCTCTTCTCGCGAAAGAAAGGATAGCGGGGAAAAGGCGCTGGCGATAACGGCGCCGCCTCCTATGCGCTGGTCACGACGGTCTCCTGTCCTGTAGAGAGGTCGCCCGCCCAGCGAGGAGAGCGAGCCGCGGTTCCTGCGTCGCTCGTTCATCGTTCGACCGATTTTGTGTTCGCGTCGCGTTGGCTACCACCTGAGAGCAGTAAAGGACGCGCCCGCAGTCATGGCGACCATCGAGCAGTTTGCGCAGCGCCAACCTCAACCTCAGGATCGCGCTTATCGCACCCCGCCGCACAACCTCGAAGCGGAGCAGGCGCTCCTCGGCGCCATTCTCATCAACAACGATGCCTTCGACCGGGTCTCCGACTTTCTAAGGAGCGAGCATTTCGTCGAGGAGATCCATCGCCGCATTTTCGAGATCGCCGGATCGCTGATCCGGGCAGGCAAACTTGCGACGCCGGTCACGCTCAAGACGTTTCTCGGCGACCACGATCTCGGCGGCGTGACGGTGCCGCAATATCTCGCCCGCCTCGCAAGCGAAGCGACGACCATCATCAACGCCTATGATTACGGCCGCAGCGTCTACGACCTTTCGATGCGGCGCGAGCTGATTTCGATTGGCGAGGACGTCGTCAACGTCGCCTATGACGCGCCAGTCGACTCGAGCCCGCGCGAACAGATCGAGGAAGCGGAGCGGCGCCTCTATCAGATGGCGGAGGCTGGCCGCTATGACGGCGGCTTCCAGCGATTTTCGGATGCGCTCAAGGCCGCTGTCGACATGGCCGCCCGCGCTTACGAGCGCGATGGTTCGCTGAGCGGCATCGCCACGGGCCTCACGGATCTCGACCGCTATATGGGCGGCTTGCAGGCGTCCGATCTCGTGATCCTCGCCGGCCGTCCGGGCATGGGGAAAACGGCGCTCGCCACCAACATGGCCTTCAACATCGCCAAGGCCTACGAAGGCCGCACGCGGCCGGACGGAACGATCGAGACCATCAACGGCGGCATTGTCGGCTTCTTTTCGCTCGAAATGTCGGCCGAGCAGCTCGCGACCCGCATCATCGCCGAACAATCCGCGGTCGCTTCTTACAAAATCCGCCGCGGCGACATCACAGAGGCCGATTTTCACCACGTCGCCGATGCGGTCCGGGAGATGCAGCAGATCCCCTTCTACATCGATCAGACCGGCGGCGTGTCGATCGCCCAGCTCACCGCCCGCGCCCGTCGACTCAAACGCCAGCGCGGGCTCGACCTGCTTGTCGTCGACTATCTCCAACTTCTTGGCGGCTCGAAGTCCAGGTCTGAAAACCGCGTGCAGGAACTGACCGAAATCACAACGGGCCTCAAGGCGCTGGCCAAGGAGCTGAACGTTCCAATCCTGGCCTGCTCTCAGCTTTCACGTCAGGTTGAGCAGCGCGACGACAAGCGGCCGCAGCTCTCGGATTTGCGCGAATCGGGCTCAATCGAGCAGGACGCGGACGTTGTCTTGTTCGTCTATCGCGAGGAATATTACCTCAAGAACAAAGAGCCTCGCCCCGGCACGGAGGAGCATATCGCCTGGATGACGCAGATGGAGAGCGCCCATGGACGGGCGGAAGTCATCATCGGCAAGCAGCGGCATGGGCCGACCGGCACGATCGAGCTCCAGTTCGACGCCGAGGTGACCCGGTTCAGCACAATTGCGCGGGAAGACACGGTCCCGGAAATTCGCTAGGATCAGGATCCGTAAGCCACAACAAAGTTGCAATTGTCGCTCTTATGGGCGCCTTTAAGGATAAGGGCGCTCGGCCCTCAAGTCCCAGCCGCAGTCTGGAGAGACGTATGAAGCTCGCTACCGCTTTTGGCCTTGCGGCCGCTTTTGTCGGCGTTGCTTGCCTGGCCGCGCCTGCAAGCGCCGATGAGTTTACGCCGGCGCAGAAGCAGGAACTGGGCACGTTCATCAAGGATTATCTTGTCAACAACCCGGAAGTGCTGCGCGAAGCGATCGAAGCGCTCGACAAGCATGACAAGGAAACGGCGGACGCGGAGCGGCAGAAAATCGTCGCCACCCAGTCGGGCGCGTTGTTCAGCTCGAAATATCAGGCGACCCTCGGCAACCCGCAGGGCGGCGCGACGCTCGTCGAATTTTTCGACTACAATTGCCACTTCTGCAAAGGCGCGCTGCCGGACGTCGCCAAGCTCATGAAGGACGATCCGAACCTTAAGCTCGTTCTCAAGGATTATCCGGTTTTGGGCCCCGGGTCGGTCGAGGCGGCGAAGGTGGCGAGCGCGGTGCGCAATCAATTGCCGGGCGACAAGTTCTGGGCTTTCCACTCGAAGCTGCTCGCGACGCACGGGCCCGTTGGAAAGACAGAGGCGCTCGCGGTCGCCCGCGACCTTGGTCTCGATATGGACAAGCTCGCCAAGGACATGGAGAGCCCGGAGGTCAAGTCAGGCTTGAGCGAGGTGATGCAACTCGCCGACGCGCTTCAGATCAACGGCACGCCCACTTTCATCGTCGGCCAGGATGTCGTCGTCGGCGCGGTCGGTTACGACCAGCTCAAAGACAAGGTGGACGCGGTGCACAAATGTGGACACGCCACCTGCTGACAGGCGGGCGGGGGCGCGCTATTCCTACGGACGCGCCCGCCGGGCGTTATTCCCACTGACCGGCGGGGGCCGTCTTGACTGCGCTGCAAGCAATTATCATGGCCGTGCTGCAGGGCGTGACCGAGCTTTTTCCGGTTAGCAGCCTCGGCCATGCGGTCATTCTGCCCAGGCTCCTGAACTGGGGCATCGACCTGAGGGCCCCGGATTGGCTTGCCTATCTGGTGGTCATGCATCTCGGCACCTCGATCGCGCTCTTCGCCTTCTTCTGGCGCGACTGGCTGAGCTTTCTGCGCTCTCTCGTTAATGCGCCGGACGCTCAGGCGAAAACGGACAGACGAACGTTCTTCTTCGTCGTTCTGGCGACCATCCCGGCGGTCATCGTCGGCGCGCTCTTTCGCAAGCTCTTGGGCGACGCCTTCTCGGCGCCGGCGATCGCGGCGACCTTTCTCATCGTCAACGGCTTCATTCTCTATTTTGGCGACCGGATCGGCGAGGAATCGGTCGGATCGCTCGGCCAGCTCAATTGGAAAGGGGCGCTCGCGGTCGGCGTCGCCCAATGTTTCGCCTTGATCCCCGGAATTTCACGCTCCGGCGCGACAATGGTCGCAGGCGTCGTCGCCGGGCTCAAACACTCGGAGGCTGCGCGCTTTTCATTCCTTATGGGCGCGCCGATCATTCTCGCCGCCAATGTCTATGAGGCGCCGAAGCTGATGAAGGAGGGGGCGACTCTGGGGAGCATGGCGATTTTGTCAGGCGTCGTCGCCGGAATTTTCGCCTATCTGAGCCTGACGCTCCTTATGCGCTATTTCCACAAGCACGAATTCGAAGCGATGAGCCCGTTTGCCTATTATTGCTGGGCGGCCGGCGTCATCAGCCTCGGGATTATCGCCTTCGTTTGACGAACGGGCTCTTGGCCCTCCGCCTTGACGCCCCATATCTCGTTGGCGATGCGCGGAGAGGCCCGCGCTTGAGGGCGGGTCATGGCGACCATCGAATATATGCCGGCGCGGCTGACGCCGAAGGACATCGAGGACTTGAGGCAGGCGGTTGTCTGCCTTGAGGGGACGAGCTTCGCCCAGCGGCTGACCGACGCGGTCGGACGGCCGATCGGGATGCTGGGCCGCGCCATGCCGCAATCGGCTCAGCGCATGATTGCGAATGTGAGCGAAACCGCGCTCAGGGGCGCGCTCAAGTTCGCTTTGCGCACGCTCGATCTGAACGATGCATCGGCAAAGCCCGCCAACCGCGCCCATAAGATCGCAGCGGCCGCGTCCGGCGCATTCGGGGGGGCGCTGGGGCTGGCCGCGCTGCCGATCGAACTGCCGGTCTCGACCACGATCCTTCTGCGCTCGATCGCGGAGATCGCGCGCGAGGAAGGCGAAGATTTGAGCGTTCCCGAAGCGGCTCTCGCCTGCGTCGAAGTGTTCGCTCTTGGCGGACAAGGGGAGTCCACGTTCGAGAGCGGCTATTTCGCCGTTCGAGCCGCGCTCGCGAAGTCGGTCACCGACAGCGCTCGCTTCGTCGCCGCCCAGGGGGTCGCCGCCCTTCCCGCGCCATTGGCGGCGCGGCTTATCTCTCAAATCGCCGCGCGCTTTGGCGTTGTGGTGAGCGAGAAGGTCGCCGCCCAGGCCGCGCCGATTCTGGGCGCGATCGGCGGGGCGGCGGTCAACGCAGCTTTCGCCGACCATTTCCAGACCTTGGCCCGCGGGCATTTCATCGTGCGGCGCCTGGAGCGTCAGCATAGCGCGAGCGTTGTCGCCTTCGAATATCAGCGCCTGCGTGGCGAGCAGGGCCGCTACGGCGCGGAAAGCCGAAGGGCTGCGTCGTAATCAGGGCGTCCGGGGGTAAGTTCGATCGCGCCGATCACTTAGACCGGGCGCTCCGACGCCGACAGGGCGTGAGGCGACTGGCCCAAGCGCTGGCTTTTGCGCTCTCCGCTCTTATCGCTTTGCCATCATACGCCGATTTGCGGCCGCGCCCCCGGGCGCGCGCCACGCCGCCGATGCGTTTCGTGCGCGTCGTGAGCGCTGACCCAGCCTGCAAGCCAGATTGCCCGGAATGGTTGTCTGCCGAAGGCCTGATCGAGCCGGGGACGGCGAGGGCCTTTGCCGACGCGATTGCGAACCTCAAAGGTCGACGGCTTCCGATCCTGATCCACTCTCCGGGAGGTTCGGTCGCCGATGCGGGCGCCATGGGCGAGCTCATTCGAGCCAAGGGCCTTGCGGTCGCGGTCGCGAGGACGCTGATCAGCAACTGTTCGGAAGCCTCGCCGAAATGCCCCGACGGCCCTGGCGCGGCGATCACCGGCGGCGCGACTTGCGCGTCAGCCTGCGTGCTCGTGCTCGCCGGCGGGGTCGAACGCCTCGCCGCTCCCTCGGCGCTGATCGGCGTGCATCAGATCACCACATTGGTGAGCGAGACCGAAGGCCTGGCGCACCTCAAGTCGACGCGGAAGATCTACGAGCAAAAAGGCGTTGACGCGGCGGTCGAGGCCTATCTCGCCGCCATGGGCGTAGGCGAACCGGTGATGGCGCTCATGCGCAAGACATGGGCGGCAAGCATTCGATGGCTTAATCTTGCGGAGCTCAAGGATTCGCACCTCGCAACGCTGGCGCTCGACCCCGCCGAGCCAATCCTCACGAGCGGCGCGAATGGCCTCAATGCCAAAGCCTTCGACGGAGACCCAAAGCGCGCCGATCTCATGCAGGCGAGCCTCATGAGGCCTCTCGCCGGAGGCGAAGCGACCTTGGAAATCGCGTTCCGCTATCGTCGCGGCGGCGGTGCGGTCGAAGCGGAGACGACCGAGCGCGGTCTTAAGGCGCCGCAGGCGCCGCTGCCTACGGACCTGATCCTCACCTTAATCGCGGCCGGCGTCGAAGCGGTTCCGTTGCCGGCCCTCGGAACAACCCCGTCTCGCGCGCTGATCCCGCGCGAGCGCTTCTGCGCGCTCGTGCATGGCGGCGCGACCATCAGGGCCAGGGCCGGCGAGCCGCAAAGCTTCGCGCCGGTCGAGCTCGCCGCAATGGACGGCGCGCAGACGCTGATCGCCGAAGCCTGTCCTTGAGGAAGCCGTTGGCGCGGTAGCCAGCGAAGACCTCCCGATTATCGCGTCGACCGGCGGCGCCGATTTCGTTAGAGAACTTGGCAAATCGCGCGTCCGGGAGACAACGAACATGGCGGCCGACGTTGAAAGCGCTACCCTCAAGCGGGTGGCGTATCGTTTCATTCCGTTTCTGATGCTCTGCTATTTCGTCAATTACCTCGACCGTGTGAACGTCGGCTTCGCCAAGCTCACCATGGATGCCGACCTTGGCCTCTCAGACACCGCGTTCGGGTTCGGCGCGGGGATTTTCTTTCTTGCCTATTTTCTGTTCGAGGTTCCCTCGAACGTCATCATGGACCGTGTCGGCGCGCGCATCTGGATTGCGCGCATTATGATCTCATGGGGCGTCATATCGGGAGCGATGGCCTTCATTCCGAAGATCGCCGCGTGGACGGGCTTTAGCCCGGAGCACACCTTCTACGGGCTTCGCTTTCTTCTCGGGCTCGCTGAGGCGGGTTTTTTCCCCGGGATCATCTTCTTTCTCACGCTTTGGTTTCCCGCCTCCTACCGCGCGCGCATCGTCAGCTGCTTCATGGCCGCAATTCCGCTCTCATCCGCGATCGGTTCGCCAGTCTCGGCGGCGCTGCTCGGCCTGCATGGGGTGCGCGGCCTTGCAGGCTGGCAATGGCTCTTCATCATCGAGGCGCTGCCCTCGATCCTTCTCGCCTTCGTGGCCTATTTTTATCTGACGGATCGACCTCGAGATGCGACATGGCTTCCGGCCAATGAACGCGATTGGCTTCAAGGGCGTCTCGACGCGGAGGATGCGCGACGCGCTCATGTGTCTCCCGGCAATATTCTTGCGAGCCTTTACGACTACCGGGTGCTCGCGCTGGCTCTGGTCTACTTCGGCAACGTCGCCTGCCTCTATGGCGTCACCTTCTGGCTGCCGTCGATTATAAAGGGCTTCGGCGTCTCTATCGCGGCGACCGGGTGGATCAGCTCCATTCCCTACATCGTCGGCTTCCTGGGCATGGTTTGGTGGGGCCTTCGTTCCGACCGGCAGGGGGAACGGACCTATCATTTGGCGGGCGCGCTGCTTCTCGCGGCCGTCGGTATCGGCGCCTCGGCGTTTCTCGACGATCCGATCGCAAAAATGACGGCGCTGACGATCGGCGCGCTTGGGGTCTATTCGGCGCTGCCGCTGCTATGGACTTTGCCGACGGCGTTTCTCGCAGGCGCAGCGGTTGCGCCAGGCATCGCGGCCATCAATGCGATCGGCAATCTGTCCGGCTATTTCGGCCCGTTTATCATGGGCTGGGTCAAGGATCTGACTGGCGATTTCCGCTGGGGCCTCGTTACGATTGCGTTATGCGCGGTCGTCGCTCTCGTCATCACCCTGATGCTAGGCCATGACGCCGAACTCGAGCGGGCGCCTGAACTCGCGGAGTAGCGAAGACCTGTGCATCGCCAAGCCGCGGGTCGCGCAGTAGCCGCGGGCGCGGCGCCGGTGTGAGCTTTGCCGCAGTGGATGGCGCGCCCAAACGCATATCTCCGAAGCCCTGCCGCCGAATGATGCGATGGCGGCTTTCCGCTCAGGCTCCGCCGCGGCTAGCCGCTTCGACGTTGTTGCCATCGGGGTCGATGACGAAGGCGGCGTAGTAGTTCGGGGCGAAGTCGCGCGGTCCTGGAGCGCCATTGTCTTTCCCCCCTGCGGCAAGCGCCGCATTGTGGAACGCCCGAACGGCGGATCTGTCCGGGCTCGACAATGCGAGATGCACGCTGGACCGCGGTTCGCTCGATTTGCTGATCCATAGACCCGGCGCATCGCGCCCAAATCCCGCCTCGCCGTCAAAGGACATGAGCTTCTTGATCCCGAGCGGAGCGAGGGCTTTCTCGTAGAAGGCCGTCATGACGTCGAGTTGCTGAGTGCGCAGCATGATGTGGTCGAACATGGGATGGCTCCTTTCAACGCTTTCCCCATCGGGGCTCGCGACAACCACAACATAGCCATTGGGATCCCTGAGCCAAACCTCCCAATGCTGGGGCGCAGGGTTGAAATGCGGTTCTTCGATGATCTCCGCCGCCAGCCGGCGAGCGCGCTCGACAGCCAGATCGAAATCGCCGAGCTGAAACCACAACACGACGCCATGGCCGGGACGCGCCGCGTCGGCGTTGACGAGATTGGGATGCTCTTCCGCGTCCCAAGCGTGCAATTGAAGAAGCAATCGGCCCGAGCGCTGGATGCGATCATACACGTCACGGTGCGGGTGATCGGGAAGCGTGTCTGCTCCCAGCAATTCAGCGTACCAGCGGCTGCTCGCGCGCACGTTGCGCACCGCGATCAGCGGTTGAGCCTCGACCGCCGATGTCTGCGCAGGCAAGCTCATGATTCGCTCCCTCGGACTCGTCCCCGACTTATGGCGTCTTAGCGCCGGGCGTTGATACGAAGGCTATCGAGAGAACGATCGCGAGACGACCGCAGCCAATCGCTTGACCCTACCATGTCGTCGGCGATGCGGCGATCTGGTAGATTGGCGGAGTTTACGTGGCGTTTTAGTAACCTCGAAGGAGAGGGCCTCATGGCGCCTGTATGGAATTCTATCGCGACGCCGGTCAGCTATTCGGCGTCCGCGAAAGCGATGCATTGGTTTGTCGCGGCTGCGGTCATCGTGCTCCTCGCTTTAGGGCCCGTAATGAAAAGGCTCGTCCCCGAAGGCTCGCTCAGGGACAATCTCTATAGCTTCCATGAGGCGCTGGGTGCGCTCGTCCTCATCGTCATGGTCGTGAGGCTCGTGAGGCGCGCAGCCTTTGGCGTGCCCGCCCCGGATGCCTCCATGCCGCCCATCGAGCAGAGCGTCTCACTTTGGGCGCAATACCTGCTTTACGCCCTTATCATCATCACGACCGTGCTCGGCTGGGCAGGAACCAACGCTTACGGCGATCCAGTCAGCGTCTTCGGCCTCTTCGAATTTCCGACCATTCTGGGCAAGGATCAGCCGTTGTCGGACCGCATTATCGTCTGGCATCTCATCTGTGGAATTGTGATCGGCCTGATCGCTGCGGCCCACATCGCCGGCGCTCTTTACCATCGGCTCGTCAAGCACGATCGCGTTTTAGAGCGCATGTTGCCCGGTAATTGAGCGCCGCAAAAGCTACGCGGTCTTGAATCTCTCGTTATGCAGTCGCCGCAAGGGGAGCGGCGGAAAAGCCGCCTTGCGAGCGCCACTGGTCCGTCGCCGAGGCGGTTCGGGCGCAACCGATGGTGCACTGCGCATTGCAGTCTTTTGGCGTGTCGAACTGCTCGCGAAGGTCAGCATACGTGTACGTGAGGAGGTCCTTCGAGAAGCTCTCCCGCGTCTGATAGCACCAGTGCACGCTCCCGAACTCGTCCACGTAGAGATAGCGCGAGCCCGAGCGACACTTGAAGGGCGCTTCGCCGGACTCGATCATCTTGCCTCGATATCCGAAGGCTTCGTTCGCACGGTCGCCGATGCGGCGCTTCGCTTCATCGTATGCGCTCAGTTCCTCGTGCGACAGCTGCGACTGACCGTTCTCGTCGTGAACCAGCAGAATGCGTGGCGTGAAGCCATGAGCCTTCGCGAAGTCCACGACCTCGAGAGCCTCTTCCGCTGGCGCGCTTCCGATGACGCCGCTCATGACCACCTTGAAAGTCGCCTTCTCCGCAAGGAGTTCCAGTTTCTTTCTCAAGGGCTTCAAGGTTTTCACGGTCACCGCGTTTGGATTGACCCCATCCACGCTGATCTGCATGTCCGTGAGGCCAGCGCCGTTGAGGGCTTCAATGAGGGCTGGTGTGAGGCGCCAGCCGTTCGTGATCAGCATGCGCCTCTTGAAACCCAGCCTCCTCATCTCAGCCACGAGGTCGACGAGGCGCGGGTGCATCGTAGGCTCGCCGCCCGTCAGGCAGACGGCCCACGCACGAAGCTCGGCGAGCTTCGCCAGGCGCAGCGCGAGTTCGTCGTAAGGCGCCGGGTCGGACGTCCGGTCGTACTCCGTGCAATAACCGCATTTCAGGTTGCATCGCCGCGTGACGACGAGCTGGGCAAGCCAAGGGCCGTAGCGTAGCCACTGGAAAACGTTCAAACCCGCCATGTCGCCCCAGCCCTTAAGCGTCGCATTGTGAAACGCCCGGACGGCGGACGTATCCAACTTCGACGATCCAGACGATAGCAGGAAACTGTCCGAAAGCAGAAGTTTCCTTGTCACAAGCGCGTCTTGGTCTAGCATGGCGCGGGTCGCTGCAACTCTAGGCTGATCCGCATGCTCGAAAAATTTGAACGCTATCCGCTCACTTTCGGCCCGACGCCCATCGAGAGGCTCAAGCGCTTGAGCGCGCATCTGGGCGACGCGGTCGAGCTCTACGCCAAGCGCGAGGATTGCAACTCCGGCCTCGCCTTCGGCGGCAACAAGCTGCGCAAGCTCGAATACATCATCCCCGACGCGATCGCTTCGAACGCGGACACTCTGGTGTCGATCGGCGGCGTGCAGTCAAACCATACGCGCCAGGTCGCGGCGGTCGCAGCCAAGATAGGCATGAAGTGTCGGCTGGTGCAGGAAGCGTGGGTGCCGCACGAGGACGCAGTTTACGACCGGGTCGGCAACATCATGCTGAGCCGAATCATGGGCGCGGACGTGCAGCTCGTCGACGACGGCTTCGACATTGGCATTCGCAAGAGCTGGGAGGACGCGCTTGCGGACGTCGAAGCGCAAGGCGGGCGCCCGTACGCGATTCCCGCTGGCGCCTCGGTGCACAAATTTGGAGGCCTTGGCTATGTCGGCTTCGCCGAGGAGGTGCGCGCGCAGGAACGCGAGCTTGGGTTTGCGTTCGACTATATTGTGGTGTGCACGGTGACTGGTTCGACCCACGCCGGCATGGTGGTTGGCTTCGCCAAGGATGGCCGGCAGCGCAAGGTGATCGGCATCGACGCCTCAGCCACGCCTAAGCAGACAAAAGCGCAGGTGCTCGATATCGCCCGCAAGACCGCGGAACTGATCGAGCTCGGGCAGGACATTATCGACGACGACGTCGTGCTCGTCGAGGACTACGCCTATCCCATCTATGGCGTGCCGTCCGACGAAACCAAGCAGGCGATCCGGCTTGTCGCGCGCCTTGAAGGCATGATCACCGATCCAGTTTATGAGGGCAAATCCATGCAGGGGATGATCGATCTCGTGCAGAAAGGGTTTTTCCCGGAAGGATCGAAGGTGCTTTACGCGCATCTTGGCGGCGCGCCTGCGCTCAACGGCTACGCTTACACTTTTCGCAACGGATGAGCGGGCAGCAACTCGCGGGATTGGGTCGCCTCGTGGTCTGAAGCGCATGCGCCCCCCGTCATCGCCGCCAGAGCCTGCTCGAGATAGTCGCTGAAGGCGCGCGCCCTTTGCGACGGTTTCCGCCCGGCAGGAAAGACGACATAGGATGAAATCGGATCGAGAGTGTAGTCGGACAGGACTTCGACCGCCTCGCCTGAAGCAAGGGCGTCCGCAAACATCCAGCTTGACGCAATCGCGACGCCCAGCCCCGCGATAGCGCAAGCTAGAACGCCGGTTGCTGAGCGCGAACGGATTCGGGGATCTAACGTCTGGCGTTCCATCCGTCCGTCTCGTCGTGCGATCCAGGTCTCGTCGCCCGCTTCTCCTGGCCCGCTGATGACGTCGTGTTCCATGAGATCGGTGAGCCTCGTGGGGACGCCGCGGGCGGCGAGATAGGACGGCGATGCGACGAAGAGGCGCCTCGCGCTCTCGAGCTTCCGCGCGACGAAGCTTGAATCCGGAAGATCGCCGATGCGGAGCGCAAGGTCCGCCCCCTCAACGATGAGATTCTCATAGCGGTCCGACATCATGAGATCGATCTTGAGCAGCGGGTGCCGGGTAAAGAACGCGGGCAGCACAGGCACAATTCGTCGCACGCCATATTCGGGCGGGAGGGCGATGCGCAACACGCCGGAGAGATGATCAGCGCCGCGCGCCGCGCCTTCTGCCTCCTCGATAACAAGCAAGGCGTCGCGGGCGCGGGCGAGCAGCGCTTCGCCGGCTTCGGTGGCCGAAACCTGCCGGGTGGTCCGGACGAGAAGCTTGACCTGCAGGCGCCGCTCAAGCGCCGCGATGGCGCGCGAGGCCGAGGGCTGGGTAAGACCGAACTCTCGCGCGGCCTTGGAAAAGCTTCCGCTTTCGACCGTGCGTACAAACAGGGCGAGCTGTTGCAGGCGATCACTCATACAGTTAGGACATATATCATATCCTTCTCGTTGCGATACCTGGCGCGTCACGCATCGCCTACCTCATGCTTCATCAAGCCTTCAACGCCATGTCTGGCGGGCTCGAGGGAATAAGGAGCATGACGATGGGCGAACTCAGCGGGA
The DNA here is from genome assembly GCA_963737365.1 of uncultured Alphaproteobacteria bacterium. GTDB lineage: Bacteria > Pseudomonadota > Alphaproteobacteria > Rhizobiales > Beijerinckiaceae > Roseiarcus. The sequence continues at coordinate 1,708,119 of CAVTSD010000001.1, forward strand.
AAGTGGCGATCGTAACGGGGGCGTCGAAGGGCATTGGCGCGGCGATCGCGCGCAGCTTCGGGGAAGCGGGGGCGGCGGTGGCTGTGAATTACGCCTCGGATAAGGCCGGCGCGGATCGCTTGGTCGATGAGATCGTCAGCAAGGGCGGGAAGGCAGTCGCGATCCAGGCGAGTGTCTCAAAAAGCGCCGACGTGAAGCGCCTATTTGCCGAGACTAAGGCGAAACTTGGGACGCCGAGCATCCTGGTCAATAACGCCGGTGTGTTCACTTTCCAACCGCTTGAAGCGGTCACGGAAGACGAGTTTCATCGTCAGTTCGACACCAACGTTCTAGGGACGCTGCTGGCGACGCGGGAAGCTGTCGCTACTTTCGATAACGCGGGCGGCAGCGTCATCAATCTCAGCACGATCGCAAGCGTTAACCCGGTGCCAAATTCAGTAATCTATGCGTCCTCGAAGGCGGCGGTCGACACCATGACCCGCGCCCTCGCCCTCGAACTTGCACCGAAAAAAATCCGCGTCAACGCCATTGCCCCCGGTGCAACCGAGACCGAGGGCACAAAGACGATGGGACTTACGATGGAAGCCGCGAAGGCGATGGGCATGGTCATGCCGATGGGCCGCATGGGTAAGCCGGACGATATCGCGCGCGTGGCGCTTTTCCTCGCTTCGGATCAGTCGTCGTGGCTGACAGGTGAACGGATCTCAGCTTCCGGCGGACAGCGCTAGTCTGACATTAAACATATACACGCCGCCCCTGCGGGAGCAGGAGCGGCTTGTATGACAACCTCAAATGCGAAGCTTACATACCGCAGACTGAAGTGTAGCGGCCGTTGAAGTCGTGATAGAGCCCGCAGGCAGGCCCGGTCTGGTATCCATTCCCGGAAATCATCGCCATCGGGGCGGTCACAACGCCGAAAAGCGGCCCGATAATCGGGATTCCATTATTGTTCCAAGCACTGGTGCGGTGCGAGTTGTCTACGGTTCCGACAGCCGAAGTATTCCCCTGCTCGCGGGTCGCCACGGTGTCGTTTCCATTATAGTCACTGAATGTTTGCGCAAAAACAGGCGTCGCTAAAAGGCTCAACGAAGCCGCCGCAGAAAGAAGTGCTAAACGTGACATTACATTCTCCTGTATGTCTGTCCCTCGGCGATTAAACCCCTGAGCCTGGCTAGCGGTTCCAGTAATCGCGCGGATGTGAATAAAGATCGCCGGATAATGTTGACGCCCGTCAGTTTTGCGCCATGCTCGGGTGGTTCTCACAGGCGCCGACCGACCCCAGGAATCGCCATGGGACGCTTTGCCTCCACGGTCGCCTATTACGATAGCGCCCGGCCGCCTTACGGGGCCGCTTTCTTTGCGAAGGTCGCACAACAACTTGGCCTCGATCGAAGGCAGCGTCTCCTCGATGTCGGCGCCGGGCCCGGCATCCTAACGATCGGCTTTGCGCGCTATTGCCGGGAGGCCGTGGGTGTCGATCCCGAGCGGGGGATGGTCGAGGCCGCGCGCGCGGCGGCGGAACGCGCGGGCGTCACGGCGACGTTCATTGAGGGCCGGTTCGAGGAGGTCGCCGCGAGCCTCGCTCCTTTTGACATCGTCTCCATAGGCCGTGCGATCCACTGGCTCGATCCTGAGCCTGCCCGAACGGCGCTCGACCGCGCGCTCGCTCCTAGTGGAAGAGTTCTGGTCTGCGGCGCGACGAGCGCCAAAGACGGACGCAACCCCTGGCTCGAAGCTTTCAACGCGGTGCGCGATCGCTGGAAGGGCGATCGGCCTTCACGCGATCACAACACATTCTTCGCCAATGGACAGTGGGCTCGGACCGGAACCGTCCGGGTCGAAGGGACCTATGCGGTTCCAATCGAGCGCCTGGTCGAACGCGTGCTGTCGATGTCGACATCGTCGCCAGAGCGCCTGGGCGATGACGTCCCGGCGATGAAGAGCGCCATGCGGGAAGCGCTCGCGCCCTTCGCCGCTGACGGCATGATCGAGGACATTGTCGAAGCGCGAGCCGAGGTGTTGGAGCGCGCCTGACGCGGCGCACGATTGAGCTCGGCGTCCGGAGCCTCAGACGGTTCGCTTCTGATAGCGCATCGTCCAGACCGCTTCGTCGCCAGGCGTATATGGATTGCCCGCCCAGGGCGTTCCGCAAACGTGAAGATAAGCGTAGGGCGTTCCGGCGAACATGATCCACGCGCCGGCGTCCCTGACGGTCGTTGGCAATCCGCAATGGTTGGCGTCGAAGGGCCAGAGGATCATCCAGTGCGGGCCGATGGGTATGGCGGGGTTCGTTCTATCATGGGGGGTTATGTTGCTGTGCTGCGTCGCGCCGCAGAGCATGTAGCAAAGACCCGGCGCCGTGTTGGTCGGCTCTGGCTTCCCTTCGAGCAGATCCTTGAACCATTGCATGCCCAAGGCGTCGACACACATGGGCGGATCGCCGATGACATCTTCGTTGCCGGGCATGCAGACCCACTCGCTCGCGCCTTGTCGCAAGACCTCGGTCATGCGACCCTGCTTATCCATCTCGGCGACCGTCGCGTGCTCAGTAATGCTGAAAGGTCCGGCGCGCATGGCGCGTGCGATTCTGACGGCGCGCTTTTGCTCCTCGCGGCTTTTCGCAGCGCCCTCGGCATCCGGCAAAGCGATCGCAGCGTTACTGTAGCCGCCAGAGCCAGTTTCTTGCGCCTTGGCGACTTCGCCGATCGCCGTCATCGCCGCGCCGAAGAACGTCGCGCGCGCGACCAGCGAGCGACGCGAGAGCGTCTCTCCGATCGTTAAATCTTCGATGTGGCGCTCGGTCATATCAACTCCAGTCACTTGGTGGGGCGCGGACGATGGGCCCGATGGCTGCTCATCGTCCTTGATAAACGGGGGGACGACCTTCCGCCTCCGCCTTGCGGCCTTCCTTGAAATCCTCGGTGCCATAGAGCGCGCGATATTGCGCATTCAGTTTCGACAGGGCTTCTGCCTCCGGCGCATCGACCGCCAGACGCGCCGAAGCGAGCGTGGCCTTGATTCCAAGCGGCCCGCATGCGGCGGCTTTCGTCGCCATTTCAACGCCGGCCTCGAGAGCCGCGTCGGCATTGGGGGCAATCCTCTGCACGACGCCCATGCGCAAAGCTTCTTCAGCGCTCCAATGGTCGCCGGTCAGCATATAGCGCATGGCGTTCCCCCATCCTGCTTCGCGTACGAACCGGACCGTGGCGCCGCCGCCGGGAAATCGGCCGTGCGTGTTCTCGTCTTGACCGAAGCGCGTGTCGGCGGCGGCGATGCGTATGTCGGCGACAAGGTGAAGCTCGTGCCCCATGTTCCAGGTGTCGCCGTGCACGGCTACGATGAGCGGCTTCGACAGGCTGTTCGTCCTCGCCAGGGGATCGATGCTTTCCGGGTCGGACGGCAGGGATCGCCCCGACGCCGTCAACGCCTGAAAGGCGTCGACATCGATGCCTCGGGAGAAATTGTCGCCGTGTCCGAACAGGACCGCAGCGCGCAACGACGGGTCATGCTCGTACTGGTAATACGCCTTCGCCAGACCGAGGTAGGCGTCGGGATCGACGCGGTTCTGGATAGTCGGGCGATTGATGCCGATCAGGACAATCTGGCCGCGGCGCTCGACGGTGACTTTGCTGGCCGCGTTGAGTGGCGTGTCGGCCATTGTCGTTACTTGAGGCGCGCCAGCGCTCGCGCTCTCCGCTGCCTGGGCGACTGTAAGCGGGCCGGCCCACGTCGAGACCATGACGGCGCCAGCTTTCAGGACATTACGACGTGCGATCGGCAAGGCTTGCTCTCTGCTCGCGCGCTTAGTGCAGCGTTTCGATTGCGAGCGCGATGCCCTGGCCGCCGCCGATACAGAGCGTCACCAGGCCGCGCTTGAGGCCATCGCGGCGGATCGAGCGGATGAGCTTGGTGGTCAGCACCACGCCAGTCGCGCCGATCGGGTGGCCGTGCGCGACGGCGCCGCCATCGACATTGACGATCTCGTCGGACAATCCGAGTTCGCGCGCGACCACAATGGCGATCGCCGCGAAGGCCTCGTTGATCTCCGCCCGCTCGATGGAATCGATCTCCCATCCGGCGCGCTGCAAAGCCTGTTTGACCGCAGGCACCGGCCCAAGTCCGAACATGCCGGGCTCGACCGCGGCTATGCCATAGGCGACGAGCCGCGCGGCCGGCTGAAGGCCGCGCTTCTCCGCCCGGCCCTCGTCCGCGAGCACCATGGCGGCCGCCGCGTCGTTGAGGCCTGGCGCATTGCCGGCGGTGATCGCGCCGTCCGGGCGGAAGGCCGGCTTCAGGCGCGCCAACGCCTCAATCGTGATGTCGGGGCGATTGGCTTCGTCCTGATCGAATGGCGTCGGCCCCTTCTTGCCGGGAACTTGCACCGCCGCGATCTGCGACTTGAAATGCCCTGCCGATTGCGCGCGCGCGAAGCGCTGCTGCGAGCGCAGAGCCCATTGGTCCTGGGCCTCGCGCGTGACCGGATATTTCTCGACGAGGTTCTCGGTGTGCCAGCCCGAATGCTCGCCGGAGAAAGCGTCGTTGAGCCCGTCGCGAAGCACGCTGTCGTAGAGCTGCCCGTCGCCGAGGCGATAGCCCCAGCGGCCGCGCTGCACGAGATAGGGCGCCTGATCCATGCTCTCCATGCCGCCCGCGACAGCGGCGTGGGGCGTCGCCGAGCAGGATCTCCTGCGCCGCCGACACGATCGCCTGCGCCCCCGAGCCGCAGACGCGATTGACGGTCATCGCCGGGACCGTCACCGGCAGGCCAGCCTGGATCGCCGCCTGACGAGCGGGATTCATCTTCGTCCCCGCCTGAATGACATTGCCCATCGCGACGGTCTCGATCTCGTCGGGCCTGAGTCCGGCCCTTTCGACCGCGGCGCGGATCGCGACGGCGCCGAGATCCGGCGCCGGCACATCCTTCAAGGTTCCGCCAAAGGCGCCGATCCCCGTGCGGACGGGCGCCGCAATCACGACAGAACGTGACGCCATGGCTCGATCCTCGAATGCCTTCCTCGCGTTAAGCGCTCTTGCGAGCGGGTTGGGCGGCGCGATACCGCGGCGCCGGCGCCGAGTTTCCGAACTTCGGCGCAAGCGCAAGGCGCGCCGCATCGAAGCGCGTCCAATCGTCTCCATCCTGGAGCGGCGGGATCGTCACCACTTCGCCCCGGTCAAGACCCGCCAAAGCGGCGTCGACCATGTCCTCTGTCGACATCACAGTGCCCGCGGGCAATTTCGAGTGGTGGAAGCCGCCCTTCTCCCAGATGTCGGTCGCGGTCGCGGCGGGCAGCACCGCCTGGACGCGGACGCCTTTGCCGGCGAGCTCGTGTTGCAGCGACTGAGTGAAGGCAAGGACGAAGGCTTTGCTCCCGCCGTACACGCCATTGAGCCTCTCAGGCACGATGCCGACCACGGACCCGATGTTGATGATCGCGCCCGCGCCTCGCGCAACGAACCCGGGAGCGGCGGCGTAGGTCAGGCGCGTGAGCGCCGTGACGTTCAGCGCAATCATCGCCTCCATCTGATCGACGTTGGAGTCCAAAAGCGGCGTGAGGGCGGCCGAGCCTGCATTGTTGACGAGCATCGTGATGCTCTTGTCTTCGCGGAGAACGGCTTCGACCTGGGAGAGCGCCTCTTTGTCGGCGAGGTCGGCTGGGATCAATTTGACGGACCGACCCGTCTCGGACGTCAGCCTCGCGGACAACGACTTCAGTTTCTCGCCGCTGCGCGCCACTAGGATAAGGTCATAGCCACGCTTCGCGAGCCGGTCGGCGTAAACGGCGCCGATGCCGGATGAGGCGCCCGTAACAAGGGCGGTACCTAAGGACTGGGTCATTGAGGGACTCCTGATTTGGCCTTGACATTATGCGTATATGCGCCTAGATAGGCGTATGTACCCCCAATGTCAAGGACAAGCGTTCGAAATGTCGACCGATAAGCTGCCGCCGCTCGATGAATGCACCTGCCTCGCCGTCCGCCAGGCGGCGCGGCATATAACGCAGTTCTATGATCGGCATCTCGCTTCGGCAGGGCTGCGAGCAACCCAGTTTTCCATTCTCGCCAGGTTGCGGCGACATGGGGCGATGACGATCAATGCGTTGGCCGAGGCCATGGTGATGGACCGGACGACGCTTGGGCGAAACATCCTGCCGCTCGAACGCGACGGACTGATCACCATCCAGCCGGGCCGCACAGACCGTCGCCACAAGGAATTGCGCTTGACGGACGCCGGGCTTGAGCGGTTGCGGGCCGGCTATCAAGGCTGGAAGGATGCGCAAAGAGAGTTTGCAACCGCCTTCGGCAATGAGCGGACTGTTGGTCTGCGCGCCTTGCTGCATGAGGTTTCCGCGACCGATCTTCCCGGCGAAACCGCCGAGGTTGGATGAACAATGACCGAGCGGATGCCGCTCAGCTTCAATCCGCCGGAACAGATAAGCGTATATACGCTCTTCTTGGCTCCACGGAAAAAGGATAAAAACAAAGGAGAGCGCGATGACCGCCATCGCAGGCGAACATAGTGAGGCAACCCCGGCCGGACTGCTGACGAGAGCGCGGCTCAAGCGGCTCGCCTACGCGACGCTGGGCGGCCTCATCGCCTTCGTCGGGGCGCGCTACGGTTACGAATATTGGACCGTGGGGCGCTTCATAGAAAGCACCGACGACGCCTATGCCGGGGGCAATGTCACGCCGATATCGCCGCACGTGGCTGGCTTCGTCGCCGCGATCCTCGTTGGCGACAACGAATATGTGCGCGCGGGACAGCCGCTGATCCGGCTCGACGACCGCGATTTCCGCGCCGCTGTCGACCGCGCGGCGGCGATTGTCGAGGCGCGCAAGGCGAGCCTCGACAGCCTCGAGCGCAAACTGACGCTGCAGCAAACGGCGATCCGTCAGGCGAAGGCCGATGTCGACGCCAAGACCGCCGAGGCGGCCTTCGCCAAGGAAGACGATCAACGCTATCGTGACCTGGCGCAGACCGCCGCTGGCTCGCGGCAAAATGCGGAGCGCGCGTCGTCGCTCAACCTGGCGGCCGAAGCCAGCGTAATTTCTTCCGAAGCGGGCCTAGATGCTTCGAAACAACAGCTGACCGTTCTCGACGCGGAGATCGCCGTCGCCAAGGCCGACGTCACCCAGGCCGAGGCGGATCTCCATACGGCGGACCTCAACCTTGGCTACACCGAAATTCGCTCGCCGATCGACGGCTATGTGGGAAACCGCGCCGCCCAGGTCGGCGCCTATGTCGCGGGAGGCGCCTATCTCGTCACCATCATCCCCGCGCACGACCTTTGGGTGGACGCCAACTTCAAGGAAAGCCAGCTCGAGCATATGAGTCCTGGACAAGCGGCGACGATCGTCGCCGATGTCCTGCCGAACCACGTCTTTCGCGGCCATGTCCTGACCATGGCGCCCGCGACGGGCGCCGTCTTCAGCGTGATCCCGACTGAGAACGCCACCGGCAACTTCACCAAGATCGTTCAGCGCGTCCCCGTTCGCATCAAGCTCGACGACGACCCGATGCTGCGTGGTCTGAGACCTGGCCTGTCGGCGAATGTCGGCGTGGACACGCGGTCGGGTTCGAGCGACGCGCCATGACCGCCGCGGCCATCCCCTCATCGGCCGCGCCCTCCGTCGCGACGACTTCCGAGCGAAGCTGGGTCTGGAGCCTCGGCCCGTTCGTGGTGATGTGCGTGGGCATGTTCATCGCGCTCCTCGACATCCAGATTGTCGCTTCGTCTCTCCAGGACATCGGCGGCGGCCTCAGCGCGGCGCAGGATGAGATCAGCTGGGTGCAGACGGCCTATCTCATCGCCGAGATCATCATGATTCCGCTGTCGGGCTGGCTAACCCGCGTGCTCTCGACGCGCTGGCTGTTCACCGCCTCTTCGGTCGGCTTCACTATCGCGAGCATGCTGTGCGGGCTCGCCTGGAACATCGAAAGCATGATCGTGTTCCGCGCGCTTCAGGGAATGCTCGGCGCGTCGATGATCCCGATCGTTTTCACCTCGACCTTCCATTATTTTCAGGGGCCCCGGCGCGTTTATTCGGCGGCCGTGGTCGGCGGCATCGCGACGGTCGCGCCGACGCTTGGGCCGGTGATCGGCGGCTTCATCACCGACACGCTCGACTGGCGCTGGCTCTTCTATGTCAACGTCATTCCCGGCATCGCAATATCGATCCTGGTCCCCCTCCTCGTGAAGATCGACGAGCCCGACGTTAAGCTGCTCAAGGGCGCGGACTATCCGGGCATCATCCTCATGGCGATGGCGCTTGGGACCCTCGAATACGTCCTCGAGGAGGGCTCGCGTTGGAACTGGTTCGACGACGCGACGATCAGGGATTGCGCGATGATCGCCGCCGTCGCTGGCTTCCTGTTCGTCGTTCGCAGTCTCACCTTTCCCCGGCCAGTCGTCGACTTGCGCGCTTTCGGAAACCGGAACTTTACGCTTGGCTGCATTCTCTCCTTCATCACCGGAATCGGCATCTTCTCGACCATCTATCTGACGCCCCTCTTTTTGGGCTACGTGCGCGGGTTCAGCGCCTGGCAGACAGGCATGGCGATTTTCTCGACCGGCGTGGCGTCGCTCGTCGGCGTGCCGGTCTATGTCATGCTCGCAAAAAGGTTCGACACGCGGTGGCTGATGATGCTTGGGCTCGCCTCGTTCGGCCTTTCGATGTGGAGCTTCAGCTTCATCACCCATGAATGGGGCGCAGCCGAGCTTTTCCTGCCGCAGATCTTGCGCGGCTTCCCACAGGTGTTCGCCGTCGCGCCCAGCGTCAATCTCGGCCTTGGCAGCCTGCCCCCGGAACGGCTCAAATATGCGAGCGGCTTGTTCAATATGATGCGCAACCTCGGCGGCGCGGTTGGCATCGCGGTCTGCGGCGCGGTCCTCAACAACCGGACCAATTTCCACTTCCATGCGATCGCGTCGAACCTGACGCCGGCCAATGGCGCCATGACCAGACTTGTGAACGAGGTCGCGCAACGCTACGCGGTGATCCCCGGGAGCCAGCAAGCCGGCTACCAGGCGGCGCTCAAGCAGCTATGGGCGCTCACATACCGCGAGGCCTCGACAATGGCTTACGCCGACGCCTTTCTCGCCATCATGGTCTGCTTTATTTTTGCAACCATGCTGGTTCCGTTCCTGCGCAACGTCACCGCTCCGAAAATCCCAGCGCAAGCTGCGCATTGAGGGCGTGATGCCTCGGCATCAGACGGTCATCCGCGCGCGCACCGCCGTCTCGTCCATCTGCTCGCGCGTGCCGGCGAGCACGACGACGCCGCGGTCAAGCACGGCGTAGTCGTCGCAGATGTCGCGGGCCCATTCGAAATATTGCTCGACGACCAGGATCGCCATCTCGCCCTTTCGGCGGAGATGCACGAGAGCGCGTCCGATGTCCTTGATGATGGAGGGCTGGATGCCTTCGGTCGGCTCATCGAGGACGAGCAGTTTGGGCTTGGTCACCAGCGCGCGGGCGATGGCGAGCTGCTGCTGCTGTCCGCCCGAAAGATCCCCGCCGCGACGTCCCAGCATGTCGTTGAGCACGGGAAAGAGCGCGAAAATCTCATCGTCGATCGCCCGCTCGGCTCTCGGCCGGGTGGCGTAGCCGGTCATGAGATTTTCGCGCACGGTGAGCAGCGGGAAGATCTCGCGCCCCTGCGGGACATAGCCAAAGCCAGCCTTCGCCCGCAGATATGGGACCATCTTCGTCACGTCCTGGTCGTTCCATCGGATCGAGCCGGACGACGGCATGTGCTGCCCGACGATCGCGCGCAGGAGCGATGACTTGCCGACGCCGTTGCGGCCGAGAACGGTCAGAATGCGCCCCGTCTCAGCCTTCACCGACACGGAGCGCAAAGCCTGCGCCGCGCCATAGAAAAGATCGACCCGGTCGACGGTCAGCATGCGTTCACCGCCCCAGATAGACTTCGACGACGCGCGGATCGGCGCTCACCTGGTCGAGCGTGCCTTCGGCCAGCACCGAGCCTTCGTGAAGGCACGTCACCTTGACGCCGAGCTCGCGCACGAAATGCATGTCATGCTCAACCACGATCACCGAATGATCGCGCGCGATCTCGCGCAGGAGATCGGCGGTTGCGGCGGTCTCGGCGTCGGTCATGCCCGCGACCGGTTCGTCGACAAGCAGGAGCTTCGGGTCCTGCGCCAGCAGCATGCCGATCTCGAGCCACTGTTTTTGTCCGTGCGACAGGGATCCGGCGATGCGCGCGCGATGATCGGCGAGCCGGGTGGTGGCGAGGATGGCGTCGATCGTCTCCAGCGTTTTCGGGTCTTCGCGTCCAAACAGCGTGGCGCGCACGCTCCGCGGGGCCTTGGTCGCGAGCAGAAGATTGTCTTCGACCGTGTGGTTCTCGAACACGGTCGGCTTCTGAAACTTGCGTCCGACCCCAAGCGTCGCGATTTCGGCTTCGTCGAGCTTCGTCAGATCATGGCGCCCGTCGAACATCACCTCGCCTTCGTCGGGGCGCGTCTTGCCGGTGATGACGTCCATCATCGTCGTCTTGCCCGCGCCGTTGGGGCCGATGATCGCCCGCATTTCGCCCGGCTGGAGCATCAGCGACAGACTGCGGAGCGCCTTGTAACCGTCGAACGAGACGCTCACTCCGTCCAGATAAAGCAGCGATTGGGTGAGCGTCGGATTGACGGCTTCGTTCACGGTTCGACGCCTTCCTCGATCGCGACTGGCGAGGTCTCTGTCTTAGGCTCGGGCCTCGCGCGCCGGTCGCGCAGAGCCAATCCGAGTATGCCCTTGGGCAGGAACAGGGTGGTCAGAACGAACAGAAGGCCGAGGCCATAGAGCCAATATTCGGGGAACGCGCCGGTGAAAAAGGTCTTGGCGAAATTGACCGCGATCGCGCCCAGCGCCGCGCCAATCAAGGTCCCGCGTCCGCCGACCGCGACCCAGATCGCCGCTTCGATCGAGTTCCCGGGCGCGAATTCGCTCGGATTGATGATGCCGACCTGCGGCACGTAGAGCGCCCCGGCGATGCCGGCGATGATTGCCGAAACGACGAAGACGAACAGCTTATAGTTCGCGACCCGATAGCCGAGAAAGCGCATGCGGCTCTCGGCGTCGCGCACCGCGACCAGCGCCTTGCCGTATTTCGAGCCGATAATCGCACGCGAGACCGCATAGGCGATGATGAGCGCGATGGCGCTCGCCGAGAAGAGAGCGGCCTTCATTGAGGCGGATTGAAGCGAAAAGCCGAGCAGGTCCTTGAAGTCTGTCAGGCCGTTGTTGCCGCCGAAGCCGAAATCATTGCGAAAGAATTCCTTGAACAAGGCGAAGGTCATCGCCTGGGTGATGATCGAAAGATAGACGCCGGTCACGCGCGAGCGGAACGCGAACCAGCCGAAGGCGAGCGCCAGGAGGCCGGGCGCCAGGACGACCATCAGCATCGCGTAAGGGAACCAATTGAAGCCCCACCACGCGACCGGCAGCTCCTTCCAGTTCAGGAACACCATGAAATCGGGCAGGATCGGATTGGCGTAGACGCCGCGCGTCCCGATCTGTCGCATGAGATACATGCCCATCGCATAGCCGCCCAGCGCAAAGAACGCGCCATGGCCGAGCGACAGAATGCCGCAATAGCCCCAGACGAGATCGAGCGCGACCGCAAGGATCGCGTAGCAGAGATATTTGCCGAGCAGCTGCACCAGATAGGGGGGCAGGTAGAACGGGGAATTTTCCGACACTCCGAGCGACAGCACAGGAACCAGGATTGCCGCCACGATCAGGATCGCGACGAAGGCCACGCCAAGCTGGTCGAGCCGGGAACTCATGCTTCCACCGCACGTCCGCGCAGGGCGAAGAGCCCTCGCGGCCGTCTCTGAATGAAGAGGATGATGAAGACCAGAAGCACGATCTGGCCCTGAACCGCGCCGATCAGCGGCTCAAGCAGCTTGTTGGCGAGCCCGATCAGGAGCGCGCCAAACGCCGTGCCCCATAAGTTTCCGACGCCGCCGAACACCACCACCATGAAACTGTCGATGATGTAGCCTTGACCAAGGTTCGGCGAGACGTTGTCGATCTGCGACAGAGCCACGCCCGCGATCCCCGCGACGCCCGATCCGAGCCCAAAGGCCAGCATATCGACCCGCGCCGTCGAGATGCCCATCGACGCCGCCATCCGCCGGTTCTGCGTCACCGCGCGCATTTGCAGGCCGAACGGCGTCGCGCGAAGAACGAGCTGCAGCCCGATGAAGACGAGGGCCGAGAGGACGATGATCCAAAGCCGGTTGGTGGTGATTGACAGTCCGCCAAGCTCGAACGCGCCTGACATGAAAGGCGGATTGCTGACGAGGCGATTGTTCGCGCCGAAAAGGCTGCGGACCAGCTGTTGCAGGATGAGCGATACGCCCCAGGTCGCGAGCAGCGTCTCGAGCGGGCGGGTGTAAAGAAAGCGGATCACAAGACGTTCGATCGCGATGCCCACGAGGCCGGCGACGACGAACGCCAGCGGAATGGCGAAAGCCAGCGACCAATTCTGCAATGAAGGCGGCAGAAGCGACTGCACGACATAGGTCGAATAGGCGCCCAGCATCACCATTTCGCCATGCGCCATGTTGATGACGCCCATGACGCCGAAGGTGATCGCAAGGCCGATCGCGGCCAGGAGCAGAACGGACGACGCCGAGATGCCGTACCAGAGGTTCTGCGCCACATTCCATAAAGCGAGGCGAGCATGGATCGTGCTCAAGGCGGACGCCGCTGCGCTCTTCACCGCCGGATCGGTGGCCCTCTGCGCGATCCCGTCGATGAGGCTTTGCGCGTCCTGATCACCGCGCTCCTTCAGGGTTGCGATCGCGGCGAGGCGGTCTTGCGGCGAAGCGCTGTCGCTGGTGGCGAAGATCGAGGCTTGCGCCAGCTTCAGAGCCGCGGCGACGCGCGGATCGGTTTCCTTGGCGAGCTGCGTTTGCAGCGCAGGCAACGCCTTCGCGTCGCGCGTCCTGAAGACGTCCCCCGCCGCGGCGAGGCGCTTGTCGGGATCGGGATTGGCGAGAGTCAGCGACCCCATCGCGCCTTCGATTGCGCTTCTGAGCGCGTTGTTGACGCGGACCTTCTTGAAGGCGCCGGCGCTGGACTCTGGCACGGGCTGGCCGGTCTTGGCGTTGAGCAGCGCGCCGGCGGTGGTCTTGTAGGCGACGACATGATCGGCTTGATCGATCATGAGGCGGTTGTCGCTCGAGCGCGTCCAGAATGGCCGCCGCCTGGGAGGCGCCTCGGCGGACAGCTCGCCGATAGCGGCCGCGGTTTGGGGAAACTTGTCGTCGAGGAATTTTGCCAGCGTGTCGTCGACAGCGTCGGCGCGGGCGCCGGTTGCGAACACGATGAGGGCGAGGACCCCAATCGCGCGCAGGGCGCCGAGATGAGCGGCGAGACGACGAGCGTACGGCGACGTCATCATGTTCCTTTCAACTGCGCCACGCGATCTCGATCGCGTTATGCGGCGTCGTTCAGCAAAATCCGGCGCCGGTTAAAAGCGCGGCAGGAGCCCGGCTAGGCTCCTGCCGATGGCCGACGAGGGTCGGCTTTTCAGGCTCTCGTCAGCCGCCGCACTTGCCCGTCTTGACGTTGAAATTGCCGCAAGACATGGGCGGACGCCAGTCGGCGATCAGGTCCTTCGAACCCTCGAGGTAGGGCGACCATTCCTGCGCGACCAGGGTTCCGGGCGTCTGCCAGACCGTGTTAAGCTGGCCGTCCGCCTGGATCTCGCCGATATAGACAGGCTTGGTGATGTGATGGTTCGGCATCATCGTCGAAAGGCCGCCGGTGAGGTTGGGAACGGCCACTCCGATCATCGCCGGGATCACTTTGTCCGGCTCGAAGCTCTGCGCCTTCTCCACCCCCTTCACCCACATATTGAAGCCGATGTAATGGGCTTCCATCGGATCGTTGGTGGTGCGGTTCGCCTTCTTGGTGAACTCATGCCACTTGGCGATGAATTCCTTGTTCGCCGGCGTGTCGATCGACTCGAAGTAGTTCCACGCGGCGAGGTGGCCGACCAGGGGCTTCGTGTCGAGGCCAGCGAGTTCCTCTTCGCCGACCGAGAACGCGACGACCGGAATGTCGGTCGCCTTGATGCCCTGATTGCCGAGCTCCTTATAGAAGGGCACGTTGGCGTCGCCGTTGATCGTCGACACCACCGCCGTCTTCTTTCCGGCCGAGCCGAACGCCTTGATCTTGGACACTTCGGTCTGCCAATCCGAGAAGCCGAACGGCGTGTAGTTGATCATCACGTCTTCGTCCGGCACGCCCTTCAATTTGAGATAGGCGGCCAAAATCTTGTTTGTGGTGCGCGGATAGACGTAGTCGGTGCCCTCAAGCACCCAGCGCTTCACCGAGCCGCCGTCGGCGCTCATGAGATAGTCCACGGCCGGAATCGCCTGCTGATTAGGCGCGGCGCCGGTATAGAATACGTTGCGCTCCGATTCCTCGCCCTCGTACTGCACCGGATAGAACAGCATCGAGTCGAGCTCCTTGAACACCGGCAGCACCGACTTGCGCGACACCGAGGTCCAGCAGCCGAACACGACCGAGACCTTGTCTTTCTCGATCAGCTCCTTGGCTTTTTCGGCGAACAGCGGCCAGTTCGAAGCGGGGTCGACCACGACCGCCTCGAGCTTCTTGCCAAGCACGCCGCCCTTCTTGTTCTGCTCGTCGATCAGCATCAGCATCACGTCTTTGAGCGTGGTCTCGCTGATCGCCATCGTGCCGGACAAAGAATGCAGAATGCCAATCTTGATCGTATCGTCAGCCGCGAACGCCGAGGCGCCCCCGAACATAAGCGCCCCTCCCAGGGCCGCGCCTGCGGCGCGTAGAAATATCCGTCTCGTCAAGGACATGTTTTGAGCCTCGTCGCTTGCGCCCACCCAAGCAGGTCGCGGGTAACTCGACCCCTCCCTCGGGGCCGGAGTTGACTTCGCAACGAGCGTGCCAACGAATCTCCAGGGATTCGCGGGGGTAGGCGCCCGTAAACAAGGCGGGGCGCCAAAGAATTGTTCAGCGGCCTTACCGGGGACCCCAGCTCGCGCTCAGGGCTCGGCGGCGCGGTAGCCCACGCCCGGTTCGGTTTTTACGACTGTGGGCGCCGTCGGATCGCGCTCGATCTTGGCCCTGAGCTGGCCGATGAAAACCCTGAGATACTGGGTGTCCTCGCGATGCGCCGGACCCCAGACCGAGACAAGAATTTGGCGATGGGTCACCACCCGGCCGGCGTTGCGAAAGAGAACCGCCAGCAGGTCGTATTCTTTCGGCGTCAGCTTGATCGGCGCCCCGTCGCGCGTAACGAGACGCTTGTCGAAGTCCATCACGACGCCTTCGACCTCCACCCGCTGAGCGGGCTGGGCCGATTGGTCCGCGTGTCTCAGCGCGGCTCTGAGCCGCGCGGTCAGTTCGCCAATGCCGAACGGCTTCTCGACGTAATCATCGGCGCCAAGATCGAGCGCCTCGATCTTTTCCGCCTCGCGGTCGCGCGCGGAGAGCACGATCACCGGCGTCGTCGAGAACTGACGGATGTCGCGCAGGACATCCTTGCCGTCTCGATCAGGAAGTCCAAGGTCGAGGACGATGAGATCGGGCGCGCCGGTCGCCGCCGCTCGCAAAGCCTGCGCGCCGGTCTCGGCCGTTTGCACCTGAAAGCCAGCGGCGGTCAACGCAACGGTCAAAAACCGCTGAATCTGCGGCTCGTCGTCAACCACAAGAACGCGCGGGCCGGTCACGCGGCCGGGCTCGATGCAATCGACGCCGCCTGGACGACGGGAAGACGCACGACAAATCGCGTTCCTCGCCGGCGAACCGCGGGGCTCTGCGCCACGATTGTTCCGCCCATCGCTTCGACCAGGCGCCGCGAGATCGAAAGGCCAAGCCCGGTGCCCGCCTTGCGCCCGTCAGGGCGCCCGCCGCGATAGAACTTCTCGAAGATGCGTTCGAGTTCCGCCGGCTTGATGCCGGGGCCTTCGTCGGTAACGCTGAGCACGACTTCGCCGCCCTCCTGCCGGGCGTGAACAATCGCTCCAGCCTCGCCAGCGTATTTGTGCGCGTTGTCGAGCAGGTTGAACAGCACCTGCTCGAGCAGCTTGTCGTCGCCGCGCACGAAGGGCAGGTTGGGCGCGAGGCTGACCCGCACGGGCTCGCCCGGGAACGCCTTTCGGCTGCGCTCGACCGCGCCCTGCACGACATCGGCGATGGACACCAGATCGCGATTGACCTTGAGGCCGCCAGCTTCGATCCGCGACATGTCCAAGAGATTGGCGACGAAGCGCGCGAGCCGCCCCGTCTCCTCTTCGATCGAGGAGAGAAGCTCGAGCCGTTCGGCTGGGCTCATCTTGTCGCCAAGCGCGCGGAGCGAACTCGCCGCGCCCGCGATCGACGATAGCGGCGTGCGCAGATCGTGCGAGAGCGAGTCGAGGAGCGCGTCCCGCACCTTCTCGTTTTCCTGCATCGTGGCCGCATTGACCGCTTCGCGCGCGAGCAGCGCGCGGTCGAGCGCAATCGCCGTCAGATCGAGAATCGCGGTCAGCGCCCGCTCGTCCTCCGCGGTGATCGGTTGATCCGGGGAATGGGGCTCGAAGCCGCAGACCGCAATCGCCCCGCGCGCGGCGAGCAGCGGGCGAAACTGATAGGCGATGCGAGGCAGCGTTCCGGTGCCCCAGCCCGCGGGCTCCTTCTTCTGCTGCGCCCAGTTCGCTGCGCCGAGAGCGGCGGCGTCGAGCTGCGCATCGGGCGGCCAGGCGGCGCGAATTTGCAGTTCATCTCCTTCGCTGACCAGGAGCACGATGCGGCCGCCAAAGGTCGCATGCAAATGCGCCGCGGCCGCCCAAAGGACGTCGTCGGGGGTGGAAGCGCCGGAAAGCTTGCGCGAATAATCGTAGAGCGACCGGGTGACCTCGGCGTTCCCGATCACCATCTCTCGCTGGTCGCGAATGCGCCCGGTCAGCGATCCGGTGAGAACGGCGACAGCAAGAAAAATGAGGAGCGCGAACAGTTCCTGGGGCTGCGCGATCGTGAACGTGTAGATCGGCTCGATGAAGAAGAAGTTGTAGGCCGCGAATGACGCAAGCGAAGCGAGGACTGCGGCCCGAGTGCCAAAACGCACCGCGCAGAACAGGACCGCGGTGAGGAAGATCATCGACAGATTGGGAAGCTTGAGAACGGCGGTGAGCGCATCGGCGACGGCGACGGCCACGGCGACGGAGGCTAGCGCGACCGCAAGCTCGGCTCCAAGCCCCTTGCGGCTGAGAAGCGGCTTCAGGCGCGGCCACAAGGATTGTCGCGTCTCCTCGCCGGGAACAATGTGAATCTCGATTCCGCCGGCCCCGCGCATCAGCGCCTCCGGCAGCGAGCGTCCGAGCATGCGGCGCAAGGGTCCTGCTTGCGACTGACCGAGCACGATCTGCGTGACATTCTCGCGCGCCGCGAGTCTCAGAATGTCGCTTGGAAAGTCGCTGCCCTGAAGGCGCATCGTCTGGCCGCCCAGACGTTCGGCCAGGCCGAACACTTTGGCGAGCCGGTTGGCGCGCTTGGCGTCGCTTGCTTCGCCGATGGTCTCGACCGTGACGGCGATCCAGTCCGCGTTGAGGCCGGTTGCGAGCTGGCTCGTGCGTCGAATGACCCGCTCCGACACGTCGTCCGGACCGATGCAAGCCAGCAGGCGTTCGGACGCCGCCCAGGGCCCCTCGATCGCCTTCTCGCGCAGGTAGTCGACCATCTGGTCGTCGACGCGATTGGCGGTGCGGCGCAGCGCCAATTCGCGCAGCGCCGTCAAATTTCCGGGGGTGAAAAAACTCTGGGTCGCCCGCCGGGCCGTCTCCGGCACATAGATTTTGCCGTCGTTCAGCCGCTGGATAAGCTCTTCAGGAGTGAGATCGACCAGAACGACGTCGGCGGCTTCCTGCAAGACCCGGTCGGGGACAGTCTCGCGTACGGCGACGCCGGTGATGCGAGACACGACGTCAGCGAGACTCTCGAGATGCTGGATGTTGAGCGCCGTCCAGACACTGACGCCCGCGTCAAGGAGCTCCTGGACGTCCTGCCAACGCTTCGGGTGCCGGCTGTCTGGAGCGTTGGTGTGGGCGAGTTCGTCGACGACGATCAGCTTGGGCTTGCGCGCCAGAGCCGCGTCCAGATCGAATTCCTCGAGGGTGCGGCCGTGGTATTCGATTCTGCGCCGCGGCAGAATCTCGAGCCCTTCGACGAGCGCGCTCGTCTCGGCGCGGCCATGCGTCTCGACGAGCCCGATGACGACATCGACGCCTTCATCTCTGAGGCGCCGCGCGTTCTGCAGCATGGCGTAGGTCTTGCCGACGCCGGGCGCCGCGCCGAGGAAAACCTTCAGCCGGCCAGCGGTCTCCCGGTGGAACGCGGCCAGAAGCGCGTCCGGATCAGGGCGTGCGGCGTCGGTTCGATTGGTCTGGGCCATCGGCGCTCATGGGTCGTCATGACGCTTTTAACTCATCCAACGCTAAATTCAGCCGCAAAACATTGACTCTCGGCTCGCCGATCAACCCCAAAGCCCGACCGTCGATCGCGCCCTCGACCAGCGCCCGCACCTTATCCACCGGCAAGCCCCGCGCCTTCGCCACCGCGGCGACTTGGCCCAGGGCGGTCTCCGGCGAGACATCGGGATCGAGGCCGGAGGCCGACGTCGTGACGGCGTCGGCGGGGACCGGGCCGGGGCCTGCCATCGCCCGCCAGGCTTCGACGTCGCCTTTCACCCGATCGACGAGCTTCTGCGAGGTCGGGCCAAGGTTCGAGCCTGACGAATTCGCGGCGTTGTAAGGCGCGTCGATCGTCTTCGTTGAATCGTTGGGGTCGGTGTCGCTGGTGGCGGAGGGACGCGGGTGAAAGTAGCGGTCGCTCTTGAACCATTGGCCGATCAGCGCCGAGCCGACGACGACGCCATCCCTCCGGATTAGGCTTCCGTTGGCCTGATAGGGCAGGGCGATCTGAGCGATGCCAGTCACCGCCAATGGATAGACAAGGCCGGTGAGGACGCTGAACAGGACGATAAGGACGAGCGCGGGACGCAGGTGCTGGAGCATGGTCGAGCCTAAGATTTAAGCGAGGTGAAGGGCGGCGACGACAATGTCGATCGCCTTGATGCCGATGAAGGGCAGGATGAGGCCGCCCAAGCCGTAGATGAGAAGATTGCGCCTGAGCAGCGCCGCCGCGCCGACCGGCCGGTAAGCGACGCCCTTCAGCGCCAGGGGGATCAAGGCGATGATAATGAGCGCGTTGAAGATGACCGCGGACAGGATCGCCGACTGCGAGGACGTCAGGCGCATGATGTTAAGCGTTCCGAGAACCGGATAGGTCGCCGCGAACATCGCCGGCAGGATGGCGAAATATTTCGCCACGTCATTTGCGATCGAGAAGGTGGTGAGCGAGCCGCGCGTCATCAGGAGCTGTTTTCCGATCTCGACGATTTCGATCAGCTTGGTTGGATTGGAATCGAGATCGACCATGTTGCCGGCTTCGCGCGCGGCTTGCGTGCCGGTCTGCATCGCGACGCCGACATCGGCTTGCGCAAGCGCGGGCGCATCATTGGTGCCGTCGCCGCACATTGCGATCAGCCGGCCGCCAGATTGCTCCTTGCGGATATAGGCGAGCTTGTCCTCGGGCGTCGCCTCGGCGAGGAAGTCGTCGACGCCCGCTTCGGAAGCGATCGCCGCAGCGGTGACGGGATTGTCGCCGGTCACCATGACAGTCCGGATGCCCATCGCGCGCATGGCCGCGAACCGCTCCTTGATGCCGGGCTTTACGATGTCCTTGAGGTGGATGACACCCAACAGCCGGCCTTCCTCGACCACCGCGAGCGGCGTGCCGCCCGACATCGCGACCCGCTCGACCGCCTGACGAAATTCGGCCGGCGTCTTTTCGATCGGCAGCTTGAGGTAGCGAAGGATCGAATCGATCGCGCCCTTGCGAATCCAGCGGCCGGCGATGTCGACGCCGGAGATGCGGGTCTGCGCCGTGAACGGAACAACGACGGTCGTCTGGGGATCGAGCTTCGGCTCCGCGAGGCCGAAATCGCCCTTGGCGAGCGCGACGATCGAGCGGCCCTCGGGCGTGTCGTCGGCGAGGCTCGAGGCCAGCGCCGCGGCGGCGAGATCCTCGCTCCTCACGCCATTGACGGCTAAGAACTCCGTCGCCATGCGATTGCCGAACGTGATCGTCCCGGTTTTGTCGAGGAGGAGCGTATCGACGTCGCCAGCCGCTTCGACCGCGCGGCCGGAGGTCGCGATGACGTTGAAGCGGACGAGCCGGTCCATGCCGGCGATGCCGATGGCGGAGAGAAGGCCGCCGATCGTCGTCGGAATGAGGCAGACGAGGAGCGCGATCAAGACGGTCGCGGAGAGAATCGTCCCCGAATATTTGGCGATCGGCCAGAGCGTGACGCAGACAATGAGGAAGATGATGGTGAGACCGGCGAGCAGAATGGACAGCGCCAATTCATTTGGCGTCTTCTGCCTTTCGGCGCCTTCGACCAGCGCGATCATCCGGTCGATGAAAGTCGAGCCGGGCGCGGCGGTGATCTTCACCTTGATGAAGTCGGACAGCACCGTCGTGCCGCCGGTGACAGCGGATCGATCGCCGCCAGCCTCGCGGATAACAGGCGCGGACTCGCCGGTAATCGCCGATTCGTTGACGGAGGCGACGCCTTCCAGGATCTCGCCGTCGCCGGGGATGACTTCGCCCGCTTCGACCAGAACGACGTCGCCAAGGCGAAGGTCGAGCGCGTTCACGCCCTCGACGATTCCAGCGAGATTCGCGGGATCGATATAGCGTTTGGCGCGGGTGTCGCTGCGCGTGCGCCGCAGAGCGTCGGCTTGCGCCTTGCCGCGCCCTTCGGCGACGGCCTCAGCGAAATTGGCGAACAGCACCGTGAACCACAGCCACGCTGCGATCTGGCCCGAGAACAAGGCCGTCCCGTTGTGGGTCATAAGGTCGCGGATGAAGAACAGGGTCACCACGAGCGACACCACTTCGGTGACGAAGATGACCGGGTTCTTCGCCAGCGCCCGCGGGTTGAGCTTGCGTAGCGCATCGACTGAGGCGGCGGCGACGATCGCGCCGTCGAACAGGCCTTGCGGCGTGGGTTTCGAGGCCATGTCTACTCTCCGATCAGAAGGTTTTGCCGTCGAGCATCAGGAAGTGCTCGACGATCGGCGCCAGCGACAGCGCCGGGAAATATTGCAGGAGGTAGAGAATGATGATCACGCCGACCAAGAGGCCGACGAACAGCGGCCCATCGGTCGGGAACGTGCCGGCGGAGGCCGGGATCTTCTTCTTCGCCGCGAGCGATCCGGCTAGCGCCAGCACCGGCACGACATAGGCGAAGCGGCCGAGCAGCATGGCGACGCCGAGCGTCGAGTTGAACCAGAGCGTGTTGCCGTTCAAGCCCGCGAAAGCGGAGCCGTTGTTGGCGTTGGCCGACGCATAGGCGTAGATAATTTCGGACAGGCCGTGCGGGCCGCTGTTGTTCATACTATCGAGCGCCGTCTGCAGCAGTACGGCGGCGCCCACGAAGCCGAGCACCACGAGCGGATAGATGAGCACCGCCAGCATCGCGAATTTCATCTCGCGCACTTCGATCTTCTTGCCGAGATATTCGGGCGTGCGGCCGACCATCAGCCCGGCGACAAACACCGCGATGATCGCAACGACCAGAAAGCCGTACAGTCCCGCGCCGACGCCGCCCGGCCAGATGCAGCCGGCGAGCAAGTTGAACATCGGCACTATGCCGCCGAGCGGCGTGTAGGAATCGAACATCGAGTTGACCGCGCCCGTACTTGTTCCGCTTGTACCGGTGGTGAACAAGGCGGACATCGCCTGGCCAAAGCGGACCTCCTTGCCCTCGAGATTGCCGGCTGACGGGTCGACGCCCAGCGCTGTCAGAATCGGATTTCCGGCGGTCTCCGCCCAATATGTGACGCCGACGCCAAGGATGAGGAAAATAGCCATGGTGGCCAGGATCGCGCGTCCCTGACGAATGTCGCCGACTACGCGGCCGAACGCGAGAACGGAAGCGACCGGGATCAACAGGAGCGCCCAGATCTCAAGAAGGTTGGACCAGGCGTTGGGATTTTCGAACGGATGCGAGGAATTGGCGTTGAAAAAGCCGCCGCCGTTGGTCCCAAGCTCCTTGATAAATTCCTGGCTCGCCATCGGGCCGATTGCGATGGTCTGTTTCGCGCCTTCCAACGTCGTGGCGTCAACCGCGCCGGCCAGCGTTTGCGGCATGCCCAGAGCGACGAAGACCAGCGCCCCGACGACCGATATCGGCAGGAGGATGTAAAGCGTCACGCGAGTGAGATCGACCCAGAAATTGCCGACGGTGGTCGCCGAGGAGCGGGCGAATCCGCGCACCAGCGCGAAGGCCATGGCGAGGCCAGTCGCGGCAGACAGGAAGTTATGCACGGTGAGGCCGAGCATCTGGGTCAGATGGCTCATCGTCGTCTCGCCGCTATAGTTTTGCCAGTTGGTGTTCGTGATAAAGCTGTCGGAGGTGTTGAACGCGAGATCGGGCGCCACGGCGTCGAAACCGCGCGGGTTCAGCGGCAGATAGTTTTGCAGCCGCTGGATGGCATAAAGCGAAAGGAATCCCGCGACGGAGAAGACGAGCATCGCGATCGTATAGACAAACCAGTCCTGCTCGCGCGCCGGGTCCACCCCGGCCAAGCGGTAGAAGCCGCTCTCGACCGGTCCGAGGACTGGGCTGAGAAAGTTTCTCTCGCCTGCGTAAACGCCCGCAATGAATTTGCTGAGCGGCACGGCGCAGCCCAGAACCAAAGCGAGCACAAGCGCGATCTGCGCCCAACCAACGAGCGTCATCGCATCACCTTTTTGACCTAGAATTTTTCGGGGTGGAGCAGCGTGTAAAGGAGGTAGAGGCCGAGGCCGATGGCGACGACCAGTCCGATGATCGGTTCGCTCATCTGCCGCTCCTAAAGCTGACGCAGCGCGAGCGCATAAAGGCCCATCAACGCCAAAGCCGCTAAAGCGAGCGCCACGAATGCGACGTCGAGCATGATCGTCTCCTTGTTGGCGAGAGTGTTAGCGCTGACCCGCATAAGCTTTCGATTGCGAATTGGGCGCCTGGGCGTAAGGATCCCATAAGTTTCGGACGCACCGATGGAGAGGGCGGGCTTCGAGGCGCTCGGATGTCGCCGGAGCGAGGCCGCGCGGCTAAATGAGGCGCGCGGCCGGCGGTTTAGAAGGGTGAGCGCGCGGGATCGTTCACCCGCGGTAAATATCATTTATTCGATGTGCAAACAGGGGGCTCGACACATTCGGCGGTGCTCATGGCGGAAAAGATGTGTTAGCAGGTTCGGCCTAAGCCCAGGTTTGGCGGCGCGGAGCTCAAATCCTTGTTTGCTAGGGCTTTTGTCACGATTTCGCGATAGTTCCACCTCTATCCGTCGTCTTTGCTGTACTCAGGAGAAGAGTTTTGCTGCACCTAACGCCAATGTCTCGACGCCGATGGCGCATCGCTGCAATCGTGTGCGCGCTGCCGGTGGCGATGCTGCTCGCCGGCTGCGGCAAGAAGCAAGCGGAGTCGGCCGCGGTCGGCCAGGTCATCGCGCATGTTGGTCCGGATGATGTGACCCAGCAGGAACTCGACAACGAGCTTCGCCTCGCCAACGTGCCGGTCGATAAGCGCAGCGACGCGGTCCTCAAGGCGGCGCTGGCGCGTATCGTCGAACGCAAGTATCTGGTGCAGCAAGCGGTCGCGGCGAAGCTCGATCGCGAACCGACCGTTCACCTCGATCTTCTGCGCTCACGCGAACAGATTCTCGCCGGCGCCTTCGTTCAGCGCGACCTCTCGTCCAAGATGAGCTCGATTTCCAACAACGAAATCGACAGCTACATCCAAGCCCACCCGAAGCAGTTCGACCAGCGGGAGCTGTTTCAGGTCGACCAGATTTCTTTCACCGCGCCCCAAGACGTGGAGGCGCTGGCTAAGGCGACGAAGGATTTCAAGTCGCTAGATCAGGTCGAAGCGAAGCTGAACGAGATGAACATCAAATTCAGTCGCGGAACCGCGACCTTGGATAGCGCGACCATGCCCGCGGAGATGCTGAAGGTGCTGGACGCCCGCAAACCCGACGACATCTATTTCATACGCTCAAGAGGGACCGCGAGCTTTTTCAAGGTGGCGTCCGTCGATCAGAAGCCCTTTACCACCGATCAGGCCAATGAGTTTGCGAAACGCGAACTTCGGCTCGATATCGGCAGGAAGGGCGCGGAAGAAATCTCCAAGGAAGCCTTGGCGGATGCGAAATTCGAGGGAGACTATGTCCGCATCATGACGACGCCGGCCGCTGCGCCGCCCGCGCCCGCGACGGATGGCGCGGTGTTGCCCGGCGCAACGCCGGCGCCCGCGACCGAGGGGGCGGCGACGCCAGGGACCGACGCCTCCGGCGGCGACACCCAAAAGGATCAGCCTAAGAACTGATCGGCTGCCCTCACGCGGCGACCCGGGGTTCGAAGGGCCTCGTCGCCCATAGGCGCATTGAGACGCGGCTCGGCCCCTCCGACGGGGGGGGCCGAGCTTTTTTTCCGAAGCCACGACATCCCTGGCCCGATCTCATGCGTGCGCCGCGTTGGACCTCGATCCTTGTCGACGCCGGCTGCCTGTTTGCGAGCGTCGGCGAGGGGCAGAACCTTGTCGTCGCCGACGGCTCCCTCGAACTCCTCGCCAAGTCTTATCCTCCGGGCTGAAGCGGAGCGCCGATCTACCCAACTATCGGGGTCAACAATAATGGTGATTGAGAGCATTGACGAAGCATGATATTGGTGAATCACCAGTATTATACACACCATCATCGTCAGGTAATGTGGGGTTTCTATGAAGACGCTTGGCTACGTTGTGATTATGCTGCTCGCCCTTGCCTTTCCTGTACGGGCGGCGCAAGTTTATAGTGGTTGTTCTGTCCCGTCTCCGACAGCAAGACATGTCTGGTACATTGATCCGGTCAACGGCAAGACCCCCGCCGCCGGCGGCAACGGCTCTCAGACCAGTCCATGGAACAGCCTTTCCGGCGTGCTCAGCGGGGCGTGGGGCGCAAACACCATAGTTCCCGGCTACCCACGTCCCCTCCTTTCCTCAGTCCCTTACAACCACATCGCCAATGGCCAGCTGGTTGCGGTTGCAGACCAGCTCGGCAACCCGCCCGTCCAGCCGGGCGACACGATCATGCTGATGAGCGGCAATTACGGTGACATCGGCATCGGTGATTACGACCTGCCAACCACCAATTCGGACTTCGTTACGGTTGAGGCCGCGTCGGGCCAAACACCTGTGTTCACGACCCTGTTGCTCAATCGCACGAACAAGTGGGTGTTCAACGCCATCAAGGTTGAGAGCCTGATGGGCACGAACGGCAACACTCAGCCGCTTGTGTCTCTTACGGATCAGGGCGCGGCCTATCCGACTACCGACATCATTTTCGAGAACATGCAAATCAGCTCCGCCGATAGCACGGCAGGCTGGAGTCAGGCGCAATGGATTGCGCAGGCGCGCTGGGGCTTCGTCGCAGCCGGTTTGGCCGGCAATGGCACAAACGGCGAGCCCAACACGAGCTGCATCTCAATAACCGGCTCGCACATCCTGAACGTGCGCGTTGGCGCGATCCTCGCGGCCAACAAGCTGTTGTTTTCCAACAACGTAATCGACCACTTCGGCGACGACGGGATTGACTATGCCGCGAACAACCTCGCGATCACGCACAACACCCTCCACGACAACCTCAACCTCGGCGACGGCAACCATGAAGACGCGATGCAAGGGCAGAACGGCCCACTCCCGCCAGGCGCCGCCTTGAACTATTTTTCGAACATCCTGATCGACAGCAACCTGGTCATTCGCCAGACGGACCCGAACCTCGCTTTCCCGCAATACCTGCAGGGGATCGACGCCTTCGACGAGGACTGGACGAATGTCACGGTGACGAACAACGTCGTCATCACCAGCGCCTGTTACGGAATTTCCTTCTCAAGCATCCATAACAGTCTGATTGCCGACAATACGGTGGTCGAGGACGGACTCTTTCCGACGCCTGGTTGCATCGCCGCCATAGACGTTGGTGGCGCCACGCACGAAGGCCCTTTGAGCACGAATACTGTCGCACGGAACAATCTTACCAGCCAGCTCAATGTCGACACGCGCAATAGTGGAGTCACCGCCGATCACAATGTCGCCTTATGTTGCGGCCCGGGCCCAGAGATCTCGTGGTATGTCAACGGCGTGATCCAATATCTCAGCCAGGCCGGAACCTACACCAATGGCAATATCATCGAGACCCAGGGGACGAAGGGCGAACTCATGAACTTCAATCCTGCGACGCTGACTTACACTGTTTTGCTCAAGGCAGGCGCGCAGGCCGTTGGCGCGGGAACTGCGGCGGGCGCGCCGACCATCGACATCGTCGGCGCCACGCGCACCGCTCCTTACGCCGTGGGGGCGTATTCGTACCCGTATTGAACGGAGATCACGCTGGTTTCGTCCTCAGCTACAAGCTGAGGCGCGTTGCATGAGGGTGGCGTCGCGCGAGTTCGAGCGCCTAAATCGGAGACGGCCGGCCGGATCCAATCGCGGATGTCTCGCTGGGCCGCAAGGACGGGCCCTATCCCGTGTCGCGGCGAGGCTGGCGCAGCCTCCCTGGGACGCAATCGCGACATCGCAATCGCGCCCTCCATTCACTTAATCGTCAAAGATTCGCGCTTCTTAACGCAAGGCGCGCGGCGCGCCGTGCTTGACAAAGTGGGCGGCGACATGGTTCATCTGCGCCTTGACCTCAGGCTATTGAAAACAAAACGGAGCCTCTGGGACAATAATTCCAAACCTCTTATAGTTTAAGGACGTTCGCTCGTGATTACTGTAGCGGCAGTCGTCGTAACGCGGAACCGACCAGCGCTGCTTAAACAATGTCTCGAGGCGATTGACTCACAGACTTACCCAATCAGCCAGCTTGTGGTCCTCGACAATGCTTCGGATGAGCCGACGCGCGCGTTCTTGGCAGGCGAATCCTCACGCCGCAGCGCCGAGTTTCACGCGATTCGGCTGGAAGAGAACACAGGCGGCGCCGGCGGCTTTCATGAGGGCATGCGCGCCGCTTTGCCTCTTTCCTGCACCCACTTGTGGCTGATGGACGATGATTGCGAACCCGAGTCCGAGGCCCTGGCGGAACTGGTGGCGGCGGCGGCGATTGTCGGCGAGGACGCCGTTCTTGGCAGCAACGTTTTCGACCTGAACGGCGAAAACATCAATGTCCAGCCCATCAGTCAGCGACCGGGCGCGAACAACATGCCGCAATACGCCCGCTATCTCGCGGACGGCCTCCTGGAAATGAAGACGCTGACTTTCGTTTCGTTCCTCGTCTCCACCGACTTGGTGCGAAAGGTTGGACTTCCGTTGAAAGAGTTCTTCCTGTGGGCCGACGACACCGAATATTGCCTCCGTCTCGCGCGCTTCACCAAACTCTACCAAGTCGGGAAAAGCCGGACCAAGCATTTGAAGTCCGGAGACGCGTCTCAGCGCGTGTTTGTGGAACAGGATCCTCGCAAGATCGCCCAATACCACTGGCTTTACCGGAACAGGTTGTTCGTCAATTTGAAATACGATGGCCTGTCATCGACGAGCACAATTCAATTCGTCTATAGGTCGTTTAGGGACATGATCCTGTCTGTCCAGAGCGGCAAGTTCGCGCTCGCGAAATGCCGGACGATCCTCTACGGATTGTGGTCGGGCGTAGCGTTTGCGCGCTCGATGCCCAAGAAAGAAAAGCTCGGCCTTCTCGACTGACTGCCGGTTCGTCGCGTCTCGCGCCCTCTCAGTGGCTGAGCGGCTGCACGAAGAACGTGGGAATGGCGGCCCCTTCTGATATACGCTTGAGTATCCCATCGGCGGCGGCGAGCGCCTCGCCGATCGTCACATCCATATCCAGATAACGATACGATCCCAGCCGACCAACGAAGGTCACACCGGGCGTCGCCATCGCCCGCTCGACGTATTTCTTCAGCATCGCTTCTTCGTCGGTCTGGCGGATCGGATAATAGGGAATGTCGTTCGGGCCGCAGGACCGGCTGAATTCGCGGTATAAGATCGTCCCCTCGATCTGATCCTTCTCCCACGGGGCGAAGTGCTTGTGCTCGGTGATGCGGGTGAACGGGATGGTTTCGTCGCAGTAATTGATGACGGCCGAGCCCTGGTAATCGCCTTTCGCCCGGAACACCTCGAAGTCCAGGGTGCGGTAGCCGAGCCTGCCCGAACCATAGCCGAAATAGCGGTCGATCGGGCCGCTGTAGACCACATGCGCGAAAGGCTCGGTCAAATCCTCGAACCGCGCGCCCAGCCGCAACTCGAGACGCGGCGTGTCCAGGATCGCAGCGACCAGTTCCGTGTAGCCGCGCTCGGGCATCGCCTGATGGGGGTGGGCGAAGTAGGAATTGTCGAAATTGAAGCGAAGCGGCAGCCGTTTGAGGATCGAGGCGGGCAATCGGGTCGGGTCGAGGCCCCATTGCTTTCGGGTATAGCCGCGGAAGAAGGCCGCGTAGAGTTCCGGCCCGATCATGCTGAGCGCCTGCTCCTCGAAATTCGCAGGCTCCGAGATTTTTTGGGTCTTTGAGGCGACAAAGGCGGCCGCCTCCTTGGGCCCCATGGCCTTGCGGAAGAACTGGTTGATCGTCAGGAGGTTGACGGGCAGCGAATAAACCAGATCCCCACTGACCGCCTGCACGCGATGCCGGTAGGGGCGCATCATTCCGAATTGTTGGACATAGGTCCAGACGCGCTCATCGGCGGTGTGGAAGATATGCGGACCGTAGACATGCGTCATGACGCCGGTCTCGGCATCGCGCTGCGAATGGCAATTGCCGGCCACGTGCGGACGCTCGTCGATGACCAGGACGTCGTGCCCGGCTTGCGCGAGAGCGCGGCCGATGACCGCGCCGCTGAATCCAGCGCCGACGATGCAATATCTCATTCCGTCGATGTCCGATTGTTGTTCTGGAGGCGGCCTAGCCATTCTAGCAGGCTGTCGACGGCGTGTCCCGCGCCCAGGCGGGACGGGCCGCCCCCGACGGGCGATAGGGGGAAGAAAAACAAGCCATTGAAAAGGTCGATGTCCTCATCCAATCCACGCGCCACAGAGGCCTAAGCCTCGACTTAATTCACAAAATGGCGGTAGAAGCCGGGGCAGGGCTTGCGCTGGCGAGCCCCCCAAACGATGTACTCGGCGGGCCGAAAGGTCGCCTATCCAGCAAATGGAATCCCCGGCAAATGAAACGCTTCCCCTTTCGCCTGAGCCTGTCGACGCCTCTGATTGCCGCCATGTTCGCCTTTCTCTCGCTCAGCGCGATCGCTTCGCCAGCTGAAGCGCAGGCCTCGCGCCGGATCGAGGCCTATTACAACCAGCTCATGCCGACGCTGCGCGCCGCCGGCCAACTCAACGTGCGCGAGCGCGACCGGCGATTCACGCCCGCCATCACGTCCGCTTTCGACATCGGGACCATGGCGCGGCTGGCGACGGGCCCCGCGTGGAGCACGTTCTCAGGCGCCCAGCAGGCCGCGGTTCGCGAAGCCTTCGCTCGCTTTCTCGTCGCCGAATACGCCCATCAGGTGAGCGACTATTCGGGAGAAAGCTTCGTCGTTGAACCGCAGACGAGCGCCGAAGCGCGCGGCGGGGGCGAAATCGTCAGAACCAAGCTGCTCCAGCCCGGCGGCCGAACCGTGCAGATCAACTATCTCGTTCGGGGCGGCCGCATCATCGACGTCTATCTCAATGGCACGATCAGCGATCTGGCGACCCGCCGTGACGAGTTTGCCTCGATCCTCGCTGGGGGCGGCGGCGCCGACGCCCTGGTCAAGACATTGCGCGAGCGCACCGAGAGCTTGCTTGCCGGCTAGCGCGCGGGGCTGACCGACGCGCCGTCTTGCCATCCGCGAACGTCCTGATCGTCTGCGGATTGAAGCGCGAGGCGGCGATCCTTAGAGGACCGGGGCGCACGACGATCTGTGGCGATGCGCCAACTTTGCGGGCAAGGCTTGCGGAAGCGGCGGGCCTAAAGCCCTCGCTCGTCATCAGTTGGGGTCTCTGCGGCGGCCTTGATCCGCAGTTTCGTCCTGGCGACCTCATTCTTGGTTCGGAAGTCGTTTCCAGCGAGGGCGCGGTCAGAACCGACGAGGCCGTGACGGCGTCGCTTGCAAGGCGACTTCGCGACGGGGGCGCGCGCGTTCTCGTGGAGCGCTTCGCCGTTTCCGACGCGCCAGTGGTGACCGTCGCCGCCAAGGCGGAACTTCGCCGCGAAACAGAAGCGGCCGCGGTTGACTTGGAAAGCCTGATCGCCGGGCAATATGCACTGCGATCGGGGGCGCCGTTTGCGATCCTCCGCGCCGTCGCGGATCCCGCCGGACGCAACCTGCCCCCGCTCGCGTCAACAGCCACCGGCCCCGATGGGGGGATTAAGATTCGAGCGATCGTCGGAGAGCTTATCCGCTCTCCACGACAACTCGCAGGGCTGCGCGCTCTCGCTGCGGAGAGCGGGGCCGCGTTCCGCGCGCTAAAGCGCTGCCGGAGCCTTCTTCCGGGCCTTTTCCTCGGCCTCGGCGCGGCGGATGTCTGACAGCTTCTGGGCGACGTTCTTGTCGAACACGTACTGAGCCTCGCGCTGGCTCCCCAGCGGGATGTCGGGAGCCATCGGACCCTCAGTCTTGACGCCCATGAGCGCGACACGCGCCGCTTTCCAGGGCTTCGTCACCGTATCGCGAACGGCTGTCGCCTCGAACCCGCTATGGACCATGCAGTCGGCGCATTTCTCGTAATTGCCCGTGCCGTACGAGTCCCAATCCGTGTCCTCCATCAGCTCCTTGAAGGTCTTCGTGTACCCTTCGCCAAGCAGATAGCAGGGCTTCTGCCAGCCAAAGACCGTCCGCGTCGGATTGCCCCAAGGCGTGCAATGATAGGTCTGATTGCCGGCGAGGAAGTCGAGGAACATGGTCGATTGATTGAACGCCCATTTGCGGCCCTGATTCCCGCGCTCGAAGATCGACCGGAAGAGCTGCTTCGTGGCTGAGCGGTTCAGGAAATGCTTCTGGTCCGGGGCGCGCTCGTAGGCGTAACCCGGCGATACGGTGATGCCGTCGACGCCGAGCTCGGTCACGGTGTCGAAGAAGGCGGCGACGCGCGCAGGGTCCGCATCGTTGAAGAAGGTGCAGTTGATGGTGACGCGGAAGCCCTTTGCCTTGGCGGTCTTCAGCGCCTTGACCGCGCGGTCGTAGACGCCCGGCTCGCAGACGGACTTGTCATGCATCTCCTGGTCGCCGTCGAG
This sequence comes from uncultured Alphaproteobacteria bacterium, assembly GCA_963737365.1. Taxonomy (GTDB): domain Bacteria; phylum Pseudomonadota; class Alphaproteobacteria; order Rhizobiales; family Beijerinckiaceae; genus Roseiarcus. Next base: position 1,739,469 of record CAVTSD010000001.1, read on the forward strand.
ATGGATCGACCAGGTGAAATAGGGGCTCGGCTTGTATTGATCGATCTTCTTTTCAAGCAGCAGCGCATTGGTGCAGACGATCGCAAATTTCTTGCGCGCGATGACGCCCTCAACGATCTTCGCCAGGTCTCTGTGCAGAAGCGGCTCGCCGCCCGCCATGACGACCACCGGCGCGCCGCATTCGTCGACCGAGGCCAACGCGTCTTCCACCGAGATCCGCTTATTGAGAATGGCGTCGGGATAGTCGATCTTTCCACAGCCGGCGCAAGCGAGGTTGCAGCGAAACAACGGCTCGAGCATCAACACGAGCGGATAGCGCTTACGGCCGGCGAGATGCTGCCGAACGACATAGGCGCCGACTTTTGCGATCTGTCTTAAGGGTATGCCCACGAGCAATTCCTAGAAAGCAAACTGGCTAGAAAGACGAAACTCCGGGGTCAATTCCGAAGTTCCGCCGGGAGGCGAAAGCTAACCGTCTCGGCCGGACCGTCAAGGACCGACACTTCGGACGGGGCGAGCGCCGACAAAGCTCGAACCACCTCTGCAACCACGACCTCGGGCGCGGAGGCCCCCGCGGTTACGCCCACGACCTTGGCGTTGCGGACCCATTGCGGGTCGATTTCGCTGCTGTCCGCGACAAGGTAGCTTGGAATTCCAACTTCATCCCCGATTTCGCGCAGACGGTTGGAGTTCGAGCTGTTGCGGGCGCCAACGACGATGATGACATCGGCGAGTTGGCACAATTCGCGCACGGCCGTCTGTCGATTCTGTGTCGCGTAGCAAATATCGCGCACGTCAGGACCCACGACGTCGCTGAAGCGACGACCCAACGCGGCGATGACGCCCCGCGTGTCGTCGACGCTCAACGTCGTTTGCGTGATGTAGGCGATCGGGGTGTCAAGTCCAATGGGCAGCTTCTCGACATCGTCTTCGTTTTCGACAAGGTGCACCTCGCCGTCGATCTGCCCGAGCGTTCCTTCGACTTCGGGGTGCCCGGCATGACCGATGAACACCAGCACGCGGCCACGGGCGATATAGCCCCGCCCCTGGTTGTGCACCTTGGTCACCAGCGGGCAGGTGGCGTCGATGGTCGGCAGCGACCGCAACCTCGCGTCGTCTTCAACTTCTCTCGAGACGCCATGGGCGCTGAAGATTGTCATGGCTCCTGCGGGCACGTCCTTCAGAGTCTCAACGAAACGCGCGCCTTTCGCCTTGAGCGACTCGACCACGTGACGATTATGGACGATCTCATGGCGCACGTAGACCGGCGCGCCATGCTTGGCCAAGGCCCGCTCGACAATATCAATCGCCCGAACCACGCCAGCGCAAAACCCGCGCGGCTGAGCAAGTATGATCTTCATCCGCTCGCCTTCTCGTCGAAGCCTCGACGGGCTAGCCAACCGTCGATTCGGGCTCGGCCGACCCCCGCGAGCCTCGTGACGAATTCCGAAGTTGGACCCATACGCCCCAACCTATGGCGAGACAAGACGGGTCAGCGCCCCCTTACGATGTGCGAACGAGAGGCTCAAAGGTCAAGACGCGGGTTTCAAGAGCGGCCTAAGGCTTCTCCCTTGGTCCTTGCGTCACGCCTTCGCGGGCGAGGCTTGAGCCGCCCACTTCCGATTGAGCGCCAAAACGGCGGCGACGGCCGCGAGGGGGACCAATGTCGCCCATGAGCCGATCACCGCGGTGGTGGTCGCAATCGCCCACAGGATCGAGACCAGATGCTCCATCATGCCGACCAGCTTCGATTGTGAGTGACGGCGCAGCACGAGGCCGCGACGCGATGGCGCCTGGCGCCAAAGATTGACCAGTGCGGCCGAGGCGACCGCTCCGGCGCCGAACAGAAGCGCGCAAAGCCCCGCCCAGGGAGAAGCGAGAGCCAATGCGGCCAGGGGCAACGCCAGGACGATCGCGATCGGCTGTCCGATCGCGGCGATCTTGGCGCGTTCAATGACAGCGCGCGGCAGAGGGGCGGTGGTGAGAAAGTCCGGCGCGTCCTCGGCCGAGAGCGCGATCCAGGCGAGGGCGCCGGCGAGCTGGGCCGCGATCACGACCAGGGCCGGCGTGAAGGCGACCCCGACCGTGCCGGTCGGGCCGCCGCCGCGCCAGAGAATGACCGCGAGCGGCGTCGTATAGGCGGCCTGTAAAAGCAGTTGCGACATGAGCCACGGATCGCGCCAGACGACGCGCCGCTCCTTGATCCGTAAGGCCGCGCTGGCGCTCGCGCCAAAGCGCGAAGTCCCCCGCGCCGCGGCGCCGGCGTGGGCGGGCGCGCCGGAATTGGCGATCGCGGCGCGCGCGAAGCGCTCGCCGAAGAGCGCGCAGGCGAGCGCAAAGACTCCGACTCCGAACGCTGTCCAGACGAGCATCGCTTGCGGGTCGCCCGCCGCCGCCCGCACCGGCGCCCATAAGAAGCCGTGCAACTCGCCCTCGGCGTTTGGATGCGGCGCGACGATCGCGAGGATCGCCGTTCGCATGCCCTCCGGCAGCATGGCGACCACCTGCGCCCCAAGTATGACAGATGCGCCGACTGCTGTGGCTCCGATCTGACCGAAAAGACGCGCGCGGCGCGGGCCCGCCGCAAAAAACAGGCCCATCGATAGGATAATTGCGAAGCCCGTTCCCGCGAGACCCGCCGCGATCAAGGCCGGATAGAGCGCCAGCCAATGCGGATGGCCCCTGAGCGCCGCGACGTTAGCGAGCGGCCCCAACATGAGCCCGACCGACGCGACGGCCCCGACCGAAATCGACAGCGCACGGGCGGCGAGCAAGGCATGGGCGTCGACCGGCGAAGCGAGGATCAACTCAAGGTCCGATCGCCCAAACAAGGTCCGGGTGAAGTCCGCTGTCGACTGGCCGATGATCCAGGGAAAAACGATCGCGGCGCCGCCAGCGAGGATCGCGATGACTCGCGCATGACCATCGGGGCCGTCCTCAACGCCGATAAGCCAGCCGGCGACCGGGTAAGCGGCGATGTGGAGGCCTAAGAACAGGAGCGCGATCAAAGCCGTCAGCCGACCCAGCGACAGCGAGCCGAAGATCGAGGCAAGGCTGCGCGCGCTCAGGCGCAGATCGTGCAGAACGAAACGAGGAAAAGCGGCCAAAGGCCGAATCGACCCCCGAATCATGCGGCGCGTCCGGCCTGAGAGGTCAAATCGAGGAATACCGTCTCAAGCGTCGCCCCGCGCGCCCCGATGGCGCCGCGAAGCTCATCGAGCGTCCCCTCGGCGATCATCTTGCCGCGCGCGATGATGCCGATTCGGTCGGCGAGCCGCTCCGCGACCTCCAGAATGTGTGTGGTCATGATGATGGTCGCGCCCGCGCGCACGCGCTCTCGCAGAATGTCTTTGACCTGCCGGGCCGCGCCCGCGTCGAGGCCGGTCAGCGGCTCGTCGAGCATGAGGAGCCGCGGCTCATGGATGAGCGCCCCCGCAAGCGCCAGCTTCTGCCGCATGCCGCGCGAGAATCCTTCGCAACGATCGCGCCGATTGGGCCACAAACCAAGGCTTTCGAGCAGGTCTTCCGCGAGTCGCTTGGCGCGGCGCGCCTCGACCGACCATAAGCCGGCGACAAATTCGAGGTATTCGAGCGGATCGAGCTTGTCATACAGCATCGGTTCGTCAGGCAGCCAGGCGACAATGCGCTTGGCCTCGATCGGCGAGCGGCGGGCGTCGATGCCGAAGATCTCGATGTCGCCCTGATCGGCCGGCAGAAGCCCTGCGACGAGGCGCAGGGTCGTCGTCTTTCCGGCGCCGTTCGGGCCGAGCAGTGCATAGAATTCGCCCGCCGCGATGGTGAGGTCGAGCCGATCGACCGCCGGCTTCCCGAAGCTCTTGGAAAGGCCGCGCAGCACAAGGGCGGGAGCGTCGGGGCTGGGCATGGGAGCAATCTCGGCCGGTGAAGATTGCAACCGAGAGTAGAGGCCGACACTTGATCGGGCCTTAAGATCGCCGCTTCAACTTGGAGCGCAGGGCGCAGGCTGGCTGGCCGCGGCGCCGAATGGGCATCCGATGTTGCAACTTTGACGCGACGTGAGGCGCAAAAAAAGCCGGAGGAAGGTTGCCCTTCCTCCGGCCAAGATCCTTGGGGTTCTAAGCTTACGTTAAGCTTAGAACTTGTAGTTCACGCCAGCGCGGAAGATCGAGGCGTTGTAGTCGTACTTGGCGCTCACAGACACACCCGGGAAGTTAGTCACCGCCAAGGCGTTTCCGGAGCTGGTCAAATTGCTGCTGCCCAGATCGGCGTACAGATATTCGCCCTTGATCGTGACGTTGTTGGTGATCGCGTATTCAACACCACCTCCGATCACCCAGCCCACACGCGTGGAACTCGGGTTGCCGCTAAAGAGCGAGCCAGTCGTATTGTCGTAGACGCTGAATTGCGAATTGCCGCCGCCGTAAGCGACACCGCCCGTGCCGTAGATCATCAGACGATTGTCAGGCGTGACAACGAAGCCGACCCGGCCGCGTGTCGTGCCCAGCCAAGTGAGGCTGGTCTTGCCATTGACGGTCAAGAAGTCACCCGTGAGGGTGCCTGCGCCGACAAAGGGCGTGCCGACGTTATTGAACGACTTGCTGAGGGTCGAGCCATCGAAATCCGTTTCAACGCCGAGCACGAACGCTCCGGTCTGCCAGTTGTAGCCGGCCTGACCGCCGCCGAGGAAGCCGGCGCTCTGCGATCCGAGACCGCCCGGGAAGTAGGTGGCCAGCGGGAAGGCGAAGGCTGCAGGCGCGACAAGCGACGCGCTACGGCTGCCGCTCGGCCAGATGCCGCCGGCGTTCACACCGACATAGAACCCGGTCCAGGTGAAGGGGGGCGGCACGAACACCGGCGCCGGCGCCTCTTTTCTGGTCGGAAGATCCGCAGCCTGCGCGGCCACTGCCCCGACGGCTGTCAACGCCGCAACTGCGACACCTTTAAGCCAGCGATTCATCATTTTATTCGTCTCCGTTTTCTGGCGCGACGCCGTACGCAACACGCGTCACCCCGCCGCCAATAACAATGACGGGACTATAGGATTCGCAGCCATACGAGTTTATCGCACATTTGCCGTCTACAGGTGTTTGTCGCCCAATGTGGCAAAAGCGCCACATCTTGGTAACGACTTGTTTATCTTTGCGCAACGACCAAGCTTGCCAGCAAAACAGCGACGACGCCAGTGAGGAAAATGCCGTCGAATGTCCCCGCGCCGCCGATCGAAGCCACGGGCGCGCCGAGGCTGCGCAGCCGACCAAGATTGGTGAGGTCGGCGCCAATCAAGACGCCAAGGCTGCCGCCGATGTAGGCGATCGGCGCCGCGAATCGCCGCGACAGAACCAGCGCGACCCCTGCCGCGAGCAGGGGAGGCGCGATCGTCGGCACCGATATGCCCACCCCCGGAATCGGCGTCGCCATCCGATGGACGACAAAGGCGACGATGGCGGCCGCGACGGCCCCGGCCGCCCAAAGGTCGTAGCGCATCAGAAGATAGAAGGAGAGCAGGATCGGAATCACCGCCCCGCCGACATTGATCGCTAAAATCGTACCCGGCCAATCGACGGCCACGGGAGCCAAAAACGGCACCCCAAAGATCTCCACAACCTCCCGCGAGATGACGCGCTCATCCGGCAGCCGAAGGAGCGGCAGATTGACGTACGAGCCGAGCAAGGAGGCGAACAGCACCAGCGTCGCGACGCGGGGATCGAGGCCGAGCGCCAGATAAGCGTGGCTCAAGAGCCTGAGCTGAATGAAAAACAGGAGGCCGAGCAGAATCACGAAGAAGAAAGTCGTGAGGCCCGCGCCGAGGGGGAAGTAGTGCATGTGGGTCATGGGGCGCGGCGTCCTGGGTTGCGGGCGCCGGCGAGCGGCTAGGGCAGCTTACACGGTCGCCAGCGCCGCGACGATCTTTTCCGCCTGCGGCTTGAGCGTTTCGGCGTTCTGGAACGGTCCGCCCGGCGGCCGGATCGCGACACCGGTCCAGCACGGAAGCAAATGAAAATGCAGGTGGAAGACCTGCTGCCCGCTCGCCGGCTCGTTGAATTGCTGGAGCAAAAGCCCCTCGGCCTGCATCCCAGCCATGACCGCGCGCCCGACCTTCTGCACCGCGGGCATGAAAAGCGCCAAATCTTCGGGATCGAGGTCGAAGAGCGTGCGCGCCGGCGCCTTCGGGATGACCAGCGTATGGCCCTCGATGCGCGGCATCACGTCCATGAAGGCGAGCGACACGTCGTCCTCGTACACCTTTACGCAGGGCGCTTCGCCGCGAAGGATCTTGGCGAAGATGTTGTCGGTCTCATACTTCGGCGTCAAAGGATTCTCCCTCACGTTCGTTCCCTTGCTCGCCGCCGCCTTCGCCGCGACGGAAGGGCGCGAATTCCTGATAATGGGCGATCGTGCGCTCGACGGCTTCGCGTTCGTGGCCGAGATAGTCGGCGATCGCCCGGGCGAGGCGAGCGTCGGCGAATTCGTGCGCCGAATAGGTGAGGGTCGGCCGATAGCCCCGCGCGAGCTTGTGCTCCCCCTGGGCGCCAGCCTCGATGCGGCGCAACCCGCGCGCGAGCGCAAAGTCGATCGCCTGATAATAGCAGACCTCGAAATGCAGAAACGGCCGGAGCTCGATCGCGCCCCAGTTGCGGCCGTAGAGCGCGTCGTCGCCAATGAAATTGATCGCGCCCGCGATATAGCGCCCGTTGCGGCGCGCCATCACCAGGAGCACGCGGTCGGCGAGCGTCGAGCCGATCAGTTCGAAGAAGGCGCGCGTCAGATACGGGCGCCCCCATTTGCGCGAGCCCGTGTGGATGTAGAACTTGAAGAAGGCGTCCCAGTGCTCGGGTCGAATCGCCGAGCCAGTCAGCGGCTCGATCGTGACTTCGCCGTCCAGAGCGTCGCGCCGCTCGCGTTTGATCGCCTTGCGTTTGCGTGACGCCAGCGCGCCAAGGAAGTCGTCGAAAGTCGCGAAGCCGTCGCAGGAGAAATGGAACTGCTCGCCGTTGCGGATCAGAAAGCCCGCTTTCGACAGCCGCTCGGAATCCTCCACGGTCGGGAAGGTGACGTGGATCGACGAGGTCTTGGTCTGTTTGCGCAATTGACTGAGCGCCCCGATCAGGGCGTCGCGCGCGCCCTCGGGCGCATCGCCCGCGACCAGAAGCCTTCGTCCGGTCACCGGCGTGAAAGGCACCGCCACCTGGAGCTTCGGATAATAATCGCCGCCGGCGCGCTCGTAGGCGTCCGCCCAGGCGTGGTCGAAGACGTACTCGCCCTGACTGTGGCTCTTCAGATAGCAGGCCGCGGCGGCGACCATGCGTCCGCCTGCGTCTTCCACCGCGAGATGCGCCGGCGTCCAGCCGGAGCGGCCGCCGACTGAGCCCGAAGCCTCGAGCGCGTGCAAAAAGGCGTGGGTGATGAACGGGTTGAACCGTTCGCCCTCGGCCTCTTCAAACGATCGGCCCGGCGGATTGGCGCAGGCGTCCCACGCCGCCGCGTCGATGGAGGCGATGGACGGAACGACGCGCGCGGTGAAGGTGGAAGTCCGATCTGGCGGCATTTCCTCATCTTAGCATGCTCGGCGCCAGTTTCGTGGCGAAGCGGCTGCAGGCGATCCTGGCAATTTCAAAAAGCCTAGGCGACCTCGCCTCTGTCGCGCCGCGCGAGAGCCTGGCGGATATGGTCGAGCACGAGAAGGTGATCGTAGGGTTTGGCGAGCGCCGGACCCTCCTTGCAGATGCCTGCGGCGCGATCGACAGCCTTTTCGATCGATCCCGCCAGAATCACTTCCGCGGGATGATTATGCTCCTGGATCCACCGCCGGAGCGCAAAGCCGCTTCCTTCGGTCGTCATGTCAGCAAGCACAACCTCGATATGTAAATCTGGTGTCGTCAATGCGCCCTGCGCCTCGTCGCCGTTGGACGCCTCAAAGACTGTAAAGCCGCATTGGCGCAGGTATTCCGCTAACGGATGACGCACCGTGATATCCCCCTCGACGAGCAGGACGACAGGAGCCGAGGCTGTCATGAATCACCCTCTTTTTGTCCGTTGCGGGCACGCTCGACGAGGGCGGTTGCGGTTTCGTAGAGGTTGTAGGGCTTGTCGATGACCGGTTCCGACCATGTCTCATCATTGAAATAGCCGGAAGCGATGACGACGACGACGCTCGGATAGTTTTGACTGACACGGGCTGCAAGCTCGGCGCCGGTCATCGATCCCGGCATCTTATGATCGGTGAAAACCAGGCCGACTGATCCCCCGGACTTCAGATATTGCCACGCCTCATCGGCCGAGGCGGCCTCCACGACGGATGCGCCCTGTTCGCGAAGCGCTTCCGCGATGGCAAAACGAATGAGCGCCTCGTCTTCAACCACAAGTATTCTCGGCGCCTCCAATTTCGGCGCGGTCTCGACCCTCGAGTGCGGCATTCGCTAACGCCCAGCCCCATTGCTTGGAAAAGCCAGCAAAGCGCAACGCGGCGCTAAGCAAACAGTTCCCACGAGATTGGACGTTATGAGACAGAGAGACTTCCACGAGAAGCCTGCCCGACGAGGCTGCCGGAGGGTATACGCTGCGACCTCGACGCCGGGACGCGATGGGGGCGCGTGGAAAGGGGGCTGGGAGCGCGCTTCCGCGCGTCAGGCGTTGGTGCCGCCGTCGACCGTGAGGCTTGCGCCAGTGATGTACGAGGCTTCAGGGCTCGCGACGAACGCCACCAGGCTCGCGACGTCATCCACGCTGCCGTAGCGGTTGAGCGCGGTCAGAGCCTTTTGCGGAACCGCCCATTCGCCCGACGCGGGATTGAGGTCCGTGTCGATCGGGCCCGGCTGGATGTTGTTGACGGTGATGCCCCGATCGCCCACTTCCCTCGCCAGCCCCTGAGCGAACATCTTGATCGCGCCTTTGGTGGCCGCATAGGCTACGAGGCCCGGCGTCATCATGCGCTCGCCGACGCATGATCCGATGAGAATGATGCGCCCGCCCTTGTTCATGTTCTTGAGCGCGCCCTGGGTCGCGACGAACGCGCCCCGCAGATTGAGGTCGATCACCCGGTCGAGGTCCTCGAGCGTCGTCTCCTCGAATTTCTTTGGGATCGCGGTGCCGGCGTTGTTGACGAATACGTCGAGCCTGCCCAAGGCGGCGACCGCCTTGTCGATCGCGGCCTTCACCTGATCGGGGGCCGTCGCATCCGCCTGCACGGCGATCGCCTTGCCGCCCGAGCCCTTGATCGCCTCGACGACAGACGCCGCCGCGTCCGCCCCTTTCGTGTAGGTGATGGCGACCGCGGCGCCGTCGGCGGCGAGCCGATTGGCGATCGCTGCGCCGATCCCTCGCGATCCCCCGGTCACGAGCGCAACCTTGCCTTCAAGCCTCTTCGACATAGCGATTCTCCTCAATTGCACAAAGCGCCGGGTCTCGTTGGATATGCCCGGAAGATCGAGCGACAGAGGCGCCGCCAAACCCGCCAAGGCCCCTCGGAGAGCAGCGCGAGACAAACTCACGCCCGAGGCGATACGTATGCCGATCCTCGATCGCGTCGCCTTGATTCGAGCAAATTCGGCGCAAACAACAATTCAGCGCATGCGTCCATGCCGATCTAGGGGCCCTCCGGGCCGCCCGCCTTTGCCCATGACTACCTCCACATTGCCGCGTTTGAAAAAGACTTTGTAGGTTTACGGATATGCCTGCAAGGTATAGAAATAGATATGGAGCTCCGCCATCTTCGCTATTTCATCGCCGTCGCCGAGGCGGGCAGCATGAAGCTCGCTGCGGAAAGCCGCCTGCACACGGCGCAACCCTCCCTCAGCCGTCAGATGAGGGACCTCGAGCAGGAAGTCGGCGCGGCGCTGTTCGCCCGCAGCGTGCGCGGCGTCGAATTGACGCCGGCTGGCCGCGCCTTTCTGGATCACGCGCGCCTGGCCTTGACGCAAGCCGAGGCTGCCGTCGAAGCCGCGCGCCGCGCGGCGCGGCCGGCCAAGGCGATTTTCGCCGTCGGCTTTCTCACCGGACAGGAAGCGGCCTGGCTCGCGCCCGCGACCCGGATTCTCAGCGACGAATTGCCCAATATCGAGATCAGGGTGTCGAGCGGTTTCTCGGTCACCCTTGCCGAGGACCTCAAGCAGGGAAGGGTCGACATCGCCTTCCTCCGTCACGAACCGGACCCCGATCTCGCGTTCAAGCTGGTCCTGAAGGAGCCCCTCGTCGCCATCTTGTCCCGCGATCATCGACTGGCGGCGGGCAAGACGTTCGATCCGCACGATCTCGAGGGCGAGACCTTCATCGGCATATCCGAGATTCCCCGCGTTCTGCGGGCCGCCGTCAACGGCTACCTCGCCCGATCGGAGGTCAAGATCGCGCCCCGCTTCGGAATCGACAATTTCGCCATGGCGATGTCGCTGGTGACGTCGGAGCAGGGCGTCGCGCTCCTGCCGATTTCGATTGAGGACTATTTGCCGCCGTCCATCGTGAGCCGCCGGCTCAAGGGCGAGCAGCCGAGTGTCGATCTCATGATTGGCTACCGCAAAGGCAATGCCTCGCCGATTTTGAAGACGTTCCTGTCGCGCATCGACGCGCTGATCGACCGGGCGGCGCGCTCCGGCGTCAAATAAGGGAACTTACTCCCGGCCGCCGCTGCCAGGCCCCATCGCCACCCGCGCGCTGGCTTGCTGTTCTTGACGTGAGCGTACAAAGCCTCGCCCAACTAAAAAAACCGCCCCTTTTCGGGGCGGCTCCTTTCGACCAAACAAGTCAGAACTCGTCAGAGATTCCTATTGACGACGTCCGCAGCCTTGTTCGCGCCATCCTTGACCGTATTCTTCGCGTCGCCGACGGCCTTTTGCGCATCGCCCTTCACTTCCTGGGCTGCGCCTTCGCTCTTCAACTTCTCCGAGCCGACGACGTTGCCGACGCCCTGCTTCGCCTTGCCCATCGCCTCATTGGCGATGCCGGAGATCTTGTCGGTCGTGCCACTCATGATGAAAACTCCTGATGGCGGCCCATAACGGCGCGCCAACCTGTAACGCGCGAGCCCTAGAGCGGTTCCATCAGCCGTCATTTCCGAACTTTATGGTTCAGCGCTGGCTTTTATGGTGTTCGCGGTCGGCCCCGGATGGAACGGGAAGCCGTCATGGCCGACTTAGCGCCGGCCATCTATGGCTGGGCCCAGCAAGGTCGAGCCTGGCATAACGGAAAACAAATCCTAGCTCCAACGACAGCTAACGCCAGAAGACCCATACAATTTATTGCTTAAAGCAGAAATCCCCATTAACATCCTGAGATGGAAAACTGGATCTCGGCTCATTCCTATCTGCGGCGCGGACGAGCCATGGCGCGCTTTTCCACGCGTTTTGCAACTTTGACGGGTCCGGCGAAAACAGCGAAAGATTTTTTTGTTTGAATCGCTTGTAACCCATTGATAAGTCCCGATTCGGAAAAATAAACGCTAGCAAATGCAAGCAAATTAACTAGCGTTTAGGCGCGTTTACCTGCGTTTAAGCGCACTTATTCCAAGCGCCAACTCGCGCGGCGGGTTGCATCCTGAAGCCTTCGCGCCTGGGCTCGAACCTAATCCGGCGCCTTGCCGAATGGGATGCCGTTGACCTTGATCGACCTCTCGGCGTCGAGTTCGACCAGCCAGCTCAAGCTGCCGTCGCTCTCGCTCTTGCCGAGCCCCTTGGCGAGCGCTAGGCCCGGCATGGCTTTGCTGGCGATGTCCGGCCCCAGGTCTTTGACCGCCGCCATCGTCTTGTCGAAGCTCCTCGCGTGAATCGTGATCGCCGCCGTCGGCTTCGCATGATCGAGGCGGATCGAGCCGGCGAAATCCGCGTCGACCGCCGGCGCGATCACATGCGAAGGGGCGAACTCGATCTGGACGGGGCCGGAGCTGAGGAAGGCCGTCTCGACCTTCGTCGCGTTGTCATCGGAGAGGAGCGGCCCGTCACCCTGCAGGCTGAGGTCGGAGATCCACTCGTTGGCGGCCGCGGTAATGTTGATGCCCTTGAGCGTCGCCGTCACATCGATCTTCGACGGCGTGAGGGCGGCGGCGTTGGGGGGGAGGAGGCCGACCGGCAGGCTCAATCCGTCGGCTGAAAGGCTGAGGTTGAGCGCGCTCTCGGGTCCCGCATTGGCCGCGCCGAGCTGATACTTGAAATCCCCGAGAGCAATCGCGCCCAGGGAAGCGATGATGACGGCCTTCTGCGCTTCGATCCCCTCGTCGAGCTTGAGGCCGGGCGCCGCGAGCTCCTTGAGCAGGCCCTTGAGCTCCGCTTCATGCGAGGCGAGGTCGGCTCGCGCGGGGTAAGCCGCAAGCAGGCCCCAGAGGTCGAACGCCCTACGGCTCTTGAAGCCTTCGACGCCGAGATTGATCAGCGCCTTGTCGGCTCGGCCACTAAAATTGATCGGGGCGCCGGCGTCGCCTTCCCCTTCGCTGGCGCCGACCGCTTTGAGACCGAGTTCGGCGATCTCCTCCTTCACCTGCGTCGACACGGAGCCGTCGCCAGCGACATTGGTTGCAATCGTCTCCTGAACGGGTCCGAAATCGATCGTCTGGGTGAGCTTCGGGTTCTGGACCTCGAAACTTCCTTTATCCAGGCTGGCGGAGCCGGAGAGGAGCCATGCGATGGCCGGACTTATCAGCGCGCTCGAGCGAAAGTTCGTGAGTTCGATGGCGCCGGTCGCGTCCTTGGAATGAAAGCCGATACGGGGAAGCGAGTCCATGGAAACCCGCCAATTGCCGTCGTCCTGCTCGACCGCCTGATAGGCGATGACCGCCGGATCATAGGAGACGCCCGTCTCGGCGAGCAGCGCATTGAGCGCGCTGAGGTCGGCCGAAACGAGATAGTGCGAGCCGTCCGGCTTGACCGTCACAAACGGCGTCGCTCCCGCCTGCGCGGCAGGCAGATATTTTGCGATGAGCGCTTTTAGCGCCTCGGCGCCTTCGGGCGTCGCCGGCTTGTCGCCCGCCAGCGCAGGGAACGCCCAGAGCGCGACCGCTGCGAACGCGGCATGCGCCAAGGGGCGGCGCGACTGGCGCGAGCGAAATCGGATGGGGCGCATAGGACGGCCTGTTCGGTTCAGCGAGGACAATCCGAGTCTACGCCAAGCCTATTTCAGATTTTTCGACGCCGCGCGAGAATTTCCGGCATGAAGCGCCGCCGGGCGCGACTTGCCGGCGCGCGTCACCGAGCCGGCAACGCCGCCGGCTCCCGGCTCCTCGGCAGCTGCGCCTTGGCGACGCCGGTCTTGACCGCCTGCTGCACCTTCTCGAAAGCGCGCACCTCGATCTGCCGCACCCTCTCGCGCGACACGCCGAATTCGGCCGAAAGCTCCTCGAGCGTGATCGGATCGTCGGCCAGGCGGCGCGCCTCGAAGATGCGCCGTTCGCGCGCGTTGAGAACGCTCAAGGCGCCCCGCAGCGCATCCATGCGAACGTCCGATTCCTCGCGGTCGGCGAGCAGCGTCTCCTGATCCACCGCGTCGTCGACCAGCCAATCCTGCCACTCGCCCTCGCCGCCTTCACGCAGCGGCGCATTGAGGGAGGCGTCGCCGCCGAGGCGGCGATTCATGTCGATCACGTCCTGCTTGCCGACGCCGAGCCGCTTCGAAATCGTCTCGACCTGATCGTCGCGCAAATCGCCTTCGTCGAGCGCAGAAATGCGGCTCTTGGCCTTGCGCAGGTTGAAGAACAGCTTCTTCTGGCTCGCCGTCGTCCCCATCTTCACGAGCGACCACGAGCGCAGGATGTATTCCTGGATCGAGGCGCGGATCCACCACATGGCGTAAGTCGCGAGCTTGAAGCCCTTGTCCGGCTCGAAGCGCTTGACCGCCTGCATGAGTCCTACGTTGCCCTCGGAGATCACTTCCCCGATCGGCAGGCCGTAGCCGCGATAGCCCATGGCGATCTTCGCCACGAGCCGCAAATGTGAGGTCACGAGCTTGTGCGCAGCCTCGCGATCCCCATGTTCTCGCCAGGCCTTGGCAAGCATGAATTCCTCTTGCGGCTCCAGCATTGGGAACCGCTTGATCTCTTGCAGGTAGCGGGCAAGTCCCGATTCGCCCGCGATGATTGGCAGCGAAGCAGCCATGTTGTCCTCGGATTGGAGACCGGCTGTTGGGCCATCACCTGATGGCGCTAGCGCCGGTTGGATATATTGTGGTCGAGCAAGCGTGGCCGAAAAAGGGCCGCGCCTAGACACTTATTCGTCGCGAATAAGAAATTGTTTCATGGCCGTTTCAGTTCCATAAAGACCGTCAGGCCGGCTGCGCAGCTCGTAATGCTTTGAGCAACCTCGCAAAATCTTTGGGCGGCGCGCTCTCGAAGCGGAGCGTCTCGCCGGTCGCTGGATGATCGAAACCCAGGACAGAGGCATGGAGGGCCTGTCGCCCAAGGGCGGTGAGCGCGGAGGCGGCGCGGCTCCCAAGCAGCGCCGCCTTGGTCTTGAACCCTGATCCATAGACCGAATCGCCTAACAAGGGATGACCGATCGAGGCCATGTGCACCCGAATCTGATGGGTCCGCCCTGTTTCGAGCTGGCAGGCGAGGAGGCTTGCGGGACCGAGGTCTTCCTCGACCCGCCAGTGTGTCGTGGCGTGCCGACCGCGCTCCTCGCTCAAGACCGCCATTTTCTCCCGATTGCGCGGATCGCGTCCGAGGGCCGCGACGACCTTTCCAGCGCTCACCTCGAAGCCGCCCCAGGCGAGCGCCAGATATTCGCGCTCGAGCGAGCCGGTGCGGCCATGATCGGCGAAGAGATCCGCCAGGCCCTGATGGGCGGCGTCGGTCTTGGCGACGACCAGAAGCCCCGACGTGTCCTTGTCCAGCCGGTGCACGATCCCTGGCCGCTTGACCCCGCCGATCCCCGACAGGCTCGCACCGCAATGGCGGATCAGCGCGTTGACCAGGGTGCCCGCGGCATGGCCGGGCGCCGGGTGGACGACGAGCCCGGCCGGCTTGTCGATCACGATCAGATGCTCGTCCTCGTAAACGACGGCAAGCTGGATATCCTCGCCGATGAGCGGCGAGTCCTCCGGCGGCGGCGCCTCGAAGGCGATGCGCGCGCCCGTCGTGAGCCGCGTCGAAGGATCGCGCGCGACGCTGTCGCCGATCCTCACCTCGCCCGCCTCGATCAGCGCCTTGAGCCGGGTGCGCGACAGCGCGATACGTCTCGCCGCAGCCGCTTGGCCCTAGGAAGCGATCGAGTCGCTCGCCGGCGTTCTCTTCGCCGACGTCGAAAACCTGCTGCCCTTCGGGCGCTCGTCAGCGGAGCGAGAGGCGTGGTGTCAATCGGGGGGTCGTCCAGCTCGACCTCATCGGGGTCGGTCTGACCGCTTTGGGCGCGCTGCTTGGCTTTGCTGTTCACGCGCGCTCCCGCTGCCGCGGCCGGGCGGCGGCGTTCCGACCTTATTTAGCGGCTCGGCGGCCACGCGCAATGGCTCTACTTGTACTCCCAGTCGAGGCCGACGCCGGCGCTCGACCCGCCGCTCGAGTCGACGCCCGCCTGGAGCCTCACATGGCGGGTGACGTCGAAATTCAGGTTCACTCCGTTGTCCTGCGCCCTCGCTCCGGTCGTCACGCCGACGCTTACCCGATCGTTGATGGCGCGCGTTGCGCTCACCAGAGCGCCGCCCGAGGCGCTCGTGCTGATGTCCAGGCTGTCGACGCCGAGCGATTTTCGCACATTTTCGAAGGCGTCGGCTTGGCCAGACAAAGTCGCGACTGCGTTCGCCAATTCGAGCGCCTGGAACGCCGATAGACTGCCGGCCGCCTTCTGAAACAGGATTCGGGACAGGATTTCATCTTCCGGCAGGCTGGGATTGGAGCTGATCTGAAACGCTGGCTGGACCGCGGGCCCGGTCACGGCGATTTGGGCGGTGACGCCGCTCGTGCTTGTCTCGGCGACGAGATCAAGCTCGGGCATGACATCGCCATGGAATCGGATGTCGCCGCGGGTGAAGGTCAGGCGCGAACTCAGGAGCATGAGCGAGCCGCGCAGAAGCTCGAAGCCGCCGGTGACCTGCGGGGCTCGGGCAGACCCGTCCACATGCAGGTTTCCGCCCAGCTCGGCGTAGATGCCGCGGCCGCGGACAAAAATGCGATTCATGGCCGAGATCGTCAGCGCAAGCGTCGCATCGAAAGGAGGCGCGCGCGCGCCGGCCCCTTTGGCTTTAGCCGCTAGCGCAAGCCGCGCTCGCGCCGTCGCGGTCGGGTTCAGGTGTTTCGTGCCGGGGAGGGGGGAGGATACGCTGTTAAAACGACTGGGCACTGAGATGTCCATGCCCACGATCGTAATGCGGCCGTCGACTCTCGGCTTTTGAGCGAGGGGGCCTGAGACATCGATTGTCATATCCGCCGTCGCGGAGAGGATATCGTTGGCGACGACCTGAGCGTGCTGGCCGGTCAGCCGAATGGAGCCAGGAAAGCCCGCGGCGGGATCGAGCTTGACCTCGCCGCTCGCGCTGATCGAACCGGCGTTGGGCGTCGTCCCCGCGAGATGATCGATCCGGATCGTGCTCCCGTTCGCGACGAATGTCCCCGTCACTCCGGTAAGCTTGAATCCCGTCTGATCATCCCTCAGTTCGCCGCTGCTCAAGCGAACCGTTCCTTGCGCCTGCGGCTTTGCAATCGTACCGCGCAGATGAAGCGCGAGCGCCAGCGAACCCGCAGCGTGGCGACCAGACACCGAAAGCATCGTATTGGCGAGGCGCGCGTCGAGGGCGCCGTCGATCTTCACGTCCAATGGCCCGTCGGGCGCGAGCGGAGCGGAGCCAGTTAAATGCACCGCGTTGCCGGTTCCGGCTTTGATTGCAACATCAAGTGACGTTCGGCCTCCCGCGAGCCGGCCGGAACCCGTGACTTCGAGCGCCGGCAAGCCTGCGTTACGCATTTGCGGCGCGGTCACGTGCTGCACGCGCACCCGCCAGTCGCCGGTCGGATTGCTGGGCGTTCCCCCGATCGTCGCCTCGCCATCGGCGACACCCGACAGGCCAAGGCCGGGCGAGACCAAATCGAACGCCGTAAGCGGCAACGCCGTGGCGTTCGCCCTCAGCGCCAGCGTCGATCCGCTATGGCCGGAAACGGACAGCCGGCCTGCGCCGACCCGGAACGCGAGATCCTTGATCTCGAGGCCATTGCTTCCGTAGGTCACGGTCGCCGGCGCGGAGAGGGTGATGCGCTGGCCGCCGCCCTGAGCGGCGAAGCTCGCAAGCTCCAAACGCGTCGGCGGCCCGCCGACGAGCCGCCCGCGCGCCGTCAGCGCAAGGCCGCGCGCGTTGCCGTTCAACTCGAGGTCGCTGCCTGATTCGCCGCCGGTCGCGGTCAGCTTGACGCCCGTGATCGACTGCCCGCCGACTTCGGCCCGAGCAAGCTGAGCGAACCCGGAGACGATCTTCGCGCCCCACAGATCGGCGACCTTAAAGTCGACTTTCAAGCCCTCGAGGCGATTGGCGCCTATTGTCATTCGATCGCTATTCGCTGCGACGGAGAGCATTTGTTTTCCGTCAGCGACGGAGGCGCTCGCTTTCGCTTCAAGAGCGCCGGTCAACTTCGTCAGAACGAGCGGCGACAGATCGTCGAGATTGGTCGCGCTGAAGCTCAAGTCGCCAGTCGCCAGCGCATCGGCGCCAACGGCGAGGGCGCCGGCCAGGCGCGCCGAAGCGAGGCTCAGCGCAAGATTGTCGACAGCCCAGCCCCCGTCCTGGCGCTTTGCGACATGCGCCGAGCCTTGGAGAGGATTACCGTCGACATCTCCGGACAAGGTCGCGTTCGCGTCGATGAGACCGGTCACGTGGTTGGCGAGCGCTTCGAGAGCGATGCCGGATGTCTTGCGGTCGAGGAGTTTTCCCTCGCCCAAATTCGCTTTCAGCGCGGCGGTGAGATCGGAAGGCGTTCCGCTCAGGGCGCCAGCGATTTCAGCCGTGCCGCTGACGCGCGGGTCGAGGACTTGAGTCTCTGGAATCTCGATGCGCGCGCCGAGGTCCACCTTGTCGCGCCCGTACTCCCCATTGAGCTGGGCGGTCCCATGTTGTCCGCTCACCAGCAGATCGGAGAAGCCGAAACCGCCGCCGGGCATCAGACGCGCGGCGCCCGTCAGATCGAGCGTTCCGCCCGTCGCGTGATCGAGCATCGCATAGTTCGTCATGAGTTTCGTTGCATGGGCGTCGATGGTCGCGCTCAAGGCGCCGTAGCGGGGCGCTCCGTCCAGATCGGCGGAGATGTGCGCTTCCCCTTTGAGCGCTCCTCCGGCGAGCAGCGCGAAACGGCTCAAGTCGCGGACCACGACATTCGCCTTGCCATGAATTTTGCTCCCCGAGAGCAGACCAGAATATTGCGCGTCGACATTGGGCGCCGAAAGATCGAACGCATCGAATGTCGCCTCGCCTTTCAAAACCGAGCCGCGCATTTTGAGAGTGAGCTCGCGTCCGATCGCTTGCGCGAAGGCAGGATCGGCGAGCGCCAGACCGTTTACCGACGCTTGGCTCTCGAACAGGATGCGCGTCTTCTCGTCCGTCAGCGGACCATCAGGACTGGCGTGAAAGGTCGCCTCGACTCGCTCGACCGAGCCTTGCTCGACCCGAATCTCTCCAGCGTCCAATGTGCCCTCGATCGTCGGGCTCGCAAGCGGTCCATTGATCGACGCGTTGAGGTCGAGTTTTCCGACCGTTGTGGAACCTGGAATCGCGCCAGCGTGGACTTTGAAATCAAGCAGGCCATTCGCGGTTTTTTCGCCTTCGAAGTCGAGTCGCGCCGCGGCCGACACGAGATGCAGACCGCCGGGCAGGGCGATGCTCGAATCGTCGTTGAACTGGACATCGCCCTTGAGCGTCGTGTGGCCGGCGAAGACGGGCCGAACGACGCCGGGCGCGAGGCCTTCGAGGCGCGAGTCGAGATCGAGCGTCAGCTTGCGCGCCGCGCCCTGCCGCGCAACGATCACCTGCCCATTCGCCCACACGTCCGCCCCGGCGTTGAAGTCGAGCTTCGCGGTGAAGTTGTCGAGCGCGCCTGCGCCATTGAAGGCGAGCTTGACCGGCGGCAGGCCGGGGAGATTGGCGAGATGGGCGAAAATACCGCCGGCCGGTTCGGACGAGTTGACGTTGAGCGTCAGCCGATCCGTCGCGGGAATGTAGGTCAACTGCGCCTTGAAATCGCCCGGCGCGTCGAGGCGCTGCGCGGTCAGGGTGAGGTCGAGGCCCTCGGAGGGCGGACCGAGCGTCGCCTTGCCGGCGATGTTGAGGCGCGCGGCGACGCCGATCACCGGCTCCGCGAGCGAGAGCTCCTGCACGCCGAACTGCTTGATGAGAACCTTGACCGGCAATTCCGGGAGGATCGGCTGCTGCGCGCCCGTATCCGGCGGCGGGGTCTCCGAAGGAAGCGGGCGCCGCAGCAACTCGAGTCGCCCGATCGTGAGCTGGTCGACCTCGAGCCGCCGGCTGAACAAAGCGAGCCGGTTCCACACGAGCCGAGCCTTGTCGACCTTCAGCCACGGTCCATCGCGGTCGGAGATGACGATGTCGGTGATCGACGCGTCGGACGACAAGACTCCGTTCACGGCGCCGATGGAGACGGTCATTCCCGGCGACGACAAAGCGCGCGAGATCAGGTTGGCGAGCACGCCCTTATCCTGTTCCGTCGCCTGCGCGCTGACGCAAAAGGCGAGCAGGGCAATCAGCGCCAAGCCTCTGGAGCGGAGGAGGAGCTGCGCCATCAGAAGGACTGCCCGATGCTGACATAGATCGCCACCGGCCCCGTGCCGGCGCGACGCTCGATGGGGAAGGCGACGTCGAGGCGAATAGGGCCAACGGACGTATAGTATCGCAAGCCGAGACCAGCCGCCGCGTATAGAGGTTCGTTAAAAGTCGGGAAGCTTGAAGTGAACGCGTTTCCGATATCGAAAAATGGGACGACGCCGATAGTATCGGTCACTTTGACGCGCACTTCCGCTGACGCGTCGAACAGGCTGCGCCCGCCGACCACGGCGCCCCAGAAAACGGTCGGGCCGAGCTCGTTATAGGCGTAGCCGCGGACGGAGCCGCCGCCGCCCGCATAAAAGCGCCAGTTGGCTGGAATTTCGTCGAGCTGCGGGCCGCCCATGGCGCCGGCCGCAACCCGCCCTGCAAGCACGTAGCGGGAGTCAGCGTCGATGGAATAATAGGCGGAGGCGCCCGCCTTCAGTTGCACGAGGTCGAGGCTCGAGCCCAAGAATGTGCCAAAGCCCACGGCGGAAGCGTTGAGGCGCACCCCGCCCGTCGGATCGAGCTTGCTGTCGGTCGTGTCGAAATTGGCGGAAACGGGAACGCCGACCAGCGTGTAGTTGACCGTGCCCAACGCATCCGTGGCGTCGCCCTTTTGCGCTTCCAGGCCCGCCTGAACGTAGAAATTCTGGTTGAATCGGTGGCGAAGCGCGGCCGTCCCGTCCACGTCCTCGGCCTGATAGCCGACAAACCCCGCGCCGCTCGTGCTCATCTTCTCCGCGAGAGCATTGATGAGAAGGTCGTTGGTCGTGCCCCCCAAGGCGGGCTTAAGAAAGCTTGCCGACACGCGCCCGCCGATATCGTTGGACGAGAAGTGGCTGAGACTTTGAGATGAAATATACCATGGCGGCGCATAGAAGACGTCGGCCTGCAGCCGCAGGCGTTCGGCGCCGCCGAACACATTGCGGTCTTCCCAATAGACCTGTCCCTCGGGCCCGTTCGTCGTCGAATATTTCAGCGATGCGCCAACCGCATAGGGCAGACGGTCCTCGACATCGATTTGATAGGGGAGCCGACCGTAGGCGTCGAGCGTCGTCCCTTCGGTGATCCGCACGCCCCCGACCGCCGGAATTTCGCGGATGGTGTTGCGCGCATCGGCGATCGCCGCCGGCGAATAGGGATCGCCCGGATGGATGTAGAGAAACGAGCGCACGATCGCGGGATCGAAAGTCTGAGGCCCCTTGATCGTCGCTTCGCCAAACGGCGCGATGGGGCCCGGCGCCGCCACGATCGTGACGTCCATAATGTCCTGAGCGTGATCGACGACCGGCGAAACCGACTGAATTTTGGCGAGCGGACGCCCTTGCTTGCGAAAATAGTCGATAATGCGCGTCTCGGCGGCGCGGATCTCGGCCGCCGCCGCGGGGTCGCCTGGCTTGAGCTTGACGATGCGCTGCGGCAGCTCCGCTTCAGTAAACTCAACGCTAAGCGCATCGACAACGCGCACCGAGCGCAGCTTGAACAAGGGGCCGGGCTCGACCTTGATGACGACCGGGGCGGCGCTTCGATTGCGATAAGATTCAGCGGCGCGCGCGAAGGCTGCGATGTCGCTCGATCCGATCGCGAGGGCGGCCCCGTCGATCGATATCGTCACGCTGGCGTTGTAATAACCCGCGCCCCAGAGCGCGTCGATAATCGGCGCAAAATCGCTTTGGGCGCGTCGCGCGAGGGCTTCCCCGTCCGGCGGGGCGTCCTTTCGCAGGCTATAGAGCGACGAAGCGTCCCTCACGGCGTCTTTGAGTCCTGAGGGGTCGCCCGCAACCTCAACGGTGAGCGTGTACGGAATAGAGGCGCGGGAAACCGCCGCCGGCTTGTCGTCCGAGCCAAAGAGGCCGAAGAAATCAAAAGCCTCGGCGACGCTCCAATCGCTCATGACCATCGCGCCAGCAAGCAGCCCGACAACCAGACGGAAGCCGAGACGATCGCACTTTTTCGCGAAACGCTTGCCAGTCAACTCAACGCCCTTTTCCCTGACTGACCAAGGGTTATCGGTGGTACTTTTGAAGCAGACAGCCGCTCGCGTCAAAGCGATTGGGTTTACAGACCTTCGCGCTTGACCACGTTTGGCGCCCGCGCGAAGGCGATCAACCTCATCTTGGTGCCCGCTTTACACTGCGGCCCGCATGCTTGCCGAAACGTCAACGTTGAGCGGACGCGAAGGGTCCTTCGGCGAGGCGCAAATCCAAGCGAGTGGTAAATGGAACGTTACTAGCTCGCCTATTCCTGCGACTGGCCGCCCGCGAAGCGCGCGACCATCAAAGACCCCAGAATGATCGCGCCATAGATCGCCTGGATCCAGAACGACGGTACCTGCGCAAGCGTCAAGAGATTGCCGACGACGCCCAGAAGCAGCACGCCGGTCAGCGCCCCGAACATGGTTCCCTTGCCGCCGTCCAGCGAAATGCCGCCGATCACCGCCGCGGCGAACACCGTGAAGATGAGTCCGTTGCCCTGATTGGCGCTGATCGCGCCGACATAACCTGTGATGGCGAGGCCCCCCAAGGCGGCGAGCATTCCAGCCAGCACGTAGACGCCCCAGGTGATGCGCTCGACGCGAATGCCGGCGGCGCGAGCGGCCTCAGGATTGCCGCCAATGGCGTAAAGCGCGCGGCCCAGGCGATGGTAACGCAACATCACGCCGGCGATCGCGAACGCGACGGCCGAGAGCCAAACCGCTAGCGGCAGGCCGAGGAAGGTGATGACCATGAGGCCGTAGAAGGCGGCGGGGAGGTCGAACAAGGTCCGCCCGTGCGTCGCGCCGACCAGCATGCCGCGCAGGATGATCAGCATCGCGAGCGTGACGATGAAAGCGCTGAGCCTCAGCTTCACCACCATGAAGCCGTTGATGAAGCCGACCAGACCGCCCACAACCAGCACCGTGAGAATGCCGACCGCAGTCGGCCATTCGAAACCGAAGCCGAAACTCTCGGCAGGGAGGACCACCATGGCGCCGATTGCGGGCGCGATGCCGTAGATCGAACTCGAGAGACAGGTCGAACTTGCCGGTGATGATGACGAGCAATTCCGCCAGAACGACCAGCGCCAAAGCCGCCGACGAGGTCAGGATCGTGTTGATGTTTCCCGAGGTGAGAAAAACGGGGCTGATCACCGAGCCGATGACGAGCAGGACCGCCAGCGCCGGGAGCAGCGCCAGGTCGCGAAGCCGCGCCAAGGCGATGCTGCTGGTTCGCTGCGCGACGAGGCTTTGCTGGGCGACAGGCGCGGGGGCCGTAGTTTGATTCACGTTAAATTCCCTCGACCGACGCGACCAGTTCGTTATCGCTCCAGCCCGCGGCATGCTCGGCGACGACCTTGCCATGCCGCATCACGAGCACCCGGTCGCAGACCCGCAAATCTTCGAGTTCGCCGCTTGCCACCAAAATCGCCCGCCCGTCGCGACGCGTGTTTTCGATGACGCCAAGAAGCGCTTCTTTCGATTTCACGTCGACGCCAGCGGTCGGATCGATCAGAACGAGGACCGAGGGGTGGCTTGAAAGCGCCCTTCCCATCACAACTTTTTGCTGGTTGCCGCCGGAGAGATCCGAGACGAGCTGGTCCGGCCCCTGCGTGACGACGCCAAGCGTATTGATCGCATTATTCGCGGCGGAAGCGCGGCGCACGGGCGCGATAAATCCGAGCGGACCGAGAGCGTTCGCAATCGGCATCGTGACGTTGTCGGCGATCGATTGCGTGAGAACGAGGCCTTGCCGGTGGCGGCTTTTCGGCACGCAGCCAACGCCCAGCGCCAGCGCAGAGGGAACATCGCCCGACCGCAGGGGGACTCCGTTGATGCGAATGGCGCCGGCCGTGTAGGGCTCGAGCCCAGCCACGGCCTCGGCCACGCCAAGGCGTCCGCTGCTGGTTGCGCCGCAAAGTCCGATGACCTCGCCCGGTCGGATGGAAAAGCTCACATCGTCGAAATCCTCGCCGCCGAGACCGCTCACTTCCAACGCCACAGGACCTTCGGTCGGAGCTTTTCGGTTGGCTGCGTCAGCGAAAGCGAAACTCACTTGCTCGCCGGTCATCGCTTCGATGAGCGCGTCCTTAGGCAGACCGGCCGCAGGCGCGGTCAGGATGTGCCGCGCGTCGCGCAGGACGGTCACGGTCTGACAAACTTCATAGACCTCCTGCAGATGATGGGAGATGAACAGGAACGTCACCCCCTGAGCCTGCAGTCGGCGCATTTGCGCGAACAGCCGCTTGATTTCCTCGCCATCCAATTGCGCGGTCGGCTCATCGAGGATGATGAATCGCGCGCCATAGGAAAGGGCGCGGGCGATCTCGACCAACTGCCGGGCTTCGACGCGAAGATCGCCGGCGCGCGAGCGCTCGGAGACCGAGACATCCCAGCGATCGAGCACCTCGCGGGCGTCTCGCCACAATGTCTTCCAGGCGATGAAGCCGCGCCGAAGCGGCTGCCGGTTGATGAACAGATTCTCGGCAACGGTCAGGTCAGGAATGATGGTCGAATGCTGGTAGACGCAGGCCACTCGCCGGCGCCACCCTTCGCGGTCGGCGACCGCCGGCGCCGGTTCGCCGCGAAAGCGAACCTCGCCGCTGTCAGGCTCGCGCAGGCCTGTCAGAATCCCGACCAAAGTCGACTTGCCCGCGCCGTTGCGCCCGACGAGCGCATGCAACTCGCCGGGCAAGACGCGCAGGCGCGCATCGCTCAGCGCGACCGTCGCGCCATAGCGCTTCGAGACGCCGATCGCTTCCGCGATCGGTACAACGTCAGCCCCTTGAAGGACCGCGGGGCTCGCGGGCGCTGACGTCGCGGTCATCAAGGACGCTTACAAGCTATTTGGGATTGTTGCCCCAGAACGACTTGTCGTCCACGTTCGCCTTGGTGACCAACTGGGCGGGAAGCTGATCCTCGAGAACGCCGGGAGCCACTTCGAGAATCGTGCTGTCATGGTCGGTCGGCCCGGCCTTGAAGGTTTTTCCGTCGATTGCTTCCTTGAGATACATGATGCCGTATTTCGCATAGAGGTCGGCAGGCTGAGAGACCGTGGCGTCGATCTCTCCCTTGCGGATGGCGTCGAATTCCTGCGGAATGCCGTCATTGCTCACGATCACGATGTGGTCTTTTTCGCCAGCCGGATGAAGCATGCCCTTACGCTTTAAAGTCTGCAAAGCCGGTGCGAGAAAAACGCCGCCCGCGTGCATGTAGATGGCCTTGAGATCGGGCGTCGAGTTGAGAATGGTGTCGAGGCCGGCCGCCGCGTCCTCGCCGGACCACGCTTTGGTCGGAATTTCGAGCTCCTTGAGCTTCGGATAATTCTTCTTGATGCAGTCGCGGAAGCCGTTGCCTCGATCGCGGCCGTTGATCGACGCCTGGTCGCCCATGATCTGAACGACGGGGCCTTCGGCCACATGCTCGCCGATATATTTACAGGCTTTCTCGCCGTACGCGATGTTGTTCGCGCGCACGACGATGGCGACCGGACCGGTGTCCGGCGCGACGTCGACCGCGACGACCTTCACATTCGCGGCTGCCGCCGTCTTCAGGATCGTTCCCGCGGCGGAACTGTCGAATGGCGAGAAAATGAGGCCTTTGGCGCCGAGCGTGATCGCGTTCTTCACACCCGTGATCTGTTTCGCCGTGTCGAATTCGGAATTGAACGGCTGCAGCAGGTCGACGCCCTGAGCCTTCGCTTGCTCGACGATGTATTGGTTGTAGGCGGTCCAGAACGGCGACGTCAGCGTGGTGAGGTCGACCGCGATCTTGGGCTCGTCGGCGGCGGAGGCGGCGCAAGTCAGTGCGCCGAGCGCAGCGGCCGTCAGCGCGGACAGTACAAAGGTGCGCTTCGTTTGCATGTGGTGTTTCCTCCCGAATTTTTGACGCCGTATTCGTTAGGGGCCGGTCCGAGGACGGTCAAGCCGTCGAGGGAAGACGCGGCTCGGCTTGGATGGCGGGACAAAACTCGAGTAGAGGGTTAGGGTGCGCCAAACCCCCGCAACTGCGCCGCAGGCATGAGGAAATCCTAAGCGCGGCCTGAAGTTCAGGGCCCGCGATCCCGAAGCCGAACGCAACTCGTCGCATTTTATTGCCAAAGTCAGAAATGTTTGCTACCGTGTTCCGATGGATCGGATATGGCTACAGTGGAAAAAGAAGGGGACCTCCGGCCACCGCAGGCCGGAGAGGATTTTTTTACTCCAAACGCTCGTAACCCATTGAAAAGTCCCAATTCGAAAAAATAAACGCTAGTAAACGTCAGCATTTTTACTAGCGTTTACTAGCGGATATTGGCGTTTACTGGCGTTTATGCGCACCCCAGCGGGGCGCAGCGTACGATCACGCCCCGAACCGTTCCGCTTTGAACGGCGCGGGGTCGACGAATGGGGTCTCGCCGGTCATCAGGTCGGCCAGAAGCCGCCCGGTGATCGGGCCAAGCGTCAGGCCAAGATGGTGGTGGCCGGTGTCGAGCCATAGGCCAGGCTTGCCGGGGAACGGCCCGACGATCGGCCGCATGTCCGGCAGGCAGGGTCGCCGGCCCATCCAGGGCTTGGCGTCCTTTCGGGCGCCGATGGGGAACAGTTCACGCGCATAGGGCTCGACCCGCTCGAGATGCGCCGGCGAGGCTGGATCGTCGCGCCGGGCGAATTCGGCCCCGGTGGTCAATCTCAGGCCCCGCGCCATCGGGGTGACGAGGTATCCTCGTTCGACATCGAGCACCGGCCGCGAGAGGCCGGCATTGCCCTTGGCCTCGTAGTGCATGTGATAGCCGCGCTTGACGAAGAACGGCAGGCGAAGGCCGAAGCGCCGCGCGAGCTCATCCGACCAGGGTCCGAGCGCGATGACGACGTCGTGCGCGGCAAGCCGGCCCGAATCCGTCGTGACCATCCAGCCGGCGCCGGCTGGCTCGAGGCTTTGCGCGTCGCCACGCACCATGCGGCCGCCGCGCTTGACGAACAGAGAAGCGTAACTCTGGATGAGCGCGCCGGGATCGGAGGTCGACAGCGGCTCGGAATAGTGCACCCCGCCGATTGCCTTGTCGCCCACATGCGGCTCGAGCGCGCTGAGCCCGGCGCGGTCAAGAAGCGTCGGCTTGACGCCGAACGCCTTGAGCTCCTCGGCCTCGGCATGCGCCACCTCCTGCCCGCGCGCGCTGCGATAGGCCTTGATCCAGCCGCCGGCCCGCAAAAGCTCAGGCACACCCGCGTCCTGCGCGAACTTCAAGTGCTCGGCGGCCGCAGCGAACAGGAGCGGGGCCATGACCTTGCCGGTGGCGGCTTTTCTCGTCTGCGTCGAGGCCCGGAAATAGCGCCAGATCGCAGGCGCAATCGACGGCAGCGACCCATGGCGCATATGCGCGCGCGGATCGCGGTTCGCCGCCGCCCGCGCGACCTCGCGGATCGCGCGCGGGAACAGATAAGGGAGAACCCCTTCCGTCTGCACAATGCCGCTATTGCCGAAGCTCGTCTCGCCAGCCGCCTCGGGCAGACGGTCGACAAGCGCCACGGATCGGCCGCGCCCCTGAAGCGCAAGCGCCGCCGAGACGCCGACAATACCTGCACCCAGCACGATGACGTCGACAGCATGCGAAGGCATGGGGCGGCGGCTCTCCTCTCTTGGACGCGCCCCGATATACCGGCCGCGTCCACCTCAATTCTCGACTTGCGTTCCTATAGACCCCGCCCCGACGGAACAAACAGAAAGCGGCCTTGCCAATGATCCCGCGCTATTCCCGCCCCGAGATGACCGCGATCTGGTCGCCCGACACGCGCTTCCGCATCTGGTTCGAGATCGAAGCCTACGCGTCGGAAGCGATGGCGGAGATCGGCGTGATTCCGAAAGAGGCGGCCAAGGCGATCTGGGAGAAGGGATCGAAGGCTAAGTTCGACGTGGCTCGAATCGACGAGATCGAGAGGGTGACGAAGCACGACGTCATTGCCTTCCTTACCCATCTCGCGGAGTTCATCGGCCCCGACGCGCGTTTCGTTCATTTGGGGCTCACAAGCTCGGATGTGCTCGACACCTGCCTCGCCATACAGCTTAGGCGGGCCAGCGACCTCCTTATCGCCGACGTTGACGCGCTGCTCGGCGCGCTCAAGCGCCGCGCCTTCGAATATAAAATGACGCCGACTGTTGGCCGGTCGCACGGAGTCCACGCCGAGCCGACCACCTTCGGCCTTAAGCTCGCCCTCGCGTATGCAGAATTCGCGCGAGCGCGCGCCCGGCTCGTTGCGGCGCGCGAGGAGATTTCGACTTGCGCTATCTCGGGCGCAGTCGGCACTTTCGCCAATATTGATCCAAGGGTGGAAGCTTACGTGGCGGCCAAACTAGACCTCAAATCAGAACCGATCTCCACCCAAGTCATTCCGCGCGATCGCCATGCTGCTTTTTTCGCGACCCTGGGCGTCGTTGCCTCATCAGTCGAGCGGTTGGCGACCGAGATCCGACATCTGCAGCGCACTGAGGTGATGGAGGCGGAGGAATTCTTCTCCGAGGGCCAGAAGGGCTCATCCGCCATGCCGCACAAGCGCAATCCGGTGCTGACGGAAAACCTCACGGGGCTAGCGCGCATCGTGCGCTCCGCGGTTACGCCCGCGCTCGAGGACGTGGCGCTTTGGCACGAGCGCGACATCTCGCATTCGTCAGTCGAGCGCATGATCGCTCCCGACGCGACGATCACGCTCGACTTTGCCCTTGCGCGTCTCGCCGGGGTGATCGACAAGCTCGTGGTCTATCCCGAAGCCATGCAGAAAAATCTCGACCGCCTCGGCGGCCTCATCCATTCGCAACGCGTGCTCTTGGCGCTAGCGCAAAAAGGCGTTGCTCGAGATGAGGCCTATGCGCTCGTCCAGCGCAACGCGATGCCGGTATGGCGCGGCGAGGGTGAGTTTCTCAAACTCCTCCAGGCAGACAAGGATGTCGCGAAGGCGCTGAGCGCACAGGAGCTCGAGGCGCTGTTCGATCTAGGCTATCATTTGAAACACGTCGATACGATCTTTGAACGCGTGTTCGCTCAATGAACCGTTGGTGACGGGCGCTCGAGGCAGGCTGATCGGGCTATCGGGGACACCCGTGGCGCAGTCAGTCGTTTTATTTGCGCCGCGCTCAGGAAATTGCGCCGGACTCTTCTTGAGCTGACGCCGATTGCGGAATGGAGCGCGCTTGACGAGAAGGCTGAATGCGGCTCAACCGCACCGCGGCCATGATATCGGAATTGGCGGGCGCATCTTCCGCATAATCCTGGAGGTGCAGGAGGGAGAGACGCGGGCCGCCCTTGGCCCCATTGAAGTTTATGTCGTCGAACATCAGGAACTTGAGATCGGCGACGCCGCCCGCTTCCTTCACCCACAGGGCTGAGGCTATCTCGATCGCGTCGGTAAACGACATCATCCGCGGTTTTTCGTCTGCTCCGCGCACGCCGACGGGCCTCTGCCATTTTGCATCGCGAAGCCGCGCAACGCGCAGCATCGTGTTCGGGTCGGGCGTCACCAATGTCGTCAGCGAACGAATATACCGGGTCAACTCCTGAAGGGTGTCAAACCGACCAGGTACGAACATTGAAGGCGTGAGCTGAGCAAACAGGATGCTGCTGACCCATACGCGACGTTTGAGAACCGCGGCTTGGGTCAGAAGATTTTCGATGTGCTCTTCCGCCTCGCCCGATGCGCCGCTCGCGTGCCGCAGAAAGATGTTCGTATGGAGGAAATGATGACCGCAATCGGATTGACCGGAACGCGCATCCGTTTGGAGAAAGGGGTGCATCTCAAGTTCCACTATTCACTTCAGCGGCAGGTTCGCGCTTGGGGCAAGTCGACAAAGCCTGCGGGAATTTTGTTAACAGCCAGCCACCGCCGGCCAACTTTTTGCCGCGGCGACGGTTAGTTAAGACACGAACTGAGCATGCCGTAACGTGACCTGCGTCACACTGCGGTGTGGTGTCCAGGCCTTCGAAAGCGCACCCTAATGAGCCTCCGCCTCGCGCTGGCGATTCTTCGACGCGCGATAGCCGGCCGCGCGCGCGTCAGCTTCGCACATGTACGCGCCTCTGCGGGTTTGACCGTAATAGCGGGTTCCTGAGTAGTGGTAGATGCGCGTCGGCGTGTTCACCCATATGACCGTGTCCGACGGGCATCGGGCGCGAGCGGCCAGTTCCGTCGTATATTGACCAGCCTGCAGAGCCGGAGGCGCGCTCGCGTTCGACGCCGGCGTTGAAGCGGAAGTCGATTGTTGCCACCACGGGAAAAGGGAGCCTGACTGGGAGGCGGGAGCGGGCGCTGGGGCGGACGCCGGCGCGAAACCGGACGAAGCGGTGGAGGTCTGGCGCGCGCGGCATTGCGACAGAAACTGCGGCCACGTCTGGCCGCCCGTGGTGCCAGCGGCCTTGGCGTCTTTCCATTGGCTTGCGCACAGTCTCATGGCGCTTTGGCCGCTCGACGGCGCGCCGGCATTTGACGCTGGGGTGGAAGTCGGCGCCGAGGGCTGCGACCATGGAAATAGGGAGCCCGACTGAGGAGCTGGCGCGGGAGCGACTGTCGCCGCGGCTGAGTCCTGGCGCGTGCGGCACTGCGACAAGAACTGAGGCCAGGTTTGGCCCTGGGTCGTACCCGCCGCCTCCGCCTGCTTCCACTCGCTCGCGCAGGTTCTCATGACGCTTTGCGCATTCGCCGTATTCAGACTCAAGCTGGGTAATCCAACAACAATAACCGCCGTCGAAAGCCACGAAACGAACGAATTGCGCATGTTATTCCCCGTCCGAGCCCAGGTAAGGGCGCGGTGTCAGCTTATCGCGTGCAGGACCGCTCCGCCAAGCCTATTTACCCTGCTTTCTTGTCCTTCCCTTGCCTGACGGCAGTTCGGCACTCTTCTCCTCTATCGATCAGGAGGCAACAGCTTGCTTGACGCGATCGTGTGGAACCGGCGTAGATTCACGTTCGGGCGTTCCGCGCGGCGCGGCCCGCAGGTATTGTGTTGGCCACGGCGCCATATGCCCCAGCTCTTGCGCCGCGTGCATCGGCCAATAGGGATCGCGCAGCATCTCACGCGCGAGCAGCACTAAATCAGCTTGATCATTGCGGATGATCTGGTCGGCTTGAGCCGGCGCCGTAATCATGCCGACCGCCGCCGTGGCGATATTGGCTTCGCGCCGAATCCGCTCGGCGAAAGGCGTTTGATATCCGGGCCCGATCGGGATCTCGGCTTTCTCAAGGTTGCCGCCCGACGAGCAATCGATCAGGTCGACGCCCAGCGAGAGCAGAAGACGGGCAAGCTCGACCGATTGATCGATGTCCCATCCGCCTTCAACCCAATCGGTCGCTGAGATTCTCACGAATAGCGGGCAGCGCTCGGGCAGCGCTCGCCGGACCGCGCCCACGCATTCCCGAAGAAATCGCGTCCGATTTTCGAACGAGCCACCGTAGGCATCGATGCGCCGATTGCTGAACGGAGATAGGAATTCGTGGATCAGATAGCCGTGCGCGGCATGAATTTCGATCACGTTGAAACCTGCGGCGGCCGCGCGTTCGGCCGCCACCGCGAAGGCCCTATGCAAGGACTTGATCTGGTCGAGCGTCAATTCGTCGGGCTTGGGGTAAGTATCGCTGAACGCAATGGCGCTCGGAGCGACAGGACGCCAGCCGCCGCTATTTTCGGCAACCGCGCCTTGCCCTGCTCCAGGCCGGTAGGTGCTGCCCTTTCGGCCTGCATGCGCGAGCTGGATGCCGGCCCGCGCGCCCTGATTTTGCATGAAGCTCGCGATCCGCTCGAGCGGCTCGAAATGCTTTTCGCTCCAGACGCCAAGATCCTGTGGCGAAATTCGCCCCTCGGGGGTCACTGCCGCGGCCTCCGTGAACACCAAAGCGGCGCCCCCGACCGCCCGAGCGGCGAGATGCGCGAAATGCCAATCGTTCGCGTAGCCGTCGACCGACGAATACTGGCACATTGGCGAAACGACGATGCGATTGGCGAAGTCGACGTCGCGCATGCGGAGTTTACTGAACAGATGCGGCATGAATCAATGTCTCGACCGAAATGAAGGGAGGGCTGCGGTTGGTTGGACCATATCCCGCGGCGGAGCGCGGTCAAGCCGAAGCCGCGCGATGCCTCCGCAAACGGCTCAGGCCCGCCGAGAAGGTCAGGAAGTCTCAAAGCGAGGAGCTGTTCATGACCTCGTGGCGCCGTCTCAGAGAAGCCGGCTCGATTGCTCTTCGAGGCCGGGTTGGCTTATCGAACTTGCCAGCCCGAGCCGGTCGCGATAGCGGTCCGGTTCATCAATCTGGCCAAGCGACCCGCGCCAATGTCCTCTACCGCCATGCTTCTTACCTCCTACTCGGCCGCACCCGGACGCGAATGCGGCGCTTGTACGCTCTGCTGCAAGGTCTATGCGCTGCCCGAATTCGCCAAGCCGCCCGGGATCTGGTGCAAGCATTGCGCGCCCGGAAAAGGATGCCTGATCCACGAGGCTCCGCCCGATCAGTGCCGGCGCTTCTTCTGCCTTTGGATGACCGATGGGACAATGCCGGATGAGTGGAAGCCCGACCGGGCGCGGTTCGTGCTCTCCATCTATCCAACAAACGGATTTATCTACGGTCAGGTCGATCCCGGCGCGCCGGCTGCTTGGAGGAAAGCGCCTTACTTTGCCGGCCTGCGTGCGATGGCGAAAAAGCTGTTAGAGGAGAAGCGCCACGTTATCATGTTCGTCGGCGATCAAGCGACCCTCATCATGCCCGAGGAAACCTTGTCTCTTGGGGCGATGACGGCCAATGACAATTTTCGCATTGAACCAGCCTTTGGCCCGAACGGCCCGACATGGCGCGCCACAAAAATATGAGGGCGGTTGTGCGTATCTGTTTTGGATTTGGCCTTTTCGTCGCCCTAATCGCGCCGGCAAGCGCGGAACTGGCCATGACCGGCGCGCCGGTTACGATGCGCGCCGCACCGAACAGCAAGGCCGGAATCGTGCAGCGCATCCCCCAAAGCGCAGAAATCGGCCTGGAGAAATGCGTCGGCCAGTGGTGCCGAGCATGGTGGCGCGGCCGATTTGGCTATATTCCAGAGAACGCTGTCGTGCTCGGACCTCCGCCCGCAACCTTGCCTGGCGATGAAATGCCGCCGCCCTTCGTCAATTTGCAGCCGACCTATATCACGCCGCCGGCGTGGCGATGGACAGGCCCGTATATCGGCCTGAACGGGGGTATGATGTCCGGTACTGGCACTTGGTAGCGTCAGCGGTTGGAGGCGGCACTACACATAAGCCCCACTGAACCCTATATTTCGACGCGATCCCTTTCTCAATGAGGAGATGAGCGCGTGACCCCAAGCCACGAGGCGGAAAAAATTCCTGTCACCGTCCTTACCGGCTATCTCGGCGCAGGCAAGACGACCCTGCTCAACCGTATCTTGAGCGAGCCGCACGGCAAGCGCTACGCGGTCGTAGTCAACGAGTTCGGCGAGATTGGCATCGACAATGAACTCGTCATCGGCGCGGACGAGGAAGTGTTCGAAATGAACAATGGGTGCATCTGCTGCACCGTGCGCGGCGACTTGATCCGCATCATCGAAGGGCTGATGAAGCGCAAGGGCCGCTTCGACGCCATCATTGTGGAAACGACCGGCCTCGCCGATCCGGCTCCGGTGGCGCAGACGTTCTTCGTCGACGAAGACGTAAAGCAGGCGGCGCGGCTCGACGCGGTAGTGACGGTCGCCGATGCGAAATGGCTCGCTCAGCGTCTGCGCGACGCGCCCGAAGCCAAGAACCAAATCGCCTTCGCCGACGTCATCATCATCAACAAGACCGACTTGGTCAGCCCGGCCGAATTGCGCGAGGTTGAGGGGCGCATCCGCGCCATCAATCCTTACGCGACGCTGCATCGGGCGAAGAAGTGCGACGTTCCCCTGGCTGAGGTGCTTGAACGCCGAGCCTTCGATCTCGACCGGATCCTCGATATCGAGCCTGACTTCCTCATCCGCGAGGATGACCACGACCATGACCACCATGACCACGAAGAACACCATCATCACGGCCTCAAACACTACCACGACGAGGACATGCAGTCGGTCGCTGTGAGGCTTGAGGGGGAAGTCGATCCAGCCAAGTTCATGCCCTGGATCAATCAGCTCACGCAGGAGTACGGCCTCAATATCCTGCGCTCCAAGGGTATCGTGGCGATGAAGGGCGACCCCAAGCGCTTCGTTTTTCAGGGCGTGCACATGATGCTTGACGGCGATTCGCAGCGCGATTGGAGGCCGGACGAAAAACGGGAGTCCAAGGTCGTGTTCATCGGTCGTGATCTCGCGGAAGATGAAATCCGTAGCGGATTCCTGGCCTGCGCCGCCTGATCGCTCGTCGCTGTCTATGACCGATACCCAGGCGGCTTCTTCGCTTACCCAACATGCGCGGCTGTTTGATGCGGGCGCGCATGTCATAGCCGCGGGGTTCGTCGACGGCTGGCCGGCGCTGGGACTAGCCGATGGCGCCGTTCTGATCGGGCCGCCCGACGCGCAAAAGCGAATTGTCGTCCACCCCGACGCCTCGATGCTGACAGCGATCAGCGACGGCAAGACGCTGCTCACTGGCGGCGACGATGGGCGCGTGGTCGCCGTGCGGGCCGACGGCGGCTTCGAGGATATCGGCGATGAGAAGGGCAAATGGATCGATGCCCTTGCGCTGCGCGGCAAGGCTTACGCATGGAGCGCCGGCAAGCAGGTTCGGGCGCGGGACGAAACCGGAACCGTCAGGTCTTGGACCGCGCCGACCACCGCCCGCGGCCTGAGCTTCCAGCCCAAGGGCTTTCGCCTCGCAGCGACCCATTACAATGGCGCGACGCTGTGGTTTCCCAAGGTCGAAGGGAATCCGCAAACGTTCGAGTGGAAGGGGGCGCATCTGGACGTCACCTTTTCACCCGACGGGCGTTTCCTTGTGACCTCGATGCAGGAAAATGCGCTGCATGGCTGGCGAATCCAGGATTCGCGCAACATGCGCATGACCGGCTATCCGGGCAAGACGCGTTCGCTTTCCTGGTCGCACGACGGACAATGGCTCGCGACATCCGGCGCCGACGCCGCCGTCGTCTGGCCCTTCAAGGAGAAGGATGGGCCGATGGGCAAGGCGCCGCGCGAATGCGGGGTGCGCCAGGCGCGTGTGAGCCAGGTGGCCTTCCATCCGAAGTCGCTGGTCGTCGCCATCGGCTATACCGACGGCCTCGTTCTGCTCGTGCGCCTCGCCGATGCGGCGGAAATCTCTGGTGCGCCTCGCGGGCAATGGCGGGGTCAGCGCGCTTGGCTGGAACGCGACCGGTTCTCAGCTCTTGTTCGGTCTCGAGTCCGGCGCGGCTGGCCTTCTGAACCTACCCGCCTGAGGCTTAGACCACTGCAGTTCGGACTGTTGTTCGCCCTCGCGCACGAGTTTACGCCAACGAAAAATTTCAAAAGCTTAACTGCGCTTTTGCGCAACTTTGCCGATGAAGGCGCTGGTCATCATGGTTCCTATTCGACGCGTTTCATCACTATAGCACGAGTTCTATAAAACGAAATTAATGCTTTTATTTCTGATTATGAGATAAGCACGCGCCGCCAGCCGTCGCGGATTGAGGCGCCGTCTTCGCTGCGGCAGCCAGCCCCAAAGCCCCGCATCAAGGCCGCCGCTTGCCAGCGACGTCGGAAATGGAGAAGTCTCCCGCCGCGAAGCGACGCCAAGGATTCCATGCGCGAGGCCTATATCGGAGTTGACGTCGGCACGCTCAGCGCTCGGGCCGCGATTTTCGATTCGGTCGGTCGGTTGATCGCTAGCGCCCGCCGACCCATCGCCATCTGGCGTGAGCCGGGCGATATCGTGGAGCAGTCGTCGGACGACATCTGGCGCGCGGTGACATCGGCCGTTCGCGAGGCCGTCGAGGTGTCTGAGCTGCCGCCCGAAGCCATTTGCGGCATGGGCTTCGATGCGACCTGCTCGCTCGTCGTGCTTGACCCGAACGCGCGTTCTTTATCGGTGAGCCCGACCGAGGCGCCCGAGCGGGACGTCATCGTGTGGATGGATCATCGCGCCGTCGTCGACGCCGAGCGAATCAACGATGGCGGCCACGAGGCTCTGCGCTACGTGGGCGGCACGATTTCGCCCGAGATGCATGCGCCGAAGCTCGCCTGGCTTGCCCGGTGCAAGCCCGAAACGATCGCCAACGCCGGGCATTTTTTCGATCTTACCGACTACTTGTCCTTTCGCGCCACCGGATCGGAGACCCGCTCCGTCTGTCCGGCGACGTGCAAGTTTGGATATCTCGCGCATAAGAGGCGCTGGCCGGGGGAATTTTTCGACGATATAGGCCTCGGGTTCCTCAAGAATGAGGGTTACGCCCGCATCGGCGCTGAAATGGCGCCGCCGGGCGCGCCGCTCGGCCAGGGCCTGACGACGGAGGCCGCCGCGGCCATGGGCCTCCGGCCGGGGACACCGGTTGGCGCAGGACTCGTAGACGCGCACGCTGGCGCCGCCGGCACGCTAGGCGCGCGATCGGGCGGCGCGCCAACCGATCCTCGCCGACGCCTCGCTTTGATACTGGGCACTTCTTCGAGCTGCATGGCGCTTGCCGATGAGCCGCGTTTCGTGGAGGGAATCTGGGGGCCGCACTTCGGAGCGCTAACCCCTGATCAATGGCTCATCGACGGCGGTCAGTCGGCGTTCGGCGGAGCGATCGATCACTTGCTGCGCATGCATCCAGCCTTCGCTGAATGGTCGGCTCGCGCGGGACAGAGCGCGCTCCACGCGCTAGAGACAGAAATCGTCGCCCGGACCGGCGGCCATTCGCAAGCGGCTTTGATCGCGGAGGGCCTGCATGTGCTGCCCGACTTCATCGGCAGCCGATCGCAATTGACGGATGCGGGCGCTCGCGGCGGCGTGATGGGTATGGATCTGCGGGAGGATTCCGCAAGCTTGCAGGAACTTTATGTCGCAAGCCTTTGCGGCCTCGCTTATGGCCTAGCCGATATCGTCCGCAAGCTCGAGCGTTCGAAGTACGAATTCGATTCGATCGTCGTCAGCGGCGGCGCCGCGCGCAGTCGCTTGGTCCGTCAGATCATCGCCGATGTGTGCGGCAAGCCGGTCGAATCGCCGGAGAGTCCGGAGCCGGTCCTTCTCGGCTCGGCCATGGTGGGGGCGGTTGCAGCTGGGACGCATACCATGGCCTCCGCCATGTCGTCGATGTCGAGGCTCGCGACCGGCGCCGTCGCGCCGGCTGGCGGGGCGATAGAAGCGTTTCATGCGCGCAAGAGCCGAGCCTGCAAAATGCTGCGCCGAACCGAACGGGAGATACGCGAACTGAGCTGCAAGTCTCGCTGGCCTGAATTGGTCATTTTCGATTGTGACGGGGTGCTGGTTGATAGCGAAGTGCTCGCGCTCGGCGTCATGCGTCGCAGGCTGGGCGAAGCAGGCCTCCCCCTGACTGACCGGGAAACACGCGAACGCTTTCTGGGACGGCGACTCGATTCGTCCCTGCATGGAATCGAGACCGAACTCGGCGCGCAATTGCCCGCGGATTTTCGTGACGAGTTTTCGCGCGAGATTCTCTTGGCGTTCGCCCGTGAACTGAAGGGGGTCGAAGGCGTGCGGCGGGCTATCGAAGGTTTGCGCGCGCGCGTGTGTGTCGCCTCCTCGAGCGGCCACGAGCGATTGCGTCTCTCGCTTCGTGTGGTCGGCTACGAGACCATGTTCGCTCCCAACATTTTCTCCGCGGCCGATGTCGCCGAGGGAAAGCCAAGTCCGGATCTTTTTCTGCACGCGGCGCGCGCGATGGGCGTCGAGCCGAAAGACTGCCTGGTGATCGAGGACAGTGTCGCGGGCGTCGTCGCCGGGCGCGCGGCTGGAATGACGGTGTTCGGTTTCATCGGCGCGAGCCATTTCTCGCCCCCTGACGAAGGCGCGCATTTGACCGCGGCCGGCGCGGAGCTTCTCTTCGACGATATGACGCGGTTGCCCGAACTCGTCGCTGCGCGGGCGGCAGGAGCGAACGCTCAAGGCGCGGACTGAAAGTCATGGCGCGGAAGTCAGATCACGACGATTTGCGCCTCGACGAGGCCGCACGGGCCGGATGGCTTTATTACGTCGCGGGCAACACCCAAGACGAAATCGCGCGCAAGCTTGGCATTTCGCGTCAGGCGGCGCAGCGGCTGGTTTCGCTGGCGATCAGCGAGCGGCTCATCAAGGTCAGGCTCGACCATCCGATCGCGCGCTGCATGGAGCTCGCCGCGGCCCTCAAGCTGCGCTATGACCTCAGGTTCTGCGAGGTCGCCCCGACCGACCCGGCCTCGACGTCGTCGACGCTGGGCATCGCCCAAGTCGCAGCGGCCGAGTTCGAACGTTGGCTGCGCCGGCCGGAGCCCGCGATTATCGGCATCGGCACGGGCCGCACGATGCGCGCCGTCGCTGACCAATTGCCGGCGATGGAGTGCCCGCAACACAGACTGGTCGCGCTGGTCGGCACCACGAAGACGGACGGTTCGGCTTCGTTCTACGACGTCATCATTCGCGTGTCCGACAGCGTGCGGGCGCCGCACTATCCGATGCCGCTGCCAGTCATCGCCCGCTCGGTCGAGGAGCGCGAGCTCCTGACCAGCCTCGCCTCGGTGAAGAGTCTATTCGACCTCGCCGAACGCACCGACGTCAGTTTCGTGGGCGTGGGTGCAGTTGGCGACTCGGCCGCGCTGGTGCAGGACGGCATCATCACCCGGCAGGAAGCGGAGGCCTTGCGCCAGCTTGGCGCGGTCGGGGAAATCACCGGCTGGGCGTTCGATTCCGCAGGCAAAGTGCTCACAGAAGGGACGAACCAGCGCGTCGCTTCGGCGCCGTTGCGAC
This sequence comes from uncultured Alphaproteobacteria bacterium, assembly GCA_963737365.1. Lineage (GTDB taxonomy): Bacteria > Pseudomonadota > Alphaproteobacteria > Rhizobiales > Beijerinckiaceae > Roseiarcus. The sequence continues at coordinate 1,777,970 of CAVTSD010000001.1, forward strand.
GCGCCGACAATCGGCTCGTGATCGGCGTCGCGATGGGGCCATCGAGGCGGGCGCCGGTGCGCGGCGCGCTCGCGGGGCGGCTCATTTCCGGTTTGGTGACAGACGAGGCGACCGCCGAGCATCTGCTCCAGCGGTAAGGTCCTGGCAAAAATATGCCTTAGATATCATTCTGTTGGATCGCCAGATGTAATTCTGAGAAGCGCGGCGCGAATTCGCATTGACTTAAGCCGAAGGATATGGCGAATATTCGCCCGCTTAAGTGGCAAATGCCCGTTCCCAGGCATTGCCGATGGAGGAAATGCTATGAAGGTTCACGTGAAGGGCCTGCTTGGGGCGGTTGCGCTTGCGAGTTTCTCGCTCCCCGCCTTTGCCGATACAACGCTTACAATTGCGACCGTCAATAACGGTAACATGATACAGATGCAGGGGCTGACCGAGGATTTCACCAAGGCCAACCCCGACATCAAGCTCAACTGGGTCACGCTCGAAGAAAACGTGCTGCGTCAGAAGGTGACGACCGACATCGCCACCAAGGGCGGCCAGTTCGACGTTCTGACGATTGGCACCTACGAAGCGCCCATCTGGGCGAAGAAGAAGTGGCTGGTGCCGCTCGATAAGCTCGGCGCCGACTACGACGAGAACGACCTCCTGCCGCCGATTCGCGCAGGCCTGTCTTACGACAACAAGCTCTTCGCCGCGCCGTTCTATGGCGAGAGCTCCTTCGTAATGTACCGCACGGACCTGATGGAGAAGGCCGGCCTCAAGATGCCGGAGAGCCCAACCTGGGACTTCATCAGGCAGGCCGCCGACAAGATGACCGACAAGGCGGGCGGCGTCTATGGCATATGTCTCCGCGGGAAGCCGGGCTGGGGCGAGAACATGGCCTTCCTGACCGCTATGTCGAATTCCTTCGGCGCGCGATGGTTCGACGAGAAATGGGAGCCGCAGTTCAACTCGCCCGAGTGGAAGAAGACGATGGACTTCTACGTCGCGCTTTTGAAGGCGGACGGACCGCCCGGCGCATCCTCGAACGGCTTCAACGAGAACCTCGCTCTGTTCAATGACGGCAAGTGCGGCATGTGGATCGACGCGACGGTTGCGGCCGGGTTCGTGACCGATCCGAAGCAGTCCAAGGTCGCTGACAAAGTCGGCTTCGCGCTCGCGCCCAACGACGGGCTCGGGAAGAACGCAAATTGGCTTTGGGCATGGTCGCTTGCGGTTCCGGCCGGAACGAGCAAGGCAGACGCGGCTGAGAAGTTTGTTTCATGGGCCACAAGCAAACATTATCTCGATCTCGTCGCCGCGAAGGATGGCTGGGAACTCGTTCCGCCCGGAACGCGCACCTCCCTTTACAAGAATGCAGACTATACCAAGGCGGCTCCGTGGGCCGCGATGACGCTCGAGTTCGATCAACTCGGCCGATCCCAGCCATCCGACGGTGAAGCCGGTCCCCTATACCGGCGTCCAGTTCGTGGCGATCCCTGAGTTCCAAGGCATGGCGACGGACACCGGGCAGGACTTCTCGGCCGCCCTCGCCGGAACGATGACCGTCGATCAGGCGCTCGCGAAGGCCCAAGCCAGCGTTACAGTCGTAATGAAGAAGGCCGGCTACCTCAAGTAAACTAAGTGTTTCCCTGCCGCCTTGCGTGTTCCAAGGCGGCAGGTTGAGGTATCCTCCCGCGCCGCCCCCTTCTCGTTCGCGAGGAGGGGATGGCGAGGAGATGAAGAAATAAAAGAAAGCGCTGTCCGCGACCCGAACGGGCGATCAGCGCGCAAAACGGGAGGAAAGGGCCGCAAAGATGGCGACGCAGCAAACGGCGACAGCGGGTCGCGCTCTCGTTTCCCCATCGGTCATCCTGCTCTTCATCTGGATGATCGTGCCGCTGGCGATGACGCTCTATTTTTCGACGCTTCGCTACAGCCTGCTTGATCCCGACAGCAGCGGCTTCGTTGGGCTGCAAAACTACGCGTCCTTCCTCACCGACCCGGATTTCCTGACTGCGCTTTTCAATACCCTGATCCTCGTCGTCTCGGTGCTCTTCATCAGCGTTGGCGGGGGCATGCTGGTCGCATTGCTGATGGACCAGCCGGTGTTCGGGCTGAATATCCTCCGGCTCATGGTCATCGCGCCCTTCTTCGTCATGCCCACGGTCAGCGCGCTTGTGTGGAAAAATCTGCTGATGAACCCGGATTCCGGACTGTTCGCCTGGATCGCGCGTTCCCTCGGCTTTCAGCCGATCGTCTGGTTCACCAACTGGCCCATGCTGTCGGTGATCATCGTCGTCTCCTGGGAATGGCTGCCCTTCGCAAGCCTTATCCTCCTCACCGCATTGCAGTCGCTTGACGAGGAGCAGAAAGAAGCCGCCTCGCTCGACGGCGCGGGGGCGCTCTCGTATTTCTTCTATATCGTCCTGCCGCATATCTCGCGCGCGATCACCGTCGTCATCCTGATCGAGACGATTTTCCTCCTTAGCGTATTTGCGGAAATTTACGTCACGACCTCCGGCGGTCCTGGCACGGCGACCACGAATATCCCGTTCCTCGTCTACAAGCAGGCGTTGCTAAACTTCGACGTCGGCAGCGCTTCCGCGGGCGGCATCGTCGCGGTCGTTCTCGCCAACATCGTTGCGATCTTTCTGATGCGCATCATCGGCAAGAACCTGGAGGGCTGAACGATGGCCATCAAGAAATCCGCGAGCCAGCGCATCGGCGTGACGATCCTCGCCTGGGTCGTCGCCTTCCTCATCTTCTTCCCGATCCTTTGGACATTCCTGACCAGCTTCAAGAGCGAGCTGGACGCCATCGCCATGCCGCCGAAATTCCTGTTCTTCAACTGGACGCTGGAAAACTACGCCGACGTCCAGGAGCGCTCGAACTATCTGAAGTTCGCCTTCAATTCGGTCGTGCTCTCGATCGGCGCAAACCTGGTCGGTCTCCTGATCGCCGTGCCGGCCGCCTGGTCGATGGCGTTCGCGCCGGGCAAGCACACCAAGGATCTCTTGATGTGGATGCTGTCGACAAAGATGATGCCGGCGGTCGGCGTGCTGGTGCCGATCTATCTCCTGTTCAAGGATCTACATCTGCTCGACAGTCTGATCGGCATCGGCCTCGTCTTGATGCTTCTCAATCTGCCGCTTTTGATCTGGATGCTCTACACCTACTTCAAGGAGATCCCGAACGACATTCTCGAGGCCGCGCGCATGGACGGGGCTTCGCTCCTGAACGAGATCGTGTACGTGCTGACGCCGATGGCGGTGCCGGGCATCGCCTCGACCATGCTGCTCGCGATCATCCTGTCGTGGAACGAGGCGTTCTGGACCCTCAATCTGACCACCTCGAACGCCGCGCCGCTAACCGCCTTCATCGCCTCTTACTCGGCGCCGGAAGGGTTCTTCTGGGCTAAGCTTTCCGCGGCCTCGACGCTCGCCATCGCGCCGATCCTCATCCTCGGCTGGTTCTCGCAGAAGCAACTCGTTCGAGGCTTGACCTTCGGCGCCGTCAAATAATCCGGCAATAGGGATTTGCTGCCATGGGAAGCATTCAACTGAAGGACGTGCGCAAGGCGTTCGGCGCAGTCAGCATCATCAACGGCGTCAATCTCAATATCGAGAACGGCGAGTTTGCGGTGTTCGTCGGGCCGTCCGGCTGCGGCAAGTCGACGCTTCTGCGCCTCATCGCCGGTCTCGAGGACGTAACCTCCGGACAGGTGCTCATTGACGCCAAGGACATGACGAATGTCGGCCCTGCGCAGCGCGGGCTCGCCATGGTGTTCCAATCCTACGCGCTTTATCCGCATATGAGCGTGCGCGGCAATATCGCCTTCGCGCTCAAGATGGCCGGGCAGAAGGCCGACGTCATCGATCAAAAGGTGCGCAAGGCGGCGACGACGTTGAACCTGACGGATTATCTCGATCGCAAGCCGCGCCAGCTGTCTGGCGGCCAGCGCCAGCGGGTCGCTATCGGGCGCGCGATCGTGCGCGAGCCGAAGGCGTTCCTGTTCGACGAGCCACTCTCCAATCTCGACGCGGCGCTGCGGGTCCAGATGCGGGTCGAGATCGGCGAATTGCACGAGGCGCTCAAGACGACCATGATCTATGTCACCCATGATCAGGTCGAGGCGATGACCATGGCCGACAAGATCGTGGTGCTCGACCGCGGCTCGGTCGCGCAGGTCGGCTCGCCGCTCGAGCTCTACAACCGGCCCAACGGTCTGTTCGTCGCGGGCTTCATCGGCTCGCCGACGATGAATTTGATCAAGGGCGCTCCCGCGGCGAAGCGCGGCGCAGAGACGATCGGCATCCGGCCAGAACACGCCGATGTGTCCACCACCGCAGGAGAATGGCCGGCGAAGGTGCGCCTGGCGGAGCACCTTGGCTCCGACACGTTCGTCCATGCGGAATCCGACGGCATGGGACAGCTTACCTTGCGTCTGGAGGGCGAGGCGCCGTTGACGCCAGGCCAGACCATCTACGTCACGCCTCGCGAAGCGCACCTGCATCGTTTCGACAAGGACGGCAGGAGAATGAACTGACTGCGGGCCGCCGGCGAAAGCGCCGATTCCAGATTTGACTTTGATGAACGGGATCGAATCATGAGCGTCAAACTGTCGGCTGCGGCGCTAGATCGCCTGCCCTCCGGAGTCGCCCCTCCGAAATATCGACGCTCGGATCTTCGCGCGGGCATCGTTCATATGGGCGTTGGTAATTTTCACCGGGCGCATCAGGCGGTCTATCTGGACGATCTGTTCAACGCCGGGCGCGACCGCGACTGGGCCATCGTCGGAGCCGGGGTGCGCGATCCCGACGTAACGATCCGCGAAAAGCTCAAGGAGCAGGACTGGCTGACGACGGTCGTCGAGCAGGAGGCGGATACGACTCGTGTCCACGTCACGGGCGCGATGATCGATTTTGTGAAACCCTACGAGACCGCGACGTTGCTTGACGCGCTTTCGGAGCCGAGTATACGCATCGTCTCGCTGACCGTCACTGAGGGCGGCTATTACATCTCGCCTGCGACACAGCATTTCGATCCCGCCCATCCCGACATCGTCTATGACGCGCAGCACGCGGACGCGCCCAAAACGGCGTTCGGACTCATCGCCGCAGGGCTCAGGCGTCGCCGCGCGGCGGGCGTCGCGCCGTTCACGGTGATGTCCTGCGACAACATTCCGGGTAATGGCCACGTCACTGAGAACGCGGTCGCCGGTCTGGTGGAGCTGACCGATCCGGAGATCGCGCGCTGGATTCGCGCCAACGTCGCTTTTCCCAATTCCATGGTCGACCGCATCACGCCCGCCACGACCGACCGCGAGCGCGCCCTTCTGCGCGACCAGTATGGCCTCGAAGACAATTGGCCGGTTTTCTGCGAGCGGTTCCGCCAGTGGGTGGTCGAGGACAAGTTTCCGGCCGGGCGACCGGCGCTCGAGACCGTTGGCGTCACGTTCACCTCCGACGTCGCGCCCTACGAGCACATGAAGATTCGCATCCTCAACGGAGGTCATGCCGCGATCGCCTATCCAGCGGGGCTGCTCGACATCCATTTCGTGCATGAGGCGATGGCCGATGACCAGATCGGCGCCTTTCTCGAAAAGCTGACCAAGAGCGAGATCCAGCCCGTCGTCCCGCCCCCGCCCGACACCAATCTCGATGCGTATCGCGAGCTGATCGCCAGCCGCTTCGCCAACCCGAAAATTGGCGATACGATTCAGCGCCTTTGCTTCGATGGCTCGAACCGCCAGCCGAAGTTCATCCTGCCCTGCGCCGCCGATCGCTTGAAAGCAGGCGCGTCGATCAAGGGCCTGGCGCTCGTGTCGGCGCTCTGGTGCCGCTATTGTTACGGGGAAACCGAGAGCGGCAAGCCCATTGCGCCGAATGACCCGAACTGGGAGCGGCTTCAGGAGGCGGCGAAGCCGGCGCGCGCCAACCCGCAGGCTTTCCTCGAGTTGCATCACATCTTCGGGGATCTGGCCCGCAATCCAGGCTATGTACGCGCGTTTTCCGATGCGCTCTCGGCGCTCTGGGCGCGCGGGGTTCGGTCGACTTTGGCGGATTACCTGTCGGACAAGGCTTGAGCGGAAGCGACAAAGCGCCGATGGGGTCTGAGGTCGACGGCCTGTTGGCCAAATATGAGCGTCGAGCGCCCGGCAAGAACGAGCGGTTGGGCAGGGGGCTGCCGGGCGATCACGCCGGCGCCGCCCTGTTTCTCGCCCCGCCAAGCAGCGATTGCGTCGCCGCGCCGACACTCCATGTCGACGGCCGCAATGGGATGAGCTGACATCACTGTGGAGGCTTTGCGCCGATGTATCTCGATCGCTTCAGTCTTAAAGGCCGGGTCGCGGTCGTCACCGGCGGCGCGCAGGGCATTGGCCTGGCTTGTGTGGAGGCGCTGTCAGAAGCAGGCGCGCTTGTCTACATCGCCGATCGCAATCTCAAGGTCGCGCAAGACGCGCAGACAGCGATGAAAGAGAAGGGCTACGCCGCCGAAGTCATCGCGATGGAGGTCACCGATTCGAAGCAGGTCGACGCCGCCGCGGCGCGAGTGATGGCGGACAAGGGCCGCATCGACATCCTCGTTTGCAACGCCGGCGTCGCGCGATCCGAAACGCCCGCGGAAGAGGTCGAGGATGAGCATTGGCTCAATGTCATCGACGTCAACCTCAATGGCGTCTTCTGGTGCTGCCGCGCCTTCGGAAGGCCCATGCTGGCGGCGGGACGCGGTTCGATCGTCACCATCGGCTCGATGTCCGGGTTCATTGTCAACAAGCCGCAACCACAGGCCTATTACAACGCTTCAAAGGCGGCAGTGCATCATTTGACGAAATCGCTTGCGGCCGAATGGGGTACGCGCGGGGTTCGGGTCAACGCGGTTGCGCCAACTTATATCAACACGCCCATGACCGCTCTCGGCAAGACGAATAAGCCCATGTTCGATGCCTGGATTGACGGCACGCCGATGGCGCGCATGGGGGAGCCGGATGAGATCGCCGCTGTTGTTTTGTTTCTAGCTTCCGACGCCGCGAGCTTGTTGACCGGCTCGATCGTGTTGGCTGACGGCGGCTATACGTGCTGGTAAAGGCCTGACGACGTTCGTAGGGAATAGGCGGCAATATGGATCTCGGGCTCAAGGGTAAAGTCGCTGTCATCACGGGCGGCAGCGTCGGCATTGGTCTGGCGATCGCGGAGGGTCTCGCCGCCGAGGGCGTCGATATCGTCATTGCGGCGCGCGGCGTTGAGCGCGTTCGCACCGAGGCGAGCCGGATCGCCAAATCTTTCGGCGTTCGGGCTGAAGGGGTCGCCTGCGACGTCGCCAAGCGCGAGGGGACGGAAGACCTGATCGCAGACGTCAAGCGACTGTTCGGCGGCGCCGACATTCTAATCAACAACGCCGGCACTGGCAGCAACGAGACGGTGCTCGCGGCGCCGGACGAGAAGTGGCAGTCCTACTGGGATCTGCACGTGATGGCCGCGGTGCGACTTGCGCGCGGCCTCGCCCCGCTCATGAAGGAGCGCGGCGGCGGCGTAATTCTTCACAACGCCTCGATCTGCGCCGCGCAGCCTCTTTGGTACGAGCCGATCTATAACGTGACCAAAGCGGCGCTGATGATGTTTTCGAAAACGCTTTCGACCGAACTTATCGGCGACAACATCCGGGTCGATTGCGTCAACCCGGGCCTTATCCTGACGCCGGACTGGATCAAGACCGCAAAGCAGCTCACCGCCGATAAGGGCGGCGACTGGCAAGCCTATCTCGACGCCGTCGCGCGGGAGCACGCGCCGATCAAGCGATTCGCGACGCCTGAGGAACTGGCGAATTTCTTCGTCTTCCTCTGTTCGGAGCGCGCGAGCTATTCCGTCGGGTCGACCTATTACGTCGACGGCGGAATGTTGAAGTCGGTCTGAGCCGCCATCGTTGCTCGCAAGTTGAGTTGGTAGCTTTGCGCCTGACGAGATCGCGGACAAAAAGCCAAAGCCTGTCCAGTCAGATCTGCGGCCGCGGTTCGGATTCCTGCAGGAACACGCCCTCGTCGACATCCATGGCGTTGCCGCGCCAGACGACGTTGCGGCCGGACCAGCCGCGGGCCCACAGGAACGGCAGCATGAGGTCGCGCGCAAGCCAGGCTGCCGGACTTCGCCACGACAGCGGCCATCCGGCGGCGAAGGCCAGGAGGGCCTCGGCGCCGTAACAGAATGCAGCCGCCAGCGCGAAGCCGACCACCGGGTCTATCCCGAAGCTCGGAGCGGCGATTGCGGCGGCGATGAAGGTGATGAGGCTCGTCGTCAGGATTTCCGGAGCGAAGAAGAATGGAAAGGTGGCGCGCCTCAGCCGCGCCCAGCGAAGCTGCCGCGACCAGATGTCGCGCAAATTTCGCCGGCCGAGCGGCTGCTGGAACGGCCGGTCGACGAGATGGGCGCTGAATCCCTGCGCCCGGATGAGCTTGGTCGCCGCGGCGTCTTCCGCGATCTCCGCTCCCAAAGCTTCGATGCTTCCGCCGGCCTCCAGAATTTCTCGACGCCAGAGCATGGTCTTTCCTTGGGCGAAGCCATAGCCGGAGGATTCGCCTGCATATTGCCAGCGCGCCTGATAGGTGTTGAGAAAAGCGCACTCGATCTCGGCGCCGAAGGACTCGGGTCGAGAGCCGATCGGAGGAGCGCAGACGATGCCGGTGTCGGGGCGCCAACGCGCGAGCAAGCGCTGAATGTAGTCGACCGGCATCAACACATTGGAATCGGCCATAATCACCCAGTCGTACCTGGCCGCCTTCCATCCTTTGACGACATTGTTGAGTTTAGGGTTCGCGCTGATCCGGTCATCGCCAACCAATAGGCGGGCCGGGCGCTCGGGATAGGCCGCGATCGCGTTTTGCACCAGGGGCGTGATCGGATCATCACCGCTGGCAAGGCAGAAAATGATCTCATAACTTGGATAGTCGAGCGCGAAGATGGATCGCAGGGTCTCGCGCGAGAAGGTCTCGACGCCGCACAAGGGTTGAATGATTGTGACGCTTTGGGCGTCCGCCGGCGGGGCCAGTGGAGGCTCTGACCGCCGCCTGCAGCGACGAGCCGCGAGCGCGACGCTCAGCCCATGCATTCCCGCGCTGGTAGCGCAAATCCCCGCCGCCAGGGCGCCTATTGTCATGGGGCCAGAATATCCGAATCACAAGGCCTTGTCACACCATATTGCCGCGCCCGCACGACGCTTCTATGAAGGCGAATGGCCCCTCTTCCGGTGGTCCGGTTCGCGCCTTCGCCGACCGGCCGCATTCATATCGGCAACGCCCGCACTGCTATGCTGAACTGGCTCTTCGTCCGGCGCCGCGGTGGAACGTTCATCCTGCGCTTCGACGACACTGATCTCGAGCGTTCGAAGTTGGAATACGCTGACGCGATCGAGACGGATCTCGAATGGCTTGGAATCCGCCCGGACCTCGTGCGCCGCCAGTCCGAGCGGATGGCGGCCTACGACGAAGCCGCCGCGAGGCTCAAGAAGCTCGACCGGCTCTACCCGGCCTATGAGACCGCGGAGGAACTCGACCGGCGCCGCAAACGGCAGCAAGCGCGCGGGCTGCCGCCGATTTACGATCGCGCCGCTTTGCGCCTGTCGGCAGAGGAGCGGGCCGCGCTTGAGGCCTCAGGCCGCAAACCACATTGGCGCTTTCGCCTCGAACCGGCGGTTGTGCGCTGGGACGATATGGTGCGCGGCGAGAGCCATATCGATTGCGCCTCGCTCTCTGATCCGGTTCTGCGTCGCGAGGATGGAACCTATCTCTACACGTTGCCCTCCGTGGTCGACGACATCGATTTCGGCGTGACGCAAATCATTCGCGGCGAGGATCACGTCACCAATACCGCGGTGCAGATCCAGATTTTTGAGGCCCTCGCGGGCGTAGCGCCAGTCTTTGGCCACCACAATCTGCTGACTGACGCCGGCGGTGGGGGACTCTCCAAGCGCTCCGGCGCGCTCTCGATCGGCGCGTTGCGCACGAAAGGAATCGAATCGCTCGCCGTAGCCGCGCTCGCCGTGATGGTCGGTTCGGCCGAGGCGGTGCGTCCGGTCGCCTCGCTCGACGAGCTGGCGAACCTCATTGACCTTTCGCAACTCTCACGCGGCGCGGCCCGATTTGACGAAGCGGAACTAGAGGCGCTTTCCGCGCGCACGCTGCATCAATCGTCCTATGCGGCGGTCGCCGACCGGCTGGCCGCGCTTGGCGTTGCGGGACCCAACGCCGAAGCCTTGTGGTTGGCGGTGCGGGGCAATCTATCGCGCCTCGACGATGCGGCAATCTGGCGCCAGGTGACGGAGGGCGATGTCGCGCCGATCGTCGAGGACGCGGACTATCTGAGCGTGGCCGCGTCATGCGCGCCCGACGATCCTTGGGATCAGTCGACATGGAGAGCTTGGACGACGCGGCTCAAGGAGGCCACCGGCCGCAAGGGGCGGGCGCTGTTTCACCCCTTGCGCTTGGCTCTGACCGGTCAGGAGGCCGGGCCTGAGCTTGCCGTTCTCCTGCCGCTGATTGGCCGCGCTAAAGCGCTGGCCCGACTATCCGCACCGAGCGCTTGACGCCGTCGGGTCCCGTCACGACCACCGTGCGTCCCTGCTTCACGCTGAAGCTTGTGGCGCCCTCTAGGTCATCGCCGGCGATGCCGGAGCCTTCTCGGCTGACTGTCGCGGCTGCGGCGCTGAGTTTAGTGTCGGCGCCGTTGGCGTCGAGGACCGGCGCGATCGCCGTGTCTGACGAAGTCGCTCCAGGCGTTGCGCCCAGACCAAGAGCAGGCGCAGCGCCTGGCCCCGCGACCACGGAGACGTTTGGGGCAACCGGTTTGCCCTTCGAATCCGTGGCTGGCTTGGCCTTGGGATCAATGATCGGCCGGGCCATCTCCGCCGATTTCTCCGGCGTCACCAGAATGTCGTGCTTCTCGTGGCCATACCGCGCTTCCGCATCGGCAAGGGCCTCAGCCCAGCTTTGCCCCTTGCGCCGGCACGAGCAGCTCGGATCGTAAGCCTTCTCGAATTTGCCGGCGTTTGGCAAATTCGCGTAAGGCTCGCCCGTCGGCGAAGCCGCCTCTTCGATCGTGCCGCCGAACGGGAACGAATAGAGGGCCATGTCGGCGTTGGGGCAGAGGGATCTGCAAACATCCTCCAGGCTGTCCGCCCGGCTTCCGGCGCCGGAATAGGAAACGGGGAAGAAGCTGCCGTCGCAGGTTCGCACGCACACTGCATAGGAGCCGGAATGCGCCTGGACCGGCCCTTTCTCGCCCGAAGATCCCGGCGGATGAGTTTCGTCGCCGTGGTCATCAAAGCGTGCGTCGGTTTGCGGCTCCTGATCTTGGGGGGCGCCAAGCCTCGCTATGCCGCCGAACAGCGCCTCGAAGACATTCCCTGGCCCCGAAGGCTGCGCGCGCCCGCATTCGGCGTTATAGCGGGCTATTAGATCGCCCGCGCCTCCGCCCGCCCGCGCCTGCAGGTCCGCCAGATTCGCCTGCATGCGCGAGATCTGGCCATTGAGGTCGGCGCACTGCGGCGGCGGATCTGATCCGAACATCAGAAACCTGTGGTTCTCACAGCCGAGCGAGCGGGCATAGGCGCTCGTGCGCGAAAGTTCGGCGCGTTGACGCTCAACCGCGCCCTGAGAGCCGCTCGACCCGCGGCGCGCGGCGATCGCTTGCTGCAAACGGGCGCATTCGGCGTTCTGCGCCAGCGCGAAGTCGCTGCCGAACACCGCGCTCACGGCCGCGAGCGCAGCCAAAGCCAGAATCTTGCCTCGTCCGAAAGCGCTTCGCATGCGTGTCTTCGCCGCCATCATCTCGTCAATCGGCTCCGCGCGTCTTTCGATCCTTGTCCGCCCGGGCCGCCCTTCATTAGGCGAGCGCGGTTAGAAACCGATATCGCGGCGTGAACAAGGCGACGACCTCGAAGGTCGTGGCCGGGCGGCTTCTTAGGGGGTTTTGCCGGGAGACGCTAGAGGCTCGACCTCCCCACTCGGTGGCTTCAGCGGGCCGGTTCGGGCATAATGAGGCAATGGCAGACGCGGATGCGCGCCCCACCAATGCGCCCGAAATCACCGTCAGTGAACTGGCGAACGCGCTCAAGCGCGCGATCGAAGACCGGTTCGGTTACGTTCGCGTCAGGGGCGAGATTTCGGGCTATCGCGGGCGCCAAGCGTCGGGCCACGCTTATTTTTGCCTGAAGGACGCCAACGCGCGGCTCGACGCCGTGATTTGGCGCACAACGCTTCAACGGATGCGGCTCAAGCCAGAGGAGGGGCTCGAAGTCGTCGCCACTGGGCGATTGACCACCTTCCCGGGCAAGTCGACCTACCAGATCGTGATCGATTCGATCGAGCTCGCCGGGGTCGGCGCGCTGATGGCGCTCCTCGAGGCGCGGCGCCGGAAGCTCGCCGAGGAGGGGCTGTTCGACGTCGCGCGGAAGCGCAAGGCGCCGTTTCTGCCGCGGGTGGTCGGGGTGGTGACCTCGCCGACCGGCGCCGTTATCCGCGACATTCTGCACCGTCTCGCCGACCGTTTTCCCGTTCGGGTGATCGTCTGGCCGGTGCGCGTTCAGGGCGAGACTTCCGCGGCCGAGATCGCCGCGGCGATCGAGGGCTTCAATGCCCTGCCTTTCGAAGGAAAAGCGCCGCGGCCCGACGTGCTGATCGTTGCGCGCGGCGGCGGCTCGCTCGAAGACCTTATGAGTTTCAACGATGAGGCCGTGGTTCGCGCGGTCGCCCGCAGCGCGATCCCGCTCATTGCCGCCGTCGGCCACGAGACCGACTGGACGCTCATCGATCACGCGGCGGACGTGCGCGCGCCGACGCCGACTGCGGCGGCCGAATTCGCCGTGCCTGTCCGCGGCGAGCTTCTCGCCACAATCGCCGAACTGGAGGCGCGCCGTCGCGGCGCGATCTTGCGATTCTCCCACCGCCTCCGATCCGATCTGCGCTCCCTCGCGCGCGCTTTGCCGGGCGGCGAGGCGATCATCGCCGAGCCGCGCCAGCGCCTCGATCGCGCTTCGGAGACGCTCGCTCGGCGCATGCGCGGCGCGATCGACCAGCGCACGCTCAAGGTCGCGGGTCTGGCTCGCAGTCTCGCGCGCCATTCGCCGCGCGCCCACCTCTCCGGGCTGCGCGAGCGGTTGAGTGGGCTCAGCGGACGATTGGCGAGAGCGCGGCCGCTCCTCATCGAACGCCCGCGCCGATTGGCGGAGGCCGTGAGCCGGACTTTCGTGCGCGAGGCGGCGCTCCTGGCGCGTCGGCGTAGCGAGCAATCGGCGATAATCCTGCGCCTGAGCGCGCGGATGACGCGCGCCTATGACGAACGTCTGCAAGGCAAACGGGCCCAGCTCTTCTCCGCCTGGCAACTTTTGGGCGCGATGAGTTATCGAGGCGTGCTGTCGCGCGGTTTCGCGCTTGTTCGGGATGAAGCCCAAAAGCCTTTGTGGCGGGCGGAAGAGGTCAGGCAGGCGCAACGCCTCGAGATCGAGTTCGCCGACGGGAAGATCGGCGCCATAGCCGGAGGCCGCGTCGGCCCGCCGATGACACCGCCCGCGCTGCTGCCGCGCAGACGGGTTAAACCGGACAAGGACTCGGAGGGGCAGGGATCGTTGTTCTAAGCGAGGCTGGCTCCGAGCGCGCTTACCTCTGGAGCGAGACGGCCCGGCCCCTCTTGGGAGCGGCGACTTCAGCCCAGTCTGTCAACTTGGATTTCCTTGGCCCCTCGCACTTTTGTCGCGAAACCCCCGTTAAACAGCTATTGGATTTCCTTGGATTCTCTCGTCCGAAACGAGACTTATCAATGGGTTACATGGATTTTTCCGCGAAATTTTTTTCTTCGCGCCTTTCCCCCTGAGTAGGCGCCTTTGGAACCGGAACTGCGCCATCTGGGTTTGCGGAATTGCCATCTTGTTCATGGGGTAAGCTTAATTGCTTTTCTGCTTTTCTGCAAGGAATTGCACGCTCTTGCGCCCTGGCTGTCATTGGGGCTCGGATGCTGTTTTCCTTCACAGCCAGCCCACCCACGAGAATATTGCCGCCTCGTCGTCATTCTTCAAACAGCGGACGTCTGCGGGTGAGAGATTTGGGGCTGCGGCGCGTGGATAGCCGGCGCAGGCCGGCCACGACCCCCCGATTCGACCGGGACTCACTGCTCATGCCGTAAGAGCCAAACGAAGCTCTACTCGGCCAGAAGCTCTACTCGGCCATAGGCGCAAGCGAACAATCGGCGCGGATGCCAGGAACAAAGGCGAGAAACGTCGCGTTCTCGCGGCACGATCCAAGGTGTGGGGGGATCCAACCAAGGAGTTTTCGATGAAATCTGTCTTGATTGCTGCCCTGACAGCCACAACGATATCCGGATTCGCGCTTGCAACGCCGGCGGCTGCTCAGGCGACGGTTTCGGGCGCGCCAAAGGGCACGGCGCCGGTGACGATCGAAGGGTATGGCCCGTCCTCGGCCATTGTCTGCGATCAGGCTGGCACGACCTGCTGGCATTCGGTCGAACGCTACGACTATCCGCCCAACGCCAATGTCGTGGTTCATCCTTACAACTGGCAGGCGGATAACGGCGCCAACTACGCGTGGCGAGAGCATCCGGGCCGCGGATATTGGCAGGGCGCTCAGTGGCAGTCTTTCTGACGGAAAGCGCGAAGTCTGACGCGGCGTCTTAACCCGTCATCTTCCTAAGACGGCGCGAGCAGCGGCAATCGCCAGCCATCCGTGTCTGGCGCCTTGGCGGCGCCCGTCACGACCACCCGAAGCTTAAGACCTGAGGAGCAAATCATCATGGGCCTTTTTTCCAAGGACATCCAATCTATGGACGATCTCTTCGTCCATCAGTTGCAGGACATCTACTACGCCGAAAATCGTATTGTCCGCGCATTGCCGGATATGGTCGCCAAGGCAACTTCACCAGAGCTGAAATCCGCCTTCGAGGCTCATCTCGGACAGACGAAGAATCATGTGAAGCGCGTCGAGCAGGTGTTCCAGATGCACGGAGCCGAGCCGAAGCAGGTCGATTGCCCCGCCATCGACGGCATCCTCGAAGAAGCTGACGAAGTGGGCGGCGAGATTGAGGACAAAAAGGTTCTGGACGCCGCGCTGATCGCCTCGGCGCAGGCGGTCGAGCATTACGAAATGACGCGATACGGCACATTGATCGCGTGGGCGAAAACCCTGGGCCGCGCGGACTGCGCCCAGATCCTGCAGCAGAACCTCGCCGAAGAGAAAGCCGCGGACGAGAAGCTGACCACGATTGCGGACGGCAGCGTCAATCGGGCGGCGGCTTAGGACAACCAACGAAGCGTCGAGAACGCGCTCACTTCAATGTAACGGCGGCGATGGTTCAGCCTTCGCCGGCGTTCTGCTGTGGGGCCCCCGGGCAAGCCCGAGGCTTAGCCGATCCCAAACGTAGTGCGCTCGACAATCTCTGGATCGCCGCTTCGCTCCTCGCGATAACGATTCCTCGGAGCCACAACAGGATAGCGCACCGCTTCAGGCTCGATCTCGGGAACAGGCCGTTAGGCTGGAATCCGCGCAGCAGCACGGGGATCATGGCGGGCGAGACGGGAAAGGAGATAGTCGATCTCAGCCATAGCGGTGGCGCTCAGGCTTGCGCCGGGTTTCCGCTGCGCGTCGGAGGCAAGAATGCCGCGCTTCATCATCACATATTTGCGCGCGGCGAGGCCAACGCCCTGCTGCTGCTCGTAACGGACGAGGGGTAGGTGCGCGTCGAAAAGGTCGTGCGCTTCATCGCGCCGGCCTTCGCAAGAGAGCCGCACGACGTCGATGAGCATTTCCGGGAAGGCGTAGCCGGTCATTGCGCCATCGGCTCCGCGCTCCATCTCGAAATCGAGAAACAGGCCGCCGTTGCCAGTGAGGATCGGAACGCGCCGCAGCATGCCCTCCTTTTCAAATCCTCTCAGCGTCGAAATCTTTTCCAGGCCTGGCCAGTCCTCGTGCTTCAGCATGACGCAAGACGGATTGTCGGTGATAATCCGGCGGATGACGTTCGGCGTCATGACGACGCCAAGCGTCAACGGATAGTCTTGAATGACGAAAGGGATGTCCGAGCCGATCGCTTCGACGGCTTGCGCGTAATAGGTCACGATCTGGTCGTCCGTGCGCAACGACGGGAGCGGGGCGATCATGACGCCAGCCGCGCCCTTGGCCATGGCGGCATGCGCAAGCGCCCGCATCGCGGCGAATCCCGGTGCGGAGACGCCGACAATGAAAGGCAGTTTCGGCGCGCGCGCAACGCATCGGGCGACGAACCCGACCGCCTCGTCATAGTCGAGCTTCGGGGCTTCGCCCATGATGCCGAGAATGGTGCAACCGTCGGCGCCGGCCGCGACATAATGGTCGATCATGCGGTCGACGCTGTCCGCGTCGATGGCGCCGTCGGCGAGAAACGGCGTCGGTGCAATAGGAAAGACACCTTTGGCGTCAACCGAGAGCATGAAATTCGCCTTTGTTTGGAGCGGCGGCAGTCTGGCGATGATCGGGGATGAGCGGCGCTCTTGGCAAGCACAGGGCAATCGCGACAGCTGGGTTTGGTTGCGCTAAAATGCGGCTGCGGCGCCGAAATGGCGAAAACATCAAGGGAGGAAAGCATGACCGAGAGGCCGACCGCACAATCGTTCGCGAGCGCTCAAGCCAATTCGCCGCCATTTGACAGCGCGCGCCTTGATGCGCTCCTCGACGAGGCCGGCATGGACGCGGTGGTCATCTCGTCCAAGCACAACATCCAGTATCTCTTCGGCGGCTATCGGTTCTTTTTCTTCGACCATTTCGATGCGATCGGCGTCAGCCGCTACTTGCCCTTTCTCATTTACGTCAAGGGCCGCCCGGACCAATCGATCTATATCGGGCAGGGGATGGAAGCTTACGAGAAGGAGCTCGGCAAGTTCTGGACCCCCGCCTTCCAGGCGTCGAGCACGAGCTTCGATTCGGCCCGGCTCGCGGCCGATCATCTTGCGAAGCTTGCGCCGACATTGAAGCGCGTCGGCGTCGAGCGGGCTTTCCTGCCTGCCGATGCTGCGGAAATCATGGCGCGCGAGCTGCCGGGCGTGAGTTTCGTCGAAGCGCATCTGCCGCTCGAACGCTTAAGGGCCCGCAAGACTCGCGCGGAGCTCGATTTGCTTCGCTTGGCCTCCGAACTCGTAGTCGATTCCATGCTGGCGGTGATCGCCTCGCACGGGCCAGGCGCGACGAAACATGAGCTCGTCGAAGCGCTTCGACGCGAAGAGGTGAACCGGGGGCTGACGTTCGAATATTGTCTCATTACCGCCGGGACGAGCCTCAATCGCGCGCCCTCCGACCAAGTATGGGGGGCCGGCGACATCCTGTCGCTTGATTCCGGCGGAAACTACAAAGGCTACATCGGCGATCTCTGTCGCATGGCGATCCAAGGCGATCCAGACAGCGAACTCGAAGACCTGCTCGGCGAGGTGGACGCGATCCAGCTTGCGGCGCGTAAGCCGATCCGCGCCGGCGTCAACGGCGGCGAGATCTACGCGAGCGCGGGCGAAGTGTTGAAGTCGTCATCGCGCTCAAATTCAATCGAGTTTGTCGCGCATGGGATGGGCCTCATCAGCCACGAGGCGCCCCGGCTCACGAGCCACGGGCCCATTCCCTATTCGGCCCATGATGCGGACCGCCCGCTTGAATCCGGCATGGTCATCTCGATCGAGACGACGATCGCGCATCCGCGCCGCGGCTTTATCAAGCTGGAGGACACGGTCGCGGTCACGGAGACCGGGTGGGAAGCCTTCGGCGATCGCGCGCGGGGGTGGAATCGCGCCGGCGCCCGAGCTTCTTAGAGACCGGCCCGTAAACACGCCTGCCTCAGTTCGCCCTTCGCAGGCCGCTCGTAATCGCGCCGGCGAGGGTGAGCGCTGCGGCGCCCCAGAGCGCGATCTCGGTTGCGTGCCGAGGCGCCTGTCCGAGGGCGACCGCCACCAGCGCCGTCCCGAACGACTGGCCGATTAGCCGGCCGGAGGATTGCAGCCCGGCAGCCCCGCCGCTTCTCTCGCGGGGCGCGCTGCCGATGATGACCCGATTGTTGGGCGACTGGAAAAATCCGAAGCCGAGACCGCAGATCGCGAGGCGCCAGGCGAGCGAGACTGGAGTGAAATCGCCAATTCCTAATGCGACGAGAACCAGTCCCGCGCCCATGACCAGGAGGCCGATGCTGCCGAGAAGGCCTGGGATGAAACGGTCGGCCAAGCGTCCGGCGATGGGTGCGATCAAAGCGGTCGCGAGCGGCCAGGGCGTGAGCAGCAGTCCGGAAGTTGAGGCCGAGTGGCCGAGTCGGTCCTCGAAGTAGAACGGCAGCGACACGATGGCCAGGGCTTGCGCCCCGAACGACGCGATCGACGTCGCCAAGGAAAGCGCGAACACCGGACGGCGCAAAAGATCGACGGGCAGCAGCGGCGCGGGCAGCTTGAGTTGGCGCCAAACGAGCGCCACGCCGAATGCGATGCCGGCGGCGATCTCAATGAGCGCCAAAGCCGGGGACCCGCTTTGGCCAATCCGGTTAACGCCAGCGATGACGAGTCCGAACGTGAGCGCATTGAGGGCCACGCTCAAAAGATCGAGGCGGCCGCCGCTGCGCGGCGTCGCTGGCAGGGTCCGGGCCGCCATCACCAGCGCCGCCATGCCGATCGGCACGTTGATCAGAAACAGCCAATGCCAGGAAGCGACCGACAGAATCGCGGCCGCGACGCTCGGGCTTCCGGCCGAGCAGACGGCGACCACCACCGCCATGTTGCCGACCCCCTGGCCAAGCCGCGCATGCGGATAGATGAAGCGGATGAGCGCGATGTTGACGCTCATGATTCCCGCGGCGCCCAAGCCCTGAACGACCCGCGCGATAGTGAGCACGGCAAAGGTCGGCGCGAGCGCGCAAGAAAGCGAAGCGACCGTGAAGAGGGCGAGCCCCCACCAATAGACGCGGCGGTAGCCCAATATGTCGCCAAGCGCCGCCAGCGGCAGAAGCGAGACGGTGACCGCGAGCTGGAAGGCGTTGACGATCCAGATCGCGTTCTCCGGCGCGACGGCGAATTGGCGCGCCATCGTCGGCAGCGCCACGGTGACGATCGTGCCGTCGAGCACCGCCATGCTGATCGCCATGGCGAGGGTCGTGAAGGCGAGCAGGCGCTGCGGATTGGGAAGGCCGTCATGGGCTTCGACGGCGTGAGGCGCGGTTATCGGCTCGGGACGGTTCAAGGCTGTTCGCGGTTCCCGCGTGTGCGTCGCGTCGCCCTCAAGCCGCCGTCCCCCACAAATCATAGGCGTCCGAGCGCTCAATTCTGACCGTCACGATGTCGCCCGCACGCAAGGGCCTGCGCGTCGCAATATGCACAGCGCCGTCGATCTGCGGCGAGTCGCCTTTGGTGCGGCCCCTGGCCTCGCGCGCGCCCCCTTCGTCGACGATGACGTCGAGGCGCTTGCCGACCTTGGCGGCGAGTTTCTTCTGGCTGATCGCCTGGGCGCGCTGCATGAAACGCTTGTAGCGGCTTGCTTTGACGTCGTCCGGCACCGGGTCAAGGCCGAGATCGTTCGCCGCTGCGCCCTTGACCGGCTCGTATTGAAACGCGCCGACGCGGTCGAGCTTGGCCTCGTCCAGCCAGTCGAGAAGAAATCGGAAGTCCTCCTCGGTTTCGCCAGGAAAGCCGACGATGAAAGTCGAGCGGATGGTCAAATCCGGACAGATCGCGCGCCAGGCGCGAATTCGCTCGAGCGTCTTTTCCTGCGCCGCCGGCCGGCGCATCGCCTTCAAGACGGCAGGCGAAGCGTGCTGGAACGGCACATCGAGATAGGGCAGCACATTGCCGCCATTCATGAGATGGATCGCCTCGTCGACATGGGGGTAGGGGTAGACATATTGCAGCCTGATCCAGGCTCCGAGCGAGCCCAGTTCGCGCGTGATGTCGAAAAAGCGCGCGGCGACGTTTCGGTCGCGCCATGGGCTCTCGGCGTATTTGAGGTCGAGGCCGTATGCGCTCGTATCCTGCGCGATGACGATAAGCTCCTTGACGCCCGCTTTCACCAGCCGCTCGGCCTCACGCAGCACGTCCCCCGCGGGGCGGGAGGCGAGCCGTCCGCGCAAGCTCGGGATGATGCAGAACGTGCAGCGATGATCGCAGCCTTCGGAGATTTTGAGATAGGCGTAGTGGCGCGGCGTGAGGCGCACGCCGTCGCCGGGAATGAGATCGACGAAGGGGTCGCGGGGCGCCGGCGCCGCTGCGCGCACCGCCTCCATGACGCTTTCGAAGGCCTGCGGGCCGGTGATGGCCGAGACGTTCGGGAAAGCGTCTCGGATCGCGTCAGGCGTGGCCCCCATGCAGCCGGTCACGATCACTTTGCCATTCTCGTTCATCGCCTGGCCGATGGCGGCGAGGGACTCTGCTTTCGCGCTGTCAAGAAAGCCGCAAGTGTTGACGATAACCGCGTCCGCGCCGGAATGGCCGCGCGCGAGCTCATAGCCTTCCGCGCGCAGGCGCGTGAGGATGCGCTCGCTGTCGACAAGCGCCTTCGGGCAGCCAAGCGAAACGAAAGAAATGCGCGGCGCGGGGCGCTGGTCGGTTTGGGCGATGTCGGTCACGCGCGGCACTTGGCACGGGCGGAGCGCAGGAGCAAGCGCGCGATTGGCGCTGTCACAAAGCGAGTTCAGGCCCGACAGGCACGATCCCCGTCGGATTGATGCGCCGATGGCTCTCGTAATAGTGATGCTTGATGTGGAAGAAGTCGACCGTCTCGGCGATACCGGGCAAATGGTAAAGCTCTTTCAGATAGCGGCTCAGCGCCGGGTAGTCGCGGATCTCACGAAGATTGCATTTGAAGTGCCCAAAATAGACCGGGTCGAAGCGGATGAGGGTCGTGAATAGTCGCCAGTCGGCTTCCGTCAATCGCTGGCCGATCAGGAAGCGCTGGCCTCCGAGCCGGGCCTCGAGCCAGTCGAGCGTTTCGAACAACTCGCGAAACGCCTCTTCATAGGCGTCCTGCGAGGTGGCGAACCCGGCGCGATAGACGCCATTGTTGACCGTTCGATAAATGCGGTCGTTGACCTCGTCGATCTCCGGCTGGAGGCCGCTCGGATAATAGTCGCCTTCCGCCGCGCCGACCCCATCAAAGGCGCTATTGAACATGCGGATGATTTCAGAGGATTCGTTGTTGACGATCGTGTTCGTCGTCTTGTCCCAAAGCACGGGCACGGTAACGCGGCCGCTATAGTCGGGGCGCGCCTTGACGTAGAATTCGCGGAGCTCGCTCGCGCCGAAGATCGGGTCGGGAATGACGCCTCGGCCCGGATCGAAAGTCCAGCCGCGTTCGCCCAGGAACCAGTGAACGACGGAGAGCGAGATCATGTTCTCGAGGCCTTTCAGCCGGCGGAAAATGAGGGCGCGATGCGCCCAAGGGCAGGCGAGCGAGATGATGAGGTGATAGCGGTTGGGCTCGGCCTTGAAGCCGGCGGCCCCGCTCGGCCCGGCTTCTCCGCTGGCCGTGATCCAATTGCGGAAAGGCGAATCCGGCCGCACGAAACGGCCCGACGTGTCATGCGGGAAGTCGCCCTCGCGCCAGGTTCCGTTGATGAATGCGCCCATGTTTTATCCCCTTGGATACGCGCTCAAGTGGCGCGAGCGACCTGGAATCCGGCGAAGGACTGGCTCACAGGCATGAGCTCGATGCGGTTGATATTGACGTGCGGCGGCAGCTCGGCTACCCACAACATTGTCGCCGCAATGTCGTCGCCGGTCATCGGCTTCGCGCCGCGGTAGAGCGCATCCGACGCCGCCTGATCGCCATCGCTCCTGACGAGCGTGAACTCGGTCTCGACCATGCCGGGCTCGATCGAGGTGACCCGCACGCCGGTGCCGTGCAGATCGCTGCGCAGCCCCAGCGAGAATTGCTTCACGAACGCCTTGGCGCCGCCATACACGTTGCCGCCGGGATAGGGATAGGTCGCCGCGACGGACGAGACGTTGATGATCGCGCCGCGCCGGGCGATCAGCCCAGGAAGCAACTTATAGGTGAGCGAAGCAAGCGCCGTCACATTCGTGTCGATCATCGTCTTCCACTGGGCGAGATCTGCCGTTTGCGCAGGATTGCGGCCGAGCGCGAGCCCGGCGTTGTTGATGAGAAGGTCGATGCCGCGAAACCCTTCGGGAAGCTGAGCCAACGCGGCGTCTCGCGCGGTCTCGTCGCGTACGTCGAACGCCGCGGGATGCACCTTGTCGGCGCCGATTGCCTCCACCAGCGCCTGGAGTCGATCCGCACGACGGCCAGTCGCCACGACGCGCCATCCGGCGGCCGCAAAGGCTCGGGCGGCGGCTTCGCCAATCCCCGAGGTTGCTCCAGTGATGAGAGCCGTCTTGCCCATACCGTCCCCTTTTGATCGCCGTTCTAGGCGAGGCGCCGCGGGCGGCGCCATATCATGCCAGCGATGCCGCTGAACCCAGCGGCTAGACGCGGCCCGACACTGGAATCAACGCGCCGGTCACCGCTTTCGCTCCGTCGGAGGCCAGAAACAGAATGACCGCTGCGAGATCGGCGGGCGCGACCCAGCGGCTGAAATCCGCTTGTGGCATGTCGCGCCGGTTTAGGGGCGTATCGATGATCGACGGCAGAACGGCGTTGACAGTCACGCCCTTAAGCTTGAGCTCATCGGCCAGGCTTTCGGTCAGGCGATGCACGGCGGATTTGCTTGCCGCATACGGCCCAAATCCGGCGGCGGCGTGCAACGCGGACCCAGCGCCGACATTGACGATGCGGCCTGCGCCGCTTTCCACCAGATAGGGAAGCGCGGCCTTGCTGGCGTTGAGCGCGGTCTTCAGGTTCATCGCGTACATCCGGTCCCAGCCGTCGACCTTGCCCTCTGCGACCGTGTCCCATTGGAAACCGCCGGCGATATTCAGGAGCGCATCGATCCGGCCAAACTTCGATTTGATTGAGGCCATCGCGGTTTCGGCCGCATTGAGCGACGTCAAATCGACGCCGCCGATGATGAGCGTGTTGGCGCTGAGACGCTCCGCGAGGCCCGCGGGAAGCGTCGGGGCATGGTCAAGCAATGCGACGGATGCGCCGTCCTTCGCCGCCGTTTCAGCGACGACGCTTCCTAAAGCGCCCAGGCCGCCAGTGACGACGATCGTCTTGCCCTGCAGCACCGTTAAGCCGCCTTCTCCACCTGCGCCTTGCCGACCTTGAGTTCGTTGAGAGCGCCCGCGCGCGCCTTCGCCGCTTCTTCGGCGCTCGCTTCCTTCACATGTCCGTATCCGCGTATCGTCTCATACGTGTCGACGACACGAACAGCGGTCGGGTGGGACGCGGGCGTCAGGCGCTGGGTGAGATCCGCGACGTCGGCTTCGAACTCGGCGATCAGGCGCCGCTCAAGCTTGCGTTCTTCGCTCAAGCGGAACGGATCGAGCAACGTCCCGCGCAAGAACTTCAGTCGCGCCATCAGGCGAAAGGCTGTCATCGCCCACGGGCCGACCTCGCCCTTCTTCATCTTCCCGCTTGCCGGGTCGAGGCGCGCGAACGGCCAGGCGCCGATATGAAAATGGAGCTGATAGGGGCCTTCGAATTCGCGCGTCAAGCTCTCCTGGAACTCAGGCGCCGCAAACAGGCGCGCCACTTCCCATTCGTCCTTGGAGGCGAGCAGCTTGTGATAGGCGCGCGCGACGGCGGTGGTCAGAGTTTCGCCCAGCCCCGCGTTTCTCTCCGCTGCGCGCACGCGCTCAACGAGTGTGCGATAGCGCGCCGCGTAAGCCGCATCGCGATAATCCGTCAGATGCGCGACGCGACGCTCGACCAGCGCATCGAGCGAGGGCGGCTCGTCAGCCTGTTCGTCATAGCCGACCAGCGTCTCGACGCTCATAGGATCGTGCCCGGCGCGACGGCCCCATTCGAACGCCTGTTTGTTGGCGTCGACGGCGACGCCGTTGAGTTCGATCGCGCGATCGATCGCCTCCCGGCGGATCGGAACCAAACCCCTCTGCCAGGCGGCGCCGAGCATGAACATGTTGGAGGCGATCGGGTCGCCCATGAGCGCGGCGGACAGGCGTTGCGCGTCGACAATGAGGGCTTTGTCCCCCAGCGCATTCTTGAGGCGGTCGATCAGTTCGTCAGCATCCACGCTCCAATTGGGATTGCGGGCGAAATCAGCGGTGGGCGTCAGATCCGCCGAGATCACCGCGCCCGTCTTGCCGCGCTTGAGCTTGGAGATCGATTCGTCGCCCGCGGCCACGATGAGGTCGCAGCCGATCAGCGCGTCCGCTTCGCCGGCGGCGATGCGGGTCGCATGCAATGCGCCGGGTTCGTGGGCGATGCGGACGTGCGCGGTGACCGCGCCATATTTCTGGCTCAGCCCCGTCAAGTCGAGATTGGAGCTGTAGAGGCCGTCGAGGTAGGCGGCGACGGCAACCGTCTGGCTGATGGTGACGACGCCCGAACCGCCAATGCCCGCCACCAGCAGACTGAAGCGCTCGTGTATTTCGGGCAGGATCGGCTCGGGGACAGGGGGGAGATACTGGCCCAAAGGCGCTGTCGCCTCGGGTTTGCGCAGACGTCCGCCATGCACAGTCACGAAGCTTGGGCAGAAGCCCTCGACGCAAGAGTAATCCTTGTTGCAGCTCGATTGATTGATGCGCCGCTTGCGCCCGAATTCCGTCTCCAGGGGCTCGATCGCCATGCAGTTCGACACGCGCCCGCAATCGCCGCAGCCTTCGCAGACTTGCGGATTGATGAAGGTGCGAATTGCCGGATCGGCCCACTTGCCACGCTTGCGCAGGCGCCGCCGCTCGGTCGCGCACGGCTGGTCATACACAATGACGGAAACACCCTTGAATTCGCGGAATTCGCGCTGCGTCGCATCCATCGTATCGCGGTGGCGAAGGCTGACGCCATGCGGCAGCGGGACGCCCGCGTAGCGCTCCGGGTCGTCGGCCACGAGCGTCATTTTCTTTACGCCCTCCGCAGCGAGCTCCTCGAGGATCTGTACCGGAGTCATGGCGCCCTCGATCGGCTGTCCGCCGGTCATCGAGACGAAGCCGTTGAAGAGGATCTTGTAGGTGATCGGAACATTAGCGGCGAGCGCCTGGCGGATCGCGAGCGACCCCGAATGCGCATAGGTGCCATCGCCGATGTTGGCGAACACGTGGTCCTGCGTGGTGAATGGTTGCTGGCCGAGCCACATCACGCCTTCCCCGCCCATGTGCGAAGCCGTGGCGGTCTGTTGCGGATTGACCAGCGTCGCCATCCAGTGGCAGCCGATCCCGGCCAGGGCTCGGCTTCCTTCGGGCACAGGCGTTGAGCGATTGTGCGGGCATCCGGCGCAGAACCCCGGGCTTCGCATCGGCGCAGGACGATTGCTCAGCAGGACCCCGGGCGTCTCCGGCGCGCTGAGCGCGCAGTTTGGATCATGCCGGGAAATCGCCTTGACGAGGACTCCGGCGATGAGTTCGGGAGTGATCTCGCCGAAGTTTGGAATGGCGGCGGCGCCTGGTGAAGCATCGAACGCCTGCCCGTCGAAATATTTGCCGACGATCCTTGGCGCTTTCGGATCTCCATAGAGAATGGAGCGGATCTGGTCCTCGAGCAGCGGGCGCTTCTCCTCGATCACGATGATGAGATCGAGACCTTGAGCGAAGTCGCGCACGATCACTGGATCAAGCGGCCACACCATGCCGACTTTGAGCAGACGCAGCCCTAGCGCGCCGCCGTCGTCGGCGCCAAGGTTACCGAGCGTCTGCAACAGATCTTGCCACGCCTTGCCGGCGGCGACCACGCCGATCCTTGCGCCCTCGTCGTCGCCGAGAATACGGTTGAGCTTGTTCGCGCGCGCGTAGGCGAGCGCGGCCGGGAGCTTGTGCTGGTAGAGCCGCTCTTCCTGAGCCACCGGCGCGTCGATCGTGCGCGCCCATAGGCCATGGGGGGGAGCGCTCGGCCTCGGCGGGACAACGATCTCGGGCAGGTCGGGCCCGACATAGACCGTGCCGCCGCCTTCAGCCACGTCGGTGACCACCTTCATGCCGACCCAGCAGCCGGAAAATCGCGACATGGCGATGCCGTGCAGGCCAAAATCGAGCAGTTCCTGGGTATTCGAGGGATAGATCACCGGCATGCCGACGGCGATGAACAATGTGTCGGAGAAATTGACGGCGGTCGAAGACTTCGCGCCGTGATCGTCGCCGGCAAGCGCGAGCGCGCCGCCTTTGGGCGAGGCGCCGGTGAAATTGGCGTGGCGGAGCGCATCCGCCGATCGGTCGACGCCCGGACCCTTGCCGTACCAGATGCCGAACACGCCATCGACCGTTGCGCCGGGAAAGTTGTTGACTTGCTGGGCGCCCCAGATCGCCGTCGCGGCGAGGTCCTCGTTGAGGCCTGGGCGGAAAACGACGTTGTGTTGCTTGAGCTGCGGCCCTGCGCGCCACAGTTCAATGTCGTAGCGCCCAAGCGGCGAGCCGCGATAACCGGAAATATAGCCCGCGGTGTTGAGGCCAGCCGCCGCATCGCGCAGGCGCTGCTGAATAGGCAGGCGCACCAAAGCCTGCGTCCCGGTCATATAGACCCAGCCTTCAGATGCGGTGTAGCGGGAGTTGAGAGTCGCCTCTGGCCGGGCGAGGGCGACAGTCATGACAGCATGTCTCCGTGTGTGGCCTGCGGCTATGCGCGATGCCCCGGTTCGCCGTCGCGGCGGGCGAGGTAGTCGGGGAACGCATCGTCGAACTCGGGAAAGTAACGCCGAACAACCTTCATGTCGAACGCGCGCAAGATCGATTCTTTTGGCTCGCGATCGATGAGGAACTGCATCATGGCCTCGACGCAACGCGACGGCTCGGCGCCGAGGTCAGCCCAGCGTTGAGCTTCGCCGGCTTCAATCGTCACGAGATGCTGACTTTCGCCGCGTGCGTCGTGAACGATAACGTCGAACACCAGCTCGGCGCCAAGATGCGGAGTAACCGAGATCGAAGGCTCGCTCAACTCTTATAATCCGTCCGCGGCTCTTATAATCCGTCCGGGACCACGGCAACATGCCGAAATCGCACGCCCGGCCGTTAAAAATCAAGTTCTACAGAAGAAGCGGCTTCTCCGCCATGTCGCTGGCCCCGTTTCCGAAAAGATCAACCCTGGTTTGCGCTTTGTTACGCGTTCAAGCTGACCGCCGCGCCGAGGCGATTTTCTAGCCCTTGACTCGGAACCAACTCAACCGTCGCGCGTTGCGGGATTTGTGATCAGGGAAAAAGACGGCGGCCGGACGCGCCGTCGCGCCGTGACCACGTTGTCGCCCCAAAACTTGCTAATGTGGGGCGAAGGGGCGTCAGGAGCTTTGGGTGAACCAATTGAACGTCCCGAGCATTGAGGGCGCGAGGGATGCGGCGCCTTTAGGCGAAGCTCCGTGCGCTCTTTTTCTCGACGTGGATGGTACGCTCCTGGACCTCGCCGCGCGGCCAGACGACGTCGTCACGCCTGCAGGACTTGTCTCAATTCTTGCACGCGCGGAACGCAAGCTTGCCGGGGCGTTGGCGCTCATTAGCGGGCGCGCTATCGTCGATGTCGACCGCCTGTTTGCGCCTCTTCGGCTGCGAGCAAGCGGAGTTCATGGCGCTGAGATTCGTTTCGATCCGGATGCGCCGACGACCGCGACCGGAACGGCGGAATTGCCTCAGTCGCTGTTAGCGGCGTTGATGCGCGCGGTTGAGCCGTTTCCAGGCGTATTCGTTGAGAACAAGCGCTTCAGTTTCACCGTCCATTTCCGGCTCGCGCCCAGTGCGGAAGGGCCGCTCCGGAGTATCGTCAAAGAGGTCGTGGACTCGTGTCCGATCCCTCTTGATCTTATGGACGCGCATTGCGCGATTGAAATCAAGAATCCCAGCTTTGACAAAGGCGGAGCCATCGCGGCATTCCTCTCCACCTCAACGTTTGGCGGCGGGCGTAAGCCAATCTTTGTGGGCGACGATACGACAGATGAAAGCGGTTTCGCCCTCGTTAGCGCGCGTGGAGGGCTCGCCTATTCGGTCGGAGGTCCACGCCCGGGCGCGATTGGAGCGTTCTCGGCCCCCCAAGCGGTGCGCAATTGGCTTGCTGAATTTGCTCGAGAGAGCGCCGCATGATCAGAGGCGCCCAAACAAAAGAGCAGAATCTCGACCTGGCGCTGATCGGCAACAGCTGTGTGGCCGCATTCATCGACCAGAACGCTCGGATTGTATGGTGGTGCTATCCTCGCTTCGATTCCGATCCGGTTTTTTCTCGCCTGCTCGCTGGCGACGAGGAGAAAGGGTTTTGCGAAGTCACGCTCGCGAACCTCGTTCAAACCGAATCGCAATACGTGCGCAACACGGCGATTGTTGAGACCGTTCTCAGCGACGCCGACGGCGGCAAAGTGCGGGTCTCTGATTTCGCTCCCAATTTCGAGCGGTTCGAGAGGGTCTACCGGCCACCGCAAATCATTCGGCGCATCGAACCCATCGCGGGCTTGCCTCGGATTACGATCCGGGTGCGTCCAACCCACCATTACGGCCGTCCAGCGGCTCACTCAGTCGCTGGCTCCAATCACATTCGCTACCTGGATGGCGAGCAAGTTCTGCGCCTTACCTCCGACGCGCCGCTATCCTACATCGTGAACGAAATTTCGTTCCCATTGACTCGGCCGGTCAATCTCATCTTCGGCCAGGATGATCCTTTCCTCAGCGCCATCGACACGACGTCGCGCGAGTTCCTCGATCGCACACGCGACTACTGGCAGGGATGGGTGCGCTATCTGGCCCTGGCCTATGAATGGCAAGTGGAGGTGGTGCGCGCGGCGATCACGCTCAAGCTCTGCAGCTTCGCCGAGACGGGCGCCATTGTGGCGGCCCATACCACGTCAATTCCCGAGGCTCCAGGCTCGTCGCGAAACTGGGACTATCGCTACTGCTGGCTGCGCGACGCTTATTTCGTCGTTGACGCGCTGAACAGGCTCGGCGCCACGCAGATCATGGAATCCTATATCAATTACATCACGACAATCGCCTCCGTTGTCGACGAGGAGATTCAGCCGCTGCACGGCGTCGTGCCCTTTACCTCGCTTGAGGAGTGGACGGCTCCTGATCTCAAGGGCTTTCTCGGCATGGGCCCGGTTCGCGTCGGAAACCAGGCGGCCAGCCAGAAGCAGAACGACGTTTATGGCAGCGTCGTCCTGGCCGCGACGCAGATGTTCGTAGACGAACGTCTGCCAAAGATGGGCGACGAGTTTCTTTTCCGGCTGCTCGAGGGTCTCGGCGAGCGCGCCATCGTGCACGCGTTCGAGCCCGACGCGGGCTTGTGGGAATACCGCACACGCGCCTCGGCGCACACCTATTCGGCCACGCTGTGCTGGGCAGCCTGCGATAGGCTCGCGGGCATCGCGCGCAAACTGAAAATCGCCGACCGCGCCAAATACTGGGCAAGCAACGCCCGCTCTTTGCGGCTTCGCATTCTCGAACAAGGGTGGGACGAACAGCGAGGCGCCCTGACCGGAGCATTCGGCTCGCCGGACCTCGACGCGAGCGTCCTCTTGGTCGCAGAGCTCGGACTTTTATCCTCGAGCGATCCCCGCTTCATCAAAACCTGCGACACCATCGGGCGTGAGCTGATGCGCAATGGCCGGATCATGCGCTACACCGCGCCGGACGACTTCGGCTCGCCCGAAACCGCGTTTCTGGCCTGCAACTTTTGGTACATCGACGCGCTCTATCAGATCGGCCGGAAGGACGAAGCGCGCGAATTGTTCGAATCGATTCTTGCGCGCCGCAACGCCTATGGGCTGCTCTCCGAGGACATCCATCCTGATGTTGGAGAGCTGTGGGGGAACATTCCTCAGACATACTCCATGGCGGGCATTATCAACAGCGCAACGCGGCTATCGTCGAGTTGGGAGGAAGCATGGGCGCGCGACTGATCATCGTCTCCAACCGCGTGGCGGTGCCTGAAACGCCCCGGACTCCGCTGGCGGGAGGAATGGCGGTTGCGGTGAAAGCAGCGCTCAAAAATCGCAACGGACTGTGGTTCGGGTGGAGCGGCAAGGTCTCGGAGGAGCCGAACGAGGAGCCTCAGGTCGTCGATATCAACAAGATGACGTATGTGCTCATCGATCTGTCGCAGAATGACATTCAAGAGTACTACAATGGCCTAGCCAACAGCGTGCTGTGGCCGATCCTTCACTATCGGGTCGATTTGCAGGAATACTCCCGCGCCGACGCCAGCGGCTATATCCGCGTCAACCGCATGTTCGCCGATCGGTTGAGCACGCTGCTGAAGGAAGACGACGTCGTCTGGGTGCACGATTATCACCTCATGCTCCTGGGACGCGAGTTGCGGTCGCGCGGGCATCGCAACACGATCGGCTTTTTTCTCCACACGCCCTGTGCGCCGCCCGACATTCTTCAAACCCTGCCTCACCACAGAGAGATCCTCGGCGGCCTTGCCTACTACAACTTGGTGGGGTTTCAGACGGAAAATGATCGCGACAATTTCGCCCACTATTTGACCTCTCAGGGCGCCTCTCAAAACCGATCCAGCTTTGAATTCGAAGGGCAGAAAGTGCGGCTCGGCGCGTTCCCGGTGAGCATCGAGACCAAGGCCTACACGCGACTGGCGCGGAACGCGGGTCGCTCGGCCATGGTGGCGCTGGTTCGCGAGAGCCTCGGCGGGAACAAGCTAATCCTTGGCGTCGATCGGCTCGACTACTCCAAGGGCATTCCGGATCGCGTGAAAGCGTTCGAACGGCTGCTTGAGAACAATCCGGAGTGGCGCGGCAACGTGACTTTGTTGCAGGTCACGCCAAAGAGTCGCTCCGACATCAAGCAATATGGCGACATCGAAACCGAACTGACCGGCCTCATCGGCAAG
Organism: uncultured Alphaproteobacteria bacterium; assembly: GCA_963737365.1. GTDB lineage: Bacteria > Pseudomonadota > Alphaproteobacteria > Rhizobiales > Beijerinckiaceae > Roseiarcus. The sequence goes on from CAVTSD010000001.1 coordinate 1,808,826, forward strand.
GTGAACGGCCAGTACGGCGATCCGGCCTGGACGCCTATTCGTTATGTCAACCGATCCCATTCGCGCACGGTGCTCGCGGGCCTCTACCGCGCCGCTGAGGTCGCCATGGTGACGCCGCTCCGCGACGGCATGAATCTCGTCGCGAAGGAATATCTGGCCGCCCAGGATCCGGAGGATCCCGGCGTCCTGGTGCTGTCACAGTTCGCCGGCGCGGCGAAGGAGCTGACAGGCGCGTTGATCGTCAATCCCCACGAAACCGACGCAGTGGCTGCAGCGCTGAAGCGCGCCTTGGAGATGCCGATAGAAGAACGTCGCGAGCGCCACGCGCCTATGCTCGCGCATCTCTTGGAAAACGACGTCAGGAAATGGGCTGAGGATTATCTCGCGACGCTGGTCGAAGGGTCGCCGACGCGTGGTCTGCTAGAGGGCATCCGGGCCTTATTTGGCGTATCGTCGGAAAATGGGCCTTTGGTGATGCGCTAGCGGTTCCACGTTTTCATGGGCGCGGCCGCGGTCGACCCGCTCAGTACTTCTGGATCCCCACCCATTGCTGGTCGGAATAACGCTCGCCGGCGGCGAAGCCGAGCGGCAGCGCGCGCTCAATCTCCGCGAGTTGGTCCTCGGTCAGATCGATGTTCGCCGCCGCAGCGCACTCCTCGAGATGCTCGCTGGCGCGGGAGCCGGGGATCGGCACGATGTGCGGCCCCCTGGCGAGCGTCCAGGCAATGGCGAGCGTAGCGGGCTTCAGCCCCCATGACTGAGCGAGCCCGACAAAGGCGGTAAGGCGGTCGCGATTGCGCCGCCAGTTGAGGCCTTGAAATCGCGGATTGGAACGGCGGAAATCCTTTTCGCTGAAACTCTCCACATTCTGCAGCAGACCGCTCAAATAGCCCCGTCCGAGCGGCGAGAAGGCGACTATAAGCGCGCCCAGGTCCGCGCAGGCCTGGGTGAGGCCGAGTTCCGGATTGCGCGTCCAGAGCGAGTATTCCGATTGGACGGCGGCGATTGGATGCACTTCGTTGGCGCGTCTAAGCGTGTCAGGCGCGACCTCCGAAAGGCCGATCGCGCCAATCGCGCCCGCTTTGACGTGGCGCGCCAATTCCCCGATTGTGTCCTCGATCGGGATCGATGCGTCGACGCGGTGCACATAATAGAGGTCGATGCGGTCGACGCCGAGCCGCTTCCGCGAGCCGTCGATGGCCTCACGGATATGAGCCGCGCTATTGTCGAAGAAGCGCGAGCCATCGTCGCGTCGACGAATGGCGAACTTGGTGGCTAGCGTCACCCGGGCGCGACGGCTTCTGTCTTCGGCCAGGAACTTGCCGATCACCTGTTCGCACAGTCCATCGCCATAGACGTTGGCGGTGTCCCAGAAATCGACGCCAAGCTCGAGCGCCCGCGCTAGCGTCAGCATCGACTCGGTTTCGTTCGTGGGTCCGTAAAAGCCGCCGAAGCTCATCGCGCCAAAGCCGACAGCCGAAACCGTTCCATGTCCCCAAACGCGCCGTTGCATCGGTGAGAATCCTGGAGAAAGCCTGAGGCGACTTAGAGCTTGGCCTCGGCTGCGCCTTCGATCGCTTCGGCCAGCGCATGCGCCAGGCATCGGTAGCCGAGATCGCTCATGTGCAAGCCATCGCCGGACAGGAGCAAGCTCAGAGCCTTCGCGCCCTTGGCGCTCCAACTTTTCATCAATGCGTAGCGGCTCAGCACCGGCACCTGGTCCGCGGCGCCGATATCGTCCACAATCTTGACGAACCGCTGGTAGCGCACGGGGTCGGGGGTCTTCAGAGTGAACTGCGGTCCAATCAGCATCATCGGGACGCCGGCGGCGTGCGCCGCGGCGATACCGGCCTGTAAGGTTGCGCGAAACAGGCTCTCATCGACGCCCACGATTGCGTCGTTGGTGCCGACCTGCCAGATGACCAGCCGCGCCCAGCGGGACTTGAGCGCGCTTTTCAGTCGGTCCAGCGTCTTGACCGCGAGTTCGCCGCCGACGCCGGCGTTCTTGACGTCGAAGTCTACGCCCGTCCGCTTTTCGAGCTCCGCCTCGAGGCGGGCAGGATAAGTATTGGCCGGCGAACTTGCTCCGATGCCTTCCGTCGAAGACGAGCCGATCGCCAAAATGTCGTTTGGAAGACCTATCCGCACCTTGGGAAAGGCCGGAGGGGCGCCATTAGGCTCGAAAGCTGCGATTTCGCTCGGACACGAACCGTCTTCCGCGTGGGCGGCGCTCAGCGCGAAGAGGAGGCAGGCAACCCCCGCCGCAATACCCGCGACCGCGCGGGCTGCGCGACAACTTCGAGGGGGACCTGAACTTTTCTGCACTCGATCCAATGGGCGACGACGAAGAGAACGACAATGGACACAACCGTGTACGCGAGTTCAGCAAACCATTCAATCCCTGCTGACGCGTGCGGCGAGACGGCGGCCAGCGCGGCTTGACCGCCGGCGCTCATCAGAGAGCCGGCTGCGAAGACGGCCAGACTGTTGCGTCCAAGGCTTTGAACCGCTTTTCCGAAGGCGCCTCGAACCACCGGCGCGATGAAGCGCCCGAAGACCGTGGCCGTCGCGATCAAGTAAGCCAACGCGACGAAGTGGATCAGGCGGGCCAATCCAAGATCCTGTTTCGCGACATCGAGATGCGCGGTCGCCGTGTCGCGAAGCCCAGGGGCGAGGCCAGCTTCATCGGTCACGATCAGCGCAGCGCCCACGACCGTCAAGGCGCTCAACGCCAAGAGCCACGGAGCGGGCCGCGGAAGACCGTCGCGCCACAGAACCGCCGACACGAGCCCAAGCGTGAAGACCAGCTGCCAGGCGATCGGATTGAAGAACCATCCGCCGGCCTCCGGCCAGTTCGGCAAGTTGAGACCGAAGATGCGCGCGGCCGCATAGAGAGCAACCGAAACGATCAAAGCCAAATAGGGGCCGCGTAGCGCCAGCGCGAGCGCAACGGGCGCCCACAACATCAGCACCACGTACAAAGGCAGAATATTGAAATAGCCCAGTTGATGGCTGAGAAGGGCAAGGCCCAGAAGGCCGTTGCCTGGCGACCCGAAGACAAAAGACCGTCCATGCGCTTGGATCAGGTCGGGCACGCCGCTCGCCCAATAGGCGGCGCCGAATACGAGAAGCGCGGCCACGGTCAGCGCGATATGGACGCCGTAGAGCTTGAGCGCGCGTCTCAGGCAGCCGCCCGCGACCGGCTCGATGCCATATTTGTGTGCTCTTGGCATGTAGATAAGTCCGACCGACAGGCCCGACAGGAAGACGAACGCCTCGGCGCTATCCGACAAGCCAAAGTTCCTCGGAGTCCAATTTTCGAGCGGATTGCCGGGAATGTGATCAATCAGAATCGCGATCAGCACGGCGCCGCGCCAAAAGTCGATGTCGCGGATGCGGTTTGCGTTCATTCCATGCGCCTTGGCGCAAAAACCGCGCCACTCGAGGATCAGTTCCAACAGGCGGAGAAGCAGTTACGTCCACCGCTGGGTCATCGCTGTCGCGATCTTTCGTGGCGATATAGTGTGCGACCCCAGCCTACCCGTTCACATTCGTGACATCGGGGCGCAGCTCACCGCGATTTGATCGCGATCTTGACCGCAGGCCGCCGTTCAACCCGCCTCGATCAGCCGCGCTGCTTCGTCGCGCTCAAACAGGTACAGAAGGAGCCTGAGACTGCGGCCCTTCTCATCCGCGAGCCTCTCGTGGCGTTTGAGCGCGGCCTCGGCTTCGGCCCGCGCGCGCGCCAGAAGGCCGCCATGGACCTCGAGCCGGGCGAAACGAAAGCCGGGCGCGCCGGCCTGCCTGGCGCCGAGGACGTCGCCCTCGCCGCGCAGTTTCAGGTCCTCCTCGGCGATGCGGAAACCGTCCTCGGTCTCGCGCAGGATTTCGAGCCGCGCGCGCGCCGCTTCGCCGAGCGGCCCTTTGTAAAGCAGCAGGCAGGAAGAGCGGCTCGCGCCGCGGCCGACGCGGCCACGCAATTGGTGCAGTTGCGCGAGCCCGAAGCGTTCGGCGTGCTCGACGATCATGATCGTCGCCTCCGGCACGTCGACGCCGACTTCGACCACCGTGGTCGCGACCAGGATAGCCGTCGTCCCGCGCTGGAAGCGCTCCATCGCCGCGTCCCGGTCGGGGCCGGCCATTTTGCCGTGCGCGAGTCCGACGGCGTCGCCGAAGATGGCGCGCAGCGCTCCAGCGCGCTCTTCGGCAGCGGCGACGTCGAGCGTCTCGCTCTCGTCCACCAATGGACAAATCCAATAGGCGCGCGCGCCTGCAGCGACAGCCTGGCCAAGGCGCGTCACCACTTCGCCGATCCGTTCGATCGGCAAAATGCGCGTGTCGATCGGCTGGCGCCCCGGCGGCTTCTCGCGCAAGGCTGAGACATCCATGTCGCCGAAATAGGCGAGCACGAGCGAACGCGGGATCGGGGTCGCCGTCATCACCAGGAGGTCGACGGCCTCGCCCTTGGAGGCGAGAGCAAGACGCTGGCGGACGCCGAACCGGTGCTGTTCATCAACCACCGCGAGGCCAAGATCGGCGAAGGTCACGCTTTCCTGAAACAAAGCATGCGTGCCGACGGCGATGTCGATCGTCCCATCCGCCAAGGCGGCGAGCGAAGCGCGCCTGGCGGCCGCCTTGTCGCGACCTGTTAGGAGGGCGATGCGCAGGCCGACACTCGCAGCCAGCGGGGCCATGCGCTCGTAGTGCTGGCGCGCCAGTATTTCGGTCGGCGCCATCATCGCCGCCTGCCTGCCTGCTTCGACCACCTCCGCCATCGCGAGTAGCGCGACAACGGTTTTGCCAGAGCCGACATCGCCCTGCAGCAGCCTCAGCATGCGCTTTTCGGTTCTGAGGTCGGCGCGGATGTCGTCGACCGCCTGGCGTTGGGCGGGAGTCAGGGAAAAGGGCAGGGCTGTTTCGAGACGCTGCGCCAGATCGCCTTCCCCGAGGTGCGCGCGGCCGGGGATGACGCGCATGCGCGCACGCGTGAGAAGGAGTGCGAGCTGGTTGGCCAACAGTTCGTCATAGGCGAGCCGCGTCGCAGCCGGACTCGCGGGATCGATGTCCTCAGGGGTCTTCGGCCCGTGCATCGCGCTCAGCGCTTGCGCAAAGCTCGGCAAGTTCAGATCGCTCAGCGTCTTCTCGCTGGTCCATTCCGGCATCTGGGACAGGCGCTTGAACGCGCCCTCCGCGGCGCGCGCGACCGTGCGCTGGTAGAGGCCGTCCGTCAGTCCATAGACCGGCTCGACCGAAGGCAGTCGATCGAGTTCCTCCGCTGTCATCACCTTGTCGGGATGAATCATCTGGCGACGGCCGTCCCAGAGCTCGAGCTTGCCGGAAATCCAGCGCGTCGCGCCGACTGGCAGCCGCGCCCGCACCCATTCGTGATTGGTGAGGAAGAAGACCAGTTCGACGTCGCCGGTGTCGTCCTCGACCAGAACCTTGAAGGGCGCCCGAGAGCGCGCGTTCGGCGGCCCGTGATGCTCGGTCACCTTGGCTTCGATGGTGACGATCGAGCCTGGAATCGCGTCGCGGATCTTCGGCCGCGCGCGGCGATCGACGGTCGCCTGCGGCAGGTGAAAAAGGATGTCGACCACCCGCGCGCCCCGAGGCTTATCGAGCAGCCGGTCGAAGAGCTTCGCGTTCTTTGGCCCGATACCCGGCAGGGCGCTCGCGGGCGCGAACAGCGGATCGAGCAACGAGGGACGCATCAAGCGCCCTTAGCCGCGCCTGAACCTCCCGGCAAGACGGATGAGCCTTCAGCCCGGGAGGACGGAGAAGCCCGCGCGAGGAAAATGGATCACGATTTCGCCGATCCGCTCGTCGACGCGGCGGATCGCGATGTGCTGCGCCGACAGCGAAACGATCTCGCCGCCAACTTCGACCTTGCCGTAGTCGTCTGGCGCAACGCGCACCCGGTCGCCGACCTTCCGCCCATTCGGATCGCCTGGATCGTTCTCGGCAACGGTCTCCGGGCACGCATTCGCGGCGATGGCGAGAGCCTCGTGGGCGGACATTTCCTCGCGCAGTCCGTGTCCGATCGCTCCTACGCGGCTCTCCCATGCGGCCACTTTGCTGAGGCCGGCGAAGATCTGGTCCACTCCGGCGATCGCCCGGTCCTCGGCCGCCGACAGGTTTGACCGCATGTACCAGACGTTCATGTAGGCGCTGACGTCGGCAAGGCTGAAATCGCCGAAGAGCCATGTCCGCCCATCGCTGAGCTGCGCCTCCATCCAGCCAAGCTGGGCGCGCAGCTGATCGCGCATCTGGGGGATCGCCGCACGCATCTTGTCGAGATCGAACTTGGTCCCGCGCAGCTGGCTGCGATCTTCGACAAACGCCTGAGGGACCTTCGGACCGAGTGTCCCAAAGACGAGCGTGACGGCGTTCTGAAAGAAGGTTCGGTCGGTCCATGAACTGAGCGCCCAGGGCGCGCCAATCGCACCTGGCGGAAACAGGGTCGGGGAGGGAAACCGGCGTTCGATTTCGCGGATGATGATCTGGGTGTCGCAGAACACGTCGGCGCCGATCTGCATCACCGGCGTGCGACGGTAGCCGCCGGTCAGCGGCATCAAATCGGGCTTCGGCATGATCTGCGGGATCCGGACGCTTCTCCACGAAAGCCCCTTGTGGCCGCAGACCACGCGGATTTTCTCGGAAAAGGGGGACCGGTCGAAATGATGGAGGATGATTGGATGGGGCATAATGCCAGCCGGCCCGACGCTTGAGTGCTCGGAAGCGTATGCGGCGCCATGGCCTTCAGTCCAATGTATTCTCCGTTGCGCACCGCGGCCTTGGCCATCGGGCCGTCGCGGCCCGTTGGAAACGGCGCTGATAAGCGCTCTTAAACGCCACTAAACGCTCGTAAACGTTAGTTAATTTACTTGCATTAACTAGCGTTTATTTTTTCGAATCGGGCCTTTTCAAGGGGTTACGGGCGATTCAAGCAAAAAATTTTTCCCGTCTCGGGCTTCGAAGCGACGTATCTCCGACAGCCCTTCCTGGCCGACCGGCCGGACAGACGAAGGTCGAGTTCCACGAACAGAAATATGTATAGCACCAACTTTGGATTTTGTCTACAAAACGCTCTGCCACAACCCAAAACACCCTGCTACAAAACGCCCCGCCGCTTGTCGCATAACGGCCTCGACGGGTCGGAGCGCTCCAGGCGGCGGCGACCGGCTCGGTCCACACGGTCGGCGCCCTCACTCGCCGTTTAGGGGCGCGGCGGCTCCGTTGCGGAGGTTTCCCCACGCCGGAAAGCGTCGACGAACTCGCCCAGCGCCTTCTCGTCCATGTCGGAGACAGCGACATAGGCGAGGTTTGCATCAGCCCAGCGGACGACATGGTAGCCGTCGATCGTTTCAATCCCGCCTGCCCCACCGCGGACGCCCTTGGCGTCGCGCAGCAGCTCGGTCACCGCGACCAGGTGCTCGTTGTGCCGGTAAACGAGCGTCGGTGTCGGAACTCGGTCTACGATGGTCACACGCCCGCCGACCAGCGGAAAACCCTCCGGCGCGAGATCGACAATGGTTCCGCTGACGGTTGTGCGGTTGGCGAGCCAGGGCTTGACCGTGTGCCGGTCGGAAGAGGCGACGTCGAACGGCTGGCCGGCAATCTCGGCGCGGGCGAAATCCGAAACGAGGTGTTGGGCGACATCGCCGGAGCTCGCAGGCGCGCGCAAGGACGTCAGTCCCACACCGACGGCAAAGCCGAGGACAGCGAAGGAGGCCGCCGTCGCAAGCGCCCGGCTGTCGAGCCATGAGCGACGGCGAAACGGGATGGCCGTCGCGGTGGAGGTGGCGGCAGCCTCAGGGGGAGGCGCCGCGGGAGCGGACGCCGCTAGCGCGGCGATGCGGTCGGCAAGCGCTTGCGGAGCCGCTTCACGCGGCGCGTGACGGCGGACCGCGTCGCGCAACGCAGCGAGGCGCCGATACTCGGCGGCGATGGCGGGATTGTCGCGCATCTCTCGCTCGAACGCGAGCGAGCCCATGGCGTCGAGTTCGCCGTCCAGCGCGGCGTTGAGTTTGAGAAGCCGCTCGTCGACGTTGCGGTCGGTCATGTCTCGGTCCTCGTCATCGCTCGGACTTCAACGTCTTGGCGAGCATGGCGCGCGCGCGGGCGAGCCGCGACATCACCGTGCCAACAGGGGTCTCGGTCGCTTCGGCGATTTCGCGATACGAGAGGCCGTTGATGTCGCGCATCGCCAGCGTTTCCAGAAAGGGCGAAGGAAGGCCCGCGATCGCCTGACGCAAGCGCTCGGCGTCTTCTAGAGCGATAAGCTCCTGTTCCGGATTGGGCGCAGCCTCCTCGCCCTCACGCAAATCGAGCGTGTCGAGATCGGCCATGTCGCCCATGTAAGCCACGGTTTTGCGCCGATTTCGAGCCATGAAGGTCATAGCGGCGTTGCGAACGATGGCGAGAAACCAGGGTTTCGGCCGATCGACCGAGACGGTGGCGAGAGCCTGGAGCGCGCGGAGCGCAGCGTCCTGCACGATGTCCTCGGCGTCGGTCGGGCTTTGCGACAAATATTTGGCCAGCGAGTAAGCATCGTCGAGCAAGGGCGGCACGATTTCGCGAAAGCGCTGCTCGGCAATCGGACTGCTCAAGCGGCGCATCCCGCGGGCGCACCCTTTATTTGGCGCGCTCCTTCAAGTAAGCGATCACGTCGGCGCGGTCCTGCGGATTGTCCAGGTGAAAGAACATTTTGGCGCCGGGCGCGACAGCCTGCGGATCGGTCAGCCACTTGTCGAGCGTCTCCTCGTTCCAGACGATATTGGTTGATTTGAGCGCGTCGGAATAGTCGTAATCCGAGAGGGAAGCGGCTCTGCGCCCGAATACGCCGCGATGACGCGGCCCGACGTCATTCTTGTCGAGCGAGTGACAATCCTGGCAGGCTTCGTAGAGCGCCTCGCCGCGAGTGGCGTCGCCTGCGAGGGCGCCGGCCCAAGCAGTCCCCGCGAGCGCAGCCGAGACTGCGGCGGCAAGCATCGCCGCGGCGACATGTTTCTCTCTTCTGCCGAGATTTGGCTTAGACCTTTCGAGAAAGCGAATCGTGTTCATCGGGACCGTCTCAGGAAAGATCAGAGTCCGTGACCGCAAGGCTGGTGGGCGTGGGCGCATAGACGACCTCGCGGACGCCAAGCCATTTGCGCAATTCGCCCGCCGGCACGAGCTTCGGCCCAGGTGCGGGCGCCGTTCCTGGAGCCGGCTGCGGAAAGGCGGTTGAGCGCGCGGTGTGGAACGTGACGGCGCCTTCCACCTTCTGCATAAGCTGATGGATATGGCCGTTGAGCACGGTCACAGAGCCGAAGCGCGACAGGTAACTTAGCGCTTGCGCTGAATCCTCGGTGCCCCAGCCCCATTCGGGCGCGATCATCCAAAGAGGGATATGCGAGAAGATGACAATGGGCGTCGAAGTGGACTTGGCCTTGAGATCATCTTCCAGCCACTCGAGCTGCTCGGCGCCGAGCGACCCAAGGCCATTCTTCTTCAGATCGACGACATTGTTGAGCGACACGAAATGCACGCCGCCCTGGTCGAACGAGTACCAGCCGCCGCCAGTCGCGCCCTTGCCGAAGCGTTCGAGATAGACGGCGCGCGTCTTGGGATCGAGGATGTCGTGTTCGCCAGGCGCATAGTGGACGTCGAGCTTGCCGCGGCCGATCATTTGTTGCGCATCGTCGAATTCGTTCGGCTTTGCTGCGTGGCTGATGTCGCCCGTATGGATCATGAACGCGGGCTTCCTGGGCATCGCAGCAATCTTGTCGATTGCCGCGTCGAGCGTTGCGCGCGCATCCGGATTGGCGGGCTTGGCGAAGCCGATGTGGCTGTCGGAAATCTGGACGAAGGAAAAGCCGCTCTCCGCTGCTTTTGCTGAGCCAATGAGCCTGGACGACGGCACGCCGCCCGCGACCGTCCACACCACGCCGGTTCCGGCCCAGAGCATGCATTTCAGGGTTCGACGGCGGTCGAGGCCGTCTTCGTGATCGCGTGTCATCTGAGTACCCCTCTGCGGCGAAAAGGCCGTCAAGGGGATGACTCAGAAGGAGCGCGGTTTATTCCCGCGAGGGTTTAAGAAACCGAGTCCGGCTTTACGGCGCGTCGATGCGGCTCAGGGCTGAGCGCAAGGAATCGCTTGGCGCCCGCAACAGCCCGCCAAGCGGCGAATCGAAATCGTCGATGAGGAAGATCGCGGAGGCGACGCAAATGGCGCAGGTCACGATCGACAAATAAACGACGGCGTTGCGCGGCGAGAGCAAGCCAAAAATTCCGAACACGACAGCCAGCCAAGCGCACATCGCCAGCATCAGCGGCCAGGCGATCGTGTCATGCGCCGTTTCAATCAGCTGACGCCGGGCGTGCAGCGCTTCGTCGATCTGATTGGCCAATGTGTCAGCAAGCCGTTGGTGGAAATGGTCGGAAGGGTCGAGTTTATGAATCGCGAAGTCGACCTGGATCAGCAGTGCGCCGAGCTGTTCGCGCTCGACGTCCGACGTCGGCGGGAAGCGAGGATAATCGCCCGAGGGCGCCGGCTCGTCGCGCCAACTGTCGGCGATGGCAGCCGCCACATATTTCCGCAGCGTCGCGCGCATCGGCTCGGCGTCGGGACCATATTCCCGCAGATGGATGTCGAGATTCGACAGATCACCCGCGAACGCTCTTAGCCGCGCGTCGAATGTATCGAACGTGCCTTTCACCTCCGAGAGCAGGAGGCTCAGCACCAGCGCGGTGAAGGTAACCAGAATGGAGACAACCAGACGGACGTGATCAACCGTCTCGCTCGTACGATGCCGCTCTCCCAGTCGGCCATGCAGATACATGCCCAGAGCGGAGGCGCTGAGCAGGAGAACGAAGACGATGAAGACGAGCAGGCCGCCGTGCGCCATTGCTAAGGTCGACTGTCTCAATGGCGCGGATTCAACAAGAGCTCAGCTCGTGGCTAAGCCATACCTGGAGCATTTGGGTTGTCGCGCGGCGGAGAGCCGTTTTTTGCTGGATCGTTCGGGCAACGACTTTTCCGTGTCGTCTCAGCGAGGCGTGAGAGACCATTATCTGCGGTAAACACCGCCGTGGTACCCGTGATACGCGCCTCCGTGATACGCGCCTCCGTGCCAGCCTCCGCCGTGATAGTAGGCGCCGCCGCCGTGATAATAGCCGCCGTGGTAGCCGCCATAATAACCGCCGTGGTAGCCGTACCCGCCGCCATAGAACCCAGGAGCGACGACGACCCCGCCCCCGCCGTAAGGCACGCACGCGCCAAAGGCGTTACGAAAGAAAGCGGGTCCGCATCCGCCTGCGGCTAGCGTAATGTTCGAATCGGCGTGGAACGGCGCAGGAGTCTGCATCGCGTGCGCCGAGCTAGCTAGAAGTGTCGTGAGGGCGGCCTTCGAGGCTAGGGAAGCAAGTCGCATCAAATTCCTCCAGTTCGGCCTTGTCTCGAATTGCAGAAATGCGGGCCTCTTTCGCATTGTTCCGGCGAGACGTCCAAGTCCTGCACATCGCCACTGTCTTGCGGACGTCCTGGTTTAGAAAGCGTTAATCACGACGCGCGTGACACCCCGCGCCCACGAAGTCTCTATTGCGCGGCGACGCCGATTTTGATGAGCCGGTAGTTGATCGCGTCGACCAGCGCCTGGAACGAGGCGTCGATGATGTTGCCCGACACCCCGACCGTCGACCAGGCGCCCCCGTTCCCGTCGCCAAACTCGATCAGGACGCGCGTCACCGCGTCCGTGCCGCCTTGAAACACGCGCACGCGATAGTCGCGCAGCTCAAGGTTCTCGATGTATTTTTGATAGACCCCGAGGTCCTTGCGCAAAGCGAGATCGAGCGCGTTGACCGGGCCATTGCCTTCGGCGGCTGAAATCAGCCGCTCCTCGCCAATGCGGATCTTCACCACCGCCTGCGAAGCCGAATAGGTGACGCCGGGCGCGACCACTTTGCGTTCGACGCTGACATGAAAGCTGTCGACGGCGAAATATTCCGGCACGCCGCCGAGCACGCTTCGGGCCAAAAGCTCGAACGAGGCGTCGGCCGCCTCGTAAGCGTAGCCTTGCGCCTCGCGCGCCTTGACCTCGTCGAGGAGGCGCCCAAGCCGGGGATCGTCGGGCTTGGCGTCGACGCCGAGCCGGGCAAGTTCGCTTAGAAGATTTGAGCGCCCGGCCTGATCCGAAACGAGCACGGCGCGCGTGTTGCCGACGCTGTCGGGCGGAATGTGCTCATAGGTCCGCGGGTCTTTGGCGAGGGCGGAGGCGTGAATGCCGGCCTTGGTCGCGAACGCCGACGCGCCGACATAGGGCGCGTGCCGGTTCGGAGCCCGGTTGAGCAGTTCATCGAAGGCGCGCGAGACATGCGTGATCTCGCGCAACGCGTCCGCCGTCACGCCGGTCTCGAAATGCTCGTTGAGCTCCGGCTTCAGGGCCAATGTGGGGATGAGCGTGACGAGATTGGCGTTACCGCAACGCTCGCCCAAACCGTTCAACGTGCCTTGCACCTGCCGCACGCCGGCGCGGATGGCGGCGAGCGAGTTGGCGATCGCGTTGCCGGTGTCGTTGTGGGCATGAATGCCGAGATGCGCGCCTGGAATGACGCGCGCGACCTCGCCGACGATGCGCTCGATCTCATCAGGCAGCGTGCCGCCGTTGGTGTCGCACAGCACCGCCCAACGCGCGCCGGCGTCGATCGCGGTGCGGGCGCAGGCGAGCGCATAGTTCGGGTTGGCTTTGTAACCGTCGAAGAAGTGCTCGCAATCGACCATCGCCTCGCGGCCGGCGCCGATCGCGGCCCTCACGCTGTCGGCGATGGCCTCAAGGTTCTCCTCGAGCGTGCAGCCCAGCGCGACATGAACGTGATAGTCCCAGGACTTGGCGACATAGACGATCGCGTCGGCGTCGGCAGCGAGAAGACCGGCAAGGCCTGGGTCATTGGCGGCCGAGCGGCCGGGCCGCTTGGTCATGCCAAAGGCGCAGAAGCGGGCGCGGTTGGTGGGCTTCTTCTTGAAGAATTCCGTGTCGAGCGGGTTCGCTCCCGGATAGCCGCCCTCGACATAGTCGACGCCGAGCCGGTCGAGCATCGCCGCGATGCGCCGCTTGTCGTCGAGCGAGAAGTCGACGCCCGTGGTCAGCGCGCCGTCGCGCATCGTCGTGTCGAACAGGTAGAGGCGTTCCTTGGCCATCGGGCTCTCAGTGTCGGGTCGGGGGCGCTGACTCGGCGCCGAGCGTTTTGGTCATCGTGGTGTTGGCGAGCCACTCGTCGCCGATGCGCACGAGATTGCGCTTCTGCGCGGTGAAGCCCTGACGCTCGAACAGGGGTTTCGCGACATCGCTCGCCTCGGTGATGATGCGCTTCGCGCCGCGCGCCTGCGCAAGTCTGGTCAGGGCGTCGACTAAGGTCCGTCCGACGCCTTGACGAGCGAATTCGGGCTCGACGAACAGCATGTCGATCTCGTCTGCGCCTTTGAGGCTGGCGAAGCCGGCGACAGCGCCGTCGATTGTCGCGAGCAAGGTCAGCGCCCCTGCGAGACGGGCGCCAAAAGCCTCTTCATCGTCTGCGCGCGCCGCCCAGGCCTCACGCTGGTCGTCGCTATAATCTTCGGCCGCGAGCTCCTCGATGCTCGCTCGAAAGATCTCGGCGCACCTTTTCGCGTCGGCCGGAACATACGGGCGTAGCGCAACGGCGCTCATCGCTTGATCTCCCAGGTCGTCGCGCCATCCTTGTTGTCCTTGATCGCGATGCCCAGGGCGGTGAGTTGGTCCCGCAGCCTGTCCGACTCCGCCCAGTTTTTTGCGGCGCGGGCGGCTGTGCGAAGCGAAATGAGCTCGTCAATGCGCTTCTGGGTAACTGGGTCCGCGGAACAGCTGCCGTCCGCCTCGAATTTGAACCAGCGACCAACGGCTGTCGCCGTGGAGGTGGAGATACCGCGCGCTTCGCCGATCGCAGTGCGCGCGCTCGGTGCAGCGGAATCGATATTGATGCTCAGCCCGTCGTTGCCCGTTGAAATGGCCCAATCAAGTTTGGAAGGGTCGCAGCTGAAGCCGAGAAACTGGAGGGACGCCGCCAGAGCAGGCCGTTCGCCCGTGCGTGCCAACTCCTGGAGTCGAACAATCGCGTCATGCGTATTGAGATCGTCAGATAGAGCGTCAAGTACCCCTTCGTTGACCGACTCGGCGGAAGAGGCCGCGCCTCGGATCAATCGATACCACTCACTAAGTTTTTGATCTGCTCGCTCCAGCTCCCTCACGGTCCAGTCGATCGGCTGGCGGTAATGCGTGCGCAACATCGCGAGCCGCAAAACCTCGCCCGGCCATGCGCGGCCGCCGAACTTGGTCGTGTGCAAAAGTTCGTGGATGGTGACGAAGTTGCCGAGGCTCTTCGACATCTTCTCGCCTTCGACCTGCAGGAAGCCGTTGTGCATCCAGACATTGGCCATGCGGGAGGACTCAAAAGCGCAGCAGGATTGGGCGATCTCATTCTCGTGATGGGGAAAGACGAGATCGATCCCGCCGCCATGGATGTCGAACACATTGCGGCTCGGGTCGTCGCATTTCAGGCCGCCGCCAAACGGTTCGAGCAGCGTCGCCATCGACATCGCCGAGCACTCGATATGCCAGCCCGGGCGCCCCGGCGCGGCGATGCCGGCCGGGCTTGCCCAGCCCGGCTCGTTGGGCTTCGAGGGTTTCCACAAGACGAAGTCCATTGGGTCGCGCTTGTAGGGAGCGACATCGACGCGCGCGCCGGCGAGCATTTCGTCGAGCGAGCGATGCGCGAGCGTCCCGTAACGCGGCGCCCACGGCAGCGCGTCCATCGCGTTCGGCGAGAACAGCACGTGATCCTCGGCGACATAGGCGACGCCCCGGGCGATCAGCCGCTCGATCATGACGCGCATCGTGTCGACAAATTGCGTGGCGCGCGGCTCGTGCGTTGGCGGCAGCGCGCCGAGCGCGGCCACATCTTCGTGAAACTGCCGCTCGGTCGCCTCCGTGACTTTTGCGATCGCCTCGTTCAGCGGCAGATCAGGATACTCGCGCGCGGCGCGCGCATTGATCTTGTCGTCGACGTCGGTGATGTTGCGGACATAGGTGACATGGGTTGCGCCGTAGACGTGCCGCAGGAGTCGGAACAGCACGTCAAACACGATCACCGGCCGGGCGTTGCCGATATGTGCGAAATCGTAGACCGTGGGCCCGCAGACATAGAGACGCACCGCGTTCGGGTCGATCGGCGCGAAATCCTCCTTGCCGCGGGTGAGGGTGTTGTAGAGACGCAGCCGCGCCGGCCGCGCTTCCACGGGCGTATTGTCTTCGGGTCGGGGCGGCGGCTTCATTGGCAATTCTCGTCGGCTTCATATCGTTAAGGCCGGACGACAGACAGGCGTCGCCCGGGTCTGGCCGGATGATCGCTTCTCGATGGCTTTGATGAAAAGGAGACGCGAACCAGCCAGCTTTGAGCTAGCGGCTAATGATGCAAATCCGGATAATTGGACACGCGGGCGTCATGGACGGCATCCATGTGTCCAGCCCGGCGGTTTTGTCAAGCTTGGCGGGCGTGCAGTGGCGCTTTTGCTGCATGGAAGGGAAGATCGTGAACCGGAAGACGAATGGCGAGAGCGATTCTGGGCGCGAAGGGGCTAAGACGCGCCGACGGGCGATCACCATTCTGGGCGCGCCGGTCGAAGCGGGGGCGAGCGTGCCCGGCGCGGCAATGGGACCGGCCATGCTGCGCACGGCCGGCATTGTGAACACGCTGAGAGACCTCGGCTACGACGTCGAGGATAGGGGCGATCTCGCGATCGCTGACCCGTTGGTCCCTCTGGGCGCGCCCGAAGGCAACGCGCATCGGTTCGCCGATGTCGCCGCCTGGGCGCGGTTGTTGTCCCGCGAAACCTATGCGGTGGCGCGTTCCGGTCGGACCCCGATCGTGCTCGGCGGCGATCACAGCCTAGCGATGGGATCCATTAGCGGGGTGGCCCGCCATGCGGCCGAGGAGGGGCGGGAGCTGTTCGTTCTCTGGCTTGACGCCCATTCGGACTTCAACACGCCCCTGACCTCGCCGTCCGGGAATATGCACGGCATGTCGCTCGCGATGCTGTCCCGCGAACCCGGTTTGGAGGGCGTATTCGGCGACGAGCCGCACGGCTTCGTCGATCCCAAGCGTCTGCACCTGTTCGGCATCCGGTCGATCGATGCGGGCGAGCGGCGGCTCTTGCAAGATCGCGGCGTCGATGTCGTCGACATGCGGAGGCTGGACGAAGATGGCTTCGCCGTCTCGATCCGCCGCATCATCGATCGGGTTCGGGCCCGCAACGGCCTGTTGCATGTGAGCCTTGACGTCGACTTTCTCGACCCGGCGATCGCTCCAGGCGTCGGCACGGCCGTCCCTGGCGGGGCGACCTATCGCGAGGCGCATCTTGTGATGGAGCTCTTGTACGAATCCGGTCTTTCGCCTTCGCTCGATCTCGTCGAGCTCAATCCGTTTCTGGACGAGAGGGGAAAAAGCGCGCTTCTGCTCGTCGACCTAACCGCGAGTCTCTTCGGGCGCTATGTGTATAAGGCGGAAGCGCAGTGAGTCTCGACCCTGCACGTTGCTGATCGCATCGTCCGCGGCTAATATCGTTCTGAGGCTGTTGATTGGCCGGCAGATTTGCGAAGCGCACTTTGGCGTCTCTGTCATGCGATTGAGCCAATCTTCAGCCATTTCAGGGATGGAGCACGGGCTTGAAAATACCTTGATTTGATTCGGCCATCGCGCTTTTTTCGGCGCCTTGGCCAAAAGTTTGGCTTGATCGCGTGCATCGATAGGTCGATAGCACCGGCGAAGCGGCCGCCCGAGAACAGCAGGGCGGTCCCGTGATGCGGAAGAAAAGATCCTATGGCGCGCAAGAAGATAGCATTGATCGGGGCCGGGCAGATCGGCGGAACGCTCGCCTTCCTCGCGGCGATGAAAGAGCTCGGCGACATCGTCCTTTTCGACATCATCGATGGCGTGCCGCAGGGCAAGGCGCTGGATTTGGCTCAATCAACCCCGGTTGAGAGCGTCAACGCGCGGCTGGCCGGCGCGAGCGATTATTCGGCGATCGCCGGAGCCGACGTCGTCATCGTCACGGCAGGCGTGCCCCGTAAGCCCGGCATGAGCCGCGACGACCTCCTCGGCATCAATCTCAAGGTCATGGACGCGGTGGCGGCAGGCATCAAAACGCATGCCCC
This sequence comes from uncultured Alphaproteobacteria bacterium, assembly GCA_963737365.1. Lineage (GTDB taxonomy): Bacteria > Pseudomonadota > Alphaproteobacteria > Rhizobiales > Beijerinckiaceae > Roseiarcus. The sequence continues at coordinate 1,826,030 of CAVTSD010000001.1, forward strand.
CGAGGCGTTCATTATCTGCATCACCAACCCGCTGGACGCGATGGTGTGGGCGCTGCAGAAGTTCTGCGGTCTGCCCCCCAAGAAGGTCGTCGGTATGGCGGGCGTGCTGGATTCGGCTCGCTTTCGCTATTTTCTCGCCGAGGAACTGCAGGTTTCGGTTGAGGACGTTACCGCCTTCGTGCTCGGCGGCCATGGCGATGAGATGGTGCCCTCGGTCCGCTATTCCACCGTGGCGGGCATTCCGCTGCCCGATCTTGTCAAAATGGGTTGGACCACGCAGGCCAAGATCGACGCGATCGTCGAGCGGACGCGCAAGGGCGGCGGCGAGATCGTCAACCTGCTCAAAACCGGGTCGGCCTTTTATGCCCCGGCAAGCTCAGCGATCGCGATGGCGGAATCATACCTCAAGGATCAGCACCGCGTGCTGCCCTGCGCGGCCCGCTTGAGCGGCCAGTACGGCGTCAATGACGCCTATGTGGGGGTGCCCGTGGTGGTCGGCGCCAACGGCGTCGAACGCATCATTGAGATCACGTTCGACGAGAGCGAAAAAGCCATGTTCGCCAAGTCGGTGGCCTCCGTCCACGGCTTGATGGAGGCCTGCAAGGCGATCAATCCCGCCCTCGCCGCCTGATCGCCCTGAGCGCCCGCTCCCAGCGGGCCGTTCGTTTCTCATGAGGTTTTCGCCGCCATGAACATCCACGAATATCAGGCCAAGGCGGTGCTGAGGGCTTTCGGCGTCCCCATCGCCTCCGGGTTTCCCGCCTTCACGCCGGACGAAGCGGTCGAGGGCGCCAGGAAACTCGCCGGTCCGCTTTGGGTGGTGAAAAGCCAGATCCATGCCGGCGGGCGCGGCAAGGGCCGCTTCAAGGAGGCCGCGGCGGGCGACAAAGGAGGGGTTCGCCTCGCTCGCTCGGTCGACGAGGTCCAGATGTTCGCAAAGCAGATGCTGGGGGCGACGCTGGTGACGGTGCAAACCGGCGCCCACGGCAAGCAGGTCAATCGTTTGTACATCGAGGACGGCGCAACGATCGACCGGGAGCTCTACCTTTCGGCGCTCGTCGACCGTCAGAAGAGCCGGGTCTCCTTCGTCCTCTCGACCGAAGGCGGGGTCAACATCGAGGATGTCGCTCACAATGCGCCTGAAAAGATCCACACCTTCGCCGTCGATCCGGCGACCGGGATCATGCCCCATCACGGCCGCGCCGCCGCTCGCGCGCTGGGGCTCACCGATGATCTCGCCAAGCAGACTGAGAGCCTGATCGCGAAGCTCTATGCCTCGTTCCTGGCAAAAGACATGTCGATGCTGGAAATAAACCCGCTTGTCGTGCTGTCGAACGGCCAATTGCGCGTTCTCGACGCCAAAGTGTCGTTCGACGACAATGCCCTCTATCGTCACCCCGATATTTCGGCCTTGCGCGACGACAGCGAGGAGGACGCGAAAGAGATCGAGGCCTCCAAGCACGATCTTAACTATGTCACGCTCGAGGGCTCGATCGGCTGCATGGTCAACGGGGCTGGGCTCGCCATGGCCACGATGGACATCATCAAGCTCTATGGGGAAAGTCCCGCGAACTTCCTCGACGTCGGCGGCGGCGCTTCCAAGGACAAGGTCGCCGCGGCGTTCAAGATCATCACCGCCGATCCGAACGTGAAAGGCATTCTCGTCAACATTTTCGGCGGCATCATGCGCTGCGACATCATTGCCGAGGGGGTTATCGCCGCGGTCAAGGAAGTGGGCCTTAAGGTTCCTTTGGTCGTGCGCCTCGAGGGCACCAATGTCGACCTCGGCAAGAAAATTCTCCGCAACTCGGGCCTCGACGTGATTGCGGCGGACGATCTCGACGATGCGGCGCACAAGATCGTGAGCGCCGTAAGATCGAGAAGCTGAGTGCGCGAAGTGTATACTGCAACGCGGGAGACGGGCCCATGCCCCCATCCAAGATCAATGTTCTCGAGGCCGTCGACCGAAAGATTAAGGAAGTCTTCCATCCGTTCGTGGTCGGCGATGTGAACGACAGCCAGGTCAAGGTGGCGAAGTTCGGCGCTGAGTTCGATTGGCACGCGCACGAACGCGAAGACGAGGCGTTCTTCGTGCTGCGCGGGCGCATCGCGATCGACTTTCGCGATGGCGTCTCAGAAATGAGCGAGGGTGATTTTGTCGTCGTCCCGCGTGGGGTTGAACATCGGCCCCGGTCGCTTTCTCCCGAGCCGGTCGTCTTGATGTTCGAGCCAAGCACGACGCTCAATACTGGCGATGCCCTCAGCGCCCTGACGGTGCGGGATCTCGACCGGCTTTAGGTCCGGGATGGGGAAGATGTCGTTGGCTCCGCGAAAAACGGTGGAATTTACGTAGTTACATGTATATTGGTTGTGTGGGTGGGCTTGGATGAACAACATCACTTTCGCGGACTTCCTTCCCGGCTCGGGGCCTGGTCTGCGAGTGCGCCGCAAAAATCCTTTTCGATCGAACTAAGCCGCCAAACTCCGAAAGCCTCTCATGTCCATCCTCGTCGACGCCGACACAAAGGTCATCACCCAAGGCTTTACCGGCAAGAACGGCACGTTCCATTCCGAGCAGGCGATGGCTTACGGCACGAAGCTTGTGGGCGGCGTCTCGCCCGGCAAAGGCGGCTCGATTCACCTTGGCTTGCCTGTGTTCAACACAGTCGCTGAAGCGCGGGAAGAAACTGGCGCCGAAGCCAGCGTGATCTATGTGCCGCCACCTGGCGCGGCAGACGCGATCTGCGAAGCGATCGATGCCGAGACACCGCTCATCGTCTGTATCACCGAAGGCATTCCGGTGCTTGACATGGCGCGCGTCAAGCGGTCGCTGCAGGGCTCGAAGTCAACTCTGATCGGTCCGAATTGCCCAGGAGTCATGACTGCGGGCGAATGCAAGATTGGCATCATGCCAGGCAACATCTTTAGCCGCGGCAGCGTCGGGGTCGTCTCGCGTTCGGGCACGCTGACCTACGAGGCGGTGTTTCAAACGACGCGCGAAGGTCTCGGGCAGACGACTGCGGTGGGGATCGGGGGCGATCCGATCAAGGGCTTGGAATTTGTCGATGTGCTCGCCATGTTCCTGGCCGATCCCAAGACCGAGTCGATCGTGATGATTGGCGAAATCGGCGGGCAGGCCGAAGAAGACGCCGCGGAGTTTCTGAAGGACGAAGCCAAGCGCGGCCGTTCAAAGCCAGTCGTTGGCTTCATCGCTGGACTGACAGCGCCCTCAGGGCGCCGCATGGGACACGCGGGCGCGATCATTGCTGGCGGCAAAGGGGGCGCCGAGGACAAGATCGCGGCGATGGAGGCGGCGGGCGTCCGCGTCTCGCCCTCTCCCGCTCGGCTTGGCAAGACGTTAGTCGATTTGTTGCACGGTAACTAAGGGAGTCCGCTCGGTGGCTCGTCAGGACGTTAATCAGGCGCTGCTGCAAACCTCGTTTCTGTACGGGGCCAACAGCGCCTACATCGAAGCCTTGCAGGCGCAATACGAGAAAGACCCGCAGTCGGTCGAACCCGGCTGGCGCGAGTTCTTCGACGCGCTCGGCGATGATCCTGCGAGCGTCGTCAAGACGGCGCGCGGCGCGTCATGGCGCAAGCCCAATTGGCCGGCGACCCCCAAAGGGGATCTGATCAATGCTCTCGATGGCGATTGGCCGGCGACGGAAAAGGCGGTCGCCGAGAAGCTGCGCGCCAAGGCTGAGGAGGCGCGGCCAACAGCGGCGCCGAGCGACGACGACATTCGTCGCGCAACGCGTGATTCCGTCCGCGCGCTGATGATGATCCGCGCGTATCGCATGCGCGGCCACCTCTACGCCAATCTCGATCCGCTGGGCCTCGAGCAGCAGAGGGATCATGAGGAGCTTCATCCCTCGACCTACGGGTTCCAGGAGTCCGACTACGACCGCAAGATCTTCATCGATCATGTGCTTGGGCTCGAGTACGCGACGGTGCGCGAAATGCTCGCAATCCTGCGCCGGACCTATTGCGGGACCATCGGCTTCGAATTCGTCCATATTTCCGATCCGGCGGAGAAGGCCTGGATTCAGGAGCGCGTCGAGGGCCCCGACAAGGAGATCCAGTTCACGCGCGAGGGTAAGCGCGCGATCCTCGGCAAGCTCATCGAGGCAGAGGGATTCGAGAACTTCTTTGACGTCAAATATACCGGCGCCAAGCGCTTCGGCCTCGATGGCGCTGAAGCGATGATTCCCGCGCTTGAACAGATCATCAAGCGGGGTGGCCAGCTAGGCTTGAAGGAGATTGCTCTCGGCATGGCCCATCGCGGTCGGCTCAACGTGTTGAGCCAAGTGATGGGCAAACCCCACCGCGTCATCTTCCACGAATTCAAGGGCGGTTCGGCTTCGCCTGATGAGCTCGAAGGCTCAGGCGACGTCAAGTATCACCTTGGCGCGTCTTCAGACCGCGAATTCGATGGCAACACGGTTCATCTCTCGCTGACCGCCAATCCGTCTCATCTCGAGATTGTCGACCCGGTTGTTTTAGGCAAAGTGCGCGCCAAGCAGGATCAGCTCCATGACGGCATCGAGCGGTCGAAGGCTCTACCGCTCCTCATCCACGGCGACGCAGCTTTTGCCGGGCAAGGCGTGGTGGCCGAATGCTTCGGCCTCTCGGGCCTGCGCGGTCACAGGACCGGCGGCTCGCTGCATTTCATCGTCAACAACCAGATCGGCTTCACCACCTATCCGCGTTATTCGCGCTCCTCGCCCTACCCATCGGACGTCGCCAAGCTGGTTGAGGCGCCGATTTTTCACGTCAACGGCGATGATCCGGAGGCGGTCGTATTCTGCGCCAAGGTCGCGATCGAGTACCGACAGAAGTTCCATAAGCCCGTCGTCATCGACATGTTCTGCTATCGACGGTTCGGCCACAACGAAGGCGACGAGCCCTCGTTCACTCAGCCGATCATGTATCGACTGATCCGCTCACATCCGACGACGCAGCAGATCTACGCCCAGAAGCTGATCACTGAAGGCGTCGTCACCCAGGGCGATGTCGACAAGATGCGCTCGGACTGGCGGCGGCGGCTCGATGCGGAATTCGAGGCCGGCCAATCCTATTCCGCCAACAAGGCCGATTGGCTCGACGGCCGCTGGGCGGGCGTGAAAGCGTCGCGTGAGATCGCCGACGACGATCGTCGTGGTCAGACTGGCGTTGATCTTGATCAACTCCGTGCGATCGGAGAACGCATCACCGTCGCGTCGCCAGGTTTCAACGTTCATAAAACCATTGCTCGTTTTCTTGAGAATCGCCGGGCGACAATCAAGGCTGCCGAGGGAATCGATTGGTCGACCGCCGAGGCGCTCGCCTTCGGCACGCTGCTCGATGACGGCTTTCCGGTTCGCTTGTCTGGCCAGGACAGCGAGCGCGGCACGTTCTCGCAGCGCCATTCGGTGCTGATCGATCAGGAGACTGAAGCGCGATACGTGCCCCTGAACCATATCCGCGAGGGGCAGGCGCGTTACGAAGTCATCAATTCGATGCTGTCTGAAGAAGCCGTGCTCGGCTTCGAATACGGCTATTCGCTCGCCGAGCCGAACGCGCTCGTCTTATGGGAGGCGCAATTCGGCGACTTCGCCAATGGCGCTCAGGTCGTGTTCGACCAGTTCATCTCGGGCGGCGAGAAGAAGTGGCTGCGCATGTCGGGTCTGGTTTGCCTCCTGCCTCATGGCTACGAAGGTCAGGGGCCGGAGCATTCATCAGCTCGCCTCGAGCGCTATCTCCAGCTCTGCGCCGAGGACAATATGCAGGTCGTCGTCTGCACGACGCCAGCGAATTTCTTCCATGCGCTGAGGCGCCAGCTCAAGCGTGAATTCCGCAAGCCGCTCATCGCGATGACGCCAAAGTCGATGCTGCGAAACAAGCGCGCGGTCTCCAACCTCGCGGCTTTCGGGCCGGGCACGAGCTTTCACCGCTTGTTGTGGGATCATGCTGAGACCCACAAGGGTGAAAAGATCAAGCTCGCCGAAGACGACAAGATCCGCCGCGTCGTCGTCTGCTCGGGCAAGGTCTATTACGATCTCTACGAGGAGCGCGAGAAGCGCGGCGTCGACGACGTGTACTTCCTCAGGGTGGAGCAGCTCTATCCTTTCCCCATCAAAGCGCTGGTGAGAGAGCTTTCCCGCTTCAAGAAAGCGGAGATCGTCTGGTGTCAGGAGGAGCCCAAGAACATGGGCGCCTGGGGCTTCGTCGAGCCTTATCTCGAATGGGTGCTCGGCCAGGTTGGCGGCAAGTCGAGGCGCGCGCGCTATGCGGGACGCGCTGCCTCCGCCGCCACCGCAACGGGTCTGATGTCGAAACATCTGGCGCAACTCAAGGGCTTCATCGACGAATGCCTGGCCTGAGCAAGACCGGTCAGCATGCCCCACTATCTTTGCAAATTGAAGCCGCCGCGAACGACGTTCATCTCTGACATGACGCCCGGCGAAGCGCAGCTTATGCGCGCGCATCGCGAGTACTGGACGCCAAGCGTCGAGACAGGCGTCGTCATCGCGATGGGCCCGGTCGTCGATCCGGCAGGGGGTTATGGCGTCGCCATTATCGAAGCCGCCTCCGACGCGGCGCTGGAGGCGATGCAAAAGGCCGATCCGGTTATCTTGGCCGGCGGTTTTGCTTATGAAAACTGCCGCATGTTGGGGATTGCAGTGCGCCCCAGCCAGCCGCTCGCGCCCATCACTTCCATATCTCCGTAAGGCTTAGAGAGGGGCGCCTCGCGGCGCGATCGAAATGGCGATTGAGGTTCGTGTTCCGACGCTCGGGGAGTCGATTACCGAAGCGACCGTTGGCAAGTGGTTCAAAAAGGCCGGAGAACCTGTGCAGGCCGACGAGCCGCTGGTGGAGCTTGAGACCGACAAGGTGACTCTCGAAGTCAATGCGCCGAGCTCGGGGGTCTTGAGCGAGATTGCCGCCGAAACAGGCCAAACGGTAGGCATCGGCGCGCTGCTCGGCCAGGTTTCAGCCGGCGCGGCTCCGGCAGCCCCGGCGCACGCTGCAGCTTCATCCGGAAAGGCGGCGCGTGAAGCAACGCCTGCCGTCGCAACTGCGGCGCCTGCCGCCGCGACGGCGATGCCTCCGGCGCCGGCCGCGGCCAAGATCGCCGCCGAGGACAAGATCGATCTTGCTTCAATCGCCGGCAGCGGCAAGCGCGGTCAGGTGCTGAAGGGCGACGTGCTGGCTGCGGTAGCGGCTCAAGCGCCAGCGCCTCTCGTCGCTCCTGCGCCGCTTCAGACGCCGACGGCCGCGCCCATTCCAACCCCTAGTCCGGCTCCCATCCCTGCAGCTCGCACGACCACCTCCGATGACGGCGCTCGCGAGGAGCGGGTGCGCATGACCAAGCTGCGTCAGACAATCGCCCGTCGCCTGAAGGACGCGCAAAATAGCGCGGCTATGCTCACGACTTTCAACGAGGTCGACATGAGCGAGGTGATGGCGTTGCGCGCGCGCTATAAGGACGCCTTCGAGAAAAAGCATGGCGCCAAGCTCGGCTTCATGGGCTTTTTCGTCAAAGCGTGTGTTCAGGCGCTGAAAGAAATTCCCGCCGTCAACGCCGAAATCGATGGCGCGGACTTGGTCTATAAGAATTACTACCACGTCGGCATCGCCGTTGGCACCGACAAGGGCCTGATCGTGCCGGTGGTGCGAGACGCTGAAAAGCTCTCGATCGCCGAGATCGAGAAGACGATTGCTGCGCTCGGCAAGCGCGCTCGCGACGGCCAGCTCACGCTCGAAGAGTTGCAGGGCGGAACGTTTACTATCACCAACGGCGGCATCTATGGCTCGCTGATGTCGACGCCGATTCTCAATGCGCCGCAGTCGGGCATCCTGGGCATGCACAAGATCCAGGACCGGCCCATCGCCGTTGGCGGCAAGGTTGAAATCCGGCCGATGATGTATCTGGCGTTGAGCTACGACCATCGCATCGTCGATGGCCGGGAGGCGGTGACTTTCCTCGTCCGCGTCAAGGAGGCGCTCGAGGACCCGGCGCGGCTCGTGCTAGACCTCTGAGGTTGCGACACTCGCGAGCTCGTGGATCGGAGGCGCTCTGTGAGCGAATTGACCTGCCTCGAATTGAGCGTGGCTCTGTGGTTGATCCATGTTCTTGTTCAAGCGACATTCGGCAACCTGGAACTGCCATTCGGCTATCTGTTCACTTCGCGCGACAAGCCCGCTGCAACGAGCGGCTTGCTGTTTGGTCGAGCGACCCGAGCGCTGGCGAACTACGTCGAGAATTTCACACCCTTCGTCGCGCTCGTGCTTGCGCTCATCGTCACCCAGCGGACTGGCGGGCCCGGCGCGCTTGGCGCGACGATCTGGATTCTGGCGCGCGCCATCTACATTCCGGTTTACCTTCTCGGCGTCATGTACGCGCGCACGTTGGTGTGGGCAATTTCGATCATCGGCCTTGTGTTGATGCTATGGCGGTTGATCGGACGATAGCTGGCGCCGCGAGTCCTTCACGGACGCCCAGCGAAAGAGATCTGCAATGACTTATGACTTGGTAGTAATCGGCTCGGGCCCGGGCGGCTACGTATGCGCGATCCGCGCGGCGCAACTCGGCATGAAGGTCGCCGTCGTCGAGAAGATGAAGACGCTTGGGGGCACCTGCCTGAACATTGGCTGCATTCCCTCCAAGGCGCTCCTCTACGCATCCGAAATGTTCGACGAGGCGGGGCATGGCCTTGCGCCCCTGGGCGTCGTCGTTTCTCCGCCGACGCTCGATCTCCCCGGAATGATGAAGCACAAGGACGTCACGGTGGCCGCCAACGTCAATGGCGTCGCCTATCTGTTTAAGAAGAATAAGATCGACTGGGTTAGCGGCGAAGGGCGCATAGCCGCTCCCGGGCGCGTGACCGTCAAAGGCGCTGATGGGAAAGAAAGCACGCTAGAAACCAAGGCGATCGTCATCGCCACCGGTTCGGATGTCGCCCGGCTGCCGGGCGTGGAGATCAACGAGAAAACGATCGTTTCCTCGACCGGCGCTTTGAGCCTGTCCGCTCCGCCGAAGAAGCTGATCGTCGTGGGCGCCGGCGTCATCGGCCTCGAACTTGGCTCGGTTTGGCGGCGGCTCGGTTCCGAGGTGACGGTGGTCGAATTTCTGGATCGTATCCTGACGGGGATCGACGGCGAGGCCGCCAAGCTGATGCAACGCACGCTGGAGAAGCAGGGCCTTACCTTCCACCTCAGTCACAAGCTAGCCAAAGTCGAGCCGGCGGCCACGGGCGTCAAGGCGACGATTGAGCCGTCAACGAGCGGAGAGGCCAAGGTGCTCGACGCCGACGTTGTGCTGGTCGCCATTGGACGACGTCCCTTCACGGAAGGCCTGGGATTGGAGGCGCTCGGCGTCAAGACGGAGCGCGGCCAGGTCGTCGTCGACGCGCATTTCGCCACCAACGTTCAGGGAATCTATGCGATCGGCGACGTCATTCGCGGGCCCATGCTCGCGCACAAAGCCGAGGACGAGGGCGTTGCGGTCGCCGAACTCTTGGCGGGGCAGGCGGGCCACGTCAATTATGGCGTTATTCCGAATGTGGTCTACACGAACCCCGAGGTCGCATCTGTCGGCAAGAGCGAGGAAGAACTGAAGGCCGAGGGCGTCGCCTACGCAGTCGGCAAATTCCCGTTCACGGCGAATGGGCGTGCGCGGGCGATGCGTCACACCGAGGGTTTCGTGAAGATCCTCGCCGACGCAAGCAGCGATCGTGTGCTCGGAGGACATATCGTGGGGTTCGGCGCGGGCGAGATGATCCACGAGATCGCGGTCTTGATGGAGTTCGGCGGCTCGGCGGAAGATCTTGCTCGCACCTGCCATGCGCACCCCACCATGTCAGAAGCGGTGAAGGAGGCGGCGATGGCTGTGGCGAAGCGGGCGATCCACATCTGAGACTAAGAGCGCCCTCAGCGCCGTAGCCGCGATGTAACCAGGCTGCGGTCGCCTAACTTCGCACAATCTCCGGAGACCGTCGCGTGAACGCAAGACCTTGGCGGCCTGGAAAGCTCGATTTGCGTCTTACCAGTGCAGACGAGTGCGGGATCACGCAATGCCGAAGCGCGCGACAGTTAACTGGCGCGATAATCGGCTTCGTTCTCTGTGGTTGGCTGTCCGCGTTCAACACATCAGCGCGCGCCGATCCGATGGCGCTGTGGCGGATCGTTCACGGCGCTTGCGTTCCTCATGTTGAAGCGGGTTTGGGTCCGAAGCCCTGCGAGCGCGTCGACCTCGATGGCGGCGTTGATCAGGGCGTGGCGATTCTGAAGGATTTGGTCGGCGTCGCCCAGATGCTGGCGATTCCGACGCGGCGCATCACCGGTATCGAAGATCCGCAAATGCTGGAGCCCATTGCGCCGCCGGTGTTTGCTGACGCGTGGAGCGCCAAGAGGCTCGTTGAAGCGCGCCTAAACCGGACATTGCCGCGGGAAGCCGTTGGACTGGCGATCAATTCGAAATGGACACGCAGCCAGGAGCAGTTTCACGTCCATGTCGACTGCATGGCCGCTCCGGTTGTCAAGGCTCTAGCCGAGTACGCTTCCGCACTCAACGCTCAGTGGCGCGCAATGACGGTTTCGCTTCAGGGACGGGTCTATCTCGCGCGCCGGGTCGACACGCCCGATCTCGTCGGCGTCGCTCCCCTTAAACTCCTCGCGGACGGCGTCGAGGGCGCGAGGGAGCATATGGGCGCCTACAGCCTTGCCGCAGTCGGCGCGACCTTTGATGGGAAGCCAGGCTTCGTTTTGCTGGCCGACCAGTTCTCATTGGAGGGCGGCGGCCACGCCGAGGACCTCCAGGATCACGATTGCGCGATTGCTCGTTCGACGCCCTGATCGAACTGCGCCTTTTGTGCGCTGAGAGAGGCGATACACAGGTCTGGGGATATGCGGGCTGCGGAAATTGATTTAGGCTCCCGCGGCGGCGTTCGATTTTTTCAAAGGTGGGCGAACAGTCGACTGAAGACGGGGGCGGGGCAATGGGGGTTCTATTCACGCGCTTTTTTGCGCTCGTATTTTTGATCGCGGCGCCGACGTACGCTTACGCGCATGTCGAGATCAACGTCGACCTTTCGTCGCAGACAATGACCGTCCACTCGGGCTCCGGCGAAACGTACGTCTGGCCGATATCCTCAGGAAAGGCCGGTCATGCGACGCCAAATGGCGTTTTTCGGCCGCGAGCGATGTACGCCATGGTCCACTCGGCCAAGTACAACAACGCCCCGATGCCGCACTCCATCTTCTTCTACGGCCAATACGCGATCCACGGCACGGATGCGGTCGGAAGCCTCGGCAGACCGGCGTCGCACGGCTGTGTCCGCATTTCGCCCGCACACGCGGCAACGCTATTCGCCATGGTTCAGAAGCAGGGGGCGGAAATCCGCATCGTCGGATCACCCTTCAGCGATATAGCGCGCAGCGAGAAGCATTCGGGATCTGCGCTTGGATTTGCACCCGTTCGCCATACGCGGACCCTTAAAGAATGGGCGCGCAATCCTCTCGCACAGTGAGGAAACCAGATCGCCGTTTACGGAGGCATTAATAAGCCGTAATCCGCGCCGAAATCGCGCGGACGGGTGTCGCGTTTTCCCTCCGTTTAGGATATCAGGCCACCCACGATTCGAACTGGCGGGAGCCGGTTGAGGAGGCCATTGGTGCAAAGACGTCAATTTATCGCCGGCGCCGCCGGCCTGATTGCAGGCTCGCTTGCGCCGCGGCTGGCATTTGCCGACGTGCCCACAGCCTTTACGTTCGATATGGCGCCGCCGATGGACAACCGCGAGAAGTTCATCGCCTGGGGCGTGGCGCAACGCGGAGAAGACCCGAAATACCTCGGCGAGCGGTTTGATCGCTTCGGCGCAATGGTCCGCAATGAGGACCTCGCCAATGATCGCAATAAGCACGCCTTTCTCCTGACGCCGCGCGAAAAATTCGTGCTGCAGCAGAATCTCGCTCGCGCCTACGACCACGCCTTCCTCGATATCGGCTACGGCGTCACGATTTCCGGCCCTCATATCGTCGGGCGGATGACCTCGAACATCGATCCCAAGCAGGGGGAGAAGGTGCTGGAGATCGGCACCGGCTCTGGCTACCAGTCAGCCTATCTGTCGCACCTGACCGACCAGGTCCACACCGTGGAAATCATCAAGCCGCTGGCTGAGCGCACCCGCTCCATCTACGACCAGCTCATCAAAGACGGCTACAAGGAGTTCGAGGCGATCAAGAGCAAGGCCGCCGACGGCTATTATGGTTGGGAAGAGGCGGCGCCTTTCGACAAGATCATCGTCACCTGTGGCATCGACCATGTTCCTCCGCCGCTGCTGCAACAGTTGAAGCCTGGCGGAATCATGGTCATTCCGGTTGGACCGCCGGGCGCCCAGCGGGTCCTCAAGGTCGTCAAGAATCAAGCTTCGGATGGTCAGCTGACCGTCGCGCGATCTGATATCTACGGCGGACGGATCGTCCCGTTCGTTCCGTTCACCAAGCTGGAAGGTGAACAGATCGTCGGCACCCACAATAACTAGCGCCCGGCTCCCTCAAGGGTCGCTTTGGTCGCGGGCGCGCCTGGATCCAAAGCGTATCTTCATACACCCGGCCGGCCGCTCAGAGATGCAATGAACGACGCGAGCAACGTCCCGATCGCTGACGTCCTTGACGCGCAGGCCGAGCCAGACTCGGAGCTCGGTTCGGGTTCGCGCCTCGCTCTCTATTTCGCCGTAGGGCTTGCCGCCGGCTCTGTCATCGCCTTGCAGATCGACGTCATGCGCGTCTTTTCTGTCGGCAGCTGGGCGCATTTCGGCTCGCTGGTCGTGAGCCTGGCGATGCTGGGCTTCGGCCTGGCGAGCGCGGTGATGACCGTCGCCAAGGACTGGTTCGCTCGCAATTGGCGTGTGGCTGCGACCGTTTCGCTCGCTCTGTTCGGGCCGCTTGCCGTCGCCGCGAACCTTTACGTCCAGCATCTCGGTTTCAATGCGATCTTCCTGATCTCCGACCCGGCTCAGAAATGGAAGCTGCTTGCGATTTTTCTGGCGGAGCTCACGCCATTCCTGGCCGGCGCTTTTTTTCTCGGATGCGTCTTTCTGAGAAGCAACCGCATTTTTGGCCGAGTCTACTTCGCCGACCTCGCCGGGGCCGGACTTTGCGGCCTGGTGTTCCTGTTGGCGATGTATGTGTTTACGCCCGCCAATCTGATCGCTGCGCCATTGGGGCTTTGGTTCTTAGCTTGTTTGGCCTGGTCGTTCGGTCCTGGCGGCCGCGTGGCGCTCATTCCCTTTCTTATCGCGGGCGCCCTCGCTTTCGCGGGCCACTTCGTTCTGCCGCAGACCTTCGGCTTAAAGACGCTTGCGACGAACGATTACAAAGGCGTGGCCTACGCGCGTAAGTTTCCGGACGCGAAGAAGGTCTACGAAAGCGCCTCGCCGTTCGGTTTTCTCGAGGCCTACTCCAGCTCCTATCTGCATTTTGCGCCAGGCTTATCCGACAACGCCGGCTTCAATCTGCCGACGATGCCAGCCAACGCCTATCTCGGCCTCTACATCGACGGTGACGGTCCTATCGGCATCATGCGCGATCTGACCGACAAGGAAACCGCGTATTTCCATTACTTGCCGATGGTCTATCCCTACATCATCAAGTCCGCGCCGAAGACATTCATCGTCCAATTCGGTGGAGGGATCTCGACTGAGGTCGCCCTCCACTCGGGCGCCGAGGATGTGACGGTCGCCGAAGGCAACCGCGCGGTGCTCCAGGCGTTTCACGCCGATGTGATCCGCAACTTTACTGGTGACATACTGTCCAAGGTCCACGTCATTGATTACGAGGGACGCCATTTCCTTGCACATACCGATGAGCGCTTCGATGTTATCGACCTAAGCCTCGCGGACTCGGTCGGACTTTCGAACCCCGGCGGCTTCGCCATTATGGAGAAGTTCTCCTATACCAAAGAGGCGATGGAGACCTACATGCGCGCGCTCGCCCCCGGCGGCGTGCTGTCGGTCACGCTCTGGAATAAGGAGGAGCCGCCGAAGTCGGTTCTGAAGCTCTATGCGACGATGGCCGCGGCGGCGCGCGAGGTCGATCCCGCGCATCTGGCCAATTCATTCTTCGTCGCCTCGTCTTACCTGTCGACGGCGACGGTTCTGTACAAAAACGGCGGGTTCTCGCCGGGTGAGATCGAGAAGCTGCGCGCCCACACCCGCGCCATGTCGTTTGACGAAATCTACTCGCCGGGACTCTTTTACGATCCCTCGCAAACCGACACCACGCTGGCTGGCTATGTCGAGCAGATTTTCGGCGGCGCTGCCGGAGGTCCGTCCTCCCCACAGCCGTCTACTGGGACAGCTCCAGGTGCGGACACAGTCGCCGACGCCGATCCCGCGAAGGGCGACGACACCCCGCCTTCCGGCAAGGCCGATGACGGCGTGCTGCCCGCGACAGTCATGGGCAGGCTCGCTTGGCACGCGCTCGTCTCTGGGCGATGGCCTGAGATTGCCGATCGCTACGTGTTCAATACGCGAGCGTTGACGAACGACGCGCCTTATTTCGCAGCCTACGTCAAGACGGGTGACCTGCCTCGCGTGCTCGACAGACTTGAGCTCTTACAGGACGAGTGGGGCTATCTCCTGATTTGGGCGACGCTCGGCGTGGCTTGCCTGACGGCGACGGTACTGCTCGCGATACCGCTCATTTGGGGCTGGAGAGCCGTCTTCTCGCACTCGCCGGGCAAGGCGCTGACCGTGCTCTATTTCGCCTGTCTCGGCACCGGCTACATCATGGTCGAGGTCGGGCTTATCGCCCACTTCGTCATGGCGCTTGGAAATCCGACGATCTCCGCGTCAGTGTTGATCACCGGCATGCTGGTGTTCTCGGGCCTTGGCGCCCTGACCTCTGAGCGCGCTCTGCCGCACATGCGGACGGTCATGCCCGCTCTCTTCGTCGCGGTCGGGGTGATGTTGATCCTCTACGGGTTGTATCTCGGCCACGTGCTCGAATCGATCGGCGCGATCGCCTATCCCGCCCGCCTTGTCGTGTGCTTTCTTTTGATAGCCCCGCCTGCCTTCTTGATGGGATTTCCGATGCCGGTCGCAATGACGACGCTCGGACGCCTCGGCAAGGATCACATGTTCGTCTGGGCATGGGGCGTTAACGGTTGCTTCTCGGTGATCGGGGCTGCGGCGGCGCCCGTCATTGCAACCAATTTTGGCCTTGCAGCTGTGATCGAGGTTGCAGGCCTCGCCTATCTGTTGGCGATTCCGGCCTTTTACGGAGTCATCGCTTCGGGCCAAGAACGTGGCCCAGCCGAAAGCGAAGCTCGGGCTTGATTCAATCGCCGCGCGCGGCGGTGTTTCCGCCCGCTAACGACGTCAATCTGAGGTCGAAACGACACATAACGATTTTGCAACAAATTGACGACTGCCAAGGCTCATTTGGTCGATCACAAAAAATTCATAATTGCCAGACCCTTAATTGCCAAGCACACTCTGGCTCGGGTTAGCGGTCAATCCGGTCGAGCCAATTCGAACGGCGCCACTTTTCTCGCGCTCGGCAATTTAATGCGTGTGAGTTACAACCCACCCGCGATCTTGTCTCTTGAATCAAGCTCTTGCATTAAAACATAATAAAATTGTTCAATATTTGTCCACTTTTGCCGCCCCGAGGGCGGACCGTGGTCCCGGAAGTAAGGTTGCGTCGTCTGACGACCCGTGCCATAATCTTCACAACAGCAAGAAACGAGAGAAAAGTGACCTTGTCTGGCGCAAATGAGCAGGTAAGTGTAAGTAGACAGTAAGAATAGAAGCTCAGCGCAAGAGTTTGATACAAGGGCGGTTGCATCGGGTCTGGGCGAAAAATTTGGGCTAAAGTTTTTATTAGCCCGCTTTCAGCAATAGATTGAACTCAGGTAAATCCGCAATGTGGGCTGCGGAGGGAGAGGCAATGTCTTATCAGAACTTCCTCGGATATGCCGGGGATATTCTTTCGATCGATGCTTATTCACTGCTCAAGGGCGATTCAACATCGGTCCTTGTCGATGTCCGAACTCAGGCGGAGTGGAGTTACGTGGGGACGCCGGACATTCGAGCGCTCGGCAAGGTGCCATTGTTCTTGGAGTGGCAAAGCTATCCTTCGATGGCGGTCGACCCCGATTTTACCGCTCGCCTTGAAGCGCTGCTCGCCTCCGCGGGCGTGGGGCACGGCGCTCCGCTCCTGTTCTTGTGCCGATCAGGCGCGCGGTCGCGCCGTGCTGCAACCGCAATGACCGGTGCTGGGTGGTCGCCTTGTTTCAATGTATCGGACGGATTTGAAGGCGCGCTGGACAACTCGCGCCGAAGAGGAGTGGTTAACGGGTGGAAGGCGGGCGGATTGCCTTGGACGCAGACATAAAAAAAGGCTTCGCGCAAGTCCCGCTCCACGGCATCGCCGCAACGACGGCTGTCCACCTAACGCCCGAGACACAAGCATGGATATGTACGACGAGCCCAATCCGGATCGCTTTGACCATGGCGGTTCCGGCGGGCCTCCTTTTGGCGAAGCCTGGCGACGATGCTGCGATCGTCTGCGAGCTGAAGTCGGCGACGCTGTCTTCAACAGCTGGTTCGGGAGCCTCACTTTGGAGTCGGTCGGATCTGGTCAAGCGAGGCTCTCCGTTCCAACTCGCTTTTTGAAAAGTTGGATCGTCACTCACTATGCCGGGCATGTCGCGTCTGCGCTGAACGCCGAAGTCGGCCCGGTCGGGCAAGTGCTTATCTCCGTCCGCTCGTCGGCGCCGCTCGGGCCATTTCCCAATGGTCCGCTGCCCGTGTGCGCGTTGCCCGCCAAGACAGCCCCAAAGGCTCCTGAATTGTCGGTTGATCGCGCCGTCGCTGATCGTCGGCCGCCCAACCGAACCCCAACAACGCCTGCGATTGGCGACCCCCTCACCGGATCTCCACTCGATCGGCGGCTGACGTTCGCGACTTTCCAAGTTGGGCGGTCGAACGAACTCGCCTTCAACGCCGTTCAGCGCGTAGCAAATCCCCAGCGGGGCGGCACGCCGGCCTTTTGCCCGCTCTACCTGCATTCAGCCGTGGGCCTCGGCAAGACCCATCTCCTGCAGGCCGTCGCCCATACCGCCGCTCAACAGGGGCGCTCGGTCATTTATTTGACGGCGGAAAAATTCATGTACGGCTTCGTCGCCGCGCTCCAGTCTCAGACCGCGATCGCCTTCAAGGAGCGGCTGCGGGCGATCGACCTCCTCATCTTCGACGACGCGCAGTTCCTCCAGGGGAAAAACATCCAGGCCGAATTCGGTCACGCTCTCAATGCTTTGCTCGACGCGGGCCGCGAGGTGATCGTCGCTGCCGACCGGCCGCCCAACGACCTCGAATCGCTCGACGAGCGCATCCGCTCGCGCCTCAGCGTCGGCCTTTGCGTAGAGATCGGCGCCCTCGACGAGGCGCTGAGATTGAAGATTTTGGAGGCGCGGGTCGCCGCCGCGCGCGCAGAGGACGCGAATTTTGAGGTTTCGCCGAACATTCTGGCCTTTGTCGCGCGCGCAATTCGCTCGAATGGCCGCGATCTTGAAGGCGCGGTCAACCGGCTGCGGGCGCACTTTACGCCGACCGGTCCCGCGCTAACCGTCGAAACGGCGGAAACCGCGATCCGCGACCTCATCAGAACACACGAACTCAAGCGGGTGAAGATCGAGGATATCCAGAAGCTGGTCGCGAGCCACTACAGCGTCTCGCGCGCCGACATTCTCTCCTCGCGGCGCACCGCGGCGGTCGTCAAGCCGCGCCAGGTGGCGATGTTCCTCGCGAAGATCCTTACCTTGCGCTCGCTGCCGGAAATTGGCCGACGGTTCGGCGGCCGTGACCACACGACCGTGCTGCACGCGGTGCGCAAGATCGAGGCTTTGTCGCAGACCGACACGATCTTGCGTGAGGAACTTGAGCTTTTAAAACGAATGCTTCAAGAGTGAGCAATCCGGCCCACACGCTCAGAATGGATGGAAGGGTCGTCCATCGCGCAGCGGATCCCGCCGGTCATGACGCGTACCGCGCTTTTGCGGCGGTTCTTGTTGAGAATGATTGTCTATAAGATCGTCGCTGCCGAAGAATGGGCCGAGGCTGAGAAAGCCGGCGCCTTCGTGGGCGCGACGGTCGACCGCGCCGACGGCTTTATCCATTTTTCGACCGCCGAGCAGGCGCCCGAGACGGCGGCCAAATGGTTCGCCGGCCAAGGGGATTTGACCCTGGCCGCAATCGATGCGGATGCTTTGGGCAAGGACTTGCGATGGGAGCCCTCGCGGGGCGGCGCGCTCTTTCCTCACCTTTATGGCGCCCTGCCGATGACCGCTGTTGTCTGGTCGCGTCCCCTGCCGCTCGGCCCGGACGGGCGCCATGTCTTGGGCGACCTTGAGCCATGAGGCTGGCCCGGCTCGCCGCTCCGGTTCTAAGGCGCCTTCCGGCGGAGACGGCCCATCGCGCGGCGATCAACGGGTTGAAGATCGCGCCGCGCGCTCCCGCGCCGTTGTCCGATCCGCGGCTCTCGGTCGAGGTTCTTGGGCTCAAATTCCCCAATCCGCTCGGCCTCGCCGCCGGATTCGACAAGAACGCCGAGGTTCCCGGCGCGATGCTAAGACTCGGTTTCGGCTTCGTCGAGGTCGGCACGCTGACGCCGCGACCGCAGGCTGGCAACGTCCGACCGAGGCTCTTCCGGTTGCACGAGGACGCGGCCGTCATCAACCGCTACGGCTTCAACAATGAAGGCTTCGAGCGGGCGCGCGCTCGGCTCGAGCGGCGGCGACGCTCTGGCCTTATTGGCGTTAATCTCGGCGCCAACAAGGACGCTGCCGACCGGGTGGAGGATTATGCGCTCGGCGTCAGGACTTTCGCTGCCCTCGCCGACTATCTGACCATCAACGTCTCGTCGCCCAATACGCCTGGGTTGCGCGACCTGCAGCGGCGCGAGGCGCTGGACGATCTGATCGCCCGGGTCGTCGACGCCCGCGACGAGACCGAGCCGCGCCGGCCCCTCATGCTCAAGATCGCGCCGGATCTCGACGCCCGCGGGCTCGAGGACATTGTCGCCACGGCGCTTACCCGTCGCATCGACGCCCTCATCATCTCCAACACGACGGTCGCGCGGCCAGCCAGCCTAACGTCCAGAAATCGTGGCGAAACCGGCGGCTTGTCGGGGCGCCCGCTGTTCGAGCCGTCGACGCGGCTTCTGGCCCGCGCCTATCTCCTGACCGGCGGGACGATGCCGCTAATTGGCTGCGGTGGGGTCGAGGATGCCGAGACGGCGCTGGCGAAGATCGAGGCGGGCGCGAACCTCGTGCAGCTCTATACCGGCCTCGCGCTCAAGGGGCAGGGGATCGTTGAGGAGATCCTCGACGGAATGAGCCGTGCGGTCGAGGCGCGCGGGTTGAACAGGATCGGCGAACTTGTCGGCGCGCGGGCGAGCCTCTGGGCTCAGCGGGAAATCACGAACGCCGCCGAGGACGCCTACGCGGGCTAGGTTCTCGCGTGGCGCAGCAACCCGCCAGTCTAGGCTAGGGCCGTTTGCCTTGGGACGCAGTGGGGTCCGGTCCACACTATTTGGATTGTCTTGGAACCTCGCGGTTTCCCGTCCAAAAACGCCTTTTATGGGGTTGGATTTCCTTGGATTTCCTTGGATTCTCTCGTCCGAAACGAGACTTTTCAATGGGTTACGCTGGATTTTCGCTGGAAAATTTTTCTACGGGGTTTTCCCCCAAAAGTCGGCGACGAAAACAGAAGGCTCAGGCCCGAGGTCATGCGGAAGCGCCGGATTGTGCATGGGGCTCAGCGTAACTCAATTTCTGACATTCTGCAATAATTTGCCGGCCTTTATGGCGTTAACTCTGGTCTGAGCGTTCTGCGTTCTTTTGGAATCGTCATTGCGAGGAGCGCAGCGACGAAGCCGTCCAGACCAGCATAGGCGCCCCAACGTCCCCTGGATTACGTCTCCTCACTCGCAATAACGCACCTGATCGATCAAGAAAGCCGCCCTGACCGGCCTTGCGCTGCCTTCCGCCTACCATCCACGCGGCGGCGCCACAAATCTCTCGACCGCTCAGACTTCCCGTCAGTTCAGAGGTTTACAGCGAGCAGCCGTGGTCTTGTGATGGCCGGGTCGAGCCCGGCCAATCAGATTGCACTCGCAAGAGAGGAAGAATGAGGGCCGCTGGTCCAATCTTTCCACAGGCATCTTTTGGCTAGACATATGTGTTGGAGGAGCCATCCACAGGGCCGCGACTGCGGGGTCGGCGGGTCTTGTGTACAACCCCAGTTGCACACGTATGGAGTTGTATAACTTCCTCAAGCTTACGGACAATCGAGCCGTATTCTGTCACCGGGCCCCTTCCAAAGAGCCCTCATTGCAGCGCTGAGGCATGAACAGCAATTCGACGTACCGTTTCAGGTGATCGAGGCTTTCAGCCGCCGCGGCTGCGTTCCCCTTTGCTTTCGCCAGGATGTAGCTCCCCTGGATCACGGCCTGTGTGTGCAAAGCGAGGCTCTCGGGCGTCCAGCCTTCCCGGGCGCCCTGCTCGTTCATCGCTGCGCGAATGTCGGCCTCGAGCGTTCTGGCGTGGCCGCTCATGCTCCGCTCGCAGGCGGCGCCGAGGTCCGGATGGGTTCGGTAGGCCTCCTGGACGATCGTGCCGACGAAGCAGGTGAAGTCGGGCAGGTCGCCGGTCAGGATCGCCTTACGAAACTCGATGTAAGCAATCACGCGGCTCAGCGGGTCGCCCGGGTCGTGGTACGGCGCTGTAGCGAAGAAGGCCGACGTGGTCGCGTCCCAATGCGCGATCGCGCTCAACGCCAGATCTTCCTTGCTCTTGAAGTGATGGAAGAAGCTCCCCTTGGTCAGTCCGGCCTCCGCGCAGACGTCCTCGATCCGCGTCGCGCTGTAGCCTTTCGCGCGCACCACCTTGAGCGTTGCGTCGAGGAGCTTTGTCTTGGATTCGTGCTGAGGCTGCATGGTCGTCATCTGATGCGGGTAGTTACCCATACCAACCATTTGGTATGGTTGTCAAACAAGCCTTCGTGTGGGGAGCCTTGCGCTCGGGTGCGCCGGCTCGCACCGACCGGGTCCGCGGCACCGCGCCGGGGTCTCTAGCTCGAGGCTGGCCGGAACGCGTTGCCGTACAGCCGAAGCTCTGTCATGGGGACATTAGGTCATGTGAAGGGGAGGGCGTTCATGAAGCGGCTCACGGGCAAGGTTGCCTGGGTCACCGGCGCGGGCAGCGGCATCGGCGAAGCGGGAGCGCTGGCGCTAGCCGAGGAAGGCGCGAGCGTGATGCTCACGGGGCGGCGAAAAGAGCCGCTCGAGGCGGTCGCGGCCCGCATCGCAAAAGACGGCGGAACGGGGCGTGTCCACACAGGCGACATGACCCGCTCCGAAGACGCGGCGCGGATCGCGGACGCGATCGAAAAGGAATTCGGCCGCCTCGACATTCTCGTGAACAACGCCGGCTCCAACATTCCGGATCGAAGCTGGAAGCGGCTGACGGCCGCCGGCGCCGACGAGCTCATTCGCGCAAACCTTTCGACCGCCTTTCATGGCGCGATCGCGGCTTTGCCGATCATGCGCAAGCAGAAGGACGGCGTGATCATCAACATCGCCTCGATCGCCGGGCGGTTCGTAAGCACGCAGCCTGGCGTCGGCTATATCGCCTCCAAGCACGGCGTCGTCGCTCTGAGCCATAGCATCAACATGGAGGAATGCCGGAACGGCATTCGGTCCACCGCGCTCTCGCCGGGCGAGGTGGCGACGCCGATCCTCGCCAAGCGTCCGGTCCCCGTCAGCGAAGAGGACAAGGCGCGGATGCTGCAATCGGAAGATCTCGGCGATCTCATTCGCTACATCGCCTGCCTGCCGGCGCGGGTGTGCCTCAACGACGTCCTAATCACGCCAACCTGGAACCGGGGCTACATTTCCGCCCAGGACCAGGGTTTTTAGGCGCGGGCTCCGGAACTTCGCTGCTCCAGGCGCTGAAGGCGGCGCTTCGCTGCATCGGGAAGCGAAGCTTTGGCTATAGCCCGGCCTTGATCGCCTGGAGGATCTGGAAGCGCGTCTCGTCATTGCTCGCGAGTGAGATGACGAAACGGACCCGTCCGTGGGTGGAGGTGTCGGCGTAGCCGGCGAGCGTGCGGATGCCGTCCATAGTCCCGCTCTTGTTCAAGCCGCCGTCATGACCATGCAGGAGGTCGGCATGGGGCGCGAAGAGTTCGAGCACCTTGGCGAGACCCCGCGCCGTGACCCTTGTGTCGCGGCTTATGCCGGAGCCCTCCTCGAGATGGATGGCGTCGGCAAGGCCGTGCGCGGCGAGGAGCTTGTTCGCGACCTCGAGCGACTTTGCGAGACTGACCGGGCCGCCCAATTCATGGCCGCCGATCTCCAGGAAGACCTGGTTGGCGGTATAATTATTCGAGTCGAGGAGGAGGCCGACGAGGATCTCCGAGAGGCTGCGCGACTGTCGGTGGACAGTGATCGGCTCCAGGCCCTTGGGCACGGCTCCAATCGAGATATCGCCTTTCACGTTGCCGCCAGCGCGGCGGATGAACGCCGCGATCAGCTCGCCCGCGTATCGGAGGCCAACCGTTGGGTCCTGGCCAAGGCTGATGCGGCCCTCTCCGTCCGGTGGACCCTTCGCGCGGAACCGAGCGATCGCGATCGGGGTGATCGGCGTCTGCTCTTCCGCGGAGACCACCTTGTTGCCGATGCGCTCTGCGTAGATCGTGTTGAAATTCACCCCCAGCGCCGAATTCAGCGCGTCATAGGCCGTGTCGTCGTCTTCGATGCCGGGGATGCGCAGGTTCGAAGGATAGTAGCTCGCGTCGACCACAATTCCTGTGATCGGCGCCTTGCCGATTTTCGCGACCAGCGCGCTCGCAAGCGGCGCCAGTTCCTCGGAGATCAGGTAAGGATCGCCGCCCCCCTTCACATAGAGCACGCGTTTGGCGTCGAGGTAGAAGCGCGTCTCGAAGCGGTAGTCGGGGCCCAGAACTTCCAGCGCGAGCCACGCCGTCACGATCTTCGTGACCGACGCCGGGACGAAGGGTGTGTCGGCGTTCTGCGCGATGAGCTCGGCGCCCTTGGCGTCCACCACGAGCACGGTCGCCGAGGGAGCGAGCGTCGCGATCGTCTCCTTGGCGCCGGCGAGCGCGGAAGCGGGCAGGAGGAGCAAGGCAAGAGCGACGAGACAAGACCGCATGACGACTCCGGCGCGTGGTGTGCGCGCGTCCGCCACGAGCGGGCGTCGGCTCCACGAGGGCTAAGCGCCGAATCGGGCGCTTGAACGGCACCCTATACGTTCCCTGAAGCCGGCTTCTCGCGGCTTGTTGACCGCCAAAGCGCTCTGCCCCCTTGCCCCGGCCGTCCCGACCAAATCAATATGCCGGTTGCGGGCTCGCGGGGGACTCGGATGTGACGCGGAATTTCGAGTTTCCTGGCCGGTCTCTGGCCGTGGGCCGACGGGGCATGGCGGCGACCTCGCATGCCGCCGCGACTCTGGCGGCAGTCGATGCGCTACGCGACGGGGGCAATGCGATCGACGCGGCCGTCACGGCATGCGCCGTCCAATGTGTCGTCGAAGCGGGTTCGACGGGCATTGGCGGCGACTGCTTCGTGCAATTGTCGAAACGCGGCTCCACCGACGTCATCGCCTACAATGGCTCAGGGCGCGCGCCCATGGCGGCGACGCCGGAATGGTATGAACGCCACGGCTTGACGACGATCGATCGCCATTCGCCGCACGCCGTCACCATTCCCGGCGCAGTGGAGGCCTGGTCAAGGCTGATCAGGGATCATGGCCGCCGGCCGCTCAAAGCCGCGCTCGAGCCTGCGATCGATTTGGCGCGCGGCGGATATGCGATTTCGCCCCGCGTCGCCTACGACATCGCCAAGCAGCGCGACATTCTGCGCCGCGATCCGACAGCGAGACGCACCTTCCTGACCGACGGCGAAGCGCCGAGTGTCGGCGCGGTGCAGCGTCAGCCCGAACTTGCCGACACGCTCGAAGCGATTGGCCGAGAAGGGCCGGCGGCTTTCTATCGCGGGCCGATCGTCGAAGACATGGTCGCCTATCTCCAGAGCATCGGCGGATTGCATAGCCGGGATGATTTCGCGCGCGCAAAGGGCGAGTATATGAAGCCGATCACGACGGAGTTTCGTGGACGGACGATCTACGAGTGCCCGCCGAACGGACAGGGCGTCATCGCGCTCACCATCCTGAACATTCTGTCACGCTTCAAGGCGAAGCCGGATCCGCTCGACATCGACAACCTTCATGTCGAGATCGAAGCCTCGCGCCTCGCCTACGCCGCGCGCGACGCGTTTCTCGGTGATCCGGCGCACGGCGAAGTCGCGGTCGACACCCTCTTGTCCGACCGGCTGGCTGACGAATTGGCGGCGAAGATCGACCTTTCGCATGCGATCGAAGATCTGCCCTCGTTCGTCGGCGCCGAGCACACGGACACTGTCTACATCGCCGTTGTCGACGAGGAGCGCAACGCGGTCAGCTTCATCAATTCGCTTTTCAACACGTACGGCAGCGGGCTCATGAGTTCGAAAACGGGCGTCGTGTTCCAGAATTGGGGGCAGGGCTTCGTTTTGACGCCCGGCCATCCCAATCAGATTGGGCCGGGCAAGCGGCCGTTGCACACCATAATCCCTGGCATGGCCGCCGAGAACGGCCGCGTCTGCATGCCGTTCGGCGTCATGGGCGGCCAATACCAGGCGTTGGGTCACGCGCATCTGCTCGCCAAGCTCTTCGATCATAGGATGGACCTGCAGAGTGCAATCGACCTGCCGCGGATGTTTCCGCTGCCGGGCGCGAACATCGTCGAAATGGAGCAACGCCTGCTTGATCTTCATGGGGCAGCGCTCGAAGCACGCGGCTTCGTCGTACAGCCGCCTGCGTGGCCCATCGGCGGCGCGCAAGCCATCTGGATCGATTGGGAGCGCGGGACCTTGCTCGGCGGTTCGGATCCACGCAAGGACGGCTGGGCGCTGGGAATCTGAACGGGCGACGCGATCCACGGGAAACCGCCGAGCCGTGAGCCAGGCGGGGGCGTGACGCTCGTTGCTTCGCTCGCTCGAGACCGGCTTCAGGTCAGGCCAATTTTTGTGATAGGTGTGAACCATGAACTCTGATGCACAGCTCTTCATTGACGGGCAATGGCGCGCCGGCCGCGGCGGCCAGGCGCCGGTGCTCAATCCAGCGAACGAGGAGGCGATCGGCTCGCACGCCGTCGCCGACAAGGCCGACCTCGACGATGCCGTGGCGGCGGCTGTGCGCGGATTCGAGAAATGGCGCAAAACCTCGGCCTTTGAGCGGTCGAAGCTCATGCGTCGGGCGGCCGAACTTTTGCGCGAGCGCAATGAGAGCGTCGCGCGCGCCATGACCTTGGAGCAGGGCAAGCCTCTTGCCGAATTCGAGGATGGAGGCCGCCGCCGGCGCCGACATTATCGACTGGCTGGCGGAGGAGGGTCGACGCGCTTATGGCCGCATCGTCCCCGGGCGCGCCCCCAACGTCAGCCAGATGGTCATCAAGGAGCCGGTCGGCCCGGTCGCCGCGTTCTCGCCCTGGAATTTCCCGATCAATCAGTCGGTGCGGAAGATTTCCGCGGCGCTTGCGGCGGGGTGCTCGATCATCATCAAGGGTCCGGAGGATACGCCGATCAGTTGCGCCGCGCTCGTCGCCGTTTTCGCCGACGCGGGCCTGCCGCCTGGCGTGCTCAATCTCGTGTTCGGCGACCCGGCGAAGATCAGCGCCTACCTCATTCCGCATCCGGCGATCAGAAAAATCTCATTCACCGGCTCGACTGCGGTCGGCAAGCAGCTTGCCTCGCTCGCCGGTCTCCACATGAAGCGGGTGACAATGGAGCTTGGCGGCCATGCGCCGGCAATCGTGTTCGAAGACGCTGACGTCGACCGCGCCATCAAAGTTCTTGTTCCGTCGAAGTTCCGTAACGCTGGCCAGGTTTGCGTCGCGCCCACGCGGTTCCTCGTGCACGAGAGCGTCTATCCCAAATTTGTCGATGGCTTCGTCAAAGCCGCGAAGGCGATCAAGGTCGGCGACGGGCTCGAAGACGGCGTGACGATGGGCCCCGTGGCCCACGCCCGCCGCCTGGACGCGATGGAAGCGCTGACGGCGGACGCCGTTTCGCACGGCGCGAATGTCGCGTGCGGCGGTGAGCGCATTGGCAACCGCGGCTATTTCTTTGCCCCGACCGTGCTGACGGACGTTCCGATGGGCGCGCGGGTCATGAACGAGGAGCCGTTCGGCCCGATCGCCATCATGAGCCATTTCAACAAATATGAAGACGCGATCGGCGAGGCCAATCGGCTCGACTATGGGCTTGCGGCTTACGCCTATACGAAGTCAGCGAAGACGATGGCGGACGTCGGCCGGGACGTCGAAAGCGGAATGGTCTCGATCAACCACCACGGGCTCGCGTTGCCGGAATTGCCGTTCGGCGGGGTCAAGGATTCCGGCTACGGCTCGGAAGGAGGCTCCGAGGCGCTCGAAGCCTATCTCAACCCGAAGCTCGTCACCCAGATGACGTGACCCGGCCTTCTGCGATGACGTTGCGCTGTGGGGCGTGCGGCGGTCCGAGCGTCAGGTGAGGATGAGCCGTGAGACCGAGATTTTCGCTCGCGCATTTGACCGTGATCCGCCTCAGCCCCCCGCTGGTGATCGAGGCCGCCGCCCGCACTGGATATGACACGGTTGGCTTGCGTCTGATCGGGGGAACGGACACAACGCCCGCCTATCCGCTGATGGACGACAAGCCGTTGATGCGGGCGACCAAGGCCGCCATGGCGGCGACGGGCGTTGGCGTGCTCGATATCGAGTTCGTCAGGATCACCCCCGAGATCGACGTCTCTTCGCTCGAGCCCTTCGCGGCGGCCGGCGCGGAGCTCGGCGCGAGATACATGATCACGGCCGCGTACGACCCCGATCTCAGCCGGTTCACGGAGCGGCTCGCGGCGGTCGGCGACCTGGCTTCGCAATACGGACTGCGCGCGCTGCTCGAGTTTTTTCCTTGGACAGTGGTCCCGGATCTCAGCGCAGCACTGAAAATCGTCGAGGCGGCGGAGCGGCCCGACCTCGGAATCTTGGTGGATACGCTTCACTTCAACCGATCGGCGAGCGCGTTCGATGACCTCGATCGGATTTCCCCATCGCGTCTGCCCTTCGTCCATGTGGCCGACGCGCCCGTGCAGGCGAGCTATACGACCGAAGAGCTCCTGCACGCCGGCCGCGTTGAGCGTCTGCCGCCCGGCGAGGGCGGCATCGATATCAAGCGCATACTGAGCCATATGCCCCAGGACATCCCGGTGGCGTTGGAGGTTCCCATGACGGCGGCGGCCGGGGCGCAAGGCGAAGAGGCGGTTGCGCTTCGCGTGCGTCAGGCGGCGGAGCGGTTGTTCGCGACCTGAGGTGCTTCGCTCGCGCTACCTGCGCAAGTTCGTGCGCGCGAGTTCGACGATCTCGTCGCCGCGCCCGCTCAGGATCGCCTTCAGCATATAGAGCGAGAAGCCCTTCGCCATCTCGGCGGTGATGGCCGGCGGCATGGCGAGCTCCTCGCGCGCCACCACCGCGTCAACCACGACGGGGCCGGGATGAGCAAGCGCTTCGGCGACGCCCGCCTCGACGTCCTCGGGGTCCTCGATGCGAATGCCCTTGATGCCGATCGCTTCCGCCATCTGAGCGAAATTCGGGTTGACGAGTTCGGTCCCGGTCGGGAGGAAGCCGGCCGATTTCTGCTCAAGCTCGATGAACCCGAGCGCGCCGTTGTTGAAGACGAACACCTTCACCGGCAGCTTGAGCTGGTTGAGGCTCAGGAGATCGCCCATCAGCATGGTGAAGCCGCCGTCGCCGGAGAGCGAGATCACCTGCCGACCTGGCGAAGCGGCTTGCGCGCCGATGGCCTGCGGCATCGCATTGGCCATCGAGCCGTGCCAGTACGAGCCGATCAGCCGGCGCTTGCCGTTCATCGCGAGATAGCGAGCGGCCCAGACGATCGGCAATCCGACGTCGGGCATGAAAATGGCGTCGTCGGCCGCCTTCTCATTGATGACGCGCACGAGGTGCTGCGGATGCAGCCGGCCGCCCGGCCTGCCGGTCGCGAGTTCGTCCAGGCTCTTGCGGGCGTTGACGTAGTGCGCGCGCGCCTTGTCGAGATGACGCCGGTCGCTCTTGACCTTGATGCGGGACATGAGCGCGCGCATTGTCGGGCCGACCTGCCCGACAATGCCAAGGTCGACGTTGACACGGCGCCCGATCGCTTGCGGTCGAATATCGACCTGAGCGATGCGCGCCTCGGTCGGATAGAAGGGTCGATAGGGAAAATCCGTGCCGAGCATCAGGAGCGCGTCGCAGGATTCCATCGCGTAATAGCCGGAGGAGAAGCCGATCAGGCCGGTCATGCCGACGTCATAAGGATTGTCCCACTCGACGTGGTCCTTGCCGCCCATGGCGTGAACGATCGGCGCCTTCACCGCCTCGGCGAATTGCATGAGTTCAGCGTGCGAGCCGGCGCAGCCGCTGCCGCAGAGAAGCGTGACGCGCTCGGCCATATCGATGAACTGCGCGAGCTCGCCGAGCGCATCGTCGGACGGCGTGATGACGGGCTCGGCCGGCGCCAGCCCTGCGAGTTTTGGCGCAGGCGCCGCAATAGCGGGTTTCAGCGCCACGTCGCCGGGGACGACGACAACGCTCACGCAGCGTTCCACGATGGACCGCCGCACCGCAATCTCGAGCACACGCGGCATCTGGTCGGGCGTCGAAACGAGTTCGCAATAGCTCGAACATTCCTGGAAGAGGCGCTCGGGATGCGTCTCCTGGAAGAAGTGCGAACCGATCTCCGCCGAGGGGATCTGCGCCGCGATCGCCACCACCGGCACCCGGGTGCGCTGGCAGTCGAAAAGACCGTTGATGAGGTGCAGATTGCCCGGACCGCAGCTTCCGGCGCAGACGGCGAGGTTGCCGCTGATATGGGCGTCGGCGCCGGCGGCGAAGGCCGCGACCTCTTCGTGGCGGACGTGCATCCATTGCATCCCGCCGTGCCGACGCATGGCGTCGGTAAAACCGTTCAGACTGTCGCCGACGACGCCATAAACGCGCTTCACGCCGGCTGCTGCGAGAACCTCGACCATCTGGTCCGCGACGGTTTTGGCCATGGTTTCCTCCATGCATCTCGGGCGGGATCGACGATAGACCAAATGGGCCGAGGAAGGATAGGCTGCGCGGCTTTACATAGGCTCTCCGTTGCTTGGCGAGCGCATTTGCTGATCTTGTTGGAATGCGCGAGCGTGCGTGGAGACTTGTCCTAAAGGAGCGCGCGTCCCATGAACGGCGCCGAACTCATGGTTTCCGCGCTCGAGAACGAGGGCGTGCGGCGGATCTTCGGGGTTCCCGGCGAAGAGAACCTCGACGTGGTCGAGGCGCTGCGCCGCTCGACAATCGAGCTTGTGCTGACCCGTCACGAGCAGGCGGCGGCTTTCATGGCGGCGACGCACGGGCGGCTCACCGGCAAGCCTGGGGTTTGTATCACGACGCTTGGCCCCGGCGCGCTCAATCTCACTACCGGCGCGGCCTATGCGCTGCTCGGCGCCATGCCGATGGTGATGATCACCGGGCAGAAGGGAATCTTAAGCCGCAAGCAGGCTAGCTTTCAGATCGTCGACATCGTCGCGGCGATGACGCCGCTGACCAAGATGGCGGATCAGATCGTGAGCGCCGCGACCCTTCCGACCATGGTGCGGGAAGCGTTCCGCGTCGCGCAGCTTGAGCGGCCGGGTCCCGTTCATCTCGAATTGCCGGAAGACATCGCACACGCGGCGGCGCCCGACATGGGCTCGATCCCGCCCCACCCGATCGACCTGCCGATCGCCTCCAGCGCCGCGCTCGACCGGGCGGCTGAGCTTATCGCGAAGGCGGAGCGGCCGCTGATCATGCTCGGCGCCGCCGCGAGCCGGCCGCGGCTTTCCGACGCGCTGTCCGAGTTCGTTAGGCGGGTCCAGATTCCGTTCTTCAATACACAGATGGGGAAGGGCGCCGTCACCGGCGAGTCCCACCTCTATATGGGCACTGCGGCGCTCACGGAGCGCGACTATGTCCATCGCGCGATCGATCGAGCGGATCTCATCATCGCCATCGGCCACGACACGGTGGAGAAGCCGCCGTTCCTCATGGGCCCGGGCGGACCGACTGTGCTGCATGTCGGCTATCTGCCGGCTACGGTCGAGGAGGTGTTCTTTCCGCAAGCCGAGCTCATCGGCGACGTGGGGCCGAGCCTCACGCTGCTTGCCGATCGGCTCGAACACAAGCTGCCGAAAGCGAAGGCGCTTCTTCCGCTGCGCGAAGACATTCTCGCGCATATCGCAGACCGGGCGGAGGAGAGCCGCTATCCGCCGACGCCGCAGCGGATCGTTCACGACGTGCGCCAGGCGATGCCGGAGAACGGGATCGTTTGCCTCGACAACGGCATGTACAAGATCTGGTTCGCCCGCAACTACCGCACCCATGTCGCGAACACGCTGCTCCTCGACAATGCGCTCGCCACGATGGGCGCTGGGCTGCCCTCGGCGATCATGGCCGCGTGTCTCAATCCGAACCGACGCGTGCTCGCCGTCTGCGGCGACGGCGGCTTCATGATGAATTCGCAGGAGCTCGAGACGGCGGTTAGGCTCAAGCTCAATCTTGTCGTTCTGGTGCTTGAGGACCACGCCTACGGCATGATCCGCTGGAAGCAGGCGGTGGACGGGTTCCCGGACTACGGCATGACCTTCGGCAATCCCGACTTCGTCGCCTATGCAAGGGCCTATGGCGCAAAGAGCAGCCGGGTGGAGAGCGCCGATGGGCTCGCGCCCGCGCTCGAAGCGGCCTTTGCAGGCGGCGGCGTGCATCTCGTGTCGACGCCGATCGACTATTCCGAGAACAAGCGGGTCCTGGTCGAGGAGTTGCGCGCGCAAGGCGCGACGATCGACGCCGATTGATCAAAGCACCGTCAGTTGCGTCCAGTCTTAGAAATCCACTTCGAGCCGTAGCTTGGCGAGCTGGCGCGGGAATTGGTCGAAGTCGATGCGGCCCGCGGGCGTCTGTGCGAGGAAGGCGGCCGAGAGATCGATCTTGTCGTTAATCTGGTAGTGGAACGTCGGCACAAGGGCGACGCGCTGTCGACGTGTTCCAGGGTTCGTGGACGCGGCGCCGAGGACGAGCAAGATTGTCGCGCGCATCAATCCAGTCCCCCGCAAGAGCTAAAAAGCGCGCGATCCAGCTCGCGGGCGGCGCTGTAGTCGACGTCCTCCTCCGGCTGCTCTCGGCGCCTTTCCTATCCGCCAATGCAGAGCCTGCACGTCGCCGCTCTCGTGGCGCGGCCATGGCGCACTTTCGCTCTCTCAGCCCCAGAACTCCTCGCAAGTGTTCTCGGCGATTACGGGCCGCCTGGAATTGTTTGGCGAAAGGGCGCGTGCCGTCGTTGGCGTCCCAATAGAAGCCAGTGCAAATCGTCGCGCCTTGAACAATTTCGAGCCCGAGCGAGGGGACGTTGGTCACATTGAGCGACAGGCTTGCAAGCTTCTGCTTGTCCGCTAGGCCGAATTCATGGGCTTGCTTCAGGCAATTGCTGGTATCGCCGCCGGCATTCGCTAGGGCTACGACATCGGCGCCGGAATTCTGAGCCTGAAGGACGAAGGACGAGAAATCGGGCGTGTTGATCGGATGACGGACCGATCCGACAACGTCCCCGCCCGCAGCCTTAACAGCGCCGGCGCAGTTGGCTTCGATATCTTTGCCGAAGGCATAGTCGGCAGTGATGAAGAACCATTTTTTGCCGCCCGCTTCGGTCAGAGCCTTTCCTAAGCCCGCACCCCAGGCGTATGTGTCGTAGGTCCAGTGGACAAAATTGCGGGAGCATTTCGGGCCTGTCAGCACCGATGATCCGGCGCCCGAGCCGATCACGGCTCTGTTCTTCTCTTCGCAAACCGCAAGAACCGCCAGCGCGACGGCCGAGTTCGGCAGATCCATGATCACGCCGACATTCTCGGCATCGATCCACGGGGCGATGGCTGAACCGATGTCGGGCTTGTTTTGATGATCTGCGTACACGATCTCGATTGGCACCCCCATCTTGGCTAAAAAGTCGTCGACCGCGAGCCGAGCCGCGACAACCGAGCCAATTCCTTGGTAGTCCGAATAGACACTCGACATGTCGTTCATGATGCCGATCTCGGTCGGTTGAGCGTCCTCGGCCCATCCCGACCGCGGCGCGAGCGCGAGTCCGGACACCAGAATTTGCCGCCGATCCGGCGCGCTGAGCATTCTCATTCGTTCCTCCCTCAACGCGTTAGGCGTCTCGACCGCGCGCATCGCATCCGAAGGATGTGGAGCAAGCGTGGGCGAGTCACAACCGTTTGATATCGGGCCACAGCGGTATTTACTCCGACGCGCGGACAACCATGCCCTCCCTCGCTATCGTTTGCCTCACGAAGGAGACGGTTGAGACCCTCTATCTCCTCGGGGAGCAGGATCGCCTCGACGGCGTCCCGGGTTATGCGGTCAGGCGCCTCAAGTCCGGCGCGAAAAACCGCGTGTCTCAGCGTTCACATCCGCAGCCATTCCGAAGATGCTTGCTCTTGAGCCTGATCTCGTCTTCACCTTCTCGGATCTTCAAGCTGAGATTGCAGCCGAATTGATCCGCTTCGGTGTCGCGGTTCACGCCTTCAATCAGCGGGGCATCGCGGGCAATCCGACGCCACCGTTACGACGAGCCGAAATGCCCGCTCAAGATCGACTCCAGCCCTCTCCGTCGCGAAACAGCAGCGAACACCCGCCCGCCTGCCCGACGGGTCAAGCCGACCCCAAGCCTCCGTTGGAGGTTGAACCGCTGTACCACGGCCCACCCCGTTGCGGTTGAAGGCCGAGCGCGATGGAACGCCTAGAGCGCTTCAGCTTCATCAATTGATCGCGCGCGCCCACGACGCTTTCTATCTGTCTCGAGGGCGGGCGCTGCAGCCCTAAAATTCGTTATGGTTCCGCTCCTTGAACTCCGTCACCGCGTCCGCGGCGTTGGAGGATGGGTCATTGACGTGCGAAGACAAACCGGCTCTTCCAAACGCAGACACGTTTGTTGGACCATTTTCGGAGACGAGAAGTGACCGGCACAGTAGCGACACATTCGATGGCGGAACTCGCCAAGGAAGCGACCCTTGGTGGCATGGGCTTCGAGGTTGATCGGCAGATCCCGCGGATCGATATGTCGCGCTTCGAACAGCGCAGGGCGGAGATTGCCGACCAGCTGTGGGCCGCCTCGGTCGATATCGGGTTCTTCCAGGTCTACAATCATGGGATCGAGCAGGCCATCGTCGATCGCGCTTTCTCCTTCGCCGAGTGTTTCTTCAGCCTTCCGACTGAAACAAAAGCCAAATATCCGCTCGCGCGCGGCACAAATGCCGGTTGGGAGTACATGAGCCAAGTGCGCCCATCCACAGGCACGCCCGACAACAAGGAATCCTACCAAATCACCCTGCCCAGGATGTCGGCGCTTTGGCCGAGCGAGGAGGAAATCGCTGACTTCAAGGCGGTGATGCTGGATTTCGAAGCCCGCAACTGGCGGCTCGGCATGGACATCCTGTCCTGCTTCGCCCTGAAGCTCGGGTTCGCCGAGGATTTCTTCACGCGCGCCCATGATCCGAAATCATCGGAATATCAGTGCACTCTGCGGCTGCTGCACTATCTCGGCATGGAAAACGCAAAGCCCGAGGATTTCGAGCTGTGGCGGGCGGGCGCGCATTCGGATTTCGATTGCCTGACGTTGCTGCATCAACGTCCGGGCCAGGGCGGTCTCCAAGTATGTCCGGGCAAGGATGCGGCGGCGCATGCCTGGACGTCCGTCGAACCCGAGGCCGGCTACATCACCTGCAACATCGGCGATATGCTGATGCGCTGGAGCGACGATCAACTGCAATCGACCCTGCACCGCGTGCGGATGCCGCGTCCCGGAGAATACCTCGGGCCCCGCTTGTCCCTGCCGTTCTTCTGCCAAGCTAACAAGGACGCGATCATCCAGGGCCCGGGCAAGAAATATTCTCCGGTCACCGCCCAAGACTACCTGCAACAGCGTATCGCGGCGAATTTCGCCAAGTGACAAACCCATGAGGGCCGCGCCGGTTCGGCGCGGCCCTCATCGTGTC
This sequence comes from uncultured Alphaproteobacteria bacterium, assembly GCA_963737365.1. Taxonomy (GTDB): domain Bacteria; phylum Pseudomonadota; class Alphaproteobacteria; order Rhizobiales; family Beijerinckiaceae; genus Roseiarcus. Next base: position 1,860,237 of record CAVTSD010000001.1, read on the forward strand.
GTTTACAACGCGAAAGCCGATGTCGCCATTTTGGGGATCAGAGACGCTGCAATGGCTCACAGTTCGCCGTCGGCGCAAACGGCCGGATTCGGTAAAACTGTATTGCGAAGTCGCGTTTGGCAAGGGTCACAATTGACGTGATGACATGGGCTTGCTGGAAGCGAATCTTCATAACCAAAGAGGGTGACGGATGGGCGGCCTGGATACAGTCGAAAGCGTGGCGCACGTCATCCAGGTCGCACTCACACCGGTCTTCCTGCTTTCAGGAATCGCATCGCTTCTTGGCGTCCTTTCGACACGCCTTGCACGCGTGGCCGATCGCGTCGATGCGCTGGCAGAGCAATTGGAAGCAGAGGAAGCGATCGATAGACGCAAACTTCGCCGAAGACTGGCCTACCTCCGACGAAGGTCCCACGTGCTCGATGCCGCTGTGATGATGGGAACGCTAGGGGGAGTTGCGACGTCCTGTGCGGCGTTGCTTCTATTCGTCGGCACGCTCCGAGATCGGCCTGGCGTGTCCCTATTCGTGGCCTTTGGTTTGGCGCTACTCTTCACAATGGGCGCGCTTGTCGCATTCTTGATCGAAATGCTGCTTGCCAGCCGCGGGTTGCGCGACCAGGCGAACTACGCAACCGAGGTCGGGAACGCGCACGAACACGCCGCAGAAGCAATCGGTGAGCCGAGCTAGGGCATCGACGTGACTTGGACTTCGACGGTTCCTTTTTTCTTGGCTTGCTTGACCTTGACCGCTCACAGGTTTGCCGGCTAAAAATTCCGCGTAGGCCTCACTACCGCAGCGTGGACCGCCGCCGAATTGCACTGGCTCTACGGACGGCACAACCGCTCAGGCGGTGCCTTGAACTCGGATCTGACCGGTCGCGGGACAGACCGCGAAGGCAGCTTGACCGAGATCATCCCCGACTGGCGGACCCTTCTTTCATTCTCGTTGGGAGCCGCCATATGACCAAGCCATGCCGGCTGTTCACGGATCTCGCAGTGCAAATGGCGACACGTCTGTTTTCCGTCCTGCTGTGAGCGACTGACATCGAATTCGGGCGTGCCGATTGGCGTCTAAGCAATGCAAGTGCATGCTTCACATCCGCGGCGTAGCTTGAGTTCGCTTCTGGCCGCCGCTAAGCGCACATAGCGGTCATAGCCAAACGGTACTGCGAAGAGGTCAAAACGACCCGCCGCTGCCCTCTGCGGTTGGTCTTATGAATAGCCATTGTGCGCCGTAGGCGGAATGCAAAGGGTGGCCAGGAATTGTGTTCCTGGAAAAACATTCGAGCTCACTATCTCGACCGCTGCGCAACATTCGTCTCTGCAATTGAACGTCGCAATCGATGTCGAACTGCTGCCTGCCGATCGCGACGGCGGAATGCCGCCGCTAACCGATGTATGGCGCCAGCCGAGCCTTGAGGCGCGGGGTCAACCAGTCGATGAAGACACGAAGCTTCAGAGGCATTGGCTTTCGTTCGGTGTAGACGACGTGCACCGGCAAGGGTTCTCTTTCGAATTCCTCCAGAACGACGACGAGCGCGCCCGTTCGCCTAGCAGCCTCCATTTTGTATGACATCACGCGAGTGATCCCCGCGCCAAGGACTGCGGCCTGCACCGCAGCCTCTGAAGTGCTGACGGTAAGTCTCGATCGAATGGGAGCCGCGATTTCAACGCCGTCCTTCACAAACTTCCAACTGCTCGGCACGCCTGTCTCATCGACCCCGATGCAGTCGTGATCGATGAGGTCGGCGGGCGTCTTCGGGCGGCCTCGGGCTGCGAGATACTCGGGGCTGGCGCAGGCCAAGACCCGGACGGCGCCGATGCGAGTCGCAATCATGGGGCTGGATGCGAGCGGCCCTATGCGGACCGCGATATCGATGCCGTACTCGACGGGGTCCAGAACCCGATCGCTGAGCAGAAGGCGCAAGGCGATATTGGGATAGGCCTTCTCGAATTCGCAGGAGAGTGGCAGGAGATGAAGATGTCCGACCCCCCACGGCGACGTCACCGTCAGATCGCCGGTCGGAGCCCGATACTCGCCTGAGGCCTCTTTCTCCGCCTCGTCAACCTGTTCGATGATCCGCTTGCATGCCTCGACATAGGATCGCCCGGCGTCGGTGAGCGACAACCGCCGCGACGACCTCTGAAACAATTGCGTGTTCAAGCGCGCTTCGAGTTCAGAGAGCTTGCGGCTGACCGTCGGGACAGGCATGCGCAGCTTCCGTGAGGCCGCCGACAGGCTGCCGGCCTCGGCGATGCTGACGACTACCGACATCGATTCGATGCGGTCCATGAAGGCCGTCTTTCCGAACTTTGAAAAGTTACTTTCCGATTGTGCAGGCTACACGTCTGCCTCGCAACTGAGTATAGCCTCGCTAGCCGTCTCGAATTGAGTGGCGAAGGTCCAGCGTATAGGTGACAATCTAACAGATTTATTACGCGTGCGCGGTAAAGTAATATGCTCATACAAATTAGTATTAGGTAGAATAGACTGCAATGATTAAGTCCTATATTTAGCCGACGCAAAGCAAAGCCCAGTGAGCAATCCTAATAGCGCCACTCAACCGACCCGCCGCGGCATGGTCATCGGCGGCGCATTTGCCACGGTCGCGCTGGCGGATTCCCGGATGCGTCGCCAGTCGCCCAGCCCGACAGCGGCCACGACCAGTCGCCAACGCAATCGAAGGAGCGCGCGATATGAGCATGGTCACAACGAAGGACGGAAAACAGATCTACTACAAGGACTGGGGCAAAGGTCAGCCCATCGTCTTCAGCCACGGCTGGCCGCTTTCGGCCGATGATTGGGACACACAGATGCTGTTCTTCCTCAATTATGGGTACCGTGTCGTAGCGCACGATCGGCGGGGCCACGGGCGGTCAACTCAGACAAGCGACGGCCACGACATGGATCACTACGCCGACGACCTCGGGGCGATAACAGCGCACCTCGATCTTAAGAACGCAATCCATGTCGGACATTCGACCGGAGGCGGAGAAGTCGTTCGCTATCTAGCGCGGCACGGCGAGAGCCGGGTGGCGAAGGCGGCAATCATCAGTGCAGTGCCGCCGCTAATGGCGAAGACGGCAGCCAATCCGAATGGCCTCCCCAAGGAGGTGTTCGACGGTTTCCAGGCGTCTCTCGCGGCGAGCCGTTCGCAGTTCTATCTCGAAATCGCTGCAGGCCCGTTCTACGGCTTCAATCGCCCGGGGGTTAAGCCTTTGGAGTCGGCGGTTCGAGACTGGTGGCGCCAGGGCATGTCGGGCGGCGCCAAGGCGCACTATGACGGCATCGTCGCCTTTTCCCAGACCGACTTCACGGAGGATCTGAAACAAATCAACGCGCCTGTGCTCACAGCGAAGACGATCAGATCGTGCCCTATGTCGCCGCCGGGCCGTTGTCGGCGAAGCTACTCAAGAACGGGACGCTCAAGACCTACAAGGACTTCCCGCACGGCATGATTACGACTCAGGCGGAGACGATCAACGCCGACTTGCTGGCGTTCATCAAACCGTGACCCGCAAAGCGACCGGGTCGGAACGGGATCATCAACTCAAACGTCAAGACCGGAGGGAGCTATGACATCCTCGTTGACACGCTGCGCCGCCTTCGCGCTCGCCGCTGTCCTACTCGCGTCTGCGGCGCCGGCCGCCTTCGCTGATACCGCGACTTGCGCTTCTGGTCAGGCCGCGATCCCGGTCGTCCACTATCGCACCATCAAGGTCGACGGCGTCGACGTCTTCTACCGTGAGGCGGGCCCCGCAGACGCCCCGACCGTGCTCCTGCTGCACGGGTTTCCGACCTCCTCCCACATGTTCCGCAATTTGATCCCATTGCTCGCAGATCGCTACCATGTGATCGCCCCGGACTATCCCGGCTTCGGCGAGAGCGCCTCGCCAGATCATAAGGTTTTCGCCTACACCTTCGGCCACTATGCTGACATCGTGGACGGCCTGCTGACGCAGCTCGACGTAAAGAACTACGCAATCTATCTCATGGATTACGGCGCACCGGTCGGCTACCGGCTCGCGCTCAAACATCCGGAGCGCGTCACGGCTCTCATCGTCCAAAACGGCAACGCCTATGAGGAGGGGCTCAAGGCGTTCTGGGATCCGATCAAGGCCTATTGGGCTGACGGGTCAGAGGCTCATCGCGCGGCGATCGACGTTCTCGTAGCCCCGAAGACGACGAAGTTCCAGTACACGGACGGCGTCGCAGACGTGACAAGGATCGACCCGGACAACTGGGGCCACGACCAGCCGCTGCTCGACCGTCCGGGCAACAAAGACATCCAGCTCGACCTCTTCCTCGACTACGGCACGAATGTTCCTCTCTACCCGAAGTTTCAGGCTTTCTTTCGTGAGCGCAAGCCGCCGACCCTGATCGTGTGGGGAAAGAACGACAAAATCTTTCCCGCCGACGGCGCAACGCCATACTTGCGGGACCTGCCAGACGCCGAACTCCATCTCCTAGATACCGGCCACTTCGCGCTTGAAGACAAGCTCGATGAGATGGCGCCGCTGATCCGCGATTTCCTGTGCCGCAAGCTGGCGTCGAAATGAGCCGCGCGACAGAAATTCCCGACCGCGCTAGGGACGTTCGAGGGGCAGCCGCCGTCATCCCGGTCGCGAACGAGCCCCCCGCCAAGATGATCGTTGACCCTCCTTTGCCGGATGCGCGCGGCCGTGGGCTGGTGGTCATTCAATACCGGACCGAAAATCTGCGCATCGTGCCGATATATGGGCTCGGGGCGCTCAATGTGTCGCCGCGGATCGGACATCTTCACCCCACCATGGATGACGGGCCCTGGCATTGGGTGCGAGCGGCGAGCCTTTGATCATCCAGAGCCTAACGCTGGGACCGCGCTGCGTGCTGATTGAACTTGCCGATCCGGCGCACCGGGTGATCACCAGTTTGTCGTCAACCTTGTGATCCCCAGACAGACCATAGCCCCACGTCCTTGAAGCAAGCCGCCGACCTGGGCGAAGGAGATCAAATCGATGGCAGGAAATTTTAGCCGAACGTCAGCCTCCGTCCCCGCCTTTTTGCTAGAAATCGTGTCCCCCCTTGAGCAAACGCCGCCGTTTGCCGCCGGAGAGCAAGTCAGGATCTCGGTGCGCTTTCCGGTCGGCCACTATCGCGTGCCGATCTACATCCGAGGAAAATTGGGCGTGATCGAGCAGGTGATAGAACCTCGTGCGGTCAACAACGAGGAGGAAGGCTTCGGGCGCAACGCCGGAGCGACAGGATTCTACTACCGGATCGCGATCCCCCTGACTTCGCTTTGGCCCGGTTACGTCGGGGCGCTGGAAGACGGACTGCGGATCGAAGTTTTCGAAACATGGCTGGAGCGAGTTTGAATCATGCATCCTGACGAATCCGACCACGATCACGACCACGCCGATCTGAGCCGGCCTGCCGCCGAGACGCCAGGCTACTACGAGATCATGGAGACAGCCGTTCGCGAACTGCTCGTCGAGCGGCGGCTGATAGAGCCTGGCGAGATCCGCCGGCAGATCGAGGTGCTGGATTCGCGCACGCCGGCGCTCGGGGCCAAAGTTGTTGCTCGCGCATGGGTCGATCCGGCCTTCCGGGCCCGCCTCTTGGCCAACGGACGCGTGGCCTGCGAGGAGCTTGGCATCACTTTTTACGATGACACGCAGCTCATCGTCCTCGAGAATACCGACGCCGTTCATAACCTCATCGTCTGCACACTCTGCTCGTGCTACCCACGGCCGGTGCTCGGCCTGCCGCCTGACTGGTACAAGCTGAAGCCGTACCGGGCGCGCGCTGTGCGCGAGCCGCGCGTCGTCTTGGCTGAGTTCGGCACCGTCATTCCCGATGATGTCGAAATCCGCGTGAGCGATTCCACTGCCCAGGTGCGCTTCCTCGTTTTGCCGAAGCGTCCAAAAGGCACGGATGAGCTCGACGAGGAACAACTCGCGGCCCTGGTGACGCGCGACGCCATGATCGGCGTCATCCCGGTCACCGTTTGAGACCTAAAGCCGAGGAAACGATTGCAATGACAGCGACCGAGAACCTCCTGAAGCGCCTGCCCAACGACATCGGAGGGTTCGCCTCCGATCGAATCGAACGTTCCGAACACGAACTCGAACCCTGGGAGAAGCGCTGCCACGCGCTGGCAGACGTGCTGGACTTTCACAAGATCATCAGTACCGAGGAAAAGCGCCGCGGGGTTGAGGCGCTGGGCGCAGAAATAATCGGCAAGCTCACCTATTACGAGCGCTGGATAGCAGCCTTCGCCAACATTCTGTTTCAGAAGCAGATCCTCACACCCGACGCGCTGGCAGGGAAGATGGACGAAGTGGCGCAACGGCATCTCGCGCCCCCGCCTCGATAGGGCCAACCGGAGGAGAGCCGGCGCAAATCGCGTGCGCAACTAGGTTTAGAGCTGGCTTCCAAATGAGCCTGGACGGAGGACGCCATGAGTTCGATGCCACATCAAAAAATGTCGCGACGGGGCTTCTGTCTCTGCTGCGTCGGCGCGGCGGCTTTTACGGCCACAGGAGCCTGGCTGACCCCTCGCGCGGCGTTCGCGGAGGCGCGCGGCCTTGTCAGCCTCATTAAGGATAGCGCCGCAGTCTCGCCGATTGTCACCCATAAGCTGCGCAACAATATCAGCGTGCTCGAAGGCTCAGGGGGAAACGTGGCCGTCCTCTCCGGACCCGACGGCAAGGTGCTCGTCGACGCTGGCATCGGCGTATCGCGCCCCCAAATGACGAAGGCGCTCGCCGATCTCAGCGCCGAGCCGGTCACGCACTTGATCAACACCCACTGGCACTTCGACCATACCGACGGCAATGCATGGCTGAATTCGGTCGGCGCCAAGATTATCGCGCAGGAAAACACTCTCGGGTTTCTCTCGCACGTCCAGCGCGTCGAGGACTGGGACTATAACTTTGTTTCCCCGCCAGCGAACGGACTCCCGAGCGAAGTGTTTTCCAGCGAGCGCGCTCTCACCCTCAACGGCCAGTCGATCAACCTCAAGCACTATAGCCCCGCCCACACCGACAGCGACATTTCCGTCACGTTCGCCGAAGCGGACGTCGTGCACATCGCAGACACCTTTTGGAACGGCGTCTATCCGTTCATCGACTATTCCACCGGCGGCAGCATCGACGGCATGATAGCCGCGTCGGACGCCAATCTCGCGGCGACGACAGATAATACGATCATCATCCCAGGACATGGACAGCCCGTCAGCAACAAAGCCGAGCTCCAGCAATTCCGCGACATGCTGGTCGGCGTTCGGGAGAACGTCGCAGCGCTCAAAAGACAAGGCCGATCGCGAGACGAAGCGGTCGCAGCGAAACCAACCGCCGCCTTCGACGCCAAGTTCGGCAATTGGGTCATCGATCCCGGCTTCTTCACCAGGCTGGTGTACGAGGGGGTGTGACCATAGTCAGGGATCGGTGCATGAGTTGCCCGCGCCGGGAGGGGAACGAGAGGTAAGTTCCATGGAAAAGGTCGGCAACGAGATTTCAGGGTACTCATACGGAAAGGCCGAGGTCGGTCGGTCAACGGTCACCGTGCAGCAACTCGATGAATTGAAAGTAAGCTGTGGATTTGAGCGGGAGGACCAGTACTACCTGCAACTGGCTGGCGCAGTGCTCGCCGATCAGACCAAGGAAATCGTCGATCACTGGCGCAGCGGCATCATCGCCGGCATCCCACACCTCGCTCGGCACTCTCGGACGCTTGAAGGAGACGCGATTCCGGAATATTTGGCCAAAAGCAATCTGCGCTTCCGGCAATGGATTATCGACACCTGTCTTCGGCCCTACGATCAGGACTGGATCGACTACCAGCAGGAAATTGCATTGCGGCATACGTCGGCGAAGAAGAACACGGTAGATGGAGTGCGGTCGAACTCCGCACGTGCCGCTGCGCGATGTGATCGCGTTCATCGCGATTATGAACCGGACCATCAAGCCATATCTGGCTGCAAAAGGACACCCCAGCGAAGAGGTCGATAAGATGCACGGCGCCTGGTGCAAATCAATCCAGCTCCAGCTCTCGCTTTGGATCGGGCCATACTCGGACGCGAAACAGACGCCGATGGAATGGTGAGGCCGCAAAGCGTGCCGTCCCTCTTCTGTTGCCGACCGTATTCTCATCAGGGCGCCTTGCGATGAACAGGCTACGAGGAAAGGTCGCCGTGATTACCGGCGCCAATAGCGGCATCGGTCTCGCCACAGCCAAGCTCTTTGCCGCTGAAGGCGCGCGGGTGTTCATGACCGGCCGGCGCAAGGAGGAACTCGACGCGGCCGTCGCCCAGGTCGGGCACAATTCCCACGGCATTGAGGGCGATGTCGCAAACCTCGCCGATCTCGACCGGCTCTTTCAAGTGGTGAAGGACGAAGCGGGGGCGATCGACATTCTGTTCGCAAACGCGGGCCTCGGGGAGTTTGCTGGGCTCGGCGAGATTACCGAAGACCATTTCGACAGAACATTCGACGTCAACGTGAAGGGGACGCTGTTCACGGTCCAAAAGGCGCTTCCGCTTCTCCGGGATGGCGGCTCAATCATCCTGACGGGATCAACTGCCGCGTCGACCGGCATACCGGCCTTTAGCGTCTACAGCGCCAGCAAAGCAGCAATCCGGAGCTTCGCCCGGAGCTGGATCCTCGACCTCGCGCCCCGCAAGATTAGGGTCAACGTGCTTGCGCCCGGCGCGACCTCAACTCCCGGATGGCACGCCCTTGCGCCGTCGGAAGCGGCGCGGGTGGAGATGATCAGGCTCACGGAGGCGACCACGCCGTTGGGGCGCCTAGGTGATCCCGACGAGACGGCGAGAGCAGCCCTGTTTCTCGCTTCTGACGAAAGCAGTTTCGTTACCGGCAGCGAACTCTTTGTCGACGGCGGCTCCGCCCAGGTCTAGTTCCGCAGCTGAAGCGGTAGCGCCGAGCCTTTGCCCTTTCGAGAGATTCTGCCGGCACCGCGTCCAATGTCCGCTCCAGTCGGTGAGGGCTTAATTCGCACTCGCGATGGAATGGGTCAGCTATAGGCGTTCCTCCAGGAGCGGCCCAAGGTTCGGGCGCTACTCGCCAAATCAGGGGTCCAAAGACGCGGTCTGCTTGTCAATCGGCGTTGAACTTTGACCCTCGATCGGCGTCCAAGATTGACCCCATTTTGGAGACGGGTGCAGCGGGTAGCGCTCGCCCCGGCGGAGTTGGTTTGGGTTGCGCAGCCGGGGCGAGCGCGGATCGTGAGGAGCTTTGTCGTGAAGTCAGGCGCGGTTCTTGAAGCGCCAACTCTCATTGCCGGTTTCGACGATGTCGCAATGGTGAGTTAGGCGGTCGAGCAGCGCGGTGGTCATCTTCGGATCGCCGAACACGCTGGGCCATTCGCCGAAGGCGAGGTTGGTCGTGACGACGATCGAGGTGCGCTCGTAAAGCCGGCTGACGAGATGGAACAGCAATTGCCCGCCGGCTTGAGCGAACGGGAGATAGCCGAGTTCATCGAGGATGACGACGTCGAGGCGAGTGAGATAGTCGGCGACGCGTCCCTGTCGTCCGGCTCGACTTTCGGCCTCGAGCTGATTGACGAGATCGACGGTGGTGAAGAAGCGCCCGCGCGATCCAGCGCGGATGCAACTGCGCGCGATGGCGATGGCCAGATGCGTCTTGCCTGTGCCGGTTCCCCCGACGAGGACGACGTTGCGCTGCTGGGCGATGAAGCCGCCGCCGGCCAGATCGCGCACCAGAGCCTCATTGATCGGCGTTTCCTTGAAGGCGAAGTCGTCGACGTCCTTAGCCAGCGGCAGTTTGGCGACGGTGAGCTGATATTTGATTGAGCGCGCTTGTTTCTCTGAGATCTCGGCCTTCAGGAGATCGCCGACGAAGCGCTGAGGCTCGTGCTTGCGTTTGAGCGCGGTGGCCAATGTCTCGTCGTAGGCGCTCCTCATGCCGTAGAGCTTGAGGCCGCTCATCATGTCGAGGACTTCGCTTCGTTCCATGGGTTAGGAGTTCCTGAGCTGATCGTAGCGGGCGCAGTCGGCGATCGGTGCGTGGCGGAGTCGCAAAGCGTCAGGCGTCAGGATTGTCGCCGCTGGCCCTGGATCGCGCTGACGCGCGAGAATGTTGATGACGACGTCGGCCGAATGGACGCCCTCGGACAGCGCCTCAAGGCAGGCGGCTTCCACCGCGGGCAGCCCGTCGCTCAGCACCGCAGCGAGGATCTTGACCATCTGGCGGTCGCCGTCGTTGGAACCGGTCAGCTTGCGCCTCACCCGCTCCAGTGCAGTTGGCAACACCCAGTCCTTGAACGGCGCGCCGTTGCGCAGAGCGCCGGGCTTGCGCGCCAGAACCGGCACGTAATGCCAGGGATCGTATACGGTTGCGCCGCGCCCATAGCGGCGTGGATGTTCCGCCACGATGCGCCCGTCCTGGCGGATCACGACGCGCTCGGCGTAGGCGTGAATGTCGACGGGGCGGCCGACCGCGCTGGCGCTCACAGAGTATTTGTTGTTGTCGAACCGAACCAGGCAGGTCTTCGACACCGAGGCTGGAAGCGCATGGAACCCGTCGAAGCGGCCGCGATAGGGAATGAGCTTGGGCCGCTCCTCCTCGAACACTTCCCAGATCGTCCGATCGGGCCGCTCGGGATGGCTGTGCCCCTTGGTCCAGGCAATGCATTTGTCCAAGAGCCAGGCATTCAGTTCGTCGTAAGACTTGAACCTCAGCCGCGGCGTGAAGAAGCGCTCGCGCACACCTGGTTCTCGACCTGACCCTTCTCCCAACCGGACGCCGGCGTGCAAGCGACCGGTTCGACAAGGTGAATGAGAGCACATCTGCAGGAAGCGGCGATTGTATTGGCGATCCTTACCGACGAAGATCGTCTCCACCGCGGTCTTCATGTT
>CAVTSD010000002.1:0-167540 GCA_963737365.1 uncultured Alphaproteobacteria bacterium
ATAATCGTGCAGCGAGAGGCGCAGCTCGCCGGCCGGATCGTCAGCGCGGACGGTGCGGTCGGAGAAAGGTGGATTGCCGATCGCAAGGTCGAACAATTCCGGCAGCTTCGTCTTGCTCAAATCCTCCTGGCGAATGCGGGCGTTCGAGTAGAGGAGTTTGGCGATCCGGGCGGTAACGGCGTCCATTTCGACGCCGGTCAGCGCGAGCTTGCCGGCGAGGGCTTCCGGGCAAAGAGCGAAGAACAGGCCCGTACCGCAGCCCGGCTCGAGCACGCGCCCGCCGTCGAAGCCCATCCGGCGGAGTGTCCGCCACATGGCGCGGATCATGAATTCCGGCGTGTAGTGGGCGTATTGGGTGGCCCGCTTGAGGTTGGCGAGGTCGTCGCGCGAGACGAGCCCTTCGAGCTCGACGCCGAGATCCTCCCAGGCGGGCGCGAAAGCGTTTCCAGCGCGGCGGAAGATCCGGTCGGCGAGGTCGGACGCGCCGAACGCCGTGAAGCGCGCCAGCCGCTCCTGCTCTTCGGGGCGGGCATGGCGGGCTTCCGCCTCGATTGTCGTCATGAGTCGGATCGTGGCAAGATTGTCCTCTGCGCGCGCTTTCCAACCGTCGGCAAGACGGCGCTCGCCGGCGAGCCAGTAGTCCTGCGCCGGAAGAGATGGTTTGGTGGGAATCGGCGCGTCGAGGGGTTCGGCCTCTTCGGGCTCGACATTTATCTGCGCATGGTCGGAGGATTTCGCATTTGGGAATCCGCCATACAGGCCGAAGCCCTCGGCAACGATCGTGGTGTCGAGGAAGGGCAGGGTGAACTGGTCATGTTTCATGGGGAGCGCTCGTGAGAAGCGCGTGCAAGCGCGATCCCACGCATGACTGCGGCGGGCTGTCGTCTTGACGGGGAGGATGAAAGGGAGAGGTTTGGGAAGTGGCGCGGCTAGGCCGCGTCGTCCTTGGCGGTGTCTAGACGGTTATCGAGGCCCGATAACCGTCTTGAACGTCGAAACGCATGATTTCGGCGCATGGCTTCGCCCGTCTCAAGCTGCGAGCGGAGGAGCAATCGATGTCGGGCCCTCATCCTCAGCGTCTGAGGATTCGCTGGGCGTCTCGGCGTAGTCAGGGTGGAAGCCGAGGATGTAATCGGCCATCCTTTGCGCTTCGGCCGCGGCATGAAAAATCTCACGGCGATCCTGTTTGAGCACTGCGATCCAAGAGTGGAGGTAGCTCGCGTGATTGGGAATGTCGCAAGGCAATCCAATCATGGATCCGACCGCTACTGACGTCAGCTCGGCCCGAAGCTCTTCTTTCGCGTAACGAACAGATCCAAAACCGCCGCTCAGATCGCGGTTCAATGTCCGCCGACGCGCCGGAGAAATTGACGCCGACGAAATTGGGCAGATCTGGAACATGCCCGATATCCTGACCGAGCATGTGCGCGCCCACTTCAAGGCCGAGCGAATCGGTCAACGTGTTTTCGAAGATGATTTCCTGCTCGATCGAATTGTAAACGCCTTCCGCACGGCTAAAGGAGCCGGTGGTCTCGAATTCGAGCGATCGGTCGCCTATCTCGCCGACGTCCGCGCCCTCGAGAAAGCCGAATAGGTTCTTCGTGTCGAGCGCATAGAAGGCGTTGCCTGGAGGTCCAGCCTTCGAAGGCCCATCATCGTCGGCTGACGCAATGGACGGCGCGGCGGCAATCGCCACTGCGAGCCCGAGGCAATGGAGTCTGCGGCGTTGACGCGGGCCACGCGATCGGGACTTCACTCCGCCCTAGCCGATGTGGCGCTTGAGGAAAGCGAGCGTGTCTTCGTTGAACCTGGGGACGTTCTCGCAGATCGGAGCGTGCGCGCACATCTCGAAGATCACGAGCTCGCTGTTCTTGATGCCGCTCCGGAAAGGCTCGACGAAGCGCGTCGAGGTTACGATATCCTGCCGGCCGAACGTGATCTGAGTCGGCGCCTTGATCTTGCTGAGCTGGCTCAGCGCGTCATGGGCGATGAACGCGTCCGACTGACGAAGAAACGCGTCGACCGGCTGTTCCGGCCGGCTGCGCACGAAGGCGGCAAGTTGCTCGATATAGTCGGGCTTGGCCGCATAGAGCTCGGGCGTAAAGGTGAAGGGAAAGATTGCCTGGATGATCATCTCGGGGACGCTGCCGAGGCCCTTGGCGACGATTTGCCAATTCCCCGCGACGGCCTTCAGAAACGGGTCGCTTTTTGGCCAGCAGGAATGCAGCGAGAGCGACTTGACCCGCTCGGGGTATTTGCTGGCGACCCACAAGCCGACCGCGCCGCCTAGAGACAGGCCGCTCACATGCGCTCTCTCGACGCCGATCGCCGCCATGAAAGCGGCGACGTCGTCGGCGAACAATTCGGTCGAATAGGGTCCATCCGGCTTGTCGGTCTCGCCGGCGCCGCGCGGATCAAGCGATATGCAGGTGAAATGCTTGGAATAGTCGGCGACCTGGAAAGTGTAGCAGGCGTTGTCGGCGGCGAGATAAGGGATGAGGATGAGCGGCTCACCCGATCCCTGGGTCTCGTAATTGATCGTGATGTCGTTGACCTTGACTTTCGGCACTGAGATTCCCCCGCGCTGACGTCGCTTCTCGCTAAGCGTAAGCGCGAGCGCAGGTCAATGCGTCGCGCCGTTCGCCTTTTCCCAGGCCGACATGCCGCCCTCCAGGTGGCGGGCCGAAGCGAGGCCCTGATCCTGGGCCGCTTGCACCGCCATCGCCGATCGCTCGCCGAAGGCGCAATAGAAGAGGATCGTCTTGCCTGAGCGAGCGAGTTCGTGGATGAGGCCGCCCTCAGCGATATTGTCCTCAAGCTGTGCATACGGTGCGTGCAGCGAACCTGGAATGGCGCCAATGCGCTCGCGCTCCGACTTCTCGCGCAAGTCGATCAATGCGACGTCCGCGCGTCCAAGAAGTTCTTTCGCATCCTGAGCTGCAACGGCCCAACCCTTGCGCGCCACATCCTCCTGATGCAGCCCCTGATAAATGTTGGCGGGGACGGCGACGTCCATCATCTTCGGATTGGGGAGATGCAGGCTCTCCATCAGCTTTGCATATTCGTCCGCGTCGCGAACTTGAAGACGCGGATTGAAGCGCTTTTCCTCACCGATGGTGCTGACCGTGTCGCCTTTGTAATCGTGCGCGGGAAAGACCAGCGTCTTTTCCGGCAGCCGCATCAGGCGCTGCAGGCTCTGATATTGGGCGCGCGAATCGCCGTTCTGGAAGTCTGTGCGGCCGCTGCCTCTGATGAGAAGGGTGTCGCCGGTGAACACGCGGTCGCCGAAATGGAAGCTGTACGAATCGTCGGTGTGACCGGGCGTATAGAGCACGTCGAGGCTCAAGCCCTCGACCCCGAGCTTGTCGCCCTCGGCAATCCGCATCGAGACGACGTCGACCTTGCTCTGCTCGCCCATCACGGTGATGCAATGCGTGCGGTCGCGCAGCGCGCCCAAACCGGTGACGTGGTCGGCGTGCAGATGCGTGTCGACCGCTTTAACAAGCTTCAGATTGAGCTCCTCCATGAGCTTAAGGTAACGGTCGACCTTCTCAAGCACCGGATCGATGATGAGCGCTTCGCCCCCCCAACGGCTGGCGAGGACGTAGCTATAAGTGCTCGAGACGCTGTCGAACAATTGTCGGAAGATCATTGACGCCCCCGTCGCGTAGCCCTGAGGCAGGCTGTCTTCAACGGGGCCATTATACTTATTTTGCGGCGGGCTTGGTAGCGCCGTCCGGCAGCCCAGCCTGCTGCAAAGCTGCGAAGGCTCCGCCGATCACGACTGGTCCGAACTTGTCCTCGCCGTTCGGCGGTCGGCTGTTGACTGAGCCAGTGATCAGGAGATCGAACTGCGGCCAATAGGCGAAGATCGTTCGGAAGCCGAGCGTTTCACCCTCGTAGAACCAATAGGCGCCGCCAAGCTCCTTCCGGTGGAAGCGGCCGAGGCCAAGCCCGAAGCCGATCGGCTCCTCCGCGGAAACCTCGGAAAGAGGCAGGCCGGTCTTGTTCGAGACCAGCGTGGTCATCTCTTCGAGCTGCTGTGCCGGAATGACGCGCTTTTCGAAGAGCGCGCGAATCCATAAGCCGAGATCGCGCGGGTTCGAGATGATGGCGCCCGCCTCAGCGGCCCAGGAGCGGTTCTGCATCCGCATGTCCTTGCCGATGAGCGGCGCGAGCGTCGACACCTTGCAAGGCTCCGGCTGGTATCCGAGACAGTCTTGCAGCATGAAGAGCGCGCGCGGCACACGCGACATGACCGGGCCGGCGGACGCAGGTCCCGGATGCTCTCCGTCGGCGTAATACGTGTCGTACAATCCGAGCGGCTCGAGGATCATCGTCGTCAGCGCCTGTTCGTAGTTCATGCCGGACGCCGCCTCGATGATCAGGCCCGCAAGAATGTAGTTGGTGTTGGAATAGAACCAGCCCGTCGCCGGCGGAAAATGATGGCCGTTGGCGGGATCGACGAAGCCGATCAGATCCCTGGCGCTGAATTGATGGTGGATGTCGGCGACCTCGATCTCCCCGATCTCAACCGTCTCCGAGTAATTCGGGATCGGGCTTGTCATCTGGAGGAGCGCGCGGATCGTCACATCCTTCCATGCCGGATATTGCGGCAGCCATTTCCCGATCGTGTCGTCGATACTGAGCTTGCCCGCGCCTTCGAGTTTGAGAATCAGGGCGGAGGTGAATTCCTTGGTGTTGCTGCCGATGTCGAACAGCGTGTCAGGACCGATCGGCTTTTTGTCGCTGAGCCCGTTATCGCCGGCATAGATCGCAAGGATCGGTTTGCCCGCGCCACGATCGACCTGCAATGCGGCGCCCGACAGTCCCTCGATCGAAGCGCGACCCCTAACGTAGGCGTCAAGGATCTGCTGCAGCTGCGCGGTGAGCGCCGCGTCATCGGCGTGCGCCGGTCTCGGAGAGAAGGACATGGCGCCATAAATCGCCAAAGCGACAACCAGCCAAATCCGCATTGCGCTCCGCCCCTTGCGATCGGCCGACGCCGATCAACGAGGCGCACGCTATCAGATTTGTGGCGATTTCAGAGATTCGACGCTTCGGGCGCGGCGGCAGACTGTAATCAGCTCGGCTGCTTGACGATGCGGATATAGGGTTTCGGCGAGCGCCAGCCTTCCGGGAACATCTTTTTGGCGTCGTCGTCGCTGACCGAGCCGGAAATGATGACGTCGTCCCCGTGTTTCCAGTTCACGGGCGTCGCCACCTTGTGCTTCGCCGTGAGCTGCATGGAATCGAGCACCCGCAGGATCTCGTCGAAGTTGCGCCCGGTGGTCATGGGATAGGCGAGCAGGAGCTTGATCTTCTTGTCGGGCCCAATGACGTAAACCGTGCGCACAGCTTGGTTCGTCGCCGCGGTCCGCCCCTCGGATGTGCCCGGCTCGTCGGCCGGCAGCATGTTGTAGAGCTTCGCGACCTTGAGATCGTGGTCGGCGATGATCGGGTAGTTGACCTTCGCGCCCTGCGTCTCCTCGATGTCGGCGAGCCAGCGTCCGTGCGCCTCGCTCAGGTCGATGCTCAAGCCGATGAGCTTCGCGCCGCGCTTGGTGAACTCGGGCTCGATCTTGGCCATATAGCCAAGCTCGGTCGTGCAGACCGGGGTGAAGTCCTTCGGATGGGAAAACAGGATCGCCCACTTGTCGCCGATCCATTCGTGGAAGCTGATTTTGCCCTGGGTGGTCTCGGCGGTGAAATCGGGAGCGGTCTCGTTGAGGCGAAGGGACATGGGTTTCCTCCAATCGGGCCCGCTTAAGTCCAGTAGAATGGTATACTTGTCAACCTCGAACCGGGGACGGGCGTCGAGCGCTCAAGGACGAGCGGACGGCGCGGTCGGGACGCGAGACGGATATGGCCCCTGGGCCGCAAGGCGCAAGCGCGGGAGACGCCAACGCATTGGCTGTCCGCTCCCGCCGCTTTATGATTGCGCCCATGACCGAAGAGGAGATCGCCAAGCTTGCGACCTGGCTCGCGAAAGCGGGGCTCGAGGGGCGCACCGAAACCGCGCTCGTCGAGGGCTTCTGCAGCCGCGCAGTCGCGGCCGGTCTGCCGCTGGCTCGCGTCATGATGCTCATCGACACGCTCCACCCGATTCACGAGGGGCGGGCGTTTCGCTGGGAAAGAGAAAAGCCCAACGTGACACTGACCGAATACGGGCGAACCGCCGAGGGGGAGGCGCTGGAACGCTGGCGCGTAAGCCCTCTTTACCGACTTTTGAACAGTGGGGAATCAGTGTTGCGCCTGCGCGTGACCGCGCAGGTTGAAGCGGAGTTCCCTTCTTTCGCGGAGTTTCGAGAGGCGAAGTTCACAGACTATGTCGCAATCATCAACCGCTTCGCCGAAGACGGCGCGATCGGCGAAATGGATTGTGTGTATTCCTATTGGACGACGGATCGAGCCGATGGATTCAGCGATGATGACCTTGTCGCACTGAAGCGGCTCTCGCCCTTCCTCGGGCTTGCGATCAAAGCTGTCTCTCTGGCGCGCATCGCCGAGACCTTGGTCGAGACTTATCTCGGACGCGACGCCGGCCGTCGGGTTTTGAGAGGCCGCATCGAGCGAGGCGTGGCCGACCGGATCAGCACCGTCTTGTGGTTCAGCGATTTGCGCAATTACACGCGCATCTCCGACACCTCCCCGCCTGAGCAGATCATACCGCTTCTCAACGACTATGCCGAGGCCATCGTGTCGTCGATCCACGAGCATTCCGGCGACGTCTTGAAGCTGATCGGCGATGGGGTGCTGGCGATCTTTCCCGCCGAGGAACGCAGTCGCGCTTGCGCGGCCGCGCTCGACGCCGCAGGCGCCGCGCGCGAGGCGGTCGCGGCCTTGAACGCGCGACGGTTCGACAAGGGCTTGCCTTCGACCGAAATGTATCTCGGGCTCCATTTCGGCGAGGTCTTCTACGGCAACATCGGCAGCAAGGAGCGCCTTGACTTCACCGTCGTCGGGCCGGCGGTCAACGAGGTGAGCCGCATCGCCGCCATGTGTCGCTCGGTGGATCAGCCGATCCTTCTCTCAGCTGCGTTCGCGCAATCCTGCTCGGGGCATCCCCACACGTTCGCGTCCGTCGGACGTTTTGCGCTGCGGGGCGTCGGAAGGCCGCAGGAACTTTTCACGATCGATCTTCTGGAAGACCTTTCGGCCGGTTAACGCCGTCGACTGAACCAGCCGCAACAATCCGCGGAAGTGGGCGTTTTTCTGCTCAACCCTGGAGAATCGCAGATGAGTTCGGACGACCGCTTTCCCTATTCCCGTCGCGCCATCGTCGGCGCTGGCGGCATTGGCCTCATGGCCGCCGCCGCTCCCGCGTTTGCGCAAAGTTCCAAGGATGCGCCTCTTTCGCAGCAGAGTGAGGCGCCGGCTCCTGAAGCCCTGCAAGATCCGCGAACAAAATATCCCCAGCCGCCCTTTCAAAAGCAGGAGCAGCCCTGGCCCGGACTTGCAAGCCGGATGGATCCGCGACCGGATCACGGCGAGACATCCTATCGTGGGTCGGGCCGGCTTGCCGGGCGGAAAGCGTTGATAACCGGCGGCGATTCCGGCATGGGCCGCGCCGCCGCGATAGCCTTCGCGCGGGAGGGCGCGGACGTCGCCATCAACCATCTGCCGGCCGAGGAGGAGGATGCGCGCGAGGTCATCGCGCTCATGAAAGCCGAAGGGCGAACGGCGTTGTCGATTCCCGGCGACATTCGCGACGAAGCTTTCTGCAAGCGGCTCGTGGATCAGGCGGTTCAGGGTCTTGGCGGCCTCGACATCCTGGTCAGCAACGCAGGACGCCAGCAGAGCCGCGCCTCGATCCTCGATGTATCGACGGAGGATTTCGACGCGACGATGAAAACCAATATCTACGCGCCGTTCTGGATCATCAAGGCGGCGCTGCCGCATATGCCCCCGGGCTCGGCCATCATCGGCACTGCGTCCGAGCAGGCTTATGATCCCTCGCCAGACCTCTATGACTATGCACAGACCAAGGCCGCGACGATGAACTATGTGAAGTCGCTCGCGAAGCAGCTCGCTTCCAAGGGCATTCGGGTGAACGCGGTCGCTCCAGGGCCAATCTGGACGCCGCTTCAAGTCAGCGGCGGCGCCAGCCAGGAAAAGTTGCAGAAGTTCGGCGGTAAAACTCCGCTCGGCCGGCCTGGTCAGCCGGCGGAGCTTGGATCGATCTACGTTCAGCTGGCCATGTCGGACGCAAGCTACGCGACCGGCCAGGTCTACGGCTCCGCCGGAGGAAGCGGGCAGCCGTGAGGTTCCATGCGGGGAGCGCGTCACGCGCGGCGCGGTTTCCGCCGTGGCTTGACGCGCCCGCCGGGCCGCCTGATACGACGCGGGATGATTCCGACTGTTCCCTGCGTCCTTAAGGTCGAGCGCCTGGAAAAGTCGTTCGGCGACGTGCGGGCGGTGGATGGCGTCAGCTTCCATGTCGCGCCGGGCGAAATTGTCGGCTTGCTTGGGCCCAACGGAGCGGGCAAGACGACGACGATCAATATGATCTTAGGCGTCCTCGAGCCCACCCATGGCCGGATCGAGATCGAGGGCGTCGACCTCGCGGCCGATCGCACCAAAGCTTTATCTTGCACCAACTTCGCCGCCGTCTATGCGCCGCTGCCCGGCAATCTCACGGTCGAGCAGAACCTGCGCGTGTTCGGCATGCTCTACGCGGTCCGCGATCTCTCGGCGCGAATCGAGAAGCTCCTCAATGTCTACGATCTCGTTCGTTACCGACGGACCAAGGCGGGGGTTCTGTCGTCGGGTGAGCAGACGCGCCTGAGCCTCGCCAAGGCGATGCTGAACAAGCCGCGGTTGCTTCTGCTCGATGAGCCGACCGCTTCGATCGATCCGTCGAACGCGCGCGACATTCGCGCGGGCATCGCCAAGTTCGTCGACAACGGCATCTGCGGCGTGTTGTGGACGAGCCACAACATGTACGAGGTGCAGGCCGTTTGCGATCGTGTGCTGTTCCTGTCGCATGGCCGGATCGTGCTCGAAGGCGATCCGAAGACGCTGCCTGAAGAGCACGGCGCAGCAACTCTTGACGATCTGTTCGTCAACGTGGCGCAAGAGGCGCTGCCGAACGGGGGCGGGCAATGAACGCCTCGCGCATCGGCGCCATCGTGTTGCGGATGTTCTACCTTTATCGCGGCAGCCCTCAGCGCATCTTTCCCATCTTTATCTTTGTCGCGATCGATATTTTGGTCTGGGGCTTTCTCACCCGCTACCTCAATTCGGTTTCGCATGCCGATTTCAATTTCGTTCCGGCGCTGCTCGGCGCCGTGCTTTTGTGGGATTTCCTCACACGCGTCATGCAGCAACTGACGATGACGTTGTTCGAGGACGTCTGGACGCGCAATTTCCTCAATTTCTTCGCCTCTCCCTTGCGCACGTCCGAATATCTGATCGGCCTCCTGATCGTCGCGATCATCACGAGCGGCTTGAGCCTTGTCGCCATGCTCGTGCTCGCGCAAATCGCGTTTGGTCTGTCCTTTCTCTCTTATGGCATCGCGATCGCTCCTTTCCTCATGGTGCTGTTCGTCACCGGCATCGCGCTCGGCGTCGCCGCCGCGGCCTTGGTGCTGCGACTTGGCCCTGCGTCCGAATGGCTGATCTGGCCGATCCCGATGCTGATCTCGCCATTCGCGGGCGTGTTCTACCCGGTGACCGTCCTGCCCGGATGGATGCAGGCGATCGCGCTGATCCTGCCGCCGGCCTATGTATTCGAAGGCATGCGCTCGGTCGTCGCCGGACATGGCGCGCTGTGGGACCGCCTGGCGATCGGAGGCGTGCTCGCCATTGCCTACCTCGTGCTCGCCTGCATGTTCTTCTTCGCCGTCTATCGCGCGGTGATTCGCAACGGCCTCATTGCCCGCTACAGCGCCGAGACGGTGAGCTAGGCGCACTTTGAAGGGCTCCTGCGCCGACACGCTTCGGACACGATGCGACACTAGCGATTCTCTATTGAGGGAACGAATCGAAGAGCCCGGCGGTTCTTCGAGGTAGGGGGCTTGATGTCGCTACGTCTGAACGCTGTTTTCGCGGCCATTTCCATTCTGGCGTCTGGCCTCCTCACACTGGTCGCTCAATCACAACAACCGGCGCCCAATCCTCGAATTGCGCTTGTTGTTGGCAACGCGACCTATCGCGACACAGCGCTTGCGACTCCCGCCAACGACGCGGGCCTTGTCGCCCAAACTTTGCAGGCGGCAGGCTTCGACGTGGTCGGCGCGCGCGACCTCGACGGCCAATCCCTGCGTACGGCGTTGCACGATTTTTTAGAGAAAGCAGCCTCGGTCGGCCCGGATATGCAGGCCTTCGTCTATCTCGCCGGCCGAGGGGTGCAATATAACGGTGACAATTACTTTGTGCCGGTCGACGCCCAGATCAATCGCGACGCCGACGTGCCGATCGACGCAATCCGCATTGGCGATTTCGCCCATGCTCTGGCCGAGACGCCGGGAAGGGCGCGCATCATCGTGCTCGACGCGGCGCGGGCCAATCCCTACGCAACCCAGGGCTCGCCGCTCGCGCCAGGGCTTGCTCTGGTCGATCCCGAGCGTGGCGAACTGATCGCCTTCAACGCGGCGCCGGGCACTTTGGCTGGCGATGAGCAAGGTCCCTATGGCGTGTACGCCAAGACGCTCTCCGGCGCGATCAGGCAGGGCGGGGTCGATATCGCCCAGGCGTTCGATCAAACGCGCGTGTCGGTCAACGCCGAAACGCAAGGCGCGTTGCTACCTTGGAGCGCCTCCAAACTCGGCGCTCCGTTCTACGTATTTGAGCGCGCCGCCGACGCGCCTGCTCCGGCTCTCTCGTTCGCCGAGACCGAGCGCCGGCCCATCTCCAGCTTTTCCGCCGAGGACGCCTACGCCGCCGCTGTCGAGCGAGACACCCTGAAGGGCTATCGCGAGTTCCTCGCCGCTTATCCGCACTCCGACCAGGCGAGACGCGTGCGCGCCATTCTCGCGGTCAGGCGAGAAGCCGCCTACTGGCGCCGGACCGTGGGCGCCGATACGCCGCGAGCCTATTGGACTTACCTGCACACGTATCCCAGAGGCCCCCACATTCCTGACGCGCGCCGCCGCCTCGCCATGCTCTCGGCGGAGTTTCAGCCCCCGCCGGACTTTAGGCCAGAGACCTTCGCGGATCTCCCGCCGCCGCCTCCGGACGAACTGATCTACGAAGACCGGCCGATTTACGCTTTCGACGATTTCGGCCCGCCTCCGCCGCCGCCGGGTCAGTACGGCTATGTGGAAGACGACGATTGGCGCGACCTGCCTCCGCCTCCGCCGCCTGCCGAGATTGGGCTGCTCCCCGTGTTGGGCGTAGCGCTTCCGATCGCCATTGGCGCGGTCGCGTTCCACAACGGCTTTCACCACGACGGCGTCGCGCCGCGGGGGCAACGGCAATTGCCGCGGGCTGCTTTCGCGCCGCCTCCGCTTCCCGCCAACATCAAACCTGTCGCGCCGCCCGCGCCAGTCGCCGCCGCTCCGGTCACGAACGCGGCTGTCGTCAAGCCGCTCCCGTCGATTGGCGGGCGCCGCGGCCAACCCGCTGCGCCGCCCACGAATCCAGCGGGAGCCGCGGCGCCCGCTGCTCCCGGCCCGGCGCTGAAGCCGCTTCCGGTTCCCCCTGCAGCCGGCGCTCCGCCTGCCGCCCATCCAGCAGCGGCGCCAACGCCCCAAGGCGCGGCCCCGCCGCCGGCAAACGTTGCGAAGCCTGCCGCTTCCGTAGTTCCTGGCGGTAAACCCTTGCCGATCCCGCCTCCCGCCCTTGCTGCGCCCAACGCGCCGGCGGCGCCTGGCGGGAAGCCGCTGCCCGTGGTCCCCTCGCCAAACGCAACGGGTCCAGCCGCGGCGCCTGTTGCTACGAAACCTTCGGGGAAGGCGCCGGCGCCGGCCGCGGCCGCGCCGCTCGTCCCGGCGGCCAAACCGTCGCCAGCGCCGGCGGCGTCACCCGCAACAACGAAAGCCGTCACAGCGCCAGCGTCCCCCATTCTGGCGCCGAAGCCTAACGTCGCAGCTCAGCCCGCGGTCGCGGCGCCGCGACCAGCCGTTCCGCCGCCGCCCGCGGTTCACGCTCCCGCGCCAGCGGCTCTCGCTCCGTCGCCGCCTCGTCCCGCTCCTGCGGCTATACGCGCGCCGACCGCGCCGGTGTTGGCGGCGCCTCCCGCCGCCGTTCGTCCGGCGCCTTCAGCCGCTCACGCGCCCCCTGCGCCAGCGCCCCCGCCCGTCGTTCATGTCCTGCCGCCCGCGGCGGCCGCGCCGCCCATCGTGCATATCCCGCCGCCGCCAGCGGCCGTGCCGCCAGTTGGTCATGCCCTGCCGCCAGCCGCTGCGCCGCCGGCAATTCGCCAGCCGCCGCCAGCGGTTCGCGTCCAGCCGCCGGCCGCGCAATTGCCGGCTTGCGGGAGGCCTGGCTTGCCGCCCTGTGCGAAATAAAAGACCGTTGGGTACTCCAACGACGTCAGCGCGTGGCGATGCAACGAAGCGACGCGTGCGAAACCCAAACGCTGCGAATGCGTGTGGATGCCGTCTTACATTTCGAGACTGCCGGGGTTACGCTACGAGCGCGCGGCCTGACCGCATGGATCTCGGAGCGATCTCATGATCAAGTTCTATTATCACCCATCGCCAAACCCGGCGAAGGTCGCTTTATTCCTTGAAGAATCTGGCCTCGAATACGAGATTGTTCCGGTCGACACGCGCAAGGGCGAACAGCACTCGCCGACTTACCTCGCCATCAACCCGAACGCCAAGACCCCGTCGATCGTCGATGGCGAAGCGACGATATTCGATTCGAGCGCGATCCTGCTTTATCTCGCGGAGAAAACCGGGCGGTTCCTTCCCGAGAATACGCCAAAGGCGCGCGGCGAATTGTTTTCGTGGCTCTTTTTCGTTGCAAGCGGGGTTGGTCCGTATTCCGGACAGTCCTTCCACTTCAACGTCGCGGCGCCCGAGAAAATCGAATACGCGATCAATCGATACAATTTCGAAACGCACCGGCACTGGAAGATTCTCGACGACCGGCTGGCCGGGCGGAAATTCATGCTCGGCGACGCCTATACGATCGTTGACATGTCGGTTTGGGGCTGGAGCTCGGCGGCTCCGTTCCTGTTGGGCGCAGAGACCTGGTCGAAGATGACCAACGTGAAGCGGCTCGTGGACGAGATCAATGCGCGTCCCGCCGTGGCCCGCGTCAACAAATTGAAGGAGAAGCATCCCTTCAAGCAAGAGTTCGACGACGAGGCCAAGCGGAATTTGTTTCCGCACCAGACCAAGAAGGCGAGCTAACTCCGCCCCCCATCGGCAAGGCTAAACGGCCTTGCCGATCAAGGCGCCGATCGCCGTCGTGACGGCCATGGCGAGCGCGCCCCAGAAGCCCACTCGCAGCGCGGGCTTCACCATTGGCGCGCCGCCTGCCCAAGCCCCGAGCGCGCCAAGCGCGATCAGAAAAACCAATGCGGCGGCGGGGACGGCTTTGACGATGGCGCCTGGCGGCGCGAGAAAAGCCGTTAGCGTCGGCAACGCGGCGCCGAGTGAGAACGCGACAGCGGATGCAAAGGCCGCCTGGATCGGTTTAGGCTCAGCGCCCTCGCTCAAGCCGAGCTCGTCTCGAGCATGGGCGCCGAGCGCGTCTTTGGCCATCAGTTGGTCGGCGACCGCTCGCGCCAGATCCGGCTGGACGCCGCGGTCTTCGTAAATGTGAGCGAGTTCGCTTTTTTCCACGGAAGGCTGATCGCGGAGGGCCCGCTGCTCGCGCGCGAGATCCGCGGTCTCGGAATCGGATTGCGAGCTGACCGACACATATTCGCCTGCCGCCATCGACATCGCGCCCGCCGCCCATCCCGCGACCGCCGCGGTGAGGATTTCGGGCCGCCCGGCTGTGGCCGCTGCGACACCCATGATGAGGCTTGCGGTCGAAATGATCCCGTCATTGGCGCCAAGGACCGCCGCTCGCAGCCAGGCCGTCCGGTGGACGTAGTGCGATTCCGCTCCCGGCATTGCGGCACCCTCTCGTCCGATCGCTTACCATGGGCGAATGAAACAGGGCTAGCCGCCGATCTTGCCTGTCCACCTCCCTTGCGAACAAAGCAGGAAACATGGTTCCGTCGAAACATGTCGCTCGCCTTGATTCGGTCAAGCCCGGCCGTCGATCTCAATCCCGAGCAGCAGCTCGCGGTGGAGTACGGACTCGGCGATCTGAGGGGTTCCGGACCGCTGCTTGTCATAGCAGGCGCGGGCTCGGGCAAGACGGCGATGCTCGCGCATCGGGTGGCCGCTCTTATCCTTTCCGGCGCCGATCCGAAACGCATCATGCTGGCCACGTTTTCGCGGCGCGCCGCGGCCGAGCTCGGGCGCCGGGTCGAACGCCTGCTCGCGCGCCGCCTCGCGCCCGAAGCGGCCGCGGCTTCGACGCCGGCCTATGCGGGAACGTTTCACGCCATCGGCGCGCGGCTTTTGCGCGAATACGCGACGCGACTTGGCCTCGATCCGCAATTCACCATCCACGACCGCGAAGACTCAGCCGACCTCATGAACTGGGCGCGCCATGAAATGGGCGTCGGCGATGTCAAGCTGCGTTTCCCGACCAAGGCGACGTGCCTCACGATCTAT
Source organism: uncultured Alphaproteobacteria bacterium (assembly GCA_963737365.1). Taxonomy (GTDB): domain Bacteria; phylum Pseudomonadota; class Alphaproteobacteria; order Rhizobiales; family Beijerinckiaceae; genus Roseiarcus. Next base: position 14,628 of record CAVTSD010000002.1, read on the forward strand.
TCGCGCGTCGTCAACGCGCAAGGCGATCTCAAAGCCATTCTCGGCAAATGGTTTCCCTGGGTGGCGGCGCACGAGGAGGCGCTACGCGGGCTGTTTGCATCCTACGTAGAGATGAAGCAGCGCCAGAACGTGCTCGATTACGACGACCTCCTGCTTTATTTCGCCCAGATGCTGGCCGAGCCGGCGATCGCCGCGGAGATCGCCGCGCGTTTCGATCATCTGCTCGTCGACGAATACCAGGACACCAACGCTTTGCAGGGCGCGATCGTGCTTGGCCTGAGGCCCCACGGACGCGGCCTGACGGTGGTCGGCGACGATGCGCAGTCGATTTATTCCTTCCGCGCCGCGACGGTGCGCAACATTCTCGATTTTCCCCTCGCTTTCGATCCTCCGGCGCGGGTGGTGATGCTCGAACGCAACTACCGATCGAGCGGCGCCGTTCTCGCTGCCGCCAACGCCGTCATCGCGCTTGCGCCTGAGCGCTTCGCCAAGACACTTCGCACCGATCGACCGCATGGCGCCCTTCCTCAGTTGGTCGCGGTTGCCGACGACGCCGACCAGGCGCGCTTCGTCACAACCCGCGTGATCGCCAATCGCGAGGCGGGCGCTTCGCTGAAGGCTCAAGCGGTGCTGTTTCGCGCCTCCCACCACAGCGCGGCGCTCGAGCTCGAACTGACGCGCCGCAACATTCCGTTCGTCAAATTTGGCGGCCTGAAGTTTCTCGACGCCGCGCATGTCAAGGACGCGGTCGCGCTTATGCGCTTTGCCGAGAATCCGCGCGATCGCGTCGCGGGCTTTCGCGTCGCCCAGCTCCTGCCTGGCGTCGGTTCGAAAGTCGCCGAGACGATTATCGCAGCAGCGGCGGCGGACGATGGCTTTGCGACGATGGCGGCGCTGTCGACGCCCCCGAGAGCGCGGGACGGATTTCCCGCTTTCGCCGATCTCATGCGCAGGCTTGCGTCGCGCTCCGCGCCGTGGCCGGCGGAGATCGGCGACGCTGTCGCGTGGCTCGGCCCGCTCATGGAAAGCCGCTACGACGACGCGCGCGTCCGGATGGGAGACCTCGAAGCGCTCGAGCGTATCGCCGCGACGTTCCCATCGCGTGAGCGGTTCTTGAGCGAACTCGCGCTCGATCCGCCCGACGCGACCAGCGACGAAGCGGGGCCGCCGCTGAGGGATGAGGACTTTCTCATCCTTTCGACCATCCATTCCGCCAAGGGGCAGGAATGGCGCTCGGTGTTCGTGCTCAACTGTGTCGACGGCTGCATTCCCTCCGACCTCGCCACCGGCTCATCCGAGGAGATCGAAGAGGAGCGCCGGCTGCTCTATGTCGCGATGACGCGGGCGAAGGACGACCTCGCGCTCGTCGTGCCGCAGCGCTTCTATGTTCACGGCCAGCCGAGGAACGGCGACCGCAGCGTCTATGCGGCCCGCACCCGCTTCATCCCGCCGCCGCTCCTGAAGCACTTCGACCGACAAACCTGGCCCGAAGCCGGCCCCTCGCCGGTCCGCGCGGCGAGCGACGGTCCGCGGGTCGATCTTCAGGCGCGTATGCGGGCGATGTGGCGGTGAGGGATCAGGAGAGGAACAATTTTCTTCAGGAGTGTTCATGATTATTAGATCGATTAGGATACTTAACTACAAATGTTTTGATGATTCTGACCAGATAATATTTGGAGATAAACTTAATCTGATTGTTGGACAGAATAATTCTGGCAAGACTGCGTTATTTGACAGTTTAGATCTTCAAAGGTTTGCTGATAAACCGCATCGAGATCTTAGAAAAAGTCCTCACGATATATTTAATCAAGTCTCCAGGTTAGATTTTGAAATTGAATTTTCTGGAACTGATATGTACAGAATCCTGATGGGATCGGGGGAAAGGGGCATGGGTGTAAATTTGAACGCAACGGACTTAGGTCAAGCAAAAGCAATTCTTGAAGCGTTGTTTGACCTCGACGTCATTAGATATTCCCTAAGCTATAATAGAAGAACTGCATGGACAAGTCGTAATCATGGCAGGGAATCGAGGTTTACGTCAGACGAGGGCCCTCAAATACATTTTTTACCAGATCCGGATGGCAATGCTTGGCGGCTAAACGGGCCAATGGCCGGCCTCAATAGTTTTGTCGCTACCTTAGGGCCTCGGTTCATAGCTTCGACATACGTATTCAAGGCGGAACGCCTCACTCTCGGACAATGTCCAATTTCGCCTCCTGTGCCGCTGGCTACTGACGCGAGCAATCTGGCTGCTTGCCTCCAGAATTTACAATCGAACGCACATCGGTTTGGCCATTTCGTCTCGGTCGTCCAGGAGATTTTGCCCTCAGTAAAATGGGTTTCAGCACATGTGCTGAATCAAACAGTGTCGGGAATTTCCGTCTGGAACGCCGCGCAGTCCACCGGCCGTGACGATCTAACAGGCCGTTGAAAAAGTCTCTGGCCGGGGGAATCGTGATGTGATTTTGTCGTCTTGCGCTTAGGCGGAGGCGAGTGGATGCGAGGCGGGGACGAGCGGTCGGGGTCGCTGTTCAGTTACGTCGATCTTGAAGCGCGGGTCGGCAAGGACCATCCGCTGCGGGCCATCCGCGGGATTGTGAACGAGGCGCTTTCGACCCTTTCAGGCGCGTTCTCGGCGCTTTATTCGCGGAGCGGCCGTCCCTCGATCCCACCGGAGAAGCTCCTTCGGGCGATGCTGTTGCAGGCGTTCTATTCGATCCGCTCGGAACGGCAGTTGATGGATCGGCTGGAGTTCGACCTGCTTTTTCGCTGGTTCGTCGGCCTCGGCGTTGACGATGCGGCGTGGGACCACTCGACGTTTTCCAAGAACCGCGAGCGCCTTCTGGAGGGCGACATCGCAGCCAAGCTCTTGGGCGCGGTGCTTTCGCAGCCGCGTGTGAACCGACTGCTCAGCGCGGATCATTTCTCGGTCGACGGCACGCTGATCGAGGCGTGGGCTTCGATGAAGAGTTTTCGGCCGAAGGACGGCTCGGGCGATCCTCCGACGGCAGGCGGCAGGAGGAACCGCGAGGCGGATTTTCACGGCCAGAAGCGCTCGAACGCGACGCACGCTTCGACGACCGATCCGGACGCGCGTCTCTATCGCAAAGGGCCGGGCAAGGAGGCGAAGCTCTGCTTCATGGGCCACGCGCTGATGGAGAACCGCAACGGCCTCGTCGTCGACGCCTGCTTGACCGAGGCGAATGGCCACGCCGAGCGGATCGCGGCGCTGCACATGATCGAGCCGCGCGCCGATCGGCCGAGGCCGATCACGCTCGGCGCCGACAAAGCTTACGACGCCGAGGACTTCGTCAATGAACTGCGCTCGATGAACGCGACGCCCCACGTGGCGCAGAATGCGAATGGCCGCTCGTCGGCGATCGACAGCCGCACAACGCGGCATGCAGGCTATGCAGTCAGCCAACGCATCCGCAAACGGATCGAGGAAGCCTTCGGCTGGATGAAGACGATTGGCGGGCAGGAGAAGGCCAAGTTCCGCGGCCGCGATCGCGTCGGTTGGGCCTTTACCTTCGCGGCCGCCGCCTACAATCTGTTGCGGTTGCAGAAGCTCTTGGAGGCCTGCGCGTGAAGAGCCCGGCGAACTGCCGACTGATCGGCCGCTGGCGGATCGTCGAGGCCGACCTCTGGGATGGTGCTCACCTCGATCTCTGCGGCCCGGCGGCGCTGACGATCACCGCGCAAGGCGACGAAATCGCCTTCGGCGCTCTGGAGGCTGGCCTCGAGGTCGAATATGCTCGGGACTCGATTGGCTTTCGCTGGGCCGGTTGCGAGGAAGGCGACGAGGTCGAGGGCGAAGGGACCGCCGAACTCCTCGACGATGGCACTCTCGAGATCGAGTTCGCATACCGAAACGGCGACGAAGCCGTCCTCAAAGCGAAACGGGATACTTCTTCAACAGCCTGCTAAGGGTGGGTTTGGAAGATTGTGGGACTGGCATTGGTCAAGTATTGGCAATAATATATGCGGTTGTCGAGAGTCAAGAAAAGAAGATATTAGTAATTGATGAGCCAAACAGCTTTCTTCATCCATCAGCGTCACGGAAGCTTCTGGATGTGTTAACGCGTTACGATCACCAATATATCATCTCTACGCATTCGCCTGAGATGATTAGCCGTAGTCACCCCGATACACTTCACGTATTGAAGCGAGACGATAATCACACGACCCTCGAGAAAATGGGCTCAAAGGAAGTTGCCTCTCTGAAAGATGTCTTGACTGAGGTTGGGGTGCACCTGTCTGATCTTATGGGTCCGGACGCGATCATTTGGGTCGAAGGTCAGACAGAGGAAAAATGCTTTCCGCTTCTATTTAGAGAGGCGAAAATTGAACTTCCACGAGGAGCCTCGATTGTTGCGGTCCTCCATACGGGAGATTTTGAAGCCCAAGGAGCTAAGGCAAAACTGGCCTTCGAATTGTATGAGCGCCTCTCGCATGCAAACGCACTGGTACCTCCCGCGCTTGCTTTCGTCTTTGACCGGGAAGGAAGAACCGAGCAAGAGCTTTCTGACCTCGAAAAGCGGGGATCGGGTCGGGTCAAGTTATTGCCGCGAATGATGTATGAGAATTATTTGCTTGATCCCGAAGCGATCGCACAGGTTCTTTGTGAAGAGGCAAAGGAAAAAATAGTTACCGACGAACAAGTTACGCAATGGCTGAGAAGAAACGGAGGCGACCAAAAATACTATCAACAGGAGTGGAACGAAGACATTACGGACGAAGAATGGCTTAAAGGCGTTAAGTCATCAAGGCTGCTTGATGACATGTTTGGGGATCTGACCGATGCCCGCTTCATATATCGGAAAACCATACATTCGGTGGCGCTAACGGAATGGTTGCTGGAACATCGACGTGAGCGATTAAACGGACTGTTGGAATTCGTTCGGGGCATTGACCTCAACTAAACGCCGCGCACCTCTCCGTAGTTGCGACCAGGTTCGTGGCGGCCACTGTGCGATCGCGGAATCACATCTCAATGCGCCCCACCATCATTTGCCATATGGGCACCTCTATCGACGGCGGCCTCCATCCGAGCCGTTTCACTCGGCCTGCCGCCGGCGTGTCGGTCGACGCCTTGCGCCGACACTATGAAGCCATTCACGACCGCTTTGAGGCCGAGGGCTGGATCGTCGGCCGGAAAACCATGGCGGAAATGGCCAAGGGGCGCGAGCGAGCCGTTGCAATCAATTCACCGCTGCCGCGCGAGCCTCACCTTGGGCGAAGGAACGGCAGGAACCTCGCCGTCGCCATCGATCCTTCCGGCCGCGTCCACTATGGCCAGGACAATGTCGGCGGCGATCACGTCGTCGCCGTGCTCGGCGAGCAAGTGTCGGACGCTTATCTGGCCGAGCTCCGCGAGGACGGCGCGTCCTATATTTTCGCCGGCCCAAAGGGCGAGGACCTCGCCGGCGCGATGGCTCAACTCGCCCAAGTTTTTGGCGTCAAGAAACTCCTTCTCGAGGGCGGCGGCAGGATCAACGGCGCGTTTTTCAAGCATCGCCTGATCGACGAATTCAGCACCCTGATTTTCCCAGCGGTCGACGGCCTGGCCGGAAGGGAGACCATCCTCGACTATCACGGCGCGGACGGCGAACGCCCCGGCGCCGGCCAGTCGCTCCGACTGATCGGCTGCGAAACTCTGGAAGGCGGCATGGTCTGGCTGCGCCATCGCGTCGAAGCGGCGCCGGAGCCGACCCCGCAAGGCTGACCGCCGAGGCCCTGTTCGAGCAAGCGCCTTTTCGCTTGCGCGCTGCGTCAAACTCAATAAAAGCTAGGCTGTCAGGACAATCAGCCAACGGCCGTCGCGTCTTGCGACGGACACAAGTCGGAGCCTGCGCGCGGAGGGAGCAAGGTTTGCCGATCCTTGAACTGAATGCGGTGTCGAAGCATTTCGGCGCGATTCATGCGCTGAACGAAGTCGACATGGCGCTCGAGGCTGGCGAGGTGTTGGGCCTTATGGGCGACAATGGCGCCGGCAAGTCGACGCTGGTCAAGGTCATCGCCGGCAATTTTCCCCCGACCCATGGCGAGATCCGCCTCAACGGCGAGGCCGTGCACTTTCACAAGCCGGTCGAAGCGCGCGAGAAGGGGATCGAGGTCGTCTACCAGGACCTCGCGCTCTGCAACAATCTGTCGGCCGCGGCCAACGTGTTTCTCGGGCGCGAAATCAAGCGCGGCGCGGGTCCGTTTCGATGGCTCGACCACAAGGCGATGGCGAAGCGCGCGGGCGAATTGTTCGGCGAGCTCAAGTCCGAGACGAGACCCCGCGATCTCGTGCGTCAAATGTCGGGCGGACAGCGCCAGGCTGTCGCCATCGCCCGCACGCGGCTGTCGAAGGCGCGGCTCGTGATCATGGACGAGCCGACCGCAGCAATTTCGGTGCGGCAGGTGGCTGAGGTGCTGGACCTCATTCGCCGCCTCAAGGACGCCGGCATGGCGATCATCCTCATCAGCCATCGTATGCCGGACGTCTTCGCTGTCTGCGATCGGGTCATGGTGATGCGGCGCGGCAACAAGGTTGCCGACAAAGCGATCGCGGCGACGAGCCCGGAAGAAGTGACCGGCCTCATCACCGGCGCGATCCACGCGGCCTGAGGAGCTTTGCGATGGCAAGCGAAGCGCCGCAAGCCAATGTCTCGATCGAATCGGTGCTGGACATCCAGCAACACAATTTCTGGCAACGCTTTACGGGCTCGCAAGCGTTCTGGGTGACGGTCGCGCTCATCATCATTTGCATCGTGATGAGCTGGCTGCAGCCTGCGTCATTCGCCACCACTGACAACTTCTACAACACCACGCGCAATTTCTCCTTCATTGGCATCATGGCGCTCGGCATGACCGCGGTGATCGCGACCGGCGGCATCGACCTCTCGGTCGGCTCGATCATGGGTCTGACAGCCGTGTCATGCGGCCTCATGCTCGAAGCTGGCTATCCCGCCTGGTCAGCCGTGATTGTCGGCCTGTTCGCGGGCGGGGTCGTGGGGCTGATCAACGAAATCATCATCGCCTATCTTGGCCTTTCCCCTTTCGTCACGACGCTCGGCATGCTGGCGATCGCGCGGTCGGTCGCGGTGGTGCTGTCGGGAAACCGCATGATCTACAAGTTCGGCCCTGGCGGACCATCCTTCAAGGCGCTGGGCAGCGGCGCCTGGCACATCACGCCGAAGTTCGAGCTGAGCTCGCCGCTCCTTTTCCTTATTCTATTCACGTTTCTTCTGGGCCTGGTCTACAAGATGACGAGCTGGGGCCGTCATGTGCTTGCGATCGGCGGCAACGAACATGCGGCGCTGCTGACCGGCGTTCCAGTCAACCGCATCAAGGTGCAGGTCTACGTCTTCTCCGGCTTGACCGCGGCTTTCGCCGCTATTCTCTCCGTCGGCTGGGCCGGCTCGGCGATCAACGCGCTTGGCGCAACTTATGAACTCCTCGCCATCTCTGCCGCGGTCATCGGAGGCGCGAACCTGATGGGCGGCGAGGCCAGCGCCTATGGCGCGTTCATCGGCGCCGCGCTCATCTTTACGATCCGCAATTCGCTGTTGATGGCGGGCGTCGACTCGAATTGGCAGGGCACGTTCGTCGGCTTGTTCCTGATCGGAGCGGTTTACCTCGGAAAACTTCGAGGCGCGAAACGCGAATGACCCCGTAGTGGGGACGCGTCTAAATGGCCTATAGGGCCATGTTCATAAGTGGGAGGAAAACGAATGTTGAAAATATTGTTGACCGGCGCGGTCGCCGCCGGCGCGCTGCTTGCAGTCTCGGCTTCGGCGCGAGCCGCCGACGCCTACACCTTTGCCCTCGTGCCGAAGAACACCAACAACCCCTTCTTCGACCAGGCGCTTGCTGGCTGCAAGAAGGCGGAGAAGGAACTCGCTGGCGCCGTCAAGTGCCTCTACATCGGCCCCGGCGAACATGGCGGCGGCGACGAGGAAGCGCAGATCGTCGCCGACCTTGTCACGAAGAAAGTCGACGGCATCGCCGTGTCTCCGGCGAACGCGCCGGCCATGGCCAATGCGCTGCAAGGCGCTGGCCCCGCGAAGATCCCGGTCTTGACGTGGGACTCCGACCTGTTGCCTCAGGACAAGGCGTTGCGCCTCGCCTATGTCGGCACGCACAACTATGACATCGGCGTCAACATCGCGAAGCTCGTCATGGCGATCAAGCCCAAGGGCGGCGCGATCTGCATCCAGTCCGGCGGCGCGGCGGCGGCCAACCACAATGAGCGCATGCAGGGCATCCGCGACACGCTGTCGGGGACCAAGAGCGCCGAGTCGCCTGGCGCTCGCCTGACTGGTCAGAACGGCTGGAAGGAGGCTGACGGCTGCCCGCTTTACACCAATGACGACTTCACCGTCGCCAACCAGCAGATGGAGGACATCCTCAACAAATATCCGGACCTTGACGCCTTCACCCCGACCGGCGGCTTCCCGCAGTTCCTGCCGGACGCCTACGAGAAGACGGCGACGAAGTACAAGGACAAGATCGCCTCGGGCGCGCTTGCGCTCGTGGTCGCCGACACGCTTCCGGTCCAGATCGACCTGATGAAGAAAGGGTTGTCTTCCGGCCAGGTTGGCCAGCGGCCGTTCGAGATGGGTTACAAGGCGATGTATTTCCTGAAAGACATCAAGGACGGCAAGCCCGCGCCAGCGGATCCGACTTATACCGGTCTCGACGTCTGCACGCCGAAGACCGCCGACACCTGCGTCGGCGGCGGCAGCTAAGCTTCGGAAGGGCCAAGTCGACAGGGGCCGGCTTCGCGCCGGCCCTTTTTCTCACGCGAACGTCTCCGCGATCAGGGCGCCGATTTCCTTATGGATCGCGTTGCGCGCATCCATCGGCGCGGATGATTCCGTGTAATAAACCGTGGCGATGAGGGGCGCGCGATCGGGCGGCCAGAGGATGGCGACCGCATTCGTCGATCCGTGCTCGCCGGTGCCCGTCTTGTCGCCGATCCGCCACGAGGGCGGCAGTCCGGCGCGCAGTCTTTTGTCGCCGACCTTGTCGCCGATGAGCCACCTCTGCAGCTGGCGGCGAGAGGAGTCCGACAGCGCGTCGCTGAGCAGCACCTTTTGCATGTCGGCGGCCATCGCGCGCGGGCTGGTCGTATCGCGCGGGTCGCCTGGCAGCGATTCATTGAGAGTGGGCTCATTGCGGTCAAGGCGTGTGACCTCGTCGCCGAGCGAGCGGGCAAAGGCTGTAAATCCCGCCGGTCCGCCGATCGTATGCAGAAGCAAATTTGCCGCCGTGTTATCGCTCCAGTCGATCGCCGCAGCGCAAAGGTTCGCGACGCTCATCCCGCCTTCCGCGACATGCGTCTTGGCGATCGGCGCATACTCGAGCAGGTCGCTTGGGCCATAGGCGATTGTCCGGTCGAGGCGTTCGGCGCCCTGATCCACGCGTCTCAGCACCGCGGCGGCCGTGAGAAGCTTGAACGTGCTGCACATCGGGAACCGTTCGTCGGCGCGGCGCTCGATCGTCGCGCCGGCGCCCGTGTCGCGCACGAAGACTCCGAGCCTGCCGCCCTCGCGCGCCTCGATCTCGGCGAGCCGCTTGTTGGCGAGGGCCAGGCGCTCCTCGGCCGGCGACGCAGCGCGCGCGGGAAGGGCAATCGCCGCGACCGCGAGAGCGCCAAGGAACGAACGACGGCTGCGAAGATGCATGATTGACCTCAATTGTGCTGCGCGCGATCCGCCGTATGATTGAGGCGCTTGGATGACGCAGGCTGAGGGGGAGAGACCAATGCGCTTGACTGTCGCCGGCGTCGCCATTGCGGCGCTGCTCGCCGTTTCCGGCTGCTCGAAGGGCGACAGGGGCGAACAAGGCCCACCGGGGCAACAGGGACAGCAGGGCCCCGCCGGCCCGGCCGGGCCGAAGGGTGAGCCGGGCGTCGCCGGCGCCATCGGACCGCAGGGTCCGAAGGGCGACACGGGCGCCGATGGGCCGCCGGGACCGAAAGGCGATACCGGCCCGGCCGGTCTGCCAGGACCGCCAGGACCGCCCGGACCTGACGGGCCTCCAGGGCCCAAGGGCGACCTTGGCGCCGCTGGACCGCCAGGCCTGCAAGGCGCGCGAGGCGAGCCGGGACCCGAAGGGCCGGCCGGCCCTCAGGGAACCAAGGGTGATTCCGGCGCAACAGGCCCGGCGGGGCCGGCCGGACCGCCCGGGCCAAAGGGCGAAGCTGGAAGCGTCGGCGCAGTCGGTCCGCATGGGCCGGCTGGACCGCCCGGGCCTAAGGGCGACGTTGGCGCACAGGGGCCGAAAGGCGAGGCCGGAACGACAGGGGATGTCGGCGCAAGAGGTCCAGCGGGCCCACCGGGACCGAAGGGCGAAACTGGCTCGGCGGGGCCGAAGGGCGAGGTGGGCGCGGTCGGACCAGCGGGGCCCGCGGGACCGCAAGGCGAGGTCGGCGTGGCGGGACCAAAGGGCGAAGCTGGCGCCGTCGGGCCACCGGGAGCGGCCGGCCCGCCTGGGCCTCGGGGCGAAGCTGGCGCCGAAGGCCCCAAGGGCGATGCCGGCGCCGCCGGAGCGGTCGGGCCAACGGGACCGCCGGGACCTCGAGGTGAAACCGGCGTCGCTGGCGCGACCGGCCCCCAAGGGCCGGAAGGGCGCACAGGACCATCGGGGCCGCCTGGGCCGCTCGGCCCCCCGGGTGTGGCTGGAGCGCAGGGGCAGATGGGTCCGCAGGGTCTCCGGGGTCCCCAAGGCCCCGCGGGGCCGCCGGGGCCGCAAGGCCAGCCAGCAGCCATCCTGAGTTTCAGGGTGGTGAGCGACTCCGCTCAAGCCTCGTGCGGCGCGGGCGAGATCATGGCCAGCGCTTATTGCGCGGGCAGCGGCGCCGTTCACATCGATGGAACGACGGGCGCAAGCTGCGATGGCGGCGCGAAGGCGGTGATCGTCTGCGCAAAACAATAGCTGGCGTTCGCAATGCCGCGGCCGCTAAGGTCTGGCGAAGGACGGCGGCGACGAAGGTCGCCTGACCAGCCTGTGAATCCACATCAAGGAGGAAACGATGATTCGACTGACGGTTCTCTATCCCGCAAAAGAGGGCGAGACTTTCAACTACGATTATTATTTCAACGATCATCACAAGCTCGTCGTCTCCCGATGGAAGTCGGAAGGGATGGTGAGCTGCGAATTTGACAAGGGCCTATCCGACCCTGCTGGCGGCAAGCCGCCCTATCTCGCCATCGCTTATCTCAAGTTCAACTCCGTCGAGGACCTCCAGAAGGCGCTCGCGAAGCACGGCGCGGAGATCGTGGGCGACATCCCGAACTACACGAAGATCGAAGCGATCATGCAAGTGAACGAGATCATGGCGAGCTGAGATCGAACCGCGGGCGGCGCGAGCGCGCGCGGCTCCGCGTCGGTTCATCCGTCGCGTCGCGCCCGCTTCGTCCGTTGAGAGGCGTGCACCGCGCGTTCGTGCGCACTCACTTCGCCATGTGACCAGGCTCACACTCAGGCGCAGCCTGACATCCTAAAGCAACACAAGTTGTTTAGCGTGAGCGCAGGCTGGCGGGGAGGGTTGTGATGACGATCGAACTCAAGGTCTACGACAACGGCGATCATACCTGTCTGGTCTGGCTACCGGCAAACGCGCAGCCGATACCGAACTGCCGCGGCTTTTCCATTCACCGCACGCTGAAGCCCGCCGCGGGCGGGGCGGCAAGGGACGAGTATTTGCACGGCTTCGTCGGATTTTCCGACCATGACAAGCCAGACCCGGCCGCGCCGTGGAAACAGCCTTTGCAGCGCTACATGTGGTGGGACTATTTGGTGTCGCCGGGCGACGAGGTGCAATATTCGATCGTTCCGGTCGTCGGACCCGACAAGGATCATCTGACGCTGTCGCTGGCTGATAGCAGCGCACAGACGCCGCCGATGACGATCACAGGGCAAGCGTCGGCGCATATCTCCGCCTATTTCAACAAGGGCATTGTCTCCGCTCAGTGGGTGTCGCGCGCGCTCGCAAAGGTCGGCAAGGGCGCCAAGCTCGACGCTCTGATCGCTGAACCCGGCAATTCGCTGCGCAATGCGTTGAGCGGGCTCTTGCGCCCGCAATTGCTTGCGATGCTCGAAGACGTCAAAAAGAACGACGGCGAGATTTACGCCGCCCTTTATGAGTTGAACGATCCGGAACTGATCCCGGCGCTCGTTGCGCTCGGCGAGAACTGCCATCTCATCCTCGCCAACGGGGCCTTCAATTCGAAGAAGCCTGACGAGAACAGCGTCGTGCGGGCGCAGTTGCAAGGCAAGGTGGACCTGCATGATCGCCTGGTCGGGAGCGGCCACTTCGCCCATAACAAATTCATCGTCGCTTGCAATTCATCCGGCAGGCCGGAGCGGGTCCTGTCTGGCAGCACCAACTGGACGAAGACCGGGCTCTGCACCCAGGCCAACAACGGCATCATCGTGAACGACCCGGATCTAGGGGCGGATTTCATCGAGCAATGGCACCTGCTAAAGGCTGCGGGAAACGCCTATCCGGCATCGCTCATGCAGGCGAACGCGACATCGAAATCCTTCAACGTCGATGGCGGCTCGATCACCCAATGGTTCGCCCCAACCGACAAGGGCGAGGATCTGGACTACGCTCGCAAGCTGATCGACGGCGCGGTGGAAGGCATTCTGTTTCTCTTCTTCAACCCAGGCGCATTCGAACCGGACGATGAGCCGGAGCGCTGGACGCTTCTGCAAAACATTCTGGCCAGGCATCAGCAAGGGTCACCGAACTACGACGGCAATCTCTACATCCACGGCGTCGTGAATCAGGAGATCCCCGGTCTCACCACAGCGGGCTCCGTGAAGCCCGGCAAGCACGTGGCCGGCGATCCGACAAACCCGAGCCCGGTTAAGCTCTACGACGGCGGAAAGACGCCCCCGCTGGCGGTTCCGTACAATTCGATGGTGCCGAAGGCGATCAAGGATGTCTTCCACGACTGGGCCAGCGAGGTGATGAACCAGGGCGTGCACGTGCACAGCAAGGTCGTCGTGATCGACCCATTTGGCAAGAACCCGGTCGTCATCACCGGCTCGCACAATCTGGGTTACAAAGCCTCGACCAAGAACGACGACAACATGATGATCGTGGAAGACAACGCCCCGCTCGCCGCGTCTTACGGCGCCAACATCATCGCCATCTATCAGACCTATCGCTGGAATACCTACGTCGACGCTCACGCCAAGGATCCGCAGGTCTGGCACGGCCTCGTCGACAATGCGACCTGGCAGGATTCCTATCTCAAGCCCGGCAGCCCCGATCTGGCCGAAATCAAGTTCTGGCTCGGTGAAGGCGCGTCCGCCGGGGCGCCCGTCGCGGCTCCCGCGCCGGGTGGCGCGGAAGTTCGCGCCGCGACCGCGAGCGGGCCGTCGCAACACGCAAAGAGGCCATCTCCATCGGGCGCGGCAGCGAAAAAGGGCCCGGCAAAAAAGACGGCGGCAAAGAAGAGAAAGCCGACCTCGGCCCGACGCTCAGCCAAGCCAACAGCCTCGAAGCGGAAAGCCACGCCGTTGAAACGAACGGCCGCGAAATCGACGCGCGTCGCCGTCAAGAAGGCTCCCGCCAAGACGAGACGCACCCCAGCGAAAAAGGCGCCTCCGAAGTCGAGGATCGCGCGGATGAAGTCGACGAGAGCGGCAACAACGCGGCGAGCTTCCCGGAAAATCGCTTCGAGGACGCCGCGACGCGGCAGGTAGAGGCTGGGGCCGCAGCGCTGGGGCGTTCAGCGTCCCGGATACCAGTACGCGGCCTGCGGCTTCGAGCGGTCGAGGACGACGAACTGGTTGGCGAACACGCGGTAGGACGGGCTCCAGTCGCCGTCGGGCCATTGCACCCGGATTTCCGCGCGCTCGGCCGTGCCGAGGCCGACATGGATGAAGCCCGAATGGCCGGAGGCGTCGCCGCCGCCAACGTCGACGAAGCGGGTCTGCGTGCGCGTTCCCGTCTTCACCGAAATCTTCGCCCCGACCGCGTTGCGATTGGGATTGGGCTCGATCAACCGGATCTCGCTCCAATTGCCCATCGGCAGCGGCGGACCGTCGCCGTTTTTGGCGCCCAGATTGCGGTAGAGCAGGGCGTTCGAGCCGCGATTGATCTGCAGGATATCGAGCCGCCCATCGAGATTGAAGTCGGCGATGAGCGCGCCGCGGCCCTTGGCGTTGCAGGCGATTCCCGCTTCATCGCCGCCTTCCGCGAATTTGCCGTTCCATTGGCCGAGCAGCAGATTGCTCGGATCGTAAGCGGCGAAGTCCGGCATCTGCTCGAGGTTGCCTTTGGAGACGAAGATGTCGGGAAGGCCATCGTTGTTGAAGTCGGCGAATTCGGCGTGCCAGGCGGTCGAGGGACGTTTGTCGCCGCCGGCATAAGGGATATGGGCGGTCACGCCGACTTCGCCGGCGATGTCGCGATAGACGGGCGCTTCGCCGCGTCCGCCTTCGTCGGGATCGAGCTTCTGCAGCTTCTCGTCGCCCATGGATGTCAGGAAATACTGCGGGTAGCCCGAGCCGTCGAGATCGCCCTCCGCGATGCCCATGCCGTAGATCGACAGATGCCGCCAGCCGTCGGCGCGCGAGTAGAGCCTCGGCGTCTTGCCCGGCTCGATGCGCCACATCTGTTCTTCGCCGCCGCGGTAATATTGCCGGTCGTTGGAGACCCGCAGCGATGGCGTGCCCGACTTGTTCCAGTCGGTGAACAGCATCGAAAGCGCGCAGAAGCCTGGCGCCAGCGGCGTGCGTACGGAATAGTCTGGCTTATCACCGGGCTGAGGCCGGTAGAGCGAATTGTCCGCGCATGTGCCCCAGGGCGAGCCTGGCGCGTCACGATCGACATAGTGGCCGATCGCGAGCGTCGGGAATTTCTGCCCCGGCTCCCATTCGGCGGCGAAAGACGTGGTCCAGCCGGAATCGCCGCCGAAACTCCATTCGTGATTGGCGAGGGTGAATGTGCAGTTCGGGCCGCCCTTGAGCAGGAGATTGCCGCCGACCCGGAGCACGAACAGATCCATATGGCCGTCGCCGTCGATGTCGAGCGGATAGGCGCCGATGACATTGGTGAGGAGCTTCGGATCGGCGCCGATGTCGAGCGCCTTCTCCTCGAACTTGAGAGCCCCGCCGGCTTTGGATTTGTTCACGAACAGCCGCGCGGGATTCTTGCCGCCCGCCAGGAACACCGAGGGGAAGCCCGAGCCGTCGCAATCGAACGCCGCGCCGCCGCCGCCGACAAAAAATTCCCACGGACCGTCGTAGACGCTGTGCAGGCCGGCGGCTTCCGCCTCCTCGTGCATGAGCGGCACGTCGCCGAGCGGCTTTGCCCGCTCATCGCCGGCGCGCGCCCCTGCGAGGCTGACGAGAAGCGCGAGGATGCAGACGACAACTCGCATCACTGCGCCTCGATCACGAGCGAGCGCAGGAAGGCGATCATTGCGTCGCGCTTGTCGGGCTCAAGCGCCATATACGCATCCCGCGCAAATCGTGCGTCGCCGCCATGCGCGGCGATGATTTCGTCGAGCATGCGGAACGAGCCGTTGTGACCGTAAGGCGCGGTCGACCCGACGCCCCAGAGTCGAGGCGTGAGAAACACGTCGCGCTCGACGAAGCGTTGCGCCTGCAATTCGTTGCCGAGCGAATTGACCGTCTCATCGACGACGAGATGGCGCTTGAGATCGCTGTAGAGCGGGATCAGCCACTCGCCCTTGTCGTTCTTCTGAAGCGTCTTGGCGAAGGGCAGGGCGGCAAGATCGATGCGGATCGGCTCCTTGACTTCGCCGAATCGGAGCGTACCCGCCATGTCGTAGGGCGCGGGATCGGTGAAGACGAGCGACTTCAGCGGCAAAGTCTGCATGTGGCACGAGGCGCAACCGATTTCGTTGAAGGTCTCGGCGCCGGCTTTCGCCGCCTGACGCCAATCGCCAGGCAGGTTGGCTTTCACTGTCGGGGGCGGCAGCGTCGCCTGGAATGCGACCAGGGCGGAGACATCGCCGGCCGTGATCGAGTCGGGCACGCCGCTTTCGGCGAAGTCGTGGCTGCCGGTCCAGCGGACGCCATAGCGTTCGACCGCCTCCATGCCGTGGTGAATATTGAGCGCGTTGATGGTGAACTGGCGCAGCGAAGTAAACACGCCCTTGCGGCTGAAGGGTCTGACGATCAGATCGGAATCGACGCCGTCGATGGCGTCGAGATCAACAATGCCGTCAGGATGGGCGACGATCGAGCCGAACCGAACGCCCTTGGTCACGAGGTCCGCGTGCGCCTCCTTGCCGCTTGCGCAAGCCTCGGTGATCGCAGCGGCGCGGATCGCCTGCAGGTCCGCGGTCATCTCGCGCGCCAGAAGCTCGACGAGCCCCGCGCCCATCAGCGCGATCGTGTGCCGTTCGCTCGAGAATGACGGGTCGATGGAATCGAACTGCGCGCTCTCGAACCCCTCCGACACGAACACGTTGGCGACGTCGTCGGCCGATCCGCCAATGACCGGATCGTTGTGGCAGCCGAAACAGGAATTTGAATCGGGGCCGCTCGTGCGGCTGAACGGCGGATTGACGCCGTTCTTGCGCTTGGTCGGGATGATCGCCTGGGTCGCCTTCGGCCGTCCGGCGCCGTCGACCGTGGTGAACTTCGCCTTGAACAGCTCGCGTCCGCGCTCGATGAGAGCCGGGAGAGCGGACGGGCCCGCCGCCGCGAGCCGATCGAAATCGAGATGGGAGCCGGGCGGAAAGACGCGCTCGTCCCAGCTCGCGCCCAGCGCCGCGCCGACCAGGGCTGACGCCGCGCACAAAGCGATCGACACCCCCAAAAGCCGCTTCATGGTCCTCCCGCCGCTCTTGCCGAAGAGGCGTTGAGCGCCCCCCGACCACACTCATTCTCACGTCGCGGGCGAGCGGCGCAAGCACGTCACGCGCCTCCGAATTCGCGCAGGCCGGCGCGACTTAAGCCCCATGAACCAAGTTCGATCCATAGTCCATTTGGCGCATTGACAGTCTTTGTGAGCCTGACCATTGTGCGGCCCGCGGAGATTGTCCGGCCTTCGGCTGGAGGGGCGCGCGCTGTTCTCGCGCCGCCGCCAGGTCCGTGGATCGTATGGGAGGAAGTCTATGAAATCATTTAAAAATTTGGCGATCGGAGCGGCCTTGCTGGCGTCGGCCAGCGTCGCCTCGTTCGCCGCGATTGCGAAAGATCTGACAGTCGGCGTTTCCTGGTCGAACTTCCAGGAAGAGCGTTGGAAGACCGACGAGGCGGCAATCAAGAAGGCGCTCGCTGCGCACGGCGCCAAGTACATCTCAGCCGACGCTCAGGCTTCGCCGACCAAGCAGCTGACCGACGTCGAGGACCTCATCTCCAAGGGCGCCAATGTGCTCATCATCCTCGCCATGGATTCGGAGGCGATCTTGCCCGCGGTGAAGAAAGCGTCTGACGAAGGCATTCCCGTCATCGCTTACGACCGCCTGATCGAGAGCCCGAATGTGCTCTACGTTACCTTCAACAACGTTGAAGTCGGTCGCATGATGGCCAAGGCGATCTACGCCGTTAAGCCGGCCGGCAACTACGCCTTCATCAAGGGCGACAAGGGCGATCCGAACGCCGACTTCCTGTTCTCGGGCATCAAGGAAGTGCTCGAGCCCGCGATCAAGTCTGGCAAGATCAAGAACGTCGGCGAATCCTACACCGACGGCTGGAAGCCGGACAACGCGCAAAAGAACATGGAGCAGATCCTCACCAAGAACAACAACAAGGTCGACGCGGTGGTCTGCGAGAACGACGGCATGGCCGGCGGCGTCGTCGCCGCGCTCTCGGCGCAGGGCATGGCGGGATCCGTCCCGGTGTCCGGCCAGGACGGCGACCACGCGGCGATCAACCGCATCGCGCTCGGCACTCAGACCGTCTCGATCTGGAAGGACGCGCGCGATCTCGGCAAAACCGCAGGCGACGCGGCCGTTGACCTCGGCGACGGCAAGAAGATGACCGCCATTCCCGACGTACATCCCTTCACCGGCGGCGCCAAGGGGATCAAGGTCAACGGCATCCTCTTGACCCCGCTCCCGGTCACCAGGGCCAACCTCAACGTGATCGTCGACAAGGGCTGGATCACCAAGGCCGAAGTCTGCGCCGGCGTGAAGCCGGGCACGGTGAAGTTCTGCGGCTGAGTTGACCCTGCCGGTACGCAGTGAAACAAAAGAAGCCGCGCCGTTTGCAAAGCGGCGCGGCTTTCTGTTGCGAGCGCCCGCCCTTGATGCTGGCGGCGTAAGACGCGAAGATCGGGAGGGATCATGACCTCTGCGGCGCCGAGCGCCACCAGCGCGGCTCCCAACGAGCCGGCAATTCGACGCTTCCTCAGAGCCACCGAGGTCGACACCCGCATGCTCGGCATGATCGGCGCGCTGGCGCTGATCTGGATCGGGTTCAACGTCATCACCTGGGCTCAGACCGGCGAGGGCCTGTTCCTGACGCCGCGCAACTTATGGAATTTGAGCGTCCAGACGTCGTCGATCGCGGTCATGGCGACCGGCATGGTGCTCGTCATCGTCATGCGCCACATCGACCTCTCGGTCGGGTCGATCATTGGCTTCGTCTCGACGATCATTGGCGTCGCGCAGGTCCATATTCTGCCGACCTATCTCGGCCTCGACAATCCGGCGATCTGGATCATCGCCGTCCTCGTTGCTTTGGCGATCGGCGCGGCGATCGGCGCCTTTCAAGGCTCGCTGGTCGCCTACATCGGCATTCCGTCGTTCATCGTCACACTCGGTGGACAATTGTTCTGGCGCGGCGCCGCGTGGTGGGTGACGGCGGGCCAGACAATCGCGCCGCTCGACGACCGCTTCGCGCTGATGGGCGGGGGCCCGCATGGTTCAGTCGGCGCCACGGCGAGCTGGGCCCTGGCCGCGATCTGCTGCGCCGGCATCGTGTTTGGCCTCTATGCCGGCCGCCAGCGGCGAGCGCGGTTTCGTTTCCCGCAACGGCCGATGTGGGCCGAATACGTCATCGCGGCCGTCGGCTGCTTCATCGTCCTTGGCGCGACCGCTGTCGTCAACGACTATGCGTGGCCCGAGCGGGTCGCCGCGAAATACGCGGCCGACAACAATATTCCCGTGCCGGAAGGCGGATTGGTCATTGCCACCGGATATGCGATTCCGGTGCTGATCGCGCTCGTCACCGGCGTCGTCATGACCTTTGTCGCCCGACGCACCCGATTTGGCCGCTATGTCTACGCGACCGGCGGCAACCCGGAAGCCGCCGAGCTCGCCGGCGTCAACACCAAGAAAATTACGATTATGGTCTTCGCCCTGATGGGCGCCTTGGCGGGGATCGCCGCCTGCATCGATTCGGCGCGGCTCGAACTCGGCGACCAACGTGCTCGGGCAGTTCGACGAGCTTTACGTGATCGCGGCTGCGGTCATCGGCGGCACCTCGCTCGCCGGCGGCGTCGGCACGGTCTACGGGGCGCTCATCGGCGCCTTGGTCATCCAGTCGCTCCAATCGGGCATGGTGCTGCTGGGGCTGGACTCGGCCTTCCAGCAGATGGTGGTCGGCCTGGTGCTGGTTGGCGCCGTCGGCATCGACACCTTCTACCGCCGCAGGACCGCCAAAGGTTAAGCCCATGGACGCCAACGCCCAAACGCCCTTAGTCGAGATGAAGGACGTCTCGATCGCTTTCGGCGGCGTCAAGGCCGTCGACCACGCCTACATCGATCTATACCCCGGCGAGGTCGTCGGCCTGCTCGGCCACAATGGCGCCGGCAAATCCTGCCTGATCAAGATCCTCTCCGGCGCCTATAAGCGCGACAGCGGACAGATCTTCATCAACGGGCAGGAAGCCAAGATCGACAACCCGCGCGACGCCAAGGATTACGGCATCGAAACGGTCTATCAGGCGCTCGCGCTTGCCGACAACGTCGACGCCGCGTCCAATCTTTATCTCGGCCGCGAGCTGCTCACCCGCTGGGGGACCCTCGACGACGCCTCGATGGAGGCGGAAGCGCGCAAGGTGATGGGCCGGCTCAATCCAAACTTCCGCCGCTTCAAGGAGCCGGTGATGGCGCTCTCCGGCGGCCAGCGGCAGTCGGTCGCGATTGCGCGCGCAATCCATTTCGACGCCAAAGTGCTCATCATGGATGAGCCGACGGCCGCGCTCGGGCCGGCCGAGACCGCGCAGGTGGGCGAGCTCATCAAGCAGCTCAAGTCCGAGGGCCTCGGCATCTTCCTCATCAGCCACGACATCCATGACGTATTCGACCTCGCCGACCGGGTGACGGTGATGAAGAACGGCCAGGTCGTGGGCACCGGCCGCGTCGAGGACATGACCAAGGACGAAGTGCTCGGCATGATCATCTTGGGAAAATGTCCGCCGGGCGCGATTCCCGGGCCGGGCGCGATGGCGAGCTGAGGCGAAGCGCTCTCCAACTCGCTGCGGTCTCACCCGGCCTGGCTGTCGTCAATTGGCGCCGGCGATCTATGGTGACAGAAAGCGAAAGCGAGTTCAGCGCTCGCGCTGAGTCGCCATAAACTGGGCCGCGCATGTCAGACTTGGCGTTGTCGATTGCTCTGGGCGTCGCCCTCGCCGCCGCGACCGGCTTTCGCGTTTTCCTGCCGATGCTGATCGCCAGCGGCGCGGCCTATACCGGGCATCTCCATTTGGACGATGGCTTCGCCTGGCTTGGCTCGTCGTCGGCTCTCATCATGCTCAGCGTGGCGACCCTCATCGAAGTTGCGGCTTACTACATTCCCTTCATCGACAACCTGCTTGATGTCGTGTCGGCGCCCGCCGCCTTTATCGCCGGGACCATCCTGTCGGCCGCCGTCATGACCGACATGCCGCCGATGGTGAAATGGACGGCCGCGGTGATCGCTGGCGGCGGCATTGCCGGATTGACGCGAGGACTGACCGGGGCCCTGAGGGCGCACTCGACCGTCTTGACGGGCGGCCTTGGGAACTTCGTCATCTCCACGGCGGAGCTTGGCGGCGCGGCCTTCCTATCCTTTTTGGCGCTTGCCGCGCCGCTGGTCGCGATCGCGCTGATCGCGCTCATGCTGTACGTGGCGATCCGATTGCTCCGCCGGCTGCTTCGAGCCGCCAAACCCTCGGATGGGCGGACGTGAGGCAATCCCGGTTGCGCGCCCTATCGAGATAGGGCACTGGACCCGGGCCAACGGTCTACAAAGCGTCGGCGCCAATTGGAGGGGCGACATCAGTGATGCCAATTGACGATCTGAAGGCGTTCCGCATCAGGCAAAAACCTCGTGGCGGACGAAAGCCGGCGCCTGGCCCCGACATTGAGGCCAACATCCTCGACGCGGCCGAGTTCGTCTTTGGACATTTTGGCTTTCGTGGCGCCACGACGGCGCTGATCGCCAAGAAGGCCGCGATCGCAAAGCCGCATATCTACTATTACTTTGAGGATAAGGACGACCTTTACCGCGCCATTCTCGAGCGGGCGATGAAAATGTGGGCGCGGGAGCTCGAGACGCTCGAGACCGCGGCAGACATCCAGACGATCCTCACCCGATACATTGAAAAGAAAGTCGACTTCTCGCGCGACCATCCCGACCTGTCGCGCCTCTATGCCAACGAAATCATCAGCGGCGCCCCATTCATCGGCGATTTCATCGACAAGGTCTCGACGCCGCTGCTGCTCGAGAAAGTCGCGACGGTCGAATCATGGGCGGCGAGCGGCGCAACGCGGCCCATCAGCGCGACCGACCTGTTCTTCTGTATTTGGGCGATGACGCAGGCCTACGCCGATTTCGCGAGCCAGATGATCATCATGAAGCGGAAGCGGGCCCTGGAAGAATCGGACTACGACGCCGCAAAGGCGACCATCGTGCAGCTGGTTCTGGGAGGCCTCGGCCTCAAGGTTCTGTAGATCCGGCCTACGAGGTCGCCGGGCGCCGCTGAAGTCGCCTGTCCGCTCTGCACCGACCGTTCAAAATGTTTTACCAATCGTTCTAATTTGGCACGCCGTTTGCAGGACTCTGACAACTCCGCGCGGCGGAGCGCCGGGCTGAACCGCTCGGTCGGATCGGTCGGCGGCGCGATCGGAAACCCTGGCGATCGCGGCCCCGAAGATACGGACGTTGAGGTCGAGGCATGGCGAGTCACAGCGGCGAAGTTCCGACGATTGTCATCACCGGCGCCCACCCCCAGCTCTACAATCATGATCTCGCGCCCACGGCGCCTGAAGGTCGCACCTGGGGCGCCTTCAGTCTGTTCGCCATGTGGATGTCCGACGTCCACTCCGTCGGCGGGTACACTTTCGCGGCCAGCCTCTTCTTCCTTGGGCTGACCGGCTGGCAGGTGCTGATCTCCATGCTCGTGGGGATCACGGCCGTCTATTTCCTCATGAACCTGATCGGCAGGCCCTCGCTCCGCTACGGCATTCCTTTTCCGGTCATGGCTCGCGTCTCCTTCGGCGTGATGGGCGCGAACCTCGCGGCGATCATTCGCGGCGTCGTCGGCATCGTGTGGTACGGCGTGCAGACCTATTTTGCTTCCAAAGCCGTGCAGGTGCTTGCGCTGACGCTGGTCCCCTCGACCGAAGCTCTGACCCACAACAACATCGGCGGCCTGTCGACGCTCAGCTGGTTCAGCTTCCTGTTCATGTGGATCTTTCAACTCATCATCTTCATGAGCGGCATGGAGCGGATCCGCAGGTTCATCGATTTCTGCGGGCCTGCGGTGTATTTCGTGATGTTCATTCTGGCCGGCTGGATGCTCTACAAAGCGGGCTTTTCGAGCCTCAACCTTCAGCTCAGCCCGCCCGCGTCTTCGAACCTTGCGACGGTCGGCGTCATGGCAAACGCGGCGATGCTGATCGTCGCCTATTTCTCGGCGTTGCTGCTCAATTTCGGCGACTTCGCCCGCTTCGGAAAAGACGAGCGGGCGATGAAGGTCGGCAACTTCCTCGGGCTTCCCGTCAATTTCCTGGTGTTCTCGATCATCACCGTGATCGTGACGGCGGGGACGCTCAGCGTCTTCGGTCAGGCGATCATGGACCCGGTGTTGATCGTCCAGAAAATCGGCAATCCGATCGTCGCGATCATCGGCTCGATCACCTTCATCATCGCGACGATGGGGATCAACATCGTCGCGAATTTCATCTCGCCCTCCTACGATATCTCGAACCTCAAGCCCGAAAAGATCAACTTCAAGATGGGCGGCCTCATCACCTCCATCCTCTCGGTCATGGTCTGTCCCTGGCTGTTCGTGGCGAGCCCCGGGGCCATCACGCTGTTCGTCAGCATTTTCGGCTCGGTGCTCGGGCCGATGTTCGGGATCATGTTGTCGGACTATTATCTCGTGAAGCGCGAGACGGTCGTGATCGAGGACCTCTACACGATGTCGCCGAGCGGAACGTACAATTACGACGGTGGCTGGAACCATAAGGCGCTCATCGCGCTGGCGATTTCCGGCGTCCTGTCGATCGGCCTGTCGTTGGCCGGGGCCTATGGCCTCATGTTCAACGTCGGCGACTGGGGCTGGCTGATCGGGGCCGGCGTGGGCGCGCTCGCCTACCGCGCCCTGTCCTCGCCGCAGCTCGGGTCAGCGATGGCGCCGGCCGGCCGATAGGCGGAGACGCGGTTTCGTGAATCGGCAGAAGCGGACCGTTTTGATATTGCAAAAATGAACGAACTGTGTTATGAATTTCCTTATGAGGGAGCTCAGTTCGGAATCTCGCGACGCGCCGGTCCGCAAGAACCTTGTGGGATCAGAGCGGGCGAGTCCGGCGAGCGCGGATTTTTTTACTCCAAACGGCTGCAACCCATTGAAAAGTCACAATTCGCAAAAATAAACGCTAGTAAATTGGAGTCATTTTACTAACGTTTACTAGCGTTTACTGGCCTTTAAGCGCGCTTACTTGCGTCGATTCGGACCATTCTACAGCGCGCCTCAGTCGTTCCAGGTGGCGAACATGCCGACCGCAGCGGCCGCCATGACCGCGGTCGCGATCCAGCCGAGCGCCCTGAGCCAGGACTTGAGGGCGAATTCGCCCATCACGTCCCGTCGCGACCCCATCAGCATGATCATGACCATGATCGGAACCGCGGCGACGCCGTTGACGACGGCGCTCCAGAACAGCGCCTTGACCGGGTCGAGCGGCGAAAAATTGAGGAGCGCGCCGACGAGAACGGCGGCACCGATCGCCCAGTAGAACGCCGGCGCCCGGCCGGGTTTCTCCGCGAGGCCGACTCGCCAGCGAAGCGCTTCGCCCAACGCGTAGGCTGCGCTTCCAGCCAAAACCGGGACGGCGAGCAGACCGGTGCCGATGATGCCGAGCGCGAAGACGACAAAGGCGAACTCGCCAGCGATGGGCTGCAGCGCCTTTGCGGCGTCCGAGGAGGTCTGGATGTTCGTGACCCCATGCGCATGAAGCGTCGCCGCTGTCGTCAGCATGATGAAGAGCGCGACAATGTTGGACGCCGCCATGCCCACGATCGTGTCCAGCCTGATGCGCGCAAGCTGCCGCGGCGCTTGGGCGGGCGCAGTGAGAAGAGGCCCGGCCGCAGGGTCCTCCCTCTCATCTTCCACCTCGGCCGAGGCCTGCCAGAAAAACAGGTAGGGGCTGATCGTCGTGCCGAACACGGCAACGAGCACGGTGAGATAGCTCCCCGTCCATTCGATGTGCGGCGCCACAAGGTTGAACGCCACCGTTCCCCAGGGCACGCCGACGGCGAACACGGTCGCAACGTAAGCGAAAAGAGAAAGTGTGAGCCAGCGCAGCACGGAAGCGTAACGCGCATAGCGCATATACACTTCCATGAGCGCGATCACGACGGCGAAAGCCGCTATGTACAGCCATTGCGGACCAGGCAGAATCAGCCCGATGGCGGCGGCCATCGCGCCGAGGTCCGCCCCGAGGTTGATCACATTGGCGAGGATAAGCAGGCCCACAAGTGGATAAAGAAACCACGACGAATAATGGCGCCGCATGTTGGCCGCGAGGCCCCTGCCCGTCACCCGCCCGATATCGGCGCTGATCATCTGGATCGCGCACATCAACGGGTAGGTGAACAGCAAAGACCAGATGAGGCTATAGCCGAATTGGGCGCCAGCCTGCGAATAGGTTGCAATGCCGCTTGGATCGTCATCGGAAGCGCCGGTGATGAGGCCCGGACCGAGAACATCGGCAAGCCGCGGGCGGTCAGGTTGCTTAACCTGATCAGCGGCCGGATGATCGATCGCGGTCAATCGCGAGCCCTCAAAACCTTAGATTACGGTCGCCATCCTTACTGTGTTCGCTGGACGTTCGCCAGCGCCCGCGCGTCGATGATGGCGCGGGCCCATTCCTCCGGACGCTCCTGCGGCAAGTTATGGCCGGCGTCTTTGAACACGCGATGCTCGTGCGGGCCGGTGAACTTCTTCGCGTGATGAGCCGTCGCCGGAATCACGCCATCCGCGTCGCCGTCGATGGTGACGGCTGGAACGGCGATCGGCGGCTGAGCCGCGAGCCCCACTTCCATCTCATCATATCGAGGATCGCCGGCGCTGGGCGCAAGCCCATAACGATGGCGATACGAATGAATGACGACGTCGACGAAGTCGGGATTGTCGAAAGAGCTCGCTGTTCGCTCGAAGGTCGCATCGTCGAACGCCCAATTCGGCGACCACGTCCGCCACATGAGGCGCGCAAGCTCCCTCCGGTTCTTCGTCAGGCCGCGCCGGCCGCGCTCGTTGTGCAAATAGTACTGGTACCAGAACGCCGCCTCCTCGGGCGCGCTTGCCGGCTCCATCGCATGCGCGATGTTCTGGATGTTGTACGAATTGGCGGAGACGAGGGCGACGGCCCGCTTAGGAAAAAGCGCGGCGACAATGCAGGCGGCGCGCCCGCCCCAATCGTAGCCGCCGAGCACCGCGCGCTCGATCTTGAGCGCGTCCATGAAATCGAGAAGGTCCGCGCCGAGGGCCGCCTGCTCGCCCGAGCGCGGCGTCTCGGCTTTGAGAAACCGGGTCGGACCATAGCCGCGCAGGTAAGGAACGATCACTCGCGCCCCGGACTCAGCAAGGATCGGCGCGGCCTGATCATAGGCGTGCGCGTCGTACGGAAAACCGTGGCCCATGATGCACGCCCAGCCGGACGCAGATCCATATTCGAGGTACGAGATGGCGAGGACATCGGTGTCGATCGTCTTGACGGTTGTCGGCATGTGTCGCTGTCCTCCTTCACGCCGCGTTTGGCTCGAACCGGTTCGCCGCGATCCGCGAGCAAGCCGGCAATTGCTTGACGGCAAGCCCTGTCTTGTCTATTGTGGACACGTATTCAAAATATAGGCGGACGCGACGTGGCGAAGCTTATCGTATCTTTAGCGCTAGAAAGCGGGCAGACATAGGGTCTGCATCCCGTTCGCTAGCGCTTATCCGAAGGCCCCTTGAGGGCCTTTTTTGTTGCCTCGGTTTTGTCGTCGACGAGAAAAGGCGGAGAGTTTCGATTATGGCCAAGCAAATGACCGGCGCGGAGATGGTCGTCGAGGCGCTGAAGGATCAGGGCGTCGAGATGGTCTTCGGCTATCCGGGCGGCGCAGTACTCCCGATCTACGACGCCATTTTCCATCAAAATCAGCTTCGCCACATCCTAGTGCGCCACGAGCAGGGGGCCGCCCACGCCGCCGAGGGCTATGCGCGCTCGACCGGCAAGGTCGGCGTCCTGCTTGTCACCTCCGGCCCGGGCGCCACCAACGCGATCACCGGCCTGACCGATGCGCTCTGCAATTCGATCCCCCTTGTCTGCATCACCGGCCAGGTGCCGACCCACCTGATTGGCTCCGACGCCTTTCAGGAATGCGATACGACCGGCATCACACGCAGTTGCACCAAGCACAATTATCTCGTGCGCCGGGTCGAAGATCTGCCCCGCATCCTGCACGAGGCCTTCTATATTGCTTCGCATGGCCGACCGGGACCGGTGGTCGTTGACATTCCGAAGGACATTCAGTTCGCCAGCGGCGCCTACACGTTCCAGAAAAACGTCCAGCACAAGACCTATCAGCCCCAGCTCAAAGGCGACCTTGAGCGTGTCCGGCACGCGGTCGAGATGATGGCGGCGGCGAAGAAGCCGGTTTTCTACACCGGCGGAGGCGTGATCAATTCCGGCCCCCACGCTTCGACACTGTTGCGCGAGCTCGTGCGCGCCACCGGGTTTCCAATCACGTCGACGCTGATGGGGCTCGGCGCTTATCCGGCGTCAGACCGGCAATGGCTGGGGATGCTCGGCATGCACGGGTCGTTCGAGGCCAACAACGCGATGCATGATTGCGACCTGATGATCTGCGTCGGCGCGCGCTTCGACGATCGCATCACTGGCCGCCTCGACGCTTTTTCGCCGAAGTCGAGGAAGATACACATCGACATCGATCCGTCCTCGATCAACAAGAACGTCAAAGTCGATCTTGGGATCGTCGGCGACTGCGCGCATGTGCTGGAAGATATGGTCCGGTTGTGGCGCGCGGGCCCCCACCGAGCGGAGGCTCCTGCGCTTGCCAAATGGTGGAGCGCCATTGACGGCTGGCGGGCCCGCAACTCGTTCGGCTTCCGCAATTCGGAGAAGATCATCAAGCCGCAGCATGCGGTGAAGAGGCTTTATGAGCTGACCAAGGACCGCGACGTCTACATCACCACCGAGGTCGGCCAGCACCAGATGTGGGCCGCGCAGCATTTCGCCTTTGAAGAGCCGAATCGGTGGATGACCTCGGGCGGTCTCGGGACCATGGGCTATGGGCTGCCGGCTGCAATCGGGGCCCAGCTCGCGCATCCGAAGTCGCTGGTTGTCGACATCGCCGGCGAGGCCTCGATCCTCATGAACATGCAGGAAATGTCGACGGCCATTCAGTACCGCCTGCCGGTCAAGATCTTCATTCTGAACAATCAGTATATGGGCATGGTGCGCCAATGGCAGGAGCTGCTGCACGGCGGCCGCTATTCGGAGAGCTATACGGAATCGCTGCCGGACTTCGTCAAGCTGGCCGAGGCCTATGGCGGGCACGGCATCCGCTGCGCCGATCCAGCGAAACTCGATGCGGCGATCATGGAGATGATCGAAACGCCTGGGCCTGTCATTTTTGATTGCCTGGTCGATCAAAAGGAGAACTGCTTCCCCATGATCCCGTCGGGCAAGGCGCATAATGAAATGATCCTGGCGGAGCTTGAGGACGACGCGGGCGTCGAGCTCGAAAACATCATCGACGAGAAGGGCAAGATGCTGGTCTGAGTCACTCTGGGGGCAGAGGTCTCGGCGAGGAGCTTCGCGATGTTCAGCTTGAAAGAGATCAATCGAGCGCATGCGGTCGTGCTTGACGTCTTGCGCCCGACGCCGGCCCTGAACTGGCCATTGCTCGACAAGCGGCTCGGCGCCGAGGTGGTGGTCAAGCACGAAAACCATCTGCCGACCGGCGCTTTCAAGGTGCGCGGCGGCCTGACCTACGTCGACGCCCTAATCAAGCGCGAGCCAGGGATTCGTGGGCTCATTTCGGCAACTCGGGGCAATCACGGCCAGAGCCTCGCGTTCGCAAGTAAGCGCGCGGGCGTCCAGGTGACGATCCTTGTCCCCCAAGGCAACTCGACCGAGAAAAACGCCGCCATGCGCGCGCTCGGCGCCGATTTGGTCGAGTTCGGGCGAGACTTCCAGGTCGCGCGAGAAGAGGCGATGCGGCTCGCGAACTTGCGTGGTCTGCACCCAGTTCCTTCGTTCCACCGCGATTTGGCGCTTGGCGTCTCGACTTACGCGCTCGAGCTCCTGAGCGAGCAGGCCGACATCGATGTGCTTTACGTTCCGATTGGCCAGGGCTCGGGAATTTGTGGTTGCATCGCCGCGCGAGACGCTCTCGGTCTCAGGACAGAAATTGTCGGCGTGCAATCGACGGAAGCGCCGGCCTACTCGCTGTCGTTTGCAGCCAATCGCGTTGTTCCCACGAACGCCGCCGACACGCTTGCCGACGGCATGGCGACCCGTGTCCCCGACCCTGAGGCGCTTGCGGTCATCCTAAAAGGCGCATCTCGGATCACACTCGTTAGCGATGACGAGGTCGCCGAGGCGGTGCGCGCCTATTGGACCGATACACATAATTTGGCCGAGGGGGCGGGCGCAGCGCCGCTCGCAGCGGCCGTGAAAGAGCGATCGCGGCTTAGCGGACGCAAAGTCGGGCTCGTCCTCTCGGGCGGCAACATCGACTTCGATCTTTTCCAGCGATGGGTCGTGGCTGCGCCAAGCGCGGTCGCCGCATGACGGAAAAGACGTTCCGCAGTCTTCAACGGGCCCGAATAAGGACTTGATGCGTATGAGCAAGACCTCGATCCTCCAACAGCTCTCGCCCTATTCGACCGCGACGGCTAAATCGGACATTGAAACCCACACGCTATCGGTGTTGGTCGACAACGAGCCGGGCGTGCTCGCGCGTGTTGTCGGCATGTTTTCCGGTCGCGGCTACAACATCGAGAGCCTGACGGTCGCTGAGGTTGCGCACGAGGCGCATCTTTCGCGCATCACCATCGTGACCTCGGGCACGCCGGAGATCATTGAGCAGATCCGTCACCAGCTCGAGCGGCTGGTCCCCGTCCATACGGTGAACGACCTGACGCTGTCCGTCCGTGCGATCGAGCGCGAACTGGCGATGATCAAGGTCAAGGGCAGGGGCGAAAATCGGGTCGAGGCGATGCGGCTTGCTGACGCCTTCCGCGCCAAGGTTATTGACGCGACCACCGAGAGCTTCATTTTCGAACTGACTGGCGCGCCGCGCAAGGTCGATGATTTCGTCGAGCTTATGCGCCCGATCGGGCTGGTCGAGGTCTCGCGCACCGGTGTCGCCGCAATCTCCCGCGGGCCGGAGCCGATCTAGAACGGCGATCAGCGGTGGACCCGGTTTGCCCGCCTATATGTGGTACATCAGCTCCCGGTCATCTGCGGATGAGCGCGCGCGCATTTCCGCGAGCGTGCATCGGTCAAGCACGTTGGCGATGGCGTTGCGCGCTTCGACCATGATCAGGCGGACCGAGCAGGATTTGAGATCGCCGCAATCGTCGCAAGGTCGAAATGCGGTGACCGAAGCGCAGGGGATAGGCGCTAAAGGGCCATCGAGCGCGCGCACGATAGCGCCCACCTGGATCTCGTGGGCTGGGCGTGCGAGAGCATAGCCGCCGCCTTTGCCTTTCTTGGAGTAGACGAGGCCGGCGTGCCTGAGCTCGGTTAGGATGTGATCCAGAAATTTTTTCGAGATCGAATTGGTTTTGGCGATGTCTGCGACCTGAGCCAACGCATTCGGCGCTAGTCCTGCCAGATGGACCATGGCCTTGAGGCCGTACTTCCCCTTTTTCGTAAGCACAATCTCATCCTGATTTCGCGAGCGCTGCTCGCTCGATGCGCGCAAAAAGCGCGTCATCAGATAATCCGACAAATCGTTGACAAGCAGCCTATATAGGGCGCGCACGGAAAACGCGAAAACGAACGCTCGATGCGTGAGGTCGCCGCCGAATCTGCTTGCGCTCTGGAACGCATGGAGAAGGCCGCGGCAAAGAGATCCGCAGCTGAACCGGCGCCCGCATTGACAGATCCAGTAGGCAAGACATACAGGACTTGCTCATCGGGGGGTTGACTCCTTACAAAACCTCGCGCGCGTTAACGATGTGCATTAACGAAACCTTACGAAGATCGCTCTAATTCGGTCGTCCGGTGTGAATTCAATTTTCGGATCGATTGGGACAGGGTGACGATGCGGGACGGCAAGAATTTCCTTTCCCACTCGTTTTCGTTTGCAGCGCTGGCGCTTGCGGCCGTTTTGTCGGGCTGCGGGGGCGGCGTTGGTCCCGTTGACCTCGCCGACCTGCCTTCAGGCATGGTCAAGACGAGCTTTCCCAGGCCGCATGATTACCCGGTCCACGGGATCGACGTCTCCAAGTTTCAGGGCGACATCGACTGGAATGCTGTCGCCAGCAGTGGGGTGAAGTTCGCCTGGATCAAAGCGACCGAGGGCGGCGATCGCGCCGATGAGCGGTTCCAGGCCAATTGGACCGGCGCGAAGACCGCTGGCGTTCCACACGGCGCCTACCACTTTGTCTATTGGTGCCGCCCCCCGATGGAGGAGATGGCTTTCTTCGAGCAGAATGCGCCCGTCGAGGACGATGCGCTGCCGCCAGTGCTTGACGTCGAGGCGACGCCGACGTCGAAAACCTGCCACCGCCATCTCACACAGGAGGGCGCCACGGCCGACATGCGGGTGATGCTCGAGGAAATGGAGCGCCATTACGGCAAGCGGCCGATCATCTATACGACGGTGGACTTCTACGAGGCGATCCTGTCGGGCGGCGCGCTGTCCGACTATTCGATCTGGGTGCGGTCAACCAAATACCATCCTGCAGTCAAGTATGGATCGCGGGCTTGGGCGTTCTGGCAATATCAGTCTGACGGGCAGACGCCTGGGATCAATGGCAACGTCGATCGCGACGTCTTCTACGGCACGAAGGAGCAGTGGGACGACTTCCTCCGCGAGCAGCCGTCGGGCCCGCGGGCGCCGACCATACAGCAGGCCGTCGTCCAGCAATTGGCGGAGCCGAACGTTCCGCCGTCGCCGCCTCCGGCTGAGAAGCAGGCCGCCGTGCAGCCGGACGCGGGGGCGCCTGACCAAGCGCAGTAGCGGACGGGGCTTCCCTGACGCCTTGCGCGCACTTGTTCCGAACCGTGCAATGCGTCATCAGTCCTAGCCTCAGAAACGACGGGAACCGCAATGCCCCTGGAAGGCGAGGCCGATCTCAAGGCGGACGCCTTGATGTTTCACAGTACCCCCCGTCCGGGGAAACTGGAGATCGTCGCCACCAAACCGCTCGCCAATCAGCGCGACCTTGCGCTTGCTTACTCGCCTGGTGTCGCCTTTCCTTGCCTGGCGATCGCGGCCGATCCCCACAGCGCGGCGATCTACACCGGCCGGCAGAATCTGGTTGCGGTTCTCAGCAACGGCACCGCAGTGCTCGGGTTAGGCGCGATTGGCCCGCTCGCCGCCAAGCCGGTGATGGAAGGCAAAGCGGTTCTGTTCAAGAAATTCGCCGGCATCGATGTCTTCGACATTGAGGTAGCGGAACTGAACGTCGACAAGCTGGTCGACGTCATCGTTGCGCTCGAGCCGACCTTTGGCGGAATCAACCTCGAGGACATCAAGGGCCCTGAATGTTTTGAGGTCGAGGAGAAGGCGAAGGCCCGTATGGGCATCCCCGTCTTCCACGATGATCAGCACGGAACGGCGATCATTGTTTCCGCCGCGATTGTCAACGCGCTTGAGCTCACCGGCAAGCGGATCGGCGAGGTCAAGATTGTCTGCTCTGGCGCCGGCGCAGCGGCGCTCGCTTCTCTCAATCTTCTCGTCTCCCTCGGCGCCAACCGAGACAACATCATCGTCTGCGACATCGAGGGGGTCGTCTACAAGGGCCGCAATACGCTGATGGATCGCTGGAAGGAGGTCTATGCTCGCGACACCAGCGCGCGCACGCTCGCCGACGCTATTCCCGGCGCCGACATTTTCCTTGGCCTTTCGGCCGGCGGGGTGCTGAAGCCTGAAATGCTCAAGCAGATGGCGAACGACCCGCTGGTGATGGCGCTCGCCAATCCGAACCCGGAAATCATGCCGGAACTCGCGCTTGAAACACGGCCGGACGCGATGATCTGCACCGGCCGCTCCGATTATCCAAATCAGGTCAACAACGTCCTTTGCTTTCCCTACATTTTTCGAGGCGCCCTAGATGTCGTCGCGAGCGAAATCAACGAAACGATGAAGAAGGCGGCGGTCGCCGCCATCGCGGCGCTGGCGCGCGAGACGCCCTCGGAGGTCGCGGCGCAAGCGTATGGCGGCCAGTCCGTTCTGTTCGGGAAGACTTCGCTAATCCCAAGCCCGTTTGATCCGCGGCTCATGCTCCGCATTGCGCCCGCGGTTGCGCGCGCGGCGATGGAGAGCGGCGTTGCGCGAAGACCGATCGCCGATTTCGACGCGTACGGCGATCAGCTCAACCGCTTCGTCTTCCGTTCCGGCTTCATCATGAAGCCGCTCTTCGCCAAGGCGCGGGCGGCCATGAAGACCGTCATTTACTCCGAAGGGGAAGACGAACGCGTACTGCGGGCGACCCAGGTGGTGCTGGAGGAAAAGCTCGCGAGGCCGATCCTGATCGGGCGCCCGGAAGTGATCCGGGACCGCATCAAGCGCTTCGGCCTGACGATCCGTCCAGGCGCCGATTTCGAGATCATCGATCCAGGCGATGATCCGCGCTACCGCGACTATGTCGCAACCTATCTCGAGGCAGCGGAGCGGAAAGGCGTGACACCCGACGTGGCGCGCATCGTGGTGCGCTCTTCGCCCAGCGTTATCGGCGCGCTCGCGCTAAGACGCGGGGAAGCAGATGCGTTGATCTGCGGACTTGAAGGACGTTTCACATCGCGCCTCGACCATATTCGCGACATCGTTGGCCTCGCGCCGGGCGTGAAGGATTTCTCGGCGCTGTCGTTGGTCGTCGCTTCCACCGGCGTCTACTTCCTGGCTGATACTCATGTTCGTTACGATCCGAGCGCGGAAGAGATCGCCGAGACGGCCGTCGCCTGCGCCGTGCATGTGCGCCGCTTCGGTCTTGAACCTAAAATCGCGCTGATCTCGCATTCCGACTTCGGCTCGGCTGACACGCCCTCGGCGCTCAAGATGCGCGAGGCTCTCCGCCTCTTGCGGGAGCGCGCGCCGGATCTCGATGTCGATGGTGAAATGCAGGCTGACACGGCGCTGTCTCTGGTTGCGCGCAAGCGGGTGATCACGAACTCACGGCTCGAAGGCGAGGCCAACGTGCTGATCTTTCCGAACCTCGACGCTGGAAGCACGGCCCTGCAGCTCACTCGCGTCATCGCCGACGCGCTGCCAATCGGGCCAATCCTCATTGGCCCGGCCAAGCCCGCGCATGTGCTGACGCCCTCGGTGACCGCGCGCGGCATCGTCAACATGACGGCGATCGCGGCCGCCGAAGCCGCGAGCGAGCCGGCCACGTTTGCTCACGCTCCCGATCTGGCTGGGCGTGAATTGTGATTTGACAGCCGCGGCCTTGCGGCAGAATATCTTTACGTCGTCATGAACAGGCAATGAGAGACGCCGCAGCCGCCGCCGGATCCCCTAGAAGCGGCAGAAAGTCGGGGTAGCCATGACTCCGCCGGACCGAGAATAGGGACCCTGGACGGACAGGGTCACCGCTCCACATGCCAGAGCGGACGGGCGTCTTAAACATCGTTGATGAACACCCGCGGCGCCGAGACGCAAAGCCAAAGCGTTTCGCGTCCGATTTATCTTCTGCACGATCCTAGAAGTTTCGCCGAGCGGGAAGACTTTCGATCCGCGGCCTCCCAAGGGCTGGTTGGTCTCGGGCCGGAGTCCAGGCTATTGAGGTGGTTTCAGAACAGGGCGCACTGTTTTCTACTTAGAAGTCTATGACTAACGAATCCATTTTGAGCGATTCCAACGGCTTGCGGAGCCATTTGCGAGTCGCGCCCTGGCTTTTTGGCGCCGAAGCTTGGATCGCCCCGGCCTCCGCCGCTTTCTGTGCTTACCCGCGCAGGCGGGTGATCTTGTCGCGCGAGCCGTCATTCGTGACGTTTGGCGGATCCTTCGGCGCCGCGCCCGCGGCGCCGTCACTCTCGTGACGCCGAGAACCGCGTTCCTGTCGCGCGGCCTGCAACGCGCCTTCGGCGAATGACCGCGCCGCTTGCTCGGCCTCGAGCTGTTCCTTGAGCTTGGCAAGTCTCGCCTCTAGCTCCTCGCGCTCCGTCTCCATCGCCTTGCTGTGCTCGGCGCCGCGGGTCTCAATCGCAACGATTTTCTGTTCGGCGCGCTGCAAGGCGGCGCCCTTTGCCTCCAACGCCTTGGCCAGTTCGGCCGAGCGCTGATCAAGCGCCGCCCGGACGGCGTCGACCTCCGCGTGTGAAGCGCGCGCGGAGGCGAGATCCTTCTCAAGATCAGCCAGCGCCGCATCTCTGGATTTCGCTGCAAGGGCGCTCTCGACTGCCCGCTGCTCGAAACCTCGAATTTCCGCTTCGCGCTCACGTAAGCTCGCGCGTGCGTCCGCC
This sequence comes from uncultured Alphaproteobacteria bacterium, assembly GCA_963737365.1. Lineage (GTDB taxonomy): Bacteria > Pseudomonadota > Alphaproteobacteria > Rhizobiales > Beijerinckiaceae > Roseiarcus. The sequence goes on from CAVTSD010000002.1 coordinate 49,691, forward strand.
AGAAGCTTCTCGGCTGCTTCCGAGCGCGAAGCCATCGCGCTCAGCTCTTCTCTCAGGTTCGATGAGGTCAGCCGGTGCGATTCAGCGGCGTCGAGGTGGGCCCCCTTGAGCTTGGCGTGGGCTGCCCTCTCCTGAGCCAGCGCCGCCTCAAGCTCTTCCACGCGCCGGGTCAGATCGTCGCGTCGCCCCTCGAGGTCGCTCACTTGCCGATTGAGCTTCGAGGCGCTGGCTACAAACTCCTCGCTCCTTGCCCGCAGGGTCCGGTTCTCCTGCGCCATGAGCGCGTTCTGGTCCTGCAGAGCCGCGCGCTGCTGCTCGACCTCTTGCAGACGCTTCTCCTTAGCGCCGAACTCGGCCCGAATAGCCGGCAGTTGCTCGCTAACCGTATGAAGGCGCCGTTTGTTGTCCTCGAGCTCTCGCTCAGTCCGCTCCAGTTTAGCCTTCCGCTCGGTGAGCTCGGCGCGGGCTTCGCTGCCGGCGGCCTCTGCGGCGGCAAGCGCCTTCTCGACATCCTTGAGTTGTTCGGACACCTCCTGGTGTCGAACGCCGAGCGCATTGCGATCGAGCGTCAGGACGGCGTGGTCGGCGCGCAGGCGATCGTGCGCTTCGCTTAACCCCTCGAACTTGCGCTCGGTCTCGAGGTGGGCGACTTTCGTTCGCTCGATCTCGATGAGCGTTTGATCAATTGGACCCAAAGCTTCGTAGAACTGAGAACGGATGGCCTCGATATTGCGGAACGAGAGCTCAATGGCGTCGAGGTGTGTGCGCAGACCTTCGCTGCGCCTGCCAATTGAATTGAAGGTGCGCGCAACCTTCAGCGACTTCGCTTCCCCGTTTCGGCCGTGATCGGGGGACGCGAGGGCGCCCAAGCTGGTGATGACGGGGCTGGGATGGGAGGACGCGGCCTCTTCGCCTGGCTCGTAGCGAATGGCGAGGGCCCGCGAATTATTTGCCGGCGTCGGGTTGTTCTTGAACAGCTTTTCCCAACCCATAGCCATGCCGGCGTCCCCTTGATCTATCCCGAGCGGCCTTTTGAAAGGTCACAAGGAATACAACCGATCACGGGAATATATCGTCGTCGTGACAGCAATGCTAGGTCAGCGCATTCGGGATCTTCCGTTGAGGCAGCGTCGGTCGAAGACTGCAAAAACGCCTAGGTTTCCCGGCCGCACAAGCTTGTGATGAAGGCAAAAACGCTTCGGAATCAGAAAGCTTGCCCCAGCGCGGGATTCAACCGCTTACGTGTTTTCGCCAGTTGTGCGCTTCCTTGAAGCCGAGCACTTCGCGGATCTTGCGGTTCGACAAGGGCGCCTCGAACTCGCCCATCTCGCGCGTGACCGGCGTCTTCGGCGCAACTTGCTTCAGCGCTTCCTTGGTCGGAATATTGAGGGTGATCGTATCGTTGGTCGCGTTGAACACCTGGAATCCGAGCCCGTCCTTTTCGATGCACAGGCGGACGATCTCGCCAAGGTCGCGCGCGTCGATGTAACTCCAGGCGTTGCGCTTGCGCATCGGCAGGTCAGCGGCATAGCCTTTGAACGGGCCATATTCATGCGGCTCGATCACGTTGCCGATCCTCAGCGCGTAGATATCCGCCTTGTACCGCATAGCGAAGGCGCGGGCGGTCTTTTCGTTGCAGACTTTCGAGAGGCCGTAGGAATCCATCGGGTCGACGTCGTAGTCCTCTTCCAGCGGGAACGAGTGGAAGTCCTTGTCCCCCTCGGCGAAGCAGACGCCATAAGTGGTTTCGCTCGAGGCGATGATGACTTTGCGCACGCCGAGCTTCATCGCCGCCTCAATGATATTGTAGGTGCTGGTGACGTTCGTGGTGAAAGTAACGTTGTCGGGCTCGATCAGCACGCGCGGGATGGCGGCGAAATGGACGACGGCGTCGGGCGGGCTCGGCGGACGGCCATCGTCGAAGCCGGCGAAGGTAGGGTGCGTGGTGAGCGCGTTAAACGCCTGTCCGCTATCGGTCAGGTCGGCGATCAGCGTCGGCACTCCCGGCAGGTCGAGCGGCTTCAGGTCGACATTGAGGACGGAATAGCCGTGGGCCACGAGGTGCGGAACGGCGTGGCGGCCGGCCTTGCCGGTTCCGCCGGTGAACACGATGCGCTTGCCCGACATGAATTTTGACCCCTGATTGTTTCGGAGCCTTCTTAAAGCCCGCGCCCGCGATCGTCGATAGGGGGCAGGGCTCATGCGCGCGGGTGGGCGGACCGGTACGCCGCAAGGAGGCGCGCGCTGTCCACTCCCGTATAAACCTGCGTCGTGGACAGCGAGGCGTGGCCGAGCAGGTCCTGGATGGTTCTCAAGTCGCCTCCTCGCGCCAGAAGATGGGTGGCGAACGAGTGCCGTAAAGCATGGGGCGTCGCGGTTTCAGGCAGGCCGAGCGCGCCCCGCATTCGAGCCATCGCCAATTGCACGATGCGTGGCGATAGGGGGCCGCCTTTTGCGCCGACGAACAGTGGGCCGGCCGGCTTGAGGGCAAAAGGGCAAAGCGACAAATAGTCCTGGACCGCCTTGCGCACCGGCGGAATGATCGGCGCCGAGCGGGACTTCTGGCCCTTGCCGACAATCGTGATGGCGTCCGTTTCGCCGGTCGGCGCGTCCGCGCGCCGGATCGAGAGCGCCTCCGAAATGCGCAGGCCCGCGCCATAGCAGAGCGCGAGCACCGCAGCGTCGCGCGCCAATACCCAAGGGTCCCGCGCCTCGCCTTCACGCAGCGCGGTCGTGGTCATCGCTCTCGCGTCCGGCGCGCTTAAAGGTCGGGGCAGTCGCCGTCCGGCCTTGGGTGCACGGATCGCTCCGAGGGCGGCCGCCGTGTGTCCGGTCTCGCGGGCGATGTGGCGAGCGAGCGATTTGAGGGCGGAAAGCGCGCGCTGCAGCGAACGTCCCTCGACTCCGTCCGCTCGCCGGTGCGCGAGAAAGGCGCGCAGATCGCCTGGGGCGCAGTCGGTGAAATCGCCGATGCCCGGCGGCGCGCCGAACCGCTCTTCGAGAAAAGAGAGGTACTGCCTGACGTCGCGACCGTATGCTTCGATCGTGCTCTCCGATAGGCGCCGCTCATGGGCGAGATGGTGAAGCCAGGCGGCGACCGCAGCTGCGAGGTCCGGCGCCGCAGGGAGAACTAGGACGTCGGCGGAGAGGGCGGGCTTTGGCATGGATAGACGATGCCGTGGAAAGGATTAAGCGCGGGTTGCTAGCTGGGTGAGACGCCCTCGCGAGAAGCAGTGCCATTGGCAACGGTCGATCGCGACCGCGAAAAGGCGGCGGTCGCCGTGGGGGCCGTCATGTTCAGGGCTTGACCTACGCTCGTGCGTCGGCTGATGTTGAGGTTGTTCGATTTTTGCTGGATTCCGGGTGATCGACGGCGGGAGGAGACGGTTCGATGCGCTTCCTTGCTCTTATTGGCGCGCTCGCGATCATCGCCGCCATTGGCGCTGCGATCTATTTCTTTGGCGGCTTCTATAACGTCGCTCAGAATGTGGACAATCCTGCAATCGTAGACTGGGCGCTGGCGAGCGCGCGAGGGGCCTCGGTCGTCGCGCACGGAACCGAAACGCCTCCGGCTAATCTAGACGAACCCGATATGGCTAAAGCCGGCGCGCGCATTTACGCGACAATTGGGTGTGTGAACTGTCATGGAGGGCCGCCCGACGCCAATTGGGCCAAGTGGTCTGAAGGGCTGAAGCCGACCCCCGCCGACCTGAAGGTGATGGCGAAAGAGCGCACACCCTCGCAACTCTTCTGGGCAATCAAGAACGGCATCAAGTTCACGGGCATGCCGAGCTTCGGCCTTGCCGGAGCCTCCGATCAGGACCTGTGGTCGGTGGTGGCCTTCGTCAAGAAATCGCCGTCCGTGTCCGACGACGAATATAAGTCCTGGACGGCGTCGCCGTAATCTGTGCCGTTACCCCAATAGCTCCTCGAGATGCGGCAGCAACGGCGTGTCAGCCGGCGGCATTGGATAAGACCTCAGGTCCTTTGAACGCACCCATTTGATGGCCTGTCCGTCGAGCGGCTGGACGAAGCCCTCCCATCGACGGCAGATGTAGAGCGGCATCAGGAGATGGAAATCCTCATAGCCATGGCTCGCGAAGGTCAGAGGCGCCAGGCAGTCCGCCTTGACAGTTATGCCGAGCTCTTCCTTAAGTTCGCGGATGAGCGCCTCCTCCGGCCCTTCGCCGGGGTCAATCTTCCCCCCGGGGAACTCCCACAGGCCTTCGAGCGCTTTGCCTTTGGGCCGTTGCGCGAGCAGCACGCGTCCGTCGGCGTCGATCAACGCCGCCGCGACGACGAGCACAAGCTTCACGACGAGGCCCGAACCGAAGTGTCGGCGCCACCCCCCGTCTCATCCGGTAGGGCGATGCGGCGCAACGCGTCTCGACGGATGGTCCAAAGCACGGCGCGATCGTTGCAGGCTGAAGCGTCCTGCGAGACGCGACGCCTGAAGTGTCGCTCCTCAGGACGAGGGAGCGCCGAGAAGTTGAGCTTCACGAGCGATAGTCGCCGTTGATGGCGATATATTCCTTCGTTAGGTCGCAGGTCCACACCGTCGCCCGCCCGCGGCCAATGCCGAGGTCTGCGGTGATCTCAATCGAGTCCCGCTTCATGTAAGCCGACGTCGCCGCTTCGTCGTAATCGGGATCGCGCAGACCCTGACACGCGACACGTGTCTTGCCAAAATAGATGTCGAGCTTGTCGCGCTCGGCCTTCTCGCCCGCCTTGCCGACCGCCATCACCACGCGACCCCAATTGGCGTCCTCGCCCGCGCAGGCGGTCTTGACCAAGGGTGAATTGGCGATCGAGAACGCGATGCGCTTCGCGCCTTTGCGGGTCGCCGCACCTTCGACGTTGACCGTGATGAACTTGCGCGCGCCTTCGCCGTCGCGCACCACTTGATGCGCAAGGTTGCGCAGAAGCTTGTCGAGCGCGCGACGGAATTCCGCGGCGCGCGGATCGGCGGGGTCCTCGATGCGCGTTGCCCCCTCGGCCGCGCCGGTGGCGAAAATCATCAACGTGTCGGAGGTCGAGGTGTCGCTGTCGACGGTGATCGCGTTGAACGAGCCCTCGACGGATTTCGACAGCATCGTCTGTAGTGCGCCGGGCGCGACGTCCGCGTCCGTGAATACGTAGGCCAGCATCGTCGCCATGTCAGGCGCGATCATGCCCGCGCCCTTGGCGATGCCATTGATGACGACTTCGCTGTTCCCCAGCTTGACGCGGGCAGTCGCAATCTTCGGGTATGTGTCGGTGGTCATGATCGCCTTGGCTGCGGCGAGGAGGCCGTCCTCGCGGGCGCCGGCGACCAGCTCGTCGAGGACCCGGGTGATGCGCGTCGCCTCGAGCGGCTCACCGATAACGCCGGTCGAGGCCATGAAGATTTCGTTTGGGGCTGCGCCAACCGCCTTCGCGGCGCCCTCGGCGACCTGAGCGACCGCATGTGCGCCGACGCCCCCCGTGAAGGCGTTGGCGTTGCCGGAATTGACGATCAGCGCGCGCGCCTTTCCACCGTTCAGATGCTCACGGCACCAGTCGACGGGCGCCGATGGGCACTTCGAGCGCGTGAACACGCCCGCGACCGCCGCCGGCCGGTCGAACAACGCCATCATGACGTCCGTTCGTCCGGAATAGCGCACGCCTGCAGCGATTGTCGCAAAACGAACGCCGGCGATCGGCGGCAAGGCGGGGTAGGTCTTGGGCGCCAGCGGCGAAAGGGGGGCGGGAGCGGCCATGAGCGTTTCCGGTGCAGAAAAAGAGCGGGCGCGTCCGCTCTCGCGTTGGGGCTCAATCCGAAATCAGGGCTTCGGCTTCTCGGCGGCGGCGGGCGGCGTCTTGCTTGGGTCAGCCACCGGGGTCTCCGGCAGCGGCTTACCGTCGGCGTCGAACAGCTCGATTTTCGCGGCGTTATGGAGCTGAAGGATGGCGTCCTGCTCCGCCTTCTGGGAGACGTAGCGGGCGGCTTGGTCCTTAACCTGCTCGAAGGGGGGGAAGCTCTTCGTGCGCACGCCCTCGATCTTGATGATGTGCCAGCCGAACTGTGTCTTGACCGGCTCGGAGATCTCGCCTTCCTTAAGCTTGAAAGCCGCGTCAGAGAATTCGGGCACCATACGGTCCTTGGTGAACCAGCCGAGATCACCGCCATTGCCGGACGGATCCTTGGAGAGCTCGGTCGCGACTTTGGCGAAGTCCTCGCCGCCCTTAACGCGTGCGAGCGCCTTTTTCGCTTCGTCCTCGGTCGGCAGCAGGATGTGTCGGGCGTGGATCTCCTCTTGGGGCGGCTCAGCCTTGGCGGCGGCGTCATAAGCCTTCCGCTCCGCTTCCTCGGTCGTGGCGGCCTTGCCGACGGAGCCGAGCAACTGCTCCATCGCCAGCTTCTCGCGATAATAGGCGAGCTTGCGCTCGAACTCGGGCGACGCAGTCAGCTTGTCGGCTTCGGCTTTCTTGGCTGCGAGCTTGAGATCGATGAGATAATCGATGACGTACTTCTGCCGCGCCGCTCCTTCGAGCTTCTGCGGCAGGCCGGGACCAATGTCGGTCATCGCGTCGGCAACATCCTCATCGGTAATCGGCTGTCCGTCGACCTTGGCCAGCACCTTCGGATCGGCCAGGGCTTGCCCTGAGAAACTCAAAGCCGCGCTTAGGCCAAGAGCGAAGGCAGCCGCGGCCGTGCGCGAGCGCGCGGAAAAGGTGGTTGTCATGGGGGAACTCCTGTAAGGCGAGCGCAAGCTTCGGTCGCCAGTGATTTCGTTTACTTGGGGCGCGGCTATAGAGGGAATGGGGCGATATTGCGAGGGATAACGAACGGGCGACCGAACCAAAAACGCCTGGGAACTCCGCCGACGCTCGGATGATGCTGCTGCAGACCCAAGCCGACCGAGCCCCACTTTTCGCTTGACAAGGACAAATTACCCTCTACATCCCGCCCATCCCGAAGTCGTTCTGGGTCCCGGCGCCATTTCCGAGCGCGTGGGACTTTTTGCGTTCTCTCGCGATTCTCGACAAGGGCCGGCCTCCACCGGACGTCGAGACGGTTCCCGCGACCCTCGATTTCGCACATCGAGCCGCCAAAATGGAGATGGGTGAATGGCTCGTATTGCAGGCGTTAATATTCCCACCAACAAGCGCGTGATCATCGCGTTGCAGTATATCCACGGCATTGGGCCGAAGAAGGCGGAAGAGATTGTCGAGAAGGTGCATATCCCGCCGGAGCGTCGCGTCGCGCAGCTGACGGATGCGGAAGTTCTGCAGATTCGCGAGACGATCGACCGCGACTACATGGTCGAAGGCGACCTTCGTCGCGAGGTCTCGATCAACATCAAACGGCTGATGGATCTGGGCGCCTATCGGGGTTTGCGCCACCGCAAGCAATTGCCGGTGCGCGGCCAGCGCACGCACACCAACGCCCGCACCCGCAAGGGTAAGGCGAAGCCCATCGCAGGCAAGAAGAAGTGATTGCCGCCCCGATTCATCGAATCCCGGATTAAGACGCGCTCTTGCAGGCGCGATTGAAGGATAGTCCCAATGGCAAAAGATGCGACCCGTGTCCGCCGTCGCGAACGAAAGAACATCGTTTCGGGCGTCGCTCATGTGAATTCGACATTCAACAACACCATGATCACGATCACCGACGCGCAGGGCAACACGATCTCGTGGTCCTCCGCCGGCACGATGGGCTTCAAGGGCTCGCGCAAGTCGACCCCGTTCGCCGCCCAGATGGCGGCCGAGGATGCGGTGCGCAAAGCCTCCGAGCATGGCATGCGGACGCTTGAGGTCGAGGTTTCCGGTCCGGGGTCGGGCCGGGAGTCGGCGTTGCGCGCAATCCAGGCGGCGGGCTTCAATGTCACTTCGATTCGCGACGTGACGCCGATCCCCCACAACGGCTGCCGGCCGCGCAAGCGCCGCCGCGTCTAACCAAGTTTGGCGCGCCGATCGGTCCGGGCGCGCGCATTGCGGAAGCGAGCGTCTCGACCGACGCTTTGTTCAGTCCGCTTCTAGTCGAGAGAGAAGGCTAATCGCCGTGATTCAGAAGAACTGGCAAGAACTCATTAAGCCGAAGAAGCTCGACATCGTTCTGAGCGAGGCCTCGCGTAAGGTGGCGACGGTGGTCGCCGAGCCGCTCGAGCGCGGTTTTGGCCAGACGCTTGGCAACTCGTTGCGCCGGGTGTTGCTGTCGTCTCTGCAGGGGGCGGCGATTACGTCGATTCATATCGACGGCGTTCTGCACGAATTCTCGTCCATCCCAGGCGTCCGCGAGGACGTTGTCGACATCGTGCTCAACGTCAAAGACATTGCGGTCAAGATGCAGGGCGATGGCGTTAAGCGCCTGGTCCTCAAGCGGCGCGGCCCGGGAGCGGTCACCGCCGGCGACATCCAGACGACCGGCGACATCCAGATCCTCAACCCGAACCTCGTCATCTGCACGCTCGATGAGGGCGCGGACTTGCGTATCGAGTTCACGGTGATGGCCGGGAAGGGCTATGTGCCGGCCGATCGCAATCGGGCGGAAGACGCCCCGATTGGGCTATTGCCGATCGACAGCATGTTCTCGCCGGTCAAGAAGGTCTCCTACCGTGTGGAGGCGACGCGCGAGGGTCAGGACCTCGACAAGGACAAGCTGACGATGACGATCGAGACCAACGGCGCGATGTCGCCTGAGGACGCGCTCGCCTACGCCGCCCGGATCCTGCAGGACCAGCTCGCAGTCTTCGTCAACTTCGAGGAGCCGCGCCGCGAGGAGGCCCAGCACGCGATCCCCGAGCTCGCCTTCAATCCAGCGCTTTTGAAGAAGGTCGACGAGCTCGAGCTTTCTGTCCGTTCCGCCAATTGCCTCAAGAACGACAACATCACCTACATCGGCGACCTCATTCAGAAGACCGAGGGCGAGATGCTGCGGACGCCGAATTTCGGCCGCAAGTCGCTCAACGAAATCAAGGAAGTGCTGGCGCAGATGGGCCTTCACCTCGGCATGGAAGTGACGGGCTGGCCGCCGGAGAACATCGAGGATCTCGCCAAGCGGTTCGAGGAGCACTACTGAGCTTCGTTCTCTCGCGCTAGGCGAGAAGAAAACCAAGAAGAGCGGCCGTTCCTTGGCACGGCGGCCGCAGACCCGAATTAGGAGACGAGCCAAATGTATCACGGACACGCCAAACGGCGCTTCAATCGCACCGCCGAGCATCGCCAGGCGATGTTCGCCAATATGGCGCAGGCGCTCATCAAGCACGAGCAGATCACAACCACCCTGCCGAAGGCCAAGGACCTTCGGCCGGTGGTCGAGAAGCTCGTGACGCTTTGCAAGCGCGGCGACCTGCACGCGCGCCGGCTCGCCATCGCCCGCTTGCGCGACGCCGACCTGGTCAAGAAGCTGATCGACGTGCTCGGTCCGCGCTACAAAGACCGCAATGGCGGTTATACGCGGATCATGAAGGCGGGATTTCGCCCCGGCGACAACGCCGCGATGGCGGTGATCGAGTTTGTGGATCGTGACGTCGACGCCAAAGGCAAGGATTCCGGCCCGGCGCAGGCGGCAGGCGCCGAGAGCTAAGCGCGCTTAGCCAAACGACGCCTTAACTTGCAATGAGCGGGGTCATACTCCGCCCTTTTTGCGCACACTATCCAAGGATCCTCAAGCGCGCTTAACGCACTGTTTGAGCGCGCACAGCTTAACCAATTCCGCTCGATTGCGCGGTTTTTACACCGCCGCTAGGACGAGGTTTCCTTGACCGCAAGCTGAAAGTGTATTTATAACTCCGTGGCTGGCTCGTCCTTTGGGCGTATTGGGGCATAATCAAAATGAACATGTTCAAGATTTCAAGTTTCGCAGTGTTTTGGGCTGCCGGGTTGGCGGCATTTGGCCCAACGGCGAACGCCGCTGTCATACCTGTCGTGAACGCCGATTTCTCCATGTTCCCCGCCGGTCAGACGGCTGCGAGCTATCTGTATTTCAAGACGTGTGGGACGGATTGCGCGTTTGCGGACAACAATATTGTCGGTTGGACGTCCTCCGTGACACGCGCCGCAACCGGCGACTCAGGCCAATGGCAGACCGGCGTGCCGGAGAACACGACCAACTTCAACAGCGATCCGCTGGTCGGGGGGACGACCCCGGAGCCCATCGTCGTCCGTGCGATCAACGCGACGGTATCCCAGACCGTTTCGACCGAGGCCGTCGCCGGCGGGACCTACACATTGGACGTCGATTTAGGATTTGAAAAGACCAACTATGATGTCGGGTCCGTCTATCTCATCGTTGGCGGCCATCAGGTGCTTGCTAATCCTCTGGCGTCCTACGGTTTAACCCAGACTCAGATGCAGATGACGGGGAATTGGTATGACTTCGAGGCTTCTTATACTGCGACTCAGGCGGACAATAACGACCCAATTGAGATTCTTCTGTCAGCCATGACCAATGGCAAGGGATTTACCTTCTTTGGCAACGTCAGCCTGACGGATTCCTTTGGCCCGACGATAGACCCGCCCGCCACGCCGGAGCCCGCCACCTGGGCGATGATGCTGCTCGGGTTCGGTGGAATGGCGGGCGTTGTTGCTCTTCGCCGCTCATCGCGACGGCCGAACGCGATCGCCGAGCTCGCCTAACGGCGACTGAAGGATGTTGTGCGGGACGGGATTGTCCGGCTAAAGCCGGATCGCCCCCAGCCGCGCGCCTTGCGCAACCGCCTCGGCTCGTCCTTGCGCGTCGAGTTTGTCGAGCAGCGAGGCGATATGAAACTTCACCGTATGGACCGAAATCGCGAGGCGGCGCGCGATCGCCTTGTTTGAAGCCCCCTCGGCGATCAGCGCCAGCACGTCGAGTTCGCGCGGGGTTAAACCGGCGTCCGGACCCGGCTCGGGCTCGCCTGGGATGATGAGCGCCGCGTCGGCAGCCTCGCCGGGGACTGCAAGCCTAAGCCCCGGAACATCGGCGAGAAGCGCGCTGAGCCGATCGGCAAGCTCCGGCTCGCCGATCTCGATTGCGACCACCAGGACCGGCGGCTCCGCGGTCATTGGCTGTCCGGCCGCTCGCTGAGCGTCAAGGTCGTCTCGATCGGCTCGCCGCCTCGACGTAGCGTCAGTCTGACGCTCGCGCCGACGCTGTCGGGTCCGAGCGCGCGCACGAGCTGGTGGACCCCACGGATCGGTTCGCCGTTCCAGGCCACAAGAATGTCGCCTTGGCGAATGCCGGCTGCGGCGCCGGGCCCATTGGCGTCGACGCTGATCGCCATTGCCCCAATCCCGCCGCCATCGAGCTTGACCGGCTGCAGGCCAAGACCGAGATAGCCGCGCGCGATCCTGCCCTTTGTCGCAAGGAGGCCGGCCACTCGGTCGATCGTCTTCATCGGGATGACGAGCGTGCGCCTCCTCGGGCCGAAAACGGCCATGCCAAGGGCTTCTCCGGAGGGGTCAAGCGCAAGGCCGCCTTCGCTCGCGCGAACTCAGTACGGCGTCGAGTTCGATCCGGGCGTCAATGAGGCCGCCGCGTAGGCTCCGCCATTGCGGACCGACGAACGAGACGACGCCCAGCGCGGCGCTCGCCACGCCTTCGCGCGCGCCAGCGATCAGGGCCAGCGCTCCGGCCGTCGGCGCGGCAGCCGCAGGCGGCGCTTTTGGCAGATGGGTCCGCTCGATCCGCAACAAGGCGACGTCGGTTGACGGATCGCGGCCGACAATCTGAGCCGGGCTCGACGCGCCGTCATGGGCGACGATCGAAGGCTCGCCGTCGTCGGCAAGCGCGTTCTCGGCCGCGACGATGAGACCCGGACGCCAGGAAAAGCCGGTCGACCGCGCTCTGCCGGATTGGATGGAGACGAGGCTCGGCGCAACGTCACGGATGCGACTGGCAAACTCCGTCGATAAGGCGAGCAGAACGGAAGAGGCGGATGGGTCTGTCATGGGAACTCCTTCGCTCTTAAGATGTCCCTCATTGAGACCCGCGCCCACCTCGCCAGATGGTCAGGCCGTGTTTGGTCGGTCGCCCGACTGATGCTTTGCAGCGCGAACGGAGGCGCCTATATCAGCGGCCCTGAGGAAAAGATCGGAGGTTCGGTTTGATTCGGCTGGCGCTCGTTTTTGCCCTGGCGCTCATATGGGGGGCCGCGTTCGCCGAGACAGCGCCCAAGGTCCCGCCGCAGAGTCCGAGCCAGGTTAGGCTCTCGTTCGCTCCGGTGGTGAAGAAGGTCACGCCCGCGGTGGTCAACGTCTACGCCTCGCGGGTCGAGACCGCCGCGCGCAATCCTTTGTTTGACGATCCGATCTTCCAGCGATTCTTTGGCGGCGGGGGGGACGATTCCAGAGTGTCGAAAGCGCTTGGATCGGGCGTCATCGTCGACCCGTCGGGGCTCATCGTCACCAATTACCACGTGATCGAAAACATGACCCAGGTGAAAGTCGCGCTTTCCGATAGGCGCGAGTTTGACGCCGAGATTGTGCTTCGCGATCCACGAACCGATCTTGCCGTGCTGAGGCCAAAAGGGGGCAAGGATTTCCCGGTCCTCGAACTTGGCGATTCCGACGCGCTGGAAGTCGGTGATTTCGTCATCGCAGTGGGCGATCCGTTCGGCGTCGGGCAAACGGTGACCCAGGGCATCGTCTCGGCGCTGGCGCGTACGCAGGTCGGCATCAGCGACTACGGCTTTTTCATTCAAACCGACGCCGCCATCAATCCCGGCAACTCGGGCGGCGCTCTGGTCGATCTTGACGGCAAGCTCGTCGGCATCAATTCCGCCATTTATTCCCGTTCGGGTGGTAGCATCGGGATTGGCTTCGCCATCCCTGTCAACATGGTCAAAAGCGTCATCGCCGCCGCGCTGCACGGCGGCGCCACCGTCAAGCGGCCGTGGCTCGGCGCCACCTTGCAGAGTTTGACCAAGGATATCGCCGACAACCTCGGCATCGACCGCCCCACGGGCGCGCTGGTGGTGACGGTCGCTTCCATCGGTCCTGCGGCCGAGGCGGGCCTCAAGCGCGGCGATCTGATCACTGCGGTCGACGACCAGAATGTGGATGACGCCGAGGGCGTCGGTTTTCGGCTCGCGGTCCAGCCTCTCGGCGGTTTGGCCAAGCTATCGGTCCTGCGCAACGGACGCGCGCTCACCCTGCCGCTCAGGCTCGCCGCCGCACCCGAAGTTCCACCGCGCGACGCCTTGACCATACACACCCGCTCGCCCTTCGAGGGGGCTGAGGTCATGAACATGTCGCCTGCCGTCGCCGAGGAACTGTCGCTCGACGGCGGTTCGCGCGGCGTCGTGGTTGCGACGGTCGGCGATAATACGACCGCGGCGCAAGTCGGCGTGCAAAAGGGGGATGTCGTCGTCGCGGTCAACGGCCAGAAGATCGCAACGACGCGCGATCTGGAGAAAGCCTGCGCGGAGCGGGCGCGGCTCTGGGATCTGACCATTCGGCGCGGGGGCGAGACAATCCGCACCCAACTCGGCGGCTAAACGCGCCGCTCATAGCCAGATGAGATCGCGGCCGCGCGCGCGTGACGGCGCGGTCAGCCCCACTTCCGATGGGCCCACATCCATTGCTCGGGCGCCTCGCGGATAAAAGCCTCGAACTGCCGCTGCAGCGTTTTCGTCGCCGTGAGCGCATCCGCCGCGCTGTTGCTCGTTTGCGGCATTGAGATGGGCATAATGCGGATGCTGAAACGTCCGCCGGGACGACGGAACGCGGCGCCGGCATAAAGAGGCACGCCCGTCGTGCGGGCGAGGAGCGCGGGAAAGACAGTCGAGCGTGCGGGCTGTCCGAAGAAAGGCACAAACGGGCCGTTGTCGTCTCTGAGATCGGCGAGGAAGCACGGGGAGGCGCCATCCTTGATGGCGCGCAGGAGAACGCGGGCGGCCATCGGAGTTTTTGGCGTCAGACCGCCCTTGTAGAGCGGCGCGCGAATGCTGTGCAGCAGGGTTTCGATATGGGGGTTGGATAAACGTTGGTAGACGCCGATGAGCGAAACGCCGAGCCGCTGGCCGCCATGGGCCAGGATCTCCCAGTTTCCCAAATGGAGCCCGCAGACGATGAAGGGCTTTGCGCCGCTGGCTGCGTCATCGAACCCCTCCGCCGGCTCGAAGACGATGCGGTCGCTCTCCGTCAGCGTTTTGATGCGGAAGCTTTCGGCGAAGGTCCGCCCAAGATTTTCCCACATTGCCGCCGCGATCGCTGTCCGCTCGCCCAGCGACTTTTCGGGGAAGGCCAGTTCAAGATTTGCGAGCGCGCGCTTTTGTCGCCTCAGGCGGGGAGCGATGAGGCGCCAGAGGTTTCCGGAGAGCCATGACGCCACTTGCAGGGGGATGGCGCGCGCGACGACGATCGCCAGCCACACTGCCGCAAATTCCAAGCGAAGACGCAATTCTTTTAGAAACTTCATGAGACGGCCGGAGACCCCAAAGGACGGCGGTTCTGCGAGATCACAAGTCCCCGACGGTCTCTGCAACGGGCAGTTTGTACGCGCGGTCGAGCGCAGGGGTGTTGAGCCGATGGACGCGCTTCGTGACCGCCGACCGATTGCTCAGCAGTGTCGTACTTAAAGCAAGGCCAAAGCCTCGCTGGAGCCCGCCAGCGAGGCTGCTGAGTCGTCCGGAAAGCAAGATGGGATGCGTCCTTAGGTCGATTCGAATCGATCGACAGGCGTATATCTATCCGCAAATGTTATCAGCGTAAAGGATTCGACGCGCGCCAGCGTTCCCTTGAATTCGCGTCTCGCCGCTCTCGGCGTCGTCGCGATCACGCCACTTCGAGGGCAGGGACAAGAGCGCGCGCCGGCGCGCCGATAGTGGTTTGCCCCACGCATTTTTGGCCGGGGCGCCCGACCTCCTGCGGCAGACGATGGTCGATGGATCGCCAAAGGCCGCGCATTTCCTGGGCGGCGGCGCCCGATGGATTGAGCTCGGTCACGCCCAGGCCCCGGCGAGCCGCGTCCTGATAGTCGACCCGGGCGAGGATCAGCGGAGAGATCAGGGCGCCCATTTCTTCAAGCGACTCGACGCCGTCTTGGACCCGGGCGGTCTGGACCGACGGGCATTGGTTGAGCAGGAACACGAACTTGGCCCCGATCGCCTCGAGCGCCGTGCGCGTTCGAGCGCTGGCCCACAAATCGAACAGGCTTGGGCGGGAAGGGACGACATTCAGGTCGGCGACTTGCATCGCGGCCGCGGACGCCGCGCCTTCCGCGCCCGGCGTGTCGAGGAGCGCGAGCGTCACGCCCCGGCGCTCGAGCGAGGCGAGCAACGCTGGCAGCGGGGCGGCTCCCGAAGCGAAGACCTCGATGCCGCCTGCGGCGCGGATCCTAGCCCACTTCGTGAGCGAGCCTTGCGGGTCCATATCGATGACGCAGACTGTCTCATTCGTTTGATGCGCCGCGACGGCGAGGGACGAAGCAAGCGTGCTCTTCCCAGACCCGCCCTTCTGACTCACAAACGCAATCGTACGCATGGCTTCCGCGCTCAGTTCCGAGGCCGCAATTCGCGATGGAAACGGGGCCGGGAGTTAAGGAATTTGCAACACGTTGAGCGGAAAGCGTTAACAAACCGTTGTGCAAGAAGCGCGTTTGAGGATTTACGGCAGACCATCCCTGTCGCGCTGCGGCCCCGTCGTAGTCAATCGTTGTCGAGGGGAACGACGCCTTTGAAGCCTCCGTCCGCGGCAAGCGTGATCTTCTCGATGCGCATTTCCGCGTTCTTGAGGAGCTCGTCACAGCGCTTCTTCAGCGCTTCGCCTCGTTCGTAAAGCCGGATCAATTCATCGAGCGCGACCGCGCCCTTTTCCAGCTGATCGACGATCTGTTCGAGTTCGGCGAGCGCCGCTTCGAACGGCATTGTCGCGATGTCCGCTCTCGCCTCAGTCACGACGCTTACTTCCGGCTGCAGAGTTGTTGCTTCAATCGGGCAAAGCCGAAACGGTATAAAGGGTCTTCAAGATGTCGCTTGGCTGCATCTCATTACCGAAGGTGTGAGCGAAAATGACCCTGATCTCGCCCGAGCGGTAGATGTGGCTCAGCGCCCGATCGACCGCAAGCCGGAAATCCTCGTCGCCATGCGGCAGGGCCAGAGCATAGGGCTCGAGGGAGAAATAATTGTCGGCGATACGGAGCTTGCTCGGGTCGCTGCTCTTCGAGGCAAGGTAGGAGAGGATCGCCCGATCGGCGAAATAGGCGACGATCTCCCCCTTGTCGAGCATGGCGAGCCCGTCGCGGTGCGTCTTCGCCGGCGCGATTTCCGCCGCAATGTAGGCGCTCGCCAAGGTGTCGCGCAGACTCTGCTCGGTCGTCGTGCCTGCCAGAACCCCAATCTTCTTGCCGGCGAGCGCTCTGAAGTCGCCGGGCGCATCGCTGCCCACGAGCAGGCTCGCCCCGTCGATGAAGGTCGGAATGGAGAAGTCGACCTGCTCGCGACGGGCGAGGGTTTCCGACGTCGGCTCGCACAGAAGATCGGCCTTGCCGTTCTCGATTGCATCGAACCGGTTCTCGGCGGTCACCAGAATGTAGGCGATCTTGAGATCGTTGATGGCGAGGTCATCGCCGATATGCTTAGCGACCGACTTGCACAGATCGACCACGAAGCCGGCCGGCAGGCCCGCGTCGTCGGCGAAGGAGAACGGCGGCGCGTCCTCCCGGTAGGCGATGCGGAGAGATTTGTCCTGCCGCACTCGATCAAGCGTTGCGCCATCGGCTGATGCAATGGCCAGCGCTGCCGCAGCGGCGAGAGACAACGCCTTGAGCCGTCCGATCGAACTCATGCCCCTCCGAACCTCCCGCGGCTCATCGGCTTGAGGCCGCAGCGAGTCGAACCCCGCTTATACCAGAGAGACCGCGCTCAAGCCAAAGCAAGTGTCCCGGCGGCCCGTTTCCTGCGATAAACGCCTCGCGCAGGTTTAAGGCGCGGTTTCGGAGTGAGGCCCCATGCTCGTCGGCGTTCCCAAGGAAATCAAGGACAACGAATTCCGGGTCGGCATGACCCCGGCCGCGGTCGCCGAGCTCGTTCATCATGGACACGAGGTCATCGTCGAGACTGGAGCGGGCATCGGCTCCGGCTCTCCGGACGAGGAATATGTCCGCGCCGGGGCCAAGATGGTCGGGACAGGCGCGCATGTGTTCGCCGAAGCCGAAATGGTCGTGAAGGTCAAGGAACCGCTCGCGGAAGAGCGCAAGCGGCTCAGGCGCGGGCAGATCCTGTTCACGTATCTGCATCTCGCGCCCGATCTCGAGCAGACCCGCGATCTCATGGCGTCGGGCGCGACCTGCATCGCCTATGAGACGGTGACCAGCCCCTATGGCGGGCTGCCTTTGCTGACGCCCATGTCGGAGGTGGCGGGGCGCCTCGCGCCTCAAGTCGGCGCGCATGCGCTCGAGAAGGCGCAGGGCGGGCGGGGCGTCCTGCTCGGTGGCGTGCCGGGTGTGGCGGCCGCCAATGTGGTCGTGCTCGGCGGCGGGGTGTCGGGCACGCATGCGGCGACGATCGCGGTCGGCATGGGCGCCTCCGTCACCGTGATCGACCGCTCGCATGAGGCCTTGAAGCGCCTCTCGGCCGAGTTCGGTTCGGCCTTGCGCACGGTCTATTCGACCCGCGCCTCGATCGCCGATCTGGTCACGACCGCCGATCTCGTCATCGGCGCGGTGCTCCTGCCCGGCGCCGCCGCGCCGAAGCTCATCACCCGCGACATGCTGAAGACCATGCGTCCGGGCGCGGTCATCGTCGACATCGCCATCGACCAGGGCGGCTGCTGCGAGACCTCGAAGCCGACCACGCATTCGCATCCGACCTATGTCGTCGACGGCATCGTCCATTATTGCGTGGCCAACATGCCGGGCGCGGTCGCGCGCACCTCAACCTTCGCCCTTAATCATGCGACCCTGCCGTTCGCGCTCGCGCTCGCCGACAAGGGCTGGGTGAGGGCGCTCAAGGACGATCCCCACCTGCGCGCGGGCCTGAACGTGCACGACGGCAAGCTCACCTGCGAGCCGGTCGCAGCCGCGCATGGGCTTCCCTACACGCCGGCGGAGAGTGTCCTCGGGGAGTGACTGAGGTTCCGCTATCTGGGCCGGTCGATACAACCTGGAGAGGCGAGTTGGTGCGCAAAGTCAACGCTCTTAAACGGCCGTAAATGGCAATAAACGCGCCTAAACGCTAGTTAATTTGCTTGCATTTACTAGCGTTTATTTTTCCGGATCGGGCCTTTTCAATGAGTTACGGCCGATTCAAACAAAAAAATTCTTTCTCTTCGATAGGTGCTATCTGAAATTGTATTCCAGAGTTCGGCGGGCTTTCGGGCTTATCGCCAACTGGTTTTGCTCCTTTCCAGCGATGTTGGCGAGGTCAGGTTGACGGTGGGTTTGATATCGCCGCATTCTAATCATGGCTTCTGTTTTGCGCAAGAAAATGTCGGGCTCTTATTGAGTTAGCGACGGGGGCCGGGTTGAATGGGGGGAGCCGTCATGGCCCTGCCTTGGGCCGGCCATCTGCGTAGAGCCACCACATCAATCGCTCAGACTTCCGTCGGTTGAGAGGCTTACGACAAGGCAGCAATGTTCTCGTCGATGGCCGGGTCGAAGCCTGGTCATCGACGAAGAACAAAGTCCTTACGATCAGAACGGCGAACCTCACGGGGGCGGCTCTGAGCCAGGGGGTCTGGGCTCGCTTGGGTTACAGTTGCGGGCCATGTCTCGGGGGCGAGGGCCTCCGCCGCCGAGAAAGCGTGGCCCGAATTGCCGAGAGGGAACAATGTTGCGCGACAGGATGTCGCGTTGCGCTTCTGTGAGATTGGGAGCGATCGCGACATAGGCGTCCGCCATTGCGCCGAACATCGCCTGCATGGCGGCCGCATGCCTCTCCATCCTTTTCAGCCGTTCGCCCGCGTCAGCGGAGAGGGGACGCGGAGGATCCTCGACGCATGCGCGGTCGACCGCTCCAGCCGAGGCTCGCATCGCGTTGGTGAACGTCCGCCAGGCTTCCTCCTGACTCGGTTCGGGAGAGATTTTCGCCTCGAGATAAGCGAGTTTCGCAGCGAACAGGGCGCGCCCCTCCGTGCATTGCGAACTGTCGTCCTGCGCCGACGGATCAGCGCCGGCCGCCATGGCGCGAAGACCCCAAAGTCCGGCGCCGGAAAGCGCGATAACGATAATCGCGGTTCGCGTCGCCCGAGCTGATACGAAAGACATAGAAAAACTCCGGTTCAGACAATGCTGTCGAACCGGACTAGCGGCGCGGTGTTTCCGGCGAATATCCTTATTGTTGCAGACGATTACAAAACATGGTCTCGGGCCGGCGCGTGAAATGTTCGGTTACAAATTCCTTCTGGCCTGGTCTTTAGGCATCGCTTAATTGCGGCGGGAATTTGGTCGGTTCGGAGCGTAGTCTTGAGCACAGGCGCCGCCTGTCACGTCCTCATTGTCGACGACGATCGCGAGCTTCGCACGCTCGTGGGCAAGTACCTTGGCGAACACGGGTTCAGGGTGACTCAGGCAGCCAACGGGCGCGAGATGATGGCCGCGATCGAGGTCGGCCGTTTCGACCTTGTCGTGCTCGATCTCATGATGCCCGGAGAGAGCGGGCTCGTTCTCTGCCAGAAGCTGCGCGAGCAGAATGGGCCCCCGGTCATCATGCTGACCGCCATGGGCTCGGAGGTCGACCGCGTCATCGGCCTCGAGATCGGCGCCGACGATTATGTCGTGAAGCCGTTCAGCCCGCGCGAACTGGTCGCGAGGATCAAGGCCGTGTTGCGTCGCGCGGCCAAGAGCGCGCCTGAGGGAGACGATCCGCCATTTGCTTATGAATTCAACGAATGGCGCCTCGAACCGGCCGGCCGGGTCCTGCGCGCGCCAACAGGCGCGATCGTCGACATCACGAGCGGCGAGTTCGACCTGCTCATGGCCTTCGTTGCAAGGCCCCAGCGCGTGCTGACGCGCGATCAATTGCTCGATCTCGCCAAGGGGCGGTCGAGCGCCGCCGTCGACCGCAGCATCGACGTGCAGATCAGCCGGCTCAGGCGAAAGATCGAGGCCGATCCGCGCGAGCCTGCGATCATCAAGACCATCAGAAGCGGCGGCTATATTTTCACGAGCCCGGTTCAGGCGATAAGGCAGCCGGCGTAATGAGACAGGCTTTTTCGCGACTTGGCCTCGCTGCCCGGATTGGCGCTGCGATCTTTGCCGCCGTCGCCGCCATTCAGGTTCTTGTGACGCTTGTGTTCGTCCTGAACCCGCCAAACTTCCATCCATTTTATAGCGCGCGCTGGCTGAGCGACACGGCCGTCACAATCATCAGGAATGCGAAGTCGGGCGAGGCGCAGCTCACGAGCGCTTTGGGCACTCTGCCGAACGCAGAGACGCTCGCGGTTCGATTGGTCGATGCGCCGCCGCCTCGTATCGGTCCCGGAGAACCTCCCTGGCCGCTGAACCGCGTACTTGCGACCGTGCGGAGCGAAGTTGGCGACGTCGCGTCGCCTTCGATCGAGGCTGTTGGCAGGGGGCCGTCGGGCGAGCCTATCCCGGTTGTGCCTGCCGACGCCTTCGCAACCCTCCTTTCGGGTCCGCTCCAGTCGGGAGAGGACCTGTTGCTGCCCCCGACATTCCTGATCGGCGTCGATCTCCATGACGGAAAGTGGCTGACGATCGAGCCGAGCCGCAAGGCCGCGCGCAGACGGTTGATGCAGTCGCTGGCTTCCATGTTCGTCGGCACGCTCCTTATAGCCGCGATCGCGGTGCTAACCGCGCGCAGTCTTCTCGCGCCCCTCTCGCAGCTTGCGACGGCAGCCGATGCGCTCGGGCGCTCGCCCGAGATCATCGAAACGCCGCGGCCCGCGATTCGCGAGTTCGCGGCCATTCACAGCGCGTTTGAAACCATGCAGACGCGGCTCAAGCGCTTTGTTGGCGAGCGCACCCATATGCTCGCCGCGATCTCGCACGATCTCCGCACCCCGCTGACCAGGCTGAGGCTCCAGGCCGAGTTCATTGGCGAAGGCGAATTGCGCGAGGGCATGCTCGCCAATATCGATGCGATGCGAGACATGTTGACGGAGACGCTGAGCTTCGCGGAAGGCGATGCGAGCGCCGACGCATCGGCTCCGTTCGACCTTGCGTCCATCCTCATCTCTCTTTGCGACGAAGCCTCTGATGCGGGACTTAAAGCCGAGTATGAGGGGCCGGACCACGTGACGGCTTTCGGCAAGCGAACCGCGATCCGGCGGATGCTTTCCAATCTGATCGACAATGCCGTTCGCTACGGCGGCGCGGCGCGGGTGTCGCTCAGCGAGGATGCGGCCGACTGGATCGTCGTTGTCGCCGACGACGGGCCGGGGATACCGCCCGAATGTTTCGAGCAGGCTTTCGAACCGTTCCAGAGGCTCGAATCTTCGCGCAATCGCGAGACCGGCGGCACGGGGCTTGGGCTATCGATCGCGCGCGACATCGCGCTCGCACATGGCGGCCAGATTTCGCTCGCCAATGCGTCTCACGGCTCGGGGGGACTTGTCGTTAGCGTGCTTTTGCCAAAGGCCCTCGCGACGGCTGGCTAGGGCGCCGCCGTTTCGTTTGATGGTTTGTCATTTTCGCACAAGCGGAAATCTAGATGCCCGCATGTTCGCGGACATGACACGCGGCGTCGCGCTTGATCCGGCTTGCCAAAGCTCCGGCCTTGCGAGTCCCGCCCGAGCCGTGCATGGGTTTGCGCGGCTAGAGGGAGGATCCCATGACCAGCGCCGCGTCCGAGCTCGAGACGCTCCTGATGGAGCGATCGCTCACCGACCCCGAGTTGCAAGCGAAGGGGGATGAGGCGGCGGAGTTTCGGATCCTGCCGGATGCGACCGTGGTCAAGATCGGCGGACAGAGCGTCATCGATCGCGGCCGCGCGGCCGTCTATCCGCTCGTCGACGAGATTGTCGCCGCCCGCAAGACTCACAAGATGCTGATCGGGACGGGCGCGGGCACGCGCGCGCGCCACCTCTACTCGATTGCCGCGGGCTTGAGCCTGCCGGCCGGCGTGCTCTCGCAGCTTGGGAGTTCGGTCGCCGACCAGAACGCGGAGATGCTGGGGCAGCTCATGGCGAAGCATGGCATCTCCAACGTCAGCGGCGCGGGGCTCTCGGCCGTGCCGCTTTATCTGGCCGAGGTGAACGCGGTCATCTTCGCCGGCATGCCGCCCTATGGCTTATGGACGCGGCTCGCGCCGGAGGGGGTGATCCCGCCTTATCGCACGGACGCTGGATGTTTCCTCGTCGCCGAGCAATTCGGCTGTAGGGCGATGATCTTCGTCAAGGACGAGAACGGCCTCTACACCGCGAACCCGAAAACGGCGAAGGACGCCAAATTCATACCCAAGATCACCGTCGACGAGATGAAGGCGAAGGGGCTGCACGATTCGATTCTCGAATTCCCGATGCTCGATCTCCTCAAGGCGTCGCGGCACATCCACGAGGTGCAGGTCGTGAACGGCCTCGTCGCGGGAAACCTGACCCGCGCGCTCGCCGGCGAGCATGTCGGCACCATCATCACCGCGAAGTGAGGCGAGAGGCATGACCGAATCCAAAAGCGCGGCCAAGCACGTCGCCTCGCCGCTCGCCCGCCAGACGCTGCTCGACTCCGATCTCACCCGCCCGGTCGCCGGCGGCCGCCCCATCCGGCTTCTGCCGTGGGTGCAGGTGGTGAAGATCGGCGGCCGCTCGATCATGGATCGCGGCGCCGACGCGATCCTGCCGTT
This sequence comes from uncultured Alphaproteobacteria bacterium, assembly GCA_963737365.1. Taxonomy (GTDB): domain Bacteria; phylum Pseudomonadota; class Alphaproteobacteria; order Rhizobiales; family Beijerinckiaceae; genus Roseiarcus. The sequence goes on from CAVTSD010000002.1 coordinate 72,373, forward strand.
GGTGGACGAACTCCGCAAGGTGATGCAGGAGCATCGTCTTCTCATTCTGACCGGCGCTGGCATCCGCGCGCGCCATCTCTACAGCGTCGCTCTCGACCTCGGCCTTCCAGTCGGTTCGCTTGCGCCGCTGGCTGCGAGCGAGGCCGGCCAGAATGGCCATATCCTCGCGTCCCTCCTGGCGCCGGAGGGCGTGTCCTATATCGAGCACGGCACGATCGCGAACCAGCTCGCGATCCACCTCTCCGCCGCCCGCGCGGTCGTAGGCAGCGCCTTTCCGCCTTATCACCACCATGAGTTTCCTGGCTCGCGCATACCGCCTCACCGCGCTGACGCGGGCGCCTTTCTGCTCGCGGACGCGCTTGGCGCGGCGGGGCTTACGATCGTCGAAGACGTCGACGGCGTGTACGATGCTGATCCGAAGGGTTCGGGCGGCGACAAGGCGAAAATGCTGCGCGAGACCAGCGCGGCCGATCTCGCCAAGCATGAGGGATCGCTGCCGTTCGACCGCGCGCTTGTCGACATCATGGCGAGTGCACGCCACCTCGAGCGGGTGCAGGTGGTGAACGGGCTCATCCCCGGACGGCTCACCGCCGCGTTGCGCGGCGAGCATGTCGGCACGATCATCAAGACGGGCGCTAAGGCGAAGTAAGCGCGCCATCCGAAGTGTATGCTTCGCGTGGCGAGGTCACGGAACGACGGTCGGAGGACATTGACCAACCCCGCCGTTGTTCGCGCCGCACAACAGCAAATCCATGACTGTCGGATTGTCGAAATACCCTGTATGCGCCTTTACCGGGTCGGAAATTAAGCCCGGTACGCTGGCCTCTCCGTTCGAGATATAGACGTTGGTCAGTTCGACCGAGCGCCGGTCAGGACGTGGAACGCCGAGATCCTTCCGTCTCAGTCGCCAACTCAAAATGTCGTTGGGATCAGTGAACGCGACGATCTGTTTCGCTGCCGGAGGCAACGCAACGCCATTCGCTTCGAGAAACGGCCGCGGCTTCGGCGGAGTCGCCGTCCAGCAATTGGCGAACCGATTAGCGATTTCGCTTACCGGGAGCGCGTCCTCAGACTGAAGCTGCGGGCGCGCGCTTTCAGGCTGACGCGGATAGACGCGGAGCCTCGTCAGGTCGAGCAAAGCGATCTGGTTCGCCATCATGTAGATGTAGTCGGTGTTCGCCAAAATTTTTCCGGCCGCAGAAATTCCAGCGCCTTTGTCACACTTCTCCCTCCGGAGCTCGTAATCGATCGCGTCCATCAGCATGTAGCCGCCGAGGCTGTGGGTGATAATCACAGTCGGATCGCTATAGGGACCGGGCGCGCATGTCTTGCCGTCGGGGCTTGGCGTTCCCCGCGTTACAATGCACAACGCGGCCTGAATGGACGGACGCATCACGTTGTCGCGGAACGTTCCTCCGTAAAGCACGACATCGCCAAGGTTGTTGTCAATGAAATCGCGCGCAACGTTTGCAAACGCCTGCTTCGGCGGCGCTTTGTCGTCGTCCTTGGCCAAATTGCATTTGATGCCTTCGGTCAGGGGCGCCCAAAGAAGATAGTTCACCCTGAGCGTGACAGGTCCGTCGGGGCCCGGTCCAAAAAAATAAGTGTAGAGCTCAGCCCGATCTTGGTCTGGAACCCCGGCAATGCTGATGGGCATGGGCGCCGGATGGACGAGGGCCGCAAACGCGGGGTCGGTAGGATGGCAGCCGGAATTCTGTAGCTCCGATGGACCGATCGGGACCTGAACGAGGCGGAGCCGCTGCGCCATCGACTGAATGAATCCCTCGAACTGATAGGGCGCGGGTGTGCCGATGCCGTGAATGATAAGCACCTGCGCCGGCCGCTCTTCTGTCGCGGCGGAGACGAGCGCGCTCATCCCTCGAAAGGACGCCTGATCGAGGACAGGCGCTTGCAGCGTGCTACAGGCTGTAAGCAAGAATAGCGAGAAAGCGGCTACGATTGGCCGCGATATCCGGCACAGCCAAAAACGGGCGCCGCGTTCGGCGCGATGTCTGCATCTCTCGGATAAGGCAGTACGCATGCCGAACCCCACGGGACGCGTCAGCGGCTCGCTTCCGTTGCGATTGTCGGATTCGGTCTGGCTCGAGACGAGCTTTGGGTGGGTCTGCGGGTAGGATCTAAAACAAAAAAAACCGTTACGGCAGATAGTTACGCACAAACGAAGAAAGCCATTGCTTAACCGGAACCACTTTTCGCCCACACAGCCCTAATTCATCTCGCCAAGAATACGAATCAACGAACGACGCCCTCTCGTGCGAGACTTTCACAAGTCTTTGCGTGAGACAAGAGTCGCCGGCGCCATGGCAAAAATCAATTGGCGACAGGGGGGTGGTCGCCGTGGCCGTTGAGCGCTCCGGGCGCCCAGTTCACGCCGTCGCGCATGGCGTAGAAGATGTGGGCGCCGATGTGGTCGACCCGTTTCAAGTATCCGACCCAAAACGGCGCGACATAATTCGCATGGTAGTTCACCGCGACGCCGACTTTGGCGTTATAGTTCGCGCCGCTCACCACATCATGAGCGATGCGGGTCGCAACCGCCCACGGGCCGGGCTCTTCCACGCGCAGCGACTTGCCCTCGCAGGCGAATGTGAACTGGCAGGCGAAGGGACGATTGCGGTCCTGGTAGACGACGCCGCACACCGTGGTCGGATAAATGCCGCTGCGCACTCGGTTAAGCACCACTTGCGCGACAGCCGCCTGGCCGTCTTCGGGTTCGCTGCGGGATTCGAAATAGATCGCTTCGGCGAGGCAGCGCATCTGGCGCGCGCTGTCCTTCGGGTCGATGAGCGCGGCATAGTTGGGTTTGCCGTCCGTGTCGGAAATCTGCGGGACCGTCGTCACGCCCGAACCATCGGCCTCGACGACGACCACGACGCCGTCGCTCGACGTTGGCGAAGAGGAGTTGAGCGCAAATTCGAGCGGCGCGGCCGGCGTTGCGCCATCTTCGAAGGCGCTCGTCGCAGGCCCGGCCTCATCGTCGGCGGACGGCCGGGGCGGGCTCATCGTATGGCCCGGATCGAATTCATCGTCGCGCGGCCAGGACTTGGCGCCGGTAGGCTCGGCGGCTGAACGCTTGCCGTCGAGGCGCTTCGCGTTGAAGCCCGGAGCGCCGAGAAGCGGATCGCCCTTGGCGCCGCGGTCAACGGCGGGAAACGCGCGCCCTGTTGGCTTGAGCGCCCCGTTCGGCTCGACCTCGTCCTCGTCGGCAAGCTCGCCCGGATCGCCCACCGCATAGCGCGCCTGGACGATCGGCAAGGGCGCGCCGTCCTCGTCAACCGTGCGCAGCGCTCGCGCGCCAGGGCCGGCAAGGCCGATTTTGCCCGGCGCGGTGATCAGTTGGCTGCGGGCGAAGACGCTCGTGAGTTCGGTCGGTTCCTGCCCGGCTTCGGCTGTGATCGAGACGAGCACCGCGATGGCCACGCACCAGGGCGAAGCGACAGAGAGAGCCCATCCGATACGCGAACGACCCATACGCGAAGCCCGCGCCCGTGTTTAGAGTTCACGTCCCCGCGCTGCCGCTTAACAAAAAGCGAACAATGCGAACCATGTCCTTTATCGGTGCGTAAGGTTTCCGGGAGGTTACCAAGCGTTACGAACGGGCGTGCCGGTTTGGAGCAGAGGCGTTCGTTGGGTCAGAGCCAATGGGTCGTGCCGGTCTTTTGCGCAAACGTCGCGCCGCGCGACGGAAGAGCGTCTTATCGGCGAACCTCGTTGAGAAAGCTGCGCTCACGTCGCGCGAACAGGTCTTTCATCTCGCCGATGATTCTGGCGCCGTCGAGAGAGCCGTGAACGGCAGGCGAACTGATGAGGGAACTTTGCGCTGTTGTCAGCGCGCCCTGCACATCGTCGACGGTGAGGATGTTCTTCCGCACCAGGAGATCGAGAACCGCCATGGCGATGGCGCCGCCGACCATGGCTGTTCCGAGCGGGCGACTGACGGTAGCGTTCGACATGAAACAGGTCCCTGGGAAACGTCGGTCGACATCCAACAAGGGCTCGGCCGGTGCGGTGAGAGACGGCGGTTGCAGAGACAAAAAGATCGCGCCCGCGCGAAAACGCTTCCGCTCGCGCGGGCGCGCGCCCCCATCCGTCTCCTTGAAAGCAAGCCGCGCGGGGCGGCTTTAGGCGGCGGCCATCGATTCGAGGGCCACGTAACGCTGGCCGTCCCACACCCGCGAAGTCGGCGGCTTATAGGCCATCCGGCAATGCCCGGCGCAATAGGAGCGGCTCTTAGCCGTCTGAATGCCGCAATAGGCGAATTCCTCACTTGTCGGATCGCCGATCGGCCAGCGGCAAGCGCTTTCGCTAATGTCCTCGAGCCCGACCTTCAACATCTCCCCGACCTGGGCCTGGGCGAAGGCCCATGTGGATTTCCGCTCGCGCGGGACGGCGGGGACGGCGCCCCGCTTCCATAAAGGCGCGTCGGTGCGCGCGATCGCCGGTCGTCGCGGGCGCTCCGCGCTCGGCCGAGACGCTCGCGGCGCCAAGTGAACGTGACCGGTCAACTTGACGCCGATCCGGTTCGCCTTGCCGATCACGGCGTTGCGCGAGGGAGCGCCAAGCGCCAACGCAATGCTGCTCGCGCTTTTTCCTTCGAGCGCCATCTGCCTAAGAGTCTCAATCGCCGCATCGGTCCACATATCCCCCGTCCTCCGTTGCTTTCGTGTCAGATCAACTGCGTGAAAAACACCGCTTCCCCTGGGTCCCCGAGTCCGATGGTCGGGTGGACGTTACGTATTCCAGCACCGTCATCGCTCTCATTCCAGGTTGTACATTATAGTTAATACAACCATTCCTTGCATCTGGCAAGTGTGCCTTTGTCAGGATTTGTCACATCGGCCGGAGGAACGAATCGGAAACCTCCGAGCCGCCCCGAATCGGGGGGCGTCCTCATTGTTAACGGAAGGAACTGGAGCGGCGCTGGCTCGCGGCTCGCGAGAGCAGGCGGGCTTGCTCAAGGAAAACTGGACAAATCGAGGCGCCGCCGCCATTGTCCGCGCCAACAATCGCGCTTAAGGAGCCGACTTCATGAATACCGTCGCCGCCATCAAGCCCGCGCCGCGCTCGGATGTTCCCAACGACCTGAGCGCGTTCTGGATGCCGTTCACCGCCAATCGCGCTTTCAAGAAGAAGCCGCGGCTCATCTCGCGCGCCAAGGACATGCACTATTACACGCCGGAGGGGCGCGCGATCCTCGACGGCACGGCGGGCCTTTGGTGCTGCAACGCTGGCCACAACCGGCCCTCGATCGTGGCCGCGATTCAGCATCAGGCGGCCGAGCTCGATTTCTCGCCGACCTTCTCTTTCGCCCATCCGCTGGCGTTCCAGCTGGCGTCGCGCATCGCCGAACTCGCGCCGGGCGATCTCGATCACGTGTTCTATTGCAATTCCGGCTCCGAGGCCTGCGACACGGCGCTCAAGATCGCGCTCGCCTATCACAATGTGCGGGGGCAGGGTTCGCGCACGCGCCTCATCGGTCGCGAACGCGGCTATCACGGCGTCGGCTTCGGCGGCATTTCGGTCGGCGGCATGGTCAACAACCGCAAACACTTCGGCTCCCTGCTCTCCGGCGTCGATCATCTGCCCACGACCTACAATCGCGAGCATCAGGCCTTCACCAAGGGCGAGCCGGAATGGGGCGCCCACCTCGCCGACGCGCTCGAGGGCATCGTCGCGCTGCACGACGCCTCGACCATCGCAGCGGTGATCGTCGAACCGATGGCGGGATCGACCGGCGTCCTGCCGGCCCCCAAGGGCTATCTCCAGCGCCTGCGCGAGATCTGCGACAAGTACGGCATTCTCTTGATCTTCGACGAGGTCATAACCGGCTTTGGCCGTCTCGGCGCCCCGTTCGCGGCCGAGCGCTACGGCGTCCAGCCCGACTTGATCACTTTCGCCAAGGGGGTGACTTCGGGCACCGTGCCGATGGGCGGGGTGATCGCGCGCAAGCATGTTTACGACGCCTTCATGAACGGGCCGGAGAGCGTCATCGAGCTCTTCCACGGCTATACCTACTCGGGCCATCCGCTTGCTTGCGCGGCGTCGCTGGCGACGCTTGACCTCTATCGCGACGAGCGCCTGTTCGAGCGCACGAAAGCGATCGAACCCAAGTGGTATGATGCGATTGTGAGCCTCAAGGGCCTGCCGAACGTTCTCGACATCCGCTGCGTCGGCCTGACCGGCGCGATCGACCTCGCGCCCGTTCAGGGCAGCCCTGGCGAGCGGGTCCGTCGCGCCCTCGACCACGCGTTCTTCGAGGCGGGGATCATGATCCGCCCGGCCGGCGACACGATCGAGCTCACGCCCCCGCTCATCATGAGCGAGACCGACATGGGCGAGATCATTGACAAGGTCGGCGCTTCGATCAAAGCGGCGGCGTAAGCGTATTCGCCGTCGCCTTCACCGTCCCTCGATTTTAAGGGAGGCCAATGAGCCACTCTTCATTTGACGGCGCGCGCGGCGCCGCTCCCACGCTAAGGCGCCCTGCTAAGCGCTTTGCACGTTCGCGCGCCGGCAAGGACGCCTTCGAGGCGTGAGGCCGCGATTTTGGGCGCCCGACGCGCTTCCCTTTCTGCCCGTGCGATGTATGAGTTGGGATGGAAGCGCTGGCCATGGCCATGAAGCGCGTGCGAAGCAAGGGAGTTGGGCCGATGGCATCGAAATTCAGGACAGCGCTGGGTCTTAGCGCGGCGCTCGCGGCGGGTCTCGCCTTCGCGCCGACCGCCTTCGCCAAGGACTGGAAGACCGTCGTCATCGGCATGGAAGGCGCCTACGAGCCTTGGAACCTGACCGACTCGAGCGGCAAGATTGTCGGCTTCGAGCCGGATCTGGTGATGGATCTCTGCAAGCGTGCAGGCTTTGAGTGCAAGATCATCGCCCAGGATTGGGACGGCATGATCCCAGGCCTGAAAGCAGGCAAGTTCGACGTCATCATGGACGGCATGTCGATCACCGACGAGCGCAAGAAGGAGATCGACTTCTCGAAGCCCTACGCCGCTTCGCCCGGCTCTTTCCTTGCGCCCAAGGACAGCCCGCTCGCCAAGGCGCCCGACGCCGGCAAGCTCGTCAATCTCGACAAGGATCCGAAGGAAGGCGACGCGGCGATCAAGGGCGTGCAGGCGGCGCTCAAGGGCAAGACGCTCGGCGTGCAGGTCTCGACAACTCACGCCAATTTTGCCAGCCAGTATCTCAAGGACATCGCGACCGTCAAAGAATACAAGACCACCGACGATCGGGATCTCGACCTCAAGTCGGGCCGCATCGACGCTTCCCTCGATGATCTCACGACCAATCTGGCCACAGCCTCGAAGCCGGACGCTTCCGAGCTTGCCGTCGTTGGGCCGAAGTTGATCGGCGGCGCGTTCGGCGTCGGTACCGGCATGGGCATCCGCAAGTCGGATTCCGACCTCACCGCGAAGTTCGACGCGGCGCTCGCCGCAGCCATCGCCGACGGCACGGTGAAGAAGCTCTCGGAGCAGTGGTTCAAGGTCGACATCACGCCCCAATCGTAAGGCTTTCAGCGCGCGCTCGTATTTGAAAGCGCGCGCGCCCTGAAGGGGAGCCGGGGTGGGCAATCTCGCGATTTTTGGCTTTGGTGAAGGCGGATGGGGTCTCGCGCTCCTCGAGGGCGCTTTGATGACGCTTCTCGTTTCCGCTTGCGGCCTCCTCATCGGCGCCGCGGTCGGCGGCCTTATCGCCTGGGCGCGGCTCTCGGGAAAACTGATCGCGGGCGGCGTGGGGCAGGCTTACGCCGCCCTGTTCCGGGGCTTGCCGGAATTGCTCATTGTCTATTTCGTCTATTTCGGCTCTTCGGCGCTTCTGACCGGAACAGCCAACGCGCTCGGTCACGAGGGCTTCGTCGGAGTGCCGAGCTTCGCGGCCGGCGCGCTCGCCGTCGGCGTCATCTCGGGCGCCTATCAGGCGGAGGTGTTCCGCGCCGCTTATCTCGCCATTTCGCGCGGCGAACTCGAGGCCGCAGTCAGCGTCGGGATGAACCGGGCGCTGTTGTTTCGCCGCATCATCGCGCCCCAGGTTCTTCGCTTCGCTCTGCCCGGGCTTGGCAATCTCTGGCAGGTGGCGCTCAAGGATTCCTCCCTGATCTCGGTCACCGGACTGACCGAGCTTATGCGGATCAGCCAGGTCGGCGCCGGTTCGACCCATCGGCCCTTCGCCTTCTACCTTGGCGGCGCGGTCCTTTATCTCGTGATGACGATTGCGACGACCCGCTTCTTCGACGTCGCCGAGGCGCGCGCCACGCGCGGCATGCGCCGGGCGATGGGTTGAGGCGGGCCGATGGACTTCGATTTCATCTCGAAGACCTTCGCTCGCATCCTCGCCGCGCTTCCGCTTACGCTCTCGGTCTGGTTCCTGTCGGTCGTGCTCGGCGGCCTCATCGCCGCGGGCGTGACCTGGATGAGAGTGAGCGGCGTCAAACCGCTCGAGTGGTTCGCGCGCGCCTATGTCATGGTTTTTCGGGGCACGCCGCTTCTGATCCAGCTCTTCGTCGTCTATTATGGCCTCGCTTCGCTGCCCGCCGTGCGCGCGAGCTTCGCCTGGGCGTTCCTGCGCGACGCCTTCAACTGCGCCGTGCTGGCGCTTGCGCTCTGCACCGCCGCCTATCAGTCGGAGATCTTTCGCGGCGCGCTTCTTGCCGTGCCGCACGGACAGGTCGAGGCGGCGCGCGCCTGCGGCATGTCGAGGCTCCTCATGTTTCGCCGCATCATTTTTCCGGTTGCGCTCCGGCACGCGCTTCCCGCCTATTCGACCGAGATGATTTCGATGGTGAAGGCGACGGCGCTCGTCTCGCTCATCACGTTATGGGACGTGATGAGCGTCGCGATGAAGATCCGCAACGACACGCTGGTCACCTATCTGCCGCTCATCCTTGCGGGCGCGATCTATTTCGTCGTCAACTACATCATCGGCGCAGGCTTCCTCGCGCTCGAGCGGCGCTTGTCGCCCCATCTCCGGCCACGGCCAAGCTGAAGGACGCGCGCCCCATGTCCGCCGAGACGCCCGCGCTCACGGTCGACAAGATGCACAAGAGCTTCGGCCAGCTCGAAGTGCTGCGGGGCGTGTCGCTGACCGCGAACGACGGCGACGTGATCTCGATCCTAGGCTCGTCGGGCTCCGGCAAGAGCACGTTTCTTCGCTGCATCAACCTGCTCGAGACCCCTGACCAGGGCGTGGTGACGGTTGCGGGCGAAACCATCACGATGCGTCAGCGGCGCGATGGGCGCGCCGAGCCCGCGGACCGGCGTCAGGTCGACCGCATCCGCTCCGAACTCGGGATGGTGTTCCAGAGCTTCAACTTGTGGTCGCATCTGACGGTGCTCGAGAACCTCCTCGAGGCGCCAGTGTATGTGCAGCGACGCCCGCGGGCGGAATGCGTCGAGGAAGCGCGCGCCCTGCTCGCCAAAGTGGGCATGTCCGAGCGGGAAAACTACTACCCAGCACATCTCTCCGGCGGTCAGCAGCAGCGCGCGGCGATCGCGCGGGCGCTCGCCATGCGGCCGAAAGTGATGCTCTTCGACGAGCCGACCTCAGCGCTCGATCCGGAACTCGTGGGCGAAGTGCTTCGTGTGATGCGCGCGCTCGCCGAGGAAGGCCGCACTATGCTGGTCGTGACCCACGAGATGAGCTTCGCGCGCGACGTCTCGACGCGGGTGATGTTCCTGCATCAGGGTCTGGTCGAGGCGGAAGGACCGCCGCAGGAGCTTTTCTCCGGCTCGACCTCCGACCGCTTCCGCCAGTTCATCTCCAAGGAGCGTGGGTAGGCGCGACGATGCCTCGCCTGTTCACCGGCCTCGAATTGCCGGGCGCTGTCGTCGGCCAGCTCGCGCTGATGCGGGGCGGAGTCCTTGGCGCGCGTTGGCTCGAGCCCGAGGACTACCACATCACGCTCAGATTCATTGGCGACATTGATACGCGCGCCGCTCGCGATGTCGACGAAACCTTAAGCGACATCCATCGGCCGAAGGCGGCCATTCGCTTCGAGGGGCTGAGCTGGTTTGGCGGCGATAAGCCGCGCGCGATCTTGGCCAAGGTGAAGGCGGACAAGGAGCTTATGGATCTGCAGGCCGAACAGGAGCGGCGTCTGAGGCGCATCGGACTTGAACCCGAGACGCGCAAATACACCCCGCACGTGACGCTGGCGCGGCTGCGCGGCGTGAACCCAACGGCGGTCGCGAGCTACCTCGCCGAGCGCGGCCCGCTGGTCGTTGATGCGTTCACGGCAGAGCGCTTCGTCCTCTATTCGGCCCGCGAGGGGTTGGGCGGCGGACCCTATGTCGTTGAGGCGGCCTATCCGCTCGGCTAAGGATGGGGGCTTAGCTGCCGGGCTTGCACTTGCCCGGGACGTCGCGCTATCGCGACGCGTTATTGTCACGAGCCCCGAGGCGCTCTGAGTTCGAATGGGTGTAAGGTCAACGCTTTGGACCTCGCGAGCCGCGGCCAAAAGCCCGTCGGTCAGCTGGCCATCGCTTCAGGATCGCGCATGGCGACGTAGCCGTGGCGCGGCGCGACCGGCGATTGGAATGCTGCGCGGATATCGTCGATTTTTCGCGGTTGCGGCCTTTCTGTTGTTGGCGACGCCGCTCGTGGCCGGGCTGGTCTATCCGGACGGCGCCGCGTCGATCCTCATGGAGGGGCGCACGCCAGCGCCCGCGCCGGGCGCTCCTGTCGACAGCGCTCACTGGATCAGCCTTCCGAGGCGGATCAACGCCTATCTGCAAGACCGTATCGGCCTTCGGCAGGCTTTGCTCCGCGTGCATCGGGAACTCTCGAAGCCCGTGTTCGGCAGCTACAAGGTCCTGATGGGCCGCGGCGGCCGGATGTTCTATCTGGGCAACGAGATGGTCCTGCAGAGCGCCGGACTCGTCATGCGCGACCGGGCGGTGGCTCAAACATCCGATCTGCTCGCGCGGATGAACGAGGAGCTTCGCGCCCGCGGCATCCGTTTTCTGGTCGCGCCTCCGCCGAACGCATCGAGCGTTTACACGGACGACCTGCCGCTCCGGGCGCAAAATGCCGATCGGCCGACCGAATATGACCTGCTTCTCGCGAGCCTCGCCGCCAAAGGCGTTCCGGCTCTCGATTTGCGCCCCGTGCTCAAGGCCGCTCGCTCGGGCGGCTCGGTCTTCTATATGCACGATACGCATTGGTCATTTCGCGGCGCGCTCATGGCCTATAACGCAATTGTCGAGTTGGATGCCCATCCCGATTGGCGACTGGACCCAAGCTCAGCCCTCGGCCCGCCGGTGGTGATCAAGGGAGGCGATATGGCGAAGATCCTCGGTCTCTCCGACAAGGCTTCGGAATACACCGAGTATTTAACGCTTCCACACGGGCGGAGAACCCAGCTTCCTGACGATGATTTCATCGAGACGCTCGATAAACCGGGGCCCAAAATCCTGATCTTTGGCGATTCGCTGACGCTGGACTTTTTTCCCCCGATGCTTTTGCCGCATGTCGCAAGTGTCATCTGGATACACCACGAATATTGTGGCTTTGACTGGCGACTTATCGACGAGCTTCGGCCGGATGAAGTCTGGTGGATGCCGGGCGAACGTGTTTTTCTCTGCCAGCGCTCGCCCATCGGGTTTCCCGAAGCCAACAACGGGGCCGGAGGAGACAAAGCTCCGGTGGGTCCAGGCCGACCGTGGGACGCGTTGGACGATCGGGCGGCGGCTGGAAAATGAAGCCCCGTCTGACACGACGTGCTTCTGAACGCCCAGCGCGGCGGAAGCGCGTAACTCCCTTTGCCCGGTTCCGATCGCGGAAGGCGGGGCAGGGGGTTGCGGTGTATGAGACCTGATGCTCCTGCGCCATCGCCGGATTTTTGCACTCGTGGCGTATTGTCTGCTCGCCGCGCCGCTCGGGGCCGGACTGGTCGCGCCTGACAGTCCCGCGTCGATCCTGAAGGAGGGTCGCTATCCGGCGGCGGCGCCACAGCCGCCCACGACCAAGGCGAGTTGGCTCGCGCTGCCGGGGGCGGTCGACGCATACGTCAGAGACCATTTCGGTCTGCGGGAGAAAATGATTCGCCTGCACAAGGACCTGACCAAGCCGTTTACGGATGGCGACGGAATGGTGGTGACGGGCGTGAGCGGACGCAAGTATGCTCTGGCCGACGATATGATTGCGCAAAGCGCGGGGCACACGTTCCGTCCTGAGAAGGTGGCGGACACCGTCGCCATGATCGTGGGGATGAGAGACGCGCTTGCGCGGCGGGGCGTCAAGTTCCTGGTCGCCGTGCCGCCGAATTCCGCGACCATCTATCAAGACGATCTGCCGGGTTGGGCGCGAAATCCCGGCAAGGCGACCGAGTATGATCTCCTGTTGAAGGAGCTGACGGCTCGCGGTGTCAGAACAATCGATCTGCGTCCCGCTGTGAAAGAGGCTCGAGCCTCCGGGCCAGCTTATCTCTTCAATGATTTGCATTGGAACATCAGAGGCGCCGTCGCAGGCTTCAACGCTTTGGTCGCGGCGGACGGCCACCCGAACTGGGAAGTCGACCCCTCCTCGGCCATCGGTCCCATGGAGGAAAGGAAGGGGGGCGACGTTGCGACGCTGGAGGGTATGGCCGACACGGCTGTGGAAATGGCCCCCTCTTTCGTCTTGCAGCCCGTCGGGCGCGATGAAACTCTGTCGCACGGTCTCGATGGCCGCATCGAGGGCGCGCTCCTGATGGCGGACCACGCGATTGTCTCGGACCGGCCCGGCCCGACGATCATGGTGATCGGGGATTCGTTCACCTCCGGATATTTTCCACGCTTGTTGTCGCAGCACGTCGCAAATGCCGTCTGGTTTCACCATAATTATTGTGGTTTTGACTGGGCCTGGATCGACAAGATCAAGCCAGACGAGGTCTGGTGGATGCCGGTCGAGCGATTGCTGATCTGTCGCCCTGGACAGAGATTGAAGAATTTCCCTGAGGCTGAGGCCGTGGGGAGCGCGGTCAATGACAATTGATCTCTTTGCGAACGAGCCTCCTTCAAGCGCGGTTCAGGCGCTGAGCGGGCCGGGTGACGGTATGATTGTCAAGCCACCGCCAGCCGAGGCCCGCGTTCGCACGCTTCTCGTGCTCGGCGGCGCACGCTCGGGGAAAAGCGCTTATGCGCAGGGTCTGGCTGAGGCGTACGGTCCCGATCGCTTGTATCTCGCCACCGGGGCGGCGGGAGATGAGGAAATGGCGGCGCGGATCGCCCGCCATCAGACCGACCGGGGGCAGGGTTGGGCTACGCTCGAGGAGCCGGTCGAAATCGCCGCAGCCCTGATGGCGCAAGCGCGACAAGGCAGGGTGGTGGTCGTCGATTGTCTGACCCTCTGGCTCAGCAATCTCATGCTAGCCGGGCGGGACCTAGGGCCTGCTCTTAGCGCCCTCGCCGACGCCGTCGGCAGGCTCGCTGGGCCGGTCATTTTGGTATCCAACGAAGTCGGCATGGGTATTGTGCCGGACCACAAGCTCGGACGCGAGTTTCGCGACTGGCAGGGCCGGACGAACCGCGAAATCGGCGCGGCCTGCGACGCGGTAATCTTCGTCGCCGCCGGACTCCCGCTCCAGTTGAAGCCGGCTACAACCCCTAGCGTGCAGTTGCGCTGAACGCCGCATTTTCTTCAACAAAACCTCTGGCGACTCGGGGCCAGCCTGGACTAGGATTCGCCGAGCGGCGTCTGGGGCTTGTGGGTTGGGTGAGCGTCAACCTTGGCCTCCAAACATGTCCGCTGGGGACTTGGCGAGATGTTGCGTCTTTTCCAACGCCGGGCGCCTGAGCAGGCGGCGCATTTCGATATCGCCCATGGCGGCGAGACTTATCGCGTCGCGCTAAAACGGGTGACGACATCGCGCCGTTTCACGTTGAGGGTTCGCTCCGCCACGCGCGACGTTGTGCTGACGATGCCAACGCGGTCATCGCTCAAAGCCGCGCGCGAATTCGCTGAACGTCATGCAGCATGGATCGGCACGCGCCTCGCGCGTCTGCCCCAACCGGTCGCGTTCGAACCCCGTGCAATCACACCATTGCGCGGCGTCGATCATCGCATCGTGCATCGGCCGGGCGAACGCGGCGTGGTCTGGCTCGAGGCAAGCGAGCGCGGACCGCTCATCTGCGTTTCCGGCGAACGGCCGCATGTGGCGCGTCGCGTGACCGACTTCCTCAAGCGCGAGGCGCGCAAGGATATCGAGGCTGCGGTCGCACGGCATTCGAAGCAACTCGGCGTCACGCCGCGCCGCATCGTGCTGCGCGATACGGTAAGCCGCTGGGGTTCATGCTCGTCGACCGGCGGGCTCAATTTCTCCTGGCGGTTGATTCTCGCGCCGCCGTTCGTGCTCGATTACCTCGCAGCGCACGAGGTGGCGCATATCGTGCACATGAATCATTCGAGTCTGTTCTGGAAGCTCACGCGCCGCCTGCACCCCGGAACCGACCGCGCGGAAATGTGGCTCAAGGTTCATGGCGCGAATTTGCATCGCTTCGGCGCGACGTGGGAGTAGCGCCGCTTTATCTCGGGCGACTCGGCTGAGCTTCTGCTAACGGATAGAACCGAAGTTGCATTCCGGCCGAGACACGCGCGTGGGTCAACCGCCAGTGTAAGCGATCTTGATGAGCGTCGGCGTCTCAACGGTCGTGGTGGCCACGATTGCGCCGTTCACCAACATGTTAATCGCCGTATCGGAGCCTCCGTCCGCGAGAAAGTCGAGCCCATGGCCGCCCATGGCTGAATCGAAGTAGATCTCGCCGAAATTGGGCATTGGCGGATTGACGCCGCCCACGTCGGGCCGTTCGAGTATCCACTCGGCCTGATTTTCCAACGAGACCGTTCCGGCTGGAGCGTCGAAAACGAACCCAGCATGGATGCCGCTGGTCACGTTGAGCAGGCTGAAGAACGCCTCAGTCGGAGATTCCATGCAGATCAGTCCTATCATCGTGTCCCCGAAGCTGACCGGAAGATTCGTGATCGCAGACCAGGAATTCGGATACCACTCAAAGACGGCATAGCAACTCTTGTTGAGGCTGCCGTTTGCGGCGGTCGATACCGACTGCACAGTGCCTATTTGGGTGACATCCGTGTTCCCGTCGATGCCTATCCACGCGAAGGAAACCTGACTGCCCTTGTCCCCGCCTGAGGGCGTGACATCGGGGACATTCCACCGACCAAGAACCCAGGTGAAAGTCTCATTTCCCATGGCATGCACAACGGCGCCCGACCAGGTGGAATTTGTAACGGTCGTTAGGTCCTGCCGCGGTGGGCGTTGGGGCTTGATGCCCGGAAGCAGCTCTTTCAACGGCCGGAAAGCGGGCGTGATAAAGGTCAATTTTCGCGAGAAAATTTCGTCCCAGCGCGCTGAGAGTTGCGGGCGGATCGCAGGATCGGGCCGCTGTGGAAGGCCGTAACGCCGCAACTCACGCGCCGATGCTGAGCGTGGGTCGAAACCCTTGGGCGGCAAGGGATGAGTTCTGACGCCGCCTGCGGTTGCAGATTTGCTATGAGACATGGATGCCTCCGCTCTTTAGTCTTGCTGTGGTCACGGGTTAGCCCCGAGCGCTGCAGACACCATGACTAGGCAAGCGAGAAAAGGCTGTGAGGCGGCTCACAGCCCTAGCTCATGGTCGGCGACAGACTTCAATCGGGGGGATGAGAAGGTGCCGGAATCATCCGTTCCAGCGCCGCGAACATGAGCTCCAGGTCCTGCGGACGGGACAGGCGGTGATCGCCGTCCTTCACGAGTGTGAGAGTCGCAGGATCGCCGCCTAAGCGCTGCATCAGCGCAAGCGCGTGGGAAAACGGCACGTCTTCGTCTCGCATGCCTTGCAGAACTGCGGTCGGCGCGCCGGTGCGAATCATGCCGCCGAGCAGAAGGTGTTTGCGCCCATCCTCGATCAATTCCCGAGTGAAGCAATCGGGTTCGCTCGAATAGGCGGAGGGTCTTCGCCATACGCCTTCATCCATGATCGCTCGCCGCGCATCTCCCGAAGCCTTGGCCCAGACAAGCGCCTCGGTGAAGTCGACAGCGGGCGCAATGAGAACGAGGCCTTTGACGCGCTCGGCCTCGCCGGCCGCGTTCAGCGCTCGGACGGCGAGAAGCGCAAGATATCCACCCATGGACGAGCCGACTACAATCTGCGGTCCCTCGCTTTCGGCCCGTAACAGCGCCAGCGTCTCCTCGAGCCAACGGGAGATCGTACCCTCCTCGAGCCGCCCGCCCGATCGCCCATGGCCGGAATAGTCGAATCGGAGGAGGCCGAGACCGCGCCGCTCGGCCTCCGCGTCGAGCGCGCTCGCCTTGGTCGAATCCATGTCGGAGCGATAGCCGCTCAGCCAAACAAGGCCCGGGCCTCCGCTGCGCACTGGCGCGCGGCGACGAAAGGCGATACGCCGTTGATTCGGGGCGTTTCCGACGATGAAGACCTGCGGCTGTCCGTCCGACACATTAGACTCGCTTCTGATGACGCTGCCTGCGGATCGCGCCGGTATGAACATCGTCGTGGGCGCGCAGGGCGAAACGCACTTGGCGGACCCTTCGGCGCGAGTCAATTGCTCGCGCGTCACGCTCTCGTGTTCGAAGCGTGACCCGCTGTGAGCCTTTACGCTCTCTCTCCGTTCGGACGCGGGGCGGACGCGCCGCTCGCCGGCAGGACAATCCTCCAAATCGTTCCGCCGCCCGCTGCGGGCGGCGATCAAGGTGCGACTCTCGCGGTCACCGCGGCGCTCACGGAGACGGGCGCGCGGGCCTTGGTGGCGACCGATGCGCGCGAATTGGAAGGCGAATTGCAAGCGATCGGCGGGCTCTTCCTCCATTTTCCGGCCGCGACAAAGAACCCGCTTGCGATGGCGTTCAACATGCGACGCCTGCAGCGGATCATTGCCGCGGAGCGGGTCGACCTTGTCCACGTGCGCTCGCGCTGGGCCGCCTGGACGGCGGTCAAGGCTTGCCGCAAGGCCAAGCGCCCCCTCGTCACCTCGCTTCCGGGGGATGGCGGCCGCACGCGTCCGCGCACAAGCTTCGAGACCGCGGTCGCCGAAGGCGACACGGTCATCGCGTCGTCCGAATTTCTCGCCGGGCGCGCGGAGACCTTCTTTCCCGTGCCTCCGAAGCGGCTGAGGATCGTTCGTCCGGGCATGGATCTCTCTAAGCTTCAGCCCGAACGCGTGAGCGGACGCCGGGTGTCCGGTGTCCGCTCAAGCTGGGGCGTTGCGGCGCACGAGCGCGTCGTTCTGATGCCCGCGCGGCTCGTGCCCGGTCGGGGCCAGCAGACGCTCATCGAAGCAGCGGCGCTCATCAAGGCGCAAGGCCTCGACGACGTTCGGTTCGTGCTGACGGGGGAAGCGGCGAAGCCGGCGTTCGCGCGCGAGCTTGACGCGCTCGCCATCAAGTGCGGCGTCCAGTCCCTGATCGTGCGACTCGGCGCCGCCACCGATCCGCCAGCTGCGTTCATCGGCGCGGCGGTCGTGGTCTTTCCCGCAAACGAAGCCGACGGCGTTACGCGCACTTCGATTGAGGCGGCCGCAATAGGGGCGCTCACCATCATCTCCGATGTAGGGTCCGCGCGGGAGATCGTCGCAGCGCCGCCACACGCGGACGCGGAAACGCGCACCGGCTGGCTCGTGCCGCCTCGCGAGCCTGCCGCGCTCGCCGAGGCGATCCGCGCTGCGCTTTCGCTCGGCGCCTCTGCGCGCGAGGCCGTGCGTCGTAGATCGCGGGCGAAGATCGCCGAAGCTTATTCGCTCGAGCGCATGACGCGCGACACGCTCAGCGTTTACGCCGAGGCGCTCTCGCGCTGACGCGAGATGATGCGGCTGATTTCTGAAACCGGCGCCGCGACCTCAGGCGTCTCAATATGCTCAGGGCGAATGCCGATTCCGATCAGCCGCGCCGGAATGCGGCGGAGTATCGGAAAGACGCCGAAGAGCTTGAGGAGGAGCGGCGGCTTTGGACGCGCGTGGCTTTTCAGGACGCGGCTGATAACCCGCTGCTGGATGGTGAGCTGCAGCCGTTGGGTGAACCGCATGGGCGGCGTGCGGCGCGCCTCGATGGCTCGAAGGTCCGCGTCCGTCATCTTGCCCATGGCGAGCGGTCCGGCAAGCCGATTGGCCGCGGCGACGGCGTCCTGCACCGCCATGTTGACGCCCACGCCGCCGATTGGCGACATCGCATGCGCCGCGTCGCCAATGCAGAGGAGCCCAGGCCGCCACCATTTCTTCAGCCGATCGACGGTGACGCTGAGCAGCTTGACATCGTCCCAGGTTTTCAGTTCGCCGACACGGTCGGACAGGAACGGCGACATCTCGAGAACCTGTTTGCGGAAGGCTTCGAGGCCCTCCGACTTCATCCGCTCAATACCGCCCTTGGGGATGACGTAAGCGCACTGCCAGTAATCGCCGCGATCGAACATGATCATCATCCGGCCCGCTTCGACATGGCCGAACGTGTCGGGACTGTCGCCGTCCTTATGAGACAGACGAAACCAGAGCACATCCATCGGCGCCCCGTAGTCCTCGCTCGCGAATCCAGCCTTCTCGCGTACGACCGAATGGCGTCCGTCGCAGCCAACCACCAGGTCGGCGCGGATGGCGAGGTCGCCGTCGGGCGTCTTGGCGATCAGGCCGACGACGCGCCCGTTCTCTACGATGAGATCGGTCGCATCGGCTTGCATGTGAAGGTCAAATGTCTTGTAGCGCTTGGCGCGCCTAGCCAGGAAGTTGAGGAAGTCCCATTGCGGCATCAGCGCGATGAATTTGCAGTGCGTCGGCAGGTGGCGAAAATCGACCATTTCAATATGGTCGGCGCCGATTTGCGCTGACAGGGTTCTGACTTCCTGATGCGGGATTTTCAAGAAGTCGTCGATCAGGCCGAGCTCGACCATCAACTCGAGCGTTGAGGGATGAACCGTATCGCCCCGAAAATCGCGAAAGAAGTCGGCGTGCTTTTCAAGCACGACGACCTGAACGCCCGCCCGCGCCAGCAGGAAGCCAAGCATCATGCCCGCGGGGCCGCCGCCGGCGATGCAACATTGCGTGGTGATCGTTGAGTTGGCCATGTCTAATCGGCTCCGCTCGACGCTGCGCGCCTGCGCTCACGATCATGAAACGTGACAATTAAAGCCGGGTTCCGACTTAGCTCCGGATTTGACGGATGTTTACGGTTCCGGTTCGAGCCGCAAGATCCGCGGCCCGAACCGGTTTCGTCAGTTCTTGATGAACGCGCCACTGCGCAAGTCGCTGAGCGCCTGACGGATCTCGGCCTGCGTGTTCATGACGATCGGCCCGTGCCAGGCGATCGGCTCACGTAGCGGGCGGCCGGAGACGAGCAGGAAGCGCACGCCCTCTTCGCCCGCTTGGACGACGACCTCGTCGCCGGCGCCGAACACGACGAGCGATCGGTTGCCGACCTTGTCGCGCAGCAGGACTTCTTCGCCGTCGATCTCGGCTTCGCGTAAGACCCCGAACGGTTCGGACGAGTCCGCGAACATGGCCGAGCCCTCGAAGATATAGGCGAAGGCCTGGCGGAAATCTTCGACCTTGAGGCGCTTCTTCTTTCCTGCGGGCACCGTCACGTCGAGATAGCGCGGCTCGGCGGCGACGCCGTCAACCGGACCGCTCTTGCCCCAAAACTCGCCACAGATAACGCGCACGCGCGTGCCGTCATCGTCGATCACCTCGGGAATCTCAGTTGCGGGGACGTCCTGGTAGCGCGGCTTCGTCATCTTGAGATGCGCAGGCAGGTTCGCCCACAGCTGGAAGCCATGCATGCGCCCCTTCGCGTCGCCGGTCGGCATTTCCTGATGCAGGATGCCGCTGCCGGCGGTCATCCACTGGACGTCGCCCGAGCCAAGCTTGCCGCGGTTGCCGAGACTGTCGCCGTGATCGACTTCGCCCGCCAGCACGTAGGTGATGGTCTCGATCCCGCGGTGTGGATGCCATGGGAAGCCTGCCAGATAATCCTCCGGTCGATCCCCGCGAAAATCGTCCATCATCAGGAACGGATCGAAATCGGACGTGTCGCCGAAGCCGAAGGCGCGGCGCAGCTTGACGCCCGCCCCCTCCATGGTGGGAACGGACTGGCTGACGCGCTTCACGGGACGAATGGACATTGAGCCCTCCTAAACGGAACTGAGATCGATTTGGCCCCCGAAATACTGCCGCTCATCCAGTTTTGCGACTGAAGACGTGCGGCAAATATAGAACCGGACACCATGTTAGCGGCGAAGATAGGTATAGATAGCAATTGCCGCAAGTCTATCAAAAGAAGTGATGATATCTATCAGCCGCGATGAGCGGTTATGGTCAGTTGGGCTCACTTGGGCCGCCAAGACCGAGCAAGACGGCTGCGGACGGTCGCACGGAATGGACCACGCTCCCGAGCATCCGATCTGAGACAAGGACTATGTAGAGATTTGCTAAATTCCAGTTTATGCGCGAGGGTGCGCTTGCCCATTTTGCTGATGTCATTTCGGGCCTCGGGGTTTGCCCTGAGTTAGAGGGAAGTCGTGAGACGCGGATCTAACCGCGTTCTGGTTGCCGACGTAACGCCTTCGAGACAGCCGTTTCGCTGTCTCTCCAAGATCACAACGGCTCGACCCAACATCTCGAGCGGCGGGGGGCTCATCCATGTACAAACTGGCGCTTTTGGCGGCGATCGGCGGCGCGCTGATCGGCACTCCGGCTTTTGCCGATGTCGCCGATCTTTCGACGCTTTACATTTACGTTGCCGGCGGCGTTCCCGGCGGCGCCATCACGACGACGCCGGGAACGTCCAGCGCAAATGGAAAAACCGCAAGCGGCTTTCCTACACCGAGCGGTCCCAAGGTTTCGGTGAGCGGCAACGGCACGCAAACGGACTCCCTCAGCGGATACGACAGCGCGCTCGCAGAATCCACTTGGGACATACAGATTGAGGGGCCCTCCGAAACGGACATCTTTGTTCCCATCCTCATCTCCGGAAGCTATAGCGCCCTTGCGTCTGGAACGGGGACAGCATTCGCTGGAGTCGGCACCGCATCTCAGATCGGGCTCCGCGGTGGTGCTGGCTTTGCTGTTGGTGGGGAGTTCGGTTGCTCGCCGAGCGCTGTTCCTTCGGGCTGCGGTTCGGGCGCCTTCGCGGTTAGCGCTTCAGTCGATGACTCCCCGTTGAATGACCATACTTTTTCGATCTTCATCGAGGCCAGTGGCAACCTGGACGGCAGCGTAGGCCCGATGGGGTCATTTTCCGCCTTTGTAGACCCGCAAGTATCCATCGATTGCGCTAAGGCCACATTTGCGGACTGCAGCGCGTACAGTCTCGTCGTGGCGCCCGACTCCTTCACTGTCGGGGGCGGCGTTCCCGAACCGGCCACCTGGGCGATGATGGCGATCGGCTTTGCCGGTCTCGGCTTCGCGGGCTATCGCAGGATGAAGAGCGCCGCGCTCTAGTCGCCGGCCGCAATCGGACCTCGCGGCTGCCCGCCGACAAGCGTCGCGGCGGTCAGGCCGGCTCCAGCGGCGCGTTCAAGCGCGGTCCGAATGTCCGCGCCGCTCAGGCGCGCGGCGAGAAAGGCGGCGACGAAGGCGTCGCCCGCGCCGGTCGTATCGACCGGCTCGGTCTTGGCCGCCGCGAGACGCCAGCGGCGCGCGCCTTCCGCAGCCTCGGCTCCGGCCGCGCCGCGCTTGATGACGACCAGCGGATAGAGCGCAGCAAGCCGGGCGCATTGGGTCTCGGGATCGGTCGAGCCTGCGAGAACCGCAGCTTCCTCTTCGTTGGGGAACAGGATTGTCGCGCCTTTTGTCCATGCAAGGAAATTCTCGGGGCCGACCTCGCGCAGGAATTCCGCCGACGCCGGATCGACGCTGACGGGCTTGCCTGCCGCGCGCCGCATGATGTCGAAAACCGCTGCGCGCGGGGAGGGAGCGAAGAACGAGTAGCCGGAGAGAGAGATGTGAGACGCGGAGGCGATCAGCGCGTCGGGGATGTCGCGCGCTTCGAGGGCATCGTTGGCGCCGCGATCGGTGAGGAAGCTGCGCTCGCCGTCTGGATCGATGAGCGCGATCAGCCGGCCGGTCTCACGAATGGGATCGCCGACAAGATGCGGTGCGACGCCAATCGCCTCGAAACGGGCGCTCTCACGTTCGAGATCGGCGGCGCCGACGCGCGCGACAAAATCGACGCGAACGTTGAACGAGGCGAGCCACGCGGCCTGATTCGCGGCCGAGCCGCCGGGCTGAACCGCGATCGCGGCGCGCCGGTCCGAGCCGCGCGCGATCGGGCCTTCGGGGCGAACGATGATGTCGGTCATCACATCGCCGATGACGAGAGCGCGAGGAGCGCGCACAATCATCGAACCCCTCGTCGGCGAGCTGCCTTGTGAGACAAGAATGTTGCCAAAAGTTGTCGCGACAGCGTGGAGCGAAAGGGAGCGAGTTGGATCTGGCTCGCCTCTCTTACGCCGCTATGCAGAGCGTCCGACCGAGCCGACGTGGTCACTCTGCGGCCGCGGCCGCCAACGCTTGCACGACCCCGATATTCGCCGCGAGATTGTCCGGAAACCCGTGGCGTTCTTTCAGATATTCTGTGCTATTGTAAGAGATCAACACTTTGCCCTGCGAATCTTCCGCAACCAGGATCTTCAGCGGCAGATCGAGCGCTACGCTCGGCGCCGCCAGCATCAGCGGCGTGCCGCCCTTCGGATTGCCGAAGATCAAAAGCTTGGTCGGAGGCATTGTCATTCCCACTTTCTCGGCTTCGCCGCTGTGGTCGACAAGCGCGAACAGCGTCACGCCTTTGGATTTGAGAATCGCCTCGAGCTTGGCGACCGTCTCATCGACGGAATGATGGCTCGGAATTTTGACGATTCCTTCTTCTTTTTGCATGGGCAACGCCTCCGACGCCAAGAGAATGGAAGCCGCAAAAATCAGGGCGGGGCGCCAATGTCTCATCGCGTCGCCTCCAGCCCGCGTCATGCGCGAACAAGGGAGCTTAGTGGGAACTGGCGATGGCGGACAAGCAAAACGTCTTTGACGAAAAAACCGCGATCCGGAGAGCGACGCTCAAGCTCAAAACGCGCCTATGTTCGAGGCAGACCGAGGCCAGAAGGCGAACGCGATCGCGGCGCTCGGTTGAGCGCTTTCCCCAACGAACGCGTCGCCAGGTTTGTTCGACAAGATCATGAGACCACTTCCATGAGTTCCACGGCCGCCTGCGCGGCGAGCATGGCGTTGTTCCTGATGAGCGCGATATTGGCCTCGAGGCTTTGTCCGCCGGTGAGCTCGACCACGCGTTTCAAGAGAAACGGCGTCGCCTCCTTCCTGCCCACGCCTTGCGCCTTTGCTTCGGCCACAGCTTCGGCGATGCGGGCCTCGATCGCCGCTTCTTCAAGCGCGTGATCGTGGGGAATCGGATTGGCGATGAGGAGGCCGCCCGGGCCGATCTCGCGCTGCAAGCGGATCGTGCGGGCGAGATCGTGCAGCCCGTCACAGCGATGCTCGAGCTTGAATCCAGACGAGCGAGAGAAGAAGGCGGGGAATTCGTCGGTCCGGTAGCCGACGACCGCGACCCCTTGCGTCTCGAGGAACTCAAGCGTCTTGCCGATATCAAGAATCGATTTTGCGCCGGCGCAGACGACCGCGACGCGGGTGCGCGACAATTCGACGAGGTCGGCCGAGATGTCGAATGTTTCCTCCGCTCCGCGATGGACGCCGCCGATGCCGCCGGTGGCGAAGATCTCGATGTCCGCGAGCCCGGCAATGAACATTGTCGCGGCGACCGTCGTGCCAGCCGAGCCTTTGCGCGCGGCGACCAGCGCGAGATCCCGCCGCGAGGCTTTCACCACGCCGCCGCTGAGCTGGCCGAGCCGGTCGATCTCCTCGCCCGCAAGGCCAACCCGAAAGGCGCCGCCGATGACCGCGATCGTTGCAGGCACGGCGCCCATCTCGCGCACCGCGTGTTCGACGGCGAGCGCGGTCTCGACATTGCGCGGGTAGGGCATGCCATGCGTGATGATCGTCGATTCGAGGGCGACGATCGGCTTTTTTGAGGAGCGCGCCTCGGCGACCTCGGGAGAAAATTCGATTAGATCCGCGGCGCTCATCGCTCACAACCTTCATCAGGCGGCCGCGATCAGCCGCGCGAGCGTTATCGGCAATCTCAACTTGATGATCAATGGCGCCAATCGGCGCCAAGCCGTGGCGCCCGGACGAGCTTGCGATCCAGCGGATTCAGGCTACCCTCGCGTCCGAAAGCGCTGACCAAATGCGAGTCGATGGACGACAAGCCCGATAACGTCCCGGTTCAGCCGGATCTGGTCGCCTCCATCCGGCAGGCTCGGGTCGAGAACGCCGAGCGAGCCGATGCGATTGCGGAAGTGCGCGAGCTCGAGATCGCCCGCCTCAAGGCGCTCGAGAGCGCGTTGGAGCCGATCGTCGACCAGGCGCCTCGGGGCGTCGACCTGTTTGATCTGGCGCTGACGCAGAGCGAGCATCCGCGCCTCTTCGTCGACATGATCGCCTTCGTCGACCTGGCGCACGACAAGCGCACCTATCGATTTTTCCAGGATACGCGCCAAGGCCGGGTGCTGATGGCCGAAAGCCAATCGCTCGACACGATCGTTGCCGCCGTCACCGATTATGTCGCGCGCCGCCTGGTCGAGCGCGAGCGGGCGGTGACGGTCGAGCCGCGCATGGCTATGGGGCCGCGCGTACAGCAAGCAGAAGCGAACGGGCCGGCGACCTGGCCGATGGCCAGGCCGCGCCCACGCGCCTTGCCTTATCCCGCTGCCGGCGCGAGCGAGCCATTCGCCGTCGCCGAACAGCCGAGAGGTCGGCCAAAGCGGGGGATCATGCGCCGGCTCGGCGACGTGTTCAGCCTGTTTCTGATGCTTCTGGGGTCGATAACGCTCGCGCTTCTGCTTGGAATCGGCGGCTACTGGGCCTGGGTCGCGCGTGTGCGCGATCTTTGGGGGAACTGGATCGGCGTGCCGCCGTTCTGAGTTGAAAAACGGATTTGATTTGCTCTCACCCCCGCGCAACAATAGTTCTCGTCCGATTGCGGGCCAGCGCTTAGGGCCGACGGAAAATCATGAGCAACGCCTTCTTCTACGATCTTCTGGCCTCGGTCGCCGAGCGCGGCCGCTCCATGCTCAAGATCAAGCCTTGGCCGAAGGATGCGGATAACCGCGTCGAGCAGCTGATCGACGACTGTCGGGCTTTGGTCGAAGGCCGGGGCGAAGCGTCGGGGGTCGCGCTCGCCGCAGAGGTCATGGGACGCTATCGTGCGCTCGATCCCAGTGATCATGCGGCGTTCTTCAGCGCTCTCGCCGACAATTTCGGGCCAGATCGCGATCGGGTGCGGGAGGCGGTCGCCAAGTTCGAGTCGGATGGCGACGAAGCAGCGGCGAGCAACATCCATTACGCCTCCGAGCCGCGTCGTCATACTCTGTTCCGGCGGCTCAATCGTGCGCCGGGGGGCACAGCCGCGCTGGTCGCGATGCGCGCGGACCTGCTGCAGCTCGTGAAACAAAATCCTTTGCTCGCCATCGTCGATCGCGATTTTATGCATTTGTTCAGTTCGTGGTTCAATCGCGGCTTTCTGGTGTTGCGCCGCATCGACTGGTCATCGCCGGCTGCGCTTCTGGAAAAGATCATCCGCTACGAGGCGGTGCACGAAATCGGCGACTGGGACGAACTGAGGCGGCGCATCGATCCGGCCGACCGGCGGTGTTACGCGTTCTTCCACCCGAGGCTGATCGACGAGCCGCTGATTTTTGTCGAAGTCGCGCTGACTCTTGCGCCACCGGCGGCGATTGCGCCGCTGCTTGCGGAGAAGCGCGCACATCTCGCGCCGGACAAGGCGCGCGTGGCCGCGTTCTATTCGATCTCGAACTGCCAACAGGGTCTCGCGGGAGTCAATTTCGGCAACTTCCTCATCAAGCAGGTGGTCGAGGAGATCCGCCGCGAACTGCCGGCGATCGAGAGCTTCGTCACCCTTTCCCCGGTTCCAGGATTCCGCCCCTGGCTTGAGACGACCGAAGATCCCGCCATAGCGTCCATGAAGAACGTCGCGCTTGAACTTGCGGCTGAGAACAATGGCCTCGCGCCCGGCGCCTCGACCAAGCTGCGCGCTGCGCTCGAGCCGCTCGCCGCCTATTATTTCCTGAAAGCGCGTCGTCCCGACGGACGGATTCCAGACCCGGTCGCCCGCTTTCATCTCGGCAACGGCGCGCGGCTTGAGCGCATCAACTGGGAGGGAGACTTGTCGCCGAAGGGGCTCGCCGAGTCCTTCGGCATTATGGTCAATTACCTCTACGATCTCGACGAGATCGAGCGCAATCACGAGGCCTTCGTCAACCGCAGCCAGATCGCCACTTCGGCCGCGGTGAAGAAGCTTCTTCCCACCGCGCCCTCGCGCCTGCGCGCAGCCTTGCCGAATGCTTTGGCGTCGAGCGGATAAGGGAGCGGCGGGACTAGGGTCGCGCCTCGACCCTAGCCGATAAAACTCAGCACGGTCGGGGCGAAAAAGCCGAAGGCGAGGAGGGCCGCGCCGATCGCCCCCAAGCCGACGCTCAACCACACAAGGGCGGTGATCTCCGTGATGATCGCCGCGGAGGCCAGCACGATGGCTATCTGGGTCAGTCCGCTTCCAAGTTCATAATGTCCGAGCTTGCGGTTAGCCAATTCCCGAGTTTCCGAGGCTTCCTTGGCGCGATCTTGGATCGCATCCATACTGTCTTCCGGCTTCTTCGGATCCTTTTCATACCGCGCCACGGTCGCCTTGAAGTCGGCGATTTGCTTCTCGAACGCCTCTTGCGCCTTGGGGTCGGTGACGGCGCTTTTTTGCGCCTCGAGCGCGGCGGCGGCTGTTTCCACCACGGTCGAGCAAATCCGCTTGGCCTGGTAGAAATTGAAGAGGTCGGAGGATTCGATATTTTTTTCCGTCGACAGGTGCTGGGCGTTTTTTGCGCCCGCTTCCGCCAGAGCTAACATGAGAGCCAGAACCGCGATGACGAGGGCGACCGCCCGGCTTTTCTCTTTTGCCTCAACCGCGGAGTCGCTGGCTTCAGACATGGATTGCCCTCCCAAAGTCGACGATCCTTCGGACCCTCGCCCGCGCGCTCGGCCGACCTCGCCCCAGCCGAATCGGTCTTAGCGCCGCCGAATCATGGTCGCGCTTTTCGCCCGCTCCGCTCGCGCTGGCAAGGTCGGCCGGTGGCCTGTCGTCGCGATGATCTTGGCGAGCGGCGCCGCTAGACCCCTAGCGCCTCGCGTTCGCCGATCGCCGCACTCTCAGGGGTCAGCCCCCGGGAGCGCGCGCCGACGCGCCAGCGCTCGCCCTCGCGTTCGAGCCGAACCAGATGATAGGCGGCGCGATAGCGTGGGTGACTGGCGGCCGCGGCGGCTGAAGGCGCGCTGAGGACCGGCACGGAGCCGCTCGACCGTGCGCGCAGCGCGGGAGGGCAACGAGCGGACAGCCTGCCGGTGGATATGGCCGTGCAGGATCGCCTCGGCGCCGAAGTCGCGCACGACGCGTTCGAATGCGACGGCGTCCGAGAGTCCGCGCAGCGGCGGCGCGACGCCGGAGAGGGGCGGATGATGGATGAGCACGACCCGCGCCAGCCCCTTCGCGCCGGTTTGGCGCAGGAGTTCGGCGAAGGCCTCGATCTGTTTTCCGCCGAGCCGGCCCGTCGCCATCAGCGGAGCTGTCGGCACGGCGGAGCTCAAGCCGATGATCGCGATCTCGCCGCGAACGCGGAGGTACGGGTAAATCGCCCTGCTCTCTGGCGCATCGTCGCTCGTGGCCCATCGGGCGAACGTCGTCTCAAGCAAGGGCATGGACGCGCGCACATAGGCGTCGTGGTTTCCTGGCACGAAGCTGACGTCGGCCGGCTCGCCCAACGTTTCCATCCATAAGGCCGCGCGCTGGAATTCGATCGGCATGCCGATATTGACCAGATCCCCGGTGACCGCGACATGATCGGGATGCTGGGCGCGCAGGTCCTCGACCAGGCGCTTAAGCATGCTCATGTCGTTCAGCCGTTCGCGCCCGCGCTTCCAATTGATGAAGCCCATGACGCGCTTAAGCCGCAAATCGGCGAAGCCGGGCATGGGCGCCGGGCTCAAATGCGGATCGGTGATATGCGCAATGACGAAGCTCATCCTTGAGCGCCCTGTTCGGCGGCCGCCAAGGCGAGGAGCCTAGAGCCATTGACCGCACGGCAATAAGATTGCTTGAACGGAAAGACAATCCTGTAAAGGTTTGGGGCATCCGCAGCATGGCCACGTCGATCGGAGAAAAGCTGAGGCTGCGGGTGTTGCACTGGGCCTTCCTCGTCACCCGGCCGATGTCGCTTGGGGTCAGGGGAATTGTGATCAGCGCCAACGACGAAGTCCTGCTGGTGAGACATGGCTACGTTTCCGGTTGGCATTTTCCGGGCGGCGGGGTGGAGGTCGGAGAAACTTGCGTCGAATCGCTTACCCGCGAGCTCGAAGAGGAGGCGTGCATCGCGATGGAGGGTCAACCCGTCCTGCACGGGTTGTTCTTCAACACTCAGACATCGAAGCGCGACCATGTGGCCGTTTATGTTGTCCGAAACTTTCGGGTCTTGGGCGAGCGCGCGCCAAACTGGGAGATCCGCGAAGTCCGCTTTTTCCCGCGACAGGCGCTTCCTGAAGAGACGACGCGGGCGACCCGGGCGAGGCTTGCCGAGATTTTCAATTCCGCGCCGGTTTCCGACCGCTGGTGAGCGCGACGAAGGGCGGCGCGAATGGCGCAGCCACCGTCGATTTAACCTTATTGCGTTGATCGCGAGCCACAATTTCGTTTGGGAAGACAATCCGTTAACGGGTCGGTAAGGGTGGCCGCCTTTCATGGCCGGGTAGACTTTTGGAGCTGGCGCGCTTAAGAGTCGGGTCGAATGCGGGGAGATCGATGAACTCCATCATCCGGCGCGGGACCGCCGTAGGACTAGCCATAGCAGCTTGTGCGGGGATCGCCGGCTGCGACAATTCTTACCTCGATCAGAGCTCTGCGCGATCTCAGCAGCCGATTTCCAGCGCCACGCTTGCGCAAATGACGGCGTTGGACACGACGCCTTCCTCCCCGACGGTCATCCGGACCTACAAGAAGGAGGCTGAGCTCGAAATCTGGAAAATGAAGTCGAATGGCCAATACGCGCTGCTCAAAACCTATCCGATGTGCCGCTGGTCGGGACAACTGGGTCCAAAGAAGCGCGAAGGCGACATGCAGGTGCCGGAAGGGTTCTACTCGATCGCGCCGGGGCAGATGAACCCCAACTCCCACTATTATCTGGCGTTTAACGTCGGCTACCCGAACGCATACGACCGGGCCTATGGGCGCACCGGCGGCAACGTGATGGTGCATGGCGTCTGTTCGTCTGCGGGCTGCTTCTCAATGACAGACGAGCAGGTCGCCGACATTTACGCCATCGCTCGCGATTCGTTCGCGGGCGGCCAACGCGAGATCCAGCTTCAGTCCTACCCGTTCCACATGACGGCCGAGAACATGGCGAAGTTCCGGCTCGATCCCAACATCGATTTCTGGAAAAACCTGAAAGACGGGTCCGACCACTTCGAGGTCACCAAGAATGAGCCGTCTGTCTTGGTTT
Source organism: uncultured Alphaproteobacteria bacterium (assembly GCA_963737365.1). GTDB lineage: Bacteria > Pseudomonadota > Alphaproteobacteria > Rhizobiales > Beijerinckiaceae > Roseiarcus. Next base: position 101,985 of record CAVTSD010000002.1, read on the forward strand.
GCGGCAAGCACTACGTGTTCGACGCGACCGCGAAAGACGAAGTGACCGGCAGCGAACCTTGCCCCGCGCTCAAGCGCGACGCGAACGTCGAGGCGTTGGTCGCCGAGAAAGAGGAAAAGGACGAGACCAAGGTCGCGGAATTGGTCGCGACTGGCGTCAAGCCGATCCATCTGGTTTACGCCGATGGCGGACAAAATCCGGTTTTCACCGGCTACAAGGACGTGAGCGACCCGGAGGCCTTGACGAGCGGACCGCAAGAGATTGTTCTCAACGACAGATCGAAGCCCGTCGCGGCCGTGGTGAAAGTCGCTGTGGCCGACGCGGACAAGAAGCACGCGGCGAGCGCGGCTCCAGCGATCGTCGAGACTTCAGCGGCGCAGGCTTCTCCGACAACGGTCGCCGCCGTCGCTGCGCCCGCGACCCAGTCCAGCGGGATGCTCGGGGGAGTGACCGGGGGCGCGAAGAACGTGCAGAAGTGGCTGCATCTTGGCGGGCAGGATCCCGCGCCCTCGCCGGGTGTCGAAACGGCGAACGATCCCGACCAGCAGGATGCTTCGGCGCCGCTGCCGCCGCGTCGCGAGGACTTGCATCTGGCGTCGCTGCATACGCCGCCAATCCCGCCGACGCGACGGAATTCTGCTGAACCTGAAGCTGATGCGGCGGATTCCGCCTCCTCAGCGGTGTCGCCGCAGTAACAGCGCTCTGCCTTAAACCGCGAGCGCCGCCTGCCGTTCGTTCCCAATCCTAGCCGATAGGCGTGAAAGAAGGCGCGCCGCCTCCTCAGCGTCGGTCAGCGCTCGAGTCGGCACAACGATAGGCGCGCCATCCCGAGGCCAAACGTAGATAAGACCGCCGGCGTCTTCCGCTTGTTCGCAATCGGCGTAGCACAGGTTCAATGTGCGCCCATCGATCTCATACCAGATCGCTTCATCCCCGAACGTGGCCTTGAGCGCGGCCGCCGATTGAAGGCGCCCGATCGCAGCCCGCCCGTTGCTGCGCGCGCCGCGGATTCGCCAATAACTCGCGAGCCGCTGGATCATGAATACAGCGGCGGCCAGGAGGATTGTCGCCTCGCCGGCGCGGCGGCCGATGAGACCCGTCAGCGCCAGCACGGAAGCAAAGGCCATGACCAGCGCGAACGCTGTCAGCGGAGCCACATGACTGGTGAGCAGTCCCCCCTTGAGCGCAGTGCGCAATCCCGCGCGGGCGGCCGCGGCTTCGGCTTCGGCAGGCGCAAGCGTAAAAGAATAGGGTCCGAAAGAAACGGGGCGCCGATCCGACGTCATGGCTCGTCCGGCGCCTTGGCGACCAACGCCAAGGCATGCAGCCCATCGGCGAATTCCGCCGTGAGAAGGTCATAGACGAGACGATGCCGCTCGACCCGGCTCCGCTTATCAAACTTGGCCGACACCACTCGGACGCGATAATGCGTGCCCCCGCCTTCGCGCGCGCCGACATGTCCCGCGTGGCGGTCCAACTCGTCGACGACGTCGAGGAGGATAGGATCGAGCGCCGTCAGGCGCGCGACAATTCTCTCTTGCATGATCACGGTTTGAGCACTCCCGTTAAGCAGATCGCGACCCTAAATATCTTACGCTGGGCTGGGCGATGAATATCCCGATTGGCGCCCGATTTGCGGGCTTTTGCCGAGGTCGAGCGTTTCGGGCTTGCCCGAGGACGTTGGCGGTCATAAAGGTCATGGCATGGATTTGAACTCTCGTCTGTTCGACCGTATCCGGGTCAAGCCGGCCGAGCGTGCGCCGGAAAAGGCGCCGACCACGCCGTGTTCGTTCCCTGGCTGCTCGGCCGAAGGCGTGTTCCGCGCGCCGAAGGGCCGGGAGCGCGAAGGCGAGTATTTCAGCTTTTGCCGCGACCACGTACGGGAATACAACGCTTCTTACGACTATTTTCGCGGCATGGACGACGCTTCGATGGCGAAATTCCGTCAAGCCGACGCGGTCGGCCACCGCCCAACATGGAAAATGGGCGCGCGGGCGGCGCCCGGCGCCCAACCGGTCGATGAATCCGTTTTCGCAGAGGCTCGCGCCGCGCGACGACGTGGAGCGAAGGGGAAGGCCCCCCAGACCGAGCCGCCGCCGCGGTACAACGCTCTGGCGATCAAGGCCTTGTTGACGCTTGAACTTGGCGGCGACGCGACCCCAACAAAGATCAAGGCGCGGTACAAGGAACTAGTCAAGCGCCATCATCCGGACGCGAACGGCGGTGATCGTTCGTCGGAAGAGAGATTGCGCGAGATCATCCAGGCCTACAATTTTCTGCGCGCCAATAAGCTCGTCTAACTCCAGGGCAGCATTAGCGGAACGGCCCGCCATCTTGGCGGTTAGGGATGTGGCTGTGAGCGCTTGCTTTTTGCGAGCGGCCGAAATTCGAGTATGAGAACGACGCTCTCTTCCACTCGCGGAAGAGTGTGGAGGACCGATGAATTCAGTGCAAGCGATGGTGGGATCCGAACTAACGCCCGGTTTGCCCGATACACGGATATCGGTGCGAAAGACTTTCGGCATCGATTCCGATATGGAGGTCGCCGCCTATTCGCGGGGCGATGACGAACACGTGCCGGATCTCGATCCGGACTATCTGTTTGACCGCGATACGACGCTCGCGATCCTCGCGGGCTTCGCTTTTAATCGCCGGGTGATGATCACCGGCTACCACGGCACGGGCAAGTCGACCCATGTCGAGCAGGTCGCCGCGCGTCTGAACTGGCCTTGCGTTCGCATCAACCTCGACAGCCACGTATCTCGCATCGATCTCGTCGGCAAGGACGCGATCGTGCTCAAGGACGGCAAGCAGGTTACGGAATTCCGCGACGGCATGTTGCCCTGGGCGATCCAGAACAACATCGCCCTCTGCTTCGACGAATATGATGCGGGCCGACCCGATGTGATGTTCGTCATCCAGCGGGTGCTGGAGATCTCAGGCCGGCTTACTCTGCTCGACCAGCGCCGCGTCATTCGGCCGCACCCGGCGTTTCGTCTGTTCGCGACGGCGAATACAGTTGGCCTTGGAGACACGTCCGGCCTCTACCATGGCACGCAACAGATCAATCAGGGCCAGATGGACCGCTGGTCGATCGTCGCGACCCTCAATTATCTGCCGCACGACAAGGAAGTGGATATCGTGCTCGCCAAGTCGCCCCCGCACCGAGCGCGCAAGGACGGCCGCGACACGGTCAGCAAGATGGTGCGGGTCGCCGATCTGACTCGAAACGCCTTCATCAATGGCGATCTGTCGACGGTGATGAGCCCGCGCACCGTCATCACCTGGGCCGAGAACGCGGAGATCTTCAAGGACGTCGGATTCGCATTTCGTCTGACCTTCCTCAACAAGTGCGATGAGCTCGAGCGGGCCTTGGTCGCCGAATTCTATCAGCGTTGTTTTGGCCAGGAACTGCCTGAGAGCGCGCTGAATATCGCTCTGAGTTGAGGTTTCTTAGGGAAGCAGGTGATGGTCGAGAGCGCGGTCCGGGAACAAACGAAGCGGGCCGCCGCAAAAAAGGTCGATCTTTATTCCTGGGCGCGCCGTCAGGCTAAGCTTCTGCGCGCCGGCCGGCTCTCGGAAATCGACGCCGCGGGGATCGCGGAGGAGATCGATGATGTGGGCGAGGAGCAATATGACAAGTTGGAGAGCGCTTTCCGCGTTCTCATGCTCCATTTGCTCAAATGGGATCACCAGCCCGCCATGCGAAGCCGCTCGTGGACCCTGAGCATCCGGGAGCAACGACGACGCGCCGAGCGGCAGCTGCGAAAAAATCCGGGACTAAAATCCCAGATCGACGAGGCGCTGGAGGGCGCCTATGAAGACGCGCGGCTAGAAGCAGCAAACGAGACGGGCTTGCCTTTAAGTCTCTTTCCTGTGCGGCGTCCTTTCGAGCACGCCGAGATTATGCAGCGTTCGATCGTCTGGCCCGGCGACGAGGACTGAGCATCGATATCGCCGGCTGAGCCTTGACCCTGGGCGACTACCGATGAGCGATTTGTTGTCCCCGACGAAGCCAATCCGCATCCTCGCCATCTCCGGAAGCCTGCGCCGCGCGTCAACCAACACGGCGACCGTAGAAGCGCTGGCGCGGCTCGCGCCTGCGGGCGTCAAAGTGCTCGTCTATGGCGATCTCGCGCAGCTGCCGCCGTTCAATCCCGACAATGACATTGAGGACAAGCCCAAGCCCGAGCCGGTGGCGACGCTTCGCGCGCTCATCGAGGCCAGCGATGCGCTCGTCATCGCGGCGCCGGAATACGCCCATGGGGTTCCGGGCGCGTTGAAGAATGCGCTCGACTGGCTGGTCGCGAGCGAGACCTTCGCAGGCAAGCCCACCGCGCTCGTCAACACGGCGCCCCGCGCGTTTCACGCGCAGGCGTCCCTGCGCGAGATCCTGTCCACGATGGCCGCCCGCCTCATCCCTGAAGCGTTCGTCTCGATCTCGCTGACAGGAAAGGCGATAACCGCAGAGGAAATTCTGGCCGATACCATCTGTGCGCGCCGACTTTCGGAATCGCTCGAGGCGCTCCTCGCCGCGACGAGATCCGGTTAAGGCGCGCGCAACGATATTAACCCGAAATGGAGGCTGACATGGGCGCGTTGGACGGCAAGATCGCAATCGTGACCGGGGGCACGAGCGGCATCGGCGAGGGGATAGCCAAGGCCTTTGTCTCGGAGGGCGCCAAGGTGGTGATCGTCGGGCGCCGCGAGGAGGAAGGCCGCGCGCTCGAGAAGCGGCTCGGCGTTCGCTTTGTCCGCGCGGATGTGGCGAACGAGGCCGACGTCAAGGCGATGGTCGATCAAACGCTCGAATGGTTCGGCCGGCTCGACTGCCTCGTCAACAACGCCGGAATTCCCTCGCCGATGATCAGCATCACAGAGACCGACGCAGCGACCATCGATCAGGTCCTTGCGGTCAACGTTCGTGGCGTGATCTTAGGCGCCAAGCACGCCGCGCTTGCCATGCTCAAGACGGGCTCCGGCAGCATCATCAATATCGGCAGCGTCGCGGGGCATCGCGGCGGCCTCTCGGCCCATGTCTATTCAGCCTCGAAAGGGGCAGTCAGCGCTTTCAGCCGCTCCGCTGCGGCGGAGCTGGGGGAAAAAGGCATCCGCGTCAACACCCTCTCGCCCGGAGCGATCGTCACTGGCATCTTCGGCAAAAACGCCGGACTTGAGGGCTCCAAGGCCGACCAGGTCGCGGGCGTCGTCAAAGAAATCTTTGCAACGATCCAGCCGATCCCACGCGCCGGCCTACCGGACGATATCGCGCAGGCAGCGGTTTTTCTTGCGAGCGACGCTTCCGGATTCGTCAACGGGCAGGACCTCGTCATCGACGGCGGTCAGACCGCGGTCACGCGGGGATGGTCGTCCTCGGTGGCGGGGCGGGCGGAAGTGAGCAAGCGCATCAAGGCTGCGGCCGCGGCGCTTTAGGCCGCCGGCCGACGCCGACTGGAGACGCCCTTCCGCCATTGCGCCTTGCTGCTCTATGCGTCAAATGAGGCGCCATGAGCCATGACTTCGTCCTCATCGTCGACTTCGGCTCGCAGGTGACGCAACTGATCGCGCGGCGTGTGCGCGAGGCGGGTGTCTATTGCGAAATCCACCCGTTCTCGAAGGCGGGCGAGGCGTTTGCGCGGCTCAAGCCCAAGGCGGTCATCTTGTCCGGCGGCCCGGCGTCAGTTCCCGAACCAGGGAGCCCGCGCGCGCCGACTGAGATTTTCGAGAGCGGCGTTCCCGTTCTCGCCATCTGCTACGGTCAGCAGACCCTGTGCGTGCAGCTCGGCGGCAAGGTCGAGAGCGGACATGCGGCGGAATTCGGCCGCGCGGACGTCGAAATCCTTGAGGCTTGCGCCTTGTTCGATGGCGTCTGGCGAACGGGCGGTCGGTATCCGGTGTGGATGAGCCATGGCGATCGCGTGACCCGCCTGCCGGAGGGCTTCCGGGTCTATGCGGTGTCGGAGAACGCGCCCTACGCGGTCGCCGGTGACGAAGCGCGCCGCTACTACACGACCATGTTCCACCCCGAGGTGGTCCACACGCCCGACGGCGCCAAGCTCCTCGCCAATTTCCTCTTCAAGGTCGCCGGCCTCAAAGGCGACTGGACGATGGCCGCCTTCCGCGACGAGGAGATCGCCCGCATTCGCGCGCAGGTCGGCAAGTCGCGCGTCATCTGCGGCTTGTCTGGTGGCGTCGACTCGGCGGTCGCGGCGGTGCTGATCCATGAGGCGATCGGCGACCAGCTCGTCTGCGTGTTCGTCGATCACGGACTCATGCGGCAGGGTGAAGCCGACGAGGTGGTCGGTCTGTTTCGCGGCCATTTCAACATTCCGCTCGTTCACGTCGACGCGGCCGAAGAATTCATCGAGGCGCTCGCGGGCGTCGACGACCCTGAAGGCAAGCGAAAAACGATCGGCAAGCTGTTCATTGACACGTTCGAAGCCGAGGCGCGCCGCATCGCGAGCGACGGGCAAGGATCGGTCGATTTTCTCGCTCAAGGCACGCTCTATCCCGACGTGATCGAGAGCGTGTCCTTCTCCGGCGGACCATCGGTCACCATCAAGAGCCATCACAATGTCGGCGGCTTGCCTGAGCGCATGCGCATGAAGCTCGTCGAACCCTTGCGCGAATTGTTCAAGGACGAGGTGCGCGTTCTCGGCCGTGAGCTTGGGCTGCCGGAGACGTTCGTTGGCCGTCATCCGTTTCCTGGCCCCGGTCTCGCCGTCCGCTGCCCTGGGACCATCACCCGCGAGAAGCTCGACATTCTCCGCAAGGCCGACGCGATCTTTCTCGACGAGATCCGGAAAGCCGGTCTCTACAACAAGATCTGGCAGGCGTTCGCCGTGCTGCTGCCCGTGAAGACCGTCGGCGTGATGGGCGACGGGCGCACTTACAATTCCGTCTGCGCTTTGCGCGCGGTGAACTCGGTCGATGGCATGACCGCCGACTTCTATCCCTTCGACATGACCCTCCTCGGCCGCGCCGCGACGCGCATCATCAACGAGGTCAAGGGCGTCAATCGCGTCGTCTACGACGTGACAAGCAAGCCGCCGGGCACGATTGAGTGGGAGTGAGGCGCAGCGCAAAAGTCTTGTCGTATTCATCTCGACGGGCGATGAGCAATTATAGCAGCACGACAACCTTCCCGTTGGCTTTGTTTTCTTCCATGCAGCGGTGGGCTTCGGCAATTTGGTGGAGGCGAAAGGTTTTTCCGACTTGGATGTGCAGCTTGCCGGCGGCGATCTCGGGCAGAAGCTCTTGTAGCGGCGTGCGGACGAAATCATCGGAGTCGCCAGCGTAAGTCGTCAGGCAGACCGCTGTGGGGATTGCCCCCATCGGGCTGAAGTTGTCGATCGACCACTTATTGCCGACCATGCCCGTCATGCAGACGATCCCTCCAGGCTTGGCGCACTGAAGCGAGTCTTCGAGTGTCGTCGTCCCGATGAGCTCAAGCACCTTGTCGAATCCGCCGTCGCACGCTTCCCTCGCCTGCGCGGCGATCATGCCGGTGTCGATGAACACCTGGTCGGCGCCGCTGGCCCGCATGAGCTCCCCCCGGCCGGGATCGCGCGTGGTCGAGGCGACGTGAGCGCCGGCGCGCTTGGCGATGGCCGCTGCGGCCAGGCCGATCGAAGTGGTGCCGCCGCGAACAAGCAGGCGCTCGCTGGCGCTCAGCTTGAGCGACTTGAACAGCGATCCCCAGGCGGTCTGAAGCATTTCCGGGACCGCGCCGAGGACGTCCCAAGCCAAGGTGGTCGTCAGCTTTTGGACCTGGCCCGCCGGCACGCAGGTGAATTCAGCATAGCTGCCGTCGAACGTCCGCCCCATCCCGCCCATCGCCGTCGCGACGATGTCTCCGTGATCGAACTCACCGCCGGGAGCGTCCTCCACCACTCCCACTGCTTCAATCCCAAGGATCCGGGGAAACGGCACATTGGGGGAGTGGCCCTGGCGCGTGAACAGCTCCGAGCGGTTCAGGCCGAAAGCCTTGACCTTGATCAGGACTTGACCCTTTGCAGGTTTGGGCACGGGCCAGGTCTCAATGCGCAGGACCTCGGGGCCGCCCGGCTCGCGGATCACGACCGCCCTCATCCTATCGTCCATGACACACCTCGTGTTTCGTGGGGGAAGGAGAAGCGGCCGCGCGCCATCAGCCGACCCCTCGCATTAGGACCCTATGTCAAGGGCTTCGCGCTCAGGCGCTTACTTCGCCCAGAGCGGCGCGGCAGTCAGATTTGGCCGCTCGACTTAGACGCGCGGCGGGTTGGTGGTGGAGAAGCCGTAGCGGGCGATCTTCCATTGATTGGCGCTACGCTGGAAAATGAACAGCTCCTGGTTGGCCTCCGGCCCACTCTCGCCAGTGGCGTTGACCGTCGCCATTCCCTCGGAGTTGGTTCTTGCGAACGCCCAGTCCGGAGCAATCTGACGGATTTCGGCAATGTTGAACGTGACGCTTAGCCGAATGGCTTCGAAAACAGCGACATAGGCGCGACGAACCGCTTCGGCGCCGACGCTAGACGGGCTGTGCTGAGGCATGAACACGCCGTCGCCGGCGTACAAACTCATCACGGCCTCGGTATCGGCCGTGTTCAGCGCATTCTCGTAAGCCTTCAGGACCCTCGCTACGGCTTCTTCGTCCGGAGTCATCCTATTACCTCGATCTGTCGCGGCGCCGGGCCGCTGGCACCATGGATCTACGAAGTTGCAGGTTCGGCGACTAGCGAGCCGACGCGCAAACCAAGTTCCCAGTTTTGGGAAGCTCGCGAGCGTGTGATAGTGGCCGGCGGGGGGCGAAACGCCATGGCCGATCTAGACGCGCTGGTGATCTTCGCAAAGGTCGCAGAGGCGAAGAGCTTCTCGGAGGCAGCCCGCGGGCTTAAGATGCCGGTCTCCACGGTCAGTCGCAGAGTTGCGGATCTTGAGGGCCAGCTAGGGGTGCGCCTCCTTGAACGCTCGTCCCGCAGCCTTCGCTTGACGGACATCGGCGTGGAGTTCCTGGATCACGCGCGACGCACCGCCGAGATCAGTCAGGCCGTGGAGGCTTTGGCGTCGAACAAGCTCTCGACTGTGTCGGGTCAGCTCAACCTTTCAGCGCCCCCCAGCATCGCGGAGACCCTCCTGGTTCCGCTGATCACAGCCTTCCAGGCCGCCTACCCCGAGGTCTACGTCCATGTGTTCGTGACTGACCGCTACGTGGATCACGTTTCGGAAGGCATCGACCTCGTGTTCCGGCGCGGCGACCTGAAGGATTCCTCACTCGTCGCGCGTAAACTCCTGACCTATCGCCACCAACTCGTCGCCAGCCCGGCCTATCTCAGTAGCCGCGACATGCCGAGGATTCCTCAAGACCTGTTGAAGCACCGGTTGCTGGGCTTCTCGGATCGACGGCCTCACAGCGCCTGGACGCTACGCAGTCGCGCTGGCGAGGTGGAGACGGTGTCATTCTCGCCTTACATGTCCATGAACGACTATGCGGGATTGGCGGCGGCGCTCCTGGCTGGAAAGGGGATCGGAGATCTGCCGCCGCTGGTTCGTCCTGACCTCATGCTGAATGGTGCGTTGGTGGAGGTCATGCCCGACTGGCGTTTTCGAGCTTCCGATCTTTCGCTCGTTCACCTCGGCAATCGCCATTTGTCCCGACCGGTTCGAGTGTTCAAGGAATTTGCCGCCGATATGGCGCCAAGAGTCCTTGGGTCGCTGCCGTCCTAGCGCCGCGGCGACGAGCTTTGACCCTGCGCGTCGTCCGCGCCGGTATTCTTGTCGCGGCGAGTGGGTGTGAGGCGAAACTAAAATTTCGGCTTATGCTGCGGTCGCGCGCCAGTCATCGCGCACGCAGTCGCAGCAACCCAAGAGCCCGACATGCCCATGACGCCCCCTCCGAAACCTCAAGACTACATAGTCGTCGATGGCTCGGATGGGCCGCGCCGCGATTTTCGCATCAGCGTGGGGTTACGCGAGGGCTGGGACGCGGAGGGTCGGGTGTTTGACGTCTCCGAGGCGGTGCGCACCGCGCGAGCCTGGATGAGGCGTCGGGTCGAAGCGGGCGAGCCGGCGCTTTCGGGCATGTTCACGCGCGCGGAGGTGACCTACGCCTGGCCGCGGGAGGACGGCACCGTCGGGTCGGACCGTGAACCTGTCGCTCTCTTCACCGGCGAGGCGGTTCATGCCTATCTCGGCCATCTGCCAGACGCCGCAATCGAGGCGATGCTCAACGAATTGGCCGCCGAACTCGGCGCGGCGCTGGGCCAGGAGCGCATCTATGTCGCCTTCGCCGAGCGGACCTGGATCCTGGACGCCGGCGAGCACGCCCGCGGCGCGTGAGACGGGCGGCTCCGCAACGCTGTCGCCGGAGTTTGCCGAGCGCTTACTGCCCGGGCCCGCCCTCGGCGCAGCCGGCCTATTTAGCCGGATCCTTCGGCGACCACAGGATCGTCGCCGCGTCCTTCTCGTAAGCCATGCCTTTCGGATAGGAGATCGCCTCCAGCTGAAGGCCCCAGGGCGCCTTGAAATAGACGATGGCCTGCCCGGCGGCGGGGCCCTGCATGACCGGAACCGGACCGAACAAGGTCCAAACGCCTTTCGAGCGCAGATACTTGTCCGCTTCCTTGATGTCGTCGACGTAGAAGGCGATATGATACCCGCCGATGTCGCTATTCTTCGGCTGGACGACCTGCTGATCCGGCGATTGGTAGCTGAAGAGCTCAATGTTCGAACCGTAGCCGCAGCGGATCATCGTGACCTGGGTGATGACAGCGCGCGGATTGACGTCGAGGGCGTCCTTCATGAACGTGCCTTTCGAATCCGAGAAAGGCCCGAACGACATCGCCTTCTGGCAGCCCAGCACGTCCACGAAGAAATCGATCGCCTGCTTCATGTCAGGCACCGTTATTCCGGTATGGTCATGCCCGCGCATTCCCGGTAGCCCGTCAGCATGAGCGGCGCTCAGTCCTAGAGTTAAGGCGATCGTCGCAGCCGCGCTGCAAAGGACGCTCGTTCGCATTCAAACCCTCCTCATGGCTGCGGCGGTGGTCTCCGTCGCTGGTCGTCACTCGGTGATGAAGACGAGAATCAGCTGGCGGGTCAACACGCGTTACGCGATCTCTGGCGACCCCCCGACGCCTTTCTCCAGGATCGCTGCTGCTTGCGGCAGCATGCTGCGAAGACTGGCGCTCAACGCATCCGGATTGGGCGCCGCCGAAGCTGTGACGCTCAGCTCCGTCGATTGGCGCGAGGGATTGGGGCGCATTGCCGTCGCTGACGCTCGGCCTCCTTGGGCTTGAGCATGCGCGAACGGCTGGCGGAGAGGGAGGGATTCGAACCCCCGGTACACTTGCGCGTACTCCGCATTTCGAGTGCGGTGCGATCGACCACTCTGCCACCTCTCCGGGGCCTTCGGCGGCGCGCTCAAAAAGCTCGTCGCAGGGTCGGCGGGCCGCTTAGCATGGGCGGCTATCGACGGCAAGGCGGCTCGCCCTTCGCGGGAGCGCGGCGAGGCATGAAACGACACTAAGCGGCGGCTTCGACTCCTTCCCATGCGATATGCGCGACGAATGGCACGGATTCGCCCACTTGCCGGGCGAGCTCGGGGTTCGAGGCGTTGCCGTCAAGCGATCGCTTATAGACGCCCTGGTGAATCGCGATGCTGCGGAAGAAGCTGAAAGCGATCAGAAAGGTCCAGTTGGGGATGGCTTCGAGCCCCATGCGTTGGCAATAGGCGGCCACATATTCGGCTTCGGTCGGTATGCCGATGGCGGCGCGGTCGACGCCTCCAAGACCCCGATACCGGCCATTCGGAAGCCGCCACTGCATGCACTGGTAGGCAAGGTCGGCGAGCGGATGGCCGAGGGTCGACAGCTCCCAATCGAGGACGGCGAGCAGGCGAGGCGAGTTCGAGTCGAAGATCATGTTGTCGATGCGCCAGTCGCCATGCGCCAGCGCGACGCGGCCATCGTCGGCGGCGGGAACTTTGTTAGCAAGCCAGGCGATCAGGCGCTCCATGTCCTCGACCCGCGCCGTTTCGCTTGCCCGGTACTGATCCGTCCATCGCTGGTATTGACGGGCGAAATAGCCGCCGGGTTTGCCGTAGTCCGAGAGGCCCGCGGCGGCGACGTCGATGGAATGCAGACGCGCCAGGCCCTCGTTCATGGCATCATAGATCTGCGCGCGATCTTCGCGCTTGAGTTCAGGCAGCGCCGGATCCCACAGCACACGACCATCGACGAAGGCCATGAGATAGAAGGCGGTGCCGATCACGCCTTCGTCCTCGCAGAGCGCGAGCGCGCGAGGAGCTGGATAGCCCACTCCTTCCAAAGCCTTCAGCACGCGAAACTCGCGCTCGATCATGTGCGCCATCTTCAAGAGCTTGCCCGGCGGCTTGCGGCGCAGCACGTAACGTCCGCTCGCAGCCTCGATCAGATAGGTTGGGTTCGACTGTCCGGTGGGAAATTTCTTGACCGTGGCGGGGCCGCTCCAGCCCGCGACATGAGCTTTGGCCCACGCGTCAAGCGCGCTTGTATCGTCAGGGAAAACGCCGCTCACTGTGCGCCAGCCTCATTGGTGTAGCGCTTCATCTCGGCTTTCGCGATCACGCGTCGATGCACCGCGTCCGGTCCGTCGGCGAGCCGCAAGGTGCGCACGTGGGTCCACATCCGGGCAAGCGGAAAATCCTGGCTGACGCCAGCGCCGCCGTGCATCTGCACCGCCTGATCGATCACCTCGAGCGCGATCCGTGGGGCGATCACCTTGATTTGCGAGATGAGCGGCGCCGCGGCGCGCGCGCCTTGGGTGTCCATCGCCCAGGCGGCTTTCAGGCAAAGCAGACGGGCCATTTCGATGCTCATGCGCGCTTCGGCGATGATGTCGGGATTGGCGCCCAGGCGCGACAGCTTCTGCCCGAACGCCGTGCGCGTAGCCGAGCGGCGGCACATCGCCTCGAGCGCCCGTTCGGCCTGGCCGATCGCGCGCATGCAATGGTGGATGCGCCCCGGTCCGAGGCGCCCCTGAGCGATCTCGAAGCCGCGCCCGCGGCCAAGGATCATGGCGTCTTTGGGGATCCTAACGTCGCGAAATCGGATATGCATGTGGCCGTGCGGCGCATCGTCGTCGCCATAGACCTTCATCGCTCTCAGGACCTCGATGCCCCTCGTCGCCGCCGGCACGAACATCATCGAATGGCGCGCGTGCGGCGCGGCCTCGGGATCGGTCAGCGTCATGGTGATGTAGAGGGAGCAGCGCGGATCGCCGGCGCCCGACGACCACCATTTCTCGCCGTTAAGCACCCATTCGTCGCCGTCGAGCCGCGCGTCCATGGCGATGTTGGTCGCATCGGAGGATGCGACCCCGGGCTCAGTCATGAGATAGGCGGAACGCGCGCGCCCCTCGAGGAGATCTGGCAGCCACCGCGCCTTCTGCTCGGGCGAGCCGAAACGCTCGATCACCTCCATGTTGCCGGTGTCGGGAGCGGAGCAATTGAAGACCTCCGAGGCGAGAGGCGACCAGCCCATCTCCTCGGCCAGATAGGCGTATTCGACAGTCTTGAGGCCGAAGCCCTTGTCGGACCCGATGAGCCAGAAGTTCCACAGGCCCTTGGCTTTAGCCTTCGTCTTGAGAGACTCGCGGATCTCGATGAAGCGCTTGGTCGGCTTGAAGCGGTCGCCTTCGCGCCCGACCTCGGAATGATATTCCTCCTCGAGCGGCATGATCTCGTCGCGCACCATCGCCCTAACGGCGGCGATGAGCGGACGGACTTTATCGGTGACGCCGAGATCCACGTGCTCCTCCCTGATTGGTCGGCACGATATGACGCGCAAACGGCGCGCCCGGCAAGCGCCAGCGGGCTCCGGTCGGCCGCCGCGGAGCCACGCAATCGGCTGATATAAACGAGCGTAAGCGTCAATAAGCGTTAATAAACGTTAGTAAAATGACTCCAATTTACTAGCGTTTATTTTTTCGAATCGGGGTTTTTCAATGGGTTACGGCCAATTCAAATAAAAAAATTCATCCGGTATCGATCGTCGCGCCGCGACCTCCCTCCGACCCAAGCCGTCCCGGACGCCAATCGATTCGAATGGACCGGAAATTTGATCGTGCGAGCGCCTTGCGCCAGCGGCCGGAGGCGCAAGTTGGCCCACGGCGGCATAGAAGGCTCCCTCGTCATCGGGTTCGCCTTCGGGCTCGAACAGCCGCGCGGCCTGTTCGAGCGCGGCCAAGTCCCGTCTCGCGTCGTCGATCCTCGCTTCATAAGCGGCGATCGCAGCTGCGAGTTCATCCCGTTTGCGGCGCAGGGCGGAAGCGATGTGCATTTGCTAATATTAGAACAAAACATGAACAATGTCAACGTCTATTCGGAATTATCAGAAGCGGCCATGTGAGGATTTACTTCGCTCCGCTCCTTCGACCGATTTGGCCCAGGAAGCCGCGGGAGCGAATTGAGGCTGCTTCGATTGAAATCCCAGTTGTCCCGGATTCAGATTTGACGATCAATACGGACGTACGTATTACGCTGGGATGCCGAAACCTTCGAACCGCGACCGTATCCTCGACGCTGGCCGCGAAGTCATGTTCCGCAAAGGTTATGTCGGGGCGGCGGTGCGAGACATTGTGGCCGAGGCGCCGGCTCCGCAGGGCTCATTCACGAACCACTTCCGCTCGAAGGAGGAATTCGCGCGCGAGGTGCTGGACCGTTATTTCGCCGACCTCAAACGGCTTGTCACGGAAGTGCTAGACGACGCAAGCCGTCGCCCGCGCGAGCGTCTGAGGCGCTATCTCGATCTCATCACAGATCGTCTCGTCGAAGCTGAGTTCGCTCACGGCTGTCTCATCGGCGATTTTAGTCTTGAGGCTGCGCCGCAAAGCGAAATGTTGCGAACGCGGCTCGTGGAGATCTTCGCCGAATGGCGCGCGCCGTTCGCCGCATGCATCGCCGAGGGGCAGAGGGCTGGCGAGATCGCCGCGACCTTCGCCCCAGAGGATCTTGCCGAGTTCCTGCTCTCCTCCTGGGAGGGAGCCATCCTGCGCATGAAAGTCGAGCGCGACGCTGAGCCGCTCGAGCGCTTCAAGCGCATCGTTTTCATGACCGTTTTCAAGGAGCCTTCGAGATGACCGACGTCGCTCTGCCCAAGCTTTCCGTGCTCGATTCCGAAATGGCCTACCGAGAGGCGGGCTCGCGCGATGCGCCGGTCGCGCTCCTTCTGCACGGCAATCCCACCTCGTCCTATATCTGGCGCAAGATCATCCCGCTTGTCGCGCCGGTGGCCCATTGTATCGCTCCGGATCTCATCGGCTTCGGTCAGTCGGGCAAGCCGGACATCGCCTATCGCTTCGAGGACCACGTCCGTTACCTTGACGCATTCATCGCAAAGATGGGAGTCGAGCGGGCCTATCTCGTGGCCCAGGACTGGGGAAGCGGCCTCGCCTTTCACCTCGCGGAGCGACGCCCCGATTTCGTGCGCGGTCTCGCTTTCATGGAGTTCATTCGCCCATTCCCGACCTGGGAGGAGTTTCTGCGAGGCTCCAGAGCGCGCGAGATCTTCCGCAAGTTTCGCACGCCCGGCGAAGGCGAAACATTGATCCTTGAGAACAACGCGTTCGTCGAACTGATGCCGGGAGCCATACGGCGCAAGCTCACTGACGAGGAGATGGCGGTCTACCGTGCGCCCTTCCCGACGCCGCAGTCGCGGAGGCCGACCTGGCGCTTCCCCAACGAATTGCCAATCGCGGGCGAGCCCGCCGACGTCTATGCGACGATGAGCCAAGCGCATGAAGCCCTCGCCGCCTCAACCTATCCGAAGCTCCTGTTCGCCGCCAACCCTGGCGCGCTCGTTCCGCCCGCCTTCGCGGAGGAGCTTGCCGGCAGGCTCAAGGATTGCAGGTTCGTCCAGCTCGGCGACGGGCTCCACTTTGTGCAAGAGGATCACCCCGAGACAATCGGGCGATCCGTCGCCGCCTTCATCGCCGAGGTTGAAGGCCGCTCCGACAGGTGCGCGGGCGTTAGCTAGATCCTAAAGCTTCATCACAGGCCAGCGCGTGACTCATGCCCATTACGACGAGGACGCGGCGCGTCCGGCGGAGTTGATCATCGGTCTCCCGCCGATTGACGAATATCTTTTTTGTTGCAACAATAATGCGTGAAGATCGAGTTTGATCCGGCGAAAGCGCGAGGAACGCTAAAGAGCGCGGATTGTCGTTCGAATTGATTGCGGAGCTGGATTGGGACGCGGCGCACATGATTGAGGACCAACGTCAATCCTACGGCGAGACGCGATTTCTGGCGTATGCGCCGATGCGGGGCCCGCCTCACGTCGTCTGCTTCTGCATTCGTGGCGATGCGTTTCGGATCATCAGTTTTCGCAAAGCCGATAGGCGCGAGGAGAAGCTCTATGCCGAAGAAAAGGCTGCCCTTGACCGATGAAGAAGGCGAAGCGAGAAAGCTGACCCGCGGGGATTTCAGGGGCATGCGGCCCGTACGCGAGGCGATGCCCGAGTTCATTGAAGCCATGGCGGAGTTTCGCCGAAAGCTCGGTCGCCCGAAAGTCGAGGCGCCGAAAGTCCATGTTGGGTTCCGGTTGGCGTCTGACGTCGTCGCAAGCATCAAGGCAAGCGGGCGCGGTTATAATGCCCGCGTCGAGCAAGCTTTGCGCGAGGCCGGGTTTGGTGAGAAGAACAAGCGCAAATCGCCTTTGAAGACGACGAAGACGGCCTCGGCGAAAGCGTCGCTCTGCGAGGCAAGGGACAAAGCCCTCTGTTAGCAAACGACGGGCCTATGCTTCGGCTCGCAGGCGCGGAGGGAACTTCGCCGTGGCGCGCGGTCGCTAGTCCGTTGTGAGACGGGCGTCCTTTCGGACACTTTTTGGACCCCGGCTAACGCACCCATCGGCGTCTAGAGAGTCGCAGGCTGGTTCATCAGCCACTCGTGGGCGGGATCGTTGTAAAAGCGCCAGATGCGCTTCGGTCCGGCCATGACGTTCAGATAGTAAAGATCATAGCCGTGCGGCGCGCCGACGGGATGATAGCCTTTCGGGACTAGCACGACGTCGCCATCCCCCACCGCCAGCGTCTCGTCGAGTGAGCGGTCGTCGGTGTAGATGCGCTGGAGCGCAAAGCCTTGGGGCGGCTTCAGGCGATGATAATAGGTTTCCTCGAGATAGGATTCGTCGGGCAGCGCATCTCGGTCGTGCTTGTGCGGAGGATAGCTCGACCAGTTGCCGCCGGGCGTGATGACTTCGACCACCAGCACGCTCTCGGCCTCGGCGTCTTCGGGCAGGACATTGCGGACATGGCGCGCGTTCGAGCCGGTTCCGCGGGTGAGCGTGCCGACATCGCTGGGCTTGATGACGCGCGCCTTGAACTTGCCGCTCGCCGGCGCCGAGCATAAAGCGAGTTCGCAATCCGTCGCCGCCTCGATGGTCGCCGCGTTATGGGGGGGCAGGTAGACCGACCAGGGCAGCCCGTCGAACACGCTGGCTCGCTCACCGATCGTCCCGGAATCGAAGCCGTCTGCGGTGATGCGCGCCTTGCCTGAGAGAATGACGACGCAGACCTCTTCGCCGCCGGTGTCGAGCTTGGACTTCGCGCCTTGCTTCAGCGCCCGCGTCTCGAAGCCGACGTAGCGCCAACCCGCGCTGTAGGGGGTGATGCGGTGGCCAACGCCGTCGGCGCCTTTTTGCGGATGAACGAGCAGTTTCGATTGCGCCATTGCGTTTCCTCTCATCCCTCTCGTTCCATGTGTTCGGATAAGAGCCTCGCGCGGCTCGCACCTCGACCGGCGACGGCCGGCGAGCTCTGATCCTAGCGCAACTACGACCCAGAAACATCGCGTGGCGTGCGGAGCTTGCAAAAAGCGTTGCGCCGCATAACGTTATGCGTTATATCGACACATGATTCAGGGCTTTGCTGATGAGGAAACAGCTCTGATCTGGTCGGGTCGGGTCGGCGAAGTCGGCGGCTCCCTTTCGACATGCAAGCGACCGCGTTGCGTAAACTGCGTCTGCTTAACCAAGCTCGGGCGCTCAGTGATCTTCACGTCCCGCCCGGCAATCGCCTCGAGGCATTGAGGGGCGAGCGGGTGGGGCAATATTCGATCCGCGTCAATGACCAATCGCGAATTTGCTTTGCGTGGCGGGAAGGAGGTCCAGCCGATGTCCAAATCGTCGACTATCACTGATGTCGAGTGGTTACCCAACCCGACGCCGGGCGAAACTTTGTTGGAAGAGTTTCTTCGCCCGATGAGCCTTAGCCAAACCGCGCTCGCCGTCGCCGTGCGCGTTCCCCCCCGCCGGATCAACGAGATCGTGCTCGGGAAGCGCGCGGTCACGGCGGATACAGATCTGCGCCTGACCCGTTACTTCGGCCTCACGCCGGGCTTCTTCCTCGGTCTGCAGGCCGATCACGATTTGATGGCTCGCCGCCGCGAGATCGGCGCCGATCTTGAGGCGATCAAGCCGCGCGCGGCTTGAGTTTCCCTTAAGCCAGTCCCGCTTCCTTCAAGGCGGCGCGGATGTGCGCGACGCCCTTTTTCGCATAGGGCAGGGCAGGCGCTTTTTTCGGGTCTTGCTCGGCTTCGAGGACAACCCATCCCGAATAGCCCTTAAGCTCGTCGAACACCGCGACATAGTCGACCGCGCCATCGCCCGGCACGGTATAGACGCCGAGCTCCTTGCCTTGCCCCAAAATCGAATCGAGAAAGCTCCAGTCGCCGGCGTTCAACTCGCGCATTTTGGCTTCGCGCACGTCCTTGCAGTGCACATGGCCGATGCGCGAACGATAAGCGCGCGCCAGTCCCGCAGGATCGACGCCGCTCCAGCGCGCGTGCCCGGTGTCGAGCAGCAAATGCACGGGTGGCTTCGTGTGAGCCATCAGCGCGTCAATATCGCGTTCCGACTGAACGATCGTGCCCATGTGATGATGATAGCAGAGCTTGAGCCCTTCGTCGGCCAAGCGCTCGGCGAACTCGGTCATTTTCGCGCCATATCCGACCCAATCGTCTTTGTGCAGACGCGGGCGCTCGGATAAGGGCTTCGACCGGTCGCCGTGAATGGCGTTCGAGGTCTCGGCCACGATGACAACGTCGGTCCCGGCGCCTTTGGTCATGGCGATATGCGACTGCGCCGCCTTGAATTCGTCGCGCGCTGAGCGCTTGAGCAATTCGGCCGAATACCAGCCGCCGACAAAACTCAGGCCGAATTCGGCGAGCTTATCCTTGAGCGCCGCGCCGTCGCTCGGCAGCTTGTGGCCTTTCTCCATGCCGACAACGCCCGCTTCTTTCGCCTCAGCGAGGCATGTCTCAAGCGGCGTGTCGCCGCCGATTTCCTGCAGGTCGTCGTTCGTCCAGCCGATCGGGTTGGCGCCGATGCGAATGCTCATGGCTAATCTCCAACCCGCTGCAACGTCTTGGCCTCCTCGTAAGTGCGGCGCGCCGCGTCAACTTCCTTGCGCTCGGAGACCTCGGGCACGGCGACGTCCCACCAGAAGCCGCCCGCGTCCGTCGACCCCATGGGATCGGTATCGATGACGATGACCCGGGTCGACTGCGCGGCGCGCGCCGTCTTGAACGCAGTCTCAAGATCGGCGATCGACTTGACCTTCATTGCTTCCGCCCCGAGAGAGCGCGCGTGGGCGACGAAGTCGACCTCCGGCATCGCTTCGTGCCGCGCATCGCGCAGAAGGTTGTTGAACGGCGCGCCCCCGGTCGCCTGTTGCAGCCGGTTGATGCAGCCAAAGCCGCGGTTGTCGTTGACGACGATGATGAGCTTCTTCCCCAACATCACTGAAGTGGCGATCTCCGAATTCATCATGAGATAGGAGCCGTCGCCGAGAACCACGATCACTTCCCGGTCCGGCAGGGCCATCTTGACGCCGAGCCCGGCTGCAATCTCGTACCCCATGCACGAATAGCCGTATTCGACGTGATAACCGAGCGGCGCGCCCGCCCGCCACAGCTTGTGCAGTTCGCCGGGCAATCCGCCAGCGGCGCACACCACGACATCTGACTTCTCGCCCGCGCGCATAAGGGCGCCCAGCACTTCGGAGTCGCTCGGCGCCGGCGCGTTGGTCGGCGCGGTATAGCGGGCGGCGGTCGTCTCCCAATCGGCCTTGACCCTCGCGGCTTCGTCACTCCAGGCGCGCGGCGCCTTCCAGGCGTCGAGCTTGGAATCGAGCGCGGCAAGCGCCGTCCGCGCGTCGCCGACGACAGACAAAGCCTGATGCTTCGCGGCGTCGAAAGACTGCACGTTGACGCTGATCAATCGCCGATTGGGGTTCTTGAACAACGCCCAGGAGCCGGTGGTGAAGTCCGCGAACCGCGTGCCGACGCCGAGAATCACATCGGCTTGCGTGGCGAGCGCGTTGGCCGCGCCGGTCCCGGTGACACCGACAGCGCCCATGGCCAATGGATGATCCACGGGCGTTGCCGACTTGCCAGCCTGCGTCTCGCCGACAGGAATTCCATGGGCGTCGCAGAAGTCGATCAACTCCTTCTCGGCGTCGGAATAAAGGACGCCGCCGCCGCAGACGACGAACGGCTTCTTCGCCTGTCTCAGAATCTCGGCTGCTTCCTCAATCTCGCGTGGATCGGGCGCGACGCGGCGGATGCGGTGCAGGCGCTCATCGAAGAAGCTTGCCGGATAATCATAGGCCTCGGTCTGCACGTCCTGGCAGAAGGCAAGCGTCACCGGGCCGCACTCGGCCGGATCGGTCAAAACCGCCATCGCCCGATTGAGCGCTGGCACGATCTGCTCGGGGCGCGTGATGCGATCGAAATAGCGCGACACGGGACGGAAGCAGTCATTGGCGCTCATCGTTCCGTCGCCGAAGTCTTCGACCTGTTGCAGAACGGGGTCGGGCCTTCGGTTTGCGAACACGTCGCCCGGTATCAGGAGCACGGGCAGTCGGTTCACATGCGCGACCGCGGCGGCGGTGACCATATTGGTCGCGCCGGGGCCGATCGAGGTGGTGCAGGCCATCATGCGCCTGCGACGCGAGGCTTTGGCGAAGGCGATCGCGGCATGCGCCATCGCCTGCTCGTTATGGGCGCGATAGGTGGGGAGCAACTCGCGGGCGCCGTACAGCGCTTCGCCGACGCCCGCCACATTGCCATGGCCGAAAATTGCGAACACGCCCTCGAACAGGCGCTGCTTGCTTCCGTTGATCTCAACTCGCTGGGCGCTCAAGAAGCGAACCATCGCCTGGGCGGCGGTCAATCGAATCGTTGTCATGGCGCTTCCCCGCTTCGACTAAGTTTATCGGTCGGCGGCGTTCCGATCTCCGCCTCCCGCGTCGGCCGCTCACCTTCGCGCCAGAGATCGCTTAATCGCTGAAACGCCGCGGCCATACGCGTGACCGCCTCGCGATCATCGATGCGGCGAGCGAACCATTCCACGGCCGGCTCGGCGAAGATGGTGCGCCCGACCGCGAAGCCTTTCACAACGCTGCAATTGTGCGCCAGTGCGAAGGCTTGCGCCAGATCCTTTTCCGGCGCCTCGAGCCCCAACACCAACACGCCGCGGCATAAGGGATCGCCGGTCTCGATCGCCCGAGCGACGTTGTCCCACGCTGCTTTGCTGGGTTGTCGCCTCGAGCTTCCACCAATCGGGCTGCACTCCAATCTCATAAAGCCGCGCGATGACATGCGCGACCGTGTGGTCGTCGACCGGCCCATCCTTGCTCGCGATGATCTCGATCAGCAATTCGCGCTCGAGCCTGCGTGCGGCGTCGTAAAGGCGCAGGAGCTCGCGCTCCTGCCGCGCCTTCAGCTCCGGCGGGTCGTCGGGATGATAGAAGCACAGGCACTTGATCGTATGGGCGACCGGCCATTCGACGAGCTTGGCGCCAAGCGAGCCGCCGGACTCGAACTCGAGCGGACGCGAGCCCGGCTCCTCGACCGGCCGGCCAATCCAGAAGCCATGATCGACGGCTCGGAACAAAGCCTCGCGCCCATATTTGCCGTCGAGCAGCATGCCATAGCCTGGCCGGCCAGCCGCGACTTTCGCTGCCGCCTCGACCGCCAGCAGCTTGAAGGTGGTGATCCGCTCGCGAGGGCTCCCGGCGGCGTCAGCGATCTTCTCGAGTTGCGCGCGATGGTCGATGGCGAACGCCATGATCGTGGTCGGCTCGCTTCGACGTGTCGTCGCCCAGTGGATGTGGTTGAGCGCCTCGTCGCGACGCAGCGCCCGATGAGGCGAGCCGTGCTTGAGGAAGCGGCTAAGCTCCGCCCAGGTTGGATACTCGGCCGAGCACAAAAGGCGCGAGACGGCGAAAGCGCCATTGGCGTTGGCATAGGCGCAGCATGTCTCGAGCGGCTCGTCACGCAGCCAGCCGCGCAGAAAGCCGGACATGAACGCGTCGCCAGCGCCAAGCACATTGTAGACTTCGACCGGAAAGCCTGGCCCTTTGACGCCTTGTTCGAGCGAATTGGGGATCCCGTCGGGGAAGACGACGCAGCCCATCGGACCGCGCTTGAGCACGAGCGTCGCCTGGCTTGTGGCGCGCACCGTTTTCAGCGCCGCCAGCGGGTCGTCGGCTCCGCCCGCGATCATCATCTCCTCTTCGGTGCCGACGATGAGATCGCATTGCGGCAGAATCTCGTTGAGGCTTTTCGTGACGTCGCCAGACTTGATGTAGCGCTCCTCGCCCGCACCATGGCCGGCGAGCCCCCATAAATTCGGGCGGTAATCGATGTCGAAGACAACTTTGCGGCCGGCCGCGCGCGCGATGCGCATCGCTTTCCGCTGGGCGGCGGCGGTGTTGGCGCGAGCGAAATGCGTGCCGCTCACGAGGACCGCTTTCGCGCTTTCGATATAGTCAGGATCGATATCGCCTTCGTCGAGCGCGCTGTCGGCGCAATTCTCGCGATAGAAGATGAGCGGGAAGGTCTTTTCGTCGCGGATGCCGAGCAGCACGAGCGAAGTGAGGCGCACCGGGTCTGTCCGAACGCCCTCGATGTCGACGCCCTCGCGCGCGCATTGCTCGCGGATGAATCGGCCCATGTGCTCGTCGCCGACGCGGGTGATGAGGCCGCTCTTCAGGCCCAGTCGCGCGGTGCCGATCGCAATGTTCGTCGGGCAGCCGCCAACGGCCTTCGAGAAGCTTGCCATATCCTCCAGGCGGCCACCGACCTGCGCGCCATAGAGATCGACCGACGAGCGGCCGATGGTGATGACGTCGAGGCGGGGATCGGAGGCCAAGCGCAGCTCCCGCTCACGGCTCGATCGGCGGGTCGCCGGTTCCAACGACATTTTGATCGAAGTCGATGTTTGACCCGGTCATCAGCCCGGATTCCTCCGAGCACAGGTAAGCGCAGGCGCGCGCTACTTCCTTGGGGTCGATCAAGCGTCCGAACGGCCGGCTCTTGACCGCCTCGTCGAGCCAGCCGTCTTGCGCGTCGTGATATTTTTTCTGGATGGTGTCCTCGCCCGGCGTCGACATCCAGCCGATGTTGAGACCGTTCACTCGAATGCGAAATTTCAACAGAGAATGGGCGACGTTGCGGGTGAGCGTGGCAAGCGCGCCTTTGGAGGCGCAATAGGCGGTGATGAAAGGCTGACCGCCATGCGCCGACATCGACTGGATGTTGACGATTGAGCCCGCGATCTTCTCCCGCCGCATGATCTTCACGCTTTCCTGAATGAGGAAGAACGGTGCGCGGACGTTGACGTCGAAGATCTCGTTGTAGCGCTCCTCGGTGGTGTCGAAAATGTTGCCGCGGTCGGTCAGCGCGGCGGCGTTGACCAGCGCGTCGACCCGACCGAAGCGCTCGTCCGCTTTCGCGACCACCTTGCGACAGTCGGCGACCTTCGCGAGGTCCGCCTGCACGAAGACAGTCGGACAGAAGGCCGCTGAAATCTGGCTCGCCACCCGATCGCCGCTTTTGGCGTTCCGACCACAGATCACGAGCCCCGCCGCGCCGCGCTCGGCGAAGAGCCGCGCGATGGCTTCGCCCAATCCCTGCGTGCCGCCGGTGACGATCGCGACCTTGCCGCTCAAATGAGCCGGGCGCGCAGACTCGCCGGCCGCGGCCGCGGGGGTACTGGCCATGGGCGTTTCTCCTAAGGCTTCTCGCCGTAGCGCGCAGCTCGATGACCGGCTTGCCGCTCCTTTGCTTCACCAGAATGAAACAAAAATTCTATTCCTAAGTCAATATGGAACGTATATTCTTTTCTTAAGGGCGGTGCGAATGGACGGCGCCCTCGGAGGAGGAGCGCATGAAATTTGGAATCATCGGCGCGGGCAGGATCGGCAAGATCCACGGCGGAAATGTCGCGGCGCGCTCCGACAGCGAGGTGGCCTTCGTCGCCGACGCGGACCCCGCGGCGGGCGCCGCACTGGCCAAGGCGACTGGGGCTAAGGTCGCGGAAATCGACGCTATCCTCGCCTCCAAGGATGTCGATGCGGTCGCCATCTGCTCTCCCACTGACACCCACGCCGATCTGATCGAGCGCGCGGCGCGCGCCAAGAAGGCAATCTTTTGCGAAAAGCCGATTCACCTCGACGTGGACCGCGTTCGCGCCTGTCTCGAGGTCGTCAGGCAGACCGGCGCGACCCTCATGGTCGGCTTCAATCGCCGCTTCGATCCCAATTTCTCGGCGCTGCGCAAGCGTGTCGCGGAGGGCGCGATTGGCGCTCTCGAAATCGTCTCGATCACCTCGCGCGACCCCGGGCCGCCCCCGATCTCCTATATCGAGCGCTCCGGCGGTCTTTTCCGCGACATGATGATCCATGATTTCGACCTGGCCCGCTTCATCCTCGGCGAGGAGCCGATCGCGGTGAGCGCCATGGGGTCGGCGCTGGTCGACGAGGCGATTGGGGATGTCGGCGACATCGACACCGCAGTCGTCATCATGGAGACTGCGTCCGGCAAAGTGGCGCAGATTTCTAATTCCCGGCGCGCGGCTTATGGCTACGACCAGCGGGTCGAGGCGCATGGCGTGAACGGCATGGTTCATGCCGCGAACGTGCGCGAGACAACGGTCGAGTTCGCCGGCGCGCACGGCTTCACCAGCGACAAGGCGCTCAACTTCTTCCTCGAGCGCTATGAGGCCGCCTATCGCAACGAGCTGGATACTTTCGTCAGCGCCGTGAAGGCCGGCAGGAAGCCTCACCCAGACGGCGAAGACGGCCTCAAGGCGCTCCTGCTGGCCGACGCGGCTTACCGGTCCTGGAAAACCAAGCAACGAGTCGCCGTCGGTTGACAGCGTGCGCGGGCTTTTGCTTGCGCCTCAAGCAGCACCGCCCTATAGGCGGCTGCTCCAACAGGACGGTGGCATGGCGCAGGCCCAGAAACGACGCCCGGCCTTGAACTTTGCGCCGGTCCAAGCGCCGCCCCCCAAGCCGCCGACATTCGTCGATCGTATTATCGACGCCGTTACGCGTCACCGTTCCGCGCTTCGGCGGCTTGGCTTGGCCGCGAGCCTTATCATCGTCACCGGCGCGCTGACGATCTTTGTGCGCACGATCGCGCACATCGATCCGAACAAATTCAAGGCGGCGATCGCCGGGACGAGCCGCGATCAGTTCATGCTCTCGTTCGCCTTTAGCGCGTTGAGCTACCTTGCCCTCACAGGCTATGACGGATTGGCGCTTCGCCACCTGGACATCAAGGTTCCGTACCGGCTGACGGCGCTCGCATCGTTCACGAGCTACGCGTTTTCGTTCACGCTCGGGTTTCCATTGGTGACTGGGGCTGCGGTCCGTTACTGGGTTTATGGACCGGCCGGGCTTTCCGCGGGCAAGATTGCTGGCCTGACGGCCGTGGCGGGAATCACCTTCTGGCTGGGCATGGGGCTCGTGGTCGGGGTCGGGTTTCTGTCGGCGTCCGATCCGATCGCCGACATCGATCATTTTCATCCCCTCGCTAATCGGTTGATTGGCGTCGGCGTCATCGGCGCGCTGCTCGTCTACCTCGCCTGGAGCTGCGTCATGCGCTGGCGGGAGGCCTCCGTTCTCGGCGTCAGGCTGCCCGGTCCGCGGCTCACGCTCGGACAAATGGCGCTCGGCGTCATTGACATCTGTTCGGCCGCGGCGGCGCTCTATGTCCTGCTGCCGAGCGAAGATCGCTTAGGGTTCCCGGTTTTCGCGACGCTTTACTCGTTCGCTTCCATGTTTGGCATAGCGAGCCACGCGCCTGGGGGCTTGGGCGTGTTCGAGGCGACGATCCTCCAGGGAGTCGGCAGCGACGGGGACGCTGTGCTGGCTTCGCTCCTGCTCTTCCGCGGCGTCTATTACCTGGTCCCGTTCATCGCCGCGATGGCGATGCTAGGCGCCCTCGAGGCGGTGCGCCGTTGGCGTTCCTGGCGCGAAGCCATTTCGGCCCCGTCCGACGACACGCGGCGATGAGCCGTCTCGACGCGCAAAAGCTTATCGATCTCGTCGGATCGCCGTTCGCGGCTCAGATGGTCGCCGCCATGCCGGAGCCCGCCGTCATCGTGAGCTTCGACGAGCGGGCGGCCGCCGCCAACAAGCCAGCGCTCGACCTGTTGCCGGGCCTTCGGGTCGGCGATCCGTTCGTGCTCGGCCTACGCGCGCCCGACGTCCTCGACGCGCGGCGCCGGGTCATGGCGAGCGGCGAGCCCGAAACGGTGCAGTGGAGCGAGCGCGTGCCGGTCGAACGGCTTTTCGACGTCTATGTCGCTCCGCTCGCGACGGCCGATGGCGAAGTTGTGGCGACGCTGATCACCTTGCGCGATCAGACGGAAGCGCGACGGGTCGAGCGGCTGCGCGTCGACTTCATCGCCAACGCGAGCCACGAGCTGCGCACGCCCCTCGCCTCGCTTGTCGGCTTCATCGAGACCCTGCAGGGGTCGGCACACGACGACGCGAAGGCGCGCGACCGTTTCCTCGTCATCATGCGCGAACAGGGCCGGCGCATGGCGAGGCTGATCGAAGACCTCTTGTCCCTGTCTCGCATCGAGCAGAAGCAGCACCTGAGGCCCGAACACGTCGTGGATCTGGCGCAGACGACCCGCGGCGTCGTCGATGCGCTGACGCCGATGGCCCACGATCTTGGCGTCGAAATCCGTCTCAGCGCCGAACAGCCGGTGCTGGTGACGGGCGACCGTGACGAGCTCCTGCGTGTCGCCGAGAACCTCATCGAGAACGCGATCAAATATGGCGTCCGCCACGATTCAGAAACCGCCGGCGTCGTAGAGGTCGCCGTCTCGACGACCGATAAGGAGGGCGCCTTGACGGTGCGCGACTATGGGCACGGCATCGCGCCCGAACACCTGCCACGGCTGACCGAGCGCTTCTATCGGGTCGATCCGACTCAGAGCCGGGCCAAGAACGGCACCGGCCTCGGCCTCGCCATCGTCAAGCACATTCTCACCCGCCACCGGGGCAGGCTGACGATCACGAGCCGCGTCAACCAGGGGTCCTCTTTCGTCGCCACCGTGCCGCTGCATCCGTCGACGAAGCCTTGACGCCTGGGCGCCCGTTCGGCTCAGGGACCAAACTAAACGCCAGTAATAGCCAGTAAGCGCTAGTAAACGCTAGTAAAACAGCTAGCGTTTATTTTTCTGAAACGAGACTTTTCAAGGGGTTACGGTCGATTGGAGTAAAAAAATCCGCCCCCTCGGTTGGGAAACTCAACGCTCTCATACCGTTCATCTCGCAATTCGTCTGCCTTACGCTCGCTGAACCGAGGAACAGAAATACTGATAGCATGGATTCTGATTTTACGCAAATCACTCTTGGGGCTGATAGGTCGTCATGGCCGCCTGCTGGGGCCATCGATGCGTCGCAGCGAATCTCTCCCTGCCCAGACTTCCTCTTTAGAGGCTTACGCGAGGCAGCGGTGTTCGCGTGGATAGCCGGGTCGAGGCCGGCCATAACGAAAAACAATCATAGTCCGTAAGGGCGGAGGCGGTACAGCTACAGGGTAGCTGTACCGAATGGGTCCATCGCAGAAGGTGGAGGGAGCCGGAAGCGGCTAATAAGCCGCAGGGGCGGGGGGCGTCGATCCAAAGGCGCCGCCGACCACCTGGAAGGGCGCTCCGGCGACCGAGCCGGCCGCATTGAACGGGGCCGCGAACGGGCCGCCGTAGCCGCTAACCGGGGTGTACGTGTAGCCGGGGCCGCCGAAGAGCGCCGAAACGCCGCCAATCACTCCGCCCACGATTCCGCCCACGATTCCGCCCGCGCCGTAAAAGACGGCCTGCACCGCCTGGCCAGTTCCCCCGACGACGCTGCCCACTGCGCCAACGGGCCCCCAGGCGTAGCTTGGGGTCTGCACCTGCACGGTCTCCTGCGGATGAACGACGATCTGACGACCCTCGACATGGTGATGATAGCGGGAATGCGCATAATGGTGGACGTAATGCCTTGGCGCATAGTGCTCTTGCGCCGAAGCTGGAGCGGCGATGGCGAACGCCAGCGCCGCCGTCCCGACCGCGGCCACCGATAAACCAAGCCTATTGAATGACATGAAACGACCTCCTATGGCGGGCAAACTCCACCCTTACGCCACTCAACGAACCAGGAAGGAAAAGGGCAATCGTTTGACCGCGTGACCACGTTCACATTTTCGTGAACAAATCTTAAAGTCGCCCAGTTTTCAGAGGGCGTCCCATCCTTGTAACCTCATCCCGCGGTAAATGCCTTTCCAAATCCATCCAACCGACCACCGGTGTATAATGCGCCTTCCGGCCCGCGCCGTACATTCCACCGGCGCTCAGCCATGTATGGTTTCTCCGCGCTCGAGCATGGCGACGAAAAGCAAGATTTTGCGAGCGCGCGCTCCGGGCGTCTTCAACGCGCCGATTCGGTAAAGGATGGCGTAGCGGTTGGCGCCCGTGAGCGTCGCATAGAAGGCGGCCGCTTTCGGATTGGAATCGAGCGCAGCCATAAGGTCGGGCGGCGCCTCCGCGGCGCTGGCTGGAGCATAGGCTGCCTCCCAGCGGCCATCGGATTTGGCCATTTCGATCTGGACAAGACCGGCGGGACGGATCCGACCTTCGGCCAGGAGTTCGGTTGCGCGCCTGCGATTGAGTTCCGACCACTTGCTTCGCGGTTTGCGGGGTGTGAAGCGGATCAGCCAGAAGTGGTCATCGTAGGCGTTAAGTTGGCCATCTATCCAGCCATGGCAGAGCGCGGCGTCGACCGCCTCGGATTTGGCGAGCGTGCGCTCGGGCGCCCCCATCTTCGCAAGCCTCAGCCAAAGCCCAGGCGCGATCGAGCCCTGAGTCTCGAGCCAGGCGTGGAATGCCCGCGCGTCGACGAACGCCAGGATCGGCAGACCGGCGCGCATTTCGTCCATCGAGGTCGCCTTTCGCAGCGAGACATCCTCCGCGCGCCGTCTCAAATTGATGGATCTCAACGCGTCTCCGATGCAACGAGCATAACGCGCTTCGTTGACGCCTGGAGCCGTCTTCATTCTTTCGTTTGTGAATAATCCTCGGAACTCGGGCTTGGCCCGCCTGTCCGCGCTTGTGGCTTGGCGACGGCCATGTCATCGCCAGAAATCGCTGGGTAGGAAGGCGAATGATGCACCGTCTGGCTTGGGCAGGGGCGACGCTTGCACTCGCGGCGGTCGCTTTCGCCGCAGGAAGAATGACTCTCAGCGCTCGAATCATGCCGGAGATCGTGGCGACGCTCCCGAATGACGAATCCCAATTCTCGCGCGAACTCGACGCCCGATTTCGCGAGCGTTTTCCTCTCGGAACCAGCCAGGACAAGCTGATCGGCTACCTCATCGGGGCCGACTTTGTTCCGGATTGGCCGCAACACGGCGCGAATGCGAGCTTTTTCCTGTTCAATGGGCTGATGTGCGAGAGGATCGCGCGTGTGCTGTGGCGAGCCGACGCCGCGGGGGCGCTGACCTTTATCAGCGGCGCTTACGAAAGCCATTGCCTGTGAGCCGCACGCCCCAGCGGCGGTCTGACGGTCTGGCGCGAGCGATCGGTTGAAGAACGAGCGGCCGAGAACCGTCGCAGTCGGCGAGCGGCCTCGACTCGCACCCCGGAAACGCGCCTTCCGCGCCTGGTCCAGTTAGCGCGGAAGAGCCCGCCTCGACCGATCGCGATCGCGGCGCCGTTCCTGCGCCGGCTGGTAAGCGAGGCCGCCATGATAGGTGCAATACGGGCCGGCCCCCGTCGGCGAACCGCAGTAGCGGAATTCAGAAGTGGCCGGATCGCCCAGCGGCCAGCGGCACATCGATTCTTTCAGTTCGACGATCGTCACCCGGAGCGACATCGGCACGACGACGCTCTCGAACTCCTCTTGGGTCTCAAGCTCCGACAGCGTCTCCGGGGCTAGCGCGAGCGCGGTCGCTCCGCGCATCATGCGAGGGGCGTGGGAACTGAGCCGGGGCCCGGCGACGCGATGCACCGGCGGTGGCGCCATGCGCCGAGCGCGCGGAACGCTCGCGCTCGGCGTTTTAGCCCGGCCCGCGAGGCCCAGCCGATGCACTTTGCCGATCACAGCGTTTCGGGTCACGCCATTGCCGAGCAAGCTCGCGATCTGACTCGCGCTCTTACCGTCTATCCAGTGTTGCTTGAGCTGTTCGACTATCTCGTCCGTCCAAGCCATTTGTCGCCTCGTTCGTCAATTCTCGCCAAAGGCGGCGCAATACGCAGAATCCCACTTCGTCGCCCGGCGAGGAGCCCGCCGGACCTAACGCTGACCAGCACTCGATTTGGAACCCTCCCCACGACATCTCGTGGGCCTCGCAATGAAAACTACACTACTCGTTGAATCACGCGCAAGAGTTTCCCGGGGCGCCTTGGGGCGCTTTTCCCCAACTCTTCGCGTTTGGCCTTTTTCTCTGTCCGCCCGCCTGCGAGTGCTTGAGTCGGATCAACGCGTTAACGTTTCCATCCAGCAGCGACGACAGCGCACGCCTTTCTCGGTCGAGAATCGCGTCGAGTTGGCGCGCTTCCTTTTCCGGGGCTCCGGCGCCACAGCTGCTCGGTCGGACTTAGAAAATATCTCGCGGCCGTCACAGGCGCGACAAAGTGCCTCTCTAGGCTCCCTCTGGGCGGACATCAGGACTGACGCTATTGAATTTAGGGAAAAAACTGAGGCCTCGGGCGCGATAATAGCGCCGAACTTGCGTGAAAACGCGCAATCGTTGTGTGATCCAAATCACAAAGTAATTTTCGTCGCCGGATGATTAATGCTATAGGCATGAGGCGGCCGTAAAGCGGTCCCCCAAGGGGGCTTGGTTGGGGGACCTATGAAGCAGTGTGATTCCTTGGCTGGCAGGCAGACGTTGCACTCTTTAAGGACAAGCTGGTTCATCTCAGCAGCCGCATTGACGACGCTCGCGCTCATCGCAAGTCCCGCCGCCAAAGCGGACGTGGCCGAGACATTCAATCTGTCGGGCTATTTGGGCACCTTCTTTGGCTCTCCGGTCGCCTACACGGGTCAGATCGATCTGGACTTCAGCGACAGCTTTAGCAGTTACACGGTCCCGTCCGTCAGCATCAAAGTAAACGGGCGCTCCGTCTTCGACCAAGCGGTATCCTTGTCCATCTCCCCTTCGGTCGGCGTTGTGAGCGCCTCCAACAGCACGGGCGATTCGCTCGCGTTGTGGTTTGCGGCGCCGCAGTCGGGAACGTGGGCAGGCTTCGACGCAGGCGGGGTTAATTTTGGTTACCTGGTCTTTGGTGATGTGACGGGTAGCCTGATCGGCGCCGACGGGGTTGTCCAGCGCGACCTTTCCGGACCTGTTATTCTCGACCCGCCAGTCGACCCGCCCCCATCCGACCCGCCCCCCTCAAACGATCCAACCGCGGCCGTTCCCGAGCTCTCGACATGGGCGATGATGCTCATCGGCCTGGCGGGACTGGGCCTTGCTTCAACGCGCCGGCGGGCGTTGGCCTTGCTGCGCCGACGAGTCTGAGCCGCCTTACTCTTTCGCGCCTGGTCGGGCGGGGAGCGCGCCTCACCCCCGCGATTTGACCACATCGACGGCCTTCCGCTATAATTGCGCGCGCAATCGGCGGCCGCCCCAGCGGGGCGGCGTTTTTATTTCAGCCGACCGCACGCCGATCTCGAGAGGCAGGTTTCTTGAGACATCACAAGGAGTTGACGGTGAGCAGCGCCGACGCGACTTCCGCCATGGTTCCGACCTACGCCCGGGCAAAAGTCGCTTTCGAGCGAGGCGAGGGCTGCTGGCTCGTTTCGACGACCGGCGAGCGCTACCTCGATTTCGGCGCCGGCATCGCCGTGACCTCGGTCGGCCACGCCCATCCTCACCTTGTGGAGGCGCTGACGACTCAGGGCTCGAAGCTTTGGCATGTTTCGAACCTGTACCAGAATCCAGAGGGCGAGCGCTATGCGCGGCGCCTGGTCGACGCCACCTTTGCCGATCTCGTTTTCTTCGCCAATTCGGGCGCCGAGGCCAATGAAGCGGCGATCAAGATGGCGCGCCGCCGCCAGTCGGTCGATGGCCATCCCGAGCGCTTTCGCACGCTCACTTTCGAGGGCGCGTTCCATGGCCGAACGCTCGCCACCATCGCTGCCGGCGGCCAGGCCAAATATCTCGACGGCTTCGGCCCGAAGGTCGACGGCTTCGATCAGATTCCGCTGACCGACCTCAAGGCGGTCGAGGCGGCGATCGGGCCCGAGACGGGCTCGATCATGATCGAGCCGATCCAGGGGGAGGGCGGCGTCAGGGTTGTCCCGGCGTCGTTCCTGCGGGGCTTGCGCGAGATCTGCGACCGGCGCGACCTGCTTTTGATCTTCGACGAAGTGCAGACGGGCGTCGGCCGCACCGGGCGCTTCTACGCCTACGAGCATTGCGGCATCCATCCGGATATCCTGACCTCGGCCAAGGGCATCGGGGCAGGCTTTCCGATGTCGGCGTGCCTCGCGACCGCGGACGCCGCGCGCGGTCTCACCACCGGCGTCCACGGCACGACGTTCGGCGGCAATCCGCTGGCGATGGCGGTCGGCAACGCCACCCTCGACGTCATTCTCGCCCCAGGCTTCCTTGATCGCGTTGCAAGGCTCGGCCTCGACATGCGCCAGCGGCTGGCGGAGCTAAAGGACCGTCACCACAGAGTGATCGAGGAGGTCCGCGGCGAGGGGCTGATGATCGGCCTCAAGCTCAAAGTCCCTCCGGCCACTTTCGCCGACGCGGCGCTCGGACAGAAGCTTCTCCTCATTCCCGCCGGCGACAATGTCGTTCGGGTCCTGCCGCCGCTTGTGGTCACCGACGAGGAGTTGGCCGAAGGCGTCCGGCGGCTCGACGCGGCTTGCGAGGCGGTGACAGAACGCCTCGCGGTGGCGATCAACTGAAAGAGCCATGAACGCACCGGTTCAGACCCAGCCGAGACATTTCCTCGATCTGCTCGAGCTTTCCACCGGGCAACTCCGCAGCATCCTGGACAACGCCGCGGCGATCAAGGCGGCGCGGGTCAAGGGCGCCGAGGCGTCCTCGCGTCCGCTCGCCGGCAAGACGCTGGCGATGATCTTCGACCGGCCGTCGACACGGACCCGCGTCTCGTTCGATGTCGGCATGCGCGAGCTCGGCGGCGAGTCGATCATGCTGACCGGGGCCGAGATGCAACTCGGCCGCGGCGAGACCATCGCCGACACCGCGCGCGTGCTCTCGCGCTATGTGGACGCGATCGTCATTCGCATCCTCGCCCATGACGACATGCAGGAAATGGCGGAACACGCGACGGTGCCGGTGATCAACGCCCTGACCAAACAATCGCATCCTTGCCAGGTGCTCGCCGACGTCATGACGTTCGAGGAAAAGCGCGGTTCGATCCGCGGCCGCAAGGTCGCCTGGTCGGGCGACTACAACAATGTGCTCTCGTCCTGGATCGACGCGTCGGCCCGGTTCGACTTTCGGCTCGAAATTGCTTGTCCCCCGGAATTGCAGCCCAGCAAGCAGCGGCTCGACGCGGCGCGGAAGGCGGGCGCGAATATCGCGCTCGGCGTCGACCCGGTCGCCGCCGCGCAAGACGCCGCCGCGGTCATCTCGGATTGCTGGGTGTCGATGGGCGACGAGGACGAGGGCCGGCGCCACAACCTGCTCGCGCCCTATCAGGTCAACGCCAAGCTCATGAGCCACGCTGCGGCGGACGCCGTCTTCATGCACTGCCTGCCCGCCCATCGCGGCGAGGAGGTAACCGACGAAGTGATCGACGGGCCGCAATCGGTGGTGTTCGACGAAGCGGAAAATCGTCTGCACGCGCAGAAAGGCGTGCTCGCGTGGTGTCTTGGAGCTGCGCCATGAGCGTGCTCGAGCGCGCGGCCTCAGCCGCGGTCGTCGACGACATCGTGCTGCCGTTCGCTGTCGAAAGCTTGAGCACGCGCGGCCGTCTCGTGCGTCTGGGACCCGCGATCGATCTCTTGCTCAAGCGCCACGACTATCCGGACGCCGTGTCGAAGTTGGTGGCGGAAGCCGTAGCGCTGACCGCGCTCCTCGGTTCGAACTTGAAGACAGGCGGCCGCTTTCAGTTGCAGACCAAAA
Source organism: uncultured Alphaproteobacteria bacterium (assembly GCA_963737365.1). Classification (GTDB taxonomy): domain Bacteria; phylum Pseudomonadota; class Alphaproteobacteria; order Rhizobiales; family Beijerinckiaceae; genus Roseiarcus. The sequence goes on from CAVTSD010000002.1 coordinate 136,399, forward strand.
GCGACGGGCCGGTCACCATGCTCCTGGTCGATTTCGACGCGCCGTCGAATTTGCGGGCGCTGGCGCGTTTCGACAAGGCAAGGCTCGAGTCCGTGTCGCGCGCGGGCGGCGATCTGCTCGGCAATGGCCATCTGGCCTTCACCATCGATCCGGGCGGCGACATGAACCGCTATCAGGGCGTGATTGCGCTTGAGGGCCAGGGCCTGGAAGCGGCCGCGCACGATTACTTCGAACGATCGGAGCAGATTCCGACCCTGGTTAAGCTCGCGGTCGGCGAAATCGTCACCTCAGGCGGGGGCGCGGCCTGGCGGGCCGGCGGCCTGGTCGTCCAATATCTGCCTAATGAAGGCGGTCGGCGGCTGCAGGCGGACTTCCCACCGGGCGATGCGCCGGAAGGCGTCGAGCTGCACACGATCACGGAAGACGACGCGTGGACCGAGGCCAAGACCCGCGCGGCGACAACCGAGGCCCACGAACTGATCGACCCGACGCTGTCGAGCGAGCGGCTCCTCTTTCGCTTGTTCAACGAACGCGGCGTGCGCGTCTATGAGCCGACGCCGCTCGCCGACGTCTGTCGCTGTTCCGCCGAGGGGGTCGATGCGATGCTGCGCTCTTTCCCGCCGGAAGAGGTGAAGGAGATGGTGGGCGACGACGGCCTGATCGGCGTCACTTGCGAATTCTGCTCGACCAAGCGCACCTTCAACCCTGCCGATTACGGCGCGTAAGGAACTAAGCCGCGCCAATGGACGACAGCGCCTTTGCGGCCAGCCTCGCCGACGCCCAGGCTCAAATCGAGCAGGAGCTCGAAATCTTATTGAGCCTTGAGCCGAAGCCCGGCGAGCCGGCGCGGCCCAAGCGCCTCATCGAGGCGATGCGCTATGCGACGCTCGGCGGCGGCAAACGGCTGAGGCCCTTCCTCACCATCGAGACGACGCGGGCGCTGGGGCGAACGGACAACGGTCCGAGGCGCGCGGGCGCGGCGATCGAATGCATCCATGCCTATTCATTGATCCACGACGATCTGCCGTCGATGGACGACGACGACCTGAGGCGCGGGCGCCCGACGACGCATCGCGCTTTCGACGAGGCGACGGCGATTCTCGCCGGCGACGCGCTGCAGGCGCTGGCGTTCGAGATCCTCGCTGATCCCACGACCGATCCAATCGCGGAAGTGCGCGTCGCGCTTTGCCTCGGCCTCGCGCGCGCCGCCGGCCTCGCCGGAATGGTCGGCGGGCAGATGCTGGACATCAACGCCGAGCAGGCGACGGCGCCGCTTTCGGTCGAGGAGATCGCGCGCCTGCAAGCGATGAAGACCGGCGCGCTGCTCAAGTTCAGCGTCGAGGCGGGGACGAGGCTCGGCGGCGCGGGCGCGACGGCGCGGGCCGCGCTCGGAACCTACGGGCGCGCGATCGGCGCCGCGTTTCAGATCGCCGACGACATTCTCGACGTGGAAAGCGACGCGGCGACGCTCGGCAAACGCGCCGGCAAGGACGCTCAGCGAAACAAAGGCACGCTCGTCGGCGCGCTCGGGCTTGACGCGGCTCGCCGCGAACTCGACCGCCTGGTGGACGAGGCGATCGCCGCGGTCGACGCGGCCGGAGTGGGCTCCAAGGGCGACATCCTGCGCGCAACGGCGCGCTTTGTCGCTTTGCGGAAGAATTGATCGCGCCCGGCTTTGGTCAAAATCAGTCAGACGACTTATTTCAAACCGGAGGCGGCAATCGCGACTTTCTTCGATCCGCGCCTATTCCGGCAGGTCCGCCCGGCGTACGCCGTCCATCAGCGGGCGCCAGAGCTCGGGCAGGCATGAACTTGCGGACGCCATTTTCCCAAGCCCCCGCGCGGAAATTGGGCTCCAGCTCCAACACGCGTTTCCCGACGGCTTTTGCATCGTCGATGCGACCGGCCAGAGCCAACGCGGCCGCGTGTTCGACCCAAAGGACACTGAATCGTGGGTTCGCCTGCACGGCTTTGGCCAAAAGAGCCGCTGCCTCGACGAAACGCTGCTCGCGAATGCGCACCAGTCCCAGCGCGCAATGGCCCTCGAACGCCAGCACGTCAAACGGACCGAGCCGCAGCGCGCGCTGAGCATAATCCTCAACGAGCGCAGCCTCGCCGCTATAGGCATGGATATGTGCTCCAAAGTAGAGCGCCGCGGCTGACGAGCCGTTTACTGCGAGCGCCCTAGCGATCGCGCCGGACGCCGCCTCAAAATCGTGGCCAAGTTGGAGCAGGGGAAGAGCCGCGACGGAGAGGGCGTTCGCTTCGTCGCCGCCGTGGGCCACGGCCGCGCGGGCATGACGGAGGCTCGCCGCCGCGTCGGCCTCGTTGAAGCCGCCGCAGTAATAGCGCATCTCAAATGCCCACGCGAGATGCGCATGAGCTGCGGCGTAGTTCGGATCAAGCTCCAGCGCCTCTTCGAGGCAGCGGACGCCGGTCGCAACGTCATCTGGCATAGCCGACATGAAACACGGCAACGCGCGCAGATAAAGATCGTAGGCGTCGAGGCTTTCCGGCCGCTTGGGCAGCGCAAGCCGAGGCGCAGGCATGTGCTTTCGGCAGTTCGAGCGTCCTAGCCGGCCTTGACCCGCCGGGCGACCCGACCCGCAAGGAAAAGACCCTGATCGGCTCAAGAATATTCTTCAGTTGGGTCTGGCCAAGGTCGTTGACGGCAAGATCAAGCCTTGCCCGGACCTGCCGGTAGGCGTCTTCCGAGAGACAGATGGCGCCGGGCTCGGCGATCCCTTCCAATCTCGCGGCGATATTGACACCGTCGCCCATGAGGTCGCCATCGCTCTCCTCGACCACGTCGCCAAGGTGCATGCCAATGCGGAACACGATGCGCCTGTCCTCAGGCACGCCGCCATTGCGCTCAATCATGGCGTTCTGAATTTCGACCGCGCCCCGGACGGCGTCCACGACACTTCGGAACTCGACGAGGGCTCCGTCGCCGGTGCGTTTGACGATGCGTCCGTTATGCACGGCGATGGTTGGGTCGATCAGGTCGCTGCGCAGAGACCTCAACCGCGCCAGCGTTGGATCCTCGTCTGCGCCGGCGAGCCGGCTGAACCCGACTACGTCAGCGGCAAGAATCGCCGCGAGCTTTCTCTTCTCGACCATTGTGCCTCTTGGGGACGCCAATAGCACAATGATCCGTTTTACGCCGCATGGGTCGGCGTGCAGCAGGCCGCCCCGCCGCGCCTCACTTCGCCGCCGGGCTCTCTTCCTCGACGCCGACCGCATAGCCGAGGCCGCGCGCGGTCTTGATGATGTCGACGCCGAGCTTCTTGCGCAATCGGCCGATGAATACTTCGATCGTGTTCGAGTCGCGGTCGAAATCCTGTTCGTACAGGTGTTCGACGATCTCGCCGCGCGAGATGATGCGCCCGGTGTGGTGCATGAGATAGGAGAGCAGGCGATATTCGTGGCTCGTGAGCTTGATCGCCACATTGTTGACCGTGACGCGCCCGGCGCGGGCGTCGAGCCTGACCGGGCCGACGGTCAGATCGCTTGAGGCGTGGCCGGCGGCGCGGCGCAGAAGCGCCCGCAGGCGCGCCAGCACTTCCTCCATGTGGAAGGGTTTGGCGACATAATCGTCGGCGCCGGCGTCAATGCCCTGCACCTTGTCGCTCCATCGGTCGCGAGCGGTCAGGATCAAGACCGGCATCGTGCGTCCGCTCTTCCGCCACGCTTCGAGGACCGAAATCCCGTCGCGTTTCGGCAGGCCGATGTCGAGCACAACCGCGTCGTAAGGCTCGGTGTCGCCGCGGAACCAGCCTTCCTCGCCATCAAACGCGCGGTCGACCGCATAGCCTGCAGCCTCCAGGGCGGTGCTGACTTGACGGTTCAGATCCCGATCGTCCTCGACAACCAAAAGCCGCATGGCGCGCCTGCTAACCTCGATTTCCGCCGAAATCAATTCTTTGGGGTCGGATCGTGGGCCTCGTGAGTTTCGTGCGGCTCGTGAGCTTCGTGAGGCTCATGGGATTCGTGGGGCTCATGGGGAGGGCGCGCAGCGATCTTCCCGCTCCCCGCCTCCATCTCGACGTGAACGAGACGCCCATCCCGATGCAGGAGGGTGATCTCGTAAATGAAATCGTCTCCAGTGCGGCAGAGCCTCGCCGACAGCGCCTCGGCCTTGCGTTGCGCGCCTGCGAATTTGAGCGCAGCGAAGGGCTCGAGCAGGTGACGGGACTTGACCATCTCGCGCGTCTCGGCGGCGTTGAGACAGGCCGGCTTCGCCGCAACGAGGTGCAACTCGGCTTCGGCGGCCCTCGCAGCGGGGCAGAGAGAGGCGCACACCACCCCTGCGGCGTAGGCCGCTGAGCGCACGAGGGCGTAGAGACCCCCGGCGCGGCGAAGCATGGCGAGCGCGGCCATGACGGCAAAGCCTCTGTTGCGAATATTTGATGCCCCATCTTCGCGCGGGCGGCTGAATGCAATGTGAATGGTCTCAGGCGGACGATCGCGGCCTGAATGGAGGACGCGCGCGAAAGCGGGCGGAAAAGCGGCGGTCTGGGGGATGGTACGATTGATGCGCCAGGCCTTCTGGCGCATGAAGCGGGCTTGATGACAGCGCCGCTTTCCCGCTTCGTTCAATCGCTGGCGCTTGCCGCGGCGCTCGCTGCGCCGCTCGCTCCGGCGCGCGCGCTCGTCGGCGCCGAGCCCGACAGCCGCTTCGCCGGCCGGGTGGCGATGGTGCTGATCCGCGGCGGCGACAAGGCTGGCTTCTGCACCGCCTTGGTCTTGAGCCCGCGCGTCCTTCTGACCGCCGCCCATTGTCTGAGACCCTTGCGGGATATAGCGGTCCACTACCGAGACGCGGCCGGCGCGGCCGTCATCATTCCGGTCGACGCCGCGATCGCCCATCCGCTTTATCGCGCTGACGCAATTCAAGCCCGCGCCCTCTCAATCGACCTCGCGCTCATCCGGACGGTGCGGCCGCTTCCTCAAAGTTTCGCCGGCGCGACGATCGCTGTCGGCGGGCCTCCGCCGATCGGCGCCTCGGTCATCGTTTCGGGCTTCGGCGCGGCGCGCGAGGGCGACTGGCCGTCCGGCGGCCAGTTGCGCAGCGTCACCCTTGCCGTGCGCGAGCCGGCGTCGACCGTTCTCATCTGGGCCGCCGATCCGACCGGAAAGGCGGCCGGCGCGTGCAATGGCGATTCGGGCGCGCCGATCTGGTCGGCGGACGGGTCAGCAGCGATCGCGATCGTCGCCTGGGCGCAGGCCGCGCACGGTCGCGGCTGCGGCGGCCTGACGCAAGGCCCGCTGCTCGCGCCGCTCAAAGGCTGGATCGAGGAGACCGAGCGCCGGCTTGACGGCGGCTAGGCGGCCTTCAGAAGCCTAAGCTCCGACAGGCTCTGGGCCGTCGCGAGAACCGCCTCTTCGGTGGTTCTCGGCGCCCAGCCGAGCAGGCGGCGGGCCTTTTCGTTTGAGCCGTTTTTGTGTTTGCCAAGCTCGGGCAGAATCGCCCGGACCTGAGGGTCAAACGGCCCGACCGCACGCATGACCCAATTGGGCAACGAGCGGGTCGGAACCTTGCGCGCGCGCTCGCCCATGCCGTCCTTCAGCATCTGAGCGATTTGGCGAACGCTGACGAAATCTCCGCTGGTGGCGAGAAACCGCTCGCCGCGAGCCGCCGGATCGGTCATCGCCCTGATGTGCAGATCGGCGACGTCTCGCACATCGACCACCCCGAACCAGAGATCCGGGCAACCGGGCAGGGAGCCGTCGAGCAGACGCTTCACGAGCACGATCGAGGCCGACGTGTCCGATCCAAGCACGGGTCCAAAAATGAGGGTCGGATTCACCACGGCGAGTTCAAGCTGGCCTCCCTCGCGCGCGATAAAATCCCAGGCTGCGCGCTCGGCGATCGTCTTTGATTTGCCATACGGTTGCACGCTCGGATCGTTCAGGTTCGTCCAGTCGTCTTCCGTGAACACCGCGGTCCGGTCTTTCGGGGCGCCGTATCCGATGGCCACGAAGGACGAGGTCATCACCACGCGCCGGACGCCCGCGTCGCGCGCGGCCTTCAGCACACGCAGCGCCCCATCGCGCGCTGGGATGATCAGCTCATTTTCGTCCTTGGGCACGGTGACCGGAAAGGGCGAGGCGACATGGAGCACAGTGTCGCAACCGCGTACGGCTTCGGCCCAGCCCGCATCGGCGCTGAGATCCGCGCGGACAAAGGTTAGGCGCTCGCCGACGTCGCCCGCGCCGCCCTGACGCAGCATGGCGCGCGCCTCGCCCTCGCGCTTGAGATCCCGGACAGTCGTCCGCGTCTCGTGTCCAGCCGCGAGGAGCTGGATCAAGCAATGGGCGCCGACGAATCCCGTCCCGCCTGTAACCAAAACGCGCGCCATAGGATCTTCTCCAACCGATAAAACGATGCTACACCTTAAACTTAGGTTTAAGGTCAAGGTGATTTCCATGCGGATCGGCGAACTCTCAAGACGGACGGGAATCTCGACTTCGCGCATTCGCTTCTATGAAAGGCACGAAGTGCTTCCGAAGCCGATTAGGAACGGGAATGGCTATCGGAGCTATCCGGACACGGCGGCGAAGGTCCTCGAGTTGATCGATGCCGCGCAGCAATTGGGTTTCTCGCTCAACGAGATTCGCGCCGGCCTCAGCGAAGCGGCGCCAAATCTTCCGTCAGATGCCGCGATGGCCAAAGCGCTCAGAAGCAAACTTGCGCACATCGACCAGCACATGAAGGACGTGCGAGCCCGACGGCGGCAGATTGTGAGGCTGCTGAAGGAAAAGGATGCTTGATCGCGGTGAGGGTCGATCGTCATTGCAAGTGAAGCGAAGCAATCCGGAGCGTGCTCGACGATTTCTGGATCGCCGCGTCGGCCTCTGGCCTCCTGGCAATGACAAGCGATCGCCTATTCCGGCAACTTGGCGACGTTGCGCAGGATCTTGAGCAAGGTTGCGGTGAAGGCGCGATATTCTTCCTCCTCGACGCCGTCGAAAAGGGTCTGGAACCGCGCATGCATCATCGGCCAAACCCGCTCGAACGCCGCGCGTCCCTCCTCGGTGATGGAGACGTCGCGGATGCGCATGTCCTCGGGGCGACGTTGGCGTCGCACCAGCCCTTGCGTCTCCAAGATGTCGAGCGTCCGGCTCATCGTCGACTGTTCGGTCACCGCATAGGCCGAAAGCTCGTTGATCGTTACCGGCGAGGAAATGCTGAGGACGGCGAGCGCCCTCATCATAGTGGTCGACATGGCGTGGATCTTCAAAGCCTCGGCGAGATTGCCGTTCCAGCGCTCCATGATCCGGTTCATGAGGTAGGGCGCGAACTGGTTCATGCCGATCTCGCCAAGCGTCGCCTGACGCGCCGCTGGATCGACCCCGCGCTGCATGACCTGGCCGGAAAACCGCTGCTCCATGCTCATCCCATGCGGCCTGACATCAGTTAGAGCGACGACGCGAGGAGGAAGCCGGAGACGCCGCCCAGGCCCGGGCCCGGATGGGTCGAAGCGCCGATGTGATAGACGTTTGGAACGAAGGTGCGGTGATTGACGCTCGACTTGAACGGGCGCCAGAGGAAGAACTGGTCGAGCGCGCAGGCGCCGCCATAAGGATCGCCGCCGACCAGATTGACGTTCATCGCCTCGAGGTCGGCCGGCGAGTAGGCGCGGCGCGCGAGCTTGATCTCGGCCCAGTTCTCGATGTGCGCGGCGAGCCGCCGCTCGATGCGGTCGGCGTAGGACTCGCGCATGGCCTCGGTCCAGCGCCCGTCAGCGGGGGCTTCGATTTCCTGAGCCGCGTCGCCTTTCACGAAGCGCGGCGCCTCCGGCAGCTGCAGCCAAAGGATCGCCGCGCCGGGCGGCGCGCGGCTTGGGTCGAGCGCTGTCGGCTGGCCGACGCAGATGGTCGGCTCCCCCGGCAGGAGGCCGCGCTCCGCTTCGTTTGCGGCGCGGGACACACCGTCCAGTCCGCTTGTGAGATGGATGAGCGCGACCTTGCCGAGATCGGGATCGCCGCGCCAGCGGGGCGCATTCTTGAGCGCATAATGGATCTGCATGTCGCCTTTGCCGTGCCGGAAGGCTTTCATGCCGGCTCGGACGTCAGAAGGCGCCGATATGGGCCAGTCCTTAAGCAGCCCACTGTAAAGTTGCTCCGGGCCGGTCGAGCAAACGACGCCCTTGGTTGCCGTGATCGTTTCGCCGTTCGCGAGCGCGACGCCGGCTGCGCGGCCGCCGGCGCCGGGAATGATGCGCACAACGTCCGTGTTCGATCGCACCGCGCCGCCCTGGTCGACAATGAGCCGCTCGAAGGCTTGCAGCAGCGTCCTGGCGCCGCCGACCGCGATCGGACAGCCCGCCGCCTCGGTCGCGAAAGCGATCACTTTCACCATCGCCGCCGAATAGGCGCTCTCGGGTCCAAGGCCGGTGTGCAAGACCCACGGCGCCCAGAGATCGCGCACCGCGTCCGAACGGTAGGTCGCCTCGAGATAGCCGCGCGCGGGCGCGAGCGCTTCGCCAAACCATGCCGCAAGATTGCGCGGGCCGCGGCGCCAAAGCTCGCGCGCGAGCGTCTTAGCGATGCCGGACGACCACAGCGAGCCGCCTAACAGCGCGAAGAGAAACGGCGCGTCCGCTCCAAGCGCATCCATCTCGGCCGCGAAGGCGCTCCCGTCTCCCTCCGCCAGCGCATCGAAAGTCTTCACGTTGCGCGCGCGGTCCATCGAGAAGATGACGCTCGACCCGTCCGGCCGAAGCACAGCCGTCGGCAGGTTCGTGTCGGCAAAAGCGAAGCCGCGCGCTTCGAGGTCTTTTCCGAGCGCCTGATAAGCGGGCGAGGCGCGGAAGAGGACAAGCGTCGTCGCCATCACGTCATGAAGAAAACCTGGCGTGGTGACTTCTTCAGTGCGCAGGCAGCCGCCGATCGCGGAATTGCGATCGAGCACGAGCGTGGTCTGACGCTTCTTGCCGAGCATGGCGGCGCCGACGAGAGCGTTGATGCCGCCGCCGACGAAAACATAATCGTATGCGCTCATGCCTCGTTCTCGCGAGCGAGCTTCGTGGCTCAGGCGTTCGCCCGGGTTCTGAGGCTCAAGGGACGATGGCGAGCGCGCGCACCGGCGACCCGGTGCCGCCCACGAACTTGAGCGGCGCGGCGATCAGGATCGCGCCTTTGGGCGGCAGCTGGTCGAGATTGCAGAGACTCGCAAGGCCATAGCGATTCGCCTTGTGGACGAGATTGTGCGCGGGGAAGGGCGGGTTCATGCCGCCAGCCGAGCCCGCATCCGTGCCGACCGTTTCCGATCCCCAGCCGACGATGTTCTTCGTCAAGAGATATTCGATCGCTTCCGCCGTGGGGCCTGGCGAATGCGGGCCTTTGTCGTCGGCGTTGAGGAAGGTGTCGGCCGACCCGTTGCGCTTGTACCAGTCGGTGCGGAGCACCACCCAGCTGCCAGCCTCGATGTCGCCATGCTCGCGCTCCCATTCCTTCACGCTCTCGGGAGTGAGCACATAGTCCGGATCTTTCGCTGCTTCCTTCGAGCGATCGATGACGCAAACGGGGGCGATGAAATTCTTGACCGGGATGCGGTCTGTCGTGCCGTCCTTATAGTCCTTGCCGGTGACCCAGTGGACAGGCGCATCGAAATGGGTGCCCGTGTGCTCGCCGAGCTCGAGCCAGTTCCACGCCCAGAACGGCCCGTTCTGATCGTAATGCGAGATCTCGTGCACTTTGACTGCGGGCGTGTTCTTGCCGATCTGCGGCGGCAGATAGAGCACGGGTGTGTCGGGTCCGAGGGGAGCGGAGAGGTCGACGACCTTGATCGACCCCGACAGCAAGGCGGCGGCGAAGTCCGAAATGACCTTGTTCGTGCTCATCCCCATCGCTCCTCGAAAGTTTCCCCGCCCATTCAGTCGATCGAACGGGTCGCAAATGCGTCTCCACCATAGAACAGGAATATGCGGATGCAAGCAATCCGCGACGGCGCGCCAGACAGCGGCCGCCCGCCTGTCCGGCCTGAGTTCAAGCGTTGCGCGGGCTGGACATTGGACGTAACCTCGCGTCGCCGGCCTTAGGATATATGCAACTGGCGGCTATTCGGCGGAGATGAAAACGCGCGATGGACGCTTTCGACGCCGTCGTCGTTGGTGCGGGACATAACGGCCTCGCCGCCGCGATCCACCTCTTGAGCCGCGGCTGGTCGGTCGCGGTGATCGAGCAGGCGAGCGAGCCGGGCGGCGCGGTCAAGACCCGCGAAGTCACCTTGCCCGGCTTCCGGCACGACCTCTGCGCGATGAATCTTTCCCTGTTCGCAGGCTCGCCATTCTTCGCCGCGCATAAGGACGAACTTGCGGCGCACGGCCTTGCTCTCGCGCCCGCCGCCGACTGTTTCGCGAGCGTCTTTCGCGACCACACCTATGTTGGCGTCAGCAAGGATCTCGAGACGACCGCGGCTCGGATCGCGGCCCTGTCGGCGAAGGACGCCGCCGCCTGGCGGGCGATGCTCGCCCGCTTTGGCGAGGAGGCGCCGCACATCTTCGGCCTTTTGGGATCGCCCATGCCATCCTTCGCAAACGCGCGGACTTTATGGTCCGCGTGGCGCGCGCGAGGCGCGCAGTCGCTTCTCGATCTCGGCCGCCTCCTGCTCGCGAGCCCACGCGATTTCCTCGACGCGCATTTCGAATCGCCAAAGGTCAAGGCGATGATGGCCGCCTGGGGCATGCATCTCGACTTTCCGCCGGAGGCCGCAGGCGGGGCGCTTTTTCCCTATCTCGAGTCCATGGCGAACCAAGCCTTCGGGATGGTCATCGGCGCAGGCGGCGCGGACGTCATCATTCGCGCGATGACCGGCCTCATCAAGGCGAAGGGCGGCGAGATCAGACTCGACGCGCCGGTGGCGAGGATCGAGAGCGACGCAAGCGGCGCGACCGGCGTGACGCTTGGCGACGGAACGCGGATCGCCGCAAAGAAGGCGGTGATCGCAAATCTTCATCCGCAGATCGTGTTCGGCCGGCTGATGAGTCCGGACCCGAAGCGGAAGGCCTTCGACGAGAAGGTCGCGCGCATCCGCGCAGGCCCCGGGACGATGATGATCCATCTGGCGCTCGACTCATTGCCTGACTGGCGCGCGGGCCCCGAACTCAAACGCTTCGCCTACGTCCATATCGCCCCTGATCTTGCGATGATGAGCCGCGCCTTCGCCGAGGCTGCGGCTGGCCTTCTTCCGGCCGAGCCGGTGCTCGTGGTCGGTCAGCCGACCGCGATCGATCCGACGCGTGCGCCTTCGGGCAAGCATGTGCTGTGGGTCCAGGTCAGGGTCTTGCCCGCGACGATCGCCGGCGACGCGCTCGGCCGCATTGACGCGACATCATGGGACGCGGCCAAGGAAGCTTATGCCGAGCGCGTGCTCGATCTTATCGAGACTTACGCGCCGGACCTGCGGGGCAAGATCCTTGGGCGTTCGGTCTGGTCGCCGCTCGATCTCGAACGCGAGAATCCATGCCTCATCGGCGGCGACAGTCTGACTGGCAGTCACCATCTCGATCAGAATTTCATCTTCAGGCCGGTTGCGGGCTACTCGCGCTACGCGACGCCGGCGCCCAGGCTCTATCTTTGCGGCGCAGGGACCTGGCCGGGCGCGGGGACAGGCGCGGCCTCGGGCTATATGCTGGCGAAAATGCTGGCGCGATAATAACGCAGAGACGAGGACATTATGCGCATCGTCTGCATCGGCGGCGGCCCGGCCGGGCTCTATTTCGGGCTCCTGATGAAGAAGCTCCATCCGGAGCACGCTGTCACCGTGGTCGAGCGCAACAAGCCCTACGACACGTTCGGCTGGGGTGTCGTGTTTTCGGACGCGATGATGACCGCGATGCGCGCCGCGGACCCTGAAAGCGCGGCGGAGATCGCCGACGCTTTCAACCATTGGGACGACATCGAGCTTGTCTTCAAGGGTTCGCGGCAGCGCACGACTGGCCACGGCTTTATCGGCATCGGCCGCAAGCAACTTTTGAACATTCTGCAGCGCCGCTGCGAGGCGCTGGGGGTAAAGCTTAAGTTCGAGCAGGAGGTCGGCTCCGACCTTGAGTTCCCGGACGCCGACCTCATCATCGCGTCCGATGGCTTCAATTCAAAGATCCGCGAACGATACGCCGATCAGTTCCGGCCCGATCTGCTTGTCCGTCCCAACCGCTACATCTGGCTCGGCACAGCCAAGGCGTTCGACGCCTTTACCTTCGACTTCCGCAAGACCGAGCACGGCTGGTTCCAGGCGCACATCTATAAGTTCGACCGTGAGACTTCGACCTTCATTGTCGAAACGACGGACGAAGCCTTCGAAGCGCATGGGCTTGGCGAACTGGATCAGGACGGCTCGATCGCCTTTTGCCAGAAGCTTTTCGCCGAGACGCTCGACGGCGCAAAGCTCATGAGCAACGCGCGCCACATGCGAGGATCCGCGTGGCTCAATTTCAATCGGCTGATCTGCGGCCAATGGAGCTGTTTCAACGGCCGTTCGCATGTGGTGTTGATGGGGGACGCCGCCCATACGGCTCATTTCGCCATCGGCTCGGGCACCAAACTCGCCCTCGATGACGCCATTGAGCTTGCGCGACAGTTCGATGCGCGGGGCCATGCAGTGGCGCGCATCCCTGAAACGCTCGTGGCTTATGAGGAGGTTCGTCGCGTCGATGTCGCGCGCATCCAGAACGCGGCGCGCAACGCGATGGAATGGTTCGAGGTCGTCGGCCGGCGCTACGCCGACTCGCTCGAGCCGCCGCAGTTTTTCTACTCGATGCTGACGCGCTCGCAGCGCATCAGCCATGAGAACCTGAGGCTCCGTGACAAGGTGTGGCTCGAGGGCTACGAGCGCTGGTTCGCTCGCAAGACGGGCGTTCCGCTCAACGATAACGAGCGCGCGCCCCCGCCCATGCTGACTCCCTACCGGGTGCGGGGTCTCACGCTCAAGAACCGCGTCATCGTCTCGCCGATGGCGATGTACTCGGCGACCGATGGCCTCATCGACGATTTCCATCTCGCGCATCTTGGTGCGCGCGCGCTCGGCGGCGCAGGCCTCGTGTTCGCCGAGATGACCTGCACCTCGCCGGATGCGCGCATCACCCCAGGCTGTCTCGGCCTGTGGAGCGATGAGCAAGGCGCGCAATGGAAGCGGCTCGTCGATCTCATTCATGGCGCGGGAGCGAAGGCCGGCGTTCAGCTTGGTCACGCAGGCCGCAAGGGTTCGACGAAGGTTGCCTGGGAGGGCATCGACCAGCCGCTCGAGACGGACGGTTGGAAGTTGATCTCGGCGTCGGCGCTCGCCTATCTGCCGAACGGGCCGATCCCGCGCGCCATGAATCGAGACGATATGAACCGAGTGCGCGACGATTTTGTTGCCGCAACCCGGCGCGCAGCGGCGGCCGGATGTGATTGGCTCGAGCTCCACTGCGCGCACGGCTATCTGCTCTCAAGTTTCCTTTCGCCTCTCTCCAATGTTCGCAATGATGAATACGGAGGCGATCGCGCCAGCCGCGCGCGCTATCCGCTTGAGGTTTTTCGCGCCGTGCGCGCCGCCTGGCCCGCGGATCGGCCGATATCGGTGCGTCTCTCCTGCCACGATTGGACGCCGGGAGGAAATACGCCGGACGACGCGACCTTCTTTGCCGAGCTGTTCAAGGAGGCGGGCGCCGATCTTGTCGATTGTTCCTCGGGCCAGGTTTCAAAGGCCGAGCGGCCGGTCTACGGGCGCATGTTTCAGACGCCGTTCTCCGACAAGATCCGCAACGAAGCGCATGTCGACACGATCGCGGTCGGCGCCATTTCGGAAGCCGATCACGTCAATTCGATCGTCGCGGCCGGCCGAGCCGATCTTTGCGCGATCGCGCGTCCCGCATCTCGCCGACCCTGCCTGGACCTTGCACGAAGCCGCCAAGATCGGCGTGACCGGCATTGCATGGCCCAAGCAATATTATTCCGCCAAGGCGCAATACGAGGCCAACCTCGCGCGAGCCGCCGCGGCCCAGGCCGGCGCGACGTGACAGACAAAACGCTCGACGGCCATCATGCGCTGGTGACCGGCGCAGGAAGCGGCATCGGGGCGGCGACGGCGCTCGCTCTCGCACGCGCCGGCGCGCGCGTGAGCCTTGCGGGACGGCGCTTGGCGCAGCTCGAGGAGGTCGCGCGGGGCCTACCGCAAGGGTCGGCCGTGGTCGTCGATTCGTTCGACGTGACGTCGGAAGCCTCGGTCGCAGGCGGGCTTGAGAGAGCGCGCAATGCGTTTGGCCCTGCGACCATTCTCGTAAACAATGCGGGCGAAGCGCCGAGCGCGCCGTTCGAGAAGACAGACCCCGCCCTGTGGTCCCGCGTGCTCGCGGTCAACTTGAATGGCGCCTATCTCGTCTCACGCGCTGTTCTGCCTGATCTGAAAGCGCGCGGCGCTGGCGCGCGGCTCATCAACATCGCGTCGACCGCGGGTCTCGTCGGCTACGCCTATGTCGCCGCCTATTGCGCGGCGAAGCACGGCCTCATTGGCCTCACGCGCGCGCTGGCGCTCGAATTCGCCAAGACTGGAATTACGGTCAACGCCGTCTGCCCCGGCTTTACCGAGACGCCGCTTGTCGCGCGAGCGCTCGAAACCATTGTCGCGAAGACCGGCCGATCTGAGGAGCTGGCTAAAGCAGAGCTCATCAAGTCCAATCCGCAAGGGCGGCTGGTCAAGCCCGAGGAAGTGGCCGATGCGGTGCTTTGGCTGGCCTCGCCCGGCGCGGCGTCGATAAACGGCCAGGCGATCGTGGTCGCCGGCGGGGAGGTCATGGTCGGATGAATACGCCGAATGCGATGCAGGCTTTGCGCCATCCGTTGCGCGATTATGCCGCGCGGCACTTCCGCTTCATCGCGAGCGACGACGGGCGGGTTGCGACTGTCGCGCTCAATCGTCCTGAGCGCAAGAATCCGTTGACTTTCGACAGCTATGCCGAGCTTCGCGATTTCTTTCAGGCGCTGGCGCACGCGTCGGACGTTCGCGCAATCGTGCTCACAGGGGCAGGCGGAAACTTCTCCTCCGGCGGCGACGTGTTCGAGATCATCGAGCCGCTGACGCGAATGACAACGCCCGACCTGCTCGCCTTCACCCGGATGACCGGCGACCTCGTGAAGGCGATACGCAAATGCCCGCAGCCGGTTATCGCCGCGGTCGATGGCGTTTGCGCTGGCGCTGGGGCCATTCTCGCCATGGCCTCCGACTTGCGCCTGGCCACGCCGGAAGCGAAGACCGCATTTCTCTTTACTCGCGTGGGACTTGCCGGCGCGGACATGGGGGCTTGCGGAATTCTGCCGCGGATCATTGGCCAAGGCCGCGCGGCGGAGCTTCTGTTCACTGGTCGGACGATGAGCGCCGCCGAAGGGTCGGCCTGGGGTTTCTACAATGCGTTGCATCCAAGCGCCGACCTCGAGCGGGAGGCGCTTGCGCTCGCCCGCTCGCTCGCCGACGGCCCCTGGTTCGCGCATGGCATGACCAAGACGATGCTCAACCAGGAATGGGCGATGGGGCTCGACGAGCTCATCGAATCCGAAGCGCAGGCGCAGACCCTCTGCATGACCACGCAGGACTTCCGGCGCGCTTTCGAGGCCTTCGCGGCCAAGCGAAAGCCTGTCTTCGAGGGGGATTGATGAACGCCGCAGCTCGCGCGCCGCAGATGAAGCGCGACTGGCTCGACTGGCCGTTCTTTGGCGAGTCCCACCGCGGCTTTGCGGGCGCGCTTGATCGCTTCGCCGTGTCGGGCGCACTCGCCGGGATCGATCATGAGGACGTCGACGCGTCGTGCCGCAAGCTCGTGCGGGCGATTGGCGATGCGGGCCTGCTCGACGCAGCGGTTGCCCCGCTCGACCGCGACGCTTCCGCCATCAATTCGCGCAGCGTCTGTCTCGCCCGCGAGACGCTCGCTTACCACGACGGGCTCGCCGATTTCGCCTTCGCCATGCAGGGCCTCGGCTCGGGCGCCGTCGCAATCGCGGGCTCCGCCGAGCAGCGCAGGCTCGTCTTGCCAAAGGTCCGTGCCGGCGAATGGCTTGCGGCCTTCGCGCTCTCGGAAAAAGACGCCGGCTCCGATGTAGCGGCGATGACGTGTTCGGCGCGCGAGAACGGGAACGGCTATCGCTTGGATGGCGAAAAGACCTGGATCTCGAACGGCGGGATCGCCGACGTGTACACCGTGTTCGCCCGCACCGGCGAAGCGCCGGGCGCGCGCGGCATTTCCGCATTCTTGGTGTTCCCCGACGATCTTGGGTTCTCGATCGCCGAACGGATCGAGGTCATGGCCCCGCATCCGCTCGCGACACTCAAGTTCGAAGGCTGCCGTCTGCCGGCGGACCGGCGGCTCGGCGCCGCCGGAGAGGGCTTCAAAATCGCCATGCGCACGCTCGACATCTTCCGCGCCTCCGTCGCGGCAGCGGCGCTTGGCTTCGCGCGCCGCGCGTTCGACGAAGCGCTGACGCACGCCAAGAGCCGCAAGATGTTCGGCGCGACGCTTGCCGATCTTCAGCTTACGCAAGCTGCGCTTGGCGACATGGCGGCGGAGATCGACGCGGCGGCGCTGCTCACCTATCGCGCCGCATGGCGCCGCGACGTCCAGAAGCTGCCGACGACAGTCGAGGCCGCGATGGCCAAAATGACCGCGACCGAGACGGCGCAACGCGTCATTGATCGCGCTCTCCAGATGTTCGGCGGCCGCGGCGTCAGACGCGGCGAGATCCTCGAGAGCCTCTATCGCGAGATCCGCGCCTTGCGCATCTACGAAGGCGCCACTGAAGTGCAGAAACTCATAGTCGCGCGCGAGCTTATTAAAGCGAGGCCAGCTTGAAATCGGAGGGCGTCATGCTGAAAACACTGCAACCGGACGAATGGGCGAAGCCGGCCGGCTACGCCAACGGCGTCTCGGCGCGCGGGCGCGTCATTCACGTCGCGGGCCAGATTGGCTGGAACAAGGACGCGCAGTTCGAGACCGACGATTTCGTGCGCCAGGTCAAGCAGAGCTTGCAGAACGTCGTCGCGGTTCTCGCCTGCGACGACGCCCGACCCGAGCACATCGTGTCGATGACCTGGTACTTCACCAACAAGCGCGAGTATCTCGACAACTTGAGAGCCGTCGGCGAAGCCTACCGCGAAACCATCGGCCGTCATTTCCCGGCGATGACCGCTATAGCGGTGTCGGCTTTTATGGAGGATCGCGCCAAGGTCGAGATCCAGGCCATTGCAATCGTGCCGGACGCTTAAGTTTCGGAAGCCGCCCATCAACAAGCCGCCGCTCGGCCCCATCACCGCGAACCTGAAATTCGTCGCATCCCATTCATCGGTGACGTCCAGGCCGCGTCCGTCCTCCCCTTGGCGGACTATTCAAGTTCGACAACCTTCCGCGCGGATCATTCCAACGGCATCAGAGTTTTGATGCGGGGGTCACGTGGCCGGCGGCGTCATCGTTAAACCGCTCGAATGAGTTAAGCTGCGGGAGACTGAATGCAAAAGCGCACAGGGAGCACCCATTTTGAAACGATCAACCTGTCTGCTGATTGCGCTTGGCGCGGCCATGGCTGGCTCGGTCGCCGGATGCCAAAGTGAGAGCCGAAACATTCCCCTGATGACGATACAACAGGCGAACGCACTCCCCGCGAGTCAGGTGCCCCGGATTTTCCGAGACCCAACCAACCCGTACGGCTACCCTTATGACGTTCACGAGACCGACGGACTGAGCCGCAATCCGGATGATTGCAACCGCTGGGGCTGCATCGACACTGGCGGCAACAAATAACGGGGCGCTGAAGGGCGCGAGATGCTCCGAATGCACTCGCCGGCCTGCGGCGTTGCGTTTCGCTTATATGTGAGCAGAGCAGGCGCCCGCTACCGGTTGCGCGGCCGCGATGAGCGGCCGGCGCGCCTTCTTGTAATACGAGACGACTATGCCGAATACTCAGCGTCTGCTGCAGTCTTCCTGACAAGCGATATATCCGTTGACACATAACGAAGGGCTGTTCACGATCGAGTGAAAAGCAACTCGCGAGCGTCGCTATTCCGGATCGGGGAAATTCATGAAAGCGCTTTGTCTTGCTGCGTTGGCGAGTATTGGTCTCACTGGTTTCGCTAACGCGGCTGACGTCCTGCCGACGACGAAGTCAGCGCCCGCCGCGCCGGAAAATTGCTTCGCCAGTCTGTGGACCTATCTCGATTCGACCGCCGCCGATTGTCCGCTCTCCTACGGACCGTTCACTCTCTATGCCACACTCGACGCCGGGCTCATGTACGACACCAATGGCGCGCCTTGGAGCCCCGCCTTCGTCAACGGCACCCAGGGGCTCATCAGCAAGCAGAGCAATGGCCCGAAATGGCTGTGGTCGCCGAACAATATCAACCAGTCCGTAATCGGCATCAAAATGTCGCAGCCGATCGCCAACGGCTGGTCGCTTATCGGCACGCTCGAGGCGGGCTTCGATCCGCTCTCCGGCTATCTGTCGAACTCGCAGCGCTCACAGGTCGAGAACAACGGCAAGCCGCTTGTCCTTCAAAACGCGAACGGCAACTCGAGCCGCGCTGGGCAATGGGACAATTCGCAATTCTTTCTCGGCCTCAGCAACAAGACCTACGGCACGCTGACCGGCGGTCGCGTCAACGCCCTCTCGCTCGACGGACTGATCGCCTATGATCCGATGGGCAGCGCCTACGCCTTCTCGCCGTTCGGGTTCACCGGCATGTACGCCGGCTTCAGCGACACCGAACTCGCACGCTCCAACACTGCGATCAAATATCGCGGCGAGTTCGGAAACTTTCGCGTCGCGGCACTGGCGCAAATCGGCGGTTACAATCAGGGCAATGGCTCGACGCAGATGTGGCAGGGCCAAGTCGGCGGAGACATTCATAACCTCTATGGCGGCACGCTCTCGCTTGACGTCGTTGGAAGTTATGCTGTCGATGGTGTTCTGACGTCGCTCTTCACCACGCCGATCCCGAAATTCTATTCGACCGACGATCTCAAGGCGACGCTTTCCAACAACACCGGGTTCCTCGCGCTCACCAAATACACGTGGGGTCCGGCCCAGGTGTTCGCGGGCTGGGAATATTTCCGCCAAGGCAACCCGACCGATGATTTTCCAAGTGGATTTAAGACCATCGGCAATTATAACGTGCCAGCAAACATCCTAGACAGCAAGGCTTTCCCGACCGTCTGGGTCACGACCAACGCCTTCAATATCCAGCGCGTCTACAACACGATCTGGACTGGCTTCAAATATTCGGTCAACAGCCGGCTCGACGTAATGGGGGCCTTCTACTACGCTTGGCAGAACGACTATTCGGCGACGCTATGCATGGGCCAAGGGATCCACACTTCGAGCTCATCCTGCGCTGGAACATTGGATACATTATCGCTCCTCGTCGACTATCGGCCGGTCAAACGCATCGACGCCTATGCGGGGGTTGGATTGTCGAATGTCTATGCCGGCCTTGCGAACGGCTTCCAGCAAACCCAGAATATCGATCCGACGGTCGGCGTGCGCATCAAATTCTGATTGGCCTTCCCTGGTCGGTACGACCAATCCCCTTTGTGAGAGCCTAGGCTCAGGACCTATTAATGTTCTTGCGCTGGGTCGGATTGGCTGATTCATAGGCGAGGCGGGAGGCTTCGCCATGACTGATTTGTTCTTGCTGTCTCGGGTTCAGATGCGTCGGATTGAGCGGTATTTTCCGCGGTCGCACGGGATCGCTCGGGTCGACGACCGGCGGATCGTCAGCGCGATTGTATTTGTGATCAAGAACGGGCTTCGCTGGCGCGACGCCCCGCCTGGGTATGGTCCGCACAAGACGATCTACAATCGGTTCATTCGCTGGAGCCGCTTGGGCGTGTTCAACAAGATTTTCGCAGCCTTGGCGCGCAAGGGCGGAAAGCCGGAGCGGATCATGATCGACGCCACGCATCTCAAGGCCCATCGCACCGCCGCGAGCCTTTTAAAAAAGGGCCTGTTCCCCGACGTATCGGGCGCACCAAGGGGGGTTTGAACTCCAAGCTGCACGCGCTCTGCGACGGCAACGGACGTCCGCTCGTCATGCTCTTAAGCGAGGGGCAGATGAGCGATTACAAGGGCGCGGCGCTGATGCTGCCCGCCATGCCGAAAGCCAAGCAACTCCTGGCCGACAAGGGTTACGACGCCGACTGGTTCCGCGCCGCCCTCGCCAAGCGCGGCGTCGCCGCCTGCATTCCTTCGAAATCCAACCGGAAGGTCGCGATCCCCCATGACGCCGTCCTCTACAAACAGCGCCACAAGATCGAGAACATGTTCGGACGGCTCAAAGACTGGCGGCGCATCCACACAAGATACGACCGTTACGCCCACACCTACTTCTCGGCAATCTGCATCGCCGCCGCCGTCATATTCTGGCTGTGATCAATGAGTCCTGACCCTAGAAGTCCACCCGGACGCCGATCGTGGGCGCGAAGTTCGTGCGGTAAATGTAGCCGCTCGCCAACCCGCCAGTCACTTGCGACCACAAGAAGCCGCCGTAGGCTTCGACGCGCATTGCGGGGCGATAACTGATCATGGCGGAGAACGCGTTGAGCGCGCCGCCGCAGCTTGAAGCGGAAAGTCCGCCATCCGTGCACGGGCTCGTGTTATAATCGTTTTGGTAATAGTGGTAGTAAGCAGTGGCGATATCGAGGTCGCCTCGAAGGGCATATTTCACGCCGGTCCAGAACACTCTCAGGACCTTGTGCTCCGTAAAGGCTGTCGAGTTCACAATGCCCGCTGGGACTGGATAGTTGCCGATCGAGGTAAACCCATCGGGATAAGCGTCGCTCGGGTTGGCGAACAGAATATATTCCCATCCCGAATAGAGCGCGGCGTTTCCAAAGGTATAGCGCATGCCGACAATGCCGCTCGTGTTGTTGGACAAAGTGGCCTTGAGCGCATTCGCGCTTACGCCTGGCGGCAGCGGAAACTGGGCGAAATTGGAGAGCGAAACGGCGTCTTTGTTCTTCTCGCCCTCCACGCCGAAAGACAGGGGGCCGAAGTCCCCGGTCATCCCGAGCGAAAACGCGCCGTTCGAGCCGTTGCCCTGGTCGAAGCCGCCGAACTGATAAAGCCCCGCGAAATGAAACGGCCCGGCGCCGATGCGATATTTGAGCGAGGTGTTGTAGCGGGCGGTCTCGGTGTCGCCGCCGCCCGCGGCGGTATTGGAAACGCCAAGCACGGAAAAACTTGATGCGGCGCCCATTGGGTCAAAGCGGCTGGCGCCATCCACGATAAGAGAGTTCTGCCGTCCCGCAAGCAGTTCACCGTAGGTCGGATGGCTGAGCCCGAGATAGGCCTCGGTGTTGAAGAGCTGACCGGCCCGGCTCGAGTCGCCGTTTGCGGTTTGAGCGGCGAGCGGAATCGCGTTGTTTTCGACCAGCGACTTCGGCCCGTTGGCGCGCTGTAGCGTGTATGGGTCAAAGCCGTTCTCGAGTTTGAACACGAGCGACCAATCGGAAGCGATCGGCTCGGCTCCCTTGACGCCGATATGCGATTGTCCAAGCCCGTTCGGGACAAGCGTGTATCGGGCTCCGTTGCTGTTCTTCGAGATCAGCGTTTCCACCCCATTGGGGTAGTCGCCATTGAAGGGAACGCCGTGGGACTCGTAGCCTGCGCCGTAGTCGAACCGTCCATAGAGCCTGACGCCGCTCCAGGCGAGTGGACAATCGTCCGGATCCGCGACCAGGAAATCATAGAGGCTTGCGAAGCACGGATTTGACGTGGGCGCCGTGGGCTTCGCCAGCGCCGGCGGTTGGGTCGGCAAATCGGCCGCGCTCGCGTCGCGCGCCAGGAGACCAGCCGACACAAAAAACGCGATGGCGAAGCCAGCCGACCTGATCAATCACTCCCGAGCAAAGGCTTACCGTAGCGCTCGGCGACAGTGCGAATGTGGCCGGCTACAAGTCAAGTCGGACAGATAAGATGGTGTTCTCACCCCCAGCTTAGTTCGACTGGCGGCGCCTCGCCCCGCGCCGTCGGGGTAATCGAGTCGTGTCAAGTCACAACGGTGTCATCGCGGTATTCAACTATCCCTCCTGAGCTTTTGGCGCACGAGTATACGTCCGGCTGAGCGCGAGCCGCGACGGTGTAAGTCGCGGTAAATCGCGCGCGTTGGGGCCTTTACGGTGCCGCCGACTGCGCGACAGATGTGTCGGTATATAACGGTTAAGGGGTTTACGACGGCATCATTGAGGGTGGGCGTCGTTTCGGGTCCCTCCCTCTCGCCAGGACAGGCTCCGAGGCCCGGTGGGCGACGAAAATTGATGCGGGGGCACATGAAGAGACTCGGGTTTGCCATAGCCGCGGCGGGACTCGCCAGCTTCGCTCACGCGGCTGATTTGCCGACGACGAAGGCTCCCGAAAAAGCCAAGCCAAACTGCTGGGCGAGCATCTGGGACTGGCTGAACACGTCCGCAGCCGACTGTCCGATCAGCGCTTACGGCATAACGCTCTATGGCACGCTCGACGTCAACGCCAGCTATCTGCATGAGGGCGTCGACAGGAGTCCGGCTGCAGACAAGATCAATTATGGCATTCAGCGAAACGCCTACGAGAGCAAATGGCTCGCCGGTTACAATGGCCTGAGCACCTCGGTGGTCGGCCTCAAGATGAAGGAAGATCTTGCCCGAGTCGGTCTGCCGGGCTGGTCACTCGTCGGCGTTCTGGAGGCGGGCGTCAATCCGTATTCGGGCATGTTCTACAATGGCCCGCGCTCGCTCGCCGACAATAACCTCAGGCCGGCCGGCATAGCTCCGTTTCAGAACGCGAACTTCGACGGCAGTCGCGCCGGCCAGTGGGACAACTCGCAAGGCTACTTGGGAATCAGCAATCCGGTTTACGGCACGCTGACTTTCGGCCGCACCAATTCGCTCGCGCTCGACGTGACGTCGGCTTATGACCCGGTCGCGTCGACGGCCTTCTCGACGCTCGGCTTTTCAGCATCCTTCGCCGGCTTCGGCACCAGTCCGACCGCGCGCCCGAATACCGCCTTCACCTATCGCCTGACCTACCAGAACTTCCGCGCCGCGGTTCAGACGCAGATCGGCAGTTATGGGCTCGGCAACGCCACAAACGGAATGTACCAAGGGCAGCTCGGCGCGGACTTCGGGTCGCTGTCCCTTGACGGCGTTTTGAGCTGGGCGAGAGACGCGGTGGCGTTATCGTCATTCGGCGGCTCGAATATCGCCTGCCTCACGCCAGCCAACTGCTTCATCAATATCAACAACCAGTATTTCGATCCCAACACGGTCCTCAAGGCGACGCTTTCTAATAATCTCGGCGGAGAGGTTGTCGCCAAATACAAGTTGGATCCAGCGCCGGTGACCCTCTATGGCGGGTGGATATACGCGCGCCAGATGAACCCCTCGGACGATTTCCTGGGCGGCTTTCCGACCATCTCCCAAGGGATCTTCATTCCGTCCGGCTACTTTAACAAAGGCGTCTACACCAACAGCGCCCTCACCGTTAACAACTTCAACATCCAGAAAGTCCTGAATACCGTCTGGTTAGGCGCGAGGTGGAAGGTGCCCACCGTGGGATTCCTAAGTAATCTCGAGGCGATGGGCGGCTTCTATTATCAGAGCCAGAACAACTTCAACACGAGCGCCTGCACGGGCTCAGGCGCCTTCATCAGCAGTAGCAAGTGCGGGGGAACTCAGACGGGACTGTCGTTCCTGCTCGACTGGAAGCCGGTCAAGCGCGTCGACATCTACGGCGGCGTGTTGGTGAGCAATGTCTACGGTGGCCTTGCCAATGGCTTATACTCGACCTCGAGCGCCGTCCTTCCGGGAACGGCCACGGTTGTCACCGTCAATACGGCCCGGACGCAGAACTACGATCCGACCGTCGGCATCCGCATCCGTTTTTAAACTGAACAACGGGCGCGTCTCGATGGCGCGCTCTGGATAAGCTCAGAACGCAGCGCGCCGGAGGCCTGTCAGTCTGGCGCGCCGCCGACGCAGCCCTTGTTGCAATTGTTTTCGTCGTCGCTCAGCCCGTCTTCATCGCCCTTGCCATCGGGATAGGGCGCGATATGCGGCAACGCCAAGCCCAAAGGCGCGACTTGAGGGGGCGCCACTGGCGCGGTGACCACAGTCGCGGGAACCGGCGCAGCCGCGTAATGATGATGGACCACGTGATGCGGCGGATAGAGGTGATGGTAGTGGTGCACAGCCTGCTCGGTCTGGGCGGTCGCAACCGGAACATCTGCGCCGAACGCCAGCGCAAGACCGACAATGGCGATTGCTCTCAATTCGACCTCCTCGGCATCGAGCGGACGTCCATGCGTGGACGTGTGCACCGTAGTTAATCATGGCTTCATTCACAGTCCAGCAAGAACTGGACAAATCGAACTTTATGGTGGGACGATGTTGCGATTCGCTGGCGGTGAGTGAGAGACGCGCTCGCCCGATAACCAGGCGAGCGCGCTAGTGCTTGCGCGCAAATCAATTGCTGTCGAGCATCCAGTCTTCGCGCAATCGCTCTTATTGTCACTGAGTCCTTGGCGGCGTTCCGTCGACTTCGACGCCGATCGGGGCGCGCCAGGCATTGCCGCGTCAGGCGCAGACTTCGTCTTGGAGCTCGACATGCTGGAGCCAGCGCCGTCGTTCGTCGAGGCGGCAGTGCTATCGGTCCCCGCGTTTGGGGCCAAAGGCGCAGCGAGCCCCATCGCGGATGAGAGCAGGACGATGGCGAAAGGTTTCATGAGATTTTCCTTGAAGTTAGATGGCTCCCAACGGAGCGAAGGTGCGCACCAACCACGCAGAAGACGCGATGTTCCCGTCCTGCCGCCTCTTCCTCGTGCAACGTGTGTTCGACCGCGGAGTGTTCGTCATGAGCGATCGGTCATGCAGCGCCGCGCTCCTCGGGAGCGCGACGGGGCGGAAGCTAGCCGGGGCAGTCGGCCGAGCCAGCCTCGATATTCCCGTCTTGGACCTTGGCGCCGACTAGCAAAGCCGCTGGCTGGCCTTTCTGGCGAGACGCTAAGCACAACATGAGGAGCGAAGCGGTCACGAGCGCTAAGCCAACGAAAAACATTGCGCTCGGAACGAATCGCAGACCTGGAATCCACCACGACAGCATGAAAGAGATCAGCGAGGAGACCGCCGGTATCAAGAGGAAGAACATTGTGACGTAACCGTTGTCGTCTTCGGTCGCCGTCAACGCCATCTGGTAACATACGCGCCCCGCCGCGGATCCAGCCAAGGTGCCCAGGATCAGCAGAAGAACCGCTATGGTCGCAGGCTCAGTCGTGTGCAAGGCGTGGCCGACGTTCGAGGTGAAGGCCGCGAGCGGGATGAGGACGACGGACGACACGACAAAGTTGGCCGCAATGGCGGCTGTCTCATCGAAGTCGGAGAACCACCGGTAGACCAGCGTCCCGCTCAAAGCGAAGAACGCCGGCATCGGCAGGGCGTAAATCCATTTGCTGTGGACGAAACTTTCGAGAACGTCCCGCGCCAGAACCTTGTTGTCGACGTCGATTTGGCTCCATGCAATCGCCATCGCTCCGAAGAACGCCACGACGAAACAACCGAGGGACGCAAGCGACGGCGATGGAATGGATCGCTTCGACACGATGGCCGCGATGAGCGCCGCCCAAAAAGGAGACAGGTTCAATACCGCCGCGGTGATGATCGGGTGCGTGCTGCTTAGTCCGATGTTGTAGAGCTTCAACCCCGCGACGCCGATCAGGAAAATGACGGCGAGCTTGGGCCAATATTTCGGACGAAAGAGGATCGCGAAGAAGTCGCGCCGACTTTCGGTCCGCAAGATCAGTAGCGGGATGGAAAACAGGAGGGCGAGCTGGGTGAACGCCATAAAATTGAGGGAGCCAAGCGTCCTCGCCGCGAGCGTGGAAAATGGCGCTTGAAACGACATGAGAACCGCGGTCGCAATCGCATAGGACGTTCCCGAACGATAGTCGCCTGGGTTTGTCCGATTTACGCTCTCCATGAGTGAACCCTGCGCATCGCGCCATCTCGCGGATCGCCGCATTCGCGGCAGTGTCAATAACGAACCTCGCGCGCCGCCGATTCGTCTGCACTCGCGCCTAGTTATTGTCGACGCAGGCCCAAACGACGCAAGCATTTGGATTAAGGCTCAGCCCATCGGTCTCCTTATCGTTGTAGCGGTAGGGTTGCGACCGCCTTGACGGGAAAACGGTCCCGGGGTCAGACGCGTCGGCGCGCATATCGGCAAAGTTCTGAGGGGCGATTTGCAGGCCCTGATCGCTGGAAACGCTGACCGTCTGCACGAGCGCCGCAGTCACCGCCGTTAGTCCAACAACAAGTCCGGTCAAAACCGACGCCTCGAAAATTGTCTGCGTCATTGCGGTATAATCCTTGACCGCTATGCGAAGCCGAAACCCGAGCATTTTGTTAGTTATTGCAGAACCCATAGCAATAAACTTGGCAGCTTCCGTTTGTGTTGCCTAAATTATGATTTATTCAACCGATTTAACTCGGAATGCCAAGCTTGTGCTTGCGATAAATATTTCCGCAAATATTGTCGAAAGCGCACAAGCATTGCTGCTCCGCGGGCAGGCAGTCCGACAAAGCCGCATGTGTGTGACGAATGAGAACTTCGGGAGCTGTTTCCGCCGGATACGGCCCAAAACCTGGCTTCGCCAGCGGTAGATGGCCGCCGTCCAGCGCCACCCGAGCTCGGCCACTTCTGGTGAGCGTCTCCGATGGACCATCTTTACTATGGCTGCAATCTCACACCCTGTTGCTCATCGTTCAAGCGATCAGGTCGCCATCGGTCGCTTGTTCATGCGTCCGTCGAAGCTCGATATTTGTAGCTCCCCCCGTAACGTGTCATTTCGCTTCTAAGGCAACTTGCGCTTGTTCGTGTTTAAGTGGCTCGGGGCGCTGTGATTGAACTCGTCTCGTGATCGATGGTCGCGTGATGGCCGCCTAATAATAAACCAAGCACCGCTCTTCCTCGGACTTTCCGGCGACAGCGTGCGCGAGCCGCCTCGCTTGTCAGTCCTCGTGCGCAACGCCGTCAACAACTTCAACCAAGCGTTAGCAGTCAATGGATCTTTTGCGATGCTGCCGGGCTAAGATTGATCCGTCACGCCTGATGCAAGACGGTAGCTTGCGCAAACAGGCTAAAATTGTCGTGGTTCGCTGCCTTAGTCGCCTGTCTAATCTCAACTCGGCAACTTGACGGTTCTGTCGGAAAAGCCCTCGGCGCAAAAGTCAGTGCCTTGCGTGGCGCGCCAGAACGATCGCGGTCCCGGCTCGGGAACGGGCCGGGGCGCATGACGGCCGCAGATTCCCGCTCGCGCCCACCACGCCATCGGCATGTCGCGGCGGTTTACGGGATCGAGCCCGCCCTCGGGCCGGCGCCAAAATGCGCAATCTACGCAATGCGCACCGATCGACAGCGCTTCGGCGGCGACGCCTTCGCCGCACCACTGGCGGCTGTGCGTCTGGGGCCAGTGGGCGACTTCCTCGGGACGCATCGACGCTTCCGGCGCACGCCGGGTGCACACGCCCTCGTGGTCACTAAACTTGCGCCAGAACGCGCAGGCCGCGCAATTGGCCGCCCTGATCGGATCGTCACTCATCGCCTCCCTCCTTGTTTTCTATTCAGCCAGATAGGGCGCAAAACCTGGCTTCGCCAGCGGTTCGGGTCGCGGCGCCCAGCCTCCGCCAAGTGCGAGCATGAGGCCAATCTCGGCCACCAATTGGCGGGTGTGCAGCGCGATCGCTTGGCCTTCCGCCTGAAGCGCAGCGCTTTGCGCAGTGACCACGTCGAGAAAGGAGGATGCGCCGTCGCGATAGAGGGTCAAGGATAGCTCGGCCGCCCTGCGCGCCGCGACCGCCGCCGTACTCGTCTGACTGTATTCGTTGGCCAACCATCGGAGAGACGACAGTTCGTCCTGGACCTCCTGCATGGCGCGCAGCACTGTGGCCCGATAGTTCTCCGCCGCTTCGGTGAATTGCGCCTTGGCGATCTGCAGCTCCGCCTGGCGAAGGCCTGCGTCGAACAGCGGGATGTCGAGCGAGGGTCCAATGGTTCCGAACAGGTTATTCGGATTTAAGAGCCTGAAATTGGTGTCCTGCGTTCCACCAAGCGCGATCAACGACACCCGAGGAAAGAAATTGGCGCGCGACGAGCCGATCTGTTCGCTCGCGGCGGCGGTCTGCCGCTCGCTCTCCGCGACGTCCGGACGGTTGCGCAGCACGTCCGCCGGCACGGTGCGCGGCGCCTTTGGCAGGGGAAGCCGCGACGAGGATCGCGCAACCGAAAATGAGGCTGCGGACTTGCCGACCAGCGCGGCGATCGAATTCTCCAGGGTCGCGCGATTAAGCACAAGGTCGGACAATTGCGCCTCGGCCGGGCTCAGTTGCGTCTGCGCGCGGTCGACGTCGACCGGCGAGGCGATATTCGCAGCGAGCCGATCCTGAGTGAGCTTCAGGGCGGAGCGATAGATGGTGATCGTGTCGGAAAAAAGCTTGGCCTCCTCGTCGAGGCCGCGCAGATTGACGTAGTCGCGCGCGAGTTCCGCGTGCAACTCGAGCCGGGCGTCCGCCAGCGCGTCCGCGCTCGCCTCGGCGTTGGCGTTCGCCGAGTTGACGAGGTCGCGCACCCGCCCCCAAATGTCGATTTCGTAAGAGGTCTGGGCGGCGAGGGCGTTGTCTCCATAATAGGTGGGCTGGTCTGCGGAGCGAAGGGGACGATTGGCCGACTGCTTGTTGGCGAAAAAGTGCGGAACCCCATTGATCTGCGGATACGCGTTGCTCAGCGCAGCATTGGCGCGCGCCACCGCGACGTCATTGGCCGCGACGGCGGCAGCGAGATTCGGGTTCGCCGCGTCCACCTGCGCCTGAAGCTCGTCGAGCGTTCGATCGTTGAAACTGAACCACCACTCGCCGTTCGCCGGAAGCGTTCCGCCGCCCGAGGGCTCATCCTTAAATTTCGACGGCGTCGCGACTGAGGGTGGGGCGTACCGGGCGAAAGTCACAACCGCCGAGCGCGAGCGCGATCGACGCTGCGAGCAACGGCCTCCATTTCATTCCCCGTGATCCCGCCTTGTTTGCGCGATCTCTTCGGCGCTCTTGGGCCGGTCTTTCGGCCCCTCCGCGCCTTTCTGCCCCTCCAGGCCGTCTTGTGGGGATGTCCCGGGCGCCTTCTCCCCAGCCGCTTCCATAACCCGAACCTCCTCGCCATCCCCAATCGAATCGGGTGGATTGGCCACGATACGCTCGTCCGGACTAACTCCGGCGATTTCGACGGTCGTCCCAAGATCGCGTACGATGCGAACGTCCTTCAAGACAATACGGTTGTCCGCCCCGACCGTCGCGACTCTCGGCTCGGTATCCCGATAGAGCATCGCGCTTGCTGGTATGGTGAAACTATTGGGGTCGGCCGGAAGTTAAGTGGATGCGGGTGAACGCGCCAGGCTGAAGCAAGCCATCCTTGTTGTTGGCGAGGAGCTCGACCAGCAGCGTCCGCGAATTCTGAGTGATTGCATGCGCCGTCGTGTCGACGGTCGCGTCAAAAGAGCGATTTGGATATTCTGGCACTTCGAGCGTCGCCTTCGTTCCAGGCTCGAGGCCGGCCACATAGTTTTCAGGCACCGGGACATAAATCCGCATTTCGTGAACGTCCGCGACCGTGAACAACGGCGGAGCGTTCTCACCGCCGTCCGCTTTGACCAGCGACCCGACGTCCACGTTACGGGCCGTCACCACGCCGTCGAACGGCGCGACGAATTTGGCGAATCCCTTCTGCGCTTTCAGGCGATCGACATTCGACTGGGCGGCGTCGACCTGGGCGGCTTGCGCACGTTCGTCGCTGTCCTTTTCGTCCGCAGCCTGCTGAGACACCGCCGCCGACGCGCGTAACGAATTCCACCGCGTTGCCGTCACTTTGCCAGAGCCAATTCGCCTTGGCCTTGGCCAGCTCGCTTTGGGCGACAGCGATGCGCTCATCCAGCTCCGGCGTATCGACGACCGCAAGCACATCGCCCTGTTTGACCTGCGCC
This sequence comes from uncultured Alphaproteobacteria bacterium, assembly GCA_963737365.1. Taxonomy (GTDB): domain Bacteria; phylum Pseudomonadota; class Alphaproteobacteria; order Rhizobiales; family Beijerinckiaceae; genus Roseiarcus. The sequence continues at coordinate 166,415 of CAVTSD010000002.1, forward strand.
CCGATGTCCTTGCGCCACTCTCAACGTAACCCCATGACTTGGCTGTGTATGGAGGCGCTGTAGAAGGCCTCAACATTGCCGGGCAGCACGAGCTCTCGAACGTCTCCCCCCCGTTTCGGCATAACCACCGCCACCGGCGGGACGGCCTGCTTCTGGGTCCACTTGTTCAGCTGTTCGTCATCGTGGTTGCGCCCGGTTATTCCAAAATAGGCCGCAGCGATGGCCGCAGCCGCCAGGACCAGAATTGCAAGCCCCAATTCTGACCGGCCGACGTTCGTGCGGATCAGGCTTATGCGTATCGGGCTCGTCTGGCTCGGAGTAACGTATGGGTGATCGATCCGGCGCTGCGTCGCCCTGGATTTGCGTCTCGCCGGTGCGCGCCGGCGCTTGGTCCGAAGCTTGGTCGAGCGCCTTGGCGGCGGACGCCTCGGCCTGATCCAACCCTGCGTCGCTTGGGGTTTGCACTTCCGCGTTGCGCTCTTCAACGTGATCTTGGCTCATGCGGCGGAGGTCTCGGCAGGAAAGCTCGGCGCGGATTCGCTCGCCCGCTTTGGCTTACGTTCATGCACGAGGCGGAAGACAGCTGGAACGAACAAGAGGGTCGCCACGGTCGCGAAGACGAGACCTCCGATCACGGCGCGGCCGAGCGGGGCGTTCAATTCGGCGCTGAGAGCCATGGGCCCCATGCCAATTATCATCGCCAGAGCCGTCATAAGCACCGGGCGGAATCGAGTGAAGCCGGCGTCGATTGCTGCCGTTGCGGCGTCGGCGCCTTCAGCCAGCCGCTCGCGCGCGAAGCTCACCACCAGGATGCTGTTGGCGGTGGCAACGCCCATGCACATGATTGCGCCAGTGAGCGCCGGAACAGATAACGTCGTCCGGGTGATGAACAGCATCCATACGACGCCAGCGAGGGCGGTGGGCAAAGCTGTGATGATGACAAAGGGGTCAACCATTGAAAGTTGACGACGATCAGCAAGTAAATGAGAACCACCGCGAGGGCGATGCCGATGAAGAGCTGCTGATAGGCTGCGGTCATCGTCTGTACCTCACGGCGCCGACGATGGTCGAACCCGGCGGAGCCTCCTTCGCGGTATCATCCAGAATTTTCTGGATGTCGGCCGCG
>CAVTSD010000003.1:0-307128 GCA_963737365.1 uncultured Alphaproteobacteria bacterium
CTAGCATTTCACGCCCGTCCCCGTCCCAATCCGCGTCTCCGGATATCGCCGCATCCCGTGGATTTGTTGGCCTTGATGTTGGCCTCGCCCCGGTATCTGCTGGCCCGAGGCCAACAACGGGAGGCATCAATGGCGTTGTCAGATACGGCGTGCCGCACCGCCAAGGGTCGGCCGGCGGACTACAAGCTCTCAGACGGCGGTGGGCTCTATCTCCTTGTGAAACCGAGCGGCACGCGACTCTGGAACCAGGCATACCGGTTCAGCGGGAAGCAGAAGAAGCTCTCTCACGGCGCCTATCCGTCCGTATCCCTCTCCGAGGCGCGCCGGCTGCGTGACGAGGCCAAGAAGCTGTTGGCCTCGGGTGTCGATCCTGGGGCCAACAAGAAGGTTGCGAAGCTGACCGCCGTCATCTCGGCGACGAACACCTTTGGGGGCATCGCCGAGGAATATCTGCAACGCATCGAGGATGAGGGCGCCGCCGCCTCCACGGTAACGAAGAACCGATGGCTGCTTGTCGATCTTGCCGGCCCCGACCTTGGCGCCCGACCAATCGCGGAAATCACCCCGGCGGAAATCCTCGCCGCGCTCCAACGGATCGAACGCAGCGGGCGTCGTGAGACGGCACGGCGCCTGCGTAGCGTAATCGGCACCGTCTTCCGGCTCGCCGTCTCCACGCTGCGGGCCAAGGACGATCCGACTCTTCTGCTGCGCGGCGCCCTGAAGGCACCCAAGGTGCAGCACCGGGCCGCGATCACCGACGAGAAGCATCTCGGTGCGCTTCTGGTAGCTATAGATGCCTATGACGGCTGGCCGACGCTCCGGTGCGCTCTTCAGTTCACGGCGCTGACATTCGCCCGCCCCGGCGAGGTCCGGGGCGCCACATGGGCAGAGATCGACGTGGGGGAGGCAATCTGGCGCATCAACGGCGCCCGTACCAAGGTTCGCCGGTCACATGACGTGCCGCTATCGCGCCAGGCGCTCAATGTGCTGCGCGATGTGAAAGAGGTCGGCCGCAGCAGCACGCTCGTGTTCCCCTCCATCCGCTCCAATGCCCGCCCGCTCTCGGAGAACGCCATGAACGCCGCGCTGCGGCGCATGGGCTTCACGCAGGATGAGATGACCGCGCACGGCTTCCGGGCGGCAGCGAGCTCCATATTGAATGAACGGGGTTTCCGGCCCGACGTGATCGAGGCCGCGCTCGGGCATCAGGATCAGAACGAGATCCGGCGCGCCTACAACCGGGCGAGCTATTGGCCGGAAAGGATCGAGTTGATGCAGGCGTGGGCAGACCGCCTCGATCAACTGAAGCGAACGCTATGACGAAAAACCTCGCTCGTAAGGTGAACGGGGAGCACCGCGCCCCTGCCGACCATTATCGGCCTCTTCCATTGGACGCCACGCCACGGGGTTGGCGACCCAGCGATCGATGTCGGATTCCCTCCAGCCGGCGCCGTTGACGCTGATCCTGATCTGGGGAGGGAACGTGCCTTCCGCCATCTTGCGGTAGATGGTGGACCGGGACAGGCCCGACCGGGCGAGAACGGTATTCAGGCGGACGATACGGTCGGGTGAGGGCATGGCTGCGCTGGCTCCTGCCGGTTGTTTCTGACTGCTCCTGATCCAGACAGAACAAGCGCTTTCCGCGCGCGCAAGAGGGTTGAAAGCCGCGTCGCAGCCTGGCGCACGGGCGGCGGAAAATAGGCGGGGTCAAAGTCCGATGCCCCGGCCCCTGCCGAGATCGATCCCATGACTGAAGGCAAGTTCCAGCCCGAGGCGGCGGCCCGATTCGGCTCCGATGCCGAGGTCCCGCTTTCGGTTGGCGAGGATCGATTCAAGCTGCGGATCGCGTTCGAGGCTCTTCGCCATGTCGCCCATGGCTGCCCGGGTCGCCTTGTAGCCGGACATGTCGCCGGCCTGATATTGGCGCTGGCTGGTCTGGCCGAGTTCCCGCCAGCGCTCCACGAAACGGTCGGCGTGGCGTTGCGGATCGGCGCGCAGTTCGGTTTCGAGCAGGAGCGCGCGGATGGCGCGATTGACACGGCCCGTCGCCGCCTCATGGACAAGCTCCGGGTCTCTGACATAGGCCGCCTCGGCATCGCGCCAGCCACGGGGGCGCACCTCCTCGAAGGCTTTCCGGGCGTCAGTCAGTTCGCGCATCTGCTCGGGACTGCCCTTGCCGTCCACATTTCCGGTGGCGCGGATCGCGTCCACTGCGCGCGCATGTCGGATGAGCGCCTTAGTGCGCGCGCGGCGCAACGCCGTTTCCGGGTCTTCCGCCACCTTCCTCTCGGGTGCTGCCCGTTCCGGCCCCCGTCCGCCATCGGCGGGCAGGCGCAGGCCGTCGAACATGCCGCGCACCTTCTCCGGCACGACCTTGCGCACGATCTCGGCGACGCGGGCGCGGAAGGTGATCCCGCGCCGCTCGGCATAACCCTGCGCCGGATCAAGCCGCTCGTAATCCGACGCCATATCCTTGGCCCGATCGCGCGACAGGATGCGCGAAAGCCGGCCCTGGCTGGCGAAGTCGTCATGGCCATAATGCAGGTCCATGCCGTCGCGGTGGCGCGACAGTGCGACATAGGTGCCGTGGGCGTCCAGGCCCGGCGTCGCCAGAATATGGGTGCGATCCACGGTCATGCCCTGCGCCTTGTGGATGGTCGCGGCATAGCCGTGGTCGATGCGGTCGTAATCCTTGAGGTCGAATGAGACGCTGCGCCCGTCGTCGGTGCGCACGGACATGGATCGTGCACTGACCTGCTCGATGGTCCCGAGTGTGCCGTTCTTCACGCCAAGGCCGCGTTCGTTCTGCAGGAAGATGATGCGGTCCCCGCTGGCAAAGCTGCGCCCGCCGCGTTCGACCACCAGGCGCACGTCATCGCCAAGATCGCCGGCGGCCCGCATCCGTCCGCGCGCGGCCTCGTTGAGCGCGCGAACCTCGTCGTTGGTATGGGTGAGTATGATGCGGCTGCGGTCGGGCGACACTTGCCGGTCGCGGTCCCAGCGGTCGATCAGATCGTCGCGCGCCTGTTCCCGTGTCGGGGCGATATGGACCATGCTATGCGCGTCATAAGCATCGATCGCCTCGCCGGTTCTGCCGCTCGCCAGATCGCGCGTGGCGTCGCGCTGCCAGTCCTCCCGCTGGCGGCGCACCTCGCCGATCTCCGCCCCGCCATGGCGTTCGTGGATCGACCGAAACGCCGCGCCCGCCTCGATGGATTGCAACTGTTGCGGATCGCCGACCAGAACCACCTTGGCGCCGGCCTCAGCGGCCTGGGAGAGCACCCGCTCCAACTGGTGCGTGCCGACCATGCCCGCCTCGTCGATCACCAAAACATCTCGCGCGGCAAGCGTGTCGCGGCCCTGTCCCCAACCATGTTCCATGCTGGCGATGGTGCGCGACGCGATGCCCGATCCGCTTTCGAGATTTTCCGCCGCGATACCGGATAGCGCCACGCCCCGGACCTCGAAGCCTGCCGCCTCCCAAGCCTCGCGCGCCACCCCCAGCATCACGCTCTTTCCCGTCCCGGCATAGCCGACCACGACGCCGAGATCGCGCCCGTCCGTGACATGCGCCAGCGCGTTGGCTTGCTCTCGCGAAAGGACAAGGCCGCTGGCTTCCGCACGCGCCAACGCTGGCTGTCTGTCAGCGTCACGCACTTCATGGCGTTCCCGATCCGCCATGAGTTCGGCGACGCGGTGCAGGCGCTCTTCAGTCTCGATCATCTCGCGAGTGGTGAACCGACCCTCGCCGCGCCCGTCCTTGCCCAGTTCGACCAGATCGGGCGCGTCGCGCATCGCCCCCATGACAGCGTTGAACTGGTCGATGCCGTCGCTGTGCCGGTGCGCGAACATCGCCATGTCGCGGCGCGTGAAGGTGGATTGTTGATGCGTGATGGCGTCGAGCGCCAGCGCGGGATTGGCGATGATGCGCGCACCGTTGCCACGCGCAATCTCGCGGTGCATCTCCGCGCGGTCGGCCTCAAGCCCGGCATCCTCGATGCGATGCGCAGGCGCGCCGACCTGGCTTTGCGGCTCCAGCGCGATGCCCCGCGCTTCAAAGCTCCGATGGTCGATCCGAGCGTCGATGTCGAGTTCCGCCAGCCGTTCGTTGGCCAACTCCGCCCAGCGTTCCCGCCAGCGTTCGACCATCTCGGTGCGGTTCCAGTCCCGCACCTTCGGACCGAAGCCGGTTTCGTCCACCGTGCGCATCGTCAGCATGACATGCGCGTGGGGCTTGGGGCTGCCGTCCTCGGCCATGTCCCAATGCACATTGAGGTCGGCGATCATGCCCCGGTCGACGAACTCGGACTGCACGAAGTCGCGGGCGAGTTCGACGCCTTGCGCCTGCGTCATCTCGCGCGGAAGCGAGAATTCCACCTCGCGGGCGAGCTGTGCGTCCTTCCTGATCTCGCACGCCTCGACATCGTTCCAAAGCCGTTCGCGGTCGCTCCACGCCTCCAGCGCAGTCTCCGGCAGCATGACCTCGGAATGGACGACGCCGCGCTTGGCAGAAAAATCGTGGCTGCGCTCGAGCCGGTCGTCGCGCAGCCGCGAGGCCGAGCGATAGGCGGCGGACGCCACCGCGCTGGAGCCGGATTTCCGGCCGATGACCTTGACGTGAAGATGATAGATCGCCATCGCGACCAGATCATCACCACGGCGAAGCGCACGTCGGAACGACGTATAAGCGCGCCCTCCCTCGAAAAAATCTCGGGAGGGACCACGCCGTCCCCAACTGTCCCGGCAAGCCTACAGCATTCCAGCAAGCGGCCAACTATCATTTCTCCATCAACAGCCTATGGAGGAGATGATGCGCAAGCCACGGGACTTCGACGCGGAACTGAAGTCGCTCGAGGACAAGGCGCGAGACCTCAGAAACCGCAAGGTGCAACAGCTTGGCGAACTGGTCATTTCGACCGGGGCCGACGCCTTCAGCGCTAACGAACTGGCGGGCGCGCTAATCGTACTGGCCGAAACCAAGGATGCCGGTAAGAGGGAGGCATGGGCGAAGCGCGGAGCCGCGTTCTTTCAGGGCCGGTCGCGGAAAACTGCATCGACGCCTGACCGCGATACGGGCCGCGCTCCGGCGCAACAGGGCGGCGCTCAACCGGCATCAGGCGGCACGGGCACGAAATGACATGCGAACATGGCACGTCGAGCGCCGCAAGCGCACGCGGCATCTGATCGAACTCGGCGGACTCGTCGTCAAGGCCGGGATCGTGGATCTGACCGGCGATGATCGGGCCGTCATCTTCGGCGCGCTGCTCTGGATGGCGAATAAACTCCGGAACGAGGACGGCGAACATATACGAGCGCTGTGGGCCGCAAAGGGGAAGCAGGCGTTCGACGATGAACGGAAAGATCGGAAGGAAGAGACCCTTACCGCCCCACAGGAGGCGCTACACGATGAGATCTGACCGATGGCGGGCGGCGCGGAGACATCAACGTCGCAGCGCGACACGCCATCGCTTTACTTACCGAGAACTCCCGGTCGTCCAGCATCCATGTAGCCGCGCAAGTTTCACGCGGCCCCGCGTCCTGGGGGCCATGACAGTGGATGCTTATCGCTCGCCTTGCCGAGATTTTTTAATTGCCGCTTCGCGCCCTGCCCGGTCAGTCCCGGCCCGCGAACAGGTTCTCAATAGCGGACGCCAGCTGACACGATGTTCCCGTTCAATCGCGACAAAGGGCAGTATCAACGCAAATTGAAGCGACTCTAAGCGGCGCGCTGTTAGGCGGTTGCTTGAGCAAGCGAACACCGCCGAGCGGTGCTTGGCTCTTCTCGTTTGGACTGATTTCTCCATTCCAGGAGCGAATTTGGCGATGCCGTGGCCACTTCCCCGCCTCACCGCGCCCGTGTACGGTCAAAGAGAGTTTCATCGTGCGACCAGGTCGAGTTACTGGGACGGAGATACGGGGCAATGAAGATCGGAACTATAAGACAGCTCGCTTTGCCGGTTGCCTTCATCGCGTCGCTATAGACGATGACGGCCTTCGCCCAATCGGCAGCCCCTTTTACATCCTATGTTCCGGCGGCGTCGGCGGGCCGGACGAAGTTCGATGTCGGCGATCGGGCCGCCATCTCCAATCTCGTTCAAGCCTATGCCCTGGCCTACGACACGTTCAACGCCCAGGCTTGGTTCGACCTGTTCACCGCGGACGCGGTATTTGTCGTGGGCGTTCCGGGCATGAAGCCGGTCGTGCAATCGGGAGAAGCATTCCGCACGTTCTGGCGAGATCGCCTCACCAACTTCAAGACGTCCGGAAATCAGCGACGACACTTGATGTCCAATATCACCTTTCTGGATGAGAGCGAGAATACGGCGCATGTGAGCATCGTGGGCCTCCTGACGAACGTGAAGGACGGCAAGACCTTCACCGTCAGTTCGAGTCTGAACTACGAGGCGTGGTTCGAAAAGACCGCTGGCGTATGGAAGATCAAGGAGTGGCATGATTTCCCCGACGCCAATCCAGAAGCTGACGCGGCAACGCCTCTTGTGGCGCTTGGCATAGAAGAGAGATATGTGAAGTCGGGCGATGCGTTGCTTGACGTGAAGATCGCCGGTCATGGCGAGCCGATCGTGCTGGTACCCGGTTTCGCTCGCGGCGCAGCGGACTACGACGCCATCATGAAGGGGCTCGCGGCCGATGGCTATCGAGTGATCGCGATCAACGCTCGCGGCTGTGAGGGCAGCACCGGCCCGTGGGCCAACACCACGATCTACGAAATCGCCGATGATCTCTACGCCGTCATCAAGGAACTGGGACTGGGGTCCGTTCACGTCGTCGGACACGCTGCGGGAGGACGCTATGCCCGAATGCTGGCTTCACGGCATCCAGAAAGCGTTAAGTCCGTCATCATCTTGTCGTCGGGCGGACAGTTAGAGGACAAGGAGCGTTTCGCGATCTTCATTGACGCCGTGATGAAGACTATTCGGGGCGAAGTCTCCCCGGCGGAAATGGACGCCGCGATGATGGCCAGCGGAGCCTTCGCGCCTGGAAGCGACCCTGCTCCCTGGCGGACTGGATGGTGGCCAGTCGCCGTTGCGCAACAAAAGGGAGGGGCTCAAGTCAAGGCTGAGGAGTACGTCACGGCCGGCGGGCGGCCGATGCTTGCCCTCTACGGCTCCGAGGACAAGGTGGCTCCCCCGCAGAATTCGCTCGCCTTAAAGGAGGCGCTGGGCGAGCAGGTCACGGTCATCGCTGTGGAGCACGCCGGACACAACATGCTGCAGGAGCAACCCAAGGCGATTGTCGACGCGATCGACACTTGGGTGAAGGCCCATGTGTCGCCGTAGCCGCGGACCGCGTAAGACCTAATGCGCAAACGCCTGCGCTTCAGCGCGATGACATGTTTTGAATCGAGCTTTGGCCTTCGGTCGGACGCGAATTTTGACGAAGCAACTTTTCGCTGAAAATCAGAGGCTTTTGAGGCAATGAGCGAAGCGGTCATCGACAAGGCGACAATCGAGCTTCAGCTGCATGGATAAGGTGCAGCGTCCTCTCGTTGCACCCCATCTCAAGAGCGTTGCGCGAAGCCAGCTAGCCCTGAGCCCCATGACAGAGATTCTTTACACGGACGCCGCAGAAGATCCTTCAGGCGGTCGATAGGCAGCAGCGTTGCTCCAGCACGGATCGAGTCCGGATAGTTGGTCTCCTGCCGGGATACTGGAGAAGTTTCGAAAGAACGCCGAGACGTAAAAGCCGTGACGAAGCTGGATGAAAAAGGGAGAAGGTCATTGAAATTGCGCTCCGTGGAGTTCGTATGAATCCGCCACCTCAGGCGCAAGTCGTTTCGGGCTGGAGGTTGCCTGTTCTTGGCTACTCGGTTGGATCGAACTTGCCCCAGGAGGAATGTCGGCTTCGCCATTTGGGTTGCCCAAAGCCGCCATTCGGCTCCCGGCCAAGCCCCCTAGACCCGAGCAATAGACGCCAGATTCTCCTGCCCGGCCGCTGCTGGCCGGAAGTGGGCTATGGGACATTCTGAATATGATCCAGCGGTAAAAGATCGCCGACCGTGGAACGCCGGCAGGAGGCAAGGCGCTAAGCGCGCCCTGAAGCCGCAGCAGGTGTGGGCTATCAGATTTTGGCTCGACCGTGAGCGGCGGCTCCGGGACCGCGCGCTGTTCGATCTCGCCATCGATAGCAAACTGCGTGGATGCGACGTGGTGAAGATTAGAATCGGCGATCTTGTCAGCGGCGGTCGGGTTCGATCGCGGGCGATTGTCATCCAGCAGAAGACCGGGCGACCGGTTCAGTTTGAACTGCTAGAGACCACTCGAGGTAGCATGCAGGCTTGGCTCGATCGCAGAGGTGGAAAACTGGATGAATTCGTCTTTCCCAGTCGGATCGATCACGCCGACCACATCAGCACACGCCAATATGCGCGATTGGTCGACGAGTGGGTAACCGGAATTGGACTGCGCGCAGAAGACTATGGGACGCATTCACTACGCCGAACCAAGGCATCGATTATCTATAAGCAGACCGGAAATTTGCGCGCGGTCCAGATCTTATACCAGAGGGCCTGCTGGCTGACTTCACGGGGGATTCTCAAATCGCGCGCTTGATGATTCAAGGCGGCATGGAGGGTTTGGCCATGCCGTCAGCGGTGAGATTGCGAGAGGACTATTCGGCTGAGGAGATGCGGGCGCTTGCCCGGCGATCGAAGGACGTGAACCAAAGCCGGCGGCTGCTGTCGCTGGCTGCGGTGCGGGACGGGATGGACCGGGGGTCGGCGGCCAGGATTGGCGGCATGGACCGGCAGACGCTGCGCGATTGGGTTCATCGCTTTAACGCCGCCGGGCCGGAAGGGCTCATCGACAATTGGACGGTGGGTCCCAAGCCGCGCCTGTCGGCTGAGCAGTTGGCCGAGTTCGCCGCGATCGTCGAGACCGGTCCGGATCGCGAGAAGGACGGCGTCGTGCGCTGGCGACGGGCCGACCTGAAGCGCGTCATCGCCGAGCGGTTCGGCGTCGCCTTCCACGAGCGCTACGTCGGCAAGCTTCTCAAGAAGCTCGGCTTCTCCCACATGAGCGCGAGGCCGCGCCATCCGGCCCAAGACGAGCGGATCGTCACGGCTTTCAAAAACTTCTCGCGCACGCTGAGCGCCCATCTCGACGGCCTGCCGGAGACGACGCCGATCGAGATCTGGTTCCAGGACGAGGCCCGCATCGGCCAGAAGAACGGCCAGGTCCGGCAGTGGGCAAAGCGCGGGACGCGGCCTCGCCAGCCCGCCGATCAGCGCTACGACAACGCTTATCTGTTCGGCGCCATTTGTCCGGCGCGCGGTGTCGGCGCCGCGCTCGCGTTGCCCTATGCCGACACCGAGGCGATGCAACTCCACCTCGACGAAATCTCGCGCCATGTCGCCGAAGGCGCCCACGCCGTGCTGCTGCTCGACCGGGCCGGATGGCACACGACTGGCGCCCTCGACGTGCCCGAGAACATCACCCCGATCTTCCTGCCCTCGCGGGCTCCCGAACTGAACCCGGTCGAGAACGTCTGGCAGTACCTTCGATCGAACTGGCTCTCCAACCGCGTCTTCGACACCTACGACGCCATCATCGACGCCGCCTGCGAGGCTTGGCAGAAGCTCGTCGCGCAGCCTGACACCATCACCTCAATCGGGATGCGAAGCTGGGCGCACGTCGGTCAGTCGTCATGACCCTTGGTATTACTCGGCCACACGAAGATTGAAAGCACGGTTCGCTACCTCAGCGTCGACGTCGAGGATGCGCTCGCCCTGTCGGAGGGCACAGAGGTTTAGCGGACAAATCGAACTCCTCGACCGCGGCGTCGAGGAGTTTTTTGCGGCCAAATCAAACAGCGCATTCGCGCCCAACTTGGCCGTTCAGCCGAAAGCCGCGCAGGCTCGAAAGCGAACTTTCAGCGCTCGAAAGCGTTCGTTCAGCGGACGCACGCGATCAACGGCTTTGACGCTGTCTCTCTACATCAGAATGGTGCCTTTGCGGGAAGGAAATTCCCGCTCACGTCGCCGCTAAGGTCGATATTGTTCGGTTCGAGCGTCATCACCGGGGCGCCCTCATTGAAGTTGAGTTTGGCCAGATCCGTCCAAATGACATTCGGCGCGGTGGTCAATTCGAAAAAGTAGCGCTTGCCCGTGAGATTGCTGACGATGCGGTACTCGGTGTCGAACGTCGAGCCATTGACCGGAGCGCCAAACGGAATCGACACGTTGCGGATCAGCCCAAACATGCCGGCGACGCCGGCGCGCTCCGAGGCTGGCTTGGTCAGAACGGAGAGGAAATAAGTCGCGCGTTGAAACCGGTCGCGCGGATTGACGTTGCCTGGGACGTCAGTCTCCATCGTCGGGTTGGCGAATTGCTGCTTGCCGAGCAGCTCAAGCTGCTTGTCGTACTCAGGGGCATTCGTCATGACCCGAAACTCGTGTCCATGATGAATGACCAACTTACCGTCGAGATATTCGAGGATCGCCGAGTCGCCCGTGGCGTCCTCCAAAGCGACGTGAACCGTGCCAGTCTGTTTTTGGCCATGCACCTCGATTTCGACTTTGACGATCTGCACCTTAGCCAGCGCAGCAAGTGCCTCGTCGACAGTCGCCGCGTTGTCGAGAGCGTATTGCGCCCAAAGCGCCGCCTGGACCCCCGGCTTGGACGCGTCGCGCTCGCCGTAGCCGGCCGGAGGAAAATAGAGCATGTGGGCGGCGAGGCCCTTTTCATTGATGCCGTCGGCCGTTCCAATGCCGAAGATCGTTGTGACGACGCTGCCGTATTTTGACGTCCATTGGGCCGGGTTGTCGGCGACTACGGTCATCGGACCGGCATGGCCTCCATCGCGCGCCATTCCGCGCGGGAAAACCGTCAGCATTGGTTCGGTGGTGGTCGCCCAATCCATGCTGCGCGCAACAAGCATTGTGTCGCCCTTGTCGTTGGCGAAAATCCGCGTGCAGGCTGTCGCATAGGAAAATTCGCCGCCAAGTGAGAGCGCAGCGGCGGCGATAACCACCGCGATAGTTTTCGTCGAGGTCACGAGAACTCCTAAGTAATGGAGTCGCTCTCCCCCAGCGAAGAACGACGTGGCAAACTCGCTATGCCGTCCTCTTGGTACCATCTTTCGCCGCACGTCGGCGACCTAAATCGTTTGGTTGACGTAACTACAACGTGCGCACCACGGTTGGAGCTTAGGCGGCTTTGCGCCCATCTTGGTCAGAACCAGCCTGTGCGGCGCTTCTCGAAAGCGGACGCGCTGTTGCGGTTCGGAATGAAGGCGCTAACCGCTCGACAGGGCTACGCGTGCTCGTCAAGTCTGCTGTCCAGATTTCTGATTGGCGCTAGCCGGTCTGAGTCGGTCGCGCCTACGAGAAAATCAACTCGGCCGAGGTAGGCAATTTCCGCCGGGAGCCATGGGCCAGCGCGCTGAACGCGCGCGGAGAGCCAAGGCTCCCGGATACGTGGAAACATTTCAGCCGGGCAAGACCGGCATTCCTCATTCGAGCGGTTTCGACGGCCCGATCTGCGGCGCCCGAACCGGCTTCGCCATGCCGTAGAAAACGACGATGCCCTGGCCGCCGCAGCGGGTGTTAAGACCTTCGGCCGGCGTGCCGTAGCACGACGCATAGTCTTGCCAATTGTTGGAAGTCCAAACGTCACCGGCCGGATCGATCGAAGCGTCGACCAGCAATTGCATGCCGCCGCCCTTGTAGCCGCCGCGCGGCGAGATCGGATCGCCCGTCTTCATGCCGGGCGGGCACGTTTCGACGCGCGCGCCACAGAGTTCGGTGAGGCCGCCGCCTGGAGCAAAATTGGAAATCCAGGCGTGGTCGTTGCCGTCGATCGAGACGGCCCATGCGCCCCAAATGCTGCCCGGATTGAACGGCGATCCCGGTGCCTGAGTGCCGTCGGGCCGCAACATCGACACGCTTCCAAGCCCGGGATGGCTCTCAAGAAAGTCGACGACCACGTGGTCGATCGCCGAGAGCGTCGCTCCGCGCAGCTTGAGATCGAGCAGGTGCAACTTGATGGCGAGGCTCAACCCAGCGCCGGCCGTGTTGGTGACCCACGCGTTGCCCTTGCTATCGATCGCCATGCCCTTGCCGCTGCTCCCTCCGGCCGGAAAGACCTGGACCTTGGAAGGATCGCTGGCGGGAAAGCGCGTTACGGTGTCGCCGATCGCGTTGGTGATCCAGATGCGGTCTTGTTGGTCGATCGCCAAGGCGAAGGGACCGTTGAGCTTGCAAGCGCTATCCTTGTTGGGCCTTCCGTTCGTCGATTGGCAGTAGAACTTGGCCTGGCTCGGATCGCCCTTCGGCATAAAGACGACCTTGTCGTCGCCGAAGTCCAAGGCCCAGACGTCTCCGCTGGGCGCGACGATGACGCCCTGCATCGTCTTCAACTTGCCGCCGAAATTATAGCCCTTCGGCGGCGAGAGCGGTTTGCCGTCGTTGTCGAACAGAGAGATCGTCTGGCCGCTGGTGCTGTCGACCCAGACGTGGTCGTTGCTGTCAATCGCGGTGCCGAAGCCTGGGCCGAGCATCCCGCCGCCGGTAAATCCGGTCGTCGGCGGAGACAGCGCGTGACCGTCCGAGGCGAACTTCGCCAAATTGCCGTTCCAGAGATCGTCGTGGCCCTGCCAGCCCACCATGAAGTTGGCCCCGATCCAGGCGTTGCCCTTGCTGTCGAACATCACTTTGGCGTTGCCGGCGCTGCCTCCCCCGGCGAACTTCAGGGGCAAGGTCCAGGCGCCGGGCGCGAGGCTCAGATAGGGCAGGAACGGAACCGCCCGCATCGGCTTGCCCTTTGGAACGGGATAGAACGCGTCCAACAGCGCGAAGACCCGTTCGGCCTTGTAACCCTGGTTGTGCGCGATCGCTTCGGCCGCCGTCAGCGTGTCAGTCGGCGCGTCTCCCTTTGGCGGCGTCGTTGCGATGAACAGCTTGTCGCAAGCGTTGACGGTCACCCGCGTGGCGCAGCCCGCCAACACGTCGGCGAGCGTGGCGAAATTGGCCATCGTCGGCGTCTGCTGGCTATTGAGCGGGTCCTGAATCATGCCGCCCCAGCCGCCGCTCGCGAGACCCACAAAGTTCGGCACGTTGCCGGCGGCGATGCTTAGGCTCAGCGCGGGACCCTTAAGGACCGTTCCATCGAGAAACTGAGCATTGGTCCACGCCGACGCGACCGTCGTCATCTCATTGATCGTGACCTTCGCCGGCGCCTGGCCGCCGAGCACGGCCAGAAACGCCAGCGCAGGGTTATCGCCAGCGCCTTTGTTGGCGGCCGCAACGCCACCCTTGGCGGTGAGATAGAGGCTCTCGCCCGGCGCGGCAGCGGCGTCCAGGGCGAGCGCAAAGGACCCGTCGTCCGCGGTTTTCGCCTGCGCCAGCTGCTTTGGGGCATCGCCGCTCGCCGCCCAGAGCGTCACCATCGATGCCGCGACCGGCGCCCCGCCGGCCTGCACCTGCCCCGCAATCGATGTGGCTGCGCTCGCGGAGCCCGCGGAAAACGCAATTAACGCCGACGACATTGTCAAACCAAGCCGTTTCATCGCCATCTCCAACGATTTCTTTCGCACGCGGCCTCTCGCATGACCCTATGGGAGAGAGTCGCACTTATTAGCATTGGGCCGATTCTAGGGAGCCCAATACTGTGCAATTCGCCCCCTGAACCACGAATATTTTTTGGGGACCGCGTTGGATCGGGATGAGGGTCTGAAAATTCCGGCGGGCGGCGAATGGCTAAGCGGCACGCCGGCCGGCTTTCGGCGTGCGGGCCTGACGTCGGCTTGCTTGGTGGCTTCATTACGAAGCCGGAGAACCGATCCAGACCGGCGGCGAAGAGGCGGGAGAGCTGATCGGGCTGGCGCGGGGCGTACTCGCGCTCAAGTCCATTCTCGGTCCCGCCGATACGCCAATCATGCACTTCGTTAATCCGGTCTTCTGGCTAGGCTACGTCCCCATCAATCCCGATGGCCGCGCCTTCGTGCAAGGCCAGGATGTAGCGGAAGTCGGAGGGGAAGCCCCGCAGGAAGGGCAGCTCGTTCGAGCCGGGATTGCCGAAGATGGTGGTGATGCCATGCCGGCGGAGCAGATCGTAGGTGAGGTCGCGAATGGTCGCCATGATTTGTCCCCGAAACAGCTCAGCGGTGGCCGATACGTCGAATGTGGGAAGGGTGGCGACGCAGGCCTCATGCCCCCGCCCGGTCCCGCCGTCCGGAGATCCGAAGTCACGCCGCGTCCGGAACCGTTGCAACGCGTGGCGGAGGCGGCGTGGCTGGACCTGAGCGGGACCTGGGTCGCATATGGAGCATTCGCAGCGGTCTTGTTCCCCGTCAAGCAAATGTACCGCCTCCGCTATTGCTCACTGCCGCCAACCGTCGCCGCCATGACCTGACGCGCTGCTTGCGGATCGGCCACCGCGGAACCGAGCACGTCGCCGTCGCGAAGCGCGAACAGCGGATTAGCGGCGCCGCCTCGCTGTCGCGGAATCGGCGTGGCCGGGCCAGACCGGGTCAGCGGGACCAACGGCCGCGCTAACGCATCTCGGACCACTTTTCTGGCTATCGCGCGGCCTTCTGGGGCGTCGACGAGAAACGGAGCGTGCTCGGCGCGCCAGTTCCGGATGGCCGCAGACCCCGCGCGGTTCCTATCGGAGAGCAGGTTACTTACCGGTTTCCGGTGGTCCCCAACGCGCGGCATATTCCTGCCGGCCATCGCCTGCGTCTGGTCATCGCCTCCGCCGACGAGACCAACAAAACCCCGACCGTTCTTGGCTTCACTCACGTCGTCGTGCGAGAGGCGAGCCGCAACACGATCTATAGAACATCGCGCCTTTGGCTTCCCCTACTGCGTCCCGACTTAGGCAGCTTGGTGGCTTAGACCCACGGGACTCGAAGCTTTGTCCACGAACCGCGACTTTTGCGCGCAGGAAAATGCCTTTCGGTTTCGTCTGCCGATATTCGTAGGCTCGAAGCCTTGGTTCGTGACCGCAACGCGCCGCAGAAGCACGTCTGGCGGGCAGAGATCGTGCTGCTGACGGCCGATGGTGTCGGCACGAACGAGATCATTCGGCGAACGGCAAGTGCAAGACCTGCGTATGGCGTTGGCAAGAACGCTTTATCGAGGCGGGGTTCGACGGGTTGCTCCGCGACAAAACGCGTCCCTCGCGCATCCAACCGCTGGGCGCGGAAGCGGCCGAGCGCGTCGTCGCGCTGACGCTTGGCGAACCGCCTGGTGAGACGACCCACTGGACCGGCGTCTTGATGGCGAAGGCGACGGGCCTCAGCGTCAGCTCGGTTCAACGCATCTGGCGCAAGCATGGCCTCCAGCCGCACCGGATGCGCCAGTTCAAGCTGTCCAACGATCCGCGCTTCGTCGACAAATTGCGCGACGTCGTCGGGCTCTATGTCGCTCCGCCAGCGCACGCCATCGTCCTGTCGGTCGATGAGAAGAGCCAGATTAGGCGCTGGACCGCACGCAGCCTGGACTGCCGCTGAAGAAGGGCCGCGCCGGAACGATGACACACGACTACGAGCGTCACGGAACGACGACGCTGTTCGCCGCGATGAACGTCCTCGACGGCACGGTGATCGGCCGCAACATGCAGCGCCATCGCCATCAGGAGTTCATCCGCTTCCTCAATGTCGTCGAAAGACAGGTTCCTGCGGGGAAGACGATCCACGCCATCATCGACAACTACGCCGCCCACAAGCATCCCAATGTCCGCCGATGGCTCGAACGCAATCCGCGATGGACGTTCCACTTCACGCCGACGTCCGCTTCCTGGCTCAACGCGGTCGAGGGCTTCTTCGCCACTCTCACAAAGCGCAGGCTCAAGCGCGGCGTCTTCCGGTCCGTCACCGATCTACAAGCCGCGATCAACCGCTTCCTCGATGAGCACAATCAGCAGTCGAAGCCCTTCACATGGACTGCAGACCCGGACAAAATCATCGCCGCCGTCAGGCGCGGGCATCAAGTGTTAAATTCGATCCACTAGCGTGCGAAGCGAACATTCGCCCGCGAGATCGAAAACCGCAGTAGCGGTCGGAAGTTAACCGGGCTGACTTCGGTTAAGGCGTCCGCTTGCGGGCCGCAAAGCAGACAGACAGCGATCGGCCAGCAACCCTTTGCATTCCGAGCGCGGCGGCGCTCGATCATCACCTGGCCAACTGTGGCCAGGAGGTGAAAATCCATGGGACATTCAGAATATGATCCGGCCGCAAAAGAGCGGCGGCCCTGGAACGCGGGTAGAAAGCACGGAGCCAAACGTGCGTTGAAGGCCCAACAGGTCTGGGCCATCAGGTTTTGGCTTGATCGGGAGCGCCGGCTGCGCGATCGCGCGATGTTCGATCTCGCGATCGACAGCAAGCTGCGCGGGTGCGACATCGTCAAGATCAAGATCGGCGACCTTGTCAGCGGCGGCCGGGTTCGCCCACGAGCCATCGTAGTCCAGCAGAAAACCGGTCGCCCCGTTCAGTTCGAACTCCTCGAGCCGGCCCGTGGCAGTCTACTGACTTAGTTCGAATGTCGAGGAGGCACGCTCGATGACTACGCCTTCCCGAGCCGGATTGATCATGCCGATCATATCAGCACTCGGCAGTATGCCCGGCTCGTCGACGAATGGGTAACTGGGATCGGACTCCGTAAGGAGGACTACGGCACCCATTCACTCCGCCGGACGAAAGCGTCTATCATCTACAAGCAGACGGGAAACCTACGCGCCCTGCAGATTTTGCTCGGCCATACGAAGATCGAGAGCACAGTCCGCTACCTCGGCGTCGACATCGAGGATGCGCTCGCCCTCGCTGAGGGCACGGAGGTGTAGCATCTGACGAACTCCTTGACCTAGCGTCGAGGAGCTTTTGCCACGACCGGTCAGCAAAACTGCGCCCAAACGTGCCGTTCTCACCCTTGTCTCCGTATCGCGAAACGGGACATTTGCCGGACAGATCGAGACCCGGTCTGGCACGTATTCTGGCCGTTCACACTGTGGGAGCCAACAGCATCTCACTCGGAGATTTTCCCCAGCTCCGATATGCGCTCGATCCGAGTGTCCTTTTGGAAATGGATGATCCAACTCTTTAAGCTTTGACCAACAAGCCCGACGACACGACAAGCCTCAAATACTTCTCATCGCCTTCGGACTTTGACCGTAGAGCCGACGAAACGCGCGACTAAAGCCCTCGGTCGATCTGTGACCGCAGGCGGCGGCGATCTGCGCTATCGACAGGGCACGGTCGGCCAGCAGTTCTCGGCCTTTCAGCAATCGCCATTCGGCAAGATAGGCCATCGGTGTGACGCCCGTTGTCGTAACGAAGGTGGCGGCGAAGGCGGAGCGCGACATGCCTGCCGCCCTGGCGATCTCCTCCAGCGTGAGCGGCTCGGCCCAGCGAGAATGGATCGCGGCCACCGCGGCCCCAAGCCGCGCGTCGAACAGGGCGCCAAGTAGCCCCCGCGGCCCGCTTTGATCGCCGAAATGGGCCCGCAAGACCTGCACGAGGAAAATTTCCGCGAGTCGCTCGACGATTGTCTCCGCCCCCGGCTGACGCGAGGCCGCCTCCTCAGAGATCAATGGTTCCAAGGCGCGATACAGCGGCGCGTCGAACCCTTCGGGCGCGCTCACATGAACCGTGTCCGGCAGGTCGCGAAGCAGCGGGTGCTTTGCCGCGCGGTCGAACCCGAAATGGCCCGAGAGAAGACGAACGTCGGGCGGCGTCCCCGGAAAGGGCGTCTCGCCGCGCCGGATCGCCTGAACAATTTCGCGGCCATCGCGCGGGGGACCGCCGTTTCCGTCCGACAGGGTGTGTGCGGCTCCGTTCGGAAACAGCACCACCTCGCGCGCCGAGAGAGTCAAAGCGCCATCCGACCACTCGACACGGCATTCGCCGGCCAACGCGACATGGAACTGCACATAGGGTCGACGCGGCAGGGCCATGCCCCAATGCGAGGCGAAGTCCTGTGCGAAGTAGACGGCGCTTCGCACACGCAGCAGACGAAACAATTCGGCAAATGGGTCGCTCATGAGCCGCTTATAGGCGGCGTCGGCTTTCGTGGCGAGATCGCTGGACGCTGAGTCGATGATCTTGGACGCTCCGTCATTCCACGTCCCGCGCCTGCCAGCCTAGGATAGAGGCGTTCAAACATGGGACGCCTCGACGATGACAACCGAACTTACCCTCCTGGCTTGGTCGACCGTGCTCGCCTTTGTGCAGATGAACAGCACGGCGGGGTTCATTACATTCACGTATGGAATACCTGTGGCGCTCGGCAACCGCGCGGAATTGCCCGCACACACCGGCGCGCTGCTGCGATCGACCCGGGCGCTACAGAACATGCTCGAAAGCTTTGTCATCTTCGCGGCCGCTGTTCTTATCGTCCACGCCGCCGGTCGCGAAGACTGGCTCACCGCGCTTGGCGCTCAGATCTTCTTCTGGTGCCGGCTCGCCTACTGGCCGACGTACCTCATCGGCGTCCCGTATTTGCGGACAATGATCTGGACGGGCGCAATCGTTGGCATCGCTCTGGTTTTGGTCCGCCTGTTCTGATGATCAACGAGAAGGAATTGCTAACATGACCCTCAACGCACAACTGACAGAGCTGTTCGAAGGAATGCAGCAGAAGGCGCCGCCGCCCATGATAGCGAAGGCCGTCGCGATATTCGAACGGCTGGAGGTCGCCCATACGGGCCAAAGCGCCCCAAAACCGGGCGACAAGGCCCCCATCGTCGATCTGACGTCCATGGAAAACACGTCGGTCTCGCTCAAGTCGCTCCTCGACAAGATGGTCCGGTCGTGTTGATCTTTTACCGTGGCCGATGGTGCCCATTTTGCGATCTCATGCTGCGCGCGTTCGACAAGCAGGCTGACGAATTTGAAACCGCCGGCGCGCGTCTGATCGCGGTCTCGCCCCAAACTGTCGCCGAAAGCCAACTGACGGCCTCGGAACGCGATCTCTCGATGCAAGTCCTGAGCGATCCTCACAACGCCGCGGCGGAGGCTTTCGAAATTGCCTGGTCGCTGACTGCGGACGAGAAGGAACTCTACAAGGCATTCGGTTCGATGCTTGACGCGGCCAATGGCGACGACCGCTGGCAGTTGCCGGCCCCCGCCATATTTATCATCGATCGGTCAGGCGTGGTGCGCTGGTCCCATGTCGACCCCAATCACACGCGCCGACCCGAACCGAGCGATGTGCTTGCGACCTTGCGAGGGTTACGGCTCACGTGAACGGTTGGCGCCAACGCGCGTGAGCGGCTGAACCGCACTCTCGGTCATATTTCCCAAGAGGATAAAGCATGATCTTATTGGCGATTTCGATCTTCACGACGACTGCTATCGGGCTTTTTGCTGGCGCAGCGCTCCATATCGCTGTGGCGGAGCAGCCGGCTCGCCTCGCGCTGGAAACGCGAACCCTCACGGAGGAATGGCGATCAAGTTTCAAGCGCGCTTTCTTCATGCAGGGCCCGCTCGCTGTGTTGAGCGTTCTTTCGAGCGTTGCCGTCTGGTTCATTGGCGGCAAGTTATTGTGGCTCGCGCCCGCCGGAATAATGGCGGCGATTGTCGGTTTCACAATTGTCGCCCTCAATCCCCTTAATCGCGCCCTTAACGCTGAGCGAGACCTAGCATCGACGGAAACCAGGCGTCTCGTCGAAAGATGGGGTCGGCTCCACACGGTCCGAGTTCCCTTGGCGCTGATCGCGGCGCTGTGCAGCATGTATTTGCTGGCATCATGACATAAAGTAGCGCGTCGAGGAGGGAGCGAGTATCTAGGGACGCTCGTCTGTTGGTTGGCTTCCAGGGTTGCATAAGAGACGGTCCGCTTGCGGCCAATCTCGGTCACTGGTCCAAGCTGCGGCGGAAAAGAGAATTTCGGAGGATGCCACCAGCGGCGCTGTTTTCAACAGCAAGTGGGCTGTTGGCCTTCCTGTTGGCCTCAGGGTTTTCCACACTGACGATTTTTCATTGTATAACAGACTGTTATGCGGACTCTGTGATGACGCCCCTGGCACCACTAAATGAAGTAGCCCCCGAAATCGCCTGACAGGCCCTCACACTTATGGAAGTGTGATGCATATGCCTGACCGTATGACTGGAAGGTACGACCGTGTGGAGGTGATCACCTCGGTGCAGCGCCGGCGACGCTCGACGCCCGAGGAGAAGATCCGCATCGTCGAGGAGACCTATCTTCCGGGCAACTCGGTATCGCTTGTGGCGCGTCAGCACGGCATTGCTGGCAACCAGCTGTTCACCTGGCGCCGGCTGATGGCGCAGGGCGCGCTCATTGCCGCCACCGCTGGCGAGGAGGTGGTCCCTGCGTCGGATTACCGCGCGTTGGAGGCCCAGGTGCGCGAGCTTCAGCGCCTGCTCGGCAAAAAGACGATGGAGAATGAGCTGCTGCGTGAAGCGGTCTCCCGGGCCGCAGGCCCAAAAAAACAGCTGTTGCGCTCGACCTCGTCGCCGGAGGCTGGGCGGTGAGCGCGGTTGCCGAGGCCGTCGGCATGTCCCGCCCGCATCTCTCGGCGATGCGGCGGTCTGGCGAACAGCGCCGTCGTGGCCGCCCGCCGCTACCCGACACCGAGCTTGTCGCGGATATCCGCAGGCTGATCGCCGATCTTCCGACCTATGGCTATCGGCGGGTGCATGCTCTGCTCCGCCGCGAGGCGGAAGGAAACGAGCGCGCAGCGCCCAATCCGAAGCGCGTCTACCGCGTCATGAAGCTTCACGGTCTGCTGCTCCAACGTCATAGCGGCCGCGGCGAAGAGCGGCGACACGACGGGAAGATCGCCGTCCAGATCCGCAACACCCGCTGGTGCTCTGATGGCCTCGAGATCGGCTGCGACAATGGCGAGAAAGTGCGGGTCGCCTTCGCTCTCGATTGCTGTGACCGGGAGGCGATGGGCTACGTCGCCACCACCGCCGGCATCACTGCCGAGGACGTGCGCGACCTAGCACTACTTTGGCAGTTTAGGTTCGCCGGGGTCGGGGAAGAGTTTCTCACAGTGCGGGCATCGCCTGGGTGGAGGCCGTGCGAAGATGTCGAGAATGGCTTGCCTGATGGCCGGCATGCTCGGCTGTGGCGGCGGTCCCCCAATTCTTTTTTTTCCGTCCCGCTGCTTTGAGGCGGCGGGATTGGAGGAAGGCGTAGGCGATCATGGTCATCAAGGCGTGTCGGTGTAACCCAGTCCAGGATCTACCTTCGAAGTGGTCGAGGCCAAGCTCCTCCTTGAGCTGCTGATGCGCCTGCTCACAGACCCATCTGGCTTTGATCGTGGCGGCGAGCATCTTGAGGCTCGCATCGGCCGGTAAGTTCGACACATAGTATTTTTGCTCGCCGGTCGACCGGCGTTCGCCGACAAGCCAGACCTCGTCGCCCGGCATGCACTGCATTCGATTATCGAGCATGCGATGCTTATGGCCATCCGCAACGCGGACACGGCGGGCGGCGAAGAGACATGTCAGCCGACCTTTCGTGCCCCGCCGCCAACTGATCCTTCGCCATTTCCCTCCAGCCAACAACGCTTCAGCAGCGACCGGCGGTCGATCCGGGATGTGGTATTTGCGGGGCTTTCCGGCCTTCGCGACGGGGAAGATCAGAGCAACGTCGGCGGGATAGACGTTCTGGCGTCGCGACAAACCCACCGCCCATAGCAGACCGCGCTCGCTCAGAGCCTGACGGAAAGGCCCACTGGAGCCGTACCCGGAATCGGCAAGGACGCATCCGAAACGCGCGCCCGAGGCGATGACGCGGTCGATCTCCTCGATCGCGATCTCCGGCTTTGTCAGAGCGGTCCGCCTATCCTCTGGCACACGAGCCCGCGCCATGCGCTCGGGATCATCTGTCCAGCTTTCGGGCAGGAATAGCCGCAGGCCCACCATCACCGGAACCTCGCGCGACGCCAACGTTAGCGAGACCAGCGACTGACAGTTGGCGGTCTTTCCGAGCGACGAGGCATACTGCGGCGCGACGCCGACCGAATGCTCGCCCTTTTTCGGCAATGCCGTATCGTCGACGATCAGCCAAGCGTCGCCGCCGCCAACCATCCTGTCGGCTTCGGCGAGCAGGGCCTTCTCAAGTGGCGCGGCGTCCCACACGCCGCTGGCGATGAAGTGATGAAGCTGGTCATAGCCGACCTCGCCGTCGCGCGCCGCCATCGGCTGGACGCTCTTGCGATCACCAGCGCCGATCAGCCCCGCAACATAAACCGGGCACATCCGTGCCCGCGCCTTGTGTCGGAAAGCGCTGAGGAACGGCGCAAGCCACCGTTCAAGATCGGACTTCCAGCTCTCGTCCATGGTCGGCCCTCCGTGATGCCGACCACCTATGAATCACGCAAAACGCCTCTCGGGAATCCCAAAAACGCCAAACTCCTAAAAATCTGCCAAAGTAGTGCTAGGCTCAGGACTCATTGATCAGAGCCAGAATATGACAGTTGCGGCGATGCAGATTGCCGAGAAGTAGGTATGGGCGCAGCGGTCATAACGGGTGTGGATGCGCCGCCAATCTTTGAGCCGCCCGAACATGTTCTCGATCTTGTGGCGCTGCTTGTAGAGGACGGCGTCATGTGGGATCGCGACCTTCCGGTTGGATTTCGAAGGAATGCAGGCGGCGACGCCGCGCTTGGCGAGGGCGGCGCGGAACCAGTCGGCGTCGTAACCCTTGTCGGCCAGGAGTTGCTTGGCTTTCGGCATGGCGGGCCACATCAACGCCGCGCCCTTGTAATCGCTCATCTGCCCCTCGCTTAAGAGCATGACGAGCGGACGTCCGTTACCGTCGCAGAGCGCGTGCAGCTTGGAGTTCAAGCCGCCTTTGGTGCGCCCGATACGTCGGGGAACAGGCCCTTTTTTAAAAGGCTCGCGGCGGTGCGATGCGCCTTGAGATGCGTGGCGTCGATCATGATCCGCTCCGGCTTTCCGCCCTTGCGCGCCAAGGCTGCGAAAATCTTGTTGAACACGCCCAAGCGGCTCCAGCGAATGAACCGATTGTAGATCGTCTTGTGCGGACCATAGTCGCGCGGAGCATCGCGCCAGCGAAGCCCGTTCTTGATCACAAATACAATCGCGCTGACGATCCGCCGGTCGTCGACCCGAGCGATCCCGTGCGACAAGGGAAAATACCGCTCAATCCGCCGCATCTGAGCCCGAGACAGCAAGAACAAATCAGTCATCGGCGAAGCCTCCCGCCTCGCCTATGAATCAGCCAATCCGACCCAGCGCAAGAACTTTAATAGGTCCTGAGCCTAATGGTCGCCAGCGTCGAGCATCGCTTCGGCCAGGTGAACAAGCTGCCGCACGCCATTGAGTGGCTCACCGATAACGGCAGCTGCTACACCGCCCACGACACCCGCCGCTTCGCCCGCGACATTGGCCTCACACCGCGCACGACGCCGGTCGAAAGCCCGCAGAGCAATGGCATGGCCGAGGCGTTCGTCCGAACGTTGAAGCGCGACTACGCCCGCGTCAGCCCACGACCGAACGCCCAAACGGTCATCGACCAATTGCCCAGTTGGCTTGATCACTATAATCGCGTGCATCCGCACCGCGCTCTCGGCTACAAATCGCCGCGCGAGTTTATCGACCGCTCAACCCGCGAGGACCTGTCCGGCCTTTAGGGGGCAACACTATAACGAGCCGAAGAGTGGCCCTTCTCCAGGGCGGCCGCTTGCCGGGCGAGTTTCAGCGGCTCGGAACGGTCGCGTCGACCGCTCCAACACCAGCGAGCGCACTCAGAGTTCGGTCCCGCGCGTCCGTATCTGCTTCGGTGTGGACCGGCTGGATACAGACATGATTTGCGCCCGCTTCGAAGTGGGCTCTGACGCCTCGCGCAATCGTCTCCGCATCGCCCCAGAGCACCATGGCATCGAGGAACCTGTCTGACCCGCCGTGGCCAAGATCGTCTTCGGTGAAGCCGAGACGCAACCAGTTATTGCGATAATTGGTCATGGCCATATAGCGATACAGCTCTTGCCGGGCGAGACCGCGCGCCGTTGCGGCGTCCGTCTCAAGGCAAACCTTTTGCTCAACCGCCAGGAGCTTATCAGGCCCTAAAGCGGCTCTCGCCTCGTGCGTATGTTCGGGCGTCACGTTATAAGGGAGGGCGCCCGCCGTGCGCTCCGCGGCGAGCTTCAACATTAAGGGCCCGAGCGCGGCGATCATGAGAGGCCAATCGGTCGCGTCGGAAGCGTTCGCGTACAGGCCGTCGAGATAGCGGCGCATGGTGGGCACCGGCTTGTCGTAGACGTGACCGCGCAACTTCTCGACCATGGGCGCATGGCTGACGCCGAGACCGAGAACGAAGCGGCCGTCATACAGGCCGGATAAAGTGCGCAAACCGCATCTGGCGGTAAAGGGATCTCGGGCGTAGATATTGGCGATGGAGCTGCCGATGGTCAGCCGGCTCGTGTTCGCCAACATGAAACTTGCGATCGAGAACAACTCATATCCAAGCGCTTCCGGGTACCATAAGGCCGAGAAGCCAAGGTCTTCGACTTTGCTTACGAAGCGCTTCAGTCCGCCGCCGTCCAACCGGTCGATCGGATACCAGACGCCTAGCCTACCCAATTGCTTCATCTCGAACTCCCCGTCGGGCCCATCAAATCAACGTGAACCTCACCGCCGGACTGCGCCGCTTCAACATCTTGCCGTCGCGCTCCCGGTTTGATTGCATCTGCGCTTAGAGATACCACATCATTTGCCGTCCGCTTCCAAACATAAAGCGAATGCGCGGCCCAACAGCTTCAAAGGTGGTTGAATGAGCGACTCGAGCGACGAAGCGCTTAGTGTCTCTCTTGAGAAAGCGCCGCTCTCGGAGTTGATCGACGCTGCGGGGCGTCTGCGCGACGAGGGGCACGGGCGTCATCTTTCCTATTCGCGCAAGATGTTCATTCCGCTCACCCATCTGTGTCGGGACGTTTGCCACTATTGCACCTTCGCCGAGCGGCCGCGCGCGCGCCAGTCTGCTTACCTTTCCCCGGACGAAGTGCTTGCGATTGCTCGCGCCGGCGCGGCCGCCGGCTGCACGGAGGCGCTCTTCACGCTTGGCGACAAGCCGGAGCTTCGCTATCGCGCCGCACGGCAGGCGCTCGACGCGCTCGGGTACGAGACCACGATCGACTATCTTCAGGCGATGTGCGCGCTCGTGTTGCGCGAGACCGGCCTCTTGCCGCACGCCAATCCCGGAATCATGAGCCGTTCCGAGATCGCGGGATTAAGGATGGTGTCGGCCAGTCAAGGCATCATGCTCGAGTCGCTAAGCGCGCGGCTGTGCGAGCCGGGCGGCGTTCACTACGGCTCGCCGGACAAGCGACCTGAAGTCCGTCTTGAGACGCTGCGGATGGCGGGCGAACTGCGCGTCCCGTTCACGACCGGTATACTGATCGGCATCGGCAAATCGCGGGCCGAGCGCCTCGAGGCGCTGTTCGCCATCCGCGATCTGCATCGTAAGTTCGGGCACGTCCAGGAGGTGATCGTCCAGAACTTCCGCGCCAAACCGGGGACAAAGCTCGCCGGGGCTGCGGAGCCCGATCTTGACGACCTCCTTTGGAGCCTCGCCGCAGCGCGCCTCATCCTGGGGCCTGCGATGAATATCCAGGCGCCCCCAAACCTCTCGCCCGGCGTTTATCCGCGACTGATCGCGGCGGGGATCAATGATTGGGGTGGGATCTCCCCGATCACCCCAGATCACGTCAATCCTGAGGCGCCGTGGCCGGCGATCACCGAGCTTGCGGAGCGCACCGCCGCAGCCGGCAAGCTTCTGGTGCAACGCCTCCCGATCTACCCCTCTTACGCGCGCGATCTTGTCGCCTGGACCGCGCCGGAGATCGCAACGCAGACGCGCCGCCTCAGCGACGCCGAAGGTTTCGCGCGTGACGACAAGTGGGCGCCGGGCACGAAAGTCGTTCCGCTCCTCGCCATGGTTCATGCGCGTTCGGTCGACCCAGCGATCGAGCGCATCATCTCGCGCGCTCAAGGCGGCGCCCGCCTGGACCAACCCGAGATCGTCAGGCTGTTCGCGGCGCGCGACGCGGATTATCGACGAGTGGCCGCGGCAGCCGATGAACTTCGCCGGGCGACGAGCGGAGATGTCATCCGCTACGTCGTCAACCGCAACATCAACTACACCAACATTTGCTCCTATCGCTGCACGTTCTGCGCCTTCTCCAAGGGCAAGACGCATGAGGCGCTGCGCGGCGCGCCCTATGATCTTGCGCTTGAAGAGATCGTCCGCCGGGCCAGCGAAGCCTGGGAGCGAGGCGCGACTGAGGTGTGCCTTCAGGGCGGCATTCATCCCGATTACAGCGGCGAGACCTATCTCGCCATCTGCCGCGCCATCAAGGCCGCGGTCCCGGATATGCACATCCACGCTTTCTCGCCGTTGGAGGTCACGCAGGGCGCGGCGACGCTTGGGCTGCCGATCCGGTCGTTTCTCGCCAGGCTCGAGGACGCGGGCTTGAGCACGCTGCCCGGCACCGCGGCTGAAATCCTGGACGACGAAGTCCGTGCCGTCATTTGCGCCGACAAGGTGAACACGGCGCAGTGGCTCGATGTCGCAAGGACCGCGCATGGCCTCGGCCTACGCACGACCTCGACGATCATGTACGGGCACATCGAGCATCCCATATCCTGGGCGCGGCATCTCCTGGCCTTGCGGGATCTGCAGATCGAAACGGCCGGCTTTACCGAGTTCGTGCCGCTGCCGTTCGTGCATATGGAAGCGCCGATGTATCTCAAGGGCGCGGCGAGGCGTGGACCGACCTTCCGGGAGGCGGTGCTCATGCACGCCGTGGCGCGGCTTGCGCTCCATCCGCACATAACGAACATCCAGACATCCTGGGTGAAGATGGGGCCCGAGGGGGCGGCCGCGTGTCTGAACGCCGGGGCCAACGATCTCGGCGGCACTCTGATGAACGAGAGCATCTCCCGCGCCGCGGGCACGGAGCACGGGCAGGAGTTTCCGCCGGAAGCAATGGAGGAACTGATCCGCTCGCTGGGGCGGATTCCGGAGCAGCGGACCACGCTCTACGGGCCGGTCTCCGCCGAGCGGCGTGCGGCGTCGCTGAACGCCGCCGCTCTTGCTCCTGTCGTCCTGACACCGCCCCGGAAACTGGTCGCGGCGGAGTAGGCCGCAGTTTGCCGTTTGCGAGTCCGTTTCGGCTCATTTCAATGGGTTGCGGCGTGATTAGCGAGTTAGTCGTCGGCCTGCCCCAGACTTTCAAACAATGAGCTACATTATAAACATGCATTTTACGTCAAAGCGACGCACGGCACGACGAGAAATGCTCTAGCTTGTCGCTAGAAGGCGGTCGGCAACGCCTGATTGTTGGAGAAAAATCAGGGTTCGCGTTCGCACGATTGGCGATATTTTGAGAAACGTGACGAGATCGACGGGATTGTCGATGTCCATCCCGATGCCTGGTTGGCGGACGACGAGCGGCTCGATCCCCTGGGCTCGCGCCGCATCGAGATGCGGATAGAAGCTGTCTTCACCGAAGCGCAACGGAACAGCGTCGGGCGGCGAGCAGATGATGGTGTTCGATCCAAGATCGTCATGCGCGGGCACAATGGTGAAAGCAGGCGAGGCCTGGTGCGCCGCGAGCGTCGCTGCGATCTCGGCTGACGACAGGCGCGGGATGTCGCCGGGCATCGTCATCATTCCAGTGCGCCCCTCGCGCACGAGCAGGCGCGCGGCGGTGGTGACGGCGCCGGTGTGGCCATCCCGTGCGCGTTCTGTCACGACACGCGCGCCATAGCGATTCGCGAGCGATGTTGCGTCGGGATCGACCGTGACGACGAGCACGCCGGCAAGCTCCCGGACCGCGCTCACAGCCTCGAGCACATCCTCAAGCATGGTCTCTGCAAGCAACCGGCGTTCGTCTGGACTTAAGGCTGACGACAGCCGCTGCTTGGCGCCCTCGAATTCCTTGACGGGAACGATCGCCCAGATTCCGCTCACGCGACGAGATCCTGCCTGCGTTTCGAAGAGGCAAGCGCGTCCGCCGCCTCAAGGACGACGCGAGCCAATTGCTCGCGCTCGGCGAGGCTCGTCATGAGCGTCGGCGCCAGCGTCACCGTCGGGGCGACATGGGCCGCCTCCTCCGCGTCGCCAGCATCCATCACATAACCATCGAGCAGATCGCCGTAGCGTTTGGCGACGGCGGCGGCGCTTGGAATCATGCCAAGCTCCGTCATCATCTTGGCGGTCGGACCCTTGACCGCGCGCCCGCCAATGATCGGAGACACCGCAATGACGGGCGCCGCGCAGGCGGAAAGGGCCTCGAGCATGCCCGACAAGGCGAGGATCGGCTCCACGCTGATGAATGGATTGGACGGGCATATGATGACGGCGCGCAGTCGGTCGTCGCTCAACGAGGCCAGCAGGTCTGGGTGAGGCCGCGCGTGGGCCGCCCCGTCGAACGCAAACTCACGTACGACGGGGCGGCATTGCAGGCGCACGAAATAGTCCTGGAAGTCGAGCCATCCCTCGTCGGTCCGCAGTCGCGTGCGCAAGCGATCGTCCGTCGCCGGAAGCACAAGGGGGCCAACGCCGAGTCGGCGGCAAAAGTCGGCGGTGATGCTGGAGAGACTCTCGCCCTGCCGCAGCCGACGGGTGCGCTCGAGATG
Source organism: uncultured Alphaproteobacteria bacterium (assembly GCA_963737365.1). GTDB lineage: Bacteria > Pseudomonadota > Alphaproteobacteria > Rhizobiales > Beijerinckiaceae > Roseiarcus. Next base: position 28,591 of record CAVTSD010000003.1, read on the forward strand.
AACCGCGAGGTCGCGGTCGCCGAGACGGAACCAGTCCGCGCCGCCGAGCGCGGTCAGCGTTTCCATGAACGACCAGGTTTCATCCTGCCGCCCCCAGCCAAGCTTCGCATTGTCGAGGCCAGCGAGCGTGTACATGAGCGTGTCGGCGTCCGGCGAAATATGCAGACCGAGATGCTCGAAATCGTCGCCGACATTGGCGACGACGAGGAGATCATCGGGCCTGACGATCCGGCTCAAGCCCAGCGCGAGCTTGGCGCCCCCGATACCGCCCGAGAGGGCGACCACAAGATCCCGGCTCATCGAAACAAATCCTCGTGTGGGGAACGAACGATGCTGGCCGCCGTCGATTCCGGCGCGGACCAGCGCAAGCCGCGAATGAGAACGACTGGCGACGCCTCGTCCGCCTGGCCCATCACGAGCGAGGCGGCGGCGGCGATCTCGTCCGCGAAGCCGATGATGCTGACCTCGAGCTTGCGGCCGAAAAGGTCTGGTCGTCCCCGCAGATCAATCAACCCGGGAAGCCCGGCGACGCCGATTGCGACGCCGACCGTCCCCTGACGCCACGGACGCCCGAAACTGTCGTTGATCACCACCGCGAGATCGATGCCGGTCGACGACGCGAGGCCGCGCCGCAGCCTCTCCGCGCTGCGGTCCGGATTCTCCGGCAACAGCAAAGCGCGGGAGGCGCCGTCCTCGGGCGCCACGTTCGATTGGTCCACTCCGGCGTTCGCCATGATGAAGCCAAGCCTGTGCTCGACGATTAGGACGTTGCGGCGAGCGCGCACGACGCGAACAGACTCCGACAGGATAAGCTCGACGAGCCGCGGATCCTTGTCGACCTCCGCAGCAAGCGTGCGGGCCTTCGCGGAGGGCTTGACCGTCGCGAGGTCGACGACGCGCCCCTCCGCCTTGGAAACAATTTTCTGCGCAACGACAAGAACGTCTCCGGCGCGCGGCGCGACTTCATTGCGCGTAAGGGCTTGGGCGATGAGCTCGACCAGGTCATCGCCGGGCCTGACGAGAGGCAGGCCCTCGAGCGCAATGACCTCAAGAGATCTCATGCGCTCTTGCGCGTTTCGTCCGGCGCGCCGAAACGGCGACGGAGGCGCGGCAGGACCTGCTCGGCGTAGAGCCGGAGGAATCGCTCCTGATCTGGGCCTGGCGCATGAAAAACGAGATGATCGAAACCGAGATCAACGTAATAGCCGATGCGCTCGACATGCTCGTCCGGATCGGTCGAGACGATCCAGCGACTTGCGGCGCGCTCGGCCGAAAGCCCGTCGGCAAGGCGCTCCATCTCTTCCGGAGAGTGGACGGAAACCTTTTCCTCTGGCGTCAGCGCAAGAACCGCCCAGTGGCGTGTGTCCTCCGTTGCGCGTTTCATGTCCGTGTCGAACGAGACCTTCACCTCGATCATTCGCGCGTAGTTGGGCGAGCGCGAGTCAGCCTCGGCGCGGCCTTCCAACACCTTCGGCAGGAGCGTTTCAGTGTAAAGCTCGCGCGCCTTGCCGCTCGTGCAGATTAAGCCGTCGCCCATTCGGCCGGCATATTTTGCGATGAGGGCGCCGGCCGCCGCGACGTAGATCGGCACGGGAGACGCGGGTCGATCATAGATGGTCGCGTCCCTGGTGCGATAATATTGGCCTTCGAACGTCACCCGCTCCTCGCTCCAGAGCTGACGGATCAAGGTGATCGCCTCTCGGAAACGTGCGAACCTTTCCTTAAAGTCTGGCCATTCCATGCCGGTCGAAGGAACGTCGTTCAGCGATTCCCCGGTGCCAACTCCAAGCACGACCCGGTTGGGATACATGACCCCGAGCGTGGCGAAGGCTTGCGCGACGACGGCCGGCTGGTAGCGAAAGGTGGGCGTTAACACACTCGTGCCAATTATGATGCGCGACGTCACCGCCCCAAGCGCGCCAAGCCATGCAAGCGAAAACGGAGCATGGCCACCGTGATGCTTCCATGGCTGGAAATGATCGCTGATGAAGACCGAGTCGAAACCCACCTCTTCGGCGAGGCGAGAAAAACGGAGCAATTCCGACGGCCCGAATTGCTCCGCTGACGCCTTGTATCCTAGCTTGAGCATGGGTGCACTCCGACGTCATGTGGCCTCACGGCCCGCGACAGATGCAATAGCGTGAGAAAGATCGTTCAGCGCGACAGTTCGCTCGCTTCAGTTCGGGACGGATGAAAGCACAATCTGAACTCGCGAGAAGTTGACCTTCCGAAGAGCGCGCTATCGCTCGGTGCACGACGAGCGCCTTGCTCCCGGTCATCGCGTCGGGCTTCCGAACGATAGGTCTCCGACCCCGTGGATCAGGCGGACGATCAGCCCTGGGCCTGCACCTTGCCGGGCTCGATTTCAAAGATGACCCTGATCTGGTCGGGTGAAGCCCAAGGATACTTGTCCTTGCCCAGATACTTCTTGGCGAGCGAATCGATATGCGCGTTGGCCCCCTCTTCGGTCACGTGTTCGACCCGACCGCGAATCTGGATGTACCGATACGCATTGTCGGGATCGACGATCGAGAGCGCGACAGGCGCGCCTTCCGTCATATTGCGCGATTTCACACGACCTTTAGCCGAATTCACCCTGATCTTGCCGTTTGTGTAGTCGAACCACACCGGGGTCACTTGCGGCGTCCCGTCCGGCATGATTGTCGCGAGGTTTGCTATGCTCGCCTTCTCCTGCAGCAGATCGAGATATTTCGCGGGAATTTCCACCATGACTGCCTCTCGTCGCGTTTGCTCTGCGTGACGTCTACACGCTGAACCTCCCAGGCAGCGGCGAGCGTAAGCCCGGGGACGAGACATTGCAACGAGAGGACGGTTTGGGCTTCTCACCGGGGGGCGCCCGGTGCCTGGCTCACTCTGCTTGGCCAATTCGGTGCGCGGGGCTATGCTCTTCCCTCTTCAAGGAGGACACGATGTCTGAAGCGAAACTCGCGCCGAACATGCCGGAATGGATGGTCAAGCATGCGAACCTTTATCTCGCCAGCGGCGGGAAAGAGGGGCAGATGTACAAGGCGGACGCGGGAAGGCATGGCGAGATCACGGCGCCAGCGCTCCTTCTCACGACCACCGGCCGCAAATCCGGCGAGAAGTTCATCTTCCCGCTATTTTACGGGACCGAGGGCGACAGCTACATCATCGTCGCCTCAAAGGGCGGCGCGCCCGAACATCCCGGATGGTACCGCAACATCCTCGCGAACCCGGAAGTCGAGGTGCAGGTCGGGACGAAGAAACTCAAGGCGCGGGCGAGGACGGTCGAGGGCGAAGAGCGCAGCCAACTCTGGAAGAAGGCGCTCGAATTTTGGCCGCCCTACGCCGACTATGCGCTCAAGACCGAGCGCGAAATCCCCGTGGTCGTGCTTGACCCTGTTCATTAACATTCAGAGCGCCGGCCGGGGAGGACAATGACTGACCAACAGCACCCCGAGTGGATGGGAAAGAACCGTAAGCTCACGCCGGCGGAGGTCAAAGAGTTTCTGGCTGAGCCGGTGGTCGCGCGGATCGCCACCATCGACGAAAACGGTGTCCCGTACGTGACCCCGGTCTGGCAGGAATGGGACGGCGAGGCCTTCTGGATCGTGCCGCGCGAGCGCGCGGCCTGGATCGCGCATATTAAAGAAAATCCCAATGTCGGCATTTCCTGCGCGCAGGATAGCGGAACTTATCGGCGCATCACGGCGCAGGGGAAGGCTGAGATCGTGTTCGGCCCGGCTCCGATGCAGGGCCAGTGCCTGGACGTCGCCAATCGCATGGCGCAGCGCTTCCTCGGCGAACACGGGCCGGAATATCTGGTCCCGACCTACGCCCGGCCGCGCTACCTGGTCAAGATCGCGCCCACGAAGATGCTCACCTGGGACGGCGTCGAGTGGGCAGCCAAATATACACAGAAATAAGTCTTCGCCCGAGGGCTAGCTTCAGAACTCCCTCCATTCGATAGACGCGCCTCGCATTGTCATGGAACAGCGCGGACTGCTCGCCTTCGGAAAAGTCTTGGAGGATAGTCTTGAAGCCATTGGCAATGGCGTCGTAGGTGGTCCATAGGCGGCCGACCGGGAAATCGCTGCCGAACATTGCTCGATCGACGCCGAAACATTCGATGCAATGAAGCGCGACCTCGCGCAGGCTTTCGGGCGTCGGGGACGGATCGTAAGCGGTCAGCGCTGAAATCTTGATGAGGACGTTGGGCTCCGCGCCGAGCCGCTTCAGCCCTTCTTTCCATCGCCGCATGCCATCGTGGTCACGATCGATCGGGCTGCCGCAATGGTTGAGGATGAAGGTCTGGTGGGGGAAATCGCGCGCGAGCCGTGCGACCTCCGCGGCCTGGTACGGATAGAGCATCAGCTCGAGAAGCTGATCGTGGCGGGCGAGCAGCCCGACGCCACGGCGAAAGTCCGCCTCGTCAGCAATGCCAGGCCGTGGTGCGAATGATCGAGCTGGCTCGGTAGGATGCCAGCTCAGCATCTGCCGTACCCCGACGCAGCGCTTGACCTCGGAGAGGCGGTCAAGCGTAGCTCCGACGTTCGCGGCCTTGAGATCGGCGAAGCCGATGTAACGGAAGGCGACTCCCGATGACTTGTCGAGCGTCTCGAGCCACTCGATCTCGGCGAGTGGATCATCGGTCCGGTCCCAGGCGGCTTCTATGTGGACAGAGGCGACGACATTCTGGTTCGCAACGTCGCTGCGGTAGTCATCAACGAGGTAATTTCGTCGTATCGGCGCGAGATCCCCAAGCGCCTGAATGGCGCCTCCCGTCGGGCGAAGCCAGAGATGCCGGTCCATGCCGAGATCCCAAAGATGAATGTGCGCGTCGATGATCGGTCCGCTGTACAATCCGGCCACTTTCAAACCTCCAAAGGTCCGGCGTGATTTGGGGCGACCGGCGCGTCTGCGATCGCAAGCCCTTCTCACTCCGGCGTACTCTCGTCCGGCCGAGACATGCAAGTTTGGGGCTCGTTGACTTAATCAAACACGGATCGCTAACTTGGCGCACATGCCGATGAGGTTGGGAACGGCGGGGGCTCAACATCAGGGGTTGATGCAAACCCGGATCAGGCAAGTGACATTCGCAAACGGAGAGCGCTGACATGAACAAGATGAATTTTGCGCGGCCTGGCCTCGCGTGTGTAGTCGCGGCCGGTCTCGCCCTCTTGCAGCTTGGAAGCGCTGGCTCCGCCGCTGCGGCCGCCAATTGCATCAAGGGCGAGCACAAGGCGCCGTTCAAGATCGGTTGGGCCAACATCTATTCGATCCCGACCTGGATGAAGGAGACGACGGGGACGATCGAGGACATGGCGAACACGCTGAAGAAGCAAGGCCTCGTCGATACCCTGACGATCACCGACGCCCAGGGCAACGCCAACACGCAGATCCAGCAGATCCAGTCGATGATCGACGCCAAGCTCGACGCGATCATCGTCGACGCCGGCTCAGCGACCGCGCTTGATCGCGTCATTGCCGACGCCTGCTCGAAAGGAATCGCCGTCACCAATTTCGACAGCCTCGTCGACACCAACGACCTGACCACGAAGATCGACACCAATCAGCAAGAATGGGGCAAGCTTGCCGCCGAGTGGCTCGTTAAGCAGCTCAACGGCAAGGGCAACATTCTTGTCTTGAATGGCCCTGCCGGCGTCTCCGTCAGCGACGATCGGCGCAAAGGCGCGGAGCCCGTGTTCAAGGCCAATCCTGGCATCAAGATTCTGGCGGAGACCAACACGCCTTACAATGCTGCGCCCGCGCAGGAGGCGGTCACCAACCTGCTCTTCAGCAACCCCGACATCGACGGGATCTGGAGCCAGGGCGGAGCGCTTTCGGCGGGCGCGGTGACCGCGTTCGAGAAACAGGGGCGCAAGCTCGTTCCGATCACGGGCGAGAACTATCGACCCTTCCTCGAGATGTGGAAGCAGAAGAAGCTCACCGCCTGGGCGACGCAACAGCCGAATTGGCTCGCGGCGTTCGGCGTCTACGCCGCCGTGAAGGCGCTGCAGGGCAACGACATTCCAGCCTACATCGACGTGCCGCTCCCGATCATCGATGACGCCAATCTCGACAGCTACCTTTCTCGCGCCAAGGACTTCGCCGCCGACGGCTACATCTACTCGCCCTACGACACGAAGCTGTTCGACGGGCTGATCGCGAAGAGCCTGAAGAAGTAGCTTCGCGCCATACATCAGCGCGGTGACATGGGCGTGCATCAGGCGGTGCTCGGAGCGCGGAGTGTGTCGAAGGCGTTCTTCGGTAACCCGGTGCTTCGCGAAGTCTCGATTGAGCTCGTCGCCGGCCGCATCCATGCCCTGCTCGGCGAGAATGGAGCGGGCAAGAGCACGCTGATCAACCTGCTGTCGGGCACGCTTCGGCCCGACAGCGGTGAGATCCTGATCGATGGCGGTCCGATCGCTTCCTTGACGCCTCAGGAGGCGCATCACCTCGGCATCGCCGTGGTGCAGCAGGAGCTGAGCCTCGCGCCCCATCTTTCCATTGCGGAAAACATCGGCCTCGGCACCTATCCTCGACGCGGTGGGGTTGTCGACTATGGGCGGCTAGCGACCGCAGTCGGGGAGATCGCCAAGGAGCTTGACCTCATCGAATCGCCGGACACGCCGGTCGGGCGACTGCCGCTCGGGCGCCGACAGATCGTCGAGATCGCCAAGGCGCTCTATATCAAGCCGCGCGTCCTCATCCTGGACGAGCCGACGTCATCGCTCGCCGCACCGGACGTGGCGATCTTGATGAGGCTCGTCCGGCTTCTGCGCGACCGCGGCGTCGCGATTCTCTATATCTCGCACCGGCTGAATGAGATCCTCGACTTTTGCGACTACGTGACCGTTCTGAAAGACGGATCGGTCACCGCCGACCGGCCTCTCGCCGGTCTTGATCCGACCGGCCTCGTCCGCCTGATGGTTGGCCGCGACCCCCGGAACCTGTTTCCGCCATACGCCTCGCATTCGACGGGCGCTCTCGTCCTCGAAACGAAGCGCTTCCGCGCCGAGGGGGCGCTCGATGTCGACTTCCAGCTCTATCGCGGCGAAATCCTCGGGATCGGCGGCCTCGTCGGGCACGGGCAGGAAGACTTCATGATGGGCCTTTACGGCGCCATTCGCGCCGAGGCCGAACAGTTCGGCGTGTTCGTGAATGGAGCCGCCGTGCGGAGCGCGCCCTTCGCAACGGTGGCCGAAGCCAACGCCGCCGGCGTCGCCTACGTCCCGGCGGATCGGCGCAAGGAAGGCCTGATCCTTCCCCACTCGATTGACTTCAATCTGCTCCTGCCGCTGTTCGCCAGTCGCAGCCTCGAGCGCCGCCGGAGCGCGCAGGAGACCGCACTCACGGAGCGTCTGGCCCAGGGTCTCAACATTCGAGGCGACCGGCGCCGGCCGGCCCAGGCGCTCTCCGGCGGCAACCAGCAGAAGGTCGCCCTGTCGAAATGGCTGGCGCTCGAGCCGTCGGTCTTGATGCTGAACGACCCGACGCGCGGCGTCGACGTTGAGACCAAGCGCGAAATCTACCTTGCGTTGCGCGCAATGGCGGCGGAGGGCAAGGCGGTCGTCCTGCTCAGCACCGACACGCCCGAACTGGTCCATGTTTGCGATCGGGTCATGGTGTTCAACAAGGGACGGGTGGCCGCCACGCTGCCGCACGCCGAGGCGTCCGAGGAAGCGATCGTGGCTGCCGCCATGGGCGTAAGCAACGCGCCGACCCCTGAGGGAGAAGTGGTTTAATGCTTGGTCAGGGCGCGCGCCTCTATTGGGCGATCCAGTGGCGGCGCAACGAAGGCCTCGGCGCGCTGTTCGTCGTCCTCGCCCTCTTTGCAGTCCTCTACGCTTTCTTGTTCCCCGGAATTTTAACCGTCGGGGCAATGGCGAAGTTTGTTCAAGGCTGGTTCCCGACCGCGATGGTTGCGGCCGCTGAGACCATCGTGATGCTCAACGGGGGAATCGATCTTTCCGTGGGTCCGATGGTTAGTCTCGGCTCGGTTGTGGCGGCGTCCACCATGCAGGGGCCGCTTGGGATTTTCGGCGGCGTCCTTGCGCTGCTCGCCCTCGGCACGGGCGTGGGCCTGGTCGTCGGCGGTTTCGTCGCGATAGGCCGATATCCGGCGATCATCGTGACGCTCGCGCTCTCGTTCGTGCTGCGCGGCGTCGCTCTCCTCATCATGCCCCGGCCCGGCGGATATGTGCCCCCATCGTTGTCTGAGTTTCTCGCCGGTTCTCATCCGACGGCGGCGTTTCTGCTCGTGCTGCTCGTCATCCTCTGGAAGCTCTATCAAGCGACCCCCTTAGGGGTCGGACTGATTGCGGTCGGCGACAATGCCGAGGGGGCCTATCGATCCGGGGTCAGCGTCACGACCGTACGCATGAGCGCCTACATCCTCAGCGCCAATCTTCAAGCCTTCACGGGCCTATATGTGGCGGCGCAGACCGGTTCGGGCGATCCCTTGATCGGCGAGCCGCTGACGCTCGCCGCGATCGCCGCGGCGGTGCTTGGCGGTGTCGGCTTTCTGGGCGGCCAAGGCGCCATGCGTGGCGCGCTCGCGGGCAGCCTGCTCATGAGCATCCTGATCAACGTCATGTTCTTCATGGGGCTGCCTTTGGTGGCGCAATATGTGGTGCAGGGATTGATCATCGTGGCGACGGTCGCGCTGCCTTTGATCCGCGCCTCTTTGCGGAGAGCGCCTTGAACGCATTCGCCGATTTGCGTCGCTTCGCCGCCAACTACAGCCGCTCGCTCGTCGCTTATGCGATTGTCGCAATCCTGTGGGTCGCCGCGTCGCTCTCGATCGGAGGCTTCGGCGCCTACGCCCACCTGCGCTATATCGTCGAACTCGCGGCGGTGATCGGGCTTGTGGGAATCGGTCAGACCATCGCTGTGATTGGCGGCGGGATCGATCTCTCGGTCAGCGCAATCATCACGGTGACGGCCATCATTCTGCCGTTGGTGTCTTTCGACCGTGACGCCACTGGGCTGGGCGCAATCGCCCTCGCATTGCTTGGCGCCACAGCAATCGGCACGGTGAACGGCCTTGGTATCGGCTATCTCGGTCTGCCGCCGCTGATCATGACCCTGGCCATGGCGACGATCCTGCAGGGGTTGCTCATCCTCATCGCCGGCGGGAGCGCCATTTCGGTCACCAACGCCTCCCTCGATTGGATCGGTTCAACGCATGTGCTGACCATTTCGGTCAGCATCATCCTGTGGGCGATCGTTGCCGCCGTTTGTCTTTTCTGGTTGCATGGAACGCGCAGCGGTTCGCTCATCTTCGCCATCGGCGCCAATCCGCTTGTCAGCAAGTTGTCCGGCGTGCCGATCCGCCGCTTGACGCTCGCGACTTACGTTATTTCGGGGCTCTGCTCCGGCCTCGCCGGCCTCCTGCTTCTGTCGATGAATGGCCAGGGCTATGTCGGCATAGGCGACCCCTATTTACTCTTCTCGATCGCGGCTGTGGTGCTCGGGGGCACCTCCATCCTCGGGGGCCAAGGCACATATTTCGGCACGATCGCGGGAGCCGTACTGCTGGTGACCATGACCGCGCTGATCACGGTCGTGAACGCCTCGGAAGGTTGGCGCAGCGTCATTCTGGGCTGCCTGATTTTGGCTATGCTGCCATTGTCGGGCCGTGACCAGACCCGTTGAAACGCACGCGCTTCGAAGGAGAAAGACAGTTGCTGGTTCAGGACTTGGATACGCCCTGCGCGGTGGTCGATCTCGACGTGATGGAGAACAATCTTCGACGCTGCCAGACCTATCTCGACCGTCATGGACTTAGCCTTCGCCCGCACATCAAGACACACAAGATCCCCGAATTCGCCCATTTGCAGATCAAGCTCGGCGCGAAAGGCGTCAATTGCCAGAAGCTCGGCGAGAGCGAGGTCATGGTCGACGCGGGCATCGCCGACATTCTGCTGACCTACAACCTCATCGGCCAGACGAAGCTCGACCGCCTTGTCGCGCTCGCCCGTCGATCCGACATCAAACTTGTGGCGGACTCGAAGGACGTGATCGAAGGCCTGTCGTCCGCCATGTCCCGCGCTGGAATTGAATTGCCGGTTCTTGTCGAATGCGACACCGGCGCGCAGCGTTGCGGCGTCCTATCGCCGGCCGACGCCGTCACGCTTGCGCAGGCGATCGACCGCGCGCCCGGCCTCAAATTCAAAGGGCTGATGACCTACCCGCCAAAGAACTCGACAGCGAAAACAAACGCCTGGCTGACCGAAGCGGTCGATCTCTGCAAGCGCTCCGGCCTTGCCGCCGAAACCGTGAGCAACGGCGGAACGCCCGATCTCTACAGCGCCCATGAAGTGACCGTCGCGACAGAGCATAGGCCGGGAACCTACATTTACAGCGACCGCAACCATGTCGAGACGCATGGCCTCGGCACGCTGGCCGACTGCGCGCTCAGAGTTCATGCGCGAGTGGTGTCGCACGCGGCGCCGGATCGCTGTGTGATCGACGCCGGCTCGAAGACCCTCTCGTCGGATCTGCTTGGGCTTCAGGGTTACGGTCGTGTCCTCGAGCACCCCGATTGGGAGATCTACGCTCTTAGCGAAGAGCATGGACACGTGCGCGCCCCGCCCGGCTCGGGAGAGCCCAAGATCGGCGAACTCGTCACGATCATTCCCAACCACGCCTGCGTAGTGACGAACCTCTTCGACCGCATCTATGCCGCCAGGCAGGGGCGAGTCGAAACCTTCTATGAAGTCGCAGCGAGGGGGAAAGTGCAGTGAACGTTGCGAAGACTGCGCCTGAGCCCGATGTCGCTCGCCTCACGGGCCTGCTTGAGCGGCTCGTCGCCATCGACACGCAGAACCCGCCAGGACGCGAGGTCGAGGCTGCCGCGTTTCTTGCATCCGAGCTCGAAGCCATGGGTTTCGCCACAGAGATACGCGCGTTGGCGGACGGCCGCGCCAATGTTCTCGGGCGGATCGACAACGGCGCTGGCCCGTGTTTCGCTTTCAACTCGCATATGGACACGGTTCCCGTTGGCGGCGGCTGGACCAGCGATCCATTTCGCCTGACGGAGCGCGATGGCAAGCTCTTCGGCCGGGGCGCTTGTGACGCAAAGGGGCCGATTGTCGCCATGGCCGAGGCCGGCCGTCTCCTCGCGTTGGAGCGCGACCAATGGCGCGGTACGCTGGTCATGATGTTCGTCGCCGACGAGGAAATCAACGGCGGCGGCTCACGGGCGCTCGCGAAGGAGCAGCCAAGGCCGGACTTGATCGTCATCGGCGAGCCGACCAACAACGCCGTCTTCGCGGCTCACAAAGGGTGTCTGCGACCGCTGATCCGCGCCAAGGGGAAGGCCGCGCATTCGGGCCGCCCGGAGCTCGGCGTGAATGCGATTCTCGCCGCAAGCCAGCTCATGTCTATTTTCGACGCGCGCGATCGCGAATTGAGAGCCCTGCGCCATCCGCTGGTCGGCCACGCGAGTCTCACGGTGACGAGAATCACCGGAGGAATCGCCGATAATGTCGTGCCAGAGACTTGCGAGTTCGTGCTTGACCGGCGGCTGCTGCCGGGCGAGACGCTCGACGCGGCGTTGGAGGATCTGCACGCTCTGCTCACGCGCGCGAAACGCGAACACGGCGTGGACGCGGAGATCGCGGCGATCCGCACGAGAGGTGGGTCGACGGAAACTGCGCTCGACGATCCGCTGGTGCGCGAGGCGGTCGCCATTTCCCGCGCGCATGGCGTGACGTTCCCCCAGCCGGGCGGGCTAACGGGCGGGTGCGATCTCGTTCATTTTCATGACGCTGGCGCGGTGGGCATTGTGCTTGGTCCTGGCTCGCTCGACGTCGCCCACCAGCCCGACGAGTATGTTCCGAAGGACGATCTCGCCCGCGCCGCCCTCATCTACCGCGACGTTGCTGTCGCGATGATGCGGCCCTGATCGTGGGCAAACAGCGGCGACTTTGACCGTCGTTCACGCGCCCTTGCGTCGGCGCTGACGGTACTGGTCGGCGACCACAGCCGCGACAATGACGCCGCCCTTGATGATCTCCTGGTAGTGCGCGTCGACGTTGAGGAACGTGAAGCCTGACGTCAGGATGCCGAGGATGATCGCCCCGATGACGGTTCCGGTCATGCGGCCAACGCCGCCCGAGAGCGAGGTCCCCCCGATGACCGCCGCGGCGATGGCGTCGAGTTCGAAACCGACGCCGACCCCGGCCTGGCCGCTGATGGCTCGCGCCGTGTGCACGATGCCGGATAGACCGGAGAGGAGCCCCGCCACCATGTAGACCAGGACGATATGGCGCTCGACGTCGATGCCCGAAACGCGGGCAGCGAGCTGGTTGGCGCCGATGGCGTAGGTGAACTTGCCGTAGCGCGTGTAGCGCAGCGCAATGTGGAAGATGAAGGCGACGCCGAGGAAGATGATGACTGGCCACCAGCCTGCGCCAATGGCGGCGAAACTGTCCGACAGATTGCCGATCGGCTGGCCGTTCGTGTACCAGTCGGCGACGCCTCGGGCTGACACCATCATGCCGAGGGTAGCGATAAAGGCCGGGATCTTGGTGTAGGCGATCAACGATCCGTTGATCAAGCCTGCGATCAGCCCACAGATTAGACCTGCAGCCACGGGAAAAATCGGGTTGAGACCAGTTAAGCTCGGGTAGACCGCATGCGTGTAGCCCGCGACCTGAGCCAGGCTCGCTGCGATCATCGCGGTCATGCCGACGACCGATCCGGAAGACAGGTCGATGCCGCCCATGATGATGACCTGGGTGACGCCGACGGCAATGATGCCGATCTCCGCCTCCTGCAGGATCATGATCCTTAGTCTCAACGGATTGGCAATGAAGCTTTGCCCGACAAACATCCAGCCTAGAACTTCGAACAAAAGCATCATGCCGATCATGACGGCGAGGATGCTGAGCTCGGGCGGGAGGCGACGGCGTCCAGCTTTTCTCACTTCGGAGGTCGGAACGGCGGTCGAGATCTCGGTGGCCACGGGCGTCTCCTGGCGTCTTTTTTTTCTCGGCGCTATTGCGACGCGAGCTCCATGATCCGAACTTGCGTTGCGTCCTTGCGGTCGACGATGCCGGTCATGCGACCCTCGTGCATCACCAAGACCCGGTCGCTCATCCCAAGCACTTCCGGCAGCTCCGACGAGATCATAAATACCGCCACGCCCTGCAAAGCGAGTTCAACGATAAGCTTGTGGATCTCGGCCTTGGCGCCGACGTCGATGCCGCGCGTGGGCTCATCAAGGATCAGGATTCTTGGCTTGGTCATGAGCCAGCGGGCGATCAGGACTTTCTGCTGATTGCCGCCGGAGAGGTTGACGATCGGCTCTTCGAGGTCTGGCGTACGCACACGCAGGCGACTCTTTTGCGCCTGGCAGAGCGCCGCGATCTTCCGCTGGTTGACGAAGCCTGCAGTCGCATGACCTCGACGCAGCAGGGCGATCTGCATGTTCGCCGTAATGTCGAGAAGCAGGAAGCAACCGCTCGCCTTGCGGTCTTCGGTCAGGAAGGCCATGCCGGCGTCCATGGCGACGCCAGGGTTCGAGATCGCGCTCTCCTTGCCGTCGATCAGGATCGCGCCGGAAGTTGCAGGGGTCACGCCGAACAGCGTCTCCGCAACGTTGCTGCGCCCCGAACCAACAAGGCCTGCAACTCCGAGAATTTCTCCCTTTCTCAGATCGAACGACACGCCATGGAACTTCCCCTCGAGGCAGAGGTCCCGCACCGACAAAGCGACGTCGCCGATTGGCGCAATCTCTTTCGGGAACATCTGGGTGATCTCGCGGCCAACCATGAGCCTTATGATCTCATCACGCGTAACGTCCGAAGCTTTGTGCTCGCCAACGAAGCGCCCGTCACGGAACACCGAGACCTCGTCGGCGATCTCAAACAGTTCGTTCATCTTGTGGGTGATGTAGATGATGCCCTTACCCTGAGCCTTGAGCGCGCGGATGATCCGGAACAGGTGCTCGACCTCGCGATCGGTTAGAGCCGAGGTTGGCTCATCCATGATCAGGATATCGGAATCGTACGAGACCGCTTTTGCGATCTCGACCATCTGCCGGTTGGCGACCGAAAGATCGCGCACTTCCGTGTCAGGATCGAGCGGGATGTCGAGCCTCTGGAACAACGCCCTCGTGCGCTTTCGCATCTCCTCGTGGCGCACGAAGCCGAGAGCGTTCAGGGGTTCCCGACGAATCCAGATGTTCTCTGCGACCGTCATGAAATCCATCAGATTGAGCTCCTGATAAATCATGGCGATTCCGTACTGGAGCGCGTCGAGGGGCGACGTGAGCTTGATCTCCTGCCCCTTTAGTTTGAAGGAGCCGGAATCCGGCGTGTAGATCCCGGCGATGATCTTCATCAGCGTCGACTTGCCGGCGCCATTCTCTCCCATGAGCGCGTGTACGTGGCCGCGCTTCAAGTGAAACGATACGTCGTCGAGCGCGAGCACACCCGGGAAGGCCTTGCGGACATTCGAGACCTCAAGCAGGTATTCGGCCCCCGGAACGGCGCCGCTCTGCCTGACGATTTCGGCCGTCGAAGGACTAATGGTCGCCATGGCGCTCCGTCCTGTTCCAACGCCTAGTTCTCGCTTGCGACAGCCCGGAGGCGCTGGGAGGTCTGGCGTCTCCGGGCGTCCTCGCCCCGCGGAAAAGTCCGGCGAGACGGAGAGGCATTGAGGAACCTCAGTTTTTCTTCATGAACTGATCCATGTTGGCGGGGGTCACCAACTGGAAGGGGATATAGACCTTTTTGTCGACCGGCTTGCCTGCGGCAAGCGCGAGCGCTGCGTCGACCGCGCCCTTTCCCTGGCCCGCGGCGTCCTGGAACACCGTGACTTTAAGGTCGCCCGCCTTCATGGAGGCGAGCGCGTCCTGCGTCGCGTCGACGCCGCCCACGATCGCCTTTTTGGTGTCCACGCCGGCCGACTTCATCGCCTGAATAGCGCCGACCGCCATCTCATCGTTGTTCGAGACGACGGCGTCGAACTGCATGCCTTTCGACAGCCAGTTCGTCATCAGGTTCTGCCCCTTGGTCCGATCCCATTCCCCGGTCTGTTCGGCGATAATCTTGATGCCGCTGCAATCCGGAGTCGCGATGACCTCATGGATGTCCTTGGTCCGCTGAACGGCAGCCTGATTGGACAATTGTCCCTCGATGACCAAAATATTGCCCTTGCCGCCGAGAAGCTTGCAGATCTCCTTGGTCTCGAGGGTGCCCGACTCGACCTCGTTTGAGGCGACGAACGCGGCTTTGGGCCCAAGCTTATCCACGTCGGTCGGCTCACGGTTGACATAGACGAGCGGAATGTTGGCGTCGGCCGCGGCCTTGGTAATGGCGGCGGTCGCGGACGTGTCGACCGGATTGACGATGATCGCATCGACGCCGTTGGCGATGAAGTTCTGAACCTGGCTCAGTTGCTTGGAGACGTCATCCTTGGCGTCCTCGATCTGGAGGGTGACGCCAGGAATGGTCTTCGCATAGTCGGCCATTCCGTTGCGCAGAACGGTCAGGAAGTTGTCGTCGAACTTGTCCATCGACACGCCGATCTTGGCGGCGAAGGCGGGACTCGACAGGATTGTGGCGGCGGCAAGCGCAAAAATCATGCGTTTCATGGGTCTAGCATCCTCCCGTTGGGGCGCTCGGCGATGAACGATTTGCCCGTTGGCCACACCACGAAACAGGTGCGGCCCCTCAGTTCTAGACTTAAATCGATTGTCGCGCATCTGGCTTGACGGCGTATTGCCTGCTTGGGCGCCTGGCCATACGCAAGCTACGGGGAGGCGGTCAGGGGTCTGGGCTCTGGGTAGGCGCTTCTCACCGCCTGGGGGGCGGTCCTGGCGGAACATAAAGGCCTTTGCGGGCCGATCCCGCTTCGACTAGCCTCACGCCCGCCATGCGCACACCTCAAATGCAGCCCCCCTCAGACGCCGATCAGCGTCGCGCAGCCAAACCTGTGATCGTCTACGCGCTTGACCAGCTACCCGCCTACGACGCCGGTTTCTACAACCTCGCGCGGTCGGGCATGAACAAGACCGGCGAGATCGTCGTGCCGCCGCGCGAGGGACGCGCGTTCGACGTGCCGGCCGGGCATTTCTTTCGCATCGTCAGCATCGAGGGGCCGCAGGTTGGCGACCTCAATCTGTGGAACGCGAATAATCTGGCCGAGCATTTCTTCAGCGGCAAGACGCGGGCGCTGAACGCCACGCATGTGACTGCCGGCTGCCGGCTTTGGAGCGCGCTGCCTTATCTAAGGCCGTTGGCGACGATCACATACGATACGCTCGGTTGGTACGGTTTTGATGCCGACGGCGCGGGAGTTCATGACGTCATTGGCACGCGCTGCGACCCCTATACGCAACGGCTGATTTCCGGCGCCGATTACCATCACTGCTGCCATTCCAACCTGACAAGAGCGCTGGCCGAGCGAACAAGCCTCGCTCTGGGCGAAGCAGAGCCGCATATCCATGATGTGCTTAATGTGTTCATGTGCACCGGCTACGAGCGCGCCTCCCATCGTTATTTCATGAAGGCGAGCCCGGTGCGCCCCGGAGATTTCATCGAGTTCTTTGCCGAGATCGATCTCATCGGCGCGCTGTCGGCCTGCCCGGGCGGCGACTGCGGGTCGGGGCACTCGAGTGACGAAGCCAGCTGTTATCCGCTTAGGGTCGAGATCTTTCGGCCGCGCTGCGAGGCGCTGCAGGGCTGGCGGCCGCCAGAGGTCAGCGCCTATTCGGGCTCTTGATGGAATGTGCGGCGTTATCCGTAGCGCAGCCGCGACCGCTCCCGAGCCTTAAGAGCTTCGGTCTCCCTGTCGCGTGGCGGCGCGGGGCTGTGCAGGGAGACAATCAGTCGCCGCGCCGCTTCCGTCACCTCGTCGACCGCGCGGTCGAAAGCCTCAGTGTTGGCCTGCGAAGGTTTGCTGAAGCCGCTCACCTTGCGAACGAACTGGAGGGCCGAAGCACGGATCTCTTCGTCGCTCGCGGGCGGCTCGAAATTGAATAGCGGGCGGATGTTGCGGCACATGCAAACCTCCTTTTTGCGCGGAGTCCGGCGCGATCTGATGGACCGCCTGTTATCGGGCGCCAGCCCGGAGACCATCCTATACCAGCCAAGCGCCTCAGGTACATGAGGTCGTCGCGCCCGACGACCGCGGTGATGCTGGGTCTGGACCGCCGCCGGAGGAGCGTCACGATCGCGAGCGCCGCGGAACGCGGTTTGGGCTGGCCAACAGGCACGCGCCTAATCGCTGACGAGGGCGCCAGCAGCGGTTCGTTTAGTCGGCCTAGCCATGATCATCACCGACACAGCGCAGGAAATTCGACGTTTAATAACGTAACGACATCGACACTCAGCCAATATGCAAAAACATCTGCAAATCTGTGTAAGGAGGATTGGCGTTGCATCAAGGTAGAGAATGAAGGTATAACTTGGGTCAACTAGGGCAAAGGGCAAGGGCGAGATGGGATCACCGGCGCCAGCGCAATTATTAGACTCCGGGCTGTGTGGGCTTTCGTTAGTGGCGGGATATTACCGTATCGCTGGCGACCCTGCGCAGCTCAAGCATCAACTTGCTCTGACCGGCCGCAGTGCGCAGGTTGAGGATATTGTTCGCGGCGCGAATGTCCTTCAACTGAAGTCGCGCATCATTCGGGGGGTCACCCCCAAGCGTCTCGGCGCCATTCCTTATCCGGCGATCCTAAGCCTAAAGGAAGGTGGCTTCGCCGTCCTGGGCGCGGGTTCGACTAAGGGAATGGCGAGGCTGGTCGATCCAATCGCCAAGACCGCGCAAGAATTGCCGATGGAGGACATCGCGTCGTTATCCTCGGGCGAACTGGTGCTGATCACGCGCCGGTTCGCAGGGGCGGGGATCGATCCGACCACATTCGGGTTCCGTTGGTTTTGGCCCTCGATTCTGCGCTACCGGCGCTCGCTCGCCCATGTGCTCGTGGCGTCGCTGTTTGTGCAGTTGTTCGCTCTGGCGACGCCTATCTTTTTCCAGCTCGTCGTCGACAAAGTGCTGGTTCACAAAGGCCTCTCGACGCTGATCGTGCTGGTGCTCGGCATGGTTACGCTGGGCTTGTTCGAGACCATTCTCCAGTTCCTGCGCACCTATACGCTGAGCCACACAACGAACCGCATCGATGTCGAACTGGGCCGGCGCCTGTTCCATCATCTCTTCCGTCTGCCGCTCGCCTATTTTGAGACCCGACCGGCCGGGCAGACGGTGGCTCGCATGCGCGAGCTCGAGACAATCCGCAACTTTCTGACTGGGCAGGGCCTGACGTCGTTGCTCGATCTTGTCTTCACGCTGATCTTCTTTGTGGTGATGTTCATCTATTCGGTGAAGCTCACTCTGGTCGTCTTGGCTTCCATTCCGGTCTACGTCCTCATCGCCACTCTCATTCGACCGGTGCTGCGCGAACAGATCAACGAGAAGTTCAACCGTGGCGCGCGGTCGCAGCAATTCCTGGTCGAATCGATCGTAGGCGCGCAGACTCTCAAGGCCGCAAGCGTCGAGCCGATGATGCAGGCACAGTGGGAGGAGCGGCTCGCGGCTTACGTCCGCACCTCGTTCGACGCCGGCGTTTCGGGAGCGCTCGGGCAGAACCTCATTCAATATGTGAGCAAGGTCACGACCGCGCTGATCCTGTTTATCGGGGCGCAATCGGTGATCGAAGGGACGATGACGGTGGGCGAACTCATCGCCTTCAATATGATCGCGAGCCAAGTGGTGCAGCCGATCCTGCGGCTGTCGCAATTGTGGCAGGATTTCCAGCAGGTGCAGGTTTCGGTCGCGCGTCTGGGCGACATCCTCAACTCGCCGCCGGAGCCAATCCCTCAGAACCTCCTGACCTTGCCGCCGCCGAGGGGCGCCATCGAGTTTCGCAACGTGACAATGCGATACCGGCCTGACGCCCCGGATGCGATCCGCAAAGTGTCGCTGTCGATCGAACCGGGCGAGGTGATTGGCGTCGTCGGCCCGTCCGGATCTGGCAAATCCACGTTAACAAAGCTCGTCCAGCGCCTCTACAGTCCGCAATCGGGACAGGTGATGCTCGACGGCGTCGACATTGCCCAGCTCGATCCCGGTTGGCTGCGTCGGCAGATCGGGGTCGTGCTGCAGGAGAACCTTCTTTTCAACCGCACCATCCACGAGAACATCGCGCTTGGCGACCCCGCCATGCCGCGGGCGATGGTGATGCACGCGGCCCGTCTCGCTGGCGCAGACGAATTCATCGCTCAGTTGCCGCAAGGCTACGACACGATGATCGAAGAACGCGGCGCCAACCTCTCCGGGGGCCAGCGTCAGCGTGTCGCCATTGCCAGGGCGCTCGTCACCAACCCCCGCGTGCTTATTCTTGATGAGGCGACCTCCGCGCTCGATTATGAGAGCGAGCGGATCATTCAGGACAACATGCGCGCGATTGTGCGCGGGCGCACGGTCATCATCATCGCTCATCGCCTGGCGGCGGTTCGCCCCTGCTCCCAACTCGTGGGCATGTTCAGAGGCGAGATCGTCGAGGTCGGCGACCATCAAGAGCTTCTGCGCCGGAAGGACGGACTCTATGCGCGCCTCTGGGCGCTGCAGTCCGACCATATGAGGGCGCCGGCATGAATGAACGCGCTGCGCCTCCGGTCGCGCCTCCGCCTCAGCCCCGACCTTCGAGGCCGCCCCCTGTCGTGATCACGGGGCGCGATCGCGAATTCCTGCCGGCCGCGCTCGAAATCCTCGAAACGCCGCCCCCTGCTCTCCCGATCGCGCTGATGGCGACGATTAGCGCCTTCGCGCTGGCGGCGCTTGTGTGGTCGTATTTCGGCCGCCTGGACGTTCACGCGACGGCGCCGGGCAAGATCGAGACCGCTGGCTACGCCAAGGTGATCGAGCCGCTCGATCCGGGTAAGATCGCTGCGATCCACGTGGAGAAAGGCCAAACCGTCAAGGCGGGAGACCTGCTCCTCGAACTGGATCCCGCGGAGGCCAGCGCCGACGCGCAAAGCTCACAGAATGCGCTGAATGCGAGCATGGCCGAGATCGCGCGGCGCCGGTACGCGATCAACGCCGTGCGAGCCGCTGAGACTGAGGTCCAAAGCGGGGAGGATCGGCTTGACGCGCGCAGCAGGGACGACGCGGCGCCCGGGACGGAAACCGGCGCGGTCGAAAGCCTGGCCGGCCAGGCCGACGTGAATATCGCCTGGAACGTGGGGTTGCCCGAGCAATTCCGGTTACGGGAAGAAGCTGTGCTGCGCGCTGATCTCGCCCAGCTCTCCGACGCCCTCAAAGCGCTCGACAGGCAGATGGCCGAGAAGCTGGCGACGCAAAAGCGCCTCAACATGAGCATCGCTTTCCAGAACAAGCTGATGGAGACCCTAAACCAGCGTGTCTCGACCAGGCAGCAGGCAATCGACCTCAACGTTGGCACGAAGATCGATCTTTATAACGCCAAGGAAGAGCTGGAAAAGGATGAGGCGGCGCTCGCGTCCGACCAGGGCCAGCTGATTGAAACCGACGCGGCGATCCGGTCGGTGCGCAGCGAAAAGGCCAAGACGGTCTCGCAGTTCGTCGCCGACAACGAAAACAAGCTCGCCGACGCAGCGCGCAAGGCGGACGAAGCGCGTCAGGCGCTCGCCAAAGCGAACGCTCGCCTCGCTCGCACCCGGCTTTATGCCCCAACGGACGGGGTCGTCCAGCAGATGGCCGTCACCACGGTCGGACAAGTCGTTACCACCGGTCAGCAGCTCATCGTGCTGACGCCGGTCGGCGGCAAACTTAAAGTCGAGGCGCTGGTGGCCAATCTCGATGTCGGCTTCCTCAAGCCGGGCCAGGACGCGGTGATCAAGGTCGACGCCTTTCCGTTCACCCGCTTCGGAGCGCTGCACGGCAAGGTCGTCAACATTGCTTCCGCCGCCGTCGACGAGCAAGACGCCAAGCGCGCTTTCGCCAATGCGACCGCAACAGCCAACGTGGCGCCTGAGGCGCCAACCGCCCCTGGTCAGCCGGAAAGCTTCGTTTTTCCGGTGACCGTGTCTCTCGATGAAAGCGCGATGAAAATCGACAACGCGACCGTCCCCTTGACCCCGGGCATGACCGTCACTGTCGAAATCCGAACCAACTCCCGGCGCGTGATCGACTACCTGCTCTCGCCACTGGCCAAGATCGGATCCGAGGCGCTGAGGGAGAGATAGTCGGGGCCGGATTCGGCGGCCTCGTATAAAGTCCTGGGCGATCCTGTCAGGCGGTCGGCGTCGCCCGAGCCCGAGCGGCATGCGCCGCCCGCGCCTCGCGAAACGACAGGAGCCGCCGCGTTTCCTCGTCCCATAATGTGAGACGGACGCAAACGAGGCTTTGCCACAATGTCAGCCGGCTGACTTCGCGGAGTTCAGGATAGGTCCGCAAGACCTCGGGAAGGCGATAAAAGGGAACGCCGCTCGACAGGTGGTGCACGTGATGGACGCCGATATTGGCGCTGAACCATCGCAACGGCGGCGGCAGGTCGTAGTGAGAACTCCCGTGCAGCGCGGCTTCGGGCTGGCTCCAGTCCATCCCCTCGTACCATGTCGTCGCCTCGAATTGATGCTGGACGTAGAAGAGCCACACGCCCATCGTGGCGGCCAGCACGACGATCGGCAAATGGACGATAAGCAACGTCGTGAAGCCCACGCACAGGATCAGGGCGCCGGCGGCAAGCAGGATGCCAGCGTTCGTGCTCATGGTGCTCAGCCAAGGCATGCGCTGACGTTCGAAGCCAAGCGGCAAGCGATTCTCCAACAGAAACACATAAGCCGGACCTATCCCGAACATCACCAGTGGATGGCGATAGAGGCGATAGCGCAGCCGGTCGCGCCAGTTGCGGGAGAAATACTCGCGCACCGTCAGCGTCTTGATGTCGCCGATGCCCCGCCTGGCGAGATTGCCCGACGTCGCGTGATGAATCGCATGGGAGCGCCGCCAGTGATCGTAGGGCGTCATCGTCAAGATGCCGAGCGTGCGGCCCACCCAGTCGTTGGCGAGCTTGCTCGGAAAGAAGGAACCGTGCCCGCAATCGTGCTGGATCAGGAACAGGCGAATGAGCAGCCCGGCGGCAATGGGCGCCAGCGCGAACGAAAGCCAGTATTGGCGATGACTCGCGGCGATCATCATGGCGGTCCAAATGGCGACAAACGGCGGGAAGGTTACAACAAGTTCGAAAACACCTCGGACCGCGCTCGCCCGGCGATAAGGAAGAATCGCCTGCGCCCAGTCACGCGCAGTCCGGACCGTGCTTCTCGTTTCCGTCGTCGACATCCTGCAACTCCGCCCGAAATGCGCTTTAAAGGAAAGCGTCGTCGAGCGGGTGGTCGACTGCGCCGAATAAGGGTCGATCAACCCTCGCGGCGGCTCGCTTAACATGAGCGCCGCTCCCGGATGTCGTCGCCGAGGCGATTGTACGAAATCCGGACACACCATCATAAACGGAGGACCGTGAAAAAGCGATGACAATCGGGGCCGAGGCGCGAGCGCCAGGCTCGAGACGTCCAAATGCTGGCGCAGGCTTGAGCCGCGCCATAGGATCGGGTCGCGACGAGCCCCGTCCGCCGGCGCTACCGTGGGCCCGCATTACCCCATCCGGAGAAGACCCATGCCTCTCGTCCGTATCGATCTGCGCAAAGGCAAGCCGGAAACGTATCGAGCAGCGGTCAGCCGCATCGTGCATGAAGCGCTGGTCAGCGTCGGCGTGCCCAAGGATGACCGCTTCCAGGTGATCGCCGAGCCCGATTCGGACAGTTTTGTCTTCGATTTGAGCTACCTCGACATTCGCCGCACAGAGGATCTGGTGATCATCCAGATCACCTGGAACGAGGGCCGAACGGTCGACCAGAAGAAGGCGCTCTACAAGGCGATCGCCGACAACCTCGCCTCGGGCCTCAGCCTGCGCCGGGAAGACGTCTTCATCAGCCTGATCGAGGTCAAGCGCGAAAACTGGTCGTTCGGCGACGGAATCGCGCAATACGCATGAATTTACTCGCAAATGCGGTAGCTGCCGCTCGAGCCATGCGGTTCGATGTCGAGGTGCATGTTGGTGGCGTGGAACGAGTCTGAGCCTGGACCAAGTACGGTCGTGAACCAGCCGCAAGCCGCCGTGCGGATCGCGCGGAAATAAGCGGCTTCGTCCGCGTCCGTCTGCCGCACGGTCAAAACCCGCCGCTTGTCCGCGAGCGTGATCGCCACGAAGTCGACCGCGCGCCCCTTCGCGTGGGCGCTGATCTTGGCCCCGGCGATGCGGTCCTGCGTCCGGCAGGTGTAGCCGGGACCCGTTTCGATTGCCGCGACTTT
The DNA here is from genome assembly GCA_963737365.1 of uncultured Alphaproteobacteria bacterium. Lineage (GTDB taxonomy): Bacteria > Pseudomonadota > Alphaproteobacteria > Rhizobiales > Beijerinckiaceae > Roseiarcus. The sequence goes on from CAVTSD010000003.1 coordinate 51,883, forward strand.
GGCGTGCAGCGTGGCCTCGCCAAGCGGCGCGACGATCAGGCGGACGTAATCGGCCAGCACCAACGCGTAGTCGCAGGCGATGAGCGGGTGGTCGGGCAGGCTCACGCCGTCGCCTCCCACCAAGATCGAGGACAGCCGGACCGGCGCATCGATCCCGCACCCCTCGATGGAGGTGGCGGGCGGCGGCGAGGCCTCCGCACTCGCGCCGCTCGCAATGAGTTTCGCGAGGCAGGTCGAAGCCGCGTCTCCCGTTGGAGCGGCAGGGGCTGGCGGCGCCGGGGCCTCAGCCGGCGTTTCGGGCGCCGCGAGCTCCGGCGGGCGGGGCGGCGGCAACGGCGGCTCGTCCGCCCCGGCCTTCAGCGGAGAGGCGACGCCGAAGACGAGCGCGACCAACGCGAAGCGGCGCGCCCTCGATGTTGAAGGCGCCATCATGGGAACTCCGCCTAACCCTAGAGGTCAGGATAGACGTCAGCCGCAACGACGCGCAAATCAACTGTGACGGCGAAGGCGGCAGCCGATCGCCGCGCGGACAAAGAACGCTGGGTTCGCGAGACGACATGCCCCAACGGCCTGGCCGCGATGGAGTCCGGTCGACGCGTTTGGATTGTCTTGGAACGAGGCCGTTTTGCTGCGAAAACCCCTGTTTATGACGGTTGGAATTCCTTGGATTTCCTTGGATTCTCTCGTCCGAAACGAGTGATATCAATGGCTTACGCGTGATTTTCCGCGAAAGTTTTTTCTTAGGGGCTCTTGGCGCGAGAAGCCGGCGCGGGCGCCTGCGGTCGAGGCCATTTGGATGGGCTAAGATTGTTCATGGGGCAAGCTTAAGGCAGTTTCTGATTGTCAGCAATCAATTGTCGTCCGACCCCGTCGGGCCGCCCGGGTCACGCTCATCCCGACGCTCGCGGTGCGGGTCGTCGCCTTCATGCGCGGGCCGAACGAATGGCGGGCCGAACGAATGGATTGTCGTCCGCCTCGTGCTGTTCGCGAATCCGCGCTGAGGTCGCCGAGCCTCAGTCGCGCCAGCAGGAGCCGGCCATTCCTCGAGCCCTTGAACCTGACAGACGGTGGGGCCAAATTCTCTCTGTGCGCTGGCCTCGCCTCCCATTGAACGAGAGGACGCGAATGCGGGTCCCGATCATTCTGGCGGTCGCGGCGTTCGCGCTTGCCGGCTGCAACGCCAATCAGGGGGTCAATCCCTCGTCGCAGCCGCCCTCCCAGGCCTTCGCCGGCCACTATCTGGACTACAACCCTTACAATCCCATCAGCTATGCACAAAACAACACCGGGATCGGCGGCGGCCGGTAAGCGCCGGGAGCGCGACGAAAGCCGAGGGCGCCGTCTGAGGGCGCCACTTCCTCCTGCGCGCCGGCCTCGTCTCCATTGAACTGGAGCACTCGAATGCGGATCCCGATCATTCTCGCTTTTGTGGCGCTCGCGCTCGCCGGCTGCAACGCCAATCAGGCGATCAATCCCTCCGGACAGGCGAACCTCTGCGCGAGCGATCCCAGCTGCAATCCCTACAATCCCTCGAGCTACGCCCAGAACAACGTCGGCATCGGCCGCTGAAAGCGGACTATCGCGATCGACGAGCCCGTCGACACTGCCGCCGTCGCCGCTCATCTCAAGGCGACGCAGGGCCTGGGGTCGATCGACATACCCGGCGCGTGTCGAACGTCCTTTCAGTCCGAACGGCCGGGAAGAAACATTCGACGTCTTCGATTTCATGACATTTCGGGGCGGAAAAATCATCGAACTCCGGTCAGGCACGGACAACCGTGAACATTCTCGGGATAGCACTACAGATTTAGTCCAGGGCTGAATGCTGGATTGAGAATGTAAATCAAATCTCGGTCGGCTTTAGAGACAAGGGTTTTAAGCACTTTCATGTCATACCCAACGTCAAAAATGTACTTAGTCGTTAATCCTAAGGTCCTTACACCTAGAAACCCATAATATAACATGTATTCGACGACTTTTTCTATCTTACCCAATGGGACCTTTGCGCCCAGAATAATCTTATCTAGTGCATCCTGACGAAATTCATCACCCTCCCCAATGAAATGATATATCAGATTAGTACCAACACCCAAGATATCAGTTAATTCCTGATCCGCCTCGGTAATTAAATCGAGGGAATAGGCGCGGAGGCCTTTCTCAAAATCTACCTGTTCAATGCGAGCGCGCTCGAGTCCAACCGCAAAGCTGCGGCAGTGAGCCAGGAGCTTGATAAGATTGCGAGGTCTCATCAGTGATCTTTCGATCAAATACTGTGATGACTCCTCTCCAAGGAAATGACTAATACAAATTTGAGACCAGACACGCTCGAAAGGTGTATCCGGTGGCAGAGAATTATTAATTAAACGACGTCGCAGCACTTCTCTCAACAAATCGGCGTCAGTCCAATCGAGAACTGCTCGACTTTCTTTGCCATAATCCGCCGAAGCGTCGATTAGCAACTGATATACATCATTCCTCACAAACACAATGCAATGAAAATCATGATCGTCATGCTGTAGTTGACGTTGAATCTTCCGAGCTGCGTCAATTAGGCAACGTAATATCATTACATCACCGTCCGTAAGCCCATGAGGTGACCAGCCCTTGTCCAGATTATCGAAAAGAACCCAAACGCTATCTTTGAATCGTAAGTATTCAGAAAGTGCTTGGCGAATGTCGCTGATATTTCTTTTATAGATAAGCTCGGTGACCTCCGACGCAGTCAATCTTTGGTTGGACGTCGTACCAAAACGTTCTTGGAACTTGGCTACCAACTCTTGTGAAAGACTTAGAAGGCGCTCGGAAAAGTCCCCTTCCCCGGCCTTCCCACTTTCGTACACGGCAAGTAATTTGCGGTAAGGCTCATAAAGACGTGCGTCGCGCGTATGCCTAGCGCTGTCCTTTTCAAGCACCTTGTAGCAAATTTCAAGATAAAGTACGTATTCGAAAAGTGCTGTGATAAGATGAGATCGGGCTCCATCCGCCAGATAGTCGAGAACGCTCTCTTTAAGCCGAATTAGTTGATATCCCTCAGGTTTCAGATCAACTATAATATTTTTTACGTTAGATCGTTTTTCGTTTCTGAGCTGCGAAAAAAGCGCAGTCTTCCCGGCCCCCTTCCTCCCGACCACCATATTAATCTCACCTCTGGAGGCTCTCTTATATTGATCTGTTCGCAGATAATATTCGCTTAACGTCTGGAACTCGTTTTCAGCAACAGAATCACCTATAGACAGTTCGGCGAGAAAATTACCCTTTGGAAGTGGTAACGGATCGTAGGATTGCAATTTTTCAGTAATGCTCAGCGCAAACCCTGCAATAGCACCAGCTACTTCTTCAGGTTTATTGAGCGTAGTAACCAAGTCGCGGACGTCAATAGGTGCCGGCCCGTCACGCGGTTGAAGGATCAGGGTTTCCTTCCCTAGCGCGACAGATAACCCCGCAACAAAAGCGGCTCGAATATTGTGGACAGACGCATCGGCGAACTGTGAAGGCAATAACGGAATGACCGTTCCCAAGCATCCAGAGACGTCATCAATTGCCTTCGCGGCGGAAAGGCGCGGCTCGTCTGCGGGTATATAACTTCGATAACCTAGCCGCGCGCTTTTAATTCTTGCGGTTATCGCGATCATTGACGTGCTAGATTGAGGCGTTTGGAGCACGTAAACTGGAGTCTTCGTGTTAGCGAGTGAGCGAAGAGGTATGCCCTTGGAGATTTGATAATTCGTGATGAGCGAAGCAAGGCCGATCTCGTCGGAATAAATCTCGTAGCCTAGTGTATCAAAAATGCCAATACTATCTATTAAGTTGTTATCTTTTTTAAAGTTATTATTCCTTGTAAGATAGACTCTTTTCCCGTTGCCGATAGCATATCCAATTTCGAAGGTAACGTTGAAATTGGTGGTAGTGATATCAGCGACAAGAATATCAGAATTCACAATATGTTCAAATATTGGATCTGTTAGGGGTCTGCCAGATACATCATTCTCTTGCCAGAGATGCAACTCTATTTGGCGAGGTGAGGTCGAGAGCAACAATTTAGCAGCGTGAATTGCTCGAATGATTTCAGGTTGATTTGAGGGATACGCGAAAAAGGCTTTCATTTGGTGGCCACCTCACTTTTTACCAAAGGCACCTTTAGCCGCGGCGGGCGAAGTGGGAGTTTCACCCTGTCACATCCTAACTATGAGCACCCCGTCGTGCCCCGCAAGTGTCGCACTTCAGGCACGTGCCGTTCCGCACCATGGTGAAGTTGCCGCATTCGGGGCAGGATTCGCCGACATGGCCCCTCATGCGACCGTTCGACCCTTCAGAGGCGCCGCAGGCGGATGATTCACCGTCTGGTCGCCCCGGCCGGCCAACAATCCAGCGATCGAAATGTCCTCGTCGATCTCGTCCCAATGCAAACCGAATCGGCCGATCTCCACCGCCTCCCGCTGCGCGCGCGTAGCGCTGAGGAGTCGCGGAAACCGCGCGTAGGGAACGCCGAGGGTGCGGCCATCAGACAAGTTTACCCACATGGAATTGTCGTCGAATCTAACCGCTATCGCCCCGACGTTCATGTCAGATGTTTTCGATTGTGAGGCGTCACGCGGCCTGCTCTCCAACATCGACATAGTCCGCCTGGCTCGACGGCTTAGGGATCGGCAAGCCGTCCTCGCGCATGCCTTCGAGATGAAATTCGATTGCCTCGCGAATTTCGGATTTCACTTGCTCCGCCGTGTCGCCGACCGACACGCAGCCGGGCAAGTCGGGAACGTAGGCCGAGTAGTTCCGCTCGCCCTTCTCGATCACGACAGCGTAACGCATGGGGTCAGTCCTTAAGGCCAGCCTGCCGAAGAATGCTCTTGAGCGTGCCCGGTTGCAAATCAGCGCTCAGTTTGCCGGGCACGGTGACGCGGCCTTTCTTGATCATATGCTTGAACTGGCGGTGGCTGCCCTTCGTCGTCGCGAGGGTCCATCCGTCGTCCTCCAGACGGCGGATGATTTCCCTGACGGTTGTCGGCATGGGGTCATGAGCACCCCGTCGTGCCGCCGCAGGTGTCGCACTTCAAACACGTGCCGTTGCGGACCATGGTGAAATTGCCGCATTCGGGGCAGGATTCGCCGACGTAGCCTTTCATCCGCGCTTCGGCGCGCTTCTCGGCGACGGTTTCGACTTGCGGCGCGAGGCTCGAGCCGACGCTCAGCGCGGTGCGTTCGGCGAGTTCGCCTTTGAGCGCGGTCGCGCCCTGGACGAAGCCGCCATGGGCGCCGGAGCCGCCGACGTGAACGGAAGACTCCCCTGCCCTGTTTGGCACGAGCATCAGCTTGTCGGCCTTCGAGCGTACGAGGCCCCTCGACACGACAGATGAAGCGGCGGGCGAGGCGTGCCCCTCGCCGAAGCTCGGCGCCTTGTCCTGATCGACGCCGCCGCCGAGCACCGTATTGCCGATCTCGTCGGGCGAGATGTGGGCTAAGTCGTTGCGGCCGAGATAGGAGATGGCGAGCTCGCGGAACACGTAGTCGAGGATCGAGGTCGCGTTCTTGATCGCGTCATTGCCCTGCACGAAGCCCGAGGGCTCGAAGCGGGTGAAGGTGAAGGCCTCGACATATTCCTCGAGCGGCACGCCGTACTGCAGGCCAAGCGAGATGGCGATGGCGAAATTGTTCATCAGGCTCCGGAAGGAGGCGCCCTCCTTGTGCATGTCGATGAAGATTTCGCCGAGGCGCCCGTCCTCGTATTCGCCGGTGTGCAGATAGACCTTGTGCCCGCCGACGACCGCCTTCTGGATGTAGCTCTTGCGGCGGTTGGGCAGCCGCTCGCGCTCGCGCAGGCGCTCGACCCGCTCGACCACGCGCTCGACAATGCGCTCGGCGACGGCGGCCGCCCGCTGCGGCGCGTTGAGGGCGATGAGCGACTCGACCGCGTCGTCCTCCTCGTCGTCGCTCTCGATCAATTGCGAGTTGAGCGGCTGCGACAGTTTCGAGCCGTCGCGATAGAGCGCGTTCGCTTTGAGGCCAAGGCGCCAGGACAGCATGTAGGCGTCCTTGCAATCCTCGACCGTCGCGTCATTGGGCATGTTGATGGTCTTCGAGATCGCGCCGGTGATGAACGGCTGCGCCGCCGCCATCATGCGGATGTGGCTCTCGACCGAAAGATAACGCTTGCCGATGCGCCCGCACGGGTTGGCGCAATCGAACACCGCGAGATGCTCTTGTTTAAGATAGGGCGCGCCCTCCAGCGTCATCGCGCCGCAAGCGTAAGCATTGGCGGCCTCGATCTCCGACCTTGTGAAGCCGAGCGCGGTCAGAAGATCGAAGCCCGGCGCGTCGTAGCGCTCAGGCGTGATCTTGAGGACTTGGGAGAGCGTCTCGACGCCGAGCGTCCATTTGTTGAGGACGAAGCGGATGTCGAAAGCGGCGCCGAGCGCGGCCTCGACCTTGTCGATCGCCTCTTGCGGCAGGCCCTTCGCTTTCAGCGCGGCATGATTGACGCCCGGCGCGTGCGCAAGCGTCGCCCGCCCGACCGCATAGGCGATGATGTCGCCGATCTGCTTCTCGTCATAGCCAAGCGCGCGCAAAGCTTCGGGCACGGCGCGGTTGATGATCTTGAAATAGCCGCCGCCCGCGAGCTTCTTGAACTTGACCAGCGCGAAGTCCGGCTCGATGCCGGTCGTGTCGCAATCCATGACGAGGCCGATCGTGCCGGTCGGCGCGACGACCGAGACCTGCGCGTTGCGATAGCCATGCGCCTCGCCAAGCGTCAGCGCATCGGTCCAGGCGCCGCGCGCGGCCTGGCTGAGCTCCGTCCAGTCCGGGCCGGCGTTGGCAAGCTCGTCATGGTCGAGCGGGGTCGGCGCGACGGAGAGCTTCTCGTAACCTGCCGCTTCGCCGTCGGCGGCGCGCTTGTGGTTGCGGATCACGCGCAGCATCGCCTGTGCGTTCGCCTTGTGGCCCGGAAAAGTCCCGCTCTTGGCGGCGATCTCGGCCGAGGTCGCATAGGCGCGACCGGTGAGGATGGCGGAGAGCGCGGCGCAGATCGCGCGGCCGTGGTCGCTGTCATACGGGATGCCCGACGACATCAAGAGGCCGCCGATGTTGGCGTAGCCGAGCCCGAGCGTGCGGAAATCGTAGGAGAGGCGCGCGATCTCCTTCGAGGGGAATTGCGCCATCGCGACCGAGATTTCGAGCGTGAGCGTCCACAGGCGAATCGCGTGCTCGTAGCCTTTGACGTCGAACGCCTTGGTCGTCGTGTCGCGGAACTGCAGCAGGTTGAGCGACGCAAGATTGCAGGCCGTGTCGTCGAGGAACATGTACTCGGAGCAAGGGTTCGACGCGCGGATCGGACCCGACTCAGGGCACGTGTGCCAGTCGTTGATAGTGGTGTGATATTGCAGGCCCGGATCGGCGGAAGCCCATGCGGCGTAGCCGATCTTCTCCCAGAGGTCGCGGGCTTTGAGCGTCTTCGCGACCTTGCCGTCGAGGCGGCGGGTGAGATTCCACTCGCCGTCGCTCTCGACCGCCTGCAGGAAGGCATCGGGCAGGCGCACCGAATTGTTCGAGTTCTGGCCGGATACCGTGAGATAGGCCTCCGATTCCCAGTCGGTGTCGTATTCCTCGAAATCGAGCTTGGTATAGCCTTGGCGAGCGTGCTGGATGACCTGCTTGATGATGCCGTCGGGCACGTCGTTCTTGCGCGCGGCCTTCACCTCGCGCTTGAGCACAGGGTTCTTCTCGATCGTGAAGCAATCGTCGCCCGAGCCCTCGCAATTGAGGCAGGCCTTCACGATCGCCTTCAGATGACGCTTGACGACTTTCGAGCCGGCGGCGAGGGCTGCGACCTTGCGCTCTTCCCGCACTTTCCAGTCGATATAGGATTCGATGTCGGGGTGATCGACGTCGACCACGACCATTTTCGCCGCGCGGCGCGTCGTTCCGCCCGACTTGATCGCGCCCGCCGCGCGGTCGCCGATCTTCAAGAAGGACATGAGGCCCGACGAGCGGCCGCCGCCCGACAGTTTCTCGTTCTCTCCGCGCAGGAGCGAGAAGTTCGAGCCGGTGCCGGAGCCGTATTTGAACAGGCGCGCCTCGCGCACCCAAAGGTCCATGATCCCGCCCTCGTTGACGAGATCGTCCGCGACCGACTGGATGAAGCAGGCGTGCGGCTGGGGGTGCTCGTAGGCCGACTTCGACTTGACGAGCTTCCCCGTCTCGAAGTCCACGTAATAATGGCCCTGGCTCGGCCCATCGACCCCATAGGCCCAATGGAGGCCGGTGTTGAACCATTGCGGCGAATTGGGCGCCGCCATCTGGCGCGCGAGCATGAAGCGCATCTCGTCGTAATAGCCGCGCGCGTCCTCCTCGCCGTCGAAATAGCCGGCCTTCCAGCCCCAATAGGCCCAGGCGCCGGCGAGGCGATCGAACACCTGCTTGGCCGAAATCTCCGAGCCCATGCGCTCGTCCTTGGGCAGCGAACTTAGCGCCGTGTCGTCGGGCACCGAGCGCCAGAGGAACGAGGGGACGCTTTCCTCCTCGACGCGCTTTACCCGCGCGGGGATGCCGGCTTTACGGAAATATTTCTGCGCCAGTACGTCGGCCGCCACCTGGCTCCAGGCGGCGGGCACTTCGACGCCCTGAAGCGAGAACACGACCGAGCCGTCCGGATTGCGGATCTCGCTCTTGGTGGTCGCGAAGGGAATGAGGTCATAAGGGCTGACGCCCGGTTGTGTGTAGTGCCGTTCGATGCGCATCGCCTTCGACCTCATTGTTGCGGCCTCAAGGTGCGCTTCGCGCCATGGGCCGCGTTGATCTTCACGCTGAACAGGCCGCGTCCCGGACCCCCATCGAGGCGCAAGCCGACGTCGGCTGGCCCGGACGCCGCCTTCCCCTCACACCGCGAACTTTACAGACCGCGCCTTGCTCAGTTTGCGCCCCCTCGCGCCTCCTGACCGGCCTTAAACCGTTGTCCCCGAGCCTTGATCCGCACGCGATCCAGGAACAACCGCACATTACAGATCTATGACGTCCGCGTCAACAACTTGTATGGCTACCCAGACGTAGGCACAACATATTGTGGATAATGTGGATAACAAGAGGTTAAGACTAGCGCGGGCGAACAGCATCCGACGAGTTGGGGCGAGCCCGCAAGCCCGTTTTCCAGCGCCATCGACGGAAAACTTCAGCTTGCCTCGGTTGGCCCTCCTCGCCATAGTCCGCCGCGCGCAAAGCCTGCGCTCATTTCCCGGCGAAAACGGCGCTCCACGGATGCTGGAACAGATCCAACAATTTTTGCTGCACTATTTCACCTGGTGGAACGGGGCGAACTTCAACACGCGATTCTACACTCGCCGCTTTGGCGTGCTGGTGGGCCATGACGAGTTCGGCAACGCCTATTATCGGCGACCAGGCATCGATCCGGCGCTCGGATTCGAGCGGCGTTGGGTCATCTATAACGGGGTGGCGGAAGCCTCGATGACACCGCCGGGCTGGAACGGCTGGCTGCACCACACAGTCGACGTGCCGCCGACCGAGGAAGACTATAAGCCCCACCCCTGGCAATTGTCGCATATGGGAAACCCGACCGGCACGCCGGCGGCGATTCGGCCCGACGGCTCGACGCTTAGGCCAGGTCCGCGCCAGGCCACTGGCGGCGACTACGAGGCCTGGACCCCTGGCCCCTGAGGCCAGCCGCCTTCATTCCGCCGCCCTTCACCAGCAAAGCGCCGCCATGGACCTCTTCCGCTTGGCCCAAGCGATACGACGCCACGCTCGTCCCGCGATCGCGAAGGCGACGCCGACGCTCGTTGGCGCGGCGCTGGCCGCACTTTCGGCGCTGACCACGCCAGCCTTCGCCGACAAGATCAGCAATCCGATCGCTGTTTTCGATGGTCTCGACAAGATCACGGGCCGCATCATTTCGTTCGAAGTGGCGATCAACGAGACGGTGCAGTTCGGCGCGCTGCAGATCACGCCGCGGGTCTGCTATTCGCGTCCGCCGACCGATGCGCCGCAGACCGACGCGTTCGCCCAGGTCGACGAGATCGACGAGCAGAAGCAGATGAAGCGCATCTTCTCGGGTTGGATGTTCGCCGACAGTCCTGGCCTGCACGGCGTCGAGCATCCGATCTTCGATATTTGGCTCACCGCCTGCAAGGGCGGCACGGTGGTGATTCACGATGCGCCGGCCGCCGAGGTCGCGGCGCCGAACCCGGATGAAGGTCCGCCGCCAACCGACGCCGGGACCGATGCAGCCTCGGCGGAGCAGCCGGCCACGACGCCAGCGCCGAAGAAGAAGAAGCCGAAACCTGCGCCGACCGTTGTCGCGACGCCGGCGCCCGATGCGGAGCCGACGACGCCGTTCCAACCGGCGCCCGACTCGTCAGCATCGAGCGCCGGCAACGCACGCGCGCGCTGACATTGGCGGCGAGGACAATCCTGCGATAGCATCCAACTGAAGCCGGCGCGCGATCGGTCGTAACGGCCGCGGCGCGACTGGCAACGGGAGGATCCGCCCATGACCGCCATTCGCAGCGCCATCAAGCCAACCCGACGTCCCGGCGAACTTGGCGTTCATTCGATCGATCGGTTCCATTTCGCCGTTCCCGACCTCGCGGTCGCCAAGAAATTCTACGGCGAGTTCGGACTTGAGCTCGACGAAGACGGCGGTCTCCTCGCGATGAAGACGCGCGGCAATCCGCACGTCTGGGTCACGCTTAGCGAGGGCCCGCGCAAAAAGCTCGGACATATTTCGTTCGGCGTTTTTGAGGACGACTTCGACCGCTTCGCCGAGCGGCTTCGGGCGCTTAGCATAAAAAGGCTCGATCCGCCGTCGAGCGTCGAAACGAACGGCTTATGGTTTCGCGATCACGACGGCAATCTTGTCGAGATCAAAGTCGCGGCGAAATCCTCGCCGAGCGAGAAGTCTCTTTTCTCCGAGGTCTCCATTGGGCCTGGCGAGCGCGGCGCGCCTTTTCGGCGCGAGGTTGCGCGCGTCACGCCCCGGCGCCTGGCGCACGTCCTTCTGTTCACGCGCGACGTCGAGAAGGCGGTCGAGTTCTATACGCGCACGCTAGGCCTGCGCCTCTCCGATCGGTCCGGCGACGGCATCGCCTTCCTGCATGGGATACACGGCAGCGATCATCATATGATCGCCTTCGTCAAATCGAGCGCGCCGGGACTGCATCATTTGAGCTGGGACGTGGGCTCGGTCGACGACATCGGTCGCGGCGCCATGCATATGCTGGACAAGGGCTTCGCGCGGGGATGGGGCCTCGGCAGGCACGTCCTGGGCTCTAACTTCTTCCACTATGTCGGCGACCCATGGGGCAGTTTTAGCGAGTATTCCGCCGGCATTGATTTTGTGCCGGCCGATTGCGACTGGAAGAGCGGCGACCATGCGCCGGAGGATTCCTTCTACGTGTGGGGGCCAAATCCACCGGATTATTTCACTCACAATGCGGAGGCGTGAGGACACCCCTCTGTTCGAAGAGAGAGGCGAAGATGGGTGCGCGCCGAGCCGCGGCGCGATCAGCGGAGTGAGAGAGCCAACCGCTTTCGATAGCCTACGAACCCAAGGCCGCCGAAGCCGAGCAGCAGCATAGCCCAGGTCGATGGCTCAGGCGCGGCGGCGAAGGCGACGCCGCCGTAACGCAATCCAGCCACCGGGCCATCATAGACTGAGAACGTTTCGCCCATGGGCGGCAAGAGCAAGCGCGCTGCAGCTTACGGTCAACGCAAAACGACGAGCGTTGGAAATGCCCACGGGAACCTCCCTCCAAGTTTCAGGATTGAAGCCGTAGCTAGACAGCGCGGATGACGACCGCGTGACGCAACCAAGGTTTTGATTGGCGAGAACGACGAGCCGGACTCGCGATCTCGGAACTATGATTTGGCGTCGCTCGCCGTGGGAGCCAGACCCTCCCGCCCATCAGCCTGGCTGTTCATGCCGCGAGCGCGATCAAGCGCGGGACTCAAGAACGGGCCGCCCCTTCGAGCGCGGGCGTCTCGCGATCGTGGGTGACGGATTCCTCGTTCTTGGTTTCCGGCATAAGCGCGAAAAAGACGAGAAAGGCTATCGCCGCGGCGCCGCCGAGAGCGAAAAAGGAGACGCTGTAGCCAAAATGATCGACCACGATTCCGGCGGCCAGGGCGCTGATCGAGGCGCCGATTCCCTGAGTGGTCGCAATGGCGCCCTGTGCAAGATTGTATCGGCCGGTGCCGTGCATGATGTCGGCGATGACGAGTGGCGTGAGCGCTTGATAGATCCCCGCTCCGACGCCGTCCAGCAGTTGGACGGCGATCAACCAGAAGGCGTTGTCCGACAGGGGATAGAGCGCCGCGCGGATCGGCAGAGCGGCGAACGCGATGAGAAAAATTGGTCGGCGCCCCCAGGAATCTGCCTTGCGTCCGACAAGAATCGCAATCGGCAGCATCACTCCCTGGGCGGCGACGATGCAAAACGACATCATCGCGGTCGCCTCTTTCGGAAACTGAAGCGCGAGCTTTTGTCCGACAAGCGGCAAGAGGGGCGCATTGGCGAAATTGAAAAAGAAGGCGCAGACAGCGAAAATGACGAGGGGTCTCGTCCGGAAGAGGACGCAATAGCCGGCGGCCGCCGTTCGCTCCGCGCCAGCTTTGTCGCCAGCGCCCGCATCTCTCGCTCGCTCCTGATTGATAGCGCTCGTGGGGATGCTCAGCACCGCTGCTGTGGTCAAGACCGCGAAGACCGGAACCATCATGAAAACCGTCCGTTGCGAAAATGCGTAGCCGACCGCGCCCGCCACGACCGCAATTGCGATGTTGCCGCCATGATCGAACGCGGAGTTGCGGCCGAGACGCCGGGCGAGATCGGATTTGGGCGTGACCCCTAGCGTCAACGCGGCGACCGCGGGCGGAAAGGCGTCGCCCGCAATCGCCAGAATGGCGAACGCGACCGCCATTGGCCAGAACGTCGGAAGGCCGAAAATGATGAGGGAAGCGAAGGCCATCGCTGAGATCGAGATGACGATGACGCCGCGCTTAGCTGGGGTCAGATCGATCGCGGCGCCGATCGGCGTCTGGAGCGCAAGACCGAGAAGGCCGCTCATCGTCGCCACGACGCCGACCTCGGTCTGGCTCCAATGGCGCTCCGTCACCAGGTAGACATTGACGAAGGGCCCGAGCGCGTTGCGGGCGTCCGCGGCAAAGAAATTGAGCGCGTCCAGCGCATACGGGATAGAGATCATCGCCAATGTCCGAAGAACCGCTCGATCTCGAGCCCCTCACGAAACGCAACCCGTCCGCCTTCGTTCCGGTGACGCCGCCCTGCAAGGCTTAAGACGCGGGATCGGGATTTTCATTGACAACGAACGCTGCTCTCCTCGTTAGAGACCCCATGCGAAAGCGCGCGGATATTGTTCTCGTTGAGCGCGGCTTCTTTTCCAGCCGCGCCCGCGCGCAGGCGGCAATCGCGGCTGGGCTGGTCAGCGTCGGCGGCGTCACGATTAAGAAGGCCTCGGACGAGGTCGCCGGCGACGCGCGGATCGAAGCCGAGGCGGCTCACCCCTGGGCTTCGCGCGGCGGTGTCAAGCTTGCCGCGGCGCTTGACGCCTTCGCGCTCGATCCTGCGGGCCTCGTTTGCCTCGACGTCGGCGCCTCGACTGGGGGCTTCACCGACGTCCTGCTCGCACACGGCGCGGCGACGGTCGTCGCAGTCGATGTCGGTCATGGACAGCTCGATCCGCGCCTCGCAGCGGATTCGCGCATCCGTTCGCTTGAAGGCGTCGATGCGCGGGCGCTGACGGCAGAAGCGCTTGGCGAGCCCCCAAGCGCGATCGTCGTCGACGTGAGCTTTATTGCGCAACGGCTTGTATTGCCGCACGTGCTCAAGCTCGCCGCTGAGCGAGCATGGCTGGTCAGCCTGATCAAACCTCAGTTCGAGCTTGAGCGCGCCGATCTCGTCAAGGGGCGGGTCACGAGCGAAGCGGCGCTGGCGCGCGCCTGCGAAGGGGTGCGCACTGCGATCGAAGCGCAAGGCTGGAAGGCCCTCGGCCTCATGCCGTCACCGATCCTCGGCGGCGCGGGCGCGCGGGAATTCCTAATCGCTGCGCGTCATGACTGAGGCGCTCGAAGAGGTTTCGATCGTCGCGCTCGACGCGCACGGACATGGCGTCAGCGCCAATGGCGCGATCGTTCCCGGCGCGTTGCCTGGCGAGCTGGCATTGGTCAGACCTGAAGGCAAGCGCGCGGAGCTTGTCGAGACGCTCGCTTCTTCGCCCGAGCGCGCGTCGCCAACCTGTCCCTGGTTTGGAACCTGCGGCGGTTGCGTCGCCCAGCACATGTCAGCTTCGCTCTACAGCGCATGGAAGCGCGGGCTAGTGGTCGACGCGCTCGAGCGCGAGGGCGTTGCCGCAGAAGTTAAGGACCTGGTCGATGCGCATGGCGCCGGGCGGCGCCGAGCCACCTTTCACGCTTGCTTTCCGCATGGCCAGCCCGACGAAGTAGGCTTCATGCGCGCGCACTCGCACGAGATCATCAGCATCGACAAGTGTCCCCTGTTCAGCGCCGGCATGACCGGCGCGATAGCGGCAGCGCATGCGCTCAGCGGCGATTTGCGCGGCTTGATGAAGCCGCTCGACATCGGCGTCACCGCAACGCTCGACGGGCTCGACGTCGACCTGCGCGGCTCCGGTCCGCTCGGACGCGCCGAAATGCAGAAGCTCACCCACACGGCGGATGCGCTCGATCTCGCGCGCGTCTCCAATCACGGCGCAATCGTGATCGAGCGGCGACCGCCTCGCATCGCATTCGGCGAGGCGCGGGCGAAGCTGCCGCCCGGCGGCTTCCTGCAGGCGACCGAGGCGGGAGAAGCGTGGCTCGCGCAATTTGCCGAGCGCGCGCTTGCGGACGAGAAGAAGGTCGCGGACTTGTTCTGCGGCGCGGGCGCTTTCGCGCTACGGCTCGCCCGTGGCGGGGAGGTCTTCGCCGTCGACGCTGACCCCGCCGCGATTGGGGCGCTCGCGCGGGCTGCGGCGACAACGCCGGGCCTGCGCAAGCTCGCCACAGAGACGCGCGATCTCTTCCGTCGTCCGCTGCGGCCCGAAGAATTGGCGGCGTTTGACGCCACGCTCATCGATCCGCCGCGCGCCGGCGCGCTCGAACAGGCGCGCGCGCTCGCCGCCTCAACTTTACTACTCGTCGTGTCCATCTCGTGCAACGCGGCGACCTTCGCTCGCGACGCGCGCGTTCTTATCGAGGGCGGGTTTAAAATCGAGTCCGTGACCCCGCTTGACCAGTTCCGCTATTCCGCCCATGTCGAAATCGCCGCCGTCTTTCGCCGACCAAAAGCGAAAGGGCGCGCAAGGAGGCTCCTCTAGGTGGACGCGACGAAACGAGAAACCCTTCTCGCGGGCTTGCAGAATATCGTTGGCCCGCGTCACCTGCTGACCGACCCGACGCTCTTCGCGGGCGCGCTTGTCGAGCCGCGGAAGCTCTATAAGGGACGGGCGCTCGCGCTGGTGCGGCCGGGCTCGGCGAAGGAAGTCGCGGAGGTCGCCGCCATCTGCAACGAGACGCGAACGCCCATGGTCCCGCAGGGCGGCAACACAGGACTCGTCGGCGGGCAGACGCCCGACTTGAGCGGCGACGAGATCATCGTTTCGACTCAGCGTCTGCGCGCCATCCGCGAGGTCGACGTCGACAGCAACGTGATGATTTGCGAATCGGGCGTCACGCTTGGCGAAGCTCAGGCCGCTGCGCTCGCCGCCGATCGCCTGTTTCCGCTGTCGCTGGCGTCGGAAGGCACATGCACCGTCGGCGGCAATATCTCAACCAACGCGGGCGGCCTGAACGTCATCGCCTATGGCAACACCCGCGATCTTGTCACCGGCGTCGAGGCTGTCCTCGCCGATGGTCGGATCGTCAACGCGTTGAGCAAGCTCCGCAAGGACAACACCGGCTACGATGTCAAGAGCCTGTTCATCGGCGCCGAGGGGACGCTGGGAATCATCACCGCCGCGTCGCTCCGGCTCTTTCCCAACCCGCGCGCGCAGGCGACCGCCTTCGTTGGTTTGAGGAGCCCTGACGATGCGCTGAAGCTCTTGAGACTAGCCCGCGAACGCATTGGCGCCGCGATCACGAGCTTCGAGCTGATCAGCCGCAACGCCTATGACATCGGTATTCGGCACGGCGGCGCACGCGCTCCGCTGCAAGGCGAGCACGAGTGGTACGTTCTCATCGAGGCGTCATCGCAGACGGCGAACGGCCTCGATGAAGCCTTCGCCGGTGCGCTCGAGGCCGCGCTCGAAGAGGGAATCATCGAGGACGCATCGATCGCCGCTTCGCTCGACCAGCGCGCCGACTTCTGGCAATTGCGCGAATGCCTGTCCGACGCGCAGAGCAAGGAAGGCGGTTCGATCAAGCACGACGTCTCGGTCGCGGTTGGACTCGTGCCGACGTTGATCAGGGAGGCGACGCCGGCGGTGGAAGCCTTCGAGCCAGGGGCCCGCGTGGTCGCCTTCGGCCATCTCGGCGACGGCAACATCCACTTCAACGTGTCGCAGCCGATCGGCGCCGACAAGCAGGCCTATCTCGATCGTTGGGACGGCATGAACGAGATCGTGCACGGCATCGTCGCGCGGCTCCGCGGCTCCTATTCCGCCGAACACGGCGTGGGCCAGCTCAAGCGCGGGTTGCTCGCGCGTTGGAAGGACCCCGCTTCGCTCTCGGTGATGCGCGAGATCAAGGCGGCGCTCGACCCGAACGGGGTTATGAATCCGGGCAAGGTCCTCTGAGGCCCGTGCCGTCACTCCTTCCCCATGACCGCCAGCGCCTGCTCCAAGGGGGCGGACGAAGCGCGGAACACGCCGGAATAAGGATCGGAAAGATCGAGAATGAGCAGCACCGCGGTCGCGATCGCAATGGAGCCGACGCCAAGCGCGATCACTGACATGATCGTGCCACGCGACGTCAGTCCGAAGCCGCAGAAAAGACAGATGACCCATCCGACGACGGTCAGCACGAGCGGATAGGAAACCGGAGCTGAGAGCGCGAAGGACATCTGCATGCGCGCCTGACCGAGCGCTTCGGAGGCCGACATTGCTTCGGTGAGCGCTTGCTTTTGCTCATCGGTCGAAGGGTGGAGGGCCGCCAGGGCTTTTTCCCGCCCCCGCAAACTCTGAATCGCAGCCGCGAAATTATTGGCTGCGAAATTGGCGTCGCTTTCGCTCGCGCCCCAAACCTGATCGATGGCCTTCGCCAAACCGTCTCTCAGCTGCGCGCGCAACGGATTGGCGTCCGGCCCATAATCGGCGAGCGCAAGGTCGAGTTGCATGACCTTCGACGCCAGAGCCTGAATTTGTACGTTTTGGCCTGAATAGACGCCATAAGCCGTCCAGATCAGAAGGCCCGCGACTAAAGCGCACAACAGCGTCAGAAGGCCGGCGATCGCGCCGATCATGTCGCGCGAGCCGCCGGTCGTATGTTTCTCCGGCAACACGCGCTGCAGGAAAAGGCCCAGCAATCCGGCCGCGAACATGGCGACCGCGACGATTAACGCAAACTTATACGAACTCATTCTCCCCCCAGGGCAAGGCTGCGGCAGTTAGCCGCTTCGCGGCCCCAACGCAACCGCCGCAGAACCTGGATTCTCGCGGCGCGCGGCGCAGTCGGAATGGCGCGAATCATGTCGAGGCGATAGGTTACGGTGAATGAATTGTTCCTTGCGCAACCCGGATGGCGTTAGGGTTTGAATGGCGGCGATGGAGACTTTCGAACAGTGGCGGCGAGGCCTCGCGCGGCGGACGGCCGTGGCCTTCAGAACGATCGTTGTGGTCGGCTTCAGCGCCACGGCCGGAACCGCCTCGGCCGCCTGCGCGCCCAAGGACTTCGACAGCGCCAAATTCACGGTCTGCACATTCGATCCGCGTCATGACGACATTCGCCTGTTCCTGAGCGGCCCGGACGACAAGCCCTATGGATCGCTGGGCGCGCTCGCTTCGACGCTGAAGCAGAAAGGCGACAAGCTCGCCTTCGGAATGAACGCGGGCATGTTCGGACAGGATCAATCCCCGGTCGGCCTTTACGTCGAGGACAAGCGCAAACTGCATGAGGCCGACACGCGGGGCGGCGAGACAAACTTTCATATGAAGCCAAACGGCGTGTTCTGGATAGGCGATCATGTCGCGGGCGTCACCGAGACGAGCCGCTATCTCGCCAGCCCGCCGCCAGCGCGTTACGCGACGCAATCCGGCCCGATGTTGATCATCGACGGGAAGGTGCACCCGAAAATCCGGCCCGATGGCACCTCACAAAAAATTCGCAACGGCGTGGGCGCCTGCAAGGGGGGCGCGGTCAGCTTCGCCATCGCCGACGACCCCGTGACCTTCGATACGTTCGCGCGCCTCTTTCGCGACGGCCTCGGCTGTCCGAATGCGCTTTTCCTCGACGGCTCCGTGTCCTCGCTCTATGCGCCGGAACTCAGCCGCGACGACGAACCGGAGCCGCTCGGGCCGATTGTCGGCGTGGTGCAGCCGGGTGCGGCGGAGAAGAAGTAGCGGCGCCAACCGCTCAGCGTTGGCGCGCACGGAATGAGAGGCGGCGGACTTAAGACGTGCGAAGCCCCCAAATGCTCCGCATCATTGCTGATAAAGAAGGGACCGCTAATCAGTCTTGGGCATCGATGAAGGATCGCGAGCCGTGACGCACGGCATGAATAATGACCTCGTCTCCGATGTCGTCGAGCACGGCATCCAGGTCGGCGAGCGCAGCGTATTCTCAAAGATTGTGTTTTGCCCAGACAGCCCGGACTTCGTCGTCCGTCGCGAACTCTCCGCATGCAGCGGCGCCCCGCGATGCCGCGATCGCCGTGTGCTCATCGGCTGTCAAGACGATCGGCGCCCGTTCGCCGCCGGCGAGTTGCAGCACCAAACGCGCAATCTCGTCCTGCGTCTCGGGAGGAAGACCCCGCGCGGCTTCCACTGCGCGATCGAACAGACTTGTCATGCAAACAGAATAAACCTCAGAGCGGCGCGGAGGAAGCGAAAAGCGTGGGCGTCTCACTCCCTATGGAAACAGCCCCCGCATTTGCTTCGCCTTCACGACTCGCTCGACCCCGATCGCCATCGCGGCCGTGCGAATGGACACGCCGTCCCGCTTGGCGCGGGCGACGACCATCCCCCACGAGCGGTCAAGCGCCCGCTCCAGCCGGTCCATAACCTCTTCGCGCGACCAGAAATATTGCTGGAGGTCCTGCACCCACTCGAAATAGCTGACGATGACGCCGCCCGCGTTGCACAGGATGTCCGGAATGACGAAGATGCCGTCGTTGCGCTCGGCCAGCACAAGGTCGGCCTCCGGCGTCGTCGGGCCGTTCGCGCCTTCGGCGATGATGCGGCAGCGCAGGCGACGCGCAAGGTCGGCGTCGATCACGCGTTCCACCGCGCATGGCGCAAGCACGTCGCAGGGTTGCTCAAGGAGGGCGCGCGGATCGATGACGGCCTCGGTTGAATATCCGGCCAGTTCGCCGTTTCTCCCGGCGTGTGCGGCGAGCGCTTTCACGTCAAAACCCCTGGGATCGTAATAGGCGGCGGTGTGGTCGCTGACGCCGATCACCTTCACGCCCCGCGCAGCCAAGCCAATCGCGGCGTGCGAGCCGACATTGCCGAAGCCCTGCACGATAGCGGTCGCGTTGTTCGGCGCGATCTCCAGGGCGTCGAGCGCGCGAAAGGCCAGGAAGGCGACGCCGTGACCGGTCGCCTCGCGCCGGCCCAACGTGCCGCCTGAGCCGACAGGCTTGCCGGTGACGATCTCAGGCACGGTCACGCCTTGATACATGGAATAGGTGTCCATGAACCAAGCCATCACCTGCTCGTTGGTGCCCATGTCCGGCGCCATGACGTCAGTGCGCGGCCCGACGAAGGGGATCATCTCCTGCATGTAGCGCCGGCTGAGGTTCTCGAGCTCCTTGGGCTTGAGAGCCCGCGGATCAACCGCGACGCCGCCCTTGCCGCCGCCGAAGGGAAGATCAGCGAGGGCGCACTTCCAGCTCATCCAGATCGCGAGCGCGGCGATCTCGCTGATATCGACATTGGGCGCGAAGCGCGTGCCGCCCTTGGCGGGACCCAGCGCCAGATGATGCTGGACGCGGTAGCCGATGAAGACCTGCGTTCGATTGTCTTCCATGCGAACCGGACAGGTGACGACGATCGCGCGTTTCGGAAAAAGGAGCCAGTCACGTTGGTCCTCGGCAAGGCCCAGATGGTCGGCAATGACTGTGAGCTGATCGCGCGCCATCTGGAAAACCGGGCCGGCAAAGAGACTGCTGTTCACATCCATTCTCCCGCCCGCGTTGGCCGCAGACGCGTGATATAGCCTTCCGCAAGGGCGGCGAAACTGAAATTCGCCTTACAGAATGGTCATCGAGCGCCGTGGGGGGGCGCCCGCGCTTGCGCCCACGGCTTGACTTCGCCCCAAGCCGCACTATTTTGCCGGCCAAACCTAGGCCCGCGCGTATTGCGGGTTTCTTGGCGCGTCCGACGCGCCGTCTCGCTGAAGGACGCAATCGCCATGGCCAAGGCCGCCTCGCTCAAGATCAAGCTGCTCTCGACCGCCGACACCGGCTATTTCTATGTCACTTCGAAGAACGCTCGCACCAAGACCGAGAAGCTGTCGTTCAAGAAGTATGACCCGGTCGCGCGCAAGCACGTCGAGTTCAAGGAAACCAAGATCAAGTAACGCAACCTTCGCCGCTGCGAAATCAAAGGGCGCCTTCGAAGGCGCCCTTTTTGTTGGTCAAGACCTCTCGACTTCGAAGACGCTAGAGCCAATTAACGAACAGCAGGATCACCGTCGCGGCGAGGCAGGCAATCGAGAGAAGATTGGCCGTCAGCAGCGTGATGTTCTTCCACCAGAGGATGCGCGAGAGATTTGCGCATAGCGAGGGAAGCCCCTCGAGCTCGGCCTCGGTGTCGGCGACGAAGCTAAAATCCTGCGGATCGGCGTTGCGCCAGATCGGAAAGCGCTCCCGGCCGGCGCGGGGAAATCGCGGATAGACTGAAATCAGCAAGTTCAGATAGATGATCAGGAACGGCGCCAGGATCACCAGTGGGGTTAGATACCAGGGGTAGTGGGACCGATACTGAAGGACGGTGCCCATCATGATCGCGACGAACAGCACGGCGATGAGCGCCTTGATGTCGCTGAGCATCATGGAGTCGCGGTAGCCGGCGATCAGATTGCGCAATTGCGCGGTCTTGTCCTGGGCCATCAGATGCTCTTATGCCCTCGATCCGGCATTACGCGAACGAGACGTAGAGAAGCAGGACCATGGTCAAGATCACGCAGATGATTGCGACCAGAAAGCCGACGCGAATGCATTGCGTCTTCCACCACAGAATGTCGGACAGGACCGCGCAAGTCAGCTTCAACTGTTCGATGTCATCGACTGTCTTGGCGACGTATTCGAAATCCTCGGGCGCGAGATTTCGCGCGACGAGGAAACCCTTGGCGCCGCGCTTGGGATAGCGCGGAATGAGCACCATGAACAAAAAGAAGTAGACGACCAGGAACGGCAGCAGCACGAGCTGGATCGGCAGGAAGCTTGGAAACGACGTGTAATTCCAGAGCACCGAGCCCATCATGAAGGCAACGAACAGGAACGCGATGTTCGCCTTGAAGTCGCTTGACCGGATCGCCTCGGTGTAGCCGGCGATCAGACCACGATAGGCTTGAACTGGCGTGGGAAGGGGTTTGTCCATTTTGACGCTCGACAGCTGCCCTTTGCCGGAGCGCGAGAGCGTTTTAGCCTAGAGCGAAAATCCATTTATGGAAAGCCGTCGCCTTGCCGCACAGGCGCAAGCGCTTCACTTCCCGTCCTCGGAAGCCGCGTCCGCGTCGGCCGGGTCGGCGCCGTGCGAGCCGCCGTGGCCGGGGCGAACGATCCGGTCGTCGCGCGGAGGCGCGGGCGACGGCGACCAGGGGCGGTTCTCAAGCGGGCTGCGGTCGGTCGCCAGCGCGAAGCCGCTGTCGCTCCAGGTCAGGCCGACGGCGCCCAGGCGCGCGAGCGCCTGCTCGTCGAACAGATATTTCGCCTTGCAGCCGGCGGGCGCACTGAGCGCGCTGACCACGACCTCGGCCCTCGCGCAATCTTCGTCGAATGCGAGGCTGTCGAGAACGATGGAAAGCGATTCGCCCTCAGGCAGAGCGGCGACGCAGCCGAGGCGGTCGCAGGGGGCGTCGAAGGCGCGCGCCTGAGCGGGATCGCGCCCGTCGCCGTCCGCCGTCAGCCATTGCTCGGCGGCGAAGGCGTTGAAGCGCTTGCCGACCACCGCGAGCGCGCCGTCGGCGTTGCGAACCGCCGCCAGATCGCCGGATGGCGCGACGATGACGTCATAGCGCGGCCCCTGTGTTCCGCCGACGATCCCGATCAGCGCCAGCGGAATGGCGCTGAGCCGGAAAGTCCAGGTTCGCCAGATCGTCGCGCTGATCACGGCGAGCGCGAGAAACGGCAGCGCGTAGGGCGCGAACGCCCGCAAATGCACGGTCGAAGCGGGAGCCTGCGCGATGAAGCGTGCGACCCATAGGATAAACTTGATGCCCGCCCCGACATAGATCCAGACCGGTCCGTCGAGCCCGAGCGGATAGAGCGCGGCGCCCAGCAGAGCGCCGGGTACGGCGAAGACCTCGATGACGGTCAAGGTTAGCGGATTGCCGATCAGCACGTAGGGGCTGAGATCATGAAAGTGATAGGCCATGAACGAGGCGGTGGCCGAAGTCGCGAAGGCGGTGGCGATAAGGAGCGCGAGCGGCTTCTCGATGAAATGGGCGCCGACGAACCCTGGCTTCGGCGCCGTACCTCGCTTGGGGACGAATGGATCAGGATCGACGTCCATGGCCGCGATCCGGGACTCCATGACCGCAACCAGCGCGGCGACGGCGGCGAACGAGAGCTGGAAGCTGACGCCGAGAAGGGCCTCGGGCTCAATGGCGACAACCGCGAGAACCGCGAAGGCGAGATTGCGCATGGTCAGCGCGCGCCGGTTCATGATCACGGCGCTGAGCACGATCAGGGTCATGATCAGCGCCCGCTCGGTGCCGACCCGCGAGCCAGTCGCGATATCGTAAAAGAGGGAGCCCGCCATGGCGACCGCCGCCGCCCACTTCTTGATCGGATAGCGAAGCGCGAGCGTCGGCGAGAGCGCCAGGAGCCGCCGCGTAACGGCAAAGATGATGCCCGCGACCAGCGTCATCTGTACGCCGGAAATCGTAATGATATGAAAGATGCCGGCCTCGCGAATGAGGTCTCTCGCGTCATTGGAGAGAAAATCGCGCTTTCCGGTGACCATAGCCGCCGCGATCGCACCCTCGTCGCCGCCGATAATCGCATTGACCCTGAGCGCTAGACGGTTGCGCGCCTGATCGATCGCGGCGTCGAAGCGCTGGCGCCAGGTAGCGTCGCCCGGCGGGGCTAAGTGCTGAATCGGCCCGAGGGTCGAGCCGACCGCGCCGACGCCAGCGAAAAACGCGTCGCGGGCGAAATCGTATCCGCCCGGCAGCGCCGCCCGCGACGGCGGCAGCAGGCGCGCCTTGAGCTCGACATAGTCGCCCGCCGCGACGTCGGGCGTGTTGCGGGTCGTCACTCTGACCCGGCGCGGAACCTTCTCTTGCGGCATGCCGTCGGCGCTGACGACGCCGATCACCATGCGCGCGCCGACTGTTCGCAGGTCCACCTCTTCGACAAAGCCTTGCAGTTGCACGATCCGGATGCGGTCGAGCACCGGCGCCGCCACGCGCGCCGTGCGCAGCGACATCGACAGGAAACCGGCGAACAGCGCAGCGACCGCGAGCGAGAGGCCGAGAGAGAGCGGCCGGGCGCGGGAGAACCACGCGAGCGTGGTGAAGACGGCGATCATTAGCGCCGGCAGCCACAGGACCGGCTCGCGGTCGGCGGACAGATTGAGCGCCACGCCGCCCATGGCCGCGACTGGAATCCATAAGAAGAAGCGCCGCTCTTCTACTTCGCGCGCTAGCGCCTTCGCGAACGCGCTGCGCCAGTCCGGCGCCCACGCGGCCGCGCGGGTCCAGCCGGCCGCCGCGGCAAGAGCGCCAGTGCGTGCAGGTGTGGCCATTGGGGCCGAGATTAACGCCAGTCCAACGCTGGGGAAAGACACAGATTGGCGGAGCTGCCCGGGCGCTCCCTCAGTCCTCGCGGTGACGATGTCTTACAGCCGGGAGGCCCGATATTGCGTCGGCGTACGGCCGAACACTGCGCGAAAGGTCTTGTTGAAGGTGGAGAGGTCGCCAAAGCCGCTGTCGAGCGCAATCGTGATGACCGGGCGGCGCGAAGAGGCAAGAGCAAGCGCGGCGGCCCGCAGCCGCGCGCTGATGAGGTAGCGATGCGGCGTCACGCCCGTCAGCCTGCGGAAGACGCGCAGGAAATGATACTTGCTCATGCCCGCGGCCGCCGCCATTGCCTTGAGCTCGAGCGGTCGCGCGACGTCGGCTTCGACCAGTTGGATCGCGTCGACCACCCGCCTCGTCTCGCGCCCGGTCGGCGCCCTCGGGGCGCGTCGGTCACTTGCCGTCAGGGCGATAACGTGCTCGATGATCTGCAATCCCAGTTCCTCTGAGCGCAGGGAAGACGGAGCGGAAGACATCGCCTCCATGTGGGCGATCACCGGCAGCGCTTTCGGCGAAGACGGCAGGCTCGGGGCCGAAAAGCGGAATCGGCTGAAAGACGCCGCGGCCGCCGCTATCTCGCCGAACTGGTCTTCATGCACATTCAAGGAAATGCAGCGGTCGCCAATCGCATGCGCGTGGCGGCATTCGAAACACGAGGCGTGGTTTCCCAGAAGCAATGCGCCGGGATAAAGCAATTCGTGGCCAGCGTCCGAGCGATAGGTGAAGCTTCCTTCCAAGACGGCCGAGACGCTGAACCCATCGTGCCGCTCCTCGAATGGCCTGTCCGACGGGCCAGCGCGGCAGACCATCTCTTGCAGGCTCCAACCGTCTCCGACGGCCAGCGCTCGGCTGGGCGCCGCGCCAACAGGACCAAGTGGGGCGCGAGCGGCGCCAGGTTGGACTTCGCTTCGCATGAGCCGAAAATAGCAACTTTCCCCAAGCAGCGAAACGCCGGCTGAAGCATGGTTCGCCCGAGGAGGCGACCCCCTCCCGGCTTGGCGGCTGTATCTGGAGAAACGATTCATGTTCGATCACATATCGATCGGCGTTCGCGACGTGGCGAAGGCCAAGGCCTTCTACGACGCCGCGCTGAAGCCGCTTGGGCTGACTTGCCTCAGCGCCGACGAGACCTCGCTCGGCTATGGCAAAGACGCCGCCGGTTTCTGGATTTATGCGGCGGAGCGCCCGGTTGCCGACGATCCCAAATCCGGACTCCATTTCTGCTTCACTGCGCCGAGCCGGGAAAGCGTCGCGGCGTTCCATAAGGCGGCGCTTGCGCATGGCGGGCGCGACAACGGAAAGCCGGGCGTGCGCGAAGATTATAGCCCGCACTATTACGCCGCCTTCGTACGTGACCCCGAGGGCTATCGGCTCGAAGCTTATTACGGCGGAAGATAATCGATGGCGACCATTCGATCCGAACTCAAAACCCGCGCGTCGGCGAGCGATGTCTGGTCGGCGATCCGCGACGTCGGCGCTCTTCATAAGCGGCTCGTTCCGGGCTTCGTCACCGACACGAAACTCGAGCCGGGCGCGCGCATCGTCACCTTCGTCAACGGCACGGTTCTTCGCGAGCCGATCGTTACGATCGACGACGAGGCGCGACGGCTGGTGTGGACCCACGAGCGCGGTGGCGCCGTTCATTACAACGGCGCGCTTCAGGTTACAGAGCTGGCCGATGGCCTCACATCCGTTGTCTGGACCGCCGATTTCCTGCCCGACGAGATCGGCGGCTACATGTCGCAGGCAATCCAGGCGGGCATGGCGGCGATGCAGCGCTCGCTGGATAAGCTAGCGGCGTAAAGTCGGCGCGCCCATGACGGTGGCTGGCGATTGCGATCGGCTTTCGCTAAGCTCTCGCGAGGAGGCCGCGCGTCCATGGCTGGAAATCTGGACATCACCGGCTACGCCATCGTCTCGGACGACGACAAGATCGCCGGCGCTGACGGGCTGACGCCGACTTCGCTGCGCAACGAAAAAGACTGGGAACTCTACCAGCGCGCGCAGGAAGTCGCGAACCTCGTTGTCTTTGCCCGCCGCAGCCACGAACTCGAGCCCAACGTGCACCGAAGCGTGCGTCTTGTCGTTTCGCGGGATGCTGGAGGTCTCGAGCAGCGACCGGACGGTTGGTGGTGGGATCCGCGGCGCACAACTTGGGAAGAAGCCGCAGCGCGAATTCTGCCGAAAGGCGGGGTGGTGGCCGTAGGCGGCGGCCAGGTTGTGTTCGACCTCTTCCTCATGATCGGCTTTGATGGCTTTCATCTGTCGCGCGCGCGGGGGGTCGAACTTCCCGGCGGACGCTCGGTCTTTTCCGCCTGCGACGCGGGGGTGACCGCGGCGAGCGTGCTCGAGCAGCACGCTCTCAGGCTAAACGAAACGATTCCGCTCGATCCAGAGCATAACGTCGAAATGACGGTCTGGCGGCGCGCGGCCAACTGACGGCGCATCCGTCTCCGCCCTATTCCGGTCTGGCAGCCATCGTATAGTGCGCCGCGCAAAGCGACCCGGGAGGAAAGCTCATGAAGGACGACAACGCCAAACGAGTGAGAGCCAACCGGGTGTGGCTCACCGCCGACTCCTGCGACCTCGAAGAGTTCAAAAGGCAGGTCGAGCGCTCGCTCAACCAAGCCGATTATCCGCTCGCCAGCGACGTCGCGTCGAACGTGCTCATCTATGATGGGCTCGAAGCGCGCAGAGCCGGCGCTTCGCCCGAGTCCCGCAAGGAACTGATGGCCGAATGGGTCGAGGCGTTTACGGATGGCCCCGGCATCATCGTCATCCGCAATGCGTTCCCCGACCTCGCCGCGATTGATAAGTCCAACGCGCATTATTGGGCGATCATCGAGGAAGAGCGCCTGGGCAATGTGGGAGGCGGCGATCATTTCGCGAAGCCGGGCGCGAACGATCGCATCTGGAACGCGCTCGAGAAGCTGTGCCTGCGCGATCCCTCGGTCTTCGCTTCTTATTATGGCAATGCCATCATCGCGCTGGTGAGCGAAGCCTGGCTTGGGCCAGCTTATCAGATCACTTCGCAGCTCAACGTCGTCAATCCGGGCGGCGCGGCTCAGGTCGCGCACCGCGACTATCATCTGGGCTTCCAGTCGGCGGCGGCGATCGAGCGCTTCCCCGTCCACGTCCAGCGCCTGTCGCCGGTGCTGACGCTGCAAGGCGCAATCGCTCATTGCGACATGCCGGTCGAGACCGGGCCGACGCTCTACCTGCCGTTTTCGCAGAGCTATTTGCCCGGCTACATGGCGACGGCGCGGCCTGAGTTTCGCGACTATTTCGGCAAGCATCACGTTCAGCTGCCGCTCGCCAAGGGCGATGCGGTGTTCTTTAACCCAGCCCTGTTCCACGCCGCGGGAACGAACCGCTCGAAGGATGTGCGCCGCATCGCGAACCTTTTGCAGGTCTCCTCGGCTTTTGGCCGCGCGATGGAAAGCGTCGATCGGCTCAAGATGAGCTTGCGCCTCTTTCCGGCGCTGAAAGATCTCCTCGCCGATAATGCAATCACTGGCGCTGAGGCCGACAACGCCGTCGCGGCATGCGCGGAAGGCTATTCCTTCCCAACCAATCTCGACCGCGATCCGCCGAACGGCGGCATGGCGCCGAAGACGCAGCAGGACCTGATGCGGCAGGCGCTCAAGGAGAATTGGCCGCCGGACGTATTCGTCGACGAGCTCGAGGCCCAAGCCTGGCGGAAGCTGACCTGAGGCGCGCTGGCGCGGGATAGACTGACGCGCTGATCGGGCAAGCGCCTTTGCGCGCGAGCGCCCGCATCTGCTAGAGCCACGCGCTCGATCCAATCCCGCGCTTCGAGCTTCCCAAAATGTCCGCCGTCATCACTCGCTTCGCGCCCTCTCCGACCGGCTTCCTGCATATTGGCGGCGCTCGCACGGCGTTGTTCAACTGGCTCTACGCCAAGCGGTTCGGCGGCACCTTCCTGCTGCGCATCGAGGACACCGATCGCGAGCGCTCGACCCAAGCCGCGGTCGACGCCATTCTCGACGGGCTCAAATGGCTCGGCCTCGACTGGGACGGCGACGCGATCAGCCAGTTTCAGCGCGCCGAGCGCCATCGCGAGGTCGCCGAGCAACTGCTCGCATCCGGGAGCGCCTATCGCTGCTACGCGAGTGTCGAAGAGCTCGAGCAAATGCGCGAGAAGGCGCGTCTCGAGGCCAAGCCGATGCGCTACGACGGCCGCTGGCGCGACCGCGATCCGGCGGAAGCGCCCCCCGGCGTCAAGCCGGTGATCCGTCTGCGCGCCGCCCAAGAGGGCGAAACCATCATCGACGACAAGGTGCAGGGCAAGGTCGTGTTCGCCAACAAGGAGCTTGACGATCTCGTGCTGCTGCGTTCTGACGGCAATCCGACTTACATGCTCGCCGTCGTTGTTGACGATCACGACATGGGGGTAACGCACGTCATCCGCGGCGACGATCATCTGACGAATGCCGCGCGGCAGACCCAGATCTATCAGGCGCTCGGCTGGGACGTTCCGGTGATGGCGCATATCCCGCTCATTCACGGGCCGGACGGCGCCAAGCTCTCCAAGCGTCACGGCGCGCTCGGCGTCGACGCCTACCGCGCCTTGGGCTATCTGCCGGCCGCTTTGCGCAACTATCTTGCGCGGCTCGGCTGGAGCCATGGCGACAAGGAGTTTTTCTCCACCGAAGAGCTGATCGCCGCGTTCGATCTTGGCGCAATCGGCCGCTCGCCGTCGCGCTTCGACTTTGCCAAGCTCGAAAATATCAACGGACATTATATGCGCGCGTCTGGCGACGATGAATTGTTCAAGGCGCTCATCAACGCCCTCCCCTATTTGCCGGGCGGCGCGGAGGCCGCAGCCAAACTGGACGAAAATAAAAGCGCGCAGCTTCGCGCCGCGATTCCGGGCTTGAAGGAGCGCGCCAAGACGCTGGTCGAACTGGTGGATGGCGCTGGCTTCCTGTTCGCGACCAGACCCCTCAAGATGGATGCGAAGGCCGACGAAATTCTCGCTCGCTCCGGGCGTCTCCATCTCAAAAACCTGCTGCCGCGCTTAACCGGGCTCAGCGAATGGACGGCGGCGAACGCGGAGGCGATCGTACGCGCTTACGCCGAACAGGAAGGCGCGAAACTCGGCGTCGTCGCGCAGCCTTTGCGCGCCGCTCTCACCGGCCGCTCGACCTCGCCGGGCATTTTCGATGTGCTCACGGTGCTCGGGCGCGAGGAAAGCCTTGGAAGGATTGCGGATCAGGCGGAGATTGCAAACTGACCGGATCGCTGTAGAGGACCGCTCGCGTGGATGCCCACGAAAGCGGGCCATCCAGGAAACGTTGTCCCGAGACGCTGGATTCCCGCTTGCGAGGGGAATGACGACATGGAATGCGCCCCGCTCGGTTGCGTGATCGGCATTTCAAGTTCGCACGCGAATCGCCAGCTCGCTCGCTCGACCGCGAATTGAAACTGTGAGCGGCGCATAGAGCGCTCGATCGATATTCGCCGGCGTCGTCGCGCTCGCCGCTTTGAAAACATCCTCCGACACGACGAGACGGCAATGCTGCTGCTTGGCCACTTCGAGAAGCCGGCTCGCGACGTTGACCGTATCGCCCGTCGCGGTGATCTGCTGTTGGATTGGCGAGCCGAGCCGAGACAGGATCGCGGGCCCGAAATGCAGGCCGATCCGAAAATCCAGGTGTTCCCGCGCCGCGGGCGGCAGGTTGGCCAGCAAGTTGGCCATGGACTCGTACAGCGCCTCGACCGTGGCCAGCGCCCGCGCGGCGTCGTCGCTGCGCGGCTTCGGCAGACCGAACACCGCCAGAACTCCATCGCCCATGTAATTGATGACGACTCCCCCGTGCGCGGTGACATTGCCCTCGACGAGGGTTTGCATCGCGCCGAAAAGATCGCGCGTCCATTCGGGTCCGAGCGCCTCCGAAACCCCTGTCGACCCGGAGAGGTCGACGAACATCACGGCAACATCCTGATGGACCGGCTTCTCAAGAAAATCCGGCTCTCTTTGAAGCTGGTCGAGAAGGATCGGCGACTGGAACCTGGCCAGTGTCGAATTCTCGGCGGCAATTTTCGTCCCGGCGCGACGTTCGACAATCGACCGGGCCGCGGCGAAACCGAACGTCAGCGGCACGACTGACGCGAGGGGCGCCGCAATGCTGAGCCAATAGCCGTTGACGAAGGCGAGAAAGACTCCCGTGAGCCAAAGGGCGAAGACCAGACTTGCGAGAGCAAACCCAATCGCCGCCCTCTGCATCGCCATGAGCGCGATCATGAGAACGGGAAGCACAATAGCCACGTCCGCATCGAGGCGGCGGGTCGATGGCGTCCGCGCCAACCCGTCGCCCGCCATCAGATTGCCGATCGCGGTCGCAAAGACTTCCGCGCCTGGGGCAATGCGATCGAACGGCGTCGCGAACGAATCGGAAGCGCCCGTGGCCGTAATGCCGACAACGACGACTTTGCCACGGATCGCCTCCGGGTCGAGTCCGCCTCGGAGGATCTGAACTGCGCTGATGCGCTTGAAGCTTCCCTGGGGCCCATAGAAGCGCAACGGCATGTGATAGCCGAGGTCCATCGCCCTCGACTGCCCCGCGATCTCGATCCGGTCGGGACTGAAGACTGCCTGTGCGCCCAGCCCCTGGGACGCGGCGGCAAGTGCGAAGGACGGAACCACGCCGTCCGGCGTTTCGTAGATCATCGGAATGTAACGCGGCACGCCGCTCTTATCGGTCGAAACGTTGGCAAGCCCCACCTGGGCCGCATCGCGGATCGAGTTGATCGGCCAGAGAACGGAGGAGGGCCTCGGCGCCAAGGCCAGCTCGCTTGGTTCGGCTGTTGCCTTCGAGGGACCGACCGAATCGAAATTCCCGATCGCCGCGACGACAGCCGGCCCCGCCTTGAGGGCGTTGGCGAGTTCTGCGTCCGCATGCGCATCCCTCGGGTTGAGGAACGCGATATCGATCGCGATTGATCGGGGATGAAAAGCCGCCAACGCCCGCACGAGGCGAGCCATCAACTCGCGCGTCGGCGCATCGCTTCGGGCTTCGTTAAGCGCCTGGTCGTCAATCGCGACAATGACCACGCTCGATGGCGCGGGACGGGCGCCGGCAAGAAGGAAGCGCCAGTCGAGCGTCAGGTTTTCAATTCGGTCCAGCGGCGAAGCGAGGCCGTTGATTTCGTACGTGCCGAGAGCGCCGCCGACGACGAGCGCCGCGACAAGAAATGCGCCGGTCAGGAGCCAGGAAGGTCCCGGCCGCTCGGTCGCCATTCATTCTCCGAAACGAGAAAGAAGGGCCCGCACCCTCGCCTCTCCCCACGTTTTCTGGACCACGGACGTATCAGTCGGTGTGATATCGACCCCCTGACCCTCCGTGAGAACAACAAACTGCTTCAAGCGGCGATTGGTCACCTGCACGGCGCCATCGAGCACGAGCGTGGAGGTTTGTGCTTTCGTCACGTCCATCGCCCATTTCGTGCCGCGCACGGCGGCAATGGCGAGCGGCGTGAGGATCTGAAACTTCTCCCCCGGCTTTGCCGGATGAAACTCGATGAGCAGCGCACCGTCATTGAGCCGAATTCCAACCGGAAGCGGGTCGCCCTTCTTGTATAGGGGCTGATAGCGAGCGCCTTCAGCGGCGCGAACCGTCAAGGCGTCCCCGCACTGGAGCATCTTTTCGGACGGCATCTTATCGTTGGGGACGAGCGCGCAGGCGCCGGCCGCGTGCGCAGGGACCGCCCCCGCAAGCGCCGCTGCGACCAAGGCCCCCGCGGTTATCGCAGTGTTGAGGGCGGTCCAAGTGCTGTTCGACATGAGGGGCGCTTCCGTCGATCATTCGGCTCAGTCGAGGCGTCTTTGAAGCGCCTCTGAAATAGCGCCGCTCGGTCCAGCGGACGCGCGAACGGCCTTCATTTAGCCTATTGGTAGCTATCCCTAGCGGGTGGTGATTGTCGAGCGTTTCGGCCGGCCGATGTGGAAGTATTCATAAGAACGATGTTCACGAGGCTATATTACATTCTTACAGAGTATAATTTTCTCTCGTTTCCGGACCCAGAAATGAAAGTTGCAGAAAAGTGAGGTTAAGTCGTTGAAAGAATTGAATCGCGCGCAAAACGGCACGCAACTCAAATATGGAGGAGCCTTACTCCTGCGGCAACGCCAACGGCTCAACCGGAACAGCCGAGGCCACCGGCCCGGGCCCCGCGCCGTCGCGCTGATAAATGTCGGGACGGAACTGAACGAGGCCGTCGGGAGTCGCCCAGGCGGTCACGTAGATCCAGTAGACCGGGACCGGCTGGGTGAGTTTCACGTTTTGCTGCTGGCCAGAGCGGATGACGGCGTCGATCTGGTCGCGATTCCAGCCCGGATTGTCCTTAAGCAGCCAGGCGACGTAGTCGCGGACGTCTTGCACGCGCACGCAGCCTGACGAGACAAAACGGAAGTCGTCCCCGAACACGCCCTTCTCCGGCGTGTCATGCATGTAGACGCCGTACGGGTTCGGAATGTTGATGCGCACGAAGCCTAGCGCGTCGAGCTCGCTGCCGGGATCCTGGCGATAGGTGAAATGTGTCGCCTCGTCTGAGTTCCAATTGATCGAGGACGGCGAAACCTCCTGACCATCCTTGTCGAGGATATGGATTTTTTCCTCGGCAAGATAGTTCGGATTCGCCTTCATCTTCGGGATCAGATCCTTTTTGATGAGCGAAGGCGGCACGTGCCAGTACGGGTTGAAATTGATCTCCGTCGCCTTGGTCTGCATGATCGGCGACTGACGGTCCATCCGGCCGACACCGGCGCGGTGGTGCGAGTAGACGACCCCATTCTCGACCGTCTCGACCGAAGCACCCGGCAGGTTGACGATCACAAAGCGCTCGCCAAGGTCGCCGGAATAGGAGCGCAGGCGGACGAGATTCGTCTCGAGTTGCTGAAGTCGGGCGGCTGCCGACACATTGAGCGAGGCGAGCGTTTCCTTGTCCACCACGCCGCTTCGATTGAGGCCGTTGCGCGCCTGGAATCGCTTGACCCCAGCCTCGACGAGCGAGTCGTAGACCGGCCCCGAACCCGCGACCTCGTCGAGATCGCCAGTCGCGACCAGCCGCTGGCGTAGGGCCTCAACCGCCCCGCCCCTCGAGCCAATGCGCTGCTCAGGGCCAGCCGGCACCGTCCCCCAACCGCCGCGTGCGACAATGTCCTGATATTTCTGGATCGCCGCTTGCGTGGCGTCGACCGTCGCCGACGACAGGATCGGAGTCGACTCGCGCTGGACAGCCATCTTAGGCGAGGTCTCGTAGCTCTGCGGCCATTCCGCTTGGCTGACGTCCTGTTCCTGGGCCCTCGATGGGATCGATCCCAGTGCAACTGCGAAAGCGGCGCATGTGGTCGCGCTAAAAAGAGCGCGGCGCGAAAGCCGCGAGACGGTCATGCCACGCATCAAAATGCAGATCTCCAAGAACGGGACAGCTCTCGTTCAAGCCTTCCCGCCCGCGCCTTAAATTATGGAGCGCGTTGCGACCGCGAAAGCCTCGACCGTTCCACACGCACCATAGGTCTCACTCGGGCGTTTTTATGACCGGCAGCTTAACGCCGGGTGAACGCAAAGTGGGGCGCTCCCATGAAGGGAGGCCCCTGCCCCACTTTTTTCGGCCTGAAGGCGCCGAGGCGCGCTTTCTGTCAGAGCCGATATTTGATCTGGTCGGTCCAGTATCGCTCAAGCCGCAGGAGGGAGGCGTTCATTCGAACAAAGTCGTCGCCAGGGATGCCGCCGATCTGTTCGATCGTACGCGCGTGTTTCTCATAGATCCCAGCGACGATGCGATGAACCTCTTTCCCGCGCTCGGTCAGGCTGATCCGAACCGAGCGACGGTCGATGCGGGAACGGGAGTGATGGAGGAAGCCGATCTCGACCAGCTTCTTGACGTTATAGGAAACATTCGAGCCGAGATAATAGCCGCGCGTGCGCAATTCGCCAGCGGTCAATTCCTTGTCGCCGATATTGTACAGGAGCAACGCCTGAACCGCGTTGATGTCGGATCGCCCGCGACGGTCGAACTCATCCTTGATAACGTCGAGCAATCGACGATGAAGGCGTTCCACCATCGTCAAAGTCTCCAGGTACAGCCCGGATACCCGAAGTTCAGGCTCAACCCTAACTGCAATATCTTGTGTTTTGACTGCGTTAATCATTGCACACCCGCCTCTTCGCAACTCAACTGCCGAGCGTTCCTTCGGTCTTCTTATGAGTAGAACTGTAACGGAAGCGCATGAATACGAGTTTAAAAGTCAAGATGAATCCAAAGTTTCCATGGGGTAGTAAATTTCAATTGAATCAAAGGCTTTGTTTACGTTGACAAGCCGCAAACGCGGCGCGGGCTACGTCACTGAAAAGGCGGGCGCCGCGGACTGCGCGTTAGGCTCGTTCGCGCGCGGCGCGCCAGCTCAAAACGAAATAACCCGCCACCAGCGCCAAGTTTAACAGAGCGCCGCCATATCCGATCGCGGCCGCGCGCGGGCTGAGAATTGGGGACGCCGCCTCCACCACCGCGCACAAAAGCCAAATCGCCCCACCCCAGGCTGCGGCCAGCCATAGGCCGATCGCCGCCAGCAAATCGAGGCAGGCGAAAGCGACGATCGTCGCCTGCAGAGGGAGCGCCATCGTTGTGAATTGTCCAAGCGCCGGGAAGGCGCCGAGGATGATCGCCCAGTGGAACAGACCTTTCGCCATCCAGACCCAGGCCAGCGTGCGCATGTACCAGATGAGCGCATGCTCCCAGCCCACTCGCGAGATCGCCGACATGAGATCGTTGTTCTTGGTCGGCGCCGGCGATCGGTCGACCAGCTCGACGGCGCCGTCCCGGCTCTGCCGCATGATGTATTTCATGCGGCTGGCGCCGGAAACTTGAGCTCCTCGTCGCCGAGGGAGGCGAAATAGGCGTCGATCTCCGCCGGCGATGGCGCGGGCGCCCAGCGCGGGCGATTGTCCTTGTCGACGATGACGGCGCGAACGCCTTCATAGAAGTCATGGCCGCGACAGATTCGTGAGACGATGCGGTAGTCCATCCGCAGCGCTTCATCGAAATTTATCGCAGCGCCCAAGGCCATTTGCTTGAGTGCGATTGCTTGGCTGGTCGGCGACTTCTCCTGCATGGCGGCGCGGGCGGGCGCGGCGAAGGCGTGACCCCGCGCCTCCGCTTCGCGTAAGGACGCCAGAATCGTGGCTCGATCAGATCCTTTGAAACAAGCCTCGATGTCCTTCATCTCGCCGCTTAGCACCGATCGGGGTGGAGGAACTGCGAAACGGGTGAGCGCGGCTTTGACCGGCTCCTCGCTTTCCAACGCCTGCGCCAGCGCCGGGAAGGCGGCGCTCGGGACAAAGGTCTGAGCCAACCCCAAAGCGACAGCGTCGCCCGCATCAGCGCGGAGGCCCGTCAGCGCGAAATAGACGCCGACGCGAGAGGGAAGGCGCGGCAAAATCCACGAGGCGCCGACGTCAGGAAAGAAGCCGATGCCCACCTCCGGCATGGCGAAGACGAAACGCTCGCCAGCCACGGTGTGGGCGGCGTTCATCGCCAGCCCAACGCCGCCGCCCATGACAATGCCGTCCACCAGGGCGACGATCGGTTTCGGATAACTCTTGATCCGCCAATCGAGCTGGTATTCCTCACGCCAAAAAGTCAGTTGGGCGTCGTGATCGCCCGCCCGGCCGAGGTCGTAGAGACGCCGGATGTCTCCGCCAGCGCAAAAGGCCCGGTCGCCCGCGCCGAGAAAGACGATCCGGTCAACCGCGCGGTCACCCTCCCATTCGTCGAGGGCGGCCGCAATCAACCTGACCGTTGTCAGGGTGAGGGCGTTCAGCGCCTTGGGGCGGTTGAGCACGATGACGCCGGCGCGCCCTCGGCGCTCAACGAGCGCCTCTGGGTCTCCCGACAGTGGCGTCACGCGGCGGCGACCTCCGAGAGCACGCCGTCGATCGCCTTGGCGACCTCATCAATCGGGGCCATGCCGTCGACTTCATGCAACAGCCCGCGCTCGCGATAGAACGGGGTGACCGCAGCCGTGTCCCGTTCGTAAGCCGCAAGGCGGGATTTGAACACTTCGGGATCATCGTCTTTGCGCACGGGCTGGCCGGCAGCGCTCGCTTCCTGGGCGCGACGGACGATTCGATCGACAAGCTTCGGCGCTTCCACCGTCAGTTCGATCGCAGCGTCGAGCCCGAGCCCCTTCGCGGCAAGCATGGTTTCGAGCGCACGAGCTTGCGCCAGCGTGCGAGGAAAACCGTCAAGGATAAACCCGCGCTTCGCGTCCGGCTGCTCGATCCGGTCGTTGATGATGTCGACGACGATGCCGTCCGAGACGAGCGCGCCGGATTCCATCACCGCCTTGGCCTTGAGCCCGATCGGCGTTCCCGCCGCAACCGCCGCCCGCAACATATCTCCCGTCGATAGCTGCGGAATATTGAGGGATTTTGCCAGCCTCTGCGCCTGCGTGCCCTTCCCGGCCCCCGGTGGCCCGAGCAGTATCAGGTTCATCGCTTCCGCCCTTTCAACCTGGCCTTTCTGATCAGGCCTTCATATTGATGCGCTTGCAGATGACCGTGAATCTGCGCAACCGTGTCCATTGTCACGTTGACCACGATCAAGAGCGAGGTGCCGCCAAAATAGAATGGCAGCGCCGCATAGGAAATAAGCCACTCGGGCAGAAGGCAGATCACCGCGAGATAGAGCGCGCCGAGAACCGTGATTCGCGTCAGCACGTAATCGATATATTGCGCGGTGCGCTCGCCTGGTCTCACCCCGGGGATGAAGCCGCCGTGCTTCTTCAAATTGTCGGCGGTGTCGGAGGGATTGAATACGGTCGCGGTATAGAAGAAGGCGAAGAAGATGATCAGCGCCGCGTAGAGGATCAGGTACAGCGCGCTACCGCGCCCCAGGAGCGCCGAGATGGTCGAAAATATGCCTGAGCTCGTCGACCCTTGCGCAAAATTGGCGACGGTCGTGGGCAGGAGCAGCAGCGAGGAGGCGAAGATCGGCGGAATGACTCCGGATGTGTTGAGCTTGAGCGGCAGGAAGGAACTCTGTCCCTCATACATCTTGTTGCCGACCTGTCGCCGCGGATAGGTGATCGGCACCCGACGTTGCGCCCGCTCCATGAACACGATGAAGGCGACGACGACGAACACCATGATGACGACCGCCAGGACGAGGCCGGTGGAGATCGACCCCTGGCGGCCAAGTTCGAACAATTGCACCACGGCTTGCGGCAGCCTGGCGACGATCCCGGCGAAGATGATGAGGGAGGATCCGTTGCCCACGCCGCGCGATGTGATCTGCTCGCCCAGCCAAACCAGAAACATCGTGCCGCCCGTCAATGTCACGATCGTCGAGATGCGAAATAGAAGTCCCGGATCGCTGACGATGCCCGCGCGTCCCTCAAGCCCGATTGAGATGCCGTAAGCCTGGAAGACTGCGAGAATGACGGTAAGATAGCGCGTGTACTGATTGAGAATCTTGCGCCCCTGCTCGCCCTCCTTCTTGATCGCCTCGAGCGATGGCACCACCGAGCTCAAGAGCTGGATGATGATGGAAGCGGAGATGTAGGGCATGATGTTGAGCGCGAACACAGCCATGCGCTGAACGGCGCCGCCCGAGAACATGTTGAACATGTCGAGGACGCCCTGCTTCTGGCCGAGGAACGAGGCCTCGAACGCCGCGGGGTCAATTCCCGGAAGCGGGATGTATGTGCCGAGCCGGTAGATGACCAGCGCGCCGAGCGTGAACCAGATGCGCTTCTTGAGTTCGTCCGCCTTGGCGAAGGCTGACCAGTTGATATTGGCTGCGAGTTGTTCGGCGGCCGACGCCATGGCGGATTTGCTCCGGGCGGCGCTTTAGGAACAGCGCCTCATTTACAGTACATGGCTCCCGTCAGCCGAGCCGGCGGTGGCGGAAACGCCCCTAGCATATGGTGGCGGCCCCGGCCAATGCCATCCCGAAGGATTGGCGCTCAGGAGGCGGGAGAATCGGACGCGGCGGATGCAGCCTCCTGGCGCAGCGTCTTGACGCTGCCGCCGGCTTTTTCGATGGCCGCCGCAGCGCTCTTGGACGCGACCTCCACTTCAAAATCAGCCTTGGTCGTCCATTCGCCCACGCCGAGAATCTTGACACCGTCGCGCCGGCGCGTAACAATTCCGGCCTTCATGAGGCTTTCGACCGTAATCGGCTCGGCTGGGTTGAGTTTGCCAGCGTCGATCGCCTTCTGAATGCGGTCGAGGTTGACCACATTGTAATCGAGCCGCGCAGGAGGGTTGAAGCCGCGTTTGGGCAAGCGGCGATGAAGCGGCATCTGGCCGCCCTCGAACCCTTTGATGCGGACGCCCGAGCGAGCCGTCTGACCCTTGCCGCCGCGGCCGGCCTGCTTGCCCTTGCCCGAACCGATGCCGCGTCCGACGCGAATGCGCGACTTGGACGAGCCGGGGTTGTCTCTGACTTCGTTGAGTTTCATGGCCGGCGGTCCTTAACGGCTGTCGACGACGCGCACGAGATGCGCGACCTTCGCAATCATGCCGCGATTGGCAGGCGTGTCGGCAAGGCTCGACCTCCGCCCGATTTTATTGAGGCCGAGGCCCCTGAGCGTCTCGCGCTGCGAACCGGGGCGGCCGATCGCGCTCGCGGTCTGCTCGAGTATAATGGTCTTGTCGGAACTCATCGTGCCTGCCCTCAAGAATCGGAGGCGTCGGCTTCGACGCCCTGTCGGCGCGACTGGATTGTCGACACCTTGAGGTTACGCCTCTGGGCGACGGAGCGCGGACTGTCTTCGCGCGCCAGAGCGTCGAAGGTCGCGCGCACCATGTTGTACGGATTCGACGAGCCCTGGCTCTTGGCGACGACGTCATGCACGCCAAGCGATTCGAAGACGGCGCGCATCGGGCCGCCCGCGATGATGCCCGTGCCCGCCGGAGCCGCGCGCAGAACGACCCGGCCCGCGCCGTGGCGCCCGTTGACGTCGTGGTGAAGCGTGCGGCCTTCGCGCAGGGGAACGCGCACGACGCCGCGCTTCGCGGCCTCGGTCGCCTTGCGGATGGCCTCCGGCACTTCGCGCGCCTTGCCGTGGCCGAAGCCGACCCGGCCCTTCTGGTCGCCCACGACGACAAGCGCAGCGAAGCCGAAGCGACGGCCGCCCTTCACCACCTTCGCCACCCGATTGATATGCACGAGGCGATCGACAAACTCGCTGTCGCGCTCCTCGCGGTTGCGATCGCGGCCGCGGCCGCCTTCACCTTCACGCGCCATTGAATTCATCCATCAGTCAATCACCACGGCGAGCTCTGGAGACGCCGTTCGGTTCGGTTACTTTTGTTAAAAGTCCAACCCGCCCTCGCGGGCGCCATCCGCCAGCGCTTTGACGCGCCCGTGATAGATGTAAGCGCCGCGATCAAACACGACCTTGTCGACGCCAACCTTCTTGGCCCGCTCGGCGAGTTCCATGCCGACACGCTTTGCCGCCTCGACCGTCGCCCCGGTCTTCAACAATTCGCGCAACGCCTTTTCAAGCGAGGAGGCGGCTGCAAGCGTGTGGCCCCGCTCGTCGTCGATGACCTGAGCGTAGATCTGCTTTGACGAGCGAAAAACGCTCAGCCGCGGGCGACCGTTCGAATGAGCCGCGACCGCGCGGCGCACACGCGCCTTGCGTCGATCCGCTGTGGTTTGAGAATGAGCCATGACCGTCGCCTTACTTCTTCTTGCCTTCCTTGCGGAAGATAAACTCGCCAGCGTATTTCACGCCCTTACCCTTGTAAGGTTCGGGGCCTCGGAACCCTCGGATCTCCGCGGCGACCTGGCCCACCTGCCGTTTGTCGATGCCGGCGACGGAGATTTCAGTCGGCTTGGCTGCGGTGATCGTCACTCCGGCAGGAATGGGATACATGATGTCGTGGCTGTACCCGAGCGAAAGCTGGAGATTTTTGCCGGCGATCGCCGCCTTGTAACCAACGCCGTTGATCTCAAGCTTCTTCTCGAATCCCTTGGTGACGCCGCCGACCAGATTCTGCACCTGCGCGCGCGCCGTGCCCCACATGGCGCGCGAACGCTTGTCCTCGCCATGCGGCGTGACGTGCACCTCGCCGCCTTCGATCGCGATCGCGACTTCGTCGGGCGCGGTGAATTTCAATTCGCCCTTCGCGCCTTTGACGGCGATCGTCTGGCCGTCAAGCTTGGCCGTGACGCCGGACGGGATGACGATGGGTTTCTTGCCAATGCGAGACATAGTTCTAATCCGTTGCTTAAACAGTGCGCCGTCTAGAAGACGGTGCAAAGGACCTCGCCGCCAACATTGTTCTCGCGAGCGGAATGGTCGGCCATCACGCCCTTCGGCGTCGACACGATCGACACTCCAAGCCCGTTGGCCACCCGCGGCATCGCGTCGACCGTCGCATAGACCCGGCGGCCCGGCTTGGACACGCGCTCGATCTTGCGGATAACCGGCTGGTCGTCGAAATATTTCAGCTCAATTTCGAACTCGGTGCGTCCGTTACCGTAATCCGTAGTCGAATAGCCGCGGATATAGCCTTCCGACTCGAGAACGTCGAGCACGTTCTTGCGCAGCGATGAGCCGGGCGTGGAAACCTTGCCCCGCTTGCGCATCTGAGCGTTGCGGATGCGGGTCAGCATATCGCCGAGGGGATCGTTCGTCGCCATAATCTTTGCCTCCTCACCAGCTCGACTTGACCAGGCCCGGTATCAGGCCCTGATTGCCGAGTTCGCGAAGCGCGATGCGCGACATCTTCATCTTGCGATAATAGCCGCGCGGCCTTCCAGTCACCTGGCAGCGATTGCGCACGCGGATGATCGCCCCGTTGCGCGGCAGCGCCGCGAGCCGAATGCGCGCCTCGAAACGCTCCTCCATCGGACGCGCTTGATCATTGGCGAGATCCAGCAAGCGTTTGCGGCGGGCGGCGAATTTCTTCACCAGACGCTGCTTGCGCAGATTATTCTCGATCGCACTCTTCTTTGCCATTCATCGGCTCCATTTTCCGCGTCTGAGCGCCAGGCTCACTGCCGGAAGGGGAAGTTAAACGCCTTCAGCAAGGCCTGTGCTTCCGCGTCGGTCTTCGCTGTCGTGCAGACCACGATGTCGAGCCCCAACTGGGCCTCGGCCTTGTCGTAGTCGATTTCGGGAAAAATGATGTGCTCCTTGACGCCGAGCGCGTAATTGCCGCGCCCGTCGAACGACTTCGGATCGAGACCGCGGAAATCTCGAACGCGCGGCAGCGCGACCGTCACCAGGCGATCGAGAAACTCGTACATCCGAGTCCGGCGCAACGTCACCTTCGCGCCGATCGGCATGTTCTCGCGCACCTTGAAGGTCGAGATCGCCTTGCGCGCTCTGGTGACAACCGGCCTCTGCCCGGCGATCAACGCAAGGTCGGCGGCTGCGGAGGTGACTTTCTTCGTATCGTTGACCGCCTCGCCAACGCCCATGTTGAGCACGACCTTGTCGAGCCTCGGCACTTCGAGCGCGTTCTTGTACCCAAACTCTTCGGTGAGCTTGGGCACGATCTCGTCTTGATACAGCTTCTTCAGCCGCGCGACATAGTCCTTCGGCGCGGCTTTGACCGCGCCCGCCGATGCGATCTCGGCGCCAGCTTCCCGACGCGACTTGGCCTTGGCCTCTTTCAAGCTCGAAGGCGCCTCCGGCTTGACGCCCTTGGCGGCGGGCTTGTCGCTCTTACCGGGTTTGGCGCCCTTGTCGCCTTTCCCGCCCTTGCTATCAGCCATCGATCAAATCTCCGGAAGCCTTGGCGACACGCACCTTCCGGCCGTCGTCGAGAATTTTGAAACCGACGCGCGTCGGCTTGTTCGTTTTGGGATCAAGGATCGCCAGGTTCGACAAATGGATTGTCGCTTCCTTGCTGATGATCCCGCCCTCGCTCTGCGCCGTCTGGCGCGTGTGGCGACGGACGAGATTAACGCCCGCGACAATAGCGCGATTGTCCTCAGGCATTACCTGGCGAACCTCGCCCCGCTTGCCCTTGTCGCGTCCAGTGGTGACCACCACCCGGTCGCCCTTTTTAATCTTAGCGGCCATCAGAGCACCTCTGGCGCAAGCGAGATGATCTTCACGTGGTTCTTGGCTCTGAGCTCGCGCGGCACCGGCCCAAAAATGCGGGTTCCGACCGGCTCGGACTGATTGTTGATCAGAACGGCGGCGTTCGAATCGAACCGGATCACTGAGCCGTCGGCCCGGCGAATGTCCTTCGCGGTGCGCACCACAACCGCCTTCATCACGTCGCCCTTCTTGACGCGACCACGCGGGATCGCCTCCTTGATGGAAACGACGATGATGTCGCCGATCGAGGCGTAACGACGCTTCGATCCGCCCAAAACCTTGATGCACATCACGCGTCGCGCGCCCGAATTGTCGGCGACATCGAGATTGGTCTGCATCTGTATCATGGCATAACCTCTTTAATTACGCCTTCGGCGCCGTCTCACCGACGATAATCCAGCGCTTGAGCTTCGAGATCGGCCGCGTCTCCTCGATCAAGACGATGTCGCCAACCTTTTGGGTCTTGTTTTCAACATGCGCGTGGTAATTCTTTGACTTGCGCACGGTCTTTTTCAGAAGTGGGTGAGTGAAACGGCGCTCGACCTTTATGACCAGCGTCTTTTCCTGCTTGTCGCTGACGACAACGCCCTGCAAAATTCTCTTCGGCATGAGTTTAGTCCTTGGCCTTCGCCGCGGCGCGCTTCTGCGCGGCGACGGTCATCACGCGCGCGATATCACGGCGCACGACGCGAACCCGCGCGGTGTCCTGCAATTGCCCGCTCGCCTTCTGAAAGCGCAGGTTGAACTGCTCCTTCTTGAGCTTGAGCGCCTCGTCGTTGAGTTGGTCTTCGGTCATGACGCGAATGTCGGAAAGACGGCCGGCGTTTTTCATGGCTCTAACCCCCTTATTCCGCGATGCGCTGAATGAAGCGCGTCTTGATCGGCAGCTTCGCGGCCGCTAGCGCGAACGCCTCACGCGCGATCGGCTCGGGCACCCCGTCGACCTCGAACATGATGCGGCCCGGCGCGACGCGGGCGACCCAAAATTCCGGCGCGCCCTTACCCTTGCCCATGCGCACCTCGATCGGCTTCTTCGACACCGGAACGTCCGGGAACACCCGGATCCAGACGCGGCCCGCACGCTTCATGTGCCGGGTCAGCGCGCGGCGGGCGGCCTCGATCTGACGCGCAGTGACGCGCTCAGGCTCCATCGCCTTAAGGCCGAATTCGCCGAAATTGAGCGCAAACCCGCCCTTCGCATTACCGTGAATGCGGCCTTTGAAGGCTTTGCGGAACTTGGTTTTCTTAGGCTGCATCATGATGGCGTACTCTCAGGCTCACGCGCCCGTCAGACGGATTTGCGCTCGCGCTCGCGTGGTTCGCGGCGCGGACGATGGGTGGAAGAATGATCGGCTTCAGCCAGGCGCTTGTCCTGAGCCATGGGATCGTGCTCGAGGATCTCGCCCTTGAAGATCCAAACCTTGATGCCGCAGGTGCCATAGGCGGTGTGCGCCGTGGCGACGCCATAGTCGACGTCGGCGCGCAAGGTATGCAGGGGCACCCGACCCTCGCGATACCATTCGAGCCGTGCGATCTCCGCGCCGCCCAGCCGGCCCGAGCAATTGATGCGGATGCCCTCGGCGCCGAGACGCATTGCCGACTGCACGGCGCGCTTCATCGCGCGGCGGAACGCCACGCGGCGCTCGAGTTGCTGAGCGATCGATTCGGCGACGAGGGTCGCGTCGACTTCGGGCTTGCGCACTTCGACGATGTTGATCGCCACTTCCGAGTTCGTCAGCTTGGCCACCTGCTTGCGCAGCTTTTCGATGTCGGCGCCCTTCTTGCCGATGACCACGCCGGGGCGAGCGGAGTGAATGTTGATGCGCGCCTTCCTGTGCGGACGCTCGATGACGATCTTCGAGATCGCCGCCTGCTTGAGGCTCTTGGTCAGCGACTCGCGGATCTTCATGTCCTCGTGCAACAGCTTGCCGTATTCGCCCTTGCTTGCGAACCAGCGCGAATCCCAGGTCCGGTTGACGCCGAGGCGCAGCCCGATCGGATTGATTTTCTGTCCCATCTCGGCTCTCTCTAAGCGGCTTTAGCGTCGGCGGCGACTTCGCGCACGATGATCGTGATATTGGCGA
This sequence comes from uncultured Alphaproteobacteria bacterium, assembly GCA_963737365.1. Classification (GTDB taxonomy): domain Bacteria; phylum Pseudomonadota; class Alphaproteobacteria; order Rhizobiales; family Beijerinckiaceae; genus Roseiarcus. Next base: position 96,193 of record CAVTSD010000003.1, read on the forward strand.
ACGGCTTTTCGATTCGCCCGGCCCTGCCGCGCGCGCGGGGGCTGAAGCGCTTCAATACGATGTCCTTGCCGACCCAGGCCTGGGCGACGATCAGATCGTCGACGTCGAGCTCATGGTTGTTCTCGGCGTTGGCGATCGCGGATTCGAGCGTCTTCTTGACCTCGACCGAAATCCTCTTGTTGGAGAATTCAAGATCGGCAAGCGCCGACGCGACCTTCTTGCCCCGGATGAGCTGGGCCACAAGGTTGAGCTTTTGCGGGCTGACGCGCAGCATGCGCGTCGTGGCCTTGGCTTCGTTCTCCGCCTGACGGCGTGGGTTGGACGGTTTGGACATCGGTAATTACGCCCTCTTGGCCTTCTTGTCGGCGGAATGGCCGTGAAAGGTGCGGGTCGGCGCGAACTCGCCGAACTTGTGGCCGATCATCTCCTCCGACACGAGCACGGGGATGTGCTTGTGGCCGTTGTAAACGCCGAACGTCAGACCCACGAATTGCGGCAGAATTGTCGAGCGGCGGCTCCAGATCTTGATGATGTCGGAGCGGCCGGATCCGCGCGCGACGTCAGCCTTCTTGAGCAGATAGCCGTCGACGAACGGACCCTTCCAGATCGATCGCGTCATGGCTCAGCCTCTCTTCTTGCGCACGTGGCGCGATGCGACGATGAACTTGTCGGTGGCCTTGTTCGACCGGGTCTTCTTGCCCTTGGTCGGCTTGCCCCATGGGCTCACTGGATGACGGCCGCCCGAGGATTTGCCCTCGCCGCCTCCGTGCGGGTGGTCGACGGGGTTCATGACGACGCCGCGATTGTGCGGGCGACGTCCGAGCCAGCGACTGCGGCCAGCCTTGGCGATTGACGTATTCATGTGATCGGGGTTGGACACGGCGCCGACCGAGGCGAAGCACTGGCCATGAATAAGCCGCTGCTCGCCTGAACTCAGGCGCAGCGAGACATAGCCCTGATCGCGGCTGACGATCTGAGCGTAAGCGCCGGCGGAGCGGGCGATCGCGCCGCCCTTGCCGATCTTCATCTCGACATTATGGACGATGGTGCCCACGGGAATGTTGGCGAGCGGCATGGCGTTGCCTGGCTTCACGTCGACCTGGACGCCGGCGATCACTTCGTCGCCCACCGAGAGACGCTGCGGCGCGATGATGTAGGCCTGCTCGCCGTCGGCATATTTGATCAGCGCGATAAAGCTCGTGCGATTGGGATCATATTCCAGCCGCTCGACCTTGGCCGCGACATCGAGCTTCCGCCGCTTGAAGTCGACGATGCGATAAGTCTGCTTGTGACCGCCGCCGCGAAAGCGCACGGTGGTCCGGCCGCTGTTGTTGCGACCGCCCTTCTCAGACTTGCCAACGGTCAGCGCCTTCACCGGCTTGCCCTTGTAGAGCTCGCTGCGATCGACGATGACGAGCTGACGAAGGCTCGGGGTCGTCGGCTTAAATGTCTTGAGCGCCATGACTAATCGCTCCTCACAGACCGGTGGTCATGTCGATGCGATAGCCGTCGGCAAGCGTGACGATCGCCTTCTTCATGTCCTGCTGTCGTCCGCGAACGCCGCGAAACGCCTTGTTCTTCCCTTTGCGCAAGAGCGTATTGACCGCCGTCACCTTGACGTCGAACAAATGCTCAATAGCCGCTTTAATTTGCGGCTTGGTCGCGTCGCGCGCGACCTTGAATACAAACTGGTTGTTCTCAGACGCGATGGTTGCCTTCTCCGTAATCACCGGAGAGACGATCGCGTCGTAATGACGCACGTCCTTGATCATTTGAACCGCGCCTCCAGCGCCTCAACAGCGGCCCGCGTCAGGACCAGCTTCTCGCGCCGCATGATATCGTAGACGTTGACGCCCTGGATCGGCAGCACGTCGATCTCCGGCAGATTGCGCGCCGCGACGGCGAACTTCGCCTGCGGCTCGGCGCCGTCGATAATGAGCGCATTCTTGAGCGCCGCCTTTTCGAATGACGCGCGCAGCATCTTGGTCTTGCCCTCTTCGATCTGAGCGCTTTCCCACACCACGAGGCCGCCGGCGCGGACCTTGGCCGACAGGGCGTGCCGCAAGGCAAGCGCCCGCACCTTCTTCGGCAGGTCATGCGCATGGCTGCGAAGCACGGGACCCATCGCGCGCCCGCCGCCGCGGAACTGCGGCACGCGCGCTGATCCGTGACGGGCGCCGCCCGTGCCCTTTTGCTTGTACATCTTCTTGCCGGTGCGATGGATGTCCGCGCGTCCCAGCGTCTTGTGCGTCCCGGCCTGGCGCTTGGCGAGTTGCCAGCGCACCATGCGCGCGATCAAGTCGGCGCGAGGCTCAAGTCCGAACACGTCATCACTGAGCTCCAGCGAGCCGGCGGACGAACCGTCGAGTGAGGTCATCTCGAATTTCACGGCGTCACTCTCCCTTCGCCGCTTCGGCCGATGGGGCGCTAGCGCCCGGTTCGGCGTGAACGCGGAACTTGCCGGGCAACGGCGCGTCCTTCGGCAACGGCTTCTTCACCGCGTCGCGCACGGCGATCCAGCCGCCAGCGTGTCCGGGCACCGCGCCCTCGACCAGAATGAGGCCGCGGTCGGGATCCGTGCGGACGACGCGAAGGTTCTGCGTCGTCACCTGATCAGTTCCCATATGACCGGCCATCTTCTTGTTTTTCCAGGTCTTGCCCGGATCCTGACGGCCACCGGTGGACCCGTGCGAACGATGCGAGATCGACACGCCATGGGTGGCGCGCAGGCCGCGAAAATTCCACCGTTTCATCGGCCCAGCGAATCCCTTGCCGATCGTCACGCCTGTGACGTCGACATATTGTCCGACGGTGAAATGGTCTGCGGTGATCTCCGCTCCGACCGGGATCATCTTGTCCTCTTCGACGCGAAACTCGGCGAGCCGCATCTTTGGCTCAACATGAGCGACCGCGAAGCGGCCGCGCTCGGCCTTCGAGACGTTCTTCACCTTGGCCTTGCCGACGCCGAGCTGGAGCGCGGTATAGCCATTCTTTTCCTGGGTGCGATGTGCGACCACCTGACAATCCTCGACATGGAGGACAGTGACCGGCACGTGGTCCCCTGCGTCGGTGAAGACGCGGGACATACCCAGCTTCTTTGCTATGATGCCTGAACGCATTGGCGTTTGTCCTTCGTGAGCGCCTTTGAAAAGAACTCTTCAAAAAGCGCTCGCCAAATCCCCTTACAGCTTGATTTCGACGTCGACGCCGGCGGCGAGATCGAGCTTCATCAGCGCGTCGACCGTCTGCGGCGTCGGGTCGACGATATCGAGCACCCGCTTGTGCGTGCGAATTTCGAACTGCTCGCGCGACTTCTTGTCGACGTGAGGCGATCGGTTGACCGTGAACTTTTCGATCCGAGTCGGCAGGGGAATCGGGCCGCGGACCCGAGCGCCGGTGCGCTTGGCCGTGGACACGATTTCCTTCGTCGAGGCGTCGAGTACGCGGTGATCGAACGCCTTCAGCCGGATGCGGATGTTTTGCGTGTTCATGTGTCAAATCCCTGTCGGCCAAGGCGGCGGAACGTCAGCTCCGCCTAGCCCCTGGCCAAACGCCTCACTCGGTGATCGAAACGACGACGCCCGAGCCGACTGTCCGGCCGCCCTCACGGATGGCGAAGCGAAGCTTCTCCTCCATCGCGATCGGAACGATCAGCGAGACATCGATCGTCACGTTGTCGCCGGGCATCACCATCTCCGTGCCCTGCGGCAGTTCAACGATGCCGGTCACGTCGGTGGTGCGGAAATAGAACTGCGGCCGATAGTTGGTGAAGAACGGCGTGTGCCGCCCGCCCTCTTCCTTGGTGAGGATGTAAGCCTCAGCCTTGAATTTGGTGTGCGGTTTGACTGTGCCAGGCTTGCACAAAACTTGGCCGCGCTCGACTTCCTCGCGCTTCGTGCCGCGCAGGAGGCAGCCAACGTTGTCGCCAGCCTCGCCCTGATCGAGGAGCTTGCGGAACATCTCGACGCCGGTGACGGTCGTCTTGAGGGTGGGCTTGAGGCCGACGATCTCGACTTCCTCGCCGACCTTGATGATGCCGCGCTCGATACGGCCGGTCACGACGGTGCCGCGACCCGAGATCGAGAACACGTCTTCGACCGGCATCAGGAACGGCTGGTCCTTCGGGCGCTCCGGCTGCGGGATGTAGGCGTCAACCGCCTCCATCAGCTTGAGAATGGAATCATGGCCCTGCTCAGGCGACTTGTTCTCGAGCGCCATCAGCGCCGAGCCCTTGATGATCGGAATGTCGTCGCCAGGGAACTCGTAGCGCGAAAGCAACTCGCGCACTTCGAGCTCAACGAGCTCGAGAAGCTCCGGATCGTCGACCATGTCGACCTTGTTCAAATAGACGACCAGCGCCGGCACGCCGACCTGACGAGCAAGTAGGATGTGCTCCCGGGTCTGCGGCATTGGGCCGTCGGCGGCCGAAACGACCAGGATCGCGCCGTCCATCTGGGCGGCGCCGGTGATCATATTCTTCACATAGTCAGCGTGGCCGGGGCAATCGACATGCGCGTAGTGGCGGTTCTTCGTCTCGTATTCGACGTGAGCCGTCGAGATCGTGATGCCACGAGCCTTTTCTTCCGGCGCCTTGTCGATCTGGTCGTAGGCAGTAAAGGTCGCGCCGCCCGTCTCCGCGAGAACCTTCGTGATCGCAGCCGTCAGCGACGTTTTGCCATGGTCGACATGGCCGATCGTGCCGATGTTGCAATGGGGCTTGTTACGCGCAAACTTTTCCTTGGCCATAGCCGGACTCCTTATCGTGGCCTTTAATTCTCAAGAGGCGGAACGCCGCCTCACTTGAATTTCTCTATGATCTCCGACGCGATGCTCGTCGGGACCTGTTCATAGTGGTCGAACTGCATGGTGAAATTCGCTCGGCCCTGCGTGCCGGAGCGCAACTGATTGACGTAGCCGAACATGTTGGAAAGCGGCACCATGGCGTTGATCACCACCGCATTGGCCCGCATGTCCTGCCCCTGCACCTGACCGCGACGGGACAGAAGATCGCCCATCACAAAGCCGGTGTGCTCTTCGGGGGTGACGACCTCGACCTTCATGATCGGCTCGAGCAGAACCGATCCGCCCTTCTGCAGGCCCTCGCGGAACGCCGCGCGGGAGGCGATTTCGAAGGCCAGCGCCGAAGAGTCGACGTCGTGATACGCGCCGTCGATCAACGTCGCCTTGACATCGACAACGGGAAACCCGGCGAGCACACCTGACCCCATGACGCTGTTGATGCCTTTTTCGACGCCGGGAATATATTCCTTCGGCACCGCGCCGCCGATGATCTTGGATTCGAACGAGGATCCTGCGCCCGCTTCCGCAGGCTCGAACACGAGAACGACCTTAGCGAACTGACCCGTGCCGCCCGTCTGCTTCTTATGGGTGTAGTTGATCTCGGTCTTCTTCGTCAGCCGCTCGCGATAGGCGACTTGCGGCGCGCCAATGCTGGCATCGACCTTGTAGGTGCGCTTGAGGATGTCAACTTTGATATCGAGGTGAAGTTCGCCCATTCCCTTGAGAATGGTCTGACCCGATTCCTGATCCGTCGAGACGCGGAAGGACGGATCCTCGGCGGCGAGTTTCGCCAGTGCAACGCCGAGCTTCTCCTGGTCGGCCTTCGACTTCGGCTCGATCGCGATTTCGATGACCGGCTCCGGGAACTCCATCTTCTCGAGGATGACCGGTTTCTGCATATCGCAGAGCGTGTCGCCGGTTCGGGTATCCTTGAGCCCTGCGAGCGCGACAATGTCGCCGGCGTAAGCCTCTTTGATGTCCTCGCGGTTGTTGGCGTGCATGAGCAGCATGCGGCCAACGCGTTCTTTCTTGTCTTTCGTCGAATTGAGAACCGTTGTGCCCGATTCGATCTTGCCCGAATAAACGCGGCAGAAGGTGATCGTGCCGACGAACGGGTCGTCCATGATCTTGAAGCCGAGCATCGAGAACGGCTCGGAGTCGAGCGGCATGCGCACGATCTCTTCGCCCGTATCGACGTCGTGGCCCTTGATCCCGCCGCGATCGACGGGCGAAGGCAAATAGTCGACGACCGCGTCGAGCAGCGGTTGAACGCCCTTGTTCTTGAAGGCCGAGCCGCAGAGGATCGGGACGAACGAAATTTGCTTCACTGCCTTGCGGATGCAGCGTTTCAGGGCGTCAATGCTGGGTTCCTGCCCATCGAGATAGGCGCTCATGACCTCGTCGTCCATCTCGACCGCAGCTTCGATCAAGATATGGCGGTACTCGTCGGCCTTGGCCTTGAGGTCGGCCGGAATCTCTTCGTCGTGATATTTAGCGCCGAGCCCCTCGTCCTCCCAGACGACCGCCTTCATGCGCAAAAGGTCGATGACGCCCTTGAAGTTCGAACTCGGAACCGATCGGCAGCTGGATACAGATCGGACGGCCGCCGACCTTGGTGTTGATCTCTTCGACGCAACGGAAAAAGTCAGCGCCGACCTTGTCCATCTTGTTGACGAATACGATGCGCGGAACGTTGTATTTGTCGGCCTGACGCCAGACGGTCTCCGTCTGAGGCTCGACGCCCTGATTGCCGTCGAGCACGCATACTGCGCCGTCGAGCACGCGCAAGCTGCGCTCGACCTCGATGGTGAAGTCGACGTGGCCGGGCGTGTCGATGATGTTGAGGCGCTTGTCCTGCCAGAATGTCGTCGTCGCGGCGGACGTGATCGTGATGCCGCGCTCCTGCTCCTGCTCCATCCAGTCCATGGTCGCAGCGCCATCGTGCACTTCGCCGATCTTATGCGACTTGCCGGAATAATAGAGGATGCGCTCAGTGGTCGTCGTCTTCCCAGCATCAATGTGGGCCATGATGCCGAAGTTACGATAGTCCTCGATTGCGTGGCTGCGCGCCATGATGCTTGATCCCGATTGCCTGACCGACCGCCGCTTACCAGCGGTAGTGGGCGAAGGCGCGGTTGGCTTCAGCCATCCGGTGCGTGTCCTCACGCTTTTTCACTGCGGCGCCGCGATTGTTCGAGGCGTCGAGCAGTTCGGCCGACAAACGGTCGACCATGGTCTTGTCGTTGCGGTCGCGCGCCGCCGTGATGATCCAGCGGATCGCCAGCGCTTGCCTGCGATCCGTGCGCACTTCGACCGGCACCTGATAGGTCGCGCCGCCGACGCGCCGCGAACGAACCTCGACTGACGGCGCGACGTTCTCCAGCGCCTGCTTGAAGACGGCAAGCGGATCGGACTTCGCCTTAGCCTCGACGCTGTCGAGGGCGCCATAGACGATCAACTCGGCGACCGACTTCTTGCCCTCGTACATGATCGTGTTCATGAACTTCGCCACCACCACGTCGCCATATTTGGCGTCCGGAATAATGTCGCGTTTCTCAGCGCTGTGACGGCGTGACATCGCCTAACTCTCTCTTCTCGTCAAAACCGGCGAACCGGTTATAAAAATCGTCTACCTGGGTACTCGGATCGTCACTTCGGACGCTTGGCGCCATATTTCGAACGGCGCTGCTTGCGGTCCTTCACCCCCTGGGTGTCGAGCACGCCGCGCAGGATGTGGTAACGCACCCCGGGCAGATCCTTGACGCGGCCGCCGCGGATCATGACCACCGAGTGCTCTTGAAGGTTGTGGCCTTCGCCGGGAATGTAGCCGATGACTTCGAAGCCGTTGGTCAGCCGCACCTTGGCGACCTTGCGAAGCGCCGAATTCGGCTTCTTCGGCGTCGTCGTATAGACGCGCGTGCACACGCCGCGCTTCTGCGGGCTCGCCTGAAGATGGCGGGCCTTCTCGCGGTAGGTCTTTGGTTGCCGCGGCTTGCGGATCAATTGACTAATCGTCGGCATGTCGGCCCTAAGTTCACTTCCCAAGACGTCCGGGGTTAGCCGAACAGAAAACCTTAATTCCAACCGCTTGACCTTCGCGCGAGCCGGCAAGGCAACGCGCGAAACCAACAGCGCCCTTAAAACCCGCATGGGGCTTTGGGCGCCGCGAAAGCAGAGGATCACGGCGCAAGAACCGCGATCGTGCGAAACAGAACCGGCCCCTCAGGGCCGGCATGGCTCGTCATCGGTAGGATCGTCAGCGTTTAGAGCCGTTGGGTGTCCAACGTGTCGTCGAACACAGCGAAGCTCTACGGCCTGTCGAAAGTGCGCGGAACATATTCAAGCGGTTCCTGCGCGTCAACCCTTTTCGCTGTCATAATGAGCCGCGTGCGGAAAATTTGTCGCTTCCCCGCGCGGGCGGCCTCCCGTCGCGCTGGAACCCGAGCCGCGAAAACGCCTAAGACAACCATACATGAGCCGGTATTGGACGCTAGCGAGCTTTGAGCCCATCGATCCGCCAGCAGGAGCATTAAGAAATACGTATGGAAGCGACACGCAGGGAAATCATGGCGCTTGCGGCGATCGGCGCGCTTCGCGCCCTGCCAGCGAGCGCTCAAGCGCCGACCACGCCCGACGTGACGCTCGCTGCATCGAATCAAGCGGATTTCGATCAAGTCTGGGGGCTGGTGCGCGACCGCTTCTACGATCCACGCCTCAACGGCCTCGACTGGCAGGAGCAGCGCGCACTCTTCCGTCCTCAAGCAGCATCCGCGCCCTCTCGAGACGATGCCGCGGTCGTCATCAACGCTATGCTTGCGAAGCTTGGGGCGTCCCACACGCACTATTACACCCCGGAGGACCCGGCCTTTTACCAACTTGCCGACATCTTCGTGGGCGCGCTCGAGCATCGCGGCCTCGAGCGGGTCTTCGCAAGAGGGGAAGTGTCCTATCCGGGAATTGGCGCATTCACCGAGGTCGACAATCAGGGCCGCTCATTCGTAACCGGGGTCATCGAGGGCGCGCCGGCGCATGCGGGCGGCGTTCTTATCGGCGACGAAATCGTATCGGCGGACACTCGGCCGTTCCGCCCGGTCGGCTCCTTCAGGGGCAAAGTTGGCTCGCCCGTCTCGCTCGAGATCCGCCGCGCCGCGGGCGCCACGCCGATCTCCATCACGGTATCGCCGGCCGATCTGCACCCCAATGAGATGTTTCTGCGCGGGCTCAAAGAGAGCGCGCGGGTCATCTCCATGGACAAGGCCAAGATCGGATACGTGCATGTCTGGTCTTATGCGAGCCGCAGGATGCAGGCCGCGCTAGAGGACCTCATGTCCGACGGGCCGCTCAAGGACGCCGACGCCCTGGTCTGGGATCTGCGCGGCGGATGGGGCGGCGCGCAACCGCAATATCTCGACCTCTTCAATCCGCGCGCGCCCACGATGAAGGTCACGGACCGCAACGGCGAGACCGGCTTCGTCGACGTGAAATGGCGGAAGCCAGTGGCCGCCTTGATCAACGAAGGCACCCGCAGCGGCAAGGAAGTGCTCGCTTATGGGTTCAAGGAATACCAGCTCGGCGAGCTCGTCGGCCATCGGACGGAAGGCGCGGTTCTGGCCGCGACGGCGTTCTTGATCGGCGACGACGGCCTGCTCCTCTTGGCGGTCGAGGACGTGCTGGTCGACGGCAAGCGCCTGGAAGGGGTCGGCGTCACGCCGACGATCGAAGTGCCTTTCGATTACCGCTATGCAGCGGGGGCCGACCCGCAGCTTGACCGCGCCGTCCAGGTCCTCGCGCGCGCCTAATTTGCGCCGTCGGCCGCCTACCCGCTTTTCGGCTCGATGAAGAAAGGCCTCGCGTAAGCGCGCTCGCTGGCCAAGCGCCCGAAATATCAGGTAGGGGCAACGCGGGACTGGACCGCGGGGGAGGAATCATGATGGGGTTAAGCGGGCATCATGGGCCTCGCCTGGCGTCCGACAATCTCATCCTGGGCGTCGTCGCAGCTTACGCCGCCACCTTTGTCGCGTTCGGCTTCCTCGTTCAGCCCCCAGCCGGCGTTCTGCGAGGCTTAAGCGCAATTCTGACGACCCGCGACGCGCTGCTCACGGACTATTTCGGCGTCGGGGGAATCGGCGGGGGTTGTGTGAGCGCGGGGCTGCTGACGCTAGCAGCGTCGCTCGTCTATTGGCGCGCGGGCGCGAAGATGACAGGCGCGTCCGTCGCGGCTCTCTTTCTCGTGCTCGGCTTCGGCCTGTTCGGCAAGAATCTTCTCAACGTCTGGCCGATCGTCGGGGGCGTCGCGCTCTACGCGTGGTTTCGAGGCGAGCCGTTCCATGCGCATCTCAACACGGCGTTCTTCGGCGGCGCGCTCGCGCCAATTTTTTCAGAGATCCTGTTCTCTACCGACCTCCCGCTGATGGCCAGTATCCCGCTCGCTCTCGCGACCGGGCTTGGGGTCGGCTTTATCCTTCCACCTGCGGCCGCGCACCTCTTCCGCGCGCATATGGGCTTCAGCCTCTACAATATGGGATTCACGGCTGGAATCGTCGGAACGATCGTCGTCGCAATGTACAAAACATTCGGCTATGTGCCCGACCCGGTCTTCATCTGGACGAACGGGGCGAACAGACTCCTCGGCGTCTTTCTCGGCCTCGTCTTCACCTCGATGGTCGTCGTCGGCTGGCTCTTCGACAGGAGCGCGCTCGAACGTCTGCCGATCATTCTGAGGACGTCGGGCCGGTCTCCAACGGACTTTATCGCCCTTGCCGGATTCGGCGCAGCGCTCGCCAATATGGGTCTCGCCGGGGCGATCGGGGTCGGCTACGTATTGGCGACGGGCGGGGATCTCAATGGCCCGTCGATCGGCGCGATCATGACGATCGTCGGGTTTGCGGCGTTCGGGAAGCATCCGCGCAACATCGCGCCCATCATGATCGGGGTCCTCATAGGGGCGCTCGCGCGTTCAGCCAGTCCCGCTGATCCGTCGTTAACGCTGGCCGCGTTGTTCGGAACGACCCTTGCGCCGATCGCCGGCCGCTTCGGCTTCGGATGGGGAATCGTGGCGGGCTTCGTTCACTCTGCCGCGGCGCTCACGGTCGGGTCCCTGCACGCCGGGCTCAATCTTTATAACAACGGGTTCGCCGCCGGCATTGTCGCGGCGCTTCTCGTGCCAGTGATCGTGGCGCTGAGAGCCGGTTTCGGCTATCGCGACGATCTCGACGCCGAGGTCGCCCGGAAGGCATGACGACGGCCTCAGCCCCGCTCTAAACCGTCGGCGGCGTGTTCCCCGGGCAGCAAGAACATCCAGGAGACAAGAACGAACGGCGCTGTCAGCGCGGGCAACGCAAAGGGACGCAGCGCGACGTCGAGCGCCGCCTGCGCGACTACCGTGAAGACGACGCCAAGCGCGGCGTAAAGAGTTGTCTGGAGGCTGGGCTTGCGGAAAGTCACGCCAAGCGCGATCGCCGTGAGGACGGGGCTGAAGCCGAGGAGCCCCTCGGTGACGAGATCGCTTTCCGCACCGAAAGCGTGCGCCACGGCGACCGCGAGCATTGCCCCGCCGAGGGCGAACAGCGCGGCGGGGACCGAGTTCACTGCGAGACCGGCGAGAAAGAGGAGCGCCGACACGACGCTGGCTTTAAGAAAGACCTGCGAAATCGATAGCAACGTCCCCGCGAGATAGGCCCCGAGGCCTATCGAGTTGGGGGCCGCCGGCTCGAAAGGCGCCACGATTCCCGCTGCCGGCAACGCGGAGCCCGAGAGGCCAGCGAAGCCGTAAGTCGCGAGCAGCATGATCCAGGTGACCGCAACAAACGGGGCAGTAAGCGCAGGCGCCCCGAGCGGCTTGAGCGTGTTGGCCGTCCCCAGCGTCGCCACGGTCGAGACCGCCGCGCCCAGCGCGACATAGATCCAAAGCGCAGCGCCCTGTGCGAGAAATGTCGCGAGCGCCAGTCCGACAAGCACGCCGTTGTAGCCATAAAGTCCGGCCGCCAGCGCCGTTCTATCGGCTTTGAGCCAGACGGCGGCCAGCGTCGACGCGACGACGCCAAGAACGCCCGCCAGCAGCACGTGCGGAACGCCCGCCACGATCGAAGCCCACGCGATCGCAGCCAGAAAGAGAGCGCCGGTCAGGGGATTGTCCTGAAACATGACCTGCCCGAAGCCGCGCAGGCAGATATCGACAAAACGCAGCGCGGGGAATCGCGAGGAAGCCACGTCCCATTGTGCGAGCAGCGATTCCACGCCGGCCTCCCTCCCCGAGCGATCAACTTTCGCTCACCCCAGCCCGAAGAATAAGGCGCCGTCCGATGCCGCCACAAGGCCCGCGCCGCGCCAGCGCTTGCTTAGGCAAAAAAAGAGCGGCCCGCAGGCCGCTCCAATTTTTGTCGAAGGTCGGCGCTCGCCTCACTCGGCCGGAGCGCGCGCCTTGCTACGCGCCGGAGCCGACGGCTCGGGCGTTGGAGCAGCCAGCGGCAGAGCCGGTACGGCCGCGGCCGCCGCCTCGGCCTTCTGCGCCAGGATGAGGGTGTCGCGCATCGCTGCGATCGAGCGCAGCTTCGCCACCGCCGCGCCCGTTCCGGCCGGAATCAGCCGGCCGACGATGACATTCTCCTTGAGGCCTTCGAGCGTATCGACCTTTCCGTTGACAGCGGCCTCGGTCAAAACGCGCGTCGTTTCCTGGAACGAAGCCGCCGAGATGAACGAACGGGTCTGCAGGCTCGCCTTGGTGATGCCGAGCAGCACCGGCGTTCCAACCGCTGGCTTCTTGCCCTCGGCGGTGACCGCTTCGTTGGCCGCCTCGAGATCGGAAGCGTCGACCTGCTCGCCGACCAGGAAGTCGGTTTCGCCGGCGTCGACGATGTCGACCTTCTGCAGCATCTGGCGCACGATCACTTCGATGTGCTTGTCGTTGATAAGCACGCCCTGCAGGCGGTAGACTTCCTGAATCTCGTTGACGAGATAGGCGGCCAGTTCCTCGACGCCCTTGATGGCGAGAATGTCGTGCGGGGCGGGATTGCCGTCGACGATATATTCGCCCTTCTCGATCACGTCGCCGTCCTGAAGGTGAATGTGCTTCGACTTCGGGATCAGATACTCGACCGCCTCGACGCCCTCCTCGCTCGGCTCGATGGTCAGACGCTGCTTGTTCTTGAAGTCCTTCCCGAACCGCACCGTGCCGGAGATTTCGGCGATGATCGCATGATCCTTCGGGCGACGCGCTTCAAACAGCTCCGCCACGCGCGGCAGACCGCCCGTGATGTCGCGGGTTTTTGCACTGTTGATCGAGATACGCGCGATCACGTCGCCCGCGCGCACTGTCGCTCCCGGCTCGAAAGAAAGGATCGAGTTCGACCGACAGCAAATAGCGTGCGTCGCCGCCACGCGGCAGCTTGGCGATCTTGCCGTCCTTGCCCTTGATCACCATCGCCGGCTTGAGGCCTGCGGTGCGCGGCGTCGAGCGCCAATCGATCACGAGACGCTTGGCGATGCCCGTCGCCTCGTCGACCTGCTCCGACATCGACACGCCCTCGACCAGGTCCTCAAACCCGATCTCGCCGTCGATTTCGGTTAGGATCGGCCGGGTGAAGGGATCCCACTCGGCGATCCTTTGGCCGCGCTTGACCTTATCGCCCTCGTCGACCTTGAGCCGTGCGCCATACTGGACGCGGTGCACGGCGCGCTCGGCTCCACTGCGATCGCTGATGACGACCGCGACGTTACGCGCCATCGCCATCAAGTCGCCATTCGCGTTACGCGCGAGGTTGCGGTTGCGGATCTTCACCTCGCCGTCAAAGTTCAACTCGATGAACGACTGATCAGCGAGCTGAGCCGCGCCGCCGATGTGGAACGTGCGCATCGTCAGCTGAGTGCCAGGCTCGCCGATGGACTGGGCGGCGATAACGCCGACCGCCTCGCCCATGTTGACCGGAGTGCCGCGCGCCAGATCACGCCCGTAGCAGGCGCCGCAGACGCCGTTCTTCGCCTCGCAGGTCAAGACCGAACGGATCTTCACCTCCTGGATTCCGGCTGCATTGATTGCCGGCATGTCTTCTTCGACAAACATATTGCCAGCTTCGATGATCACCTTGCCGTCGGCGTCACGCAGCGTGTCCGCAGAGGTGCGGCCGAGAATGCGCGACCCGAGCGAGGCCACCACCGTGCCGGCGTCGACGATCGCACGCATGCTGATGCCGTTCTTCGAACCGCAATCGGGGATGGTGATGATCGAATCCTGCGCTACGTCGACCAGACGACGCGTGAGGTATCCCGAGTTCGCGGTCTTCAGCGCCGTATCCGCGAGCCCTTTGCGAGCGCCGTGGGTCGAGTTGAAGTATTCGAGAACCGATAGGCCTTCCTTGAAGTTGGAGATGATCGGGCTCTCGATGATTTCGCCCGAGGGCTTCGCCATCAGGCCGCGCATGGCGGCGAGCTGACGCATCTGCGTCGGCGAACCGCGCGCTCCGGAATGCGACATCATGTAGATCGAGTTGATCGGCCTGTCGCGGCCGTGCTCGTCCTTGCGCACAGCCGAGATGCCGGCCATCATTTCCTCGGCCAGCCGGTCCGAGCATTTCGCCCAGGCGTCGACGACCTTGTTGTACTTCTCGCCCTGAGTGATGAGGCCGTCGTTATACTGCTGCTCATATTCCTTGGCCAAAGCCGAGGTTTCGGCGATGAACCTGGGCTTCGAGTCCGGCACAACCATGTCGTCCTTGCCGAACGAGATGCCCGCCTTGAACGCCTCGCGGAAACCAAGCGACATGATGCGGTCGCAGAAAATGACCGTCTCCTTCTGACCGCAGTTGCGGTAGACGACGTCGATCATGTTGGAGATTTCCTTCTTCGTCATCAGCTTGTTGACGACGTCGAAGGGAATCTTGACGTTCTCGGGCAAAAGCTGTCCCAAAAACAGGCGACCAGGCGTGGTGTCAAAGATCTTCGACACCCGCTCGCCTTTTTCGTTGTAGGTCCAGGCGCGGCCCTTGACCTTGGTGTGCAGGGTCACCGTTCCGGCGGCGAGCGCGTGTTCGATTTCACCAATGTCGCTGTAGATGCCGCGGATCGGACGCTTGGTTTTCGGATCCTCTTCGTACTGGCCGGGGTCTCCGTCGCGCATCAGCGAGACGTAGTAGAGACCAAGCACGATGTCCTGGCTCGGGACGATGATCGGCTGGCCATTGGCGGGGTGCAGGATGTTGTTGGTCGACATCATCAACACCCGCGCCTCGAGCTGCGCTTCGAGCGAGAGCGGCACGTGCACAGCCATCTGATCGCCGTCGAAGTCGGCGTTGAAAGCCGAACAGACGAGCGGATGCAGCTGGATCGCCTTGCCTTCGATCAGCACCGGCTCGAAGGCCTGAATGCCGAGTCTATGCAGGGTCGGCGCGCGATTGAGCATGACCGGATGTTCGCGGATCACCTCATCGAGGATGTCCCAAACTTCCGGCTTCTCCTTTTCAACGAGCTTTTTCGCCTGCTTGACGGTCGCCGACAGGCCCTTGGCGTCGAGCCGCGAATAGATGAACGGCTTGAAGAGTTCGAGCGCCATCTTCTTCGGCAAGCCGCACTGATGCAGCTTGAGTTCGGGGCCGACCACGATCACGGAACGACCTGAATAATCGACGCGCTTGCCGAGCAGGTTCTGGCGGAAGCGGCCCTGCTTGCCCTTCAGCATGTCGGCGAGCGACTTCAGCGGCCTCTTGTTGGCCCCGGTGATAACGCGCCCTCGCCGGCCGTTGTCGAAGAGGGCGTCGACCAACTCCTGCAACATGCGCTTTTCATTGCGGATGATGATGTCGGGCGCGCGCAATTCCATCAGCCGCTTCAAGCGATTGTTGCGGTTGATGACGCGACGGTAGAGGTCGTTGAGGTCGGATGTGGCGAAGCGGCCGCCATCGAGCGGCACGAGCGGCCTAAGGTCCGGCGGAATAACCGGCACCTCAGTCAGGATCATCCACTCAGGCTTGTTGCCCGAGTGCATGAAGGCCTCGATGATCTTCAGCCGCTTGGCGAGGCGCTTCGGCTTGAGCTCGCTCTTCGATTGGGCGATCTCGACCTTGAGGTCCTCGGCAATCTTCTGCAGGTTCATGCCCTTCAGAATTTCGCGAATCGCCTCCGCGCCGATCATCGCGGTGAAGCTGTCCTGGCCATACTCGTCGACTGCACGCAGAAAATCGTCTTCGTTCAGAAGCTGGCGATCCTTGAGGGGTGTCAGACCGGGGTCGAGCACGATGTAGGATTCGAAATAAAGAATGCGCTCGAGGTCCTTCAGCGTCATGTCGAGCAGAAGCCCGATGCGGGACGGAAGCGACTTCAAGAACCAGATGTGCGCGACCGGCGCTGCGAGCGAGATGTGGCCCATGCGCTCGCGGCGCACGCGCGAGAGAGTCACTTCGACGCCGCACTTCTCGCAAATAACGCCCTTGTACTTCATCCTCTTATATTTGCCGCACAGACACTCGTAGTCCTTGATCGGTCCGAAGATGCGGGCGCAGAACAGCCCGTCACGCTCGGGTTTGAACGTGCGGTAGTTGATCGTCTCGGGCTTCTTGATCTCGCCGAACGACCACGACAAAATCTTTTCCGGGCTCGCAATCGCGATCTGGATCTGATCGAACGCCTGCGGAGCGGCGACCGGGGCAAAGGGGTTCGTAATTTCCTGGTTCATTCTGGTCTCCCGCGAGTCCGACGCCTAAGAACGTCGCAACCCGCATTCATGGGAACAAAGCGTGACGCCGCCCGCGACCGCGAATCGCTCGAGGGCGGCTAAAGCCAAACGCGTTACTCGGCAGCCTCCGCGGGCGGCAGCGGCAGTTCTTCGGGCGCGCGCTTGATCGATGCGAGCTCGACATTCAGTCCGAGCGACCGCATTTCCTTCACCAGGACGTTGAAGCTCTCCGGAATGCCCGATTCGAACGTGTCGTCGCCGCGCACGATCGCCTCGTACACCTTGGTGCGGCCGGCCACGTCGTCCGACTTGACCGTCAGCATCTCCTGCAACGTGTAGGCGGCGCCGTAAGCTTCCAGCGCCCAGACCTCCATTTCGCCGAAGCGCTGGCCGCCGAACTGCGCCTTGCCGCCGAGCGGCTGCTGGGTGACGAGACTGTAGGGACCAATCGAGCGCGCATGGATCTTGTCGTCGACCAGATGGTGGAGCTTCAGCATATAGATGTAACCCACCGTCACCTTACGGTCGAAGGAGTCCCCGGTTCGCCCGTCGAACAGCGTCACCTGTCCGGATGAATCGAGACCTGCCTTGTCGAGCATCTCGACGATATCCTTCTCGCGGGCGCCGTCGAACACGGGCGTCGCAATCGGCACGCCGCGACGGAGGTTCTCGCCGAGTTCAGCGAGGCCCTTGTCGTCGAGCGCCTTAATCGTCTCGTTCTCGCCGTAGATCTCGTTGAGCTTGCCGCGCAGCGGCTTCACATCGTTCGAGCGCATGTAGGCGTCCACAGCCTCGCCCACTTGGCGGCCGAGGCCGGCGCAGGCCCAGCCGAGATGGGTCTCGAGAATCTGACCCACATTCATGCGGCTCGGCACGCCGAGCGGATTGAGCACGATGTCGACTGGCGTGCCATCGGCGAGGAACGGCATGTCTTCCTGCGGCACAATGCGCGACACAACGCCCTTATTGCCGTGGCGTCCCGCCATCTTGTCGCCGGGCTGGATCTTGCGCTTCACCGCGATGAAGACCTTCGCCATTTTCATCACGCCGGGGGGCAGTTCGTCGCCACGCTGCAGCTTTTCGACCTTGTCGAGGAAGCGGCTTTCCAGCGACTTCTTCGATTCGTCGTATTGCTTCCGCATCGCCTCGATCTCCGACATCGTCTGGTCGGACTCGAGCGCAAAACTCCACCATTGCGAACGCGGCTGCTCCTCGAGCAGCGCCTTCGTCAGCACCTGATCCTTCTTGAAGCCTTTGGGCCCGGACAGAGCCCGCTTGCCCTCGAGCGTCTCGGCAAGACGTGCGTAGACGTTGCGATCAAGGATCGCCTGTTCGTCATCACGGTCCTTGGCGAGGCGTTCGATTTCCTCGCGCTCGATCGCCTGCGCGCGTTCGTCCTTGTCGACGCCGTGGCGGTTGAAGACCCGAACCTCGACGATCGTGCCCTGCACGCCCGGGGGAACCCGCAGCGATGTGTCGCGAACGTCCGAGGCCTTCTCGCCGAAGATGGCGCGCAGAAGCTTCTCTTCCGGCGTCATAGGGCTTTCGCCCTTGGGCGTGATCTTGCCGACGAGAATGTCGCCAGCCACGACCTCGGCGCCGATGTAGACGATGCCCGCTTCGTCGAGATTCTTCAGCGCCTCTTCCGAAACGTTGGGAATGTCGCGCGTGATCTCCTCCGGTCCGAGCTTGGTGTCGCGGGCCATCGCTTCAAATTCCTCGATGTGGATCGAGGTGAACACGTCGTCCTTGACGATGCGCTCCGAGAGCAGGATCGAATCCTCAAAATTGTACCCGTTCCACGGCATGAAGGCGACGAGGACGTTGCGGCCGAGCGCGAGATCGCCGAGATCCGTGGACGGGCCGTCGGCGATGATGTCGCCCTTCTCGACCCGATCTCCAACCCTGACCAACGGCTTCTGGTTGATGCAGGTCGACTGGTTCGAGCGCTGGAACTTCATCAGCCGGTAAATGTCGACCCCGGGCTTGGCGGCGTCGGCCTCGTCGGTCGCGCGGACAACGATACGGGTCGCGTCGATCTGGTCGATGATCCCGGCGCGGCGCGCCGAAATCGCCGCGCCC
The DNA here is from genome assembly GCA_963737365.1 of uncultured Alphaproteobacteria bacterium. Taxonomy (GTDB): domain Bacteria; phylum Pseudomonadota; class Alphaproteobacteria; order Rhizobiales; family Beijerinckiaceae; genus Roseiarcus. The sequence continues at coordinate 114,737 of CAVTSD010000003.1, forward strand.
GAATCGCGCGCCACGATCGCTTCCATGCCGGTGCCAACCAGGGGCGCGTCCGAGCGAACCAGCGGCACCGCCTGACGCTGCATATTCGAGCCCATCAGCGCCCGGTTTGCGTCGTCGTTCTCGAGGAACGGAATGAGCGCCGCGGCGACCGAGACCAGCTGCTTCGGCGACACGTCCATGTAATCGACGCGGTCGCCGGGCAAGAACACGACGTCGCCGGCGTGGCGGCAGACAATGAGATCGCCCACGAGCATGCCGTTCGCGTCAATTGGCGTATCGGCCTGCGCGACCGAGTACTTCTGCTCCTCCATTGCCGACAGGTAGGCGACGTCCTCCGTCACTTTGCCTTCGCGCACCCTGCGGTAGGGCGACTCGATGAAGCCATACTTGTTGACGCGCGCGAAGGTCGCGAGCGAGTTGATGAGCCCAATGTTCGGGCCTTCCGGCGTCTCGATCGGGCATATGCGGCCGTAATGCGTCGGATGCACGTCGCGCACCTCGAATCCAGCCCGCTCGCGCGTCAAGCCGCCCGGCCCAAGCGCCGAAAGCCGGCGCTTGTGGGTGATCTCGGAGAGCGGATTGGTCTGATCCATGAACTGCGACAATTGCGACGAGCCGAAAAACTCGCGCACCGCGGCCGCCGCAGGCTTTGCGTTGATGAGGTCTTGCGGCATGATCGTGTCGATCTCGACCGACGACATGCGCTCCTTGATCGCGCGCTCCATGCGCAGGAGCCCAATGCGATACTGGTTCTCCATCAATTCGCCGACCGACCGGACGCGGCGGTTGCCGAGATGGTCGATGTCGTCGATCTCGCCGCGGCCGTCGCGCAGGTTAACGAGCGCCTTGACCACCGCCAGGATGTCGTCCTTGCGCAGGGTGCGCTGGGTGTCGGGCGCATCGAGATCGAGGCGCATGTTCATCTTCACCCGGCCGACCGCAGAAAGGTCGTAGCGCTCGGAGTCGAAGAACAGCGACTGGAACATCGCTTCCGCGCTGTCGATGGTCGGCGGCTCGCCGGGGCGCATGACGCGATAGATGTCGAACAGGGCGTCCTCTCGCGAGGAATTCTTGTCGACCTTGAGCGTGTTGCGGATGTAGGCGCCAATGTTGATGTGGTCTATGTCGAGCACCGGCAGCTGGTTGAAGCCGGCCTCCAGCATCAGCGCGAGCGACTTCTCGGTGATCTCCTCGCCGGCCTCGGCGTAGATCTCGCCTGTCGTCGGGTTGTAGAGATCCTCCGCGATATACTGGCCATAGAGATCGGCGTCGCTCGCGCGCAGCGCCTTGAGGCCCTTCTCGGCCAATTGCCGCGCGGCGCGTACGGTCAGTTTCCGACCGGATTCGATCGCGACCTCGCCGGTGTCGGCGTCCACCAGATCGACGGAGGCCTTCACGCCCCTCATGCGCTCGGCGTCGAAAGGCACGCGCCAACCGCCGTCCTTGAGATGCGTGTAAACGACCTTGCGATAGAAGGTCGACAGGATTTCCTCGCCGTCGAGGCCAAGCGCATAAAGCAGCGACGTCACCGGAATCTTGCGACGTCGGTCGATGCGCGCATAAACGATGTCTTTGGCGTCGAACTCGATATCGAGCCAGGAACCGCGATAAGGGATGATGCGGGCGGCGAACAGAAGCTTGCCCGAGGAATGGCTCTTTCCCTTATCGTGATCGAAGAAAACGCCCGGGCTGCGGTGCATCTGCGAGACAATAACGCGCTCGGTGCCATTGACGATAAAAGTGCCGTTCGTGGTCATGAGCGGCATGTCGCCCATGTACACATCCTGCTCCTTGATGTCCTTAACCGACTTCGCCTGAGTCTCGGGATCGACATCGAACACGATGAGGCGCAGCGTCACCTTGAGCGGCGCAGAGAACGTCATGCCGCGCTGGCGGCACTCATCGACATCGTATTTCGGCGTTTCGTATTCGTATTTGACGAATTCGAGATGAGCAGTATCGGCGAAGTCCTTGATCGGGAAAACCGACTTGAAAACCGACTGCAGGCCCTCGTTTGGACGCCCGCCCTTCGGCGGGTCCATCAGCAAGAACTGATCATAAGAGGCCTTCTGGACTTCAATCAGGTTCGGCATCTCGCCGACTTCCTTGACGTGCCCGAACACCTTGCGAACGCGCTTGCGGCCAGTGAATGTCTGCGCCATGTCGCTCCTCTAAAGCTCACTTTGCCCGCCGCTCTCTATCTCGATGCGCTCGGAGCGCGCGTCGAACTTTCGGCCGGTCTTTTTGGGCGCCTCGTCAGCGCCCTTTTCTTACTTATACGCGCCGGCCAGCCTCTCGGACTTCCGTCCGGAGGCACGTGGCGGCCGGTTGACGACGCTCACACCAGCAAACGTCTCTGAAACACCGGAACGGCCCCTGGCCGATGGCCGGGACCGTCCCGCTTTGATGACCGAGCCCCGCGAGGCGGGGCGCGTCATTACTTGACCTCGACCTTAGCGCCGGCCTTTTCCAAAGCCGCCTTGATCTTCTCGGCCTCTTCCTTGGTCACGCCTTCCTTGATGGGCTTCGGCGCAGCTTCGACCAAGTCTTTCGCTTCCTTCAGGCCGAGCGCGGTGATGGCGCGCACTTCCTTGATCACTTCGATCTTTTTGTCGCCGATCGCAGCGAGGATAACGCTAAACTCGGTCTGCTCTTCGACCGGAGCGGCGGCTGCGCCAGCGGCCGGAGCAGCGGCGACCGCCACTGCGGCGGCGGCCGAGACGCCCCACTTGCCTTCAAGCAATTTGGCGAGCTCGGCGGCCTCCAGGACCGTGAGGCTCGAGAGTTCGTCGACGATTTTTTCGAGATTGGCCATTGATGGACCTCCTATATGTAGTGCGGTTCGGTTGATTGTGAAGAGCCTGACTCAGGCAGCGTCCTTGGCCGCATAGGCCCCGACCACGCGGGCGAGCTTGGCGGCTGGCGCGGTGGCGAGCTGGGCGAGTTTGGTCGCCGGCGCCACAAGAAGCCCCAGCAGTTTCGCCCGCAGCTCGTCGAGAGACGGCAAGGTCGCAAGCGCCTTGACTCCATCGACGTCGAGGGCCGTCTTGCCCATTGCGCCGCCCAGAAGCACGAATTTCTCGTGATCCTTGGCGAAAGCCACGGCGGCCTTGGCGGCCGCCACCGGATCGATCGAATAAGCGATCAGGGTCGGCCCCTTGAGCAAAGGACCGATTGAGGCGACGTCCGTGTCTTTGACAGCAATCTGAGCGAGGCTATTCTTGGCGACCTGAACGTGCGCGCCCGCCTGCCGCATCTGCTTGCGCAGCCGCTGCATTTGGGCGACCGTCAGGCCGGAATAATGCGCCACGACCACCACCGACGTTTTCGCAAAAACGTCATGCAAGGCCGCAACCGCTTCCTTTTTTTCCGTTCTATCCACGGTGCTCATCTCCGGTCGGCGGACTTCAATCGCTTGAAATCCACCTGTTGCACACGCCGCGAAGCGCGATCCGGTCTCCGAATCGAACATCACGACCACTTGCGCCTGTCCCCGGAGGCGGGTTTACCACCCGGCGCCGGACAGAAGGTTCGAACCGCTTTCACCGTCCGGGAAGCGCCGGACGAACTAGAAACTCGGTCTCCCCGTCTATGCTGGCTCCCGCCCCGGATGGGGCTTCGGGAATTAAGCGTGCGCCCCGAAAGGCTTACGCGCCGGCAGTCTCGGACAGGACATGGCCGGAAGAGACGAGAAGCCTAAGCTTTCCATCCTCCGGCTCATCCGCCGCTCCTGCTCCGATCAGCCGTCACCGGTTTGTTCTTCGCAGGGCGGTAGTCATGTTTGATCATCAGGGCGTAGCGCCGTCGACCCCAAACCACGGCCGTAACGGGTTCGCGCCGCAGATGCAAGAGGGCCACGGAAAATTTGTGCGCCCCACCGCTCATTGTTTCGGTGGTTGCGCACTGAAACCTGCCAAGCTTCGAAACGCCATGGTCCCGGCGGCAGCGACCGAACACGTTCGCCATTCGCTTGTTATCCTACGGCGCTTTGACAGCCGTAAGGCGGAGTGTTAATTTCCGTAGCGATTGACCTGCCCATTGGGCTCGCAAACCTCAGGCTCTCCCAAAGTTTAGTTGGCAGAATCTAAAACAATCGCCAGTCTTAACTGGCTCAACCTAACAGCTTAGATCGGAGGAAATCACTGAGAGAATGGTCTGTTTCTGGTCTAGTCTCCCGACCGCGCAGAGGTTAGATTAAGGCATGAGCAGTAAAGTCATCGTCCATATCAGTGCTGACTTTCCGGACTCGATGGCGGCGACGAAGACCAGTTCGGTAGCCAACCTCATCAAGGCCACTGACGGATATCGTCATGTTGTATATTCCCTCAATCGCGTCAGTCTCGTTTCGGGCATAGTGGCTGTTGAATTCGGTCCCGACCGTACAGCCATCGCTTACGGCGCGCCGCCCAAAGGAATTTTCCACGCCACTTATCTCGACCGCGTATCGGACTGGATCCTGATGGATATTCAGAACCGGGGCATTCCCGTCGACGCGCTGCACTTGCACAAGTTTTCCGTCGAAGGTTTGGTTGGCAAGAAAATCGCCCAAAGCCTCAAGCGCCCATATATCGTCAATCTTTGGGGCGATACGGATCTTAAAGTCATAAAGTATCGTCCGGACTTAAAAGCGACCTGGAAATCGGTTCTCGATCAGGCGTCGCTCGTCATCCCTCATACGCCCTGGGTCGAAGAGCGCTTTGACGCCTTGTTTGGCCTCGATCACTCGAAATTGACGATCCTCCCGGCAATTACTCAGCACGAGCACTTCACGCCGTCTCCGATCATAACGGAACCTCGGTTTGTGACTCTTTTCAATCTCGACGTTCACAAGCGCAAAAACCTCGCCGCGCTTGTCGCTGTCATCGATCGTATGTCGCAGCGCATTCCAAACATCTCGCTCGACGTTTACGGCAAGGGTTCGCCCAAGACGATGTTCGAGGTTTCCCAGATCGTCGAAAAGTCGAAGGCCAAAAACGTCAGGCTGAAAGGACCTCTGCCGGGCGATGGATTTACGAAGATCCTCGGCGATTACGTCGGCTTCTTGATGCCGACCCGCCGGGAAACTTTTGGCATGGTCTTTATCGAAGCTCTGTTCTCGGGCCTGCCCTTGCTCCATACCAAGGGCTGGGGCATCGACGGATTTTTTGCCGATGACGAAATCGGCTACGCGTGCGATCCCACCAGTCTGGACGACATCGAAGCGGGCGTCGATCGGCTGTTGCGCGAACAGGAGCGCTTCAAACGGTCTATCGCCTCTCTACATGAGCGCGGGGGGTTGGACCGGTTCAAGCGAAAGGCGATCGCCGAGGCTTATCGCGCCGGTCTCGAGCGCGTGTTAGGTCGGACAGGGCAGCCGACGCGGGTTTTGTCCGAGTCCGCTGCCGTTCCTTAACTGGAAACGACATCTCAAGGCTGCTCGTTGAGGATACGTTCAAGTCATCATAGAACAAAAAAGACATCACACAGGTGCTCAAGACGCTGCGTTTGCGAGGGGGCTTATTCTGACCTTTTTTCCGGATCGACTTTACGAGGACATGGGCGGCTATCTCGACGCCTACTTCGACCTTTTTCGCACCGCGGCCGCGGCAGTCGCGCGCGAGCGGATGCAGGCCGCAGCGGACGCGATCCTCGACGTCGTTGCCCGCAATGGCATGATTTTCTCCTGTGGCAATGGCGGATCCGCGGCCATCGCCAATCACTTGGCCTGCGACTGTCTCAAGGGCGCAAGAACCGACACGACCATAAAGCCGAGAGTCTCCAGTCTCTCAGCGACAGTCGAGTTGATCACCGCAATCGCCAACGACATAGGCTACGACGACATTTTCAGTTACCAGCTTGAGTCCGTAGCAAAACCCGGCGATGTTCTTATCACGATCAGTTCGTCGGGAGCGTCCCGAAATATCGTGAACGCAATCACCTGGGCCAAGGCCAACGGTGTGCGGACGATCGCTATGACGGGGTTCAAGGGCGGCGCTTCGGCGCAAATGGCGGACATCAACCTGCATGTCGACGCGCACAATTACGGCGTGGTCGAAGACATCCATCAGTCGATGATGCATGTGCTTGCCCAGTATGTTCGACACAGGCGCCTTGCCGACCCTAAATTGCTGGGCCAGAAGAAGTTTTGACGTCTGGTCGATACCCGCCCGGCAAGCGGCGCGTTGGGTTCGATTGCGTCACATTCACTAGTCGGATTGCGCTGCGATGACGATTTTGGTGACCGGCGGGGCCGGCTTCATCGCGAATGCGCTGGTGGATTCCATCCTTTCGCGCGGCGGTTCCGTAATCTGTCTGGACAATCTCCGCCGCGGAACACTCTCAAACGTCGCGCGCTTCACGGGGAAAAACAGCTTCAGATTTTCGACCGTCGATCTCGCCGATCTCGACGCCTTCCGATCCTGCCTCGATTGTCACGCGGATTTAGGCCCGATTTCGGAGGTGTGGCATCTCGCGGCGAATTCCGACATTCCGGCGGGTATCGCGGACCCGAATGTCGATTTGCGCGATACGTTCATGACGACGTTCAACGTCCTCAGGATCATGGAGGAGCGAAAAATTGGCGAATTGCTCTTCGCCTCGAGCTCAGCGATTTACGGCGATCTTGGAGAACAGGAACTGACCGAGAGCACCGGTCCCCTCTTTCCGATTTCGAATTATGGCGCCATGAAACTTGCGTCAGAAGCCATTATCACCGCGGCGGTGGAGAAGTTCCTGAGCCGGGCGCTGCTGTTTCGCTTTCCCAACGTGGTGGGATTGCCCGCAACGCATGGCGTGATCCTCGACTTCATCCGCCGGTTGCGTTCCGATGCCGATTGTCTTGAGGTGCTCGGCGACGGCTCGCAGCGGAAGTCCTATTTGCACGTGAGCGAACTCGTCGAGGCCATGTTGTTCATTCAACGCCACGCCGCCAAGAAGGCTGACGTCTTCAACATCGGGCCGGCCGACGCGGGCATTTTCGTTCGCGACATCGCCCTCGAAACCGTCGCAAAAGTTGCGCCCGGAGCGCGGCTCAAGTTTGGGACGGACAACAAGGGTTGGGTTGGCGACGTACCCCGCTTTACCTATTCGACAGCGAAACTCTCGGCGCTTGGCTGGACGCCGAAGTTCAGTTCGCTCGAAGCCGTCCGACGCGCGATCGCCGAGATCAACGGTCAGGAAAACCCGCCGTGAAACAGGCGGTCATCCTCGCCGGAGGGAAGGGCACGCGGCTCGCCTCCGTCCTCAATGGCCTGCCCAAGCCGCTCGTCGACGTGTGCGGCAAGCCGCTCCTTCTCCATCAGCTTGAACTTCTATGCGCGCATGGCTTCACCGACACGCTCGTGATGGTGAACCACAGGGCCGATGCGATTCAGGAATGGCTTATAGGCGTCGACCTGCCGATTTCCGTTCGCTTGATCGACGACGGCGAACCTCGCGGGACAGCGGGCGCCGTCCTGGCCGCGCTTGACGAGCTCGAGCCCGAGTTTCTGGTCATGTACGGCGACACGATGCTTGCCGTCGACCTAACGCGATTTTGGGCTTGGCATCACGCCGTTCCCGGCGCCGATGTCTCGCTCTTTCTTCATCCAAATGACCATCCGCAGGATTCGGACCTCGTCGAGATCGACGAATCCGGGCGTATTCTCGCTTTCCACGCCTACCCCCACCCGGCGGACGCATGGCTGCCGAATCTCGTGAACGCCGCGCTCTACGTCGTGCGTCGCGAGAGCCTGCGCGCGTGGGTCAACTCGGTCGGTCCTCTCGATTTCGGCAAGGATCTCTTTCCGCGCATGCTGGCGGCCGGAGCAACGTTGCGCGGATACGCCTCCCCTGAATACATCAAGGACGCCGGCACACCCGGACGGCTCGAGCGCGTTCGCAACGCGCTGACCTCGGGCGCAATCCGTCGCGCATCGCTTAATAAGCCGCAGCGCGCCGTCTTCCTCGATCGCGATGGCACCCTCAATGTCGAGCATGGCCTCATTCGACGGGCCGAAGATCTTGAAGTTTTTCCTTTCGTCGGGTCCGCGACCAGGCGGCTGAACGAGGCCGAATGGCGAACGGTCCTCGTTAGCAACCAGCCGATCATCGCGCGCGGCGAGGTGACCCAGTCGGAGTTGCGCCGCATCCATGCCCGGCTTGAGACGGAGATCGGCCGGGATCACGCTTATCTCGACCGCATCTATGTTTGCCCCCATCACCCCGATCGCGGATTTCCGGGCGAACGCCCAGAACTCAAGATCCGCTGCGATTGCCGCAAACCGGAACCGGGATTGATCCTGCAGGCTCAAAGCGATCTCAATATCGACCTCGCCAACAGTTGGTACATCGGCGACGCGACGCCGGATCTAGGGGCAGCGGAAAAGGCCGCGGTTTCCTCCATTCTGGTTGAGACCGGGCACGGGGGCCTCGACCGCCGCTATCCATACGAAGCAAGATTCACCGTCGCGAATGTCTCCGAGGCGGTGACATTTATCCTTGATGTCTATCCGAAGATCACGGAGCGCCTCGCGCCTCAACTCGCCGCAATGGCGTCAAGCGACGAATGGTTCATTGGCGGCCTGCCGAGCGCCGGCAAATCGACAGTCGCAGCGACGCTTGAGCGCGAATTGCGGCTCCAAGGACGCCGCGCCCAAATCATTCATACCGATCGCTGGCTTCGGGACGAAGATGACCGGCGCACGCTCGCCGCCTTCGATATGGCGGGCCTCAAGGCGGCAGTAGCAAAGGCTGCGGAGCGCGCGAAAGGCTCCGTGACACTCATGCTTCCGGGTGGCCGCGGGGGCCCGCTGGAGATCAAACTGGCGTCGGATGAAGTTCTGCTCTGGGAGGGCGTGTTCGCCACGGAATTAGCGGCGTCGCTGGGCCGGACCGCTCACGCAATCAACGTCGTCTCAAGCGAAGCCGCCCGGCATGAGCGCTTCATGCACTTATGCAAACGACAAGGAATCTCCGCGGCGCGCGCGAAAAGTCTCTTTGTCCCCGCGCCTCATGAGCAGGCGTTGGAAGGGTCGAGATCGCCCGCGGAGATCAGTCTCGACGCCTGCCAAATTCAGTCGATGCTCGCGAAGGAAACGGCGCCATGATCATCAGTCGCACGCCGTTGCGCATGAGCTTCGTCGGAGGCGGCAGCGACCTGCCATCCTATTATCGCGAACATGGCGGCGCGGTCGTCAGCACGGCGATCGACAAATATGTCTATGTCACCATGAACCGCAAATTCGACAGCGGAATCCGTGTCGCGTATTCGCGGGTCGAAGACGTGAGCTCGGTCTCGGAGATCGAGCATCAACTGGTGCGCGCGGCGCTGAACATGGCCGGCGTTCCTGGCGGCGTTGAAATCACAACCGTTGCGGATATTCCGTCGCGAGGAACGGGCCTTGGGTCGTCGAGCAGCTTCACGGTTTCGCTGTTGCACGCGCTCTACGCTTTTACTGGCCGCCATTCGACGAGCCGGGAGTTGGCCGACCAGGCGTGCCACATAGAAATCGACGTCTGCGGCGAGCCGATCGGCAAGCAGGATCAATACGCGGCCGCCTATGGCGGCTTCAATCTCTATGAATTCAATCCGAACGACACGGTCACCGTCTCGCCCGTCATCTGCAAGCCGGAGACCATCGTTGGCATCCGCAGACAGATGCTGGTCCTTTACACCGGGATAACGAGGGGCGCCTCGACTATTCTCAAGCACCAGTCGGCTGAGCTCGCCACCAATGTCGATAAGATTTCCGCGATGAAGCGGATGGTCTCGCTCTGCTATCAGCTCCTGAACGAGATCCGGAACGACAATCTCGATTCGTTCGGCCAGGTTCTGCATGAGGCCTGGATGCTCAAGCGCGACATGGCGCCGGGCGTCTCCACGTCCGACATCGACGACTGGTATGACACGGCGCGAAAGCATGGCGCCGTCGGGGGCAAGATTCTGGGCGCCGGCGCTGGCGGTTTCCTCGCCCTCTTCGCGCCTGAGGACCGGCATGCCGCGATACGCCATGCATTGCCGAAGTTGCGCCCCATCTCCGTCGACTTCGAGCGAACGGGAAGCCAGATCATTTTCTACCAGCCGACGTCAAGCAATCATCCGGGCGACGGCTCGAGGCCTTGAACCTATGGGCTTTCGCTCATAGCCGGGCGGGCGCCCACAAAATTATTGCCCCTCGCCTCAAGACTGCGCTTGCTTTCAAGGCTGCTCATCGCGAAACCCTGATTGGCCGCCGCCACAGAGTGTTTGCCCATGAAGATCCAAGCCGCCGTCTGCCGCGCCTATGGCGCGCCGTTGACGATCGAGACGGTCGAGCTCGCCGAGCCGGGGCCGGGCGAAGTGCTGATCAAGACGGCGGCCTGTGCGATCTGCCACAGCGACATCTTTTTCTTCGATGGCGCGTGGGGCGGCGATTTGCCGGCGATCTACGGTCACGAGGCGGCTGGCGTGATTGAGGCCATCGGCTCGGGCGTGACGCGCCTGAAGGCCGGCGATCCTGTGGTGGCGACGCTCATCCGGAATTGCGGCTTCTGTCCCGCCTGCACCGAGGGCGCGCCGGTCTTCTGCGAGGAAGTGTTTCCGCTCGACCGCGCGACCCCTCTGCACGACGGCGCCGGCAAGCCGATCGTCCACGGCCTGCGCACCGGCGCTTTCGCCGAGCGCATCGTGGTCGAGCAGTCGCAGGCGATTGCGATCCCGAAGGACGTGCCGCTGGATAGCGCCGCGCTCATCGCCTGCGGCATGCTGACGGGGCTGGGCGCCGTCCTCAACACCGCCGGCGTGAAAGCCGGCGCGAGCGTCGTCGTGATCGGTTGCGGGGGCGTCGGTCTCAATTCCATCCAGGGCGCGCGAATCGCTGGCGCTTCTCCGATCATCGCCGTCGATGTCGCGCCCGCCAAGCTCGCAGCCGCGCGCGGCTTCGGCGCGACCGAGACCATCAACGCCAAAAGCGAGGATATCGTCGAGCAGGTGAAGGCGCTGACCGGAGGACGCAAGGCGGACTGGGTCTTCGTCACCGTCGGCGTTAAGGGCGCGGCCGAACAGGGCGTTTCTCTGATGAAAAGGAACGGCGGCGCGACTGTCCTGGTCGGCATGCCGCCGTCGGGCGTCATGGCGACGATCGATCCGGCGTGGCTCGCCGCCGACGGCCAAAAGATTCTCGGCTCTAAGATGGGCTCGGCTCGCCCGGCGATTGACGTGCCCATGATCGTCAAGCTTTACCGCGAGGGGCGACTCAAGCTCGACCAATTGATCAGCGGCCGCTACCCGCTCGCGTCGATCAACGAGGCTCTCGCGTCCTCGCGCTCAGGCGCGGCGGTCCGTAACGTTATCGTATTCTGAGCACCCTCAGGAGATTCGCTCCGCCGCCTCGGACCGCTGAACGATGATGAGGAGAATGAGCGCGAGCACAGGGAAGGCGAGATCGCCATAAAAGGGAACGCCGGCGTTACCGGGTGCAAAGTTGCCGGCTGCAATCATCTGTCCCACGTGACCGATCGCGTCGCCGATGAGGAAGATCGCGTTGATGATCACGACCGCCGCCTTGAACTCCAGGTTGCGCCAGAAGCTAACGCAGGCGGCCGCGCCCATCCCAAGATCCGCCATGCCGACCTCGAACTGGAAAGGACTCGGCTCCCAGCCGATATCCGCCGCGGCCACGTCGGGAAAGAAGAGATGAAACACCGCCGCCCAGAGGCCGGTCACGCCGATGGGCAGGAGCAGGATCCAGGCGAGCAACCGCTCGGCCAGAGGCGCGCCGGATCGGCTGAGCCATGCGAACACAAGCGCCGCCACGAACAGGAACACGGGCAAGTTGCGCAGGACGAAGGCGATCGTTTCGGCCATCATGGGCTCCTGACGCCAATGAGCTGAGGCTTGGACAGAAGGCGTGTCGCGCGTTAGCACACTGAGACGCAAGCGCGAACGTCAAAGCGCGGGCCATCCATTCCCCGGCCATCGGACGCCCATGAAGATCGCCGAACTGAAAACTTTCGTCGTCGGCAATCCGCCGCCCGCCTTCGGCGGCCGCTACTTCCTCTTCCTCAAGCTCAAGACTGCCTGCGGGATCGAAGGCGTGGGCGAAGTCTACGCGGCGAGCTTCGCGCCCAAGGCGATCGCGGCGATGATCGAGGACGTGTTCGAGCGTCACGTCGAAGGCGCCGATCCGTTCCGCATCGAGGCGCTCTGGCGCAACGTCTACGGGCGCGGCTATTCAGGCCGTCCCGACATTTCGCTGATGGGCGTCCTCTCCGGCATCGAAATGGCGCTGTGGGACATCGTCGGCAAGGCGGTCGGCAAACCCGTTTATGCGCTGCTCGGCGGCAAGGTGCATGACCGGCTGCGCAGTTACACCTACCTCTATCCGGACGAGCCGGGCTCGCACGCTCACTCGGACAGTCCGGTCTATTCAAACCCGCATGCTGCGGCGGAGCGCGCGCTCAAATACATGGCGCAGGGCTTTACAGCGGTGAAATTCGATCCCGCAGGCCCGTACTCGGCCTTCGACCCGCGCCAGCCGAGCCTCGAAAGGCTCGAGCTTTGCGAAGCCTTCTTGAAAACCTTGCGCGAAGCGGTCGGGACAAAATGCGATCTCCTCTTCGGCACGCACGGCCAGTTCACCGTCTCGGGCGCGCTGCGTCTCGCGCGGCGGATCGAGGCTTACGAGCCTCTATGGTTCGAGGAGCCGACGCCGCCCGAGGCGCCCGAGGAGATGGCCAAGGTCGCCGCCCAATGCCGCATGGCCATCGCGACTGGCGAGCGGCTCACGACGAAATACGAATTCGCCCGCGTGCTCGAAACCGGCGCCGCCTCGATCCTGCAGATGAATCTGGGCCGCGTCGGCGGCATTCTGGAAGCGAAGAAGATCGCCGGGATGGCGGAAGCGCATTACGCGCAGATCGCGCCGCACCTTTATTGCGGGCCGATCGTCGGCGCGGCCAACATTCAGCTTGCGACCTGCAGCCCGAATTTCCTCATCCTCGAGAGCATCGAGCGTTGGGATGGCTTCCATCGGGCGATTCTAGAGAAGCCGATCCGCTGGGAGGATGGCTTTGTCATACCGCCGGAAGAGCCCGGCCTCGGCGTCGAACTCAACGAGAAGGTCGCGCTCGCCCATCCTTGGACGGGCGCGGACCTGCATCTCATGCCGCGCACCGCGCCGATAATGCCGCCGGGTTGAGGAACTAGGCTTTTGAGCTTCGCGCCAGCTTCAGGAAACCCTCGCCCGGCTTGGGCGGGGGCGCCTGCCGGCTGCTGAGCGCTTCCACATCGAACCGCTGCTCAAGACTTAGGCAGAGCATGCGGTAGCGCGCGTTCGCTTCGGCTGGAAACCACTCGTAGGCCCGCTCGCCGGCCTCTTTTATCTTTCTGCGCAAAGCCTTGAGATCGAGCGCCGCTTCGCGGACTTCTGGACTGAGAGAAAGGATCATGGTGTTCACTTAGTTAGGCGTTTTCACCCCAAGTGCAATTTGTGACGCTATGCATAATCGTCACATTTCCGTTAACGAACTGTTGCAAGGCGCGTGCCAGGGGGCCGCTTCAGGCAAGCTCTGGCGTAGCGCAAGTTTCCTTCTCGCGACGTGCGCCAGCTCACGGACGGAAACTCCGCTCGTATAGTTGGGATCCCCGGGACCACGTTTGGGGACACCGTGGCCGCTTTAAGAGGCGGCTAGAGGTGATCAGGTTCGAACTAACGGCTGGGATCGCTCAAAGGCACACCGGTTCTTTTCTCGCGACTGAAACGGCGCTCCGCTCGGCGTGATCTCGCGCTTGGACGGATCTCCAATATCACCCGAACCGGAAGGCCGAGATCATCTTGCCGCCGATCTTGTCGTTGAAGTCGCGCTTGCCCGTGCTTTCGCCCGCGGCGCCGGCGACCACCATCAGCGGCAGGAGATGTTCCTCGCGCGGATGACACTCGCGCGCGGACGGCGCCTTGTCCCATTGCGCGAGCCGCGCCTCGCGCTCCGGCCCCGGCGCCTTCGCCGTCTCGTCGAGCCAGGCGTCGAAGGCGGCCGAGGCCCTGGTGTCGCCGTCGCGGAAATGCCTGAGGTCGTGGAAGCTCATCCCGCTGCCCACAATCGCGACGCCCTGATCGCGCAGCGGCGCGAGCGCCTTGCCGACCTTGATGTGGAAAGCGGGGTCGAGGTCCTTGCGCAGCGACAGCATGACGACCGGGATTTCGGCTTTCGGATCGAGAATGAGGAAGGGCACGAACACGCCATGGTCGAAGCCGCGCTCGCCATCGGTCGCGACGGGCAGACCAGCGGCCTCGATGAGCCGCTTCACTTCGGCAGCCAGCTCCGGGTTCCCGGGCGCGGGATAGTTCAGCTTATAGGTGTGCTCGGGAAAGCCGTAATAATCGTAGAGCATGCCCGGTTTCGGGTTGACGCTGACCGTTGGCTTATCCGTCTCCCAATGCGCGGTGATGACCAGAAATGCCTTTGGCCGCTCGGGCAGAGATTTTAGAACGCCGGCAAGGTAGTCGCGCAGGTTGTCCCACGCATGCGGGCCGAACGGCGGCGGAAACTCGATCCAGAAGCAAGGTCCGCCGCCATGCGGTACGAAGATCACGGGTTGGCGGACGGCTGGCATGGGAACCTCGAGGTCGCGTTGGCTTCCTTGGACTTAAGTCAGCCGGCGCTCAGGCGCAACGCCATGACCCGCCGGACAGGCGTCACGCCGCGTCGTGAAAGATCACGCCGAGCGTGAACCTTTCGCCGGTCCTGATGCGGCTCACGCCATGGCGCAGATTGACGCGATAGGTACCTCGCGTTCCCTGCACCGGGCGCTCGCGCACGGCGAAGATCACCCCGTCGCCCTGCGTCAGCGGCGCGACCTCCGCGCGCGACTGCATGCGCGGCCGCTGTTCGGTCAGCACAAATTCGCCGCCAGTGAAGTCGCGTCCAGGCTCGGACAGCAGGACCGCAACCTGGAGCGGAAAGAGATGCTCGCCGTACACGTCCTGATGCAGGCAATTGTAGTCGCCGGGGCCATAGCGCAGCAAAAGCGGCGTTGGTCGCGTCTGACCAGCCTCATGGCAGCGCGCGAGGAACGCTTCGTGTTCAGGCGGATAGCGGACGGAAACGCCCATCGCTTCGTTCCACCGGTCCGCGATGGTCGCCAGCCGCGAATAGAGACCACGGCGAAGCGCGACGATCGGGCCGGGCAGCGGATCGGCGAAATATTTGTACTCGCCCCGGCCAAAGCCATGGGCGGCCATCACGATGCGAGAGCGGAAGCGGGCGTCGTCGGGGTAGAGCGCCGCAGTCTCGCGGCAGGTCTCCGGCGAAAGCAGTTTCGGCGCGAGAGCGCAGCCGAACGTGTCGAGCTCGCGCTCGATTGTCGGCCAGTCGAGCGCTTCGAGCGCGGCAAGGCCCTCATCCGGCAGACTTCGTCGGCCACCTCCACCCCGGGGATGAAGGAAGGGGGCTCTGTGGGTCCTCTCTCCACCCGGAAGAGGGGTGAAAGCCGGCGCTCGCCCCTTCATCACGCGGCCTCCCGCGCGATCAGCTTGCGCTTGCGCTCGACGCCCCAGCGATAGCCGGAGAGGTCGCCATCGGCGCGCACCACGCGGTGACAGGGAATAGCGATCGCCAGCGGGTTGGCGCCGCAGGCTTGGGCCACGGCGCGCACCGCTTTCGGTTGGCCGATCGCGCACGCGATCTCGGTATACGTCGCCGTCGCGCCGGCAGGGATGGCGCTTAGCGCCGCCCATACGCGCTGCTGGAAGACGGTGCCGCGAATATCGAGCGGCAGATCGAGGCGCTGACCCGGCGCCTCGACGAGACCGACGACCTCAGCGACCATGCGCTCGAATTCAGCGTCGCCGCCCTTGAGCTCCGCGCGCGGAAAGCGATCTTGCAGGTCGCGCACCAGCGCCTCGGGATCGTCGCCGAGCGTGATCGCGCAGACGCCTTTGTCAGTGGCCGCGACCAGCACCGCGCCGAGCGACGCCTCGCCGACCGCGAAGCGAATGACCGTCCCTGCCCCGCCGCGACGCACGGCCCCTGGCGTCATGCCGAGTCGCGCGGCCGTGTTCTCATAGAAGCGGCTGGAAGAGTTGAAGCCAGCGTCGTAGATCGCTTCGGTGACCGTCTCCGCCGTGCGCAGCTTGTCTGAGGCGCGCCGCGCCCGCGTCTCTGCGGTATAGGCTTTCGGCGTCACGCCTGTGATCGCCTTAAAGACGCGGTGGAAATGGTAAGGGCTCAAACCCGCGGTCGCCGCCAGCTCCGCAAGCTTGGGCGCCTCCTCCGCCCGTTCGATCCGTTCGCACGCTTGGCTGACCGCCTGAACTTGCGGATCGGGCGCGCCGAGCTTGTCGGGCCGGCAGCGTTTGCAGGCGCGGTATCCCGCTTTCTCAGCCTCCGCGACGTTCGTGAAGAACGCGACGTTCTCGCGCCTGGCCGGCCGCGAGGCGCAGCTGGGCCGGCAATAGATGCCAGTGGTCCGGACAGCGAAGACGAACGCGCCATCGAAAGCCCGATCGCGACGCTTGACAGCCTGCCATCGCTCTTCGTCGTGAGCCGGCGCCCTTGACGTGTCGGTCTGGCGCGTTTCGGTCATGAGCATAGACATAAGGAGGGCTCCGGGGTTTGTCTTGTTCCCGACTACGCCGATGCTTGATGGGTCAAACTCCGCTCCTTGCTGCGCAATTCTGAAACCGGCGCCTCAACCTCGAAAGCCTGGCCGAACTCGAGGATCGTGTCGGCCATCGCCTGCACCGGCGCGCTCGGCCGGCCGAGGGCGGGGACGACGACGAATTCCGTCTCGCCGAGCGGCGGCAGCCCGGCCTCGAGACCGACGGCGACCGTCCCTTCCGCCTTGAGACGCGCCGATTGCGCGCCGATTCCAAGGCCGCCGAGGACGGCGCCGACAAGGCCCGAAAGCGAGCCGCAGGTGCAGGCGATGCGCCAGGAAACGTTGGCCTTCTCGAGCGCGGCGAGAACCGCCTCGCGCGTGATGCTGCGCGGCGGATAGAGGACAAGCGGCAGCGGACGCTCGCGATCCCGCCGCCAGTCCGGCGCGGCGATCCAGACCATCTCCTCGCGCCACACCATGCGGCCGCGACCGTCGCCGGCCCTTCTCTTGGCGAAGATGAGATCGAGCGCGCTCTCGTCCATGGCCTGGTAGAGGTCAGCGGCGAGCCCGACCGTCATCTCGATGTCGACTTGAGGGTGCCTCGATGCAAACGCGCGCAGAACCTGCGGCAGCAGGCTCGAAAGGGCGAAATCCTCAGAGGCGCCGAAGCGGACGCGGCCCCTGAGTTCGGCGTTCGAGAAATAGCGCTCGGCCCGCGAATAGGCGGCGAGGATCTCGCCGGCGAGCACCGTCAACGCCTGCCCATCGACGGTGAGCGCGACGTGGTGGGTGTCGCGATCGAACAGACGTCGCCGCGTCTCCGCTTCGAGCCGGCGCACCTGCTGGCTCACCGTCGACTGACGCAAGCCCCGCCGCCGTGCGGCTTCCGAGAACGATCCGCTCTCGGCCACCGCCAGGAACGTCATGAGCAGGTCGGGAGCGAAGGTCTCTGTCATTACGGTGCATGATAACCGAAACCGTACCGAGCGTCATTCCCAATGAGCAGGAACTGCGGCATAGTGCCCACCCATGAGCAAGGCTTTCTCCAGATTCGCCCCCGACATGTTCACCATGCTCCTGGTCGCGACCGTCGTGCTAGCGAGTTTCGCCCCGCCGAATGCGACGTTCGAACTGCCGGTCAAGATCGCGACCGACATTGCGATCGCCTTCATGTTCTTCCTCTACGGCGCACGCCTGGCGACCGCGAATGTGATCGCGGGCGTCGCGCATTGGCGGCTGCATGCGCTCGTGCTCGCGTCCACCTTCGTCATGTTCCCGGTCATCGGCCTCCTCCTCTTTCATTCTCTGCCGCAATGGCTCGTGCCGGGCCCGCTCGCTTTGGGCATCCTCTATCTCTGCCTCCTGCCGTCGACGATCCAATCCTCGCTCGCCTTCACCTCGATCGCCGGCGGCAATGTTCCCGCGGCGATGTGCTCGGCGACGCTGTCGAGTCTCATCGGCGCCGTGTTGACGCCGGTGCTGGTCGGAATTTTCGCATCCGCCCGCGGCGGCGCGCCGACGGGCGACGCGATCCGCGAGATCGCCCTCCTCCTGATCGCGCCGCTTCTCGCCGGCCAGTTGTTGCGGCCGTGGATCGGCGGCTTCGTCCTGCGCCACAAGGCCGTTCTGTCCGCGACCGACCGGGGCTCGATTCTGCTTGTGGTTTATGGCGCTTTTGGCCATGCGGTCAGCGCGGGGCTCTGGCGCGCGCTGCCGCTCAGCGGCTTCGCCGTCATGATCGTCATCGAGGCTCTGGTTCTCGCCTTCATGCTCTTCACCACCCGCTTCGCCGCGAAGACCTTGGGCTTCAACCGCGAGGACACGATCGCCATCGTGTTCTGCGGCTCGAAGAAGAGTTTGGCGGCCGGCGTGCCAATGGCGGGCGTGCTGTTCCCCGGCCCGGACCTCGGCATGATCCTCCTGCCGACCATGCTCTTCCACCAGATGCAGCTCATGGTCTGCGCCGTGCTTGCGCGCCGCTGGGCAAGCCAGAAGGCGGCGGAAGCGGAAGCGCAGTCTCCAGCCCTCGCGCCGCCACTCGGAGCCGTCGCGCCGGCGAGATGAATGGCGCGCGAGCCCAAGCACCGGCCAGACGATGCTTGGGAAGCTTCACTCAAAGACGGCTAGCGTCCTCACGCCGTGCGCCGCATCGCCCCGTCCGCCGCGTCGGCGATCGACTTCGCCCCGAACAGGATGAAGATCACGCCCACGAGCCGCGTCACCACGACCCCATGGGTCAGAAAAAATCGCCGCACCGGGGCCAAGCCGGCAGCGAAGATCAGGGTCACGTCGGCGAGCAGAAAGCCAACGAAGGCGGCTATAAACATCTGGGGCGCGTCGGCCATTTTCAGCGCCCCGATATAGGGGGCGACGATGGCCGAGAACATCGCCAGCGCCACCGGATAGGATTTGGGGTTGGTGAGCCCGAACGCCATGCCGGTCGCGAGCGGACGCGCGGCGCCGACCGTGCGGGGAGGCATGTCCTTCCTGGTCATGACGGCGCGGGCGCCGAGATAGAGGAGATAGAGCCCGCAAACGAAGCCGAGGAGCTCGAATAGAGCAGGCCCGATGCGGTTCGCCCCGACGATCGCCGCAACCGCGAGCGCGCCCCAGGTCACATCTCCCACCAGATGACCGCAGATGAACCAGGCGCCCGACGCCCGCCCGCGCGACGCCGCAAGGGTGAACAAGGCAAGGAACGCTGGCCCCGGCGTGACGACGTAGAGATAGGCCGCCGCGAGGGAGGCCAAGAGGATTTTGGGATCAGTCATTCGGCCTTGTCCCGGATCAGCCGCCTCAACTTGTAAAGGGCCTCGAGCGCATCGCGCGGACTCATCGCGTCGGGATCGAGCGCCATGAGCGCGGCGCGCATCTCGTCGGGCGCGGGCGGCGGGGACGGCTCCCGCGGCTCGTAGGAGAAGAGCGGCAGCGCATCGAGCGAGCTGCTCGATCGAGACGCTTCGAGGCTAGCGAGCACCTGTCGGGCCCGCTTGACGACCGAGGGCGGCAGCCCCGCCAGCTTCGCGACCTGGATGCCATAGGAGCGGTCGGCCGCGCCATGCACCACCTCATGCAGGAAGGCCAGCGCGCCCTTGAACTCGGTCACCCGCATGGTGAGATTGACGAGCCGCGGCAGCGTCTCGGAGAGCGCGGTCAGCTCATGGAAATGGGTGGCGAACAAAGCCCGCGAACGGTTGACGGCGCTCAAATGCTCGACGCAGGCGTATGCGATCGAGAGCCCGTCGAAAGTCGCCGTGCCGCGTCCGATCTCATCCAGGATCACGAGCGAACGAGGGGTCGCCTGGTTGAGAATAGCCGCAGTCTCGACCATCTCGACCATGAAGGTCGAGCGCCCACGCGCGAGATCGTCCGCGGCGCCGACGCGCGAGAACAGGCGATCGACGATCCCGATATGCGCGCGCGACGCTGGCACATAGGCGCCCATTTGCCCGATCAATGCGATGAGCGCGTTCTGCCTGAGGTAAGTGGACTTGCCCGCCATATTGGGGCCGGTGACGACGGCGATGCGCCCGCCTTTGCCTGCTTCTCCCGTAAGATCGCAATCGTTGGCGACGAACGGCTCGCCTGCTTCTCTCAGCGCCGCCTCGACCACTGGATGGCGTCCGCCTTCAATCCGGAAGCTCAATGAGGCGTCCACCAAGGGCCGTGTCCAATTGCGCTTGACCGCGAGTTCGGCGAGCGCGGCGGCGACATCGATCTCCGCCAGCGCTGCGCCAAAGCCGCGCAGGACTTCGCCCTCGGCGAGGCAGGCTCGGCGCAGACGCTCGAACGCCTCGAGTTCGAGCGCGAGCGCTTGGTCCGCCGCGGAGGCGATGCGCGAGGCAAGATCGGCGAGCGCGTTGGTAGAGAAGCGCATTGCGCCAGCCATCGTCTGGCGATGGATGAAAGTCGCATTGTGCGGAGGCCTGAGCAGCGTCTCGCCGACAGCCTGAGGCGTCTCGATGAAGTAGCCGAGAAAGTTGTTGTGCTTGATCTTGAGCTGCTTGACGCCCGCTTCGTCGGCGTAGGACGCCTGCAGCCCCGCGATCACGCGGCGGCTTTCGTCGCGCAGGCTCCGCGCTTCGTCGAGCGCCGAGACTGCGCCCGCGCGCACGAACCCGCCGTCGCGCTTAAGCAGCGGCAACTCGTCGGCGAGCGTGGCTTCAAGATCGCGCCCAACTTCGGCGCAATCGGCGCGGAGCCTCGCATAGGCGCTGAGCAGTGCGGGCGGCAGATCCTCGGCGGCCTCGAGAATGCTGGCCAAAGCCGCTGCCGCGGCTAGGCCGTCGCGAACGGCGGCGAGGTCCCGCGGCCCGCCGCGATCGAGGCTCAAACGCGCAAGCGCTCGCAAAAAGTCGGGCGCGTGCATGAGCGCCCGGCGCAAGGCGTCGCGCATCGGCGCTGCTTCGACCAGGAAATCAAGCGACTCGAGCCGCCTGTTGACGGCTTCTGGATCGGTCAGCGGGCTCGCCAGCCGCTCGGCCAAGAGGCGCGCGCCTGCGGGGGTCACGGTGAGGTCAATCGTCGCCAGGAGCGAACCCTCGCGGGCGCCGCTCAGGGTTCGCGTGAGCTCGAGGTTGGCGCGCGTCGCCGGATCGATTTCGAGGCTCGCGCCGCGCGCCCGCCGGGTCGGGGGCGAGAGCGCGGGCCGGGCTTCGAACTGGGTGCGCTTGACGTAAGCCAGCGCCAGCGCGGCGGCGGCGACCTCGGCGCGCGTGAACGCGCCGAAGCCGTCGAGGGTTTCGACGCCGTAAAACTCGCAGACCCGGCGTTCAGCCGCCGCGCCGTCGCCGCCATCGCGAGCGAGCGGCGTAACCGGCACACGCATTTCACGCACGATCTGGGAAAACAGCGGTTCGTCGTGCACCGCTTGCGAAGCGACGACCTCGCTCGGTTCGAGGCGCGCGAGCTCCGCCGCAAGGCCCGCTTCGTCCGTCTCGCTGAGGGCAACCGCGCCCGTCGACAGGTCGAGCGCGGCGAGCCCATACACCTGTTTTCCCTCGCTCGAACGCACCTTCTGAACGGCCGTCAAAAGGCGCGCCCGGCCGGGCTCCAAGAGCCGCTCCTCGGTGATCGTGCCGGGCGTCACAAGCCGCACGACGTCCCGCTTGACGACCGACTTCGGTCCCCGTTTTTTTGCGGCCGCTGGGTCCTCCATCTGTTCGCAGACGGCGACGCGATGGCCAAGCGCGATCAGCCGGTTGAGGTAATCATCGGCGCGCTCGACAGGCACGCCGCACATGCGGATGTCCTCGCCTTCGTGCTTGCCGCGCTTCGTAAGCACGATACCGAGCGCCCGGCTGGCGACTTCCGCGTCGTCGAAGAACAGCTCGTAGAAATCGCCCATCCGGTAGAAGAGCAGGCAACCCGGATTAACCGCCTTGATCTCCAGATATTGCGCCATCATCGGCGTGAGGCGCGCGGCGGTCTCGGAATTGGGGCTGTCGCTGGAGGCGTCCATTGCCGCAAACCTAGCAAATCAGCGCGCCGAGCGCAGGCCCAAGGCCGAGGATATCCACGGCGCGCACACGCGGCCGGCGAAAATCAGCGGCCCGAACGCAGCCCGGTCTGGATCAGCGGCCCGGCTCCCGCGCCGAGCGTGACATCCCGGCCGCGCTCGATCGACTGGCGCACGAACGCCTTCGCCGCAGCCACAGCCTCGGGCAAGGAGGCCCCAAGCACGACGTTGGCGGCGATGGCGCTCGACAAGGTACAGCCCGTGCCATGCAGGTTTTTGGAGGCGAGTTTCGGCGCAGCGAAACGGTGAATGGCGTCCTCTGTCACCAGAAGGTCTACAGCCTCTCCGCCTTCAAGGTGACCGCCCTTCATCAGAACCGCTCGCGGGCCGAGCTTCAACAACGCCTTGCCCTGGCGCGCCATGTCCGCTTCGCACTCCACGACTCGCTCACCGAGCAGCGCGGCCGCTTCGGCAAGATTTGGTGTGAGGCAGTCGATGAGTGGCAGCAGCTTATGAGTGATCGCCTCGACAAAACCTGCGCCGCTGAGCGCGTCTCCGGAGGACGCGATCATGACAGGATCGCAGATGACAACGGTTCTCATCCCGCCCTTCGGCCCCCCCTTTCCCCGGGGGAGAACGGACGCGCCCTCTTTTTCTGCAGGGCTCCTGGATAAGCGCTCCAAGAGTGTTCCCGCTACGACGTTGACGATCTCCGCACTGCCAAGCATGCCGATCTTGATCGCCGCGACGGCGAAATCCTCGAGCACCGCGTCGATCTGGGCGCCAACGATTCCGGGCGGTGAATAGTGTATCGCCTGGACCCCGAGCGTGTTCTGAGCCGTCAGCGCAGTGACCACGCTCGCGCTGTAGACGCCAAGCGCCGCGAAGGTCTTGATGTCGGCTTGAATTCCGGCGCCGCCGCCAGAATCAGAACCGGCGATGGTCAGGGCGATCGGGAGCCTTTGGTTCACGCCGGCCGCGTCGCCGCCACCCAATCGCGCGCACGCGCCTCGGGATCGGCGTTGAGCGTGATGTCGGTCACGACGGAGACAATGTCGGCGCCGGCCGTGAGACACAGCTTCGCCCGTTCGACGTTAAGTCCGCCGATCGCCACCAGCGGGATGGCTCCGATGCGGCGCTTCCACACGCCGATCTTCTCCAGCCCCTGCGGGGCGAACGCCATGGCCTTGAGCTTGGTCGGATAGATCGGCCCGAGCGCGACGTAATCGGGCGCGAAGGTAAGCGCCCGCACGAGCTCTGCGTCGTCGTGGGTGCTGATTCCGAGCCTGATCTCCGCCTTGCGCACGGCGAGCACGTCGGCGTTGTCGAGATCCTTTTGACCAAGATGAAGCCAGGGCGCCCCCTCGTCGATTGCGACACGCCAATAGTCGTTGACGACAAGGCTCGCGCCCGCAGGCTTGCAAGCAGCGAGCGCCAACCGAGTCTCGCGCGCGACCGCCGCCTCGTCTCGATCCTTGATGCGGAGCTAAATCAGCCTCGCGCCGACGCGGACCAGTCGGGCGACCCATTCGGCGCTATCGACGATAGGATAAAAAGGGTCGAGGCCGGGCTCCGGTCTCTTTTGAGGTGGGATGGCGCTGCCGGAGGCCTCGTCGCTCACGTGAGGACCGCCCGGCCGACAACAGGCGTCGAGGGCGCCGCCATGTCGCGCGACTCCATGGGGCCCGCCAGGAAGGCGGCGCGGCCCGCGTCAATCGCCTGGCCGAAGGAGCGCGCCATCGCGATGGGATCGCCCGCCTTCGCGACAGCGGTGTTAAGCAGCACGCCGTCGTAGCCAAGCTCCATCGCCGCCGCGGCGTGCGACGGCACGCCGAGGCCGGCGTCGACGATCAACGAAATCTCGGGGAAATGCGCCCGCATCGCGCGCAGCCCAAAGACGTTGTTGAGCCCCTTGCCAGAGCCGATGGGCGCGCCCCAGGGCATCAACACCTTGCAGCCAGCTTCGATCAGCCGTTCGGCGACCACGAGATCTTCGGTCGTGTAGGGGAAGACGTGGAAACCGTCGGCTGAGAGAATACGCGCCGCTTCAACGAGCCCGAATGGGTCCGGCTGTAGGGTGTCGGCTTCGCCAATCACTTCAAGCTTGACCCAGGGCGTGCCGAACACTTCGCGCGCCATTTGCGCCGTCGTCACGGCCTCTTTCACGCTGTAACAGCCCGCGGTGTTTGGCAACACGCGGGCGCCGATCTCGCGGATCAGTCGCCAAAAATCCTGCCCTTCCTTGACGCGCGCCGACTCGCGCCGCAACGACACCGTAAGGATCTCCGCCCCACTCGCCCGCGCAGCCTCCGCAAGGATCGCGGGCGAGGGATATTGCGACGTGCCAAGCATGAGCCGCGAGCGAAAGCTCAGGCCGTAGAGAGTGAAGTCGGAATTGGAGGTCATGATCTTCACCCGCCCTGCCGGGGCGCCAGGATTTCGATCCGGTCACCGTCCTTGACCGGCGTCGACGCGCGCGCCCGCGCCGGCACGAACTCGCCGTTGAGCGCAGTCGCGACCTTGGCCTCGCCGAAGTCGAGCGATTGCACGGTTTCCGCGAGCGTGGCCGCAGGAACGTCCCTGAGTTCGCCGTTGACGACCAGCCTCATGCGAGCGCTCCCACCCGCTCGAGCGCCAGCGTCGCCGCGCGCTCCGCGAAAGCTGGCGCGAGCAGAAATCCGTGGCGATAAAAGCCGTTAATGAAAATCCGTTCGCCGCGCTCCTCGATGCGCGGCTCGTTGTCGGGATAGGCGGGCCTGACGTCAGCGCTCATCTCGAGGATCTCGGCTTCCCCGAACGCTGGATGAAGCGCGTAGGCTGCGCTCAGAAGTTCGATCGCCGAGCGCACGCTGACTGCGCCTTTGTCCGCGCTCTCGATCATCGTCGCGCCGATCATGAATTCGTTGTTCGCCCGCGGAACGATGTAGAGGGGAATGCGAGGATGCAGAAAACGCACCGCGCGCGCGAGCGTCACCTCACGCGAGCGGATGCGCATCATTTCGCCGCGCACGCCGCGCAATTCGGGAAGCGCCTTGCGGGCCGCCCATCCCCGGCAATCGATGACCACATCCGCCTTACCAGGAGTTTCGCCATCCGCGCCAAAACGGATTTCGCCGCCCTTCGCGCGCAAGCGCTCGGCCAGCGCCGACAAGGCGACGCGCGGGTCGAGATGGCCTTCGTTCGCGAAGAACAGCCCGTTACGGAAGCGCCCGGCCAGATCCGGTTCGAGCTCCGCAATGCCCGCTTCGTCCACCCGCACATGCGCTTCCGTCCGCGTCGCGAAACGGTCGATCTCGCTTGCGTCGCGGGGCGGCGCAACAACCAGGGTGCCCCTGGGCGTCACACCGGGAACGCGCGCGCTCCACCAATCCATCGCGCGCTGCCCAAGATCCACGACGCGTTGCGGCGCGCTTTCGCCCTCGCAGAACGGCGCGAGCATGCCGCCGGCAAGCCACGACGCGTTGCCGCCGAGTTCACGCGACCGCTCAAGAAGTGTGACATTCGCGCCGCGCTCGGCGAGCGTAACCGCGGTCGTCAGACCGACGACGCCCGCGCCAACGACGGTCGCGCGCATCGCCTCATTCCGCTGCATCGACGTAGAGCGCCCCGCCCTTGTCCAGGAACTCGCGCGACTTCTCCGCCATTCCGGCCATCGCCTCGGCTTCCTTGCGGAGATCCTGGGTGATTTGCATCGAGCAGAATTTCGGCCCACACATCGAGCAGAAATGCGCGACCTTGTGACCGTCCTTCGGCAGCGTCTCGTCGTGGAACTTCCGCGCGGTGTCGGGATCGAGCGAGAGGTTGAACTGGTCCTCCCAGCGGAAGTCGAAGCGCGCGCGAGACACCGCGTCATCGCGGATCTGCGCCGCAGGATGGCCCTTGGCGAGGTCAGCCGCGTGAGCCGCGATGCGATAGGTGATGACGCCCGTCTTGACGTCCTCGCGGTCTGGCAGACCAAGGTGCTCTTTCGGCGTCACGTAGCAGAGCATGGCGGTGCCGAACCAACCGATCATCGCCGCGCCAATCCCCGATGTGATGTGATCGTAGCCCGGCGCGATGTCCGTGGTCAGCGGCCCGAGCGTATAAAAGGGCGCTTCGCCGCATTCGCGAAGCTGCTTCTCCATGTTGACCTTGATCTTGTGCATCGGAACATGGCCGGGGCCCTCGATCATCACCTGGCAGCCCTTGTCCCAGGCGACCTTCGTCAATTCGCCAAGCGTCTCCAATTCCGCGAATTGCGCGCGGTCGTTGGCGTCGGCAATCGAGCCCGGACGCAGGCCGTCGCCAAGCGAGAACGACACGTCATACTTGCGCATGATATCGCAGATCTCGTCGAACTTCTCATAAAGGAAGCTCTCGCGGTGCCCGGCGAGGCACCAGCGCGCCATAATCGAGCCGCCGCGCGAGACGATGCCCGTGACGCGCTTCGCGGTCAGCGGCACATAGGCCAACCGGACGCCGGCGTGGATGGTGAAATAATCGACGCCCTGCTCGGCCTGCTCGATCAGCGTGTCCTTGAACACTTCCCAGTCGAGCTTGAGCGGATCGCCGCCAACCTTCTCCAGCGCCTGATAGATTGGCACCGTTCCGATCGGAACCGGCGCATTGCGCAGAATCCAGGAGCGGATGTTGTGAATGTTACGGCCGGTCGAGAGGTCCATGACCGTGTCGGCGCCCCAGCGGATCGCCCACACCATCTTCTCGACTTCCTCCGCAGCGCCCGAGCTTACCGCCGAATTGCCGATGTTGGCGTTCACCTTGACCAGGAAATTGCGGCCGATCGCCATCGGCTCCAGTTCGAGGTGGTTGATGTTGGCGGGAATGATCGCGCGCCCCCGCGCCACTTCCTCGCGCACGAATTCGGGCGTGATGGATTCGGGGATCGACGCGCCGAAGCTCTCGCCGTCGGCGAGGCGCTCCTGAGCGTGCTCAAACGCCGCCTCGCGCGCCAGATTCTCGCGATGAGCGACATAAATCATCTCTTCGGTAATGATGCCGGCGCGGGCGAATTCGAACTGGGTCACGAGTTGCCCCGGCTTGCCCGCGCGCAGCAGGCGGGTCGCCGGGCAAAGCGGGGCCACACGATCCGCTGAGACGTTGCCGTTGTCTTCCGGCTTGATCGCGCGTGGCTGCACTTCGGCAAAGTTGCGCCCTTTGATCCAGGACTCTCGCACGGGCTTCAGGCCCTCGCTGAGGTCGACCAGCGTATTGCTCTCGGTATAGGGACCGGAAGGGTCGTAGACGCGGATCGTCGGCTCGTTGGGGTCGGAGAGCGCGATCTCGCGAAACGGAACGCGGATGTCGGCATTCCCGTTAGGCGCCGCGTAAACTTTGCGCGAACCCGCGATCGGCCCAGTCGTAACCGTCCGCGGCGCGACGAATTTGGGAATCTCATTCATTGCCGTCTCCTCGCATATCAGGTCCGGGTGCGGGAATCGGGCGGGCCAAAAGGAGGATCTAGGCCGCTTCAGTCCCTTCGCCGGCATGACCCGGATCAGGTTCAAAGGGTTCGGCTTGTCGCCGTCTCAGCCCCGTTCGGGACGCCCCTCGAGCGAGGTCAATGTGGTCCCGGCGGTCGGGACTGTCAATCCCATCAAAGTTATCGCTTGTGCGGGGGCAAATGAATATTGCGAGCCAACGCAATGTTCGTATTGCGACGAGATCCCGCGAGCGTCCCGCCCTACCTGTTCGAGGGCATGGCCGGCCGCCCGTTCGCTCGCTTGCGAGAGGCGAAGCGCGCCGCGAGATGCGCGACGCCGGGAACGCGTCTTGTCACGGTGGCGGCGTGCATACGCCATCGACGCAGAACAGCGACGGCTGCGTTTTTGTACGGGGCCACGATCTGGTCCGCGTAGTGATGAAACGCCATTAGCTTCTCATACGCCTTGACGAACCATGGCATGGTCATCAGTCGATGCTTCGTCAAATCGAAGATCGCCGGGATGAGCGCGACCGCGAGAATCTTTAGAACGATCCAGGCGATTGCGCCGCTGATCACGTACCCCATCGCGATCGCGATAGTGGCCACCACCAGAAGCGGCTCAACGATCAAAAAAGGCACAAGGAAAATCAAGAGAACGATGGGCGCCGGCAACCGATCGACCAGCACCGCGAAGGACTGCTTGAAACGCGCCCAGGGGATAATTGCTGCAATCGTTCGCCCGATTGCGGCCAGGCCGTCCCACACCCAGGCGACGACCAAAAACACCATCGCCAGGGCGAGCAGGGCGGTGCGTCTTACTCGGGGCCGCTTCATTGTTCCCAGAATCCCGTGAGTCCCTAAAGCACTCGTCTTCACGACTGCGTGAAGATGCCGATCAAACGCGGCGAGCGCAAGGCATTGTGGGCCGCAATATGGCCATTAATCCGCTGTTAACGCTGCTCGCGGGTTGCGACGCGTTGCTCATTGCGCTGCAACGAGCCGGTAAGCTTATCGAAACCTTGCGTTAACGCGTGGGGCGGCTAGTGCGCGAGCGGGTGGGTCGTCGGGAGTGACAGAATGTTCGCGAACATGACCCGAAGGTCGATGGCGCTGGCGGGAGCGTTCGCGCTGGGCTTGGCCTTGAGCGCCTGCGCGCACAACAACCCCGACAACCTCGCAGCAGGGGCAGGCGCTGGCTATGGCGCGTCCGGGCCGGGTAGCGTGCAGGAATTCAACCAGACGGTCGGGGACCGTGTTTTCTTCACCACCGATCAGACCGATCTCTCGCCAACCGCCCAGGCTACGTTGGACAAGCAGGCGGCGTGGCTCAACCAATACAGCAAGTACAGCTTCACTATCGAGGGTCATGCCGACGAGCGCGGCACGCGCGAATACAATTTCGCGCTTGGCTCACGTCGCGCCCAGGCCGTACACGATTATCTCGTCGCCAAGGGCATCTCCGCCTCCCGCATGAGGACGATCAGCTACGGCAAGGAACGGCCGGTTGCGGTCTGCGACGACATCTCGTGCTGGTCTCAGAACCGTCGCGCTGTGACCGTGCTGAATGGGGCGGCCGGCAGTTGAGGACTGTGAAACCCACAGCGCGCCGCGACTTAAAATCGACAATTGCCGAGCCTATGAACCGGCAAAGAAGAAGGCAGTCAGGACACTTACAGTGACGTCGTCGTTTCGCCCTAGCATGGTCGCCGTGTTCGTCGCTTGCATGATGCTGACGGCGCCGGCGCACGCGCAGTTCGACATCTTCCACCGCCAGGCTCCCCCGCCGGCCAACATCCCTGGCGGCGCGCCAGGCGATCCCGGCGACCCCGCTGGCCTGGTGGTGCGCATCAATCAACTCGAGGAAGAACTTCGCCAAGCTTACGGCCAAATCGAGGAATTGCAGAACGCGCAGCATCGGCTGGAGGCGCAGCTGCAGAAGTTCCGCCAGGACGTTGAATTCCGTTTCGGCGATCGCTCGGGCGGCGCGCCGCCGGACTCAGATGTCGCAGAAGCCCCCTTGACGCCCGACCAGCCGGCAATCGCGCCGAGACCCAGGCGATCGGACGCGTTCGATCCCAACGCCGATCCGAATGCGCCCGGCGCGCCTCGGCCTTTGGGAACGACGCCGCCGAGCGCGCCGCTCGTGCGCGAGGCCCCGACTCAGCTCGCGCGTGAGCAGCCTGCCCCTGGCGCGCCGCTTGAACTCGGAAAGGGACCGCCGCCCGCCGCCCAGTCGAGCGGACCGATGGTCGTCGGCTCCGGGGTCGCGATGCTCGATCAGCCGCGGGAGCAATACAACGCGGCGCTCCAAGCCTTTCAGGCCGGGCAATACCCGGAGGCGGAGACTGGATTCAAGGCGTTTCTCGCCGCCAATCCCGCCCATCGCCTGAGTCCGGACGCGATCTTCTACATCGGTGAAACCTATTTTCAACGTTCGCGTCCCCGCGAGGCCGCCGAACAATATCTCAAGGTCACGACCGACTATTCCAAATCGTCGCGGGCGCCGGAAAGCATGGTGCGGCTGGGGCAGACGCTAGCCGAGCTTGGCAATTCCGAGCAGGCCTGCGCGACGCTGGGCGAATTCGGCAAGCGCTACCCGACGGCGTCCGCCTCGGTGAAGAGGCTGGCCGAGCACGAGAGCGCCAAGGATCATTGTTGAGCGCGAGGCGCTCGCCCGCTCTCTCGTCGGTTGACATCGGCGCGCTGTTCGCCCCGTTTGTTCGCGCCAAGGCGCTTCTGGTCGCGGTATCCGGGGGCCCGGATTCGACCGCGCTGCTTTTGATGGCGGCCGAATGGGCCAGGCAGCGCGGCAAAACCCGGATCGAGGCCGCCACGGTCGACCACGGGCTTCGACCGGAAAGCGCGGACGAGGCCAAGGCCGTCGCCGCGCTCTGCGCGCGGCTTGGCGTCGGCCATCGCGTCCTTCATTGGAAAGGCGTGAAGCCGACGAGCCGCCTGCAGGAGCGCGCCCGCGAGGCGCGCTACCGCCTGCTCGTCGATCACGCGAAGGCGATCGGCGCCGACGCGCTCATCACCGCCCATCACGCCGACGATCAAGCGGAGACCGTGCTCTTTCGTCTGCTGCGCGGATCGGGCCTTGCGGGCTTACGCGGCATGGACGTCATGAGCACGCGCGACGGCATGACGATCGCCCGGCCGCTCATGGAGTTGAAGAAGCGCGATCTCATCGCCTTCGCCAGGGCGCGCGGCGCGCCGTTTATCGACGATCCTTCCAACGTCGACCCGCGCTTCGCCCGCACGCGCCTGCGCGCCCTTCTTGCGCGACTGGACGAGGAGGGCCTGAGCGCCGAGGCGCTCGACCGCCTGGCGCGGCGCGCGCGCGAGACCGAGGCGGCGCTGGCGCATCTGACCGCTGAGGTCGAGGCGCAGGTCGGCTCGGAAGGCGCGATCGACGCGCGCACGCTCTTCGCCGCGCCGATCGCGATCGCGCACCGGATTCTTGCGCGACGCATCGCCGAGGCGGGCCAGCGCGATGCGACGCGCATCGGGCTCGAGAAGATCGAAACGCTGGCGGGGGACTTGCGCGACGCGCTCAAAGAGCGGCGCGCTTATGGCGCCAACGTCGGTGGGGCGATGGTTCGGCTCAGCGCGAAAGGCCGGCTCGCTTTCGCGCCCGAGCCGCCGAGGGCGAGCGGCAAGCGGTAGGTTGCAGCCGCGATCCAGCGAGGCGCGCCGAAACCAGGAGGGCGGTTTTGGCGCCGCTTAAGCCTTATACGACGGCCCGCCGCGCCGCGCGCCGGGTGTTCGGAGGATCGATCCGTTGCGACGGCGGCTTACCTCGCGACGTCACAGCTTGTGACTTGACTCGTCCGCACAAGTATCAGGCTCCTGATCCTTAGCCTCTTGCCGACGACAACGCGGCTCGCTCGAGGCAAGGAGGAACTCGTCATGAAAGCCAGCACGATGATCCGCGCGAGCGCGATGGCGCTCGTAGTTGCGCTTGCTGCCGCCCAGCCGGCCCACGCCGCGCTGACGCTGATCGCCGTCGGCGGCGGAGGCGGTGGGGGCGGCGGCGGAGGCGGTGGGGGCGGCGGCGGAGGCGGCGGTGTTGGAGGCGTGATCTCCGAATCCGGAACAAACGGCGGCGGCGGCGGCGCGGGCTGGCTCGGCAATGGCGGCAGCGGCGCGTCCGGCGGAGGTCTCAGCGCTCCGACCTTCGCTGGCGGCTTCGGCTTTGGTGGCCCGGGCGCCGGTGGCTTCGGCGGCGGCGGCGGCGACGGCCTCGTCGGCGGCGGCGGCGGGTATTCCGGAGGCGGAGGCGGCGCTGGCGAAGGCGCCAATGGCGGCGGCGGCGGCGGATCCTACCTCAATCCCGCGCTGCGCGACACGATCGAGACTTCGGATTTCAACGGCGCGCCCGGACAATCTTCCAGTAACGGCTATGTCATCGTCGGGCTCACGGTTTTCAACCTGACCGGAACCGTCGTTCAATACACGATCCCGACGACTGGATTCTACTTCGTCGCCGCGGTCGGCGCGCAGGGCGGACTGGGGTTTGGGACCGGCGGCTACGGCGCCGGCGTCGGTGGCAGCGTATTTCTCGACATGGGGACCGAACTGGACATCGTGGCTGGCGGAGCGGGGAACTCGAGCGGAGCCAACGGCGGCGGCGGCGGCGGAAGCTTCGTCTGGGACCCGACCGCGGTCCCCCCGCAACCGGTCCCCGAGCCGTCGACCTGAGCGATGCTGCTCGTCGGATTTGCGGGCCTCGCCTTTGCCGGATGTCGGTCAACCCGGAAAGCCGCCGCGGTTGGCATAAGACGCAAAGTCACCGGCCTACCCGGTAAGCCTTCTTTCTAAAGAGCGGGTAGCCGCTCGTGTTCAGATGCGAGGGCCCGTCGAACCCCGAGTCGGGTCGAGGCTTACGCTCGCGGCGATGACGGTTCGGCCTGAACGCGCCCTGCTCTAGTCCCAGCCGTTGACGACGTGGCAAAAATCCGTCCCGCCCGGCGAGCCGCCGGCATTCTGACCGATCGCCTGCAGCGACGAGGAATCGCCCGCGATCGTGATCACGAGGTAACGGTTCTGATCTGGCCGGATGGCGAAGACGCGCGAAACGCCTGGGCCAACGCGCTCGGCTCGCGCTGCATAGGTGTAAGGCCGGCCGTTCGGCGTCTTGATCTGGACTGTCTTGTCGCCGCTGTCGTAGCCGACGAAATAGGGGCCGCCGTTCGCCGGATCGCATTCGAGAGACCAGACCCGATGGGTGACGATCCGCGGCGGCGAAGAGTACATGTCGGCCGTGTTGTCGCTATAGGCGCCGGCGTAAGCTTGGCCGGCGAGCGACGTTGCAACAAGCGCACCGGCTAGGAGTTTTCGCATAGTCGTTCCCCTCGGGGTCGATCAAACTGTGAACCTAAAGAGAGCGGTGCGAGCGGCGGAAAACAGGCTCGCCAGCGGCTCCGCCATTATCTGTATAAAAATGTAATTCAAATGAGACGGCGCGGCAATGCCGGCTTTTGCGTGTGGTTACTGGAGGTTCCTGCCCCGCTCGCTGTCAGCGCGCGCGCCTGGGGATTGAGTTTGCTCCCTCTAAGCGTCGCCGGGCCCTCTATCCCGTTTTGGCTTTTCGTCCCCACCGACCCGAACGGGATTGAATCTGATGCGAGAGGCGTCGCGCCGGGAACAGGAGGCTTCAGCGCCGACCCCTCGGAGTGAGGAATCCGTGTTTATACAGCTGGCGATTCCGCTCGCGCTGCTGTCCACGGCGCCGGTCGCGCCGGCGCTGCATTACCTGCTCGCGGTCGCCCCGTTCTGGGTCTTTCTGGCCGGCGCGGCGGCCATCGGCGTGCTCGCCGACTGGGTAAGGCGGTCGACCGAACAGATCGCCGAACGGATCGGTCCGGCGATCGGAGGGCTTTTGAACGTCAGCTTCGGCAGCATTGCCGAACTGATTCTCGCCCTCTCTGTGCTGATGCGTGGCAGGCCGGACGTGGTTCAGGCGCAGATCACCGGCTCAATTATCGGCACGGGTCTGTTCGGCTTGGGGCTGGCGATCGTGGCCGGCTGCGTCAGCCACGATCGGCTCACCTTCAAGCGGGAACGCGCTGGCCAGCTCTCGACCATGCTGATCCTGGTCCTCGTCGCCCTGCTCCTGCCGGCCGTCTTCGACTTCGCCGGGCGGGCTGCGATCCAGCGAACGGCGATGGGCGTGGCGGACGAAGATCTCAGTCTCAGTGTTTCGGTCGTTCTGATCGTGCTCTACGGCGCCAACCTCGTTTACACGCTTGTCACCCGTCGCGATGTCTTCGCCAGCGACGAGCCGCGGGGTGGGAAGGCGAACTGGCCGGTCTGGGTCTCCCTCATGGCGCTCGTCGCGGCCACGGCGGCGATCGCGCTCGAGGCCGAACTGGTTTCCGGCGCTCTCGAAGCCACGGCGGGCGCCTTGCATCTGTCAGGCCTGTTTCTCGGCGTCATCGTGCTGGCGCTCGTCGGCACCGTGGCCGACCTGTTCGCGGCGGCCTCCTTTGCCCGCAAGGGTAAGATGGGTCTCGTCATGAGCATTTGCGTCGGCTCCTCGATCCAGGTCGCGGTGGTGGTGGCGCCGCTGCTGGTGCTCGTCTCGTGGGTTCTCGGGCATCCGATGACGCTGGTCTTCGGCA
Source organism: uncultured Alphaproteobacteria bacterium (assembly GCA_963737365.1). Lineage (GTDB taxonomy): Bacteria > Pseudomonadota > Alphaproteobacteria > Rhizobiales > Beijerinckiaceae > Roseiarcus. Next base: position 148,777 of record CAVTSD010000003.1, read on the forward strand.
ATCCGCTTCATCTCTTCGCCATCGCAACCACGGCTTTCGTGGTCAACGCCATCGCCGTGGACGGCGAAACGACGTGGTTCGAGGGCGTGCTTCTGCTGGGCGTTTACGCGCTGCTCGGCCTTGCCTTCTTCTTCAGCGCACCGGCGCGGTGAACGCATGTTCTTCGATGGCTGGACCGACCTCGCCCGCGTGGCGATCGGCTCGACGCTCGCGACCGTGCTCCTCAACAACTCGGTTGCGCTTGCCGAGGGCGTGGTAGCGATGCGATGCTGATCGCGATGCAGTTCCTGATCACCTGGACTTGTGTGCGCTCGCCGCGTTTCGAAAGTCTGGTGAAAAGCGAACCAGCGCTCCTGCTTCACAAGGGCCGGTTTCTCGACTGCGCACTCCGGTCTCAGCGCGTGATGCGCGACGAGGTTCTTTCCGCTCTACGGTCGCAGGGCGAAAACGATGTGGCATCCGTGGCGGCGGTCGTGCTGGAAACCGATGGGACCATGAGCGTCCTGACCAAGGCTTTCGAGGCGGCCGATCAACCAACGATGCCCGGCGCCCGGGAGTAACTTCATGCGTGTCGGGATTGCGCGATCATGATAAGCGTCAAACGCATCATCTCCGCGGCCGTAAGGCACTGGCGCCCGGTCTTACGGCGCACCTATCAGGAATATCGCGGCGATCACGTCTCGATCGTTGCTTCCGGAGTTGCGTTCCGGGTCGTCATTGCAGTCTTCCCAGCAATCGCACTGCTGGTTTGGCTCACAACCGAAGTCCTGGGCAGCACCGGTGTTCGGGACTTGATGCAGCTGATCTCAGGCTTTGTGCCTGACAGCAGCCGCCAACTCATCACCCAAGCGTTTCAATCGTCTTTGCAGAACAACCCCGCCGACAGAAACGGGGAATACAAGGAGCTTGGCGCCGTCGCTCCGATCATAGGTTTAGCCTTTATGATTTACAGCGCCAACAGCGGAATGCGGGCCCTTTTTAGCGGACTGAACCTGATCTACGACACAGAGGAGCGGCGCAGTTTCTTTCGCCTCACCGCCATCACCTTGCTGTTCACGGCCGGGACGCTGGCGACGATCGCAATCTTGGCCGCCGGCGGCGTGATCACCCCGGTTCTGCTTCAAGCGTCCGGCTTCGGCAGTTTGACCCTGCTTTTCCTAAGGCTGTCGCGCTGGCCGGTCCTGTTCGTTGGCGCAGCAATCGCGCTCGCCCTTCTCTACCGCTACGCCCCCCATCGCGCTCGCGAGCCGTGGCCGCTCGTCACGTTCGGCAGCACGATCGCGGCGCTGCTGATCGTGCTCTGCACGGCTCTGTTCTCCTGGTTCACGGACCGGTTTGCGAGCCTCGCCGTCACCTATGGATCGCTGAGCACGATGGTCGGGTTCATGCTGTGGCTCTGGGCGAGTTTCTGGATCGTCCTCACCTGCGCCGAGCTTGATTCCTGCATCGAGGCCGAGACCGGATTCTACGCCGGCAACCGCGGCGGATCGCGCCGGAAAGCCGGCTCACGCTGAAACGGCGCAGCTACGATCCTCCGATTCTCTTGGTGGGCCTTGGGATGCAGACGGCCAAGCTTGTTCATAGCGACAAGCTTCTGGATTTCTGCTCGTCTGAATCAATTGTCGTCCGAGTGGAGGCGAGAGGTTTGCGGTGAGCGAGAAGTCCATAGCAGCCATGCCGCTCTACACGCATTTGGGTCGCATTGCGCGGGGACTGTCCGCTCGCGGAATCGGCGCTCAAGACGCGATCCCGCCGGAGCAGCTGTTTGACCTCGACCAATGGCACTATCACGGAACCGACGCGATCCGCGCCGCCGCCGATCGGCTTGCGCTCGGGCCGACGAGCCGCGTGCTCGACATCGGCTCCGGCGTCGGCGGCCCTGCTCGTTATCTGGCCCATACGCTTGGCTGTCGCGTGACGGCGCTGGAGCTCCAGCCTGATCTCCATGCGATTGCCGTCGATCTAACGCAACGCAGTGGTCTCGCCGAACGCGTCACGCATGTCCTCGGCGACGCCCTCGCCTATCCGTTTGCCGACGGGCAGTTCGACGCGGTGGTCAGCTGGTTGGCCATCCTGCACATTCCTGAGCGGCCCCGCCTATTGGAGCGACTGGCGCGCACGCTGCGCTCCGGCGGCGGGTGCTACATCGAGGATCTCTGCATGCGCGCGCCCTTCGCCCCGAATGATCTGCGCGACCTACGCGAAGTCGTCTTTGGCCTCTCGGTGACCAGTGTCGAAGACTACGCCATGGACATGCGAGCAGCCGGTTTCGTCGACGTTGCAGCCACGGACTTAACGAGCGACTGGGCGCCCTACGCCGCCGCGCGGCTGCGGCTATGGCGGCAGAACCATGAGCTTTACGCGCGCGTCCATGGCGAAGGCGCCTATGCCGCGCAGGAGACATTCTATTCGGTCATCGTCCGCCTCTACGAATCCGGCAGTTTGGGCGGGATTCGTGTCGTCGGAAACGCGCGTTGAGGGCATACGCGGCCCGCCGCGCTGCTTTGCCCGAGCCCTTGCCCAGAGCGAAAAGCTGGCAGCCGGCTTCTTGTCTCATTTATGAGTTGGTAGCGGGACCCAGACTTGAACTGGGGACCTACGGATTATGATTCCGCCGCTCTAACCAGCTGAGCTATCCCGCCGAAACTCGACGCCTGAAAAAGCCCGGCGCAGGCGAGCCGCCCCTATAAGGAGGGGCGGTCGAGCCTGTCAAGACGCGTTCAGTCGTGGTGCGGCGTCTCGGGGAAGACGCGCGTGACATGGCCCATCTTGCGCCCCGGTCGGACCTCGAGCTTGCCGTAAAGATGCAGCGCGAGGTCAGGCTGAGCCAGGATGTCGCGCCAGTCCTCGGCGTCCTCGCCGATCAGATTGTGCATTTCGATCCGGCCGCGGCGCGTCGTCGCGCCAAGCGGCCAGCCGGCGATGGCGCGGATATGCTGCTCGAATTGCGACGTTTGCGCGCCCTCGAGCGTCCAATGGCCAGAATTATGGACCCGGGGCGCGATCTCGTTGACCACGAGCGCTTCGTGGCCGTGGTGATCGCGGGTGACGAACATCTCGACCGCCAGCACGCCGACGTAGTCGAGAGCGCCAATCACCGAGGCGGCGATGCGCTTTGCCTCGGTCGACGTCTCTGCGCTCACGCGCGCCGGGGCCCGGGTGCGCGCCAGGATGTGACGCTCGTGCTCGTTCTCGCAGATGTCGTACGACGCGATCTCCCCTTCCAGGCTCCGAGCCGCAATCACCGACACCTCGCGCTCGAAAGCGACGAAGCCTTCGAGGATCATCGGCACCGAGCCCAGCGTGCGGTGAACTGCGGCGACATTGGAGCCTTCGCGGATCAGCGACTGGCCCTTGCCGTCGTAGCCGAGCCGCCGGGTCTTGAGAATCGAGGGACGGCCGAGCTCGGCGACCGCGCGCACGAGCGCGCCCGCATCCTCGACGCTGACGAAGGGCGCGACCCTGTGGCCGAGATCGCGCAGGAACGTCTTTTCGGTCAGCCGGTCTTGAGTGAGCGCCAGGGCCCGAGCCCCCGGACGAACCGGCGCCCGCTCCGCAAGAAACTCAAGCGTCGTCGTCGGCACGTTCTCCCACTCGAAGGTGACGACGTCGACGCTTTCCGCGAAACGAGCGAGCGCCGCCTCGTCCTCGAAGGCGGCGACGGTGCGGGCCGCGGCCGCGTCGTAGGCGGGCGCTACGTCCTCGGGGGAGAAAATGTGGGTGCGAAGCCCGACCTTCAGCGCAGCCATCGCCAGCATACGCCCAAGTTGCCCAGCGCCGAGAATGCCAATCGTCGCGCCGGGGCTCAGGATCATTGCGGCGCGGTCTCTGGCTTTCGGGCGTCATCCTCCGGGCGCTCCGCGACCTCGGCCGTCCGCTCAGCCCGCCAGGCCTCGAGCCGCGCCTCGAGCGCCTCGTCGCTCAGCGCCAGGATGGCGCAGGCGAGCAGCGCGGCGTTGACGGCGCCGGCTTCGCCGATCGCAAGCGTGCCGACTGGAACGCCCGCCGGCATCTGGACGATGGAGAGAAGGCTGTCCTGGCCCGACAGCGCCTTCGACGGTACGGGCACGCCCAGCACCGGAAGCGCGGTCATGGCTGCGGTCATGCCCGGCAGATGCGCGGCGCCGCCCGCGCCAGCGATGAGGACCTTAAAGCCCGCGGCCTTCGCGCCCTTGGCGAAGGCGACCAGCCGATCGGGGGTGCGGTGAGCCGAGACAATCCGGGCTTCGTAGCCGACGCCGAGCGCCTCGAGCGTCTCGGCGGCGCGGCGCATGACGGCCCAATCGGACTGGCTGCCCATGATGATGGCGACAGGCTTCAGCGCCTCGCTCACAGGCGCCCGCCGAGGCCCGAGTTCGACGCGATTCATAAGATCGCGCTTAAAGGAAGGCTTCAGGGGGCGCAAGTTCGCGCGAATGGCCTTTGCGCCGTCCCCATCGCGCGCTAGGCCTTGGGCCAGGCGCGCCTCCCGAAGCAGCGGCCGCGCGGAGGCGAGCATTGGACACGGGACCAGAGTCCGCCGCCCCCGACGCCATCGAGCCGGCCGCCGGCGCGAAAGTTCCCCCGACGTTGCGCGATCCTGGCGCGATCCCTTTCTGGATCGCCATCGTTCTGACCGGGCTATGCGCCGGTCTTGGCGCCGCCCTCCTGACACTGTTGTTCGAAGCGGCCCAGCAGCTCGCCTGGGGCGTGACAGAGCCGTCGGCGCTTCTCGAAGCCGCGCGACAAGCCAGCCCCCAGCGCCACCTCGCTTTGCTGCTCGCAGCCGGGCTTGCGATCAGCGTCAGCCAGTGGCTGCTCACCCGCCTCACGAGCGGCAACAGCATCGACGTCACGGCAGCGATCTGGTTCCAGGCCGGCCGCATGCCGCCATGGCGAACGCTTTACACCGCGGTGCTCTCGATTGTGATCGTCGCCATGGGCGTGCCGCTCGGCCGTGAAGGCGCGCCCAAGCAGTTCGGGGTGGTGTTCGGCAACCTGTTTTGCAGCCTTCAGAAGCTGTCGGACGAACAACGCCGTCTGGTGGTCGCGGTCGGCGCAGGCGCGGGCATGGCCGCGGTCTACAGCGTCCCGCTCGGCGGCGCCCTGTTTGCGCTTGAAGTGCTGCGTGGGGCGTTGGCGCTGCGGCTGGTCGTTCCTGCGCTCGCCTGCTCGCTGATCGCCACGGCGACGGCGAGCTTCGTCGTGCCCAACGCGCCGCTCTACAGCGTTCCGCTCTACCCGATCTCGCCCGACGTCTACCTGTGGGCGGTCATCGCCTCGCCCTTGATCGGCTTGTGGTCGGTCGGGTTCGTCCGCGCGATCGCCTGGGCCTATCGCGTTCGCCCCTCGGGCTGGCGCCGGTTCATCGCGCCGCCGCTGGTCCTCGCCGTCATCGGCCTCCTTACGATTGTCTTCCCCGAGCTTCTCGGCAACGGACAGGGCGTCGCCCAGCTCTTATTCCTGCATCCGCTCGAGCCGGTCGCCTTGGCGGCGCTAGTGTTGGTTCGGCCGCTGGCGACGATCGCCTCGGTCGCGAGCGGCGCGCCCGGAGGCCTGTTCACGCCCTCGCTCGCTGCCGGCGCGCTCGCGGGCGCCGCGTTGGGCCAGCTCTGGCTCTGGGTTCTTCCGGGAGGCGATATCGGCCTTTATGCGCTTCTGGGCGCTGGCGCGATGCTGGCGGCGTCGACCCAGGGACCGATCTCGTCGCTGGTGCTGATGATGGAATTGACCGGGCAGGCGCGCGCCTTCGCCCTGCCGATGCTGACTGCGATCGTCATCGCCACCGTGACCGCGCGCCTGATCGAATGGCGTTCAGTTTACGAGGCGCGGCTGACCGACGAGGAAGTGGCGGAGCGCCTGATGGCGCGGGAACCGAGGGGCGGTTGAGCGTCGATCTCCCCCCTGCGAGGGTCCAGCCCCCTAGGCTTCAAGGCCGGCGCGCGACTGGCAATGCGGGCCCGCCTTAGGCGATAATATCCGGCGTAAGCTGATCTTCGAGCCGCGTCACCTTGTCGCGCAACAGGAGCTTCCGCTTCTTCAGCCGCTGCAATTGCAATTGGTCGGGCTGGCCGGCATGTCGCAGGGCCTCGATCGCGGTGTCGAGGTCGCGATGCTCCTCGCGCAGCCGCTCGATTTGGGCGACCATCGCGGCATGCTCCTCCGACGTGAGCTCCTTGTCGTCCATTCTCGCATCACTCTAAGCCACGCGCTCTTCGCCCTCAACGCCCAGTATGCGCCGAGCTTCGGGCGAACCCGGCAACGGCGCCTTTCGCGCCCGTGAGGTCTCCTCGCCCAAGCTTAACTTCGTATATTCGATATCCAGTTACAGATGCGTGAAGCGGCCAATCATCCCCCAAAATGTCGGGGCAAAGTGCGGCAAATCCACAATTCGTCACCATTTTGCCGCTTGCGCGCCCCGCTGGATATGTCACAATTTCGTCGTTAAAAACATGAGGGAGCTGTCCCATGTCGATTGATTCGCATCTCAGCGAACTGGTGCGTCGTCACCATGCGATTGAAGAAGCGATTGTGGCCGAGGTCAACCACCCGGCGTCCGACGACACCAAGATTCACGAACTCAAGCGGAAGAAACTTCACCTCAAGGACGAAATCGAGCGGCTAAGGCAGCAGCAGGCTGAACCCGCGATCGCGCACTAGCAGGCTGTTGAAGAAGTATCCCGTTTCGCTTTGAGGACGGCTTCGTCGCCGTTTCGGTATGCGAACTCGATCTCGAGAGTGCCATCGTCGAGGAGTTCGGCGGTCCCTTCGCCCTCGACCTCGTCGCCTTCCTCGCAACCGGCCCAGCGAAAGCCAATCGAGTCCCGAGCATATTCGACCTCGAGGCCAGCCTCCAGAGCGCCGAAGGCGATTTCGTCGCCTTGCGCGGTGATCGTCAGCGCCGCCGGGCCGCAGAGATCGAGGTGAGCACCATCCCAGAGGTCGGCCTCGACGATCCGCCAGCGGCCGATCAGTCGGCAGTTCGCCGGGCTCTTCACGCGCAGGCCTCCAAGAGCTTCTGCAACCGCAACAGATTGTAGGCGGCGGCCGCGAAGGTAAAGGCCCAACCGACGCGATCGCGGCCGCGGAACTTGGCCTTCTCCTGCCCGCCAATCGTCTTCATCCAGCCGAAGGCTTCCTCGATCCGTTTGCGGATGCGTTGGCTGACTGCATAGCCTGCATGCCGCGTTGTGCGGCTGTCGATCGCCGACGAGCGGCCATTCGCATTCTGCGCCACGTGGGGCGTCGCGTTCATCGAGCGCAGTTCATTGACGAAGTCCTCGGCGTCGTAAGCTTTGTCGGCGCCGAGCGTGATCGGCCTCGGCCGATCGGCGCGCGGCTCGATCATGTGCAGCGCCGCGATCCGCTCGGCGTGGCCATTCGCCTCGGTCAAGCAGGCGTCGACGACGAGGCCGTTGCGGTTCTCCATCAGCGCGTGGCCCATGAAGCAGAGCTTCGCCTCCTTGCCCGGCCCTTTGCGATAGAGACGCGCGTCCGGATCGGTCGTCGAAGCGTGCGTCGCGTTCGAGCGCTTCTGGCCGTGAAAATCCGCCTCGCGGTTCCTCCTGCCGCCTGCCGTCGGAGGATCGCCCGAGCCGTCCTTCGGCCGAAAACTCTTCATCGAAGCCCACGCCTCGATCAGCGTGCCGTCGACCGAGAAATGATCCGCGCTGAGCAGTCGGTTCACACGCGGCTGCGAAAGCACCGCGCCCAAGAGCTTGGCTGCGATGTCGCCCTCCAGAAGGCGCTCGCGGTTCTTGGAAAACGTCGAGTGGTCCCACGCCGCATCGTCAACGCCGAGGCCGACGAACCAGCGAAAAAGCAGGTCGAACTCCAGCCGATCCATCAACTGCCGTTCCGAGCGGATCGAATAGAACGCCTGCAACAGCATCGCCCGAAGGAGCTTCTCCGGTGGGATCGAGGGACGGCCGCTCCGCGAATAAAGCGCCGAGAACGCGCCTGAAAGGGTCGAAAGCGCCTCGTTCACAATCCCGCGGATGGCCCGCAGCGGATGGTCCTTGCCGACCCGCGCTTCAAGATCGACGTAACTGAACAGCGACCCCGACCGCTCGTCCCCGCCTCGCATCCACTCGCCTCCGCCTAAGCGCAAGACGACAGAATCACATCACGATTCCCCCGGCCAGAGACTTTTTCAACGGCCTGCTAGGCGGCGGCGCGGAGCGATAATTCCTAGAGCTCCGCGACCGCGCACTAGGCGGCGGCGCGGAGCGATAATTCCTAGAGCTCCGCGACCGCGCACTAGGCGGCGGCGCGGAGCGATAATTCCTAGAGCGGCGCGGCCAGAGCGGCGCGCCACTCCTCGATCACCGAAACGTCGGTCTCCCTTCGCAAGCTTTCCGATGCGAAGGTTGAAAATTCCTGTCGAGACGCCAATCGCGCGAGCGCCCATACGGCTGCTCCGCGAACGAGGGCGCTCTCGTCGTCCAATCGCTCCGCGGCGACCGCGGCGAAGGCTCGATTGTTCGAGTTCCCGATCGCAATCATCACGTTGCGCACAAAGCGCGCCCGCCCGACGCGCTTGATCGGGCCGCCAGCAAACAGAGACCGGAACGACGCCTCGTCGAGGCTGGCGAGTTCGGCCAGAGGCGGCGCCTCGAGTTCCGCGCGCGCAGCAAGTTTCGCTTCGCGGCCAACACTCGCGAACTTGTTCCACGGGCAGACGGCGAGGCAGTCGTCGCATCCGTAGATGCGATTGCCGATCACGGGTCGAAACTCCCGCGGAATCGGGCCTTGATGCTCGATCGTGAGGTAGGAAATGCAGCGGCGCGCATCAAGCTGGTAGGGCGCCGGAAAGGCCCCAGTTGGACAAACGTCGAGGCAGGCGTGGCATTCTCCGCAATGGTCCGATTCCGGCTCGTCGGGCGGCAGATCGAGGTTGGTGAGGATCGCGCCCAAAAACAGCCAGGAGCCGAATTCGCGCGACACCAGATTGGTGTGCTTGCCCTGCCAGCCGAGCCCCGCGCGGGCGGCGAGCGGCTTTTCGAGCAATGGCGCGGTGTCGACGAAGACCTTCACGTCCGCCTTGTCCGGCCGCGCTGCGCCAACCAAGAAAGCGGCGAGTTCCTTGAGCTTGCCTTTGATCACATCGTGATAGTCGCGGTGGCGCGCATAGACGGATATGGCCCCCGTCTCAGGTCGGGAGAGCGCCGCAAGCGGGTCTGTTGCGGGCCCATAGTTGAGGCCGAGCATGACGACGCTCCTCGCGTCGTCCATGAGCTTGCCAGGATCAGCGCGCCGCTCGAAGGTCTCGGCCATCCAGATCATGTCGCCATGAGCGCCCTCGGCGAGCCACGCGGCCAGACGCTCGCGCGCATGCGTCGGCGCGTCGGCGGACGTCACGCGGCAAGCGTCGAAGCCGAGCGCGTGCGCTTTTTCTCGTAAGCGCGTTAGAAGTCGAGATCGGCGTAAGCGACGCTTGGCGTCATCCCCGGCAGCCGCTCGGCCAGGAGCGGGCGGAACGAGGGACGCGACTTCATCCGCGCATACCAGGTCTTGGCGGTCTCGTTCTCGCCCCACTGCGCGTCACCCAGATAATCAGCGCACGACAGATGCGCGGCCGCTGCGAGATCGGCATAGGACATCCGGTCGCCAGCGAGCCAATTGCGGCCGCCAATAAGGTGGCCGATGTAGCGCAGATGATAACGCAGATTGGCGCGCGCGGCGCGCACGGCCTCCATGTCCGGGCCGCCTCCCCCCTGGGCTCTGCTCATAAAGCGCTTATAGACCTTCTCCCGCACAAGCCATTGAGTCGATTCATTAAAAAGCTTGACGTTAAACCAATGCATGAGCCGCCGCATCTCCGCTCGGGCCAACGGATCTGCCGGCATCAGGCGGCGGTCGCCGAGCGCCAGCCCTCGGGTCTCGTCGAGATACTCGGCGATCACCTCCGCTCCCGACAGGCCCGGCGTCTCGTCGTCGAGCATGACGGGCGTCGCGCCTTCCGGGGCCATCAACAGGAACTCCCTGCGCCGGTCCCAGGTCTTTTCTTCGACCAGACGCGGCTCGATCCCCATCTCACCGAGGATGAGGCGGATGAAGCGGGAATGGGGGCAAAACGGGTGGTGGTAAAGCGTGATCATGAGACCGGAGCGTAAGCAGGCAAGGGATGGAGTGGTCCGAGCACTCCCCTTAGTCGTTGGACACCTTCAGATGCGGCGCTGCCGGTTAATCAGGGGTTAATCGCGGCCGGCCCTTTGCCGTCGGCGAGACGCGTGCCGCAGCGCTAGCCAGCGCTCTCAGGCCAAACTCAATCGATTGGCCGCTGATTCCAACGGCGAGGCCGAGCAACAATTGAAGAGCGCGTTCAGATGTAATACCGATCTCACTGTGGCTCCTGTAGTTAAGACCTCGGCAGGGGACGCTGCACCAAAACATTTGCAAGCGACGGAGGAAATTTCATGCTCATTCGATTATTGATGGCCTGCGTTGGCCTTGCTTTGCTTCACACCCAAGCCCTTGCAGATAGCCAATATCTCGGGACGATAAGCATGTACTTATGCGATGGAGGCGAGGACCTATGCAGCAATACGCTGACGTCCTCTCCAGTCAATGTACCGCTTGGATCGTTTACCGAAGATTTCGCTTTTGATTTGGTGAGTGATTTTACGAATTATCCCGATGACGTCCCCGATCTTCAAGCAATGGTTACGCTTGAAACAGACAACCAAGCGGATTTTAACCCTGGAAACGTCCAGCTATACGATTCTCTTGGAGCGCCGTTCGGGTATGCAATTTTTCCCTTCGTATTTAGCGGAAGCGGATATGTTGCGCGGACTGACGGCCTTCTCTATCCCGGCCTTGGCTATTACGTCGAAGTGACGGGCGTTTCGACTGTCGACGACCTCCCCTTGCAGGTCTCCATCCACGCTTTCGATTTAGGCGGCCCGATAGGCCTACCGGAGCCGTCGACATGGGCCATGATGCTGCTTGGCCTCGCTGGCCTTGGTTTCGTGGCTCGGCGGAGGCAGTCCGCCCTCGGTTTCCGAGAACAGACGTCTTCGTCCGATTTCGAGTAAGCCTTCGTCGCTCGGTCGGGGGCTCGTCAGCCGGTGTCGCCGTTGAAGCGTCGGGTATCCGGTTGATTGTCGAAGGCTCCCGGACCGCTCGTGCAACGCTCTAATGAATCGACAGGGTGAGCTTATATGTCGCGCCGCCGCGCGTCGGCGCTACGGTTACGATATACGTGCCCGTTTTTGGCAAGACGCCGCTCCATTTCGATGCCCCCGTTCTTGCGTCGGCGCTGGGCAACGTTTCCCCCGTAACGTCCATTCCGCCCTCGCCTTTTTTCGTGATCGCTCCTGGCAGATAAATCGAGAAAAGCGCGTTGTCCTCAACGGACGAAAGCTGGACGCCAGCTTTCTGACCCGCCTTCGCCGCAAAAGAGTAAGTCGCGCCTGCGCCGCGTTCGACGCTGTCGTCGACCTCGGCGCTCGACTTTCCCGCAGGGAATTGAATGGGCTTCAGCGGATAGTCGCCGTATTGATATTGCTGAGCGATCGCCAGGTTCGCGCAAAAGGTCGCGATCATGAACCCTGCGCCGAGGGTGGCGTTGTTGATCGACATGCTGGATGGCCCCTGACAGACCGCCTCGTTCTATCCGGGTTTGGCCACGCTGTTGAGTGACCGTAGAGGGAGACTCTGTTGAGGGGTCATAGAAGAAAAGCAAATTTTCTTAAATCTGATCGAGATCATTTGCTGAATTACAGAATATATGCTATCTTGATTTCTGCGTGCCTGATTTTGGGCCGAACCGGTTGGGCGCCGTGATAGCGAGATTGTCGAGTTTTGAAGCGGGAGAAAATAACAGCGCGCGGACCTTGTATATTGACAAAGACGACGGGACGGAATTTTTTACTCCAAACGGCCGTAACCCATTGAAAAATCTCAATTCGAAAAAATAAACGCTACTAAACGCTAGCAAATTAACTAGCGTTTAGTAGCGTTTACTGGCGTTTAAGCGCGTTTATTGGAGGTCGGCGCGCACTCGCCGTCGGACCCGCGCTCGCCCAGGATCTCCCCCGACTGGATCCGCCAGACTTCGGCGGCGTTCATCCGCGCCCAAGCCGCAGCCAGCGAATTGTTGGCGTCGATCCCCCGGCAGGCGTCCTCGATCACGAAGGTCTCGAACCCCTCGCGCCGCGCATCGAGGGCCGAGTGGGCGACGCAAACGTCGGTCGCCAGGCCGCAGGCGAACACCCGCCTTATCCCCCGTGCCTTGAGGAGCGCCCCGAGGCCGGTCGTCGTCTTGCCATCCGCCTCGACGAAGGCGGAATAGGAATCGACCGCCGAGCGCATACCCTTGCGCAGGATGAGGAAGGCGCGATCGACCGCGAGGTCGGGATGCAAGGCCGCGCCAGGCGTGTCCTGCACACAATGCTCGGGCCAGAGCGTCTGGTCGCCGTAGTGCAGGCGTTTGGTCTCGAAGGGCTTCGCGCCTTCATGGCTCGCCGCGAAGGAGGCGTGCGTCGCGGGATGCCAATCTTGCGTCACGACGACGTTCTCGAAGCGGGCCGCCAGTCGATTGACAAGCGGGACAATCTCGTCGCCCCCCGCGACCGCCAGCGCCCCGCCCGGCATGAAATCGGCCTGCAGGTCGATCGCGAGAAGGACGTCCTGGTCATTGATCGAGATTGCCGAGGCCATCGGGATCACCTTCTCTCATCGCTGCGGACGTCCGCCATCGTTTGCGCTCATAGTCCGAAACGACGATCAGCGCGAATACCAACGGCAGGATCAAATACAGGAGCCGGAACACCAGCAAGGCCGCGACGACATTGGCCTGCGGCGCGTCCGGCATCGCTCGGAGAAACGTAACCTCAAGGACCCCGAGGCCCCCTGGCGCATGACTTAAGAGCGCGATCGAAAACGAGGCGACAAAGACGCCAAGCACGACCACGAAGCCGGGGTTGGCCGCCGCGGGGAGCGCGAAATAGATAATGCCGGACGCGCCGATCAGCTCCAGAGGGCCGGCTAGCAGTTGCCGCGCCGCGACCGGCGGCCGTGGGTAGACAAGCTCATAGCCGCCAATCTTGACGGGAGAAAAACGCACAAGCGCGCCCACGACATAGAAGCTCGGCCCGGCGAGGAGCGCCGCCGCCACGGCCTGCCCGAGCCAGAGTGGCGCGCCGGCGAAGCGCTTGGCCAGCTCAGGGTGAAACAGCAGGCAAACACTGCCAACCATGGCGGCGCCGAGCGCGAACGTGAACGAACAGAACGCGACGAGCGCGCCGATCTCGCCGAGGCTGAGCCCCTTCCTAGAATAGGCCCGATATCGCACGACCGCCCCCGAAAGCACCGAAGCGCCAATGTTGTGGGCAAGCGCGTAGGCAGTGAACGACGCCACCGCGACGTATCGCCAACTGAGGCGGCGGCCCAGATGCATGAGCGCGATCTGATCGTACCAGGCGAGTGCGGCATAGGCGAGCAAGGTAGAACCAATCGCGAGCAGCCATCGGGCGAGCGAGATCGAGAAGAGAGCGCCTTTCAGGCTGGCGAAAGACAGGCCGCGCAAATCCTTGAACAGCAGCCACGACGAAGCCAGGACGGCGCCGAGGCCAATTATCGGCCACACGACGTCGTGGATGCGCTTCATGCCAGTCCTGAATCTCAACGGCTCATCCGGCCCCGGCTCCCCCTCCCCTGCCCGAGCGAAGTAGCGAACGCAAGATTGGCGCCTCGCTAGCCGCCTGCGCTCCGCAAATGCCCTCGACCTTTACAGAGAGAAACGAATCATGCCTGAGCTTGCGCCTTGCGGTTAGAGCGAAGCGCAGAAGGATCTCGGTGATTCCCGCAATCGTTTCGTCAATGACAGCGCCAATCGCGCCGTTAGTAGAAGCAGCACATCACGGGATGGCTCAAGGGTCCGATCCCGCGCGCCGACTTGACGCCGTGTCGGCCCCAGCGCATCTGCATTCCGCTGATGCCTACACTTGTGCTGCCTTTTCCGGCGATCAATCCTGTTCTCGTGCAGTGGGGTCCGCTGGCCATCCGCTGGTACGCGCTCGCCTATATCGCCGGCCTTGTCCTGGGTTGGCTGCTCATTCGCCGCATCGTCTCGGACGACCGGTATTGGAACGGGCAAAAGCGGCCGAGCGTCGACAGCATCGACGACCTCCTGGTCTATTGCGCCTTCGGCGTCATCCTTGGCGGGCGGATCGGCATCGTTCTGTTCTACAATCCACAATATTACTTTTCCCATCCGATCGAGATCTTCAAAATCTGGGAGGGTGGCATGTCCTTTCATGGCGGCCTGATCGGCGCGCTGATCGGAATCCTCCTCTTCTGCCGCCGCTACCAAGCGCCCGCATTGAGCGTCCTCGACCTGTGCTCGCTCGCCGCGCCGATTGGCATCTTCCTTGGCCGAATCGCCAATTTCATTCGCCCTGAGCTCTGGGGCCGCCCGACTGACGTTCCGTGGGCCGTCATCTTCCCCGGAACGGACGGCCTACCGCGTCATCCGAGCCAGATTTACGAAGCCTTGCTCGAGGGGGTGCTGGCGTTCGTCATCCTTTACACGCTGGCGAACAAGGGCGCTCTGCGTCGTCCGGGCGTTCTCACCGGCGTGTTCGCGATCGTTTACGGCGCGGCGCGCATTTTCAGCGAGTTCTTTCGCGAGCCCGATCCGCAGCTCGGATACTTCAGGTGGGGCCTGACGATGGGCATGATCCTTTCGCTTCCGCTCATTTTCGCTGGCGTTGGAGTGCTGGCCTGGAGCTTCCGACGGGCGATCTCGCCATGACGCAGCTCCTTGACGAAATCCGAGCCATGATCGCCGAGCGCGGCCCGATCTCGGTCGAGCAATACATGCAACTGGCGCTCGCCCACCCTGATCTCGGCTATTACATGAACCGGGATCCATTCGGCGCGACGGGTGACTTCACCACCGCGCCGGAAATATCCCAGATGTTCGGCGAACTGATCGGGCTTTGGGCGGCCGAAGTGTGGTCGAGCATGGGTTCGCCCGATCCGGTGCGTCTCATCGAGCTCGGGCCTGGGCGAGGCACGCTGATGAGCGATGCGCTACGCGCCGCCCGCATCGTTCCGGCCTTTCGCAACGCGCTCGACGTTCGGCTCGTTGAGACCAGTCCTGCTCTGGCCGCTATGCAGCACGAACTGCTCGTCGATTCGGGGGTTGCGGTTTCCTGGGCGCAAACGCTCAAGGAAGTTCCCGACGGCCCCGCGATCGTGATCGGCAACGAGTTTCTCGATGCCCTGCCCGTTCGCCAGTTCGTGCGCGTGAACGGCCAGTGGCGCGAGCGCATGGTGCGTGTGAACGGGGACGGCGCTCTTGTCTTTGGCGTCGCCGACAAGGCCGAGCCCTATATCAGAGCCAACGCCGCAAACGGCGAGATCCTCGAGGTTAACCCTTCCGCCCATCGGGTGATGTTCGAACTCGGCGCTCGAGTCTCCAAGCAAGGCGGGGCTGCGCTCTTGATCGATTATGGCCACGTGGTCACCCAATTTGGCGACACTCTGCAGGCTCTGCGCGCTCACCGTTACATTGACCCGCTCGTTGCGCCGGGCGAGTGCGATCTGACCGCGCATGTCGATTTCGCGGCCATGGCCCGCAGCGCGAGCGCAGCCGGCGCAGCGGTCTATGGGCCGCTCGACCAAGGCGATTTCCTTCGCGGTATCGGCATCGATCTGCGGACAAAAGCGCTGGCCGAGCGCGCCACGCTCGACCACGCGGAAGAATTCGAGCGGGCGCGGGCGCGGCTCGTAGGAAAGGGTCAGGGCGAAATGGGCGCTCTCTTCAAGACCCTGGCGGTCGCCGACCGCAGGCTGCGCCCACCGCCCGGGTTTCAAATGGCAAGCGCGAAGTCTCCATGACCGCGGCTCCATTCCTGACCTCGGAATCGCTCAGGATTCCTGGTGTCGCGCATGGCTTCTTCACTCGCCTCGGCGGGGTCTCGCAAGGCGTCTACGCGTCCTTGAACGGCGGCGTTGGCTCGCGAGACGCGCCGGATGCGGTGACTGAGAACCGCGTCCGTATCGCGGCGGCGCTCGGAACCGCGCCGGATCGTCTCGCCGTGCCGTTTCAGGTTCATTCTCCCGAGGCGCTCGCCATTACCGAGCCTTGGCCGGTCAGCGCGCGTCCCCGCTGCGATGCGCTGGTCACAGCGACACCTGGCTTGGCGCTCGGCGTGACGGGGGCAGATTGCGGCATGATCCTGTTCGCCGATGAGCGCGCGCGCGTCATCGGTGCGGCGCATGCCGGTTGGAAAGGGGCCCTGACCGGAGTGATTGAAGCAACTGTCACGGCGATGGAAAGGCTTGGGGCTAGACGCGGCGACATCGTCGCCGCGCTCGGTCCCTGCATCGGTCCCAACTCCTACGAAGTTGGCCCAGAGTTCGTCGCCGCTTTCGCGGGCGCTGGCGACGACGCGGGACCCTTTTTCACCCCGAGTTGCAGGGCGGGCCGCTCGATGTTCAATCTGAACGCCTATATCGCCGAACGCGCCGCGCGCGCGGGCGTTGGGCGCTTCGAGGATCTTCGCCTCGACACCTACGCCGACGAGCGCCGCTTCTTCAGCTATCGCCGCGCCACGCACCGGGAAGAGCCGGACTATGGCCGGCTTCTGTCGGTCATCGTCATGAACTGAGCCCGGGGGACGCGATTTCCGCTTGCTTGACAGGGTGTCTGCGCACGACCAATTAAGGCCCGACCTGTTGTTTAACGCGGCGGCGCCCGGTTCAAATGCGCCCTGAAGGGATCCCGCATGTTCGCACCGGCCTTGGCGAACCGGCCCCTCGAGGCTCGGACGTGAGCGATCGGCGATTGCGCCACGCCGACAGCGACGCCTTCCGACATGCGATGGGAGCTCTCTCCTCGGGGGTCGCGATCATTGCATGCGGAGAAGGGGAAATGCGCGCGGGCTGCACCGCCAGCTCCCTGACCTCCCTGTCGCTCACTCCGCCGACGCTGCTCGTGTGCCTCGCGCGCTCGTCCTCGACGCTTATCCGATTGCGCGAGGCGCGCTCATTCTCCATCAGTTTGCTCGCCGCGCGCCATCAGGCGCTCGCCCATCGCTTCAGCGGATACAGCGGCGCCCAGGGGCCTCGCCGGTTCGACACAGCGCAATGGGTTACGCTCTCGACCGGCGCGCCTGTGCTTGCCGACGCCATCGCCGCGTTCGATTGCCTAGTCGAGGAGGTCATCGAGCGCCATTCTCATGCGATCGTCCTTGGCGCCGTCGTGAGCCTCAAAGAGGGCGTCGACGAACCGGTTCTGGCGCGTCGGCGCGGCGAATACGCGACACTCGTGTGAGCGATCCCTGCTTAGTCGCCTAAGCGTCACCCGTCGGCGATCAGATGGAAGAACGAGCCGGTGACCAAGCCGCGTCGCGCCCCTGCGGGCTCTTCCGGCGCGCCATAGACGTCGCGAACAAACGCGAAGGGGTCATCGGCCCCGCTCGCGACGATCGTCGCATAGTGGAACTCGTGTCCCCGCAGGAGCGCGTCCTTTCCGCCAAGCGCGCAATCGGACGCAACGCGGGCCTCACGATAGCCAAGCGTCATGCGGCGCTTTTCGAAACTGGTCTGAACGCCAAGCAGGCCCGCCATCGGATGAGCGACGCCCGAGGCGTCGATCAGGCTTTCGCCTAAGGCCATATAGCCCCCGCATTCGCCATGCGCCGGACGCGTCTCGGCAAAACGATGTAAGCCGTCGCGAAAGCGGGCCGCCGCTGCAAGTCGTCCTGCGTGCAATTCCGGATAGCCGCCTGGAAGCCAGCAGACGTCGCAATCGGAAGGCGGAGGCTCGTCAGCGAGCGGCGAAAACGGAAAGATCTCGGCCCCAGCCGCCCGCCACCCCTGCACAAGATGGGGGTAGATGAACGAGAACGCCGCGTCGTGCGCGAGCGCGATGCGCTGTCCCGGCGGACGGACCGCAGCCGGCGCCGCCGCTGTCGAAGCGAGGTTGAGATCGCCGGCCAGCGCGAGAACCCGGGTGCAGTCAACATGCGCCTCAATGAAATCGGCGATCGCATCGAGCCGCGCGTCGAGCGCCTCCGTCTCGCCCGCCTGGACGAGGCCCAGATGGCGCTCGGGCAGCGCAATGGCGGTATTGCGCGGGAGCGCGCCCACCACGGGCATGCCGATCGCTTCGATCGCCGCGGCGACGAGCCGGCGATGGCGCTCGCTGCCAACGCGGTTGAGGATGACGCCCACGACCTTCAGCCGCGCGTCATAAGACGCGCAGCCCTTGACGATCGCCGCCGCCGACTGCGCCTGGCCCGAGACGTCGATGACCAGGAGAACCGGCATGCCGAGCGCCGCCGCGACGTCAGCCGAAGCGCCGGTGCGCCCCGCCTCGCTTGGAACGCCGTCGAACAGCCCCATCGAGGCTTCGCAGAGCGCAAGCACGCTTTCGTTTATCGTTCGCGCCGCGAGCGACGCCAGAAGCACGGGCGCCATGGCCCAGGAATTGAGGTTGACGCCCTCCCGGGCGGACGCCGCCGCATGAAAGGCGGGGTCGATATAATCGGGGCCGGACTTGAGGCCGACGACGTCGACGCCCCTACGCTTGAACGCGCGCAGGAGGCCGAGCGTCGCCGTCGTCTTGCCGCTTCCCGAGCAAGGGGCGGCGATCATGAGCGCGCGAGTCATCGCGCAACCCTAGGCAAGCTCATGGATGCGCGCTAGGCCAGCGGCCATGAGCGACCCAGAAAGGACGACGCCGCTCAAGCGCGGCTGGACGACCGGCGCCTGCGCCGCCGGCGCGGCGCGCGCGGCTTTCGAGGCGCTGCTGACCGGCCAGTTTCCCGACCCGGTCCCCGTCGCGCTGCCAAAGGGTCTGAGGCCCGAGTTCGCCCTCGCCAAGCATGAGCTTGGGCCGGATTTCGCCCGCGCCGGGATCGTCAAGGACGCGGGCGACGATCCGGACGTCACCCATGGCGCGCTGATCGTCGCAACCGTCCGGCTCGCGCCCCCCGGTGAAGGGATAAGCTTCATGGCCGGAGAAGGGGTTGGCGCGGTGACCCGGCCCGGTTTGCCGCTCCCTGTCGGCGAGCCTGCGATCAATCCCGCCCCGCGCACGATGATCCGCGCCAATCTCGAGGAGGTCGCCGCGAGGCTCGGCGCAAGCGCCGACGCGCTGATCGAAATCTCCGTGCCTGGCGGCGAGAAGATCGCTAAGCGCACCGCCAATGAGCGGCTCGGCATCCTTGGCGGCTTGTCGATCCTGGGTACGACCGGAATCGTCATCCCCTATTCCTGCTCGGCCTGGATCCACTCGATCCACCGCGGCGTGGATGTCGCGCGCGCCAGCGGGTGGGCCCACATCGGCGCCTCTACGGGCGAGACCTCCGAGGCCGCCATTCGCTCGCTCTATGGCCTGCCCGATCATGCCTTGATCGAAATGGGCGATTTTGTCGGCGGCCTTTTGAAATATCTGCGCGAGCATCCGGTCCCACGCCTCACCATCGCCGGCGGCCCCGCGAAAATGACCAAGCTCGCCGAAGGCAAGCTCGACTTGCATTCGAAGCGCGGGGCCATCGACCTTGCGGCGCTTAGCGAGCGTGTCGCGCGCGCAGGCGGCCCGCCGTCGCTTGTCGCGGCGATCGCGAGCGCTAACAGCGGCCTGCACGCATTCGAACTTGCTCAAGCCGCGGGCTTCGACCTGGCCGCCCTCGTCGCCAGCAACGCTTGGGCGACCGCCGCGGCCGTCCTCGCCGGCCAGTCTGGCGAGCTCGAAACGATCGTTGTCGGCCGTGATGGGCGGGTGCTGGCGAGCAGCGGCTTTCGAAAGGTTTAGAGCTGAGCACCACAGATTTATTCGCCCTCGCCTGGCGAACCGCGAAACCGGCGCACATAGTCGGCGTTGTAAAGCTCGCTCTCGCGAAAGTCCTCGGACCCAATCGCCGGACCGACAAGGATGAGCGCGGTGCGTTCGATCGGCGTCTCGCGCAAAGCGCCCACGATTCCGCCAAGCGTCGCACGAACGATCCGCTCGTCCGGCCATGACGCGCGGGCGACAATCGCAACCGGACAATCCGGCCCATAGAACGGCGTCAGCTCTGCCACGACATCCTTTAGCGCTTGGATCGAGAGATGGAGGGCGAGCGTCGCGCCGGTCGCTGCGAAGTTGGCGAGCGTCTCGCGCTCGGGCATCGGCGAGGCGCGGCCAGACATACGTGTCAGCACCAGGGATTGTGCGAGGCCAGGAAGCGTTAGTTCGCGCCTAAGCGCGGCGGCGGCGGCGGCGAAAGCGGGCACGCCAGGTGTGATCGTGTATGGCGCCCCTGCCCGCTCCAGGCGCCGCAATTGTTCGCCCATTGCGCTAAAGATTGAAAGGTCGCCCGAGTGGAGGCGAGCGACGTCCTCGCCTCTCGCAGTCGCTTCTACACAGAGCGCGATGATGGCGTCGAGATCGAGCGGCGCTGTATCGACGATCCGGGCCTTCGGCGGGCAATGATCAAGCAAGGCGCGCGGGACGAGCGAGCCGGCATAAAGACAAACGGGCGAGCGCGCGATGAGATCGCGTCCGCGCACGGTAATGAGATCGGGAGCGCCGGGGCCGGCGCCGATGAAGTGCACAGTCATCGTTGTTCTTTGGTCAGAGCGTCGGCGCGAGTTCCGCCGTCGCATGGCCGCTCCAGCGATAGAGCGACGGCGCAGGTCGCGCCATTGGCGGCTAGCCGCCGCCCAAGCAGGCGTCCTCCTTCGCCCGCGCCCGCGAGCGCCGCCGCCTCGGCAATATTTGGCGCGCCGAATCGCGCCTGCGCAGGCGCTGACGGCGTCAGGATGCGGTCGGCCTGCGCATTCAACGCGGCGATCGACAGCGGCGTGAGCGAGACGCCGATGATGCGCGCAGCCTCGATGAGCCCAGGCTCATCGGCCTTGTCGGCAAGCGTAAACATTCGTCGTTCGCCCTCAGGCGCGCCGGCCTCGTTAAGCGCCCGACGCGCGAGCGCCGCGACCGCCTCGCCCGCAACGCCGGCTCGGCAGCCAACGCCAACGGCGACGATTCGAACTCGAGGCTCGCTGGCTCATGGCTTGATAAGCCGCCACTGCACGATCGGCATCGCCGCGCGCCAACCCGAATAGCGTCCGACCGGCTCGGCATGGGCGATTGCGATCTGCGTCAGCTCGCCCCCCCAGCGGGCGCGCCAATCAATGCACGCGGCCTGCGTCTCGAGCGTCACAGCATTAACGACCAGCCGTCCGCCCTCGTCGAGCGCCTCATAGGCGCCTTCGATCATGCCTGGCGCGCTGGCCCCGCCGCCGATGAAAATCGCAGCTGGCCGGGCCAGGTCGGCAAAGGCATGGGGCGCCTCGTCCGCAACAACGGACAGCCCGGGAACGCCGAGACTCAGCGCATTGCGGGCGATACGCTGAGCGCGATCGCGGCGGGCCTCGATCGCGACGGCGTTGTTTGCCGGATCGGCGAGCATCCATTCGATGCCGACCGACCCCGAGCCCGAGCCCACGTCCCACAGCAACTCCCCGCGACCGGGCGAGAGAGCGGACAGCGTCATCGCGCGGATCTCGCGCTTGGTGATCTGCCCGTCGTGCTCGAACCATTCGTCGGGCACTCCTGCCGTGCAAGGCAGGACACGCGCCCCGCGATCGGCGACCACGTCGAGCCCAATTGTGTTCAACGCGGCGACATTGTCGAGAGCAAAATCTTGCGCTTGTGTCGTGCGTATGCGCTCGCGCCGGCCCCCCATGGCCTCGCAGATCGCGAGCCTCGACCGGCCCATGCCGCGCGCCGTCAAGAGCGCCGCCAGTTTGGCCGGCGTGGCGTCATCCCACGACAGAGCGAGAATGCGCGCGCCGGGCTGCAAATGTGGAATGATGGCTTCGAGCGGGCGGCCATGAAGCGTCAGCAAGGCGCAATCCTGTTGGCTCCAGCCAAGTCGCGACGCAGCAAGTGCAAAGGCGGACGGTGCCGGGATCGAGGTCATTTCGTCGGCTGGAAAACGACGCATCAGCACCGCTCCGACGCCGAAGAAGAACGGATCGCCGCTGGCAAGCACGCATACGGAGCGGCCCCGGTGAGCTTCGATGGCGTCGAGCGCGTCCTCGATCGGCGACGGCCATGTCATCGTCTCGGCCTTCAACGATCCGGCCAGCGCAAGATGGCGTTTGCCGCCCACGACAAACTCCGCTTGCGCGATGAGTCCCTGCGCGGCAGGAACAAGGCCTTCGATCCCGTCCTCGCCAATGCCGACGACGGCGAGCCACCGTTCCTTGCTCATGGAGCCGCCCACTGCAGCGCCTTCGTCTGCTCATTCTCGGCGGGACGTCCGAAGCCAGCGCGCTTGCGCGGCGGCTTGCCGACAGGCCCGATGTCGGGCCGATCCTGTCGCTCGCTGGGACGACAACCAATCCCGCTCAAGCGCCGATTCCCCAACGCGTCGGCGGCTTCGGCGGCATGGAAGGCCTGATCGCATTTCTTGTCCGCGAGCGCATCGGCGCGGTCATCGACGCGACCCATCCGTTCGCTGCGCGCATGTCCGCGAACGCGGCTGCCGCCTGCCGGGCGACAGATACGCCGCTTATCGTCTTCACCCGTCCGCCATGGATACGGAAGGCTGGCGACCGTTGGATCGAGGTCGCGACAATCGACAAGGCCGTCGACGCTCTTGGGGCCATACCAAGGACCATCTTTCTCACGCACGGCCGGCTTCAGCTCGCAGCCTTCGCGCGAGCGCCGCAGCATCGCTATATCGTGCGGGCGATCGACCGGCCTGCGGAGATCGACGCCCTGCCCGACTGCAAGCTCATTCTCGCCCGCGGGCCGTTCTCGCTTGCTGACGAACTGGCGCTGATGCGCAGCGAGGGGGTGGAAGTGCTGGTGACCAAGAACAGTGGAGGGCGCGCAACCTATGCCAAGATCGAGGCAGCGCGGGCGCTCGGAATCGAAGTACTCATCCTGAGTCGACCGCTCGCTTCCGAAGCCGAAACGCTGCACGACCTCGAGGGCATCATGGCCTGGATCGCCGCTCATCGTGAGACCCCATAGCCGCGCGGGGTCAACATCCATGCCCCTGCGCCGTCGCGCGGGATGAAGCGCGTTTCGCTCGAGCCAACGATGACCAGCGTCGCCATGTCCACGAGGCTGACGTCAGCTTCGCCAAGCGTCGCTAGGGTCAACGTCTCCTCCGGACGCCCTACCGCGCGCGCGAAGGCGACCGGCGTCGCCGGCGCCTTTAAGGTTCGCAGCAAGGCGAACGCCTGCGTGATGCGGGTGGGCCTTGCTTTCGAGGCTGGATTGTAAAGCGCGATGACGAAATCGCCCTCGGCGGCGGCGCGCAGGCGGCGCTCGACGATCGCCCAGGGCTTCAGATTATCGGAGAGCGAGATGGCGCAGAAGTCGTGGCCGAGCGGCGCGCCGAGCCGCGCCGCCGCCGCCTGCATCGCGGTGACGCCGGGCGCCACCTGAATGTCGAGCTTCAGCCATCGCGGATCGTCTTCGATCGCCTCGAACACCGCCGCCGCCATCGCGAACACGCCTGGATCGCCGCCGGAGACGACGGCGACTGTCCGACCTTCCGTCGCGAGCTTCAAGGCAAATCGGGCGCGGTCCATCTCAACTCGATTGTCGCTCGCATGCGCGCGCTGGTCTCGCTGCAACGCCAGCCGCTGCACATACGGGCCGTAGCCGACAATGTCGCTCGCCGCCTCGATCGCCGCGCTCGTTTCCGGCGTGATCCATTCGGCCGGGCCCGGTCCAAGCCCCACAATCTTGACGCGCCCGGTCACGGGCGCCGCCCTCTCCCCGGCGCAAGGATGATCGAGAAGTAAGGCGCGGAATCATCTTGCTTCTGGCACAGGGGCATCATGACCTCGCCCGCCATCGTCGCGCGCTCGACATAGATCGCGCCCTCCGCCATGCCTGCCGCGGTCAGCGCTTCCTTGGCGCGGGCGAAATTGCGACCGATCTTCATGATCACCGCGGCGTCGGCAACCGCAAGCCGGCGCTTGAGGTCATCCAGCGGCAGTGTCGCGGGCAAGATAACGAGCGCGTCGTCCCCCCATGTCATTGGCGCGGCGGCAGCGCCCCAGGCCCCGCAGATGCTCGACACGCCCGGCACGATGCTGACATCGAAATTGTCGCGCAACCGAATGAACAGATGCATGAACGAGCCGTAGAGCATCGGGTCGCCCTCGCTCAGAAGCGCAACGTCCCGGCCAGCTTCCAGATGGGCCGCAATCGCGACCGTCGACTCCCTATAGAAACGCGCCAGCGCATCGCGGTAAGGGGGATCGTCGAAATGCGTTTCCGTGGTCATCGGGTAATAGAGCGGCAGTTCGACATGCGATGGCTTCAGCCAACAGTCGACGATCGCCCGCGTGTTGCCTCGCCGTCCCGCCTTGGCGAAATAGGCCACGACGGGCGACGCGGCAATGATCTTTGTCGCCTTGACAGTGAGTAGATCGGGATCTCCAGGGCCGACGCCAACGCCATAGAGTCGGCCAAACGCGCTCATTCGACGTCACTCGCCAGCGCATTGACGGCCGCAGCCGCCATCGCGCTGCCGCCCTTGCGCCCGCGTACTATTATGGCGGGCAGGCCGCTCTCGATAAGCGCCTCTTTCGATTCTGCCGCGCCGACAAAGCCGACCGGCATCCCGATAATCGCCGCCGGACGGAGCGCGCCCGCGGCGATGAGCTCGAGCAAACGAAACAAAGCCGTCGGCGCGTTGCCAATCGTGACCACGGCGCCTTGAAGCCGCGGCAACCAAAGCTCGATCGCCGCCGCGGTCCGCGTGGTGCCGAGCTTTGCCGCGAGTTCGGGCGTGGCGGGATCGCTGAGCGTGCAGATCACGTCATTGTTCGCAGGCAGGCGCGTGCGCGTGATCCCTTCGGCGACCATGCGGGCGTCGCAGAAGATCGGCGCGCCGGCGCAAAGCGCTTCACGCGCCGCTTCGGCAACGCCGGGCGAAAAGACAAGATCGCGGGCGGCCTCGACCATCCCGCAGGCATGGATGACCCGCACCGCGACCCGCTCTTCAACCGCCGACCAACGCGCAAGGTCGGCCTCGCTACGGATGATGGCGAAGGACCTGCGGTAGATCGTCGCGGCGTCCTTCTCGTAGGCGAAGCTCGGCTTCACGCTGGCCCCTCGCCAGCAAACAGCTTCCCGTCCTCGCGGGCGAGCAGTTCCACAACCTCCGCGCCTGAAAGACCGCGTCGCGCTGGCGGATCGCCTGGTTTGCCGCAAGGGATGAGATCATAGCCGGTCGCAGTCGCGGTGAGGGTCGCGACTGTCGCCTCGGGCCTCGCGCACCCCTTAGCGCAACCGCTGACGTGGAGAACGACGCCCTCAACCTTCGGCAGCAATGGGGCCCAGCGCGTGGCGTCATCGCGCACGCTTCGATGCCCGTGCATACAGGCGGGAGCCCCGGGGCAAGCGGCGATGCGCAGCCGCGGATCGTCGGCAACGGCGATAAACCCGAGCTCCGTCACCGAACGAACGAGCGATTGTGCGCCGCGCCGATCGAGGCCTGCGATCAGAAACGCTCGCCAGGGGGTGAGCCGGAGGCTGTTCGCGCCAAGCGCGCGCGCGCGTTCGATCAGCGCCTGGAATCGAACCGCCTCGATTTCGCCAAAGGGCGCCGCTGCGCCGACGACAAACTCCGCGCCGTAAGCGTGCGCGCCGAGCATGTCTCGCAACAAAGCGCGCCGTTGCGAACGCGCCCCAGGCTTCGTCTTGCAGGCGGCCCCTGAAAATACGGCGGCCGCTCCTGTTCGCTCGACCAGCGCGCGCATCCGCCGCGGCCTCGCCTCAGCGTCTCCGGCAAGGGCAATGAACGAAAATCCGAGCCGCGCCGCAACATCGCCGGCTTCGGCCGGCGCACATTGCATGGCCAACGCGTCGTCGCCGGCGAGAAAGACCGCGAGCGTCCCATCGTTCGACGCTTCAAAGCGGATATCCGCCTCGACGTCCCCGAGCGGCAAGCGGGCAAGCGCATCGAGAACGAAGCTGAACTTCGCTGGCAATCGGCGCAAGTTCTCGTCATCCCTGAGCCGCTTTTCAAGCGCGGCGACGCTCGACCCGAGATCAAGCGCCGCCTCCGGATCGCGGTCGTCCAGGGGACTTGCAACGATGTTGCGCAAACGCTCGACTTCGGGATCCGCGTCAATGAGTTCCGGCATCCTCAAGGCGCGCGTGCAGATTCGGCAGCGTCCGCTGGCTTAATCCCCGCAGGTGCAGATTGGCGCGGGCGGTCAGACCGATCGCGCCGTTGCCGCAGGCAATCGCAGCGTCCGCCAGCGCCGCGGCTTGGTCGAGCGACAGTCGCCCCCTAGGAGCACGCACGCGCGCGAGCAGCCCGTCGCCCGTCTCCATCGGCTTGAGAGCGCCCGGACACCAGCCCTTGCGGTAGGGCGCGCGCGGCGGGGATCGCGCGATCGCGCTCACGCTGCCGCCTCCTGTACCGAGGCCAGGATGCGGGCGCTCGAATTGCGGCGCGAGAGCCAGAATCCGCGTCTGGCCGCCTCCTCGAATATAGCCGCCATGTGAGATGCGGCTCGGTGATTGGCGCCGACGAGAAACGCGCGCACGACGTCATCGCCGAGCGTGGCGTCAAACATGAGGTCGAACTGGGCGCTTGCGACCGCATCGGTCAGCGCGGCGAAACAATAAAGATTATCCAGAGATTGGGCGATTTCCGCTGCGCCGCGATGGCCGTGGCGCATTTGCCCCTGAAGCCAGCGCGGGTTGGCGGCGCGTCCGCGGAGAGAGCGTGCGATCTCCTTTGCAAGGGTGCGGATCTTAGGCGCGCCGGGAACGGTCGAGTTCGAGATGATAGAGCGCTGGCCTCGCTCCCGTTTCCGCCGCCGCGGCGGCGAAGCCACCCTCATGCTCGGCGAAAGCGTCGGCGTCGAGCGCGTCCTGGCCGGGCAAGTCTTGCACATGAACGAAGGCCTCGGCGCCGGCGACCCTCATTCGAAACTCCACGGCCGCTTCACGCGGTTCGCCATCGCCGTCATAGGCGTAGCTAGTAGAGGCAAGATAAGCCTCCGCAAGCTCGGACCGCTCCGTCCATTCGCCTCGCGCAATGCGCGCCCCGAGCCCGACGCCATAGCTGCCTGGGGCCGCGCCAAATATGCGCGCGGCGCCCTCGCCCTTCAGACCGGCGAGCGGATTGTCGTCGGCGCTCTCCTCAAGCGCGGCGACGGCGCGAACGGCTGCGGCGAACAGCGCGATCTGGCTTGGAAAGACGTCGCGGAACAACCCGGAAATGCGCAAGGTCACGTCGACGCGCGGCCGACTGAGCATCGCCAGCGGCAGAACCTCGAACCCGTTGACCCGCGTCGAGGCCGCATCCCAGGTCGGCCGACAACCGATCAGCGCAAACGCTTGCGCGAGATCATCGCCGCCGGTCCGCATGGTCGCCGATCCCCAGAGGTCAAGAACAATGCGCTTCGGCCATTCGCCGTGGTCCTGCGCGTAACGCCTGCAAATCTCCTCGGCCGCGCGCCGACCGATCTCCCAGGCGTTGCGGGTTGGGGCCGCCCGCGGATCGATGGCGTAAAGGTTGCGGCCGGTGGGCAGCACGTCGAGACGGCGGCGCGCCGGCGCGCCGGCCGGTCCCGCCGGCACAAATTGTCCGCCAAGTGCGCGCAACAGGCCGAGGGATTCGGCGGCGCCGCAGGCGGCCACGCGCTCGCCCAGAGAGTTCGAACGCAGCCGCGTCAAGATCGAGTCCGGGAGCGAAGCCGTCGGCGCTCTCGGGCGACCGTCCGAACACATGCAGGCCGTCGCCGATGCGCATGTCCTTGAGGTCGCAGAGCCAGGCGTCGAGAGCGACGATCGCCTCCTCCGGC
Source organism: uncultured Alphaproteobacteria bacterium (assembly GCA_963737365.1). Lineage (GTDB taxonomy): Bacteria > Pseudomonadota > Alphaproteobacteria > Rhizobiales > Beijerinckiaceae > Roseiarcus. The sequence goes on from CAVTSD010000003.1 coordinate 176,554, forward strand.
GGCTTGTCCTCGGCGGCGCATTCCTTGAGAAGCCCGCTGTCGCGACCCCGTTCGAGAATGAGCGCCGCGATGGCGCGCGCCCGGCGGGGATCGAGCGCCTGCGCCTCGGCGAATTCGTCGAACAATCCTTCAAGCTCGAGCGTTGCCCCATGCGACCCTGCGGCGATCAGCGGCGGGGTGAGATGGCCGATCGTGACCGCGCTGATGCGGCGCTTGGCCTGAGCCGCTTCGCCTGGATTGTTGACGATAAACGGGTAGATAACCGGCATCGCGCCAAGCAGAACTTCGGGCGCGCAACTCTCGCTAAGCGCGACCGCCTTGCCGGGCAACCATTCGAGAGTTCCGTGCGCTCCGAGCTGAATGATCGCGTCGACTTTCTCTTTGCGGACGAGCCAGAAGTAGAAAGCGACATAGGCGTGGCGCGGGAGCTGGTTGAGATTGTGATAATCGCCCTTGCGAGAGAACGCGTCGCCCCGGTCAGGCTGAACCGCGACGATGAGCTTGCCAAGCCGCACGAAGCGGAACTGAAACGCCCCATCGATGACGTCGCGATCGTTGTTGGGATCGGCCCATGCGTCGAACAGGGATTGCCGGAAGTCTGCGGGGGTCGACGCCAGCGCGGCCCTGTATTCGGCCAGCGTCAGCGTCGCCTCGAGCGGCCCTTCCTCGAGCACCGCGATCAGCGCGGGGGCGTCCAAACCGTTGGCCACATCATAGCACGCGGCGCGCAGGCTCTCGCTGAGGGCGACAGCGCTCGCCGGCGTATCGAGGCCGACCGCATAGCCGGTGCGGCCGCCGCGCGCCGGGTAATCCGGCAAAACGCAGGCGAGGCGCTTATCCCACGGCGCTTTGCGGCGGAGGCTCGCCCACCGACAGGCGAGCTTGGCGGTAAACGCGACGCGGTCGGCAAGTGGCCGATGCGCAACCGCGCCAAATTCGGTCTGCGAGTCTCGTGCGCTCGCCGCCTTGAAGGAAATGGCGCGGCTGAGAATTCGCCCGTCGATTTCGGGCAGCGCGACATGCATCGCCAAATCCGAAGGCCCGAGCCCGCGCGGGGAAGCGCGCCAGGCATCGAGGTCGGTCCCGGCCAGGACGACCTGCATGATGGGCGCCTCGAGCGTGTCGAGCGCTGTTCCCTCACTCATGTCAAGACGCGCGGAAAAGGCGGTGGCGTTGAGCACGACGTCGAAGCGCTGGCGGTCAAGAAACGGGCGCAAGCGTTCAAGCGCCGCTTCGTCCTTGAGGCTGGTCACGAACACGCTCGTGACCGAGAGTCCTTCATTGAAGAGCGCGCGGGCCAGCGCTTCGATCGGCTCAAGATCGTTGGCGAGATAAATTGAGCGGTAGAAGACGATAAGGACGCGCGCTGCACTCGGCCCCGCGTCGAAGCAGGCGGCGTCGAAACGGCCAAAGGCGCTGACCGTGACTGGCTGCGGAGCGCGTGTCCCAGCGCCGATCTCGCAAGCGAGAAACGCAAGGCACGCCGCCATATTCTCGGGGCCACCCTCGTCGAAATAGCGCCAGACCTGCAGGACCGCATCGGGGTCGAGCGTCGAGGCCTCATCGAGGCGGGCGTCGCGGCGCCGATCCCCAGGCAGCAGCGCCAATTTGAGGTCGCATCGCCCCGCTAGCGCCCTCAGTTCGTCCACGCCATAGCGCCAATAGTCCGCGCCGCCGAGCGCGCGCACGACCACGAGCTTGGCGCGCGCGCACACCTTCTCCAGATAAAGGTCGACCGAAAACGGATGGCGCAATGCGGCGAGCGACGCGAGCCTTAAGCTCGGCTTCGACTCGGGAAAGTCGCCATAGGCGCGCGCCAAGGCATTGAGGTCGCTGTCGGAGAACGACAGGAACACGATGTCTGCCGGCGTTTGACCCAGATCGAGCGCTTCGACTGTCTCGTCGAGTGTCCTTGTTTCAATCCGGGGGACGTGCATGACGGAAGCTCTTCAGGCCCCGAGCGCCAAGGCGATGGCCTCGCGGTCGACGCCTCGCTCGGCGATCACGACAAGGCGGCTCTGCCGCGGCTCGCCCACACCCCAGGGCCGGTCGAAGTCCCGGCGGAAGCGCTGTCCAACGCCTTGCACCAGCATCCGCAAGGGCTTGCCAGCGACTTCGATAAAGCCTTTGACGCGCAAGATGTCGTGCGCTCGCGTCGCAGCGATGAGTCGCTCGATGAGCGTGTCAGGATCCCGGACTGCAGGAATGGTGACGACGAACGTATCGAAATCATCGTGATCGTGCTCGCCTTCAGCGTCATGATGCGAGGGACGCGCGCTCAAATCGTCCTCCGCAGCTGCGCTGATGCCAAGCAACACGTCGGCGCCGATTGCGCCCTCGCGCGTCGACGCGATTTTTACGGCGCGCGGCACGGCGGAAGCGATCTGCACCTTGAGCGCCCTAATCTGATCTTGGTCGACCAGATCGGCTTTGTTGAGCACGACAAGATCGGCGCTCATGAGCTGGTCTTCATAGACCTCTTCAAGCGGGTTATCGTGGTCGAGCGACGGATCGGCCAAACGCTGTTCGGCGACGCGCGCCGGGTCGTCAGCGAAACGGCCCTCGGCGACAGCGGCTGCGTCCACGACCGCGACGACGCCATCGACCGTGAGCCTCGTGCGCAAATCCGGCCAGTCGAACGCCTTGATCAGCGGCTTGGGCAAAGCGAGCCCCGATGTTTCGACGATGATATGATCCGGTTTCGGCTCGCGGCCGAGCAGCGCTGTGATTGCCGGAACGAAATCATCGGCGACTGTGCAACAGATGCAGCCATTGGCCAGTTCGATGATCGCGTCTTCCGGGCAGACCGCGTCCGAACAGTTCTTGATGAGATCGCCGTCGACACCGACATCTCCGAACTCGTTGATGATGAACGCAAGTCGCCGGCCGCCGGCATTCTCTATGAGATGGCGGATCAGCGTCGTCTTTCCGGCGCCAAGAAAGCCGGTGACGATGGTGACGGGCGTTTTGGCGAGCATGCAGAGCTGATCCTTAAGCGGGCGCACTTCCAGCGGACGCAAGCGGCGGCGTCCGCGATACGACCCCCTTGCGAAATGAGAGCGGCCGTTCACGCCAGGGAACGATGCCGTCCGGCGAGGCCGCATAGCGGCGCGCGGCAACAACGATGTCCTCGAGGTGCGACTCGCGGTCAAGATCGCCGACGACATAAGTCCACTTGCCGGGCGCAGCGAGCGCAACCGTGCACGGCCGCTTGCAAACGGAGAGGCATTCGACGGCCTTGAGCGCAATACCGGGTTCGGAGGCGAGACGCTCGCCCAGCGCTTGGAACAGGCCCGGGGCGATTGGGCCCGCCTCGGACTTGCAGGTGACGCAGACGAGCAGCGTGGCGGCTGCGGACGGGCCGCTGTGGGCGTTCATGGCGCGACGATCCCAGCAAGCAGCGGCGGGCTCGAGGCGAAATCGAAAGTCTCACGGGCGATCATGAAGGCTCCAAGGCCGCCCCTCCGGCGGCCGTACAGGACTTATCGTGCACGGCAGGTCTCCTGGCTCACAGCGTATCGCCGACGCCGCCTTCCCAGACTTATGAAAAGTCCAGTGGCGAGAACGCGTCGGCACGCCGCTTACAGTCGCGGGGGCGGCCACGGATCGACGAAAAGCCTACCGTGTTCCCTTTTCACCCTCGGATTAAAGCGAGGGACCGTGCAGGGTTCATGTTCCAGCTTCGAGACCGGTTGTCAAATAGAGCCCTCAGCGCTTCCGGGTGCCGCGCAACTGGGGAACCGCCTTTCAGAACCTGTGTTGGGCTCAGCGCCAAGCATTGAAGAGAGACCCGCCCGCACTTCCGCGGGCAAGTCTTCGAGCAGCTTGGGCGGCGACCCTCGAGGCCCGAACAACGTCCTGAGCTCCCATAACTCTGTCATTTTGGCTTCCGCGATCATGGGGCGGCGGGCGAGGGCGGAAATATCAGCGCCCGCTGAAAGACTCTCTGGCCCGAATAGCGTTTCGGCCAATCGGCGCTCCATTTCATGCTGCAACAGCGCGAGCGCCTCCTGCGAAGCCGTCCATGGCAGGGTCGCAAGGCAAGGCCCGCAGAACCTGGCGCTGACCGCCATGAGGCTCGAAGCACGCACAACCGCCGGCGCGCATATAGCGAGCGAGGCGAGCCCTCGTAACAGTCTGCGCCGCGGGACGATAAGAGAAACCATTCTTCGGAATCCCTCAGCGCTTCGTGATCGATACGCGCCGCCAGTTGCATTCTGACAATGCCGGCGCCAAACGCCGCCACACGACCTGGATTTCCGCCGCGTCCCCCCGCAGCTAGTCTAGCAGCAACGGCGGCTGTTGTGGACATCCCAAATCGGGGGAGATCAGAAAAGCGCGCCGAGGCCCGCGCGCAACCTGCAGTTTATTTCCGCAGCGCGCTTGCGCTGGTTTGCATGGTTCGATCCTGGCCGCTAGGCCGTCTCTTCGGGGGCCTTGCGAGAACTGACATGACCGACGACGCGGACCGGCACAAAGCGAAAATGGCCAAACGCAAGGTGGCGCAGGACGCCGAGGTCGCTAGCAAGCCCATTCTCGAAAAAGGTCTCCTCATCGTTCACACGGGTCCGGGCAAAGGCAAGTCGACCGCCGCGTTTGGCCTCGCCTTGCGAGCGCTCGGGCGCGGTTATCGGGTCGGAGTGGTGCAGTTCATCAAGGGCGCATGGTCGACCGGCGAGCGGATGGCGATCGAGCGCTTCGGCGCCCAGGCCGAATGGCGCACGATGGGCGAGGGTTTCACCTGGGAGACCCAGGACCGCGAGCGCGACGTCGCGGCGGCCGCCGCCGCCTGGGCGGAAGCCGAGCGCATGATGGCCGATCCCTCGATCCGTCTCCTCGTGCTCGACGAGCTCAACATCGCGCTTCGCTACGATTATCTGTCGCTCGCCGAAGTCGTCGCGGCGCTCGCTGGGCGGCGCCCCGGCCTGCATGTCGTCGTGACCGGCCGCAACGCCAAGGCGGCAATGATCGAGGCCGCCGATTGCGTCACCGAATTTGCGCTCGTCAAGCATCATTTCGCCGCCGGCGTGCGGGCGCAGGAGGCGATCGAATTTTGACCGCCCGCGCGCTCATGTTCCAAGGGACGGGATCGGACGTCGGCAAGTCGCTCATCGTCGCTGGCCTCTGCCGCGTTTTCGCTCGGCGCGGGTTACGCGTCCGCCCGTTCAAGCCGCAGAACATGTCGAACAACGCCGCGGTGACTGACGACGGCGGCGAGATCGGCCGCGCCCAGGCGCTGCAGGCGCGGGCGTGCGGCATTTCGCCGAGCGTGCACATGAACCCTGTCCTCTTGAAGCCGCAGAGCGAGATCGGAGCCCAGGTCGTCGTGCAGGGTAAGGTGATCGGCAATGCGCCGGCGCGCGAGTATCAGGCGCTCAAATCCAAACTCATGAGCGCCGTGCTCGACAGCTACGCTCGGATAAGCGCAGGCGCCGACCTCGTGCTCGTCGAAGGCGCGGGCAGCGCAGCCGAGATCAACCTGCGCGAAGACGACATCGCCAATATGGGCTTCGCGCTTGCCGCGAACTGCCCAGTCGCGCTGATTGGCGACATCGATCGCGGCGGCATTTTCGCTCAACTTTTCGGTGTCAAAGCGGCGCTTGCCCACGAGGACGCCGCTGCGGTCGTCGGCTTCATCGTCAACAAGTTCCGCGGTGACGCGAGCTTGTTCGAGGGCGCCATGACGACGATTGCGGAGCGCACCGGCTGGCAGGCCTTCGGGCTTGTGCCGTTCTTTGCCGAAGCGGCGCGGCTTCCGGCTGAGGATGCTTTCGGCCTCGGCGATAAAAGGCCGCGAGCCGATGGCGCGGTCACCATCGCCGTGCCGATGCTGGCGCGCATTGCCAATTTTGACGACCTAGACCCGTTGCGCATGGAGCCGTCCGTGCGGCTTGTGTTTGTGCGCCCCGGCGAGCCGCTGCCGATCGCCGACCTAGTCATCTTGCCCGGGAGCAAGGCGACGATCAGCGATCTCGGATTCTTTCGCGGGCAAGGTTGGGATATCGACCTTCTCGCCCACGCAAGGCGCGGCGGCCGGGTTCTCGGAATCTGCGGCGGTTACCAGATGCTGGGCGTAAGCGTTTCAGATCCGGCAGGCATCGAGGGTCCGCCAGGCAAGGTCGAGGGCCTGCGCTTGCTCGACGTCGCGACCGTGCTGACCGGCGCCAAGAGGCTGACCCAAGTCGAAGGCGTCTGCCTAACAAATGGCGCGCTTTTCCGTGGCTACGAGATGCATGTTGGCGAAACGAACGGCGCCGATTGCGCGCGGCCACTTTTGCGTTTCGCCGACGGAACACCCGACGGCGCAATCTCTGAGAGCGGCCAGATCGCGGGCGCCTATGTGCATGGGCTGTTCACCGACGATCGCCAGCGCGCGGCGTGGCTCGCTGCGCTGGGAACAATGGCTGGAATTCAGTACGAGTCCACGATCGAGCGCACGCTCGACGCGCTCGCCGACCATTGCGAGGCGCATCTCGATTGCGACGCGCTTTTTGAGGCCTCCCGTTAGGCCGTCATCGCGGCCAACCCGATCGGCTTGATCGGTTTCGTCGAACGCGCGCCTCTACGTCCCGTCACTAGGCTCCGCAGAGTGATGTCCATGCCTCGCATGTTTGGTCGAACTATCGCTCGGAGAGGGCTTGGCAGCCTCAATCGACCCATTTGCGCACTTCGCTTCCAAGGCGTGCGTGTCCTTGGCGCCGCGCAAAATCACGTTCTTCACCGTGTCTGTACCGACGAGCAGCGGTCCGGTGTTCGTCCACGATCCATCCTGATTGCGCTTCCACTCCGCGCAGCTGAGCGTAAGCGACTTGCCATGGACCTGAACGGTGTCGTCCTTGGCTTCTTGAGCGACGGCCTCGCCGAGCATGGCGGTGGAGATTCCTATGAGCGCTATAATTCGAAGCATTGCGTCGCCCTTGCGCAAAAGATCAACCCTCATATCGAAGCACCGGCAAGCGGTGAAGTCTAGCCCGCGCCAAGCGCGTTTCGGAGAACCGGCGGACCAAAATCAACCTCGCGGTTCTCTTCGCTAAGGAGCGTTCCGAACGCCCTCGCTCTCGGCGGTTTTGACCAACGATCTCGCGTCGTCCGGCAACAAGAATCGCTTCGCGACGAGATCGTCTGCGGCTTTCTTGAACGCGGCGAAATAAACATCTTTCGTTGGAAACCGCTCCTCGATCGAGAGCCGTGAGTCGCCCGCCGCGATGCGCTCAGCTTTCGTCGCTGCGAAGGGAATAAAGCTGCCCTGCAAATTGCACATGCCGTTTTCGAAGCGGTCCTTGCGGCCGAGGTTCCAGCCCGTATAAGTGCCGATCGGTGCCTGCAAGAAGACAGAGCGAATGCCGGCCAGGTCGTTGCCGTCTGCATCGACCTGCATCTCAAGAATTCCATAGCTTCCCGAGCCGACCTTTGGCGGCTCGCGCACGATCACCCCGCTCGAGTCCTCGGCGCGGTAAAGCGGGCCAAAATCGAGGACGTGCAGAGTGTCGTGGATTCGCAGCGGCGAAACCGCGGGCCGATCTACCTCGCCATAAAAACTTGCGGGAATCTCGGGGAACCGCACTCGATCGGGCGGGACAAGCAAGCCGTCGGCGACGCTCGGCTTCGCACTCGGCGGCGGTTCAACGCCGTCGCGCACCCACCCCGTGAACGCGGTCAGCAGAGCGCGCATCGTCCAGATTTGCGGGTTCGGGTTCGGTTGCTGCTGACAATTGCCGAATGGCGCACGGGCGGCAAGCGGCAGGGCGGCAGGCGAATGCTGGGTGCTCGCCATGATGTAGGTGCGCACGTTTGGCGGATCGGCGACGTCGGTTCGGCCAAGCGGATCGGTCAGGCCGAGCGATCGGCGTCCTTCCCACATCTCAAGCGCAGTCGCGACATGAAACAGTTTTGGGCAGGTGTCGGTCGTCATGCATCGGTCAAACAGGCCGCCCGTTCGTTCCGTCAACGGGTCGGTCTGGCGCGCGTAGGTGAACGGAAAATCATAGGCCGGATAGAGATGATCGGCTTGCTCGCCCCAAACTCGCGCGGGTTGGCCGAAGCGAACGTTGAGCGGCATGAGGCCGCCCCCGATGTGCGGGTAGGCGGCGTCAAAGACTCGATGCCCCGTCTCGTCACGGTTAAAGCCGAGCGCAGGCAGGTCGCGGACCATCCGCCCGCTCTGAGAGCTGCCTTCGATGATCGCGAGATTGTCAGGCCTGTAGACCGGATTGACCGAGCCCGCGTCATCCTTCTCGGAATTGCGCACGAACGCGCCGAGATCGCGAGCCGCAGCGAATCCCAATCCGCCAATTGTCGAATCCTTGGCGCGATAGATGAGCTCATAGAGACGTCCCGGTTTAAATCCGTCGCGGTAGCAGATATGCTTCTCATCTGGGGTCAAGGCGCCGCCCTGGTCGCATGTTCCGAAGCCCCACGCCGAGTTCGCAATCGGCTCTCTCGGGTCCTGCTCGCGCGCCCGCTCAGTCAGCGTCGGTAAGAATCCGTCAGCAAAGGGAACTGAGTTGTCGACGCTCGCGGTCGGATAGCTGTCGATTGGATAGTTCTGGATCTGCTGACTGAGGCTGATTGGAACGCTCATCGCCGGAACACGAGTGATGATCTCGGACCGGACAATTCCGGTGATCGCGGAGCCGTCGTGGTCATGCGCGACGATTGGCGGCATGCCGATGCGGTTCATGCCCGGACGCACGTCCATTTCCCAACCAAACCACACCATCGTGTAGCCTAACCCCATGAGCCAACCGTCTCCGGGAGAGGACAAGGCGTTTCGCTCAGCGACGCCGCCCGGAATACCGGCATTGAAGGTGCCAAGCGCAAGCTTGTTGCCGCGGTTGTTGACTTCGAAGAACAGGATTCGGTTTCCTTTGGCCATGTCGGCCGGCTTCAGGAGCTCGATATTGGTCGCATATTCGACCATGCCGCGCGCGTTGCGGGGCGCAAGATTGATGTCCTGAATGCCGGCATTGGCGGGATCGGCAGGATCGATTTCGCCTGTGACCTTGCCGGTTAGATGCTCATAAGCGCCGGCGTCGCCAAAGGACTGGCCGCCGAAGGCGGGCTCGCTCTTGGTGACCTCGATATGGGTGATTCGCGCTTCGGTGCTGCCCGTCATGCAGGCGACGGCCGCCACGCCGATCCCCACGCGTCCGAACCGTCTCATAATTAGGACTCTCCTAAGCCGACGCTTCCCCGCGGAGAGGATAATCAACCTTGCGAGGAGCGTCACTGCCTGACTTCGGTGGTACGGCACTCACCAGCCTGCTCAAGCGCCCGCATACACGGGCGCGGCGCCGACAGCCTTCGCAACAAGGTCTAGCGAGGCGCGGCGGGTGGCTCGCCGCAGAGCTTTGGAATCGTTGAAAACCGACTTTCAAATGGCAACCCTTCGGCACTCATCCCCAGAGCAAGCCCCAAACAGCGGCCCCAATCGCCAACGCCACGGCCTGGATTGTGCACGCCCGCTTATAGAGCCGCAGCGCCTGCTGGATGTCGGCCGCGCCGGCGTGGCGCCGGCCCTCGCCCATGAACGCGTCGTCGACCAGTGTCTCCCCGTAAACGCGCGGTCCGGCGAGCTTCAAGCCGAGCGCGCCGGCCATCGCCGCTTCGGGCCAGCCGGCGTTCGGCGAGCGGTGACGCCCTGCGTCGCGCCCGACGGCGCGCCTCGCGGTCCGGGCGAAGGCCCCTGGGGTCAGCGCCGCGGCCAAAGTGAGCCAGAGCGCCGCAAGACGCGAAGCCGGCAGATTGACGAGGTCGTCGAGGCGCGCCGCCGCCCAGCCGAACGCTGTGTACCGTTCGTCCCGGTGGCCGATCATGCTGTCGGCGGTGTTGATCGCCTTATAGAGCGCGCCGCCAACGAGGCCGCCCAACGCGATCCACAGGATGGGAGCGACGACGCCGTCGGAGAAGTTCTCCGCCAGGCTCTCGATCGCCGCGCGGGCGACCCCGGCCTCATCCAGCGCGTCCGGATTGCGGCCGACGATCTCAGCGACCGCACGGCGGCCTTCAGCGAGACCCGCGTCAAGTCCCTCGGCAACCGCGCGCACGTGAATGTAGAGGCTTCGCTGCGCCGGCAAGCTCGCGGCGAGAAGGGCAAGCGCGGTAAGGCCGAGCGGGCCGGCCTGGACGCATAGGCGTGTCGCCCCCCAGGAGATGAGCGCGACCGGCGCGAGATAGGGGCAAAGCGCGAGGGCGCCCGCCGCCCGTCGCGCAGCGAACCCCGCCCCGGGCCAATTGAGGACCGCCTCCAGCCAAGCGAGCCAGCCACCCATCCAAGTGACGGGATGGCCCATCGCGCGATAGAGAGGCGCCGGATAGCCGATCAACGCCTCGACGATCAGGGCGGCGAGCGCGAGCGGCAGCGTCAGTGGGAACGACATGACAGTGGGATTGGACCGGACCGCGGATTTCGGAGCGTTCACCTATCACGGCGGCGCGCTCGAAGGCGCCCGACGGTTTGCGCCCCACGCGCCGGGGCCGTGGATCGATCTCTCAACCGGCATCAACCCGCACCCCTATCCCCTGCCCCATCTTGAGCCCGAAGTGTGGACGCGGTTGCCCGAAGGGGAAGCGCTCGCGAGGCTCGAAGCCGCCGCGGCGCGGCGTTATAGCACGGCGGCCTCAAGCGTGGTCGCAGGTCCGGGCTCGCAGGCGCTCATCCAGGCGCTCGCTCGCATAGCGCCGCACGGAGAGGTCGGCGCCTTAGGGCCGACCTACAGCGGTTTTGCGTCCGCCTTTGCCTCAGCGGGCGTTCGCGTGATTGAGGTCAGCCGCCTCACGGAACTGGATCGCTTCGAGGTCGCCATCGTAGTCAATCCCGACAATCCGAGCGGGCGGATCACGCCTCGCCCGGCGCTCCTCGATCTTCATGCGCGTCTGGAACGACGCGAAGGCGTGCTGATCGTCGACGAAGCCTTCGCCGACTTCGATGGCCATGGGGAAAGCCTGGCGCCGATGCTGCCCGCGAGCAGGGCGGTCGTCCTGCGCTCGTTCGGCAAAGCCTATGGACTGGCTGGGTTACGCCTCGGTTTCGCGGTCGCGTCGCCTGACATCGTTGCACCCTTACGAGCCGCCCTTGGCCCATGGCCCATCAGCGGCCCGGCGATCGCCCTCGGCGCGCTGGCGCTTGCTGATTCGGGCTGGCTCGAAGAAACGCGCGCGCGCCTTGGCCGGGAAGCCGCGCAACTCGACGCTCTTCTGGACGGTGCCGGCTGGCGAATCATCGGCGGGACGCGTCTATTTCGACTTGCGTCGAATGCCGGCGCTCCGGCAGTCTTCAAGCGGCTGCTTGCCGCAGGAATCCTCACCCGCCCATTCGCGGACCTTTCCGACCGATTACGCCTGGGGATTCCAGGCGACGACAGCGCATGGGAAAGGCTCGCCGCGGTCCTGCGCTCGTGAGCCGATGGCTCCGCAAGCCCGCCGCTTGCCTTCCCGCGCGCGCCGCATAAAAGGCGCGCATGGCTGATCGCGCGCCGCGAGTCTTCACGATCCCCTCCGGGGCGCCCTTTCTCCCGACACTGAGCCGCGCAATCCTCGATGGCGCGCTTATCGACGGCTTCCCCGGCGCGGGCGGCCCGACGGCGCTGGCGGACGCCACGATCTACGTTCCAACGCAGCGCGCGGCTCAAGCCCTGGCAAAGGCGCTGCTCTCGGCGAGCGGCGGCCGGGGCCTGCTGTTGCCGCGCATCGCCCCCTTGGGGGCCTTCGAGCCGGACGAAACGGCGACGATCTTCGACCCCGAGGGCGAGGAACTTCCCCGCGCGGCCGTGCCTCCCGCAGTCGGCGCGTTGACACGTCGCCATGCGCTGGCGACCCTCACGCGCGCCTGGGGAAAGGCGCTTCGTGGCGCCATTCGCCAAGCCGGCGCCGATGGGCGGCTCATTTTCGATCCCGTGGAGCCTGCGCTGGTCGCTTCAACGCCGACGCAAGCTTACGCGCTCGCCGGCGATCTCGCGGCGCTGATCGACGACATGATCATCGAGGGCGCGCCGTGGTCGAGGCTCGAAACGCTCGCGCCTGACCTTTACGATCCCTATTGGCGCATCACCCTCGATTTCCTCAAAATCGCCTTCGCGCGCTGGCCAGAATGGCTCGCGGAGCGCGGCCTCATCGACCGGGCGAAGCGGATCGCGCTCCTGATCGAGGACGAGATCAAAGCCCTCGACGGCGCGCGGCGCGGTCCGACCATCATTGCAGGCTCGACCGGCGCCAATCGCGCAACCGCCCGGCTGATCGCGGCGATCGCGCGCGCGTCACAAGGCGCTGTCGTGCTGCCTGACCTCGACCTCAACCTCGACGATCGCACATGGGCTATGATCGGCGCGAGCGACGAGGCCTCGCTCGGCCTCGCGGGTCATCCGCAGGCTCTGCTGCGCCGGCTGATTGGCGAGATCGGCGTCAAGCGCGAGGATGTCGCGAGCCTTGGCAAACCCTCGCCCGCGCTTGACGCGCGTTCCGCTTTCCTGAGCGAGGCGCTCCGTCCCGCGGAATCGACTGATCTCTGGCGTGAACGGGGATGGACCTTATCGCCGCTCGCCCTCGCCACGGCGCTTCAAGGCGTCACGCTTGTCGTCGCCGACAACGAGAATGAAGAGGGCCTGGCGCTCGCGATCGCCATGCGCGAGACGCTGGAGACGCCAAGCAAGACCGCCGCCCTCATCACGCCTGATCCCTCGATCGCTCGCCGAGTCGCAGCCGAACTTGCCCGATGGGGAATCAAGGTCGAAGTCTCGGCCGGACGCACACTGGGACTAAGCCTGGCGGGCGTTCTCGCCGGGCTCATTCTTGAGGCGGCGACGGAGTTCACACCGCGCTCGTTTCTGGCTCTTCTAGCGCATCCGTCGGCACGCTTCGGCCGCTCGTTTGCTCAGATCGAAGCCGCTACACGGGCCTTGGAGCTGGGGGTCTTTCGCGCGGTCCCCATCGCGTCCCTCGATGATCTCGAACGGGGCTTTGCCGCGGCGCGCGCGGTGGCCGATGACAAACACGCCCATCCCGCCATCCGCCGCGTCGGCGAGGCCGACCGGCTTGCCGCGGAAGCGCTCGCCCGCGATGTCGCCGGCGCGCTCGCTCCCCTGCGCGCCCTGGGTCCATCCGCTTCGTTGCGCGATTGCCTCACTCAGCACTGGACTGCGATCGCCCTTGCGATTGCAGGTGCGCACGGCTCGAGCGAAGAACCGCACGGGTTTGAGCCATTGACGCAGCTCATGGACGAATGGAGCGAGGCCGCGGTCGGGACCTTCCCGACTGCGCTCGCTGAATACGCGGCTTTATTCGACGACGCATTAGCCAGGGCGCGCGCTCGGCCGGCAGGCAGCGGACACCCCCGCCTCGTGATCCTCGGCCTCCTCGAAGCGCGTCTCTTGAGCTTTGATCGCGTGCTTCTGGCGGGCCTCGACGAAACCGTCTGGCCGCCCGCGGTCGAGACCGACGCGTTTCTCAACCGGCCGATGCGCGCCGCGCTCGGCCTTTCCGCGCCGGAGCGCCGCATCGGCCAGACGGCGCATGATTTCGTCGGCGCGCTTGGTGCGCGAGAAGCAATCTTAAGCCGGGCGAAGAAGCGCGGCGGCAAGCCGACGGTCGCCTCCCGCTTTCTGCAGCGCATCGGGGCTGCGGCTGGACACGAAGCGATGAAGGAGCCGGAAGAGCGCGGCGAGCTTTATCTCGGTTTCGCGCGCGCTCTCGATCGGCCAACCGACTTCCAGCCACAACAAAGACCGTCGCCCAAGCCTCCTGTCGAGCTGCGTCCAAAAGCGCTCAGTGTCACTCGAATCGAGATTTTGCGCCGCGATCCTTACGCGATCTATGCGGAATATATCCTCCGATTGAAGGCGCTCGAGGCCGTGGAGCGGGAGATTGGGCCGCGCGAAACGGGCGTTGCATGGCACGCAACGCTTCAGCAATTTGTTGAAACCTATCCTGCCGGCGCTCTCCCGTCCGAGGCGCGAGACCGTCTTTTGTCCATCGCGCAGGCCTGCTTCGGACAGCTCCGGGACGATCCGGCTTTCACGCTCCACTGGCCTAACATCGAAAAAGGGCTCGACTTCTTTCTCGCATTCGAGCGCAAGACGCGCGGCGACATCGCCCAAACCTGGGTCGAGCGGCAGGGCGCAATCTCGATTTTAGACGGAAATGGCAGGTCGTTCGAACTTCGCGCGCGGGCGGACCGGATCGATGTTCTGCGGTCGGGCGGGGCGCGGCTTATCGACTACAAGAGCGGAGCGCCGCCCGCGGCCAAGGACGTCAAGGCGGGTTTTTCGCCGCAATTGACGATTGAAGCGGCGATGCTGCGCCGGGGAGGATTCGAGGAACTGCCGCGACTCGAGCCCGAAGAGGCGATCTATCTCAAGCTTGGAGGCGCAGCGGGCGGAGAGGAAAAATACGCGGGCGGAAAGAACGAGAACGTTGGCAAGCTCGCCGAGCAACATTTTGCCGGGCTCAAGATGCTGCTCGAAGCCTTTGCCCGCGAGGAAACGCCCTATCTGTCGCGCCCGTTCTCCAAATTCGTGCCTCGTTTCTCGGACTACGACCACCTTGCGCGCATCAAGGAATGGTCGGCGACCGGGGGAGAGAGCGATTCCGGGGACGCGCAATGAGCCGTTCTCTCGCCATTCCCGAGTCTTTAAAGCAGCGACAGACCCGGGCCTCAGATCCTAAAACATCGGCTTGGGTGTCTGCCAACGCCGGCAGCGGCAAGACCCACGTCCTCACACAGCGCGTGCTGCGACTGCTGCTCAGCGGAACGCCGCCGGCGCAGATCCTGTGCCTCGCCTACACCAAGGCGGCGGCGGCCAACATGGCCGACCGCGTGTTCAGCAAGCTCGCGCAGTGGACGGGCCTCAGCGACGCTGAGCTTACGAAAGCGATCGTCAACTGCGGCGCACCCGCGCCGGGCCCGCGCGACCTCATCTTCGCGCGGCAATTGTTCGCGCGCACCATCGAGAAGTCCCGGCGGCCTAAAGATTCAAACGCTGCACGCCTTTGCCGAGAGGCTGCTCCGGCACTTTCCGTTTGAGGCGAACGTCCCAGCCCATTTCAAGGTTCTCGACGAACGCGAATCGAAACTGCTGCTCCTCGAGGCGCGCGACGCGGCGCTCGCGGAGCTCAGTGCGTCGAGCGAGAGTGCGGCCGCGCTCGACCTCGTGGCGCGCGAGTCCGGAGCCGCAAGATTTGATGAATTGCTGACAGAAGCGCTCAGCCGCGCCGAGATCTTCGGCGCCCATGACAACGCTGTCGCCTATGCCGCTGCGCTTCGTGCTCCCCTTGGTCTTACGCCAGACGCGACCGTCGCGACTGTCGAAGCCGAGATGCTTGGCAGCGACGTTGGCCGCATACGACGCGAGCGATGGGCGAAAGCTCTCGGCGTGGGCAAGAAACACGACCAGAACACTGCTGCAAACCTCCGCGCGGCCGATCAGGATGATGCGCGTCAAGTTCGCGTTCAGGCGCTGCTCGACGCATTTTTTAAGGAGGGCGGCGAGGGCGAGCCTCGTGGAGGCGAACACGGACCGATTGCGACCAAAGACCTGGCTCAGGCAGCGCCCGTGCTCGAAGACGATCTGCGTCGTGAGCAGGATCGACTGCTTCCATTGCGCGCGCGCAGGCGCGCGGCATTGACGCTCGAGCGCAGCGTAGCGCTGTTCGTCGTCGTCCGATCGATCTTGACGGCCTTCGCACAGATGAAGGCGGAGCGCGGTGCGCTCGATTTCAACGACCAGATCGAACGTGCGCTGGCCCTCGTGACGCGCTCGAGCGCCGCGTGGGTGATGCAAAAGCTCGACTATGGACTCGATCACCTTTTGCTCGATGAAGCCCAGGACGCGTCTGAGCCACAATGGGCCATTCTTTCGGCGCTGAGCGCCGAGTTTTTTGCCGGCGCAGGCGCGCGGCCCAAGAACCGCACCGTGTTCGCCGTCGGCGATGAGAAGCAATCGATCTTCGCCTTCCAGGGCGCGGCGCCTCAGATGTTCGCGGAAATGAAACGCGCTTTCGCCGAGCGCCATCGTCAGTCTGAACGGCCATTTGCCGACGTCCCTCTGACCTTCTCGTTCCGGTCGTCTCAGACTATTCTCGACGCCGTTGATATGACGTTTCGGCCTGAACTCGCGTGGCGCGGCGTGGCCACCGCGGGGGAGCCGCCCCCTAAACACGACGCAATTCGCCGCGACTTGAAGGGCGTTGTTGAGCTGTGGCCGCCGATCGCTCCGATCTCGACCCCTGACCCGGAAGATTGGCGCGTGCTCGAGCAGCCAGCACAGGACGACCCTCCGGTGGTCCTCGCCAGGCGGATCGCTGAAGTGATCAAGGGTTGGCTAACACCGACCTCGCCCGAGCGGGTGATCGACCCGGTTTCCGGCGAAATCAGGCGCATTCGCGAAAGCGACGTCATGATCCTCGTGCGAAGCCGCAACGCCTTTTTCGAAGCGATGATTCGAGCGCTGAAGGCTGCGGATGTGAAGGCGGCCGGCGCCGACCGGCTCAAACTCAAGGACCATATCGCGGTGATGGATCTCATCGCCGTGGGCCGCGCGGCGATGCTGCCCGACGATGATCTAACGCTCGGCTCCGCGCTCAAGTCGCCGCTTCTCGGCTTTGACGATGACTCGCTCATGAAAATTGCGGTCGGTCGGAGGGGTTCGCTCGTCGACGCGCTCGGCCTTGCGAAGGACGACCCCGCTCTCGAAGCGGCGCGACGTCTCGCCGCCTGGCGCCAGCGAGCGAAGGCGCTCTCGCCGTTTGCCTTTTATGCGCTTCTGCTTGGGCAAGATGGCGGCCGGCGGGCCCTGATTGGCCGGCTGGGGCCCGAAGCCGCCGATCCGATCGATGAATTCTTGGCCTTGGCGCTAGCGCACGAGCAGCGCGAGGCGCCGTCGCTGCACAATTTTCTGAGCCAGATCGAAGCCGTCGATGTCGAGATCAAGCGCGACATGGAGGTCGAGACGGAAGGCGTGCGCGTTTTGACCGTCCACGCCAGCAAGGGTCTCGAAGCGCCGATCGTCTTTCTCCCCAACTCGTGCGGGGGCCCCAATTCGCGGCACGAACCCAAGCTGATGCGGCTTTCGTCGCCGCGGCCGGGAGATCCATTCGTCTTGGCCTGGGCCAGAAAGTCGAGCGAGGATGCCGACGCTGTCGCCGTTGCGCGGGCGGAGGCGCGAGCGGCTCAGGCGGGGGAGCATCGTCGTTTGCTGTATGTCGCCATGACCCGGGCGGCCCAGCGCCTCATCGTCGCGGGCTACGAGACATCCAACCGTCAGCCGGCTGATTGCTGGTACGATCTCGTGCATGCGGGCTTGGCTAGCGTACTTATCGAAGCGCCGACCCCGTTTCGGGGAGACGGCGCAATCTTCAGACTCGGCGAGGGCCTTCGAGCCGAGGATCCCGGCAAGGCGGCGGCGGTTCTAGCCGCCCCGGCCCTGCCCGACTGGCTTGTCGCCAGCGCGGCGCCCGAGACCGCGCCTCTTACGCTCAACCCGTCTCGCGCTGGCGGCGTGAGCCGGGGCGATCGCGAACGGGCGCTTGAAGGACGGCTTGCGCATGCCCTGCTCGAGATGCTGCCCAATCTCCCGGCGGGGCGACGCCCGGATGCCGCAGCGGCCCACCTCGACGCCTGGGGCGGCGCGCTTGCAGAATCAGCCCGCGCGACGCTTGCCTCGAATGTCCTGCGCACGATCGACGCGCCTGAACTCAGCGCCATTTTCAGTCCCCGCTCCCGTAGCGAAGTCGCGTTGGCCGGACTTCTTCCTCGGCCGGGGCGCCCAGACTTGGCCTATAGCGGCCGCCTCGATCGGCTTGTCACAACCGACCAGGATGTATTGATTGTCGACTTCAAACTGGGCGCAAAGCCCGAGCGCCCGGCGGCGGCCCATGTAGCCCAGCTTGCGCTCTATCGCGCGGCTCTGCAGCCCATCTATGATGGCACGAAGATCCGCGCGGCGCTTGTCTATCTCGACGGCCCGACGCTCAGAGAGATCGGCAGCAAGGAGCTCGATGATGCTCTGGACGCTATCGTCGAAACGTCCTCAGCGCGCCACGACAACCCATTGAATTCCAGCTTTTGACTGCAATTCCGCAGGGGAACGATGTCTTGATCGCCTTGATGAGGTCGCATTTGCTGGCCAAAGGTCGCCCGTGATGACGAGCGGAACGCGTCAGGGCGGGCGCCCGACTTTTATGTGTTTTGATCTGGGGAAGCTTGGGCGGCGGACGCGGCGCGGTTCGGTTTGCGCGGCTGCCGGGCTGAGCCTGGCTATGCTGTTGACGGGAGGGGACGTCGCGGCGCAGGCCCAGAAGATTCCCTATGGCATGGTGCCTTACGGTCGCCCTGTCTATAAAAACGGCAAGCGAATCTTGTGGCATGGCGTCTGGCGGGGCAGTGCGCTCGGGCGATACGCGCGCCAGTCTGCCGCTCCTACGGCCAAGCCGATGCTGGCGCTCGCGCCAGAGCCAGTCCAACCGGTAGTTGCAAAAGAGTTCACCGTCCTCGCGGACCCCGGCGACGTCAGGGCAAGCCGGATGGCCAAGGATTTCGCGACCGTCATGAGCGCCGACGGCGCACCAGGACGCGCCATCGTAGGCGCCACGTCTGCGAATGGCCTTGGGAAGGTTCTTAAGAGCGACGTCGCGGACTTCGCCATCGTCTCTCTCGACAGCCTTCTCTCCAGCGCGAAGGGCGATCCGGAATGGATGAAACGCTCGCCCTATGTCGCTCGCTTGGCGCCCGAGACCTTGGCGGTGATTGCGCCGCGTGAAGTAAAATCCATCAACGAATTGCAGGGAAAAACGGTCAGC
This sequence comes from uncultured Alphaproteobacteria bacterium, assembly GCA_963737365.1. GTDB lineage: Bacteria > Pseudomonadota > Alphaproteobacteria > Rhizobiales > Beijerinckiaceae > Roseiarcus. The sequence goes on from CAVTSD010000003.1 coordinate 195,343, forward strand.
TTCGGCGACCTCGACAGCGCCACGTCGACCAGCGGGAGAATGTTGTTTTCTCGTCTGGGCGTAACCGCGAATCAGACCAACGAGCCGCTGCCAGAAGCGCTCGACAGGCTTTCGGCGGGCAAGGTCGACGCCGTCGTCATATTGGGCGCGGAAAACTCGCCCGCGCTCAGCGATTTCGGCGGCGACGGCCGCTTCCACATCGTGCCCATTCCGTGGTCGTCGGCGTTCGAGCCTGTCTATGCTCCGGCTCACATCACCGCGACCGACCGGCCCAATCTCGTCAGCCCGACCGTTCCAGTTGAGACAATCGGCGAACCGATGGCCCTCGTTGCGCTCGATGCGGCTCCGGGCTCTTCGCGCGCTGAGGGACTTGGCCGGATTGCGCGGCTTTTCTTTGACAACTATGATGGGTTCCTTGTCGACGAGCGCGATTCGCATTGGCGCGACGTGAACTTGGCGGCTGAAGCATCGTGGCCGACCGGAGACTGGCCCCGACTTGGCGCTGCTCAAAGCTGGCTGGACGCGAAGAAATCTTCCGCCGACGGGTCGCTGGATACGTTCCGAGCCTCGGCCAAGTCGGCTGTCACGTCCACCAGTTGGCCGAGCGCAGCTGATTCGGATCGACTTTATGAGGGCCTGACGCACTGGCGCGGGCTGATGCAGTAGGAGGACAACGCTGGCTATTTCCTGGAAAGCCCTGTCGAGCGTTCTCGCCGCCGTCATCGCCGGCATACTGGTGTTGGCGGCATGGCCTCGGCTTGAACCGTCGGCCATGCACGTCAAGGCTGCGGTCGAGCAGCCGATCTTCGTTACGCCTCTTGCCGCCATTGCCAAGCGGACGGCGCCGGCAATGACGGCTCAGCCGATCGACAAGGTCGCGATGAACAAGCTCGCGACCGCGCTGCGCGAGCAACCCACTGACCAGCAAGCTGTTGGCAGCCTTGGCGCGACGCTTGCGATACCGATCGACGAAGGTCGCAAGCTGTTCGCGGAGGGCCTCGTCGCTTTCGCCAAGGGCGATATCGCGACCGCGCGCGCCTTCTTTGTCAGCGCCACCTCCGCCGGCGACGCCCGCGCTCTTGTCGCGCTCGGCGACACGTTTGACCCCGCGACTCTGAGCCGTCTCGGCGTGATCGGACTCAAGGGCGACGAAGCCAAGGCTCGCGACTATTATTCACGCGCTGTCGGCGCCGGCGCGCCCGGGGCTCGCGAGCGCGTGGCGTCTTTAGCCTCTAAATAGCGCAAACTTCGGTAGCCAGCCGACCTTGCTGGAACGCCCCCGGCGCCCGCGCGCGCAAGTTTACGCAGGCAAATGATTTCAGAAGCTTAGCTGCCCTTTCGCGCAACTTTTTAACTGACCAGCTTGGTGGCTAATTTCGGTGGACCTAGATGGGACATCATCGTGAGGGGGCCCGCAAAGCGGGCGTCTCGAAGGATGCATTCCGCAGGACGACCCGTTGCCGCGCCTCCTGGCGCGTTGCTCGGAGGCCGCTGCGCGGAGCCTCGGAACGAGGTAGATGAGAGCCGCGCACCCTCGTTCTAGCTCGCGTGAGGCAATAACGTCAGCGCGCTTTCCGTGACGCCAGTATGGGACGCGTTTCTCGACATCCACTCCGTGGCAAAGGTTCATCTCCCCCGGCGAAACCGGAGGACGTCTGTCGAGATAAGCGCTCTTAAACGGCAATAAACGTTAGTAAACGCTAGTAAATTTTCTAGCATTTGCTAGCGTTTATTTTTCCGAATCGAGACTTTTCAATGGTTTACGGGCGATTCAAACAAAAATTTCCCTTCTCTCAGCCCAGCTCGAAGGTCAAGGTCTAAGCGCATCTTTCTGCTCCATCTCGACCTCGGGCTCTAGCCGTGCATGTCAGGTCCGACGAAGAAAACGTATAGCATATTTTCTGTTTCTTAGCAAGAAAACGCAGGGTTTGCGTTGAGCATTGGCGCTCTCGAAGGCGGGGGCGAGGCGCTGAACGACCTTATTTCCTGTGTGCGCAAGTGCGATTCCCTGTGTGCGCAAGTGCGCCGCGTTATTTGCGGCATCCGTTTGAGGTCGTCCAGGGCTTTGAGGACGAGTTCGTTCGGCGCGCCGTGGCGGCGGATGGAGTGGAAGGATGTTGCACTAGACGCGGCCCGCGAGGGTCCAACTTTAAGGCATGACGCAACAGTCTTCAGCGTCCGGCGCCCTAGTTTACAGCGTCGATAACTTCAAACGGCGTCTTGAAGACTGTGTAGGAGACAATTTCACCGATTATGTGAGCGCCCTTGCCCTCAATAATGCCCCAATGCCAAGTTACCATCCTAGTTATAGAAGAATAAGGACGTTCAATCTCTCGATAGCAACCGGGGGGCTCGCAAAACGCAGGAGCCTGTCATGTGCGACTATTCGTTGGAGATGTATGGATCGCGTCCCGCCCGTGAGGGTGAGATCTATGTGACGACGCGGTTTCCAAGCGGTTCAATCGGTTTCGCCTCGGCTGGCGACCCGCGCACCGCAGTTTGCATGCAATGCGACACGAAGGTGATGCTGACGGACATTCCGCCGGCATTGCGAATGGCGCTCCGCGTCGACGCGGAAGTTGAGACCACCTTCGCCCAGCGCGAGGCCGGCCTCTATCGCGACGGTCTGCGGTTGGCGGACGGGCGTTTTGTCTCGCTGCAGGATTTGCAGCCTGGCATTCACGCCTATGTCCCAGCGCTCCTCGAGCGTGACGGACTGAAGGGCCTGACGAAGACTTTAGCAGCCGTCGACTAAGACGACCGATTTAGACCGTCGACCGCGGGCTTGCGTCCCTTCGGGCTTCCGAGGGCGACGCAAGTCCGTGGACTTCAGCACACTTTTCAAACACCATCGTTCCTACATGTTTATTTCTAGAGGAAACGTAGAACGCTGTTCGATTTGGACACCGCGTCGCCGCCTTTGCCAAGGTCTTCCGGCCATCCGCGCGCTCGGGCGAGCGATTTCCTTGACACCTCTAGGCGCCACGGTTGGAAATCATTGTATAAGCGCGCGGGGCGTCGGAGGGCCGGACATATTCGTCGAGCTTTGGGGTGTTTATGAAGATCGCAATTTGGCGCATCGCGATGCTGATGCTCGCGGGTCTTGTCTGCGCTGCCGCTCCGGCGAGCGCGCGAGAAGCGAAAGCCGATCAGAAAGCCGTCTCCGGCACGATCAGCGGCGAGAGGATTCAGAAGGTCGGGTTCCGGGCGATGATCCAGAAGCAGGCGATCATGGGCAACCTCGCCGGCGTCGCTCGCAACAATCCGGACGGAACGGTCAGCATAAGCCTGCAAGGCGACCAGGGCCGGATCGAGAAGGTTCTCGACGCGATACGCGCCGGAAGCAAAAAGTCATCGACAGGCAACGTTGTCAATCTGACTGACGCTCCGCTCGATCCCAACCTCAATACGTTTACAGTCGTCGGCTGGACGTCAACGAGCCGGGCAATCACCAATCCGTATGACCTGGTCTTTCACCTGCGGCCGACCGACGAAGCAGTATCGAAGAACGAGGCCGCAGCGGTTTGGAACTCGATCGCCGAAAGCACGCTTAAGGGCGACGATTTGGCCAAGTTCATGAAGCATCTTGACAGCGACGAGTGATCACCCGCCGAGGACAGGCAGTAGCCGGACTTCCCGTCACCCTCCGTCGTGAGGAGCGCCAAAGCCGTATTTAGCCGCCGATCCGGGAGAAAATGTCGCGTAAGGGGGCGCCGCCCCACGCAGAGGTGACGAAGTCGTTGTGATCGACCGAGCCCGCGTCGACGAAGGCGACGACGCCGGGGGTAAGCGCAGCCGGCAGGCCGCTCACGGTTTGCACCCCGGCGGCCTCGAGCTCGGCGCGAACGGCGTCGTTACCCTCACGCGAGGAGGTCGAATAGGCGCTGACGAAGAAAGCATTTCGCCCCGGACCCTCCGCCCAGCTCACGAACTTTTCGCGCTCGCCGTAAAGCGCGTCGAGCAGGACGAGCCCGCGCACCCGACCGGAATCGCCGCCGACGGCGAGCGAATAGGCGGCCGGCAGATAGCCGCCGCTATAGGCGACGATGACGACCGGCATCCGGCGGAACGCGCCCCGCGCGTTCGGATAGAGGTCGCCGAGCTTCGACTGCGCTTCGCCAAGGAAAGAGGCGAAGCCGCCCGAGGACCAGAAACGTCCGGCGCTCGAATCCTGTGCGTCCACCGCGAGCTGAGGCGCGACCAGCACGGCGTTGAGGCCCGAATCGGAAAGCTGGCGCACGATCTGCTGCCGAGCGATGACGTCGCGCGACAACGTTGCATTGTTGCCGTGGAAGAAGACGATGATGACCCCGCCCTTGGCCGGATCGAACGACTGGGGCGCAGCAAGCAGCACGCTGCGGTCGCTGTAGGTCTGGTCCTCCCAGTGGATTCCTCCGCGCGAGCTCGAATGGCCGAGCCGTCCGTTGTCGTCGACGTCCATGAAGGGTTTTGTTTTGCCCGTCTCCTGATAGTTCGGGATCATGCCATGGTAGGGGAACGCCGAGTTCTCGAATGCGGCGAGCGAGACGGTCGCGCCGTCGATCGAGGTCAGACTCCCGTTCGAAGACTGACTGGGTTGGACGGTCGGACCCGCGCAACCGGCCATGAGGAGAGCGGACCCCACAGCCAAACCCGCCCATTGCGTCCGCCTAGCGAGACGACCCTGCATGGCCCGATCCTTAACAATCCCTTGGCGGCGTCGATAGACCTTTTCAAAGCCCGCTTACAAAATCGTGAACGATGCCGCCGATTGGAGACGCGGGGCCAAAGGCGCCACATTTGCCGCTCTTTCTTGCTGCGCAACTGAGTCGCCGGCGTCAGCAAATCGGACATTCATCTTTCATGCGATCCTGGCTCAGCCTTCTGACGCTTTTCGCTCTCGCCTCGAGCTTGCCTGCGCTCGCCCAGGACAAGGGGACGCTGAACCCCAAGCCGCTGCCTCCGCTCGCCGATCCTGCCAACCCAAGGCTGCCGGCGAAGGAAGTGTTCGGGCGCGTGATGACGCCGGTCGAAGCCCAGGCGCGCTCGATCGGCTTTTATTCCCGCGGATGTCTCGCAGGCGCCAAGGCGCTCCCGGTCAATGGCGAATCCTGGCAGGTCGTGCGCCTATCGCGCAATCGCATGTGGGGAAACCCGGCGATGATCTCGTTCCTCGAGCGGTTCTCAAGGAAGGCGAAGGCCGAGGGCGTCTGGAACGGGATTCTGGTCGGCGACATTTCCCAACCGCGGGGCGGCCCGATGCTGACCGGCCACGCCTCCCATCAGATCGGCCTCGACGCGGATGTCTGGCTCACGCCGATGCCAGACCGGACGCTTTCGAGGGAAGAACGCGAGACCATGTCGGCGGTCGACATGGTGAGCGAGGACGGGCGCTCAGTCACGGCGCAGTGGACGCCCGCGCAGGCCGCGGTCATCAAGGCGGCAGCCGAGGAGCCGGAGGTCGAACGCATCTTCGTCAATGCGGCAATCAAAAAGGCCCTATGCGAAACCGCAAGCGGCCAGCCGTGGATGAACAAGGTGCGCGCCTATTGGGGGCACAACTACCATTTCCATATCCGCATCAAGTGTCCCGCTGGCGATTCCGGCTGCGAGCCGCAGGATCCCGTGCCTCCCGGCGACGGCTGCGACAAGTCGCTCGCCTGGTGGTTCACCGACGCGGCGCTGCATCCGCGCGCGAGCCTGCCCAAGCCGCCATTGCCCGTTTCAGCGTTGCCGCCCGAGTGCCGACAGGTTGTTCTGGAAAAATAGCGGTCAGACGCCTTCCGTGTCGACGTCGGAGGGGTGCGTGTGATGGCTGACGCGGTCAGAGATCGCCAGCACCAGCGTTGAGACAACAAAGGTGATATGAAGCCCCGCTAGCCAATAGAGTTCGCGATCCAACTCCTTCTCGACGTTCATAAAGGCCTCGAGCAATTTGATCGCCGAGATGGCGACAATCGAAGCCATCAGTTTCAGCTTCAATTCGGTGAAGTCGATCTCCGCGATCCAGTGCGGCCGTCCGTCGTCCTTCCGCATAAGGACCGGGGCTACGAAGTTGGTGTAGCCGGAGAGAAAGACGATCACCACGAGTGACGCTGTCAGCGTTAGATCGACGATCGCGAGCTCCGACAACAAGACGTCCTCGTCGTTGAGATTTGGCAACTGCGACAGGAGGTCGTAGAGGTGTATCCCGCTTTTATATAGAAGCGCGACGAGGCTGATCGCGAGCGCCAGATAGAGAGGCGCGAGAAGAAAGCGGGCCGCGAACAGGAGCCGTTCAAACGCATCCCTGAACATGAATCCCTCAAGGCCCCGGTCAAGCGAAGCCGCCCGCACCGAACGCGAACGACGCGCTCATTTAGGTTGAACGCCGGAAGCCGCGCAAGCCACCCTAACTGGATCGATGCGGTCGCGGCTCTCCCGGCAGCTAGCTGGCCCGCAGCACGCGTCCGGCGACCGCGTCGAGCTTTTTCAGGAGCTCGGGGTCTCGGTGCGCAGGATTCGTGATGAGCGCGTAATCGAGCGAGCGGTCCGACCCAGCGGGACAGGCTTCGTGCTCGGCGGGAAACTCGCGCAGCGTGCGGGCGACAACCGCGCTCGCCTTATTGGCGTTCTCGCCCATGACCTTGATCACAGCCGCGACATCGACCACGCCATGCTCCTCGTGCCAGCAATCGTAGTCGGTGACCATGGCGATCGTTGCGTAGCAAATCTCAGCTTCACGCGCGAGCTTCGCCTCGGTCGCGCCTGTCATGCCGATCACATCGGCGCCGCGCGCCTGGAAGCCGAGCAACTCGGCCAGCGACGAAAATTGCGGGCCCTCGATGCACACGTAGGTTCCCCCGTCGCGGCAGGCGATCTTCTCCGCCTCCGCAGCCGCGACGAGGCGACGGCGCAAGAGGGGCGCGATCGGATGCGCCATCGAGACATGCGCGACGCAGCCGTCGCCGAAGAAACTCGTCTGTCGTTTGTAGGTCCGATCCTCGAACTGGTCGATCATCACGAACATGCCGGGATAGAGCTCGCGGTGGAACGAGCCGCAGGCCGAGAGCGCGATGATGTCGGTGACGCCGACCCGCTTCAAGGCGTCGATGTTGGCGCGGTAATTGATCGTCGAGGGCGAGAAGCGATGGCCCTGGCCATGACGCGCCAGGAACACCGCTTGCGTGTCGCCAACGCGGCCGAAGCGCAACGAGTTCGGAAGGATCGCCCCACGGGGTCGCGACCCGCTCCTCGCGCAGCTCCGTGAGGCCGGGAAGATCATAAACCCCGGAGCCGCCAATAACCCCTACGATGGCTTTGGACATGCTTACTCCGCTCTATCGAGCGGCGCCATTTCGACCGGTAGCAGCGCGTCCGACGCGCCGGCCCTCGATGTCGCTCGCCCCTTTAGTGTGCGGATTCCCAAACCCGCTTCTTGACGAAGTAGAGCAGCGCCGCAAACACGATAAGGAAGATCAAGACCCGGAGGCCAATCCGCTTGCGCTCGGGAAGATTGGGTTCGGAAGCCCAGCTCAGAAAGGCGGCGACGTCCTTGGAATAATTCTCAAGAGTCGGCTTCGTGCCGTCCTTGTAATCGACCGCGCCATCGGTGATGGGCTGCGGCATCGCGATCTTGTGGCCGGGATAGTACAGGTTCCACTGCGGATCGTCGGGTTTCGTATAACCATTAAGAATCCCGTGGATGACGTCCGCGCCCATCTCCTGATATTCGAAGCCCGGCAGCCCGTCCACGATGAACCAGGGGAAGCCGCGCTCGAACTTCAGCGATTTGGCGAGCAGGTCCATGTTTGGCGGCGCTTTGCCGAAGACCGCGGCGGCAGCTTGGTCGTTCGGATAAGCTTCAGGGCGAGGGATGAGGTCAGCCGGCGTCGCGGGGCGCTTGAAGATTTCGCCCTTCTCGTTGGGCTCGGCGTTGGTGACTTGATAAGTGGCGGCGAGCGTGCGGACCTGATCTTCGCTGTAGCCAGGTCCGTCTGGATCGGCGAGCGTGCGGAACGGAATGCTTAGAGCATGACAGGTGCTGCAGACTTCCTTGTACACCTGGAACCCGCGCTGAAGCTGAGCCTTGTCGTAGATGCCGAACATCCCCGAGAAGCTCCAGCTCTGGCGCGGAGGGTTCGGCTGCTCAGCGTCGCTTTGCGCGACCGCGGCCGTCGCGCTCGCGAGCACAAGCGCCATAGCAGCGGCGGCAAGCGCGGAAAACCTGACCCGGATCATCGTTGAATTTCCTTGCAAGGGGTCCGCGTCATTCGGCCGCCGCCACCGCGGTTTTCGTCCTCGTCAGCACCGCATCAGCGATCGAGGTCGGGATCGGCTTCGTCTTCTCCGTAAAGCTGAGAACAGGCATGACGATTAGGAAGAACGCGAAATAGCCAAACGTTAAGATGCGCGCGATCATTGCGAGCCCCTCGGTCGGCTCCTGCGAGCCGAGATAACCAAGGCCAATGCAGATCGCGATAAAGATCCAGAAGAAGAAGCGATAGGACGGGCGGTACTTCGCCGACTTGACCGGCGAGCGGTCGAGCCAGGGAATGAACGCCAGCACCACAATCGCCGCCAACAGGATGATCACGCCCCAGAGCTTGTTCGGGATCGCGCGCAGCATGGCGTAGAACGGCAGCAAATACCATTCCGGGACGACATGGGCGGGCGTCGCCAGCGGGTTGGCGGGAACCGAGTTGTCCGCGTCGAGGAGATAATTGGGAATATAAAAGACGAGCCAGCAGTAAAGAATGAGGAACACCGAGAGGCTGAAAACGTCCTTGATCGTAGCGTAGGGGGTGAAGGCGACTGTGTCGCGCTGAGGGTCTTTAACCTCGACGCCGTCAGGGTTGTTCTGCCCCGCGACGTGCAGCGCCCAGACGTGAAGCCCGACGAATGCCGCGATGATAAACGGTACGAGGTAGTGCAGGGCGAAGAACCGGTTCAGCGTCGGGCTGCCGACGGCGAATCCACCCCACAGCCAGTGGGCGATCGAGTTGCCGACGACTGGAATTGCCGATGTGAGGTTGGTGATGACGGTCGCTCCGGCGAAGCTCATCCCGCCCCAGGGCAAGACGTAACCGAAGAAAGCTGTCGCCATCATCAGCAAGTAGATGATGACGCCGATGATCCAAAGAAGTTCGCGCGGCGGCTTGAAGGAGCCGTAGTAAAGGCCGCGAGCCATATGGATGTAGCAGGCGAAAAAGAAGAGCGACGCGCCATTGCTGTGCAGATAGCGGATCAGCCAGCCGTAGTTAACATTGCGCATGATGTTGTCGACCGAAGCGAACGCCTGGGTCGACGATGGGACAAAGTGCATGGCGAGAACGACGCCAGTGACGATCTGCGCCACCAGCATGAACGACAGGATCGCGCCAAAGGTCCACATATAGTTGAGATTGCGCGGGACCGGATAGGCGATGAACGAGGAATGGACCAAGCCGCCCAACGGCAGACGCGATTCAAACCAGCGCCCGATCGCGCTCTTTGGAACGTAGGTCGAAGGACCGCTCATGGTGGATCTCTAAGGTGGTGGATCTCTGAAGGAGGTGGAGGAGAAGAATTATCGAGGCAGGAATGGATGCGTCGCCCGTGGGCCAGCTTTTACTCTAGCGTGGATGGGCAAAGCATTTTACGGACCGCGGACAAAGCTGCGGCCCCGAAGATCCCTCCACCAGGGTTCAGCCGGAAGGAACATCGTCGACTTCTTCCATTGATGGTCACTTCAACCCCCAACGTGCGTGTCGCCCCGGCGCGGCGGGGTCACGATTGGTTCGATGCGGCTTTTCGCATCGATCGAATTGGATGTCCATAGCCCGAAGCTTCCCGCTTCTCTCTCCGACTCCCGGCGTTTTCCGAATGACCTTTTCCGCCGCCAACCGTCCGCTTTTGCGCGCGATATGACGAAGCTCGCGGCGCCCCTTATGCTCGCTTTGTTCGAGCCTGATATCGCTCAAAATACCGGCGCTATGATGCGCACCTGCGCATGCCTCGGCGTGGATGCGGCGCTCATCGAACCGGCAGGGTTTCGGATCGACGACAGCCGCTTTCGCCGCGCCGCGATGGACTATATCAATTCTTTGTCGCTCGAGACCCACAATTCATGGGCGAGCTTTGCTGCCTGGCGCGCGGCTAACCAGCGCCGGCTGGTCTTGTTAACGACAAAAGGCGAGACATGTTTGTGGGATTTCGCCTTTCGTGACAAGGATATACTCCTTGTCGGCCGGGAATCCTCCGGCGTCCCGGAGGCGGTGCGGGTTTCAGCGGATGTTCGCGTGCATATCCCCATTCAACCTCCGCTTCGTTCCTTGAACGTCGGGATCGCGGCGACGATCGGCATGACCGAAGGGTTGCGACAGCTTGGACGCCTGCCATCCTCACGAAAAGGTGAAGCGTGAGGAGCCGCGCCCAGGGCGAGAAGCGCGGCCGTGACAAGGACGGGCCGAGGGACAACTCTCGTTCCGCGCCGACGTCGGCGATCGCACAGGAGGAGACGCTGGGCGAAGAGAGCGCCGTTCGCGTGCTCATCGCCGACGACCATCCCCTCATGGTCGGCGGTTTACGCCAGGCTGTGCTCGCGGCGGCGCCCGGCGCTAAGATCGTGGTCGCGCACGATTTCGACAGCATGGTTGCAGCGCTGGACGCCTCGCCAGACACCGACCTCGTGCTGCTCGACCTGACCATGCCGGGCGTGCGCGGCTTTTCCGGGCTCTTGTTCCTGCGCTCGGGGCGCCCGTCCACTCCGGTCATCGTTGTGTCGGGCAACGAAGAGCGCGCGGTCATCCGTCATTGCATGGAATTCGGCGCCGCAGGCTTCATCCCGAAAACCAATTCGCTCGAAACGATGCGAGAGGCGATCGCCCAGGTTCTGGACGGCGGCCGATGGACCCCTCCCGATTTCGATGCGAGCGCGGCGCCAAACGGCGAATCGAGCGCCATGGCCAGGCGGCTTGCTTCGCTGACCCCGCAGCAGATTCGGGTGCTGATGATGCTGTCGCAAGGCCTGCTCAACAAGCAGATCGCTTACGAGCTTGGCGTCTCCGAAGCGACCGTCAAAGCGCATGTGTCCGCGATCTTCCAGAAGCTCGGCGTCGAGAGCCGAACCCAGGCGGTCATTCTCGCGACGAAGATCGAAGCCGCGCAGGAACTCGTGATTGGGGAGTAGGGCAAACGTCGGGCATGGAACCGGCCCGTCATTGCGAGGAGCCAAAGGGCGCCTTTCCGCGCCCTACGTCTCGAAATGACCAGTATCAATTCTGATGCCGCATCACCCCTTTCCGCGGTTTTGCCTGTTGCCGATAAGATCGGTCACCACCGCGGGATCGGCCAGAGTCGAGGTGTCGCCGAGCGAGCCATATTCGTTCTCCGCGATCTTGCGCAGGATTCGGCGCATGATTTTGCCGGAGCGTGTCTTTGGCAACATCGGCGCGAATTGAACGAGATCGGGCGAAGCGAACGGCCCGATCTCCTTGCGCACCCAGGCGACGAGCTCCTTGCGCAGTTCCTCGCTCGAACTCAACGCCGCTCATCAAGGTGACATAAGCGTAGATGCCCTGCCCTTTGATGTCGTGCGGGTAGCCGACGACCGCCGCTTCCGAGACTTTCGGGTGGGCGACGAGCGCGCTCTCGACTTCGGCCGTTCCCATCCGGTGGCCTGAGACATTGATCACGTCATCGACCCGCCCGGTGATCCAATAATAGCCGTCCGCATCGCGGCGCGCGCCATCGCCAGTGAAGTACTTGCCCGGATAGGCGGAAAAGTATGTGTTCACGAAGCGCGCGTGGTCGCCGAACACGGTGCGCGCCTGGCCCGGCCAGGAGTTGGCGATGACCAGATTGCCCTCGCACGCCCCTTGCTGAACCTTGCCCTCGGCGTTGACGATCTCAGGAATGACGCCAAAGAACGGTCGCGTCGCCGATCCAGGCTTGAGTTTGGTCGCTCCGGGCAGGGGTGAAATGAGAATGCCGCCGGTCTCGGTTTGCCACCACGTGTCGACGACGGGGCAGCGGCCATCGCCTACGACGCGGTGATACCATTCCCAGGCCTCGGGATTGATCGGCTCGCCGACGGAACCGAGAAGACGAAGCGAGGCGCGGCTTGTTTTTTTCACTGGCTCTTCTCCCGCGCCCATGAGCGACCGGATCGCGGTCGGCGCGGTGTAGAAGGTGTTGACCTTGTGCTTGTCGATGATCTCCCAAAAGCGGCTCATCGTCGGATAATTGGGAACGCCCTCGAACATGAGCGTCGTCGCCCCGTTGGCCAGAGGGCCGTAGAGAATGTAGCTGTGGCCGGTGACCCAGCCGACGTCGGCGGTGCACCAGTAGATGTCGCCATCATGATAGTCGAAGACATATTGGTGCGTCATCGAGACATAGACGAGGTAGCCTCCGGTGGTGTGCAGAACGCCCTTCGGCGCGCCGGTCGAACCCGACGTGTAAAGGATGAACAGCGGGTCCTCCGCGTTTATGGGTTCCGCCGGACAGTCCGCGGTCACGGATCTTTCGGCCTCATGCAGCCAAACGTCGCGCCCGTGTCGCCAGCCGACGTGGTCGCCCGTGTGCCTGACGACGATCACGGTCTTGACGCCGCCGACTTTCTCAATCGCCGCGTCGACATTGGCTTTAAGAGGAACCTTCCGGCCGCCGCGAAGACCCTCGTCGGCGGTAATGACGACATGGGATTTGGCGTCCGCGATGCGGCCTGCGATGGCCTCTGGCGAGAAGCCGCCGAACACGACCGAATGGATTGCGCCGATGCGCGCGCAAGCCAGCATCGCGTAGGCGGCTTCGGGAATCATCGGCAGGTAAATGGTGACGCGGTCGCCCTTCTTGACGCCGTGAGCTTTCAGCACATTGGCGAAACGCCCAACGTGGTGGGCAAGCTCCGCGTAAGTGATGTGTTTGGACTTCGAGGGATCGTCGCCTTCCCAGATGATCGCCGTCTGGTTCGCGCGCTTCGGCAGATGCCGATCGATGCAATTGTAAGCGACGTTGGTGACGCCGTCCTCGAACCATTTGATCGAGACGTTCTTGGCGTCGAACGACGTGTTCTTGACCTTGGAGAAGGGCGTGAACCAATCGATGCGCTTGCCGTGCTCAGCCCAGAAGCCCTCCGGATCGCTTACCGACCGCTTGGTCATCTCCTCGTACTTTGCCGCGTCGACCCAGGCGCGCTTCGCCCATTCGGCTGGAACGTCATACGCCTTGTCGTCGGACATGGGGCTCCTCCCAGAGCAATTGGTCGCGCGGAGTTCCGCTCTCGCGCAAAAAATCTAGAACGTGACTATGCCCTAACGAGGGAAAAGGCGACAAGCTGGCCTATTTGATGCTTTGGTCTAAGGCGAGCGCTCGCTAAAGACCGCCGAGCTTGCAAATCACAGCCCACTCGGCGTCGGTCACAGGCTGGACGGAGAGGCGGGACTGCGTGACGAGCGCCATCTTGGCCAGGCGCTTGTCGCTCTTTGCCTCCTCCAGCGTCACCGGCCGCGGCAATGGGCGGACCGCGCGGATGTCCACCATACCGAACTTGGCCGTGGCATCCGTCGGGTCGGCTCGATAGGCCTTGCTGACCTCGACGATGCCGACGATCTCTTTTCCCTCGTTCGAGTGGTAGAAGAACGCCTGCTCGCCGACCTTCATCGCCTGCATGTTGAGCTTGGCGGTATGATTGCGCACACCGCTCCAGTCCGTGCCCGCGGCGCCAAGTCCGGCCACTTTCTCGTAAGACCAGGCCGAGGGCTCGCTTTTGAACAGCCAATGCGCCATCGCCGAACTCGAGGCCCTTAAATTTCGTTCCCCAACGTAGCGAAGGCTAAGTGAGGAGCGCCGAAATTGCAAAAGCGCTTGGGCCTCATTCCTCCCCTCGAGGCGGGCGCGCCAAGAGCGCGCTCACCGCGGCCTGAACGTCGAGCGAGCCTTCGATCAGCCCCTGGACGCAATCCGCGATCGGCATGGCGACGCCGCGCTGGCGCGCCAACTCGGTGAGCGCGAGCGCGCTGAACTGGCCCTCGGCGAGACCGCCCGCTCCCGCTTCGGCGGCGCTCGCGCCGCGTCCGAGCGCCAAGCCGAAAGCGAAGTTGCGCGATTGCGGCGAGGAGCAGGTCAGAACGAGATCGCCAAGCCCTGAAAGGCCCATCAGCGTCGATCCGCGCGCCCCGAAAGCCTCGCCAAAACGGCGAAGCTCGGCGAAACCCCGAGCGACCAGCGCGGCTGCCGCGCTTGCCCCGAGCCCGCGTCCGGAGGCGACCCCGCAGGCGATCGCAAGCACGTTTTTCGCCGCGCCGCCGATCTCGACGCCACGAACGTCGGTCGAGTGGTAAAGCCGCAAAGTCGGTCCGCGCAGCGCGTCGCAGAGCGCGCGCGCAAGCTCTTCGTCGTTCGAGGCGAGCGTGACGGCGGTCGGCAGGCCAGCGGCGACGTCGGCGGCGAACGAGGGGCCGGAGAGAATGGCCGCGCGTCGCCCCGGCGCGGCGTCAGTCAGAACCTCGGTCATGAACGCATGCGTGCCGCGCTCGATGCCCTTGGCGCAGGTAACCAGCGGCGCGGATCCCGGAGCCGCCGCTAGCCGCAGCGCGGTGTCGCGGCTGGACTGAGCGGGCGTCGCCACGAGAATCGCGTCGCACCGGCCAAGCGCTCCAAGATCCGATGTCGCCTCGACCGCTCGCGCCAAATCAACGCCGGGCAGCCGCTCGCTCCGACGTGTCGTCGCGATGGCGCGCATCTTGACGTCATCGCGCCCCCACAGAATGACTTCGCAGCCGGCGGCGGCCGCCGCATTGGCGAGCGCGATGCCCCAAGCCCCTGCGCCCGCGACACCGACCACATTCACAGGTCTCACGTCGCTCCTCGCCGCATTCGGCTCCTAGGGATTCCCAAAAATAGCTGCGATCGCAAAGATGCGCCGGCTTCAGACCGGTAAGGCTGATCATCCATGCTCCTAGCCAAAACGATTGGCCGCGCCTAGTTATGGCGTTGAAGCGGCCGGGTGACTTTGCCTAGGCGGCGAGGAGCTGAAGGGCGATGCCCGAGATCGATCTGCCGACCGTCATATTTGCACTGGTGGCGCTGTTTGTCGCCTGGAAGCTGCGCTCCGTGCTCGGCATGCGGCAGGATTCGGAGCGGCCCGGCGAACTGGCGGCCCCGTTGCGGCGCGCCCCAGGCCCGGCGAGCGCGCCCGTCGCCCACCCGGACGCGGCCCTGCCCGCGCCGCCTTCGCAGGTTCCTGGCGATCGCTGGAAAAGCGTCGCCGAGCCCGATCCTGCGGTCTGGAGCGGCCTCGACGCCATTGCCGGCGCTGACCGCAGTTTCTCGCCCGAGGCCTTTCTGTCCGGCGCCAAGGGCGCTTACGATATGGTCGTCCACGCTTTCGCCGCCGGCGATTCCGACGCCCTCAAAGGCCTGATGTCGCCCGAGGCCTTTGCCAATTTTGAGAGCGCGATCCACGCCCGCGCCGACGCCGGACACACGATGTCGACCACGGTGGTCTCAATCGACAACGCCACGATTGTCGGGGCTCGGCTCATCGGCACAACAGCGCAACTCCAGGTGCGGTTCTCCGCCAGGCTTGCTTCCGTCACCCGCGACGCGCAAGGCGAAGTGGTCGATGGCTCCCCCAACACCGTCGTCGAGCATATCGACCGGTGGACGTTCGCGCGCGATGTGCGCTCTCGCGATCCGAACTGGCAGCTGACCGCGACCGAATCCGAGCGCTAAGCGACGCCACAACGCCGACACGACCCATGCCGCCCCGCCTCGAGGCGACTGACTTCGGCGACCTCGCGGGCTGGCGCGATGACGACCATCAGGCGGCGTTTCGCGCCCTCCAGCGCTCGGCGCGGGCGATTGCGCAAACCCCTCCCCGGCCAGCGCAGCCCGCGACGGCTGAATGGATTGCGAACGCGCAGGCGGCGCTTTCCGCGGACGTCGCCGCGGAGCGAGACGCGCGCCGATTTTTCGAGACGCGGTTTCGACCCTTTCGCATCGTTCCGGAGAAGGGCCAGGGGTTTCTCACCGGCTATTACGAGCCCTGCGTTCCAGCTTCGCGGGTTGAGACCGAGGCGTTTCGCTGGCCGATCCTCGCGCGCCCGTCCGATCTCGTGACCTTTGGTCTCGACTCTCCGCCAGCCGGGTTTCCAACGGACTTGAGCGGCGCCAGGCGCCTCGGCGACGGCTTGCTCGTTCCTTACCCCGATCGAGCCGCGATCGAGGCTGAGCGCCGCGATCCGATCGTCTGGGTTCGCGATGCGGTGGAGGCCTTTCTTATTCAAGTGCAAGGGTCCGCGCAGGTCGAGTTTCCCGATCGCTCCCGCGCGCGCCTCGCGTATGATGGACGCAACGGCCTGCCTTACACGTCGATCGGCAAGATCTTGATCGAGGCCGGAGAGATCGCCGAAAGCGCCATGTCGCTCGCGAGCCTCAAAGCGTGGCTGCGCCGCGACAGAGCCCGGGGACTGGAGGTCATGCGGCGCAATCGCTCGTTCGTGTTCTTCCAGCTTGTCGAGGATTTCGATCCCGATCTCGGTCCGGTCGCCGGCGCCGGCGTTGCGCTCACGCCGCTCCGTTCAATCGCGGTCGACCGGACGATTTGGGCCTATGGCTTGCCGTTCTGGATCGACGCCAAACTACCCTGGGTGGATGACACGCTGGAGCCCTTCCGCCGTCTCATGATCGCCCAGGATACTGGCTCGGCGATTGTGGGCGCGGCGCGCGCCGACCTCTTCTTTGGCAGCGGCGATAAGGCGGGCGCGCGCGCCGGCGCCATTCGCCATGCCGCTGCCTTCACCGTGCTTCTACCGCAGGGGGACGCCTCGTGAAGGAGACGCCGCCCCGTCCGCAACGTTTGCGGCGCTTGAGCGACGAGGAGATCGCGCTCTGGACCGAGGTCGCGCGCTCGGTCGCGCGGCGGCGCGGCGCGGCCCTGCCGACACCGTCAAATCCCGTCAAGCCAACCCCTCCCCCTGCCCCGCCTCCAAGCGCGACAATCGAGCCTGCTGCGGCTCGACCGACGAAGCCCTCCGCGCCGCCGTTGGCTCCGATCGAACGGCGGCTCAAGCGCGACCTTTCGCGCGGACGCGCGGCGATCGACGCGGCGCTCGATCTGCATGGGCTGAACCAAGCCGATGCGCATCAGGCGTTGCGCGGCTTCCTCCGCCAGTCACAGGCGCAAGGGGCGAGGCTGGTCATCATCGTGACCGGCAAAGGCGGTTCGGCGGAAGAGTGGAGCGGGTGGCCGAACGAGCGCGGCGTGCTGAAGCGCGTCACCCCGCAATGGCTACGCGAGCCTGACCTGCGCTCGGTCGTGCTGGGCTTCGAGGAAGCCGGACGCGCGCATGGCGGGTCGGGCGCGCTCTATGTGCGGCTGAGACGCCTCCAGGTTCCTTCGGCGCGGCCCTAACCCAGCTTGGCCCCCCTTGTGGGACAGCCGGGCCCGCGACGCTGGCGCGATCGACCCGTTTGGATAGTCTTGGGCGGCCCCGTTTTGCTGCGAGAAACCCCGATTTTGGGGGTTGGATTTCCTTGGATTTCCTTGGATTCTCTCGTCCGAATCGAGACTTATCAATGGGTTACGCAGGAAAAACGAACAAACTTTTTTCTGCGCGGTTTTTCCTGGCGTGGGCTGCGGCACGGATGGGATTCTGCGATCTTGGCGTGCTGAAGGACAAACTTGTTCATACGGGCAAGCTTAGCCTGATTTCTGATTTCCTGCAAGATCTTGCCAGTATGAGCCTGTCTTTTCTATGTCCTTTAGCCAACTCAATTGCGCACTCGGCGAGCCCGCCGCGCGCGAGGCGCTCATTTCTTTTTGGCGCCGCCGCATTCCCGGTCCAGTTTGTGCGCCGCGGCGTCGCCCTTGACCCCAATGTCGTTCAGGGTCTCGGCGCCGAGCTTGATCGATCCCCCTGTCAGGACCCAGGTTCCGTCGCCGGTTTTACTCCATGCGCTGCATGGGATCAGATCGATGTCGCCTGGCCAGTTCTGCACAGTCCACACTTGCTCATCAGCGCGGACGGAAGCAATCGCCGCAAAAAAGGCGACAGCCGTGAGAATTCCGAGTTTCGACATGTTCGCTTGTCTCCGCGCGATTGGGACCCGTTCTAGCGCTATTCCATCCTGTCGGAAAAGCGTTGAGGCGGCCTCTGCGATCCCAAATGCGTGAGCTGCGGAGTACGCACTCCAGTTTTTGCGGGCGGCGTCCTCGCGGCCCGCCTTGCCGGCTCACGAGGCCGCAGCTATAAGCCGCGGCGTTTTCCCGCAGGCAAAGCGAACAGAGATCAAGACGCCATGGCCGTCCAACGCACCTTCTCGATCCTCAAGCCCGACGTCACCCGCCGCAACCTGACGGGCGCCGTCAATCAGCGGATCGAGGCTGCGGGACTTCGCATCGTGGCGCAGAAGCGCGTGCATATGACGCGCGCGCAGGCGGAGACGTTCTACGGCGTGCATCGCGAGCGTCCGTTCTTCGGCGAGCTCGTCGAGATGATGACCGCGGCGCCGGTCGTCGTGCAGGTGCTCGAGGGCGAAAACGCGATCCAACGCTATCGCGAAGTGATGGGCGCGACCAATCCCGAGAAGGCGGACGCCGGAACGATCCGCAAGGACTTCGCGCTGTCGATGGGCGAGAACTCCGCTCACGGCTCCGACGCGCCGGAGACGGCTGCGCAAGAGATCGCGCAATTCTTCTCCGGCAACGAAATCGTGGGCTAAGAACCTCAGGCCTATCGACGTTCAGACATCTGCGTCTTGCGCCGAAGCCGCGCGCGACTTCGGGTGCCGCGAGCAACTTTCATCGGCTGTTCACGCCTCCTATTTCCTTCGGATAATGGATGTCTTGTTGACTGCACAAAACTGGTGCAAGGTCGCGCCTCGTTGTGAGGAGACACGCCATGTCGTCGGATGCTGAAGTTGGTTGGATCGCAGCCATTATCATCGGCGGAATCGCTGGCTGGCTGGCCGAGCAATTTATGAAGAGCGATATGGGATTGCTCATGAACATCGTGCTCGGCATCGTCGGCGCGGCGATCGCGAGCGCCATTCTCAGCATCTTTGGGATCGTTCTCGGCGGATGGATCGGCTACCTGATCCTCGGCTTTATCGGCGCCTGTTTATTGATCTGGATCGTTCGCATGTTTCGGACGCGCACAGTCTGAGGCTTGCGCCGCGCAGCGCAGCATGCAGCGGCGCAAGGCGTCCTACTGCACGCTCGAGAACGAAGTCGGCTGCAGGATCGAGTTCGAGACATGCGTGAGAATGGGTCCGTCCTTCTCGCTCTCGGCGCGCGCGGCGATCCATTCGGGGTCGCTCTGAAACGCGGCCCACTTCTGCTCGCGTTCGGCAAGTGATTCCCAAGCAAGAAGATACGTGAGCTCGTGACTGGACGCGCCGATCATCGTCGTCCAGAAGCCCGCCTGCCGAACGCCATGCTTATCCCAGATCCGCAGCGTCTGGGTTTCGAACCGTTTCAACAGGGCCGGCAGCCGGTTGGGCAGGCAGTAATAGATGCGAAGCTCATAAATCATCAGAATTCCGCCTGTCGTCGTCAGCTCAAGATCCGCATGGGTCGCAACAGCGTCAAGCGGCGCGCGGATCATCGCACGGCGCGCGGCTCATCGACAACTCAGAGAAGTCGCCGTCCGGCCACCCTCGACTTCACAACCAGGTTAGGAGGGCGGCTTGCGCGTTGAAGCAGCGCGGCGCGTTCGCTTCTGGGGCTTCGGCGCAGCGTCCACCAAGGATCCAAGCGTCCGCCCAAGGCCGCTATATTCGGCGCGCCACCGCTCGTATTCGGTATCCCGCATTCCGACCGAGCGAAGCGCTTCTGCTACCGGAAGACCTTCCGCCGTCAGCGCCTCGACCATCTGAAGCCTCTGGACGATCTCCCTCGGGCTGAACCTACACTTCATCATCGCCACCCCCAGACGGCGCTCCACGCCGCAAGCGAGCGACCGCCATCTGCGGTCAAGCGAGGGATGATGCGCTTTATCGGGTATCCGGAGATTGGCCGGCGGATTAATCTTAGGAAATCAAAACGCAGGCTTCAAAGGCCGCGCTCCTTGCGCCGATGAACAAGATTTAATTTTTTGGCCAGCGCCACGTGAGGCGCCGCCGTCTACGCTGGCCGAGGGCGTGACTACGCCTGGAGGATCTTCGTTCTGACGTAGCCGCGCCTCTATTAACCATGGAGAAGCCCTATGCGGATGTTCATAGGCGCCGTCCTAGCGACGGCGTTGCTTGGCTCGGCGTCCATCGCCTACGCGGCCGACGCCACGGCCAAAATCAAAAGCCTTGATATGACCAAGGATATGGTCACTCTGGACAATGGCTCGACTTACATGGCGCCCAAGACCGTCAAGCTTTCCGACTTCAAGGTCGGCGAGAAGGTGAATGTGAGCTACAGCACGGACAACGGCAAGATGGACATTCTGTCGATGAGGCCTGCAACTTAACGAAACTATCGCTAAGCGACGTGTTTGAGAATGAGCCGCCGGTTGTCGACCGGCGGCTCAAAGAAAGGACGGCGCTTCGATTTTACCCGCGATCGATCTAGCGACACCAATGGATGATCGCGGCTCAGGCCGCACGGAGTCCAGCCCTTCGCTCCAAGCGCACCGGATGAGGGCGGCGTTGGACCTCATCCGCCGCATTGCAGATGGGGAGCCGCGCCGCATCGCCGATGTGTATAAGGGGCGAGGCTCGATGAAAGGGTTGCTTGCGCGCCAGTTTCCTGACGCCGAAATCCAAGCCTTCGACCTTTTGCGTTTGGCCGATCATGATGAACCCCCCGGGGGCTGCCTCAGCGGGGAGCGCAAGTTCGACCTAATCTGTTCGAACGGCTCGTTGGAAATGGTGTCGTCATTGCCGACCTTGTTGCCGATGCTGGTCAACTCGGTTGCTGCAGGCGGCCGCCTCGCGGTTGAATTTCCCAATGATTTGTACGAGCCAAGCCGCGCATTGATGCGCATGATCGCCGCCGAGGGACCCTGGGCAAAGACGCTGTTGCCGATCGCGAAGACGCGACCGTTCAACGAAACGATGGAAGGCCTGTACGCTCTTCTCAGTCCGATCTGCGCTGTGGTCGATATCTGGGAAGCAACGTACCTCCACGAGATGGCGGGCGTGGCGGCGATCGTCGAATGGATGGAGACGACGAGTCTCGCGCCTTTCCTCGAGCCGCTGGGTGAGGCCGACCGTCGCGAGTTTCTCGATCGCTATGCCGCCGGATTGCACGAGGCCTATCCGACTTTGCCTGACGGGCGCGTCTTGTTGCGGTCGCGACGGCTCTTCGTGGTGGCGCAGCCGTAGCGCGGACCGCCGGTTTCTTAACGCGGCTTCGCCTTCATCGCGCGCGTCCAGAGAGCCTCCTCCATCCGCTCGGCGACTTCGCGCAGATAGGGATTGCGCGCCTCGCGTCCCGCGCGCCCAGAATCGAGGTCGGCCTGGAAGCCGTCGCGCTGCGGCCAGTGTTCGCTGAGGAGTTCGAAGCCGGCGTCCTCGATCGCCTCCACCGCCTTCGAGAATTGCGTTTCCGAGCGGCCGACCTTCGACAGAACGATGACGAGGCGTCCCTCGGCCCCACGGCGCGCGAGCTTGCGGGCGAGCGCGAGCGTCGGCCTCAGATCGTCGCCCGACACGCCGGTCGGCAGAAAGACGACGTCGCTGTCCTCGGCGACCTCGGTCGTCAGATCGTCGGCAAGACCACGGGTGTCGACGACAATGAAATCGGCGACGCCTTCCTCGCGGCGCAGTTTCTTCAGGCTCTTGAAGGCGCGCGTGTCCACTTCCGGCTCGAGGTTGGCGCGCATTCGAAGCGCGCCCCATTCGACGCAGGTCAGCTGGTCGAGATCGAAGTCCGCGAGCAGCGTCTTGCGTCCGCGATGAATCGCGCCGACCGCCAACAGGCGCGCGAGCGTGCTTTTGCCGACGCCTCCCTTTTGGCTGACGAAGGCGGCGGTGGTCGGTGCTTTTTCTTTTGTCATCCCGGCCCATATGAACGCGCCTGCCTCGAAGGGGAGGCATGTCGCATGAGTTGCTCATGCTATGCGTTGGCGCTGCGATGACAAGAGAGAGATGAAATTGTCAACGACTGATGTTCGCTATGTGCCGACGCGCATAGCGAGCGTTCACCTCACAGCGGGGATTACGGCTTTCAGCTCAGACATTTGCATAACCCCTGTCGGAACCGGGGCCTCCCTCCTATTTCGGTCGGTCGAAATCTCCCATCTCGTAAAGCGGGCGGATTTCGATGGTCGACGGGCCGGGCATGGGATTGGGGCAGCGCTTGACCCAATCGATCGCCTCGTCGAGATCGTGGACATTCCAGATCCAATAGCCGGCGACGAGTTCGCTGACATTGAGGAACGGACCTTTGGTGATCGATCGATCGCCGCCTGAGAAGGCGACGCGCGCGCCCTTCGCGCTTGGTCTCAAGCCCGCTGCGTCGACCAAGATCCCGGCATCTTTCAGCTGCTGGTTGAACGCTCCCATTTGCTCCATCAGCTCCGGCGTCGGCATCTTGCCGTCCTCGCTCTCGTTCGTCGCCTTGACGAGCACCATTACGCGCATCGCTGCCTCCCTCGATTGATCGACCGCTAAACGTATTCGAGCTTCGGATACCAATCCACGCCGCGGCCGTCTGGCGTGCAGTCGAGCACGGTCCATAAAGGGGCGGGATCAGGCGCGCCGCGCGGATCCTGTCCGGGGTCCACGGTTGCGTGCGTCATCTCCCCGCCCCAGAAGTGGCGGATCGTTCCGTCGCGACGCGTGAACACGTTGAACGATGGCATTTCCAAGCCGTTCGGCAGCAGGCCGAAATAGTCGCGCGAATAGGCGCCGTTGAGATCGCTAAAGAGGTTGATATCGCGCCAGCCGCGATCGCGTTTCCAGGCTAGCAAGCGCTCGATGGGGGAGCGCGCGACGACGGCGAGTGCGATGCGTTGCCCGATGTCCGCCGCATTGCCCGCCCAGGCGCCGAGCGTGTTGGTACACATCGGGCACGGGCGAGCGCGCTCCGGACCGAACATGTAGCTGTAGATGGCGAGCGTCTCTTTGTCCTCGAACAAACCCTCAAAATCGACCGCTCCCTTTTCGCCTTCGAAGCGATAGTCGCCGATGACCGGTCCGCCGGGCGGCAATGCGCGACGCTGAGCCGCGACCCGCTCGATGTGGCGGCGAAGTTCGATCTCTTCCGCCAGGAGCGCCGTGCGTGCGGCGCGATATTCACCGCTCTCATTCGGGAAGCGCACCGGGTCGAGCCGGGCGAGCTCGGCAGCGGACTTGGGGAGCGGAGTTTGCGCGGTCATCGTTTGACCTCCTGACCAGGGACAGACTCGCATCGGCATTCCCTGTCGATGCGCGTCGCCGAAAGCAATCGAATCTCGGCGCCGCCTTGTGGCGCCGGCCGACAGACTTATTTCTTCGGCGCGACCAGCGCGAACATCGCCCCCTGCGGATCGAGACCGTTGATGATCCAGCTTCCGCCCGGAACCTGCATCGGCCCGTTGATCACCTGGCCGCCCGCCGACTTCACCCGAGCCTGGGCCGCGTCGATCGCATCGACGTTGATGTAGTAGAGCCAATGCGGGGCGGGCTCCTGCTCCATCTTCTTCATCATGCCGCCGGACTGCTGACCCTTGGTGGTGAAGATCTGGTAAGTCCCCATGGCGCCCATATTCAACGCCTCGCCCTTGGTCCAGCCGAACAAGCCGGAATAGAAGGCAAACGACTTCTCTGGATCGCCGCCGTGCAGCTCATGCCAGCCGATATGCCCGGGCTTCATAGGATCGTGACTGGGCGCCTGATCGCCATTGCCTTTGAACAACAAGAAGCCCGCGCCGCTCGGATCGCCGGCGACGGCGAAGGTCCCGACGTTGGGGATCTCGGTCGCAGGTCGATGGATGGCGCCGCCCGCGGCTTTCACCTTGTCGGCGTAGGCCTTGACGTCGTCGACCGCGATATAGCCCATCCACGCAGGCTTGGCGCCCATGGCCTCCGGAGGGATCGGCATCAAGCCGCCAATCATGTCGTCGCCCGCTTTGAGAAGCGTGTATGTCTGCGCGTTCATCGTGTTGGGCGCGAGATCCCAGCCGACGACTTTGGAATAGAATTTTTCAGCGCCGGCCAGATCGTTCGACATCTGATCGTACCAGACGAATTTGCCGAGCGTTTCCGATTGAGTTGCGTTGGCCATCGTTGCCTCCTTCAAAGTGGCGCGGACGCTCTCTGCAACCGCGCGATGTCGAGCTTCTCCATGCTCATCACGGCGCCCATGACGCGATCGGTTTTCTCCGCATCGCCGTCCAGAAGCTCCGGCAGTATACGCGGCACGATTTGCCAGGAGACGCCGAACTTGTCGGTGAGCCAGCCGCACCGGACATGCTCGCCGCCCTCCGCAAGCTTCTCCCACAGCCGATCGATTTCAGCCTGATCGTCGCAATTGACCATAAGCGAAAGCGCCGGCGTGAACTTGTACTGTGGGCCGCCGTTCAGCGCCATCAAGCGTTGCCCATCGATCTCGAACAAGATCGTCATCACGGCGTCTTTCCGAGCCGCCGCGAATTCGCCGTAGCGCGCCGTCGACACAATGCGGCTGTCACGAAAGACCGACAGGTAGTGGGTGACCGCTTCCTCGGCGTTAGAATCGAACCAGAGGCACGGCGTGATCTTCTGCTCGGGCATCGTGCTGTCCTCCATGGGCAAACAAGTAGTGCGCTCGGTATCCGGCCCAGCGGCCCCGGTGATTTCGGTGTCGGAGCTATGTCAGTTCGAGAAACGTACCGACTGGTCGGTATTCTTGTCAAGCTCCAAAACGCGCCGCTGGAGCTGATGGGTCCACCCCTGCCCAAAAAAGGGTCCGGCCGGAGCCGCCACTAGCGGCGGCTTTCGACGCCGCAAATCGTCGTCACCACATCGTCAATAATCGGCGCCAGCTTGCCACGGGGGATACGCGCCCGAGCCCGGATCGACAGCGTGTGAAGCGTCCCAGCCGCCACGCGAGCGAGTCTTTGCGGATCGGCGTCCGCCGGCAGTTCGCCAGCCGCGCGCGCATCGGCGAAGAGCCGCTCGAACGCCCGATCCGTCGCTTCGATCGCGTCGGACACAAGCCCGTGCAGGTCCGCGTCGGCGATCGCCTCGGAAGCGGCGCTGAGCACGGTGAAGCAGCCGCGCGGGCCGTCTGCCCCGCTGAGATAGAGATCAAGCGCGGTGTTCAGGATGCGCGTAAGCTTCGTCCGCAACGGCTCGCTCGCCGCAAACAGGGGCGCGAACGACTCGTTCACCCGCTTTCGGTATTGGCCGTACGCCTGCAGGTAGAGCGCTCGCTTGTCGCCGAAGGCGCCATAAAGGCTCGGTCGGTTCAGGCCGGTCGCCGCGCTGATGTCGTCGAGCGAGGTTGCGGCGAATCCGTCGCTCCAAAACACGTCCATCGCCTGCGCGAGCGCCATGTCAGCCTCGAAGGCGCGCGGTCGGCCTCGGCCTCGCGCGCCGGCCTTGACTGCGGGGCGCATTCTTTTTTGTACCATGTTGGACACAATCCTTGACAGCGCACATTATATGCGAGATAGTACAAAAATTGCAACGGGAGGAACCCATGGAGCTCTATTTCGCCCCGCTCGCCTGCTCGATGTCGGCGCGCATTGCGCTCGCCGAAGCCGGCGCCGCCATCGATCTCATCGAGGTCGATACTCACGCCGGACGCGTACTGGCGACGGGCGAGGACTATCGAGACGTCAATTCCCTTGGCTACGTGCCGGCGCTCAGGCTCGACGACGGGACCGTGCTGACCGAGAATTCGGCCATCCTGCAATATATCGCCGACCAATATCCGGATGCGGAACTCGCGCCGCCGGCTTCCGATCGCGTCGGGCGGGCGAAACTTCGCCAATGGCTAAGCTTCATCAGCGCCGAACTGCATAAAGGTCTCATGACGCCGCTGCTCGGCGACAAGACGCCCCACGAAGTGAAGGCTTGGACCCTGAGCAAGTATCTCCCCCGCCTCGCCTATCTCGACGCCAAACTGAAGGACCGGGAGTTTCTGCTCGACCAATTCAGCGTCGCGGACGGCTATCTCGCGACCGTCTTGAACTGGACGCGCGCGACGCCTCAGATCGACCTCGCCGCCTATCCAAACGTGAGAGCCTACCTTGAACGGATGCGGGCAAGGCCCAGCTTCGCGCACGCTCTGGCGACTGAGATGCCCTTGTTCCACGCGGAAGTCGCGCGGCGCAAGGCTGCGTGAGGAAGGCATTCGACGCGGGCGACAGACACCCTATCCCCAGTCCTCGCACTGCAGCCCCGGCACGCGGTCGAACTCGCCACGATTGCCGGTGACGACGATCAGCGCGCGGCTGCGCGCGTGGCCGGCGATTAGAATGTCGTACCCGCCAATCGTTCGACCCTGACGCTCCAGAGTCGCACGGATGTCAGCCGCATGATGGGCCGCCGCAGCATCAAAAGGGAGGACTTCGAGCCGGGCGGCAAAGTTCTCGACGTCTCGGCGGTTCGCGTCTTGTCGCGCAGATTTTGCGGCGCCGTGCAAGAGCTCAGCCAACACGATCGTCGAGATCGCTAGAGACTCCGCTTCAAGGTTAAATTTCTCTCGAAGCGAGGCCGTTCGATCGCGCAGCACACGAATGCAGAGGTTCGTGTCCAGTAAGAACCTCAGCATCAAAATGGTTCGCGATCTTGAAGGCCGGGTTGGTCGCGAGCGGGAAGGTCGATGCCGGGGCTATCGAAAAAATCGTCCCATACCGCGTTCCACGGCACGATCACCCGGCGGTGGCCCTCGCGCACAATGCTCACCTCTTTGACGCTGTCGGGAAACGCGAGGCTCTTCGGCAGACGCACGGCTTGAGAGCGGTTCGATCGAAAAAGTTTGGTGCGAGTCATGACAACCTCTCCGGCGTATGATCTGGCGCCTAGTCGGGATATGTCAATGGGATATCACTCCGTTGGTGACGATTGTGCCAGAGATCGGCGAACCGGGCTTGTCCAGTCCGACGGCAAAAGCCTCTCGTCGCCAGGAACATTCGGACTCCCCGTTGCGTTTCCTTCCCGGACAACAGCCAAGGAGCATTCCTGATGGACGCCGTCCGAGAAACATCGACCCTGATCGCCGCGGATAAAGTTCAGGGCACTGACGTCTTCAACAATGCAGGCGATCGGCTGGGCTCTGTCCACGACCTGATGATCGATAAGCAAACCGGCCAGGTTGCTTACGCGATCCTGTCGTTTGGCGGATTTCTAGGCATTGGGGGCAGCTACCACCCGCTCCCCTGGTCGCTCCTGCGATACAATACGAACCTTGGCGGCTATGTCGTTGAGATCGATGAGAACCAGCTCAAGGACGCCCCTTCGTATGAGGCTGGAAGCGAGCCGGCTTGGGGCGATCCTGCCTATGAGGGCAAGCTGCATGACTTTTACGGCGTCGATTCTTATCGGAGCATTCCAGGCCCGCTTTGACGCTTTTCCGAGTGGTGCGCCGTTAGGGGCAGCCTGACGGTCAACAAGGCGACGGATCGTTCCGTCGCCTTGTTTTTTAAGCGCCGGCGGTGCGAGCCTCGGTGACCAACGGTTGCAGCCTTCGCGCTTTTGCGCGGCGCCTTTCAATCTCCGGCCTGCCGCGCCATAAGAAACTGCGCGGTCTGGCGAAGGGCAATGAACGGTTCGTCGGAGTTTACGACCTGGGTGGCCTTGGCCGGCGCTGCGATCCTCGTCGGGCTCTGCGCGATCTATTCGTCCAACCCCTGGGTCTTGATCGCGGCGGCTCTGATTGGCGCCGGCCTCGGCTACAAGGGCGAGCAAATCGGCAGGCGTTACCTCGAGCGATATCTGTCTCAAAGACGCTCCCCATAGGTTTGTTGGCTACAAGCCGTCCGGTAAGGGCGACTCCTCCGGAAGAACGTGGCCGCGCCTGAGGGAATCGGAACGCCGCCGATGGCGAGATCGTGGCGCCGGGGGCTGAGTAAAATCGGGCGATTCGACCGCAAGTTTCGTGGGCGCGCAAGGCGAGCGAACAAACTATAGTTGAAGAGCCGCAGATAGCGACAAATGTTCTTGCTTCGTTCTAAGATATCCTTTAGCAAAAGCTTTCACGTTCGCCTGCGGCCCAAGCGCGTTTCGCCCTACCAGGACGGCGGTTCGAAGCTATATGAAATGGGACTTCGCCGGCCCCCTTTTCGAACGGCCGGCGCCGGCCAAATGTTGATGGGCCGCACACCAGCTTTCGAGGAAATGCTATGGCTGACGAAGCACTCTTTGGGCTTTTGCGGCAGACCGCCACTCCGGCGGTGGTCGAGGCCCTCAAAACATCGGTTGAAACGGACCAGGATCGGGAGCTCAACCGCATCAATCCGTTGGCCTACGCGAATGCGCATGGCCTCGACGAGGAGCAAACGGTCGGCGCCTTTGTTCATGCGGCGCGGCTCGGGCTTTTCGACATGTCGTGGAACATGTTGTGCCCCTCATGCGGCGGCGTGATCGAGACGGGCGCGGCGCTCAAGAACCTCAACCAGCCGCAATACTATTGCTCGTTTTGCACCCTCGATTGCGAGCCGACGCTCGACCGCCTGGTCGAGGTGACCTTCACCGTCAATCCCCGCATTCGCCGCATCGGCGCGCACGATCCCGATTCGCTTCCTTTCGCCGAATACATGCGCCAGATCTTCTGGAGTTCGAGCAATGAGTTCCCCGAGGACGTTGAAAGCGCGGTCGAAGCGGTGACGCTCGATACAATGGAGCTCGGGTCCGGCGAGAAGGCGGCCATGTCGCTCAACCTCCCGGCCGGATTTGCGATTGTTTTCGAGCCCGTCACCCACTCGTCGCTCTTTCTGGAGGTCGAAGGAGACGAAACCAAGGAACGGCGAAATCTGTCGCTCGTCTTCGCCGACGCGCATACCCACAGCGGGACGCAGAAGATCCAGCCGGGCCCCGCGCGCATCTCGTTTGAAAATAAGGCCGATCGCCGGACGATGCCCGGGATTTGGCTACACAGCAAGGAGATGGACAAGCTCACCAATAATCGCCGGCCGTTCCTGACCGCGACCCGCCTTCTCAGCAACCAGGCGTTCCGCGATCTCTACCGCAGCGGCACGTTCGATCCCGAGCAGCGGTTTAAAATCACGAGCCTGACAATCCTGTTCACCGACCTCAGGGGCTCGACCGCGCTCTACGACCGGATCGGCGATCTTGCCGCCTTCGATCTCGTGCGCAGTCACTTCGGCGCGCTGCTCGAGGCGGTCTCGGCCGAGGGCGGCGCGGTGGTCAAGACCATCGGCGACGCGGTGATGGCGACTTTCTCATCGCCCGACCGAGCGCTTCGGGCGGCGATGCGCATGCGCGAGGCGATGCGCGGGATCAACCAGACGCGCGGAGGCGAGGACTTGGCGCTCAACATCGGCTTGCATTCGGGTCCCTGCCTCGCCGTCATGCTCGACGACCGGCAGGACTATTTCGGCCAGACGGTCAATATCGCCTCGCGCGTGAACGAACTCGCGGACCCGACCGCGATCCTGGCGACGAAGCCGATCATCGAAAGCGCCGAGGTGGCGCGCGTGCTCAGCGAAGCCAGCTATCGGACGACCCCGCGGTCTTCCCAGCTTCGAGGGCTCAGCGACGAGTTCGAGATCTTCGAGGTGCGCGAGCGCGAAGCCGTCGCGGCCCATTAAGCCGAGGGCCGAGTCCTATTGGCCGGCGGCTTTCTGCCGGCCGAAAACCTCACGACCTTCGCGATCGAGAATGCGAAGCGCGATCGTGTGGGGCGGCCATGCGGCGATCGCGGCGGCGATGATCGCGGCAGAAACATCCGAAGCGCGGATCTGGTCTTCGCGCAAGATCAGGGGGCTGGCGTCCGCTCCTGCGCCCATGAACTGGATGCGGAAGGGCTGCGGCGTGGGCACGCCGGGCGCCTTCGGTTGGCGCTCGAGATCCGCATTTGGCTCTGGCTCGGGCCGTGATCGAGGCTTGTGCGGGACGCCCGGTTCGCGATCCAGAACGAAGAAGGTGTTCATCGCGAGCTGGGTCGAAAGATTGAGGCCGACGCGGCTGCCGGTCTTGCGCGCAACCGCCTTGGCGACGAGGGCCCAATCCTCGGCGATCGCGTCGGAACTCGCCTCGTGCTCTCTCCGGCGCGCTTCCTGATAGGCGCGGTCGCCCAGGTCACGGATCAAGCCGTCAGCCTCGGCTTCGATGCGTTCGCTTCGAGCGCGCTTGGACGGCGCCCAGGTGGTCATATGTTAGGCTCCCTTGCCCGCAACCTCATAGCTGCATATTCGGGCGCCGTCAGCAACAGGTTTCGCCGGCCCTCATGCGCCCGCGCATCTTCACCCGATCCGGCCGGGCTGGATCGGCGGCGTGAGCAAGGGTTTCAGCGCGGGAACGACAGCGGTTCGACCAGCTCTCAGGTTGCATGAGCGGCGTTAAATTCGCTCAACATGGAGTTGATATTGCCGTCATTTCCGCTCAGACAACTCACTCGGCCATCAGCCGTGCGACCAGTTGCTCGACGCCTGGCTGGATCCGTCTCGCGCGGAGCCGCTCAGCCGTAACGATCGTTTTCACGGCGTTATAGGCCAGCGTGAGGTCGTCATTGACAACGACGTAGTGGTAGTCGCGCCAGCGCTCGATCTCCGTCCGGGCGTTCTGGAACCGGGCTTCGATCGAAGCGGGCGTGTCCTCCGCCCGCCGCTCGAGACGCGCGCGCAACTCCCGCATCGAGGGCGGCAAGACGAAAATGCTGACGACGTCGTCCCCTAGCCGCTCGCGCACCTGCTTCGCGCCCTGCCAGTCGATATCGAACAGCATGTCTCGGCCTTCCGCGAGCACCTTCTCCACCGGCGCGTGAGGCGTGCCATAGCCGTTGCCATGCACTTCGGCCGATTCCAAGAGTTCGCCTGCAGCCTTCATCCGCTCGAACTCAGCCCGGTCCGTGAGGAAGCGATAATGAATGCCGTCGACCTCGGATGACCGCCGCTTCCGGGTCGTGACCGAGACCGAGAGCGTGAGATCAAGCGTGCTGTCCTGCATCAGCATCCGGGTCAGCGTGGTCTTGCCCGCCCCCGACGGCGAGGACAGAATCAGGATCATGCCTCGCCGGCTTGCGGCCATTATTTCGAATCTCACTCGACGTTCTGCACCTGCTCGCGGAATTGCTCGATTTGCGCTCTCAGTTCAAGTCCCTGCGCGGTCAGGCTCACGTCATTGGCCTTGGCGCAGAGGGTGCTCGCCTCCCGCCCAAGCTCCTGGGCGAGAAAATCGAGTCGCCGGCCAATCGGGCCGCCCTGGTCCATGAGCGCCCGCGCGGCGGCGACGTGGGTTTTGAGCCGGTCGAGCTCCTCGCGGATGTCGGCCTTGGCCGCGAGCAGGATCGCCTCCTGGTGGAGGCGGTTCTCGTCGAACCCGCGCGACGACGCCATCAGCGTCTCGACGCTCTGGGCCAGCCGCTCGCGCACCGCCTCGGGCCGACGCGCCGGGTTGGCGTCGGCGGCCTCGACAATTCCCCCTATCGCCCAAAGCATGTCCTTAAGCACCGAGGCGAGCGCCCCACCCTCCCAGCGGCGCGCTGCGGTGAGGGCGGCGATCGCCTCGTCGAGGCTTGCGAGCGCGCCCGCGCACGCCGCGCTCACAGCGGCCTCGTCATCCTCGACGTCCGCCGCCTCGAGGACGCCGCGCAAGGCGAGCAGTCCGTCCATGGTCGGGGGCGCGAGGCCGGCCTTGACGGCGGCGGCGCGGGCGGCGACGGCGATCGATTCGAGCGCCGCGAGATCGATGCGCGCTCCCGTCGTCGCCCCCTCACGCTGGGCTGAGAGGTTCGCGAAG
This sequence comes from uncultured Alphaproteobacteria bacterium, assembly GCA_963737365.1. Taxonomy (GTDB): domain Bacteria; phylum Pseudomonadota; class Alphaproteobacteria; order Rhizobiales; family Beijerinckiaceae; genus Roseiarcus. The sequence continues at coordinate 227,110 of CAVTSD010000003.1, forward strand.
CAGGTCCCGCGCGCCAGCGCCTTGGCGAGCCGGGCGCGCGCCTCGCCCTCCGCCCGATCGAAGGGGGCGGGCATGCGCAAGCGGATGTCCAGGCCCTTGGCGTTGACGGTCTTGAGCTCGAACGTCCACCGCCACGTGCCGCCGCTGCCTGCGGCGCGGGCAAATCCGGTCATGCTGCTCACGGACATAAGCCGGGTCCCTCTTCTCGCTTAAATCGCAAGTCTGATGCCGTTGGAAAACCTAGCAGCCGCGTCACGCGAATAAATCGCCGCCCGTTCGGTTCATATTGAGTTCAGGCGGCGGTCTCTATAAATCGCGTTGACCCGTTTGGGTTCGCTAACGACAGGAAGTTTCTCTCATGATCAAGACCCTTGCGGCCGCGGCCGTTCTCTCGCTCGGCCTCGCCGGATACGCCGTCGCCCAGGAAACAGTCACCGGCGCGCCAGCCGGAACGGCTTCCGTGAATGCCGAACCGCCGATGACGCACCATCACCATCATCATCACTACCATCATCACCACCATCACATGCACCACATGCACCACATGGCTCCGGAAGCCGCTCCGGCCCCCGCTCCCGCCCAATAAGCAGCGCTTAAGCGCAGACTTTCGAGTTCGCGCTAAACCTTCAGCTCTCCACACAAGATATTGTTTGGAGAGCTTTTTCATGTTCGATTTAATCTGAGGGACGAACTCTCCGCTTAGAGTCGAGCTAGGATACGGTCTTTCTTGGGCGCTCGCGCTTGCGTGTCTTGACCTCGATCCGCGGCCCCTCGACCAGGCGAACCACCGCCCCCCACAATGTGCGCACGTCCTGCTGCGTCGGCTCCATGCGATGGAAGATGTTGCGCAGATTTCGCCGCATCCCAGGCTTCTTGGTCACGGGGCGAAAAAAGCCGTTCTCCTCAAGCTTGTCCTCGAGATAGTCGAAGAACGCGAGCAACATCTCGCGCTGCGCCGGCGGCGACTGGGGGCGCGGGACGGTGGGCGGCGGCGGCGCGTCGCCATGAGCCGCCTTGAACCACTCGTAGCTGCAAAGCAGGACGGCCTGGGAGAGGTTGAGCGACGCGTAAGTCGGGCTCGTTGGAAACGTGATGATCGCGTCCGCGAGCGCGACTTCATCATTGTCCAATCCGGTGCGCTCCGGGCCGAACAGAATCCCGTGCTTCTCGCCAAAAGCCGCGGCGGCCGCGCCCATGGCGACACTGGGGCTCAAGACGGCTTTCATCTGCCCGCGCTCGCGCGCCGTCGTGGCGTAAACCGCATGGAGATCGCCGATCGCCGCCTCCACGCCCGGGTAGACCCTCGCGGCGTCCAGAAGATCAGTCGCGCCGGCCGCGGCGGCGTAGGCGACGTCTCGATATTCGTCGGTGCGCGGCCAGCCCTGGCGCGGGTTCACCAGACGCAAGTCGTCGAGGCCGAAATTGGCCATGGCGCGGGCGCACATGCCGATGTTCACAGCCAGTTGCGGCCGGACAAGAATGATTGTTGGTCCACCGCCAATCGGCGGCCGTGTCCTGTCCGTGCCCGCGCCAACCATGGCGGCGGGATATAAGACCGCGGTGGTGGAGGCAAATGCCGCGCAACGCGACGCCGCCCCGGGCCTCATCCTGAGAAACGATGCGCAGCACTGTGTCTCGAAGGATGGTCAAGCCTGCAGGCTTGTCGGTGCGTCCCCACCGTCCTTCGAGACGCCGCGCGTCGCGCGGCTTTCACGAGGGCGATTTGTCGGGCCGTACCCTAAAGCCCGAGCTCCCTCGGGGCCCAGCCGGCGAAGGTCTGAGCGAGAGTGGTTATGCGTCCGTGGTAGGCTCGCTCAACGAGCGCCTGATCGACGCCGCTTGGATAATACGAGGCGATCGCCCGCAACGGGATTGCCGATTCGACGCCGCCGCGCGGTCCCCGAACCAGGAAACTTCCAATGATCGTGTCTTGCGCCGAGCCCCTCGGCCCTGGCCCGCCAGGGCTCGGGGCGAGGTAGATCCAGTCGATCCGAACCTCGAGAATCGCGCCGTTTCTGTCGCCCGGCGCGAAATGAGGCCCCAACGCCTGAGGCAACGCCTGAACAAGCGCTTGTTCCATCCAGGCCGCGGTCGGGTCGCCGGTCAGCGCGCGAAGCGGCTGGACGTCGACCACGATGTTGCCAAACCTCAACCCGTTTTGGGCGCGCGCGCCAGAGGCCGCGCACGTCAAGGAAAGCCCGAATGCGCCAAAGGCGGCGAACGCGTCCCGGCGTGTCATCCCGCTGGCGACCATCGTATCGTTTTCCTTACCGCAACACCCCGACCCGAACTCAATCAACGCGTTTTACGCACAGAGGAGGCTGATGCGCTTACGCCACGATTCTACCCAAAGGCAGCAAGATCTAAAGGCCGAGCTCCCGGGGCGCCCATCCGGCAAAGACCTGCGCAAGGGCGACCACACGGCCTTGGTAGGCCTGCTCGGGCAGCGCCTGATCGACCGCCATGGGAAAATAGCTGGAGATTGCCCTGAGCGGCACATTGGCGACCACGCCTCTCGCGCCTCTCAGGAGGAGCGTTCCGTTGATCGTATCTTGCGTTCGGCGAAAGCCGCCGAAGCCGCCGCCGCCGCTACTGGGTCCGAGATAGAGATAGTCGATCCGCGCTACGAGCGTCGCCCCGTTCCGGTCGCCGGGCGCCATATAAGACGCAAGCGACTGGGCGAGGGCGCCGGGAAGCGCCTGCTCAACCCAGGCCGCGGTCGGATCGCCCATGCTCGCCCGGATCGGCGAGACATCCACCTTGATGGCGCGAATGCGAAGACCGGGCTGAGCCGAGGCGACCGGCGTTCGGGCCAGGGCTGTGAAGACGAACGCTCCCAGTCCGGCAAGCGCGACGCGACGGGTCAAGGGGAACGCGGACATGACGCAGACGTCTCCTCGGGCCGCCGCTTGCGGTTCGTTTAGACCGCAAGCTTATATATAGGCCACCTTGACGATTTCATAGCTCTTGCCGCCGCCGGGCGTGTTCACCTCGACGCTGTCGCCCGCCTTCTTGCCGATGAGAGCGCGCGCGGTCGGCGAGGTGATCGACACCTTGCCCGACTTCACGTCCGCCTCGCTCTCGCCGACGAGCTGAAACTTGCTTTCTTTTTCGGTGTCTTCGTCGATCAGCGTGACGGTCGCGCCGAACTTGATCGTCGTTCCGTTCAGTTTCGTCACGTCGATGACTTCAGCCCGCTGCAACAGGTCCTCGAGCTCGACGATCCGGCCCTCGTTGTGCGACTGCGCCTCTTTGGCCGAATGATATTCGGCGTTTTCCGAAAGGTCGCCGTGCGATCGCGCCTCTGAGATCGCCGCGACGATACGCGGCCTCTCCACCTGCTGACGACGAAGGAATTCCGCCTCCAGGGCTGCATGGCCCGCGGCGGTCATAGGTAGCTTGTCCATTGTCTATCCGTAAAAAAATGCTGCCGCCACGGCGTCTTTCCGCGCCGTCACGCCAGATAATCCTGCAACGCCTTGACTTCGAGTTCGCCGCTCGCGACGGCTCGGATCCCGTCAGCTGCCGCGATGGCCCCTGAAACTGTGGTGTAGTAGGGCGTCTTTTGCAAGAGGGCGGCGCGGCGCAAAGGCTTGGAATCGGCGATCGAGGTCGCCCCTTCGGTGGTGTTGAACATGAGCTGCACGGCGCCGTTGCGCACCGCGTCGGCTGCATGCGGGCGACCTTCCGACACCTTGTTGACCTTCTCCGCCTTAAGCCCATGGGCGGTGAGGTAGCGCTGCGTCCCGCCGGTTGCGAGGATCTTGAACCCGAGCGCCTGCAGCTTGCGCAAAGGCTCGACGATCTTCTCCTTGTCCGCGTCGCGCACGGACACGAACACCGCGCCCGACGTCGGCGGCCGCGATCCAGCTCCAAGCTGGCTCTTGGCGAAGGCCATTTCGAACGAGCGGTCGATGCCCATCACTTCGCCGGTCGAACGCATTTCCGGCCCCAGCACGGTGTCGACGCCGGGGAAGCGCGCGAAAGGAAACACAGCTTCCTTGACGCCCACATGATCGAGCCGTTCGAGCTTGAGATCGAACGAAGCGAGCTTTTCACCCGCCATGATGCGAGCCGCAATCGCGGCGATCGGCTTCCCGATCACCTTGGCGACGAACGGCACGGTGCGGGACGCGCGCGGGTTGACCTCGAGCACGTAGATCTCGCCGTCCTTCAGCGCGTATTGCACGTTCATGAGGCCGCCGACTTCGAGCGCGCGCGCGAGCTTTTGCGTCTCGTCCTTGAGGTTCGCGATCGTCTCCGCGGTTAGAGAACGCGGCGGCAGCGAGCAGGCGCTGTCGCCCGAGTGGATGCCCGCCTCCTCGATGTGCTCCATGATTCCGGCCACGACCACCGTCTCGCCGTCGCTCAAGGCGTCGACGTCGATCTCGATCGCGTCGGCGAGGTAGCGATCGAATAGAAGCGGGTTCTTGCCCAGGACGGTGTTGATCTGCCCGGTCTTGTCGTTCGGATAACGCGCCTTGACGTCGGCCGGCACCAGGCTCGGCAGCACGCCGAGCAGATAGTCGTCAAGCGCGGTCTGATCGTGGATGATCGCCATCGCACGGCCCCCCAGCACATAGGAAGGACGCACCACGAGCGGCAGCTTGAGGTCGGCCACAATGAGGCGCGCCTGCTCGACCGAATAGGCGATGCCGTTCTTGGGCTGCTTCAGACCGAGCTTGTCGAGGAGACGCTTGAAGCGGTCGCGATCCTCGGCGAGATCGATCGAATCGACCGAGGTGCCGAGGATCGGCGCGCCCGAAAGTTCGATCGCGTGGGCGAGCTTGAGCGGCGTCTGGCCGCCGAACTGAACGATCACGCCCTTGAGCGATCCGCGCTCGCGCTCTTTTTCGAGAATGGCCAGGACGTCCTCGGCGGTGAGCGGCTCGAAATAGAGTCTGTCTGAGGTGTCGTAGTCGGTCGAGACGGTCTCCGGATTGCAGTTGACCATGATCGTTTCGTACCCCGCCGCGCGGAGCGCGAACGAGGCGTGGCAGCAGCAATAGTCGAACTCGATCCCCTGCCCGATCCGGTTCGGGCCGCCGCCGAGGATGACAATCTTTTCGCGCGCCGAGGGATCGGCTTCGCATCGGACCTTGCCGGCGAAAGGCGCCTCGTAGGTCGAATACATGTAGGCTGTGGGCGACGCGAATTCGGCCGCGCATGTGTCGATGCGCTTGAATACCGGCTGAACGCCGAGCCGCCTGCGCGCCGCGGTCACCTCGGCTTCGGCCTCGCCGGTAAGCGCGGCAAGGCGGGCGTCGGAGAAGCCGTTCGCCTTCAGCATTCTCATGTTCCCCGCGTCGGACGGCAGACCGTGCGCGCGCACCTTCCCTTCAAGCGCGACGATCTCCGCGATCCGCTCCAGGAACCAGGGGTCGATCTTGCTGCACTCGTGGATCTCTTCGACGCCCATCCCCAAGCGCATCGCCTGCGCCACTTTGAGCAGACGATCGGGCGTCGGCTGGCCGATCGCCGCGCGCAAGACGTTGTGGTCATCGCCGTGACCTAATCCCTCGATCTCGATTTCATCGATACCGTCGAGGCCGGTCTCGAGCGAGCGCAGCGCCTTCTGCAGCGATTCGGGAAAAGTGCGGCCAATCGCCATCGCTTCGCCGACCGACTTCATCGCTGTCGTCAGCGTCGGCTCGGCGCCCGGAAACTTCTCGAACGCGAAGCGCGGAATCTTTGTGACGATGTAGTCGATCGTCGGCTCGAACGAAGCCGGCGTCGCGCCGCCGGTGATGTCGTTGGCGATCTCGTCGAGCGTGTAGCCGACGGCGAGCTTGGCGGCGACCTTGGCGATCGGAAATCCGGTCGCCTTCGAGGCGAGCGCCGAGGAGCGCGACACGCGCGGATTCATTTCGATTACGACCATCCGCCCGTCCGCGGGATTGACCGCGAACTGCACGTTCGAGCCGCCCGTCTCGACCCCGATCTCGCGCAGGACCGCGATCGAGGCGTCGCGCATGATCTGGAATTCCTTGTCGGTCAGCGTCAGCGCCGGCGCGACGGTGATCGAATCGCCGGTATGGACGCCCATCGGATCGATGTTTTCAATCGAGCAGATGATGATGCAATTGTCCTGCTTGTCGCGCACCACCTCCATCTCGAACTCTTTCCAGCCGAGCACGCTCTCCTCGATCAGGACTTCGTCGGTGGGCGAAGCGTCGATGCCGCGCTCGACGATCTCGATCAATTCGCTTCTCGTGTAGGCGATGCCCCCGCCAGTGCCGCCCATGGTGAAGCTCGGGCGGATGATCGCCGGCAAACCGATATCCTCGAGCGCGGTCAGCGCCTGGCTCAGCGTCTTCACCTGATGCGAGCGCGGCGTTTTGAGGCCGATTTTCGTCATCGCCTCGCGAAACCGCTCGCGGTCCTCGGCCTTGTCGATCGCATCAGCCGTGGCGCCGATCATCTCGACGTCGTAGCGCTCGAGCACGCCCATCTTTCTGAGGCTCAGGGCGCAATTGAGCGCCGTCTGGCCGCCCATGGTCGGCAAGAGCGCGAAGCCGCCGGGAATTGCGTAACGCTCCTTGGCGATGATCTTTTCGACGATTTCGGGAGTGATCGGCTCGATATAGGTCCTGTCCGCCATATCCGGATCGGTCATGATGGTGGCGGGATTGGAATTGATGAGGACGATTCGGTAGCCTTCCGCGCGCAACGTCTTGCAGGCCTGCGTCCCGGAATAATCGAACTCGCACGCCTGCCCGATGATGATCGGGCCCGCGCCGACGATGAGGATAGTGGAGATATCGGTCCGTTTGGGCATGGTGTTCCTGGGCTCGTCGCTTGAGCTCGCGCGAGCGCAAGAGAAGGGTCCTTCGCGGGCTCAATTGACCGGAAGGACGCGCTCTCGCAGCACACGGGAACGTGGGGATCGGCCTTCCGCGCTCCCTAGCCGAAAATGAAGCCGTGCGGAAGGGTGCGGTTGAACCGGCCAATTTCTTAGAATTAAGCACGAAGCTGGGGCTGAACGTCCCCCGGTCAGTTGTGATATATACGACCTATGGACAAAGCCGCTATCCTCGCCAGGCTTCGCGAACATGAGCCCGCCTTGCGCGAACGCGGCGTCAGCCATGCGGCCGTATTTGGCTCGCGTGCGCGAGGCGATACCCGCCCCGACAGCGACATCGACATTCTTGTTGAGATCGGATCGATGAGCCTGTGGGGCTATGTCGGCTTGACGCAGTTCATCGAGGGCCTTTTTCCCGAGCCGGTCGACGTTGCGGACCGAAGCCGCTTGAAACCCTTCGTCCGACCAACAGCCGAGCGCGAAGCGATTTATGCATTCTAGCAGGGATCGGTCCGCCCTTTTCGATATGCGGGACAACGCCGCTCTCGCTCGAGACTTCGTGGGGACCCTCACCCTCAGTGAATTTAAAAATGATCGTCGCGCCTTTTATGCTGCGACGCGCGCCCTCGAAATCATATCGGAGGCCGCGCGGCGGCTTGCGCCATCGGTGCGTGAGCGCCATCCCGATCTTCCTTGGCGAGCGATCATGGGTGTCGGAAACGTCTTGCGCCACAATTACGATGATGTCGCGGAAGAGGAGGTTTGGCGCACTGTCCGGGAGGACCTGGCCGCCCTCGACCGCGCAGTCGCGGCCGTAGATAGAGCAAAGCGAATGACCAAAGTCCAATGCCGCTGCGGAGCGGTCGAGGTCGAAATCAGCGCTGAGCCAATCGTTCAGTTCTACTGCCATTGCGACGACTGCCAAGCGGTGCATGGCGGCGCCTATGCGCCCGAATCCGTCTACACTGCGGACGCCGTGAAGGTCGTCCGCGGCGATCCGCTGGCCTGGAAACTGAAGCGCAACCCTCGCGTCACCTGTCGCGAATGCGGCACGCGGCTCTTTATCGACGTCCTGGGGCGGGACCTGCGGGCGTCAACGGGTTCCTGCTCCCGCCGGGCGAATTCGAGCCTGCCTTTCATGTGCAGTGCCGGTCCGCGGTCCGGCCGGTCGTCGATGACCTGCCGCACTATAAGGGGATGCCGGCGCGTTTCGGCGGCTCGGACGAAAGGGTCGGGTGGTAGGCTGACGCCGTTTGGTCAACCCTCGCTTTGTCGTGCCCGCGAAACGCGGGCGTCCAGCCGGTGACGGAACGGTAAGGATTCCGCTAGCCCGGGAATGACACCGTAGCGGTGTGACCCGCGTGAAAGCGCGGCGCTAGAACTTATATCCGATCCGCGCGCCGACCTGCGTCAGCCCTGGGTTGATGTGGGTGCAAAGGCTCGCGTGCGAGATGTGTTCGATATTGGCGATCACGTCCCAATGCTCGTCGAACTGGTAGCCGAAGCCGCCTGACTCGCGGAAGTCCCAGCGGCAGCCGGTGTTGACGCGGTCAGGTTCGTCGCGCAGCGGCGAGGTGTTCACCGCGCCGCCAAACTCGCCCTCGAAAAAGAAGCCCTTGTAGATCGGAATGCGCCAGGTGAGGCCGGTAAAGCCGTAGCTTGTCTTGCCGCCGGTATTGATCATCGCGCCAATGTTGATGCGCGGATTGAAAAACCACGAGAACCACTGACCCCCGATGTTGTTGGCATAGCCGATCGGACTGGACAGCAGTTCGCCCGATACGTCGACCGGCGAACCCTCGTCGTGTATCCAGTTGTGGGCGTAAACGCCGACCCGGGCCTCATCGAGAAAGTTGATGTAAGTGGTGGGTCCCGGAGCGATGACGGCCGCGGGCGGGGGCATCGTGTTGTCGATGCCGAGAGAGGACATGTCGGCAGCCGATGCCGGCGCAATCGCCAGCGCGGCCCACGCAAGTCCCGCAATGAAAGCTTGCCGCGCCGCCCCCACTCAAACCTCAATTCCGCACCCCGCGTGAACTTGCATAGAGGCGCCCGAAGTTCGAGGCAAGCGCGGGAGCCAAAGCTGACGCCCACGGCCGCACAATCAGAAAGAGTGTGGCGCCGACGACATACCGAGGCCCAAACCCGCGCGCTTTGCGCTCGCTGAGGCGCCCGAACATGATCCGATACACCGCCCCAATGCGCAAAGAGCGGCCATTGCTGGGCGACTTGAAGTCGATCCCGAAGTCTTGAGCTAATGATGCCCCGGCGGCGCCGTCGCGTCTCCGATCGCTTTCAAAACATCGACAAGCGGCTCCTGGCTGACCACAAAGACTCCCGAAAAGGGGCTGATCAAGTCGGCGATGATATAGATCGCGGACGCGACGCCGAGGGCGCCGATCACCAGCACAATATAGGACATGGGATGGCGGCTCGACAAAAGGCCGTAGCCGCAAAAGAGGAACGCAGCCCAGGCGATAACGACGCTGATGAGCGAATCTGAGATGGGATCGACCAGAGCGAGCGTCATCTGGGACAGCATCTAATCGATCGCGACTGCGGCTTGCGCGATCCCATTCCACCCCGACACCGCCCGTCATTTCGGCTATGCGAGAAGATTGACGGCACAAGGTCACCCCCGACCGCGGGCCAACTCAGACCTATGCGATGTTTGACAGCCTCGCCGCAAGCCCGCGCCGCGCCCACGAGAGTGCCGGGCCGCTGAACTCTTTTTTGGTTGAATTCGGACGTCTCGGATCAAGCGCCCCCGGCCCTGAACATCAAAGTTTATCCATGCCATCGATACCTGCTTCACTACGCTACGCGAACCCCGCCGTTCAGGCGTCGGATTAACCCCTCAAGGTCCGAAACCGAGCTAAGTTCCCCGAGAGGCCGAGTTGCGGTCCGAAGCGACAATGAATGTCGGGATTTTACGCGTATGGCTCAAGGCCGTGTGCCCTTCAACCCCGTCGTGGCTGGCGGCGCCCCGCCCGGCTTCGACACGCCCGAGGCGGCCTTCGACGCCGCGCTCCTGCGCGAGCAATATCGTTCGCTGGCCCGCCTTGGCCCCTATGTCCACGGGGTTGTGATCCTGGCTGCTCTGGCGTTCTTCGGCCTAACACCCATGAGTTCGCTCCTGACCGGCCTCCTCCTGCCGATGACGCTTATTGCGGTGTCCGCCTTCCGGCTCACTTCCTGGTTCAGGGCGCGCGGCGGCGTCGAGCTTGAGGCGCTCGATCAAGTCCGCCGCAAGGTGCGCACGGCGAGCGTGCTGGGGCCGGCGCTGACGTTTGCGTTCGCGCTGACGACAGCGATCTCGACCTGGCAGGATGCCGTGGTCGAATTCGCGCTCGCGCTCCTCGCAGTCTGGGTCATCGCCGCTGTTTGCGCAATGTGCCTCAACCGGATCGCGGACGGGGCCAATGTGATCGTTCTCGCAGCAACCGCGTGCCTCCTCGTTGCGTTCGTGGCTCGCGGCTCGGGACTGACGATCGGCCTCGCGCCAGTGGTCGCGATCTCCGCATGTTTCATCATCCGGATGCTCGACGAGCAGTTTCGCATGTTCGCCGACATGGTGCGGTCGCGGTTCGTGATCGCCGAACAGCAGCGCGCCGCCGAAGAGGCGCGGCAGGCGGCCATGACGATAGCCCTCACCGACGACCTGACCGGCCTGCCGAACCGGCGCTGCTTTTATGGCCTTCTCGCTGATCGCATCAAAGCCGCAACAGAAACCGACGTGTCGTTCGCCCTGGGTCTGGTCGATCTCGACGGCTTCAAACCTATCAACGATGTTCATGGACATCCCGTCGGAGACCATATTCTCCGGCAAGTCGCCGGCCGGCTCGCCAAGGCGATGGACGGGCGTGGCACAGCCGCAAGGATCGGCGGCGACGAATTCGCCGTCCTCTGCAATGGCGTGCGCGCTCGCGATGAGGCGGTCGCCTTGGGCAAGGAGATCCAGGCGATCTTCGCGACGCCGTTCGAGCCGCTCCACATTCGTTTGACTTGCGCCTTCGGCTTTGCGCTCTTTCCCTCGACCGCCTCCCAGCCGGACGAACTGGTGCGCCTGGCCGACGCCGCGCTCTACCGCGCCAAGGCCAGCGGAGCCGTCAACGCGGCCATGTTCGAAACGAGAGCCGCACGCACGGCGGCGCACGAGGCGGCTTGATTTGGCCCGCGTCGGCCGAAGGGGTACAGTCGCTGCTCGTCAAGGGGGCGTTTCTTAAAGGGGCACTTGCATGCCGAGCGGCATCCATCACGTGACCAGCATCGCGAGTTCGGCGCGCCGCAACCTTGATTTCTACGCCCGAACGCTTGGGCTGCGCCTGGTCAAGAAAACCGTCAATTTCGACGACCCTGGCGCCTATCACCTCTACTACGGCGACGCGGCCGGCAATCCGGGCACCATCCTGACCTTCTTCGGCTGGGAGGGCGCGGCGCCCGGGCGGCTCGGGATCGGGGAGACGCAGGAGACTGTGTTCAGCATCCCGGAAGGCTCGATCGGCTACTGGACCCAGCGCCTGGTCGAGAAGGGCGTCGCCCACGAGCCGCCTGTGAAGCGCTTCGGCGCAACCATGATCGCGTTCAAGGATCAGGACGGGACTCGGCTCGCGTTAACCGGCGTCAAGGGCGCCGAGGCCAAGCCCGGATGGAGCGCGGGCGACGTGCCTGCGGAACATTCCATTCGCGGCTTCCACAGCGTGAGCCTCCTGCTCGCCGAGTCCGGCCCGACCGCCGCGATCCTCACCGACGTCTTCGGCTTTGTCCACGGCGGAAGCGAGGGCCCGTCGCAGCGCTTTCAGGCGCCTGGGGTGGAGCTCGGCGGAATCATCGATCTGAGAACCGCGGGAGAATTCCTGGCGGCGCGCCAGGGGGCGGGCTCGGTTCATCACATCGCCTTTCGCGCCGCGGACGATGCGGAGCAAGCCGAAATGGTTCGTAAGCTCGCAGAGGATCATCATCTGCGCACGACCGAACAGAAGGACCGCAACTACTTTCGCTCGGTCTATTTCCGCGAACCCGGCCGGGTGCTGTTCGAAATCGCGACCGATCCGCCCGGCTTCGCCGTTGATGAATCGCCTGATTCGCTCGGGCAAGCGCTCAAGCTGCCGCCATTCCTCGAGGGCCGCCGCGCTTCCATCGAAGCCGCGCTGCCCAAGCTCGATGAGCGCAGGTGACCGCACAAGTCCTGACGCTCGACGGGAGCCGGTGATGGCGGCCGAACTCGCCTATATTCATCGCTTCGAACCCGGCGCCGACCCAACCCTTCCGCCGGTTCTCCTTCTCCATGGCACGGGCGGCGACGAGAACGACCTCGTGCCGCTCGGGCGCGAGATCGCGCCCGGCGCAGCGCTTCTCTCCCCTCGCGGGAACGTGCTCGAAGGCGCCATGCCGCGCTTCTTCCGCCGCTTTCGCGAGGGACTTTTCGACGAGGATGATGTGCGGCGCCGAGCGGGCGAACTCGCCGCATTCGTGGCCGAGGCGCGCCAAGCCTACGGCCTCTCGCAGCCCTTCGCCTTGGGCTACTCGAACGGGGCGAATATCGCCGCCGCCGTTCTTTTGCTGCATCCCCAGACTCTGGCGGGCGCGATGCTGTTGCGCGCCATGGCGCCCTTAAGCGAGCGGCCTAAGTCCAACCTTGCGGGCGTTCCGGTGCTGATTCTGTCTGGATCAAGCGATCCCATCGCACCGCGGTCCAGCGCCGAGAAATTAGCCGCAGCGCTCATTGCAGCGGGAGCGCGCGTCGAGCGCGAGGATCTGCCGGCCAGTCATGGACTGACGCCGGCCGACCTGAAAAAGGCTAAGGCATTCTATGCGCGGGAAGCAGCGCGGCCTGGGGCTTAGGAGCTAAGCGCCAGCCGCAGAGGCTGGTCGGCCTAAAGCTTCCTTGCGACGAAGGCGACGATGTCGGTCATGACGGTCGAAGCCGCCTGATCCATCGCCGCGGCCACATGAGCGGAATCAGTTGAACTCGACGGGGATCCGAAGACTGAAGATCTGGTTCGCCGTGATCTTCCCGCTGCCAAGCGAGACGATCCACGCGGCGATGTCGACGTGAATTCTCTTTCGTCTGGGTGTCGAGCTCGAATGAGCGAATGTCGAGGTCGATCTCGTAATTCGCATTCGCCGACGGCCCGTCGATCCAATGCGCGAGCCCGGCGTTCTGAAAGCTCTCGGCCAGCCGCGCGCGGAAAAGCGCAGGCAAGGGCTCGGACCACTGAGCGCCAGCAAGCGTCGCCAGCGTCTGCAATTCGCGCACCAGAATGTGATCGCTGTCGAGATCGGCCGTCGCGGTCGGCTGGCCGATCCGGAACTGCGCGCGAACGGCGCGGGCCGGGGGAGGCGTTGCGGCGGCGAGATCATAAAGGGTCGGAGGAGGCCCGCCCGCGCATGCCGAAAGCGCAAGCGCAAGAATGCTCGCGGCGACGAATCTCAATCGACCCTCGGATACACCCCGCTTTCGCCCCATCATTGCCCGCCGTGATATTCAGGCAGCGCGGGTCGCGACCCGAATAGAACCTGACTTGGATTGCGTCCGAGCGATCGCACAACTCCGTCGATGTCCGTGACGGTCCGCCTCGCCTCCACGGCGAGCGCTTCGTATTCTCGAAGGCCCGTATTGGTGAAGCGGGTGAGCCCGCTCGCGATGTCCTTGATCCGTGAATCGACGTCGTCGGCGAGCTTTCTTACCGAAACCGCCGCCTCGCTGATGTGGTCGACCGCGCCCTTCGTGCCGGGCGAACCAAGGAAACTTTGCGCCGCGGTCAGGACGCCATCAACTTTATCGGCGGATTCATTCAGCTTGGCGGACATGTCCGAAAAGTTCTTAAGCGTCGAATCGATGTTGCCGCGATTCTGACGTACAGTCTGCGTCACATCGCTGACCGAGTTGACGATGCCAGCGATCTTTTTCGAGTCAACCGCCTTCAAGACCGAATCCACGTCGGTAAGCGCCGTATCCAGGCAATTCGCGGAATCGTTGAGATGGCTCACGAGCACAGCTCCGTCGCGCGCCAGAGCCTTGATGTTGTCCGAACTGTCGGCGATCGCCTGGCTGAAAGTCTTCGCGTTGCCAAGAAGAGCGTGAACCTGGTCCGGATCAACCGCCTTGATCACGCGATTGGCGTTTTCTGCAAGACTTTGGATTTGCGCGACGGCCGGCTGCGCGGTCTTGCTGATCTCGGCCAAGTTCTTCAACGTCGTGTCGATGTTCGGCGCGTTGTCAGACAAGGTCTTGGAGAAGACTTCGGCGTTGCGAAGCGTCGACTGAATGGAATCGGAATTGTCGGACAGAAGCTTGTCGGCTCGATCGACGGCCGAGACGCCCTTCGCCGACATCGACTGGACGTTGCCGACGATCGCGCGAATCTGATCGGGGTCGATCGACTGAACGAGCCGATCGGAATCGTCGGACAACGATTGCAAGCGGGCGGCTAGCGGCCCGATCTCTTTGCCGAGTTCGCCGACACTCTTCAGCGCGGCGTCAATTCCGGAAGAATTGTCCGCCAAGGCCTTCGAGAACTGGTCGACGTTCGCAAGCGCCGAATGGATGGTCGGCGAATTTTCAGCGATGATCTTGTCCGCGTCGTTCAAAACCGTGGTGGCCTTGGTTGAAAGAGCGGATACGCTATCCAGAATATCCTGCAGCTGCACGGATTGTTCCGCATAAATGACGGCCGGCCTGCCGTTTTCGGCGACGAGCGCCGGTCCGGGCGCGACTCCGCCCAGGAGGGCGACGACTGCGCCACCAGTCAGCCCCTGCGTCTCGAGACGCGCCCTCGTATTTTTGTCAATTGGCGCGTCCGCACTGACGTCGATGTCGGCAACGACCTGGTGTGGGTCGCTTCGCGAGAAAGTCAGATGCGTGACCTCGCCGACCTTGATGCCGTTGAACGAGACGTTGGCGCCGGTCGAGAGGCCCGCGACCGATCCCTTGAAGACAACCTGGAAGGTCCGGTGACTGCCTGAAGATCCGTAGCCGGCGATCCACATGATGAAGAGAAACGCCCCGACGACCGCCGCCAGGGTGAAGGCGCCGATCAAGACGTAATTGGCGCGCGTCTCCATTTTACTCAGCGCCTCGTGTTCTGGGCCCGGTCGCCGCAGCGTCGGCTGCGGGCTGATCGGCGGCCGCCCCGAGGCGGATCACCCCCCTCTTACCGTGGAAGTAGGACTTGAGCCAAGGATCGTCCGAAAGCAAGAGTTCGCTGATTGGGCCAGCGGCGATAACTTTTTTATGTCCAAGCACGGCAACCCGATCGCAGATTGCAAACAGGCTGTCGAGATCGTGGGTGACCATGAAGACGGTTAGTCCCAAGGTCTTTTGCAGCGTGCCGATGAGATCGTCGAAATCGCCGGCCGAAATCGGATCGAGCCCCGAAGTCGGCTCGTCGAGGAAGACGATCTCCGGGTCGAGCGCGAGCGCCCTCGCAAGCGAGACGCGCTTGACCATGCCCCCAGACAGTTCCGAGGGCAATTTGTCGGCGGTTTCCGGGGGCAGACCGACGAGCGAAAGCTTCTGCAAAGCGAGACCGTCAAGCGTTGACTGGGAAAGGCCAAGATGCTCGCGCATGGGCGCCTGAATGTTCTGCCTCACCGTCAAACTCGAGAACAGCGCCCCTTCTTGAAACAGCACCCCCCAACGCTCGCCGACCTCGAGATGCTCGCGCGGCGTCAGCTTATCGATGTCGTAACCGAAGACTTCGATCGTGCCCGCCCGCTTGTGCAGGAGGCCAAGGATCGTACGGGTCAGAACCGACTTGCCGGCGCCTGAGGCCCCAACGAAGCCCAGCACCTCGCCGCGGTAGAGATCGAGGTCGAGCCCGTCCATCACCAGGTGGTCGCCGAAGCCTACTTTGAGGCCGCGCACGCGAATGACGACTTCGCGCTCGGACGGTTGAGGAGGCGAGGCGTCGTTCAATAGTCCACCGTGGCGAAGAACATCGCGAACAAACCATCCATGACGATGACCATGAAGATCGACTTGACCACCGAGGATGTCACGCATCGGCCGAGCGACTCGGCCGATCCGCGGACTTCCATTCCCTCCGTGGCGGCGATGAGGCCGATTACGATCGCCATGAATGGCGCCTTGATAATGCCGACCAGAAACGTTTCGACCCAAATGGCGCTTTGAAGACGAGCGAGGAAAACGGCCGGCGTCAGGCCAGCGTAGATCCAGCTCACGAGGAGGCCTCCGCCCATTTGAGCCAGATCGGCAAGAAAGGTGAGAAGCGGCAGAGCGATGACCAGCGCCACCAGTCGCGGGATGATCAGCACTTCCAAGGGATCGAGCGCCATTACTTTGAGGGCGTCGATCTCCTCGCGCATCTTCATCGAGCCGATCTCGGCGGTGATCGATGAGCCGGTGCGCCCGGCGATCATGATCGATGTCATCAAGACGCCGAGTTCACGCAGACCCAAGACGCCAACGAGGTTGACGGCGAAGTCGGCGGCGCCGAAGCGGGTGAGCTGGAAGATGCCCTGCTGGGTGACGATCGCGCCAACGAGAAAGTTGATGAGCATGATGATCGGCACGCTGCGCAGGCCGTACATCTCGAGGTGATGCACCATCGGCGTCCAACGCCACCGCCATGGCTGCGGGGCCAGGCGCAGGAACATGACGACGACTTCGCCGAGATAATCGATGATGTCGATGAAATCGATGCCGGAATCGTAGATTGTCTCGCCGACCGCCGACAGCAGCGCGACTGTATGCGCCGGATGAACCAACGCCGACTTCGCGGGCGGATGGTAGCCAGCCTCCTTGATGAGGATGTCATGCTTGGGCTGTTCGCCGCGATAGGAAACCTTCGCTCCGGCCGCTTCCAGTTCGACCTCGGCGCGATCGATGAACCACGCGCCGGCAGTGTCCATCCGTTGCAGACCAGCGAGGTCGAAGACTACGCTTTTTGCGTCTTTGGCGAGTGAAAGGAGCGAGGCTCCGGCCGCCTCAAGCTGATGCCCAGCGCTGACGATCCATTCCCCAGCCAGCGACAGCACAACTCCGTCTTGGCCGTCTTGACGAGCTACGGAAGGCGTTGCGTTCACCAAGTGCTCCGGCCGAGCAGAAACGGCGCTCATATCGCGCCGTTTCGCGACTGTCGAGCGATCATGACGCCATCGCCCGCGACGACAAGATCAGGCGCCAAACAAACCAAGTACGAATCGGACACCTTCGCACACGAACTCAGATTCGCAATTTAGGCGAGTCGAATTTTTCGCCGCGCCCCGATGGCCCGCAACGTCGTCACCCAATCGTCAGCGTGTTCCGCCCTCCGGATGCTTCAAACCGGGATCGGGGGACCATCCGTCGGACAAACGGTGAAGGAATCGGCTCTGGTCAAACCGCCGCGCTCCGCTCTCCAAAAACAAGCCGCAATCGCCGCAGTCGCGCCGCCTCGTCGCGTCATGGTTAACGCGCCTTGCCGCGGGCTTCGACCGTCGCTCGGGCCCGTGCCCATGCCTCAAACCGGGACTCGCGGACCATCCGTCGGACAAAGGGTGAAGGAATCGACGCCGCGGGATTCGCCACCCATCGTCCGCTCACAAGCAAGCCGCAATCGCCTCCATTGCGCCAGCCCTTCAAGTCGTGGTTAATGCGGGGCTCGCGAGCCCACGGCCTCTTCGTCCGGCCGAGCGTTGCAGTACCGACAAGAACTTTCGCTATGAAAGCGGAAAGAGCGGCCTCGACAACCGGCCTCGGGGGCATGATCGAAAACCTGACAGCCTGGCTGAACAGCCTTCCCGCCTGGGCGTTGGCGCTCGTTCTGTGCGGGTTTTTCCTGACGATCACGCTCGCTGGCATCGTTCTCATCCATCCGCTGATGCGCCGTGCGATTCACAGCGAGCGGCAGGCGAACGACGTCGTGATCTTCGCCGCGGCCAATTATGGGCTCATCTACGCGGTGCTGCTCGGACTTCTGACGGTTGCGACTTTCCAGACCACGAAGGATCTTGAAGATCATATTGCCGAGGAAGCCTCGAGCCTCTCGGCGATGTACCATAGCGCCGAGGACTATCCGGAACCCTTGCGCAGCGAACTGAGATCGTCGCTTCGCGATTACACCCACTACGTGATCGAGAAGGATTGGCCGGCACATCGGCTCGGCAAGACGCCCAAGGGGGGCGAACACCGGCTAGAGGCTATCCGCGGCGCCCTTTATGGGTTCGAGCCCGAAAGCAAGACCCAAGCCGTCCTGCACGACGAAATCATCCGCCAGTTCAACACGCTGAACGTCGCCCGCGAACAGCGGCTGAACGCTGTGTCGTCGTCCATGCCCGCAGTCTTGTGGTACGTCGTCATCCTCGGGGCGGTGCTCACGATCATGTTCCTTTGGATGATCCACATGGATTTCCTGCCTCAGATCTTCCTTGGCGGGACCACGGCGATCTTCCTCGGCGTCATGACCTTCCTGATCTACGCGATGGATCACCCATTGCAGGGCGCGGTGAGCGTCGGGCCCGAGCCGTTTCAATCCGTCTTCGATCTCGTGATGAAATGGGACGAGCCATCGTGAAGCAAAGCTTCTGGCCCGCGGCCCTTTTCGCCCTCATCTCCGCCGTCATGCCCTCAGTCGCCGAGGAAACTGCCAAGTTTCGCATGTTCGCTTCGGTCGGGACCGGCGAGACGAACGGAATATACTATCCTCTAGGCGACGTCATCTGCGGGATCGTCAACCAGAACCTGCACGAGAGCGGCGTTCGCTGCTCGCGGGAGTCGACGCCGGGCTCGGTTTATAACGTCGACGCGCTTCGCGAGGGCGAGCTCGAATTCGCCCTCATCCAGTCCGACGTGGCTTACGAGGCCTATCATGGGATCGGCGCTTATTCCGGGGCTCCGTTCCCGACCCTGCGGTCCGTGCTGGCGCTTCATTCCGAACTCGTGACCATCGTCGCGCGGCCGGACATCCATGAGCTTGGCGATCTTGCCGGCAAACGCATTGTGGCCGGCCCGGCGGGAAGCGGCTCACGAGCGACCTGGGAGGCCATGGTCAAAGCGCTCGGTTGGAAGGACGGACAAACGCCCCATACCGTCGACATGCCGGTCGATGCGATCGGCAACGCGCTCTGCAAGGGAACCATCGACGCAAGCCTGCTGGTGCTCGGCCATCCCTCCGGCAAGATCCGCGGCCTCCTCGCCGGTTGCGCCCTCAATCTCGTGCCTGTCAGCGGGCCTGCGATCGATGCGCTGATCGCCGCGGCGCCCTATCTGAAAAAAGGTTCGATACCGGCGAACGCTTATGGACTGGCCGTCGACGTCCAGAGCTTCGGCGTCAGCGCGATCCTGATGACCACCGCCGACATGGATGCGCGCGCCGTCTCCGACTTCGCCTCAAGCCTGGGATCGGAGATCAAAACCCTTCAGAGCAGGAGTCCGGTGCTCGAGCATCTGACCGCGCAGGACATCGTGACCGACAAGCTCCCCGTGCCCCTGCATCCGGCGGCGCTGGACGCGTATAAAAAGCTGGGGCTTTTGAAGTAGACTGTCGGATCGCGCTCAAGCGAGCGCGCAGAAGCCTGAAGCCCTCAATCCATCATCGCCGCCTTGAGAATGCAGACCATCGTCGCGTGAGCCGGCTTCTCGCTCAGGTTGCGGATCCGATGCGGCATGTCGCAGCGGTAGCGCAGCGTCTCGCCGGCGCAGGCCGCAGCCGTCGTCTCGCCGACCTCGACCTCGAGCTCGCCGTCCAAAACCGACAGGCACTCGACCGAGCCTCGCAGATGGGCAGCCGAACTCGAGAATTCCGCCCGGATCGGCCTGAAAATCGTACCATTGCAACCAGTCGACGGTTTTCAGCCAGCCGATAACCGCAAGACGACAGAGCCCGTCGTCGGAGACGAAGATCGGCGTAGTCCCCCGACCCAGATGCTCGATAAACGGGCCCTCTTCCGTGCCTCGCAGCATCGATTCGATCGACACGTCGAGCGCGTGGGCGAGACGCCAGATCGTCGTCAGCGTCGGATTGGTTTCATTGCGCTCGATCTGCGAGATGATCGACTTGGCGACGCCCGAATGCTGCGACAGGTCGGCGAGCGACAGGCCATAGCCCTTGCGCAACTTGAGCACCGCCTGCCCGAGCTGGTTGGACAGCGAGGCTGCTCCGCCTTCGAGAACCTTGGCTCTATCCTTGCCTTCTACGCCCATCGCACGCTCCGACCCGCTTGCGCATTATAGGCGATTTCGTTCGGAATATCGAACGCTATTGTTCCGCCCCGCCACGTTTGTATGCACTCCGCGGCAGTTATGAGAAGGGTCTTGTAGACGAACGCGTTGCGTTGGCGGGCGCGCGCGCCCTGCGACCTCGCCGCATCATCCGCTGGCCAAAGCGCGGTTGACAGCGTTCAACCCCCCAACGTAGTTTGCCGCCGCAATCGTCGATCTTGCGCAGTCTCTCACGTCGTCGCTGGGGGCTTGGCTTCAGGGGGACGAGCGTAATTCTCGTGCGCCAATCCAATCAAACAAAGCGAACTTCGCTGAGGAAACAGGAGGGAAACATGAAACTTTTGGTCGCTTCCGTCGCCGCAATCGCCGCGGCGCTTCTCGGATCGGGCCTCGCCCGGGCCGAGGACGCTCTCCAGACTCTGGAGGGTATGCATATGACCCCGCCGGTTGACTGGCCGACCATACCGCAGGGCGGCCCGAAGGCTGACGGCATCAAGCAGATCCTCAAAGACAAGATCAAACTGCCGCCCGGCTTCCATATCGACCTCTACGCCCTGGTGCCCGACGCGCGGCACATGGCTGTGG
The DNA here is from genome assembly GCA_963737365.1 of uncultured Alphaproteobacteria bacterium. Lineage (GTDB taxonomy): Bacteria > Pseudomonadota > Alphaproteobacteria > Rhizobiales > Beijerinckiaceae > Roseiarcus. The sequence continues at coordinate 247,662 of CAVTSD010000003.1, forward strand.
GCCCGCAGGGCGTTGTGACGTTCGTCGGCACCCGCAAGAGCAAGATCTGGGCGGTGACCGACCGGTCGCGCACGGGCGCCGAGGAGGGTATCGAGGTCAAGGAGTTCGCGCCTTCGCTTCCGAAGAAGCTGCCAAACGGGCCGTGCTTCTCGAAGGACGGGTTCCTCTACGTCGTGGAGCAGAATCGCGTCCTGCAATATGCAGCGGCCGAATTCTTCTACGAGAGCCCGGACGTCGCGGTCAGCGAAGTGGTGCCCGAAGGCCAGTTGATCCCAAAGTCTGAGGAGAGCTTCAACCACACCGCGCGCGAGTGCCGGGTAGGGCCGGACAACAAGCTCTATATCCAGCTCGGCCAGCCCTACAATGTGCCGCCCAAGGACAAAATCGACCTCTATCACAAGGTCGGCATGATGGGGATCATCCGCATGGACCAGGACGGCAAGAACCGTGAGGTTTTTGCGACCGGCCTGCGCAATCCGGTCGGGTTCGACTTCAACCCGAAGGACAAGACGCTCTGGACCAACGACAACCAGGTCGACGGCATGGGCGACGACATCCCGCCGGGCGAGATGAATCGCGCCGACAAGATCGGCCTGGACTTCGGCTTCCCCTGGTACGGCGGCGGCCATACCCGCACCAATGAATACAAAAGCGAGACGCCGCCCGCAGGTCTGGTCTTCCCGGAGGTCGAGCAGGTCGCGCACGCGGCTGACCTTGGCCTCTCGTTCTACACCGGCGACATGTTCCCGGCGAAGTACAAGAACGCGATCTTCTCAACCCAGCACGGCTCCTGGAACCGCACCGTGCCCGTCGGCGCGCGGGTCATGGTCACCTTCCTCAAGGATGATGGCCATGTCGCCGGCCCTTCGATCCCGTTCGCTGACGGCTGGAACGACAACGGCCACTATCTCGGCCGCCCGGTCGACGTTCAGCAATATTGGGACGGATCGCTGCTCGTCTCAGACGATCTCGTCGGCGCCATCTACCGCATCTGGTACGACGGCAAGTAAGAACTGCTTGCTTTAAAAGGAGGACAGCTCTCGCCTCGCGGGAGCTGTCCTTTTTCGTTTTCGATCCCGGTGGAGGACCGATGCTCTCGTCAGGGAAAGCGCTCGTCGTTGGCCTATGTTTGGTGGTTTGCTTCGCAGCCCAGGACCGCGCCCAGGCGGGCGACGCAAAGGCGGGGCGCGCGAAGGCCGAATCGGTCTGCGCGGTCTGCCACGGCGTCGACGGCTTGGCGAAAATCCCCGAGGCGCCGAACCTCGCCGGTCAGAGCGAGGGCTATCTCAACGAGCAGATCAACGCGTTCAAGTCTGGGGAACGGAAGAACGAAATGATGTCGGTCGTGGTTCAGGATCTAACGCCAGCCGATATAGAAAATCTCGCCGCGTATTATTCGGGGATCGAGATTTCGGTGAAGGCGCCCGTCCAGTAGCACGCTGCGGACCTACGGGCTTCAGGCTGATAATTCATTCTGCCCCGAACGCCTGATTGGGCATCTACATCGGCGCGGGCGAGGAATAGAAGCGGAGGCGGTAAATCCCTGACAAGCCTCATATCGCGCCACAGCTAGACTTGCTTGAGCAGGAAAAACGGGCGGCGGGCTACGAGCGGCGCTCTTCTCGCGACTGGCGAATCGACTCTAAGCGGCCGTTCTAGTTCGAAACAAGGCGTTGCAGTCGCATCTAAGCAATGCCCGCAGTCTAGCGCCCCCGAATTAGCGGTGAGGACCCGAAACTCTCGCGAACCCGCCGTTACGCCAGATCTCCGTGCGGTCGTTAAGCCGCGCTGTCGATATGCGGCCGGAAGGTCGACTTGTCGGTCCCGCAATCCGGGCAGCGCCAATCGGAGGGGAGCGAGTAGAACGCCGTGCCCGGTTTCGCGAAATGCTGCGGCGCGCCCTGAACCTCATCGTAGATGTAGTAGCAGCCACGGCAGATGAAGCGGCCTCGGCCTGGCGCCAATCCGGCTCGCACTATCGCTTCGCCGGGACCAGACGTGTCGCCTGGCGCGGTGACGGCGTCGCCGATGGCGACCGCGCCGCTCTCGCGAGCGATGAGGTAGACGCCAAGGTTCTTATGGCCAAAAGCGGCACGTAGCGAGCCTGGAATGTCCAAGTCGCGCTGGCCGGTGACGGGATTGACATTCGTCGCGCCGCAGCGGCCGTTCTTTCGGTCGACTGAAAAGGTGACGCCGCCGAACTTGATGTCACGTCCAACCCAGTCGAACTCCTCCCAGGGCTGGGCGCCGTCAATGTAGAAGTTGGCGCGGAAACGCAACGGGTCGATAGGCGTGCGCCAAAGCTCTTCGAGCGCTCGCACCGTGGCGAGGTTGATAAGCGAGATCACATTGTCCGGCTTATCCATGAAATGACCGCCGCGCGAGCGCAACAGAACCGGCGGGGCGGGGAAGTTTGGGAGCAGCGTCCAGAAGAAGTCTTCCATCGCACGGCGGTCGTCCTCAACGTCCAGCCGGCCGCTGATCGCCACTTGCCCCTTTCGACGGACGGTGAGGCGAAGATCGCTGATATCGAGCTCGGTTGTGACCCTGGCCAAACCCTCGTCGAGCATCAGCATCGCGAACAGCCCCTTCTTGGCCCATTGCGGATTGACTTTGTCGATTGGCGCCGAGGGTCGGGCGAGCGCGAACACTCGGTCGCGCGGGAAGGGCTTGTCAGCCTCGAGTTGCGCTCGGCTCAAAGCCTCGGCGCTCAGACCTTTGACCGGATACCGGTAGATGCCGACGACCTGCGCCATAAGCCGCGCTGCTCCGCTTCCTAGACGCAGAGAGCTTGCCCGCGAGGGAGTGCTTTTCGGTAGAGCCAGGCGGCGGCGGAATCGGGAGTCCAGATGCGCCGGCGTCCGGGTGCGGCGACGTGGCGTTAGAGTTGGCGCTTCGGGTAGGCGCACGAGAAACTCGCTTACGTCGGTGCTGGGGTCGTCGATCGCATCGTCTATGATCTCGGAGAGAAGGTCGACGCCCTGGTCGATTTGCTTCGGCGTAACGGAGCCAAAGCCGATCATGAGCGCTCGCCGGTCGAGCAAGGAGGGGACGATCGAGACCGCCCCGCCGCTCGGAAGGCTGTAAACACCGATTCGCCGCCGCGCAGCCATCGCTTCAACAACGCTCGCGTCAGGCACTCCGGGCGGAAGACGCCAGAGCAGGTGCAGTCCGCCGCCCTCGCCGCTAGTCCCACCCTCGCCAAAGTTGCGCTTGAGCGCCGCGATCAGGACGTCGCGGTTTTCGAGGTAGTGCGCCCGGACACGGTCTACGTGGGCTGAATAGCTTGAGCTCTGCATCATTTCGGCAAGCGCCGCCTGCTCCAGCCACGAACCACCCCCGTCGAACAAGCGTTTAGCGGCGGCCATGGCGTCTGCAAGACGCGGGGGGACGACAATGAAGCCGAGCCGAAGCCCCGCGCCCAAGGTTCGCGAGAACGCGCCAAGATAGATCGTGCAGTCAGGAGCGGTCGCTGCGATCGCCTTCATCGGCGACCCGTCGAAGCGAAACTCTCCGTCCGAGTCGTCTTCGAGAATGTAACAGCCGCAGCGACGCGCCCAGGCCGCTATCATGTCGCGGCGCTCTGCCGACAGCACGTGGCCCGTCGGGAACTGGTGCGAGGGCGTCAGGTAGAGGAGAGCGGTCGGGCGTTGTGGCAATCCGTCGGGCGCAAGACCCTCGGCGTCTACGCCGACGCCGACCACCTCCGAGCCAGTCGCCCCGAAGACGAGCGCCGCGTCAGCCGCGCACGGGTCTTCGATCGCGGCGGTCGTGCCGCGGTGCAGAAAGAGCCGGGCGGCAAGTCCGACGCTTTCCCGCACCCCAGAAGTAACGAGTATCCGCGCCGGATCGGCGACAATGCCGCGGGTTGCCGCGAGATGGGCGGCGATGGCGGATCGCAGTGATGGCAGACCTGCTTCGTCACCGCCCTCAGTCAGTCCTGTCGCGCCGCCTCGCGCCAGGTGCTTCAGAAGCAGCCTTCGCCAGGCCTTGAGCGGAAAGAGCGCTGGGTGAGGACGGCCCGGAGCGAAGTCATGCGAAAATCGTCCACGTCGCGCGAGTGAGTAGCTCGTGGGCAGCGAGGGAACCGCTGGCAGCGGCATCGACCAAAGGCCGCGCGTGGGAGCTCCCGCGAAGGTCGACTCGGGATGCTGGATTTTGATCGGCGGAGTTGCGGCAACGAACAGGCCGGAAGACGGCCGCGATTCAATCAGTCCCTCCACCATCAACGCTTCGTAGGCGCGGATCACCGTGTTGCGCGCCACTTCGAGTTGTTCGGCAAGGCGCCGGCTCGACGGCAGGCGGAGGCCGCTCGGAAGCTGAGTGGTGGCGATCGCCTGACGAAGTTGGCCTGCGATCTGGTCCGTGAGGGTCTCGGCGCCGGCGCGGTCGAGCAGCAGAGGCAGTTGCATGCGAGCAGTCTATCCAACTCCATCCATGTCGCAACGCGGCAACGCGGCTGGACCCATGGATCGGACCTCAACTGGCGCCATAGCGCTCTTGCGCTATGCAGCCGCGCCCAAGGTCGAGGCGCCGATGCGCGCTCGCGGCGCCGCGCTGCGCAGAGCCTCGGCAATCGCGAGGGCCACCAGGGGTAATGAGTCCAGCCCTGATGGACCCATGCCTTTGCCTGGGTCTGGCTCTCATGCATGGGCGCGGACCATGCGACCCTTAAGTCCAGCCCGACCGGCGCTATCGAAATGCGTCGAGACGGATGATGCAACGAGGAGGTTCTTATGGGAATATCACGCAGAGGCTGGCTGAGAAGCGCCCTCGCCTCGGCCGCCGTGTTGGCGATGACGGGCTATGCGCTTGCGGAGGACACAATCAAGGTTGGCATTCTTCATTCGCTGTCCGGCACGATGGCGATCAGCGAAACCATTCTCAAGGATGTGATGCTGATGCAGATAGCCGACCTCAACGCGAAGGGCGGCCTGCTTGGCAAGAAGGTTGAGCCGGTCGTCGTGGATCCGGCGTCGAACTGGCCGTTGTTTGCGGAGAAGGCGCGAGAACTCCTCACCAAGGACAAGGTCGCGGCTGTGTTCGGATGCTGGACTTCGGTGTCGCGCAAATCCGTCCTGCCGGTATTTGAGGAGTTGAACGGACTTCTGTTCTACCCGCTCGAGTACGAGGGCGAGGAGGATTCCTACAACGTGTTTTATGGAAGCTCGGTACCAGACAACAAGGCTATCCCAGCGGTCCAGTATCTGATGAGCGCTGACGGGGGAAACGTGAAGCGGTTCGTTCTCGAGGGAACGGACTATGTCTATCCACGCACCAGCAACAAGATCATCCGTGCATTCCTGAAATCAAAGGGCGTCGCCGACGAGGATATCCTCGAGACCTATACGCCGTTCGGCTTCTCGGACTGGCAAACCGAGGTTACCAAAATCAAGGCGTTCGGCTCCACGGGCAAGAAAACCGCCGTCATCTCAACCATCAACGGCGACGCCAACGTGCCGTTCTACAAGGAGCTGGGCAATCAAGGCGTGAAGGCGACCGACATTCCGGTGATCGCCTTCTCTGTAGGCGAGGAGGAGTTGGCCGGCGTCGACACCAAGCCTCTGGTCGGCCATCTTGCAGCTTGGAGCTATTTCGAGTCCGTCGATACGCCGGAGAACAAGGCGTTCATAGCCAAATGGCGCGAGTATTCGAAAAACCCGAGCAATGTGACCAACGATCCGATGGAATCAGCCTACATTCTGTTCCATATGTGGGCGCAGGCGGTTGAGCAGGCCGGCACCACGGACGTCGACGCCGTCCGCCAGGCGATGATCGGCCAGAAGTTCAAGTCTCCCTCGGGCGTAGAGGTCACGATGCTGCCTAACCACCACATGGCGAAGCCTGTCATGATTGGCGAAGTGCAAGCCGATGGGCAGTTCAGCATTGTCTACCAGAGCCCGGCGCTGCCCCCGAAACCGTGGAGCCCATATGTCGAGGCAAACAAGGGTCGTGTAGCGGATTGGTCCTGGCCCTGGGCCTGCGGCGGCTGCACAGCGCCCAAATATACGACCTTTTAAGGGGGATAAATTCCTCAAAGACAACCGTCGACGCCGCTGACGTTGGTCGGCGGCGTCGCTCCCTATCGGGGGCGTCGGCTTTCTCAACCTCCGAAGATCACCTTGCGGAAGCGGATGCTGGCCACGGTGAAATAGACGACCCCGATAGCGAGCATCGCCACGAGCGGACGCCACACGAGGGCGACATCGGCGCCGCGGAACAGCACCGCCTGCGCGAATTGCACGAAATGCGGTGTCGGGCTGATGGTCTGCATGACGTATTGCAGCCAGACCGGCATGCTCTCCATCGGCGTGCTGCTGCCTGAGAGCAGCTGCGTGACGATCAGCACGGGCATGGCTAGCAGCCCGAACTGGCCCATGGTCGTCGCAAGCGTGCCGAGCAGGATGCCGAGCGCCGCCACGACGAGCGCGTAAATCGCCGCCCCTAGCAGGAACAGAAGCAGAGAGCCGTTAATCGGCGAGCCGATCCACCAGTGAACGACGAATTGCAGCGACAGCATCGCTGCGACCAAGATGACAAGGCCGTTCGCGATCATCTTGGCGAGCATGATCTCCGACGGCACCACCGGCATGACCAGCAGATGCTCGACAGTGCCCTGCTCGCGCTCTCGAATCAGCGCCGCGCCGGTAAGAATGACGGTCAGCATCGTGATCTGGTTGATGACCTGGGTCATCGCTGAGAACCAGGCCGTCTTGAGGTTCGGGTTGAAGGCGGCCCGCACGACGAGATTGATCGGCGTGCCCGTTGAAGTGTCTCGTCCCGAAATGAACCGCTGTATCTCGGTGGCGATCGCGTTGCGAAGAGAACTTGCGCCGTTGCCGGCCTGCGCGATCGCCGTCGCGTCGACATTGATCTGGATGCCGGTCTTCCGCTCAGCGCGAATGTCGGCTTCAAAATTGGGCGGGATTTCGACGACGAACAAGAGCTTGCCCTGATCCATCATCGGGTCGATGTCCGAGGCGGTCAGCTGCACGGGCGGCTGGAACGTCGGTAAACGCAGCCCCTCAGCAATGCGCCGCGACAGATCCGAGCCGTCCTCATCGACAATGCCCACCGAGAGGTTTGTTGCTTCGGTCACCGCGCCGGTGGCGACCGTGTTCACGGAAATGCTGAACGAGTACACGACCAGCAGCAACATCACCGGGTCGGCCCGAATGCTTCTGAGCTCTTTGATGACAAGATGGAATATGTTGACCACATGATCGATGAAGGTCAGAGACTTCGCTTCAACGAGACGCGGAGCTTTTGGCGAGAAGGCTTCGGACATCTCACGCCTCCTGCTTGCGGAGCAGGGCCAGCGACAAGCCTAAGAAGACGAGCGCGATGAGCGCGATCGCGGCAATGTCTTTCCATAGGCTGGCGATCCCGAGCGCCTTGGCGAAAACGCCGACCGAAACTTGCTGGTACCAGGATGAGGGGAAGGAGAGGCCGATGATCTTCGCCCCGCCGGAGAGCGAGGAGACCGGCGCGAGCATTCCTGAGAAATTGACCGCGGGCACGATAGAAAGGATTGCGGTTGCGAAGACCGCGGCGACCTGCGTTCGGGTGAAGGAGGAGATCAGAACGCCGAACCCCACGGTCGCAACGACATAGACGATCGTTCCCAGGAGAAGGACAAGGAACGGCCCCTTTGGCGGGACGTGGAATATGAAAATCGCGATGAGCAACAGGGCAAAGAAGGCGATCATGGCGACCGCGATATACGGAAGTTGCTTGCCGATCAGATACTCGAGTCGGGTGATCGGCGTCGAGCGGAAGTTGGCGATCGAGCCAGTCTCCTTCTCGCGCACGACCGCGATCGCGGACATGATCGCGGGGATCAGGCAGAGGAGCAGCATGAAAATGCTGGGCACCATCGCGTTCACGCTGAGAAAGGCCTGATTGTAACGAAAGCGGGTCTGGATATCTTCGTCCGTCCAGGCGTTCGCGCTCCCCGGGCGACGCTGGCTTCGCGTCAATTCCTCGCCCTGCTTCCTGACGACGCCCGTCACATAGTTTTTTGACGTCTCGCCGCGGAAGGTCATAGCGCCGTCGACGGTCGCGTCGACTTCCGGCGTGCGTTTGTTGAGGAGGTCTCGGCCGAAGCCCGGCGGCACTTCGACCACGATCTGCGTGTTCCCGCTTCTGAGCCGTCTCTCGGCCTCGTCCGCCGACGTGATCGGCGGCTGGACTGAGAAATAGCGCGAGCCCTCGAAGCCCTGAAGCAGCTCGCGGCTCTCAGGCGTGTCGTCCTGGTCGAATGACGCCGTAGCCAGGTTCTCAATGTCGAAGGAGATGCCGTAGCCGAAGGCGAACATGAGAATGATCGGGCCGAGAAGCGCGAAAGCCAGCCGGATTGGATCGCGCAAGAGCTCAACCGTCTCACGCCGCGCGTACGCCCACAGCCGGCCAATTTTGAAGCGCTTCGGCCGCTCGCTGGCCTCGACGTCGGCCGCGGACGGCGCCGGCGCCTCGACCTTTTTCGACATGTCGATGCCCGCGGCTTCCGCCAGATAGCCGACAAAGCAGTCCTCGAGCGACGCGCTGCCGCGCTCTTTGACGAGCTCCTGCGGAGCGCCGACGGCGAGCACCTTGCCCGCGTGCATGAGCGAGATGCGGTCGCAGCGATCGGCCTCGTTCATGAAATGGGTGGTGACGAAAATCGTCACGCCGTCGTCGCGCGAGAGGTCAATCAGCGTTCGCCAGAAAGCGTCGCGGGCGATCGGGTCGACGCCCGAAGTCGGCTCGTCGAGGATGAGAATTGAAGGCTCATGCAGCACCGCGACGGCGAGCTGAAGGCGTTGCTTCATGCCGAGCGGCAGGCTATCCGGCCGCGAATTGACGACCGACTTCAGATCATAGCGATCGAGCAGCTCCTCAATTCGGGGGCCGATCTTCTCTTTCGGCAAATGATAGAGTTCGGCGTGCAACCGGAGATTTTGCGCGACCGTCAATTCGCCGTAGAGCGAAAAGGCCTGCGTCATGTATCCGACGTTCCGCCGCGCTTGCATATCGTTCGAGCCCATGGGCTCGCCGAACAGCTTGCACGTGCCGCTGGTCGCCGGCAGGAAGCCCACCAGCATTTTCATCGTCGTCGATTTCCCGCACCCGTTCGAGCCGAGGAAACCGAAGATCTCGCCGCGGGGGATCCTGAAACTGACGTGATCGACCGCAACGAAGTCGCCGAACTGGCGGGTGAGCCCCTCGGCCTCGATCGCGGGCGTCTCGTCCGGCGAGGCAACGCGCGGGCGCACGACCACTTTCTTGTGCAGCGCGCGCTTGGCCTCGGGCATCATGGCGATGAAGGCGTCGTCGAGATTGGGCTCGCCAGTTTTCGTGAGCAGCTCCTTCAGCGTGCCGGTGGCGATGATCTTGCCGTCGTCCATCGCCATCAGCCAGTCGAAGCGCTCCGCTTCGTCCATATAGGCGGTGGCCACAATGACGCTCATCTGCGGCCGCCGCGCGCGGATCGTGTTGATGAGGTCCCAGAACTGGCCGCGAGAAAGCGGATCGACGCCCGTGGTCGGCTCGTCGAGGATGAGAAGGTCAGGATCGTTGATCAGGGCGCAGCAGAGGCTAAGTTTCTGCTTCATGCCTCCCGATAGCTTGCCGGCGGGGCGCGCTTCGAACTTCTCGAGGCTCGTCGCCGTAAGAAGCTCGTCGATCTTGGCGCGACGCTCCGCCGCCGACAATCCGAACAATCGGCCAAAGAAGTCGATGTTCTCGAACACCGAGAGCGTCGGGTAGAGGTTGCGGCCGAGGCCCTGCGGCATATAGGCAATGCGACCGCGTATGTCCCGCAATGTGTCCTTGTTGGCGATGGTCTTGTCGAAGACAACAACCTCGCCGCTCTGAATGACCTTCACCCCCGCGATGAGCCCGAGCAGTGTGGACTTGCCAACGCCGTCTGGCCCGATCACGCCGACCATGATGCGCGACGGAATGTCGATCGAGACGTCAGCGAGCGAGACCGTCGCGCCATAGCGGTGCGATACGTTCTTGACCCGGGCGACGGCCTCGCCGGTCATTTTGCGTCGGGCGTCTTGGTTTCGGCCGCGTTGTTGTCGGGAGTCTTCGCGTCGGGCGCAGCGTCCACCGCTGAAGACGCCGGCGGCTTGGGTAGCTTGACCTGAAGCTCGGGCGGCCACTCAACACCGGCCTTTGTGCGGACGAAGCCCAAGCCTCGGACGCCGGTTTTCACCCGCGTGTAATATTGCTGAAGAATCTGCGCATCGATCTTCAGCTTCACTCGGAACATCAGCTTGGCGCGTTCATCCGTTGTCTCGACCGTCTTTGGGGTGAATTGCGCATCGGCGGCGACAAAGCTGACTTTTGCCGGAATAACGTAGTCGGGAACGGGATCGAGGATGATGCGAGCCTCATCGCCGACCGCCAGCCTGCCCGCCTCCGCCGCCGGCAGGAAGATCGTCATATAGACATCGGTCAGGTCGAGGATGGTTACGATCGGCGCGCCGGCCGCGACAACTTCGCCGGCCCTCGCAAGCTGATACTGAACTCGGCCCAATCGCGGCGACACGAGGGTCAGATCATCGATGATCGACTGGACGCGATCGACTTCGGCTTCCGAGTTTGCGATCTGGGAAAGAGCCTGATCGCGCTGCGAAGTGAAGCTCTGCACGGCGGCGACCGCGGAATCCAAGTTCCGCTTGCGCTGCTCAAACGTCTGCTTGGTGATGTGGCCGCTCGTGATGAGCTGCTGGCCGCGCTCGAAGTCAGATTTGGCGAATTCGAGCGCGCTCTGCCGGGAGGCGATTTCGGCCTCCGCCGCAGCAAGCGCATCGTTCGCCTTCTGCACGTTGGCCTTGGCGGACCGCAGCTGCGCGTCGTATTCCGGCGAGGTGAGCTTCGCGATCACCTGCCCTTGCGTGACGCTCGAGCCCTCCTCAACCTTCACTTCGGCCAGCCGACCGGCGTATTTCGAAGACACATCGACCTGGGTCGCCTCGATGCGACCGTTCGACTTGACGATGCCGTCTGGCAGCGTCTGGCCGCGAAGGCGAGCAATCAGGTTCCTAATGGGGCCTTGTGCGTGCGCTGACGTGACCCACGGGACGCCGCCCCATGGGTCCATGCTCACGGAGAGCGCGCACGCCCCGACGCCGAACAGAAGGGCCGATGTAGCCGCGCGCCGACGAAAGCTCATCGTGGGTCTCCTCCGCCCGTCATCTGTACCCAGTTTTTTGAACAGCGGAGCCCGACATTTAGGAGCGCGTCAAGCGCTCTTCCCAAGCGGGAAACCGCAAACTAGCGCCTTCGACCCGCCCAATCTCAGTCCCAAGCCCTCTGTCTTCATAGGCACACGAGTGCATGATGTAAACACCGAGCCGGGAGGAGGAATCGGCTGTGGCGCTACGTCCGAACAAGCCCAGGAAGGCCGAGAAACAGAAGGCCTCGGAAGCTCGAAGACAACTTTAGCGGCCGCTCCATGTGGCATCTACCTGCCGCTGGCAAAATCGTGATCCCTGACCGCAGCTCCTACAACCGCGCCGGGGTTGAGCGGGCGATGGAATTCTGCGCGCTTGAGCAAGGAAGCGATTTAGTTCGATGACGCCGGCGTCGGAAAAAGCAATCGTCGAGTTTGGCGTCACTCCTTATCAAATTGGAGGGGGTCAACGATGAAGAGCAGACCCGCCGGCTCGAGGCAAGCATCAGCGATCCAGGCAAGGTCTGGAAGCTGTCGCCAAGGAAATGAAAAGTCCTACAGCCGTTGGTACGAGTATCGCGTTCAAGGCCACTGACACAGCTTGGGCGCCAGGGCATGTCGTGCGCTCAGACGACAAGCGGTGGCCCGTCTGAACGTCATTTCCCACCTTTTGAATCAGGTTCCGTACGAGAAGCTACCGCACGACTAGCCGCCACTGCCGAAGAGGCAAACGATGCAGGGGTATGTCTAGCGGCGAAGAGATCATTCGGCCCGACGTTGTGACTTTGGGGATAAAACGATGAGGGCCGCGCCGAACCGGCGCGGCCCTCATGGGTTTGTCACTTGGCGAAATTCGCCGCGATACGCTGTTGCAGGTAGTCTTGGGCGGTGACCGGAGAATATTTCTTGCCCGGGCCCTGGATGATCGCGTCCTTGTTAGCTTGGCAGAAGAACGGCAGGGACAAGCGGGGCCCGAGGTATTCTCCGGGACGCGGCATCCGCACGCGGTGCAGGGTCGATTGCAGTTGATCGTCGCTCCAGCGCATCAGCATATCGCCGATGTTGCAGGTGATGTAGCCGGCCTCGGGTTCGACGGACGTCCAGGCATGCGCCGCCGCATCCTTGCCCGGACATACTTGGAGACCGCCCTGGCCCGGACGTTGATGCAGCAACGTCAGGCAATCGAAATCCGAATGCGCGCCCGCCCGCCACAGCTCGAAATCCTCGGGCTTTGCGTTTTCCATGCCGAGATAGTGCAGCAGCCGCAGAGTGCACTGATATTCCGATGATTTCGGATCATGGGCGCGCGTGAAGAAATCCTCGGCGAACCCGAGCTTCAGGGCGAAGCAGGACAGGATGTCCATGCCGAGCCGCCAGTTGCGGGCTTCGAAATCCAGCATCACCGCCTTGAAGTCAGCGATTTCCTCCTCGCTCGGCCAAAGCGCCGACATCCTGGGCAGGGTGATTTGGTAGGATTCCTTGTTGTCGGGCGTGCCTGTGGATGGGCGCACTTGGCTCATGTACTCCCAACCGGCATTTGTGCCGCGCGCGAGCGGATATTTGGCTTTTGTTTCAGTCGGAAGGCTGAAGAAACACTCGGCGAAGGAGAAAGCGCGATCGACGATGGCCTGCTCGATCCCATGATTGTAGACCTGGAAGAACCCGATATCGACCGAGGCGGCCCACAGCTGGTCGGCAATCTCCGCCCTGCGCTGTTCGAAGCGCGACATATCGATCCGCGGGATCTGCCGATCAACCTCGAAGCCCATGCCACCAAGGGTCGCTTCCTTGGCGAGTTCCGCCATCGAATGTGTCGCTACTGTGCCGGTCACTTCTCGTCTCCGAAAATGGTCCAACAAACGTGTCTGCGTTTGGAAGAGCCGGTTTGTCTTCGCACGTCAATGACCCATCCTCCAACGCCGCGGACGCGGTGACGGAGTTCAAGGAGCGGAACCATAACGAATTTTAGGGCTGCGGCGCCCGCCCTCGAGACAGATAGAAAGCGTCGTGGGCGCGCGCGATCAATTGATGAAGCTGAAGCGCTCTAGGCGTTCCATCGCGCTCGGCCTTCAACCGCAACGGGGTGGGCCGTGGTACAGCGGTTCAACCTCCAACGGAGGCTTGGGGTCGGCTTGACCCGTCGGGCAGGCGGGCGGGTGTTCGCTGCTGTTTCGCGACGGAGAGGGCTGGAGTCAACGTATCCCCGGATATCCGTAGGTGTAACGCGAACATCACGGTCGCTTCATTCTGGCGACCCGGCTTTTTCAAACCTTGGGACAGAACCGGCAGGTGTTCTGAGCGATGGAAAAGCATCCAATCCTTGAGGCTAGACAAGCGAAGCGCGGGCGGCGCAAATCAGCTATCGCTTTCCACGCGTCGTCCATCCCCGGCCAGCGCATGGCCCAGCAGCCGAGAGAGACGCTGAGCCTGCTCGTCCCCTAGGTCGGGCAAGTCCACCCGCGCGTCACTTCCCTGGGCACTCCTTCTGCAGCCGCTCCATCGCCTGGGCGAAGCCGCCGAGGGAATAGGTGTCGATCGACTGGTGGCCTCTGAGGGAAGCGGCCTTGATGACCAGCTTCGAGCCCTTGCGCATCTCGGTGATCAGCGCGCTCTCCTTCGCCGCGTTCTTGACCCAAAGATTTCCCCCCTTCGGGAGCATCTCGAACGACGCCTGGTCCACCACGGCGACGGGCGAGGCGATGGCGGACGTCTTCGATTTGGCGCTCGACTTCGACGCCGGTTTCTCCGGCTTTGCGTCGGAGGTTAATTCGGCTGTCTCTCCCCCCGAGACGTCGAAGCCCATGATGAAAGAGACTTCGTTGCGCACCCCTTCCGACGGGCGGTCGGAGATGAAGGCGTAGCCCGGATCGCGGGTGAGACTCGCGGGTTCGCGCGACTTCGGCTGAGCAAGCGTGTAGCAGATGCGCCCCTTGCCGACTTCGCCCACAAACACGTTCCAGTCGCCAAAGCTCGCGACCAGCGATGGCTTGGCGGGCTCCTCCTTCGCGCCCGATTTGGACGCGGGTTTGGAGGCCTTGGTGGCGGCGACAGCGGGCGGCAGGAGGGCGATCGCAACGCAAAGCGCCGCGGCGCCGATCCCAATGGCGCGAAGGGACGAAAGGGCAAGACGCGTCATCACGAACATCCTTTGAACCGGACTCGGCCTTATGGCAGACCGGGCGGCGGGCTTCCCTGCCGTCCGATCCGGGCAAAATTCCGGCCTTCCGCCTTGCCGGCCGACGCAGGGGCTGCAATCCTGCATTTGGTTACTGAAAAATGAGTAAATTAGGAGCCCTGTGATGAAAGCCCTGGTCTGTCCGTCGCTTGGCCCGGTCGAAAATCTGGTGATCACCGACGTCGCCGCGCCGACGCCGGGGGACGGCGAAGCGCTGATCGAGATCGCCTATGCGGGGCTTAATTTCTTTGACACCCTCCTCATCGAGGGTAAATACCAGGTGCGGCCCAAACCGCCATTCTCGCCCGGCGCCGAGTTTTCCGGCCGCGTTGCCGCGCTCGGACCGGGAGCGGAGGGCTTTGCGATCGGCGAGCGGGTCATGGGCTTTTGCTCCTATGGCGCCGCCGCTGAGCAGATCGCCGTGGCCACGAACCAACTCACGAAGATCCCTGAGGGCCTAGGGCTCGACAAGGCGGCTGGCCTTTCGGTCACCTACGGCACGTCCATGCATGCGCTTAAGCAGCGCGCTGAGATAAAGCCAGGAGAGACGCTTCTCGTGCTTGGCGCCTCCGGAGGCGTCGGGCTTGCCGCGGTGGAGATCGGCAAGGCGATGGGCGCACGCGTGATTGCGGGCGCGTCATCGGACGAAAAGCTCGTTTTCGCCCGCCGCTACGGCGCGGCGGAGACAATCAACACCGCGAGCGACGACATGCGCGCCCGGCTCAAGGAAATCGCGCCCAAGGGCGTCGACGTCGTCTACGATCCGGTTGGCGGCGCTCTTACCGAAGCGGCTTTGCGTTCGCTCGCCTGGAAGGGACGGCTTCTGGTGATTGGCTTCGCATCGGGCGAGATCCCCCGCCCGCCCCTCAATATTCCTCTTCTCAAGGGTTGCGATATCAGAGGCGTCTATTGGGGCGAGTTCACGAGCCGCGAGCCGGAGGCGCATCGCGAGAACGTCGCCCAATTGATGGACTGGGCGAAGTCCGGGATCTTAAGCGTTCATATCCACGCGACCTATCCGCTGGAGGATTACCAAATGGCGTTCGAGGCGATCGCCAAGCGCCAAGTGCTCGGCAAAACGTTGCTCAGCCTCGGCGCCGCTGGGGCGAGTTGAAAAACATGGTGCAACGCACAATATGAGGCCGGGATGAAGCGCCGAGGACAAGTCGGCGAGGTAAATTGTGAGCGAACCGAGTTCAGCCCCGGTGGAAATCCGGCGGCTCTGGCCGGCGGACAAGGAAGCGTTCCGCGAGCATCTGATTAGCCTAGACCCGCAGAGCCGGCACATGCGCTTTGGCGGCGGCATGTCGGATGAGTTCCTCGCCCGCTATGCCGAAAACTGCTACGGCAAGGGCGACCTTCTTTACGGGGCGTTTGTCGACGGCAACATGGCGGGCGCGGCGGAGTTGCGCTCCAATCAGGCGATCTGGAGCGAGCAGGCGCCGTTCGGTCGCCACATCCATGCGGAAGCGGCTTTCTCGGTTGACGACGGCTATCGCCGGCGGGGCATTGGTGAGAAGCTGTTCAAACGCATCCTGCGCGCCGCCGCCAACCACGGCGTCGAGACGATCGACATCGTTTGCCTAGCCGAAAACGTCGGGATGCAGAACCTGGCGAGGAAATTCCGGACGCAGTTCACTTTCGAGCAGAATTCGCTGACCGGCCGCCTAACGGTGCGCCCGCCGACCACGTTGTCGCTCTTCCGTGAAGTCTCCAGCGATGCGTTCGACTTTGGCGCCGCGTTGTTCGACGCCCACTGGCGGGCGCTGGCGAGCGCGCGCGAAAAGGGCGCGTAACGCGTCCCAACATCCGTCTAGCCCTCATATATCCGTTCGGATATAACGGTTCCTCATCTCCACCAATGCGGGTGCTGCAGGAGGAACAGCCGGGAGGAATCGGATGGGGCGAGTCGAGGTCCCCGCCCACGCGGATCATGTTCTCAAGGTGATTGCCGGCAACGACGCCGCAAGCTCGGCGCTCGCCGCCTCTTGGCGGCGATCCGGCGCGTTGCATGCTCTTGATCCCGCAAGCCGGGCGCCTTCCGCAACGGCTGCCCGAGGACGAGATCGCGGAATCGCGCGAACGGATGGGCTCCTTGCTCTTGGCGGCGCAAGGAAGCATCGATCGCCTGTTTCTCGCTGTGGGTGGGGTCGGGTGTTCGGTTGTGCTGGCCGACCCGCGCGGCATCATCGTGGACCGGCGGGGCGCGTCTTGCGACGATACCCTCTTCGACAGTTCGGGCCTCTGGACCGGCGCGATCTGGAGTGAGAAAGTCGAGGGCACCAACGGCATCGGCACCTGCATCGTCGAACAGCGCGCGGTGACCATCGACCGCGATCAGCATTTCTTCACGCGCAATTCGGGCCTCTTTTGCACGACCGCGCCGATTTTTGACGAGCACGGCGATCTGGCCGCGGCGCTCGACGTGTCGTCGTGACGAGCCGACCTGACCGAAGGCTTCGCGCGTCTGATCTCAAGCGCGGTGGCCGATTCGGCCCGTTTCATCGAAGCGGAGAACTTCCGTCTGGCCTTTCCCAAGGCGCGCATCCTGCTCGCGCCGACTGGCGACCGCTACGGATCATCGCTGCTCGCGGTCGACCGGGACGACCTCGTCATCGGCGCGACGCGGGCGGCGCGGATCGGGCTTGGCGTCAACTCGGCGACGCTCAAGCGCCCGACGCCGGCCGCGGACCTCATGGGCCGCGCGGGCGCCGAAAGCGACGACATTGGCGCGGCGGAACGGGCGGTCCTGCAACGCGCTCTCGCGCGGTCGAGCGGCAACGTGTCCAGGGCGGCGAAGGACCTCGATATGTCGCGAGCCACGTTCCACCGGAAAATGAAGGAGCCTCGGCCTGCGCGGCTGACGAATCCGCTCAGCGAGTGTCGCAAATCTGAGACAGTGCCAGCCTCGTGTTGCTTGGCAGGGGTTCTCAGCGTGAAGCGCTAGAGCGAAAGCTCGCCCCAACGCTGCTCTGTAAGCGGCGCCATTCAAGGGAAGAAGCGCATGACCAAAGTCGATCTCAACATCGCCCTCAAATCCCCGTTCGCCAAGCGGTACGAGAATTATATCGGCGGCGAATGGCGGGCTCCCAGAGCCGGCAAATATTTCGACAACATCTCGCCGATCACGGGCCAGCCGGTCTGCGAGATTGCCCGCTCCGACGCGTCCGACATCGAGGCCGCCCTTGACGCGGCGCATGCTGCGAAGGACGCCTGGGGCCGCACGGCCGTCGCCGAACGGGCGCAGATGCTCAACAAGATCGCCGACCGGATCGAAGCGAATCTGGAGAAGATCGCGCTCGCCGAGACTTGGGACAACGGCAAGCCGATCCGCGAGACGATGGCGGCCGACATTCCGCTCGCCATCGACCATTTCCGCTATTTCGCCGGCGCGGTCCGAGCCCAGGAAGGCTCGATCAGCGAGGTCGATCAGGACACCGTCGCCTATCATTTCCACGAGCCGCTCGGCGTCGTGGGCCAGATCATTCCGTGGAACTTCCCGATCCTGATGGCGGTGTGGAAAATGGCGCCCGCGCTGGCTGCTGGAAACTGCATCGTTCTCAAGCCAGCCGAACAGACCCCTGCCTCCATCATGGTGCTGATGGAAGTCATCGGCGATCTCATTCCGAAGGGCGTGCTCAACATCGTCAACGGCTTCGGCCTCGAAGCGGGCAAGCCGCTCGCCTCCTCGAACCGCATCGCCAAGATCGCCTTCACCGGCGAGACGACGACGGGCCGGCTCATCATGCAATATGCGTCGCAGAACCTCATTCCGGTGACGCTTGAGCTTGGCGGCAAGTCGCCGAACATCTTCTTCGATGACGTCGCCTCCAAAGACGACGACTTCTTCGATAAGGCGATCGAAGGCTTCGTCATGTTCGCGCTCGGAGATGTGCGAGATCCCCGCGCCCGCCACGGTCCTCTAGTGGCCTGAGAACGTCACCAGGCTGCGCACCGGCACGCTCATCGCCTGGAGCTTGGCCGCGCCGCCGAGGTCCGGAAGGTCGATGACGAAACAGGCGGCGATCACCTCGGCGCCCATCTGACGCAGGAGCTTGACGGCGCCTTCCGCGGTTCCTCCGGTCGCGATCAGATCGTCGACCAGGATCACGCGTTCCCCTCGCGTCACCGCGTCCTCGTGCATCTCCATGTGATCGAGGCCGTATTCGAGCGAATAGGGAATTGAAACGGTGGTGTGGGGCAGCTTGCCCTTCTTGCGGATGGGGATGAAGCCCGCCGACAGTTGATGGGCGACCGCGCCGCCGAGAATGAACCCGCGCGCCTCGATGCCCGCGACCTTGTCGATCTTCGTCCCGGCCCATGGCTGCACCAGTTCGTCGACCGCGCGGCGAAAGGCCCTGGCGTCGCCCAAAAGCGTCGTGATGTCGCGAAACAGGATCCCCTTCTTCGGGTAGTCCGGGATCGTGCGGATGGTCTCGGCGAGAAGCATGGATCGAAGCTCGATTCGGCGGGCGAAGCTCTTTCCATATCGCATTCGCTGCGGAAAGCCATCGGAGGACGGCGCGATGGGGAGGGCTGTTGGCGCGGCGCTTTCGCGTAAGCCGCAGGGCGACGCGCTGCTCGCTGGCCAGGGCGGCTAACCACTTTGCCCGAAACCACGAAAGCGTCTGCGTCCGCCCGATTACCATCCTTTGATCGCCAGTTTATAGTTTCATTGGACGCGGAAGGAGAGCGGGCCGTGAACCTTGGGCATTCCGATTGGCCAAATTGGCTAACAATTCTCGCAGCATTCGTCGCATGTGCGATACTGGGATATTGGCAATCAATCCGAAAACTCAAAGACAAAATTGTTGTTCTCGAGTCGAAGGTAGCTTTCTTGTATCAAAACGGTAGTATTGTTTACGATCCTCTGCCGGGTCTGCCTCCCGCCATTCACGAAGCGCTTGTCGCTGGCCATAAGATTAAAGCAATCAAGCTGTATCGTCAGGTAACCCATAAAGGTTTGAGAGAAGCCAAGGAGGACGTGGATAACATGATGCCCTAAAGGGCGCGCAACACCGGTTCTAGAGCGGCACCCGAGCTGAGAGAATCGGGAGGGGATTCCCGAATTCGGGGAAGTTCTGATTCAGGCTGTCTGCCGGGTCGGAGGCCGGCGGGCATGTCAAAGGCGCTGTCTCTTGATCTTCGGGTTCGGGTTTTGGCGGCGGTTCAGGCCGGGGCGACGCATCGCCAGGCCGCCGAACGGTTTGGCGTCAGCGCCGCCAGCGTGAGCCGCTGGCGCGCGCGTGAGCGCGAGCAGGGGGACGCGCGTCCGAAGGCGCTTGGCGGCGACCGCCGGTCGAAGCGCATCGAAGCCTGCGGCGAAGCCGTTCTTTCGGCGCTTGGACCCGACGGCGACGCGACCATAGAGGACGTGCGCCGCACGCTTGCCGCACAAGGGCTCAGCTTCGGCTTCGGCACGATCCAGCGCTTCTTCGCTCGTCACGCCATCACGCGCAAAAAAAGACCGCGCACGCGTCCGAGCAAAGCCGCCCCGACGTCGCGGAGCAGCGCGAGGCCTGGTTCGAAGGGCAACTCGATCTCGACCCCGAGCGCCTGATCTTCATCGACGAGACCTGGGCCTCCACCAACATGGCGCGCCGTCACGGCCGCGCTCCGCGCGGTCAACGCCTGCGGGTCGGCGTTCCGTTCGGACACTGGAAAACCACGACCTTCATTGGAGCCTTGACGCTGGGCGGCTTCATCGCGCCGTTCGTCATCGACGGCGCCGTCGACCGTCTCGCTTTCGAGACTTACGTCGACAAGGTCCTCGTCCCGGAACTGCGCCAGGGCGACATTGTCATCATGGACAACCTGCCTGGCCACAAGGGGCCGAACGTGCGTCAGCTGATCGAAGCCGCGGGCGCAAGCCTTTCTCTACCTCCCGCCCTACAGTCCCGATTTCAATCCCATCGAAAACGCCTTCGCCAAACTCAAGGCGCTTCTGCGAAAGGCCGCCGAGCGCACCGTCGAAGGCCTCTGGAGCGCCATCGGCCAACTCATCGATCTCATCACCCCGAAGGAAATCCAAAACCTCTTCGCCGCCGCAGGTTACGATGCAGCGTGATCGGATTCTGCTCTAAAAACGCATTCTTGAAAGCCGTCCTTCGTCCGGCAAGGCTTCGCCAGTAGGGGTCCCCGTATTGCCATGTCCTCAACGGATCGATTCCGCCCCTGATGCCTAGCCATCCGACCCGCGCCTGGGCGCATGCCGGACATGGAGCCTCGCCAACCATCGAGCCCGCGGCAATAAGCGCGCCTAAACGCGCTTAAACGCTAGTAAACGTTAGTAAAAGTGGGGTGACATAGGAGACGACCACCCCGGACCACGAAAATGCGTTACGGCTGCAAAAACGAAAGACATGACCACTACGTAAAGGCGCGTTTGCCCTAGCTTGAAACTCAATCAGGTTGACCGGTTTCGACGTTAAGCAGTCGTCGCGTGAGAACGCCTAACACAGCTTCGTAATCCTTCTTGTCACCGGCCATCACGCCCTCCAGTATCTTTCTCGGCATCCACACGCGCGGCAGGCCTTGAACGCGCGCCCTTCGAGCGCCACGAACTAGTCTAGCCCGAATGCTAAACCGACCGCGCTCGCTGGCCCACCGAACTCAACTACAAGGTCCCCAAGTTCATTTCTGGCCCATCCGCCTTGTTGGGACGCACCACGCCCGCTGTCAACGCGCCGAAACAACAAGCGGCTGCAAGGTCGTCGATGCCGTGCAACTCGGCAAGGCGAGGCGCAAAATTCCTGATCCCTGCGTCACCGGACAATGATCCCTTCGACCCTAGGTTAACGACGGCCAGGGAGACTGAGCCCCCTTTCATCACGGCTTCGAATTTAGATGCTCCATTATGGTCTTAAATTGCTCTTCTGAGAGGCCCTGACGGGAAACATCGGAAAGATCAAGCTTACGTGCCACACAAACGTATATGATGAGCGCGCCTAAGACGGCAAAGAATATACCAGGAGCTACTTTAAGTTTAACGTCCATTATGGTGGGAAAGGTAATTTTTCCCTCGTTAATTATATTAACTGGAATTTGCATAAATAATCTATAGCCAAAGTATATACTTATAATACCGGCCAGAACACCAATCGTTAGTTGGGTTAGACGCGCGAACGCTACGTAGCTCTCCATCTCACGTCCTCACGACAATCACAGTCATCGATCGCGCATCGTAATGATCCCATAGAGCATAAGCAATGGTGGACGACTTTGCGCCAAGGAAGACAGCAAAGCAAACACCAGGGGATTGATTTTGACCACCAATGAACCGTGAGAGACGGATTAGCCCCTGGGGCAGCGTGCAGCGAGCTAGAGACAATCCACTAAATCGTAAGCACCCTGTGTCGCGCGGGCTGTGATTTAGGGGCACGCCGCGGGGCTGGCGATTGCTCTGATTTGCCTGTGTGTTACACTCGAAATCCAACGTGATATCCGGTGGTGTCATGCCTTCGACCGGTTCCCTGAAATTCTCTGCTCCTATCGACTGTTTTGTTAGTCAAGCGCTTATTACGAACGGACAAGTCGCTGCAAACGATAAGTTAGTCATTTTGAAATCTCCAACACTAGACAGCCTTGCTAGTAGACTCTATATTTACACTAAGCAGCTCGCTCTAATTCAACGCCCTCTAAATGACGGGAGAGTTGACGAACAGATACAGACCGTAACAACAAAGTGCACGCTGTTGAAGGGTGCCGTGACAAACAATCAACAGCTTGTTTCCGATATTGAAGATCAGATTGAGACTGGAGCGAAGAATTAGGATGATTTGGCGGAGGCTCAGATCAACCTTTTCTCCGCCCAAAGCGCATACGCAGATGCCTCCTTGGCCGCAGATCAAGCGCCAAAAAAGAAGCAAGATCTATTGGATAAAATAGCTATAGCACAAGATTCTCTGAATATACATTCTTCATATGTTGCGGCAATGCAGGAAGCAATGACGCTTACAGCGCCAATAGCTGGACAATTCTCTCTCTCGGTCGCCGTAGGGTCATTTGTAAAAAAGGGTGATACAGTCGGCTTGTTAACTCCGTGACAAGCATACCTATTGGACTACTCCCTAGAGAATCAGATACATACTTCTATCAACCTCACAAAGACGGAAATCAGTTCGATGTTTATTTGGATTTGGCGAACCAGTCGCTTAATACAATCATAACTTTACGGGAAGTCCAACTCCTCGCCGGCCGATTATGGGGCGTCGGAGAATATTGGTGCGGTTGGACCTCAAGCTTCTATTCCCGACTGATCAAGGCTGTCGGCTCTACTGATGACGCTGACATGACTGGTTTTGGTTTCGGCCCGCTTCTGCCAGAAACCACAACCGTAAATACAGTAGATAGCTTCACTGCTATCAGTAACGGAGATTACGACAATGATATTCCTCAAACTCCTGGAGTTTTAGGATTTCGTCCACTTCTATACGATACTCAGCTTCAACAGCAAGCTAATTATGTTGCGTCAACTATTGCCGATATAATCTTAACTATCAAAGATGCTGGTGATTTAACTGACGCCGTTCAGCTACTATATCCCAACCCAATTGAGGATGCGGCAGTAGATTATGCCGGAGATTTTGGCCAAACCATAGCATTTATTTATGATAACTTATCTTATATTGAAGATAACGTAGCTATAGCCATTCAAGAAGCAAACGCTCCTTCAACGTGGAATGCATGGGCTGATCCATTTGGTTATGGCGTCGGGTACGACGGAGAATATGGGTCGTACGGTGACTCCTCCGGTACCAGCTTTGGAAGCGGGAGCGATTTTGACGGTGGTGACGGCGGGGGTGACGGTGGTGACGGCGGGGGTGACGGTGGTGACGGCGGGGGTGACGGTGGTGACGGCGGGGGTGACGGCGGCGGCGATGGAGGCGGCGGCGGCGCTGGAGACTAGCGAGCGGTCATAAAGACTAGAGAGAACTTGTCTTCGTGTAGGCATGGCAGCTCGCTCTCGTGATTGCTCCAGCCCTGATGCTTGTGGGGGCGGGTTTACAACGCCATTGCTCTAATGTATTTCACTTACGTCTTATAGATCGAGCCGCGACGGCTAAGTCGTAGGTCAAAAGTGTGCTATAATTCATGATACAACTAGTAAAAGAAACAATATTTACTTTGGTTTGTTAAATTGTTTGCTTCCTGAACTGATTGCCTCCTTGCCAATTGTGGGCTATGTTAATGTTCAATTCGGCCGCCGATGAGGAATTGACAGATGACCCGCCGTCCTACTCAAGCAGCTTCGCTCGGATTTCAAGGTCCGTTGGGGAAAGCTAGGCGCTACCGCAATACTCAAACCGGCGAGACTATCTCGTACAATGCCTTTCGGGGGCTTGCCAGCGTTCAATCCTCGGCCGCCGCTTCTAAAGTGCAACGCTTCGAGCAGGTTTTAGGGCGCTCGAATGATTTAGAACTGGCGCGGCGCGAGAGCGGCCTCAGCGGCCGTGAGTTTGAGCAATATCGCCGATCTTTTGAGAATAGGGAGAGCGCGAGTCCATTTGTCAAAGAGCATGGCCGGTGGACATTTCGCGGGGCGCGTGGCTTCCAGCACACGTTTCTCAACATGCAAGGGCAAGAGACGCGGGCAACGTTCAGTGGGCGAAATCTCATCGCCATGCAGGACTACAGGGCTGCTGGCAGCGAGCGCAGCCAAGCTCAGTTGGATGCCTGGAAAAGGGCTCATTCTGACGGGGTGACGGACGACACTGGACAGGTACACCATCCCGAGACGCAGCTTTCTCGGATCGATGCTGCACTGAGGCGTATGGGCAAGCGTGAGCGCAGTCGCTTCCACCAGCAGCAATTCTATGCAACCGCGTAAGTCGTATCTCTTCGCTGAGTGTGTAAATTGCAGCGAGACTAATCCGGCCGCGCTCATGCCCGGTGACGATGGTTTTATTTGTGGAAACTGCGAGGCAAGAGAGCGTGGCCGCCCGGAGCGGGTTTGTGCTCGATGTGGCGAAATGGCTCCGTTTGAGCGCCATCATATCCACGGGCGGAAGAACTCGGACGAGCTAGAGGATCGCTGTATTAATTGTCATCGAATCGGGCACGCGCTTGAGGAATGACAATTTATGAAACCCGTCACGCAGATGCTTCGCGCCTATACCGAGCCGACTGCGACATACGAAAAGAAGCCCCGAACAGAGAAATCAGAGTTCGAGAGACAACTTGAGGACATGGAGGAAGTCCGAGCAGCGCTCGGTCCTCACGCGTGGCCCTGGTTCGGCCCAACCCTGATCTTTGACGTCGAAACCCATACCCGCGTCGGGCAGCCTTTGCGGTTCGGCGTCGCCCAAATCCGAGGCAAGACGTATCGCCATTTAATGGAGCTAGGTAAAAAGTATAAGCGGAATGTGCCACGGGAGATTATGGACGAACTGTGGAAAGAAGTGCTGTTTTTCGATCCCGTAAACTGCGAGGATTTTGAAATAGAACGCTTGAAAGCTTATGCCGAAAAGCATGGGCTTGAATGTAAAAAAAGAGAAGATTTTGTTAGCGACGATTTCTACCGATTGTATTCAATCAAATCTGGCAAAAAAGGCGAGCTTTCTGAGACGCTGCCTTGTATGGTCATTGGACATAATCTGCCGTTCGATTTAGGGGCGCTTTCGATCAGGTCCGGGCCAAGCAAAGGTGAAAATTACGGTGGCCTCACCCTTGCTCTCCAGGAGGATCGGCCGAGCGTCACGGTGAAGAAGATTGGTTTCGGCAAGCATTTCTACGGCGTACATCAAAGCCGCAATCATCGTCGCAACCATCGATTTGTCGACACAATGCAACTCGGACGCGCTTTGCTCGGCGCGAGCGTCGGCGGCAGCCTTGAAAAGATAGCGGAGGCCCTTGGAATAAAGGATATCTCTAAGGGCAAAGCCGATTATGACGGGCCGATTACAGAAGAATATATCGATTATTGCCGCAACGACGTTGAGTTAACATGGCGGACCTATATAAAGCTGCGTGAACTTTATAATAAACATGCGTTTTCGACGCCGATTGAAAGGATTTTCAGCGAAGCGTCAGTAGGCAAAGCTTATCTGGACGATCTCGGCGTCCAGCCATTCCTGGAAAAGAACAAGGACTTTGATCGCAGGTTTTGCGGAGTGTTCATGGCGTCAATGTACGGCGGCCGTTGCGAGACGCGCTGGCGTCACGAGATCAAGGAGGGGATGCAAGCGGATTTCAAAAGCCAGTATCCGACCGTCAACGCACTCATGCAATTGCAGCGCTTCAACATCGCGGCCAGTGTCATTGCCGGGGACAGTAGCGAGGCGGTCCAGTTTCTCCGGAGCGTGATGCTAGAAGATCTCCAAAAGCCGGAAACTTGGCCGAAGCTCTGCGGAGTTGCGCTTGTCAGGCCCAAGAAGGGCGACATTTTGCCGGTCCGCACCGTCTACGAGAAGGAGATCGATCAGGACGGTGCGCCAATCGTCATGAGCATGCAGCAGATTGGCGACAATGAAATTGAAAGTGGTCCCCCCGCTATCTGGACTTTCGCCGACGTTATCGCCTCAAAAATTCGAACCGGCCGTTGTCCCGAGATTATCCAGGCCACGGTTCTCTCTGCAAAGGGTGTTCAGGGTGAATTAAAACCTAAGAAATATTTCGGTGATGATCAATATGATATCGATCTAAGTCACGACGATCTTTTCGCACGATTTATTGACGTACGCAGTACAATTAAAAATCATCCCGACTTTAAAATAAATCCAGAGCTAAAAGCGATGGAGCAGGGAATAAAGCTCTGTTCCAACGCCACATCCTACGGAGCCCTGGTTCAATTCGATATCGACGAACGGAAAAAGAAACAGGGGACTTGGGTCTATTATGGTTTCAGCAGAATGCGCAAGACAGCGCGCGCTGCGAAGCTGGCTGAGGACGGCCGCGAGGAGGTCTCGGGCTATAAGGTTGAGAAGCCGGGAAAATGGTTTGCCCCTTGGGGTCCGCTGATCCCAGCGGGCGGGCGTCTCCTATTGGCAATTGCCGAGAAACTTGCCCTCGATCGCCGCATCCGCCACGCGTTTGCAGACACGGATTCTATGTTCTTCGTGCGGCCAGACGATATGGAGCCTAATGAGTTCCAGAGGCTTGTTAGGGAGATCGCTGGGCCTACAGGCTGGTTTCAGGCCCTCAATCCTTACGCAGGCAACGACCCAGTATTCAACATCGAAGACGTCAATTTCAAAATCAAGTGCGACAAAGAAAACAACGTAGTCCGCGACGAGAAAGGCAACGGGAAACTCGATAAGGGCTCCATTGAGCCGCTCTACTTTTTCGGTGTCAGCGCCAAGCGCTACGCCCTCGCCAATCGAGATGGCAATGGCGAGTGGATCATCCGCAAGGCGTCTGGTCATGGGCTAGCGCATATCACTGCCTCTGACTATGCGAGCGAGAAGCCCTTCCATCCGGCCGCACCATTCGCGGTTGAAAAGGAGGATGCAAGCCCACTGTGGTTTGGGGTTAAAGGCGCGTGGAAGGAAGGTGAACTATGCCACGGTCGCAACCCGAGGCTGTTTTGCGATTTGTGGCGTCTCGCGTTTGAAAAGACGGAAGCGTACACGCCGAAAGACGGCGATTTTGAAGGCTATCTGAGAGCGGAACTCCGCGAGGCGGTCACGGCGATGCCCGGTCTCGAAGAAAAGCAGATGCTGCAGACCGCGGTATCGTCTCGTGACGAGTGGCTGGCGCTGCAAAGACTACCGGCCATACGGGCCTTCATGTTCTTCAATATGCTTCCCAAGCCAGAGAGTGACGCATTCTTCTCAACGGAGGATTTCGAAACGAAAAAGCTGAGGGATGACCTATTAAAAACGTCCTTCTACACCTCAGGCGGTAAGGATGCGCAGGTTCTCACGCTGCCTGAATATCAAGAAAGAGGACGCGGCAAAGAAGACTTATATCGCCGCGACAACAATCAATTTCCAGAGGAGATTTTTGAAGAAGAACACTATGGGTTGCACTTTCAAACTGTCTCGAAGTCGTTGGACGATTATTTCACCCATGCGGAGACCAAATCGCAAGGGGAGCGAGGCTATCTTAAGCGCCAGCAACTCGTCATCCTCGATCAAGAATATATTGGGAAGGAAACGAATTCTCTGATCGATGAAGACATCCTGGAGGCGCAGGAGCTGGATCACGACGACCTGCCGGTGGTCAGGCTCACCCGTGACGCGCTGAATGTCGATCTTCTCAAATCATTCGGAGCGGCGCGGTTGAGCAGAGCGCTCGGAGTGTCACAGGACGCCGTGCGGAAGCGTCTATTTCAAAATTCACGGTTCAGCGACAAAACCATGGCGCGTCTGAGGGCTTCGATCGAGGTCGATGACGACGGGAAGACATGTCTCGTGCCACAGCCTTTTGCGACTGAAGACGAGAAGATTGCGCGCCACGTTCAACGTCAGCTTCAGCTCATGAACGCGGGACCACAAGGGCCGCTTTCGCTACAGGCGATCGAAGATCAGATAAGAGCACTTCTGACGAGCAAAGAAGCTCGCAGCGCGCTCCGCCATCGCTTGCCTCTTTTGTGGGAAGGCCGACCGCTTATAAAGGACAAGCTTTCCGACGAAATCGTGAAGGCGATCGCCAGGGCTTCAGGGGCCGAACTCGCTGCTGAAAAGAGGGCGAGGCGCAAGGAGGCTGTGCCAAAGCTCCGGCAAAATGCTGAGCGCGTTGTGCGAACAAAAAGGTCGCGAGAGCGCCGGTTTGCTCCGTTTCGACCGCTCGAACATCAGCTGGCGGTCGCAGCCGCCGCCGATGAACCTGTGTTGGGCGATGAGTTGATGGAGATCGTATTGAGGGAGCTGCTCGCTAAGCAGTGCGTTCCCCCAACTCATGAGGGAACAGGGGCGTTTCTTCGCAAATATGGTGAGGAAGTATCAAGTGCTCTAGCAATGGCAATGAGGCACACGACGGTAGAAACCGCTGTCCTAGAGGCTAAAGCTTTCTTCGATCAGAGGTTGGCGAAGAGGGTTATTCGGAAGGAGCGGGGCCGCCTCCGCGTTGCGCGGCATCGGGCGCGCGGCCGTCTCTCGGATAAGGGCAATCAGCCAGCTGACAACTCCGTCGAGACTGCGGCTGGAAACGACCGTCTCGGCGACGACGGAACGAAATAGGTTGTCCATCAGGCGGATCGATCCATTCTTCATCAGAATGAAATCATTCGCTCCAAACTGGTACTTGCGAACGAAGTCAAACACGCTCCGTTCAATCGTAGGCCTCAGTGGTTCAATTGCATCGTAGGCGAGCGACCAGCGTCCCGGCTTGTCGGCATGGAGAAAGCCTATCGCTGGATGCGGGCCTTGCGCGACGAGTTGCGCGGCAAGCCGTCCAGCCGTGACTGAAAACGCAGCGTTGAGCATGGCGTTGATAGGATGAGACGCACGGCGAGCGCTCGGCCCGGCCATCCGTCTGCGGGTTGAATAGGGCAATTTCCAAGAGGCGAGCACGGGGGGCGAGCCGACGCGCCAATTGAGTATAGGAACGTCAGGCCACACAATGCGGGCTGCTTGCGCTTCCATGATCATCACGTCGCGAACTGAACGCGCGCAAGCCAGATCTTGAACGAAACCTTGCGCTCGGTGTTTCGCCATCGCTCCGACCCTCAGATAAGCACCGATCTTTTGAGCGATGATAGCGCTGGCTACGAGCGCGGGGTCCGCGCCGACTTGGCAACGAATGAGTTCTGCGGATGTTTTGGCTGGGGCGCTTACGATGTTGAGAAACTCTCGCGACCAATCCAAAAGGACGAGCGCCATTTTGTGATCGCAGGCGAAGCGCATGGCCTCGATTGTGATCATCCCGCTCATCCGGACATGACAATTGCGCGAGGCTTCGGTGCGGACGCCTCGAACACCAGACGCCGCTCGCCGTCATGCACAATGAGCGCCCCGCCCTTTATTCTGAGCGACGCGTTGTCAGACATCGTCGTCAGGACCCGCGGCTTGACGGGCAGATGGTCTGCCCAAAACGCATC
This sequence comes from uncultured Alphaproteobacteria bacterium, assembly GCA_963737365.1. Lineage (GTDB taxonomy): Bacteria > Pseudomonadota > Alphaproteobacteria > Rhizobiales > Beijerinckiaceae > Roseiarcus. The sequence goes on from CAVTSD010000003.1 coordinate 276,981, forward strand.
TGACGCGTCGTCTTGTTCGGCTAATGAAGGAGAAGCGTTCGCGACAGCAACGTCTGAGCGATCAGGTCCGTCGGCTGCTGCTCGTTTGGCTTTGGCCATGAGAAGCTCAAACGTCGCGCGAGCGTATGGCCGCGCCGCAACGGAAGCATAGTCTTGATACGCCTTTAGCGGCGTGCTCCTTCCCGCGTCCAAATCAGCAATGACCCCCAGCGCATCAAAAGGATCACAGCGAGGACGACCCATGGTTCAGTCTAAACGCACATAAAGAGCAGCCTTACGGTATCCCTATAAACTCTGCATTTGCAAGTGTCCGAGTATCCGGACATACGGACATGACAAACTAATTATGCGCCTTACCTCCTTCACTCTCTGCAAGGCGGGCGTCGCTCTGTACGGCGAACAATGGCGAAGCGAGCTTGCGCGCGCGCTCGGCGTCACGGATAGGACCGTCAGGCGTTGGGCCCACGACGAGTATTCAATCCCGGACGATGCCAGGGAGCGCATCATCGAGCTTTGCCGAGCGCGGACGAAAATGATCGACGCGGTGATGCGCAGATTGGGCAAATAACGCGACGAGGGTGACCGCCGGAGAGCTGCTGTTAATCGGCTATGAGCCCGACATGGGCATTTCGACGAGCCGTGGCGCGCAACACGCCTATAAACCTGTGCGCGAATAAAGATTGACGATTGAATTTCCTCTCAAACACACGCAGAATGATGACTATGATACCCATCCTTCAAACGTCGCTCGGATGCCTTTATCAGGGCGATTGCGTCCAAATGATGCAAAACATTGCGGCGCAGAGCGTGGATCTCGCTTTTGCGGAACCGCCCTTCAACCTGGGCAAGGCCTATAGCTCAAAGATCGACGACGCAAAGGCCGATCAGGTCTATCTCGAATGGTGACGGACTTGGCTCGATGAAATGACCCAAGTCCTAAAGCCAGGCGGCTCTCTTTTTCTATGGAACCTTCCCAAGTGGAATTTACAGCTCGGCGCATACCTTGGCGTAAATTTGACCTTTCGCAATTGGATCACAGTTGATATCAAATATTCATTGCCGATTTCAAACCGGCTTTATCCCTCGCATTACGCCCTCTTGTATTTCGTTAAAGGCACGAAACCTGCGATCTTCCACCCGGATCGGCTTCCCGTTCCCTGCTGCCGTCACTGCGGCGGGGAGCAGCGCGATTATGGGGGTTACAAAGATAAGATGAACCCGCGTGGCGTAAACCTTTCCGATGTTTGGACCGATATCCCTCCTGTTCGTCACGCGAAATACAAAAAGCGCGACGCCAACGGGCTGCCCTTAAAGCTCATGGACCGCATCGTCGCGATGGCAACCAATTCTGGATCGGTTGTGCTTGACCCATTTGGCGGATCCGGCACAACTTATGTGGCGGCCGAACTCGCAGGGCGCCGTTGGATTGGCTCCGAACTAGACTGTTCAGCGATCCTCCATCGTTTCGAACACATCAAAGCCGACGGCGAGCACTTAGCCGAGATCCATTCCAACAAGAATGTCCTCTTCAAGCGAGCCCATATCCAACTCCGCGAAAAGACAGGCAAACACCTCTCACGCGACTATCGAATCGAGCATCCACAGCCACCAGTCTGTACGTGTCCGGATAACAAGGAGCCCGTTCAGCCGGATTTTCTTGCTGCAACTTAGAGCGTCCCTCGTGCGCCTGTCGGGTCGTTCCCATCAACAGGTGTGGTGCTCGGACTGTTAGTCAGGTCGTCGTGTTCAACGGCGGTGACCGCTAGCAACCCGCAGAGCTGCACGCCGGTTCTGGGGCTTTCCCGAATCGACTTAAACCCGAGAGTTGGCCGACGTTTCCGGTACGGTCAGTCGTTGTTCTTAAAGATGACGGCTCGGAACAAATCAAAACCCGGTCCCAAGTGCCGTCTTAGAAAGTTACTTCATGAGCAGAATCTAAGGAAGGCCCTTGGTCAGTTGAGCTACATCGCAATCGAGCGCCGCACAAATCTGGCACAGAACAGTAAAGGTTAGATTTCGTTCACCCCGTTCAACGCTTCCAATGTACGATCGATCAATTTCCGCTTTGGACGCGAGATCTTCTTGCGTCCAATTGTGCGATTTTCTCGTTTGTCGGATTCGTTGTCCGAGAACGGTAAGCGCCGCTTGTTTCACGGGCTGCATCGTCCCTAAATGAGGACTATAAGTCCACGGACGATAATACCCATCTGATCAAGCGTTCGCTAAACGCCTGGGCGTGCGGCTCCACTGAATTCGGCGCGGCCGACCTCTACAGCATTAAGAAGATTATTTAACTCCAGAACCAAAGCCGCGTGGTCTGGTTCATATTCCATAACGTGAATATTATACGTTGCGCGCCAGTCTTTAATCAAAAACTCGTGCCGACCTTTCAAGACAAGTGCATAATGAGGCTTGCTTTGACGTCCAGTGATCTTAACGTCTTCCAATAATAGCATGATATCAGGGTCTTCGAGACCGCAACCAACAAACACGATTGTACTTGTAATGAAAATAGAACGAAGAACATCATAGAACTGCGGTTGATCACGCTTTGCTGCGTGATACTCAGCTCTTGTAAAAATCATTTCATCTATTCTGTCGATCGTACCGTGAGCTTTGATAATGAGGCGCGTGTCCGACCGCAACTCATCGGCCAATCCTCTCGCAGTATAGTCTATTACCTTGAAGGCATTGTCGCCGCCCGCGAACGAGAAACAATACGTTTCGTAAATCTTATCAAAATTCGTCGTCACTACGATACGAGCATCAAGCTCGTATATTATTCGGTGTAATTCACTAGGCGCATACCGTCGATTGTTGTAGTGGCGATCAAGAAAGGAGTGGTACTCGGCAGGGTTAGCGAGGTCTTTAATGGCTTGCAGCGCGATTAAGAGCTTGTTTTCGCGGATCAGGGCCTCACAGTCGGAGCGCTGGCCCGCATTGTGGACAAGCCCGCAGGCCTCTTGCAGAAAGCCCTTCCATTCGGGGAGACGGTTTCCGCGGGGGTCGATGGCACTTGCGGAGACTCCAGCCCCCAAAAATAACACGCAGCGTTCCTTAACGATCTCGTTTATCAAGGTCCCAGGCCAATCAATCACGGCTCGGCTCCGGGTTCACTACCTGAGACGCCGATGTTTGTCAGAAGTCGCGTGCACAACCGGTCCATTAGGTCCTTGTACTCGGCGACCTGTCGAACTTGGCTCCCAACGACCGCTTTGTGGTCGACAAGCGCGTGTATCGGCACACGGTTCGACTGAGCAAGGGGAACGAGGCTGTACAAGAATGGAATATGTCCAAGTTCTAATTGGTCCTGACTTAAGCCGGCGGGGAAGAACGACGCTAAGCTTTCCGTAATCGTTTTCGGGATGTCCTGCATGATCTCGTCGTAGGCCCGAACCGGACGCCTCCCCTCTTTGAATTTTCGCGTCACGTATTGCTGCACCGAGTACCCAGCAAGTCGGAACTTTTGGTCAAGGTTCTCAGCACCCGCGAAGTCCACAAGCGTGTTAGGAGAGCGTCGGCGTATGTTGTCGATCGCACCCTTATAGTCTTCTTCCCAAGCTCCAATCCAAGATGAAATATTGCGAATGCCAAGCAAACTAAAAATGTCCGATCCAAACGGCGTGACCACAAAATCGCAATTGAGAAGGATCGTGCGATTAAGAGCGCCAAGAGAAGGACCGACGTCAAAAATGATCAAGTCATATGCTGCACCTACAGACGATAACAATTGCGCCAGCCAATTACTGATTCGATAGCCGCGGATGCGGTCCGCCCCCTGCAGATCGCCCCAGGCCTAACTCAACCTATCCTCGACAAGCGACATATTCGGATGCCCCGCTATAATGTCGGTTTGGAAGGCATTTTCCTCCGCTTTTATGGGATGGACGTCCGTTCGGATCGTCGCATCGCCCTGTTCCAACGGCCGAAGGTAAGAATGAAGCGTCTCGCGCTCCGAGTTTGTGTCCCAATAAATCTCGTCGAGGAGATCATCGGAAAGGACCAATTGACTCGCGTTGCATTGTGGGTCGGCGTCAATCAGTAAAACGTGCATGCCACGATGCATGTTTAAAAACGAAACTACGTTACACGCGAGGGTTGTTTTGCCCACACCGCCTTTATTGTTGAAGAATACTATCGTCTTTGCCGGCATGAAGCCTCTCAGTGCAAGCTTCTCGCTCGCATTCCGGTATACCGTCGACACACGAGTTCAACGAATTTGCTGATTCGCAACCAGCCGTATCTAAACCACGGTTTGGGTGAAACTCATGGGTGACGACCATAATATGACGATGTCCGCCGTCGGCCTTAAAACACCAGGAGGTCGTTGAAAGCCAAGCTCTGCAACCGCGCGTGGGCGTTTCTTGGAAGAGAACCGTCCCCGAGATTGGTGAGGCTCGACGCAACTCTCGTAGGCTGGCGGCTTATTCGTGGTGACTTTCGAGAGCACTCGGCAAGCGCATAACTCTTAGCGGCATAACGCCTCCATTACGTCACATGTCGGTAATGGCTTTCTAAGCGCTGCTTCCAACGCTATGAATACGGATCGCTCGCCAAATAGCGCTGATTCCCGGTAGCAGATTTTGTCACTGGCCATCCCGCCCTTGCGAGTAAAATTGATCGATACGGAGTCGTTTGGCCCAAAATCGTTGACGCTTCCTGCACCCGTCCCTGCGGGTATGTAGCTGAAGCTTCGATTCATTATCGGGCCGAAATTCAAGAACTGCGTCAAGGTGTCGTCGCCGCCAGCGCTGTTAGACTTCCCAAAGGGAATGTTATCAATAGCCGTGTTGACCTTGGCTCCTAGGCTAGATGTAATGTCTTCCATCTGCTGTTTGGTCGCGTCGGTGAGGTTATTTGTAAGTGTATTCTGGGCAGATCCGAGGAAAATCGATGAGATTTGGTTGATTGTCCATATCCCTGTTTGAAGCAGGTGGACGGTAGGATTACTGTACGCTGTGGTGATCCCTACCATTAATTTACGGTCTGGTCCGAAGGTTATATGGGGCACGGGCGCGCCGGAAGGGCCAGCCGGAGAAATCGTAACGGAAGGAAGCACGTAAGACCCCAGCCTTAGTGAGACCGCTGTGTCGATAGATCCGTCGGCGATCTGGCTCTTCAAAACAGCGCATTGCCAGTATTCGAATTCAAAATGATCTGAAACAACTAGTTGACCGTTGGACAAAGAGATTCTATGTCCCCGTAAAAAAGCTTTTAAACCGCAATCATCGTTTGGAAGCCGCAATTGTGATAGTACTATTTGATCAATTAATGTTTTGAAGCTCGGTATTGCGATACTTACGCTCGCTAAAGAGTTGCTATATTGATGAGCGACATCGCTGCCCGGTGGCGTGAAAGGAGCGCCAGGTTCGAATGCTATATCGAGTGTCGCAGTCGCGGCTGCGCTTTGGTCTCCCAACGCCAGAGGTAGATTATCATCCTTAAATCGCAAGGCATAAGGCATGCAGTTGGCAACGGCATACGTCGCTGTGTCCGGCAAAATTCCCCACAGTAGCGTAAGGAGGGCGGCACCAGTTCCGAGGACCCGCATGTCTTCATCGCCCTGGCGAACGTCGGTTTTGAGCCCTATTGCACTCCATCTTTAACCTGTGTCTTGCCAGGGGTGTAGCGCCTGCTAAGCTGTTGCCGTTCTCGGGAGCACGTTTTTGTGCAAGCAGGGCAACGGTTGGCTAGACGCTATGCGAGCGGCCGCTCGCGCTATCCGACGCATCGCGAGCGGAAGGATATTATTATCACTGATTTGTGTCTCGGCAACGCTGTATTTTTCTGAGCAGGGTCGTGCAGATTGGACAGGCCCTACTTTTCCTGACGGAGTAGGTCCATCTGACAGTCTCGACCCGTTGACGGAGTGGAATGCTGGCCAACTGCATCAGCTCGAAGATAATATCTATAAGCTAGTAAATGCCCGACTTGGACTTCAAAGCAGTAGATATTACGCATATTGGAAGGACGATGAGCGCTGCACATCGCCCGCCAAGAAATCATTGGATTCCGCAGTTTACTTAAACTCTCAGCCGCGCCCACTCTATTCGGACACCGAGAAGGACGCTTTTTCGGCAATTAGTAAGATGGCGGAGGTGGCTTATGAAATGCAAGATTTTTACTATTACTGCATTGAGAACATACCTGGCAAACCTACTTGTGATGAGTGCCAAGTAGTGGGAGACAGAGGCTGCGGCAAGCCTTGGGATCAAGGTTACGGTATCTGTCGTACGCTGATGGATGTGTGTAAATCCTGCAATCCGCGAGCAGCCGTTTCGGAAGAGGTTAAGGACGCCTTACGTTCGCTTAAGGCTTCACGGGTATGGCATCCTGGAGATCCACCCCCTCCGGGCGATATCGACTACAGAAATATACATATCGATCCAGGATATTTGAAACAGCTAAAGGAGTTAGCCGCTCCAAGCATAGGCGATAGCTTTAAATTCAGTACGTCTGGTCGTCCGTAGTGGAGATCGGCCATGGGTGTTTTCCTCTCGCCAGCCCTGAGGCTAACTGTCCTCGGAGCAGGACTTTTTTTATCTGGATGCGGATGTCGACCTGGCTGCCAAACCGGCGAATTTTGCGACGTATACGGCCAGTGTGTTGCGAACTCGCAGCCGGGGCACCCACCAACGGGTGGGCATTCTTATGGAATGATAACAACTAAAATCGCGTCAGGCGATAGCTGTATGTGTGACAATAAAGAATTCTGGTTGAGCGTAGTTGGGTCCGGAAGTATTAGAGCAACAATTCAGACGATATACAGGTACCGAGATACCGAGCAAAGTCAGCCCCCCTTTATACACGCCAGTTGAAGCGAGTTCCGACGCGCCGGCCTTTCTTGGCTGCAACTTTATGGAACGGACACGGATAAGACGTGTGGGGCGCTAACAGAACAATTTTCCATTGTGTCGCCGTCTATCGGGATCGCATCGGCCGATATCGGGATATCCACTGCCAAAGATAAATTTCTTGACGCACATTTCAGTTGCTCAGCTGTGTGCCAACCAAGCTCTACCGATGACTGCGAAGTCATTCCGGGGGGTGCGGCTGGGCGAGATATAATCCAAAAATTCAACGCGCTCCGCGCACTAGCAGGCTGTTGAAGAAGTATCCCGGTTCGCTTTGAGGACGGCTTCGTCGCCGTTTCGGTATGCGAACTCGATCTCGAGAGTGCCATCGTCGAGGAGTTCGGCGGTCCCTTCGCCCTCGACCTCGTCGCCTTCCTCGCAACCGGCCCAGCGAAAGCCAATCGAGTCCCGAGCATATTCGACCTCGAGGCCAGCCTCCAGAGCGCCGAAGGCGATTTCGTCGCCTTGCGCGGTGATCGTCAGCGCCGCCGGGCCGCAGAGATCGAGGTGAGCACCATCCCAGAGGTCGGCCTCGACGATCCGCCAGCGGCCGATCAGTCGGCAGTTCGCCGGGCTCTTCACGCGCAGGCCTCCAAGAGCTTCTGCAACCGCAACAGATTGTAGGCGGCGGCCGCGAAGGTAAAGGCCCAACCGACGCGATCGCGGCCGCGGAACTTGGCCTTCTCCTGCCCGCCAATCGTCTTCATCCAGCCGAAGGCTTCCTCGATCCGTTTGCGGATGCGTTGGCTGACTGCATAGCCTGCATGCCGCGTTGTGCGGCTGTCGATCGCCGACGAGCGGCCATTCGCATTCTGCGCCACGTGGGGCGTCGCGTTCATCGAGCGCAGTTCATTGACGAAGTCCTCGGCGTCGTAAGCTTTGTCGGCGCCGAGCGTGATCGGCCTCGGCCGATCGGCGCGCGGCTCGATCATGTGCAGCGCCGCGATCCGCTCGGCGTGGCCATTCGCCTCGGTCAAGCAGGCGTCGACGACGAGGCCGTTGCGGTTCTCCATCAGCGCGTGGCCCATGAAGCAGAGCTTCGCCTCCTTGCCCGGCCCTTTGCGATAGAGACGCGCGTCCGGATCGGTCGTCGAAGCGTGCGTCGCGTTCGAGCGCTTCTGGCCGTGAAAATCCGCCTCGCGGTTCCTCCTGCCGCCTGCCGTCGGAGGATCGCCCGAGCCGTCCTTCGGCCGAAAACTCTTCATCGAAGCCCACGCCTCGATCAGCGTGCCGTCGACCGAGAAATGATCCGCGCTGAGCAGTCGGTTCACACGCGGCTGCGAAAGCACCGCGCCCAAGAGCTTGGCTGCGATGTCGCCCTCCAGAAGGCGCTCGCGGTTCTTGGAAAACGTCGAGTGGTCCCACGCCGCATCGTCAACGCCGAGGCCGACGAACCAGCGAAAAAGCAGGTCGAACTCCAGCCGATCCATCAACTGCCGTTCCGAGCGGATCGAATAGAACGCCTGCAACAGCATCGCCCGAAGGAGCTTCTCCGGTGGGATCGAGGGACGGCCGCTCCGCGAATAAAGCGCCGAGAACGCGCCTGAAAGGGTCGAAAGCGCCTCGTTCACAATCCCGCGGATGGCCCGCAGCGGATGGTCCTTGCCGACCCGCGCTTCAAGATCGACGTAACTGAACAGCGACCCCGACCGCTCGTCCCCGCCTCGCATCCACTCGCCTCCGCCTAAGCGCAAGACGACAAAATCACATCACAATTCCCCCGGCCAGAGACTTTTTCAACGGCCTGCTAGCAAAGCAGTCGCCGAGCACAATAAAAAAGGAGGATGTGACGAAAATATTCGGGATCGATGACGACCCGTGTTTGAGACACGACACTATTATCAAGGACGGCACTGCAACAAACGACGGCGAGAGTTGCGCGGTTCACGCGAATTTTTCCGCTTCTAGCCTTCCGTTTTCTGCAATCGAAATGTCTTTGTTGGTACCGGCCACAACACATGGCGAGGTAAGCAAAGACTTTGCAGAAATTTACTTCACTGATCAGGCCGTGTCGCCGGTCCTGACGCTGAGCAATGCGCATTTGCAGAGTTTGTGGGGAGGACCGATTAAATCGATAGAGGTCGCGCCGGATGAAATGTTTGTGCTCACACATGGCGGGTGCATTGGGCTGACTGAAAATTGATCAATTCAGGGAGGACCGGCAAAGATTTAATTCCCTAAGAGCAGTACCGCCGACCTATGCATCCGAATTGGGAGCTGCTTGCTTATCATGAGGCCGGTTAAGAGCTGCCGTAGCTGCAAACGATAACTGGGCGATGAAATCCTGGTGCTTGAGCGTTACGCGCTGCAAAACAGAAGTGGCATCGCCGGGCGTCCTCCCCACGGAAAACCTGCCAGAAATTAGCTTTGAGCGGTGTAACGCATTTTCGTGGTCCGGGGTGGTCGCTTCCTATGTCACCCCGTTAGTAAAAGTGCTTGCATTTACTAGCGTTTATTTTTTGGTAATGAGCCTTTTCAGTGGGTTACGGCCGTTTGGAGTAAAAAAAATGGAACCCCGCCTCACTCTCCCCATGGGGGCGCTTCAGGTGCGGTCGTCTCTTCCATGGAGTCGGGCGATCCAGCGGAATCCGTTTGCAGCCCTTCGGCCTCGCCCCAACCCTCTGGGGGGAGGCCTTGAGTCTTCCTCAAATGCTCCTCCACCGCCGCTGCGAAGTCCTCGTTGATCCCGAGGCTCTCGGCGAGGCGGTTGATCTTGTCCATGAGCTTCTTGCGGGCCTCGTCGTCATAGACCTGGTTGGCGCTCGCGACGGTCTGATAGCGATCGAGCCTTGAGATAGGGCGTGATCGCGGAAATGTCGCCGGCGGCGATGCCTTCGGCCGCGAGTTGTATCGCAGGAGCGAGGCGGTCCAACTGCAGCTTCGCGTGCTCGGCCCCGCTATCGACTATTCGCTGCTCGAGCTCTTGCGAGACAATCTGCCGGATGCGTGAAGCGCTCACGCCCGCCTCAGCGGCGATTTCATCATAGGTGTAGCCCTCGCGCAGCTGGGCGAAGATGCGTCTTCGCCGAAACATCATGCCATGCGCGCCCAATCGCCGGCGCCGAATGGGCGCCTTGTGTTCAGCCATGCCACTCTCCTCGATCCACCGGTATGATGGAAACCAACACATAATATGACATGTTCTGCTAATACGAAAGAAATTGTCGCCGTTTTTGCTTGCTAGCCACGGAATACGCATTTCACCAATGGTTTAGCGGAAAATGACGGAATGTCTGTTGCGCGCTTTGGGACCACCGTCCCTAAGGTCAAAGCTCAACCGCTCGCTTGCGGGGGTGACCCGTCCAAGACGATACGGGTGCAGGGCGCCAATGGCAAATAGCGATCCGTTGGAAAGCGTCGCTTCGACTCAAGGCGTTCGGAAGGTCCCGCGCCAAAATCAAAATTTTCGCATAGGCAAAACGATCAAGCACTGAGGCTGTGCGCGAGAGAACGCGTTAGGACGCCCTTCCTGCTTCGAAGCGCTGCGAAACTATATGTACTGCGTCGCGAGAGGGTTCTTCCGACCCCGGCGATAGGCCGCGGAACCGATGCTCGCTAGGCCAATCAACATCATCACCCAGGTCGAAGGCTCCGGAACCGCCGTCGGATCCAGGTTTCCTCCGCTTATGCTGATCGGATAGTCGCCGGCGAGATTCGACTCGTCGAGTACATAATCGCCGGGCGCGTCGCTCCAGAGGTTCCAGTAACCGCCTGGGTTCCCAGCGGTGGTGAACACGACGCCATACTGGTCCACAAGCGAGTCCTGCTCGGGGTAGAACACATTGTCATAGATAAATGCCCCATCCGGAAGAGAGACGGGGTTGGAGAAGGACGGATTGGCGACGAACCCATTGATCGTGTCGTTGACCAAGCCGGAAAGCGTACCGGCTATGTTTGTCACCTCGTTGTCGGACGCGTCGACGGTGAGCAGTCCGATGATCGATTCAGAGGGCGAACTAAACGTGAAGTTATAGACAGTTGCGTTGGCAGTCGACCAAGTTGTAATTATGACCGCAGTCATAGATGCGATCATGGTCACGAGATTGCTCTTAGACACTGCGAGTTATCCCCTAGAATTCTCAATCAGCCCTGATTCGCGCGTTCACCGACGAGAACCGGTGAGAGGGACGTCAGCATTAGTCGAGCATGCGTCTAGCCGGCGTCTATAAAGGAGACGAACCCGCGCTCCTCCAACTGGTCGCGAAGCACCTCAGCCTGATTGCGGAGATCGATCCAGGGCGAGAGCGCGCTGCGGAGTCTCGACACCAATTCCGGACGTCCGCCCCAAATATGAATGTGTGGGGCGCAACGAGTTTCGTCGGCCGCGACCATTCCGTATTGGCGGAAATACTCGGCAAAATTGACCCAGGAATCCTGGACGGCCAGGAGGGTTTCGACAGGGGCGCCTTCGGCGTAGATGACGTCATGGCTTTCGAGCTTAATGTGGAAGAACTCCATCGCGTCGCTCTCAGGCTCATAGCGCGTGATCGTCGTGCCGTTGACCAGCAGCTCCGCCGGAACCAATACGCCGTCGATCAACAGGGAGTGTCCCCCCGTCACGTAGAGATCGGCATGCGGAAGCTCTGGACCGAGAGCGGATCGTGCGATGCGAATGGGCAACGCGTCCTTCACCCAGGCCTTCGTCGGGTCGCTCTTCCTGATTGGATGACGTCCGATCCACTGGACGGGGCGCAGTCCGCCGAACATTGTCGGCAGCAAATCGCCGATTGCGAGGTCCTCGATCTTGCGATCACCCTCTGCGGTCCGAATCTTCGTCCCCTTCAGGAAGCAATTCGACTTGCACAGAGCAGGCGGGCAGGCGAACGCTGTGGTGGTCTTAGCCAAGACCACAGACCCAAAAACGGCGGCGATCGCCATCATGTTGCGGCGGGTGCGGCGCGAGGTCAGGTCGGCCTTGTTTCCATCAGGTGTCAAAATGGACCTCTTATTTTCACGTATTTTTATTGGAGACTATTTTCACGCTCTTGTCAAATCGTTTCACAAAGCCGAGGAGGAAATTGGTGGAAGCCGCCCACCCTGCGTTGCTTCACAGATCGAGCACGACGTCGGCGCGCGGCCGACTGCAGCAGATCAGGAGATTGCCTTCGGCCGGCGGCGTGAGCGGGTCGACGAAATAATCGACGGCGCCGGCGATGAGACCGGTCTCGCAATTGTGGCAGACGCCGGTGCGGCAGGCCCAGCGGACGGGCACATCGCAGGACTCGGCCAATTCCAGCAGGCTTTGAGACGCGGAATCCCAGCGCAGGGCCAGATTGCTTCTGGCGAAAGACACCATCGGCCCTGTTCCAGTGGGCCGGTCCGGCGGATGCGGCGTGCGCGCCGGAGCGGCGGCGATGCCCGGAGTGAGCGCGGGCCCCGAGCCGAAATTCTCGCTGTGCAGCCGCTCGGCGGGAACGCCCCAATTCGAGAGATCGGCGGTCATGCCGCTCATGAACGCGGCCGGGCCGCATAGATAGAAATCCGCCTCGCGAGGCGCGCCGAGTTCCTGCAGGACCTGCACATCCAAGCGTCCCGCGGCGTCGAAATCGACCGCCAGCCGGTCTTGGGGGCCGGGGGCGCTGTAACGAACGTGGCTGTGGCTTCCGGGCAACGATTTGAGAAGCGTTTGCACTTCCGCAGCGAAGGCATGCTCGGCCCGATTGCGGGCGCCGTGAATCCACCAGACCTCTCGCTGCGAGCCGCCGCCGGCCAAAGTTTGCAGCATGGCGAGCACCGGGGTTGAGCCGATGCCGGCGCTCAACAGGACCACAGGTCCCTCGCCTGGCTTCAGCGTAAAAGTGCCGCGCGGCGCGCTGGCGTCGATGACGTCGCCGATCCTGAGCTGCGCATCGACATAAGCGCCGGCCACGCCGCTCGGCTCGCGCTTGATGCTGATCCGCCAGCGCTGCTCGCTCGGTTCGCCGGACAGGGAATAGCTGCGCAGCAACGGCGGCGCCGCGGGCGCGGGCTTCAAACTGAGCACAATGAATTGCCCGGGCTCCGCCGCAACGAGAGGATGGCCGTCGCTCGGCTCGAGCGTGAGCGAAGTGACGTTGCTGCTCTCGCTCCGCTTGTCCGCGACGCGCAGCGGCCGGAACCCAGCCCATGCCGGGCCCGGCTGAGCCGCCGGCGGCGAAGCGGGATCGGCGGCGGTCGAACCGCCCTGACGTTCGTTCTCAAGCAAGGCTTCGAACGAGGAGCGCCAGCCGGCGCTCAACGCCGGAATGCGGAGCGCCCGCTCGAGGCCGCCGACCTTGTCGCGCCCGGGCAAATAGAGGAGCGCATTCGCCTCGGCGATGGTCAAACGCTCAGGCTCGGCCAAGACCTGCACGATCTCGTCGCCGGCTTCGACCTCACCCTCCTCGATAACGCGAAGATAGAAGCCCGGTCGGCGATGGGCGACGAGGAGCGCCGCCATTCGCGGCTCGTTCGTCCGGATGCCGACCCGGTAGCAGGTGACGCGCGGCTGCGTCACTTCGAACAGCGCGCCGCCGATCCGGTAACGGTCGCCGATGCACACCTCGGTGTCGGGCAAGCCCTCGACCGTGAAGTTTTCGCCGAACTGGCCGTAGGCGAAATCGGCGCGGCCAAGCTCAGTTTGCCAATAGCGGTAGGACTCGATCTGATAGACAAAGACCGCGCGATGCTCGCCGCCGTGGCCATGCAGGTCGCCTTGACCATCGCCGTCGATGTTGAGCCGCCGCGCCATGCGACGGCCTTGCACGGGCGCTTTCCAAACTCCGGTATGGACTGTTCTGCCCTGCCACGGGATGTCGCGCGGGAGCCCAACGTTGATCGAGAGCAAGCGTGTCATACGGCGCCTCAGTCGGCAATCGAGCGATTGAAGCGCGCCGGATTTCCCCCGACAAGAGAATTCGCTGGCGCCGAACTGGCCGCGACGACCGCCTGCTCGGCAACGATCGCCGTCGCTCGTTTGATGTTCGCCAGCATCGATTTGGGCGTCCTGCGGTGAATCCTGGCGTCGCCGTCATTCGGCATTCGTTATGCCCTCTTTGGAGTCCAATTGAGCGAGGTTTGGCGCGCAAAGGAAGCGACAAGCTTCGCCGAGGGTGCGCTAGATCTCGGCAACCGCGCCGACCCGAGCTTGTGCGGCCGCGTCGCATCCGTCATTGACACCCGCCACGAACCCATGGCCTCCACCCCGCTCTCATGGTCAAGACGGACACGCCCTTCATCATCGCCACTGTCGCACGGGTCGTGCGCCTGTCGACCCGTCATGCGTGGATAGCCATAGCGGCCTTTGTCGTCGCGGCGGTTCTCGCTGGCGTCTACGTCTCCCGCCACATCGCCATCAACACCGACTCGAGCAAGCTCCTGTCGAGTTCGCTTCCCTGGCGCCAGCAGGAGGAGAGGCTCAATGCGCTCTTTCCCCAGCGGACCGACCTCCTGATCGCGGTCATCGACGCGACAACGCCCGAAGGCGCCGATGAGGCGGCGGACGCGCTGGCTAAGGCGCTCGCCGATCAGAAAGATGTGGCGCGCACCGTCACCCGGCCAGACGGGGGCGAATTCTTCGCCCGCGAGGGCGCCCTGTTCCTCAGCGTCGACGACCTGCGACGCAATATGGACGAACTGATCAAAGCCGAGCCTTTCCTCGGCACGCTTGCCCTCGATCCGACGCTGCGGGGGACGCTTGGCGCAATTTCGCAATCGCTCGAAGGCGTTCGGCTCAAAAAAACGACGCTCGAGGACATCAAGCCAGCCGTCGTCGCCATCGCCGACGCGCTCGAAGGCGTCGAGAGAGGGCAGCACCCCGCCTTTTCCTGGCGACGGCTGATTTCCGGCCGCGCGCCGGAACGGTCGGACCTTCGACGGTTCGTCAACATTCAGCCGGTTTTGAATTACAGCGATCTCGCCCCCGGCGGTCAGGCGACCAAAGCCATCCGAGCCACAATCGCGAAGCTCGGCTTGACGCCGGACAATGGCGTGACGGTGCGACTGACCGGATCGGTGGCTCTGTCGGACGAGGAATTCTCCACCATCGCCGAAGGGGCGGCGCTGAACGGGACGGTGACGATCCTCGTTGTTCTCCTGATCCTGTGGCTTGCGCTGAAGCAGGCGCGGATCATACTTGCCGTCCTGATCAATCTCGCGGTCGGCCTGAGCTTCACCGCCGCCGCGGGCCTGGCGATGGTCGGGGCGCTCAATCTCATCTCCGTCGCCTTCGCGGTGCTGTTCATCGGCCTCGGCGTCGATTTCGGCATTCAGTTCAGCGTCCGCTATCGCGCCGAGCGGTTCGCCGACCGCGATCTCCTCAAGGCTCTCGAAGGCACCGGCCGAGGCGTCGCGGGCCCGCTCATGCTGGCGGCGGCCTCGATCGCGGCCGCCTTCTACTCGTTCCTGCCGACGGCTTACGTCGGACTGTCCGAGCTTGGGCTGATCGCCGGAACCGGCATGATCATCGCGTTCCTCACCACGATCACCCTGCTTCCGGCGCTGCTAGCCGTGCTGAAACCGGGCGGCGAACGGGCGCCGGTCGGCTGGGCCTGGCTTGCGCCGCTCGATCATTTTCTCGACCGGCAGCGTAATTGGGTCGTGGGCCTGACCCTGGCCGCCGTGATCCTTGGCCTGCCGCTTCTTCGGGGCCTGAGCTTCGACTTCAACCCGCTCAACCTGCGCTCAAAACAGGCTGAGTCGGTCTCGACACTGCTCGATCTGATGCGCGATCCGGACACGAGCCCCAACACCATCGATGTCCTGGAGCCCAATCTCGCCAGCGCCTCGGCCATGGTGGACAAGCTGAAACCCCTGCCCGAGGTCGCCAAAGTGCGGACGCTGGAAAGCTTCGTGCCCAAGGACCAGGACGAGAAGCTCGCGATCATCGACGACGCGAACTTCTTTTTCGCGAATACGCTCAATCCGGATCCCATCGATCCCGCGCCGACGCCTGCCCAAACTTTGGAGGCGATCAATAAGACGGCCGCCGACCTCACTACCACCGCGGGTAACCTGGACACTCCGCCTGCCGCGGAGGCGCGACGCCTCGCGAGTGCGCTGACCGCGTTAGCGAAGGCGCCGCCCGCGACCCGAGAGGAGGCGGAGCGCGTGCTGGTCACGCCGCTCATGACGACGCTTCGCCAGGTGCGCGAACTTCTCTCGGCCGAGCACGTGACGCTTGACACGCTGCCGCCGGCGCTCAAGAACGCCTGGATCGCGCCCGATGGCGAAGTCAGGATCGAGGCGAGGCCGAGCGGAGACGGCAACGACAATGTCGTCCTGCACCGCTTCGTCGATGCCGTTCGTAAGGTTGCGCCGGATGCGACCGGCTCGCCCGTCTTCATCGTCGAGGCGGCTGCGACCATCGTCAAAGCGTTTCTTCAGGCCGCGGTCTGGTCGCTGTTGTCGATCGCGCTCATTCTGTTTGTGGCGCTGAGGCGGTGGCAAGACGTCGCGCTGACGCTCGTGCCTCTGCTGGTCGCCATTCTCTTCACGCTCGAAATCTGCGTCGCGATCGGGCTCAAGTTGAATTTCGCCAACATCATCGCGCTCCCGCTTTTGCTCGGCGTGGGCGTCGCGTTCAAAATCTACTACGTCATGGCGTGGCGGGCGGGAGAGCATAATTTTCTGCAGTCGAGCCTGACCCGGGCGGTGTTCTTCAGCGCCTGCACGACCGCCACCGCTTTCGGCAGCCTGTGGCTTTCGCATCATCCGGGCACATCGAGCATGGGCAAACTGATGGCCCTCTCGCTCGTGACGACGCTCTCCGCGGCCGTCCTGTTCCAGCCAGCGCTGCTGGCGACACAAAGGAAATCCCATAATACGAGCGAGTAATACGGCCCTATACAAATGGCCGTACTGTGGCAAAAGGGTGATAGTCGCCACCGCGCGGCTCTGCTAGCTTGAGTCGGGGCTGGGTCGGATCTTTTCTCAGAACCATGTGGACGGCCCGGCAAGTTCTCGTGCGAACTGCGGGGGAAGTCCGCGTGTTGCGGGGAATTTCAAAAGGAATCGCCAACGCATGCGTGGCGTTGAACGCTGGACCAAATGGCTGAGCGCGGCGAGCTTGGCTGCGCTTGTTTGTGGCTGCGCGGGCGTCCCGCGCGACGCCTCCTTGCCGGTCTATGACCCGAACGAGCAATTCAATCGAGGCGTCCTTCATTTGAATCAGGTCGTGCTCGACCCCCCGGCCACGATCGTGAAATCGGTGCCGGGACAGATCCGAGACCGGTTCCAGGACTTGGACGCGAACCTCAAAGAGCCTCGTGTCCTCGCCAACGACATCCTCCAGGGGCGTCTCCAAGCCGCAGGCATCACGATCGCCCGCACCATCATCAACACCACATTCGGCCTTGGCGGATTGTTTGACGTCGCCGCAACGGCGGGCAACTTGCCGCAGCAGACGGGCGATTTTGGCCAGACCATGTTTGTCTACGGCGTCCCTGCAGGATCCTACACTGTGTCTCCATATTTTGGTCCCTCGACGCAACGCGATGCGATCGGCGGCATCGTGGATACCGTCGGCGATCCCGTCGGCTGGGTTGCGGGCGGGATTTTCTTCGGATGGCCGTGGTCGGTTAGCACCGGCGCCCTGTCCGCCGTTGCGCATCTCGCACAATGGAAACAAGCGGAGAGTTCATCGGTCGATTTCTACGCCTTCCTGCGCTCGAGCTTCTATCAGACGCGCCGGAATCAGTTGCGTGAGGCGCTTGGCTTGCCCCCAGAGATCGAATCGCCGGCGACGGCAGGCCCGGTCGTGGGATCGCCGGCTGCGTTACGCCCGGCCGCAGGATCGCCGGCTTACGCAATCCCGCCGCCTCAATAGACTTATCGAGAGGTCGAGCTCGCCTGATCCGCCTGGCGAGTGAGGAAGCGGCGTCCTTCCACCCACTGCCAGGCCGCAAGGCCCGGCAGGCCAAGCGTCAGCTCGCGGACCCGCTTGGTGAGCGAAATCGCAAGCGCAAGGTCCGCCGGCACGCCGAGAAGCGCCCCGAACAGGACGAGCCCCCCTTCCTGAGCGCCCAAAGCTCCCGGCACCATGAAGGCCGCGCCGCGCACGCCCGCGCTCAGGCTTTCGAGGATGAAGGCGTCGGTTACGCTCAGCGGCTTGCCGAGCGCCCACATCGTGAGCCAGATCTCGCTCACGCCGCTCACCCATCCGATGAGGCGAAGCAGGCTGGAATAGAAGAGGGCGAAGCGCCGGCGGTAGGTCGCGACGAGCGCGCCGTCGATGGCTTCGGCCCGACCGGCGAAGCCCGACATCCAGCTCTTCGGCGCCAGTCGGTGCGCCCACCCGATGAGGACGCCAAACATGCTGTTGTGCTGGACCAAGACAAACACGCCGATCGCCGCGGCAAAGGCGACGACGCCAATCAGAAGCCCCCACGCCATCGAAGCGTCGGCCCTGGCGCCAGCGGCGAGCAGCACGACGCCGGCGATGACGAATACGGCCTGGGTCCCGGCGCCGACCGTAATGTCGACCACCATGCTGGCGGTGGCCTGGGAGCCTGAAACCCCACGCTGATGCGCAAGCCGCGCGCCGACGACATCGCCGCCGACGCCTGCGACCGGAAGCAGCGTGCTGACCGATTCCCGGATCCACCGCATCCAAAGGAAACTCAACTGGCCGGGGCGGTTGAAAGCGGGAAACAGCTGTCGCCAGGAGATCGCGTCGAAATACAATGGGATGATGTGAACGAGCGTTATCGGCGCCAGCCACCAGCCCAGGACGAGCATGGCGGAGCCGACCTCGGCCGCGCCGCTGTGGACGACAAGGAAGACGACGAGCACGAAACCGAGGAACGCGGCGAAGATGAGCGATCTTGAAATAGCTTTCGGCTCCTGTCCGGGCGCGGGTCGCGCCAGGGACTGCGCAGGACTACGATCGCCGCGCGAAATCATCTATCAGCAATTGTCGCCGAGGTGGAGTGCCGGGCGTCGCCCGTCCGGATTCGTCATCGCTTATGCCTGAAGCGCCAATTCTCATTCTTCTCGCCCCCTCCACGGTCGCGCCGCCGACGATCGCCGCGGTGCGCGAGCCGGGTCACGACCCGATCATTTTGGGGCTGAGCCTTACTCAGCGGACGGCGCTTGCGGCGCAGCGCGCCGGCTACGGGCAGGTCTTTCTCCTTCACGGCGGTAAACGCACCGCGCCCGGACTCATTCCCGCCGCCGACTGGTCAAGCCTCGCCGCGTCTCTTTCCTTCGCTCCTCAGGCGCCGGTGGTCATTGCGCCTGCCGGTATCCTTGCGGAAAAGGACTGGCTTGAGCGGCTGGCTTCGTTGCGGATCGAACCGGCCAACTGGGCAAGGATCCCGAAACGAATCGTCATCGTCGCTGCCGCCTCGGCCGTGGAAGCAGTCGACGAACTGGGCAGGGGCGGCGACGCGCAGGACCTCCCCGAGGTTGAGACCCGGCTCGCTTCGCGATTCGGCCCGCCAGTGTCTCTTTCGGCCGACATCGATCCGATAGTCGTCGAGGCGCCCGCTGACGCGCGTCTCGCGGAGCATCGGCTCATGCAGTCGCTGGTCAAGGACACCGACGGATTCATGGCCAGGCATGTTGAGCGCCCGATCTCCTTGCAGATCTCGCGCCGGCTGGCGGGAACACGCTTAACACCCAATCAAATGAGCCTCATATCGATAGCCGTCGGGGTCTGCGGCGGCCCGTTTTTCCTGTCCTCGCGCCCGCTCATGCAAACCATCGGCGCGCTCCTGTTCCTGGCGCATTCGATCCTCGACGGCTGCGACGGAGAACTGGCGAGGCTCAAATTCCAGCAATCGCGATGGGGCGGCGTCCTCGACTTCTGGGGCGACAATATTGTTCACACGGTCATTTTCGGCTGCATGGGCATTGGCTGGAGCCTGGCCGCTGGCGCGCTCTGGCCGCTCGCGCTCGGCGCTGGAGCTGTCCTCGGGACGTTGGGTTCAGCCGGCTTCGTCTATTGGCGGTTGATGCGCTCAAAGGACGGCGGCGACACGCTTTTCACCTCCGTGTCGGAAGCGCCGGAGCGGCCCCTCACGCGGCTCCTCGATTCCGCCTCGCGCCGTGATTTCATCTATTTGGTGCTGTTGCTGGCGCTGTTCGGCCGGTCGAACTGGTTTCTGGTGATGGCCGGGATCGGCGCGCCGATCTATTTTGCCCTGGTGCTGTTTGCGTCGCGCCATCAGCCTTCGTTGAAGGAGGGCGGTTCCGCCATCGCGCCTGGCGTCAATCCCTGAGCGCCGTCGCTTCGCCGCGCCAACGCGCGGCGCGGTTCGACCCAAGCGCTTCCCTTACGTTTTGCCGAAGGTTTCGTCGAAGGCGTAGCCGGTGCCGCGCACGGTTCGGATGGGGTCGCGTTCGCGGCCGCGCGAGAGGGCCTTGCGCAGGCGCCCGACATGGACGTCGACCGTGCGTTCGTCGATCTCGGCCGCCTGGCCCCAGACCCCGTCGAGCAATTGCGCGCGCGAGAACACCCGCCCCGGCTTTTCCAGAAGATATTCGAGGAGCCTGAACTCGGTCGGGCCGAGATGGATGTCGCGCACGCCGCGACGCACGCGCCTTGTCTCCCGGTCGAGATCGAGATCGCCGGCATAGAGACGCTCGGCGATCCGCTCGGGGCGGCTCCGGCGCAGAAGCGCGCGCACCCGCGCCATGAGCTCGGGCACCGAGAAGGGCTTCACCACATAATCGTCAGCGCCGACCGACAGGCCCCGCACCCGTTCAGCCTCTTCCCCTCGCGCGGTGACCATGATCACCGGCAGCGTGCGGGTCGATTCGCGCGCCCGCAAGCGTCGGCAGATTTCGAGCCCCGAGACGCCCGGCAGCATCCAGTCGAGGATCACGAGATCGGGCGCGTTCTCGGCCAGGCGCAACTCGGCCTCGTCGCCACGCTCGACATTCTCGACCACATAGCCTTCCGCCTCGAGATTGTAGCCCAAGAGCAGGGAGAGATCCGATTCGTCCTCGACGATCAGAATGCGGGGCACAGAACCGGCCCTGGAACGGATGAGGTCGTTGCGCGCCTGACTCATTTGACCGCCCCTTGAGCGTCAGCCTCGAGGTCCGCCTCTCGCCGGCCCCGCGGCCGCTCGGTCGGCAGCGTCGAACCGGTCACCAGATAGACCACGGTCTCGGCGATGTTGGTCGCGTGATCGCCGATCCGCTCGATGTTCTTCGAACAGAACAGAAGATGGGCGCAGAAGGTGATGTTGCGCGGATCCTCCATCATGTGGGTGAGAAGATCGCGGAACACCGAATCCTCGAGCGCGTCGAGATCGACGTCGCGCTCCCACACATCGAGCGCCCGCTCGACATCGCGCTGGGCGTAGGCGTCGAGCACGTCCTTCATGAGTTCGGTCGCGTATTCGTTCATGTGCTTGATGCCGATGATCGCGCGCGGCACCCGCGATTCGACGCCGATCTTGACCGAGCGCCGGGCGATGTTCTTGGCCAGGTCCCCGACCCGCTCGAGATCGCCCGCGACCCGAATGGCGCCGATGATCTCGCGCAGGTCGATCGCCACCGGCTGACGGCGCGCGATCGTCAGCGTCGCCTGCTCCTCGATCTCGCGCTGCAGCGCGTCGAGGCGGGGATCGGTCTCCACCACCTGATGCGCTAGCACCGTGTCGCCTGAGGCGAGCGCGTCGACCGCGTCGATCACCATCTTCTCGGCCAAGCCGCCCATCTCGGCGATCCGCCGCTCGAGCAGGTCGAGATCCTTGTCGTAGGCTCTGACAGTGTGTTGATCCGCCACGGACGTAACCTCCTCAGCCGAAGCGGCCAGTGACATAATCCTGCGTGCGCTTGTCGCGCGGCGAGGTGAAGACCGTGTTCGTCTCATCGAACTCGATCATCTCGCCCAGATACATGAAGGCGGTGTATTGCGAGACGCGCGCGGCCTGCTGCATGTTGTGGGTGACGATCGCGATCGTGTAGTCGCCGGACAATTCGTCGATCAGTTCCTCGATCTTGGCGGTCGAGATCGGATCGAGCGCCGAGGCCGGCTCGTCGAACAGGATCACTTCCGGGCTGATCGCGACCGTGCGGGCGATGCACAGGCGCTGCTGCTGACCGCCCGAAAGGCTGAGGCCGCTCGCGTTCAGCTTGTCCTTCACTTCAGTCCAGAGCGCGGCGCGCTGGAGCGCCGAATTCGACCCGCGCATCCATCTCCGACTTCGGAATCTTCTCATAGAGGCGGATGCCGAAGGCGATGTTGTCGTAGATGGTCATCGGAAACGGCGTCGGCTTCTGGAACACCATGCCGACGCGCGAACGCAAAAGATTGAGGTCGAGGCCGGGGGAAAGAATGTTCTCCCCGTCGAGCATCACCTCGCCCTCGGCCCTTTGCCCGGGATAGAGGTCGTACATGCGGTTCAGCACCCGCAGAAGCGTCGACTTGCCGCAGCCCGACGGGCCGATGAACGCCGTCACCTGGCCCGCGAGCAGGTTCAGGTTCACGCCCTTCAGCGCGTGCGTCTGGCCATAGTAGAAATTGAGGTTGCGCACGACAACCTTGTCCGTCTCGGCGCCCGGCGCCCGCGACGGCCTCTGGGCCTGAACTTGACAATTCATGCTCGAAGCCTCTCGCGCGCTACTTCTGTTTGACCGAAGCGGAAGCAACCCGCGCCAATATGCTCAACGCCAATACCGCAAACGTCAGAATAAGCGCGCCTCGTCATTACATTGTCGCCGGTTT
The DNA here is from genome assembly GCA_963737365.1 of uncultured Alphaproteobacteria bacterium. Classification (GTDB taxonomy): domain Bacteria; phylum Pseudomonadota; class Alphaproteobacteria; order Rhizobiales; family Beijerinckiaceae; genus Roseiarcus. The sequence continues at coordinate 299,472 of CAVTSD010000003.1, forward strand.
AAACATCCGGTTGGAGAAATGGAATCGGCGCTCGCGAATCAGGAAAAGCGCCTCGCCACACCGTCTTAGGGCCGGCGCTTGAGCTTGATAAAACAGAGCGAAGACAGTTTTGCGACGCCTCGAATGCGCGAGCGTTCTTAAGGGCGATGTGCGAGTTCGACCAATAAAAAGCCCCCGGCCTTTTGGGCTCGGGGGCATTTTCATCGAAACTGGTTGCGGGGGCAGGATTTGAACCTGCGGCCTTCAGGTTATGAGCCTGACGAGCTACCGGGCTGCTCCACCCCGCGTCAAAAGGTCTGCTCCGTCAGGAGGGAGACGGGCCGCATTGATAAAGAGGAAATTTCCGTTCTTGGCAGGCCTGGCGACGACCTACTCTCCCATGTCTTGAGACAAAGTACCATTGGCGCTAAGGCGTTTGACGGCCGAGTTCGGGATGGGATCGGGTCTTATCACCTTGCAAAGGCCACCAGGCCGGCAAAGAACGGAAGAAGCAAAACTGGCTTTTCATTTTTTCTGTTTCAAAGCGATTGTGTGTGCTTTGAAAGTCTCGCGCCTTGGCGACGAGAGCAATCAAGTCAAACGAGCGATTAGTACCGGTAAGCTACGCGCGTTGCCACGCTTCTACATCCGGCCTATCAACGTGGTGGTCTTCCACGGCTCTTCAGGGAGAACTTGTTTTGAGGCTGGTTTCCCGCTTAGATGCCTTCAGCGGTTATCCATTCCGTATATAGCTACCCTGCACTGCGGCTGGCGCCACAACAGGTCCACCAGAGATACGTTCACCCCGGTCCTCTCGTACTAGGGGCAAATCCTCTCAATTCTCCAACACCCACGGCAGATAGGGACCAAACTGTCTCACGACGTTTTGAACCCAGCTCACGTACCACTTTAATCGGCGAACAGCCGAACCCTTGGGACCTTCTCCAGCCCCAGGATGTGATGAGCCGACATCGAGGTGCCAAACACTCCCGTCGATATGGACTCTTGGGGAGTATCAGCCTGTTATCCCCGGCGTACCTTTTATCCGTTGAGCGATGGCCCACCCACGCGGGACCACCGGATCACTATGACCGACTTTCGTCTCTGCTCGACTTGTTGGTCTCGCAGTCAGGCTGGCTTATGCCATTGCACTCTAACGACCGATTTCCGACCGGTCTGAGCCAACCATTGCGCGCCTCCGTTACTCTTTGGGAGGCGACCGCCCCAGTCAAACTACCCACCATGCGTTGTCCCGGCTCCGGATGACGGAGCGCGGTTAGACATCCATGAATTCAAGGGTGGTATTTCAAGGGTGGCTCCACTCGAGCTAGCGCCCAAGCTTCAAAGCCTACCACCTATCCTACACATGACTACACGAATGCCAACGCAAAGTTATAGTAAAGGTGCACGGGGTCTTTCCGTCTGACCGCAGGAACCCCGCATCTTCACGGGGACTTCAATTTCACTGAGCTGATGTTGGAGACAGCGGGGAAGTCATTACGCCATTCGTGCAGGTCGGAACTTACCCGACAAGGAATTTCGCTACCTTAGGACCGTTATAGTTACGGCCGCCGTTTACCGGGGCTTCAATTCAAGGCTTGCACCTCTCCTTTTAACCTTCCGGCACCGGGCAGGCGTCAGACCCTATACGTCATCTTGCGATTTCGCAGAGCCCTGTGTTTTTGTTAAACAGTTGCCACCCCCTGGACTGTGCCCCCCCGACAAGCTTGCGCTCACCGAGGGCCTCCTTATTCCGAAGTTACGGAGGTAAATTGCCGAGTTCCTTCAACATCATTCTCTCAAGCGCCTTGGTATACTCTACCTGTCCACCTGTGTCGGTTTCGGGTACGGTCTTGCGTAGGGGCTATTTCCTGGAACCTCGTCGACGCCCGATCAATCCAGTAAGATCGAACGACATAAGAGATCCGTCACCACCTACAGGCTCACGAATATTAACGTGATTCCCATCGACTACGCCTTTCGGCCTCGCCTTAGGGACCGGCTAACCCTGCGGAGATTAACTTTACGCAGGAACCCTTGGACTTTCGGCGACACTGTCTTTCACAGTGTTTGTCGTTACTCATGTCAGCATTCGCACTTCCGACGCCTCCAGGAGGCCTCACGGCTCTCCCTTCATCAGCCAACGGAACGCTCCGCTACCGCGTCTTGCGACGCCCAAAGCTTCGGCTCATGGCTTGAGCCCCGTTACATCTTCGGCGCAGAAACCCTTATTTAGACCAGTGAGCTGTTACGCTTTCTTTAAAGGATGGCTGCTTCTAAGCCAACCTCCTGGTTGTTTTGGGATTTCCACATCCTTTCCCACTTAGCCATGAATTGGGGGCCTTAGCTGTTGGTCTGGGTTGTTTCCCTCTCCACAATGGACGTTAGCACCCACTGTGTGGCTCCCGAGTATGACTTCCAGGTATTCGGAGTTTGGTTAGGTTTGGTAGGGTTTTAGCCCCCCTAGCCCATCCAGTGCTCTACCCCCTGGAGCCTCAACTCGAGGCTATACCTAAATATATTTCGCGGAGAACCAGCTATTTCCGAGTTTGGTTGGCCTTTCACCCCTAATCACAAGTCATCCGAGTCTTTTTCAACAGACACCGGTTCGGCCCTCCAGCAGGTGTTACCCTGCCTTCAGCCTGCTCATAACTAGATCACTCGGTTTCGGGTCTAAAGCATCGAACTGAACGCCCTATTCAGACTCGCTTTCGCTACGCCTCCGCCTATCGGCTTAAGCTTGCTCGATACTTTAAGTCGCTGACCCATAATACAAAAGGTACGCCGTCACCCTTGCGGGCTCCGACTGTTTGTAGGTATCCGGTTTCAGGAACTGTTTCACTCCCCTCGTCGGGGTGCTTTTCACCTTTCCCTCACGGTACTTGTTCGCTATCGGTCGCTGAGGAGTACTTAGGCTTGGAGGGTGGTCCCCCCGTGTTCAGACAGGATTGCACGTGTCCCGCCCTACTCGAATCTTCTCATCGAATCCTATTCATACGGGGCTGTCACCCACTGCGGCCCGGCTTTCCAGCCGGTTCTGATAGATCCAAAAAGAAGCATTGGCCTGGTCCGCGTTCGCTCGCCACTACTAACGGAGTCTCGTTGATGTCCTTTCCTCCGGGTACTGAGATGTTTCAGTTCCCCGGGTTCGCTCTTATTCTCCTATGAATTCAGAGAATAAGTACCTTCTTTTGATCTCTGTTGGTCCAAAGATCGCTTGGCCTTCCGTCCGAAGACGGAATTCAAGCCGACCCGCCTCAACTCGAAGCCAATCCCCTGTGCGGGATCACTTCGCGTCTCGACGCGTCTCTTCGGAGCAACAGAGATCGAAGGTGGGTTTCCCCATTCGGAAATTCACGGATCAAAGCCTGTTCGCGGCTCCCCATGACTTATCGCAGCGTACCACGTCCTTCATCGCCTCTCAGCGCCAAGGCATCCACCAGATACCCTTAAGACACTTGATTGCTCTCATCGCCAAAGCGCGCGTTTTTATCGTGTCGATAGATTTCGGAAATCGTTCGGCACCGCACGTCTTGGCTTGAAAAGACCAGTTTTGCTTCAAACGCATCCGGGGATCTGAGCGGTCAGGCTCCAAACCCACGACTGGTTGCTCGAGAGACAAGATGATGACGCGACGTCTTTCCGCCCTCCGATCCTCACGGATCTTCCGGCTTCACGCCTCGCCCCATCCGGCCTTCGACCGAATGCGCTTCCTCTTTACAATGTCAGAGATCGAGGACCGAAAGGAACGGCTAAAGGACTGGAATCCTTATGCGCCGGCCATGCGGCCTTCGTCACGTCAAGCGCTCGCGCGCTCAACGAAACTGATAAATTGCATCGGAAAGGATAGGAAGGCTTCCATCTGCTCGACACGTCGCCAAGACCCTTAAGGTCCAGACTTTGGTGGAGCCAGACGGGATCGAACCGACGACCTCATGCTTGCAAAGCACGCGCTCTCCCAACTGAGCTATGGCCCCGTCTCAAGACCCGCCGGCGCCCAAAGGCTCTTGGTGGGCCTGGGAGGACTTGAACCTCCGACCTCACGCTTATCAAGCGCGCGCTCTAACCAACTGAGCTACAAGCCCGGTCGAAGAAGAAGTCCACGCCCGCCCTGCCGTTAGGCAGACGGAGACGCAGGGCTTCCATATCCTTAGATCAGAAAGAGAGACGAAGGCGGCGCGATCCCGCAAATGCGGCCTGACTGGCCGCTTGATTCTGAGCCGGATGACAAACCGTTCGACAAGGGCAAGCCCAAGTCTTTGGTTTATGTCTCCGAATCCAGAAAGGAGGTGATCCAGCCGCAGGTTCCCCTACGGCTACCTTGTTACGACTTCACCCCAGTCGCTGACCCTACCGTGGCCGGCTGCCTCCTTGCGGTTAGCGCGCCGTCTTCGGGTAAAACCAACTCCCATGGTGTGACGGGCGGTGTGTACAAGGCCCGGGAACGTATTCACCGCGGCGTGCTGATCCGCGATTACTAGCGATTCCAACTTCATGCACTCGAGTTGCAGAGTGCAATCCGAACTGAGACGGCTTTTCGAGATTTGCGAGGGGTCGCCCCTTTGCCTCCCGTTGTCACCGCCATTGTAGCACGTGTGTAGCCCAGCCTGTAAGGGCCATGAGGACTTGACGTCATCCCCACCTTCCTCCGGCTTATCACCGGCAGTCCCCCTGGAGTGCCCAACTGAATGATGGCAACTAAGGGCGAGGGTTGCGCTCGTTGCGGGACTTAACCCAACATCTCACGACACGAGCTGACGACAGCCATGCAGCACCTGTGTTCCCGGCTCCGAAGAGAAGATCGCATCTCTGCAATCCGTCCAGGACATGTCAAAAGCTGGTAAGGTTCTGCGCGTTGCTTCGAATTAAACCACATGCTCCACCGCTTGTGCGGGCCCCCGTCAATTCCTTTGAGTTTTAATCTTGCGACCGTACTCCCCAGGCGGGATGCTTAAAGCGTTAGCTGCGCCACTGAAGAGCAAGCTCCCCAACGGCTAGCATCCATCGTTTACAGCGTGGACTACCAGGGTATCTAATCCTGTTTGCTCCCCACGCTTTCGCGTCTCAGCGTCAGTTCCGGGCCAGTGAGCCGCCTTCGCCACTGGTGTTCTTGCGAATATCTACGAATTTCACCTCTACACTCGCAATTCCACTCACCTCTCCCGGACTCAAGATCTCCAGTATCAAAGGCAGTTCCAAGGTTGAGCCTTGGCATTTCACCCCTGACTTAAAGACCCGCCTACACGCGCTTTACGCCCAGTAATTCCGAACAACGCTAGCCCCCTTCGTATTACCGCGGCTGCTGGCACGAAGTTAGCCGGGGCTTCTTATCTCGGTACCGTCATTATCGTCCCGAGCGAAAGAGCTTTACAACCCTAAGGCCGTCATCACTCACGCGGCATGGCTGGATCAGGCTTGCGCCCATTGTCCAATATTCCCCACTGCTGCCTCCCGTAGGAGTTTGGGCCGTGTCTCAGTCCCAATGTGGCTGATCATCCTCTCAGACCAGCTATCGATCATCGCCTTGGTGAGCCGTTACCTCACCAACAAGCTAATCGAACGCGGGCCAATCCTCCGGCGATAAATCTTTCGCCTCTCAGCCGTATCCGGTATTAATCCAAGTTTCCCTGAGCTATTCCGAACCGGAGGGTATGTTCCCACGCGTTACTCACCCGTCTGCCACTCCCGTATTGCTACGAGCGTTCGACTTGCATGTGTTAAGCCTGCCGCCAGCGTTCGTTCTGAGCCAGGATCAAACTCTCAAGTTGAATGAGATCTTTGTCCTGACTGGTCACTTCAACACCCCGAAGGTCAGGGCATTGTATTCTTGACGAGTTCCAAACACATCCGCTCCAAAAGAGGTTTGCGGCCTGCCCGCCTCACGACGGTCTGGCCGCGCTCTCTCAAAGCGCGATGAATTTTTGAAACGTGACCGTCAGTTGTCTCTTCGGACTTCAATCCTCGGATCGGCTCCAAGCTTGCGCTTGAATTCAACCCGACAACCGAAGTCCCGCAAGGACCCCGCCGCCCACGTCTCTCTTTCTTCCGATGCAATTGTCAAACAGCACGGAGCCGAAACTCCACGGACAAAAACCAAACCCTGGGGCGACCGCCGCCAAAGCCCAATCTAGGCCCGAATTCCGTATCAACTGCGCTCTCACGCAGTGCAAAAACGACCGAAAATCCTCCGCCCCCGCCTCACAGCAGGGAGGAGTTGTTCGGAAAGTTCCCGAAGCCCGCCGACTTGGCCGCTTCAAAAGCGCCCGTCGTCGTTGGTGAGGCGGATATAGGCCCCTGTGAGATTTCTGTCAACGCACATTCACAAAGAAAATTCTTCCGTTGTGGAACTTTCCGCGCTGACGCGCTTTTTGACGTGCATTTTCATGCCGTTACGCGGGCGCAAGGTCACCCGCTGCATGGGCATAACTTGGTGGCCCTCGACCAAGTCAAAACGAAACGCGCGCAGAAAATGCGCAAGCAGGATGATCCCCTCCTGCATGGCGAACGCCATGCCGATGCACACGCGTGGTCCCGCGCCGAACGGGATGTAAGCGAAGCGGTCGATCCGATCGCGATTGTCGCCAAGGAATCTCGACGGATCGAAGGCGTCGGGCTGATCCCAGAGCCCTCGACGCCGATGCAGGACATAAGGGGAGATCGTCACCACTGTGCCCGCCGGGATGGGGATGCCCCCGAGTTCGTCATCTGCGATCGCCTGGCGCGCAAGCATTGCTGCGGGGGGATAGAGGCGCAGAGCCTCCTCGAAGACGGCGCGAAGGATTTCGCACCGTTCCAGGGCCACGCTTCCATTGGCGTCAAAGGCCTGATCCGCGTCAGCCTCGGCGCGGGCCCGCCATTCCGGGGACTGGGAGAGCAAAAAGAGCGTCCAGGTCAGGGCGTTGGCGGTGGTCTCGTGACCCGCGTTGATGAAGGTGACGATGTTCGCCCGTACGTCGGCGTCGGCGATGCCGCGACCGTCTTCGGGGTCCTTGGCGGATAAGAGGAGGGTCAGGAGATCCCGCGGCGCCTCCCCGCCTCCGGCCAAAAGGGCCTGCCGCTTTTCGATGATCGCATTGACGGCCGAACTCGAAAAACTCGAGCGCGCCGCGCCCGCGTCGGCGCCTGAGCCTTGGCACGAAATCGGGCGCGCCCAGCAAATCGAGCGGGTCGATCCGGCCGATGGTCTCGAAATAGCTCGACACCGCGCGCTGAAAGGCGCTGGGCTCACGACCAAGCCCTTGCGAGAACAGCGTCTGCTCGAGCACTTCGAGCGCCAATCGCGACATGAGCGCGCCGACGTCGGCCACGGCTCCGTCGCGCCGCCGGCTCATGCGCTCGACAGCAGCTTGTCCAACGCGGTGGATGGCCGGCGCAAATTCCGCCGTTTGGCGCGGCGAGAAAAGAGGAGCGAGCGCCCGGCGCTGGACGCGCCACTCCTCGCCCTCGGCGGTCAACAGCCCGTTGCCGAGCCCGGGCCTCAGGATTCGCAGCTGAAGGTCATCTTTGCGGTAGTTGGCGACGTTATCGAGAAACACACGTCGAACGGCCGCCGGATCATGGACTGCTGCGCGCAGCCCGAAGATGGTGCGGCCGATCGAAACCGGTCGTTCGAAATCGCCCTCCCACCAGACTTCAATCGGATTGCGCTGCAGGGCGAGGAGGATCGAAAGCGACCCCC
>CAVTSD010000004.1:0-110504 GCA_963737365.1 uncultured Alphaproteobacteria bacterium
CGAATTGCTGATAGACGCGCACCGGATCCTCCGAAGACAGCACCGTGACGGCGCTTGTCAACCGGATGCGCTTGGTGCGCGCCGCGGCGGCGGCCAGCGCCACCGCCGGCGCCGACACGGCGTAATCCGGCCGGTGATGCTCGCCGAGCCCGAACACGTCGAGGCCGACACGATCGGCGAGTTCGATCTGCTCGATGACGTCAGCGAAGGCTTTGTCGACATCGACCGGCTGGCCGGTCGCGGGGTCGCGCCGGGTCTCGACGAAGGTGTAAGCGCCGAACTGCATGACGGCCTCGACAATGCGCGCTTCTCGGCGCGGGAGGCGCGATGTTAGCATGAGGCAAAACAGCGAGGCATGCCCGTGACCAAGCCGCCGATCAGCCGATTTCCCCCGCCCGAGCTTCGCGATCTGCCGCAGGACATTCGTGAGCGCATCGAAGCGGTGCAGGAAAAGTCGGGCTTCATTCCCAATGTCTTTCTTGCGCTCGCGCGCAGGCCGGACGAGTTTCGCGCTTTCTTCGCCTATCATGACGCGCTGATGGAAAAGCCCGACGGCCTGACCAAGGCCGAGCGCGAGATGATCGTGGTCGCGACGTCGGGCGTCAACAATTGCACCTATTGCGTCGTCGCGCACGGCGCGATCCTGCGCATTCGCGCCAAGAATCCGCTGATCGCCGACCAGGTCGCCGTCAATTACCGCAAGGCTGACCTTACGCCGAGACATAGAGCGATGCTCGATTTCGCGGTTAAAGTGGCCGAGCGCTCACACGCCATCGACAACGCGGATTACGAAGGACTGACAGCCCACGGCTTCTCCGACGATGACGCCTGGGACATCGCCGCGATCGCCGCCATGTTCGCGATGTCCAACCGGCTCGCCAACGCCTTCTCGATTCGGGCCAACGATGAATTTTATCTGATGGGGCGCGAGAGCCGGAGCTGACGCCCGAGCGAAAGCTTTGCGGCTCGGGCGTTCGCGATGAATTCTATGTGATTGGACAGGAGAACCGAGCTCGGACAGGAACCGCTGAGGGCTGGGTAGGGTTTCCGCGCAAGTTACCATCACGAAGGTGGATGAATGCGACTCGGCTTTCTTTTTCTCGTCGGCCTCGTCGGCGTGACGCCGTCGTTTGCCGACGAGGCGCTGCGCACCGGCGCTGCGGCGTTCGGCGACTGGCAAACGGACGCACCGGGGGTGCGCCGCCTGATCCGGCCTTCTGACCTTCCCGCGCCTTACGCGACCAAATCGAGCGCCAACAATTCGCAGCGCGAAGCACGGACAGAGGCCGACGTTCCAAAAGCGCCGCCCGGGTTCTCAGTGGATCTTTTCGCCACCGGACTCGACATGCCCCGCGTGCTTCGCACCGCGCCGAACGGCGACATTTTTCTTGCGGAAACCGGAGCGGGCCGGGTGCGGGTCTTTCGTCCGGGCAAGGCCGGCGCCCCAGCGGGGCAAGGCGAAATTTTCGCCGATGGCCTGCAGCGACCGTACGGGATCGCGTTTTACCCGTCAGGATCAGATCCGAAGTTTGTCTATGTCGCCTCGCCAGACTCGGTTGTGCGCTTTCCCTATCGCAGCGGAGAGATGAAAGCCTCAGGCCCTGCGGAAAAGGTCGCAAGCTTGCCGAGCGGCGGAGGACACTGGACGCGCGACCTTGCCTTTTCGTCCGACGACAAGACGCTGTTCGTATCAGTAGGGTCCGCGAGCAACGACGCCGAGGGATTGCGCGCAATGGCCGCTCGGGTGCTTGGCGCGTCCTGGGGCGATGAGCAGCGGCGGGCCGACGTGCTTGCCTTCGATCCCGACGGAAAACATGAGCGCGTCTACGCGACGGGCATTCGCAATTGTTCGGGCCTTGCGGTCCAGCCAGGAACCGGCGAGCTCTGGTGCGCCGTCAACGAGCGCGATGGGCTCGGAGATGACCTGCCGCCTGACTATGCGACCCATGTCACGCAGGGCGCTTTCTATGGCTGGCCATGGTTCTATCTCGGCGACCACCAGGATCCGCGCCACAAAGACGAGCGGGCGGATCTCGCGAACCACACCACAACGCCCGACGTTCTCATTCAGGCGCATTCGGCGCCGCTCGGCATCGCCTTTTATACGGCCGACCAGTTTCCCGCAGACTATAGAGGGGATGCCTTCGTCGCCCTGCACGGATCCTGGAATCGTGCGAAGCGCACGGGTTATAAAGTTGTGCGTCTCGTTATGAAGGAGGGCAAGCCGACGGGCGAGTACGATGATTTCCTCGTCGGCTTCGTCGCCGACGACCGAAGCGTCTGGGGGCGCCCGGTCGGCATCACAGTGGCGCAAGACGGCTCGCTGCTCGTCAGCGATGACGGCAGCAACTCGATCTGGCGCGTGTCGTATAAGGGCAAGTGACGCTTCTCACCGCAGAAGCGCGCTATCCAGACTGAGCCCGATCGACAAGAGGTGTTCGTCCTCCCCGCTGGGGGCGAGGAACTGGACCCCGGTCGGCAGCCCGGCGGCGTCCGTTCCGGACGGCAGCGCTAGGCCGCACATCCGAAAGAGATTGCCGAGAAATGTGTAGTGGATGGCGCGCAAGTTGGTGACGCGAAAAAGCTCGTCGTCGCGCTCAAGCGGATCGATGGCGGGGGCGGTCATGGGCGTTGCTGGCAACACCAACAAAGCTCCCTTCAGCTCGTCGCTCAGCGCTGCGATGAGTTCCTCCCGGCCGCGCTGCAGGTTGAGCGCGTCGCGCTCGCTGACCCGCCCTCCCAAGGCTCGCTTCAGCACGCGCCTATCCATGCGTTGGGCGTCGGCGGAATCAAAGATTGCGCGATGCTCGGCATAGGCCTCGATCGCGACCATAGACCCGAATTGGGAGGAAAGCGCACGCATCGCGCGGATCGATTGGATCGGCCTCGACTTCACTTTGGCGCCGGCCGCCGCAAGCCGCTTCAGAGCCGCTTCGAGATTAGCCGAAACCGCAGGCTCAGCGTCGTCGATCCCTGTCTTGTCAGGCACGACGAATTCGACGCCGCTCAGATTGATCGGACGAACGGAGGTGCGCGACTGTCCGCGCAGCGCCATGTCGATCATGACACAATCCTCGACCGTGTGCGCCATGGGCCCGATCGTGTCGAGGGTGCGGGAGAGCGGAAATACGCCCTGCTTGTCGATACGCCCCTCGCTGGTCTTAAACCCGACGATGCCGCAAAAGCTGGATGGCGCGCGGATGGAACCGCCGGTGTCGCTGCCGATCGCGCACGGCGCGAGGCCGCCGGCGACCGCGACCGCCGCGCCCGATGAAGAGCCTCCAGCGATGCGAGGCGTCGCCAGATCGCGCGGATTCCTTGGCGTCCCGAAATGCTGATTGAGCCCAAGCGCCGAGAAGGCGAATTCGGAGAGATTGGTCTTGCCCAGCGCCACCATGCCGGCCGCGGACAGGTTCGCGACGATCGGCGCGTCCTTCTGTTTCGACGGCGAATCGGCGAAAAGCGCAGAGCCGGCAGTGGTGCGCTCGCCCGCCATGTCGACAAGATCTTTCCAGGCGATCGGAACGCCATCGAGCGGCCCCGCCGCGCGGCCCTCGCGATGCCGCTTGCGGCTTGCTTCCGCTTCGGCGAGAGCCCGCTCGCGGGTGACGAGAATGAACGACGGATTGTCGCGGTCGCGCTCGATGCGGCCCAAAAAGAATTCCGCAACCTCGACCGGATCGAGGCGGCCTCTCGCCGTGAGACGCCCGACTTCCGTGGCGGGTAGCTTGTCCAGCTTGTCGATCATGGCGCGCGAGGTCTCCGTTCAAAAGGAGCCTACCGCGAACGATCGTCTGGGCCAAACAACGAAGGGCAAGTCGGCCCGCGCGCGGCCTTGTTCGGGATAAAGCCCGGGCGAGCGGCCCAGCCCGGCGCCAACTCGACGCCGGGCGTTACAAGCGCAAAGCTTACTGAGTTGTCATAGTGTTCAAATCAATCGCGCCGCCCATCGCTTCGTAACCGGCAGCGTTCGGATGAAGATGATCGCCCTTGTCGTACTTGGGCAAGGAATAGCCCGGCTTCTGCGGATCGACGATGATCTTGTCAAAGTCGATGACGCCATCGAAGGCGCCGCTGCGAATGAAGTCGTTCAGCGCCACGCGGATCTTCTCTTTCTCCGGCGTATAATAGCCTTCAAACGGGGTGCCGGCGAACGCGTCTCCGAAGGGCGTCAGCGTCGCGCCGATGATCCTGAACCCATGCGCGTGGGCGCGCGCGATCAGTTGTTTGTAGCCTTCGATGATCGCCTCGGCGGTCGGCTCGGGGTCGTGCAGCGCCAGGCCACTGCCAGGCCAACCCACGTCATTGATGCCCATCATCAGAATCACCGTATCGGCCTTCGGCTGACTGAGGACGTCAGTGTCGAAGCGCGCCAGCGCATTGACGCCCATCCGATCGGACAAAACCTTCGCGCCCGATATGCCCTCGTTCAAGACCGCGACAGGCGGTCCGCTGACCTTGACGAGCCGCTCGGCGAGGCGGTCAGGCCAGCGATCATTGCCATCGACGGTTGAGCCATCGCCATCGAAACGGGAAACCACCCGGTTATCCATATCTTCCTCCCCAATATCTTTTAGCGACTAGCAACCCCAAAATTTGCAGCGGGTCACCACCACCAAATTTTGGGCGAGGCGCTGTTGATGAGTCAACACAACCGATGGGCGAAGCGCCTGTTGTCGCACCGGCCGCGGCTCTTGCAGATACGAGGCGCGCCTGGCGATTGCGTTGTGATAGACTGCCTCCAGACCATTGGCGGAGGCGATCTTGCGAACCTTAAGCGCGTTCTTGATTCTTGCGGTCGCCACGGCGTCGACAGCGCCAGCGTTTGCCGCCGATCCGTTCCCGGTCAGCGGCGCGGCGAAGCTCGCCGCCTATTCGGTCTGCCGCTCCGCCGTCATCGTCGACATGGGGCCGGTGGGCTCAAATTCCTCCGCCGAATGCAATGGCATCGTGAAGACGCTCGATGGATCAAAGATTTTGGATAATCTCGCGATCCGCTGCATTGAGGACGCGAAGGCTCGGCGCGACGCCTACGGCTATACCGGCGCGTGCGTTCAGACCGACGGCGACGGCGACAAGATTTTCATGACCTTCGAGGGTGCGGAAGGCGGACCAATCGAGTGGCTCGGCGGAACGGGCAAATACCAGGACATTCTTGGCAAGGGAACGTGGTCAGTCATCGACGCGCCAGGCAACAATCCGCAGCTTTTCGCATACACGTTCAGCTATGATGTGAACTGGACGTCGAAGACGAAGTGAAGGCGAGGGCTCGAACGCCTTCGCAAACGGCCTAGGCCCGACCCCACCCTCCGCCTGTTGGGGTTATAATTTCGATCGCTTCGCCCGCTTCGACCCTAGTTTCGGCGCAGCCGGGCAGGGTTTCGATGCGACCGTCATTGCGGCGAATGGAATTGCGGCCGAGCTCGCCGGGCTCGCCGCCCATCATGCCAGGGTTGGCGACTGCGCGAAAACCGCTGAGGATCGCGGCCTGCATCGGTCTCAAGAAGCGGACGCGCCTTTGCGTGCCGTCGCCCGCACGCCACTGGCCCTTGCCGCCGGAGCCACGACGGATGTGGAAATCCTCCAGCACCACCGGAAAACGACTCTCGAGCACTTCGGGATCGGTCAGGCGCGAATTGGTCATGTGGACGTGAACCGCGCTCGCGCCGTCGAAGCCGGGACCCGCGGGCGCGCCGGAGCAGATCGTCTCATAATACTGATAAGTGTCGTCGCCGAAGGTGAAGTTGTTCATCGTCCCTTGCGATGAGCTCATCGCGCCAAGAGCGGCGAACAACGCGTTGGTCACGATCTGCGACACCTCGACATTGCCGGCTACGACGGCGGCCGGATATTTGGGCGACAGCATCGAGCCTTCCGGCACGATGATGCGGATCGGCCGCAGGCAGCCGGCGTTCATCGGGATGTCGTCGTCGACCATGACCCGGAATACGTAAAGAATCGCGGCGCGAGTCACTGGCTCAGGCGCATTGAAATTCGAGGCCTGTTGGGGCGAGGTGCCGGTGAAATCGACGGTCGCCTCACGCCGCTCCTTGTCGACGCTGATCTTAACCTTGACGATGGCGCCCTGATCCGAAAACAGCGTCGCCTCGCCATCGGCAAGCTTGTCGAGAACGCGGCGCACGCTTTCGTCCGCATTGTCCTGAACGTGGCCCATATAGGCCTCGACCACTTCGACCGAGAACATCTCGACCATGCGCTTCAGTTCTCGCACGCCTTTTTCATTGGCGGCGATCTGCGCCTTGAGGTCGTTCACATTCTGCAGCGGATTGCGCGCCGGATATGGTCCGCTCTTCAAAAGCGTATAAAGTTCGCGCTCGCGAAAGCGGCCGCGGTCGACGAGCAGAAAATTGTCGATATAGATTCCCTCCTCGTGGATCGAAGTGGCAAGCGGGCTCATCGAGCCGGGCGCGGTTCCGCCGATATCGGCGTGATGGCCGCGCGAGGCCGTCCAGAACAGAATCGCTTCGCCGCCTTCGTCGAAGACCGGCGTGCACACGGTGATGTCAGGCAGATGCGTGCCGCCGTTGTACGGGGCGTTGAGCGCAAACACGTCGCCTGGGCGGATGCGCCCTTTGTTGTCGCGAATAATCGACTCGACCGAGCGATCCATCGAGCCCAAATGCACCGGCATGTGCGGTGCATTGGCGATGAGGCGTCCCTCGCGGTCGAAGACGGCGCAGGAGAAGTCGAGCCGCTCCTTGATGTTGACCGAATAGGCGGTGTTCTGCAGCGTCACGCCCATCTGCTCGGCGATCGACATGAAGAGGTGATTGAAGATCTCGAGCATGACGGGATCGGCTTTGGTTCCGACCGCCTCGCGCCGGACCATGGGCTCGACGCGAGTCATCACCACATGGTTTTTCGCCGTGATCTCGGCGCGCCAACCCTGCTCGACAACGATCGTCTGATGCGGCTCGATGACAAGCGCCGGGCCGTCGACGGCGGCGCCGACGGCAAGAGCCTCGCGCAAAAAGACATTCGCCTCTCTCCAATCTCCATGCGAAAAGAAGCGCGTCGCGCGGGTGGGAACGGGCGGCGCGGGGGCCGGGGCCGGGTCGGCTCTCTCGGTGAGCCGCGCGGCCCCGCCGATCGCCTCGACCGACACCGCCTCAATGACGATCGCCTTGGCGCGATCGACGAAGCCGAAGCGGCTTTTGTGCGTGCTTTCGAACGCGCGCCGCATCGCCGCCGGCGTCGAGAGCGAAACCTCGATCGTCGTATCGGACCCCGAATAGCGCAGCTGCGCGCGGCGGTGAACCTTGATGGCGTCGCTCGCGACGCCCTGCCCTTCCACCTCGGCGACCGCCGCGGCCGAAAGCTCGTCAGCGATGGCCGCGATCCGAACGAGCGCGTCGATGCGAAGCGGCTCGTCGACCCCTTGCGCGCGCTGGGCTGCGATGTCCGCGAGCCCCATGCCATAGGCCGAGAGCAGAGATGAAAAAGGATGGATGAGGACAGTTGTGATGGCCAGCGCGTCGGCGACGTCGCAGGCGTGCTGGCCGCCCGCGCCGCCGAAGCAATTGAGCGCATAGCGCGTGACGTCGTAGCCCCGCGCGACCGAAATCGTCTTGATCGCCTCGGCCATCTTCGCAACCGCAATGGCCAGAAATCCGTCGGCGACCGCTTCCGGCTCCCGCCCGTCGCCGATATCGCGCGCCAGCGCTGCAAAGCGCTCGCGCACGATTTTTTCGTCGAGCGGCGCGTTGCTACCAGGGCCGAACACTTTCGGAAACAGATCGGGGATCAGCTTGCCTGTCATCAGGTTGGCGTCGGTGACGGTGAGCGGACCGCCGCGGCGGTAAGCAGCCGGCCCCGGATCGGCGCCGGCTGAAGCGGGGCCGACACGAAAGCGCGCCCCGTCGAACGAGAGGATCGAACCACCGCCGGCGGCGACGGTGTGGATCTTCATCATCGGCGCGCGCATGCGCACGCCTGCGACATGGGTTTCGAACGCGCGCTCGAATTCGCCGTCGAAATGGGCCACGTCGGTCGAAGTCCCGCCCATGTCGAAGCCGATGATGCGCTTGAACCCGGCGCTCGTTCCGGTGCGCGCCATCGCCACCACGCCCCCGGCCGGCCCTGATAGAATTGCGTCCTTGCCGGCGAATAGGCCTGCCGACGTGAGGCCGCCCGAAGACATCATGAACATGACGCGCGCGCCGGTCCGCTCGATATCGAGATCGCGCGACACCCGGCTCACATAGCGCGTGAGAATTGGCGAAAGGTAAGCGTCGACCACGGTCGTGTCGCCGCGCGAAACAAGCTTGATGAGCGCAGAGGCGACATGGCTTTCGGAGACCTGGGCAAAACCGAGTTCGCGCGCGATCTCCGCGACCTGGCGCTCGTGCGCCGGATAGCGATAGGCGTGCATAAACACGATCGCGACAGCGTCATAGCCTTGAGCTCGCGCCTCGGCGAGCGCGGCGCGCACGCGCTCCGGATCCGGCGCGGCTTCGACCGCGCCGTCGGCGCGCACGCGCT
The DNA here is from genome assembly GCA_963737365.1 of uncultured Alphaproteobacteria bacterium. Classification (GTDB taxonomy): domain Bacteria; phylum Pseudomonadota; class Alphaproteobacteria; order Rhizobiales; family Beijerinckiaceae; genus Roseiarcus. The sequence goes on from CAVTSD010000004.1 coordinate 8,503, forward strand.
CGTCGATCTCGACCACGTCGGAATAAAGCTGCTCGGGCTTGATGATGTTGCGCGCAAAAATGTGCGGCCGGGCCTGGTAGCCAATCTCGAGCGCATCGCGAAAGCCGCGCGTGGTCACGAGCAGCGTGCGCTCGCCCCGCCGCTCGAGCAGCGCATTGGTGGCGACGGTCGTTCCCATCTTGACGGCGCGAATGGCTCCGTTTGGAATTGGCTCGTTTGAGGCGAGGCCCAAGAGCCGGCGGATCGCCTCGACCGCGGCGTCGGCGTAAGCCGAACTCTCGGACAAGAGTTTGGTCGGATGCAGCCGCCCGCGCGGATCGCGGCCGATGACGTCGGTGAACGTGCCGCCGCGATCGATCCAGAAATCCCAGGCTCCCGTGGGTTTGTCTTTGGACGAGCTGCGTTTCGCCTTCACGTTTGTTTGATCTCCGTTGAGGCTCGCGCTTTGCCGCAATCCGGCTAATGGTCCTATCATTGCGGCAAACCAAACGTGAAACGAGGCGGACTAGCGACATGGAAACGGTGAAGTTTGGTAAAACCGGCATGCAAGTGTCGAAACTCTGTCTCGGCTGCATGACCTACGGCTCGACGAAATGGCGCGAATGGGTGCTGGAGGAGGAGGCGTCGCGTCCATTCATCCGCGAGGCGCTGGAAAAAGGCATCAATTTTTTCGACACCGCGGATGTGTATTCGCAAGGGGTCAGCGAAGAAATCCTCGGCCGCGCGCTCAAGGAATACGCCAAGCGAACGGAAGTCGTAATCGCGACCAAGGTACACGGCGTGATGGGGCCAAGCCCCAACGCCAAGGGGCTGTCGCGCAAGCATATTATGGAGGCGATCGACGCTTCGCTGAAGCGCCTCGGAACGGATTACGTCGATCTCTACCAGATCCACCGCTTCGATCCGCTGACGCCGATGGAGGAAACGCTGGAAGCGCTGAACGATGTCGTTCGCGCCGGCAAAGCCATCTATATCGGCGCTTCGTCAATGTACGCCTGGCAGTTCGCCCGCATGCTCGACATCGCGCGCGCCAAGGGACACGCCGAATTCGTTTCGATGCAGAACTACTACAACCTCGTCTATCGCGAGGAAGAGCGCGAGATGATGCCGCTCTGCGCGAACGACGGCATCGCTGTCATTCCCTGGTCGCCGATGGCGCGCGGCTATCTCGCGGGCTCCGGGGTCGGCGCCAACGCTTCGACCACGCGCGGCCGCACCGATCCGTTCAGCGTGACCCTAGGGCTGGGTTCGCGGCAAGACGAGGCGATCCGCAAGCGCGTCGTCGAGACAGCAGAAAAGTTGAACACGAAGCCTGCCGTCGTAGCGCTTGCCTGGGTGCTGTCGAAACCGTTCGTCACCTCGCCGATCATCGGCGCCTCGAAACCCCATCACCTAGCCGACGCGGTCGCCGCGACCGAGCTCAAGCTCGACGCGCGCACCATCGCCAAGCTTGAGGAGCCATATAGCGCGAAGGCTGTGGCGGGCCACGCCTAGCGGACCGCCCGGCCCCGGCTTATGTACAGGCTGAATGGCGCGAAGCCGTTGAGGAGGCCCTGATGACCCAAGCTGGAACGAAGGATCACCCGATCACGATCGACCCGATCCGCGAGCGCGTGCAGGTGATCTGGCGCGGGCGCACGATCGGCGACAGCAAAGACGCGTTGGAGCTGCGCGAGGCGAACTATCCGCCGGTCGTCTATGTGCCGCGCGCCGACACGGACATGAGCGCGCTCGAACGCACCGCCCGCGTCACGACCTGCCCCTACAAGGGCGAGGCGAACTACTTTTCGATCACCGATGGCAAAGCCCGCGACGACAACGCTGTTTGGACCTACGAGCTGCCGAAAACCGACGTGGGCGAGATCGGGTCGCACCTCGCATTTTATCCCGACAAGGTCGAAATCAAGCGCGGCGGATGACGCCCGTTCCACGGGCGTCTTGAAGCCGCGAGCGCGCGCACTCGCTGTTGGTCGCCAACTGCTCACCGGCGCGCTCACGGCGAACGAGCCGCCGCTGTGCATTGCGCTTGCATTGATCTATAGAGGGCCCGACTCGGCTGGGATGGGGCAAAAACGATGCTGTTCGACGGCGGCTTTACGTTCGGCAATTTTATTGCCGACGCCTTCACTATATTCATGTTCATATTGTGGTTTTGGCTGCTCATCGTCGTATCGGGCGATCTCTTCCGCCGGCATGACGTGTCCGGCTTCGCCAAGGTGCTCTGGGTCATCGCGTTCGTTCTGTTCTCCTATATCGGCGTGTTCGCTTATCTGCTCACGCAAGGGCGGGGCATGGCGGAGCGCCAAAAGGCGCAGGCCGGCGAGGCCAGGGAGGAATTGCGGCACATCGTCGGTTTCAGCGCCGCCGACGAGATCGTGAAGCTCGACAAGCTGAAGGCGGCGGGCTCGATCACCGAGCAGGAATACGGCCGCCTGAGAGCCAAGCTGGTTCAATAAGCGGCTACCGGCGCGCTTTCGGCGGCCACAGTTCATCAATCTGTGGAGCGATCGGCATATCAAGACGGCTCGCGAACGAACTCGGACATCAGGGAGGCGTGCGATGTGCATCAATTGCGGAAGTGACGGGATCGGCCGGCGGGATTTGATGACGTTCGCCGCGGCGGCTGCGATCGCGCTCGCGGCGGGAAGCGTATCGCTCGCGGCCCACGCGGCGGAAGGCGCCCCGACGTCTCTCTCGCCCCAGGACGCGCTGGCTCGGCTCAAGGCGGGGAACGAACGCTTCGTGAGCCATCCAGAGCTTTGCACCGTCGATCTCGCTCAGAGCCGCAGCGCCGTCGCCGGGCATCAGGCCCCATGGGCGACGATCATCGCCTGCGCCGACAGCCGTGTGGCGCCGGAGCTTGTTTTCGGCGGCCACGGGGTGGGCGAACTGTTCGTCGCCCGCGACGCCGGCAATCTTGTCGGCGTCGAAACGCTCGGCACGATCGAATATGGCGCGGCCGTCCTCGGCTCTCCGCTCATCGTCATCCTAGCTCACACCGCCTGCGGCGCGGTAAAAGCCGCCTGCGACATCGTGACCAAGAACGCGACCTATCCCGGCGTCATCGGCCGCATGATCGAGCCGATCGTTCCTGCAGCGCTCGCAGTGCGAAACGAGGCCGGCCACTTCGCCGACAACACGGCGAAGGAGAGCGCGAAGCGGACCGCGGCGAACTTGCCCACTGTGAGCAAGATCGTCTCCGATCTGGTCGGCGCAGGAAAGGTGAAGATCGTGGCGGCGATCTATGATCTGCAAACTGGCGTCGTCACTTACCTCGATTAGCGACGCCGGATCGGGTCATCGATCGCAGCGCGAGCGCAACGCCCGAAGCTGAGTCATGGCTTGCTTCCGTTCGATCGCAATTGGCCGCAGAGTTGTGGGCAGATTCGCGCTCGAGGACAACTCCGTCCTTAGTAGCGGGCGTCGACCGCTTCGATTTCAATTGCAGAACGGAGGAACATGACCAGCAAGCCCAGGACCGTTCTCATCACCGGCTCGACCGACGGCGTTGGACGCTTTGTCGCTGAGCGAATGGCCGCGGAGGGGTGGCGGGTCCTCGTGCATGGCCGCGATCGCGCTCGCGGCGACGCGGTCGTCGGGCAAATCTTAAAGGAGGGGGGCGACGCGCGCTTTCTCGCCGCTGACCTCTCCTCGCTTGCCGAAGTTCGCTCGCTCGCCGAAGCCGTGCAACGCGATAGCGACAGTCTTGACGCGCTCGTCAACAACGCCGGGATCGGTACGAGCGGCGCGAAGCGCGAACTCAGCGCCGACGGCTTCGAATTGCGCTTCGCGGTCAATTATCTTTCGGGCTTCCTGCTGACGCGACTGTTGTTGCCGATGCTGACAAGCCAGAAATCCGCGCGCATAGTTAACGTGTCTTCGGCGGGCCAGCAGGCGATCGACTTCTCCGACGTGATGCTCACGCGCGGCTATAGCGGCGTGCGCGCCTATTGCCAGAGCAAGCTGGCGCAGATCCTTTTTACCTTTGATCTCGCCGAAGAGCTCGAGGGACAGAACATCTCGGTCAACTGCCTGCATCCCGCGACCTACATGAACACGACGATGGTCCGCCTGAGCGGCGTTCAGCCGATCAGCACGGTGGAGCAAGGCGGCGCGGCGATCCTGCAGCTCGCCGAGGGGCCGGCGCTCGCGGGCAGAAGCGGGCTTTATTTCAGCGGCATGCACGAGTCCCGCGCCGACCGACAAGCTTACGACGAGGACGCGCGCGGACGCCTCCGCGCGCTGAGCTTCGATCTCGTGGGCCTCCCCGATCCACGGGCAGCTTCGTCCGCCTAGGACAGCCGGCTGTTGGCGAGGAAAACCCCAACGGGTCGCCGTTCATCGCGTGTTAACCGCTCCCCATATCTGTTGGCGCGCCACCATCGTTGGGCAGGCTAGCGCGGGTGTCTGCCCTGCACTAATCTACCGACTGGCCACGAACGTCAGGACGATAGCCATGGCTGGCCGGGTCTCTGGGAGCCGACGAAATGGATATGATTGCGGCCCTGGCCGCGAAGAAGCTTGGCAAATTTCTCGCGAAAGACTTCCGCGAAATATTTGGCTCCAGTCAAAATGACGAAGCCGAGCGCCTGGGCGCGCTGGCCCGAACGACGATCGAATGCATCGCCAGGAGCGATGCGCTCTACCACACGTACGAGCACACCATACTTGTATCGATGGTTGGCCGCGACATCTTGCGTGGGCGGACGCTCGCCCATACCGTCCAGCCAGAGGATTACATTCATCTCATCGTCGCCTGTCTCCTGCACGACATCGGCTTCGTCCGCGGCGTCCTCAGCGGCGACACCAAGACCGAGTTCATCGTCGACAAGAACGGGCGAACAGTCACGCTGCCGCGTGGGGCGTCGGACGCGTCGCTTGCCGCCTATCACGTCGATCGATCGAAGCTGTTCGTTTACGAGCGCCTGGGCAAGTCGACGACGATCGACCCCGCCCGTGTCGCCGCTGCGATCGAACTCACCCGCTTTCCCCCAACCCCGACTTCGGAGGCCGATCAGCCCGGACTCGAGCCGCGCCTGGTTCAAGCCGCCGATCTGATCGGGCAGCTCGGCGACCCCTTGTATCCAAGGAAGGCCAATGCGTTGTTTTACGAGTTCGAGGAACTCGGCAGCAACCGGCAGTTCGGTTACGCTTCGCCCGCCGACCTCGTCGAGAAATTTCCAGGATTCTACTGGAACACGGTGTCGGGCCACCTCGAAGAGGGGATGAAATATCTGAGCCTGACGGCCTCAGGTCGCCAGTGGATCGCCAACCTCCATAATCATATTTTCAACGCCGAACACTTCAATTGGCAGATGGGCCCGCAGATCTGAGCGCTCGGTCGAGGCGGATTATCGCGGCGATGAAGGGCGCCCTTCGCGCGCGGATTCAAGCGTAGCCGCGAGCGCCCGCCGGAGCGAATGCATCTGATCCAGAAGATGCAGGATCACCCCGAGCCCCTCATTGTTCACCCCCATGTTGTCCTTGAGATCGCGGATCAGATTGGCTCGCGCGAGATCCATGTCGGTGAAGGCAAGCTCTTCGGAGGAGCGAGCGGGGATGACCCATTCCTCCTCGATCCAGACGGAAAGCGTTCGTCGATCGAGCCGCGCGCGCTCCAGAAATTCCTGCTCCGTGAACATGGCTCACATCTCCTTGCGCGGATCATAAGTTCCCGCCGGCTTCCAATCGGCTAGGAACGCATCAAGTTCGGGCTCGGCCTCGGTCGGCATCATCACTTTGAGCTTAACCAGTTCGTCGCCGGCGCCCCCCCGCCTCTTCACGCCCTTGCCGCGCAGACGCAGCATGTCGCCGGTGTTCGAGCGCTTCGGGATTTTGAGCATGACGCTCCCCGTGGTCGTCGGCGTTCTGATCTCCGCCCCCAGCCCCGCTTCTTTCACGGTGATCGGCAGATCGAGCAGGATGTCGTCGCCCTCGCGGCTGAAATAGCGATGCGGCTTGACCACGATCTGCACCAGCGCGTCGCCTGGGGGCCCCTCGCCGGGGCTCGGCGCGCCCTTGCCGCGCAGACGCAGAGTTTGCCCGTCCTCGACACCGGCCGGAATGGTCACATCCAACGTTCCGCCCTGCGGCAATGTGATCGTTTTGGTGGCGCCGTTCACTGCGTCGAGGAAATCGATCGGAAGCTCGTAATGCATGTCCACGCCCGGACGGCGTCGCGCCTGCTCGGCGCTGCGGCGGAGGAGTTCCGCGAAAAGATCGTCGCCCTGCGCGAAGTCTCCGTAAGCGGACTGGCCCTCATAAGGATGACCGCCTTCCCCGGCATAGTCGCGATAATAGCGGGCGTTGGGCGGCGCTCTCTCCGCTCCCGATGCATCGATCTCGCCGGCGTCGAAGCGCCGCCGCTTCTCCGGATCTGAAAGCAAATCGTTGGCGGCGGCGACCTCCTTGAACCGCTCCTCAGCATTCTTGTCGCCTGGATTGAGGTCTGGGTGCAGCTTCTTCGCAAGCTTTCGGTAAGCGCCGCGGATCTGGTCGGCGGAGGCCGTCTTAGCGACGCCGAGGGTTTCATAAGGGTCTTTCATAAGCGCATCCGTCGCGGGCGAGGCCCTGAACCATAGCAGATGCGGGCGAGTAGTCTCCAGACGGCGGCGGCGCTAGAGCCCCGAGGGGCAGATGCCCGCGCGCATTGTCGTCATTCATCCGCTCGTCAAGATGCCGAGGGTAGTGTGCGGCTTGCAGAGTTTAGTCTCGGCGGGGGGCTTGATTCCGAAATCACGCATAGTCTGTACCTGACGCCGGGTTACACGTGTTGACATATGTCAAAAATAAAGCAAAAACGAGGCATTTAGAGCAATTTTAGGGCACAACGGAGGGAAGCGAATGTCGGGCATGATTATCAACCTTATCATCCAGCTCATCGCGGGCGCGATCGGCGGCAACGCGGCCGGCGCGACGGCGAAAAATGTTAATCTGGGGACGGCCGGGAACACGATCGCCGGCGCTCTGGGCGGCGCGGCGGGCGGATCGCTTCTGACCTCGCTCATCCCCATGCTGCAAGGGACCGCGGGCAACATGGATATCGGCGCTCTCGTTGGTCAGCTGGTCGGCGGCGGCGTGTCCGGCGCGATCGTGTCGGCGATCATCGGCATGGTCATGAACAGCATGAAGCGCGCCTGAGCGCTTTTCCCTAAGCGAAATCTTGCTGTCCACTTCGGGTCTTTATCGATAGGATTGCGGGGCGCCCGTAACGGCGCCCGCTTCAATCAACCCGAGCGCCGCTGGCGTCAGGAGCACGACACATGGGACTAATCAGTTTCGTCAAAAGCGCCGGCGAAAAGCTCTTCGGCGCCAGCGAGGCGAAGGCGGCGACGGCCGACGACCTTCAAAAGGAGCTACAGAAGCACGGCCTCGACACGTCAGGCGTGAAAATCGCGGTCGACGGCGACAAGGTGCACGTGACCGGCAGCGCTGCGAATACAGAGCAAGCCGAAAAGATCGCGATTGCGCTCGGCAACACGGTCGGCGTGCAGACGGTGCAGAACGACATCAAGCCCGTGACCGCAGCGCCGGAATCGAAGTTCTATACGGTCAAAAGCGGCGACACGCTGTGGGCGATTTCCGAGCGCGAATACGGTAAGGGCCACGGGGATAAGTACGACACCATCTTCCAGGCCAACCGCCCGATGCTGACGCATCCCGACAAGATCTATCCTGGCCAGGTCCTGCGAATCCCACCGCTGAAGTAAAGCGAGCCTAATCCTCGCGGCCGCGCGCGCGGAGATCGCTCAAAACGTCCGCGCGCTCTCGGGGGTCGAGACGAGTTTCGCGGCTTCTTCATTGGCGACCGTGAGCGCGGCGCTCATCGCATCGCCGAGGGCGAGTCTAGCAGCCAGGGTGCCAACGAACGTGTCTCCCGCGCCGTGGGTGCTCGCCACCGCCACCTTTAGGCCCGGCAAAGTCGCGCTCTGACCAGCTTCCCCGCAGAAAGCGACGCCGTCAGCGCCCGCGGTAACGACGACCGCCCTGAATCTCGAGGCAAGCGTGGCGGCGGCCTGAGCGGCGGTCTCGAGCGAAGACACTCGGCCGCCGCCTAGCATCTCCGCTTCGATGGCGTTGACCACCAACACATCGATGAGATCAGGAAGCCTTGTCGCAAAGGCGCGCGCCGGCGCGGCGTTGAGGATGATCGTCAGTCCCCGCTCGCGAGCTCGACGAGCGACCGCCTCGTTGACGACTTCCGGAATCTCGTTCTGGAGCACGAGAACTTTGCCGCGCGAGAGCGCCGCGTCGCTCAATTGGCCGGGCGCGATGGCGAGATTGGCGCCAGACACGATGACGGCGCCGTAATCGCCTTCGTCATCGAAGATCGCGACACTCATTCCAGATCCGAGCCCGTCGATAACCGCAACTCCGCGGCGATTCACATTCGCCCGATCAAGACTCGCGAGCAGAGTCTCCCCGAAACTGTCCTTTCCGACCGCGCCGACAATGGCGGTCAAAACGCCTTGACGGCTCGCTCCGAGCGCCTGGTTGCCTCCCTTGCCGCCAAACTTGGGCGCCCAGCTTTGTCCAGTCACTGTCTCGCCTTTGCGGGGCCTGGCCGGCGCATCGACCATGATGTCGTAGTGCAGGCTCCCGACGACGATGACCGTTGGCTCCACGCCCGGCTCCTTGTCCGCAATCGCCGGCTGAGGCTCGGCGCTCATAGGGCCGTCTTCCGCGACAAGCATTCAGTCCCCGAACATCGCCCGTCGGACGATCGCGTGCGCTGTCACCGCGTCCTGCAACGCCATGGCGCCCGAAAGCGCATTGTCTGCGTCGATCTTTTCGATGACCCGCAGCATCGACTTCACCGTCGCAATGTTGGTCTCGCATTCCTTCACTGGATCGAGGCCGGTGAGATCCGGAAACGTGTCGAAATAGATAGCGCCGTCGAAGCGGTCGGTCCTGGCTTGTCGGAGAAGCTCGATGGTCTGGATCGGGTGAACGGCGCCGACCATCAGTCCGTCGTCGCGCTTGGAGTAGCCGTCGTTGAGATGAAGGCCGAGAAGCCTGCTGTGGCGGGCGATCAGCGCCGCCGCGAAAGCCGGTTGCTCGTCCGCATAAAGCACATGCGCGAAGTCCAGTGTGACCCCAAGGTTCGGCGCTCCGGTTTCTTTCAACGCCAGCAAAGTCGTCGCGCAATCAGGCAGGAGGCTGAACGAGCGCGGCTCATTGGGCTTATATTCGAGACTGACGAGGCAACCCGGATCGTGCTCCGCGACCTCGCGGATGCCGTCGACCTCGTCGCGCCACAGCCGGGCGTAGTCGGCCTGAAACGCGTAGTCGAAACCGTCCTGACCGAGCCACAGAGTCATCAGGCTGCAACCCGCTTCTCGAGCCGCGTCGATTCCTCGCTTCGTTAGGTCGATCGCTTCGCGCCGCACCGCCGGGTCGGGATTGGTGAAAGCGCCAATCTTAAAGGCCGGGTTGGAATAATAACGCATCGCGAGGCCGTTGACCGCGAGGCCGAGATTGCGAACAGCCTCTCCAGTGGCGCGCGGGTCGGGGCCGAGGTGGTCGGGATAGTTGAGGTCGACATCGGTCAGGCCCGCAACTTTTGACGCCCGCTCCGCCAGTTCGAGAGGCGTCGGTTTCCCATGTCTCGCCGGCCAGTAAGCCTCCGGTTTCGACGCAAATGAATTCAGGCGGGTCGCGAACCGATGAGCTTCGTGCACAGCTTACCTCGCGCCAGTTTCCTTACTTCGCGTCCAGCCCATAAAGCGTGTGCAAGGTGCGCACCGCAAGCTCTGTATACGCGTCGTCGATCAGCATCGAGAACTTGATCTCCGACGTGGTGATGGCGCGAATGTTGACGCCCTTCTCGGCCAGGGCCTTGAAGGCGCGCGCGGCGACGCCGGAATGCGAGCGCATGCCAACGCCGATCGCCGAGATCTTCACCACGTCCTGCGCCCCCTGCAGCTTGACGTAGCCGATCTTTTCCCGCCGCTCCTTGAGGATGCTCATCGCGCGCTCATACTCGGCCGCCGGCACGGTGAAGGTGATGTCGGTGGTCGTCGTGTCGTCGGAGACGACCTGGATGATCATGTCGACGTTGATGTTTGCGTCGGCCAGCGGCACGAAGATCGCCGCGGCGACCCCGGGCTTGTCGGCGACATCCCGCAGAGTGATTTGCGCTTCGTCGCGCGAGAAGGCGATGCCGGTGACGACCTCCTGCTCCATGATTTCCTCCTCGTCGCAGATAAGCGTGCCAAGCCGAGGGCGCGCCGGATCGTCGAACGACGAGCGCACATAGAGCTTGACCTTGTTCACCATCGCCAATTCGACCGAGCGCACCTGAAGCACCTTGGCGCCCAGCGAAGACATTTCCAGCATTTCCTCGAACGCCACCTTGGCGAGCCGGCGCGCCCTCGGCACGACGCGCGGATCGGACGTGTAGACGCCGTCGACGTCAGTATAGATATCGCACCGTTCGGCCGAAATCGCCGCCGCAAGCGCGACCGCGGACGTGTCCGAGCCGCCGCGCCCCAGCGTCGTCACCCGATTGGTGGTCTTGTGCACGCCCTGGAAGCCGGCGACGACGGCGATCTCGCCCGCCGCGAACCCCTCGCCAAGCCGCGTTCCATCGATGCCGGCGATGCGGGCCGACCCGTGCATGTCGTCAGTGACGAGCGGAATCTGCCATCCAGCCCACGAGCGCGCCTTGAGCCCCATGTCCTTGAGCACCAGCGCCAAGAGTCCGGCCGTCACAAGTTCGCCTGAGGCGACGACGGAATCGTATTCGGGGTTGTCGGAGTGGGAGCCTGCTTCCTTGCACCAGGCGACAAGCTCGTTGGTCTTGCCCGCCATGGCGGAGACGACGACCGCGACCTCGAAGCCTGCGTCGATCTCTCGTTTCACATGCGCGGCGACGTTGCGAATGCGTGGAAGGTCGGCGACCGACGTGCCGCCGAATTTCATCACCAGACGCGGCATAATTCCTTGAGGTCCTTGGGGGAAGACGGCGAAGACTCGCGCGATGCGTGGACGCGGCCTATAGAGGCGCGCGCCCGATGGGTCAACGCTGAGATCCGGCGCGGGAAAGGTTGCGATGTCAGTCAGGCCGTCGCCGAGCGTTAAGTCCGATGAAGTCGCGCGCTTCGAGGCGCTGGGCGACACGTGGTGGGACCCGGAAGGCCCGATGGCCCCGCTGCATCGCATCAACCCGATCCGGATCGGCTGGGCGCGCGACCTGATCGTGCGGCATTTCAAGCTTGAGACCGGGGTCGGCGCGCCGCTCGCTGGAATCGACATCCTCGACATCGGCTGCGGCGCGGGACTGTTCGCCGAACCCCTGGCGCGGCTCGGCGCCAATGTCGTCGGAATCGATCCGGCGCCCGCCGCGATCGAGGCCGCGCGCCATCACGCCGAGGAGACCGGCGCCAAGCTCGCCTATCGCATGGGCACGATCGAGGAGCTGGCCGAAGAGCCGCGGCGCTTCGAGGTCGTGAGCGCAATGGAGGTGATCGAGCATGCGGCCGATCCGAAACGCTTCGTCGCCACGTCCGCTTCGCTCGTCAAGCCCGGCGGCCTTCTGCTCGTCTCGACCCTCAACCGCACATTGAGAAGCTTTGCGCTTGCGATTGTCGGCGCCGAATATGTCTTGCGCTGGCTCGAGCCCGGAACGCACGCTTGGGAGCAATTCGTGACGCCGCTCGAGCTCACCGGCTTCGCCCGCGCCGCAGGCTTAAGGCGCCGGAGCCTGCGCGGCATGGTCTACAATCCGCTCAGACGCGACTGGCGCCTCTCGTCCGACACCGCTGTGAACTACCTATTCGCCGCGACTAAGCCGAACCTCTAAATTCCGCGATCCGATTCACGAGGCGCGGCTGCTTCGGGAGGATAGTGGAAAGATTACGATGGGCCGACACTCGCCGCGCTTCAAGAGACTGCCGATGTTGTCGAACTCGTCGGACTGGCGCCGCCTTTGGAAGAGCCACAGATAAGCGCCGCAAGCTCGCCAGCTACCGGGTGAGCCTGAGCGAGGCGATCTTCTCCGCCGTCAGGCTCGAGCCTGCGGCGCCGAACCGCTCGGTGACATAATTGGCGGCGGCGGCGATCTCGGCGTCGGAATAGGCGTCGCCGAAGGCCGGCATCGCCATCCCCGCTTCGCCCGGCTTGCGTCCGCCGCCGAACAGGATGACCTGCGCCACATTGACGCCGGACGGGTCATTCACGGAGCGCGCGCCCGCGATCGTCGCGAGGCCTGAGATCGGGCTCTTGCCTGTCCACCCGTGGCAGCTTGCACAGGCTTCCGCGTAGATCTGCTCGCCAAGCGGATGGCCGCTTGCTCCGGGAGCACGCGGGGCGATTGCGTCAGGCGATCTCGGCGCGGGCAGGCTCGGGTTCGCGATCGGCGGAACGGTGCGCAAATAAGCGACCATGGCCGCGATGTCTTCGCTGGTTAGATGCACGAGGCTGAGGTCGACTGCTTCGCCCATCGGCCCGGCCGCGGTGCCGCGCCCCTCTGCATGTCCCGTGGCGAGATAATGCGCGAGCGCCGCCTCACTCCAATCCCCGACTCCGCTCTTCGGATCGCCCGTGATGTTGTAGGCGCGCCAGCCGCCGGTGACGGCGCCGGCGAACTTGCTCCGATTGTCCAACGCCTGGAACAGATTTCGGGGCGTATGGCATTCCCCGCAATGGGCGAGCGCCTCGACGAGATAGGCGCCGCGGTTCCACTCGGGGCTTTGATTGGCGTGCGGCTCGAACCGCTTGTTCGCGTTGAACATCATCGCCCACACGCCCATCGCCCAGCGCTGATCGAACGGAAAGGCGAAGGTATTAGGAATCGCCGGCGCGCTGATCGGCTTGAGGCTGAAGAGATAGGCTTTGATGGCGAGGGTGTCGGCGTCCGTCAGGTAGGTGTAACTGGCGAAGGCCATTGCAGGGTAAAGCGGCGCGCCGTCACGCCGGACGCCACGATGGACCGCCGCGAGAAAATCTGCGTCGGTATACTGGCCGACGCCGGTGTCACTGTCGGGCGTGATGTTGGTCGAATAGATCGTGCCAAATGGCAGGACAAAGGCCCGGCCCCCGGCGAAAGGCTGTCCGCCGATGGAAGTATGACAGGCCTCGCAGTCTGCGGCGCGGATGAGATAGCGCCCCCGGTCGATCAGGCTCGCATCCTTGAGGCTCGCAGGAACGCCGGTCGGATCAGCCAACTTATAGTCGATCAGCGCGACGCGGTCGCGGCCTGCGAAATCGGTCGGTCCGGGGCCAAAGACGTTCCAGGCGACGAAACCGAGCGCCGCGACGGCAACGAGCGCGACCGACGCGAGCAGGGCGCGCCAGAAGCTCCTCATGCGGCTCTCCTCGGCGCGAGTTGTTTGCGATCGATGGGAAGGCTTCGCAACCGGATCCCGGTCGCGGCGAACAGGGCATTGGCGAGCGCGGGGCCGGCGATCGAGGTGCCCGGCTCGCCAATGCCGCCCGGCGCCTCGCCGTTCCGCATGAGATGGACCTCGATCGCGGGCGCCTCGTTGATCCGCATCATCCGGTAGTTGTTGAAGTTGCTTTGCTGCACCCGGCCTTTGGCGATCGTGATCTCGTTATAGAGGGCGGCCGTGAGCCCGAAGATAAGGCCGCCCTGGATCTGCGCCTCGACGCTGTCGGGATTGACCACCGTGCCGCAATCGACAGCTGCGGTCACGCGGCGGATCGCAATCTCGCCGTCATTGTCGACTTCCGCCTCCACAATCGCCGCGACATACGAGCCGAACACGCTTTGGCAGGCGACCCCGCGTCCAACTCGCGCGGGCAGCGCGCCTCCCCAGCCCGCCTTTTCTGACGCAAGATTGAGACAGGCGAGAAGCCGCGGTTCCTTTTTGAGATGCGCGCGGCGGAAGGCGACCGGATCCTGCCCTGCGGCGTGCGCCAATTCATCGACGAAACTCTCGACGACGAAGATATTGTGGCCCGGGCCCACGCTCCGACAGAAGCAAGTTGGCACGCCCGGCGGCTCAGCGTGGACATATTCGACATGAAGGTTTGGCGTATCGTAGGGAAAATCGATCGCGCCGTCGACTGCGTCCCCGTCGATGCCGTCCTTGAAGGCGGGCGGCGCCCAGCGGGCGAGCACCGAGGAGCCGGCGATCCTATGACTCCAAGCAGCAATTTGGCCGCCTGAAAGGGCCGCCTGGAAGCGGTCGAAATAGAAGGGCCTGTAGAGCGCTTGCTGGATGTCCTCTTCGCGAGTCCAGATGACTTTGACAGGCCCATCGACCTTCTGCGCGATGCGCACCGCCTTGGCGATATAATCCACTTCGAGCCGCCGGCCGAAGCCGCCGCCGATCAGGTGGTTGTGGACGGTGACTTTCTCGGGCGGCAAGCCTGTCAGCTTCGCGGCGACCGCTTGGGCGCGGGTGATGACCTGATTGCCGACCCAGATCTCGCAGGCGTCGGGACGAACGTGCACCGTGCAGTTCATCGGCTCCATCGGGGCGTGAGCAAGGAAAGGAACGTGGTAAGTCCCCTCGATTTTCGTTCCTTCGCCCAGAGCCTTGGCGACATCGCCGGTCGATTTCGCGACCGCGCCTTGATTCTCGCTTGCAGCCACAAGCCCATTGAGGACATCAGCCGTCGAAACTGCAGCGTTCGGCCCTTCGTCCCAGGTGATGTCGAGGGCGCCGAGGCCCTTCTTGGCGGCCCACATGTGATCGCCAACGACGGCAACCAGATCGTCGAGAACGATGACCTGTCGGACTCCGGGCACGGCCTTCGCCCGCTCGTCGTTGACATGCGCGATCCTGCCGCCGAACACTGGGCAACTCGCAAGCGTGGCGATCTTCACGCCCTCGGGCCGCGCGTCGATCCCATAAACGGCTTTGCCGTTGACCTTCTCGGGTGTGTCGAGCCGTTTCAGCGACTTGCCGATCAGCTTGAAGTCCGTCGCGGGCTTGAGCGGCGGATTTTCCGGCGACGTCAGAGCGGCGGCCGCCTGCACCAGGTCGCCGTAGGTTGCCTTCTGGGCGCTTGCGTCGTGAACAACCTCGCCATTCTCGGTCCGGCAGGACGCGGGATCAACGCTCCACTTCGTCGCCGCAGCTTGCACCAGCATGGCCCGGGCGGTCGCGCCGGCCAGTCGCATCGGTTTCCAGAAAGCGCGGACAGACGTCGAGCCCCCGGTCACCTGGAACCCGAGAAGGGGATTTCCGTAGAGTTTGTCATTCGGCGGCGCCGCGACGGCGGTCACGTGCTCGAAGGGCGCGTCAAGCTCCTCCGCGAGGATCATGGAGAGGGCGGTGTAGATGCCTTGGCCCATTTCGACTTGCGGGATTGTGAAGGTGACTTTTTCGTCGGGATCGATGCGGACAAAAGCATTCGGCGCAAAATCCGCATCCGCCGTCGCGGCAAGCGCAGCGCTCAGACAAGGAATAGAGACGCTGATGATAAGGCCGCCGCTGGCAGCGGCCGTCGCCCTCAAGATCGTGCGGCGGGTGAGCTTCCGAGCGAAGGAGATCTGTGACATGGGTCGGGTCTCCGTCAGGCCGCGCTGGCGGCTTCTTTGATTGCAGCGCGGATCCGCACATAGGTGCCGCACCGGCAAATGTTTCCAGCCATCGCCGCATCGATGTCGGAGTCCTTCGGCTCAGGCGTCCTGGCCAGCAAAGCGGCTGCGGACATGATCTGGCCGGACTGGCAATAGCCACATTGCACGACCTCGAGGTCGAGCCACGCCTTCTGGATCTTGCGTCCGGCCTCAGTTTCGCCAATTCCCTCGATGGTGGTGATCTTTCGGTCGCCGATCGAACCGACCGGCAGCAGACACGAGCGCACCGGTTCGCCGTCGATCTGCACCGTGCACGCGCCGCATTGCGCTATGCCGCAGCCGAACTTCGTGCCGGTCATCCCGAGGACATCGCGCAACACCCAAAGAAGCGGCGTGTCGCTCTCGACATCGACCGTACGGTCGACACCATTGACTTTGATCGTGCTAGCCACACTCGCCTCCGTCGGATTCCTGGATATGGCGCGCCAATAGCTTAAGTTCTGCGCTGACTATCGCTGCACTGATTGGGTGCTCTGCAGGCCCCTATCCAGCAGCTTAATTCTGCTTCTGGGGTTCTCGTGGACGATTCTGATAACAATCGATCGGAGGAACGCCGAAGGCTTCGATTATGACGTCATCGGCGGTGTCGAGCAACGCCCCAAATCGTGCTCATTGCGACTTTTGATGACGTCGAAGCTGAGCAATGGCAAGAGATCTCCTCACCCATAGATACAGGTCGAATTTGAATGCGTCAGCATAGTGCTTTCGCTAGCCAAACGAAGTCACCCGGCTCCGCCGAAGCGCGAGTAGTCGATATAACCCTTGCCGTCGAAAGTGTAGAACGTGTCACGGTCGTAGGGGCTAAGGGGGAGTCCGTTCCGAATTCGGTCTGGCAAATCAGGGGTCGAGATGAAGTAACGTCCGAACGCTACGAGGTCGGCATCGCCTTGGTCCACGATGCCTCGGCGGTTGCGATCAAGCGTGCGCCGTAATGAGCGACCAGGTTGCCTCATGCGCCGCAGATCATGGAGCGACGGCGCCCAGCCGCCCAAGCTCAGACCCTTTCAACATCAAGGCCAAATGAAATGTCCGAATTGACGATGAATGATCTGCCCGAAGCACTGAAGACGGTTCGGACCCGGCCGCTCTTTGTGATGCGCCTCAATGTCCGCAGGTTGCAAATTGTCGGCCCGGCGCCCGGTGGGCTACGCCGTGTCGGCGTGGTGTTTGGCGGCTCGTTTATAGGCGAACGGGTCTCCGGCGAGGTGCTCGATGGCGGGAATGACTGGCAGATTGTTCGTGCGGATGGCAGCACGGCGTTGGACGTGCGGCTCGTGCTGAGAACGGCGGATGGCGCGATGATTGGCATGAGCTACCGGGGCATTCGTCGCGGTCCCGCCGACGTTGTTTCCAGGATTGAAGCTGGCGAGGTTGTAGACCCCTCAAGTTACTATTTCCGCATAGCACCGTTTTTCGAGACATCATCGGCGCAATATGACTGGTTGAATGGAATCGTTGCAGTGGGCATCGGGCACCGTCTTGCGGATGGGCCCGTGTACAGCGTCTTCGAGACATGCTGATCGAGGCGCTCAAATTACCGGCGATTATGCGAAATGAGCAAAAAAATAGCGCCGATGGCGCAACGTTTTTATCTGAATTGGCTCCCCCACCGATACGGAGACGCCGCATCGATCGGCTCGGCAGTCTGAAGACGCCGCCCGCCTAAAACGGGCGGCGTTCGTTTCACATCTCAGCCGACAGGTAGCTTGTCACTTCCATGCCAACGCAGACTTCACGAACTTCGGGGGTCGTCCATGCCATGGCGTCGTTTCCTTTTAAAGTCTTGGAAGCTCCGCTCTCTCGGGAGCCCGGAGCTAGACGTAAGCTATCATAGTGCTCAAACAACCGTCAAACCGTCCTTTTCCGCAGCATCGCGAATTTTTGATGCGCAGGCCGGGCCAGAGCCGAAACCGCCGGGCCCGACCTGAAACGCGGCGCCGCCTCCGGCGATAGCCATCGGCCGTATTCTCCGCATGAATCGGCTTCGTGACAATTTTTTGCTAAATCCAAAATTCTATGCTACACATTTCGTATGAGCATTTTAGGTGGCGAGCGAGAAAGAGGGCGGACGACCGATCGAAGTTGGGAGCCCGTATCAGGCTTCTCCAGAACGAGGATTTTTTTACTCCAAATGGCCGTAACCCATTGAAAAGTCCCGATTCGAAAAAATAAACGCTAGTAGATGGGAGCAGTTTTACTAACGTTTACTAGCGTTTATGGGTGCTTAAGCGCGTTTATTTGGACGGATTTGTCCGCCAGGGAGATGCCTTGCCGCGGCGCCAGACGCTCGCGCAATCATTGGGCCAACATGAACGTTATGAAGTCGCCCTTTTCCGTCGCGGTACAATCCCGGCCGAGCACGTTGTTGCAGTTTCGTCGAAACCATTTTTCCGTTTTCGCCTGGTCGCTGTAGCGCTTCGGGTTCGCCGAGGCTGCCATCGGCTCGATGTCCTTTCCCGCACGGGTTTGCCCAGTCTTTGTTGGGTCTGTCGTGTGACAGGTCGTGCAGGACGGCGTGTCGGGCTTGCCGGTCGAGAAGTGGGTCCTGAAGAGATGCTCGCCTCGCTCAGCGGAAAATGCGCTGAAACTGGGATCGGAGGCTTTCGCCTCGTTTGCGTAGAAGTCGAGAACGGTCTTGGGGGATTCGCCCGCGGCGGCAGGCGCGAGCGGGCCGGCCGAAAAGATGATCGCGATCAGGCCACGAACGGTCGTCTTCATTGGTAAGCCCGCCTGGGAATGTTGATGGCTTGCGGATCGAAGCGGCCCGTCGAAGCATCGCTATGACACGCTGCGCAAGCGCCTTTCGCACCGACCGCCCTGGATTTGAAGACGCTCTCTGGAATGCTTTGGTGCATGCGGATCCAGAACGGGGTCGCCGTCAGGCGAAGCGGATCCCGAGGGTCAGAGCCCTGAAGCTCGTGGGCGGCGCGGGTGTCCCATCTCTCTGCGGCGTTCGTCGTCAGGTAAGCGCGTATGCGGCCCGCGAGGCCGGGCTCGAGACTGGCGTCCTCGCCGAAGTGATCCTGGAGACCATTCATGATCGCGATCCATCTTGAGCTCGCGGCGAGACTTGGCGGATAGGCCATATGGCAGCTCCCGCATTCTTGCGCATAAGTTGGATCGAGCGGACCAGCCGGCACGCCCAACGCCGGGCGCGCCGACAGCGCCACGATCTGGTGAGCGGCGACGGCGATCAAGATCAGAATACAGAACCCGGCGAGAAACGGTCTTGCTTTCACCGCCCTCGCCGCATGGTCGCCGACAGAGGCAGCCTTGTTGCCGGTGATCATGGCGAGGGGGAGGTTGGCGCCAGCCTGAACAGACTCGTAGGCGACGCCGAGGAGATGACCCGCGATCAACCCAAGGAGACCATAAGCGAGAGCCAGATGGAGTCTTTGCGCCGCTTTGCCTGAAACGTAAGTCACGGCGAAAGCCAAAGGGCCCTGCTTGTCGACGCCGCCCAGGGTGATGACACCGGCTATAACGGAAAAAGAGATAATCGCGAGAAGGGCAAGCGCCATCAGGCTGCCAAGTGGATTGTGTCCCCGATATCGAGGTCGGCGACCGGCGAGAAGCCCGGCGAGGTCCGCATTGATCGCTGTGAGGTCAACGGGAAAGCTTGAAAATCGCGCATAGGTCGAACCCATGACGCCCCATAGGATGCGAAACGCGACGAGACCTCCAATGGCGGCGCCTGCGGCGATGTGAACGTTCAGCAAGTTTCGTGGTCCCGAGAGGCCCGTGACCAAGGCGATCGCGACCGCCGCGGCCATGAGCCAGTGGAACATGCGGACGCCAAGGTCCCAGACCCGCGTCACGCGAGCATGGCGGCACAATTGCCCATGGTCCCTTCCGCTACTTCGACAGGGCTATTGAACGACGTTCTTGGTGTTATGGCAGGCGAGGCAGTTCGCGGGGGATTTGACCTGGCTATGTCTGACTCCGTCGAAGTCGAAGTCCGCGTGCATCTGGTTCCACCAGGGCGTGCCGGTAATCCTCAAAGGCGTGCTCTCCGGCAGGAGCGCGCCTAAATAGTGCCGCTCCCGAACCGTGGCGTCGGGAGAATCGGCCGCATGCGAGGTCAGGAAATTGCGGATGACGTCCAGGTCTTTCTTCGGGATCGCAGCGTCCTCGCCGAAATGATCGTCCATCGTCGATAGAATCGCGGCCCAGGAGCGGCTGGGGAGCATCCGGGACGGAAAGACCATGTGGCAGTCGCCACATTGCATAAGCTCCGCCGGGGCTCCGGCGTTGCCCGGCTCAAGCGGACCCGGCGGCTCGGTGGCGCTTCGGGCGACGTGAACAACGGCAATGAGGGCGACGCCAGTCAGACTTCCGACGATTGATTTCGCTTTCATCACTGCGCGTGCCGCGCCCCTCGTCGATCGATGCCCGCTGCTCAAAAAGCGCCCGGGAATGCGCCCCCGTCGATGAGGATGTTCTGGCCGGTGATGAAACCCGCCTGGGCGCTGGCGAGGAAGGCGCAGAGGGCGCCGAATTCGTCCGGCTCGCCGAAGCGCCCGACCGGGATTCGCGCCTGCGAATCGGCGCGCGCGACGTCCACGCTGACGTTCCGCTGGGCCGCGGTGCGCGCCAGACCTGCTTTTTGACGGTCGGTCGCAAACGATCCAGGCTGGATCGAGTTAATGGTCACGTTGTCGCGCGCGAATAGACGCGCGGCCGAGGCGAGGAACGCGGTCAGCCCCGCGCGGGCGCCGGACGAGACGTCGAGGCCGGCGATGGGCGCCCGAACCGAACTGGACGTGATGTTGATGATTCGTCCGAATTTGCGCTCCACCATCCCCGGCGCCAGCGCCTGGACCAAAGCGATCGGGGTCAGCATGTTCGATTCGACGCCTTTAAGGACATCCTCGCGGCTGATTTCGGCAAAATTCTTGAACGGGGGCCCGCCGTTGTTATTGACGAGGATGTCGGCGTCTGGGCAGGCGGCGATCAGTCCCGCCCGCGTCGCGGGATTGTCGAGATCGCCTGCGATTTCAAGGACCTCGACGCCCGTCGCCTGGCGCAGTTCCATCGCCGTGCGTCCCAGAACCTCCTTGTCCCGCCCGTTAAGCACGACCGCGCAACGCGCTTCCGCGAGCGCCTGCGCGCAGGCTCGGCCCAAGCCTTTGCTCGAAGCGCAAACAATCGCCTTCCGGCCCGCGATTCCCAAATCCACTGTTGCCCCCCTGCTCTCGACACTGTTCAGGCTGCCAATTATAAACGTTCAAGTGCGTCGCGTCATCGAAGCGACATGAGAATCTGCGCAGTCATTTCTCGTTGTTCGCCCCCTCGCGAGGAGGCTACTGGTGCCCAAATTCCCAGAGACCCATCGATACAGGACCCTGTTCCTGTCGGACTTACACTTGGGCACGCGCGGGTGCCAGGCGCATCTCATCTTGGATATGCTGCGCCATGTCGAGGCCGACACGATCTACCTTGTCGGCGACATCATTGACGGCTGGCGGCTCCGCTCCGGCTGGTACTGGCCGCAGGCGCATAACGACGTCATCCAGAAACTGCTGCGAAAGGTTCGGCGCGGCGCGCGGATGGTGTTCGTCCCGGGCAACCACGATGAATTCGCCCGTCAGTTTTTCGGTCTGACCTTCGGCGGAATCGAGATCAAGCGGCAGGCGATCCATACCGCCGCGGACGGCAAGCGCTATCTTATCATCCATGGCGACGAATTCGACGTCGTTGTGCGCCATTCGAAGTGGCTCGCCTTCTTCGGCGACTGGGCCTACGATTTCGCCCTGTTCGTCAACACCCATTTCAACGCGGCGCGCCGGGCCCTTGGCTTGCCCTACTGGTCGTTTTCGGCCTGGGCGAAACTCAAGGTCAAGAACGCCGTTAATTTCATCGGCTCATTCGAGCGAGAGCTGGCGGCGGAAGCCAAAAAGCGCGGCGTCGACGGGGTGGTCTGCGGCCACATCCATCACCCAGTCATCCGCGACATGGAGGGCGTGATCTACGTCAACACCGGCGACTTCGTGGAATCCTGCTCGCTGGTAGTCGAGCACTATGACGGCCAGATGGAGGTGTTGCGCTGGAAGAATCCGCTGCAGCTCGCCTGGGCCGAAGACAAGCTGTCGTTCGAGGATGAAGCGAACGAGACGGGGGCTGACGAGGCGCAAGCGGAATTGGCCTGATGCGTATCCTGATCGCCACCGACGCCTGGCGCCCGCAAGTCAATGGCGTGGTGTCGACTCTGGAGCGGATGACTCAGGCGGCGAGCGAATTGGGCGCATCGTTCGAATTCCTCACCTCGCAGGGCATGTGGACCGCTCCCCTGCCCTCCTATCCGGAAATTCGCCTCGCGATCCCATCCTGGCGACGGATTGGCGAGCGTATCGACGAAGCCAAGCCCGACCATATCCACATCGCCACCGAAGGCCCGATCGGCTGGCTCACGAGGCGCTATTGCCTCAAGCACAAGCGGATCTTCACCACCAGCTATCACACCCGCTTTCCTGAATACGTGTCGGCGAGGATCGGGGTTCCTGAACGGCTGACCTATGCCGGCTTGCGGTACTTCCATGCGCCTTCGGCGGCGGTGATGGCGCCGACGCCGACCATCGGCGCCGACCTTACCCGCCGCGGCTTCCCCCGGGTCAGGCTCTGGACTCGCGGCGTCAACCACGCGGTTTACCGCCCACGCTCGAAGCGCGCCCTCGACCTGCCGCGGCCGATCTTCCTTTCCGTGGGACGGGTGGCGGTGGAAAAGAACCTCGAAGCGATGCTGAACCTCGATTTGCCCGGATCCACCGTCATCG
Organism: uncultured Alphaproteobacteria bacterium; assembly: GCA_963737365.1. GTDB lineage: Bacteria > Pseudomonadota > Alphaproteobacteria > Rhizobiales > Beijerinckiaceae > Roseiarcus. The sequence continues at coordinate 30,829 of CAVTSD010000004.1, forward strand.
TCGGCGATGGACCGGTTCGCCCCCATCTCGAGCGCAGCTATCCGCACGCGCATTTCCTTGGCGCCAAGCAGGGGGAGGCGCTCGCCGACATCTATGCGAGCGCGGATGTGTTCGTCTTCCCCTCGCGCACCGACACGTTCGGGATCGTCATGATCGAGGCGATGGCCAGCGGCTTGCCGGTGGCGGCTTATCCCGTAGCCGGGCCGATCGATGTCGTGGGGCCCGGCGCTGGCGTGCTTGACGAGGACCTACGAGCCGCCTGCCTCAAGGCGCTGACCTTGTCGCGTGAGGATGCACGCGAACATTCTATGCGCTTTACCTGGAAAGAGAGCGCACGCCAGTTCCTCGAGAATATCGAAGCGAGCCGCTCGGACGTTAAACTGGCGAAATTGGCTCCAAAAAAGGTTGGAGTGGTGCAGCCAGTCAAGAACGGTTAGCGGCAGAAGTCCCAAGCGCCCACCTCGTTTAGGACCCCGCGTCGTTCACGAAACTGCGAACGCGCGAAAACCTTAAGGCGTCGCCGGCGCCTTCGCATTGTCAAAGCCGTGAACACCGAGGGTCGCGGCCGCTCGCTCTTCTCGTCAGGCCGCTTTCGCGAGCCGCTGCTGCACCGTTGTCTTCAGCTTGTCGAGGTCGCGTGCAAAAAGCCGGATGCCGTCGGAAAGCTTCTCCGTCGCCATCTGGTCCTCGTTGAGCATCCAGCGGAAGGTCTTCTCGTCCATCGCGATTTTCGCCGGGCCTGGCCCGGCATGGGCCGGATCGAGCTTCCGCTTGAGTTCGCCTTCGTCCTTCGACAGCGCCTCGAGCAACTGCGGCGAGATGGTGAGCCGGTCGCAGCCCGCAAGCGCCTCGATTTCGCCGGTGTTGCGGAACGACGCGCCCATGACGACGGTCTTGATTCCATGGGTCTTATAGTAAGCGTAGATGGCTCGGACCGATTGCACGCCGGGGTCCGTCTCGGAAGTGTACGGCCCGCCGCCTGCCTTCACATGCCAATCCAGGATGCGTCCAACGAAAGGCGACAGAAGGAAAGCTTTCGCGTCCCCCGCCGCAATCGCCTGGGCAATCGAAAAGGCGAGCGTCATGTTGCAGTCGATGCCTTCGGCCTGCAGGTGCTTGGCAGCCTGCACGCCCTCCCAGGTCGACGCAAGCTTGATCAAGATGCGATCGTGGCCGATGCCCCTTTCCTTGTAGAGAGCGATGAAAGACTTCGCCTTAGCGATCATGGCCTCCGTGTCGAAGGAGAGATCGGCGTCAACCTCGGTCGACACGCGGCCAGGCACGATCTTCGTCAGTTCGGAGCCGAAATTCACGGCGATGCGATCCGTCACCTCGCCAACTGACGCCTTTTGTTTGCTCCCCCAGGCAATCGCTTCGTCGACAAAACGCGCGTAGGCCGGCATCTCCGCGGCCTTCAGGATGAGCGACGGATTTGTCGTCGCGTCGGTCGGTTTGTAGGCGCGGATCGCCTCCATGTCGCCGGTGTCGGAGACGACAGTGGTCATTGTGCGTAACTGTTCGAGCTTGCTGGTCATGGAAGAGCCTCCTTCGGCAAAGCCTTTCTACCCGAAAACACGCTTTCTGTTATCTCGATTGTTGCGCTTCGGCGCGCCATAAGCAAGCTTCAGGCGCCGAGACGTACTTATCGCATCGGAAAACCTAAAGTGCCCAAGAGTGTTCCGTCTCAGGCCATGGGTCGGTCAGTAATCGCGCGATCCGCCTTCTATTCTTTTCCAGTCGCGACGCCAATGAGAAACCCTACAAGCGCGACGGTCGGCAAGGTGAGTCCGACACCGCAAGCCAGCGACCATCCCCCACGCGCATAAGCCCATGCCCCAAGCGCGGAACCGATCGCGCCACAGACGAATGCGGTGGACAGGTAGACGCCATTGAGTTGGCCGCGCGCGTCGGGCGCCAGGGAAAAAATGGCGCGAAAGCCCAGCACAAGATTGGCCTGTACGCCGAAATCGATCGCGATGGCGGCAACGACCAGAAGCGCTAGGGCGACGGTCGAACCCTGCGGGACGAAGATCGACCCCAGCATGGTAACCGCAACCAGGGCGATCGCCGCCCCAGTGGCCGGCCGGCTCCAGCCGCGATCGGCGGCGCGGCCGCCGATCGGCGCGGCGATGGCTCCAGAAACGCCAGCGAGGGCGAACAGCGCGATGCCGTTCTGGGTCAAGCGATAGTGCGGCCCTGCCAGCAACAGGGGCGTCGTCGTCCAGAACAGGCTGAAGGCGAAGAACAGGCAGCCCTGATAGAAGGCTCGCCGACGCAGGATCGGCGTCCCCCTGACAAGATGGACCATCGAGCCCATCAATTCGCCGTAAGTCAGTTTGGTTTGTGGCGTACGAGTTGGCAACAACCGCGAAAGGGTGGCGGCGAGCACGACCATCGCCGCCGCCGAAAGACAGAACACCACGCGCCATGATGACTGCGCAGCGATGAAGCTCGAAACAGGACGCGCCATCATGATGCCGATCATGAGCCCGCTCGACACTGTGCCAACGACGCGCCCACGCGTCGCATCAGGCGCGAGATGGGCCGCAAGCGGGATCAGGATTTGCACCGCGACGGAGCCCAAACCGATCACGGCGGCGCAGGCCAAAAAGAGGCCTGCGGACGGCGCGAAGGCAGCGCAGGCAAGCGCAACCGCGCTGACCGCCGCCGATATGATGATAAGCCTGCGGTTCTCGACGAGATCGCCGAGCGGCACGACGAACAGAAGGCCAAGGCCATAGCCGACCTGCGTCATCGTTACCACGAGGCCCGCCGCTCCGGTGGCAAGGCCAAGCGACTGGGCGATCTCCGCGATCAGCGGTTGCGCGTAGTAGATATTGGCCACAAGCAGCCCGCAGGCTGCGGCCAGGGTCAGGATGGCGCCGGGCGATACATCCGGCTGCCGAGCCGGTTCGAGCAGGGCCGGCGTCGGCGTGGGCTCAGAGACAACCTCCGTAATCTTCACCCGATCCAACGACAACTCCCGCTCTCAAATACGATGGCCCTCCCTTGGATAATTGGCGCCTCGACCGCCTTCGCCGGCGGAATTCCCGCGATGAGCGTCATAAGGACTCGGGCGACCCCCCCGTGCGAAATCACAAACGCGTGTTCGCTGAGGCCGTCCAGCCACGGACGCAGGCGGTCCGCGAGCATGGCGTAGCTTTCTCCGCCCTCGGGGACAAAACCCCACCGATCCTCGCGCCGCATCCGTAAGGCTTTGGCGTCTTTAACTTCAATCTCCGGCCAGGTCAGCCCTTCCCAGACGCCGAAGCTGAGTTCTTTCAAGACCGAGTCGATGTGATAACGCCCCGGCGCCAAGCCCATCGCCTCGCGAGCGATCTCCATCGTCTCCCGCGCGCGCTCGAGGGGCGAAGCGAAAAACGCCTGGGCCTCCTCGAGCCGGTCGATCTCGCCCCCGACAAGGCGGCGCAGCGTCCCCCCGATCGCGCGCGCCTGCTCACGCCCGCGCGCGTTGAGCGGAACGTCGAGTTGTCCCTGCAGCCGGCCGTCGGCGTTATAGGCCGTCTCGCCGTGGCGCACGAAGATAAGGCGATGCGGAAATTCCGGCACGCGGAGATCGTCCCCTATCGAGAAACTTAGCCGCGCTTTGAGCGCGCTCACTTATCGAGCGCGAGCGACCGAAATCCCCATTGCTTCGCCAGCGCAAGGCATTCGCTGACTGTTCCGACGCCAGCCGTTGTCGACACCGCCCGCATCGACGCTGCGGCGCACGCATGCCCGAGTTGCAAACACTCAAGCATTGGCCATTGCGCATGCGATCCATAAAGCACGCCGGCGGCAAAGGCGTCGCCAGCGCCGTTAGCGCCAACGACAGCGGCCGCCGGTAGAGCGACCGAGCCAAGCGCCACGCGCGAGCCATCGCGAGCCCCCACGATCGCGCCTTCGGGAAAATGGGCCGCCGCCCACTGCATGGCGCCGAGCGCGAGCACCTCGCCGATCGCCAGCGCGAGCGCGGCCGGGTCCGTCGAGCCATCGGCGCGTCGCGTCGCGCGTCCCGCAAGCGCCCCGATCTCGTAATCGTTGACGATCAGGCAATCGAGATGGGGCAGGCACGGCCGGCCGAGCTCGGCGAGCCGCTCGGCATGGGTGGTCATCAATTCGAGATTGGCGCTGAGGCCAGCCGCGCGGGCCTTGCGCAACACAGCGACCCAACCGCTGGCGTCGCCTCGCCATGGCTGGTCCATCGCCTTATGCGCGCCCGGCAATCCAAGATGCAGCATTTTCGCGGGCGTTGACGAGAAATCGAAGTCGTCGGGCGTCATCTCGGCCGCTACGCCCTGATGGTAAAAGTGGGTGCGCCGACCGTTGCTCGCGACGTTGAACGCGTCGACGCTCATTGTCGCGCCGCCGCGGGCTGCCCGAAGCGCGGCGCGGTTGACGCCACGGGCGTCGCATTCGGCGAAAAGAAAGCGCCCAAGGTCGTCATCGCCAACGACCCCCATCGCCTCGACCGGAAATTCCGGATCGAGGCGCTTGAGGTCGAGCGCCATATTGAAGCCCGCTCCCCCGCCCTGACGGTCGATTGCCAGAACCTCGTTTGAGGTGTCTTCATCCGGCCAGCGCGCAATCGATTTATTGAAATCGACGCACCAGGTGCCGGCCGACAGCACGCCGCGCCGCTCGCTCATCGCTCAGCTCGACTTGAGGACAGTTTCTGTGATTGCGCTGTCGATCGCGATCTCGCGCGTCGGTTTCAGACCCTGTTTCTCAAGCGCCGCGTGGTAGTCTTTGACTGCCTCTGAGGGGGTCATGGCCCCGTCTGCGACCGCGCGCATGAGCCGCACGATATCGAGCGGGGATTCGGCGAGGTTGATCTTGCGGCCGAACAGCGCGACGCGCGCGCCATATTTTTCCGCCTGATGAATGAGCTCGAAACAATCACGGGTCGTCCCTGCTCCGCCCCCCAGCACCCCAACCACAAGGCCAGGATCGAACGACGTCAGCTCCTCCAGCGCCCTTGGTCCGTTATAAGCGATCTTGAGGAATTTTGGCCGTTCCGCCTCGGTGAGGCCGGCGAGGCAGCGGACGATCGCGTCGTTGACGAACTGTGGCATGGTCTCCGGCGTCAGGCCGCGCTCGACGTTCGGATTGAACACCTCAAGAAAATAAGAGAATCCATTGGCTTCCGCGTCGTCGCGAAAATCCGTGAACGCCTCGAGCGAGATATGGTCGGCGTCGATGTCATTGGTGAATGTGATCGAATAGAGGCCGAGGTCGGTCAGCGGCTTCACATGGCTGAGCGACGCGGTGCGGAAAGGCCGCGACGGCTGATTATGAAAGGACGCTCCGCGATGGCGCCAGACGTCGGTCGTGTCATTGGCGCGGATAACAGGCTTAACCCCCGTTCCCCCGAAGACCTTGCGCTTGACCAGGCTTTCCAGATTCGAGACTGAGGTCAGCATGATGTCGACGATGTCCTGCTTGACGATCGCCTCGATCGAATCGAGGAACTCGGCTCGCGTCTTGAAACGCGATGCGCCAGACGCCGGTCCAACCGCATGCAGGCCCGGCCCCATATCCGGATCCTTGGCGTCAGCGATGATGAAATCCGAGCGCCGGTAGGCGCCGCTGCGAATGCGCGCAAGCTTGTCGTCGAGCCGAACCATACAATCTCCGCTGGCTTGAGGAACGTGCGCGCCTTATAGCCTGCGATCTTGCATGGGCGCCATGGGTTGCCAACCTTTTACTTGCGGGAACCCTAGATTCGCTCGGTTGCGCGCGCCCACCCGCGGCCGACGCTCGCGTCGGCTGGCGCTGGCGCCTGCCCAGGAGAAAGTTGATATGTCGAATCGTCTTCGCATTCTCCTCATCGGCGCAAGCGGAGTGCTGGGGCGCGCGATCGTGGCCGAACTTTCGCCCCGCCACGACATCGTTTCGGCCGGATCGAAGTCGGGCGACATTCGCATCGATATCGCCAATCCCGCGAGCATTGTGGCGGGCCTGAAAGCGGCTGGGCCGCTCGACGCGATTGCTTGCGCCGCCGGCGCCGTGAACTGGCAACCGCTTTCGGCGATCAAACTCGCAGGGCTGGAAAAGTCCTCTTACGGATTGGGGCTGACAGATAAACTCATGGGCCAGGTCAATCTCGCGCTGGCCGCCCGCGACCACATCAACGACCACGGCTCGATCACCCTCATCGCCGGCGTGCTGTCGCGGACGCCGATCGTCGCGGGTTCGTCCGCCAGCATGGTCAATGCAGCCATTGAGGCCTTCGCGATGGCGGCCGCGATCGAAATGCCCTTGGGCATCCGCATCAACGCAGTGAGCCCAACGGTGTTTGAGGAATCCATGGCGGACTTCGGGCCCTTCTTCCGTGGTCACGAACCCGTGCCGGTCGCTCGCGCCGCCCGCGCCTTCAGCCGCAGCATCGAAGGCGCCGAGACTGGCCAGACCTACCGCGTGGTCTGATCGCAGCCCCGATGAACAGAGCTTTATTCGTCTATATTGCTCTCGCGGCGCTGGCCCTTATCGTTTTCGCGCTCCGGCCCGAGTTCGACCTGGCCGGCGCGCGTTATTTCTATCACGGCGGCGGCTTTTTCGGCCGCAACAACCTTGAACGCTTTGGCCGCGATTTTTTCCGTGTCACCCCCTTTGTCGTGCTCGTCGCCTATGCGGCCTTGTGGCTCGCGAAGCCTCTCGGGGCGAAGGTCCCTTGGGCGCCGAGCGGCCGAGCGATGATCTTTCTCATTGCGACGATGGTCATTGCGCCGGGCCTCATCGTCAACGTCGGCCTCAAGGATCATTGGCATCGGCCCCGTCCGATTCAGACCCAGGACTTCAACGGACCGAACCCCTTCACGCCCTGGTATGACGACAATGGCGGATGCAAAAAGAACTGTTCGTTTGTCTCCGGCGAAGCGGCGACCGGCTTCTGGATGGTCGCCCCGGCGAGCGTGCTCCCGCCACCATGGCGCGGGGCTGCGATGGTCGCCGCATTTGCCTTCGGGGTCGGCGCGAGCCTTTTGAGGCTTGCCTTCGGCGGCCACTATCTCAGCGACGTGCTGCTCGGCGGCCTGATCACGCTCATCGTCATCGAAATCGCCCGCCGGGCGATCTGGCCGAAGCGTCCGAAATGGAGGCGCTTCGAAAGCCGGCGCTCCAGCGGTCGGAACGCCGCCATTCGTCCGGGCGGCCCGCCCGATGAATCTTGAGCTCGGCTGATTGACAACCAGAGGGCTAAAGAGTCTCCTGGTTCTAAAGTGCTCAATGCGGAGCAAACCCGATGGGGGAGACGCCGGCAGATCTCGGATTCGAGCCCTCGCTCGCGTGACGCCATGACGAACGACGCTAAGAGCGCATTCGCCCTGGTCGTCATGGGCGTGTCGGGAAGCGGCAAGACGACCGTCGCCGAACTGCTCGCCAAGAAGCTTGGCTGGCCATTCATGGAGGGTGATCGGCTGCATCCGCCGGCCAATGTCGAGAAGATGCGGCGGGGAATTCCTCTGACTGACGCTGACCGCTGGCCCTGGCTCGACAGGATCGGCGAGGAGCTCAAAAGCTGGGCCGCTGCGGGCAAGTCCGGCGTACTAACCTGCTCGGCGCTGAAGCGCGCCTATCGCGACCGCATTCGCGCCGCCCGGCCCGACGTTCGCTTCATCTATATCAAAGGCTCGGAAGCGCTCATTGGCGCGCGCGTCGCCGCACGCCATCACGAATATATGCCAGCCTCCCTGCTGCGGAGCCAGTTCGACACGCTGGAGGAGCCTACGCCGGACGAGCCCGGAATTTTGACCATCGACGCCGGCGGCTCGGCCGATGAGGAGGTCGCCGCTGTCATCGCTGCCCTCGACCTCTCTCCGGCCCGGTAAACCCAGGTTGCGCGCAGCGAGCCCGGCTCTATAAGTCCTACTGACATCGTGGGGCCATGCCCTACCACTGTCATGGCCGGGCTTGACCCGGCCATCCACGCGCCTCCGTCCTCACGACTCGCCCGTCACTCAATCCGGGCTTCCCGCGGCGACGAATTCGCGGCCTGCGATCGGAAGGCGGCGTGGCGTGGATGGCCGGGTCAAGCCCGGCCACAACGACCCACCATGCGGAGAGCCGCTATCCATGCCGAGCCCCAAGAAACCGCAAGTCAAGCGCGTCGTCCTCGCCTATTCGGGCGGGCTCGATACGTCCATCATTCTCAAATGGCTGCAGACGGAATATGGCGCGGAGGTCATCACCTTCACCGCCGACCTCGGCCAGGGCGAGGAGCTCGAGCCCGCGCGCAAGAAGGCTGAGCTGCTCGGCATCAAGCCGGAGCACATTTTCATCGAGGACGTGCGCGAGGAATTCGTGCGCGACTACGTCTTTCCGATGTTTCGCGCCAACGCCCAATACGAGGGGCAGTATCTGCTTGGCACCTCGATCGCACGGCCGCTGATCGCCAAGCGCCTGGTCGAGATTGCGCAAACAATAGGGGCAGACGCGATCGCCCATGGCGCGACCGGCAAGGGCAATGATCAGGTGCGTTTCGAGCTGTCAGCTTATGCGCTTGATCCCGACATAAAGATCATCGCGCCCTGGCGTGAATGGGCTTTCGCCTCCCGCAATGCGCTCATCGCATTCGCCGAACAGCATCAGATCCCGATCGCCAAGGACAAGCGCGGCGACGCGCCGTTTTCGACCGACGCCAACCTTCTCCACGTCTCTTCGGAAGGCAAGGTTCTGGAGGACCCGGCGGAAGAAACGCCGGCTTATGTGTATTCGCGGACCGTCCATCCCGAGGATGCGCCAGACAAGCCGACCATCGTTGAGATTACTTTCGAGAACGGCGATCCGGTGGCGATCGACGGCAGGACGATGAGCCCCGCGACCCTGCTCGCCACCTTGAACAAGCTCGGCCACGACAACGGAATCGGCCGCCTCGACCTGGTGGAAAACCGTTTCGTCGGCATGAAGTCGCGCGGCATGTACGAAACGCCCGGCGGCACCATCCTGCTTGCGGCGCACCGCGCGATCGAATCGATCACCCTGGACCGCGGCGCGGCTCATCTCAAAGATGAGCTGATGCCGAAATACGCCGAGCTCATCTATAACGGATTCTGGTTCTCGCCGGAGCGCGAAATGCTGCAGGTCCTCATCGACAAGAGCCAGGAGATGGTCGCCGGCCGGGTGCGCCTCAAGCTTTATAAGGGCGGCGTCCACGTGATCGGCCGCGACAGTCCCCATTCGCTCTACGACCAGGATCTCGTGACCTTTGAAGAAGGCGCGGTCGCCTACGATCACCAGGACGCAGCCGGCTTCATTAAGCTCAATGCGCTGCGGCTCAGGACGCTGGCGAAGCGGAAGAAACGGGCGGCGAAGGCGTGATGGCGCCTTTAAGCTCGGCCCGACTGCAGATCAGTAACAGCGTCGCACGCCGGTCGACCGCGCAAGGATCGACCGGCTCATTCAGGCGCAAATCGGAATTAAGACCTTGCTCTAAAAACATCTGCGTCGACAGGCACCGGCGCACGTCAGTAAACGCCCCGGGGGTTCGGGTTTCCGCCGCCTTTAGTTACCAGAGCGGCCCGCTTCTTCATCTCATCGTGATGAGCATGACCGAGGTTCGTCCGTTCGACAGCTGCATTCAGCATCTTGGCAATCGCAGCGGCATTTGCCACAGCCAAGCGCTGCAGCTCTGCCCCGATAATTTCCTCGTAATTGTCTGTTTATATTGCCATTAAGCCCTCCTATGCTGCGGCGCGCCTGCGGTTGGAGCCGCCGGCTCAAGAAACGCCGGAGGGCGGCGAGCCCTCTGGAACATCCGTGGGCGAGTTTGCCAACTCCCGCAGTGACGTGTGTCACAGGTCGCCGATCTGGCTTGCCCCTCCGAACAGGGCCACCCGCTCCTGTCCCCTCAGTCCATCGCCACGCCTTTCGCCTTCGCCGCCGCTGCGACGAACTTGTAAGTCTGCGAAAAGGCGTCTTTGAGCGGCTCGGCGGTCCTGGCGTCGGAAATCTCCGCGAAGCGGGCGGCGATTGTTTCCGGCGTGCGCTCGCTCTCGTCGAGATAGACGCCAGGCGTCTCGCCAATATGCGTGACCGCGAACACGCCGGCGCCGGCGCCGAGAATAACGCGCGAAGGCGCGTTCTCGCTCACGAGAAACAGCACCCCGGGCGTCACCGAGTCCGGCGTCATAAGCTCCGCCGCGACGGGCGACAGCAAGCCTTCCGTCATGCCGGTGCGCGCCGTCGGCGCGAGCACGTTGACGCGAATGTCGTTCTTCGCGCCCTCAAGATGCAGCACGTTCATGAGGCCGATCATGGCGGCCTTCGCGGCGCCGTAGTTGGCCTGCCCAAAATTGCCGTAGATGCCGGAGGCCGAGGAGGTCAGCACGATGCGGCCATAATTCCGTTCCCGCATGCCCGCCCATACGGCCTTCGTGCAATTGGCCGAGCCGATCAGGTGCACGTCGACGACAAACTTGAAATCCGCCATCTCCATCTTGGCAAAGGTCTTGTCGCGCAGCACGCCGGCGTTGTTGACGAGGATGTCGACGCGCCCCCACAGCTTTTCGGCGCGTGCGGCCATCTCGGAGACCTCCCCAAAGTTGGCGACGTCCGCGTTGTCCCCGATCGCCGTCCCGCCAGCGGCGCGAATCTCTTCCACAACCCTCATGGCATTGTTGAAGCCGACATCAATGACGACGACATTCGCGCCTCGCGCCGCAAGTCCCAGAGCATGCGCACGTCCGAGACCAGAGCCAGCGCCGGTGACGACAGCCACTCTGCCTTCAAAGTCGATTGTCATGAGATTCTCCGTGCAGGCGCCTCACTCCGCCGGGCGCTGCTTTCGGGGAAGGATAATCTGCTAGGCGCCTAGCTTACAACCGCGCGCCGTTCGCCTTCCACCTGTAGCGATGACGCCGCGTCAGATCGCGCTCGCCTCCGCCTTCGCGAGAACGCAGCCTGAGATCAGCCAATCGCCATTGGGCCCTCGCCGAAAACTATAGAGCGCCGTCCACACGACATTGTCGTTGTCGACCAGGGTCGCCTCAAGGCTCGCCTCGTCACCCGATTCCTTAAAGGACCCAAAATCGGCGCTGCGGTGCCGGTAGACAGGCGCATAGTGGTCGCGGACCATCGCGATGAAGTGGTCGGCGTCGGAGAACATGTCTTTGATCGTCGGAGCGGCAAGCGCATAAGCGGCCTGGGCGTCGTCATGCGCGAAGGCCTCGAACTGCCGCTCGACGATGGCGCGTGAGCTTGCCGCTGTGAGATCCTCCGCGTGGGCCGATCCTACCGAGAGGGTAAGTGCGACGGCCCCCGCCGCGACCATTCGCATCATTGACCCCATGATTGCCTCGGCTCGTCCTGTCCTGACCTTTATACGCGCGCCGCCGCACAATGGTTTCACTTTGGCCAGCGAGATCCGGCCGGGGGCGTCAGACTTGAGAAAGTTGTCATGTTCTCGAGATCGATAGTAGCCCAAATCTGTTCGCGCTTTGTTACACAGGTGTCACATTCCCACGTCAAAGACCGACCCAGCGGGGAAATGCGTGACTCCGTCAACGATTCGCTCATGCGAAGCGGCGCCCCATGGCTCCAAAAACCGGAAGCGACCTGGAAGAAATCCGCGCCCTTCTCGCCGAGGTGAAAGCGTTACGCGAGGACGTTGAGCTCAGAGGGGCCGAGCTCAGAAGCAGTTGGGGCGGCGAGGCGCACAAGTCCAAGGTTGCGCCGCGCGCTCTCAATCTCTCCCATTACATCGCGCTGCGCGCACACGACGTCACCGACCTCCAATATCGGCTCGCTGCGCGTGGCCTCTCTTCGCTTGGCGGCAGCGAAAGCCACCTCATGCAGGCGCTCGATGCGCTCATTGCGACCCTCAAGCGCCTGGCCGGAGAATCGAATGCGCCCTATCCAACGCCGTCATTGGCGAAGGCGGGCGCAGCGGAGTTGGAGGCGGAGGCGGACCGGCTCTTCGAAAAGCGCCAAAAAAGCGGCCCTCGCGCGCGGATCATGGCGACCTTGCCGCCGGAGGCGGTGGAACCGGAATTCGTGGATAGTCTGGTCGCCGCCGGCATGGACTGCGCGCGGATCAATTGCGCTCACGACGATCCCGAAATGTGGGGGCGAATGATTCAGAACGTGCGAGGGGCGGCCGCGCGACTCGAGCGTCCCTGCCGGGTGCTGATGGACATCGCCGGCCCGAAGTGCCGCATCCTCAGAGTGAAGGCGCCGCCGAAAACGCGCCTCCTGCGCGGCGACCGCATCGTTCTGATCGACGAGCTGCGCGAGAAGACAAAAGAGCCGATGGCGTTCTCGCTCAATTTCCCGGAGCTCGTGGACCAGCTCAGTGTCGGCTCCGAAATCTTCATCGACGACGGCAAGGCGGCGGCGCGGGTGGTCTCCAAATCGGCCGGCCGAGCCGAGCTAGAGGTCTATGCCGCGCGCGAGAAGGGGGTACGGCTGAAGCCCGGCAAGGGCGTCAATTTCCCCTCGACCGAACTCGATCTGCCGCCGCTCACGTCAAAGGACTTCCGCGATCTCGACTTCGTCGCCGAGCATGCCGACCTGATCGGCTATTCGTTCGTGCAGCGGGTCGACGACATTGAGCTCCTGCAGGATCATCTGGTGGCGCGCGCGCCCAAGCGCGAGCCGGCGGGGCTCGTGTTGAAGATCGAGACGCCGCTCGCGGTGCGCAATCTGCCGTCGCTTATCCTGCAGTCTGCCGCGCACAATCCGACCGCAGTGATGATTGCCCGGGGCGACCTCGCGGTCGAGCTTGGCTTTGCTCGGCTCACCGAAATGCAGGAGGAAATCCTGTGGCTTTGCGAGGCCGCGCACACGCCGGTGGTGTGGGCGACCCAGGTGCTCGACAACTTTGTTCGCGACGGCGTCGCGAGCCGAGCTGAGATGACCGACGCGGCCATGGCTCAAGGCGCCGAATGCGTGATGCTCAATAAAGGACCGTATCTAGCCGCAGGCGTTGGCTTCCTGCGCGATGTGCTGACCCCCATGGATCGACATCACGCGAAGAAATTCGCCCGCTTCGCGTCGCTCAAGGAGTGGGCGTGAGAGGCCGCGCGACAAAGAAAACGCGCGGTCCCGACACCTAGTCAGCCCGTCAGCAGCTCTCCGAACAACTGCCAGCTCTCTCCATCGAAATTCGCGAGCTGCATCTGGCGGATCGGGCTGTAATTGGTCGGCGATGTGTTGATTTTCATCCCGGGCAGCAGAAGGGGAAGCTCGAGGTCCTTGAGGTTTGCGGCCTCTTTCATCACATTGTCGCGTGAGAGATCGGAGCCGCACTGCTTGAGCACCTGCACCATCGTCGCCGCGGCGCCGAAAGCGTAGGCCGCATTGGCGTCATTAAGTTCCTTCGACGACATATACTTGCCGACAAAGGCCACCCATTCCTTCATGCCCGGATCGTCCTTCCAGCGCGGGTCGGTCGGGTCCTTGCCGTAATAGGCTGTAATCAGACCCTTCGACTTCTCGAGCCCGGCGGGTTTGAGGATGGTGGTGACCGAGACCGAGACGTTGGTAATGTACCGCACCCCATTCCAGCCGAGATCGTAGGACTTACGGATCGCCTGCGCGGCGAACTTTGGCGTCGCTGCAATGAGCAGAACGTCGGCCCCTGAACCCTGCAACGTCACGACTTGCGAATTGACCGTTGGTTCGGAGGTCTCGTAGGAAGCTTCCTTCACGATCATGCCGGCGTGATCCGCGCCGAGACCCTCCTTCAACCCGGCCAAATACTCCTTACCGAAATCGTCATTCTGATAGAGCACACCAATCTTGCCGTTCGGTTTGGTGGCGAGGATGTGCTGGCCGTAGATCCGCGATTCCGTGACGTAGTTCGGGTTGAAGCCGATCGTCCAATGAAAATGCTCGGGGTCAGAGAACACGGCTGCGCCAGTCGAAACGAACAGCTGCGGCACCTTGTTGGCGTTGCAGTAAGGCCGAATCGCAAGGTTCGGAGGCGTGCCCAGCGTCTGGAACAGGAACGCCACCTTCTCGTCTTCGACCAAACGACGTACCTGCTCGACTGTCTTCGGGGGGCTGTAGGCGTCGTCGAGGCTGATAAAATTGATCTTGCGGCCGTTGATTCCGCCCTCATCGTTGATCATCTTGAAATAGGCGCTCTCGGTGCGGCCGATAACGCCATAAGCGGAGGCCGGCCCGCTATAGGGCATGGTTTGCCCGATCTTGATCTCGGTGTCGGTGACGCCGGGCGCATTGTCCGCGCGAGCGGAACTGGCGCTGGCGGCGAATGCTGCAACGGCGGCGCTCGATTGCAGAAATGTCCGTCGATTGATCATGGCGCTTCTTCCTTCCCTTCGTAATTTGCGGCGATATTGACGCCGCCTTTTTCAACTTTCGGCTGCCGAGACGAGGTGAGAGCTCGCGCCGCCGCCCGCGCTGCGCCCGCGACCCCTGTCGGCATCGCGGCCATCATCAGAATGAGCAGCACTCCGTAAATCGCGCCCGGCAGCGCCTTGGCGCCTTCGCCGAAACTCACGGTGAGCTGGTCGGCGAGGTTTGGCACGAACTCGATAAACAAGGCGCCAAATAGCGCGCCGCCGAGCGAAGCGAGTCCGCCCACGACGATGCCGACGAGAAAGGAAAGCGACAGTGCTAGCCCGAAGCTCTCGGGCGAAACAAAGCCGACGGCGAGCGTGCTCAAGCCGCCCGCCAAGCCTGCATAGAGCGCGCTGACGCCAAAGCATGTCCTCTTATAGAGTGCAGCGTTGATGCCCATCGTCTCGGCGGCGATCGGTTGATCGCGAATGGCGACCAGCGCCCGCCCGATGCGGCTCCGCACGAGGTTGCGCGCAGCCCAATAGAGCGCGGCGCCGCATGCGAGGCAAACGAGATACAGCCATTGATCGGGGGTGAGCGCAATCCCGAACGGCGCACGAGGCTTCGCGAGTGTCAGGCCCTCCGAGCCGCCGGTCAGGGTGTCGAAGCCCTTGTAGCTCAGGATCTGCGGGGTCGCGACGGCGAGTGCGAAGGTCGCGAGGGCGAGATAAAGGCCGCCGAACCGGAGCGCTGGAAAGCCGAACAAAAAACCGGCTACGAAGCACACGACACTCGCCAGCGGGATCGCCGCCCAGTACGGCAGGCCGAACTTCACCATCAGGATCGCAGCGCCATAGCTGCCGATGGCGAAAAACGCGCCGTGACCAAGCGAGATCTGGCCGTTGAAGCCGGTCAAGAGATTGAGGCCGAGCAATGCGACCGCAAGGATGAGCACCTGCGCGCCCTGATAGATGTGGTAGCCCGAAGCGACGAACGGGAATCCGAGCGCGAGGACGCCGACCACGACAGCGGCAAGGACGCCCAGCGCATCGTCGGCGTCGGTCATATGCGTCAGACCCTCGCCACGAGACGGCGTCCGAACAGTCCGGACGGCCGCCAAACGAGCACGGCGATGATGATCGCAAGCGCGACGGAGAGCTTGACCTCGTCGCCCACGACATAGGCGCCGATGAGGTTGCCGAGCACGCCGACCGCGACGCCGCCAAAGACGGCGCCGAAGGGGCTGTCGATGCCGCCCAGAACCGCGCCGGCGAAGGCGTAGAGCAGCACCCCGCCCATCATGTTGGGATCGAGATAGACGATCGGCGCCGCCATCATGCCGGCGACCGACCCGATCGCCGCCGCGAGCCCCCAACCGATCGCCAGCATCCATCCAACCCGAATGCCAACGAGCCGGCTCGAGACCGGATTCTGCGCCGCGGCGCGCATGGCGAGACCAAGCGGGGTGAGCCGGAAAAACGCATAGACGAGCGCGAGAACGCACAACGTCACAACAACGGAGCCGGCTTCATGCGCCGACATGTAGCCGGCCCCGAACCAGGGACGGCCGGTGAAGGGAGAATCAAACGAAGTCACCGAATAGCCGTAAATCCAACCGGCAAGCGAATTGAAGATCAGGCTGAGCCCGATGAAAACGATCACGGAAGTAAGAATAGGCGCGTTCGCGAATGGCCTCACAACCAGCCGCTCGATCACGACCCCGCCGATGAACGAAGCGATGACAGTGGCGAAGAAGGCGAACCAGTAAGGCTCGCCCATGTCCATCAGTTTCCAGGCGAAATAGGTCGAGAACATCGCCATTTCTCCCTGGGCGAAATTGATCAGATGCGTCGCCTGGTAGATCATCACCAGCGCCAGAGCCATGATCGCGTAGACGCCGCCGAGCGCTAGACCGGAGGCCAGTTGATGCAGGAACTCGCCCACGCTTCTCAGCGCTCCTTTCGCTAGTAACCGAGATAGGCGCGACGCACCGCGTCGTCGGCGCGAAGGGTCTGCGACGGGCCGCTGAGGGCCACGCGCCCAGTTTCGATCAGCACCGCGTGGTCGGCGAGATCGAGCGCAAGCGACGCGTTCTGCTCGACGATCAGGAGACTCAAGCCCTCGTCGCGATTGATCTCGCCGAGCGCGCGAAAGATTTCCGCCACCACCAGCGGCGCCAGGCCGAACGACGGCTCGTCGAGCATGAGCAGGCTCGGGCGCATGAGAAGAGCGCGCGCAATCGCCAGCATCTGCTGCTCGCCGCCCGACAAGGTTCCCGCCTGCTGACGGCGCCGTTCGGCGAGGCGCGGAAACAGGCCGAACATACGATCGAAATCCGTGCGGACGCTTTGCCGGTCGGCGCGCACATAGGCGCCAAGGCGCAGGTTCTCCTCGACGGTGAGATCGACAAACGTGCCCCGCCCGTCAGGCACGTGCGCGATGCCCAAACGCGCGACATCCTCGGTCGCCAGCGCCCCAATCGGGTGGCCGCGAAAGCGAATATCACCGGTGCGGCGAATGAGTTCGCTCAGGGCCCGCAGGATCGTCGTCTTGCCGGCGCCGTTAGCGCCGAGCACCGCCGTAACGCCGCCGTCCTCGACCTCGAAGTCGATCCCATGCAGCGCCCGCGCCGGGCCGTACCAAGCCTCGAGACCCTTCGCTGCCAAGATCGGCGCGGTCAATTCGCGCCACCGAGATAGGCGCGCACGACTTCGGGATTGGCCCTGACTTCGTCCGGCCTGCCATTCGCGATCACTCGGCCGAAATCGAGCGCGACCACTTGGTCGCTGACCCGCATGACTAAATTCATGTGGTGCTCAACCAGGAGCACGGAGACGCCACGCCGGTCGCGGATGGCGCGGATTTCTTCGGCAAGCCCGTCGACCTCCGAGTGGTTAAGGCCGCCGGCCGGTTCGTCCAAGAGCAACAGCTTTGGGTTTTTGGCCAGCGCTCTTGCGAGCTCCACCCGCTTCCGGATTCCGAACGACAACGCGCCCGCCGGCCGATTCGCGACGGCCTTGAGGCCGAATTCCTCGATCAGCGCGTCGGCGTGCTCGACGATCCTCCCCTGCTCGCGCTTCGCGAGCGGCGTGGCGAACGCATTCGCGAGGAAGCCGCCGCGCGCCATCCCGTGCGCCCCGACGCACACGTTCTCGCGCACGGTCATGGTCGAAAACAGGGCGACGTTCTGGAACGTCCGCGCGACGCCGAGAGAAGCGAGCTCATGCCTGGCGCAGCTCAGAAGCGGCCGTCCGTCGAACACGATCGTTCCGGCGCCCGGATCATAGAGTCGCGAGATGCAATTGAAGAGCGTTGTCTTGCCGGCGCCGTTCGGGCCGATCAGGCCGCAGATCGCCCCGCGCTGGACCTCGAAGGAGACGTCATCGAGCGCGGTTACGCCGCCGAACCGGATCGTCAGTCCTTCAACCGACAGCAGGGCGGAGCCCCGGCGGTCCATGCTTTCATTCACGCCTGCGGCTTTCGCCTCGGCCAGCTCCATGGACTTTTCCGTTCCCCATTACCGTTCGGGCCGTCAAGCCAGCCATTGGTCACAGTCTTGACGTTTCGGCTTCGGTTGTCACCTGATTTGTTCCTAGGACTTTAGTCGATGTCGCGAGGCCGTGGAACGTTCACGCCCGGCGCGCAAGAAAATCGAGCGCGCCAGCCTTGAAGACCTTATCGCCGACCGCGAGATTATGATCGCGGCCGGGAATGGCGAGCAGTTCTGCCCGCGGCAATAAAGCGACAAGCTTCGCGGGGTCGCCCGCGAGCGTATCCCGCTCGCCGACCGCAACCAAAGTCGGCTGGGTGATGCGCGCCGCCTCTTCCGAGGTAAGGTTGCGACGCGAGCCTCGCACGCAGGCGGCAAGCGCGGCGCGGTCGCTCTTCGTCTGCTCAGCGAAGCTGCGGAACAGGCGTTCTGTCGGATCGACGAGGCTGTCGAGCGAGGGCCCCTCCAGGGCTTCGGCGATCGCCTCCGGCAACCCTGCGTCGCGCACCAGCCGGTCGCCAAGGCCGCCGAGCACGAGCGAACGCACAAGGCGGGGCTGGCTAAGCGCGAGGAAGCTCGCGATCCGCGCGCCCATCGAATAGCCCATCACGTCAGCGCGCTCGATTTCCAAATGCCCGAGCAGGTTGGCGGCGTCCTGCGTCATCCAATCGAGGCGATAGTCGGCAGGAGCGTAGAGCTTTTCGCTTTGCCCGTGGCCACGATTGTCGAACGCGACGACGCGACGCCCAGCCTCAGTGAGGGTCTGAACCCAGCGCGGACCCACCCAGTTCGTGCGATGGTTGGAGGCGAAGCCATGAATGAGCAGGATCGGCGCGTTGAGGTCGCGTCCCGGCGGCTTGACGTCAATGAAGGCGATATCGACGCCATTCGACGAAAACCGCCTGAGTTCGGCGACGCCGCTGATCTGTTCTTGTCCCATGGGCCCTCCCGCTTCGTCGGGCGAGTTGATCATTCTCAGGGGTAGGATCGGCGCTGGCCTGGCCGGCGAGACGCGCCAATCGCGCGATCAAAGTTACCGCACGGCGAGCTCAGCGCGAAGCCCGGCGTCAGAGCGAGGTCGCGAACGCGGTCAGCCAGTTTGGCATCGCGGCCACGAGAACCGCCTCGATGTTGTGGTCGAAGCCGGTCAACACAGTCGCGCCGATAAGCGCGAACGCCGCCCCAAGCGCGACCCTGCCGCCCACGCCGGCCCAGGCGAAGCGGGCCCTCGAGGCGACGCGGCCGAGCGCATAGCCGACGGCGATCAATGCGCCCGCGGCGCCGAGCGCAAAGGCCGACATCGTCGCCATCGCCGCTGGAACCGAACCGCCCTTGGCGGCAAGCAGCAACGCCGCCCCAAGGATTGGGCCAGCGCAAGGCGCCCAGGCGAAAGCAAGCACGACTCCGGCCGCCGCCTGCCCCGCGAGCCCCGCGTTCGGCAGCCGCTCGCCAAGGAGGTCGGCCGCACGAGCGGCAAAGCCGAGCCGGCGTTCGAGCGCGTCGCCGATCGCCGGAACCATCAGCGCCACACCGACAGCGATCATGATCGCCGCGGACGCCGCTCGCGCCCAATCCCAATCGCCAAATTCGACGCCAAAAGATGCTAGAATGCCGCCGACAACGCCGAACGTCGCCGCCAGTCCGAGGCCGAGCGCGATCGGTCCTCGCGGGTCTTTCGCGCGTGCGCTCGCAACCACAACCGGCGCGAGCGGCAGCACGCAGGGACTGAGGATGGTCAGCATCCCCGCCGCAAAGGCGAGCGGCAGGTTGAGGATGAGGTTCACATCGCGGCCTTGAGGACCTTGACGACCGCCTCCTGCGAAGTGTCCCAAGACATCCGGGCGACCTCCTTGCCGCCCCTATAGGCGATCAGCGTCGCGCGCGGGCAGTCAAGCTTGCCGACGACGTCCTTCTGCTTGTCGTAGTCGACACGAAACACGCTCACGTCCTTGAATGCCGGATCGTTTTTCAGGCTATCGAGGATCGACGTCTGCTCATGGCATTGTAGACACCACCACGCGGCAACGTGGACGACGACGGGCTTGCCGGATGCAATCGCCTTCTGCACGGCGGCCGGGTCATAAGGCTGAATTTCGAGCGCCATCGCCGGCATCGCGAACGCCGACGAGGCCGCGCCGACGAGGCCCAGAAACGATCTCCTGCTGTGCATTCCTGTCTCCCGATTTGCCTCAGTCTTGTTTGATACGCTGAGACTCGTGAGATGGATCATTGGCCGACGCCGCTCGGCCACACTCGTTCGCCTGCAAAACGCCGTCACTATAGCAGCGACCTAATCCGACCGGCGTCTTCCGGCGTCGCCGGATTGTAAACCACCATGGCAAGGTC
Organism: uncultured Alphaproteobacteria bacterium; assembly: GCA_963737365.1. Classification (GTDB taxonomy): domain Bacteria; phylum Pseudomonadota; class Alphaproteobacteria; order Rhizobiales; family Beijerinckiaceae; genus Roseiarcus. Next base: position 50,906 of record CAVTSD010000004.1, read on the forward strand.
CGTTCGCCCGTCGATGGCAAAAGTGGAATATTCGAACGCAATCGGACCAAGCACCGGGTGCCGGATATGCTTGACCGCCTCGCCATGATGGACGGGAACGTCGTTTTCGCGCCACATCGCCTTGAACTCGGGACTGAGGCGACTGAGCTCTTCGACGAGAGGCTCGACCTCGGCTGCCGCCCCGGCGCGGGCCGCGTCCACTCGGAACGCGCCCAACACGAACCGCGCTACACTCGCCCAGTCGTATTGCGCAGCGCGGGCGCGCGGGTCGAGAAAGATGAAGCGCAAGATGTTGCGCTGTTCAGGCGCCAGCGATCCGTAATCCACGAGCATCACTGTCGCTGCCCGGTTCCAAGCCACGACGTCGTATTTCGCGTTTCTGATGAGGGCGGGACTGGGGCCCAGCGCATCCAGCACGCGCTGCAGACGCGGCGTGGCGCCGTCGTTGTTGCGGTACCGCGCTTCGGGCGGGCGACCGAGGCCGAGCAGGAAGAGATGCTCACGCTCGACTTCGGTCAGCATGAGGGCGCGCGAGATCCGATTGAGCACGTCGGCCGAGGGCGCTCCACCGCGCCCCTGCTCGAGCCACGTGTACCAGGTCGGGCTGATGTTTGCGCGCTGCGCCACTTCCTCGCGGCGCAATCCAGGTGTGCGACGGCGCTCGGCGGCAAAGCCGAGCGCGGCGGGATCGAGCTTTGTCCGCCGGGCCTTCAGATAGCCGCCGAGCCGGCTCTCGTTCGTTGCAGGTGCGTTCATCCTATTAGTCATTATAATACGATAAGATCACTACTTTACTACAATAGCTCCAGGGCACACGTTTGTCTCCAACGAAATTGGAGACTGCGCATGCGCGTGTTTGTCACAGGCGCGACAGGCTGGATCGGCTCGGCCGTCGTGAAGGATTTGCTGTCATCAGGGCATAAGGTCACCGGATTGACCACAACGCGGGATGGCGCCCGCAAGCTGCAGGCGGCAGGCGCCAAGGCGCGCGTGGGCAAGCTTGATGACCGTGCGCTGCTGCGCGAGGGCGCGGCCGACTCGGACGGGGTGATCCACCTCGCCTTCATCCACGGGCTTTCGAACATGAGCTTGCCGACCCGCTTCCGGCTCTTCGCTGGGGTCCTGAACGGGGGGATCGTCCAGAGCTTTCTCAGCATTCTTGCAGAAACGGAGTCAGGCGCCATAGGGGCTTTGGGCGCCGGCCTCGAAAACTCCAACCGCCCTTTGGTCGTGGCGTCCGGACTTCTTGGCCTGCCGCAGGGCAAGGTTTCGACCGAACGCGACGACCACGTGCCGGGCGGCCCAAACAGGTCTTTCTCCGAGAAAGCGGCGCTGGACCTGATCGCACGGGGCGTCCGTTCCTCGATTGTGCGGCTTCCCCCGACTGTGCATGGCGCGGGGGAACATGGTTTCGTGTCCCGGATCATCGCGGCCGCGCGCAAAAAAGGCGTTTCGCCCTACATTGGCGATGGCGCGAACCGATGGCCGGCGGCGCACGTGTCCGACGTGGCTCGGCTCTTTCGTCTCGCGCTTGAAAAAGGCGTAGCGGGGGCAAAATTCCACGGCGCCGACGACGTCGGGGTCCCTTTCCGGGAGATCGCATCCCTGATCTCGACCAAGCTCAGCGTCCCGACTCGCCGGCATTCCGGCGGCGAAGGCCGGCAAGCATTTCGGCATCATCGGCAATTTCGTCGGTCTCGATAATCCAGCCTCCAGCGAATGGACCCGGAATGCGCTGGGTTGGCGACCCGAGCAGCCCGGCCTGCTTGCCGACATTGACGCCCACTATTTTGCGTCCGTCGGTCTGGCCGCCGCGGCGTGAAGACGATTCCCCATCATTCGACAACATAGAGGCTTGCTTATGCGTGTATTTGTCACCGGCGCGACCGGATTCATCGGCTCGACCGTCGTCAACGAATTGATCGCCGCGGGCCATCAGGTGATCGGCGTCTGTCGTTCGGACGAGAAGGCGCCAGCGCTCGCTGCTGCTGGGGCCGAGGTCTATCGCGGATCGATCGACGATCCGGACAGCCTGAAGGACGGCGCCGCCCGCTCGGACGGCGTCATCCACCTCGCCTTCAATCACGACTTCTCAAATTTCGCGGCGAATTGCGAAACCGACCGGCGCGTCATCGCGGCGCTCGGCTCCGTTCTCGCGGGCTCCGGCCGACCCTTGATCGTGACCTCCGGGACAGCGATCGCAAGGGTCGCGCCCGGCCAACTCGCGACCGAAGACGCGCCTTCGGTCACATCCAGCGAATTCCCTCGAGCGGCTTCGGAAGAGGCGACGGCAGGCGTCGCAGAGAATGGCGTCAACACCTCCGTCGTTCGCTTGCCCCAGGTGCACGACCCGGAGCGGCAGGGCCTTATCAGCCCGTGGATCGCGATTGCTCGACAAAAGGGCGTCATCGCTTATGTCGGCGAGGGGCGTAACCGATGGCCCGCCGCGCATATTTCCGATGTCGCCCGCCTTTATCGGCTAGCGATCGAAAAGTCGGAGCCGGGGTCGATTTATAACGCGGTCGGGGAAGTAGGCGTGCCGGCGCGCGAGATTGCCGAAACGGTCGGTCGACGACTGAACCTGCCGGTCAAATCGATCACGCCCGAAGAGGCGGGAGGGTATTTCGGCTGGCTTGCCCATTTGGCCGCGCGCGACATGCCCGCCTCAAGCGAGCAGACGCAGAAGAAGCTCGGATGGCGGCCGACCGGGCCTGGATTAATCGCCGATCTTGAACGCTTGCCGAGTCGCTTAGGGCCTGAAGCCTAAGCAGCGTCGTCACTGCGAGCGAAGGGAAGCAATCCAGACCCTCCGTTGCACGCGAAGGAACCAAAAAAGAGGGCCGCTCCTGCGCGACCCTCCACAACCGCCAACGGCTTCGAATCAGGCCGCCAGCGTCCCCTGACGGACCTTGTGATACCCGAGGAAACCAAGCCCTGCGAAGCCGGCGAGCAGCATCGCCCAGGTCGAAGGCTCAGGAACCGGCGTTCCGACGAACCCATCGACGGTGTCTGTCGTGTTGTTGGTGTAGAAGCCGACAATGTCGCCCTTATCGTTGATGCCATTGATCGTCGTCATGCCCGAGTTTGGCGGGTCAAAACTTGTGAAGACGCCGTTATCGTCTATGTAGCCGTGCTGCGCGCCGGTGTTCGGATCGACGTAGAAGCCGACGATCTCGCCCAGATCGTTGACGCCCAGAGCCTGGGTGAACGTGGATCCGAACGGATCGATGGTGGTGATCGCGCCACCGTTGTCGAGATAGCCGAACGAAGTGGTGAGGCCCGCGTCCGGCTGGTAGAATCCAACGATCTCGGGGGGCGCTAGGCTGTTGATGCCGACCGCCTGATTGTTGAAGTTGGTGGGCAGCCCGCTGATGATCGTGAACACGGCGCCTGATTGCGAATAGGATACGTCGCCTGGACTGCCAGTTATTGTTGGAGCGTAATAGCCGACGGTTTCCTTTGAATTGTTGATGCCGAGCGCCTGGTTGAACACCGTGCTTGCGGGATTGTCGACGGTCGTGAACGTGCCGCCAATGCGGGTGAAACCATGGTTTACGCCCGCGCCGTCTACGTAGATGCCTGACACATCGCCAGACGCGTTGATGCCCGTCACCTGGGTCGATACTGCGCCAGGAAAATTCACGACTGAGAAGTTGGCTGGCAGCGTGAGGGTAAAGCCCGCGTTGGTGACGCCGTTGTCGAATCCGGCGATCGTGCCGGAATTGTTGATGCCGAGCAGGTTGATGACGCCAGTGCCGGTCGGATCGGTTACAAAGGTGAGGTTGTACGCGGCGTGGGCCGTCGACGCGATCGACAGCGGGACGACAACCAGGCAGCGCGCGGCGGCGCCTGGCAAGAGCCGAAAGAGTGAATTGTTCAAGCGGTCAGATCCAATCATGTTAGCCTCCCTATCGACGCATGCAGCGGCGTCATCCCATGGCTTCCAGCATTTCTCGAAGCTTATGCCTCAAATATGCTTTCGCCCTGTCGCCTCGGCGACTTAAGCGCTGACCCGAAGGAGATCTCCACAAACGCAGAGGAAAGTACCCAACTTAGATGGAATGCACCTTTTTCGCGACTTTTGTATGACTAGCCAACCAGACAATTCAACAAATACAAACAGTTGTATCTTCTTTGAGATCCCTCGCAACGTCTCGATAAAGGCAGCTTTTTGGCGCAATGCGGCGACCGACGGCGATTGCGAATTGCCGGAATGCGCCCTCGCGACTTCCGGGTCAGGATTTCGATTTGCTGATGCCTCGCGCCAGCTTCAACTGAGCGAGGGGTCGAGAGCGACCCTAGCCGGGTCTTTCGCGTCGGCGCTGGTTTGTGCGATAAGTCGGCTAGCGATTAAGCTGCGCAAGGAGGAAACCCATGATTTGGTCGAGTTTGGTCAAAGGCGCCTGCGTGGCGATCGCGCTTTTAGGTTTTAGTGCGCCGCAGGCGAGCGCCATCGAACTGCAAGGGACGAATCCGTCGACGCAATTGAGCGACGGGTTCATATCAAAAGCCTATATCGCGCATCGCGGCGTGACCCGCGTGGGCCCCCGCGGCGGCGTCTACCATCGCGGCGCGACCGTTGGCGGCTATGGCGGCTATCGGGGCGGCGCCTATCGCGGCGGGGTTTATCGTGGCGGCGTTTATCGCGGCGCCGGGGTCTACCGCGGGGGTTACGGCGCCTGGGCGCGGCCTGGCTGGTACCGCTGGGGACCGGGCGGCGCAATCGCCGCCGGCGCTGCTGTCGGCGTGCTCGCTGCAGGAGCTGCCGCAGTCTATGCAGGTTCGCCGCCCGCGCCCGGTTTGTGCTGGTACTACACCGACCCGAGCTATCGGCAGGGATTCTGGGACGCCTGCCAGTAAAATACAGATTTCCGCTTTCAAAGCTTGTTGGCCGTCTGTTCGCATAACGCGAGCGGGCGGCTCTTTTTTTGCACGAGCCCGGCGAGGGCGCCCTTGGCCAAGACCCAGACCGACGCTCTTGGAAAGCCACCGCCGCTGACGTAGGCTATCGGGCAAGATCAAGCGGCCGTATCGCGCGGAGATGGATTGCCAATCCGAGCGCTGGTCGCCGACGAGAATTGGGGAGGAAACCATGCGTTGGACGCATCTGGCCAGGAACGTGTGTCTTGGCGTTTCGCTTCTTTGCTTCGGACTGCCGGAGGCTGAGGCTCTCGAGGTCTTCGCTCCTGCGGGCCTCGCCACCCACATGGACGACGGCCTCCTCACCCAGGTGAGGGGCGGCCGCGGCGGCGGAGGCATGCATCGCGGCGGAGGCGCGCATCGCGGCGGAGGCATGCATCGCGGTGGAGGAATGCATCGCGGCGGCGGGGCGTATCATGACGGCAGCGCCTATCGTGGTGGGACAGCCCACCGTGGCGGCGGCGCCTATCGTGGCGGGACGGCCTATCGCGGGGGCGCATACCGAGGCGGGGCGTACCGAGGCGGGATGGCCTACCGTGGCGGCGCTTATCGCGGCGCGGCTTATCGCGGCGGCGTATATCGCGGCGGCGTCTACCGCTATGGCGGTTGGATGCGTCCTGGGTACGGCTGGGCGCCTGGCGGCGCCATCGCGGCCGGCGCGGCGCTCGGCTTCGTCAGCGCAGCGGCTGCGGCCTCCTGGGCCGGCGCGGCGCCGGGGCCAGGCCTTTGCTGGTACTATACCGATCCGAGCCGGCGGCAGGGTTTCTGGGACGCCTGCCAGTAAGCCGTCAGATCTGCGACCTGGCGATTGTGAGGTCATCCTCGCGAGCGCCGCCATTTTGATCCTCCCGGAGGCCCCCTCGCGCCGCCGCCCGAGCCCGCGCGTCCGACGGGGGACGACTTGCCCGTTCTCAGAAGCCAATGACCCGGCTGGGCTCTCCGCGCCGTCCATTAATCGCCAAAAAAACTAATTATACATAATTCTTAAGTCTATAGCTGGCCTTACCGCCGAGCTGACTGAAGGTTTTGCCCGAGGCAAATACTCTGGCGCCTTGCGACAGAGGAGAGGATCGTAAATCATATCGTATCCCTCTGAAAAAGCTCTATTCGGACTCGCTAACCGCGCCCTGCGCGATCACCTTTGCGCTCGTTTCAGCGAGAGGCTGGACAGCATCTCCGATCCCGCACAAGGTCGTTTCCTCGCTTTCCCTTCTGGCGCCTCGCCCATGATCCCCAACACGCCGCGTCCCTTCGACTTCGATCTCGGCGAGAGCGCCTCGATGATCCGTGACAGCGCCCGGACCTTCGCCGCGAACGAGATCGCTCCGCGCGCCGCGCAAATCGACCGCGACAACGCGTTTCCGCGCGATCTCTGGCCGAGGATGGGGGAACTCGGTCTGCACGGGATTACCGCGCCTGAGGAATATGGCGGGCTTGGCCTCGGCTATCTCGCGCATTGCGTCGCGATGGAGGAAGTGTCGCGCGCCTCGGGATCGGTCGGACTGTCGTACGGGGCGCATTCGAACCTGTGCGTCAACCAGATCGTGCGCAACGGCAATGACAAGCAGAAGGCGCGCTATCTGCCCAGCCTCATCTCCGGCGAGCATGTTGGGGCGCTTGCGATGTCGGAGCCGAATGCCGGCTCGGACGTGGTGTCGATGACCACCCGCGCCACCCGCAAAGGCGACTGCTTCGTGCTCAATGGCTCGAAAATGTGGATCACCAACGGCCCCGTCGCCGAGACGTTCGTCATCTACGCCAAGACCGACCTTGCCGCCGGTTCACGCGGCATCACCGCCTTCATCGTCGAGCGCGGCATGAAGGGTTTTTCGCAAGGGATGAAGCTCGACAAGCTCGGCATGCGCGGCTCCGACACCGCCGAACTCATATTCACGGACTGCGAAGTGCCGGCCGAAAACGTGCTGGGCAAGGTCGGCAAGGGCGTCAATGTGCTCATGAGCGGCCTCGATTACGAGCGCGTGGTGCTGGCTGCCGGCCCGCTCGGCCTCATGCAGGCCGCGCTCGACGTCGTTCTCCCTTATGTCCACGAGCGCAAGCAGTTCGGTCAGGCGATCGGGACGTTTCAGTTGGTGCAGGGCAAGCTTGCCGATATGTACGTCACAATGAACGCGGCGAAAGCTTACGTCTACAGCGTCGCCAAGGCCTGCGACCGCGGTCAGACGACCCGCGAGGACGCGGCGGGCGCGATCCTCTACGCCGCTGAGCGCGCCACTCAGGTCGCGCTCGATGCGATCCAAACCTTGGGCGGCAGCGGCTACACCAACGACTATCCGCTCGGGCGCCTGCTGCGCGACGCCAAGCTCTACGAAATTGGCGCCGGCACGAGCGAAATCCGCCGCATGCTGATCGGACGCGAGCTGTTCGAAAAGAGCGCGTGAACCGCCGTCGTGCTGCGAAGCATCGAATGGACGCTCAGAAGTTCCGCCACACCGCGATCGCCCCGCCCCGCTCGCTGTTGGTTCTGACCGTCCAGACGGTCGAGAACACGCCGACCTGCAGCGACCATTTGTCGTTAAGCGCATAGACGACGCTCGCTTCGGCGACCGACTGGCGCCACGCCGGGAACGTCCGATTGTCGGTCGACATCGACACGGTGGTGAAGTCCTGCAGCATCAGCATAATCTTGGGCGTGAACTTGAATCCGACCGTCAGGTCTCCATGCCACTCGTCCGGCGGCCCCTCGGTCCGCAGGCGATAGGCGACCTCCGCGTCTAGAAAAGCGGGAACTGAGCTTATGCCCGGAAACCAACCAAGGCCAGGGATTGAAGCGAGCGTGAAATTGCGGCCTACATTGAGGCGCGCTTCGCCCGCCCACCCGGTATTCCCCTCTTGCGCCGGCGCTTGCGCATCGTGAGCGCCGGGAATGAACGCGGTGGCCTCGCCCGAAAATACCCATTCGCCGCTCGACCAGAGCTTCTGCCTCAGGCCCAAGCCGGAATAGTCGAGGCCGTTGTAGGTGTTCGGCGTGGGCTCACCGATCGCGTAATGCTCGAACGCCGTCTCGCCGAACGCGGTGAGCGAGTCCGTGAGGCCATATTGCACATAGGTCTGCGCGTCGAAGCGACTTTGGTTGGCGGGGGGATTGCCCCCCCAAGGCGGACCAAATCCGGTCCAGCCGTACAAGGTCTCGATGAGCTGGCCGGTTCCCTGCGGCAGCGTCCAGGCGCCGCCAAATGCGCTCGTCGGCGCGCCGGCGAGTAACACCAGCGCGCCAGCGGCAGCCCACCAACGGTTCGGGCTAGCGCTGGCCAAGACCATGCCCCCTAACGCAAACGACGCAGTCCGACAGGACTCGGATCAAACACAGAAAAGAAGCGGCAAGTTTTCAGTGCGGTCAAGCGTAAATCACGATCATCAGCGCGAAAAACGTAATGCACGCAATGAGTTGCAGCTGTCCTGCGTGCGCGCTGCGGACCTGCGCCAGATCTGTCTAAGGAAATCGGTCCGGATCGAAGACCGGCCGTCCTGCGCTTCGTCCAGGCTCGCGCCTGGCCGCTCGTTCTGATACAAAGTCGCGTGGTCAATTCGCGCCTTGCCTCACGCGCGTCCGCGCTTGCCCCGCGTGACGCGCCGCCCGTCGAATGGGCCGTCACCCCGGGACTAACGCAATATTCCAGCGCTCTGACGGAGATGGAAACGCGCGCTGAGGCGATCGCACGCGGAAACGCGCCCGAACGCGTCTGGCTCATTGAGCACCCGCCGCTCTACACCGCCGGCACGAGCGCCAAGGAGAGCGACCTCGTGGACGCCCGCTTTCCGGTTCATCGCAGCGGCCGCGGCGGCCAGTTCACCTATCACGGACCGGGCCAGCGGGTCGCTTACGTGATGCTTGACCTCAAGCAGCGCCGGCCCGATGTGCGCGCCTTTGTGGCCTCGCTCGAACGCTGGCTGATTGAGACGCTGCAGGCGTTCGACGTTGAAGGCGCGACGCGCGAAGCCCGTGTAGGCGTCTGGGTCGCGCGGCGCGACAAACCGGCGTCCCTGCTCGGCGAACCCGCCGAGGACAAGATCGCCGCTATTGGGGTTCGCGTTCGGCGCTGGGTCACGCTGCACGGCGTCGCGCTCAACGTCGATCCCGACCTCAGCCATTTTTCCGGCATTGTTCCCTGCGGCATCGCCGAAGCGCACTATGGCGTCACCAGTCTCGCTGACCTCGGCCGCCCGACCACGATTGCTCAAGCCGACGCGGCGTTGCGTGCAGCGTTCGAGCCTGTGTTTGGCCCGACCCGACCCGTCTAGCTTGCGCGGCGCCGGCGGTTGCCGGCCAGACCAGCCGAAACTATAGGCCTGACATGGGTCTTCCGATTGGGCTTACCGAGAGAAGCCGGCGAGCGTTCTGGGCGCGCCTTTACGCGCGGCGCCGCCTGCTGAGCCCTCTCGCGGCGCCGCTCGCGCCGGCACATTACACGCTGATCGGCGAGAGCCGCGGTTATCGCCCGAACGCCTTCTTCGATCCGAGCTACTTCCGCGCCCACGCGAACATCGCGCGAGACGCGAGCCAGAGTTTGCTTGAGGCCTACCTTGTCCGCCCCGAACCCGATGCGCCCTCCCCTTCAAGCGAATTCGACCAAGGCTGGTACGCATCGCAGAATCCAGATTGGGCCAAGAGCCATCCCCATCCGTTCCTACATTTTCTCGAGCGCGGGCTAAGCGCCGGCAGGCGTCCGCGGCCGGATATCGATGTTGCATTCGTCCGCGACATCACTCGGGGGGTTAAACCTCGATCGCTCGAGGAAGCAGCCTTTCGGGTCTTCGATCGCACGCTCGGCGAGGGCGAGATGGGGCCGCCGCTCAATCGCGGAGAATTGCGTGCCCGTCAGGACCGCTTCTATGCCGACGGGCGACTTCGCATCGAACGCGAAACGAGCCATACGGATCGCGACGTCCTCGTCTTTGTTCAATGCGGCCGGGGGTTCGACGCAGCCTATCTCGCAGGGCCGCGCGCTTTTGACGTCCTCCTCAACTACTACCACGAGAGCGACATCCATCCGAAGGCCGACATTGCGGTTATTCAGGCGGGAACCAAGACAACCTCCATTCGACGCCTCATGGACCTCCGCCCTGATCTGCTCCTCCGCTATCGGGCTGTCCTGTTTCTCGATGACGACGTCGAAATCGACGCTCAAGGGATTGAAGCTCTGTTTCGCGCCATGTCGGCCGAAAACCTTGAACTGGCCCAGCCGGCGCTCACGGCAAACTCGGCGACCGCCTATTCGTTCTTGAAGAGACCGTCTGCGGGGACCGACGTAATGCGCGTCTCCTCGGTCGAAATCATGGCGCCTGCGCTGAGCCGCCGCGCGCTTGAAGCGGCGCAGTGGGCGTTCGCAGAGTCGGTCAGCGGCTGGGGGAGCGACCTCATCCTGGGGCCGGCGGTGCGCTCTGCCTTTGGACCGAATAGCGTCGGGGTTGTCGGCTCGGTCGTCGTCCGGCACGCAGCGCCGGTCGACCTCAGCGCCGGCGCCTTTTACGCCTTTCTGCGCCGTTATGGCGTCGACCCTGGGCACGAGGCCAACCGGATCGCTGTCGACTTCGGCGTCGAACGTTTCTTGCGGCCCCTCGCGGTGGACGAACCAGGAGAAACTTGCCGAGCGCCCGGCCCGCGCCTGCAATCATCCACTTGACAAGAGAGGCATATCTTCGATCTTGGCTGATGAACGAGCGACAAACCTGACATGCGAAGGGCGCACGAAGCCAGACTTTACGCATTGACCACGGCGACCGCCTGTGGGCTCGCGCTGCTTGCTGGAGTCGTGGGCGCGCCCGCGCGCGCTGTGATGCAAGATCTGGTCTTCGATCAATACCAGCGCTGGAAACCGCGTCCTTATGCGTTCGACCAACCGGTCCGCATTGTAGCGATCGACGACGAATCGCTCAAGCGGCTTGGGCAATGGCCTTGGCCGCGCGAGCGCCTCGCTGCGCTTGTCGACGCGTTGAAACGGGCAGGCGTCGCGTCGGTCGCGTTCGATTTCCTGTTCGCGGAAAAGGACCGCGCGGACGCGACATCGTCGGCCGATACGAGTCCCGATGCCGCCTTCGCGCAGTCAATGGATGGCGGCGCCGTTGTTCTTGGCAGCTTCGTCTCTGAGCTGCCCAGCGGCGCGAGCCCCGCCAAGGCGGGATTCGTAACCGCCGGCGACGACGCCGCGAAGTTCCTGACGCCGTACCCGGGCCTTCTGTCGCCGGTGCCCGAGTTGGCTCAACATGCGGCTGGCATCGGGTTTCTCAATTGGCGGCCGGACGCCGACCGAGTCGTGAGGCGGGTGCCGCTCATCCTCAATGTGAACGGCGCTTTGCAGCCGAGCCTCGCCATGGAAGCGCTGCGCACCGCGCAGGGCGCGTCGACCTATATCGTCAAGTCGTCGAACGCCAGTGGCGAAACGGCGTTCGGGCAGGTCTACGGCGTATTGGCGATCCGAAACGGCGACCTGACGATTCCGACCGACGCCACAGGAGACATCAGGGTTTACTTTGCCCGTTCTGACCCGCGCCGCACGATTCCCGCGTGGAAGGCTCTTGAGCCGGGAGCGGATCTCAGCGACCTCCGCGGCTCGATCGTGTTCTTCGGCGCGTCGGCGGCCCTGCTCTCCGACATCGTCGCCACCCCACTGTCCCCTGCGATGCCGGGCGTTGAAGCGCACGCCCAGATCGTCGAGCAGCTCCTGAGCGGCCAAACGCTCAGGCGGCCGGATTGGGCGCCGAGCGCGGAATGGATGGCGACCGCGCTCATCTGCGCGGCGCTCGTGGCGACCACCTGGATCCTGGGCCCTTACCTCGCGGCGGTCGCCTATGGCGTCGTCCTAGTCTCGATCGTCGCGGTGAGCTGGTTTGCGTTTTCTCGGCATGGAATTCTGATCGAGCCGACCTACCCGGCGTTTTCCGCCGCTGCGGTCTATTTTGCCGGAGTTTCGACGCTCTATGCGGTCAAGCGCCATCAGGAGCGCGAGATCCGTTCCGCCTTTGGCCGCTTCGTTTCGCCTGCCGTTGTCGCGCGCCTGGCGGAAAAGCCCGGAGCGCTCGAACTCGGTGGCCTGCAGCGCGAACTGACGTTGCTCTTCTGCGACATCCGATCGTTTACGACCATCTCGGAGGGCCTCAACGCGTCGGAGCTCACCCAGTTCCTCAACGAATATCTGACCCCCATGACCGACGCCATTCTCGACCGAGAGGGCACGATCGACAAATACATGGGCGACGCCATCGTCGCATTCTGGAACGCGCCCCTCGACGATCCCGATCATGCGGCGCATGCGGTTCAATCGGCGCTGGAGATGCGTGAAACGCTGGTCACGCTGAACCAGGGCTGGCGCAGCCGCGCCAAGTCCGCTGGACGTCAGTTCAAGCCGGTGCGTTTCGGCATCGGGCTCAATTCAGGCGAATGCTGCGTCGGCAATCTGGGTTCGTTGCGCCGGTTCGATTATTCCGCGATCGGCGACGAAGTGAACGTCGCCTCCCGATTGGAAGGCGCGTGCAAGATCTTCGAGGTCGATATCATTGGCAGCGAGACAGTCCGCTCCGAAGCGCCGGACTTCGCCTGGCTCGAGATCGATTCCGTGCTGCTCAAGAACAAGACGCGCCCCGTTGGTCTCTATGCGCTGGCGGGAGATTCGGGGCTTGCGGCAAGCGCCGAGTTTGCAAATTTGAGCCAATTGCATGCGGCGATGCTGTCGGCCTACCGGAACCGAGACTTTGCAGGCGCAATTTCGATTGCCAAGGACGCGTCGGCTCACGCGCCCGTCGCGGTTCGTGGCCTTTACTCCTACAACTTACGTCGTTTCGCCCAATTGGCCGCGAGCGCGCACGACCCGGATTGGCGCCCGCTGATCGCGCTCGACGAGAAATAGCTGCGCGATCCAGCTTAGGGTAGCGCGGATGGGCGTCCTGGTCTCTTCGGCAAGGTGACTTCCGATGTGCGACGCCTGCGCACGAGGCAAAAAGGCGAGCCGCGCAAACTCCGCGCGGCCCGCTGCTACCCTATTACATTTGCTTCGGCTGTTCTGTCTTGCTCTTCGACGGATGGTAGCCGGCGGCCCCAGCGTCAGCCTCGCACATATAGGCCCCCTGTTTGGTCGTGCCGTACCAGCGGGAGCCAGCGTAGTGATAAGTGTGGGACTTGCCCTTGGTGTTGACCCAAACCACAGTGGCTCCGCCGCAGCGGCCTTTGGCTTCCGCCTCCGAGGCGAATTCGCCGGCGCCGGTCGGGCGAGCGGCCTGCATCGGCTTCGGCTTCGGCTGATAGGTTTGCGTCGGGGCCGGCGCGATCGGAGCAGGAGCGGGGGCGGGCGCCGAAACAGGAACGGCGGCGGGAGCTGCGGCCGGCGCAGCGGCGCCTTCCTTTTGGACGCGGCATTGCTTCAAGAAATCCGGCCATTTCATGCCGTTGGTGGTGTTGTTCGCCTTGGCAGCCTTCCAGTCATCGCCGCACTGCTTCATGATGCTTTGCGCTTGCACAGGGCCGGTCGACGCCAGACCCAGGGCGCCGGCAAACAAGAAGGCCGAAAGCGCGACCCTCAAAGATGTGCTCATCATCGCTAATCCCTCCAATTGGGGGCCTAGCGACGTCGCCAACCCCCACCGGCCTAGGCAAATCCCCAAGCTCATTCCTCCTCATGCCGCGCTTCCACTGAACCGAACATGAACATTTATGATTGGCGATATGGCCTGCGCGCTCCAGGCGGACCTCGCACCCTTCTTCCAAAAGGCTTTATGGGCGGATAGGCGGCCTGTCGCAAAACTGTCGCACCGATCGTTGAAGATTCGCATCGCCGCCGCTTCGCTTCGGCGAGGGCGCCAATCAGGGGAAGCCGACCATGAGCGCGGATAATTTGGGCGCGGATAAACAGGCTCCGGTCAGCGAGCTCCGCAAGCGCGTGAACGCAGAGATTCAGGACAATTTCGACGAGGACATTGAGCTCGAGCTTGAAGACGACGAACTCGCCAATCTGCTGGCGGAGAGCGAACATCTTCAGCTGCACAATTCCTTGCCTCGGCGGCTCTATTTTAAGGAGCTGCTGCGTCTGCAGCGTGAGCTTATCAAGCTGCAGGACTGGGTTGTGGCGAAGAAGCTCAAGCTGGTCGTCATCTTCGAGGGACGCGATTCCGCCGGCAAGGGCGGGGCGATCAAGCGCGTGACGCAGCGCCTGAACCCGCGCGTCGTGCGCGCGGTGGCGCTGCCCGCGCCGACTGAGCGGGAGCGCAGCCAGTGGTATTTTCAACGCTATGTGCCACACCTGCCCGCCGGCGGCGAGATCGTGCTGTTTGACCGCAGCTGGTACAACCGCGCTGGCGTCGAACGGGTGATGGGTTTCTGCACCGACGAGCAATACGAGGACTTCTTCCAATCCGTGCCCGAGTTCGAGCGCCTGCTCGTCCGGTCGGGGATCGTGTTGGTCAAATACTGGTTCTCGATTACCGACGACGAGCAGCACATGCGCTTTCTCATGCGCATCAACGACCCACTCAAGCAGTGGAAGCTCTCGCCAATGGACCTCGAATCACGAAGTCGCTGGGAGGCCTATACCCAGGCCAAGGAGATCATGCTCCAGCGCACGCACATCCCCGAGGCGCCGTGGTGGGTGGTCGAAGCTGTGGACAAGAAGCGCGCCCGTCTCAATTGCATAGCCCACCTTTTGACCCGCGTTCCTTACGAGGAAGTGATCCACGAAAAGCCGGTTTTGCCGCCCCGTGTGCATAACCCCGACTACCACCGCCATCCCGTCCCGCACGAGATGTACGTGCCGGATCACTACGCCAGTGTCGCCGCCGAACACGCCGAGCAGATGGAGGCTGCGGCGCAAAGCGGCGAAGCCAAAGCGAGCGCCAGCGCGGGAACCTAAGGCAATGCTCCGTCTTTTTGACACCAAGCGGGTCGTCAAACGTTCCAAGCTTACCGCGTGGACGGACTGAGGCGGCCCTGCTCTTTCTAGCAAGCCCAAACATCAAATCTCGATCTCCCGGCCGATCTCGACGACGTGGTCGCAAGGCAATTCAAGATAGTCGCTCAGCCTTTCCGCATTGCGGCCCATCGCCGCGAAGAGCACTTCCTGCCAGCGCGCCATGCCCCGTCCGTTCTCGCGCGGCACGACGGTCTCGTGGCCGACGTAGTAGGTGACGTCGTCAAGGTCGATTGCGGCGCCCTTCCCCTTACACTCCGCCAGGATCCCCTGAATGTCAGGACGCTCCATGAAGCCGCGCCGCGCCTCCGCCCGCCAGAAGTTGTCGTCGATGCGTTCGAGGTTCAGCCGCTCCTCGGGGTCCGTCCACGGCACGGCGAGCACCGTCAAGGTCAGCGCCAGCACGTGTTCATGCAGCGCCCGGTTCTGACGCACGTGCCAGGCCAGGACCGGGGGGGTCTGATCCTTGACGCGGGTAAAGAATACGGCCGTGCCGGGCACGCGCGCCACTTTGCCCGTATGCAGCTCATCAAGGAGCGAGGAGAGCGGCGTTAGCTCCGCTTCAATGCTGCGCTGAACCTCGACCGCCCCGCGGTGCCAGATCCACATCACGCCATAAACCAGCGAAGCGAGGAGCAGCGGGACCCAGCCGCCCTGCATCACCTTGGCAAGGTTTGCTGCGAGAAACGCACCGTCGATGATGACGAAGAGTCCTGCGGCCGCGCCGGCCGCCCAAATTGGCCAATTCCAGATTTCACGCATAGCGATGAATAGCAGCACGCTCGTCAGAAGCATTGTCGCCGACACCGCGATGCCGTAGGCGGCCGCGAGATTGTCCGACTTGCCGAAGCCGATCGTCAGGCCGAGGGTCACGATCATGAGCATCCAATTGACCACGCCGACATAGATCTGCCCGTAGCCTTCCTCCGAAGTCTGGGTGACGTTCATCCGCGGCAGCCAGCCGAGCTGCATGGCCTGGCGGGTCATCGAAAAAGCGCCGGTGATAATCGACTGGCTGGCGATCACGGTGGCGACGGTCGCGAGCACAATCATTGGCGTGAGAAACAACGGAGGGCAGAGCCGATAGAAGATGTTTCCGTCGGTCGGCGCGCCCGCGAGCACGATCGCGGCCTGCCCGGCGTAATTGAGAATCAACGCCGGAAAGACAACGAGAATCCACGAGGAGCGGATCGGTTTCGGCCCGAAATGACCCATGTCGGCGTAGAGCGCTTCTGCACCCGTCACGCACAGAAACACGCCGCCGAGCACGAGAAATCCTTTGAAGCCGCCACCCATGAGGTACTGGGCGCCATAGAGCGGATTGATCGCCGCGACGACGGAAGGATGGTGGATAATGCCGTGCACGCCAAGCGCGGCTATGATGATGAACCAGGCCAGCATGATCGGGCCGAAGGCTCGCCCGATCATCGCCGTTCCGAAAGGCTGGATGGCGAAGAGCGCGAGCAGAATCGCCGACGCCGTGGGCAAGACATAGGTCTGCAAACTTGGCGCGATCTGCTCTACGCCCTCGAGCGCCGACAGCACCGAAATGGCGGGCGTGATCGCGCCGTCGCCGTAGATGAGCGCCGCCCCGAACAGGCCTGCGGCGACAATCAGAGGCCGATGATGCTGTTTGACGCCGACTAGGGTCATCAGCGCGATGATGCCGCCCTCTCCGTCATTGTCGATGCGCATGGCGATGTTGACATATTTGACCGTTGTGATGAGCAACAACGTCCAGACGATGAGCGACAGAGCGCCCAGGGTCGCCCCCTCATCGGGATGGGGGCCAGTGTAGTCGAGCACAGTCTTCAGCGTGTAGAGCGGGCTCGTGCCGATGTCGCCGAACACCACGCCGAGCGCCGCGAGGCCGGCAAGCCCAACGCGCCCAACCGATTTCGGCTCGGCGCCCGTTGCTTCGATCGCCATCCCGTTCTCCATTAGACCGCCAGGCGCAGGGGCCCTTGCATGTCCCTTGATAATGAGCGGCCGAAACAGGTTGGTGACGTTTTCGGCCCTCGGCTAGCTGACGTCCCACGGGTCGCCGGCCAAGCTTACCCATCGTCAACGTTAATGAATTTTGCCTGCTGCGCCCGCCCGATTCGATAAAATTCAACCTATTTTGTTTCGCGCCCGCCAAGCGCCGACGGCGATAGTGTTCCCATTCAACTTGGCGGACAACCCAATGCTCTCTCGGCTCTTTCGCTTCCTGACCGCGGCGGTGATCTTTGGCCTCGCCTGGAGCACGTTTGTCGAAGCCTCCGAACCTGGCCTTCCTCAGTCCACGCGCGCCCCCGTCGGCGGCGAAGCTTCAATTCCCTACGGCTGGGTCGACTTCTGCAATCGCCACAGCGAAGAGTGCACGCTGGGCAAGCTCAAGCCCATGGATGTGCGCTTGACCAAGCAGAGCTGGAAGGTTCTCAACGAGATCAACAACAAGGTGAACAACGCGATCGAACCGATCAGCAACCTCGACCATTGGGGAACGACCCTCGACCATTGGGACTATCCGGTCGACGGCAAGGGCGACTGCAAGATCTATGCTCTGTTCAAGCGCAAGCTTCTCGTCGACCGCGGCTTTCCGCGCCAGGCCCTCTTGATGACCATCGTTCGCGACCTCAAAGGCGAGGGCCATGCGGTGCTCACCGTCAAGACCGACCGCGGCGACTTCGTACTCGACAATCTGTCGGATGAGATCCGGCCGTGGACCGCCACAGGCTATCAGTTCTACAAGCGCCAGGCCCAGGACGATCCAAACGTATGGCTGAGCCTCGGCGGGGCAATGGGCTCCGCGCCTGGCACGGCTGCTTCGAACTGAGGCGAGGCGGAGGCAGGCGCAACGCCCTCAACGCGATCAATCGGATTCGGCGACTGAGCAGACAGCTTGCGATTTCGGAGTCCATTTTTTGAGCGTCCTCCGTGGCTTGCGCACGGGTGGGACTTTGGCGCCAAAGGGGTGAACGAATTGCGTATGGCGAGGCCTCTGTCCGGGAGAACCCGCGCCTATCGCCTCGCCAGTCTCTCCAGCGCCTCCACGCCCGCCGCTGGAAGCGGCCACGCCTTCGCCGCAGCTAGGACCTCAGTGAGATAGGCGCCACGCGCCGCGCCAGGCCCGGAATTAACGCCGAAATAGACGATCGCCTGTTTCGGCCCTCGCTCGGCCATGACCGCCTGGATCAGCTTGACATAGAGGCCCTGGGACAGGTTCTCGTGGCGGTCGAGCGCGGCGATGTCGGACAGAGCGAGGTCCCATAGCACGCCGTGCACGGCGGACGACGGATTGCGGGCGGCGGTCAGCCAGCCCTCACGCATGACGGCCAGCCGATGTCGTTCGAGCCGCGCGAGCCCGAGCGCCCTCGAGCGCGGGCAGCGACGAGCCATGGATTTGACGTCCATGTTGGAACCATAGGCGAAATAGAGGGGCGTCCGCGCCTCCTATCCGCTTAAACGCTCGACAGCGTGGACCACGCTCTTGTCTCTTAGCTGCGACAGGACCGCGTTGAGGTGCTGGATGTCTCGCACCTGAAGATCGATGACAAAGCGCCGGAAGTCGGCTCCGCTGGGCGAGGTCACGACGGCGTCGATATTGGCGCCATATTCCCCAATGGTCGTGGCGATCACGCCGAGCGCTCCGGGCTCGTTCAGGAGCGTGACCACGATCTGGGTGGAATAGATCGCCGTCGGCGTGTTCTCCAAGTCCCAACGCACGTCGAGCCACAGCTCCGGCCGGTCGTCGAACGCCGTGAGCGCGGGCGAATGGATCGGATAAACGACAATGCCGTTCTCTTCGCGAACGCCGACGATGCGCTCGCCAGGCACCGCGCCTCCCTTGGGTGCGAATTTGACCGACGTATCGAGGCCGATGCCGCGCAGCGGCAGCGCGCCGCCCGCATCCGATTCGCCGGGCACGCGGAACACGAGATCGGCCGCTTTCGGCAAGCCGAACCAGCCGCTCTCGTTTTGAGGAACGGCCGGGCCCTGCCTGCGCTCGTCCTTGAAGTTCGGAAACACGGCGCGCACGACATCAGTGGAGAAAATCTCGCCCCGCCCAACGCCAATAAAGACGTCGTCGATCGAAGCGCGCGCCAAACGCGCGAGCGCCGCCTTGAGCTTCGCTTCCGTGAACTTCTTCCCGGCGCGCTCGAACGCCCGCTCGACGATCTGACGCCCGAGGCCGCCGAATTGAGCCTTCGCCGCCTCGCGAGTTGCGCGTCGAATTGCGGCGCGCGCGCGCCCGGTCACCACCACACTGTCCCACGCCGCGGGCGGAACGCCGCCCTCGGCGCGCGAGATCTGCACTTCGTCGCCATTGTGCAATTCGGAGATGAGCGGCGCGATTCGGCCATTGATCTTCGCGCCGACCGCGGAATTGCCAACGTCGGTATGGACCGCGTAGGCGAAGTCAATCGCGGTCGCGCCCCGCGGCAGCGCGATCAGCCGCCCCTTGGGGGTGAAGCAGAAGACCTGGTCGTGGAATAGCTCAAGCTTGGTGTGCTCAAGGAATTTTTCCGAATCATCGCTTGCGAGCGCCTCGATCGTCTGCCGCAATCCGCGATAGGCTCGGCTCTCGCTCACCGCCAGCGCGTCGGCGCTGAGCCCCAAGTCTTTATAGACGCCGTGCGCGGCGATGCCGTACTCAGCGACTTCGTGCATCTCGTGCGTGCGAATTTGCAGTTCGACCCGCTGACTGCCAGGGCCGATCACGGTCGTGTGAATGGAGCGATAATCGTTCTGCTTCGGCGTAGAAATGTAATCCTTGAAACGCCCAGGAACGCTCGGCCACGTTGTGTGCGCGACGCCGACGGCGGCGTAACAGTCGGCGACTGTGTCAACGAGAATGCGGAAGCCATAGATATCGGACAATTGCTCGAAGGCGATGGAGCGTCGCTCCATTTTGCGCCAAATGGAGTAGGGCTGCTTCTCTCGACCCTTCACCTCGACCTTGATGCCTCGCCTTGCGAATTGGTCCGTGAGTTCGGCCGCGATGCGCGCGATGATCGCGCCATTCTTGATCTTCATCGCTTCAAGACGCGTCACGATGAGCTTGTAGGCGTCCGGCATCAGGCAGAGGAAGGCAAGATCCTCAAGCTCGTTGCGCATGCTCTGCATGCCCATGCGGCCGGCAAGCGGAGCGTAGATGTCGAGCGTGTCCTCGGCGATGCGGGCGCGCTTGGCGTCCGGCATGAACTGGAGGGTCCGCATGTTATGCAGGCGGTCGGCGAGCTTGACCAAAAGCACGCGCGCGTCGTCTGCAATGGCGAGGAGAAGCTTACGGAAATTCTCGGCCTGCTCGGCGTGCTTGGAGACGAAGTCTAGCTTGCCGAGCTTGGTCAGGCCGTCGACCAGGCCCCCGATCTCCTCGCCGAACGCCTTGTCGACTTGTTCGCGGGTGACCGTCGTGTCTTCGATCGTGTCATGCAGCATCGCCGTTGCGATGGTGGCGTCATCGACCTTGAACTCGGTCAGAATGGCGGCCACCTCGAGAGGATGGGAGAAATAGGGGTCGCCGGATGCCCGCTTCTGGCTCCCATGCGCCTTCATCGCGAAAACGTAGGCGCGGTTCAGCAGATCCTCGTCGGCGTGAGGATTGTAGCGGCGAACCCGCTCCACCAGTTCGTACTGCCGCATCATCGCCGGAAGCCGACCCAATCCGCGCCCCGCCCCGCCGATATGTCATGGCGACGCCGGTGCGGTTCAACCAGGACGGGTCGGCGTGAATGAAAGGGGGGGTCGGCGTCGCGCTCGCGCTCGCCGGCTCCCGCTCTCGCGCATTAGCGCGGGCTCCGCGCAATCATCCACCCCGGCGGGCACGCGCGCAAGCTTTAATGTGCGCGCGTTTCACGCGCTTCGATCGCTACGCCTAAAACAGAACAAAAAACCCCGGAGCTTTCGCTCCGGGGCTGTTCATCTCAACTAATCGGTATGCGATCAGAAGAAACGAGTAATGCGGAGACGGCCCTGGAAACCGCTGCTGTCGCCTTGCCAGGCTCCGGGAACGAAGGCGCCGTTGCCATAGACCGTTCCGATGTTTCCGCTGGGCGCATCCTGGCTCACGTGCTGATACATCAACTCGAGGTCGAAGTTCAGATTGGTGACCGGGTTCCAACCAATGTCGGCGCCCACCAGATACGTGAACGCGTGAGGCGAGATGACGCCCGTCCCGACACAACCGCCAAGGAGGGGAGCCGAGCAGACTCCGCCGCTCATGCCGCTCCAGTTGATGCCGCCAACCGAACCTTCAAGGTCGGTGTAGAAGGTCGGCGTCCAGTGGTGCTCCAGCAACCCGGACACCGACCAGGCACGTGGCGTCGACCATGAATTGGTCAGCGGGTTGAAGTAAGAATCACCCAAGATCATGGCCTGGCCATTGCCATTGACCTGACCATTCTCACCATACATGGCGTCCGGCAGACCTGAATACCAGGCTGCGTTCTGCGTGTAGGAGCCGGTGAGAATAACGTCGTCGCCCGCGCCAAAGGACGGCAGGTTGACCTTCACGCCGGCGTCGACGCCCCAGCCAACCTTACTCTGAGCAGCGCCGCAGATCGCATCGCCCAAGACACCGCAGCCACCATCGTTGTAGTAGCCGTAATCCCTGACGTTGACGTTATGGATCACGCCGGATACCTGAGCCTCGCCCCAACCTTGCTTGAGATGCAGCGCGCCGACGATATCGGGCCAACGCTGACCGCCGAATGTCGTCGGGCCGACGACATTCGGGCCGTTGCCATCCGACCCATAGCCGCCAGTCATGTTGGTGCCGCCGCCGGAGAAGCCCTCCGTGCCCTGGCTTTGCGCTGCGATAGTCGCGGTGAAGCCGCCGCCGAACGAGGCCGTGTAGGCCAGCAGGATTGGTTCGTTGAAGCCCTTCTGGTCTGGCGAGAAGAAGTTGTTCCAATTGTCGCCGCCGCCGATGAACGAATAGAACGACTGGGCCTTACCCGCGGTGATGCCTGCCCAGGTTATATAGCCTGTGTTGACATACGTATTGTTGCCGCGCGGACTGTCCAAACCGTTGCCCAAGTCCCCATTGAAATCCATGTGCCCAATCAACGGGCCATAGGCGGTGTTTGAGGCTATATCGAATCCGAAGTTGGCGCGGATGTTCCAGCCAGTCGTATCGCGATTGAAGATCGCATTCTTCTGGTTGGGAATAGAAACGCCCGGGATCGTCGCTCCCGGAGCGACGGTGGCGCCACTCGGCAGAGTGATCGTATGACCTGAGCCGTTGAACACGTCCGGCGAAACATCGCTGCCCTGAACCATCAGGGTTTGCTGAAGGTGAGAGGATGCATAAGGATTTACCGCCGCCTCTATAGCCGAGGAGATCGAGCTGGCGTCGTTGTACTGGCTTTGAAGATTACCGCCGATGACGTGGGCGGTCATGTAACCGCTGAGCTTCACGCAGGTGTCGGAGCCAGGCAATGTCCAGCCTGTGATGCCGCCAACGTTACAAACTCTAACATATTCAACCGGCGCCGCCTTCCTCGTGGGAAGATCGGCCGCCTGGGCGGTGGCGACGGCGACGATGCCGGCCGCGGAACCGAGCAGAAGGCTCTTTATGAGCGTCATTTGTGACCTCCAGTTACATATTGGGCGTCGGTTTTCTTCTCGCTTTCGATTTCCGCGGCCCACTCTGGACCGAATGACATCGAAGGCGATCAGCCCCCCTCGTCCCGTTTGACTTCCTGATCGTGGCGCTTGCCCTGCAAAAGCCGCCGACCTCCGCGATCGGGAAACCCCCGCTCACCTGATGCACCATAGCTTCTCTAAATTTGGACACAATAAGTTTTCTTCATAAACCGGCCTTCAGACATCGTTTCCCACACGATGTTGCATAATTGTCACGAGACTTTTTCCGCCCCCAGGTGGAAATAATTACCCTTTTTTCTCAATGTGTTATGCGAAAAACCGAGCATCCTACCGGCGATCCGGTCAGCCGCTTCAGGCTGAGGTCCCCCATCGCGCGTACGCAACCCAAGGCGAAGTTCGGAAAATGGCCCGCCAAATTTCGACCGTAGTCTGGCCTGATTCGTCAACGGCGAGGTTCACGAAGTTGCGGGCCCCCCAGTTACGAAGCGGCTGACAGGAATTGTATCGTACGGCAACAAAACCGTCGATCCAGCATCGCCGCGCGTCAGTCAGTGAGCTCGCGGCGCCGACTGCCCGGTGGCGACGGGGCCGGAGTGAGGCGGGGGCCGCGGAAAGCCACAACCCATTGCGCGAACGGCCTGCCAATAAACGCGTGTAAGCGTCAATAAACGCGCTTAAACGCTAGTAAATTAGCTTGCATTTACTAGCGTTTATTTTTCCGAAACGGGACTTTTCAATGGGTTACAGCCGTTTGGAGCAAAAAAATTCCTGCTTCCGATTTTCCGGTTGTATGGGCCGCCGGTTGGAACTCAATGATGCAGCAAATGCATCCCCTCCTCTAACCACTGGGCGCCCAGAAAGACCCTGTTCGGTCCAGCTATCAGGAAGAGGTATACCATAAATTCGACTTTCTCCAAAGCGTTTGTCGGCTCTTATAGCGTTTTCTGTTGATTTGGATGAGAGTGGCTTGGATCGGAGGAGTTGATTCGATGCGGGCTGAGGACTTTTCGGCATGGCTGGCGGCGGTGGCCGGCTTGAGCGCGGAACAACGGGTCGAGGCTTTGGCGACCTTGAAGCGGGCGGCGGTCGAGGCGTCGATCTCCGCGCCGGACGGGACTTCCGAGGCTTGGCCGAAGCGGGGCGGCAAGCGCCGACCTCGGAAGGACACGCTTGGGTCGGCCAGTCTCGAGCGGGTCGCGTCCCAGGGCTGCCCCCATTGCGCGGGCCGCGATGTCGTCGGCTGGGGTCGTTCCAATGGGCTGTTGCGGTTCCGCTGCAAGAGTTGCGGGCGCACGTTCAACGCCCTGACCAAGACGCCGATGGCCCATCTGCGCAAGAAGGAGCGGTGGCCCATTCACGCCCAGGCGATGATCGAGGGCAAAAGTCTGGCTAAGACCGCCGAACTCTGCGGCGTCCATCCGACGACGGCGTTCCGCTGGCGGCATCGGTTTTTGCGCGCGCCCGCCGACGACAAGCCTCGAACGTTGAGCGGAATCGTCGAGGCGGATGAGACCTTCATCCTCGAATCCTTCAAGGGCCGGTGGTCCGATCTGC
This sequence comes from uncultured Alphaproteobacteria bacterium, assembly GCA_963737365.1. Taxonomy (GTDB): domain Bacteria; phylum Pseudomonadota; class Alphaproteobacteria; order Rhizobiales; family Beijerinckiaceae; genus Roseiarcus. The sequence goes on from CAVTSD010000004.1 coordinate 74,884, forward strand.
CGCGAAGGCGCGAAAGCGAGGTGGAAAGGCCCGCTATCCAGGCCTTTATCAGGATAACATTCCCATCCTTGTCGCGCGCGACAGGAAGGGCGCGACCTTCGACGCGGTCCTGCCTCAGGTTGACGGCGTTTCCGTCCGAACCGCGCTCGCCGGCGTCGTCACGCCGGGCAATCACCTGATCGGCGACGGGGGGCGGGCGATCGCCGCTTTCGCCCGCCAGGCGGGCATTCCTTTCCACGCCGTGCCCTCGCCCGGAAAGCCGACCGGCGAGGCGCCTCATCTGCACATCAACAACGTCAACGCCTATCACAGCCGTCTCAAGCAATGGCTGGTCCCTTTCAAAGGCGTCGCCACCAAGAACCTGCCAAGCTATCTCGGCTGGCGACGCGCCATCGAAGCCTGGGGCGACCAACTCGCCCCGCCCAACTGGATCAAAGGCGCTATCGGCAATGGGCCATATCAACAGGCAACGCTATAAGAGCCCGTTTGTCAGCTCTTCTGGCGTTCGCTGTGGGTCCGGGTTGAATTGGGAAAGTCGCCATGGCCGGGGAATCAGGGGCCCAAACGCATGGTTTCGCATGGCGAGACGAACGGCTTCGCGTTCCGGGGCCTGAGCCGTTGATGTTCCCATACGCGTGGGAATCACGTTCCTTGCATTGAGTATTTTCAAGCGCTCGTATCGGCCTTGGCCGTCTTGGTTCTCTTCAGCAGCGCATGCTTGGGGATGCACCGCGATTGCCGGGGCGATTCCCTATCGCCAATGTGGGAACGATAGCGATCCCTCTACCCTACCGAGGACCTGACGCGCCGCGCGGGCTGGATCTTGCGTTGACAAGCCTCGACGCCTCAGGCTAGCTCGGACCGTCAGTCGAAGACACTTCGCGGAAGAGTCCGGCTTCTCGCCGGCGCCGAAGGCGCAACCGCCCCGGAAACGCTCAGGCCATAGGGACCGCGGAAGTGATGACGCTCTGGAAAGAGGCGCGCGTCGTTCGGACGATCGCTCACCGACGGGGGCAACCGCGAAAAGCGGGAAATCTCTCAGGTCATGGGACAGAGGGGGCGTCCGCGAGCGCTAAAACCGCAATCATGCGGTTCGCGCGACTGTGGGCGCTCGTGCATGACTGGCGGCCCCATGACCGAAGCGAACGAGAAGACACCGCTCCACGCCCTGCACCTCGAGCTCGGCGCGCGCATTGCCCCGTTCGCAGGCTACGCGATGCCGATCCAATACCCCGCCGGGGTCCTCGCCGAGCACCTCCATACGCGCAAGGCCGCCGGCCTATTCGACGTCTCGCATATGGGCCAGGCTCTCCTCGAGGGTTCCGACCACGCGGCCGTGTCGAGGTTTCTTAAGTCGCTTTGTCCCGCGGACATCCTGAACCTCGCTCCTGGGCGCCAGCGCTATACCCAGTTGCTCAACGAGACTGGCGGCATCGTCGATGACCTCATGGTCACCCGCCCGCCGGGAGCGGATGGGTTGCTGAGGCTCGTCGTCAACGCCTCGCGGAAAGAAGTCGACTTCGGCCTCATCCGCCAACATTTGCCGCCAGACGTTCGCCTGACGCCGCTTCCCGAGATGGGGCTGATCGCGCTGCACGGACCTCTCGCCGCACCGACATTGGCCGCGCTCGCCCCTCGGGAGGCGGTCGAAACGATGGCGTTCATGAGCGCCCGACCGGCGCGAATCGCGGGATTCGAGACCTTCGTCTCACGCTCGGGCTATACGGGCGAAGACGGGTACGAGATCTCCGTCCCGGCCGCTCAGGCGGAAGGTTTCGCTCGCCTCCTCCTTAGCCAGCCGGACATCGCTCCGATCGGCCTCGGCGCGCGCGACTCGCTCAGGCTTGAAGCGGGTCTTTGCCTCTACGGGCATGAACTCGAGGAGACGATTGACCCGATTGAGGCCGGGCTATCCTGGTCGATTCAAAAACGCCGGCGAATCGAGGGCGGCTTTCCCGGCGCCAAGCGGATTGAGGGCGCGCTGGCGAACGGAACTGACCGTCAGCGGGTGGGCATGCGACCGGACGGCCGCGCGCCAGCGCGCGAGGGCGCGGAGATCGTTTCGGCCGACGGCGCCCCGATCGGCGTCATCACCTCTGGCGGGTTCGGGCCAAGCGTGAACGGGCCGATCGCGATGGGCTATGTCGCGCGAGCCCATGCGGCGGTCGGAACGCCAGTCAATCTGATGGTGCGCGGTAAGCCGTTGAGCGCACATGTCGTCACGCTGCCTTTTCATCCCCATGCCTATTACCGCGGTTGAGCGAAGGAGACGCATGATGCCGGAAATCCGCTACAGCAAGGACCACGAATATATCCGCGTCGAAGGCGGCGAAGGCGTCGTCGGCATCAGCGACTACGCGCAGCAGCAGCTTGGCGACGTTGTCTTTGCTGAGGCGCCGCCGGTCGGCAAGGCGTTAAAAAAGGGCGATCCGGCGGCGGTGGTCGAGAGCGTCAAGGCGGCGAGCGACGTGTTCGCGCCGGCTTCGGGCGAAGTTCTCGCGGTGAATTCCGATGTCGAGTCAACGCCGGGCCTCATCAACGAGGACGCGCTCGGCCGTGGTTGGCTCTTTCGCATCAAGCTCGCTGACGCCAGCGAATTGAGCGCCCTGATGGACGAGGCTGCTTACGCCGACTTCCTCAAGACTTTGGCTTAGAACCATGCGCTATCTGCCGCTCGACGCGAGCGAACGCGAGGCGATGCTGTCCCGCATCGGGGTTCCCGACATCGAAGCCTTGTTCGCCGACATTCCCGCCGACAAGCGGATTAAGGGGCTTCTCGATCTGCCGCTCGGAATGAGCGAAATGGCGGTCGAACGCGCGATGACGGCGATCGCCAATCGCAGCGTCGCCGCCGGCTCGGTTGCGTTTTTCTTAGGCTCAGGCGCCTACCGGCGACACATTCCAGCGACTGTCGATCATCTCATCCAACGGTCCGAATTCCTGACCAGTTACACGCCCTATCAGCCGGAGATCGCCCAGGGCACGCTCCAAGTCCTGTTCGAATTTCAGACCCAGGTGGCGGCGCTGACCGGAATGGAGGTCGCGAACGCTTCGATGTACGACGGTTCGACGGCTTGCGGCGAAGCGATGTTGATGGCCCACCGGCTGACCCGTCGCAACAGGTCGGTCATTTCCGGCGGGCTGCATCCGCAATATGCCGACGTCTGCGCGACGCTGGCGCATATGGCGGGAGAAAGAATTGAGCGCTTACCGCCCGACCTCAAGGCAAGCGAAGATATCGCGGCGGCGATCGACAGCGAAACGAGCTGCGTTATCGTTCAGTCTCCCGACTTCTTCGGCAATCCCCGCGATCTGACCCCAATCGCTGCGGCGGCGCACGCGCACGGCGCTCTTCTGATTGCGGTCTTCACGGATCCGGTTGCTTTTGGCGCCTTGCGCTCCCCCGGCGAGATGAACGCCGATATTGCGGTCGGCGAAGGTCAGGGTCTCGGCAACGCGCTGAATTTCGGCGGACCTTACGTCGGTTTGTTCGCCACGCAAGCGAAGAACGTGCGCCAGATGCCGGGACGTCTTGCCGGCGAGACGGTGGACGCTGAAGGGCGGCGCAGCTTCGTACTCACGCTCTCGACTCGCGAGCAGCACATCCGCCGAGAGAAGGCGACGAGCAACATCTGCACCAACTCGGGCTTGTGCGCGTTGGCGTTCTCGATCCATCTGACCCTGCTCGGCGGTGTTGGGCTCGAGCGCTTGGCGAAGGTCAATCACGCCAACGCGTCGCAGCTCGCCGAGCGGCTCTCGGCGATTCGCTCGGTCGAGATCGTCAACACGCATTTCTTCAACGAGTTCGTCATGCGCACGCCGCAACCCGCCGCCGAACTGATCGAGGCTTTAGCGAAGCGCGGCGTGATCGGAGGATTGCCGGTGTCGCGGCTCCTGCCCAGCGCGGGGCTCGATGATTGCATTGTCGTCGCGAGTACGGAGACCAATACCGACGACGACCGTACGGCCTATGCCCAAACGCTTGCCGACTGCCTGCGATAAAGCTTTCAAGAGAGAGCCTGCCATGAACGTTCAAGGCCGTCCGACCCGCCCCGAAACGGCCGCTGCCCCGGCGCGGGAAACCTTCACCGGCAACCGTGGGCTCAACATGGAGGAGGCGCTGATCTTCGAGAGCGGGCGCTTCGATGCCACGGGCGTCGATATCGACGAGCCGGCGACATTCGACTCGAAACTGGGCCCACATGCGCGCCAAAAGGGAGCCGAATTGCCCGGCCTCACCGAGCCGGAGGCGATCCGCCATTATGTGCGCCTGTCGCGCAACAATTATTCGATCGACGCCGGGCTCTATCCATTGGGCTCGTGCACGATGAAACACAATCCGCGCCTTAACGAGAAGATGGCGCGCCTGCCCGGGTTCGCTGACGTCCACCCTCTGCAACCGGTCTCGGCGGCGCAAGGGGCGCTTGAAGTTGTCGAGAGGCTCTCCCGCGCCTTGCTGACGATGACCGGAATGGATGCGATCGCGATGTCGCCGAAGGCCGGCGCGCATGGCGAGCTCTGCGGCATGATGGCGATCAAAGCCGCGATTGAGGCGCGTGGGGAAGGCGGGACGCGGCGGGTCGTGCTGGTCCCCGATTCCGCGCATGGGACCAACCCCGCGACCGCCGCGCTGATCGGCTATTCCGTTCGGTCGATACCGGCTGGCGAGAACGGGATCGTCGGTGTCGAGGCGGTACGGAGCGCGCTTGCACCCGACGTCGCCGCGATCATGCTCACCAACCCGAATACCTGCGGGCTGTTCGAGCACGAAATCGCCGGCATCGCGGACGCGGTCCACGAGGCCGGAGCCTACTTCTATTGCGACGGCGCGAATTTCAACGCCGTTGTCGGGAAAACACGACCGGGCGATCTCGGCGTCGACGCGATGCACATCAACCTGCACAAGACCTTCTCGACCCCCCATGGCGGCGGCGGCCCCGGCGCCGGTCCGGTCGTGTTGTCGTCGCGCCTTGCCCCTTATGCGCCGGTCCCGTTCGTCAAGCGGGAAGGCGGAACGCTTAAGCTGGTCGAGCATGCGGAGGGTCACGAATCGTTCGGGCGGATGTGCGCCTTCCACGGACAGATGGGCATGTTCGTGCGCGCGCTGAGCTTCATCTTGTCGCATGGCGCCGACGGGCTCAAACAGGCGTCGGAGGACGCGGTGCTGTCGGCCAATTACATCCGCGCCTCGCTCAACGACGTGATGAGCGCGCCGTTCGGCGATCGTCCTTGTATGCACGAAGCCTTGTTCGACGACCGCTGGCTCAAGGATACCGGCCTCACGACGCTCGACTTCGCCAAGGCGATAATTGACGAGGGCTATCACCCGATGACGGTTTACTTCCCGCTCATCGTGCACGGGGCGATGCTGATCGAGCCGACGGAATCCGAATCGAAGGCGAGCCTCGACCTGTTCATCATGACCTTGCGGGACCTGGCCCTGGCCGCGAAGGCAGGTGAGCGCGAGCGGTTCCAGACGGCGCCGGTCCATGCGCCGCGGCGGAGGCTCGATGAGACGCGCGCCGCCCGACAGCCTGTTCTGCGCTGGACAAGGCCCCAGCCGGTTTAAACGGCAGAAACTCGGCACACTCTTCCCTATGACGGGGTTGTAGCTCTAAAATGCCGACGCAAACCGCCGCCCGCTCGCGTCAAAGGACTGAGCCGTTATGTCATCCGGTCTGATCCGTTATCTTGTCGCGAGCATTTTCGCTGTCGCGGCCGCTGTGGCCCCGCACGCGAGCGTTGCTCAGCAATCGCCCGCCACACCGCCGTCCGCTGCGGCTCCGGCCGCTCCCTCTCCAACTCAAGCAGCTCCACCGTCGGTTCAAGCGCCAACCGCCCCAGCGCCCGCGCCGGCGAAGCCGGATGCTCCCTCTGCTACGAATCCCGCAGCCCCGGCTCCCCAGGGCGACAATCCCGCCGGGCCAGCCACCTCCGGCGAATCCTCGACCGGGGAGCTTGTCGACCTCCCGGCGCGCCCGTTCGCCTATATCGACGGCAAGGCGGACAAAGATGAGATTTACAGCGCCATCCTCAACTCGCTGAGTTCAGTCAAACGCGAAATGGACAAGGCCAATCTCACGCCGGCCGGCCGGCCGCTCGCGGTCTTCGTCGAATCCGACGACACGGGTTTCAAATTTCACGCCGGATACCCGCTGGCCGCGGCCCCGGAGGGCAAAACGAGCCTCTCCGACACGGTGAAGATCGGACAAACGCCAAGCGGCAAGGCGATGCGCTTCGAACACCAGGGCGCCTATGGCGACATCGACGCCACCTACGACGCGATTACCGCCTATCTCGACGATAAGGGCATCGACGCGCAGGACACGTTCATCGAAGAATATGTGAACGATGTGAAGGACCCGGACGATCCGACGCTGCAAGTCAACATTTACGTTCTCCTGAAATAGGCGGCGCCTACTGCGCGGCCGCCGTTAGGGCCGCGGCGCCGGTCTCGAACTGAAGCCTGGCGAGACGCGCATAGAGGCCGTTCGCCGCCATCAGAGAGGCATGAGACCCCTCTTCCACCACCCGGCCTGCCTCAATGACGAGGATCCGATGCGCGCTGACGATCGTCGCCAGCCGGTGGGCGATGACGAGGGTCGAGCGACCCTTCATCAGCATTTCAAGCGCGCCCTGGACCAGAGTTTCGCTCTCCGCGTCGAGCGCCGAGGTCGCTTCGTCCAAGAGCAGCACTGGGGCGTCCTTGAGGAGCGCGCGGGCGATCGCGATGCGCTGGCGCTCGCCGCCCGAAAGCGTGACCCCCCGCTCGCCCAAGAGCGTGTCGTAGCCTTGCGGCAAGGCGGCGATGAAAGCGTCCGCGGCAGCTTGTTTGGCCGCGATGACGACCGCTTCCCGGGTCGCTGCCGGCGAGCCATAGGCGATGTTGTCGGCGACGGAAGCCCCGAAGATGAAGGCGTCCTGCGGCACGAGCGCGATTTCCGCTCGCAGATCGGCCGGATCGATCTTCGAAATGTCGATCCCGTCGAGCGTGACCTCACCCTGCAACGGATCGTAGAACCTGAGCGCGAGCTGGAACAACGTCGACTTGCCTGCGCCGGATGGACCCACGATGGCGACGGTTTCCCCGGGGGCGACCCGGAAATTGACGTCTTGCAAGACGTTGTCCTCGCGCCCCGGATAGGCAAAGCGGACGTCGCGAAAAGCAAGCCCGCCGCGAACGGGCTTTGCGAGCTTGATCGGTCGAGGGGGCGCGACAATACGCGGCTCGACCGCCATGATTTCGCCGATGCGGCCCGCCGCGCCCGCCGCCTGCGAAACCTCGTTCCACACTTCCGACAATTGCCCGAGGGCGCCCGCGCCAAACACGGCGAACAGGACGAACTGCGATAATGTCCCGCCGGTCATCTGGCCGGCGACGACTTCCTGCGCGCCGAACCAAAGCACGACGACCACGCTGCCGAAAGCGAGGAAGATTGCGGCGGCGGTCACGATCGCGCGCGCCTGGGTCATGGCCCGCGCGGCTTCGTAGGCGCCAAAGGCGGCCTCACGATAGCGGCTGGCGGTGAACCGCTCCGCGAGAAAAGATTGCATGACGCGCACCGCCGACAGGCTCTCGGTGGCGAAGGCGGTGGCCTCTGCGAGCCTGTCCTGGGCTCGGCGGGATCGCTCGCGCACCGATCGTCCGGCCGCATAGAGGGGAAGGACAATGATGGGGATCGCCGCCAGCACGAAGGCGGAGAGCTTCGGGCTCGTGACCACCATCATCGATATTGCGCCGACGAACAGGAACAGATTGCGCAGCGCGAGCGACGCTGACGAGCCGAATGTCGCCTTGAGCTGCGTCGTGTCGGCAGAAAGGCGTGAGGCGATGTCGCCGGTTTTCTCGCTATCGAAAAAGCTCGGATCTAGGCGCGTCAGGTGAGAAAAAAGATCCGCGCGAAGGTCGGCGACCACCCGCTCGCCAAGCGTCATCACGAGATAGTACCGCGCCCCGGACGCAACCGCGAGAACGGCGACGACCCCAATCATGGCCAAAAAATACGCACGGATAAGGCCGGTATTGGAGTCCGAAAACCCAAAGTCGATCATGCGCCTGACCGCGATCGGCACGACCAATGTGGCGGCGGAAGCGATGGTGAGCGCGATCACCGCGAGCACGATCCGCACGCGATGCGCAAGGGCGTATGGCAGAAGCGGCTTCAACGCGTTGAGGGAAACACGAGACCTTTTGCTGCCGGTGTCGGCGGATGACATTGCGCTAGCGGCTCCCTAAGCAATTCGTGGGCTACGGACTCCTTTTCGCCCTAAAAATCAAGGCGGCCGGAGAGCATGAGCGTTCGCCCATGAGGCCGCCTTGCGTCAGCGGGCCGCTCGCGTTATAGGAGCGCCAACAAAAAGAGCCGCCGGACCTCCGGTCGGCTCTTTGCTTATTTTACCCGAGACCGCGACGATGAAGTCCGACATTCACCCCAACTACCACATGATCAAGGTTGTCATGACCAATGGCGTCGAATTCATGACGCGCTCGACCTATGGCGAAGAGGGCGCGACGCTGAACCTGGACATCGACCCCAACACGCACCCGGCCTGGACCGGTGGATCGCAGCAGCTGCTCGATAGAGGCGGTCGCCTGTCGCGCTTCAACACCCGCTTCGGCGGCATTGGCCTCGGCGGCAAGAAGTAGAGCGCGGGGCGCGCTTAGTCCCGCGGCGACAATCTCCGTACGCTTGTGACCTGGCCGCCGCCGCTGGCGGCAATTCGCTTGCGCGCGTCCGCCAGTGGCTCACTCGCCGTCTTCATGTGCCAGCCGTTGGCGTGAAGCAACCTGACGGGATCGCGCATGATTCCGACGTGGCCCTTCCAGAATATGAGATCGCCGCGCGCAAGCGGCGCGGTCGGATCGTCGATGGCGATGGGTTTGCCCAAGCTCGCTTCCTGCATGTCGCTGTCGCGCGGCGAGGCGACGCCTACGGTGGTCAGCGCCGTCTGAACCAGGCCCGAGCAGTCTACGCCCTCTGACGTGCGACCCCCCCAGAGATAGGGCGCCTCGAGAAAACGTTCGGCGACCGCGACCGCGTCGGGTTCGCGCGCGTCCACTTCCGCCAGATGGCTTGACCAGAGGTAGAGCCCATCATCAGAGACCGCGAAGTCGCCCTCGCGGCCCCCGATCCTCACCCGTGCGCCGAGCGAGAGCGCCATACGCGGCGGCGCCTTGATCGTCGGGCCGGGATAGGCGTGGGTGCGAAGCGCCGCGACTCTGTGAGTTGGTTCCGCAGTCGCCCCGAGCGCCGCGCCTGGAAGATAGCCGACATAGTGGTCGCGCTCGAGCTGGACCCAGGCCCAACCGTCCTGCTCGTCGTAGACCTTGACGGCCTCGCCGTGGAGCGCTTCGGTCTCGAGCGACGCGTCGGCTTGCGGAGAACGCCGGAGCGGCGCGCTCGCCGCGACGATCCGCTTCCCCTGCCCCGCCGCGTAGCGCGGCGCATCGACATGGCCACGCAGATGCTCGGCCGCGAGGTCGCCGCGGGCGGGGGTCAATCGGCGGTCGAACGGAACGGCGGGCATGGCCGCCCGTTAACACGCCGCCCAATTCGTGGCGACAGCGGGACCAGCGCTTCTTTGCCGATCTCCGTCGGAAGGAGTAGCCTCCTAAAAAAGGGAGATGGCGGTTATGAACGCCCTGACCGACCGACAGGACAACTTTCGCGCGCCCCTCGATCCTTATGGCGCGGTCACCCACGAGGTCTTCAACCAGCCGGTCGAACTCGCCGACTTCAACCTCTTCGATTCCGATGCGGCTCTGAAGGAGGCGGTTCAGCGCGAAGGCGCAGGCTCAGCCAGCGATGCGCTCAGCGCTTTCGGCGCTCGCGCCGGGTCGGCCGAATTTCTTGAGCTCGGAACGCAGGCGAACAAGAACCCGCCCGAACTCGACACCCACGACCGATACGGGAGGCGGGTCGATCTCGTCCGCTTTCATCCCTCCTATCACGCCTTGATGAGAGCCTCGATCGAGGACGGACTCCATTCATCGCCCTGGACCGATCCGGGCGAAGGCGCGCATGTGGCGCGCGCCGCGCGCTCCTACATGCAGACGGAAGTCGAGGCCGGGCACGGCTGCCCGATCACCATGACCTTCGCCGCGACGCCTTGTCTCAAATTGCAGGGAGACCTCGCGGCCAGATGGCTGCCGAAGATCCTGGCGCGAATCTACGACCCACGCAACATCCCTGCTGAGCAGAAGCAGGGCGTGACGATCGGCATGGCGATGACCGAGAAACAGGGCGGCTCGGATGTGCGCGCCAACACGACGCGGGCGATTCCTGTCGGCGTCGAGGGCCCGGGCGAGGCTTACGAACTTGTCGGCCACAAGTTCTTCGTCTCGGCGCCGATGTGCGACGCGTTTCTCGTTCTCGCTCAGGCGCCGGGCGGCTTGTCGTGTTTTCTCGTTCCACGCTGGCGGCCCGACGGGACGAAGAACCCGCTGCAGATCATTCGCCTCAAGCGCAAGATGGGGAATGTCTCCAACGCCTCGAGCGAGACGGAGCTGCGCGGCGCGCTCGGCTGGATGGTCGGCCCGGAGGGTCGCGGGGTGGCGACGATCATCGAGATGGTCGCGATGACGCGCTTCGACTGCATGATCGGTTCGTCCGGGGGCATGCGGATGGCGGTTTCGCAGGCGATCGACCATTGCCGCCAGCGCAAGGCCTTCGGCGCGTTCCTGATCGACCAGCCGCTCATGACGGCGGTGCTCGCCGACCTCGCGATCGAGGCCGAAGCCGCGCTGACCCTCACCATGCGCATCGCCCGCGCGCTTGATCATCGCGACGACGGCCATGAGGACGCGCTGGTGCGCCTAGGCTCCGCGATCGGCAAATACTGGATCTGCAAGCGCACGCCGGACCACGCATATGAAGCGCTCGAATGTCTCGGCGGCTCGGGGGTGATGGAGGATGGCCCGATGCCGCGCCTCTATCGCGAGGCGCCGGTCAACGCGATCTGGGAAGGCAGCGGCAACGTGCAGTGCCTTGACATCGCCCGCGCGATCCAGCGCTCGCCGCAGACGCTTGAGGCCTATTTCGCCGAAGTCTCCGCCGTGAAGGGTGAAAACGCTGCGCTCGACGCCCATGTCTCGGCGCTCAAGGACGACCTGCGCGACCTCGGCGACTTCGACAGCCGCGCTCGCGATCTTTGCGACCGACTCGCTGTCGGACTTCAGGCGGCGGCGCTGTTCCGCGCCGCTTCACCGCTCGCCGGCGCCTTCTGTCGCTCGCGCATCGAGACGAAGGGCGCGCATAATTATGGCGCCCTCACCGGCGTTGACGCCAAAGCGATCGTGAAGCGCGCCGCGCCGCGCTAACCCCTTCGCCAACCCTCATCCGGTCCTATCGGGCCACCCCCGGGTCTTCGCCCGGGGGCAGGCCCTTCTCCCGAAGGGAGAAGGGACGTTAGCGCTCCGAGTTAGCAAGTCCGAATTGAGCCTTTTCAATGACTTGCGGCGTGATTAGCGAGTCGCTCGGGCTTGGGCCTTCGAGCGCGAGGGGACGCTCGACAGGCGGCGGGAGCCGGTGCGCCTCAGTTTCCTCGCGCGGCCGCGGGGCAGCGGCAAAACCGTGATAGCGGTCGAGCTCGCGGACGATTCTGACGACGCGATCGACGGCCTCGAAGTTCGTTCCCTCTGCAGGGGTGTGCATCGCGGTGAAAGACACGAGCAACGCTTCGTTGAGACGGCTGACCTGAAGGGCGAGGAATTCGGCTGGCGGCTGCGGCATACGCTCAGAGAGGATCCCGCGGACGACGTTGCGCATCCGCTTGAGCGTAAGACCCTCGCTGGCCGCGATCTCCGGCACCGAAGCGCCGCGATTGAGGAGACCCACGATCCGCTCTTCACGCCGGACCTTTTCGCGCCGCGTGGCTCTTCGTATCCCCGATGACCCGCCCCGGCGAGCGGACTTATCGCTCGTACCTGCTGGAACGCACTTCGGGATTTCGCTCATTACCATGTGAACAAATATAGAACAAAAGCGGTCGTTCGGCAAGAAAATGTCGCTTTTCGCCTCAGACAATATGCAATTATCCGGCTTGAGCCCCGCCTAGTGCTTCCGGCTTAGGGAAATTGGCGCGTGTTACGCTCTTTCATAGGCTTCTTTATCTCTTACGGGAGAATCAGGCAGTGGCCAAATGGAAATACGAGAATGGGTCTTTCTGCTAGCTGCGATAGTATCAATTTTTAGCAATATCGATCAGTATATCTCGAATGCTAAGGCGCAGGCCAGTGCACAAGCGGCCTTACTGGAAAAGCAAGCAGACCTCGATAAAATCCAAGCTGGAAACGCTGAGCTGATTAGCGTTAGTCTTCCAGGATTTCTCCAGACGTATAACGCTCACGTCAACGAGTTAAGGCTTACTGCCGACGCTTTTGAGAAAGCAAAGAGCGCCAAAGGGGCGAATATCGCTGGCTCAGATGCCGCCAGAGTACTCTCCAGTGCGCAAACTAACTTAAATGCAGCTACAGACATTTTCACTGACTTCATAGATCGTTGGCGAGACGTTGCTCAGTCTCTCGGCCCATTGCTGGATGGCAATGTCACACAACTCGAAAATTCAAGACGCGAAAATAATATTGATGACATCAGCGCTTTGGCACATCGAATAGTGAGATCATCACCAGACTTGGCCACTCCACTTCGGGTAGCGATGGATAAGCTAAAGCCATCCTCAAAGGAAAAGAAATGAGGATCACCGCGTGCCTTCGGGCTTCTGACCCGCGCAGCTTCGCTCAGCAATTCGCATAACATGTCAGATCCTAGCGAGGCTGCTTGCGCATCGTTAGCTAGGCCACCCTATTGCCTTGTATTCGATAGAGGAGGTGGCGATTTTGGCGCTCAGCATCGGGCGGGAATGACAAAATGGACGGCATCGATCGCGCCCGCTGCGCTCAGGCCAAATTGCCCTCGCTGCTGGGCTCCTCGACCAGTTCCTCGAGTTCCGCCATCGTTTGTTCGACGGTCCGATGATGCGGCTCTTCGTACCAGACCGAAGCGACCCTCTCGATGTCGCTCGCGCTCACGCTGACATAGGTGACGTGCGGCCGTTGCGATTCCAGGAACTCATTGATGTCGTCTTCCAGCGATTGGATCGGCGTGGTCGCGGCGACGGAAAACAGCTTTACCCGCATGGCTCAACTCCGACAGGGCCCCCGGTTTCCTTTTCGCAGCGGAGGGCGGGCTCTCCAAGCCAAATCTTCGCCCTCGAGCGTCGGATGGGAACGATTTGACGCTTCGAACGTTTCGGGCGCTTCATACTCGCTAGGATTGCTGTCTCCAAAGGATTGCTTTCATGAAATTGTTTCGCTGCCAGGTCTGCGACAACATCATTTATTTCGAGAACCGGACGTGTGGCCGTTGCGGCCATCGGCTCGGCTATCTCCCGGAGCTCGAAGTCATGGCCGCGCTCGAGTCGGCGGGCGGTGAATCCTGGACGCCATTGGCGGGAGAGAGCGGCCCGCGACGTTTCTGCGCCAATGCGGACTACGACGTTTGCAACTGGCTGACGGCGGCCGAGGGCCAAGGCCGGCTTTGCGTCGCCTGCCGCCACAACGACACCATTCCCGACATTTCTCAGGCTTCTCATCTCACCGCATGGCGAGACATCGAGCTTGCCAAGCACCGGCTGTTCTACAGTCTGCTTCGCTGGAAGCTGCCGCTCGAGACCCGCGCTGAGAACCCGAGCCACGGTTTGATGTTCGAATTCCTGGCCGATCCTCCCAATCCGTCAGGTCCAAAGGTGATGACCGGGCACAACGACGGCGTGGTGACGATTGCGCTTGCGGAAGCCGACAGCGCCGAGATCGAGAGGCGCCGCGCGGAATTGGCCGAACCCTATCGCAGCCTGCTCGGCCACTTCAGACACGAGGTCGGGCACCATTATTGGGACATCCTGGTTCGCGACGGCGGCAAGCTCGAGCAGTGCCGGGCCGTGTTCGGCGACGATTTACAGGATTATGAGGCAGCGCTCAAGCGCCATTACGAACGAGGCGCGCCGGCGGATTGGCTCGAGCACTTCGTCTCGGCTTACGCGACTTCGCACCCCTGGGAGGATTTCGCGGAAACCTGGGCGCATTATCTGCACATTGTTGATACGCTTGAAACCGCGAACGCGTTCGGGCTCAGAATTGCGCCTTCTGTCGACAAAGAAGGCGCGCACGCCGCCAAGCTCAACTTCGACCCTTATGTCGAGGGTTCGATCGAGCGGATTGTCGACGCCTGGGCACCGTTCGTCGTCGCCATGAACAGCGTCAATCGGGCGATGGGCAGGCCCGATCTCTACCCGTTCGTCATCGCGCCAGCGGTCGTGGAGAAGCTGCGCTTCATTCATGACCTCGTCCGCGGCGCGGCGCGGAGCGCAGCCTCGGCGCCGGGCGAGCGCCTTGCGGCGCAGACGATCTGCGAAGCGCTCGAGATCTGATCAGGCAGCGGCCGAGGAAGCAAGCAGCGCCCGCCGCCGCGCGCGATAAACAAGTCCCAGGGCAGCAAACCCGGTGAGCGCCATTGCCCATGTTCCAGGTTCTGGAACCGAGGGGGCCTCGCCTCCCTGCGTCACGTTCGGGCTGAGCACCAGGCTGTAGCCTTGGGCGGCGAAGGAAGGATCGACAGTGATCATTGGATCGGCCGACGCCATAAAGGGACCGCCGCCGTATGCTGCAGTCCCACCGGCCAAATCAATTTCGAGTACTTCCTGTGTGTTTGAAGGCGCCGAAAAGTCCGTATCGAACTGAAAGTAGTCACTCACCTGGCAATAGCCGGACGTGGAGGATGAGCAGGCGTAATTCAGAAGCGTGCCCTGTAAATAGACCAACGCGGTAGCCTGGCCGCCGCCAAATATCGAGGTGGCGCCGCTTGCGGCCAGATGATACGTAACTTGCTCGTTCTTTGGACCCTTTATCATAAAATAAAAATCGACTGTTGCATACGCTTGGGTGCCGAGGTCCAGATCGGGACTCAGCGCGGATCCGGTGATCGACTGCACTCCCTCGAAGTTCGAGGTGAGGGTGCCTGACGCCGATCCGCAATCGTTAGTCGTGCGGCAAAAGTCGTTGATCGTGTCGGTTCCTGGCGCGGTAAGGACCCGCCGTCCGCGCCCAAGACTTCGAGCGAGAGGTTGAATGTCGCGTTCTTCACTGTGACTTGCGCGAACGCGGGCTGAAGCGCAGTCGCGATTATGCCGAGAGCAAGCCCCAGCATTCCGCCAAAACTCGTCATCCTTCGCGCCAGTGTCGCCCCGAAATGCGCCGAGCAAGCCGTGCAGTATCGATCGTTCCTCACGCTCCGCCCTCCTTGATGATCGGCAGCCCACTTTGGTCGAACCGGATCACTCCGGGACACCTGCCCCTCTCTGTGAAAATGTAGTCTCGTCCAGGCTCGGCGTCTTGGTTCAGGGCGCATCAAACCGTGGCCCAGGCGCACATATTAACTTTTGTTGTATGTACAATAGCGCTTTAGGAAACGAAGAAGCCGCCAGCGGCTCAGCTTTGGGCAAGCCCCTTGAAGGCGGCCAAACTATTGCGCGCGGCGCGCATCAGTCGGCCTTTCGCCGAATCGCAGCCGGAACGCCCGGTTGAAGTGCGAAAGATCGTCGGAGCCCGCCATAGCGGCGATGTCGGCGATGCGCAGTTCGCGCGCGAGCGGATCGCGCAAGAGCTGACGCGCGCGTTTGAGCCTCAATTCGCGCACATAGGCGGAAAACGAAAAGCCGGCGCCTTCCAACAGCTGCTGGACATAGCGCTCCGATAGGCCGAGACGGCGCGCGACCGCCGCCGCGCTCAGACCGGGATCGGCGAGTCGCCTCCCGATGTCATCGACAATGGCCTGCAGGTGCGCTGCCTTGACGCCGCCGTAAACTCCGCTGCGGGCGAGATCGCCCTCGGGGTCGAAAATATTCGCCAGGAGTTCGCTCAAATGCCGATCCGCCAGCGTCGCGACGGATGGCGAAAGGCCGCGCTTACTGGATACAAGCGAGACGAGATACGACTGCAGAATGACGGACGCGGTTCGATCGATGGCAATCGCCCGGTTGAGCCTCCGCTCGGCGTAGGGCGCGACGGTGCGCGCGGTTTGACGGGAGACACGCAGCGAGACGCCGCGAAAGCCCTCCGGCGCGCGCGAGCGCGTGATCTCGCTGAGCGAGTGGATGATGGCCTCTCCCGGGCCGACGCGCGACTCGAAGTCGGATCCGCGAGTCTCTATCCTTTTCCGCCACGGCAGCGAAACGACGAGCGAGTCATCGCCGTCACGAACGAGCTCGGCTGTGCGGGTCACAATGCTCGGAGTGGAGCGCCGCTCGATGATCGAGACGTTTGGCAACTGGAGCAGCCGCAGGCGGGTGTGAAAGCTCTTTTTGTCAGGCACGTCGATATCGACGCGCATGACGCGAAGCATCAATTCCTCCCGCCAGGCGTCGAAGCGGTCGCGCTCGTCGAAGGCATCGCTCGACAGCAGGATCGGCGCGGAGAGAGGGCGTTCCCCGTTGCTCGCCAACATCGACGCGGCCCCTCGAGACCCTCGGGTCGGCTAATCGCCGGTACGGACGCCGGTCGACAAACGCCCTGTGTGATTTGTGGCGCCAATCCGCTCAGGAGGCAAGCGCGCGATCCTCGTTGGCGCCGCGCTCACCGGCGGCAAACGGCCGCGTGTGACCGCCGACCTTCTCCAATAGGGAGAAGGTCGGTTCTTGTCTCTCGCCTTACTTGCCGAGCGCCTTGTCGGTGATCACGGTCGTGTAGGCGCCAGTCGGCTCCTTCGAGATGACCGGATCGGAGCCCCCAGTGAGCAGCGTCTTCACCGTGCGGTCGTAGTCGGCCTTGTCGAGCTTGCCGTCCGAGCCCTCGGTCAGCTTGTTGACCTCGCTCAGCATCTGCGTCTGGTGGTGCTCGGTCTGGGCGCCGGTCGAGTCGTTGTCGAGCACGATCTTGACCGCTTCCTCAGGATGGGCGCGGGCGTAGGCCCAACCCTCCATCGACGCCTTGACGAACCGCGCCATCTTGTCGACGAAAGCCGGGTCCTTGAGCTTGTCCTCCATCACGTAGAGGCCGTCCTCGAGGGTGGCGACGCCCTGATCCTCGTATTTGAACACGACCAGCTGGTCAGGCTTGTAGCCCGCGTCGATCACCTGCCAATATTCATTGTAGGTCATCGTGGAGATGCAGTCGGCCTGTTTCTGCAACAGCGGGTCGACGTTGAAGCCCTGCTTGATCACCTTGACGCCGTCGGGCGAGCCGTCGGTCTTGAAGTGGAGCTTACCCATCCAGTTCAGGAACGGATATTCGTTGCCGTAGAACCAGACGCCAAGCGTGCGGCCCTTGAGATCCTCAGGCGTCTTGATGCCAGTGTCGGCGCGGCAGGTGAGTTCAAGACCGGAATGCTTGAACGGTTGGGCGATATTGACCATCGGCGCGCCTTTTTCGCGCGCAGCCAGCGCCGCCGGCATCCAGTCGACGACGACGTCGGCCCCGCCGCCCGCCAGCACCTGCTCGGGCGCGACGTCCGGCCCACCGGGCTTGATCGTCACGTCGAGCCCCTCCGCCTTGTAGAAGCCCTTGTCCTTGGCGACGTAATAGCCGGCGAATTGTGCTTGCGTCACCCATTTCAGCTGCAGCGTCACCTTGTCGTCGGCGTGCGCCGCGCCCGTCAGCATCGCCGCCACGCTGGCGACCGCGAACATCATCCACTTCATTTTTGCTCTCCCAACAATTGAACCCGGACTCCCGCGCCGCGATTAAGGACTATCGCATGCGGTGAAAAGCTCAAGCCTCCTTCGCCCGATAGGAGGCGTGCCAGAACGTCACCCGGCGCTCGATGCCAGCGACCAGCGCATAGAACAGCGATCCGGTGAGCGCGGCGACGACGATCGTCGCCCACACCATATCGATCTGGAGGCGGCCGACTTCGGTCGAGATGCGAAAGCCCATGCCCACGATCGGCGTGCCGAAGAATTCGGCCACGATGGCGCCAATCATGGCAAGGGTCGTGTTGATCTTGAGCGCATTGAAGATGAACGGCATCGCGACCGGCAGGCGCAGCGCGAGCAAGGTCTGCCAATAGTTGGCGCCGTAAGTCTTCATCAAATCGCGCTCCATCGCTCCTGCGCTCGAGAGCCCGGCGATCGTGTTCACGAGCATCGGGAAAAAGGTCATCACGACAACGACCGCGGCTTTCGATTGCCAATCGAAGCCGAACCACATCACCATGATCGGGGCTACGCCGACAATCGGCAGCGCGGAGACGAGGTTGCCGATCGGCAAGAGGCCGCGTTGCAGGAATTGCGAGCGATCGATCAGGATTGCGACGAGGAAACCGCTAAGCGAGCCGATGACGTAACCCGCCAGCACGCCCTGGATCGTTTGGCGGAAGTCGGCGGCGAGCGTCGGTATGGACGTGGCGAAGCGCGCCGCGATCGCCGAGGGCGGAGGCAAAATGATCGCAGGCACATGAAGGAGCCTCACCCCCGCTTCCCAGATCGCCAGCACCGCAAGGCCAAAGGCGAGCGGCGGCAGAAGGTCCGTGAGGCGGCGCAGGTTCACGGGCCGAACGCCATTCGCCGTTGCGCGATGCGCTCCGCGCCCGCGATTGCGGCGACGAGCGTCGCGGAGAGCGCGGCGGCGGCGAACAGAGCGGCCCAGATCTGCACGGTCTGTCCATAATAGGAGCCAGCGAGGAGCCGCGCGCCCAAGCCCCCGTCCTCGCTCTTGGTCACTTCCGCGACCACTGCGCCAACGAGCGCGGCGGCGGCCCCGATCTTCATGCTGGCGAAGAAAAATGGCGCGCTGGCCGGCGCCCTGAGTTTCATGAAGGTCTGTGCGCGCGTGGCCGAATAAGTGCGCATGAGGTCGAGCTGCAAAGGGTCGGGCGAGCGGAAGCCCTTGACCATGCCGACGGTCACCGGAAAGAAGCAGAGATAAGCCGCGATCGCCGCCTTTGGCGCAATGCCGGTGACGTTGAACTGGTTCAGGATGACGACGATCATAGGCGCAAGCGCGATGATCGGCACGGTTTGCGACGCCACGATCCACGGCATCATCGAGCGCTCGAGCCAGCGCATGGAGACGATAAGGACGGCGAGCCCTATCCCCAACACCGAACCGGCAGCGAAGCCGATCAGCGTCTCTTCGAGTGTTATGAGCCCATGATAAACAAGGCTGCGCTTAGATGTCGGCGAGGTCGCGAAGACGAGCTTGTAGAGTTCGCTCGCGACCTGATGCGGCGCCGGAAGCTTCGGCCGCTCCATGTTGAGCGACGCGCC
This sequence comes from uncultured Alphaproteobacteria bacterium, assembly GCA_963737365.1. GTDB lineage: Bacteria > Pseudomonadota > Alphaproteobacteria > Rhizobiales > Beijerinckiaceae > Roseiarcus. The sequence continues at coordinate 94,141 of CAVTSD010000004.1, forward strand.
GACGAGGTCCTGGGTCGAGTAATCCGTCCGGCCGGCATTGGCGAACTGATCGCGCTGGAGCTGCGCGTTCATGAGCGCCGCGGCGAGATACCAGACGCCGATCAGGGCGAGGACGACGGTTGCAAGGGGAAACGCCGATTTCATCCGCGTACCCGCCGGACTCGGGCGTTCTCCTGAAGGGAAACCGAGCGCGACTTACTCGTCATAGGAATGGCCCTCGCGCAGGCCCTGCCTCACGCGATTAGCGACGCTCAGGAATTCAGGCGTCTCGCGGATGTCCAGCGTGCGATTGCGGGGAAAATTGCATTCGATGATGTCGGTGATGCGCCCCGGCCGCGGCGACATGACGACGATATGCGTCGACAGGAACACCGCTTCCGGAATCGAGTGGGTGACGAACAGCACCGTCTTGCCGGTCATGTCCCAAAGGCGCAGCAATTGCTCGTTCAGCATATCGCGGACGATTTCGTCGAGCGCGCCGAACGGCTCGTCCATCAGGAGAAGATCGGGGTCGAACGACAAAGCCCGCGCAATCGACGCGCGCTGCTGCATGCCGCCCGACAATTGCCAGGGAAATTTGGCGCCAAAGCCGGAAAGATTGACGAGTTCGAGCCCCCTGGCGATGCGGGCTTCCCGCTCCGCTTTGCTGAAGCCCATGATTTCGAGCGGCAGCCCGATGTTGCGCGCCACGCTCCGCCATGGATAGAGAGCCGGCGCCTGGAACACATAGCCATAGGCGCGCCTGGCGCGTGCTTCGTGCGGGCTCAAGCTGTTGACGCGGATCGCGCCGCTGGTCGGGTTCTCAAGATCGGCGACGGCGCGCAGGAGCGTCGTCTTGCCGCAGCCCGACGGTCCGATGAAAGAGACGAACTCGCCGCGCGCGACCTTGAGGTTGACGTCGCTGAGCGCCTGCACCGGCCCGTCGGCGGTGTTGAAGCTTAACGAGAGCCCGCTGATCTCAATGACGATCTCCGCGACGGGCGTCGTGCGGTCGTCCGGCGTGAGCTGAGCGGCCGCCGCTACGTCCATCGCCGGTCCGTTTCCTCAGCGCGCAACGCCCGCCACCGCAGTGAACTCCTTATGGCGCTTGAGCGCGCGCGCTTCCGCCGGAAACGGCTCGCGCTTGATGAAGCGGCCGCGCCCGAGCTCGGCCTGGACCGAGCCGTCGCGGTAGACGACTTCGCCGCGCGACAGGGTGTAGCGCGGCAGGCCCGTCACCTTCGTTCCTTCGAACACATTGTAATCGATCACCGAAACCTGGGACCTCGCGGAGATGGTCTTGTTGGCCTTCGGATCCCAGACTGTGACATCGGCGTCCGCGCCCGGCAGGATCGCGCCTTTGCGCGGATAAATATTCAAGATGCGCGCGATGTTCGTCGAAGTCACGGCTACGAACTCGTTCATCGTCAGGCGCCCGGTGTCGACGCCATAGGTCCACAAGACCGGCATCCGATCCTCAAGCCCCCCGGTGCCGTTCGGGATCTTCGTGAAATCGGTCAGACCCAGCTCTTTCTGCTTGGTGGTGAAGGCGCAATGATCGGTCGCCACCACCTGCAGCGAGCCGTCGCGCAGGCCGTTCCAGAGGTCGTCCTGATGGATCTTGTCGCGGAACGGCGGCGACATCACGCGCCGCGCGGCGTGCTTCCAATCGGGGTTGTAGTATTCGCTCTCGTCGAGCACGAGGTGCTGGATCAAAGGCTCGCCATAGACGCGCTTGCCAAGAGCGCGGGCTCGGCGGATCGCTTCGTGCGCCTGGGTGCAGGAGACGTGAACGATGTAGAGCGGCACGCCGGCCTGATCGGCGAGCATGATCGCGCGATTGGCGGCTTCGCCCTCGACATCCGGCGGGCGGGACAGCGCATGGCCCTCGGGCCCAGTTATGCCCTTGGCCATGTAATGCTTCTGCAGCGCGGCGACGATCTCGCCATTCTCGGCGTGGACGAGCGGCATCGCGCCGAGTTCCGCGCAGCGGGTGAACGAAGCGAACATCTCCTCGTCGTTAACCATCAGCGCGCCCTTGTAGGCCATGAAGTGCTTGAAGGTCGTGACGCCTGCGCCGACGACTTTGGCCATGTCCTCGCGCACGGCATCGTCCCAGTAGGTGATGCACATGTGGTAGGAATAGTCGGATACCGCGTCCTTCGAGCGCTTCTGCCAATCGGCGAAAGCCTCCATCAGCGGCTGGTTGCGGTTGGGGATGCAAAAGTCGACGACCATCGTCGTGCCGCCCGACAGCGCAGCCTTGGTGCCGCTTTCATAATTGTCGGCCGAGTTCGCGCCCATGAAGGGCATGTCGAGATGGGTATGCGGGTCGATTCCGCCCGGCATGACGAAGCAGTCCTTGGCGTCGAGCGTGCTGTCGCCCTTCAGACCCTCGCCGATCGCCTTGATCGTCTCGCCCTCGACCAGCACGTCGGCCTTGTAGGTGCGATCCGCAGCGACGATCGTTCCGCCTTCGATGACGAGGGACATGTTTTGTCTCCAAAAACTGTGTTCGTGCGCGTGGACGTTTCGCCGCTCGGACGCGGCTGACCGTTACGACACGATTTCGGCCTTCTCCAGGACGGCATGCATCAGCACGTTGGCGCCCGCCGTCGCCCAATCCGGCTTGATGTCCTCGCTTTCATTGTGGCTGACGCCATCGACGCAGGGCGTGAAGATCATCGAGGTCGGCGCGACGCGGGCCAGATAGCAGGCGTCATGGCCGGCGCCCGACACGATGTCGCGATGCGAATAGCCGAAGTGCTTGGCCGCGCGGCGCACCGCCTCGACGCAGCCGGGATCGAAGGGAACAGGCGGGTAGTAGAAGATCTGCTTCAAGTCTGAGGTCAGGCCGATCTTGGCGACGATCTCGTCCACGCCCGTGCGCAAAGCCGCATCCATTTCGCTCAACGTGGCGTCGTCGGGATGCCTGAACTCGCAGGTCATGAACACTTCGCCGGGGATCACATTGCGAGAATTCGGATAGGCATTGAGCATGCCGACGGTTGACATGGCGAGGGGCGCCTTCGACAAGCCGATCGCGTTCACGAGCCCCACGATCCTCGCAGCGCCGAGCAGCGCGTCCTTCCTGCGCGGCATCGGCGTCGAGCCGGCGTGGCTCTCGAACCCGGTCAAGCGAATTTCGTACCAGCGCTGTCCCTGACCGTGAGTGACCACGCCGACGTCGATCAACTCGTCCTCGAGGATCGGACCCTGCTCGATATGCAGTTCGAAGAAGGCATGCACCGGATGGGCGCCGACTTTGTCCTCGCCCTTGAAGCCAATGCGCTTCAGTTCGTCGCCCAATCTCTTGCCATCGCTGTCCAGCCGCGAATAGGCGAATTCCTTATCGTAGACGCCGGCAAACACGCCAGACGAAATCATCGCGGGGGCGTAGCGCGAGCCTTCCTCGTTGGTCCAGTTCGCGACTTCGATCGGCCGCCGGGTCCGGATGTTGAGGTCGTTGAGCGAACGCACGACTTCGAGCGCGCCAAGCACGCCAAGCGCGCCATCGAACTTGCCCCCGGTCGGCTGGGTGTCGAGGTGGCTGCCCATCATCACGGGCTCAAGCGCGTTGTCCTCTCCAGGACGGCGCGCGAACATGTTGCCCATCTCGTCGACCGTGACCGAGCAGCCCGCTTTCTCGCACCATGTGCGGAATAGCTCGCGCGACTGACGGTCGAGATCGGTGAGCGTGAGGCGCTTGACGCCGCCCTTCGGCGTGGCGCCGATTTGCGCCATTTCCATGAGCGAATCCCAAAGCCTCCCACCGTCGATGCGCACATTCGACAAGTCAGCCATCAACAGCTCCGCGAGACATTTGCAAACGCTATTATAGCTTTGACCAAGTGGTCAAATGGCGTAACCTTGAGCGCGAGCGCTCATCAAATCGGCGCAGCCACCTAACGCCCGAGCGGCCCCGCAGCTTCGGGGGTCGCGCGACGCCGAGATGACGGCGGGGCGCCATTCGAGGAGCTTATGGCGCGCCGCAGACCGAGGCCAACCGTTCGGGAGGACAACGAACGCGCGCTTCTCGAGGCGGCCGAGCGGGTGTTCGCCGAGCAGGGTTTTAAGGGCGCGACCACCTCCGCGATCGCGCAACGCGCCGGCGTCCCAAAGGCGAACCTGCACTATTATTTTCCGACCAAGGAGACGCTTTATCGAGCGGTGATCGAGCGGGTGCTGACCGCGTGGCTCGCCGCCGCTTCGTCTTTCGACACGAGCGAGGACCCGACGATCGCGCTTTCAGCCTATATCGGGGCGAAGATGGACCTCGCGCGCGAGATGCCGCTCGCGACCCGTATCTGGTCGGCGGAAGTGATGCGCGGCGCCCCGATCATTCAGGATTTCCTCGAGACGACGCTGACCGAGTGGGTCGCGTCGCGCGAGCGGGTCGTGCGCCGCTGGATCGGCGCTGGCAAACTGAAGCCGATCGAGCCGAAGTTTTTGTTCTACATGATCTGGGCGACGACGCAGCAATACGCCAACGCCGCGCATGAAATGGCTACTCTCAACCGGGGCCGGCCGCTTGACGACAAGGCCTTCGAGCGCGCGAAAACAGAGGTGATCGAAATCATCCTGCGCGGGGTAGCGGCGGCGGGTTAGACACCCCTGGGTCGAGCAAAAAAATCGTTTCTGAATTGAGTTTTTGTCTCGACGATTGACTCTATGAAATGGAATTTATTTGTCTCTAGAACCGCCCGCCCGATATCTTTGACGATAGGAAGCGATCGCTTGCGGGCGCGCGGATGAGGAGGCGAGAATGAGGGCATCGCGCATGAGCCGGCTCGCTTTTGCCGCTGCCGTGGCGGGCTCGCTGGCGGCTCCCTTGGCGGCGCGCGCGGAAGACCAAAACATTCCGGTCATGACGCTACGGGCCGCGTTGCAGCTCCCCCCGAACAAGTTGCCGACGGTGTTCCGAAGCCCGAACCCCTATCAGCACGAGCCCTACAATATCCATCGGACCGACGGCCTGAGCCGCAATCCTGACGATTGCATGAGGTGGGGCTGCATCGACCACCGGTAAACTGGCGGTCAAGGACTAAGGCGCCGAGGTCGGCCCCCTTCCCGCCGGCAGCTACGGTTAGAACTTGACGCGCAGGCCGGCGGTCGGAGCGATGTTCTGAGTCGCCAGATAGCCGTTCGCCAAGCCGCCATAGACGTTCGAGAACATCACTCCGGCGTAGAGATCGACGCGCTTGAGCGGCCGATAATCGACCATGGCCGAAAGGGCGTATTGCGTGCCCGCGCAAGCGCTGCTGTTTTCGCGGATGACGTTGAGAACGTTTCCGTTCGACTGGACGTAGCCGGTCTTGGCGTAGGCGCAGGGCGTGGTCGAGGAATTGTAGTTGTTCTGGTTCTCGTAATAAAAGGCGCCGGTCACGTCCACTCGGTCGTTGATCGCATATTTAGCACCGATAAGGGGGACGTTGACGACCCGCATCTTGTTATACGCGGTGTAGTTGGTCCATGCGGTCGGAAAGAGTTTCGCAAGCGCCTTGTTGGACGTGACGATGGTGGCGGGGACGCTATAGCCGCCGAGGGTCTGGAAACCGTTCAAATAATCGTCGCTGGGATTGGCCTGCTGCCACCAAAGCCAGCCGCCGGAGAGCGTCACCGGGCCCCATTTGTACTTGGCAAGGAGCTCAACCCCGCTGTTGTTGGAGAGCGTCGCCTTCAGGTCGTCGGGGCCGTAGAAACTCGGAATCCCGCTCGTGCAACCCGTTTGGCCCGCAAGGGGGCCCTTGGTGACGGTTGAGCAAGCGCCGGCGAAGTTGGAAAGGCTGGCGGCGTTCTGAGCATAACTGCCGACGACGTCCACCGACAGGAGGCCGCCAAAAGAGTTTTCCATGTCAGCGCCGATATCGCCCTGATAGAGGCCAGTCGTGCCGTTGCCCTGGTCATAGCCGCCCCACTGCACCAGGGCCCCGCCGTGGAAGTTCTCGTAGCTCACGCGGTACTTGACACCTGTGTTGGCGCGGTTGGTCTCCGTGTCGCCAAAGCCTGCGTAGGAGCCCGAATAGCCAAGCGCGGAAAAGGCATACGAGCCGCCCATCGGATCGTAGGCGATCACGCCGTCGAGCGTCAGAGAGGTCACCCGCCCGACGGTAAGCGTGCCGAACGTCTTGTTGCTGAGCCCGATATATCCGACTGAGTTGTCGAATTGCCCGGCGCGGCTCGAATCGCTGCTTGCGCTCTGCAGCACGAGCGGCAGGCCGTTGTTCTGCACGAGCGAGCGCGGGCCGTTGACGAGGTTGCCGGAATAGGGGTTGAAACCGGTTTCTAGCGCGCCCACGAGCGACCAGCCGGGGAGCCATGGGATCGCTTCCTTCATATTGATGCCGATCACCGATTGGCTGATGCCGTTCGGCGTCCACAGCCACCTGGCTCCGTAGCTCTGCTTGCCGACGAAACTGTAGACGCTGTTGGAATACGTGCCGCTGGCCGACGCTCCGTTCGAGCTATAGCCGAGGCCGACGTCGACGGTCGCGTAAACCGTGAAACCGGCGTAGCTGAGAGGGCAATCCGCGGCGCTGGCGTTTAGATAGGCCAAGAGGCTCGAAAAGCAGTCTACCGGCGGGGACGTTGCAGCCGATTTCGTCGTTGGCAGGTCTGCCGCGTTCGCCGCGCCCGCGAGCGCAATTCCGAACGCGAACACGCAAGTCCAGGACTTCATAGATCCCCCGAATGAGGCTGCCGCTCGGCTTCTCGCCCTTCAACGCACTTCAAATACAATGTCTATAGTCTTAGTAGTATTGAAATCAAGCGCTCTCTCCCGAGACTGCGGTGAAACCGCCAAAGCGGCGCGGTCTCGATCGCGCAAAGTCCCCTGGTGCCCCGCACCCGGAAGCCTCACTTGCGACGACGACGCTCCGCCTCGACTGCAACAGCCAGCCTATTCAGCGCGTCGGGGCTGCCCGGTACGGCGTTCGGACGACATTGGTCGGCAATGATCTGAACGGACCACCAGTATAAAAGACATAGATCCGATCATGGAAGTGAGCTGAACAAGTAAATTTCCTTTATATTCATTTTATGTTCAGAGACTTCAAATCGTTGAGATTTCAGCGTTCCTGACCCTCTTGTGCCAAAATTATCTCGAATAATGAACGAGGCGTCCACTCTTCGGTGCTCGCCGTCTCAAAAGAACAACAGGGAGTAGAAACATGACGCCTGTACGCTTAACTCTCATTGCCTCTGCAGCCGCCGGGACGATGGCGCTTGCGGCCCCAGCGTTCGCCAAGATTGTCGCGACGCCGGATGGCCAGCACTATCGTCTCGTTCCCGTGAGGGAGCCCGGACCGGGACCGGCCCCCGAGATGGTGGCCATTACGCCCTCCCAGGCCCAGGCGGAGGCCGCGCCTGTCTCGAACTGCCGGCTGGTCCATTTCGAGGATCACGAATTCCAGCCTGATTATACGACGGTTTGTGGGCCGCAATAACACTCGCTCGGAGCAAGCCAATCTCAGCAACAAGCGCCGCCGGGGAACTCCTGGAGGCGCGCTTCCACCTATCGCGACGACACTTCAAAAGTCCTCGGCGCGCCGAGCGTCTACCGTTCGCCAGCCCGCCCCGGCGTTGAGATCATCAAGTCTTATATTATGGGATGGACGTCTCCCGCTATCCTGCCAGCATTGCCTGGCACAAAGGAGGGAAACATGTCGCTTAAATTACTCGCCATCGATCTCGGGAAGCGCTCGTTTCACTGTCACGGAATCGACAGCGATGGGGTGATTTTTTCGCGCAAGGTCAGCCGCTCCAAACTGATCGAGACGATCAAGGAACTCGCTCCGGAAACCGTCGCCATGGAGGCCTGCGCCAGCGCCCACTATTGGGGCCGGAACTTTCTGGCCGATGGCCATCAAGTTTTGCTGATCAATCCTCGTTTCGTGAAGCCTTTCGTCAAGGGGTCCAAGAACGATGCGGCGGATGCAGAAGGAATTTACGAAGCCGCATTGCGCCCGACGATGCGGTTCGTCCCGGTCAAATCCACCGAGCAACAGGATCTGCAGTCCCTTCATCGCGCACGGGAGCGCGTTGTCTGCGCCCGAACAGCGCTCATCAACCACATGCGCGGTCTTCTAGGCGAGTATGGAGTCATTCTACCGCAAGGCGCATGGCGGTTCCTTAAGCAGGCGCAAGAGGCTATCGCGGCCGCTGACCTTTCCGATCTAGCGCGGGGTCTCTTCATCGATCTGTTCGATGAGCTTCGCGCTCTCGATCTCCGGCTCGACAAGCTCGATCGGCAACTCCTTGGCCTTTGCCGGACGAACGAAGCCTGCAAGCGGCTCTCGAAGCTGCCGGGCGTCGGGCCCGTGATCGCCACAGCGCTCGTCGCAGCGGTCGACGACGGCCGGCACTTTCGCTCAGGGCGGGAACTGGCGGCCTGGATCGGCCTTGTGCCGCGTCAATATACGACCGGCGGCAAACCTCGGCTCGGCGGGATTGGCCGGCGCGCCAATCACTACCTCCGGCGCCAGATGATTCACGGCGCCCGCGCCGTCATGTTTCGTTTGACCAAACATGACGATCGCCGGTCCCAGTGGCTGAAAGGGCTAGCGGCGAGGCGAGGCTTCAATCGGGCGATCGTCGCGCTCGCCAATAAGACGGCGAGGATCGCCTGGGCTGTGCTCACACGTAAGGAGGACTATTCGGCCGCCGCATGACCGCCGCGCTTCGGCGCTGAAGCGGAGGCCGTGTTGGATGCGAGGTGACACCTGATGGTTCGTCGGCAAGGACCGCAACTTCCAAGCCTGATCTACGACAAGGCCTCCGAGGCCGATCATGTTATGAGGCCAGAAGCCAGCGGACTCCCATCAAGGCCAGGGACGCGCAATTGTCCCGCTACAGGCCGGATAGATTCGTGCATTCCAGCCGCCGCACCAACAGATCGCCTTGCGCGGGAGACGTCCATAGATTAGTCGTAGATCGGCGTTGAAAATGATTGATCGCAGTCTGTTTTAGCTGCTCCCGCCCGGATTATTTAATGGACATCGCCAGTCTGGGCGTCTGTCCTAAAAGCCGCCTTCCGTATTCATGTGTCAAAGCATTCTGTTTGCCCTGAACCTTGGACGAGCCGGCTTGGGAATATAGTCGGTGTCACCTCGCTCGACGACGTCATTGCGGCGACTGGCTTTAACCGGCCGGACTTGTATCAAACCCTGCAGCAGGCTGAATTTAGTTTGTCGTCTGCCGAGCGACGTAATCCAGAAAATCTTCGAGCGCGGAAATACATTTAGGATCGCGATAAACGTGGTGCTTCCTCTCCGCCATTCTGCGGCTGAGCATCCGACGCTCATCGGGATTGTTCGCCAAACGGGTAGCGATTGAGACATATTCTTCCGCCAACTCCGCGATTGTCTCGGGGACGCCCATCATCTGCAGGATAGCCGAGCTGTGGCGGCCGCGCATGAGCGGACCCGGCATGGTTACAATGGGAAGATCGCAAGCCAGACTCTCCATTGTGGAATTGCAACCGGACCAGTCGATGCTGTCCAAGACGATGTCACATTGATTCATGGCCGCGACAAATCGGCTGGGGCTTAAAGTATCAAGCATTACGATATGATCGGAAACCTTCATGCCCACCTGTGCAAACGCAGTTTCAAGCCGTTTCCGGAATAAGTCGGTTATCCTCTGCATCTTTGTGTGGCTCAAGAAAACAAACTGGCAGTTGCCAACTCGCTTCGCGATGTCCGCAAATACGTGGTCGTATTGCGGAAGATATTTGCAAAGCGTTTGGCCGCACCAGAAAACCGTCGCATCAGAACGCAGATGGAGCTCCTCACGGGGAATTGACATTGGCGCCGTCTCAGTCGGCGCATAAAAAATTGACAAATTGGGCAGGCGGATGAGCCGCTCAGTGTAATGTTCGGCAGCCTCTGACGGCTCCATAAGGTCGCTGCTAAGAAAGTAATCGAGCGTCGGCATCCCGCTGGTTTCTGGGTGACCCCAAGAATTGCATTGAACGGCCGCCAATCTCTGCGAGGCAAGCTGATGAGACACCTCGTCCATCAAAAGTCCCGGGTATATAAGGACATGCGGCGCGTCACCAAGTATCTCTTCACGCCACCCCCCGATGGACAAACTGCGATGGACAAATCGATCACACATGCCAGCGGCGATTTCTGTTTCAGTGTCCCGTGTTTGACCAACGTGGTAGCCGAATACTTTGAACCGCTTTCGGTTCAACTGGCCCATCCAACCTTTGAGTGGAATTTTCCAGTTTGAGTGCAAGTAGAAAAAGCTGCTGACGAAACCGACTCGAACGGGTTCGTCCGGCGTGGGTGGGGGGGCAAGCGAAGCTTCGGGAAATGCTTGCCTGATGATGCGGCAGGTCAGCTCCCCCGACAGTCGCTGGAGCTCTCGATCATTATTTCCCTGATAGGCTAGATAAAACGGTCTCAAAGACCTGACCGCCTCTAACGGATTGTCCTTCAAACCTTCCCTCTCGACCTCTGCGTGAATATTCCTCAACTTCTGTTCATATGACTTTCGTCGAGTTGCGATTTCCTCTTCATGCAAGTACAAGACTTGCAACTCGTGTATACACGAGTCAAAACGCGCTGGCCAAGACTTGCGATCGATCGATAGCGCGCGCTGGCAACTCTCTATAGCTTCATTATTGAAATTGCAGTCGAAAAGCGTATTGCCTCGATTGAGCCAAGCCTCGACGTAGTCGGGCTTTATTCTGACTGCATTATCGAAACTTGCCAGCGCGCGCTCCGGGCGCTTCAGGGCGCTTAGAACGACCCCGAAATTGTTGAGCGCCTCGACGTAGTCGGGCTTTAGGTTAAGCGCCCTGTCGAAGCTTTTCAGCGCGTCCTCGGGCCGCCCTAAGGCGACGAGAACGAGTCCCCGATTGTTAAGCGCATCGAGGTAGTTAGGCTGTATCGCGAGCGCCTTGTCGAAGCTTGCCAACGCGTCTTCAAGCCGCCCCAGGGCGATGAACGCGAGTCCGCGGTTGAAAAGTGCGTCGACGTGGCCGGGCTGTATTGCGAGCGCCTTGTCGAAACTTGCCACCGCATTCTCGGCGCGGCCTAACCTCTGGAGGACGATCCCATAATTCGCCAAAGCCGGCGCGTCGTGGGGCTTCGCTTTCAGCGCGGCGCCCATCAGTTCAAGTGCTTCTACATTGCGGCCTTGCTGTGCTCGAACAATGCCCAGAAGATGCTTTGCGTCAAAGTGGCTCGGCCACGATGCCAGTATTTCTTGATACTGAAGCGCAGCCCGATCCAGATCTCCTTGCATTTGCAGTTGTATAGCTTGTTGCAGCGCTCGGTCCACGCTGAATTGTTCGCTTCTGGCCGGCGGCGGCTTATTCACGGCGCGGTTCCTTGGTCGGTAGCTCCTAAGGGCGTTTTTCGCATTGGGTGGAACGTTAAACAGCCTTTCAGAAGACACCAATCTGCGAACGGACTAAGCGGGTCTTAGATGGCTCTGGCGCGTTCAAAATACGAAGGAAATTGACGAGATTGTGGGCCAGCGCGGGAAATGAAGGCGAATGGTGTTGGTGACGAAGTCGAACTGCAGCGGTGTCCACTCGGCACAACCCGCCCTTTTGCTGGCGAGCACGCCAGGCCTCTGCCTTGATAGTATATCTGGGTAAGGACGTTCACAAGCCGCTCTCAACTTGAGCGCTGCCGGAGGTAACTTCCAATGCGGTCGGCGCAGATTTTTCACGGTTCGACGAAGCGTCGAGAAAGTTCAATATTCCGGCCCGCCCGACTGAAATCTCCTCTTGCGCGCGGCTACGAGAGGACGCGTTGTGCACTCTCGTGGGTCTGGCCGACGAAAGCTATATCACTAGCCCTAGGGGGAGCCGCTCCGAACCCCTCGGCGCGCGGCACCCCGAGGAGGGAGGACCTAAGAGCCGCGACCCTCAGAATTTAATGCGAATGCCTGCGGTTGGGTTGACGGTCTGCGTCACCTGATAACCATTCGCCAAGCCGCCATAGACGTTTGAGATCATCAGGCCAGCGTAGAGGTCGACGCGCTTGACCGGCCGATAATCGAGCAGAGCGGAAATGAAGTCCGTCTGGCCGGCGCACTTGCCGCTGTTCACGCGTGTCACGGTAAACTTGTTGCCAGTCGGCTCGACGAAGGTCGTGTTTGCGTTGCCGCAGACCGTCGGCCCGTTGTAGTTGGTCTGCTGCAGCCAATAGAACGCGCCGGTCACGTCAAGTTGAGGCGTGATCGCATATTTCGCGCCGACCCAGAAGTAGGGGGCAATTCTGGCGACATTGTAATTGGTGTAGTTGGTCCAAGCTGTGTGAGCGAGAAAGCTAGGAAGTTTGACTGACGAGGGAAAAGTTGCCGGAACATTCCAGCCGCCGATCGTCTTGAAACCGTTCAAATAATCGTCGCTCGGGTTGGACTGCCCGATCCACCCGTAGCCGCCATACACCGTTAGGGCCTGCACCTTGTACTTGGCCGTCGCCAAGAAGCCAGCGTTGTTTGACAGCGTCGCGGTCACGTCCGTGTTGCTGTATCCTACCGGAATGCCGGACGCGCAGGTGGCGGCTTGGCCCGCGAACGGTCCCTTCGTTACCTGGGTGCATGTTCCGGTGAAGGTGCCGACGTTCACCGCGTCCTTGGCCCAGCTGCCGATGACGTCCATCGACAAGACGCCGCCGTAGGGGTTTCCTTGAAACAGGTTGAAGTCGGCGCCGACCTGCCCCTGGTACAGGCCGTTCGTGCCGTTGCCCTGGTCATAGCCGCCCCACTGCACGAGGCCCGCCACGCGGAGAGCCGAGGCCGAGGGGACGCCGAAATTTGGAAGGTTCAGGCGATACTTGACCGCCGTGTTGGCGCGAGCGGCTTCCGTATCGCCGAAGCCGGCGTAGGATCCCGAATAGCCGATCGGAGAAAAAGCGTACGAGCCGCCCATCGGATCGTAGGTGTTGATAGCGTCCAGCGACAGGGTATAGACACGGCCTGCGGTCAGCGTGCCGTAGGTCGGATTGCTGATGCCGATGAAAGCCTGCGAGTTGTCCCACTGGCCTGTGCGGCTCGAATTCGCGTTGGCGTTTTGCAGCGTGAGCGCCTTGCCGTTGTTCTGCACCTGCGAGCGCTGAGCATCGGCCAAGTAACCATAAAGCGGATTGAACCCCGTTTCGGCCGCGCCGACCAGCGACCAGCCGGCCAATCCGAGCGGCGCCAGGCTCTGGCTCATCTTGATGCCGACCACCGACTGGCTCAGGCCGTTTGGGGTCCAAAGCCATTGGGAGTGGGGGCCGCTTTGTTTGGTGACAATGTTCGAGACGCCGTTGTTCCACGCCGCATTGTAGCCCGCGCCATGTGATTCCCAACCGAGGCCAACGTCATACGTCCCGTAGACCGTGAACGGCCCATAGCTCAGGGGGCAATCGGCGGCCGTGGAGTTGAGCCATGTCCAGACGCTTGCGAAGCAGTTGACCGGCGCCGGCGTAGCTTCCTTCTTGGTCGGCAAATCGGCGGCGTGAGCCGCGCCGACGGAGGCGACGGCGATCGCCAAGGCGACACCAAGCTTTTTCATCAACAACCCCTCCTCGTGGGACCGAAACCAGCGCCCGGCCCGAGTGTCACGCCTCAATAGCTCACGCTCCTTCGCCGCATGTCAGGAGCGCTTGCATTCCCGTTTTCTTCAACTCGTTGATCCAAGCTCCCCAACTGGAGGTGGGTACGGATTTCGCCCAGGAATGCACTATTCCCTCGCGCCGGCGCAGGCCGCCCCAAATCGAATCGAATTATGTCCAGTGAAAGTAGCGACCGGAAACGTCACAAACAAACGGTAATCTTACCGTCTTATCGCCTTTTTTCGGTCTGTTGCATATTGATCACAGGGCAATGCTTTAAGGGCAGGGATCAATAGCCCCGCGGCCGCTGCAATACATTGCGAGACCCGCGAAATACCCCTGACGGCGCGCTGCCGTCACTTGACATATTTGGACTTAATTGTGCTTAACGCGCCAATGTTACAAATTGGCGACAGTGTGCGCCAAACGAAAGAAAATTTTAATCGCCCGCGACTTTGACCTGAACTCGACAGCAGTCGCTGGCTTCGGAAGTGAATTTGCTCAATTGAAACAACGTCAACGCCAAAACTTTTGCTCGTTTCACTCAGTCAGGGCGCATTTTGCATAGGCGACGCTCAGCCTCCAGCCCGGCCCAGCGTTATGGCGCCATCATTACGAATAGCTAGATTACCCGCGCGCTGTCGCGTTTGGAAAATACGCCTGTGATCAATCTGCCTTCTGATAATGTGAAATCGCCATTGGAGACGCCGGCCGGCGCTCCGGTTCTGGTCGTTGAGGACGAACGCGACCTCGCCGAGGAGATTCGTCTCGAATTGCAGGCGAGCGGCCACCCGGTGCAACTTTTGGAGACGGTCGACGATGGGCTCCGCGCTGCGCGCTCGGGCCCCGCGGTTCTGGTCATCGACCGCATGCTGCAAGGCCAGGACGGGCTTTCGATTATCGAAGCGCTGCGCGCCAAAGGCGATTATACTCCGGCTCTTGTGATCAGCGCTCTCTCGTCGGTCGACGATCGCATCACTGGACTGAAAGCGGGCGGCGACGATTATCTGGTGAAGCCGTTTGACATCGCGAGCTCTCCGCGCGGGTTGAAGCGCTCCTGCGCCGGGGACACGACGCGCGGCTCACGCGATTGCAGGTCGGCCCCTGGAGATGGATCCCGTTGAGCGAATGTGCGATGCGATGGCAAGCCGGTTGATTTGCTGCCGCGAGAATTCACCCTGCTTGAATATTTCTTGCGCCGGCCGGGGCAGGCGTGACCCGGGCGATGCTGCTCGAGGATGTCTGGAACTTCAACTTCGGCGCAACCGATGCGTGAAGTGCAGATCGGCAATTTGAGGCGAAGCTCGACCCTACCGGCGCGCGACGCTTCATTGTCAATATCCGCGCGTTCGGCTTCAAACTGAATGTGGACGCTTCAGCTCTTCAAGCCGCGGCGTTTCGCCTAGCGCTCGGCTTCGCCCTGAGGTCTCCATCGCGACGGCTGCCGCCTTGGCTTTCATCTATTGGCAAGTCTCCAGCGCCGATGTGCGGCAGGTCGGAGCAATGCTTGTCGATGAAGCGGCCAAAAGCGTCGACGAAAGCGCGGATGATCTGCGCAAGGCGTTGGAGTTCCGCCTCACGCGGGATATCCGTCGCCTGGATTTTGTCGCGCTGATTGATCCGAAGGGCAAGCTGATCTTCGGCAATGTGCCCTTCATGCCAATAATTCCGATCGACGGAAAAGCGCATTTCGTCAACGAACACGTGTTCACTGGTCCACAGGGCGACAAGGACCCGGCCATTTTTGTCGCGCGGCGACGTGCGAGGCGGCGTTCTCTCCGGGCGCAGCCTCAGAGAGGACTATGATCTGCAGGAAACTTTGCTGCGCGCGCTAGCGATCGCGCTCCTTCCCACGATTCTGGTGATCCTGGCGATCGGCGTCTGGTTCGCTCATCGCGCCTCGCAGCGATTCAAGCGCGTTCACGACGCCATTGTCAGGAACATGAAGGCGAATGCGCCTGCCGCTCGCCGGAGAGGATGACATCGGCAAGATCGCGCGCGCGGTGAACCTGATGCTCGACGATCGCCCGCCTTCTCAGCCATCTTAAAAGCGCGGGCGACAACATAGCCCACGATCTGCGGAATTCGCTTGCGGTCGCTCGCGCCAAGCTCGAGCGCGCGCTCGACAACGAGAGCGAAACGAGCAGTTGCCGAGGCTCTCGAGGCCGCGCTTGTCCAGATCGAGAAGGTGTCGATGATGATCTTGCCATCTTGCGGATATCAGCGGTGGAACCAGGGGGCGCGCGAGAAGCAGTTCGAGGAGTTCGATCTCGCTACGATTTGCGTCAACTTTTTGATTTCTATGAGCCTCGCTCAGTCGAAGGGCGTGACGATGGTCGTCGACGCGGCAACGCCAGTCTCGGTGCGCGGCGACCAGGATCTCATGCGCGAAGCCCTTTCCAACCTGATCGACAACGCGATAAACTCCACGCCCACCGGCGGCGCAGTCCGCATCGAGGCCCGGATGGCCGACGGGCGGCCATTTGCGCTTGTGAGCGACACGGGCGTCGGCATCGCCCCCGAGGAGCGGGCAAAATATTCGACCGTTTCTATCGAGGCGATCGGAGCGGGCAAACGCCCGAACACGGGCTCGGTCTCCGCTAGGCGAGACCATCGCCAATCTGCATGGCTTCAAACTGACTGTTGAGGACAACAACCCCGGCGCTCGATTTAAGTGCGTGCTACGTCGTCCGTGACGGCGGTCAGGTTGGCTCGCGAACCTGCGTGATGGGGCCGCACGTCCTCGAAGCATCGTCTCGCTCATGACAAAATTATATTTAAGGTGGTTTACGGCGTCGCACGGGTATCAAACGCGTTATGCCGGCG
>CAVTSD010000005.1:0-547198 GCA_963737365.1 uncultured Alphaproteobacteria bacterium
TCAGGGGCCGACGCGGATAGGGCGGTACGAAAGGCCTCGAACTGACGGCTGCAAGCGACATAGGGGGTTCGCCTTGGAAATACGGCTGCAGCCCACACTTAGTCTGTCGGTGGGGCGCCCAACAGGGCCAGAAGCCAAAATCTCCTCGCGCTGCAGCCTTGGATCAGAACGAAGTGCGCTGACGCATCGCGGCCGCGAGCGTACCGTCATCGAGATAGTCAAGCTCACCGCCCACAGGCACGCCATGCGCGAGCCGCGTCACCTTGACGGGATAGTCGGTCAAGAGATCGATGATGTAGTGCGCTGTCGTTTGGCCTTCGACCGTGGCGTTAACAGCCAGGATCATTTCGCTCACGCCGCCATCAGCGACGCGCCCAACCAAGCCCGATAGATTGAGGTCGGAGGGGCCAACGCCGTCGAGCGCCGAAAGGGCGCCGCCAAGCACATGATAACGCGCCCGCGTAGCGCCCGCCCGCTCCAAAGCCCAAAGATCGCCGACCAATTCGACCACGACCAGCGTCGTCGAATCGCGCCGTTCATCCGAACAGATCGTGCAGGGGTCGCGCGTATCCACATTGCCGCACGCAGAACAGGTCAGGATGCGCTCCTGCGCAACCCGCAACGCGTCCGCGAGAGGTCCGAGCAGCGTCTCGCGCTTGCGGATGAGATGGAGCGCAACGCGCCGCGCCGAGCGCGGCCCCAATCCCGGCAGGCGCGCGAGAAGCTGGACGAGACGCTCGATCTCGGGCCCGGCGACGCTGGTCGACATCCGGCCTCTAGAACGGCAGCTTCATGCCGGGAGGAAGCGGCAGGCCTTCGGTCAGGGCCTGCATCTTCTCAGCCGCCACACGATCCGCTTTGGCCTTGCCGTCGCTGAAAGCGGCAACGATCAAGTCCTCCAGCATCTCCTTGTCGGCGGGCGTCAAGAGCGAAGCGTCGATGCGCACGCCCTTCAATTCGCCTTTGGCGCTGAGGGTCAGACTGACCATCCCGCCGCCCGCCTGACCTTCAACTTCAAGGCGCCCGAGCTCCTCCTGCGCTTCTTGCAGTTTGGCCTGAACGGCCTGCGCTTTTTTCATCATGCCCATGATATCCATGGCGCGATCTCCTTGCTCAAACTTCGTCGGCCGGGTCGATGCCGGAATCAGCGTAACCGACCTCATCGTCGACCTCGCCCGCCGTGGATGGCGGCGCGTCCGAGGAGGACGGCGCCTCGGGACGCCTCACGTCGACGATGCGGGCCCCTTTGAAGCGGTCAAGAACCTTCTGCACAAGCGGATGCGACGCGGCGTCGCTCGTTCGCTTGACCTCTCGCGCCTGGGCCGCCTCCCGCAACGTGCGCTCGGTCGAGCCAGGAACAAGCGCCACCATCCAGCGCTCGCCCGTCCATTCCTGCAGGCGTCGGCTCAGCGTCTGCGCCAGTCCGGATTCGGCTCCCTCCACCAGGGTGAAGGCGATGCTGCCCTGTTCGAAGCGCGCGAGCCGTATGTCGCGCTCAAGCGACTGGACAAGCTGAATGTCGCGCTTGGAGCGCGCCAGCGTGACGACGTCCTCGAAACGGGCGAGCCGAAGCGCGGCGGCGGGCGCAGGAGGCGGAGGCGCAGCCGCAACCGGAGCAGGCTCCGTGGCGGCGAGCCGCATGGAAGCACGCGGACCTCCGCCCCCTGACGGAACGGGAGGCGCATAACGCGGGCCGTCGGCCGCTTGGGTCAGCTTGCGAATTGTCTCCTCGGGGGTCGGCAGATCGGAAGAATATGCGAGGCGGATCAGCGCCATTTCGGCCGAGGCGAGCGGGCGAGGCGAATCCTTCACATCCTCCACGCCCTTGAGCAGGATTTGCCAAGCCCTCGCCAAAACCCCCACCGTCAGCTTGCCGGCGAATTCCCGGCCGCGTTCGCGCTCGACCTGGCTGATCGCGGGATCTTCGGTCGCGGCCGGGGCAATTTTGGCGCGCGTCACGAAATGGCAGAATTCGGCCAAGTCGATCAGGATGTCGGCGGCGTCCGCGCCGGCCTGGTGAAGCGCCCGCACGATCTCCAGCGCCTCGGCGATCTGACCTCTCATCACGCGTTCGAACAAGGCGACGACCTCGCCTCGGTCCGAAAGGCCCAGCATGTTGCGAACGGCGAACGCCGTAACGCCCGTTTCGCCCCCATGCGCGATCCCCTGATCGAGCAACGAAAGCGCGTCGCGCACCGACCCCTCGGCCACGCGGGCGATCAACGCCAGCGCTTCCGGTTCGGCGGTCACCCCCTCAGCGGCGCAAATCCTACTCAAATGGCTGACCATCGGGCCCGCCTCGATGCGCCGCAAGTCGAAGCGAATGCAGCGCGAGCGCACGGTGATCGGCACCTTGTCGATTTCGGTGGTCGCAAATAAAAACTTGACGTGCTCGGGCGGCTCCTCGAGCGTCTTCAAAAGCCCGTTGAAGGCCTGCTTCGAGAGCATGTGCACTTCATCGATGATGTACACCTTGGTGCGCGCCGAAACGGGGCGATAACGCGCGTTCTCGATGATCTCCCGCACATCGTCGATGCCGGTGTGGGAGGCCGCGTCCATCTCGATCACATCGACATGGCGCGATTCCATGATCGCCTGGCAGTGTAGGCCGAGCTCGGGCATGTCGACGCTCGGGCGGTCGATCTTGCCGGGCAAAGAATAATTGAAGGCGCGCGCCAGGATGCGCGCAGTTGTCGTCTTGCCGACGCCGCGCACTCCGGTGAGGATATAGGCTTGATGAATGCGGCTCGCGGCAAAGGAATTGGCGAGCGTGCGCACCATCGGCTCTTGGCCGACGAGATCCTCGAACCGCATCGGCCGGTACTTTCGCGCCAGCACCCGATAGGGCGAGGCCGACGGCGCGGCTTGAGCTTCGGCAGCGGGGAAGAGCGAATCGCTCAACGACGCCCTCTCTCGGAAAAAGGTCGATGGCGGAGCATTTTGAACTTCGTTTGCTCGATGAACCGCCGCTCGGAGGCAAAGGCGA
The DNA here is from genome assembly GCA_963737365.1 of uncultured Alphaproteobacteria bacterium. Classification (GTDB taxonomy): domain Bacteria; phylum Pseudomonadota; class Alphaproteobacteria; order Rhizobiales; family Beijerinckiaceae; genus Roseiarcus. Next base: position 2,987 of record CAVTSD010000005.1, read on the forward strand.
ACTACGCTCGCCTGGTCGCTGACGGCCCAAGCGCGTCAGTGGGAGGTTGGACAAAGACCCGCCCTGGCTCGTTAGGGCTGCTTCCTTCCGGACCTGACCCGGTTGGCGAGCGGTACGTCCTTCGCCAACCTCCCGCCGCCTATGTGGACCATGAGGCGGCGAGGCGCAAGGGGCGCGCTGAAGCGCCCGTTCACGCCGCCCTCGCCTGCTCCTCGACCATGGCCTGCGCAATTCGCGCGGTCGCGTCGTCAGCCGGGAAGAGCATTTCGAGCGCAAGCTCCGAGAGCGTCACGTCGTTCGGTGTGCCGAAAACGGTGACCGTGCCGAGGAGGGACATGGTTCCAAGGCGGGTGGCGATTCGCAGCGGCGTCGCCAGCCGCTCGGCGGCGCCGAAGTTCTGCATCGGTTCGCTTTCCGGCGGCGTCGGATAGGCCAGGACCTCGGCGAGCAGGCTCTGCAAAACCGAATCGCCTCGGGCGTCGATCTGCTGGCGAAGTACGCTGAGCATGTGGGCGCGCCACGCGCCGTAGTTGACGATCCTCGGTCCCATGCCCGCCGGATGTAGGGTGAGGCGCACGGCGTTGACGGGCGGGCGCATGAGATCCGCCGAGCAGCCCTCGTAAAGCTGGGGCAACGCGGAATTGGACATCACGATAGTCCAGTGCCGGTCAACCGCGAAGGCGGGATAAGGCTTGTGCGCCTGGAGGATGGCGTCAATCGCGGTTTTCGCCGCCGCCAAGGCCGCAAGCGAGCGCTCCTGAAAAGCCGGCGCGAAACCCGCGGCCAGAAGAAGCGAATTCTGGTCGCGGAGCGGAACCTCGAGATAGTCGGCGAACCGCGCGATCATCTCGCGGCTCGGTTGCGCCTTGCCGGTCTCGAGGCAAGACAAGTGCCGGGTCGAGCTCTCCGCGGCATGGGCGAGATCCGCCTGCGTCATGCGGCGGCGCTCGCGCCATCGTCGCAGCAAAACGCCGAACGGAAGCTGATGAGCAGTCATGGGGGGTCAAGCATAGCGCCGGGCATCGCGCAAGCTCATGACCTCCGAGGTCAAGGGCAAGCTCCCGCGCGGTCGCTTTTTGACCTGCCAAGTCATGGATTGCCGCGCCGAAGGGCGCGATCCTTCGGCCAACGAGAGGCTCGCATGCCTCGATCTTCAAGGTGGACAGAGACGATGCTCGACGCTCAGGCGCTCGCCGACCTTTATGTCGCTGCATGGAACGAACCGGACGCGGCCAAGCGCTCCTCCGCCATGGCCGCGCTCTGGGCGCCGGCTCTCGGACATAAAGGGACGCGCGGATATATGCCGTTCGCACGGCTCACCCTCACAGCTCCCGACAAAAACGCTGGGCGTGAGAACATTCGATTTCGCGCCGCCCCGAGCGCACGTGTTCGCGGCGACGTCGTGACATTCCGCTGGGAGATGCCGCTCGCGGAGAGCGAAACGGTGCTCGCGGGCGGGCTCGAATTTCTAATCGTCGACGACGACGGGCGCATCCTAGCCGACCATCCGTTCGCGCCCGCGTGAGCGCCGCCGCTCCACTTCCTTCAGTCAAGGGGAATACCCATGCCTTTCATCACAACGAGAGACGGCGTTCAGCTCTATTGGTGCGGGTGGGGAGCGGGCGCGCCGATCCTGTTCCTGAACAGCCTCGGCTGTACGAGCCAAATGTGGGACTACCAGATGACGGCCGTCGCTGACGCAGGGTTCCGTTGCATCGGCTTCGACCGCCGCGGCCACGGTCGCTCCGATCAACCAGCCGGCGGCTATGACTTCGACACGTTCGCCGATGACGTCGCCGCGCTCGTCGGCCACCTTGATCTCGAGGGCCTGACCCTGGTCGCCCATTCGATGGCGGGCGGCGAGGCGATGCGCTACCTCACCCGGCACGGGAGCCAGCGCGTCGCCCGTCTCGTTCTGCTCGCGCCGACGACGCCGATGCTGCTCAAGACCGCCGACAACCCGAACGGCTTACCGTTCGAAGCCTTTGAGGCGTTGTGGGCAGGGTGGCGCCGCGACTACCCGAAATGGGTCGATGACAATTTGGCCCCGTTCTTCATCCCCGAGACCTCGCCGGCGATGATGCACTGGGGCGCGACCCTGCTGCAGACCTCGCTTCCCGTCACCCTCGCCTGCTCACGTGCGATGGTCGAAGCGGACTTCCGCGCCGAGATGAGAGGCATCGATGTTCCGACCCTCATCGTCCACGGCGACCGCGACCGCTCGGCGCCGCTCGAACTCACCGGCCGGCCTTCGGCCGAGCTCATTCCGGGCTCGAGGCTCCTCGTCTACCCAGGCGCGCCGCACGGCCTCATGTTCACCCACATGGATCAGCTTCACGCCGACCTTCTGGGGTTCATGCGCGAGCGCGAACTCCAGACGGCCGCGGCTTGATCGCGAACAAACGCAAATGATGCCGCGTGTCGCGCGTTTCGTGGTCATCCCGTCAACACGGCCGCGCCCATGCTTGTCCCTATCGAAGCCAGCGCGATTCCAGATTGCGCTCTGACATCCGCTGTTCCATCTCTGCCGCATAGGATGGAAGCAGCGAGGGTCCGTATGACCACCGAACCGAAACGTTACACCGGCGGGTGCCTCTGTGGAGCGCTGCGCTATGAGGCTAGCGGCGAGCCCATGGGCTCCGGCCATTGCTATTGCGTCGATTGCCGCAGGGCGTCGGGCTCAGGCTTCATCCCCTTCATGGGCTTTAAGGCGGACGCCGTGCGCTTTACGGGCGAAGCCCGCGAGTTTCATTCGAAAGCGGCGAACGGCGGCGACGCGGTGCGAAATCGTTGTGCTCAGTGCATGAGCCTCGTGTTCGGCGGCGAGCTCGGCAAATCCAACTCGTATACGCTCTACGCCGGCTCGCTCGACGATCCGTCGTCCTTCCATCCGACCTTCGCCATCTTCGCCGACGGCCATCCGGATTGGGCGATCATCCCGCCGGGCTTCAAGATTTTCGACCGCATTCCGGAGTAGCGCGGCTCAACGTGCTATTGATGGAGCAACAATCGGCGAAACCCGAAAACTCGCCGCTATTCTTGCCGGCGACGTGGTCGGTGCGCCGCCTCACTAGAGCACAAGATCGGACGCTTGCGAGGCTGAGGGCGCTCGGCAGCGACTAATCGACGCGACAATCGCGGTCCACAATTGGGGGGGGTCGTCAAGCGCACTGGCGACGGCGCGCTGGTTTGCGCGGTCAAGAGACACAACCTTCGTCCCGGCGAACGATCGTCGCGAATCCAAACATAAAGGAGCCCTTGCGGATCGCGACCACGAATGGCGAGAGGAGGTGGATAAACGGGCATCGTGTCTCGGCGCGGTCCTTGCCCCACCGTCGTCCGATCGTTGGCGCAGAGCACGCGTCGGCCAGGAACGATCTCGCCCCGAATGCCTGTGTCAAGCATCATTGACTTTGCGTCTTGCCAGCGTTGAAAGTTCTGAGGAATGGTCTTGAAGGCCTTGCGCGGTCCTGATTTGTCCATCCATCGTTCTCGATGGTTGGACAGCGTCGCGATGATGGGGACGATCGAGTGAGCACAGAATCGAACGATCCCGCGGTGGCTAGGTTTCCACCAGCCTACCCTGCCCCGTCAGCCGTGCTTGAACTCTTGAAGCCAATTACGTGGTTTCCGCCGATGTGGGCGTTCGCCTGTGGCGTGGTTTCATCGGGCGTCCCGATCATACAGAATGGATATACGGCGCTTGTCGGCGTGATCCTGGCTGGCCCACTCGTGTGCGGCATGAGCCAGGCGTTCAACGATTGGTATGACCGTCACGTCGACGCCATCAACGAACCGCAGCGGCCTATTCCGTCGGGGCGCGTTCCCGGCCTTTGGGGCCTTTACATCGCGGGTATCTGGACGGTTCTTTCTCTGCTTGTCGCCATGACGCTTGGAACCTGGGTGCTGATCGCCACCGTCGTCGCGCTCGTCCTTGCGTGGGCCTACAGCGCCCCGCCGTTTCGCTTGAAGCGCAATGGCTGGTTGGGAAATGCTGCCTGCGGGTTTTCTTATGAAAGTCTCGCATGGGTCACCGGCGCCGCGGCGATGCTGGGAGGAGCTTTACCACCGGCTCGAGTCCTGCTGCTCGCCGTCCTCTACGGCGTCGGCGCGCACGGAATCATGACCTTGAACGATTTCAAGGCCATCAAGGGCGATCGCGAAATGGGGATCAACTCGCTGCCTGTCCTGCTCGGACCGGATCGCGCCGCGCAGGTTGCCTGCGCCACCATGGCGGCGCCTCAGTTTATTGTGATCGCGCTTCTCATGTCCTGGGGCCGGCTTGTCGAAGCTAGCGTCGTCGTTTTTCTGTTGGTGGGCCAACTGGTCATGATGCGGCGGTTCTTACGAGGGCCGGTCGCGAACGCCGTCTGGTACAGCGGTTTCGGCGTTCCCCTTTTCGTTTTCGGCATGATGGCCAGCGCGGTCGCCGTTCGCATTTTCACTGCGGCGTAGCTTCCGCTCCAACCCTTCGATCGAGAAAAACTTGCGCGCCTTTGATCCACGCCTGCTCGCACTTCTTGCAGGTCTGATGCTCTGCGGCGTGGGTGTCTGGCGACTGGAAGAGGCGCGCTCTGGACTTTTGATCACGCCGCTGGAGGTTGGCTCGACGCCGGCGACCATCTACCGGCGCGCGAACATTGAGAAAGCGCCGGCGGTGATTATCGCCCACGGCTTTGCTGGGTCGCGCCAGTTGATGGAAGCCTACGCGCTGACCCTCGCCCAGGCCGGGTACGTCGCTGTCTCCTTCGATTTCGAGGGTCACGGCAGAAACCCGACGCCCATGTCGGGCGACGTCACGCGCGTGGATGGGACGACCCGATTGCTGGAGCGCGAGATCGGCCGCGTTACCGATGCGGTTTTGGCGCTGCCCTTCGTCGACGGGCGTGTGGCGCTGCTCGGGCATTCGATGGCCTCGGACATCATCGTTCGGCGCGCACTCGAAGATCCTCGCATCGCCGCCACCGTGACCATTTCGATGTTTTCGGACGCGGTGACCAAGACGGACCCGCGAAACCTCCTGATGATCACCGGGGCCTGGGAAGGGTTTCTGCGTGCGGATGCTCTCAAGAACGCGCGGCTCGCCGATGCCGCCGCGACCGAGGGCGAGACCATCGGAGACCCGACCCGCAACACCGGCCGGCGCGCCGTCGTCGCGCCAGATGTCGAGCATGTTAGCGTTCTCTATTCCCCGACGGCGTTGCGCGAGGCGCGGTCGTGGCTCGACGCGGTGTTTGGACGCGTGAGCAGCGGCCCGGTCGCCGCCACCGGCGGATGGATTGTGCTCATGCTCGCCGGGGTCGTGGTTCTGGCTTGGCCGCTGGCCGGGCTTCTGCCCAAGGGCGAGCGACCGGCTCCGGCGCTGCCGCTCAAGACCTTCCTCATCGCCGTGCTCGTCCCTGCGGCCGTAACGCCGCTCGTGCTGAGCCGGATCAACACGCATTTCTTGCCTGTGCTCGTCGCGGACTATCTCGCCGTCCATCTTTTGGTCTACGGCGCGTTCTCACTCGGCCTTCTCTTGTGGAGCGGCGTTCGCGTCGGCCGCGTGGCGTGGTTCAGCGGGATCGCGCTCGCCGCCTATGGCATTGTCGTTTTCGGCGGCGCGCTCGATCGTTACGTCGCCTCCTTCATGCCCAATCTGGCGCGGCTCCCGATTATTGCCGCCATCGCGGTTGGAGCCGTGCCCTACATGCTCTCCGACAGTCTCGTGACCGACAACGGCCGCGCGTCTTACCTCAGGGTTTTCATTGCGCGCGGCGCTTTCCTCGCGTCGCTGGCCGCGGCCGTCGCGCTGGACTTTGAGCGGCTGTTCTTCTTGGTCATCATCATCCCCGTCATCCTCTTGTTCTTCATCATTTTCGGTCTCATGGGGGGATGGGTCGGTCGCCGGACAATGTCTCCCGCCGCGGTCGGCCTCGGACTGGGGCTCATCCTGGCGTGGTCGCTCGGCGTCACCTTTCCGATGTTCTCGACGAGCTGAGAATCGGGGCGAGCGTCAGAAGACGGCATGGTCTCCGCGCTCCAGCGAGACCTCGCCCTTAATCAGGCGGCCATAAAAATCGAACAGGGTTTCGGTTCCCGTCGAGGGGGTCGCCGCGGCGTCGTAGCGCCCCGTCGCCGGGTCCCAAACGAGCATCAACTCGGTCGCGTAATAGCGGCCAATTCGGGCGAGCTCCGCCTTTTCCGCCAGAGCGGGGACGACCCGCCCTAGCTGGCTCAGCCCGAACACAATGGAATCGAGAAGCCTCAACGGCACATGGGTGAACCGCGGCTTGCGCCCAAGCAGCGCGAACAGATGCTCGCCCTGCTCGATCGGCGTGATCGCTTTCCCGGGGCCCCCTATGGGCAGCACGCGATTGTAACGGCTCTCATCGTCCAGGCACTCCGCGAGGAAGCGGCCGAGATCGTCATCGCTGATTGGCTTGCACGCCGTCAACGCGCCGTCGCCGAACACCATGAAGGGCTTGCCCTTCTTCACGCGATCGACCTGCCCCGAAAGCGACTTGAAGAAGGCGGTGGGCCTGACGATGGAGTAGGTCAGGCCAGACGCCATGAGGACTGTCTCGAACGCCAGCTTGGCATGCTGAAAGGCGAGAAGCGGCTTCTGAACGCAGATCGCCGATAAGAGCACCATCTGCGGAACCCCCGCTTCCTGTGCGACGGCCAGCGCATCCACATGCGCCTGATAATCGATAGCCCAGGCGTCTTTCGGCGCGCCGGTCCGGGACGCCGAACACGAGATCAACGCATCGAAGCGCTCGCCGCAAAAGCCGTCGCGGGCGAGGGAAGCGGGGTCAATGACTTCGCCGAAACGCACGGTGCTGCCCTCGAGCAGCTTTGCGCTGTCGTTTGGAGTGAGCGCGCCCCCAACGCCTGCCCGCGGTCGCACAAAACATACGACCTCGTGGCCGCGCCGAACCACCGCGCGCACCGTCGCACGACCTATGGCTCCGGTGGCGCCCAGGACGAGCACGCGTTTGGATAGAGAAGACCGAACGGCCGCCGCGGGTATGGCTCTATCAATCATCAGCTCGTCGTTCCTCGGGCCTGCCGCGCGGTCACCGTCACAAACACTGTCGGGGTAACGACCGCCCGAAATGACCTCAAGCGACGCGGCTAGACAATTGACCGGACTGTCGCCGGATGACCACTCGGGCTACGCCACGAGCCCCTTTGCCGGCGAAATCGCGCCGCTGTCGGGGAAAATCGCCTCGGCGAGCGTTTTCCGCGAGAGACCGAACTGGTCGGCAAGCACGCCCTTCAGCACGCCGCGCAAATCGAGAGACGGATAAAGATCGCGGCCCTCGTAGAGGCTTGTGAACTTGAGGCTCGGCCAGTCCGCGATCACCCTTCCCCCCGCCACCGCCCCGCCAGCAAGCAGCGCGACCGTGGCGGTCCCATGGTCTGTTCCGCGCGTGCCGTTGACGCGAGCCGTGCGGCCGAATTCGGTGATCGCGACGACCACCGTATCCTTCCAAGCTTCTCCGAGATTTGTTTCAAGCGCCTCGAATGCGGCGTCGAGCCCCTGCAAGCGGGGCGCGAGCGAGCCCTGGATCGCCCCTTCGTTGAGGTGCGTGTCGAAGCCGTCGTAGGCGAGCGCCGCGAGGCGCGGTCCGGATGGCGCGGCGAGCAGCCTTCCGGCCCCGGCCGCCACGACCCGCATCGCCTCCGCCGCGCCTGCGTAGCGCTGGGTCTTGGTCCCCGAGGGCCCCGGCGCTTCCGCCGCGACTTTCTCCGCCGTCAGCGCCTCGCCGAGTTTCTGCCCGAGCGCCGGATCAGCATGGCTGTAAAGGTCGAGGACGCGCTGCGCGAGATCGCTGCTCGCTGGCGCCACGCCGCCCGGCGGCGCCCAGCCGAACACAGGCGCTGACCCGCGGATGACCAGCGGCGCGATTGCGCCGGCGCCAAGCCCTCGGGAAGCGCCGGCGCCGGAGCCCGGCAAGGCGCCGAGCGCTCGGTTGAGCCAACCGCTCTCCGTCCTCCCCGGACCTGGGTAACCGCTTTCAAGCACGTCCTGGCCGTCGAAATGAGAGCGGTCGCGATAGCCGGTCGCGACAGCATGCACGACCGCGGCTTGCTTCTTGTCGTAGAGGCGCTTGAACGTTGTGAGCGCTGGATTGGCGAAAAAGAAGCCGTCGAGCGGCAGGGCGGCTCGATCGCCGGCGGCGGCAAACGCGAGATCGCCATGCAGGCCGGCGTAATCCGGATCTCCGATCGGCGGCGCGGCCGAGAGACCGTCGAGCGCGCCTCGGAGGATGATCACAACGAGGCGCGGGTCGCGCGCGTTTGCGGCGCTCGCCGGCGCGCTGAGAAAGCCCGCGCAGCACAAAACGCCAGCGCCGGCCGCGCCTGCTGCACAGACGAAGTCGCGGCGCGACAGCGTGAAGCCAGGGTCGCCAATCATCGTCACCTCCGTTGGAACTCCGGCGCCATGAGCAGTAGCGCCAGCGCCTGTTCACGCAATTCGGCGCGTTCGATCGCCTGACGCGTTTCCGTAGACGCCGTCGCGCCGAGCCCCGCACTCATCGTCGCGAGAGGATCGGCGGTCCTCATGCGCTGGCCCATGGAGGCGGCAAGATCGAGACGCGCCTTCATGCCCTCGGCCGAGGCCCATGTGTCGCTCATATCGGAAAACCCGTTGGGACCGCCGGGCTGCCAAAGCGGCATGCCGAGCAGGTTGAGACCTTGAAGATAGGGGTTCGCGTCTTTGGGCTGAAAGCCCGTCACGCGCGCCGCCGCGATCACAAACTCGAGGGGCGTGCGGATCTTCGTCGGCTTTGCGCTCCAGGCTCGATCATCAGAGATCAGCGTCGAGGCGACGACGGCAAGATCGCCGTCGCTGTCAACGAATTTGCGCGTCAGCGTCTCGACGAGGTCGGCAGGCGGATTGTCGGCGATGAAATGGCGCGCGAGCTTCGTTGCTACGTGGCGCGCGGTCGCCGGATGACGCGCGAGATCGTCCAACACCGCGTGTCCTTGGTCGACGCCGTTTTCGACGTAAGTCTTCCCGAAAATCTTGCGCGCGCCTGGCTCATGCCAATTGGGCTTGAACAGAAACGTGCCGGGCGCGCCAACTTCACTTTCGGGACCCGCGACGCTCCAGCCGGTAAGGACGCGCGCAAGCTCGGTGACGTCGGCTTGCATATAACCGGATTCGACGCCCAGAGTGTGGAGTTCGAGAATCTCACGGGCGAGATTTTCGTTCAAGCCTCGCCCTGCGAACCTTCCCGGCGCCGCGTCAGGGCCAATCGAGTTCTGATTGTCGAGGTAGAGGATCATCGCTGCATGGCTCTCCGCGGCGCGCAAAAGCGTGGCAAACTTGCCGAGCGCGTTAGGTCGGATCGCCTCTCGCTCAAACGGCCCGGCGGCCACGCGCAGCTCGTTGCTCTTGGCGACGGACACTGCGAAATGGTTCGACCAAAAGGCGACGAGCCGCTCGACAAATCCGATGCGCGCCTGCAATTGCATTCGCAACCGCGCCTCAGCTTCCACGCGGAACAGGACTTCCGCGGCCGACGGTTTATGCGGCTCGGGCTTTGCCGGCTTGGCGTCATTGGACGCTGACGCTGACGCTGGCGCGGTCGCCGGCGGCGCCATGAGGGACATCGAGTTTGCGGTCCCGGTCGAAGTCAACGAGCCTCCCGGTGGCGCCGTACCGACTCCCTCCATGGAAAGAGCCGCTTGACTAATCGCCGTTGGCGGGTTTGCGGCCGGGGGCGGCGGAGCCATCGCCGCCTTCATTCGCGCCACGCGCGCCTGCTGTTGATCGAGATAGTAGGTTTCGAAGGCCTGGATACTGGAGGGTAGAACCGGGTTGCGAATGAGCGCGATGTCCGCGGTCCAGAGTTCCTCGAGCAGATAGCCTCGAGGATCGGCGCCCGCAGCGTCGAGGTCGCCTGGACGGGCTCCAAGGCCAAAACGATTGAACGCAGTCACCGCCTCGGCGTGATTTGGGCCGATCGCCATTACCGCCTCGTCGCCACGAAAACTAGCTCTGACCCACTCAAGCACACGAATGCTGAGCGGAGCCTGAACCGAACGTGGCAAAAATGAGCGTAATCTCCCGCCATTGCGCGCCGCGCGAAAAACACGCGAACCCGCCACACAGGCGGGTGAGGTCCAAACCGGGCGAGCCGACCTACGGCCTGGCGTCCCGCTACCCGCGAGAATTCAATCCCTCCCTCCCTCCATGATGGTCCGTCTCAAGCGCATCAACGTATTCATAAGATGACATAGAATTGGACAATTGCGCATTTGCTGGCAAGTTGCGCTCGGAGCTGCGTAAGCCATTCGACAAGACGTGAACGAAACGGCCGCAAAATAAGCCCGCGGACCAGGAAGGAAATGCGCGATGCCTGCCGCCGGTGCAGATGATCTCGCCAACGTCCATGTGGAGCTGAAGGACGCAATCGCGATCGTGCATCTCGCGCGGCCGGCGAAGCGCAATGCGCTGGACGACGAGACTGTCTTTTCGCTCGAGCGCTGGTTCAGTCGTCCTCCGGAACAGGTCAAGGCCGTTGTGCTTGTCGGCGATGGGGAACATTTCTGCGCCGGCCTCGATCTCTCCGAACTGAAGGAGCGCAGCGTCGCGGAAGGCATGCTGCATTCGCGCTCTTGGCACAAAGCCTTCGAGCCGATCGAGTTCGGCGCATTACCGGTCGTCGCGGTGCTGCATGGCGCAGTTGTCGGCGGCGGGCTCGAACTCGCGGCCGCCGCGCATATCCGCGTCGCGGAAGCGTCAACGTTCTATGCGCTCCCGGAAGGCAGCCGCGGCATCTATGTTGGCGGCGGCGCGTCGGTGCGCGTGCCGAAGCTCATCGGTGTCGCACGTATGATGGACATGATGCTGACGGGGCGCACCTACGGCGCCGACGAAGGTCTTGCGATCGGCCTTTCGCAGTATATCGCTCCGAACGGCGAAGGACTGCAGAAGGGTGTCGAACTGGCGACAAGGATAGCCGGCAACACGCCGCTCACCAATTTCGCGCTGATACAGGCGCTGCCGCGCATCGCCGAAAGTGCGCCGGCAGCGGGGTATTTGCTTGAAGCGCTCATGGCTGGCGTCGCGCAGGGTGATCCCGGCGCTAAGGCGAGGCTTAGCGCGTTCCTGGAAGGGCGCGCGGCCAAAGTGCAGCATCGCTGACGGTCGGTCGGAGATGGACACCGCCGTCAGGTTCGCTCCCTTGCATAGGACTTCGAGATGACCCCTCCCATCACACGCGTCGCGATCATCGGCGCCGGCGTGATCGGCGCGAGCTGGGCAACCGCCTTTCTCGCGCGCGGTATGGATGTCGTCGCGAGCGATCCGGCGCCAGGCGCGGAAGACGCGCTCTACAAGACCGTCGATGCGCAATGGCCGGCCATGCAGCAGATCGGCCTGTCGCCGGGCGCGTCGAAGCAGCGCCTGTGGTTCGCCGCCTCACCGGAGGATGCGGTCGCCGGCGTCGGGTTCGTGCAGGAGAATGGCCCTGAGCGGCTCGACATCAAGCGTGAGCTCTTCCGCCGTCTCGACGAAGCCGCGCCACCCGATGCGCTCCTGGCCACGAGCACCTCGACGATCACGATCAGCGAGTTCCAACATGTATGCACGCGCCACCCGGAGCGTGTCGTGCTCGGCCATCCGTTCAACCCGCCCCACCTCATTCCACTCGTCGAAGTAGGGGGCGGAAAGGAGACCGCGCCGGACGCGATCGAGCGAACGCTGACCTTCTATCGCGCGGTGGGCAAACACCCGATCCATCTGCGCCGCGAGGTCGTGGGCCATGTCGCCAATCGCCTGCAGGCGGCGTTGTGGCGGGAGGCGTTCCACCTGGTAAAGTCGGGAGTGGCCACCGTCGCTGACGTCGACGCTGCGATCGCGCATGGGCCGGGCTTACGCTGGTCGCTGCTTGGCCCATTCATGAACCTCCATCTTTCGGGCGGCGCGGACGGCGTGGGCGCGCTGTTCGGCAAGCCGCTGTGGCAAGCGACGGAGGGCATTTGGCGTGACCTCGGCGGGGTGACGGTCGACGCCGATCTCGGCGCGCGCGTCGTCGCGGGCGTCAGCGACGAGCTGGGCGAGCGCGACCTAACCGAGGTCATCCGTCAGCGCGACGAAGCGCTCGTGAAGCTGCTCAAGCTGAAAAGCCAGCAAAACGCGCTGCCCTGAGCGATGATGACCATGATCCATCTTCCGCTCCCTTCGATCTGTCGCACGCGCAAGACCTCCTACCGCCTGCTGGTATTCGGCGAGGATTGGAGGTGTTTCGCCATCATGGACATTGGGGAGAGTAACGAAGCGTCTGACGCGCCGTGCGCGCCGTCGAGAGCGAACTGAGGGCCCGACTATGCGAAGCTTTGTCTCGCATGATGTCGTCCGTGAGGACCGTCAGGACGGCGCAATCCTGCTACGAACGCGCGTGCCGCTCGGTCCCGTGGCGCGGAACACGGGCGCCTGGCTGCACCGCTGGGCCAAGGACGCGCCCAATCGCGTCTTCCTCGCGGAGCGGTCGGACCATGGCTGGCGCGAGTTGCGCTACGCTGACGCGCTTCAGCAGGTCCGATCTCTGGCGTCAGCTCTGCTCGGGCGCGGACTCGGACCCCAAACGCCGATCGTCGTCATCTCCGGCAATAGCATCGACCACGGCCTTTTGGCCCTTGCCGCTCAGTATGTGGGCGTTCCGATCGTTCCGCTCGCGGAACAATACTCGCTCGTGCCGGACGCCTATCCGCGCTTGCAGTACGCGATCGAGACGGTGCGCCCCAAAATGGTTTTTGCAGACGACGGCGCGGTTTACGACGCGGCGCTGGCGCTGCCATTTCTCGACGGCGTCGAAAAGGTCGTCGCGCGCAACGCATCGGGCGGCGCGACGGCGTTCGCCCGCCTGCTGCAGGGTGACGCAAGCGCTGATGTCGACGCGGCCCATGCGAAGGTTGGCCCGGACACGCTGGCGAAAATCATCTTCACCTCCGGATCGACGGCGAACCCCAAGGGAGTGCTGACGACCCACGCCATGCTGTGCGTCAACCAGGCTCAGATTGTCGCTGCTATGCCTGTCGTGGCGGCGCGTCCGCCGAAGATGCTCGACTGGCTGCCGTGGAGTCACGTCTTCGGCGGCAACCACAATTTCAATCTCATGCTTGCCAATGGCGGCAGCCTCTATCTGGACGAGGGCAAGCCGACAAAAGCCGGGTTCGCGGCGTCCGTCCGCAACATCCGCGAGCACGCCGGAAACCTTGCCTTCAATGTGCCGATTGGTTTTGCGCAGCTCGTCGCCGCGATGGAGAAGGACGACGGGCTCAAGCGCGCGTATCTTGGCGATTGCGATCTGATCTTCTATGCCGCCGCGTCTGTCACGCCCGAAATCTGGGGCGCGCTCGCGAAGTTTGCGAAAGAGGTTCACGGCAAGGCGCCGCTGATGTTCTCCGGATGGGGCTTGTCGGAAACCGCGCCCTCTGCGACGCAGACGCATCAGCCCGTCGACCGACCGGGCAACATCGGCGTGCCTTTGCCGGAGATTACGCTGAAGCTGGTCCCCGATGAGGACGAACGCTTCGAGCTGCGTCTCAAGGGACCGAACGTGCTCAAGGGTTATTATCGCGACCCCGAGCAATCGGAGGCCGCCTTCGATGACGAAGGCTTCCTGATCACCAAGGACGCCGTGAAGTTCGTCGATCCGAATGATGCGAATGCAGGGCTTAGCTTCGACGGCCGCATCGCGGAAGATTTCAAGCTGATGAGCGGTACGTGGGTGCGCGCCACCAACATCCGGCTCGAGGCGCTCAAGCATTTTGCAGACATCGCTTTCGACGTCGTGGTCACCGGACACGACCGCAACGAGATCGGACTCTTGGTTTTTCCTCATCCTGCATCCATGAGCGATACGTGGTTCATGGAGGGCGATACGGGCGGGGCCTTCGGCGCTGACGCCCCACGACAGCTCGTGCAGGCCCGTCTCGTCGCCATGTCGAAACACGCGACAAGCTCGTCGACACGTGTGGCGCGCGCCCTCGTGCTCGCGACACCGCCGTCGATGAGCGAGGGCGAGCTCACCGCCAAGGGCACCGTCAACGCCCGCAAGGTGCTGACGCTCCGCAAGGAGCTGTTAGATCGGCTCTACGACGACGCTGATCCCGCGGTCGTGCGCTTATAAGGAACTGACATGGTCGACATTTCAAAAGTGCGGGCGATTGACATCCACACGCACGCGGAAGAGCCATGCGGCTGCCATCCGGACGACGGCTACGACGAACTTCAGAGCACGATGGCGAAATATTTCGGCGCGCCATGGCAGCATCCGCCGACAATTTCAGAAACGGCGGCGCACTTTCGCGAGAAGAACGTCGCAGCCGTGATCTTTCCCGTTGACGCCGAGCGCGAAACTGGCTATCGGCGCTACAAGAATGAGGAGGTCGCGCAACTCGCGGCGGAAAACAGCGACATCCTGATTCCGTTCGCCTCTATCGATCCGCACAAGGGCAAGTTGGGCGCGCGCGAGGCACGCCGGCTCGTCAAGGAGTTCGGCGTTCAGGGCTTCAAGTTTCATCCGACGATGCAGGGTTTCTTCCCGAACGATCGTCTTGCCTACCCGCTCTATGAAGCGATCCAGGAGACCGGCAAGCCGGCGCTGTTCCACACAGGGCAGACAGGCGTCGGCTCCGGGATGCGCGCCGGCAACAACATGCGGCTCAAATATTCGAACCCGATGTACCTCGACGACGTCGCAGTCGATTTTCCGGACATGACGATCATCATGGCGCATCCGTCTTTCCCTTGGCAGGAAGAGGCGCTCGCCGTCGCCAACCACAAGCCGAACGTCTACATCGACCTGTCGGGCTGGTCGCCAAAGTATTTTCCAAAAATTCTCGTCCAGTACTGCAACACGCTTCTCAAGAAGAAAGTGCTCTTTGGTTCCGACTGGCCAATGATCAGTCCGGAGCGCTGGTTGTCCGATTTCGAAAAGATCGAGATCAAGGACGAGGTGCGCCCGCTGATTCTCAAAGAGAACGCGGCGCGACTCCTCAAGCTCGCGTAAACGCCCCTACGCGGCAACCCGGGGAGAAACCGAGACTGGTCACCTGAAGGCCGGCGATAGGCGACCGTTGGGCGGACGGAAGCTGGAAGACGACATGCTAAGGCTCAACAAGCCTAACCGGCCCCCACCCTTAGCGCCTATTTCACCCGAGGTGCGCTTCACGCCCACTGGTCTCTCAAGGATTGGTCCTCCACTGCAAAGATGGAGGAATAGCGGATTTCGGGAAATTGACGATTGACTGAAAAGACGGTCGATGCAATCGTTTTCTGCAAACGTTCCCATCGGCCCGAAAGATGGCCGGATTTGGAGTGAGACGTGTCAGGAGCGGTCTGCGCGCTCGATGTGCGTTCGGTATCGAAATCCTATGGCGCGACGGTCGCGCTTCAGGACGTTTCGATCGAACTTCAGCCTGGCGAGGTGCACGCCCTCCTCGGAGAGAACGGCGCGGGCAAGTCGACCCTTGTCAAAATTCTGAGCGGGGTCGTCAAGCCGAACGTCGGGGCCATGCGTATCGGCTGCGAGCCTTATGAGCCGCATTCGATCGTCGATGCGCGCCGCCGCGGCGTCGCGACTGCCTTTCAGGAACTCAGCCTCGTTCCAAACCTCACGGTCGCGCAGAATCTATCCCTGCCTCGCCAGGCGAAGGGGCGCCTCGGATTGGTCTCGCGCACGGCGACGCAGAAGCGCGGCGCAGCCATTCTCGAGCGCTTCGGCCTGCGTCTTTCGCCAAACGCCATCGTCGCCGGCCTGACGCTCGCCGAGCGCCAGCGGCTCGAAATCACGCGAGCCTTCGCCTGCGCTCCGAAGGTGCTCATACTCGACGAGCCGACCGCCGCTTTGGCCGAGACGGACTGGCTTTTCGGTCTCGTTCGACAGGCGACCGCTGCGGGCGCCTCTGTCCTCTACATCTCGCATCGGCTGGCCGAGGTCCGCGAACTCTGTCAGCGCGCGACGGTTCTTCGCAACGGTCGCAGCATCGGAACGGTCGGGCTCGAGGACGCGACCGATCACAACATTTTCGAGATGATGGTGGGCCGCGCCCAGGCGGAGGACATGCAGCGCCGCACGGCCCCCGGAGACTCGAAGCGAAGCGCTGTCCTCGAAGCCGAGGGATTGGCCGGGGGAAGCCTCAAGGCTATTTCGCTTGCGCTGCGCGAAGGCGAAATACTCGGCGTCGCCGGGCTCGAGGGACAAGGGCAGCGCGCGCTTTTCCGCGCCCTCGTCGGGCTCGCCCCGCTTGGCTCCGGTTCGGTCAAGGTGGACGGCGCGGCGGTTCGGCTCTCCGGCCCTGATGTGGCCCTCAAAACGGGCCGAGGAATCGCGTTTGTGCCCGAGGAACGCAAGACCGAGGGCATCTTTCCGGCTCTTGCGACGGCGACCAATATCGTTCTTCCCGTCGTTGGGCGGATTGGGCGCGCGGGTTTCGTCTCCGAGCGTCTGGAGCGTGAAGCGGTGGCCGGGTCTTCGTCGGAGGTCGACCTCAGTCCGCGCTATCTCGATTTCCGGGTCGGCGACCTGTCCGGCGGAAACCAGCAGAAGGCCATGCTGGCGAGGGCGATGCAGACCGGCGCCGGAATCCTCCTGCTCTACGATCCGACCCGCGGCGTCGACGTCGGAACGAAGCAGTCGATCTACGCGGCCATTCGACGTTTCGCCGAATCCGGCGGCGCCGTTCTGCTCTATTCCTCCGAACTGCCTGAGTTGGTTCACCTCGCGGATCGCTGCCTGGTCGTCTATGGCGGGCGGATTTTCGCGGAGCTCGAGGGCGCCGACATCAACGAGCGCACCATGGTTGCGGCGCTCACCGGCCACTCCGTCCGAGAAGCGGCCGCATGAGCGCCCATCTCAACGCCGCCGTCGCGAGCGCGCCAGGCTCGAACCTGGGCGTTGCCATCCGGCGCGGCCTGACCGACGGCGCGGGCATCGTCGCGATTCTCTATGTCATTCTCTTCGCGCTCTATGCGCTCTGGGATCCCAGCGCCACGAGCGTGTCGGACGTGACGAACCTATCCAACAATGCGGCGCCGCTCGCCATCGCCGCCGCCGGCGAAAGCCTTGTCGTCATTTCAAAGGGCTTCGACCTTTCGGTCGCCGGCATTGTATCCCTCTCGAACGTCCTGATGGCGACCTACCCCGTCGATGGCCCGGGCGGGGCTCTCGTCAGCCTTCTGATCTGTCTTGGCGTTGGCGGCGCCATCGGCGCGCTCAACGGCCTGCTCGTCGCGGTCCTGCGTTTGCAGTCGATCGCCGCCACCCTCGGCACCATGATCATGGGTCAGGGCCTCGCGCTAGTCATCATGGATGCGCCGGGCGGCACGATCGCCGATTGGGTGAGCTACACGCTGACCGACGTGCTCTTTGGAATCATCCCGATCTCCGGACTCATCGTGCTCGCGGTTGTCGCGCTGTGGCTCGTCTTCCGCCGCACCGACACCTGCATGGGCATTTTTGCGGTTGGAGCGGATGAAACCGCAGCTTCGCTGTCGGGGATTTCGGTCGTGCGCGCGCGCTTCGCGGCTTTCGTCGGCGCGGGGCTTCTCTATGGACTCGCGGGCTTCATGCTGAGCGTGCAGACCGCGACCGGCAATCCCAGCGCGGGCACCCCGTTCCTCATGCTGACATTCGCCGCCGTGGCGCTCGGCGGCGTCTCGCTGACAGGCGGTCGGGGCAGCCTCGTCGGCGCGGTGATCGGCGCGGCGACGCTGATGCTCTTGCAGAAGGTACTTTTCTCCGGCGGTGTGTCGTCGTTCTACACCGGCATTTTTCAGGGCGCGGTCATGGTCCTCGCGATCGTGTTTGGGTCGATCATCTCGCGCCTCGCCTCGGCCGGAGCGCGCGCATGACCAGCGCACGTCCCTCCGCCGCCCTGCAGCCGCCCACCGATACGCGGCGGATCGGTCGCATTCGTTCGGAAACCATCAGCACCGCGGCGATTTTCGGCCTCACGATCATCCTCATCCTCGCGTCGCGCTTCGTGAGCCCGGCGCTAGGGTCATGGGACCAGGTCGATACGATCATCACGCTGGCTTCGTTCCTGATCGTCGTGGCTTTCGGTCAGGGCCTGGTCATATTGGTTGGCGGCCTCGACCTCTCGATCGCCTCGATGATCACGCTGGGCGGGGTGCTTGCGACGACCTGGAACGGCTCTCTCGGGTCGCAATGGGTTTTGATACCCGCGGTCCTCATTCTCTGCGCCTGCATCGGCGCGCTCAATGCGGTCGGGGTGATCTGGCTCAACATTCCCCCCTTCATCATGACGATGGCGAGCGGCATCATCGTCGCGTCCGCAGCGCTCGGCTACACGAGCGGAACGCCTCGCGGCGCGGCGCCCGACGCCTTCCTCGCGCTTATGAAGGGATCGGTCGGCGACGTGTCGGCGGTGCTCATATTCGTTGTCGTCTTCGTTCTCCTCGCCTGGGCGCTGCAAAGCTCGACCGCCTTCGGGCGGCGGCTCTATGCGGTCGGCGCCAACCGCGAGGCCGCGCGCATTGCCGGCGTCACGACGTGGCGCCCGATCATGGCCGCTTACGCGTTCAGCGCTCTTTGCGCGGGATTCGCAGGCATGATGCTGGTCGGCTACGCGAACGGCGCGACTTTGCGCATGGGCGATTCCTACCTTCTGCCGAGCATCGCATCCGTCGTCATCGGCGGATCGTCAATTCTTGGCGGCCGCGGCAGCTTCGCGGGAACGGTGGGGGGCGCCATCCTCCTCACCACGCTCGGCACGGTCATCTCCGCGCTCGGCATGGATCAGGGGTGGCGCACGGTTATCGAAGGGGCGATCATTGTCGGCGCGCTGCTCCTGCTTCGGGAGGATCTGATCGCGAGACTAAGAAACAGGTCGGCTCGCTAAGCCACACGCGAGCCGGGCTGGAGGCGGTTCCACAATCGGTGGGAACGTTCTCACGGGCAAAACAGTGGCAAGACTAGGGAGGATTTACCCATGACGACGTTTAGAAAGCTGCTCATGACCACCTGCGTCGCCGTCGGCGCGCTCGCATCCGCGTTCATGGCTACGACGAGCTCCGCGTCGGCTGATGAGCCGAAGAAGTTCAAGATATTCCTCAGCCTCAGCTACAGCGGCAATTCCTGGCAGTCGGAGGCGGCCAATATCGTCAAGGCGCTCGCGCAGACGCCGCCTTACGATAAAGAGGTCGAACTCAAGGAGGTGATTTCCGGCACCGACCCGCAAGCGCAGATCGCCGCTTACGAGAGCATGATCGACGCCAAGGCCGACGGCGTGATCAGCTTCCCGATCTCGTCGACCGCGCTCAACCGCACAGTCAAGAAGGGATGCGAGAAGGGCGTGCTCTTCTTCATGTACGACGCGACGGTGACCGAGCCCTGCGCCTATAACGTGAGCTATATCACCGCCGGCTTCGGCGAGAATACGGCGCAGGCGCTGGTCAATGCGCTCAACGGCAAGGGCAAGATCTTCCTGAGCCGCGGCGTCCCCGGAAATTCCGTCGACAAGCGCCACACCGACGGCGCCATGCACATCTTCAAGGAATATCCGGGCATCCAGGTCGTCGCGGAATATTATTCCTTCTGGGATGACCGGACGACGCAGCAGGAGACCGCGAAGGCGCTGGCCGCGCATCCCGATGTCGATGGCGTCTGGGCGCAGGCCGGCGAGTTCGGCGTGATCCAGGCTCTGCGCGACAAGGGAACCCGCCTCGTGCCGATGACCGGCGAAAACTCGAACGGCTTCCGCCTGGCGCTCGCCGATCCCGAGGCCCAGAAGAACGGCCTCAAGGGCGTCTCCGCCGGCTCTCCTCCGGCTACCGCTGGTTACGCGTTCAAGTTGATGATGGAGATCCTGACGAAGAAGCGGGACCTGAAGGCGATGAACATTCAGTATCCGTTGCCCTGGGTGCCCGCCGACAAGGTCAAGCTCTGCAAGGGCGACACCTTTGAAGACGGATGCAACACGTTCCCTGACGGCAAGGTCCCGAGCTCCTTCGTGACCGAGGTCTTCAGTCCTGAGTTCCTGCCAGAGCTCAGCCTCAAGTCCGCTCTCGACGGCGCGCCGACCCCTGGCAAGACGATCCAGCCGCTGCCGGCGGAAGTCGTGAAAGCCCCCAACGAACCGGGCATCAACTGCCAGAAGTGCGACCCGCCGGCCGACCTGTACAAGCTCACCAAGGTTGAGCCGACGGTGAAGCCGTAACACGTCATCGTCCCGGGCGCGTTTGGCGCTCGGGACGCCCTCTCGAACCAAGGAAAAAGAAAATGGCCAGACACCTGAAGCGCGGTCGCGACGCCAAAGAAGTGGCCGCCAACGACGCCAAAGTTCGCGCCACGGTCGAAGGCATTTTGAGCGACGTCGAGACGCGCGGCGACGCGGCTTTGCGCGAATTGTCAGAGAAGTTCGACAAATGGTCGCCTGAAAATTTTCGCCTGTCTTCGGCCGACATTGAATCAGCGATGGCGAAAGTGGCGCCGCACGACATCGAGGACATCAAATTCGCGCAAGCGCAGGTCCGCAATTTCGCGCAGAAGCAGCGCGAGTGCATCAAGGATCTTGAAGTCGAAACCTTGCCTGGCGTTATTCTAGGGCACAGGAACATCCCCGTGAACGCCGTCGGCTGCTACGTCCCTGGCGGCAAATATCCCATGGTCGCGTCCGCGCATATGAGCGTGGTGACAGCGAAAGTCGCCGGCGTCGAGCGGATCATCGCGTGTGCGCCGCCTTTCCACGGGGGACCCCATCCAGCCATCGTCGCGGCCATGCACATGGGCGGCGCCGACGAGATCTACGTGCTCGGCGGCGTGCAGGCCGTCGCCGCCATGGCGCTGGGGACCGAAACGATCGCGCCAGTCGACATGCTGGTCGGGCCCGGCAACGCCTTTGTAGCAGAGGCTAAACGTCAGCTCTACGGCCGCGTCGGCATCGATCTTTTCGCGGGTCCAACTGAAACGCTCATCATTGCCGACGAAAGTGTCGACGGCGAGATCTGCGCCACGGATCTTCTCGGTCAGGCGGAGCATGGCCCGACGTCTCCAGCAATTCTCTTAACCAATTCGGAGAAGCTCGCGCGGGACACGATGAACGAAGTGAAACGGCAGCTGGCGATCCTGCCGACGGGCGAGACCGCAGGCCAGGCGTGGGACTCTTATGGCGAAGTTATCATCTGCGATGACGAGGCTGAAATGATCCGCGAGGCCGACCGGATCGCCTCCGAGCACGTTCAGGTGATGACGCGCGATCCCGATGTGTTCCTGAAGGGCATGACGAACTATGGCGCTCTGTTTCTTGGGCCCCGCACCAACGTCGCCTATGGGGACAAGGTCATCGGCACCAATCACACGCTGCCCACGAAGAAGGCCGCGCGCTACACGGGCGGACTTTGGGTCGGCAAGTTCTTGAAGACCTGCACCTACCAGAAAGTGCTCACCGACGAAGCAAGCGCCATGGTCGGCGAATATTGCTCGCGGCTCTGCATGCTCGAGGGGTTCTACGGTCACGCCGAGCAGGCCAACATCCGCGTGCGCCGCTATGGCGGACGTAATGCCTGACCGGCGCGTTAATAAACTCGCGACGATGAGCGAGGATGACAGGATTCGCGTTCGCAGGGCCCGCGTGACGGTGAAGGACCTCGCGCGTGACCTGAGCTTGTCGACCTCGACGATATCGCGCGCGTTCTACGGGGACGCGGTGATCGCGCCGAGCACTCGGCAAGCTGTCCTCACGCGCGCCGCCGAAATTGGCTACGCGCCTAATCCGCTGGCGCGAAGCCTGATCACCAAGCGCACCCGGATCGCGGGCGTAGTGGTGTCCGACATCACCAACCCTTTCTATCCCGAGGTGCTGACGCGACTTACAGAAAGACTGCGCGAGATCGCCCTCAACGTGATGCTGACGGCCGCGGGTTCAAGCAACTCGCTCGATGACGCGGTGAAGCTTCTCCTGTCCTATCAACCAGACGTGGTCATCGTGCTCGCGGCGACGCTGTCATCCGAGGCCGCCGAGGCGTGCGGGCATGCCGGCACGCCGGTCCTCTTCTTCAACCGGCGCCCGCTGAACGTCGACGCATTCGGCGTGACCTGCGACAATATCGGCGGCGGACGCCTCGTCGCCGATCATTTGATCAAGCTTGGTCATCGCAGGCTCGCGTTCGTGGCGGGCCGGCCTGACGTCTCCACCAATGTCGACCGCTGGGAGGGCTATCGGAGCCGGTGCCTCGATCATGGGCTCGAAGAACCGATCTGCGTCGAGGCCGGCGCCTTCGCCTATGAGCGGGGATACGAAGCCGCCATCCGCCTGCTTGGCGGGACGAGCCGGCCGGACGGAGTGTTCTGCGCCAACGATATTCTCGCCATCGGTTTCATGGACGCGGCGCGCCGGGAATTCGGGCTCGACATCCCCGCCGATCTCTCGGTCGTCGGCTTCGACGACATCGCCATGGCCTGCTGGCCGTCCCACGCGCTGACAACCGTGCGCCAGCCGGTCTTAAAAATGATCGACTTGACGATGGAGCTGATCGGAATGCTGTTCGAATCCGCGCAGCTGAAACCGCGCATCGAAGGCCTTCCGGGCGAACTCGTCGAGCGCGCCTCCACACGCAAGGCGGCCCATGTCGGATAGCGGCAGGGGCATGCTCGATCGCGCGGCCGCGGTCCATCGCTGGGACTGTCCGGCCCTCGCCAACTCGGTGCTTCTCGAGCCCGAGATCGCAGAGATCGACGCAGCCGCTGCGGCCGCGCTGAGACGGCCCTATGACGCGCTGCGCCGACTTATCGGACAGGCGGCCGGATTGCTGGTTCTCGCTCAGGCAAGCCAACGGCGCGAGATCGTCGACCTCCCCGCCATCGCTGTAGCACGCGAGCAGTGGCGGGAAGTGTCCAGCACGCTTGGGGACCTCAGCGCGCCGCGCGGCTGCGAGCGCCAGGTGGAGCATCTGATCCGCGCCGCTCGCCTCATCGGGGCCTGTCTCGACGCGCTGGAGGCCTCGGCCAATCAGGCGACCGTCGACGTGTCGCTCGCTCTCGATCGCGTTGCTGCGGCCTACCGTTTTGTTCAGCTTTGCTCGATCGACAAGCTCGGCATGACGATGGTCGACTTCCGTCAGTCCTGCTGCAATTGCGCGCCCATGACGGCGCGCGCTTAAAAATAACGAAGGAGGGAACGCATGGCCGACTATTCGATTTGGGTCCTGGAGTACTCGTACGTCACCAAGTACCACAAGAGCGGCGTTCTCTACGGCGCGCACAATCAGGGCTACGTCAAGCTCCCCTACTGCTACGCGCTGATCAAAGGCAACAACCACGTCGCGATGGTCGATGTGGGCTACAATGACAAGGAATATGGCAAGACGCTCGGCGACAGGTTCGGGGTCGAGAACTGGCATACGCCGAAGGAAGTGCTGGCAGGCGTCGGACTGGCGCCGGCGGACGTGGACACTGTTTTCATCAGCCACGCGCATTTCGATCATTTCGGCAATGTCGAGGACTTCCCGAAGGCGACCTTCTACATCCAGGAGCGCGAGATCGCGAAATGGGTCTGGGCCATGTCGCTGCCCGACCGGATGCGTTGGATGATGGTCGCCGTCGATCCCGGCGACATCATTCGCGGCGTCGATCTCGCCCGCCAGAAGCGTCTCGTCTGCATCGACGGCACGCGCGAGAATGTCCTTCCGAACATCGACCTGCACGTCGCCTATGACAGCCACACTTACGGCTCGATGTGGGTTCACGTGCGCAACGACGGCAAGTCGCAGTCGAGCGACGCCTGGGCGCTCGCCGGCGATCTCGTCTACGTGTTCGAGAATGTCGAGGGGCCAGGAGCGGTCGTCGACGTCGATCAGATGTATGTGCCCGTCGGGCTCGCCGTCGGTAGCCAAGAGAATCTCGTATTGGCGACCGAGGCGATGATGAAATCCGTAGGCTATGAGGCGCGCCGGGTCATTCCCGTCCACGAAGAACGGCTGAAGGACAGGTTCCCGTCCAGGATTACGGGGGATGGCCTGCGGATCAGCGAGATCTGCCTCGCGGATGGCGAAAAATCGCGGGTGCATTGATGGCCGGCTCCTCGATACGATCGGTCGGCGTTGTCGGCGCGGGCCTCGTTGGTTCGGCTTGGGCCATTGTCTTCGCGCGCGCAGGCATCGCCGTCCGCGCGTTCGACGCGAGCGAGGACATCCGTCGAACAATGGCCGCCCGGGTCCGCGCGAGCCTGGAGGATATGGCGAAAGCCGGCCTGGTTGACGGCGTCGACGTGGACGCCATCGCATCGCGCGTGACGGTGGTCGACGAGCTGAAAGCCGCGGTTGGCGACGTCGACTATGTGCAGGAATCGGTGTTCGAGCGCGTGGATGTGAAAAGCGCTGTCTCGGAGGCTATCGGCGCCTTGATCCGCGACGACGCGGTGGTTGGAAGTTCGAGTTCGGGCATTCCCGCTTCGGCCTTCACCGAGCATGCGCCGCGCCGGGAGCGCTTTCTCATCGCCCATCCGGTGAACCCGCCCCATCTCGTCCCGCTCGTCGAGCTCGTTCCGGCGCCGTGGACCGATCCGGCGATCCTGCCCTGGCTTCGCACCGCGATGGAGGCGGTCGGGCAAGCGCCGATCGTCGTCAATCGGGAGATCGAAGGGTTCATCCTCAATCGCCTGCAGGGCGTGCTTCTGAAGGAAGCCTGGGCGCTGTTCGAGGAGGGGTATGCGAGCGCCGCCGACATCGACCTCTGCGTCTCGCAAGGGCTCGGCTTGCGCTGGTCGTTCATGGGTCCTTTCGAAACGATCGATCTGAACGCGCCGGGCGGCGTCGATGACTACGCGCGACGGCTCGGGCCGCTCTATCATTCGATTGCGCAATCGCGAGCCAATCCGCAGCCCTGGTCGCCCGAATTGATCGAGCGGGCGAGAGCGGAGCGCCGCGCGGCGCTGGCGTTGGAGAAGCTTCCTGAGCGATCGGCGTGGCGCGACAGGCGGCTCATGGCCCTCGTTGCGCATCGCCGCTCGCAACCTTCAGAATAGCGGCGACCATGTCGTCGCAGCCTCTCGCGGGCCGCGTGGCTGTCGTAACCGGCGGCACGGGAGGAATTGGCGCGGCGATCTGCAAGACGCTCGCCGAGGCTGGCGCCGCGGTGGCTGTCGGATACAATTCCGCCGGCGCGAAGGCGGATGCGATGCTTGGCGAATTGCCCGGCGGCGGGCACATGGCGTTGCGCATGCCGGTGACCGAAAGCGCAGCGCTTACCGACGCGATCGCGGCGATCGACAAGCGTCACGCTCGACTCGACCTTCTTGTGAACTGCGCCGGGATCACCCGCTTTGTCCCGCATGACGATCTTGACGCGCTTGATGACGCGCTCATTACCCGCATCCTCGATGTCAATGTGCGTGGCGTGATCGCGAGCGTCAGGGCGGCTTTGCCGCTCATGCGACGAAGCGGAGGGGGCGCGATCGTCAACATTTCCTCGATCGCCGGCGTCACGGCAATGGGGAGCAACATCGTCTATTGCGCCTCGAAGGCCGCGGTCGACAATCTGACAAAGTCGCTCGCTCGTGGGCTTGCTCCGGACATTCGGGTGGTTTCGGTCTCGCCTGGCCTTGTTGACACCGAGTTCGTGCGCGGGCTGGACCAAAGTTGGCGAGACGAGCAAGCAGGCCGCACGCCGCTACGCAGGCTCGCTGCGCCTGAAGAGGTCGCTCGCGCCGTGCTGGCGGTGAGCACTAGCCTGAGTTTCATGACCGGGGCGATCTTGCCGGTGGACGGGGGCAGGCCCCTGGGGTGATGCGATCGGAGGCGACCGGCGGGGCTGCAAGTCCCGGCGCGGCGCTCACGACATCCAGGGACCGCTGGGCGTCCCGGAGCCCCGGCGAAGACAATCGACGAACGAGAAGCCAGCGATCGAGGATGGCGCCGCTCTAGAGTTTTTACCCGAGGTGCTTGAGAAGCCAATCCGGCTCGCCGAAGGCGCCGGACTTGGAGGCGCAGGACGTGCCCGCCCAAAGGCCAGACTCCATGCGGGCAGCAGGAACGCCATGCAGAAATTCACCGTTTGCTGTGATCTGGGTTGCTTCCACAGTCCGGCAAAGGGCGGCAAACGTCTCCCCGCCAACCACCGTCAGTCCGCCAAGCGCTGGAAGACGGCGAGAGAGCAACTCGATGCTGTGGGCGATGCGCTCCGTCGCCTGCGCCTCGGTGAGACCCTCTGGCAGGGCGGGCAAAACAACGCAGCAACCAAAGGTCTCAAGCGTCGCCAGTATGCGGTCGACGAAACGGGCATCCGCCCCCATCGAGGCCAACCAGTCCGGCCGCGCTGCGCCAAACACTTCGACCTGACGGAGGGAAACCGGGTGGCGCGAGCCGACAAGCACGAGATGCGGTTGATTCAAAGGTTGTGCGGCTCGAGGCGGTTGTTGTGCGAGCGCCCTGGCTAATCCCGCCGCGCCGCACCAGAGCGTCTCGGGTTCGTTCGCGTAACGCTTCGCGATGGCGTCAAGATCGGCATCGCTCTCTGCATCGAGCAAGGTCACGTCACACTCACCGCGACCAGAAGAAACGCCATAACGCTCAAGCTCTCTCGCGGCGTCCTTGATCAGTGTCGGACGGCCGGAAGAGCGGACCAGCGTCTGGAGACCGCCTCGTGTCACGCGGCCGTGAGCGGGAACGGCAGGCGCGAGGACAATTCGACGAAACATGCCCGACTGAACAATCCCGGCTAGTTCCGCAGCCCAGTGCCCGCGCAGCAAACTGTCGATCTTCTTGAACGCAATATCCGCGTCCGAGAGACAGGGGAGACTGGCGCGTGTGAGCGCGACTGCCGTCTTCTCGTCGCCATCGCGGCAGGACAGGTTCAAGGCGTAGGAGGCCGCGGGCGCTGCGGTCGTCTGATCCAACAGAACAGGCAGTGGACCAATGCGGCCGGTAAACTGAGCCGCGGTGTCGAGCGCGCCCGTAAGGTCGTCGGCGATCAAGCGTACAATTGTCATGCGACGGATTGCGCCGCTCTATCCATCGAGGAGACGACCTTCACTTCGAGGCCGAGATCCCGCATGCGTCCGATCTCGGCGGGATCAGCGCGATCGTCGGTGATGAGCTCGTGGACGGTGGCCAGCTCGCAAA
Organism: uncultured Alphaproteobacteria bacterium; assembly: GCA_963737365.1. GTDB lineage: Bacteria > Pseudomonadota > Alphaproteobacteria > Rhizobiales > Beijerinckiaceae > Roseiarcus. Next base: position 30,069 of record CAVTSD010000005.1, read on the forward strand.
TTTTGCAGAACGCCGCCGCGCTGAACTTGGAAGCGTCCGCAAGAAGCACAATCCGGCGCGCCGCTGCGATCATAGCCCGCTTCATCGCCGCGGCCTCGAGCGATGTTTCCGTCAACGCGAAGTCGCTGATGGCGTGTGCACCGATGAATGCGACATCGACTCTGAGATTTCCAAGGAAGCTCTCGCCAGGCTCGCCAAGGAGGGTCAGCGATTGCGGCCGCACCGTGCCGCCAAGACAGAGGACGCGGATCCTGTTCGAAGCGGAAAGCGTCTGGCCGATGCCGAGGTCGTTGGTGACAGCGGTGAGCGCGATGTCGCGCTCGACTGAGGCGCGAGCGGCCGCGCGCACGGTCGAGCTGCTATCGAAGATGACGCTCGCGCCCGAATGAAGCGTGGCAGCCGCAGCAAGCCCGATCAATTCCTTTTCCTCCCGATTGAATTCAGCGGTGATCTCAGCCTCCGGCTCGAAGGTTGATGGAAGCTGCTTCTGGATCAGCGCGCCGCCATGCGAGCGCTCGAGGTAGCCGCGCTCCTCAAGATGCTCCAGGTCGCGGCGAACCGTCGAGAGCGAGGTGCCGATCGCCTCTGACAATTCCTGGATCGAGGCCGCTCCGCGCTTGCGGATATGCTCCAGCATGAAGGCCCGGCGCTGCGCGGGGATGAGCTCGGGGCGACGACTTGGGACCATCTCTATTCTGCCCGGCTGCGCGTTCGTGGCGCAGCTTCTGCTCGCGCTGGCGCCCGATTTTGACAGAAAATGGCACTTTCGGGTCTCTGTCAATACTTCGGCGCCGCGCTGGCGCTTAGGCTCGCGACAGAGTGTGTGGCTAGCCACCTTTCGGGCGGCGAGCCCGCAACCGGGCCCTTTTGCAATCCGTTTGGATTATCTTTGCGCGTAGCGGTTTTGCGATGAAACCCGAGCGAAACGGCTATTGGATTTCCTTGGATTTCCTTGGATTCTCTCGTCCGAAACGAGACTTTTCAATGAGTTATGAGGACAAAACCGCAGAAGTTTTTTCTCGGCGCCTTTCCGTGCCCGGAGCGTCATTGGAACGGTGTCCACGGTTCTGGACATACGAAAGCGAACGGTTGCTCATCGGGCAAGCTTAACCTAATTTCTATTTATCTGCAATTGATTGTTGTCAAAACTGCTCGGTTTTTGTTTGCCGCGATTTAATAGCAACCCCTCCAATGGGCGAACGAGCCTGCGACGATAACCAAACAATGACAGATTATGACGTCTTTTGACTTTTCATGCTGCAAAAGTCGCGCTAGACTGCGGAAAGCATAGGGAGGGAATGTGACTGGTCCGAAAATAGCGGTGACGTCAGGCGATCCGGCCGGTATCGGTCCGGAGATCATGGCGCGCGCCTCAGCCGCCCTCCGCGAACGCGTCGCAGCCGGCGAGTTCTCCCTTCTTCTGATTGGCGCGCGTTCGACGCATTTGGAGGCGCTAAAAAAACTAGGGTTGGACGATCACGCGACGGCGGTCTCCGTAGCGACCCCTGGTGCTGACTTACCCGGGATCGGTTTCATCGACATTGACGCAGCTCATGTTCCGGTCCCGACCGGTCAATCGACGGCGGAAGGCGGACGGATAGCGTATGACGCGATCGCGGCTGCTGTGCGCCTGGCGCTCGACGGGGTCGCCGGCGCCATTTGCACGGGGCCGATTAGCAAGGAAGCCCTCAATTTCGCCGGCCATCACTATAGCGGCCACACGGAATTGCTCGCCGATCTGACCAAGTCGCGCGACAGCGTGATGCTCCTGGTTCACGGCGCCATGCGCGTGAGCCACGTCACCACCCACACAGCGCTTGAAGACGTGCCGAAGCGCGTGACGCCGGAACGCATAAGCCGCGTCGTGGCCCTGACAGACGAGGCGCTGAAGGCGCTTCATGTTCCGCGCCGCCGCATCGCCGTCGCGGCGCTCAATCCGCATGCCGGCGAAGGCGGCCTGTTCGGACGACAGGACATCGACGTCGTCGAGCCGACCATCAAGCGGCTGCGCGAGCAAGGCTATGATGTCCATGGGCCAGTGCCTGGCGACACCGTGTTCGTGAAGTTGCGGGCAGAACAGTTCGACGCCGTGGTCGCGATGTATCACGACCAGGGCCACATCCCGGTGAAGCTGCTCGGCTTCTCCGTCGACAAGACAACCGGTCGTTGGGAGGCGCTGAGCGGCGTGAACGTCACGCTCGGCCTTCCTATCATCCGGACGTCCGTGGACCACGGCACAGCCTTCGACATTGCGGGCCACGGAATCGCGAGCGAATCGAGCTTGATCGAGGCGATCGATCTCGCTGTCGCGCTCGCGCGCGCGCGCCAAGCAACGAAGGCGTAGAGCGCGCGACTTTGCCCGCGAGAAATCGAAAAAGGGCCAGTGCGAGCTCCACCCGCAACGCCGCCTGAGTGCGCTTCTGGCGCTTGCCGCGCGGCTTCTGCTCGCCGCGCTGCCCGCCTCGGCCTCGAAGGACACGCCAACCATCAGCGGGGTCGCGCCGACGCTCGCCACACCGTTCTGGAACAACGACATCGACTTCGCGAAGACAGGCGCTGAATGCAGGCAAGGCGCCGCAGGGCGGGTGGGAGACCAAGCGATGCGCCGATTCTTCGAGCGCAAATCGTCGGGCAGCCAAGGAGTGACACCTGTGACAGCGCGCGAGCCCGAGCCGCCAGAGCGAGCGATGCGTGCTCTACGCCCTCCGCTGCGCCTTGCGCGCCTGCCGGGTGCGCTTGTCCGGCTTCCCGTGGACCCGCGCCCCGGTCCCGCCTTCGCCCGCCGAGCCCAGCGGCTCGATGCGTGGCGTTTCGCCGATCCGCTGCTTGATGTCGGCAGTGAATTTGTCCGCCGCTTCCGCCGAAATTTGAAACTTGGTCTCGTGGTCGAACACCCGGATCGCGCCGATGTCAGCCTTGGTGAGACCCCCCGCCCGGCAGATCATTGGCAGGAGCCATTTCGGATCGGCGCCCTTGGCTCGGCCGACGTCGATCCGGAACCAGGCGCCGCCATCGAGGGAATGCTTGCCGCCGCGCGGACGGGCGGACTTGGAATAGTCGCGATCCTCTGGCGCCGGGCGTTCGCGCGGGGCGGGACGCTCGGAATAAGCTGGGCGCTTCTGGGCCGCGGCCGGGCGCTCTCCGGGGTCGGTCACGTCCTCGATAGCGGGCAGGCGCGCGCGATAAAGCCGCACCAGCGCCGCCGCAATGTCTTCGGCGCTGCGTTCGGCGAGCATGCGGCGCGCCATCTCCAGATCGTCATCGGAGGCGGGCTCGGCCAGGGCCGGATCGGCGAGGAAGCGCTCGGCGTCGAGCGCTCGTATTTCCGGGGCTGTCGGCGGCCCCATCCAGACCGGCTGGACGCCGGCTTCCGCAAACAGCCGCTCCGCGCTGCGTCGGCGTCCGAACGGAATCAGAATGGCGCTTACGCCCTTCTTGCCCGCGCGTCCCGTGCGCCCGCTCCGATGCTGGAGCGTCTCCACATCGTGGGGCAGATCGGCGTGAATAACGATGCCCACATTGGGCAGATCGAGGCCGCGCGACGCGACGTCGGTCGCGACCAACACGCGCGAGCGGCCGTTGCGCAGCGCCTGCATCGCCTGATTGCGCTCATGCTGGCTGAGTTCGCCCGACAGGGTCACGGGGGAGAAACCGCGCTCGGTCAATGTGGCGCTTAAGTGCCGAACCGCCTCACGCGTATTGCAGAAGACGATGGCGGTGGGAGATTCGATGAGACGCAGGAGATTCACCACCGCCGCCTCGCTCTCCTGCGGATAGATGCGAATGGCGCGATATTCAATATCGACATGGCCCTGCTTGCCACGCTCGACCTCGATCCGCATGGCGTCGCGCTGATAGCTGCGCGCCAGCATCGCGATGCCCTTGGGGACGGTGGCGGAAAACAAGAGGCTGCGTTTTTGCCCCGGCATCGCTTTCAGCATGAATTCGAGATCCTCGCGAAAACCGAGATCGAGCATCTCATCGGCTTCGTCGAGCACCACGATCGCCAGCGCCCCAACATCCAGCGCGCCACGTTCAATATGGTCGCGCAGGCGCCCGGGGGTGCCGATTACGATATGGACGCCGGCCTGCAGAGCGCGCCGCTCGCGCTGCGCGTCCATGCCGCCGACGCAGGCGCAAATGCGTGCGCCGGCGTGGCGATAGAGCCAGGTCAACTCGCGTTCGACTTGCAACGCCAACTCGCGCGTCGGCGCCACGACGAGGGCGAGAGGCGCGCCAGGCGCCGTCAAGGTGGGAGCATCGCCGAGCAGCGTCTGCGCCATCGCGACGCCATAGGCGACGGTCTTGCCGGAACCAGTCTGGGCCGAAACCAGAAGATCCCGCCCCGAAGTTTCCGGCGCGGCGACGGCGGCCTGAACCGGCGTTGGCTCCAGATAGCCGCGTTCTTCCAGCGCGAGGGCGAGGGAGGGATTCGATGTGAATGAGGGCACGAAAAGGCGATACCGCGTCGCGGCGGAAATGCGCGATCGTCGGGGGTATTGCGCGATAAATGGAAGAAAGGGAAGCGGGAGGGAAATTCTGACGGGTTCTCGGCAAACGCGTGTGCTGTTGTTGCCTCCCCGAAAGGGCTTTCGCCCGCCGTTGATCGGCGGCCAAGGAAGCGATCATTCCAAATCGGCAGGGTAAGCATCTCATATTTGCTCGATCCGGAAGTCTCGCCGGGATGAGCTGCGCACTTGATATGACCGTGTTCTCGTAATATGGTATTACGCGTATAGGGTCGTATGCTCCTTGCGAGAGGCGTAATTTAGTCGGTCGATCAAGGTATAAGTGGGCCATAGCTCAACCAAGGCCCCTGCTTCGTTTGGCTGCGCCAGACAGTTGAAACAGTGGAGGAAATGATGAACATATTTTTGAAATGGCTGTCCGGCGCCGCATTGGCTGGGATGGCCGGGGCGTTTCCGGCAGTGGCGTTGGCGGAGGACGCGGCCGATCTCATGAAGACGCGCCTCGGCACGACCGAGGCGAGTCCCGTGATCGCCGACGCCTTCGCGCGCGCGGCAAAGCCCGTCACGCCGGAAATGCGCGCTAAGGCGATGGAATGCTGGAACAACAACAGCTGCGACACAGGAACGGGCGGCAAGATCAAAGTCGCCTATGCTGACGGATTCGGCGAGAACGTTTGGCGCCGCGTCACGGCGATGGAGTTCATCCAACAGGCGCTCACCTATCCGGAGATCGGACATATCCAGTACTCGTCGGCGCGCGGAGACGTGTCTAAGGCGATTGCGGATATCCAAGCTTATACGTCGCAAGGCGTTGATGTGATTGTTGTCTTCGCCGACGCCGGCAAAGCGCTGGGTCCCGCCATCCGCGAGGCAAAAGACGCCGGCATAGAAGTTGTGCTTCACAACGGCACAGAGGCGGGAACGGCCGGCAAGGACTACCTCACCAATGTCTCCGAGAATATTTGCCAGATGGGCAAGGAGTTCGTGAAGGCGGTACTCCTCGGCAATCCGGATGCGAAGACCATCGTCGCCCTTGGCGGCACTCCGGGCAATCCTCTGAGCGCGACCTGGCAAGGCTGCGCTGAAAAGGAGGCGGCTGACCATCCAGGGGTCAAGATCGCCGCTAAGCTCGACACAAACTGGACCCAGGAAGGGACGTTCAACGCGGTCTCGGCGGCGCTCTCCCAACTCGGCAAAGTCGACGGCTACATCTACGAGTACGCCGACGGATTCCGGGGCGCTGTTCGGGCTTATGATACGGCCAAGAAGCCGATGGACTTCGTCGCCGCGCTTCGCACCGACGAGCAGGGTTTGTTCTGCGATCAGGAAGCGGCGAACAACCCGAACTTCAAGATCTTCTATTCCTCGGGGCAGAACTTCCAGTCCCGCATCGCGCTCACCGCCGCGATGATGGCGAAGGCTGGTCAGTCGGTGCCGACGGCAATCGACGTGCCGTTCTCCATGAAGCCTGGCCTCAAGGGTATGTGCAACAAGGCGTTGCCGATGGAAATCTCCGTTTCCTCGCTTGTGGATGGAGCCACGCTTGTGAAGATGTTCACAAAGTAGGGCCACGGCCTGACCAAGGATGGCCGGCGTGAAGCCGGCCATCTAGCCAGCCTGCGTTTGGGAGATGATCACGGTGGCGGACGTCGTTCTCAGAATGGAAGGCGTGTCCAAGACCTATCCAGGCGTTCGCGCGCTCGACCATGTGAGCATCGACTGCAAAGCAGGTGAGGTGCACGCGATTCTGGGAGAAAACGGATCGGGCAAGACTACGCTGATGAAGATCGCGAGCGGCGCGATCGCGCCGGACGGCGGCGTTGTCGAGATCGGCGGCGCCGAGCTTGCGGCCGCCGATCCGCGTCTTGCCCACCGGCTGGGACTCGCCACCGTCTATCAGGACGACTCTTTGGTTCGCGAGCTGTCTGTCGCGCAGAACCTCTTCCTTGCGGCGCCGCCCGGCTCGGTTTCTTTCTCGACCATGACGACCTGGGCGCGCCAGGAGTTGCGGCGTTTTGGAGTAGACGTAGATCCGAACGTGACAATCGGATCGCTTTCGCCAGCGCAGCGGCAGTTCATCGAGATCGTCAAGGCGCTTCTTTCCAATCCGAAGGTGCTGCTTCTCGACGAGCCGACGTCGACGCTCGACATGGATGGCGTGCGCAAGCTGATGGCGCTTGTGCGAGAGCTGACAGCCGCGGGCACCGGAGTGATCTACGTCAGCCACAGGCTGCCCGAGATTCTCGAACTTGCGCAGCGCGTCAGCATCCTGCGCGACGGCGTTCATCAAGGCACTTTCCCGATCACGGCCGACGTTTCCGAGCCTGAGCTCGTGTCGCTGATGGTCGGCCGCGACATCGATAGTGAATATTTGCCGAAACCCCCTTCCCTTTCCGACCGGGTGGTTCTCTCAGTGCGAGGCCTGTCCGGCGAAGGATTCTCCGATGTGAGTTTCGACGCTCATGCGGGCGAGATCGTGGGGCTCGCCGGCGCGGAGGGCAATGGTCAGCGGGAGGCGATCCGCGCCATAGTCGGCCTGGAGGAGGCGCACGGGGATATCGTCTGCCAGGGCGCGAGGGTGGACGGATCCTCGCCGAGGGCTGCGCTCGCAGGCGGCGTCGTTTTTCTGAGCGCGGATCGCTCGGGAGAGGCCATCTTTCCCGATCTTGGCGTCGAGAAGAACATGATGCTCTCGCGCCTCGCCGGCTTCGTCCGTCTTGGCTTCCTTTCACGCGGCAATGAGCGCGAGAGCGCGATGCGAATGGTGTCCGACTTCGCGGTCGTGACGACGAGCCTCGACAAGCCGATCAGCGGGTTATCGGGCGGAAATCAGCAGAAGGCGGTCCTTGCCCGCAGCTTTCGCGCCGGCGCCAAAGCGGTGCTGATCGATGAGCCGACGCAAGGGGTCGACGCAAGCGCGCGGTTCGAAATCTATCAGGCGGTTCGCGAGAATATTCGAGAAGACGGGGCCTGCATCGTGAATTCTTCCGATGCGCAGGAGCTGGCTGGCATCTGCGATCGCGTGCTTGTCTTTTCCCGCGGAAAGATCGTTAGAGAGCTCAGGGGCTCAGAGGTCTGCGAAGAAGAGATCGTCTCAAGCTTTCTGACCGCCCGCGACGCCAAGATCCGCAAGGAGGATCTCGATTCGATCGGCGCCTCGCGTCTTGTTTCGAGGCTCATGCGGTTCTTCGTTCATGGAAGCGAGACATGGTGGGTGCCGCTCGCCTTCCTGTCGCTTCTGACAGTTCTCGTGTTCGCCTACGCCGCATCGCGAAGCGGCGTTTTCCTTAGGCCCATCAATCTCCGACACATGCTTCAGTCCACGTGTCCGGCGGCGCTCGTCGCCATGGCGCAATTGAACGTGCTGCTCGTGCGCGGGTTGGACGTGTCGGTCGGCTCGCTGATGAGCCTCACTGTCGTCGCGGCCTCGTTTCTCATTGCACAGGACGTGTCTTCCCCGATGATGATCGTCGGCGTTTTGGCGTGCCTGCTGATCGGCGTGGCTGTCGGCTTCGTCAATGGCTGCCTCGTTCGCTACGCGCGGATCAATGCGATCATCACGACGATCGCCATGCTGAGCATCCTCCAGGGCGCGGCGCTGATTGGAAGGCCAACGCCGGACGGCGCCATAAACTCGGGCTTTGCAGAAATCCTCAAGACGCACTTTGGCTTCCTGCCGGTTGCGACTGTAGGTCTGCTGGCGGTGGCGATCCTTGGCGACCTTTGGCTGCATCGGTCCCGCGGGGGTCTCGAGGTCAAGGCGACCGGCTTCCGCGAAGAAGCGGCTCGACGCAATGGAGTCGCTGTCGATTTCGTTCAGGTGCGCGGCTACGTTCTTGCGTCGTTGATGGCTGCGGCGGCAGGGCTCATGCTGGGCGCTGAAGTCGGCGTCGGACATCCGACGGTCGGCGAGAACTTTCCGCTCGCCAGCATTGCGGCGGCGGTCCTCGGCGGAGCAGCGCTGGCAGGTGGACGCGGCTCGTTCACGGGCGCCTTCTTTGGCGCGTTCTTCTTCACGCTGATGATCAACGTCATCTCCATTCTCGGTCTGAGTTCGGCTGTGGGGATCATCGCCAGCGGCGCCATGACCTTGATGGCGATCTTCTTTTATTCGGGTCTCGCTGAGGTGGACCGGCTTTTCCGCCGAGTTTTTGAACTTGGACGTGCGCCCCTCGTCTCGACTCCAGCCGAATAGACAATGCCCAGCCCCCATGCGACCGTCCGTGGTCTGAGGCCGGACATGACCGACGCGGGAACGAAAGGCGCAACTTTCCCGGGCGAGGTTCGCGCTGCGCCCCGCCGCGCGGGCTTTCAATTCCAGATGCGCTTTGCGGCGATCTGGATCGCTCTCGCTGCTCTGCTGGCGATCGGACGGCTCCTGCTGCCCGCAAGCGTGGAGCTTGCGACTCTCCTCTCGATTCTCCCGTTCGCGGCATTCCTGACTTGCGCGACCATGGGGCAGACAATCGTCATCATGGGGCGGGGAATTGATCTGTCCCCGCCGTCGATCATCGCTCTTTCGAGCACTGTGCTTCTCGGCGTTTCCGGAGGCCACGACGAGAGGATGTGGTTGGCGATTGGCGCGGCCTTGGTCGCCGCGATTGCGGTCGGAGTGGTGAACGGCTTTCTCGTTGCCGTCCTCAAGCTCAACGCGCTCATCGTGACATTGTCGACGGGCGCGATCGTGACCGGGCTCACGCTCTGGTATCGGCAGAGCCTCGCCGCGGAATCGAAGGTGCCAACGGCTCTCGCCGATTTTGGCGGCTCTTGGTTCTTCGGGGCGCCGAGCAGCGTGTGGATCGTCGCGATTATGACGATCGCGATCCATATCCTTATCAGGAAGACCATCATAGGGCGGCGATTTGAATCCGTTGGCGCCAATCCGCGTGCGGCTTTTGCGACGGGCGTCGAAGTCGTTCGCTATCAAGCCGGCAGCTTCGCGGTGGCGGCGCTCCTCTATGGCGTGACAGCAATTCTGCTTTCGGCGTTCATTCGCAACCCCACCCTCGAAGTGGGAGCGCCTTACTTGCTGGAGCCGATCGCGGCCGCCGTTCTCGGGGGCACAGCGATCAGCGGGGGCATCGGCAACATGTTCGCAGTCGCCGGAGCCGCAATGTTTCTGGTGCAGCTTGATCATTCGCTAAAGATGCTCGGTGTGCCGACGTCCTACCAACTCATCATCCAGGGCGTCGCGATCGCCCTCGGCATGTGGCTCTCCGAGGCGGGGCGAAACTTGGGCCGCAGGTACTGACAAGGTTGCGCTCAGCGCGCTCAAGCTCAGGGCGATAGGGCTGAAAGCCCTCGGCACTCAAAAGTCGGAGTCAGTCCCGCCGATCCGACGCGCCTTTCGCCGGTGCGACCTATCCGGCGACTGCGAGGAGTCCTCGCAAACGAACAGACATAGGAGGGCGGCCGGGTTGTCTCACTGAGCGAGATAGCCGCCGTCGATCACCAGTTCGGAGCCGGTCATGAAGCTGCTCTCGTCGCTTGCGAGGAAGAGACAACCGTTCGCGATTTCGCGAGGCGTGCCAGCTCTTTTCATAGGCGTCGCGGCGACGACGAAGGCGTTCACCTCGGGCGCCTGCGCTCGAGTGAGCGGCGTGTCGATGAAACCAGGATGGAGCGAGTTCACCCTTACGCCATCAGAGACATAGGTGATGGCCGCGTTCTTCGTCATGTTCCGCACCGCGCCCTTCGTGGCGTGGTAAGCGTGGGCGCCTGGAACCGCGGCGTTGCCCCAGATGGACGACACATTGATGATCGATCCGGCCTTCTGGCGCTGCATGGCGGGAACAACGGCGCGCATTCCGAGAAACACGCCGGTCTGGTTGACCTGGATAACCTTCAACCAGTCTTTCATCGTCAGCTCGTGCAGCGGAGAATAGGCGATGATGCCGGCATTGTTGACGAGGACGTCGATCCGTCCATGCCTGCTCAGGATGCCGTCGATGGCGCTTTGCCATTGGTCTTCCTCCGCCACGTCGAGAACGACGCCCTCGACTTTGTCGGGATAGGCGTTGGGCGGATTGCTCGTGCTTCCGGCAATCACGGTCGCCCCCTCCTCCGCGAATCGCTCAACAACGCCAAGGCCAATTCCGCGCGATGCGCCTGTAACCAGCGCCACTTTCCCCTTGAGCCTCATATTTCCTCCCGACGATTGTTTTTGAAGAGCCGTTGGCTTGAGCTAATATTACGGTATTACCATCATACGTCAACCGCGCTTGAGGAGCGGATCGATATTCCTGACGCGGCTCGAAAGGTCGTCCGAAGTTCAGGCGCGCCGTCGACTTCTCGGCCCGTTTCACCCAGCCGGTAAGTCAGCCGGGCGATCGCAAGGACGGGGTTATAAGAACGCTTGTCCTCGCGAGGCCGAGCCCTCAGGATGCAAGAGCCCTGTCAAGTCGGGCATATTCAATAATCGCAAGATCGGCCGAGATCACCATGTGATGTTCGCAGGCCGCCCAAGCCGCGGCCGGATCGCGGTCCTTGGCCGCCGCATCGATAATGGCCTCGAGCTCGCGGATTGACGGTTCGGTGCGCGCCTCGTTCAAAAATGCGAATCGCCGGAACATGGCGATACGAGCGTGGATGGCGTGCAACTGCTCGGTCAGCACTTCGTTGCCCGCGCCTTTGAGTAGAAGGGCGTAAAACTCCGCCTTGATCGCCTCGCGGCTCTCGACGTCGCCCTTTCGATACTCCTTGTCGAGCCGGTCCTTCAGCTTCAGGAGAGCGCGGCAATCTTGCGCGCTCGCATTTTCCGCGAACAGCTTTCCGACGAGCGCTTCGAGCGTCGCGCGCACGATATAGATCGCACGGATCTCCGAATCCGAAAGGATTGTGACAATCGGGCCCAGATTCGGACGGACTGTTATCAGGCGCTCGGATTCAAGCTGACGCAGCGCTTCGCGGATCACCGTCCGCGAGACGCCGTAGCTTTCGCACAACATCGTCTCAATAAGCCGCTGCCCCGGACCGAGCCTTCCATCGACAATATCTTCGCGGAGGACGCGAACGACTTGTTGGCGAAGTGGCGCGGCGGTCCGCGCGATGGTGGACGACGTGACCATCCGAATCCTCAATTGATTAGGTCATACAATACCACGATCTCAATTCTAGAGCGAGACTTTGACCATGAGCTCAGTCTGCGACTCCCCTGCCCGATCCACATTCCTGCGTGCGCCCAACGAGAGGCGCCCCTTGCAGCCGGCTGCGTTTTTCCAAGATCACGGTTGCGTCCACCAGCTCCGGTCATCGTCGTATCCACGCTTAAGCAGCGCGGTTACGGTTTCTTTCGTCATGGGCGCCGGGTTGTTCAGGACGAGCCGGCTCGCCTTTAGCGATTGCTCGGCGACCTGGCCAAAGCGGTCCGGGGTGACGCCGATCGCCTTGAGCTCGAGCGGGGCGCCGACCGTCGCCAGCAACGCTTCAATACGAGCGATCCCTGCATGCGCTTGCTCTATTTCTGGTTCCCCCTCGCCCGCCGCGTCCAGCACACGGCCGATCTCCGCGAACTCGGCCGTGCAATAGGGAAGATTGAAGCGCATGACGTAAGGCAGAAGAGCGCCGACTCCGAAGCCGTGCGAGGCATGACTGAAAGCCGCGATCGGACTTTGGATCGCGTGCGCCGCCGCGGTCCCGGTGGTGTTGATCACCATGCCAGCGCAGTAGGCCGCGAACATCACGTCGGAACGCGCCTCGAGGTTTGAAGGGTTCTCGACCACCTTGCCAAGCGACTTGTTCATCAGCTCAAGCCCTTTGACGCAGAAGATGTCGGTGATCCGGTTCTTGCCGACATAGATCTTGGTCGCGATCTCCTGCGGCGTCGGGTTCTTGGGACGCGCGGTGAAGCCTTCGACGAGATGAGACAGCGCATCGGCCGCCGTCGCGGCGGTCAGGCCGCGCGGACAGGTCAGCGTCAGTTCGGGATCGATAATCGCCGCAGTCGGTTCGATATGGGCATCCGTGATCGCCATTTTCATATTCGTTTCGTCGTCGAAAATGACGGCGATGCTGGTCACTTCGGCGCCTGTTCCGCCCGTCGTCGGCACAGTGATGATCGGCAGACTGGGGCCGGGCACGCGAAACTCGCCGTAAAAGTCGCGCACGTCGCCGCCGTTGGCGAGGACGACCGCGACCGACTTGGCGAGGTCCAGACAGCTGCCCCCACCGACGCCGACGACGACGTCCGCTCCCTTGTCGCCGAAAAGAGACACCGCCTCGACGATGTTGCTTCTCGGCAGATCGGGAAGCGCTCTGTCGTAGACGGAGGTTTTGACGCCTTCTTCAGCGAGGTTTGCAAGGAGACCTTTGAATTCGGGAGTCTGCGCCATGCGCTCATCCGTCACCATCAGGGCGTGGCGACCGAGGCCCTTCGCAATCAGGCCAAGTTGCCGACGCTGCCCAGGGCCAAACAGCACGGTCTTCGGCTGCCGGACGAAGCCGAGACCCAGTCGGTTTTCCATGCTCACGAAATGGTCTCCTAGAGATCGCCCACTGTGACCGCCATATACTTCGGCTCAAGGAACTCATAGATGCCATCATGGCCCGCTTCACGCCCGATGCCGGAGGTCTTGACGCCCCCGAAAGGCGCGGCAGGATCGGCCATGATGCCGCGATTGATCCCGACCATTCCGAACTCAAGCTGCTCGGCGAATGCTACGGCGCGCGTGAGGTTGCGCGTAAAGACGTATGACGCCAATCCGAAGGAAGAATCGTTGGCGAATTCAAGCGCCTCGCGGGCGTCGGCCACCGGGAAGATCGTCGCAATCGGCGCGAATAGTTCGTTGCTGCACATGACTGCGTTGGGCGAATCGAAACGGATCACCGTCGGCTCAAAGAAATTCCCTGGGCGTTGGACGGCCCGGCCGCCAGCCAGAACTTCCCCGCCGGCGCTTTTGAGCAGGTTGATTGTATCGTAAAGCCGATCCCTCTGCTTGGCCGAGATCATCGGCCCGACGTCGACGGGCTCCATGCCGTCCCCGACCTTGAGCTGTCGCACTTTGCCCACGAACTTCTCTGTGAACTCGGGCTCGACCTTGCGGTCGACAATGATTCGATTCGCGGCGACACAGGCCTGCCCGGCGTTGCGGAACTTGCATATGATCGCTTGATCGGCGGCCAGATCAATGTCGGCGTCGTCGAGCACCACAAAGGGTCCATCGCCGCCAAGCTCCATCGAACTGTTGACGATATGATCGGCGGCGAGTTCGCAGCAGAATGCCGCCGACGCGCGTAGATCCTGTGAAGCTAACCTTGCGAAGGCGGGGGTCTCCGAGCAACGTCTCCGAGATTGCCGAGGACGTCGTGGTGTGGATCAGATTCGCGACCCCCTTCGGGAAACCGGCCTCGTTGAGAATCTCGATAAAGAGCGCGCAGGTCAGAGGCGTTTCCTGCGCGGATTTGGTGATTGTCGTGCAGCCCGCAGCGAGCGCCGCCCCGGCCTTCCGCACGATCATCAGCAAGGGGAAGTTCCATGGCGTAATGAGCAGACACGGTCCGACCGGCTGGTGGCCGGTAATTATTCGAAATCCGCCGTTCGAAGACGTCGCATACGTCCCGTGCAAGTGGGCGGTCTGTTCGGCGAACCAAAGCAGGAAGTCGGCAGAGAGATTGAACTCAGCCTTCGCCTCGGTAAGGGGCTTGCCGCTCTCGAGCGTCATCGTGCGAACGATCTGGTTCTCGCGCTCCAGCATCAGGCGATGGGCGGCGTGCATGAGGTTCGCGCGAGCCCGGGGCGCAACCCGCGCCCAGCTCGCCTGGGCGCGAACAGCCGCGTCCAGCGCCTTAATCGCATCGTCGGCCGACCCATTGGCGACTTCCGCGATGAGCGAGCCGTCGGCGGGATTGTTCACGGGAAAGACTTCGGCGCGGTCGCTCCACGCGCCATCGATAAACAGTCCCGTCTGCGGAAGCGAAAAAGCAACGTTTTGGAATGTCACGAGCCGCTCCGTTTGCTAGCGCCGGATCCGAGGGTCTTCTGGACGTTTCCCTGACCAGGACTCGCACGTCCTGTCGTCACGTATGACTGTATTACGATAATATTGCAGGCGCAAGGGGAGCGGAGGCAAGCCGGCCATTTGCGTCGAGCGCCAAGGACGAGCAAAACCTCGCAGGGTTAAGTTCCTTAGGGTCGAAGCGAACTTGACTGTAATACCGTATTACCGTATGCAGGGAAACGAAAGGGAGGTTGCATGACGTCGCGACGAACGCGAGGCTCCTGGCGCTCCGGACGTCTGCCGTCGACAGCGCGGCATTTTCAGCGTTCGCGCCGCGCTGGCGCTCCTGACTTCAACGAGCAGCCGCTGGCGGCGGATCCGAGAAATCAAACGAGGAGGAAACTGTGAGCAATATGAGGACCTCGGAGAAAGAACAACAAAAACTAGACGTGCTGGTGATTGGCGCGGGCTTTGCGGGACTCGCAATGCTCCACAAGCTCCAGAACAATCTCGGGCTGAATGTGCGCGTGATCGACAAGGCGACCGGCGTCGGCGGAACCTGGTACTGGAACCGCTATCCCGGCGCGCGATCCGATACGGAAAGTTGGGTCTATTGTTATAGCTTCGATGCGAAGCTCTACCACGAGTGGAAATGGACCGAGCGCTATCCGCGCGAGACTGAAATTCGCGCCTATCTCGAGCATGTCGCGGATCGGTTCGACCTGCGGAAGAACTTGATTCTGTCGACCGCCGTCACCGCTGCACATTTCAACGAAAAGACCAACCGGTGGGACGTGGAGACGGATAAGGGCGACCGCTTCTCCGTTAAGTTCATCGTGACCGGCGTCGGCATTCTCTCCGCGCCCAACAAGCCGCCTTTCCCGGGGGAGGAGCGATTCAAGGGCAAGGTGCTTCACACCGCAAGGTGGCCAAAGGAGCCAATCGACTTCACGGGCAAGCGCGTCGGCGTGATCGGCAATGGCTCCACCGGCGTGCAGGTGGTGACGGAGCTTGCCTCAAAAGTCCCGCACCTGACGCTATTCCAGCGGAGGGCGCAATATTCCGTGCCGGCCCGCAATCATGCGCTGACGCCCGAGTTCGTTGAGAAGATCGCGGAAGACCTGGACGGATATTTCAACCGCGTTCGGAGCACGGCGACAGTCTTCGACTTCGAAGACGCCAAGCAGGGCGCAATGGAGGTATCTCCGGAAGAGCGTGAGCGTGTGTTCGAAAAGGCCTGGAACGACGGGGGCGGCTTCAACTTCATGTTTGGCACCTTCAACGACATCGCCGTGAACCGCGACTCCAACGCGGCCGCCGCCGAGTTCATTCGCCGCAAAATCAGAACGATGGTCAAGGACCCGGAAAAGCTTGAGACCATCCTGCCGACCGATCTCTACGCGCGCCGGCCGCTTTGCGACAACGGCTTCTACGAGGCGATCGACCGGGACAATGTCACGGTGGTCAACATCAGCAAGAACCCCATCGTTGAGTTCACCGAGAAGGGCATTCGCACCACTGCCGGAGAGGTGGAGCTCGACTACGTGATCTTCGCGACCGGGTTCGACGCCGTCACCGGCAATTTTGTGAGGATCGACTTTAAGGGGCGCAACGGCGTTTCGATGAAGGACCACTGGGAGCACGGACCGCGGGCTTATCTTGGGCTGTCCGCGGCGGGGTTCCCAAACATGTTTGCGATTTATGGACCGCCCGGCCCGTTCACCAACCAGCCGCCGGCCATCGAGTGGCAGGCCGAATGGGTTGCGAACGCGATCAAATACGCCACCGAGCACGGGATCGAGACGATTGAGGCGACCCCGGAGGCGGAACAGGCTTGGCTCGACGAGTGCAAACGCATCGAGGAGATGACGCTCTTCCATAAGATCGATTGGTGGGTGTCGGGGGCGAACATTCCCGGCAAGGCCAAGGCTGTCAGCTTCTATATGGGAGGCTTCGCCGAGTACATGAAACACGCGGACGCCTGCGCCGAAAAAGGTTACGCCGGCTACAGGCTCTCCCCCGCCAAGGCCCAGGCCGCCGCCTAGAGCCAAGAAGCGGGGCTGGCTGAGCCGGCCCCGCGTTCGGCGCTCTGTTCCAGAACGGTAGTTAAGGACGTCCTCGATGACGGAGCGATGCGCCGTGGTCACCGGCGGAGGCCGGAACATCGGGCAGGCGATCGCCCGTCGCCTTCAGGAGGATGGCTTCCGCGTCATCATCCTCGATATCGTCGAACCGGAGGTGGAAAGCCTTCGGGCTGACGCGAGACGGGTCGATTTGTCCGACCGTTCGGCCGCGGAGCAGGCCTTTGCCGAGATCGCCGCGACCTTGCCGGTGAAAGCCCTTGTCAACAATGTCGGCATCGTCGCGCCGGCGCCGCTCGACGAAGTCGAGGTCGACGACTTCGACAAGCTGATGCATCTCAACGTGCGAACCGCGGTCATCGCCACGAAGGCGCTTGTCCCGACGATGCGCCAGCAGGGCGGCGGTCGCATCGTCATGAACACGAGTCGGGTTACACTCGGGAAACTGTCACGTACGCTCTACAGCGCGTCGAAAGGCGCGATGCAGGCGATGGCGCGCACGTGGGCGCTCGAACTGGCGCGGGACGGCATCACCGTCAATTGCGTGGCGCCGGGCCCGATCGCCACGTCGATCTTTTGGAAGAACAATCCCCCGGACTCGGACGAGACGAGAAAACTGGTGGCGTCCATACCCGTTGGCCGCATGGGCACGCCTGAAGACGTCGCCAACGCCGTCAGCTTCTTCTGTGACGAGAAGGCGAGCTTCGTCACCGGGCAAACGCTCTTCGTGTGCGGAGGCGTCACGGTCGGCTGACGATCTTCGTCGTCAGGCTTGCGACGAAGAAGCAGAGCCTCGCGTGGACGCGGCCCTATGCTCAGAGCCTCGGATTGACGGCCTGGGAATGGAACCGAAACGTCCCGTCGTCGACGCGCACAATCTCGCCGAGCCCCGGATAGGGGAAGTGGTATCCGTGATACCGGATTCCCTCGGAGACGACTTTGGAGAAGATCGCGCTTTTAGCGTCGGCGCCTTGCTGCGGGTCGGTGTCGTAATCCATGTGGAAAAACCATTCGGGATGGTGCGGGTCAAAAACCTGATGGTGGGCGACGTCACCGGTGAAGACGACCTTCTGGCCTTCGCTCTCAAAAATATAGGCGACCATGCCAGCGGCATGCCCCGCAACCGAAAAGGTCGACAGGCCCGGCGCTAGGGCGTCGCCCGCCTTGAAGAGCCTGAGGCGGTCGCGGTAGGGCGCAACCGCCTCTAGAGTGCCTTGCGTCCAAGGGGCGCGGAAGTCGTTGCGCGTGAGATTGTTCGCGTCGGTCCATTCCGCCCAGTCGGTTTCGGTACAAAAAAGCTCAGCGTTCGGAAAGGCTGCGCCGCCGTCGGGATTGATGAGCCCGAAGGAATGGTCGGGATGGAGATGCGTCATCAGCACCGCATCGATCTGATCCGGCTTCATTCCAGCTGCGGCGAGGTTTTCCATCAGCCGGCCCATCGTGTCGCCGAACATGGTCGAGGTGCGGCCCATCCCCGCGTCTATTAGGTAGAGGCGATCCCCGGTGTTCACGACGACCGGGTTGAGATCCATTGGAATATGGTCGAGCGGAAGCCGATACGCCTCCTTCAGCCTCAGCATCTCCGCCGGATCGGCATTCGGAAAGATGCCTTCGTAGCCGTGATGGATATAGCCGTCCCAAAGCGCCGTGCATTCCAGCCCGCCGACCCGAAATCTGTACCAGCCAGGATTTTGCGTGTCCTGGAATGGAGCGCTCATGGACCCTTCCTCCTGTAACCGTTGATCATTGCCCGGGCGGCTCGCTCGGCGGCCGTGGATTGCTCGATCTCGTAATACTGTAATATCATAAGACAAGGTACAATCAAGCCAGCCTGCCAGGGAGAAACCGCGTGATATCGAAGCCCTGCATCATATGCGTCGCCATCACCGGATCCTTGCCGAGAAAATCTGACAATCCGGCGGTGCCGGTGACGATTGCGGAACAGGTCGAAAGCACGCAAGAGGCGTTCGAGGCTGGCGCGACGCTCGTGCATGCGCATATGCGCGACGAAAACCAAAATCCGACATCTGACCCGCAGCGCTTTGCTCGCTTCAAGGAAGGAGTGGAGAGGCATTGCCCAGGCATGGTGATTCAGTTCTCGACCGGCGGCCGGGCGGCCTCCGGAAAGGACAGAGGCGCCATGCTCAGTCTCAAGCCGGACATGGCCTCGCTCTCTGTTGGATCAAACAATTTCCCGACGCGGGTCTACGAAAATCCGCCCGATCTCGTCGACTGGCTCGCTGGAGAAATGCGGAAGTTCGAGATCAAGCCTGAAATCGAGGCCTTCGATCTCAGTCATATTTTCAAGGCGGCGGAGATGAACGCCGACGGATTGCTTCCGGGCGAGGTCTACATCCAGTTTGTCATGGGCGTGAAAAACGCGATGCCCGCCGATCGCGCGGTGTTCGACTTCTATGTCGAGACCACGAAACGGCTGATGCCGAAAGCCGAATGGTGCGCGGCTGGCATTGGCCGCAATCAGATCGTTCTCAATGAATGGGCGGTGGCCGCGGGCGGACACGCGCGCACAGGGCTCGAGGACAATGTCAGGCTCGACAAGGATACGCTTGCGCCCTCGAACGCGGCGCTCGTCAAGCGCGTGGTCGACCTCTGCGAACGATACGGCCGTCCCGTCGCTTCGCCGCCTCAGACCCGAGCTATTCTCGGCCTCCCTCCCGTCGGCGCTCTTGGCGCGCCCGAAACTCAGGCGCCAAGGCGAGAACGGCGCGTGTGACAAATCCTTGCAGAAAATCAGAACTTGAGATAAGCTCGCCCCATGAGCAATCCGTCCCTTCGTCCTGCCCAACCGTGGGCTACTCGTTTCGGAAGCTCTTTCGCGACGCCAAAAGCGGCAAGAAAAAAATTTTCAGAAAATGTCCGCGTAACCCATTGATAAGTCTCGTTTCGGACGAGAGAATCCAAGGAAATCCAAGGAAATCCAACCGCCAAAATCGGGGGTTTTAGCCCCGAACGGCGCCGCGCCAAGAAAACCCAAATCCGGCCGATCGAACTGAAGTTTGCCTGCCCTGCCCGCGGCCGCGAGGAGCCAAACCGAGTCCATCCGAAGGCGAAAGCGCCCATGGCCTTGGGCCAGTAGACAACGGTCGGTTGGCGTTGCTGCCTCGGGGCGCCTCAGTCCCGTTTCATCAGCCGTTCGAGGTAATCGCGCTCGTCCACCGGACGGTTCGGGTCGGCGAGGCGGCGGCGCAGTTCCTCCATGACCCGGTGTGCGCGCTCAGAGGCGCCGGCGGATTGGTTCCATGGGCCGTCCTCGCGTCCCTTTTCGCCCTCCGCTCCGCGGCCGAGCGGGTCGTCGCCGGGCATTTCCCCCGGGCGGCTCCGACGCCCGACATAGGTGCCCTTGCCTCCCTTGCCCTTGCCTTTACCCTGGCCTTGCCCATCCATCTGTTTCTGCAAACCCTGCGCGCCGTCGCGCAGCGCCTGGAGCGCTCGGCCCTGCGCGTCAACCGCGGCGCCCTTGCCGCCCGGACCACTCTGTCCGCTCTGTCCGCTCTGTCCGCTCTTCTCCCCTTTGCCTTGGCCGCCTTTGAGGTCGCCTTCGGCTTCCTTCATGTCGCCTTGCGCGTCGTCGAAGCCCTTCTCGCCCTTCATGCCAAGGCTCTTGAGCTTCCGCTGCAGCTCGGCGAGGCGGTCGCGCAGTTCCTGCTGGCGATCGCCGAGCTGCGGTTTGCCCTTGTCAGCCTGATCCTGGTCCTGCTTGTCGTCCTGGTTGGAGTCGTTGTCGCTCTGGTCGGGAGCGTTCGAACCATCCTGGTCCGGTTGGTCCTGGGAGTCCTGCTGATCGGGCGATGATTGACTGCGCCGCGCTCGCTTGCGCGCCCGCTCCTTCTGGTCGCTGCGGAACGTGTCGTCGCGCAACGCCTGCTGGTCGCGAAGAAGCTTCTCGAGTTCGCCGATCTGCTTGCGCATCTCGCGGTCGGCCGGGCTTTCCTGCTCCTCCTGCGCGTTGCGCATGTTCTCGAACATTTCCTGCATCTGGTCGAGCATGGCTTGGGCGTCTTCCCGCGAGCCGTTGCGCGCGGCTTCCTCCATTTTGTCCATCATCTTGTCCATGTCTTTCGACTGGACGTTCTGGTCCTCGGGATTGCTGTCGGGGGTGTTGCGCGCCATCTCGCTCATGAGGCGGTTAGCGGCCTCGCGCAATTGCTGCATAAGCTTCTTGATTTCTTCGTCGCTTGCGCCGCGCTGAAGCGCTTCTCGCAGCGCCTGCTCGGCCGCGCGCAGATCGCGTTCGGCTTTCGAGCCGTCGCCGTTCTCGATTTGCTGGGCCATCGCCCAAAGCAGCGCCGCGACGTCAAGCAGATCCGCGTCGCTGTGGGCGTGCTCAAGCGAGGTCTTGGCCTGCTTCAGGCCCAGATAGATGGCGGCCGGAGTGTCGAACAATTCCGGCGCGATCGTCAGCCCCGATAGCGCCGTATCGACTTGGCTTGGCGCATGGTCCGGGTCGAGAATGAGGTTGCGGCGCTGCTCGACGAGGGCGCGGGCGAGCGGATTGTGGAAGGTTCTCTGCGGCAAGGTCAGTTCGATCGGCGCAGTCTCGCCGGTCTTGCCCGAAATGCTGACTGCGCTCAGCCGCATTGTCACCTTGGCCCCCGCCCAGGGGTGCTCGGAGAGGTCGATGGTGCTATGGCCGTCGCCGACTCCATTGGCGGTCGGCGGCAACGTCACGGCCGCCTGAGGCGGCGGCGCCAGCGTGCGCGGCGCGGGACCGGGACCCTCGTGGGGGCGGGAAAAGTCCGCGCGAGCGCTGGAGAGCCCAAATCGATCTTGGGTCTTATAGGCCAGCGTCAGCGTGCCGGTGAGGTTCGCGCGAGGATCTTCGGTCGAGACAATCGTCGGATTGCCAGCTGGGGTGACGGCGAGGACGGCGACCGCCACAGGTTGGTCGCCGCGCAAAATCGTCACCTTGCCGGAGCCGTGGATCGCCCACCGCTTTTCGGTTGGGCCGTTGTCTGTAGCGACCGCGTTCGCCGGCGGGGCCGGCGTGGGAGTGGCGGACTTATTGCCTGACGCGGAGGCCGACGGCGTGTCGCTTTTCTGTTCCGAGGGCGTGATTCCGCCCTCAACGCGCGTCCCAACGACGCCTGGATCTCCGCGAACCACGAGAACCGAATCTTCCGGAACCGTCATCGTATGCTGGTCCGCCGTCTTGAAATCTATGATCAGCGGCGGTTGCCCGGCGTAGGGCGGCGGGTCAATCCATGCGTCTATGCGGCTCTCCGCGATGGCGGCGAAGGCCCCGTCGCTGCGCCAGTCGAAAGCGTCGACGAAGCGCCCGTACATCTCGGGTCCGGCGACGACCGCCGCCGCAAAAGCAAGCATCGCAACCCCAAAGCGGAGCGCATAAGGATCCCGCGCGGCCATGCCAGGCGAGGGCGGAGAGACGCGAATGGCCTCGACTTCGCGCTCGAGCCGCGCCCGATGAGCCGCCCAGAGGGCCTGTGTGGTGGGATCGCTATAATCGTTAGCGAGAGTATCGGCGAGCGAGGAGGCAGGACGGTGGCCCGTTCTCGCGTCGCGATCGAGCCTGGCCAGAACGTCACGCGCGGCAGGGCGACGCAATCGCAAAAGCGGCGACAGGACGGCTCCAAGGCCGAGCGCGAACAGGATGACGCCGCCGATGCGAATAGCCCGAGGCGCGAACTGCCAGGCGCCAGCCCAGGAGGCGGCGAGAAAGAGGATTGCGATGGCAAGCGCAAAGACAAGCGGCGGCCAGACGCGCTCGACCACGAGCGCGCGTCTGGCCCAGACCGCGAGCTCCGCGAATCGTCCCTGCTCGATCGATGACTTGTCCTCTTCCTTCACCGCGATGCCGTGATCCGTTGTTTGCGATTCAAATTATGCGCTGTCGTCTTACGCGCAAGTTCCAGGCCAAGGGTTAACTAGACTGCGCGACAATCCCCACCACCCGCAGCCTCACTTCAACCAAGGCGGAAGTGTGTCGAGGCCGATCAATTCCTCATAAGTCCGCCTCGGCCGCACAATCGCGTATTCAGCGCCGTTCACCAGCACTTCGGGAACGAGAAGGCGGGTGTTGTAGGTTCCAGCCTGTACGGCGCCATAAGCGCCGGCGCTCATCACCGCAATGAGGTCGCCCGCGGCGAGTTCCGGCAAGTCGCGGTCGAGCGCAAGATAATCGCCGCTTTCGCAGATCGGGCCGACCACATCGCTGCGCGTTGGATAAGCGCCCGGCTCCGGCTCTTTCACTGGGAGGATGTCGTGGTGCGCATCGTAAAGTGTCGGCCGGACCAGATCATTCATCGCCGCGTCGACGATAACGAAACGCTTGTTTTCGCCCTTCTTCAGATAGATGACCGAAGCGACCAGGGCTCCGGCATTGCCGACGATCGCTCGGCCGGGCTCCAGAATCACCTTGCAGCCGAGCTCCGCCGTGCGCTTCGCCACAACCTTGGCGTAGGCTTCCGGCGAGGGAGGCGGGTTGTTGTCGCTGCGATACGCAATACCGAGGCCGCCGCCGAGATCGACATGGTCGATCGAATGCCCGTCAGCCCTCAGGGCCTGCACAAACTCGGCGAGGAGCCCGAACGCATCATCGAAAGGCTCGAGATCGGTGATCTGTGAGCCAATGTGCATGTCGACGCCGTGGACCCTGAGGCCTGGCAGCGTGCGAGCATACGCGTAAGCTTCGCGGGCGCGGGAGATTGGCACGCCGAACTTGTTCTCCGACTTGCCGGTCGCGATCTTGGCGTGGGTGCGCGCGTCGACGTCGGGATTGACGCGGATGGCGATCGGCGCGACGAGCCCGCGGGACAGGGCCACACGCGAGAGCGCCTCCAGTTCCGGCTCCGATTCGATGTTGAAGCAGAAGATGTTCTCGTCGAGCCCAAGGTTCATCTCGGCCGGCGTTTTGCCGACGCCCGAAAAGATGATTCGCTCCCCGAGCACGCCGGCCGCCCGCGCCCGCCTCAGCTCCCCCTCGCTGACCACGTCCATGCCTGCGCCGAGTTGAGCCAGCGTCCTCAACACCGCCTGGTTCGAATTGGCCTTCATCGCGTAGGAAATAAGAGCGTTTTGACCCGCGAACGCCTCTCGGAACGCCTCGAAACTTCCAGCAATCGCGCTGCTCGAATAGCAATAAAAGGGCGTCCCGACGGTTTCCGCGATCGCGGCCAACGGGACGTCCTCGGCGTGAAGAGCGCCGTTGCGATAGGTAAAGGGACGCATTCGCGGGGGGTTAAGCTTATTTCAGCAGGAAATCGAGGAAGAACGGCTGCTTCGGCGGCACAATCGGCGGGATCGCCGGTTTGGACAGGCCGCCGTTCATGGTGGTGGGACTTGAGTTGGCTGGCTTGGGCGGCGCATTGGGATCGGGCGGAGGCTCCAAGGGCCCATAGCGGCCGCATGCCGCAAGGCCAAACGCGAGCAGCCCTGCAAGGGACAGCAGGCGCGCAGGCCTGATGAAACGACAAGGGAATTGAGCGGCCACAAACAACTCCGGAAGGTCGCGGCCAGTATACAGAAATGGCGGCGGGAGGCGAGGCGACTGCCTCCCCGACCTTCAGGCGACCGTCGGGGGCCGCGCGCTCCGCCATCCTTAGTTGCGCGGCCAGTCCGAGAGGAAGCTCACCCGCGGCCAGAGCCATGGGCTTTCGCTTCTTGTTGCCGTTCCCTACGCAAGCGGAGCGCCCTTTTGTCGAGAACGCCCCGCAAAACAGCCAAAGGAGCCATAAAGGCCCCGTTAATCGTCAGTCGCGCGCTGGCGCCGGCTCAGACTGCGAACCTGGATCGAAGGGGCGGTTGCGCCGTTCGGCCATGAATTGATCGAATTCGGAACGGTCTCTGGCAAAGCGCAGTCGAGCAAGGAAATCCTTGAACTCCCGCTGCTCGTCTTCGAGGCGCTTCAGCGTCTCGGAGCGATAATCGTCGAAGGCGCGGTTTCCGCTCGTCGCCGGTCCGAACCAGTCGCCGCTGCTTCTGAACTGGTCCGCTCTCGCGCGCACCATCTCCATCTTGTCCTGCAAGCGGGCTATCTTGCGATCCCAGCGATCCCGGCCGTGATCCCTACGGAACATTGGCGCGTCTCCTGCGTAAGCGAGGTGATGCCGGCGGCCAAACTTTCCTCGCCCGATGAAGAGGCCAAGAAGAACGAGGCCGATTGGCCACCACCACAGAAACCCCAAAACCGTCAGAATGATTGGCATGGCGCGTCCTCACGTGTAAATGTAATGAACATTTACTTCACGCAGCGCGCCTCTGTCAAGGGCAAGGAGAGGTCGCGACTGCTAAGACGAAAGTTGGGTTACGGCCGCCCCGCACTGACCCCGAGCCCTCGCAAATAGACCAGCACGTGCGCCTCGAGAAGTTCCGCCGCAGACATCGGCAGCGCCCTGCGTGCGCCATCTGCCCGTCCGAACAGCGACGCGACCCCGTGCGCGATGGCCCAGATGTGAAGCGCAACCATCAAGGCAGGCGGGCGGCCTGCCGCAGGCATGGCGGCGCAGATCGCGTCGGCGGCGCTCCGCAAGATGGCGAAAGCGCGTTCGCTGGCGTCTCGCAGCGGAGGGTTCGCGCCAGCCGGAACGCCGGCCTCGAACATGGCCGAGTAGAACGCGGGCTCGGCGCGAGCGAATTCCAGATAGGCCTTGCCGAGGCGATCCAGCGCGGCGAGCGCGTCTGGGCGACCGCCATCCCACGCGCGCGCCAGCGCCGTCTCGAATTGCTCGAAGCCACGTAAGGCCACACTCGCCATCAGTTCGTCGCGGTCGCGGAAATGCCGATAGGGCGCCGCCGGGCTGACGCCCGCAGATCGGGCGGCTTCCGCGAAAGTGAACCCGGCTGTGCCTTTTGTCGCGATCAGTTCCAACGCGGCTCGGATTAAGGCCTCACGCAAATTGCCGTGATGATAGCCGCGCGGCGGATCGGCCTCCCCGCGCTTGTCCTTCCTCCAGCTCATGTAAGGAGTACTTACATGACGCCGGCGGAAATGTCGATGGTTTTGGACCTCGGGAGTTCAGGCCTCGCCAGCAAACGTGAAAATTTAATAGCAGACGCATCGGCTAAGTCCGCGTGCGAGAAACATGTCGAAGCAGGGCGATCCCCGCGTTATCGCGCGATGCCCGCTGAATTAGGATGACCCAAACATTATTTAGCAGCGGGGCGGGAGCGTGGTCGCCGCTCGTGCTTGTTTGAAACGGACTTCGGTCTGGAAAGCGATATGCGATCTGAAGTGAAGAGTAGAGCGATGCTCGCCCGCACGCCCGATCCGCCCGCGCCGGAATCCCCCAATCGGGAACTGGCGGTCGAATCCTGGTTCGCTCGCCGAGGGTGGATGATCTTTCCCTTCCAGCGGGAGACCTGGCGGCTTATGGCCGAGGGCCAGTCCGGCCTTCTCCATGCCACCACCGGATCAGGCAAGACGCTGGCCGTCGCACTCGGCGCCTGGCTGGCCGCGCCCGAAACCGCGGATGCGGATGACGCTATCCGTGTGCTCTGGGTCACACCGATGCGCGCTTTGGCTGCCGACACGGAACGCTCGCTGAGCGAGGCTTTCGCCGGCGTGGCCGCCGATGGTGCAAACTTTTCGCAGTGGCGAATCGGCTCCCGCACCGGCGACACATCGGGAAGCCAGCGCGCTGCATTGACGAAAAAGCCTCCGCGGCTTCTGGTGACGACGCCCGAAAGCCTTTCGCTCATGCTCTCGCAGGACCGCGCGCGGGAGACGTTTGCTTCGCTTGCCTTCGTCGTCGTCGACGAATGGCATGAGCTTATCGGCAACAAGCGGGGCGTTCAGACGGAGCTTGCGCTCGCCCGCCTTCGGCATTTCCGCCCCGGCCTTGCGACGTGGGGTCTTTCGGCGACGATAGGCAACCTGGACGATGCGAAGCGCGTGCTTCTCGGCCCTCGCGACGCCCCTCGGGGAGCGCTGGTCGAGGGACGGCTCGACAAGCCGGTGGTCATCGACACGCTGCTTCCGAAAGAGCCCGAACGCTTTCCTTGGGCGGGTCACCTCGGCGCCAAAATGGTTGAGCCGGTCGTAGCCGAGATCGAAGCGGCGACGACCACGCTCGTTTTCACGAACACGCGCTCTCAGGCGGAGCTCTGGTATCAGCATATTCTTCGGTTGCGCCCCGAATGGGCGGGCGTTCTTGCAATCCATCACGGCTCGCTGTCGCGCGAGACACGCGATTGGGTGGAGCAAGGGCTGAAGGACGGGTCGCTAAAAGCGGTCGTGTGCACCTCAAGCCTCGACCTTGGCGTCGATTTCCTGCCGGTCGAGCGCGTGATCCAGATCGGCTCGCCCAAGGGCGTGGCTCGCCTCCTGCAGCGCGCGGGGCGAAGCGGGCACGCGCCGGGTCGCGTCTCGCGCATCACGCTCGTTCCTACCCATACGCTTGAGCTTGTCGAAGCCGCGGCCGTCCGCGATGCCGTCTTCAGGAAAAAGATCGAGAGCCGGCGCGGCCTCAATGCGCCCTCGGATGTGCTGGCTCAGCATTGCGTGACCGTGGCGCTTGGCGGCGGCTTCCGCTCCGACGATCTGCTGGCCGAAGTTCGAGAGACCGCGGCCTATGAGCGTCTCTCCGACGAGAACTGGTCGTGGGTGCTCGATTTCATTCGACGCGGCGGTCCGAGCCTCACGGCTTATCCCGGCTTCCGCCGCGTGCTGCCCGACGCCAAAGGCGTGTGGCGCGCGGCCGACCGTTACGTGGCGCTTCGTCACAAGCTTAACATTGGCGCCCTCGTGAGCGACGCGTCCGTCATGGTGCAGTACGGTCCCGCGCCCCGAGGCGCGAAACTCGGCGCGGTTGAGGAGAGCTTTGTCGCCCGCATGAAGGCCGGAGACAGGTTCTGGTTTGCCGGTCGCGCGCTGGAATTCGTCCGATTGCGGGACCAAACGGCCTATGTGCGCGCCGCAAGCGGCGGGGGAGCGACGCCGCGCTGGCAGGGTGGCCGGATGCCGCTGTCAACCACGCTCGCCGACGCCATGTTGCACGCTTTTGTGCGGGCGGGACACAATGCGTACGAGGAGCCTGAGCTTGCAGCGGCGCGCCCGCTCATCGAGGTGCAACAGAAATGGTCGGCGTTGCCCACGCCGGCGATCCTTCTCGCGGAGACGCTGAAATCCCGCGAGGGCTGGCATCTCTTCCTCTATCCGTTCGCCGGCCGCGACATTCATCTCGGCCTCACCAGCCTGATCGCATGGCGCGCGGCGCGCGAACGCCAGGGCGTGTTCTCGCTCAGCGTCAACGATTACGGGTTCGAGATTTTGAGCGCGAACGCGCGCGATTGGGGAGCGATGCTCCCGTCTCTCATCGCACCCGCCGAGAGCATCGACGCGCTGACCGAGGAGGTCATTGCAAGCCTCAACGCAGGCGAACTGGCCCGCCGCCGCTTTCGCGACATCGCTCATATCGCCGGCCTTGTTTCGCGCGGTTTTCCGGGCGAGCGGCGCAGAACCAGCGTGATGCAGGCTTCGGCAGGACTCTTTTATGACGTGTTTCGCAAATACGACCCCGCTAACGGCCTTCTCAAACAGGCGGAGCGCGAAGTGCTCGAGGACGAACTCGACGTGCGGCGAATCCAAGCAACGCTTCAGAAGATGTCGGCGCAAAGCCTTGAGGTCCAGACTCTGACTCGTGCGACGCCTTTTGCATTTCCCCTGATGGTCCAGCGCCTTCGCGAGCGGCTGTCCAATGAGACCTTGTCGGCGCGCATCGAGCGGATGGTGGCGCAGCTCGAAAAGGCGGCCGACGCGTGAACGCGCTGGAGACCGTGCGCGACGGAATGTTGAAGCTCTTGCCCGAACGCGCCGCCTTCGCGCCGGCCGCGAAAACGCTGTTTGTCGCCGATCTCCATCTCGGCAAGGCGGCGACCTTCCGTGCGCTTGGCGCCCCCGCGCCGACCGGCGCCAGCGAGGAGACGCTCCGACGCCTTGCCGAACTGATCGAGCGGATCAAACCCGAGCGCGTCGCCGTGCTGGGCGACTTCACCCATGCGCGCGCCGCGATGACGCCGGGGCTGTTCGATTCGCTCTGCGCCTGGCGGGCGCGCTGGTCATTGCTTGATTTCACGATCGTGCTTGGGAACCATGATCGCGGGGCCGAACAGGCCTATTCCGAGTGTGGCTTTTCCGCGGTCGAGGCACCAGCCGCGCTTGGAGGCATCGAGTGCCGTCACCACCCAATCGAAGGCTCGCCCGGCGTCGGGCCTCTCGCGCTTGCGGGCCACCTCCATCCAGTTGTTCGCCTGAACGGGCCCGGGAGGGATTCGCTTCGCACACCCTGTTTCGTGGTGGGGAAACGGCAGATTGTGCTGCCTGCATTTGGTGAGTTTGTCGGCGGCGCGCTCGTGTCTCCCAACGATGAAGAGCGATTGCTGATCGCGACCGCGCGGGGCGTCTTCGACGTGACGCCTGGAGCCCTTGGCGCTGATCGAAAGCTATCAACCTCTCGGAGGGAAAATTCGTTTTAGAGCCGAATGGGAATCGCCGGCCGCTTCAACCGATCAATCGGCGATATTCCGCCTCGGGAGTGCCGTAAGCTTCGCCGGCGGTGCGCTCCATTCCTTTTCGGTCCTTCACGATAATCCGGCCGCGGGCATACGAGATCAACTCTTGTTCCTTAAGAGCGTGCAGAGCTTCGGTGACGCCGGGCCGCCGGACTGCAAGCATCAGCGCCAAAAACTCGTGCGTGAGCGGCAAGGTGTCATCGCCGATCCGATCGTGCGCCATCAAGAGCCAACGCGCCAAGCGCACATCCAATTTGAAGTGCGCGTTGCAGATCGCGGTGTGTGTTGTTTGCACCCCGAACGCCTGCACGAACTTCAGCAATGAGTCGCGAAGCGAGGAGCTGATTTGGAGCGCCTTGCGTAGTTCGGTTGCTGGCATGCACTTGCCGGTTCCGGACGCCTGAATGTAGGTCGCGTAGGGAGAGCGATGATTGCCCAACACAACCGGTAGCCCAGTCATGCCTTCGCGCCCGATCAGCCCGACCTCGACCTCCTTGCCATTTGATTGAATGGCGGTAACGGAGGCAAAACCCGCTTCAGGGAAATAAACGGCGTCGATTCGCCTGTTGGGTCTTTCGAGGCTCTTTCGCAAGCCCAGGGTCACGGATGCGAGGTGTGGCTGCAGAAAATCGAAGTCGTCTGTAGACAGAGACGCGAGCAATTTGTTGCTGCTGCGGGGCATCGCGCGCTTCCTCACCGTTCAGGCGGGAGCGCAAAGCCTCTCTCAGCCACCGACGCCTGAAGGCACTGGGCCTCGGTCAGTGATGACCCCCTTATACGCTTTCGACATCACGATTGCGAGTTCTGTACGGATTCGGACCGACTTTATGCTCGCCAGCCAAATCGGATGGCGCGAGGATGTCTTTAGTCGGGGACGGGAGTACTCGTCATGACCATCGTTCCGTTTCTACAGGGTCGAGTGTTCAGCCCGCAGGACATACAGGCAATGTCAGCCGCGCTCGATGACGTTTGCAAGATTCTCAATGTGGCTGATCGGGCACAGAGCGATAGAGAACTCCTTGCCCAGAAAATCGTCGCTGTCGCCCACCAGGGACAGCGAGACGCCGCGGTTCTGCGCGACCGCACGTTGAGAGAGATCACTTCGGGTCGTGGCCAGTGGCCGGCGGCGCTCGTCCGCGCCGCTCAATGCGGAGCGCTGTGAGGCGCGTGAGCGTGGAAACCTGCTTTTGCAATTGTTTTCTTCGAGTGGAGCGAAGCCATGGACCAAAGAATGAGCGCTTTGGAGCGCGCATTTCAGGTCGCCGGATCCGGGAGCGTCGCCAAACTCTCAGACCTCATTCGAACGCTCGAACGCCAAGGCTATGATGGCCGTCAAATCCATGGTCCGGTGCTGAGGCGCCAGCTGGCGGATATCATCAGAACCGCGCGAATGGGGTGCGTGATTTCTCCTCCCGAGAACGCCTCCGAAAACAATGGCGATGTCCCGGCGAGCGCAGAGCCCGCGATTGACGCTGAGTTGGCCGAGACGACCCGCCGTCAAAGAAGTAAGG
This sequence comes from uncultured Alphaproteobacteria bacterium, assembly GCA_963737365.1. Classification (GTDB taxonomy): domain Bacteria; phylum Pseudomonadota; class Alphaproteobacteria; order Rhizobiales; family Beijerinckiaceae; genus Roseiarcus. Next base: position 60,551 of record CAVTSD010000005.1, read on the forward strand.
TGACCTAACCCGTCGCCGGCAAAAGTCCCCGACGGGCTGATGTACGCTCGAGACGGGGCGGACACTCGCCCAGAAAAACACCAGCTCGGATCCGCACAGTCGCTTTAGAATGAAGCTCGCGGGCTTGGCGGGTAAAGCGCGAGGCTTTCGCCCTTAAAGTCGGGACCAGCGCCTGCTCTGCAGAGCCTACACGCGCCATGAGCGGGCGCGCCGGTCGGGGAAGTGGTGATTCGGTCACCTGTCGTCATGAGAGGCTATTGGAACAAGCCCGACGCGACTTCAGCCGCCATTCGCGACGGCTGGATGAGCACTGGCGACGCTGCGTACATGGATGAAGACGGCTATGTCTTCATCTACGACCGCGTGAAGGACATGATCGTGACAGGCGGCGAGAACGTGTACCCGGCAGAGGTGGAGAACGCCTTGTTCGGCCATCCCGCAATCGAGGACGCGGCCGTTATCGGCGTGCCAGACGACGCATGGGGCGAGGCGGTGAAGGCGATTGTGGTCCTGAAGCCCGGCGCGGCCCAGGACGCGGCTGACATCATCGCCTGGGCGCGGGCGCGCATCGCAAATTTCAAGACGCCGAAATCGGTCGATTTCGTCGACTTGATCCCGCGCAACCTCTCCGGAAAGATCTTGAGGCGCGAATTGCGCGAGCCCTACTGGAAAAGGCGCGACCGCAAGGTCAATTGAAGGTTGGGGAGAGTGGACGCGGGCTCCACGCTGCGCTACGCGGGCGCGTTTTGGAGCGGTCGGTGGTCCGCGTAAGCCCCGGGAAAAGCATGGTCAAGCTGAACGTCATCTATACCCGGACCGGCGACACGGGCGAAACCGGCCTCGGGGACGGGTCGCGGCGGTCGAAGAGCGATGCGCGCGTCGCAGCAATGGGCGACGTTGATGAAACGAATTGCGCCATTGGCCTCGCGTTGCTTGCGGTGCGCCATGCAGCCGACGCAGTCGACCTCGCCGTCGAGCCAATTCTGACTCGCATCCAGAACGATCTCTTCGATCTGGGGGCGGATCTCTGCGTTCCAGCGCAGGCGCATGAAGCGCCAGGCGCGGTCCTGCGCGTCGCGCCCTCTCAAGTTCAAGCGCTCGAGCACGCCATCGACGCGCTGAACGCGAAACTTCATCCGCTGCGCTCATTCGTGCTGCCCGGCGGGACCGCCGCTTCCGCCGCCTTGCATCAGGCGCGTGCGGTTTGTCGACGGGCGGAGCGAACCATGGTGGCGCTTGCGGCGATCGAGGGCGAGGAGGTCGGCCAGTCCGCGCTCGCCTATGTCAACCGGCTGTCCGATTATCTGTTCGTCGCCGCCCGCGCCGCCAACGACTTCGGCCAGTCTGACGTCTTGTGGGCGCCCGGCGCCAATCAGAGCGAAGGCGCGAATCGGGCCGAAGACGATGAGTGACGGCATAGGTTTGGAAACCGCGATCGGCGTCATCAGCGGCACGTCGATGGACGGAATCGACGTTGCGCTCATCGAGAGCGACGGCGAGGCTGAGCTCAAGACCGGGCCCTCCGCGACTTTTCCCTACCCCCTAGAGGTTGCGCAGCGACTGCGCGCTGTGGTCGCCAACTTGAACGAAGTCCAGGCGCCGCAGCCCGAGCTTGAGCGCCTCGTGACCGACGCCCATGTGGCGGCGGTCGAAGCGTTTCTTAAGCGACATGCGATTGCCCGCGAGCGCGTCGCGCTTGTTGGCCTGCACGGCCAAACCATTCTGCATCGGCCGCGCGAAGGCTTGACGCGTCAGCTCTGCGACGGCGCTCGAGCCGCGGCGGCGCTCGAGATCGACGTTGTTTCGGATTTTCGTTCGGCGGACGTGGCCGTTGGGGGCGAAGGCGCGCCGCTCGCGCCCATCTATCACGCGGCGATGGCCGCGGGGCTTGAGCGGCCGGTGATGATCCTCAACTGGGGGGGGGTCGGCAACGTCACTTATCTTGGGTCTGAAGGCGAGATCATCGCATTCGACACCGGGCCCGCGAACGCCCTGATTGACGATTTTCTGATTCAGAGGCGGGGGCTTGAGTTCGATGAAAATGGCGCGCTCGGCGCAAGCGGGCGCGTCGACCCGGACGCGCTCGCCGCGTTAATGAGTGACCCCTATTTCGACCGCCCGGCGCCCAAGTCGCTTGATCGCAATCACTTCAATAGCGCCGCGGCCTGCGTCAAAAACCTGAGCGACGCGGATGGCGCGGCGACGCTTGCCGCATTCACAGTCGAATCGACTGCGGCGGCGCTGAAACACGTGCCGAGCGCGCCGGCGCGTTGGCTGGTCGGCGGCGGGGGCCGGCGAAATCCGAACCTCATGCGTCGGCTTGGCGAGCGGCTGCAGGTGACAGTCGAGCCGGTCGAAGCGATCGGCTTTGACGGCGACAGCATCGAAGCGCAATGTTTCGCTTACTTGGCTTTGCGCTCTCGACGCGGCCTGCCGATCTCGTTTCCGACTACGACCGGTGTTCCGAAGCCGATGTCTGGCGGCGTCTTCTGGCCGGCGCGAACATAAAAAAAGGGCCCCGCTTGCGCGAGGCCCGATTGAAGGCGCCAATGCCGAGGACGTCAGCAGACGTTGACGGATTGCTGGCCGAGAAAGTTGCCGTAAGCATCGTAGGTTGGCCGCAGCTGCCAGCAGCCGCCGCCATACCCATATCCATAGCCGCCGCCCCAATAGGGATAGCTCGCAATCGCGGCGCCGCCGATCACGCCCGCAGCGATCGCCGGGCCCCACCAGCCGCCGTACCAATTACCGCCACGCCAATAACCGCCATGCCAAACGCCACGACCTCCCCAGCCACCGCCGTGCCACCCGCCACCGTGCCAACCGCCGCCGTGGAAGCCGCCACCATGAAAGCCACCACCACCCCAACCGCCGGCTAACGCAGGACTCGTCGGCAGAACGACAGCCGCGGCCATCGCGAGCGCCGAGATTCCGGCGACTATCGTCTTCGAAATCCTGACCATTACAGCCTCCGTGTGAACCGACGATCGAACCGCCGGGTGAACTCGATCGCTTCGGGAAATATGGTTTCACCCTCAGCGAGTTTGATTAACCTGACCCCGAATTCCGGCGGGGATTTGACCTTTCGGCGTCGCTTGGGCGCCAAAACGAGATTTGTTTCTCAAAAACGAGTGTAACCCAGATGTTCCTGAATGGATATTCATAGTATATGCTGAACAAATATTCAGGCATCGCGACTTCATCGTTTATGGTTCAATTCTTCTTTACCTGAAGCAGACGCCGCACCCGGCAGGCTACCGCCGGTCAGTAGCAGACGTTTACCAGCCGCCGGCCCATATAGTGGCCGTTCGCCGTCCAGACGCGCCGTCTGACCCAGCAACCCGGTCCGCCGCCATAGGCCGGCTGCGAAGCGATGGCGATGCCGACCGGCACCGTCGCAGCCGCGATCGCCCAGCCCGGATCCCAACCCCAGCCCCACCCGCCGCCCCAACCCCAACCGCAATTCCAACAGCCGCCGCCCCAGCCCCATCCAGCGCGACGATAGCCCCAGCCGCCCCCCCATCCCGGCCGGCCCCAGCCGCCTCCGCGCCAGCCGCCGCCTCCCCAACCTCCCCCATGAAAGCCGCCGCCAAAGCCCCCGCCATGGAATCCGCCGCCGTGGAAGCCGCCGCCACCATGAAATTGAGCCTCAGCCGGGGTCGAGATTGTGACAGTCGCCGTCGCCATTCCGAGCGCAGCAATCGCCGCAACTATGGTCTTCCGGAGTGAATTACGCATGGGAATCCTCGCGCTGTCGGCCCGGTTGGCCGCGTCCCGCCTAAAACTATGCGGTACCGGGAAAAGTACTAGGGTTTCTTTGAAGCGCCGCGCAAAAAATTGATAATCCCGGAGAAATCTTCGCCGCCGTGATTACTCGCCACATAAAGAGCGTAGAGTTGCGCAGCCTCCGCGCCAAGCGGCGTCACGGCGCCCACGCTCGACGCCGCCTCCTGCGCGAGGCGCAAATCCTTGAGCATGAGAGCAGCCGCAAAGCCCGGTTTGTAATCGCGATTTGCGGGGGAAGCCGGCACTGGCCCTGGAACTGGGCAATAGCTGGTGAGCGACCATGATTGGCCCGAGGCGGTCGAGGCGACATCGAACAGAGCCTGGGCCGATAGGCCAAGCTTCTCAGCGAGTGCAAAGGCTTCGCAGGTTACGATCATGGTCGCGCCGAGGATCATGTTGTTGCAGATCTTGGCCGCCTGCCCCGCTCCAGGACCCCCGCAATGGATGATACGCTTTCCCATATTTTCGAGAATCGGCTTTGCGCGCGCAAAGGCTTCATCCGAGCCGCCGCACATGAATGTAAGCGTTGCGCCCGTCGCTCCGCCAACTCCGCCCGAGACCGGCGCGTCTAAGGTCAGAACGCCAGCGGAGGCGCCGGCCTCATGGGCTTTTTTTGCGCTGTCGACATCGATGGTCGAGCAATCGATGACAAGTGCGTCCTTGGGTGTAGCGGGAAGGAGTTCGGCATGAGCCGCAAGGACGTGCTTGCCGGCCGGCAGCATGGTCACGACCGTGTCGGCCCCTGCGACGGCTTCGCGCGCGCTAGCCGCGATGGCGACGCCGGACGCAGCAGCGGCCGTCTTCGCAGCATCGACAAGATCGAAGCCCGCGACCGAATGCCCAGCCTCGACAAGATTGCCAGCCATCGGGACGCCCATATTGCCTAGGCCGACGAATGCGATCTTGGACATGCCTCTCCCGAACGTTTGCGAGAAAGCGCTTAAGCGAGCTTAGCGCGGCGCTCAGAAGCTCTCATCTCCCGGCCAAGCCTAAATCGCACGGCAAAGCGGCAGGGCGCAAATTTGTACCTCGGACCCGCTCCGCGACGCGCTATCCGCGTGATACTGCGATTTCTATTGTGTAAGTGCCTCGAACCTCCGCTGGAGTCTATCCTTGCGCGCAGAGTCTCTTCTCGCGCGCTCGTTCGAGGAACCCGACGCCCCTGAAAGAGTTGACCATCTCCGAGCTAAGTATGAGCCGGCAGGTTGCGGAGGCGCTGAGATGGAAAAGCAACAACGCCCCGTGGTCCTAGTCGTCGAGGACGAACCTTTGATGCTAATGGACGCCCTGAATTTGGTGAAAGACGCTGGCTACGAGCCGATCGGAGCAAAAGATGCGGACGAGGCGATCCGGATCTTGGAAAATAGAAACGACATCAGGGTTGTGTTTACTGATGTCAACATGCCGGGCTCGATGGACGGGATTAGACTTGCTCATGCGGTTCGCAACCGCTGGCCTCCGATCGAGATCATCGTCACTTCGGGGCTGACTCTCGCGAACCCGGAAGAGCTGCTCCCAGAACGCGGGATCTTCTTCCCAAAGCCCTATACTCCTGCGCAGGTCACGACCGCGCTTAAAAAACTCGCAGCGTAAAAGTTTGCCTTGGTGTCCGTCCTTGGCGCATGCGAACATGCCGGCGTAGCCGGACACTGGGCAAATCGAGCGAAAGATCCGCTCCTCGGCTCGTCGGTGGCCGTTCAAGAGCAACGATGAAGAGCAATCTTGATGAGACCTTTGAGAATCGGGAGGCTACGTCGGTAAACGTTTCGCGTGCCTCAAACCTCAATGCAGCCCTGACCGCCGATATAAATGCAGTCTCCCAGATCGACGCTGTCGCGTCCATTCTGGAGATTGTCTGCCGGACCACCGGAATGGGTTTTGCCGCCGTTGCGAGAGTGACGAAGGATCGATGGATCGCTTGCGCTGTTCGTGACGAGATCGCATTCGGACTTCTGCCGGGCGGCGAGCTCGAGGTGAAGACGACGATCTGCAACGAAATTCGTGATAGCGGCCGGCCGGTGATCATCGATCACGTCGCTCAGGACGACCAGTTCCGCGATCATCATACGCCAAGACTGCGGCCTCCAGAGCTACATCTCGATGCCGATCATTCTTCAGAACGGCTCCTTCTTCGGCACCTTGTGTGCGATCGACCCGCGACCTGCGCGACTGAACGGGCCCGAAGTCATCGGCATGTTCAAGAATTTCGCTCAGCTGATCGCTTTCCATCTGGATGCGCAGGAGCGGGCAGCCAAACAAGATGCAGCTTTGTTGGACGTGCAAGAGACGGCCAAGTTGCGCGAGGAGTTCATTGCTATTCTCGCTCACGACCTCCGCAATCCGCTCGCGTCGATTGACGCAGGCGTCAGCGTCATCCTTCGTCGAACGCGTGACGAGAAAACGCGATCGATCGGCGAATAGGTCCATAAGAGCGCACTGCGAATGGCGCGTCTGATCGACGACATGCTAGATTTTGCCAAAGCGCAACTCGGTGGAGGATTCCAGTTGGACCGCGATCGCGGCGCCCCACTCTCTGACTATCTTGACCAGATGGTTCGTGAGCTGCGGGACGTATACGAAAATCCGATTGAGACCCGCATCGCTTTGACGCGGCCGGTCAACTGCGACCTCGGGCGGATCGCGCAAGTCGCATCGAATCTCGTGGCCAACGCAGTGAAGCACGGAGCGCCGAACCAGCCGATCCGCGTCGCGGCGTCAACCGACGAAACCGGATTCGAGCTGACGGTCGCCAATAAGGGCGACCCGATTGACGGGGTTGTCGCCCAACAACTTTTTCACCCTTTACTTTCGCGGAAACGCTCGGTCGCCGAACCAACGTCTCGCCTTGGTCTTTACATAGCGTCTGAAATCGCCCGCGCGCACGGCGGCAAGATCGAGGTCAACTCTTCGAACGGCGAGACACGATTTACGCTGCGCATTCCCGCTGCCTGACAGAGTTCGGCTCGTCGTTGCTTTCCTCACTTTCCTGCCCGTCGGTTGAATTGCTGCTTGACTAATTCATAGCCTGATGGCTATGGGTTGACGCATATCTCCGGGGTTATGAGTTGATGCCCCCAGACGCTGCCGGCGTTCTGTTCCGAACGCTCGCTGATCCCACCAGGCGGGCGATTTTCGAGCGCCTTTGCCGCGAAGGTGAGCAGACGGTTGGAGCGATAACGGCTCAAGCCGGCATCTCCCAGCCCGCCGTCTCGAAACATCTGCGGCTGCTGAAACAGGCCGGGTTGGCGCTCGACCGTCATGAGGGCCGTCAAACCTTTTACAGCGCCCGGATCGGCGCATTGGGCCCGCTGATCGATTGGACAAGCCAGATGAAGGGCTTCTGGGAAAGCCGGTTCGACGGCCTCGTGGATCTGCTCAAAAGGATGGACCAATGAGCAAACAACCGACGCCAGAGTCGAAAGATACAGCCAAGACGTCCCCGTCCGAGTTGATCGACGCGAAGATCAAGGAGCTCAACGACTGGCGCGGAGAGACGCTCGCGCATGTCCGACGGCTCATCAAGGAAGCGGACTCGGAGGTAGTTGAAGAGTGGAAGTGGAGAGGCGTTCCGGTGTGGTCGCACGGCGGAATCCTCTGCACTGGCGAAACCTACAAGAGCGTCGTGAAGCTCACCTTCGCCAAGGGCGCCGCGCTCAACGATCCCAAAGGCCTCTTCAACTCGAGCCTCGAAGGAAATACTCGGCGAGCCATCGACATTCATCAGGGCGACGCGATTGATGACGAGGCGCTGAAGGACCTCATTCGCGCCGCCACGGCGCCGAACACGTCAAAACGAACATCTGCTCGCCCAGTTCGCTCCAAGAAGTAAGGATGAACCCATGACTGACGCCGCTAATGAAACACGCACTGTCGTCGTCGAACGTGAGATTCCTTATGCGCCGGAAAGGATCTGGAGCGCGTTGACGCAGCCGCATCTGATCGAGGAGTGGCTGATGAAAAACGATTTCGAGCCGGTGGCGGATCGAAAGTTTAAGCTCACCGGCGACTGGGGCGCTGTCGATTGCCAAGTCCTGAAGGTCCAGCCGCACAAGTCGCTATCCTACAGCTGGGCGGCCCATGGGCTTCGAAGCGTCGTGACCTGGACGCTTACCCCAACAAGCAAAGGCACGACCTTGCGGATGGAGCAGTCGGGCTTCCGGGCGAACCAGGAGCAGTTCTACCAGGGCGCCAAGATGGGCTGGGCGAACTTCTTCGCCAAGCTCGAGCAGGTGCTATCAAAGGTTGATGACGCTGGCGCCAGCCCTCGTCACCTCGCTCGGTTCTCGTGGAAGAAGTCATAGACCAGCTTCGCTGTGGCGGCGTTGAGGCCCGGCGTCTTTTCGAGATCGGATAGGCCAGCTTTCGCCACGTCCTTGGCCGATCCGAAAGCGAATAAAAGGGCCCGTTTGCGCGCTGGCCCGATGCCGGGGATCTCGTCAAGCGGGCTCTTGACGAATTCCCTCTTACGACGTGCGCGGTGGGTCCCGATGGCAAAGCGATGCGCCTCATCACGAAGGCGCTGGATAAAGAACAGAGCTGGGTCTCTCGGGCTCAATTTGAACGATTCGCGCCCTTCGACGAAGAAGGTCTCGCGGCCGGCGTTGCGATCGGGACCCTTGGCTATCGCAACCAATCTAATGCCCGTGATGCCGAGGACGCCTAACACCTCGCGCGCAGCCTCGAATTGCCCTCGCCCGCCATCGATGATGACCAGGTCAGGCGTATCGGGGAAGCCGCCGGGTTCTGCTGTCTCACCTTGCCGTACAAGGCGAGCGAAGCGGCGCGTAAGCACTTCGCGCATCATCGCGTAGTCGTCGCCGGGAGTCAGGTCGACGCTCTTAATATTAAAGGTGCGGTACTGGTTTTTGACGAAGCCCTCGGGGCCCGCGACCACCATCGCGCCGATCGCGTTCGTCCCCATGATGTGGGAATTGTCATAGATCTCGACGCGTCGGATCGGATGGTCGACGCCGAAGGCTTCGCTAAGCGCAGCGATGAGCCTCTCCTGCGTCGCCAATTCCGCGAGCTTGCGCGACAAAGCCTGCTGCGCGTTGCGCAAGGCGGCGTCGACGAGGTCCTTCTTTTCGCCGCGGCGCGGCGCGCCAATAGCGATGCGATGTCCAACGCGCGCGCTCAGGACTTCGGCCAAAGTCCCGGCGCTCGGAACCGCGTGGCTCAAGAGAACCAAACGCGGCGCTGGTCGTTCGAGATAAAATTGCGCGAGGAACGCGTCCAGCACCTCCTCGCGCGAGAGAGCGCGATCGGCGCGTGGGAAATAGGCGCGGTTCCCCCAATTTTGGTAGGTGCGAAAGAAAAACACCTCGACGCAGAACTGCCCCGCTTCGTCAGTGACCGCGAACACGTCGGCTTCGGCAATCGAGCGGGGATTGACGCTCTGCTCGCCCTGAATGGCCGAGAGCGCGCTGATGCGGTCGCGCAAGCGCGCCGCGCTCTCGAAATCGAGCGAGGCGGCGGCCTCATTCATTGCGCTAGCTAAACGTGTCTTGATGGCGCGGCTGCGGCCGGAGAGGAAATCGCGCGCTTCGGTCACCAGCTTAGCATAGTCGCCAAGCGCGATTTCCCCGGTGCAGGGCGCCGAGCAGCGCTTGATCTGGTGGAGCAAGCACGGCCGGGTGCGATTGGCGAAGAAACTGTCCGAGCAGGTGCGCAAAAGAAACGCCCGCTGCAGCGCGTTAAGCGTGCGAAAGACGGCGCCGGCGCTCGCAAAAGGGCCAAAATAGTCACCGGCAAGACTGCGCGCGCCGCGATGCTTGATGAGCCTCGCCGCAGGATGCGCGGTGCAGATCAGGATATAGGGAAAGCTCTTGTCGTCGCGCAGCGTGACGTTGTAGCGAGGCTTGAGCTGCTTGATGAGATTGGCCTCGAGCAGAAGCGCCTCGGCATCCGACTCGGTGGTGACGAACACCATCGAATGGGTCTGCGCCACCATCCGCGCGATGCGGTTCTGCTGACGCTCCGGCGCCATATAGGCGGCGATGCGCTTCTTGATCGAGCGCGCCTTGCCGACATAGAGTACTTCGCCCTCTTGCCCGATCATTCTATAGACGCCGGGCCCGAGCGGCGCATGACGCCAGAATTTCCGGATCGCCTCGGCGCCGCGCGCCACCCGGGCAGGCTCCGCTGGCGGCTCGTCGAGGGTCATGTCCAGGGGAGCGGAATCGGGCGCCAGCTCACGCGCAAGCGCGGCTTCTTCCCGCGCCTCGGCCGCAGGCGCATCGCCCGGAGGAAAGCTATTCGATACGCCGCTCATGGAGGCCTTATCTAGGCGCAAGCGAGTGTCCGGGGAATAGGGGGACGGGAGCGCGTCACCCTGTCGTCCGGCCTCGTCTTTCTGCCGCAGACATTGGCGCGGCGCGCCTGGCCTAGCAGCAATTTTACCGGCACCCCTTAATGGTTTCAGCGGCTTACGACCCCTTTAGTTCCGCCCTCAAAAATCGTCCGCGTCGTCCCGCTCGTGACCCTCGATCCGGAGGCATAATAACTCTATATTTTGTTAAATTAACTCCCCGGCTGTCCCTTTGGCGAGCCGCACATCGATCGAGCGGTTGGCGCGGGGGGCTTAACGGATTATTAACTTCAGCTCGCGGCGACCAACCGGCCCGCGGGCGGGAGTGCGTCGAGAGTGCGTCTATCCATCAATGGCGACCCAGCGAGGGCGCTTTCCGCGGGCCTTGCTCTAATTTTGACGTGTGTGGGGTTGAGCGCCTGCAACGATGTCGCTGCCAATCCGCCGAACACGGACGCCCAGGCGCAGTTCGCACTGCGCACTGACGCCAATATGGGTGGCGCCACGGTCGCGATCGCGTCTGTTGACGGCGCGCCGGCCGATCTTTCGGCGCGCTTCCGCCAGAGCTTCGATGAGGCTGCCGCGGCGCGCCGGATCGCATCGGCGCCGCCGGCCAAGGCGCGCTATCTCGTGCGCGGCTACCTCACGGCTTCGCTAATCGAGGGCGGAACGGAGGTCGATATCGTCTGGGACGTGTTCACGCCGGACAAGCAGCGCGCCCAGCGGCTCAGCGATGCGATCGCGGTCAGGGGCTCGGGCGATGACGCCTGGGCGATGATCGACGATGCTGCACTGAACAGCATCGCCGCGAAATGCGCCGACGACCTTGCCGCCTATCTCTCCAACACCCCCGAGGCGGCGACCGCTGGCGCGGCTCTCAGCTACGCCCAGTAGGCTTTTCCTGTGGACAGTCGGCCGGCGAGCGGCCGCCGCAATGATAATGTCATGTTGTTTGAGCGCCGAGCGGCTGCTATGACCCGCCGCGCCAGCGCTAGAGCGCGGTTGGAGAAGTGGCCGTGGCCGGCAAGATGAAGATTTTGGCCGGCAATTCCAATCGGCCGCTGGCCGAGGCGATCGCCGCCTATCTGGGCGAGCCACTGACCGGCTGCCACGTCCGCCGCTTCGCCGACCTAGAGATCTTCGTTGAAATTCTCGAAAACGTGCGCGGACGCGACGCCTTCATCATCCAGTCGACATCCTATCCGGCGAACGACAATCTGATGGAGCTGCTCATCATGATCGATGCGCTGCGGCGCGCCTCGGCGCAGCGCATCACGGCGGTCATCCCCTATTTCGGTTACGCGCGCCAGGACCGCAAGCCCGGACCGCGCTCGCCCATCTCGGCCAAGCTCGTTGCCAATCTCATCACCCGCGCCGGCGCTGACCGCGTGCTGACGGTCGATCTGCATGCCGGTCAGATCCAGGGGTTCTTTGACATCCCGACCGACAATCTGTTCGGCGCCCCGACGATGGTGCGCGACATCCAGGCTCATCACAACGGCAGCAAGAACGTGATGGTCGTTTCTCCAGACGTCGGCGGCGTGGTGCGCGCCCGCGCGCTCGCCAAGCGCCTCGACGCGCCACTCGCGATCGTCGACAAGCGCCGAGAGCGCGCAGGCGAGTCGGAAGTGATGAACGTGATCGGTGACATCGCCGGGCGCCATTGCGTGCTGCTCGACGACATCGTCGATTCGGGCGGCACGCTGTGCAACGCAGCCGATGCTCTGCTCGAGGGAGGCGCGGCGAGCGTATCGGCCTACATCACCCACGGCGTCCTCTCGGGCGGGGCGGTGGCGCGCGTCGCCGCGTCCAAGCTCAGCGAACTGGTGCTCACCGATACGATCCAGCCGACTGAAGCCGTGCGGGTCGCGCGCAATATCCGTGTGATCTCGATCGCTCCTCTGATCGGCGAAGCGATCGGCCGCATCGCCAAGGAAGAAAGCGTCTCGTCGCTGTTCAACTAGGTTCAACCAGACCGACAGACGGCGTTTTTTCCGCTAACGGCGCCCGTCTCGCGGCTATGCCCTAACGGTTCGAGAACAGGGTCGAAGCGCACAGTCCACCTAGGGACCCGGGCTTCCGCTTGCTCTCGGTAATTCGCCCGCATAGTCTCGATTCTGTTCTCCGCTGGAAAGGTCGACAGGCTTGACACTCAAGTTTGAGGCAGACCTACTCGCAGAGGATTTAGTTTTTCGGGGCGCGAGCTTGGGAGCCGCTCGCGCCAAACGGAGGTCAGATATGTTGGGTCGCATCACGCTTATGACGACGGCGGCTCTTGCCGGAAGTCTTTTTGCCTCCGTCCTGGCCTATGCGGCCGACACGATTAAGCCCGCCGTTCTTTATGATCTTGGCGGCAAGTTTGACAAATCGTTCAACGAAGGCGTGTTCAACGGCGCGACAAAGTTCAAGAAGGAGACCGGCATCGATTTCCGCGATCTCGAGATCCAAAACGAGTTGCAGCGCGAACAGGTCCTGCGCAAGTTCGCCAAAGGCGGCTTCTCCCCGATTATGACAGTGGGCTTCGCCTGGGAGACCGCGCTGAAGAAAATCGCGCCCGAATATCCCAACACGAAATTCGGCATCATCGATGACGTCGTAGACCTGCCCAATGTCCAGTCGGTCGTATTCAAGGAGCAAGAGGGCTCGTTCGTTGTCGGCGTGATCGCGGCGGATACGTCAAAGACCGGCAAGGTCGGATTCGTTGGCGGCATGGACATTCCATTGATTTCGAAGTTTGAGTGCGGCTACGCCCAGGGCGTCAAATATGCGTCCGACGGCAAGGACGAAGTTCTCGCCAACATGACTGGCACGACCCCTGCGGCCTGGAACGATCCAGTCAAGGGCGGGGAACTCGCCAAGTCGCAAATAGATCGCGGCGCCGACGTCATTTACGCCGCAGCGGGCGCAACTGGTCAGGGCGTTTTGAAGGCTGCCGCGGACGCCGGCAAGCTCGGCATCGGCGTCGATTCCAACCAGAACGGCCTGTTTCCCGGCAAGATTCTAACCTCGATGCTGAAACATGTCGACGTGGCCACGTACAAATCGTTCATGGACGCCAAGAACGGAACCTGGAAGCCGGGCGTCCTCGTCTTGGGCCTGAAGGACGACGGCGTGGACTATGCGGTCGATGACAACAACAAGGCTATCCTCAGCGCTGAGGTGAAGGCCAAGGCGGACCAGGCAAAAGCTGATATCATCTCGGGCAAGATTCAGGTTCACGACTACATGTCCGACAACAAGTGCCCGGCTTGAGGCAGAGCTGATCGAGGAGATCGTTGCTCGTGATCGCGATGGCCGGGCTTCGTCAGACCATCGATAACGATGCTTGCGCGCGATCGCCCTCCTGCGGGCCCCAGGTAATATCCAGCCGTCGCTTCATCAGGGCGAGCCGCAGATGACTGTGGCCGTCCAAGCGCCGCCCGCCATCGAACTCATCGGCATCAACAAGAGCTTCGGCCCGGTTCACGCCAACAATAACGTCAACCTGGTCGTCGAACGCGGCGTGATTCACGGCATCGTCGGGGAGAACGGCGCCGGCAAATCGACGCTGATGTCGATTCTGTATGGCTTCTATGAAGCCGATTCGGGCGAAATCCGCGTCAACGGCGAACCGGTGAGAATCCGCTCCTCGCGCGAAGCCATCAGCCACGGCATCGGCATGGTGCATCAGCACTTCATGCTGGTGCCGCCGCTCTCCGTTTTAGAAAACGTGATGCTCGGCGCCGAAGGCGGGCCGCTGCTCGCCGAGGGCGCCGGCGCGATTCGTAAGCGGCTCGCTAAACTCGGGCGCGAATACGGGCTCGTGGTGGGCCCGGACGCCATTGTCGGCGAATTGTCAGTCGGCCTCCAGCAGCGGGTCGAGATCCTTAAGGCGCTGATCCGCGGCGCCGAGATCCTGGTGCTCGACGAGCCGACTGCGGTGCTGACGCCGGCGGAAGCCGATCAGCTGTTCGAGATGCTGCGCGTGCTCAAGGGTGAGAACAAGACCATCATTTTCATCACCCACAAGCTGCGCGAGATCATGTCGTTGACCGACCGCGTCTCTGTCATGCGCCGCGGCGAAATGGTCGCGACGTTCGAAACGGCGAAGACCTCACCGCCTGAGCTCGCCGACGCGATGGTAGGGCGTAAGGTCATCCTCAAGATCGAGAAAGGCCACTCCCACGCTGGTCCCGTTGCGCTCGAAGCGCGCAACCTCGTGGTGCGCGATCACCGCGGCGTCGCGCGCATCGACGGTGTTTCGTTCGCATTGCGCGAAGGCGAAATCCTCGGTGTCGCCGGCGTCGCCGGCAACGGTCAGTCCGAACTGCTCGAGGCGCTCGCTGGCATTCGCCCGTTGAGTTCGGGGGAGATTCTAATCGAAGGCCAGCCTATTCCGCCGCAGAAGCGCAATCCGCACATGGAACGGCTGCTCGGCGTTGGGCACGTGCCTGAAGATCGCCACCGCGTCGGGCTCGTCATGCCATTCGAAGCTTGCGAGAGCGCGATGCTCGGGTTTCATCGCGAGCCGGTTTACGGCAAGGGTTTCTTCTATAGCCGCAAGGCGATCATCGCCGACGCTGACGAAAAGATGGAATCCTTCGACGTCCGGCCGCGCGCGCCTTTACTCAAGACCGCCAATTTCTCCGGCGGCAACCAGCAGAAGATTGTGCTGGCGCGCGAGATCGAGCGCAATCCCAAGATCCTGCTCGTCGGGCAGCCGACCCGGGGTGTCGACATCGGCGCGATCGAATTCATCCACAAGCGCATTGTCGCCCAGCGCGACGCCGGCAAGGCGGTGCTCTTGGTCTCGGTCGAACTCGATGAAATCTTCGCGCTCTCCGACCGCATCATTGTGCTGTGTGGCGGCCGCATCACCGGCGAGCGCCGACCCGAAGAGACGAACGCCCAAGACCTTGGGCTGTTGATGGCGGGCGTGAGCGAGCGCGCCGCGTGAGCGCGCCGCTAAAGCCCTTGCCCACTTGGGCGGATGTCGCCCTCATCCCTCTCGTCAATGTCGCCGCCGCTTTTATCATCTCGGGCTTCGTCGTGCTGGCGATTGGCGAGAACCCGCTGGAGGCCGTTCAAAGCCTCGTCCTTGGCGCGCTCGGCGATCTCGAAGGGATTGGCTACACGCTGTTTTACGCGACGAGCTTTATCTTCACCGGGCTCTCGGTCGCGATCTGTTTCCATGCCGGTTTGTTCAACATCGGCACGGAGGGGCAGGCCTATATCGGGGGCCTCGGCGCGGCGCTTGTCGCGCTCCATTTCGGCTTTTTGCCCGGCTACACGCTCGCCATCGCGGCGATCATCGGCGCAGCTCTGTTCGGGGCGGCCTTCGCGGCGATTCCGGGCTACCTGCAAGCCTATCGCGACAGCCACATCGTTATCACAACGATCATGTTCAACTACATCGCCTCCGCCATTATGGGCTATCTGCTCGTTAACGTTCTGCGCAAGCCTGGCCAGATGAACGCCGAGAGCGAACCTTTACCCGACACGGCCCTCGTCCCGCAGTTCCACGAAGTGCTTGCCCATTTCGGCATCATATGGCCGGTGACCCCGTTCAATCTGTCCTTCCTGCTCGCTCTCCTTTGCTGTCTCGCATTCTGGCTCCTCATCTGGCGCACTCGCCTCGGCTATGAGATCCGCACGGTTGGCGCCAATCCGACCGCCGCGATTTACGGCGGCATCTCGCCCGCCCGGATCACGGTGATCACGACGCTGTTGTCGGGCGCGCTCGCGGGCGGTGTCGCAGCCAACATCATCCTGGGCGACCAGCACCGGCTGATCCTTGAATTTGTCGGCGGGTTCGGATTCGTCGGCATCGCGGTCGCGCTCATGGGGCGCGCGCATCCGGTCGGCATCATCCTTGCTGCGATCCTGTTCGGCGTCCTCTATCAGGGCGGCCAGGCGCTCTCGATCGACATGCCCAAAATCAGCCGCGACATGATCGTCGTAATCCAGGGCCTTGTGGTGCTGTTCGCCGGCGCGCTCGAGCACATGTTCCGCCGCCCTGTCGCGACCCTGCTCGCACGGCGTACGACGCAGCCGCCCATCTGACTGGCGGCGACATGGAATGGTTCAACGCCTTCATCGTTGTTTTCGCCTCCGGCATGCGTTTCGCTGTCCCGCTCATTCTCGCCTGCCTTGCGGGCCTTTGGTCGGAACGCTCGGGCGTTGTCGACATTGGGCTCGAGGGCAAAATTCTCGTTGGCGCGTTCGCGTCCGCCGCGGCAGCGACCTTTACCGGCAGCGTATGGCTCGGGGTGCTGGCCGGCGTCGCGGCGGCGGTCCTGTTCTCACTCATTCACGGCTACGCTTCGATTGACCAGCGCGCCAACCAGATCGTCTCCGGCACTGCGATCAACATGGTGGCCGACGGACTGACCGCTCTTATCGGCAACGCGATCTGGTCGCAGGGCGGCAGAACGCCGCAATTACCAGAGAGCGCCCAGTTTCGGGAAATTTCACTGCCCTTCGTCAGGCAGATCGGCGCAGTGCCAATTGTGGGACCGATCTACCAGGAGCTGATCTCCAACCACGACCTCATCGCCTACGTCGCCTTCGCGATGGTCCCCGTCACCTACTGGGCCCTCTACAGCACGCGTTTCGGACTGCGCCTGCGAGCGGTCGGCGAAAACCCCGCTGCGGTCGACACGGCCGGCATTTCGGTGCGCGGTTTGCGCTATAGCGCGGTCGTCATCTGCGGGGTGCTTGTCGGCCTGGCTGGCGTCTATCTCGCGCTCGGCGAGACTGGCTATTTCCAGCCGCATATGAGCGCCGGGCGAGGCTTCATCGCGCTTGCGGCGCTCGTGTTCGCCAAATGGCGGCCATGGCCGGCGTTGGCCACGTGCCTGCTGTTCGGCTTCCTCGACGCGCTCGCGATCCGCCTGCAGGGGGTCGAGCTGCCGGTCATCGGACCCGTGCCTGTGCAAGCGATCGAAGCGCTGCCCTATATTCTGACCGTCGTGTTGCTGGCAGGCTTCATCGGCAAGGCAATTCCGCCCAAAGCGTCGGGGATTCCTTATGTCAAAGAGCGCTGAGGCGGCGCTTTCCGAACTATTCGCCGCGGCTAAGACAGCGCAGGCTCACGCGTATGCGCCCTACTCACGCTTCAAAGTCGGTGCGGCTTTAAGCACCTCGGGAGGGGCGATCTTTTCGGGCTGCAACGTCGAGAACGCCGCTTATCCTCAAGGGTCCTGTGCGGAAGCGGGCGCGATCGCGGCGATGGCGCTCGCCGGGGAACGACGCATCGCGGAAATCCTCGTCATTGGCGATGGCGACGCACTATGCACGCCATGCGGCGGCTGCCGCCAACGCATCCGCGAATTCGCCGATCCGTCGGCCTTGATCCATATTGCCGGCCCAGAAGGCGTGCGGGCGAGGTTCACCTTAGGCGAACTCTTGCCTGCTTCTTTCGGGCCGGATCATCTCACGATCTGAGCGCGAGAGGCGATCACGAGCGCTCCTGATCGCGCACACCCTTCTCAAAGTTTCCCTCGTATCGCGCCGAGTGTTAGGCTGAGCGGCATGAAAGAGAAGATCGCGGTGATCGGACTTGGCGCCATTGGTTATGGGGTCGCCGCCAACTTGGCGCGTAAGGGCTGGTCTGTACGCGGCGCGGATGCC
Organism: uncultured Alphaproteobacteria bacterium; assembly: GCA_963737365.1. Taxonomy (GTDB): domain Bacteria; phylum Pseudomonadota; class Alphaproteobacteria; order Rhizobiales; family Beijerinckiaceae; genus Roseiarcus. The sequence goes on from CAVTSD010000005.1 coordinate 78,255, forward strand.
AATCCGGGCGCAGCGGAGCGCTTCGCCAAGGAGTTCGGAGGCCAAATCAGTTCTTCGCGTGAGGCTGCGTCTGGCGCTGACGTCGTCATTCTCGTCGTCGTCAGCGCCGCGCAATGCGAGGCGATTCTGTTCGGCGACGCCGGCGTGCTGGCGTCGACGGCTCCCGACGCGTTGATCATATCGTGCGTGACGATGGATCCCGCCCACGCTCGCAGCATGAGCGAGCGAATCGAAGCGAGCGGGCGCGCATTCGTCGATGCGCCGACCAGCGGCGGCACAGCGCGGGCCGCGAAGGGCGCGATGACCCTTCTCACGTCCGGTCGGGATGATGCAATGAAACGGGCTGAGCCCATCTTCGACGCAATCGCGTCCAAGGTTTATCGCCTGGGCTCCGAAGCGGGGGCGGGGTCCGCTTTCAAGATGATCAATCAGCTCCTCGCGGGCGTCCACATCGCGGCCGCTTGTGAGGCGATCGCTTTCGCCAAGAAGCTTGGGCTTGACCTCTCCAAAGTCTATGAAGTCATCACCGCTTCGGCCGGAAGCTCGTGGATGTTCGAGAATCGCGTGCCGCACATTCTTGAAAACGACTACGCGCCGAAGAGCGCCGTCGCCATCTTCACCAAGGATCTCGGGATCGTGTCTGACATGGCGCGCGCCGCATCCTTTCCGACGCCGCTTGCAGGGTCAGCCCTACAGATGTTTCTCATGACGGCTGCGTCTGGAATGGGACACGATGACGATGCTTCTGTCGCGCGCCTCTACGCGAAGATCGCGGGCATCGAGCTCGATGCGCCGGCGGGAGCTCACATTTCCGCGCCGCGAGAAGTCCTTTAGCGCAAGTCGCGCGTGCTAAGCGAAATCACGGTTCACGGAGCGGGATGCGCAAAGCATGGCTATGAAAGCTTGGCGACTCGATCGTCTTGGCGGAACTCTTCGTTTTGAAGATGCGCCTATCCCCAAGCCCCGCGCTGGAAGCGTCGTGGTGAAGGTCGAAGCGTCCGCTCTCATGTCCTATTTGGAAGCATACGTGGAAGGCAGGTTGCCGATTTACAGCCCACCGGACGGCCCCTTCACGCCGGGCGGCAATGCGATCGGAATTGTCCATGCGATCGGCCCTGAGGTTTATCATTTGAAGCTCGGCCAGCGCGTCGTGGTCTCGTCGCACATTGTCGCGAATGAAAATGCGGCGGAGCCGGCGCAATTCCTCTTAGGGATTACCGCCGGCCCACCGGGCAAGTCGCTCCAGGCGGACTGGCGCAACGGAACGCTCGCCGAATATACGCTCGTCCCGAAATCGAGCGTCACTCCGATCGACGAGCTTGACGCGTTCAGCCCCGCTGAGCTCTCGGTTCTGCCGCGGTTTGCTGTGCCGTACGGAGGCCTTTTGCGTGGGCGTCTCGCTGCAGGGGAAACGATCGTCGTCACGGGCGCGACCGGCGCCTATGGAAGCGCGGCGGTGCTCCTCTCGCTTGCGCTTGGCGCCGGACGCGTCGTCGCGGCTGGACGGAACAAGCGAGCCCTCGATGCGCTCGCCCAACGCGGCGGGCCACGCATCTCGACCGTTGCGGTTTCGGGAGACGTTGAAGCTGACGCCAAAGCCCTCCGCGCCGCCGCAGGGGGTGGCGCGCAGATGGCCTTCGATATGGTCGGCGGCGCGCAGGATCCCAACGCAACCCTCGCAGCGCTCAAGAGTTTGCGCCAAGGCGGGCGGCTGGTGCTGATGGGGAGCATGGGAGTGCCGCTCCCGATCTCTTATCTCGAGGTGATGCTGAACAATCTCGAGATCCTCGGGCAGTTCATGTACCCGCAGGATACGTTCACGCGTCTCGTCGATTTGGCGCGCTCGGGGCTCCTGGATATCAAGGCCATCCGGACTCGTCCTTTTCCGCTGGACGCTCTTCCCGAAGCGATGGAGGCCGCAACGACAGCTGGCGGGCTGGAATGCATCGTCGTGAAGTCGTCCTGACTGCGCCCGCTATGGCCGAGGACTACCCGTTACGAAGTCCTGCAATCCGTGCGGTCGAGTCGTTTCCGGCCGGCTGATCAGATCATTGAGGCCGCCCAGTCGTTTCTCATTCGGACCCGCTCACACTTCGCGCCAAGCCGGCTTCGAGGGATCGCTGAGCTTGAAGTTGACCGGACCAAGGCCACAGATGGCGATAACCGCCGGCTCGTCATGGCCACGGATCACGCCGTCATAATGCGGCGTCATGGCGACGCGATGCACGTAGCTGCCGGCCGACACCGGCACGCTGGCGGCCGGATCAAAGTCGGCGCCGCTGTTGCACCACCATATGCCCGACAGCACCATGCAAAAACGATCGGTCGAATAAAAGTGCGGCGCGCTCATGTATCCGGGATGCCAGCGCACAAGCGTGTAGTAAAGGCCGGGCGCGCTGGTGTCCCCGGTAAGAGTGCAGTTGTCGACGCTGTTGGGCGGAAAGTTCGGCTGACTTTTCCACGGCAGCGCGTCTGGCGGTTTGATGATCGTCTGCTGCGGATCGAGCGGACTTCCAGCCGCCCCCGTGACTCCGAGCGGCAGCGCAGCCATGAGCGAGGTCAACAGCAGATCACGCCGGCTTGTCTGATGCTCCATAACCCACTTCCTCCGATCCGCCTTTTCGTGTTCCCTCGACATCTCTATTATGCCGAAAGAGGAGAAGCTGCGCGAACGCCAGCCTTTCAAACTTCAGCGAGGCGGCGCGGATGGACTTTTCTTCTGACGCGGCGATCGAAGCGCTCAAGAGCCGTGGGCTTGCCTCCTTGCCGCCGCTCGCCATCGTGCTCGGCTCGGGCCTGGGCGCATTCGCTGACGAGGCGCGCGACGCGATTGCGATCTCTTATCTCGACATTCCAGGCTTCCCGATCCCGAGCGTCGCAGGCCACGCTGGACGTCTGGTGGTTGGAACGATCGAGGGTCAGCGCGTGGCGCTGTTTCAGGGCCGCGGCCATTACTACGAACGCGGCGATGCGAACGCGATGCGGATCGCGATCGACAGCTTTCGCCAGCTCGGCGGCGAGACGGTGTTATTCACCAACGCCGCGGGCGGGCTCAAACAGGAATGGCGGCCGCCGGCTTTGGTCGCGATCACCGATCACATCAACTTTTCCGGAATGAATCCCCTGATCGGCCATGTTGGCTCGGATCGCTTCGTGCCTCTGACCAAAGCCTATGACGAGGCGCTGCTGGCTAGGCTGCATGAAGCTGCGCGAAGCGCTGACGTTGAGCTCAACGAGGGCGTTTACATGTGGTTTTCGGGTCCGAGCTTCGAGACCCCTGCCGAGATTCGCGCCGCGCGCATCCTGGGCGCCGATCTCGTCGGCATGTCGACCGTGCCTGAGGTGATCCTGGCGCGTCGCGCGGGTTTGCGATGCGCTGCGGTCTCCGTCGTCACCAACTACGCCGCAGGTCTCGCCGGCGGCGATCCCAGCCATGAGGAAACGCAAGCGGTCGCGCATGAAGCCGCTGATCGTTTCAAGCGCCTTCTGCGCGGCTTCATCAGCTCCTATCTGTCCCAATCCGCATGATACTGCCGCAGGAGATCATTCGCGCTAAGCGGGACGGCGAAACCTTGAGCGCCGGGGAGATCGGCGATTTCATCGCCGCGCTGACCACCGGCGCAGTAACAGAAGGCCAGGCGGCCGCCTTCGCCATGGCGATCTATTTTCGCGGCATGTCGCTCGACGAGCGCGTGGCGCTGACCCGGGCGATGACCCGCTCAGGCACGAGCCTCGATTGGCTCGACGCAAGCCTGCCCGGCCCGATCGTCGATAAGCACTCGACTGGAGGCGTCGGCGATAACGTCTCGCTGATGCTGGCGCCCATGCTCGCCGCCTGCGGCGCCTATGTGCCGATGATCTCCGGGCGTGGCCTTGGCCACACCGGCGGCACGCTGGACAAGCTCGAATTCGATCCCCGGCTACAGGTCGCAGCCGGACCTCGCTCTGTTCAAGCGTGTGGTCAAAGAGGCGGGCTGCGCGATCATCGGCCAGACGGCTGACCTCGCGCCGGCCGACCGGCGCCTCTATTCGATCCGCGACGTGACGGCTACGGTCGAGTCGGTCGCGCTTATCACTGCTTCGATCCTGTCGAAGAAGCTTGCGGCGGGGCTGCAAGGTCTGGTCATGGACGTCAAGACGGGCTCAGGCGCGTTCATGGCAACTCTGGATGGGGCGCGGGAGCTCGCCACCAGCATCGCGACTGTGGCCAACGACGCCGGCTTGCCAACCGTTTCGCTCATTACCGACATGAACGAGCCGCTCGCCAGTGCGGCCGGCAACGCGGTCGAAATCCGCAACGCCGTCCATTATCTGACTGGCGCGAGGCGCGACGAGCGCCTTGACCAGGTTACGATCGCGCTTGGCGCTGAACTGCTGGCGCTCTCCGGTCTCGCGCGCGATGCGGACGGGGGCGCCGTGGCGTTGAGACGCACGCTTAAAACGGGCGCTGCCGCGGAGCGGTTCGAGCGGATGGTCGCGGCGCTTGGCGGCCCGAAGGATTTCATCTCGCGCGTAGAACGCGAGTTGCCACAAGCGCCGGTCGTCATCGAAGCAACGCCAGAAAGGCGCGGCTTTGTGGTCGGCATTGACGTGCGCGCGGTCGGTCTCGCGGTGGTTGAGCTTGGCGGCGGCCGCTCGTGCGCCACGGATTCGATTGACCCCGCGGTCGGTCTGACTGAGCTCGCGCGGATTGGGGCTGAAGTCGGCCCCGATGCGCCGCTCGCCCGCGTGCACGCGCGCAGCGACGATAAGGCCGAAGCGGCCGTTCGGCGCCTCCGCCACGCTTATCGCCTAGACGAAGCGCCGCTTTCGCCCAGCGACCCGGTGATCGAACGCATCGTCGGGACGCCGTGAGCGTACTCGTCGCAGTTTCCGGATGGGACTCGAAGCCTTGGCGACAGCGTATGGAAGCGCTGCTGCCGTCGCATGAGATCGTGACGCTTGATGAGCCGTTCGACCGGGCTTCGGTGCGCTATGTGCTGAGTTGGCGCCATCCGCGTGGCGCGCTCAAGGATCTTCGCAACCTTCGGGTGATCCTCTCGCTTGGCGCTGGCGTCGATCATCTCTTCGCCGACCCCGCTCTCCCGGACAAGCCGATTGTCCGTGTGGTCGACCCGGATCTCACCACCCGCATGAGCGAATGGGTCGTCATGCACGCGCTCATCCATCTGCGACAGTTGAGGCGTTACGAACGACAGCAGCGCGAGCATGTCTGGGAGGACGACGACAAGCAGCCGAAGGCCAGCGACGTCCAGGTCGGCGTGCTCGGCTTGGGCGTTATGGGCAAAGACGCCGTGTCCAAACTGAAGGCGCTGGGCTTCAAGGTCGCTGGCTGGAGCACGAGCCCGAAGGCTCTTCCGGACTTGACCTGCTTTTCAGGCGCGGAGGGACTTAAGCGCATGCTGGCGCAAACCGATATGCTGGTCGTGCTGCTGCCTCTGACCGAAGCAACGCGCAGCATCATCAACGCGTCGCGTCTCGCTCAGCTTAAGCCCGACGGCGCGCTTGGCGGCCCGGTCCTGATCAATGCTGGACGCGGCGGGCTGCAGGTCGAAGCCGACATCCTCTCCGCGCTCGAATTCGGGCGCGCTCAAAGGCGCCTCGCTCGATGTGTTCGAGCCGGAGCCGCTTCCGAAGGACTCGCGCCTCTGGTCGCATCCTGCGGTCTACGTCAGCCCGCACAATGCGGCGATCTCCTCGCCCCAGGCGATCGCCGCGCTCGTCGCCCGGCAGATCGAGGCGGACGAACGCGGCGAACCGCTCAAGCATACCGTGGAACGCCGCCGCGGCTATTGAGGCCTACTTCTTCTTGCAGGTGTCGATGGTCTCGGGCGTGCAGACGTCCAAACCGATCGTCACCGGGTCGGGAACAGTCTTGCCCTGGGTCAGATCGTTCAGGAGATAGATCGCCTTGTAACCCATTTCGAATGGCCGCTGTCCAACCTGGCCGTCGCTCAAGCCGGCCTTCAGATCGTCCATCTGCATTGGCAGCGTTTCGACGAACAGCATCACCAGATCTTTCTTGTCAAGGCGATCCTTGTACTTTTCCATGAGCTCCTTGTAGGCCTTGACTTCCATCTGGGAGGCGCCCCCTGCATCGAGCACGGCGTCGATCTTCGGATATTTGGCCAAGAGGTCGGTGAGCTGGGTGATCGACAGCGGGAAGTCATCGTTGTTGTAGAGCGGACAGCCTGCGACCTGCTTCCACTTGTCGGCCGGCAACGTCTCGGTCATGCCCTTGATGCGGTCGTTCATGTTGGCCGCGGCCGGTCCGCCGGTCTGGATGCAGTACGTACCGCCGTTAGGCTTGAGCGCCATCGCCTGTTGGGCGACCGCTTTGCCGACCTCTTCGTTGACCGTGCCGATATAGGCGGCGCGCAGTCCCTTGTCGGCGGGCAACAAGTCGCTGTCCCAGGTCACGACCGGGATGTTAGCTTCCTTAGCCCGGGCAAGCACTTTGGCGATCGCGGGGGCGTTGGCGGCCGAGACGCCGATGCCATCGACATGCTTGGTGATAAGATCCTGGACGACCTGCACCTGTTCCTGCTCGGTCGCATCTGCCGGGCCAATGAACAGACATTGGATGCCGCCGATTTCCTTCGCCGCCTTCATGCAGCCATCGCGGGCCTGATCGAAGAACGGATTGTTCATCGCCTTCGGGACGAGGGCGAAGACTTTGTCCTTGGCTTCGGCCGCCATAGGTTGGATGACCCCGATCAGGGCCGCGAGAGCGACAACACTCGTTACCTTCATTGACGTTTCCTCCATTCACGCCGCCTGCGTTTCTCGCAAGCGGAGATTTATTCCGCAGGCGCGCGCCTCGCTCGCTCGAGCAGCAGCGCGCCCGCGATAATGAGACCAACGAACGTGCCTTGCCAATAGGGATCGACCCCGCCGAGCAGAAGCGCGTTGCGAACGATTTCGATGAGCGCCGCGCCGATCACAGCAGCATAGGGAATGCCGTAACCGCCCATGAGATCGGTGCCGCCGATCACCGTCGCGGCGATGACCTGAAGCTCGTAGCCGACGCCGAGCCCATTGGTCACGGACCCGAGCCAGGCAACCATGAGAATGGCGGCTATTCCCGCCGATAGGCTGCTGAGGACATAGACTGAAACCTTAACTGGCACGACAGGAATGCCAGTCAACAGCGCCGCCTGCTCGTTGCCTCCGATCGCGTAGACGTACCGCCCCCAACTCGTGTTGGCCAAGACGATGGTGAGAACGACGGCGATCAGCGCCATCGCGATGACGACGGAGGGGATGCCAAACAAACTGCCGCCGCCGAGCTCGCCAAACAGCTTCTCGTCCGGTCCGAACTGGTAAATCATCTTGTTGTTGGACAGGACCAGCGCCTGGCTGCGCGCCACCGACAGCATGATCAACGTCACGACGAACGGCGACAGCTTGAACCTGGCGATCGCGTAGCCGTTGATGAGCCCGCAGATGAGCGCGACTCCCATTCCCGCGCCGACCCCGACCCACAGCGGATAGCCAGCCTGGAGCGTGAGCCCGGTCACGATGCCAACGAGGCCCATCACGGAGCCAACCGACAGGTCGATGCCGCCCGTGATGATCACCAACATCTGGCCCATGCCCATGATGGCGACGAAGCCGAAGTTGCGGCTGTCGTTGTAGAGGTTGTCGTAGCTGCGGAAGGGCCCCGAGATCAGAGCCATCACGATGCAGATGATGAGAACCGCTAGCGTAATAGCCGCGGGCTGACCAAGCCTCACGAACCCAAAGCGGCGCGCGGGCGATGCGGCAAGTTCAGCCTGCGCGGACACGGCTACGCCCTCTCATATGCGCGGAAAACCGCAACGGCCGGTCAATGCGTGTCGCCCCGTCCACGGATCGGCTCCGCGATGGCATGAAGCCTTCCGTCTCTGGGACCGCGCCTGCACATGAACGTTCCCTCTGACCGACAGCATGTTTGCGGTCGCCACCGATCAACGCGTTCGTCAATCGGCGCGGGAAGGCTAGTGAGGGCAAATGTATTGTCAAGCACAGACGCCGCCTCGACGCATTCGCCGCTATCGCTCCATTCGCCAAGCTCTCGGTTTCCCGCTATCCTCGGCGCCACGGGCTTACGAGTCGAGGGAGGGAAGCTATGCTTTGGGGGATCGATCCGCTGCTCACCGCCGACTTGCTTTACGCCTTGCGACGGATGGGACACGGCGACGAGATCGTTGTCGTCGACGCCAATTTCCCCGCGGACTCGACCGCAATGTCCACCCTGATGGGCGAACCAATCCCATTGGCCGGCGTCAATGCGGCGCGCGCAGTCGAGGCGATCCTGTCGGTGATGCCGCTCGACACGTTCGTTCCCGATCCTGCGTGCCGGATGGAAATCGTCGGCGACCCGGACACCTTACCGGCAGTCCAGCGCGAGGTGCAGCAGGCGGTCGATCGCGCGGCGAGCAAGCACGTGCCTCTCCTTGGCGTCGAGCGCTTCGCCTTCTATGAGCGGGCCAAAAACGCCTTCGCCATCGTCCCCACCGGCGAACGGCGCTTCTACGGCTGCTTTGTCTTCAAAAAGGGCGTCGTCCCACCGGAATGACCGGGTGCGCCGCCGGCCGGTAACGGCGCGCCGAACGCCTAAGGCTATCCCGCCTTCTTGCGTGGGCCGGGTTTTTGCGCGGTCTGTTTCTCCGGCGCTTCTTTTGCCCCCGCGCCTGCTTCCTTCGAGGGCGCGCCGCCGGCAATCGGCAACAGCATCTCGCGCTGGTCTGAGCTGCCTTTGACGGCGCGCTTGCCCTTCGAAGGCGCCGCAGGCTTCGCTGCCGTTGAGACGGTGGCGGGCGCCGCTTGTTTGGCTGCTATTTTTGACGTTTCGTCCTTTGCCTTCTCGATGCTCTGCTTGAGCGCCGCCATCAGATCCGTGCCCGCCACGATCCTCGGCACAGGGCGCGCCTTGGGAATCGGCATCCCGGCCCTCTTCTCGTTCAGCATCGTGACGACCGCCTCTTCATAGCGATCATGGAACAAACTGGGATCGAACTTCGCCGCCTTGCTTTCGAGGATGTGCTCGGCGAGAGCCAGCATGTCCTTCGGAATCTGAATCTCGTCGATGTCGCCGAAATAAATCGCCTCGTCACGGACCTCATAAGGATACCTGAGCGTGGCCCCGAGCAGGCCCTTGCCTCGCGGCTGGAGCATGATTACCCGCTCGCGCTTGGATAGGACCACTCGCCCTAGCGCCACCATGCCCTTGCCGAGCATCGCGTCGCGAATGACGGCGAAGGCCTCCAAGGCGACCTTGTTTTCCGGAACCAGATAATAGGGGCTGTCGATATAGCGCTCGTCGACTTCGGCTTTCGGCACGAAGCTATCAATATCGATCGTATGGCTGCTCTCGATCGCGATGGCGTCGAGCTCCTCGTCCTCGACCTGCAGGTAGACGCCTTTATCGACTTCGTAGCCCCGCCCCTTGTCGTCGGGATCGATGGGATCGCCCGTTCCTTCGTCGACCAATTGCTGACGAAGACGATTGCCGGTTTTCTTGTTGATCTGCCGGAAGGCGACCCGATCGCCCGACGAGGTCGCCGTATAGAGGGCGACGGGACACGAGACGAGAGAAAGCTTGAGATATCCCTTCCAGTAGGGGCGCGGGGGGGGCATAGGAACTCCTACTCAACGCTAACAACGATCCCTTTATAACACGCCAAATGCAGCTCCGGTCCAGCTTGGAAAGGATTCTTTAACCAAGGTCCGCGGCGAGAGGGACGCGCCGCCCGCCGCGCCGGCCATAGGCGTTGAAATGACAGGATCAGCGCACCGGAGCGATCACGAGCGATCCCCGCTGGCAGGAGTGGCGCGCGACTTTCCGGCAGACCGCGTATGACGAGAGATCCTTCGCGAGGCAAAATCGCACGTCGACCAGCTCGCCGTTGCTGCAGCTGATCGCCATGTTGTCGGGGCGCAGATTAGGGTTGGCGGCCATGAACGCCTGCTCGATCTCTTCGGGCGTCATGTTCAATTTGTCACTCGTCGCCTGAAACATCTGCGGGATTTTCAGCCGCGCTCGCACCTCCCGTACAGTCTCGAAATAGTCATGCGGGTTAAGGCCCGTGCAGGTTCCATGCTTCCGGTACTCATAGGCAGCCAGGCGGTCGTTTGGGTAGACGCCATGCTCATCATCGAGATCGGCGAATGTGGGGTCGTGGCCCAGGCAGGATTCAGGGTTCGGACGATACTCATTATTTGGCCACAAGCCGTGGACGACGAAGCCGTCGCCTGAGCCTTCCGCACATTCTGGCGACGACGTGTCCTTGCCGCCGAGATCGCAAAAACCCGGCGCCCAAGAGAGGGTCATCACGTAATAATCAAATTGCGTGGTTGCGACGGGCGGAGCGGACGCAGTTTGCGCGACGGGCGGGGGAGAAGGCGGGGTCTGCGCGACAGTTTTGACCGTGCAAGGCGCCGTAAGCGCCAAGCTCAGGGCGAACTTAAGCGCCAGACGGCCCATCTGAGGTCTCCGCCTTCGGCTTGGGCCGCTCAGTAGCCAGCTCTAAGACCGTAACCGGCGAGCCATTTGGCTTTGCCGATTTCCCGCTCGAGGATTGGCCGGATGACCTCGCAATTTGGCGCGTAGGCGAAGGTCGGGTCGACGCCAACGACACACCACTCGACGCCCCAAGAATTTCCGATGATGCCCAATTGTGTCCCGATTGAATAGACGACGGTCCGCTCCCTCTGATCGGACATTGCGGCGCGAGCGACGCAATAGCGGCGCGGAATATAAGACAAACCATTGGACCGAAAGCCGATCTCGCGCACGCGGTCGAAGCCGCCGATCGCCAGATTTGAATTCCAAAACTCGCGCTGGGTCCCGGCGAAGCGACCGCTGATCGTCGACAGCACACCACCATCCTCGCATCCAGGCATGTCGGCGACAAACGGCGCCCAACGCGCCTCAGCTGGCGTATCGTAAAGGTTGAGCTCCGCCGGACCGCCGCCCGCCCAAGCGAGCGGAAAGAACGCGAAAAAAGCTAAAAGACTGAAGATCGTTCTCTTCAACGCCGTTGCTCCCCGCAAACGAAACCCCGGCGCGCGCCGCTCGGCTGCGCCACAATGGCGCTCGGTGCTCGCCAAATCAAGCGAGCGCAAAGCGTTACGCGCAACTTTGCGGCGAGCGAGGAGGCCCATTGGCCCTCTTCGGCCTTAGGAAAGGCGGCGCTTAATCTCGCCTATTTCGTGCGCCACCAGATCGGAGCCGCCGGGCCCCCTCATCTGGTCGGTAAGCACGATTTCCGCCGCCCTTGCGGCATGCTCCGCCGCAGCGGCGCGAACCTCGGCCGACGCCTGCGCCTCCGCTAGCGCAATCTTCGCTTCGGCTTGCTTGGTGCGCCTGGCGATGAACTCCTTCAGCCGCTCGCCGGCCTCAATATTCAGTTGCTCCGCTTGAGCGCGGGCTTCAGCGACAATAGCCGCGGCGCTCGCTTCAGCTTCAGCAGACTTTTTCTCAAAGCTCGCCAAGAGCGACGTCGCCTCCTGGCGAAGCTTAGCGGCTTGAGCGAGTTCGGCCGCAATTGCTTCGCCGCGCGCGTCGAGGGCCTTCAGCACAACACGATGGGCGCCAAAATAAAGGAGCACGCCAATGAAGACGATGAAGCCGAGGAGGACGAAGAACTCCGCATCATAATCCATCATGCGGCTCCGCTTAGCGACTTGACGGCCGCCGCGATCGACGATGGGTCAGCCGGCCGTCCGCCGAGGCGCTCAACGATCGCTCCCGCAGCGTCGCGGGCGACCTCCGCGACATTCGCCATAGCCTCGCCGCGCGTCTTGGCGATCTCCCGCTCGGCGTCGGCGAGCTTGGCCGCGAGCTCGTCCTCGAGCGCCTGCCGTTTGGCCTGGGCGTCAGCCGCGGCGGCTTCACGAGCGGCTTGGGCGAGGCTTTGCGCCTTCGCGCGCGCTTCGGCCAACGTCTTTTCATGCGCGGCGGCCGCAGCGTCAGCTTTCTGCTGCATCGCCGTCGCTTCGTCGAGGTCGGCAGCGATTCGGGCTTTGCGGCCCTCGATTACGGCGCCGAGTTGCGGCAAGCCTCGCTTGGCCAAGTACCAGTAGAGGAAGCCGAAGGCGATCGCGAACCACACGAGCTGCGACGGAAATGTGCTGGCGTCGAAAGGCGGAAAGTTCGCATGCGGGGCCTGACCGACCTGCGTTTGTGTCGCGTCGGAAGCCGCAGGTCCCCCGCTCAAATCCTTGGTGGCCACGCCAAGCGCCCTCTCATAAAGCGAGCCGCACTCTGGCTCGTCACACTGCGAACAGCAACAGGAACGCGATCAGAAGCGCGAAGATGCCGAGCGCCTCGGTCACCGCGAAGCCAAAAATCAGGCGACCGAACTGACCTTCCACCGCCGACGGATTGCGCAGTGCGCCATTCAGGAACTGACCGAACAACGTGCCGACGCCGATACCGGCGGCTCCCGTCCCGATCGCGGCGAGGCCAGCGCCGATATATTTGGCGGCGATGGCGAGTTCATGCGGTTCCATTCGTTACTCCTTATGGCGTTCTTGAAGCTTTGCGGTTGATCAGAAGATTAGTGCCCGCCCGGGTGAACCGCGTCGTTGAGATACATGCAAGTCAACATCGCGAACACGTAGGCCTGCAGGAAAGCGACGAGGAGCTCTAGAGCGAAGAGCCCGATCGTCATCAAGAAGGGCAGCACCGCGAACACCTTGAAGACAGCGCCGGCTCCAAGCAGCATGACGACAAACGCGCCGAAAACATTAAGCGTAATGTGGCCAGCGAGCATATTGGCGAACAAGCGCACCGAATGGCTGACCGGGCGGACGAAGAAGGAGAAAACCTCGATCGCCACCACCAACGGCAGGATGTAGATCGGCACGTCCGGCGGCACGAACAATTTGAAAAAATGCACCCCGTGATCCTTGATTCCCACGATCACGACGGTGAAAAAGACCATGAGCGCCAGTGCAGCGGTGATGATGATCTGGCTCGTCACCGTGAACGAATAAGGAATGAAGCCGATCAAGTTGCCGAGCAGCACAAAAAAGAAGATGCAAAACACCAACGGAAAAAACCGCATCCCCGCTTCGCCCGCGGAGGAGCGCACCATGCCGGCGATGAACTCGTAGGACATTTCGGCCATAGCCTGCAGGCGTCCGGGCACGCCGGAGTCGCCTCGCGCACCGATCGCGACCAAAAGACAGGTGATCGCGACCGCGAGCAGCATGAAGAGGCCCGAGTTGGTCAGGGAGACGTCGTGGCCTGCGACCTGAATCGAGACGACAGGGTGCAGGGCAAACTGTTCGATCGGATTGATCGCCGGTCCCGACTCTGCCGCCACGTCTGCTAGTCCCCGTCGTCGTCCGCTTCGTTGTGAGGCTCAAAGCGCCCCGTCAGCGGCTCCGCGCCCCCCCAAACGAGGCGTCCCGTTCGGCTCGCGAAGGCGAGCGCCGCACGTCTTTATCCGGCGAGTTTGCGCGAGACAAGGGCGAATTGCGCTTCAAGGAGACCGTTTTGGCGAAGTCGTGCGGATGACGTTCCAGATCCCCGCCGCCACGCCGATCAGGAAAAATACAATCAGAAACGCAGGATTGGTGTGGAGCGCGCGGTCGAGAACCCAGCCGATCCCCAAACCGATGATCACCGCCGAGACGAACTCGCTGCCGGCGCGCAAGCCAAGCGACATCGCCGAACCGGCCGCGTCCGGTTTGCGCTCGTGCTTTTGCTCCGGAGCAGGCGTCGGAGCTGGCCTACTCTTCAGGTCGCCCTTCAGCCGATCGAGCCTGGCTCGAAGCGCCGCAGGCTCGTCGTCGGGATCCCTGGGGTCCGAACTCATGGGGTCAAATCCTCCCTGGCGGCAAATTCCGGCAGGCGCCGCCCTGTTTCAACGCGGCGCCTGCCGCACGGGCCTTTCTAGCATCGAAAGGAGAAGCCTTGGTAGCGCGCTTGACCCTCGCCGCCGCCTCGGGCAAGGCAGGCCTCCCCTGGACCCGAATGGCCCTCGCATGCCCAAGTCGCCGCCCCCGACGAGAGCCGACAAGGCAGCCGGAACGCCCAAGTCGTCGCCTCCAGCGGGAACCAATAAGGCGCCTGGATCCTCAAATCGGCAGCGAGCGCCCGGCCCCGGACAGCCGGCCGCCCATTCCTATCCTGGCTTTCTCAGAACCTTTGCGCATCGGCCGCGTCTCCTGGCGGGAGCGGCGCTCATGATCGCGGCCTATATCCTCTTGCAGCTCGGAGTGGACATTCGCGAGGCGACGCGCCTGTTGATCGCCTGGAATGCGGGGGCTTGGGCGTTCCTCCTCATGATCGGGCAGATGGTGACGGATCCAAAGCAGCAGGCGCGTGTAAGGCCCGAGGACGAGAACCAGTGGGTTCTGGTGGTCCTCGGCGCTGTCGCGTCCCTCGCCGCGATAGCCGCAATCGTCTGGGAGCTTGGACCCGTCAAGACCATGGCGGGCTGGCAAAAAGCCGGCCATCTGACGCTGGTCGCCCTGACGGTGCTCAGCGCCTGGGCCTTCCTGCAGGTGATGTTCGGCCTGCACTACGCCGGCGTCTATTACCAGCGCCACAAGGGCGGGGTTGCTGGGGGCCTGGAGTTTCCGGGAAACCCCCAGCCGGACTGGATGGAGTTCTTCTATCAGGCTTTCACCGTCGGCTCCACATTCGCCTCCTCCGACGTCAACGTCTCCTCGAAGCGCATGCGACGGATTGTCGTCATTCAGGGCGTCGCCTGCTTCTTCTTCAACGCGATCATCCTTGCGCTCACCATCAACGTCGCCGCGAACCTCTTCTAGCCGGCGCTTTTGCCGGATATAGAGCGGCCATGACCGAACCCGCCGACGTTTCCCCTCGCGCCCGCGCCACCCTGCCCCGAGGATTTGCAGACCGCGACGCGAGCGATCTCGTCGCGGCGCAAGCGATGATGGCCAAGATCGGCGAGGTCTATGCGCTCTACGGATTCGAGGGCGTGGAGACGCCGTTCATCGAGTACACCGACGCGCTTGGCAAGTTTCTGCCCGACCAGGATCGGCCGAACGAAGGCGTGTTCTCGTTCAAGGACGACGACGAGCAATGGCTGTCGCTGCGCTATGACCTGACGGCGCCGCTCGCGCGCTATGTGGCCGAGAACTACGACCGGCTGCCGAAGCCTTATCGCTCCTATCGCGCGGGCTGGGTGTTCCGCAACGAAAAGCCCGGCCCGGGACGCTTTCGACAGTTCATGCAGTTCGACGCCGACACGGTCGGCTCGGCGTCGCCGGCGGCGGATGCTGAAATCTGCATGATGGCCGCAGATTGCCTGGAAGCGCTTGGCATCAAGCGCGGCGACTACGTCATCAAGGTCAACAACCGCAAGGTGCTCGACGGCGTGATGGAGGCGATCGGGCTCGGCGGCGCCGAAAACGCGGGACGGCGCCTGACGGTCTTACGCGCGATCGACAAGCTCGACAGGCTCGGCGGCTACGGCGTCTACGATCTGCTTACATCGGGGCGAAAGGACGAGAGCGGCGATTTTACAAAGGGGGCAAATCTCAACGAGGATCAAGCCTATCGAATGCTAAGTCTATTTAGCAAGCAGCCCCTGCTGGAGGACGGGAACTCAATCACGCTCACGCTGCCCGGCGACCAGCCTTCAGCGTCGGAAGAGATCGTGACCAGCAACGCTGACGTTCTGCAAACAATGGCCCTCCCGTTCAAAGACGCCGCCAGCGGGCGGCTCCAAGAAGGTCTCTCCGAGCTGCGCGAGATCGCAGCCATTGTAGAGACTGCGGGCTACGGGCTTAACCGCATCCGCATCGACCCTTCGGTGGTGCGCGGGCTCGAATATTACACCGGCCCCGTCTTCGAGGCGGAGCTCACCTTCGAGGTGAAGGACGACGACGGCCGGCCGGTCCGCTTCGGCTCGGTCGGGGGCGGCGGGCGCTATGACGGACTCGTCGCCCGCTTCCGCGCCGAGCCGGTGCCCGCGACCGGCTTCTCGATCGGCGTCTCGCGGCTGCTCGCTGCGTTGCGCGCGATCAAGAGCCCGATCGTCGCGGCGGCCGAGACCCCCGGCCCGGTCGTCGTGCTTGCGCTCGACCGCGACGCGGCCTCGATGGCGAACTACCAGCGGCTCGTGGCGCGCCTCCGCGAGGCCAAGATCGCGTCCGAGCTTTACCTGGGATCGGCCGGCATGAACGCGCAGCTCAAATATGCGGACCGACGCAGGAGCCGTGTCGCCGTCATCCAGGGCTCGAACGAGCGCAACGCGGCAGGTGGCCCGCAGGTCACCATCCGCGACCTCAACCTCGGCGCCGAGCTTGCGAAGTCGACCAAGGACCGCGCCGACTATCTGGAATTGCGCCAGCGCGCCCAGTTCGCCGCGCCCGAGGCGGAGCTGGTCGAGCGGGTGCTGGAGGTTCTGGCGCGGGGCTCGATGTAATTAAACTAAATTGTCTTGTGTATCAGCTGTCTCGACTGATAGGCGGCATCGTCCGGTCGAGCGGTTTGGATTGTCTTGGGAGCCCCACCTTTCGATGCAAAAACCCCCGATTATGGGGTTGGAATTCCTTGGATTTCCTTGGATTCTCTCGTCCGAAACAAGCCTTTTCAATGGGTTACACGGGAAATTCGAGGAAATTTTTTTTCTTGAGCCTTTTTCCCTTGGAGCACGCTGTGAGCGGATGGACGCAGCGCTGTCATTGCGCGCCATAGCGTCGAAAGACCCTGTCCTTCCGGACAGGAAGCCCGAGGAACGCCAGGCGCCAGGTCCTTTGGATTGCTTCGTCGCTGCGCTTCTCGCAATGACAAAACCGTCCGAACGCAATACGGTCTAGCGCCCGCGGCGCTGACGCCGACGCCAAAACCCTTGGCTGCGGAAGAACAGAAAAGTACATCGGGCAAGCCTAGTCTAGATTTTGGTTTTATACAATAAATCGTCATCCGGCCCGCTGCGTTCGGCCACCGGACACCACTGCCTGATTCGCGCAGAAGGCCCGCCTCTCAGCCCGGGATCCGCACCGGCAATTCGCTGATCCCGTGAACGAAGGACGAGAACACCCGCTTGGGCTCGCCGACGACCTCGATGCCAGGCAGGCGGTCGAGGATTTCTTCCCACAGGATTTTCAATTGCATTTCAGCCAGGCTCTTGCCGACGCAGCGGTGAATGCCGAAGCCGAACGAGAGATGCTGGCGCGGACGGGCGCGGTCGACGATGAAGCGGTCGGGCTCTTCGATCGCCTCCTCGTCGCGGTTGCCCGAGATGTACCACATGGCGATCTTGTCCCCCTTGGGGATGAGATGGCCGCCGAACTCGACGTCTTCAAGCGCGGTGCGGCGCATGTAGCAGAGGGGCGTCTGGTAGCGAATGATCTCCGGCGACAACGAGTCGACGAGTTCGGGCCTGGCGCGAAGTTTGGCGAATTCGTCCGGGTTCTGGCTCAGAAACAAGAGGCCGCCGCTCATCGAATTGCGGGTCGTGTCGTTGCCCCCGACAATCAGCAGAATGACGTTGCCGAGATATTCGCGGGCGCTCATATTCCGCGTGGCTTCGCCATGCGCGAGCATGGAAATGAGATCGCGGCGTGGCTCGGAATTGACCCGCTCGTTCCACAAATTCATGAAATAGCCGAGGCACTCGCGAAAGACCGCCTCGCGATGGTCCTCGCTTTCGACGAGCCCACCCTCGTGCGGGATCGCGGTCGAGACGTCCGACCAGTAGCTGAGCTTGCGCCGGTCCCCGAACGGAAAGTCGAACAGGGTCGCGAGCATCTGGCAGGTGAGCTCGATCGAAACCTTGTCCACCCAGTCGAAGGTTTCGCCGCGCGGCAGGCCGTCGAGCGTGTCGCGCACACGGGAGCGGATCAGGCCCTCGAAATTGGCCAGATTCTCCGGCGAGACGATCGGCTGAACGACTTTCCTCTGCACGTCATGCTTGGGCGGATCCATGGCGATGAACATCGGCAGTTCGAGGTCGCCCCCGCGATCCCGCAGCGTAATGCCGCCGAGGGACGAACTGGACGAAAATCGCCGATGGTCAACTTCGAGCGCGATGATGTCCTTATGCTTGGTCACCGACCAGTAGGGACCGAGCGGGCTTGCCGGGCAATAATGGACCGGCGCCTCGCGCCGCAGACGGCGGAAATAGGGTTGCCAGACGTCGTCCTGATACAAAGCGGGATTGCTGACGTCGATTTCATCGAGCGGCATACTTTCGGCGAGCGCCGCGTGATCGACTGCTTCGGGCGCTCTCATGACCGACGCGATTGTCATCGCCGGACCCCTTCGTTCTAGCGTGCGCGTTCCGTGCAGGCTGACGGCGGGCCCTCCCCGCCAACTCGCCGCGCGTATTGGACGCAAGTCACCCGGTTAACACGCCACAGGATAACGTCCAACAAAAGAGGGGCCGAATGAGGGCCAGACCTGGGGATGCCGCTGGGGCAGTTATTGGGCCGTGACGCAAACTCACCCCTCGACGAAATCCTTGCGCGCGAAGCCCTGCGCGTAGAGCAGCGCCGAGAGATCGGTGCGCTCGATGCGCGCGTCCGCCGCGGCGGCGACCTTGGGCTTGGCGCGGTAGGCGACACCGAGTCCGGCCGCTTGCAGCATCGGAAGATCATTGGCGCCGTCGCCGATGGCGAGCGTCTCTTCAAGCGAAACGCCCATCGCGGCGGCGATCTCTTTCAGCGCGCTGAGCTTGGCGTCCTGGCCGAGGATCGGCTCGATGACCCTTCCGCTCAGCTTGCCGCCTTCGATCATGAGCATGTTGGCGCGGTCCTCGTGGGCGCCGAGCCGCTCGCGAATGGCGCCTGTGAACTGGCGAAAGCCGCCGGATACGATCGCGACATAGGCGTCGTTCGCCCGCATCGTCTGAACGAGCGTGCGCGCTCCGCGATTGAGCATGATGCGCTCTTTCAGCACCGCCTCGATCACCGTCTCGGGAAGGCCGGCGAGCAGCGCCACGCGCTCGCGCAAGGCCGGCGCAAAAGCGACCTCGCCGCGCATCGCCCGCTCGGTGATCGCGGCGACACGCTCGCCGACCCCGGCAAAATCCGCAAGCTCGTCGATGCATTCCTGACCGATCAGCGTCGAATCCATGTCGGCGACCAAAAGGCGCTTTCCGGCGAAGGGCGAGCGGCTGGACGATAACGTCGATCGGCTCTTGCGCGAGCGCGCGGTCGAGCGCGGCGCGCTTGGCCTTCAGGTCCCCGGTGAAAACAAGATCGGCCGCGACGCCTTCGTCGAGCCAACGCCGGCGCTCGATCCCGTTAAGGGCTTGCGCGGCCCGGTCGACTGTTGCTTCGCTGAGCGGCGCGTTCGATGGATCGGCGATGAGCGTGGCGACGAGGACGGACGACATGACGCTTCCGGGGGAGCAGGCAAACACTTGAGGCGCGCGCTTCTCATCGCAGGACCGACGGCGAGCGGCAAGTCGGCGACGGCGCTTGCCCTCGCAACACGATTCAGCGCGACGATCGTCAACGCCAATTCGATGCAGGTCTACCGGGACCTCCGCATCCTGACCGCGCGGCCAACCCCGGCGGAGGAGCGGCTCGCGCCCCATCGGCTGTTCGGAGCGATCGACGGCGCGGTTAATTTCTCCGCCGGACGATGGGCGCTGGCGGCGAGCGAGATTCTGGCGGACATCGGCGAAAAGCCGGTGATTTTCGTTGGCGGAACGGGGCTTTATTTCCGTGCGCTGACGGAAGGGCTGTCGGACATCCCGCCCGTGCCCGAAGCCGTGCGGGCCGAGATCCGCGCGAAGGCGGAGGGCCGGGCCACGCCCGACCTTCACGACGAATTGCGAACGCGCGATCGCGAGACCGCCCAACGCCTCAATCCCAGTGACCGACAGCGCATCCTGCGCGCGCTCGAGGTCATGGCAGCGACCGGACGCCCGCTCGTCTCATTCCTCGGCGTGCGTGGGGCGCCGGCGCTTCACGAAGGCGAATGGGCGGGCCTTTATCTTGCGCCCGATCGCGCGGAACTCGGCCGACGCATCGACGCGCGGTTCGACGCCATGCTTGTGCAAGGGGCGCTCGACGAAGTCGCGGCGTTGAGGCAGCGCCGGCTTGATCCGGCGCTCCCGGTCATGCGCGCGCACGGCGTTCCCCATCTCATCGCCCATCTTGAAGGCCGGATGACGCTCGCGGAAGCGGCGAAGCGCGCGACACTCGACACGCGCCACTACGCCAAGCGGCAGTTCACCTGGGCGCGCCACCAGCTCTCTGGCTTTCGATGGGTCGAGCCCCAGGAGGCGGTGGTTGAGGGCGCGAAGGCGTTGCAATGACGGGCGAGCCTACTGCCTCGCGAAGCCGCATTCCTTTGAGACGTACTTGCTTTCCTAACAGCCGCTCGGGAGGCGGGCTCGACGGTATTCGCCGCATTTCGCGAGGCAGCGGGGCGAACCACCCTCCGTCTTGGCGCAAAAGCCCCGCGTGTTAAGCGACCCGGGGCACTTTTGGCGTCCGCCGTCGCGCTCAGGGCTATAATCAGCGCCGCCGCGCCGCAAAGACCCGCCGCCGAAAGCGAAAAATTTCGCATTTTTTTCTTCTTGGTCAGCTAAAGACGCTCGCAAACGCTACGCATGCGAGCGCTTATTTTCAATCCGATGCTGGGAGTCAACGTCCCAACGACGACGAACGCAGGCGAGGTTTACGCACAAGCCGGAAGCACAACGCCTTGTCGTTAGACTTGCCCAGCGCCCGCTTTCGCGGGCATTACACGAACAAAGAGTCCCCGGAGAACCCATGCCGCAAATTCGAGCCAATGGAATCGACATCGAATATGAAAGCTTCGGACGCGATAGCGATCCGCTCATTCTGCTTATCATGGGCTTCGGGGCCCAGCTCACCTTCTGGCCGGAGGCGCTCTGCCATGGTCTGGCCGCAAGGGGATTCCGGGTCGTCAGGTTCGATAATCGCGACGTCGGCAAATCGACCCATCTCGCCGGAGAAACCGCGCCGGACCCTCGGGCCCTGTTCGCGGAGGTGATGGCGGGGAGACGCCCGCAGGTTCCCTACACCCTGGACGATATGGCCAACGACGTCGTCGGGCTCATGGACGCGCTCCACATTAACCGCGCCCATATCGTCGGCGCCTCGATGGGCGGTATGATCGCGCAGTTGGTCGCGATCAATCATCCGGACCGGACGAAGAGCCTCATCTCGATCATGTCCACCACGGGACGTCGAGATCTGCCGTCGGGCAACCCGGAGACCCTGTCCGTGCTGTTCCGCCCACCGGAAAGCGCGAGCCGCGAGGATCTCGTCGAAGCGAGCGTTCTCGTCCAAAAAGCGCTGGCCGGCTCGGGCTTTTCGGCAAGCGAAGCGGAGATGCGCGCGAGGGCCGAGGTTCGCACTGATTACGCGCCTTTCGATCTGGCCGGCATCTCGCGTCAGTCGGCGGCTTTGATCGTCGCCCCGCCTCGCGACAAGCTCCTAAAAAAGCTGCATTGTCCCGCGCTCGTCATCCATGGCGCCGACGATCCGGTAATTCCTGCCGCTGCGGCCAAGGACACGGCCGAGAGCATTCCCGGCGCCGAATTGATCATCGTTCCCGGCATGGGCCACGATTTCCCCCCGGCGCTCGCGCCGGTTTTCCTCAAGCACATTGGCGATTTTGTCTCGAAAGTGGAGGCGAGGACTGAGGAACGCCGGGAACGGCAGGCTTAGCTGCCGAGCCCCGGTCTTTTTCGTCGCCTCGCACGCCGTCGCGATGACTTCAGCTTTCTTCGCGACGCGCGCCGGGATGGGCGCCGGCCCTCTGCGGCAACACCGCAATCATCGCGACGATAAGCCCGGCGAGGATTGCGGAGGCGAGATAGCGGCTGATCTCGAAGCCGCCACTACTCAGAGGCTTATCGAGAAGATCGCCGAGCGTCGCTCCAAGAGGGCGGGTAAGAATAAAAGCGGCCCAGAACAGCGTGACGCGCGTCGTCCGCGTGAAGGCGTAGAGCCCAAGAGTGATGGCGAGCGCGCCGGCAAACAGGATTGCGCCGCCTCCATAACCAAGACCATTGGTGTCGGCGACCCAATCCCCGAGCGCGGTGCCGAGCGTTTGCGAAAACAAGATCGTCACCCAGTAAAACGATTCGGCCTTCGGCGTGACAACCGTGTTGACCGAGACCGTGCCTTCAGACCATCGCCAAACGGCCAGCGACGCCATCAGACAAGTCAGCACCAGCGCAGAACCCCCAAAGTATCCGATCCCCAGTGAGCGATCGAGGAAGTCGGCGATCGTTGTGCCGACAGTCGTTGTCGCGACGATGGTGAGCCAATAAAGGTAAGCGTTGAATTTTTTGGAGCGAATCTGAAGGGAAACGGCGCCCGAGAAGATCGCTAGAAAGATCAGCGTCCCGACTGCGTAGCCGAGTTTCATCGACATGGTGACGGCGTCTCCGCCGGTCTCTCCGAGCGTCGTCGCGAGGATTTTGATGATCCAGAACCCGAGGGTGACTTCGGGCGCCTTGCTGAACCTTGGCGTGCTGCCGCTTGCCACCAA
Source organism: uncultured Alphaproteobacteria bacterium (assembly GCA_963737365.1). GTDB lineage: Bacteria > Pseudomonadota > Alphaproteobacteria > Rhizobiales > Beijerinckiaceae > Roseiarcus. Next base: position 100,711 of record CAVTSD010000005.1, read on the forward strand.
AACCTGGCGCGACGGTTTGTCTTGCGGGAAACGCGCCGCTTCGCTTGCGCCGATCATGGCTGCTCCTCGATGACCAAAGCTGTGTTGGATTTGAGCGACGCGAAGCCGCCGAGGGGGCTATTGAGGGAGATCACATGGGCGATAGCGGGACGAAGGCTCGGCGCTTTTGAGGCGCGAGGCGAGGCTGAGAAAGGCCAGGGCGGGCGGCAGGCTTAGCCGCCGAGCCCCCAGCTGTTGACCGCCCCGCGCCCGTCAGGCGTCGGCGCGATGTAGACGACAAGCTGATTGCCCGCGCAGCAGCCGAATTTCAAAACATCGCATGGCCACTCGTATCCCCCGAGGACGCCACAGCTCGTCGCCTTGGAGGAGACCGGCCTTGAGCCAAGGATGAGGATGGCGACGTCGGTCGGCATGCCGACCGCGAGCTTCATGCCCGCCTGGAAGGCGTTGAACGGAGGCGGATCGGCGGTCCACATGGGAGGATAGCCGCCGACGCAGCATCCGGCGAGCAAGGCGGCAAGAAGCATGGCGAGGAGGGCGCGCATCGAAGATCTCGGCTGAATGGGCAGGCGGATCGAGATCTCATGACGCGCGGTCGCCCCGGACCGCCGTCTCGCCAACGCCAATCAATGGAGCAAACCGGTTAGCCGCCGGTTAAGCCGACCTCGTAGCTTCCGTAAGTTGGCGAACCCAATGCCTTCGGTCGTGTGCCGAGTACGAGCAAGTGCGCGCATAGGGCCGTCTTGTTGCGCTTTTATCCCGAACCACTTACGCTCTACAGTATTGCGCGCAAAAACTGAGGGCTTTGCTGAGGGGGCTTGCGATGAAAGTTCAAGTCGCTTTTCAAGGGGGTGGCGCCCGGTTGGCACTTTTTTTTCCTATTGTTGAAGCCTTATTAGAGATGGAGAACGAGGGGATAATTCAGATTACCGGGGCTGCGGGTACTTCTGCTGGCGCAATTGCCGCTGCACTCGTCGCAGGAAAAGGTAAGACACAGCTTTTACAAAACCAACTTTTGAATGACGCCAATAATAATCCCGATGAAATTCGCGATATACTCCCAGAGATTACTTGGCCCAGAATAATATCTCTGGTTCTGCTCAAGCGACCATTCGCAAATGAACTTGACCTTAAAACTTTTCTGTCAAGATGCCTTCTGGTTTGTGGCATTTCCCCCGATTTACCGTTGGTCGAATTCGAGCGGCGAGGGCGCCCTTTTTTGCTTCTATAGCGGACTTGACGACTAGATCAGTTCAACCGCACCAGCCGGATTCCACACTTATGCAGGCCTTAATGACTTCGGCTGGCCTACCTTTGTACTATCGCGTGTCCGCAGAGAGAGTGGACGGAGGAGTGCTAAACAATCTTCCAACGGACATGCTTGATAGCGCCAGGGGCCATGTCTTGGCATTTGCATTTGCAGACGATGCCTATGTAAAAGCGCCATCCAACCCGATTAGTTTAATGTTCTCTATGTTGAACGCGGCTATGGCCAATGCGACAAGATTAATGAAAAGCAGGATTGGTAGCGAATTCGTTTATACAATACCGACTAGATATGATGATTTTGAAGTAGAAAGCATGGAAATCGACGGGTTTATTAAATTCATTAAGTCTACATCGGCGTACGTAGTTGCAAAGGAAGCTGCGATTAGGTGGACTAAGGAGAGAATTGAGTTCTTGAGCCAACCTCCCGCGCCAATCGCAGTCGAATCTTCCTTTAGCCCCAAAACTAGATTGGACGACCTCTCTAAATCTGCTCAGAAATTGTTTGATCTGTACAAGAGAGCGGATAATATTATTCTTGAGATGACTATGATTGAAGTAGTTGCTTACTGCCTCGATAAAAATAATTTGACAAGATTTGATTTTATCAGATTTACTGATAAGATCCAAGTTTCATCTGGAACTAGGTTCGTTCATGTGACGGAATTACTGTCAACGACGGCCGCAAGCGGAAGGAATGTACGCTTTGAGGTAAGGAACGAAGCAGGAGAATCCATTGATTATACTGTGTTTAATATCATTGATGAAAGTCAAAAATGCAAATCTTGTGTCATATTATTTGAGAAGCAATTTATCGAAGGTGAAAGATACACAGTGATCCAGGAAGAGGAGGTAGATAAGATGATGAAACCTCTTTCCATCCACGGTGGAGATTACTTGACGCTTGGGTTAACTTATGCGCCAAAGGCTAATGCAGTGGAAATCCGTATGGCTGTTCCTGGGTCATTTCCACCGCTTAGTCAGCAGAACGGAACGACGGACAATCTTAAAACATTACACGTTGCACTCGACCCTTTGGCGCAGGTGGATGACATCGAGATTATTCCTGGCGGCGCGTATGAAACTAGAATCAGCGGAATTGAAATGGGATATAAGCATTACGGATGGAAGGGTGGGCCATGCCATCGTGGCGGCGCGCTTCGGGTGATATATCGCACCCAGAAGGTCGCTTGACTTTGTGCGATTCCCCCTTATTTTGCTGGGTATGGGCAGAAGGAGATACGTAATGTGCAGAGGCGGTTCTAAGCGCTCTTAACGTGACCAGGTATAGGTTTGCTTGCGAAAGCCCAACGGCAGACGCTCTGGTGGATTAAAGCTAGCCACAGCGCGGGAAGAGCACGCGCGGCTTCAGGCGGAGATCGCCGAGCACGACCGGCGGTATCACGGCGAGGACGCGCCGACCATTTCGGACGCCGACTATGATGCGCTGCGACGGCGCTATACGGCGCTCGAAGAGCAGTTCCCCAAACTTGTCGATGCGGATTCGGCCAACCGCAAGGTCGGCGCGGCACCGTCGGAGAAATTCGCCAAGGTTCGCCACCGCGTGCCGATGCTGTCGCTCGGCAACATCTTCGCCGACGAGGAAGTCGAGGAGTTTTGTGCCCGCGTGCGCCGCTTTCTTGGGTTGAACGAAAGCGCGCCGCTTGATGTCGTTGCGGAAGCCAAGATCGACGGGCTCTCCTGCAGCCTGCGTTACGAGAATGGCGACCTCGTCCAGGCGGCCACGCGCGGCGACGGCTACGAGGGCGAGGACGTGACCGCGAATGTGCGCGTCGTGGAGGCGATCCCGAAGCGCTTGAAGGGCGCGCCGAAGGTCTTCGAGGCGCGCGGCGAGGTCTACATGCGCCACGCCGACTTTGCCGCGCTCAACGCGCGCCAGGCCGCCGCCGGAAAGCCGATCTACGCCAATCCGCGCAATTTCGCGGCAGGCTCTTTGCGCCAGCTCGATCCGCGCATGACCGCCGAACGGCCGCTGCAATTCTTCGCCTATGCCTGGGGCGAGGTCAGCGAGTCCTTCGCCTCGACCCAGTTCGGGGCTATCGAGGCCATGGCTCGGTTCGGCCTGCCGACCAATCCTTTGACCAAGCTCTGCCGAACGGCGGCGGAGATGGTGATCCAATATCACGCGATCGAAGAGAAGCGGGCGACGCTCGGCTACGACATCGACGGCGTCGTCTACAAGGTCAATGATCTCGCGCTGCAACAGCGTCTCGGCTTCGTCTCCCGCTCGCCGCGATGGGCGGTCGCGCACAAGTTTCCGGCCGAGCAGGCGACGACGATCGTCGAGGCGATCGAGATCAACGTCGGCCGCACCGGCGCGCTGACGCCGATCGCCAAGCTCAGACCTGTGACCGTCGGCGGCGTAGTCGTCTCCAACGCCACCCTGCACAACGAGGACGAGATCGAGCGGAAGGACGTGCGCGCCGGCGACACAGTTTTGGTGCAACGCGCCGGCGACGTGATCCCGCAAGTTCTCGGCGTCGTTCTCGACAAGCGGCCTGCCGGCTCGAAACCCTATGTCTTCCCGGAGACCTGCCCGATCTGCGGCTCGGCGGCGTTGCGCGAGATCGACGAGAAGACGGGGGTCAAGGACGTCGTGCGCCGCTGCACCGGTACGCTCGTCTGTCCGGCGCAGGCGGTCGAAGGCCTGAAGCATTTCGTGTCGCGCAACGCCTTCGACATCGAGGGCCTGGGCGAAAAACTGATCGAGCTTTTTTTCACGAAGGGCCTGATCCGGACGCCTGCCGACATTTTCACGCTGTCCGCGCGCGACGGACAACGCGAGCCCCCCCTGCGCGAGTGGGAAGGGTTCGGCGAGACCTCGGCGCGTAACCTCTTTCAGGCCATCGAGGCTCGCCGCACCATCCCGCTCAACCGCTTCCTCTTCGCGCTCGGAATCCGCCATGTCGGCGAGACCAATGCGCGGCGCCTCGCGCGCCACTTCGGCGACTGGAAATCGTTGCGAGAGGGGGCGCGGGCCGAAAACGCCGCCGAGGAACTGTCGGGGGTCGGGGGAATTGGGCCCGTCGTCGCCGAGGCGATTGCGGATTTCTTCGCCGAGCCGCGCAACGAGGCGGCGCTCGACGCGCTCGTGAAGGAAGTGACGATCGAACCCATGGAAGCGATCGCCGCCGGCCACCCGCTCGCGGGACAGACGATCGTGTTCACGGGCACGCTCGAAAAGATGACGCGCGACGAAGCGAAGGCGGTCGCCGAGCGGCTGGGCGCCAAGGTTTCGGGCTCGATCTCAGCCAGGACCAACCTTGTGGTCGCTGGACCGGGCGCGGGCTCGAAACTCGCCAAGGCGCGGGAATTGGGGGTCGAGACGGTGGACGAGGACGAGTGGATCCGACGCTCCGGGGCGGGATAGGCCGCCTCGCTGGCTACGGGTTCGAGGCGAACTCGGCCGGCCGCGTCTGGCGCGCGAGGGCGTCGAGCACGGCGTTGATCATGCCGCTCTCCTCGGGGCCGAAGAACGCCGCGGCGACATCGACATATTCGGTCACCGCGACGCGCGCCGGCACATCGGGCCTGCTTCGCAACTCATAAAACGCCGCGCGCAAAATGGCGCGCATCAGCGCTTCGACCCGCCGCAGCGGCCAGCCAGCAGCGAGCGTTTCGTCGAGCCCGCGGTCGATCGGCAATTGATCGTGCTGCACGCCCGAGACCACATCGCGAAAAAACGCCGGGTCGGCGGGGGTATAGGCGTCGCCTTCGATCTCCTGCCCGATCCAGTGGGCCTCGAACTCGGCGAGGATATCGTTAAGGCCCTTGTCGGCGATCTCCATCTGATAGAGCGCCTGGGAGGCCGCGAGCCGCGCCGCCGAACGCTTGTCGGACCGTTTCATCGGTTCATAAGCCGACGGGACAGATGGGCAAGCCCGATCGCCGCCCGCGCCGCCTCGCCCCCCTTGTCGCCGCGTTCGGGATCCGCGCGCTCCTCCGCCTGGGCGATCGTTTCGGTGGTGAGGATGCCGTTGCCCAGCGCGAGCCGCCGCTCGACCGACATGTCCATCAGCGCCCGCGCCGATTCGCCCGCGACAATCTCGAAATGAAAGGTCTCGCCCCGCACGACACAGCCGAGCGCGACCGCTCCGTCATAAGGCCGGCCTGCTGCTTTCGCCGCCTCGAGGGCGATCGCCATGCCGGCTGGAATTTCCAACGCGCCGGCCACGCTGATGAGGTCGTGCGTCGCGCCTGCGGCTTCGATCGCGCGCGTCGCGCCGGCCATCAGATCGGCGCCGATCGCGTCATAATAGCGCGCCTCGACGATAAGGAAGCGGCCGCCTTCGAAGCGAGGCGCAGTTGCGGCGGCGCGGCGCGGCTCGGCCATCGGTCAGATCTCTCGGGGCTGTATCAGGGACGGCGCGTGTCCTTAAAGGTCGCGGACGGCGGAGGCAAGGCTCACGCGCCCGAGCGCCAGCGCCCGTAAGCCCAGGGCTGCGCCCACGAGGCGCCCGCGGGAGGCTGTTCGGGGGGAGGATCATAGCCCGAGCCGCCCCAGGGATGGCAGCGGCAAACGCGCGCCAGCCCCATCCAGGAGCCGGCCCAGACGCCATGGCGTTCGATGGCCTCGTCCGCGTAAGCCGAACAGGTCGGCAAGTACCGGCACTGCCGCCCGGCCAGACTAGAAAGCGTAAGCTGGTAGAAGCGAATTACGGCGTGAGCGGCGCGGCGCGGCGCTAAAACAGGCGCGCTCACGACGCCGGCGCGGTCTCGCGAGCCGTCTCGCGCGCGGCGATCTGCGCCAACGCATCGGCCACGGCGTCGAAGGTCAACAAGGTGGAGGCGTGGCGGGCCTTATAATCGCGCACCGGCTCGAGGACGGCGAATTCGGACCATTTGCCGTCCGGCGGCGGCCCGTTCGCCTTCAGCATTCGCGTCACGCGCTCGCGGAGCGCGTTCAGCTCCTCGGCGGTTGCGCCAATCACATGGCGCGCCATCAGCGACGAGGACGCCTGACCGAGCGCGCAGGCCTTTACGTCATGGGCGAAATCGACCACCCGTCCATTCTCGACGCAAAGGTCGATCGTCACGGTCGAACCGCACAGCCGCGAATGCGCTTTCGCGCTGGCGTCCGCGTTCTTTAGTCGCCCGAGGCGGGGAATGTTGCCCGCAAGCTCGAGGATGCGCCGATTGTAGATATCGCTGATCATCTCGCTCGATCCTCAACGGTCCCTATATAGGTCGCGAGAAAGCCGAAATCGAGGGCTTAGAAAACCTAAGCAAAAGCAGCACGTGACCGAGATGGGGATGAGCGAGAGCGTAAATTCCAACGAGAAGACCGGCGCGACAAGCAACCGGGAGGAAGGTCAGGCGTTCGAGCCGAAGTTCGGCGCCGACGGTCTGGCCACCTGCGTCGCCGTCGACGCTTCGCGGGGCGACGTGCTGATGGTCGCCCACATGAATGAGGCCGCCTTGCGGGAGACGCTCGCGACGGGGGTCGTCCACTATTGGTCGCGCTCGCGCAATGCCTTGTGGCGCAAGGGAGACACATCCGGACAAACCCAGACGCTGGTCGAAATGCGGGTCGACTGCGACCAGGACGCGTTTCTCGCTTTCGTCACCGTGGGCGGCGACGGCGGGGCATGTCACACCGGCCGGCGATCCTGCTTCTACCGACGCGTCGAGCGAGACGGCGACACGTCTCGGCTGGCCTTCATCGAACCGGCCCACACGCACGAGTAATGGCCACTCCGAACAAATTCACGTTAATTGTCTGGCGAGAACTGGAGCGCAAGCTTAGGTTTCGCTGGGGAAAGGGGAACGGTGAGGGGATTTCGGGGCGACATCAGCGATGTTTAGAGCGGCTACCCGCAGACTAGATTCTGAACCTGCGCCAGGCGGCGGACGGCCCCGCCGGGCGAAAGTCGGCATCGTGTTGGGAGCGGGCGCCGCGCGCGGCTGGGCGCATATCGGCGCGCTGAGGGAACTCGACGCGCTCGGCCTAAAACTTGACGTCGTCGTCGGCTCCTCGATCGGCACCCTGGTCGGCGGCTGCTATGCCGCCGGCCGGCTCGACATGCTCGAAACCTTCGCCCGGTCCCTCACCCGCCGCCGGGTGCTTGGGCTTCTGGATTTCTCCTTCACCGGCAGCGGGCTCATCGGCGGCCAGCGGCTTCGGACGAGGCTCGAGGCTGGGCTTGGCGAACTCCGGATCGAGGATTTGCCGGTCCAATTCGCCGCTGTCGCGACCGAAATCGGCGGCGGGCACGAGATCTGGCTCCGGCGCGGCCTCCTCGTTGACGCGATCCGCGCGTCTTATGCGTTGCCGGGGGTCCTCGAACCGGTGAAAGTCGATGGACGCTGGCTGTTCGACGGCGCGATCGTGAACCCGGTTCCAGTCAGCGTCGCGCGCGCGCTCGGCGCCGAGCGCGTCATCGCGCTCAACATTTCCAGCGACAGCGTTGGCCGCGGCGCCGTCATCCAGGACCCTTTCGGCCGGCCTGATCCGACGCCCTCGGACGAGGAGCCGGCTCACGACAATGGCGGCATGATCTCCCGGTGGTGGCGCGGTTCAAACGGAGCCAAGGTCAACGGGGAGCCCCCCGCGCCGGGCCTGATGACCTCGATGGTCAACGCCTTCGATATCCTTCAGGACCGCATTATGCGCTCAAGACTCGCAGGCGATCCGCCCGACACCCTGGTGCAGGTCAAGGTCGGCAACGTCGGCATGTTCGAGTTCCACCGCGCCGACGAACTGATCGCGCTCGGCCGCGAGGCCATCCGCAAGGCGGCCCCCGAAATTCGGGAGCACGTCGAAGTCAGCCGGACGGACGCCGCCGGAGCGATCGCCGAGGCGTGGCCGCCGAACTAAGCCGTTGTGATGTATTCGCGGAGAGCCTGACGCTCGCTGTCGAGCGCATTGACTTGGCGCTTGACGACGTCGCCAATCGAGATGATGCCGATCAGGCGCCCATCCGCCACGACCGGAACATGGCGGAACCGCCCAGCCGTCATCATTTCCATGACGTGGTCGATGGGATCGTCGCGCGTCGCGGTGACGACCTTCGGCGTCATGTGACGCGACACCGGATCATCGAGCGCGGAGGCGCCATGTTTGGCGAGCACGCGGACGACGTCGCGTTCCGAAAGGATGCCAAGAACGCTCTGCGAAGCGTCCGACACGACCACGGCGCCCACGCCTTTATCGGCCAGGAGCTCGATCACTTCCTTCAGGGTGCGATGCGGCTGAGTGGTGAAAACGTCGCGCCCCTTTTCTGCGAGTATGCGGGCAACTGTCATCGTTCTCTCCCCTTTTTCAGGCGGTCTTGAGTTCGCGCCGCCAGAAAACCGAAGATGCGCCCAGAAGATGGCGTGATCAAGTTCATTTTTGGCTAGGCAAATTACCGCAGCCCGCCGTCCACCTGATAGCATTGCTTAGTAATCATCGCGCTGTCGTCAGAAGACAGGAACAGCGCCATGCGCGCGACATCTTCGGCGAGCAAGGTTCGGTTGATGCATTGACGCGCGCGGAAGTCGGCGATGTGTTCCTCGCTCATCCAAAGGCGGCGCTGGCGCTCGGTGATTACGGCGCCGGGCGCGATGGCGTTGACGCGGATGTTGTCGGGGCCGAACTCGCGCGCAAGGCTGTTCGTGAGACCGATGACCGCCGCCTTGGCGGTCGCGTAGACCGACAATCGGGGCACGCCGAGCATCCAGGCGGTCGATGAGAAATTGACGATCGCGCCGCCGCCGAGCTCGCGCATGGAGCGGCGGGCGATCTGGGCGGCGAAGAACTGATGCTTGAGATTGAGCGCCATCGTGCGGTCCCAGTCCTCCTCGCTTACCTCGTCCGCCGCCTGGCGCTGGTCGTTGGCGGCGTTGTTGATGAGCACGGCGATCGGCCCCATGCGTTGCTTGACCTCCTCCATCGCCGTTTCGAGCGCGGCGATGTCGGTGAGATCGCACTGGAGAAAGAGCGGCGGGGGATGGGAGGCGCCGATCTTGCCGACAAGCTCCTTGGAGGCTTCGACGGCGATATCGACGAAGGCGACATTGGCCTTCTGCTCGGCGAAAGCTTCGACCATCGCCGCGCCGATGCCCGACCCGCCGCCGGTGATGAAGACGACCTTGTCGATCAGCGAGGGATAGCGAGCCAGGGACATCGTTAAGCCTTGTCGTTCAGCTAGGAGGGCGCGCCAGATTAGGGCGCCCGTGGCTGCAACGGAACCGCCTTCGCGGCCTGCTTAGCGGCCTGGCGAACAACCTGAAGGCGAACTGGCCGTGCGGGGGCTTTTCAATAACCGCGCCTAAACGCCAGTAAACGCGCTTAAGCGCTAGTAAAAATGCTGACGTTTACTAGCGTTTATTTTTCCGAATCGGGGCTTTTCAATGGGTTACGGCCGATTGGAATAAAAAAAATCTTCTTTGCCTTGATCCGGTTGTATTCCACTCTCCAAAACCGGGCGAGCATTAGCCCTTGTGACGCGCGGGCGAAAATCCTGTGATCTCCGGCAATCAGGAAAGATTACCACACAGTGCGGCTTTTCGCAAAACAAAAATTGGGGCTCTAGAGGGTGCTTGTCGGCGGAGCTAGGATTCTATTTTCCGTCATGGCCGGGCTCGACCCGGCCATCCACGAGAACACGCCCGGCTAGTCGTCGGCCGCTAAACTGACGGAGTCCGACGGACGAGAGATTTGTGGCGGCGCCGCGTGGATGGCCGGCATGAGGCCGGCGAGGACAGCTTTCCCGAACTCGACCAGGATCCGCAGCGAACGCCATAAGAGCCTAAACCGGCCAGATTCGCTAGGCTCCCGCGGCTCTCCGGAGCGCAGGCTACCTCGTCACACAGGGAACATACAGTCGTCTTTCAGGAGCCCTTGCCTCAACGCGGCAGTTCGTTTTCGATCCGCCTGACGTTGTCCATGAACGCCTTGGCGGCGGGCGAATGCGTCCGGCCCCGCTTGGAGATGAAACCGTAGTTGAGGGTCAGCCACGGCAATTCGATCGGCAGCAGCACGCACTCGCCGTCGTGAATCTCACGTTTGAGCTGGAACGGCAGCGCGGCTCCGATCCCCTGTCCAGCGAGAACGATGTCTTTGGCCGCGGTGAAGTTTCCGATCAGAATTCTCGGCAAGAAACGCTTCTTGGCTTCATCAAATACGCCGAAGGGCCGATCTCCCTCAGGGAGAAACGGCCGCATTCGATCGGTGATTGTCGGTCCCACCCATGGAAAGGCGCATAAATCCTCAAGAGTCACATTGTTGCGCTCAGCCAACGGGTGCCCGGCGCCGCAGAACACACTCAGCCGGGAGCTTCGGACAGCCTCTGTTTCCAGTTCAGGGTTTTGGGCCGCCTCGGTCAGGTCGGCGAAGCCGAGGTCGACGCGCTCGTTCAGAACCTGATTGACGATCTTCGTCCAGTTGAAGAGCTTGAGCTCGACAAACAGCCGGGGATGCTGCGCGGACAGGATGCCGATGGCCCGCTGTCCCGAAATTTCAGCGGGATACGGGCCCGCCGAGACGCTGAACTCGCCGATTTCGAGCCCTTTCGCCAAATCGATCTCGCGGGTGAAATCGGCGAAGCCTTTGATCACCCCCTCGCCGTGACCCAGCATAAGCTCGCCAAACACCGTCGGCGTCACCCCCTGTCGGTCGAACAGCGGGACGCCGAGAACCTCTTCCAGATGCTTCAGGCTGCGGGTCAACGCCGGCTGCGAGACCCCGAGCGCCGCCGCTGCGCGGCCGAAGTGCCGGTAGGTCGCGAGGGCCTTGACCAATTCGAATTGACGGACCGAGAGCATGATGCCTTTGCGTTATCGTGCAATACCAAAAATGGTATTGGACACTGTTAACCCCATACCATAACAGCGCGATCGAAAAACGCATCCTGCAAATGTTGCTGGCGAATCGGAGGGGGTTCGGATGGGCTGGAAAACGACGGCGTTGCTGACGCTCGGGTTGAGCGCTTTGCCCTCGAGCCTGCCGGCGCAGGCTCAACGGCCGAAAAGCCGAACATTCTCGTGATCATGGGCGACGACGTCGCCTACTGGAACATCAGCGCGTACAATCGCGGCATGATGGGCTATCACACGCCCAACATCGACCGCGTCGCCAAGGACGGCGGGATTTTCACCGATTACTACGCCCAGCAATCCTGCACGGCGGGACGCGCGGCCTTCATCACCGGGCCGGCCGCGAGCAGGTTTAGGACATAAACGGAATTAGGAGGCGCGCTATGTTCATTGGGGAAAAAAGGCTTATTCAATTTATCGCCGTCGCCGGGGTTTCCTTTGCGCTCTGCGTCGGGGCGCCGTCCGCGTCGCGCGCAGACGATGAGGCAGCGCCCGCCGCTGCCGCTGCGGACACGAAAGCCGCCGCCAAGGACGCCGAGCCCGTCACAACCAAAGACCCTCAGATCTCACTCGACGATCTCGAGCTTCTGCTCGAGCCGATGACCAAGGAGGAGACGGAGACCGAAGCCAAGGGCTGGTATTCGCTGCTCCGGGCGAAGGAGCGCGAGATCACCGTGGCGGAACTCGATGTTCGCCGCAAGAATCGCGAAATCGCGCAGCTGGAGAAACAGAAGACCGCCGCGGCCGATCTCGCGAAAGCAACGGAAGAAGTCAAAGCCGCCACATCCGACAAGGACAAGGAGGCGGCCGCTCAGCACCTCGCGGAAGCGCAGAAGACCCTGGCCGAGACCGTCAAGACCGCGAGCAAGGAAACCGCCAAGGAGGATAAGAAGGCCGAGGCGACCACCGCCGCTATGGCCAAACAAGCCGACGCTGCCCCTCCGCCGGCGGCCACCGTCGATTCCAGCGCCCCCGCCTCGGGCGTGAAGGTCATCCAGGCGGCGAGCGACAAGGACGTCTTGCAGAAGGCGGCGGAAGCTGCGGCGAAGAAGTCCGACGCCACCGGCGACACCGCAAAGGTTGAGAAGGTGGTCGCGGCGACCGAGAAGGAAGCCGCGGCCGCGGACCAGATCAAGAGCCTGGCTGAATCCACCCCGGCCGCCGCCGGATCGGCGGTGGTGGCGGCGGGCGCAGGCTCGTCCGGAGCGGCGAGCGCCGCGGTCGCCGATACGTCGAAAAAGGCCGAGAAGCTGGCCGAAAAGGCCGACGAAGCGACAGCCGCCAAGACCGACGTCAAGGTTCAGCTCGTCGATTACAGCACGCAATTGATGAGCGAGCGAACCGCGCTGACCGACCGCCTGAAACTCGTCCTCGACAAGCTCGAAGCCAAGGGCGGCGACGGAAAGTCCTATCGGATGTACATCGCCTCGATCGGCGGCATCAAGATCGACGTCACCGATCGGACCGCCACCTTGGCCAGAATTACAGGCTGGCTGTACTCCGAGGAGGGCGGACTGAGGCTCGCGCGCGATGTGGGGATCTTCCTCGCCTACCTCATCGGCTCAATGATCATCGCCAAGCTGGTGCGCATGATCCTGGGCCGGGTCATGAGCGGCACCCACGTGACCTCGCATCTCTTGCGCGACTTCATCATTGCGTCCTCCGGGCGCGTCATCGTGGCGATCGGCTTCCTGCTCGCCTTGTCGGCGCTCGAAGTGAACCTCGCGCCGTTGCTCGCGGTGATCGGCGCCGCGGGCTTCGTCGTCGCCTTCGCGTTGCAGGGCACGCTCAGCAATTTCGCCAGCGGGCTTCTGATCATGGTGTTCAAGCCGTTCGACGTCGGCGACGAAGTCGAAGTTGGCGGCGGCATCAAGGGCAAGGTGACGCACGTGAACATCTTCAGCACTTACATCCGCACGGATGATGGGTTGGTGAAGATCGTGCCTAACGACAACATCTGGAAGAATGTCATCGTCAACCAAACGACCGGTGTCGTGAAGGCTCCGCCGACAGGTGAGGCGCCGCCGCCCGAGGAGAAGGCCGAAGCGGCCTGAGGCGGCGGTCCCGGGCAATACGTTGTCGGCCAGAGCTGGGGCTTGCCGACGACGACGACCGTGGCCTGAGAATTCATTCAGGTCGTGGCCGAACGGGGCGGAAACGCGCAAGGGCCCCTCGCGCGGTTCCGCCCCATATGATTCCGGAACTCTCTCGCTGCGGCGGAGGAAAGGGGCGCGCTGCCGGATCTCGCGCCTTCGGACGCGCGCGCAAGACGGCATTGCTCTACAACGTGTCGATCGTCTTCGCGACGCCGTCGAGCGCGTCGCCCAATTCGTCCATGAGCGCGGCCGAGATGAGTCGGGCCATCCATTGCGCCCCGTCCTCGCGGGACACGAGTTTCGGCGCCTTCGTCATCACGCGGTCGAACTTGCTCAAGCCGCGCGCATGGGTGTCGGAATAGCCCTTGACCAGCCGCCGGGAGCGCAGGACTTCGACGGCAAGATCGTAATTTCTCGGCAGGATGTCGGCCGCTTGCGCGAGCCACGCCGCGAGATGCTCGGTCTCCCGTTTGTGGCGCAAGCTCGAGCGCCGCATGGGCCTCAAGGCTGAGACGCCATAGAGCTGCAGGAAGCCAGAAATCCGCCCGACCGGGAGACGGCGCCCGCGATTGACGATGCGGTCGAGCGCCCTGAACAGCCAGGGACGCGCTTCGATGAAGGCGCCGAGCGACGCTGGCATCATGCCGCAGATCTCTTCGCCGCGCGGATGGAGATACTCGGTCGCGTAGACAAGCTGATCAGGCGCCGCGCCCGCTTCTTCCCGCAGGCGCGCGAATCGCGACGGGCGCAATTTGATGTCGGCGACGCGGATCACGTCGTCGTAGGCCATGGCGACGGCGAGACGCTTCGCCGCTTCCGCGGTAAAGGCGAAATGCTTCGCTTGGCCGCCATTGACCGCATCGAGCGCGGCGAGCTGCTTGAGCCGGTCGATATAGTCGTCGCCATAAGCCACGTCCTGGAAATCGACGACGCGTTTGAGGCCTGCGAAGGCGAGCGGCCGCGCGCTTTCCGGCAGCTCCGAGCGCAAGCGTGCGACGAGGCGGTTGAGCTCGGGATGGCCCGCGTCGTCAGGCAAGTCGTCGAGGCGTTTCGCGGGGCCGGTTTTCGGCGCCTCGCGTTTCCCCTCGCGCGCACGATCATAGGCGTCGGCGAAGGCAGCGAGGCTGGCGTTCGCGCCGCGCGCACCTTTGCGAACGATCGCCTCATAGGCCGACCGCTCGAAGGGCAGCGCGCCGGAACCGGCGAGCGCGCCGAGCATCGCAGCCGAGATCACCGTGCCGCGTTCGACCGCGAGCTTCTCCATGTCGAACGCGATCGTGCGGCGCGCGGCGAAATCGAGCGCATCGACCACGATGAACGGATCGCCCGCGCCGTCGCCCGGCTTCTCCTTCTCGGCCACCGCATAAGCGCGATGGGTCGAGGCGATGAGCGTCGTCTTGTCGGGCGTGACCAGTCCGCGCAAGACCGACCGGCCAGCTTCCATGAGCTCCGCCGCCATCACCACATCGACATCGCCCGGCGTCGGCATGAGCGAGAAAACGGGCGCGACGCCATTTCGTGGTGGGAGCGTCTCGATGTAGTAGATCGTGGCGCCGGTGCGCTGCGCGACGCCCGGCACCGATGTCGATTGCGCCGCCCATCCCTCATGCTCGGCGATCTCGACGATCCAGTCCGCGAGCACCCCGCCGCCCTGCCCGCCCATGGCGAGAATGGCGATGGCGAGCGGCTTGTCGAGCGAGACCGGCGTCGGCCGGATGGGGGCGGCTTCATTCATGGCCGATATCCGGCTCAGGAAAAGGCGATCCGGCCGGCTTCGCGGCGACGCAAGAACCAGCCGATGACGCGCTCGCGTAAAGAAGCGAGACGCCGATCCCAGCGGCTCGGATTGAAGATGACCTCGGTGCGGTAGAAGGACGGACACAGCACAGCGGCCTCGGCGACTTCGCCGCAATTGCCGCAACCGACGCATCCATTGTCCACCGCGGCGACCGGATCGTCCTTGAGCGGGTCGTCGGTATGTTTCAATGACAACGACGGGCAGCCCGAGAGGCGGATGCAGGCGTGGTCGCCCGAGCAGATCGCCTCGTCGACGCCGAAGCGCTCTTTCACCACGCGCTCCCCCGCCGCGACGCTCTTCGCAAACAAAGGCCGGACGCGCCGCTGCTTGTTCAGCATGCACTCCGACGACGCGACGATGATCTTCGGGCCTTCGGTCTTGGTCGTCAGCGCCTCGCGCAGCGTGTCCCGCACCTTGGCGACATCGTAAGTGCGATCGATCTGCCTGACCCAGGTCGCGCCCACGCCCCTGACCGCATCGACGATGGAATTGTTGGTTTTTCGACGCGGGTTGAGCGCCCTTGATGATGGAATATCCTGCCCGCCGGTCGCGGCGGA
The DNA here is from genome assembly GCA_963737365.1 of uncultured Alphaproteobacteria bacterium. Taxonomy (GTDB): domain Bacteria; phylum Pseudomonadota; class Alphaproteobacteria; order Rhizobiales; family Beijerinckiaceae; genus Roseiarcus. The sequence continues at coordinate 116,247 of CAVTSD010000005.1, forward strand.
ATAGAAATTGTCGACGATGAGAGTGACGCCGTCCTGCTTATTGAAGACCGCGTTGCCGATCGAGGACGCGAGGCCGTTATGCCAGAAACCGCCATCGCCCATGACGGAAATGACCCGCTTGTCCGACTTCACATTAAAGGCGGAAGCGGAGGCCGGCCCGAGGCCGTAGCCCATCGTCGTCGTGCCGAGGTTGAAGGGCGGCAGGATCGAGAACAGATGGCAGCCGATGTCGGCTGAGATGTGATGAGACCCGAGCTCCTTCTCGACCATTTTCATCGCGGCGAAGATCGGACGCTCCGGGCAGCCGATGCAAAAGCCGGGCGGGCGCGGCGGCACCGTCTTGGCGAGCGCCTTGACCTTCTCATGCGCGAGAATGGGCGCGGGATCGGGGACCGGCGGCTGGTTGCGCAAAAGCTCTGGCGCTTGCGCGAGAAGAAAAGCGCGCACGCCTTTGACAACGACAGGCGCGGTGTATTCGCCGCCCATCGGCAGGACGTCCTTGCCCCCAACCCTGGTTTGGATGTCGCGGCGGCGCAAGAGCGTGTTCAGCGCCTGCTCGAGATAATCGGGCCCTCCCTCTTCGACCATCAGCACCGCCGACTTGCCGAGGCAGAACTCGGCCATCTCGTCGTCGATGATCGGATAGGCGACATTGAGGACATAGATCGGAATCGAGGTCTCGCCATAGACGTCGGCGAGGCCCAATTGCTGAAGCGCGCGAAGCACGCCGTTGAAGAGTCCGCCAAGGACAATGATTGCGACCGCGCCATCCTTTGGTCCAAAAAATTCGTTGAGCTTGCGGCTCTTGATGAACTCGACCGCCGCCGGCCAGCGCTTCTCGAGCTTTTCCTTCTCCTGCGCGAACGAAGCAGGCGGCAGGACGATGCGGTTGACGTCGCGCGCCGGATTTTCCAGCGCCTGGCGAAGAGTGAAAGCGGGCTTCCGATTGTCCTTGGTGACGAATTGCCCGTGCACGTGACAGGTGCGGATGCGCACTTCGAGCATCACCGGCGAGTTCGAGGCTTCGGACAGTTCGAAGCCCTCCTCCACCATGCGGACGAGCGTCGGCAGATCGGGGCGCGGATCGAGGAGCCAGATCTGCGACTTCATCGCGAAGGCGTGGGTGCGCTCCTGCATGATCGAGGAGCCTTCGCCGTAATCCTCGCCGATGACGATCAGCGCGCCGCCTGTGACGCCGCTCGACGCGAGGTTCGACAGCGCATCGGACGCGACATTGGTGCCTGCAGTCGATTTCCAGGTGACCGCGCCGCGCACCGGATACATGACCGAAGCCGAGAGAGTCGCCGCGGCGGCGGCTTCCGAAGCGGACGTCTCGAAATGGACGCCAAGGTCGCTCATCACGTCCTTGGCGTCGGCGAGCACGTCCATGAGATGCGAGATCGGCGCGCCTTGATAGCCGGCGACATAAGAGACGCCGGATTGGAGCAAGGCCTTGGTGATCGCGAGAATGCCTTCGCCGCGAAAGATCTCGCCGGCTTGAAGCCGCAAGTCCTGAACTTCGCGCTCGAAGGACCTTTCCGCCATCGGCTCGCTCCTTCAGGTTTTCATCTGCAAGGATTCATCTGCAGGTATTTATTTGCATGAGCATATTTAGCGGTCGGCAGAGTGTCAACGATGCGACGCCTGCTCACGGAAAAGGCGGAGGCAAGCCACGAAAAACCGCACGCGCATTAAATTCCGGCTCATACAATTGCGCGCCTCCCGCCTTGCCTCGTCAATTCCACTTTGCTAGCGTCGCCATTAACGGCCGGCTGAGAAGTGGCACGCAAAATGCGAGGCTATGAACCATCAGTCGGACGGTTTGGATGGATTGGGAGGTCATGCATGGTGGACGTCACTCGGCGCCAAACCTTGGCGCTCGGCGCGGGCGCCTTTCTCGCCGACTTGCTGGCCGCTGGCGCCGTTCGCGCGGCGGGCAAGGACACGCTCACCATCGCCTTTAACGTCAACCTGCCCTCGTTCGATCCGACGGATGGAACGTCCGCCGTCAACCCGACCATCCAGGCGATCTACCGCTCCATCTTCGACCAATATATCGGGCAGGCGCCCGATCTCACGCTCAAGCCCGGTATCCTGACGGCCTGGGGCTGGAACGACGACAAGTCGAAACTTTGGATGGACGTTCGCCCGGACGTCAAATGGCAGGACGGCTCGCCGCTGACGCCCGAGGATGTCGTATGGTCGCTCGAGCGCGCCGGCAAGAAAGACAGCGCCAATCCCATTTCGTTCATCTGGTCGACCGCGGGCAACTATAAGATCGACGGCAACAAGATCACGGCCGACGCCATCCGCTATGAGCCGACCTTTTTCATGTGGATGGCGTTCCTGACCGGCTATGTGCTGCCGAAGGCCTATTACGAGAAGGTCGGCGCGGAAGGCTTCGAAAAGAAGCCGATCGGCTCTGGCCCCTACATGGTCGACGAATATCAGGGCAACGCCTTCCTGAGACTGAAGGCCAATCCCCATTATTGGGGCGAGAAGCCTGCGTTCGAGACCGTGATCTTCAAGTTCGTGCCCGACGCGACCACGCGCGTGGCCGAGATCAAGTCCGGCTCATCCGACGTCACGCTCGAAGTGCCGTACGAGGAGTTCGACCGGCTGAAGAAGGTCAAAGGCCTATCCGGGGTGGCGACGCCAATCTCGGATATCGGCATGATCTTCATCACCAACAAGGAGCCGATGCTGGACAAGAACGTCCGGCTCGCCGCGATCATGGCGATCGACAAGAAGGCGATCGTCGAGCGGCTGTTGCACGGCTATGGCGTGCCGATCGAGACGCTCGAAGCGCCCGAATATTCCGCCTTCGACCCCTCGATCAAGACGCCTTACGATCCGAAGAAGGCGATGGAGCTGCTCGCCGCGTCCGGCTTCTCGCCGGAGAAGCCGGTCAAGTTCACGATCCAGACGACGCGCGGCTTCAAGCCGAAAGATTACGAGATGATCCAGGCGATCGTCGGCATGTGGCGCAAGGTCGGGATCGATGCGGATATCGAGGTCTATGAGATCGCTAAGCACTTCGAGCTTAGAACCACGCACAAGCTCGCGCCCGCGGCGTTCTACAATTGGGGCGACGCGATCGGCGATCCGACGACCTCGACCGGCTTCGCCATGTTTGGCCCCTCGCCGCACTCGGCCTGGAAGAGCGCCGATCTCGACGCCAAGATCGGCCCACTCTGGGGCGAGAAGGACGAGAAGAAGCGCATCGACGGCTGGAAGGCGGTCGACGCCTATATCGCCGAACAGGGCTATGTCATCCCCCTCCTGCAATACGTGCAGCCGATCGTCTACAAGTCGGATCTCAAGGTCATTCCGAACAAGTCCGGCGCTTTGCAGCCGACGCTGGTGTCGCCCGCGACCTGAGCTGGAGGGCGATTGCCCTTGGCTCCGTCGCCCTTGGGCCGCGACGGGGTTGAGGCCATGACGAAGCGATGATCGCGCTTGCGATCCTGCGGCGTCTCCTGGTGGCGCTCGTGACCCTCGTTGGCGTCGCGATCGTCGTGTTCGTTCTCTTGCGCGTCGTGCCCGGCGATCCCATTGCGATGATGATCTCGCCCGGCGCGAGCCAGGCGGACATCGCAGCGTTGAGGGCGCATTACGGGCTCGATGGCAGCCTCTTGTCGCAATTCGCCGTGTGGGTGCGCTATGCGCTGCGTGGCGATTTCGGAACCTCGATCTCGCTGCACCGCGACGTTCTGGCGCTGCTCGGCGAACGGCTGCCGGCGACGCTCGAACTCGCGACGGCGGCGCTCGAATTCGCGGTGATCGTCGGCGGCGCGGTCGCGATTCTCGGCGCGATGGCCCGCCGCACTTGGGCCGAGCCGGTCATCGATGCCGTCAACGGGCTTCTGCTCGCGGTTCCCGATTTCGTATGGGCGCTCGCGCTCGTGCTAGTGTTTGGCGTCTTGTGGCCACTGCTGCCGCTGACCGGCCGCGTCGATCCGAGCGTCAGCGCCGGCATGACGACGCCGTTTTACTTCGTCGAGAGCCTGGTCAGGCTCCGGTTTGACGTGTTCTTCGACCTTCTGAAGCACCTGGCGCTACCAACGCTGGCGCTCGGCCTCCCGCTCGCGGCGGTGATCGCGCGGGTGCTCAAAGGCGCGCTCAATGAAGCGATGGCGCAGGACTATGTGCTGCTCGCGCGCCTCAAGGGCATGTCCGAGTTCCGGCTCGTGATGCAGGAGGCGTTGCGCAACGCGATCGGGCCGACGCTCGCGCTGACCGGCGTCCAGTTCACGTTCCTGATCGGCGGCACGGTGATCATCGAGCGCATCTTTGCTTATCCGGGCATCGGCAACATGGCGATGGAAGCGGTGATCAATCGCGATCTGCCGCTTATCCAGGGACTCGTGCTGGCGTTCGCCGTCATCTTCATCCTGATCAACATCGGGGTCGACCTCCTCGTCGCGCTGTTCAATCCGCGGCTGCGTCATGCCTGAGCGCGCGACCGAACAAACGCAACGTTATGACTGACGCTGCCGCCTCCCCTGGTCTTACCTCTCCCAGCCCGAGCCTCGCCTCGCGGCGTCTGCGCGCGCTGCTCGCCGAGCCCAAGGTCATCATCGGTGGCGGCTTTATTCTGGCGCTGATCGTGATCGCGCTGTTTGCGCCGTGGATCGCGCCGAAGAACCCGCTCGACCAGGACCTGATGCTCGCCTCCCTGCCGCCGGCGGGGCTGGCGAGCGCGGAGCCCGGCTATTATCTCGGCACGGACGACCTTGGCCGGGACGTGCTGTCGCGCCTCATCTATGGCGCGCGCATCGCGCTGATCGTGGCCTTCGTCGCCGCGAGTTCTCGCAGCGCTTGCGGGCACGGCGCTCGGGCTGCTCGCCGGCTGGTATCGCGGCTCAGTCGACGGCGTGATCTCCCGGCTCGTCGATATCTGGATGGCCTTCCCGCCGGTCCTGCTCTCGATCCTTCTCGTCGCCGTTCTCGGCGCCGGCGTCGGATCGGTCATTGCGGCGATCGCCATCATCGACTGGACGCGCTTCTGTCGTGTCGTGCGCGCCGAGACGATGGCGCAAGCTGAAGCCGACTATGTCACCGCGGCGCGCGCCATAGGATTCCCGCCGTTCCATATCCTTGTGCGCGAGATTCTGCCAAATGTGATCCCTGCCCTTATAGCGCTGGTGAGTCTCGAAATGGGCATTGCGGTCATCGTCGAGGCGATCCTGTCGTTTGTCGGTCTGTCGGTGTCGTCGGACACGCCGACCTGGGGCGGCATGATCGCCGAGGGGCGGCAATTCATTCATCAGACCTGGTGGGTGTTCGCGGCGCCGCTCGCCGCTTTGTTTGCGACCGTGCTTGCTTTCAACCAGCTCGGCGACGGATTGCGGCGGGCGCTTGATCCGGTGCTCAGGCGATGACCGCGCCGATCCTTTCCATCCGGAACTTGAGCGCGGTCTCCGAACTCGGGAACGCCGAGCCGATCCTGCGCAAAGTGAGCCTCGATCTCGCAGCCGGCGAGACGCTTGGGCTCGTCGGCGAGAGCGGCGCCGGCAAATCCACCATCGCGAAGGCGTTGCTTGGCGTCCTGCCGCGCACAGTCAGGATCACGGAGGGGCAAATCCTGTTCGATGGGCGCGACCTCCGAACTATGCCGCGATGCGAAACGCGCGCGATCTTTGGCGACGCCATCGCGCTCGTGCCGCAGGATCCGATGACCGCGCTCAACCCCGGCCGCCGCATCGAGGCGCAACTGACCGACGGCCTGCGCCTCCGCCGCGGCATGAACGCACGCGAGGCGCACAACCGCGCCCTCGAACTGCTCGCCGAAGTGCATATCAGAGACCCGGAGCGCGTGCTGCGCGCCTATCCGCATGAATTGTCGGGCGGCATGCGCCAGCGCGTCCTGATCGCCGCGGCCTTCGCGCTCGAGCCCAAGACCATCGTCGCCGACGAGCCGACAACGGCCCTCGACGTCACGGTGCAAAAACAGATTCTGAGGCTCATTCGCATCATGCAGGAGGCGCACGGCACCGCTGTCATCTTTGTCACTCACGATCTCGGTGTCGTCGCGCAGATCTGCGATCGGGTGACGCTCCTGTTCGCCGGCGCGGTGATCGAGTCCGGCGCGACCGCAGACATTCTCTCGGCGCCTCGCCATGCTTACACGCGCGCCCTGATCGCGGCCGGGCCACGATATGATCAGCCCGATGCGGGACTCAAGCCCGTGCCCGAGGCCTTGATCTCTGAACTGCGACTCGAGGTAATGGGCGTGAGCCATTAGGCCCCCGCATGGCTGACGATCTCTTCGTCGCGAGCGCCATCGAAGTCGCGTATGGCGGAAAACGGCGCCTGAACGGCGAGCGAGTCGGCGGCGTGAAAGTCCTGCATGGCGTCGACTTGAGGATCGGCCGGGGCGAGACTGTCGGCATCGTCGGCGAATCGGGGTCCGGCAAGACGACGCTCGGGCGCGCGCTGCTACGCCTGATCGACATCGACGCTGGCAGCATCGCCTTCGACGGCCGCGACATTACCCGACTGCCGGAATCGGAAATGCGCCCCTTGAGGCGGCGCATGCAGATGATTTTCCAGGACCCGATGACATCGCTCAATCCGCGCCATACGGTCAGGCGAATCCTGGTCGAGCCGCTGCTCTTTCATCGCGTCGCGCGCGATCACGCCGACGCCGAGCGCCGGGCGCGCGAGTTCTTCGATCGCGTCGGCCTGCCGGTCGCCTGTCTCGACCGGACCCCGCACGAGCTCTCCGGCGGGCAGCGCCAGCGCGTGGGCATTGCCCGCGCCGCGCTGCTCGAACCAGACTTCGTGCTCGCCGACGAGATCGTCTCGGGCCTCGACGTGTCGACGCAGGCGCAGGCGCTCAATCTTCTCAAGACGCTGACCCGCGACCTCGGTCTCGCCATGGCCTTCATCAGCCACGACCTCTCGGTCATCCGCGCCGTCTGCGACCGGGTCTACGTGATGCAGGCGGGCCATGTGGTCGAGGAGGGCGCTTGCGAAGACGTCTTCGCCGCGCCCAAGAGCCGCTACACAAAACTCCTGATCGACGCCATCCCGCTGCCCGAAATCGACCCCGGCTGGCTCGACCGGGACGTCGCGCCGGAGAACGATTGAACGCGCGCGCGTTGCGACATCGCGGCGACGATCGCCTACCTCTTGTCCCCGGCCGGGCGACGTTGGGATTCGCGAAGGCCTGGCCCTGCGCTGGTCGTTCATGGGCCGTTCGAGACCATCGAGATCAGCCCGCCTGGAGGAATCGCGACTACGCCAACCGCTATCAGGGCGTCTATTCCGGCATGTTCCGGTCGACGCAATGGCGCGTCAACTGGAGCGGGCCAGTCATGGACACAGTCGAGTCCGAGCGACGCGAACGCTTAGCCGCCGACAAACTCGGGAACGCCAGGCCTGGCGGGATCGCCGCCTGATCGCGCTTGCGGCGCACAAGCGCTGGGCCGACAAGACCATCGGCGATTAACGAACGGCACGGAGAACGCTCCTATGGCTCAATCGAACAAGGTCATCATCACCTGCGCGGTGACGGGGGCGATCCACACGCCGTCCATGTCGCCTTACCTCCCCGTCACCGCCGACCAGATCGCCGAGGCCGCGATCGGCGCGGCGGAAGCTGGCGCCGCGATTGTCCATTTGCATGCGCGGGACGAGGACACCGGCCGGCCGGATCAGACCCCCGAAGCCTTCGCGCGCTTTCTACCGCGCATCAAGCAGTCGACAAGAGCCGTGATCAATCTGACGACCGGCGGGGCGCCCTTCATGACCGTGCAGGAGCGCGTAAAGCCGGCAGAGACGTTCAAGCCGGAGGTGGCGTCGCTCAACATGGGCTCGATGAACTTCGGGCTCTTCCCGATGCTCAACCGTTTCAAAACCTTCAAACATGATTGGGAGCAGCCGGCGCTCGAAAATTCACGCGATCTCGTGTTCCGCAATACCTACAAGGACATCGAATTCGTGCTGCGCACGCTTGCCGATTCCGGGACCCGGTTCGAGTTCGAGTGCTACGACACGTCGCACCTCTACAACCTCAGCCACTTTCTCGAGCGCGGCCTCGTCAAGCCGCCGCTCTTCGTCCAGACCGTGTTCGGCATCCTGGGCGGCATTGGTCCGCACCCGGAGGACGTCATGCATATGAAACGCACCGCTGACCGTCTGTTCGGCGACCAATACAGATGGTCGGTGCTTGGCGCGGGGCGCAATCAGCTCGCCATCGCCGCGATGGCCGCCGCGATGGGCGGCAACGTCCGCGTCGGGCTTGAGGATTCGCTCTGGTCTGGCCCGGGCAAGCTCGCGACGAGCAACGCCGAGCAGGTGCGCGCCGCCCGCCAGATCATCGAGGGCCTCGGCCTCTCGGTCGCGACTCCGGATGAAGCACGCGAGATCCTGGAGCTCAAGGGCGGGGATCGCGTGGCGTTTTGATTGTTGGGGCCAGCGATCAAACGGGCGGTCGGAGGCGACGACGCAGGTCAGCCGGAATCCGCGCTGGGCGGCCGTCGCGAATGGATGCGGCCAACACTTCGGCAGTGACAAGCGCCTTGTCGCCGCGCACGACCCGCTGGTGAAACGTGATCGAGGCGCCGCGCACGGCGGCGACGCTGGTCTCGACGATGAGAAGATCGTCCATCAGCCCCGGCGCCAGAAACTCGATTTGCAGCGAGCGCACGACGAACACGACGCCTGAATTCTCGCTGAGATCCCGATGCGCAAATCCGCGCCGCCGCAGCCACTCAGTGCGGCCACGCTCGAGGAAACGCAGGTAGGACGCGTGATAGACGCGGCCAGAAAAGTCGGTGTCTTCGTAATAGACGCGAACCCAGAGCGAGTCCGCCGGGAGGTGCGACAAGAAGGATCCCCGAGATTGACGATGGCAAAAGGCGTTTTTTGCGTGACTTCGTCAACCGTCATGACGCCATTTGGGCAATCGGCGCGTTTCCTCGCCGACTCACACAGACCTTGTGGCGGATTTGCCCGCCTCCGCCTCCAGGGCTAAGAGAGTGGACCTGTCCCCCAAATACGCGGAGAAAAACATGGCTGACAAGGCTGACATTGGCGTTATGGGATTGGCCGTCATGGGCGCGAACCTGGCGCGAAACGCGGCGCACAAGGGGTTCGGGGTCGCGGTCTTCAATCGCAATCACGAGCGCACCGACGCGCTGATCGCTGAGCACGGCAAAGAAGGGCATTTTTTCCCAGCCAAGGAGCTGCCCGAGTTTATCGCCAGCATTGCCAAGCCCCGCCCGATTCTGATCATGGTCAAGGCCGGCAAGCCGGTCGACGAGGTGATCGAGGAACTCCTGCCTCATCTCGAGGAAGGCGACATCATCATCGACGGCGGCAATTCGCTCTTCACCGACACCGCGCGACGCTACGAGGCTTGCGAAGCGAAGAAGATCCGCTTCGTCGGCATGGGCGTCTCCGGCGGCGAGGAAGGCGCGCTCGAAGGTCCGAGCATGATGCCGGGCGGCGATCGCGAAGCCTGGGACCGTATCGCGCCAATGCTGACCAAGATGGCGGCCCAGGTCGATGGCGTGCCCTGCTGCACGTATATCGGCCCGCAGGGCGCAGGCCACTACGTCAAGATGGTGCACAACGGCATCGAATATGCCGACATGCAGCTCATCGCCGAAGCCTACGATCTCATGAAAAGCGTCTACGGTCTCGACGCTTCGGCCATGGCGGATATCTTCCAGACCTGGAAAGAGGGCGACCTCGACAGCTATCTGATCGAGATCACCGCCGCGGTTCTGCGCAAGACCGACGCGGCGACGGGGACTCCCCTGGTCGACGTCATCGTCGATGAAGCAGAGCAGAAGGGGACCGGCCGCTGGACGGCGCAAAACGCCCTCGAACTTGGCGTGCCGCTGACCGGGATCACCGAGGCCGTCTTCGCCCGCGTCCTTTCCGCCAACCGCGCAATGCGGCTGGAGTTGGACAAGAAGATTCCGCATCCGGCGGTTCAGACGCGAAAGCCAGAAAAGGCGGAGATCGACGCCATCCGCGACGCGCTCTACGCCTCGAAAATTGTCGCTTACGCCCAAGGTTTCGAGCAGATGTCCGTTGCCTCAGGCCAGTTTCATTATGATCTCAAGCTCGGCGACATGGCGACCATCTGGCGCGGGGGATGCATCATCCGCGCCCGTTTCCTCGATCGCATCAAGGAAGCTTACGAGCGAAATCCGAAGCTCGCGAACCTCCTGCTTGACGACTACTTCCGCGAGGGCGTCGTGAGGACGGAGGGCGCCTGGCGGCGCGTGCTTAGCCTGGCGATCGCCAATGGCGTGCCGACGCCCGCTTTCTCTTCCTCGCTTGCCTATTACGACGGACTGAGGCGCGCGCGCGGCCCGACGAACCTGCTGCAGGGCCTGCGCGATTATTTCGGCGCGCACACCTATCGCCGACTGGACAGGCAAGGAAGCTTCCACACCCGTTGGAGCCAGGACGGGAACGAGGTCAAGGTCGAGAGCTGAGCGGGTGCGCCGCCTCTCAAAAGGCCGACGCGCCCGGCTCCTCGCCTACCTTCCGTTTGGAGATTTGCGATGACGTCGTTCAAACTTGCTCTCGTCGCGGCGCTTCTCTTAGGCGTCACGCCCGCTATCGCCCAAAACGCGGCGATCGCATCCTCGCGCGCGACTGTGCAGACGATCAGCGCCGATGGCTCGACTTTGAACGTGCACACCCGCGCGGGCGAGGATCAGATGATCCACCTCAATCCGAAAACGCGCTTTATCCTTGTGGTTCCCGCCCAGCTGACCGACGTGAAGCCAGGGTCGTTCATCGGCGTCGCCGCCATGCCGGGCGAGGGGAACGAACTCAAGGCCATGGAAGTGCACATCTTTCCCGAGGCGATGCGCGGCACGGGCGAGGGCTACCGCCCATTCGACCTCGGGCGGAAAAGCTCGATGACCAACGGCAATATCTCCGCCCGCGTCGACGCGACGACCGGCCCCAAGCTCACCGTCACATACAAAGGCGGCGAACAGACCATCGTCGTCGACCCAAAGACGCCGATCGTGGGTTTCGAGCCTGGCGCTGAGACCGACCTCAAGCCCGGCGCCGCGATCATAGCGCGAGGACCCAAGCAGGCGGATGGGTCGATCGAGGCGGGCTTCGTTCTGGTCGGCAAGGACGGGCTTGTCCCGCCCATGTGATCGCCACCGGACGGACGCGGCAAACGCTCGGGATTTGCCCGGATAAGCCGACCGTGCTAGCGCTTTTGCGATTCTTCTGCGGGGCAAACAATTGATAAGCGCATTGTCGAGTCCGATCGAGGCCAAGCCGGATTCGAGCGCGCCTGACTCGTTATTTACCTTCGTTCTCGTCAAGCCCACCCACTATGACGACGACGGCTATCCGATCCAGTGGTTCCGCTCAGCGCTGCCCTCCAACACGCTCGCCTGCATGAACAGCCTCGCCTTGGACGCCAGCAAGCGCGAGGTTCTGGGCCCAGGCGTCAGGATCGAGGTCGACACCTACGACGAGACCAATCGCCGCGTGTTCCCGAGCCGGATCATCCGAGACCTCAAGCGCCGGGGGGGCCGGGCGCTGATCGGCATCGTTGGGGTGCAGTCGAACCAGTTTCCCCGCGCGGTCGATATCGCCCGTCAGTTTCGCGCCGCTGGCTATCAGGTCTGTCTCGGCGGCTTCCACGTCTCGGGCTGCCTTGCGATGCTGCCCGAACTTCCCTCCGAGATTGTCGAAGCGCAAGCGCTCGGCATTTCGATGTTCGCCGGCGAATCCGAGGAGCACCGGCTCGATGAAGTGCTGCTCGACGCGTGGAACGGCACGCTCAAGCCGCTCTACAATTTCATGGATCAGTTGCCGTCGCTCGTTGGCGAGCCGGCGCCGATCCTGCCCCGCAAGCATGTCGAGCGCACGTCCGGGACGTATTCGAGCATCGACCTCGGCCGCGGCTGTCCCTATCAGTGCTCGTTCTGCACCATCATCAACGTGCAGGGCCGCAAGAGCCGCTTTCGTTCGCCCGACGATCTCGAACAGATCATCCGCGCCAATTATGCGCAGGGGATCGACCAATTCTTTATCACCGACGACAATTTCGCCCGCAACACCGACTGGGAGATTCTGCTCGACCGCGTGATCGAACTGAAGAAGGAAGGCATCCACGTCGGCTTCACGATCCAAGTCGATACGCTTTGCCACAAGATCAAGAACTTCATCGAGAAGGCCACGCAAGCCGGCGTCAAGCGCGTGTTCATCGGGCTTGAGAACATCAATCCCGAGAACCTCATCACCGCCAAGAAGCGGCAGAACAAGATCACCGAATATCGGGTGATGCTGCAGAAATGGCGCTCGCACGGCGCGATCACCTTCGCCGGCTACATCCTCGGCTTCCCCGCCGACACGAAAGAATCGATCCTGCGCGACATCGAGATCATCAAGCGCGAACTGCCGCTTGACATTCTCGAGTTCTTCTTCCTCACCCCGTTGCCTGGATCGGAGGACCACAAGAAGATGCTCGCCAAGGGCGTCTGGATGGATCCCGACATCAACAAATACGACCTCAACCACCGCGTTTCGCATCACCCGAAAATGAGCGACCAGGAGTGGGAGGACGCCTACCGCGCCGCGTGGAACGCGTTTTATACGCTCGATCATATCGGCACGATCCTGAAGCGCGCGGCGGCGATCAAGAACGGACGGCCGAAGCAGATCCTGAGCACCATGCTCTGGTTCAAACTGATGATCGCCCATGAGGGCGTCCATCCGCTCGAAGGCGGCGCGTTCCGACTGAAGTTCCGGCGCGATCGCCGGGCCGGCCTGCCCATCGAATCGCGCCTCGTCTTCTATCCGCGCTACGGATTGGAGATCGTCAGCAAGGCGTGGAAATACGGCAGCTTCTTCCTGAAGACGCGGAGAGTTCTCAAGGCCACGCTTGAGGCGCCCGACCGTTACACCTACAGCGATCTCGCGATCGAACCGCCGAAGTCGGACGAGTTCGAGCAGCTGTCGCTTTATCACGCCACCAGCGGCGGGGAAGCCGCGCTCGCCCGCAAGGCGCTCGGCGACAACATTCGCGATTCCGCCCCCAGCCCCGCCGTCGCGATCTCTGCGACAGCGGCGGAATGATCTCAGCGCTATGGTCGAAGCCGCACAGGTCAGAGCCGCGCGCGCCCTCATAGGCTGGTCGCAGGCGAAGCTCGCCGAGACATCGGGCGTGTCCGTGGCGACGATCAATGCGTTCGAGACCAGCGCTCCCGATCACATCGCGAACGAAGCGGCGGCGGACAAAATCCGCGCCGCGCTCGAGGCCGCCGGCGTCGTCTTCCTCCCCAAGGATGATGGCGGCGGCTTAGGGGTCCGGCTGCGCGAGGCCCTCGAGGGCGAATACATCGGCTGGAACGACCTCAACGCATCGAACGACGAGTAAGGTCGCGAAACTCGGCGAGCGCGCTTCGTGTGCGCGCGCCAAGTTCCCCGATATGCCGTGAGCGCAATCGCATCAGGCGCTGAGCGACGCGCCGAGCTTATCGAGCAGCCCCTCCGTTCCACGCTCGCGCGACCCCGCGTCGTCGTAACCGTCGAGGAATGCGCCCTGTTCGCAAATCTTGAGCTTCGTGCGTGCCGCGCCTGCGGGCTCGATCTCGAGCGTCGCGAGAGAAACGGAAATCTTCCGCTCATCGAGGTGCATCTCGTAGGTGTAGACGATGCGCTTTTGCGGGACGATGTCGTGATAGATCGCGTCAAAGGTCGTCGTCATGCCGCCTTCGAACTGTCCCTTTGCGCGCTCGCGACCGCCGACGCGAAAATCCATGAAGCGCTCGATCGGCAGCCACCCCTGCGGTCCATGGAACCAGCGGTTCTTGGCCGCTTCGTCCGACAGCGCTTTGTACACTCGCTCGGGCGTCGCGTCGTAGGTGCGCTCGATATGAAAGGCGCCGTGAACGACGGAACGATTGCCGCGGCTCCCTCGCATGCGCGCGATTTCCGCCTCTAACTTGTCGAGCGTCTGGCGCCAGCCTTCGGGCGCGCCTTTGAGCATCGGCTCGATCTGCGCCATGTCGGCAACCGTATAGGACTGCACCACCTCCATCAGCGTGCCGTCATGGACGGGGCTAAACTTGACCTGCGTCACGGCGCTGAACAGGGGACCGCCGCCACATGGGTCGATTACGTGATGGTCGATCGTCAGGCGCTCCGGCGCCACGACCTCGGTGAAGGCGCCCTTGGTCCAATGCTCCTTGCCTTCGGGCGACCGCATGCAGACCTCGAACCGACCGCCGACGCGCATCTCGACCGTCGCTTCCGGAACCGAATAGCCGTTCGGGCAGAACCATCTTTTGACGTGATCCGCCGAGCTCCAGGCCTTAAACAGGGTTTCGCGCGGCGCTGCGAAGACGCGCGAAGCGCGCAAGGGGGCCGGCTGAGCTGTGCGGCTTGTCTTATCGATCGTGTTCATCGTTCTTTCCTTCGCTTTCCAGAGTTTTGAGATAGTCGCCAAGCCGGTCGAGACGGCGCTCCCACTCGAGGCGCCGCTCCGTGATCCAGCGCTCGGCTTCGGCGAGCGCGGCCGGATTGATGCTGCAGGTCCGCACACGCCCGGACTTTTGCGAGACGACGAGCCCCGAGGTCTCCAGCACCGCCAGATGCTGCATCACCGCCGGCAACGACATGGCGAGCGGGCGCTTGAGCTCGCTGACCGACGCCGGCTTCTCCGCGAGCCGCTCCACGATGGCTCGACGGGTCGGATCGGCAAGGGCCTGGAACGCCAGATCAAGGGGAGCCTGATAGCTAAGCATTTACTTAACTATCAAGGCGGGAATAGGAAAGCAAATGCTTTAGTGTGGTCTGGGCTTAGGGAGCTTTGGCCAAGCGTTGGTTTGAGGGAATCCGCCACGACATTTATTGCCGAGATCAGAATCCAGACTAAACTTGCCCCGATGTCGAATCGTACGGATCCGCATTGCCCCATGGAGGTGTCCCCTCCCCGCCGATCGCGGCTCCGATCACGCAGATTTGAGCGCAGGCTTCGTCCTCCGCTTCTCATTCGTCGCCACGCGCCGCCTTCGGGCTCGACCCCGTCAAGCGCGGCGACTATTCCAATCGAGGCGCAGACCTGAACTCGTGGGCGCGCCCCCCGCGCCGGAAGTCGCTTGGGTCAAGCGCCATTAGAAGATGACATCCGCCAGTGCGCGACGCGATTGCGCCTGGGCCATGACTTATGATCGGAGCCGCAAGATGAGCAGTTCGACGTCCGAATACACTCCGCCCAAGGTCTGGACGTGGGAGAAGCCGAGCGGGGGGCAGTTTGCGAACATCAACCGCCCAATCGCCGGCGCCACCCACGATAAGGAGCTGCCTATCGGCCGCCATCCGTTCCAACTCTATTCGCTCGCGACTCCGAACGGCCAGAAGGTCACGATCATGTTCGAGGAGCTGCTGGCGGCGGGCCACAAGGGCGCCGAATACGACGCCTGGCTGATCAGGATCAACGAGGGCAATCAATTCGGAAGCGGCTTCGTCGCCATCAATCCGAACTCGAAGATCCCCGCGTTGATGGACCGCAGCGGTCCGAAGCCGATACGGCTCTTCGAATCCGGCGCGATCCTGCTCTATCTCGCGGAGAAGTTTGGCGCCTTCCTGCCGACCGAAGCGGCCGAGCGCGCGGAGTGCTTCTCTTGGCTCTTCTGGCAAATGGGCTCGGCGCCTTACCTCGGCGGCGGATTTGGCCACTTCTACGCCTATGCGCCGACCAAGATCGAATACGCCATCGATCGCTTCGCAATGGAGACGAAGCGACTGCTCGACGTGCTCGACCGGCGCCTGGGCGAGAGCGAGTATGTCGCCGGCCCCAATTACACGATTGCCGACATGGCTCTCTGGCCTTGGTATGGCGGTCTCGTGAGATCGAACAGCTACGGCGCGGCGGAGTTTCTCAGCGTCAATGATTACAAGAACGTCTTGCGCTGGGCCGATGCGATCGCGGCGCGTCCGGCGGTGAAGCGAGGGCGGATCGTCAACAAAGCCAATGGCGATCCCGCAAGTCAGTTGCATGAGCGTCATGACGCCAGCGATTTTGAGCTGAGAACCCAGGACAAGCTCGCGCCGCAACCGCCCGCGACCTGACCCGGGCGCCATAATCGCCGCACCGCCGGCTATGCGATCGGCGTTCGCCGAACGCCGCGCCCGAAAGCCGCGCCTCGTGCGCGCCCTGCCCTGACCGCCCATCTGCGTTCGCAATGCCACGGCCGGGTGGATGTTGAAATAGGAGGTCATTCATTCTGATCGTCGCGACCATCGTCGCTTTCGCGCTTCTCTGGTACGCGAGTTTGCGCGCCGCCGGCATGACCCGCGGCGTCGTCAGCGTCGTGGTGAAAGCTGCGTTTCTTATCCTGACCTGCCTCGGCTGCATCGCGATCGGCTTCTTCCTGCCCGCGATTCCAGTTATCAGCGCCCTAATCGGCACAGCGTTCTGGGCCGGGTTGCTGTCGACCGCCGGCGCGCTCGTTGGCGTCGGCCTATCGGATGCACTTCTCAGCCGCGTCGAGATGCACGAATCCGACGCCGCGATCTCCGCGAATGAAAAAACGCGGCCGCGGGTGTGAGCAAGGCGGCGATGGTTGCCCCTTCGCGAGCGCGGTCGCTCGCGGCAACGGAATTTGAACCGGCGCTGACGGTCGGCGCGCCGGCCTGATGACCCGCTTCAACGTTCACGGGCTCGGGTTCACGCTCTTCCTCGCCCTCCTCACGGCGCTGCCGGCTTTGTCCATTGACATGGTGTTGCCGGGCCTGTCGCTGATCCAGGCCGAGTTTCATGCGCCGCAGACCGAAGCAGCGTCCGCGATCGCAATCTTCATCGCCGGCTTCTCGAGCGCGCCGCTCCTGGTTGGTCCGCTTGCCGATCGGTTCGGGCGCAAGGCGGTCATGATGATCGGCCTCGCTCTCTTCACGTTCAGCGCGGCGGGCGCGGCTCTTGCTCCCTCGATCCATGCGCTGCTCGCATTTCGCCTGGTGCAGGGAGCGGGCGCGGGGGCGATCGGGATTTTGCCGCGAGCCATTATCCGCGATCTCTTCGAGGGCCGCGAGGCTCGCCTGCAACTGTCGGCGGTTTCGGTGGTCTTTGGCGTCGCGCCGCTGGTTGCGCCGGCGCTCGGGGCCGAAATCTTGGCCTTCGGCTCCTGGCGTCTGGTTTTTGTCGTGCTGACCGGCGTGTCGATCGTCACCACGATCGCCGCAATGGCGCTGTTTCACGAGTCCCATGCGGCGGAAAACCGCCGAAATCTCAAGCCCGCCACCGTCTTTGCGGGATACAAACGGGTGTTGACCAATCCGGCATGCGTCGGCTTTTCCGTGCTGGGCGGCCTCGTGTTCGCGGGTCTGTTCGCTTACGTCAATGTTTCGCCGCTCCTCTTCATGCAGGGCTACGGCGTATCGAAAACCGCATTCGCGGCTTTGTTCGCCGTCACCGCGTCCGGCGTGATCGTCGGCTCCTCGATCAACGCCTGGTTGCTCAGTCGCGGCATCAAAGCGAAAACATTGCTCGACGCGGGACTGGCGCTGGATTGCCTTGCGGCGCTCACGCTCCTGGCTGTCGGCCTTGCGGGCGCGGGGTCGGCCGCAATCGTGGCGGCGTTGGTCATGGTGTTCATTTCGGCGTTCGGTCTCGTTTTTCCAAACGCCGTCCACGAAGCGATCCATCCTTTGCCGGAGATCGCCGGCCTCGCCTCCGCCTTTGTCACGACGACCCAGATGCTGTTTGGAGCGGTTGCGGGCGTCACTTCAGCCGCGCTTTATCAAAACGCCTCGCCCACCGCCCTTGCCGCGATCATGAGCGCCGCCGCTCTGACCGCCGCTGTCCTCTATGCCTTCCGGTTGCGAAGGCTAGTCGAGGGGTGAAGCGCCGAGCACTTTCGGAGGTCCGACACAAAAACTGGGGAGCCTAGACGTAATTTGCGCGCGGTTATGTCTGGAAATCTTACGTTTCGTGACTACTTGAAGCGCTTGTGTGGCTAGCGCCCTTAGGCCGCAGCCGCTTTTCCACAGTTTTCGAGTCGAAAATGTACAACTTCAAGCCTACCACGATTGACCGCGCCATCTCCGAAGGCGGGGTGCCGTACACCACCTATTTTGCCGACCAGGAACCAATCGACGGAAAGTTGACCGTCGTCGACCTGACGGAAGGCTCGTGCCGCTGGCCGACTGGCAATCCGCGCGATTTGAGCACGTTTCGATACTGCGGCGCAGCGGCGCATAGCAGCCCGTATTGCGACGGCCATGCGAAGCTTGCTTACATGCCGCGTCTCCCGCGCGCCGCCTGACCCGCTAGCGGCCCAAAGGCGCCGACGCCGCTAGCGTCCTGACGGGCGGTAAACCAGCGGCGTCCGTGCGAGCGCAATCGAAGCATTCTGGAGACGTAGGGCTTCGACCTTTTCTGGTTTTCTGGATTGCTTCCAAGCACATGCAGCGCACCCTAGCTGCGCTTCAGCGTCACGCCTGCCCCGGCAGCCGGTGGATGAGGCAAATCCTTTTGCGCCTTGGCCAACGCTTCGAGCGCGGACTTGGTCTCGAAGCTCCACGCGACAGCGCGCGCGTTCCCGTCGCTTTGCGTCACAGACATCAGAAGCTGTTCGGAGGCGGCGAGCCGAGCGCCGTCCGCTGCGGTCATGTCGAGCCAGACTCGCATGCGTTTGTCGTCGTGCTCAAGCAACTGACAGGAGACGGCGAGCGCGTCTCCCTCCTTCGCTTCTTTGAAATAGTGCAGCATCATCTGCAGGGTGAACAAGGTTAGTCCGGTCCGCTTGCGCACGGCGGCGTCAAGGCCGACCCGGTCCATCAACGCGTCGACCGAACGGCTGAACACGACCGCATAGGCGGCGTCGTTCATGTGTCCGTTGTAGTCGACCCAGTCGCTGGCCACGTTCGTTTCAAGCACCGGAAGCGCGGAGCTGTGCCGCATGGCGTCCTCCCGTAAAAAGCTTCACAGCCGGCCGGGCGGTTTCCGCCTCGGGTCAACAATTCTGCACGAGAGCCGCGAGTTCGACAAGGGAACCGTCGAGCCACGGGAGCGCACCCCCGGTGCGAGCAGCCTCGTCCTGCCTCGCTCCTTACGCGCTGCCCGGCTTACAAAAAGAGGTGTAGAGCGCGCCGATAATCGAGCGGACCCGATCATTGGCGATGGCGTAATAAATCGTCCTGCCGTCCCTGCGGGTGGACACAACGCCCTCGAGTTTGAGCCGAGCCAATTGCTGCGACACGGAAGCCTGCCGTCGTGACAACAGGGCCTCCAGCTCGCCGACCGACTTTTCGCCATGCAAAAGATCGCACAGGATCAGGAGCCGTCCTTCGTGGGCTAGCGCTTTGAGAAGGTCGCTCGCTTCGCGAGCATGCCCGGACATGCGCTCGACGTCCACATCCAGGCGCTCCCAATCTATCCCCGCGAGAACCATCCGCTTCGCCGTTCACGCCTCGCGGTAGTCTTCGAGCCTGCCGATCGCAGGCGGCCGGGTCTTGCGCAAGGATGCGCCAACCTTTTCGACCCGCCGCAGCACGCGCAGCATGTTCTTCGACGACATTTTCTCGAGGTCGCGCTCGGAGAAGCCACGGCGCACCAATTCGGCGAACAGGTGCGGAAAGCGGCTTACGTCCTCCAGCCCGACTGGCGAAGCCCCGCCGAAATAGTCCGATCCCACGCCGACATGATCGAGGCCGGCGGTCTCGACCAGGCGGACGATGTGGTCGGCGACCTGCTCAAGGCTCGCCTTCGGCGCCGAGCCATGCTTGGTCTCGAGCTCCGACAATTGCGCCTTTGGATCGGCGGCGACCGGCGCCTTGCCGTAGGCGTCGCGCGAACGGCGAAGCCAGTCGCGCAGAGCCTGCGACACAAAGCCAGGCACGAATGTCGCCATGACCAGGCCGCCGTTGGCCTTGAGACGCTTGAGAACGTCGTCCGGCGTATTGCGCGGATGATCGCAAAGCGAAAAAGCGTTGGAATGCGACAGCGCCACCGGCGCTTCGGTCACATCGAGCACGCGGCGCATCGCGTCATGAGACGTGTGGGCGAGATCAATCACAATGCCCAGGCGGTTGAGTTCGCCGATGACCGCCCGGCCAAAGGCGTTGAGGCCTTTGTTGCGCGGCGCGTCGGTGGCGGAATCGACCCAATCGAGCGTTTCGTTGTGGCAAAGCGTCATCAGCCGCACGCCGGCCGCATGCCAGATACGCAGCGGGCTCAGCGAGTTCTCGAGCCCGACCCCGCCTTCAACTGCAATGAAGGACGCGATCTTGTCCTCGGATTTCGCTTTGTCGTAGTCCGCCGCCCGCCGGGCCGGCAGGAACACATCCGGATGCGCCTCCTCGATGCGACGGATAAGGTCGATCTGCTCAAGCGCGGTGCGGGCCGGGTGAGGCGCGTTGGTTGGCTGGAACGCCGCCCAGAACTGCGCCCCCACCATGCCTTCGCGCAGGCGCGGAATGTCCGTGTCCGCGCGCTCATGCACGCGATTTAAGTCGTAAGCGACGACATCGCCTCGCGCGGTCCGGTCAACCCGGATGACCCAGGGGAGATCATTGTGCCCATCGATCAGGGGAGCGCGCTTGAGGACATCTCGCGCCACTGCGAGCGCATTGTCCACCGTCGCCGGTCCGTCTGTCATCGCCCCGCTCCCTTGCCTTCAGTCCACTGGCACGGCGACAAAGCGAACCTCGCCTTCGCCGTTGGAGACGAGCAACAATGCAGGCTTCTTCGAGTCCGCTTTCGCGCCCTCGACCGCCTTGGCGATATCACCCGGATGTTCGACCGCCTGATGATTGACCTCCTCAATCACGTCGCCCCGCCGCAATCCTCGTTCCGCGGCGGCCGAGCCGGGCTCAACGGAAGTCACGATCACGCCCTTGACGCTGTCTTTGATCTTGAAGGTCTTTCGGGCGTCGTCGCTCAGCGCGGAAAACTCCATGCCCAAAGCCTTGGTGACGGCGTCCATCTTCAGCGAGTCGTCGTTATTGGGCGTGAGCTCGGCCGTCTTCTTTTCTCCGTCCTCGAGCCGCCCCAGCGTCACGGTCTTGGTCACTTCCTTGCCGCCCCGAATGACTGTCACCTCGACCTGCTTGCCGACCGCCATCGAAGCCACGAGGCGCGGAAGATCGCGGAACTCCTTGACGTCCTTGCCGTCGAACTTGACGATAACGTCACCCGCCATCAGGCCCGCAGGCTTTGCTGGGCCCTTCTCGTCAACGCCAGCGATCAGAGCGCCTCGCGCCGTACCTAAATTCAGGCTGTCGGCGATGGTGTCGTCGACCGGCTGGATGCGCACGCCCAGCCAACCACGCCGCGTCTCATGGAACTCCGACAATTGCGCAATCACCGGCACGACGGTAGCGGAGGGGGTGGCGAAGCCGATGCCGATCGAGCCTCCCGACGGAGAGAGGATCGCGGTGTTGATGCCGATCACCTCGCCTTGCAAATTGAACAAGGGGCCGCCCGAATTGCCCTTGTTGATCGAGGCGTCGGTTTGCAGGAAGTCGTCATACGGGCCGCTATCGATATTACGATTGCGGGCGGAAATTATGCCGGCCGTCACGGTTTCGCCAAGGCCGAACGGATTGCCGACCGCCATCACGCCGTCACCAACGCGCATTTTGTCGCTATCGCCGAACTTGACCGTCTTGAGCGGCTTGTCGCTTTCCACCTTAAGGACCGCCACGTCCACCTTCGGATCCTTGCCAATGACCTTGGCCTTGAGTTTGCGGCCGTCGGTAAGGATGACGACGATATCGTTGGCGTCCCCGACCACGTGATTGTTCGTGATCACGACGCCGCTCGGATCGATGATGAAGCCGGAACCCAGAGATTGCGCGCGACGGGCGCGAGGCTGCGGATTGATGCCGTGATTCTTGAAGAACTCCTCGAACATCTCGTCGAAGGGCGTGCCTTTCGGCACATCAGGAGAAGCATCCTTGTCTTCGACGGTCTGAGTAGCGGAGATGTTGACCACCGCGTCGGCGACCTGGTCGACGAGGTCGGCAAGATTGTTTGGCCTCGCCTGGGCGGCCGCGGGCCCGGCCGCCGCCAAGGTCAGCGGAGCTGCAAGGAAGACCGAAAGAACCGCGAGCGCGCACGCCGATCTGGCCACGGGGCGAGGCCCTGTCGAAATTCGCAACCCGTCGTGCAGCATGGATAACTCCTCAGATTCGTCGATCGTCTGGCTAAACACGGCGGCTTGAAATGAAGCCCGCCCTGCGCGCCCCTGCGCCATCAGTCAAGCCGGTCTGTGTTTCAATCGCCGGATTGAGCCCAATCGCTTCGATGAAGTCGCGCATCAGTCCGCCTTCGCTGAAGGCGCAGAACTCGCGGACGGCGTCGGCGGCGTTGCAGTCTCGGGCGCAGGGTTCGGCGTCGAGAAGTAGCGGAAGAAGTCCGATTTCGGACTGATGAGCGCGCGCGTACGCCCGTTGGCGAAGCTATTCTCATAGGCCAGCATCGAACGATAGAAGGCGAAGAAATCGGGATCGGCGCCATAGGCCTCGGCGAAGATCCGGTTACGCTCGCCGTCGCCCTCGCCGCGGATCTGGTCAGACTGCTGCTGAGCCTGGGCGGTAATAACCGTGACCTTCCGATCAGCCTCCGCCTTGATCTGCTGGCTCTGCTGCGACCCCTGCGCGCGATACGAAGCGGCGCGCTGCTGCCGTTCGGTCTGCATCCGCCGGAACACCGCTTCCGAGTTCTCCGCCGGCAAATCCGCGCGCTTGATGCGAACGTCGACGACATCGAGGCCGAACCGTTTGGCGCCCACGATCATCTGGTCGCGGATGTCGGCCATCAAGGCGTCGCGCTTGTCGCGCACGATATCGGTGATCGAGGCCCCCGAAAGGCTGCGGCGCAGCGCGGAGTTCAGCATGCCGCCGAGTTGCGCGTCGGCGCCGCGCGTGTCGGAAACCGATTGATAGAAGAGCAGCGGATCGGCAATGCGGTAGCGCACGAAGGCGTCGACCTCGAGGCGCTGATTGTCGGACACCAGCACTTCCTGGCGCTCGTTGTCGAGGGCGAGAATGCGCTTGTCGATGTAGACCACCGTGTCGACAAACGGCCACTTGAAGTAGAGGCCTGGCGCGTCGATGAGATCGCGCACCGGCTGGCCGAACCGAAGGATAAGCGCCTGTTCGGTCGGGTTAACGATAAACGTGGCCATCGAAGCGAGAATGATCGCGAAGACCGCGAGGGCGGCGAGGACGACGCCGTTGGGGGATCGCATCATTTCGCTCCCGTCTTTGGCGGCAGCGCGTCGAGCGCGATATAGGGCACGGGCGGGCTCGAGGAGCTCGAATTCGACGATCGTCTTGTCCATGGGGCCGAGCACCCGCTCCATCGTCTCGAGATACATTCGCTCGCGCGTGACGGCCGGCGCCTTCTTGTACTGCTCGTAGATCTGATTGTAGCGGGCGGTCTGCCCCTTGGCTTCCAGGATCGTCTGCTCACGATAGGCCTTGGCCTCGGCCACAATCCGGGCCGCGCCGCCCTCGGCCTCGGGAACGACTTTGTTGGCGTAGGTTTCAGCCTCGTTGACGGCGCGCTGCTGGTCTTGTTGCGCTGCGGTTACGTCGCGATAGGCGGAAAGGACCTGGCTCGGGGCGTCGACCGATTGAAGCTGAACCTGCTTCACGAGAACGCCAGCGCGATACGAGTTGAGGAGATCCTGCATCCGCTTTTGCACGTCGGCCTCGACAGACGCCCGGTCGGTGGTAAGGATGCCGTCGATGGTCTTCAGGCCGACGACCTCGCGCATGATGCTCTCGGCGACGGCTTTGACGGTCTCGCGTGGATTGAGAACGTTGAACACGTAGTCTTCGGGTTTGGCGGGGTCGATCTGCCAGTTCACCCGGAAGTGAACGTCGACGATATTCTTGTCCCCGGTCAGCATCTGGCTTTCCTCGGGAATGTCTTCGCCGCCGCCGAGGCTGCGATAGCCCACCTCGGTAATCTGCTGGTCCCAGACCGGAACTTTGATAACCGAACCGATGGGCCAGGGCCAATTGGTGTTCAGCCCGGCGGCAGTTTTGCCGGTGTAGCGGCCGAACACCAGATTGATGCCGACCTCGCTCGGCTGAACCTCATAGAACGTTCCCCAGGCAAACCAAACCACGAGCGCGGCGAGCAGGACGAACAGCGCGCTTCGGCCGCCTAGCCCCTTGCCGCTTGGGCCGGATCCACCGGGAATCAGTTTGCCGAGGGCTTCCTGAATACGGCGGATTATGTCCTCAAGGTCGCCCGTCGGCTGGGGGCCCTTCGGGCCTTGGCCCCACGGCCCGCGACCCGGTGAGCTCCATGGCCCCCCGCCTTGATTGTTCCAAGACATCCAAACCTCTTGTCGGCCGCTGGCCGATACGCCGCGCTTATATAGGTATCTGTGTTGAACCAGCAACGATCCTGCGGCACCGCGATCTCGATTGGGCCTCGCCTCAGTTGTGAGGCGCCGCTTCTCCGCCCCGGCCCACCGCCCCGCTCTCCTCCGCGAGCGGGGTGATTCTGAGCGCCGCGATCCGATTGCGCTGTTTGCGCAGCACTTCGAAGCGGAAGCCATGAAAGCTGAAGGTCTGACGTGGCTCGGGAATCGAGCGCGCCTCGTGAATCACAAGGCCCGCCACCGTCGCGGCTTCGTCGTCTGGCAAATTCCAGCCGAATGCGCGATTGACCTCACGGATCGTGGCGGACCCATCGACCACGACAGAGCCGTCTCGCTGTTTGCGCACGCCCTGTACCGCAACGTCATGCTCGTCGCGTATATCGCCAACGATCTCCTCGATGATGTCCTCGAGGGTGATCAGCCCCTGCACGACGCCGTACTCGTCGACGACGAGCGCCGAATGGGTCTTGCGGCGCAAGAACTCCTGGAGCTGATCGCGTAGCGTTGTCGAATTCGGGGATGAACCACGGCTCCAGCATGAGATCGGCGACGTTGAGCTTACCAGCGTCTCCGCCCGCCGCGACATACGCCCTGAGCAGATCCTTCGCGTGCAGGACGCCGACGATATTGTCCGGCTCCCCGCGCCAGAGAGGCATGCGGGTATAAGGAGAGGCGATCACCTCGCGCACCAGCTCATCCGGCGGCAGGTCGGCGTCGATGAGCCGCATTTTGGTGCGGTGAACCATCACGTCCGAGACCGGAATCTCCGACAATTCCAGAAGGCCGCCGAACATGTCGCGCTCGTCGCGCTCAACTTCGCCTTCTTGATGCAGGATGTCGACCGCGCCCATGAGCTCTTCGTGACCAGAAACGCCAGGGTCGCCTTCGCCGAGCGAGACGCCGCAGAGGCGCAGGACGCCACGCACCAGGATTTCGACCGCGCTCACGATCGGACCAAAGACGGTCACAAAAAAGGAAACGAGCGGCGCGATGAGCAGCGAAACGCGATCGGGATAGGCGATGGCGATCGTTTTCGGCATCACCTCGCCGAAAACGACAATCAGCGCGGTCATGATTGCGGTCGCGGCCCACACGCCGCGCTCCCCAAAGGCCTGAAGAAGGACGCTGGTTGCGATCGCCGAGGAGCCGATGGTGACGAGCTGCCCGCCGAGCAGCATAGCGCTGATCAGGCGCCCGCGCGCGCCGATGAGACGGGTGACCAGCTTCGCCCGCTTGTCGCCCGCCGTTTCGAGCGCGTGCATGCGGGCGCGAGAGGCTGCAGTCAGCGCCGTCTCGGCGCCGGCGAAGAACGCCGCGGCGATAACGCTGAGAACGATGACGACAATGTCGACGGGGTACGACATCAAAGGATTCTAGCACGGCCACATGCAGGCGTAATGCGCCTTGGGGGGGGTCAGGCCGAAGGGGTCAGTTCACGCGCCAGGAAATCTGAGACGCTCCCCTCGTCAACGTCACGGGCAACGAAACTCTTGCCGATGCCTCTGACGAGGATGAAGGTGAGTTTGCCCCGTTCGACCTTTTTGTCCTGACGCATTGCGGTCAACAGACTGTCCGGATCCGTCGCAAAGCGGGGAATATCGCCTATGCGGGTCGGAAGCCCGACAGCTTTTAGATGCGCCTCCACACGCCCGGCATCCTGCCCAGAGCACAAGCCTAAGTCACGGGAAAAACGAAACGCCAACGCCATGCCGATTGCGACGCCCTCGCCGTGAACGAGCCGAGCTGGATCATAGTCGGCCAGCTTCTCCAAGGCGTGGCCAAAAGTGTGGCCCAGGTTGAGGAGCGCGCGCTCCCCCTGCTCCGTTTCGTCGGCGACAACGACGCGCGCCTTCGCGGTGCAACTAACGGCAATCGCTTCGGCACGGGTCGGTCCGCCGGCGAACAGGTCGCGCCAGTTCGATTCCAAGAATTCGAAAAAGCCGTGGTCGCCAATCAATCCGTATTTGACAACCTCGGCGTAGCCCGCGCGGAAATCCCGCTCGCTGAGAGAATTGAGGCATGTGGTGTCGGCCAGCACGAGCGAAGGCTGATGAAACGCCCCGATGAGGTTCTTTCCATGCCGCGAATTGATTCCCGTCTTGCCGCCCACGCTTAAGTCGACCTGAGCCAGCAGCGTCGTGGGAATCTGGACCAGGCGCACGCCCCGTCGCAGTGTCGCCGCGCAGAAGCCGGCAAGATCGCCGACCACCCCGCCGCCAAGTGCGATGACCATGTCTCTTCGCTCAATGCGCGCCTCGATCAGCGCATCGGCGACGCGCGCGAACTCCGAATAGGATTTCGCACCCTCCCCGGGCGGACAGACGATCGAGGTGGAGCGCATACCGGCTCTGCTCAGGCTTGCGGCAAGCCGATCGAGATAGAGCGGCGCCACCCGCGCGTCGGTCACCACCGCGCAATTGACGCCTGGGGCGATCCTGGCGATTTCCGCGCCGGCGTCGTCGAGCACGTCCGGTCCGATCACAATCGAATAAGCGCGCGAGCCGAGCGGAACCTCTACCCTGCGCCTCGCTTTCGACGCGACTTCAGCCTCATTGGCGGGCGCCGAATGAAGGCGCTCGAGGATGGCCTCGACGACGGCGTCATGGGCGGCGTCCAGCAACTCGATGGTGAAATCCGCAAGCGCATAGATCGGCGACCGCTCTTCGAGCAGCCGACGCAGCGTCTCTTCCGGATTCGCCGTTTTCAACAGCGGCCGATTGGATTTCTTCCTCACCCGAGCCAGCAGAATGTCAAAACCGGGCTTCAACCAAATCGAGACGCCGTGCTTCGCGATATTCGCGCGGGTGCTTGGGTTCATAAACGCGCCCCCGCCCGTCGCCAGCACCATGGGTCCGCTGGCGAGCAAGCGCGCAATCACCTTGCGCTCGCCTTCGCGGAAATAAGCCTCGCCGAAACGTTCGAAGATCTCGGAAATGGTCAGTTGAGCGCCCGCTTCGATCTCCGCATCGGCGTCGACGAACGGCAGCCCGAGCTTTGCCGCAAGCCGTTTTCCAACCGAGGTCTTTCCGGCTCCCATCATGCCGACGAGCACGACGGAGCGCCCGGCGAGCGCCGCCGTCGCCTGTCCGGCGTCGACCAATTGCCCCTAACTCATAAGCTCTCAACCCTCGCCACCACGCGGCTGGGCCCCATACAGGACGCGAGCGGCAAATGCGAGCGCGACAGCGCTTCACGTCCCGGCCGCCAACTGTCTTGCGCGGCGGGCCTGTTCTTGCAACCATACCGTCACACGACAGCAGGTCCGTAACGGTCGACGGTGCCGGCGCCAAGACCAAGGCGCGGGTAGGAACTGAGAAAATCGCGTCCGAAGGACGCGTAGGTCTAGGGAGTCGATCGCTTCGCAATAGTGAGCGAGCAAAGCCTCGCTGCGTGGCGCAACGCTTGAGGGAGGCTGACATGAACACAGCCAATCACGAGAACCGGGTCGCCGGGCCCCGTCTGGTGGCGATTGTCGGACCGTTTCAGAGCGGAAAAACGAGCCTTCTCGAAGGGATATTAGCGCGCGGCGGCGCCGTGGCGCGGCAGGGATCCGTGCGCGAAGGCACGACAGTCGGCAATTCAAGCTCGGAGGCGCGCAGCCATGCGATGAGCGTCGAGCCCAATGTCGCCAGCATTGACTACCTCGGGGACCGCCTCACGTTCTTCGATTCCCCCGGTTCGATCGAGTTCATTCATGACATGCGCTATGCGTTGCCTGTTTGCGACGCCGCCGTCGTCGTCTGTGAGGCCGACCCACGCAAGATCCCGGCGCTGCAGGTCATTCTGCGCGAACTGGAAGACCTGGGATTGCCGCGCATCCTCTTTCTCAACAAGATCGACCAGGCGAACGGGGGACTGCGCGAAACGCTTGAGATGCTTCAACCGGCCTCGCGCACGCCGCTGTTGTTGCGCCAGATTCCGGTGTGGGAGGACGGCGTTGCAACCGGGTTTGTCGATCTCGCGCTCGAGCGGGCCTTCGTCTATCGCGAGGCCGCGCCGTCCAGCGTCATCGAGATGCCGGCGGGCGTGCTCCCGGAGGAGAAGCAGGCGCGCTATCTCATGCTCGAGAAGCTCGCCGATTATGACGACGCGCTGATGGAGCAATTGATCAGCGATATCGACCCGCCAAAGGACCTCGTCTTCGACGATCTTGCCCGCGAGCTGCGTGATGGACAGGTCGTGCCGGTTCTCCTGGGTTCGGCGATTGGCGGCCACGGCGTCACCAGGCTCCTCAAAGCGCTGAGGCACGAGTCGCCAGGCGTCGGCCATACGCGCAAGCGGCTTGGCATTGAGGATAAAGGACCTGCTCTGGCGCAGGTTATGCGCACGGTCCACACCGCCCACGGGGGCAAGCTGTCGCTGGCGCGGGTGCTGCGCGGCGCTTTTTCCGACGGGGCCACGGTCGTCAACTCGCGCGGGGTCGAGGAGCGCGTCGGCGGGTTGGCGCGGCTCATGGGCGCGATGTCCTCGAAACTGATCCGCGCCGAAGAAGGTGACACCGTCGCTTTCGCTCGCTTGGAAGACCTCGCCACCGGGGATCGCATCTCCGAAGGGCGAAACGCTCCACCGCCAGGCGCAATGACTGGCGCTCCCCCGCCCACGCAGGGAATCGCCATCCGCGTCAAGGACCGAAAAGACGAGGTCAGACTTGCGAGCGCGCTGGCCAAACTGTGCGAAGAGGATCGCGCGCTGTCCTACGTCCAGGATGCCGAGATGTCTGAATTGAAGCTGCTCGGGCAAGGCGAGATGCACTTGCGCGTCACCGCCGAGCGGCTTGCGGACCGTTTCGGCGTGACCATTCAATCGCACAAACCGTCCGTCGCCTACCGGGAATCCATTCGCGACACCGTCACGGTGCGAGGACGGCACAAGAAGCAATCGGGAGGTCATGGCCAATTCGGCGACGTTGTCGTCGAGGTCGGCCCACGCGCGCGGGGCGAGGGCTTCGCCTTCGCCGAGCGGGTGCATGGCGGATCGGTGCCGAGGCAGTATTTTTCATCCGTGGAAGCCGGCGCCCGCGACGCGATGGCGCGCGGTCCGCTTGGATTTCCGGTCGTCGATGTTTCGGTGACCCTGGTCGACGGCTCCTATCATACCGTCAATTCCTCAGACATGGCGTTTCGCGCGGCGGCCAAGCTCGCTTTAGACGAGGCTCTGGTCAAGGCGCGCCCGATGCTGCTCGAGCCAATTCTCTCGGTCACTGTGTATGTGCCGACTGACGCGCTGGCGCGGGCGAGCGCGCTGGTCAGCGCACGACGCGGCCAGATCCTCGGCTTCGAAGCCCGGGAGGGATGGGCGGGATGGGAGGCGCTGCGCGCGCTGATCCCGGAGGCCGAGATTGGCGATCTCATCGTCGAATTGCGCTCGGCGACGTCGGGCGTCGGGGCGTTCGAGACCAAATTCGACCATTTGGCCGAGCTTTCCGGGCGCGCGGCTGATCTGGTCGTCGTCGCGCGTCAGAAGGCCAACGCATAAGCTTTTGTCGAGCGTCGGGCTTCCCGGTATACAGACGCGCGGCCTGCCTAAACTGGCTGCGCGATGAGAGGACGTCGATGACCGAAGCAACCAGGGAAGCCAACCGCTTGGCGACGGTATTCGGCGGATCGGGATTCCTCGGGCGTTATATCGTGAGGGCGCTGGTCCATCAGGGATGGCGTGTGCGTGTGGCGGTGCGACGACCCGACCTCGCCTCTTTCCTGCAGCCAATCGGGGGAGTGGGCCAGATCCAGCCGGTGCAGGCCAATCTTCGCTTCCCGGCTTCGATCGCCGCCGTGCTCGAGGGCGCAACTGCGGTCGTCAACGCGACCGGGGTGACCGCGGAGAGCGGAGCCCAGACTTTCAAGGCGGTCCACGTCGAGGGCGCCTACGCGCTTGCCCGAGCGGCAGCGGCGGCGGGCGTGTCGTCCTATGTGCATATTTCGGGTATTGGCGCCGACCCGAACTCTTCTTCGCCCTATATCGCGAGCAAGGGGCTCGGCGAGGTGGCCACACGCGAAGCATTCCCAAACGCGGTCATCCTGCGTCCGTCAGTCGTGTTCGGGCCCGAGGACGGCTTCTTCAACCGCTTCGGGGCTCTCGCCTGCTATTTCCCGGCGCTTCCCCTGCTCGGCGGCGGCAGAGCTCGATTGCAACCGGTCTATGTCGGCGACGTCGCGCAGGCGGTCGGCGCGGCGCTTTCCGGTTTGGCGAAGCCTGGCGCGATTTACGAGCTCGGCGGTCCACGAACGATGACACTCCGCGAAGCGGCGGAACTCACCTTAAGCGCCATCGATCGCCGGCGCCTCCTGATCGGCCTTCCCCTGTCGCCGTCGCGCTGGCTCGCGTCCGGCACGGAGTTCGCATCGAAAGCGACATTCGGACTTTTTCCTAAGTTGTTGACCACGACCCGTGATCAAGTCGATTTGCTTGCGTCCGACAACGTCGTCTCCGCGGAGGCGGAGGCCGAGGGACGCGTGCTGAATTCCCTTGGGATCTTGCCGCAGGCCGCCGACGCGATCATCCCGTCCTATCTCGCGCGGTTTCGGCGGACCGGCCAATATGAAATTCTCCGTTCGGACTGAACGCCTTGCGCGGCCTTACCGTGGAGAGGTCGACGCCAGGGCGTGGCATCGTAACGAAGACACGGTTAGCTATTGATGCGGACCCCGGTTTCGGGGCATGAAGGCCGGGCGAACGTCGGGGCAATCCGAGTTGGGGACATTCGGTGATCAAGTCTGAACTCGTCCAGCGCATGGCCGCCCGCAATCCGCACCTTTACCAGCGCGACATCGAGAACATCATCGACGCCATTCTGGGCGAGATCACGAATGCTCTTGCACGCGGCGAGCGCGTCGAGTTGCGCGGCTTCGGCGCATTCTCGACCAAACAACGCCAGGCCCGCACGGGCCGCAATCCACGCACCGGCGATAAGGTTCCGGTGACCGAGAAATTGGCGCCGTTTTTTAAGACCGGCAAAGAAATGCGCGAGCGTCTTAATCGCTCCGGCAACTCGCTCTAGAATTGCTGCGCCCATTGCTCTTGCGAGAGCTCGACAGGTCGAGGAGATGAGGCTTGTATGGTTCGCTTCTTTAAAGTCGCCATCCTTGTTCTCTGCGCAATCGTCTTTCTTGGTTTTGCCTTCGCCAATCGCGACTTGGTCACGGTTTCGTTCGACCCCTTCGCGTCCACCGACAGCGCGGCGGTTTCGCTCGTAGCGCCGCTCTTTGCCGTCGTGATTGTCGCAGCCATGCTCGGCGTCGTCGCCGGCGCCTCAGCAACCTGGCTATCGCAAGGGCGCCACCGGAGAGCCTCGCGCCTAAGCCGGAGGGAGGCGGACAAATGGCGCGCGCAAGCTCAAGCGGTGAAGTCTGCTCATCCAGCCCTGCCGAGCGACAGGTAATCCGGCATCGGCGCCTGCCTGATCGCCTCACCCCTTCGTCTGATCCATCGCCCGCCTCTGCCGCCACGCGGGCTGGGCTTCGGGGACTGAAAGCGGGGTCGCCTCGTAGACGCCGCGAGCAATCGCCCGAGCGACGCACTCGGCGCATAGCATGCCGATCTCGGTCAGGTCTCGAAGGTCTGGAACCGCGCTTGCCCGCGCCGTCGCTGCTGCGAAGACGACATCGTTATCCATCGGCGCATGGGCGGGCCGCAGCGCGAGCGCGCAGCCGTCTTGCGCCATTATCGCGACGCGCTTGAGCTGCGTTGTGGTCAATGCGGCGTCGGTGGCGACGACCATGAGGTCGGTGCTCGAGGGCGTGTCGGACTTGAGGCGAAGCGTCAGATGATCGTCGATATCCTTCGGCCCGAAACCAAGCCCACCGAACTCAGCGTCGCGTTCGTAAGGCGCGGCCCAAAAATGCAGGCTTTCGCCCCGCGTGGCGCGCCCGACCGAATTGACGACCACAAGAGCGCCAACGCGAAAGCCGCTCGAGGTCACCGCACTTGCTGAGCCCAGGCCGCCTTTGAGATTGTAGGTCGTCGCGCCAAATCCGGCGCCTGCGGTGCCGAGCGCGAATTCGACGGCGGCGCTCGACGCAGCTTGGAGGCCCATGTCCCAATAAGGCGGCTTACGGCCCCAGGATTTTTCGCCGCCGTTGAGAAGATCGAACAGGCTTGCGCCCGGCACAATCGGCACCCGCGCGCCCCGATGTTCGAACCCGCGGCCGATCTCGACAAGATAGGTCATTACGCCGCCCGCGGCGTCGAGGCCGAAAGCCGATCCCCCGGACAGAACGAAGCCGTCGACGCGCTCGATGGTCATTTCCGGTTCTAAAAGCGCGGTATCGCGCAGCGCCGGCGCGCCGCCGTTCATAGCGATCGAGGCGACTGCGGGTTCCTCGAACAGGACCACCGTGACGCCCGAGGCGAGCCGCGGGTCGTCGGCCGATCCGACGAGCACGCCTTCAACGTCGGTGATCAGATTGCGCGCCATCGACAATGTTCACTTATGCTCGTGGTCAGATCTCGGGTCAACTCGTAACAGGGCCAAAAATTGGAAGGAAGGCTCGCCGCCTGGATCGGGTATCCTGGACGGGCGGCCGGAGACTAGGCTGGGGCAAGGTTGATTCGCGACTCTGAGACGTTCGGAGAGAGGCGTCGACTGAAGTGTGGGACGAACTGGACGAGCCGCTCGGCTTTACATCGGGCCCGGCATCGCCGCTGGCGGCGCAGGAAAGGCGACCGATGAGAAAAGCAGCGACGGTTGCTGTGATCCTTGCCATTGCCGTCTGCCTCGTTATGCTTCCTCGACCAGATTTCTCCGTTAAAGGCGAACCGTTTGCGGTGGCGAAAGTCGGGATCTTGCCTACGCCGCCAAAACTCCTCGCCCCCGACGCAACGGCAAGTGTGGTCCAAACCGCTCCGACGGCGGCCTCAGCGGGGCAAGTTGAAATGACGAGCGGGGTCAAGATCACGCGCGGGTCCGGCGGCGGCCCACCGAAACCGCTTATCATCGATGTCGCCCAGGTGTTGAGCGCCAGGCTTCCCCCCGCCCCTGACAGCCGCCTTCTAGAAAAGTCGAAATATGGCCTTTCACCTCGCACCGCAGTCGATGGGGCAAGCAGCGCTGAAGCTGCGCATTGAGCCTGCGCGTCAGCGAGGCTCGGCGATGAGCGCCGGGTCCGTGTTGCTGGCGATCGTCGCGCGCTTCGAGCGACAGGCGAACAGGCTCGACTCGAAGGATGGGTCCAGTCGATGAGCGCGCGCCTCTATCGCCCGTGCGTCGGGGTTGCGCTCGTCAATCGCGCCGGCGATGCGTTTATCGGCCACCGAAAGCGCAAGCGCGGCTCCGAGGTTCTGGATCCGCGCTCATGGCAGATGCCTCAGGGCGGAATTGACGCTGGCGAAAGACCGCTCGAAGCCGCGAAGCGCGAGCTTTGGGAGGAGACCAACGTCAGTTCGACCGAGCTGATCGCGGAACTGCCGAAGTGGCTCAAGTACGATTTGCCGGAAGACGCGCGGGGGCGGTGGAGCGGCCGGTATCGCGGGCAGACCCAAAAGTGGTTTCTGTTCCGGTTCGTCGGCGAAGAGAAGGAGATCGACGTTCACCATCCGGCAGGCGGCGCTCACGACGCCGAATTTGACGACTGGCGCTGGGAGCGTTTGGAACGCCTGCCCGAGCTCGTGGTGCCTTTCAAGCGCCAAGTCTACGAGACCGTCGCCGCGGCTTTTGCGCCGCTTGCGCGTCCAGCGGAATCGTGAACTCGGATCCTATTCTTATTTGCCCGCCCTGACGGAGGCGACCGC
This sequence comes from uncultured Alphaproteobacteria bacterium, assembly GCA_963737365.1. GTDB lineage: Bacteria > Pseudomonadota > Alphaproteobacteria > Rhizobiales > Beijerinckiaceae > Roseiarcus. Next base: position 150,317 of record CAVTSD010000005.1, read on the forward strand.
CGTCGCCATCGCCTCGTCCATCTTCTTGCGCAGACGGTGGTCCGAGAGATCGACGTCGCTGCGGGCGAGGTCCGCCCTAAGCGCGGCTTCGACGTCATCGTCGCTTTTGCCGATCTGCGCCCCGACAAAGTCACTTGCGTATGTCTCGGCGTCCGCGCCGGACAACCCCTTCGTCTCGGCGACCCAAAGCGCGACCGCCTTGTTCCTGCGCGCAACGGCCTTGAAACGCAGGTCCTCATCATGGGCGAACTGCTTTTCGAATGTGTTCTCGCGGTCTTGAAACGCGTCGGACATGACCCCTCCGTCACCTGGCGCAACCACGGGCGAGCCATTTCAGCCACGACGCCGTGATTCCAGCTTTTGCTAGCCGGATAATGGGGAGGCCTTATGACGGCTTCCAAACTCGCGCGCAATGCGCGCCTCTCTCGAGCTCTCGTGTTGGAGAGCGCCTTTACGAGTCCGTTTTGAGCGATTTCAACGGACTGCGGCGCTTTTTACGAGTTCATTCGGACCGGCGATAGGTAGTAAACCACCTCTATAAATGTACTTAAGTGTTGACTACAGCCCGACCGGCGCACGCGCCGCTCCGAGCCGCCAGGAGAATCACGCGGCCCACGCTCGCCCATGCGCCCCGTGCGGCAGGCGAAGCTTGGCGGCAATCGTCTCAGCAACATCGGCGAGGCTTGAGCGCGCGCCGATTGGGCCCGCAGCGGCGCCGGCCCCGAAAGCGAGAATCGGAACATGCTCGCGCGTATGATCGAAACCCCGGAAAGTCGGGTCGTTGCCGTGGTCGGCGGTAATGACGCAATAGTCAGTCGGCCTCATCGCGCCTTCGATGTCGCCAAGCCGCCGATCGAAGGCTTCGAGACAGGCCGCGTAGCCAGGGACATCGCGGCGATGGCCCCATTCGGTGTCGAAATCGACCAAATTGACGAAGATCAAGCTGCCTGCGGGGCTCGTCGCGAGCGCATTGATCAGAAGATCGACATTTCCATCATTGCTCTTGCCCTTGCGTTCGTCGCCGGTGTCGCGATGGGCGAAGATATCGCCGATCTTGCCGATCGAGACGACGGAGCGGCCGGCGCGAGCGGCGCGCTGAAGTATATTGCCGTCCGGCGGAGGCATGGCGAAATCTTTGCGATTGGCGGTGCGTGCGAAGTCCTTAGCGCTCGCACCGAGGAACGGACGCGCGATCACCCGCCCAATGTTCAGCGGATCGCACAAACGGCGCGCGACTCGGCAAAGATCATAAAGGCGCTCAAGTCCGAAGGCTTGCTCATGGGCGGCGATCTGGAGCACCGAATCGGCGGAGGTGTAACAGATGGGTTTCAGCGTCCGCAGATGCTCCTCGCCATAGTCCTCAATCACGGCGGTGCCTGAGGCGTGCCGATTGGCTAGAATCCCGGCGAGCTTTCCTTCCGCAATCAAGGCGTCGGTCACCGCGGGTGGAAAGGCTGGAATCATCTCTGGGAAATAACCCCAATCGAAGTCGACCGGTGTGCCGGCGAGCTCCCAATGGCCGGAGGGCGTGTCCTTGCCGCGCGATGTCTCGATTCCATAACCCCATTGCCCGCGCGGCTCAGGAAGTGCGAAGCCTGGCGGCGCGCGGCCAGTTGAGGCCTTCATCGCATGGCCAAGTCCGAGCGCTTCAAGGCGAGGGAGACTAAGCGATCCGCGGCGCAAGCCCTCGCGATCGCCCCGCCCGTCAGCACAGTCTTCGGCGATGTGGCCGAGCGTATCCGCGCCCTCGTCGCCATAGGCCTTCGCGTCCTCGGCGCTGCCGCAGCCCACTGAATCGAGGACGATGAGTATGGCGCGGATCACGCGTCGCTCACTGGTTCACAACCGTTGACAGCGTCGCCTGATTGGCGAAGGCGGCGGCGAACAGGGCGCGCGTATAGTCGTTCTGCGGCGCGCTGAACACCGCTCGCGCGTCGCCGCTTTCCACCACCTTGCCGCGCCGCATCACGATGATCTCGCTCGCCAACGCCCGCACGACGCGCAGGTCGTGGGATATGAACAGGTAGGCGAGATTGCGACGGCGCTGGAGTTCGCGCAACAGGTCGACAATCTGCGCCTGGATCGACATGTCCAAGGCCGATGTCGGCTCGTCGAGCACCACGAAACGCGGGTCGAGCGCCATCGCGCGCGCAATCGCGATGCGCTGGCGCTGGCCGCCGGAAAACTCGTGCGGGTAGCGGTCGAGCGTCGATGGATCGAGCCCGGTGTCCGCGAGCACACGTTCAACGACGCGCCGACGCTCGGCGGCGTTCATCGTGGCGCCCTGCGCGATCAGCCCCTCCTCGACGATCTCGGCCACCGACATGCGGGGCGAGAGAGAACCGTATGGATCCTGGAAGACGATCTGCATCTCGCGCCGCAGCGGACGCATGGCCTTTGAGTTCAAGCCGTCGATCGAGCGCCCACAATAGACAATCGGGCCTTGCGATCGGATGAGCCGCAAGATCGCGAGCCCCAGCGTGGTCTTGCCCGAGCCGGACTCGCCGACAACGCCGACGGTCTGCCCTTCGCGCACCACAAGCGAAACCCCATCGACCGCTTTGACGTGAGCGACCGTGCGGCGCAGGAACCCCTTCCGGATCGGGAACCAGACGCGCAGATTGTCAGCGCTCGCGACCATTGACGCCGCATGATCAGCAGGAGGCGGATCGCCCTTGGGCTCCGCGGCGAGGAGCGCGCGCGTATAGGGATGGCGCGGATCGGCGAACACGCTCGCGGTCTCGCCAGCCTCGACGATCTTGCCCTGGCGCATCACGATCACGTCGTCGGCGATGCGCCGGACGACGTTAAGGTCATGGGTGATGAACAGCATCGCCATGCCGAGCTTGGTCTGCAGGTCTTTCAGGAGTTTCAGGATCTGCGCCTGCACGGTGACGTCGAGCGCGGTCGTCGGCTCATCGGCGATCAGAAGATCGGGACGGTTGGCGAGCGCCATTGCGATCATCACCCGCTGGCGCTGTCCACCCGAGAGCTGATGGGGATAGGCGCCTAGCCTCTGGGCAGGATCGACGATCCCAACTTCGGTCAGGAGCTCGACGATCCGCCCAGGCGTGACGGCTGCCCGCCCATGATGGAGCGCGATGATCTCGCCGATCTGCCGCTCGATCGTATGGAGCGGATTTAGTGACGTCATCGGCTCCTGAAACACCATGGTGACAGCGCTGCCACGCATCGCGCGCAATTCATCGACGGACATTTTGAGCACGTCGCGGCCGCGGAAGAAGATCTCGCCGCTCGGATAGCTCGCCGCGGGCTGCGGCAAAAGACGCACGATCGCTTGAGCCGTAACGGTCTTGCCCGAACCGGACTCGCCAACGAGCGCGAGCGTGCGGCCCTTTTCAAGTCGAAAGGAGACCCGATCGACAACGGTGCGGCGCTCGCCGCTTTGCGCGAAGGCGATCGAGAGCTCACGCACGTCGAGAAGTGGCGCCGCCTCGCTCACAAAAACGTCTTTCTCGGATCGAAAGCGTCGCGCACCGCTTCGCCAATAAAAATGAGGAGCGAAAGCATGAGCGCCGTCACCGCAAAGGCGGACAGTCCGATCCAGGGCGCCGACAGGTTGGACTTACCCTGCAGCAGGAGTTCGCCAAGCGAGGGCGAGCCGGGCGGCATTCCGAGACCTAAGAAATCAAGCGAGGTCAATGTGCTGATGGAGGAATTGACGATGAACGGCAGGAAGGTCAGCGTCGCGACCATGGCGTTCGGCAGCACGTGCTTGACGATGATCTTGGCGCTGGAGAGACCGAGCGCGCGGGCGGCGTTGACATATTCGAAATTGCGCGCGCGCAGGAATTCCGCTCGGACCAGGTGAACGAGGCTCACCCACGAGAACAGCAACAGGATAATCAACAGGACAGAGAAGCTCGGCGCGAGGATCGCAGAGAGAATGATGAGGATGTAGAGATGCGGCAGCGATGACCAGATCTCGATCACCCGCTGCATCGTGAGATCAAGCCAGCCGCCGAAATAGCCTTGGACCGCGCCAGCGAAGACCCCGATCACCGACGAGACGCCGGCGAGCGTCAGCCCGAATAGAATCGAGATACGGAAGCCATAGATGAGCCGGGCGACGATGTCATGCCCGTCCTGATCGGAGCCGAGCCAGAGCGGTTCGAGTCGGCTGCAGGGACGGGCGACGGTCGCGATGTCTTTTATCTTTTGCTTCTCGAGCGCAGCGCGGCACTGGGCGTCGGTCAGCATCCAGGTCGGCGGCGTCGGCAGCGGCGTCGGCGGGTTGAGGATTGTGGTCGAATTGGCGAAACGGATCGGCGGCCAGATCATCCAGCCATGCGCCTTGATCTCGTCGGCGATGAAGGGATCGCGAAAATCCGCGCGAGCCTGGAACCCGCCAAATTTATCCTCCGGATAGTCGACGAGGACCGGAAAGAGGATCTCGCCTTTGTAGGAAGCGATGAGCGGTCGATCGTTGGCGATGAATTCCGCGAACAATGAGGCGACAAACAAGACGAGAAAGATCCAGAACGACCACGCGCCGCGCCTGTGGCGGCGGAAATTCTCGAGGCGGCGCCGGTTCATTGGCGAGAGCCACGGACGCCGCTCGAGGCTCGCGCGCGCCTTTGCCTGCTCCAGTCCGGGCGGCTCTACGCCGTCTTGGCCGGGCTCGACCCGGCCATCCACGACAGGGAGAGAGTCGAGGTCCGTCATACGGACACCGTGACTGCTTTTGGCTTTCGGTCACAGCCGGGGCGCCAGTCCACCTCACACCTCTCGCGTTTCGAAATCGATACGCGGATCGATCCAGGTGTAGGTGAGGTCGGAAACCAGGTTCACCACGAGACCGATCAGGGCGAAAATGTAAAGGTTGGCGAGCACGACCGGATAGTCGCGCTGGATGAGCGAATCGTAGGAGAGATAACCGAGGCCGTCGAGCGAGAACACCTGTTCGATGAGAAGAGAGCCGGTGAAGAACGCGCCGATGAAAGCGCCTGGGAAGCCGGCGATGACGATCAGCATCGCGTTGCGAAACACGTGGCCATAGAGCACCCGCCGCTCGGTCAGGCCCTTCATGCGCGCGGTCTGCACGTAGGATTTCTTGATCTCGTCGAGGAAGGAATTCTTCGTGAGCAACGTCGAGGTCGCGAACGAGCCCAGGACCAGCGCCGTCACAGGCAGGGTGATATGCCAAAGGTAGTCGAGGATTTTTTGCGGCCAGCTGAGCTCGGCGAAATTGTCGGACGTGAGGCCGCGCAGTGGAAAGATTTGCCAGAACGATCCGCCACAGAACAGCACAACCAGCAAGACCGCGAACAGAAAGCTCGGAATCGCGTAGCCGAAGATCACGAGCGCGGAGGTGACTGTATCAAAGCGGGAGCCGTCCTTGACCGCCTTTCGAATGCCAAGCGGAATCGAGATCGCGTAGGAAATCACCGTCATCCACATGCCGAGCGAGATCGAGACCGGCAGTTTTTCCTTGATCAGTTCGAGCACTGGCACGTCACGATAGTAGCTCTTGCCGAAATTGAAGGTCGAATAGTCGCGCACAAGAATCCAGAACCGCTCAAGCGCCGGCTTGTCGAAGCCGTATTGCTTCTCGAGCTCCTTAATGAATTTCGGATCGAGTCCCTGCGAGCCGCGGTAGCGCGACGTGATGTCGCCGCCAGCCTGCGCGGTCCCAGCCCCGATCTGGCCGCCGCCGCCTCCGAATTGCGCGGTCGAGCTTTGGTCGGCGCCTTGCAACTGCGAGATCGCGCGCTCGACCGGGCCGCCCGGCACGAATTGCACGATTGCGAAAGAGACCGCCATGATGCCGAGGATCGTGGGGATCATCAGCAAGAGGCGGCGGAGGATATAGGCGAGCATACCGCTCTAGCCGAACTGCGCGGCGCGAACCTGCGAGCGCCTGTTATAGCCCAATGGTTTTGGCCTTCGCTTCGTCCCACCACCACGTCCCGGGCGCCCCGACGCCGAGCTTAGGCTGGCGGTCGGGACGCGAAAACGCGTCCCAATGCGCGACCCAGGCCGTATCGCGATACCACATCGGCACCCAATAGTGCCCAGCGCGCAGAACGCGGTCGAGCGCGCGGCAGGCGGAATTGAGGTCCGTTCGCGTTTTCGCCGACGCGATCGCTTCGACCAGCATATCCACAACCGGATCGGACACGCCGGCAAGATTTCGCGAGGCGTTCTGCTTCGCGGACTCGGACGTATAGACGTTCCGAAGGTCAACGCCGGGCGTGAACGTACCTCCGGACGCTGTGGTCACCACGTCGAAATCAAAGGCGTCAGTGCGGCTTTTGTATTGCGCGGGATCAACTATGCGGTAGCTCGCCTGGATGCCGAGCTTGCCGAGGTTCTGGATGAACGGCAAGGTGTGCGGCTGGAGCGCGCTGGACGAATCGAGGAATTCGATCGTCAACGGCTTTCCGTCCGGCAGCATCATGGATTCGCCCGCGCGTTTGCAGCCAGCGGAGAGCAGTAGATCATAGGCTTGCTTGAGCAGCTTCCGATCGCTGCCGGAGCCGTCGCTGACCGGCGGAACATAGGGTTCGCCGTAGACTTCGGGCGACAGCTTATCGCGGTACGCACCGAGCAGCGTCATTTCTTCGTCGCTGGGAACCCCCTTCGCTTCCATGGGCGTATTGGGAAAGTAGGAGATGATCCGCTTGTAGGCGGAATACATGATGTTCTTGTTGGTCCACTCGAAGTCGAAGCAGAGCCCGATGGCTTCGCGCACGCGCGGGTCTTTGAACTGATCGCGCCGCGTGTTGAGGTACCAGCCTTGGGTGCGCGACGGCGCCCCGTCGTGCAGGGTTTCCTTCTTCACGCGCCCGTCCTTGGCCGCGGGAAAGTCGTAAGCCGTCGCCCAGAAGCGCGAGGTGTACTCTTCGTGAAAATTGATCGCGCCGGCCTTGAACGCTTCGAAGGCGACCTGCCGCTCGCGATAATATTCGAAGCGCAGGCGATCAAAATTATTCTGCCCGAGGTTCACAGGCAGCTTGGCGCCCCAATAATTGGGGTCGCGCGCATATTCGATGAACCGGCCCTGCTCGAACGTCTTGACCTTGTAGGGGCCCGAACCCAGCGGCGGATCGAGAGTGGCCGCAGTGAAATCGCGCCCTTTCCACCATGCCGCCGAGAATACCGGCATGCCGACAACGATCAGATGCGCGTCGCGGCTGCGGCCCTGGACAAAGCGGACATGCGCAATGTCGTCGCCTTCAGCGCTTGCCGATTCCACCTCTCTCAGGAGCTGGGCGTAGATCGGATGGCCCTTCTCTTTCAGCACGTTCAGCGAAAAGGCGACATCGGCCGCCGTGACCTTCGAGCCGTCCGCGAAGCGCGCCTCCGGCCGCAGCCGGAAGAGGTAGTCCAGCTTGTCCGCGGAGACGCGGACGGATCGGGCGAGGAGGCCGTAGACAGAATCGGGTTCGTCGCCATTGGCGGTCATCAGCGTGTCGAAGGTGGCCGACATGCCGGCTGCGCCGTTGCCTTTCCAGGAATAGATGTTGAGCGTGTCGAAGGTGTCGAAGTTCTGGTTGCCGCTCGTGCCGGTGATCTGCAGCGACAACAGACCGCCCGTCGGCGCGTCCGGGTTGACGTAGGAAAAATGCGGAAAGTCCGGCAGCAAGGCGAGGTCGCCAAACGACGACAGGCCGTGCGTATCGATGGGATCACCCGCAAGCGCAGCAAAGGGGCGAGCGACGAGCGTCGCCAGCGCGCCGCCCGCGCCGGCTTTCAACGCCGCCCTGCGGGTCAAGCTCATGGTCATCGAATCGTCCGCCTCATGGCTTGTTCTGCGCGGTGTACCGCGCCTGAGCGGTCTTCGCCAGCGAGCGCGGCAAAAACGAGGCGCCGGCCTGAAAGCCGGGGTTAAACTTCGTCCATAAAGCGCCGAGCTTGGCGCCGCCCTCGCGGCCGTCTTACATCGGCCCATGACAATTCGGAATCCAAGAACGCTTCGGTTGGCGGACCCAGTCGCGCCCAGGAGCGCTCCAGGGCGTCTGCGGATCGACCTTACCGCCTTGGCCGACAATTGGCGCGAACTCGCGCGCCGCGCCGCCCCTGGGCGGTGCGGTGCCGTGATCAAGGCCAATGCTTATGGGATCGGCGTCTCCGAAGCTGCGCCGGCGCTGTGGGGCGCGGGGGCGCGCGTCTTTTTCGTCGCCCATTTCAACGAGGGGATCGCGGCGCGGCGGGCGCTGCCGGCCGAAGCCGCGATTTATGTGCTGAACGGCCTCGAGAGCGGGGTCGAGCCGACAGATTATGCCGCGCATCGACTGACGCCGGCGATCGGCAGCGAGGCGGAACTCAGGCGCTGGTCCGCCCTCGCCGCCCGGCGCGGCCAGGCCAGTCCGTACGCGCTCCATCTCGACACCGGCATGAACCGGCTGGGCTTTGAGTCCCTCGCTCGCCTGCGGGCGGCAATGGCGACGCATGGGCCCGCGAGCGGGGCCGATCTCCTGATCAGCCATTTCGTCTCGTCCGAGATCCAGGGCGACCCTGCCAATCAGGCGCAGATCGAGCTTTTCGAGGCCGCCCGCGCGGCTTTCCCCACTCTCCCCGCCTCGCTCGCCAATTCGTCGGGCATGTTCCTCGATCCCTCGCCGATCTACGACCTGGCGCGGCCGGGCTACGCGCTTTACGGCGGCAATCCGACACCCGGGCGGCCGAACCCAATGCGCCCGGTCGTCACGCTGACCGCAGCCATCCAGCAGATCCGTTCGATCGAAGCTGGCGCGAGTTGCGGCTACAACGCCCAGTGGACCGCCAAGCGTCCGACCCGGCTAGCGACCGTGCTGATCGGCTATGCCGACGGCCTTCCGCGCGGCGCCGGCGCAACCGATGCGAGGCCCGGGGCCGAGGTCGCCGTGACCGGGCTGCGCTGCCCGCTCATTGGACGGGTGTCGATGGACCTGACCATCGTCGACATCACCGACCTGCCAGAAGACACACTCCAGCCGGGCGATCCGGTCGAGTTCTTCGGCCCGACGATCGATATTGACGACTTTGCCGCCCGCAGCGGCACGATCGGCTATCACCTCCTGACCAGCCTCGGCCCCCGCCATCAGCGGGAGTATGTCCGCTAGCGGGCGGTCGGAAGTCGCCGATCGGCGTCGAATTGAATTTGGAAGGGTCGTGATTCCTATGGCGCCCTTCCCCGGACGCGCTTGACGCGAAGATGCAGGAGCCAACACTGATGCGCGCGATAAGGTCCCTTCTGTTCGTGCCCGGCGACAGCGCCCGCAAATTCGAGAAGGCGCGCGTCAGCGGAGCCGACGTGCTGATCCTCGATCTCGAGGATTCCGTGGCGCCCAATGCGAAGCCGGATGCGCGGAAGTCCGTCCAGGCGATGCTCGGTCAGCGCGCGTCAGACCGAACGATCTTCGTCCGGGTGAACGCGCTCGCGACCGGACTTATTCTCGACGATCTCGGCGCGGTCGTCGGACGATGCGACGGCGTCATGCTGCCCAAGTGCTCTGGGGCCGCCGATGTAGCGCGCTTAAGCTTCTACCTCGAGGCCTTTGAATCGGCGTTCGGAGCCGAAGTCGGCTCGACCCGGATCTTGCCCATCGTCACCGAGACGGCTGAATCCCTGTTTGGCCTCGCCCAATATCCTCGCGAGGAAGCAAGCCGCCTTGCTGGATTGGCGTGGGGCGCGGAAGATCTCGCGGCCGACATCGGCGCTTCCAGAAAGCGAGGACCGAATGGATATTCGAGCCTCTTTCTGATGGCGCGGAATTCGTGTCTCTTCGCCGCGGCGCGGGCCGGCTTGCCCGCGATCGACACGGTCTACACCGCCATCTCCGACCTCGAAGGTCTGCTCCACGAAGCCGAGGAGGCCCGCGCCGACGGTTTCCAGGCGAAGCTCGCAATTCATCCGACCCAAATCGAGGCGATCAACAAGGCGTTCTCCGTCACGCCGGAGGAGCGCGCCTGGGCGGAAAGCGTTGTGGCGGCTTTCGCCCGCGAGCCTGGCAAGGGCGCGCTGCGGGTCGGCGACCAAATGGTCGACGTGCCCCACCTGCGTCTCGCCGAGAAGATCCTCGCGCGTCCGTAACGGGGCGGCCGGCGTGCGCCTGACGGTTGCTGCCGCGCTGATTTCGCTCAAGGTTGTGTTCACCCCTCAAGCGCGGCCCGGCCCTAATTCGGCAGCGGGACCGGCTTGTCGCTGAGCGTGTGCAGATAGTCCAGGATGTCGGCCCGCTTCTGCGGGTCTTTTTCCCCGGCGAAGGCCATCTTGGTGCCCGCGGCCATCGCCTTCGGGTCGGAGATCCAGGCGTTGAGCTTATCGTACGTCCAGTCGCCGCCCATTGCCTTTAGCGAGTCCGAATAGGCGAAGCCTGGAAACGACGCGACCGGACGCCCGACCACGTTCCACAGATCCGGCCCGATCTTGGCTCCGGCGCCTTCCTTGAAGTTGTGGCAGGTCGCGCAGACCTTGACGTCGTTTTCGCCCTTTGTGACGTCGGCTTTGGCGAGCAGCACAGGCAGCGGCGTCTCGGGCGCCGCCTTTGGCGCCGCGGCGGTCGCGACTGGAGCGCTGGTCGGCAGCGCGAAGCCCGGAACCTTTGGCGTTCGCGGCGAAAGGAGGAGATTGCTGGAGGCGGTGAGCAGCATCACGAACAAGACGGCCCCGAGCGCCGAGAGCGCAAACCGGTTCACATTAACGTGGTCCATAGGCAGAAGGACTTTCGTCAGCTCGAGTGAGATGGGTGGAGTGCGGAGGGGCGTTTGTTTATGGAGTGATTAGCCGCTTTGCGCTCGCCTTGGCAACACGTATAAGCCCCCGCGCCCCGAATTTGGCTTAATCGAAACTGATGGCCAATCCCATCGTCCTCATCCCCGCGCGCATGAGCGCGTCTCGCCTGCCCGGAAAGCCGCTCGCCGACATCCACGGCGCGCCGATGATCGTCCATGTCTGGCGCCGGGCGAGGGAGGCGGATATCGGACCGGTCTGGGTGGCGACGGATGATTCGCGCGTTATCGAGGCGGTCGGCTCGGCCGGAGGCAAGGCGATCATGACCCGTTCCGATCATCCGTCCGGGTCCGACCGCATTTTCGAGGCGCTGAGCGCGCTCGACGCCGACGCTGACCACGACGTCGTGATCAACATTCAGGGCGATCTGCCGACCATCGAACCTTCAATCGTGCGCGCTTGTCTCGAGCCGCTTGGCGAGGCCGCGGTCGATATTGCGACGCTCGCGACCCCCATCACGCGCGAGCACGAAAAGGATGACCCCAACGTCGTCAAGATTATCGCGACCGAACTCAGTCCAACCCGGTTGAGGGCGCTCTATTTCACTCGCGCGCGCGCTCCATGGGGCGAGGGACGGCTTTTGCACCATATCGGTCTTTACGCCTATCGACGCGACGCGCTTCGGCGATTTGTCGGCTTGCCCCCCTCGCCGCTCGAACGGCGCGAGAAACTCGAACAATTGCGGGCGCTAGAGGCTGGCATGCGGATCGATGTCGCGCTCGTCGACACCGCCCCGCTCGGCGTTGACGGCCCGCAAGATCTAGAACGCGCGCGCGCAATGCTCGCGCCTGGAAAACACGCATGAAGACAAAGCATTCCATCGCTTATCAAGGCGAACCTGGAGCCAACTCGCATATCGCCTGCGCCGACAATTTCCCCAATTTCGATCCGCTGCCCTGCGCGACCTTCGAGGACGCTTTCGCCGCCGTTCAGGACGGCGCGGCCGAACTCGGCATGATCCCGATCGAGAACTCGATTGCCGGGCGGGTCGCCGACATCCATGCGCTCCTGCCGGCGTCCGGACTTCATATCGTTGGCGAGACGTTTCTGCCGATCCACTTTCAGCTCTTGGCGGTTCCGGGTACGCGCATTGAGGACCTGAAAGCCGTCTACAGCCACACGCACGCGCTCGGCCAGTGCCGCAACATCATCCGCCGCTACAAGCTTCAGCCGGTCGTCGCAGGCGACACGGCGGGCGCGGCGCGGGAAGTCGCGGAATGGGCCGACAAGAGCCGCGCCGCGCTGGCGCCGCGGCTGGCGGGCGAGATCTACGGTCTAGAGACGCTGGCGTCGGACGTCGAGGATGAGAGCCACAACACGACGCGATTCGTCGTGTTGTCGAGAGATGAACGCTGGACATCGGCGGGCGATAAGCCGGTGGTGACGACCTTCGTCTTTCGCGTGCGCAACGTGCCGGCCGCGCTCTATAAGGCGCTTGGCGGCTTCGCCACCAACAGCGTCAACATGACCAAGCTCGAGAGCTACATGGAGGGGGGCGAGTTCACCGCGACCCAGTTCCTTGCTGACGTCGACGGACACCCCCACGACCCGTCGCTCGCGCGGGCGCTGGAGGAACTCAAATTCTTCTCGCGAGAAGTGCGTATTCTGGGCGTGTACCCCGCCCATCCGTATCGAAGCGAGTCGCAGGCGCGGTCAGGCTAGGCTCTTGCAATAGCGGCGCCCTCCAGGCGCTGCTATGCTCCCCGCCTCTCAGCCATCGAAACGAAGCGGCTCATGACCGACGCCTTTCTCAGCCACATCCGCGCCACTCTCGACGACATCGAGGCGGCGGGGCTTACCAAACGTGAGCGACTCCTGACCGGGCCTCAGAGTGGGCGGATTCAGGTCGCCGGGCCGCAGGGCGCGCGCGATGCGGTCAATCTCTGCTCGAACAACTATCTCGGCCTCGCCGATCACCCGGACGTCGTCGCAGCGGCGCGTCGCGCCATGGAGCAATTCGGCTTCGGCATGGCTTCGGTGCGCTTTATCTGCGGGGCTCAGACGCTGCATCGCGAGCTCGAACAGGCGATCGCGAAGCACCTCGGCAAGGACGATGCGATCGTGTTCGCCGCCTGTTTCGACGCCAATGGCGGTGTGTTCGAACCGCTGCTGGGGGAAGAGGACGCCATCATTTCCGACAGCCTCAACCACGCTTCGATCATCGACGGCGTGCGGCTGAGCAAGGCGAAGCGATACCGCTTCGCCAATTCGGACATGAACGAGCTCGAGGATCGCCTCAAGGAGGCGGATTCCACAGGCGCGCGGTTCAAGCTGATCGCCAGCGACGGCGTGTTCTCGATGGATGGTTACGTGGCTAAGCTGAAGGAGATCTGCGCCCTCGCAGACCGCTATGGCGCGCTTGTTCTGGTCGACGACTGCCACGCGACCGGGCATCTGGGCGAAAAGGGCCGGGGCACGCCGGCGCTCACCGGCGCCGGCGACCGCGTAAACATTGTCACCGGCACCTTCGGCAAGACGCTTGGCGGCGGCATGGGCGGCTTCGTCGCCGCCGACCAGCCGATCGTCGATCTCCTGCGGCAACGGGCGCGGCCCTATCTCTTTTCCAATTCGCTTGCGCCCCCGCTCGCGGCGGGAGCGTTGAAGGCGCTGGAAATCGCGATCGGCGCCGACGCGCGAAGGGCCCTCCTAAAAAACCATGCGCGGCGGTTTCGCGAAGGCGTCGAAAAAGCTGGATTCACCGTCGTCCCCGGCGAGACGCCGATCATTCCGGTGATGCTGGGCGAGGCGCAGAAGGCGCAGGATCTGGCGAAGGCGCTCGACGAGCGGGGCGTGTTCGTGGCTGGGTTCTTCTTTCCCGTCGTGCCAAAGGGCCAAGCGCGCATCCGGACGCAAATGTCGGCGGCGCTGACAGAGGCCGACATTGACTTCGCCATCGCCGCCTTCACTGACGCGGGCAAGGCGCTGGGGATCGTTTAGAATACAAGGCCGCTTTTGCCGGCCGACGACCAAGCGCGCTGTCTGTGCGTGATCGTCCACAGGGAGGAAATCATGACGGGAGAACTAGCCGGCAAGGTCGCCGCGGTGACTGGCGCGGCGTCGGGCATCGGATTGGCCAGTTCTGAGGCCATGTTGGCGTTGGGCGCGCGCGTGGTGATGATCGACCGCGACGAAGCCGCGCTCAAAAGACTACGCGACAAGCACGGCGAGGTCGTGATCCCGCTTGCCATCGACCTGCTTGATCCCAAGGACTGCGCGACGCTGCTTCCGCAGGTCCTCCAAAGCGCAGGGAAGCTCGACATCTTCCACGCGAACGCCGGCCTCTATGTCGGTGGAGACTTAGTCGATTCCGACTCCGCCGCCATCGACCGAATGCTGAACCTCAATGTCAATGTCGTGATGAAGAACGTCCACGACGTGCTGCCGCACATGATCGAGCGGCGGACCGGCGATATTATCGTGACGAGTTCGCTCGCGGCCCATTTTCCGACCCCCTGGGAGCCCGTCTATGCTTCGTCCAAGTGGGCGATCAATTGCTTTGTCCAGACGGTGCGGCGGCAAGTGTTCAAGCATGGAATTCGCGTCGGCTCGATTTCGCCAGGACCCGTCATCACGGCGTTGCTCGCGGACTGGCCGCCGGAGAAACTGAAGGAAGCAAAAGAGTCCGGAAGCCTTTTGGAGGCGAGCGAAGTGGCCAATGTGGTCACGTTCATGCTGACGCGGCCACGCGGCATGACGATTCGCGACGTGGTGATGCTGCCGACCAATTTCGATCTCTAGGGCTGCTGAGGTCTCACCTAACCTCAAGGCAGGGCCTTCTATATGTTCTTAAGCCTTCGGGGCGCCATGACGGCTCCGGCTATTCGTCGAAGAGGTCGGCATCAGATCCGGTTCGAGCAAGATAGAGTTCGTCTCCCGCTATCCGATAAATCAGTAGCTAATCCGGCTCGACGTGCGCGTCGCAATAGCCTTGCCAGTCCCCTTTCAAAGGCTGATCTTTATAGCTCGCCGGCAGATCTTCTTTGGCTATGAGCAGCTCTAAAAGTCGTCGCAGCTTTCGCAGATCTTTGCCTCGCTTTTCCGCACGTTTCACGTCGCGTCGAAACTGTCCGGACCGGACTGGCGTCACCTTAGAGGCCGAGGTCCTTGAATAGCTTTTCGGCCGAGGCAAAGCGCTTACCTTCGCCATTCTCCAGCTCAGCAATCGCCTTGCGCGTTTTCGCGTTCGGCGTCTTCACGGCAAAGGGGAATTCCTTGTGCAGGTCAGGATCAAGAGCGCGAGTCCGCACGATTCTGCTTGCAACCCTCCTCCCTGCCCGAAGCGGGCGCCGGACCTCAGCGTTGAACCGCAACGAGCGCCTGCTTTCGGCCGCGCGACGTCGCGATCCGATAGGCGCCGGGGGTGAGGCCGACCGTTTTATGGAATTGGCGGGTGAAGGCCGCCTGGTCCGCATAGCCGCATTCGAGCGCCAATGCGCTCAAGGGAGCGTCCGAGCGCCGGAGTCGGTCGCAGGCCCGGTCGATGCGCAGCCGGGACAGATACTGGCCGGCCGAAAAGCCGAATACGATCCTGATCCTTTGATCGAACTGGAACGGCGAAAGGCCGGCTCGCGCCGCGAGGTCGGGAATACGCAGGGGCTCGTCGAGATGATCGTCGATATAGGCGAGCGTCGCGGAGAGCGCCGCCGAGACCGGCGCCGACCCCGATAAGGCTGGCGCGTCGCGGGAAATGCCGGTGAGGCCGCGAATGACGCCGGCAGCGTCAAACAGCGGCTCTTTCCAGGTTAGACACCACCCTTCCTTGCCGTCCGGATAGAGATGACGCTCCATCCGGCCACGGATCGAGAGCCCTTCGGCGATGACCTTGAGATCCTGCGCCTCGAACTGCTCGCCAAGCGGCGCGGCGAAAACCTCGCTAGCCTTGCGGCCGATCAGAGCGTTCTTGCTCGCGAGTCGGCAGCGCTGGACAAGCGTCTGATTGACCGCGACATAGCGCCCCCCGTCGTCCTTGATGAAGAACACGGTGTCGGCGACGCGGTCGAAGAGCTCGAGACCAGGAAACGGGCGGTCAAGGGCGTCGGCGAGCGACGCCGCCGGGTCGGCCTCGATCTTTGCTCGCGCGATTGTGCGGATTTTCAAGCCTGAGCCTGCGTTTTCATCAAGAACGGGCCGCCTAGACATGCGAATGTGCGGCCCAAGCGAAACTCCGACTTTAGGGAGCCTCAAGATGTCGTCGCAAGTCTTTTCCGGAACCATGCCGGCCCTCATGACGCCCTGCGGGCCCGATCGGCGGCCGGACTTCGACGCGCTGGCGAGAATGGGAAAACATCTCGTCGGCGCCGGAATGTCGGGGCTTGTCTATTGCGGCTCGATGGGCGACTGGCCGCTGCTCACGATCGAACAGCGAATGGAGGGCGTCGAGCGTCTGGCGAAAGCGGGCTTGCCCGTCATCGTCGGCACCGGCGCACAGAACACCGGGCAGGCCGCGGCGCTCGCCGCCCATGCAAAGGCGAAAGGCGCGAAGGGGCTCATGATCATCCCACGCGTCCTTTCGCGCGGCTCCTCGACGGCGGCTCAGCGCGGCCATTTCGCCCGGGTGCTGGAGGCGGCGATCGATTTGCCTTCGGTCATCTACAACAGCCCCTATTACGGCTTCCAGACGCGTGCGGAGCTCTTCTTCGACCTGCGCAATGAGTTTCCTCATCTGGTAGGGTTCAAGGAGTTCGGCGGCGCCGAATCGCTGAGTTACGCCGCCGAGCACATCGCCGGGCGCTCGGAGGACATCGCGCTCATGGTCGGCGTCGACACCGAAGTGTTCCACGGCTTCGTCAATTGCGGCGCGAGCGGCGCCATCACCGGCATCGGCAACGTATTTCCGCGCGAAGTGCTTCGTCTGGTCGAGCTTTGCGAACGCGCCGCGAAGGGCGACGCTCAGGCGCGGCGCCTGGCGCTCGAGCTGGACAGCGCGCTCAATCCCCTCTCGATTTTCGACGAGGGCGTCGATCTCGTGCTTTATTTCAAGCGCCTGATGACACTTGTCGGCCATGACGAATATGCGCTGCACTTGAATGATTTCGATGCGCTGAGCCGCTCGCAGGAGAGCATGGCGAAGCGGCGGTTCACAACGTTCCGCGCCTGGTACGCCTCCTGGCCCGGCGCGAAGGATTGAGCGCGATGCGGGTTATCGATTCCCACACAGAGGGCGAGCCGACCCGGGTGATCGTCGACGGCGGACCGCCGCTCGGCGACGGCCCGCTTGCCGAACGCCGCGCCCGCTTCGCTCGCGAGTTCGATCATGTCCGCCGCTTCGCCGTCAACGAACCGCGCGGCCACGACGCGATCGTCGGGGCGCTCTTGTGCGAGCCACACGACAAGTCATGCGCGGCCGGCGTCATCTACTTCAACAATGTCGGCACGATCGGCATGTGCGGCCACGGGACGATCGGTCTCGCGGTGACGCTTGCGCATATGGGCCGGCTCAAGCCCGGACGCCATCGCTTCGAGACGCCGGTTGGCGTGGTCGGCGTGGAGCTGATCGACGATTGCACGGCGACGGTCGACAATGTCGAGAGCTATCGTTTCGCCAAAGGGATCGAAATCGAGGTTCCGGGTGTCGGTGCCGTGCGCGGCGACGTCGCGTGGGGCGGCAACTGGTTCTTCGTCACTCCGAACGCGCCCTGCGATATCGAGTTCGCGAACCTCGGTCGCCTGACGCAGGCTGCAACCGCGATCCAAGACGCGCTTCACGGCCAAGGCGTGCGCGGCAAGGACGGCGCCATGATCGACCATGTCGAGTTCTTCGGTCCCGCGCGATCGAACGACGCAAACGCCCGCAATTTTGTCCTCTGCCCCGGTGGCGCTTACGACCGGTCGCCCTGCGGAACCGGAACCAGCGCCAAGCTTGCGTGTCTCCAAGCCGACGGAAAGTTGCAGCCTGGCGAGGTCTGGGTGCAGGAAAGCATCATTGGCAGTCGCTTTCGCGCCAGCTTCCAACCCGGTCCGACCGGCGGCGTGCTCCCAAGCATCAGCGGACGCGCGTTCATCTGCGCCGAAAGCAAGCTCGTGGGGGACGCAATGGACCCGTTCCGGTACGGGATTCGGAGTCAGGATCCGGCCTGACGGCTCTTAGCCCGGTAATCTTGCGCTTGACAGCTCCGCCCGCGCCGTGTCACCGCCGCCCCGCCCGTGCGCGCGCCAGGTTGCGCTATCGCGTTTGTTAATTCGCCCACCACGTTTATTCGGGGAAACCGGACCATGAAGACGGCCTTGGTATTTCCGGGTCAAGGCTCCCAGGCGGTCGGCATGGGAAAAGCGCTGGCGGACGAATTTCGCGTCGCGCGGGAGGTCTTTGACCGAGTCGACGACGCCCTCGACCAGAAGCTTTCCCATCTGATGTTCGAGGGGCCTGAGGATCAACTCACGCTGACCGCGAACGCCCAGCCCGCGCTCATGGCCACAAGCATCGCGGCCCTAAGGGTTTTGGAGACCGAGACGGGCTTCAACCCCTCCTCGGAGGCGGCGTATGTGGCCGGGCATTCGCTCGGCGAATACTCGGCGCTTTGCGCGGCCGGTTCGATCAATCTCGAGGACGCGGCGCGCCTGTTGCGCCTCCGCGGCGAAGCGATGCAGAAGGCGGTCCCGGTCGGCGAAGGCGCGATGGCCGCCATCCTCGGCCTCAATTTCGGGGCGGTGGTGAAGATCGCGACACAGGCGGCGAGCGACCTCTACCTCACCGGTGCGATCTGCCAGGCCGCCAATGACAATGGCGGCAATCAGGTCGTCGTTTCGGGCACCCTCGCCGGGGTGGAGCGCGCAATCGAGCTCGCCAAGCTCGCCGGCGCGAAACGGGCGTTGCTTCTGCCCGTCTCGGCGCCCTTTCATTCCGCACTCATGCAGCCGGCCGCGGAAGCGATGGAGCAAGCGCTGAGGGACGTCAGGATACGCGCCCCCAAGCCCCCGCTCGTCTCGAATGTCGAAGCTGAATCGGTCACGAACCCGGACGCGATCCGATCCGGCCTCGTCGCTCAGGTGACCGCGACCGTTCGCTGGCGCGACAGCGTGACTTATATGAGCGCGCATGGGGTGACACGCTTCATCGAACTGGGCTCGGGCAAGGTGTTGAGCGGCCTCATCAAGCGGATCGTAGAAAGCAGCGCGACGATCATCAGCATCGGCGCGCCCGCCGACATCGCAGCCTTCCGCGCTTCGGCGCAGCCCTGAGATCCGACCGGAGGGACGCGGGTGTTCGATCTGACAGGAAGGATTGCGCTCGTCACTGGCGCGTCGGGAGGCCTCGGGCAAGCAATCGCGCGCGCCCTACACGCGCAGGGGGCCTCGGTAGCGCTCTCCGGCACTCGGCGGGAAGCTTTGGAAGCGCTCGCCGGCGAACTGAAGACCCGGACGCATGTGGCGCCTTGCGACCTCTCCAACTCCGCAGCGGTTGAAGCGCTGCTCCCAGCCGTCGAAAGCGCGCTCGGACCGATCGATATTCTCGTCAACAACGCAGGCGTCACCCGCGACGGTCTCTTCATTCGCATGAAGGATGAGGACTGGGACACCGTCCTCGCGATCAATCTGACCGCAGCCTTCCGCCTGGCGCGCGCCTCGTTGAAAGGCATGATGAAGCGGCGCTTTGGGCGGATCATCAACATAACCTCGGTTGTCGGCGTCAGAGGCAATCCTGGGCAGGGGAATTACGCCGCTGCGAAAGCCGGCATGATCGGCATGTCCAAGGCGCTCGCCGCCGAGGTCGCGACGCGGGGCATCACGGTCAATTGCATCGCCCCCGGGTTCATCGATAGCCCAATGACCCGGGCGCTGGACCAGAAACAGCGCGACGCGATCATGGCCACGATACCGACGGGACGTTTCGGTTCCGACCAGGAAATTGGCGCGGCGGTCGTGTATTTAGCCAGTTCCGAATCGGCCTATGTGACCGGACAGACGCTGCACGTGAACGGCGGAATGGCAATGATCTGATGGCTCGGACTCGCCCGCAAGACCGCGGTGGTACCGGTTTCGCGCCCTCTCGCGTTGCCCAAAAAGATATGCTATCTGCCCCCTTTGTCGCAGGGCGCGGGAGGGGCGCTTCATCCGAGCGTAGGCGTCGGCGAACCCCATCGAACCTGTCGCCGCCCGAGGCGGGGGGCAGAGGCCCATCTAACGGGCCTTGCCGCCGGCGGGGTCGATCGGGAAATTGATCACAGGTCGGGCGGCAAAGCCCGATGCATAAGGGAAAAGATGAGATGAGCGATGTCGCAGAGCGCGTAAAAAAGATCGTCGTAGAACATCTCGGCGTAGAGCCCGACAAAGTCGTCGACAGCGCCAACTTCATCGACGATCTGGGCGCCGACTCGCTCGACACGGTTGAGTTGGTGATGGCGTTTGAAGAAGAGTTTGGCGTCGAGATTCCCGACGACCAAGCCGAAACCATCGTCACCGTGGGCGACGCGGTCAAGTACCTTGAAAAGGCGTCGACCAAGAAATAGGTGCGCAACGCGCTGGCTGGCGAGGGCCAGCCTTCGTCGGTACGCGTATTTCTTTGAGTGCGGGCCGGGCGTCTCGTCCGGCCCTTGTCGTGTCTGGCTCCGGGCTCCAACCGGCGCCGAGATTCGCGGGCGGAAACAGCTAGAGTGCAGGCATGGGACAATTGAGGCGCGTCGTTGTTACAGGTCTTGGGATGGTTTCCCCGATTGCCTGCGGGGTCGAGGCGACTTGGCGAAGGCTTCTGGCTAGCGAGTCCGGTTTAGCCCGGATCGAGAACTTCGACGTTTCCGACCTGCCCTGCAAAATCGCCGCGCAAGTGCCGCGCGGCGACGCCCCGGACGCCTTCCATCCCGACGAATGGATGGATCCCAAGGAGCAGCGTCGCGTCGACGACTTCATCATCTACGGCGTGAGCGCCGCGACGCAGGCGCTCCGCGACGCGAACTGGAAGCCCAAGTCTTACGACGAGGAGATCGAAACCGGAGTTCTGTTCGGCTCGGGTATCGGGGGTCTCGGCGGCATTTACGACGCATCTGTCACCTTGCATGAAAAAGGGCCGCGACGGATCTCGCCGTTCTTCATTCCGGGCAGGCTTATCAACCTATTGAGCGGACAGGTTTCGATCGCCCACAGGCTCAAGGGCCCGAACCACGCAGTCGTCACCGCGTGCTCAACCGGCGCGCACGCGATCGGCGACGCCGGCCGGCTGATCGCCCTCGGCGACGCGAACGTGATGGTCGCGGGCGGCGCCAAATCGGCAGTCAACCGGCTCGCGCTCGCAGGCTTCAGCGCCTGCCGCGCCTTGTCGACCGGCTTCAACGACAGACCGAAAGAGGCCTCGCGGCCTTACGACCGCGATCGCGACGGGTTTGTGATGGGCGAAGGCGCAGGCTGTGTGGTGCTCGAGGAACTCGAGCACGCCAAGAGTCGGGGCGCCCATATCTACGCCGAACTGACCGGGTACGGCTTATCCAGCGACGCCTATCATATCACCGCGCCCGCGCCCGATGGCGACGGCGCCTTTCGCGCCATGAGCGCAGCGCTCAAGCGCGCCGAGCTTTCCCCTTCGGAAATCGACTACGTCAATGCGCACGGCACCTCGACCCCGATGGGCGACGAGATCGAATTGCACGCGGTCGAGCGCTTGCTCGGCAATTCGGCCGGGAAGGCGACGATGTCCTCGACAAAGTCGGCGACCGGTCATCTGCTCGGCGCGGCGGGCGCGGTGGAAGCGATATTCTCGGTCCTCGCCATCCGCGACCAGGTGGCGCCCCCGACCCTTAATCTTGACAACCCCTCAGTGGAGACCGCGATCGATCTTGCGCCCCATTCGGCGCGCAAACGGCCGATCCAGGCGGTGTTGTCCAATTCTTTCGGATTCGGCGGCACCAACGCTTCGCTTGTCTTCAGCGCGCTGCACTGATCGGGGCGGACGAGGGCGATTGGGTGTTTCCCTGCGTCGCCCGGTCGGCTAAACTCGGCCTAAGCCCGCGTCCGGCGGCGCAGCCTCGCGCAGGACTTGGACTGCAGGATCAGCGGCGAAAGGCGAAGAAGCGGCAAATCACATGAGCGGAGATCCCGATTCCGGCGACGGAGGCGCCCCTCAGCCGCGAGTAAGCCTGTTCGGCCGAGCAACGAAGCCCAAGCTGAACGATCCGGCGCCGCCTTCGGCGAAACCCCCTCGGAAGCCGCGCCGGCTGGGTTTGTCGAGCCTCAGCGGATTGCTCAGTTTTGTCCTTCTCGGAGCGCTCGCGACGGTCGGCGGGCTCGTTTGGCTCATGAAAGAAGCGCGAAGCCCTGGGCCGCTCACCGAGGACAAGACGGTGATGATCATGCGCGAAGACGATGGCGCCAGCATCGCCGACCAGCTCGAGCGCGCGGGCGCCATCAACAGCGCAATGTGGTTCAACATTCTCACGACGCTCGACGGTAATCGCGGCGCGCTCAAACGTGGCGAGTACGCGCTCAAGGCGGGCATGAGCATGAACGAGATCGAGAATGAGCTCATTGCGCACCACGTGATTCGGTACAAGATCACCATCCCCGAGGGCCTGACCAGCGAACAGGTCGTTGACCGGCTCCGGGAGGACACGGTTTTGACCGGCGACATCCCCGAGCCCCCGCGCGAGGGCTCCCTGATGCCCGACACCTATTATTTCGAGCGGGGCGACACCCGTCTCTCGATTCTTACCCGCATGGCGAAGATTCAAGCGAAGACGGTCGACGAGATCTGGAAGCAGCGCGCGCCGGATTTGCCGATCAAATCGCCCTGGGAAATGGTGACCCTCGCCTCGATCGTCGAAAAAGAAACGGGCAAGACCGAAGAGCGGCCGCGCGTGGCCGGAGTGTTCATCAATCGACTTGAAAAACACATGCGGCTCGGTTCCGACCCGACGATCGTCTACGGCCTCGTCATGGGCAAGGGCACGCTTGGCCGGAGCATCACCAGAGCCGACCTCAATCAGTCGACGCCCTATAACACTTACATCATCGACGGCCTGCCGCCGGGGCCGATTTGCAACCCCGGCAAGGCCGCGCTGGAAGCGGTCGCGAGACCGACGCGCAGCAAGGACCTCTATTTCGTCGCCGACGGAACGGGCGGACACGCGTTCGCCGAAACGCTGGATCAGCATCAGAAAAATGTCGCCCATTGGCGCCAGATCGAGAAGGACGTGAAGGACAGGCTTGCGCCCGACGCCGCGGGGCCCGCAATTCGCGGCTCGATCGAGACGGTCGATCCGGCGCAATTTGGGGAGCTGGTCACGCCCGGGCAGGGGCAGGCGCCCGCTTCCTTGCTCGCTCGCCTGGGCAAAATCGGCGCGGAACGGAACACGAAAGACGCGGCGGCGCCCGTAGCGCCAGGCGCCAAATCGATCAACGCGATGGACGCCGTCGCCCTTGGCGCCAAAGTTTGGCCATCGGCAAATCTCGCGGGTGGCGAAGGAGATCCGGGGCCTGAAGCCTCCGCCCCCCCGTCTTCGCCGTTTGGCGGGCTCGCCGCCCCGGTGCAAGGGCTTGCATCCGCTTCGGTTCTCGCCCGTCTCAGCAAAATCGGCACGGACCGGAACGCGAAGGATGCGGCGCTCGCCTCGCTCTCCGCTCCAGGCGTGAAGACGATTGAGGAATTGGGCCTTGTCGTCTCCGGCGTCAATGACGGGCCGGCGGAAGGCTTCGCGTTTGGGAACGACGACCCGCCGGCGACAGGAGGAGGAGGGCAGATCGCCTCGGCTCCGCTCTCGCCGGCCATGCTGGCAGATCAGAGGGCGCGCGAGGCCAAATACGGAACGGGGACCCTGACTTTGGCCTCGACCACCCTCACCGACGCCGCAGGTCCCTCGCCCGCGCAGGCGTCGCCTGGGACGGTTTCCGGCCACCCCCGCATTTACGACGCCTCCGAAGGCACCCCGCTCGACCCTCTCCTCAACAAGACTTATGACCTCAGCTACGCCAAGGTCGTACCGGCCGACACGATGGTGAAGTGAGAGCGCCGGCGGTCGCGGCGTGCTGACCTAGTCCCGGGCGGAAAAGCGCTCATGCACGAGGGCAAGCGCGATGGCGCAGGCGTTAGAGACATTGAGGCTCTTGATCGCGCCAGGGAGATCGAGGCGCGCCAAGCGATCGCATCGCTCGCGCGTCAGCCGTCTGAGGCCCTTGTCCTCGGCGCCGAGAACCAGAGCCAGCGGGCGCGAGATCGTTTCATCTCCGAGCTCGTTCGGCGCCTCCGAATCGAGCCCGATCCGCCAATAGCCCATGTCCCCCATCTCGACGAGCGCTCGCGCCAGATTGGTGACGCTGCAAATCGGCACGTGCTCGAGCCCGCCGGAAGCCGATTTCGCCAAAGCGCCGGCAAAGTCGGGCGAATGGCGCTCGGTCGTCACGAGGGCGTCGACGGCGAAGGCGGCGCCAGTGCGCAGGATCGCGCCGACATTGTGCGGGTCGGTGATCTGGTCGAGAACCAGCACCAAGCCGTTCGCCGGCAAGTCCGCGACGTCGATGGGCGCGAGCGGCCGCGCCTCGAGCAAGAGGCCTTGATGCACCGCTTCGCGCGGCGCGCGGGCGGAGATCTCCTCAGCGCTCATAACTCTGATCTCGAGCCCGCGCAGGGCGATTTCGGCGCCGAGCCGCTCGGCCGCGGCGGCGGTGGCGTAGAGACGGATAAGCTCGCGCCGCGGCGCTCTAAGCGCTGCGCCTACGCTGTGAAAGCCGTAGATAAAAGAGACCTTGGCCTCCCGCCGTTCGCCTGACCGATCGCGGGGGGCTGGGCGGGCAAGCGCCGGCTTGGCTTCCGCGCCCTGCCCTTTCCTCGGCCCTGCGGCCGCGGGCGGCGAATTGCGTTGTCCAAAGGAAGGCGGACTTGGGCGGCGGTCGCGTTTACGCGTCATTAGCTGGAATGCTCCCGCGCGCATGGGCTCGGGCGTTCGCCGCCCCGCGCCCGAGTTCCCTTCGCAAACGGCGACCCTTGCCGCAAGAGCAGGGCCTAGTCGGCCAGTCCGAAAGCGAAAGACTGTTGACGCGCTGTCATGGAAGCGGGTTTGAGTATGCGATCAAGGCGCGAGTGTGCGGCGAAAACGTTTGCGCGAATTCACGCTTGAGATCGCCGTTCGAGGAGTGACGCCCACGTCCCGTTCGTACGATGTCGCGGTCGTTGGCGCAGGCGTTTGCGGGCTGGCGCATGCCCTCGCCGCCGCCCGGCGCGGTAAGCGCGTGGTCGTGATCGACCGGAACGCGCAAGCCAACGGCGCTTCGATCCGCAACTTCGGCTTCATTACCGTCACCGGCCAGCAGGTGGGGACATGTTGGCGCCGGGCGAAGCGATCGGTCGAGGTCTGGCTCGAAATCGCTGACGCCGCGAAGATCCCAATCGTTCAGCGCGGCTTGCTCATGATTGCGCGGCGCGCCGAGGCGCGTGCGGTCATCGAGGCGTTCTTGGAAACCGACATGGGCGCCGAATGCCGCCTCATCGAGCCGCGCGAACTGAACCACCACGGCTCAGGTCTGCGGGCGGACGAATTCGCCGGCGCGCTCTTTAGCCCGCATGAGGCGCGAGTCGAATCGCGCGAGGCGATCCCCCAACTCGCCGCATGGCTTGGCGAGCGCTTTCAAGTCGCCTTTTTGCGCGAGACCGCAGTGCACGCCGCTTCGCCGCCCAGGCTTGAGACCAGCCGCAGAACAATTGAAGCCGAGACGGTCATCATCTGCCCGGGCGACGACTTTGCGACCTTGCACGCCGGCCGCTTGGCCCAATATGGCCTCACCCGCTGCAAGCTCCATATGCTGCGCGTACGCCCACAAAATTTCGACGAGCGATTGCCCCCCGTCATGTCCGACCTCGGTATGATCCGCTATCTTGGCTATGCGAACTGCCGGCTGCGCAGGCGTTGCGCGCAAAGCTTAAGTCCGAGCAGCGCGAGCAGATCGCCGCGGGCGTTCATTTGATCGCCGTTCGCAGCGCGGATGGAACGTTGGTCGTCGGAGACTCGCATCACTATGCGGCCACGCCCGACCCTTTCGCGCCCACGGCGGTCGATGATCTCATCCTCGACGAATATGCCCATGTGTTCGTCGGCGCGCGACCCCAGGTGGTCGAGCGCTGGACTGGAACTTATGCTTCCGCTCCCGACCGATTGATGCTTGTCGATGCGCCGTGCAAAGCTTTGCGCATCGTGCTGATCACCAGCGGCACGGGTGCGAGCACGTCTTTTGCGATCGCTGAGGAAGTGATCGCGGAGCTGTTCGACTGACGGAGGCCGGAATGGAGCGCGTTAAGGCCGTCATTTTCGACTGGGCTGGAACCGTCATCGATTACGGCTCGCTCGCGCCGATGGGCGCGTTCGTGGAGACCTTCGCCGAGTTCGGCGTGTCAATCTCCATCGACGAGGCGCGCGGCCCGATGGGCAGGGCGAAGCGCCCCGCATATCGCAGCCATCATGGCTCTCCCACGCGTCGCTGCAGCCTGGACGAAGCGCCACGGCCGTGCGCCGACGGAAGCGGACATCGACGTCTACGCCGCGTTCGTGCCCAAGAACATCGGTCGCGGCGTTATGCGAACCTCATCCCCGGCGCAGCGGAGGTCGTAGCGGAACTCAGAAGCCATGGCGTCAAGATCGGCTCGTCGACCGGCTACACTCGTGAGATCATGGCCGAGATCCTGCCAGTCGCTGCGGCGCAGGGGTTCAAACCGGACAGTCTCGTCTGCACCGGCGACACACCCGACGGACGGCCGACGCCCTTCATGCTCTATAAGGCGCTCCTGGACCTCGAGGTCTGGCCAGCGTGGAGCCTGATCAAGGTCGACGACACGGAAGTCGGCATCGCCGAAGGCATCAACGGCGGCGCCTGGACCGTCGGCGTATCGGTCAGCGGCAATTGTTTCGGACTGTCACGCGAAAACACGGCGGCTCTTGCGCCCCCCGATTTTCAAAAACGGCGCAAGGCCGCGGTGAACAAGCTCGAGCGCGCGGGCGCGCATTATGTCATCGACAGCGCCGCCGATCTCATGCCGGTCGTGCGCACGATCGAAGAGCGGCTCGCGCAAGGCGGGCGGCCGTGAACGAATCCCGTCCGCCGCCTTCCGAGGGCGACGTCAACGTTTCGTCCGCCCGGGCGGAATGGCGCGCTTCGCTCAGCGATTCCGCGCGCGCCGCGGTCGACGAGGACGAGCTTTATTTCTGCGCCAGTCGTTGTCGACGCCCTGTCTCGCGCCGATCGTGCGCGCCGAAGGCGCCGTTCTGACCGACGTCGACGGCCGGCGCATCTTCGATTTTCACGGCAAAAGCGTCCATCAGCTCGGGCACGGCCACCCGAAGGTTATCGCCGCGATCCGCCGCGAAATGGACAGCCTGCCCTTCTGCCCACGCCGTTTCGCCAACCAGACTGCGACATCGCTCGCCCGGCAACTCGTCGAGACCGCGCCCGGCGACCTCGACAAGGTCCTCTTCGCCCCGAGCGGCGCCGCAGCGATCTCCATGGCGCTGAAACTTGCACGTTACGCCACCGGCCGGCACAAGACGCTGTCGCTCTGGGATTCCTTCCATGGCGCCAACCTCGACGCGATTGGCGTCGGCGGCGAGGCCTTGTTCCGACGCGGGCTGGGACCGATGATCCCGGGCGCCGAGCACCTGCCCCCGCTCGATCTCGCGCGCCGCTTTTTCGGCGACGACAAGCCGTTCGAGCGCTACGCCGACTACATCGACTACATGCTCGAAGTTCAGGGCGATGTCTCGGCGCTGATCGCCGAGCCGGTGCGCTGGACTACCGTTGAAGCGCCCCCGCCGGAATTCTGGCCGCAGGTCAAGGACTCCTGCCGCCGTCATGGCGCGTTGCTGATCTTCGATGAGATTCCGAGCTGCCTTGCGCGCACAGGCGCGCTCTATGCCTGCGAGCTTTTCGGCGCGACCCCCGATATCCTCGTCATCGGCAAGGGTCTCGGGGGAGGAATCATGCCGCTCGCTGCGATCTTAGCCCCCGCTCGGCTCGATTGCACGCCAGACGCGGCACCGCCGTGAGGTTGCAGGTCATTCACGCCTTTGGGTCGAAGGACGCCGCGTTCGACTATCTGAAGAAACTTCAGGACAATAACGTCGGCCCATCGGCCTCGACGGGCAAGCTCACCGCGCTCGTCAACAAGGGCGAGCTCTACGTCGCCAATGGCGACCTGCAGATGAACATGTCGCAGATGAGCGACAACCCGAACATCAAGGTCTTCTGGCCGGCCGGTCCGAATGGCGAGCGCTCGGCCATGCCGCTGCCATATTACATCGGCCTCGTGGCCGGCGCGCCCGACGCCGATAACGGAAAGAAGCTGATTGAGTTCCTGCTCTCGAAAGAGGCGCAGGGGGCCGTCTCGTCGGTGGCGCTCGGCCTGCCGGTGCGCAAGGACGTCACTCCGACCGACACGAATTTCACCAAGCTGCACGACGCCATGTAGGGCGTGACCATCTGGATGCCGGACTGGGCGCAGGTGCTAAAAGAGCTGCCTGCCGACGTCGGACGCTGGAAGGAAGCGACGGGAAGCTGACATGACCAGCGCTGGCGCGCCGCGCTCGGGCAGCGACGGCAGTAGGGTGCGCTCGATCTCTTTTTCGCGCCCGCCGACGCGAGCCTCATCCCAGACGAAGCCGGTGTCTGACCTCGCCGTCCGAGCGGCGCCCGCGCGTCTAAACTTCAACGGTTTCTGGGTTGCGCCTCCGCTCATCGTCCTTGGACTAACGTTTCTTTATCCGCTTGTCCTGATCGCGCGCGCGGCACTGGTTGGCGACGCGGGCGGGATCGACGTGGGCAGCTTTCTGTCCGTCCTTCACTCGCGCACGTTTCTCAACGCGCTCATCAATACCGGCCTGATTGCGCTTGCGGCCACGGCCGGCTGCCTCGCCCTGGGCGTGACGCTGGCGCTGATCCTGGCGTACGTCCCTTTTCCCGGCTCGACCTTTGTCGCGCGGCTGATCGACACCTTCATCGCGCTGCCGACCTTCCTGGTGACGCTCGCCTTCACTTTTCTCTACGGCTCGGCCGGCATGCTGAACGGGGCGCTCGCGCAGTCGTTTGGCTTGAGCGAGCCGCCGGTTCACTTTCTCTATTCGGCCTGGGGCGTCATTCTTGCGGAAGTCACCGTCTACACGCCGTTCGTGCTGCGGCCGCTGCTTGCGGCGTTCTCGCTTGTCGACCAGAGCCAGATCGAGGTGGCAGGGCTTTTGGGCGCCACGCCCTGGCGGATCGTGCGCAGCGTCATTCTGCCAGCCGCGCTTCCCGCCGCGATCGCAGGCGGCAGTCTCTGTCTCTTGCTCACCGTCAACGAGTTCGGGATCGTGCTCTTCATCGGCGCCAAGGGCGTCATCACGCTGCCGCTTCTGATCTATGATAAAGCGATCCAGGAGTCCGACTATCAGGCCGCCTGCACAATCGCGGTCGTCAACATCGCGCTCTCGCTCGGCCTCTTCTCGCTCTACCGGTTCGCTGCCCGGCGGCTTGGAGGCTGAGCCGCATGCTCGTCTGGTCGCGTTCCGGCCGTGTCGTCATATGGCTCCTTACAGCTTTGCTCATCGGCGTGATCTTCATCGCCCCACTTGCGGTTATTCTCGCGGCGAGCTTGGCCAAGCAGTGGAACGGCGTCCTGCCGACGGGCTTCACCCTCGATCATTACGCATCCGCCGCAGGCGGCGCCTCGGGCGACGCGGTGCTCGCGAGCCTCGTCACCGGGCTCGTCGCGAGCCTTCTCGCGCTTCTTTGCGGATCGTGGGCGGCGCTCGCTTTGCGCGCCCAGGGGGAAGCATGGAGCCGAGCCTTGGGGCTCCTGTTCTTCATTCCGAGCGCCGTGCCGTCGGTGTCGGTGGGGCTGGGGGCTTCTGGTCGCGTTCAGCCACCGGCCGCTTCTCCTCAATGGCACGATAGCGATCGTGATCCTCGCCCACTTCGTGCTCATCTCGGCTTTTTCCTTCGGCAATGTCTGCGCGGGCCTCGTGCGGCTCTCGCCGGATTTCGAGGAGGTCGCCTCGAGCCTCGGCGCGCGGCCGACTTACCGGCTCGCCAAAGTGACGCTGCCTCTGATCGCGCCCTATCTGATTGCCGCGTTCGGCCTGAGCTTCGCCCTCTCGATGGGAGAACTCGGGGCGACAGTCATGGTCTACCCGCCAGGCTGGGTGACGCTGCCGGTGGCCATCTTCGGTCTCACCGATCGCTGCAATATTTTCTCAGGCGCGGCGCTGACTATGATTTTGGTCGCCGCGACTCTGGCGCTCCTGATTGGCCTCGAGCGCCGGCCACTGGGCGCTGTGGGACGCAGGACCTAGATCCCGCTTGACTGGCGGCAAAATAGATATAAAGATATGCTTATGTCTGATGGCCGAAGACCACCCCCCCTTGCCTTCCGCGCTCTGCTCACCGGCCTTGAAGCGGCCGGCGAAGAGACGCGGCTGCGCATCCTATGCCTCTTGGAAGTGGCCGAACTCACGGTAAGCGAGCTCGTCGCCATTCTCGGCCAGTCGCAGCCGCGTGTGTCCCGCCATCTGCGGTTGTTGGTCGAAGCAGGCCTCGCCACTCGCCAGCGAGAGGGCGCCTGGGCCTTCTTCCGCCTTGCCGAGCCGGGCGGGGCGCTCGCGCACGAATGGCTGCGCCGTCTCGATCCGGCCGATCCGATCGTGAACGCGGACCGTGTCCGCCTCGACGTTGCGCGCGAGACGCGCCGCAAGCAGGCGGCGGCCTATTTCGCCACCCGCGCTGGCGATTGGGACCAGATCCGTGCGCTCCATGCGCCGGAAGAGCGCGTCGAAGCGGCGCTCGTCGACATGATCGGAGCCAAGCCCTTCCGCAATCTGCTCGATCTTGGCACGGGGACCGGGCGCATGCTGGAACTTCTCGCCCCGAGAGCGGCGCGCGCCGTCGGCGTTGACCAGAGCGCGGCGATGCTGGCGCTGGCGCGCGCGCGCATCGATCAGGCGGGCCTCAGGCATGTGTCGTTGCGGCAGGGTGACATTTACGCGCCGCCTGTCGAACGCGACGCCTACGACCTCGTCGTCGTCCACCAGGTGCTGCACTTCCTTGACGATCCGGCCCGCGCGCTTGCTGAAGCGAGGCGGGCTCTCGCGCCGGGCGGGCGGCTCGTGGTCGTGGACTTTGACGCCCACGACCAGGAATTCCTGCGCGACGAATTCGCTCATCGCCGTCTCGGCTTCGCGGTCGACGAGATCGAGGGCTATCTCGCTGAGGCGGGCCTCTCCTCGATCCGGGTCGAGCGTGTTCCGCCAGCCAGGGGCGAGGCCGGCAAGCTGACCGTCGGGCTCTGGATGGCCGAGGATCCGCGCGTCATCTCCGATGATTTCCATAAGGCCGATACGGAGTTCGCGTGATGGCGGCGAAACCCCTCCCGCTGAGCCGCGCCGGGGCGCAGGTTCGTGTTTCCTTCGAGTTTTTCCCGCCGAAGACCGCGGACATGGAGGCGAACCTGTGGGAGGCGGCCACTCGGCTCGAGCCGCTCAATCCCGCCTTCGTCTCGGTCACCTACGGCGCCGGCGGCTCGACGCGCGAGCGCACCCATGCGCTCGTCGAGCGCATGGCGCGTGAGACTACGATGAAGCCCGCGGCGCATCTGACCTGCGTCGGCTCTTCGTGTGGCGAGATTCGCGAGACGCTTCGCGATTATCACTCAGCTGGCGTGCGCCACGTTGTGGCTCTGCGTGGCGACCCTCCGACCGGTTTCGACGCGCCTTACGAAACCGTTCCCGGCGGCTATCGATCGACTGCCGAACTCGTCGCCGACGCCGCGAAGATGGGCTTCGAAGTGTCGGTCGGGACCTATCCGGAGCGCCATCCGCAAAGCCCGACATTGCTGCATGACATCGAGATTCTTCGAGATAAGGTCGACGCCGGGGCGACCCGGGCCATTACCCAGTTCTTTTTCGACAACACGGCCTATTTCCGATTTCTCGACGTCGCCGCCGCCGCCGGCCTCGACATTCCGATCGTGCCTGGCATTTTTCCGGTGCAGAACTTCAAGCAGACCGCCAATTTCGCCAGGAGAACAGGGGCAAGCGTGCCGCAATGGCTCGCCGACCGGTTCGAGGGGCTGGAGGACGACGCCGCGACGCGCCGTCTTGTCGCCGCGGCCGTGTGCGCAGAGCAGGTGATCGACCTCATCGACCATGGCGTCAAGGAGCTGCATTTCTACACGATGAATCGCGCTGATCTCGTGTTCGCGATCTGCCATCTGGTCGGCCTGCGAGCCGCGCCCGCGCTGGTTGCGCCCATCGAGCAGGAATCGCCTGCCGCGGCGGCTGCACTGGGATAAAACGCCAGGAAGGCTCGCCGGCCAGCTGGCCAGCAGAGTTGCCTCCACGGTTCGAGATAAGACGCAACGGCGGTAGGTCCGCGTATTCCTCATGTCCGGGCGCGGTCGGGCGTTGGGAGCCGGTTGAGCATCCCTTGAGCGTCTTCGCCTAAAGATGTGAAAATCAGGAAATATATCATCTTTCAAGAAATTTCTGCTATCCTATCAGATTGCGTCATAACCGGAGGCTTTGTGTCTCAATCCTTGTCGAACTCCTTGGCCACGCCAGCGCCAGGTCCGGGGCCTGCCTGCAGGAGGCCACACTGAAGCGCGGATTTCCCCAGCCTGGGATTAGGTATTTTATGAGCCAAAACTTGAGTCGAAAAGGCGAACGAAAGGTCGTCAAGGCCTTGAGCGACCAATCGTTCAAAATTTCGAATTTCGCAAGCGGTCATTTCAATCGCTCACCGCCTGGACAGCGAATCCGTTCGTTTCTACAACGCGAAGATTTGTCTCATCTTTCACTTTTTCGGCCATTTTGGGAGCGTGATGTGCAGTTGGCACGCGCTTCTTCCGTCTCCGGTCCGAGCGAACGACGCACAGGCGCGAAGCACCGTCTCAGAGCAACCATCTGGCGCTTAACTCTTGCGGGGTCGACGAAGGACAGCCTCTCCAGTCTCACGCGAGCAAACTCGCGCGCCGAGCAAGGCCCGGCAAAAAGTTGCGTGAAGATCACTTAAGACCATGAAATCATTGATGCGCGGAAACTTCTGCGCGATCGGCTCCTCCTTTGTTCGAACAGTCGCATCGCCGACGACAAGCGCGATTTTCCGATTTCTGGTTAACCAAACCTTTCGAAATCCGCAATGCTCGACGCCCTAGTCGTTGACTTGGATTTCGCATTTTTCCATTATGAACAAACCAAGAACATTCTGCGGCGAGGTTCAGGCAGGATTGTTCCGAAACAATGCAGTTACCCACAGAAGGTCATTCCGCCTTCGTGACTCCGACTGCAACAGGAGCGGCGATGTTGAAGCTTATTGAAGGGTCCTATGCTTCCTTTTTCCCGAAGGAAATCGATGCGATGTTTCGCAATCGGGCCGAGACGTTTTCGCACCGTCTCGGCTGGGAGGTGACGGTTAAGGACGGTTACGAGCGAGATGTCTTCGACGACTTGAACCCCCTCTATCTCGTGTCCGTCGACCCCGACACGGAAGAATACTGGGGCTCCCTCAGACTGCTCCCGACCACGGGTCCCAACATGCTGCGCGACGTCTTCCCCCAATTGCTTGACGGCGACTACATCGAGAGCGCCACGATCTGGGAGTGTTCGCGGATCTGCGCCACCGCTGCGCCCGGCCAGCCAGAGAGAAATGGCGGCGGCGTCAACTACGTCCTGAGCGAGCTCATTCTGGGCATCGGCGAAGTCGCGGTGGCCGCCGGACTGACCCAGATCGCGGCCGTTTTCGACGCCAGAATCCTTCGGGTTCTGAGGACCGCCGGTTGCAACCCTGAGATTATCGGAACGCCCCAGGAGATCGGCGAGGTCATGAGCTACGCCGGCCTTTTCGACACCGGCGAGGGGCCACTCAAAGCGTTTCGCGTGGCGGCCGGGATCCACCGCTCAGTCCTCGCTCCAGGCGCAAGAGAAATGGCGTTCGCCTAATCTCCCGCAATCCCAAGGCCCAGTCGGCCTCAGTATCCAGGCCGTCCATCTCCAAGAAAGACCTTCGTTATGGCACATCCCCCACACAACCAGCGAGTGGTAAAAATGTCGAAAAATCATAGCCTTGTAGAAT
This sequence comes from uncultured Alphaproteobacteria bacterium, assembly GCA_963737365.1. Taxonomy (GTDB): domain Bacteria; phylum Pseudomonadota; class Alphaproteobacteria; order Rhizobiales; family Beijerinckiaceae; genus Roseiarcus. The sequence goes on from CAVTSD010000005.1 coordinate 184,056, forward strand.
TTGTTCACGATTTGTTTTCCCCACGTCTGTTCCTTGTGATTTCAATGCAAATCACCAAACTGCCGCTGCTGTTCGGGGGCATAAGGAGGTGGGTGGATCGGCCGACGATCAACAGTAGAAAACTGAATTATCAGGCCGCGTATCCACTGCGTTGAAGCCAACCTTGCCTTTCCATCATGACGCATCGGGGGCACTTTCTCGCGAACAAGAAAGCTGGTGCGGGGAACATCGAGCAGTTCGTCGACGGGCACGAGCCCGTGTGGCTCCATCGGTGCAAGAGGCCTCAGTCGCAAGTGATTCCGGATGGTCGCGACGCCATCCAACGATACGCGTGCGCGCCGAGCGCTTAAAAAGCGCAGGCGCTTTAGCCGAACCGTCGCAGATTGCGAGGTGCTGCGCGACACCTACAACCGGAGAGACTTATGAAAAAGATATCGTTGATTTTGTTCGCGTCATGGCTCATCTCAATACCGGAGGCCCGGGCGCTAAGTCCTACAGGACGATCGGTCCCAATAAGCATCACAACGGCCTCAACTCAGCTGGTGTCCCCCTCAGGCTCAACTCAGATTTACGTGACCGCATGGGACGTGTTAGCAAACACGACAGGCAACTTTAGTCTTGTTTACGGAACAACAACGAAGGCGCCGTGCGACACAGGGACTGTAGCGATAACCGGGAACTACACTTTTGCCGCGCAATCGGGCATATCCCGGGACGGCGGCGCACAGCCGCTCTATGTTATTCCTTCCGGCAACTCGCTCTGCGCAGTGACATCGGGCGCAGCTATTTCGTTCGCTGGCTCGCTTTCCTACACGCAGTTCTAAACAGGGCGCCGACGGGAAGTTCGGGCTCCGCTGGCGTTACAGCGGAGCTCACTCCCGATCATACGACTGAAGCAAGGAAGTCTCTGCTCTCTGCGCAACTCGCAAGTAGTAAAAGCAACAAAATTGCCCGTCACCAAGTGTCACAATTAAAATTCTTTACAATGTTCCCGTTTTGTTGTCTACCTTTATGTCGCTTGTCATTCTTTCCTTACGTCATCAAACTGGCTTTGAGCGGGAGTCAAGTATTGGGGGGCGGGATTGGCCAAGAAATCAAAAAAGAGCGCACCCGCGCTTATAGAGACAAAACGGCCTGTTGGGGAATTGAATCTGTCGGCCTGTGAAGCTCGCAGGCTATATGGCATCTGCGTTGAACTTCTTGAACTCTGCAGCCATGTCTCTGGTCGAATAGATCCTCAGGCTGGCTGGATGGTCGCTCATGCGCGCGACGAAGTCATGCTGGGGATCTTCGATGTTAAACCTTAGCAAAACTCTGGATACCGCCATCAGCATCGAATCGGCGACTGCCCGGCTAACGGAGACCATCCTCGGCAACGACGACCGCGACCTTGCCGAAACCCTGAAGACGATAGCGACCGATATCGGTCTCTCGCACATCTCTTATGTGCGATTATCGCCGGACAAGAGCCCCGACATGTGCCTCTTGGTCGCGGTCGTCACCTATTCGCGATTGTGGCAGCACCGGTACTTCGTCAAGAAGTACATGTCCAACGACCCCGTCATTTATTACGGGCGTGAGTTCTGATCAACCCTTCGATTGGTCCAGCCTGCCTGTTGACGATCCGGCGACGAAAGCGTTCTTCGCGGACGCCTTGAACCACAGCGTCGGTCGGAACGGCCTGACGATTCCTTTGCGCAATCGGCGGGGCGTGTGCGCGCTCGTTTCGTTCACCTGCGACCTCCCGGCGGACGAATGGGAAGCCTATAAGTCGGCGAATATGGCGAAGCTTAAACTTCTGTCCGTTCTCATTGATTCCGCATCGCACATCAATTTCAAATTGCCCGCTTTCCAGGTCCATCTGTCGAACCGGGAAGAGCAATGTCTGCTCTGGGCCGCGCGGGGCAAGACTTATCAGGAGATCGCGGAGATCCTGGGCCTGGCCTTTGGCAGCGTGAAAACCCACCTGGACGCGGCGCGCCACAAGCTGCACTGCATGAATTTGACCCACGCAGCCGCGGTCGCCTTCGCCACCGGCGTCATTCCAGCCCAGGCGCTGAAATAGGCTAAAGACCGCGCGCTCGCCTCAGGCGCGCGCTATGACCGCGACCGGGCCGCCGCCCGCGGGGCCCTGATGCTCGGCGCCGCCCGACACATAGACCGCGCCGGTCCCCGCCACGCCGCCGATCAAACCCCCGACAGCCGCGCGGGCATGCCGTGTGGCGTTGATGTCCGAATCCTCGAGCATGGTGTGACGAAGGCCTCGAATCGTCCCCTCCGGGGAAGCTTCGGCCTTGGCGAGAACATTGACGAGCCGGTTTTGCGATTGCGCGTCGATCGCGCCCAGTCCCACGCTCTCGAGCGCCTGCATCACCGCCGGCAGATCGATCGCATCTCGCATCACCGCATGGCCGATTTTGAACGCGCTCGTCGAGACGCGCGAATTGCCGATCAAAATGACGACATTGTGCATGAGCTCGATTCCGGCCGAACACGACGCGACCGATGAATAGAGCGTCCAATCTTTCAATACCTGGCTTTCGCCGGCCTCAGCGCCGATCTCGCCGAGCGCTTTGGCGACGCCGATGGCCGAGGCGCCGCGCGAATAACCCATCGAGGCATAGCCGCTCGCGGTGACCACTCTCTTGCCGCGCGCGCCCGCTTCCTGAACGCGCTCGCTGGTCAGAAGCGGGCATTTGATCTGGACGAAATGCACGTCGCTGACGGCCTCGATCGATGCGTCGCGCATCGCCGCTTCGACCGCGTTCATCGTTTCTTCGATCTGCGCGTCGCGGCCGATTTCCTCCGGCAAAAAATCGCGCGTATGCGCAACGCCGACGCTGAGCCGCTTTTCGCTGGAGTCCTTGCCGGCTCTCTCAGGCGCGCGGCTTCGCGCAAACACTGTGATGTGTGGAGAAAGCACGCCTTCCGTGCCGCCCGACATGACGAACGCAATTCGAGCCTCGACCTTCCGCGGAGCGAGTTTGAGAAGCGGAGACAGCGCGGCACACAAGGCCGCGACCGCGTATTCTCGAGTGAAGTCGTTGACCCCGCCATTGCCTTCGGTCTTGCCCAGCACCGCGACAATGGAGGAAGGTTCGAGCGCGCCGCTCTCGATGAGGGCCAAGAGGCCGGATACGTCGCCCGGTCCGTTGGTCGGAATCCGAATGACGTCGAATGAATTCGGCTGCATGGCCTCTCCCGCGTCAACGGCGGATCTACGACGGCGCGATCGTTCCGTTTGCGCCATTACCAGGCGGCGCCAATTGCGATGATCGCGCCTCTTAGGTTGAACCGATCAGGATTCCCGCCGCGAGCACCAAAGCGCCGCCGATCATCACTTTGGCGGCCGCTGTCAGTGGCGACGCGTCCATGTACCGCCACTGGATCCACGCGATGGCGCTCAATTCGATGACGACGACGATGAGCGCAACGACGATCGCCGCGGTGAAAGACGGGATCAGGAACGGCAGCGTATGGCCGATGCCGCCCGCCGTCGTCATGAGCCCGCAGACCAGCCCGCGCAGGAGCGGCGCGCCGCGGCCCGAAAGCTTGCCATCGTCCGAAAGCGCCTCAGCGAAGCCCATCGAAATGCCGGCCCCAATCGAGGCCGCGAGCCCAACCACGAAAGCGTTCCAGGGATTGTGGGTTGCGAAGGCGGCGGCGAACACTGGCGCAAGCGTTGACACCGACCCATCCATGAGGCCGACGAGGCCGGGCTGGATGATCTGCAGGACAAAGCGCCGGCGCTCGCTTTCCGCTTCGACGCCGCGGGCGGAGGTGGTGAGGATTTTCTCTTCGAGCCCCGCGGCGATCTGATCGTGCTTCTCCTCTTCCTCCGCGAGGTCGCCGAGCAGCTTCCGAGTTGAAGCGTCTGTGGTCCGCGGCAAAGCCTGACGATAGAAGCGCGCCGCCGCGCGCTCCATCTCGCGCGCATGCGAGCGCACCGTGTCAAGGCCGAGGGGCCGCACCTGCCAGATTGGCTTGGCGGGGATGTAACCGACGATGTCTTGGCGCCGCACGAGCGGAATATGGTCGCCGAATTTCGTCACGAAGAGATCGATGAGTTTGCGCCGGTGACCGTTTTCCTCCGCCGCCATCTCGTCGAAGACTTTGGCGCTCGCCGGGTAATCGTCGTGCAGGCCGTCGGCGAAATCGGCGAAAATGCGCGCGTCCTCTTCCTCGTTGCTGATCGCAAGAGCCAAAATTTCTCGCTCGGAAAGGTCGTCGAATTTTCGCATGGATTGCGTCCCCAGGGTCCGCGCCTGGTTGATTTGCTCTGCCGCGGGCGCTGCGGCGCCGCGCGTGAAGGCTGCGTTCTAGAGTTCTGGCGTCGTTGGGGTCAAGACGCGCGATCCCTGTCGGGTTCTGACCTCTCCCAGGTCGCGCTCAAGGAAATAGTTGAGGAATGTGCGGATCGCGGCGATGGCCGCGAGGCGCGCCACCTCGTCCCAGCTGGTGGTGATCGCCGTTTCGAGAACGTCGGCCGCGAGCTGGAAGGTGAGGCCCGCAACGAGCCAACGGCCGAGGCGCAGCCAGACGTCGCGCTCGTGATGGCCGTCGGGCGAGGAAAACATCGTCCACAAGCCCTGGAAGAAGGCCTCGACCGCTCCGACGACGATGAGGACCAACGCCAGCCAGTCGATCGCGTCGACGGCGAGGTTGGTCGCGAGAACGAGCCATTCTCTCACCGCGTCGCCCTCACACAGCGCGCAGGTTGAATTGTTCTTCGCTCAAGCAGTGGGGCGAGTGGCAAGTCTTGAACTCGCCACTCGCTTCGTCCGCTTAGTGCATGCCGGCGGCTGTCTCGTTCATCGCCTTCAATGCGTCGTCGAGCGTGAAGGTGTTGGGCTTCTGTATCGGCGGGAAGTCCTTGAAGGTCGCTGCCCATTGCGAGGCAGCCGCTTGCGCGCCGTAAATCATGAAAACGCGGCGCAAGAACCAGTCGTAATAGCTGTTCGACGTTATATCCGCCCGCTCGTAAGGGTCCGTGCGAAGATTGAATAGCTTCGGCACCCGGAGCTTGGTGAACGGCTCCGCCCAGACCCGTAAGGTGCCGGGGCAGCGCTGCTCCATGAAGACGACCTTCCAATTGTCGTAGCGCAGGCCCAGAACGTCGCCGTCGTCGCTGAGGTACATGAAGAAGTTTCGCGGGCTCTTCTTCTCCTGACCGGTCAGATAAGGCACGAGATTGTAGGCGTCGAGGTGATTCTTGTAGGTGCGGCCGATCGCCTGATAGCCGTTCTTCAGCTTCTCCGCGACGTCCGGATCGCCGGCCATAGCGAGGAAAGTCGGAAACCAGTCGTGGTGCTGGATGATCTCGTTCGAGATCTGGCCCGGCTTGATCTTGCCCGGCCAGCGCACGACCAGCGGCACCCGGAACGCCCCTTCCCAGTTTGAATTTTTCTCGTTGCGGAAAGGCGTCATCCCGGCGTCCGGCCAGGAGTTCATGTGCGGGCCGTTGTCGGTCGAATACATAACGAAAGTATTGTCGGCGATGCCCGCTTCGTCGAGAAAATCGAGCGCCTGGCCGACGTTCTTGTCATGGTCGATCATCGTGTCGTGATACGGCGACTGCCAGCGTCCCGCCTGCCCTAGGCTCTCGGACTTGGTGTGGGTAAAGGCGTGCATATGGGTGGTGTTGAGCCACACGAAAAATGGCTGGCCAGCGTCGTTCGCCTTCTTCATAAACTCCTTGGCGCGCGCAACGAAATCGTCATCGCACGTTTCCATGCGCTTCCTGGTGAGCGGGCCTGTATCCTCGATCTTCTGCTTGCCGACTCGGCCCCAGCGCGGCTCGACGGTTGGATCGTCGGTATCCGTCGCGAAAGAATGCATGACGCCGCGCGGCCCGAACGTCTTGTGGAAGTTCGGAAACTCCTTCTCATCGGGATAGTCGTCCGCTTCCGGCTCTTCCTCGGCGTTGAGATGGTAGAGATTGCCGTAAAACTCGTCGAAGCCGTGGTTCGTCGGCAGCATTGAGTTCAGATCGCCAAGATGGTTTTTGCCGAACTGGCCAGTCGCATAGCCTTGGTTCTTGAGGGCCGCGGCGATGGTGATGATCTTCTCGTTCATGCCCACTGGCGCGCCGGGGATGCCGACCTTGGAAAGGCCGGTGCGATAAACGCTCTGTCCGGTAAGGAACGACGAGCGCCCGGCCGTGCACGATTGTTCGCCGTAGGAATCGGTGAACATCATGCCTTCCTTGGCGATGCGATCGATGTTGGGCGTCTGATAGCCCATGAGGCCGTGCGAATAGCAGCTTAGGTTCGCAATGCCGATGTCGTCACCCCAGATGACGAGAATGTTCGGCTTGTCTGTCTTATTAGGCATTTCCCTCTCCTATCTTTGAATTGATCTTCGGATGAACGTTGATCCAGCCCTGATCCGGGGCTCAACCTTACACCACAACTTCCTTACTCGAATGGTCCGACGTGAAAAGCCATGCTCAGGATCGCCGCAACGCCGACCAAGAGGAGAACGAGCGCCGTAAGCAACGTGAACGACACTGGAAAAACGGTCTCGCCGTGGATGAACCCTTCCTCCCGCATTGACTCTCGCAAGTGGCGCAGCCCGATCATGAACTGCACATGGTAGACGATGCCGATAACGAGCATCACGATGCCGAGCCCAACTAAAGCAAGGCCGAAGTTACGCGGCGCGGCGGCTTTGGTGATGATATCCTGATCGCGCAGTTTCTGAAACACTTGCGCGATGGTGAAGCCGAAGCCGATCAGGGAGAGCGACGTGCGAATGACGGACATGAGCGTCCGATCGGCGCTCATGCGCGTGCGCTGAAACGACATGCCAGTGCGGCGCGCCGCGAGATCGGTGTTTACGTCCATCTTGGGATGATCGGGGCTCGCCATCGTCCTGTCTGCGATCCAAAGGCTTAGCCAGCCGCTTGCCGGCCGACCCAGGAACGGGCGATGCGCTCAAAGGGCCCGCGCAGGAGCAAATACGGGATGAACGCGAGAAGAATCGCAATCACCGCGGACTGGCCTGGGTAAAACGTGTCCAGCACCTTCCATTGGTAGAGGATGTCCATGACGACGCCAAGAATCAGGATGCGCGCCGTCGAGACGATTCCCTCCCAAAGACGTCCGCTCCGCCCCTGGGAGTCGCGAACACCGTGGATCAAGGCCCAGACGTAGGGCCTCCGTCCGAGCCGCGCGTCGTGAAACCCATCGCGAAGCGCGGCGATGATCGCCATCGTCGGTTGCAAGATGAAGCGAAAGGTCATGGGGCCGCCGGGCCGGTCAAGAATATCCGTCCAAAGACGGCCGAGACTTTCATCGGTAACCCCGTACCAGGCCACCCCGAGAGCGAGGAGACCAACCACGAGCAAGCTCGCGATCTGCGCCTGAAGGATTTTGGTTTTTGACGGGGAGCTAGTCAAAGCGCGAGCGCTCGGCATCGATTCGATCCGTTTCAGGCGAAAGCTGTCAGCATCTTTGCGGCCGGGACCGCGCCGATGTTAACGGTCATCGTCGCCGCATCGGTTAGTCTCTGCCAGACCGCATGTCAAAGCCGCCATTCGGCTGCGGTTCTGCTTGCCAAAAGCCTGGACGCTCAAGGAGCATGGCCTATGTCAACAACGGGTGAAAACGCGGAAACGCCCGCCGATCGCGCCCAGGCGATTCGCGCATTCTACGAGAGGCGCCCCTATCCGGCGCCGGTCGCCACCCTCGAGCCGCATCTTGAGCACTACCGAGACCCGGGGCGGCGGCGCGCGCGATCCTTGCTCATGTGGCCTATGGAAGAGCCGCGCCCCGATCGATCCATCCTCATCGCTGGCTGCGGCACGTCGCAGGCGGCGCGTCATGCGCTCATGGAGCCCGAAGCGCGTGTCATCGCAATCGACGTCAGCGAAACAAGCTTGCGGCACACGCGTGATCTCCTACAGAAGCATGACATACGAAATTTGCGCGTCCGCCGGCTTGCGATCGAGCGGATTGGAGAGCTTGGCGAGGCCTTCGATCAGATCGTTTGCACGGGCGTGCTTCACCATCTGAGCGACCCGGACGCCGGCCTTCGTGCGCTGCGCGAGGTCCTTACGCGCGACGGCGCAATGCAGATCATGGTCTACGCGCCTTACGGCCGCGCCGGCATCACCATGATGCAGGATTATTGCCGACTGCTCGGAATCGGCGTCCGGGACGAAGATTTGCGCGATCTTGGGCAGACAGTTCAAGCGCTGCCCGTCGATCACCCGATCGCCGGCATTGTGAAGAGGGCGAAGGACTTCGCAAGACCGGACGCGCTCGCCGACGCCTTGCTCAATCCCCAGGACCGCTCGTTCTCCGTCCCACAAGTTTACGCCTGGCTCGAGCGCTGCGGCCTCAAGTTCGGGCGCTGGTACGAGCAGGCGGCCTACCTTCCGCAATGCGGAGCGATCGACGACGCGCCGCATGGGGCTCGGCTTGCAGCGCTCGCCCCGTCCGACCAACATGCGGCGGTCGAGCTTCTGCGCGGAACGATGGATCGGCACAGCTTCATCGCCTACCGCGACGATCGCGAGCGCGAGGCCCAGCCGATCTCATTTGAGGGCGACGCATGGCGAAGTTTCGTCCCGATCCGGCTCCCCTGGACGCTGACGGTCAAGGATCGCGCGCCGCGCGGCGTCGCCGCCGCGCTCATCAATCCGAGACACACCTATCCGGACCTTGCGCTCTTCATCGACGCCGCCGAGGAGCGTCTCCTCGACGCGATCGACGGAGCGCGCTCCATTGCCGAGATCTCGCGAGGCGCGGGAAGCGCGATCAGCGATGACGATAGCCGGGAGTTCTTCCAGCGGCTCTGGGAGCACGATCTGATGGTGTTCGACGCGAAACGGCCCTAGCAGGCCGTTGAAAAAGTCTCTGGCCGGGGGAATCGTGATGTGATTCTGTCGTCTTGCGCTTAGGCGGAGGCGAGTGGATGCGAGGCGGGGACGAGCGGTCGGGGTCGCTGTTCAGTTACGTCGATCTTGAAGCGCGGGTCGGCAAGGACCATCCGCTGCGGGCCATCCGCGGGATTGTGAACGAGGCGCTTTCGACCCTTTCAGGCGCGTTCTCGGCGCTTTATTCGCGGAGCGGCCGTCCCTCGATCCCACCGGAGAAGCTCCTTCGGGCGATGCTGTTGCAGGCGTTCTATTCGATCCGCTCGGAACGGCAGTTGATGGATCGGCTGGAGTTCGACCTGCTTTTTCGCTGGTTCGTCGGCCTCGGCGTTGACGATGCGGCGTGGGACCACTCGACGTTTTCCAAGAACCGCGAGCGCCTTCTGGAGGGCGACATCGCAGCCAAGCTCTTGGGCGCGGTGCTTTCGCAGCCGCGTGTGAACCGACTGCTCAGCGCGGATCATTTCTCGGTCGACGGCACGCTGATCGAGGCGTGGGCTTCGATGAAGAGTTTTCGGCCGAAGGACGGCTCGGGCGATCCTCCGACGGCAGGCGGCAGGAGGAACCGCGAGGCGGATTTTCACGGCCAGAAGCGCTCGAACGCGACGCACGCTTCGACGACCGATCCGGACGCGCGTCTCTATCGCAAAGGGCCGGGCAAGGAGGCGAAGCTCTGCTTCATGGGCCACGCGCTGATGGAGAACCGCAACGGCCTCGTCGTCGACGCCTGCTTGACCGAGGCGAATGGCCACGCCGAGCGGATCGCGGCGCTGCACATGATCGAGCCGCGCGCCGATCGGCCGAGGCCGATCACGCTCGGCGCCGACAAAGCTTACGACGCCGAGGACTTCGTCAATGAACTGCGCTCGATGAACGCGACGCCCCACGTGGCGCAGAATGCGAATGGCCGCTCGTCGGCGATCGACAGCCGCACAACGCGGCATGCAGGCTATGCAGTCAGCCAACGCATCCGCAAACGGATCGAGGAAGCCTTCGGCTGGATGAAGACGATTGGCGGGCAGGAGAAGGCCAAGTTCCGCGGCCGCGATCGCGTCGGTTGGGCCTTTACCTTCGCGGCCGCCGCCTACAATCTGTTGCGGTTGCAGAAGCTCTTGGAGGCCTGCGCGTGAAGAGCCCGGCGAACTGCCGACTGATCGGCCGCTGGCGGATCGTCGAGGCCGACCTCTGGGATGGTGCTCACCTCGATCTCTGCGGCCCGGCGGCGCTGACGATCACCGCGCAAGGCGACGAAATCGCCTTCGGCGCTCTGGAGGCTGGCCTCGAGGTCGAATATGCTCGGGACTCGATTGGCTTTCGCTGGGCCGGTTGCGAGGAAGGCGACGAGGTCGAGGGCGAAGGGACCGCCGAACTCCTCGACGATGGCACTCTCGAGATCGAGTTCGCATACCGAAACGGCGACGAAGCCGTCCTCAAAGCGAAACGGGATACTTCTTCAACAGCCTGCTAGACGCAGCCTCTCAAGACTTCGGAGTGCGCACCACGCAGCGAAAGCCAACGTGGCTTGTAGACGTGTCGATCGGCTCGGCGTGTCGCGCTGCGGGTCGGTAACGGTAGCAATAGTTCGGCGCGCAGAGGTGCGAGCCGCCCTTCAAAACTTTCCGGGGAATGCGGATCTCTGGCTGGCATGGATCATAGCTCTGCGCCTCCGCGCCCCCACGCGGATTCTGCGGCACGCAACACGCCTTGGCCGCATCCGCCGGGTGACGGGTCGACCAGAAATCGGCCGTCCACTCCCAAACATTGCCGATCATATCGAAGACGCCGTAGCCGTTTGGCGGAAACGATCGGACGGGCGAGGTACGCTCAAAGCCGTCCTGCTTCAGGTTCTGCTGCGGAAACGCGCCCTGCCAGGTGTTGGCCATCTGCTTGCCGTTCGGCGTGAACTCCTCGCCCCAGGAATATTCAGCGCCATCAAGGCCGCCGCGCGCCGCGAATTCCCACTCGGCCTCGGTCGGCAATTCCTTGCCGACCCAGCGTGCGTAGGCCTCGGCGTCGCGATAGGCGACATGCACGACGGGATGATCGTCCATTCCGCTGATCGAAGAGCGCGGCCCGTACGGTCTTCGCCAGTCGGCGCCGAATTTGAACCGCCACCATTGCGACCAGTCCTTGAGATCGACCGGCTCTTTCGGAGGCGAGAAGACGAGCGAGCCCGCCTTCAGCATGTGCGGCAGGGCGCCCGGATAATCCTCCGCCCTTGGCGTAATCTCGGCAAACGTCACATGCTTCGTCGCATTGACGAACTTCCGAAACTGGCGGTTCGTCACTGGCGCGCTGTCAATCCAAAATTCGCCGACGCGAACCCGATGTGTCGGGGCTTCCTCAGGGTAGTGCCGGTCGGATCCCATGCGAAATTCGCCACCGCCCACGAAAACCATATCGGCAAGCGGATTGGTCTCGGGCGTTTGGGCGCGTTCGGAAACCTGGCTCTGTGAACTCATGTCGCCCTGCTGGTCGGCCGGGCAATCCTGATCGCACGGATCGCGTCGATTCTCAAAACCGTAATCTTGAAACGCGCTCTCCCTGTAAATAAGTAAGGGTCTAGAGCAGCGCGGCGTGGCGCCGCTCTACGAGACTGCCAACAGGGTTTGCAAGCTTGTCTCGATGAGGGCGACCGACATCGCCCCGTCGCGCTTAGTATCGACCCTGCGATGGTTGAGCTTAGCAAAAGGTAGAGAAAAGCCCCGGTTTTCGGAAGGCAATGGAACCCAGTCTTTATTCCGGCGTTTTAAGCTCACGATCTCTCAATGAAGCCGCAGTGAGGCGCTCCAATGTTAGCCCTGTTGTTGAACCATAGCCCCGCATTCCTGACAGGCGAGCTTTTCCTCGGAGTGTCCCTTGGGATGTTTGGCTTCGCCTTAGTCGGGACCGCGCGCGAGAAATATGCCATTCGGGTTCCGGCGTCGGAGATGCCCAACCGAGTGCGACGCTGAATACGTTGGAAGCGCCGCGCGCGGTTTCGTTGGAGCCATCCTGGGCAACTTCGCCAAGGCGCCCTTTCGCCACAACGAGCGCGTCTACAATTCGCTGCTAATCGGGAGGCGTTTTCTCAGCCTTGCGAGAAACCGCGTCCGGAGCGGCGTCTTTTTCTCCCTTCCCAGTACGCTGTCGATATTTGACCCTCGGGTTGGCGAGGCTTCACGCCTCTGCGCTGACTCGACGGCGTAGCCCGTAAAACGGGCGCCGCCGCAGGTCTTTCGCTCTCGCTTTGCTCTGAGAGCCGAAAGGCCTACAAGCCGCCTTGTGAATACTCGACCGCCCTCAATCTGATGCTTGACCCCGCGCCGAGCCCGACGCAATTCGGCGCAGAATAATAATGCGCCATCTGCCGATTTTCCTCGCGCTCGAAGGCAAGTCCGCAATCGTCGTCGGCGGCGGCGTGGTGGCTGCGCGACGGGCGGAACACTTGATCAGAGCGGACGCGCGCGTGACCACATACGCGCCTGCGCTCAGCGATGACTTTCGTGAGCTTCTGAACGCCCCGAACTTTCGCCATGAGCCGCGCCATCCAGAACCACGAGATTTCGAGGGCTCCGCGGTTTGCTTCGTGGCGCTCGAGGACGAGCGCTTGTCGGTCGAGATTTGGGAGGCGGCAAAGAGAGCCGGCGCGTGGGTCAACGTCGCCGACCGGCCGCAGTTCTGCGACTTCATCATGCCCGCGATTATCGACCGCGACCCGCTTGTCATCGCGATTTCGACCGGTGGGGCCTCACCCATTCTGGGCCGCATGCTGAAGGCACGTTTGGAAACCGCTATTCCCGCCGCTTACGGCCGCCTTGCTGACCTCGTGGGCGGATTCCGCGACGCGGTGGGCAAGGCCATCGCCTCTACGACCGAACGGCGCCGATTCTGGGAGTTGGTGCTCGAGGGGCCGATTGCGGAACGGGCGCTCTCAGGCGACGAGAGCGGAGCCGTAGCCGAACTCACCCGTGTCATCGAACGCGCGGCGACCGAGAACGCAGAGGCGCCGCGCGGCGAGGTCTATCTTGTCGGCGCGGGGCCGGGCGATCCCGATCTTCTCACCTTCCGCGCCCTTCGGCTCATGCAAAAGGCTGACGTCGTGCTCTACGACCGGCTCACCGACCCGCATGTGATGAACTTGGTGCGGCGTGAGGCGGAACGCATCTATGTCGGCAAGCAGCCGGAGGACCATGAGCTGCCGCAAGACGAAATCAGCGCGCTCCTGGTCAAGCTCGCCAAACAGGGGAAGCGGGTGCTGCGGCTTAAGGGCGGCGATCCGTTCGTGTTCGGTCGCGGCGGCGAGGAGATCGAGGCGCTCGCCGCGGAGGGCATTCCTTTTCAGGTCTGCCCGGGGATCACGGCGGCAATCGGCGCTTCGGCCTATGCGGGCATTCCGCTTACCCATCGCGACCACGCGCAAGCCTGCGTGTTCGTGACCGGCCACGGGAAGGATGGCAAAATCGATCTTGACTGGACCGCGCTCTTGCAACCGCGCCAGACGGTTGCGATCTATATGGGGCTGCGCAACGTCGAGGCGCTGACGCGCGAGTTTGTCGCCCGCGGCGCGAACGCGGACTTGCCAGCGGCGATCGTTGACAACGCCACCCGCCCCGATCAACGGGTGGTTGTCGGCACGCTCGGAACCCTGGCCGCGAAGGCGCGTGCGGCCGAACTGAGCGGGCCCTCGATCATCATAGTCGGGACGGTCGTGACGCTGAGAAATACGCTCGATTGGCGCCCAGCGGCAGAGCCGCGCTCACTGGTCGCGAATGTACGCTTGGCCTCGGCGAGCGGGAAGGACTGAGATGGTTTCTCGCGACGAGGTCGTAGCGGCGCTGGCCGCGATCCCTGGCCCGGACGGGCGTACGTCCCTGCGCGATTCCGGCGCGCTCTCCGGCGTCACCATTCGCGACGGCAAGGTCTTTGTGGCGATCGCCATCGATCCGGCGCGGGCCAAGGCTATGGAGCTTATGCGGGCTGAAGCGGAGGCCGCGATCAGAGCCGTTCCCGGCGTCACGGGAGCGGTGGTGACGCTGACCGCCGAATCTGCACGCGCGGTCGCCGACACTGCGCCTGGGCACGGTCACGAAAGCAAAGCGCCGCCGGTCCGGCACGGCCGGCCGAGCGAACCGCTGCCTGGGGTGAAGCACATCATCGCGGTCGCCTCCGGCAAGGGAGGCGTAGGCAAGTCGACCGTCGCCTGCAACCTCGCCGTTGGCCTCGCCAAGCTCGGACTTGCGGTCGGCGTGCTTGACGCCGACCTGTTCGGGCCGTCCATGCCCAAGCTGTTCGGCCTCCATTCCAAACCGACTATAGCTCCCGACGGTAAGCGGCTCGTCCCGCTCGAAAGCTTCGGCGTCAAAGTGATGTCGATCGGGTTCCTGATCGACGAGGGCGCGCCGGTGGTCTGGCGCGGCCCCATGGTGGTCTCGGCGCTGAACCAACTCTTGCGCGAGGTCGTGTGGGGCGAACTCGACGTGCTGGTCGTCGACATGCCGCCGGGCACCGGCGACACACAGCTGACAATGGCGCAGAATGTGCCGCTCGCGGGCGCGGTGATCGTGTCGACGCCGCAGGATCTGGCGCTGATCGACGCCAGGCGGGGCATCGCGATGTTCAACCAGGTTAAAATCCCGCTCATCGGCGTGGTCGAGAATATGAGCTATTTCGTCTGTCCCCATTGCGGCGGCCGCACGGATGTCTTCTCACACGGCGGGGCGCGCAAGGAGGCCGAAAAGCTCGGCGTCCCTTTCCTTGGCGAAGTGCCGCTCGACATCGCCATCCGGGCCAATTCCGATGACGGGCGACCGGTTATCGCCAGCATGGCCGAAAGCCCGCAGGCCAATGCGCTGCTTGAGATTGCGCGACGCGTGGCGGATACGCTCGCCGCCGGCGCGCCGGGCGCGAAGCCCGCGCCGCGCATTCGCATTCTTTCGTGAAGGGAACCGATATGTCGTGGCCGACCGATATTACGGCGATGGACAAAGGTCGGGTTCTGGAAGTCGCTTTTGACGACGGTCAGGTTATCCGCCTAGCCGCCGAGCGGCTACGCGTCGAGAGCCCGAGCGCGGAAGTGCAGGGCCACTCGCCGAGCCAGAAGAAGATTATCACAGGCAAGGAAAACGTCGCCATCGTGGCGATCGAACCTGTCGGCAATTACGCGATCAAGATCGTGTTCGACGACGGACACGACACTGGCCTTTATAGCTGGGACTATCTGCGCAAGCTGGCGAGTTAATCGGCCCGAACGCGGTTGCCGGCAAGCCGCTAGAAGCGCGAGAGGATCGTACCCGCGATGTCGCACTGGAAGCCCTCGAGCGCCCGCGAGATCTTGCTGATGTCCTTCGCCCTCGTTCGATGCCGCCGAGACGCGAGGATCGCGGCGCCCACGCGGGACGCGACAACGTAGGCGTCAGCGCTCTCCAGCGCCGCCGGGGTGTCGTAGATCACCACGCCATAGTTCCGCTGCGCATTCTGCGACAGCGTCAAAAACTCCTTGGAGCTCAGCAGTTCCTGCGGGTGGGGCGCGGTTGCGCCGGCGACGAGCAGCGACAGGCCAGGCACGATGTCGATGGTGACTGGCGGCAATTCGGCGTCGCCATGGGTCAAGGCCTCGACCAGGCCCTCCGCCTTCGGGTCCACGCCAAACAGCGCCGCCAGCCTCGGCTTCCTCAAGTTTGTATCGACGAGCAGAGTGGGAACAGCCATTTGCGCGAAAGACAGCGCGAGATTAGCGGCGAAATACGTGACGCCTACCTTGCGATGCGGCCCAATGACAGCGAATGCGTTCTTGCCCTGCGACAAAGGCCCCGTTGCGAGCGCGGAGCGAACGGAGCGGAAGGCTTCCGCGGCGGTGCTGAATGGCTGGTAGCCGACAACCAATTCGCGAGAGAAGCGGCCTTCGTCGACGCCGAAGTTCAGAACTGGATAATTGTAGCGCTTCGAAAGCGCCAGAAACAAACTATCGCGCCGCACGAGGCCAAGCGCGATCGCCGCCTCTCCAAATGTCAGCCCCTTGCGGCGCTGAAATCCACGGATCGCCTCGACCTGCGCTTCGCTCAGATTGCCTGCGGCGAGAATCTGCTGCTCGATCGGATCCTTGGACGTCTGGACCGCGACGACGTTGTCCGCGTCTTTCTGATAATTTGGTTTAATCGCCATAGACTCAAGCTCTCAATGATTCAGCTGCCGACCCGCCCTCGGGCGCCGAGACCCTCAAAAAACGTTGCCGCCCAATTGTTTTCCCGACCGTTCCAGGTTCTGGGGCTAATCCTCATAGGCGCCCGAAACTGCCGGTTGATGCGCCCTGGTCCAGAAAGTCAGGCGGGTCGAAGGGCGCGACTTGATGAGCCAATTCGCCGCTTCGCCCGTCCCCCGTTGCCAATAGAGCCCAAGAACGGGGCAGGCGTTGCATATTCCAGATCGACTGGGAAGCGAACCCGTCGATCCGCTGCTTCGGCCAGAAGCGCTAGGATCAGCCCGAGGGCGAGGCCGGCGGCGATCCCAACTGGCATCACGACAAACGGTTTCGGAAATGCCGGCTCGACTGGCGGAGACGCCTTATCGAGGACGGTCATGTCGGAAAATGTCAGCTTGCTCTTCAACCGAGCCTGTTCCGCCGCCCTTTCCCGCGCGTTCAGCTGCTCGGCGCGGAACTCAACCTCGTGCTGCAATTCCCCGAGCCGGTCGCGCTGCGCTTGCGTCTCGATCAACGTCTTCTGCGCTTGCTGCTGCGCGGTCTCGAGGGACGCGATCTGGGTTTGCACCGTCG
Organism: uncultured Alphaproteobacteria bacterium; assembly: GCA_963737365.1. Taxonomy (GTDB): domain Bacteria; phylum Pseudomonadota; class Alphaproteobacteria; order Rhizobiales; family Beijerinckiaceae; genus Roseiarcus. The sequence continues at coordinate 200,690 of CAVTSD010000005.1, forward strand.
CAATGCGTTCTTTCAAATGCACGCGCATTCTATCCGTCGCATCGCTGATCTGCTTGCGAAGCGTCGCAATATTCGCCTGCTGCGCCAGCATCTTTGGGTTGTTTGGGCCTAAGGCGCCCTTTGCCGCCGCCATTTCGACTTCCGCGGACGAAAGCTTCTCTTTCAAACCCGAGAGAGCCTGCAGATCGGGATCCGACGGGTCATTCGAAAGATCGGTCGACCCGCTGGTCAGGCGGCTCTGAAGAGCGGTGAGCCCAGCTCGGGTGGACGACAACTCTGAGGCGATCGCCATGTATTGGCTGGTCTCCTTGTCGCCCCCAGGCGTGCTCGCGACCATATTCGCCTTGTTCTGGAAGGCTGCAAGCGCCGCGCGAGCCTCCCCCAGTTCCTTGCGCAATTCGTCGAGTTGCGGGGAAAACCACCGAGCGGTCTGATCGGCCTCGGCAGCTTTCATGGCCACGGAGCCGTCGATTGTCGCCGCGAGAAACGCATTGGCGATCAGCGCGGCCTGGTTCGGGTCGCCCGATTTGTATTTGATCGTGAGGACATTCGTCCCCAAGATGAACTTCGGGTCAACGCTCCGGATCAGACCGTCGGCCATCCATTCCTCGATGCTTTCGCGTCCAAAGGAAGGTGATTTGCGGAAACTCGCCTGCACCGCCGGATTGTCGGTAAGATTCAACCTCTTGACCACATCGACCGCCACCCGCTGGCTGGTCACGAGCGAGAGAATGTTGCCCTGGATCAACCCGATCGCGCCAAGCCCACTCGACATTTCCGAAATGGGGTCGATGTTGCCGGGGTCGATGCTTGCGCTCGCGGTGGCGTCATATCGACCCGGCACGAACAACAAGACGCCCCCAGCCACGATCACTGTGGTGAAGAGCGCCAAGAGGACAATCCACGCCCGGCGGAAAAGGATCACAAGAATTTGGCTTACCGACACGCCCCAACTCCCGGACTCGAGCTCAATTCATAATGAGGGCATAGCAGCACTTAATGACTAGAATATGCGCTCGCTGACGACAATCGTATCGCCTGCCTCCACTTGGTCGTCAAGGGAAGCCGGGACTTCGTAAGTTTGCCCGTTGCCTGACTTCCGCTTGATTTTGATGCGCCATTCCGATCCTAGGAGCGCCAGCCCGCCGCCGATAGAAATTGCCTGCTGGACGGTGATGGGACGAAGCAGAGGATATTCTCCCGCTTTGCCTACATAGCCGTAAAGGTAATAAAACGGGGCTAGGTCAACGAAAATCTCATCATTGTTCGCGATCCGCAGATTGGCCCCAGGGCCCCGCCCGGCCTGGACGTCCGTGGAGTCGAACCTCTGGATCCGTCCGCCGGGGCGCTTCACGGTTACCGTTCCGCCCAGGGCGGCATCCCGCAGTCCGCCCGCGCGGGATAAGAGTTGCGTAAGATTTGTTGGCCGATCGAGCGTGTACACGCCGGGAACCCCCACCTGCCCTTGGACGCTCGCCTGAGTGCCGAAGGTGGTGATGTCGACCAGCACATGAGGATCGGTGACGATCTGACGCGAGGCTAGCTGCCGTTCGATTGCATGCGACAACTGGTCTTCGGTCAACCCCGCCGCCCTGATCCGGCCGACATAGGGAAAGCTGATCGTCCCATCGGTTTCCACCCGGGTGGTCGTGTCCATGTCAGGTTGGTTGACGACCTTGATAGAGACCGAGTCTTGTGGCGTGAGCACCCGGCCACCGGCAAGGGCCCGGCCCGGCGCCGCGGCGCAGATTGCCAAAACGGCCAGCCACAGCGTCCCCAGCCGCGCCATTCGCATCATTGTCAGCATTGCTCCGCTCCCACTTCGGACTGCTAGTACGGTCTATAGTTCAGGCTTACTGTGACAACATCCTGCGGGGTTATCGTATGGTTTGCGACCCGCTCCGAGTATGTGGCGCTCAACGCGGCCGATAAAAACGGCGTCATGGAGTAGATTAAGCCGGTATTCAAGTTATAAGTATTCTGCGAACTAAACAAAAAGCTGGAAAGGCCATTTGCCGCCGCAGACGACGTAAATGGTGTGGTAGAATAGTCAACCGAACCGCCGGCGCTGACCGTAACCTTGGGGGTCAGCTGGTAGTTCAGATTGATAGCGGCGTTGTAACTTTGCTCCGCGTTGGCGACGACCGTCGTCGGAGGAGCGATAGTTTTTGACGCGGACGCGATCAGGCTGAGCTTCGGCGTAATCGTCCAGTTTGTGCTTATTGTATAGATCGGGAGAAGGCTTTTGGGCAGACCCAAGCTGAATCCGCTCGTAACTCCAACCAGCCCTATAAGGCCCGTCACGGAAAGATTGGGATCGATTTGCCGTGTATAGTTGAGCGTGAAGCTGTGAAAGTCGGTCTCGGTGGCTAGGCCGAGCGTCGCCGCCGCCGCGCCTCGACTGGTGTAGTTTTGGTCGGAAATGCTGGCCAACGCCGTGAGAGTGCTCTCACCTTTTGCATATTCGACGCCCGCAGCGATGAGCGCGGTTCGACCGTTATTCAGCGCATTGGTGGCGTCTGAATTCGTGGTGGTTGTTAGACCACTGTTGAAAACAAACGAGTATCCGTTGGCGACGGCGCATTTTCCCGTTTCATTGACGGCGCTCGTGGTCGTATAGTTAACTCCGGTTCCGACTTGTTCCGTGAGCTGAGCGGGCGACTTCGAGAGGCTCGCCGCAAGAGTTCCCGTGCATCGATCAGTCACGCGCCAATTGACGCCTGCGTTTAGCGAGTAAACAGTTGAATTGAACTGGACGTCATGGAGATAGCGTATTTCGCCCAGCGTCGCGTCCAGAAACAACTGTTGAGCGGATACGTTCGCGCCTGTTTGAAAGCCAAAATTGGTCGAAGACGTGAAATCCCCGAGAATCGCGCCGCGCGGCGCGACGCCAATCGGAAACGAGCTGATGTTCGAGTTATAGGACACGTTTTCGGAAGCAGTCAGCTTAAACGGCAGATCAGCCCAATTCTCCGGGACCGAGGGCAGAACAAACGCGTTGAGAGACCCAATCGCCGGGGTCACAGAGCTCGATAGCTCTTGCCCCCGGCCGCCGGTTACCGCGCCAAGCAACAGGACCACCGCGAGCGTGAAGGCCCCGCTCCGCCTCATACCACCCCTTTGTTTCAAAACGCATGCGCGCGCACGAATACCCCTAGTCCTCGCCGCTCTCGTCCGTCACGCCCGCCGGCTCCTATAAGTCTTCGCGACACCGGCAATCTTGCTCGCCATCGGCTTCAGAGTGTCGACCCGGCCGGCGCCTCCCTTCGGAAACGGTTTTGAACCAAAGCCATAACGCCCTCGTTAACCGCGCAGACGGCGGCTTTCCGTCGACGCAAAGTTGCGCCGTTACGGCCGACGCAATCAAGCCATGCATACGCATATTCGGTCCCCCCGGACAAGGCGACAAAAGCCACACTTGCGGACAAAATGTGTCCGACGGCGCTCGTCTGGACATGATTGTGTGGACCGCCGCCAAGCAGTTCGATAGCAAAAGGCGCCAGGCGCTCAGTTAACAAAGGGCCTAGATGAAAGCGCACTACCGCGCCGTTGTTATCGGAGGCGGCGTCGTCGGGGCCTCCGTCCTTTACCATCTGACAAAATTTGGTTGGACCGACGTGGCGCTCATCGAGCGCTCGGTCCTTACAGCCGGCTCCTCGTGGCACGCCGCCGGCGGCTTTCATGCCCTCAACGCCAACCCCAATATGGCGCTCCTTCAGGCCTACACGATCGACCTTCTGAAGGAGGTCGAGGCCGAATCCGGCCAGTCGATCGGCATGCACATGACCGGCGGCATTTCCGTCGCCTCCGCGCCGGAGCGCTGGGAATGGCTGCAATCGTCCTACCGCCGCTTCCAGGCGATCGGCATCGATGATGTCCGCCTAGTGACGACCGAGGAGATCAAGGCGCGCTGCCCGATCATCAGTGTGGAGGGCGTGCTCGGGGGAATGTGGGCCGACCGCGAGGGCTACGTCGACACCACAGGGACGGTCTGGGCTTACGCGGGCGCGGCGAAAAAACGCGGCGCGACGGTGATCGAGCACAATCGGGTGGTCGAGCTGAAGCAGCGCCCGGATTCCTCCTGGGACCTCGTCACCGAGGCGGGCGTCATCAACGCCGAGCACGTGGTGAACGCCGCTGGCTTATGGGCGAAGCAGGTCGGGCGGATGGTCGGGGTGGACCTTCCCCTCTCGCCGCTCGAGCATCACTACCTCCTGACCGAGACGATCCCCGAGATCGCTTCGCTGAAAACGGAACTGCCGATGGTCGTGGACCTCGAGGGGTTCACCTACATGCGCCAGGACCAGAAGGGCATGCTGATCGGCATCTACGAGACCCGACCCCAGCACTGGTCGATGGACGGCGCGCCCTGGGATTACGGGGTCGAGCTTTTGCCGGAGAATATCGACCGCATCGCCGAAGAGCTCGAACTGGTTCACCGCCGCTATCCGGTTTTGCAAAGCGCGGGGGTGCGCCAATGGGTCAACGGCGCCTTCACCTTCTCGCCGGACGGCAACCCGCTTGTCGGCCCCGTCGCGGGCAAGCGGGGCTATTGGCTCGCCTGCGGGGTCATGGCCGGATTCCTGCAGGGCGGCGGCGTCGGCAAATCATTGGCCGAACTCATGATCCATGGCGAAGCGGAGGCGGACATCTCCGGCCTCGATATCGCACGCTACGGCCCCTTCGCCTCGAACCGCGAATACATCAAGCAGACGACCGGCGAGTTTTACGCCCGCCGCTTCGTCATGACCTACCCCAACGAGCAATTGCCAGCCGGCCGACCGCTCAAGATGACTCCCGCCTACGACGCGATGACGGCGGCAGGCTGCCATTGGGGCAATTCGTGGGGACTGGAGATCCCGCTCTATTTCGCCCCCGCCGGATTTAAGGAAAAGCCGACGCTCAGGCGCTCGAACGGCTTCGACATCGTCGGCGCCGAATGCCGCATGGTGCGCGAGGGCGTCGGCCTCCTCGATATCGCCTCCTTCTCACGCTACGAAGTGACCGGCCCCGAGGCTGAGCGCTGGCTCGACTGGATGACGGTCGCCCGCCTGCCCAAACCCGGCCGCGCGCGGCTTGCGCCGATGCTGTCCGAGACGGGCAAGCTCAAGGGCGACCTCACAATCATCAATTGGGGCGACGGGACGTTCTGGATCGAAGGCTCCTATTATCTTCGCCAATGGCACATGCGCTGGTTCGCGGACCACGCCCGCGAAGGCGTCAGCGTGCGCGACATCTCCGACGAAATGATCGGCTTCTCGTTGTCAGGCCCAAAAGCGCGCGAGTTATTGTCCCGCGTCACGCACCAGGACGTGTCAAACGCCGCGCTCCCCTTCATGGGCTCGGCATCGGTGGACGTGGGCCTCGTGCAGGCGAAGGTGGCGCGTCTCTCGGTGACGGGGGAACTCGGCTACGAGATCAATTGCGGCGCGCTCGAGCACGCCGCCTTACGCCGGACCCTGCTCAAGGCGGGACGGGATCTCGAGGTCAAGGAGTATGGCTACAATGCGCTTTTGTCGCTGAGGCTTGAGAAGAGCTTCGGCATCTGGTCGGCGGAATTCACCCAAGATCGCACGCCGCGCATGACCGGCATGGATCGCTGGATCGCCTGGGACAAGGGCGATTTTCTCGGCCGCAAGGCCGCGCTCATGGACAGCAAGGGCCCGCCGCCCGAGCGCCAATTGGTCACGCTCGAAATCGACGCGATCGATGCGGACGCGACCGGCTATGAGCCGGTCTGGCGATCGGGCGCGATGGTCGGCTTCGTGACCTCCGGGGGGTACGGCCACACAGTGGACAAGAGCCTGGCGATGGCGCTCGTTTCGCCGGAAGCCGCCGTTATCGGCTCGGAACTCAGCGTGCATATCGTCGGCGCCGAATGCAAAGCGCGCGTCATTGCGCCCTCTCCATACGACCCCGCGGGCAAGGCGATGCGGGCCTGATCAGCCAAGCGCCGAGGCCGCATCGAAGATGACAGCCTCCGCAATCTGGTGCAGATCGGTTATTACGCGCTCCACCTCCACGAGCCCATCGAGACGCGCTGGCCACACGGCATGACGTTTCCTCGGGCGCCTCATCGATGATGCTGCCGGCTCCGGAATTGAGCATTACGTGTAAGGATGAGGACTGAACCCAAAAGGAGATCGCTATGTACATCGCCATGAATCGCTTCAAGGTCATGAAGGGCGCGGAAAGCGCGTTCGAAGAGGTGTGGCTCTCGCGCGACAGCCACCTCGATCGTGTGCCCGGATTTGTCGAGTTCCATCTGTTGCGCGGCCCAGAACACGACGATCACGTGCTCTATTCGTCGCACACAGTCTGGGCGAGCAAAGACGCGTTCACCGCCTGGACGCAGTCAGAGCATTTTCGCGCCGCCCACCGCGGCGCGGGCGCCAACAAGCCGCTCTATCTCGGCCATCCCGAGTTTGAAGGCTTCGAAGTCCTCCAGACGATCGAGAACCCGAAAGCGCGCGATCGGGTCGCCTGATGGGGGTGTGAACGACAGCCGTCGTTGTTGGTGTCATTCCCGACGGCCGCGCAGCGGCCGGTCGGGAATCCAGCGCGAACGTAGGTCAGCCCCTCCAGCTCGCTATGAGTCTCAGCCATGGGCCCGCATGAGCGGCGCTCATCATTGCGTACATCGGAATCATCCCGCTCAGGAGCGAGCCATGTCCCGACGCCGAGCAGAGCGGATCCGCCCCGCCGCCAAGGCAAACGGTCATGAATCCCATCGTCGCGAAGGCTGGCGCGGCCGCGAGGCGGAGCCAGTCGGCCGCGGCTCGGGCGACGCCAGAGCCGTCGCCATGGGAGCCGTCGACCGAGATCGCGCTCATGGCTGCGCGCCCTCCTCGTTGTTCCGGAACGCCGCCTCGCCGGCGTCCGACACCTTGGCCCATTGCGGATCGACGGTCTTCTCGGCCTCGTAATTGTCGTGCCAGTTCCACCATTTGTAGGGCGGCGTCTGGGGATAGCCGTCAGGCGAATCCTCCCATAGCTCTTGGCGGCCAAGCGGCGTCACGTCGAGATATTTCCAGACGGTGCCCATTGCTTCGTCGCCGCGGCTGTTGATGAGATAGGTGCGGTAGATCGTGTCGCCGTCGCGGAAGAAGACATTGTGGCCGTGCCATTCGTCCACGTCGAAGTCGGCGTCGAAGCTATCGGTGATGGTGTACCAGGGCATCCGCCAACCCATCCGCGCCTTGAGTCTTGCGATGTCCGCCTGCGGCGCGCGGGAGGCGTAGGCGAGCGTGGTGTCGCGGGCGTTCAGGTGGGTGAGGTTCGACACCTGATCGGCGCCCATCGAGCAGCCGCGGCAGGCGTGGTCCGGCCAGCCGAACACGCCGGGCTCGAAGAACGCGCGATAGACGATCAGTTGGCGGCGGCCCTCGAACAGATCGATGAGGCTCGCCTTGCCGTTGGGCCCAACGAACTCATAAGTTTTGTCGACGGCCATCCACGGCATCCGCCGACGCTCGGCGGCCAATGCGTCATTCGCGCGCATAACGGACTTCTCCTTGGCCAGAAGCTGCTCGCGCGCAGCGTCCCAGTCCTCTCGTGAGACGATTGGGGGAATGTTCATCGCTAATCTCCTCTCTGCTCGGTGTGGGGGGGGGCTGTCAGGCCCGTGCTTCGAGTTGTGCGGCGCCTTTGTCAGTCCGGGATGCGCCGGTCGTATTCGGCTTTCAGGCGGCTGAACCGATCCCAGAAGGGTTCTGTCTCCTCGTCGCTCAGGCGGGCGACCAGCATGTCGAGATGCGCGTGCCAGCCGGTGCTGACGCCGACCATCATGCCGCGGGTGGGCAGGCGCCGATGGACCACGGTCAGCAGCACTTTCTCGCCCTTCGGTTCGAGCGTGAACGAAACGTCGCTGTCGTCCTTTCCCCACGTGAAGACGAGTTTCCGCGGCGGATCGAGCTCGAGGATCCGGCTCTCCATCCGATGCTCCTCGCCGAAGCCCTCCGGCCGCTTGCCCGGCGGGTCGGTCAGCTCGCCATTGCGCCAAACGAACTCGAATGGCGCGCCGACCTTCATCTCCATTTCCCCCGACGCCAGCCATTTGCGGCGGAGATTGCTTTCAGTGAGATAGGCCCAGACCCGCTCGATCGGGCCGGGCAGCATGCGCTGGATCGTCAGCGTGGCCGGTTCGCTGAGCGCGCCATAGGCGTCGACTTTCGCGTAGGTGTTCATTGCTCGTCTCCTTGTTCGCGGGGCGGTTTGCGGGTCGTGGATTTCTGTTCGTCCTCCTCGCGGAGGAGCCGATCGAGCACGTCGAGGCGCGCGGTCCAGAAGCGCTCGTAGAAGCTGAGCCACTCGTGCGCGGTTTCGAGCGGCCCGGGGTCGAGGCGACAGAGATGGGCGCGCCCGCGCACCTCGCGCTGAATCAATCCGGCGCTTTCAAGCACCTTGATGTGCTTGGAAGCCGCCGCGAGCGACATCGCGAAGGGCTCGGCTAGCTGGCCGACTGTCCGCTCACCGGCGGCAAGTTCAAGGAGCATGCTGCGGCGCGTCGAATCGCTGAGAGCGTGGAAGACGGGGCCAAGCTGAGGCGTCTGTAATTCAACCATGTGGTTGAATGTAGAGCGGTGGTTTTAGAATGTCAACCGTTTGGTTGAATGACAAACGGGTTACTCTGGACCGGCGGGGCCTGAGCGACGGGCCGGCCGTGATCTTTTTGCGCGGATTAGTTCATAACTAGCTTGGCTAATATAATTGAACGCAGCTTCTCCTGAATTCTTTATATGTTTTCTCCACAGCACAAATACTAAAAGAATCCCGAATTCTGACAATATATCTGTCGCCCTATGTAAATATTTGGTGTTTAAGGTCAATTGCTTCCCAATTTGAGATTCTCAGTATCATTAAATTTAGCACCCTTACAATTTGCTATGTACGACTTATTTACAATTAGATTACCGTGCGCCACAAGATTTCGTCTCTCAAATATTTCTACGAAGTTTGGCCAACGTTCATAATGATCGATTATTTTTACATCAAAATGCGCTTCAATAAATCGCACTTGATCTGTATGGCTTCCCCGCATTAACTGACTTATCTCGTTGTCTATTACATGAAAAATAACTTCTTCTAGATTTTTCTTAGCAAATATGTCTTTAAGACTAATTGGCTTAGCACTCTCTGTGTACCTATCCGGATTAATAGAAAGGAAAAACCGCACTACCTCTGAGAAATACGAATCAAAGGTTGCAACTAAGCTTAGCAACGTTGCACCCGGAAGAGCGTCAAAGCCTTCCTTATCAATATCAAATTCCTCTAGCAAACTTCTGATATCTGAAAAACCGTTCCGGGGTATCTCATAAACGGTCACCACTCCGTCATCCTCAACTAATTTCAAATTCCTCTTTGCATGAGAAACTAATTTCTGGTTAATAAAATAGTGCGTCATACTAGGTGCTAAGGCGTATGTAAAGTCGATCATGCTATGAACTGAGGTCATTGACTTTCTGAATTGATCCAGCAAACTAGTTATTTGATCCCGAACCTTTGCCGCTGGATCTTCAATATTATCCTTTACCTCGTTTACGTTAGGAGTCACATGAGACTGTTCAGCACCACGGGACGATCCAGCTTTCCACTTGTTTAATCCGTCTGTGTCGGGGCTGACGACGAAATTGAAAATATCGCCCTTCTCGTCCCGTTTAAACGCCAAAAAACCAGCAATTTTGTTGGTCTCGACCATTTTAGATCCAATGCTAGCCAGCGATACCGTTCATGCACCCGGATGGTTCAAGACCTGGCAGCGAAGAGTACAAATAGGTTTCTTCTCCGGCAAATCATAATCCCGTTTAATCAACTAAAAACGCATGGGCCTCTACGACTTGAGGAGGCGGCGTTATCGTCTAGAAGAATTTACTGGGGGAACAGGAGGCACCTCAAGTTCCAACACGCGCCGGTGACTTGACTTATGGCTTCCCCGCGTCACGATGCGCGGAATTGGGTCGGACCAAGGGCAAGCGTCCGACAGGGGAGACGTCCAGATGAAACGCAAAGATCTTTCGCGTGCGGCTTTCTGCTTGCCACATGCTCTTCGATGGCGCTCCTGAGCGCTTCGGCTCGCAGCCGCAGAATTTTCGGCTGAATATGTGTTCGGCGACAGCCTCTCCGACAACGGTAAGTCTGATTTCGCGACACGATGCGCCGACGGACATGAGCCGATCAGCCCTGAGTACGACGGCCAGCTTCACCAACGGGCCGGTTGCGGTTCAGCTCCTGGCTGAAAGCCTGGGGCTCACCGCCAATGCTTCCCTATGGCTGACGGCCCAGAGGGCCAGCGGGAACGAATTACGCGGTCGGCGGCGCGACATCCGCGACCACCGTCAGGCGACGGGATCAACAATTTGGATCAGGTCGGCGCGTCTTGTGGCAAAGGCGGACAGCGCGGATCCAAATGCCCTCTATGTCGTGCTGATCGGCGGTAACGACGTTCGCAATGCGGCGTTGTACGGAGCGGGAGCGCCAGCAATCACCGACGGCGTGGACACCGTAATTGGCGGCGATCTCCAGCGCTGTCCGCCGAGGGCGCCAAGCACTTGTTGGTCTGGATGTTCCAAACGTCGGGATCATCCCAGAAATCGCACGGGACACCCGACGCTGGCCGGCGAGGCCACGGCCTTTCAGTCAACTCTACGACAAGGAGCTGGCCGCGGGTCTTGGAGGTCTTAGCTCGGCGCTGGCGGCACGCTGACGGACTTCGACCTCTACAGCTACAACGCGAACATTCTGGCTAAATCCCGCAGCTTACGGCTTCGCGAACACGACAGACCCCTGCTACAGCGACACGCCGGGGAGCGCGGCATCAAACTCGGGATGCGGACCCCGCCAACATCGACACCTTCTTGTATTGGGACGACATCCATCCAACCGCTGGGGTGCATGCTCTATGGGCCGGGAGGGCTTCGGTCCGCGGTGCCGGAGCCCTCGACCTGGGCGATGCTGCTCGTCGGCTTTGGCGGGTTGGGCTTTGCGGGATATCGCGCGCGGGCTCGCGCGGCTGCGTAAGGGCGATCGGCGTCTTGAACTCAAGGCGGCCTTATCCCGGCGCGTATTTTTGCGGATTTCGGCGAGCGGTTGAGGAAATGCTCGGTCCTCCGCAGTGAAGTCGAATTTTGACTGTCCTGGCGCGGCGTGCGGGTCAGGACCAGATTCCAATCTGACATGACGAAAAACAGAAGTGCGCTGACGCGGTTCCCGCATTGGGTCGGGTTAAAGGTCGGAATCGGACATGTACGCGCACGAGAGAGCAGAAATTTTTTTATTCCAAACGGCTGCAACCCATTGAAAAGTCCCGATTCCAAAAAATAAACGCTAGTAAATTGGAGCAATTTTACTAGCGTTTAGGCGCGTTTACTGGCGTTTAGACGTTTACTGGCGTTTAAAGGCGGTTATAATCCTGACTTGCCCGCCTTCAGAACTATAATACTATAAATCTAAGTTGTTTTGTCGGACGCCTCAAAGGTCGCCCGCGCCAGAGCCACGAAGCGGGCGACGTCGACCTCCTCCGCCCGCATGGTCGGCTCGAGCCCAGCCGTTGCGATAAGTGCGGCAAGGTCGAGCCCCCGCGCGGCGGCGAAGCCTTTCAGCGACTGGCGCAGCATCTTGCGCCGCTGGCCGAACGCAGCCTGGGTTAGCGCCGCCAGGATCGCCGCGTCGCAGGGCTCCGGGCTCGCCCGAGGAACGAGCCCGACCACGCTCGAGGTGACCTTAGGCGCTGGAACGAAGGCAGCGGGCGGGATGTCGAACAGGATGCGCGCCTCGGTCCGCCATCCCGCCAGCACCGCGAGCCGCCCATAGTCGGCCCGCTGGGCTGGGGTCGCGACAATGCGCTCGGCCACCTCACGCTGGAACATGAGCGTTAGGCGATGGTAAAACGGCGGCCATGGTTCGGCCTCAAGCCAGCCCCCGAGGAGCACAGTCGCGATGTTGTAGGGGAGGTTGGCGACAATGCGGATCGGCAGCCCCCCGGCCTTATTGAGGAGCGTTCTCGGCGCCACGCTGAGCGCGTCACCCTCGATTATTTCGAGCCGACCCGGCCAATGCGCCGCGATCTCGGCAAGCGCGCCGAGCGCGCGGGCGTCGCGCTCGATCGCGATCACCTTCTCGGCGCCCTCCGAGAGAAGCGCGCGCGTCAGGCCTCCAGGACCGGGCCCGACTTCCACCACCGCGACCCCGGCGAGCGGCCCGGCGGCGCGGGCGATTTTGCGGGTGAGGTTGAGGTCAAAGAGGAAATTTTGCCCGAGCGCCTTGCGGGCGCTGAGCCCATGCGCCGCGACCACGTCGCTTAAGCGTGGCAGCCCGTCCGCGGCGAGGCTCATCGCGTCAGTCGGTCGGCGAGCTTGAGCGCTGCGATGAGGCTCGCCGGGTTGGCGACACCCTTTCCGGCGATGTCGAACGCCGTGCCGTGATCGGGGGATGTGCGTACAAACGGCAGGCCGAGCGTGACATTGACGCCCTCGTCGAAGGCGAGGGTCTTCACCGGAATCAGGCCCTGGTCGTGATACATCGTCAGCGCCACATCGTAGCGCGCCCGCGCCTTCGGATGGAACATCGTATCGGCGGGAAGCGGGCCGAAGATGTCGATCCCCTCCGCCCGCAAGGCTTCGACAGCGGGCCGGATGATCGTGATCTCCTCCCGGCCCATTGCGCCGCCCTCCCCTGCGTGCGGGTTGAGCCCGGCGACCGCGAGGCGGGGACGCGCCACGCCGAAGCGCGTGCGCAGGTCTCGATCGACGATGCGCCCGGTCTTGACGATGAGGTCTGCGGTCAGCGCGTGGGCTACGTCGGCAAGCGGCATGTGGATCGTCACCGGGACAACCGCGAGCGTCTCCGACCAGATCATCATGATCGGAAAGGCTGGAGCGCCCCACGCCTCGGCGAGCGCGCCGAGATATTCGGTGTGACCGGGGTATTTGAATCCGGCCTCGTAGAGCGTCGGCTTTGCGATCGGGTTGGTCACGACGGCGCGGGCTTGGCCGCCGCGGACGGCTGCGACCGCGCGCTCAATCAATTCAATGGTCGCCGCGGCATTGGCCGCGCTTGGGCGCCCAGGCGTGTCTTCGACATGGTTTTTCAGCGGAACGACCGGCAGGCCCTTCGAAAAGGCGGCTCGAGCCCCTGCGGCGTCGGTCTCGACGATCGGCGCGGCAAGGCCCGCCCGTCTGGCGGCGGCCGCCAGGACCCCAGGCGCTGCGAAAACGAGGAACGGGGCGCTGGGCTTCCAATCGCGCCACGCGCCGAGCGCCAGCTCCGGGCCAATTCCCGCCGGGTCGCCCATCGTCATCGCCAGGGGCGGGATGTCGCCGGTCATGCTTGGCTCCAACGGCGGTCCGGCCGGACGACGATCAGAGGCCGACGTTCGTCCTGACATCGCCGAGCGTGCGCAGGACCAGCTGAATCATGAGCGTCTGGTTGCGCGTCGCCGGATTGTAAATGGTAGGACCGCCCGGGGTTACGCTGAACACGCCGGGCTGGCTGACATTGGACGAATACCTGAGCGTAAGCGTGGTGCACTCATCTTTATAGCCGACCCCAAACGAGTAGCCGACTGGGTATAAGATCGGCGTCGTCTGCCCCAGCGTGTCGTAGTAATGGCGGGACATGTCGAGAACGAGCGATCCGTCGACCGACCATCGCGTCAGGAAGCTGTAGCCGAGCGTGCCGCTCAGGCCTTCTCGCGGATATTCAAAACCCAATGCCGGCTGCGCGGCGTAGAGGGCATAGTCGACAGTGCCATTGACGCCGGCATAGGTCGCCTTGAGGATTCCATCGAAGCGATCGAGTTGCAGCGTTGAGCTGTCAAACTGCTGTTTGCTCATGAGCGTGATCGGGTTCGAGAACGGCTGCAGCGTCTCGCCGAAAACGAAGTTCGAATACTTCTTGTCGAGGCCTGATTCGAGCCCCGTGTTTGTCGGATCGTAGAGGGTGTAGGAATTCTGCCCTGCGACCTGGATCGATTCTCCGCCGACAAAACCGGCGTGGCCGCCATTGGCGAAGTCGGCGGCGTACTGGAGCCCGTAATTGAGCCGTGTGCCGCCCTCGACCCGATCGTACCCGGAGAACTTGTTCCAGGCGAACAGGTTCGTGTCGTCGAAAACGAGGCTCTGCGAAGTCTTCGTTGGGCTGGATTCTTGGGATGATCTCGTTCGGCCGAGCGATGAACTGCGCGATCGGCGTGATCGTCTGCGTGCCCCAGGACGATGTGGACGTGAACGGATAGCGGTACTCGAGGCCAGCGCCCGCCATGCCGCGGGCGAAAGCGCCCTGGTCCGAGCCCGAAAAGAAGGCGGACTGATTGGAATTCGCGACCGTGCTTACGCCGAGCGCGCTGGCGTAGGTGATCGATCCGGTTTCGTTGAGCTCGGTCGCCTCGCCATCGAGACGCGCGAACAGGAACGGTTTCCAGACTTCGCCGATGGGATCGATGAAGCCGCGCTGCCAGGAGACCTGTCCCGATGCGCGCGTGTAATCGCCGGCGATGCCACGCAGAAGGCACTTGCCCGGGAAATATGTATTGACGGCGGTCGTGCCAACCTCGGTCTCGCAAACGTTGTAAAGGTGATAGGCGTTGTCGAAGGTCTGCAGGCCCGTTGACTGGAACGCCGCGTTCGTCTGGTTGAAATTGGCGACGTTCGCGTCGACAGTCAGTTCGCCCCCAAGCCCATTGGTGCGATCGGCTGGAACGTTGATCACCCGGTTGTAATCGAAGACTGGCGCGACCGCGGTCGGCAATGTGCGATTGTCGTCGTACGCTGTCGTGCCTTCGAAATGGTAGGCGCTGAGATCGAAGAAGCTTTGAGCGCTCTGACCGCGGAGATAGACCGACGAGATGACGTCCTGGAAATAGAAGGTGTCGAAGTTAATGCCCTGGAGCCGATAGTCGTTGAGAAAGAATTTATCGCTCAACCATGTGCCGTTCCAGCCGAACTGCCACATGTCATTCAGGAAAAAGTTCCCGTTGCTTTCAAGCGCGCCTCGCAGCCGTGTGTCCCCCGCGCCATACGGAAAAGCGGGAAACACTCCAGGCTGCTCTTGATCGATCCCGATCGCACGAATGTTGTAGGTGCCGTTTGACAGCCGCTGGCGCCAGTCAACCTGCCCCAGCAACCCCTGCTTCGAGAGAAACGTCGGCGTGAGCGTGAGATCGTAGCTGGGCGCGAGATTGATGAAATACGGCAAGCTCATGCCATAGCCGAGATTCCCCCCGGAAACGAGCGCGGGCGCCAAAAGTCCGGTCTGCTTGTTCACGGTCGCGTCAGGCGAGGAAAAATAGGGCATGTAAAATACCGGGAAGCCCCAGAACTGGAGCTGGGCGTTCTCGTAGTAGACCGTATGGGTCGTCTGGTTCTCAATGATCTTGGTTGCCTTTACCTGCCAGAAGGGCGGCCGTTCCGGATGGTCCTTGCAGGGTTCGCAGGCGGTATAGGCCGCTTTCTCCAGGACGGTGACATCGCCGTTCGAGCGCTCGATGCGCGGTGAGCTGAAGCGCGTCTTGTCAGAGGTTAGAACCTGCACGCTATCCATAAAACCGTTGCGAAAATCGTCACTGAGCGCGAACCGACTTCCGTAAACGACGTTGCCATGCTCATCCGTCATCTTGGCATGGCCTTCCGCATAGACGCGCTTGCTGGCGCGGTCATAGATTACGCGGTCGGCCTGAAGCACCCGGCCCTGATAGAAGAGTTGGACCGAGCCTTCGGCAGTAACGGTGTTCTTATCCTTGTCGTAAATGAGCTGATCCGCGTCGATGACCAGCTTGTCCTGCGGCTTGGCTTGCGTGGACGGGGCGGGGGGCGGGGTTTGCGCTTCAGCCGGAGCGGCGAACAATTGCGCGCACGCCGCAACCACCGCGATCGCCAGCGACAGCGCGATCTTCGCGGCCCGCTTCCGGCGGGAACTGAACTCAAAGGAAGAGCTGAGGGCAAACCCCATCAACCATCCTCTTGTTGAAGCAACACATACACGCCAAACATGCAGCCGACGATCCCGGGCGACCATCCCGCTACGGAAGCGCTAAGGAATCCCGCACCGCCAAGATCGCTGACCACTTTGGTCGCGACATAAAGCACGAAGCCCGCCACCACGCCACCGGAAACCATATATTCGATCCCGCCCATTCGGAAGAATCTTAACGAAAAGCAAGCGGCCACGAGAACCATCGCCGCCAGCATCAGCGGGCGAGCTAGAAGCTCCTGATATTTCAAGAGGTAAGCCGTCGGATCCAATCCCGCTCGAGCCGTCTGTTCGGCGAGCCCAGGCAGCCGCCAGAACGACACGGTTTCAGGCGCGACGAACGCCTGGGCAACCTCCCTGCGATCGAGATTCGTCGCCAAGAGGTAGGTGGAAACCCGAAGGGCTTCGAAACCCGGAGTGACCGACACGACGTCGTGCAGCACCCAGTAGCCTTGGCGTAGCTCGCCCGAGGCTGCCTCCAGCCGTTCAATGAAATTACCCTGGTCGTCGAAGTTGAAAACCTCGATCGCGTTGAACTCGTTGCCGCCTTGGCTTCTCCCACCGGCGCGAACGATCGCCTGACCATCAATGCTCTTTTGTCGAATCCACATCCCCGCCGAGCCCGCTGCGGGGCCGCCAAAGACATTGCTCTCGATCTCGTCCGATCTCTCTTTCATCCATGTTGATGCTGGGTTGTACACAGTCACCGACAACACACCGATCAGGACGACCACGGCGAGCGGCGGGGTCAGAAATTGCCAGACAGACAGCCCCGCGGCGCGCGCGATGACCAACTCCATCTTTCGAGACAAATTCAGGAACGCAATCATTGATCCGAACAGAACCGCGAATGGCAACGCTTGTTCGGCGACCGTCGGCGTCCGCAGAAACGACAAGGCAGCCATCAGAATTCCGGTCGCACGCTGAGAATCGCCTGAACGACGCAGGAGCTCTATGAGATCGACGGCGTAGATGAGGACGAAAACCACCATGAAGGCGGCGGTCACCGACCGTGCGAAGCGGCCGGCGAGGTAGAGCGACAGCGTCCTGCCGATCACGCCGGCACCCTTGCGAATGGCCGGATTAGCCCTGAAATCGCTCGCCGGAAGATCAGCGCCAGAGCCCCGAAGCAAGCGGCAACCGGAATCGCCCATACGAAGACGGAGGCCGAGGCTAGGCCGACGGAGAGCGTCGTGGCTGCGATCCCGAGCATACGAACGCCAGCAAAAGCGAGGACTGCTGCTGCGATCGCCACGCCTCGCCCCTGCCGGGTCGTTCGCGCCTCTCCCAGCGCCGCGAAAGCGATGAGACCGCCCGCAACAGCGTAGAGCGGACTGGACAGGCGGTCGAGCAATTCGCTGCGGATATGGCCAAACAGGGCTGGATCGGCTTGATCCTTGGCGTCGGGCGCCATCAATTGCGCGGTCGTGCGCTCGCGCGGTCTTTTGATTGCGCTGACCGCGTGCATGAACTGCGACAGATCGATGGTGTAGTCGTCAAAAGTCACCATCGACGTGTCACCCGCGGACTGTGGCCGCAACAAGACGCCCTTGGACAGCTGAAGGTAGCTCGCCCCGTCTCGATCGACCGTTTTTCCGGCCTCGGCAATGTACGTCGTGACCTTCGTGGGATCACGTAGATCCTGCATAAACACTCCGTGAAGAGCCCCGTCGGGCGTGCGCTCACGAAAGTGGAATATGAATCCTTGTTCGAGTTGGGAGAAAGCGCCCGGACGAGCGAAATTAGCGATGAAATCTGCGTGAATGAACGTCGTTAGGTTCTCGATCGCGCCGAAACTCCAAGGCAGGACCTGGATATAGAGGACGGCCACAAGCGCAAACACGGCAGCCGACAGCAGCGCCATCGGGCGCAAGAGCCGCCCGGGGGACATGCCTGAAGCGGCCATGACAACGAGCTCGCTGTCGCCATTCAGCTTATTGAGGGTGTAAAGAATGCCGGCGAACAGCGCCACCGGCGCAATGAAGGCTATGAGCGAGGGAAGCGCGAGCGCGGTGATTAGGAGAAATAACAGAATGGTCTGGCCTTTGCTCGTGATCAGATCGATCTGCCTCAAGGCCTGGGTCACCCAGACAACTCCCGTCAGAACAACCAAGCCTGAGACACAGGCTGTCGTCGCCGTCCTCAGCAAATAGCGCTCGATCTGAATCATCGCGTCCGCTTCGTCCTGAGATGCGACGAGCGCGCGTCAACGGGCGCCCTCGAAGCGCAGCGCTTGCCCCATGTACCCCTTCGTTGCAAGGCGACCAGCTCCCGTTCGCGATGTTTGACCCGAAGCGGGTTAAATGTGCTGTCCAATCACGGCGGCTTATTGACGAGCGTGGCAAACCCCCTGATATGTCGGCGCCCGTCGCCGGCAACGCCTTGTCGGCCGACCTTAAGTCGTCAAATCCGGACAAGGACACGCGTCGGTTATGAGCGGATCGGTTAAGATCGCCTTCGGGTCCCTGTCCGCTCCCAAAGGCAGTGCGCTCGTGGTCTTCGTGGGAGCCGATATGAAGCCTGCGCCCGCGGTGTCGGCGCAGTTCGGCGACCTCGAACCGCTCATCCGCGCCGCGGCGAAGGCATCCAATTTTCGCGCCTCCCAACGCACCGTGCTCGACATCCTGGCCCCCGCTGGCCTTGACGCGTCTCGTCTCCTGGTGGTCGGCGTCGCTCCGGGCAAGGACAACGCCCCGGTCGACTTCATGACGCTCGGGGGCTTCATCTTTGGCAAAGTGGCTGGCGCGAAGCGGGTCGAGGTCGCCTTCGAGGCGCCGGCGGGAACGTGGGACGGCGCGGCGGCCGCCGATTTTGCTCTCGGCCTTCGCCTGCGCGGCTATAAGTTTGATAAATACAAGACGCGCAAGAAGGATTCGGAAGAGAACGGCGTCGAGACATCCGATTTCGTCATCGGCTCGAGCCACGCCGCGGCCGCGCGCGCGGCTGGACAAGACCGCTTCGCCATCGCGGAAGGCGTGGAGCTGGCGCGTAACCTGGTCAATGAGCCGCCCAATGTCCTCTTTCCCATTGAATTCGCCGATCGCGCCAAGGCGCTCGAGAAACTCGGCGTCGTCGTGGAAACGCTCGACGAGAAAGCGATGGGCAAACTGGGGATGAACGCGCTGCTCGCGGTCGGACGTGGATCAGCGCGCGAGAGCCGCCTTGTCACGATGCGCTGGAACGGATCGCGGTCAAAACGCACAAAACCGATCGCCGTGGTCGGTAAGGGGGTCTGCTTCGATTCGGGCGGGATCTCGATCAAGCCCTCGGCCGGCATGGAGGATATGAAGGGCGATATGGGCGGCGCCGCTTGCGTCGTCGGGCTCATGCACGCGCTCGCCGCGCGCAAAGCTAAGGTCAACGTGGTCGGCGTCGTCGGCTTGGTCGAGAACATGCCCGATGGCGACGCAATCCGTCCGGGGGACATCATCACCTCGATGTCGGGGCAGACGATCGAGATCGTCAATACGGACGCCGAAGGGCGGCTCGTTCTGGCCGACGCGCTCTGGTACACCCAGGAGACCTACTCTCCGCGGGCGATCATTGATCTTGCGACGCTGACCGGCGCTATCATCGTCGCGCTCGGCGCCGAGGTTGCCGGGCTCTTCTCCAATAATGACGAACTCGCCCAGCGGCTCGCCGCCGCGGGCGAGGCGGCGGGGGAGAAGGTCTGGCGCATGCCGCTCGGCGCGGCTTATGACAAGATGATCGATTCCAAATTCGCGGACATGAAGAACACGGGTGGCCGCCACGGCGGTTCGATCACCGCCGCGCAATTCATCCAGCGATTTGTCAGGGAGACGCCGTGGGCGCATATCGACGTGGCCGGCACGGCGATGGGTTCCGCCCCCTCTGACATCAATCAGTCCTGGGGTTCGGGCTGGGGCGTGCGTCTCCTCAATCGTCTTATGGCCAATTCGTACGAAGATTAGCTTCTCATTGACGAATTGATTCGAGAATCGGCCTGGAGGGGTCAGGATGCGGATTCTGTCCACGATCTTCGTGCTTGCCGCGGCTTGGGCCGCCTCTCAAGAGCCGGCCTGGGCGATCGCGGGATGCGAGGCGTTTTCGAATAGCCTGCGGACCGAGGCAAGCGATATGCAGGTCGAGTTGGGACGCGCTGTCGTCGTGTCCCGGACTCGCTCGGGTTCGGATACGTTCGATATTACGACGAAAGTGGATGTCGACGGAACTCTCACCTGTCGCGGGGATCAGTTCCTGCGCTTCGAGGCGCGCATCGGCGAACCGGCCAACGCCCGTACGACCACGAATTTTGAGCGTTTTCAGGCGGCGGCCCTGAAGGCGGCGCTCGGGTGGGACACGGCAAAGAGTCGCGGCGTCCTGCGCGGCATGAACAGCGATGCCAGCGAGTATCTCGCCGCGTCGCGCGAGCGCGGCGATGTCTACGTCGCAGGCAAAACTGAAGAGCACGTGCCCGGCGGCGTGAGCCTCGGGTTGTTGGCGAGCGGCTCCGACCGCACCTTCGTCATTGTCGGCCCAGCGGGCCAGTGACGGAGATCCGGTTTTACCACCTCGAACAGCGACGGGTCGATGAGGCGCTGCCGCCTTTGCTCGAGCGTGCGCTCGAGGAGGGCCAACGCGTCCTCGTGCGCGTTTCGTCCAAGGAGATGGTGGCCGCCCTCAACGAACGGCTTTGGACCTACGACGACGCGAGCTTTCTTCCGCATGGCGCGGCTGGCGACGGCGATCCGATGGAACAGCCGATCTTTCTGACAAGCGAACTCGAGAACCCCAACGCCGCGACCATGCTGGTCAGGCTTTCCGGGGCCGCAACCAGCGAGGCTGACGCCACGTTCAACCTCGTCGTTCTGATGTTCGACGGACGCGACGAGGCTGCGCTCGCGCACGCGCGCGGCGAATGGCGACGGCTCAAGGATCAGGGCGGCGCGATCAGCTATTGGCGCGAGAGCGACGAAGGCGGCTGGGAGCGGGCGCGGTAAATTTGGATTGTTTGGGCGTGAGCTGTTTTGCAGCGAATTTCCCTACTTGATGCCGTTGGATTTGCTTGGATTTCCTTGGATTCTCTCGTCTGAATTGAGACTTATCAATGGGTTACACGAGATTTTCGTTGAAAAAAATTTCGCTCGGTTTCCCCCGACGCGCCGCCCGCAGAACGAGCCTGTATCCGGCGTATAAAGAGTAGAGTGATTCACAGGCGCCAGCTTAGCCTAGATTCTGTTTTTCCGCAATAGATTGCGGCGTCGGCGCCTTTCCCATTTCGATCGCCTCATTCCCCCAACTTAGCTGCGCGCCCCCGTCCAGATGACAACTCACGACCCGGCTGCCGTCAGCACCTTGCGTAGCCGATCGAGCTGGCTCTTCGTGGTCTCCGCCATCCAGGGAGCGGGCGCGCTTGCGAGCGCTGTTTTCATCAAGTCCTCGCCGGATTTGTCGCCGAGCGCGATCAGGGCATTCCGCGCGCGTGGCTGCAAGCCAGTATGTCTCGTTTCGGAGCGCTGTCGTGTCCGCGCCGACTGAGGTATTCGAGGAAAGCGTCTCAAGGCCGCGATTGACGATGTCCACAACCTCGCGGCGGACACGATGCGCAAGAACGTTGTCGGCGATTCGATCGTCGCCCGACGACAACGACGCCCTCACGTTCAAGAGGTAGGCCAAATTCGTTCCGTTGTAATAGTCCCGCCTGATGATGAAGCCGCGTTCGGCAGCCCGGATCGCCTCGATAAGGTCCTTCTTTCGCTCGTCAGGCGATCGTGTCGCCAGTTCAGCCCTTCGCTTGTGGATCGCGCTCCATAAGCCGATCGTCTCGGGATCGGTGGTTGATCTCGGCGTCGAGTTGGCGGAGCAAAGTCTCGGCGTCGGCGTAGCCGGCCAATGCCAGCTCCTCGCCATCGGTCTTCGCCTTGGCCTCGCCTGCCTTGTAGGTCGCAAGGGCCAGCTGTTGGATAATGAACGGCCGGGCGGCCTTGGGTCTGCCATCGGCTCCGGGCTCGGTCTGGTCCTTGTAGATGTCCTGCAGCTTCTTTTTGGCGAAATCGAACGACCCGGCGTCCATTGCCTCGCGCGCCGTTTGCAGCATCGCTGCATAGCTCTCGTCAGAGGATTGGGGTCGAGCCGCGGCGGCGGCAATGCCCATCTTCGTCGCGGCGGGCCGGGTCGGCCGCTGGAGGTCCGGAAGCATCGTATAGACGGGGCTGTCGACAGCGTCCCCGCCCTTGAGCGCGCTGATCAAAGTCGTCAGTTCGCCGCGCATGCGCATGGTTTCGTCGAAGCCGATATCGGGGCCGAGATGTTCGTAGTGGCGAACGACAATATGATTGGCGTCGAACGGGATGGTGAATTTGCTCTCGGCCATGATGATCGTCGCCCGGGGCTTTAAGGCGTGGCGCACGCCGAGTTCGAAGATGGCGTTTAAGTTCGCCGTTGACAGGTCCGCGACGACCAGATCGGCCCCGAACAGCATCTCGTACATGGGCACGTCGATGACGCCGGAATGCTGGATCTCGTCGGCCCTGACGCATTCGTAGCCCGCGGCGGTGACGGCGGGTTTGATGATATTTTTGTAGCTCTTGTCGAGGTCGAGCACGCGCCCGGTCGCGAGGTCGGCCTTTTGCCCAAAGCCCATGATCACAAAACAGACCGGCATGGCGTTCGAACTCCCTAAATCACTGAAAAATACGCCTATTCCGCTCGGAGCGCGCCCCTACTTGAAATTCACTGAGGGGGCCTCGCGGCCAAAACAGCATCAACGATGTTCGCGCAAACCCTCCAACAGCGAAGGGACTTTTGCAACAGGTTGCTTCTTGATGCGCAGCCTCTGCTCCAAATCGCGAATGGGCTGCCCTAAGCTATCTCATCGAGGGTCTTGACGGCGTCAGAAAGAGTGTATATGCACTAATCATGCAATCGGACGAAGTCGACTTTGTCGCCACCCGTCAATGCGTGTGCACCGCCGCGCGCCGTCGGAGCCGAGACCTGACCCGGGCCTTCGAAAAGGCGATGCGCGGCTCGGGCATTCGCGGCACCCAGTTCACTCTCTCTGGCGACCCTGGTTCAAACTGGCCCGCTTCCGACCACCCGCCTCGCCGACTTCCAGGGTCTCGAGCGCACCACACTGACGCGCAATCTCGGGCCCCTCGTTCGAGACGGGCTGGTTCGCATCGACGAAGGCGAGGATCGTCGCGTTCGCAAGGTCGCAATCACAGCGGTCGGCGAAGAGGCCGCGCGACGCGCCTTTCCGTTCTGGAAAAAAGCCCAGGACGCGGCCTTGGCGACGGCAGCCGGCTACGGAGACGTTTGAGGGTAAAAATTTGTCAAAATACGTGCAACTACACTCTAAGGAGGCAACTCGTGCTCGATATCCTGTCCACCGCTGAACTGACGCTCAGCGCTTCGATCGCCATGGGCTTTCTGTCGTTGGCGATGGCTCGAACCGTGCGGGCGCGGTTCACGGTGCTCCTCGCGCTTGGCGCATGGTTCGTACTAGTTTTGGCGATTGGCGCGACCGGGGCGCTCAGCCCCGCTCACGGAGGCGCGCCGGCGCTCGGCTTGACCGTGGCTGTCGCGGTGGTAGCCCTCGTTTCGGCTTATTTCGCTTTGCCATCTGTGGGACATGCGATGGCCGCAACGCCCTTGCCCGCGCTCATTGCCCTCCATGCGATTCGTGTGCTCGGATTGGATTTCCTCATTCTCTATGCCGAGGGCCGACTTCCCGCGCCGTTTGCGCCGAGCGCCGGATGGGGCGATGTGTTCATGGGCGTGACCGCGCTTCCGCTCGCCTGGGCTGCCGTGCAATTCGGCGCACGCGTGCGGCCCCTTGTTTTCATATGGAATGCGCTTGGGGTCGCCGACCTCGTCGCCGCGCTCACGCTCGGGCCGCTTTCGGCGCCCGGCCCGCTCCAGGTTTTCGTTGGGCCGCCCGACACTTCGCCGATGACCACTTTGCCCTGGCTCATCATTCCCGGTTTTCTGGTTCCGATCCTGCTTTTCACCCACGTCGTCATCTTCGCTCGGCTGTTCGCCAAGACTCGAGCTTCCGAGCCTGCGCGGATGTGGCGCGGCTTGGACGGGCAAGCGAAATCATCGGCCTGAAACGACGGCGCCGGAGCGTAGGCCCCGGCGCCGGATTTCGATTGAGGGCCGGGCTCCCCGGCCTCAGTAGGGCCTCTAAACGGCGGCGCGCCACCCTCCCAGTCAGCGCGCCGCCGCCCATCCCTTAAAGCGTAGGATTCGATTACGCCTTGGGGAACGGGATGGCGACGAAGCGGGCGCCGTCAGCGGTCTGAATACGCATCATCACCGCCTTCTTGCCCTGGCTCTTTGCGCTCGCGATCTCGGACTTCACGTCAGCGGGGCTCGACACCGGCTTGCCGCTCACATCGAGAATGACGTTGCCAGTCGCCAATCCCTGCTCGGCGGCCGTTCCATTCGGATCGACGCCGACGATCGCGACGCCCTTGTCGCCTGCGCCGGCGACATCCTTGGCTGGGGCGATCTGGATGCCAAGCTGAGCGCCCTGCTCCTTGTCTTCCGAGTTGTCCGCCTTGGCGAGCTTCTCGGTTTTCTGATCGGCGAGGGTGATCTGAGCAGTCTTTTCGTCGCCGTTGCGCAGGTAGGTCAGTTCGACCTTGTCGTTCGGCTTGAACGAGCCGATCCGTATGGTGAGGTCCGCCGCGTCCTTGACCGCCTTGCCGTTGAGCTTGGTGATCACGTCGCCCGGCTTGAGGCCGGCCTCGGCCGCCGGAGTGCCCGGCATCGCTTCGTCGACGATCGCGCCGTTGTCCGTCTTCATTCCCAGGCTCTCGGCCATCTCCGGGGTGACCGGCTGGATGTTGACGCCAAGATAGCCGCGCGGAACGACGCCGCCGTGCTCGAGCGCGCCAATGACGCTATCAGCCGTGGTCGAGGGGATCGCAAAGCCAATGCCGACGCTGCCGCCCGACGGCGAATAGATGGCGGTGTTCACGCCGACAACCTCGCCCTTCATGTTGAAGGTCGGGCCGCCCGAGTTGCCGCGGTTGATCGGGGCGTCGATCTGGAGGAAGCGATCATAGGGCCCGTCGCCAATGTCGCGGCCTTCGGCCGAGACGATGCCTGCGGTCACCGTGCCGCCAAGGCCATAGGGATTGCCGATCGCAACGACCCAGTCGCCGATGCGGGGGGTCTGCTTGGAGAACGCCACGAAAGGATAATCGCCGGCCTCGTTCACCTTGATGAGCGCAAGGTCAGTCTTCGGGTCGGTGCCGATGACCTTGGCGTCGAGCGTCCTGCCGTCCTGGGTGGTGACGGTCACGGTCTTGGCGTGATCGACCACGTGGTTGTTGGTGACGATGTAGCCATCAGAAGAAACGAAGAAGCCTGAGCCCTCGCCCATCATCATCGGATGACGGCCCTCGGGCATGCCGCCGCCGTTCGGAAGGCCGCCGAACTGCTTGAAGAACTTCTGGATTTGCGGGGGAAGATTATCCATCTGGCCGGAGAGGTCTTGGCCATCGCCCTCCTCAGCGGGGATCTTGACCTTGACCGACACGACCGAGGCTTTGACGCGGTCAATGAGCGGCGCGAACGACGGGGCGTCCTGAGGCAGGTCGGCGGTCGAGACGGCCGCAGCATAAGCGGGATGAGTTGGGGTGAGTGCGTTGCCGCCGAGAACGCCCGTGACGCCAAGCGCGGCGACCGCGACCGAGGCGAGAATCGTGTTGCGCCGCCCCTTTGGGGTCGCAAGACCTGAAAATGACATGAGTTCGCTCCAAATTCGCTGGTTGACCGCCTTCAGCGATCGATGAAGCACCATGCGACTTCCCGCCTATCCGGAAATTGGCCGGCGCATTAAGCTTTCTCAAGGTTTGGGGAAGCGAACCGGGCGAGGCGCGCCGCAGTTGCTCGGCGAAGATTCGCTCAGCAATCCGCCGGCGTGTTGATCACAAGTTTATAGTCCGGCCGCTCGGCGAGCGCGAATGTATGCTGGGTGAAGCTCAAGGGGCCGTCGTCAGGGTGATTGAACAGGCGAAGGCCGCCCTCGCGGATCTGGACAGCCTGCTCGTCCCACGCCTCGGCGAAGAACGCGCTCTCAGCCCGAAGCGTGTCGACGAAGATCTTGACCTGGGCGTCGCGAAAGGTTCGGGCGAAGTCGGCGCGAAATTCCGCGAGCAGCCGCCGCGCCCTGTCCTTCCAGGCTGGAATCAGCTTCCGAGCGGACGGCTCCAGAAACACGTAGCGCAGGAGGTTGCGTTGGCAGTCCCCGTCCAGCCAGCCGCAAAAGAGCCGCGCCGCCGCTTCGTTCCAGCAACAGGCGTTCCAGAGACGGTCGAGTCCGTAGGCCGGGCAGTCGAGCGCTTTGACGGCGGCGATCAGGGAAGGGGGCGCGTCCGCGGAGGGCCCGCGCGAGCCTTCCGGGTCAACGCGGCCTGCAAGCTTGAAGAGATAGTCGTGTTCGGCGCGCGACAACGAGAGGGCTTGCGATATGCGGCCAAGGGCCTCGGGAGAGGCCTGCACCGCGCGCCCTTGCTCAATCCAGGTGCACCAGGTGACGCTGATGCCGGCGAGGGCCGCGAGTTCCTCGCGCCGGAGGCCCGACGTGCGCCGCCGCCCGGTCGTTGCCGCGGGCCGCATGCGCTCGCGGTGCGCGCGCACGAACTCGCCGAGGAGTCTTCTTTGATCGGCTTCGATCATGGCAGCTCTTGTAATAGGATAAATTTTGATCTTGTAACAGTTTAAAGCGTGCTGCAAAAAGCATGGAGACGGAGAGGAGCTGTTGATGAGCAAGGCCCACGAACGAGTCGTCGAGGCGCAGTTCGGTCCTCGGGCGAAAGCCTACGTCGAAAGCGCGGTTCACAGTCAGGGGGCCGATCTCGAGGCGATCGGAGCATTCGCGCAAGACGCCGAACTGGCGCTCGATCTCGGCGCTGGCGGCGGCCATGTCTCCTATGCGCTCGCGCGCCACGCCCGACGGGTCATCGCGACCGATTTGTCCTCCGAGATGTTGGCGGCTGTCACGCGGACCGCGCGCGAAAAGGGACTGAGCAATATCGAGACCACGCAAGCCCCCGCGGAGCATCTCCCGTTTCCAGACGAGATCTTCGATGTTGTCGCCAGCCGATTCTCCGCGCATCACTGGCGAGACTTCGACGCCGGCTTGAGGGAAGCGCGTCGCACCCTGAAACGCGGCGGGCGAGCGGCGTTCGTCGATGTGTATGCTCCGGGACCGGCGCTCTTCGACACGCATCTGCAGGCGATCGAACTTTTGCGCGACCATTCGCACGTCCGCGACTACTCTTGCGCGCAATGGTTAGAGGCGCTCGCCCGCGCGCGCTTCACCGTCGATGCCTGCCGCACTTGGCGTCTCAGGATGGATTTCCCGGTCTGGATTGCGCGCATGCAAACGCCGGAAGTGAATGTGAAAGCGATCCGCGCTCTCCAGGACGCCGCTTCGACTGAGACTAAGACGCATTTCGCCATCGAGCCGGACGGCTCGTTCTCTCTCGACATGCTGATGATCGAGGCGTCGGCGCCATGAGCGAATGCAGTCCGATGTCGGCAAGAAAGATTTGCGTGGAATCGTCACCGCGAAGCCTGAGTGGCTCGCGATGACGGCTTTGGCTCACAACCTCAACTCATCCCGCTCTAACGCCGGAAGTCGGGCTTAACCGCGGCGTAGAGCGCCTTGAAGCGCTCGCGGGCCCGCGCGAATTTTTCGGCGAGTTCCGGATCCGGCTCGGTCACGTCGGCGATTTCGGGCGGGACGCAGACGGCTTCAGGCGATTCGCCCGTCGCGGCGATCCGCGCCAGTCGCGCAGCGCCGTAAGCCGGGCCCGTTTCACCGCCCTTCATGCGCACGACAGTGAAGCCGGTTGCCGCGGCGATCATGCGCGTCCATAACGCGCTCTTGGCGCCGCCCCCGATCAGGCCGACGCGCTCAATTTTTACGCCGGCGAGGCCAAGACAATCGCGCGCGTCCGCGAGCGTCAGCGCGACCCCCTCCATCACAGCGCGAGCGACGTCGGCCCTCGCGCTCGTTTCACTGAGGCCGAACAGAACGCCGCGTGCATAAGGATCATCGAGGGGCGTCCGCTCGCCACTGAGGTAAGGCAGGAAGAGAAGGCCGCTGGGCCCGGCATAATCCGTCTCCGCCTCCCGCTCGAGCGCGTCGGGCGAGGCGCCGAGAAGCCGGCCAGCGAAGGCGAGCGCGCCGGCGCCGTTCAGCATCGCCGCCATTGCGTACCAGCGATTTGGCAGCGCGTGGGCGAAAGCGTGCACGAGTTGATCCGGGGCGCTCATATAAAGGTCGGTCGCGACGATGAGCTGCGTCGCGGTTCCAAGCGAAATGAAGGCTTCGCCCGACGCGATGGCGCCGAGCCCCACTGCCCCAACCGCGGCGTCGCCCCCGCCGGCTGCGAGCAGAACGCCGCGCGGTAAGCCAAGCCCATCCGCAGCCTCGGGCCGAATCCGACCGGCCGCCGCCGACCCTTCGAATAAGGGCGGCGCCCAGGCGCGATCCGCCTCGCACGCCTCGAACGCTTGAGGAGACCAGTCTCGCCTGGCCTCGTCGAGGAGCCAGGTTCCTGCCGCGTCGCTCATGTCGGACGCCCGTTCGCCGCTGAACTTGAGCCGCAAATAATCCTTCGGCGAAAGGAGCGAGGCAACGCGACGGCGGTTTTCCGGCTCGTTCTTCGCGATCCATTTAAGCTTCGGCCCGGTGAAACCCGGCATCGGCTTCACGCCGACGACGCGGGCCAAGTCGGCATGGTCGCGCGCCAGTTCCGCGGCTTCTAGAAACGCGCGTCCGTCGTTGTGCAGGATCGCGGGACGCACGGGTTTGTCCGCCCGATCGAGCAGCACGGCGCCATGCATCTGGCCCGAGAAGCCGATCGCTTTCAGAGCGCTTAGAGCGGCGCCCGCGCTATTTCCGATTTCCGCGATCGCGCCGGCCATCGCGGTCACCCAGACGTCTGGATTCTGCTCCGACCAGCCGGCGCGGGAACGATCGGGAGAATAGCTCCTTGCAGCGCTCGCGATAGGCCTGCCGCCCGCGTCGGTTAGAAGCGCCTTGAGGCTAGAGGTTCCGCAGTCAAGCCCGAGATACATGCGCCTGAACTGTGCCCCGCGCCGGCGCCGTTCACAAGCGGCGACGGACGTTCAAGGGCGAACTATTCAAAGCGCCTAAGCCTGCCTATCAATACCGCAACGCCTGGCGGCACGACGCCAACGGCGCCGGGGCAAGCCAGCTCATCTCGGGATCTGCGTCGCTCTCGTCCAATTCGACGCCATGTTCGAGAATGTACCTTAGGCCGGAAAGGATCGGCTGGTCGGCGCCGCGGGTCGCCTCGCCGACGCCCTCCCAGTCTCGCGCCTCTGCGACGCGGGAAAAGCGACGAACGAGGCCGGCCGCGAACAGGCCACTGGTCAAATTCCGTTTTGCCGCATCACGCGAAACGCGTCGCGCGAGATCGCCGCCGATCGAGGCGACAGCCGCATGGGCGACGTGCGGATTGGAGCAGGTCCGGACGATCTCGCGAACGATCATGAGCGGCGTTCCTTTTCACTGGGCCGTACTAGATCTTATGCCAATCGAATTTGTTCTCAACGTGTCATTGCTCTAGAAAACTCTTTTCGGCTTGCGAAAGTCAACGTTTAAGTTGCCTGATGTCAGCAATTTGTCACAAATTCGCGTGTGCGCTGCGGCATGAACTGGACTTTTGTTCTCAGAGCGCCACAATCGTTCTAAATAACTTGCTTGGCGCAACTATATACAACCGCGGTCGCTCAGTACGGCCGATCTACGTTACTGCGAGTTGCCGCAATAGATGCGATGTTTATCGCTTCGCGCAAGATTTGAGCAGTCTCGAGCCCCGCGCCGCGTTCGTGTTCCAAGTCGGACTAAAGCAGGCCCCTGGCGCGCCGCTCGCGCGACGGGCCGGTTTCCTCACAGCAGTCGACCGGAACTTTTTCGAACTGGTGAGCGGCCTATTCAACGCGCGGCGGAAACCTGCTCAATGAAATCGCGGATGTGTCCTTCGATTTCACTGCCCGGCAGGCCGTAGCGCGATTGGGCGTCGGCCAGGCCGAGATTGCCGCTGATGACGAAGGCGCGCAGCCCTTTGCGGGCGAAGGCTACGGCCTGATCCCCGCTGAGGCCGCCGACGACCTGCACGGACGCCCGGTCGGCCACACGCTCGAAAACCGCACACGCCACGTCGTGCAGGTAGGCGCTTTGAAACAGGGCCGGATCGGCCCGCCGGGCGTCGTATTGCAGGTGAATGCCGACTCCGTCCACGCCGGCTTCGAGCATGCGCTTCGCCGTCTCGACCGCTTGGTCGCCCGGTCCCTGCATAGGCAGGAGGATGTCAGCAAAGGCAAGCCTCGGGATTGCCGGGTCGGCCTTACGGAACGTGTCGCGCAAGGCGCACACGGCCTTGGCCGTCGCCTCGCCAGCCAAAGCGAGGAAGTCGATGATGTTGCCGCCGCCGCTGTAAACCGCGCTCGCCTCCCCCTCGCCGCCGTCCATGGTCTTCATATCGGCGAGCAGCAAAGCCTTGGGAAACCGCTGCCGGAAGATCGGGACAACGTTGCGGACGCCCTCGTATTTCAAGAGCGGCGTCCCGAGCTCCACGACAGTCACGCCCGCTTTAAGCGCTGCTTCCGCGACTGCGAGTCCCTGCGAAACGTGGGCGGTGTCGACGGAGATCTGGAACGTGAACCTATCGCGAAACAGGGAGCGAACGCGGTTCGATTCGCTGGGGACGTCATTGACCATTTGCGTTGCTTCTCTTGGTTGATTGTCGCTGCCGATGGAAAGCCTCGATGCGGCTCGCATTCGCATGAATTCGCATCACACTACTCGTGTGCCGGCTCTGTCGCTCCCCCCCGATTGGCTTGCCGATTTCGCCCTCCCCAACTCTGCCTTTGCACAACCGAAGCTAACACACGCCATCGACCAGTCATGCCATCGACGAAGCGACCCGATCTGCGTATTGGCGGAATTGGAGGCTGACGGCGGCGGCATGCGCGAATTTGGCAGCGCTGGAGAGGAACTCCACGCGCGCCGCGACATCTTAACGTTAAGTTCGTCGCGATGAGGAAAGTTACGGCGCTGAGCGGACGAAGCACTCCGCAAAGCCGGACTCAAGACCAGAAGCCGGGGTTAGACTAGGCATCCCGCCTTCATAGATTTATGGATATTATGAGTTCTTGAAATAGCTGGCCCATTATACATGCATAATTGTGACCCGGTCATGTATCGAGGAAGCGTGCGTTGAAGACGGGCTTGCCATTCGAGGCCTTATAGTACATCATCTGCGAAGACAGTAGTTCACGTCGTGGTCCAGGGGCAACCGGTTGAGACCGCTCACATTTCTTCAAAGACCGGAAGTTGCGACGGTCGAGACAGGTTCGCGTCAATCCGGGCCCCTGGCCACACAAGCTGGCGCCGCGTCGGGTCTATCCAATCGGGCTCCGCAACTCCCGGCGGCCGTCCCTAAAACGTTCATTTCCGATCCTGGCGATCTTGTCGCGCGCGCCTGCGCGATCCTCTTGGAGGAAACCACCACTCGAGATCAACGCGGCGCCGCGACGTATTCTGGCAGCGTTGGGTTATGAAATGCGCGACTTGCGGCTTCGAAAACGCGGCCGCCGCGCGTTTCTGCGGCGGCTGTGGCAAAGAGTTCGGAGCCGGAGGGAGTGGGGAACCGCAAGCAGAACGAAGGCACGTATGCGTTCTGTTTTGCGATCTCGTCGGCTCCACGCAGCTCTCTCAGCAGCTCGATGCTGAAGATTTTCGCGTTGCGCTCGGGGCCTACCAGCAAGCGTGCGAAGCCGTTGTCGTTCGCAACCAAGGCTTCATCGCCCAATACCGCGGAGACAGCATCGACGTGTATTTTGGCTACCCGCTCGCGCACGAGGACGACACGTCCCGCGTCGTCCGATGCGGCCTCGAAATGGTTGAAGCCGTCTCGCGGCTCGCAGCTGAGACAAAGATCGATCTTCAGGTGCGCATCGGGATCCACTGCGGGCGGGTCGTCGTTGGCGCCATGGCAGGCCCCAACAGGTCCGAACGTTGGGCGATCGGCGACACGCCTAACATCGCCGCGCGCGTCCAGGCCGAGGCCGCTCCCGGCGAGGTTGTTATCTCAGATTCGCTCCATCGGCTTCTGCCGGGCAGCTTTATGGTCGAGCCTCTCGGGTTTCGTAAGCTCAAAGGGGTCGACCGCGTCGTTGAGCTGTTCAAGGTAGTCGCCCTAGGCGGTCAGGCGGCCGGTCTGAATGTCCCGCGCACGCCGTTTCTCGGCCGCATCCCTCAGCGCGCACGCATCAAGGACGCATGGGAGTCCGCGAAATTGGGCGAGCCTCAGTTCATTCTGTTGCGCGGAGAGCCGGGCATTGGCAAGTCGCGCCTGGTCGAGGTGGTCCGGGCCGATCTTGCCGACGAGCACACCGATGTCGTGGTGGGCCACTGCATCCCGATCGCGACCGCCACAGCTCTCCATCCGATAACGGAACTGATCAAGCTGCGGCTCGGGTTCGAGAGCGCCCCGGCGGACAAACGGGTGGAGCGCATCGCAAAGCGGGTGGCGGAACGGGGGCTCGACCCGACCGAGGCCGTGCCGCTCATCGCGGCCATTCTCTCGGTCCCCGTCGATCCCGTACAATGGCCCGCGCCAAACTTGTCTCCGGTGCGCGCGCGTCAGCGAACAATGGAGATCCTGATTGGGTGGTTGTCGGGTCTCACGCTGGACGGCCCCGCCCTGCTGATTTTTGAAGATCTCCATTGGGCCGACCCTTCCACAATTGAACTGCTGCGCCAATTCGTCGCGTCGCCTCAGAAGACTCGAATGATGGCGCTGCTTACCGCGCGACCCGAGTTCAAGCCGCCGTGGGAGCCCGGGGCGAACATCACGGAGATTGAGCTCGACGCTCTCAGTTCGGGGGAAATTGAGACCTTCATCCGAAAGGTCGCTATGGACAAACCGCTGCCGCCCAGCGTCGCTTGGCAAATCAAGGAGCGAGCGGCAGGAAACCCTCTATTTCTCGAGGAGATTACCCGTTCGGTCACAGAATCAGGCGCGCTCGTGGCGCGGGACGATTCGTGGGAGTTGGTGAACGCGTTGTCCGAAGGGGACATGCCCAATTCGATGGCGGCGTCGCTCATGTCCCGTATCGATCGCCTCGGCGAAGCGCGCCCCTTATTTCAGCTCGGCGCGACGGTCGGGCGGGAGTTCTCGCGCGATCTCCTGCTTGCAGTCGCCGAGTTGCCTGAGGAGACCGTCCTTTCGCAGCTCGACACAATGGTGGACTCGGGTCTCATCTTTCGACATGGCTATGAATCGCCAACCTACGTTTTCAAGCACGCCCTCATTCGTGACGCGGCGTACGATTCCCTGCTTCGCACCACCCGACAACGTTACCACGCAAGGATCGCGGAGGCGCTGGTCGCTCGTTTCCCCGAGTCCGTGCAGGGCCGGCCCGAACTCCTCGCGCACCATCTCTCGGGCGCCGGGCGCCACGCGGACGCTGCGACCCATTGGGAGGCCGCCGCTGACTACGCGGCCAAGCGCAGCGCCGCGAAGGAAGCGGTGTCCCATCTCCGGCGCGCGCTGTCCGACATCGAAAGGCTGCCTGACGAGCGGACCCGCATGGAACGCGAGCTTTCAGTCCTCGCAGCTCTCGCCCCGGTGCTGAGCGCCGTCGCTGGATGGGCGGCCCCTGAGGTCGGGGAGGTCTGCAAGCGGGCGATCGAGCTTGCGCAAAGGCTAGGCGCGCACGAACAGCTGGGGGCCCCCCTCTGGGTGCTCTGGACCAATCAATTTGTCGGCGGCCGGCTGGACGAGGCGGTGGAAACCGCCGCCAAGGTTTCCGCCCTGGCGGCCGCCGCCAAGGACCCGACGCTGATCGCCATCGGCCACGACGCATCGACCTACACGCGCTTCTATCGTGGCGAATATGACGTGGCGATCGCCGAGGCCCGGGTCGGCCTTCGAGCCTGCTCGATCGAGATGGATGCGGACATCACGAACCGCTTCCAGATCTCCGCTAGGGGCAGCATGCTGATCACCCTCGCCGGCTCGTTATGGATGCAAGGCAGGCAGGACGAGGCCCTCGCCGCCGCGAACGAGCTGATCGCTTACGCCCGCCGGCTCGAGCATCGGCCGAGCGCGACAACCTCTCTCGCTACAGCAATGTTCTTCTACTTTTACGACCGTAACTGGGAGCGCCTTTTCGCGATCGCCGACGAGGTTTACCGCAGTTCCGAAGCGGAGGGGTTCGCTATGTGGACGGCGAATGCCGGCCTCCACCGCGGCCGCGCTCGAATCGGCCTTGGCGACGTCGACAGCGGCGTGGCCGAGGTGATGGAGTGGAGCGCGCTCTTCCGGCAGACGGGCTCCGGGGTCATCGAAGGATCGGCTACGAGCATGGCGTGCGAGGCGATGCACCTGGCCGGCCGCTCGGAGGAAGCCCTGGTCGTGAGCCGCGAAGGAGAACTCCGCGCAAAGGCCGGCCACGTCGGGGCGATGATGCCGGAAATATACCGCACGCGTGGAGACGTTCTCAGAGATCTCGGTCGCGCGGGCCAGGCGGAAGACGCCTATAGCATGGCGGTTGACCGCGCGCGCGCACAAGGAGCGGTTTCTCTCGAGCTGCGCGCATTGACCTCGTTGCTCGACTTCAAAGTCTACCGCGGCGATCAGGAAGATCTGACGGCGCAGATGAGGCAAACCCTGAGCGCGATGATTTGCAAACCCGACCAGCCCGACTTCGCAGCCGCGCGGCGTTCGCTGGCCCGCGCGGAAGCCCAAACGTCACGTCCGAAGGAGCCGTCTCGTCCGTGAGCGAAAGGCCGACAGATTCCATCCTGCGGCTCCCACTCGGAAGTGTCTCTGGTGTTCCGCATTCGCTCTCCGATTCGATCCTGCAGGCGCTTGACGGCTCCAAGCTGCGGTGGGGAGGAGCGAACACGGCCGAACCGATGACGCTCACGCATGCCGGCGCGCCAGCTTCCATTGCGGTCACCGTTTCGCCGGTGCGCCCCGGCCACGCCGTCACGGTGGATTATCGGGTGAACGGAGGTCCGATCCGCGAGACGACCGCGCAGCCCGATTATTGCCTCCAAGCCTTCGGCGAGCGCATATTCCGCGCTGGGTTTCCCGCCCCGCTCGACGGATTGGTGGAGTTTCTGCCGGTGCTGCGCTTCGCGGGCCAGCCGATCTCTCCCCGGCTCGCCAACTCTGTCGAGCCCTCCCGGTTCCAGTTTAGCTGTACGGCCGCGAACGACACATCGGCGCCGACGCTGAACCCGTTGAGCGGCCCTTCGACGCCGGAACCCTGCTGGAACTGGAAGACAACGTTCGTCGCTTCGCTCAAGGCGTCGTTAAGCGAGCAGTTGATTGGGCTTGTGCCGGACGGCCTACGGATGAATTGGTATGTCACGGACGGAAGCTTCGCCGGCCCTGACGTCAGCGGCGTCGTGCTGCCTGGCTCCGGCGACTGGATGCGGATCCGCGAGGACGGGGTTGCGCTCGTGAATGTGCGGGCTTCCCTACAGACATCGGACGGGGCTCGAATTTATGCCACCTATGGCGGGGTCCTCGACCTCGGGCCGGACGGTTATGCTGGCGCGGTTCGCGGCGAGTTTCCCTCGTTCCCGCCGGTCGTCGTCAGTCCGGTCTTCCAAACGTCGGACACACGGTATAGCTGGCTCAACCGGCTCCAATGCACCGGCGTCGGCAGAGTTGACACGGCAACGCGCAGTTATGAACTTGACATCTATAGCGTTGAGGTCGGACGACGTCGCTGGGCCGGTTGAGAGCCAACACGAATCTTGGGATCGCCCGAACGGGGTCGAGCGACGGGGTTGCAAGCGGGAGGGGCGTCATGAGTTCAAGTGATCCACAGGTGCCTTGGACTGACGAGCAATGGGCGCTCGTCAGACAGGCGGTTCAAAAAGAAGCGAATCGTTCTCGCGTCGCGGCGACGTTTCTTCCGCTCTACGGCCCGCTCGCAGGCGACGCCGACTTCGTGAAGAGCGAAGAACTGAACTACATCGATAGCCCGCTTCTCCCGTCGAGAGGCGGCTCTGGGTCCCAGACGATGTCCATCGACGAACAAAAGACCATTCCATTGACGACATTACAGGTGCGCGTGATTCTGCATGGCGCGCAGATGGCGGATCCGAGACTGACGAGCGCTCTGGACATGTTTCGCCGCGCCTCGAACGTGCTCGCCCGACTGGAAGACGCCATCGTGTTTCGGGGGCAGGAGGGCAAAGATCAGGGGCCGCCTGAAGGGGCGATCAGCGGTCTTAAAAAGATCTGGACCGTCCGGGGCGGACAAAAGTCGGGCGGTTTGTTCGGGGACCTACAAGTCGAACTCGCCAAGAGAGCTGAAACTGTCGATTCCGGCCAACACTTGGTTCATCAGGTGTCCAAAGCAGTCGGGAAACTCGAAGGCAAAGGCCATTTCGGCCCGTTCGCCGCTGTCCTCGGCGAGACCCTGTTCGCCGATGCCCAGTCGCCTACCGGCGCACTGGTTCTGCCATCGGACCGCATCATCCCCTTCCTGGGCGGGGGTCCCTTGCTGAGATCGTCGACGCTTCCGGATGACGAAGGAATCGTGGTGGCGCTCGGCGCCGCGCCGATTGAGCTCGTCGTCGCGACCGATGTTTCGGTCGGTTTTCTGCAGGTGACGACGGATCCTCTGTTCGTCTTCCGCGTGTTCGAGAAAATCGCGCTTCGGATAAAGGAGCGCGATGCGGTCGCCCATCTCAAGCGCCTCGCCTCTGTCGCCAAGTAGTCGGCGCGGGGGAAGACGAAAGCATGTCATCGAGGGTCATCGTTCTCGGCGGCGGCGTGGCGGGAATGAGCGCTGCGCATGAACTGGTCGAGCGCGGCTTCGAGGTGGTCGTCCTTGAGCGGCGCAACATTGCCGGCGGTAAGGCGCGCAGCGTGCCGGTCATCGACGACGGCGCAGGCACAAGCGGCCATCAACTTGTCGACACAGGCGCCGACTCGCTCAATCACAGGATTCCCGGCGAGCACGGTTTCCGATTTTTTCCAGGCTTCTACAAGCACGTGATCGACACGATGCGCCGCATTCCGTCGTTCGACGGACGCAAGGCGGCGGATCACCTCGTCCCGACCACCCGCGCCGCCTTTACGCAATACGGCTTGCCGGCGTTCGAGGTCCCCACCCTCTTTCCGCGAACGACGCGCGACGCCGGCACGCTGCTCCGCGACGTTCTGCTGCTGTATGGACCCGTTATTGACTTATCGCCACAGGAGCTCGCGTTTTTCGGCGCAAGGTTCTGGCAGCTTCTGACGACATGCGACGAGCGCCGAATTGAGGAATATGAACGGACAGGCTGGTGGGAGTTCATCGGAGCGGCGGTGCGCTCGCCGGCGTACCAGAAGTTTCTCGCGACCGGCTTCACACGCTCGCTCGTGGCTTCAAAGGCGGAGACGGCGAGCGCGCGCACCGTCGGCGACATGTTCGTGCAGATGATGATGACGATCATCAATCCGACCTCGGGGTCATCCGATCGCGTGCTTGACGCGCCCACGAATCTCGCCTGGATCGATCCATGGCGGAGCTATCTCGAATCGCGCGGCGTCCAATACGTGATTGACGAGGAGGTGGAGGAGATTTTTTGCGACGGCGCGCGCATCACCGGCGTGACCACAAGGCATATAAAGGACTGGAAGAGGGGCAAGCGCACGCTCTGGAGCGGCGACCACTACATTGCCGCGCTTCCGATCGAGCGATTTGCTCCCATGATCAACGACAGAATGCTCATGGCCGACCCGAGCCTCGCCAACCTGCGCGCTCTAGCCCCGAACGTCGAATGGATGAACGGGGTGCAATTCTACCTCAAGCGCGACGTAGCGATCACGCACGGCCACGTCATCCACATCGATACGCCGTGGGCGCTCACCAGCATCTCTCAGGTCCAGTTCTGGAGCAGCTTTCCGCCCGATGATTTCGGCGACGATGACGTCCGGGGCGTGATCTCGGTCGACGTGTCCGACTGGACAAGCCCCGGTTCGACCGGCCGACCGGCTATGGAATGTTCACGTGAGGAGTTCGTGCGCGAGGCGTGGAGGCAACTGAAACAATCTGTCAACGGAGCGAAGGAGCTCTTGCTCGACGAGGACCTTCATTCCTGGTTTGTCGACCCGGACATCCGGCTCGACAAAACGCGTCCAGGCTTTTTGCATAACAGCGAGCCGCTCCTCGTGAATTTTGAGAACACCTGGGCCTTGCGGCCTGAGGCGACCACCGCAATTCCAAACCTGTTTCTGGCGTCGGACTACGTACGCACCTATACCGACCTGGCGACGATGGAAGGCGCCAACGAGGCCGCCCGGCGCGCGGTCAACGGCATCCTCGACGACGTGAAGTTCGTGGGACCGCGCTGCGAGCTTTGGCCGCTGCATCAGTTGGAGCTTCTCGCTCCGTGGCGACTGCATGACGAGA
Organism: uncultured Alphaproteobacteria bacterium; assembly: GCA_963737365.1. Taxonomy (GTDB): domain Bacteria; phylum Pseudomonadota; class Alphaproteobacteria; order Rhizobiales; family Beijerinckiaceae; genus Roseiarcus. The sequence goes on from CAVTSD010000005.1 coordinate 239,093, forward strand.
TGCGATTTAAGGCGGGGCTGCCTTGGGATGACTCGCTCGTGCAGATTGCCGAGCGCGCTATCGCGGGGACGCCGCTTCTGGAGCAGGTGAGGCCGCTACTTGTAGCGGTCGCGCCGTTCGTGAGTTCGATCGCCAAAGCGCTCGACCCTGGCGCCGGGCATGTCGAAGGCGTGACCGAGTTCGACCGGCGTGGACGCGTCGCTCAAGCGCGCCCTGGTTGAGGCCCCGGCGTTGCAGGACGCACTGCTCGATGCTCCGGGTCGGATGCCGGGCGTGAGCGAAATCCTCGGACCTGGCGGGTTCATCGAACGCCTCGGCTGGTATCGCGAGATGATATCCGACACGCTCGCGGCGGCCGTGCCGACTTGGGAGCCGCAGCGACATCTCTACGGTCTCGTCAGTGATTTTGTCAGTCGGTCGGGAAAGGGTCTGCGGCCGGCGCTGTGCATCGCGACCACCCGCGCGCTCGGCGGCCGCGCGGAGGACGCTTTCCCCGCCGCCGCAGGCCTGGAAATGCTTCACAACGCGTTCCTGGTTCACGATGACATTGAGGATGGGAGCGAATCGAGACGCGGCGTCGCGACGATGCACCGGCGCGTCGGTATTCCGATCGCTGTGAATGTCGGCGACGAGATGAACGCGTTGAGCATGCGCTTGTTCAGGAAGGCCGGGGAGAGGCTCGGACCGGTGACTGCGTTTCGCATTCTCGACGAGGTCGACCATCTGCTTGTCGAGACTCTCGAGGGGCAGGCGCTGGAGCTTGGTTGGGTGCGCGACAACAATCTCACCCTCGGGGAGGACGATTATCTGCGGCTCGTCCTCAAGAAGACCGCCTGGTACAGCTTCATTCACCCGATGCGGATCGGCGCCCTCATCGCCAACGGCGAGGATCAGAATCTGAGCCGGTTCGATCGCTTCGGCTATCTGATCGGACTAGCGTTCCAGATCACCGACGACGTCCTGAACCTCAACGGAAGCCTGTCGCGGTATGGCAAAGAAATCGACGGCGATCTTTGGGAGGGCAAGCGGACCCTCATGCTGACCCATGCGTTCGCCCACGCCAATCCGACTGATAGGGCATGGATCGGCGGTTTCTTAGAGAGGCCGCGCGAGCGACGCTTGCCGCGCGAGATCCTGAGGCTCCATCAGATCATCGCGGACGCGGGCAGCATCCACTGGGCGCAACAGGCGGCGACCGCGCTCGCGCAAGCCGCGGCGCGCGAGTTCGAGGAATCAGCGTTCGCCGGAGCGCCAGCTGGCCCCGACCTCGATTGGCTCCGCGCCTGCGTCGACTTCTTAGTCCAGCGCGACGTATAGACCGTGTATGGCGGTTGATGGCTCTCGCCGAAGTTGGCGGCGCGAGTTTAGGGAACCAGCGAGTTGGAGCAACGATGCACGCTGGCTCCTTGCGATGTCGAATTTGATTCGAACGCAAGCGGGTGAGCCCCTCAACTTCAGGCTCAACCCCCTACTTCCGAAAAACTATTCGCAGACGAAGCTCGCCGCCGCGTTGGTGTCGCCCGTCCCCGAGTAGCGCGCCATCTTCGGATAGGCGCAGGCGGGACGCTGCATGACGATGGGCTTCGTCGGATCGTCGCCCTGATATTTGGTGGCGATGAGTTGCTCCGGCGCGGTTCCGGTCTCGACCCAGTTGGCTAGCGCTGCAAGGACGTCATGCTCCGCGGTCTACCTGAGGCGCCGGCAGCCCGTGTTCGCTGCCGACCGCATCCGGCCCCTCGCCGCCGCCCGAGCCGCAATGCTCGACGCCCGGCAGAAGGAAAAGGCGCGCCGACCCTTCCAACTGGCTTCGACCTCCCGGAGCCTTGGCGAGCGTTTCGTAGAAAGCGACGGTGTCCAACGGATTGACGATCGAATCCGCCCATCCATGATAGATGAGAAGTTTCCCGCCATGCGCCTTGAACGCGTCGATATTGGCGACGGTGTTGCCGTTCACATCGGGCCCAAGCACCGCGTCGACCTCCGCCATGTCGTGGTCGAAGTTGAAGCTGCGCCAATCCCAGGCCGGGCCGAACACCCATTTGAAGAGGCTGTCGAAGGCCGGCTCCTTGAGCGAGAAGGGCGCATCGCCCTCTTCAAGCGCCCAGCCGAAGGCCGGGCCTTCGCTCCCGCGCGGCCAGCCGGGGTAAATCTGCTCTCCGGTGCGCGGATTCGTCGGTCCCGCATAGAAGCGCTTCACCGTCCCGACCTGTTCGGTCGTCAGGCAATCGGGCGCGTCTCCGGCCTTGCAAACGAGGGAGGCGGGATCGAAGGCGCAATGGAGCGGGTCAGCGACGAAGGTATCTGAGGCGACGCCGTCGGCGCCCGGCCCACAGGCCGCCACAACCGACTTCTGGAGTAGCGCGAGCTTTTGAGCCCCGAGCACGCTGCCCGGCGAGCGCTGCGCAGCCTGCATGCTCCAGACGAAGGCTGCGTGCAGATGGGTGCGGTTGACCACGGGCGCGCCGGCGGCGATGCCGTCGTAATCCGCAGGATAAAGCTGGGCTTCGGAGAGCGCTTGCTGACCGCCGGTGGAGCAGCCGCTGAAGTAGGCATGGGCGGGCGCCTTGCTGTAAAAGGCTGACGCGATCTCTTTGCCGGCGACGGTCATGAGATGCGTCGAGCGAAATCCCCAGTCGCGCCATTTCACCGGGTGACCGACGTCGGCGTCGCCGTCCAGCGGGGTCGCGGGTGCGGTTCCCTCATCCGTATTGATCACGGCATAGCCGCGGCTCAACCCCGCCGCTAGGATGGGATAGTTGAACTCGCCGCTATAGCCGCCGTTGCCGGTCCCTTCGAAGACGCTCTTCCAGCCTTCCTGAGGAAGCCACATTTCGACCCGGATCGCTGAATCATGCACCGGGGACACGGTGGCGGTCACCCGACAGAAGGCTGGCAAATTGGCGTAGCTCTTCGAGTTGGGGGCGGTGTACGACCCAGCGGGCACGCTCTCCGCGGCAGTGATCGTCGTGTCTTCGACCTTGAGGTCCTTGAGGGCGGCGCAAGCGTCGGCTGCCCGGCTCGAAGTTGCAGCCCCGATCGCGGCGGCGCCGCTCATAGCAATCAGCAATCCGACCTTGCGAAGGCGTCCCGTCGTATCCACGCGTTTCATTCGCTGCACTGCTCCCCGCCTCCCTTAAGATTTCACAATTCAGCCTGCGAAGAGGCTTGGCTCGATCGCTTAGGCTTAGCGTCCGATCCCGAGTATCGGAGATACCAAGACCTGGATGCAACTCACGAGTCGGTTAACCCGATGGTTAAGGCAACCCGCGAATGCGCTGCGCCGAGGGCGACATGACAGGATCGCCGGCGCCCAGCGTTCGTTCTTCCCCTCGATCGATCCATCGGAGAGAACTGCGATCCATTCCACCGACAAACATCAGAGGCAGTCCGCGTTCTTAACCATTCATAAACCATTCCGACGCAAACGTGGTTAACGAAACGCCAACGGACTGGTGCGATGAACGCGCATGTAGGCCCTGCTCAGACCCTCAAGTTTCGAGCGCAATCTCTTCTGGCCTACGTCCTCGAGCCGGTTCAACCGCTCGACGAATGGTTCGCGGCGCTTGATGGCTGGCTTGCCCGCTCGCCAACTTTCTTTATCGCCAGGCCCGTCATTCTCGACATGGCGGCGCTCGCCATCCCGCTCAAGGAATACCGCGACCTCCTGAGCGGCCTGGCGCGACGCCACATCCGGGTCATGGGCGCGGAGAACGTCGACCGCGGGCTGGTCGGGCCGCACCTGCCTCCGGTCGTTTCCGGCGGGCGTCCAATCGATCCGCCGACGCTCCGCGAGGATGCGGCCGCCCCGCGCGAGGAGGAGCCGCCCGCCACCGCGCAAAACGCGGCCGAGCGGACCGAGTCGCTGATCGTTGACGGCAACGTGCGCTCCGGCCAGACGATCATGCATCCTCAGGGAGACGTGACGATCATCGGTCGCGTCGCCTCGGGCGCCGAGATCGTCGCGGGCGGGTCGGTGCATATCTATGGAGCGCTGCAGGGCCGGGTGATCGCCGGAATCTCAGGCTCACGCGCCGCACGCATATTCTGCACCGAAGCAAGGGCCGAACTGCTTTGCATCGGCGGCGCCTATGTCACCGCGGAACACATAACGTCCGAGATGGAGGGCCACGCTCTCGAGGCGCGGCTGGACGGCGACGAACTCAAACTCCGAATCCTAAGCTGAAGGGCTCCTAAGGGGACAACGCGCATGAGCAAGGTGATTGTCGTTACATCAGGAAAGGGTGGTGTCGGCAAAACCACCTCGACCGCGTCGCTTGGCGCCGCGCTCGCGCAGGGCGGACGTCGCGTCTGCGTCGTCGATTTCGACGTCGGACTCCGCAACCTCGATCTGGTGATGGGCGCCGAGCGGCGGGTCGTGTTTGACTTCATCAACGTCGCACAAGGGGACGCCAAGCTTTCGCAGGCGCTGATCCGCGACAAGCGCATCGACACGCTGCACCTGCTCGCGGCTTCACAGACGCGCGACAAGGATGCGCTCACCACCGAAGGCGTCGAGCGGGTCATCGGCGAATTGCGCGACACGTTCGACTACGTGCTCTGCGACAGTCCGGCTGGCATCGAGCGGGGCGCGCTTTTGGCGATGCGGCACGCCGACCAGGCGATCGTGGTCGCCAATCCGGAAGTCTCCTCGGTGCGCGACTCCGACCGCATCATCGGCCTCCTTGATTCGAAGACGCTACGCGCCGAACGCGGCGAGCAGATGGAGAAGCACCTGCTCCTGACGCGCTTCGATCCCGCGCGTTCGAACTCAGGCGAGATGCTCAGCATCGAAGACGTGCTGGAGATTTTGTCGATCCCGCTCTTGGGCGTCATCCCGGAGAGCCGTGAGATCCTGCGGGCCTCGAACATCGGCGCGCCCGTGACGACCAATGCCGCTGGGGGCCCGGCTCGATTGGCCTATCTCGAAGCGGCTCGACGTCTTGGCGGCGAAACGACCGGCCCGGTTGCAATCCCGGATGAAAAGAAGACCTTCTTCACACGCCTGTTCAGCCGGAGGGCAGCATGAATCTCTTCGGATTCCTTAAAGCGCGCGGCAGCGCGCCGGTCGCGCGTGAGCGCCTTCAGATCCTGCTTGCGCACGAGCGCGTCGCGCTGGGCCCTCGCGATCTCGTCGCCATCCTGCGCGACGAATTGCTCGCTACGATCGCGCGTCACATCGAATTCGATCCGGAGAAGCTGTCGGTGAAGATGGAGCGCTCCGACTCGGTCTCGACGCTGGAGATCGATGTGGAGATTCCCTGCGACAAGTTCATCGCGAGACCCCAGGCGTCCGCGGCCTGAGGCGCCATCATCGCGAGAAGGCCTATAGCGGACGCGGCAATCCAGGATTGGGTTGCTTCGCTTTGCTCGCAATGACAATTGCGGTTCTAGGCGCTCTTCGCGCTCCGCGACCCGTTAAGCTTAGGGCGCTTGGCGGGTTGGCCGCCGGCGTCTGTTGCGGCCATGAACTCGCGGACGCGAGGCGCGATCTCGTTGCGGAAGCGGGAGCCGTTGAAGACGCCGTAATGCCCGACCCCCTTGGCCAGGTAATAGTGCTTTCTCGACTCGGGAATATTGACGCACAAATCGTTGGCGGCGCAGGTCTGGCCGACGCCCGAAATATCGTCTTTCTCCCCTTCCACGCTTAGAAGTCCGCAATTGCGGATGGCCTTCAGATCGACCGGTCGTCCGCGATGCATCATCTCGCCTTTTGGCAGAGCGTGCCGCACGAACACCGTTTCGATCGTCTGCATGTAATATTCGGCGGCGAGGTCCATCACCGACAGATACTCGTCATAAAACTCGCGATGCTTCTCGGCCGGATCCTCGTCGCCCGTGACCAGATGCTTAAACATGTCGAAATGAGCGCTGACATGGCGGTCGATATTCATCGCCATGAAGCCGCTGAGCTGAAGAAAGCCCGGATAAACCTCCCGGCCGACCCCCGGATAGGGCAACGGCACGGTGTGCAAACAGTTGCTCCGGAACCACTCGACGCCGCGCTTCTCGGCGAGCTTGTTCACCTCGGTCGGACTGCGGCGGGTGTCCACCGGCCCGCCCATCAAGGTCATGCTGGCTGGAGCATTCGTGTCGCCATCGGCCTCCATCAGCGCCGCGGCTGCGAGCAGAGGCACCGAGGGCTGGCAGACCCCGATCGTGTGCACGCCCGGGCCGAGGTGAACCAGCATCTCACGCAAGTAGACGATGTAGTCGTCGAGATCGAAGGCGCCGAGCAGGAGAGGCGCCATGCGGGCGTCGGTCCAATCGGTGATGTAGACGTCGCAATGGGGGAGGAACGCTTCGACGGTGCCGCGCAGCAAGGTCGCGTAATGGCCCGACATCGGCGCGACGATCAAAAGCTTGGGCTGACCTGCGCCGGCGGCGAAATCGGGCCGAGCGAAATGGAGCAGATTGCAGAACGGCTTCGTCCAGACGATCTCCTCGAGGATCGGATAGACGACGCCGTCGACCTGAATGTCGTCGAGCCGAAAGGCTGGCTTGCCATAGCGACGGGTCAAACGCTCAAACAGCTCTGTGCCGGCTGAGATGTTCTTGCCCAGAGGCGTGTTGGAAAAAGGATTCCAGGGATTATTGAATAGGAGATGCGTCGCGTCGGACATGGCTCGGGCCGGCGCCAGAGCCGCGTGCGCCATCTCGTAGAGTTGGTAGGGATAGGTTGGAGACATTGAATAATTACCAGGCTGGCGCGGACACGCAGGGCTAACATGCTAGCCTACGGTTTGCACCGCAACATAGCAATTTAGCCTAAAGTATAGCTTACCGGCTTCCCCAGCGAGCCATGACGGCTCAAGTTTTCATCAAATGCCCATCGACCCCGCGCACGAAGCCAATCCTGCCGATGGAAAAAGGCCGCTCCATGCGCCGGTCAACCGAGGCGCCGCGCCGCCGATCACCCGGAGCGCGCGCGATGTCGGTAGGCGCCGCTCAGGCGCTCGCGGTGCTCTTCAACGGAACGCCCGCGTCGGTCAGAACCGACGTCAGTTCGCCCGACTGGAACATCTCGCGCACGATGTCGCATCCGCCGACGAACTCGCCCTTGACGTAGAGCTGAGGGATCGTCGGCCAATTGGCGTATTCCTTCACCCCCTGGCGAATGTCCGCGTCCTCGAGCACGTTCACACCGACGACCGGCGCCCCGACATATTCCAGGATCTGGATTACCTGCCCGGAAAACCCGCATTGTGGAAACTCGGGCGTGCCCTTCATGAACAGGACGACCGGATTGTCAGAGATAAGCTTCTCGATACGTTCGCGAGCATTCGCCATGGCTGGTCCTCGATAGCAGCGGAAAGTCAAGGTCCCCGCCTTCGCCCAAATGATATAGCGCGGGGACGCGGTCCCTGCCAGCGGGCCGGTCGCAAAAAAGAGGGCCTGTTAGCCGCCGGTCGCGCTCATATGGCGGTGAACAGCGGGCGCCGCCGATCGGGCAATGACAAAGTCATGGCCTTTGGGCTTGCGCTTTATCCCGGCGCGGATCGCCTCGATGAGCGGCCCGTTGGAAGTGGAGCGGCGGAGCGGCTCGCGCAAATCGACCGCATCCTCTTGTCCGAGGCACATGTAGAGCGTGCCCGTGCAGGTGACGCGGACCCGGTTGCAGCTTTCGCAGAAATTGTGCGTAAGCGGGGTGATGAATCCGAGCCGTCCACCCGTTTCCTGAATGTCGTAATAGCGGGCCGGGCCGCCGGTGACGTAACTCGACGGGATAAGGGTCAGATTCTCCTCAAGGCGGCCGCGTAACTCCGGCAGCGGCAGGAATTGATCCGTCCGATCGCGCTCCATGTCCCCGAGCGGCATCACCTCGATGAATGTGAGGTCGAAACCGCGCCCATGCGCCCATTTGACCAGATCCAGCGCTTCCTCTTCGTTGAAGCCCTTCAACGCGACTGTATTGATCTTAACCTTCAGCCCGGCGGCGGAGGCGGCGTCGAGGCCTGCAAGAACGACTTTCAGATCGCCCCAGCGCGTGACCTGGCGAAACTTGTCCGGGTCGAGCGTATCAAGGGAGACGTTAATGCGCCTGACCCCGCAATCCGCAAGCTCTGAGGCATAGCGAGCGAGCTGAGAGCCGTTGGTCGTGACCGTCACTTCATCAAGCGTTCCGGCGCTGAGGTGTCGAGACAAGCCATGGAACAGCGACATCACATTGCGCCTAACCAAAGGCTCGCCGCCGGTGACGCGAAGTTTACGCGCGCCTAAGGTCACGAAAGTTGAGCACAACCGATCGAGTTCTTCGAGCGAAAGAACGTCCCGCTTCGGCAGGAAATTCATGTCCTCGGACATGCAATAGACACATCGATAGTCGCAGCGGTCGGTGACGGACACCCGCACATAAGCGATCGCTCGCCCGAACGGATCGACGAGCGGCGGAACGACCGCTGGTGCGTGAATATTCATCGTTAAGGGATATAAGCTGGCGCCCGCCTGAAAGAAAGGCGCGGCCGGAGCGGCTTCGCCAAGTTCGCAAATGTTATATCCGAACAAGAATAACGACCGTTGCGGGGCTCCAAAGCAGCGGGCGAAAAAGTTGCGCGAAAGCGCAGCTAAGCCATTGGATTCATTCTTGCGCGTAAGGTTGTGCGCGAGGGCGCTTGGGCGCGAAGCGATGCAAGCGCCAGTGGGTCGGCTGCCTTCAGCTAACAGTCGAGCTTCATAAGTCGCTCGGCCTTCGCGAGGTCCTCAAGGGTGTTGACGTTGAAGAATGGATCGACCGGGTCGGCGGCCCAGGCGACCGTCGCAACGCGATGGCGTCCCGTCCAATCTTGAACCTTGCGGAGTCCTTCGACTACGAGGGCTGTGCGCAACGGCTTGCGAAGCGCGACGTTCCACAGTCCGACCACCGGATGAGCCCGTTCTTGGGAGGCGGCGACGGCAAGCTCGGCGCCCTCGACGAAGACGGCCTGGACCAAACGCGCGACCAGGTCTCGCGGCAGAAAGGGGCAATCGCCCGGCGCGCTCAGGATCCACTCCGCGTTGGGACGGTGGGCCGAGGCCCAGTCGAGTCCTGCTAGGATTCCTGCGAGCGGTCCCGGATGATGGCTCACCTCATCGGCGACGACGGGCAGGCGAAACGACGAGAAGCGCAGGGGATCGCCGTTGGCGCTGAGAACTAGGCCTTCGCATTGCGGCTCGAGCCGCGCCAGGACGCGGGCCAGAATCGTTTGGCCGCCCAGTTCGCGCAGCGGCTTGTCGCCGCCGCCCATTCGGCGCGCCAGACCGCCCGCGAGCACGACCCCCGGTACGCCGCGCGGCTCCATCATCAAAGTCGGCCTTCCGGCCTGAAGGGCGCTGCAGTTGACTGTCCGCCGACGATCCACACATGTCGAGCCATGACCACAATCAAGTTGGATCTCTCAGGACTGAAATGTCCCCTTCCAGCGCTCAAGACGCGTAAAGCTCTAAAATCCCTGGAGCCGGGCAATTGGCTGGAAGTGCGCTGCACCGACCCGCTGGCAGTAATCGACATCCCCCATCTGGTCGGAATGAGCGGCGACCGTTTGGAGCGCATCGAGCGCAACGAGCGCGATACTGTGTTTCGCATCGAAAAGTCCGGACGAGCCCCCGCCTCATAGCCTGGCCTTGACCCTGCCGGCCGTGGGCTCCACGAGCAGGAGCGGAGGATCGCAGCCGCATCGCAGAGATCACCCTGTTTACCAAAACGAAGGGACGACGGCTTAAAGACGACGAGCGAATCGTCGACCGGGCTGGCGAAGACGCCGCGCCGATGAATTGTTCCGCCCCGAGAATGACGCCCAGGACTTCAAAAACGGCGGATCCGCTCTTACCTGCGATAATAACGATCTCAAATTGCTCGCGGCTTGCTCGACAGGTTCGCCAGCTCTCGCTCTCCGCGGCCCGGCCCTAACTTCGCCACGTAATTTGGGTTCTTCGCGGGGTTTGGCCGCCAACAAGGAACCCATGCCGGCGTTTCGCAATGAGGCAATTCCGACCGTCACCCGTGCGGAGCGAATGGCGGCTTTTACGCCTTCGTCCATTCCGCGCGGGCTTGATCTCGCCCCGCCCTCTGACCGGGAACATGCGTTCGCGAAGGCGAAGCGCCGCTCGGGGCGCGTCAGATTTTTCCGCTTTGCGATCCTAATTGGCGGCCTCGGCGCTGTCGCCGCGACGCTGGTGGTCGTCTTTTTCAACCCCTTCGCGACCAAATTGGGAGCGCTGAATTTCAACGCCCTCTCGGTGGAGGGGACCAAAATCGTCATGGAGCGACCGAAGCTTGCCGGATTTCGCAGTGACGGGCAAGCCTACCTTCTAACAGCCGAGCGGGCGCTGCAGGACGTCAAACAGCCAACTCTGGTGCAGCTCCGAAAGGTCGATGGTGAAATCGGCACGGCCGGTGGGGAGGCGACCCATTTGAGCGCGGACGGCGGTGTTTACGATAACTTGGGCGAGCGGATGGAGCTGTCGGGAAACGTGCGGATCAAGAATGGCCGCTTCACCGTGCTATTGCGAAGCGCTAGATTCGATTTTAAGTCCGGGGTTTACGGAAGCGACGAGCGAGTCGAAGTTCAAGGCGGCGACGGCACCACGATATTTGCTGATCGCGGTTCAGCGATCAATCACGGGCAGGAGCTGACTTTCGAAGGTCACGTCCGAACAAACATTATTCCGCAGTCAAACCAAGAGCCTGCGAGTGAAGTAAAAGGGACCAATCCATGACGTTGCCGTCTCGCTTTCCTGGATGGCTGGCGGCAATAGCAGCAGTTTTGCTGGGCTGGGGCAGCGCTCGCGCGGCCGCCGAAAAGCCATCGGCCCCAAACGATTCGGCCGCGATCTTCCCCGGGACAAGCTCAAAGGAGCCGATTTCGATCGACGCCGATAAGCTCGTTTATTACGACAAGGAACACAAGGCGGTCTATTCCGGCAATGTCGTCGTTATCCAGGGCGATACGAAAATGACTTGTTCGGCGATGAGTGTCTTTCTGGATCACGCGCCAACCCAGGGCGCTGCCGCTCCATCGAAGGAAGCCGGCGCCCAACCTGCCAACGGTCAATCGGGGCCCGCGGACGCGGGCGTCAAGCATCTGGACGCCGCGGGACCTGTCACGGTCGTCTCGAAAACACAGGTCGCCACGGGCGATAACGGCAGCTACGACAAGGCCGAAGGCAAAGTGCGGCTCATTGGTCATGTCACGCTCAGCGACGGACAGAACGTCACCAAAGGGGACAAGCTGACCTACGACCTCAAGAGCGGCCAGGCGACCGTCGACACCACCGCCAAGTCGGGGCGAGTGCACGGGCAATTCGTTCCGAAATCGGGTGCGGACGCGACAAAGTCGGATACTGCGAAAGCCAAATAGGAGCCCCCTGGTGGGTATCTTTCGCGCGGTTGAAGTGATCGACCCTAAGTGAGCGACGAAGTCCTGCGCGAGCGCGTAAATGCGCCCTCTCGGTGGCGCAAATGGTTGCGCAGCGAGACCGTCGGATCGACTGCAGAATCAAGAACTCCTACGAGCGGCCAAGGCGTTCTCGCCGTCCATCACCTTGGCAAGGGCTATCGCGGTCGAATGGTTGTGCAGGACGTCAGCCTCTCAGTTCGGCAGGGCGAGGCGGTTGGGTTGTTGGGACCGAACGGGGCCGGCAAGACCACCGTCTTCTACATGATCACCGGCCTGGTAAAACCTGACAAGGGCACAATAGAGCTGGACGGTCACGACGTCACCGGTTTGCCGATGTTTCAAAGGGCGAGGCTCGGGGTCGGCTATCTGCCGCAGGAGGCTTCGATCTTCCGCGGGCTTAATGTCGAAGACAATATTCGCGCCGTGCTCGAGGTCAACGAGCCTAACCGTCGGGCGCGCGAGGCGATGCTGGAATCCCTGCTCGAGGAGTTCGACATCGCACGGGTGCGTACGGCGCCCTCAATCTCTTTGTCGGGCGGCGAGCGGCGGCGTTGCGAAATAGCGCGCGCGCTCGCTGGCAAGCCGTCCTTCATGCTCCTCGACGAGCCGTTCGCGGGCATCGACCCTATCGCGGTCGGCGACATTCAGGATCTCGTGCGTCATCTCAAAGGGCGAGGGATCGGCGTTTTGATTACCGACCACAATGTGCGGGAAACCCTTGGGCTGATCGATCGCGCCTATATCATTCACAGCGGGCACGTTTTAACCGAGGGCCCGCCCGACGACATCATTGCGCACCCGGACGTGCGACGCTTCTACTTGGGCGAAGACTTCCGGATGTAGGGCCCGACGGCCGGCAAAACGAGCGAAAAGCGGCTACTCGTCTTCCCCAAATCTGTTGGAGACCAAAGCCGCAAGAGCGTCCAAAACCTCCCGGGCTTCGGCGCCTGAAGCCGAGACCGTTATCGTTGATCCCGGGCCCGCGCCGAGCGTCAGAATGCCCATGATCGAGTCGCCCCCGACCGTTTCGCCACAACGGGTCACTTTGACGTCTGCGTCAAACCGGTCGACGCATTGCACAAACTTGGCGGTCGCGCGCGCGTGCAAACCCTTTCGGTTGATAATGGGCAACTCGCGCGACATTGCCTCCATCAGCGGAGGGGCTGGGCCTCCTTCTTCGGGGCTGGCCTCGGTCATTTCCCCTCAAGCACCTTGCTTGCGATGGTGATGTATTTGCGGCCTGCATCGCGGGCCTCCACAACGGCGTGGTCGAGATCGGCGGTTTCTCGCATGGTTGCGAGTTTGATCAACATCGGCAGGTTGACGCCGCAGATCACCTCGACGCGTCCGCCATCCATCACGGAAATCGCCAGATTCGATGGCGTTCCGCCGAACATGTCGGTCAGAATGACGACCCCGCCCCCGTCCTGAACGCGGGCCGCCGCGCCCAGGATGTCCGAGCGGCGCTGCTCCATGTCGTCTTCCGGGCCGATTGTAATTGTCTCGAGCTGGGCCTGAGGGCCCACGACATGCTCTAACGCTGCCCGAAAACCAGTTGCGAGCTGGCCGTGGGTCACAAGGACCATTCCGATCATCAATTATCCATCAGTCGATCGGCTCGTATTCCGGCGCCAGCAGGCCGGCGGCGGACTCTTTGGCCGCCTATTTTTGTGCACTGCGGCGCAATGTTCAAGCGAAATTCCCAATCACGTCGGAATACCGGCGGTTAAGACCGCCACTCGCTCCTCGATCGCAAGCACCTGATCGCAAACGCTCAGGCTGGAATCAAGCGCCAGACGCGGCAGTGTAACGTCACCAACGACAAGACCATCATCATTAGGCATTCTTGGCCATCGACCCCCGCGCTCGCAGAGTTCGACAGCCAGCCGCACGACCGCAGCCGGCTCGTGTGGGACCGTGATCAGGCCCGCCGATCGCCGCTCGATGACGCCCGCCATATTCGCTGCCCCCCGGACGATCAGGCGACCGTGAGCTTCACTGGAAAAAATGCGATCGTCCCCAATCAGCGCGCCGAACACGCCCCTCGTGCGTGCGCGCGCCATAAGGGCCAGCGCTAGCGCGCTTTTGCCCGAGCCAGATGGTCCTAAAATCAACACGCCGCTCTCGCCATGGATCACGGCGGTTGCATGGAGGCCCGTTCCCCCTGCCACAGCGGCTCCGGTCATGCAGAGAACGCGGGAAGTTCAACAACAAAGCGAGCCCCGGCGCCGTGCCGCGTTACCTCGTCCTCGTCATCGTATTGAGAAGGTCCGACTGCGCGCGTTAGCCAATTCGGCCGGCCGGTTGCAGGCCCAGATGCGCCCGCCATGGGCTTCAACGATCTGGCGCGAAATCGACAGGCCTAAACCCGAATTCTGGCCGAAGCCTTGGCTTGGCCGGTCGGTGTAAAATCGCTCGAAAATGCGCTCGAGCGCATGCGGGGGGATGCCAGGCCCGTCATCCTCCACGGTGACGACCACATAATCACAGATCTCCTTGCCTTCCGTTTCTCTTCGAGCGGAGGTGCGCTCGAGCGCCACCCGCACAATTCCGCCGGGTTCAGAGAACGAGCAGGCGTTGTCTATGAGGTTCGTGACCACCTGCGCGAGTCGCGAATCGTGGCCGAGGACAAAATAGTCGCCGCTCGCGCTTTTGCCCCGCCTAACGGGAACGGACAATTCGACCCGGGCGGCGGCGCCCCGGGAATCCTGCGCCATCGACACGACTGCGCGCAGAAGGGCGGCGACGTCGACGGGCGCCGCCTCGCCTCGCGTGAGCTCCGCATCGAGGCGGGAGGCGTCAGAGATGTCGCTGATCAAGCGGTCGAGCCGCCGCACGTCATGTTGCATGATGGCGATAAGCCGATCGCGCGACTGACCGGCGTTCACTCTTGGCAGGGTTTCGAGAGCGGAGCGCAGGGAGGTCAACGGATTCTTGAGTTCGTGCGCGACATCGGCGGCAAAGCTTTCGATCGCGTCCAGACGATTATAGAGCGCCTGCGTCATATCGCGCAGCGCGCGAGACAGGTGACCAATCTCGTCCATTCGCGCGGTGAAATCGGGAATCTGCTGACGCGACCGGATTCCCCGCCGCACGCGTTCGGCCGCATCGGCGAGCCGCCGAACAGGTTCGGCGATCGTGTTGGCGAGGGATAGGGACAAAACCAACATCACGATGGCGAGAACCATAAAGAAGCGCAATTGCGCCAAACGCGCTGAGGTGATGACACGATCGATGTCGCCGCCCTGAGTGGAGAGCAGCAGGGCGCCCCGGGTCGCCATCATGTGCTGGATCGGCACACCGACCGAGACGATCGTTTCACCCAGATGATTGACCCGCACCAGGGATTGCGTTTTGCCCTGCAGCGCGCCGCCGACTTCCGGCATGGTCTGGCCGTTTGTCGCCCACGGGTCTTCGGCGCTCGGCGTGGTCGAAGTCAGAAACCAACCGCGCATGCCGGGCGACGAGCCGATCCCCGAGGCCGCGCCGCTCCGAGCTATCGGGCAGATCTGACCGAACGACCGCGCCACGGACCGAAAACGACCGCGAATCGAGAATGAGCCGGCCATCGCTGTCGTAAATGCGCGCGCGGGTGTGGGTCGGGGTGACGAGCCGATGCAGGAAAGGCCCAACAAGCGCGGGATTGATGGAGAATTGCGTCGCGTCCTCATCGCTTGGCGACGGCGAAACACTTTGGCCCGGCGCCAATTGCAGGAGCTTGTCGGGATCGATGGTGATCGAATTGGTGTCGCCCGTCGCGGACGCAGAAATCGCGGCGGCGATAATGTCGGCCTGAATGGTGAGGCTTTGCACTCGCGCCTCGATGAGGTCGGCGCGAAACTGGTCGAGGAGCAGAAACCCGACCACGAGCACGACCAGGCCGCCCAGATTGAGGACGACGATGCGCCGGGTGAGCGACGACGAAAACCGCGCCGTTAGGAAACGCCAGGCCACACGCACACGCGCGCGCAGCCAACGGGGTCTGCCACGAGCCGCGTGAGCCGAAAGGGGATGTCGAACCTGCGTTTCGGCGCTCATTGTGTCCGGCCGAGCCGCTTACCCTTCCTTAAATCGGTAGCCGACGCCGTAGAGCGTCTCGATCATTTCGAAATCCGGCTCGACCACCTTGAACTTCTTGCGCAATCGCTTGATGTGGCTGTCGATGGTACGGTCGTCAACATACACCTGATCGTCATAAGCCGCATCCATTAAGGCATTGCGGCTCTTGACCACGCCAGGCCGGGTCGCGAGCGCCTGGAGAATAAGAAACTCAGTGACCGTGAGGGTCACCGCCGTATTATCCCAAGTGCAGGTATGACGCTCGGGGTCCATCTTCAGTCGACCGCGCTCCAGAATCTTGGCTTCGGTCTCCTTTTGCGTCGCCGCATCCTTGGGATTGGAGCGCCGAAGGATCGCCTTCACACGCTCGACCAGAAGACGCTGGGAGAAGGGCTTGCGGATGAAATCGTCCGCGCCCATTTTAAGGCCGAACAATTCGTCGATCTCCTCGTCCTTGGACGTCAGGAAAATGACGGGCAGATCCGATTTTTGGCGCAAGCGCCGCAGGAGTTCCATTCCGTCCATGCGCGGCATCTTGATGTCGAAAATTGCGAGATCGGGAGGACTGGCTTTCACGCCCTCGAGCGCGCTCGCGCCGTCGGTATACGTCTGCACCCGATATCCTTCCGCCTCAAGCGATAAAGAGACAGAAGTCAATATGTTACGGTCGTCGTCGACCAGCGCGATGGTGGGCATGAAGCTCCCGTTTTGATTGAATGTCGCCGATTGGGCGGGCTGGCAAAAAACTGAAACCATTGATCGACTGAATGTGTTCCGAGAAGGGCGATCCCTCGCCAAATGGGACGCCAGCGCCAATTATGCAAGCTTACCATAACGTTGCGGACGTTAGCCCACCGCCGACTTGGCCCGAATCAGGGCTCCGAGCCGCGCCCTTGACCGCGCGACCCCGCCCGGTGTCTCACTCCAATCCGTCCCCAGCGTCAAGGCCGCCATGCCGAACGCCTCTGTTGATCCCAATCAAGCCCGCGCCGAGGCCGTCGCCGACGTCAAGAGGCTGATGCGGCTTGCCCGCACCGGCGCTTTGGCTACGCTCGAGGCGACGGGAGGCGCGCCGCTCACCACGCTCATCGGTGTCGCCAGTGATTTCGACGGCGCGCCCCTGTTCCTCATGTCGACGCTCTCGCGTCACACCCGGAACCTGGCGAATGACCCCCGCGCCTCGCTTCTATTGACCGGGCCTCATGAGCGCGGCGACCCGCTGAACCATCCCCGCGTCACATTCTCCGGCCGCGTCGAGCCATGCGCGGCGCCGCGCGCTAAGGTCCGGTATTTGCAGCGAAATCCCAAGGCTGGTCTTTATGCCTGGTTCGCCGATTTCAGCGTCTTCCAGCTCCGGATCGAAAGCGTGCATTTCAACGGCGGCTTCGGCCGCGCGGCCCCGATGACCGTGGCCGAGGTCCTCGCCCCGCGAGAGGGCGAGGCGGCTTTGGTCGAGGCCGAAGAAGGGCTCCTCGCGGAAGCGAACGCGCTCGGCGCGCCCGCGCTCGCCCGTCTTGCGGGGCGCAACCTTTCCCGCCCCGTCTGGCGGGCGATCGGGCTCGACGCCGAAGGGCTGGATCTCGCCGCGGGCGGCCGCGCCGCCCGGGCTCAGTTCGCGTCGCCGGCGCGCGATCCGGAGGCCTGGCGGGCGCGTCTCAAGCAGCTTCTCGCGCCGGGTTGACGGCGCCAGGCCGGCCGACCCGTGGCGCCTTAAGCGCCAATAAAAGCGAGTAAACGTTAGTAAACGCTAGTAAAATAGCTTGCATTTACTAGCGTTTATTTGGTGATATTATACTTCACGTAGCAGAATCAGCGCGGGGGTGCTAAGGTGACGGTCGCCCAGAAGCCAGGCGACTACATCCGCGCACTCGGGTGCGGATTGCCGTCAGCCGACCGTCGGATGCGCTACCTCATGGCCCTGCAAGCTTTCCTTGATGACAGCGGTGGAACGACTGGACCGACTTTCGTTCTGGCGGGATTTATCTCGTCGCTGGAAAAATGGGAAAGATTCTCAGATGCGTGGGCAGATGCGTTAGCCGAAGCGCCTTCGATTCAATATTATAAGAATAGTCAGGCTATGTCTAGAAAGGACCAATTTGACGGATGGTCTTACCTAGATGTGCAAAATAAGATATCAAAACTTGTCAAAATTATAACGCAACATGTGATTTATAAAATCAGCGTCTCTATAGATCATGATGAATTTAATAAATTTATGACAACTAATGACATCGAAGTTTTAAGAGATCCATATTATATTTTGTTTTTATCTGTTATTTCTATGGTCATTATTGCGCTTAGTCAACAAGACGAGAAACATCCTGTTTCATTTGTGTTCGATGAGCAAGGAGCAGTTGGTGTAAGAGCGATAGAAATGGTGCTTGAATTACAAAAAAACTCGCAAATGCACTTTACCAAGAGCGAAGCAGAACTGTTAGCTGGACTTCCAACCTTTGCAAATGATAAAAAGGTTGCGGCGATCCAAGCCGCAGATTTGTATGCAGGAAACGTAAGACGATTCTACATAGACAATAGAAAACTGTATATGCCACTACGACAAACTATGCGAGACTTAAAGAGTATCCCATCGTTTGCAAAAACCCTAAATGCGCGGGAGCTTTCAATTTCCGCAGCGCATTATCTTAGTCATTTTCTTCCGTTAAGAGATGACGATTGATCTGTATTTAAGACGGTTCGAATGGCTCTCTCAAATGCGTCTCCGGCTTTCTCTATGCCAAGAGTCCGAGCAGCTTCTATGAACCGCTCAGATTGCGCCTTGTCGGAGAACTTTGGTTTCGGTTTAGGTTTCGCCTTTGGCTTTCCTGCCGGGGCCATACCGCTTACGTCCTTTGACCAGCTGTTTGGTAGGTGAGGCGCTTCCCGACAACGCCTTCAAGAGCGCGGTCAGATCGCGTTACATCATTTATGCCGAGGCGAACGCGGTTGGAATAGCGGAAATCAAATTCAGCCAGATAACGGTGCAAATGCTTCTCTTGGCAGTGCTGGTAAACGCCCTTCATGCCGCGCTTGAAAATCGAGTAGTAGCCTTCAACGGTATTGGTATTGATCTTCACGCCGGTTTTGCGGTCGGTGTAGCCATATTCCTTTAGTGAATGATCCACGGAGTCATGCTTCGCGAACTCGCTTCGAAGCCCGGAATATCGGTTCGCCTCATCGGTCATGACATG
The DNA here is from genome assembly GCA_963737365.1 of uncultured Alphaproteobacteria bacterium. Taxonomy (GTDB): domain Bacteria; phylum Pseudomonadota; class Alphaproteobacteria; order Rhizobiales; family Beijerinckiaceae; genus Roseiarcus. The sequence goes on from CAVTSD010000005.1 coordinate 257,712, forward strand.
CGACTCACGGGCGAGATTATCCCGAATGATCGGAATAACTTCCTCTTTGGTTGCGGTGTCTACAACGAAGGAACGCGCGGACCCGCCGCGTTCAACGAGGGTAAGAACAGCCATCTTGTGCCAAGCGCCACGGCGAACCTCTGCGCCCTCTTTCTTGCCGATATAGGTCTCGTCAATCTCAACAATCTCGCCAGCTCCGCCCATAGGCGCAAGGCCACCCTGCCGCATTGCCTCGCGGATGCGGTGGCCCATGAACCAAGCAGTCTTGAGGGTGACGCCAAGGATGCGATGCAGCTGATTAGAACTCATGCCCTTCTTTGAGGAGCAAATCAGGTGAACGGCTTGCAGCCAAAGGCGCAGAGGAACGTGCGACGCCTCGAAGATAGTCCCTACTTTCACAGTGAAGGGCTTGCGGCATTCGTTGCACTGGCGAACGCCGATGCGAGTTGACTTGCCCTGCATGAGCCGAATGCGCTTCTGGTCAGCGTTCCCGCAATGCGGGCAGACCGGACCATTCGGCCAAACGCGCGCCTCGACGTAAGCGTAGGCGGCGCGCTCATCGTGGAAGTGGCGGTCTGAAATGACGGAAGGCATGGCTAACTCCTTATGGAATCAGCCTAACAGAGAGTTAGTGCTACGTCAAGTATAATATCGCCGTTTATTTTTTCGAATCGAGTCTTTTCAATGGGTTAGAGCGGTTTGGAGTAAAAAAAACTTCTCTGTCTAATCTCCGATGAAAACGTTACCGCGCGGGCTGAAGGCCGCGCTCGATGCGCGGTCTCATCCCTCGAGCAGAATATTAGTACCACAAATTCTGATTACTGGAAAGATGGGCGCGCGAAATTTTCGAACGTCGCGCGGCGGCCATATGGGGCCATCAACACGGCTAATGAGGTGCTCGTTCGGCGAGCTCTCTCTGCAACCTTATCCCGTCCAGCGAATTGTTAGCGAACTTCGGCTTGGAGGGATCCCTATGGCGAAACCACTGAAAACCGGCGACAAAGTCGCCTGGCGATCGAGTGGCGGCGGCAGCGTCGGCCGAGTGGAGCGGAAGCTGACGTCGCCAGCAAAGATCAAGGGCCATGAGGTCGCGGCGTCCGAGGATAACCCCGAATATCTCGTCCGCTCGGAGAAATCGGGCAAGATCGCGGCTCACAAGCCCTCCGCTCTGAGGAGGGTCAAATGAATCCAGGCCTGATCCCGCCGGCGGAAGTCGCGGCCGCCGCCAAAAGGGGCCTTGAGCTGCGCGAGAAATTCCACCGCGGCGGAACCTCGGTTGGCGTTCAGCGGGCAAAGCAGCTCGCGGAAGGGCGACATGTATCGCTGCGCGACGTCGTCGCCATGAGTGCGTACTTTGCCCGCCACAATGTGGACAAGGCGTCCACGAGCCACGAATGGGGTGACGAAAGCGACCCCTCAGCCGGCTACATCGCCTGGTTGCTTTGGGGCGGCGAGGCCGGCCGCCGTTGGGCTGACAGCCTCAAGGCGCGCCTGAACAAGACCGCGGCGGAATAAGGCGCCGCGGGAGTCGTTTCCTTCTATTGTTTCCTAATGGATCCGGCTTGTCATTCCGCGAATGCTGGAGTCAAGCCCGCACTGAAAGGCTGGATGCCCGCTTTCGCGGGCATGACAGCGGCGGCGACGATCAATCGGAGGCCGAAAGCGCCTACCTCGGGCGCTTTACCAGCGCTTCGAACTCAGTACCGATAATGATCCGGCTTGAACGGGCCGGTTCGCGCAACGCCGAGGTATTTTGACTGTTCCGGCGTCATCTTGGTCAGCTTGACGCCGATTTTCGCCAGATGCAGCGAAGCGACCTTTTCGTCCAGGTGCTTCGGCAGGGTGTAGACCTGCTTCTTGTACTCGTTCGGCTTGGTGAAAAGCTCGATCTGCGCCAGCGTCTGGTTGGTGAAGGAGGCCGACATCACGAATGAGGGATGGCCGGTCGCGTTGCCAAGGTTGACCAGGCGCCCTTCCGACAGAAGGATGACCTTCTTGCCGTCAGGGAATTCGATCTCGTCGACCTGCGGCTTGACGTTGCTCCACTTGTAGTTGCGAAGCGCGCCGACCTGGATCTCCGAATCGAAGTGGCCGATGTTGCAGACGATGGCGCGATCGTGCATGGCGCGCATGTGGTCGAGGGTGATTACGTCGACATTGCCCGTCGCGGTGACGAAAATGTCGGCGCGCGGCGCGGCGTCGTCCATTGTCGTCACTTCGTAGCCTTCCATGGCCGCCTGAAGCGCGCAGATCGGATCGATTTCGGAGACCATCACCCGGCAGCCGGCGTTGCGCAGCGAAGCCGCCGAGCCTTTGCCCACGTCGCCGAAGCCCGCAACCATCGCGACCTTGCCCGCCATCATCACGTCCGTGCCGCGGCGGATGCCGTCGACCAGCAACTCGCGACAACCGTAGAGGTTGTCGAATTTCGACTTGGTCACGCTGTCGTTGACGTTGATCGCCGGCCACAGGAGCTTGCCGTCCTTGGCCATCAGGTAGAGGCGATGCACGCCCGTGGTCGTCTCTTCGGTCACGCCGCGGATCGAGGCGGCATTCTTGGCGTACCAGCCGGGATGGCTCTTCAGCCGCGCCTTGATGGCGGCGTAAAGCACTTCTTCCTCCTCGTTGGAGGCGGTGTCGAGGAACTTCGTGTCGCCCTTCTCGGCGCGCTGACCAAGGTGGATCAGCATGGTGGCGTCGCCGCCGTCGTCCAGGATCATGTTCGGCGTGCCGCCGTCCGCCCACTCGAAGATGCGGTGAGTGTAGTCCCAATAGTCCTTGAGGCCTTCGCCCTTGATCGCGAAAACGGGAGTTCCGGTCGCGGCGATCGCGGCGGCGGCGTGATCCTGGGTCGAATAGATGTTGCAGGACGCCCAGCGGACATCGGCGCCAAGCGCCTTCAGGGTCTCGATCAGCACCGCCGTCTGGATGGTCATATGCAAGGAGCCGGCGATGCGCGCGCCCTTGAGCGGCTGCTGCTGCGCAAATTCAGCGCGAGTCGACATCAGCCCCGGCATTTCGGTCTCGGCGATCGCGATCTCCTTGCGGCCGTACTCGGCAAGCTTGATGTCGGCGATGGCGTAGTCGTGAGGGTTGCTCACGAGCGTAGCGGATGTCTTGGTCATGGGCGGGGAAAGTCCTTTTATCGTAACTGGCGTCTCTTAACAGGACGGCCGGAAACGCGCAATAAACATATAAGCAAATCTTTATATCAATTTTTTGGGCGAGTTTCATAGCCGAAAGCTTTATTCGGTTAATCCACGCATGGTATGTGAGACGCCACGGGCGGGCATAGTCTTGACGCGGGCGGCGGAGACAGCTTCCGGGCGGCGCGATTCTTGCATTCGACAAGGGTAGAGAACGTGCTATGAGACGCCCGCTATAGGCAAAACACGCCGGGTCTGCGAATGCAGTTCGGACGTGATGCGGTGAAGGGCTGGCGGTAAGGTATGGCGCTCTCGGCCAGATTGGCGTTGCGGCAGAGCCAGGCGATGGTTCTGACGCCTCAGCTTCTGCAGGCGATCAAGCTCCTGCAGATGCCGAACCTCGAACTCACGCAGTTCATCGAGAACGAACTCGCAAGCAATCCGCTGCTCGAGCGGGCGGAGGAGCGCGAGGAAGTCAGTCTCGAGCAGGCGGAAGCCGAAAGCTCAGGCTTTGCCGAGGCGCCGGTCGAACCCGGCGATTGGGCGCGGGAAGCGCTGGAAACGGACGCAGGCCATCTCGCCGCCAATCTTGGCACCGAGGTCGAGAACACTTTCGATGCGGATCGCAGCGCGCCCGCAGTCCCGTCCGCGCCGGCCGAGGGTTTGAGCGCGAACGCCTGGACGGGCGTCGGCGCGAGCCCCGACAGCACCGACGCCCCGGACTACGAGGCTTATATCGCCGAGGCCGTTTCGCTGCGCGACCATCTCGAGCGTCAGGCCGCGATTCTGCTTGCCGATCCGGCGGAGCGCATCATTGGCGCGGCGTTGATCGATGGGCTGGACGAGGCTGGATATTTCGTGGGTTCCTTGGCGGAAATCGCCGAGCGGCTCGGCGCCGGCGTCGACCATGTCGAGCGCGTGCTCGTGCGGATGCAAAGCCTGGAGCCCACAGGCGTGTTCGCGCGCTCGCTTGGCGAGTGCCTGGCTCTTCAGCTCAAGGAGCGCGACCGCTTCGATCCGGCGATGCAGATCTTCATCGACAACCTCCCGGCGCTCGCCAGGCGGGACTTTCCTCTGCTGCGCCGCGTCTGCGGCGTCGACGACGAGGACTTGCGCGACATGCTGGCCGAGATCAAACGGCTCGAGCCCAAGCCTGGCCGCGCCTTCGGCGATCCCCCGGCCGCGCCGGCGATACCCGACGTCCACGTGACCGCGGCGCGCGATTTCGGCTGGCGGGTCGAACTCAACACGCGGGCGTTGCCGCGCGTGCTCGTCAACGAGGTCTATGCGGCCGAGATCCGACGTGGCGCGAAGCGTGACGAGGACCGCCAATATGTCTCGACCCAATTGCAGTCGGCCAACTGGCTGACCAAGAGCCTCGAACAGCGCGCCCGCACCATTCTCAATGTGGCGAGCGAGATCGTACGGCGACAGGACGCCTTTCTCCTCGAGGGCGTCTCGGGTCTGAGGCCGCTCAACCTGAAGATGATCGGCGAAGCGATCGGCGTGCACGAATCGACGGTCTCGCGGGCGACCGCGCACAAGTTCATTCAGACGCCGCGCGGCCTGTTCGAGATGAAATACTTCTTCACCGCCGCGATCGCGTCGAGCGAACCAGGACAGGCTCATTCGGCCGAATCGGTGCGCCAGCGCATCCGGCAGATGATCGAAGACGAAAACGCAGACGACGTCCTGTCCGACGACGTGATCGTCGACCGGCTGCGCAGGGCCGACGTCATTGTGGCGCGGCGCACGGTGGCTAAATACCGCGACAGCCTCAGAATCCCTTCATCGGTCGAACGGCGCAAAATAAAGATGGCGTCGACGCCGGCCCGCATTCGCCGTCCCAATTCCCTTTCGGTTGAAGCGTAATATTGATTTTCGCTTTAATATGAACCGTTTATCACGACGATTGACATGCGCCGGAGAGGCTCCTAACCCTAGCCGCGACTCGGCCGGCGGGGATCCGATCGAGCCGAAACGGAAGGGGCGGACACGAGCGCGCGGGGGGCGGTGCGGAGGGGCGGCGGGCCATAAGCCCTCGCCTGAATGGTAAGGCAAGCGTTCGATGACCTTGAGGGTATCGGGTAAGAACCTCGACATCGGGGAAGCTTTGCGTCAGCACGTCCTGGACAAGATTGAGGCGACGGTAGCCCGCTACTTCAGCGGCTCCGTCGGCGGCCACGTCGTTATGACGCGCGAAGGCTCCGGCTATCGCTCGGATTGCACCTTGCGTTTGAGCTCGGGCCTGAGCTTGCACGCCGAGGGTCGAGCGCAAGAGCCTTACCGTTGCTTCGAGCAGGCGGCCGACAAGATCGAAAGCCGTTTGCGCCGCTACAAGACCCGCCTCAAGAGCCATGCCGCCGTCTCCGCGGCGAATGCGCGGGGCAAGGTTGAGAACTATCTTATCGAGTCGCCGCGCGAGGAAGACGAAGAGCCCGTAGGCGGCTTCGATCCGGCCGTTGTAGCGGAAGGAACTGAAGACCTGAAATCGCTTTCGGTCGCCTCGGCGGTCGCGGAACTCGATCTCACCGGCGCGCCGGTGATTGTCTTTCAGCATGCCGGCAGCGGCCGAGTGAATGTTGTCTACCGTCGCCGCGACGGCGCGATCGGCTGGCTCGATCCCCAGGCCCCTCGCGAACCGCCGCGCGCTGCATAACCGGGATGAATATGGCGTTATCGGAACTCCTTAGGCCGGACGCTGTGCTGGCCGCGCTAAGAGTGAACGGCAAGAAGCAGGCGCTCCAAGAAATGAGCGAGCGGGCCGCGCTGGTCTCAGGCCTGCCGGCGCGCGAGATCTTCGATGCGATCCTGCAACGCGAGCGGCTCGGTTCGACCGGGGTCGGCGACGGCGTGGCCATTCCCCATGGCAAGCTCGCCAAGTGCCCGCAGATTTTCGGCGTCTTTGCGAGGCTCGAGCGCGCGATCGATTTCGAGGCCCCCGACGCTCTCCCTGTCGATCTCATTTTCATGCTGATCGCTCCCGAAGCAGCGGGCGCCGACCATCTCAAGGCGCTGGCGATGAGCGCCCGTCTTTTGCGCAACGGCGGGATCGCCCCGCAATTGCGCGCGACCAAGGATCCAGCGGCGATTTATGCGCTTCTGACCATGGCGCCGACCTCGCATGCGGCCTGACCGGCCGGGAGCCATCGCCCGATGAAAGCCCGCGTGATCGTGACATTGAAGTCGAGCGTGCTCGATCCGCAAGGCAAGGCGATCGAGGGCGCGCTCAAGGGACTGGCCGTCGACGGCGTTTCAAGCGTGCGCCAAGGCAAGGTCTTCGACATCGAACTCGATGGCGACGACCACGCAACCGCGCGCAAAAGGCTGAGCGAAGCCTGCGAGCGTCTGCTCGCGAACACCATTGTCGAGAATTACGCCATCGAGATCGCGTGAGGCGCCATGCGGGCCGCGGTCATCCTCTTTCCGGGCATTAATCGAGACGGCGACGTTGCCCGCGCGCTTCGGCAGGCGACCGGCGCCGAGCCTGCGATCGTGTGGCACGCCGAGCACGAATTGCCGCCGGGCGTGGACCTCGTCGTCGTGCCGGGCGGCTTCTCCTACGGCGACTATCTGCGCTGCGGCGCGATCGCGGCGAGAGCGCCGATCATGCGGGCGGTCGGCGACCACGCCGCGCGCGGCGGCCTGGTGCTTGGAATCTGCAACGGCTTCCAGATCCTGTGCGAGGCCGGTCTTTTGCCCGGCGTTTTGATGCGCAACGCCGAGCTCCGCTTCATCTGCAAGATGCAGCATGTAAGAGTCGAAAACGCCCAGACGCCCTTCACGCGCCGCTATGCGCCGGGTCAGGTGGTCAAGTTCGCCATCGCCCACGGCGAGGGAAACTTCGTCGCCGATGACGACACAATCCGGAGGCTCGAGGCGGAAGGCCGGGTCGCGTTCCGCTATTGTGACGCTGGGGGCTTTGTCGGGGGCGCCTCGAACCCCAACGGCGCCATCAATTCGATCGCCGGCGTGTTCAACGACCGGTTCAATGTGCTGGGTTTGATGCCGCATCCAGAAAACCTGATTGATCCTCTGGTCGGCGGCACAGACGGACGTCCCCTTTTCGCCTCGCTCGCAGCTTGAACACATTATTCGGCCGGAATTTTTTGTCAGGCGCGCTCCCGAAGCGGAACCGTCCAGATTAATCCCCAGGCTTTTGGAAAAAAAATCGCTGCCCCATACGTTTTGTCATAGTCCGTGAACCCTTATCCGCCATTATCAGGTCTGAATAAGGATGATCCGGACGCATGACTGATTCGCTCGACAGGCTCTTTGCCGACGTCCAAGAGGCGCGGGACCGAAACCCCTCGAACTCTCGCACCGCGAAGCTATTCCGCGACGGCGTGCAGAAAATGGCCAAGAAACTTGTCGAAGAGGCGATCGAGGTCGGGCTCGACGCTGTGCAGATGAATCGCGAATCGGTGATTTTGGAGAGCGCCGACGTTTTCTATCAACTCGCCGTCATCTGGGCGGAATGCGGCGTGTCGCCAGCCGACGTGATGGCGGAGATTGATCGCCGCGAGCGCGTCTACGGCATCGCCGAGAAGCTGCCCAAGCAGGCGAGCGTGGCTCAGATCCGTCGCATGGCGCCATGGGCCGCGCGCCGGCGGGCGTCCTGATCTCAAGCAGCGCGAGTTTGTGTAAGCGGACACCTTGGCGCCTCGCGGCTGAGATCCCGTCGGACCAGTCCGCGGACATCATGCGCGTTTTCAACTGGGCGCTCTTCACCATAAGCGCCAGTCAAAACAGGACTCGCCGTCCGATTACGCAGCGAAACTTTGGATAAAGACGTGAATTGACCAATGCTCGGCCACGTGTTTAGCGGGGGGCGGCGGAAGGTCAAAGCATGCTCAATGCTTGGAAGTACACGCTCTTTTTGGCTTTGGTGGGTCCGGCGGTCTACGCGTACTCGCCGCCGAGCTTGAAACCGCGGTGGCTTGCTGACATCAGCGCAGCTATCAGCGCGAAGCCGCAAGCAGAGGTTCCCCCAGTCGATCCGATCGCCGCAGCGAAAGTCGACGAGGACTTGGACTATCGGATTGCTGAGCGGACGAAGACGACGGAAGGGTGGCGCGCTTTCCTGGCCGCCCATCCGGACGGACTCCACGCGCAATCCGCCCGTGCGGAGCTCGACAAGTCGGCTCCGCCCGCGATGTCCTCCGCGCCGACGGTCGCGCAGGCGCCGGACACCGGAGCGGCTGATAAGACGGTTCCGAGCGGGAACGTTCCTCCTCCTTTGCCCTCGACCGGGTCCGATGCCGCGACGGTTGCGTCCGATGAGATCTGCAGAGAAGACGAAGACCGTTTGCACCAATTGTCCGACCACCCGACGAGCGACGGCGTCATTCGGCTCTTAATTGAGTTGCGCTGTGAGAAGCTGCGGCCGCAACTCTACAGCGTAGCCAAGCAACTGAACGACAAGCCCCCAACGGCCTCCGCCGACGCGACTCAAGATGCGTCTTCGAGCGCTCTTCCGGGACCGACGGCTGCCACGCCCGCGTCGCCGTCGCCGAGAATGCGAGCGGCCGAACCTTCGAAAAGGCTCCGTTCGACGGTCTCTTCGCGCGGCATCGAACGCAAACGCCATGCGACTCGATTGACAGCCCCTAACTTGCCTCAGATCCTTCTGGCTTTCTTCGGCGCGGGACCAAAGAATTCGGCCGGGGCCCGACGGAGCCAAGCCGCGGGCGCAAGCAGCGGCGGTGGCGCGCATTGAGTTGAATTTCGGGTCGCGGCGCCCGTAAGTGGGACCATCCAAGTTTGCTGTTCAGCCCCGCCCCCGCGGAGAGATCGGACGGACGCCCCTTAGAGCACCACCGGGTTCTGGCCGCCGTCCATGGATAGCGTCACACCGGTGACGTAGCCCGCCTTCCCGGACGCAAGGAAGAGCACCGCGTCCGCGATCTCCTCCGCTGAAGCCATGCGGCCCAACGGAAGCTTTGCAACGCCCCGGCGCCGCGCTTCATCGACTGAAATTCCGGCAAGCCGAGCGTCGGCCGCAAGCCCCTCCGCCACCCGGTCCGTTTCTGTCAGGCTCGGGCTGACGCCGACCACCCGAACGCCCTTGCCGGCGTAGGTCGCGCCAAGGCCGGCGGTGGCCAGCATCAACGCGGCGTTGGCCGACCCGCCTGCAAGATGCGTGGAGGAGGCGACCTTGCCGCCCACTCCAATCACGCTGACGATGACTCCGCTCCCGCGTTTCGCCATGCGCTTCACGACCGGATCAATGACATTAATGTAAGAGAAGAACTTGGCGTCGAACGCTTCGCGCCAGACCGCTGGGGTCAAGTCGTCGGGCGGCGTGCGCTTCGCCGCGCCGGCTGAATTCACCAGAATATCGATCGGCCCGAGACGGTCTTCAACCGTGTCGACCATCCTCTCCGCCGCCACGGCGTCCACGAGATCGGCGACAAGGCCAAACGCGTCCTTGAGCTCGGCGCTGGCCTTGTCGATGTTGTCGCGGGAGCGCGAACAAATGGCGATTCGAGCGCCTTCGGCGGCGAAGCTTCGCGCGCAAGCAAGCCCGATGCCCTTCGAGCCGCCTGTGACGAGCACGACTTTCCCTTCGAGTCCGAGCTCCATCGCCGGGCTTAACCGAGACGCTTGTTCAAGAAAGCCGTCGCCCGACCCCATGCCAGTTCGGCGGCCTGGCGATCGTGCGCCGCCATTCGCTGCTCGTTGACGAACGCATGATCGGCGTCATAGCGGAAGAACTCGGCGTCCTTGTTCGCAGCCTTCAGCGCCTTCTCGAAAGCATCGACGGCGGCGGGCGTTATGTGATCGTCCTTGTTGGCGAAATGGCCCTGAAGCGGAATCTTGACGTCGGCGGCTTTGACGGCCTGTTCGGGCGGCAGTCCGTAAAAAGAAACGGCTGCGGTCAGTTCCGGGATCTTTGCAGCGCCGATGATCGCTACCGCCCCGCCCATGCAAAACCCGGCGATTCCGACCTTGGCCCCGTTACGCTTGAGATATTGGACGGCGCCACGCACGGTCTGCTCGGTCGCGTCGAGGAAGTTCAACGACATCATCTCTTTCGCTGCGCGCTCCGCGTCGTGATAAGGCACGACAACGCCGTTGAAGAGGTCGGGCGCCAGCGCGTCGAAACCGGCGAGCGCGAAACGATCGACCACCGCCTTGATCTGCTCGGCGAGCCCCCACCACTCCTGGATGACGACGACTCCAGGGGCGTCGCCGCGGGCGGCATTGGTGAGGTAGCCCTTGGCGTCGCCGCCGTCGGGACGCTTGAAAGTGATTTCGGCGCCCATGGTTTCTCCGCTGCGTTCCGGTCTCGACAAACGACGGATCGACACTAACCCGAACGCGTCGGCTTCGTGTTCAATTGTCCGCTAGCGGCGGCGCCGTCGCTTCAACCGATTTTCGACCCGTTTGTCATCAAGAGGACCGAATAGAGCGACGTCGTGCCGCAGATGTAGAGGCGGTTGCGTTTCGGCCCGCCGAACGTGACGTTGGCGACGATTTCAGGGATGAGGATCTTGCCGATCAGCGTTCCGTCCGGTTCGTAGCAATAGACGCCCTTGCCGGTGCTGGTCCAGATCCGCCCGGACCGGTCGACGCGGAAGCCGTCGTACATTCCGTCCTCCGGCGCCAATTCGACGAAGCTTTCGCCTGCCCCCCGCACGCTCTTGCCGTCCGCGTTGATGGTGTATCGGCGAATGGCGCGCGGCGTACTTTCGTTATGCGAGGCGCCGGTGTCGGCGACATAGAGCAGCTTCTCGTCGGGCGAGAAGGCAATGCCGTTCGGCCGCACCATATTGTCGATGAGCCGGGTGACCGCGCCGCTCGGATCGATGCGATAGACGTAGCAGCCGTCGATTTCCGGCGTCGCCGGTTCGCCCTCGTTGTCGCCGTCGATGCCGTACGCCGGGTCGGTGAACCAGACAGAATCGTCGGATTTGACGACGGCGTCGTTCGGCGAGTTGAAACGCTTGCCCTCCCACTTGTCCGCAAGCACCTTGATCGAGCCGTCAAACTCGGTTCGGGTGACGCGACGGGTCAAATGTTCACAGGTGACCAGGCGGCCCTGGTTGTCCACAGTGTTGCCGTTCGAATTGTTGGAGCCCTGCCGGAAGACGGAGACCTGACCCAATTCCTCGACCAAGCGGAGCATCCGATTGTTGGGGATGTCCGACCAGATGAGATAGCGGCCTGCGGCGAACCATGCCGGACCCTCGGCCCAGATCGAGCCCGTCCAGTGGCGGGTGACGCGCATATAGCCGGCGAATAGCTGGCCGAAGCGCTTGTCCAGCACAACGAGGTCCGTGCCCTCGACTTGCCCATGGAACATGATTCTTCCTCCCCCCGCGTTGCGGCGACTGTTGACTAAGGTTGGCGCCTTCGGCGCGCAAGGGCAAGAGCGGCAGAGCCCGCGCCCTGTCAAGGAAAAGTGACTGTCGGCTTAAGGAGATAGGCGCGCGGAAACACCCGCTTAAGGCTTGCGATGTCGGCCAGCATCCGCCACATTGGCTTTCATGAATCGCTCGCCAGCGCGAGGCGACGCCTCGCGGCTCATCGCCGTTCTGGGCCCGACGAACACGGGCAAGACGCATTTGGCGGTCGAGCGGATGCTGGGACATGCCTCTGGCATGATCGGCCTGCCGCTCCGGCTCCTCGCTCGCGAGATCTACGATCGGCTGGTCAAAGCACGGGGCGCGGCCGAGGTCGCCCTGATCACCGGCGAAGAGAAGATCATTCCGCTCAGGCCGCGCTACTTCGTATGCACGGTCGAAGCGATGCCGCTCGACCGCAAGGTCGAATTTCTTGCCGTCGATGAGATCCAGCTTTGCGCCGATCCTGAACGCGGCCACCTGTTCACCCACCGGCTTCTGCATGCGCGGGGCACCTCCGAAACGATGCTGATGGGCGCGGCAACCGTCGCCTCGCTGATCCGTCGTCTCTGTCCCGAGGCCGACATCCAGTTCCGCGAGCGGTTGTCAGAGCTGACCTACGCCGGCCCCAAGAAGCTGACGCGGCTCCCCCGGCGGAGCGCCGTCGTCGCCTTCTCCGCCGAAGCCGTTTACGCCATCGCCGAACTCATCCGCCGCCAGCGCGGCGGGGCCGCCGTTGTGATGGGCTCGCTGTCTCCGCGCACGCGCAACGCCCAGGTCAACCTGTTCCAGTCCGGCGAAGTCGACTTCCTGGTCGCAACCGACGCGATCGGGATGGGATTGAACATGGACGTGGACCATGTCGCCTTCGCCGGGTTGCGCAAATTCGACGGTCGGCGACTGCGCCCGCTCTATTCGCAAGAGATCGCCCAGATCGCCGGGCGCGCGGGACGCTTCCGCAAGGATGGCGCGTTCGGGGTCACGGGCGATGCGCCGGATCTCGACCCCGACATTGTCGCGGCGGTCGAAGGCCATGTCTTTCCTTCCGTCATGGCCGCCGAATGGCGCAATCATCGGCTTGATTTTCAGTCGATTCAGTCCCTTATGCGCTCGCTCGCCGCATCGCCGCCTGCGCCAGGACTGAGGCTTTCGGCGGAGAGCCAGGATGAGACGACGCTCCGCCAGCTCTCGATCGACGAGATGATCATCCGGCGCACCCGCGACCGATCCAATCTGATGCGGCTGTGGGAAGTGTGCCAAATCCCGGATTTTCGCAAGACGACGCAGGACGAGCACACGCGGCTCATCGGGACGATGTTCGAACACCTGACCCAGGGCGACCGGCGGATGCCGGAAGACTGGATGCACGGGCAGCTCGCGAGCCTCGACCGGACCGACGGCGACATCGACGCCTTGTCGTCTCGGCTCGCGCGGGTGCGGACCCTGGCCTACGTCGCCAATCGCTCGGACTGGCTCGCCGATCCGCAAACCTGGCAGGGCCGGGCGCGGAATCTCGAGGACCGGCTCTCCGACACGCTCCATCAATCGCTGATGCAGCGCTTCGTCGACCGGCGCACGAGCGCGCTTCTGCGCAGCCTGAATCAACGCGCAGGCCCGATTCTTGGCGGCATCGACGGCGACGGCGCGGTGACCGTGGAGGGTCATTTGGTCGGCCGGCTCGCCGGCTTCCATTTCGAGCCCGAGCGCGGCGCGACCGCGCTCGAGAATCGCGCGCTTAGAGGGGCGGTGGAACGGGTCGTCGCCCCCGAAATCGCTCGCCGGCTTGGCGCGCTCGCAAGCGAGGGCGACGAGGCCTTCGGGCTTGCGCCGGGCGGAGTCGTCAACTGGCGCGGCGAAGCGGCGGGCGAAATCATCGCCGGCGAGCCGTTCGCGCCGCGGGTGAGACTGATCGGCGAGTTTGGCGCCGAGCCGCAACGCGAGCGCGCAGCGCGGCGCCTGGAAGCTTTCGTGGCTGCCGAGGCGAGCCGGCGTCTTTACGCGCTCAAGCATCTTAAGGAGGCGATCGAGGACGGCCGGCTGAGAGGGCTCGCGCGTGGCCTCGCCTATCAACTTGTCGAGCAGTTCGGTGTGCTTGATCGACGCGCGGCGGAAGCGCGCATCAAGCTGCTCAGCCGCAATGAGCGGCGGACCTTGAAAGCGCTCGGCGTCCGCTTTGGCGCATTCAGCCTTTATCTGCCGTCGCTCCTCGATCCGCAAGCGCAAGTGCTGGCGTTCGCTTATGCCGAACTTGCGAGCTCCGGGTGGCGGCCGAACGCGATCGCCCTCAATGTGCTGCCGCGTCCGGCGCCGCGTCCGCAGGCGCTTGCCCTTCGCGGCTTGCGCGCGGTCGGCCAGCTTGTCGCGCCGATCGTTGAACTCGAGCGGCTTGATGCGCTCGCGCGTGCGGCGTGGCCAGAAGGCGCAGGCGCGATCGACGTCACCGACGCGCTGCTTGCGGATCTCGGCTGGCGGCGCGATGACGCCCATCACATTCTGCGCGCGCTCGGCTTCGCACGTGTGCGTGAGGGCGAAGGCGCGGAGCGCGCATTGTTTCGCCGCAGGACGACGTCCGAGCCATCGACGCTCAAAGCCCGCCCCGGCGCGACGCCGTTCGCCGCGCTTGCGGCGCTGACGAAACCAGCGGAGCGTCGGCCGCGCCGCCGCAAGCGCAAGCGCGGCCAGACTGCCGGACGCGCCGCCTCGTGACGGAAGACGCGTGCCGGATCGATGTCTGGCTCTGGCGCGCGCGCTTTTTCAAGACGAGAAGCCTGGCCGCGCGCGTCGTCGAGGAGGGCGGCGTGCGGCTGGCGCGCGGCCAGTCACGCGCTTCGGTCGACAAGCCGAGTCGCCCGGTCCGCTGCGGCGACGTCGTGACTTTCGCACAGGGTCCTAAATGGGTTGCGGTTCGGGTTGAGGCCCTCGGCGAGCGGCGCGGCCCCGCTCCTGAGGCGCGCGCGCTTTACAGTGCGCTGACCGATGCCGGGGGCGCAGACGCCGCGGCGAGGGTAACGGGTTCTGCAGTCGAAGACGGTGACTTCAGGCGCACGCGTAGCTAAACTGAAAAACGCTTCGCCCAAATAGGATCGTCATGAAACGCATTCTCATTGGGATGCTTGCGGCGGCCGCCCTTTGCGGTTCCGCCGCAGCGCAGACCGACCAGCAGCCCTCCGCACCAAGCGATCATGAACCCACGCACGACGAGAAAGTGCAGCATTGGGCGGAAGCAGCGCTCGATACTCAGCTTAAGGGCATGAAGGCCAGTCTGGGGCTTACTGCAGACCAACAGGCGGACTGGGCCTCGTTCGAGGCTGCCGTCAGAGACGGCGCCAAAGCACGCGTGCTCGCCCTGCAAAAAGAGCAAAGCGCCAACTTATCGCCAATGGACCGGAATTTGGCGAAGGCGGATCGCATCGGGCAGAGCCAGGCAAGTCTCGCCAAGATCGTCGAAGCGGCCAAACCTTTGTACGACAGCCTCGACGAGACGCATAAAGAGAGATTCATCAAGCTCGGACGAACGCTCGTGCCCGAACGCGGGCAATTCGTGAAGGCTATGAGGCATCTTCACTGAGGGGCGCTCTGGCTGCTCCTGCGGCCAGATTTGAGAGATGCGATCCGCGGCGGATCCGTCGCCAGAACCCTCTTTCCTAGCCTGCCGTGATATCTCTATCTCGTTACTCCGCCTCGCCGCCGTGGCGCGGCAGGATAACGGACACACGGCTGCCACGGCCGAGCTCGGACTGGATGCGCACTTGGCCGCTGGACTGGCAGGCAAACCCGTAGACCATCGAAAGACCGAGTCCGGTCCCGGCCCCGAGAGGCTTGGTCGTGAAGAAGGGGTCGAAGGCGCGCCGAATCGTGTCTGGCGACATGCCGACGCCGGTGTCCGTCACGCTCAGCGATACATATTGCCCTGCCGGCAAGCCGCAAGCACTTGCGGCCTCCTCGTCGAAGTGGTGATTGGCGGTCTCGATCGTCAGAACGCCGCGATTGGGCATCGCGTCGCGCGCATTGATGCACAGGTTCAATAACGCATTTTCCAACTGATGCGGATCGACGAACGTCGTCCAAAGGTCCGCCGAGGATTGGACGCGGATGTCGGTCTCCGGCCCTACCGAGTGACGCACCAGTTCCTCCATGTCAGCAACGAGATTGTTGATGTTGGTCGGACGCGGATTGAGCGTCTGCTGGCGCGAGTAAGCCAGCAGCCGTTGCGTCAGAGCCCCCGCTCGGCGCGCGGCGTTCTGTGCGGCCTCCAGGTAGCGCCGCAGATCGCCGGTCCGCCCCTGGTCGATTTGTCTCTGTATCAGATCGAGGCCGCCCGTGATGCCGCTTAGCAGGTTGTTGAAATCGTGCGCGATGCCGCCGGTGAGTTGGCCTACCGCTTCCATTTTTTGCGATTGCCGCAACTGTTCCTCCGCGACAACCTGGCCAGTCACGTCGCGCCCGTGGCCATAAAGGCGATCACCTTCTGGGACCGTTGTCCACGCGATCCGCCGCCTGTCGCCAGACTTGGAGAGGAAGGTCAGTTGATACTCGGTTACCTGTTCGCCCGCGAACAGTCGCGCCATGCCGGCGGCGCCCGCGGCCCGATCTTCCGGCGCCACGAACTCCATCACGTCGTGCCCGATCGTCTCCTCCTGGCTCCAGCCCAGCACGCGGGTCCAGGCCGGATTGGCTTCCAGCAGAACGCCCTTGGCGTCGCTGACCACTATGAGAACGGGCGCGATACGCCAAATCCGGTCGCGCTCATGGGTGCGGGATTCGACTTGGCGCTCCAGCGAGGCGTTGAGGCGCCTGAGCGCTTCCTCTGCGCGCGCCCGTTCCAACGCGTCCCAGATCCGTGCGGCGACATCCTCAATCAGCCCAACCTCTCCTTGTGTCCAGGCGTGCGGATCGCGGCGGTTGAGGAACAGCGTAGCCCGCAGCTGGCCCCCGCGCACGAGAGGGACGGAGACGAACGCGCGGGTGTCTATCGCCTCCCAGGTGGCGAGCGCATTGCGCGGGTCCGCCGCGACATCATCGACGGCCACCGTGAGTCCGCTCCGTTGCCGGTCGATGTTGTGAGCGCCGAACGCCTCGAGCGGAAACGCGCCGCTCAGCGCTTTCACTCCGTTGGCGTGGCAGGTCGCCAAAACCACCGTCTCGCCGTCGGCCTGTATCTGGCCGTATCCAACGCGGTTGGCGCCAAGATGATCGCCTAAGGCCTGGACCGCCGACGCTAGGATTTCGTCTGGCGAGGTGAGCTGACGGAGACGGTCCATCAGATTCAGCAAGAAGGCTTGGCGCATCGACGCCTGCTTGCGCTCCGTGACGTCGATGGCGGTGCCGATCGCCCGTCGGCAGACGTCGTCGACGAACAGCCCCTTGCCCTTCGCCGCGACCCATCGGGTGATGCCGTCTTCCTTACCGATCGTGCGATATTCGACGTCGTAGGTGGCCCGGATGGCCGGATCGATCGCCGAGGCGAAGGCCGCGGCCGTCGCCTCGAAATCCTCCGGATGGAGGCCGGCGTAAAAATCCTTCATGCTCACGGGCGCATCGCTGGAGATGCCGAACATCGCTTTGGTGCGATCGGACCAGGTCAGCACGTCGGTGGTAAGATCAAGGTCCCAGGTTCCGACTTCCGCCGCCTCGGCGGCGAGCCGCAGGGTCCCCTCGCTCAGTTCGATGCGAAGGTCGGCGTCGAGCAGCACGGTCACGCCCAGGGAACCGGTCATCACCTTAGTGTTACCGTTTGCCACGTCTGCGGGCAACGCCCGCTTCACGTCCACTCAAGCCGTTTGAGAGAGCAAGTACACGCGGGGCTCATCGGCACTTCGGACGAGTGTCGTTACCTTGAGTTACCCGAGACGGTGAAGCTGCTGAGATGACTTCCCTAAGTGAGTGATTTAAGTGGCGCGCCCGGACGGGATCGAACCGCCAACCCTCGGTTTCGAAGACCGATACTCTATCCAGTTGAGCTACGGGCGCTTGGAGCCCGGCCGCCATAGCACGAAGCGCGGCTGCGTTGGAAGCGTCTCAGGACGGGGCTTTCTTTCCTGGCGCACGAAAATGGAGCTTCTTTTTGCTCGCCTGGTCCATTTCCTCTGGCGTCAGCAGCACGACCCCTTTGCTTGCGATCAGACCGCTTTCGTTGACCGCGAGGGACAGCGCCGCCGCGCTCACATTGTCGGGCAGGTCGACGATGACGAAGCAATCGACGTCGCCGAAGGCGAAATACATCGATTCCAGTTTGCCGCCAATTTCGTCGAGGTGCTTCTTGACGGCGTCCCGGCGGCCCGTGCCGCCTTCCTTGGCAAGACCAATCGCGCCTTCAGGACTGTAGCGCGCTTCGAACATATATTTCGGCATGGGCGTCCTCCCTCAAGAACGCCCTCAGGCTATCTTCCCCAAAGGCAGGACGCAAACTAAACTTCAGCGCGCGGCGACGAGAAACAGCCGGGGAAACGGCAGGAGAACCGCGCCATCCGCCTCCGCAGGGTAGGCTTTGGCGATTGCCGTCTCGTAACGCGCAAGGAACCCCTCCCGCTCGCTCTCATCGAGCGGATCGAGGAACGGGCGAAGGCCGGTCCCTTTCAGCCATTCGACGATGGCGCGCGCTCCGGCGAGGGAATGAAAGTAAGTCGTCCGCCAGATGTCGACATGGCTCGCGTGGGCGCGCAGCAAGCGAAAATACCAATCGGCGCCATGGCGCTCGGCGCGCGCGCTGGCGGCGTCTTTGAGCTTCGCCGCCCATGGGCCATCGCTCGCGACCTTGCCCATCAGCCGATGCGACGGCTCATCGAGATTGTCCGGCATTTGCACCGCGATCGCGCCGCCCGGACCGAGTTTCGCCATCAGCGCCGGAAACAGCGTCTCGTGATCTGGCACCCATTGCAGAACGGCGTTGGCGAGAATCACGTCGAGCGGCTCCTCCGGGCGCCAATCGCGAACGTCTGCGACCTCGAAAGCAATGTCGGGAAGACGCTTTCGCGCCGTTTCGATCATGTCGGTAGAGGAATCGAAGCCCACGATGCGTGCGGCCGGGTAGCGCTCGCGCAAGACTTCGGTCGAATTGCCTGGACCGCAGCCGATGTCGGCGGCGGTGAGAACTTCAGCGTTGGGAATTCGCGCCACGAGGTCGCGCACCGGCTGGGTCCGTTCGTTTTCGAATTTGAGGTACTGGGCGGCGGACCAGGTCATTGCGTTGCATCCTTGCGTATCGCCGCCTTCATGCAACTCAGGCGGGCGATGGCGCAAGCGTGCGCCGGTCTTGCCTTTCGTCGTGTTTGGGCGCCTAACCTTCGCGCTTCGCGAAACGATTCTGGCCTCAAGGCGCAACTTCACATGGCTATTCTGGTCCTCGGCCTTGTCATCTTTCTCGGCCTCCACTCGACCCGCATCGTTTCCGAGAGCGGTCGCGAAAATCTGATCGCGCGGTTCGGCGAGGGCCCGTGGAAGGGCGTCTATTCGGCTCTTTCAGCGATCGGCTTCGTCTTGATCGTGTGGGGATTCGCGCGAGCGCGCTATGACGCTCCCCAGCTCTGGACGCCTCCAACGGGCGCCCGCCACATTACGATGCTTCTGATGCTGATCGCGCTGATCCTGCTCGCGAGCTCTGGTTTCAAGCGAAGCCACATTGCGGTCGCCGTCCATCATCCCATGCTGTGGGCGGTGGTGTTGTGGAGCGTAGGCCATCTCGCCGCCAACGGCACGGCGGCTGACCTTGTGCTATTCGGCGCGTTCCTCGTCTGGTCGGTTGCCGATCTCGCGGCCTGCTACGCCCGAGACCGGCGGAAGGGCGTCGTCTATCCGGCGCCTGAACTCGGCGCCACGGCTGGCGCAATCGTCGCGGGGCTGGTGGTTTATGCGCTGCTCATCGGCGGCCTGCATCTTTGGCTCTTCGGCGTCTCGCCGCTCGCGATGTAGCGCGCTCTTCGGATGGCTGCGCGAGCGGCCCCGGGCTGGCTCGAGCAAGCGAAACATTGAAGTCGCGCCATGATCTGGTTCATAATGGCTTGACAGCGCCGGCGCGGCCAAGTGAACACGCGCCAGGGAGGCAAACGAGAGCGATGGCCGATAAATCCAAGACCAATTCAAATGGCGGCTCCAAGAGCGACGGCAAGCGCGCGTTGCGATCCCGGCAATGGTTCGACAATCCCGACAACCCGGGGATGACGGCCCTCTATCTCGAGCGCTATCTGAACTTCGGCCTGACGCCGGGCGAACTCCGCTCCGGCAAGCCGATCATCGGCATCGCGCAGACCGGCTCGGATCTTTCGCCCTGCAATCGCCATCACCTCGAACTCGCCAAGCGCGTGCGCGACGGGATCACGGCGGCCGGCGGTCTTGCGTTCGAATTTCCGGTGCACCCGATTCAGGAGACGGGAAAAAGGCCGACAGCCGCGCTCGACCGCAATCTCGCTTATCTTGGCCTTGTCGAAATTCTCATGGGCTATTTCATCGACGGGGTGGTGCTGACCACCGGCTGCGACAAGACGACGCCGGCTTGCATCATGGCCGCCGCGACGGTCAATATTCCCGCGATCGTCCTTTCCGGCGGACCCATGCTCAACGGCTGGCATCACGGCCAGCGCAGCGGCTCGGGCACCGTCGTCTGGCAGGCGCGCGCCGACCTCGCCGAAGGCAAGATCGACTACGAAGAATTCATGGAGCTTGTGACCTCGTCCGCGCCCTCTGTCGGCCACTGCAACACAATGGGCACGGCCTCGACCATGAACTCGCTCGCCGAGGCGCTCGGCATGAGCCTGCCCGGCTGCGCCGCCATCCCTGCGCCCCACCGCGAGCGTGGACAGATCGCTTATCGGACCGGCCAGCGAATCGTGGAAATGGTGTGGGAGGACTTGAAGCCCTCCGACATCCTGACCCGCGAGGCGTTCGAGAACACGATCGTCGTCAATAGCGCCATTGGCGGTTCGACCAATGCGCCGATCCACATCAACGCCATCGCCCGCCACATCGGCGTGCCGCTCTCGATCCAGGACTGGGAGACGATCGGGCACAAGGTGCCGCTGCTCGTCAACATGCAGCCCGCCGGCAAATATCTCGGCGAAGAATATCACCGCGCCGGCGGCGTGCCAGCCGTCGTCAACGAACTCATGAAGCGCAAGCTCATCCACGAGAAGGCGTTGACCGTCAACGGCAAGACGATAGGCGAGAACTGCGCCAAGATTCATTCGGACGATCCTGACGTCATCATGCCGATCGACAAGCCGTTGAAGGAGGACGCCGGCTTCGTCGTCCTGAGCGGCAATCTGTTCAACGACGCGATCATGAAGACGAGCGTCATTGACGCGGAGTTCCGCGCCCGCTTTCTTTCCAACCCCAAGGACCCGGATGCGTTCGAGGGCCGGGCGATCGTCTTCGAAGGGCCCGAGGACTATCACCACCGCATCGACGATCCGACGCTCAAGATCGACGAGCACAGTATTCTGTTCATTCGCGGCACGGGTCCGATCGGCTATCCGGGCGGAGCGGAAGTGGTCAACATGCAGCCGCCGGCGGCGCTTCTGAAAAAGGGCGTGCACGCCCTGCCCTGCGTCGGCGACGGCCGGCAGTCGGGCACCTCAGGCTCGCCCTCGATCCTCAACGCTTCGCCTGAGGCTGCGGCGGGCGGCGGGTTGTCGTTGATCAAGACCGGCGACCGGGTGCGCATCGATCTCAAGAAGGGCACCGCCAACATCTTGATCTCGGAGGAGGAGCTCAACGAACGTCGGGCCACGCTCGCGCAAAACGGCGGCTTCCCCTATCCCAAGAGCCAGACGCCTTGGCAGCAAATCCAGCGCGAGATGGTGGCGCAATTCGACGAGGGCATGGTGCTAAAGCCCGCGGTTCAGTACCAGCGCCTGGCGCAGACGATGGGCATCCCGCGCGACAATCATTGACAAGACTGGCTGCTGTCTATACATTCGCGTTTCATTGTATAGACGGAAGTCGTCATGGGCATCAGCATCCGCGATCCCGAGGTTGGCGAACTCGCACGTGAGCTCGCTACCCTACGCAAGACCAACATGACAGAGGCTATCGCTCATGCGCTGCGCAGCGAACTGAAGCGGGAGCGCGACAAACGGCCGCTGCGCGAGCGTCTGGAGGAGCTCGCCCGCGAGACAAGAGCGATGGCCGGACCCAATCCGCGTGACGTGACAAAAGAAGAAATCGACGAGCTTTGGGGTCACTGATCTTCCTTGACACCTCGGTCTTCGTAGCGATCCTCGCTTTCGAATCGGACCGGCGCGGCTTCGAGATTGAAATTGAGACTGCGGAGAGACGTATGACGTCGAGCGTTGTTCGTCTGGAAACGGCGATGGTTCTGGCGTCGAGGCTCGATATTTCGCCGGCCGCCGCTCAAGGGCAGTTCGACAAATTTCTCGGGAGTGCGAATGTGGAGGAGATCGCAATCGATGCGGGGATAGCGCGCGCGGCCGTCGAATGTTTCGAGAATTTTGGCCGGGGCCGACATCCTGCGCGATTGAATTTCGCCGATTGCCTTTCATACGCGGGCGCACGAGCCCTGGGCGCGAAGCTCCTGTTCAAGGGGGACGACTTTGCAAAGTCTGACGCCAACAGTTGGATTTGACGGCCGCTCGCGCATTGTAGAGCCGAATAGAGACAAGATGTGACCACGCCTCCGGCGACTCAGCCCACCGTTCCCCATCGACCCGCAGTTCGAGTTGAACATGAGCAATTCATTCAGGCGCCAACCGGCGTGACGGACACTGCAATGCCGTGGCCGGACACCGTGACCCTGAATGGCGATTTCGCGAGGCTCGAACCGCTTTCGCGCGACCATTGCGCGGGCCTCGTCGACGCAGCCAAGGACGGGGAGCTCTGGCGGCTTTGGTATACGACAGTGCCCTCGCCCGAGCGCATGGCGACGGAGATCGAACGGCGGCTGAAACTCCGCCAAGCAGGGTCGATGCTTCCCTTCACCGTGGTCGACCTTGCAAGCGGACAGCCTGCCGGCATGACCACCTACATGAACATTGACGCCGTCAGTCGGCGGGTGGAAATCGGCTCGACCTGGTATCGCAAATCGGTTCAACGCTCGGGGATCAACACCGAGTGCAAACTCTTGCTTCTCCGGCACGCGTTCGAGACGCTCGATTGCATCGCGGTCGAGTTCCGCACCCACTTCCTCAATCATCAGAGCCGCCGCGCCATCGAACGGCTTGGCGCTAAGCTCGACGGAGTGCTCCGCAATCATATGCGGATGGCGGACGGGAGCTTGCGCGACACCTGCGCTTATTCGATCATCGCCAGCGAATGGCCTGCGGTCCGGGCGAATCTTATCTGGCAGATGGAAAAGCCGAGAGACGGCTGACGGGCGCCTCGAGAGCAAAGGCCAAAGGAAATAGCTGATGCTGACGATCGCAGAAAAGCGCGCCCGCTTCGCCGAGTTGCATGCGGCTCCGGGCTGTTTCGTCATTCCCAATCCGTTCGACATCGGCTCGGCCAAATATCTGGCGTCGCTCGGCTTCCCGGCGCTCGCCAGCACCAGCGCCGGCATGGCTTTCGCCGCCGGAAGGGGCGATGGAGAGGTCGACCGGGCCTATACGCTGAGCCACCTCCGCGACCTTGCCGAAGCGACGGATCTGCCGCTCAACGCCGATTTCGAGGCCGGCTTCGCCCGCGACGCCGACGGCGTGCACGAGAGCGCGCGCCTCTGCGTCGGCGCCGGCGTCTCGGGCTTTTCGATCGAAGACTATACCGGCAACCCCGGCGCACCCCTTTACAGCGTGACCGAGGCGGTTGACCGGCTGCGCGCGGCGCGGGCGGCGATCAGCGCCAGCGGCGAAAAGGTCCTGCTCACCGCGCGCTGCGAGTCGATCCTTCGCCAGGCTGGCGGCCTTGCAGAAGCGCTGCGACGCCTTCCCCTTTACGCGGAAGCCGGCGCCGACGTGCTTTACGTGCCTCTGGTCAAGACCCCGGAGGAAGTGGCCGAGGTCGTGCGCGTCGCCGGAAAGCTGCCGGTCAATGTGCTCGCCGGCTGGCCGGGCTTCACCAAGCGCCAACTCGAGGATCTCGGCGTCAAACGGATCAGCGTCGGCGGGGCGCTCGCCCGCGCCGCCTGGGGCGGGTTCATGCGGGCCGCGAAGGACATCGCCGAGAACG
Source organism: uncultured Alphaproteobacteria bacterium (assembly GCA_963737365.1). Classification (GTDB taxonomy): domain Bacteria; phylum Pseudomonadota; class Alphaproteobacteria; order Rhizobiales; family Beijerinckiaceae; genus Roseiarcus. The sequence continues at coordinate 281,317 of CAVTSD010000005.1, forward strand.
GCCGCTTCGACGCCTTCGCCGACCTGCCGACGATGGGCGAGATCACCGGGGCGTTCAGGTGAGGGTCAGCTGATCCAGGCGCTGGGGTGGTGGGGCTAAGGCGGCCCCTCACTTCGAAGCGCGCACCTTGGCGCGCACCCGCCTCGTTGCCGCTGGCCGGGAAGGTTTTTTAGCCGCGTCCGGCTCGGACCACAACTTCTTGCAGAAAATCAGAAGTCAGATTAAGCTCGCCCCCATGAGCGATCCGTTCCTTCCGTGCGCCAAGCGTAGGCGGCCATTTCCGAAGCCTCTGACGCGACGCCAAAAAGCGACGAGAAAAATTTTCTACTGAAAATACGTTGTAACCCGTTGAAAAGACTAGATTCGGACGAGAGAATCCAAGGAAATCCAAGGAAATCCAACCCCCAGAATCGTAGGTTTTCCCAAGGAAAATGGCGAGAGCCAAGAAAATCCAAATCGCGCTCCATCCGAAGGAGAGCTGTCTATGTCAGGCCCGCCGGCCTTCTCAGATCGAGCGTTAGCGGAAACTCCGGATGCGGCGTCTCGGACGTCGGCTCGTAGGCGGCGGGCGTGTGGCCGCGCGGTTCGAAGCGCGCAAGCCGGCGCGCCTCCGCTTCGTTCCCATTGACGGGGAACGTGTCGTAGCTGCGCCCGCCGGGATGCGCCACGTGATAGACGCAGCCGCCAAGCGGCCGCCCGTTCCAGGTGTCGAAAATGTCGAACACCAAAGGCGCGTGCACGGGAATTGTCGGGTGCATCGCCGTTGCCGGCTTCCACGCCTTAAAGCGCACCGCGCCGACCGAGACGCCATTCGTGGCGGCTCGCGCCAGGGGAATGCGGCGACGGTTGCAGGCGACCAGGTAGCGCTCCGGATCGGCGCCCGTAAGCTTCACCTGCAGCCGCTCGGTCGAACTATCGGTATAGCGCGCCGTTCCGCCAATCGCGCCCGTTTCGCCAAGCACATGCCAGGGCTCGAGCGCCTGGCGCAGTTCGAGCAGGACGCCATCGACCTCGACCTCGCCGCAGAACGGAAAACGGAACTCGGCTTGCGCTTCGTACCACTCGGAGCGGAACGGAAGCCCATGCGCCTTGAGATCGGCGAGCACGCCGAGGAAATCCTCCCATACGAAATGGGGCAGCATGAACCGATCGTGCAGCGATGAGCCCCAACGTGGCAGCGGTCCATCGAGCGGCTCGCGCCAAAGCCTGGAGAGAATCGCCCGGATCAAAAGCTGCTGGGCGAGGCTCATGCGCGCGTCCGGCGGCATCTCGAAGCTGCGGAACTCGACAAGGCCAAGTCGACCCGTCGGGCCATCCGGCGAATAAAGCTTGTCGATGCAGATTTCCGCCCGATGCGTGTTGCCAGTGACGTCGGTGAGGAGATTGCGCAAAAGCCGGTCGAGCAGCCACGGGCGCGGCGCCGCGCCGTCTCCCGGCTTCGGGATTTGCGCGAGCGCAATCTCAAGCTCGTAAAGACTGTCGTGGCGCGCTTCATCGATGCGCGGCGCCTGGCTGGTCGGCCCGATGAAGAGGCCCGAGAAGAAATAGCTCAAGCTCGGGCGCCGCAGCCAATGGATGATGAGGCTCTTGAGCAGGTCGGGACGCCGGAGGAACGGACTGTCGAGCGGCGCCTGGCCGCCGACGACGACATGATTGCCCCCGCCCGTGCCCGCATGCTTGCCGTCGATCATGAATTTGTCGGCGCCGAGGCGCGACAGCCGCGCCTCCTCGTAAACGATTTCGGTCGTGGCGACGCATTCGCGCCAGCTTGCCGCGGGGTGGATGTTGACTTCGATCACGCCGGGATCGGGCGCGACGCGAATGACGTTCATGCGCGGATCGACCGGGGGCGGATAGCCCTCGATCTGCACCGGAAGCCCGACTTTTTCAGCCGCCGCCTCAGCGGCTGCGACCAGTTCGAGATAGTCTTCGAGCCGCTCGACCGGAGGCAGGAACACGCATAAGCGCCCGTCCCTCGGCTCGACCGTCACCGCGGTGCGGACGGCGCCGTCGATGTCGCCAAGGCGCTGCTCGACCCGTTCCTGAGCCGACCCTTCAGCCGTCGCGAACGAGGCCAGCCTCTGGGCGTGCTCCCGCTCATTGTGGAAATCCGGCAACGACCCGCGCGGCTCGGTCGGATCGGCTTCGACAATATAGGGGAACGCGGACGGCGGGACATGAGGAAGGGCGCCCAGTGGCAGGCGGTAGCCGACCGGGCTGTCGCCGGGAACCAGATGGAGCGCGCCGCGCCGGGTTTTCCATTTCTCGCTGCGCCAGCGGATCCCCTCGGCCTTCGCCTGCCAGCGCTGGACGGGCAGGACGTAGCCCGAAGGTTCGGTGAGCCCGCGCGAGAAAACGCGGGCGATGCGGTGGCGCTCCTCGGGATCCTTGAGTTCAGAATTTTCCGGCGAGACGTTTGCCGGCAGATTGGCCTCCTTGACGAGCCACTCGGCAGGATCCTCGTAAGCCGGCGCGACATGGTCGGGGGTGATCCCGAGTTCGGAGGCCATTGCGTCAAGCAAAGCCTCCGCGCTCTCCTTGCTTGCGCCGGTCTGCTCGCCCTCCGCGGCGATGCGTTCGGGGTTCTGCCAGATCGGCTTGCCGTCGCGCCGCCAGTAGAGCGAAAACGTCCAGCGCGGCAGGGACTCGCCCGGATACCATTTGCCCTGTCCGTAATGCAGGAACCCGCCGGGCGCGAACCGGTCGCGCAGACGCCGGATCAGCCGATCCGCCAACGCCCGCTTGGTCGGGCCGACCGCGTCTGCGTTCCACTCGCCCGCTTCGAAGTCATCGATCGAAACGAAGGTCGGCTCGCCGCCCATGGTCAGCCGAACGTCGTCGGCGACGAGCCTCTTGTCGACCTCCTCGCCGAGAGCGTCGAGCGCATTCCATGCCTCTTCGGAAAACGGCTTGGTGATGCGCGGATGCTCGGAGACCCGGTCGACCCGCATGTCGAAGTTGAAATCGACATTGGCGAAACTCGCTAAGCCTGAAATGGGCGCCGCGTTGCGGTAGTGCGGCGTCGCGGCGAGCGGAATGTGGCTTTCCGCGGCCAACAATCCCGAGGTCGGATCGAGCCCGATCCAGCCGGCGCCGGGCAGATAAACCTCGGCCCAGGCGTGGAGATCGGTGAAGTCGTGGTCGGTGCCGGGAGGCCCGTCGAGCGAAACGAGATCGGGCTTGAGTTGGATGAGGTAGCCCGACACGAACCTGGCGGCTAAGCCGAGGTGGCGGAAAATCTGCACCAGAAGCCAGCTCGAATCCCGACACGAGCCCGACCCGCGTTCGAATGTCTCCTCCGGGGTCTGCACCCCCAATTCCATGCGGATAAGATATTGAATTTCGCCTGCAAGGCGCCGGTTGAGATCGACAACGAAATCGACGGTGCGCCTGGGGGTCCGGTCGATCCCGGCCAAGAAGGCCTGAAGCCGGGGCCCGGCGGGCTCGGGCGTACGGTAGATGACGAGATCGGGCCGCAAGTCCTCGGGATACTCGAAAGGCCAGCTCTCCGCGCTCTCCTCGACGAAGAAATCGAACGGATTGTAGACCGTCATGTCGGCGACGACGTCGACCTCGATCTTCAGTTCGTTAACCAGGTCCGGGAAGACGTAGCGCGCGAGCCAGTTGCCATAGGGATCCTGCTGGTGGTTCACAAAATGGTCGGCGGGAAAAACCTTCAGCGAATGCGAGATGACCCGGGTACGGCTGTGGGGCGCGGGCCTTAGCCGGATGATTTGCGGGCCGAGCGAGACCGGACGGTCATATTTGTAATGCGTCAGGTGATGGATGGCGGCTCGTATCGACATGGCGCCCGGGGATTGGTGAAGGATCAAAAGACCCTTTCACAGTCCGCCGCGCTGCACAATCGCTGGCAATGGTCGTGTCCGTGTTGGTCAGGTCCGGCATCGCCGCCATCTGCAACACGCAGATCGGTGTGCCCAACGCGGAGCTTCGGTAACGATACGGGCGAATTGCGCTCGTACTAAGTGTGGCCCAGCGCCAAGTGGCGATCCAAAGGACAACTAGAGCGCCTCATCCGATCTCCGCGCTTTTTCCGCCGTGCTCTAATGCGCTCACCAGCAGAACCGCCGGCGCAAAAAGCCTCCTCGACGATCGCCTTCCGCTCGTCGAGGCTTCTTGTTCGACGCCACCCCCCGGCTCCGTCCTTCGCCGTCATCTGGCGTGTACCTCTGAACAGGTGGACACCTAATCCAATCGAAATGCGGCGTAGCAGGCGGCCGTCAGATTGCGCTTACGCTTAACGGGCGCTTTCGGCGGAGCGCCCCAACGCGCATTGGTTCCTAACGCTTGCTGACGCCTGACACTCCCATCGCTGCTGTTCAAATCCGCGCCTTCAACCAATCCCAAGTGCTGCGAAGTCCGGACTCAAGCTCGGTCCTGCATTCCCAACCGAAGTGTTTCTTTGCGCGAGAGCAATCCAGCACTGAGCGTGGGACATCAATTGGGCGGCTTGGTTTGTAGATGGTTTCAAAATCTAGTCCTGTCGTCTTGCGAATGGCCTGAGCAATCTCGTTGACCGACAATCCCTGTCCGCTGCCCACGTTGTAGGCTCCCTCATTCTTGCTTGTTCCGGCGATAGCGCAAAACTCGGCTAGATCGCCGACCTCGAGGTAATCCCGGACGACAGTGCCGTCGCCCCATATCTCGAGGGGCTGCCGCTCCAGTATCCGGCGCAGGAATGTCGAGATCACCCCTTGTACGCCCGAATGGGCCTGCCGCGGGCCGAACGGATTTGAGGCACGGACAATAATGGGAGAGAGTCCCCGTGTTCGGCGATACATTTCCAAATAATGCTCGATACTCGTTTTCACGATCCCATAGGAATTAATAGGGCGCAGCGCGTGCGTCTCCGGAATGGGAATCGTGTCTGGGACACCATAGACGGTCCCGCCCGAAGACAGGAACAGAATTCTGGAGAGCCCAAGGCGCTGCATCGACTCGAGCAAATTGATCGTACCAATCAGATTGTCCTGAATATCAGCCTTCGGGTCGAGGTCGCCTGTCGCCGGGACGGTAGTGCTGACCAAATGGTACACCGCGGCGACGCCGGATAGCGCCTCGATAAGCGCCATCCTGTCGGTAAAATCGCCGAATTGATAATCCACTTGGGGCAACGGATCACGATACCGTTCCGCCTGACGGTCAAAAACACGCACGCTATGACCGGAGGCGAGAAGCTTGTCGACGATATGAGATCCGATGAATCCGCAACCACCAATCACAAGGACCTTCATCATACTCTCTCCCGACGGATCACCGCCCATTGGACGTCACCGCGTGACCCCCTTAACGTTTGTGACAGCGCGTTTCATCCCCATTCTAAGGCAGGGCGTCCGACCCGACGCTCTATTGCGTGAACAGTAGTTTCCGGGGATCGGTGCCGGTTCGCTTAGTCACTCCGATCGAGATCCAATTCGACGAGTTTGGCCAAGATCAATGAACGCGCCCAGAACATGGAGCCAATGGGAAAATTTAGCTTCTTGCGAAATTCGCACATTTCAGGCGAGCCGCAATGCTTGACCGTGCCCTCGGTTGTCTGTCTACGCGTACGCGTTCTGCTAGGCCTTGATCCAGCCCGACCACGGGACGGCGGCTCAGGTCTGGCGGCACGTCGCTGATCAGCGGCGGCCCCGGTTCGAGAAACGCGGCAGGTTGATGGATGAGCCCGGCACGACGTACTGGCTCGCATGACCTTCGCTCCGCAGCATCGAACGAAGCTAGTGCGCGGCATCATTCGTTACGAGGAGCAGTTTACTTGGGGTGGGGGGCCTTTCACCCTAAATCACTACGTGCTCCGCGGGTGACCCTGCGCTGGCGCGCACATACGACCCCAGATTAGTCCCTACCGCACACCGGCCTGTAGCCGCAGTGACTTCCAGATCTCCGCGCGGCGGAACCACAAAACCGAGGCTGCGCGGCATTAGCTCAAATCGCCCCGGCCCGCCGCGCTCACGGCCTAAAGAATTCTGCTATAGCGGATCGTGCGCGACGAGCCGCTGCATATCTTGGCCGACCGCACTGGTTTACTGAAGCACCAGCGGCGGCGGTGACCGGGGCCGGCGGCTTCTGCGCCAGGATGATCGGTTGCAGGCCACCGAGATGGGCGTAGCGGCGGGACCAGAATAGCACTAACTTCGGGTTGTGTAAGCCGAAAGCCACTAGGTCGTCAAAAAGGCTCCAGCCAAAATGGTAAAAGCAGAGCACCCCGTCTGCGCTGAGTGGATCGCCGTGAAACTCCGGGTTCCGCAAGTGCTCCACCTCGCCCTTCGAGCTGAGCACAGCCCGGACTTGGGTTCTATCGTAATGCGGGAATATCGGCGTGCTCAGGAGTAGCCATCCGCCTGGCGCCAGGCAGCGGGCTAGCTCCGCCAGACCACGCTGGAAATCCGGCACGTGCTCCAGGACGTCGAAGCTGCCGATGGAGCTGAACGCGCCATCGGCAAAGGTGAGCGCCGTAAGGTCCTCGTGCCGCACGCCCGCGGCGTTGCGGGCTCCTCGCGGCGTGCCGTCGCGCAGGAATTCGCTGCCAATCAGGCCAGGGATGCGTGTCTGCAGTGCCTTGAACAGCGGCGTGACCTGCTCTGTGAGATAGACCCTGCCTCCCGCCTCGGCATCTAGGTTCCCGAGCATGAGTTGGACAACCGCGCGCATGCGGCTGTTCAGGTGGCACCCCTGGCACTCCAGCCGCTCGCGCAAGTTGCGGCGGCGCATGCCGGCGGCATCCACCGAGCCGTACTGGTAGTCGACGAGGAAGTCCGTTTCGGCATTGCAGATCGCGCACCAGCCACGCTGCATGTAGCTCTCGTCGTCCGGCAGGCTCTGCTCGTAGGCGCTGATGCGCGTCAGTAGCTTGCCATGCCGTGCAAGGAAGGCCTCATACTCAGCCCGGTTCGAGCAACTGAAGATGATCCGCGGTCGCATGTCCTTCGGCGATCCCTCCCCTCTCCGTCCCATGGCCCCAATCACTCGGCCGGCCTTGACACTTGCGCGACCAACTCCACCCGCCTCATGCCCATAAACTCTGTAATCCCAGATAAAGTATGAGAACGAACTCTGAGAAACGGGGCGACGACATCAACGCCAAACCGTGGCTACCGGAGAGATATCCCAAGAATACGTGTCCGACGTGACGTCTCAGATCGGCTTTTGAGAGGCCGACGAGGCGAATAGGCGGTCAGCACCATGGTCGAGATAGAACGCGGCGGTCGCCTTGAGTTCGTCCTCCAGGCTCCACTTGGGCTCGTAGCCGATCAGGCGTTTAAGCAGGTCTATCTTGGGCGACCGGCGGCGGACACTGCCATTGGGCGAAGGATAGAGGATTATTTCCCCCGGGAAGCCGCAAACTTGCATCATCGCCTTGCCCAAGTCCAGCATGGTGATTTCGTCCTCAGACCCTACGTTGACGATCGTGTCGGCCGCGCCTTCCGCTAGGGCGAGATCGATAGTGGCCCGCGCCGCGTCATCAACATAGATAAACGAGCGGGTGTCCTCAAAGCCGTACAGCTCGAACACGCCCTTGCGCGCGCGCATCAGAAAATCGGGGATCACGTGCTTGTCGCCCATGCGAGGACCGTAGGCGTTATGGAATCTCGCGATGGTGAAAGCCGTATTGAAATGCTTGCAGCCATTAACCACGGCGACCTCGCCATGCATCTTGGACGCGCCGTATGACCAGCGTGCATTCATCAAGTCGTCGATGCCCAGCGGCACGTCCTCGCCTGTGGGCACTTCCCAGTTGAAGCGCGTTACGATGGAGGCATAAGCCTCAGACGTGCCAGCGTAAAGGAAGCGGGCGAGACGATTTGACGTGGCATATTTTTCGATAAGGAAGATGGTCGGCAGCGTGCAGCACCGAAGCACCTCGAACGGGCGCTCGTAGAAGTTTTGCGTCCCGTTGAGGGCCGCCATGTGAAACACCACGTCAATGTCGTCGGGCAGGTCGTTCACCGCCGCCTGATCGTTCAGATCGGCCCGCACGTGCTCGACATTGGGCAGGGAGACGAGGCCGCGGTATAGGATGTCGTCCTCCCCACGGATAAAGTTGTCGACACAAACGATATGAGTGTCAGAGCGAGAGGCTAACTGCCGTGCAATCGCGTAACCAAGAAAGCCAGCGGCGCCAGTGACGAGAAAACGTTGCATCGGCGATTTCAACCTGCGACGATGTGGGCAAGCTCCCGCGGGGAGCGTTCGAGCAAAACCCATGACCCCAGTCCGGCGTAGCGGATTCCATGGGGTAGGATCAACTGGTCTGGGTCGAACTGATTCCACATATCGTAGATGAGGCCACCGGATGCCATCGTCCCGGCTAGTTCGAACAGCGACAGGCGCTCGAATTGCGGATTATTGTTCTGGAAGACCACCAAATCAGCGTCCGCGAAGGCCTCTTCGATGCTTCGTGCGGCATAGACAGCCATGGTGACGGCCTGATCAGGCGCAACGGCAGGGTCGAAGCCGTACAGAACAGCGGACGGAACCACCCGCTTAAGTTCCGCTATGAGCGGAAATGCAAGCGATCCGCGCAGATCGGAAGTTTCCGGACGTCCCTTGAACGCCAGGCCGACCACCGTGATCTTGCTTGGCTGCTTTCCGCGCAAGGCCGGAAGTTCGCCGGCCAACCTCTGGGCGACAACTCTGGGCAGGTCTTCGTTCGTGCGGCGGCTAGCTAGCGCAATCGGCGCCGAACCGCCCCGCAGGGCTAGACCCTCCGCCAGGATGTATGGGTCCTTCTCCAAGCAAGGGCCGCCGACGGGCCCGGGACGGGGCATATAACCGCGTTCGTAGCCCATGTTGCCGGCGTTGATGACCTCTGGGGCGGAAACTCCGACCGCGTCGCAGAAATGTGCGACTTCATTGGCGAACGCAAACAAGAGGTCTCGCTGAGTATTATTGACTAGCTTGACCATCTCTGCGGTTTCGAGATCGTGGACCGTGACGGTCGTCGGGGTGAGGAAGTTAAAGAGTTGCGTCGCCCGAAGACAGGAAGTCTCATTCAGGCCCGCTACGATCTGGGGCAGGCGGCGCAGCTCCCTTAACGCGTTGCCTTCGAGCGTACGCTCTGGACAGAAGGCGAGGTCGAAAGCGACTCCCGCCTTGTCAAGGATGGGTTTCACGACGTCGCGGCTGACTCCGACGCGAACCGTGGAACGAAGAATGACTAAGTCACCCGGTCGCAGGGCGCTTGAGACCATCTCCGAGACAGCGCAGATCGAGGCGAGATCAGTGGACTTCTGCTCCTTCTCCAGCGGCGTGCCCACGGTGATGATGAAGACTGCGGAGATGTGGCCGGTCGGGATGGTGTCCGAAAAGGTGAACGAGCCATCGGCGATTCGCGCGGCGAGGCGCTCGTTCAGGCCCGTCTCCACGAAAGTGGCGCGGGACTGCTTGAGACAGACAAGGACTTCCCGCGATCGTTCCACCCCATGGACCCGAAACCCAACGTCGGCCATCGCAACTGCCAGCGTGAGTCCGACATAACCCAGGCCGATAATGCACACGTGTCTGTCCGGATGACCGATTGGTACACGCATTGTTCAACCCCGTTTAAGCTTAGAACGGATATCTAAAGCCGACCCTGGAGCGCAATCTCTTTCGAGCACGATCAAGGCGATCTACACCGCCCGCGCTCATTGCCTTTTCCGTTCGTAGAGACGTGACACAGCGCAGCGCGCCCGAAATGCCGCGTTCACAGGAAACGGCTAGGGCTCGGGCGGGTTGGCTCCCCGATCACGGGTTGCGCGAGGGCCTTGGCGGTTTGACCGTCACTGCCATCTGGTGCAGACGTAAATTTATTGGAGAGGATCCGAATGCCGGCGCCAGTTTCAGTCGTCATACCGCTCTACAACCACGAGAAATATATCGCGTCCACCACCTTCAGTGTATTTTCCCAGACACGCCCCCCCTCCGAAATCATCATAATCGATGACGGATCTCAGGACGGCGGGCCCGCCATCGTTCGGCAGCTGCATCAGTCGCACCCGGAAATCGTTTTTTGGCGTCAGCCCAACCGGGGCGCGCACAACACAATCAACAGCGGCGTGGCCCGGGCGACCTGCGAGTTCGTCGCCATCCTCAATTCGGACGACATGTTCGAGCCGGAGCGGATCGAGGTCGCCCTGCATGCTTTTGACGCGGATCCCGGCCTCGATGTTGTCGTTACCGGTATTTCGTTCATCGATGGCGACGGCGCGCTCATCGATAACCCCTGGTACGAGCAGGCATTGGCCTTCTACCAGGAGAGCGGCGACTTGGGATTGTCGCTGATCAACGCCAATATATTCATGACAACTTCGAACCTGATCGTACGCCGCCGGATGTTCGACGAGATCGGCCTGTTCGCCAATCTTCGCTACGCCCACGATCTGGATTTCCTTCTGCGGGTGGTCGCGGAAGGGCGGTCCATCCGCTACATGTCACAGCCGTTGTTGCGCTATCGCATCCATGCGGTCAACACCATTTCGGAAGGCGCGCTGAAGGTTAAGGTGGAGTGGGCCGCCGTCGCCGCCTTCCACCTGTCGCGCCTGGTGCAGAAGCAAGGGGCTCATGCGCTTGTCCCACATCTACAAGTCCTCACCCGCCACACGCTACTGGAAGCCGTCACTGTTCTGCTGCCCTACTTCTTGCGCAACCCCAGCCGGACGTTCGAAAGAAGCGTCTTCCACTCCGACCCGGATATTCAGCAACTCATCCTGGAAGTCTTAACGTGAAAATTCTTGTCCTGTCCAATCTCTATCCCCCGAATGCCGTGGGCGGGTACGAACGCTTATGTCACCAGGTCGCAAACAAACTGGGCGAGCGTGGTCATGATATCTTCGTTCTGACGAGCAACTTCGGCCCTGTGGCTGCAGCCTCGGCCGACCGACGTGTCCGCAGGACGCTGAGATTGCTGTGTGATTCGCAAAGCATTTATAGACCTTTCGTCGGCTCAGTTGCCGAGCGGGAGGCAGTCAACGCTCATAACCGTGCGGAACTCCGACGCGTCGTTTCCGAGATCCGACCTGACCTCGTTTTCGGCTGGAACCTCTACTTCCTGGACGGCTCCTTCCAGAAGGAGATGGGGGAGCTCGGCGTTCCCACCGCCCTGTTCCTAACCGACAATTGGCTGATCGCGGCCATGACGCCCGAGCGAATCCACCAACATTTCGAGCGCCATGTGCACGGCGACAAACCCTTCCCGACCTCAAACGGGCCCGGCGACCTGCGCCTGCCTTACCTGGCGATATTCGGGTCTGCCTTCGTGCAGGCGCTTTACCAATCCTGCGGCTTTGTCTTCGAGCACGAAACCATTGTCCACAACGGTGTTAACGCACCGGTCCAGGATCCCGACCTGGCTCCAGACCGCAAAGCGCTCTATCGCCAGGGCGAATTGCGTTTGTTATTTGCCGGACGCCTAGTGGACATCAAGGGGCCCCAAGATTGCATCGCTGCGTTGCCGTTGATTCAATCGGCCTTGGGGCCATCGCCGAGGGTCTTCCTGACCATCGTGGGCGACGCCTCGGATACGGCGTTTAAGGACCGGCTCGACGAGCAAATCTCAGCCTCCGTCGCGGCATACGCAATCACAGTATTGCCGGCTGTCTCCGAGGGCGAGCTCATGGACTTCTTCAACACGCACGACGCGTTTTTATTCCCCTCGCTTTACGAGCCCTTCGCATTGACCTTAATCCTAGCCATGGCGGCAGGGATACCGACGATCGCGTCGGACATTGGGGGCAATACCGAGATCGTGTTGCATCGCAAGACAGGGTGGCTGTTCCGCAAGGGCGACGCGCCGGACCTAGCCGCCGGCGTATTGCAGCTTTACCGCGATCCCGCCAAGCGGGCCGCGATCGCCGCCCGTGGGCGGATCTTCGCGCGGCGGTTCAGCTTCAACCGCATGGTCGACAATCTTGAGAACGCGCTGGAAGATCGGGTGGTCAGGCCCGTGGACTAGATCGCTCCGCCTTCGGATGGATCGGTTTCATTCTTCGCGGCCGCGCACCGGGGCGACGTTCAGTGCCGGGGTCGCCCCCTTTCGGTTTCCTGGCGCGTCGGCGTTTGAAGGCGAAGCCCCCGATTTTGGGTTGGGTTTCCTTGGATTCTGTGGTCCGAATCCAGGCTTTTCATTAGGTTACGAGGATATTTTCTGAAAGATTTTTTCTTGCCGCTATTGTAGTGAAGAAAGAGCCGTGGAACGGCTAACCCACGATTTGGCAGGACGAGGGGACGGATTACGCATGGCGCAAGCTTAGCTAAATTTCTGATTTATGCAATTTCTTGTCGCCGGGGCTGCTGTTCCCGCGCAGCTGCCTCCGTCGAAGGCAACCCGCTCTAATGGCGCTCAGTGCGGCAGATCTAGGTCCGTTAGCAGCGCCTTGAGCTGGCCCGCGATCGCCTCGACTGAATAGATCCTGCGGGCGACCTCGACGCTGTGACGGGCCATGTTGTTCCACCGGTCGTCGTCGACGCACAGATCTGCAATCGCGCGGGCGAATTGATCGTCAGTCTCGGCCACCATGACGTCCAAGCCGTGAGTGAGCCCCATACCCTCGACGGCCATTGGGGTCGCTACGGTTGGCAGGCCGACACTCAGGCTAGATATGACCTTGCCCTTTACCCCGCCGCCATATCGTAGCGGAGCAATGTTGACGCGCATCGATCGGTACCAGGGGCCGAGGTTTCTCACAAAGCCTACAATTTTTACCCCGTTCGTCAGCGTGCTTAGCGCCAGCAGCTCCTGCGGCGCGGAAGAGCCGATCACATAAAGTTCGGCGCTCGGTGCTAGAGCGCGGACCTTCGGCCAGATCTCGGTGATGAAATTGAGCATGGCGTCGACGTTGGGGTGATGGCTGAATCCTCCGACGAAGATCACCCCCGCGCGGCCAGCAGCAGGCGACTGCAGCCCCGCGATCGGATTGACTATGGGAATCCAGTAGCTTCTAGCCGTTGGCGCTAACTCCGCGAGCAAATCCAATTCATACATGCTCACGATGATAGTCGCGTCCGCTTCGCCTATCACGCGGAGCTCCTCGCGCTGGGTGGCTTCAGCGTTGGCCATCATCTCGGTAGAGTTGGCCAAGGCGGCGGCACGCTTTTCGCGCAGGAAATGCAAGTCTACCGTGCTGAAGATCACCCGAGCCTGAGGCGCAAACTCGCGGACGCCGTCGATAAGGTGAGAGGCGCAAAGCACACGGAACAGCATGATGAGTTCGAACTCGCTGCCATGATGAACAATGAATGGCCAGAAGTCGTCGTATTCGTCCGCCGTGACACAGTGTACGCCCATTTTCCGCAATTCGTCGGTGTAACGGCCGGCGTGCTTGCGGTTGACCGTCGGCAGAAAAGTGCACTCGTAACCAAGGCTCTGCAGAATGCGGATGTTCCAGACCAAGTTAAGCGAACCACAGTCCTGATCCGGCGTAGGAGTCACGAGGTCGCATATAAGTGCGCGTGCCCGCGCGCGCTTGGCGGGCGGATAAGACTGCAAGGGAATGTCCTGCTCGGCGGGCCAAGCTGCAATGAACGGATTGACACCGACTGTGAATCCAGCGGCGACGCAGCGGTTGGAATAGTCCTCAAGCGACTGCCTGATATCACCGTCAACCGAGCGCAGGCCGCCGACCAGGGCATAAACGTCGAGGTCGAAGCAAAGCAGGCCCGGCTGGAGGCTGACGACGGGACGGACGGTCTTGCCAGCTACGCCGTCCTTGCCGGAAGCCTCGTCCTGCACAAGGCCGTTCACGGCCGCCAACGCATCGTTTTGGGCGAACACATCAAGCACGTTCTCGAACCCGTCAGGCTGGACCACGAGGTTGTCGGTGATGACGACAACTGCAGGAACCGTCATCGCACGCAGAATTCGATCTAGATGGACCACAGGATCGCTCGCAGGGGGACAAGGAACCGACACGGCGCCAGTCACGACCGAGGCATAGGGTGAGCAAATTATGATCTCGGCCCCGCGCTGCGCCGCCGGGCGCAAGGCTTCTAGGGTTTGCGGCAGGAGCCAGCGATCGCCCCCTAGAATGACCGCCACACCCAAATTCAAGCCGGCTTCGCCGGTCGCCGCCACCGCGGCATCAAGCTCGATCGGCGGTTGGTCAGGCCGGATCTTGGCGGGCTGCTGAACACCGCGGCTTGGCCGGCGCCCGTCAGCGGACGAGGCATCGTTCTGACCGGTGGCGCTGCGAGTGCGGACGCCACGGTACATGCCCGCGAGCGCGCGGATCGGCCGGCGGCATGCGTGGCGCACAATACGCTCGGCCCGACGCCCCAAATTTCGCGTAAATCTCCTGTTGTTCGCAGCCTCTATCTCGGCCAGCCGGCGTTCGGCTTTTTGCGCCGCTTCCAGGGCGGTTGTGAGACGGTTGTTTTGGCTTTCCAGGCGGGACGTCAGCGCGCGGCGCTGGTCCAGTTGGACTGCCTGCTGTTCGAGCCGCACTCTCTGCTCTTCGAGGCGGACCTCTGTCAGTTCAAGCTGGCCCAAAGTCTGTTGGAGCTCGATGTTGAGCCGGGCGACGTCCCGTTGCAAGTGTCCGCCTCGGTCGTTGCAGGCCTGCAGCGCCCTTAGCAACTCGTTCTCGACGCCGCCAAGCCGATGAATTTCCCCCTCCCGAAGGGCGATCTCGCGCTGGACGCGCACCACCTCGTTTTCTAGAAAGGACGCCTTCTGCCCGGCCTCAGCGAATAGCGCCACGGCCCGAGACGCGCTATTGAGCAGTTGGAGGTCCTGCGTCGCTTTGGCTCCCACCACCGCGATCAGATACATTGGGCGCTCGACGGCCCCCTCGACCGCGTACGTCCGCGGCACGGTTTCTTTCAGGCATGAGAAATTTCCAGCCTTAGCCCCGATCGGACCGATCATGGACCCGACAATCTGAGCCTGTCCAACGAGGTCGTAATCCCCGAAGTGACTGGCCAACGCAGCCTCGAACTCGGCGCGCGTCAGCTCCCGCGCGTGGAAGGGATTGGGCGGCCGCCCAAGCGGTGAGTACACTGTCTTGTCCGGCGTAGAAATGATGAGTACGCCGCCCGGCCGCAGGACCCGCTTACACTCCGCGAAAAAGAGCTCCTGCTCCTGGAAATGCTCGAGCGTCTCGAAGGAAACGATGACGTCTATCGAAGCGTCCGGCACGGGAATGGCGGTGCAGGAACCAGCCAGATAACGAAGGTTTCTTGATGCGTAGGCCAAGCGGGCCGCCTCGACCGCCTCCTTGGCGATATCGACCCCGACCACGGACCTGGCGACACTGGCTAAGAACGCCGAGCCGTAGCCCTCGCCACTGGCAATATCGAGCACGTCTTTGCCTGCGCAATACGGAAGTGCGAAGACGTAGCGATGATAGTGCTCGTACTGGATCGGGCCAGGAATTTCGGACAGATAACGCTCTCCGGTAAACTCGCTGCTGGCCGGCGCGGCTGGGAAAGTCAAGGAGAGGCCACGAGTTGCACTGACCGAATCGGGGCCTACGGTGCGCTCGAGCCCATATGCTTCGCGGTCGTCGATTGCCGCATTCACCCCAGCTCGATCCGACAAATCTCTCATGAGCGCCCCCTTGACGCAGGCGGCTTCGACTTGGACCACCGCTTCGATGTTTCAATGGGCCCCACTTATCAGAGAGAATACAATAGCCCAAGCGGGGAATGGCTGCGCCCATCCTCGGATGGACGCTTGTGTTGGAGGCGTGCCTAGAGCCTCCAATCGCGAGGACCGATTATCCTCTCACTTGAAGTCCAACTTCCGGACCATGAACCGTTATCCGCGATAGAGAGAGCGGGGCGGCGGCTGGGCGATTATTGATGTCCGCTTTATCAGAAGCAAACTGTCCTAACGTGGCTATTGGCCGCACGTCAGCGCGTGACCCCGAAAATATTCGTGACAGAACATTTCATGCCCATCGTTGCCGGCAAAACGCCGAAGAGCCGCTCTATAGCATGAACAACCGTTCCGTCAGTCGGAAGCGGTTCGTCTGGATAATCGCTCCAGGCTAGTTGAAGTTGAACGAATCTAGATAGGATTGACGATCGTATCCAAAACATGGAGCCGATCGGAAAATTGAAGTGCTCTGGAAGCGTTCCGCAGTTCAAGCGAGCAGCTAAGTCCTCGGCGTGCACTCGGTTGTTGGTCCACGACATAACGTTTGGGTCATCGGGAAATACGATGCCAATTGTCGGATCGAGGGCCATCGAACACAGAATCGTATCCAGCATGGCTCCGCCACGCTCGCCCCCAATCAGATTTTCGAGCAGAAACGTCCTCCATGCTTCCGCAATTGACGGATCCGCGTGCGTGCTCTTCTTAGTGTGCAAGTGACCTATGATATCGTAGGCTGAGCAGAGAGCGGGTCCAAATTGTGTCAGCAGCGGGCCGATGTCGCGGCCCGCATTTGGCGTCACTCGTGACTCCACAAGTCGTCCGCGGTAGGCTGACACCGCCTCGGCCGCCTCAGCGGCCGCGTCTGGCGAAACGACGCTGATAAACAGATCCGGGGTGGACGAATTGAGATTGAGTTGATCGACTAGGCCGGCCAATTGGTCCGGATAATACGCGTGCAAATGGAGCGCCACGCGCGGCGCCGTGTCGGGCATGGGTCGCGGCTTCGCGCCGCTTTGAATGACCGTTTGAAGCCACGGACCCTCGCAAAGCCCGTCACGCAAGAAGTCGGCAAAAGGATCGCCGGTTGCCCTTCCTGCGGAAGCCTTCTGCCAGGCATAGACTGTCGGCAAAAATCCAGGCATCGGCTTTCGAATACCAAGACCCGAAGCCATGTTTCGTACATAGGCTTCGACTCTCACCTCCTCCGGAATTGATTTCGACACCGGGAGCGCGAAGAAGTCACTTCGAAACTTTCCGGAAGCCAAAATCGTGTTGACCTCCTCTTTGAGTCGCAATTCTTTGCCAACCGCCTGCATCGCGATCTCTTCGATCTTCGACACATACATGTTCATGTTGAACTGCTTTTTTGCAGCCGCGCGTGAGCGTTCGGAAACGCGGATGCGCAAAACGTCCGAGTCCGCGAGAGCTTTCACTTTCCGGGCAAGATCATGCGTGTCGAGGTACCCCGCCACGCAATCATCCCCGAGTCCATTTTCAATCAGAAAGTCCGCAATACCGGTGGTGCGTTCGAAGCACACAACCGGAAGTCCGACGGTCAATGCGTCGATGGCTACATTTGGAAGCGGGTCCAGACGAGACGAAACCAATAGCAGGTCAGCGGTTTGATAGGCAAGTTCAAGCTTGCTCGTCGACGATAGAATATCGAGACACGACTGCATCCCGGCGCGCTTGATCTGATCATCCAAGAATACTGAGTAGTTCAATTCTGCGTCCGGATTAAATCCTCCGCCGATCCACAAGAACTGAAATCGTTCCCCCCCCTGCTGTTTCCTCAATATCGAAGCACAAGAAATAAAGAGATCGACACCCTTTCGCAGCTCGACTCCACCGATCGCTATAACTAAGAACTTTCTCTTATCAGCGACGATAGAATTCCTGGTGGCCCAAAGATTTTCTATTTTCGTGTTCGAGGAGTCAGTCCTTGGCCCTGCGGGAACGATACATTTTCCTTGCGCTACGACGTGGATAGATGGGCTTGGAAAGAGCCACAGATCCCTGATGGCGTTTTCGAGCGTCAACTTTGACGAGAAAACTGTTTCACTCGACAGCGTGATAACATCGGTAAATACGGATCGAGGGCGTATGTAAGACGAGAACTCGTGCACCAGCGACACTGTCGGAACGCCGCGTTCCTTCAACGCCCTCAGGACCCTTCGCGAAGCTACTGTGTTCGCTATTGCAAACGCTAATGGGTATCGAGCTATGATGTCCTCGATAACCTCGTCCAACTCTCTGTCCGAGATGTGGCTCTGATTGGCCACATAGAGCGAACCGCTCGCCACGCGAAAGTCGTCGGTAAGTTCTCCGCTTTCCAGCAGCAGGCTGATAACATTGTAGCGCGACGACAATTGCTGAATGAGATTTAGCGCGAGAATGGGGGCGCCAGATCTGGTGGCTTCGTGACTGACGATGAGGATCGTCTTCTTTTGCGCGTCAAGGCTCCAATCCGGCCTCTCCCGCGCATCACGAACCACACCCCGCCTTTCATCGGCCGGAATAGAGACCTCGCGTCGACTCAGATTGAGGACTTTTGGTGTCGATCGCCGGTTGGCGGAATGGGGTATGAGCGGCCGCAGCCAGCCGCGTGGACCTCCGCTTCCGTGGAAGGCGATCCGAACGAACGGCCAGCGCAACGCATGGCCAATCGTACGAGGCAAATGGGCAAGACCCCGAAAGAACCGCCTGCCGAGCGATCGAGTCAATCTATCATACCGCTTATGCAACTGATCCAATTGAGCCATATGGACGGCGCGGCGAGCATCTGCTCCGCCGCCGTTGTTGCCCGGGGTGAATCCAACGGCTTCGAGCGCTAGTCATTTTACTTGCCTGGACGCGGCAGCGCAGAAATTGACACGAGACTGAGCGTCCCGCAACCGTTCCCCTCCACGTCTGGTTCGAGGGTCGCGCTAGGCTCCCAGAATGTCAATGATCACGGAAACGGGACCCCGGATTTTCACCTAAAAGGGACCCCTTGTTGAGACGTGCTCGAACGGCAGCGATCGCCCCGGCGGAGCTGGCTGGGGTTGCGCAGCCGGGGCGATCGCGGGTCGGAGAAGGGCGGATTGTTTGGAGAGAGTTCAGGCGCGGTTTTTGAAGCGCCAGCTTTCGTTGCCGGTCTCGACGATGTCGCAGTGATGGGTGAGACGGTCGAGCAGGGCCGTCGTCATTTTCGGATCGCCGAAGACGCTCGGCCATTCGCCGAAAGCGAGATTGGTGGTGACGAGTATCGAGGTGCGCTCATAGAGGCGGCTAACGAGATGGAAGAGCAGTTGGCCTCCGGCCTGGGCGAAGGGCAGATAGCCGAGTTCGTCGAAGACGACGAAGTCGAGCCGGGTGAGATGATCGGCGATGCGGCCCTGTCGCCCGGCTCGGGTCTCGGCCTCGAGCTGGTTGACGAGATCGACGGTTGTGAAGAACCGTCCGCGCGATCCGGCCCGGATGCAATTGCGTGCAATAGCGATCGCGAGATGGCTTTTCCCGGTTCCCGTTCCCCCTATCAGCACGGCGTTACGCTGCTGGGCGAGGAAAGCGCCGGAGGCGAGATCGCGGACCAGGGCCTCGTTGATCGGCGTATCCTTGAAGGTGAAGTCTTCAATATCCTTGGCGAGCGGCAGCCTGGCGATGGTGAGCTGGTATTTGATCGAGCGCGCCTGTTTCTCCGAGATCTCAGCCTTCAGGAGGTCGCCGACGAAGCGCTGGGGTTCGTGGCTCCGCTTGAGGGCGACGACCAAGGTCTCGTCGTAGGCCGCCTTCATGCCGTAGGTAGAGCTTGAGCGCTCCCATCATGTCGAGGACTTCGGTTCTTTCCATCGTCAGGGGCTCCTCAGGGCGTCGTAGCGGGCGCAATCGGCGACCGGGGTATGGGTGAGATGCAGGGTGGCCGGGGTCATGATGATCGCGGCCGGTCCCGGATCGCGGCGCCGCGCCAGGATGTTGAGAACGACATCGGCGGAATGCACGCCCTCGGCGAGCGCCTGGGCGCAGGCCGCTTCGATCTCGGACAGGCCGTCGGTCAGCACGGCGGCGAGAATCTTGACCATCTGCCGGTCGCCGTCGTCGGAGCCCGCGAGCTTGCGACGGATGCGTTCCAGGGCTCCGGGCAGGACCCAGTCCTTGAACGGCGCGCCATTCCGGAGCGCGCCGGGTTTGCGCGCCAGCACCGGCACGTAATGCCAGGGATCGTAGACGATCTTGCCGCGGCCGAATGAGCGCGCGTGCTCGGCGACGGCGCGCCCATCCTGACGGATGGCGACCCGGTCGGCGTAAGCGTGAATCTCGACCGGGCGGCCAATGGCGCTGGCGTTGACCGAATATTTGTTGTTGTCGAACCGCACCAGGCAGGTCTTCGACACCGAGGCCGGCAGGGCGTGGAAGCCGTCGAACCGGCCACGATAGGGGACGAGCTTCGGCCGCTCTTCCTCGAATACTTCCCAGATCGTCTCTTCCGGGCGCTCGGAATGGGGGTGGGCCTTCGCCCACACCATGCACCGATCGACCAGCCAGGCGTTGAGTTCGTCGTAGCTTGGGAACCGGGGTTTTGGGACGAAGAAGCGCTCGCGGACGAGCCCGACCTGGTTCTCGACCTGCCCTTTCTCCCATCCCGCCGCCGGCGTGCAGGCGACCGGCTCGACCAGATGATGCGAGCACATCTGAACGAAGCGGCGATTGTATTGCCGGGCCTTGCCGACGAACACCGTATCGACCGCCGTTTTCATATTTCATAAATCCCGCGCCCACACGCGCCCTTGAAGAAGGCGAAGGCGCGATCGTGCGCGTCGAACACCATCTCCTGACTCTCGCGAGGATAGGCGCGCACGAACATCATTCGGCTGTGGCAGAGCCGGACATGGGCGACCTTTAAAGTCGTCGTCACGCCGCCGATCAGCGCGATCTCGTGACTCCAATCGAACTGGTAGGCCTCGCCCGGAGCAAAGCTCAGCGGAACATAGGCGTCGGCCGTGGCGCCCGCGCGCTTCTCCCGCCAGGCGATCGCATAGCGCCTGACTGCCGCGTAACTGCCTCCATATCCAAGAGCGCGCAGATCCTCGAAAATCCGAATCAGCGTCAGACGCTCGCGAGGGGGCTGACCGTCGTTATCAGCAAGCAGGGCCTCAAGCTGCTCCCGCCAGGGGGCCAATTCTCGGCAAGGGCTGCTGCGAGCGCTCGTAGTGAAACTCGGTGGCGTTCGAACGGATGACCTTCCGAACCACTTTCCGGGAAACATGCAAGTCCCGGCAGATCTCCTTGATCGCCTTCCCTTGCGAAAAATAGGCCCGCCGTATCTTCGCGATCGTTTCCACAACAAGCATTCCAATCCAGCCCTCCAGTCATCGGAAGGCCAATGTGAACCCGGCGACGCCAGGGTTCCGATTGGATGCAAATCAGCCCCGTAGCGGGGTCCCTATTCCATGAACAATCACACCCAGAACGCTTTTTACGCGGCTGAAGGCCGCACTCCTCGGCGGGGCGGGCTCACTGCCTAATCGATAACCCTAGAGCGCCGGACGTTCATTTGAATCCGTATCCTGCGGCTTGGAAGTAGTTTTTGCATTCTTCGGGTTCGAAGAGGTCGCAGATTTGTCCGATGGCTTTCCAGAGATCGTCGATTGTTCGGGCGGCTCGGGCGCGCAGGTGAGCCTTGAGTTTTGAGAAGGCCGTCTCGACCGGATTGAGATCTGGGCTAAAGGCGGCAGAAACAGAACCCATGCGCCCTGGTCAAGAATGGCTTTCTCGGCGATTGGGCTTTTGTGGGCGGGCAGATTGTCCATGATGACGATGTCGCCTTTTTCGAGGGTCGGGGCGAGTTGGGTCGCGACATAGGTTTCAAAGATTCTCCGGTCCATCGGCGCGTCGATGACGAAGGGCGCGGTGAGGGCGTTGCAACGCAGTCCGGCGATGAAGGTCTGGATCTTCCAATGTCCGAAGGGAGCCTTGGAGCGGAGACGCTTGCCCTTCAGGCAGCGCCTACGCAAGCGCGTCATTTTCGTCGTGGTTCCGGTCTCGTCGAGGAAAACCAGCCTATGCGGCTCGCAGTCCGCCATTCTTCTCGGGCCTGGCGAATATCGGAGCGATCGCATTCGCTGGCCAGAAGCTTTTTTTTAAAGCGATAGCCGTTGCGGATGAACCAGCGAGAGAGTGAGGCGGGTCGACTTTCGCGCCTCCGGTATTGTGATGTCGTCTTCTCCGCCAGACGGCGCAAAAGAAATGCGCGATGCGGATCGAGCTTGGCGCGCCTGCGTCCGCCGAGGCGCTTGGGCGCAAGGCTGCCGCGCTGGCGATAGGCCGTCATCAGATTGATGACGAAGGATGCCGAGACACCAAAATGAACCCTCGCCGCCCGCCGCGAATGACCGGCTTCGACGTGCCTCACAACGCGCTCGCGCAGATCCTCGGAATAGGGCTTCGGCATACCTGCTGGCCTGCTCAGCCCACAGGTTGAATCAAAATCTCCCCAATTCGGGAATACCCCCAATTCAACCTGAGGGTCCGGCGCTCTAGGTCGCGAACAACTGGAGACCGACACGGCTGAGTGGCGTGACGCGGTCCGTTTTTTTCGGTCTTGTGAGCCAACTGCTTGTGGTCCAAGTCGAAGTTGGCGCGGGGTACCGGGGCGACCCGACACCGTCCTTGGTTCGCGAGAGGTCTCAGGACAGAGGCTACCTTTTGTTTGGCCGCGCCCGCTGGTTGGGACAGTCTGGATGCTTTACGCCTTAGCCAGCCAACTCGGTCCAGGATTGGGGGCCGTAGCGGTGCCGATTACGTTGGTCCCGTTCATTTCCCAGATCGCTGCCTGACCGCTAGTGTTCTGCCATAGAATGTCTGACAAACCACCGCCGTTGTAGTCGCTCGTTCCGATCGCCTTCCAACTCGGTCCAGGATCGGGGCCAACCGCGGCAGCGCTGAGTATGCCAGTCCCGTTCATTTCCCAGATCTCGACTTGACCGTTCGTATTCTGGAAAAGAATGTCGGATTTTCCGTCGCCGTTGAAGTCGCCCGTTCCGATCGCCTTCCAACTCGGCCCAGGATTGGAGCTCAGCGCAGCAGCGCTGAGTATGCTGGTCCCGTTCATTTCCCAGATCTCAACTTGGCCGTTCAGGTTCTGCCAAAGAATGTCGGACTTTCCGTCGCCGTTGAAGTCGCCCGTTCCGATCGCCTTCCAACTCGGTCCAGGATTGGGGCCAACCGCAGCAGCGCTTAGTATGCTGGTACCGTTCATTTCCCAGATTGCGGCTTGGCCATTCGTGTTCTGCCACAGGATGTCGGATTTTCCGTCACCGTTGAAGTCGGCCGAACCGATCACTTCCCAGCTCGGCCCAGGACTGGGCCCTACGGCGGCAGCGCTGAGTATGTTCCCGCTCCCGTCTGTCTCCCAGATTGCGGCTTGACCGTTCGCGTTTTGCCACAGGATGTCGGAATTCCCGTCGCCGTTGAAGTCGCCCGATCCAATCACTTTCCAACTTGGCCCGGGATTCGAGCCAACCATTGCGGTGGCGATCACGCTGGTCCCGTTCATTTCCCAGATTGCAGCTTGACCGCTCGTGTTCTGCCACAGGATGGCGCCGGTTGGCGTCGAGGGGGCCGTAGGAGGCGCCGGAGGTGCAGGCGAACTCTGGCTGAGCGCAGTCAGGTCGGTTGGAAATAGCCCCATCGACTGCGTCGCGGAACTCGGATTTATTTCCGTTGTCCCGGCGGCCGTGCCGTTCGTCTCCCATAGTTCAGTGTCACCGCGTGAATCGACGCCGCTGAACAGCACCATGCCATCGTAAACAGCGAACCCCGACGGGTCGAATCCGGCTCCGGTGGTCGCCGCTCCGACGATACCCGTCAGCTCTTTCGTGCCAGCAGCGGTCCCATTCGTTATCCAGAGCGCCGAGCGACCCGATTGGTCGAGGCCGCGAAACAGGACTTCGCCATCGTACACCGTGAGGTCGCTCGGCGCGAGCCCTGCGGCATCGGCGCCGACTACGCCGGTCAACTCGTGCGTGCCGGCGGCTGTCCCGTCCGAAACCCACAATCCCATGTCGACGCTGGCGTCGAGGCCGCTGAACAGCACCTCATTGTTGAAGACCGTGATATCGGTTGGATTTAATCCTCCGGATTCCGCCGCGCCGCCCGGCCCGGCGGCGAGTTCCTGCGTCCCGCCGACCGTTCCATCCGTCACCCACAGACCGGACAGGCCGTTGGCGTCGACGCCGTTGAAAAGCGCCTCATTGTTGAAGACCGCCATGTCAGTCGGATCGAGTCCAGTCGACGACGCCGAGGCGATGCCGGTGAGCTCCTGCGTGCCCGCTACCGTGCCGTTGGTCACCCAAAGGCCAAGGTGACCTGCCGTGTCCGTACCGGTGAAAAGTGCTTCGTTCTTGAAGGTTGTGAGGTCGGTCGGCGCGACTCCGGCCGCCGCCGCCCCAATAATGCCGGCCAGCTCGAAAGTGTGGTTGGCTGTCCCGTCTGTCGCCCACAATCCGGTCTGGCCGCTCGCGTTGATGCCACTGAAAAGCACCTCGCTGCCAAAGACTGTCAGGTCGCTCGGAGCGATGCCCGCCGAGCTCGCTCCCGCGATGGAGATAAGTTCCTTTGTGCCGACGGCGGTCCCGTCTGACGTCCACAGCCCAACGTCCCCGCTCGAGTCCACGCCTTCGAACAGAACGTAGTTGCCGAGGACCGTCATGCCGGTGGGAAAGAGCCCTTGCGCACCAGCTCCGGCGGGCGCCAGTTCGAATGTCCCGGCGGCCGTGCCGTTCGTCTCCCAAAGGCCGCTATCATTGAGCGAGTTTTCGCCTTGAAAAAGAACAACGTTTGGCAGCACGGGCGCACCTTTGCTTGACGACAAGTCGATCCAGATCGCTTAGGATAGCCAAACCTGTGTCCGCGATCTGCTCACAACCTAAGCGTGTCGGTGGAATGACCCGTTAAGGATCGACCGGCGCGTGACCGTTTGCAGTCATTTCGCAGCTGACGGCTAACATTGGGCTGCTGGAGGGGATCGAAGTTTAAGCTTGTCCTGGACAGCGGCGCGCATAGGTCGAACCGGCCGCCGACCGACCGAGCTGGCGCCCTGGAACCTGAAGAGCTCAAATGGAACGCCGCTCAGGCTACCATGAGGAAAGAGCCAATCTCCCCGAGCGGACGAAAGAGCTAAATCTTTCTGATAATCAACAAGAAATCGAGAGAGTCCCAGGCTTTCATGAAGGGACGCTGGAGCTAGTCAGGGCAACCGTCTGCCAACTTGGGCCAGGGTTGGGGCCCACGGCGCCAGCCCCGATTACATTGGTCCCGTTCATTTCCCAGATTTCCGCCTGACCGCTCGTGTTCTGCCATAGGATGTCTGAAAATCCGGCGCCGTTGAAGTCGCTGGCCCCCACCACCTTCCAGCTCGGTCCAGGATCGGGACCCGCGGCGGCGGCGCTGAGTACGTTGGTCCCGTTCATTTCCCAGATTTCTGCTTGACCATTCGTGTTCTGCCAAAGAATGTCGGATTTTCCGTCGCCGTTGAAGTCGCCCGTTCCGATCACCTTCCACGTAGGCCCAGGATTGGAACTCAGCGCAGCCGCGCTGACTACGTTCGTACCGTTCATTTCCCAAATTTCGACCTGACCATTCGTGTTCTGCCAAAGAATGTCGGACTTTCCGTCGCCGTTGAAGTCGCCTGTTCCGACCGCCTTCCAACTCGGTCCAGGATTGGGACCCACCGCGGCGGCGTTGAGTATGCTGGTCCCATTCATTTCC
Organism: uncultured Alphaproteobacteria bacterium; assembly: GCA_963737365.1. Taxonomy (GTDB): domain Bacteria; phylum Pseudomonadota; class Alphaproteobacteria; order Rhizobiales; family Beijerinckiaceae; genus Roseiarcus. The sequence continues at coordinate 306,659 of CAVTSD010000005.1, forward strand.
CAGATTTCGGCTTGACCGTTCGCATTCTGCCAAAGAATATCGGATTTTCCGTCACCGTTGAAGTCGCCTGTTCCGATCTCCTGCCAGCTTTGCCCAGGATTGGGGCCGACCGCAGCAGCGCTGAGTATGTTCCCGTTCCCGCCCGTTTCCCAGATCGCGGCTTGCCCGCTCGCGTTCTGCCACAGGATGTCGGAATTCCCGTCACCGTTGAAGTCTCCGGTTCCGATCTCCTTCCAACTGGGGCCGGGATTAGGACCAATCGATCCGGCTGCAATCACGCTCGTTCCGTCAATCTGCCAGAGCGCAGCCTGACCGTTAGTGTTCTGCCAAAAGATATTGCCGATTGCCGGCGTTACCGTAGGCGTCGTGGCAAAGCCGCTGTCGGTGATCTCCACCATCGAACCATCCGAGTTGACGCCGCCAGTCTTCGTAGTCGTGTAAAGATTACCGCTCGCGTCGGCCACCAAATTGGCGCCGAGTCCAACGCCGTCTGCGCCTCCGTTGAAATCGTGGACTATGGTCGGCGTGCTGTCGTAGCCGATGGAGAGTCTTGACGATTTCGTAAACGACCCCCCCTGAGTTCTGGCCGCTCGGGTCCGTGGTTCCGAAAAGGTCGCCGTTGGCATCCACGATCAGGGTTTTGGGGTGGTTTAGAGACAGCTGTCCGTCTGCGGAGGTGAAGCTTGCCGAGGGTCGAAGGCTCGCTGACGTATCCGGTGGCTGTTTTCTCGATCTCAAATACCGAGCCATCGCCGTTCGCCCCGCCCGTGACCGTTGTCCCGAAAATATCGCCGTTAGCATCTATGGTTAAATTGCCGATTTCTGTCCCCACGGGGAAGGGGACGAGGCTAACCGGAGGGGCATAGGCGGCGCCTGTCTTCTGGACCTCAAACACCGAGCTTGTGGTTGTGCCGAAAAGGTCGCCTGCCGCGTCTTCGACCAGGTTGCCGGAGCCAGACGGCGTGATGCCTGAGCCGAAGCTGGCGAGGACGATTGGGGCGGTCGCGTAGACGCCGCCCGTGTTCTTTAGTTCAAACACCGTCGCGGCGCCGCTGGCACCGCCGGTGCCGCCGGCGCCGCCTCCTGCCGTCGTTCCAAACAGATTGCCACTCGCATCAACAAGCAGTTGCCCTCCCGGGTTGGCGCCGGCGCCGCTGCCGTCGAAGCCCGCCACCGTGGTCGGGGCGCCGCCCCCGGCGGGGAATTCGACGATGGTTCCGTAGTGATGCACGCCACCCGAAATCTCTAGCCCGAAAAGGTCGCCGTTCGCATCGGCGCTCAAGATCGGCACGTTCTCAAGCGTGTTTAACCCGTTGGGTATGTCCGCCAGAAAGGTCGGGGTGCTGGCGTAAACACCCCCTGTATCGACGATTTTGTAGGTCGTGCCATCGCCCGTCCCACCAAGGACTGTCGCGCCGATCAGGTTGCCGCTAGAATCTAGAAACAACTGGCCGTCGGGCTCAGTGCCGTTTCCGGACGACGTAGGGAATGAGGCAATTGTCATGAGCGTTCCTTGGGCGACTTTTCACTGAAAATTTTAGGCTAATTTACAACTCTCTTCGCGGAAACGCAACGAACCTAGAGTTGCATTCCCCCTTCGCTCGCGCGCGATGGTTTACGAGTTCGGGGTTGCCCCAGTTGCGCTGACGTGACCGCCGACCATAGCGAAGTCTCCAAACTCGAGGAATGCCTGGCTGGGGCGGGAGGATTCGAACCTCCGGATGGCGGAATCAAAATCCGCTGCCTTACCACTTGGCTACGCCCCAATGCGCCGCGAGGCCGCAAGGCCTTGGCGGAAAGCGGGCGGACAATAGTTCGGGGTGTCCCGCGCCGCAATGGCCGAAAACGCGATTTTGCGCTCAAGAAACAGCCTCTGCACGACCCTCGCGAGGTGCGAATGTATTGAGATCGGCATTAGCGCCGCAGACCAGAACGCCGACCCGTTCATGAGGCTCTGGCCGGTAGGCGCCGTTCGCGATGGCGGCGAAGGCCGCCGCGCCGCCTGGCTCGGCGATGACCGAGAAATCCGCCCAGAGCCGGCGCTGAGCCTCGCCAATCGCTCGGTCCTCGACCAGAACGACGCCGCTCACGAAGCTCTTCGCAATGTCGAAATTGAGGTCCCCGACCCGCTTGGCGCCGAGCGAATCAGCGGCAAGCGACTGGACGGTCACGTCGACCGGCTTATCCGCCTCCAGCGCCGCGTAAAGGGCGCGCGAACCCTCCGGCTCGACGCCGACGACCTTGACCCTGCCTTGAAACCAGGCCGCAACGCCAGCGATAAGACCGCCCCCGCCCACCGCCACGAGGACCGTGTCGAGCTTCTGAAGTCCGAGGCGCTCAAGGTCCTCCTCCCACTCGAGCGCGACCGTTCCCTGTCCCGCGATCGTTTCGACGGCGTCGTAAGGATGGATCAAAAGCGCGCCGCTCTCGGCGACATAGGCGTCGCATCGCTCCTGCGCCACTGCGTAGGCGGCGCCCCCGATAATGGCCTCGGCGCCATAAGCCTTGATTTTCGTGACCTTCGCGAGCGATGCGATTTCCGGCACGAAAACGCGCGCCCGGATGCCGAGCTTCTGCGCGGCGAAAGCAACCGCCGCGCCGTGATTGCCGCCCGAAGCGGTGGCGCAACCGGCTGCGGGCGCGGTTCGAGTGAGAAGGTTATGGAACGCGCCGCGCGCCTTGAACGAGCCGGTTGCTTGCAGGCATTCGAGCTTGAGCGAAAGCGGCGGCGCCCGTCGATTGGCGAAGCGATCTCAAGAAGCGGGGTGCGGCGAACGTGATCGCGAATGCGAGCGTGAGCGGAACGAATGTCGGCAGGCGTCACACTGGCGTTCGATGTCAAAGCGGACGCTCGCTCCTACCATGGCTCGCGTTGCCCGCGGCGCGGTTGTTTAGGGAGGTCCGGTTTTGTCTGTCAACCCAAGGGCGCGCTGGGTTAATGAATCGCCGTAAGAGACGCGGGAAGGATTTGGCGATGAAGCGACGGTCTTCTCTCGCCTTTTGCGTGATCAAGGTGCCGCGGCACCATATCCTCGCGACCCAACCACTCCCTCCGACTTGACCGATCGTAACCGGTCTCAGACTTTGATCACGTCCGTCAGCTCGCGCAGCCGGTCGAGTTTCTCTTGCGCGGCTTGCTTCTGGTCGTCGGTCGCGTCCGCAACGTCTTCCTCCGCGTTCTTGATCTCCTGCCCGAGCGTGTCGGCGTTCAGGTCCTCGAACGGGATCGCGGTTTCCGCAAGCAGGATGAGACCGGCTTTGCTCGCGTCAGCAAAGCCGCCGCGCACGAACACGCGCGTGTGCTTGCCCTGTTCGTCGTCGATTCCCACAACGCCGGCGCGCATCGCGGTCATGACCGGCGCGTGGTCGCTGAGCACCTGGAAATCGCCTTCGGCGCCGGGCACGAGCACCGCCTGCGCGGAGCCGTTGAAGAGCATCTTGTCCGGCGACACGAGCTCGAAGTGGAAAGTCGTCGGCATGAGCCCTTCCCCGAACGCTATTCTGATTAGGCGTCGGCCGCGAGCTTCTTCGCCTTCTCGACGGCCTGCTCGATCGTACCAACCATGTAGAACGCAGCCTCCGGCAGATTGTCGTACTTGCCTTCGACAATGCCTTTGAAGCCCTTGACAGTGTCCTCGATCTTTACCTGCACGCCAGGCGTGCCGGTGAACACGGCGGCGACGTCGAAGGGCTGTGACAGAAAGCGCTCGATCTTCCGCGCTCGCGCCACGATCTGCTTATCCTCTTCCGACAACTCGTCCATCCCGAGGATCGCGATGATGTCCTGCAAGGCTTTGTAGCGCTGCAGCACCTGTTGCACCTGGCGGGCGACGCTATAGTGCTCCTCGCCGACGACCGCTGGGGTCAACATGCGCGACGTCGAATCGAGCGGATCGACCGCCGGATAGATGCCCTTCTCTGAAATCGCGCGCGACAGCACCGTTGTGGCGTCCAGATGGGCGAACGAGGTCGCCGGCGCCGGGTCGGTCAAATCGTCGGCGGGGACGTAGATCGCCTGCACGGAAGTGATCGAGCCTTTGGTGGTGGTGGTGATGCGCTCCTGAAGCAAGCCCATGTCGGTGGCGAGCGTCGGCTGGTAACCGACCGCCGAGGGAATGCGCCCGAGAAGCGCGGAGACCTCCGAACCGGCCTGGGTGAAGCGGAAGATGTTGTCGACGAAGAACAGCACGTCCTGGCCCTGGTCGCGGAAATGCTCGGCGACGGTGAGACCGGAGAGCGCGACGCGCATGCGCGCGCCCGGCGGCTCGTTCATCTGGCCGAACACCAGCGCGCACTTCGATTTCACGCCTTGATCAGGATTATGGGGATCGGCGTTGACTTTCGAGTCGATGAATTCGTGATAGAGGTCATTGCCCTCGCGCGTGCGCTCGCCGACGCCCGCGAACACCGAGTTGCCGCCGTGGGTCTTGGCGACGTTGTTGATCAACTCCTGGATGAGCACCGTCTTGCCCACGCCCGCGCCGCCGAAGAGGCCAATCTTGCCGCCCTTGGCGTAAGGCGCGAGCAGGTCGACGACCTTGATGCCGGTGATGAGAATCTGGGCTTCCGTCGACTGTTCGACGTAGGATGGGGTCGGCTGATGGATGGCGCGGCGACCTTCCATGTTGATCGGCCCGGCTTCATCCACGGGTTCGCCGATCACATTCATGATGCGCCCGAGCGTGCCCTCGCCGACCGGAACCGAAATCGGCTCGTTGGTGTCGGTCACTTCCTGCCCACGGACCAGACCCTCGGAGATGTCCATGGCGATGCAGCGCACGGTGTTCTCGCCCAGATGCTGCGCAACCTCGAGGACGAGACGATTGCCGTTGTTCATCGTCTCGAGCGCGTTGAGAATGGGCGGCAGATAACTGTCGAACGCGACGTCGACGACGGCGCCGATGACCTGAGTGATGCGGCCGGTGGCATTCGCGATATTCGCCATTGGTCTTCGTCCTCGTCTTTTTCGTTTTCTGCGCCGCCGTAGGCGCAAGGTCCGGTCAGAGCGCCTCGGCGCCCGATATGATCTCGATCAGTTCCTTGGTGATCATCGCCTGGCGGGTGCGGTTGTAGCGAAGCGTGTATTTCTTCACCATGTCGCCCGCGTTACGGGTCGCGTTGTCCATGGCGCTCATCTGCGCGCCGAAGAACGAGGCCGCATTTTCAAGCAGTCCGCGATAGACGCGCACTGTGACCGCCCGCGGCAACAGGTCGGCGAGGATTTCTCCCTCGTCAGGCTCGTAGTCGTACACCGGCGCGGTCTCGTCTTTCGCGCCAAGCTCCGGTGGGATCAACTGCTGGGCGGTCGGGATCTGGGCGATCACCGACTTGAAGCGCGAGAAGAAGAGCGTGCAGACGTCAAACTCGCCATTCTCGAACAGGGCGATCACCTTCTCGGCGATGGGCTTGGCTGTCGCATAGTTGATCGTTCGCACCGCGCGCAGGTCGATCAGCTCCAGGATCTGCCGCTCATGCGTGCGGCGCAGCTGATCGTAACCCTTCTTGCCGACGCAAAGAATCTTGACCGTCTTGCCCTGCCCCGCGAGCGAATTGGCCCGCTCGCGCGCAAGGCGCACGATGGCGGTGTTGAAGGCGCCGCACAGCCCGCGCTCCCCCGTGCAAACGAGCAGAAGATGAGTCTGGTCCGAGCCGCTGCCGACGAGCAGCCGCGGGCCCTGGCCCTCACTCCCGGCCCCGGCCAGATTCGTCAGCACCGTTTCGACCTGCTCGGCGTAAGGACGCGCCGCCTCGACCGCCCCTTGCGCGCGACGCAGCTTCGACACCGCGACCATCTGCATGGCCTTGGTGATTTTCTGCGTCGACTTGACCGAGGCGATGCGGTTCCTCAGTTCTTTTAGCGATGGCATCGCTCAGCGCCTCCGCGCGCGCTTCGAGACAGGCGAACGGCTGGGTAAAGTCGACCCATGTTAGGCAAAGGTCCCGGCGTAGAATTCGACCGCCGACTTGAGCTTGGCTTCGACCTCGCTGGTCAGATCGTTGGACGTGCGGATCGAGTTCAAGGATGTCCGGGTTCTTCCCCCTCAGGAAGCTGAGGAGTCCGTCTTCAAACGGCCGAACCTTGTCGAGCGGCAATTTGTCGAGGAAGCCGTTGACGCCGGCATAGATGACGCAAACCTGCTCTTCCATCTTAAGCGGCGAGAACTGCGGCTGCTTGAGAAGCTCGGTCAGACGCGCGCCGCGATTGAGCAGGCGCTGGGTGACCGCGTCCAGATCCGAGCCGAACTGGGCGAAAGCCGCCATCTCGCGATATTGCGCCAGTTCGCCCTTGATCTTGCCCGCGACCTTCTTGGTCGCCTTGGTCTGCGCCGCGGAACCCACGCGCGAAACCGAAAGACCCACGTTCACTGCCGGCCGGACGCCCTGATAAAAGAGGTCGGTCTCCAGGAAAATCTGCCCGTCGGTGATCGAGATGACGTTGGTGGGAATATAGGCCGAGACGTCGTTGGCTTGGGTCTCGATGATCGGCAGCGCGGTGAGCGAGCCTGAGCCATTGTCCTTGTTGAGCTTGGCGGCGCGCTCGAGCAGGCGGGAATGGAGATAGAACACGTCGCCGGGATAGGCTTCGCGGCCCGGCGGGCGGCGCAGCAGGAGCGACATCTGGCGATAGGCGACCGCCTGCTTGGACAGGTCATCATAGACGATGACCGCATGCATGCCGTTGTCGCGGAAGTACTCGCCCATCGCGCAGCCCGAGAACGGGGCGAGAAACTGCATCGGAGCCGGGTCAGAGGCGGTGGCGGCGACGATGATCGTGTATTCCAGCGCGCCGTGCTCCTCCAGGACCTTGGCGAACTGGGCGACTGTCGAACGCTTCTGCCCGATCGCCACGTAAACGCAGTAGAGCTTCTTCAACTCGTCGGTGCCCTGGTTCAGGGACTTCTGGTTGAGGATGGTGTCGAGGGTGATTGCGGTCTTGCCCGTCTGCCGATCGCCGATGATGAGCTCGCGTTGGCCGCGACCGATCGGAATCATACTGTCGATCGCTTTCAGGCCCGTCGCCATCGGCTCGTTCACCGACTTGCGGGGAATGATGCCGGGCGCTTTGACGTCGACTCGAGCCCGTTGCGAAGAGTTGATCGGGCCCTTGCCATCGATCGGATTGCCGAGCGCGTCGACGACGCGGCCTAGCAGCTCCTTGCCGATCGGAACGTCGACGATCGCGCCGGTGCGCTTGACCGTCTGGCCTTCCTTGATCTCGCGGTCGCCGCCGAAAATGACGATGCCGACGTTGTCGTTCTCGAGGTTGAGCGCCATGCCGCGCGTGCCGTTCTCGAACTCGACCATTTCGCCGGCCTGGACCTTATCGAGGCCGTAGGCGCGGGCGATGCCGTCGCCGACGCTCAAGACCTGTCCGACTTCGGTGACCTGGGCTTCAGCGCCGAAATTGGCGATCTGAGTCTTGAGTATCGAGGAAATTTCTGCGGCGCGGATATCCATCAGCCGACCTCTTTCATGGCAAGGCGAATTGCGTTGAGTTTGGTTTTGAGCGAGCCGTCGACCATGCGCGACCCAAGTTTCACGATCAAGCCGCCGATGATCGAGGGATCGACCTTCATGTCGAGATCGACCTCCCGGCCGCCGGACGACGCGCGCAGCGAATCCTTGAGCGAGGCGACGTTCGCATCGGTCAAGGGGGCCGCGCTCGTGACTTCGGCCCGCGTCACGCCGCGCGACGTGTCATACAGTTTTCGATAATCCGCGATCATCTCGCGGATGAAGTATAGCCGGCGCTTCGACGCCACGAGTTTGAGGAAATTCGCGGCCACGCCGCCGATTTCGGCCTGCGCCAGGATAGCGTCGAGGGCCTTCAACTGATCGGCGGCGGAAAAAACCGGGCTCCGCACCATCCGCTCGAGGTCCGGGCTTTCGGCGATGAGGGCGTCGAACCGCGCCAGCGCATCCGCGACGGCCTCGCCCTCGCGTTGGTCCTGGGCGAGCGAAAACAGGGCGGACGCGTAACGTCCGGCTACGCCGGAAACAACCGTGTCTTCCTCTGCCACGCAGCAACCTCAGATGACGATTATAGCCCCGCCGCCTCCCGGAAGGCTACCGCGAACCTCGGAAATTCCTGGCGCTTCCGCGCTCAAAAAACGAGCGCCTGGCCGAGCCTGCCCGAAAGGCCCGGTTGCCTAACATAGCCGTTTTTCAGGCGCAACCCGCCGGGGAGCGCCGTCTCCACCCGTCCTCAAACGGCCCCGCGCGATTGGCGCGTTTCGCCATGAGCCAGTCGGCGCTCAAGCGCGCTTAGGATCCCCTTCGGTTTCGCGCAAAGACTTCGCCAATGCGGCGCCGGCGGTCGCTTGCAACGATGCGGCGAGCGCCTCGAGCGCCGCTTCCCGCGCCGAGCCGCGCCTGAAGACGAGCCTGACCCGTCGTGATGCGCCGTCGCCCACAATCTTCAAGCCGGCGATTCCGCCCCCCGAACGGCGCCACTCGACGTAGGCGAGCAGGGGCGCGAGCGTCGCCCCCTGCCCGGCCGACGCGAGATGCCGCAACGTCTCTAGGCTCGTTCCGCGAACGTCGGCGCCAAGCGCCGTCCGCTCCGCCCCATTACAGAGCGCCAACGTTTGATCACGCAGACAGTGGCCCTCGGCCAGCAGAAGCAGGGTGCTCGGGTCGATCTCCTCGACGCCGATCGAGGCGCGCCCGCGCCTTGTCCCTTGACCAGAAAAGACGAAGAAGAAGGGCTCGTCATAAAGCTCGACCGACATGAGCTTGGCGTCTCGCGGATCGGTCGCGATGACCGCTGCGTCGAGAGCGCCGTCGCGCAAGCGCTGAAGAAGCCGGTCGGTCAGATCCTCCATGAGATAGAGGGGCGTGCGTGGCAGAGCCTGAACAAGCTCCGGCAAGGCAATCGGCAGCAGATAGGGCGCCACGGTCGCGATGACGCCAAGACGCAGTTCGCCGGCGAAGGGATCGCGCGCCGCGCCCGCGGCGACGCTGACGCCCGCCGCTGCGGCGAGGGTCGCGCGCGCCTGAGCGACGACGGTCGTCGCCCGATCGCTGACGCGAGCGCCGCGGCCCTCGCGATCGAAGAGGCGAAGCCCGAGTTCAGCCTCAAGCTTGAGAATTTGCCCGCTCAGTGTCGGCTGGCTGACGTTGCATGCCGCCGCCGCCCGGCCGAAATGGCCGTGGTCAGCGACCGCGACGACATATTCGAGGTCTCGAAGGTTCATGGGCTGAAGATCGGCCACGCCGATCGATTGTCAAGAGACAATCGATTTGACCTATCCGCTTTCCCAGCTTATCGAGACGGCACGAGATGGCAGTGACGCGGAAGCGCCATGCGCGGCGGCTATGGTCGTCCTCCCTCAATTCGGATTTTCGTCGGCGAGACGCTGAACATCATTGGAGGCAAGCATGACAGATGAAGCCAAGTGCCCGGTCGTGGGCCACGACAAAGCAGGCAAGGAAGGCAAGTACGCGGAAAAGTCCGACATGATGCGGGCGTTCGCGAACAGCGACTGGTGGCCGGAACAGCTTAACCTCAAGGGTCTGCAACACGACTCGCCTCTCGCCGACCCGATGGGCGAGGAGTTCGACTACGTCAAGGAATTCGAGAGCCTCGACCTCAACGCGGTGATCAACGACCTCAAAGCCTTGATGACCGACTCGCAGGAATGGTGGCCGGCGGACTTTGGCCATTACGGGCCGCTGTTCATCCGGATGGCGTGGCACAGCGCCGGCACGTACCGGATCCATGACGGGCGCGGAGGCGCCGGCTACGGGCAGCAGCGCTTCGCGCCGCTCAATAGCTGGCCCGATAATGCGAGCCTCGACAAGGCGCGGCGCCTGTTGTGGCCGATCAAGCAGAAATATGGCCGCAAGATCTCCTGGGCCGATCTCATGATCCTGACCGGCAACGTCGCCCTCGAGTTCGATGGGATTGAAGACCTTTGGCTTCGCTGGCGGGCGCCCGGACAGCTGGGAGCCGGATGATTCCATCTACTGGGGCCCGGAAGGCGAGTGGCTGGCCGACGATCGTTATTTCGGCGATCGCGAGCTGGCGCATCCCCTTGGCGCAGTGCAGATGGGCTTGATTTACGTCAATCCGGAAGGGCCGAACAGCAAGCCCGATCCCCTCGCCTCGGCGCGGGACATCCGCGAAACCTTCAAGCGGATGGCGATGAACGACGAGGAAACCGTCGCGCTGATCGCCGGCGGCCATACTTTCGGCAAGACCCACGGCGCGGCGGACGCGAAGATCAACGTCGGCCCCGAACCCGAAGGCGCGTCGATCGAAGATCAGGGCTTCGGCTGGAAGAACAAATTCGGCTCCGGCAAAGGCAATGACGCGATCACCAGCGGCCTTGAGGTCATCTGGACCCAAACGCCGACCAAATGGAGCAACAACTTCTTCCAGAACCTCTTCGGCTTCGAGTGGGAGCTGACCAAGAGCCCGGCCGGCGCTTTTCAATGGACCCCGAAGGGCGGCGCCGGAGCGGACACGGTTCCCGATCCGCACGATCCCTCGAAGCGCCGCTCGCCCTCGATGCTAACCACCGACCTCGCCTTGCGGGTCGACCCGGCTTACGAGAAGATTTCAAGGCGTTTCTTTGAGCATCCGGATCAATTCGCCGACGCTTTCGCCCGCGCGTGGTTCAAGCTCACCCACCGCGACATGGGTCCGATCGTCCGCTACCTCGGGCCGCTCGTGCCGAAGGAAACCTTGATCTGGCAGGACCCGATTCCGGCGGTGAACCACCCGCTGGTCGGGGACAAGGACATCGCCGACCTCAAGACGAAAATTCTCGCCTCGGGCCTCACGGTTTCCGAGCTGGTCTCGACCGCCTGGGCGTCGGCGTCGATCTTCCGCGGCGGCGACAAGCGCGGCGGGGGAAACGGCGCGCGCATTCGCCTTGAGCCGCAGAAGAATTGGGACGTCAACCAGCCGGCCCAATTGGCGAAGGTTCTCGGGAAGCTCGAAGAGATCCAAAAGGCGTTCAACGCTTCGGCGTCCGGGGGCAAGAAGGTCTCGATCGCCGACCTGATCATTCTCGGCGGCGGCGCGGCGATCGGGAAGGCGGCCAAGGACGCCGGCGTAGATGTGAAGGTCGCCTTCACGCCGGGCCGAATGGACGCTTCGCAGGATGAGACCGACGTCGAGTCCTTCGAGCCGCTCGAGCCGACGGCTGACGGGTTCCGCAACTATACCCGCGGCAAGCAGATGCTTAAGCCCGAGCAGAACCTGGTAGACCGAGCGCAGCTGCTCACGCTGACTGCTCCCGAGCTGACGGTTCTCGTCGGCGGCCTGCGGGTGCTCGGCGCCAATGCCGGCGGATCCAAGCACGGCGTGTTCACCAAGCGGCCCGGAACCTTGACCAACGACTTCTTCGCCAACCTCCTCGACATGAGCACGGAATGGAAGCCGGTCGAAGCCTCGGAAGGGGTCTACGAGGGGCGCGACCGCAAGTCGGGCGAGGTCAAGTGGACGGCGACGCGCGCCGATCTGATTTTCGGTTCGCATTCGCAGCTCAGGGCGCTGGCCGAAGTCTATGGGTCGTCCGACGGGAAAGAGAAGTTCGTGAAGGACTTCGCCAAGGCTTGGGCGAAGGTCATGAATCTCGACCGCTTCGACCTCGTCTACAGCAAAGCGCCCCTCGCTATGGCGGCGGAATAACGGGGCGGTCGTCCGTTAGCCGTCAGGCGAGACAGGACCATGGAGGGGCCGCGCGGGACGAGAGTCCCCGCGGCGCTTTCGCCAGGTGGCGGGCGCCAGATTGCCTTGTGCAACTCGCGGATAAATAGCAACATAGAAATGTTATTACACGAGCTCCAAGTCCGCCGCGATAGGCCCAAGCGCTCGGAATTCAGGCGCGGAACTAAAAGGGGTCCCAAGCTACTGAAAACATGAGGGCGCGCCGGTAAAATGACGGCTGGCCATGCGCGGCGTTGAGTCCGCTCTCCTGAACCCGTTCCCTTCCCGGCCGCGCCCTGCTATCCCGCGCGCCATGACCGCCCACTCAATCGAGAATATCCGAAACTTCGCGATCATCGCCCATATCGATCATGGCAAGTCGACGCTCGCCGACCGGCTTATCCAGCAGACGGGCACAATGGCGGCGCGCGACATGGTCGAGCAGGTGCTCGATTCCATGGATATCGAGCGCGAGCGCGGCATCACGATCAAGGCGCAAACCGTGCGGCTCGAATACCGGGCCCAGGACGGCAAGCCTTACATTCTTAACCTCATGGACACGCCGGGCCACGTCGACTTCGCCTATGAGGTGTCGCGATCGCTCGCCGCATGCGAGGGCTCGCTCCTGGTGGTCGATGCGAGCCAGGGGGTCGAAGCGCAGACGCTCGCCAATGTCTATCACGCGCTCGATGCGGGCCACGAGATCGTGCCCGTGCTCAACAAGATCGACCTGCCCGCCGCCGAGCCCGAGCGGATCAAGGAGCAGATCGAGGACGTGATCGGCCTAGACGCTTCGGACGCCGTGCCGATCTCGGCCAAGACCGGCCTCAACATCGATCTCGTGCTCGAGGCGATCGTCAAACGCCTGCCCCCGCCGAAGGGCGACGAGTCCGCGCCATTGAAAGCGCTGCTCGTCGACTCCTGGTACGACGCTTACCTCGGCGTCGTCGTGCTTATCCGCGTGATCGACGGGACGCTGAAGAAAGGTTCGCGCATCCGCATGATGGCCGCCGACGCCGTCTACGAGGTCGATCGCATCGGCGTCTTCCGGCCGAAGATGGAGGAGATCGCCGCGCTTGGGCCCGGCGAGGTCGGCTACATCACCGCCCAGATCAAACAGGTCGCGGACACGCGGATCGGCGATACGATCACCGACGAGCGGCGCCCCACGCCGGACGCGCTGCCCGGATTCAAGCCGGCGCAGCCGGTGGTGTTCTGCGGCCTCTTTCCGACCGACGCCGCCGACTTCGAGGATCTCCGCGCGGCGATGGGCAGGCTCAGGCTCAATGATGCGAGCTTCTCTTACGAAATGGAGACGTCGGCGGCGCTCGGCTTCGGCTTTCGCTGCGGTTTTCTCGGGCTCCTGCATCTCGAAATTATCCAGGAGAGGCTGGAACGCGAGTTCAATCTCGATCTTATCGCGACCGCGCCATCGGTCATCTACAAGATCGCGATGACCGACAAGTCGGAGATCGAGCTGCACAATCCGGCCGACATGCCGGACGTGGTCAAGATCGCCGAGATCCAAGAGCCGTGGATCAAGGCCACGATCCTCACCCCCGACGATTATCTCGGCGCGATCCTGAAGCTCTGCCAGGACCGCCGCGGGGTGCAGATCGACCTGAACTACGTGGGAAAACGCGCGATGGTGGTTTACGAACTGCCGCTCAACGAAGTCGTGTTCGACTTCTATGATCGCCTGAAATCGATCTCCAAGGGCTACGCGTCGTTCGACTATCAAATCACCGACTACCGCGCCGGCGATCTGGTCAAGATGTCAATTCTGGTCAACGCCGAGCCGGTCGATGCGTTATCCATGCTCGTCCACCGCGATCGCGCGGAATCGCGCGGCCGGGCGATGGTCGAGAAGCTTAAGGACCTCATCCCGCCGCACATGTTCCAGATCCCGGTCCAAGCAGCGATCGGCAGCAAGATCATCGCCCGCGAGACGATCCGCGCCTTGCGCAAGGACGTCACCGCCAAGTGCTACGGCGGTGACGCCACCCGCAAGCGCAAGCTCCTCGAGAAGCAAAAAGCCGGCAAGAAGAAGATGCGCCAGTTTGGCAAGGTGGACATCCCGCAGGAAGCCTTTATCGCTGCCTTGAAGATGGATTCTTAAGGCGTGGGCCCGGCGTCATCGCGAGCGCAAGCGAAGCGATCCAGAGATGAAGGGCGGCGGCAGCGGCCCCAGATCGGCATGTCGCTTCGCTCATCGCTATGATCGCCAACGTCGAGGCGCTCGTTTTCGATGTCTTCGGCACGGTCGTCGATTGGCGCAGCGGAGTGGCGCGAGAGTCTGCTGCTTTTCTCGCGCGACACGCGCCTCGCGCCGATCCAACCCGTTTCGCCGACGCATGGCGCGAGCGTTATCAGCCCGCGATGGAGGAGATCCGGTCGGGCCGCCGTCCGTTCGCCCGGCTGGATGTGCTGCATCGGGAAAACCTCGAAGCCGTTCTGCCGGAATTCGGGATCGACTGGAGCGCGGTTCCGGCTTCCGAACTCGACGCGCTAAACCTCGCCTGGCGCCGGCTCGACCCTTGGCCGGACTCGGTTCCGGGCCTTACGCGGCTCAAACGCCGGTTCATCATCGCGCCGCTTTCGAATGGCAATATCCGTCTGATGGTGGACATGGCGAAGCGTGCTGGTCTGCCCTGGGACGCCATTCTCGGCGCTGAGCTCGCTCAGGCGTACAAACCGAGCCCGGAGGCGTATCTGCGCGCCGCCGAAGCGCTGATGCTCGAGCCCGAAGGGGTTTGCCTCGTCGCCGCGCACAATAGTGACTTGGCGGCTGCACGGCTTTGTGGTTTGCGCACAGCCTTCATCCCTCGCCCGACCGAGCATGGCCCGGGGCAAACGAGTGATCTTAAGCCCGAGGAGAATTGGGATGCGGTCGCGAGCGATCTCGAGGATCTCGCCGACCAGGTCGGCCTTTAAGCTCGCGAGGCAAAGTCCTCTGCGACGGCTTATGCGAACCTTATCCGCGCCGACGGGCTAAAAATATGAAAAAGGGCTCTTGCCCTGGCGATGATTAGCGATCATATTGCTGCGGTGCAGCATGACCTGCTGCATATGCCCTCCTTGGGCGTTTCCTCCCTAAACTCAAGGCCGCCATGGAAACACGGCGGCCTCCTTTTTTGCCCGTTGCCTGACCGATCGTCCGTCGTTGTTTGATGCTGATCCGGGCCTCCAGAATGAACCCGAGCACGCGTTTTTGAGCAATGGACAAACCAGGCGCTGGATGCGCTGGGCCATGGCGACTGTTTATTTCGTTGCTGGCGTCCTGCACTTGCGACGGCCCGAGGCGTTTCTTCCCATAATGCCTGACTGGGTTCCGACGCCTCGCGAGGTCATCCTTTTCACGGGCGCGTGCGAAATCGCCGGCGCGCTCGCGCTCGTGACACGTCCGCTTCGATGGTGGGCCGGTGTGATGCTCGCCCTCTACGCTGTTGGTGTTTTTCCAGCGAACATCAAGCACGCCTTTTACAACGTTCAGCTACCGCAATTTCCGACAAGCTGGTGGTATCATGGGCCCCGGTTGGTCCTTCAGCCAGTCCTCGTCTGGTGGGCGCTATATAGCGCCGGGGTCGTGAATTGGCCGTTCGCCCGCCGGGTTGACCCATCGAGCCACGAAAGCAGTGACGAAGTCGCTTAGGCGGAGATGTTCGCCCCGAGCAAGGCGAATGGCCGTCCACCCACTAGCGCCTTGGCTCGCGATGCGCGAGTCTCCCTTGACGTGAGATCAGCGAGGAAAGAACTCGAGAATCGCCGTCGCGATCTCCGGCGCGTGCGTCTCGAGAGCGAAATGTCCGGTGTCGAAAAAGAGCACAGTCGCATTCGGGATGTCGCGCTTGAACGCCTCGGCGCCCGGCGGCAGAAAGAACGGATCGTTCTTGCCCCATACCGCCAGGAAGGGCGGCTCATGAGTGCGGAAATAGTGCTGGAAGGTTGGGTAGAGCGCCACGTTGCTCTTATAGTCGCCGAAGAGATCGAGTTGCACATCGGCGACGCCGGGCCGTGACGTATAGAAACTGTCCAGGGTATACCCGTCTGGCGACACCCTCGTCGGGTCGGGCGCGCCATGCGTATATTGCCAGGCGATCAACTCCGGCTTGAGGAAGGCGCGCAGCGCCTCACGATTGGCCGCAGATCGGTCTTGCCAATAGGCGCGGATCGGAGTCCAGCCGCCGCTTAACCCTTCCTCATAGGCGTTGCCGTTTTGCGAGATGATCGCGGTGATCCGCTCCGGATGCTTGACCGCGAGGCGGAATCCGGTCGGCGCGCCATAGTCAAACACGTAGATTGCGTAGCGGTCGAAACCGAGGATCTCCGTGAAGCGGTCGATCGTGGTCGCGATCTGGTCGAATGTGTTCGCTTTTTCGGGCATGTCGGAGTTGCCGAACCCCGGCAGATCGGGGGCGACAATATGAAAGCGGTCGGCGAGCAGAGGGATGAGATCGCGGAACATGTGGCCGGCGGTTGGAAAGCCGTGCAGGAGCAAAAGCTTCGGGGCGCCAGAAACGCCGGCTTCGCGATAGAACACGTTGCGGCCATCGACTTTGGCGGTCCGATAATGGATGGCGGTCATGACGCTGGTCCTTTCGTTGAGATAGCGACGGGCCTCAGCTTTTGAGGATCGCGCTGGTCGCCTCGCGAAGAATGTCGACGACGGTGGAGGGCGCAGTCACGAGCGGCGTGTGATCGACCGGATGCGAACGCACCGTCGCCTTCATCCGCTCGGCCATGAAGCGATGGTTGTCCTCGACGATTATGCGGTCCTGCTCAGCGATGAGGAACCAGGACGGCCGGTCTTTCCACAGCGGCCGCTCCATCTTGACGGTGATGCAGGCGGGCGAAATCGGCCGCTGGACCGCCGCCAGAACCGCCAGCTCTTCCTTCGAAGCATTTTGCGCGAAGGCGGCGGCGAAGGCCGCTTCCGGCAGATAGATGAGCCCGTGAGCGTCCGGCGCAAGCTTGGGGGCATCGGCATGCGGCGTGCCTCGGTAAAAGACGTCGGCGACGGTCTCTCCTTGGTCCGGGGCGAGCGCGGCCACGTAGACGAGCGCCTTTACCTTGTCGCTGCGGGTCGCCCCAATGACAGCGCCGGCGTAAGCATGGCCGGCGATAACAACTGGGCCCTCGACTCGCTCGAGCGTCTGGTCAAGCGCGGCGATGTCGTCACGGAACGAGGTCAGCGGCAGAGGCGCCGCGACCGCTCTGTCCCCGCTCGCGGCGAGGGCCATGATGACCTTCGCCCAGCTCGATCCGTCGGCCCAGGCGCCATGCACGAGGACGGTCGTGGCGATGTTCATCGCGATTCCTGTTCCTCCGATTGCGCTTAGATAACCTGCTTGAAAGCTAGCTAACGGTTTGCTATCAGGTATTGCAATAACCTGTCAATGGCTAGTTGATCGGTTATGCTAGGAAAATTATCGCCTGATTCGAAGGACCTCCGTGTTGGACAGACCGCCTGCGTTTTTCATCGCCGATTCTCCGGGTCTCGACTTCCTTAACTCCATCGCGACGCCGGTCGATCAGCCGGTTGACTGGCTCGACAGCGGCGACGGCCTCGCCGCCTGGCTGGCTCAGGCCGACCTTGTTCCGACACAGGCGCTAAATTCAATAACCAGGCAATACGCGCCCAGCGAACTGGACAAGGTTGCCGATCAGGCGCGCATGTTACGCGAATGGTTCAGAGGCTTCGTGGGCAGGCAGATGGGGCGACCGCTTACGCCTGAGGCGGCGCACGATCTCATGCCCCTGAACGCGCTGCTCGAGCGTGACCAGATGTTCAATCGCGTCGCGTTGCATCAGGACACACGCGGCGATCGTTTGGAATTGCAAACGACGCGGCGCTGGCGATCGCCAGAATCCTTACTACTGCCGATCGGCGAAGCACTGGCGCGGTGCGTGTGCGACGAGGACTTCGCCAGCATCCGGGCATGTGAGGGACATAGCTGTACTCTGATCTTTGCAGACCGCACTCGGAGGCGGGGCAGACGGTGGTGCAGCATGGCGGTATGCGGCAATCGCGCAAAGCAGGCTGCGCATCGACATCGCCTCAAGGGCGAGCGCTGACCGCTAGCTGAGCTTCGTGCGTAATCCGCTGTCGGTCACGGCGCATTCTCATGCGAATAGGGGTGAGACGATGCGAACGGGTTGGCCAGGAACGTTCCGATCGTGCCGTGGGCGCCGACAACTAGGAGCAGAAAGCCTCCGGCGAGAGAGAAGTTTTTGAGAAAATCCCAGAAGAGGTCGCGGCCCTTGCTGTCACCCGGACGCCAGAAATCGCCCGGCCTCCAGAATTGTTTCCATAAGAGCGCCGTCACCATGCAATAGCCGGCCATTACAAAACCCGCCGCCCGATCCGCAATTCCGGTCAGGATTCCTAAGGGCATCAGGATTTCCGTCGCGAGGGCCGCCACGATCAAAAGAACGGCGATCTTCTTGTTCGGCGCGATCTCCCTCGCCTGAGCGACCGCCCCCTTGAAGTTGAAAATCTTGTCCGCCGCGCTGAAGGGGAAAAAAAGCACCACCAGCAAAGTGCGCGTCGCGAGCGTCGCAAGCGCGGTCGCCGTCATGCGCCGATCCTCTCTCAGATTGGAGCCGCCGTCTAGAGCCCGACGCTGTTCTGCATGATGCCGCCATCGGCGAAGATCGTGGTCGCGGTCAGATAACTTGCACCCTCGCCGGCGAGGAAAACGACGACGTTCGCAATTTCCTCCGGCCGGGCCATACGCCCGAGCGGGATGGCGGCGTCGAGCTTCGAAAGCAGCGCCGGATCCTTCATGGTGGTGAGATTGATGGGGGTCGCGACAGCGCCCGGACCGACACCGACGACCAGAACGCCATGGGGCGCCAATTCGACGCCGGCGGTCCGGGTCAGCATCCGCATGCCGCCCTTCGCCAAGCAATAGGCGGTGTTGCCCGGCATCGGCCAATCCTCATGGACGGAGGTGATATTGACAATCCGGCCGCCCCCGCCCTGCTTGATCATCTGCTTCGCGGCGAGTTGAACGCCGAAAAACGCGCTTTTGAGATTGATTGTGAGGACCTTGTCGTACTGGCCCTCCGTCGTTTCAAGCACCGAGGTTCGTGTCTCGACACCAGCGTTGTTCACCATGATGTCGAGGCGGCCGAATTTCGCCACCGCGGCGTCGACCAGGCGCTGCAAGTCCTCAATCCGGCTGACATCGGCCTCCAGGCCGATCGCCTGATCGCCGAACGAAGCGATCTCGCGCTCGAGCGCCTCCGTCGCCGCGGCGTCCGCGATGTAATCGATGACGATCCTCGCCCCCGCCCTCGCGAGACCGACGGCGATCGCCTTTCCGATGCCGGTGTTCCCGCCGGTGACGATCGCAACTTTGTCCTTCAACGTCATCTTGTTCCTCATAGCGCGGTTCCGGAAGGGCCCGCGTTTTCGAATGTATAACCGATCGACTTATCGGTTTAACGAAGCCGAACGCCGAATTCTCGGTTGGCCTCTGACTTGCAAAGGGGAACGTTTGCCTGCGTCAACAGTTCCGGGGTCAGCGTATGTGAAATTGAATTCAGCGTCGGCAATGCCTAAGTTCACGGAACTCGTGCTGATGAGACGGCTTTTGACCAGGACGGCTTTGATGAGAAGCGGACATTCTATGTCGCATGGGCCAGATGCAATCGTTGCGCTTAGTTGGTCCCGGACGCAATGTGTCATCAAAACCGGTGGACAATCTTTGTTAACCATTTCTCATCACGTTTTAGAACTGGCAGAAATAAGCTGACAGTGCTGGAGATTCGCGATGAACGCCGAGACCGCTCACGCCTTCCTGCAACCGGGTTCGACGGATGCGCCGCGCGCGGCGCCAGCGCTAGGCGCAGAGATTTTCAGTCTATTCTCGATGGCCTACGCGCGGGAGCGGCGCGAGGCGATGAGCCTTACCGAGTTCCTCGAGGGCTGCCGAGACGATCCGGGCATGACGGCGAGCGCAGCCGAGCGGATGATCGCCGCCATAGGCGATCCGGTCGTTGTCGACACGGCACGAGACCCTCGCCTCGGGCGCATCTTCCTTAACCGGACGATTAAGCTCTATCCCTCCCTGTCCGGGTTCTTCGGCATGGAAGACACGATCCAGCGTGTCGTGAGTTTCTTCCAGCACGCTGCGCAAGGGCTCGAGGAGCGCAAGCAGATCCTTTACCTCCTTGGCCCTGTCGGCGGCGGCAAGTCTTCGCTCGCCGAGCGCCTCAAGGCGTTGATCGAGACGCAGCCGATTTATGTGCTCGCTGCTGGAGACGAACTCAGCCCAGTGTTTGAATCTCCGCTAGGCCTTTTCCGTCCGGAGACAATGGGCGCTGCGCTCCAAAGCCGTTACGGAATTCCCTCTCGGCGCCTTAACGGAATCTGCTCGCCATGGGCGACCAAACGCCTGGACGCCTTCGACGGCGACATCTCCCGCTTCTCAGTAGTCAAAGTCTATCCTTCCAGGCTTCGCCAAATCGGCGTCGCCAAAACGGAGCCGGGCGACGAGAACAATCAAGACATCTCCACGCTGGTCGGCAAGGTTGATATCCGTCAGCTCGAGCATTTCTCTCAGCATGATCCAGACGCCTACAGCTATTCCGGCGGCCTTAACCGCACGACGCAGGGGCTTTTGGAGTTCGTCGAGATGTTCAAGGCCCCGATCAAGGTGCTCCACCCCCTGCTGACGGCGACGCAGGAGGGCAATTACGCGGGTACCGAGAACCTCGGCGCCCTTCCTTTCCAGGGAATTGTGCTTGCCCATTCTAACGAATCGGAGTGGGAGCAGTTCAAGAACAACAAAAACAATGAGGCGTTTCTCGACCGCATCTGTGTCGTCAAGGTGCCGTACTGTCTGCGGGTAACAGAAGAGGCGATGATCTACGCCAAACTGCTCGAGGGAAGCGAGCTGTGCGAAGCGCCCTGCGCGCCGGAAGTGCTCGAGATCCTGGCGCGTTTCTGCATCCTCACCCGCCTCAAGGAGCACCAGAATTCGCCGCTGTTTTCAAAACTGCGCGTCTACAACGGCGAGAGCCTGAAGGACACCGATCCCAAGGCGAAATCCTTGCAGGAATATCGCGAGGTCGCGGGGGTCGCCGAGGGCATGACCGGCGTCTCCACCCGTTTTGCATTTAAAATTCTGTCGGAGACCTTCAATCTCGACAGCGAGGAGATCGCTGCCGACCCTGTCCATCTTATGTATGTGCTCGAGCAGGCGATCAAGCGCGAGCAACTTCCAAAGGATGTCGAGGAGCGTTACCTCGATTTTATCAAGTCCAATCTTGCCGTTCGATATGCCGAGTTCATAGGCCGCGAAATCCAGAAGGCGTACATCGAATCCTATAGTGAATACGGGCAGAACCTGTTTGACCGTTACATCGCCTATGCCGACGCCTGGATCGAGGAGCAGGACTTCAAGGATCCCGACACCGGCCAGGTTTTCGACCGGCAGGTGCTCGAACTCGGAGCTGTCGAAGACCGAGAAGCCAGCCGGCATCGCCAACCCGAAGGACTTCCGCAACGAGATCGTCAAGTTCGCTCTGCGCGCTCGCGCGAACAACAACGGCAAGAATCCTTCGTGGACGGCTTATGAGAAGATCCGAGAAGTGATCGAGAAGCGTATGTTTAGCCAAGTCGAGGATCTGCTGCCGATCATCAGCTTCGGGGCCAAGCAGGATACCAAAACCGATAGGCAGCACGCCGATTTTCTCGACCGGATGAAGTCGCGTGGCTACACCGAGCGACAAGTGCGCCGGCTAGTCGAGTGGTACATGCGGGTCAACAAGGCCGGATAGGTGGAGAGCGGATAAGCGGCCATGGCTCAGTTTGTAGACCGCCGCCTCAATCCGCGCGATAAGAGCCTTGGTAATCGCCAGCGGTTCCTTCGCCGCACCCGCGTCGAGGTCAGGCGTGCGGTTGACAGGGCCGTGGCTGAGCGCTCCATCGCCGACGCCGGCAAAGGTGGCGCTGTCTCCATCCCCACCGACGGAATCGGCGAGCCGCAATTTCATCTCTCGAACGAGAGCGGCGAGCGGGAATACGTTCGGCCCGGCAATAAGGACTTTGTTGCAGGAGACCGCATAGACAAGCCGAAGAGCGGCGCTAGCGGCTCGGGGCGTCAAGCGTCTGATTCTGGGAGCGACCAGGACCCGTTTTCGTTTGCACTTACAGAAGCTGAGTTCCTTGATATCCTGTTTGAGGACCTCGAGCTTCCCGACCTCGTCAAGGCGTCGCTCAAGGATGTGAGCGCAAAAGAGTTTCGCCGGGCCGGGTATACGAACGACGGAGCTACTCCAAACCTCGCAGTTCTGCGGACTATGCGCGTCAGTATGGGCCGCCGATTTGCGCTTCGTCGTCCGAGGAAGGCGGAGGTCGAACGGCTAGAGGCAGAGCTTGCGGCGCTCGAGGCCAGGACTGCTCGCGAGCCCGCGGACGAAGCGCGCATCGGCGAGCTCCGCCGCGACATCGAGCTGCTCAAGCGACGACAGCGCGCCGTGCCATTCATCGATCCGATCGACGTGCGCTACAATCGGTTCACGCCGACGAACGTTCCGCGCGCCAAGGCGGTCATGTTTTGCCTGATGGACGTCTCGGCCTCAATGGGCGAACGCGAAAAAGATCTGGCGAAGCGTTTCTTCATCCTGTTGCACCTCTTCCTCAAGCGCAAATATGAACGCGTCGACATCGTTTTCATCCGTCACAGCCACGAGGCGGCTGAAGTGGACGAACAGGAATTTTTTTATGGCCGCGACAGCGGCGGCACCGTGGTCAGCTCCGCGCTAAAGGCGATGATCGCGGCGCGCGAAGCCCGATATCCCGCCGCAGACTGGAACGTCTATTGCGCCCAGGCCTCCGACGGAGACAATTCGGGCGGCGATTCGCGGGATTGCGTCGCGCTTCTTGCCGAAGCCATCCTGCCGCTCACGCAGTATTACGCCCATATCGAGATCGCCGCCGAGGGCGCGACAAATATCGACGAAAGCCGTCACACCGACCTCTGGCGCGCGTACGCCGAACTCAAGGAGGCGGCGTCCAATTTCGCGATGGCGCGTGTCGCGACGCGCGCCGACATTTATCCTGTCTTTCGCCAGCTCTTTGCGAGGCAAACGAGACACGGAGCGGCTCCATGACGGCAACGACGCTGACGTCAGACGCCTCAACCGCAGGCGACGGTCTCCTGTTCGACGGCGCCGAATGGGACTTTGAGACGGTGCGGCGCGTTTACGCGGCGATTGAGATCATCGCCCGCGACGACCTTGGCCTCGACGTTTACCCCAATCAGATCGAGATCATCTCTGCCGAGCAGATGCTCGACGCCTATTCCTCGGTCGGCATGCCGCTGATGTACGCGCATTGGTCCTACGGCAAGCAATTCGTGCGCGACGAAGCCCTTTACCGCAAAGGCTATCAGGCGCTCGCCTACGAGATCGTCATTAACTCGAATCCGTGCATCAGCTATTGCATGGAGGAGAACACGATGGCGATGCAGACCGTCGTCATCGCCCACGCCGCCTTTGGCCACAACCACTTTTTCAAGAATAACTATCTGTTCCAACAGTGGACAGACTCAGGCGGCATTCTCGACTATCTCGATTTCGCCAAGCGCTACATAGCCTCATGCGAGGAGCAGCATGGCCACGAAGCGGTCGAATCGACGCTGGACGCGGCGCACGCCTTGATGGGACAAGGCGTGTTTCGCTACCCCCGCGCCGCCAAGCTGAAGTTTTCCGAGTACGAGCGTCGCCGGCGCGAGAAGGCGGAGCGTGAGACGCGGGACTATCGTGACCTTTGGCGCACCGTGCCCGGCGCTGCGCCCGCGCCCAACAGCGACCTCAGCGAACAGGATGCGCGCGAGCGCAAGCTCCGCCTCCGCCTCCCCGAGGAAAACCTTCTCTATTTCCTTGAGAAGAACAGCCCTGTATTGCGTGACTGGCAGCGTGAGCTTCTACGCATCGTACGGAATCTCGCTCAATATTTTTATCCCCAGAGACAGACCAAGTTGATGAATGAGGGTTGTGCGACCTTCGTTCACTACACGATTGTTAATAGGCTTTACGACAAAAGGCTTATTTCCGAAGGCGCTCTCCTCGAGATCCTGCATGGACACGCAAACGTCCTTACGCAGTTTGATTTTGACGACAAGCGGTATGGCGGAATCAACCCTTATGCTCTCGGCTTCGCAATGATGCAGGACATTCAGCGCATCTGCGTTGCGCCCAATGATGAGGACCGTGAATGGTTCCCCGAGATCGCCGGCCGGGAGGAGTGGCGCGCTGTTCTGCGCGATGTCTGGGCGAATTATCGGGACGAATCCTTTGTACGGCAGTTCCTCTCGCCGAATCTGATCCGTAAGTTTCGCCTATTCGCGGTTTCCAACAAGGCCTCAGAGTCGAGTGTCACAATCGAAGCGATCCACGATGCGGAGGGTTATCGCCGCGTGCGCTCCGCGCTCGCCGACAGCTACGATATCTCGGCAAACGAGCCAGACATCCAGATTGTCGACGTCGACCTTCTTGGCGAACGGTCCCTTATGCTCCGCCACAAGGTACGCAACGGCGTCCGCCTTGCTGAAGCCGACCGCGAGGCTACGCTGCGCCACATCCGCCGTCTTTGGGGCCATGAGGTGCGCCTCGAGGAGACGCTTATTGCGTCCTAACCGTTGAGTTAACCGCTGCGCGTACACGGCTTCGCTGACCGGCCGGCTCGCACGTCTGAGGCTCCCAAAGCTGAGCAGCCGTAGGCCCGCTCAGCCGTTTTGGGAAAGCAAAGTGCTGCCCTGAGCCGTTGGAGACATTGGAGCGGGTGAAGGGAATCGAACCCTCGTATTCAGCTTGGAAGGCTGCTGCTCTACCATTGAGCTACACCCGCAATTTCAATATCTTATAATATTTCTCACGACCCGTTTTGGCACGATTCTGGTATCTGCCATTTTTAATGGAACGCAGTCAGCGAAACAAGCGCTCCCTTTCCGAACCCATCACCCATCGTGTCTCGTGCCCAAATCGACTGACCAGGAGATTAACACAAATTGCCACCTGGCTACTCGGAGCTGAGTTCCATTAGAATATAGCGGCTGAAGCTGTGGATTAATCGCGCGACGCCATGACACCGGCCCGCCTGCAGGATGAGGTCGGGCGAAAGACGCCTGCCCATCTTGAGGATTTGAGCGAGCGGGGCCTGGTGGTTGGCGAAAAGGCTGACGGCGAGCAGAGCTTCCGCATTGCTTAGAGTATATTACTACCTATTAGAGTTATTTATTGACAAAGCGCCGGCGCGGTTGATTTGGTTTTTCTTGGCGGCTGGCTTTTTCCTTGCGAAAGCGCCGTTTATTGGCGTTGGCTTTCCTTGGCTTTCCTTGGATTCTCTCGTTCGAATCGAGACTTATCAAAGCGTTACGCGAGATTTGCGCGAAAACTTTTTTCTTCGCCCCTTCCTCCTCCCCAAACGCGAAAAGCGAAACCAGAAATATCAGTCATAAAATGTGAAAATCTTAGAGACTTCATCCCTGCACCTTAATCTAATTTCTAACTTTCAGCAATGTGTAGTCCCCCATGCCTTAACACAATGGAGGACGTCGATGCGGTCCCTGCCAACCCTAGACTGCAGCCGGTGATTCAAACCTTACGCTTGGGACCCGCCAGTATGTCGCCATCGGGTTGGCCAGCTACTAATCGACACGGACGGGGAAGAGGGCGTCGACCAAGAGCATTACGCAACGATGGCCGAGAGGATGGCTCGCTGGTTGCGGCTGCCAACGCTGCTTCCAAGAAAGGTCTACGCAGCGGCGGTTCCATTACGGAGCCTCCACCGCCTATCCGACCAGGGCCTCCCCACAGCAACCCGCGCCTCAGGCTCCTCGATCGAAGTTTGCTCGTCTGCGGAATCACTCAGCGTCGTTCTCTGCCTGAACTCGTCTGCGGTGATAAGGCCGGTGGCAAACGCGATAGCTATGGCGTGTGGGATATTATTTGCTCGCAGCTTCAACCGCATTGTATCCAGATGGCACTTAACTGTCCCAAAGGCCAGGTTGAGTATTAGCCCTATGTCCGCATAAGTTTTGCCTCGCGCCGCCCACATTAAGACTTCGTATTCTCGTGTCGAAAGATTGCAATGCCTCACTGCCTCGCGTCCTCTCAGGGGTGATGCCTCTTAAACATCGACATAACCTGACGTAAGTGTGTTCCTATCTGATGGTTTAGACTTGGCGTTCAGCGCCCGCCGGCGCGCCGCTCGCAATCCATCTAAGACGTTCGTTCGCCGATGACCGACGCACTGACGCAACATCTGGCGCCTATCAAGGATAGTCAGGGCCCGGTATCCATTACCCCGTCGCCCACGATCAACCCCTCGTCGAGCAGCCGGCGCAATCTGGACTCCTCCATGGGCTTGGCGAAAAGATACCCTTGGCCGATCGAGCAGCCCAGCGCCCGCACGATCTCGCGTTCGGCCTCCGTCTCAATCCCTTCCGCGACGACTCGGATGTCCAACGCCGCGCCAAGTTTGACGACGCTCTCGACGATGACGCGCTTGGCGGCGCTGCGCGCAATGTCATGAACGAAGCTTCGATCGACTTTGATCTCGCTGAGCGGAAAGATCTCCAGATAGCGCAGACTGGAATAGCCAGTCCCGAAGTCGTCGATGGAGATGCCGATACCCGCGCGGCGCAGATTCCCGAATACGCGGCAAATTTCCTCCGACTCGCCGACCATCAGGCTTTCGGTGAGCTCCAGGGTCAACCATTCGGCTCGGCAGCCGGTCTCGTCGAGCGCCTGCTGGACAAAAGCCACCATGTCACGCTGCGTAAACTCGAGGAATGATACGTTGAAAGCGAAGCGGATTGGCGTGGGACGACCTCGATTGACCTTCGCAGTATACGCGGCAAGCGTGTGCAGGCCCCAGGCTCCGATTTCGAGGATTGCTCCCGTTTCTTCTGCGACGCCGATAAACCGACTCGGCGCCTGCAGGCCAAACGCCCCGTGGTTCCAGCGCATCAAAGCTTCGACTCCGACCAGATGGCCGGAGCCTAGGTCGAACTGCGGCTGATAGTGAAAGAGCAGCTCCTGGTTCGACACAGCGCTCTGCAGCTCGCTCGCCAGTCGAATGCGGTTGCGCGCGTCCCGCTCGTCGGCGGCCGCGAAGGCATGCGGCCTGTGCGTGGGATTCGCTTTCGATCGCTGGAGCGCCGCTCCGGCTTGCCGAACGAGTTGCAGCGGCTCGCCGCCGGGAGAGCCAACGGCAAAGCCGGCGGCGAATTGAACCGCCAACGACGCGCCGGGGAGCACGAAGCGCGGTTTCAGCAATTCGAGCACATCGTCAACCACTCTTCCGGCGCGGCTGGAATCTTCGAGTTCGAAGGCAAGCGCGAATGCGTTGGCGCCCACGCGCGAAACGGCCGTCGCCGGAAACGTCGCCAGGCGCGCGGCTGCCGAAAGAAGTAGCGCGTCGCCTATGTCGTAACCGAAGCCGCTATTGACATCCTGGAACCGAAGAACGTCGAGTATGACCATCAGCCACGCGGAGGTTGCCTGCGCGTTCATCGCCGCCAGCCGATCGAGGAGACCGTACCGGTCGAGTAGGCCAGTCAGGCGATCGATGCCCGCCGCATGAGTCACGTCGCGGATCATACCGATGAAATGTGTCACCTGCCCCGCGTCGTCTCGAAGCGGCGCTAAGCGCAAAGCGTTGCGGAACATAGTGCCGTCGCGGCGATAGTTGCGCAGTGTCACTGAGGCAGCGCGGCCTTCCGTCAAGGCAGCCCGGATCTCGGCTATCTCAGGCTGCAGACGGTCACTGCCCTGAAGATAGCGGCAATTTTTCCCAATCGCCTCGGCTGCAGCGTAGCCAGTGATCGAACTCGAACGCGGGGTTCACCTGGACGATCGGCTGGCCTCTCATGCGCATGTCTGCGATCAGCACGCCCTCGCTGCTATTCTCGAGCGCGATCGCAGATGCTTTCGCCGGCATAGCTGACTGGCTCGCTCGGTGGCCTACGAGAGGCCATCGTACCGGTCTGAACGCTATCGCCCCCTTCGACGGAGCAGTCGGATCCTCATGCGTCGTCGCGCCGCGCTGCGTGTCAGGCATTTAAAAGGTCAGCAGCGTGGGCCAGAGCAAAGGGGCAGGTACGGGGCGATCTGCGGTGGCGAATATTGTTTGGCGCCTCCCGTGTTCGGTTTCTTCAGTCACGGCGTGAGCAAGTTGCATGATACGGCCTCCAGCCACGACCATGCGACGTCGGCGCCGGCGCTTCAAACGCGGCCAGACGCCAGTTCAGGACAAATCAGAGTCGCTCTTGTCGTCATTTGCGTCTTCGGGATTTGTGGTTTGGAATCGACGTCGGTATTCCAGAGGCGTGACGCCGATTCTGCGTAGCAATGCGCGCCTGAGCGTCGCTGTCGATCCGAAGCCCGCAGCATAGGCGATCGTCTTGATCGGCGAAGCGCTGTCTTCCAGCAGGCCTCGGGCGATATCCAGCCGGGTCAACTCGACGTAAGCGGCCGGGCTCATCCGCAATTCGGCGTAAAACAACCGAGACAATTGGCGTGGGCTCACGCCGGCTACTTCAGCAAGCGCCGCGAGGCCCAAGTCTGTGCGTGGATTTTCAAGGATGTGCAGCCGAATCCTGTCGATCGGACCGGTGGCTGCGGTTTGCGCGGTCAACGCTGCGCTGAACTGCGATTGTCCGCCGGGCCGCTTTAGAAAAACGACAAGCCGTCGCGCCGCCCATAGGGCCAAAGCGCGTCCGTGATCCTCCTCAATCAGCGAGAAGGCGAGATCGATAGCCGCAGCCACTCCAGCGGAACTGAACACCGGCCCGTCGCGAACGAAGATGCTGTCAGGTTCGACGTGGATATCGGGATATTCGGCGGCAAGGCGATCGGCATACTGCCAGTGGGTTGTGACGCGGCGCCCCGACAGCAGTCCCGCACGCGCGAGCAGGAAGGCCCCTGTACACGTCGAACCGTAGCGTCGCGCCTGCCCGGCCTGCTCGCGTAGCCAGCGCGTAACTTCTTCGCTCGGATGACCTGGCACGCCATAAGGCCCGGCGACAATCAACGTGTCCGAAGGCTGGGTTGCTTCGCTTACGGCCGCGTCAGGGACGAACCTGGTGCCCGATGCGCTCTCCTCAGTCGTTCCGTCTTCAGTCACCAGCCGGACGCGATACGGCTGCCCAGACTGTATTTTGCAACTCGCCTCGAAGAGCGCATCGCGCACGCCAGCGACTTCAAGCAAATGCACGTTGCGGGGCGCGAAGATCGTGACGAGCACGACGTCTCCTGGCTCAGCGGCAGCCCTGGGCGCCGCCCGAGCGATTGCAAGAATACGCCTCCTTGTTGTGATTTCCTAGCAGCGTCAGAACTCAATGTGGCCAACATCCGGCCGGCCAATCGAGAACGGCGTCGTCACAGGAAATCCGCTTCCAGCTAACGGATCGAGTCAAACGATTGGTCCCGCGTCTAACGGAGGCAATGATGGCGTCGGGTTTGGCGACCCACTGCAAGAGTGCGGGCTAAGCGTTTAGGTCTTCAAAGAAGCTGTTGATAGCCGCCTGGAGTTCGACGACATCGAAGACGCCGCGCTTGAGCCGCCGCTTGGTCAGGATAGCAAAAAGCCTTTAACGGCGTTGAACCAGGAGGCGGATGTCGGAGTGAAATGAAAAACCCCGCGGGGGTGGAACTAGCCATCGGACGAGATGCGCATGATGGCAAGAGATTGAGTTCAGCAATTGCCGCGACGCTGATCGGCGTTTCTACGGCGAACGCCGCCATCTAAAAAGTCAACTTTCGTCGAACGACTCTGAACTGACGACGACGAGCGCTACTTCAAGCGCAGTGATCGTCAATATCGCCGAGCGGTTGATAGCCGGTGGATCTTGGGGCGGTGACGCCATGGGAAGCCCGCGCAGGAAAGCATTGAGTTAGGGGCGGACACGATTGAGCTTTGTGTGACGACGCCAATTTCGTGTGCGGAAATTGATGGCCGTCAACGCAAGAACAAGGCTGCACAAGTAGTCCTTCGATAGCAAACTGCGAGGTTCCAGGCGGGGATGCCCGCGGCAAGGCCGCCGCGCTCATGACCGGGAGTCGTGTGTTGTCACCTACAGCGTTTGGTCACCGGAAAATCCCACATCATCCAAGGCCTGAGCATGCCCTATTGACCAAGCTCCGTTCACGCGACGTGGAGTAGTTCGCGACAAGCAGTGCGCCAGTCTGGCCTGATGGCGCAGACGGGCGGAACAGGAACCAACCAAACGGAGAAGGAACATGTCCTACAATCGCGTTGTAAGGTTTCAAGGACCGATGAAAGTCTCCGTGGAAAGCACCGAATTCCCAAAATTGGCCGACCCGAGAGGCCGGAAACTAGAGCACGGTGCAATCCTGAAGATCGTGACGACCAATATCTGCGGCAGCGACCAGCACATCTACCATGGCCGCTTCGCGGCGCCCAAAGGGATGGTGATGGGTCACGAGATGACCGGCGAAGTCATCGAGTTGGGCAGAGATGTTGAGCTCATCCGCAAGGGCGATATCGTCTCGGTTCCCTTTAACGTTTCCTGTGGCCGCTGCCGCAATTGCAAGGAGCGGCACACCGACGTCTGCGAGAACATGTACGTCAACGAGCAGGTCCATTGCGGGGCATACGGTTTCAATCTAGGCAATTGGCAGGGCGGCCAGGCAGACTATCTCCTCGTGCCCTATGCCGATTGGAACCTGCTGCGGTTTCCGGACAAGCAACAGGCGATGGCCAAAATCAGGGATCTCACGCTGCTCTCCGATATCCTGCCGACCGGGTATCATGGTTGCATTGAGGCTGGGGTCAGGACCGGATCGACGGTCTACATCGCCGGCGCGGGGCCGGTTGGCCGCTGCGCAGCCGCGAGTTCCAGGCTGCTCGGCGCCTCATGCATCATCGTTGCTGACCGCAATCCAGCCCGCCTCGAACTGGTGAAGAAGTGCGGTTATGAAATCGTGAACACGGCGAGCCACACGCCGATTGCGGACCAGATCGAAGTCATTCTCGGTGAACGGGAAGTCGACGCCGGAGTCGATTGCGTCGGTCTCGAGGCGCACGGCGCCGGCGAGGAGGACAAGGAAGAACACTCGGAGGCCGTGATCAATACCCTGTTTGAAGTCGTGCGAGCAGGCGGCGCCATGGGCATTCCAGGCATCTACACCGACCTTGATCCCGGAGCGCCAAAGACGGAATTGGCGAAGAAGGGGGAATTGCCGCTTACCTTCAGCAAGGCCTGGATCAAGTCGCCGAAACTAACCGCCGGCCAGGCTCCGGTCATGAAATACAACCGCGATTTGATGATGGCGATCCTGTGGGACCGCATGCCCTATCTGGGCGAGGTGGTGAACACCGAAATTATCGCTCTTGAGGATGCGCCGCGCGCCTACAAGACTTTCAGCGACGGCGCTCCGAAGAAATATGTGATCGACCCGCACGGCAGCGTGAAGAAAGCCGCCTGACCGCGCGCAGACGCAGCGCCGTGACGCGATCGTCGGCGATTTGGCGTCCGTCTTCCAACAAGACGGACGCATCCGCGCACGGAGAGTGCAACAACAGGAGATGCACGCATGGCCAATGAGTTGTTAAAAGGACTGAACGTCGCGATCCTCGTTACCGACGGATTCGAGCAGTCGAACTGACGGAGCCCCGCAAGGCGCTCGATGAAGCCGGCGCCAAAACGCAGATCGTCTCACCGAAAAACGACCGCGTTCGCGCCTGGAAGTTCACCGACTGGAGCATCGAATTGCCGGTGGATGTAAGGCTGAATGATGCCCGCTGCAATTTGCCACGGACCCTGGACCGTCATCGAGGCCGGCGCATCCCGTCATGCCCTTCGCTGAAGACCGATCTCAAGAACGCCGGCGCCGATTGGGTCGATCAGCAGGTCGTTGTCGACAACGGGTTGGTGACGAGCCGCAGTCCGGATGACATTCCAGCGTTCAATCCGGAGGTCATCAAGTTGTTTGCCGGCGCGCGGGGAAAGCAGCGCGCAGCCTAGGCTTCGATCGGCAAGGAAAAGTTTGAATGCAGCGGTGGCGCTTCGGCCCAATGGCCATGGAGATACCGGTTATCGGGCAGGGCACCTGGTATATCGACAAGGCTGACCGCGGCGCTGCTGTGGCCGCCCTGCGGCGGGGGCTTGATCTCGGCATGACCCACATCGACACAGCCGAGTACTATGGCGAGGCTGAGAATATCGCCGGCGAAGCCATCGCAGGGCGCCGCGCTGAGGTCTTCCTGGTATCCAAGGTGATGCCGGAACACGCGACGCGGGCGGGCGCCATCTCGGCCTGCGAGCATTCGCTCTCGCGCCTGAAAACCGATCGGCTCGACTGCTACCTGTTGCATTGGCGCGGCCGACACCCCTTGGAGGAGACTGTCGCGGGGTTCGAGCAGTTATATCGTGACGGCAAGATCCGATCGTTCGGCGTGAGTAATTTCGATGTCGAGGATCTCGAGGACGTCTGGGCGATCACCAATGGCATCGTCTGCAACCAGGTCTTGTATAACCTCGAAGAACGCACGATCGAACATGCCGTTTTACCGTGGTGCGAAGCGCACGATGTCGCGATCACGGCCTATAGTCCTTTCGGTCACGGCAATTTTCCCGGCCCCGGTACTGTTGGTGGAGCAATGCTCGCCCGAATTGCCAAGGCGCACTGTGCGACTCCGCGCCAGATCGCACTGGCCTTCCTGACGCGACGAGCTTCGACTTTTGCAATTCCTAAGGCGGCCTCGTCCGATCATGCCAAAGAAAATGCTGAAGCAGGGGACATCCATTTGACCGACGCAGAGATTGCTCGTGTCGACGCCGCCTTCCCGCGGGGAGCGAGACGCGCCACGTTACCCATGCTGTGAGCTAACCGACTCAGACGGACTCCATGCTTCGTCGAGCCGAGCCTGTCGACGCTTGCCAATCCAGGTTGGCCCGAGCTTGGGTATATGTCCGCGACGACCGGACGTTCGGCGACAAGGACCCACCGGTGGGCCTGTTTATCGCTGATCAAGAGAGCTCACTAACGGGCTTATGAGCCGGGCGCCGCATCAATCGTGAAAAGTGACGATCGTCAAGGCGTTCGACGCTCGCGAGGCCGATGACAAAATTGCAGTCCTAACCCCAAAGGCGAACCAAGCGATTGGGCGCTTTCTAGTTCCACGATCGGACCCGCATGTCATTAATCGAAACCCGCCGCGACCAGATGTTCTCCAAACTGACGTCCGCGGAGATCGACCGACTGCGCGGCTTTGGCGAGGTCCGTCGCTTCGCGGGCGGCACGCAACTCATGTCGGCGGGTCGGCCGAGCCCCGGGATGATTGTTCTGATTTCGGGGGCGGCCACAGTCGCACGGCGCGACAAACCCGGCCGCACCTCCCCGATTGTCGACATGGGCGCCGGCGATTTCATTGCCGAGGTCGGCGAGCTCTCCGGCCGTCCGTCTCTTGTCGACGTGCACGCCGCCTCCGACGTGGAAGCCCTTATCATTCCCCCCGAACGCCTGCGCGCCCTGATGATCGCCGAAGCAGAACTCGGCGAGCGGATTATGCGCGCCCTGATCTTGCGACGGGTGGCCCTGGTTGAGATGGGAGCTGGCGGGCCGGTTCTCATTGGCGACGAAACGAGCCCTGACGTCATCAGGCTACAGGGGTTTCTCACCCGAAACAGCTATCCGAACCAGGTGCTCGATCCAGCGGAGGATACTGACGCCAAGTCCCTTGTCGAACACTACGCGCCGGGGCCAGGCGAGCTCCCGCTGGTCGTTTGCCCTGATGGGTCGGTTCTCAAGAATCCAACCGAAACCGAGCTCGCGAAAGCCTTGGGAATGGTTCGCGCCGATGCGTCGGATCAAACGTTTGACGTAGCCGTCGTCGGAGCAGGTCCAGCTGGCCTTGCGACCGCGATCTACGCGGCGTCCGAGGGCGCGCTGGTGGTCGTTTTCGATAAGCTCGCCTATGGGGGACAAGCCGGCGCGAGCGCCCGCATCGAGAATTATCTCGGCTTCCCGACGGGCGTCTCCGGGCAAGCTCTTATGGGCCGCGCCTTCGTGCAGGCGCAGAAATTCGGGGTCGAGTTCTCCATTCCAACCGAGGTCGACCGTCTCGTTTGCGACAAAACTCCGCTTGCTCTGCATTTGACCGACGGCCGAAAGGTTCAGGCGCGCTCCGTAGTCGTCGCGGCTGGGGCAAGATACCGACGGCTGTCCCTCCCCAATATCAAGGATTTCGAGGGTCGCGGCGTGTGGTACTGGGCGTCGCCGATCGAGGCCCGGCTCTGCCGGAGCGAAGAGGCTGTCTTGGTGGGCGGCGGCAATTCAGCCGGACAGGCCGCGGTCTACCTGTCCGGCTTCGCTAAAAAGGTCTGGATGTTGGTGCGCGGGCCTGGCCTCGCAGAGTCGATGTCGCAGTACCTGATCGACCGTATCAGCGCGACCGCCAACATTGAGCTCTTGTTCGAGACCGAGGTCACAGCTCTGACCGGCTCTCACGAAGGACGGCTCGACCGCGTGCGCTGGAAAAATCGAAAGACTGGCGAAGAGACCGAACGAGCGATTCGCAACCTGTTCCTTTTCATCGGCGCAGATCCAGCCACCGATTGGCTGCGCGATTGCGGTGTCGCGCTGGACAAGAACGGATTTGTGAAAACGGGCTTTGACGTCGGCGCCTCTCCTGGTCGATCAGGCAGCGAAGTTCGCGAAGGAACGAAGCACCAGTCGATCGTGACTGGGGTCTTCGCCGTCGGCGATGCGCGCTCCGGTTCCGTCAAACGCGTCGGCGGCGCCATCGGGGAGGGCGCAGCCGTCGTCCCGGAACTGCACGCCTTTCTCCGCCTCGCCTCTTCGCCATCACTGCAGTCTGGACCGTCCGCATCTGCGCGCGACCTGAGAGCCTCATCGGCATTGGTCGACGCTCAACGTTGAAGGTGTTTTGCACAGTCGCGTGAATCGACAGAATGAGCTTGGGCCCGAGGTCGGTGCGCGTTGCTGTCGCACGGAGTTCGCAATTTCCGGAACACAGGGCGCAACTGGGGCTCTCCCTCGATCTCTGATGGCGAGGTCTATTCCAGAGTTGTCCGAGGGGTTCATCCAGCCTCGCGATGCGGCTGCGATCGCGCCTATCCAGGACAGCATCGCCGAAGCGCTCGCGCGGGCCAGGCAAGCGCCGCCGAGGCGAAGCACGAGCGCATAGCTTTCTCGCCCCCGAGCCCGATCATGGACCGCTCATGCGCACGCTCAAGCGGCTGCGCCACGACCTTGTGATGATTGGACAGGCCGCAGCGGAGCCCCTTCCCGAGTCGCTCCAAGCACGGCTCGCACCGCTGCTGGCGCGGGTCGCACGGACTTCAGCTGATCGACTGCGTGCGGAGGAGAAGCGCTGGCTGGTCGGCGCGAGCCGGCTTCGGTGGAGGGGGTCGAAGCCGTCCATGACACGGATCGCATCGGGCTCGCCGGTTTTGATCCAATCAGGCGAACCCGACGGGCTGTCGAGTTCAGGCGCTGATTGTAATTCGATTCTCAACCTTGGCGACGCCCGGCGCCCGCCAAGCCACCCGCTCGGCTTCCTCGCGCTCCGCCCAAGACCGAACGCTGCCTTTGAGAGTCACTTCGCTGCCGTTCGTCTCGACGATGATGCGGTTCGCGTCGACTTCCGCATTACGGCGAAAGGCTTCCTCAATCTTGCTCTTGATTTCGGACGGCGTGACGCGCGGTTTCATTACGATCGAATTGGTGACGCCCTTGATGCCTTTGACGCGTCGAACCGCTTCCTCAGCCCTCGTGCGCTGGTAATTCCACTCAGCCGTCCCCTCGAGCGTGACCCACCCGTTTCTGACAACGACCTTCATGTTTTCGGAGGAGAATGGGAGCTCGCTCTTGAGGGCGGCCACGGCGTCGCGTGCGATTTCCGGATCCGGCCGTTCACTTCCCGCAGGTAGACGCACCTCGAGATCATTGGCGACGGCCTTCACGCCGCCCACTCGTTTCGCATCGCTCTCCGCTTGCCATTTATGGGTGTAGCTCTTCACGAAGCCGGTCAAGGTCACGACTTCATCCTTGACCGCGACGGCAATATCGGTCGGGTCAATGTCGGGATCCCATTTCAACTCGGCTTCAACATCCCGCTTAATATCGCTGTCGGTTTTCATTGAAATCTCCCGTGCATCTTCGCCTCATCTGCGCCGACCCATTCGACTGACAGGGCGGCCGCGGCACACCTAAGGCTAGGTGGGGACGAGTCGGGGCGCCTTGACGGTCGTCAAATTCTCGATCGTTGCTGATCGAGCCGGGCATGGGACCGCTAGTGAGGCTTGAGCCGATCGCTCTGCGACTGGATCAGGAGCGCCTCATGAAGCAAGGCGAATCCCTGCATCGTGCGCGCATAGTCTGATCGCGCCGACGCAAAACCATGCGCCATTTGCAAAAGTTCGGGATTTGCGGTTTCAAGATTGCCGATCGCTTCCCGGCAGAACTGCTCGTCGCCGATCCGGGATACGCGCGCAAGAATCCGGTCGCGTGTTTCGGAAGAAACCTGAGGCAGCGGACTGAGGGCGTCGGATTGGAGGAGCGCCGACGCCTCCGCGGCCAATAACCGATAGAACATCCCGAAGGCGGTAAAAAGCTTCTTGCCTTCCTTGCCTTCCCCCGCCCATTTCACCGCCATGTCCAGCAATTGCGGATTGTGCCGATCCAGATCTCTTCGGATGTCCGCCATGCAAACATCCGGCCCCAAACTGTCGAATTCGCGCGCGATCCGTTCTCTCGTGGGATCGGTGACGCGAGGCATCATGCTCATCAGTTGTTATCCTCGACTATCAAGAATTCAACCTCGCACCCTGGGGGCGCCGAGGCGACCGCCTCATTCGACCGGATGTGCTACAACGGGTAATTATATGTGGGATGGCGCCGTCATAGAAATTGTTTTTCACTCGACGGGTCGAGGGCCCCGCCGCCAACGGAAGAATAAGCCTTCGCTTGCCTAGAATCGGTTTAAGCCATGCCGATCGTAGGGGCAAAATAAAGCGCGATGCGGCGCGTCATTCACCGCTTCTGAACAGGGCGGGTGACCTGTCCTAGATTGGTTTTTTCGCTGGATGCCAGCATGGAGCGCCGCGGTCATTCTGAACCCGATGGTCCGAGACCAGCGAGGGCCTTCGCGAACCGATCGGAACCCTAGAGATATCGCGTGACCTGTCGCGCGTTCTCGCCAATATTCGCGATTCCGAGTCGGCTGCGGAAGCGTGGCCAGAGGCGCTGAAGTCGATGACGGAGGCTTTGGGCGCCGCGGGCGCCGCCTGCATCGTCGTCAACAAGTTCTCAGATAAAGCCGACCGGGTGTGCTTCTCGGGTCTGAGTGAACGCTTCAGGTCTCATTATCTGGATCATTTCGCCCCCTTGTATCCTTTTCTGCCGCACCTCAACGTTGCCTGTCGCTAGATCAAGCTGTCGGACTGCCTTCCGCAGTCTTTGTTGAGACGAAGCGAATGGTACAATGATTTTGTCTTGGCTTGCGGCGTGCGCGACATCCTCGGCACTCGCCTGATCGAAACGCCATCGCATCTCGTCTATGTCGGCGTTCACCAACGGATCGGACGAGGTCTTGGCGCCGATGTCGAGCCCGCAATTAAAGAGCTGACCTCACCCTA
This sequence comes from uncultured Alphaproteobacteria bacterium, assembly GCA_963737365.1. Lineage (GTDB taxonomy): Bacteria > Pseudomonadota > Alphaproteobacteria > Rhizobiales > Beijerinckiaceae > Roseiarcus. Next base: position 343,961 of record CAVTSD010000005.1, read on the forward strand.
AGGTCAGCCATGCTGCGCCAGATGGAGCGTCTGTTTAGCGCAAGCCAATCGGGGCCGAATTCAAAATTAAGCGCACGCGGCGAAAGATATTACTTCCACGTCAGCAACGGCGGCCAATTTTTGGACGAGACGGGCGAAGAGTTCCCGTCGCGCAAGGAAGCGATCGCGCGCCTCGGTTCTCGCGGCGGAACTCAAGAAAGAAGGCGACTGGAGCGGTTATGCCATAACCGTGACCGACGAGGACGGCGCCATGGTCGCGCGATTGCCGGTCTGAGATCTCCTGCTCCGCCACCGGTCAATAAGGGGAAAGCTTAGTCGACAAAACTCGATCGCGTGGTCCTTCTCTGGGCGCCCATCTCCTGCTCGACATTCTCCGCACTCGGCCAGTTGGGAGTGCGGCACGATCACGAGCAGCGCGACTGGGCATTCGGAATTTTTCTTCCTCAGCCGGTCCGAGGTCTCCCTCGGCGGTAGGAACCAAGTCAATTGAGGGATATTACGTACTCGGCGAAGCTCGCATGAGCGCGTCCTTTCGCGATACACTGCGCAACAGCACGCTCATCGCCATGATACCTGTCGCCGTGAAAGCGTGCCGGAAGGGAGGTTTGCATGAGTTCATCTCCAGCGCCTATTCCGTTCGCGCGTTCGATGCTGCGCCAACACCGGCACGTCTGCGCCTTCTTCAACTCGGCGGACGATGAATATGGCACGGTGCTGCCCTTTATCTGCGACGGCATCAGTTGCGGAGACCGCGCCTTTCATGTGCTTCCGTCCAAGCACCAGCGAGAGCATCTGGATCGGCTGACCGCCGCGGGCGTCGACGTCGCGGCTACGCAGAAGAGCGGGCAGCTCGAAGTCGCAGCCTCGGAAGACACCTACACGCGCGGCGGCAGGTTCAATAAGGAAGCCATGCTCGCTCTCATCCAGGAGGTTCTCAGGACAGGAGCCTCGCTCGGTTTTCCGTTGACGCGCATGATCGCGCACGCGGAAACCACTTGCGCGGATTGGGGCGGCGCCAACGAATTCATGGAATATGAGATGCGGCTCAACGAGGTGCTGCCCAACTATGACGATCCGGTGATCTGCGCCTATGACGCCAACTTGGTGGACGCCAATCTCGCGATCGACATCCTCCGCACGCATCCGGTCGCGGTGATCGGAGGCGTCCTGGTTGAGAATTCTTTCTTCTCCAGCCCCGAGGATTTCCTGCGCGAGGTTCGGGCGAGAAGCTTGACGCCGCCAACTCCATACGTGGGATAACTTGAGCGGGTGTCGGAGTCCTCAGTTTCGACTGAAACTGTGAAGCGCGCGTCGAGCGCCCGGATGGCGTTCCCATGACAGCGGTCGGCCGCCTTCGCAATTCTTGACGGCGGTCAAGGCGAAGATCTCCGTTGTGAAGCAATCATTCCTGAGAAACTCAACACGCGGCGTATGGGAGCGCGGTATGAGCACAAGCTACTCAGGACGGTCCGAATTTCCCTTCATGTCTGGTGCTGACCCGAATATGAGCGAAGCGCTGGCGCGCAACTGGTGGGCGATGGCGCTAAGAGGCCTGCTAGCCGTCGTTTTCGGGGTGATCGCGCTGGTGCTTCCCGGCGTCACCATGCTCTCGCTGGTGCTCGTGTTCGCCGCGTACACGCTGGTCGATGGGGTGCTTTCGATTGTCTCGGCGGTTCGGTCGGCCAGGCTACATGAACGCTGGGGTCTTCTGGTGCTGGAGGGTGTCGTGGATATCGCCGCAGGCGTGCTTGCCTTCCTGTGGCCAGGCCTGACGATCGTCATATTCGTGCTGCTGGTCGCGGCATGGGCGATTGTCACAGGCGCATTGATGACCGCGGCGGCGTTTCGCCTGCAACTTGACCATGGGCGATGGTGGCTCGCTTTGGGCGGACTGGCGTCGTTTGTTTATGGCGTTCTCCTGATTATCGCGCCGCTCATCGGCGCGTTGGTGCTAACCTGGTGGCTAGGCGCATACGCGCTCGTTTTCGGCGTTCTCCTGCTCATCCTGGCGTTCCGGCTTCGCGTTAAGCACGCCGAAGACCGACACGCCGGGTTGGCTCAAAGGGCCGCCTAAATTTCATGGAGTGCGCACTTTGCTCTCGCGTCTCGGATCGCTGGCTTCCTCCCACCACGACTAGAGACGTCCGCCGACGCCGCCTTCGAGTAGCGGCGTCGGCCTTTTTGTTGGCTACTTGGGCCGCAATTGGCGCGGCAATGAGCGGTCTCGGCGACTGTTTCAAAATTTCGAGCCTCACGCGCGAGCCTGCTATTGCGGCCCACGACCGGCCGCTTGCTGCCAGCTGACATCGCGAGGATGGGTTGATGCGGCGGGATTTCCAGGCCGCGTCGTCTTGCCGCGAACATCCGGCCGCCTGCTTGGTCCCGCAATGCCGCCCGCCACTTAGTTTGGTCGTCAGATCGCTTGCAGGCATCGCCGTCTTGCACGGCATCCGGGCGACTGTTTCTCTCGTCAACATTAACTTGCCAAGCACGCCCCCTGGGTATTCAATTACACTCGCACCTAGGTCTGAACGCTGCGGCTAGCATCTGCGGATGAGACCCGCCCATGACAGCCGAGTAGCCCCTCTGCTTGGTATGTGTCTATATGTCGCTCTCGCGACTGGCTACGAACAAAGACGCTGCGCCGAGCCGGGACATCCGCGCGATTTTGAAATTCCGCGCTGTGCGACCTTCGCGGCGTCGATATGCGATTCCAGAGGCAACGCTCGCTACAGCTGAACAGAAGCGACTGCGGAAGAATTCACGCCGAAGTTCGAAACCGCAAAGGCTACGACCCTGATGTCCGTATGGCGCAAGGGTAACACCGACGCCGCAACCGCCTCTCCGGAGCCAAACTCGCAGATCCTTGAACTCAGGCGACTCGTCCGCGACCTGATCGCTTTGTCGGCGTTGCCCGCGATGTGGAAGGACTACGACCCCGGCCGAGTCGCCGACAGCGCCGCATCCGCCCTGGCTTCGATGATTGACGCCAATTTCGTCTACGTCGGACTTCCGAGCGAGCACCCTCCCATTGAAATCGTGATGACGCCGACGCCCGTAGACGCGGCTCGGCGTGATTCCATTGCAGCCGCCGTCAAGCGCGAAGTGGGGAGCGCAGGCGGTCGCCAAGCCATACCGATCGCCAATCCTTCTTTGGGCGAACCGCTTCGGCTGGCAATCGCGCCTATCGGTCCTCACGGCTTTGGCGTGATCGCCACCGCATCCGAGGCGGGCGGCTTTCCGACCGAAACTCAGCGATTGCTCATCGGAACGGTCGCGAGCGAAATGACTTTGGCCCTGCATCGCTGGCATGGCGAGACCGAGATGCGGCGATTCGTCGCTCTCGTCGAAAGCTCGGCCGATTTTGTCGGTTATGCCGATCTCGATGGGACGGCGAAATATGTCAATCCCGCCGGAATGCGGCTTGTTGGGCTTGGCGAGCACGAACGAGTTCCCGCCGCTGCACATCCTGGAGTTCCTCGTGCCGGAGGACCGGGATCGCGCACGCGACGAGGCTTGGCCAATCGTCCGGCGATCAGGCCGCTGGGTCGGCGAAGTCACCTTTCGCCATTTTGCCAGCGGCGCCGAGATCCCGTTTCTGCTCGACTGGTTTCGTATCGATGATTTGCGCACCGGTGACGCAATCAACATCGCTGCGGTCGGTAAGGATTTGCGGGCGCAGAAGAGCGCGGAGCGCGAGTTGCGTCTTCTCAACGAGACGCTCGAGAGCCGGGTCGCTCAACGCACGGCCGAGCTTGCCGAAGCCAACCAAAAGCTTCTGGCCGAAATGCTGGAGCATGAGCGTCTCGAGTCGCGCCTGCACGTGGCGAACCTCGAACTCGGTCATGCCGCGCGGCTAAGCACGGCGGGGCAGATGGCAGCGGCCATTGCGCATGAGCTCAACCAGCCGCTGACGGCGATCGTGAATTCCTTGGGCGCCGCCAAGCGCCTGCTGCGGCACGGGACGTTCGTCGGCATTGGTTCGGCGCTGGAGGTCATGAATGAAGCGGTCCAGCAATCCCTGCGCGCTGGGCAGGTCGTTGGCCGGCTGCGCAATTTCCTGATCCGCGGGGACACGGAAACGCGGGTCGAAGATGTCGCGACGATGGTCGACGAGGCGAGCACGCTCGCGCTGATTGGCGCTAGCGCCTCGGGAGTGAAGATGAGCGCGCGTCTCGATCCCGAAGCGCCATACGTTCTAGGCAATCGAATTGAAATCCAGCAGGTCTTGATCAACCTCATGCGGAATTCGCTTGAGGCCATGGCCGGAGTCGACCGCCGTGAGCTGGGCGTGACAACCACACTTCGACGGCCCGATCTGGTCGAATTCGCCGTGGCCGACACCGGACCCGGCATCGACCCCGACGTGGCTGACCGCATTTTTGAGCCATTTGTGACCACTAAGCGCTGCGGCATGGGCATGGGCCTGTCGATCTGCCGCTCGATTATCGAGTCGCACGGCGGCTGCCTCGAGTTCGAACCGAACCCTGGAGGCGGGGCCCTCTTTCGCTTCACTCTCCCGGCGGCCTCGCCTGAGAGCGATCTCGATGCCAGCTAGGCGGACCATCCATGTGGTCGACGACGATGCGGCGGTGCGTCTTTCACTCGAGCGGCTTCTGGGATCGATGGGATTCGCCACCGTTTCCTATACGACTCCGGAGGCCTTTCTGCTTGAGGCGCCGCGTCTTGTGGGCGGCTGCGTTCTCCTGGACGTCAAGATGCCCGGCATCAGCGGACTGGAGGTGCAGGCGAGGCTGAAAGCCATTGGGTTCGGGCCACCGATTATCGTCATCACCGGGCAGGGAGATATCCAGACCGCCGTTCTCGCCATGAAAGCTGGCGCCCTCGATTTCCTGGAGAAGCCTTACGAGGACGAGGTTCTGCTGGCCGCAATTGAGGGCGCGCTCGCCGCTGCGCCTGATGATCATATTCATCAGGCGGTGGAGTCGGCCCGCCGAATCGCTCGGCTAAGTCCGCGCGAGCGGGAAGTGCTGGACGGATTGGTCGCGGGAGCGTCGAACAAGGTCATCGCCTTCGATCTTGGACTGAGCGTGCGCACGGTCGAGGTGCACCGAGCGCGAATGATGGAGCGGCTTGGGACGCGCCAACTGGCCGAAGCGATCCGGCTTGCGGTTTTGGCGACGCTCGCGCCGCCGCCCCGGCCGCCCTCCGCCGATTGACTGCGCCAGCGACGGTTCAAGCCGCCGCCGGGCGCGCGCACTCCTTCCTCGGCATGTCGTCGTGTGGCAAGCGCTCGCCGCACTCGAGCGCCGCGCGGTCGACGATGCCCACCGATCGAGGACCGAAGAGCTCGATCACGCCCTGGCGCTTGAGATGAGTCAGCGATCGGCTGACCGTCTCGACCGATAGACCGAGATAATCCGCCATATCGTAGCGCGATACGGGCAGTACGACGCGATCGTTCGAGGAGGAGGGCACACGCGCGGAGATATCGAGCAGGAACGCCCCGACCTTCTCGATCGCTGTAGTCCTTCCAACGATCACGAGTTGTGACTGGAGTCGCAGCAAGGCCTCAAACGTCGCCAGGCGGATTTCTCTCGCCAGTTGTGGATTGGATTCGGCTACCGCCTCGGCATCGCGGCGGACGCACCGGGCGACATAAGTCTCGCGAGCGACGGCTTCGACGGTGTCGTCATATTCGTCGCCATTGGTGAAGCCGAAGCAATCGCCGGGGAGCAGAAGATCGACGATCTGGCGCCGGCCGTCGCGCCTGATCACGCTTCGTCTTGCCGTTCCGGTGATGATCCAGAACCAGCGATCGGCAGGCTCGCCCTGGCAACAGACTTGTTGCCCGCGCGAGCAGCAAAGGATGGAAGTCAGGGGCGTGAGGGCGTCGAATTGCCGCGCGCGGACGACCATCGCCTGGCGAATACTTGGTGTCATCGAAACCTCCCAATCGGTGGCTGCGCCCAAAGCCATCCAAACGCCCAGCCCGACGCCACATCATCGATCGAGAACGCGGCGCTGACCATTTGGTAATATCGCGTAGCGTAAGATTACGTAGCGGACGCGCCTGTGGTTTGGCCGTCGCCGATGGCGCGCGTGCGAAATAACTTGCGAATCTTGACCGCCATCAAGGCGATGAGTCCCGCGCCTCGGATATTCGTCGGTTCCCGGCTGATCGCGGACGGCGGAGAAGATTGATTGAAATCTCCGCCTTGAGGCAGCTGTTGGCAGAGATGGAGACGAGTCGATGGCTGGCGTTCTGGCTCCCGGCGCGACAGCGCCGGACTTCACGTTGAGAGTCACTCCCGACCAATATCTGTCTCTTCGCGATCTGGCCGGAAAACCGATCATCATGGCGTTCTATCCGGCCGACTGGAGCCCGGTCTGCGGCGACCAGATGGCGCTCTACAACCAGGTTCTCCCGGAGTTCCGGAAGCATGAGGCCGAGTTGCTCGGGATCTCCGTCGACGGCGTTTGGTGTCATGAGGCGTTCGCCAAGGACCGGCACTTGCATTTCCCGCTGCTGGCCGACTTTGAGCCGAAGGGGGACGTGGCTAAGCGTTATGGCGCTTACCGCACGGGCGAAGGCGTATGCGAACGGGCGTTGTTCGTGATCGACCCTAAAGGCGTTATTTTCTGGAGCTACCTCTCGCCAATCGCCGTCAATCCGGGCGCGGATGGCATTCTTGATGCGCTGGAGAAACTGCCAGCCGCGGTGACGTCATGAGCTTTCTGAGAATACCTGTCACACCCGCCGACCACGTCGACGGTCCCGACGACGCGACGGTCACGATGGTCGAATATGGCGACTACGAGTGTCCGTTCTGCGGCCTTGCCTTCCCGAACGTCAAGTTGGCGCAGAAGCGGTTCGGCGAGAAGCTCAGGTTCGTATTCAGGCACTTCCCGTTGACCGAGGCGCACCCATTCGCGGAGACGGCCGCCGAGGCCGCCGAATACGCAGGGGCGCACGGCCGCTTCTGGGAAATGCACGATGGACTTTATACAAACCAGGACCAGCTCGGGCTCACGCTGATAGTGGGCCTTACCAGAGCGCTCGGGTTGTCCGATATCGGACTGCGCGAAACGCTCGCGCAGCGCCGATACGCCGCGAAGATCCAGGCGGACTTCCTCGGCGGGGTGCGCAGCGGCGTCAATGGGACGCCCTCGTTTTTCATCAACGGCGAGAAGCACGAAGGCTCCTACTCGTACCAAGAACTCGCCGCAGCGATCAACGCGCATTTGCAGGCGATTCCAGCGCGGTAGAGCCGCATCCGATTTGGATCTTCATACGCCTGAGCGACTTCGCCTCGCCGGTCCAGTCACGGGGCGGAAATAGGGTTTGGGCCCTTTCACGGCGGTCAGGTCAGCACGAAGGCGGAACATGAGACGCATTTGCACCGCTTCTAACTCGGCCCTGGCGTTGGCGGTCGTGCTCTTGTCGCCCTCGCTGACGTCGGCCCAGGAGGTCGCCCTGGTCGCACCCGACGCCAAGGAAGTCGCCAAAGGCTACCGCGCCGAGGAACTGAAGCTCAGATCGGTCGTCAATGACAAAGGCGACATCATCGGCCACATCGACGACTTCATTTTCGGTCGCGACAACGGGCCGGTGTTTGTCGTCTTGAGCGTGGGCGACTTCGTCGGCCTAGGTGGCGAATTGGTCGCCGTGCCGTTCAAGAGCCTCAGGCTCGATGATTCTTCAGTCAAGGTCGTGCTGCCGGGCGCGAGCCGCGCTGCGCTGCAAAAGCTGCCTGTCTTCCTTTACGACCGCTGAGCGGAATCTGATCCGATTGATCGACGGGATCGGCGGACGCGTTGTCTGGGGTCATCGAGGATGACGCATCGGCGAAACGCCTCCTGAAATTGACGGTTATCATGGCCTTATCTGTGGCGCCGATTAGAGTTCCATAAGGCCGTCTGAAGCGGGAAACGGGCGATGGCCCTGAAGCCGAGTATGAAGTCGCGCCCGATCAATGAGGAAATGGGAGACAGCTATGGACCTGAAGTCGCTTGTTCCATTCCGGCCGCGTTCGACTCTCTCGCAGGTGGATCTCTACCCGTTCGACGCCTTTAGGCGGGAAGTTGATGGGCTCTTTTTCGATTTTGCTCGCGCGTTGGGGGCTCCGCCCAACGGCGCGACGATGCTTGCGCCTCGAATAGAGGTTACCGAATCCGATAAGGAAATCGAGATTTCCGCAGAACTGCCAGGACTTGAGCGGAAGGACGTCGACATTTCCCTGGACCGAAATCTCCTTACGATCCGCGCCGAGAAAAAGGTCGAGGCGGAGCAGAAGGGCAAGAATGTCCACATGACCGAACGAAGCTACGGCGTATTCTACCGGGTGCTCGAACTGCCGATGGCCGTGGACCCGTCCACGGTGCAGGCGACGATGTCAAACGGCGTCCTCAAGATTGCTATTCCAAAGCCTGAGCGGACCGAGGCGAAGAAGATCGAGGTCAAAGAGGCCACGCGACAAGGCAGCGAGGATGGAACGCATCAGGCTTCCATTCCAACATGAAGGAGCGGACGGCCTTTTCGAGTTCGGCGTTCCCCTTAAGACGCGGCGCGTGCAAGCGAAAGGAGAATTGTGATGGCCAAGGCAATCGGCATCGACCTCGGAACCACGAACTCCTGTGTCGCGGTCATGGAGGGCAGCGCCGCGAAAGTCATCGAGAACGCCGAGGGGGCAAGGACAACGCCGTCGATGGTCGCTTTTACGGAGAGTGGTGAGATTCTGGTGGGCCAACCGGCTAAACGCCAGAGCATTGTCAATCCGGAAAACACCATTTTCGCCATCAAAAGGCTGATCGGGCGCCGTTACGACGATCCGATGACGCAGAAAGATAAAGGCATGGTCCCTTACAAGATCGTGCGAAACCAAACGGGCGACGCCTGGGTCGAGGTTCGCGGCAAGCAATACAGTCCAAGCCAGATCAGCGCGTTCATACTTCAGAAGATGAAGGAGACCGCAGAGGCTTATATCGGCGGCTCGGTGACGCAAGCAATCATCACCGTCCCCGCCTATTTCAACGACGCCCAGCGGCAGGCGACGAAGGACGCCGGGCGCATCGCCGGGCTCGAGGTGCTCCGCATCATCAACGAGCCGACCGCGGCCGCGCTCGCCTATGGGTTGGAAAAGAAAGGGAAGGGCAAGGTCGCGGTCTACGACCTGGGCGGCGGCACTTTCGATGTTTCGATTTTGGAGATCGGCGATGGCGTTTTCGAGGTCAAGTCGACCAACGGCGATACATTCCTTGGCGGCGAGGACTTCGATACGCGGATCATGGACTACCTCGCCGATGAGTTCCAAAAGGACCAGGGCATCGATCTCCGCAAGGACCGTCTCGCCCTTCAGCGCCTCAAAGACGCAGCGGAGAAAGCCAAGATCGAGCTCTCGGGCGCGAACGAGACCGATATCAATCTGCCCTACATCACGGCCGACCAGAACGGTCCGAAGCATCTCCACGTCAAGCTCAACCGCGCCAAGCTCGAGGCGATGGTCGACGATCTCATCCAAAGAACGATCGAACCTTGCAAGACGGCGTTGAAGGACGCCGGCCTCACGGCCGCCGAGATCGACGAGGTGGTGCTTGTGGGTGGGCAGACCCGTATGCCGAAGGTTCAGGAGACCGTGAAGACGCTGTTCGGTCGCGAGCCCCATAAGGGGGTCAACCCCGACGAAGTGGTCGCCATTGGCGCGGCCATCCAGGCTGGCGTGTTGCAAGGCGAGGTGAAGGACGTCCTGCTGCTCGACGTGACGCCTTTGTCGCTCGGCATCGAAACGTTGGGCGGTGTGATGACCAAGTTGATCGATCGCAACACCACGATCCCGACAAAGAAGAGAGAAACCTTCTCGACCGCCGAAGACAATCAAACGGCGGTGACGATCCGGGTGTTCCAGGGCGAGCGCGAGATGGCGGCTGACAATAAGCTTCTCGGCCAGTTCGACCTCGTCGGCATTCCGCCGGCGCCGCGCGGCGTGCCGCAGATTGAAGTGACCTTCGATATCGACGCGAATGGGATCGTCAACGTCTCCGCCAAGGATAAGTCGAGCGGCAAACAGCAGACGATCCGCATCCAGGCGTCGGGAGGCCTCAACGAGGCCGAAGTGCAACGCATGGTCCGCGAGGCCGAAGCGCATGCCGAGGAAGACAGGCGCCGCCGGGAGCTCGTCGATCTTCGCAATCAGGCGGACGCCGCGATCTACGCCGCAGAGAAAGCGTTGAAGGATGCGGAGGGACGGCTGCCTGCGGACGTGAAAGGCGACATCGATGGCGCGATCTCAGCGCTCAGAGACGTTATGCAACGCGATCGGGCGCAACCCATTCGCGATGGAATCGAGCGATTGAGGCGAGCCTCGATGCGGATCGGCGAAGCGCCCCGCACCGCCGGCCAGGGTTCAGGCGGACAAGGTTCTGGCGCCGGCGACAATTCCGATGTGATCGACGCGGAATTCAAGGAAGTCGACGACGACCATCGCAAAGCGAGCTGAACGCGCTTCTCGTGCGCGTTCGGGCGCCCAGCTGACAGTGCAAGGGGATTAGTTGGATGACGCAGGGTGATTCGGACGACAAAGTCCATCTGGCTAGCGAAGGTCACTCGGCCGATCGCCAGGAGCGCGCCGCGGTGGAGACCGCGAACGAGAGCGCTTCCCTGCGCGACCGCCTACTCCGGGGTCTAGCGGAAGTCGAGAACACGCGACGCCGCGCCGAACGAAGCGTGGCGGATGCGCGCGAATACGCGATCTCCGACTTTGCGGCCAAGCTTCTGTCGGTTGTAGACAATCTGCAGCGGACGGTCGCCGCAGCGGAAGATCGGAATGATCAAACGCCCGCTAATGCCGTGTTCCTCGATGGCGTTCGCGCAACCCAGCGCCAGCTCCTGGCGACGTTGGGGCGATTTGGCGTCAAGCGAATCGAGGCCCTCGGCGCTGCCTTCGATCCCAACCTCCACGAGGCGATGGCCACGGTAGAAGACGATTCGAGGCCGCCGAGAAGCGTCGTGAGCGTTCTGGAGGACGGCTACATGATCCACGATCGGTTGTTGCGAGCCGCTCGGGCCGCTGTCGCCAAGCGGCGAGTTGAAGCTGCGCCGCCTGTCGGCGCGGCGTCGGGCGCATGAGGTTCAGCTCCGATAGAGGGGAGAGGGACGTCGCGAACGGTCGCCGGCGTGTAGGTGGATGCGCTCTAAGCGATCGGCGTTAGGCGCGCCTTTGGTCCTATCGGCGATCCCCGGGCGTGTCGCGCGGGCGAAGGCCAGGGAGGCCGTCCTCTCCGATTCCCGCCGAGGGACCCATCAACGCGCGAATTAGCGGTCTGAGCCGCCTCGCGGGGTCGGACGATGCGCGCGCCCCGCCTGGTTCGTCGGCACGCGCTCAGCACGCCGTCAGCCGCGGAGCGGCAACTTATGCCAAGGGAGCTTCCGCTTGGGCTCCTCCAATTCGCCGATGAGCGCCGCCAACGCCGCGCGTAGCTGGTCGAGCACTTGCGCGTAGTCGATGATCGCGTGCTCCGGCACGTGCGTCGGGCGCCCGGCTTCCGTCACGTCTTGCTGGCGAATCGTGGCGTTTGCAAAACTGGCATCGGTGTGTGTCCCTTCCGAGCGGATCTGCTGGTCGAATTGCGCCAGCCGCAGGCTCAAATCATCAATCGTTAGGATCAGTTCCACCGCCCGGCGACCGAGCAGGGCATGCGCTTCCCAATTGTCGTCATGCAGCATTCGCGGCTGCAGCAGTTGGAAGCTCGTAATCGCGACTGACGCGCAGCCGGCACGGAAGGCGGCCAATTGCGAGTCGGCGACGGCGCAAGCGCGAGCGACCTGCTCGTGGTACTCCTCGACCACCCGTAGCAACCGGAAGCGGTAGGCCAAGGCCCGGACTTCGTGCGCGCGCTCCTGAATCCGCACCTGGCGGACGGCGCCGATGTAGGCCAACACGCCGGCGACGAGAGCGCCTGCCGCCGCGCTTGCTTGGATCCACGCAGAATGAATGGCAGCCGCGGCGCCGATGCGCGCCGCCTCGATGGTGGCCTGAGCCTGCGGGTCGGTGAGGTTCGCAAGGTCCATCGAAATTCCTCGAGGCGCATTTGCGGCGGCCTTTTCTGGCGACCGACAGGACCATGACGTCAAAGGCGTTTGTGGCAGCGTTCTTGAGCTGGCGCAGGTAGCACGCTGCTTCCGGTCTGCTTCCCTAATCGTCGGTCTGAGAAGCAAGGAGCAGTCAGACTACAGCTATGTCGGCGATATCGATGATCCAGTTTAGAACAATCGAGGTTTTACGCCACTTGCCGACGCGGATGCCAAGTGACTGTAGGCGTGCATCGAGGCGCAACCGCTTCGGGTAAGTTCCCGATGCAGAGATCAGTCAGTCCCGGAACTTGAGCGCGATCGAATACGCTGCGGTGAGGCCTATTGAAATACTGTGCCGCGCATGGGCGCTGCTGAGGGCGCCGCTTCTCGCAACTCAGGGCCGGCGAAGTCCATTCGTTGGCCGGTTAGCCTCGCTATCGGGGTCCTGACACGCGCGCCATGGCCGCGCCCTTGCTGAGGCCTATGGAAAAATGCGAATATGACGGTTCGTTGGCGCTAGGCGCCCCCTAATCCACACCATAGGCCAACCATGCCTCCGTATCGCTCTCGCACTTCGACCCATGGCCGCAACATGGCCGGCGCACGCGGCCTTTGGCGCGCGACCGGCATGAAAGACGGCGATTTCGGCAAGCCGATCATCGCCATAGCCAATTCCTTCACTCAGTTCGTGCCCGGCCACGTGCATCTCAAGGACCTTGGGCAATTGGTGGCGCGGGAGGTGGAGGCCGCGGGCGGGGTCGCAAAGGAATTCGACACCATTGCGGTCGACGACGGCATCGCCATGGGCCACGACGGCATGCTCTATTCGCTGCCTTCGCGCGAACTCATCGCCGACAGCGTCGAATATATGGCTAACGCCCATTGCGCCGATGCGCTGGTGTGCATCTCGAACTGCGACAAGATCACGCCTGGCATGCTGATGGCGGCGATGCGCCTTAACATTCCGGCGGTCTTCGTCTCCGGCGGCCCGATGGAAGCCGGCAAGGTCAAGCTCTCTACCGGCACGCGCAAAGTCGATCTCATCGACGCCATGGTCGCCGCGGCCAATTCGAAAGTCTCGGATGCTGACGTCGCGGTGATCGAGCGATCGGCCTGCCCGACCTGCGGCTCGTGCTCCGGCATGTTCACCGCCAATTCGATGAACTGCCTGACCGAAGCGTTGGGATTGTCCCTGCCCGGCAACGGCACTGTCGTGGCCACTCACGCCGACCGGCGACGCCTGTTCGTCGAGGCCGGCCATCTCATCGTCGATCTTGCGCGGCGGTACTACGAAGACGGCGACGAAGGCGCGCTGCCGCGCGGGATCGCCACTTTCAAGGCGTTCGAAAACGCCATGTCGCTCGACATCGCCATGGGCGGTTCGACCAACACCGTGCTGCACCTGCTCGCCGCGGCGCACGAGGGCGAGATCGGCTTCACAATGGCCGACATCGACCGGCTCTCGCGCCGCGTTCCTTGTCTCTGCAAGGTCGCTCCCTCCGTGGCGGACGTGCATGTCGAGGACGTCCATCGCGCCGGCGGAGTCATGGGTATTCTGGGCGAGCTTGACCGAGCGGGCTTGCTTAATCGCGACGTCCGGATGGTGCACGCCGAGTCGCTCGAACATGCACTGTCGCGCAACGACATCATGCGAGCGACCGGCAACGCGACGCGTGAATTTTTCATGGCCGGCCCCGGCGGCGTGCCGACCCAGGTCGCGTTCAGCCAGTCCGCGCGCTATCCTTCGCTTGACGAGGACCGCCAGAAAGGCGTCATCCGCAATTCCGAGCATGCCTTCTCCCAGGACGGCGGTCTCGCCGTGCTTTACGGCAACATCGCGCTCGACGGCTCAATCGTGAAAACGGCCGGAGTTGATGCCGGCAGTCTCAAGTTCAAGGGCCCGGCGCGTATCTTCGAAAGCCAGGATGACGCGGTGCAGGGAATCCTGGGCGGCAAGGTGGTCGCGGGCGACGTCGTCGTCATCCGCTACGAGGGGCCGCGCGGCGGACCAGGCATGCAGGAAATGCTCTACCCGACCAGCTACTTGAAGTCGCGCGGACTGGGCAAGGCTTGCGCTCTCGTCACCGATGGGCGCTTCTCCGGCGGCACCTCCGGGCTCTCCATTGGCCACGTGTCGCCCGAAGCGGCCGAAGGGGGAGCGATCGGCCTCATCGAGGAAGGCGACCTGATCGAGATCGATATTCCCGGTCGCTCAATGCATGTCCTCATCGACGACGCGGAATTCGCCAAGCGCCGGGCGGACATGGACGCGAAGGGCGCAAGCGCCTGGAAGCCGGCTAGCCCTCGCAAGCGGGCGGTGTCGACGGCCTTGCGCGCCTATGCCGCGTTCGCGACCAGCGCAGCGCGCGGCGCGGTTCGGGAAGTGCCATAAACCTGCATGTTCAAGGCGCTGACCGCGCGCTCGATTGCGTCGCGCCTTTTTCTCTCTGCGGCTTTCTGGAGCATCCTGATTCTCGCGCTCGCTGGGTTGGGCTTGAGCGCGCTCAACAAGCAGTGGAGCGAGGCCAATTTCGACGATCAGCTCGACGTCTATCTGAAAGCGCTGGTCGCCAATCTCCCGGTCCCGACTGAAGAGGGAAAAACCGCGGCGCCAGCGGCGATCGCGCCTCAGTTCGAGCTCGCATTCTCAGGCTGGTATTGGCAGATCACGCGCACCGATGTGAACCCGCCGGAAATCCGCGCCTCGAAGTCGCTGTTCGCGACCCAATTGCCGCAACTGATCGCGGTCGGGCACGATCACGGCGCGATTCTTAGCGGCTATGCGGTCGGCCCGGGCGGGCACCAATTGAGGATGATCCAGCGCGAGATTGACGCCGGCGACGACGGACGCTTCTTGGTGCAGGTCGCGGCCAACGCCGATGTGATACAGGCTCAGGAGCGCAGCTTCGAATATGGGCTCGCGGCGACATTTCTGGCGCTGGCGTTAGCGCTGATCGGCTCGACCGCGCTTGCGGTTCGTTTCGGCCTTCGACCGCTGAGAGTTCTCCGGGAAGGCGTGGCGGCGATCCGCCGGGGCGAAGCTGAACGTATCGCGGGCGAATTTCCGCAGGATGTCGCCCCTTTGGCGGCCGAGGTCAATCAGCTGATCGACGCCAACCGCGAAATCGTCGAGCGCGCGCGCACACAGGTCGGCAACCTTGCCCATGCGCTCAAGACCCCGCTCAGCGTTTTGATGAACGAAGCCGATTCGATGAGCCCGGCCCTACCCGAGAAAGTGCGCGAACAGACTGAAATCATGCGCCGGCAGGTGACATTTTATCTCGACCGCGCGCGCGCCGCGGCGCGCGCCAGGACCTTTGGCGTGGCTACGGAGGTGAAACCGGTCGTCGAGGGGCTTGTCCGTACTTATGAGAAGCTGCATGGCGACCAGATCCTGACCTTCGACGTCGCATTGCAGCCGGGATTGAAATTCCGGGGCGAAGCGCAGGACCTCACCGATCTCATTGGCAATCTGCTCGACAATGCGGGAAAGTGGGCGCGCGAAAAGGTCTCTATTCACGCCGCGCGCGCCGCCGAAAGGGATTCCGATCCATTTCTTGTCGCGGAAATTGACGACGATGGCCCCGGCCTCGACAAGAGCGCGCGCGCCGCGGCGGTCGAGCGCGGCAAGCGGCTTGATGAGTTGCGGCCCGGCTCCGGCCTCGGCTTGTCGATCGTCGTCGAGCTTGCTTCGATCTACGGCGGCTCGCTGAAGCTTGACGAAAGCCCGCTAGGGGGCCTGCGCGCGGTTCTGCGACTGCCATGCATTTAAGTCCTGGGCCTTCGATTCCACCTGAAGCAAACTTCAAATGACCGAGCCCGGAGAATGCAATCGATGCGGTTGAGCTTTTTCATCATTGCGGTTGGATCGATGGGGTTGGCTGGCTGTCAAACCGTCGGCTCCAGCGGCGCCCCGCCGGTCACCGGCTCAACGACTCCGGCGGGCGCGGCAAGCTCAAGTGTGGTGGCTGCGCCGGCCGGGCTACCCACGCCCGCGATTCCAACTGGCGCCGCGCTCGGCGGCGTTCTCGGCGGCTCGGTCGGCGCGGCGCTGACGGACGACGACCGCCAGGCGGCGTGGCAGGCGCAGGTGGGAGCGCTCGATTCCGATCAGAAGCGCTCCTGGCGCGGGACGAAGGGCGTATTCGGCTTCGTCGAGCCGGGCGCCGCCTCAGGCGACGGCTGCCGCGCTTACTCGCAGACGATCTATGTCGCAGGTCGGCCCAACCGGGGCAAGGGCGTCGGCTGCCGGCAGCCAGACGGAAGCTGGAAGATGACGAGCTGAAATCGGCACGTGAGGCCGCCCATCCCCGGGCGCAAGGCCGCCAGGATAGGTCGGACGCCCCCGATTCGAATTTGACGAGACCTAAACTTCGCTTTGGGATAACAGAGCCCGGACCTTTCTCCACGGCCGCTCAAGGCCGCGTCGAGGCTCATGATGGTGTGGTTTGTCCTGGCGGGAATGGCGGTGGTAGCCGTTCTCGTCGCGCTGTGGCCGTTGCTTCGCTCTTCGCCGCCCATGAAAGCGGACCCGGAGGCGAACGAAGCGGCGTTCTACAAGGCCCAGCTTGAGGAAATCAGGCGCGACGTCGAGCGCGGCCTCCTGCCGCAAGGGGAAGCGGAGAGCGCCCGCGCCGAGGCCGCGCGCCGCCTGATCGCGGCGGCGTCCGAACCCTCCAACGCGCCGGCGATGGCGGGGCGCACGCGTCTCGCAGCGGCCGTGCTCATCGCCATCGGGCTGCCAGCGGTCGCTTTTCCGCTCTATGCGCGCCTCGGGCAACCGATGCTGCCGGACGAGCCGCTGGCGAGCCGGAAGGTTGCGCCGAAGACGGATGACGGGATCGAGGCGGCGGTGGCGGCAGTGGAGGCGCGGCTCGCCGCCAAGCCCGACGACGGCAGGGGCTGGGCTGTGATTGCGCCAGTTTATATGCGCCTCGAGCGCTATTCCGACGCGGCGCACGCCTATGCCGAAGCGCTTCGGGTCCTTGGCGAAGACCCGATGCGCCGGGCCGCTTACGGCGAGGCCCTGGTCGCCGCCGCCGGAGGCGTGGTCACGAGCGAAGCGCGGCAAGCGTTCGATCGTGCGCTGACCGACCAGCCGGGCCTGCCGCAGGCGCGCTATTATCTGGCGCTCGCCGCCGAAGAGGATGGCAAGAAGGTCGACGCAATCAGGGACTACCAATCGTTGCTCGCCGACTCGCCGCCCGACGCTCCCTGGCGAAACATGGTGAGCGCGCATTTGGCGGCGCTCACCGGCGAGCCCGCTCCCACAACGGACACTGCCGCCATTCCCGCCGCTCAGCGGCCGATGATCGAGGGCATGGTGTCGAAACTCGCCACGCGGCTCGCCAGCAATGGCGGCGGCGTCGACGAATGGTCGCGCCTTATTCGCGCCTATACGGTGTTGCATGAGGACGGCAAGGCCAAGGCGGCGCTGGTCGACGCCCACAAGGCGCTCGCATCCGACGCCAACGCGGTCGCGAGCCTCGATGCACTTGCGCGCGACCTTGGCCTGGGAGACGCCAATTGACCCGTCGCGGCCGCCGCCTCGCGCTCATTGCCGCAGCCCTCGCCGTCGTCGGCGCAGCGGCTGGACTTTCGCTCTACGCGCTGAGCGACAGCATCGTCTTCTTCTACAGCCCCTCTGAAGTGGCTCAGAAAGCGCTCGCGCCCGGCGCGCGTCTGCGCATTGGCGGGATGGTGAAAACGGGCTCGCTCGTGAAATCGGCGGACCAGAACGTCGCTTTCGTCCTCACCGACGGCGCGCATGATCTCAAAGTCGCCTATCAGGGTCTGTTGCCAGACCTGTTTCGCGAGGGTCAAGGCGTGGTCGCCGAGGGCGTCCTTGCGTCGCCGGGTCAGATGCGAGCCGAAACGATCCTCGCCAAACACGATGAGCGTTATATGCCCCGAGAGGTTGTCGACGCGCTCAAGAAACAGGGGCGTTGGCAGGAAGGAACGACGGCGGCTGCGCAATGATCGTTGAGATTGGCCACTTCGCCCTTGTGCTCGCGTTTGCCGCCGCGCTCGCCCAGACGGTGATCCCGTTCTGGGGCGCGCGGGTTGGCGACATCGGGCTCATGACCGTCGGTCGCAACGCGGCGCTGATGCAGCTCGCGCTAATCGCAATCGCTTTCACCGCGCTCGTCAACGCGCACCTGACCTCGGACTTTTCCGTTCTCAACGTCGCTGAGAATTCGAACGTGGCAATGCCCGCGATCTATAAGATCTCGGGCGTATGGGGGAACCACGAAGGCTCGATGCTGCTTTGGGTCTTCATCCTCGCGATCTTCGGCGCGCTGGTAGCGCTGTTCGGCCGCGCGCTTCCCCACAGGCTTCGCGCTGACGCGCTTGCCGTTCAGGGCCTGATCAGCCTCGCCTTCCTCGCCTTCATTCTCTTGACCTCGAACCCGTTCGAGCGGCTCATGCCCGCGCCGTTCGAGGGCCGCGACCTCAATCCGATCCTGCAGGACCCCGGCCTCGCGATCCATCCGCCGATGCTCTATCTCGGCTATGTCGGCTTCTCGATCGTCTATTCCTTCGCCGCCGCTGCGCTGATCGAGGGCCGCATCGACGCGGCCTGGGCGCGATTTGTGAGGCCCTTCACGCTCGTCGCCTGGAGCTTCCTTACCCTCGGCATCGCCGCCGGCTCGTTCTGGGCGTATTACACGCTTGGCTGGGGCGGCTTCTGGTTCTGGGATCCAGTCGAGAACGCTTCCCTCATGCCGTGGCTCGCGGGCACGGCTTTCCTCCATTCAGTCGCGGTGATGGAGAAGCGCGACGCGCTCAAAGTCTGGACAATCTTTCTTGCCATCCTCGCCTTCTCCTTCTCACTGCTCGGCACCTTTCTTGTGCGCTCTGGCGTGCTCACGTCCGTGCACGCCTTCGCCAATGATCCCCGCCGCGGCGTTTTCATCCTTGCGATCCTCGCGATGTTCATTTGCGGCTCGTTCGTCCTGTTCGCCTGGCGCGCGCCGATGCTCAAGCAAGGGGGACTGTTCGCTCCGGTTTCTCGCGAGGGCGCTCTCGTCGTCAACAATCTGCTGCTCACGACCGCATGCGCGACGGTTCTGTTCGGCACGCTCTACCCGCTCGCGCTCGAGCAATTGACCGGCGAAAAGATCACCGTCGGCGCGCCCTTCTTCAATCTTACTTGCGGGACGCTGTTGCTCACCGCCTGTTTTGTCGCGCCGTTCGGTTTCTCACTTGCGTGGAAACGCGGCGACCTGCTGGGGGTCATCGAGAGGCTCGCCTTCGCCATCATTGTCGGCGCCGTCACAGCCATTGTCGGCGCGGCGTGGCTTCGCGGCATTCCGATCTTCGCCCCGCTCGCCATGGGGCTTGCGGTCTTCGTCATCCTCGGCACGCTGATCGAAGTCGTCACGCGCGCGTGGCGCCCGGGGGTTCGCGCTGGGGTGGCGCTAAAGCGCACCGTCGGACTGCCCTTGTCGTTCTTCGGCGGCGCGCTAGCCCATCTGGGCTTGGGCCTGACGCTGCTCGGCCTCTCGGGACTTGGCTTTGGCGCCGAAACGATCGCAACCTTGCACAAGGGGGTTCCCGCGCTCGTCGGTCCGTATTCGGTCAGTCTCAATTCCGTTGGCGAACGCGGTGGGCCGAATTACAAGGAGACCGTCGCGTCGGTGACCGTGCGGGCGGGCGACGCCGTGGTCGCCGAGCTCGAGCCGGCGCGCCGCCAATTCGCAACGCGGGGAATGAGCACGACCGAGGCGGGCTTGAAGACGCTTCACTTTGGCCAGGTCTATGTCTCGATCGGCGACCCGACGGCAGACGGCGCCGTGCCAGCGCGCCTCTACTGGAAACCTTTGGTGACGCTGATCTGGCTGGGCGGCGCGGCAATGGCGCTCGGCGGCGTCTTGTCCCTCGCTGACCGTCGCCTCCGTTTCGGCGCAGCTGTCAGGGCGAAAGCGGGCGCGCGCACGCTGGCGCAGCCGGCACAATGATCATGCGCTGGTTACCCTTGCCCCCCCTCACGACGAAGTCGTGGAGGGAAAGATTCGTCTGGCTAAGCCTCCTTCTCCCCCTGCTCGCCACCCTCCCCGGTCCTGCGCTCGCCGTGCAGCCAGACGAAGTGATGAAGGACCCGGCGCTGGAGTCCCGCGCCCGCGCTCTCTCAAGTGAATTGCGCTGCCTCGTCTGTCAGAACGAATCAATCGACAATTCCGAGGCGCCGCTAGCCCGCGACATCCGCGTTCTTATTCGCGAACGCATCGGCAAAGGCGAAAGCAACGACGCCGTCCGCGCCTATCTTGTCTCGCGCTATGGCGATTTCATTCTCTTGAAACCCCCGTTCAAGCCGGAGACGTTGCTCTTGTGGCTGAGCCCTGTGCTCACGCTGGGTCTTGGCGTCACGGCGGCGTTATACGCCCGTCGCCGCGCGCCCTCGGCGACACCAGGTCTGAGTGACGAAGAGGAAGCGCAACTCGCGGCGCTGACCGGAGGCGAGGGCCGTTAGCTCTCCTCGCGCGGGCGTGGGCTTTGCATTTCCGTGCCCGGAAGTTCATCGTTCAAAAGGCTTGAGGATGCGGGCGGCTGGCGCGGTCAGTCTGCTGGCGCTGGTTGGGGCGTTGAGCTCCGCGGGCGCCCCGTCCTCGCACGCCAGTTCGTGCGACAAGGAAATCAAGGCCCGAATCCGATTTCCAACCCGTCAGGCCTGCTGGACCTATCGCGGCCCGGCGACTTTGTTTGTCGGCAAGTTCTCGAGCGGGCAGACGATTTCGGCGCAAATGACAGGCGACGCGACCGACTACGATCCGCGCAACGGAAGCGCTGCGACCGTTTCGCGGCCACGCGATCCAAACGTCGAGGGCCCCGGCGGGTATTTCTTCGCCGTTCCCGATGCGCCGGGAGTCATGACTTTTGTCGCCCCAGCGACCGGAGTCTATCGTTTCAGTTTTTCGCCTTGCGCGATGTGGGGCGCGCCCGGCGTGGTGAAGATCTGCGCGCGCTGACGATGCCCACGAAAGCGGGAATGACAGCTGGCGACGATTGGCCAAGCAAAATCCTGCTCACCCGTGCTTGCGCGCGCCTTTGGTGATCTTGTCGACGAGCTTCTTGTCCTCACGCAGAACGAGGCCGACGACGTTCATCGCGTCCGGCGCATATTGCTTGACCGTGGCGCGATTGGCTGCGTCGTGACCGGTCGTGAACATGTCTTCGATGTAAAGCGAGATGCGAACGCGCCGCTCCATGGCGCGCCCATAAATCAACTTGATCGTTTCCCGATCGGCGCTGAGAACGATCGCCGGCTGGATCATGAGTGCGTTCTATGTGTTGCCGGCGGCATCCTCATCGGCCTCGCCGATCAGGCCTGAACTCGCACCGACTATCCGCTCGTCAGAAAAGCCACACGTTGAGCTTCTGCCAGGTTACGAGATCCTCGCGCACCACGATCGAAATTTTCGTGTCGAACATCGGCTCTCCTCAACTCTCCTGCTGTCGCTCGCGCGCAGCGTGCGCCGCACGATCAAGCCGCGCTCTTTCCCGGGCGACTGTCAGATCGCGCAACGAATCGTAGATTGGCGGATCCTTGATGAGCGTCGGCGTCAGCATGGCCATCGCGCAAGCGCCCAGCATCGGCAACAATAGGTTGACGTCCGCAGTCATCTCCGTGGCGAGCACGATGCCGGTCAGCGGCGCGCGCACGATTCCGGTGAAGAGCGCTGCCATCCCTACCACCGCGAAGCCTTCCGGCTGAACATGGAGGCCCGGAAATGCCAGTTGGCAGGCCAATCCGAAGAACAATCCGAATTGCGCGCCAAGCACCAGCAAGGGAGCGAACAATCCGCCGGGCGTCCCGGCCGAATAGGAGAGTGACCCCAGCGCGAGCCTCAAGAGAAAAGCGAAGGGAAGCGTGGCGAGCGTTCCAGCGCCGAGAAGCGTCCGCTGGGTGATCGCGTCGCCTCCCCCAACGAGATTGGGAAGAACCCATGCGAGCAATCCCACTCCAGCCCCGATCAGCCCCGCTCGAATCTCGACCGGGATGCGTGCGAAGCGGTCGAACGTCGCCATCGTTTGCAAGAGCACGCGATTGTAGATCACCGCCATGACGCCGGCGAGCGCGCCAAGAACGAAAAAGAGCGGCCGTATCGCCAGGTCCGGCATGACCAATGCGCCCAGAAGAAAATCCTGGCCGTCGCCCAGAAGCGCACGGGAGACGGAGATGGCGCTCGCCGACGCGCCAAGCGCGGCGATCGCAATTCGCAATTCGAACCGTCGCACCAATTCCTCGAGCACGAAGATGGCGCCGGCGATCGGCGCGTTGAACGCGGTGGCGAGGCCCGCGCCTGCGCCCGCGGCGAGCAAGACGCGGCAATCGGCCCAATCGCGCCGAAAAGTCTTGCCAACGAGATGGCCCAAGGTCGCGGCCATGTGGACGCTCGGTCCCTCGCGGCCAAGCGCAAGCCCGGCGCCTATCGCGAGCACGCCGCCGATGAATTTCACAGGAATGACGCGAAAGGGCGCCTGCGGCAATTGTTCGTTGAGGACGGCTTCGACGTGCGGGATCCCGCTTCCGGCCGCCTGTGGCGAGATCCGGCGAACGAGCGAAGCAGCAATTCCCGCAGCCGCGGCGCAGGCCAGAACGACGAGCCAGAGGTCCTGAGGCCCTTGCCCATGCGCGAAGGCGACAAGCGCATTGCGCCATCGGTCCGCGTGTTCGAGAAGCAGCATGAAGCTGGCGACCCCGGCGCCGGAGATTGCGCCCACGATGAGCGCCAAAACCGTCAGGACCGTGAGGCTTCCGCCCCCTTCTTCCTCGCCTCTCAATTCCGAAATCATTCGCTGCGCCGGTTCCGACTGCCAGAGGGTGAAAGCGAGCGGGGTCAAAGAACCGCCCTTCTAGCGGCTTGACGCAATCGTCCGTTCGCCCGCGGCGCTGAGGCTTACCCGCAACTCGATGGTTCGGCCAACCGGTTCCTGCGGATCGACAAACGCAACGGACCGTCAGGCCTCACAGCTCGTCGCCCACCCCTTCGTCCTTGGCTTCGTGCTTCATGATCAGTGGCGCCTGCGAGAGCGCGAACAGAAGCGTAAGCGGCAGGAAGCCGAAGGTCTTGAACTTGACCCAGAGGTCGGTCGTCTGCGTGCGCCAGACGATTTCGTTGAGGACGGCGAGGGCCAGGAAGAAAAACGCCCAGCGCCAGGTGAGTTTGCGCCAACCCTCATCGGTCACGTGCAGCGCGCCGTCGAACAGGATTTTCAGGAGCGGCTTCTTG
Organism: uncultured Alphaproteobacteria bacterium; assembly: GCA_963737365.1. GTDB lineage: Bacteria > Pseudomonadota > Alphaproteobacteria > Rhizobiales > Beijerinckiaceae > Roseiarcus. The sequence continues at coordinate 367,226 of CAVTSD010000005.1, forward strand.
AGCCAGAGGCCCACGAACAACGCTCCGCCAAACAGAAGGTAGAGCGCGGTCGGCTTGATCTTGATCAGCGTCTCGTCGTGAAGGATGAGGGTCAACGAACCGAAGATGACGACGATCACTGCAGTTATGAGCGGCATGATCGGGATGCGCTTGAGCATCGCATAGGAGACGGCGAGCGTGACCACGACGCTCGCCATCAGGATGCCAGTCGCGGCGAAAATGCCGACCCGCGAGTAAACGATGAAGAAAAGCGCGAGCGGCCCGAGCTCCAGCGCGAACTTGAGCATCGGGTTGAGCGCTTTGCGGGGGCTCCGGGCGGCGGTTTCCGTCACAGGCGTTTTAGTCATCGGGCGTTCTAGATCGGGCGCCGTCATGCCGCCTCTCTGTCGATCCCGGCGATCGCATGGGCGAAATCCCGCGCGGTGAACGGCTCAAGATCATCCACGCCCTCACCGACGCCGATGAAATGAATCGGCAGCGCGAATTTGTCAGCGATCGCAACCAGAATGCCGCCCCGCGCGGTCCCGTCAAGCTTGGTCATGACGAGGCCGGTGACCCCGGCGACGCGGCCGAAGATCTCGACCTGGTTCAGCGCGTTCTGCCCTACCGTGGCGTCGAGCACGAGGAGCACGGCATGGGGCGCGTCCGCGTCGACTTTGCGCATCACCCGGATGATCTTTTCAAGTTCGCTCATGAGCTCGGCGCGGTTCTGCAACCGCCCGGCGGTGTCCATTAGGACAACATCGACGTTGAGCTCGCGGGCGCGCGTCAGCGCCTCGAAGGCGAGCCCCGCGGCGTCGGCGCCTTGGTCGCGCTCGACGAGCGCGGACAAAGTACGCCGCGCCCAGATGCGCAGTTGCTCGACCGCGGCGGCGCGGAAAGTGTCGCCAGCAGCAAGCAGAACGGCCTTGCCCTCGGCCCTGAACTTGGCGGCGAGCTTGCCGATGGTCGTCGTCTTGCCTGAACCATTCACGCCAATGACGAGGATCACGAACGGGCGCTTCGTAGGATCGATCACCAGCGGGCGCGCGACCGGGCTCAGAGCGCGCTCGACTTCGTCGGCGAGGATCTGTTTGACTTCATCCGGATTGATACCGCGATCGTAGCGCCCATGGCCGACTGCATCGCGTATGCGGGTGGCGGCGGCGAGGCCGAGGTCGGCCTGGATGAGCACGTCCTCGAGATCGTCGAGCGAGGCGGCGTCGAGCTTGCGCTTGGTAAAGATGTCGGTCACGCCGCGCGCAATCGTCGTCGACGAGCGCGAGAGGCCTGCGCGCAGGCGCTGGAGCCAGCTTTGCTTCGGCGCGGGCGTCGCCAGAGCCGCGGCCAAGGGGGGCGGGGCTTCAATCAGCGGAGGCGCGATTTCGTCACCGGGCGGGAGAGCGGCTTCCTTCTCAGCCGCGTGCGTCGGATCAACCGGCGCGGGCGCCGGCTCGGCTCCGCTGAACCAGCGTCGCAGCAGGCCGGATTTCACCTTCTTTTCGTCTTCGTCCGACGCCACAAAACCTCCTAGAGGACAGCCCTATGCGCGGGCGGCCGATGCTGCCATACCACTTCTTCCCATGACGCCGGAAGAAACAAGAGAGCGGCTCCTCTATCGCGACGGATTGATGCTCGTTCTCGATAAGCCCGCTGGCGTGGCCGTTCATGCCGGGCCGAAAGGGGGCTCGAGCATCCAGGATGATTTCGACGCTCTCCGCTTCGGCCTGCCGCGCAAGCCTGCGCTCGCCCATCGGCTTGACCGCGACACCGCCGGCTGCCTGGTTCTCGGACGGCACCACAAGGCCCTGGAAAAATTGGGACTTCTGTTCAAGCAGGGCAAGATCGGCAAGACCTATTGGGCGATTGTCGCCGGCTCGCCCGACGGCGAAGAGGGGACCATCGATCTGCCGCTCGGCCGCCTCGATGATAAGGTCGGCTGGTGGATGAAGGTTGATCCTAATGGCCAAAAGTCGCTGACGCTTTGGCGCGTCAAGGGACGAGGAACATGGCGCGGCGCGCCGATCGCCTGGCTCGAGCTCGAGCCAAAGACCGGACGCACGCATCAATTGCGCGTCCATTGCGCTTCCCAGGGCTGGCCAATCTTTGGCGACCTGATTTACGGCGAACGCGCAGACCTGCCGCTGCAATTGCTGGCGCGAAAGGTCGCCGTGCCGCTGTCGAAATCGAGGCCGCCAATCGAGGTCGAGGCGCCTGCGCCTCCTCACATGCTGGAGGCTCTTGCCGCTTGCGGGTTTGAAGCGGATCCGCCGGCGCCCCTGTAGGCGCGGTCGCTGCGTCAACTGGACTGGGCCGCCGCTGGCTCCGCCTGAACGGGCTCAGACGTCTGCGAGCGCAAGTGCGCCGCGCCCTCCCGTTTGCTCAGGCTATGCGCCGCATTGATGAGCGCCAGATGCGAGAACGCTTGCGGAAAGTTGCCGAGCTGGCGCTTGGTGTGGGGATCGTATTCTTCCGCCAGAAGCCCGACGTCATTGCGCAACGCCAACAGGCGCTGAAACAGCGCGTGTGCCTCGTCATCGCGCCCCAGCAGCACATAATTGTCGACGAGCCAGAAGCTGCAAGCGAGAAAGGCGCCTTCGCCAGGAGGCAAGCCGTCGACCGCAGTGCCGGTGTCGTAGCGCATCACGAATCCGTCGCGCAGCAGCCTACGCTCGATGGCGGCGACGGTGCCTTGAACACGGGGATCTTCAGGCGGCAAAAAGCCGACCAAGGCAATGAGCAAGAGGCTCGCGTCCAGCTTCGTCTCGCCGAAAGACTGGACAAACGTGTTCTCTTCGGCGTCGTAGCCCTTGGCGCACACTTCCGCATGGATTGCGTCGCGAACGTCGCGCCAGCGCTCCAGTGGTCCTTCGAGCCCGAACTCCTCGATCGATCTGACCGCGCGATCGAACGCGACCCACGCCATCACTTTCGAATGGGTGAAGTGGCGCCGACCGCCGCGCACTTCCCAGATGCCCTCGTCAGGCTCTCGCCAGATCGCCTCGAGATGCAAGAGGAGGCCGCGCTCCAAAGCCCAGGTTGCTTCATTCGTGGCGAGCCCCGCGTGGCGCGCGACATAAAAGGCGTCAAGCACTTCGCCATAGACGTCGAGCTGGAGCTGTCCGACCGCGCCATTGCCGATCCGAACCGGGGTCGAGCCTTCGTAGCCCGGCAGCCAGGGAATTTCATATTCCTGAAGCCGTCGGTCGCCCGCGACCCCATAGACGATCTGCAAGTCGTCGGGTGAGCCGGCGACCGCCCGCAGGAGCCATTCGTGCCAGGCCTTCGCTTCATCCTGGATGCCCGCGCCGATCAGCGCATAGAGGGTGAAGGTCGCGTCCCGAAGCCAGCAAAATCGATAGTCCCAGTTGCGCGGGCCGCCCAGTTGTTCCGGCAAGGATGTCGTTGGAGCTGCGACGATGCCGCCTGTCTCCCAGTGCGCGAGCGCCTTCAAAGTCAAAAGCGAGCGAAGCACGGCGTCGGCCCACGGGTCGGATGACTGGAAAGCGGCGGCCCAGCCAGTCCAGAACGAATGGACTTGGCTACGCGCCTCCTCGATCGCCTCGCCCGAAAGCGCCGGCAGGGGCGGGCGAAAGGACGGCGACCAGTTGAGAACAAAACTCGCCTCCTCGCCCTCGCGCAGCGTGAACTCGCCCACGGTGCGCATATCCTCGCCGCGCGTCGGAACAGGTGTCTGCAGCAGCAATCGGTCCGGGCCGGCGATGAACTGGAGGCGCCCATCGTCCTGCTGAGAGACCCACGGCACGATCGCGCCATAGTCAAACCGCGCGACTAGTTCGGTCCGCATGGCGACCTCGCCCCGGAGCCCCCTGACGATGCGCACGAGTTCCGACGAACCGTCTCGCCGGTACATGAAATCGACCAGCGCGACCGACCCCTGGGGCGTCTTGAACACAGTCTCGAGAATGAGCGTGTTGTCCAGGTATCGCCGTGTGGCTTGTACGTCACCTTCCGCTGGGGCGATCAGCCACCGTCCGTGCTCAGGGCCGCCGAGGAGGGCGGAAAAACACGCTGCGCTGTCGAAGCGAGGCAGGCAAAGCCAATCGATCGACCCGTCGCGCCCGACTAGCGCCACCGTCTCGCAGTTTCCAACGACGGCGTAATCTTCAATTCGAAGCGGCATACGGGTCCTTGACTTGGCGCTTTAGGGTGACCGAAGGCCATACGACACCGGCTTCGGCAATTGAAGGTAGCCGGGGGGGCGACTGGCTTGCCTCGCCTCGCTAGGACAGCGTTTCGATCGGCGTCGACATCGCTTGAACCAGCGCTTCTTCGATCGCCTGAAACTGGTACGGTTTGGGGCAGGTCCTCACGTGGGAGTAGCGGGTCCTCAGGACATTGTCCTCGTAGCCCGAGGTGAAGATGAACGGAATCTTCTGGGCAAGAAGCCTGTCGGCGACCGGATAGGCAAACACGCCCCCGAGATTAACATCGAGCACCGCGGCGTCGATGTGCGGCTCGGAATCGATCTTGCTTATCGCCTTATCGACCGAGGGAACCGGGCCCACGACAACGCAACCCGCGTTTTCCAGCCCGTCCTGCAGGTTCATGGCGATGAGATATTCGTCCTCGACCACGAGAATGCGGCGATCACGAAGCGTCGAGCTGGGCATCCTGCATCTCCTCAATCTCAGCTCCGGAGAGCGGAAGCGCGATCGCGCAATGGGCGCCGTCTGGTTCGATGGCGAAGCTTGTTCGAGCGCCGAACTGATAGGGCAAAGCGTCCTCAATAAGGCGCCGGCCATTTCCGGCTCCCCTGCGCCGCCCAGGCGGCCGCGAGGTCGCGACGCCGCTTTCCTTCCAGTCGATAACGATCCAGGGCGAACCATTTTCGTCCTGCTCACGCCACCGAACGTGAAGATGCCCGTTCCCCTGACCCAGCGCCCCGTATTTGACCACGTTCGCGGTGAGTTCGTGCAGCGCCATCGCCAACGCCTGCACGGACTTCGATTGAAGCACGACGCCTGGCGGTCCATCAAACGTCACGGTCCCTCGATTCCCCGATTGGGCGGCGAGTTCAGTCTGAAGAAGATTTTGGAAAGCTCACTTTGGCGCCCTGGGTCGAGATGCACGACAACAACGAACGCCGCGTCGAGCTCATCCGGCAGGCCCTGGAAAAACATTTGCAGAGCGTGGACGCCACCGGCGGACGTCCCGATGCCACTCGTTGGGAAACGCTTTCCGGTCGCCTTGTGGCGTGCTTCCTCTTCGTCTTCGGAACGACGGACCTCTGGTTCAACATCGCTCATCTATCGTCCAAGAGGTTGTACGGCTAGGCTTTTTAGCTTCAGGGTCGGGTGAACTCCAGCTGCAGCGCGCGCCAGCGCTAGCCTATGCGACCGCATCACGAGGGCCTCGCTCAGGCTGCGATCATCGATCTCGGTTGAGCGCGTGACTGTCCCAACCTATCCTTCTCTGTTCGTTGCTCCAAACGCCAGCTCGGGCCACTCTTGGTGAACGTCGGCCGCAAACGAAGTGTTCCGGGCTGGGGAGGAAGGAGGGGTCGGCCGGCGCGGCAAAAAGCCCTTTCCCAACCGGCCCCGCGCGGGCGTTCGACGCGCTCAAGCCCCTCGCGCCGCGCCCTTCGCGGCTGCCAGCGAGTCAGGCTCAAGCTCGCAATAGAGGAGCCGCTCGGGATCGACGGGTCCGGGCAGAGAGATCTGGCCTTTAGGCACGCGCTGGAACCCCATCCGGGCATAGTAGGGCTCATCGCCAACCAGGATCACAAGCTTCCAGCCAGAGGCTTTGGCCGCCGCAAGCGAACTCGTCACGAGCGCTTCGCCAATTCCCTGGCTCCGGAAAACGGGCTCGACGATCAAGGGCCCCAGCAGCAGCGCCGACGCCTCCCCGATCGTGATCGGCGTCATGGCCGAGGCGCCGACCAGGAGCGTGCCAACCCGGGCGACGAAGCTTAGAGCGGGATCGGAAGCCGTCGTCTCGCGAACGCGATAGGCGGTGCGGGCATATCGGCCGGGGCCGAACACGCGCTCGTTGAGATGTTCGACCGGCTCCGCGTCGGCCTCCGACGCCGGCTCGATTATGAGGGAGAGATCATGCATAGCATGGCTTTAGCATGATCACGCAGGGAGAGAACGTCAGGCGCTCGCGGCATTGCCCTCGCGCCAGGCGCGCTCGAACGGCAGCCGCCACGCATAGGGCGCGATCAGCTGATAGATGGCCTGTGGCCCCCAAGAGCCCGGCGCATAGATCTTGACCGGCGGCGGCGATTGCAGCAGCGGCTCGGAAACTTCCCACAGCCGCTCGATGCCCTCGGCAGAACAGAACAGCGTGTGATCGCCGCGCATGGCATCAAGAATCAGTCGCTCGTAGGCTTCGAGCACGTCGCCGCCGAGGCCGGTTTCCTGCATCGCGAATTGCAGACTCTGCTTATTGAGCCGCATCCCAGGGCCGGGCTTCTTGCCGTAGAAAGACAAGGATACCCTGGACTCGTCGGCGAGATCGAACGTGAGGTGATCCGGGCCCTGCGAACTCAGGCCGGAATCCACTGGGAACATGCTCTTTGGCGGTTCTCGGAAGGCGATCGATATAATGCGCTGTCCCGCCGCCATCCGCTTGCCGGTGCGCAGGAAAAAGGGCACCCCCGCCCACCGCCAATTGTCGATCAGGCATTTGAGCGCGATGAAGGTCTCGGTGTCGGATTCCGGATCGACGCCCGGATCCTTGCGATAGTCGATAAACTGACCGCGCACCACATGGCCCGGGTCGATCGGCATCAGCGAGCGGAAAACCTTGTTTTTTTCTTCGCTGATCGGCCCGGGCGCGAGCGAGGTCGGCGGCTCCATCGCCATGAAGCCGAGAATTTGGAAGAGATGCGTGACCACCATGTCGCGATAGGCGCCGGTCTGCTCGTAGAAGCCGATCCGATTGCCGATGTCGAGCGTCTCTGGCACGTCGATCTGCACGTGATCGATGAAATTGCGGTTCCAGATCGGCTCGAACAGGCCGTTGCCGAAGCGAAAGGCGAGGATGTTCTGCGCCGGCTCCTTGCCGAGGAAGTGGTCGATGCGGAAGATTTGCTCCTCGGCGAACACCTTGTGCAATGCGTCGTTGAGCGCGACTGCGCTTTCGAGATCGGTGCCGAACGGCTTTTCCATGATAATGCGCGATCCGCCGGCAAGCTGAGCCTCGCTCAGCATTTTGATCGCCGACAGGGCGGCGCTCGGCGGCACGCTCATGTAATGGACGCGCTGGGCCTCCTCGGGGAACGACTTTTCCGCTCGGTCGACCGCTTCCTTCAAGGCTTCCGCGCCAGCCGCCATCGGGACGTAGTCGAGCAGCGCCTCGAACGCCGGCCAGGCGTCCTTCTTAGGATGATGGGCGTGTTGCTCGAACACGGCTTCGCGCGCAAGAGCGCGGAAGCCCTCCGCGTCGATCGCGTCGAGCGATACGCCGATGATCCGGCATTTCGAAATGAAGCCTGCGCTCACCAGGTGAAAGAGGCCCGGCAGCAGTTTCTTGTGGGCGAGATCGCCTGTGGCGCCAAACAGGACGACGATCTGAGGCAGCTTGGGGCCCACCCCGACAGGTATTTTCGCCATTGCCTTCCCCACCCTCGCCGTTGCATTTCGCGTTCATCCGCGAGCCAGTCTGTCGCGCGCAAACGACAGAAACGCGACAAGCCCAAGGCGTTGACCAGTCGACGACCTTACCGCCGCAATCTGAGGCTCGCCCAGCCTTCGAGGTCGATCCGCTCGACGAGATAAAACCCCTGCGCCCGCCACGAGGCTAGCACGCCTGCCACATCAGCAAGAAGCAGGCCGGAGACGATCGCCTCCCCGTCCCCGCTCATGACCGCGGCGAGCGAGGGCGCGAGCAGCCGCAAGGGCCTGGCCAGAATGTTGGCGAAGACGAGGTCGTAAGGCGCGGCTTCGCGTAACGCCGCGGTCTCGACCCCGCGCGAGACGATCGCATGGGCCAGAGCCCCGACGCCGTTCAGCCGCGCATTGGCGTTGGCGACCTCAACCGCGATGGGATCGATGTCGCCGAGCCAAACCTTGCGCCGAAGGACTTTGGCGGCGGCGATGGCGAGCACGCCCGCGCCGCAGCCGACGTCGAGCACGCGCGCCGGCCGCCGACGCTTGAGCAGGCGGTCGAAGTGCATGAGACAGCCGCGGGTCGTGCCGTGATGGCCGGTGCCGAAGGCGAGCCCCGCCTCGATCTCGATCGCCACGTCGTTCGCCTTTATGCGCGGGCGATCATGGGCGCCGTGAACGAGGAAGCGGCCGGCTCGGACGGGTACAAGGCCGGCGAGGGAATTGGCGACCCAGTCGCGCTTCTCTGTCTGGCCGAAGGTCGCGGCGCTGGCGGTCGCTTCGTCGGCGGCGGCCGCGATCAGCCCCCGGATCGCCTCCTCATCGGGCTCGGAGCCGAAGTAGGCTTCCATCAGCCACGCCCTCCCCCCGCCGGGCCAGGGATCGTCGGTCTCGAAAACGGTCGACGCGGCCTCGGCCGGCTCGAAGGTCTCAAAGATGAGGTCGGCGACCGCGCGGGCGCGGCGCTCGTCACTGACGAGGCGCACCATATGCGCGGCGTTGTTCGGCGGCAGGCCTTCGAGCATACCGAGCCGCATACTCCAAACGCGGTCGGACGGCGAGCGGGACCGCGCGGAATTTAACGTATGTTATTCGTATTAAAGCGCGCGTGGGCCCCTGGGGACCGGGCTGGCGCGCAAGGAGTGCAACCTTTGCGCGCGAACCCCTTGCCCAGGCGATGCGAATAAGCACGCCTAAACGCCCCTAAACGCTAGTAAACGTTAGTTAAAACGCTCGCATTTACTAGCGTTTATTTTTTCGAATCGGGACTTTTCAATGGGTTACCGCCGATTGGAGTAAAAAAAATTCCGTTCGCTCTCGACTTGCGTCTCAGGGTTGCGCCTGGCGCGCCTAAGATATTTCGCAGCGTGAACATTGGTCGGGGCCTAGTCAGACGAACTAAAATGTGTAGCATGAATTTCCGGTTAGCACAATACACTGCTTGTGGCGCCGCCGTGTGGATGGCCGGCACAAGGCCGGCCATGACGGCTTTCGCCACTCAACCGGACCCACAGCGAACGCCATAAGAGCCAAGGACTTGCGGGCGATTGTCCGGGCCGGCGCCTCGGTTTGGCGATCGGTCCACGCCGACAAGGGGGTGCAATCTCGGCGCTGAAAGTTTCTAGGCGCGTTCCAACGCCCGCGATTTTGTCTCACAGTCTGACCCGCATGCCCCTCGAACACAGTCCCCTCATCGTCGCCGCCCTCACTTTCCTCATCGCCGGTTTCGTGAAGGGGGTGATTGGGCTCGGGCTACCGACCGTCGCGATGGGCTTGCTGACCCTTGTAATGGCGCCGGCAAAAGCGGCTTCGCTCCTGATCGCGCCGTCTTTCGTCACAAACGTCTGGCAATTGGCGGCGGCCCCGAGTTTCCGGCGACTGGCGCGACGGCTTTGGCCAATGCTGGCGGGCGTCGTGGCCGGCACGCTCGCGGGAACGGGATTGCTGACGGGAAGCCATGCCGGGCAGGCGGCGATCGCGCTGGGCGTTCTCCTGATGCTTTACGCCGTGCTCGGCCTCACCGCGGTGCGCTTCGCCGTTGTTCCGGCGGCCGAATGGTGGCTGGGGCCTCTGATTGGCGCGCTGACCGGCCTCGCCACCGCCGCGACAGGCGTGTTCGTGATCCCCGCCGTGCCTTATCTCGGGGCGCTCGACCTGGACAAGGAGGACATGATCCAGGCGCTCGGCCTCTCCTTCACCGTCTCGACCATCGCGCTCGCCGCCTCGCTCGCGACAGGCGGAGCCTTTGCGCTTGGAGACCTTGGCGCTTCAACCGCCGCGCTTGCGCCCGCGCTCATCGGCATGGCGGCAGGCGGCGCTTTGCGAGGCCGATTCAGCGAGCAGACCTTTCGGCGCGTATTTTTCGGCGGATTGCTGGTCCTCGGCGCTCACCTCGCGTCGCGCGCCTTTGTTTGAACCGGGCGCTGGGCGCCGGGCCTTCCCGCGTCAGGTTTCCTCTTCGATTTGCATCTGAGCCACCGCGGAAGCGCCGCCGTTGAAGCGGGCGCCGACAAGATGGCCGAGGGCCACGGCTGCGACGCAAAGGACAACCGAAATGGCGATGTTGAGCGCGGCGCGGGTCATTGCGCCGTTTCGCATGAGATCGAAAGTCTGCAGGCTGAACGACGAGAACGTGGTGAACCCCCCGCACACGCCCACCATAACGAACAGGCGGAGGTTTTCAGAGACGGGATACCGGCCCGACGCCAGCGTCAACGTGCCGAACAGGCCGATGACGAACGAGCCGGCGATGTTGATGATGATCGTTCCCCAGGGCAGATTCCGGCTGATGGGGTGCGCAAGAACGGACAGGAAATAGCGCAGGAAGGCGCCAATCGCGCCCCCGAGCATGACAACCAGAGAAGTGGCGAAGGACATACGCGCTCCTATCGTGGCGGCGCTGCCTGTCCGAAAGGCCGGACACGCGCCGTCTTCATAGGAGTCATCAGCCCACGGCGGGCGGTTTTGGGGGAACCCCATCCCCATTGGCAGTCAGTCTAGCACCGCGCGAAGCCTCCCGCCACACCCTCTAAAATTGGTGTCGGCAGGCACATGACATGTGTCCGGTTTAGGGAGTGCACGATCTGTACGGTAGCTCCGGCCTTCTGGGAGGTCTCCACCGCTGGAAACCAGAGGAACTCTAGTGAAGGATCATGCAGTTCTGGTGGACAAACGACACGACCGGTGCTATAGTTCGCAGCTGAATTGTTGCCGGCAGTAGTCTACTCTTTTCCAATACAAGCAAGGCCGGCGTGGCGTCAGTAAAAGATCCAGTTTTTCGGTACTGACTTACCCGCCTCGCCCTAACAGAGGGAGGCTATGATGAAGAGCAATTTCTCGACGTCGGTCGCGGGCATGGCGCTAACGCTGGGGGCACTATTTTTCCCCCCTGCCAGCGGGGCCGGCCAGACGGCGCCGCCAATGGGCGGCGGATACACAAACGTCATCCCGATCCCTGTCAATGACGCCACAACGCGAAATATCGCTGGGGCGTTTTTCAAGCCCTCGGGCTCGGGCCCGTTCCCCGGCGTCGTGTTCATGACAGGATGCGCCGGGTTGAACTCGCCCGAGGCGATCGGGATGCAAAAGGCGGTGATCGACCATCTTCTCGCCAAGGGCGTCGCCACGCTTCTGGTCGATCCATTCACGCCGCGCAACGAGCCGGAAGGCATATGCGCGAATTTGAACGCGCAGACGTTTGTCCAATATGGGACCCGCGGCGGAAACGATGTGGTGGCGGCATTGAAAGTACTCAAAAGCATGCCCGACATCGATCCCAATCGGGTCTTTCTGCAAGGTTATTCCTGGGGAGCGATATCGTCTCTCTTCGCCACAGACCCGAAGACTCCGAGCGCACACGACAGCAAGATCTCGGGTCTCATCGCGTACTATCCCTATTGCTTTGACAATGTAGAATTCTCAAGCCCGAACTCTTGTTCTGATCGGCGACAAGGACGACTGGACGCCGGCGAAGCTTTGCCAGGCGGTCAAGGAGAAGCCGAATGTGGAAATCGTCGTCTTTCCCGGGGCGACCCATGCGTTCAACATGAATTTCGTCCAGCCGATCGAGTACCTCGGCCATCACATGGCGCACGACGAGACGGCGACTCGGGAGGCGCAGAAAGACGCTGACGCCTTTATGGATGCGCACCTGAAGTAACACGCAGGACGCTCTAATTCTCGATCAGCGAGCGTGACACGATCATCCGCATGATCTCGTTCGTGCCCTCGAGGATCTGGTGCACGCGCAGGTCGCGCACGATCTTCTCGACCCCGTAATCGGCGAGATAGCCGTAGCCGCCGAACAATTGCAGCGCGTCATTGGCGGCGTTGAAGCCGGTATCGGTCGCAATCTGCTTAGCCATGGCGCAGAGGCGCGTCGCCTCCGGCGACTTCTCGTCGAGCGCGCTCGCCGCGCGCCACAGCATCGAGCGCGCCGTTTCGAGCGAAGTCGCGATGTCAGCGACGCGGAATTGGAGAGCCTGGAAGTCCGCGATGCGACGGCCGAACGCTTTGCGCTCGCGCATATAGGCGATCGCCTTGTCGAGCGCAGACTGGCCGCCGCCGATCGAGCAGGCGCCGATGTTGAGCCGCCCCCCGTCGAGCCCGGCCATCGCGATCTTGAAGCCGACGCCTTCCGGGCCGACCCGATTGGCCGCCGGCACGCGTACGCCCTCCATGATCACCTGACGGGTCGGCTGCGCTCGCCAGCCCATTTTTTTCTCGATCGCGCCGAAACTTAAGCCTGGCGCGCCGTTCTCGACCAGGAAGGCGGAAATCCCCGACGGTCCCCCCTCCCCGGTGCGCGCCATAACGAGATAGAGGTCGCTGACGCCCGCGCCGGAGATGAACTGCTTGACGCCGTCGAGCGCATAATCGTCGCCGTCGCGCCTCGCGCGCGTGGTCAGCGCAGCGGCGTCCGAGCCTGAGCCTGGCTCAGTCAGGCAATAGCTCGCGATCAATTCCATGGTGGCGAGGCGGGGCAGATAACGGCTTTTCAGTTCCGGCGAGCCGAAGCCTTCGACGACCCAGGAGACCATGTTGTGGATCGACAGGAACGCGGCGATACAGGGGCAGCCGGTCGACAAAGCCTCGAAAATCAGGGCCGCGTCGAGGCGGGTCATGCCGCTGCCGCCATGCTGCTCGCCGACGTAGATCGCGGCCATGCCTAAAGCCGCCGCCTCGCGCAGAACGTCAGTGGGAAAATGCTCGGTCTCGTCCCAGCGAAGCGCGTTCGGCGCGAGGCGCTCGTCGGCGAAGGATTTCGCCATGTCGCGGACGGCAAGGTGGTCTGCTGTCAAGGCGAACATGCGTTTCCCGGCTTCGCTTCCCCCGCGCCCGGGGCGCACAGTGCCCGACCTTTGCGCGCGTCGCAATCGGGCAGACGGTCGCTCCCGGAGTGTCGTTGGAAGCGGACGAAGGCCCGCGTCGGGCTAACGGCGTCCAGCAAGCGACGCGATCAGTGGCTCAGGCGGAGTCGGCCGGCGAAACGGCTTTAAAGCTTGGCGACGACCGCGAGCTTTTTGACCTGCCCGTTCTCGTAGGCTCGCAGGAAGGCTTCGTAGTCGCGGAAGGACACGCAGCCGTTCGAGTTGCCGTTCGGGCCGAGCATGAAGGGGTGGGCCAGCAATCCCGCGCGCCCGTAGATGCCGCCTTCTCCGACCGGATTGAGACGGATCGCCTGCACGCCGTGGAAGGAGCCTTCCCGCAACGTCAATTCGTAGACATGCGGCGGGGTGGGGCCGACCGCGCGCTCGGCCACGTAGCGCGGATTGTCGAGCGCTTCGCCGAGACCGGAATGGGCCTCGAGCTTTGTGCCGTCCGGCAGATAGACGACGCGGGCCGAGATGTCATAGACGGCGGTATAGCGGTCATAGCCTGAAACTGGCGTCGGGGCCGAGTTTCCGAAAGGCGAGGGGAAGCTGAACAGCGGGCCGCGACCAAGGCCGCTGGCGGCGGGGGCCGAGTCTCGCTCGGCGACCACCGGCTGAGCAGCAGCGGTGCGCGTGGAGGGGTTGGAGGCTACGACCGGCGAGGATGGGTGCGCCCATCCGAAGAGTTTCTCGATGACGTTGCGGTTGTCGGGCTGGGGAGCGGGACGCGCGATCGCCGTATCGGGACGTGACGGATGGCGTTCGGGCGTCGTCGACTGGGTCGGGGCCCCGAACCCAGGCGGACGCGCCGGCGGCAAGGGGAAGCTTTCCGTATCGCCAATCTCGGGCAAATCGCGCCCCGGCGGCAGCGGCGCGCTTCCGACTTGCGGAGCGGTTGGGGGAAACGCTTCGAGACTTGGGAGCGGAATCGCGTCCGAGGACGTGCGCGGAGCGGGCTCCAGGCTTGCAATCTGCTGCGAAGGCGCGGCGGGAATGGCCGAATTCAGTTGGGCGAGGAGATCGGCGTCAATCGCGATGTCGCCAAACGGCTTCGACATCACGGGAGCCGTGGGAGCGCGCGTCCACTGGGGGAGAAGTGTCTCGGGAGAGAAACCCGAGTGCAGAGCCCAGATGCTGACCGCCCCGGCGAAGGCCAAAGCGGCCCCAAAGGGAACAATTTTCGGCAGAACCCGTTGAGGAGAATCCCCATCCTCAAACGAGAGGTCGTCGAATGTAGCCTCGATCCCTTGCATCCCTAGCCCTACGCCTACGCTTTGCCAATTGAATCAAAATAGAGCGTACGCGTTGAGCCTTCCTTAACGCAGTCGGAAACCCGGCGCTAGCCGAATGAACATTTTTTAACGTCGCTGTAATTACCATATTTTCCTTGTGTGGCGTCGATGCAACGGCACGAGTTGCAGGGCCGCTAATTGCCTGACGGATCTGAATAAAGCTTGATTCGCACTGGAGCCGGTCGGCCGCGTTCGGCGATCAGCTCGCTCGCCAGACTTCGCTGCCCTGATCGCTCCGCTGCAGCGATCAGAGTAAGGTTGATGACGTCGCGTTGTGCGTTGCTGCCGCCGATCCTGGCCGTTTCCTTACGGATCGGGAGGATCGCTTCGACGGCTCTTCGATAGTCCTCGGCCGCGAAGGCAAGCACGCCATCGATAAGGCGGTGGCCAATTTCGGACGTCACTTGCCGATTCTCGCCCGAGCCCGTGCGCTCGTAATCGTCAAGCGACCGTTGAAGACGAGCAGCGTGATCCGGGTCGGGCGAACGGGCGGCCGCGAAGGCGCAATGAAGATCGTTGAACGCCAGCAGATGGTCGTCGACATGCGACATCCATTGCTCGGCGACGGGCGCCCAGCGGTCGCCGACGTCGCTGCCTGCAAGTTCCAGTCGCCAAAGAAGCGAAGCCGCGTCGACGCGGTCAAGCGTCGCGTCGTCGGCAAGCTTTGCCGCCGTGAAGCGGTCGTAATCGGCCAGAATTTCTTCGAACCGCCCCTGCTCGATCAGAAAGAGCGCGAGATGCCAGCCATTGTGGTGGGCCATGAAATGGGCCGGCGCCCAGTCCGCGCGCGTCGACTTAAGAAAGCGAACGCCCTCCTCGTGTCGGTTCTCGGTTTCCATCACGTGGGCTAGCGCATGCGTCGCCCAGGCGTCGCGAGGATTGCGGGAGAGCGCCTCGCGGCCAACATCCTCCGCCCGTTGGAGATCGCCGGTCTCCTCGAGGCCGAAGGCGTAAAGTCCCAGGACGAAGCTCGAGAGCGGGTTGTCACGCTCCCAGGCCGACATCACCCGCTCGGCGCAGTCGCGAATGGCGGCCGACCGCCCGAGAAAGAAATAGGCGTCCTGCACGAGCCGCAAAGCGAGCGCGTCGGTCGGATGATCGGCCAGGATCTGCTCCCAACGCATGATCGCCTGTGAGTACTGGCCTCGCGCCCACGCCTTGGCCGCGGCAAGATGGATATGCTCGCGCTCTGACGCTCTCGCGATTGCAGTTTCGGCTGCGCCGAGCGCGCTCGTGACGTGGGGGTGATCGCCACGAAAGCCCCCGATCATATGGAGCGCCGCGATCGCGACCCCGCCCAATGCGAAATCGGGGTCGCGCGCGAGCGCGGATCTGAGCACGCCGACCGGATCGCCGGTCAGTCCATAATAGTCCGCCATCGCGCGATCGAAGGCTGCCGCCGATTGAGGCTCGCCGGCGAGGGCAAGGCCCTGCTGGTCTCTGGCCAATGATTGGTCCTTTCGCTCCAATCCTAACGCGCGCGGATCGCCCGCGAAACCCGCAAGCGGCTCCCGTCGCCGCCGGCGTGGGATCGGACCTCCTCTTTTGGCGGCGCTTGAGCGAGCTTAAGTGTTGGAGGCTTCAGACCGAAGCCGAGGGATTCATTCGATGAAGGGCAAGACCATTGTCGCGACCGGCGCGACCTCGGGCATCGGCGAAGCCGCGGTCGTTGCGCTCGCGGGGCTGGGCGCGAGGGTTGTGCTTGTTGCGCGGGACCAAGCGCGCGCGAAAGCCACAATGCGCAAGCTCGAAGCGAAGGCGCCCGGCCTCGACCATCGCGTGCATCTTGCGGATCTCTCGAGCATGGCTGAAACGCGCAAGGTCGGCGCCGCGATCGCCGCAAGTGAGCCGCGTATCGATGTGCTGATCAACAACGCCGGCGCCCTTTTCTCCAACAGACGCGTAACGCCGGAGGGCCTCGAACTCACCTTCGCCCTCAACCACATGGCCTATTTCGTGCTGACGGAGGCGCTGCGAGACAATCTTGTCGCGTCAGCGCCCGCCCGCATCGTGTCGACCTCATCGACCGCGCACCACGGCGCGACCCTTGATTTCAACGATCTTCAGAGCGCCAAGGGCTACGGCGGCCTCAAGGTCTACGGCCGCTCGAAACTCGCCAATATCCTGTTCACGCGCGAACTTGCCCGCCGCCTGGCCGGCACGGGCGTTACGGCCAATTGTCTCCATCCTGGCGCCGTCGCGACCCGGTTCGGCGAATCGAGCGGAGGCTTTGCAGGGCTTCTCATTCCTTTCCTGCGACCTTTCTTCACCTCGCCCGAACAGGGCGCGGACACGATCGTCTACCTCGCCTCCTCGCCCGAAGTTGAAAAGACGACGGGCGGATATTTCGTAAAGCGCAAACTGACCAAGCCGTCCGCGGCGGCTAGGGACGACGCGGCGGCGAAGAGGCTATGGGTCGAGAGCGAGAAGCTAGAGAGCGCGGGTCACAAAAACGAGGACGTGGCAAGCTAGCGAAGGATGATCCGTTTAGCCGATTGGACTGTCCTTCGAAACGGGCCTTCGGCGATCCTCAAGTCGGGCCCTGAGGCGCTACCGTTCCCGCCAGACGCAGCAGGACCTAGCGCCGCTTACCCAGTTTCGCCTTCGGCCCCGCATGGCGCCAGGCCATTTCCAGCGCCGCTTTGAGTTCGGCTTCGCTTAAGGCCGCGAGCGTCGCGCAGGTCCAGCCGCGCCGGCCCCATGCATTGTCGAGCGCCGCGAAGGCGTCGGGAGCGACAGCGCATTTGAGAGCCTGCTCGTCCGGCGCGAATTTGATGTTCGCGCTGAGCTCGTCCGGCGCGAGCGTTGCAAAGGTGATGCGGGCCTGGAAGGCTCGCCTATCGAAATGCGGATATTCGCCGGCGCCCTCGAGCGAGAGCGCGATGCGGCGGAAATCGGCGGCGTTGGCCATTGCGAGCTCCGATTCTTGGACGAACGCTATGTTATGAGCCGACGCGAGGCTTTTGAAGGCGCAGGATGAAGGCGGGCACAAATGCGATCGTCGTTGGCGCGGGTCCGGCGGGGTTGATGGCGGCGGAGACGATGGCGCGCGCGGGCCGGCGTGTCGTGATCCACGATGCGAGTCCAAGTCCGGCGCGCAAATTCCTGCTTGCGGGACGAGGCGGCCTCAACCTGACCCATTCGGAGCCGCTCCAGACTTTTCTTGAGCGGTACGAGCCGGCCGCCGACAGGCTTTTTCCGGCGATTGAAGCCTTTCCGTCGGACCGGCTTCGCTCATGGGCCGCGGAGCTCGGCGAAGCAACTTTTGTCGGCTCGAGCGGGCGCGTCTTTCCGAAGAGCTTCAAGGCGACGCCGCTCCTTCGCGCCTGGCTTAGAAGTCTCGGCGAGCTTGGCGTCGCCTTTGTCCCACGCTCCCGCTTTCTTGGCTTTGGCGAGGACGGAGCGCTTCGTTTCATGGCGCCGTCGGGCGAGACAAGCGTTCAAGCAGCGTCCGTCGTTCTTGCGCTCGGCGGCGCCTCGTGGCCGCGCCTCGGGTCAGACGGGGGTTGGGTCGAGCCTTTTCGCACTGAGGGAATCGCGGTGACGCCGCTGAGGCCCGCCAATTGCGGCTTCCTCGTCGACTGGTCGCCGAAGATACGGGAAAGCTTCGCTGGCGCGCCGCTCAAAAATATAGCGCTTTCTCACGCAGGGATGCGCGTTCGCGGCGAGGCGATTGTCACCGCCGCCGGCCTCGAAGGCGGCGCGGTCTACCCCCTCTCCGCTTCCCTTCGGGACGCGATCGCAACCCATGGCTCGGCGACGGTGACAATCGACTTCAAGCCCGACGTCAGTGAGGCCATGCTCGCGGCGCGGTTGAGGCGCAAGCCCGGCCAAACTCTGTCCACGCTTCTGCGCAAAGGCGCGGGCCTTACGCCCGCAGCGATCAACGTCCTGCGCGAAGCGGGACCTCTTCCCGAAGGCGGGGCGCTCGCGAGCCATGTCAAGGCCTGCGCCCTTCGTCTCGTCGGAACCGCTTCGATCGCCAGGGCGATCTCGACCGCCGGCGGCGTCGCGTGGAGCGAGATCGACGAAAGCTTCATGCTGCGGAAGCGCCCGGGCGTCTTTGTCGCCGGCGAGATGATCGACTGGGAGGCGCCAACGGGCGGCTATCTGTTACAGGCCTCATTCGCGACCGGCGCGGCGGCCGGCCGCGCGGCGGCGCGCTGGGCGAGCCGATAGTGGCAACCGTTCGATAGAGCCGCAGTTTCGTGGCCTAACAGGCGCGCTGAGGGAGGAATGCGATGGGCGAGACGAGGCTCGACAGAATCAAGGCCGTTCTGCGCGTCACCAGCGGCAATTTCCTCGAAATGTATGACTTCTTTCTATTCGGCATCTACGCCCGGCCGATTGCGCAGACATTCTTTCCGAACGACGACCCTTACGCCTCGCTGATGGCGACTTTCCTGAGTTTCGCGGCCGGTTTCGCCATGCGCCCGATTGGCGCGCTGGCGCTGGGGCCTTACATCGACCGCATCGGCCGGCGCAAAGGCCTTATTCTCACGCTCTCGATCATGGCCTGCGGCACGGTCCTCGTCGCTTTCGTGCCAGGCTATGCGACCATCGGCGTGCTCGCGCCGATGCTGGTTGTACTGGGGCGGCTTCTGCAAGGATTCTCGGCCGGCGTCGAGCTCGGCGGGGTGTCTGTCTATCTGTCGGAGATGGCGACGCCCGGCAACAAAGGCTTTTATGTCTCCTGGCAATCGGCGAGCCAGCAGGTCGCGGTCGTGTTCGCAGGCCTTCTCGGCTATGCGATCGCCAACTTGATGGCGCCCGAAACGGCCTCGAGCTGGGGCTGGCGCATCCCGTTCTTCATCGGCTGCGCCATCGTGCCGTTTCTGTACGTGATCAGGCGTAAGCTCGAGGAGACGGCAGAATTCGCCGCGCGGAAAGCCCACCCGACGACGGCGCAGATCTTCGCCACGCTCGGCGCCAACTGGCCGATCGTGCTTGGCGGCGTGGCCATGGTGATGATGACGACGGTGTCGTTCTACCTCATCACGGTCTACACGCCGACGTTCGGCCGGGGCGTGCTCAAGCTCACCGAATCCGACGCGCTCCTGGTGACGATTGCGGTTGCGGCGTCGAATTTTGTCTGGCTGCCATTGTCGGGCGCGCTGTCGGATCGGATCGGCCGCAAGCCGATCCTCGTCGCCTTCGCATGTCTCGCCCTTCTCACCGCTTATCCGGCGCTCGTCTGGCTGGTCAGGGCGCCGACCTTCGAGCGGATGCTTGCGGTCGAACTGTGGCTCTCGTTCATTTACGCCTGCTACAACGGCGCGATGGTCGTGGCGCTGACCGAGGTCATCCCCGCTTCGGTGCGCACGTCGGGATTTTCACTCGCCTATAGCCTCGCGACCACGCTCGGCGGCTCGTCGCTCCTTATCTCGACCTGGCTCATCGCTCACACCGGCGACAAGGCCGCGCCTGGCTACTGGATGAGCTTCGCGGCGCTCTGCGGCCTGATCGCGACGCTTGCGCTCTACCGCAGGCGCAGGGATGGCTTGCGGTATTCGGCTTCAGGCGCAACTGCGAGCGGGTAACTCACCTTCCCCGTCCACGAAACAAACGACGCTCCTTTTGCGTTTTGTTAGGGTGCGCTCGTCGCGGTCGCCCGCGGCAAATGGTGCGCAAGATAAAGGAGTTCCCGATGCAAGCAACCTGGAAGCCCCATGAGAAGCACGGGGAACTGACCGCCAAAGCCGATTTGCCAGATACGGTCTTCGCGTTCCCGAAGCAGCGCAAAGAGCCGATGACCGACGCGAAGCATGTTCGCAACGCGGTGGCGCGATTCGATCAGGTCGAAGACGTCTCCGACGACGAGCGGGATCTCGCCTTCGCCAACATCAAAAAGGCGGCCGAACATTACGACGTCGAGCTGACTGAGACCTCATGGCGGGACCTTGGCGTTCATCCGCAGGCCCACCGGAAAGAAGCCGCGGCCAAAGCGGTCAAAACCAAACGCGAGCGCGGAACAATCAAAAAAGGTGGCGCCAAAACCGCGGTGAAGCGCTGACGAAAGGAAGCGTCGACTGCAAGGCGGGCAGGCGAGCTGTGTCGGGCCTTTACGCTCTCAGTTTTCGCTTCAACCGGTAAGCGAAGGCGACGGAGAGCGCCTGCACCCGGCCCTGCAGCGCTTGTTCCGGCAGCGCCTGATCGGTGGGCGTTGGAAAATACGTCGAGGTCGCCCGCACGCTTATGGTTCGGCCGCCGAGCATCGCGACGCCTCTCATCCGGTCGGGATCAGCCGGTCCGCCATTGCCCAGATAAAGCGTGTCGATCCGGACGTGGAGGCCGCCAGGCGCGGCCGACCCGAGAACCTGCGCAAGCGCGCCAGGCAAGGACTGCTGCACCCAGCCAGCGGTCGGATTGCCAACATAGGCAACGAGCGGCGAGGTATCGACGCTGATCGCGCCGCCGGCGCCTGAGGCAGCCACTGGCTGAATCCCGGCGGGGGGCGTCGTGTTGCAGCCGGCCAGGCCCCCGCCGGCAAAGGCCGCGAGGCCGACCAAAGCGGCGCGGCGCGTCAAAACATTCCCTGACATAGTACCTCCCCTCGACAGCCTGCCCCTGATGGGCCGCGATTCCTGAACCTGGCGCTTGGTCTTGCGCCCGCTTGACGGTCCTCTCGTACATCGATTGGCTGACGGCGCCAATGCAGCCGTCCCGCGGCTCCCGCCTTGTCCAGAAGAGGGAACGATCATGACCGCAACCAAACAGGCAACGCAGCGAACCCACAGTTCAGGCCGTCTCAGCGGAAAGGCCGCGATCGTGACTGGCGCCGCCCGGGGCATCGGTCGCGCCACGGCGGTCGCTTTCGCGCGCGAGGGCGCCGACGTGATGGGCATCGACATTGCCGGACCCGTCAGTTCGACGCTCGAGGTGGCGCCCGCGACGCCAGAGGAATTGGCGGAGACAGGGCGAATGGTCGAAGCCGCTGGGACGCGCTGGCTTGAGGCGCGTCTCGACCAGCGCGATCTTCCCGCTTTGTGCGCCGCCGCCGAGGAGGCGCACGCGGCCTTTGGTCGGCTCGACATCCTGTTCGCGAACGCCGGCATCCAGGCGTTCAAACCGATCCTCGACTGGCAGGATGCGGACTGGCAGGACACGATCGATGTCAACCTGACCGGGACCTGCAACGCCATTCGCGCCGTTGCGCCGCATCTGGTCAGAAACGGCGGCGGACGCATTATCGTCACGTCATCCACGCAAGGGCGGCACGGCACCAAGTTCGGCGCGGCCTATTCCGCCTCCAAGTGGGGCATCATCGGTCTCATGAAATCCGCCGCGCTCGAACTCGGCGTGTGCAAGATCACCGTCAACGCCGTGATCCCCGGCCTTATCGACACGCCTCTCACCCGACATCGGCAGCGTTACGCGCAGGCTGTTGACGATTTCGATTCCGTGCAACCGACCGCTGTCCTGGAAGCCGAGGCGAAAGCAAAACTCAGCGCAAAGTCACCGCTCGGCGTTCCCTGGATCGAGCCTGAGGCGATTGCGCCCGCGGTTGTGTTTCTCGCCTCCGACGAAGCCTCCATGGTGAGCGGCGCGACCTACGACGTGACCGGCGGTGACAGCGCCAATTACACGGCCTAGCACGTTCGCCCCGCTTCTTCGGCGCCGCGCTAGCCGCCCTGCCCCCAATGCCCCTGCCACGGCGTCTCCGGCACGGGCGTGAGCGGCGGCTCGCCATCGGCCCAGGCGAACAGGTTCTGGACCACGCATTCCGCCATCGCCTGGCGGGTCTTGACCGACGCCGAGCCAACATGCGGCAAAAGTACAGTATTGGCGAGAGCAATGAGCTCTTGCGGCACGCTGGGCTCTTTCTCGAACACGTCGAGGCCGGCGGCCAGAATTGTCTTGTTCCGCAAGGCCTCGATCAGCGCCGTCTCGTCGACCAGCGACCCGCGCGCAATGTTGATCAAGACCCCGTCGGGGCCCAATGCCTCAAGCACTTCGGCATTGACGATGTGGCGCGTCCCCAAGCCGCCGGGCGCTACGACAATGAGAATGTCCGAGGCTTTGGCCAGGTCGACAAGCGAAGCATAGTAGCGATAGGGAACGTCGGCCTGCGCATTGCGCCCGTGATAGACGACATCGAGCCCAAAGGCGCTTACGCGGCTCGCAATCGCCTTCCCGATCCGCCCGAGCCCTAGAATGCCCACCGTGCGGCCCCTCAGCGAGGGGGTGAGCGGATAGGCGCCCTTTTCCAGCCATTCGCCGGCGCGCAGATATTGCTCGGCCTGCGGCAGCTGGCGCACCGTCATGATCATGAGGCCGAGCGCCGTGTCGGCGACTTCGTCGTCGAGCACGCCAGGCGTATTGGTCACAATGATTCCGCGCCGCGCCGCCGCGTTGGCGTCGATGTGATCGTAGCCAACGCCAAAACTGGAGATGATCTCGAGATTGGGCAATTGGCGCATATAGGTTTCGTCGAGTTGCCCGTGGCCGCCAGACGTCGCCAGCGCGCGGATTCGAGGCCCCCATTCGGCTAGCCAGACCTCAGGGTTCGGCTCGAGCCACAAGCGATGCAGCGGCAGCCGCGCGCTGATCTGCTCTTCGATCAGACCCATCCCCTTGGCAGGCATCACAACATCGAGCGACTTCATCGGCAAGGCTCCTGTCTTTCCACTTCCCCGGCGCCGGCGGACGTGGCACACGGCCTGGCTGATGACCAGCCTCGAGGGCGCCACCCCAGCACGACGGCGACCGCGCGTGCGGCGCATCATGCTCAATGATTTTCGTTCTTACACCGCGCTCGATCTTGCTGTTCGAGGCGGTCTCGTCGTCCTATGCGGCGAGAACGGCGCCGGCAAGACGAATCTCCTTGAGGCGTTGTCGCTGTTCGCGCCGGGACGCGGCTTAAGACGGGCGGAGCTTGCGGAATGCGCGCGGGTCGGCGGCGCGGGGGGCTTCGCGCTCTCGATCGAGGTCGAGGAGGACGGCGAAACGCATCAGTTGGGCTCCGGCTGGAAATCGGGCGCGAACGGCGAGGCGGCTGAGCGCCGCAACCGCATCGACCGCGCTCAGGCGGGATCTTCACGCGCGTTTTGCGATCATGTGCGTATCGTTTGGCTGACGCCTGCGATGGATTCGCTGTTTGCGGGACCAGCGAGCGAGCGGCGGCGCTTTCTCGATCGCTTCGTGCTGGCGATCGACCCCAATCACGGCTCGCGGGTCGGGCAGTTCGAACGGGCTTTGCGCGGGCGCAACCGCCTTTTGGAAGAGGGCGGGCGCAACGCGGCATGGCTCGACGCGATCGAGCGCGAGGCGGCTCAGCTCGGCGTCGCGGTCGCCGCGGCGCGGCTCGACTGCGTGCGCCGGCTTGAGGCGCTCATCGACGCCGAGCGCGACGATTCGTCACCTTTCCCCTGGGCGAAGCTGGCGCTTGAGGGCGAGATCGAAGCCATGGCCGGCAGCGGCCCGGCGCTGGCGGCGGAAGACCGCTACCGGGCGAGCCTGCGCAACAACCGCGGCCGCGACGCCGCCGCCGGCCGCACGCTCCTCGGGCCGCATCTTTCCGATCTTCTGGTCTGGCACGGGCCGAAGCAGGCGCCGGCCGCCGCCTCCTCGACCGGCGAACAGAAGGCGCTGATCGTCGGCCTCGCGCTCGCCCACGCGCGACTGGTCGCCGAGATGTCGGGCATAGCGCCGCTTGCTCTTCTGGACGAGGTCGCGGCCCATTTCGATCCGCGCCGCCGCGCGGCGCTCTATAACGCGCTCGCCCGCCTTGGCGGCCAGGTGTTCCTGACCGGCGCCGATCCTGCCGTGTTTGACGAACTTAAGGACCGGGCGGAGATGTTCGACGTTTCGGCGGAGACCGGGGTGCGGCTCGCATAAGGCGAGACGGGCGTTCTTCCGAACGCCCTATGCGTGGCCAGCGTCGGAAGATAGTGTTCCTTCTTTTACGCCGAGGATCGCGAGCGCCCGATCGTATTTGCGAGTGAAATCGAGATCGAAAATGAGGCCCGCGTCAGCTGGGCAGGTGAGCCAGCCGTT
This sequence comes from uncultured Alphaproteobacteria bacterium, assembly GCA_963737365.1. Taxonomy (GTDB): domain Bacteria; phylum Pseudomonadota; class Alphaproteobacteria; order Rhizobiales; family Beijerinckiaceae; genus Roseiarcus. The sequence continues at coordinate 391,439 of CAVTSD010000005.1, forward strand.
GGCGAGGATTTCGCTCTCGAGCTGCCCAGAGGCCCAGCCGGCGTAGCCAAGCGCAAGCACCGCTTGCGATGGTCCTGTCCCCTCAGCGATCGCTCGCAGGATGTCCAGCGTGGCGGTCAGGCAGACATTGCCGATCTTGACGGTCGAATCGTTGACGTCGTAGTCGCTCGAATGGAGAACGAAACCGCGCCCCGTCTCGACCGGGCCGCCCCGCAATACGCGGACAGCCTGGGCCCGTGGCGGCAAGCGGATCGCCTCGGTCTCCGGAACGATGTCGAGCTGCGCCAGAAGCTGTCCGAAATCGATCTCCTCCGCCCGGTGGTTGATCACGATTCCCATGGCGCCATCGTCGCGATGGGCGCACATATAGACGACGGAGCGGGCGAATGGGCCTTCCCGAAGCGACGGCATCGCAATCAGGAACTGGCCTTCCAAACTCGTCGGCGGGGGCGGGTCCGCCTGTCTCATAATCGCCTCGTCGGATCGCGCTTAAGCTCAGGCCGTCGATGCTAGTGGAAATTCATGGCATGGTATAGGCACGGCACGATGAGCGCAGACGGGTTAGTTAAAAGGCTTCGCGTGGCGGAGCGAGGCTGGTTGACCGCAGGCGTGCTCGCAGCTGCGCTCTCGCTTGTCTTCCCTTGCGTTTCCGCGCTCGCCGCCGATGCGTTCTCGAGCGATTGGGCGCACGCCGCGAAGTCTCAGGCGCGCCTGATCGCGGGCAGCGGCGGCGTTGCAGGATTCGAGATTGCTCTCAGCCCCGGCGCGATCACTTATTGGCGCGATCCCGGCGACGCCGGCCTGCCGCCGACGCTCGACTTTTCCGCCTCCGACAATGTTGCGAGCGTCGAGCCCGAGTTTCCGGCCCCAAAGCGCATCAAAGAGGCCGACGGGGGCGAAGCGTTCGGCTACAATGGCAGCGTCGTCTTTCCTTTAAGCGTCAAGGCTCGCGACCCTACGAAGCCCGCGATCCTCAAGCTCAACGCCGATTTCGCAGTGTGCGAAAAAGTATGTCTGCCGGCGAAGGCGCATCTCGAGCTCACGCTTCCGACCGCCCCCGGATCGCCTTACGCGGGCGCGATCAAGGCCGCTTTGGGGGCCGTGCCGCGCGCCGTTACGCCGAAGGAATTCGGCGCGCTCGAGGCGCTCGGCGCCGACAGCTGGCGCCTTTGCGCAGCTCGCGGGAACGGTCCCCCGCGCGACTTGTTCGTCGAGGCGCCGGAGGGCTGGTGGATTAAGACGGCGCCTGCCACGGCCGATGGCGGCCGCGACTGCTTCACGCTCACCATCGGCGACAAACCGAAAGACGCCGCCCTGCCGGTTGCGCTGAGGCTCACGCTCACCGGAGGCGCGGGGGCGGTGGAGACGACGATCGAGGCCACGCCGAAAGGCTAGCCCCACTGTTCCCGATTTGGGCGTTGCGAAAACCCCGCTTTACGGGCCGAGCGCCGCTCGTCTAGTGTCTGGCCAGCGCCCGCGTCCGTGGGCGGCCCTTTCCTGCAACCGAGGACTGCCCCTCATGACCATCAAAGTCGGCGATCGCCTGCCCAACGCCACGGTGCGTCTCGTGACCCCCGACGGGCCGAAGCCGGTGGAAACGAAGGATTATTTCGCTGGCAAGAAGGTCGTCCTGTTCGGCTTGCCTGGCGCGTTCACTCCCACCTGCCACAAGAACCACCTGCCCGGATTCATCGTCAGCGAGGCGGCGTTCAAGGCCAAGGGGGTCGATGCGATCGCCATGACTGCGGTCAACGATCATTACGTGCTCCAGGCCTGGTCCGACGCGACGGGCGCAAAGGGCCATGTGGATTTTCTCGCCGATGGCGGCGGCGAGTTCGCCAAGGCGCTTGGCCTCGACTTCGACGCTTCGGCCGGAGGCTTGGGCGTGCGCTCCAAGCGTTATGCGATGCTTGTCGAGGACGGGGTGGTGAAAGAGCTCAACATCGAGCCGAACCCCGGCCAGGCCGACCTGTCGAGCGCAACGCATCTTTTGGAGCAGATGAAGTAGATCTGTCGACTTGAAATGCGATTTGCCTAGGCGGGTTTGCTGGCCCTGGTCAGCATCGTAATCCCAGGCAGCATGCTCTTTGTGGCTTCAATTTGAAAGCCGGCGTCGCGCAACACCCGCTCCACGTCAGTCGGCGTGAGGCACACAGCGGTTGGATTGTCGAGGACGGAACCCAGAAGATACCAGGCGGCGAAGGGCGGACCTTCGTGCGCGTCGTCGACCAAGAAGTCGTGGATGAGCACAAGTCCATGGGGCGGCAGGGCCTCGGCGGCTCGTTTGGCCAGGATGGCGAGATCCGCCTCCCCGACCGCGCTCCACACGTAGGACATGAAGACGACATCGTGCCCTGACGGCCAATCGACGTTGATCGCGTTGCCGCCGACATGCGCGATCCTATCGGACAGACCTGCCTCCCGCGCATATCGTTTGGCCGTGTCCACGGTCTCGGGAAAATCGAGGATTGTCGCCTCAAGGCGCGGATTTGCGGTGCAGAATGCGATGCTATAGGCGCCGCTCCCCCCTCCAACGTCCAAGAGCTTGTGGCGATCTTTCAGATCGAGCCGCTGGGCCAGAAGCCGGGCGGGGCCGAGCGAACCGGTGTGTTGCGCAGAACTGAACCGCTCGCCGCCGATCCCAGCCTCATAGACGAGGCCCTCGTAGGTTCCCTTGTCCGGAAATATCCGTTCGCCGCGCAGCGCCGCGCCGAGATGGCGGAAGCTCTCGTAGCCGAAGGCGCCATTGACGAAGCGGACGTAGTCGCGGAAATCGCCAGGAGCCCCGGCGACAAGATAGCGTGCTGTCGCAGGCGCATTGACGAGATGCCCGCCGGACTCGCTGATGAGCCCGAGCGATTTGAGCGCCGCCAGCAGGGTAACCAGCCGATTTTCAGCGATGCCGGTCGCCTTCGCGAGCGCGCTCAAGTCGGCGCCCTTCGCGATGTGGGTGAATAGATCGAACTCGAGCGCGGCGAACAGCGCCTTTGACGCCATGAAGCCATAAGTGATCGCCGAGATGTCACGGACGTTTTCGATCGGTCTTGGCCGCGCCTCGTCCGCCATGGCTTCCTCGCAACTATCGGACCTGCAGCACCATCCGCCCCAGAACTTTGCGCTCCCGCGACAGCGCGCATCGCCTCCGCCGCCTCCTTGAGCGACAGCACGCGGTCGATGCGCGGGCGTAGAGCGCCCTCGCCGACAAGCGCCATCACTTTGTCGGCGGCCTCAACGCTTTCATCAGGAAAATTCGTCATCCAGGCGCCGGCGAAGACCCCGACAATCGAGTAGTTCTTCAACAAAGGCAGATTCATCGGCACGGACGGGATCTCGCCGCCGGCAAATCCCATCGGGATCAGCCGGCCGTTCCAACGCATGAGCCGCGCCAGCGTCAGAAACAACGGTCCGCCGATATTGTCTACGCCAACGTCAATTCCCTCGCCCTTGGTGAGCGCCTTAACCCGTTCGCGCACGTCCTCGCACGAAGTGTCAATGACGTGCTCGGCGCCGCCGTCGCGCACAGCACGCGCCTTTTCGGCCGATCCAACCGCGGCGACGACCCGGCAGCCGATCAGACGCGCGACTTCGACGCAAGCCAGGCCAACGCCGCCGGCCGCGCCGGTAATGAGCACGGTTTCGCCGGGCTGCAGGCGCGCGCGGTGAACGAGGGCGTACCAGGCGGTGAGGTAGGCATGGAGCACGGCCGAGCCGACGAAGAAATCCACGTTGTCGGGAATTCGCGCGCTTTTCGAGGCTTTGGCGACCATGCGCTCGGCAAACCCGCCGAACCAGTTGTTGCAGGCGACGCGGTCGCCAGGGCGAAAGCGCTCGACTTTGCCACCGACCGCGACCACGATTCCGGCGGCGTCCGTCCCCGGCACATAAGGGAGGGCCGGCCGCATCTGATAGCCACCGGAGGCCATCAGATAATCCATGTAGCTGACCGATGCGGCGTGAACGTCGATCAGGATCTCATCGTCGGCTGGAATTGGTTCGTGCGTGTCTCCCATGCGCAGCGCGGCAATTCCCTCGAATTGATCGCAAAGAACCGCGCGCATTGGGCCACCCGGGCTGGCATCGATGACAAGATACCAAATCCATAGCGAACACGCCAATTAGCCCGCCATTTTCCACTGCGGCGCAATATCGACTATAGCGGCTCGGTCCTCCTGGAGACCATCGTGACCGCCACCCGCCCTTTCGACGACATCCGCGATCTTTTGCAAAAGATGCCAAAAGCCGACGAGGCGGCCCGCGCAGCGGCGCGCGAGCGCGAGGGGCAACTGACCAAGCCCGCCGGTTCGCTCGGGCGGCTCGAGGAGATTTCGGAGTGGATGGCGGCTTGGCAGGGGTCGGCGCGGCCGCATGTCGATCGGCCGCTGGTCGCGGTCTTCGCCGGCAATCATGGCGTCGTCGCGCAGGGCGTCTCCGCCTTTCCGGCTTCGGTGACGCAAGCAATGGTTGCGAATTTCCAGGCCGGCGGCGCCGCGATCAACCAAATCTGCAAGACCTTCGATCTTTCTCTGAAAGTATACGAACTCGCGCTGGACAAGCCGACCGGCGATATCACCCAGGAGGCGGCGCTCGACGAAAAAGCCTGCGCAGCGACGATGGCCTTCGGCATGGAGGCGCTCGCCTCCGAGCCGGACCTGCTCGTCCTCGGCGAGATGGGCATCGGCAACACGACGGCGGCGGCCGCGATCTATCACGCGCTTTATGGCGGGCAGGCGGAGGAATGGGTCGGTCGGGGGACCGGCGTCGACGACGAGGGCCTGAGGCGCAAAGCCGACGCCGTGCGCTCCGCAGTCGCCCGCCATAAGGCCTACCTCGACGATCCGCTCCAGATTCTGGCGCGCCTTGGGGGCCGCGAAACTGCGGCGATCGCAGGCGCCATCCTCGCCGCGCGCCTGCGCAGAACACCGGTGCTGCTCGATGGCTTCGTGGTGTGCTCGGCGGCGGCTGTGCTGCTGGCCCTCGACGACTCCGCGCTCGACCATTGCCTCGCCGCCCATGTCTCGGCCGAGCGCGCGCACCGGCACGCGCTCAAGCTGATCGGCAAGACGCCCTTGTTCGATTTCGGGATGCGGCTCGGCGAGGGTTCGGGCGCGGCGCTCGCGGTCGGCATCGTGAAGGCCGCGGTCGCCTGCCATAACGGCATGGCGACGTTTGCCGAGGCCGGCGTGGCGGGGAAAGAAGAGGCTTGACGGCCGATGAGCAAACGCTGGAGCGAGGTCGATTCCTATTTTTCCGAGACCCTTATCGGGTCGGATGCTGCGCTCGATGAGGCGCTGGCCGCCAATTCCGCGGCCGGGCTGCCGTCGATTGATGTCTCGGGGCCGCAGGGCAAGCTTATCCATCTCCTGGCGCGCATGTCAGGCGCGCGCAAAGCGCTCGAGATCGGGACGCTCGGCGGCTATTCGACGATCTGGCTCGCGCGGGCGTTGCCCAACGACGGCCGGCTGATCACGCTCGAAGTGAGCGCCAGACATGCCGACGTGGCGCGGCGGAATGTCGCCCGCGCCGGCCTTGATGACAAAGTCGAGATCAGAACTGGCGCGGCGTTGGAGACCCTGCCCAAGCTCGAGGCCGAGGGGCTTGGACCGTTCGACTTCGTGTTCATCGACGCCGACAAGACGAACAACGCCGCCTATCTCGAATGGGCCTTGCGTCTTTCCAGGCCAGGAACCACGATCATGATCGACAATGTGGTGCGCGAGGGCGAGGTCGTCGATGCGTCGAGCCGCGCCACGGATGTCGTCGGCGTGCGCCGCATGTTCGACTTGATGGCGCGCGAGCCGCGGTTGAGCGCGACCGCGATCCAGACCGTCGGCGCGAAGGGTTGGGACGGCTTTGCGCTCGCCATTGTGAGTTAAGGGCGCCAAGGCCGGGCGCGCTCCGTAGCTCGTCGTCGGAACGGCGGTCTTTTAAGAGCGCCTTTGGAGCGTGGACGTTGTGAACGACAGCACTGACTAATCTGCGGAATGAAGCTGCAGTGCAGGGCCTAGGTTGTCGGCGCCTGCCTTTTCGGCCATGCCCTCGCCGAAGCGGCGATACCAAAGGCCGGTGAGGATCGGCACGGCGATCGATGTGACGACGATGCAGATCGCGACCAGCACCGTCGCCTGCTGCACCGCAGGCGCGAACTGCGGAGCGACCGCCGCGATCGCCACAGGGTTGGCGGCCGCCGCCCCGGCGGTCGAGGAGGCGGCGATGCCCGCTGTGCCCGTGCCGCGTCCGATCAGCTTGTCGGCGACGATCAGCGGCACGCCGGTCAGCACAATAACGGAAAGCGCGAGCACGACGCCAAGCCCCGCAAGCGGCGAGAGAAGACTGTGCAGATCGATGGTGTTGCCGAGCGCGAAGGCGAAGAAGGGGACCATCAACACCCCGCCGGGAGCAAAAAATTCTCTCAGCTTCGGATCGAGATTGCCGAGCGCGAAGCCGACCAGGAACGGAAGCACGGCGCCGACAAAGACCTGCGGCTCGAAATGCGCAGCGCCGGACGCGCCGAGGATGATCATGCTCATGAGCGGTCCCGATTCGATCGAGGTGAGCACGAAAGCGCCCGCTTCCTCCTTCGTGCCGTAGGTCTGCATCAGCGATGCGTAGAGGCCTCCGTTCGTCATATCGACGGCGCAGACAATGGCGAGGATCGAGAGGCCCGCGAAGAAGCCAGTCTGAACGCCCTCCGGCGGAATGAACCGCGAAGCAACGAGAACGATCACCCAGGCGGCGAAGAACTTGGTCAGCACGAGCGTGCCGGATTTCCGCAGAACGGTCCCGGTCGCGCTGAGCTTGATCGAACCGCCCATGCAGAAGAACCACACCGCCAGGATCGGAATGACGCCGGTCATGATCCCTTGCGTGAAGCCCTTGAAGTAAGCAGGCGCATTTGGAGCGAAGGTCTTGCAGAGCGCGCCAAGCAGAAGCGGCGCGAGCATCAGGCCGCCTGGAAGTTTGTCGATCGCGTCCTTGATTCTCACTCCGGCATTTCCTCTCCTTTCATCCTGACCGCATCACTCCTTCGGCGCGGCGATCAGCTTCGCGAGCCGCTGGAGCGCCAGCGTATAGCCTTGTGTTCCGCAGCCAATGATAATGCCCGAAGCGACGCCGGACACGTAGGAATGATGCCGGAAAGGCTCTCGCTTGTGCACGTTGGAAATGTGCACTTCGATGATCGGCCCATCAAAGGCGTTCAGCGCGTCAAGGATGGCGACCGACGTATGGGTGAAGGCTGCGGGATTGATGACGATGCCAGCGGCGCGCTCGCGGGCCCCGTGAATCCAGTCGATGAGCTCATATTCGCGATTGCTCTGATGAAACTCGATCGCAAGCCCGAGTTCGCCGCCGATGCGACGGCAGTCTGCTTCGACATCGGCCAGCGTCTCGCGGCCGTAGATCTCCGGCTCGCGTTTTCCCAGCAGATTGAGATTGGGGCCATTCAGGACGACGACGATTGGAGTCACACGCTTCCCCCAGCATCACGTCATCGCTGAGGAGCCAAGCATCCGGCGATCCAGGAGATCGGAGGACGCCGGCGTTCCCCTGAATTGCTTCGCTCACGCTCGCAATGACGATCGACGAGTCGCATCGGACATTAACATGGCCCGCGCCATTGCGCATGCCGCCAATCAATAGTGTGCGATGACCACCATTTGCTTCGCCTGCAACTCGCCGGGCGGATAGGTCTGAACGCCGCCCCACCCCGCGCCGAGCCACTCTCCGATATTGCCGGGCGCAATCCCGTTGCGGCCCAACTCTCTTTGCACATTCGCTACTCGTCGGTCGAGAACGCGCGCCCGCCGCTCTACGTCGCCAGCGACTTCGGCGCGCTGGTTCACATCGATCAGCGTCACCGTTTGCGGCGCTGCGCCTGCGGCGGCGTCCACGACCTTTTGCCGACCCACGACGGTCAGGGCCGCCCCGCGCCACGCTGTGTTATCGAGATAGTCACGCTTGACCTCGGGCGGCGTCGCGCAACCCGTCGCCACAAAAGCGATGAAGCAGAAGAAACAGGCGCGGGTCGTCAAGCTCGTCCCAAGTGATCGCGCCGCCTCAGCCATGCCACGCCGCAACGGTCTTCAGCGCCGAGAAACCGTACAGCGCCTCGAAACCTTTCTCGCGGCCGTGGCCCGATTTGCCGACGCCTCCGAACGGCAGCTCGACCCCGCCACCCGCGCCGTAATTGTTAAGGAACACCTGCCCGGCCCGCAGCGCCTTGGCGAGCCGCATCTGCCGGCCTCCGTCGGACGTCCAGACGCCGGCCACGAGACCGTAGCCTGTGCCATTGGCGATTGCGATCGCCTCGGTCTCGTCACCAAACGGAATGACGACCTGGACGGGGCCGAAGATTTCCTCCTGGGCCAGGCGATGAGAGGGCGCGACGTCGGCGAACAAGGTCGGCGCGACATAGTGTCCGCCCTTCGGCGCGTCCTCGACGATTCGAGCTGTCGCAGCCGTTTTAAGGTCGGCGCCCTCGGCGATGAATCGGCTCACGATCGCCTTCTGCCGCTCGGAGATAAGCGGTCCGACGTCAAGATCGGCGTCGGCCGGCCCGACCTTCAAGGCGTTATAGCGCGCCGCCATGCGCTCGACGATTTCGCCATAAATCTTGCGTTCGACCAGAATGCGCGAGGACGCGGAGCAGGTCTGGCCCGCATTCTGGATGCCGGCGTTGACCAGGAACGGCAAGGCGCGGTCGAGGTCGGCGTCGGCGAAGACGAGTTGGGGCGACTTGCCGCCAAGCTCGAGCGTCACCGGCGCAACGTGGCGAGCCGCGGCTTCCTGCACCAGAGCGCCGACGGCGACCGAGCCGGTGAAGGAAAAATGCCTGACGCCCGGATGGGCGGCGAGCGCTGCGCCCGCCTCTTCGCCGAGGCCGGGCACGACATTGAGCGCGCCTGCGGGAAAGCCGGCCTCGCGGGCAAGATCGGCGAGCGCGAGCGATGTGAGGCAGGCTTCCTCCGCTGGCTTGAGCACGCAGGCGTTGCCCATCGCCAGCGCCGCGCCGATCGTGCGGCCGCCGATCTGCATGGGATAGTTCCACGGCACGATATGGCCGGTCACGCCGTGCGGCTCGCGCAATGTGTAGACCGTGTAGCCATCGAGGTAGGGGATGGTCTCGCCCATCACCTTGTCGGCCGCGCCGCCGTAAAACTCCATGTAGCGGGCCATCGCCAACGCGTCCGCGCGACCCTGCTTCAGGGGTTTGCCGACGTCGAGCGCCTCGATGTGCGCAAGCTCGTCGACCCGTTCCGTGATGAGTACAGCGAGCTTCGCGAGCAGCCGCCCGCGCTCGGTCGCGGTCAGCTTGCCCCAGTCGCCGGCAAGGGCGCGCTCGGCCGCTTCGACCGCAGCATCGACATCAGCGGACTCTCCGCGTGCGATCTCTCCGATCTCAACCCCACGCGATGGGTCCTCGACCGGCAGGCGTTTTCCGGATTGCGGCTCGACCCACCGACCGTCGATGAAGCACTTATCGGAATCAAACCAGGTCGGCTTCGCGCCCGTACGAACTCGTTCCAGCATCGTTGTGAATCCATCTGCCTCGTAGGGACGGATTATGCCTCGCCCCACACCTCTTCGGCAATTTCGACCAGACGCGCGAGCTTGATCCACTGATCGGCCTCGCTGAGGTCATTGCCGTGCGCGGTCGACGAGAATCCGCACTGATGACTCAGCGCGCATTGTTCGAGCGGCACGTATTTCGTCGCTTCGTTAATCCGGCGCTTGACCTCGTCCTTGGGTTCCGCGGCGGCCTTCTTCGAGCTCATGAGGCCGAGCACGATGGTCGCGCTCTTGGGCGCAAAGCGCAGCGGAGCAAAATCGCCTGAACGCTCGTCGTCATATTCGAGAAAGAAGCCATCGATCTTCATCTCGTTCAAGAGGATCTCCGCCACTGGCTCGTAACCGCCTTGCGCGACCCAGGCGCTCTTGAAATTGCCGCGGCAGAGATGGACGCAGACGGTCATGTCGGCTGGCCGGTCGCGGATCGAATCGTTGATCAGCCGGCAATAGAGGCGGACGAGCGCATCCGGATCGTCGCCGCGCGCCTTGGTTCGCGCGCGAATGTCGGGATCGCAGAGATAAGCAAGATTGGTGTCGTCGAATTGCAGGTAGCGCAGTCCACGCGCGGCAAGATCGGCGATCTCGGCGCGATAGGCGGCGGTCAGATCGTCGTAGAAATCCTCAAGGCGCGGATAGACCGGCCTCGCTGATCGCCTCGCGTCCGCCGCGGAAATGCAGCATCGACGGCGCCGGGATGCAAACCTTCGGGGTGCGCGTCGTTATCGACTTGAGGAAATCGAAATCGGGGCCCTGAATCGGCTCGACCCACTTCACCTTGCTGCCGACATGCATGGTCGGCGGCGCAAAGCCGACCTTCGTGCCGTCGTCCTTACGAAAGTGGGCGGCGAATTCCCCATAAGTCGTCTCGACGCCCTCGAAGCGCTCGAGAAAATCGACGTGAAAGAAAGTGCGGCGAAACTCGCCGTCGGTGATCCCTTTCAGGCCCACATCCTCCTGGGCGCGCACCACTTCACGAATGCAAGCGTCCTCGATGGCGTGCAACTCGTCGGCGGGCATATGACCAGCGGCGAAGCGTTCGCGCGCTTCCCGCAACCGCTCGGGACGAAGGAAGCTCCCGACATGGTCGGCGCGAAACGGCGGACGGGACATGGATCCTCCCTTAAAGCTCGCACTTTGGTTTAAGTTCGATGCTCTCACGTCGATCGAGGTGTTGGCAACCAGGCCCAACCCTCTCCCTAGGAGATAAGAGACGCGCGCTCACCGTCGGGCGGCGAAAAATGCTTTCAGCATCGCCGCCGCTTCGCTCTCCCGTAACCCGCCATAAACCTCGGGCGCATGATGGCAGGTTGGCTGGCGAAAGAAGCGCGGCCCGTGATCGACAGCGCCGCCCTTCGGGTCCGGAGCCGCATAATAAAGCCGGCGGAGGCGGGCGTGGGCAATCGCGCCGGCGCACATCGCGCAGGGCTCGAGCGTCACATAAAGGTCGCAGCCGACGAGCCGCTCCGATCCGATCTTGGCGGCGGCTTCGCGGATAACGATCATTTCTGCGTGAGCGGTAGGATCGCTGAGTTCACGAGTGCGGTTTCCGGCGCTCGCGATCAGCGCGCTTTCCCGAACGAGCGCGGCGCCGACCGGCGCTTCGCCGCGCTCTTCGGCCGACCGCGCTTCAGCGAAAGCGACGCTCATCGGGTCCTCGTTGCTCTCTCCGGCCAAATTCACGCTTCCCACGCCGCCCTGCCCTCTGGCCCTGGCGCCGTTTTTCATGGCGACCCGCGCCGTTCGGGCTTAGGGACAAGCGGCCGCGCGGCAACGCGGCTGCGGACGGAGCCGGAACAAAGCAGAATGAACGACGAAATCCAAGCTGAAGCCTCAGAGGTTCGTCCCGGCCAACGGATCGCCAAGGTCATGGCGAGGGCGGGCGTCTGTTCGCGACGCGAAGCCGAGGCGTGGATCGCCGAGGGCCGCGTCAGCGTCAACGGCGAGGTGCTCGAGAGCCCCGCCTTCAACGTGAGCGAAACGGACAACGTGCAGGTGGACGGCAAACCGCTCGCCGCGGCCGAGCGAACCCGCCTTTTCCTGTTCCACAAGCCCAGGGGCCTCGTCACCACCGCGCGCGACCCGGAAGGGCGAGCGACAGTTTTCGCGGCTCTGCCCCCTGATCTGCCGCGTGTGGTGACGATCGGCCGGCTCGACATCAACACCGAAGGCCTCTTGCTGCTCACCAACGACGGCGGACTCGCGCGGGTGCTGGAGCTTCCGTCGACCGGCTGGCTGCGCCGCTATCGCGTGCGTGCGCACGGGACCGTCGATCAGGCGGCGCTCGATCGTCTGAGCGAGGGCGTGACCATCGACGGCGTCGACTACATGGGCGTCGAGGCGAAGCTTGACCGGGAACAAGGCTCGAACGCCTGGCTCACCTTGGGCCTGAGGGAGGGCAAAAACCGCGAGATCAAGAAGATCCTCGAGCACCTCGGCCTTGCGGTCAACCGGCTGATCCGCATCTCGTTCGGTCCCTTCGAACTCGGCGACCTGCCGGAGGCCGAGGTCATGGAAGTGCGCACGCGGGTGCTCCGCGACCAACTCGGCGTAAAGCTCGCCAAGCAGGCGGGCGCGAACTTCGACACGCCCGAGAGCGTGACTGTCGCGTCGCACCCAGAGCGAAGGCCAGGCGAGCGCTCGGGGGCCGAGCGCGGCCAGCGCGACGGCCGTGGACCCAAGCGGGCGATGCCCGGCCGATTTGATCGTGGAGCGCGCGGGAGCGAAAGACGAGTCGGAGAGGACGCCGCGCCACGCCGCGAGCCTCCGAAGCCGTCGACGCCTGAACGCCGGCGCAAACATGTCTCGGCTTTGCGTGCGGAAATCGCCGCCGACGCCGCGACCACGCGCAAGCGCGTCGAGCGCAGCGCGACCCATGACCGCAAGGGTAGGACAATCGCGGTTGAGCGCATGTCCCGAACTGGCGAAGACGCGCGCGCAACTGCCGCGTCCGAGACGCGACCGAAACGCGCAGGGCGTCCGAAAGCTTTCGAGCGCGGGGGACGCTCATTTGCGTCAAGCGGCCGCGCCGGTAGGAGTGACTCGTTCGCGCCCAAGTCCTTCGCGCCTCAGCGAGGGGGAGTCGCAGGTGAGCGCGAGCGACCGCGACGTCCGGAGCAGAAGGAGCCTGGGCTCCGGCCCGAAAGGTCAAATGCCGCAAGGGCTGAAGGCGCGCCCCGCGAGCGCCGCTTCGACCGTCCTCCAACGCGAAGCGACGGCGATCGTCGCGAACGTCCGCCGCGGACGCGGGGCGCGGGCGATCCTGAGCGCGAACGCAGGTTTGATCGGCCGCAGGGCCGCACACGTCCCTCGGCTGGCGAGAACCGGGCGCCGCGATCGGACGCCAAAACCGGTGGGCCGCGCGAGCGCCGTTTCGACCGTCCTCCGCCAAGAAGTGACGGCGATCGTCGCGAACGTCCGCCGCGATCGCCAGACGGCGCCGCTCCGACGGGCGAACGCAGGTTTGACCGGCCTCAGAGCCGGACGCGTTCCCCAGCCGGCGAGGGTCGACCGCCGCGCTCTGAGGACAAGAGCCGTGGCCCGCGCTCAGACTACAAATCAAGACCGCCGCGCACAGGAGCGCGTGACGGTAATCGGCCGCCGGGTCCCAGCCGCGGCCCGGGCGGCAAAGGGGGCCCGCCGCGCGGTCGCTCCGCACCAGGCGGGCGTCCTCCCGCAAGGAAGGGACCGCCGAAAGGCGCCAGCGGCCCGCGTCGGCCGCCGCGAAAGTCGTGATCGGTGCGGATTGTCGGCGGCCGCCTCAAGGGCCGCATGCTGCTCGCGCCGCCGTCGCGCGCCATTCGTCCGACGTCCGAGCGCCTGCGCGAGTCGATCTTCGACATTCTTGAGCACAGATTCCCGGGCCATATCGAGGGCGCGCGCGTCGTCGACCTCTTTGCGGGAACGGGCGCGCTCGGGATCGAGGCTATGTCGCGCGGCGCGCGCTTCGCCCTGTTCGTCGACAATGGCGCAGAAGCGCGCGCGCTTCTGCGGGGCAATATCGAGGCTTTGGCGCTCGGCGGCGTGACCCGCATTTGGCGCGCCGACGCGACGAAGCTCGGTTCGGCGCCGGCCGGCGGCCCATTCGCGCTCGCCTTTATCGACCCGCCCTATGGACAGGGTCTCGCTGAACCAGCGCTTGGCGCATTGGTTCAGGGAGGATGGCTCGAGCCCAACGCGTTCTGTGTTCTCGAAGAGGCGGCGAAGGCCGAGATCGCCGCGCCCGCCGGCCTCGCTCTCATCGACGAGCGGCTTTATGGCGATACGCGAATCGCAATCTTTCAGGCAAGCGCGGCGCCGGCGAGTTGATTGCGTTCGCATTGTCAAACCACCTTGCTTGCGGCAACGTCGAGCGAACCGATTGCGCCGCGAACTCCGGGGATGACAAGTGAGAAAATTCGTCGCGGCCGGAGCCGTCCTCGTCGCGCTGACGCTCGGCGCGTGCCAGCCGCTTGAAGTCGACCAGGTCGCGCAACAATCGATGATCGGCCTTTCGAAGCGCGACATTCTCGCCTGCTTCGGTCAGCCCGCTCAGCGCGTCCCGAGCGGCCAGGCCACCGAAATCTGGACCTACACCGGCGGGCAAATGCGCGGCTACGGTCCGCAATGGGCGATCGGCCTCAACACGAACCTCATTCCGTTCTCGCCCGGCGGAGGCTGCGACGTGGTCCTGGTTATGACCAACGCCCACGTCAGCCAGGTCGGCTACACCGCGGTCGACGACGGCAAGTTTCCGCTCGGCCAAGAGTGCATCTTTTCGGTCGAGCGCTGCGTCAAGGCGCCGTGATCAACGGCGTCAACCCGACGCCGCCGCCGAACTTCGGCTAGATGTTTTCCCGCTGGATCGCCGCGATCGTCGCATCGGTCACCGCGCGTGTGGTCGCCTTGCCGCCGAGGTCCGGCGTGTGCATCGTCGGGTCAGCGGTCACGCGCTCGATCGCCCGCATCAAGCGTTCCGCCGCGGCCTTTTCGCCCAGATGTTCGAGCATCATTGCGCCGGTCCAGAACGAGCCGATCGGATTGGCGATTCCCTTGCCGACGATGTCGAACGCCGAGCCGTGGATCGGCTCGAACATAGAAGGAAAGCGGCGCTCCGGATTGAGATTGGCGGTCGGCGCGATACCGAGCGAGCCGGCCAGCGCTGCCGCGAGATCGGACAGAATGTCGGCATGGAGGTTCGAGGCGACGATCGTATCCAGGCTCTCGGGCTTGATCGTCATGCGCATGGTCATTGCGTCGACCAGCATCTTGTCCCACGTCACGTCGGGGAACTCACGCGCGATCTCCGCGCCGATCTCGTCCCACATCACCATGGCGTGACGCTGCGCGTTCGATTTGGTGACGATGGTGAGGAGCCTGCGCGGTCGCGATCGGGCGAGCGCGAAGGCGAAGCGGAAGATACGCTCCACGCCTGCGCGAGTCATGATCGAAACGTCGGTCGCGACCTCCAGAGGCAGGCCGCGATGGACGCGCCCGCCGACGCCGGCGTATTCGCCCTCCGAGTTTTCGCGCACGATCACCCAATCGAGCTCGGGGCCGCTCACATGGCGCAATGGGCTCACGATTCCGGGCAGCACACGAGCCGGGCGCACGTTGGCGTATTGGTCGAATGGCTGGCAGATCGCGAGCCTCAAGCCCCAGAGACTTATGTGATCGGGCACCTCGGGCGAGCCAACGGCGCCGAAATAGATCGCGTCATGATCCTTGATTTGCTGGCGGCCGTCCGCCGGCATCATGAGCCCGGTCTCGCGATGGTAATCGGAGCCCCAGTCGAATGTATCGAAGCTCCATTCCACCTCCCCGTCGCGCTCGGCGAGCGCTTTCAGAACTTCGATGCCCGCGGGAATGACTTCCTTGCCGATCCCATCGCCTGGAATGACCGCGATCCGATAGCGCCGCATGAGGTGGGTTCCGGAAGGGCGAGGAGGCCAGCTAAGGTGCTGACGCTCTCGCGTATCATGGCGAACGGGCTTTGTCGCGAGAAGCGACGATCGCGGAAGGCCGTCGTCGCTTCTCGTTCGGCCCCGCCAAAGCCATCTTAGGCGCCAATCATGTATCGGGGCGGCTGCCAAGTGGAAGGAGGGAACATTGAGCGCTCATCATGTGGTGGTGATCGGCGCCGGATTCGGCGGGCTCGAGACCGTGCACCGGCTCGG
The DNA here is from genome assembly GCA_963737365.1 of uncultured Alphaproteobacteria bacterium. Taxonomy (GTDB): domain Bacteria; phylum Pseudomonadota; class Alphaproteobacteria; order Rhizobiales; family Beijerinckiaceae; genus Roseiarcus. Next base: position 407,158 of record CAVTSD010000005.1, read on the forward strand.
CGGCGCGCCGGTTGAGATCACGATCGTCGATCGACGCAACCACCATTTGTTTCAGCCGCTCCTTTATCAGGCCGCGACAGCGTCGCTCGCACCCTCGGAGATCGCCTGGCCGATCCGGCATCTCTTTCGCCAACGCTCGGACGTCACAACGCTGCTGGCGTCCGTCGAGGCCGTCGACAAGCCGGCTCGCGAGCTTCGGCTCGATGACGGCTCGACGCTTCGTTATGACACGCTCGTGCTGGCGACCGGCGCGCGGCACGCCTATTTCGGCCATGATTCCTGGGAGCCCTTCGCCCCTGGCCTCAAGACGCTCGAAGACGCGACCACCATACGGGGCCGGATTCTCCTCGCCTTCGAGGAGGCGGAGCGCCAATCCGACGAGCAGAAGCGCGCGGCGCTTTTGACTTTTGTCATCGTCGGGGGCGGCCCGACGGGCGTCGAACTCGCCGGCACGATCGCGGAGCTCGCGCGCGATACGCTGCCCAAAGAGTTTCGTCGCATCGACACGCGTCGGGCGCGCGTTGTGCTGGTCGAAGCCGGGCCGCGGATCCTTCCAGCTTTCGTTGAAGATCTGTCGAATTACGCCAAGGATTCGCTCAAGCAGCTAGGCGTCGAGGTGCTGCTCGGGAAACCAGTCTCGGACTGCAATGCTCAAGGCGTCGTGTTCGGCGGGGAACGGCTGGCCGCAGCGACGATCATCTGGGCTGCGGGCGTGCAATCCTCGCCCGCAGCCCAATGGCTGGATGCGCCGGCGGACAAGGCAGGACGTCTCAAGGCCGAGCCGGACCTGACCGTCCCGGGCCATCCTGAGATTTTCGCCATCGGAGACGCAGCGAGTGTGCTCCGCCCGGACGGGCAGCCGGTTCCCGGCATCGCTCCCGCCGCCAAACAGGAGGGCGCCTATGTCGCCAAAGTCATCCGCGCCCGACTGAGCGGCGCGGCGGCGCTTGCGCCTTTCCGCTACAAACATGAAGGGGACCTGGCGACCATCGGCAAGCGGCGCGCGGTGATCGACTTTGGCTGGATCAAGCTCAAAGGGGCGCTCGCGTGGTGGCTCTGGGGCTTCGCCCACATCTACTTTCTGATCGGGCTTCGCAATCGGCTCAATGTCGCGCTCAACTGGCTGTGGATTTACGCGCGCAACCAGCGCGGCGCGCGGCTCATCACCTGGTGGGGGGGCGAGGTGGAGGGTACGACGCCCTTCTCGCCTGCGGAGCGGGCCGAGCAAGACGGTTCACAAGCGAAGCACCAAGGCGCCTCATAGGCCGCCAGGGCAGTCGCCAATCGCCAATCGCCGTCGCCGATCGCGTCTATAATTTAAGGCCGCTGCGCTTCAACTGCCGGGTAAGGCTGCCGTCTGCGGGAAAGAGGGGGATCAGGCAGGCCTGGACGGCGTGGTAGATGTCCGGACGTCCTGCGAAGACGCGCGAGATGGGATTGAGCGCGCTGTCAAGCTCGGGCTGCCAGCCGTGCGTCCTGTCGATCACATGGGTTGCAAGAAAGCTCCAGATACGGCGGTACCATTCCTCATAGAACGGGTCTGGCTCGACGGAGGCGAGCGCAGCGGCGGCGCCGACGCCCTCGGCGCAGGGCCACCAATAGCGATCCGTTTGAGCCGGTCGGTCGCTCCAGTCGAGCGTGTAATAGAAGCCGCCGAGCTTCTTGTCCCAGCCGATCGCCGCCGTGTTGCGGAAGAGTTCAGTAGCGGCTTCGATCATCCAGGCTTTGTTACGCCCGCCAAGTTCCCAGAGCTGGACCAGTAAGCGGCTCCATTCGAGCGCATGGCCGGGCGTCGTGCCGCTCGGGCGAAACATCGGGTCTCCCCGATACGCGCGGTCGACATCCCAGCTCTCCGTGAAATGTTCGGCCACCCGCCAGCCCTCGTTGCGGGCGTGGCGGTCGATGATCAACGAGGCGATGCTGTCCGCCTTATCGAGATAGCCACGCTCGCCCGTCGCCTCGAAGGCTGCCATCAAAGCCTCGGTCAGATGCATGTTGGAGTTCTGACCGCGGTACGTACCCATCGGCGACCAGTCGGCATTGTATTCTTCGCTCGTTGCGCCGGCGGCCTTGTCCCAGAACCTGTCCTCGATCACCTGCGTCACATCGGCAAGCAGACGCGGCGCGTCGGGGTGGCCTACGCACATCGCGGATGAAGCGGCGAGCAGGACGAAGGCATGGCCGTAAGCCTGCTTCGTCGGGTTGGTCGGCTTCTCGTCATCCACCCCCCAGAAATAGCCGCCATGCTCGCCGTCCCGCATCCGTTCCCACAGGAAAGCTAGCCCATGATCGACGATACGATCGGCGCCCGGAATCCCGAGCAGATGCGCGATGACGAAGCTATGCACCATGCGCGACGTGTCGTGGACCTGCCGGTTCGCGCCTTTGTGTCCGGGCTTGGGCGGGAGTGGCCGAGCATTCTCGTCCAGTGAGAAGAAGCCGCCCGCGGGATTGAATGACGCACGTTGGAAAAACTCGAACAGGGCGCGGGCGTTGTCGACGAGCCACAGCCGGTGGGCCGTGAGCGTCGCGAAGCGGGGCGTTCCGGCCGCTGGAAGTTCCTTGATTGTCAGTTCCGCCATCAAGAGAACCTAGGCCTTGCGGGAGAGGAACGGAAGTCGGGCGCCCGCTTGACGAGACGGCCGGCGGACTGCGTCGGAGTCACGAGCTTTCGGAACTGAACGGGCGCGGCGGGCGTTGCATTCCGGACAACAATCCGGAGCCATTCATGGTCAGCGAACCCCATAGCGACAAGTCCGAGGCCGAACTTCAGGATCGCGCCTGGGATTTGGCGAAGTCGATTGGAACCTGCATGTTCACGACATGGAACGGCAAGCGCCAGCGGGCGCGGCCGATGACCGCGTTCGTGAACCGGGACGAGCACGCGCTCTACTTCCTGACCGAGGAAGACAGCGACATGGTCAAGCAGGCGCGCGAGTACCCGGCCGTCACCGCGACCTTTGCCGAGGTGAGCGGCAACAAATACCTGGCCGTCTCAGGCAAAGCATCGGTCGAGAACGACCGCGCCAAGATCAAGGAACTGTGGAATCTCTTCGCCAAAGCTTGGTGGAAATCGCCCGACGACCCGGCGATCCGCGTCGTGACGCTCACGCCGGAAGACGCCGAGCTATGGGACAGCCCGAACAAGGTCGTGGCGACGGCCGTGATGCTGACGGCGGCTGCGACCGGGCATCAGCGGCCGAAGCTCGGCGACAAGGCGCACGTCGACATGTGAGCGCCTGGCGATCAATCCGAAGGGATACAACGCTGCGCATCGAACGCCGGCAGCAGCCCTCAACCCGGCGAACTCAGGCTCGTGCGGGTTGTTGGGTTTTCTTGCATTCCGGTTGTTTGGCCGAGAAAACCCTTGGTTTGAGGGTTGGAAAAGCTTGGATTTCCTTGGATTCTCTCGTCCGAAACGAGCTTTTTCAATGGGTTACACGGGATTTTCGCGGAAAGAAAATTCTTGCTCCCTTTGCCTTGCGGTCGGAGGGCGGCGCCGGAAGGGAACCGACGTTGGCATGGAGAAGCGCAGCCTTGCTCATGGGGGCAAGCTTAGCCCGATTGCTGCCTTTCTGAAAGATTTTGTCGCCAAAGCTGCGGCCCTCGGCAAAAGCGAGTGGTCGAACAGCGGCCGAACCTGTCGCTTGCTCGACCGGGCGGCCGCCGGGTAAGGTCCATCCGGAGCGAAAAAACTGTTTCCGCTGAAGGACGAAGGCGGGAACGACCAACGGCCCGCGACCTTCTGCCTAACGGCAGGATCCGCCGGACCGGCAACAACAATGTCGCTTGGGAGGAAACATCATGCTCAGCGCAGATCGCCGGACGTTCGTCCGGACAGCCGGGGCCGGCGCAGCGATGGCGGCGGCGTTCATGTCAATCGCGCCCGCAAGCGCGGCTGACGACGCCCTCTATGTGATCGCCGAACTGGTCTCGAAACCCGACAAGGCGGACGATTTGCGCAAGCTCCTGGTCGATTTCGTCGCCGGAGCGCGGAAGGAGCCCGGCTGCAAGCACTATTCGCTGCTCGAAGACCGCAAGCAGGCCGGCCGCTTCCTTACGTTCGAGACCTGGACCGATCAGGCCGCGCTCGACGCCCACATGACCACGCCTGCGATCAAAGCCGCCGGCCCCATGCTCGTCCCCATCCTGGCGAAGCCGTTCACGCAGCAATTTCTGAAGATGGTCTCGGACGGATAAGGAGCCTTACCACGGGAAAAGCTGCCGATCGGCCGGAGGCTGCGCGGTGATCGCAAATCGAATGGGTGTGCTCGCAACTGGAATCGACGTTGAGCGGACGTTATTAGATCGCGGCCGTCGCGCCGCATAAGGGCTGCGGCCGACCATCTCAGGAAGAGGAAACACCCACAAAATTTGCCGAGGAAATTAGCTCGACGCACAACACTTCAATACGAACCGCAGAGGCAGGAGATCGGACCGTACTAAAAATGAAACACAAAAGACATTTTTCCGTTCACACTCTTAAGAAAGTTCTATCTTTAATAGTATTTTGAAACCTATTTTTAGCTTCCCTCATAAGATTTCGTGTTTCACCGATGGCCTCAAGTATGTCTGGACCAGACAGGTCCATCTCATCTCCCGAGCGTAATCGTCTAGCACCGTGAGCGATTGCGTTTCTGTATTCAAGGATGCGCTCGTCAATGACCACCTTCTTGAGAGCGCACCAACTATGCTCTACCCCGAGATTTCGACAAATCGCCTCGGCCCGTATCGCGCTGAGATTGTCGTCAATCATGATAATTTCGTCCTTAGCCATCAATGCGTCGGCATACTTTCCGTCGTTAAGAGCGTTCAAATATGTAATGAAGGTTTCCTGAGTTTGTCCCGCCAAGCTGGATCGCCTATAGCTACAGAACAATATTCTTTCTCTGACCTCTGTACGGATATCCGTCCACTTAAATAACTTCCGACTTACGCCTTCAGAAATAAAACCAAGTAATTCCGATGCGCAGCACTTAAAATGCCCTTCCCAATGCGAATAAGTTATTAAGATACTGGATTTAATCTCGATTACTGTCTTTGACTTGATAAGTCGAGCGTCCGCATCGCGAAGCTCTTTCTCGCGCCAGAGCCAATCATCAGAAATTCGCTCATAGAAATTGTCTGAAACCATAATCAAGTCTCAGAGAAAATCGCTCTACCTAACTCAAGTGTTTTAGGTAACCTCCGACCCGTCGATACTCCTTGGCCATAAATCCCGCTCGCTCTTTGATCGGACCAAGCTGCCTTGATCTTCGCTTCGAGCCAAGCAGCGTCCCGACTTTCAACGAACGCCAGATTTGCGGCGACACCAAGCGCGACAAGCTCAAAAGCAGATATCAAGAATGCGGCCGGGCGAAAGAATACATCAGCAAGCGTGTCAACTCCTGCTCAATATTTGTATCGAAGTCGTATAGTTGCTCACGACAGGCGGTCGCATCGAGAGCGCGAAAGGTCCTAGTAAAAAAACATCGCCTTAATCTTGTTTAGATCACTCGCGTCGGGAGCAAGTTTAAGACGCATTTCTGTCGTAAGAAATTGACCCAAATCGCAACTCTCGAAATACCGTCGATTGGCACGTCGGAAATAGAGGATTGAAAATTTAAGGGCACTAGCTCAAGATCATACACGCTCAGCATCCAACTCGGTCCGAAATCGACAGCAATTCTCCATGAATTGGGTGGTCGAACATTTGCACGAGGCCTATGTCTTTATCCGTAGGGGCCGGCGATTGGCCAAACCCCAGGCAATGAGCAGTGACAAGAAAGGGCGAGAATTACGATAAGCATTTCTGAAAATACAGCGTTCCTATTTATCAAAATCAAAATGCAAACTTTACGAACTTCCTGGTCTGATAAAGGCGTTCCGCCTGTATTAATTCTTTGAAATAACTACAAGTATTTTGTATTTACATCACTATATCTAAGCTCTAAGAAAACCGCTCCCGAAATCCTGCGCTTCGTCAACCAATATTACATCGTAAAGCTCGCTCGGCTTGACTTTATCGAGAGCGATAGGCAAGCACGGTCAAAGCCTGGTCGCTTCCAAAGATCTGCGCAGCACTTCTAAATCATAAAAATCCTGTCCCATACTTCGGCAGAACTCATAATATCTTCGCGTCAATCCTCTTGACGGAAAGAATTTTTGAATATCATCGCCAATTTCTAGTCCAGCTAGAATTGGATTTCCATCGACGCCCCTTCAAAGACGGGAGGTATTGAGCCTCCCCAAGTATTAATGGATCAATAAATCCACCATCTTCGTCCTTCAGCTCTCCCATAAATTGAAGGATCGTTGAAAGTCGTTGAAGGCCGTCGACAACATCGAGAATGCCATCATCTCGTTGATAAAGAAATACTGATGGAAGCGGTATTCCAAGAAGAATCAACTCAATAAGTTTTGTCTTTTGATCGTCGCTCCATCGCAGAAATCGCTGAAACTCAGGATGAAGGTCAAGTTCCCTATCTTTGTATAGGCTAGAAAGCTCTCTTATGGATATTGGGTAACTATCGGTCTTGATTACCTTCCTACCTGACGAGGTCGATAGTCATCGTGCGGTGTCAAGTTCATCCCGAAGAGACATGTTTCTAGGGCCTTTGGTGCCAGTCGTCGAAAAAAGGCTATCGTCAGTCCTGGCGCTGCGCAAGCCATTGGCGGGAAGCCCTACTCGCCCGGTAATAGGGCGCTCTCAAGCTTTGAACCCGTTACCAGCCTGGCGGTGGACGGCCGCCGTTTGCGCAAAGCGGACGTGGCGGCGGCTGACCGCTCGATGCTCGCCGACGTCGGATGCTTTTATCATTGCTGCGGGCGAATAGGCGGAGGTCATCGACCTCAAAAGGCGGTTGGGAATCCTGCCCGCCCCCAGAGAGGAAGCAGCTTACCCCCTCCTCCGCCCCCTCATCTTTACCCCACTTTTTGGCCGCGCTTCGCCACCGCCCCAATTGTGGGGGCCCATGTCGGCGTCGGTGGGTTTGCGGGGCCTTGTTGAGGGCAGGTTGGCGGCGCGGCCGAAGGGGCGCTCGCCAGCGTAGGAACCGGCGGTCGCCTCGATGTCCATCTGGCGCGCCATCGGATCGTCGCCGACCGCGAGCGCGACCGATTGCAGGCGCTTGATCTCGTCGCGCATGCGACCGGCTTCCTCGAATTCGAGATTGCCCGCCGCCTCCCTCATCCGCTTCTCGAGATCGGCGATCGTCGCTTGCAGGTTGTGGCCGATGGCCGGACCGTCGGCGAGGCCGATGTCGACCGTGACGTGATCGGCCTCGTAGACCGACCCCAGAATGTCCTGGATGCCGCGCTTGATCGACATGGGCGTGATGCCGTGGGCTTCGTTGTAGGCCTCTTGCTTCTCCCGGCGACGACGCGTTTCCTCCATCGCGCGGGTGATCGAGCCGGTGACCACATCGGCGTAGAGCACGACCTTGCCGTCGACGTTGCGCGCGGCGCGGCCGATGGTCTGCACGAGCGAGGTCTCGGAGCGCAGGAATCCTTCCTTGTCGGCGTCCAGAATGGCGACGAGCGCGCATTCGGGAATGTCGAGGCCTTCGCGCAGGAGGTTGATGCCGACCAAAGCGTCGAACGCGCCGAGCCTGAGATCACGGATGATCTCGATGCGCTCGATCGTGTCGATGTCGGAATGCATGTAGCGCACCCGCACGCCGTTCTCATGCAGATATTCGGTCAGGTCTTCGGCCATGCGCTTGGTCAACACGGTGACCAGCGTGCGATAGCCGCGCTTGGCGACCTCCTTGACCTCGCTAACCAAGTCGTCGACCTGGCTGCGCGCGGGGCGGATTTCGACCGGCGGATCGATGAGGCCGGTCGGGCGGATCACCTGCTCGATGAACGCGCCTTCCGTCTGCTCCATCTCCCAATGTCCGGGCGTCGCCGAGACATGCACGGTCTGGGGCCGCATCGCCTCCCATTCCTCGAACCGGAGCGGCCGGTTGTCCATGCAGGACGGCAGGCGGAAGCCGTATTCGGCAAGCGTCGCCTTGCGCCGATAGTCGCCGCGGTACATGCCGCCGATCTGCGGGATGGTGACATGGCTCTCATCGGTGAAGACGAGCGCGTTGTCGGGCAGATATTCGAACAGCGTCGGCGGCGGCTCGCCCGGGCGGCGGCCGGTCAGGTAACGCGAATAGTTCTCGATGCCGGCGCAGGAGCCGGTCGCCTCCAGCATCTCCAGATCGAACAGGGTGCGCTGCTCGAGCCGCTGCGCCTCCAGAAGGCGCCCCTGCGCCTGGAGCTGATCGAGACGAACTTTCAGCTCGAGCTTCATCCCCTCGATCGATTGCAGGAGCGTAGGACGCGGCGTCACATAGTGCGAATTGGCGTAGATTTTGACGAACTCGAGGTCCTGGGTCTTCACGCCCGTGAGCGGATCGAACTCGACGATCAACTCGATCTCGTCGCCGAACATTCCGATGCGCCAGGCTCGATCCTCGTAGTGGGCGGGGAAGACTTCGATCGTGTCGCCGCGTACGCGGAACAGCCCGCGCGAGAAGTCGCCGGCCTGGACGCGCTTGTATTGCAGCGCGACGAGGTCCTTCACAAGCTGGCGCTGGTCGACCTTGTCGCCGAGTTTCAGCGAGAAGGTCATGGCGGTGTAGGTTTCGACCGAGCCGATGCCGTAGATGCAGGAGACGGAAGCGACGATGATGACGTCGTCGCGCTCGAGCAGCGCCCGCGTCGCCGAGTGGCGCATGCGGTCGATCTGCTCGTTGATGTCGGATTCCTTCTCGATATAGGTGTCGGTGCGCGGGACGTACGCCTCCGGCTGGTAATAGTCGTAGTAAGAGACGAAATACTCGACCGCGTTGTCGGGGAAGAAGCTCTTGAACTCGCCATAGAGCTGCGCGGCCAGCGTCTTGTTGGGCGCGAGGATGAGCGCCGGGCGCTGGGTCGCCTCGATCACCTTGGCCATGGTGAAGGTCTTGCCCGAGCCAGTGACGCCGAGCAGCACCTGGTCGCGCTCGTTTGCCCGCACGCCCTTGACCAGTTCCTCGATCGCCTGCGGCTGGTCGCCCTTGGGCTCGAATTCGGACACGACGCGGAACCTGCGCCCGCCCTCGGACTTTTCAGGCCGCGGCGGCCGGTGCGGCAGCCACGGGGGGCGGTTGCGGATGTTGGGGTCGCCCTCCTCCAGAAGCGCCTTGAGCGAGTCGGCCGAGACAGCGGCGCCGGTCAGGCCGCGCGGATGGCTCTCCGGCACGGCAGGCTCGAAGCGCGGCTGGGGCGCTTCGCCGAAGCCTTGCGACTTGGGCTCGACGAGAGCGGGGTTGAGCAACTCGGCCAGATGCTCGCCCAGCGGATAAACCTCGGGGCGAGAGGCCTTGGACTTTGGTCCGGAAGACTTGGGCCCGGAAGACTTGGGCCCGGAAGACTTGGGTCCGGAAGACTTGGGTCCGGAAGACTTGGGTCCGGAAGACTTGGGTCCGGAAGACTTCGGCCCGGCGGCGGTTGTTCGGGGGGCTGGCATGGAGCGAATATGGGGCGATTCAGGGGTTGAGGGAAGAGAGCGGCGTCCAGCTGCGGAGCTGTTCTAGGCCTCGCATCCAATCCTCTCGCTATCCTCTCACGCTTTTGCGGAGATGACCGGGCGCAAACCCACCCCTGGCTATTGACGCCGCGGCCGACTCAAGGCGCGGTGCGCTCGACTGGCGCGGCTGAGGTTTCCACCGCGCCGGCGCGACTTAGCGGCAGGTTTCACCATGCAGGACCCCGTCAATTCGTTCGTCGTGTTCGGCGCCATGTGCGTGAGCGCCACGATCGGCTTCTTCATTCATTCCCGCCTGCCCGAAAGGCACCGGACGCAAGAGTCGATCGCCCTGGTCCAGCTGATGATCACGCTCCTCGTGACCTTCACCGCCATCGTGCTCGGGCTTCTCACCACTTCGGTCAAGGCCGGGTTCGACGCCGCCTATAGCGCGCGCGGCGACGACGCGGCCCAGCTTGCGCAGCTCGATCGCTGCCTTCGCGACTATGGTCCGGAGACGGCGTCGATTCGCGAACAATTGCGAGGCTATGTCGCCGCGGTCATCGCCAGCACCTGGCCCGACGAGCCGCGCCCGACCGGCCTTACTTTTCCAGACCCGTCCAAGATGCCGCAGCTCGGTGAATCGCCACTGCTTTCCGACGTGCTGAGCGAGGTAGGACGCGGCGTCCGCGGGCTCAAGCCGGCAGACGCCTACCAGACGACGCAGATGGCCGCCTGCGTCCAAGATTACAGCGACCTGTTGAACGCGCGGTGGAAGGTGATCGAGGGGGCGCGTCCGTCCTTCACGTCGCCGTTCTACTGGGTCTTGGTCATCTGGCTTTCGATCCTGTTTGGATCCTTTGGCCTGACGGCGCGACCGAACGCCATGGTGGCGACAATCACGATCTTGTCGGCGCTCTCGATTGCGACCGCGGTCTTTGTCATTCTCGATATGGATCAACCCTACGGCGGACTGTTCGGGGTGCCCAGCACCACGATGCGCAACGCGCTCACCGACATGATGCGACCGGGCTGAGGCGCGAGGCTTAAGTCCGGGCTGAGATAGGATGGCAGGAACCGGGTTGAATTCGGGGCCCGACGGCGCATGTTTCGTTCGCGACGAAACCCGGAGCAAGGCGAGACCGGAAGCAAGCCATGAGCGAAGCCGCGCAGCGCTATCACGTCTTCGAGACCGCGATGGGCTTCTGCGCCATCGCCTGGAGCGATGCAGGCGTCGCGCGGTTTCAGTTGCCGACCGAAAGCGCTGAAGCCACAGATCGGTTGATGCGCCGCCGCGCTCCGGGCGCAGAGCCGGGCGCGCCGCCAGTAGACATTGCGGCTGTCGTTGAGGCTGCGACAGGATACTTTGCCGGCGAGGAGATGGACTTCTCGCACGTTCACGTCGACCTCGCTAACGAGGACGCCTTCTTCGGCAAGGTTTATGAAGCGCTGCGCCGAGTTCGGCTGGGGACGCACGACCACCTATGGCGCGCTGGCGAAGGAGGTTGGCGCCGGCCGGGAAGCCGCGCGCGTTGTCGGCGAGGCGATGGCCAAGAATCCCGCGCCGTTGATCATTCCTTGTCATCGAGTGCTGGCTGCGGGCGGCAAGATCGGCGGCTTCTCCGCGCCAGGCGGCTCGAAGACAAAGGCCCGCATGCTTGAGCTGGAAGGTGTTCGTCTTGGGCCGCCTCTGGAAGCAGCGCAGCAGGCTTTCCGCTTCTGAGCTGAGCCCTTAAGGCTTCTAAAGGGTTAGCCACAAGACGGAATAGCGCCCTACCCCGGCGGCGCTTCATTGTACGGCGATCCGCGATCAACCATCGCCACTTAGCCTGCATTCCTGCGCGAGTCATTGGTTCGCACGGCCTCGGGCGATTGTGACAGATCGGCGACAAACCTCGCTGGAACCATGACAGTTGGTGGGAGGTTTCGTCGCCAACTTGCCGTCGCACACTGCAATGAGGCGCACATGGCCGTTGCTCAACCCGCTGGCGCAGATGTCCTCGCCCAAATGGACGAGGCCAAGCTTAGCCGCCTGCATTGGAAGATCATGTTCATCTCGGGCATGGGATTCTTCACCGACGCCTATGACCTGTTCATCATCGGCGTCGTGATGGCGCTCTTGAAGAGCGAGTGGCACATTTCGCCGACCGAGGAAGGGCTTGTCGCGTCGACCGCGCTCCTCGCTGCCGCCTTCGGCGCCATCCTTTTCGGCCGGGTCGCGGACATGTTGGGCCGCAAGCGAATCTATGGCTACGAGGTGCTCGTGCTCGCGTTCGGCGCGGTTGCTTCCGCGCTGTCGCCTAACATCTGGTGGCTGATCTTTTTTCGGGTCATTCTCGGCATCGGGATCGGCGGCGACTATCCGGTCAGCTCGACCATCATGAGCGAATACGCAAGCAAGAAGACCCGCGGCATGATGGTGACGCTTGTCTTCACCATGCAGGCCGCGGGGTTGATCTTTGGCCCCCTGCTTGCCGCCGGGCTTCTGATGACGCCGCTGTCGCACGATCTCATCTGGCGCATCCTGCTCGCCTTCGGCGCGGTTCCCGCGCTGGCGGTTTTCCAGATGCGGCGGCACATGGCCGAAACCCCCCGTTATCTCTTGGCGACCGGCCAGCACAAGGAATTCGGCGAGGCGACGGCGCAGATGCTGGGCAAAAGCGGGTCGGACGCCGCGCCGGCTGCTGAGCGCGCCAGCAAGCCGGATTCCTTTTGGCGAGGGTTCCGAACGCTGACCTCCAACCCGGTCTTCCTCATGCGGCTCATCGGGGCGAGTCTCGCTTGGGCTTTCATGGATTTCGCCTATTATGGAAACACGGTGTCGAGCCCGATGGTTCTCGCCGCGATCAGCCCAGGCAAGGACCTTTTGCACCACACACTGATGCAGCTTGCGATCTTCGCCATTGCTGCTGCACCCGGGTACTTTCTGACCGCCCTCACCATCGACCGCATAGGGCGCAAGGGCATCCAGATGATCGGCTTCGTCATGATGGCGGTCGCCTTCGCCGCGATCGCCTTACTGCCCGACGTGACCAAGCTCGTCGTCCCCTTCATCATCATCTACGGCGTGAGTTATTTCTTCACCGAATTCGGGCCCAACTCGACCACCTTCGTTTATCCGGCCGAGATTTTCCCAGTGACCTCGCGCACCACCGGCCATGGGGTCGCGGCCGCCGCGGGCAAGATCGGCGGCTTCTTCGGCGTGTTCCTGTTCCCGATCTTCATGTCGTGGGGCGGGCTGACCGCGGCGGAAGCAGCCGCTGCGACGGTTAGCGTGCTCGGGGCCATCGTCACGCTGACGATGCTGCCTGAGACCAAGGGCAAAAGTCTTGAAGAATTGAATCCGGATGCGGAAGGGGCAACGCAGGCGGCGTAGGGGGGCATCGCCTCTTGAGCGAGCGCCAGCGCCTGAATCGACGGGATAGTCGGGTCGTCTGAAATGAGAAAAGCCGCCCGTAGGCGGCTTTTCCTTTTTGATTTCGAAGGCTCTAAGCGAGCGAAGTGGCGGCGGCCCGATTGCGAGCGACACGGCGGCCGGCGATTCCAAGACCGACGAAGCCGATCAGCATCATCGCCCACGTCGCGGGCTCCGGTGTGCCAGGCGCTACGACTTGCGAGCCGACTCCAAATTGAATGTTGTCGACATCGAAGCCTGCCGGTTCATCTCCGACAAGCGAGAACAGCAGGCCGGAAATCGTGGCGGAATGATCGGCCGTGACCAAGCCAAGAAACACGTCGCCGGTTGTCGGATTGGTGACGCTGCCGATCACGTTGCCATTCGCGTCGTAGGCTGTAATCGCGGTGCTGTCCGCAGCGTTGAAGTACCCGCCGATCAAGCCTACGCCCGTTTGCGGGGTGCTGAACTCGATCGCAATTGGGCCGTTGTACGTAGGACTTCCAGACAGGATCGGCGACGTAGGCATAGCCCCATCGCCGGTAATAAACGTTTGCGGTGAATTAGGATCTAGCGTCAGCGGACCGGTGGGATTCCCAACCACGCAGCCCGTCAACGCCGCGCCCGCCGGGCAGGTCCCCGTTGTTCCCAAAGACTGCCCAGTGAAGAAACCGCCAAATGTCACCGTCGGCGATCCGGCTCCACCGCCGTACACGCTGGGCGCGTAGGTCGGGTTGACCGTTCCTTCTGAAAATTCGCTAAAAGTGATCAGACCCGCGCCCGCCTGAAATGCGCTTTCGTCAATGTCAATAATGCCTGCCGCATGCGCTGAAGCGGCAAGGCCCAGAAGCGCCGCTGCCGCTACGCCCACTGCAAGAGAACTGTGCTTTAGCATGGAAAAACCCCCTTCGTCGTTATGGCGAATGCCGCCCGTAATTTCGAGGCGGCGGCTGTGATCACAAACGTGAACACGCTAACGTTACGTAAATCTAATGTAATGTCAACTCACAGGTTGCATCAGCAGGAAAAATTTACAACGTCACACCGCCAAAGCTTGGTCCAAATCCCGAATCAGGTCTTCCGCCGTCTCGAGGCCGATCGACAGGCGCACGACGTCATCGCCCGCGCCAGCGGCGACGCGCTGCTCGTCGGTCAGTTGCCGATGAGTGGTCGAGGCCGGATGCAGGATCAGGCTTCGCGTGTCGCCGATATTGGCCAAGTGCGAGAAGAGGCGCACGCCCTCGACCAGCTTGACGCCGGCCTCGAAGCCGCCTTTGACGCCGAAGGTGAAGACGGCGCCCGCGCCTTTCGGCAGATATTTTTGTGCGAGCTCGTAATAGGCGCTGGTCTTCAGGCTGGCGTAGGAGACCCAGGCGACCTTGGGGTGGTTGGCAAGAAACTCCGCGACCTTCACGGCATTCGCGACATGCCGCTCCATCCGCACATGCAGCGTCTCGACGCCGGTAATGGTGAGGAACGCGTTCATCGGCGCGAGCGCCGGGCCGAAATCGCGCAAAGCGACCGCGCGCGCCTTCGTCGTGAAGGCGAAATCGCCGAAATTCTCAAAGAACCTGAGTCCGTGATAGGCGGGCTCAGGTTCGGTCAGCGAGGGAAAGCGATTGCCTTGCGACCAGTCGAATTTGCCGGATTCGACCACCATGCCGCCGAGCGCATTGCCATGGCCGGCGAGGAACTTGGTTGTCGAGTGCACCACGATGTCAGCGCCGTGCTCGAACGGGCGGCATAGGTAGGGGGTGGCGAGCGTGTTGTCGACGATCAGCGGCAGGCCGGCCTCATGCGCGACATCGGCGACGCGCCTGATATCGACGACGACGCCCCCCGGATTGGCGAGGTTCTCGATGAAGATCGCCTTGCACTTCGGCGTCAGCGCGCGGCGGAAGTTCTCAGGGTCGGTCGGATCGACGAAATGGCAGGTCCAGCCGAGCTTCTTGAATGAGAGGCCGAATTGGGTGAGCGAGCCGCCGTAAAGGTTGCGCGACGCGAGGAATTCGTCGCCCGGCTCCATCAGCGTGAAGAAGGTCAGGAACTGCGCCGCATGGCCAGAAGAAGCGGCGACCGCGGCGCGCCCGCCCTCGAGCGCCGCGATCCGCTCCTCGAGCACTGACACGGTCGGATTGGTGAGCCTGGAATAGATGTAGCCGAAATTGTGCAGGTTGAAGAGCGAGGCGGCATGGTCGACGTCGTCGAACACATAGGCTGTCGTCTGATAGATTGGAGTCGAGCGCGCGCCAGTGGTCGGATCGGGCGCAGCGCCGGCATGAATGGCGCGCGTTTCGAAGCCGTAGTCGAGATTGCCCGGGGGCGCGGGGCGCCTCTTGATGCGGCGGGCCAACGGCGCCGCCGGCGGGCGGTTCTGAATGATGCCGCTGTTGACGCCGCTCCACGACAGTTCGCCGCCGAGGCGCCCGAACTCGATCTTCGGGCAGCGGTTCATGATCACTTCGAGGCCGGCGGCCTCCGCCATTTTCGCCGCCGCGTCGTCCCGAACGCCAAGCTGCATCCACACGACCTTGGCCCCGATGGCGATCGCGTCCTCGACGACGGGGGCCACGTCCTCGGACCGGCGGAAGACGTCGACCATGTCGATCTTGTCCGGGATGTCGCTGAGCGACGCATAGGCCATCTCGCCGAGCAAAGGCTTGCCCGCGATGCCCGGATTGACAGGGATCACGCGATAACCCTTCCCCTGCAGGTACTTCATCACGAAGTAGCTGGGCCGGTTCCAGTTCGCCGAGGCGCCGACGAGAGCGATCGTCTTCACTCGCTCGAGGATCGCGCGGATCTTCGCGTCGGAATAGGCAATCGGTTCCAGGTCGGCCATGCGCTCACGCTTCGCTTGTGAAAGCGCGCACTCTAGCGCAAAGCGAGGCGATTCCGCGCGCTGTCTTTCACCCTTGCAGCGACGTGATTGATTCTTTCCCTGAAGTGTGATGGCATTTGCTGACAGCCGCAGTCGAATAGCGGGCGTTAGACCTCAGCGGCTACGGGAGGCAACTATGACTGCCAAGACATTTTTGACGATCAGTTCGATATTCGCGATTCTTTACGGACTTGGTTTTTTGCTGGCCCCGGGGCAGTCCATTGCAACGTACGGATCTGAGCCGGAACCGCACCTCATTCTGGTTGTTCGCTTCCTCGGATCAGTTCTTCTCGCCTTTGGGGCCCTGCAGTGGTTCAGCAAGGATTTCCGGGACTGGGAAGCGATCCGCGCCGTGCTAATCGCCGTCATAGTTCTAAACTTATTGAACTTGCTTCTGAATCTGATGGGTATGGCCCAAGGTCTGTTCAACGGCATGGGGTGGTTGAACATAATCATCAATCTTATCTTCTTGGCCGGCGCGCTTTATTGGTTTTCGAACGGCCGTCGACAAGTGGCGTAAGCAGTCGGCGGCAATACAGGTTATTACGTTAAGGCCGTGGTTCAGGCGCCCTTTTTTCGACCGGCAAGCCGGCCGCGGCCCAACCATCCGACCCCTCCGGATACCAGGCGACGTCCGTGTAGCCGAGCGCGAGCGCGCGCTTGGCGGCGTTCCAGGACATCCAGCAATCCTTGAGACAGTAGAACACGAGGGGACGCGGACGGCCGCCTAAAGCCTTGTCGAGCCCGCGCCGAAAATAATCGAGCATGACGGGAGCGAGTTCGCCATAACCGGTGTCGGGGAGCCACAGGCTGCCCGGGATGTCGAACCGCGGCTTATCCCGCCAGACCACATCGGGGGGCAGGTTTTTCGGCCGCGGCGCCTGCGGCAGAACGTCGATGAAGGCGGCGTCGCCCGCGCGCCACATCGCCGCGGCCTCCTCGGTCGTGAGCACCCGCGCGCCCTTTAGGCTTGCGGGCGTCGGCGCACGATAATCGCTTTGCCGATAGGAGTTCGGCTCCGGCGGCGCGTCGCTGGCCGCTGCGGCAAAGGTTGCAATCAACATGACGCCGAGGGCGCCGATGAGCGCCCATCGCAGACGCGACTCCCTTTTTCTCAACGCGACTCCATACAGCTTCCGCTCTTGGCCCTTATAACAGAGCGCGAGTCGGTCCAGCGCAGTTGTCATCGCCGCCGCAGCCGAATTTGCCCGGCGACCGCCGGCTGCTATGCTCGATTCGAAATGTCGAATTGGAACATGCGCTGGCTCATCGGCGCTTTCGTGGCGGCGCTTGTCCTCTGGGCGCAGGCGGCGCTCTGCGATGAAAATCTGTCCCCGCTGACAGTCAAGGAAGTCGCAGCCGGCGTGTTCGTGCATGAGGGCGAGATCGCCCTGATGAGCGAAGAGAATCTGGGCGACATCGCCAATATCGGGTTCGTGGTCGGCGACAAGGGCGTAGCGGTGATCGACACCGGCGGCAGCGTGCCGGTTGGGAAGCGATTGCTCGTCGCCATCCGGTCCGTGACCGACAAGCCCATCCTCTATGTCATCAACACGCACGAGCATCCCGATCACGTCTTTGGCGACGCCGCTTTCGAGGGCACGGGAGCGACGTTCGTCGGGCACCACAATTTGCCGCGGGCCCTGGCGATGCGCGGTGAATTCTACCTCAAGGCGTTTCGCCGGATCATCGGCGACAAGCTCGTGGGCGAGGTGAAGCTCATTCCGCCTACCCTGCTCGTGGCCGATCGCATGACGCTCGATCTCGGCGGACGTACGCTCGAATTGCAGGCGTGGCCTCCGGCGCACACGGACTGCGATCTCACCATTCTCGACACGACGACAAAGACGCTGTTCGCCGGCGACCTCGTGTTCGTGAAACATCTGCCGATCATCGACGGCTCGTTGAAAGGCTGGCTGGTCGATCTCCCAGCGCTGGCCAAGGTTCCCGCCGCGCGCGTTGTTCCCGGCCATGGACCCATCGACTTGCCCTGGCCGCAGGCGCTCGACAGCGAGCGGGCGTATTTCGAGGGGCTCGCGAAGGACGTGAAGCTGTCGATCGCGAAAGGCGAGCCGGTCGACGGGGCGACGAAATGGGCCGGGCAAGCGCAACGGGATGACTGGCGGCTGTTTGAGGACTATAATCGCCGCAACGTGACGGCCGCCTATTCGGAATTCGAATGGGATCAATAGACGCCGCCGCTCGGGATGGAGGCGCTTCGATGGCGCACATGCTTACAAGACGACAGACATTGGCCGGTCTCGCCCTTGGGTGCGCGACAGGCGGACGCGCTTTCGCTCAGGCCGTCGATGAGCCCGATTCGTGGCCCGAGCTCGTGCACCTCTTTTTCAACGATGCGCCGATCGAGGAAGACAAGGCGCTGGTGTCATTCGAAGCGCCCGCGCGGGCCGAGGACGCGGCGATCGTGCCGATGTCCTTTTCGGCCAAATTGCCGGAAGGCGACACGCGCCGCGTCGGCAAGCTGACGCTCGTCATCGACGAGAACCCGGTGCCGCTCGCAGCGACGTTCACGCTCGGCGAGAAGGCTGGCGGCACGCGCATCTCAACGCGCGTGCGGGTTAATTCCTACACCAACACGCGCGTGGTCGCGGAACTCAGCGACGGCTCGCTGCATATGGCGACGCGCTACATCAAGGCCTCGGGCGGATGCTCTGCGCCCATGGTCAAGAGCATGGACGAAGCGCTGGCGACGCTCGGCCAGATGAAGTTCCGCATCCTGCCGCCGACGTCCGAAGCGCCGAACGAAGCGCTGCTCATGGTCCGCCACCCGAACAATTCCGGGCTGCAGATGGACCAGATCACCAGGCTCTACACGCCAGCGCGCTATATCAATAAGCTCGCGGTTTATCAGGGGCCCGATCTCGTGTTTTCGATGGCGGCCGGCATATCGATCTCCGAGGACCCGAACTTCCGCTTCACCTTCAAACCCAACGGCGCGAAGATGTTTCGTGTCGAGGCCGAGGACACGGCCGGCAAGACGTTCGCAGGCGCGTGGCCCGCAACCCGCGACGGGGCGTAGACAAAGAGCGCTCTAAACGACCGCCTCGACCGCCTTGCCGGTCCTCGTGTCACGCGCAGCGACATAGAGCCCGCTGCCGATGATGATGGCGTTGCCGATGACGATCGGCAGCGTCGGGGCGTCCCGCCAGACGAGCCAGCCCATGATCGCGGCCCAGAGCAAGCCCGTATATTGCAGCGGCGCCAGCACCGCGACGCGGGCGAAACCAAGCGCCCGAACGACGCAGATGATGCAGATCATCGCCACCATGCCAACGAGGAACATGAGGCCGAGATCGAAGAGGTTGGGCGTCGTCCACGCCCACGGAATGGTCGCCGCGCCGACGAGACCGGTGCCGACGAATTGCCAAAGAACGAGCGGGACCCAGTGGATGCCCCGGAGACCGCGGGTGATTGTCTGGCTCAGCGCATATGAGGTCGCTCCCATGAGCGCGATCGGCGCGCCCCAGGACAGCATGTGCGGCGAAGGCCTCAGCGCGATGAGGACGCCGACGAAGCCGACCGTGACGGCGATCCAGCGAAAGCGCTCGACCTTTTCGCCGAGCAGCGGCGCTGATATCGCCGTGATGATGAGCGGCGTCGCCATATAGAAAGTCATGACATTCGCGAGCGGCATGGTGCGCGTCGCATAATAGAAGGCGAACGTGTCCGCCGCCGCGCAAAGGACGCGCAGGACCTGAAGCCCCGGTCGACGAGGATCGATCAGTTTGACGCGCAGCGAAAACAGCAATGGCGCAAGCACGGCGCCCGCGCCGACCGTTCGCAGCATCATCAACTGGCCCACGCCATAGTCCGCGACAAGCCATTTGCCGAGCGCGTCATTGAGGGCGAACATCACGACGCCGGCAAGATAAAGGACGACGCCGAAGCCCGCGGTTCCGGAGCGAGGGATCGGCATGGAATCCTGGAGATCTGGCGGGCCTTGCGTCCGCTTAGCGCGTCACCCGCGCGCAAGCGGGGGACCTGCAAAACCTGCTGAGCCGACGGGCTAAGACCGACAGGGCTCGCTTCCCGCGAGCCCCGAGCAAATCGTCAGCGCGAATAGAACTCGATGACTAGGTTCGGCTCCATATGCGTCGGATATGGCACCTCGGCGAGGCCGGGGACGCGCGTGAGCTTCGCCGTGCCCTTGGCGTGATCCACGTCCACATAGTCGGGCACGTCCCGCTCGGCGAGCGCGTTGGCTTCAAGCACCAAGTTCATTTGGCGCGAGGCTTCCTTGATCTCGACAAGGTCGCCCACCTTCACCTGATAAGAAGGAATATTGACCCGCCGGCCGTTGACCTTGATGTGGCCGTGGTTGACGAACTGGCGCGCGGCGAACACGGTCGGCACGAATTTGGCGCGGTAGATCACGGCGTCGAGCCGGCGCTCGAGGAGGCCAATGAGATTCGCGCTC
Source organism: uncultured Alphaproteobacteria bacterium (assembly GCA_963737365.1). Taxonomy (GTDB): domain Bacteria; phylum Pseudomonadota; class Alphaproteobacteria; order Rhizobiales; family Beijerinckiaceae; genus Roseiarcus. The sequence continues at coordinate 427,349 of CAVTSD010000005.1, forward strand.
GAGTCGCCTTTGAGGCGGAGCGCCTCAACGTAATAAGAGTGGAACTGGCGCTCCGAAATATTCCCGTAATAGCCCTTGACCTTCTGCTTGGCCTTGAGCTGGGTGCCGAAGTCGGTCGCCTTGCCCTTGCGGCGCTGGCCATGCTGGCCTGGCCCGTATTCACGCTTGTTGAAGGGGCTGCGGGGCCGCCCCCAAATGTTCTCGCCCATCCGGCGATCGATCTTGTATTTCGCTTCCGCGCGCTTCGTCATCGCTATTCCTCGTTAAGTCGTTCAGGTTCATTGAGGAACGCGCCCTCCTCTGCGCTTAAACAGCGCCGACAGGCTTTTAGCCGAGCAAGGCTAAAAAGTCGCGGGTGCGTCAAACGACAAACACGCTCTCGAGCCCGAGAGCGCGCCTGAAGTTGCGGCTTCCGTAAGGCGGCGAGCCCCGGCTGTCAAATCTGTTCGAGCCGGCGGCTTCCCAGAGCCGCTGAAACGAGCGAGGATCACCTCGAACTCACCCCATGGAGGACAGCACTTGGAACAGGCGTGCTATGCCTAAATCGCAGGCCTACGCCTAGATTGGTGACAAATCGTTAACTAATTCTGCATTGGAGTGCCGATCGAGACGCGCCAGGCCCTGACACATCGGCATCGTCATGCGTTTTTCACATTTATTTTTGCGGCGCACCATTGACTTTTGCAGTGCAGCAATTTAAGTACGGCTGGTCTAGGTGAGGGAATGAATTCCTCGGGCTCACGGTTTGAGGCCGGGTCAGGAGGGCGGTCAGTCAAAAGGAGACCGCCATGAAGAAGTTCTCTATTACGCGCTTTCTGCGGACGCGTCGCGTATATTGGAATGTGCTGCAGGAGCTTTCGGCCTACACCGATCGCGAACTGCACGACATCGGCATCGACCGCGCCGACATTCACCAAATCGCGCGGCTTGCTTCGCAGGATCAGCACTAACCTGAATGGCGGCGCCGCTTAACGGCGCCGCCATCAGCCTCATTTCCGGTTGTAAACGTCGTCGATGCGGACGATGTCATCCTCGCCGAAATAGCTCCCGGACTGAACCTCGATCAGCTCCAGGTCGATCTTGCCTGGATTGGCGAGTCTGTGCGTCGATCCGATCGGCAAGTAGATCAATTCGTTCTCGTGCACGAGCGTTACTTTGTCATTGAGCGTGACTTCGGCCGCGCCGCGCACAACTACCCAGTGCTCGGCCCGGTGGTGGTGTTTCTGTAAGGACAGGCGCCCGCCCGGCCGCACGACAATGCGCTTGACCTGATAGCGTGGGCCCTGGTCGATGCTTTGGTAATAGCCCCAGGGTCGATAGTTCCGCCGATGCTCGGTCGCTTCCGGATGGCCCTCAGCCTTGAGGCTCTCGACGAGCTTCTTGACCTTGGCGGTCTGAGACCGGTCGGCGACCAGGACCGCGTCGCCAGTGGCCACGACAATGACGTCCTTGAGGCCGATCACAGCGACCACTTGATCTTCCGCACGCACCAGCACGTTCGACGAATCGATCGCCACCGCGCGTCCGCGCAGGCTATTGCCGTTCGCGTCACGTGAGCTGAGACGCCAGACCGTCGACCACTCGCCGACGTCTGACCATCCGACATCGGCCGTCAACACCACCGCCCTGTCGGTGCGCTCCATCACCGCATAATCGATCGACGTCTTCGGAGCCTTGGCGAAAAACTCTTGGTCGAGGACGACAAAGCCAAGGTCCTTCTTCGCAGCCGACACCGCCGCCGCCGTTGCAGCCGCGATCTCCGGCTCAAACCGCTGAAGCTCCTCCAGCATGACGTCGGCGCGGAAGACGAAATTGCCCGAGTTCCACAGATAGCCCTCTTCAATGAATGTGCGCGCATGCGCTTCGTCGGGTTTCTCCACAAAGCGCTCGATCCGCCTCACCTCACGATCAAGCGCCAGCGGGGGGCCCGGATGAATGTAACCGTAGCCGGTGGCTGGATGGTCGGGAGTGACGCCGAAGGTGACAATTTCGCCCGCATCGGCCGCCGCGTGGGCCTGCGCGCAAAGGGCGGCGAACTTTTTTCCGTCCTCGAACACGTGGTCGGCGGCGAGCACGGCGACGACGGCCTTGGGGTCGCGCGCAGCCGCCCACGCCGCCGCGGCGCTCACGGCCGCGGCGCTATCGCGCCGTTCCGGCTCGAGCAGGATCTCAGCCTCGGCGCCGATCTCCCGCAATTGTTCGGCGACGCGAAAGCGGTAGTCGAAATTGGTGATGACCACCGCCGGATCGAAGACGGTGGGATCGCTGACCACCCCGACAATCGTTTGAAAAGTTGAGCGCTGCCCGATGAGCGGAATGAACTGCTTGGGCAAGCTCTCCCGCGATTCGGGCCACATGCGGGTGCCGGACCCGCCGCACATGATCACTGGCCTTATCTTGGGCATTCATTCCCCGAGTTGGCGGATCCCGATTGCAAATCGCCAGCGGCGCTTCCTCTGCAATAACGGCGCCGCTAAGGCAATACCCAATCTGAGCTCCAACGATGCGCGCATCGACAGCGCGCCTCGACTTGACACCTCTCGGCGGCTTTCTTCTAGTCGGACAGCCAAACTGCCTCCGCCTGCTTTTGGCGCCGCAGAAGGCCGCGTGGGGGCGGAACAAATGTCCTGGACAGGTGTCGCGAAAGCGCTCGGCGGTGTGGCGTCGCTTGCATGGGCCGGCCTCGCCATATACGTCGTCGCTTTATTGCGGACGTCGCTCGTTGGCGCTTTTGACCGGCTCACCGGCGTCGAAGCCTGGGGCGTCAAGTTTGCTTTGACCGGCGGCAAGGAAGGCATGGACGACGCCATCGCCATGGCCGAAAAGAATAAGAGGTGGCCGGTCGAGGGGTCCGATGAGGACCGCAAGAGGGCGTTGGACAGGGCCGCGAGGCGCCGCAGAGTCTATGAGGGCGCCGAAATCCTTTGGATCGACGACCGGCCGTCGAACAATCGCAACGAATCGCGGATGCTTCGCAGCTTCGGCGCCCTGATCACATTCGCCTGCACGACGGAGGAGGCGCTGGGCGCAATCAGGGACGCGAACGAAAAGTCGCGACCCTTCGACCTCGTGGTGTCAGACATTTCCCGCGACATTCCGACGCTCAATGAGCGAGCCGGAATCGATATGCTGACGACCTTCCGCAGCGAAGGGATCGTGCTGCCGGTCATCTTCTATATTGGCAATCTCAAGCCAAGCGCAGGCGTTCCCGCGGGCGCGTTTGGCGTCACGAACCGTCCAGACGTCCTGTTGACGATGGCCGGGGAGGCGCTCACGCGCATGGGGCGAGGATGACTAAGGGCCGTCAGGTGGCTCCCCTCATGATCGCTTCGCTTCCCGACCATCACGCTTTGCGCGCCGCCGGCCGCATCCGGCCGAGGTAAGCGATGATCGACACGGCGGCCGCTGTCGTAACCAACGCGAGCGCGAAGGCGGCGAACGCGGCCGACAGCGACAAAGCTTGCGCAATCGCGCCGGTCGCTAACGGCGCCGGCAGGCGGGTCAGCGCGCTGAACAATGAGGCCGACGCAAGCCCGACCGCGGGTCCGGCCGCCGCCTGACGCGCGGCAAGCGCGAAACTGCACGGGACGATCGGCCCGGTGCCAACGCCAATCAGGGCAAAGCCCGCGACGCTCGCCGCGAACCCGGCCTGGACGCTGACCAGACCAAAGCCGGCGGCGGCGATCGCGAACGAAGCAACGATGATGCGAAGGTCGCTGATACGAAGGCGAATCGTGTCGACGTTGAAGCGCAGCGCGGCTTGGCAAGCCGAAAAGAACGCCGCGCCGAGGCCAGAAATGGCCGCCAGCCTCGGCGCTTCCTCGCGCAACAGGAGTGTCGACCACACCGAGGCCGCGAGTTCCGCCGCGATCGAGACCCCGACTGCGACGCCAAGCCCGATGAGAGCCGGCGCGAAGGACAACCCCCCTCGCCCAACCGAGCCTACGACTGCCGAAGGAGCACGGTCGGTCCGCGCCGCGCGATGATAAGCGACGCCCGCGCCAGCGAGCGCAAGGGCGGCGAGAACGCCGGCCGCCCGCGGCGCTGGCCCGACGATGATCAAACTTCCGAGGATCGCGCCAAGCGCCATGCCAGCCGAGGCGGCCGCGTGCAGCCGGGCCAGGATCGGGCGACCGAGCCGGCGCTCGATCCGTGCGCCTTCGGCGTTCATGAGCAGGTCGACCACGCCTCCGAGGAACCCCGCCACGATCAGCGTGATCGCGACCCAGGCTTCGCTTGCGGCGTTGAGCAACGCGCAGAGCGCCGCGCCAAAGAAGATCGCCGAGACGGAAAGCGCCCGATCGACGCCAAAACGATGCGCGATCGCCCCGCCGGCCGACATGGCGATGAGATAGGCGCCGGTGTAGACGGTCAGGAGAACGCCGAACGTCGCCGCGTCCACGCCGGCGCGAATCAAAATCGCGCTCGAAGCGCCGCCCCAGAGGCCGGCGCCGATGCCAAAGCCGAAGAACATCGCGGCGACAGCGACATGGAGGCCCATGCGGGCTTCGCCCGGCGGCATGAGGGCGCTCAAAGGTCGGCCGGCGCGCCGAGGCGGCGGCAACGCTTTTCCAGCGCCGGCAAACGCGTCGTCATCAAGTCCCCAGGTTCTCTTAAGAAGAGCGCCGATCGCAATTCGTCGCGAGATTAGTCTACCGCAGTCGGCTCACCCACGCGCACGCCAAAATGGCGTCTCGACATGTCAATTTGTGTGAGCCTATCGCGCTCTCACTTCGCCGCGCGCAATTTCGGCGGCTCGGCCGCCGCGACTTGCAGCTTTGGCGGCTCGGCGGCGGGTTCCGGCTCTGGCGGGGGAGCCGGCGCGCCGCCCGAAAACCGGGCAATGAGCCACGAGCGGAATAACGCCACCGCCTCGTTGCTCAGATCTTCGGGGTGGGTCGTCAGATAATAGCCGTAGCCTTCGTCAAGCCAGAGATCGAAGGGGCGCACCAGCCGGCCGGCCTTAATCTCCTCGTGGAACAGCAGCGGATCGAGCAGCGCCAGTCCGTCGCCCATCATCGCGTACTGGGCGGCGAGTTGCTGAGTGTCGAACACAAGGCCCCGATCGACGGCGATATCGGGACGCCCGATCGAGCGCACGAACATTTCCCAGAAAAAATGACGCGGCCTGCCATCGATCTTGAGATGCAGCAGGTCGCTCGCGACGATGAGCCGCGCCGGATCGCTCGCGTCCATCTCTTCGAGAAGCTTCGGGCTGCACAGAAGCGTCGAACGCACCATCCATAAGAGGTCATGGATCGCGTCGGTGACGCGGGGCTCGGAATAGACGATGGCGATGTCGATGTCGCCATCCACTTCAGGTCCTGTTGTCGGCTTGGAGACGATTTCGAGCGAGATGCCGGCGTTCTCAGAGCGGAAGTCGCGTAGGATCGGAATGGCGAGCCGGTGGGCGAACGAGGTCGGCAGCGCAACCTTGAGCACCCGTTTCGGCCGTCCCTTCTCCTTGATCACCTCGCCGAGCGCCTGGTCGATTCGGTCGAAGGACTTCGAAACGACGGGCAGGATGTGCCGCCCCGCCTCGGTCAGCACCAGCTGTTGCGGGCGCCGCTCGAATAGGGCGACGCCGAGAAAGTTCTCGAGCACGATCACATGACGGCTGACCGCGCTCTGTGCGACCGTCAGGCTATTGGCGGCGGCGGTGAAGCTCAGATGTTGTCCGGCCGCTTCGAACGCTCTGAGCGCGTTGAGCGGCAGCCACTTGCGATCCATTCCTCCTCCGCGCGCGGCGCATTCGTCTCAAGGGCCTTTTTGCGGGCGCGTCAAAGTCTGTTTCAAAACGCAAGCCAACGCAATCGGACAATACGCTCCTAACTGAGGAATTCGCTTCAAGAGTTCGGCGCTCGGACAGCGGCGCCGCATCGGGGCTGGATTCGAACGCCCTGCGCGTCGCATACGCCAGGTCTACGCAGACCGCCTGATTCTCTCCCGCGGGCGCCGACCTCAATGCTGCTCCGGCGAGGAGCCGAGCGCCCGTCGCAAAAGAAAGGGCCGCCCGATCGCAGGGCGACCCTCACCAAAACTACGACGACAAGCTTTACGCGGCGACGGCGCGCTGGCGCGACGAACGATAACCGGCGAGCCCGAGGCCCGCGAAACCAAGAAGCAGCATCGCCCAGGTCGAGGGTTCGGGGACGCCGCCGACATGCGTGAAGAAGCCGACCGTGTGGTTGTCGGATTCGTAGCCGCCGATCGCCGGATCCTCGGTGAAGACCACCTGATCGAACGTTCCGTTCAAGTCGTAGAAATTGATAAACGCGTAGGGCTCGCCGTCATCGCCCCCCTGAAACTGCGGATTGGGATTTCCGTAATAAGGACCGCTCGCGCCGAGTTTGGCGATAACGTCCGCCGGGGTCAGCGCGCCGACCTCGACGCCGTCCTTGTAAAACGCCACCTGATTGCCGGCGTCGAGCGCCGACAGCCAATAGCCAAAGTAGTTTATCCCCTCTGGGTCCTTGATCGGATCGGCGGTGAGCGTGAGCGTGTAGGGCGTGGCGCCAAAGGCGACGATGTAATTGCCTGTCCCTCCAGCGCCCCCGTAAACGTCGGCCGAATTGATCTGGACGCCGTTGACGCCGCTGTATGTGCCAGTGATGGCGCCGCCCGTGCCGTAGTCTGTCGTGAAACCCGCGCCGACGCCCGTTGGCTGGGAATCGAAAGTCTCGACGCCGGACACGCTGAAGGTCGCGGTCGTGTTCTGAACCCCGGGCGCTTCATAGTTGAGGAAGAAATTGTCGGCTTTCGCCGCCGTCGCTACCGTCACGGCCGCGATCAGTACGGTCCCAAGAAGCGCTCTTTTCATAAAATCCTCTGCTCAATTCGTCTGGTGAAGTCTTGAACGATTTTACTTCAACGAATTGTTCTATAGAGCGATGGCGCGGCGTCGTTCAAGGAGATTGACTCGCCTGACACGCGAAACCGATTTCCCTCGTTAAAAATCTCCTCAAATTTGTGCGATTTCCCTGGGAGCTGAATTCTACGAACGGATGAGTGCCTCGCGGGTTGCGGCGACGTCAGGTGGCCTTTGCTCGGGCATCGGGAACCGGCATGCGGCCGGTATCCCGTTCTCCCCCCTGCCCGTTGCGCGCTCGAGTGGCATATGCGCCCTTTCCCTCAAGCCGCCCGCGCATTAGATAAGCGTCTCGAATTCCCCCAAACTCGTGACCTATGCCTGATCCCAACCCCGTCGCGCGCCGACGAACCTTCGCGATCATCTCGCACCCCGACGCGGGCAAGACGACGCTGACAGAAAAGCTGCTTCTCTTTGGCGGCGCCATTCAGCTCGCCGGTGAAGTGCGCGCCAAGGCCAATCGCCGCCAGACCCGATCCGACTGGATGGGCATCGAGCGCGACCGCGGCATTTCCGTCGTGACCTCGGTGATGACGTTCGAATACGACGATTGCGTCTTCAACCTGCTCGACACGCCCGGCCACGAGGACTTTTCCGAGGACACCTACCGCACCCTGACCGCCGTCGACTCGGCTGTCATGGTGATCGACGCCGCGAAGGGCATCGAGGCGCGCACGCGCAAGCTGTTCGAGGTCTGTCGCCTGCGCGACATCCCGATCGTCACCTTCATCAACAAGATGGATCGCGAGACCCGCGACCCGTTCGACCTCCTCGACGAGATCGAAAAGACGCTTGCGCTCAACTCCGCGCCGCTCACCTGGACGATCGGGCGCGGACGCTCGCTCGCCGGCGCCTATGACATCCGGCGGAGCCGCCTGACGCCGCTCGGCAAGGACGCCCAGGCCTTTGCTGTCAACGGACCCGACGACCCGCGGGTCGCCGAGCTCCTGCCCGAGCATGAGCGCACCCAGGGGATCGAAGAACTCAACCTCGCGGTCGAGGGTCTCAAGCCGTTCGACAAGAAAGCCTTCCTCGAAGGCCATATGACCCCAGTCCTGTGGGGCAGCGCGCTCAAGGATTTCGGCGTCAAGGACCTTATCGACGCCTTGGCCGAATTCGCGCCAAGCCCGCGCGCGCAGGAAGCTCAGAGCCGCACGGTCCAGGCGGACGAACCGAAGATGACGGGCTTCGTCTTCAAGATCCAGGCGAACATGGATCCGAACCACCGCGACCGCATCGCCTTCATGCGCGTCTGCTCGGGCAGGCTTCAGCGCGGCATGCGCGCGAAGCTCGTCCGCACGGGCAAGCCCGTCACGCTGTCGGCGCCGCAATTCTTCTTCGCCCAGGATCGCTCGCTGGCGGAGGAGGCGTTTGCTGGCGACGTCGTCGGCATTCCCAATCACGGGCTTTTGCGCATCGGCGACACCTTGAGCGAGGGCGAGGAGATCATCTTTCGCGGCGTGCCGAGCTTCGCGCCGGAAATTCTGCGCCGAGTGAAACTTGCCGACGCGATGAAGGCGAAGAAGCTGCGCGAGGCGTTGCAGCAGATGGCGGAAGAAGGCGTCGTGCAGGTGTTCCTGCCCCATGACGGCGCCGCGGCGATCGTCGGCGTCGTCGGAGCGCTACAACTCGATGTGCTGACCGAGCGCCTCAACGCCGAATATGGATTGCCGGTGACCTTCGAGCCGAGCCGGTTCGAGATCTGCCGCTGGGTGGCCTCCTCCGACAAGACGGAGATTGGCAAGTTCCTGGACGCCTATCCGTCCTCGATCGCCTTCGATCTCGACGGCGCGCCGGTGTTCATGGCGTCGAGCGCCTTCAACCTGCGCTACGAGCAGGAGCGCTGGCCGAAGATCGCCTTCACCGACATCAAGGACTATCAGAAGGCGGCGGCGTGAGCCTTTCCTGAAGCTCTGGGCCGCCCGTTCGCCGCTCGGACATCGCGCTTAAAGACGTCTGGGCTATCAGACGAGACCGGCGCAATTTGCGGGCCGTCGCTGCGAAGGGGAAGACACTCGATGCCAAGTGTGCTGCGCGACGTCGTTGTTCCCGCCTTAGGCGTTCCGCTCGAAGCGCCGCGCATCCCTGGCTCAACCTACGAGGCGCGATGCCGCCAGGCCTATGAGCGCGCCGGCTGCGATTGGCTGGTCGTCTATGGAGACCGCGAACATCTCGCCAACATCACCTTCCTCTCAGGCTATGATCCTCGGTTCGAGGAGGCGCTGCTGCTGCTTGGCCCACACGACAAGCGCGTGCTCATCGTTGGCAACGAGGGCGAAGCCTATGCGCCGTTGGCCGCGCTTCCCGGGCTCGACATTGCGCTTGCGCAAAGCATGAGCCTCATGGGCCAGGATCGCGCCCTCAAGCCGGACCTCGCGGCTGTCTTGAGAGAAGCGGGCCTGAGCCGCGGTCAGACGATCGGGCTCGTGGGCTGGAAGTATTTCGAGCCGGCGGAATGGGACGACCCGTCGCCCGGACTGTTCGTTCCCCACTATCTCGTCGCGATGCTGAGCCGAATCGCGGGCGGGTCTGACGCGTTGAAGGACGCGACGCCCGTGCTGATGCATCCAACCACCGGACTGCGTTCGGCGATCGACGTCGATCAGATCGCCTTGCATGAATGGGGCGCCGCGCGCGCCTCCGCCGCCGTCTGGCGTATCCTGACCGCAATACGTTTAGGCGTGAGTGAAATGGAGGCGGCGAGCGCGATGGGCTACGCGGGCGAAGTCCTTTCCGCTCACGTCATGCTAGCGAGCGGCGACGCGAGTGCGCCTGTGATCGGCCTGCGCTCGCCTCAGGGCCGCATCCTGCGCCGCGGCGACGGCGTCACAGCCGGGATCGGCTATTCGGGCGGCCTCTCCGCTCGCGCCGGATTGCTCGCCGACCACGATGAGGCGTTCCTAAAGACAGCGTCCGCCTATTTCGAGGGCCTTGTGGCTTGGTACGAGGCGGCGGATATCGGCGCGACCGGCGGCGCCGTCTTCGACGCCGTCGGCGCGGCGCTCGCGCGTGGCGGCCTGCGCTCGGCGCTCAATCCGGGCCATCTCACTGGCCACGACGAATGGACCCATACGCCGATCCGGCCGGGCTCCGACGAGCGCATCGCGTCGGGCATGCCGTTTCAGGTCGACATCATTCCGACTCCGATACGGGACGGATGGGCGCTCAATTGCGAGGACGGCGTCGTATTCGCCGACGCCGCGTTGCGCGCTGAGCTCAAAGCCCGCCATGCGGCCGTGATGGAACGGATCGACGCGCGCCGGAAGTTCGTTCGCGACGAACTGGGAATCCCGATCAAGGATTCGATCCTGCCGCTCTCGTCGACGCCTTTATGCCTTCCGCCCTTCTGGCTCTCAAGCGGACGGTTGCTGACGCTTGCATGACGGCGGTGGACAACGGAAATCCAGGCGCGACGCCAGCTTGACCGGCCGCTTGATCCGGTTCAGGGAGATTCGCGTGAACAGTGTGGACTGAATGCAGCGAGTCGCAACCGATATTGCTGAGGCGCTTCGGACCGCGCGTGGGTTGGGGAGGAACGAATGAAAGTCTTAGTTTCGTTTTGCGCAATGGCGCTCTTTAGCGTGAGCGCGGCGCAAGCTCAGGTCGAGCTGAACACTTACGCGGACGCCAAGGGCAATCTGGATGTCCAGAAGCTGACCTGCGCTCAGCTCGCCAACACCTTCCAGGAAGACGCCGACTTCATGACCGTCTGGTACAGCGGTTGGTACAACGGCCTCGCGGGCTACAGCAAATTGAAGGTCGATCGCGCCAAGGAGCTGGAGCATCGAGTCATCGTCTATTGCAAGGCGAATCCGAAGACGAAGGTGATCACCGCGATGGACATCAACATCAAGGCGATGCGCAAGGAACAGGGCATCAAGGTCAACGACGAGAAATAGCTTCGCATTGCGCGCCTGCTGCTCCCGCGGACAGCCAAAGGCGCAGCTCGTTGAACTCAGGACATCGGAAAGAGAGAAGACAATGGTTGCCTCAAGCACAAGGCTGTCAGCAAGGCTTGGTCGAGTTGATTTGCGTGTCGCTCTCGTCGCAACGGCGGGGCTGATCGCGTCCGTTTCCGCCTCGCAAGCCCAGGTCGAATTGAAGACCTATATGGACGACAAAGGCTATCTTAACGTGCGCGCGTTGACCTGCGCTCAGCTCGCCGGCACCTTTCAGGAAGACGCTGACTTTCTCGGCGCCTGGTATAGCGGCTGGTGGAACGGCCACATGAAGCGACACGTGGTGAACATCCCCCGCGCCAAACAGGGGATCCATGAAGTCATCGTCTTTTGCAAAGCTCACCCAGACGAGAAGGTCGTCGACGCGGTCGATGACTACGTGAAGAAGGTGCAGGCGGGGCAATAGGCGGCCGCTCCAAAGCCGGGCGCAGTCTAAGGACGGCGCCCTGTCATGCCGCGCGAAAGCGGGCGTCGACGCTGGCCGGATTAGGTCTCGGTTCCCGCTTCCGCGGGAACGAAAGAAGACGGGGCGACGTTCCCTGCTGGGCGTTTTGCGCCACGGCGCGGTGCCGGGTTGCGCATTGCGGCTCAACCTCCTAGCTGAGACGCATGAGCCCCACCCCCCTGACCCCCTCGCCAGTCGACACGAATCCGCTTCTCGAATCCTGGACCGGGCCATTCGAATCGCCGCCCTTCAACCGTTTCGAGCCGCGCCAATTCCGGCCGGCCTTCGATAAAGCGCTAGGCCAAGCCCGCGCTGAGATCGACGCTGTCGCCGCCGATCCCGAGCCGCCGTCCTTCGCCAATACGATCGAGGCGCTTGAGCGCAGCGGCCGAAGCCTCGACAAAGTTGCGAGCGTTTTCTTCAACCTGACCGGCGCCCACACCAATGACGAACTGCAGGCGATCGAGCGCGAGATCGCGCCCGTTCTCGCCCGCCATCGCAGCGAGACTTATCTGAACGAGGCCCTATTCAGACGCATCGACGCGCTCAAGGCCGATCAGGATAGGCTCGGGCTTTCGCCAGAACAGACGCGCGTGCTCGACCGCTATCACCTCGACTTCACGCGCGCGGGCGCGGCCGCGCCGCCCAAGGCCAAGGCGCGACTGGCCGCAATCGCCGAGCGGCTGGCGACGCTCGCCGCTCAGTTCGGCCAGAACGTGCTCAAGGACGAGAAAGACTGGCTCATGCTGCTCGATGAGCCCGATCTTGAGGGACTGCCCGATTTCTTTGTCGCCAGCGCCGCGCGCACCGCCGCCGATCGAGGCCATCCGGGCAAGTACGCGGTCACGCTCTCACGGTCGAGCGTCGAGCCGTTCCTGCAATTCTCCGGCCGCCGCGATCTGCGCGAGACCGCTTTCCGCGCCTGGACGGCGCGAGGAGAAAACGGGGGCGCGACCGACAATCGCGCCATCGCCGCCGAATTGGTGCGCTTGAGAGCCGAGCGCGCCCAGCTTTTGGGCTACGAGACTTACGCGCATTATCGCCTCGCCGACACGATGGCGAAAACGCCCGAGGCGGCGCTCGAGCTCTTGGAGTCGGTCTGGACGCCCGGCGTCGCCAGCGCGCGCAAAGACGAGGAGGGGCTGCAGGCGATCGCGGCGAGTGAAGGTGGAAATTTCAAACTGGCGCCCTGGGACTGGCGCTATCTCGCGGAGAAGCGGCGCAAGGCCGAGTTCGACTTGGACGAGAGCGAGCTCAAGCCTTACTTGCAGCTCGACCGCATTATCGAGGCCGCCTTTTACGCGGCGCACCGCCTGTTCGGCCTGACCTTCACCGAGCGCTTCGATCTCAAGCTCTATCATCCCGACGTTCGCGCGTGGGAAGTGACCGGACGCAACGGCGCGCCGAAAGCTTTGTTTCTGGGCGACTATTTCGCGAGGCCGTCGAAGCGCAGCGGGGCGTGGATGAGCGGCTTCCGCGGTCAGCAAAAGCTGGACGGGCCGCAACTGCCGATCGTCGTCAACGTGATGAACTTCGCCAAGGGCGGCGAAGGCGAGGCCAGTCTGTTGAGCGTCGACGATGCGCGGACGCTGTTCCATGAATTCGGCCACGCCCTGCACGGCATGCTGTCGGACGTCGTCTATCCGCGCATTTCCGGCACTCACGTCGCCGGCGATTTCGTCGAGTTTCCTTCCCAGGTTTTCGAGCATTGGATCTTGCGGCCGGAGATGCTGCGGCGCTTTGCGCTCCATTACAAAACCGGCGAGCCGATGCCGGACGCGCTCATCGGAAAACTTCTCACCGCGCGCCGGTTCAATCAGGGCTGGGCGACTGTCGAATATACCGCTTCGGCGCTCGTCGACCTGAAGCTCCATCTCGATCCCTCGCCCGACGAGGTCGATGTCGTCGCGTTCGAGCGCCAAGAACTCAAGCGGATCGGCATGCCCGACGCGATTGGCATGCGTCACCGCACCCCGCATTTCCAGCATGTTTTCTCCGGCGGCTACTCGGCCGCCTATTACAGCTATCTGTGGTCGGAGGTTCTGGACGCTGACGGCTTCGAGGCGTTCGAGGAGAAGGGCGACATTTTCGATCCGGACGTCGCGAAGCGGCTCAATGACTTCGTTTATGCGGCTGGCGGCAGCCGCGACTACGACGAGGCCTATCGCGCCTTTCGCGGCCGCTCTCCCTCGCCCGCGGCGCTTTTCCGCAAGCGGGGGCTCGAACTCGACGCCGGCTGATAGTGACGCGAAGCCGGTAACGAGCCGCCTACCCTCCTCGATCAAGGCTTTCGCAGAAGGTCTTGAACTCCTGCGTGGACGCGTAGGCTTTCTGAGTACCGCGCCTGGTGACCGAATCGGCCGCATAACGCGCCGCTTCTTTCAAAGCCTCTTCGAGAGGGATGCCGGCGCCGAAGAAGCGCGCAAAGCTCCCGACGAAAGCGTCGCCGGCGCCCGTCGTGTCGACAGGCGTCACCGGAACAGGCTCGATTCGTCGCGCCTCGGCCAGCGTTGTCAGAAGCGCGCCACGCGACCCAAGCGTGACAATGACCGTCCCGAAACCCTTGTCGAGCAGGCTCCGCGCGGCGGCCGCAACGTTCGATTCCGTATCGACTGGCATACCGGTCAGGATCGCAAGCTCGGTTTCGTTGGGAATGAAGAAAGTCACATCGCGAATGCGTTCGACATCGAGCGCTGCCGTTGCCGGAGCTGGGTTGAGAACCGTCTTCACGCCATGGCGTTTGCCGAAAGCGATGGCCGCATAGACGGTCTCGAGCGGAACCTCGAGCTGCATGAGAATGAGATCGCAGGTCTTCAAAACATCCGCTGCGCGATCAATGTCGGCGGGGGAAAGATCGGCGTTCGCTCCTTTCACGATCAGGATCGAGTTTTCGCCGTTCGGCTCGACCATGATCGGGGCGACGCCGCTGGGCTTTCCCTTCACCCGCCGGACGTGGCTAGTGTCGATTCCAAGCGCCTCGAGATTGCGGATGGTGGCGTCGGCGAACATGTCGTCGCCGACGGCAGTGACCATCACCACCGAAGCGCCGAGCTTGGCGGCCGCCACCGCCTGATTGGCGCCCTTGCCGCCGTGTCCCATCTCGAAGCTCGGCGCCTCGACGGTTTCACCCCTGATCGGCATCCGATCCACATAAGTGACGAGGTCCACCATATTGCTGCCGACGACCGCGATGCGCGGCTTGTGCCCCTCCGTCATTTCCCCTCCCTGTCGATGTTTTTCGAAGCTCGGCACGCTCGCTATCCGAGCAGTCGCCCTGCGGTTTGTAGCCGACCACGTCCGGCGCGCAAAGTCGCCCTCGCAGATCGCCTTATTCTCGCCGTCTCGGCGCTCGACGCCCATTCGGCAATGCACTACGCTCAAGCCTGACATCACGTCACAAATCGCGTTTGGAGAGAAGAATGGCGTCGGTCGACGTTGTCAACGCACGTAAGGCCTATGGTGGCGTCGAAGTCATTCACGGAGTTTCGCTCTCGATCGCCGATGGCGAGTTTGTCACCCTCGTCGGACCCTCCGGCTGTGGGAAATCCACACTTCTGCGCATGATCGCAGGCCTCGAGTCGATCACGGACGGAAAGGTGAAGATCGGCGCGCGCGTGGTCAACAACCTGCCGCCGAGGGATCGCGACATTGCGATGGTCTTTCAGAACTATGCGCTCTATCCGCACAAGACCGTCGAACAGAACATGAGTTTCGGGCTGAAGCTGCGCAACACGCCGAAAGACGAGATCCAGGCGCGCGTGAAACGGGCCGCCGACATCCTCCATGTCGCTCCTTACCTTTCCCGTTACCCGCGACAATTGTCGGGCGGGCAGCGACAGCGCGTCGCGATGGGACGGGCGATCGTGCGCGATCCGCAGGTCTTTCTGTTCGACGAGCCGCTTTCGAACCTGGACGCCCAGTTGCGCGTGCAGATGCGCGCCGAAATCAAGGAGCTGCATCAGCGCCTGAAAACCACGACGGTCTATGTGACCCATGACCAGATCGAAGCGATGACGATGGCCGATCGCATCGTGGTCATGCGCGACGGCGTGGTGGAGCAGATGGGCGCTCCACTCGAGCTTTATGATCGGCCGGCGACCCTGTTCGTCGCGAGCTTCATCGGATCGCCCTCGATGAATCTACTCAAAGGGTCTGTCGCCATCAAAGGCAAGCCCATTTTCATGACCGAAGGCGGCGTTGAGCTGCCGCTCAGCTCGGCGCCGCCTAATACTGACGGACGTCCTTGCATCTACGGAATTCGGCCCGAGCATCTAGCCATCGGCAGCGACTTCAAGGCCGAGATTTCGGTAGTCGAGCCGACCGGCTCGGAAACGCAGGTGTTCGCCAAGGTCGGAGGTCACCCGATTGTCGCCGTCTTCCGGGAGCGCATAGCGGCTCGGCCGGGCGAAAGCCTGACGCTCTCGCCCAACCTGGACGCGGTCCACCTGTTCGACGCCGAAAGCGGTAAGCGTCTCGAATAGAAGCGCGGGGCGACGCTTGGGGCCGTATGTGTCATGAGATGGGGCTCCTAGCCGGCGCGCAATTGACTTGCCGCGAAGCGCCCGCTTACTCTTGTGCCTCTGCGTTAGAGCGCCTGGCTGAGTGCGCGCGCGCAGCGCCGCGCAGCGTCTGGGCTTGGGCCCGGAGCTATGCGGCGCAAGAGGGAGGAACCATCCATGCGTGTGCACGTCTACGAAACGCTTATGGCGATGCAGAGAAGCCGCCGCGATGTCCTGAAAGGGGCCGCTGGCGCCGCAGCCGTGGCCGCAAGCTCATCCATCCTGTCGGCGACGCCGTCCTTCGCTCAAGACAGCGTCGTCGCCCAGATCATGAAAATTCCCGGCGCAGGCAATGGATCGCCGACCGACTCGGACTGGCAAAAGGTCGGGGCGCTCTGTCTCGGGCCGACAAAAGCGAACGTCCAGCCCGGCGAATTCAAGGGCGTCGATTTCTCCTTCATGGGACTCAACAACCAGAACCTCCATAATTTCCTATTTCGCGGCTTCCTGAAGCCTTGGGAGACGTACACCGGAGCCTCGATCAAATGGATCGATCTGGCGCAGGCCGACTACAACGCAAGGCTGCAGCAGTCGATTGCGACCGGCACCGCGGACTTCGACATTCTCGAGATGGGCGCACCCTTCGAAGGCGACATGGGGGTCAAGGACCTGCTTTCCGAAATGCCCGATTGGGTCAAGACGCAGGTCGACTTCGACGACTACGTCAACTACCTCAAACCGCCCGTTGGCACCTGGAACGGCAAGATCCACCGCACGTGCATCGACAGCGACTGCCACACCATGAATAGGCGCACCGACGTTTTCGGCGATGCCGATCTCGGCAAACAATGGGCGGACTGGAAGGACCAGGCCGGTTTGAAGGAGTGGGGCCCGCCGAAGACCTGGCAGCAGTTGCAGCAGATCACCAAGTTCCTCAAAGGCAAGAAGGTGAAGGGGAAGGAGGTTTACGGCTTCCTCGATCAGCCGAAGCCGTGGGGCGGGTTCCAGTTCTATTTTACCGCGAGCCGCGCGACGGCCTACGCGAAATACCCGGGCGAAAAGAACTGGATGTTCGACGAGAACATGAAGCCGCTCGTCAACAACCCTGCCTGGGTGCGCGCGATCCAGGACGTCGTCGACGTCCTGCCCTACGAGCCCGCCGACCAGATCAACGCCGATCCGGGAACGTCGGCGTTCCAGCAGTTCCTGACCGGCACAGGCTCGCTGCTCGAATGGTGGGGCGATATCGGCACCGTAGCGAAGACCAGCGACACGGCGACGATCGGCGACGTGCTCGACTTCGACATCCTGCCTGCCTCCGACGACGTCTATAACTTCCGCAAGGGCGCGTGGGAGAAGCTTTCCAGCGGGCCTAACGTCGCGCCCAACATGGCCTATCTTGGCTGGGGCATCTACGTGATGAAGAAGGTCGACAGCGACCCCAAGCGCCACAAGGCTGCGTGGAGCGCGGCCGCGCATCTTGGCGGCAAGGACCTGTCGATGTGGACCTCGGCCTATCCGTCGGGCTTTCAGCCCTACCGGAAGAGCCACACCAACCTCGACCTGTGGGCGCTAGCCGGCTACGACAAGAAATATATCGGCTCCTACATGGACTCGCAGTCGACGTCCTACAACCATCCGAACTCGGCGATTGAGCCGCGCATCCCGGGCATCTTTCAGTACTACAGCATCGCCGAGGACGAATTGCAGAAGACGTTCGCAGGCAAGCAGACGGCGCAGCAAGGCGCCGACAATGTCGCGGCATCCTGGGAGAAATTGACCGACAAGCTCGGCCGGGAAAACCAAATCAAATACTATCGGGTCGCCATGGGCCTTGCCTGATCGCCGCGATCGGGGAGCGTCAGCGATCGCCGAGCGCGTGGCTGACGTTCTTCGCATGAACTCGAAAAATCGGAGTGGGTAGCGCGTCGTGAGCAGCGGAAGACTAGAGGCGGCTCACGAAGAGATACCTTCCGGCCGGGCGTCCTTGGGCGCCTGGATTTTTCGTCTCGCCTCGGTGCTGCTTATCGGCGTCGCCGCTCTGCAGCTCGCTGCGGCGCTTGGTCTCGTTTCGTTGCGATTCGCCGACTGGCGCCCGACCCTCTATGCCTTCTTGCTCTGGGGCTTGGCGCTCGCCGCGAGCCAACTTCTCCGACACGGGGAAAGTGGCAAGCAGACGCTGTTCGTGCTCCCCGCGTTGCTGTTCACCGCCGCGATGGTGATCTTCCCGACAATCTTCGGACTCTACATCGCCTTCACCGACTGGAATCTGAACGCGGAATCCGGCCATCACTTCAATGGGCTCGACAATCTTCGCACGCTTTGGAGCGATTCTTATTTCTGGAACGCGCTCGGAAACATGGTCTTCTACGTCTTGACCGTCCTCGTTCAGTACGTGATCGCGTTCGGTCTCGCGCTCCTGCTCAACGCCGAAATTCGGGGGCGCAAGTTTTTCCGCGTCGCATTTCTCATGCCGTTCATGCTGAGCCCAGTCGCGGTCAGCTGGATGATCGGCAAATCGCTGATGGAGAACCGCTTCGGGCCTCTCGCCAACTTCGCGAGGTGGCTTGGCTGGGAAAATCCGGCCTTCTTCACCGATCCCTGGATCGCGAGGACCACCATCATCGCCATGGACGCGTGGGTGTGGATCCCGTTCATGGTGATCCTGCTTCTCGCGGGCCTGCAGGCGCTGCCGCTCGATGTGAAGGAGGCCGCCAAGGTCGACGGGGCAAGCGCTTGGCAAACTTTCTGGGAAATCACCTTTCCGCTGATGCTCCCGGTGAGCGTGACCGCGGTCATCCTGCGCACCATCTTTGAACTGAAGCTCGCCGACATCGTCATCAATGTGACTGCAGGCGGCCCGGGCGGCGCAACCGACACCATCTCGAGCTTCGTCTACCGGGAATATCGGGACCGCTCCAACGTCGGCTATGCGACGATGGTCGCCGAGGTCTACCTCGTCATCATCATCGTCTTCATCTCACTTCTTCTCAAGGCCGCCAACCGCTACCTGCAGAAGATGACCTGATATGCTTCCTGGCGCGCCAAAGGAGAGAACCGCGTGACGAGCGAGGTCGCGACCCATGCGACGGTCGACGAGCCGGAGGATACGAAGACCGCTGTGCGACGGGCCGGTCGCGTCGTCGGGCGCATCGCCATTTATGCGCTGCTCCTGGTTTGGACTTTCATCGCCCTCTTTCCGATCTATTGGACGCTCTCGACCTCGGTGAAGCTCGGACGCGATGTCACCCAGGGCCACCTCATCCCTTGGGTCGATTTCGCGCCGGCCTGGAAAGGCTGGCAGTCGCTCGGGCTTTCGCCCGACACGATCTTCGAGACCTCGGACGTGCGCGACGAGTTCCTCAACAAATTCATCAACAGCGTGATCTGCTCAGTCGGCGCCTCGGCCTTCTCGATTGTCATCGGTTCGCTCGCCGCCTACGGGCTCAGTCGGTTCGACTACAAGTTCGGCCCATGGCGAAATAAAGACATTTCGTTCTTCTTCGTCTCGCAGCTCATCCTGCCCCCCGTCGTCCTCGCGCTGCCCTTTCTCGTTCTCTACAAGGAACTGGCGCTGCTCGACACCCGCATCGGCCTCATTCTCGTCTACACGCTCATGGTCCTGCCGATCGTTATCTGGGTGATGCGCGACCAGTTCGACACCATCCCGCAGGAGATGGAACAGGCGGCGCTGGTCGACGGCTGCACGATCTGGGGCGCGTTCATCCGCATCGTCCTGCCCATCGCGCTGCCAGGCATGGTGGCGGCTTTCATTCTGTCGCTGGTGCTGTGTTGGAACGAGTACTTCTTCGCCTCGTTCCTGACCGGCTCGGACGCGCAAACTCTGCCCGTCATGGTGGCGAGCCAAACGGGCTCGTCCGGCATCAACTGGTGGACGATCGCGGCGCTCGCGACAGCGGCGATTACGCCGCTTCTGCTCATCGGGATTTTTCTCGAACGCTACATCGTCATGGGGCTCGCGGCAGGAGCTGGCAAATAGCCGGAAAGAAGCGAACCCGATCGCGTTCCAATTGAATCGGACTAGTCGAACACTCTTCGGACCACCAATTCCGCGACGCGCAGAATGCGGATCGAGCCGAGCGGCCTCAGGTATCCGCCGGAATAGAAATGCTGAATCGCCGCGACCCGTGACTTGAAGGAATGGTTGAAAGCGACCGCGAACGTATCCCCGTCTCGCCGGACGATCCTTGCGGATACGGAAAAGTTTGGCAGTTCGAGCTGGATGGAATCGCCTGGAGCGGCGGGGGGAACGCCAAAGATGCGCGCGCCGGTGATGGAGACGTCGGCGAGCTGCATGAGTTGCGTCCGCTTCGCTGTCTTCACCGACACCAGTTCGCGCGACGCGAACCGCTCAGCGGCGCGGTGACGCGGCCGCTCGACGCAAACGAAGCAGAGCAAGACGAGGACAATGAGATTGTACCAGGTCCAGGCTAGGGCTGGGCTCGAATAGTGAATCTCGTTCGATCCTCCGTTCACATAGAAGGCCCAAATGACCGCCGAGAGCGATAGGACGAGCAGGACAACAAAAGGACGCATCACCGCCCATTCGACAAAGCCCCGGTTACGATCGCCGCCCTTTGCTGTGACCGCGAACTTTTGCCCCTGTGGCCGCGCGAGTCCGAGAACCGCAGCCTTCAGGATCTGGGGCATCACGATGATCTGGCTCACGTCGAACAGGATCGGCATGACTTTGCCTCCCGAGAGCCAACTCATCACGAGTCCGCTCCATAAGAAATATGGCAGGAAGCGGGTCGCGAGGTCGTAGAGCGAAGCGTGGAAAGGGTGAAGACTGAAGGCGAGCGAAAGGGGAGGAATGATGAGACCAATGGCTCGCGAGAGGGGAACCGCGGTCCAATTGAGGAACACTTCCGTCAACGACAGGCGATCGATGAAAGCGAGCGGCGATTTCGTCGAAAGCGGGCCGCTGCGACCTCGCGAAATCTGCATGAAGCCGAGGCACCATCGGCTGCGCTGCGTGATGTATTCTTTGAGGCCCTCGGGAGCGAGCCCATAGGTCAGGGGCTCGTTCAGATAAGCGGTGAGAAAACCCTTCTCTTTGAGCCGCAAACTCAAAAGATAGTCCTCGGTCACCGAATCGGTTGGAAAGCCGCCAATCTCCATCAAGGGCGCCATCCTGACGATCGAGGACGTGCCGCAACAGAACGCAGCGGACCACGCATCCTTGGCTGGGAGCACGATGTCGAAGAAGAAGCGCTGTTCATCGGGACAGAATTTTGTCGCGCCGAGATTGATCTGGATAGGGTCCGGATTGACGAAATGCTGCGGCGTCTGCACCACGCCAATCCCGGGGTCACGAAACAACGACATGGCGCGTTTCAAGAATTGCGGGGTGGGCACGAAATCGGCGTCGAGGATCGAGACGAATTCGGGCGGCTTGGGCAACGCGGCGATGTGCTTCAGCGCGTGGTTGATGTTTCCAGCCTTGGCGTGCGCATTGTCTGAGCGCGAGAGGTAGCGACAACCGAGCTCGGCGCAGAGCGTCTTCACCCAAGCACGCCTGCTGTCGTCAAGCATCCAGACGCGAAAATTGGGATAATCCATGCCGAGCGCGCCCACGATCGTGCGCTCCAGGATCTCTTTCTCTTCGTTGTAAGAGCAGATGAGCACGTCGATCAGAGGAGGGTTTTCCAACGACGGCAGCCATCCGGCATTCGCGTCTGCTTCGGGAGATCGATCGCGCGTCCGGGTGAGAAACAGGAGCGATAGCGCGGCCGTCACGATCCCAACAAGCTCAGCGATGAGAAAGACGAGCGCCAGCGCATATTCGAAGCTGACCGAGGGCGCGGGCAGCGTCTCCGTGATGCGCCACCACCCATATTGGGTCATCATGGCGAAGCTGCCCGCGATCATGAAGGCTCGACCTGCCGCGACAGGTTTCGGCCAGACCGCCGCACAGACCAGGAAAAGCCCCACCGTCGCCAGCGCCGGCTGAAGGGCCGCGAAAACAGAATGGTCGAGAACGCCGAACACGGGGCTTCAGCTTCCGGAAATCGAGCCTCGGAGATGCGGATCGATTTCGCTTCCGGCGTGGGCGTAATCCGCTTGGTCGTTTCCGAAGATGACTGTTCCGGTTCTCCCGATCGAACACCCGGCCGCCCCCATGTCATCCATGGCGATCGTCACGTAGAAGGGGCTCTTGCGCAGGTTGATTGGCGCGATGGCGAAATTGGCCGGCGCGCCGGCGGCGCCGGTCAGATTGACGACGGTCCCGTGGTAGGTCTTGCCGTCCTGAAGCGGCCGAAACGTCGCCGGGCTGCCGACTTCGAGACGGTTGTAGACCCGCTCGTCGACATTCGCGCTCACGATCGGGTTCGAGCAGTCGAGCACGCGCAAGAGGTCTTGCCCCTTGTTCACAAACTCGCCGGGCCCGACCAGCATCTCCCACACCCGACCCTTCGATGGCAGAGCGACGGTCGCTTCGGAACGGAGCCGGAAGCGCGCGTCTTCCTCTGAAATCTGATCGTTGATGTGCTTGATTTGCGTCCGTACCCCCGCAAGCTCGGCGTCGAGTTCGCCCTTCTTCATCTTCAGTTCGGTCTCGCGCTGGATGGAGCTCGGGCTGTCGTTGTAGCTGTCGCCGATGAACACGCCGTCGGCGACCGCGTCATGTTCGACTTTCGTTTCCTCGAGACGCTTTTGAGCCGCCGCTTCGGCGGACGTCGCAGCGTTCCATTCGTATTGGGCCCGATCGCTGTCCGCGCCCGAAATAAAGCCTGTTTGCTGCAAATGGTCGCTGCGCTGCTTGGAGGCCGTCGTTTGCACCGTTTTCGCGGCCGTGGCCTGAAGCTCCGCCGTCAATCGCGCGAGTCTCGCGTCGATCAGCTTCAGGCGTCCGGCGCGGTATTTGTCCGCCTGAAGCTCGATCGTGTCGAGAGCGGTTTGCGTCAACTGGGATTGACGACCAAGCAATTCCTCTTGCGCCTCTAGGGTGTTCAGGTCGCGCCGAAGCTCATCGAGGCGGCTTCGATCAGCGTAAGGGTTGGTGATGATCAGTTTCGGAGGCGCGGCGGTCGCGCTCCAGTTTGTCGTCTTGTCGCTCGGCGCCTGGACGATGCCTTCGATGGGCGCGCGGATCGTCTCTATCCGAGCATTGACGATGGCCTCGACGCTTGTTGTCGCCAGCATGGCTCGGAGCGGCGCCCAGCCAAAGGCGACCACGAGCCCTATCCCAAGCGCGATCTTGAGGAAACGCCGCGTCGTTACCGAGATCACGAAGCGCTTTGCAGGAGAGAGCGCTTTGTCGACCGCGACTTCTTCGGCGGCGGGTGAAAAGCTGCGCTCTAAAATGGTCTGAACCGATCGCGCGCCTGACGAGTTCTGGTTTGCGTTCGTTTCGTCGAAGCGAGCGTCCGCGGCCAGCTTCGCGACCTCGCTTCCCGCGTTCAAGATCGGGTTGGACGCCGCAATTGACCCGGCGGTCGCGCTCCGCGATCCGTGGGCAAATCTGAGATTGGAGGACGGCATGACGACGCTCGGTTAGGGTGCCGGCATGCGGGTGCGACAAGACTTAGGGCATGCCGTCGCTCCACGAACAATCTGAAGACCATTCGAGGCGCGACTCCTATTTGCCGTGCGCTCCCTAAAAAAATGAATAACCGAATAGCGCAGATAATAACGATAAGAGCGACTTTATCCCTTTGCCGCCAAACATCGCAAAGCCTTACGCTACGTCGGCTTGCGCGTGTTACGGATTGAGCGAGACCTCGCTGCTCGGGAAAGGCGAAGCGGCTTGCTTCGCCTAGCCAGCCCGCGCTTGACAACACACAACTTCGCGTGCTGGTCTAGCTACCAGACCAGCGGGCGTGGGAGGCAAGTTCGGAAATGAGTTTGCGCGCGCCGCCGATGGGTGTCTTCGCCCAAGTCCCGCAGCTGAGAGCCGAGATCGGCCGGCGCACGGTTCGCGAACGGATCAGCGACAAGCTTGCTTCGCTGATCGCCTCGGGCATCCTTCAGGTTGGCGAGGAATTGCCGAGCGAACGGGATCTCGCCGCTCTGCTTGCGGTCAGCCGCGAAACCGTGCGGGGCGCGATCCAGACGCTCGCCGCGACCGGAGTCGTCGCGGTGAGCCAGGGCTCGCGCACCCGCGTCGTCAGCCGGAAGATCGATACGTTCAAGATCGGCGTCACAAGCCCGAACGCGATCAATGCCTATGACCTCGATTCGGTTCATAAGGCGCGCGTCCTCATCGAGCGCTCGGTCGCCGCGGAAGCAGCCGCTCACATCGACGATGCGACGCTTAGCCGCCTCGAGCAGTCGCTCGCGATCCAGAAGCAGACGATGCGCGATCCCGTCCATTTTCTGATCTGCGACCGGGAATTTCATCTCACGATCTATCGCTCTTGCGGCAATCCGTTGCTCGCGGACTTTGTCACCGATCTCTACATGTTCATGCTCGACCACCGCCGGACCGCCGTGTCTGAGCCAGGGGCGATCGAGAAAAGCTACCGCGATCACGTTGCCATCTTCAACGCGCTCAGCGCCCACGATCCCCAGGCGGCGACCGACACGATCGGACGGCACATCGACCGCATTTACGTGACAACCGTCGAGATCCTTGCGGGCAAACCGAAGCCAAAGAAGAGTGCTTGACTTCGGCCGCGCCGCAGGAGCAGAGCCGCAATCGTTTCGCGCCGGAAAAGTCCGGCAAACTGGGAGGAAAAAAATGAAACTTAGCCGTCGAAGCGTCCTATCCGTTGTGTCCGCGCTCGCCGCGACAACGATTGCGTTCGCCGCGCCAGCGCGCGCCGCCGATACGAAGGAAATCGTGTACCTGACACCGGGGCTCGACCTGCCATTCTGGCGCTACTTGTCGAAGGGAATCGAGGCCGAAGCGAAGAAGGCCGGCTATTCCTATACGGCGCTCGATTCGCACAACAGCGCCGAGACGCAACTCAAGAACGCGCAGGACGCGATTGCGCGCGGCGTCGCCGGCATCGCGATTTCGCCGACGGACAGCTCGACCGCGCCAAGCGTTCTCGCGCTTGCCGCGCGCGCGAAGATTCCGGTGGTCGTCGCGGACATCGGCACCAACAGCGGCGAGTATGTCTCGTTCATCATCTCGGATAATTATCAGGGCGCGTTCGGCGTCGGCGAAGCGCTGGCCGCGGCGTTGAAGGAAAAGGGTTGGACCGACGGCTCGATCGGTCTCATCACCATCTCGCAGGCGCGCAAGAACGGCCAGGCGCGCACCGCCGGCTTCCGCGACGCCATGAAAAAGGCGGGGATCACCAAGGAAGCGGGCCTGCAGCAGATGCAGTCCTATACCGCTGACGAAACGTTCAAATTCACCCAGGATATGCTCACCGCCAATCCCAACATGCGCGGCATGTTCATTCAGACCGACCAGCCAACGCTTGGGGCGCTTCGCGCCATCAAGGCGGGCCATCGCGAAGGCACGCTTCTCGTCGCCGCCTTCGACGGCATTCCGGAATTCGTCGAACTCTTGAAGAAGGGCGAGATCGTCGCCTCCGGCATGCAGCAGCCTTATCTCATGGGCGTGAAATCGGGTGAAGCTCTGGCGGCGGCGCTGAAGGGCGAGACGCCTGAGAAGCAGGTTCTGGTGCCGATTGTGGTCGCCACCAGCAAGAACATCGACCAGATCCTGCCGACGATCAAAGAGACCGTGTTCGCCAACGAACTGCAGTAACAACGACAGAGGCCGGCGCGTCGGCGCTGGCCTCTGTTCCGAGCAAGCGATGTCAGATTCTTTAACTCCGCTTCTGGAAGCGCGCGCGATCTCGAAGAGCTTCGGGCAAACGCGCGCGCTCGTCGGCGCGAATCTCACGCTGAGGCCGGGCGTCACGCATGCGCTCCTGGGCGCGAACGGCGCCGGCAAGTCTACGCTCTCCCGCGTCATTTCCGGTCACGTCCGACGCGACAGCGGCGAGATCCTTTATCGTGGCGCGCCGCGAGACGTTCGCAGTCCGCGCGAGGCGCTCGATGCGGGCATCGCTATGGTCATGCAGGAGACGAGCCTCGCGCCGGACCTCTCGGTCCTGGAAAACATTTTCCTGCCCGATCTCGGCCGACCGGGCCGCCTCTCGCGCCCGACTATGCGCCGACGGGCGACCGAGATTCTCGCCGATCTCGGACAGGAGCACGCTGTCTCGCTCGACGCGGAGGCGCGCGATCTTTCCGCCGCTCAGCGCCAGCTTGTCGAGATTGCGAAAGCGCTCGCGCTCAAAGCCAATCTCATCATTTTCGACGAGCCGACCGCGTCCTTGAGCCCCAGCGAAGTCGAGCGCCTGTTCGACGTCATAGCGCGCCTCGAAAGCGCGCTATGCGCGATCGTGTTCGTCTCGCATCGTCTGGAAGAAGTGTTCGCGATCTCCGACGAGATCACCGTGATGCGCGAAGGACGCACGGTCGCGGCCTCGATGCCCACTTCGAGCCTCAACCAGACCGAACTTGTGCGCCTGATGGTCGGCCGCGATCTCGGCTCGATCTACGCACCCTCCTCCGTTGCAATTGACAAGCGCGGCGAGCCGGTGCTGTCCGTTCGAGCGCTTCGCGCGCCTCCGATGGTGCGCGACATTACATTCGATTTGCATCGCGGCGAGATTCTCGGCCTCGGCGGCCTGGTCGGAGCAGGGCGCTCCGAGACGGTCGAGACGCTGTTTGGCCTACGTCCCCGCGCCGGGGGCGAAGTGCTTTACGAGGGAAAGCCGTTCGCGCCGCGTTCGCCGTCAGAAGCGATCCGCGCCGGCATCGGCTTCGTTGCCGAGGACCGACGCCGTCAATCCATAGTGCCCGATCTTTCCGTGCGCGAGAATCTGCTCCTCGCCCACCTTGGCGCGCATCGCGGGTTCGGCCTTGGCTACGGCAAGCGGGAGGGGAAGATCGACGAACTGATGGCGCGGCTCGAATTGCCGCCCGACCGACTGGCCGAGCCGAACCTCTTGAACTTCTCCGGCGGCATGCAGCAGAAGATCATCATTGCGCGGTGGCTCTTGCTGGAGCCCAAGGTGTTGATCCTGGACGAGCCGACCAAGGGCGTCGACATCGGCACGCGGGCCTCGATCTACGCCATCCTGCGCGACATCGCCGCGACCGGCGCGGCAATCCTTATCGTTTCCTCCGAATTCGAGGAACTGCTGGGCTTAGCCGATCGCGTGATTGTGGTCAGCGACGGGAGTTCGATCGCCGACGTGCCCTCCGCTTATCTCGATGAAGAGAAGCTGACCCTTTTGGCCGCCCCGCGCGCCTCGATGGAACGCTACCGGCGCCTCTTGCAGGAGCTCGCCAATCAGTGCGACGGCGCTGCTTTCTGGGCGATTCTCGACAACGATCGCGTGTTCTGCCTTAACACAGCGACCGCAAACCCGAAGGCTGATCCCGCTCTCAGCGCAGGCTCCGCGCCGCGTTTCGACGAGACGCCGATTTCGGCGGCTCTCCGGGCGCGCTCCAGGGACTTCGTGCTCGATCCGACAAGCGGCTTGAAGAGCCTGTTGATCGACGTTCACAGCCACCGCGGCCATGAGCTCGGATCGATCGGCGTTGTGATCCGGCCCGACAGCCCGGCGCCCCCGGCGGAGGCGATGCGCTCCGCGATCCAAGACCGCTTTCGCGCGACATTATGACCCAGGAAACGTCGACCCGAAACCCCTCGAAGCCGATCGGCGCCGTAGCGCCAGAATCCGTATCGGAACGACCCCGGCCTCGAAGCTTCAGCCTTCGTTCGGCGCCGCTTGAACTCCGGATGCTGGCGCTCGCGGTCATCATCGCGGTCGCGTTGTCGCTGCTCTCGCCCTACTTCCTCAAGACCAACAATCTTCTCAACCTGCTCGACCAATCGGTCGTCACCGGCATCGTGGCGATCGGCATGACCTTCGTCATTCTGATCGGCGGTATCGACTTGTCCGTGGGCTCGGTCGTCGGCCTGACCGGCGTCCTCCTCGGCCTTTCGCTGCATCACTTTTCCATTCCCGTCGCAATCGTGCTGGCCACACTCGCGGGTGCCGGAATTGGGCTCTTCTCTGGATTGCTGATCGCTTATTTCGATCTCGCCGCGTTCGTCATCACGTTAGGGGTCATGGCGATCGGAAGGAGCCTCGCCTACATATTTTCAGGCCAAACATCGATCAGCGACATCCCGCCTGAGCTCAATGATCTTGTCTACACGACGGTGTTCGGCATTCAGACGAACGTCCTCACCCTGCTCACGCTTTATGCGCTCGCCTGGGCCTATCTGACTTACACCAAGGGCGGGCGCACGATCTATGCGGTCGGCTCCAATCGCGAAGCCGCGCGCACGGCCGGCCTCAACGTTCTTTTCTACAGCGTCCTGCCCTACGTGGTCTCGGGCGCACTCTCCGCGATTGCCGCGACGCTCATGTCGTCGCAGATCCTGTCCATCGATCCGCTCGCCGGCACCGGGCTCGAACTCGACGCCATCGCCGCCGTAGTGATCGGCGGCGCGAGCCTCTATGGCGGCCGTGGCACGATCATCGGCACGCTGATCGGCGTGTTCATCATGGTGATGATCCGCAACGGCCTCAATCTCCTTGGCGTCTCGCCGTTCTGGCAAGGCTCCGCCATCGGCGGGATCATCATCGCCGCCGTTCTGGCGGAGCGGCTCCTAAGCCCGCGAACGCGACGTTAGACTTATCGGAGCAAAGACAAATGCCCAAGTTCGCCGCAAACCTGTCGATGATGTTCAACGAGCATGCGTTTCTGGACCGCTTCGACGCGGCCGCGGAAGCAGGCTTCGCGGCGGTCGAGTTTCTGTTTCCTTACGACCATCCGCCGGAGGCGATCGCCGAGCGGCTCGAGCGCAACCG
Source organism: uncultured Alphaproteobacteria bacterium (assembly GCA_963737365.1). GTDB lineage: Bacteria > Pseudomonadota > Alphaproteobacteria > Rhizobiales > Beijerinckiaceae > Roseiarcus. The sequence continues at coordinate 455,941 of CAVTSD010000005.1, forward strand.
CCTGACTCAGGCCTTGTTCAACCTGCCGCCCGGCCGTTGGGACGAAGGCGAGCGGGGACTTGCGGCCCTGCCCACGCGGTTCGACGAATTTAAGTCCGGTCTTACACGCGCGCTCGATTATGTCGCGGCGACCAAAGTTACGCGCGTTCACATGATGGCCGGCAACGCCTCGCGCAAGGATTCCGAGGCTGAGGCGAGCTACAGGCGCGCCATCTCTTATGCGGCGCCGATCCTTGCGGAGCGCGGCGTCGATCTCCTGCTGGAGCCAATCAATACGCGCAACATGCCCGCCTACTTCCTCAACGATTTCGCCTATACAAGCGCCCTCATCGATGAGCTTGGGCAGCCGAACTTGAAACTGCAATTCGATGTCTACCATCGGCAGATTTTGCACGGCGACGTGACCATGGCATTTCGCGCGCTGCAACCGATCGTTGGCCACATCCAGGTCGCGTCTGTCCCTTCGCGGCACGAACCGGACGGCGAGGAGCTTAACTTCCCATACCTGTTCGCCGAGTTCGACCGGCTCGGCTACGACGGATATATCGGATGCGAATACAATCCGCGGGCCGGCACAGTCGAGGGACTGAAATGGTTTCAGCCCTATAGGAGGACGTGACGTGGCCCTTCTTCTCGGCGCCGTCGCCGACGACTATACGGGCGCCTCCGATCTTGCGAACACGCTCAATCGCAACGGCCTCTCGACCATTCAGACCATCGGCGTGCCGCCGTCCGGCTTGCAGGTCGACGACGCCGAAGCCATCGTGGTGGCGCTGAAGATCCGCTCGGTCGAAGCGAGCCAAGCGGTCGAGGCTGCTACGGCGGCTTACGATTGGCTGAGCGCGCACGGCGCGAAGCACGTCATGTACAAGGTTTGCTCCACTTTCGATTCGACCGACGCCGGCAACATCGGGCCGGTCGCGGACACTCTCGGCGCCAAGGCGCACGGCGGCTGCGCGCTTGTCACGCCAGCCTTTCCGGAGACCGGCCGCACTGTCTATCTCGGTCACCTCTTTGTCGGCTCGACGCCCCTGAACGAGAGCCCACTCAAGGACCACCCGCTCAATCCGATGCACGATTCCAATCTTGTGCGAGTCCTGCAGCGTCAGTCGAAAGGTTCCGTCGGCCTCATCGACCTCACGACTGTCGAACAGGGTAGCGCGGCGGTCTCACGCGCGCGGGCCGAGTTGTCAGCGCAAGGCTATGGGACGGCCATTGTCGACGCCGTTTTCGAGCGCGATCTGGAAGCGCTCGGCGACGCCGCGGCTGAGAGCGCGTTCTCCGTCGGCGCTTCAGGTCTTGGACTTGGCCTTGCGCGTGCGCTTGGGCGGGGCCGGAGCGGAACGGCCCACGCCGCCACGCTCGAGGCGGTCGGCGGGAGCGCCGCGATCCTCGCTGGCTCGTGCTCGCGCGCGACGCTCGAACAGATCGCCGCGGCCGAACATGAGATTCCGGTCCTGCATCTTTCCTCCGAGGCGCTGATCGAAGGCTCGGGCGAAACCAATCGGGCGCTGAACTGGGCGAAGGAGCGGATAGAGTCGGGTCCCATTCTTATCGCCTCAAGCGGAGAGCCCGAGCAGGTCGCGGCGCTTCAGGCGCGCTACGGGCGCGACAAGTCCGGTCAAGCGATCGAACACGCCCTCGCCGAGATCGCGTCCGGACTGGTGGACTTCGGCGTGCGCCGGCTTGTCGTCGCCGGTGGCGAGACCTCCGGCGCCGCGGTCGATCGGCTTGGCGTTTCGGCGTTCCGCTTGGGGCCGGAAATCGCGCCGGGGGTGCCGCTGATGCGCACGGTCGGACGAACCGGCGGCGAATTGCAGATGGCGCTCAAGTCCGGCAATTTTGGCGGACGGGATTTCTTCACCCGCGCTTTGTCCATGACTCGATAGAGGACAGTGAGATGGGCGATGAGACGCGGGCGCGCGACGAGATCTCCGAGGTCGGCCTTTCGCTGTTCTCCCGTGGGCTCACTTTCGGCTCCACTGGAAACATCAGCGTTCGTCTGCCCGACGGCGGTTGGCTGATGACGCCGACCAACGCCTCGCTCGGCAAGCTTGATCCGGCGAACTTGTCCAAGTTCGATCATGAGGGTCGCCTGCTCTCGGGGGGCAAGCCGACCAAGGAAGCGTTCCTGCACTTCTGCATGTACAAGGAACGCGCCGACGCGCGCGCCGTGGTGCATCTTCATTCAACCCATTCGGTCGCCGTGAGCCTGCTCGCAGACGTCGACCCGCGTGACGCGCTGCCCCCGCTCACCGCCTATTTCGTCATGCGCGTCGGACGATTGCCGCTTGCGCCCTATTATCCGCCCGGCGATGAAAGCCTGGCCAAAGCGGTCGGCGCGTTGGCCGGCGAGCATCACGCGGTGCTGCTTGCCAATCACGGTCCCGTCGTCGCCGGCACCTCGCTCGAAAACGCGCAATATGCAACCGAAGAGCTCGAGGAGACGGCCAAGCTCTTCCTCATGCTGCGCGGCCAGGCGATCCGCCCGCTGACTCCGGCGGAAGTGAGCGACCTGCGCGCGCGCTACAATCTGCGGTGACCGGCACGCGCTTTCCGCGCGCAAACGGCGCCAGCTTGTACTAAGATCGGCGCGATATTCGAGGGACACTAACGATGGCGTTTTCGGAGATTTTCGCGCGTGTTGTCGAGCAGGTCGGCGCGGCAACGATCGCGTTGCGTGGACTGGACGGCCGAAAGGTGGCGCAGGCCTTTGGCTCTAACCCCGCCATCCCTCCCGCCAAGCCGCAGGGAAACCTGCCGACGCTCAAGATGCCCACCGCCAGAGGATGGAGCCCGGGACAGGCGCCGAACCCCGCCGCTGGGCTTAAGGTCAACGCTTTTGCAGCCGATCTCAAGCATCCGCGGTGGATCCACGTGCTGCCGAACGGCGACGTTCTCGTGGCCGAGGCGCTGACGACGCCGGACCCGGTCAATTCTCTGTTCGACTACGCCATGTTTGCCACGATGAGACGCGCGGCGGCCCTGGGCGACAGCCCGAACCGCATCACGCTTCTGCGCGACAGCGATCGCGACGGCGTCGCCGAGACGAAGAACACATTCCTCGAAGGCCTCAAGCAGCCATTCGGCATGGCTCTGCTTGCCGATACGCTCTATGTCGGCAACACCGATGGCGTGGTTGCGTATCCCTACACCGCGGGCGCGAACCGTATCACTGAGCCCGGTCGCAGGCTGACGACGCACAACGGAGGCGGACACTGGACCCGCAGCCTCCTTTTGTCGCCCGATAAAACGAAGCTCTACATCGGGATCGGCTCACTCACCAACATCGCTGACAAGGGCATGGAGGTGGAAAAGGGTCGCGCCGCCATCCACGAACTCGATCTTGCAAGCGGAAAGAGCCGCATCTTCGCCTCCGGCCTGCGCAATCCGGTAGGCCTCGCGTGGGAGCCACAGGCAGGCGCGCTGTGGACGGTGGTCAACGAGCGCGACGGCCTGGGCGACGAGACGCCGCCCGACTACCTCACCTCCGTTCAGGAGGGCGGCTTCTATGGCTGGCCCTATTGCTACTGGGGCAAGACCGTCGACGACCGCGTGCCTCAAGATGCGGCCCTGGTCGCGAGCGCAATCCGACCCGATTACGCGCTCGGCGGACACACAGCGTCGCTCGGGCTCTGCTGGATGCCCGCCGGCGTGCTCCCCGGGTTTCCCGAGGGCATGGTGATCGGGCAGCACGGCTCCTGGAACCGGAGCGTGCTGAGCGGCTACAAGGTTATCTTCGTGCCGTTCTCGAATGGGCGTCCAGTCGGGCCGTCACGCGATATTCTGAGCGGTTTTCTCGCGCCCGACGAACGGTCCTCATTCGGGCGCCCCGTGGGCGTGGCGCTGGGGCCGGACGGCTCGCTCCTGGTCGCCGACGACGTCGGCAACGTGATCTGGCGGGTGACCGGAGCATAGAGAGCGAAAGCGCGCCGCCCAGGCAAGCCGGTGGGTGTGCGTTGCGAAAACGAACTCCGCCCCAACTTTCTGATACAGAAAATCTGACCGGGATCGCAGCCGACGCAAAAGTAAATTCAAAGGGTCTAGTCGGAAAAGCTCTTATCGATCAGCACGGCGACCAGCAGCGCGGGCTCTGAACCTTCGCAGATCCAGGCGTGATTTGTGCCACGCTGAATCACGACGTCGCCGGGCTTGAGCACTGTCTCCTCTTCGTCGAGGACCAACCGCACGGCGCCCTTGATCAGAACGATCACGTCAACGGTGGATGTAAGGTGCATGCCAGGACCTTTCGCGATGTCCGGCCTATCGTGATCAGCGCCGATCGAATGGAACGCTTCGGCGACTTGTCTCTCCAATTCCGCCTGCGGAACGCCTTGCGGCCGCGGAGAGATGGTAAACCATCTGATCTTCGTTTCGCCTGACCTAGGCCCGAGTCGAATGGGGCCGCCGCCAGCGTCGTCGGAAGCTGAGCGATCTAGGGGCCCCGCAGCGTCAGTCCAGATTTCGAATAGTCCCGCGCCAAAGTCGAACTCGATCGCTTCCGCTGGCGGTCCGTCAATTCCGACGAACGACCGACCCTGTTCGTTTACGCGCGTGACGATCCTTCTTAAGGTGGATTTCTCCGCAGCCATTTTGCCCTCCTTATTTTTTCGCGCTCGACGCAATCCTGTAGGCAAGACTTATCGGCCGGGCGGGGACGTATTGTCGAACGTCCGGCCTTGTTCGGCACTGAGTCGACGAGCGCCGATGCGGGACTTAGTTCGTATGCCGCCGGAGTTCGAGCTTGCCGATCTGGTTGCGATGGACCTCGTCGGGTCCGTCAGCAAGACGAAGCGTTCGTGCGTTCGCGTAGGCCGAGGCAAGGCCGAAGTCAGTTGTTACGCCCCCGCCGCCGTGAGCCTGAATGGCCCAGTCAATGACCTTGCAAGCCATGTTCGGCGCTGCCACTTTGATCATTGCGATCTCGCGCGCGGCGCCCTTGTTGCCAACCTTATCCATGCGGTCGGCGGCGTTCAACACTAGGAGCCGAGCTTGATCGATGAGGATACGCGATTCAGCAATTCGTTCGAGCGTCACTGTCCTTTCGCTGACCGGCTTGCCGAAGGTCGTTCGGCTGGCCGTTCGACGGCACATCTTTTCAAGCGCGCGCTCCGCAAGGCCGATCAACCGCATGCAATGATGAATGCGACCAGGTCCAAGACGCCCTTGCGCGATCTCGAAGCCGCGGCCCTCGCCAAGTAACATGTTCGAGGCCGGCACGCGAACGTTCTCGAACCAAACCTCCGCGTGGCCATGCGGCGCGTCGTCGAAGCCGAACACCGGAAGGTAGCGCTTAACGGTGACGCCCGGCGTCTCACGCGGCACGACGATCATCGACTGGCGCTTGTGTCGATCATCGTTGTCCGCGTCACTCTGGCCCATGAAGATAAAGACCTTACAGCGTGGGTCCATAGCGCCTGAAGACCACCACTTGCGCCCGTTAATGACGTATTGGTCACCCTTACGGACGATCGTCGAGCGGATGTTCGTTGCGTCGGACGACGCGACGTCGGGCTCCGTCATCGCGAAACAGGAACGGATGCGACCATCCATCAGCGGTTCGAGCCATTCTTTCTTCTGCGCTGGCGTGCCATAGCGGACCAACACTTCCATATTTCCCGTATCAGGGGCGGAGCAGTTGAACACTTCGGGCGACCATTCCACTCGGCCCATCCGCTCGCACAAAGGGGCATATTCGAGATTGGTCAGGCCGGCGCCGAGTTCGCTCTCCGGCAGGAAGAGATTCCAGAGCCCGACCTTGCGTGCTTCGAGCTTGAGAGATTCCATGATTTTGGTCGGCTGCCAGCGATCGCCGGTCGCGACTTCCTGGTGGAATTTCTCCTCGTTCGGGTAGACCCATTCGTCCATGAAAGCGTCGACGCGCTTGAGGAGCGCCTTGGTTCTGCTCGAGTATTCGAAGTCCACCGTATTCCTCCCATTCAGATCGAAAGTCGCGCTTGCCATTTGACTGCGCGGCCGTCCAAAGATGCTATTTCGTTCGACGCTTCCCCGTCCGGTTCTGCCGTCGCGCCCGCCCCGTGATTCGCGCTTCAAACTCCTCCAAGTCGGCTGTCCCTTTGCCAATCGATCTTTCGGCGCGCTGACTTGCGCTTAACCAAAGCGATGGGGTTCCGACTTGCCGTGACAAGGCGTTCTGGAGTTCGAACACAGATAACGAGTCATCCGCTCGAACCCGGCAAATTCCGGGCAGCGAATTGAGGTCCTGTTTGATTGGCGGCGCCACCGACGTGCGCCTGCGCCTGCTCGATATACCAGTCGAGACACTCCGGGTTGGCCATCGCCGCGCGGTTGACGACCTCCCCGGCAGAGCGGCCGAGAAACAGTTTCTTAATCGGTACTTCCTGTTTCTTGCCCGATAGCGTTCGCGGGATCGCGGGCGCCTGCGTGATGCGATCTGGCAAGAACCGCGGCGAAAGCGCGGAGCGAATTGCCTGCCGGATGCGCTCCTCAAGACCATGGTTAAAGGGCACGCCGTCCCGAAGAACAACAAACAGCTCCATGTGACTCCGGCGCCCGAGATATTCGAGGTCGATCACCATCAACTCCATGATCTCGGGCAGCGATTCGACGGGGCCATAGATCTCGCTTGTTCCCATCCGTAAGCCGCTTCGATTGAGCGTTGCGTCGCTGCGACCGTAAATGACGCAGGACCCATCCTTCCCAATGCTGATCCAGTCTCCATGTCGCCAGATGCCCGGAAACTCGCGGAAGTAGCTATCGAGATAGCGCGTATTGTCGACATCGCCCCAGAAATAGAGCGGCATGGAAGGCAATGGTTTTGTGCAGACGAGGTCGCCGACCTCGTCAGTTAACGATCGCCCGTTCTCGTCCCAGGCCTCTGTTGCTGAGCCGAGTTGCCTGCACTGCATTTGCCCGGGGATGACGGGCAGCTCTCGATTGCCGCCGACGAAATTTGCGGCGAGATCGGTGCCGCCAGACATATTCATCCACCAGACCTCGCGGCCATAAACCTGATGAAACTGGTCGGTTCCCCACCTTTGTGCAGCCTCGCTGAGTGGCGAGCCGGTCGTTCCGAGCGCCCGAACGCAGGACAGGTCGCCTGCGGCGGAAAGATTGAGCCCGCTCTTGACGCAGCCTTCATAGAAGGCGGCGCCTGCCCCAAGATACGTCACGCGATGACGCGCTGCGAAGCGCCATAGGGTTCCGAAGTCTGGCGCTTCTTTGGGCCCGGTCGGACTTCCGTCGTAAAGGCAGATCGTGGCGCCGCTGAGCAATCCGGCAACCTGAGCGTTCCACATGATCCAGCCGCAGGTGCTGTACCAGTGAAACCGCTCGCCGAAGCTATTCGGTTCGTAGCTCGCGCCAACGTCCGTGTTTTTTGCACTCGCGGCGGCGGCAATCAGCACGCCGCCATGGCCATGGACGATCGGCTTCGGCATGCCGGTGGTGCCGCTAGTGTAGACGATCCACAAGGGATGATCGAATGGCAGCCACTCGGGTTCGAAATCGTGCGTGAATTCCTGCGACGGGGCCATCTCGGGGCCCAGTTCTGCGTCGTGGCGGATCTCCACCGCGCTGAAGCCGCTACGGTAAAGAACGAACGCAGAGAGATTGGGGAGGGCCGCGCGGATCGTCTCGACCACGTTCGCGCGATCAATGCGTCGGCCGGCATAGAGAACGCCATCAGCCGCGATCAGGATCTTTGGATCAATTTGTCGGAATCGATCAACGATCGCTTGCGCGCCCATGTCTGGCGCGCACACGCTCCAGATCGCGCCTATGCCGGCGCACGCGAGAAAGGCCACGATCGTCTCGGGTACATTGGGCATACAAGCCGCAACCCGATCGCCTCCACGCACGCCGAGCCTAAGCAGGGTGGAAGCGAAAGATGCAACGCGCTGACTCAATTCAGGCCAAGAGATCTCCTTGGTCTCCCCAGACTCGTTTTCGCTGATGATAGCCATCACACCGGCGCGGTCCGCGGCGTGCGCATGGCGAAACACTTGTTTGGCGTAGTTCACCCGCGCGCCAGGAAACCAGGTCGCGCCAGGCATTCGCGCGTCCGCCAGGACCGCCGTATGCTGAGTGGGAGAGAGCAGGCCGTCATAGTCCCAGATGCTCTGCCAGAATCCGTCTTGGTCTGTCACTGACCAGCGCCACAAGTCCTCATAGTTTGAGAACGAAAGGCCATGGCGCTTGCGGAGCCAGTCTTGATAGAGTTCTGATCTGCGGAACGTATGGGGCCTGCATGGCGGCGGCTACCTGAAGTCCGGAACGGGGCATAACCTGTCGGCCGCGCGAAGCAGCTTCATGACTCGTCAAATCCCTTTGAAGCGCGCGGGTCGCTTCTCGACGAAATGAGCGACGCCCTCGCGGAAATCGTCCGAGCGGAAGCTGGCCAGCATCTCCCGGTCAGCTCTCACGCAAGATTGCGCGAGCGTTGAGAGGAGATCCTCCCAGATCTGCTTCTTGATCACAGCGAGCGAGCGCGGCGAGACGTTGTTGGCTAGATCCGCGGCATAAGCTTGAACCGAATCCCGAAATCCTTCTGCAGCGATCAACCGCGCGAGGCCGAGCGCGGCGGCCTCTTCCCCGGACACGACCCGTCCGCTGAGCAGCAGATCTGCGGCATTCATTGGGCCGATCAGGCGGGGAAGGATCCAGGAACTCCCATATTCAGCGACCAACCCTCGACGCGAAAAAGCGGTCGTTACTTTCGCGCCGGGGGCAATGAACCGAACATCCGTGAAGAGGGCGAAGCACAGGCCGATCCCGGCTACCGGGCCGTTGATGCCAGCGATGATCGGTTTAGGGATCTTGAGAAGGTAGGTGAGAGGCTGGTCAAAGTCGCGCCCCGCCGCAGCATCAGTCGAGAAATCGCTAAAATCGCTTTCCTCCACTACTTTGTTTGACTCGATGTTATTCGCCATTCCGCTCATATCGGCGCCCGCGCAAAAGCCGCGGCCGGCGCCTGTGACAACGATGGCTCGCACCGCCGAATCGTGCTCGGCAACTTCAAACGCTGTTCGTAGCTCCCCCTGCATCCTGCGGGTCCAGGCGTTCAGGCGGTCCGGGCGGTTCAAGGTAATTGTCGCGACGCGGTCCTGCACGGCGTAGAGGATGTGCTCATAGTTCAAGGGCGTCTCCTACGAGCGCGTTGAGAATTCGGTTCTTGCGGAAAAAGGGCCATCAGCCTGCGGCGGGCTCCCCCGCCAGCCGCGCCTTCAAAAGTTCGCGCAACGCGGGCTTCACGATCTTGCCGTTGGCGTTGCGTGGAAGGGGCTGCGCGCTAATCGTAACGTAATCCGGAATCTTATAGTCAGCTAGCCGCGCCTTGCAGAAGTCGCGGATGTCCTCGCGCGTGATCGGGCCGCCCTTACCGAAGATGAAGGCGTGCGTGCGCTCGCCAAGAACGGGGTCGGGATGGGCGATGATCGCCACTTCCAGAACATGCGGGTGATGCGAGAGAGCGTTTTCGACCTCTGCGGAGTAGACCTTGTACCCGCCCCGGTTGACCATGTCCTTCTTGCGGTCGACGACTTTGACGTAACCCTCCGCGTCGATGGACCCTATGTCGCCGGACTTCCAGTAGCCATCGACGAACGACACCCGATTCGCCCCATCATTGTTCCAGTATCCAGGGACAACCATCGAGCCCGCGATTAATATCTCTCCCAGCTCCCCGAAAGCGACTTCCTTCCCATCATCATCGACGACCTTGACGGCGGCGCAGGGAAGTACTCGTCCTACACTGTCGAGGTGACTCGGTTGCTCGCCCCAAGGCATGAGACAGGTCGGCGAGGTTGTCTCCGTCGCGCCGTACGAATTGAGAAATGTCACGCCCGGCACCGCCTTGGCTAGAGCCTGAAGCGTCGCCTCGGGCATGAGCGCCCCACCCGACGCGCCGACGCGCCAGTTCGAAAAGTCGAGTTCGCGCACCGAAGGCTCGAGCAGGAAGAGGTTGTACATCGCGGGCACCAGCACAGTCAGGCTCATCCGCATGCCTGCTATCTTTTCGAGACAGTCTTTGGCGTTGAACTTTCCCACCATTACGGTCGTGCCCTGGACGAGGGCCATCGTGTAAATCTGTGCGACGAGGCCCGTGACGTGGGAGGCCGGAACCGCGAGCAGTCCGACGTCGTCAGCAGCCAGTCCCAAGCCATCGCGAATATGGAGGCATGAATGAATGACCCCGAGATGCGTCAGCATCGCGCCCTTCGGAACTCCCGTCGTTCCGGAGGTGTAAAGGATAGCGACGGTGTCTTCCTCCGCGACCGTCGCCGGAGGCAGAGGCAGGACTGGCCGCAGTAAGTCAGCATAGTCGCGAGATCCCTCGACGTTTCCGTCGACCGAGAACCGCATGGCGAGACCCGTCTCCGGACCGACAGCGGGAACGCGGTCCGCATATTGCCGTTCGTGGACGATTGCTTTGACGCCAGCGTGGCGGGTCACAAAGCTATTTTCGGGCAGGGTCTGACGAGTATTGATCGGGACGACAATGGCGCCCATTCGAGCGCAGGCGAAGACTGCCTCAGCGAATTCTATCCGGTTGCCGAGCAACAGCCCGACCCGGTCGTTTTTGCCTACGCCGGCTCCGGCGAGATTCGCCGCGACCAAGGCGACGTTTCGCACCAATTCCGCATAGGTTATGCTTCGCTGGTCGTCGACGAAGGCCGTTTTTTCCGGGAATGCGGCGACTGCGTTCCCCAGCAGCGCGTATACGTCGCTCGGGCGGGTCGCGTAGCACGCGACCTCCCGCCCATCGTAATGCGTTTCCTTCCTAATTTGGTTCATGGTCAGAACCATTTGTTGTGATCACACGCCTACCATATGCGACCGAGCGTATCTACGCAACACCTGGTCCGATGTCTCTTACCAGAGAAAATGGCGCAATCCCGCGAAGATCGGGAGTCTCGCATGGCTTTGCTTGCTTTTGCACTAGGCCCGCGCTCGAAGGTCGAGACCGCCGTGATCACTAATCACTTGACCTGCGTTGCGCCTGAATTTACTGTCGATAAAAACGGTTCGGGAGGAGTGGCGTGCTCAAGATCGACATGATCGTCGATGCGAAGAACAATCTTGGTGAGGGCCCGCTCTGGGACGTCCGGGAGCAGCAGCTCTATTGGATCGATAGTCTCGATCGCTTCATTCACCGCTGCGACGCCGACGGAAAGAACCATCGCAGCTGGCCGCTCCCGGCGGACATCGGATCCATGGCTCTTCGAGAGAATGGAGGCGCCGTCCTTTCTCTCTCGAACGGTTTCCACTTCTTCGATTTTGAGACAGGCGAGGCCACGCTCGTTGCCGACCCCGAGGCAGGGTCATCCCGCATCCGGTTGAATGACGGGAAAGTCGACCGGCGCGGCCGCTTCGTCGCCGGCTCGATGGATCGGCAGGAATCGGAGCCGCTGGGCTCCGTGTATCAGCTCAGCGCGGATCGGAAGGTCAGCATCCTCGATCGCAACATTGTCGTCTCGAACGCACCGTGCTGGTCGCCCGACGGACGGACTTTCTACTTCGCCGATTCGATCCGAGGCGAGATTTACGCCTACGACTATGATCTTGAGACCGGGTCTGCTTCCCGGCGCAGGCTATTTGTCTCGACTGCGGACGACCCCGGCGCCCCGGACGGCGGCACGGTCGACGCAGCAGGATACGTTTGGAACGCGCAGATCGTAGGCGGTCGTATCGTCCGCTATGCGCCGGACGGGCGCGTCGACCGCACGATCGAATTTCCGGTTGCGACGCTGACCAGCGTGATGTTCGGCGGTCCGAACCTGGACGTCCTCTATGTGACCACAATGGGAAAACCGAGCGTCGGCGTGGTTGAATATGTGAAGTCCCATCCAATCCAACCGGGGAAGAGCCTGCACCCCGGCGATCCGGGTCTGGGCGGCTTGTTCGCTGTCTACGGCCTTGGCGTCAAAGGGCTGCCGGAGCCGCGCTATGCGGGGTGACTCGTCGAAAGCGGACTGCAAGGCGCAACTCGGCCAATATAACCGAAGCTGAAAAGGGAGGAGCGAACGTGAAAATAAGAGGACTCAAATTGGCCAGTTGCGCGACCGCGCTGGCTTTATCTGCCTTCGCAGGTCTGAACCCGGCCTCAGCCGCGGAGAAGTTTAAAATCTATCTGAGCATGAGCTATGTCGGTAACGACTGGCAGGCCGAGGCGCAGCAGATGCTCTCGGCGATGGCCAAATACTATGCCGACGAGGTCGACCTGCATGTGCAAGTGGCGGGTCCTGTCGCGGAGCGCCAGATTCAGCAGATCAACTCCATGGTGCAAGCCGGCGCGAAGGCGATTATCATCTATCCCATCTCGCCGACCGCGTTGAATGGGGCGATCAAGAACGCCTGCAGCAAGGGAGTCGTTGTCTTCGCCTATGATTCCGAAGTGACCGAGCCTTGCGCCTATAATGTCCACACGGACCAGTACAAATCAGCGACAATCACGGCGCAGTGGGTAGCCGACGCGCTGCACGGTAAGGGCAACATCATCTTCGTGACCGGCGTTCCAGGTACGACCGTCGACACCGGCCGCGACGCAGGCGCACGAGACGTCCTCAAGAAATATCCCGACATCAAGGTGGTCGCCGAGACCAACGGAATGTGGGCGCAAGCGGTGATTCGCAAGAATTTCACCGAGATTATGGCGACGCACAAATGGTCCGACATCGATGGCATATGGGGCCAGGGCGGATGCCTGGTCGGCTGGGCGATGCAAGTTGAAGCTGGTGAAAAGGATAAGTTCATTCCTTGCGGAAGCGAAGGAACGAACGGCATGCGCGTGATGATGCTGCCAAAAGGTGCGGTGGCAAGCTCGGACCCAGCCTATTCGCCGCTCGGCGCGCCCGGCATATCGCTTGAAAATCCTCCCGAGTCCGGCGGTCTTGCTCTTAAGCTCGCGCTAAAGGTCCTGAAGGGCGAGAAGGTGCCGCACGAAACAGTTATGCCTCCAATTGCCGTAACCTCCGCGAACGTTAAGCTCTGCAAGGAGGGGAGCTGGCAGGAAATGAAGGACGGCTGCAACGTCTTCGATCCCGCGCTCGTGCCTCCTGGCTGGTTCGCCAATATCTTTAGTCCCGATACGCCGGAACTTGGCCTGAAGGCCGCGCTGGTTGGTGAGCCCGAGCCTCGGGAATAGCAGAGCAACTTTTGGAGGGGCAGGGATGCCGCTTGGCCCCCGCCCCTCCATCCTCACAGGCAATCGGGGCCCCGGAGACAAGCCGTGTCGGTAGCGATTGCAGTTGATCGGCTTACGAAGAACTATGGCCCGACACGAGCGCTCGATGGGGCTTCTTTCGAGGTCGCCAAGGGCGACGTTCATGCTTTGCTTGGCGAGAACGGCGCGGGCAAGTCGACCATCGTCAAAGTTCTGAGCGGCCTCGTTCGCCCGAATAGCGGCGATGTACGAATCAACAGCCGCATACTTGCATTCGGGAGTCCGCGTGCTTCGCGCGCGCTCGGGATTAGCACGGCCTTTCAAGAGATCAGTCAAATTCCGGACTTGACGGTTGGCCGCAACCTCCTCTTGCCGGAGGAACCGCTTCGCGCAGGTCTTTTCATAGATCGCGCCGCTTCTCGCCGCCGCGTGGCCGAGATCATCGAGGAGCACGAACTTCAGGACATTCATCCGGAGCTCGATTTCCGCGACCTCGACCTGCCTTTGCGACAGAAGATCGAAATCGCCAAAGCGATCGCCCACAAACCCGCAATCCTGTTGCTCGACGAGCCAACGTCAGCGCTTTCGGGCAAGGATGTCGACTGGCTGGAGCGCCGCATCGAGCAGGCGCGCGCGAACGGCGCGACGATCATCTTCATTACCCATCGCATGCCGGAAGTGCGCCGCTTTTGTAGCCGGCTCTCGATCTTGAGGGGCGGCCAGCATGTCGGCACTTTTGCAACCGACACGATATCCGACGACGACGTGATGAGTTTGATCGTTGGCCGCTCAATTGGCAGCGCCTATCCCCGAAGAGCGTCGGCCCACTTGCCATCGCCGGACGCCCCTGCGCTATTGGCGGTCGATCGGCTCGCGGTTTCTCCGCGCCTCCAGGATGCGACATTTCAGATCCGCCCCGGCGAGATATTCGGCCTGGGCGGTCTGCAGGGCATGGGGCAGCTTGAACTTTTTCATGCCTTGTTCGGCATTGAATCCCCAACTGCCGGCAACATCGCAGTCGATGGGCGGCCAGTTGTTCTCGCCTCCCCCCGCGATGCGGTCCGGGTCGGGGTCAGCCTTGTGCCGGAGGAGCGGAAAACCGAAGGGCTCGCGCTCAAGCTCTGCGGGAAGCACAATGTCTCTCTTCCGGTGCTCGACAGGCTATCCCGCTTTGGATGGATAGATTCCGGTCGCGAGCGAGACGAGGTCGCACGCATCCTCGCACGTGTGCAGGTTCAGTCGCACGCTCTCTTCACACCCTGCTCCGCCTTCAGCGGCGGCAATCAGCAGAAAATCGTACTTGCGAAATGGCTTCTGACGGAGAGCCGAATTCTTCTTCTGTTCGATCCGACACGCGGCGTGGATGTTGGAACCAAGCGCGAGATCTTCCTACTCATGCATGAATTTGCTGACGCCGGAGGAGCGATCCTCTTCTATTCGACGGACACAGCGGAACTGGCGCATCTCTGCGACCGAGTTGCCGTGATCTATCGCGGCCGAATCGCGAGCATCCTCGATCGCGAAGACGCTTCAGAGGATAGCATTCTGCGCATCGCATTGGGCACAGGATTGCGCTCGGAAAAAGCGTACGAGTCCGCAGAATGAGCGTTGAAGCGCTTGGGAAGCCCGAAAGGCCAGCTCTCCTTCCCCTGATCCTTCGTCGCCATCAGGGCCTGATCATGGCCGCCGCCTTCTTCTTGGCGATCTTCACGCTGCTTCAGCTCAGCATGAGCACCTCGTTTGGCTACTATGATGTGAGCTCGACTCTGGGAAGCTGCGCGACGATCGCGCTCGCCGCCATGGGACAGAGTCTCGTCGTCATTCTTAAGGGCCTCGACCTTTCCGCAGGGGCGGTCATCTCGCTTGTGAACGTAACCCTTGTCGTCTCGATGAAGCATACTCAGGCTCCTGCGTTTGTCTGGGTGCTGCTGGGAATGGGAGTCGGAGCGATCGTCGGCGCCTTCAACGGCGTGCTTGTCGCCTATATGCGGCTTCAACCGATCGTCGTGACTTTGGCCTCGATGTTCATCTGCCAGGGCGTGACGCTTTTGGTCATGAAGGAACCCGGCGGTTCCGTTCCTCCCGAATTCTCTTCGATATTCGTTGGCGACCTCGTCCCTAATCTCATTCCTATGCCGCTCGTCGTGCTCGTCGGCGCGGTCTTGGTCTGGGGCCTCATTCGTCGAACACGTTTCGGAACGAATCTGTTCGCCGTTGGTGGAGACGAAGAAGCCGCAAGGGCGAACGGCATCAATACGTCGGCAGTTAAGTTTTTCACTTATGTGCTTGCTGGCGTCTTCTTCGGCTTCGCAGGCGTATTCCTGACAGCGCAGACAGGGTCAGGGGACCCTCTGATTGGACCGCCTCTGCTTCTGCCAATCTTCGTGGCGGTCGTCCTCGGGGGCACACCGCTGTCCGGAGGTAAGGGCGGCCTTGTAGGCTGCATTTTCGGGGCCCTCACCCTGATCCTGACGACCAACGTGCTGCTGGTGCTTAACATCTCGACTTACTACAGCACGATCGTTGAGGGAATCTTGCTCATCCTTGCAGTCCTGGGCGGCTCCTTTTCACAGCATTCGCCCCTGCGCCGCCAGTTGCGCTTCCTCCGGGACCGAGTACGCAGCCGCGAGATCCTCCGCGCTCACGGCGCAAGTCTCAACCTCAGACCGCTCAAAGCGTATGACGCCGCCCAGCCGATCATCCCAATAGCAAGATCCACAAGTCTCCGGGATTGGCTGCGGCCTCACGAGGAGATCCTGCGGTTTTCGGCGCCGTCTTATCTCGCGCTCATCATCGTTCTCATCGTCACGGCGACTGCATTCGGCAGCCGATTCGAGTTCAGCGCGTATCTGAATTCGCTCCTCGTGCTGACCTCCTTTCTGGCCGTGCTCGCGCTTGGGCAGGGCTCTGTCATTCTCAGTGGAGGGCTGGACCTATCGGTTCCATGGACGATCACGCTTGCTGGCGTTGTTCTCACGGGCCTGACGTTGGGCTCGAACGAGGCCGCGTTCTGGGCGGTGCCGCTGGTGATCTGCATGAGCGTGCTGATTGGATTCGCGAACGGAGCCATCGTGGTGGTGCTTGGAGTGTCTCCGATCGTAGTGACATTGGCGATGAATGGGGTGTTGCAGGGCGCCGCCCTTATCTTCAGCAACGGGTCGCCGATCGGCTTCTCGCCACCGGTGTTCCGGTGGCTGATGACCGGTACTTTTTCTGGCCTTACGCCGATCTTGTGGTTCCTTGCCGCCTTTGTCGTGTTCGCGACCTTGCTCCTCGGCCGCACGACCTTCGGCCGACGCTTGTATGCGGTCGGAAGCAATCCGACCTCCGCGCGGTACGCCGGCGTACCCGTGGGGGCGACCGTGATCGGCGCTTACGTTGTGAGTTCTGTTTGTTCTTGTCTCGTCGGAATCATGCTCAGCGGCTTCAGCGGTCAAGCCTTCAACGGTATGGGCGACGCTTTCCTGCTGCCGTCCATTGCGGTCGTGGTCGTCGGAGGAACACTGATTGGCGGGGGCCGCGGACACTATCTGGGTATGTTGGGAGGCGCCCTCTTGTTGACCGCGATTGCAACTCTGCTGTCGGCGTCCTTGCTTCCGGATGCCGTCCGTCAAATCATTTTTGGCAGCATTGTTCTCGCATCGGTCGTGCTCTTGAAGGAGCGGCGAGCGTCTTGATGCGGTCTGTGCGCGAAGAAGGAGCGAAAGGAACGACAAAAGCTCCGGAAGGCGGCGGTCTGGGCGAGCTCTTCGAGCCGATCAATCACTCGACGATGCATGAGCAAATATACGAACAGATCCGGGACGCTTTCGCTTCGGGGAAGGTTGTCCCAGGTCAGCGAATTGTTATTCGCGAGTTCGCCCGCTCCTTCGGAACGAGCATGATGCCGATCCGAGATGCGCTGCGGCGCCTCGAAGCCGAGAACGCGGTGGTGACAACGACAGGTCGTAACCTCGCGGTCCCCATCATGACGGCAAGCGACTATGAGGAGCTTTGCCTGATCCGAGTGTCGCTCGAAGGACTCGCGGCTTCCGAAGCGGCCAAGGAGATCACCGAAGCGGAGATCAAGCAAGCGAGTGAATTTGCCGGCGGGATGGAAGACGCCTTCGACTCAGGGGATGCCGAAGGCACGATGCATTTCAACAGGAAGTTTCACTTCAGCGTTTACGCCGGCGCGCATCGTCCGCTTCTGTTGAAGATGATCGAGAGCCTATGGTTGCGCGTTGGACCCCAGCTCGCATTTGCGATCCGGCACGACATCCACGGCGGCGAGGTTGTGCGCAGTCCCTATCACCCGCATCGGCAAGCACTGGCGGCGCTCCGTGTCCGGGACTCCCGATCGGCCTCGCTGGCCATTGCTTACGACATCAGTCGAGCCGGGCAGATCATTGCGGAGTACCTTAGAAAGACGAAGGACGATGCCCTCGCGCACGGCCGGACGTCACGGCGCACTCATGGTAAAAAAGGCCGGAAGTGATTTCAACGCCGCGCCTCGACGTGCGTAGCGTATCGCGCCGTCCAGTCAGCATTTTCTTTTGCGGGCGCGCTCGACCCTTGATGGGAACTCGGGCGTGAGCTCCGATCTATGAATTGCAGCGCTTGGTCGATATCAGGCGATCAGGTCCCGTATCGAGGCGAAGACCCCGTTGCGCAGATTGGGGGAGCCAGTCGACATCGGCGCCGTAGCGGTGCTCCTCGCCGCGGACGCAAGCCGCTACATCACGCGACCGACGATGTCGCTGAGGAGGCGTCGTGTCCCCCGAGGTCTAGCGTATCGCCCGTTGGCTCGGCGAGCCTCCGCGTCGGTCGATAAGTTTCGCTTGCTTCGCCACAAGATTCGTCGCCAACTGAAGATAAGCGCGAACGATCCGCGCAGACGAAAAGGACTAGGGAGAGAAGATGGACAGGACCGCAACCCAACTTTGTGACGGGATCTATTTCGGCGAGGGGCCTCGCTGGAAGGACGGCCGCCTATGGTTCAGCGACTTTTATGCGAAAGCCGTCAAGTCAGTTTCCCCGGAGGGTCACCTGCGCGTGGAAGTCGAGATCGACGACCTGCCCTCCGGCATCGGTTGGACGCCGGACGGCTCTCTGCTTATCGTCTCCATGGTCAAGCGTCAGGTGTTGCGCCGGACGCCGGATGGCAAGATTTCCGTCCACGCCGACCTCAGCAAGGTCGCGTCTTTCCATTGCAATGACATGGTCGTCGATTCGGCGGGGGGCGCCTATGTCGGCAATTTCGGCTTCGACCTCCATGAAGATCTCATCAAGCGGGGCGAGGCGGCCGTTATCGCAGATCACCCGACCGCGAAGCTCGCGCGTATATCCCCCGATGGCGCGGTCTCCGTCGCGGCGGAAGGCATGCATTTTCCCAACGGCTGCGTCATCACGCCGGACGGCAAGACGTTGATCGTCGCGGAGACCCTCGGTGGCTGCCTGACGGCTTTTGACATCGACGCGCATGGAAGTCTGAGCGGCCGTCGCGTTTTTGCGGAAACCTGGCCCCGCGTGCCGGACGGGATTGCGCTGGATGCGAGCGGCGCTGTCTGGGTCGCGAGCGCGTTAACGCCAGAATGCGTCCGGATCGGCGAGGGGGGCGCCGTGCTCGAGACGGTCGCCACAAGCCAAAATTGCTACGCCTGCATGTTGGGCGGCGAAGACGGCCAGACACTGTTCATGATGACCGCTCCTACTTCTCTCGCCAGCGAAGCGGCCGCATCTCCCAAGGGGCGTGTCGAGGTCGCGATTGTAGAGACGCCGCACGCAGGTCTCCCCTAGTGCGAAAGACGCGGGATATCGGCGCCCCGAACCGGCGGCGACGGCGCCCAACTGACGCTCGAGCAGTCTGAGGCTTGGTCGGAAGGAGGCATGTGGCCGCGAACCGAAGCGGCCGCGGCTTGAACCCATGAGCGATCACGATCCGAGCGACAAGACGAGGATTGAGGGATGAAACGCTTCCGGGTGACGCAGCAGGAGATCGTGTTCGTCGTCTTCGCCGCGCTGTTCGCCGTGTTCTCCGTCTTTCTGCCCGGCTTCCTCTCGGGCGACAACATGCTCACTCTGCTGCAGAATGTCGCGGTGCTCGGCATCCTTGGTCTCGCAATGGCGATCGTGGTCCTCGGGCGCGGCATCGACATTTCCCTCATCGCCGCGCTCGCCGTGCCCCCCGGCCTCGTCCTGCAAATGGTGCAGAACGGGCACTCGCTCGGCGGATCGATCGTGATCGCGCTGCTATTTGCCGTCGCGTTCGGCCTCGTCAACGGCTGGCTTATCGCTTTCGCCGACGTGCCCTCGCTGTTCGCCACGCTTGCGACCGGAATCTTCGTCGCCGGGCTGGGACAAGCCTTCCTGTTCCAGCTCGACGTCGTCCAGTGGAGCCCGGGGATGGAGGGCTTTCAGCGCCTGGGGCAAGGCTCGATTCTCGGCGTACCGACGCCGATCGTGATGTTCGCGATCGCTTGCGCCGCAGTCGCCATGTTCTTGCGCTGGACGCGGTGGGGCGCCTATGTCTACGCGATTGGCGACAATCCAAACGCGGCGCGCGTGAGCGGCATTCCCGCCCGCCCGATCATCGTCCTGCAATATGTGCTGGCTTCGTTGATCGGTTGCTTCGCCGGCCTCGTCATGGCGGCTTCGATCAACTCGATGCCGACGCGCATCTTTAATTCGACGCTCATCTACGACGTCATCCTCGTCGTCGTGCTGGGCGGCATCGGCCTCTCGGGCGGTCGCGGCGGAGTCTTCAACGTCATTATTGGTACCCTGCTGATCGGCACGATGCTCAACGGCATGACGATCATGGACATCCCCTACGCAGGGCAAAACCTGATCAAGGGCGTTGTGCTGCTGCTCGCCGTCATCACGGATTCGTTCCTAAATCCTCGCAACGAGGAGACGGCGCAGCAAGGCGACATCTAGCGAAACGAAATCCCGCATGGGACAAACCGGAGGAGGAAGCAATGGCATTCAATCGACTAACGAAGGCGGCGCTGCTCGCGCTCGGACTGACGACCGCGGCAGTCGTGCCGGCGTTCGCCCAGCAGGGGCTCGACGAGCCGTTCCAGAAGCCGTTTCAAGGAGGCGCTCGACGGCAAGGTCGTCGCTTTTGTGCCGGTCGCGATGAATTTCGACCTGACCGAGGGTTGGTTTGCCGGCCTGAAGAAGGAACTCGAGCCCTACGGCGTTAAGTTCGAGTTGCGCGATCCGAACTGGAACACCAATGCCGGCGCGCAGGCGGTCACGTCCCTCATCTCGGAAAAGCCCGCGGTCATCGTCGTCCATAATCCGGACGTCCAGACTTACGCCAAGCTCCTGCAGCGGGCGGAGAACGAGGGCATTTACGTCATACAGATCAACATGGGCTCGGCCTATCGCAGCACGGGCTTCGTCGGCGCGAACTGGATCGAGATCGGCGAAAAGGACGCCGAGGGGGTCGTGAAGGCTTGCGAAGGCAAGTCGAACAAGATCGCCATTGTGCAGGGCGCGCTGTCAGCCGCCGCGAGCGCCTACACTCTTAAAGGCGTCGAGAACGTCCTCGCCAAACATCCCGAGATCAAGGTCGTCTCGAGCCAGGCGGCTGACTGGGACGCGGCCAAGGCGAAGGCGATCGTCCAGACCGTGCTCAAGCAGAATCCGGATCTGTGCGGCATCGTTGGCTTCTGGGACGGCATGGACATCGGAACCGCTGCGGCGGTCAAGGAAGCCGGCCTGACCGGCAAGGTGTTCGTCGCCACCTCGGGCGGCGGCGAACGCAAGGGCGCCTGCGAACAGGTGAAGGCCGGCGGCTTCGATCTCGACCTCAGCTACGATGTCCCGACGCAGGCGGCGCAGATGGGCGGCCTGATCAAGTATTTGATTTCGTCGGGCGTGAAGCCAGGTTCGATCAAGGGCTCCTCCTATACGACGCTGATCCCGATAACCAAGGAGAACGCCAATTCCGAGATGGCGTGCTGGAATCTTAGCGACCTGAAGAAATAACGAACCGTGCAGTGGCGAACGCTCGGGCAAAAAGCCCGAGCGTCTGTCGCCTTCCCGCAAGACATCTCTCCAATCGCCCGGCCCCAATGCAAGAAACCCTCACTCGTTGGCGATACCGGCTTTGGCCGGATCACCTGGTCGGCGAGATCCTGTCCAAGCGATGGACCGAAACGGCGATACCGGTAATCGTTCTTCTGATCGTCGGCTTCGGCCTGAGCCGGATGATCGACAACTTCCTCTCGGCGTCTAGCCTGGCCGACACCGCTCGAGAAGCGGGCGAGATCGGATTCATCGGGCTGGGCGAAGCTTTGGTCGTCATCGTCGGGGGCATCGACCTCTCCGTCGGATCGATGTTCGCTCTGACCGACTTCTGCGCGCTCTACACGCTTGACGTTCTGAACTGGCCGGTGGTCGCCGTGATCGCGGCAACGGTCGCCTGCGGAGCGCTGCTTGGCGCCGTCAATGGCGTTCTTATCGGCTATCTGAGGCTGAGGGCGTTCATCACCACCCTCATCACGCTCATTATCTACCGCTCCGCATTCGATCTTCTGATCCAGCGCTATTCGAACCAGATCGCCTCCGCTTTCCCAGACTTTCCCTCCTGGAATTTTCTCGGTGGCGGCGACGTTGTCGGCGTGCCGAGCATCGCCATCGTCTATCTGGCGGTCGCCATCTTCGGGCACATCTTCATGACCCGGCTTAGGCCCGGCTGGCACATCACCGCCATCGGCGGCTCGCGCCGTTCCGCCTACAATTCGGGCATCGCGGTGCGGCGCACGATTGCGCTTTGCTATGTCGCCTGCGGCGCCCTGACGGGGCTCGCCGCACTTTTCTTCGCGGCGCGCCTCGGGACCGTCGGCGGCGACATCGGCGTCGGCCTCGAAGTGATCGTGCTGACGGCGACGGTTCTCGGCGGCATCACGCTTGGCGGCGGCAAGGGCTCGGTGACCAAGTCGGCCGTTGGCACGCTGATCGTGCTTCTCATCACCAACGGCCTCACGACCATGAACGCGCGCGGCGGTTTCAATCGCCTTGCGCTCGCCACCATCCTTCTTCTCGCCGCGATGATCGACATCCGGTGGCAGAAGAATCGGACCCGCATCATCAGCAAGGTCTATGTCAGCCCGACCTATCACGACCTCCCGCCGCCTCCGACGACGGAGATCGGCAAGGGCGGTCCGTTCGAGCAGAACGATCGGCTGCGCGATGTCGAGCTGATCGGCCTCGGGCGGATCGAGGCGCCCGAGGACGTCATCCTCGATCGTCATGACAACCTCTACGCCGGCTCGCGCCACGGCGACGTGGTCCGCTTCTTCGCGCCCGACTACCAGCGGATGGAGATCTTCGCCCACATCGGCGGACAGCCGCTCGGCATGGCCTTCGACCGCAGCGATAACCTCTTTATCTGCATCGGCGGCATGGGTCTCTACCGCATCGATCCGAGCGGCAAGGTCGAAAAGGCGACGGACGAGACCAACCGCAGTTGGTTGTCCGTCAACGACGACAGTCGCCTCAGGCTGGCCGACGATCTCGACATCACCGACAACGGCCTGATCTTCTTCTCCGAGGCGACGATCCGCTACGAGATGGACGAATGGCCGGTCGATGGGCTCGAGGCGCGCGGCAACGGTCGGATCATCTGCTTCGACACCAAGACCGGGAAAACCCAGACCGCCGTCCGTGGGCTCAAGTTCCCGAACGGCATCTGCGTTGCGAGCGACCGTCAGTCGATCCTGTTCGCCGAAACCTTCGGCTGCTCAATCAAGCGCTACTGGTTCGAGGGGCCGAAGAAGGGTCGGGTCGAGGTCGTGATGGACAACCTGCCGGGCTATCCCGACAACATCAACCTGGCGTCCGACGGCAATTACTGGCTCGCCCTGGTCGGCATGCGCAGCCCTTCGCTCGACCTCGCCTGGCGCATGCCGGCTTTCCGGAACCGCATGGCCAAGCGGCTGCCCGTCGATGAGTGGTTGTTCCCCAACATCAACACGGGCTGCGTCGTCAAATTCAACGAGAAGGGCGAGATCCTGGACTCTTTCTGGGACCTCCACGGCCTCAATCACCCGATGATCACGTCGATGCGCGAACATCGCGGCTATCTCTACCTTGGCGGCATCGCCAACAATCGCATCGGCCGCTACAAGCTCGAGGGCGCCGACCCGGACTTCGTCCAGTACGACAAGCGCTGGGGGCGATCGCCGTGATCGGCGCTGTTCAAGGATACGTGAACCGCTTTTTGGGCCGGGGCGACTCGGCGATCGCCGTGCCGACATTCGACGGCGCGCTGAAGGCGAACCAGAAGCTGGAGGAGGCGGAAACCATCCTTGAGTGCGATGCGCCCGAGGATCTGACGACATATGGAACCACGATCCTTCTCGCCGACGGACCGCGGCTTCTCCGACTTGACGCTGGCCAAGCGACGGAGGCGCGTCGCTTCGACAGACCAATCTCCGCGCTCGCAGTCTTGCCGGAACGCGGCTTTGCGGTGGCCCTCGCGGGCAAGGAGGTTCACGTCTTTTCGGAGCTTTCGGCGGCGAAGCCGTCCGCGGTGTTCGCGACTGGGCTCAACGCGGTCAACGCGCTCGCGCCGGGCGCGGACGGCACGCTGATTGCGACCGACGGATCCGCGACGCAAGGCGTTGAGCGGTGGGCGTGGGATCTTCTGGAGCGCGGTCATAGTGGTCGGCTGCTCGCATTCGATCCGAAGACCGGATCGACGAAAACCCTCGCCGGCGGACTGGGCTACGCCTTTGGCGCGGGCGTGAGCGGCGACGAGGTTCTGGTCAGCGAAAGCTGGCGGCATCGTGTGATCGCCATCGGGCAGGACGGCTCGATCCGGACCGCGCTGCCTCATCTGCCAGTTTATCCGTCGCGGATGTCGCGCGCGTCGGGCGGCGGCTATTGGCTGACCGCCTTCGTGGCGCGAAGCCTGCTCATCGAGTTCATTCTGCGCGAGCCGGCTTACCGGAAGCGAATGATGGCGGAGATCGATCCGCAATATTGGATCGTGCCGCGCTTGCGCTCCGGCCTGTCGTTCAAGGAACCGCTGCAAGGCGCGCACATCAAGACCATGGGCGTCGTCAAGCCCTGGGCGCCGCCGCGTTCTTACGGTCTCGTCATCCGCCTCGGCGGGGACGGCGCCCCGCTCTATTCGCTGCACAGCCGCGTCGACGGCGTCAACCATGGCGTCGCCGCCGCTGTCGAACACGAAGGCTACCTGGTGATGATCGCAAAGGGTCCAGGGAGGATTCTGAAGCTGCCCATCGCTCCGCTCGACAAGGAATTCGGGGCATGAGCGACGACATCGTTCTGTCTCTGAGCCAGGCGACCAAGCTCTATGCCGGCGTCCCAGCGATCGAAGGCGTCGATTTCGATCTACGGCGCGGAGAGATCCACGCGCTGGTGGGCGAGAACGGCGCCGGCAAATCGACGCTGACAAAGGTCATGGCCGGCGTGGTGACTCTGACGTCGGGAACGATGACCGTCGACGGCGTGGTCGTCTCGCCACAATCACCGCTCGAGGCGCGCCATCTCGGCATCGGCATGGTGTTCCAGGAGAACAGCCTCGTGCCGACCATGACCGTGGCGCAGAACCTTTATCTCGGGCAGGAGCGTTTCTACAACCGCCTGCGCGGCGTATACATTTCAGCGCAATCCTTCCTGCAGTCGCTGAACTTCGACGTCACGCCGACCGCAACCGTCGGCGCCCTCGGCGCAGCCAAGAAGCAGATGGTCGAGATCGCCCGCGCCGTGCTCCACAAGGCCAAGGTGATTATCTTCGACGAGCCGACAGCGACGCTCACGCCCGAGGAGAAGAAATACTTTTTCGATCTCGTGCGCGACCTCAAGAAACGCGGCGTGTCGATCGTCTTCATCTCGCACGCGCTTGAGGAGGCGCTGACCCTCGCCGACCGCATCACCGTGCTGCGGGACGGCAAGAAGGTCGTCACCGACGACGCATCCATGTTCGATCGCGCGCGCATCGTGCAGGCGATGGTCGGGCGTGACCTTTCCAATACGCTTTACGGTGTGCGCAAGACGACCGTGCGGAAAGCGGGCGCGCGCGTGCTTACGGTGCAGAACCTGAAGATGGCGCCGATGGTGAGGAACAATTCGCTATCGGTTTTCGCCGGCCAGATCACGGGCGTTTTCGGCCTGGTCGGCGCGGGCCGCACTGAGACGTTCAAGATCGTCTCGGGCGTGTTGAAGCGTGACTTGTTCTACGGCGGCGAGATTTTTCTCCATGACAAGTCGGTTCGCTTCCGCGTTCCGGCGTCTGCGGTGCGCGCGGGCGTGGCCTATGTGACAGAGGACCGCAAGGTCGAAGGCTTCTTCGAGACCGCGTCGATCGCGCGCAACATCTATCTCGGCCTTCTCGCCAAGTTCCCGGGCGGACGGACGCTGCTTTCGCGGAGGGAAGCGAACTCCGTCGGCTCCGACTGGATCAAGGCGCTGAACGTGCGGACGATCGGGGACGAGGCGAAGGTCGTTGAGCTCTCCGGCGGCAACCAGCAGAAGGTGGTGATCGCCAAGTCGCTTGTCCAAGAGCCGGAACTCATAGTCTTCGACGAGCCGACCCGGGGCGTCGACGTCGGCGCGATTGTCGAGATCCACGAACTGATCAGTCGCCTCGCCGACGAGGGCAAGGCGGTGGTGGTCATTTCCTCTTATCTGCCCGAAATTCTGGCGCTTTCCGATCGCATTCTGGTCTCGCGCCAGGGGAAGGTGGTTGAGGAATTCTCGGCCCTGGAGGCGACCGAGGAAAAGATAATGTACGCGGCGATCCACTGAGCCCCACGCGGCCGAGCGCGCCGCAAACGAGAAGAGCGTCATGGACAGTTGGTTCGACCGAGGGGACGTTCCCGCAACCCGTTACGAACTGCGATACGGCAGCCGGATCGTGCGCTGCTTCGCCGATCGCCCGAACAGCGTTCACGCCATGCTGGAATCCGCGGTCGCGCGCCGCCCGCACGGGACCGCTCTGATCTGTGAGGATGAGCGCCTCACCTATCTGGAGCTCGACGAGAGAGTCGGTCTGGTCGCCGGTGGCCTCAAAGCGCTCGGGGTCGGGAAAGACGACCGTGTCGCCATGGCGCTCGGCAACAGCATCGAGTTCGTCGTCGTGCTGTTTGCCGTCGCGCGGCTTGGGGCGGTGTCCGTGCCGCTGAACATCGGACATCAGCTTGCCGAGAACCTTCACGTCATCGAAGACTGCTCCGCCAAGGTCGTTGTGCACGAGCGCGACCTCGCCGACCGCATTCCCGCTCCCGGGGCTCCACCGAGCCTCGAGCACGTCGTCGCCGTTCGGCGTGACGGCGGCGCGCCGCTCGCGGGGCTTGTCGGCGCGCTGCCGGTGACGAGGCCCGAGACGGTGGAGGAGGAAGCGACGGCGACGATCCTCTACACCTCTGGCACGACCGGCCGGCCGAAAGGCGCGATGCTCACTCATTTCAACATCGTCCATTCCGTTCTCCACTATCGCTTCGCGATGGGCCTGACCGAGGAGGACCGCGGGCTCCTCGCTGTCCCAATGAGCCACGTCACCGGCCTTATCGCGCTCGTGGACGTGATGATCCATTGCGGCGGAACGCTGGTGATCATGCCGACGTTCAAGGCGAGCGCCTACATCGATCTCGCGGCGCGCCACCGAATCACGTACTCGCTGATCGTGCCGGCGATGTTCAATCTCTGCCTGATTGCGCCGAATTTCGACGAGGCCGACCTCTCCGCCTGGCGCGTCTGCGGCTATGGCGGAGCGATCATGCCCGAAGCGACCCTCGAACGCATCGCGGAGAAGCTGCCAAAGCTGAAGCTGCTCAACTGTTACGGTTCGACTGAGACCACTTCGCCCGCCGCGATAATGCCTCCGGAACAGACGGTGGCGCGGAAAGACTCTGTCGGTCTCTCCGTCCCATGTGGGCACATTCTGGTGATGGACGCCGACGGCGTCGAGGCGCCTTTTGGCGAACCTGGCGAAATCTATATCGGCGGCGCGATGGTCGTACCAGGCTATTTCAACAATCCCGAGGCCACCGAACGCGAGTTCAAGGGCGGGTACTGGAAGTCGGGCGATCTCGGGATCATGGACGCAAACGGCTACCTTAGGGTCGTCGACCGGATCAAGGACGTGATCAACCGGGGCGGCTACAAGATCTTCGCCTCCGAGGTCGAGAACGTCCTCCTTGGGCACCCCGCGATTGTCGAGGTCGCGGTGGTGGCGAAGCCGTGCCCCGTGCTCGGCGAGCGCGTTCACGCCTTCGTCGTTCTCCGCGACGGGGTCCCGGACGATGAGCTTCGGCGCCACTGCGCGGATCTCCTGAGCGATTACAAGGTCCCTGAAGACTTTCACCGCGTCGACGTCACCCTTCCGCGCAACGCCAACGGAAAGGTGCTCAAGCGAGACCTGAGACGGATTTTAGTCGCCTGATGGTCCGATAACGCGGCGAACGTTGGCGTTCGGATTGCCGTTCAGAGCGGTCGATGCGAACCGTCCGGCCAGGCGGAGCGCGGGCCAGCGTTGGGCGCCGAAAGGTCGAGAGATGATGGTTCGCGCAGTGATCGAGTGAGGGCTGGCTTACCCGCGACAACGGGCGTCGGCCTCCGCCTTGCTGGACCTTTACAGCCTGTCGAGGCTCCGCTGCTAGATGAGCGCGTTCAAACGCCGAGCCAAGGGCTTCGCCGCTTCCGTGATTCGCTGGCTCCAGCGGCCGAGAAAGCCCCTTTGGGCCTCCGCCAGAAGATATTCCGCCCGCCAGCGCCACTCCTCGCGGTCCTCGCGCAGGGCTTCATGATCTTCCTTGAGGTCGGCGAAAAGGCGCTTCAGCTCCTCAAGCTCGGCCTCGACGATGCGCAGGCGCGTGAAGAGCGAGATGTGCGGCCTTTGCTCGGGCGTTGCCGTAACGTCCCACATGAGAGGATAATTCCGCACAAAGGTTATCGGAGCGCTAAATTCGTTGATTGAGCCGCCGCCCTGCCGCGGCACAGGTCAATAAGGTTAATGCGGAGTGTTTTGAACACGCACGAGCCGGCCTTTTCTGGGCGATGCTGGCCGCTTCGTGGGCCGCAGTTGCGGAAAAGGGCGAGGCGGTCTTCCAGCCCGTTGAACAGCCGGGCGACACGCCTCAGGAAGAAAACCGCCGACAATTCAAATGGATTAATGGTGCTGCAAGAGAGGATTGAACTCTCGACCTCTCCCTTACCAAGGGCGGTGAACGGGTAGGGTTTGCTAAGGGTTTCACGCGCTCACCCGGATTTCGCACGAGTCGTCGGAGTCGGCAGCATGTCCGACTTGCGGGCTTCCTGCGTCACGTCCAGATGTTCGTATCGGCTGGCGGCGGTCCTCGATCTCCACAAACCCGACGCTACCAGCGCGGCGGTATCTGCCCCGGTATGGAGGCGGCGCCAAGTTGCATGGGTGTGTCTTAGGACGTGGAACGCGGTTCGGGGTGGAAGTTCAACGCCGGCCCGGCGCTCGGCTTGGGCGAGCAGGTTATAGAGCCTCCCGGTCTTGGTAAGGCGAAACACGCGAGGCTTCTCACGGTCCAGGGATGCAAGGGCGGCGATGATCTGCGAGGGCAGGTGAACCGTGAGCGGCTGGTCTTCTTCGTCTCGCGAATGAGCGCGACGGCGCGGGTAAGGTCCACGTCGATCCATTCGAGGCGCAGCGCTTCCGAGAGTCGAACTCCGCTGTAGAGCAGGAACTTAAGCAGAGCGCCAAAGCGCTCATGAATGATACTAGCAGCATCAAGGAGCGCGAACGCTTGATCCTGCCGCAACCAATCTAGCCGTCGCCCGTCATGTGCGCCCTTCGGCCTCCTAAGTGGCATGATGACGCCAGCGTGGCGTAGGATTGCGCTCACGGGCGAATAGACTTGGCGGTTGCGCGTCGCAGGGGTTGACTCGGGATA
This sequence comes from uncultured Alphaproteobacteria bacterium, assembly GCA_963737365.1. GTDB lineage: Bacteria > Pseudomonadota > Alphaproteobacteria > Rhizobiales > Beijerinckiaceae > Roseiarcus. The sequence goes on from CAVTSD010000005.1 coordinate 484,969, forward strand.
GAGCGCGACCGCAGCGGCGTCGATTGCGGCTTGGTCGATCTTCGCCAGTGCCTTCTCGCGAAAGTGCTTGAGGAGCGGGGCGAGGAAACGCTTCTCGCCGCCAGCGTTCATATAAGCGATGCTTGCGCTGGCGAAGGTCAGGCCGCGTTTTTCGTCGGGAGGAGCAACGGCAAGTCGTTGGGCTTCCGTCCGCCATTGGGCCAGGAGCTTCGCGGCGAGCCGCCTGTCGCTAGTCTGAGTGCTTCGGTCAATTGGGATGGAGAACTCAGTTCCACGAACGCGCCAGAACGGCGAGCGGCCAGCCTTGGGCGGGACAAGAGCGTACGGCATTCACATTCCTCGACTGCGGTGCGGGATATTCTCACGAGCTTGCCGAGGCGGAAACTAGGGTCAGGAACTCATTGATCACAGCCAGAATATGACGGCGGCGGCGATGCAGATTGCCGAGAAGTAGGTATGGGCGCAGCGGTCATAACGGGTGTGGATGCGCCGCCAATCTTTGAGCCGTCCGAACATGTTCTCGATCTTGTGGCGCTGTTTGTAGAGGACGGCGTCATGGGGGATCGCGACCTTCCGGTTGGATTTCGAAGGAATGCAGGCGGCGACGCCGCGCTTGGCGAGGGCGGCGCGGAACCAGTCGGCGTCGTAACCCTTGTCGGCCAGGAGTTGCTTGGCTTTCGGCATGGCGGGCCACATCAACGCCGCGCCCTTGTAATCGCTCATCTGCCCCTCGCTTAAGAGCATGACGAGCGGACGTCCGTTGCCGTCGCAGAGCGCGTGCAGCTTGGAGTTCAAACCCCCCTTGGTGCGCCCGATACGTCGGGGAACAGGCCCTTTTTTAAAAGGCTCGCGGCGGTGCGATGGGCCTTGAGATGCGTGGCGTCGATCATCACCCGCTCGGGCTTGCGGCCGTTGTGCGCCAAGGCTGCGAAAATCTTGTTGAACACGCCCAAGCGGCTCCAGCGAATGAACCGATTGTAGATCGTCTTGTGCGGACCATACCCAGGCGGGGCGTCGCGCCAGCGAAGCCCGTTCTTGATCACAAATACAATCGCGCTGACGATCCGCCGGTCGTCGACCCGAGCGATCCCGTGCGACAAGGGAAAATACCGCTCAATCCGACGCATCTGAGCCCGAGACAGCAAGAACAAATCAGTCATCGGCGAAGCCTCCCGCCTCGCCTATGAATCAGCCAATCCGACCCAGCGCAAGAACTTTAATAGGTCCTGAGCCTAGGTAACTCCCCCCGATTAATCAGTTCGCGAACAAGACGGCCCGAGCATTCCCATCTTGCGGCGAGTGTCTCGACGGTGAATGCATGACTCATGCCGCTCTCGCTCGCCTCTTTATCTGCGCCCGCGTCCAGCGCAGGACATCGCCGCTTTTCGGTGCCCGTGGGACTGTCTCGATCCACCTGGCGCGCCCCTATCGCCCATCGGACGCGGCCATGACGGCCGCCCTGTCAATGGCGCCGCGATTTTCCTCAAAAGTGGCGCCGCAAAATTCCCCAGTCTGGCGGGTCTTGGCGATCAGCCGTTGGCGTGATCGGCGCCTCCGATTTTTGGCGGCCGGCCACGGCGTTTCAGGGTCGGCGGAATGGGGTTGGGCTGAACGTTGGGCTTGAATCGGGCCGTGTCGGGCAAGAGGTCGGCGTGCTCGCGCAACCGATAGCTGGAGCCCTCGATCTGGATGACGACGGCATGATGAAGCAGCCTGTCGAGGAGCGCGGTCGCTACGACGGTATCGCCAAAGATGTCGCCCCATTCGGCGAAGCCGCGGTTTGAGGTGAGGATCATGGCGCCCTTCTCGTACCGGGCGTTGACGAGCTGGAAGAAGAGGTTGCCACCGCCGGGCGTAACGGGGAGGTAGCCGATCTCGTCGACGATGAGCAGCGCGAACCGGCAGTAGTAGCGGATCCTCTCGCGAAGGGCGCCGTCACGCTCGGCCTTGGCGAGTGCAGCGACGATGTCGGCGAGCGAGCTGAAGTAGACGCTGCGGCCGGCTTTGACCGCCTCGACGCCGAGTGCGAGGCTCAGATGAGTCTTGCCGGTTCCGGGCGGACCTATCAGATGGAGTGCTTCGGCGCGCTCGATGAACTGCAGTCCGGCGAGCGCCAGGATGCGGTTCCTGTCGAGCGATGGCTGGAAGGCGAAGTCGAAACCGGCAAGGGTCTTGATCGCCGACAGCCTGGCCATCTGGACCGCCATCCTGACGCGGCGGTCCTCGCGCGTGGTCAGTTCTTCGGTCAGCAAGGCGTCGATGGCCTCGACAGCGCCGATCTCGCCGCGCTCGATGCCGCGCAGGGTGACGTCGAGGACCTCCAGCGCGCGCGGCATCTTCAAGGCGACGAGGGTGGTCTTGACGCGCTCTAAGACCGACGGCGCGCTCATGGAACGCCTCCGACGCGTGCGAGACGGCGGCCGGCGGCGGCGTAGAAGTCGAGCGAGCGACGAAGAACACGATCGCCGGCGCGCGTGAGGATCCGGGGCTCGTCGCTCGGGCGGCGCCGGCAAGGGCTGCCGGGTTCGCGGTGCGAAGGATCGAGCCGCTTCTCGCCCCGTCCCTCCAGAGGAGCGTGGGTGGCGACGAGCGCTCCGTCTTCGAAGATGCGGACCTCGTCGGCGAGAACGTGCACCTCGAATACGCGCCGCCTGGTCGTGTCGGGCACGCTGTAGAGATTGCCGCCGACGCTGACCATGCCTTCGTGCGAAGCGCGCCGCTCGACCGCAGCACCGCCTGGTAGGGCATGGTCGGAACGGCTTTGAGAAACGCCCTCTCCTCAGCGAAGGCCTCGTTGACGACCTGGTTGGTGGTCGCGTGCACGCGTGGATTGGCGACCGTGTCGAACCAATGACGGAGCCGCTCGTTCAGGTCGTCGAGGTTACGGAACGCGCCGCCGAGGAAGAAGTCCTCGCGGATGTAGCGAAACGGCCGCTCGACCTTGCCCCTTGGTTTTGGCCCTATAGGGCCGGCAGGCGCGCGGCTGGAAGCCGTAGTGCCGGGCGAGGTCGAGGAGGGCGCGGTTGTAGATGACGAGCCCGTCGGCGTCCTCGCCGATGACCGCGGTCTTCATGCGGTCGTAAAGGATGGTGCGTGGCGCGCCGCCGATCGCGTCGAAAGCCGCGATATGGCAGCGCAGGACGCTTTGCAGATCCTGGTGGCGGACGAACCGCGCCCAAATCAGCCGAGAGTAGCCGAGCACCATTGAGAACAGCCAGACGATGCGCTTGACCCCGGCTCGTCGGCAAACTCGACCTCGAACCGGGCGAAGTCGACTTGGGCTTGCTCGCCCGGCGGCGTCTCGAAACGCACTTCGTATCCGGAGATGCGGGCGGGCCGGATCTCGCGCACGCGGTCCCGCACAACGCTGTAGCTGCCGGTAAAATCGCGCTCCTTGAGTTCCCGCAACAGACGCCGCGCGGTCAGTGCGGGAAAGGCCGCCAGGCGCTCGCGCAAGTAGGTTCGAAGCTATCGATGACGCTCGGCGGGGCCGCGCGCTTCTTGTAGGCCAGCGGCTCCAGCCCTTTGGCAATATAGGTCCTGACAGTCTTTCGGTCGATGCCGACCTGCCGGGCGATGGCGCTGACCGATAGGCCCTGGCGATGCAAATCCAGGATCATGACGAGTTCCCCAAGTTTGATCACCGCGTCCTCCCTCCCGCCAGCAGGAGGAACCTCGGTGATTTCGGCTTGGCCGCCGGCCAGTCACGAAAACTGGGGAAATTCCAAATGTCACAAGTGGGGAGAATACGGGCGCCACTTACGTCGCCGGGTCTCGGCCGCCACCCTCCCCCGTCCGACCTTATGCTGGGGTCCAGAATGCGGGGTGATGAGCGGCAGAGGCCGCGGCCAGCGCAAGCGAAGAGCGAGGACGAGGTCGAACGCCGAGAGGCCGAGGATTTCGGCGTCGGCCGCCGGGGCGTCCGGGAACAGGGAGAACGTTGCGGCGGCGGCTTTCGCGGCGGCCGAGACAGGATCGCCCTGCCCTGCGCAAGCCTTTAGGCTGGATGCGAGGCCGTTCGAGTCCACGGCCAGGTCGAGCCGCGCCGCTACTTCGCGAATCCGGCGGGGGTCGAGGCTGGACGGCCGGCCGGCGAGATCCCGCCAGAGCTGAAGGAGCCTCGCGGCTGGGCCGGCGTCTCGATCTCCTCGACCGACTTGGCGAGCCTTTGACATCCGGCGACCTAAGTCGCTACCCGTTGGCGACCTGGGCAGCGAGCCCCGGAGAACGCGCGATATGGCGCCTTGGCGACGAGATCTTTGAGCCCAACCCGCTGCTGGCGACCAACGACTACCTCCATCTGCGCGACTGCGCGGAACGAGGGGACGCCGTGACTGAACTGCCGCCTTTTCTTGCGGCGTCGCTTTTGGCGAGCGGAGAACTGCGCGATGTGCTTCCTCGAAACCTGCTGCCCGAGCAGACCCTCCATCTGCTTTATCCCGCGCAGCGGTTTCCCTCGACGATCATGCGCGCGTATCTTGACTTCTGCCGCGACGAGGCCGCCAATTTCCTGGGCGCTCTTTAGCTGCGTCAAAGCCGAAACGGACATTCGATCGGTGAAGCGGGCCGAGAATGCTATGGAGCGCGGCTCGCGGGCTTCGTCAAGAGGCGATCTAGCAGTCGTTTGAGACCTCAAGGATCTCCGGTCGATTCGGAAAGGGGTCGCGGGGAAAGACGTCGTCGTCTCCTCCGCCAACGGCATTCTATCGCAGAAGAAGGTATCTTTCTTCTCAACCTACCAGGACAGGACAGCTGTCTTAACCGGGGCGTCCCACAGGCGGATCAAGGGCTCGTCGAGCAGGCTGACCGTCAACGAGCAGCCGGCCATATCTAGGGAGGTGACCAGGGAGCCGGTTAGGTGCCGGGCGACTTTAAGCCCTCGGCCCGTGAGGATGCGTCGGGCTACGTTCACCATTAGGTAGAGTTCCATCAGCGGCGTGCCGCCAAAGCCATTGACCAAGAGAAGGCAATCGCTCCCCTCCCGGGGAGCGAGATCACCAAGGATCGGCCCCAGCATCTCCTCCGCGATCGCGTCGGCTGAAGTTAGCTTGCTGCGGCGACGGCCAGGTTCGCCGTGGATGCCGACTCCCACTTCCATTTCATCGATGGCAAGCTCGAACGTCGGCTTGCCGGCGGCGGGCACGGTGCATGGAGTCAAGGCGACGCCGAACGACCGCGTGCGCTCGTTCACTTTGCGGCCGAGGTCTTGCAACGCCGAAAGCCCCATCGACTGTTCAGCGCCGGCGCCGACAATTTTCTCCACGACCAGAGTGCCGGCGACGCCGCGCCTGCCGGTCGACCAGGTCGAGTTGGGCACAGCGACGTCGTCATTCGTCACCACCATCATGATCTTCCGGCCTTCTGCGGCGGCAAGCTCGCCGGCCATCTCGAAGTTCATGACATCGCCTTCGTAGTTCTTGACGATCAACAAAGAGCCGGCGCCGGTGTCGACCGCCTCGATGGCGGCCGCCATCTGATCTGGCGTTGGGGACGTGAACACCTGGCCAGGACAAGCTGCGTCCAGCATGCCGTGGCCGACGAAGCCCGCATGCAAGGGTTCATGGCCAGAGCCGCCGCCGGATACCAGCGCGACCTTGCCGGGGCTCAGCGCGCGGCGGCGGACGAATTTCCGCTCAGCTCCGAGTTCGACAATGTCGGCGTGCGCTGCCGCAAAGCCATCGAGGCTTTCGTCGAGCATCGCATCGACGGCATTCATCAGCTTTTTCATTCAATTCCTCCCGTCTTGGGGCAGCGTTCGACCGGCCTTATTCCTTCAGCAGCGTCGCAAGCCGCGCGACATGGCGCCCGTATTCCACGAGCAAGGCGTCGACCGCCTGGTTCCGCCGTGCGCTCCCTAAATCGGGCACGGTAAGGCTAACCGTGCGAGTTCCTGCAGTCTCCTCACCTGTTTCTCGCCGGCCCGGATGAGCGTTATCGTAGACAGCGAGAAACGCGGCGCGGTCCGCCGGCGAAAAGTGGCAGACCTCGAAAATGGTTTCGAGATGCTGCGCCGGAATGGGCATCGCGTAAGCCGGGTTAACCAACTGCGACACGAAGGAACGATTGGTGCCAAGCGCAACCGCGAGGCGGCCGCGCGTACCAGAGGGGCGATTGTCGCACACGGCCTGGAGCAGACGCTTGTAGTCAGCAACCGTCTCGCCCCCGACGGCGTCGTTCATGGCGTCGTCTCATGCAAATCGACGGCGGCGATCGCTTGCTTGGCGGCGGCGACGGATTGAGGCGCGACCGATAGCGAGCGCAGGCCGGCGCGAAGCAGAGCGCCGATCACCCGAGGTTCGCCGCCCGCATCGCCACAAAGACTGACCCCGCGTCCCGATTCCCGCCCGTGCCGCGCGACAGACGCGATCAATCGCATGACCGCAGGGTTCAGCGGGTCGGCGAGATCGGCGACCGCGCCAATGTCGCGACCGGCGGCAGTGACGTATTGGGTAAGGTCGTTGGAGCCGATCGAGAAGAAGTCGGCGTCGAAAAGGTCGATAGCAAGTGCGGCGGCTGGGACCTCGATCATGATCCCCAGTTTCGGTCGCCCGGCGGCGATGCGGTCTCGCTCGAGGCTCGTCAAGGCCTCGTCCAGCAGCGTTCGCGCGGCCTCAAGTTCCGCCGGAACAGTCACCATCGGCAGCATAACACGCAGGTCGCCGTGCACTGCGGCGCGCGCAAGCGCTCGAAGCTGGGTTCGGAACAGGGCGGGATGGCGCAACGACAACCGGATCCCCCGCAGGCCGAGGAAGGGATTGCTTTCGCCATTTATTGTGACGCCTTCTATGGGCTTGTCGCCGCCGGCGTCCAGAGTTCTGATGGTGACAGGACGGCCCTGAGCCCAGGCGACAATGCGACGATAGGACTCGTATTGAGCATCCTCGTTTGGCGGGCCGTCAGGTCCGTAGAACATGAGTTCCGTGCGCACGAGGCCAACGCCGTCGCAAATCGCAGGATCGATCCCATCTAGCTCTTCGGCGCTCGCGGCGTTGAGGTTCACGGAGATCTCGGTTCCGTCCTTCGTAACCGCCGGTCGCTGACGGAAAGTTGCGGCTGCGGCGGCTGCGACCGCTGCGCGGCCAGCCCTTGCGGCGAAGGCGGTGCGGGTGTCTTCCGAGGGATCCAGCACCACCTCGCCGCTCGCGGCGTCGACGAGCGCCTCGCGGCCGGCCATCGAGTCGGCGGCGGCGGCAAGTCCGACGACCATTGGCACGCGGCGAGCGCGCGCAAGCATGGCGACGTGACCGGTCGAGCTTCCCTCGGTCAACACAATCGCGCCGCCCTGCGCCCAATCGATGCCGAGAAAGCGCGAGAGAGGCAGATCGGTCGCGACCACCACGGAGCCGCCAGGAATCGGCGCGCCATCCGCCCCAGGCGATAAATGCCCGAGCACGCGGTCGCGGATGTCCTCGAGATCGGCTGCGCGAGCGGAGAAATAGGCGTCCTCGCCGGCCCGATAACCGGAGATTTCATCGGTCATTGCGGCTTCCCAAGCCGCAGATGCAGACTCGCCAGCTGAAATGGACTCGAACGCCGCCCGGCTCAGCTCCTCGTCGGACAGCATCGCCGCCTGGAAGGCGAGCATATCGCTGGCGTCGCCGGAAGCCCCTTGGCCTAAAGCTACGACCTCGGCGAGCGCCCGCGCGATCGCGTCCTTCAGCGCCAGGGCCTCCTGCGCCGGCGTGCCAGCCTCGCGCTGCTGTCGCTTGACGGCGCCAAGCACGGTCACGACGCCATCCGCCATGCCTGGCGCGGCGCTTCGGCCGAAAAGGCGAAGCTCAGCCATGGCTCTGATCTGCAGGCTGATCGATCGCCTCGCCAAAACCATCGCGGACTAGACCCACGAGCGCCGCCGCTGCCGCGCGGGCGCCCCTGCCCGACGCGCGAACATGCAGAACCGCGCCTCGCGGCGCCTTGACGCGCATGACCTTAACCGGGCTCTTGGCGTCCACCCACGGTCCATCGGCCGATAACGCGATCTCGACCCGGCAGTCGAAGGTCTTGGCAAGCTGTGTGAGCTTGACGGAAGGGCGCGCGTGCAAACCAACCGCGTTGGTGAGCTCTGCATGATCAGTCGCCTGTTCGGCTGCAGTCTCGTGTTTCATGGCCGCGTCCTTCATTGCGGTGAAAGCTCCTCGGCCGTGCGCCTGACGGCCTCCAATGTCGAACCGCCGGACGCCTCCGTGGCGGCCATGACCGCACCTTCGACAATCGGAGCGTTGCACACCACCACCCGGCCACGTCGTTCCTCATCGAGCATTTCCACCGCCATTTCGCTGTTCGTTTCGGCGCCGCCTAGATCGACCAGAATGGCAACGCCGGCCTCCGACCATGCGCGGTCGATCGCGTCTAGAATCGAACTCGACGCCGGTTCCAAGCCCCCCGCCTGGATCTCCTCCGGTGTAGGCCAGATTCACCCCGTCACCCACCATTTGGCGGACCATGTCCGCTGCGCCTTCGGCAATCTTGGGCGAGTGCGACACGATTACGATCCCGACATTCGCCAACCTTCAGTCCTCCAACACCCGGCACACACAGGCGATCATCAGCGCTGTCGATCGCGCGCCGGGGTCCATATGGCCAACCGAACGCTCGCCTAGGAACGAGGCCCGGCCGCGCGTCGCCAGCATCGGGATCGTCGCCTCGGCAGCGCCAGCGGCGACGATCGGCAACCGGGCTCGCAGGTCCGCGCCGCCCTCGGCGAGGGCCGCCTGCACGGGCGTCAGAACGTCGAGCATCGTCTTCTGGCCCTGCTGCGATTTGCCGCGGGCTTGGACCGCTTCGACAGCCTTGCCGAAGGCGGCCGGCAGATTTGAGCCGTCTGGGGCGATCTCCTTGCTCAGCGCTAGAAAAAGGGTGCCGTAAAGTGGACCCGAGGCACCCCCTACCTTCATCACAAGTTGCATGCCAATCGCCTTCAGCGCTTCAGGCAGCGGCTTCTCCGCCGTCGCTTGGGCGTCGGCCCGCACTGCCTCGAAGCCTCGCTTCATGTTGATCCCATGATCGCCGTCGCCCACCGCCTGATCCAGAGCGGTCAGTTCGTCGGCATGGGCGATCACATCCTCCGAAACTGCAACAATCAGGCGGTGCAGAAGAGCGGGGGTCATGCGCGCACCCGTCCGCCCGCGGCGTCGAAGAAGAGAGGATCGGTTAGCGCGATGGCTACTTCGTCGCCCGGCCCGAGCCCGGAATCGGGATCGGCCAGCGTGATGAAATCGCGCTCGCCGAGATCGACATGCAAATGATTCTGATCGCCAAGATGCTCGACCCATCTGACGCGGCCGGAGGCGCGCTTGCCGTTGGCTTTGCTGATGTGGGCGTGCTCGGTGCGAACGCCGACGGTCGTTGCGCTCTCCGGCATTGCGATGTCGGGAAATAGGGCGCGCGGCGCGAGGTTGATCGGCGGGCTACCCAGGCGCGCGGCCACGTAGACGTTCAGCGGATCCTCGTAGACTTGTCGTGGTGTGCCGACCTGCGCCAGGCGACCGTTCTCGATGACGCCGACGCGGGTGCCCAACGTCATCGCCTCTATCTGGTCGTGGGTAACATAAAGGATCGTGGCCCCCAGCTCTGTTTGGATCCGCTTGAGCTCGATGCGCAATTCGGCGCGCAACTTGGCGTCCAACGAAGAAAGAGGCTCGTCCATCAGGTAGATGGAAGGCGAACGAACCAGGGCGCGGCCGATCGCTACGCGCTGCATTTGCCCACCGGAAAGCTTGGTGACCCGCTCCTCCAGCTTGTCGGAGATCCGCAGCAGCGCCGCGACTTCGTTCACTCTCTGCCGGATCCGCGGCTCGGGCGACCGGCGGGCGGGAGAGCGCAGCGGAAAGGCCAGATTGTCGTACACTGAGAGATGCGGATAGAGCGAATATTGCTGGAAGACGAAGGCGACGTCGCGCTGCGCAGGCGAGGCGCTGGTGACATCCTCGCCGGCAATCCGGATTCGCCCAGCGTCCGGCTTATCGAGGCCGGCAACCAAGCGCAACGTCGTTGTCTTGCCCGCGCCTGTCGGTCCAAGCAGCACCACGAACGCGCCGTCATCGACGATAAGCGACAGATCGGAAACGGCGTTCGTCGCGCCAAAGCGTTTCGAAACGTTCTCGAGCACGACCTCAGCCATGGGCGAGTTCCATCGTGCGTGCGCGATCATGAAGCGCGGTCTGGACGGCGCGGCCGGAAGCGGCGTCGAATAGCGAGATGTGGTCAGGGCGGAATTCGAGCCCCACGCGGTCGCCGACTGACACCTTGAGATTCGCAGGTGCTCGGGCTTTCGCCAGACCATGCGGGGTGGTGACGGTCACGATCTGTGTCGTACCAAGATATTCCGTACCGAGTACTTCTCCGCGCAACGAGGCTTGATCGGTCAGGCACACATGCTCGGGACGCACGCCAAGGATCAGATCGCGCGTCGACAGGCCTTCGCGTGGCATCGGAACGGCGATCTCGGCGCTGCCAAGCCGGACCCGAGCGCGCCCGGGCTCCAAGGCGTCGTGGAAGGTCAGCAGGTTCATCGGTGGGGAGCCGATAAAATCCGCGACAAAGACCGACGCCGGACGATCATAGATCTCTTGCGGCGCGCCCAGTTGTTCGATCACGCCATGGCTCATCACGGCGATCTTGTCGCCGAGCGACATCGCCTCGATCTGATCGTGCGTAACATAGACGGTGGTGGCCTTCAGCCGGTCGTGCAGTCCGCGCAGCTCGCCGCACATCACCTGGCGGAACTCCGAATCGAGCGCGCCCAGCGGTTCGTCCATCATGAAGGCGAGCGGCCGCCGCACAATGGCGCGTCCCAGAGCAACGCGCTGGCGGTCGCCACCCGACAGACCAGACACCGGGCGATCAAGCAGTTCGGTGATCCGCAGGATGCGCGCCGCTTCCTCGACCCGTGTTTTAACCTCGGCACGCTTCACGCCCATGGAGACCAAAGGAAAGGCGATGTTTCGCCGCACATTCATGTGCGGATAGAGCGCGAAGAGCTGGAATACGAAAGCAATGTCGCGGGCCGAGGCGCGCTTGAACGTAACATCGTCGCCAGCGAGCAAAATTCGACCCGAGGTCGGCAGCTCCAGCCCCGCGATCATTCGCAGGGTGGTAGTTTTGCCGCAGCCCGACGGACCGAGCAGGCAAAAGAACTCGCCGTCCTCAATGGTGAAGTTCGAGTCCCTGACCGCAACGAAATTGCCGAATGCCTTGTGTAGAGATTGAACCTGGATCTGCGCCATTAGACTGCGCCTAGTCCGGGAATTTCGTGACGACGACGAACATTGCGACGCCGGCCAAGATGGTTATGAAGGAGTAACTGTACAACACGAGCCAGAACGGTTGGCACAGCATGACGACGCCGAGGCAGATAAGCGCCGTCGCCAACGTTTCCCATGGGCCCCGGCGGAACGGGCGTCGCCATCCCGACACGTCTGCTTTTGAGGGCTCGATTTTCATCGTCATCGGCGCACCGCCCCGAATGTGATGCCTCGCAAAAGATGTTTTCTCAGCGCGATCGTGAAAATCATGATCGGCAGCAGGAAAAGAGTCGTCGCCGCTGCGACCGCGGGCCAGTTTTGCCCGCCCTCGCCGATGATGAAGGGGATGAACGGCGGCATTGTCTGAGCGTCCGAACTCGTTAGCAACAGATTGAACGCGTACTCGTTCCACGAGAAAATCAGGCAGAAGATCGCGGTCGCCGCGATGCCGGTCGCGGCCTGGGGCAGCACAACCTTACGAAAAGCCTGCAGCCGCGTGTAACCGTCGACCAAAGCCGCTTCCTCGTATTCGCGAGGAATCTCGTCGATGAAGCCCTTGAGCAGCCAGACCGCGAGCGAGACGTTCACCGCCGTGTACAAGAGGATCATTCCGATCCTCGTGTCATAGAGGCCAAGCCAGCGGTACATCATGTAAATGGGCACCGCGACCGCGATTGGAGGCATCATGCGCGTCGACAGAATGAAAAATAGCAGGTCGTCGGCGAGCGGCACGCGAAAGCGCGAAAAACCGTAGGCGGCCAGCACGCCGAGGAAGGTCGCGAGAATGGTTGAGCCGAAGCCGATGATCAGAGAATTCGAGAAGCGCTCGACGAACCGCGACGGGCCAGCAATGACCATATCGCGGTCGCGGGCAATCTTTTCATACCATGTCTTGGGTGGCGGCAGCTTGGCGATGAAATCGTGCGATTGATGCGTCTGCACCGTAAACAAATCGACGAACCCTTCGAGGGTCGGCTTGAAGAACACCTTCGGTGGATAGGCGATTGCATCTTCCTGCGACTTGAAAGCGGTCGCGCCGATCCAAATCAGAGGCAGGATCGTGACGATGGCGTAGAAGACGACGACCGCGCCGGCCAACCACCGAACGAGAGGCGACGGCTCAGAGAACGGACGCGGAGCCTGGGTCGCGCTCATTGCTGTTTTACTTTGTTGAGCGCCTTCACGTAGATGTTGGCCGCTCCAAATATCGTGACAAAAAGGATCACCGCGAGCGCCGAGGCGTAGCCGGTCTCCCACTTTTCAAACGCGGCGCGCTTGAGGGTTATCGAGACCAGTTCGGTGGTCGATCCCGGGCCGCCCGATGTGAGCAGATTGACCAGGTCGAACATCACGAACGATTGGATCGCCTGGAACAGCACGGCGAGCATGAGGAAAGGCAGGACCAACGGGAAAGTGATCGACACGAATTGCCTCAATGGCGAGGCGCGATCGACCTCCGCCGCCTCGTAAATGTAGTCCGGAATCGAGCGCAATCCGGCTAGGCAAATCAGCATGACGTAGGGTGCCCACATCCAGGTGTTGACGAGCACGATCGTCCACGGCGCCAAGGCTACGCTCCCGATCATTGTGAACGAGCTCGGCGCAACGCCGGTAAAAAAGCCGATGAGATAGTTGAACGGCCCGATCTGCGGCTGAAATAGCAAGGTCCAGAAATTGCCCACGACCGCTGGCGACAACATCATCGGCAAGAGGATGATAGTCGTCCAGAAACTATGGCCGCGGAACTTTTGGTTGATGAGCAACGCGAGGCCAAGGCCGACCAGCACTTGCAGCGCGATTGTCCAAAACACGAAGTGCGCAGTTATCTGGAAGTTCGCCCAGATGTCCTCATCGGTCAGAATGTCAACGTAGTTGTCGATGCCAATGAATCGAGCCGGGGTTGGCAGGTTGGCCATCAAGCCGGTGAACGACAGTCGGATTGCCCAAATCAGCGGGAAGATGTTGATCGCAAGAAGCAACAGCATCGTGGGGAGGATGAAAAGCCACGCGACGGTCCGATCCGATAGGCCCCGTACCCGCACTGCCGTCACCGGCGCCCTGAAGGCTGATCCTTCGGCGATGCCTCTTGCGCTATTCAACACCAACACAACCTGCCCGTTTGTGGACCATCAGTCTCCCGGCGGATCGCGCCGCCGGGGCTGTTTCAGAGAACGAGCCGCTACACGGTCAGGACGGATCCTTGCCTTCCTGCTTGAACACCTTGATCCAGTCCTTGACCAACGAGTCGAGCGCTTGCTGCGACGTACCCTTGTTGGCGACGACGTAATCGTGCACGCGGTTCTGCATGTCGAGGAGAAGAGGAACGTACAACGGCTCGGCCCAGAAGTCCTTGACCATGCCCATCAACTCGACAAATGACGGCGCGTAGGCGGCGCTCTTCTTGTAGGCGTCCGAGTCAAGCACGGCCTTGGACGCCGACGCGCCGCCAAGATCCGTCCACTTCTGCTGAACCTCGGGCTGCGCAAACCACTTCACGTAGGCCAGCGCATCGTCGACATTCTTAGAAGCCGCGACGACCGAAAGCCCTTGCCCGCCAAGCTGAGTGAAGTCGCCAGCAGGGCCGGCCGGGTTCTTGAAGAATCCGATCTTGTCCCCGCCGACGTTCGGATCCTTGGCGAGTCCAGGGAAGAACGCGTACCAGTTCATCTGCATGGCAACTTGGCCGGACTTGAAGGCGTCGAGCCCCTCCTGCATGTACGCATTCGTCAGGCCCGGCGGCTGGCAGCAGGTAAACAGCTCCTTGTAGACATCCATGCCTTTGGCGGCGCCGGTGGAATTGACGATGCCCTTCATCTGGTATGGCTTCTTCGGGTCCATATAGTCGAAGCCGTAGTTGTACATCGCGTTGGTGACGCCCATCGTGATGCCCTCCGAGCCGCGCTCGGTGAACACGTATGCACCGTAGACTTTCTTGCCGTCGATCTCTCTGCCTGTGAAGAACTTCGCGACATCGATCAGTTCGTCCCAGGTCTTGGGCGGCTCGAGTTCACGGTTGTATTTCGCCTTGAATTCCGCACGGAGCTCTGGATTGGCGAACCAGTCCTTGCGATAGGTCCAACCGACCGCGTCGGCCATGGCTGGCAAACCCCAATAGTTCGGCGTATTCTTGGGCCATTCCGCATATCCGACGACGGTCGCGGGCAAGAACGTGTCCATCGAGATGTTGTTCTTGTCGAAGAAGTCGTTGAGCTTGACGTACCACTTATTCTCTGCGGCGCCGCCGATCCATTGGCTGTCGCCGATGATCAGGTCGCATTCGCTGCTGCGCGAGTTAAGAAGGTTGATGAAGTGGTCCGCGTAGCTCGTCCAGGGGACGAACTCGTGCTTCATCTCGATGCCGGTCTTGGCGGTGAAGTCCTTGTCAAGTTCGACCAGCGCATTCGCCGGGTCCCAGGCCGCCCAGCACATCGTAAGGGACTTGCCTTCGGCCTGCGCCGATGACACCGCCCCGAGAGTCAGCGCCAGTGTTCCTGCGGCGCATGTCAGCAATAAATTCGTCTTTCTCATCCTCATTGCTCGTTCCTCCGATTTTGGCCGGGCATTGCCGGCCACTAAACAATCGCGTTAGCCGCGATTTCGAGGCCCTCGCCGTCTCGGCACCATCTTAGGTGTTTAGTACAGCCTGCTTCACTAAGCATGTCAACTGAATTTTGGGCCACTCGTTCTAGGTGCGAAGGCGGCAATCACCCCTCCTCGCTCTCTCCCCTGCTTTTATGTGAGCGCAGATTTATGAACGAGCTCGGTTGCGTCAAGCTGATCCAATAGCCTCCAGTTGCGGTGGCGCTCGCCTCGTCTGCAAGCCGCGCTGACGTCTTGAGCTCGGTGGGCCGGCCAAAGGGTCGAAACGGGAAGTTGCGGTCAAGCCGGAAAGCACTTGCCGAACGTTACGAGCAGCTTCGGCGGGCCTTTAGTCTGATTTTGCGGGTTAGAAGCAAACGCACGAGGCCGACCTCCTTCGCCAAAAGCTTCAGCCGCGCCTCGCCTTCTGCCGTCACGATGAGATTCGGCTGCCCGACGAAGCCGTCTTCGACTTTCAGCGTCCGGTTGCGGATCGTCACTTTGGCCTGCGCGGCCTGGGCGCCGGTGAAATCGAAATGATAGACAGCGTCGAGACCTCTCGCCTGCCCGGACTGGAACGCGAGCCGCACGCCGAACAGGAAGCCGGATTGACGTGGCGCGAGCCGCCGAACGCACGATCCTCACGCGCTTGTGCGGAAAGCGGTTGCGCACATGCGCTTCGGCGTCGCCGTTTTTCACAACATAGACAGGCTCCGTAGGAGCAACGAGCGGATCTAGCGTGTCCTCGCGGTGCTGGACCTTATGGTTGCGACAAGGCGCGATCACGTCTTCACCGGCGGGGCAGACAGCAAGGCAGTAAGCGGCGTTGTAGTTCGGCCCATACGCAAGGCTCTGCCAGCCCGACCGTCTCCGAATAGCTCTGTTTGGCAAGGAAATCAGCGACCGATCGGCTTGTGGCAATGTCCTCGACACAATTCACAAAGCCGCCCATGAACTGCTGATAATTATGGTTGAAACAGGATGAGAAATCGAAGTAGCCGTCCGACTTGATCGCGCCGACTGGGCAGGCGGCTACGCACAATTTGCAGCTCAGGCAGGGGTTGAAATCGAGGGCTTGCGAGGCTGTGTCGACTTCGGTGCCGACGATAACGGTGCCCAGCAGGACGAACGAACCAAAACGGGGATGAATGAGGCTACGGTGAATGCCCATCTTTCCCATGCCCGCCGCTTCCGCGACGCGCTTGTGCGAGACGACCCATCCCCGCTGTGGAAAATCGTCCATTTCCATGGGGAACGCCATGGCGGGGTTGAGTGCCGGCACACCCTTGTCCTCCAGTGCGCGCACCATCTGGCGCAATCTCATCGATCCCGTCCCCAACATGGTGAAATTCGAGATTGGCGATCGAACGCGCAGGCGACCGCACGGGTTCGCGATGCATGCGACCCACGAGCGAAATAAGCGCGTCTTGCGCGGGGAAGGGCGCGTAAAACGTGCGGGCGCTCTCGGCGAGCGCGGGATCGTCGAGAAACGCCACGCCCGCGTCGTCCGCCCCGCAGTCCCGCGCCAAAGCGATGAGGTTTGCGGACGAAAGCTTTTCGCCGGGCGTTGGGAGACCGAAGGTTTTGACATGCGCGCTCATGGCGAGCCTCCTCGTTAGGCGGTCATGCCAGACATCACGCGGCTCATGGCGAGTACGCGTGCGGAGCGGGGCAGCGGGGAAAGCGAGATCTCGAGCAGTTTTTCCAGCATTCCCGGCCTGACCGTTGCGCGCCGGCCGATCGCGGCGAGCGTGCCTCGCGCCACATCCCCTGGGGTTTGTCCTATCGTGATCGCCATACGGGCGCGGGCGCCGAACCCGCTCTTCACCGGGCCGGGTGCGGAAGCGAGCACTGCGACACCCTTCGGCTTCAGTTCAGTATGAAGGCCTTCAGCGAGGCTCTGCACATAGGCCTTGGTTGCGGCATAATTCGCGGCGCGGGGAGTGCCCTGGAAGGCGACGAGCGAACTCATAAGCACGATGCCGCCCTTGCCGCGCTGCACGAACCGCCGCGCGAATTCGTGGGTCATGGCGGCGAGCGCGCGGCAGTTCACGTCGATCATGTTGAGTTCGACGTTAAGGTCGCTCTCGGCGAAAGCACCCGAAGTCCCGAAGCCGGCGGCCGCAACAAACAGGCCGACGTCGGCCTCTTCCGTCGCCTGCAGCATCTTACCGACTACGTCGGGTTCGGACAGATCGGCGACCAGTGCCGTCGCTGTGAATGGCCGTCCAGGACATGCCGGAGCGCAGCATACCCGCGATGCCGGCGTTGCGGTCGATGTCCTCTGGCCGGCCGCGATAAGAGCGGGCTGCCTTGGCCTTGATAATTCCCTGGGCCTGTCGGCGAGGGCGGTCCTCGTAGTCCTTGCGGGCGACCGCCGCGAGCATCTCGAGCATCATGTCGTTCAGGCGGCGAATAATCACGCTCCGGCGCTAAGGCGGCCGCCGCAGTCCGCCCGTTGGATTCTCCAGGCTCGGCTTTTCGCCGAGGACCATGGACGGCCTTAGAAACTACGGTTGCCGCGCCTTGAGGTTTTAGGTTGGCGGTTGAGAGAAGCCGGCAGGGCGCCCTCGCGCCCTAACAGCGAAGTCAAAGCTAGAACACGAAGGCGAAGCCGCAATTATCGCTCGTCGAGCGTCCTGGCTTTAGAGTCGGCCAGCGTTGGTTCATAGGCGTGGCCGGAATGTCGAGGGTGATCCCGGCCACCTTCTGGCAAGCGTCATGTCTCGAAGCCAGATCTTGAGACCACGCGCCCTTTGCCTATCGCCGCACCTGCTTGTCGGCTTTGGTTGGCGGCGGCGCCTTCGGGGCCTGCGTCGATGGCGAAGCCGCCTCGAGCTCATCAGCGCCAAACGCAGGGGATCAAGGCGCGAGGCGTGGGGAAACCGGTCGTCTTCGATGGCGCGGGATTGCCGCCGTCACCGCGTCGTCGTCGGGGAGATCAATGGTCGCCATGGGCGAGATTGGCTCGAGGAGCTAGCTCGGTTACCCTCGGCGGTTACCCAAAAGGGACCTTATGGCGGCGACCAGATTTGGACCCGGTAATAGGATGGCGAGGAGGAGTTCTAAACAAAGGATTAGGATAATGAAAGCCATGATTGCGACGCCCTTCGCGGTTCACAACTAGCCCACGGCCGAGAAATTTTATCCCGTCGCGGAACTCAACCTGGTCCAATTTGTCCCGTGCCCTTGGCCAGCATGTAAGCAACGGCGCTGAGCAAGCCGAGCACGACAATGACTTTCCATGCGATCGCGAGGGCGGGGCGAGCACGCGATCGTCGAGGAGGTCGCGGCTGCGGCAGGTCTCGAAGCGGGGTCATCGGCACCTTTGGGTTAGCGTGCAATAGCGGTGGACACCTGCGGTGCGGAGAGTTGGGCGCCATCCCCTCACCGCAGGTCCACACCAGCCGAGGTCTAGGCGGCGGCCTCCCAACCGAAGTCCCGACAGTTCCGCGTATTAGGCGGTTGCGCCATCGCGGCATCGGCGAGCGTATCAGACATCGCAGCCTGGATTTGGCTTGCATTGATCTGGCTCAAAGCGCGGTGGGCTGACCAACTGAATCAAATGAAGCAACGCGGCGAGGTCATCAACCCGACGAAACCCAACCTGACAAATGAAACCGGCTAAGCGGCGCTGTCTACGTCGTCGGTGGCGACCACCGGTCGCACTCGGTCGATCTTGAAAGTTGATAGATGGCCCTCCTCGCCTCTCAGTGAGACATATTCGCCTTCTACGAAGCGACGGGTCTCCAAATGAACTCCCCCCTCTTCTGCGGCCTGCCCGTCATATCCGATTCGCCAGGTCGCGCCGTTAGCGCCGCCGGCGCGGTGCAAAAGCATCCCATGACGCTCGCCTTCGTCTCGCCAGAATCGCTTGACGTGACATTGGGCCCTAAGCTTTCTCCATCCACTGGGATCCAGATGGCCCGACGCGTCGATTGGAGCGACGATCTCGTAACCTCGGTCGGCGCTGCCCTGTGGGAATTCCGAACTTCTCGCTAAATGAAGCGTAACGATCTGAAGCATGCGCAATCCTCCTCATCGCGTTTGTAACGAAGTAGGAAGATACCGGGCTTGATCCATCGCAAAATTGGCGAAGAAATCACGTCGGTTGGGCATATCTTGCTGCGTTCGGTGTCGCTTGGCCAACCTTGAATGTCGTGCGCCGTTTTCAGCGCTATGACGCCGTCATTCGACGAGACAGATTACAGCTCATGCCGCCGCCAGACACGGATCTTCAAACGCAATTGCGCGATCTCGCCAACGAAGAGGAAGCGTTTCGGATATCGTCGGCTGTTCGTCCTGTTGCGGCAGCAGGGCGAGCCCTGGGGCATCAACCGCATCTACCGGCTTTATCGCGAAGAAGGCCTCACGGTGCGCAAGCGACGGGCTCGGAGACGCCGTGGGGTCGCGGGCGCCGATCCTCGTCGAATCCAAGCCGAACGCCCGCTGGTCGGTGGATTTCGTCCATGATCAGCTTGCCTGCGGCAGGCGGCTTCGTATCCTGAACATTGTCGATGACGTGACGCGGGAGTGCCTGGCGGCGATCCCTGACGCCTCGATCTCAGGCCGGCGCGTGGCGCGCGAACTGACCGTTTTGATCGAGCGCCGCGGCAGGCCCGGATGATCGTCTCGGACAATGGGACCGAGTTCACCTCGAACGCCATGTTCGCCTGACAAACGCCCTTCTTTAATTCTCACGTTAAATGGCTATTGTTGAACCAATGGCGTCGAATTTGGGGTCGTCGCAAAAGCGATCGAACGCCTTGCGCCGCACCCTTTTCCCCGCTCGCGACCTCTCTTTGCGGGCTCGAGGAGTAAGATCTTCGCGGGTCATCGCCGGCCCGTGATTGGGTCACAACGTTGGGACGCCAAATTCTCAACTCAAATGGCCTCGGCAATTGTGAGAATTTCGGCGCCGAACGTTTTGGCGAAATCGGCGGGCGTGATGGATGTCGAAGAACGCGTCTTTGACGATGACGAAAAGCAGCGCGCCTGGCTTGAGGGATGCAGACGCGAAGAGGCCGATCAGCAGCCTTTTGGAGCGGCACGGCGATAAGCGGCTATCGATCAAAGACGTCGACGAAGTGGCGTGGGAATTGGGGGTCAGTCGGGCGACGCTGTATCGGCTGATTGCTGCGTTTCGAGCAAAGCGAACCGTCAGCTCGGTTGAACCGCGCACGCGGGGCCGCCGCAAGAACGCGTTCGTTTTGGACCACCGAAGGGAGAAACCAATTTCGCTGGCGATTCGGGAGATTTATTTGAAGCCCGAACGACCGACGATGACCTATTTGATCGAGCAAGTGAGAGCGAGATGCGCCCGCGCTGAACTGCCCCTGCCGGACCGCCGAACGATCAAGGCGAGGGTCGATCGGATTGACCGGCGGGTAGTAGCGCTCAAGCGCAAAGACAGCAAAGGCGTCAAAGCGACAAAGGCGATCCCAGGCCAGTACGTCGCGTCACGGCCTCTTGAAGTCGTGCAGATCGACCACACGGAAGTCGACATTTTCCTCGTGGACGAGACAACGCGCAAAGCCATGACTGTCCGCCCTTGGCTGACGTTGGCGATCGATGTTTTCACCCGCATGGTGGTCGGGTTCCATTTGTCGATGGATAAGCCGTCCAGGGTGTCCGTCGGACTTTGCATGTTGAACGCCGTCTATGACAAGAGCGCGTGGGTCAAAGAGAACGAGATCGACGCGCGTTGGCCGGCGGCGGGACTGCCGGAATCGCTTCACGCCGACAATGGCGCCGACTTCAGAAGCAGGGCCTTCTCGTGGGCCTGCCGGGAGAAAAGACGGTTTCTTTGGAGACCACCAAAGCAAAGATTGGCTCACCTCTCGGGAAGCGCGATGCGGCCGATCAGTTGGCCCTCGGGATCGAAAATCATCGCCCCATCGAGGTCCGCACTTCCCATTCCCCAACCGGCCCAGATATTGCCGTCTCTAGGACCTGCGAGGGACTTCCACTAGCCGTCCACGTCCCATTTTTCGGCGCTCGCCCCGGCGAGTTCGCGCACCCGCTGCTCGTCGGCGCCGAAGGCGCGCGCGTCGCCCTCGTACACGATCCGGCCGTCGTCCAGCACGTAAGCGCGATCGGCGATCTCGACCGCCGCACGTACGTTCTGCTCGACAAGCAAAACAGAGAGGCCTTCCCGCCGCGCCGCAACGACAATTCTGAACACATCCTCGACGATCAAGGGCGCTAAGCCCTGCGAGGGCTCGTCGAGCATCAGCAGCTTCGGATTGAGGAGCAAGGCGCGGGCGATCGACAGCATCTCCTGCTCGCCGCCCGAGAGCTGCGCGCCCTTGTTCCCGCGACGCTCGGCGAGGCGCGGAAACGTTTCGTAAACGCGGGGCACCGTCCACGGGCCAGGCCGCTCGACGGGAACCAGGAGGTTCTCGTCCACGGTCAGGTTGGCGAAGATGCGCCGCCCTTCGGGCACATAGCCGACGCCGGACTCAGCGATCCGGTAGGGTGGGAACCCGGTCACGTCCGAGCCGAACACCGCGACCTTGCCGGTGCGCGGGCGACTGAGGCCGATGAGAGAGCGCAGCGTCGTCGTCTTTCCCGCGCCGTTACGGCCGAGGAGTGCGACAATCTCGCCCTCGCGCACCTCTAGGCTCACTCCATGCAGGATGTGGCTCTTGCCGTAAAAGGTGTGCAGATCAAGGGCCTCAAGCGCGATCATGCCGCCGCCTTGCCGAGATAGGCGGCTTGCACTGTTTCGCTATCGGCGATCTCTTTCGGCGCGCCTTCAGCCAGCACCTTGCCTTCGGCAAGCACCATGATGCGATCGGCGAGGTTGAACACGACGCGCATGTCGTGCTCGATTAGCATGACCGTCAGGCCTTCTCGCCGGTGCAGCCGGCGGATAAGCCGCGCGATGTCGTAAGTCTCCTGATCGCCCATGCCCGCCGTCGGCTCGTCGAGCATGAGCAGGCGGGGTCTTAAAGCGAGCGACATCATGATCTCCGCCGCCCGCTGGTCGCCGTGCGACAGCGCGCCCGCGCGCATGTCGGACTTGTCGGCCAGGCCACCGAGTTTCAGAAGCTCGGCGACGCGCGACGCCACCATTGCCCGCGCCTCAGCGCCGAGCCAGGGCCGGAGACGATAGCCGGACGCGACCTCGACCGCGACGCGGATGTTGTCGGCGACCGAGAGCTCGGGAAAGACCTCAGTGATCTGGAAGGTGCGGGACATGCCACGCCGCACCCGCTCATCGGGAGCGAGGGCGCCGATGTCCTGTCCCGCGAACCGGATCGAGCCCGCGGTCGGCGCGAACAGGCCGCTGACCAGGTTGAAGAACGTCGTCTTGCCGGCGCCATTCGGGCCGATGATCGCGCGCAATTCCCCAGGCTCGATGGTTAGGGAGACATTGTCGATTGCGACCAGACTGCCAAAGCGCTTCGACGCGCACTCGACTTGAAGCAGCGTCACGCCTTCGCTCCACTGCGCAGCATGCCCAGGACCCCACGTGGAAAGAAGCGCACCACCAGCACGAACACGAGTCCGATTACCGACATCCAGTTTTCGGTGTGGCTCGAGACGTAGTCCTGCAGCGCGACGAAAATCGCAGCGCCGATCAGCGGGCCCCAGAACGAACGCATCCCGCCCAAAACCGCCATGATCACGAAATTGCCCGAGAGGTCGACGCGAAGAGACCGCGGATCGATGAAATTATTCAGCAACGCATAAAGCCCCCCCGCCACGCTGACGAAGAGGCATGAGATCACGAACGATAGCCAGACGTGGAACTCAATCGGAATACCGAGGAATCGCGCGCGCCGTTCGTTCTCGCGAATGGCGATGAGCGAGCGCCCGAATGGCGAATTAAGAAGCGCCGCCATGGCGGCGACGCAGCCCGCAAAGATGGCAAGGGCGAAATAATAGAAAGCCCTGTCGTTCTGGACGATGTCGAGCTTAGCGAAGCCAAGATTGATCGGCAGGCGCTGCCAGCCAGTGAGCCCGTCATCGCCGCCAGTCACCGCGTTCCAGCGGAAGGCGATGAAATAGAAGACCTGGCCAAAGGCGATCGTCACCATGGCGAAGTAGACACCGCGCAGCTTGATGATCAGCGCGCCAATGATCATTGCCGCGATCGTCGCGACGATCACGCCGAGCACGATGGCCGGGATGGATCCGACGCCCCAATATTTGATCGCCATCGCCGTCCCGTAGGCGCCGAGGCCGAAATACGCGGCGTGGCCGAACGACAGCACTCCGGTGAAGCCAAGCAGGAAGTTGAGCGACATCGCCGCCAACCCCATGACCACGATGCGGGTGGCGAGTTCGGTGTAACCGCCGATCGCATTCATCCATAACGGCGCGAACAGAAGCAGGAGACAGACGACGACGTCGACGCCGCGCGTGCGGACGGCGTTCAATGGAGCCTTCCCTCTTCGCCGAGCAGACCGCGCGGCCTGACGAGCAAAACGAGCGCCATCATCACGTAGATCACGGCCTCGGTCGCGGATGGGAAATAAACGGCCGCAAGCCCGGAGGCGACCCCGATCATCAAACCGCCAATGAGCGTTCCAAGCAGACTGCCGAGGCCGCCGACGATGATCGCGACAAAGCTCGGCATGATGAGGTTCGCGCCAATGGTGGGCGAGAGCCCGAGCAGGCCGGCCGCCAATACCCCAGCAAGACCGGCCATATAGATGCCGATGCCAAAATTGAGGCTGCGGAGCACCCTGACGTTGACGCCGAGCGTCGAGACTGTGTCGAGGTCGCGCGTTCCGGCGCGGATGCGCATGCCCAGCCGAGTGTATTTGAGCACGCCGAATAAGCCACCAACGGCCACCGCAACGATGATCATCATGAAAACACGATAGCCGGTGAGGAAAAAGTACTGGCTCGACAACGACGTCATCAGCCAGCCCGGGACCTGAAAAGGCACGCTTTGCGCCCCCCAGATGATGCGCGTCACGTCCTCGAAAATGTAGGCAAGCCCGAAGGTCAGCAGAAGACTGTAGAGCGGGTCTTTGCCATAGAGCGGGCGGATCAGCAGCCACTCGACGACAAGACCGAGCGCCGCTGTCAGCGGCGGCGCGAGGATCAACGCGCCCCAGAAGCCGATATAGGGGATCAGCGTATAGGCGAGATAGGCGCCAAGCGCCAAGAACCCGCCGTGCGCGAAATTGATCACCCCGCTCAAATTGAGAATCAGCGACAGGCCGAGCGCCATCAGGGCGTAGAACGCGCCAACGATCAGGCCGTTGAAAACGTTGAATAGGACGACCTGGCTCATACGTCGGCGTTCGCCGTTCGCCGAAACGACGACGGACCGCCGCCCGCTCCTGCGGGGGCGCTCAATTTGGCCATCTCATCTTGCACCCGCTCTCTTCGAGGGTCCCCGCGACCTTCGCGCCGTTGACCACCCGGGTGACCTTGAAAAAATCGTCCGGCGCCGAACCCTTAGCTTGTGCCTCGCCGACGAACAAAGAAGCGAGCAGCTGATTCTGGCCGGCGCGGTAGAAGGCCGGGTTCGGCCCGAGCCCGACTTCGGGCGGAAGATGATAGTCCTGCAGGGCCTTCGCCATATCGAGCGCCTTAAGCGAATTCGCCTTCGCTGCGGCGAGCGCGCAGGTCCAGACCGAGACATAGCCGAACCAGGTGCGCGCGGTCGGAACCCGGCCGGTGCGCTTCTTGGTCGCCTCGACGAATTCGGCGACATGGAGCACGCCGGGCTGGTTCCAATACCATTCCATCACCCAGACGCCGATCCGAGCCTCGGGCGCCAGGCCTTCGAGCGGCTCCATCTCCTGCTGGGCGCCGGCGAGGTGCACTTTATTTTGCAGCCCGAACTGCACCGCTTGCTTGAGGGCGTTCAGCATGTCGTCGCCGCCGAGGAGGAAAACGACGACGTCCGGGCTCGAGGATTGCGCTTTGATGAGATAAGAGGAGAAATCCACCGTACCGACCGGCGTCAAGTCGCCGCCCACGCGCTCGCCGCCGAGCGGAGACGAAGCTCTCACCATTCCGGCCTCTAGCGTGTGGCCGAAGGCATAGTCTGCGGTAATGTAATAGAACTTCTTCCCGTATTGCTCGATCAGCGCGACGGTGACGGCGTTGGCCTCCATCTGAGTGGTGTTGCAGACCCGAAACACGTTCCAGTGGCAGCTCGAGCCGGTGACCGCGTCGGTATGGCCGCCGGGAACCATGTGGAGAATGCTCTTTTCATTCGAAACTTGAGCCATGGCGAGTGAAAGCGCGGAGTTCACGTTGCCAAGCAGAAAGTCGACCCCATCGCCGTCGATCAGCTTTCGCGCCTTGAGCACCGCAACCCCAGCGTCAGCGCTGGTCGAATCTTCGACCACGAGTTCGACCGGACGACCGAGAATGCCGCCCTTGGCGTTGATTTCGTCGAGCGCCATCTGACAGCCCGAGAGTTCGTTGCTGCCGAGGGCGGCGTAGGGGCCGGTCAATGGATTGTCGAGCCCGATTTTGATGGTCTGCGCGGCGCGCGACGAGTTGACGAAAGGCCCCGCAATCCGGGCGCCCGCGAGCGCCAGCCCGGACTTGACAACCCTGCGACGGCTGATCCCCCGCTGATTGGCGTTGGACATTTTTTCCTCCCTGACTCCGACCGCCGGCCTTGCCGGTCCTCACGCTTCAGCCATTGCTTGATCCCGCGGCGGCCTTGCGGATGGTCAGGTTGGCCAAGTCATCTTGCAGCCGCTTTCCTCGACTGTTCCAGCGACATCTGCGCCGTTGACGACCTTCGTGACCTTGAACAAGTCGTCCGGCGCCGAGCCTTTGGCTTGCGCATCGCCGACAAAGAGCGAGGCGAGGAGCTGGTTCTGGCCCGCGCGATAGAAGGCCGGATTCGGCCCGAGCGCGATCTCTGGCGGCAGGTGGAAGTCCTGCAACGTTTTCGCCATGTCCACGGCCTTCAGCGACTTGGCGCTATTTGCCGCGTGAGCGCAGGTCCAAGTCGAAACATAGCCGAACCAGGTGCGCGCCGTCGGGACGCGGCCGGTTCGCTTCTTTGTCGCCTCGACGAAATCCGCGACATGAGGCACGCCGGGCTGGTTCCAGTACCATTCTAGCACCCAGGTGCCGATGCGCGCCTCAGGCGGGAGGCCTTCGAGCGGCTCCATCTCCTGCTGCGCGCCAGCGAGATGCACCTTATTCTGCAGGCCGAACTGCACCGCCTGTTTCAGGGCGTTCAGCATGTCGTCACCCTGGACCAGGAAGATGATGACGTCCGGGTTCGCGGCTTGCGCCTTGATGAGGTAAGAGGAAAAGTCGACCGTGCCGAGCGGCGTCAGGTCGCCGCCCACTCTCTCGCCCCCAAGCTTGGCGATAGCCTTGACCATGCCGGCTTCCAAGGTATGGCCGAAGGCGTAGTCGGGCGTGATATAATAGTATTTCTTCCCGTAATCCTTAACCAGGGCGCCCGCGACCGCGTTCGCCTCCATCTCGGTGGTGTTGCAGACGCGAAACACGTTCCAGTGGCAACTCTTGCCAGTGATCGCGTCAGTGTGGCCGCCCGGCACAATATGCAGAATGCCCTTTTCGTTCGACACCTGCGCCATGGCGAGAGCGAGGGCGGAATTGACATTGCCAAGCAGAAAATCGACCTTGTCGCCTTCGATCAGCTTTCGCGCCTTCTGCACCGCCGTGCCGGCGTCGCCGCTGGAGGAATCCTCGACGAGAAGCTCGACGGGACGGCCTAGGATGCCGCCCTTGGCGTTGATCTCGTCGAGCGCCATCTGGCAGCCGACAAGCTCGTTCTTGCCCGGGCCCGCGTAGGTGCCGGTCAGCGGATTGTCGAGGCCGATTTTGACCGAGTCGGCGGCGCGCGCGGGAACGATGAATGGACTGGCAAATTGGGCGGCGGCGAGCGCCGCTCCGGTTTTAACCAGGCTGCGGCGGTCGATGCCGACGCGCCAATCGGACTTGGGCAAGCTTCTCTCCCTGATTCAGATTTGGACTGGGGTGGCGCAAGGAGCGCCTGCCGCATGGCCACCATTATTGATCGGAGGACACTGTGGACTTCGGCGGCTCAGGCCGTCAAGCCGGGCGGCCTAAATAGGTGAAATCGCCGACCCGAGCGCCCTCCTCGACTGTCTATTGCTGCGGCGCGTCGCTGCCCATCCGGTCAGCCGAAGATTGCCTTGCACAAGTGGACGCTGGCGAGGGTGAAACAGACGCGCCGATCGCGACCATCGCGGCAGATCCCTCGACACCAGCGAGATGTCGGTGCCGCGAAACAGGCCCGCCTCAGAAAAGGCCACGAAATGCGGCATCGGGCTGACCCGTCCGCATCGCATATTGGAACCACTCCGCCGTCGCGACGTTGCCTATCTCTTTCCGTCCGGCCCTTTTGGCAGGCGTCTCGCAGGCGATCGCCAATCCAGACACGCTCAATGCTTCGGGATGAGACGATCCTACGGGGGCGAAGAGCGTGCGAACGCCTACGCGAGACCGCCGGGCCTGAAGCTCAAGCGACAAGGCAAAGCCATCAAATGTGAGAATATTTTTAGTCGATATTCTCACATTTGATGGGTCTGCCTCACTTTCCGTGCTGGTTTGTTTGATCGGGCGTCTCGCCGATAAGCGAACATGCGAAAAAATATGGATTGGGCTCCCGGGTCAGGCGCGCGGATTCTTGGGGTCGAGCGGGACGGCGATCACTGGGTGATCTCTGCGGTGGGACCGGAAATAGGCTCCTGTCCTGGGTGCCGCGAGCCGTCGACACGTCGCAGAGCCGATATTTCCGACACCTTCAAGACCTGCCGGCGCAAGGCGCCGCCGTGATGGTGAAGATGCAGGCGAGCCGTTGGCGATGTCTGAACGGCGAGTGTGAGCGTCGGACATTTACGGATCAACTGCCGGAGATTGTTTGTCCTCACGCTCGTCGGACCCAACGAATCGCCGAACTTGTTCATCTTATCGGCCACGGCACGGGCGGGCGGCCGGGAGAGAGGTTGATGAAGCGTCTCGGCATGCCGGTCAGCGACGACACCATCCTACGGCACCTGAAGCGCCAGGTCGCCCGTCTCCGTGCGAAGACGACTGTACGGGTGGCAGGTATCGACGACTGGAGCTGGCGAAAGGGCCGGACTTACGGGACCATTATTGTCGACCTGGAGCGGCGCGAGGTTGTCGATGTGCTGCAGGATCGCACAACCGCCGGAACAGCCGAATGGCTCGGTCAACACCCCGAGGTCGAATTCGTCAGCCGCGATCGCTGCGGTCTTTTATGCGCAGGGCGCACGAGAGGGCGCACCTCAGGCGCGGCAAGTCGCTGACCAATTCCATCTTCTGCAAAACCTGCGCGAGACGATCGAGACACAGCTGAGCTGCGCTGACCGATCAACGGGCCGAGCTTTGTTGCCGGAACCCAACGATGAAGACGTCGTGACGATCTCAAATGGTCCGAGTGGCCCAGGCAAAGTCTCAGAACATCGACACCTGACCCGCGAGGCGCATCGTCGCTCGCGGCAAGCCGTCTTTGATCAAATCCATACTCTGCGTGTCGCCGGAACCTCCATCGGCGACATCGCCCGACAAACCGGGTTCGGTCCTCGCAGCATCAGGAAGTGGCTGAAATTCAGCACGCCTCCGGAGCGACGCGCCACGGCGCCAAAACCCTGCTCGCCCAACTATTTCCTCAACTATCTGTCGCGCCGTTGGGCGGAAGGGTGGGTTTGCGGACGAGAGCTGCTCTACGAGATCAAGCTCCGCGGCTATAGCGGCAGCTTCTCCCATCTGGAGCGGCTTCTGGCGAAGTGGCGCCGCGCGAACGACGCCAAAGTCGTAACGTTGCCTTTGGTTCCCGAGCCGACGACAGTGCCGACAACGACGATCGCGACGGTCCCCCGCGCCATCGATCCCGCGACCGGGTGGACGATCTCGTCAATCGTCGCCGCTTCGTTATGCATCAAGCCGCGTGGTTTGTTGACGCCCAGTCAGGCGGCCAAAATCGACGCTCTGAAAAGCGCGCTTGAGGGTCTTCAATCGATTTATGTGTCCTTCGGTTTGGCCATTGCTCAAGCCTTCGGTCAACGCGTTTGTGACGGCGTCGAGATTCGCCGCACCGTTCGCATCGCGGTGAAGTCCGCCGAGGCGCGCAGTCGGAGCGCCTCTGCGAAGACTTCGACTAAGATGCCGTCCCGCTAGCGACAGCGCCGCCACGAAGACGATGGTCATCGCTGCGAGCGCGGTATCCGTGGTCGACCCTTGCGCAAAAAAGCGCAAAGCCATTGGCAGGCCGGTCGGCAGGACGAAGGCGAGGAGTGACGGCAGATGCGACGCACTGATCGCTAGGGCGCCAGCACACATGCCGCCCATCACGATGATGAGAAAGAGCTGTCCGGGTGCCAGGACGACCGGAAACAGGACGATTCCGCCAACCCCCCACGACGGGCCGGCGAGCAGTGAACCCCAAGTTGCCAGTCGTGCCCAGCGGCGAGTGTTTTCGGGCTGAACGACGGCGTGGCGATAGCGAAGCCACAGCATCCCGCGGCCTGTCGTGACCAGCATCACCGATATGAACCAAGGCAGCAAAAGCGGTCGGGTGGCGAGCGGCGTGAGTACAATTGTAACTAAAGCCACATTGACTAAGTTGACAGAGAGCGCGATCGGAACCTGTCGGTATAGGCTGTTGACTTGCTCGGTGTAGACCGCGCTGGCCACATCAATTTTGCCGCTGTTAGCCGCACAGCCGGCCGTGGCGCGCGCCGCCTGGACGACATTCGGAATTCGATCAGCATGCTGTCGCCGGTCGTTTGGAATGTGTGCTCTTGTGCAAGCGACCATCGGATCGATCATATCGTGGCGCCGGGTTCTGAGACCCTGAGGCGTTCCTTCTACTTCCCCTCTCATGAGCCGCGAATAGCCGGCGACTTGGTGGCTAACATCACGACATCACGAGCATATGGACCGCCTCCCGGTATTCGGCCTAATACCAAACGATGAATGTTGCCGCGAGCGCTAGGGCGAAGACCGATGTGCTGACGTAGAGGCTGACGCCCAGGCCATCCGTGAGCAGGTCCGTGATTTCGGTGCCCACGACGCTGACCAGGACGACGGTTAGCCAATAGATCCATGGGGTGTAGTGTCGCGTGCGCAGCTGAGTGACAACGACGACCACGAGCAGGCCGGCCATAACGAGGCTTGCAACTGCTCCATCGAGGGCGCGCCGCCATGGGCCGCTGGCTGGCGAACGAGGTAGTCGTCCTGATCGGCCTCGTTCTGATGGACCTTCAATAGTCGGAGCAATGGACTGGGTCGCCGCAAAATATCGGCACCTTCGCTTCGAGGAGGTGCTCCAGGTAGCCAGTGACGGCGCGTCCAGGGGGCCTGCCGAATCGATCCCGCTCGATGAAAGCCTCAGGTCGCCCAATCGAAATGAAGGGAAGCATCGACCGGAGAGCCAAGGATGGTCGGAAGGGTCTGGGCTGGGGTGGGAGACCTGAGCGCGCCGTCGCACCTCGATCTCGGCGATGCTTGATTGAGATCCTGACCACGCCCGCGCGGCGATCACGAACGGCTGTCTCTCCAGCAAGAAATATTGATCACAAGTCCGCGTGTTTGACCGCTTCTGGCTGTGGCCAGTAGCGTCCCAGCTCATTAAGATGATGTCAATTGTGTGACAAAGATCCTCAACAAATCGGTGGATCTCTGGTCTCATGCTTATGGTGAGCTCCGATGTTGGTTTATGAGGATAACTTCGGCTTCTCCAATGTTAGCGAGCCAGAGGAGAGAGCATTCTTTGACTTCGTACGCCGCCAAAGCGTATTGACGGTCTGCGACCGTTGCGCACAGCCAGTCCAACTAATTCCGCCCAAGGCGCTCTGCGCTTCTTGCATCTCCGCGCTCGAATATGGCGCGCCGGTCTCGATGAGCGAATATGGCTTCAGTCAGACAACGCTTTTGGACCCTAGTCAGACGGCGCGGCGGTCGCTTCTGGCCCGAGTTCGGCAGCTTTGCGCGTGGCGACGCTATCGTGAAGATGAGCGAATTGCGGCGCAAGGGAGTTCCTCGCACTGACCTCAAGATTATCGCATCCGATCCTGATCTAGCCGCGATCAAAAAGGACCTTGAAGCGCTGAATGACGCCTAGGCCGATCGGCAGGGCGTGGGCAACGCGGTTTGCTATCGCCCCTGACATCATCAGCAGCACTGCGACCTGCAAGTCGTCGCGCCACGATTTGGTCCGGTCCATCGAATAACGCAAGTAAGCTATTTATATAGTCGGAAGCTTCAAGCTCCCATATGAGAAAGCGCGCGAGAAGCGGCTCAGGGGGAAACTATCGATCCAATTCCAGCATCGACTGCCGACCGGTCGATCATAATCACACCTGAAGGCGAAACGCCCCGCGCGGGGGAGGAACCGCACGGGGCTCATGCGCGCGCCTTGTGGGGAGGACAGCTCGCTTCTTTCTATTTAAAGTTGTCACAACCAAAAATCCATCCGACATAAATGTGGATAAATTGCTGCAAAAACATGGCGCATAGGACTTTGACGACCGTCTAGGAACGGCGTCCGGGGCTGCGCGGCCCTACAAGAGCCGACGTCGTTAATCATCCGCGCAGGCCAGATCACGCGCGACAATGCATAACGCACCGACGGCTAGCCGGACATGCCGTAGGTCACCATCGCGAGCGGCTGTATCGATTTTGTCCTTTCGCCCGAGGATATCGCTCAAGAAATCATCCGGATCGCGCGTCGAGCTTCGAACAATCGCTTGGCGATCTTCTGACCGCGGACGAGCAGCCGGATTAAAGTCGTATCCGCCGGGGCGGAATTCGTCACGCCATTGACGGCAAACTTCGTCTCCTTACCGGTTCGCTTCAAGCTCGCGGGAAGGCTGAGCCTGATTAGAATTTCGTCGGAGTCATCGGCGTTCGCGCTGGACGCCCGATCCCGACCGATGATCCCCTCGTCTCCGACTTCGTTCAGAAGCCAGCTCACCAGTCGCGCCGAGCCGACCTCCAGGTCAACGCGATCTGCGTGAACCTGCGCTCTGCGAGGGCGGAGCGAAAAGAATGCTGCGTCGCGCTCGGCAGACGTTCCAACGAGCGGAAAGCGCAGGCGCCGCTTCCCCCAACTTCTCCTGCGTCGGTGCATCGCGTTCGCTGTTGGCGATTGCCTTCAGGAATTCGACGGGATCGGCTAGGAGAGCGCTTAGGCGGCTAATGACGAGAGCTTCGAGATTTGACGCTGGGACCCGCTGACCTTGAGAACATTTAGCCGCGGGGCCGGTGATGAGCCGGCCGGTGATGTAATAGCGATACAGTGTTCCCTTCTTGACCGCGTGCATCGGTGTCATGGGTTCGGAACTGGCGTCGAAGACGATGCCGGCCAGCAGGCTTGGTTCGAGGGTCTTGTCGCCTCCCGCCTCTCCTTCCGGTTCGCTTCAAGACGGCTTCTAGGTCGCGGCGGCGGTCTCCATCTCGGCGAGGCAGATGTGACCG
Organism: uncultured Alphaproteobacteria bacterium; assembly: GCA_963737365.1. Classification (GTDB taxonomy): domain Bacteria; phylum Pseudomonadota; class Alphaproteobacteria; order Rhizobiales; family Beijerinckiaceae; genus Roseiarcus. Next base: position 517,224 of record CAVTSD010000005.1, read on the forward strand.
CGCTGTAAACTCTTAGACGGCCGCCTGACGGCATTGAGGTTACGATCCACGTCTTCCGATCCGCGAGCGGCTGTTGTCGGCAGTGATCCGATTTGGGTGTGACGAAGGGGCGATGCGAGCATTGCCGTTCTCCCGCTAACTCATGTCATTGCAAATCACCTGACCTGGTGCCCAGCCTCGACGTTGACCGGCGTAGGCGTGTTTTCTGCTGCGTGAAACGTCCTACCGGTTGGCACCTCCGGCCCGCCCGACGCCGTTTTCGGCTCGCCAGCGCTGCGCGGCGAGCCGACAAATTTTCGACAGTCTCGTGTCGACAGGAAACTGACGCTCCAAATCGACCCAGCGGAGGTTCTCGGGGCTCCTTAGCGCCTGTTCCACGGATGGCAGAAAGCGGAAATCTGGAGGAAGAGGAAGGCCTGTTGCCGCGTAATTCTGGCACGCCTATGATGTGCGTGAGCCGGAGCCTCTCGCGGTCGCGGAGCAAGCGCAATGGCTGAATCGAAGGCGCTGTGGGCGCTCCTACGGCAGGCGGCCGATCCGGCTGTCGCAGACGCCCTTGAGATTGCGCTTGAAGCTGCGCCGGATCGGACGCTCTGTCGCGTCAATCCGCTCGCCTTCGCCGCCAGCCATGAACTCGGCGAAGAGCCCGTGATCAGCACGCTGGTGCACGCCGCGCGTTTGGGCCTCTTCGACATGGCCTGGAACGTGCTCTGTCCCGGTTGCGGTGGCGTTCTCGAAACCAGCGCCGCGCTGAAAACGCTGAACCGTACCGAATACGCATGCGCGCTCTGCGCGGCGGACTACTCGCCGACGCTCGACGAACTCGTCGAGGTCACCTTCACTGTCCATCAGCAGATTCGGCGGATCGCGGCGCACGATCCCCACACGCTTTCCTTGCCCGAGTACATGCGCCAGGTCTTCTGGGGCTCCGGAATCGACTTTCCCGACGATCTGCAGGGCGCCACGGACAAGGTCACGTTCGACGTCATGGAACTAGGGCCCGGCGAGAAAGCGGCGATGTCGCTGACTATGCCGGCCGAATTCGGCGTCATTTTCGATCCGGTCACGCATACGGCGGTTTTTCTCGACGTCGCCGGGGAGCCAACCACCGAACGCCGCAGCATCTCGGTCGTACTGAGCGAAGCGGCTGCCCAGAGCGCCACGCACCGGCTGCAGCCAGGCCCGATCCGCATCGCCGTTGAGAACAAGCCTGGCCGCAGGACCATCCCGGGCGTGTGGATCCGCAATGCCGAGATGACCGCGCTGATGACCCGCCGCCGGCCATTCCTGACCGCGACTCGGGTGCTCAGCAACCAGACCTTCCGCGATCTCTACCGCAACGCCACCCTCGATCCCGAGCAGCGGTTCAAGATCACCAATCTGACGATCCTGTTCACCGACCTCATGGGCTCAACGGCGCTCTACGATCGCGTGGGCGACCTGGTGGCTTTCGACCTCGTACGTCATCATTTCAGCGCGCTGTTGACTGCGGTCGGGGCGGAAGGCGGCGCGGTCGTCAAGACCATCGGTGACGCGGTGATGGCGACCTTCCCGGCCCCCGATCGCGCCATTCGAGCGGCAATGCAGATGCGCGAGGAGATGCGAAAAATCAACGGCACGCGCGGCAATCAGGACCTCGCCCTGAACATCGGCCTGCACGAAGGCCCCTGTCTTGCAGTCACGCTCAACGACCGGCAGGACTATTTCGGGCAGACGGTCAACATCGCCTCACGCGTTCAAGGCCTAGCCGATCCGACCGCCATTCTGGCGACGCAGCCGATCATTGAGAACGCCGAGGTGGCGCGTCTCCTCAGCGACGGCTGCTACAAGACGAGCTCCCGACAAATGTCGCTGCGCGGCGTCAGCGAAGCCTTCACGATCTACGAGATTCGTGAGCGGGAGCATGCGCCTGCAGAGGCGTGAGAGAAACCAGCAAAAGCTGGTTTTTCAACGCGAACGTTCCCATGATTTGCCGCATTCGCCCGGCCGTTGGGTGATGGCCGCTATGTGCGCAGACGCGGTGCCGCGTATGACGGATACTGCTCGAATTTTGGCGTCGATCACAATTCAGAAGATCGCTTGCAGCCTCGACGGAAATTACTTAGGGGCCGGGAGACTGACTCGGTTTGCCGCCTCTGATCTGCCCGTGTAGCTTGCCGTAACGACCAAAGCTTAGTCGACGCTATGTGCGCCGGAACAAGATCTTCGCAGTTGCTCAATTTGCGAGTTTTCAACGTTATCGACGTTTAGCGGACATAGCAGACTGTGATCCGGCGTGGAAAAGTGACCCCCTGAGGGGGGATCGGCGTCCAAAATTGACCCCCCAATTTTCGATTTGTTCGTCTGCCTGCTTTGGCATGAAGCAGGCGGTGGGGGATGCTGGTTGTGAAGACGATCGGTCGGATACGGCGTGAGCACTTCATTCACGGCAAGTCAATCAAGGAGATCGCTCGCGACCTGAGGCTGTCGCGCAACACGGTTCGTAAGGTGCTGCGATCTGACGAGACGTCGTTTTCTTATGAGCGTCAGGTGCAGCCGCGCCCGAAAGTCGGAAGATGGAAGGAGCACCTCGATCGGCTGTTGGCGGCGAACGTCGAAGCGCCGGCGCGAGAGCGACTGACCTTGATCCGGATTTTCGAGGAGTTGCGGGCGCTCGGATACGACGGCGGCTATGACGCCATCCGCCGTTACGCGCGAAGCTGGGCGAAGTTGAATGCAAGCGCGACGGCGGATGCCTTTGTGCCGCTGACGTTCGCGCCGGGCGAGGCTTATCAATTCGACTGGAGCCACGAGATCGTTGTGATGGATGGGGTGACGACGATCGTAAAGGTCGCGCATCTCCGCCTCTGCCACAGCCGGATGATGTTCGTACGCGTCTATCCGCGCGAGACCCAGGAGATGGTGTTTGACGCTCACGAACGGGCGTTCGCATTCTTCAAAGGCGCCTGTGGGCGCGGCGTCTACGACAACATGAAGACCGCGGTGGAGACGATCTTCGTCGGTAAGGATCGCCAATACAATCGCCGCTTCCTGCAGATGTGCTCTCATTCACCTTGTCGAACCGGTCGCTTGCACGCCGGCGTCCGGTTGGGAGAAGGGTCAGGTCGAGAACCAGGTGTGCGCGAGCGCTTCTTCACGCCGCGGCTGAGGTTCAAGTCTTACGACGAACTGAATGCCTGGCTCTTGGACAAATGCATTGCCTGGACCAAGGGGCACAGCCATCCCGAGCGGCCCGATCGGACGATCTGGGAAGTGTTCGAGGAGGAGCGGCCCAAGCTCATTCCCTATCGCGGCCGCTTCGACGGGTTCCATGCGCTTCCAGCCTCGGTGTCGAAGACCTGCCTGGTTCGGTTCGACAACAACAAATACTCTGTGAGCGCCAGCGCGGTCGGCCGCCCCGTCGACATTCACGCCTACGCCGAGCGCGTCGTGATCCGCCAGGACGGGCGCATCGTGGCGGAACATCCACGCCGCTATGGGCGCGGCGCAACCGTATACGATCCCTGGCATTACGTGCCGGTTCTGGCGCGCAAGCCCGGCGCTCTGCGCAACGGCGCGCCGTTCAAGGACTGGGTGTTGCCAACTGCACTGGAGCGGGTGAGGCGCAAGCTGACCGGTTCCAACGACGGCGACCGCCAGATGGTCAAGATCCTCGCTGCGGTGCTGAGCGACGGGCTGCCCGCGGTGGAAGCCGCCTGCCTTGAGGCGCTGTCCGAGGGCGTCCATTCGGCCGACGTCGTCATCAACATTCTCGCGCGTCAGCGCGATCCAGGGCCAGCGGCGACAATCCTGACGCCTGACGCTTTGCGACTCCGCCACGCACCGATCGCCGACTGCGCCCGCTACGATCAGCTCAGGAACTCCTAACCCATGGAACGAAGCGAAGTCCTCGACATGATGAGCGGCCTCAAGCTCTACGGCATGAGGAGCGCCTACGACGAGACATTGGCCACCGCGCTCAAACGCAAGCACGAGCCTCAGCGCTTCGTCGGCGATCTCCTGAAGGCCGAGATCTCAGAGAAACAAGCGCGCTCAATCAAATATCAGCTCACCGTCGCCAAACTGCCGCTGGCTAAGGACGTCGACGACTTCGCCTTCAAGGAAACGCCGATCAATGAGGCTCTGGTGCGCGATCTGGCCGGCGGCGGCTTCATCGCCCAGCAGCGCAACGTCGTCCTCGTCGGGGGAACCGGCACAGGCAAGACGCATCTGGCCATCGCCATCGCGCGCAGTTGCATCCGCGCTGGATCGCGCGGGCGCTTCTTCACCACCGTCGATCTCGTCAATCAGCTCGAGGCCGAAAGTCGAGCCGGACGACAGGGACGCGTCGCCGACTATCTCACTCGCCTCGACGTCGTCATCCTCGATGAACTCGGCTATCTCCCGTTCGCTCAAGCCGGCGGGCAATTGCTGTTCCATCTCGTCAGCCGGCTTTACGAGCGCACCTCGATCGTCGTCACGACCAACCTCGCCTTCGGCGAATGGCCCAGCGTGTTCGGCGATCCGAAGATGACCACCGCGCTGCTCGACCGCCTAACTCACCATTGCGACATCGTCGAAACCGGCAATGAGAGTTGGCGCTTCAAGAACCGCGCCTGACTTCACGACAAAGCTCCTCACGATCCGCGCTCGCCCCGGCTGCGCAACCCAAACCAACTCCGCCGGGGCGAGCGCTACCCGCTGCACCCGTCTCCAAAATGGGGTCAATCTTGGACGCCGATCGAGGGTCAAAGTTCAACGCCGATTGACAGCAAGCAGTCTCCAGTGGATGTGAGATCCTGCTTCCTCCGCGAAGCGCAGGGCGCTTAGTTGCAGGTGCCTGCGCTAGGCCCCCCCTGCCGGTTTTGCGACGCCTCGAACCAATTACACCCCGCTGCTCCACGCTCGAACGCGTGGATGGGTCGTCGCCTCGGGGTTGACGACGAAATCGGGCAGGCGGCCCTGGACCACGTTGATGATCCCGGTAATCGCATCCCGGGCGACGGCATCGACGAATGAATCTGTCCAGCAGAGGTTGTGGGCGGTGGATATGACGTTGTCCATCGCGAAGAGAGGATTGGCGGGGTCAGGTGGCTCGCGTTCGAAAACGTCGAGCCCAGCCCCGGCGATCCGTTCGTCCCGAAGCACGGCGATCAGCGCCTCCTCGTCGACGATCGGTCCGCGGGCGACATTGATTAGGTAAGCGGTCGGCTTCATCAGCGCGAGCCGAGACGGATTCAGCAAATGCCGCGTCTCATTGTTGAGCAGGCACGCGACGACGACAAAGTCTGAGCGCTTTATCAGCTCTTCGAGACTGCAGAGTTCGACGCCCACATCGGCGGCTGCCCCTGAACCAACATGGGGATCGGCTGCCAATATTGTCATGCCGTAGGGCTGCGTGAGGCGAGCGAGTTCGCGCCCAATCCCACCAAGGCCGATGATGCCGAGCGTCCGGCCTGGCAGGCCGACGCCGGGATAATTAGCGCGCTCGCGCCAACGGCCCTCGCGAGCGAGCCGCGATTTGATTGGCATGCGGAGGCTGAGAGTCAGGATGAAAGCAACTGCTATGGAGGCGACCGCGTGCCTGACCGGGATCGGCGTATTGGTGAGCAGGATGCCGCGTCGATTGAGCGCTTCAGTGTCGATCGCGTCGTAGCCGACGCCGTTGCGCGCGATCACCCGCAGCCGACCGCTCTCGGCCCCGAGCTCGGCGTCCGACACCTTGGCGCCGCCAATGAGCAAGGCCTGGTAGTCAGCGAACGCTTCTGGCGGGAGCCGGCCACCCGTGATCGGGACCACCGACCACGTGAGCCCTGCGTCGGAAAAAAGCGCGAGCGGCGCTGACCCGAACATCGGGCGCCCGGCGGTGTCGAAGAGGTCCGAGCCCAGGCCGATCTTTGCCGCTGTCTCGCTCATAGGCTTGGGTCCAACGTGTTCATGACTTGACGGGTTCGACTGTTGAGCCCGTACGCGCGGACTCATAGGCGCCGAAAACCAGGCCATAGGTCTTTAGGCTGTCCGCGCCGGAGGTTTCAGGCTTGCGCTTCTCTCGAAAGCAGCGCACCCAATGTTCCTGGACTCGAAGGACGCTCTCCTGGGAGCCATGCCAGGGCGGCGTCGACCACGGCAACATCGTAGGCGAGACGTCGATTTCCGACGCTATGCCGTTCGAGAAGACGCTCAGTTGATAACCCGGATCGAGGCGGAGACTGCCTGCGGTTCCCTCGACCTGCACCCTGAGCTGCGGGAACGGGTCAGGGTGAATGGGGCTTGCATAGCTGGCCTCGACGACGCTCGTCGCGCCGTTCTCATGTTGCAGCAGGATCGTCGCCATGTCCTCGCCGCGAATGCCAGGCTTGATGCTTTGCGTCTGGCAAGTGAGGCGCGTCGCCTCGCCCATGAGGAAGCGGGCGACGTCGAGCATATGGACGCCGAGGTCGAGGATGACGAAGGTCTCCAACTTGGCCAGATAAGGCTGCTTGCCATAGATGTTGTGCCCGGTGCGGAACGAGACCCGCGCCCAAGTTGGCTTGCCGATCGCCCCGGAATCGATGACCTCGCGGATCTTTCGCACAGGCTTCAGAAAGCGCGTGTTCTCGTGCACCATGAAGGGAATGCCAGCGGCGCGTGTTCCCTCGACGATCGCGACGCAATCCTCGAAGCTCGGCGCGAGCGGCTTCTGCACGATCGTCGGGAGTTTTCGGTTCGCGGCGAGCGCGACCAGACTTGCGTGCGATTCCATCGTTGTCGCGATGTCGACGAAGTCCAGCCGCTCGCGCGCCAGCATCTCGCCCGCGTCGCCGTAATAAGCCCCGACCTTGTGGCGGTCAGCCGCGGAACGCGCTTTTTCAAGGTCGATGTCACAGACCGCCGCGAGCACGACATCATCCATGCCCGACCAGGCCGCCAGATGATTTTCGGCAAAGAAGCCGCAGCCGATCAGGCCGACGCGAAGTGGCGCAGCGTTCACGCGATCCTCCTCGCCGTCGCTAGTGGATTTCGCCCGAGGCGCGCAGCGCCTCGCGCATAGCCGCGCTGTTGAAACCGGCGCCGCGGGCGCGATCGAGGATCACCTTCTCACGCCTCGTGATGAGATCGATCGCCTTCGGAAGCGCGCGCACAGCCTCCGCCGGGACGACCACCGCGCCGTGCACGTCGGCGTGGACGACATCGTCGTTGCGCACCAGCATCCCGAAAATGTTCACGTCGCAATTCATCTGCACCATATGGACATGGGCGTGGCTCGGGCCGATCCGGCCGCCGACGATCTGAAAGCCTGGCGCGAGCATGTCGATGTCGCGGAACGAGCCGTTGGTGATGCAGCCGGCGACGCCTAGGCTCGCGTGCACGGTCGTCTGCACCTCGCCCCAAAACGCCCCGAAACCAGGGCGATCGTCGATGTCCTGGATGACTGCGATCGTTGGCAGGCCATCAGCGGCGACGTACTCATACCAGTCCTCGCGAGGTGGGATCGGGCCGCTCGGCCGCTCTTTGGCGCGGATGAGCCCGGTGCGGGCAAGCCCCACGATCGGAGGAAATTTCCGGTCGACGACGACCATTGGCTCGACGGTGAAGCCGATCGCCCGACGCTCAGGCGCGACGATCTCGAGCCCGTTGCAGATCGTCGGCGTATCCCAGGCCCTCAAGGCCTCGAGATCCTTCGCGGTGAACGGATGTTGGCTCATGGTCGATTATTCCCTTGCGACGTGTCCTTAAGCTTCGATACGGATCTTGCGCTGCTCGATGCGTTCGGTCATGAGCCGGCGTCGGCCATCGACCCACGCGGCGATGAAGATGATCACGCTGTTGACCAGCGGATAGAGATACGGATTTGCGTTTAGCATGACGAGGCCGTTCGAGGTCGTCTGCACCAGCACCGCGCCGAAGATGCTGCCGAACACTCCGCCTCGGCCGCCGAAGAGACTGGTGCCGCCAAGTACGGCTGCGGCAATGACTGGAAACTCTTCCTGATAGCCGAAGGTCGCCGACGCCGCTCCAACCTGCGAAGCCGAGATCAATGCGCCGATAGCCGCACAGACACTGCAAATGCAAAAGACCGAGAAGGTAATCGCCTGGACGCGAATCCCTGCCTTCCCCGCAGAGTCCGGGTCTGCTCCGACAGCGTAGATTTGGCGCCCATAAGGCGTCTGCGTCAGCGTGATCCACGCAACCGTCGCGACGGCGATGGCGATCCAGATCGCCCAGGGCACACCGAAAAACGAAGCCCGCCCAAGCGCCTGAACGGTGTCGCTCTGAAACACCATCTTGGTCTCGGAGAGGTAAAGCGCCAACCCACGGCCGATGAACAAAGTCGCCAGCGTGACGATGAACGGCGCGATGCGCAGGCCTGTGATGAGGCCTGCATTGATCGCGCCGAAGGCCGCGCCGATCACCATGATGGCTGGGATCGAAACGAAGAGCGAGACGTCCGACAGGTAGAGCCCCATCACGACGGCGACGAGGTACATCACCGAACCGACGGATAAGTCGACGCCACGCACGAGCAGCACGAAAGTCATGCCAATCGCCATGACCGCGACATGAGTCGATTGTGTAAGGATGTTTCGGAAGTTGGCGAGCGAGAGGAAGCGGTCGGAGAGCACGCCAAAGGCCAGGCACAGGACTGCGAACAGGATCAACGGGGCAAACCGCAGCAGCATCAAGACCAGGGTGCGGGAGTCCAACCGGTTCAAGGCGCCTTCCTCAATCCCACAGGGCCGCCTTCATGATCGCTTCGCGGTCGAAGTGCGCCCGTTCGAAAAAGCCGCGAACCTCGCCGCGACCCATCACCATGATGCGGTCGGCCATGCCGATCAGCTCCTCGATCTCGGAGGAAATGAAGAGGATCGCGGCACCCGCGGCGACCATTTGGTTGATGATCTTATAGACCTCATATTTCGCTCCGACGTCGATGCCGCGCGTCGGCTCGTCGAGGATGAAGATCGTGGGGGCGCGGAGCAGCCATTTCGCGATCACGACCTTCTGCTGATTGCCGCCCGAAAGGGTTCGCACGGCTGTCCGGTCGATCGCCTTGGCGTTAACGCGGACACGCTCCGCGACATCGCGGGCCGCTTGGCCGAGCGCCGCCGGTTTCAACCAGTGTATGAAGCCGCTCGATCGCTCGACGAGCGACGGCAGGACGATGTTGTTGGCGATGGAGGCCTCCATCATGAGACCTTCGCCACGCCGATCCTCGGTCAGGAAGGCGAGGCCCTTGTCCATCGCCTCGCGAGGCGCGAGCGGCGAAAGTGTCTCTTCACCAACGCGGATCCCGCCTTCCGAATAAGGGTCAAGTCCGAACAAGATCCGCGCCAGTTCGGAACGGCCTGAGCCCATCAGGCCGGAAACGCCCAGCACCTCGCCGAGCCTCAAGTCGAACGACACGTCCTTGACGACGCCGGGCTGCGAGACTTTGCGCACAGACAAAGCCGCGCTGTTTGGCCTGACGCCGGGTTCACGCTCTGGAAAGAGCCGATCGATCGTCCGACCGACCATCAACGTCACCAGACGCTCAATCGTGAAGTCGGCCCGCGGACCCTCGCCGACAACTCGCCCATCGCGCAGAACGACGATGTCGTCGCAAAGACGCAGAACATCGCCGAGGATGTGGCTGATGTAGATAATCGAGATGCCCTGCGCGCGCAGCCGACCGATAATCTCGAACAACCGCTCTGTCTCACGCGCGCTCAGCGACGTCGTCGGTTCGTCAAAGATGATCAGGCGGGCCTGTCGGGTCAGCGCTTTTGCGATCTCGACAAGCTGACGTTCGCCCTGAGGAAGCCGCATGACTGGCGTCGCGGGCGAAACCTGCAGATCGACGAGATCGAGCGCCCTCTTCGCCTGCTCTCGGAGGGCGCGTCGATCGATGAATGGGAGGCCGTTCATTCTTCTCGGGAAATGATCGAGGAATATGTTCTCCTCGACACTGAGATTCGGAAAGAGGCTTAGCTCCTGATGAATGAAGGCGATCCCAAGGGCAAGCGCATCGCGCGAGTTGGACGGCGCGACGTCTTGCCCAGCGAGTTCGACGCGACCACTGTCGCGCGTCAAGACGCCGCCCAGGATGTTCATTGTCGTCGACTTGCCGGAGCCGTTTTCGCCAACGAGGCCGAGAACGGCGCCCGATGTCAGTTCGAATCCGACGTCGCGCAGCACCTGGACGCCAAAGAAGCTTTTGTTGAGCCCGCTGATCTTGAGAAGCAGTTCGGACATCGCTAGCCGCGTGCGATCACGTTATGGCGGATCGCGTCGGTCACCGCCGCTAGCAGAATGACGCCGCCTTTGATCGCATAGACCGACGACAAGGACAGCCCGAGAAGCTGCAGGCCGTTGTCGACTGCGCTTAGAAACAGCACGCCAAGCAGGACGCCGATGACAGTCCCCTTGCCGCCGAACAGACTGACGCCGCCGATCACGGCGGCGCCGATCACATCGAGCAGGATCCGCTGACCAAGGATCGGCGTCCCCGCTTCAAGGCGGGCCGTGTAGATAATTGCCGCGAAAGCCGCGAACAGGCCCGAGATCGCAAAGCAGCCAATCACCACGGCTTGCACAGGCACGCCAGAAATGGCCGCAGCCTTCGGATTGAGGCCGACCGCCATCACCCAACGGCCGAAGACGGTGCGTGTGAGAAGGAGATGGACAACGATCGCGAGCACGGCCGTGATCATCGCTGCGTAGGGTACGCCGGCCACGCCGCCATAACCGATCTCGAGGAATGCGGACGGCAGGCTGCCGATGCTCGATCCAGAGCTTGTGTGAGCGGCCGTGTACCAAATCGCGGCGCCGCTGAAGAACATCATCGTCGTTAGCGTGACGAGAAAGGACGGCATGTCGAACACGATCGTGCAGACGCCGTTTATGACCCCGATCAGAATCCCGACAACGACGATCGCCAGGATCGCGGCAGCGGGAGCCCACGGCTGTCCTGAAAGATAGCCGCCCTCGCTCGTCATGATCGAAGCGCCGACCACGCAGCCCATCGCCATGATCGAGGTGGCCGAGAGATCGATCTGGGCCACCATCAGAACCATCATGAGGCCCAAAGCTGCGATGAACAGCGGCAGGATCTGCAGAAAGATGTCCCGGAGGTTGGTGGGACTGAGGATCTCCGGGACGAAGAAGGACAGCGTAGCGACATAGACGACCGTCAGCGCAAGGACGAGATAGTCCGAGAACAGAAGCCAACGGAAAGCCCGCGCCGGGCGAGAGCGAGCATCGCCCGGGGCAGAGGACACGACGCTGCTCGTTTCCGCCATTGGAAACCTTGCGCTCGCCTGCTCTTCACATCAAACGGCTATTTGTTCTTCTCTTTCCACACGTGATAGCCCCACATGTCTTCGCGTTTGCTATCAAGCGTCGCCTGACTGATCGCGAAACCAGGATCGACAAGCATCTTGTCCACAGGCTTGCCCGACCAGGTATCCTTGAAGGCGGCGTAGGCGAGGTCGACCTCGAAGAAGAGGTTCTGCACGCCGTTCACGTCCATGTATTTGTCGTTGAGCAATTTGTATCCGTTCTGGTCGCCGTCGAAGCCAGCAAACAACACATGGCCGTCTTCACCGGTCTTGTGCCACTTGCCGGCCGTCTTGAGCACCTGCTCGATGATCTTATCCTGCGAGTCGGACGGCGAGATCAGCAGGTTGACGTCCGGGTTCGCTTGAATCGCGTTGGTCAGACCAGCGAAAGCCTTGTCCGCGTTCCATTCCGTTGCGACGCGCGACACGACTTCGACCAGGTCCTTATTCGCGTCGAGAACATCGAGCGCGCCGTCCCGGCGTTGAACCGCGTTGTTGTCGCCCAGGTCACCCATGAGGAGCACGGCCTTGTACTTGCCGCCTTGCTTCTTGGCGAGGTCGACGAGGGCCGACACGGTCATCTGCATGATTTTTCGATTGTCGGCCTGGATGGCGACGTATTTGTTGTCATTCGGAGCGGGCGGCCGGTTGAAGAAAATGATCGGGATGTTGGCCGCGTTCGCGGTTCGGATGGCTGGGATGGCGGCGTTGTTGTCGGTTGGGATGAATACGATCCCGTCGACCTTGCGTTCGACCATCGCCTTCACTTGATCGTTCTGCTTGTTCTGGTCGCGATTGGAGATCGTCTCCAGCGTCGTCCAACCGTTCTCCTTTGCTTTCGCCTTTAGAATATTGTTGCCGGTGATCCAGAAATCAGAGTCGAAGGCGTCGAACATGAGCGCGATGGTTTTGCCGCCTGCGGCTCGCGCCGAGCGCGGCATCGTTGCGGACGCGACGGCCGTCGCGAGCGTGGCCGAAAACTGACGTCTGTTGATCTGCATGAGGTCCTCCCTTTTGCGGACCCTCTGAGAGGCTGCCCGCTTTTTATTGGACCGCGATGGGAAACGGTTGCGCATCGAGCGCCGCCGCCACCCGCCGAGCCCAGTTCATTGAATTGTCCGGAGCCGTCTAGGTTGTCTGACAACTTGATAGCCGACTCATATCAGCGTAAAGGTTGTCTGACAACTGATTTTCTGCCGCGTGGAGCGGCGATCTGACGGAAGACCCTTGCCTCCTGTAAGTGTGCCGCGGCTGCGCTGAAAGCGACGGGAAATTTTGAACGGCAAAGCGTCGGGGCGGACTATTTCTACGTTCATGCGAGCACCCCAATCGCCCGCGCGAGTGGCGGCGGGGATTACCGCTGAGATCGCCGCCGGCCGGCTCCGCGAAGGCGACCGCATTCCGACAGAGATGGTGTTGTCCACGCGTTTCGGCGTCAGCCGGAGCGTTGTGCGGGAAGCGATCGCGGGCCTTCGCTCTGAGGGCGTTGTGCAGTCGCGGCAGGGAGCAGGCACATTCGTCGTCAGCCCAAAAGAAACCGCGACCTTGCGCATCGACGCTGATCTGACCAGCGATCGGGTCGTCTTCCGCAACGTCTTCGAAATGCGCGCCATCCTTGAAATCAGGGGAGCGGCTCTAGCGGCGCTAAGAGCCGATGACGAGCATCGCACTCGCATCACCGAAGCCTTCGAGAGAATGAGGAATGCGGCCGCGTGGCCTGATGAAGGCGTGACCGCTGATCTCGACTTTCACGGCTGCGTCGCGGCGGCGAGCGGTAATCCATATATCGGGATGGTTGTTGGCTTCCTCGCAGGGCAGATGCGCCAGAGCATCATGTTTATGAGGCAAAACCGGTTTGATCCGTCGGGCGACCTGGTCTCCACAAACATCGCCGAGCATTCGGCGATCTACGACGCGCTGATGCAGCGCGATGCGCGCGCAGCCGCGCTGACGATGCTCGCCCATATTACGGCGGCGGCGAGGCGGCTTGGGTACGAGCTTTCGCCGGACGCGATCGAGCCGAGCTTGCTCGGTTAGAGCGCTCGTGCCCAGCACACGCCGGAGACGGTTCGAGGCTTGGACATACGACACGCGCAGAGGAGTTGCATACGTCTCTCCTTACCATGAGCAGTCCGTCGGCGACCTTATTGAACTTTGCCTGGTTTCGATGCCGTTGCATTGTCCCAGGGCGGTGGACGTGGGCGTGAGTGCACGACTCTCGACTTGCGCAATCACCGATGGTGGAACTCGGCGAGAGCGAACACACGTGCGGGGGCACCTAATCACGGTTGCTAGCCGGCCGAGGGTATTCGGGATGGCTTTACCTTCATGAGCTCAGACTAGACCATAGAGGACACCACCCGCTCTTGGGTCAGGTCCGGTCCGGCCTCCAGCTCAGAAACCACCCCGCCCTCGCGCATGACATAGACGCGGTCGCTGATGCCGATAAGTTCAGGCAGCTCGCTACTGATCATGAGGATCGCAACTCCACTGTCGGCGATCTGATCGATCAGATCGTGGATTTGGGCTTTGGCGCCCACGTCTATGCCCCGGGTGGGCTCGTCCAGCATGAGCAATCGCGGCGCGGTGCTGAGCCACTTGCCGAGCACACACTTCTGCTGATTGCCGCCGCTCAAGGTTGCCACCAGCTGCTCGCTGGACCGCGCGACGATGTTCAACTGCTGGATGAGGGCGGCAGCTTGGCGCTCCTCTCGGGGCGTGGACAGGAAGCCAAGAGTGGAAACGGAACCCAGAGAGGCGAGCGTGATGTTGTCGCGGATGGACATGGGCGGGATAAGCCCCTCGGTCTTTCGGTCCTCGGAAAGATAGGCCATGCCGGCCCGGATCAGCCGCGCCGGCCCCCAGCCGTCGATCTTCGCGCCAAGATAGCGCACCTCGCCGCCGTGGAAGCGGCGCACCCCGAACACGGACTTGGCCAGTTGAGTGCGCCCACTCCCCACGAGCCCGCCAAGGCCCACCACCTCGCCTCGCCGCACAAGCAGATCGATGGGCGGAGTGTGGGAGGTCAGGCGAAGTCCGCGCACCTCCAGCACTGGCTCCGGGTGCACCGTGTGGGTGCGCGGATACATCTCGTCGACGGATCGCCCGGCCATCATCCAGATCACCGAATCCCGTTTGAAGTCCTGGATCGGCAGCGAGCCCACCCGGCGACCATCGCGAAGCACCGTGAAGCGATCGCCGATGGCGAGGATCTCCTCGAAGCGGTGGGATATGTAGACAATGCCCATGCCGTCCGCCCGCATCCGACGGATCAGATCGAACAGCATGTCGATCTCCCGTTTGGTGAGGCTGGCTGTGGGTTCGTCCATGATGACCACCCGCGACTTGAAGGACATCGCCTTGGCGATCTCCACCAGTTGCTGCTGGGCAGTGGAAAGCCTGGACACGGGCAAGCGCGGATCCAGATTCGCCCCCAGGGCCTTGAGCAGTTCGGCGCTGCGCCGGACCATTTCGCCTGCATCCTTGAGCCCACGCCGACGCGGCTCGCGCCCCAAGAAGATGTTGTGCGCCACGTCCAGATTGGCGCAAAGGTTGAGCTCCTGGTGGATAAAGGCGACGCCATTCCTTCGCGCGTCCCGAGCATTGGCGAAGGTGGCGGTCTCCCCGGAGATTCTCAACTCGCCGCTGTCCGGCGGGATGACGCCGCCCAGGATCTTCATCAAGGTGCTCTTGCCGGCGCCATTCTCGCCAACCAGCACATGAACCTCGCCGGGAAAGACATCGAAGTCCACCCCGTCCAGGATCTTCACTTCCGTGTTGCGCAGCCGCCGGCCATCGCCGCCATATATGAACTTGGAGACGCCACGCATGGAGGCTAACGGTTCCACGATCGTCTCCTTCACGCACGGCGGTTGGATAGGTTACCGAAGACGATGGCCACCAGGATGATGACGCCCTGGACAGCAAGATACAGGTTGTAGTTGACCCCCATCAGATTGATGCAGTTCTCGATGATCTTGATGGACAGCACCCCGAGGATGCTGTTCACCACCGACCCCACGCCGCCGAACAGGCTGGCGCCGCCGACGATCGCGCCGGTCACCACTTCGAAGGTGAACGCCCCGCCGCCCATGTTGGGCTGAGCGGCGTTCACCCGGATGGTGAACAAGAGGCCAGAAAGCGCCGCGAGCGTCGCGCAGAGTGCGTAGACGGTGACGTTGATCCGGGCGTTGGGCACGCCGCTCAACGCGGCCGCCCGGGCACCGAGGCCGAACGCCTCGAGTTGCCGGCCAAAGATGGTCCGGCTGATCAGCACGTGGAACACGACCGCCACGCCCAGGGCGAGGAACACAGCCGAGGGCAGCCCGAACATTGGCGTGCGCCCAATCGCCAGGAAGTCCTTAGGCAGTCGATTGATGTTTGAGCCCTGGCTGACGATCTGGGCGATCCCATAAAACACGTACCCGGTTCCGAGCGTGGCGATGAACGCTGGGACCCGCATGAACTGCGTAATCAACCCGTTGCAGAGCCCTAGGCCCAAGCCCAGCACGAGGACCGACGCCAGCACCGCAGGCGCGGGCCAGGCCCATGTGTTCACCAGAATTCCGGAAGCGATCGAGGCGAGCCCAACCACGTAGCCAAGGGACAGGTCGATGCCGCCGGTCATCAGCACCATGGTCATGCCGATCACAGCGATTGCGGGAATGGCGGACTGCTTCAGGATCACCGCCGCATTGTCCACGTCGGCGAAATTCTTCACGAACAGGCTGGCGAGCACCACCAGCGCCAGAAAGATGGTCGGGGCGACGTTGCGACCAACCAAGTCGAGGAAGCTTCCGTAGGTGATCCGGGCCGGCCTCTTCAGCGCAGTGGCCGAGGCTTCGACTGGCGGCTCCTTGTGTTCGCCGGGGCCATCGTTGGCCCTGATGTCGTCCCGAGCGCTCATAAGGCTCCCCGGGTGGCCAGCTCGCTGTGTCGATGAATCGTTCCGCTCAGATAGACGATGACGATGATGATGGAGCCGATGAAGACGTTCTGCATGAAGGGATGAATCCCGAGCAGGTTGAGCACGTTGCGTAGGCACCCGATGACCAGCGCCCCAACGACGGCCATGGGCACTGAGCCGCGCCCTCCAGCTAGATCCACGCCGCCGATGATGCAGGCGGCGATGACGTCCAGTTGGTAGGCGTCACCCTGTGTGGGGTGGACAGTGTCCAACTGGGCAGACAGCAGTAGGCCCGACACGGCGGCGCAGAAGCCGGAGAAGCCGAATACCAAGAACTGCAACCGGGCGGCGCTGAGGCCCTCCTGGCGCAGCACGGCTTCGTTGCCGCCGAGCGCGTAGATGTGGTTGCCGAGCGCCGTGAAGCGCTGGATGAAAAAGCCCAGCGCGAGGAAAGCCAACAACAGCAGGTCGGACAGGGGGACACCGCCAAGCGCGCCGTTGCCAATGAATACGAAGCGCTCTGGGAAGCCACCGATCGAGCTGCCGCCGTTCATGGTCAAGGCGAGGCCCTGGCTAATCTGGCCCACCACCAGTGTGGTGATGAAGGCGGGCACAGCGAGCTTGGACACCATAAGGCCGTTAAACAGGCCGAGGATGATTCCGGCGAGCAAACCAGCGGCAAGGCTCACCGGCAGGTCGATCCCAGCGAGCATTAGGATGCCGCTGATCATCGGGCAGAACGCCAGCAGACCGGCCAGCGACAGGTCGATCCCCTTGATGACGATGACGAATGTCATCCCCACCGCGCAGATGCCAGTGATGGACGATTGCCTGATGACGTTGAGCAGGTTCGACAGATCCAGGAAGTGCGGGACCTGCGAGCCGAGCGCAAGGAACACCGCGACGGGGATGAGGAGGAACAGTCCTCGCCGCGCCGCGGGATGGAGGTTCACCGGCTCAGAACGCCCGATCAGAACGCCCACTTGCGAGCTTCAGCCAGGTTGGCCTTGTCGTAAACCATGGTGCCCGAATCGATCACCTTGGGGATGCTGTCGGCGGCTTTCTTTCCTCCGAGGACGGCGAGCAGGTTTTCGACCGCGATTGGACCCATCTTGCCTGGAAACTGAGCCATGGTTCCCACAATGGCGCCTTGCTCCACGAGATCCACCGCCTTCTTGGATCCGTCGACCGACAGGATCTTGATGCCCGTGCGGTTGGCGTCGCCAGCAGCCTGGAGGACGCCGTCCAACATCACGTCGGAAGCGCTGAACAGGCCATCCACGTTCTTGTTGGCCTGGAGCATGTTCTCGGTCACCTGCATGGCCACCGAATTGGTCCAGTTACCGGGTTGTTCGCCCACCACGACGAGGCCGCTGCCCTGGATGCCCGCTTTGAATCCGTCGACCCGCAGGTCGCCCGCCAGACTGCCATTGGCGCCACGGACGATTAGAACGTTGCCCTTGTCGCCCAACTCCTTGACCATACGCTCGCCCGCGGTCTTGCCGGCATTAAAGTTGTCGGTGCCGACGTAAGAGATATACAGGCCCTCGTTGCCCTTCTCCACCGAGGAGTCCACCACGATGACCGGGATCTTGGCCGCCTGAGCCTTCTTCAGGACAGGCACAACCGCCTTGCCGTCCATGGGGCTGAGAATGATGGCGTCGACCTTTTTAGCGATGAGGTCCTCCACCTGATTCACCTGGATGGACACACCTGTCTCCTCACCGGCGGTGACCAAGAGAAACTTGTTACCGGACTTCTCGACCGCGTCCTGGATGGAAGTGGCGATAGCCTTCTGGAAGTCGTCGTTGGTAACTGTCTTCACGCTGAAGGCGATTGTAAGGGGCGTCTCGGCGAGAGCTGCGGTCGAGAAGAACGCTAGTCCCATGGTCATTGCGATAAAACGTTTCAAGGCATGTCCTCCGTTTTTAGTCGTTATAAATCATTGTGTTGGCTGACCGCTGCGATAGTCATGCCTGGAAGCCCTTCCGTCCATCGCAGCTTCGAGCTTTCCCGTTCGCCGGCTTTGCGGCGTTGCAATATTACGATTTATCATATAAATGACTTCAGTCAAGATCGAGGTTGGCCGTTCGAGGCTTTATGGGGCAAGCCGCGGGATGCGCCATTCGTCCAGGGAGGCTTCGGCAGTTGCCGGTTGATTTGTCGACGGGGCGCCAAGTGGTAAGCGGTGCTCGATCACGGCCGACTTCCGGGGGGGGCTTGGCGCTGCCGTTTCAGCTAGCTCGACCGTCTGCTAGCTCTGTGATCGCGCACACGAGAAGCGAGGCTTCGGCGAACGCTGCCCCCGTGCGGGCCCCAATTCCGAACTCGTCTGCGGATCACGACCAATGAAAGCCATAGTCATCCACGCTCCCAACGATCTGCGCTACGAGCAGGTTGCGGATCAGCCTCTCGGTCGAGACGACGTGCGGGTGAAGATCGAAGTCGGGGGCATCTGTGGATCGGACCTTCACTATTACCGTCACGGCGGGTTCGGCACCGTGAAGATTCGTCATCCCATGATCCTCGGGCATGAGATCGCGGGCGTCATTGCTGAGACGGGCGAGGACGTGACCTCGCTCCGGATCGGCCAGCGGGTGGCCGTCAATCCAAGCCTGTCCTGCGGTGTCTGCGCCTTTTGCCGGAAGGGCCTGCGCAACCATTGTTCGGACATGCGCTTCTACGGCAGCGCGATGCGGACTCCCCATGTCGACGGCGGCTTTCGCGAGGCGCTGGTTTGCAAGGTGGAGCAAGCAATTCCAATTCCGGACACGATGACTCTCGGTGAGGCCGCCTTCACCGAGCCAGTCGCTGTGTGCCTGCATGCAGCGACGCGGCCCGGGTCGCTACTCAGTAAGAGGGTGCTGGTGTTGGGCGCCGGGCCGATCGGCACGATTTTGGCCCTCATAGCGCGGAGCGCCGGCGCGAGCTTCGTCGCCGTTGGCGATGTGATTGACGGGCCCTTGCGCCGCCTACCCGACCTCGGGGTTGACGAAACGATCAACGTCGCAACAGAGGCTGATCGCCTCGCAAGACACGCCGAGGGCAAGGGAACCTTCGACATCGTCTTCGAGGCTTCCGGAAGCGCGGGAGCCATCATCTCGGCGCTTGATGTCGTCAAGCCGCGCGGCACGATTGTATGCGTGGGTCAGGGCGCGCGGCCGGAGATCAACATGTCGGCGATCGTGACCAAAGAGATCGATGTGATCGGCAGCTTCCGCTTCGATGAGGAATTTCGTCTGGCGATCAGTTATATCGCCCGCAACCGCGCGCAGATCCGAGCGCTCTTGACCGCCACCATGCCCGCCTCCGAACCGACCCCGGCCTTCGATCTCGCGGCGGACAAGAGCCGCTCGGTCAAGGTTCACCTCCAGTTTTGACGGGTCAGGGCGCGGCCTCGAAGGAACCCGAATGAGTTACCTTGACGCCCTTTTTTCGCTGAATGGAAAAGTCGCTTTGGTCACGGGCTCCAACCGCGGCATCGGATATTCACTGGCGCGCGGACTCGCCCGCGCTGGCGCAAGCGTCGTTCTCAACGGTCGTGACCGTGAGCGCACGGAAGCGGCTGCGCGGGATCTGAAAAACGAAGGGCTTGCCGCGTCGACATCGATCGTAGACGTGACCGATCGTGAAGCCGTCGTCCGCGAAGTGAGCCGAATCGAAGAGCAATATGGCGCAATCGACGTCCTTGTGAACAACGCTGGAATTCAGCATCGCGCGCCTTTCGTCGAATTTCCGGCCGAGAAATTTGACGTGATCATGCGCTCGAATGTCTACGCGCCCTTCTTCGTCGCACAGGCGGTTGCGCGAGGCATGACGGCGCGAGCGCGGGGTTCGATAATAAACGTCTGCTCCGTGCAAAGCGAGCTTGGACGTCCCTCCATCGTGCCCTACACAGCATCGAAGGGAGCGATGAAGATGATGACGAAGGCGATGGCCGCCGAGCTCGGTGCGTCGAGCCTGCAAGTCAATGGGCTCGCACCCGGCTATTTCCGTACCCACCTCAACGAAGCCTTGACGAAAAACCCTGCGTTCTCGGACTGGCTAGTCAGCAGAACTCCGCTCGGCAGATGGGGGGAAACGAAAGAACTTGTCGGCGCTGCAATCTTTCTGGCGTCGGACGCGTCGAGCTTCGTCACTGGCCAGATCATTTACGTGGACGGCGGGATCACGAGTGCTGTTTGAGCGAGCTGGCGCCGCTGAGATTTATGGGGATGAGGATGACTGACGAATGAGGCCATACGTCAAAGACGACATTCCCAGGGTCGGTCAAGAGTTCGGAAGCTTCGGTTCTGGAAACATCACCGTCGAACTCGTGAACCGCCTTGGGCACGAAATCGTTTCGGGTCGCTTCAACGCGAGTGACAGCATCCCGAATGAGGGAGCTCTTTCGTCGGAACTTAAAATCAGTCGGACGGCGGTCCGTGAAGCCATCAAAATGCTGACGGCCAAAGGCCTGGTCGGATCCCGACCACGGCGAGGTACGGAGGTCCGGCCAGTCTCCGATTGGAACCTTCTTGATTCGGATGTGCTGAGGTGGTTGCGACAGAGTCCGCCCGACCGCACAATTGTCGTTGAACTCCTCGAACTCCGGTTGGGCTTCGAGCCGGCGGCGGCCGCGCTTGCGGCGCGGCGAGGGGACCCAACTCAACTTGCCCGAATCGAGGAGGCTTACGGCTTCATGCGGGAATCGGCAGCGGGTAACTTCGATCCCGTCGAAGCGGATTGCCGCTTTCATGAATGTATCATCGTGGCGACCAACAACCGCTTCTATCAGCCGCTCGGCGCGCTGGTGCGAACGGCGCTTTCTCTGACCGCCCCTATCACCAACGCAATATTCGGTCATCCTGTCGGCGATTTCGCGGCGCACGGTGAAGTTCTTCTCGCGATCAAGAGGAAGGATGAGCAGCGCGCTTTCGACCTCATGCGCGGACTGCTTTCGCACGTGGCAAGACAGGTCGCAGAGGCCAAGACCTTGCCCCAGCGACCCGATCGTCGACAGCTCGCCGCTCCAGAAAAGTGAGCGCCACTTGCGACCGGGCATCGATTGACGCCGGCTACCTGATCACGACGTCCGAGACGGTCGGGGACGGCATGTGCGCGGAAGATAGCGAGCGCCAGGCCGGTTAAATCGTCGATAAGGCGTCTGCGCCACTGCCCTGCAGCCCAGGCCTGACGCCTATCATCCTCACCTTGCAGCAAACGCGCCACGCCGGCGGCGTGTATGTTTCAACGACCGTGTGTTCGCTAACCTAGCTGCCGGGCCGAAATGGTGAAGCCGGCGGTGTCGATCCCGGCGCCATGTTTTTCAGCGTTGCCGGAACGCCGCAGATGATAGCGGGATTAGTGCGCCCAGGGCGGTGCCGCTTTCGATTCTCCCGGTTGTCAAGTGTACCCGGAACTTTCTTCACCAACGAGGATCTAGTTAGGCCGCATCCCGCGCGTGGATGAGCGCCATGATGCCCTCGCTCATCTCAGTGTAGCGCTGCGAGTTCTCAAGTTCGCCTTTGATGCGATAGTCGTCCATCACGACGACGCGGTCGGCGACGGTAATCATCTCCGGCATGTCGCTCGTGATCAAAAGGATTGCGGTTCCCTCGTCCGCGAGATGGCGCAAGAGCTCGTGAATGTAGGCCTTAGTCTTGATATCGATGCCGACAGAGGGCTCGTCGACGATGAGGATTCTGACGCCGGCCGCGAGCCATTTGGCGACGCTGATCTTCTGCTGGTTGCCTCCGGATAGGTTGCCGACCATCTGCGCGAGCGAAGGCGTACGCACTTCCAGCTGGGCGATGACCGGCGAGACATGCGCGCGCACCGTTTCGTCGCGCAGCAGGCCGAGCCGCCCGGCAAGCTTGCGCCACACCGTGATCCCGGCGTTCTCGAGCACGGTATGGGCGAGGATCAGCCCCTCCTGCTTGCGATCCTCGCTGATGTACCCGATGCCGCAGCGATGAATGGCGTCCGCGACGCTGGCGATTCGCTCAGGGCGGCCCGCGATCTCGACCTGGCCTTCGGTCGGTGGATAAACGCCCAGGATGCATTTCGCGAGCTCCGTCCGGCCCGCGCCGACGAGGCCGTAGAGACCGACGATCTCGCCCTGGCGCACGGTGAGATCGATGTTTGCGTGGCCGAGCACAGTGGAGACGTTTTTGAGGGCCAGCATCGTCTTCGCGTGGCTGTGATCGCTCGGCGGCCAATCCGGTATCTGCTCGTTTCGGCCGATCATCAGGCGCACAAGATCCTGGCGCCCGAGACCCGCCATCGGCTGACTCGGACAGGCATTGCGGCCGTCGCGCAAGACCGTCACTTCGTCGCAGACTTGCTGCACTTCCTCGAGCTTGTGGCTGACGAACAAAAGGCTCGCGCCCTCGTCTCGGAGCTTCCGTAGCAGGCGAAACAGAACCTCGGCCTCTTGCGGCGTCAGCGACGCCGTGGGCTCGTCAAGAAGCAAAACGCGCGAGCGCAGCGAAAGCGCCTTGGCGATCTCGACAAGCTGCACCTTCGCGACATTGAGCTGCGAGACCGGCGTGCGCGGGTCGAGATCGAGCTCGAGAACCTCCAGCCAGCGGCGCGCCTCGGCGTGGACGGCGTCGTAATCGATCGGGCGCATGAGCCCACTGTCGAGGCGCTCAAGCATTATATTCTCGCCCACGGAGAAGCGCGGAATGAGATTGCGCTCCTGATGGACGACGCCGACGCCGGCGGCGATCGCATCACGCGGACCTTCGAAGCGGACAGGCGCGCCGTTGAGCCGCAACTCGCCCCCATCAGGACGATGAACGCCAGTGATGATCTTGATCAGCGTGGATTTCCCGGCGCCGTTTTCGCCGAGCAGCGCATGGATCGAGCCGCCGCGCATCGTCAACGTTACGTCCTGCAACGCCAGCACCCCGGGGAAGGCTTTTTGAATCCCGCGGGCCTCCAGGCTGAGCGTCGAACTCACGCCGCCCTCGCTACGTTCTGGAACCTCACCTCGCGCAACCGATTGACGCCGACCGCCCAGAGGATCAGCAGACCGAGCACGACCTCAACGAAATATGGATCGATGTGAAAGATCACCAGCGCCTGCGTTATGATCGCGACGATCACGACGCCGAACAATGTGCCGAAGACGCTAACGTGTCCGCCGCTAAGCGCCGCGCCGCCGATCACCGGGGCTGCGAACGAAAGGATCAACCAATCGTCGCCGATCGAGGGCTGACCGAGTTGAAGGCGCGCGACTAGCATGATCCCGGCGAGCGCGGCGATAAAGCCGGAAATCGCGTGTGCTGAAATGACCGTACGCGCAATCGAAATACCGGAAAGCTCTGCCGCGTTCGCATTGCCGCCAACCGCGAGAATGTATCGCCCGATCCGCTGGCGATACAGCAAATACCACATGCCCGCGACGACGAGCGCGGCGGGCACGGCGAGCCAGGGAACCGGACCGATAATCGTGGTCGCGCCGAACGCTTTCACGCTTGCGGGGATGCCGTAAAACGGTTGCGCGCGTGTTATTCCAAGATCGGCCCCCTTGAAGATCGAGAGACTGGCGAGCGTGATGATGAAAGCCGAAATGCCGGTCCGCGCGATCAAGTAGCCGTTGATAAGCCCCGCGGCGACGCCGATCGCGAGACCCGCCGCCGCCGCCAAGACTGGCGGAAAACCCCACACTTGCATGAGCCCGGCGAAACAGATCGCGGAGAGGCCGCCGATCGCGCCGATCGCCAGATTCATCTGGCCGATGGCGATGATGACCATTTGCGACATTGCGATCAGGCAGTTCACCGACGCCGCGAGCAGCAGAATCTGAATGTTGAACGGGGATAGGAACGAGGGGTCGAACACGCTGATGCCGATCGAGGCCGCCACGATGATGGCGAGCGGGCCGAACCAGTCAGTGCGCAGAAAGCGCGAAAAGGCGGCGGTCATCGCGCGAGACTCCCCATTCGCGCCAGAAGCGACCGTCGTGCGAGATCCATCAGCACCGCGAGCAGCAGCAGTAGCCCAAGCCAGGTCTGCAGCCAGAATTCGCCAATGCGGTATTGCAGCAATCCGTTCGTCAATTCGCTGACAAGCACAGAACCAAGGAACGCGCCGAGCACCGAGACGCGACCGCCCGCGAGCGCCGTGCCGCCCAAAACAGGCCCGAGGAACGCGGGCAACAGCCAATCCTGTCCGAGATCGCCGGCCATCGAGGGAATGGCCGCGCCCGTGCGCGCGACGACCATGATCGCGGCGATCCCAGCGAGAATCCCTGAGAGAATGTGGCAGATAACGAAGACGCGCGCGACCCTTACGCCCGAGAACTCCGCTGCGGCCGCCTTGGCGCCGGCCGCGAGCATATCCCGCCCTAGCGGGGTCAGGCGATAGAGCACGATGAGGCCCAAACCGCCGACAACGCTGACGATCAGGAGCGCCGAGACGTAGCCTTCGATCCGCATCTTCCCGAACGCGGCAAGCTCGGGCGGCAGGTTGCGAAACGCCTGTGCGCGGCTGATGAAGACCATCA
Source organism: uncultured Alphaproteobacteria bacterium (assembly GCA_963737365.1). Lineage (GTDB taxonomy): Bacteria > Pseudomonadota > Alphaproteobacteria > Rhizobiales > Beijerinckiaceae > Roseiarcus. Next base: position 541,900 of record CAVTSD010000005.1, read on the forward strand.
CGCCGAAAAATACGCTCATCGTCGTCAGCGTGATGATGAAGCTGTGCAACCCGGAGCGCACGATCAGCGCGCCGTTGACCGCTCCGAGGGCGGCGCCGAGCGCGAGCGCGCCCGCGATCGCAAGCGGAAGCGGCAAGCCGACGCGCTCGAGCAGCCAGCCCATCGCCATCGCCGCGCAGACGCCGATGGCGCCGACGGAGAGATTGAGGCCCCCGGTCACAATCACGACCATCATCGAGAAGCCGATCATGATGTCGATCGCCATCGTTCGCCCGAGCGTGAAAAGGTTGAATTGCGAGCCGAAGCCCGGCGTTCCCAGAGCGAAGATCGCGCCAAAGATCGCGATCAGCGCGATGAGCCCGAATTCGTTGGTGAGCAGCAGGCGCCCTGGAGCGGAGATTTCGGTCCAGGCGACAGCCCCGCGCGCTTGCTTGGCGTTCGAGGTCGCTTGGGAGCTTTCGATCGGACTCGGCGCGCCCATGCTAAGGCCTATTGCCGCTCAATTTGCGGGTTCCACCGACTCAGCGTCAAGGGGTAGGCTGCCCGAATGGCCAGATTAGGAATTCACTCCTCCATGGTCCTTGCCCCCGGCCCTCTCGGTTGAGGGGGCCGGACCGCTTCGAGCCTGCTCGAACTCACGAGCAGGTGAGATAAGTCTTCTCGAAATCGGCAAAGATCTTCTTGGTGATCGCCTGCATCGCTCCGACATAATTGTCGACGGCGTCCTTGTCGGCGTAGACGGTGCCGGAGTCGATGAAGCGGTTGGTCAGCGCGATCGTCTTGAATGGCGCATCGGCCTTCACCTTGCAGCCATGGCGCAGTTTGTCGAGCGCCCAGGAACCGATGTAGCCCTGGCCATAGGGATTTTGCAGCATCGTACCGTTCACGTAGCCGTCCTTGATCGCCTTCAGCACGACTTCGTCATGATCGATGCCGACCATTTTGATGCGCTTGTCGCCAATTTTGCGAAGCGCATTGGACGCGACGACAGCGGGAACCCAGGCGGTGGTGACGATGCCGTCGACGTCGCCGGCATGAGCGGCGAGATACGCGTTGATCTTCTCTTCGGCGGGCTCGGGCGCGTCGATGTCGGCGATCACCTGAACGACGGTGACGGCGCCGTTCGTTTCCTTGGCCGCCTTCTCCACCGCATCAATGCGCAACTGGGTGTTCGGATCAACGAGGAAGCCGGTGAAATGCGCGATGCGGCCCTTGCCGCCCATCGCCTTGATCAACTCCTTCGTGCCGAGATACGCCGAATTGCCAGTGTCGGTGCCAAAGCAGAACGACGCCGTCGTGGGCTCCTTGAGGCAGCCGGCGGTCGCAATGACGGGCGCGCCGTTTTCGGTCAGTTCCTGAACCGTGCTGTTAGAACCGACGGGATCGCCCGGGAACAGCACGAACGCGTTGTAGCCCTGGCTCAGCAGGCTTTCGAGCAACGAATTTTGCTGGCTGAGCTCCCATTTTTGCGGGACTCGATAGTCGGCCGCGCCGAGGTTGAAATCCTTCATCGCGTCTTGCCCGGCCTTCTCCCAAGCGGCGAAATAAGGATGCGGGCCTCCGGGCACGAGCGCGATCTTGGTCGCGTCCGCGGCCTGAGCGCCTGTCGCCCATGCTGAAAGCGCGAGCGCGGCGGCGGCAATCGTATTCAACCTGGACAGTGGGCGCAGCATTCATTCCTCCTGAAAGTTTTCTCGCGCATGTTCGTTGACAGGCGACGCCCTGCGGATCGGATCAAACGACCTCTTGTGAGCTGCAGGTACACTAGTATACAAGTTAGCGGTCGGCAACGAGTTTTGTCGGGCTGCCGCCAGTTTTAAGTCCGTTTTGAGAATGAGGCCGATGGTGGCGGCTGTGGCCATCGAAACCGAGGACGAAGACGACGCTCTCCTGCGGCTGACCATTCATTTCGATCGGCGCCGCCAAGTCAGCGACCAAGTTTACGAAGCGCTGAAGAAGGCGATCATCTCGCTGCGGTTGCCGCCGGGAACCTTGATCAGCGAAAATCGAATCTGCCGCCAGATCGGCGTTTCGCGCACTCCGGTGCGCAGCGCGATCGTAAGGCTCGTCGAGGACGAGTTGATCGAAGTCTTCCCGCAAAAGGGCAGCCTCGTCGCGCCAATCAAGCTCAGCGCGGTACGCAACAATCATTTTATTCGAAAAGCCCTCGAAATCGCCGTGCTGCGTCGCGCGTCCGAGGTGTGGACGCCCCAATTCGCGGCTCGATCGCGGCAGATCGTGACGGACCAGGCCAAGGTCTTGGCCGAGGGGGACCTGGAGCGCTTCCACGAACTCGACGAAGAGTTCCATTGCTCCCTCTGCTCGGCCGCGGACCTCGGGGGCGTCTGGAGCACGATCCAGATCGCCAAGGCGCGGGTCGATCGGGTCCACCGGCTCGTGTCGGGGGTGGGCCGCTTGCCCCTTGTCGTCGCCGAACACGGCGCGATCCTGGATGCGCTCGACGACGACGACCCCAAGCGGGCGGAGGAGCGACTCGACTACCATCTCGAACGCGCGCCGGCGATTATGGAAACGCTGATCGGGTCGCACGAGAAATACTTCGTCGAATAGAACAGACCAACGGGAGGAACAGGATGGCGACCATCGCGCGCGTCGAGATCCGCATGGTCGATCTCAAGCCCAAGGTGAAGCGCGTCGACGCGATCCAATCGTTCGTCAGTCAGGAGACGCCCTTTGTCCGCGTCACCGATTCCGACGGCGCGGTCGGGGTCGGCTACAGCTACACAATCGGGACCGGAGGACCCGCCATTGTCGAACTGCTGGCCCGCTCGCTTGCCCCCGCGCTACTGGGACGCGATGGAGCGCAAGTCGAGAAGATCTGGCGCGATCTCCTTTTCCTCACCCATGCGACATCGGTCGGCGCGATTACGAGCCTGGCGCTCGCTGCGATCGACACGGCGCTTTGGGACCTGCGTTGCCGCAAGGCAGGACTTCCCCTGCATATATTGGCGGGCGGCGCCAAGGATCGGATCCGTCTTTACACCACGGAAGGCGGCTGGCTGCATCTGCCAAAACAGGCGCTGATCGACGATGCGCTCAAGGCGAAGGCGCTCGGCTTCGGCGGCTGCAAGATCAAGGTCGGGCGCCCTATCCACGAGGACGTTGAACGACTGAACACGCTGCGCGCTGCGCTCGGCGCCGACTTCGAGATTCTCACCGACGCCAATCAGGCCTTCAACGTCGACGAGGCGATCCGCCGCGCCCGCCACTACGAGTCCGCCGATATCGGCTGGTTCGAAGAGCCACTGCCCGCCGACGACATCGAGGGACATGTGAGGCTCTCACGATCTACATCGATCCCCATAGCAATCGGCGAAAGTCTATATGGGCTTTCACACTTTCGCGACTATCTGCAACGCGGAGCCTGCTCCATCGTCCAAGTCGACGTTGCCCGCATTGGCGGCGTGACGCCCTGGCTGAAAACCGCCCATTTGGCGGAGGCCCACAATGTCGCGGTATGCCCTCACTTCCTCATGGAACTGCATGTCGCGCTGTGCTGTGCGGTTCCGAATTCCCGCTGGCTAGAATACATTCCGCAACTGGACGATCTGACGACGGAGCCGATGCGGATCAGCGACGGCCACGCCGAGCCGAGCCAAGCGCCGGGTCTCGGCATCAGTTGGGATTTCGAGGCGATCGAACGACTGACCGCGGAAGGGAGCCGTCGCGATCTGCGCCCGGCCTGAATCACGCCTTCCCATGAGATCGACGGCTTTGAAGAAAGGTGACGGATAACTGGGGTTTGCGGTCGGAGAGACCGTCGAGTCTCGCAACGCCGCTAGCTAAGTCTACAGGATGCATACTTCAGGATGACTCGGATAAGACGTCTGTTCGACCAACCGCCACCTCAACAAGGGCGTGATATAACTTGGCCGCAAAGGGCTCCCCGCGCCGTAATACCGCCCACACGATCCTCGCCAGTTTGCCGGGGAACGCTACGACGAAGACATTGGCGTGGAGGCGATATCACTACAATTCCCGCGGCCCGACGCCAATCCCAGCATTGGAGTCAAAGGCGGTAAAGCCGAGTGCATGAGCGAATATGGAGTGTTCCACGGAAAGCCGCTCGGCTCCGACGGCGTGGCCTTCTTCCGCAAGAGCGGCCGGCTGTCGGCGGACGGCCTTCGATGACCCGGAGCGACGGCGTAATCTGGAAGCGGCACGGCCTGCTGCCGAAGGACGCCGTTCGCGGCGATGCGAAATAGGAGCCATTGCGGTGCGGCGGTTGGATTGCGAGCAAATTTTTGAACCGTGCCGAGGTTGGTTTCGTCGGCAGGAGTTCCCCCGGAGGGAACGCACGTGGTGCGCATCCCGGCTGCCACTAGATGAACGCTGTCCTTACATGACGCCGAGGCGGTCGGCCAAATCGTTGAAATCGCGAGCGACGATATCGAAGTCGTGATCCGCTTTGAAGTCCCTGCACTGGAGGGGGCCATATTCAGCGGGGCGTCCGACGAACGCGGTCGCATAACCTCGCTCGGCCGCCTACACCAACTCGTCGTTATGGGCGGCGACGAGCATGACTTGGTTCGTCGGAAGCGAAAGGAGCTCGGCAGTTTTCAGCCACGTCTTGGCTGTGATCCGGCGTGGAAAAGTGACCCCCTGAGGGGGGATCGGCGTCCAAAATTGACCCCCCAATTTTCGATTTGTTCGTCTGCCTGCTTTGGCATGAAGCAGGCGGTGGGGGATGCTGGTTGTGAAGACGATCGGTCGGATACGGCGTGAGCACTTCATTCACGGCAAGTCAATCAAGGAGATCGCTCGCGACCTGAGGCTGTCGCGCAACACGGTTCGTAAGGTGCTGCGATCTGACGAGACGTCGTTTTCTTATGAGCGTCAGGTGCAGCCGCGCCCGAAAGTCGGAAGATGGAAGGAGCACCTCGATCGGCTGTTGGCGGCGAACGTCGAAGCGCCGGCGCGAGAGCGACTGACCTTGATCCGGATTTTCGAGGAGTTGCGGGCGCTCGGATACGACGGCGGCTATGACGCCATCCGCCGTTACGCGCGAAGCTGGGCGAAGTTGAATGCAAGCGCGACGGCGGATGCCTTTGTGCCGCTGACGTTCGCGCCGGGCGAGGCTTATCAATTCGACTGGAGCCACGAGATCGTTGTGATGGATGGGGTGACGACGATCGTAAAGGTCGCGCATCTCCGCCTCTGCCACAGCCGGATGATGTTCGTACGCGTCTATCCGCGCGAGACCCAGGAGATGGTGTTTGACGCTCACGAACGGGCGTTCGCATTCTTCAAAGGCGCCTGTGGGCGCGGCGTCTACGAC
>CAVTSD010000006.1:0-164085 GCA_963737365.1 uncultured Alphaproteobacteria bacterium
ACATGAAGACCGCGGTGGAGACGATCTTCGTCGGTAAGGATCGCCAATACAATCGCCGCTTCCTGCAGATGTGCTCTCATTCACCTTGTCGAACCGGTCGCTTGCACGCCGGCGTCCGGTTGGGAGAAGGGTCAGGTCGAGAACCAGGTGTGCGCGAGCGCTTCTTCACGCCGCGGCTGAGGTTCAAGTCTTACGACGAACTGAATGCCTGGCTCTTGGACAAATGCATTGCCTGGACCAAGGGGCACAGCCATCCCGAGCGGCCCGATCGGACGATCTGGGAAGTGTTCGAGGAGGAGCGGCCCAAGCTCATTCCCTATCGCGGCCGCTTCGACGGGTTCCATGCGCTTCCAGCCTCGGTGTCGAAGACCTGCCTGGTTCGGTTCGACAACAACAAATACTCTGTGAGCGCCAGCGCGGTCGGCCGCCCCGTCGACATTCACGCCTACGCCGAGCGCGTCGTGATCCGCCAGGACGGGCGCATCGTGGCGGAACATCCACGCCGCTATGGGCGCGGCGCAACCGTATACGATCCCTGGCATTACGTGCCGGTTCTGGCGCGCAAGCCCGGCGCTCTGCGCAACGGCGCGCCGTTCAAGGACTGGGTGTTGCCAACTGCACTGGAGCGGGTGAGGCGCAAGCTGACCGGTTCCAACGACGGCGACCGCCAGATGGTCAAGATCCTCGCTGCGGTGCTGAGCGACGGGCTGCCCGCGGTGGAAGCCGCCTGCCTTGAGGCGCTGTCCGAGGGCGTCCATTCGGCCGACGTCGTCATCAACATTCTCGCGCGTCAGCGCGATCCAGGGCCAGCGGCGACAATCCTGACGCCTGACGCTTTGCAACTCCGCCACGCACCGATCGCCGACTGCGCCCGCTACGATCAGCTCAGGAACTCCTAACCCATGGAACGAAGCGAAGTCCTCGACATGATGAGCGGCCTCAAGCTCTACGGCATGAGGAGCGCCTACGACGAGACATTGGCCACCGCGCTCAAACGCAAGCACGAGCCTCAGCGCTTCGTCGGCGATCTCCTGAAGGCCGAGATCTCAGAGAAACAAGCGCGCTCAATCAAATATCAGCTCACCGTCGCCAAACTGCCGCTGGCTAAGGACGTCGACGACTTCGCCTTCAAGGAAACGCCGATCAATGAGGCTCTGGTGCGCGATCTGGCCGGCGGCGGCTTCATCGCCCAGCAGCGCAACGTCGTCCTCGTCGGGGGAACCGGCACAGGCAAGACGCATCTGGCCATCGCCATCGCGCGCAGTTGCATCCGCGCTGGATCGCGCGGGCGCTTCTTCACCACCGTCGATCTCGTCAATCAGCTCGAGGCCGAAAGTCGAGCCGGACGACAGGGACGCGTCGCCGACTATCTCACTCGCCTCGACGTCGTCATCCTCGATGAACTCGGCTATCTCCCGTTCGCTCAAGCCGGCGGGCAATTGCTGTTCCATCTCGTCAGCCGGCTTTACGAGCGCACCTCGATCGTCGTCACGACCAACCTCGCCTTCGGCGAATGGCCCAGCGTGTTCGGCGATCCGAAGATGACCACCGCGCTGCTCGACCGCCTAACTCACCATTGCGACATCGTCGAAACCGGCAATGAGAGTTGGCGCTTCAAGAACCGCGCCTGACTTCACGACAAAGCTCCTCACGATCCGCGCTCGCCCCGGCTGCGCAACCCAAACCAACTCCGCCGGGGCGAGCGCTACCCGCTGCACCCGTCTCCAAAATGGGGTCAATCTTGGACGCCGATCGAGGGTCAAAGTTCAACGCCGATTGACACCGAAGATAGTCTAAATCTAACTAACTCAAGTAAATACTAGTTGTACTATGAATTATAGCGCACTTTGAACCTAGGAATCAGCCGTCGCAGCTCGATTTTGCGACGTGAGAAGGCTCATAGGTGGTGGCCGGCACGGCGACGGCATCGAGACGGGTCAGCGCGACCGAAGGTGGCCGGGACCGGTGCGCCAGACGGACGTTCATGTGACCGACCTCCCCACCACCTGTATACAGAGAACCCAAAGCCATCATCGAGAACGATGTGCGAGGCCCAGCCCGCCAGCGTTCGCTCGACGGCCAGACGGCTTCGGTCGAGTTCACAATGACGTCGTCGAGGCCGAGCTTCGCCTTATTCAAGGCACCTGGGGGCAACCCGGGTCTGCCGTTAGATCGTAGAGGCGCTTTTCCCAGTCGGTTAGCACTGCGCCCTGGGGGTCAAATGCTGCGATCTTACAGGCCAATTCCGCCGCCTGCTTGTCGGTCAAATTAGCGATCTCCGTTTGGCGAGCAGAGCCAACATCCCAGACCCAAAGCCTCACCGGTTGACCCCAAACTCGCTGTTGCGTCAGGATTACAGTGTCCGCTTTTTCATTAAAATTGAGACCGGTACCGCCGGTAGAACTGCTCAATAATGGACTTTGCACGATTGGCCTTGCTTCATCCCTCTCGTGCCCAACCTCCGTGACCTCAATTCCTCCTTCAGATGGCCACGCAAACAGCCAACCGACGTTGTTTTTTGCGGCTGCGATGATCGGACGGAAGAACGGCAGGTCGGGCTGAACCACTTTGCCCGAGGCGTTTGCAGCCAGTTTGGCGACCAGAAATGGCTCGGCGGCCAGAACTCCCTGGATCTGGCAAATGGAATAATTCGACGGGCTGATCGGCATGTCGGAAAACCAACGTATCGGCGTTGTCCGCGAACCCGAACTCGTAAGGCCTTGCTGGCGGCGCGCCGTAGGCCTTCGGATGAGTTTCAACCGGAATCTTTTCCGCCTCGACCACACCGAGGGTTGCGCCCCCGAAGTTAACCCTTAATGCTACTTCCGCGTGGGTTGGATCAGTTGGACCCAAAGACTTTTCCAGAATCAGTCGCGAAGGCCAACAATCCCTTTTCTGTCATTCTATGCGAAAATACTGGTGGTCGGGACATAGGCGGCATACGTTGCAAAGCGACCTCGGTTTCCGCTCGTCCCCCATCAACCAATTCATCCAGTCCAAACCGAAATATCTTCAGCAGAAATCCGGGCGGCGAAAGCTCCCCGCTTTTCGTGGTATCTGCTACCTCGCGTATCCACGCCACAATCTGCAATTTCCCTCCGTCGAACTCAACCATTGGAGGAAATGACTGCCCGACAAGGAGATTGACCGGCAAGAGGTCGTCGAGGTCCCTCTGTTTCCTTTCCCCTCCAAACCAATAAGAAATGACGCCGTCTCTTATAACGGCGGGAACGGCGGCGGTGCCCTGGCCGATAAATCCCACGGCAGCGGGACCCTGCTTCAAAAATAAGTTCCTGCTGGGCGGCGCTTCCTTAATTGAGTAATCCGCTGTCTTCGCAAGCGTGAATTCGGTTTGCTTTTCCAAATCGTATTCTTCAACGTTGTCGAGCTTAAGCGCGACGATCATTTTCCTCGCCGTATCCATCCCAACCGCGTCAAACTCGCCACCAAACAGCGGCGCTCTCCCGAGAGTTGTTTTCAGAGTTTCCAGAGTTGATTGATGCCGCGCCGACAGGGGCCTTCGAATTACGAATTGGTTAATCGGATTGATACTCGGCACGGTCTCAGAGCGATTGAGGGAAGCACGCAAAACCAGAAGACGTCGCCTAAAGTCGGGCCCCGAATCAAGCGCAGCGGCGTCCATCTTACTCAGCGCGTCCACTTGCGCGCGCGCGTCATCCGAAGCAGTTTTCAGGCGGTAGAACAATGCCACTAGCCCAATAAGCGCAACGGCAGCGCAGATCCAAATCCATTTCTGGAGATTTGCAATCTTAGAGTCTGTCCGCGAACATCATGTTTGAATGCATAGCTTTCGCAGCATGAGCCGGATTGAGGCGAGCCGTAGGAATGCGAGGGCCTTTCGGCTGAGACACTCCCAGTCTTTCGCCAATCGGCGACAGCGATTGAGCCACGCGAAAGACCTCTCAACAAGCCAGCGCTTTGGTAAAATGACGAACCCTCTGGCGCCGTCGGACCGCTTGACGATTTCAACGTTGACCTGCGCCATTGTGCGCTGCGCCGCCGCCTGAAACTCCGCCCCTTGGTAGCCGCCGTCCGCGTAGAGCTTAAGCAGGAATGGAAAGGCGCCAAACAGGGTCGCCATCAGCAAGGCGCCACCGTCGCGATCCTGAATGTCGGCGCCATGCACGATGGCGTGCATCAGGAGGCCTTGCGTATCGACGAGGATATGCCGCTTCTTGCCTTTGATCTTCTTGCCTGCATCAAAGCCATGCGGGTCGATGCAACGGCCCCTTTTTCCGCGGACTTGACGCTCTGGCTGTCAAGGATCGCGGCGGTCGGGCTGGCGTCCCGACCTGCTTGCTCACGGCACTTCACATAGAGCGCTTCGTGAAGGCGGTCGAGCGTGCCGTCATAGCTCCATAGATCGAAATAATCATAGAGCGTCGAGCGCGGCGGCAAATCCTTCGGAATTGCTCGCCACTGGCAGCCCGTGCTCAGAATATACATCAAGCCGTTGACCACTTCGCGTTCGTCGACATGGCGACGGTTGCCGCCGCGTCTGGCCGGCGGGATCACCGGCGCAACATGAGCCCATTCGGCATCTGTCAGGTCGCTTGGATACCGCAATTTGCTCCGGTCATAGCGCACACGATTTTCGCTCGTCCACACTGACGACCTCCATAGAATCAGGAAGCGCCCAGTGAATCACAAACGATTCATATCAATCAAATTGTCCCCGGACAGACACTTAGCTTGAGCCGCTTGCCGGAATCTTTCTTCCTGTTTTAGCGCTTCTTCGGCTTTGCGAGCTTCCTCCGATGCGCGCTCACGCTTTTCGCTCTCGCTTAGAAACCCCATCGCGGCGACGAAGTCGCCCTCGTAACGTCGAGCCCAACGCGCGCTCGGCTTCTCCTGTTCTCTCCAACAGATTGCGCCTCTGAGGTTATTTCCTGTCCATAGTTCGCCGCCATCTTCGCGGCGCTTCTCAGCGGCTCTACTAAGATCTTTGTACGTTTCGTACGATCGTTTTTCTGCGCGCTGCCAGTCTGAAAGCCGACCCCACTGTCGGATGAGACTTTCATGCGTAATGTCTATCCCCGCATCTTCGCCTTTAACCGACCTTCGAATATCGACGAAGGAAGCGCCCTCCGCTGCAAAGTGGATTGCGACCTCATCTACATCCGAGAGACTAGCGCCAGAAATCTCTGCTATTGAACTCAAACACGTTTGCCGTCTAAGCCGGTTTCCCTTGTCGTCAACAACCGAGACCATTCGGCGGAACATGACTTCTGCTATTTTTTGCTGATCAGCGTTTAGGCGGTCATAAATTTCATTGCAGTGACGTGATATAAGGGATTCGTCGCCCCTCTTGTGTTCTTGGTACCTCTCGAATGTCAGGGCCGGCGCAGGTGAGTTGTTCAGAGGGCCGCGAGCTGCCGGTCTACGTATAATTTCCGCGTCGCTCCAGAGCCAGGACAGAGTATGCTGCAATATAGGGAGGTCATCGGTTCGCCGCTCAACATCTGTAAGGAGTTGATCGGCCAGGCGATCTTCAACTACTCCCCCCTTAAGGCTAACTGGTCGGCCAATTGCCTCTCGCATACCCTCCAAAGTCATCGGTGGAACCAGGTATGTCGTGCGATTCACAACGTCGGTCAGGCCAGAATAAATCGTGCATTCGCCATAAAATTCTGCTCTCATGGTCGCAAGAACGTATAGTCCTGGCGGACGCTCACGCTGAACGCGCACGAGAAGTGCAACAAAAGCCTGTCTTTCATATTCGTCTGCGTTCGTCTCAAACCTAAAAAGCTCTTCGAACTGGTCAACAAGTAGCAAAAAATTCTCATTAGGCTTTAGATCAACAAACTCTGGTATAACCTCCAGGCCCTTCTCGGAATGTTGAATAATAATGCTAAGCTCGGCCACCTTCTCCGGATCAATCTTCTCGCCCTGTTTCCTGCCAACTTTTAGTATTTCCTCGGCCAGCGACCACAGCGGTTTAACCCCCGGTCGCATTGTTACTGTTCGCCATCGTACCCCGACCATGCCGTGCAGGCCTTCTGCAGTTGCGAGTACGCCTGCACGGACGAGTGAAGACTTCCCACAACCCGACGCCCCGATCACGAAAGCGAAATGACTTCGCCCGAGGACTTCCAAAATCTCTTCGACGATACGCTCCCGGCCGCAGAAAATGGGCCATTCCCTCTTCTCAAATGGCCGTAAGCCGACGTACGGCTTGAATGGCCAAATCTCGCTATCCCACTGAAATGCGGGACCAGCCTCGACATATTCATCAAACGAAGTAATCGGCTCCACGTTTGGCAAAACCGGTTGCTCCCTGCTAAGCGTGGCGGCTCTCAACGACGTCCGGCACAGAGGCAAGCCATGCGGCGACGCGTGTCTCAAATTCTAAGTTATCGTTGAGAAATACTATGGGTTCTTGCTCCGCGTCTACGTTTTCCCTGCAACGAGGAGGAGGAGGACCATCGATTATAGCGACCTTTGGGCGCTTACCAATTTGTCTTAGTTTCGTAACGAGAAATCTATGCTGCCCAACGCCCCAAAGTAAATCATCGTCTTTAACTTTGCCTTGAAGTACAAAAACTGCTTTGCTTGAACATAATTCTCTAGTGAGAGCTTTCTCGTTTAGCTTATTGAGTTCACGCAATTCCTGAATGTCAATTTCAAACGGATATGCTAATATATCAAGTTTTGCCATCGTTTTGCGGACGCTACGCTCAAGCGTCTTGTCATTATCCGCCACAATAAAAATACTTTGAGGCCTTGCCGGTCGTGACCTGACGTCGACAATCGTTTGAATAAACGACTCAAGCGTTTCCGGAGAATGTATTGAGTCGAAAAGAGCAAGATGCTCCTCATCATCGATAGCTTGACGCTCGGCCTTCGGCGACAAAAAGGAGCGAATGGGCAGGCCAAGATCTTCGACTACGCGATGCTGGAAGACCACATAGCCCGGGGAAGGTTCGTTGTCCGGCCAAACGCCTGCAGAGGCACCAACAACCTCGGCGAAAAGATCCGAGCTCCTCGCCCAATCCTTAGCTCGGTTACGAACGTCGAGAGGGTTCCTCGGATTTTCCAAAGGAATAATATCAAATCGATCTGCTAACCGCGCGACTAGATCACGGCGCAAACGTGCGCATTCCTCGGGAACCGCTGCGAGATACAGTGTTGGCTTCGATGGCGCTGGTTTCGGCTGTTCAATTCGACGCTCCGCGACTTCGCGCTCCTTCAAAGCTTTAAGATGACGAAGCACTTCTGTTGCGACCCGCCTTGCGGCTTCGTGATAGTCCTGTCCTTTGGGTTCCTCGTTTGCAACAAAGCCTTTTGGTAAACCAAGCTCACGGTCGCCTATAAAATCGTAACCGGGAAAATTACGAAGTACTTCTGGCCAGCGAGCGTGCTCAATATCGTGCAATTTGATTACAAACACAGGCTGATTCAGAGCAAGTGACTTTCGCTTTAAGGTCTCTTGAAACCAATTCAACTCCTTGTTACACCACTCAGAAATCTAAATATTGATCCGTCAGCAGCACGATCAAAAGACACGACCGGCTGACTTTATATTTCAAGTTGTCGGTAAGAGGAGCGTTTCCTTCTGTGTCCTCGTCAAACCAAAATTGCACCTTATCGCATCTAGATCTCAGCCCACAGTTTACCAAATACTGCAGACGATCAACAAAGTGTTTTGACCAACAGTTGAGCTCGCTATGCGCGTAACTCACAAATGCATCGTGGTCAAAATTCTCCAGATACGACATCAGACCCGCCCCGCCGACAAGTTTAAGCCGCCACAAAAGACCTCTGTATTCAACTAACATTTCTTGGTGGAGTCAACCAGCCACCCGAAAGGAAGGACCCACATATTGACGAGCTTACAAATAGTTAGGAGAGATTGGCTGTGATCTGCGTCACACAACCGCTTAGTTGCGTCGTTTGAGTCTACTGGCGACCTCGATCGCGGACTAACGAACACGAATGAAATTCCTAGCCCCTCTTAATTTGCTGGCGAACTCAAGGCAGAAGTGCGGTGGGATTTGGCGAAGTCGTGAAGCGGTCGTCGGACGCAAAATCGTTTTCGCGCTAATATTGAGACAAGTTAATCAGCGGGACGTAACGCATTTTCGTGGTCCGGGGTGGTCGCTTCCTATGTCACCCCATTTTACTAGCGTTTACTAGCTCTTACTGGCGTTTGTCAGCTTTTATTTCGCGACCATTCGCGCTTAGGTTGCAACCATGAGCCGCCCGACCCAGGGCGACTACGCCTGCAGCAGCAGGCGTCTGGCCTCCTCGTACACGGTCCGGTCGCCGGCCGCGATGATCCGCCCGCCTTTGGCGGCGTTCTCGCCGTCCCAGGTCGTCACCACACCGCCCGCCCCCTCGATGATCGCCGCCAGCGCGACAATGTCGTGCGGCTTGAGGTTGGTCTCGATCACAAGGTCGATGAAGCCCGCCGCGAGCGCGCAATACACGTAGCAGTCGCCGCCATAGCGCGTGAGCCGGACTTGCTTTTCGACCCGAGCGTATGCCTCACGGTCCGCGCGGTCCGGAATAAGAAGCGGGCTTGTCGTCGCCAAAGTCGCCTCGCTAAGCGAAGCGCAGGCGCGCGTATGCAGGGTCCGGATCGCCCATTCCGAGGGCGGCGCCTCCCCATGCGAAGCCGCAAGCGAGCGCGAGCTCGCACGCTTGCCGTCGCCATAGAACCGCTCGCGCGTGAAAGGCTGGGCCATCATGCCGTAGACCGGGCGCCCATGATGCATGAGCCCGATCAAAGTGCCCCAGGTCGGCAGCCCGGAAACGAAGCTCTTGGTCCCGTCGATCGGATCGAGGACCCAGACGTATTCCGCCTCGGGACGATCGGCCCCGTATTCCTCGCCGATCACGCCATGCGCCGGAAACGTCTGTGCGATCAGGCGCCGCATGGCGGCCTCGGCGCCCCGGTCAGCCTCGGTCACCGGATCGAATATGCCGCCGTGAGACTTGTCTTCGGCGCGAATCGCGCTGCGAAAAAATGGGAGAATCACTTCGCTCGACACCTGCGCGAGCCGGTCCACGAACGCCGCAAAGTCAACCGCCGTCATCCAATGACCCTACAAATGCATGAAACGCCATGCTCGCGCTGCATATCTGCTATCTGAGTTCGTATAGTCCAGCCGTGTAGAACTCGAACAATATTCGCCCCATATTATTGAAATTTCTTCGGGATTTCCTCTTTCCTGCCTCGCGCCCCGTGCTCGGCCAAAATGCAACACTTCCTCCAATTCACAGGACAATTGGCCTTAGGGCGAAGAAAAGGCTTGCAACGGCAGTGGTCAGCGCCGATATTGTTGCGGTGCGGCATGACCTGCCGCATATGCCCTCCTTGGGCGTTTCCTCCCTAAACTCAAGGCCGCCATGGCGACATGGCGGCCTCCTTTTTTGCCAGGCCCCTTTTTTGCTGCCACGACCGCGCTCCGCCGCATCGCGGTGCAGCATTTGCCCGGCGAGGCGCTCGCTTCATTCAGCAGCCAGCCGGCCTGCCTCGAGGCTGCCTCCCACTTCCAGCGCCAGCGCCTTCGCTGCTACCTTCAGATCCTCTTGCAACCCGGCCCATCCGTCCGTTCGGACAATCCTGCGCTCATCGAGATACAGCGCCCGGGCGATCTCGATCTGAACCGCATGGACCCCGTCCGCGGGCGCGCCGAAATTCTCGGTGATATAGCCCCCAGCGAATGGCTTGTTGCGGCGGACCCGATAGCCCGCGCTCTTGAGGCTCAATTCCAGAACATCCACAACCGGGGGCGCCGCGCTCGCGCCATAGCGGTCGCCAAGCACAATATCGAGCCCACCGACATCGGCAGCGTTCGAGGGCATCGAATGGCAGTCGAGCAGCACCGCCACGCCGAACCATCCGCGCGCGCGTTCGATCAAGGCCCTCAACTGCGCATGATAGGGGCGGTACAGCGTCTCGATCCGGCGGAGGCCATCGGCGACTGGGATCGGCTTTCGGTAAATCGGCTGCGCGTCGCCAACCACCCTTGGGATCGTGCCGAGCCCGACCGCCACTCTTAAGGAGCGGGTGTTCGCAAAGTCAGGGAGGCGGCCGTCGAAAATCTGCGGGTCGAGTTCGTAGGGCTCTCGGTTCACATCGAGGTACGCCCGAGGAAACAAGGCCCGCAACAGCGGCGCGCCGAGGCCCACGCAAGGCAAAAACAGTTCGTCCACGAAAGCGTCTTCCGACCGCCGCAGGGTGAGCGGGTCGAGCCGCGAGGCGGCAAGAAAGCGCTCCGGATAGACGGATCCGGAATGAGGCGAACTGAAAACAAGGGGTAACGACAAATGCGGCGGCTCGATCGTCTCGCACGCACGATCGAAATCCTGGGTGACAGCCCCCTCGTTCTGTTCCATCTGCTCTCCGACCCGCTTGCGCCGAGCGTGCGGCTCACCTTTAACATAGCCCCCAATCCAGCGGCATGAGAGATTTGTCGGCGGGTTCAATAAATTTTTACTGGGGCGCCGCAAAGTTGGAAGCCTTGCCAGGGGAACGTAATGCAGACGCCAGTCGAGATTTCCACCAAGATCTTGCTTGCGGAGGACGATAACGACATGCGTCGGTTTCTCGTCAAGGCCCTCCAAAACGCCGGATACGACGTAACATCCTTCGATAATGGACTTTCCGCCTATAACCGGCTGCGCGAGGAACCGTTTGAGCTCCTGTTGACGGATATCGTCATGCCGGAGATGGATGGGATCGAGCTTGCGCGTCGCGCCACCGAACTCGATCCGGAAATGAAGGTTATGTTCATCACCGGATTCGCCGCCGTGGCGCTCAATCCCGCCAACGCTGCGCCAAAAGACGCCCGTATTCTCTCAAAGCCGTTCCATCTTAGAGATTTGGTTAACGAAGTGGAGCGGCTGCTCAACGCGGCGTAAAAGACCGGCTCCACAACCCATGATTGGCGGCGTTTAGACGAGGGGCCGATCGATACCGAACCCTTCTCGGTCAGCTCGCGCTCAACGACTTCCTTCAGTCGCCGAGCGCTCACTCGTGGCCTAGGTGGCGACATTAAAAGCGATACGGAACCCTGACCGAGCAGGAACCGTAGTTCGGGAAACAATACAGTGGGTAGGCCGCTATCGAACCCACGTCGGCTACGCCGCCAGCCACCCTGGTCGCCGCCGTTGCCATGGGATTGCCGTCATATCGGTGTTCCGCGCGGTAGGCAGAATGCCCGGTGTTATAGGCATAATGGCGATGGGCATAACGGCGGACCATGGGATGATGAGCGGTTCCCGCCGGTCCTGCTTCCGCCCGGCCCGGCGTGGTCGCAGGCTCATTGAGCGAGGGTGAGGTCGAGCTTGACGCGACCGCCGCGGGGCGATGGACGACTTTAGAGGCGTTCGGCCCGGCCTCGGCCCAGCCCGGCGTGGGAGCGGGTGAAGCTAGCGAATGCGAAGGCGCCGTCGTCGCTGAGTTTGGCGCCGTAACAGTCGCGCTCGGCGTGGGCGCTGGAGACGATGAATCCGCGCTAGCCGTGGAAAGCGCGGCTAGCGATGCGAACGCGGCCACGCCAAACGCGACGGCCGAAGTGCGGGGAATGCTGCAGGTCATGATGACCTCCTTCGTTTGATAGGTGGTCTGGGCCGCAAGCGGCCCTTCCTGCCTTAGGAAACACGCGCTCGTTCAAACAGTTCCCCCGGACATGGAATCAGGCGGATATCGTCGCTGGCTTTGGCCAACGCGCCCGGAGCGGTTCCGCCAAAGAACCGGGCGGCACAAGGGCCGCCCGGAGCTAAAGGTGAAGGGAATGGCGTACTAGCGGATTAGCGGAAGTGCCCGCCGCCGCCCATGTGGCCGCCACCGAAACCGCCAATATGGCCGCCGCTGAAACCGCCGCCACCGAAGTGGCCGCCGCCAAAGCCGCCCATATGACCGAAGTTCCCGCTGGCGAAATGGGTCCCGCCGCCATGGGCTGCGAAGCCATCGCCATAGCCGTGGCCGAAGCGACCCCCTCCGACGAACCCTGAACCGCCCCACCCATAGCCATAGCCGCCATAACCGTAGTCCGGATAGCCGTAGCCCCAACCATAGTCGCCACAGGCCCCGCCATACGGTCCGTAAGCGTAATCGCCGCAGTAGGGATAGCCGACGGCGGCGCCCCCGATCAGGCCTCCGATCGCTGCGGCCGCGATGGCGGGGCCGGGATTGTAACCATATCCGTAGGCGTAGCGATGTCCGTTTCGCCAAACGTAATGGCGATGGATCGCATGGCTTCGGGCCACATGGACCCGGTGGGCAACCCGGGAATGGGCAGCGTGCCTAGAATTGTACGTCACGCTCGCCGCGTCTGCTGCCGAAAGCGGCAACGCCAACGCAAGGGCCACCGCGCCAAATGCAAGGACAGTAGGGCGAAATGTCATGATCAGGTCCAGTTCAAACTGTGCGACGCTTCGCGCCGCAGGAAAGCCACTTGTTCGTAATATGGAGATAGATAGTCATCGTTCGGCCACAAGATCCGACCCGATCACGATCCCGCGCGTTCATCATTTCCTCAGTTGACAAGACCAGGAGCGGGCTGGCTGGACAATCAAGCTGAAGTTCACGAAAGATGGGCTTCGCCCCGGATACTCATGGCGGGCGCACTGCTAACGATCAGGTATCTTTGCGGCGTTGTCTTCAGACCAAAATCGTGTTCGCTTTTACCTGCAAGATGGTTTTCGCTTCATGCTCCAGCGCAAGCCCTGAGCCGCGACGGGGTACAGATTCAATTGCAAAAACAAGCGCTCAGAGGCCCTTGACGGCGGCGCATATGGCTCCTATTTGATCGCCGTTAGCACTCCACACGGTTGAGTGCCAACATTGCGAAATCCGCGCCCCGAGCGGGCAATTTCAAAGAGGAAACATTCATGAAATTCCGTCCCCTGCATGATCGCGTCGTCGTTCGTCGCATTGAAGGCGAGGAGAAGACGAAGGGCGGCATCATCATTCCGGACACCGCCAAGGAAAAGCCGCAAGAAGGCGAAGTGATCGCTGTCGGCCCCGGCGCCCGAGACGAAAGCGGCAAGCTCGTTCCCCTCGATCTCAAGGCCGGCGACCGCATCCTGTTCGGCAAGTGGAGCGGCACCGAGGTCAAGATCGACGGCGAGGAGCTCCTGATCATGAAGGAGTCCGACGTCATGGGCGTGGTTGAGGGCGCTCCCGCCACCTCAAAGAAAGCCGCCTGAAATCAACGTGATCTCTCGAACTTCTAAGGATTGAAAGCAATGGCTGCTAAAGACGTACGATTTTCTGCCGACGCGCGCGACAAGATGCTGCGCGGCGTCGACATTCTCGCCAACGCCGTCCGCGTGACCCTGGGCCCGAAGGGCCGCAATGTCATCATCGACAAGTCGTTCGGCGCTCCCCGCATCACCAAGGACGGCGTCACCGTCGCCAAGGAGATCGAGCTCGAGGACAAGTTCGAGAACATGGGCGCGCAGATGGTCCGTGAGGTCGCCTCAAAGACCAACGACACCGCCGGCGACGGCACCACCACCGCCACCGTTCTCGCCCAGGCGATCGTCCGCGAGGGCGCCAAGCTGGTCGCGGCCGGCATGAACCCGATGGACCTCAAGCGCGGCGTCGACCTCGCGGTCAGCGAAGCGGTGAAGGACATCGCCAAGCGTTCGAAGAAGATTAAGGAATCCTCCGAAGTGGCCCAGGTCGGCTCGATCGCAGCCAACGGCGACAAGTCGATCGGCAAGATGATCGCCGACGCGATGCAAAAGGTCGGCAACGAGGGCGTCATAACGGTCGAGGAGGCCAAGAGCCTCGAGACCGAGCTCGACGTCGTCGAGGGCATGCAGTTCGACCGCGGCTATCTCTCGCCTTATTTCATCACAAACGCCGAGAAGATGCTGGCCGAGCTCGAGGATCCCTACATCCTCATCCACGAGAAGAAGCTTTCCTCGCTGCAGCCGATGCTCCCCGTCCTTGAGGCGGTGGTGCAGACCGGCAAGCCGCTCCTCATCATCGCCGAGGACATCGAGGGCGAGGCGTTGGCGAACTCTGGTCGTCAACAAGCTGCGCGGCGGCCTCAAGGTCGCGGCGGTCAAGGCGCCTGGCTTTGGCGATCGCCGCAAGGCGATGCTCGAGGACATCGCGATCCTGACCGGCGGCACGATGATCGCCGAGGACCTCGGCATCAAGCTCGAGAACGTTACGGTGCAGATGCTCGGCCGGGCCAAGCGCGTTCGGATCGAGAAGGAAAACACCACGATCATCAACGGCACCGGCCAGAAGAAGGACATTGAGGGCCGGATCGCTCAGATCAAGGCGCAGATCGAAGAGACCACGTCCGATTATGACAAGGAGAAGCTGCAGGAGCGTCTGGCGAAGCTCGCCGGCGGTGTTGCGGTGATCCGCGTCGGCGGCGCGACCGAGGTCGAGGTGAAGGAGAAGAAGGACCGCGTTGACGACGCGCTTAACGCCACCCGCGCGGCGGTCGAAGAGGGCATCGTTCCAGGCGGCGGCGTGGCGCTTCTGCGCGCCAGGATCGCCGTCTCCAAGCTCAAGAGCGAGAACGCCGATGAGCAGGCCGGGATCAGCATCGTCCTCAAGGCTCTCGAAGCGCCGATCCGTCAGATCGCCGAAAACGCGGGTAACGAAGGCTCGATCGTCGTCGGCAAGATCACCGACAACAAGTCGCAGACCTACGGCTTCAACGCCCAGACGGAAGAGTATGTCGACATGATCGAAGCCGGCATCGTCGATCCGGCCAAGGTCGTGCGCACGGCTCTGCAGGACGCCGCCTCCGTGGCCGGCCTCCTCATCACCACCGAGGCGATGATCGGCGACAAGCCGAAGAAGGATGCCCCCGCGATGCCGATGGGCGGCGGCGGTGGCGGCATGGGCGGGATGGACTTCTAAGTCTCGCTCAACCCCCATCGAAAACGAAAGGGCGGCCGAAAGGTCGCCCTTTTTGTTGGGCGCGGTGTGTTTTGGCCTTCAACGACGCCCAGGTGGAAGGCGCCGCAAGTGTGTACGAGGCGCCCAATTTATGGGCAACCCCGCTCCAGCAGTCGCGCGAGCCAGCTGAAAACCTTTATTTGCCGACCGTTTGACCAACGCCAGCCCGAAAGAACAACTGGCACGGGCGTTGCAGACCTGACGCCAAGACCGATCGTCAAATCGTGAGGTGGTGTTGGAGCCGGCTGACCTCGAACTTGTTCATCTGACCAAGCGTTATGGCGCGACGACCGCGGTCGATGCGATCGACCTCAAGGTCCCGGCCGGCGCCTATTGCTGCCTGCTCGGCCCCTCAGGCTGCGGCAAGACCTCGACCTTGCGCATGATCGCCGGCCACGAGAGCGCAACCGAGGGCGACATTCTCATCGGCGCGACCAACGTGACGGAACTGCCGCCCGCGAAACGCGGCACGGCGATGATGTTTCAGAGCTACGCGCTTTTTCCGCACCTCACCTGCGTCGACAATGTCGCCTTCTCGCTCAAGATGAAGGGCGTGGACAAAGCGACGAGGCGTGTGAAGGCGATGGAGTTCCTCGAACTCGTCGCCATGACGCCCTATGCGCAGCGCGTTCCCGCGCAACTCTCGGGCGGGCAGCAGCAACGCGTCGCGCTTGCGCGCGCCCTCGTCACCGACCCGCAGATCCTTCTGCTGGACGAGCCGCTGTCGGCGCTTGATCCTTTCTTGCGCGTGCGCATGCGGGCCGAGCTTCGCCGCTTCCAGCGGCAGCTCAACATTCCCTTCATCCATGTCACGCACGGCCAGGACGAGGCGCTCGCTCTCGCCGACCTCGTCGTCGTGATGAATAAGGGTAAGATCGAGCAGACGGCGACGCCGCGCGAGCTATTTGAAAAACCGGCTACCGAATTCATCGCCCGCTTCCTTGGCGGCCACAACGTGATCGAGACCCCGGACGGGCCGGTGGCTGTCCGCGCCGACCGCATCACCCTGCGCCGTGGCAACGGCTCGGGCGCCAACGACGCCCGGTTCAGCGCCGCGGTGCGCGCCATCGAATATCAGGGCGCGTCTTACCAGGTGTCGCTCGATCGGCCGGGCGCTGGAGAGCTTATGGCGGTCGTGAGCGACGAGCAGTTCGCCGACGAGCCGCTCAACATCGGCGACAACGTTTCCGTTCTCTGGGCCGATAAAGACATTCACGCGCTAGCCCCGGCGTCGTGAAGCCAACAGGGAACTGCTGAGGAGAGAGCAATGTCAAAGAAGACAAGCAAGACAAGTGGCCTATCGCGCCGCGCCCTTTTGAAGAGCGCGGCAGGACTTGCCGGCGCCGCCGCGGGCTCGGGCGCGATCACCGGATTCCCTGCCGTCTGGTCGCAGGAAGACAAGGTGCTGCGTTATCTGGGCACGGCGGTCAATCAGTCCGACGACATCACCAAGAAGGTGAAGCAGGACACCGGCATCACGATCCAGAATATCGTCGCCACCACTGACGACGTGACCAAGCGCGTCATCACCCAGCCGAACTCGTTCGACATTCTGGACACCGAGTATTTCAGCCTCAAGAAGCTCGTGCCGTCGGGCAACATCCTGCCGATGGACGCAAAGAAGATCAAAGAGTTCGACAACATCACGCCCGTCTTCACCAAGGGCCAGTTGCCGAACGGCAAGGTGATCGGCGACCAGGGCACAGCGCCGAAGAAGGTGATGTTCGTCGAGGGCCAACACTCGAGTACGTTCTCGAAAACGCCGACAGAATGGGTGACGCTGATTCCGACCGTGTACAATGCCGACACGCTTGGCATCCGCCCGGATCTCATCAAGCGGCCGATCGAACACTGGGCGGAATTGCTCAACCCCGAGTTCAAGGGCAAGGCGGCGATCCTCAACATTCCCTTCGATCGGCATCATGGACGCCGCCATGGTCGTCGAATCTCTCGGCAAGTACAAATATCCCGACAAGGGCAACATGACGAAGCCCGAGATCGACATGACCATGGGCGTGCTGACCGAGGCCAAGAAGAACGGCCAGTTCCGCGCCTTTTGGAAGGACTTCAACGAGAGCGTCAATCTGATGGCTTCGGGCGAGACCGTCATCCAGTCGATGTGGTCGCCGGCGGTGACGGCCGTTAGGACCAAGGGCATTGCCTGCACCTTCCAGCCGCTCAAGGAAGGCTATCGCTCCTGGGCGTCGGGCTTCTGCATGTCGAAGGGCGTGACGCCAAAACAGTCGGACATGATCTACGAGTTCGTGAACTGGTACCTGTCCGGGTGGGCTGGGGCCTATCTCAACCGCCAGGGCTATTATTCGGCGGTGCTGTCGACCGCCAAGGCGAACATGGAGCCTTACGAGTGGGCCTACTGGATGGAAGGCAAGCCGGCCGAGAAGGACATCCACGGGCCCGACGGATCGCTCCTCGAAAAGGCCGGCGCAACGCGCGACGGCGGCTCTTATGACGACCGCATGGGCAACGTCGCCTGTTGGAACGCGGTCATGGACGAGAACGACTACATGGTTCGCAAATGGAACGAGTTCATCGCGTCCTAGCGATCGACTTCATCCGTCCCGGCCGTTCGCGGCGCCTGGACCAATGACGGCCCTTCGCTCCTCTCCCGCTCAGGCGGGGGAGGAGAGTTCAGGAAAACATCGGCGCTGACGAATGACCGCCACCACCCTCTCTACGCCGACCATCAGCAGGACTGCGGATCGCGCCGCCAGGCGAGGCCTGGACCGCGTCGGTATTCCGGGATGGATTCAGGCGATGCCGTTCGGCCTCGTCTTCGCGTTCTTCTTCATCATCCCCCTCATCCTCGTCGTCATCGTCAGTTTCTGGGACTACAACGACTACGCCATGCTGCCGTCTTTCACGACGCGCAGCTACACCGAGACCTTCGAGGGCTGCTGGACTCAGCTGCCTGATCTCTGCACGATCCTTAGAACGTATGTGTCGACGGCGAAATTCTGCTTTATCGTCTGGCTGACCACGCTCCTCATTGGCTTCACGGTCGCCTATTTCCTTGCCTTCCATATCCGCTCGACGACGACGCAGATGGTTCTGTTCCTCGTCTGCACCATTCCGTTTTGGACCTCGAACGTCATTCGCATGATCTCCTGGATCCCGTTGCTCGGACGCAACGGGCTCGTGAACGACGCGCTCATCCATGCGCATGTCGTGGACAAGCCCGTTGAATGGCTGCTCTATTCGCCCTTCTCCGTGTCGCTCGCGTTCACCCACCTCTTTACGTTTTTCATGGTCGTGCCGATCTTCAATTCGATGATGCGCATCGACAAGCGCCTCGTCGAGGCGGCCTACGATTCCGGCGCCTCCGCATGGCAGACTTTGTGGAACCTGATCATTCCTCTGTCGAAGCCCGGCATCGTGATCGGCTCGATCTTCGTCGTGACGATCGTGATGGGCGATTTCATCACCTTCGACGTGATGGGCGGCGAGCAGATCGCCTCGGCCGGCAAGGTGGTCGAGACGCGCCTCAACGCGCTGCAGTTCCCTCCAGCCGCGGCGAACGCGGTGATCCTGCTCGCCGTGACGCTTCTCATCATCACCGCGCTCAATCGCGTCGTCGACGTGCAGAAGGAGCTGTGAAAGATGGGTGAAGAGCGCTCTCCCGCTTTCTATTGGCTCGCGGCCTTCTTCGCGCTGTTCGTGCTCTTCCTCTACGGCCCGATGATCGTCATCTTCATTCTTTCGTTCCAGGGTCCGACCGGGGGACTGACGTTCCCGATGAACGGCGTGTCGCTGCACTGGTTCGAGCGGCTGTGGAAGGGCGGTGGCATCGTCGACATCCATGACGCGTTCGTGCGCTCGCTCGAACTCGGCTTCGTCGTGATGATCCTCACGGTTCTTCTTTCGCTGAGCGCGGGTCTTGCTTTTCGCAAACGGTTCCCCGGCGCAAGGCTGCTGTTTTTCGTTGCGGTCGCGAGCCTCATCGTGCCGTCGATCGTGACCTCCCTCGGCATCGCGCTCGAATTCCGGCTCCTGGATGATTTCCTTAAAAATCACGGACCCGGGTGGATCGCCGATAATCTGAAAACGACCATGGGAGTCTTCACCTCCGGGCTCGGCGCGCATCTGACCTGGACCCTGCCCTTCGGACTCCTCGTCATGTTCGCGATCTTCAATCGCTTCGACAATCGTTACGAGGAGGCGGCGCGCGACCTCGGCGCGACGCCGTGGCAGACCCTGCGCTCCGTGATCCTGCCGATCATCCTGCCTTCGGTGATCGGCGTTGGATTCTTCGGCTTCACGCTGTCTTGGGATGAGATTGCGCGATCGAGCCAGGCGATGGGCGAGCACAACACGCTGCCGATGGAATTGCAGGCCCTCACCACGACCGTGACCACGCCGGAGATTTATGCGCTTGGCACGGCGACCACAGGCGTGTCCTTCGCTGTTATCGCGGTGGCGCTCATCGGTATCATGACCATCCGCGCCCGCCAGGCTCGGCACGGCTCCGACGCCGGGTCAGGCCTGACGCCGGCCGGGCTCGGCGAATATACCTCTCTCATCTGTTTGAAGACCAACTCCACGCTACCCTTGATCCTTTAGGGTTAGCGAATTGGGAGCGGCGCCTGTAAACTCCGTTCCGCGCCGCGCAGCTGGGGTAGACTCGTGCTGAAACCGCGCGCTTATAAGCGGGTCCTAAACGGGGAGATTTCTATGAACATGGTTTCGCGTCGCAGCCTTATTCTATCGGGCGCCGGTCTTGCGACCGCCGCCTTCGTTGTGCCGGCCGAAGCCGCGACTGGCGCGGTCTCCCTGCATATCGCAAGCGCAGGCTTCATCTTCGGCGTGACGGGCGGCAGCGGCACTTTCACCTTCCGGGGACAGCAATATCCGCTCCGAGTCGGCGGCATCAGCGCGGGCGCCTTGATCGGCGTGTCGGCGACGGATCTGGTCGGCACCGCGTTCAACGTCCATGCTCCAGGCGATATCGCGGGCATCTACTCCGCCGTCGGCGCCGGCATGTCGGTGGCGGGCGGCAGAAGCACAGCGCAACTTTCCAACGCCAACGGCGTGAGGCTGCGCCTGCACGGTCGCCAAGTCGGCTTCAGCTTCTCGATCGATCTCAGCGGCATGAGCATCTCGCTGGCTTAGGCCAAGCGGTCTCAACTCGATGGACCTGCGCCGGCGGGAGTTTACGGCGCTTATGCTCGGCGGGGCGGCTGCACTCAGCCTCGCCGGGCGGGCTGACGCGGACAGCGATCCCCTGCCCTCCTGGAATGCCGGGCCAGCCAGGGACGCGATCGTCAAATTTGTCCATGCGACGACAGACGCCTCAAGCCCGAACTTTGTGCCGGTCACTGAGCGCATCGCGACTTTCGACCAGGACGGCACGCTGTGGGTCGAGCATCCGATCTATACGCAGCTCGTCTTCTGCTTCGATCGCGTGCCGGCGCTGGTGAAGGCGAAGCCGGAGCTTGCCAAGGTCGAGCCATTCCGGACCGTGCTGAGCGGCGACCGCGAATCGATCGCAAGGCTTGGCGTCGAGCAGCTCATCAAGATTGCCGCCGCAACCCTGACAGGTATGGACGTCGATACGTTCCGCGCCGAGGTCTCCAAATGGATTGCGGATGCGCGCGACCCGCGCTGGAAACGGCCTTACACCGAACTCACCTACGCTCCGCAGATCGAGCTTCTCAAATATCTCCGCAGCGTTGGCTACCGCACCTACATCGTCACCGGCGGCGGCCAGGGTTTCGTGCGCGTCTATTCGGAGCGCGTATATGGAGTTCCGCCCGAGCAAGTTATCGGCAGTGCCGGCGCAACGAGCTTTCAATACGGCGCGAAAGGTCCGGTCCTCATCAAGGAGCCGAAACTCCTGCTCAACGACGACAATGCCGGCAAGGTCGAGGGCATCAATTTCATGATTGGCCGCCGACCTTACTTCGCCTTTGGCAATTCGACCGGCGACCGGCAGATGCTCGAATATACAAAGGGCGGCGAAGGCGTGCGTCTTGCGATGCTGGTGCTGCACGACGACGGCGAGCGCGAATATGCCTACGGACCCGCGCGGGGTCTGCCCGAAACCAAAGTCGGCCGCTTTACCCCGGAGCTTTACGACGAGGCGCTCAAAGACGGCTGGATCGTCGTCAGCATGAAAAACGACTGGAAGCGCATTTTCGCGTTCGAGTAGCGTGCGGGCGCCGCTCGCGCCTTCACCAGCGGATCAGCGCCGCGCCCCAGGTGAAGCCGCCGCCCATCGCTTCGATCATCACCAGATCGCCAGGCTTGATGCGCCCGTCCTTGACGGCGATGTCGAGCGCGAGCGGGATCGAGGCAGCGGACGTGTTGCCATGCTGATCCACGGTGACGACCACCTTGTCGCGCGCGATGCCGAGTTTGTCGGCGGAAGCGTCGATGATGCGACGATTGGCCTGATGCGGCACGAACCAGTCGATGTCGTCCGCCGTAACCCCGGCGTCGGCGAAGCATCCCTGGATCACGTCGGTGACCATGCCGACCGCGTGGCGGAAGACCTCCTTGCCTTCCATCCGCAAATGGCCAATCGTCCCGCTGGTCGACGCGCCACCGTCGACGTAAAGCTTTTCGCGGTGCCGGCCGTCCGCTCGCAAGCGTGATGCGATCACGCCGGGCGAGCCGAGCCGTCCGTCGCTGTCACGCGCCTCGAGGACGATCGCTCCCGCCCCGTCGCCGAACAGGACGCAGGTTGTGCGGTCGTTCCAATCGAGGAGCCGCGAGAACGTCTCTGCGCCGATCACAAGCGCGCGCTTGTGCGAGCCAGAACGCAGGAATTTCTCCGCCGTAACGACTGCGAAGACGAAGCCGCTGCAGACAGCTTGCAGATCGAAAGCGACCCCCTGGACGATGCCGAGCGCGGCCTGGACCTGAGTGGCGACTGCGGGAAACGTATAATCGGGGGTCGACGTGGCGACGATGACGAGATCAATGTCCGCTGCTTCGAGGCCGCCGCTTTGCAAGGCTGCCTCAGCCGCCTTGATGGCCAGCGAGGATGTCGTTTCATCCGGGCCGGCGACATAGCGCTGGCGGATGCCGGTGCGCTGCACGATCCATTCGTCCGACGTGTCGACCTTCGTAGCGAGCTCAGCGTTCGAGACGGCGCGCGCGGGCAGCGCGGCGCCAGAACCGCGCACGCAGGCGCGGATCGAGCCTGGCGTGCGGTCCCTGGGGCTTCCAGGTCGGAGCCGCGCGCGCGACGATCGACCGGCGGAGGGGATGCAAGACTCATCAGCGGGATCTTCCGTGATCAAGATTGGACTGCGCGCGGTCGCGCGGGCGTTGGGCGGAAACCGTTGGCGTGAGCAATCATTTCCCGAATCTTGCCAAGCAATTCTTGACGAACCATGTCGGAGGCTAATTCCACGGCGCCAGCGTAACTCTCGGCGTCGGCGCCGCCATGAGCCTTGATGACGACGCCGTCAAGGCCCAAGAAGACGCCGCCGCTCGCGCGCGGATTCATTTTGGCGCGCATCGCTCTGATCGCCTTGTGGGCGAACAGGAAGCCGATACGCGACATGAGATCGCGGCTCATGGCTTCGCGCATGTATTGACCGAGCTGCCTTGCGGTGCCCTCGGCGGTCTTGAGCGCGATGTTGCCAGTGAAGCCTTCGGTGACGAAAACGTCAACCGCGCCCTTGCCGAGATCGTCGCCTTCCACGAAGCCATGATAGCGCATGTTTGGCAGGTTGGCCTCGCGCAGAATGCGCCCCGCGGCCTTCACCTCCTCGACGCCTTTGATCTCTTCGGTCCCGACGTTGAGGAGACCGACCGTGGGAGAGTCGATGTGGAGGACAATCCGCGCCATCGCCGCGCCCATGACGGCGAGATCGACGAGATGCTGCGCATCGCCGCCAATGCTCGCGCCGACGTCGAGCACGATCGACTGGCCGCGCAATGTCGGCCACATCGCCGCGATCGCAGGCCGCTCGATCGGCGCCATCGTGTGCAGGCAGAACTTGGCCATCGCCATCAAGGCGCCGGTGTTGCCGGCGGAAACCGCGCAATCGGCGGCGCCTGACTTCACCGCTTCGATAGCCTGCCACATCGACGAGACCCGCCTGCCAGCGCGCAGAGCCTGGCTTGGCTTGTCGCTCATCTTGACCGCCACATCGGTGTGAAAAACACGCGACGCGGCGGCAAGCCTGGAATGGCGCTCGAGGATGGGCGTGATCGCGCCCTTGTCGCCATAAAGAAGAAACTTGATGTCCGGACGGCGTTCAAGCGCGAGCGCCGCGGCGGCCACGACGATCGCCGGACCATGGTCGCCTCCCATCGCGTCCAGCGCTATGCGAACGTCGCCTGCCATTCCCTCGTCCGACCGCACTGAGCGCGTTGCCCGGACGGCGCGGCGCGGCGCGACAATACCGGCTCTGCCGTGCAAGGCAACGCAAGAAACTCGCGTAGGTGCGGGCCTTCATTGCCACAATTCAGTGAGGGCGGACGATGCCACCTGAAGACTCGTAAGCCAGCATTCACGCGCAATGGCAACGCCCTATGCGCCCCCCGCTTCCACGCGAAGGCTGTGATTGTACGATCCACGAAGCACCAGCGGCCCGCCTGGCGAATGCAATCTCTAATCGCGGCCCGGTTTGAGCGGCTGGGCAAGCGCCGCAAACGGCAAATCCTCTGGCTCTAAGTTCGCGCCCTCCTCGTCGAAGCTCGCGTTAGGCTTGCGCGGGTAAGGATCGAGACCGAGCGCGAAAAATTCCGCTGTGAGCGCGCCGAGATCGATTTTGCCATCGATGACGGGATCGGGCTCGTCTTCGTCGGCAAGCGAATACGTCTGCGTATCCTCGACCGCCGCGGATCGAGAATTAGCGGCCGGCTGCGGCGCGAACCGCACATCCACATCCTCGTCGACGGTCGCAGGCGAACGGTTCGAGCGAAACGATGCAGACTTGCGTGAGTTCGCCGTGAACGGCGCCGATCACGCGCGCCCCGCCGCGGCCCCAGGGGTCGAGGCGCAGCGCCGCCGTCAAGGCCGCGATGGCCGGAAGCCGATAGAACGACGCAAGTTCCTCCCGCTCGGCGGGCGTGGCCTCGATCGTTACGACCTGGCCTTCGCGAGGAAGGGCGTCGACCCGCACCACGCGGGAGAAGGGCCTCTCGTCAGTCAATCAGCAACTCCAGCGGGAATCGAGCCGCGCGGGAACCGAAAGCGGCCCTCCGTAAAGGCCTCGACCGGGATCGCCGCCAGGGCGGCGTCAAGGGAAACAATATGGCGAGCCAACGCATCCGCTTGCGCGGCTTCTCGGCCAGCCGCGCCGTAAACATTCCGGGCCAGCGCTGCGGCAAGTTCGTCGGAGGAAGAGTCGTCGAGCGCGGCCGCGTAAGCGGCGTTGCGGCCGTAGAAGGCGCGCCCCATTGTCTTCAGGCGCTTCGCAACGCCAATATCCGAGTATCCAATCTCGCGCAGCGTATCGTCGAAATGGGCGAAGAGGCTGTTCACCAGATCCTGGGCGATCGCGTCCGCGACGCCGCCCAGGGCCGCCAACCGACGCAGGACGAGGCCTGCGTGCAGCGTGAGAAGTTCGAACCGGCCGTCCATACGGTCGGGCGCGCCGAGCATCTCGTACAGCTCCGGGCGGCGCGCCGCGGCCACGATCTCGCCCCGAATCTGCTCGATGAGTGCTTTGCTCGCGCGCCGCGCGCGCCACTGGTCCAAGATCATACCGATGTCCAGCGAGCGACAGGCTTGCGCCTTGCTCTGATCAGGGTTGATGAGTTAGGCATCCACGCCCGGTCTGGCAAGGTGAAAGACCGCGGAGAGAGACGGAATGCGAATGGCGGCGAAGGTTCATCGTCGAGCAAGATTCGGATTGGCGCTCGGCGCGGCGCTCACACTGAGCGGATGCCTCGGCTACGAGGGCGACTTCGATCGCGGCTATCAGATCGACGAGGACACGGTGTCGCAGATTAAGGTCGGCGCGACGACTAAGCCGGAGGCGCTGGCGGCACTTGGAACGCCCTCGACCACATCCACGGTCGGCGGCGACGCCTGGTACTATATCGGCCAGAAGATGCAGCACACCCTGTCGTTCTTGCCGGTGCAGATGACCGATCAGCATGTCCTTGCCGTCTACTTCGACAAGAGCGGCAAAGTCGATCGCATCGCGAACTACGGCATGAAGGACGGCAAGGTGTTCGACTTCGTCAGCCGCACGACGCCGACCGGCGGCTCGGAGCCCGACTTCCTCAGGAACGTCATGGGCGGACTGTTCAGGTTCAGCTGAGGACCGTGCCGGCGCGGGGCAAGCCGCGCCTATTCATGGACATTAGACCGGGTGGTCACCGTTAAGCGGCTATCGCCGGAAACACTGAGCTCGATCGCGCCGGGGCGGGCCATGAGCCCGTCTTTCATTTGCGGGCGGCGTGTGGGCGCAACGCCGACAAGACCTCCAATTCGCTGCGCGATCGCTGCGTCGGGCGCGTAGAAAAAGGTGACGCCCGTTTGGACAACGCCATCGCTTCCGCGAAGATCGGCCACCTCGACCCCTTGTTTCCTCAGAGCGTCCGCCAGACGTTCGGCCTCTTGACGAGCGTCCTCACTGTTCCGGGGGTAGCGGATCAGCACCCGCGCCGGCATATCGTCAGGCAGGGACGCCAACGCCGCGCTAGGTTCGGAATCAGACGGTTCGTTCACCGCTGCCGGCCCAGACTTCGTCTGCGTGGGCGATTCATGATCATGCGGAAGCGGGCTCACTTCAGCCGCAGGCGCGTCCTTGTCGCTTTCGAGGGCCGCCCCGCTACGATCAGCGTCCGCGGGCGCTTGGGAAGCGGGCCGAGCTTCGGATGGCGCTGCAGGGGCCGTGGGCTGTTGAGTTGGTGTATCTAGCTGTGCGGCAGGCGCTTCCCGATCACGCTGGAGCCTCCTCACTTCCGCGGCAAGCGCCTCCTCTTTGCTTTCGAGCGCCGCAATGCGCCGCTCCGCGTCTACGATCGCTTGTGCGGTGGGTTCGGAGCCGGATCGTTCGGCAACTGCAACCGCGGGCGCCGACGCCGAGGATTCGGACTGTCGCCCAGGCAAGGTCGAATCGACGCGGGGCTTGAGCCCGTCCGTTTCTGCGGCGGGCGGGTTCTCCTCGCGCTCCGCGGCGCCGCGGAGATCTTTGTCCGTTTCTGAAGCCGTGGACGCGACCGGGGCCGCGGGAGGACCGCCGGCCTCGGGAGCGCCTTTCGTCGTGTTCGTCTCGACGGCGATGTCCTTCGAAACGCCCCCGGCGTCCGGCGGCCTGGCCAAGTCGCTCGCGTCATTTGGCGATGCGGACGCCGCTTCCGCAGCCGGCGCCGAGCGCGACTGCGCTATTTCGCCAGCGGAATTTGTGTCGGGCGGCTTTCCCTTCGGGTCGGACGCTTCTTTGGATTGCGGCGCCTGGCTAAGCGTGTCCAGAAGAGCCAGCACTTGCGGCTGCAGCCTGGGACATCTCAGCTCGCTTTCAAAAAGAACCACTGCGTCCACAGAGGGCTTCGCGCGAAGTTCGGCTAGTCGATCCTCATCATTCTTGCAGGCGTCATCGAATGCCGCCGACCTCGGTTCCGACGCCGCAGGCGCAGGCGCAGCGTCGCTGTTTGATCTCGTGTCTGCCGCAGCCCCGTTCAGGCTTGAGACTGCATTCGATCGCGAGGGGTCGCTGAGACCATCAAGAATCGTCTGCAATTGTGGCCAGAGCTGCAAGCACCGGATCTCGCCCACGAAACGAAGCCCCTCGTCTAGTGAGGGGTGCGCCCGAAGTTGCGCCAGCCTTTCCCCATCCTGCTTGCAGATCTCGTCCTGCGGCTGCGGGCGCGCGCGGTCGATCCCCCCGTCGTCGAGCACTAAGAGATAAGCCGCGATCGCAGTCGCTATAAAGAGTGCAAGCGCTATCGAAAACTTGGTAAGCGCGTTCATACGATCGTATCCGCCTAAGCTACACGTGCACAGCGTGTAAGCGGAGTCAATAAGTCTGCACGCGGAGGGTTGTACACACTCCCGGCAGGGAAGCTATTGCTCTGCAAAGGGTTAAGCCTTGCGCCAGGTTGTCTTCGAGGGATGACCGGCGAGAGGCGAAGGATTGCGTTTTGGCGCGGCGGGGATGGCGCAAGACCGGCCATGACAGCTCTCCCGATCAACTCCGCGACCCTCACGCTGACGGCATAAGATTCAACATTTCATAGCAGAAAATCAGAAATAAGAATAAGCTGGCCCCCATGAGCCGGTCTGTCCCGTCGCCTAGTGAAAAAATTGATTTTTCACGTCTTTGCGTAGAAACAACGGAGGAAAAGGCGCGAGAAAAAAAATCTGCCGAAAATCTCCCGTAACCCATTGAAAAGGCTCGATTCGGACGAGAGAATCCAAGGAAATCCAAGAAAAACCAATAGCCATTTTCCTTTGTTTTCGTGGCGAAACCGCCGCGCGCCAGGACAATCCAAACTGGGCCGCCCTGACGTTGGCGGTCGGCCGCTCCCTGAGTCGACGCCAGGCGATAGCGCCAAGCGCACAACCCGCGCTCAATCCGCGCCGGGCTGATCGCCCGCCTTACTTCGCCAGGATCGCGAGCAGCAGGAGCGCGACGATGTTGGTGATCTTGATCGCCGGATTGACCGCCGGCCCAGCGGTGTCCTTGTAGGGGTCGCCGACCGTGTCGCCGGTGACGGCGGCCTTGTGCGGCTCGGAGCCCTTCATCCACTTGTTTCCGTCTTTGTCGACGAACCCGTCCTCGAAGCTCTTCTTGGCGTTGTCCCAGGCGCCGCCGCCCGAGGTCATCGAGATGGCGACGAAGAGGCCGTTGACGATCACGCCAAGCAGCGAGGCGCCCAGCGCCGCGAAGGCCGAAGCCTTCGAGCCCGAGATCCACAAGGTGCCGAAATAGACGACGAAAGGCGCCAGCACAGGCAGCAGCGAGGGAACGATCATCTCCCGGATCGCGGCCTTGGTGAGGAGGTCGACGGCGCGTCCGTAGTCCGGACGCTGCGTGCCGTTCATGATGCCC
Source organism: uncultured Alphaproteobacteria bacterium (assembly GCA_963737365.1). GTDB lineage: Bacteria > Pseudomonadota > Alphaproteobacteria > Rhizobiales > Beijerinckiaceae > Roseiarcus. The sequence continues at coordinate 27,886 of CAVTSD010000006.1, forward strand.
GGCATCTCCTTGAATTGCCGGCGCACTTCGAGCACCACGGAACCGGCCGCGCGACCGACCGCCGTCATCGCAATGCCGGCGAACAGATAAGGGATAAGGCCGCCAAAGATGAGCCCGGCGACGACATAGGGGTTCGAGAGGTTGAAATCGACGACGCCGACGTTCTTGAAATAGGGCGCGCCAATGTCGGTAAAGTGCTTGATATCATTGGTGTAGGCCGCAAACAGAACGAGCGCGCCCAACCCGGCCGAGCCGATGGCGTAACCCTTGGTGATCGCCTTGGTGGTGTTGCCGACCGCATCGAGCGCGTCGGTCGATTGACGCACTTCTTTCGGCAGACCAGCCATTTCGGCGATGCCGCCGGCGTTGTCGGTGACGGGACCAAAGGCGTCGAGCGCGACGATCATGCCGGCAAGGCCCAGCATGGTCGTGACGGCGATCGCGGTGCCGAAGAGGCCCGCGAGCTGGTAGGTCGAGACGATGCCCGCGACGATCACCAGCGCGGGAAGCGCCGTCGATTCGAGCGAGACCGCAAGGCCCTGGATGACATTCGTCCCGTGACCGGTGACAGAGGCTTGCGCAATCGAGACAACCGGGCGCTTGCCGGTGCCGGTGTAGTATTCGGTGATGACGACGATGAGCCCGGTGACGACAAGGCCGACGAGCCCGCAGATGAACAAGTTCACGCCAGTGACCGCCTTGCCCGCCACCGTCCCGATTGCGCCCCAGCCGACGACATAGCTCGTCGCGAGGGCAAGGCCGAGAATCGATAGAACGCCGGTGACGATGAGGCCCTTGTAAAGCGCGCCCATGATCGAATTGTTGGCGCCAAGCTTGACGAAGAACGTGCCGATGATCGAGGTCACGATGCAAGCGCCGCAGATCGCGAGCGGGTACATCATCGAGGGAACCAGCGCCGGCGTGTTCTCGAAAAAGATCGAGGCCAGCACCATCGTGGCCACGACGGTCACCGCGTAAGTCTCGAAGAGGTCCGCGGCCATGCCGGCGCAATCGCCGACGTTGTCGCCCACATTGTCGGCGATGGTCGCTGGATTGCGGGGATCGTCCTCGGGAATGCCGGCTTCGACCTTGCCAACGAGATCGGCGCCGACGTCCGCGCCCTTGGTGAAGATGCCGCCGCCGAGCCGGGCGAAGATCGAAATCAAAGAGGCGCCGAAGCCAAGCGCGACCAGCGCGTCGATGGTCTCTCGATCCGCGACGCCATAGCCGAGAAAGCCAGTCAGAATGCCAAAGTATCCAGCCACGCCGAGAAGGGCGAGACCTGCGACCAGGAGGCCGGTCACAGCGCCTGAGCGGAAGGCGATGTCGAGACCGCCGGCGAGCGATTTCGTCGCCGCCTGCGCAGTGCGAACGTTGGCGCGCACCGAGACGTTCATGCCGATGAAACCGGCGGCGCCGGACAGGATGGCGCCGATCGCGAATCCGATCGCCACCGTCCAAGAGAGCAGAAGACCAAGGGCAATGAACACGACGACGCCGACGCCGGCGATGGTGGTGTACTGGCGCCGCAGATAGGCCTGCGCCCCTTCCGCCACCGCGCCGGAAATCTCCTGCATGCGCGCTGTGCCAGCGTCCGCCGCCATCAGGCTGTTAATCGTGTAGACGCCGTAGACAATGGAAAGCAGTCCACAAACGATAATCAAGCCCAAAAGCATGCGCGAAAGCCCCGTTTCAGGGCCGCGGGCGCCTCTCCCGCGGCTCGTTGGTGGCGCGTCTTGCCAGAAACCACGCTGCACCGCAACGCCGCGAACAATTCAATCGGTTTTAAGGCAAACGCGGCGGATAGGTCGGTCGCGCGGGGCCGCTGTCCGGGTTTTTCGGGTGATTTGCGCGTCTCAGCGCTTCCCGTCCGGGGTCCAGGTGGTCTCTCCGATGCGAAGCGACTGGACCTTCAATTCGCCCTTGGCTTCGAACAGGTCGTCGCGTAGGGCGAGCCTGCCCTCGTGCTGGCTCACACCCAGCAAAGCATAGGCGGCCGACAGCATCCGGGCCGCCGAACCCGTGTACCACGACCAGCCGCCTCGCCCGCCGTGGCCCCAACCGTCATAGATGTCAGCCGGCTGCTGAATCGGAATGAGGCCGTAGACCGCTAAGTTTTCGGGGTCAGTCTTCTTTAACGGAGAGATCTTTTCGTAGATCTCGAAAGCCCGCGCGCTCAGTTTGGCGGCCAGTTTATGGTCGCCTCGGCGTCGGGCGGACACGGAGAGCCGAACGAAGCCATCGACGATCCAGGTCGCTCCGTGGCTGTATTGGCCGCCGTTTTCCCGCACGCCGGGAGGATAATCAGCGATGCGGCCGGGATAGGGCCGCGAATGTTCGTAGAATGGCTGCTCGAGCAGCAGCACACGGTTCTCGCGCTCGATCCCCTTCAGCCCGCCTTCGATCGCGGCAAACGCGCGCTCATCGTCGCACGCGCCGGAATAAGCAGCCCAGCCTGTGGCCATTGCGTTGCGCGCGCCGACCTCTTGGCCATCGTCAGCAAAATCGAGCGCGTAATGGTCGCCCATCCAGCCAGCTTCGAGCGCCTTCCGCTGGCCTGCGAGTTCCTTTTCGCACTGGAGGGCAAAAGCTTCATCGCCCTTGGTCCGCGCCAGATCGACGAAGCCGTCGAGCACGTTGGCGAGGAAGAACCCCATCCACACGCTCGTCCCGATTTCGCGACGGCCGAGCGCGTCGATCCCGTCGTTCCAATCGCCGGCGCGCAGCAATGGCAGGCCGTTCGCGCCCAGATGCTGAAGCGTGAAGGCTATGGCTAGGCGCGCATGCTCGTAGACGGTCGCGCTCTCTCGCGACACACGCGGAACCACGATCCAGGTGTCCTCGCGCGCCGGCACAGCATCGCCTTCAAGGAAAGGCGTCACTTCATCGAGCACGGTACGATCGCCGCTCTCGCGGACGTAGCGAGCCAGAACGTAGGGCAGCCAAAGATGTGGATCGCTCGCCTTGGTCCGTTGCCCAAGACCGGTGCCGCCGCTCGGCGCCCGATGCCACCACTTGAGCACGTCGCCTTCGCGGAACTGCTGGCTTGCGTGCAATACGATCTGGGCCCGCGTCAGCCGCGGCTCGAGGAGCGTCAGCGGCAGCACATCCTGCAATTGATCGCGATAGCCCGTCGCGCCGCCAAGTTGGTTTGGACCTGCGCGTCCGAACAGCCGCGAGGCGTAGAGCTGGTACGGCAACCATGTGTTGACCAGACGGTCGAAGTCCGGCCGGTTGGTATGGACTTCCACCTTGCCCAGCCGCTTGGCCCAGGATGCGCGCGTGGCCGCAAGTTCGTCTTCCGCGCGCGCGACGCCTACCCGCGCCGCGGCGGCCAACGCCTCGGATCGGCTGGGCGCCTCACCGAAGACGATCGCAATCTTTGCCTCCCCGCCGGGCGACAGCACGATCTCGCTGCAGAACGCGGCCACTCGCCGTCCGTCGTCGCGCGCCGCGCCGTCGCTCGCGCCCGTCTCGACCATCGCGGGGGTCAGAATATTGCGTCCCGGTCCGCCGAAAAATCGAGCGCGGATGGTCTCCGTCGTCGGTCTCTCGAGAGACGTCGCGGCGAAAGCGAAGCCGCGCACGAAATCGTTGTGCGGGTTGTTGAAGAGAAGCGTCGAACCAGCGGTCTCGTCGAGAATTTTGTCGATGCTCGCGTTGGGGCTGTCTTCCAGCGCGAGATCGAAATAGGGCGCGATGCGCAGGCGCTTTGGTTTTGGCCCGCGATTGCGGAGGGTCAAAAGCCGCATGTCGCCGGGATAGTTCGGCGGCGCGAACACAACATATTCCGTCTCGAGATCGCCGCGCGTCGTTGTGAACGTCGCGACGCCGGGCTCATAGACCGCGCCGTATGTCACATCCTCATGCTGAAAGGGCGTGAAGCCCGGCGCGTCAGTCTCGCCAGTTTCAAGGTCGCGCAGATAGATAATCTGCCCAGGCTGCACAGTCGTCACGCTGTCAAATCGAAACGCGGAGAGCCCGTTCTGACGGGCGTTACCGAAGGCGGAGAAGATCTCGCCATCGTTGGAGACCATCGTCGCCATGCCGAGTTCGTTCGCCATCACGTGCGCCCAAGGTCGCGGCGTGCGATGGCTGAGACTTATCGCCTTGCCGTCGGCTGAGAACGCAAAAGGCCAGCGCGACGGCAGCGCAGGAGAAGGCTCGACCGCGCGGGTTTCGTACAGGCGTCTTTGAAGTTCCGCCTCAGGCAGCGGCGCAAGCCCCAGGCGCCTTGCGACCAATTCGCCCGCCCACACGGCGTTGTCGGCGCGGCCGACTATGAACTCCGACTCGGCCGTCGCGCCGGGCGCGATCGTCGCTCGAACCGTGAAGCTGGCGGCAGGATCGAAGGGCCAGACCTTGCCTTCGTCGTCGAGCTTGCGCCACCTCCACCAACTCGCAGCCGGTGGGCTTCATAAGCGAGCCTTCGCCGATGAAGCGGATGCGCGAATCCTCATAGCCGACGAAGCTCAGCGCCCGCGCCTGGCTTGACGGCGAAGAACGATGTTTCGCCGCGATCGGCGCGCGCGGAACGCAAGAGACGGTTGCGCGCAAGGATGGCGTTCAGAGGACGCACGAATATTGTCTCGACATGCATGCCGGCGAAATCGAGGTCTTTCGCGTAAGCGCCGGTCTCGTTGCCTGCGATCTCACAGAAGCTCGTCAGCCGCAGCCGCCGCGGCTGGCTCGATTTATTTTCAAGCTTGATGCGCCAGCTTAAGATTGCGCCTTCGGCGTCGGGCGCAATCTCCATGCGGGCTTCGATTCCGTTCAGCGCATTGACGATCGCGACGCGGTTGAAGCCTGGCTCTTCAATCCGATAGTCGCCCGCGCGCCGCGCAGGTTCGAAGCCGATCGACCAGGGCGCCTCGCCCTCCTCGCTCACATAGAAAAAATGGCCGCGCGCCTGATAAGGATCGAGCGGCCGGCGAAAAAGATCGATTGCGAAGCCGCCCCGCTCCGCGCCCATGACAAAAGCCGCGCCTCGGCCGTCGCGTTGAATTTCGAGCCCCACCGCGCCGTTGTTGAAGGCGAACCGGTCTGGACGTCGCGCAAGTTCGAGGGGCGCGCCAGCGAGCCACGGCCCCGCTGGCCCGACCTTGGCGCGCTCTTTGAAAAACGCCATGACGGATGCTGCGGCGATCGCAACTCCCGAAGCGGCGTAAGCGAAGCCAAGTGTCTTCACCGCATCCGGCATGGGTGCGGCGCCCCGCGCCAGCGTCTCCGCCCCCGTCCAAGCCTTGTCCCACTCCGGTCCGCGCGGAATGTAAAAAGGAATAAGCAGCGGCGCCCAAGTGCCAAAGCGGCGGATGCCGTCGGGAATGGCTCGTGTACGACCGCGGTGGCCAGCGAAACGCGCCGCCGCCTCGTCGGCGCGGTCGCCGCCGAGAAACGACAGGTTGACCAGGGTTGCGACCCTAAGCCCCATATGGTCGAACCAGATCAGGATTCTGAGCCAGTCATAGGCGAGCAGGCCCGTGAACATGGCTAAGCTGAACTGCCGGAAATCCGCAGGACTCAGAGTCGCGCTCGCGCCGATGGCGACGCCCGTGCGAATTGCGCCATCCTGGTTGTACCAGGTCGGGTCCGGTGACTGGCGCAGGAACGAGTTGATGACGGGAGCCATCCACAAGCCCCAGCGCAGCACCCGCACCCCCTGCTCCACCAGGCCTTCGACGCCTGCGGGGCTCAAAAGCGTCTTGATCGGATGCAAGCTTCTCCGCAACGCGGCGTCGAGCAGAACGTAATTGATCGAGAACAGCGGCGCAGCGAGCGACCAGTTGATGACGCCCGCCACCAACTCGGTCCAGAACAGCCTGACCCCGCCCGCCACCTCGCCGAGGTTGATAGAGCCGTATTTGTTGAAGATGGGATAGGTGGTGAAGTCGCCGAGCTTGCGGCCGTCGAGCCGATAGTTCACGTCGGCATAGGCCCAGAACTTATCGATCACGACGTGGAGTTGAGGCGTATCGATGTACCAGCCGAGCGCCCCAGCCACCAAGGCGCCAAGCAAAACGCCAAGCGCGTAAAGCCGCCAGCTTTGCAGCTTCGTCCGCTCGCCGCGGATCACGCTTCCCGCATCGAAGGCGAGGTCGACGCCGCCGTAGCAAAGCGCGCCCATGGCAGCCATCGCGAGAAAACGCGCCCCGCCGTCGTAGGCCGCGAGGTTAGCCCGATAGGCGAGCGCGAGGCCGAGCCCGACGACAAGTCCCCGCGCGGGCCCTCTCGCGTCTCGGTAAGCCGCTCTCAACCGCCCGAAGAATGGCGGCGTTCCATCGGCGCTGCCCACGATCGTTTGGCCGAGTGGAAAGAGGAGCGCGCCGAGAATGGGGCCAACAAGCAGCGCGCCGCTGTCCAGAACCAATGCCGCGCCGGGCGCGCTCAAGGTCAGGGCCGCGATGAGGATCAGCCCCATGAACAGCGCGCCGTAGATCGCACCCTTGATGAAGCCGGTCCGCCAATGCTCCCAGACCACCTCGAAGCGCGGCGGGCGACCGGCGAGCCAGTCGAGAGCGACTCCGGTCAGGAGATAGACGATCGCCCATAGCCCAGCTTGAGCCAGCGCCGCGCAAAGACTCGAGACAATGATCGATAGAAATGGCTGCGCGACCCATTGCGCCGCGTTGGCGAACAGAGGAGTCGCGGCAGCGACCGCGCCGCTGAGCGCGAAAAGTGCGTGCGTGCGGAGCGAGCGCGGAATCATATTGACGCTGACCAGGTTGATCAGGATCAAGATCGCCTCGCCGATGAACCAGAGCGTCAGCGCGCGCCCCGTGGCGACTTGCGCCGGAAAGGGCAAACTGGCGTGGGCGGTCACGGCCGAGGCGAGTTCGGCCATGTGCCAGTCGGCGCCGATCGCGAGCATGAGGTTGAACAGGAACGGGATCGCAATCAGGCTCACCGCCTCGATGAGCCGCAGCCCGCGAAAGCCGCCGATGAGGGCCAGGATCGAGCCCCCGGCGTAGATGACGAGCGCGATCGTCGCAGCGGGTGGGTCAAAGCGAAACACATCCGCCCATGGGCCCGGGAGCTGCCAGAAGCCGAGAGCGTTGTTGCGATCATAGGCGAAGAGCGCGAAGGCTGCGGCATCGATGACGATCAGCGCCGGCGAATAGGGGCGCTCGGCTCTCGCCCAACGCAGGAGCGCTAATCCGCCAGCGCCAGCGAGCGCCGCGACGATTGGTTGCAAGAGCGCGACGGCCGCGTAAATGGCAAGCGCGAGAAGCGCCAAGCCGGCGACCCACGGAAACGCTACGGTGCGGCGCACGAAAGGGCGTGCAAAAGCAGGGGACGTCTCCATGCCTTTCGCGCTCCCGATTAGGCCCGCGTCTTCCTTGCGGATTGCACACTGAGTCGCAAGCCCGACGTCAACGACGCTTGCCGGTCGCCCCATAGCGGCCCAATATGGCGTCTATGTGCATTCAGGCGGCTACAATTCGGCCACAGTGTCGCGCGAAGTGGCCGTTTGGGAAGTCGTCATGATCATTCACCGATACGCGGCGCTCGCCGGCGCGGTCGTCGCATCCATGGCTGCGCAAGCAGCGGAACTTCCATCGCAGCACCACAGCGACAAGCCCAGGCAGCCCGAAGCAGCCAAGAAGTGCGATGTCGCTGGATCTCCCGGCGTCTTGGCGCCGAACGGTGTCTGTGTTCGCTTCAGCGGATACGTTTCGTCGCAATTCGGCGGCAGCCAACTGAAGTAGATTTCATCGCCGGAGCCTTGCCGGTGAAAGCGGCTTGGGACTAAACGGGCCCATGAAACAAGCGCAGCCCGCCTTCGCCCATTTGGGACAACCCTCGCGCATCCCGGATGCGCCCGATGCCAAGACGCTCGACCGGGCGCCCAACCCGCAGGCCGATACAGACTACGTCGCGCGTTTTACCGCGCCGGAATTCACCTCGATGTGCCCCGTGACGGGGCAGCCCGATTTCGCCCATCTGGTGATCGATTACGCGCCGGACCGGTGGCTCGTCGAATCGAAATCGCTGAAGCTTTACCTCCAGAGCTTCCGCAATCACGGCGCGTTTCATGAAGACTGCACAGTGCGCATCGGCAAGGACCTGGTCGCATTGCTCAAGCCGCGCTGGTTCAGAATTGGCGGCTACTGGTTCCCGCGCGGCGGCATGCCGATAGACGTGTTCTGGCAGAGCGGCAAGCCGCCGAAGGGAGTTTGGATCCCCGACCAGGGCGTCGCTCCCTACCGCGGGCGCGGCTGACCGGAGTCTGTAGCCGCCCGGAACAAGCCCATATGCGGCGCGTTCAGTCGGCTTCACGACGCGCAACGCGTCCAATGGAATGGAGCCGGCAGATGAATCGTCGTTTTCTTCTTGCCTCGATCGCGACTTTATCGGCAGGTCGAGTTGTCGCCCAACAATTGTCTTCCCCAGCGCCCGCCCCTAGCGCAATGACGGACGCTCGGCAAAAGCACATCAAAGAGACGATGGCCTATGGTTCGTTGTCGCTGCTGCTGAGTCGAGCCGCAAAGCCCAAAGTGACCCACCCTGTGCTCAAGCAGTTTGTGGAATTCGAGATCGCCGAGCAGGAAACGGTTGCCGACGTATTGAAGGCGATCCAGACCAACGCTGCACCTTCAGGCTCCATTCCGTCGCCAAGCGATGCTGAGCTTATGCAGAACCTTGACGAGCCCGGGAAGGCGTCGGTCGGGAAACTTCGCGCGCTAAAGGCCGGGTCGGATTTCGATCGAGACTACATTCGCTATGAGGTCGAGGGGCACCGGAAGCTTCTGGACATTCAGGAAGTCTATCTCAGGGCGCCGGACAATCTTGACGAGACAAACTTTGCGAAGCTTGCCCGCGCTGTGATCAAGGAGCATTTGACCCTGCTCGGCGACTTGGACAAGTCGGCTTAGGCCCGGCGGCCGGGCCTCAAGCCGCGCGATCGGCTCGCGGGACGGGTCGCTTCGGGCTCAGCAGCTTGCCGATTGAGCGTCCCCTCTTCTCAGCGAGACCCGGGGCGTCCCTCGCCAAAGCATATACGCGTGCTCGCAGATTATCCGCGAGCTCTTGCCGGTCCCGAACTGCAGCGATCGATGCAAACGGGACTGGCGCGCCGATTGCGACTGGCAGCGCCGCGCCGATGCGCGATTTAACTTCATGGAAGATAAGCGAAAGCCGGAGCGTCAGGCTCACATGGCTGGCGATCTGGAACAGGCGGCTGTTCTGTCCACCGAACCAGATCGGCACGACCGTCGCCTTCGACCGCTGGATGAGTTGAGACGCGAACGGCTGCCAGCGCCCGTCAATCGCAGACTTCAGCCCGAACTTGTCGGGAGTTGTCGAAATCGCGCCGGCCGGGAAAACCACCACCGCGCGGCCTTTGGCGAGATGAGCCCGCGCTGCGGCGCGCGAGGCCAGGTTCGTTTGCTCGGCGCCCGCCGCGCCGGAGAAATCAATCGGCAAGATGAACGGCGTCGCCTCAGGCGCTCGTGTGAGTACGATGTGGGTGAGAATCAGGAAATCTGGCCTAACTTTGCTTACTAGCCACGCCATCACGATGCCGTCGAGCACGCCATAAGGGTGATTGGCGACGAAGACCACAGGGCCAGTTTTGGGAACAGCGGCAAGCGCATTTGCGTCGTAACGGACGTCGAGTTCGAGCGAACGCACCGCGGCCTGCCAGAAATCCTCGCCTTCGCGCGGAAAGCGCTGGTTCTGCACATACATCTGCTTGAGTTTGGGCTGACCGGTCGCTTTCTCGACGAATCGGATCAAGGCCCGCTGGATCGGCGGATCATTCGGGGTCGCGTAACTGAAAAGGTACTTGTCCATTGGACCCGTCTAAAGGAGCCTTATTCTTTAGATCAGTCACACGACCGTCATGTGACAAATGCCCTCACACGGTATAAGCGTGGCGCTTCGCGAGCCTGTCAAAATCCTGCAGCTCGGCGACAAGCGCCTCGAAGTCCTTTAATGGCACCATGTTGGGCCCGTCTGAAGGCGCGTGATCCGGGTCCTGATGGGTCTCGATGAAGACGCCAGCGACCCCGACAGCCACCGCCGCTCGCGCCAGCACTCGAACAAACGCACGCTCCCCGCCCGAGGAGGTCCCCTGCCCACCCGGCTGCTGGACGGAGTGGGTGGCGTCGAAGATGACCGGCGCGCCGGTCTCGCGCGCAAGAATCGGCAGCGCGCGCATGTCAGAGACAAGCGTGTTGTAGCCGAAACTTGCCCCCCTCTCCGTCACCAGAATGTCGGCCAAACCGGCGTCGTCGAGTTTGGCCACGACGTTCTTCATGTCCCAGGGCGCGAGAAATTGTCCCTTTTTCACGTTGACCGGCCGGCCAGCCTCCGCCGCCGCAACCAGAAGGTCGGTCTGGCGGCAGAGGAAGGCCGGGATCTGCAACGCGTCGACCGCTTGCGCAACCGGACGGCATTGTCCAGTTTCGTGCACGTCGGTGATGACCGGAAGGCCGAGCGTCTCCCGGATCTCGGCGAAAATCGGCAGCGCCGCGTTTACGCCCACCCCGCGCGCAGCGGACCCCGAAGTTCGATTGGCCTTGTCGAAAGACGACTTGAACACGAGGCCGATAGCGCGGCGCGCGGCGATTTCCTTTAACGCCGCCGCCATCTCGAGCGCATGGGCGCGGCTTTCGATCTGGCATGGGCCCGCGATGAGGGCCAACGGTAGCGAGGGCCCGAACCGGGCCGCAAGCGGCCCCTGGCCGACCTGAACGATGGAATTGTTGCGCAAGGAATGTCCCAGTCGCGGGAAATATCCCGCATTCGGCTGCGGCTCTTACCGGCAGGTCCGGCTCAATGGCAAGCGCCGAGGGAAATAGGCCGAGCGTACTATCAGGAGCACATCGTAACCAAACTCATGAACGCGTCGCTCTCCGCCTCGTCCTGAGGAGCGCTGAAAGCGCGTCTCGAAGGACACTTCAGGGGCTGCCGAACCGCCGGCGTCCACTGAAACATTCTTCGAGGCTCCAGAAGGAGGGAGCTACGCCTCCCCCTCCACGGTTTCGCTCGCCGCAAAGTCGATCTCGACCCGCGCGCCGCTGGGATCGAAGAAAAACAATTGCCATAAGCCGCCCGCATGGCCGGGCTGCGGCAACCGTCTCAAGTCGTATTTGATTTCCCGCGCGCTTAGCTTGGCCACGTAGGCCGACGGGTCCGTGCCCCAGAAAGCGATATGGTCAAGCACGCCGCCGCCCTCGGGAATGGAGGGTCTTTCCACCACATGCAGCACCGCCTTGCCGTCATTGTAGAGCCAGGCTCCAGGGAAGGAGAACGCAGGACGCGGCCCCGACGTGAAGCCTAGAATGTCGTTATAGAAGGCGACCGTCTTTTCGGCATTCGTCGTGAGGATGGTGAAATGATCCATCCGAGCGATCGGCATCGGCCTCTCCTCCCTTGCGCGCAATGCGCGAGCGACTGGTCCCGCCGCTCAGCGACGCCGCAGACTCGTCGTCTCTCCAAGCCCGTGTCAAGTCGATCGGCGAGAAGGCCGGAATTTGACATGCCCCGCGCGCCCGGCGCACGCTTTGATGATGAACGACGACACGAATAATGGCCTCGAGGGCGAACTCGGCGTTCTGGCGCGCCGCAAAATCGAGGCGGCGATCATCGCGCCGATTTATGACGAGATGCGGCAGATGATCGGCGAAGACAAGGCGCGCGAGATCCTGCGCCGCGCCATTCGTCGCGCGGCGATCGATTCAGGCGCCGAAATAGCCTCGCGCACGCCCGGCGGAGCGGACCTCGAAAGCTTCAAGGGAATCCTGCCTTTGTGGACGAAGGACGACGCTTTAACGATCGAGGTCCTCGATGAGGCGCCCGGCGTGCTCGACTTCAACGTCACGCGTTGCCGCTATGCGGAGACCTATCGCGCGATGGGGCTTGGGGACATCGGCGAGATCCTGTCCTGCAACCGAGACGGCGCGTTCTGCGAGGGCTATGATCCGCGAATCAGGCTGACGCGGACCCAGACGATCATGGGCGGGGCGAGGCATTGTGACTTCCGCTATCGCTCGAGCCCGGATGGGCAGTCGTCTCCATAAAGGGAAATGCTTGCGTGAGTTCCATCCCGGACACGATGACTGCCGTGATTGTCGAAGGGGGCAAGGGCGGCGCCGACGCTTTGAAGGCGGCGACAGTTCCAACCCCGAAGCCAGGTCCTGGCGAAGTCTTGATCCGCATGAAGGCCGCTGGAGTCAACCGGCCGGACATCATACAGCGGATGGGCCTGTATCCTCCGCCGCCAGGGGCGCCGGAGACATTGGGCCTGGAAGTCGCGGGCGAGGTCGCCGCTACGGGTGAAAAGGTGACCCGGTGGTCGATTGGCGATCAGGTCTGCGCGCTTCTTGGCGGGGGCGGCTACGCACAATATTGTCGGGTCGACGCGCGGCACGTTTTGCCCATTCCCAAGGGATTGAGCCTGGTGCAAGCCGGCGCGCTGCCAGAAACCGCCTTTACCGTCTTCACGAATGTGTTGGAAGGCGGAGCCCTCAAATCCGGCGAGACCATCGTGGTCCATGGAGCCACATCCGGCATCGGCGTCATGGCGATCCAGATGGCCAAGGCCGCGGGCGCCAAGGTAATCGCCACCAGTCGCGGCGCGGATAAAGCGGCGGCAGCCCTGAAGCTTGGCGCGGATCTCGCGATCGACACAAAAGCGGAAGATTTCGTGGAGCGGATCAAGGCCGAAGGGGGAGCCGATGTCATTTTGGACATGGTCGGCGGCGCCTACACGCCGAAGAACCTCGCCTGCTTGAAGCCGCTCGGGCGCAATGTCCTGATCGCCACTCAGGGTGGGGCGAAAGCGGAAATCGACCTCATGCGCCTGATGCGCGACCGGCTAATCCTCACCGGATCGACGCTCAGGCCTCGCTCGGCGGACGAAAAGGCGCGCCTCACCGCCGCCGTCGAAGCCCGCGTCTGGCCGTGGATCGAGGCCGGCAAAATCAAGCCGATCGTCGACAAGACCTTTCCGCTAACCGAGGCTGGCGCGGCCCACGCCTATGTTGAAAGTGGAAATCATATTGGCAAGGTGGTTCTCCTTGCCTAGGCGCCGCTCATCCGCGGCGACTAGGGCTTCAGCCCGGCAAGTCGAAGCGCATCAACGCGCGTTCTTGCAGCCCGGCGCACCAAATGCGCGCTCTAGTACGACAGACGCCAGTCACCATCGCGAAGCCGCCGTCCGTCCATTTGAAATCGTGCGCGCATGCGCCTGTTTCATCGTAAGCCGCGACCCAGGCGACCCGCGAAGGCTTGGGCTGCAGGCTTTCCGGTAGGCGCGCCGCAAGGCGGCGCAGAAAAGGTGGCGGCTTGTACAGGGTCTCGAGCGCGGGATTGGGCTCGACGCGAAGGCGACCCAAATCAAGCCGTCCTCACCGGCGCAGAGATTGTCGGGAAAGCCGGGAAGATCTGCGATCACCTCGCTTGTTGCCGCGCGGTCGCCAGCAAGCCACAGGCGAAGCAGGCGACGTCCTGCCGTCTCCGCGATAATGAGGCTTTTTCCGTCGCGAGACCGGCAGAGATCATTCGCGAAACGCAGGCCATTCATCAATCGCGTCAAGGTCCCGTCCGCTGCAAGGCGGTAAACACGTCCTGTTGGCACGTTCTCCACGAAGTCTTTTTTCCAGTCATGGACGGTGTAGCGCATCGACGAGATGGTGAAGAAGAGATCGCCGCCGGGCGAAGCGACGACATTGCTGCAAAAGATGAGCGGCTCCACGCCGTCGTGCGTGACGAGCGTTGTGAGCGCGCCCGTCTGGAGATCGAGCTCCAGCAACCCTTTTGGACTGTCGCAGATCAGGAGCCGCCCGTCCGTCGTCGCTTCGAGACCCAAGGGCCGGCCGCCGGTGTTCGCGACTTCGTGCGCTGCTCCGTCCTTTGGGGACACGCTGAGAACGCGCCCATCGAGAAGACCTGTGTAGATGAGGCCATCCGAGCCGACGACGACGTCCTCAGGCCCCTCGCCGGGCAAAGGAACCAAGTCATAGGCAGGCAACGAAGCCGTCATCGCGCGTTCCCCCCTCGGAGATTGTTGCTTGGAAGTCGAAGACCCCGGTTGGGATGAACTCTAACCCCCCCCAGCGCACATGTGGAATGAGCCGGATAGAAGTTTTCACGCTTAGGACACGCTTCTCGAACGCCTTCTCGGAAACGACACATATAGCGATCTGGAATTCGCCTTCAGGCTGCCATCCGACATGCGATTGCGTTCTGAGCGCTTGCACGCCACAGATGGCTCCCACGAGGAGGATGTTATGCGGCTCAGGTTGGTTTTGCTCGCATTCACCGCTGCGCTCGCTGCGATCTCCCCCGCATCCGCGCTCGACCGCCCAAGCAATTCAGGCAATGAGCGTTGGATCGAAGTCAGCGGTGAAGGCAGCGTCGGCGCCGCGCCGGACTTCGCCCGGGTGACCCTCGGCGTGACGAGCACAGGAAAAACGGCGGGCGACGCCATGGCGGCGAACGCCAAAGCGGCCAACGCGCTCATGTCGCTCATCAAGGCGGAGGGGGTGGCTCCCGCCGACATCCAGACCTCCGAAATGTCAATTTCGCCGGTGTTCTCGCAGCCCACACCCGGGCAGCAGACCGCGCCAACGATCACCGGATACAGCGTCAGCAATAATGTGGCGGTGACGGTTCGCGACATTCCACAACTCGGCGCACTGCTCGACAAGGCAATCACAGCCGGCGCCAATTCGGTGTATGGCGTTGGCTTTGGTCACAACGACACGAGCGCATTGCTCGACAAAGCGCGACCGGCAGCGGTCGAAGACGCCAAGCGGAAGGCTGAAATATTTGCCAATGCAGCGGGCGCGAAGATCGGCAAGCTCATTGCGCTGACCGAGGAGGCCGGCCGGCAACCGCCAATGGCCTTTTCGCGCGCCTTTGCCGCGGGCGCGCCCGCCCCGACGCCGGTCGAGGCCGGCGAGGACAAGCTGACCGTGTCCATCACCGCGCGATTTGAGCTAATTCAGTGAACCGCGGCCGGCGACAAGCGGCGGACTGAAACCCGAAGAGGTCGTCACCGCGACCGGGTCGGCCGAGGCAACCATCGTCCAGATACCGGAGCGGCCCACAGCGACGGGGTCGTTTGGTCGCTCGGCGGCAAGTCGACCGCGACGAGATCAATTTCTTTGACGGCACGCGAAAAGGCCTCCGCCTCGCTCTTAACGCGATAGGTGGGCGGATTGCCGTGTTCAACCGGCAACACGCTCACGATCTCATAGGGACCCTTGGGCCTCGATGTCGATGGGAGCATCTTGTCGAAGAGGACAGCTTGCCCGATGACGAATTTGGGGAGGGTCATGATTTGGCTGCCTCTCTGGCCTTTTCGTCAGAGCGTGTGTGAAGAGCGTCTTCGCCGCGGTAAAAGCTCGGCCTCTAACATGCGCCAACGGCGGCTGCGAGCAGGCCTAGGTTCGATTATGCGCTCGCGGCGAACGGAACCCTCAAAAGCAAAAACCCGCGCACGGCGAGCCGGACGCGGGATTTCGAACCATCATAGCCCTGCCAGTACATCCGTGGTCAAGGCGATATGGCTATCAGGCTTTGCCGATCAGGCGGCCTTCAGATTGTCCGCCGAGGACTTGCCAGTCTTTCGATCTGCGACGAGGTCAAAAGTAACCTTCTGTCCCTCGTTCAGGCTGTAGAGTCCGGCGCGCTCAACGGCGCTGATGTGCACGAAGACATCCTTGCTGCCGTCGTCCGGTTGGATGAAGCCAAAGCCTTTTTGGCTGTTGAACCACTTAACGGTTCCTTGCGTCATGAGACACTTCTTTCAGTACGTGTTTAGATAGGCTGCGCATTGCACAGCCGGCTCGGAGTAATCGAGATTTAGGAAGAAGGTCGTCAGTCCGACGCGTAGCGCGCGGCGAGGCCAAGTCGTCCGGCCGAAACTCGATTTGGCGTTCATAGCGTAACTCGGCACACTCTACAAGGCCCTACCTTGATGTATCCGCCGCTGGGCGCCGACGCCCTTGGATTGCGGTCGTAAATTGGATTGCGGCTGTAAATAGGGAGCGCGAACCTCGCTTTCATTCCTCCCCACCGCCCCGAAAGATCGAGATGGCCGATCCCCCCGACGCTGCCGAGACCTCGTTCCAAAGCCTCTTGAATCGCGAGATCCTCGTCAGCGAACGACGGCGCATGCTGATCCTGGCTGGCGTCCAGGCTCTCATTTTTGTCTTAATCTTCCTCGCGGCGACGTTCGTCCCCCGCTTCGTCCGGTCGATCTATCACGACCGACTTCCGGAGCGCGCCGCCTTGGCGGCGTTCTCGGCCTTTGTCGCCTACGAACTCTTCGCAGCCGGGCTGGTCACGATTTTCCTGCGACGGGGTCGAAATTATCCGGTCCTCGGCCGCTACATGAATGCGCTTGTTGAAACGAGCTTTCCAACGGTGCTGCTCTATCTCCTCGCTGGATATCTGTCGGCGCCCGCCATCATTTTTGCCACTTGGCCTGCGCTGCTCTATTTCCTGTTCATCATTCTCTCAACTCTGCGGCTTGATTTTGCGCTTTCGGCCTTCACCGGCGTGGTCGCCGCAGTCGAGCTCTTCGTCCTCGCCTTGGCGACCCTGCATCTTAGCTGGCAACCAGAGGATCCAGGCCTCAGCGTTGGCTATCATCTGACGCGCAGCGCGGTCCTTCTCGCAGCGGGTCTGTTGGCCGGATATGCGGGAGCCACGATCAAGCGCCATTTCCAACGCGCGCTTGCTGCAGCGTCGGCTCGCGACGAAGTGACGAACCTTTTCGGTCAACACGTCTCGCCGCAGGTCGTCGAGCAGTTGCTCGCGATCGGCGCCGCCGAGCTCAGCGAAATGAGGCGTGTTTGCATTATGTTCGTGGACATCCGCAGCTTCACCAAGGCGGCGCGCACCCGAACGCCGGTCGAGGTCGTCGAGCGCCTTAACGACGTCTTCGAGATTCTGGTGGACATCGTCGATCGGCACAACGGCATCGTGAACAAGTTCCTCGGCGACGGCTTGCTCGCCCTCTTCGGCGCGCCCATCGACGATCCTCGTGAGGCTGCGAACGCTGTCGCCGCGGCCCGCGAAATGCTGGCGAGCGTCGAGGCCAGCAACGTCGGCAACCCTTGGCCAATTCGCCTCGGCATCGGCATTCATGTCGGGCAGGCGGTCGCAGGAACTGTCGGCTCGCAACGCCGCAAGGAATACACGGTCATCGGCGACACGGTGAACCTGGCCTCGCGCCTCGAGAGCCTCAACAAAGAGGTGGGTTCGCAGCTCATCGTGTCCGACGCCGTGCGCGAGGCGGCGCGAGGCGCTATCGGCGAGGCGCTACCGGTCGGGCCCGTCCAAGTGCGCGGCTACGCTGAGCCCGTTACGGTTTGGCGTCTCGCATAGGAGCTTCTTGCAGTCTCGGCGAACCCCGGACCATGATGAAAAACCGAACAAGCAACCTCTTGCGCCTGCCCGCGCAGCAAGCGGTCAGAAAGTCGCCGTTGCCGGGTCCGGACCGATCCGACCAGCGACTGCATCGAGCGCTTCGATCCGCTTCATGTCGTCACCGTCGAGTTTGAAATCGAACACCCTGATGTTCTCCTTGAGGCGCTCGGGCCGAACCGTCTTCGGAATGACGATCAGGCCACTGTCGAGATGCCAGCGGATGACGACCTGCGCCGGCGTCTTTTTATGTTTGGCGGCGATCTCGACGAGCGCGGACTCACTGAGCAAGCCTCCCCGTCCGAGCGGGCTCCACGATTCCGTTTTGATTCCGTGCTGGTCGTGAAAGGCGCGGAGCGCCTTCTGTTGAAATCTTGGATGAAGCTCGATCTGGTTCACCGAAGGCGTGACGCCCGTCTCGCCGATGATCCGCTCCAGGTGATCGGGGTTGAAATTAGACACGCCGATGGAGCGAATCCTGCCGTCCTTCTGCAGACGAACAAGCGCTTTCCAGCTTTCGAGGTAGCGGTTGACGCGCGGACGCGGCCAATGGATCAAGTACAGATCGAGCGTCTCGCGGCGAAGCTTTTTGATACTCTGGTCAAAAGCCCGCATCGCTTCGTCGAAGCGGTGATCCGAATTGCCGAGTTTCGTCGTCACGAAGACGTCCGTCCGGCCGAGCAGGGCTGCGCCGACGCCCTCCTCGTTGCGATACATGGACGCCGTGTCGACCAGGCGATAGCCCTCGTCCACCGCCATCTTGACCACCCGCTCCGTCTCGTCAGGCGGCGTCTGAAAGACGCCGAGCCCAAACTGCGGCATGGTCGCGCCGTCGTTGAGCGCGACAGTCGGCTGGGCTTGACTGGTCATTGGCGCTGTCCGGTTCATTGAAGCGGATGGGTGGCCGGCGAACCTGAGCCTTCCGCCGGAGCAGGTTCAAGACTTGGCTCAAGTCGCGGCACTCGGCAAGCGGCAAGCGAGCGCTTGGAGGCGCAGCCGCCAACGCGCCAGCCGCGATCGGCGATCGTGGCCAAAGTTGCAAGGGTGACCAAATCCCGATCCGGCGCCATATATAAGCGGGCGCTAATCCACGCGTTCGTAAGGGGCCGAGCCGCTTGCACTCCAACTTCGCATCAACCTTGAAGGCGCGAACCGGCGCGAGGAGAAGCTCGACCGCCCCTCGGCCGCCGTCCGTCGTTGCCGCCTTGTTCCACCCAGCGGTCGCGAACTGGTTCGCCGAGAGTTTCGCTTCGCCAACTCCTGCGCAAGCCGAAGCGTGGCCGGCGATCAAAGCCGGCCGTCACACCCTCATCGCCGCGCCAACAGGATCGGGCAAGACGCTCGCGGCCTTCATGTCCGCGATCGACGATCTCGTGCGGCAGGGACTCGAGGCGCCGCTCCCCGATGCGACGCAAGTCGTCTACGTGTCGCCGCTGAAGGCGCTCTCCAACGACATCCATAAGAATCTCGAGGCGCCTCTAGCCGGCGTCCGAGAGCATCTTCGCCAAAGCGGGCTGCCTGATGTCGAAATCCGCACCT
Organism: uncultured Alphaproteobacteria bacterium; assembly: GCA_963737365.1. Taxonomy (GTDB): domain Bacteria; phylum Pseudomonadota; class Alphaproteobacteria; order Rhizobiales; family Beijerinckiaceae; genus Roseiarcus. Next base: position 46,807 of record CAVTSD010000006.1, read on the forward strand.
GGGTCAGAACGGGAGATACGCCCGTCGCTGAGCGTGAGCGGATGCGCCGCCGCCCGCCGCATATCTTGGTGACAACGCCAGAATCACTTTACGTGCTGCTGGGCTCACAGTCGGGGCGCGCGATGCTGGCGAACGTGCGCTCGGTGATCGTGGACGAGATCCACGCGATCGCGCCGAACAAGCGCGGCGCGCATCTCGCTTTGTCGCTGGAGAGGCTCGCGGCTTTGTGTGGCGACAGCCTGCAGCGCATCGGCCTCTCGGCCACGCAGAATCCGATCGAGGCGATCGCGCATTTTCTCGCTGGCGTAGCGCCGGATGGCAAGCCGGCCGCGGAGGTTGCGGTCATCGAACTCCGGCCACCAGCGACAGCGCGATCTGAGCCTGAAGGTTATGGCGTCGCCGCTCGAGGCGATCATGTCGACGGAGGTGTGGAGGGAAGTCTACGCACGCCTGATCGAGCTCATTGCGGAACACCGCACGACGCTCGTGTTCGTCAACACCCGGCGCATGGCCGAACGCGTCGCGCGCGAGCTCAGCGATCGGCTCGGCAAGGATGCTGTCACCGCGCATCACGGCAGCATGGCCAAGGAACTCAGACTCGCCGCCGAACAGCGGCTCAAGCGGGGCGAACTGAAAGCCCTGGTGGCGACCGCATCGCTCGAACTCGGGATCGACATCGGCGACGTTAATCTTGTTTGTCAGATCGGTTCGCCGCGGTCGATCGCGACATTTTTGCAGCGCGTCGGACGCTCGGGCCATGCGATTGGCGGCACGCCCAAGGGACGCCTGTTTCCCCTTTCGCGCGACGATCTCGTCGAGTGCACAGCCCTTCTCGACAGTGTCCGTCGCGGCGAGCTCGACCGTCTAAGCATCCCCGAACGGCCGCTCGATGTGCTCGCGCAGCAAGTGATCGCGGAAGTCGCGGCGCAGGATTGGATGGAAACCGAGCTTTTTGATTTGATGCGCCGTGCGTGGCCCTTCCGTTCCCTAAAGCGACAGGATTTCGATGCGATCGTGCGCATGCTCGGCGAAGGCTTCACCACCCGCCGCGGCCGGCGCGGCGCGCTCGTCCATCGCGACGCTGTCAACGGCGTCTTGCGCGGCCGGCGCGGCGCGCGGACCACTGCGCTGACCTCGGGCGGCACGATCCCCGACACCGCCGACTACCAGGTGCTGCTCGAGCCCGACAACCAGACCATCGGCACGGTGAACGAGGATTTCGCCGTCGAGAGCATGGCCGGCGACATTTTCCAGCTTGGCAACGCTTCCTATCGCATTCAGCGGGTCGAGCGCGGGACGGTCCGTGTCGAGGACGCGAAGGGCCAGCCGCCAAACATTCCCTTCTGGCTCGGCGAAGCGCCGGGCCGCACCGACGCGCTGTCCGTCTCTGTCTCGCGTCTGCGCGCTGAGATCGAGGCGCGGCTCACTTCGGACCGGTCGGGAACGACAGCGCGACGCTGGCTCATCGAGCAGGTCGGCGTCGTCGCGGCTGCAGCCGATCAACTCGTCGATTACCTCGCCGCAAGCCTCTCGGCGCTTGGCGCAATGCCCACGCAGGACACGATCGTCTTCGAGCGTTTCTTCGATGAAGCCGGCGGCATGCAGCTCGTCATTCACGCGCCCTTCGGCAGCCGCCTCAATCGGGCCTGGGGTCTGGCGCTACGCAAGCGCTTCTGCCGCACATTCAACTTCGAGCTGCAAGCCGCGGCGACGGAAGACAATATCGTGCTGTCGCTGACCACTGCGCACAGCTTCGAGCTTAGCGACGTCGCCCGCTACCTCCATTCGAACAGCGTGCGCGAAGTGCTCATCCAGGCGATGCTCGACTCGCCGATGTTTACGACGCGCTGGCGATGGGTCGCGGGCGTCTCGCTCGCCCTGCCGCGTTTTCGCGCCGGCAAGAAGGTGCCACCCCAGTTCTTGCGCATGCAGGCGGAAGATTTGGTCGCGGCGGTCTTCCCGGACCAGATCGCTTGCGCCGAGAATCTGGTCGGCGAGCGTGAGGTTCCCGATCATCCGCTCACCAATCAGGCGATCTCCGACTGCCTGCACGAGGCGATGGACTTGGAGGGGTTGGAGCGGTTGCTTCGGCGCCTCGAGACTGACGACATCCGGCTTGTCTGCTGCGATCTGACCGCGCCCTCCCCGCTCGCCTTGGAGGCGCTGTCGGCCAGACCCTACGCTTTCCTTGACGACGCGCCGATTGAAGAAAGGCGAACGCAGGCGGTGATGGCGCGGCGTTGGCGCGACCCGCAAGACGGATCGGATCTCGGTCGGCTCGACCCCGAGGCGATCGGCAAGGTCCGATCCGAAGCTTGGCCCGATCCCGTCAACGCCGAGGAACTTCACGACGCCCTGCTCTGGCTCAGTTGTCTCACGGAAACGGAGGCCCTCGCTCAGGCTGGCTGGAGCGAATGGCTCGAGGCGCTGGCGCGCGACAAGCGCGTCGCCCGCCTCAAGGCCCCCGGGGCGAGCTTATGGATTCCAGCGGAGCGGCTATCTCAATTCCAGGCCGTTTGGCCCGAGGCGCGGCTGGAGCCGGAGATCGCCCCGCCCGCAGAACAGGCCGGCGAAACCTGGTCGGCGGAGCGTGCCCTGGTCGAGATCCTGCGCGGCAGGCTCGAAGGTCTCGGGCCGGTCACGCCAACGGCGCTCGCCGCGTCGCTCGGGCTTGAGCCGGCCGCAATAGCAGCGTCCTTCGCCGCTCTCGAAAGCGAAGGCGCGATTCTCAAGGGACGTTTCCTCGCGGGCGTCAACGACGAGCAATGGTGCGACCGGCGCCTCCTGGCGCGCATCCACCATTATACGGTTCGGCGGCTGCGCTCCGAGATCGAGCCGGTGGCGGCGCGGGATTTTCTGCGCTTTCTATTCGCATGGTCTCATGTTGCCGAGGAGACGCGTCTCGAGGGGCCTGAACTCGCTCCCAGTGATCTTGGGCGCGCTCGAAGGTTTCGAGGCACCTGCGAAGGCGTGGGAGACCGAGATCCTGCCGGCGCGACTGAAGGGTTACCAGGCTTCATGGCTCGATGCGCAATGCCTTGCCGGCCGGACGTCCTGGGCGCGTTTGACGCCCCCGGCCGCCGGCAACGGCAACGGGCGGACGCGCCACGTGTCGCCGGTCGGCTCGACCCCGATCGCTCTCATCGAGCGCCGCCGCGCCCCGCTGTGGATGGCGCTTGCGCCGCTGAGTGGCGCCGCTCCCGTGAGCGGCCGCGCCCAGGCCGCGCTCGACGCTTTGAGCGCGCGCGGCGCTTTGTTTTTCGACGAGCTCGCCGAAGCCGCGCGCCTCCTGCGTCCTCAGCTTGAGGAAGCGCTCGGCGAACTCGCGGCGCTCGGACTCGCAGCCTCCGACAGCTTCAGCGGCCTGCGCGCTCTGCTCGTACCCTCCGGGCAACGCAAGCCGCCCGCCGGCATGAAGCGGCGCGGGCGCGTGCTTGGCTTCGACATCGAAAGCGGCGGCCGCTGGGCGATGATCAATCGCGCCGTGTCGAACGCCGAGTCTTCTGAAACCGCAGTCGAATATGCGGCCCGCACGCTGCTTGCCCGTTATGGGGTCGTGTTCTGGCGTCTCCTGACGCAGGAGCCGGGATGGCTCCCGCCGTGGCGCGATCTCTTGCGTGTATACCGCCGGCTCGAGGCGAGAGGGGAGATACGCGGGGGCCGGTTCGTCGCCGGCTTCTCCGGCGAGCAATTCGCGCTTCCCGACGCCGTCGGCCTTTTGCGTGAGATCCGCCGCCGGCCTGCCTCGAATCAATGGGTGTCGCTGTCGGGCGCCGATCCGCTCAACCTGATCGGGATTCTCACGCCCGGACAAAGGCTCTCGGCCCTCACCGCCAATCGGGTTGTCTATCGGGACGGTCTGCCGGTCGCAGCCCTGACCGGCGGCAAGGCGGTCATGCTGAAGGAGCTTGAAGCCGCGGACCAGTGGGAGGCCGAGAAGCGGCTGGTGCGGTCCGCGGCTCGGGGGCGGCTCGCCCATCTCGTCTAATAGCTGACCCGAGCGGTGGTTGCTCCGCATGCATGACGACCAGCGGGAGGCCGAGAATCGGCTCATGCGATTGGCCAGTCGCGGCATGCGCGATGTTTACGCCATTAATAACATATTTCTCATGTTATTAATGGCGTAAACAGGCGCAATTTTGAGCGCGGAACTAAACGGGGTCGTAAGCCACTGAAATCATGAGTAGGCGCCGGTAAAATTACTGCTGGGCGCGAGCGCGCGTCGCCCGCCCCCGTCGCCCCAACGCCTAGCGCTCCCGAATTGACCTGACTCGCCCGGTTTGCTAGCGAGAAGCCTGATAACAAAACGCCACACGGTTCGGCATGCGCCGACTGGAACGCGCCTGATGGCGGCAATGACAAGGGGGCTCCGTAATGATCGCAGGTCGCGGTGGAGCGCTGGCGCTCGTTGGTTTCCTTTCCCTCTTGATCGCTGGCTGCGCGGAAAATCCGTCGCCCACGCCCGCAATCGTCGCCGCGTCCGTCAGCCCTGACCAGTTGGTCGGCAAGTGGGGCTTCGCCGCCTATCACAAGGACGAGGATCGGGCGCGGACCATCAAGGAGGCGGCCGCGCAATGCAACCGGCCCTATGTCATCGACAAGGGCCCGACTGGCGGCGTCATGATGAACCTCGCCGACCAGAAGGAACTGTCGGAACTCTTCCTGGTTGGCGGACCGACCGGCCAGACCTACCTCGGGCCGCAAGGCGCCGCCGCGGGCGGCCCGGATGACCGGATCGTCTCCAATGTCGATGCGAACTCGTTCACGACGGTTTGGGTCGATCCAGACAATGCAAGTCGCTATGGCACGTCTGTTTACGTGCGGTGCGGAAAGCGCTAATCAGCAATTCATTCTAGGATTAGACTTTCAATCGACGGAGCCAACATGACGAGTCGAGTGAGTTTGTTTTTGCGGCTTGCGCTTGGCGCAGCGTTTGCGGCGTTCGCAGGCGCGGGCGCCGGAGCGCAAACGCCAGGCCAGGACGAGATGAATGTCGTCGACCAGCCCGGCTATCAGCCGACGCCGGAGGAAGAGCAACTCACCGGCGCTTACGAGAAGCAGGAAGTGTTCTTCCGCACCACCGAAGCGCCGGGCACGATCATTATCGATACCAAGGGCCGCTTCCTTTATCTTGTTCAAGGCAACAACCGAGCGCTTCGCTATGGCATCGGCGTCGGGCGCGACGGCTTCACTTGGTCCGGTCTGCAGAAGATTTCACGCAAGCAGGAATGGCCGGATTGGCGCCCGCCGCCGGAGATGATTGAGCGCCAACCCTATTTGCCGAGGTTTATGGCGGGTGGCCCAGGCAATCCGCTGGGCGCGCGCGCGATGTATCTCGGCGGCACCGTCTACCGCATCCACGGCACCAACCAGCCGGATACGATTGGCCACGCGGTCTCCTCGGGCTGTTTTCGTCTGGTCAACGAAGATGTGATGGACCTCTACGACCGCGTGCCGGTGGGCACGAAGGTGATCATCAGGCAGGCGGTCGCTCTTTAGACTAGGCGCCTGGTCGGCGGCTTACAAAAACGAAAGCGAGACAGGTTCATGCGCAAGATGATCCCGATTGTCCTCGCCCTTGCGGCGGCGCCGGTGTTCGGCGTCGCTGCTCACTCCCAGACGCTTAAGGCGGTCCAGGATCGCGGCTCGCTCATCTGCGGCGTAAACCCGGGCCTGGAGGGCTTCGCGAGCAAGGGCGACAACGGCCAGTGGTCCGGATTCGACGTCGATTTCTGTCGCGCTGTGGCGGCGGCGATCTTCGATGACCCGTCCAAGGTCCAATATGTGCCGCTGTCCGCTTCGGATCGATTCGACGCCGTGAAGAACAAACAGATCGACGTGCTGTCGCGCAACTCGACCTGGACGATGGGTCGCGAAGGCGACAACGGCGTCGTGTTCACGGGCGTGACCTATTACGACGGGCAGGCTTTTCTCGTGCCGAAAAACCGCAACTTCCAATCGGCGCTCGAACTCGACGGCAGCAAGGTCTGTGTGCAACCGGGCACGACGACCGAGCTCAATTTCGTCGATTTTTTTGAAGCCAACCATATGAACTACGAGACCGTCCATGAGGCGAGCGCGGACGACATGGTCGCAGCCTACGAGGCAGGGCAATGCAATGTGCTCACCACCGACGCATCCGGTCTATTCGCCATGCGTCTGAAGCTCGCCAAGCCCGCCGACAACATGATCCTTCCCGATATCATCTCTAAGGAGCCGCTTGGCCCTGCCGTCAGGCAGGACGACATGCAGTGGTTCAACATCGTGAAGTGGGTCAACTTCGCGATGATCAATGCCGAGGAGCTTGGCGTCAGTTCGAAAACGATCGATGACGCGATGAAGTCCCAGAAGCCCGCGGTCAAGCGGTTGATGGGAACGGAGGGCGATTTCGGCAAGCCCTTCGGCCTCGCCGGCGACTGGGCTGTGCGCATCGTCCGGGCGGTCGGTAATTACGCCGAAGTGTTCGATCGCAACGTCGGCGCGCATTCAAAGCTCGGAATTCCGCGCGGTCTGAATGAATTGTGGAGCAACGGCGGCATTCAATACGCTCCGCCAATCCGGTAGAGCGACCGCTCGACGTCTTTTTAGGGGCTCTATTCCGAGTCCGGGATAAACGTCCGCCCCTGATAATGCCCCTTCGGTCCGTCCTGCAGCGAAGGATCAAAAGGCTTCGCCTTGTCCGGTTGCGGTTTCGGCGCTGGCCTCGGTGCGGCGTAGTCCTGCGCCGGCGGCGGGACAATGATCAGCGGCGGAAAATATTGTGCGGCCGCCGAAAGCGGCACAGCGAAAGCGACCAGCGCCAGCGCGGCGAAACGTCGAACGACGCTCGGCTTCATGAACGCATGTCTTGTCTACGATTGGCCTGCGGCGCGACGTAGCCTGCCAGAGCGCCAGTCCGCCGAAAGAGTCCCATTTGGAGCGCCTTAGCCAATTCGCTTGTTCGCGCCGTCCGTTGCGCATCTGATCGCATCTTGCGACCTTATATGAGATTTGAAGAGCCAATTCCAGCGCCCCTTTTTCCGCGCCGAACGCGCGCGTCATTTCGGCTCATCCACAAGCATGCAGGAAACGTAGCGATCGACCGCTGCGACAACTTCCCGACACGTGTCAAATGGAAGAGCGCAGCGATCGCGAGCGATGACCGAGCCTGCGTTCAGCGTGCTGCCTAGCGGCAGATGCGGACACCGCCGCGCCAGTAGCAGCGCGCGCCGTAAGCGGGGCGCACAACTGCGGCGCCATGGTAGCCGTAGGGACGATGCCCAGTAACCACCGCGCCGCGCGGTCCAACGCATCCGGCGTGATAGCGACCCGCGGCGCAGGCGGCCGCTTCGGCCTCCGAGATTTGGACAGCCAACAGGCCGAGGGCGAGCAGGCCCGAAGCAATCACTTTCATCGATATCTCCCCAGCGAATGAGTTCGCGCGCTTGGCGTGAGGGTGCAACGCCCGCTTGTCAAGTGAAGCGCGAGCGGTTTGTGTAAGCGAGCCGCAGATCCGTTATTTTCCGCCAGTTTTGGCCAGCGCCTCTTTGCAGCCGTCGCTCAGGTCCGCCGCGTGCGACCTCATGCATTGGGCCATATTCCCCTTCCCCGTCTTGACGTCGGCACAGAGTTTCTTAGCGTCGGCCTTGCACGCCTTCCCGACAGCGGCCGCGCGAATGATCGACACCTGACAATCTTCAGAGAGGTCGGAGAAATGCGTTTTCATGCAATCCTTGAGCGCGGCGCCGCCGGACTTCATCTCGTCGCCACATTGCGTCTTGATGTCCGCCCTACAGGCTTTGACGACCGCCGAGGCAGCGAAGGCGGAATGGTTCATCAGCAGAGCCACACTAAGCGCAGCGATGCAGGTCAAGGTCCTCATCTGGATGTTCTCCGGTTGCAACGGGCGTCAGCGCCAAGGTCACAGCGACACCCTTCAGGGGCGCGCGTTCTTAGACCACGACGCCGACGGAATGAAAGATGTCCTCGCGCGCCGTCGCGATTGAGAATGAACATTGCACAAGCCCCATCAGCCTGGCGCCTGCATGTGATAACATGGCGCGACCGCGCTTTGGCCGCGTTCTGATCACAAGCGTCAAGGCTGGTCCCAGGGACGAGATCGTCGGACCGCTGCGCCGGCAGGGCCGCTAAGTTGCATCCGGCGCAGGTTTGGCGGGCGCCTCGCCGCCGGGCAGCACCATGAGTGTCGAGGTGCCGTGGGCAAGAAGGCGGCCATTTGCGTCGGTGACGCGCGCTTCACAGGAGATGATTCGCCGCCCCCTGCCGATTGCGCGCCCCTCAGCGCGGACGCGACCCGTATCCTGAGTAATCGCGCGGGAGAAATTGGCCTTTGTCTCAATCGTCGTATAGCTGCTGCCAGCAGGGACGAGCGTATGGGCGGCGCAGCCCGCCGCGCTGTCGATAAGGGTGAGCGCCCAGCCGCCGTGCACGATCCCGAGCGGGTTCAAGAGATGCGGCCCTGCGTCGCCTTCGAATACGGCAAGGCCATCGCCGACCTCGGTCAGCCGGAACGACAGCGTCTTGGCGATCGGCGGCGCCGGCAGGCGCCCGTCGAGCGTCGCCTGGAGGAACTCCCGCCCCGACATCTGCCGAACCCGGGAGGCATCGGCGACGCCGTAAGCGCGCTCAGCGGTGTTCAGCATCGCCTTTCTCCTATCCATGCAGATACAAATAATGTATCTGCATACGTCAATGACAACGCCAGAGCAATCGTTGACCGAAACGCTGATCGCAGACGCACGCGCGGCGGTCGATGGCTGCGCTGGATGGAACGCCCGTCTTGCGGCGCGCCGCATCACAGGCTTCCTCAACCGGCGCATGCAGCCGTCCAGCCTGAGCCTCGTCCAGTTCGGCCTGATGGCTCAGATTGCAGCGGCGCGAAATGGCGCCCTCAGTGAGCTGGCGCAGCGCACCGGGCTCGACCAATCGACGCTGTCGCGTAATCTGCAAGTGTTGGAAGCCGCCGGGCTGGTCGAGATCGCCCCGGGGGAGAGGGACGCGCGTCGACGGGCGGTAAGCCTCACGGAAAAAGGCGCGCAGAGTCTCTGGGGCGGGGCTCGCCGACTGGAAGCGCGCCCACGGCGAACTCGCCAGGCGCCTGGATCCAGAGGCCGCTCGCCGCCTGGCTCTCGCGGCCGAAGTCCTGGACGAGAGCTAAGAGCGGCGGCTTCACTCAACAGAGCTTTCGGCCGCTTTCGATGCTTTCTAAGCTAACGGGGCCGCCATCTCGAAGTTCGAATATCAAAGCCGAGTAAGTGCCCCCCATGTTACACGAAATGCACCATGCCTTTTCCGCATGACGCTCGCGTCAAATTCGCTCCTCGGCTCGGCACAGGTGTTGTATATTAGGCCCTGTTGTTCTTTCCCACCTTCGAGGTTCTTTCATGCCGGCGCCTGTCCGTGTTGTCCTTGTGGGTTGCGGTTGGTTCGCCTGTGTGGCCCATATTCCGGCCCTGAAGCGGCTGGAAGGCGAAGGCCGCGTACGCCTTGTTGGCCTTTGCAGCCGATCCGAAACGTCCATCGGGCGTGCCAGCGGCTTGTATGCGAGCCAGGACCTCAAGCATTACCTGTCGCTTGAAGACGTTGCGGAAGATCCGGACGTCGATCTTGTAGACCTGACCTTGCCAATCGAGGTCATGCCCGAGGCGATCAAGCTTTTTCTGTCCGCGGGCAAGCATGTGATCAGCGAAAAGCCGGGAGCTCCGTCAGTGGCGACCGGCATAGAGCTCATGGAGCATCACGCCCGGCTCGACCGGTCGCTCGTCTGGGCGGTCGCCGAGAATTGGCGCTTCAAGAAGACCACTCAAATGGTTGAGGATATCGTCGCAAGCGGCGCGCTGGGCGAGATACGCTTCGCCGATTTTACTTATCTCTCGTTCCAAAAGCCGGACAATCAGAAATGGCGGGCGTCTCCGAGTTATGCGGGAGGCCACATGCTCGATTCCGGCGTTCATTTCGTCGCACTGCTGCGCAAGATCGCTGGCGAGATCGAGGAAGTCAGCGCTTCAGTTACGCAGCGCGTTCCCTATTTGGCGCCTGCGGACAGCGCTACGGCGATTCTGTCCTTCGCCAGCGGCGCCGAGGGGGCGTACCGCCTGACTTTCGCCGCGCCCTACTCGGCGGGAGACCAAGGGCTAAGACTGACAGGTTCGAAGGGGACGCTGCTCGCTGGATTCAATCGCTTCAGCCCGCGCGACTTTCGTCACAACTGGATACGCCTCAAGACTGGCAGCCGAAAGCGTTTCATTCCGGTCATGGACGATCTCTTCGTGCTGGGCGGCGTTTATGAGACGTTGTCTCACTGCATCGAAGCCGTCCAACACGGCAGGCCGTTAGCGAGTTCTCCGGCGCAGGCCCTGCGGGATGTCGCCGTCGTCGAGGCGATGCTCGAATCGAGCCGGCTCAAGCAGTCAGTGAAACCAGCCACGCTTCCTACATTTTTGGCGCAGGCTCCTTTGGTCGAGGGGCGCACACAGACCCTGAAGGCCTATGGCGATTTCCTGTCGTATCGGCCGCGGACGGTTGTCGAGTGCGCCAGCATTGAGGATGTCAGCAATGCCGTTGTCGCGGCCGGTCGCGCCGGGCGGCAGGTAAGAGCATTCGGCAACGGATATTCTCAGGGCCCGGAAATCCTGGTCAATGACGTCGCCATTCGGCTGAAAGGCCTCAATCGCGTCCGAAGATTGGATCCGGTGACGAACAGGGTCGTCGTGGAGGGTGGCGCGCGCATTGGCGACGTGACGCGCCTTCTCGCCGAGGCCGGCCTTTCGCTCCCATCGCTGCCTTTCCTGACGGAATGCTCGATCGGCGCCGCCGTGGCGACCGCTACTCACGGCACAAGTCCTCGATGGGGAACTGTTTCGGATTTCGTGCAGTCCTTGACCATCGTTCTTCCGTCCGGCGAAGTGAAAAAAATCGACTCGACTAGCACGCCGGACGAGCGGCGGGCGGCGAACGTGGCGGTCGGGTGGCTTGGGATCATCGTCGAAGTCGAGCTTCAGGCGATGGCGATGCCATGGGTGCGATTCGAAGAACTCTCAATGACCATCGATGATTTCCCCGCGCGGCTGCCTGACGTTTTCAAGCATTACGAGCACATTTGGGGACATTGGAGTTTTGGCGCGGACACTGTCGTTCTGAAATGTCTCGAGACAAGCGCGGGACCGCAAAAAGGATTTCGACCCTACGTGGCGGGGAATGGACCGTACTGGGGCGATCAGAACTTGAAATCGACGGGCGCTCGACGGGCGAAGGCCACCTTGCGTCGGATCGCGAACTTGCACCCTGCGCTGGAGCGAGCTGCGAAGAGCGTTAAAAACGAGAGACCGCAAGAAGTCGGAGTGACGATGCAATATTCCATGGCCCTATCCGAAGCCTCGCTCGCGATCGAGCGACTGCGGGCCTCAGACTTCGTGAAGCGCTATCCGGGCAGCGTCATGGAGATGAAGTTTCTCAAAGCCTCGGATCAATCCTATCTCGGACCGAACTCCAACCGAGACGCAATTCTCTTCAACACGTACTGGTTCGTGAATGACGCGATCAAACTCACAGTCTTCGACCCTTTTGAAGAGGTCATGATGAGCTTGGGCGCGCGACCGCATTGGGGCAAGCTCCACAAGCGCAAGGATGGCGAATATTTGCGAAGCGTGTATCCAGGATGGGACAAATTTGAAGCGGTGAGAGCGAGGTTCGATCCAAATCGAATGTTCGACCCTCCAAACCGCGTATCGCATCGCGAAGCGGTCCTATCCGACCCCTGATTGTTGCGATCCTCGGCGTCAGGATCGGCGAGCGCCGCCTACACCTTTGCTCAGTCTTTGAACTGCCTACGCAAAAGGACGACGCCTATCCACGCTTTCCGATTTTCATCGCAGCGCGGGCGACAAGACGTCGCGTGAGCTCAGGCCTTGCGGCAAGATAGGCAACGTATTTGGCGTATTGACCTGACCATCGATAGGTCCGAGCGACATTCGATTGGTGAAGGAGGACGAACGTCTTCCTAAAATCGTCCATAGCGCGGTTGAGCGTCGCGTCGATGCGATCGCCATATTTCTGTCTAAGCAGGTCGCATTGACCGGGAAGTTTACTGACGTCCTGGACCGAGCGACTGTGTGGGGAACGCCCGGAGGGCCCAGAGGGCATCGAATAAATGTAATAAGCTTCCTCGATCAGGATAACCTTCGCTCCGTTGAACAAGCTTTCCGCCAACAAGAAGAAATCCTCTCCGACCCGCATGCTTTCATCGTATTCAAGCTTGTGATCGACCAGAAATTCTCGCCGACAGATTGGCTTCATGAGCGTGTAAGAGGCCTTTGAAAAATTGAAATTATCATCCGCGCGAAACACGTCCAGGAGCGTGATCTGCTTTTCGGGCTCCGCAAGTTCGAAATAGGCCGGTTTGAATTGAGTTTGTTGTACCGCGTCCCACAGCACCAGATTGTCGGCGACGAAGTCGGCCGAGGTCGCGATGGCGACTTCCGACAGACGCTCGAGCCGACCGGGCTCCCACGCGTCGTCGGCGTCCAGCAAAGCAATCCAGTCCGCCTTGGCCTCGCGCAAACCGATATTGCGCGCGGCCGAGGGGCCGCCATTGGCTGGGGTTGAGAGAAGGCGAAGGGAGGGAATTTCCGACCCGAGCGCCCTCACTTCCTCCACCGTATTGTCAGTCGAGCCGTCGTCGATGACGAGGATCTCGAGAGGAGAAAACGTCTGAGCCGCGGCGCTTCGGACGGCGCGTTCGACTATGCCTGAAACGTTGTAAGCTGGAATGATGACGGAAAAGTCCATCAACCCTCCTTGGTTGATCGTCATCGCCGGCGGGACTACGGGATCTCCTCCGGCTAGCACAGGTTCCGATCGGAGGCGATCAGCGCGTTTCGCCGGTGATCGCTTTTCCGCAGAAACCAGCTTTTCTGAAAAACGCGTGCGAGTAGCTTCCTGAATAAATAAATTCCATCTTCTCCGGCTTGTCAGCAAGGTATTCGTCGCAGGCCTTTTTAACACCAGGAAGCCTATTCCATCCTTTTGGATTGATTTGAGGATCGCAGTAATCATCAATCAAACAAACAGCGCCTGGCGAGAGCTTTGGGTAAACGTACTGCAAACTAATCATAATTGAATCATAAAAATCTCCATCCAGATAAGCGAAAGCAATCCGATCTGGCAGTCCACTTGGTAACGTATCCTGAAACCATCCTTTATGGATTTCGGGTACAGGCAGGTGGTAAAAATTAAAGTTTTCCTTAAGAACATCCGCACTTGTCCTGCAGTATCCTTCTTTATAAAATGATCCATCAATCGGGTGTGATTTCGGGAGGCCTTCAAAGCTATCATAAACTGAAAGCTTCTTGATCGACTTGTGTTCATGCAACAACTTTGTTATCAATACAGAAGATGCTCCAGTATTGCAGCCAAGCTCAACAAAATCACCCTCCACTCCGTAAGCCAAGACTTGACTAACGAGATGGTACATATTAATCCTCTGCTCGATATTCGTCATCACACCAGATGACGACATTATAATTGCATTGCCTGTTACCTTCTCATAGATTCTGTCGACGAAGTCGGCCGAACGAAACTCAGTTTTTCCTATCAATTTTGACAATACCCTGGAGACAAGTCGATCCAGAAGTGAAATCCGGCGAACTCTCCAATCGAAATACTCTGTCAAAAAGAAGTTATTCATAAATAGTTCCAACGTCCTTCCTCGATATCGGTTTCGCTCGCCCCAGACCTGCACTCAGAATCTCTCACAGGAGAATGCTAACTTATTGTGTGACATCCGAAAAATTCAGGATCGCCTAGGTCCGCACGATCGGTTGAGCCACGCTTCGCGGGGCGTCCGGCGCTCCACCTAAGACCACGGAGGAACCGGATTTGCATAGAGCACGCAAGGAAAGTCTAAATCCGAATGGCGCGCCGGCTTTCTCCTTGGATCGTTCCCCGTCGATCATTTTTGCACCTTTGTCTTGATGTTGGGGATGGGCTTCGCCCGAGCGGCGAGATTGCCGATGAAATCCCGCGCTCGGCTCAGCTGCGCCAGGATAAGGTTGCGCCAATCCTCGGAAAACAGATAGCCTAGGGCGACGGACGCAGACCCGACTACGACCGCGACAAGAAAGTTTGGGAAAATATTGGAGCCGAGCAGGCGAGCGATAGCCAGGGTCGCCGCCAGAAGCATCCCCGGTGGCAACAAAGCAAGGAGGTCCGGTCTCTTCATTCCGGAAAGCCAGAGCATCGCCGAGGCATCGACGGTGCAACGCAAGCTCCAGGCAATGGCCGCGCCAACAATCCCGAACGACTGAGTGAGCACCCAAAGAATCGCCACAAATGGCAAAAATTCGACGATGTTCAATTTGCCCGTCACGTTGGCCTTGCCCTGGCTTTGCAGGAGCGTGAAGCCGACTAAGGAGAGCGCGCCCATCCACATTCCCGGGAAAAGCACTTGAGCGACAGGCGCGGCGACGGTTGCGAACTCAGCGCCGATCCAATAGCGAAAAAAGGTCCACGAGAGGATCATCGCCGGGCCGCAAATGGCGGCAAAACCATAGGCCATGGTTGAAAGCGCGCGGGAGCCCAACGCGTGAGCTGCGTCGCCGGACAGGCTGGACATGCGAGGAAAGAGTGTGCGCCCGAACGCCACCGGGACGGCGGCGCTCCTTTGCACGAGATTCATCGGCACCGCATAATGCGCGACGGACGCCACGCCCATCACCGACCCAATAATGAATTGATCAGCGGAGGCCAGGGCAGGATAGAGCACGTTCGTGGCGAACATCCACCCGCCGTAGCCGAGCAACTTCCGCGCTTCTCCCCAGTCGATCGCACGAACCGAAAACGGCCCTTCCAAACGATACACAACGGCCAGCACCGCCATCGCGCCTAAGCCCTGCGCGACCGCGGCGGTCGGAATCACCACCGTGAGCGAAGGACTGACGAATATGGCCGCGATAACGGGCGCAACTTGAGCCAGAGTCATTGCGAAAACCTGAATCGAATTCACAAGCAGGAAGAGTTCGCGGCTCTCAAGAGCGCCTGCGCCGGCTGCCGAAATGAGAGTGAGCGGGAGAAGGCAAGCGATCCAGGGAAGCGCCCGGGACACCTCCGCGCTGATCTCTTGCGGCATCGAAACGAAGTGCTGGAGCAGCAGTCCGCCGAAGACATAAAGGCCGACGCCGCCAGCGACGCCAATACCCAAGTTGAGACCAAACGTCGTAAGCAACACACGCGCGCGGTGCGGCTGCGGCGCGTCGCGCAATTTTGCCAGCGCGTTCGTGACCGCGCGAGACAACCCGAGATCTAGAAATCCAAATAAACCAAGGAGGATCCATACAATTGACATCACGCCATAGCGCGCGTCGCCGATATGGTGCAGGTACAGCGGAACGGTGACCAGCGCGACCACGATCCGCGTCATCGGCGAGAGGAGGTTGACGATAAAGTTTCGCCTGAGGGGGATCGTCGACATGCCTATCCTTCGACGCGGGGCCGGATGAAACGGTTTTCTCTTGTTGGACTAAATGGATGATCTAGGCCGCCTGCCGCCGGCTTGAGGCGCCGCCATTCAACACCGCTGAGACCGCCATCCTAGCAAACACTCCTAACAGACTCTGGAAACGACCACCTAATGGAAATTGTGAACTAAAATTAGGGTGATTTTGCTAGCCTGACCGGCGTGAAATTGCCGGGGCTATTCCTTCGCGTGCCAGAAATCGGCCTGCAGCTGAGTTGCTTCCTCCGCAAGCAGGGGTCCAACGACTTCCGTCACCCGTTGACCAGCGGCGAAAACGAGAGCGCAGGGCAAATCAAGAGTCGGGTTTTCCTCATGGGCGCCCGTCTGGGCTTTGAGCGCCTTCTCGGTCTGGCCGTAGACGACGCGACCAATCCCTGCCCAATAGATCGCGCCCGCACACATCGCGCAGGGTTCGGCTGATGTGTAAAGCGTGCACCGCGCCAGGAAGGCGAGGTCGTGAGCCCGCGCTGCGCGCGAGGCGAGGAGGCGCTCGGCATGAGCGGTGCGGTCGCCCCCCTCGCTCGTGTATCCGTTGCCCTGCTCCATCAGCAACCTGCCCTCTCCGTCGGCGAGAACGGACCCAAATGGGTGATCGCCGGCGGCGCGCGACCGGCGAGCCACCTCGAAGGCTTGGCGCAACAGCGCCTTATCGTAGGTCCGAAGGCTCGCGACAGTCATAACGGCTGCTCCATAACAGCCGAAGGCCTACCACGAAAGCCTGCGCCAGGCGCGGGGTCAAAATCGCCCTCCCCTCCCGCTTCAAGCGAGTTAATGCCGACACGATCGCCGCCGACTAAACCCACCACAGATCATTGACGCCAGTTCATTTGACACTTGGGCAACCCCGGCTACGCTTACCGAATTCGCGGGCGTCCAGGTTTACACCCGGGAGGAAACCGCTCGTTCCTGACCCTCATCGCCGGGGATTGGGATGGGCGCGGCGCGGTTTTTGCGTCGTACGCGGTCGAGCGCGGCAAACGAACTGGGGAGCGAGGTGAAGTTGAGGTGACTGTAGAAGCCCCCTTGCGCTTAAAGCTCGTCGGCGTCAGCAAGTCCTTTCCAGGCGTGCGCGCGAATGACAACGTCGATCTAAGCGTCAAGCCCGGCGAGATCCATGCGCTCCTGGGCGAAAACGGCGCGGGAAAATCGACGCTCGTGAAGATGATCTACGGCATCGTCGCGCCCGACGAGGGCGAGATCGTCTTCGACGGCTCGCCCGTTCGCATTTCCAACCCGCGCGCGGCTCGACGGCTAGGCATTGGCATGGTGTTCCAGCACTTCTCGCTATTTGAGGCGATGACGGTGCTCGAAAACATCGCGCTTGGGTTCGATTCGCGCCTCTCGCCGCGCGAACTGTTGGCCGAGTTCAACCGAGTGCTCGACGTCTATCATCTTAAGCTCGATCCTCGCCGTGTCGTCTCGACGCTGAGCGTCGGCGAACGGCAGCGCATCGAAATCGTGCGCGCCCTCTTGCTCAAACCGCGGCTCCTGATCATGGATGAGCCGACCTCGGTGCTGACTCCGCAGGAAGTCGAGCAATTGTTCGAGACGTTGCGCAAACTGGCGGCGGGCGGCTGCTCGATTCTCTACATCTCCCACAAGCTGCACGAGATCGTTGCGCTTTGCGATACGGCGACCATCCTGCGCGGCGGCAAAGTGGTCGCGCATTGCGATCCGAAGCGCGAGAGCTCGCGCTCGATGGCTGAGATGATGATCGGCGCCAACCTGAAGGAGATCGCCAAGCCCATGAGCCGCGGCTTCGGGTCGCCCAAACTCTCGGCGCAAGGCTTGAACCTGCCAAAGCCGAGCGAGTTCGGCGTCGCGCTCAAGGACGTCGCATTCGACGTGAAGGCCGGCGAGATCTTCGGCATCGCCGGCGTCGCTGGAAACGGACAGAACGAGCTCATGAGCGCGATGAGCGGCGAGACGCTCGCGCCAACGGCTGGGGCGATCACGCTCGTGGGCCAGGATGTCGGCCGGCTCGGCGTGACCAAACGCCGAACATTAGGTCTATGCGCGGTTCCGGAAGAGCGTAACGGTCATGCCGCGGTCGGCGAGTTCTCGCTCACTGACAATGGCGCGCTGACCGGTCGCGACCGCATGGCGATGGTGCGCTTCGGCCTGATCGATCCGGGCAAGGCGACTCATTACGCCACCGGCGTCATCGGCGCCTATACGGTAAAAGCGACCGGGCCCGGCGCGCTGGCGGGCTCGCTCTCGGGCGGAAATTTGCAGAAATTCATCATGGGCCGCGAGATCCTGCAGCAGCCGGAGGCGCTCGTTGTTTGCCAGCCGACCTGGGGCGTCGACGCGGGCGCGGCCGGCGCCATCCATCAGGCGATCGTCGATCTCGCCGCGCGCGGCTCGGCGATCATGGTCATCTCGCAAGACCTCGACGAACTTCTCACGCTCTGCGACACGATCGCTGTCATAAACCTAGGCCGCCTGTCGGCGCCGATGAAGGTCGGCGAGGTTTCGATCGAAGAGATTGGCCTCCTCATGGGCGGCGTGCACGGCGACCCGGCGGCGACGGTCGAACTCACAGAGGCCCTGCATGCGCATACGGCTTGAAAAACGGCTGACGCCGAGCCGTTTCATGCAGATCGCGACGCCGATCGCCTCCGTGCTTTTGACGATGATCCTTGGCGCGATCATCTTTCAGTTGATCGGCTTCGACGGCCCGCGCGCCATTTACGAGACCTTCATCACCCCGATCGTGGCCTCTTATAAGTGGCAGGATGTCGCGACCAAGGCCGCGCCGCTTATCATGATCGCGCTCGGCCTGTCGCTCGGCAATCAGGCCAAGATCTGGAACATCGGCGCCGAGGGGCAGTACATCATCGGCGCGCTCGCGGGCGCGGGTGTCGCCTTCGCTCTGCCGGACGCGCACGGTGGCTGGGTCATCCTGCTGATGATCGCGGCGGGGATTGTAGGCGGGATGGCCTGGGCGGCGATCCCGGCGTTTTTGAGAACGCGCTACCAGGTGTCCGAGGTGCTCTCCACCCTGATGCTGGTCTACGTCGCGCTGCAGGTTCTGAACTATCTGGTCAGCGGTCCATGGAAAGATCCGAATGGCCACAATTTCCCGCAAACGCCGCCATTCACCCCGGCGGAGCTTCTGCCGCACGCCCTTGGCGGAACCGCCATTCCGCCGGGGCTCGTCATAGCCGTTTTGCTGACGCTTGTGTTCTGGCTGCTCATGACGCGCTCGGTCTACGGCTTTTCGGTCCGCACCGTTGGCGCGGCGCCCCACGCCGCGCGCTATGGCGGCTTCGACGCCTCGCGCACGATCTGGTCGACGCTGCTGATTAGCGGCGGCATGGCTGGCCTCGCTGGCATTCTCGAGGCCTCGAGCCAGCTCGGGCAGATCAATTTGGGTTTCCCCTCCGGCTACGGTTTCACGGCGATCATCGTCTCGTTTCTCGGCCGTCTTCATCCGGTCGGCGTCTTTCTGGCGGGGCTGATCCTTGCGGTCACCTATGTCGGGGGCCAGGTGGCGCAGACGGTGGTGCACGTGCCGAGCGCGACCGCCGGCATTTTCCAGGCGATGATGCTGTTCTTCATTCTCGCGAGCGACATTCTGGTCCGGTACCGCGTTCGAATCCTTCGCGACGCCCCGCGCGCCGCAGCCGCGGAGGCCGTCGCGTGAATATCGGTTTCTTCATCGACGCTCTCATCACCGTGGTCGGCGTGACAACGCCGATCCTGCTCGCCGCGACCGGCGAACTGGTGGTTGAAAAGAGCGGCGTGCTCAATCTCGGCATCGAGGGCATGATGCTGATCGGCGCCGTGACCGGGTTCGCCGTCACCCTCAACTATGGTCCCGATCTCGGCGATCTTGCACCCTGGGTCGGCGTGATCGCCGCGGCGCTTGCGGGGGCAGCCTCCTCGATGCTGTTCGCGGTGCTCGTGTTGACGCTCGGCTCCAACCAGGTCGCGACCGGCTTAGCGCTCGCGATCTTCGGCATTGGTCTCTCCTCGCTGATCGGCGCGGGTTATGTTGGTACGATCGTGCCGTCGTTCGATTCCGTCTTTCCCGATTCGCTCGCCGGCGATCCCGTGTGGCGTGTCGTGTTCGGCTACAGTCCGCTCGTCTATTTCGCGCTTTTCATGGTCTTCGCTGTTGGCTGGTTCCTGAATCGCACACGCGCCGGGCTAATCTTGCGCGCGGTGGGCGAGAACGACCTTTCCGCTCATTCGATCGGCTATCCGGTGATCGCGATCCGGTACGCGGCGATCGCCTTTGGCGGCGCGCTCGCCGGAATCGGGGGGGCCTATTTCTCGATGGTCATCACGCCGATGTGGGCCGAGCAGATGACCGCGGGGCGCGGCTGGATCGCGCTCGCGCTCGTGGTCTTCTCCGGCTGGCGAGCCGGAAGGCTGCTTGCGGGGGCGTACTTTTTCGGCGTCCTCATGACGCTCGAGCTTTACGCCAAGGCTTCCGGCTTCTCGTTTATGCCGTCGCAGTTCTGGGCGGCGATGCCCTATATCGCAGCCGTCGTCGCGCTCGCCGTCATTTCTGCTCGCGAGGTCGCTGGCAGCGAGGCCCCGGCCTGCCTCGGCAGGCCATTCATGCCCAACAGCTAAGCTATAATAAGATTCATCAGGGAGAGAAGCGATGAGCATGATAACCCGACGACACGTTATCAAGACGGCCGCTGCGGCCGGATTGGCGCTGCCCGGCCTGTCGCGCAGCGCTTTCGCCGCGGAGCCGCTCAAAGTGGGCTTCGTCTATCTCGGCGCGATTGGCGACTACGGCTGGACGTGGTCGCACGAACAGGGGCGCAAGGCGCTGGTCGAGGCGCTGAAAGGTGAGGTCGTCGCCAACTATGTCGAGAACGTGAAGGAAGACGCAAGCGCTATTCCGGTAATGAAGGATCTCGCCCAGCAAGGCAACAAGCTCATCTTCACCACGTCCTACGGCTACATGGACCAGACACTCGAGGTCGCCAAGCAGTTCCCTGACGTCAAGTGGGAGCATTGCACCGGCTACAAGCGCGCCGATAACGTCGGCACCTATAATTCGCGCTTTTACCAGGGCCGCGCGGTAACCGGCACGATGGCCGGCATGATGTCGAAGACGGGCGTGATCGGGTACGTCGGGTCGTTCAAGATCCCGGAAGTGGTGATGGGCGTGAACGCCTTCACCCTTGCGGCGCAAGCCGTCAATCCGAAGATCACCACCAAACTCGTGATGATCGATACCTGGTTCGATCCGGCCAAGGAGGCAGCGGCGGCCGAGACCCTGGCCAATCTCGGCTGCGACGTCATCGCCCAACACGTCGATTCCCCGGCGGTGTTGCAGGTCTGCGAGAAGCGCAAGATCTATGGGTTCGGCTACGGCGCCGACATGTCTCGATTCGCGCCCAAAGCCCACCTGACGGCGAGCCTCGACCTCTGGGGGCCCTATTACATCGAGCGCGCCAAGGCGGTGCTGGACGGCTCGTGGAAGCCTGACGACACTTGGTGGGGTTTCAAGGAGGGCATTCTCGCCATGGCGCCATACAGCAAAGCCGTACCGGAGACCGTGCGCGCCGCTGCCGACAAGATCATCGCCGACACAAAGGCTGGAACCTATGACGTTTTCACGGGCCCGATTGCCGATCAGAGCGGCAAGGAGCGCATCGCCAAGGGCCAGCGCATGGGGGACAAAGACCTTCTGGTGATGGATTGGTACGTCAACGGCGTCCAGAGCTGAACACCGCTTCCCTCTCCCGCCGGATGGGCGCGGTCACGCGATTCCACCGCGTATTAAGGCACATTATTTGCTAGGAGCTACGGTCTCGGGCCCGATTGGGCCGCGTAGAGGGAGAAGAAAGTGAACTCAATCAACCGGCGGAATTTCATGCAGACCGCGGCCGCGGGCCTTTCGGCGCTGCCGGCGCTGGGTCGCGGCGCTTTTGCCGCCGAACCTCTGAAAGTCGGTTTCATCTTCCTTGGCCCGATCGGAGACTACGGCTGGACGTGGGCGCACAATAAAGGGCGTCTGGCTATGGACGCAGCGCTCAAGGGCCAAATCGTCTCGAGCTATGTGGAGAATGTGAAGGAAGACGCGAGCGCCGTGCCGATCCTCAAGGACCTGGCCCAGAATGGGTCGAAGCTCATCTTCACGACGTCCTATGGCTATATGGATCAGACGATCGAAGTGGCCAAACAGTTTCCGGACGTGAAGTTCGAGCATTGCACCGGCTACAAGCATGCTGACAATGTCGGCACCTATAATTCGCGCTTCCATCAGGGGCGAGCGGTCGAGGGAACGATCGCGGGCATGATGTCGAAATCGGGTACGATCGGCTACCTTGGCTCCTACAAAGTGCCGGAGGTCGTGCTCGGGGTAAACTCGTTCACGCTCTCGGCGCAGGCGGTCAACCCGAATATCCAGACAAAGCTGGTCATGATCGATTCCTGGTTCGACCCGGCCAAGGAAGCGGCGGCCGTGCAGACGCTCATCAACCTCGGCTGCGACGTCGTCGCCCAGCACACCGACAGTCCGGCCGGCCTTCAGGTGTGCGAGCAGCGCAAGGTCTGGTGTTTCGGGCAGGGCGCGGACATGTCGCGTTTCGCCCCGAAGACTCAGGCGACCGGCATCGAGGACATCTGGGCCCCCTATTACATCTCGCGGGGCAAAGCGATGCTCGATGGGAGCTGGAAGCCTGACGACGCATGGTGGGGTTTCAAGGAGGGCACGGTCGTCATGTCGCCCTACAACAAGGCTTTGCCCGACAACGTGAAGGCCGCCGCCGACAAGGTGATCACCGGCTGGAAGGGCGGCAGCTATGACGTCTTCACCGGACCGATCATCGATCAGCAAGGCAAGGAGCGCGTGGCGAAGGGGCAGCGCATGGAAGACAAAGACCTTGCCGTCATAGACTGGTACGTCAAGGGCGTGCAGAGCTAAGCGCGGTCAGCTCGCTTTTCATTCAAAGGGCGTCCGTGAGGACGCCCTTTTCATCTACATAAGAAGAACAACAGGGGCCAAAGGTAAAGGGAGCCGCGCTCCGCGCTCTATTCAAACAGCGGCGGTTCGTCCCGCTGCCGGCCGCCGACCGTGGCCATGTAGCTCGCCGAGAATGCGCCGACCAACAGTGAGATGAACGCCCACAGCGCGACTCCCACTCCGGTCTTACGAGCGACGTCCGCGGCTTGTTTGGCCTTGTCCGCCGCCTGCTGCTTCGCCTTCTGCGCCTGGTCGAACACGTCGTCGACGCGCTTCTCCGCATCAGGTTGGCTCAATCCCGTCCGGGCCGCGACAAGCTGGGCGAGATAGGTCTTATCAGCGGCGGGAAGTTCCCCGGTGACAAGAGCCCGCGACATGATCCGGGCGCCTTCCGCTGTCGTAACAGCTTGATCGCTCTGAGCGGGTTTATCGCTGCGCCACAGCATGTCTGAGAAATAGGCCGAAGGATCGCCCATTGTTGAAGCCGCCCGGCCCGCCGCTTGGCCGGTCGCCGAGCCTACGGCTTCCGTCGCCGCTCCCGCGAACCGGGCCGCTCCGCTAACAGCGGAACTTGCAGCGGAAGCCAGAAGCGCGGCGGCGATCACCGCCCCGACCGCCCACACCAGAAGCCCATGCGCCGTATCGCGAAAGTAAACCTCGTCGGTATGCGCGCGTATCCAACGGGTGCGCAGCCGCCCCGCAATATATCCCCCGACGCCGGACGCGAAGAGTTGCACGGCGATGAACCACGCCGCCGCAAGCACGGTGAATGTGCTCGCCGACGGATTGTTGCTTGACCACGGGGAAACCGAGATAAGGCCAATCCCTGCCCCTAGCGCCACCAAAGCCAAGGAAAAAGCCGCGGCGACGAAGGCGCCGGCAAAAACGGCAGCCCAAGATACGCTGGATGCAGTGTCTGTTTCCGGCTCAACCGCAGTATTGACTCTCGACAGGGGCATACGGCCCGAGACTGTCGCCTGTGTCATTTTTCGAATCTCCGCTCACGAGCCCAAGCCGCGAAACCGGCTGGGCGCCGGCGCCTCACTTTCGAACCTCAGGCGATTGCTGTTGAATCAGTGGTAAAAAAGCGCGATCAAGATTATGATCGGGATCGGAACGCCGAGAAGCCAAAGCAAAATTCCACGACCCAAAGTACCCTCCTCATTCGACGTCGGCCCAATTCGTGAGCCGGCGATGAACATTCAGGCGCCTCAGATTGTTCCAGGACGACGATGCTCAATCGACTTCGGCTGCCAGGCGAGTGAATACAGAGATGAAGTCGGCCGGGAGCGCGCGGTCGAGGGCGCCTTGATCGATCTCGGTCGCGGACCACATCCACGAGCGCGCGGGATCGTCGCGCATGGCCCAATTCGGGAACAGGCGCGCAGTCACGGGGCGCGAGACGCGTTTGACGACCTCCACGTGACGACGGTCGCGGGCGATGCCGCCGTAGCGCGCTTCCACCGCGGCTTGCGGACCCTCCAGAAGCTGAAGATAAAGGTCCTGCCGACAGATAAGCGCGCCGGTGATCGACTCGCGCGGATTGTTGCGGCGAGCGATGAGGAGGATCCCGCTGAGGGTCGCCTCATCGAAGCCAAACGGTTTGGACGAGTAGATCAGTTGGATCAGGTCTGTCATCGTTAAGGCTCCCGTTTTCCAAGCGACGCTCAAGGATGCAAGACTCGGAGCCTTCGATCCTCACGCTATCCTCCTATAGTGGAGAAATCAGGATGAGGGGCCATGGCGACATGGCGCGGAGGACCACATCGGCCCTTCCAGAGTCCCATCTTCTTTTTTACTTATATTTTGTAATAATATCAAATATTTAACATAATTAGCTAAGAAAAGACATTGCTTTAAGTCGACATAAGAAAGCGATCGGAGTTGCAGAAAAATGACCCTAAGCCTCTGATATCGCTTCGGCGCGCACAGAATCGCACACATAGCGCTGGACTGCAGCGACGGACCCCGGCAGGTGCGCAAGCCGCTCGCGATTTCCCAAAGCGCACGCCGGCCGCCCGGAACGTCGCCTGCTAACCCCCTGTCATCCAACGGTTTTGGAAGAGTTCTATGTTGCGGCGCCATCATTGACATCGCGACGCGCGCGCGGTCGAAGTTATTGGCGATTGCTGTGCAGCGAGTCCCTCGGAGTTTGGTTGCGCCCCATACATCGCCCCCTCGATCGCCCTCGCCGGAGCGCCCTCAGGAACGCCGCTGCTGCTTTCGCGATGTGCAGCCTCGCCAGCGCCGCCTTCGCCGACTCGATACCGCCGACATTCCCTACGTCGGTTCCAGCTCCGCAGACATCGGACGCTATTGGGGCCCCTGCCCCGAACGATTCGAGCCAGGCCAATCCCGCTCCGTTCGTCCTTCCACAGCTTGCCCAATCGCAGTTCCGCGCCGACGCCTCGCCGACGCCGAGCGTGGGCTCGACGTCAGGAGCCTGGGGATTCCTGGATCTCAAAGGCCCAAACCTGCTTAGCGACATGGGCGGCCTCCGGCCCGCCCTGGACAAGTACGGCGTTCAGCTCACGATCCTCGAGAACGTGGAGACGTTCGGCAATCTCAGTGGCGGCGTCAAACAAGGTTTTGAAGCCGACGGCCTCACCACCGTGACGCTGCAGATGGATACCGAGAAGGCATTCGGTCTCAAGGGCGGCACGCTGAACGTGAGCGGCCTCCAATATTGGGGCGGAGACCTGAGCGCGGACAATCTCCTGGTCCTGCAGACCCTGACCGATATCGAGGCGCCGGTCGGCGTCCGGCTTTGGGAGCTTTGGTATCAGCAGAAAATCAGCGACAAATTCGACGTCAAAGTCGGTGAACAGAGCCTCGACGAGGAATTCACCATCGCCCCAACTGCAAACTCCTTTTTCATTAGCGCGATGTCGGGCTGGCCGGGGGTTCCAACAATCGATTTGCCTGGCGGCGGCCCTGCTTACCCGCTTGCCGCCCTGGGCGTTCGCGGGCGAGCGCAGATAACAGACAGCGTAACTATGCTCGCGGGCGTCTTCAACGGCAGCCCTATCCCTCGGAATTCTCCGAATGCGCCAGAGAGCAATCCGCATGGCGTGAGCTTCCCGCTCGACACCGGAACTCTGACGATCGCCGAACTGCAATACGCCTATGGTTCGAGCGCGTCGGGGAAGCCGAGTGCCGATGGTCCGCTGCCTGGCAATTATAAAATCGGCGCCTGGTACGACAGCTATAAGTTCGACGACCAGCAGTATGACAGTATGGGCGTGCCTCTCGCCAGTCCGTTGAGCAACGGGATTCCGGCAACGCCCCACGGCAACTTCTCACTCTACGGGGTCGTTGACCAGATGGTCTGGCGATCGAAGGACGACACCAATCGAAGTCTCAATATTTTCGTCCGCCCGATGTTTACCCCCCAAGAGGATCGCAACCTCGTCAGCGCCAGCATCAATGCGGGTTTCGCCTTGCACGATCCGTTGCCCGGGCGTGACAAAGATACCTTTGGCGTCGAAATGGGGACCGTATGGGGCAGCAGCGGCGCCTCGAACTTCGACCGGCAAATGCAGATTTTCCAGCCAACGGTCTATACGCCCATTCGCAGCAGCGAGACCTTCTTCGAGGCGAGCTATCAGTTTCAGGTCCTGCCCTCTTGGCAGGTTCAGCCCGACCTTCAGTATTTCATCAATCCGGGCTTAGGAATCGCGAACCCGGAAGAACCGGCGCAGAAAATCAAAAACGAGTTCGTCGTCGGGCTGCGCACCAACGTAAACTTCTGACAGCTCGGCTTGAGCGGGCCGAGCCTGCGTTGGCCCTACGCCGATCGCCGGCTCAGCTAACCCCCAGCTTGCGTTGAAGGCTGGTGGACGACGTCGTGTACTGGAAGGTCAGTTTTTTGTCCGGATAGACATAATGATGAGCGCGCTGCGCGGCGAGCGTGGCTTCATGGAACCCGGACAGGATCAGCTTGAGCTTACCGGGATAGGTATTGATGTCGCCTATGGCGAAAATGCCCGGCACGCTCGTTTCGAATGTCGCCGTATCGACGGGAATCAGATTTTCATTAAGATTGATTCCCCAGCTGGCGATCGGGCCGAGCTTCATAGTGAGCCCGAAGAAGGGCAGCATGTCGTCGCAGGCATGGTCGTAAAGCTCGCCGTTCTCACGACGGATCGTCAGCGCTGAAAGCTGGCCGTTCTCGCCCTTGACGCCGGTCACCTGCCCCAGCACGAATTCCATGTCGCCCGAATTGACGAGCTCGCGCATCGCGTTCACCGAATGCGGCGCCGCCCGGAACGCGTCGCGACGATGCACCAGAGTGATGTGCTCGGCGACCGGGTGCAGGTTGAGCGCCCAGTCGAGCGCCGAATCGCCCCCGCCGACGATCACCACCCGTCTTCCTTTGAAATGGTCCATTTTGCGCACGGAATAGAAGACGCTTTGGTTTTCGTACGCGTCGAGCCCCGGGATTGGCGGCCTCTTCGGCTGAAACGATCCCCCGCCTGCGGCGATGAACACGGACTTAGCTTCGATCGCCTTCTCGTTGTCGGTGCCGATGCGAAACAGCGGCCGCTCGGGTGTGCCGAGGACCTCCATTTTTTCGACCATCTCGGCGAAGTGAAACTTCGGCCCGAATGGCTCGATCTGCTTCATGAGGTTGTCGACAAGCTCTTGTCCGTTGATAACCGGAAAGCCCGGAATGTCGTAGATCGGCTTCTCGGGATAGAGTTCGGCGCATTGCCCGCCCGCCTTCGGCAGAATGTCGATAAGATGCGCCTTGATGTCGAGGAGCCCAAGTTCGAATACTGCGAACAAGCCGATTGGCCCAGCGCCGATGATCGCGACGTCGGTGGATAGCACTTCGGTCATACAGATTCCCTGTTCTTATCCTTGCTTGGGGGGCGTGGTGACGACCAGGCCGTCCAGCGCTTCCGTCACCTTGATCTGACACGAAAGCCTGGAGTTGGGGCGCACCTCGAAAGCGAAATCCAGCATGTCCTCCTCCATCTGGGAGGCCTTGCCGGTCGCTTCCGTCCATTCCGGGGCGACGTAGACATGGCAAGTCGCACAAGCGCAAGCGCCGCCACACTCGGCCTCGATGCCCGGGACGGAGTTGCGAAGCGCCGTTTCCATGACGGTCGCGCCGACTTGGGCGTCGACCGAGCGCGATTGTCCGGCCGAATCAATGAAAGTGATTTTCGCCATTGAACAGATTGATTCCTTGAAATGCCCCGTTACGCTTTGGGATCGTGAATTTGGTCGGCGAGCGCCGGCTACGCCCGAGGGCGCCTACATAGATCAAGCAGGGCGGCGCCGAAAGGGCTTTTGACAAGGTCGCGTGCAGTCGGGGTGATTCGCAAAACGGGCCGAAATCAATCGCTTCGCTATCGACGGGCTGACCGACTAATCGCGGAGGCGGTCGATTTCCGTGAGGGCCTCACTGACCGCAGACTGGAGCGCCGCGATCGCTCGCGCCTCAGCTGAGCCTTGGTCGCAGGCGGGAAAGGCCATTTCCTCGATGCGAGAAGCCGCGCGAGCGACCCGCGCTGCCCCTATGGCAAGCGCCGAGCCGCGCAGCGTGTGAGCGATCATTGCCCTCGCGTCTAAAGATAGAGCGGTCGAGCCGGACAGGCGCGCCATCAACGCTGGGGCTTGCAGTCGGAATAGCTGAAGCAGCTCCGCCTCGAGCTCGTGATCGCCAAGGCATTGGCGCGCCAGATGAACGAGATCGATAGGCGGATTGACGTATGCGGTCGAGCTCGCCATAGCGCTGGTCCGTCACCCGAAAGCCGCGGGTGACACGCGGCGCCGTTAATCACTGAAGAGTATGGAAAAACATGGTAACCGAAGCGTTAACGACGTTTGCAAGTTGAGGCGGCGGCGTGGTTTTCATCTATGAGGCTCAGCGGTAGACTGCAACGTGGTTAATTCAGCGTTTGGTTCGGCCGCGGCGAGCCAGGGGAAACGCTTGGCGCGGGTGTCGGTCATTTCAACGATCGGCGCCGATGGAGTGAGGCGGACGCAATGGTAAAGCAAAATCCGGCGACGGATCCAGTGTCGGCGGCGATGTCGGCGATCGAAAGCGCTCTTAACCTAAGCGACGAAGATGGGGTCGCCTCCGTCGCGGACGACAGCGCCGCCCAGCCCCAGCTCGTTGCCACGAAGCCAACGGCCGCCACACCCGTCCTCAAGCCGACGCAACTCGCCGGCGACTCGCCTACGCTCCTCCGCGCGGGCCCTTCCTCCACGTACGTGCCGGAGACCGAACAAAAACCGGCGATCCCCGCAGCCACGCCGGCCAACGACGACCGTGAGAATGTCGGCGCCATTCTGCAAGCGATGAATTCGCGTCCAGCGAGCCGGACGCCATTCATACTCGCCTTAATTGCTTCGATTCTGTGGGCCGGTATTTGCGCGCTCTACGGCTATGTTTCGGTGTGGCCGTCGGCGCCGAGGCGACCCCTCGAGATGCTGTTGCGGCCCGAGACCCCGCTATTTTTGTTGGCGGCGCTGGGGCCAATCATCTTCATGTTCGCCTTCGCCGCCCTATCCCGGCGGCTGCGCGAGCTCCGACAATCCGCGCGCGCGATCTCCCAGGTCGCTGTGCGTCTGGCCGAGCCAGAAACTATGGCTGGCGAGCATGTGACGAACTTGTCCCAAGCCATCCGTCGCGAACTCACGTCGATGGGCGATGGAGTGGAACGGGCTCTTGCGCGCGCGGCGGAGCTCGAGACCCGCGTACGTTCCGAGGTATCGACACTCGAGCGCTCCTATTCCGACAATGAGCGCAAAATCCGTCTGCTCATCGCCGAAATGGCCGATCAGCGCGAGTCAATCGTAACCAGCGGAACGCGCGTTCGCGACGCCATAGCGACAGCCCACGACAGCGTCGCCCATGACCTTGTCACTGCTGGCGGCAATTTGAGCGAGCGGCTTATGGAGGCCGGCCAGAAGATCACTGCATCTCTTGGCGCGGCTTCGGACGACGTAACCGCCGCAATCGACCGGACCGGTTCGTCGACGCTCGAGAGCATCGTCGCCGAAGGAGCGCGAATGAGCGTATCGATCGAGGCCGTCGGCGAAAGCCTCGCTGACCGACTCGCCAATACGAGCCAAAAGGCGGCCAGCGATATCGTCTCGCGAGTGGGAGAGGTCGACAATCGTCTTAAGGCGGTCGGCGACAACCTTCTGTCCCGCCTAGGCGAACGGGGCGACAATCTTATCGAACGCATCCAGACTTCGCAGAATTCCGTGGTCGAGGCGATCGACGTGCATGGCGACCGGGTGGCGACTCGTCTCGCGGACGCGGCCGAATTCGCGCGTAGCGCCGTGGGCGCCCATGCCGATGATGTGGTCGGACGCATCAGCGGCAGCAGCGCGCGAGCCGTTGAAGCGATCAAGGGACACGGAGACCAGATCGCGGACCAACTTGCTGTCGCTTCGCTGGGGCTATCGGCCGCCTTTGGTGCCCATAGCGACGACGTCGTTGGCCGCATTCACGCCAGCAGCTCCGAGGTGCTCGACGCCATCCGCTCCCATGGCAACTCGGTCGCGGTTCGCCTCTCCGAGGCTGCCGCTTCGGCGAACGACGCCGTCACCGCTCATGCGGACGCCATGGTAAGCCGCGTTTCCGCCAGCAGCGGCGAAGCCGCGCAAACACTCAGAGTTCATGGCGACACGATCGCGACGCGCCTCTCAGAGGCCGCCGAGACCGTCCACGCGCAGGGAGCATCGGTTGCAGCTCAACTTGCCGCCGCATCCGCCGCGATGAGCGCCGCGGTCGCCGTTTATGCGGACGAGGTTGTTGATCGCGTAAGCGCCAGCGGGGCGCAGACTGCAGACTCGATCCGCGCACAGGGCGATTCGGTCGCTGACCGGCTCGCGAACGCTTCCGAGGCGGCGCGCAATTCCGTCGCTGAGTACGCGGACGACGTCGTCGCTCGCGTTAGCGCAAGCGGCGAACAGGCGGTGGCGGCTATCCGCTACCACGGCGAATCCATCGCAGATCAACTTGCTCACGCGTCGGGGGCCACGCGCGCCGCCGTCGGGGAATATGCGGAGGACGTCGTCGCCCGTGTCAGCGCAAGCGGCGAACAAGCCGCGGCAACGATTCGGTTCCATGGTGGCTCGATCGCCGATCGACTTGTCGAGACTTCGGCCGCGGCGCGAAGCGCGGTCGCGGAGGTCTCGGACGAGATCGTCGCTCGCATCAGCGCAAGTGGTGAACATGCCGCCGAAGCGATCCGCGTCCACGGCGACTCGATCGCCGGGCAACTCGCCGAGGTTGCGGGGGCGGCGCGGAGCGCTGTCGGCGAGTACGTGGATGATGTCGTCGCAAGGGTCAACGCAAGCGGCGAGCGGGCCGCCGAGGCGATCCGCTTCCATGGCGAACTCGGTCGCGGATCGACTTGCCGAAACTTCGGCTGCAGCTCGTAGCGCAGTCAGCGAATATGCCGACGACGTCGTCGCCCGCGTCAGCGCGAGCGGCGAACAGGCCGCCGAAGCGATCCGCGTTCATGGCGATTCGATCGCCGGTCGCCTTATTGACTCTTCCGCAGCGGCGCGTAGCGCAGTCGGAGAATACACAGACGACGTCGTTGCTCGCGTCAGCGCAAGCGGCGAACAGGCTGCGGCTGCGATCCGCTTCCACGGCAACTCCATCGCCGATCGACTTGCCGAAACGTCTGCTGCAGCGCGCGCCACCGCCGCAGGGGTCTCGGACGAAATAGCAATTCGCATCAGCACTAGCGCCCAACAGGCGGTCGAATCGATTCGCCTTCATGGAGGCTCCATCATCGATCGACTCGCTCAGACTTCGGAGGCGACACGCAGCGCCGCGGCGGAGCACTCCGATGAGGTCGTCGCCCGCATTAGCGACAGCGGTCAACAAGCAGTCGAGGCGATCCGCTTCCACGGCGACTCGATTGCCGATCGGCTTGCCGACACGGCGACTGCGGCCCGCAGCGCCGTTGACCTGTATTCGGACGAGATCGTGAGCCGCATCAGCTCGAGCAGCGAGCAGGCCGTCACCGCGATCCGCACCCACGGCGACTCTGTCGCCGGTCAGCTTGGCCTCGCCAGCGAGACAGTCGCTCGCGACTTCACCGACCGGTCGACTTTGCTGGTCGAGCGACTTCAAAGCGGCGGCGAGCGGCTGTCCGACACCATCGTCGTGCACGGCGACAGCCTGATCACACGTCTCGGCGACGCCGTGGACCGTTTGCACGACACCGTCGTGGTGCGTGGCCAGGTCCTCGAAGACAAACTTACCGGCTCGAGCGAACGGCTGAGCGCTGTGATTCGGGATCGCGCCGAAGACACGGCCTCGATCCTCGACGCGGCGGCCGCGCGATGGGGCGAACAATTCGACGCGCGAGAGAACCAGTTGCGCGCCGCGGTCAATACCCAGAACGACGCGCTCGAGAGCCTGTTCGACGAATCGACGCGTCGCCTCGTCGGCGCGATCTCCGCCGAGGGCGCCCTCGCCCAAGCTCAGATCGAGGCGTCGGCGTCTCGGACGATAGCCGTGCTGGGCTCGGAGTTGGCGCACATCAACGAACGCCTGGCGTCGCTCGCCATCGACGCAGCGGCCGCAGCCGCGAACGGGGCAGGCAACGTGCATGAGGCGCTGAGCGAGCGGATCGCGGCCTTCGACCATATCGTCAACCAACGCGCGGTCGCCCTCGTCGAGGCCGTGTCGCAGCAAACGGAGCGGATGCGCGAACATCTACAAGCGCTGGATGGTCTCGTGGGCGAAAGCGGGCATAGCGTCATCGATCGCTTAGGCTCCCACTCTGACGCGTTCGCCGCTCGCATCGCCGGACATCTCGACGCAATCGACGCGATGATGCAGGCGCGGCGTGATGAGTTCGACAAACGCTTCGTCGACCACAAGGAGCAGCTGGATACGAAGTCCGCGGAGCGATTGGAGCAGTTTGAGATCGCTTCCGCCGCGCATCACAATGCGGTCGATCTCGCCTTGTCGTCGCACTCGCGCCGCGTGGAGACTTCGCTCGGAGACGGACTCTCGCGGTTTGAAGGCGCGATGGACGGACGCGGCCGAGAAATCATCGGTCGGATTGGCGATCGGTCGGCGGCTCTCGCGGCCGATCTTAGCGCCAAGCTTGCCGCCATCGAGGAAACTCTTGTCAACCGCGGCGGCGCGATCGATGAGAAGCTCGGCCAGCGAACGGAAGAAGCGACGGCCCTGTTCGAACGGCGCCTGCAAGCTGTCGAGGACCGCGCGGGAGCAAAACTTCACGAAGTGTCGTCGACGCTCGAAGGTCTTTTGGGACGGATCGAAGACGCTCTTGCTCAGCGCGGCCGGGCGCTGTCCGAGACCCTCGCCCGCACCACGCTCGAAGCCGCCAAGGCGCTCGGAGACGGCGGCCGTGAAATCTCGCAAGGCATGAGCGCGAAATCCGCGGAAATCAGCGACGCCCTGCAACGGCGCGCGGAAGAGCTGACGCAAACGTTGTCGACTGTCGCCCGCGACATCAATGCGACCTTGACCGGCCGCGTCGAGGACGTCTCGCGGTCGCTCGGCGTGAGCGTCGATCAATTCAAGGCGCAGGTCGTCACCCCGATGCAGGATCTGAGCCGGCGCCTCGATTCAAGCCGGGCCGAGCTTGAAGACCAGGTCGGCGAACACGCCGAACGCGTCACCGCGATGCTCGATTTGCACAAGGCCTCCATGGGCGCCGCTTTCGACTCGCACAAAGTCGTTGTCGCCGACGCCACACAACAGAGTGTGCAGATCTTTGATGCGCGCCTCGCCGCCCTGGCTGACGCGGCCGATCAGAGCACGCGCATCATTGATGTTCGGCTCGCCGACATGGTTGAGGCGGCGAATCGAAACACCGCGACCATCGATGAACGCCTTATCGCGCGCATTCATTCGATGACCGAAGTCCTGACGAGGGCGGCGTCCGAAGCCGAAACGATCTGGTCGGCGCGGGGAGCCGCCGTCGCCAACGCGATTAGGGCAAAGGTCGATGACCTGCGCGAGGTCATCGAAGGCAAGGGCGCCGATCTGGTGACCGCCCTCGGCGAACGCGGTGACGACGTGTCGGCGAGGTTCGTCGAGATCGGCGAGCGCGCTCTGCATACGCTTGACCAGCAGATGGCGGCCTTGGCAACGCTTCTGACCCGGCGCACCGACGAGCTCATCGCCGCTGTCAATGGCAGCGCGGCGGACCCGGTGCGCGCGTTGAGCGCGCTGACAGGGCAGTTGCGCTCAGAGGTCGCCGATTCCAGCGAAGCGCTGCGCACCGTAGCCGAGGACGCTACCCAGCGGTCGGCCGAGACAATCGAAGCGTTGCTCAAGCGATTGACCGAGCAGGTCGAAGCGTCAAGCATCTCGCTCAGCGAAACAGTAACCCGTAGCGCCGAGAATTCGATCGACTCCCTATCCGGGATAGGCGACCGGTTGCGTCACGAATTGACAACCGTAATCGACAACCTCGGTCAAACCAGCTCGGTCATCGATCAGGCGATTGGATCGGCCGGAGATCGGCTCACGGCCGTTCAAAGCGGGCTCGCGACGCGGGTCGAGGAATTCCAAAATGCGCTCGGCAGGATTTCATCGCAGGTCGCGGCTTTGGGACGCCTTTCGGCTACCACACAGGGCGACGCGAGCACGCTTGCCGGGCAACTCGCCCAGCATGCGGAGGCCCTCGCAGTCGTTGGACGCGATCTCGCACAGCAGCAGCAGTCGCTCGACACCGCTCTCGAACGCCGCCGCACCAGCCTCCAAGCGCTCATCGGCGATATCTCCGGCCGCAGCGAAGCCTTCGAAGCGACGCTCGGGCGCTTCGCGGCCAATGTCGAAGACAGTTTCGCCCGGTCTCAAGCCCGCGCTCAGGAGATCAGCGCCACGCTCGCCGCCGCCACAAGGGGCGCGTCGATTGCTGTCGCCGGCCAATTTGAAACCATCCGCGACACAGCAGCCAAGGAGCGCGAGAGAACCACCCAGGCGCTGCAGGCAACCGTCGAACAGACCAACGCTCAGCTGACCGGCGCGCTTGATCACGCGGCTGATCGATTCCGTCAATCCGTCGCCGAGGTCAAGGAAATGGCGAGCCAGGTTCAGCGCGAACTCGACCAGACCCGACAGGAACTCCGCCGCGGGGTGCTTGAGCTGCCACAGGAGACTAGCGAGACCGCAGATGCGATGCGCCGGGTCGTTTCTGATCAGATCCGCGCGCTGAAGGAGCTTGCTTCGCTGGTGTCGGACTCAGGAGCGACTTACGACGTCGTCGAGCCGACCGCGGCGACGGCTGTAGCGGGCGCACGTTTCGAGAAGCCTCTGCTGCGCGCCGTCGAAAGGACGCGTGAGCTCGAGGCGCCGCCTCAATCCGAAGTCCTCGCGCCCCTGGCTGAGGCGGTCGGCGCGCCTGCGACCAAGAGCCAGACCTTGGGGCGAATGGGCGCGTCGGAAGTGATTCCGCCATTCGCGCGCTCATGGGCAGGCTCATCGCCCGCCGCCGCGCCGCGGCCGGTTGCGGGGCCGACCCCGACGTCGGGCCCGGCCCCCGATCGTGGGCAGCCCGGATGGCTCTCGAACCTGCTCGCGGCTGCCTCCCGTGACGAGCCGGATGAGACCGGGTCCAAGGGCGCGGAAACGCTCGAGGCGCTGAGCCGAGAGATCTCCGACCTCATCGACAATGCGGCTGCGGTGGAAATGTGGGATCGATGGCGCCGCGGCGATACGGGCGCTGTGTCACGCCGCCTCTACACGGAGGCTGGCCAACAGGCGTTTGACGAGCTTCGACGACGCCTTCGCACCGATACCCAGTTCCGGGAGACGACGACGCGCTACATGCAGGAGTTCGAGCGGCTCTTGTCGAAGATCGGCCAGAACGACCGCGACGGCGCTCAGTGGCGAGCCTACCTTCTGTCCAACACCGGCAAGGTCTACACGATTCTCGCGCACGCCTCGGGGAAGTTGGGGTAAATTCAATTGCATTGGTCGAACCACGATCGTCATTGCGGGCGCAAGAGAAGCGATCCAGGGAACGCGGGGCGACCACGTCGGTGTGGATTGCTTCGTCGCTGCGTTTATCGCAATGACGACTCCGTCTGAACACAGTAGGCTTTAAGCCGCCCTCGCCGTTCTGTCAGAGCTGGCGGTAGATGTCCTTGTAAGCTTCCCGCAGTGCCGCCTTCTGCACCTTGCCCATGGCATTGCGGGGCAAGGAATGGACGAGGACGATCTGCTTGGGTGCCTTGAACTTGGCTAAGCGGCGCCCTAGCGCCGAGAGTATCGCCGATTCGCTTAAGGTCGCGCCCGGACGTGCGACGACGGCCGCTGTCACGGCTTCGCCGAAATCGGCGTGCGGGACACCGAAGACAGCGCTTTCGAGCACGCCTTCGATCGCGTCGATCTCAGATTCGACCTCCTTCGGATACACATTGAAGCCGCCTGAGATCACCAGATCCTTAGCCCGGCCGACAATGTGGATGTAGCCATCGTCATCAACTTGGGCCAGGTCGCCGGTGATGAAATACCCGTCGGCGCGAAACTCCTGCGCCGTCTTTTCCGGCATTCGCCAATAGCCGGCAAAGACGTTCGGCCCTCTGACCTCAATGACGCCGATATTCCCAGCTTGAACCGGCGCGCCACTCTCGAGGTCCGCAATGCGCACCCTGACCTCTGGAAGCGCGAAACCGACTGATCCCGGCCGGCGTTCACCTTCGTAAGGATTCGATGTGATCATGTTTGTTTCGGTCATGCCATAGCGCTCGAGAATTGCGAAGCCGGTGCGCTCGCGCCAGGCGGCATGAGTTTCGGTGAGCAGTGGCGCAGACCCAGAGACGAAGAGACGCATATTCGCACAGATGTCGCGATTAAGACCGGGATGATCGAGCAGGCGGGTATAGAAAGTTGGCACCCCCATCATCGCTGTCGCTTCTGTCAGCGCCGCGATCACGGCTTCTGGATCGAATTTAGGCATGAAGATCATCGTCGCGCCGGAGAGCAGCGCGACGTTCACCGCCACAAATAGCCCATGCGTATGGAAAACAGGCAGCGCGTGAATGAGTTGGTCTTCCGGCCCAAAGCGCCAACAGTGGATCAAAGTGAGCGCGTTGGACGCCAGGTTCTCGTGCGTCAACATCGCGCCTTTCGAGCGCCCCGTAGTCCCAGAGGTATACAGGATCGCGGCCAGATCGTCTCTCGCGCGCGGCGCGGTTTCGAAGTTCGCCGGCGCGGCGTCGATCGCCGCAGCGAAAGTTCCATCGCCTCCGACGCCGAGGCTTTCGACCGAATGCAAGTCGAGCGTTTGCGAAAGCGCACGAATGGCGTCGAGCCGGTCGGGGCGGCAAAGGGTCAGCGCCGGTTCGGCGTCGCCAAGGAAATATTCGAGCTCGGCAAGCGTATAAGCCGTGTTCAACGGCAGCAGGACCGCGCCCGCCCTCAGACAAGCGAGGGTGACGACAATCACGTCGGTCGATTTTTCAATCTGCGCGGCGACCCGGTCGCCCGGCTTGACCCCAAGAGCGACGAGCGCATTGGCCGCCTGAGCTGAGCGCCGGAACAACTCGCTGTAGGTCAGCGCGGTCGCGTCCTCGGTCTCCAGAGCGAGCTTGTCCGGATCGGGCGCTCGCGCCACGATGAGATCGAACAAATTTTCCGATGCAGGTCGCGACACTTGGTCTCCAAATTGAAGGCGCGAGCCCCCGTTTCGCAGAAGGTGGATCCATTATAGGCCAGCGGGGCGCAGAAATGCGACAGGATAGGACAGTCCTCGCGCCTGAAATAGGCCCAGGTAGCGCAACTTGATTTCCTGAACGATCTTCTCTCAAGACAGGCCCGAGCCGCGGATGGCGCTGAAGGAAAGCGGGAGACATGGCCACGACCGAGAAGGCGCTTCGCGAATTGATCATCGCGCACGGCGCAAACGTCGTTGCTGCTGGACTGGACGACGGTCGTGTAGGCGACCTTTCGACGCGCTTCGAGGATTCGCTGCTCACCACGCCGAGCGGCGCGAGCTGTGCTAGCCTCCGGCCTGCGATGATCGCCCGCATGCCGTTGGTCCGCGAATACGGCGGCTGGAGAGGGTCGATGAAGCCAACTGGCGAATGGCGCATTCATCTCGATATTGTGCGAGCCCGTCCTGATATCGGCGGAATTGTGCGTTTCCAGTCGCCCTACGCCACCGCGCTCGCGATGGGACGCAAATCCATTCCGGCTGCGCATTCGATGATTGCGCTATTTGACGCGCCGATCGTCCGTTGCGCCAAATATGCGTCTGCCGGCACGAATGAACTGGCTGGCCTGACGCTCGAGGCGCTGGACCACGGCCATGCTGTTTTGCTCAGCAACTATTGCGCACTGACCACGGGCCCAACGCTGGAGGAGGCGCTCGTCCGGGCGCGAGAGCTCGAGAGACTTGCCCGGCTCTACGCAATTGCTCTTTCACTTGGTCGTCCGGCCATTCTTTCAGACGAGGAAGTCGGTCGCATTGGCGAGCGGCTCAAGTCGAACGGCGCCGATGTTCAGTCGCGCATTGCGGCGCTTATGGACACTAAATCGAAAAGCAAGGCGCCAGCGAAAATCAAGCGCGTCGCGCGTAAGCGCCGATCATGACCAACGCGCTCGATTGCTGCGAGGACTCTTCCGCGCCATTTCCCAACACCTAGGTTTGCAGTCCATGCTAGAGGAGCGCCAGATTCCATAATTACGGTGACTCGCAGGCCGGGCGTTTAAAGCGCCGAAGCCGGCGTCGCGTCCCGACGTCTTGAGCCAGGCGCGCTCTCTTCATCCGACCCCAGTTTCTCGCTCGCAATCAGAAGCTGAGCGGCGGTCGAGGCGGCGATCACCGCTGGATCCTTGGATTCGAGGCCCGGCACTCCGATCGGGCATACGAGCCTGGCAAGCTGGAGCTCCGTGAGGCCCGCGGCGCGCATCTGGCTTAAAAACCGCGCCCTCTTCGTCGCCGAACCGATCAGGCCGACATATCCGAAGCGCTCCACCCGTAGCGACTCCGCGACGATCTCGAGATCGAGCGCGTGCGAGTGCGTCATCACCACGATGAGCGCGTGGTCGGGAGCGCTCGCAAGTTCGGCGGCAGGCTCGGGAGCGTGGATGAGCGTGACATTCGCGGGCGTGTGCGTCGGGAAAGCGTCGCGTCTAGGGTCGACCCAGCGCACCGCGAAAGGCAGCGGCGCCAGCGCCAGCGCCAAGGCCCGTCCAACATGGCCGGCGCCGAACAGATAGACCGCGCGGGAAATCACACCCAGCGATTCCGTCCAGCCCTCCGGAAAGATACGCACGAACGCCCCGGACCCAAGCACGCGCTGGACTCTGCCGTCAGGGCCGACACGCGCGCTCAGCGATTCCGAGGCGCCGCCCTCGGCGATCGCCAGCGCGGAAAGTTCGTCGAGATCGCGCTTGTCGAAGGTCTCCACACGCCATTCGACGCGGCCGCCGCAACACTGGCCGAGCTCTGGCCCAAGCGCGAGCGACCGCAGCCGCGCCGGCCCGCGGCCTCTTTTCAGAGCCTCGTTCGCGGCTTCCAGGGCCGCAAATTCGAGCGTGCCGCCGCCGATCGTGCCGTGAAAGCCGCCCGACGGCCGCACCACCATACGCACTCCGGCTTCGCGCGGGCTCGAACCCTCGACGCGCGCGAGCGTAACCAAAGCGGCCGACCCCTCGGCCTCGATGGCTTCGACAAGACGTCGGAAGGCTCTCATGGCCGCCTCACGCCGCCGCGTTCAGCGAGGCGATCGCGTTAAGGATCGCCTCGGGCGTGCATGGCGGATCGAGCTTCGGCTGACCCCCTGGACTGGTCGCGTGCACCGCATCGAGAATCGCGGAATAGACCGATATGCCGTGCATCAAAGGCGGTTCGCCCACCGCCTTCGAGCGATAGATGCTCGGCGTCGGATTAGGGCGCGTATAAAGGCGCGTATTGAAGATCGGCGGGGTGTCGGAGGCGACGGGGATCTTGTAAGTCGCCGGCGCGTGGGTGAGCAGGCGCCCATCGGCGCCGTAGACGAGCTCCTCGGTTGTGAGCCAACCCATCCCTTGAATGAAGGCGCCCTCGACTTGCCCCATGTCGATCGCCGGATTGATCGAGGCGCCGACGTCGTGCAGGACGTCGGCGCGCAAAACCCGCATTTCGCCGGTCAGCGTGTCGATCGCGACCTCCGAACACGCGGCGCCATAGGCGAAATAGAGAAAGGGGCGGCCCTTCGCCCTGAGCCGATCCCAATGAATCTCCGGCGTCTTGTAGTAGCCAGAATGGGATAATTGCACGCGAGCCAGCCGGCACGCCTTGGCGAGTTCGCCGAAGCTCATCGAAATGTTGCCCGCGAACACGCGCGCGTCGCGGAACTCGACCGCCTCGGGCGCGACGCCCCATGTCTCGGCGGCGAAAGCGGTCATTCTTTCGCGGATCGCGCCTGCGGCGATCTTCGCCGCCATGCCGTTTAGGTCAGTTCCGGAGGAGGCGGCGGTCGGCGAAGCATTTGGAACCTTGGCCGTGTTGGTCGCGGTTATGCGCACGAAATGCAACGGCACGCCGAATTCCTCGGCCACCACCTGCGCGACCTTGGTGAACAGCCCCTGCCCCATCTCCGTGCCGCCGTGATTGAGATGGATCGAGCCGTCCGAATAGACATGAACCAACGCCGTGGCCTGATTGAGCGGGATCAGTGTGAACGAAATCCCGAACATCACCGGCGTCAGCGCGATGCCGCGCTTGATGATCGGGCTCCCCGCGTTGAAGGCGGCGATCCGTTTACGCCGCGCGCGATAGTCGCTCGACGCTTCGAGGTCTTCGATGATCTCGCGCTGGGTCGCATAGTCTTCGACTGCTTGATCGTAGGGTGTGCGTTCGAAACCATCACGGAGGAGGTTCGCCTTGCGTACGTCGAGCGGATCAAGGCCGCGCTCGCGCGCAATCGCGTCCATCACCCGCTCGATCGCGATCATCCCCTGGGGGCCGCCGAAGCCCCTAAACGCAGTGTTGGAGACCGTATTGGTCTTCAGGCGCCGGGTCATAATTGCGACGTCTGGGAGCCAGTAGCCGTTGCCGGCGTGGAACATGGCGCGGTCGCACACGCCCGGCGACAGATCGGCGGAGCAGCCGCACCGAGCGTTGAGCGCCACCTCGTAGCCGGAGACGACGCCCTTGTCGTCGTAGCCCACGCGCCAGTCGGCGCGGAAATCGTGGCGCTTGCCGGTCAAGGCGAAATCGTCGTCGCGATCGAGGCGGACCTTGCAGGGCTTTCCCGTCACTCGTGCGGCTAGCGCCGCAATCGCCGCCCAGGCGCAGGCCTGGCTTTCCTTGCCCCCAAAACCGCCGCCCATCCGACGCGTCTCGACAGTCACGAACGCATCGGGGATGCCGAGAATGCGGGCGACGATGTGCTGCGTCTCGGTCGGATCCTGCGTCGAAGCATGCACTGTCATATCGTCGCCCTCGCCGGGGAAGGCGAACGACGCCTGGCCTTCGAGATAGAAGTGCTCCTGGCCGCCGATCGCGAACTGGCCCCCAAGTCGGCGCGGGGCCCGGTCGATCGCGGCGTCAGCATCGCCACGACCGAAGGAATAATCGTCCTGAACCCGGCCGCCGCTGACGAGCGCATCCGCGATGGTGACGGCCGGCGTTCCGGGTTCGATATCGATTTTCGCAAATCGCGTCGCCCGGCGCGCTTCGTCGCGCGTGCGCGCAACGACGGCGAACAGGGCCTGACCATGGAACAGGATCTCGTGGAAGGCGAACAGCGGCTCGTCGGCGAAGACCGGCGCAACGTCATTCTTGCCCGGAATGTCGCTAGCCGTCAGAACGGCGACGACGCCCGGCGCCGCTTGGACCGCGCCAAGATCGAGCGCCTTGAGCCGGCCGCTCGCCTTGTTCGCCATGCCGATTGCGATATGCAGCGTGCCGGCGGGCTCGCCGATGTCGTCGATATAGGTCGCCGCGCCCTGGACGTGCAGTCGCGCCGAATCGTGCGGCAGCGGCTTGTGAACGACAGCGGTGGGCGGCGGGGCCTCGGCGACGTCATTCGGCGGCATGGAGCATTCCGATCCGGGTCGGCGCGCCGGCGCCAGACATTTCCATGAGCGCCTTCTCCAGGAGGTTGGCGACGACCCTCGTGCGATAGGCGGCGCTTGCGCGCATGTCGGTCAGCGGCTTGAAATCCCGGCCGATCGCCTCGCGCGCCGCGCGCCAACTCGTGGGATCATCCAGATCGGCTCCGATTAGCGCCTGTTCGGCCTCGGAGGCGCGCTTTGGCGTCGCCGCCATGCCGCCGCAGGCGATGCGCGCCCCGGCGATGCGCCGGCCCTCGAGTTCAATACGGATCGCGAACATTACAGCCGAAATGTCCTCGTCCAAGCGCTTTGAGACCTTGAGCGCACGGTAGTGCTGGCGTGCTTTGAGGCGCGGCGCGTCGACGGCGAGCACGAATTCGCCCGGCTCGCGATCCTGCTTGCCATAGGCGATGAAGAAATCTTCCAGCGGCAGCACGCGGGTCCTCGCGCCCTTGCGCAGCGTGACCGTGCCGCCAAGCGCGATCAAAGCCGGCGCGAGATCGCCGATCGGCGATCCGTTGGCGATGTTGCCCCCGACTGTTCCGCTCGCCCGCACCTGTTTCGAGCCGAAGCGGCGCAGCAGTTCTTTAAGGTCGGGATGAATGTCGCCGAGGAGCGGCGCAGCGGCTTCGAGCTGTAAGGTCGCGCCGAGCGAGAGAGCGCCGTCGGGGCTCTCGTCGACCCGGTCGAGGCCATCGACGCGGCCGAGCCAGATCACGCGCTTGAGGTCGCGCAATTGCTTGGTGATCCAGAGCCCCACATCCGTCGCCCCACTGACCAGGGTCGCATCGGGAAAGCGCGCGTAAAGCGCAGCCAGGGAATCAAGACTGGCAGGGGCCGCGAAGAAAGCCGCGTCGTCCCCGACAAACACGTCATCGGCCTCGTCGCCAGCGGCGAGCGCCGCGGCGCGTTCCCGGGCGGTCTTTGCAAAGCGATCGGCGGGCTCGCCGGCGCCGCACTGAAGCGCCGCCGCGATAATCGGACGATAGCCTGTGCATCGGCAGAGATTGCCCGCAAGCTGGTCGCAGAGCCCCGCATAGGTCATGGGCTCGCCGGAATGATAAGCGGCAAACAGGCTCATCACGATGCCCGGCGTGCAGAAGCCGCATTGCGAGGCGTGAACGTCGACCATCGCCTGTTGCAAGGGATGCAGTTCGCCGCCTGAGGCCAGATCCTCGATCGTGATCAGCTCTGCGCCGTCGAGCTGACCCAAAAGCAGTATACAGGCGTTGTAGGGTTCATGAGTGAGCCGGCCATCCTTGAGCCGCGCCAGAACGACCGTGCAGGCGCCGCAATCCCCCTCAGCGCAGCCCTCCTTCGTCCCCTTCGCCCCCCTATCCTCGCGCAGCCAGTCGAGGACTGTGGCGCGAGGGGAGAATTGGCGCAGCTCAACCGGCTCGCCGCGAAAACGGAAGCGCAAGGCGCCTCGCGCGGAATCTCGTGCAGCCTCAGACGGCATTCGTCGCTCCTTGCCCGTCCAAGATGGCGCTTTCGCGGGCAAAACGGAAGGAGCAAGGTCCATGCCCGGCTGATCTCGATTGCGCCGGATAAACCCGAGGCGCTGCTAGCCCCATGCCGGAGGCTATCCCCGAAGGTCCGGCGGCACGGCCTCGCCGGCCAGGGCCTCGATCGCCTCCTCAGCGCCCATCGCAGATTGCGCATTGGAGCCGAGGCGGCGGACCGACACGCTGTTCTCGCTCGCTTCCTTGCGGCCCAGCGCAATCAGCACCGGGATCTTGGCCAAGGAATGCTCGCGCACCTTGTAGTTGATCTTCTCGTTGCGCAGATCGGTCTCGACCCTCAATCCTCGCTTCCGCGCCCCCGCTGCGAACGCGAGCGCCGCCTCGTCGGCGTCGCTCGTAATGGTGCAGACGACGATCTGAACCGGCGCCAGCCATAACGGCAGATGCCCGGCGTGGTGCTCGAGGAGAATGCCGATGAAGCGCTCCATCGAGCCGCAAATGGCGCGATGGATCATGACCGGAGTCGTTTTCTGGCTGTCGCCCCCGATGTAAAAGGCGCCGAATCGCTCCGGCAGATTAAAATCGACCTGCGTCGTGCCGCATTGCCAGTCGCGGCCGATTGCGTCGCGCAGCACATATTCGAACTTCGGACCGTAGAAGGCGCCCTCCCCCGGATTGAGCGCGGTCGTCACGACATTCCCGTGGCGCAGCCGGATCTCGTCCAGCACGCGGATCATCACCGCTTCCGCGTGATCCCACATGGCGTCGGTCCCAACCCGCTTTTCCGGGCGGGTCGACAGCTTCACCACGATCTTGTCGAATCCAAAGTGGCCGTAGACTGACAAGATCAGTTCATTGATCTTGTGGCACTCCTCGGCCATCTGCTTTTCGGTGCAGAAGATATGCGCGTCGTCCTGGGTGAATGATCGCACGCGCATCAGACCATGCAACGCGCCCGACGGCTCGTAACGGTTGACCGCGCCGAATTCCGCGAAACGCAACGGCAGCTCTCGATAGGAGCGCAGACCATGCTTGAAAATCTGCACATGGCCTGGGCAGTTCATGGGTTTTAGCGCATAGACGCGCAAATCCTCGGTCTCGGCCTCATCGCCAGCGGGGCGGCACATGAACATGCTCTCTCGGTACCAGCCCCAATGCCCCGAGATCTCCCACAGGTGCTTGTCGAGCACCT
Source organism: uncultured Alphaproteobacteria bacterium (assembly GCA_963737365.1). Lineage (GTDB taxonomy): Bacteria > Pseudomonadota > Alphaproteobacteria > Rhizobiales > Beijerinckiaceae > Roseiarcus. Next base: position 90,925 of record CAVTSD010000006.1, read on the forward strand.
GTGGCGCGTTGACCTCTTGATAGTCGTCGGCGAGACGCCGGCGCATATAGGCGACAAGCGTCTGGAAGAGGGTCCAACCTTTCGGGTGCCAGAAAATCGAGCCGGGCCCCTCTTCCTGGGTGTGGAACAGATCCATCTCGCGGGCGAGCTTGCGATGATCGCGCTTCTCGGCCTCTTCCAGCTGTTTCAGATAGGCGTCGAGCTCTTCTTTCTTCGCGAATGCAGTCGCGTAGATGCGGGACAACATCGGCTTGTTCGAATCGCCGCGCCAATAGGCGCCGGCGACTTTCATCAGCTTGAAAGCTTCGCCGACCCGGCCCGTCGACGTCATGTGCGGCCCGCGGCAAAGATCGGTCCACTCGCCCTGGCTATAGAGCTTCACCTCCTGATCGGCGGGAATGGCGTCTAGCAACTCGATCTTGAACGCTTCGCCTTTCTCTTCAAACAGGCTCTTCGCCTCCTCGCGCGAGACCGCGCGCTTCGAAAACGGCTTGTCGCGGGCGATGATCTCCCGCATGCGCTTTTCGATCGCCGGGAAATCCTCAGGCGTGAACGGCTGGTTGCGGAAGAAGTCGTAGTAGAACCCGTTCTCGATCACCGGACCAATGGTGACCTGGGTTCCCGGCCAAAGCGACTGCACAGCCTCGGCTAGAACGTGCGCTGCGTCATGGCGGATCAATTCGAGCGCGCGGGGATCATCGCGCGCTATGAACTCAAGCGCGGAGTCGCGGTCGATCGGATCAGCAAGGTCGGTAAGCTCGCCGTTGCGAACCATCGCCACAGTGCGCTTGGCGAGAGACGGGGAAATGGATTTGGCGATTTCAAGGCCCGAAACGCCAGGCTCATAGGCGCGTTGGGCGCCATCGGGAAAAGTGACGTAAATCATAGAGGCTCCTCGAGCTCAGTCGTCGACACCAATCGACGTAAGCGTGGGCGCCCGCGTATAAACCTGGACAGCGGCCCCGGCAATGGGCGTAGAGCCGGGGGTCCCTGCCGATCAGGCGCCTAGAGCGTGAACTCCTCGACCACCGGGGCCCCGGAATAGTTGGCGTATCGTATCCACTTTGGCCGCACGACGACGTAGGCGATGTTGGGCCACCTCTCGCGTGCGCGGCCGTCCGGCCATCGGCGAAAGTAGGCCGACTTAGCGCTCGCCAAATCGTCGCCGACTGGTCGGCGGGCCTGGCCTTCAATCTGAAGGGAAATGTCGTCGTCCCACCCAATCACCAGCGCGGCCGCGGGATTGCGCGCCAGATTTACGGCTTTGCGGCTAGTCGACAGTGTGTCGAACACGATCTCGTTTGCCCGCGTCAAGGCGAAACCCATGAGCGCGGCCTCGGGCGCGCCGAATTCGTTCACACTCGAAAGGATCAGATACTGCTTAGCCTTAGCGATGTCGAAAACCTCTTCGAGCGTCATGAGCGCCTCCGCATCTCGCAATCCGACCACCATAACCGGGCGGCCTGGTCAACGGAGATGATAACGCGGCGAACTCCCGCGCGTTACCCGCGGCGTGGCGGTTTGACCGGCTTGGGATGCTTGGTCTGCGCCCGTTCAGGTCCCCCGGCGGATGTCGGCGTATTGGACGGCGGGTCGCTGGCGGGAAAAGACTCTTCCAGCTCCTCATCCAGCTTATCTTCAGGTTCTGACTGCGGCTTGCTCGGCGACTTTCGCGGCTCTTTCATCCCGGCGTCTCCGTGGCATGTTCTGTGCTGTAAGGACTAGTGTATATAGGGTGAACACACCGCGGGAGCGAGGACCTGCTTCGAAAGTCATCTACATTTGCGGGAAGTGTGCGATTCTGCGCGCAACTCAATCTTTTCAGGCGCTTAAGCTCACTTTTCTGCAACTTGAAATGGTCTATGTACATTAGATACTAGTATATAAACTGCGGCCGCCTACGCCGTCTGCAAAAAATGTTTCGTAATCAACATGTTGGAGCAAGCCAACCGGCAGGACTGTGCTGGAGCAGGTCCGTAAGCGCTTGATGATGCCTCTCCTACCCCTTCTTTCCGACCGCGATCTTGGCGATCTCGCGCATGACCTTGAGCGTCCCCGCGAGCCTGTTGGCGAGCGTCTCGAAATCGTCGGTGACGACGATGCGCATGTCGGGGCGGACGCGGGCGAACGGGTTGGTCGAGACCCATTTCACCAGGGCCGTGGGATTGGCGAAGGAATTCTTACGGAAGGCGAGGGTTAGCCCCCTGGGGCCGGCCTCTAGCTTCTCCACGTTGGCGCGCCGGCACAAAGCTTTGATCTGCACTAGGCTCATGAGCAGGCCGACCTCGGGAGGGGTGGGGCCGAAGCGATCAACGATTTCGGCCCCCATAGCGTCAATTTCCTCATCGTCTTCGAGCGCTGAGAGGCGTCGGTAAAGAGCAAGCCGCGTCGGCAGGTCGGAAATATAGGATTCGGGAATCGTCACCGGCGCGCCAAGCTGGATGGTCGGCGACCACATGTCCTCGGCCGGGGCGTCTTCGCCCGACTTGATGCGCTCGACCGCCTCGCGCACCATCTGCTGATAGAGTTCGTAGCCGACTTCCTTGATATGTCCGGACTGCTCCTCGCCAAGGAGATTGCCGCCGCCGCGCAAATCGAGGTCGTGGCTCGCGAGCTGAAACCCGGCTCCCAGAATATCGAGCGATTGCAGCACCGCGAGCCGCTTCTCCGCTTGCGGGGTGATCTTAGCCTTGGCCGGCGTCGTGAAATACGCGTAGGCGCGAATCTTCGAGCGGCCCACCCGGCCGCGTAATTGGTAGAGCTGCGCGAGCCCGAACATGTCGGCGCGATGCACGATCATCGTGTTAGCGCGCGGAATGTCGAGGCCCGAACTCGACGATCGCGGTTGATAATAGGATGTCGTACTTGCCGTCGTAGAACGCGCCGATCTTGTCCTCGAGCTCGCGCGGGGCCATCTGGCCGTGCGCGATCAGGAATTTACACTCGGGCGCGTTCTGCCGCAGGAACGCCGCCGCCTCGTCAAGGTCCTCGATGCGCGGACAGACATAGAAGGATTGTCCGCCGCGGTAGCGTTCCCGCAGCAACGCCTCGCGAATGATGAGCGCGTCGAATGGCGAAACGAAAGTGCGCACCGCCAGCCGATCAATCGGCGGCGTCGCGATGATCGACATCTCGCGCACCCCGGTCATCGCGAGTTGCAGCGTGCGCGGAATCGGAGTTGCCGACAGCGTCAGCACATGCACTTCGGAGCGCAGCTCCTTCAGTCGCTCCTTGTGCCCGACGCCGAAATGCTGCTCCTCATCGACGACGACGAGTCCGAGATCCTTGAAACTCACGGTCTTGCCCAGGACCGCATGCGTGCCGACGACAATGTCGATCCCGCCCTCTGCGAGGCCTTTCTTGACCTCCCGGATTTCGGCCGCGCCAACCATCCTAGAGAGTTGGCCAACGGTGACGGGCAAACCGGCGAAACGCTGGCGAAAGTTCTGAGCATGCTGACGCGCCAGCAGGGTCGTTGGGGCGACGATCGCCGTCTGTTTGCCATTGATCGCCGTGGCGAAGGCGGCGCGTAGCGCGACCTCGGTCTTACCAAAGCCGACGTCGCCGCACACCAGCCTGTCCATTGGCCGGCCGGCCGCGAGGTCGTCGAGCGTCGCCTCAATCGCACCCGCCTGGTCCGGCGTCTCGTCATAAGGAAAGCGGGCGCAGAATTCGTCGTACAGGCCTTCCGGAACCGTGAGGCGAGGCGCCGTATGGGTCATGCGCTGCGCCGCGACGCGGATGAGCTCGCCCGCCATCTCGCGCACGCGCTTCTTCAAACGCGCCTTGCGCGACTGCCATCCAGCGCCGCCAAGCTTGTCGAGCTCGCCCGTCTCCGATCCGAAGCGAGAAAGAAGTTCGAGATTCTCGACTGGCAGGAACAGCCGATCGCCGCCGGCATAGTGAATTTCGAGACAATCGTGCGGCGCGCCCGCCGCTTCGATTGTCTTCAGGCCGACGAAGCGCCCGACGCCGTGGTCGATATGAACGACAAGATCGCCGGCGGTCAGCGCGCTCGCTTCCGCCAGGACGTCTTGCGCGCGCCGCTTGCGCTTCGACTGACGGACAAGCCGGTCGCCAAGAATATCCTGCTCGCCGACAATGGCGAAGTCCGGCGCTTCGAAGCCTTGTTCGAGCGCGATGACAGCGAGCGGCAGCGCTCCAGCGCGCGCTGATGTCGCCTGGTGGTAGGATGAAACGATTTCGAGTGGTTTGAGTCCATGCTCGGCGAGCACATGGCTCAACCGCTCGCGCGAACCGTCGCTCCAGCCGGCGACGATCACGTTCAAGCCCCGCTCGCGCAGCGCCCGCACATGCACGATCGCGGCGTCAAAGACGTTGGCGCTCTCGTTCAGCCGCTCGGAGGCGAAATTGCGTCCCACCCGACCGCCGCAATCGAAGACGTCGCTTGCGCCCGGCTGCGCTTCGAATGGCGTGAGCCGCGCTACCGGCTGGCCGGCCAGCCGCTCCTTCCACTCGCCTTCGCTCAGATAGAGCCGTGTTGCCGGGAGCGGCTTGTAATCCGCCTTGCCGGGATCTTCCGCATACGCCGAGCGGCGCGCCGCGTAGTTGTCGGTGATGAGCGCTATTCGCTCGTGCGCCGCCTCGTCGGCGCGGCCGTCAAGCACGAATGGCGCATCGCCGACATAGTCGAAGATCGTGTCAAGCTTGTCGTAGAGAAGCGGCAGCCAATGTTCGACGCCAATCGCCCGGCGGCCTTCGCTGATGGCGGCGTAGAGATCGTCGTTTGGAGCGGGTGCGCCGAACTCCGCCGCATAGCCCTGGCGGAAACGCTTGATCGAATCGGTTGTGAGACGCGCTTCGCTCATCGGCACGAGATCGAGCGAGCGCAATTGCGTGATCGAGCGCTGCGTTTCGGGATCGAAGGCGCGGATCGATTCAAGCGTGTCGCCGAAGAAATCAAGCCGGATCGGCGCGGTCGCGCCAGGCGGATAGAGGTCGAGAATACCGCCGCGCGAGGCGTAATCGCCAACATCGCGCACCGTGCTCGCGCGCGAATAACCATTCGATTCGAGCCAGTGCGTGAGGTCCTCTGTTCGCACGCTGTTGCCCGGCGCGGCGGCGAATGCAGCGGACTTAAGATAGGCGAGCGGCGGCGCACGCTGCGTCAGCGCATTGACCGAGGCGACGAGAATGCGCGGCCGCTCGACCGCGCCGCGGCTCTTGGCCAGCCGCGCCAGCACGGTCATGCGCTCGGCCGACACAGCGGCATTGGGCGAGACGCGATCGTAGGGCTGGCAATCCCACGAGGGAAAATACAAGGCCTCGATCTCGGGTGCGGCGAAACTCAGCGCGTCGATGAACGCCTGAGCACGGAGACTATCCCGGGCGACGAAGGCGAGCGTCACGGCGCGCTGCTCGCCGTCTTTCGCCAACGCCCGCGTCAACTCGGCGACGATGAAGGCGTCGTAACCCTCAGGCGCGCGCGCCAACGTGACGGCGCGCCCTTCCCCAAGGCGGCGGATAGCGGGAGCGATGAGGCTTCTGTCGTCCCGGCGGAGCGCGTTAGCGGTTTTCATTGCGATCCGCGCAGACGAGCAAAGAGCGGGGTGTCGAATTCCCGCGGCGGATGCTCACCGCCTATGATCCAGGCGAGCACTTGCGGGTCGGGCACGTCGAGCAGACGCTCGAACTCGGAAAGTTCGTCGTCGTTCATCGTCTGCAGATGCGCATCGACAAAACGGCCCATAACGAGATCCATCTCGCGCACGCCGCGGCGCCAGGCGCGAAACAGAATCCGCCGCCGGCGCTCGTCGAGCGCTGCGCTAGTAAGGGCGGAGCCGGACATTACGAACCTTTGCGATGGGGAACTTGTAGCACCAAACCCGTTGCGGGCGGACTTGATCCCGCAGGCCTACCCTGGTTCCGGCTTGCACCCCGTCGGACCGATACGGAGTGCGAGCTGCAGAAAAAACGGCCAGGACAAGCCCAACCCCGATGGCTGCGGTGCGGGCTTATAGCCTGGAAGGCCGGCCGTGTCAGCGCTTCCTTAGTCAATTGGCCGCCGGAGCGGCTTTGAAGGCAGGATGACTTCGGCAAGACCCAGCCACTGCGCAAGCGCTTGCAGCTCCTCGGAGATCGCGTCCATGGCGTCCGAAGGCGCGTGTGGTTCCAGATGCACCGCATGGACGAGCAATCGCCCAGCCTGACGATCGGCCTTCAGGTCGAGGCGCGCCACGAGCTGGTCGCCAAGGAGAAGAGGTAGGACGTAATAACCGTGCCGACGCTTGTCGGCCGGCGTATAAATCTCAATCCGGTAATGGAAGTCGAAGAGCCGCAACGTGCGGGATCGCTCCCAGACGAGGGGATCGAACGGCGCCAGCAGCGCCCGCGCCGAAACGCGACGCGGCTTGCGCGCGTTGCAATGAAGGTAGGCGAGGCGCGCCCAGCCGGGAACCTCGACCAGCTCGAGCACGCCACCCTCGACCAGCGACTCGATCGCCTGTCGCGCATCGCTGGGGCTGAGGCGAAAATAGTCGCGCAGGTCCTGCTCCGTGGCGACGCCCATCGCCTGAGCCGCGCGCTCGATAAGGGCGCATTGCGCGCCCTTGTCGTCTGGAGTCGGTAGGGCGAGAACCTCGGCTGGAATGACGCGCTCGGTCAGGTCGTAGACTCGCTCGAAACTGCCCCGCCGCGTCGCCGTCGTGATGTGGCCAGCCCAAAACAGCCACTCCAATGCCCGTTTCGTGTCACTCCATTCCCACCAGCCCGACCGTCCGCCCTTTTCTTCGAGATCCGAGGCCGCGCGAGGACCTTCGTTGCGGATGCGATTGAGCAACACTTCCGCCTCAGGCCGGCGCTCGCGGGCGAAAAGCCGCAGGCTCTTCCAACCAGCCTCGCCGCGATCGGCGCGGGCCATCCGCCAGCGCAGCAAGGGATGCAACGACAGCGGCACGAGCGACGCCTCGTGAGCCCAGTACTCGAACAGCCGCCGTTTCTTCGATCTCCCCCAGGCGGCCGTGTCGATCAGCGAACGGTCATAGGGGCCAAGCCGAGAGAAGGCCGGCAGATAGTGGGCGCGGACCAGGACATTGACGCTGTCGATCTGGTGGAGGGAGAGGCGGTCGATGGTTTTCGCCCATCGTGCGGCCGTGACTTTCTCGGGACGCGGCTCGCCAAAGCCCTGGGCGGCAAGGGCGATCCGCCTCGCCTCGGGTAGGGACAGCTTTCCTGTTTTCGTCACGTAGCGCGACTGACCGTTTTACGCCCGAACAGCGGCCCAATCTCCGCCGCCAGCGCGCCAGCGAGAATCAGTACACAGCCGAGAGCGCCGATGGCTGTCAGACGCTCGCTGAGCAAGAGCGCGCCCGCGAGCGCGGCGAACACGCCTTCAAGGGCGAGAATGAGCGCCGCCTCGGCGGGCGGCGTGTGCGCCTGGGCGAAGATCTGAAATCGTATAGGCGAGCGCTCCCGAAACAATGCCGGAGAACAGGATGGTCGGCATGGTCGCGAGGAGCGCTCCGGACGGAGTGGATTCGAACAGGGCCGAGCACAGCGCCGCGAGACCGGCGCAGACCGTATATTGCACGAAGGCAAGCAGCAGCGGCCGGCCGAAGCGAGCAAGGAAGATCGGCGTCAGGGCGATGACCGTCGCCCAGGCGAAATCGGCGAGGAGCACGAGCGCATCGCCGATGTTCGGAGGACCGAGGCCGCCCGAGGCGAGCAGCCAGGCGCCGACCAACGAAACGAAGCCCGCGCTAACGATGATCAGGCGCGGACGCTTGCCCGTCAGCGCCCACACGACGAAAGGGGTCAGTACGACATAGCAGGCGGTTAGAAAGCCGGCGTTGGTGGCGCTGGTCGTCTCGATCCCCGCCTGCTGCAGGGTCGTGCCGAAAAAGAGCGCGAGGGCGATTACGAGCGCGAGTCGCCACTCGTCGCGATTCGGGGCATGGGGCTTGCGGCGCAGTTCCCAAACCGCAAACGGCGCAAGCACGGCGGCCGAGACAGCAAAGCGCGCGGCGACGAAGGCGAGCGCGGGCATGGTTGCGGTGGCGTATTTCTGCGCGACGAAGGTCACGCCCCACAGGACGGCGGTGAAGAGAAGCAGGCCGTCCGCGCTTAGACGATTCATGCCGCCCCCAACGGCGGAATCCCGCATGCCCTCAGACCTGCTCGATTTCGATCAGCGTGCCGGCGAAGTCTTTCGGGTGCAAAAACAGGACCGGCTTGCCGTGGGCGCCGATTTTCGGGTTTCCATCGCCGAGCACGCGCGCGCCCGCCGCTTTGAGCTGGTCGCGGGCAGCGATGATGTCCTTAACCTCGTAGCAAAGGTGATGCATGCCGCCGTCCGGATTGCGCTCCAAAAACTTGGCGATCGGCGAGTCCGCGCCGAGGGGATGCAAAAGTTCGATCTTTGTGTTGGGCAGTTCGACGAAGATGACGGTCACCCCATGATCAGGCTCGGGCTTTGCGGCTGAGACGCGGGCGGCGAGGACATCGCGATAGGTCCGCGCCGCCTTTTCGAGATCGGGGACAGCGATGGCGACGTGGTTGAGCTTGCCGATCATGGTGGACTTCGTTTGACTCACACCTCCACCACCAGCACGTGAACTTGTGGCTTTTTTCCCCATACGGTGTTGACCGAACCGCGCACCGCACGTTCGACGGCGGTTGACACGACCTCTGCGTCGCGACGCTTGGCTGGCGGTAGGCTCTCGAAGGCTTCGAAGATCGAATCATCGATCAGCGCGTCGATTGCAGCGCCTTCCCGCGTGCGCTCTGGCAGGCCGGCTATCATGACGTCCGGGTCGCCCGCCATTTCGCCCGTGGCAGTCAGCGCGATCGCGATCGAGACAACGCCAGCGAAACTGAGCCTGCGCCGCTGGCGGACCAATTCCTGGTCCGGCGGCAGCAGGATCGCCCCATCCTTAGCCCGCCGCCCGCTTGTCACCTTGCCTGCTAAGCTGACCGCGCCCGGAGCGAGCCGGATCAAATCGCCATTGAAGGCGCGCAAAACCTCCGGCACCCCTTGCGCCCTGGCGAAGTCCGCATGTTCGGTCAAGTGCACTGCTTCCCCATGTGCGGGCACGGCGATTCTCGGACGCACCCAGCCATACATCTTCGCGACCTCCGCCCGCCGTGGATGGCCGGAGACATGCACGAGCGCGCTGCGGTCGGTAACAACCGTAACACCAGCGCGAGCGAACGCGTTAACGATCCTCCCAACCGCCTTCTCGTTGCCGGGAATGGTGCGCGACGAAAAGATCACGGTGTCGCCAGCGCTCAGCTCGGCCGTCGGATGGTCATCCCCCGCGATGCGGGCGAGCGCTGCGCGAGGTTCCCCCTGACTGCCGGTAGCGAGGGCCAGTATTCGGTCGCGCGGCAGCCGCTCGAACGCATCCATGCCCAAGAGCGGCGGCAAGCCTTCCAGCATCCCGCAGTCACGCGCGACGCTGACCACGCGCTCGATCGCGCGGCCGAGAATGCAAACCTGTCGCCCGGCAGCAAAGCCAGCTTCGGCCGCGGAACGAAGCCGGCCGACATTGGAGGCGAAGGTGGTCACGATCACCCTGCCCTTCGCACTGGCGACGACCGCAGCCAGAGTCTTCGCCACATCGCTCTCGGAGGGACTTTCCCCTTCGCGCATGATGTTGGTTGAATCGCAAACAAGCGCTAGCACGCCTTCGTCGCCGAGCGCCTTAAAACGCGCCTCATCAGTCGGCAGGCCAATGATCGGTGTCGGATCGATCTTCCAGTCGGCGGTGTGGACGACAAGTCCAGCGGGCGTGCGGATCGCCAGCGCCGAGCTTTCGGGCACGGAATGCGCGACGGGGATAAACTCGACCACGAACGGGCCGATCACGACCTTCTCACCGAGCTGTACAACGTTCACCGGGATATTGGGCGCGCCCGGTTCGCCCAATCGACGCGCCTCAACAAGTCCGGCCGCGAAGCGCGTCATATAGACAGGTGCGCGAAGGTCCGGCCATAGCTCGACGAGGGCGCCCATGTGGTCCTCGTGTGCATGAGTGATGACCACCCCAATTAAATTCTTCTTCGCCTTCTCGATAAAGTTCAGATCCGGCATGAGGAGATCGACGCCAGGCAAGTCCTCATCAGCGAAGCCGATGCCTAGGTCGACCATGAGCCATTGGCGAGCATTCGCCGGCCCATAGCCGTAAAGCGCGCAATTCATTCCGATCTCGCCCAGGCCGCCTAGCGGGGCGAACACAAGCTCATTCCCGTCTATCATTTAGGCTCGGCCTTCCCCCCAGTGGGAAGCCAACAAAGACGCGCGAGGCAGGGCGTCCGCGCGAGGCAGAAGCCACAAATCGGCCGCCTCGATGGTGTCGAGCCCCCGCTCGGAGCGCATAAGCAGACGGCCCATCACATCAATCCCCTCGAACACGCCTTCCCGTTGGCCAGCGCCATTTTTTATCGCGATCCGTTCGCCCAAACCTACCGCGTAATCGAGCCAAGCGGCGCGAATGCAGTCAAAAGCCTCTCCGGCGCACCACTGGTCGAGAGCCTCGCCAAATCTCTCAACGAGACGCTCCAGCAATTCAATAGGGCTCACCGCTGATCCGCCAGCCCGCGTTAAGCATGAGGTCGCGTAGCCAAGATACTTCGGCGCCTGGGCGCAATTGACGCCAATCCCGATCACGCAGGCAGCCCGGTCCTCAAGTCCAAAGCCTTCAACGAGGATCCCGGCGCATTTCGCGCCGTGAGACATGAGATCATTCGGCCATTTGAGGCCGACTTCGGTCGCACCGAGATCCGTCGCGGCGCGCGCCAGGGCCACACCGGCAACGAAGCCGAGTTGCGCTGCAACCCCGCGCGGACAAGGATCGATCATCAGGACGCTGGCGTGAAAATTGCCCTTGGGCGAGATCCAGGCCCGCCCGCGTCGGCCTCTGCCTGAGCTCTGCTCGTCGGCGACCACCCACAGGCGACCTGCGTCGCCTGCCAAGGCGCGACGGCGCGCCTCCTCGTTGGTCGAGTCGATAGCGCCGAGTTCGAGCGATACGCCAATCTCGACCTGCGCTGTCCAGACTGGAGGCGGCGGTCAAAAGAGTGACTGCGCGGCTGCCATCGCGGCGTTCGTGAGTGGCGAGGGCGCGAACACAAACAGAATGATCATGAGCGCCGAAAGCGCGAGCACGATGCGCGCGACGGGCGTTGGATGGTCGAACGCGGGGGCCGGCTCATCGAAATACATCAGCTTGACGATCCTGAGATAATAGTAGGCGGCGACCGCGCTCGCCAGAACGCCGATGACTGAAAGGCCGTAGAGACCAGCCTTCATGGCGGCGGCGAAGACATAGAACTTTGCGAAGAAGCCCGCGAGCGGCGGAACGCCGGCAAGTGAGAACATCATTGCGGCGAGGAAGAAAGCCATGGTTGGATTTGTCCGCGCCAAACCGGCGAGATCCGCGATCGTTTCGACCGCGCGACCATCGCGTCGCATCGACAGAATGGCGGCGAAAGTTCCAAGCGTCATGACGACATAGATCGCCATGTAAACAGCGACGCTTTGCGCGCCCTCGACTGTGCCAGCCGCAAGCCCAACCAGCGCATATCCCATATGGCCAATCGAAGAATAGGCCATCAGACGCTTGAAGTTACGCTGGCCGATGGCGGCGAATGCGCCAAGCACCATCGAGGCGATCGCGACGAAGGTGAGGATCTGGCGCCAGTCGTGGGCGATGCCGGGAAAGGCCGTGATCACAACTCGAACCAAAACGGCCATCGCGGCGATTTTGGGCGCGGAGGCGAAAAACGTGGTCACCGGAGTCGGCGCGCCCTCGTAGACGTCGGGCGTCCACATGTGAAACGGAACGACGGAAATCTTGAACGACAGTCCCGCCAGAACGAACACCAGCCCGAACAGCACGCCGATGCTGGCATGATCATGGACAGCAATCGCCACTGCGCTGAAGGCGACCGAGCCGGAATAGCCGTAAATAAGCGAGACGCCGTAGAGCAGCATGCCGGACGACAGCGCGCCGAGGACGAAATATTTGAGGCCGGCTTCGGTGGCGCGCAGATCGTGGCGCCGGTAGGCGGCGATCACATAAAGAGCCAAGCTCATCAGTTCTAGACCGAGATAGAGCGCGATGAAGTCGTCAGCGGAAATCAGCATCAGCATGCCGAGAGTGGAGATGAGGATAAGGACCGGAAATTCGAACCCGCCGATCCGCTCTTGGCGCATGAACTCGAACGACAACAAAAGCGTCACCATAGAGCCCACCAAGGCAAGCGCACTCATGAAGCGGGTGAATGCGTCATCCGCGAAGGAGCCGTAGAGGGTGACTCCCATCGGGCGATTCCTAGCGACCATCAGAATGAAGACAAGGCCGAGTAGGCCGACGGCGATCTCGTTGACCAGGGCCGCCCCCCTCTCGCCACGCAAAGCGCCATAAAGCAGAAGGCCCAACGTCCCCGCCGCCAGCACCACCTCCGGCAGGATCACAGGGAGAGAAACAGCTGTCTCGTGCATGGGAGTCACAGCCCCGCCGACTTCGTCGCCGTGATGGCGTGCTGGAAGCCGTTGATGATCTGTTCGATTGACGCTGCGCTAGCGTCGATGATCGGCTGCGGATGCACTCCGTAAAAAATTGTCAGCAGTCCAAGCGGCAAAAGCGTCACCACCTCTCGATTGGTAAGATCGACGATCCCCATAAGGTTCGGCTTCTCGATAACGCCAAAGATCACGCGGCGGTAAAGGTACAGCGCGTAGCACGCCGAGAGGATCGTGCCGATGGTGGCCAGCAACGCGACCCAGTTGTTGGTCTGGAACGTGCCGATAAGGGTCAGGAATTCGCCAATGAAGCCAGTCGTGCCCGGTAGCCCGATATTGGCGAACGTGAACGCCATGAAGGCGACGGCATACAGCGGCATACGCTGCACAAGGCCGCCGTAGGCGTTAATCTCGTAAGTATGCATGCGATCGTAGAGAACGCCAACACAAAGGAAGAGCGCCCCCGAGACGAGCCCATGACTGACCATCTGATAGACAGCGCCCTGGATCCCTTGAGTGTTCGCGGCGAAAATGCCCATCGTCACGAACCCCATGTGGGCGACCGACGAATAAGCGATCAGCTTCTTCATGCTCTCTTGCGCCAGCGCGACCAAGGAGGCGTAGATGATTGCGATCACAGACAGGGCGAAGACGAAGGGCGTGAAATAAAGCGAGGCGTCTGGAAACATTGATATGGAAAACCGGATGAATCCGTAGCCTCCCATCTTGAGTAGAATGGCGGCCAGCACCACAGATCCGGCCGTCGGCGCTTCGACGTGCGCGTCTGGCAACCAGGTATGAACCGGCCACATGGGCATCTTGACTGCGAACGACGCGAAGAACCCAAGCCACAGCCAGGTCTGCATTTTGGCTGGGAAGGAGGTCCTGAGCAGCACGGTGATGTCGGTCGTGCCCGCGAACCAGTACATGGCCATGATCGCGAGCAGCATCAGCACCGACCCAGTGAACGTGTAGAGAAAGAACTTGAAGGCCGCGTACACGCGGTTTCCGTGGCCCCAAATGCCGATGATGATGAACATCGGAATGAGGCCGCCCTCGAAGAATAGATAGAAAAGGACCAGATCGAGCGCGACGAAGACGCCAATCATCAGCGTCTCCATCACCAAGAAGGTGATCATGTACGCCTTCACCCGCGTCTGGATCGGGGTCCAGGATGCGACGATGCAAATTGGCATAATGAAGCTGGTGAGCAGCACGAACGGCATCGACACGCCGTCAACCCCAAGCTTGTACAAGATCACGTGCGAGAACCAGTCGCGTTGCTCGACAAGCTGAAAGCCCGGCTGCGCCGAATCGAAGCGGCCCCACGCGACAAGGCTCAGCACGAACGTGATCAGCGTCGCGAACAGCGCGATCCAACGCGCGTTTCGCTTTGTCGCCTCGCTATCCCCCGGAAGCAATAGAATGAAAAGCGCGCCGATCAGCGGCAACGCCAGAATGCCGGAGAGGATCCCAGAGCCGTTCATCGCGTGCCCCCCCCGAATAGATACCAGGTCGTCAGCGCGGCGGCGCCAAGCAGCATGGCGAAGGCGTAATGGTAAACGTAGCCAGTTTGCAGGCGCACCGCGCCACGGGCGACGTCGAGGACGCGCGCGGAGACGCCGTTCGGTCCGAAGCCGTCGATGATCACACCGTCACCGCCCTTCCAGAACAACCGGCCGATGGCGAAAGCCGGACGAACGAAGATGAAGTCGTAAAGTTCGTCGAAGTACCACTTGTTCAAAAGGAAGCGATAGAGCGCGGGAAAATCCGCGGCCAGCCGCTGTGGCGCGGTGCGGTCGACCATGTACATGTAATAGGCGACAAGTAGGCCGCCCAACATGAACAGGCTCGGCGATAGCGAGACGATCGCAGACACGTGCTCCATGTCCTCGAGGATATGATTGTCCGGGCCAAAGAACAGCGATTGGCGCCAGAACAATTCGTGACCTCCGCCGATGAAGAGATGGCGGAAGGCGATGCCGGCCAAGGTGGCGCCCACGGCTAGAACTCCGAGCGGGACCAACATCACGAGTGGCGATTCGTGCGCGGGATGGTCAGCGTGATCATGCGCCTCGGCGCTGTGCGTGTGCGCATGGCCGCCTGGTCCGCTTGGATCCGGCTCATCGTGTGCATGGCCGTCCTGCTCATGCCCGCTGCGGTGAAGCGATTCCGCCCAGTCACCACGCTGGCCGAAGAAGGTCATGAACATGAGGCGCCAGGAATAGAAGGCCGTCAGCGCGGCGGCAATGTCGGTGCAAAGGAAGCCGTAGAGCGCGCCGTAGCGATGCGAGGCGAATGCAGCCTCGATGATCGCGTCCTTTGAGACGAAACCGGAAAAGCCGAGCGAAGTGAGCGGAATGCCGACGCCAGTCAGCGAAAGCGTTCCAATCATCATCATCCAGAAGGTGAAGGGAATCTCCTTACGCAAACCTCCCATTACGCGCATGTCCTGCTCGTGATGCATCGCCGTGATGACGGAGCCAGCGCCGAGAAACAACAGAGCCTTGAAGAAGGCGTGGGTGAAAAGGTGGAAGATACCAAGGCTGTAGCCGCCGACCCCAAGCGCTACGAACATGTAGCCAAGTTGCGAGCAGGTCGAATAGGCGATGACTTTCTTGATGTCATTTTGCACCAGGCCAACCGTCGCGGCGAAGAAGGCCGTCGTTCCCCCGACAATGGTGACGACGCTGAGCGCGACCGACGACATCTCGAAGAGCGGTGAAAGTCTCGCCACCATAAACACACCTGCCGTCACCATGGTCGCGGCATGAATGAGGGCCGAGACCGGTGTTGGGCCTTCCATCGCGTCGGGCAGCCAAGTGTGGAGCAGAAATTGCGCCGACTTGCCCATCGCCCCCATAAAGAGCAGCAGGCAGGCGAGCGTCACGGCATCCCAATTGAAGCCGATAAAATGCACCGTCTTGCCCGCAAGTCCGGGCGCGGCGGCAAACACCTGATCAAAGGTGACTGAACCAGTCAGATAGTACGTGAGGAAGATACCGAGCGAAAATCCAAAGTCGCCGACCCGGTTGACGACGAACGCCTTGATCGCCGCGGCGTTGGCGGAGGGACGCTCGTACCAGAAGCCGATCAACAGGTAGGACATCAGACCGACGCCCTCCCAGCCGAAGAACATCTGAACCAGATTATCCGCGGTCACCAGCATCAACATGGCGAAGGTAAAGAGCGAGAGGTAGGCGAAGAAACGCGGTCGCGACGGATCCTCCGACATGTAGCCGATGGAGTAGACATGAACGAGGAACGACACCGTCGTCACCACCACCAACATCACCGCGGTCAGGGTGTCGATGCGAAGAGCCCAAGCGACCGCGAGCTTGCCAGATGCGAACCAATTGGCGATCGGGACATGCGTATCCGATCCCCCCGCGACCATAACGAAAGCGATCCAGGAGAGGACGCAGCAGATTCCGAGAAGACTGCAGGTGACGTATTCCGCGCCGCGCGCGCCGATCCATTGCCCGAAGATGCCGGCGATCAGAAAACCGAGAAGCGGCAGGAAAACGATAAGCTGGTACACCGGTCTCAGCCCTTCAGCGAATTGATGTCCTCAACCGCGATTGAGCCGCGATTGCGGTAGTAGGCCACGAGGATCGCGAGGCCGATCGCCGCCTCCGCCGCGGCGACCGTCAGAATGAACAGTGCAAACGCCTGCCCGGTCAAATCGCCCGAATAGGTCGAGAAAGCGATGAGGTTGATATTGACGGCGAGAAGGATGAGTTCGACCGACATCAGAATGATGATGATGTTCTTGTGGTTGAGGATGATGCCAGCGATGCCTATGGTGAATACGATCGCGGCGAGGGTCAGGTAGTTGACGAGGCCGATTCCCATCTGCGTGATCCTTCAGATGCCGACGCGCGACGGAACCTTGCGCACCTCGACCGCGGCTTCCGGGTTGCGAGCCACCTGCGCGCCGATGTCCTGACGCTTAACGCCCGGCTTATGATGAAGAGTAAGGACAATTGCTCCGATCATTGCGGTGAGCAAAATCATCCCGGCCGCCTGGAAGAAATATATGTAGCGGGTGTACAGCACCTCGCCGAGGGCAGCCGTATTGCTGAGCATCGGCTCCGGCGTCGCTGCAGCCGCGGCCCGCTGCGAGGGGCCAAGGCCCGACACTACGTAGATAAGCTCTATCGCTACGACCATCGCGATCAGCAATCCCTGCGGCAGATATTCGACAAAACCCTGCCTTAGCCGGGCGAAGTCCACGTCGAGCAGCATGACAACAAACAGGAACAGCACCGCGACCGCGCCGACGTAGACGACAACTAGGATCATCGCCAGGAACTCAGCCCCCATGAGCAGAAACAACCCGGCCGCGCAAACGAAGGAAAGGATGAGGAAGAGCACTGAATGCACCGGATTTTTGGCCATGATGACGGCGAAAGCCGACACAACCAAAAGCGGGGCTAAAATCCAAAAGAAGAAAACATCGCCCTGCATCGTCCGCCTCTTGTCATAGTCCCCCTGCGCGACGCCCTTCCCCATTGTGGAAAAGACCAGAGCGCAGTCGGCGCGTAGCGCCGTGGTTCCTGCCGTCGTCGCGGCGGCGCCTCATCTGGCCTACGAAGGCCCCTGGTAGATAAAGCCCGTAGTTCGACGAGTCGCGGTTAAATCCCTTCTTCCCGGAAGGGAGAAGGGTTATCGATACGGCGCGTCGAGCGCGATGTTCCGCGCCAACTCACGTTCCCAACGGTCGCCATTGGCCAGCAATCGTTGCTTATCGTAATACAGCTCTTCGCGCGTCTCGGTCGAAAACTCGAAGTTCGGCCCCTCGACGATCGCGTCCACCGGGCAGGCCTCCTGGCACATCCCGCAATAGATGCACTTGACCATGTCGATGTCGTAGCGCGTGGTGCGGCGCGTGCCATCGTTCCGCCGAGGTCCGGCCTCGATCGTGATCGCCTGAGCCGGGCAAATCGCCTCGCACAGCTTGCAGGCTATGCATCGCTCCTCGCCGTTGGGATAGCGACGCAGCGCATGTTCTCCACGAAAGCGAGGGCTCAGCGGCGATTTCTCGTGCGGGTAATTGAGTGTCGCTCGAGGCTTGAACATATAGCGGATAGACAACGCGAATGCGCCAAGGAACTCTGCCAGGAACAGAGACTTGGCTGAATGGGCAAGCCTGAGAGCCATTGGCTTTCCTCCCTCAGTGCAATGGGCCGGAGGGGTTCGCCCCGAGACCGGTCATTTCGAGCACTCCGGCCACGACCACCACCATTACTAGAGAAATCGGCAGGAACACCTTCCAGCCCAGGCGCATCAACTGATCGTAGCGATAGCGCGGGACAAAGGCTGTGACCATCAAAAAGCAGAACACGACCGCCCAAGACTTGATCAAGAACCAGATAACCCCCGGTATCCACGTAAACGGCGGAAATGGAAGCGGCGAGAGCCATCCGCCGAGGAACAGGACTGCAGCCAACGATCCCATCGTGAGCAGCGCGACGAGTTCGGTCAGGAACTGCAGCAGAAAGAGCGAAGCGGAATATTCGACGGTGTAGCCAGCGACGAGTTCCGACTCGGCCTCAGTCAAGTCGAACGGCGGCCGATTCGTCTCGGCAAGCGCCGAAATAAAAAAAACGATGAACATTGGAAAGAGCGGCAGCCAGTACCAGCCGAAAAAGCCGAACCGCGTGTCCTGAGCGCGAACGATGTCGCTCAAGTTAACTGAGCCTGCGCACAGCACCACCGTCACGATCACGAAGCCGATCGAGACCTCGTAAGAAACCATCTGGGCGGCTGCGCGTAATGCCGAAAGCAGCGCATATTTCGAATTGGACGCCCAGCCCGCCATGATGACGCCGTACACGCCTAGGGAGGAAACCGCGAACAGATAGAGGAGGCCGACGTTGATATCCGCGACCACCCATCCGTCGGAAACCGGAATGACCGCCCACGCGGCGAAGGCGAGGACGACAGACACGACCGGAGCGAGCAGGAAGACCGCCTTATTGGCGCTCGCCGGGATAATCGGCTCCTTGAGTATAAACTTGAAGAAGTCCGCGAACGGCTGAAGGATGCCCCAGGGTCCAACCACGTTGGGCCCGCGTCTCAGCTGTACGGCTCCCCAGATCTTTCGTTGAATATAGATGAGCGCCGCCGTCGACAGGAGCACGCACACAAGCAACGCCAAGCTCTCAAGCAGATACCGAAGCGCCGTCCCGACATCGCTCGTGTGCATCCAGCGCCCGAGCGCCGCGAAGTAGCCCCCGCTGATCAGCCACGCCAGTACGGCGACGATGACGGCGACGACGACCGCCGCTGCGACGCCGATAACCGCGAGTGAGGTCGATGACGGTCTGCTGGGGGAGACGGAGCTCATTAATGCTATTCCGCCGCCTCACGCTGAACGCCGCGCGCCAGAGCCGAACATTCGGCCATGACGCGGGAGGCGCGCGCGATCGGGTTGGTAAGATAGAAGTCGGAGATGGCGGGGACGAACGCCGCTCTGTCGGCAGCGCCGCCAAGCGAGGCGATCGAATGGAAAATGCTCGCATCCGCCGGCGCGACAACGTCGAAGCGCACGAGAAACGGATGAGCGACAGCTAGCGCCGCCCGAAGTTGGGCGAGCGAGTCGAATGGCAGCTTGGCGCCCAGCGTCTCCGACAGCGCACGCAAAATCGACCAATCCTCACGCGCGTCTCCTGGCGGGAACACCGCGCGCTCCGCGAACTGCGGCCTCCCTTCAGTGTTGACGTAGATGCCCGTCTTTTCTGTGTAGGCGGCGCCCGGCAGAATGACGTCCGCTCGATGCGCCCCGCGATCGCCATGAGTGCCGATGTAGACCACGAACGCGCCCGGTCCAATATCAATCTCGTCTGCACCGAGGTTGATAAGCACGTCGAGCGCATGTGCCTTCGTCATGGTCAGCGCATCGAGGCCGTCTTCGCCCGGCACGAGGCCCAGATCCAGGCCGCCAACCCGCGAGGCAGCGGTGTGCAAAACGTTGAAGCCGTTCCACCCGTCTTTCACAACTCCGGCTGCAAGAGCGGTCTTCGCCAGCCCAGCGAGCAAAGCGACGCCATCAGGCCGGGCGAAGGCGCCGGGACCAACAATCATCATTGGCTTCGCTGTGTCTTTTGGCGGTCGGTCCCATGCTTGCGCCAGGGTCTCTGGACCTGCGCCCAGAAGGTTAAAGTTGTAACTCAGATTGGCGTTGGGGCCGACGACTTCTATAGGCGCGCTGCCCTTGAGCCAGCGCTTACGGATTCGCGCATTGAGAACAGGCGCCTCGTAACGGGGATTAGAGCCAACAATGAGAATAGCATCAGCCTGATCGACTCCGGCGATCGTCGAGTTGAAAATATAAGATGCGCGACCAAACTTAGGATGCAGCCTGGAGCCATCCTGGCGGCAGTCGATGCTGGACGAGCCGAGCTTCGATATCAACACCTTAAGCGCGAACATTTCTTCGACAGTTGCTAAATCACCGACGATTGCCCCAACCCGCGCGGGAACCGCGGCGGCTATCTTGGCGGCAATCGTCGCGAAAGCCTCCGCCCAGCTGGCGGGCCGGAGCCTGCCGTTGACCCGAACATATGGACGATCGAGTCGCTGCGTCTTCAAGCCGTCGACGATGTGCCGCGTCTTATCGGAAATCCATTCCTCGTTGATCGCATCATTGACGCGAGGCAGGATGCGCACAACCTCGCGGCCGCGCGCATCGATACGGATAGCCGACCCAAGCGCATCCATCACGTCAATCGATTCGGTCTTGCTATACTCCCACGGACGGGCATGGAACGCCGTCGGTTTTGAGGTCAGGGCGCCGACCGGACAGAGGTCGACAACATTCCCCTGGAGCTCCGAGCTTAAAGCCCCTTGAAGGTAGGAAGTGATCTCCATGTCCTCGCCGCGGCCGATGGCGCCGAGCTCAGGAACGCCAGCCACCTCTGTTACAAAGCGTACGCACCGCGTGCATTGTATGCATCGGTTCATCGATGTCTTGACCAGCGCACCGATATATTTGTCTTCAACGGCGCGCTTGTTCTCCGCGAAGCGAGAGGAGTCGGCGCCATAAGCCATCGCCTGATCCTGCAGATCGCATTCGCCGCCCTGATCGCAAATCGGGCAGTCGAGCGGATGGTTGATCAGTAGAAATTCCATTACGCCCTTGCGGGCCTTGCGGGCCATTGGCGAGTTGGTCAGGACGACCGGCGGCTCTCCGTTCGGGCCAGGGCGCAAGTCTTTGACCGCCATGGCGCAGGAGGCTGTCGGTTTCGGCGGTCCGCCCTTTACTTCAACCAGGCACATCCGGCAGTTGCCGGCGATCGACAGCCGCTCGTGAAAGCAGAAGCGCGGAATCTCCGCGCCCGCCATCTCGCAAGCCTGAAGAAGCGTATATTCGGCCGGAACGTCGAGTTCTTTGCCGTCGATAATGATCTTGCTCATTCGCTGTTCGCCGCCTCATGCCCCGTACGCCAGAATGCGAGCAGGTCAGTGACGGAGACACCCTCTATGGTTGCTCCCTCGAGGCGCGCATCAACGAACGACGCGCCGGCCAGATTCACTTTCTCGACCTTGAGCCCCGACAGATTCGCGTTCTGAATGCGCCACCCAGACATATTGAGGTCGTCGAACGAGCAACCCGACATGTTGAGGTTGCGAAAGTCCGATCCCGACAGATTGACATCGTCGAATACCGACCCGGAAAGGTCGGCTTTGTGAACTTCCATCCGATGCTTTTCGCTCTCGATCTTCATCGTGTCCGTTCCGCCGTCAGCCGCATTTCTGGCTCATCCACAGCTTAATATGCGCCAGATGGCTCCAGCCGAAGGCAAAGTCGGTATCGCCATTCCACGTGAGATGATCGAGCCGCGCCATCGCCTCGTCCAGATCAGGAATATGCCCGGCAAGTATCGGCCACATGACGAAATGCGGCGCCTCAGGCTTGTCGAACCATTCGCCCTTGCGGTTGTAGAACTGCTTATGGGCCGTCGCCCAGACAAATCGTTCCAGCGCTTCGACGCTGTCCCACACGGACAGGTTGACCGCCATCGTCGGGTCGCTCGCAGGACGAATGGCGGTCGCGTTGTTGCTCTCGTCCTTCAGGCGCCAGACAAATCCCTCGCTGCGCTCCGCGAGTGCGTTGATACGATCGAGATTGGTCATGAATTCCGCCATCCGCGGATCGTCCGTCGAATAGCGGAATCGGCCGATATTGAGCTGGGCGATTTGGCTCGTCATGCCGACACGCTCTACTCCGCCGCCACGAGCACCGGCTCGCTGTGCGGATTAGCGGCATACTGGTCAATGCGGCGCTCAATCTCAGGGCGGAAATGCGCGATTAGACCCTGGATGGGCCAGGCCGCGGCGTCGCCGAGCGCGCAAATAGTATGCCCTTCGACCTGCTTGGTGACGTCGAGCAGCATGTCGATCTCACGTTTCTGCGCGCGACCTTGAACCATGCGCTCCATGACTCGCCACATCCATCCGGCGCCTTCGCGACAGGGAGTGCACTGGCCGCAGCTTTCGTGCTTGTAGAAATAGGACAAGCGGGCAATCGCGCGAATGATGTCGGTCGATTTGTCCATCACGATCGCCGCCGCCGTGCCGAGGCCGGACTTGAGCTTCGCAAGCGAATCGAAATCCATCGGACAATCGATGATTTGGGGAGCAGGGACGAGCCGCACTGACGCTCCGCCGGGAATGACAGCGAGTAGATTGTCCCACCCGCCTCGAACTCCGCCACAGTGCTTGTCAATCAGTTCACGGAAAGGAACCGACATCGCCTCTTCGACGTTGCACGGCCTGTTGACGTGGCCTGATATGCTGAAGACCTTGGTGCCGAAATTGTTGGGGGCGCCAAAACTCGTGAACCACGATGCGCCGCGCCGCAATATCGTGGGCGCGACGGCGATCGAACTCGACGTTGTTGACGGTGGTAGGCGAACCATAAAGCCCCATGCCGGCAGGAAAGGGCGGCTTCATTCGCGGCATGCCTTTCTTTCCTTCAAGCAATTCGAGCATCGCCGTCTCTTCGCCGCAGATATAAGCGCCAGCCCCGTGATGGACATAGAGGTCGAATGGCCAACCGTGAATATTGTCCTTTCCGATGAGCCGGGCCTCATACGCCTCGTTCACCGCCGCCTCGAGATTTTCGCGCTCCTTGATAAATTCGCCGCGCACGTAAACGTAAGCTGCGTGGGCCCCCATGGCGAATGACGCGAGCAATGCGCCTTCGACCAGGGTATGGGGGTCGTTTCGCATGATCTCGCGATCCTTGCAGGTCCCGGGCTCCGATTCGTCTGCGTTGATGACAAGATAGTGCGGACGCTTTGGATCGATGGTCTTCGGCATAAACGACCACTTTAGACCCGTGGGAAAGCCCGCGCCTCCACGTCCGCGCAGACCGGAGGCCTTCATTTCAGCGATGATCCAGTCGCGCCCCTTATCGATGAGCGCCTTGGTGCCGTCCCAGTTGCCGCGCGCGCGAGCGCCGTTGAGCCCGCGGTCGCCAAGCCCATAAAGATTGGTAAAGATGCGATCCTTGTCTTCCAACATCGCTCAGTTCCCGATCTTTCCGGTCGGCGTTTGATTGTTTGCAGGCGCGGCCGGCCTTTGGTCCCCCCGTCCGTCGTCTCCGTACAACGTCGTCAGTGAAGTTAAACCTCCGACCGGCTCTGATGAGACACGTCCAATCTGCGAGCCTGTCTTGACGGGCCGACCGATCGCAAGATCGTCAAGCAGGCTCCCAAAGCTTTCCGGCGTCAGATCCTCATAATAGTCGTCGTTGATCTGAACCATCGGCGCGTTGCAACAAGCGCCGAGGCATTCGACTTCGATCCACGAAAATACGCCATCCGGAGTGACATGGCCCTGTTCGCCGATACGCTTGCGGCAGACCGCCTTGATTTCGTCAGAACCGGATAGCATGCACGAAGTCGTGCCGCAGACCTGCACGTAGTGGCGCCCGACCGGCTCCAGATTGAACATGGTATAGAAAGTTGCGACTTCCAGCACTCGGATGTTCGGCATATCGAGCATCGCAGCGACTTTTTCGATGGCGACTCGGGGAAGCCAGTATCCATTTTGCTTCTGCGCGCGCCACAAGAGCGCGAGTACCGCCGAAGCCTGCCGGCCGCGCGGATATTTCGCCATCTCCATTTCGGCCCAAGTCCTGTTTTCGGGCGTGAACTCGAAGCTTGTCGGTTGCTCGTCAGCAAGGCGGCGAACGGACATCGGTCAAGCGTTCCTCGAATGAAGTTTCATGCCGAAGCCCCATCCGCGACCAATCACCGGTCGACCTCGCCGAACACGATGTCGAGCGAACCGAGAATTGCACTGATGTCGGCAAGCATGTGCTTGCGGCACAAAAAGTCCATCGCCTGAAGATGCGCGAAGCCGGGGGCGCGAAGTTTGACTCGGTAGGGCTTGTTCGATCCGTCGGACACCAAATAAACGCCGAACTCGCCTTTTGGCGCTTCGACTGCGGCATAGACCTCACCGGCCGGCACCTTATAGCCCTCGGTATAGAGCTTAAAATGGTGGATCAGCGCTTCCATGGACCGCTTCATTTCGGCGCGTCGGGGCGGCGCGACTTTGCCGTCGTCCGTCGCCACTGGCCCCTCACCGCCGGACGAGTTCAGCCTCTGGCAGCATTGTCGCATGATCTTTACCGACTGGCGCATCTCTTCCATGCGAATAACATAGCGATCATAACAGTCGCCGTTCTTGCCTATGGGAATATCGAAATCCATTTCCTCGTAACATTCGTAGGGCTGCGCTTTGCGCAGGTCCCATGGCGCGCCCGAGCCACGCACCATCACACCGGAGAAGCCCCAGGCCCATGCATCCGCCAGCTTGACGACGCCGATGTCGACATTGCGTTGCTTGAAGATGCGGTTTCCTGTGAGCAGGGTTTCGAGATCGTCGCAGACCCCGAGGAACGGGTCGCAAAAGGCCTCGATGTCGTCGATGAGCTTGCGAGGCAGATCTTGGTGCACGCCGCCCGGACGGAAGTAGGCCGCGTGCATCCGCGAGCCGCTTGCGCGCTCGTAGAAGACCATTAGCTTCTCGCGCTCTTCGAAACCCCAAAGCGGGGGCGTTAACGCGCCGACGTCCATTGCTTGCGTTGTGATCTGAAGCAAATGCGACAATAGGCGTCCGATCTCGCAATACAGCACCCGAATAAGCTGGCCGCGCCGAGGAACCGAGATCCCGAGAAGCCGCTCAACCGCCAACGCATAAGCGTGCTCCTGGTTCATGGGGGCGACATAGTCGAGCCGATCCAAATAGGGCACGTTCTGCAAGTACGTTCGCGCCTCCATGAGCTTTTCGGTGCCGCGATGGAGGAGGCCGATATGCGGGTCGACCCGCTCGACCACTTCGCCGTCAAGCTCAAGCACGAGCCGGAGCACACCATGCGCTGCAGGATGCTGAGGCCCGAAGTTGATCGAGAAGTTGCGGAGATTCTGCTCGTTCATCACCGACTACCTAGCGTCCACCGTCGTCTTTCACCTTCTCGTCGCCAGGGAGCGGCGGCCCCTCCCACGGGCTCAGGAAGTCGAACTGGCGGAATTCCTGATTGAGCCGGACCGGATCGTAGCGAACGCGCTTTTCCGCGTCGTCATACCGCACCTCAACGAAACCAGTCATCGGGAAGTCCTTGCGGAGCGGGTGACCATCGAAGCCGTAGTCAGTTAGGATGCGGCGCAAATCCGGATGACCTTCGAACGTCACGCCGAACAAATCATAAATCTCACGCTCGAACCAGTCAGCGCCCAAATAGACGGCGGTTGCGCTCATCACTGCCGTATCCTCGTCGGTCTCGATCTTGAGCCGAACTCGCCGGTTCAACTTTGGCGAGAGCAGATGGTAGACGACATCGAAGCGCTTCTCCCGCTTCGGATAGTCGACACCTGAAATATCTATGAGTGAGACGAACTGCGCGGAAAGATCGTCGCGAAGGAATTGAAGCGCCTCAATAATGCGCGAGGAGCCGACGGTTAGGGTCAGCTCACCAAACGTGAAAGCAGATTCTAACACCGCGCCAGGAGCGAAGGCCGCCAATTTCGTCGCAATCGTCTGAAGCTCGTCGTCCATTCACATAAAATCTCGCGCCTGCTCACTCTCGCGTGTGTTTAGCGTTCAATGGTCCCCGTCCGCCGAATTTTCTTCTGCAACATCAAGACGCCATAGAGCAGCGCCTCAGCCGTTGGCGGGCAGCCAGGCACGTATATGTCAACGGGCACTATGCGGTCGCATCCGCGTACAACGGAATAGGAATAGTGGTAGTAACCGCCGCCGTTGGCGCACGAGCCCATCGAGATGACATAGCGCGGCTCAGGCATCTGGTCGTAAACCTTGCGCAGAGCCGGGGCCATTTTGTTGGTCAGCGTTCCGGCGACGATCATCACGTCCGACTGGCGAGGACTCGCGCGAGGCGCGAATCCGAAGCGCTCGATATCGAATCGCGGCATCGAGACTTGCATCATTTCCACCGCGCAGCAGGCAAGCCCGAAGGTCATCCACATCAACGAGCCAGTTCGCGCCCATTGGATGAGGTCGTCTGTTGTGGTGACGAGAAATCCCTTGTCCGCGAGTTCGTCGCTTATCGAGCCATAATGTCTATTCTCTGGACGGAGCAGCGCGCCAATTCGCGGATCAAAAACGTCAGTCGCGCCAGGTTTGGCCGTTGAGCTGGCGATCAGTCCCATTCCAGCGCTCCCTTATTCCACTCGTATACGAACCCAATGGTCAACACTCCAAGGAAGATCATCATCGACCAGAATCCCAGCGCGCCGATGTCGTGGAAAACGATCGCCCACGGAAACAGAAACGCGACCTCAAGGTCGAAGATGATAAAAAGGAGCGAGACGAGGTAAAAGCGTGCGTCGAAGCGCATCCGAGCATCGTCAAACGGAGGAAAACCGCACTCGTAGGGCGAAAGCTTCTCGCTATCGGGAGCCCGGTAGGCGACAAGAAAAGGGGCGATCAACAGCGCTCCGCTAATGAACGCGGCGACAACAACGAATACGAGCAGCGGAATGTAATCGGAAATAAGGCTCGGCATCGCCTCACTCTTCGGATTGTCGGTTATGCGCCACGCCTCGCGCAGCAGATCTTCCCGTTCTTAACGCGTATCGCAGCGCAGCGTAGCATGCAAGACGAAAGGCTCCGGTTCGCCGGCAGGCGGTTTCTGAAGCGCAACATGAAGCGGTCGGACCTTGCCGACTCCGTGAGCATTAGGCCCTGAAAGCCTCGCATAAACAGGACTGTTTTGGGCTGACGGTGCAATTGAGGTCAGTCGGCACCGCCCGCGGAGAAGGGGAGCACACGCTCGCGAGCCACGCTACGACCGGAAAAAGGCAGAGATGGCGAGAGAGACGGGACTTGAACCCGCGACCTCCGGCGTGACAGGCCGGCGCTCTAACCAACTGAGCTACTCCCCCGCGGGAGCCGACCGGATAAGCTAGGCTCGCCCTCGAGTCAAGGATCGCAAGCGGTCTCAAAACATGGCTGCAGCGTGGCCCGCGCGTCGGCTTACGAGGCCGGGTCAAAATTGACTTGTCGCCAATGACCACCGCCTCATTTCCTCGCGCGTAAGCACGTGAACAGTGTCGGGAGGCAATGATTCCGCTCTCAACACAAGCGCAGGGTCAACGCCCATTCGTCGCGCGTAGCGCCCAAGAACGGCGACCATCGGTGCGTCAGCGAAGCTGCGCTGCACATGCGGTCCGAAAAGGCCGCCGGCGTCATTCTCGACAATCGACATTCGATGCAGCCCGACCTCGCTCCCAGGAGGTGCGACACGACGCACGGCGCCCATGAGCGCGTAGACGCAGGCCGAAAGACATTCGCCAACGTATGGCCCCGGATCACCATCTGCATCGAACCGTCCAACGACGCCCGCGATATGCAGTCCCCGCAGAATATGACCAAAGACCATGGAGGCTACGACATTGCCGCCGCGGGAGTTGAAAAAAACGATGCGTCGAAGCCTGGAGTCCGAACTCCCGGACTTGAGAAAATTCACGAAGGCCTGAGGCGTCTGAGCCTCGATCACGCCGTCAGCCACGATGACATCGGGACAATGTCGGCCGCATTCGTGAGATTCAAGCGGCGCCACATGGAAGCTCATCGAGGGACCGTGACTTTGGGCCACGGCCGGCGTGACCCCGGCCCCCACGAGAGTTATCACTACGGCAAGCACACAGAAGCCAAACGAACCGAAAATGGTGGGCGGTGACGGGCTCGAACCGCCGACCCTCTCGGTGTAAACGAGATGCTCTGCCAACTGAGCTAACCGCCCTTGCCGCCGCCGGTCGCGTCGTCCGGCGGCTGCAGGATAACAGTCCCGCTGCTGCCTCGCCAGGCGCCTATAGGTACCAAGCGTGAAAAAGCGACCGGCAAGGGGTGTAGGAGCTCAAGCCCCGCAGGAAATCTGCAGCATTTGTTCTATTTATTTCTTTGCCGACTTTTTATTGAGGCTCGCTTTGAGCGCTGCGCCGGGCTTAAAGCGGGCGTTTCTCGAGGCTGCAATCTTGATTTCTTTTCCGGTCGCGGGATTGCGCCCCTTGCCCGCGGCGCGCTCACGCACTGAGAAGGTGCCAAATCCCACAAGCCGCACTTCTTCGCCCTTCTTCAAAGTATCGGCGATGCCCTCCAGGACGGCCTCAAGCGCCGCGGCGGCGGAAACCTTCGTCAATTCCGCTTCCGTCGCGATATGATCGACGAGCTCAAGCTTGTTCATTATAGCCTCTCCGTTCGACTGCGGCGCTCGGTGTTCGACGCCCATTATGAAGTTCGGCGCCTTCAACGCCGCTGTAAACGGCGCCTCGTCGCCGCCGCGCTCTCATACCCGTTCGTCCCCTCGAAGGCGCTTAGTTCCATCCTAGGCGAATCGACAGTAGAGTTCGCCACATAGCTCGCCGTTTCGTTCAAGGAACGCAAGCGTTCGGCGGGATCAAATGAGAAAAAAGAGCCTAAAACTAGGCTAAAGGCGCGAAAAAGCCGCGAATTCCGGAGAATTCGCGGCTATCTCACCAAACCGTCCTCCGCGGCGCGGAAAATAGGTCGGTGGCGACTGGTCCGCTTTCAATGCGCCACGAGACCCTTTCCGTCGTCTTCCGGTTGTCCCGAAGGCGGTGGCGTGGCTACCCCCTCCTCCCATACGATCGGAGTCGGCCGACGAATAAGAGCGTGCGCGAGCACCTCCTCCATTCGGGAAACGGGCACGATTTCAAGACCGTTTTTGACTGAGTTCGGGATCTCGGCTAAGTCCTTAACGTTATCCTCCGGTATCAGGACTTTCTTGATACCGCCTCTTAGCGCCGCCAATAACTTCTCCTTGAGTCCCCCGATCGGAAGAACTCGCCCTCTCAGGGTGACCTCGCCAGTCATCGCGATGTCGCGCCGCACCGGGATGCCAGTAAGCATCGAGACGATAACAGTCGCCATTCCAACACCCGCGGAAGGCCCATCCTTCGGCGTTGCGCCCTCGGGTACGTGCACATGGATATCGCGCCTATCGAACAATGGCGGCTCAATTCCAAAATCGACCGCACGGGAACGCACATAGGACGCCGCGGCCGAAATTGACTCTTTCATGACATCCTTGAGATTCCCGGTCACCGTCATGCGACCTTTGCCCGGCATCATGACGCCCTCGATCGTAAGCAATTCGCCGCCAACCTCGGTCCAAGCCAGTCCGGTCACGAGTCCGACCTGATCATCCGCCTCGATCTCGCCGTAGCGGAATTTGGGCGGCCCGAGGAACTCAGCGACATTCTCGCCGTTAACCATTATGACCTTACTCTTTCGGATAAGAATCTCCTTCACTGCCTTGCGGGCAAGGTTGGAAATCTCACGCTCAAGGTTGCGAACGCCAGCTTCACGGGTATAGCGGCGAATCAGTTCCGTGATGGCGCTGTCCTCGACGACCCATTCCTTGGCGTCGAGTCCGTGCTTACTCATCGAATTGGGCAAAAGGTGCCGCTTGGCGATCTCCAGCTTCTCGTCTTCCGTATAGCCGGCGATACGAATGATCTCCATCCGGTCCATGAGAGCGGGCGGAATGTTGAGAGTATTGGCCGTGGTGACGAACATGACACCGGACAGGTCGTAGTCGACTTCAAGATAATGGTCATTGAACGTCGAGTTCTGTTCGGGATCGAGCACTTCAAGCAAGGCCGAGGACGGATCGCCGCGAAAATCCATGCCCATCTTATCGATCTCGTCGAGCAGGAAGAGCGGATTCGATGTCTTGGCCTTACGCATCGACTGGATAACCTTGCCCGGCATGGAACCGATGTAGGTGCGCCGATGTCCGCGAATTTCCGCCTCATCGCGCACGCCACCAAGCGACATGCGAACGAATTCCCTGCCCGTCGCCTTGGCGATGGACTTGCCGAGCGAGGTCTTTCCCACGCCCGGCGGACCGACGAGACACAAGATCGGCCCGGTCAGTTTGTTGGCGCGCTGCTGTACGGCGAGATACTCGACAATACGCTCTTTGACTTTGTCCAAGCCGAAGTGATCTGTGTCCAAAACCGATTGCGCGGTCGGAAGGTCCTTCTTGATTTTCGACCGCTTTTGCCAAGGGATCGAGAGTAGCCAATCAAGATAGTTGCGTACAACCGTCGCCTCGGCCGACATAGGCGACATCTGCCGCAACTTCTTGACCTCGGCGAGCGCCTTCTCCCGCGCTTCCTTGGTGAGTCTTGTCGATTTGATACGCTCTTCGAGCTCGGACATCTCGTCCTTGCCGTCCTCGTCGCCGAGCTCTTTCTGGATCGCCTTCATCTGCTCGTTAAGATAATACTCTCGTTGAGTCTTCTCCATCTGTCGCTTGACGCGCGTGCGGATGCGCTTCTCAACTTGAAGAACCGAAATTTCGCTCTCCATCAGCGCGAGGCACTTCTCGAAGCGCTTTGAGATGGAGCGCATTTCCAGAATAGCCTGCTTGTCTGAAAGCTTGACAGCGAGATGGGAAGCAATGGTGTCAGAGAGTTTGCCGTAGTCATCAATCTGATTGACAGCGGTCACGACCTCTGGCGAGATCTTCTTGTTGAGCTTCACGTAGCTTTCGAACTCGGACACAACTGAGCGCGACAGGGCTTCAGCCTCGATCTTATCGATCGGCTCATCCGCGATCGCCAGGGCCTCAGCCTGAAAAAAACCGTCGCCAGACACGAAACGCGTCACCTGGGCGCGCGTCGAACCTTCAACAAGCACCTTAACCGTACCATCGGGTAACTTGAGCAACTGCAGTACGCTAGCTAGGGTACCAGCAGAGAAAATGGCGTCGGGCGCCGGGTCGTCGTCGGAAGCGTTTTTCTGAGTCGCAAGCAGGATTGGCTTGTCGGACTTCATAACCTCTTCGAGCGCACGAATCGACTTTTCGCGCCCGACGAATAGTGGAACGATCATATGTGGAAACACGACGATATCGCGCAATGGAAGTACGGGATAGACGTCGAGCGTCCCGGGGACGATTGACTTATGTTGGTTGGTCATGGCCATCCTGAACTTCGCGAGCCGACCCGTGGGTCCGCTCCGCTTTTTTTGTTTACAGACCTTCGACGAAGCCCGTCTCGAAACAACGAATTCTGAGCCAGACCCCGCCGGTTTCACGCATCGAACTTTGCGCCTGAACAATCTGGGGAATCAATATCTAGGTCAAAACATGGGCCGGCTGCGCACGACTTTCAAGCCGAGCGCAACTACGAAGCAGAACTAGCCCGCGCGCTCGGCGCGCTCAGCATAGATATAGAGCGGACGAGCCTTGCCTTCGACGACCTCAGGACCGATGACGACCTGTTCAACGCCATCGAGGCCCGGCAATTCAAACATTGTGTCGAGCAAGATGCCTTCCATGATCGAACGGAGGCCGCGGGCGCCAGTGCGCCGTTCGATCGCCTTCTTGGCGACCACCCCCAGCGCCTCCTCCTGAATTGTCAGGTCGGTGTTCTCCATTTCGAACAGGCGCTGATATTGTTTGACGAGCGCGTTCTTTGGTTCCGTCAGAATCTTCTTAAGCGCATCCTCGTCGAGATCCTCAAGAGTCGCGATGACAGGAAGACGTCCGACAAATTCCGGAATAAGACCAAACTTCAGCAAATCTTCGGGCTCTACCTCGCGAAACACCTCGCCGGTGCGTCGGTCGTCGGGCGACTGAACCTTGGCGGAAAAGCCGATGGACGTGCCTTTGCCGCGCGCCGAGATGATTCGCTCGAGACCGGAAAAAGCCCCTCCACAAATGAACAGGATATTCGTCGTATCGACCTGCAGGAACTCCTGCTGAGGATGCTTGCGGCCGCCCTGCGGGGGAACGCTCGCAATCGTTCCTTCCATAATCTTCAGCAGCGCCTGCTGCACGCCTTCGCCAGACACGTCGCGGGTGATCGACGGATTATCGGACTTACGGCTGATCTTGTCGATCTCGTCGATGTAAACGATGCCGCGCTGAGCCCGCTCCACATTATAATCGGAAGCCTGCAACAGTTTCAGAATGATGTTCTCAACGTCCTCGCCGACATAGCCGGCCTCGGTCAGAGTTGTGGCGTCGGCCATCGTGAACGGCACGTCGAGGATGCGCGCGAGAGTTTGGGCGAGAAGGGTCTTGCCAGAACCTGTCGGGCCGATCAGCAGAATGTTCGATTTCGCCAGCTCCACGTCGCCGTGCTTGGTGGCGTGATTGAGGCGCTTGTAGTGATTATGCACCGCGACCGATAGCACGCGCTTGGCTTGAGGCTGGCCGATCACATAATCGTCGAGAACCTTGCATATCTCTCGAGGGGTCGGGATGCCATCCTTGCTTTTGACAAGCGCGGTCTTGCTCTCCTCCCGGATGATGTCCATGCACAGTTCAACGCATTCATCACAGATGAACACGGTCGGCCCGGCGATGAGCTTGCGGACTTCATGCTGGCTCTTGCCGCAGAACGAGCAATAGAGCGTATTTTTGGCGTCGCCTTCGGCCTTGGCCATAGCTTTTCTCCATTTAGGCCGCTCCCGCCGAAGCGAGTCGTCAAACGCTTGACCGAGCAGCCTAACCAAACCACCCTAACGAAACGTAGCCTTCGGGCTGCTTCGTGCTTAGCCTGACCCCACAGGGCGGGCCAGGCAGGGATTCGACAAGCAGCCATCAAAATGTACGCAAAATCAAGGCCACGTCGCAAAATTTCCCGCCTTCGAAGCCAAAGCCCAAAAAAGACCTCGACTTGGCAGGGCGCCGCCTAGGCCTTTACCTCTTCCAACTCGACCGCCCGCTTAGTTGTCACTTCATCGACGAGCCCGAAAGCCTTCGCCTCCTCCGCCGACATAAAATGATCGCGATCCAGAGTTCTTTCAATAGCTTCGTAGGATTGACCGGTGTGATGGACATAGATCTCGTTCAGTCGGCGCTTGACCTTGAGAATATCCTCAGCATGCCGCTGGATATCAGATGCCTGCCCTTGGAAGCCGCCGGACGGCTGATGAACCATGATCCGCGAATTTGGCAGCGCGAACCGCGAACCCTTCTCGCCCGCGGCGAGTAGAAGCGAACC
The DNA here is from genome assembly GCA_963737365.1 of uncultured Alphaproteobacteria bacterium. GTDB lineage: Bacteria > Pseudomonadota > Alphaproteobacteria > Rhizobiales > Beijerinckiaceae > Roseiarcus. The sequence goes on from CAVTSD010000006.1 coordinate 123,931, forward strand.
CATTGACGCCGCTTGACCAATGCACATCGTCGTCACTTTCGGACGTATAAACTGCATTGTATCGTAGATAGAGAGCCCTGCTGTAACAACCCCGCCTGGAGAATTCACGTAAAGAGCGATTTCCTTTTTCGGATTGTCAGCCTCTAAAAACAGGAGCTGAGCGACGATCAGCGAAGCCGATACGTCATCGACTGGACCGACCATGAAAACGATGCGTTCGCGCAAAAGTCGTGAGAAAATATCAAACGAACGCTCGCCCCGAGCCGACTGCTCGATAACGATCGGCACGAGATTGTTGGTGTAGTAGTCGACGAGGTCGCGCATTAGAGTCCTTTTTTTACCGGAACTATCGAGGCTCAGCCGTAAGCTCGATCACAACATAGGCGCCCGAAGCCGTCCGGAAAAGAGGAACCCGGTTCCCGGTTTCCGGACTCTTAATCCTGCGGCACGCTCGCCAACTCATCATCCACCGGCTTGAGCAGCTCCTCCCTGGCTACTTTCCGCTCTTCGACCTTAGCGAGGCGCAGGATATGGTCGACAACCTTCTCTTCGTAAATCGGGGCCCGTAGCTCGGCTAGCGCTTGGCTGTTGTTGCGATAGAAATCCCAGACTTGTTTTTCCTGGCCTGGAAACGACCGCGCTCGCGCGACGAGGGCTTGAGTCATCTCCTCGTCCGAGACTTTAACCTCCGCCCTTGTCCCAACCTCGGCCAGGAGAAGCCCCAGGCGCACGCGGCGCTCGGCGATCTTACGATAGTCGGCCTGCGCCGCCTCTTCGGTGGTGTTCTCATCGGCGAAAGCACGCCCCGAGGCCTGCTGTTCGCGGGTCACTTGCTCCCAGATAGAGCTGAACTCCTGAGTGACCAGCCCCTCCGGCAATTCGAACGAATAGAGCCGGTCGAGCCGGTCGAGGAGCTCCCGCTTCAGTTTTTCGCGCGAAACGCGCGCATACTCGGTGGCGATCCGATCGCCGATCGTCTCCTTGAGCTTGTCGAGATTTTCGGAGCCGAGGCTTTTGGCAAATTCATCGTCGATGGCGACCGGGTCGGGCGCCGCGACGGCCTTCACCGTCACGTCGAAGTCGGCGCTCTTCCCCGCGAGCGCGCGAGCGGCGTAAGCTTCCGGAAAAGTGGCCCGAACGTTGCGCTTGTCGCCCACGACGACACCGACGAGTTGGTCCTCGAACCCCGGTAGGAAGGTGTTCGAGCCGAGCGCGACCTGGACATCTCTGCCTTCGCCGCCCTCGAAGGGCACGCCATCAATCGTTCCGTCGAAATCGATTGTGATGCGGTCGTGGACCTCGGCCGTCGCGCCTGCCGGCTTGTCGCTGTAGGCGCGGCGTTCCTCGGCCAAGCGATCGAGCGCGGTTTCGACGTCTGATGGCGCGACGTCGGCGGTCAGTCGCTCGAGCGAGATTTGCGAGAAATCGCCAATCTCGAACACCGGCAGCACTTCGAGCGCGACCTTGAAGTTGAGGTCGCCACGGGCCTCAAGGGCAGCGTCAATGGTCGCTTGATCGGTTGGAAGCTCGACTTTCGGCTCGCGGGCGAGTCGGAGGTGGTTGTCGTCGATAATCTTCTTATTGGCGCTCGCGATGGCTTCCTGCACCACATCGGCCATCACCGATTTGCCGTACACCTTGCGCAGATGCTCGACCGGCACCTTGCCGGGTCGAAATCCGTTGATGCGGACCTTTGACTTCAAATCCGCCAACTGCCCATTGAGCTTGGCCGCCAGGTCGCTTGCCGGCAATGAAATGTCGTATTCCCGCTTAAGTCCCTGGCTAAGCGTCTCGGTAACTTGCATTTTGCGTTCCGCCTTATGGTCATCGCGGCCGGCAACCGCGACGGGCCGATACTTGCCGATCGACCGACCGTCAATTTGGCGCGTTTGCGGTCGCGAAGGAAATGGTGCGGGCGGAGGGACTCGAACCCCCACGACTTTCGCCACCGGAACCTAAATCCGGCGCGTCTACCAGTTCCGCCACGCCCGCCGCAAGCGCCGGCTTGACGAGGCCGATATGCTTTTGGCGCTCTATATCAGCTTGTTCGCTCCGCGCCATAAAAAAATACCGACCTGACGCGCTCGACGGCTGGGAGCCTATTGGCGCGGGACTGTCCTCCCAGCCCCGCCGTAGCGCTCATGTCGCGTACGCCAGCAATACCTTCAAATGTTCCAAATATTCTCCTGAAATCGGCTATTATCAAGCACCGCGAAGTCTGAGTGGGGGCCTGGGTTCTAGGTGGGTAAAAGCGGCTGGCGCTCCGCAGAATGTCCCTGCCAGGCTTCGAAACGCCAAACCGCGTCAGGAGGCCGCCCTGTAACGACGAATGAGCAGATAGGCGACGCCAGCCGCAAGCAAACAAATAATACTGGCGTAAATTGTGCCGTAGTCCGAATCGGCGAACGGGAGCCCTTTCGTATTCATACCGAAAAAGCCAGTCACCAAGGCCGGGGGCAGAAGCAGAGTCGTGACCACGGTGAGAGCGAAAAGGTTGCGATTGGTCGCGGTCGCAAGCTGCGCGGCCACTTCCTCCTGCAGGAGCCGCGCGCGATCAGCCTGCAGATGGAGGTCGGCTCGAAAAGCGTCGACCCGCTGCCGCACTCTGGAGCCCAGGTCGCGATACGCCTGAAGGACGCTCTCTCCGCGGTTTTGTTCAAGCTGCGCGAGCACGCTGTGAGCGGCTTGAACCAGCCGCTCCTGGCGAGAGATGCCTCTCCGCAACCGCAAGAGCGCCGCGCTTTCATCGCTCAAGGTATCCGACAAAACGCGGTCCTCGATCTGATCGAGCTCGCCCGCGATCTGTTGCGCGGCCTCGCCGATCGAGTCGGCGGCGGCGACAAGCATGCTCTCAAACAGCGCCGCGCTATCCTCAAAGGTGGCGCCCCTCTCCGCCTGGTCTTTCAGCGCCATGGCGGAGCGCGCCGGGTGGTGGCGCGCCGTCAGGAGAAATTGCGGCCACAGGGCGAAACGAAGATCGGTCGCCTCCATTCCCGCCTGGTCTTCGTGCCGGACGTCGTGGAGCGTTCCCCACAGGGCTTCTCCGCCCCAGTGCAGGCTCGGATGGCGATCCTTGGATAAAAAGACCTCGCGAGCCTCGGGGGGAAGGGCTTCCTGCGCGCCGATCCACTCTCGCGTACGTACGTTGCCCAAGATCAAATGCACCCACACAAATCGGGGCCCATGCATGAGGTAGACCGACGCATCGCCGCTAACCAGGCTCCCGCGTCCGTTCTCGTCGAACTGAAACGCCCAGGCGACCCCAGGTCCGAGGTCCGCCAGATCAATTCGCGCCGGTTGTGCCGTCATCGCCCGCTCCACCCGCAAGCTAGCACGCCGTGGATGAAGGCTAGATGTCACAAGATTTTCGCAACAGCTACCAGCCGGTATTCCGGTCGGCGAGGCGACTTACAGCCATTTCTTCCATCGGAAGAACACATAGGGCCCAACCGCAACGAGCACCATCAGAAGGAGCGCCGCCGGATAGCCCCAAGTCCAGTCGAGCTCCGGCATCGTCTTGAAATTCATCCCGTAGATTGAGGCGATCATCGTCGGCGGCATGAAGATGACCGCGAGCACAGAGAACAGCTTGATGATGTCGTTCTGCGCAAGGTTAATGAAGCCGAGGGTCGCATCGAGCAGGAATTGCACCTTCTGCGCCTTGAAATTCGCGTCCTGCTCGAGTGACTGAAGGTCGCGCAAAGCGGACTTCGTCGCCTCTCGCACCGGCTTTGGCGCGTCCGCCGAGCGACCTTCCGACATCAGGAACAGCACGAGCCGCTCGAGCTCAACGAGGCTTTCGCGCAAGTTCGAGATCTTTTCGTCTTCCCGCCCGAGGTCGCCGAGGGTCGCCGAATAAATCTTGCTTCGTGCGCTTTGGTCGCCCTTGGCTCGAAACACCTGGCTCGCAATGGAATCGAGCTCGACTCCGACCTTGTTCAGGGCGCGGGCGGAGCGATCGACAATGGCGTTGATGAGACCAACCGCGACCGCGTCCGGGTGCAGCGCTTGGGTCGGGAGTTTGCCCAGCCTCTGACCGAAAAGCTCAAAGGCCTCACCGGGATCGTAGCGCACAGTGACAAGCGCTTTCGGACCGAGGACGAAGGTGACGTCGGCGACGTCAGGCGTGTCTTCGGCTTCGCTGACGACGCAGGCGTGCAGGTAGCGCACGCCATTTTCGGCATAGTAGGATTCGGAGGGCTGGGCGAAGTTCGGATCGGAGCGCGAAGGCACTTGGGCGCCAAGATATCGCTCCACCTTCTGGTCTTCATCTGCGGTGGGGTCGACCATATCGATCCAGACGGCGCCAGGCGGAATAGGCTCGACGGGGTCAAGAATCTTCCGCTCGAGCCCGACGCTCGGCGCCGTCGCCACGCCTGGGTCGGCTTTGGCGGCATAGTGGACAATCAGCACAGTTTACCCCCCGCTTCAGCCAAAGCGCTCCGGCGGAGATAACATGAACTCCCACCGCTTTGCCTACCGCCAAGCCAAGGCGAAGAGCGAGCCGTGGACGTCTCGCAGCGATAGGCGCCAATTCTGCGCGCGCTTGAGCGTTTTCAAGATGTTGAGCAGCTTTTTCTGCAACGTGCTCGCCCTGACGCCCGACATCGATCAAGGCCAACGGTCTGGCGGCAAGTGAGTTTCTAGACGGACTACGAACTTCACGTGACGCTACATTTTTAGAAACAAATACCTTTATTTCATATGTTTGGATAAATCTGTTGATAAATGAGATTGTCAATTCCCTGCAAACTTCAGCACTGGTTACAGTAGGATCACGGATCGCATTCGTGACCGCACCTTGTCGCACCTTTCGGATAACGCCACGTATGAATACAACATATTGATCTTACTGATGTTGTTGGGTTCCCAGCCGCTGTTAGAACAGAACAAGAACAAAAGCTTGCGCTTTGACGTCGGCGGCGGCATAGTAGGGTAAGTTCGAGAGCTGTGGCCGGAGCCTGCCGCTCGCCTCTTCCCAGCATTTTCCGCAAGCCGCATGTCATTGCCGTGTACGCCTGAGGCGTCGCGCCCTCGGCTGCGAGAGCTCGCCCCAATCTCCAAGGCGCCCATGACCCAGACGAACCGACCCAACCGAACGAAGCGCGCGAGGGTCAGCCGCGCTCAGCGGGTTCTTGCTTCGCTAATTGCGGGCGCAGGCGTCGACGAAATCGGCGCGACGGAGCAGCTCACTCGCAAGCGCACCGAGAGCATCCTGCGTCAGGAGCTGCGCAACCGCTGGGTCGCCCCCGCTGAAGACTTTGCCAGGCTGCAGATCGCCCGGCTCGAGCAGATGATCCTCAAGCTCCTCGAGCGGCTTCAGGAGGGCGACCTCAAAGCAATCGACCGCGCGCTGAAAATCGTGGATCGGCTTGACCGGTATCACGGTTTCACGAGCGCCAAGCGCATCCCTGAGCCGTACGGTGAGGAGGACCGTGCTCGACTCCTGAAGAAAATCAATGAAATCGCAGATCGGCTCCAGCCGGAGCAGGTTGCTGAATGAAGGACGAACCGGCGCAACCCGCCCATGCCGGGATCGCGCAACCTCGTCGCGTTACAGGCAGCCGGGTCAAGCGCGCCGCCGATTTTCTGAAGCTCGACGACGACACGCGCGTGCGCATGTTCGAGGAGATGACGCCGCGCGAATGCGCGCAATTGTTCCATGACTGGGCGTTCTGGGCCCGCCCGGAGCAGGCTCCGCCGAACGGCGACTGGATCATCTGGCTTATTCTTGCCGGGCGGGGCGCCGGCAAGACACGGGCTGGCGCCGAGGCGGTGCGCACCTGGACGCAGACCTACCCGATCGTCAATCTGATTGGCGCGACCCTCGCCGACGCCCGCGACATCATGGTGAGAGGCGAATCCGGCATTCTCGCTTGCTGCCGGCGCGACGAGCGCCCGCGCTTCCTCGCCGCCGATCTCAGGCTCGAATGGCCAAATGGCGCGGTGAGCACATTGTTCTCAGCCGAAGAGCCCGATCGGCTCAGAGGCAAGCAGCACATGAAATTGTGGTGCGACGAGCTCGCCGCCTGGCGCCAGCCCGACGCTTTCGATCAGGCCATGCTGGGCTTGCGGCTCGGAGACAGGCCGCAGGCCATCATCACCACGACGCCACGGCCAAGCAAGATCATCAAAACCCTCGCCGCCGGCAAGGATACGATCGTCACCCGCGGCTCGACCTTCGACAATAAGGCTCATCTGGCGCGGGCGTTCTTCGAACGCATCACGGAGCGCTATAAAGGGCGCCCCATCGGCCGGCAGGAGCTGTTCGCCGAAATCGTCGAGGAGACGCCGGGGGCTTTGTGGTCGCGGGCGCTGCTCGAGCGCCAACGCGTCGCGGCTGAGGCGGCTCCAAAGGAATTCGCCGAGATCGTGATCGCGGTCGACCCCCCCGCGCGCTCGGGATCGAAGTCTGACGAATGCGGACTCATCGTGGCGGCGAAAGCGGAGAGCGGGCTCTTTTACGTGCTCGCCGACCTCACGAGCCAAGGCGAGACGCCGGGCGCATGGGGCGCGCGGGTCGGCGCCGCCTTTCGCGGCTTCAAAGCCAACCGTGTGGTCGCCGAAATCAACCAGGGCGGCGACATGGTGACGGAGGTGCTGCGCCAGAGCGAGCCCAACCTCCCGGTGCGCGCGGTCCACGCGACGCGGGGCAAGTTCCTGCGCGCCGAGCCCATTGCCGCAGCCTACGAACGGGGGCTCGTGTTCCACGTTGGGACGTTCATGAAGCTCGAGGACCAGCTTTGCGCTTTGACGCCTGATTTCGATCGCCGCGCTATGGGTTTCTCGCCCGACCGCGCCGACGCGCTGGTTTGGGCGCTGGCCGATCTTTTGGGCGTGGGCGGCGGAAGCACGGGGGGGATGTACGAGTTTTGGACGGGAGGCGGCCAAGGGTCGGTCGATCCACCGGCCGCTCGATAGTGGTAGCTAACATGGCTGTGCCGCGAAACGATGAAGGGCTGGACATTGCGTCAAATGACGCGTATCTCCTCGTCAGGAGACGCTAGATGCCCGCCGCTGTTATTGAAGCAAGGAAAGCCGAGCGCGGCGCCGTCGGGCCGCAGACTTTTGCGGACGAGAGCGATCGGGCCCGCCTGTCCGAAGTCGCCCTTAAAGCCTTTCTTGCGCTCATGAAAGCCTGGGACTTGTCGAACGCGGAGGCCTCCGCCCTTCTCGGCGTTTCCGCAAGCACGCTCGATCGCATGAAACGCGGCTCCCGCCCGGCCTTAAGCCAGGACCAGCTGACGCGCGTCTCCGCGCTCGTCGGCATTTACAAGGGACTTCACCTTCTGTTTGCCGACGAAACGGCGGACGAATGGGCTCGACGGCGAAATAGCGGGCCGCTGTTCGAGCGCGAAACCCCGATCGAAGCGATGATCGAAGGCGGCATCCCGAGGATGCTCGAGGTTCGCCGTTACGTCGACGCCGTCCGCGGCGGCTTGTGATTTTCTGAGGCATGCTGAGCGGCCTGCCGCTCGTCCGGGAAGCCTTTCCACGAACTGTCCGGCTTGTATCGACGGCCCGTCTTAGACCGCCAGTGCTTGAGGCGCTCGTTTCGGCGGAGGACGCCTCAGCGTTGGCCGAAATCGAAGGGGCGACCAGCAATCGCCTGCTGGCGGAGAGCCGAGGATCCGAAGGGATGGACCGCGGCGAGTTCATTCACGGCGTCCCCTATGCGAGTTTCGTCAACGCCGCCTTCGCCTATTGGAAGCCGCTCGAGGCCAATCGCTTCAATACGGCCCGCGGCGCCTGGTACGCGGCGCTCGACGTCGAGACCTGTATCCGTGAAGTCGCCCATCACATGAGCGAGTTTCTCGCGCGATCGGGCCAGCTCAAGGGCGTCGTCGAATATTCCGAAATGTTTGCGAGCATGGCCGGGGAGTTCATCGATCTTCGGCAGGCGCCTGACCACCCCTGTCTCGATCCGGACCCGGCAGTCGGCTATCCGGTCGGAAACGCAATCGCCGACGCTGCGCGGGCGCAAGGGCTCAACGGAATTATCTATCCGTCCGTCCGGCGCGCAGACGGAACGTGCATCGTGGCTTTAAGGCCGCACGCGGTTCAGTCCGTCGCGCCTGGCGCCGTTTATCGGTTGGAATGGTCTGGCGATGAGGCGCCGGCCGTCACAAGAGTTTCCCAGTAAGGGCGGCTAGCGCCGCGGCGGGAATCCGCCGGCAACCACGGCGTGGAGAGTCGCGCCAAGTTTGCGGTTGAACTCTTCGGCGTCAAATTTGGCGTTGACCGCTTCCGTCTTGTCGTCGCGGGGCATCGGGCATTGAGCATCGGCGCCGGCGGCGCCGGCGCGCCCCAGCATGGCCTTAAACGCGCTCTCGAGCTGAACGCGATCATGCTCGGCCGCGAACACATCGGTGATCCAAACCTCGGCGCCGTCTTTCGACGAAGCGATGCAGAAGGTCCAGCGCGGCTGAGCGATCGCGGCAGCCGGCAGAGAAACCACGATCGCGACCAGCGCTATCGAGATGCGCATCGCTCCTGTCTCCTCGCGCGGGCCACAGGCGCGAGACCGTAGGCGCCAATCCCTAACGGAATGCGAAGACCTTTCACAACCTTCTCGCGCCATAACCCGTCGAAAGACGGACATCCTATGGGGCGCGGGAGACCCAAGGAATTGATCCGATGTCGGAACCCGTCAGACGCGCCCTGCCCCCGAGCGTTTTCGCTCGCCTCGCCGATGCGACGCGCTATGTGATCACCGGCGTGTCGCCGGACACTTGGTTCGGGCCGCTGCAACCACTTGCGCCCATGGCGCCGCCCGAGGTCAAGGGGCGCCAGTGGGACTATCCGTTCGGCGCCAACCTCAACTATATCCCGCGCTCCGAAGGCGGCGTCTCATTCGGCGAGTTGCGCGGGCTCGCCGACGCGCTGCCGCTTCTGCGCGCGGTCATCGAAACCCGCAAGGACCAGATCGCGGCCCAGAGCTTCGCCATCCGCGCGCGCAACCGCCAGGACTCGTCGGCAAGCTCTCAGGCCATCGATCAGGTCACGCGCTTCTTCGCCCGCCCCGACCGGCGCCATTCCTTCGCCGACTGGCTGCGCATGCTGCTCGAGGAGATGCTGGTCATCGACGCCGCGACCCTCTATCCGCGCTTTAACCGCGGCGGCTCGCTCTATTCGCTCGACATCATCGACGGGGCGACGATCAAGCCTCTGATCGGCGAGGACGGGCGCGCGCCCGAGGCGCCCGATCCAGCCTACCAGCAGATCCTCAAGGGCATCCCGGCCGCCGACTTCTCGGCAGAGGAGCTGCTCTACCTGCCGCGCAACGTCCGCGCTCATCGGCTCTATGGCATGAGCCCAGTCGAGCAGATCGCGCTCACCATCAACATTGCGCTGAGACGCGACGCCTCGACCCTCGATTATTACCGCGCCGGCTCCTCGCCCGACGCCTTCGCCACCTTGCCGAAGGAGTGGACGGCCGATCAGATCCGCTCGTTCCAGGATTATTTCGACGCGCTGATGAGCGGCAATCTGGCGCGCCGGCGCCAGACCAAGTTCATGCCCGCCGACTTCAAACTGATCGAAGCCCGCCAGCCCCCGCTCAAAGACCAGTACGACGAGTGGCTGGCGCGCATCATTTGTTACGCTTTCTCGGTTCCCGTCTCGCCCTTCGTCAGCCAGGTGAACCGCGCGACCGGCGAGACCCTGCGACAGCAGGCGACACAGGAAGGGCTCGTGCCGCTCAAGGCCTGGGTGAAGAACGCCCTCGATTGCGTGATCCAGGACTGCATGAACGAGCCTGGGCTCGAGTTCGTGTGGGTCGGCGACGACGCGATCGACCCGCTCGAGCAGGCGCAGACGCTGCAGATTCTGGTCGGCGCCGGCGTCAAGACGCGCGAGGAGGCGCGGGCCGATTTGGGGCTTGCGCCGGCGGCGGGAGCAGCAGCGCAAAGCCTGACAGACAATATCGCATCCGCAGGTGCAGCACCCCATACGAGCGCAGACCGCGGGGTTCCCAGAGCCTAGAACAAAAAGAGAACATTTTCTTGACCGCTTACGCCGGTCATGGCATAGTCATCTACAGTGGGAGAAGTAGCGGAGGCGATCGGCCCTCCCCTTCCCTGCCCTCTCAGAAATTTCATCCGTTGCGCCCCCATCCCCGGGGCGTGATTTCGCTTGCTTCCTCCGGAGCCTGCATGTCCGCTATCGACTTGTTCCTACCGCTCGCCAAGGTCGATCTCGATCAGCGCCTCGTCACCGGCGTTGCGACTGCGGAGATGCCCGATCGCTCTGGCGAGATTTTCGACTACGCCTCGAGCAAGCCCTATTTCGAGAAGTGGTCCGCGGAAGCAGCTGCGGCAAGCGGCGGCAAATCGCTCGGCGCCGTTCGTGTCATGCATACGCCGATCGCCGCCGGAAAGCTGACCGACATTGCCTTCGACGACGAGGCGAAGCGCATCACCGTGTGCGCTAAAGTCGTCGACGACGACGAATGGCGAAAGGTGCAGGAGGGAGTCTATACCGGATTCAGCCAGGGTGGCCGCTACGTGAAGCGCTGGACCGACCCTGAGAGCGGACTCACCCGCTACACCGCCGAGCCGCACGAGATCTCGCTCGTCGACTTGCCTTGCGTGCCCGACGCCACGTTCGACGTCGTCAAGGGCGGCACGATTGAAAAGCGGGCTTTCGCGTCACGCGCCGCAGGGTACGACCCGGCCGTCGATGAGAACATGGACGATGAGGATTGCGACGCCGACAAAGGAGAGTTCACCGCCTCGGAACGTGCGAAAGACGCCGACGATGACGTCGCGATGCCGGATGGCTCCTATCCGATCCGGTCTGCTAAAGACATCGAGAATGCCCTCAGGGACTACTACCGAAGCGGCAAGAAACCGGACGTCAAAGCGCACATCATCGCGCGCGCCAAGGCCATCGGCGCTGAGAGCGCCCTGCCCGACGACTGGACGGAAACGGCCGATAAAGCAGCCGCTTTCTTTAGCGCAGCGGGTAACCCCGCTCCCGGCGCGCTGGCGAAGGCTGCGGCGGCTCTCACCCACGCCGCACTCAAGCTCGACCGCATGGCCGAGGCAAACACGGCCCTGCGTAAAGCGCTTGAGGAACTGAGGCCCTCGCTTGCGGACATGAAAAAGCGCATCGCCGCGCTCGAAGCCCAACCTCTGCCAGCCAAGGCAGCGCTGCGCTCGATAGCCAAGTCGGCCGACGGAGCGGACGATACCCTGGGCACCGCCGACGACGCCGTCCGGCGCCTCGCCTCGCTGTCAGCTCATGACCGCGCCCTCGCGCTCACAAAGCTCAGCCTCGCCAACCCCGCGCCGCCGCGCTTCTGAACCGCAGACGGCTGGTTCGAGCCAGCGCTTATTCGTTCATTTCCAGACCCCGCCTGCCCGCGACTGTCCTCCCGGTCGTAGCGGACGGAATCGCTGACGCCGCGGCGTCCAGCGAGGCGGCGGTCGAGGCTCAGCGGGCCATCGCCTTGCTCACGGCGGCGACCGGTCGACCGCTCGAAGCCTCGACCGCCGCAGATTTCTTAGGTCGCGCGCACCGTGGACCTTCGATGTGAGGTCAAAGGTCTCGCCGCACTCAAAGGAAGCTCCAATGACTCCGATGAAGTCCTTCTTCGCCCTTGTAACTGTATGCGGCGCGCTCGCCGGGTGCACTTCCACCGGGCAACTCACGCCTAACGCATCTGCGGCTGTAAACGCCGCCTACAGCGACGTTTGCGCGGCACTGCCGGCGCTCGGGCCGGTCTCCGCGACCATGAACGCCCAGGCCAAGAACGCCTATGCCCAGGCGCAAACGATTTGCGCCGCGGGCGCGCCGACCAATGCGGTCGCCGCAGGCGTCGACATTCTGGCGATCGAAGATGCGCTCCTCCCCTATTTCAGTAAGGCGACGGCGCTCGCACCAGCTCAAGAAGCGGCCAAGCGGCGCGCGAAATTGGGGAACGTCGATCTCCGTAATCTAAAGTTTGGCGAGTGATCGAGAACTCAGACCAGTAACACGCCGGCCCGTCGCGTGACGGGCTTGTATGCGACCCACCGCATGACGGTGATTCAGCACGATCGAGACGCCCTCGAAGGCTGAGGATCACGGGTTCCCCACAGCAAGCCCATCGGTCGCGCGTCATCGCGTCCGCCATCCACCTCCACTCGTCTTGTTAACCCCTATCCGCGCCAAAGGACTGATCTCATGAACATCGCGCTGACGACCCAGGAGACGCTGGGTCTGATGAAAAACTCGCTTGCCAAGAACGTAACAATCTCGACCGGCCTGACCGCATACGATCTTCAGGCGCCAGCGAAGAACCTCTATCCAACGATTACGCCGCTTCGAAATTCGGTGCCTCGAGTCGCGAGACTGAATCCAGGCGATGCGGCTCACTGGCGCTCGATTTTCGCCACGACCGGTTCGGGCTTTGACGCCATGGGCTGGGTGCCGGAAGGCCAACGTTCGGCAAGCATGTCATATTCCGCTTCCTCCATCACGCTCCCTTACGTGACGCTTGGTGAGGAAGACACGGTGACCTTCGAAGCGGAGGCTGCCGCCCAAGGCTTCGAAGACATCAACGCGACAGCGACCTTGCGTATCCTACAGAAGACGATGCGCAAGGAAGAGACCGCGCTTCTCGGCGGCAACACGTCGCTTGCGCTCGGCACGGCCGGCGCCCCCGCTTTGACAGCCTCGGGCACCGGCGGGACCCTTCCATCGGCGACTTATTCAGTAATCGTCGTCGGTCTGACATTCGAGGGCTACCGCAACTCGAGCGTCTCCGGCGGAGTCGCGGCAACCAAGACCATCACCGGCAACGATGGCAACACCTATACGCTGAACGGTGGCTCCTCGATGCGCAGCGCCAACGTCACACAAGCGGTGACGCTCGGACAGACGTTGTTTGCAACCGCCCCGATCGTCAACGGCGCCGTCGCCTATGCATGGTATATTGGCGCTGCAGGCTCAGAGACGCTGCAGGCGATCACCACAATCAATAGCGTTGCCTTCAGCGCGCCGCTGGTCACCTCGGGTCAGCAGCCCGCGACTGCCATCACGGCCGACAATTCTCGCAATCCAGGGGTGGCGTTCGACGGATTGCTCACGGACGGGTTCAACCCCGCAACTTCCTCCTTTGTCCAGGCGCTGGCTTCGGGTCCAGCAGGCACAGGCACGTTCCTTACGCCCTCAGGCCGCGGTTCGATCCTCGAGATCGACAATATGCTCCTGCAGATGTGGAACAGCTATCGACTGTCGCCGACTGTGATCTATGTCAACGCACAGGAGCAGAAGAACATCACGACGAAGTGCCTGACCAACGCGTCCGGGCCATTGGTCCGGTACAATGTGGACGCGTCTCAATCGGCCCCTTACGAGTTCGCGGCCTCGGGCGTCGTGCGCTGGTATTACAATCCCTTTACCGGCGTCGAGATTCCGCTCACTGTTCATCCGGATCTGCCGCCCGGCACCATCCTGGCATACTGTGAACGACTGCCAGCATGGTATCAATCGAATGAGACACCCAATGTCGCGGAGGTCCTGACACGCCGCGACTATTATAGGGTCGACTGGCCGGTCCGCACCCGTCGCCGCGAATTTGGCGTCTACACTGAAGAAGTCTTGGCCATATACGCTTCGTTTGGCATCGGCATCCTCACCAACATCGGCAACGGCTAGCGCTCGACCGCCCCCAGCGCATCGCCGCGAGGCAGAGGCGCTCACGCGCGTTTTTCCGACTCTGCCCGTCATCGCGAGCGTTGCATGTCGCCCTTCGATCTCACCAATCTCGCGGCTCTGAAGGCCTGGCTCGGATTGCCTCCGGCGCCAGGCCCGAACGATGCGACGCTCGCTGCACTCGTCACGGCGGCAAGCCGTTCGATCTATGCGTGGCTAAGCCGTCCAAGCTTGCTGCCCCGTTCTTTTGAGGAGACCATCGATCTCGAAACCAACCGGGTCACCCTAAGGCAATGGCCGGTGCTGCAAGTAGCTTCGGTGATATCGCGCGGAATTGTCGTTCCGCCTGATGAGAACGCCGACCTGGAGGCCTCAGTCGGCTACGCCCTTCAGCCGGGCGACGGTATTCCGCCGGGCCGACCGCAGGCCCTCGATTTGTTCGGCCATCACTATCGGCCGGGCAGGCAAAGTCTCGTCGTATCCTACAGCGCGGGATATGCTGTTCAAAACGAGACGCAAGCCGTCCCAGCCTCAGCGCAGCTCCAGCTCTCCGCGTTTTCGCCTTATGGACCCTGGGGATCGGATCTCGGCGTGATTTACAGCGCGACGAATGCGCCGCTAACTGCGGTTTCGGCCTCGCCAAACGCTGGGCAATATTCTGTCAGCGCCGGGACCTATGCCTTTTCTGCGGCGGACGCCGGGCAATCGGTTTCGATCTCTTATGGCTATGTGCCACAGGATATCGCCCAGGCGGCCCTTGAACTAGCGGCTGAAAGGTTTCGCGCGGCCGAGCGCATCGGGCTCCGATCGAAGTCGATAGGCGGTCAGGAAACAATTGCCTACGACACCAGCGCGATGTCGGCGCCGATCCAAGCGATGCTGCAGCCCTATAAGCGGACCATCCTCTGATGTCCGCGCTTGAGGTCCGGGGTCTGGAGGAAACAAGCGCGCGCTTCGATGCCTATCCGGCCGCCTTGCAAGCAGCGCTCGACGCCAAGGCGACTGAACTCGCCGCGGCGCTCGCCGATCGGGTCAAGAACGACAAGCTTTCCGGCGCAGTGTTGAACAAGCGCTCTGGCGCGCTCAGCGATTCGATCGCGGCCAGCGTGACTGCCGACTCCGACGGCTTTTTGGCTTCGGTCGGCTCGAAAGGCGACGTGAAATATGCGGCGATTCAAGAGTACGGCGGCAAGACGAGCGCACACGAGATCCTGCCTGTGAAAGGCGATGTGCTCGCCTTTGTCGCGGGCGATGGTCAGCATTTCGCGCGCCGGGTCGAGCATCCCGGCTCGCTAATACCTGAGCGATCGTATTTGCGCTCGGCGCTCGCCGACATGACGGATGAGATTGTCACCGCGCTCGCCGACACGGCGCGCGAGGCATGGGAGAGCGCATGACCCGTGAAGCCGCTTTCTCCGCCTTGTTCGCAACGGTCTCCTCAGCCTATCCGTGGGGACTCGCGTCGCGGCGGATGAAGATATGGAGCGAAGTTCCAGCTGCGCTCCGCCCGGCTTTCTTCCAGCTGGAGTCGGGCCCGGAGACCTATCAATGGGTCTCGCCCGCGACGCCAAAGCGAACGCTGGAAGCCAAGCTCTTCCTCTATTTTGATGCCCGTGATCCAACGACGCCGGGCGCGACTGCGATCAACAACGCCCTCGACGCGATCGACGCAGCGCTTGCGCCCGCTGGCCTCGACATCGGCCTCGGTCGGCAAACCCTCCGGGGCGCCGTTTACGACTGCAAGATCACGGGCGTGCCGGTGCGAGACACAGGCGACCTCGACGGCGATGGCCTGGCGGTGGTTGCTGTGCGGCTTGTGGAGCCGTGAAGGAGCATCGCTGCTCGTCCACCTAAACATTCCGACTGAATACCACTGCGCCTTGCTGATATCAGCGGCGTGAATCTCATGACGCCCTTTAACGGAGTTCACCTCATGTTTGTCTTCGGCTCGGGCGTGTTGATCGGCACGCAGTTGAACGTCGCCAATCCAACTCCAATCAACTTTGGTTTGGTTCAGAAGGTCAGCGTCGACACATCGGTCAGTGTCAAGGAACTGTACGGGCAGTTTGCGTTCCCGGTCGCCGTCGGGTCCGGCACGCGCAAGGTGACGTGCAAGGCGACCTTGGCCCGGTTCAGCGGCCAGGCTATCGGGCGCCTATTTTACAATCAGGTCCCGACGCCCGGTTCGACACTTTCTTCCTTCGCCGAGGTGCATACCGTCCCGCCGACCGGCCCGTTCACGATCAGTGTCACGCAGTCGACGCACTTTGTCGCCGACCAGGGCGTAACCTATGCATCAACAGGACTTCCGCTGATCGCGGTCGGATCGAGTCCGACCCAGGGCCAATACACGTTTGCGGCCGGCGTCTATACATTCTCTGCCGCAGATGAGGGCGTCGGCGTGCTGATCTCGTACACCTATAGCGTTGCCGCAACGACGCCTTCGACAACTCAAAACATCGCGATCGCCAACCCGTTGATCGGCCCGACGTCGACTTTCAGCGCCACCTTGTTCGCGACAGACCCAACGACAAACGCGCAGTTCTCGGTAACGCTCAACCAGTGCGTCGCCAGCAAGTTTTCTTTCGACACCAACATCGAGGATTTCGCCAAGCCGGACTTCGAGTTCCAGGCGTTCGCCAACGCGGCCGGTCAAGTGATGACCTTCAACTTTGGAGACGCGGCGTGAGCGAGGAAGCCTTCGCCATATCGTTGGGCGGTAAGACTTGGTCGGTTCCGCATCTGCCGTTCCGCGCGATCAAGGCCATCCAGCCGGCCTTGTTCGAAATCTATCTCGCGGCGGGCGGCCCCTCCATGTCGGGCGAGTCCGTCGCGCGTCTCAACGAGGCGCAACTCGATCGCCTTGCTGAAGCGACCTGGCGGGCCATCTGTTTCGTCGAGCCCGATCTCTCCTTCGCTAAATTTCTCGACCTCGCGTTCTCGGTGGGCGAATTGATCAAGGCCTTTCCGTCAGTGGCCAGGGCGGTTGGACTTCAGCCGGGCAAAATTCAGGACCAAGCCTCTTCTGCGCCCACGACGCAGGAGGCGTCGCAAGACCTGGGAAAGTCGATTTCGACGCCCTGATCGCTCAGGTCGTCGCCAACACCGGCTGGAGCTGGGAGCAATCTCTGGACCAGCTGACCATGCCCCGCCTCCTTGCGCTACGAGCCGAGTGGCGTCGCAACCCGCCCGTCCACTGGCTTGTCGCGGCAGCGCTCAAGTACCGCGCGCCTGACGACATCCCATCGCCGCGCCCGCCGACGATTGCAGAATTAAAGGCTGCCTTCCCAAACGGCGCACTTTAACGAACCCACGTAAGGTCAAGGATCAGCGATGGCCGACGCAAATGTCTCCGTCAGCTTCAGCGCCTCGGTCAACGATTTCGTATCGGGGGTTGGTCAGGCGAAAGACGCGCTCCAAAGCTTTTCAGCTCCGTTCGGACAAATCAACGCACAATTGTCGTCACTGGCCAGCGCGTCATCCCAGGCGTTCAACCCTAGCCGCCTGCAGCCCTATCGCGACGCACTGGACGCGACAAGAGGCCTCCAGCAATCCTTCGCCGCCGACGCAGGCCGCGCCGCCGCGGCCTTGCGAGCCGGCGACGACGCCACATACGCGGATGCGGCTCGGGCAGCGCAACTCGCTGCGTCGGAGGAGGTCAGAACTCCTTGCGGACGGGTTGAAGCAGAAGCTCGCCCTCTACACCGAGGAGGCTCGCTTCTACGAAATTACTCAACAGCAAAAGCTCGAGCTGTCTCAGCAAGCGATTAGTCAGGAATACGCCGCCGAACTCACGGCGCTGCAAAAAGAGGATGCTCTCGGCGAGCAATCGCTTGCCTCAAAGCAGCGCGTCGATGACATGCTCATCGAAGCGACGCGCCGACGCGACGACCAGATGGCGGCCTTGACCCGGTCGGCGTTGCAAGAGCAAGAGCGCGACTATCAGGCGTTCGGCAGTTCAATTTCGCAGGCGTTCAGTTCCCAATTGCGCGGACTTCTGACTGGCACAACCACATGGCACACCGCCTTTAAGAACGCGCTTGAAGACTTGCTGATCAAATTCATCGAGTGGTGCGAAACCTCGGTTGCGCACTATGCCTTGGCGGAGGCGATGAAGACTGCAGCGACTACGGCCGGAGTGGCTGCGCGCACCAGCGCGGAACAGGGCGGCGCCGCGGCGTCCCTGGGTGCGCAGGGCGCGACAGTGATCCGATCAATTCTCTCTTCAGCGGCGGAAACATTTGCGGGGGTGTTCGGTTTTCTCGCCCCACTCATGGGTCCGCTCGCGGTTGGGCCTGCGGCGGCGGCCCAGGCGACGGTCGCCGGCATGACGGGCGCAGTCGCATCCGCCGACATCGGTATGTGGCAAGTCCCGAGGGACCAGTTGGCGCTGATTCACCAGAACGAGCTCATTATGCCTGCGGGGCCTGCCGGCGCGTTGCGAGACATGCTGACGAACAATTCGAACGCCGACGGTGGGGCGGGCGGCGGCAGTGTCGCAATTCACCCGACAACTCATTTCCATGTCAACGCAATGGACAGCGCATCCGTCGCGTCATGGATGCGCTCTAACGGACCCGGCATGGCGAAGGCGATCGATCAGGCGGTCCGCCACGGCGCGGCGCTCGGACTTAAGCGGCTCAATGGTCGCGGATGACTTTTCCAACCGTCACTGGCGTCCACTTATTGCCGTCGACGGGCGAGTTCGCCTACGACACCATCTCCGCGGTAGGTTTTCAGCGCGGGGCGAGCGGTCTCAACAACGCGACGATCCTTAATTTTTTTAGCAGTTCTGCCGGCGCGCCCACCGATTATACGAACGCGATCACTCAATTCCAGGCTGAGCATCCGGAGTGCACGACGGTCAGCCTAGTCATCGCGTGGTTCTTCAACTCAGAAGACGCGTCGAGTTGCAACGTGTATCCGTCGACGAACTTCATCCTCGGCGAGTTCGAGCAGTGGACTGATGGGGAGTTTGCGCCGACGAACTGGAAGGTTTCGGGCCTCACCGAGCAGGACTTCCCCGGCCTCATCCCCCTCCCTTCCCTGCCCGGCTCGACTGGTTTCGTCTACGGCGGAACGCCAAGCGATCCGAGCGTCGTCCGGTGCATCCGGGATCTGAAGAGCCGTGGGTTCAAGGTCGTCTTCTATCCATTCCTGCTCGGGACGAGCGCCGGGTTCCCGTGGCGTGGTCGAATCACCTCGCCGGGCGATCTCACGCAGACTGCGACAAACGACGTCGCCACCTTCATGGGGAATGCGACGGTCGACAATTTCATTCGGGATCAGACCAATCTGACGGTCGGATATTCCGGCTTTCTTTTTGATTGGACTTTCCGCCGGATGATCCTGCACTACGCAAACCTTTGCGTCGTGGCCGGCGGCGTAAACCTGTTCGTAGTTGGGTCTGAGCTTCGTGGGCTAGAAACGCTTCGGGGACCCGCCTGGACGAAGCCAGGAACGATCGATGGTAACGGCAACGCGACTTGGGACTATCCAATGGTCGCGCAGGTGAGCCTCCTCGCCAATGATGTCCGGTCCATATTCGACAGTGCCGGGCTAACCAAGAACCAGTCGAGTCTCGAGAACCTCATCACCTATTCGGCAGACTGGTCGAGCTGGATGGGGTGGCAGCATGCTGATGCAAGCGGCCAATGGCCACATCTCGATCAACTTTGGGCCAACCCGAATATCGATTTCGTCAGCTTCGACAATTACATGCCGCTGACAGACTGGACGACTGGCTCCGGCGGTTTGGACGCAGCGAATTGGAAAGAGAAAAAATTCAGCGGCGCATGGCCGCCCGGACCGACACAACTGAACGGCTTGGGATTAAGTGGACCGCCATCGATCTATGCGATGCCTTATCTCAAGGGCAACATTGAGGGCGGACAGTATTTCGATTGGTTCTACAGCGATAGCAACAATCTTGGCCGTGGACTCGATCCGCGTGGCACGGACTTACAAGTTTCGCTCCCGGAAGGCGATCGGCTAGCGCAAGCGCGTAGTGGATATTTTCCAAACCAGGAAATCCTGGCCAACAAGCAATTGCGGTGGTGGTGGAACAACAATCACCAGGCCGTATACGACGACGGCGACGGCCAAGGTTTCGCTCCGCATGGACCCAAGACCGAATGGGATCCAAACGCCAAGTCCGTCATCACGCTCGAATATGGCTTCGCTGCCTGCGACAAGTCGACAAACCAGCCGAATGTTTTTTTCGATCCGAAATCGACAGAAAGTTTCACCGCCTACTGGTCGATTTGGGATCCCGCCAACGAACTCACCTATCTGCCGCGGCGTGACGATACAATCCAAGCCTTGGCACTCCAGTCGGTCTACGAACATTGGAACGTCGACGGCAACAACGAAAGCGTCGGCGGCGTGCCGATGCTAGACTGGAATTTCTGCTGCGTCTGGAACACCGACGCGCGGCCGTTCCCAACATTTCCGATCCTCAATAGCGCCTGGGGCGACGCCGGAAACTGGCCGCAGGGGCTTTGGATTGGGGCGACCCGCGCCGTCCTGCCACCGCCTCCCCCGAGCCTTCCCCCGACGCCCCCGGAATTCCCCACGCTCGCACTCGGACCCACTCTGGGGTGGTCTGCCCAGATCAAGCCGAGATTCAAAACAGAAATCGGTCAGCACGTGAGCGGACGGGAGACGAGGATTCAGCAGCTTGCGAACCCTTATTTCGAAATCGATCTGACGTATGACCTTCTGCGTGCGGACACTGGGCATCTTGAACTGCAGGCGATCGCTGGATTCTTCGAACAGGCAAGTGGAGAGTCTGCTGCGTTCTGGGTCGAGCCGGCCGGTTTGTCTCCCGCCATCGCCCAGGCGCTGGGGGTCGGCGATGGCTCGCGCACAGCCTTCCCGCTGGTTGCCTCAAACGGTTCTTACACCGGCCCCGTCTACGGGACATCCGGCGTTGCCGCTGTCTATCTAAACGGCGTCGCGGAGCCAAGCGGATGGTCCGTTTCAAACGGATATCTGCCGGCGATCACATTCACCACGCCGCCTGTCGCGGGCGCCGAAGTCACAGCCGACTTCAGCATTCTCTGGCTTTGCCGCTTTGCCGAGGATGTGCAGGATTTCGAGGAGTTCATGACGATGCTCTGGACGCTCCGAACGGTTCGGCTCGCAACGGTTCGGCCGTGAGATGGCGACGCCGCCGCCGTTCCCGACGCTGCCCGGCCTTGGCTGGAGCGTACACAAAAAGCCGATGTTTTCGACACTAGTAGCGAGTCATGTCTCCGGGCGAGAGGTCCGCGACGCTCTCTACCGAAATCCGATCTGGCAGTTCGAACTGACCTTCGACGCGCTGTCGTCATCCCCGGTTTCGTATTCCGGGGCCGGCGTCAGCTCGCTGCAAGCCCTCATGGGCTTCTTCTTACAGATGCAAGGGCAATTCGGGACTTTCCTCTACGCCGATCCGACCGACAATACAGCGACAAATGTGACCTTTGCCACTGGCGACGGGGCGACCACGATCTTCACTCTCTCTCGCTTCATGGGGGCGTTCCTTGAGCCAGTCGGGTGGGTCACTAGCGTATCGAATGTTTTCCTGAACGGCGTCACTCAGCCGTCCGGTTGGACGATGTCGACCCCCAACTCCTTGGTGTTTACGCCCGCGCCCGGCCCTGGCGTCTCGATTGCTGCAACCTTCACGTACGCCTTCGAGTGCCGCTTCGATTCCGACGACCAAGATTTCGAGGAATTCATGTCGAACCTCTGGCGGGTCGACAGTATCAAATTCAAGTCAGTACGAACGTCGTGAAGTTCTCCACCACGTGGCTTAGCGAAGGCGCTTCGATACCTATTGGCAAGGCCACTTACTTTCCAGCCGGAGCGCCTGCGATGCATGCGATCATGGCCGGCCTCCGGAAACATTTCGCGTCATGAAACAGACTTCTACCGCCGTCATCAACCTCATCAATTCGGTGCGTTCGTCGCCAGACGCGCCGATCGCTTTTGCAGAATGCTTCACATTCATCACAACGGCCGGGACCCAATACAACTGGACGAGTGTTGACTACGACCTGGCTTACAACGGCCTTACCTTCTCCGCGTCTGGCCCCCTCGTTTCTGGACTGAAATACAAGGGGAGCGTCGGCCTTGAAGTCGACAAGCAGCAGATCACCATCGCCGCCCGACCAACCGACCTCATCAACGGGGCGCCTTTTCTTATCGCTCTCCGAGACGGCGCTTTCGACGGAGCTCCTGTTTACCGCGATCGAGTGTTCCTTACGGGCCCAATGGGGACTGTCGTGGGCGGCGTTCGACTATTTCAGGGACGTGTTTCGACCGTCGACAATGTGGGCAGAACCCAAGCAACCCTGACCGTCGCGTCTGATCTCGTCATCCTCGATTACGACATGCCGAGGAACCTGTTCTCGCCGACGTGCATCCATGTCCTTTATGACGCCGGCTGTGGGATCGTGCGCGGCACTTTCTCCGCGGATGGAACGGTTGGCGCCGGTTCGACGTCGGGGTCAATCTTCTGGACTGGAGCGCGCGGGGGCGACACGGGCGGTTCTCTCGTTTTCACCTCCGGCGCGAACGCCAATGTGAGAGCGACGGTCAAGGCCGCCGGCGCTGGCGTCGGCTACACGCTCATGTATCCGCTGCCCTTCGCGCCCGCCGTCGGCGACGCCTTCAACGTCGCATTTGGCTGCGATCATACCCAGGCGACTTGCACCGGCAAGTTCAACAATCTTTCCAACTTCAGGGGATTCCCCTACGTTCCGCCGCCGCAAGTGGCTTTCTAATGAGGGCGATCATCGATCAAAGTCTTGACGGGCCGTTCATCGTTGATCGTGAGGCTCTTGCGTGCATGCAGCGCGATAGAGTGGTCGCCGAAGCGCGTACTTGGCTGGGCACGCCATACCATCATGCAGCCGACGTAAAGGGCCATGGCGTCGATTGCGCCATGATCTTGATCCGCGTCTATTGCGATCTCGGGATCGTCGATAAATTCGACCCGCGGCCGTACACCCGAGATTGGTTTCTCCACCGCGACGAGGAGCGCTATCTGGGCCATCTCTTCAAGCGTTCGAAAGAGGTTCGTGAGCCTGGCCTCGGCGACATCGTCGTCTTTCAGATGGGGCGCTGCTACGCGCATGCCGGCATTGTTAGCCGACTCGACCCGCTTTCCATCATCCATGCCTTTGCGCCGGCCAGCCGTGTTGTCGAGGACATTGTCGATACGTCCGCCGAACTCAGGCTTCGAATGAAGACTGCGAAGTTCACGAGCTTCTGGGGAGGCGCCGATGGGCTTCCTTCGTCGTAACGATAACGCCAAACCGGACTACACGGCTCTCCAGGTCCAGACGTCGACGTCGATCCTGCCGATACCGATCGTGTGGGGGTTGAACAAGGTCGCGCCCAACGTCATATGGTACGCCAATTTCAAGGCCGTTCCTGGGGGCTCTGGAAAGGGCGTCGGCGGCAAGGGCGGAGCCTTTGGGGGCAGCGCGTCGGCGACTAGCTACACCTATACCGCCGATCTGATCATGGCGCTCTGCGAAGGGCCTCTGTCACCGAAGGGCTTCTACGGCGACGGGATCGGCATCATCTGGAAAGACCTATCGATTTACACCGACGTCGTGCTTGGTCTTGGCTGCTTTCGCGGCACGACGCCGGCTCTTGTCTGGCCATATCTGGCGGAGTTCTATCCCTACAACGCGCTCGCCTATCAAGGCACCGCCTATCTCTGGGGTGGTGGCTACAATCTTGGCGACAGCGCCGCGATCGGCAATCACAACGTCGAGGTCTACGGACCGTTGTCCGGCACCGGCGCGAATGGGGTCGACGCTGATCCGGCTCTGGTCATTCAGGACTTTCTGACCAACGCGCAGTATGGCTGCGGTTTCAATCCGGCGTCGATCGATGGCGGTTCGCTGTTTACGAATCGCGGATTCGTTTCAATCCTATTGCCGCGCCATGGGCTATGCGTTCTCGCCCGCCCTCACCAGCCAGGAACAAGCGTCGAGCATCCTGACCCGATGGCTGCAGATCTTCTCTACAGCCGCGGTGTGGAGCGGCGGCCTTCTTAAGTTCATTCCCTATGGGGACACTGCCATTTCCGCCGGGCAGCAACAGACTTCAAGCATTCAGTTGTCGATCCCGATTCCGATCCCTCTGTCATCCGGGAATCCTCTCCCGGCGCTGGTGACGGTCGCGCCGGCAAGCCAGTTTGTTTCGGATGGCGGCGTCGTCTACGCCTTCTCCAACATTCCGCTCGCTTTCATCGGGGCGGCTGAACCGACATCGGCCGGTGAGTATGGGATGTTCCCGTCTGGGACATACGTTTTCGGGCCTGCCGATGAAGGTAAGCCTGTCGTCATCACTTACACTTCAGGATCAGCCGGCAGCTTCACGCCGAATCTTACGCCCGTCTATGATCTTAACGATGCCGACTTCGTCGACGAGAAGGGCAACAAGGATCCGGTCCAGGTCGAGCGCGCCGACGTCTTCTCGCTGCCCACGATCCAGCGTGTCGAAGTTTTGTCGCGAGGCAACCAGTATAGCGCGGTCCCTGTTGAGGCGCGAGACCAGAGCCAGATCGAGGTCTTCGGGCCCCGGGTTGGATCCACGATCCAAGCGCACGAGATATGCGACGAGTTCATCATGGGCCCGGCGATCGCGCAGACGATCTTGCAGCGCGAGCTCTACGTCCGGACCAAGTTCACTTTCAAGCTGTCCTGGGAATATTGCCTGCTCGATCCCATGGACATCGTCACGATCACGGATGCGAATCTCGGGCTGTCTGATTATCCTGTTCGCATCATTGAGATCGAAGAGGACGACAAAGGCCTGCTTGGGTTCACCTGCGAGGAGCTTGTTGTCGGCGTCTCGAATCCGGCGTTCAATCCAAATGCCTCATCGATCGGATACCAGCCCAACTTTGGCGTTCCCGCGGTTCCGGTCAACACGCCGCTAATTGTCGAGCCGCCGCTGTCGCTGACTGGCGACGTATCTCAAATCTGGGTCGGCGCTTCGGGCGTAGGCGCCGGCTACAACGGCCAATGGGGCGGCGCCGTCGTTTGGATGTCGGTGGATGGAGTCACCTATTCGCAAGTGGCGACGCTGGGCTCGCCGCTGCGCCAGGGCTTCCTGACCTCAAGCCTGCCCGCTGCGGCTGGATGGGATGCTGTCGACACGCTGGCGGTTAACCTCGCGGAAAGCGGAGGCACGCTCTCCGGCACGAGCCAGGACGCGGCACAGCAGGGCGGTACGCTATCACTGGTTGATGGCGAGTTCGTTGGCTACGAAGTCGCCACCTTGACGACGACGAACAATTACAATTTGACCGGCCTCGCGCGTGGCCTCGGCGGATCATCGCCCACCACACACTCGACCGGCGCTCCGTTCGCTCGCCTTGATGGCGCAGTGGCCCAATACAATCTGCCAGCGAATCTTGCTGGCAAGATGCTCTTTTTCAAATTCCAAAGCTTCAATACGATGGGCGGCGGGTTGCAAGACCTCTCGACTTGCATCGTTTACGCCTTTGCGACTGCCGCCCCCGTCTCTCCAAACCCGATCTTTGCGCAGTTGGAGACTGGCTTCCCGCTTGATCTCGGGCAAGCGGTCGACGTGCCGACTTTGGCCGATGATTTCGGGCTGGTGACGGAAGTCGCTGGGGCTTCGCTCGATCTTGGCGCAATCGCGGTCACGGTCGTTCATCCGATCGCGGCGCAATTGCTCAACGGGTCGCCGGTTGATCTGGGGCTCACCACGGGCGCCGTGACGCTCGCCGACGATTTCGGCTCAGTCAACGACGTGGTGGTCGGCGTAATCGATCTGGGGACGGTTCAATAAGCGAGAAAAAGGCGCTTAACGACCATTCGGGTCCTCGATCCTTTCGTTCGCCAATCGGCCCTCGATCTTCGCTTGGCGCGTGCCAAGGCGAGGCAGGAACGCCATCAATGGGCGCCCGCGTCCAAGCGGCGTCCAGGATTGTCGCCATCAGAGCGCTCACGGCGCGCAAATTCGTTTAAAGGATTGAGCATTGAGCGAGCAGCTTCAACTTCGACGCGGCACGGCGAGCCAGGTCCAGGCCTTCATCGGCGCTGCTGGCGAGGTCGTCGTCGACACGACCAACAATCGCCTCGTTCCGCAGGATGGCGTGACTGCAGGCGGCGCGCCCGCTGCCAAGCTCGCCGAAGTCATCACCAACTCGCGTGCAGCCGTTAGCGACGCTGCCTACACAGCTCTATTGACCGACCGCATGATCGCTTACACCACACTAACGGCGCCGCGCGTTGTCACGCTGCCAGCTTCCGGCGCCTATCCGACGGGGACTCGCCTCGTCATCGTCGACGAAAGCGGTAATTGTAGCGTGACCCAGACGATCACGGCGAACGCGACCGGCAGCGACATGATCAATGGCGCGGCGTCGGCTGTGATTAACCAGGCCTATGGCTTCATCGGGCTCGAGAGCAACGGCACGGGGCATTGGACGATCATCGATCAGGGCTTCATGCCTGCGACCCTCAGTCTCGCGGCCGCCGCGCATGGCGCCAATCTCCAAGTTCAGGTTATCGAGCAGACAGTCACGCTCTCGGGCGCTTCCACTAACGCTTCAATGCCGATTCCGGCCAATTGCATTCTCCTAGCGGTCGGGGCTCGCGTGCTTACGACAATTACTGGCGCCTCCTCGTATGAGGTCGGCGTATCCTCGAACCTCTCGCAGTTTGGCTCTGTGCTCTCCATTTCGGCCGGGTCATCAAATTTCGGCTTGATCGCCCCGGCCGCCTTCTACGCGAACACCACGATCATTGTCACTGCGGCTGGCAATCCTTTTACGGGCGGGCAGGTCAGGTTATCGACTTCCATCCTTCTCGCGAATCCCTCCGCCGCGTAGCGGCTTTCTCTTTCCAATAGGTTCGGAAATGAAGCGCATCCTTCTGGGCGCCGCGGGAGCGGCTGGCCTGTTGTTTGGCGTGCCTGCTTGCGCGCAAACCTACCAGGACTCCGGTGGCACTTACGTCCGCGGCATTGTGCCAATTCAACCCGGCGTCGGACCACTGTTCACGAACTCGAACCCGGGCAAGATTTCTGGTAGCTTCACAGCTTCGCTTAGCGGCTTTCAGCCAACGCCGGCCTACGCGCAGCTTTCCGT
The DNA here is from genome assembly GCA_963737365.1 of uncultured Alphaproteobacteria bacterium. Taxonomy (GTDB): domain Bacteria; phylum Pseudomonadota; class Alphaproteobacteria; order Rhizobiales; family Beijerinckiaceae; genus Roseiarcus. Next base: position 150,698 of record CAVTSD010000006.1, read on the forward strand.
CGGGGCGACATCGTCGCGTGTGGCGCTTCCGACCGGAACGGTCGTTATCGTCTATAATACGGGAGCAAACGCGGCCTTTGTGACGCTTGGCGGCTCGACGGCCGCTGCAACCGCGGGCAACGACGTCATCCCAGCCGGCGGTTGGATGGCATTCACCGTCGGACCAAACACATTTCTCGCCGCGATTGAAACAGCGGGAACGACCTCGCTTAACATATCGGGCGGCTCGGGCTTGCCGACCGGCGCGGGCGGAGGAGGTGCAGGCGGCGGCGGTGGCTCGAACGCTTCTATCGGGTCGACCGGCTCCCCCGCTCCCGGCTCGGCGACTTACAACGGCATGCTGATCGGCGGGGGCAACATGGTCGGTGCGTCCGGCTCCACGTGGGGCTCGGCGCCGACAGGGCTCAACGTGCTTGGGGTGAACGCGAACGTTCTTGCATCCGCCCTGCCCGCCGGCGCAGCCACGGCTGCCAATCAGGAAGTTACTGCGGCCGGTACGAGCGCAACCAGCGCCCAGTCGGTGCAAGGGGTCACGGGTGGCGTGCCGATGCCGATCAACAGCGCCAACACCGGAGGAAGCTTCACCAGTATCATTCAGGCTGGCGCCTCGGTTCCAATCAATATTTCTACCGCCGCCACCACACAACTGATCGCTGGAGTCAGCGGCAAAGCGATTTACGTTACTGCTTGGGATATGATCGCCGCAGGGACAACCAATTTCACCTTCGAATACGGAACGGGAACGAATTGCGCAGTGGGGGTTACCCCCCTCACCGGCCCTTACAGCCTTGTGGCGCAGTTTGGCGCTGCAAAAGGCAGCGGTCTCGGTCCGGTGCTTGTCGTCCCCGCGGGCAACGCGCTTTGCGCGCTGAGCTCCGCTGCAGTCCAGGTCAGCGGCAGCCTCGCCTACACCCAGTTTTAGAAGCTAGCGAGACTCCAAACGATGAAACGTTTCCTCGCGTCTCTCTTGACCATCTCGTTTATTGAGGTGATCGGCCGTCATCCGGCAGTTGCCGCCAGCGTGCTTACGTTGCTTGGCGTCGGTGGCGGCGTAGGCATTGCCATGCTCACGACCCCGACCCTTCTCCCGGCGGTGTCCTCGAACTTCAACCCGAACCAGAGCATCGGCACAACCAACAATGCCCTGAAACCGAATAGCGGCGTTGCGGGCGCGTCCTCATTGCCGTCGACGGCGACAAATTCGGCTGCATTTTATTTCGAGTTTGCGATCGACCCCAATCTCGCTTTTGCCCAAGGCCTTCAGTCGCCATTTTCTGGAATGCTTCTGAACGCCAACAACGTGCCGGGGCAGCCTTCCTTCTTCTACCAGAGGACGTATGCTGGTCAGCAGGGCACTCAATGGTGGCTCAATCCTGGGACCTCCTATGAGACGGGCGGCAGCGCCAGCTCGCCGAGCAACACCGGCTCTGGACTTTACCCCTTCACCGCCAACACGAGCGGCTGCACACGCCCTCCCGCCGGTGTCGTGCTCGGCGGCACGGTCCAGTGGACCGATCCCGGATTCGGTTGTCCTGCCTCCCAAACCGTCACCCTGGCCTCGATTCCGTCTCTCGGCATCGCCACGGCGACGGGAGTCGGAACCGGCACCACTTGCGCGGTCGTCAATAGCCAAGCGGTCGTCACCGCGCATATCGCCGTCGCGCATGGCCTAACGCCTGGACTGACGTACACGATGGCCGGGTTTACGCCGACCGGCTACAACTCGGCCGCCTACACAGCCTTGCCGGGAACGACCGGGACAACGCTTGTCGGAACAACGGGCGCGACCTCGTGCCCTGCCGCAGTCACGGCCGAGGGGACGGCGCTTGCCGGCTCGGGCGGCTCGATCACGCCGCCGACGTTTCCCACGGCGACGCCATTCTCTGGCGGCCCAACCGGGATCACGGTCGCCAACGGTCAGCATATCTGCGGCTGGCTTGTCGAGAACGGCGACGATTCGGACTTCCCCGGATCGCAATCGCTCGAGATGGTTGACGACAAGGGCAACGCGCTTCCCGGCGCTCCGGCGCTTGTGCCGACGCCCAACCAGGGCGACGCCAGCATGATCGGCTATACGCTGGTCAATACGCAATCGCCATCCTCGCCGGCGCTGGTCGTGACCGCGCTCAACACTTATACCGGCTCGGGATCGTGGGCGGCCTACAATTCAGGGACGGGCCGCGTCACGTTCTCCCTCTCGACCAATCCGAGCATGGTCGCCGGTTCCCAGTTCACCGTTTCGGGCATGACGCCGTCGGGCTTCAATCAGACCTATGTGACGACCTCCCTCTCGGGTTCGGGCCCCTACGTCGTCGTCGGCCGCCCGATCAGCGCGCCCAACGGAATACCGATCACAAACAATCCGGGCGCCTCGACCGGCTCGGGCGGAATGCTTGCGTCGAATTTCGTCCCGGGTCAGACGATCCTCGGCGCGACGCCTGGACAAACCTACATTTTGCCCTACGGGACTTATGGCTCGACCGGCGTCGGCGGTGTCGGCACTTACGCCTTGAGCAACAACCAGACGGCCGCACTCGGCTCGTCTGGATCGCCTGTGACGATCTTCGGATATTCGTCGTTCTATTTCACCGCGACGGCAAATGGAGCGCTGCCAGCCGGCGCGTCGGTCACTCATGTCTCTTCAGCGGCTCTCGGCGATTTCATGAGCGCCATAGGAGGCAGCGCGAGCGTGTCCGGCACGGCCAAAACAGGCTGGGGCGGCGCGATCGGCAACGTCGCCACGCTCTGGGGCGCGCTTCCGCTCCAGTCGGGCGATGCGCCGAGCATGTCGGACCTTGCCTCGATCTGCACCAAGCAGACTGACATTCAAGCCTATGCGGCGACGAAGAGCCTGACCCTTCATTCGCTCTATCGCCTGAACGATCCTGGCATTTGGGGCGATAGTGCCGCCGCCACGATCACCGGTTACATCACGAACGCGAACACGTCGGCCGGAACCGCGACGCTCAACGTCTCCTCGACGACCTTCGGGACGCTCGCGCAAACCCTTGCGACGGCCTATCTGAGCGGCCCCGGACTCGGGGGCGGCCCTGGAAGCCCGCCCACGCTTGCGCTGACCGGGACGGCTCAATCCACCTATACGCTGACCTTCCCGACTTCGGCGAACGCGGCTAACTTGGGCTCGATCGGCTCGCCTGTCACCTTCGCGGTCGGCGCCTTCAAGCCTGCGCTGCCGATTCAGTCGAACACACTCAAGGGTTATATCGACACGACCGCTGGCGTCTCGACCCTGCATGTGACGTCCTTTGACGACGGGGGAACGCACAGCGGATTCGCCAGCTTCACCGGCTCGCTCAACACGACGTTCCAGGGCTCGACGACCTCGGGAAGCCCGACCTTGACGGTCACTTCTCCCACGGTGCTCAGCCCCTCGATCGTCGGCATGGTGCTGGGGCCGGGCATGACGGTTTATAGCGGAACGACCTTGCTTGGCACAGTGCAATCTCAGGCGACCAGCACCGCCAACGGCGGCGTCATGGGCCTATCCGGCACGTACACCCTGACCGCAAATGCAACCGCGACAGCAAGCGGGACGCTGCTCGGCGGGTGCGCGACGCCGACCGTGGGTTGTCTGGCCGGGCCGCCCACCAATCTCACGGTCAGCGGCGTGACCGGCTCCCTTTCGACCGGCATGGCGGTCACCGATGGCGGCGCGAGTTCTGACCGGGGCGCCTCTGCTCATCACCGGCGGCAGCGGATCAACCTGGACCGTGGCGGGCAATTACTACCCCCCGGTCCAGAATGACGGGACGATGACGGCTTCGTTGTCGACGGTCGTTCCGGGCGAATATGTCCAAACCCTCACAACGGCCACCAACCCGAACATCATCACCAATCCGGTCAAGGTCACAGGCTATCAGTCGGGCGCGATCGGGCTTGTGGGCAACTATACGCTCTCAGGCCCGCCGAATGCGGCCGGAACCGTTGGCTCGTCCGGCTCGCCGGTCGTCTTCTCCGGCACAACGATCACCGACGGCGGCGCGGTTGCGCCCGGGCCAGCGCTCACGATCCGCGATCAGGGGCCGGCGATCACATTCCCGCTCAACACGCCGTTCACGTCCGACGTGGGCGCCATAACGGTGTCTGGAACCTACGACACGTCCGCCCTCGGCGGCGCGCCGTCCTCAATCCAGGCGCAAGTGTCGCTGTCGGCCGATGGACCGCCCGTTCCCGGCTGCACGGCTTGCGCATGGACGAATCTTGCCTCTTACGCTGCAACTCCATACACGTTCGCCGCCTCGATTACGACCGGCGGTGTCATGACCGTCACAGGCGACACAAAGCCGATGGTCGGCAACGCCTTCACCGGCGCCGGCTACAGCGGCACGATTACCGCGAACACGGGAGTCGGCGTCTACACGGTCAGTCCGTCTCCCGGCTCTGCCATTCCTTCGGAGACGATGACGGCGACGACGGTCCACAATTGGATTGGTCAAGCGGCCAATATTCCGGGCGGAGGACCCTATTTCGTTTCCGTCCGCGCTGCGAACGGAACCGCCTACGCAACGATTCCCAACGCGGTCAAGGTCGGGCTCGTTTTCGCCCTCTATGGCCAGGGGCAGGCGGACTCGATCCTGAAGGGAAGCCAAGCCGGGAATTACAATTCCTTTTTCCCTGATGGTCTTTGGGGAGCCAATATATGGGCCTCCGCCTATGGAGGGCTGCAGTATTACTTGCAGGGGCCGCCAATCACCGCTAATTTCTATCCAGGTCAGGCTGCATACTACGCCGGTGATCGGTTTGGCATAACGGCAACCTCTGAGGGGACGACTGCGTTCGACCAGGGCTTGTCGGGTGCGTTCGGGGTTCCGGCGTCAGCCTTTTCCCCGACCCGAGATGGTGTCGGCGTGGGCCTCATGACGCTCGGCAATGTCCCACAGACCCAAACAATCGGCGCGGGCGATGGCTCGACCTCCGTTTGGTGTTCGTTGGCGACCTTCTGCCCGAGCGCGGGCGTCTCTCCGGCCGGACAGCTTGTGTTCGGCGGTGCAAGCCTGACGGGCGGATGGTTCACCGGCACGATCGGCGTCAACGGCTCTTCTCAGCCGATCGTGACGGCGACCACCCGCATCGGCGGCGCGCTCGAGCCTGGCATGGTGCTCAATACACCAAACGCGCCGACGCTCATTCGCTGCCTGACCGGATGCTCCTCACAGATGTCGTTCGGCTCGTCGACGTGGCTTTTAAGCTCCAATGCCGACAACGGCGCAACCGGCGCGATGCGCGCCGATGCGCCCGCGTCGCTGCTCCCGTTTGGCGCGACGACGACGCCATGGCCGAACCTCAACATCCAGTTGCAGGGCAACACGTCGGTCTATGGATGGGCGGGCTTCGGCGAGCCGATCATCAAGGCTGGCACCTTCTCCGTTTCGGTCAACGGGACGGTGGTCTGCCGCGACACCCAGACCTTTGCCTATAATCTCACCGGCGGGAATTGCGCCGACGCGGGCGGCGGTGTGGTCTGGTCCGGGTTCGTCAATTATGAGACCGGCGACTATCAGATCAATTTCGCGACCGCGCCGGCAAGCGGCGCCGCGATCATCGCCACCTGGACGAACATCGTTTCGCCGGAAACCTTCAGCGGCGCCACGAGCGGGCTGACGCGCCCGCAAAATATCGACTTCTTCGGCGACGGCTCCAACCATAGCGGCGCGGATTCCACCATGTTCGCCAAAGCTCCTGGTGGGGTCAATGGCCATATCTATTCCGGCTACGGGACGGACCATACCTATCAGTTGAACGGTTATGGAGCGACGGGCTACATCGGTTACCAGTTCGGCGCTCTCGGCTATTCGCAAATGGTGTCGTGGCTCTACGGGACCAAATTTCCTGCTCTGATCCCCGGAGCGAGCCCCAACGTGCCCTTCATGACCACGGGACAATGGCGCGTCGAGGGCCCGCTCGCCTTTGGCCTTTCGACCGACTTGCAGGACGGGTCTTACGATGCGTGGGCGGAGGACATCGCGACCAAATCGACGTTCTCCGGCACGATCGCGAGTAGCGTTCTCACGCTTTCGGCGAACGCCGTCGGTCCCATGTGGGAGGGCGAAATTGTCAACTGCGTCGTGGTATCGACAAGCTGCAACGTAGGGCCGCTCTCTGGAGTTTACATCACCAGCCTTGCAAGCGGCGCCTGGGGCCAAAACGGGTCGTCCTATCATCTCGCCGGTTCGCCCGCCAGCGTATCGGTCGCTTCTGCGATGCAAAATCCGGTCTATTATAGCGGATCGGGGACGGCCACTTATCTCGGCACGCTGAACGACATCATCGTGCAGACAACCGGACTTGCAGGCACGACGGGCCGGAGCCCGCATACGTCCAATGGCTTCATGGGCGGGCGGCGCGCGACCTCGCGCTGGGCGGCGATGATCTATGGCGCCAACGGCGGCAATGCGAGCGACCCGAAAGTCGACCGGGTGAAGGCCGACGCGCCAGGGTGCGTTTCGGGAGCGTTAGCGGCCCCGTGCTTCGACGCCGACTCGCAGTCGACAAAATACGACGCGACATTCTCAAGCGCCACATGGTCCGGCAACACCGTCACCATTTCGGGAGGCCTTGCAGCGCACGCCCGGCCCTTCGTGGTCGGACAGGCGTTCTCTTGCGCAAGCTGTGCTTCGGGACTCGTCATCACGTCTCTGTCCGTTCCTCCAACTGAGTCGACGGCGATCGGAGCAGGGGAGGTTGGACAGACCTTCACTTTCACGGCCAAAAATCCTGCCGGAGCGCTGATCGGCGGCGCTGGCAGCGGCGCGATCACGGGCGGCTGCACGGCGGCTGGCGGCGCGAACGGCTCGAATTGCATCGACGTTGCCGTCTCGATCAACAACGGTGGAACCTTCGGGACCGCTGCGGCGATCGCTACTTGCGGCGCCAACAATGTCAATGGAATTGCGCCAAACTATGCTGTCGCGAATGGCGTGTGCAAAGACAATGGGATCGGCGAGATTGTTCGCACCTTCCGCATTGGCACAACTCAGCCCATGTATGGTCCTGGAGGGGCCGGTAACACCGCGGCCGGCTCGGTCTTCGACGAGGGCGCGGATATGGCCAACGGCGCGTTCAACCAGAGCGCGGCCTTCACCTGCAACATCGTCGCGGCGAAGATCGTGCAATGCGTCAAGGCGCCGGCATATGCGTCCGGCGTGTTCTCTGGCGTCGGCAACTGGGCGAGCGGATCGACCTTCGTCAACTATGGCGACGTTGACCTTGTGTCGGGACGGCTGGGCTCGCTCCTCGGCTATGTGGGCGGGCAATCCTTTCCGTTCATGCCTGGCTCAGGCTACACCAGCGGAACCTACACAATCGCGGCGGTATGCCCGACCGTTGCCTCGGGCGACATCTTGCCGAAATTCGACGTCACGGTTTCGGGCGGCGCGATCGCCAACGTCGTTCCTTCGGCCGCCTCTTCTGCGGTCGGCCTCGGTATAGGCGCGGGATGCACCGTGCCGTTAACCGCGCTCGGCGGCGGGACTGGCGGCGCGATTGCGGCGATCCCGCTTGCGCCTCTTGAGGGCTTAGGCGGCATCGGGACTTACAATACCGACACGAACACGATGGGGACGTTCATTTACGACAATTCCGGCTTCCCCGGAAATCCGCTGAATTCGTTCTTTACGAACGGTCAGGGCGGCTATTTCGAGCCGGGATTACCTTTGCGCCCCTTCGGCATCTTCCAGGGCGTGGCGGTCAGCGGATAGTGTTTCTGGCCCTGGTAATCGCGCATTGCCTTACAGTGCATGCTTAGTTTCATTAGAAAATTCTTCACTACAACTGGAGGCAGCGCGTGTACCTTCCTCGTCTAACTTTTCTGTCGCACTTCGTTCTATTTTTGGCCTATTCGGGCATAGCATTTTTTGCGTGGGCTAACGGCGTGCCGCAGACTATTTGGACGAATGACGTTAGTATGATGACTAGTGTGATCGCCGCACTGTTCGTCGGCTCCGTGATTTGGTTAGGGCGGGAGGCCTGGCGGGTCGACGAACCGACGGCGAACCACAGAGAGCGCTCTAACGCGCAAGCATTTATCTTTGTTCCATCGTCGGACTATGGTCATTTGGCGGAGCGACTTTGCGTCATGGCGGGTTTTGTCGGCACTGCGATCGGCCTTTCCCTACAGGCTAGGTCGCTCGCCGGAGGGGCCACCAGCTTCACTGCACTCGCGACGTCGCTCTTTACGACGGCTAGTGGCGGAACCGCAGCGGCTCTTATCGCGATTATGACGTTCAATCTTGAAGCCGGCACGAGAAGGGCAAAGCAAATTTTGAGATCGCATGCGAGTAGCAATTCTCGAATTCGCCATTGACAAGATAACGACCATCTCACCCGGATATGCAATCCTAATGCGGCACTCCGGCCGGTCGATCTAGGCTCAGGACCTATTAAAGTTCTTGCGCTGGGTCGGATTGGCTGATTCATAGGCGAGGCGGGAGGCTTCGCCGATGACTGATTTGTTCTTGCTGTCTCGGGCTCAGATGGGGCGGATTGAGCGCTATTTTCCGCGGTCGCACGGGATCGCTCGGGTCGACGACCGGGGCGGATCGTCAGCGCGATTGTGTTTGTGATCAAGAATGGGCTGCGTTGGCGCGACGCCCCGCCTGGGTATGGTCCGCACAAGACGATCTACAATCGGTTCATTCGCTGGAGCCGCTTGGGCGTGTTCAACAAGATTTTCGCAGCCTTGGCGCACAACGGCCGCAAGCCCGAGCGGGTGATGATCGACGCCACGCATCTCAAGGCCCATCGCACCGCCGCGAGCCTTTTAAAAAAGGGCCTGTTCCCCGACGTATCGGGCGCACCAAAGGCGGCTTGAACTCCAAGCTGCACGCGCTCTGCGACGGTAACGGACGTCCGCTCGTCATGCTCTTAAGCGAGGGGCAGATGAGCGATTACAAGGGCGCGGCGTTGATGTGGCCCGCCATGCCGAAAGCCAAGCAACTCCTGGCCGACAAGGGTTACGACGCCGACTGGTTCCGCGCCGCCCTCGCCAAGCGCGGCGTCGCCGCCTGCATTCCTTCGAAATCCAACCGGAAGGTCGCGATCCCCCATGACGCCGTCCTCTACAAACAGCGCCACAAGATCGAGAACATGTTCGGACGGCTCAAAGATTGGCGGCGCATCCACACCCGTTATGACCGCTGCGCCCATACCTACTTCTCGGCAATCTGCATCGCCGCAACTGTCATATTCTGGCTCTGATCAATAAGTCCTGACCCTAGGTCGAGATCCGGGCGCTCTTAATGTATCTCACGGTTAGCGCACCGTCGTGCTCTATCGTCTCAGATGAATCGTCGATGTAATGAACTTCCGGCTTGGCGGACAACAAGAAGTGCTCGGCGGGCGGGCGCTTGAACCTGCTGCCGACGCCTTGAGGGACAGGCCGTGAATTTTTTTAGCGCCTTCGCCGCCTCGTTTGGATCCATGCTGCTCATGACCGCGCTCATCGGCTCGTGGCTGCTTCGTTTCTCTACCGTGCCACTTATCGCCAAGATCGGCGTCCCCGCTCTCATCGTCGCACTGGCTTGCGCAACGCCGTATCAAGTTAATACGATGCTGGGCCTCCCCATCTCGGCGCCGCCCGCAACGCTACCCGCTTATGCCGAACTCATCGCCTTCGTCGCGCACAATGACGGCCAACTGGTCGACTTGTGGTTACGTGAGGCAGAAGCTCCGCCACGCGCATACGAGACGCCGCTGAACAACGAGCTCAAACGGATATTGCGCGAGGCACAAAGCAGGCTCAGCCATGGCGAAAGGGTGATGCTAAAGAAAGCCAGTCTAGGAACGAAGCAAACCGGCGCAAAGGATCAGGGCGCACAAGGTGCCCCCGGTTACGAGCTGGACGATCCCCTGTTGTCGCTTCCTCAGAAGGACTGACTCGTTCAACGAGGCCTCCGAAAACGTTTCGCGACCCAGCTGCATTGGTTCTTAACGATGCTGAGGACATCGCGGTCGGTCAGAGACGGGGACCGTTTCACCGCAGTACTCTGCCAATTGCGCACAAGCGAACACGCTCGATGCATTCGCTCCAAACAGGTCACCGCCCGCTCACAAGACGAGCCTGTCGATTTCGGGGCGACACAAAAGCCGTTTTCCCTTCGTTTTTTCTTTACACAGATGAGGCCTCATGCTGCGCGTTGAGATAATCTTTGCCCTGATCCTAGGACTAAATCCAGGAATCGGAGAAGCCGCCCTTGCAGCAAACAAAACGCCTTTGCCTATATGCAAGCCGCTTGCCAAGCTCTGGCCTAAGTCCGACGTCGAAACTCATTTCACCACGCTAACTCCCGGGCAATTCCATTTCGTCGAGGGCATCTACGTTGGAAGCCCGACCACTCCCGATGGCTTTCCGCCCGGCGATGGAGCGCTGCTCGCAACTCATGATGGTGCTCACGATGGGATTATTCTTTGGACCCGCGGCCCCCTCGCGTGTGGGCCGCTCCGAATCAGCGAGAAACTCATAAAGCTAATTGCCGACATCAGAACTGGAACGCTCGATGCCGGGGGCGACGAACTGTAACCGCAGGCGGAACTCGAGTTTGCGTCGTGAGCCATCTCGAGGACTTCCATTTTTGGAGATTGCCCGGAAAGCGTTGGCAGGACGTAGGGGCAAGCGCGTTCGATGCATGCCGACCTCGTCGCGTGGTCATCGTACTAAAGCTCCGTCTTGCGACGCCAGCGGTAAACTCAGCGAACTGCGGCGTGTTTCTGGATCCTCCAATGTCGCAGATATGCTCGTTGCCGTTGGCATTTACATCAGACGGTTATACTGGCGAAGCGAAGCGAACAAGCTGAAAAAGGCGCGCTAACCCGCGCTAACGGCAACGTCTGCGATGTTGATTGCCAGGAGACCAAATGGAAACACTCTATATTGTGTCCTGCGTGGCAAATCCGCTGCGCTGGCGGTCGCGCATCACACTTGCGCGCGCGGCAGTCGCTCAGTGGCTCAAGGAACCCAACGTCCACGTTACGTTGGCCGAATGCGCCTATGGTTCACGTAGCTTCGATCTAGCAGATCTAAGCTGTGCGCGTGTCAGCCACATCCCAATTCGCGCCAAGACCATGGTTTGGTCGAAAGAATGCCTGCTCAATATCGCTATAGCCCATTTGCCGGACGTAGCTGAAAAAATTGTGGCCCTTGACGCTGACATCATCTTCCGCCGCGCCGGATGGGCAATTGAGACGCTGGCAGCACTCGATCTCTATCCCGTCGTTCAGCCTTGGGACACTGCATATGACCTAGGGCCCCATGACGAGCATATCCAGACGCACAAGGGCTTCGCGTCGGTGTGGCATGCCGGCAAGCCGGTGGTCGCGACGAATGCCGCGTTCTGGGCCTTCAACGGCGGCTACAACACCTATCCGCATCCTGGTTACGCATGGGGTTGGCAGCGGCCTGTGCTCGACCGCATTGGCGGCCTCCTCGAAATCGCGGCTATGGGATCCGGCGACTATCACATGGCCCTTGGTATGGTCGGGAAGTTCAAGGCCTCTGTGCCTGCCGGTGTGAGCGAGGGCTATAAGAACTCGATCGCCTCGTGGGCGACCCGTGCGGCCTTCGAGGTCAAAGGTAAAATTGGGTTCGCCCACGGCACGATCGAGCATCCGTTTCACGGCCGCAAAAGCGACCGCGGCTATCAAACCCGCTGGCAGATGTTCCTCGACACTGATTTCGACCCAGCGACCGACCTCAAACGCAACACCTACGGCGTACTCGAATTCTCGGGTACTAAACCGCATCTCGAGCGCGCTTTCGACCGCTACCTCCGCTCGCGCGAAGAAGACGTCAACACGCTCACATAGTAAGAACCGAAACAAAGTCGACACGGTCCGACGCGTCGTCAGCGCGCAGGCGAACAGGCCCGGCCGTCGATAGCCTGGAGCAGACGGTGCGCCGGTCTGGTGATGTGCGCCTCTTCGCGAAATGGACCATTTCGATGGCGCGCAAGAGCCGTATCTGTTACAAAAAGAGGATTTGCTGAAGACGGATTTTCTACCCACACTTCTGTTGCGACCATCCCCAATTTCTCGAGGCGCTGGGGGCGTGAGTCGACCTCACAGTATTACACGATTGCTATGGCATTTATGAGAGGACTATCCGTTGGTTCGAATTGAGCAGATCGAGTGTGTGAGCGCACTATGTGGTCCAGGAGGACGGCGACGAACCAACGTAGATGGTCGATCTGGCCGACAATGCCTCGCATGCATGTACCTTCAATCGGCGCTCCGTCGGCGTTGAGATGGGCGGCTTCGCAAGTCGCGGTTTCGACGCGCCTTTAGTCGCAGCCACCGCGCGGGTGTTCGCTTACCTGTGCCATTATTTGCAGATTCCAGTTCGCCACGCTCGCGCTGGCGTGGCTCCGGGAATTGCCTCGCATCGCGATCTGGGCGCCCCGGGCGGCGGCCATCACGACCCATCCGACGACCCTAACTCTATGGAAAAGTTTGACGGCATGTTCGACGACGAATACCGTAACGGCGATTTTACCGACGTATGGGACCAGTGCAAGCCGCAGCGGCCGTGTCTGCTTTCGCCTGATAGCAAGTCGTCGTCAACGTGCGGATCTCGGTACCGCCATTCGCACCGCACATTCATACGGTCAGCGGTCTTCAACAGGCGCTCAAGATGCTCGGGTATCGCATTGCCATCGACGGCGATTACGGTCCCGAAATGCGCCATACGGTCATGAGCTTCCAAATGCCTGCAGGAATGGTCGCCGACGGCATCGCGGGGAAGCAGACAGAAGCAAAACTGCTTGCAGAAGTATCCAATCCTTCTCGCTCGGACGATCATCCTCTCCAGCCTTTTTGAGATTATTACGAATGCAAGGCACTGGACGCCGTCTCTTCAACAACATGAAAGCCCAGCAACGAGCAACGCGACGAAGTCGTTTCGATGGTTGCAGCGGACACCCGTTCTTAGCCGGCTCCGTCCTATTGTAAACATTCGCACCGCCGAGCTCTCAGCTTCGGCGCTGGCTCGCTGCTCCAGCATCGCTTGTTGCGAACGCACGAAAAGCATTGCGCCCGATTGTCTAATATATAACGCAGCAATTGGTTCGCCGCATCTGGTCAGGCCTGCAATTTCAGGGTTTCAAGGGCCGCCGAAAGCACGACGAGAGATCTCTCATGACAAATTCACCATCCACAATCGTCGTAGGACCAATTGTTGAAGCCTTGCGTCCAATTATATCTGCCGTCGTGACGACGATCGTGGGCGCCGCTGTAGCGTTTGGAGTAGCTCTACTTAAAAGATGGACAGGCGTGACGCTACAATCAGCCTACGTTGATTCGCTTCGTCAGGCAGCTCAGACGGAAGCCGGAGTTCTCGTAGCCGAGGCCGCTGATAACCTGTCGTCTCGATCCATTAC
>CAVTSD010000007.1:0-1454906 GCA_963737365.1 uncultured Alphaproteobacteria bacterium
AAGTTATATCAAGTGTTTATGGTGCGGAATGATATGTCCTGAGATGCCGTGGGATAAGGGTACTGGTGCCCAGGGGCGGAATCGAACCACCGACACCGTGATTTTCAGTCACGTGCTCTACCAACTGAGCTACCTGGGCGCCGGCCGTGGAGGCGCAGCGCGGCGCTTATAAGCGCCCGCGCCGCGGCTTGTCCAGCTTAGGGTAGGGTCAGGTTCACAAGCCTTCCAAGGGCGCCGGCTCGGCGGCGTTCTCGCCCTCCGCCATCAATATGCCGCACTCGAAATCGCAATGCCTCTTGCAATGATTTTGTGATAAAGACGGACGTCATGCGCTTCGGTATCGCTTACCTTTCTGCCGTGTCGGCGTGCGCGGCCACAGCTTGGGTGGAGGCTGCGCCTGTGGCAGCCGCTGATCTACCGACCGCCCCGTCGAGCTATCCCGCGCTTGGACCCGGCGGAACGGAACCTGCCCCGGATTATTGGTCGGGTCTTTCAGTGAGTGCGGGAATCTCGGCCTGGGGCGGCAAAGGGGTCAAGGGGGGCGTCGGCGGCGAGACCGACCTGAATTATGAACACGTTTTCGACAATGGAATCATGCTCGGGGTGCAAGCGTCGACCGGCTATATGCCTTATCTCCAGACAGGTCCCGGATACTCGCAGTTCACGGGCGGCGCTTTCGCCGGCGGCTCGGCTATCTTCGGTTACAATCTTGGTCAGGTGACCCCATACGTCATCACCGGCGTCGATTTCGTCCGCTCGACGCGGTTCAACAGCGGCATTTTTAACGCAAGCAACTCCATCAACAGCGTTTTCTCCGGCCCCGGCGCAGTCCAAGCGGTCGGAACCTTTGGCGTCGGCGTTAATTATCGCTTCAACTCCAACTTCAGCATGGGGCTTGAAGCGATCGTGCACACTACCCCCAGCAATAGCGCCTTCGCTCCATGGCCATAACTGGCTTTCCGCCTCGACCCGCACTGTCGCCAGCGTCCGGCTTCATCGCCCTGCCTGAATGACGCTTATGCATGACTTGTCCCGCCGGGCGCTGCTTGTCAGCATCGTGGCCGCTTCCGGCGCGCGCCTAGCCGCCCCCGCGCTCGCCCAGACCGATGCGCCGCCGCCCGCGGCTCCAGCTCCGCCGACGTTTGGCTACCAGGACGTTGTGAAGCGGGCCAGGGATCTCGCGGCTGCCCCCTTCGACAGCTCGACACCGCCGCTGCCCGACGGTCTGGCGACCCTCGATTTTGACGGCTGGCGAGACATCCGCTTCAAATCCGATAAGCCGCTTCTTGGCCAGGATGGAGCGAATTTCCGCTTAGAGCTGTTCCATCTCGGGCACCTGTACAAGCGCCCGGTCGTCGTCAACGTACTGCGCGACGGCATTCCGGCGCCAATTCCGTATGCCGCTAATTTGTTCGATTACGGTCATACCAAACTAGGCGCGTTGCCGATCAACCTCGGCTTTGCCGGCTTTCGTCTGCGTTTTCCGATTAACGCGCCGCATGTCTGGGACGAAGTGATCGCTTTTCTGGGAACGAGTTACTTCCGCTTCCTCGGGCGCGGCCAGCGTTATGGCCTCTCGGCGCGAGGGCTTGCGATCGGCGCCGCCCCCCGCCTCAACGAGGAGTTTCCATTTTTTCGCGAATTTTGGATCGAAACGCCGGACGCGACCGCTGACCATATCGTTATTTATGCGCTCCTCGACGGCGAATCGGCGACTGGCGCGTTCCGCTTTGATCTCAACCCGGGTCAGGAGACCTTCATCGACGCGAACGTCACTCTGTTCGCGCGCAAACCAACCCCGGCGCTCGGTCTCGCGCCGCTGTCGTCGATGTATTTCGTCGGAAAGGCTGACCGACGATTCGTCGAGGACTTCCGGGGCGAATTGCACGATTCCGACGGTCTTCTCATGCATACCGGAGCGGGGGAATGGATCTGGCGGCCTCTCAGCAACCCGGCAAAGCCGCAGGTCTCTGTCTTTCTCGACGCCAATCCTCGCGGATTTGGCCTGCTGCAACGCGACCGCAACTTCAGCGACTATGAAGATCTCGATCTCGCTTACGAACTGAGGCCGAGCTACTGGATCGAACCCCACGAAGGTTGGGGCGAGGGCAGAGTGGAGCTGGTCGAGCTACCGACCAGCGACGAGACCAACGACAACATTGTCGTCTCCTGGGCGCCCAAACAGGGTCTCGAGGTCGGCAAGCCCCTCGTCTTCGGCTATCGCATCACGTCCATAACCATGGATCAAAGCCTGACGCCTGGCGGCCGCACGGTCGGAACGTTCCGAGTTCGCAGCACGCGCGTTGGGGTCGCCGGATCCTCCGCCGCCGCCTGGGACCACACGCTTCCTTATCGATTTTTCTGGCGGCGACCTGTCTTATTACATGAGCGACCCCTCGCTCGTGGAGACGGTCGCGACCGCGTCGACCGGCCGAATCCTCCGCACCTTCCTTACTCCCAACGCCCATATCCGGGGATTTCGCGCCGGTGTCGATGTCGGCGTCGACCCGGGTCAGAGCACGGACCTGCGCGTCTTCCTACGCGCCGGTCCCAAGGCCTTGACCGAGACCTGGACCTTTCCCTGGCGGGCCTGATCGCGGGTGCGCGCCAATGTGCGCGTCTCCATCATTTGAAGGACTTACCTGCTCTTTTGCGCAACTTGGAGCGGAATCGAGCGCCGATTCAGGCGCGGCTCACGGGTCTTAAAGCCGAACCGTTTGCGTGACGTCGCGCCGATCCCGGCGCTGGCGTCGGCCCGGATAACTCCGACCGCTCTCGCCGGCCTACGGGCTTGACCGATGTCAAGGGCGCGAGAAGAGCGGGAAAATGGGCGCTCCTACATTTCGACTTCTAAGATGCCGATCTGAGTCGGGCATTCAATGAATTTGCGGAAGAAAAACGAAAAATAGCCGGGCTACACGAACTTAACGAGATTGAAAACATTTGTTAATTTGCAACTTGAAATAGAGACCTTACGTTCATGGTCGCCGCTTATATTTAAGCAGGGAAGCGAAGGAATCCTCTACTAAAGTATAACCGCTTCGGTGGTGGGGAATGATATGCGCGATTGGTTTGTTGGTCAAAAAATTGTTTGCGTCAATGCGCAACCGATTGACGGCGTTCGAAATCGTTTCGTCGATGAGTATCTTCGGGAAGGTAAAATCTACAAAATAAGAAAGATTATTGGATTTAATTTCAAATTTCCTCAAAATAGCGAAGAGAGGCTAGCCTTTAGACTTGAAGGTATTGTTCCTTATCTAATTGACGGTATAGAATATGCCTTCTTTCATGGACGGTTTAAGCCCCTCGAAGACCAGGATGAAGATCAGGAAGTCGATATTTCGATATTCTTAAATGGACTGCGTCAGGTGAACGAAGGTTCCTTCGCGCTCAGGAACGAGGATATTCGGGAATTGGAGTCGGTCACCTAGCGATAAAATCGGCGGATCTCCGCCGGCTTCGGGATGATGCCGCTTCTCCTTGAGCAGCGGCCGTCGCGCGAAGCGGCATAGCTTCTTGGCGCGACTAAGCTCGCAGGGCGTCCAACGGTTCGAGCCGAGCGTTTTCGTTGTTGAATTCGGCGGAGTTTCCTGCTAGCCGCTGCGCTCGCTGCATGGGTTCCCCACGTGGCGATCAAACCCCGGGGCTTCCGCCGTCGGCCTATACGCCGGCTCAGCCGCTAAAGCGGTGATAAGGGTCGCGCTCTGATTAAGAGCAGACCCTTCCGGTCGGTGGGCGCCTGAACGTCAACGCGAACCCAAAGCCGGCGTTGCCCGAACAAAAGGGCGCAATTAGGAGAACCAATGGCTTCCATACAATCCCTGGCGCCGACGCGCGAGGATTTCACCGCACTGTTGAATGAGACCTACGGCGACGACGAGGCGTTCGAAGGAACGGTTGTCAAGGGCAAGGTCGTCGCGATCGAAAAGGATATGGCCGTTATCGACGTCGGCCTCAAAACTGAAGGGCGCGTGGCGCTCAAGGAATTTACCAATCATGGACGCGACCCGGCGCCTGGGCTTGGCGACGAAGTCGAAGTCTATCTCGAGCGGATCGAGAATGCGCTCGGCGAAGCGGTCATTTCTCGCGACAAAGCACGACGCGAGGAGAGCTGGGTCAAGCTCGAACAGGCGTTCGAGAAGAATGAGAAGGTCGAAGGGGTCATCTTCAACCAGGTCAAGGGCGGCTTCACCGTTGACCTCGACGGGGCGGTCGCCTTCCTGCCGCGCAGCCAGGTCGACATTCGTCCGGTGCGCGACGTTGGCCCGTTGATGAATGTCCCGCAGCCATTCCAGATTCTCAAGATGGACCGACGCCGCGGCAACATCGTCGTTTCCCGCCGCACCGTGCTCGAAGAGAGCCGCGCCGAGCAGCGCCATGAGATCGTCGCCAACCTCGCCGAGGGTCAGATCATCGATGGCACGGTGAAGAACCTCACCGACTACGGCGCGTTCGTCGATCTTGGCGGTATCGACGGCCTCCTCCATGTGACCGACATCGCCTGGCGTCGCGTCAATCATCCGAGCGAAGTCTTGACCATAGGCCAACAGGTCAAGGTGCGCATTATCAAGATCAACCACGAGACCCACCGCATCTCGCTCGGCATGAAGCAATTGCAGGAAGATCCGTGGTCGAACATCGAGACGCGTTACGTCGTTGGCCAAAAGCTAAAGGGCCGAGTCACCAACATCGCTGACTACGGCGCATTCGTTGAGCTCGAGCCCGGCATCGAGGGCTTGATCCACGTCTCCGAAATGTCCTGGACCAAGAAGAACGTCCATCCTGGCAAGATCGTCTCGACCAGCCAGGAGGTCGAGGTGCAGGTGCTGGAAGTCGACGCCTCCAAGCGCCGTATTTCGCTTGGCCTCAAGCAGACGCTGCAGAATCCGTGGGAGGCTTTCGCGGAGCAGCATCCAATCGGCTCGATCGTCGAGGGCGAGGTCAAGAACAAGACCGAGTTTGGATTGTTCATCGGCCTAGACGCTGATGTAGACGGCATGGTCCATCTCTCCGATCTCGACTGGAACAAACCGGGCGAGCAGGCGATCGAGGACTATAAGAAAGGCGACACGGTCAAAGCCAAGGTGCTTGACGTCGATGTCGAGAAGGAGCGCATCGCCATCGGCATCAAGCAGTTGGCCAATGATCCGTTCACCGCCGCGAAGGCTGGCGAGGAGGGCGAGGGCGAACTGCGCAAGGGGTCGGTCGTGACCTGCGAGGTCGTCGAGGTCAAGGACGGCGGACTCGAGGTGAAGATTGTGGGCACCGATCTCACTGCGTTCATCAAGCGCAACGAACTCGCGCGCGATCGTGGCGATCAGCGTCCCGAGCGCTTCTCGGTTGGCGAGAAGGTCGACGCGCGCATCACGCAGTTCGATCGTCGGGCGCGCAAGGTCGCAGTCTCCATCAAGGCGCTTGAAGTCGCCGAGGAGAAGGAGGCGATTGCGCAGTATGGCTCAGCCGATTTGGGAGCTTCGCTCGGCGACATCCTTGGCGCCGCGCTCAAGGCGCGCGACAGGGCAGACAAGGCGAAGTAACCCGCCGCGCAGGCCTCTCAGAAACAAAACCCGCTCGGGAGAAATCCCGGGCGGGTTTTTTGTTGGCCTAGGGCGATCCTGCTCGCTTAGCAGGAGCGGCCCCGAAGGTCCTGCGCGTTTGGCGTTCAGTTCTCGACGAGAAAGGCTGCGTCGACAGGCAGTTGCAGGCCCGTGACCAGCGCATTGGTCTGCGAGGCCATCCCCACCACCGCCAGAAAGTCGGAATACTGCGCGTCGGTCATGCCCTTTCCGCGCGCCGCGGCGGTGTGGGAATGGATGCAATAAGAGCAGCCGTTTGTGATCGAAACGGCGATGTAAATCAGCTCCCGGGTCAGGGGATCGAGCGGTCCGGGCGCGCCCATCACCGCTTTCAGCGTGTTCCACGTCCGTTCAAGAATCTCGGGCTGGTTGGCGAGGCCGCGCCAGAAATTGTTGACGAAGTCCGATTTTCGAGTTGTTCGGATATCGTCGAAAACCGCTTTGACACTAGCAGGCCGTTGAAAAAGTCTCTGGCCGGGGGAATTGTGATGTGATTTTGTCGTCTTGCGCTTAGGCGGAGGCGAGTGGATGCGAGGCAGGGACGAGCGGTCGGGGTCGCTGTTCAGTTACGTCGATCTTGAAGCGCGGGTCGGCAAGGACCATCCGCTGCGGGCCATCCGCGGGATTGTGAACGAGGCGCTTTCGACCCTTTCAGGCGCGTTCTCGGCGCTTTATTCGCGGAGCGGCCGTCCCTCGATCCCACCGGAGAAGCTCCTTCGGGCGATGCTGTTGCAGGCGTTCTATTCGATCCGCTCGGAACGGCAGTTGATGGATCGGCTGGAGTTCGACCTGCTTTTTCGCTGGTTCGTCGGCCTCGGCGTTGACGATGCGGCGTGGGACCACTCGACGTTTTCCAAGAACCGCGAGCGCCTTCTGGAGGGCGACATCGCAGCCAAGCTCTTGGGCGCGGTGCTTTCGCAGCCGCGTGTGAACCGACTGCTCAGCGCGGATCATTTCTCGGTCGACGGCACGCTGATCGAGGCGTGGGCTTCGATGAAGAGTTTTCGGCCGAAGGACGGCTCGGGCGATCCTCCGACGGCAGGCGGCAGGAGGAACCGCGAGGCGGATTTTCACGGCCAGAAGCGCTCGAACGCGACGCACGCTTCGACGACCGATCCGGACGCGCGTCTCTATCGCAAAGGGCCGGGCAAGGAGGCGAAGCTCTGCTTCATGGGCCACGCGCTGATGGAGAACCGCAACGGCCTCGTCGTCGACGCCTGCTTGACCGAGGCGAATGGCCACGCCGAGCGGATCGCGGCGCTGCACATGATCGAGCCGCGCGCCGATCGGCCGAGGCCGATCACGCTCGGCGCCGACAAAGCTTACGACGCCGAGGACTTCGTCAATGAACTGCGCTCGATGAACGCGACGCCCCACGTGGCGCAGAATGCGAATGGCCGCTCGTCGGCGATCGACAGCCGCACAACGCGGCATGCAGGCTATGCAGTCAGCCAACGCATCCGCAAACGGATCGAGGAAGCCTTCGGCTGGATGAAGACGATTGGCGGGCAGGAGAAGGCCAAGTTCCGCGGCCGCGATCGCGTCGGTTGGGCCTTTACCTTCGCGGCCGCCGCCTACAATCTGTTGCGGTTGCAGAAGCTCTTGGAGGCCTGCGCGTGAAGAGCCCGGCGAACTGCCGACTGATCGGCCGCTGGCGGATCGTCGAGGCCGACCTCTGGGATGGTGCTCACCTCGATCTCTGCGGCCCGGCGGCGCTGACGATCACCGCGCAAGGCGACGAAATCGCCTTCGGCGCTCTGGAGGCTGGCCTCGAGGTCGAATATGCTCGGGACTCGATTGGCTTTCGCTGGGCCGGTTGCGAGGAAGGCGACGAGGTCGAGGGCGAAGGGACCGCCGAACTCCTCGACGATGGCACTCTCGAGATCGAGTTCGCATACCGAAACGGCGACGAAGCCGTCCTCAAAGCGAAACGGGATACTTCTTCAACAGCCTGCTAGGCTGCGCTTCCGCCTCCGCATCGGTCCAGAGCTTAACTGTCGCCATTCTTGCCTCCGTTCAACGCGCTTCGGGCGGCAGGGCCGCCTGGGTGTTAAGGAACGTAGCATGGTCGCAAGGGCTCCGAAGAGCCTTTGATCGCGGGCTTGTGCGCCAGAGGCGGTCCGTTATACTGGCATGTCAGCGCAAATAGACCGGCGAACCATCCGGCGTCTCCGAGCAATTTCGGAGCGGCGTTGGCGACGACAGACTGAGCAAGATAATCTGCGTTCCGACCACGAGCAGGCTTCCATGAGCCGGCGAGTTGAGACGCAAAAAGGGAGGACAGATATGAATTATTTCCGCCATGCTGCTTGCGCTGGCATTACCGGCGCGATGCTGACCGTTATGTGCGCCTTCTCGGCGCCAGCCTTCGCAGCCGGACCCGAGATTGTGGCCGGCCCAGCGTCCGACCCCGCCTGCTTTGTGCCGTGGTCTGACAAAACAAAGTTCTTCAAGTTTCCCGCCAAGAAGGGGCCCTACCGGATCGCGCTCGCCAACGGGTTCGTCGCCAACACCTGGCGCATCCAGATGATTCAGACAGCCAAAGCCTATGCAGAGCAGCCGGAAGTCAAGGCCAAGCTCAAGGAATTCAAGGTTGTCTCGACCGGCGACGACGTTGCCGCGCAGATCGCGGCGATCAACAACTTCATCGATTCCGGCTACGACGCGATTGTCACTGACGCGCAGAACCCGGAAGCTTTCAAACCGGTCATCAAGCGGGCGAAGGAAGCAGGCGTCGTGCTCGTCGCCTTCGACAACACCCTCGACACTGAGGACGCGATCAACGTCGATGTCGACCAGAAGGGCCTTGGCGTCTACTGGGCGCAATGGCTCGACAAACATCTGCCGAACGGCGGCAAAATCCTTGAAGTGCGCGGCGTTTCCGGCACTTCCGTTGACCGCGATCGTCACGACGGCATCCACGAAACCTTGGATAAGACCGGCAAGAAGTGGGACGTGGTCGAGGTCTATGGCCGTTGGGACGATCCCACCGCGCAGAAGGTGACAGCGGACGCGATCGCCGTGCAGAAGCATTTCGACGGCTACACGGCCCAAGGCGGCGATACGGGCGTCGTGCAGGCGATGCTCGACGCCAAGCAGCCGATGGCGCCTTTCGGCGGCGAGACCGAGAACGGCTTTCGCAAGTTTTGCTCCAAGCTTTCGAGCGACGGGCTGAAATGCGCTTCCGGCGGCAGCGGCCCGGCGCAGGTCGCCGTCGCGATCCTGACGGCGATTTCAGCGCTCGAGGGCAAGGTCGTACCGCAGGCGATCAAGCTGCCGCTTGCGACCGCCGAAGATCCGAACTTCAAGGACGGCGAGAACTATTATTCCAAGCTCGGCGACAATTTCTTCGTCGGCAATTCTTTCCCGACCTGCAACATCAATTTCAGCGCCGCTGAAATCATGGGGCAGTCGAAGGAAAACAAGTAACAACCGACAAATGCCGCCGCGGACTTCGTAAGTTTCGCGGCGGCTTCTCGCGAGGCCGGCGCGTCGCGATCCCATGGGCGTCTCGAGGGCAAGGGTTGGCGGCGTGAACCAAGCAGAATCGACGGCCTCGCCGATCCTGCGCATGGAGGGCGTTTCCAAGCGTTACGGCGGTGTGCGCGCCCTTGCCAACGCTGATCTCACCATATTCGCGGGACGCATTCACGCCATTCTGGGCGAAAACGGCGCTGGAAAGTCGACCCTCATAAAGATCCTGTCCGGCGTTGTGGCGCCGGACTCAGGTCGGGTCTTACTCGACGGCAATGAAGTCGCCTTCGATTCCCCGGCCGCCGCCAATCGCGCCGGCATCGTCTGTATCTTCCAGGAGCTTTCGCTCGTTCCCGACCTTTCGGTCGCCGACAACATCGCCATCTCCAATCCGCCTCGCCGCTTCGGGATGATCGACCGGCGTGCTCAACGACGTCTCGCCGAGGAAGCGCTCGAACGAGCCGGCGCGGCCGACGTCCACCCAATGGCGCTGGTCAAGGATCTGCCGCTCTCTCGCCGGCAAATGGTGGAGATCGCGAAGGCCTTGGCCCGCAAGCCGCGCGTCCTCATTCTCGACGAGGCGACGTCGGCGTTGACCGCCGCCGATGTCGCCAAGGTGTTTGTCGTTCTCAAGCGCTTGCGCCAGGAAGGGCTCGCCCTCCTCTACATCTCCCACCGCATGCATGAGATCGCCGAGCTCGCCGACGAAAGCACGGTGTTCAGGAACGGCTCGAATGTCGCGACCTATGCGGCCGGAACGAAGACCGACAACGAGGTCGTCGAAATGATGATCGGGCGCGAGTACAGCCATATTTTTCCGCCGAAGCCCGCGCCGCCAGCGAAGCGCGCAACGCCGCTGTTCGAGGTGAGGAGCCTCAACTGGGCGGATCGGCTGCGCGATATTTCGTTCACGGTCGATGCTGGCGAGATCGTTGGCCTCGGCGGCCTCGACGGACAGGGGCAGCGGGAATTGCTGCTCGCCTTGTTCGGTGTTCTGCGCGGCGTGTCGGGGGAGATCCGGGTGGCGGGCGTGCCCGCTTCGCCCTCGAGCCCGCACGCGGCCAAGGGCAAGCGCATCGGCATGGCGCTTATCCCCGAGGACCGCAAGACGGAAGGCCTGATGCTGCCGATGTCGGTGCGCGAGAATCTCTCTTTCGCCGCGCTTGACCGCATCTCGAACGGCGGGATGATCGACCGCGCGCGCGAGACGAAGCTCGTTGGCGAGCTTATGAACCTGCTCGAAATCCATGCTGCCGGGACCGAGATCTCTGCCGGCTCGCTCTCGGGCGGCAATCAGCAGAAGGTGGTCATCGCCAAATGGCTGATGGCCGAGCCGCGCATCATCCTGCTCAATGATCCGACGCGGGGCATCGATGTTGGCACCAAGCAGGAGATCTACGCGCTCCTGCGCCGGCTCGCGGACGCGGGCGCGGCGATCGTCTTCTACACCACCGACTATGATGAGTTGATCGGCTGCTGCGATCGCGCCCTTGTGCTCTATGATGGGGCGATCAGGCGCGAGCTTGCGGGCTCCGAGATCACCGAGCGGGCGCTGATCGCGAGCGCGCTCAACATCGGTTCGGAAGAGGTCGCGGTCGGAGCGCCGGCGCAATGAGCGACTGGCGCTACATCCTCGCTCAAAATCGCGGGACGCTCCTCGCGATCGCGTTCTTCGTCGTGATGTTTGCGATCTACACGAGCAACCATCCGGCCGGCTTCACCGCCAATGTGGTGCAAACCGCCGCCAATAAGGGCGTGCTGCTCGCGCTGGTCGCAATGGCGCAGACTTTTGTCGTCATCACCGCAGGCATCGATCTCTCAGTGGGCGCGGTGATGGTCCTCACCAATTGCCTGGCCTCATGGATCGTGGTCGGAACGGCGACAAGCGCGACGCTTGGGATCCTGGGCGTTCTGCTGACTGGTCTTGTTTGCGGCGTGATCAACGGGCTCATCGTCATCTACGGGCGCCTGCAGCCGATCGTAGCCACCATCGCGACCGGGGCGGCCTTCTTTGGCGTCGCTCTCCTCTTGCGTCCGGTTCCCGGCGGCGATGTCTATAGCCCGGTCGCGGACGCGCTGACCGGTAAAATCTTCGACGTCGCCCCAGCGAGCCTCGTTGCGCTCGCCGCAATCGTGGCCGTCGTCTGGGTCCCCTACAGCCGCTCAGCAATCGGCCGGGCGGCTTATGCCGTCGGCTCTTCCGAGAGCGCCGCCTACATGTCAGGCGTCCCGGTCGATGCGGCCAAGTTCTGCGCCTATGTGCTGTCGGGATTGGCGGCTTCGCTCGGCGGCCTTTTTCTCACTTTCGTCACCTATTCCGGCGAAGCCTCCGCGGCCAACGCCAACACCTACACGCTGTTCTCGATCGCCGCGGTGGTGCTTGGCGGCGTCTCGCTGTTCGGCGGTTCGGGCAGCGCGATCGGCGCGATCTTCGGCGCGCTCATGTTCCGAACCATCGGCGACCTTTTGTTCGTCTTCAATCTCGATCCGCTATGGCAGCCGCTGTTCCAGGGTCTCGTGCTCCTCGCCGCGGTCTGCGTCGGTTCGGCGAGGGTGTTCCAAGTCCGCAATCGGCTTGAGCTTTTCCCATGAGCGAAAACGCGCAGCCGGGCTTTGCCGCGGCGCTCAAGCGGCGGATCGATCCGCCGGTCGCGATCGCCTTCGCCTGCATCATTGCGATGCTGCTTTTGGGCTCGCTCTATTCGAGCAGCTTCCTCTCGCCCGAATATCTTCTGCAGCAATTGAAGGTCGCTTCGTTCCTGGGCGTCATCGCCACCGGCACGATGATCGTCATTCTGCTCGGGCAGATCGATCTCTCCATTCCCTGGGTGGTGGCGGTCGGAGGCATGATGTCGACGGCCGCAACGGGTTGGGGCCCGGTCGGCCACGTGATCGCCATACCCTTCGGCGTGCTTTGCGGGGTTGGGCTTGGCCTCGTCAACGGCTTCGGCGTCGCCTATCTGCGCATTCCCTCGATGATCATTACGCTCGCGGTCAATGCGGTGGCGCAAGGGCTTATGGTGGTGCACACCGGCGGCTTCTCGCCACAAGATTCCTCGTCGCCGGCGATGCGCACGCTCGCCACCGGAGAACTCTTTTTCGGCCTGCCCAACGCTCTCATCGTCTGGGCGGTTGTTGGCGCCGGCGCGATCTTCCTGCTCAAACGTACAACCTTCGGCCGCGCGGTCTACGGCATCGGCAATCGCGAGCGGGCCGCCTATCTCTCGGGCATCAACACCCAACGCGTGGTCCTGATCGCCTTTGCGCTTGCCGGCGGTCTCTCAGCCTTTGGCGGCGTCTTGCTCGCCGGATACGCGAGCAAGGCGGCGCAGGCGATGGGCGACGCCTATCTCCTCCCGGCGATCGCCGCCGTGGTGCTCGGGGGCGCTTCGATCCTCGGGGGACGCGGCAGCTATCTCGGCACCGTCGCCGGCGTCATTCTGATCACGCTGCTGCAGTCCATACTCTCGGTTGTGCAGATGCCGGAGGCAGGGCGCCAGATCACCTACGGGATCGTCATCATCGCCATGCTCCTGCTTTATGGACGCGAAGGCAGAACGCGATAGACAGGCCAAATTCGATCGACGCTCGGCACCTTGCGTCGGGCCCTTGGCGCAGCGCATATCTCGCAGCGCGATAAAATTCGCCATTTGGCCGTAGGTGTCGCATGAGTTTTCTGGACGACCTGGCGTTCGGTCCTAGCGGCGGTCGAAAGGCATGGGCGAGAGGGATCATGATCGCTCTCGCCGCTCTCGCGGCGGTCGGCGCGCTCCTCTATTACACCGTCTCCGGCGACTACGCGTTCCTGCGGGCGTCTGTCCTGACCGGATCGCCGACCGGGGCCTATCATGCGCTGGGCGAGCGGCTCGCCGCGCACGCGCTCAAGAAAAATGGCCACCTGAAGGTTGTCGCCACGGCCGGGTCGGTCGAAAACATCGCGCGCCTCGTCGGCGAGAACGGCGTCTGCGTTCCGGCGTTCGCGTTCGTGCAGGACGGCGTGCCGGCGCCAGCCGACGCCGGCCTGCGGACCCTTGGACGACTGCCGCTGCCGGAATCGTTGTTCCTGTTCGCCCGGCGCGGACGCGCGATCAACACCTTCGACGATCTCAAGGGCGCCACGATTGGAATCGGTCCGGAAGGTTCGGGCACAGCCTATCTGATGCAGCAACTGATGGAGAATCCGGATCTCAGCGGTCTTGGTCTTAAGCCTTCCAATCATGACCTAGAAGCGCAAGCGGCCTTGGTCCGCGACGGCCAGCTTGACCTCGCAGCCTCCGTCATGAACGAGAACGCCGAGTTGGTCCGCACGCTCGTGAACAAGTACGATCTCGAGATTGTCGCTCCCGGGGACATGGAAGGCCTGGTGGCGCGGGACAACTGGCTGCACCTGGGCCGAATCCCTGCTGGGTATTACGACATCGCCAAGCCAATTCCTGCCACCGACAAGCTCGTCGCGCAGGTCGACACGCTCGTCATGACTAACGCTTGCGTGCATCGCGCGGAGCGAGTCGCTTTCCTGATGCTGCTCAGCGAACAGTTCCCCAATTTCGTTCGTGTGAACCCGCCGCCCTCGGCGAAGTCGCAGGACAGCGCGCCATTGGCTGACGAGGCGCGCGAGTTCTTCGCCAGTGGCCAGCCCGAGATCGCGGACAAATATTTCCCCTGGCTCGTGAACCTGATGTCGCCCGCGTACTGGATCTATCTCGCGATGGGGGCGACGGTGCTTTTGAACGCGATGGGCGTCTACAGTCGCTTCCGGCTCTGGCGCATCGACGCCAACCGGGGGCTGCTCGAGACACGGCTCAAGGCGCTCGCCTATCCCGGCCTGAGCGAGGAGCAAATCAAGGCGCGCGCGCATTCCGCCATCACGCGAGAGCAGATTAAGGCGCTTCCGCCCGAGGCCGTCGTTCGCACTCCACAGGATCGAAAGGCGGCGGAGGAACTGATCAAGGACTTTGACGCGCTTCATCGCCGCTGTGAGGATCAGCTTGTTTCCTATGTCACGCCGATGGGCTCGGAGATGTATTACCGGTACCAGGAATGGCTGATCGACGAAGCGAAAGCCGTTCTTGTGGCTTTGCTGCGCTCATCGAAGCCCTGAGAGTTGATCCCGCGCCGACTCGCCCAGCGCCCTTCTCAGGCGGCGGCGGCTTCGGCGTCGACTGGCTCTTCTTGCTCACGGTGATAGGCGCCGGGGCACGTCTTCATGCGCTCGCGCAAGTCCGCGATCAGCCATCGTCCGGCTCGGCCGGGCAGGCGTCCGCGCTCATGCACCACGGAAAGCGGCAGCGCGATTTCCTCCTGATTGGCGATCGTGAGCCTCTTTAGGCGACCGGCCGCGAGATGCTCGGAGACCATATGGCTCGGCATGTTGCACCAGCCGAAGCCGGCGAGCAGGAAATCGAGCCGGGTGGAAAGATCCGCGAACCGCCAGATGTGACGACTGAGGATCCCGCCCGACAGGTTCTGGGTGAGCGGCGTGCGGTCGGTCAGCACGAGCTGCACATGCGGCTCGAGCGCCTCGCGCCCAAGCGGCTGGGGCAGGGCGGCGAGCGGATGATCGGCGGCCACCACGGGCCACATCGCGATGCGAGTCATGAATTCGCTGACGAGATCGCACGGGCTCGTGGGCGCAATTGTATAGATCGCGAGGCGGGCGGCGCCGTCACGCAGTCGCTGCTCGGCTCCTCCGAGCGCCTCGGTGTAAACCGACGCGGGCAGAAGCGGAAACGCGACCCGCAGCGCCTTCAGGCTCTCCATGAGCAGCGGGATCGGAAGCATCGAATCGACCGCGAGGGTGAGCTCCGGCTCGACGTCCTCGGCCATGCTTTGCGCCCGGGCGCGGATGGCGCGCGCCCCCGCGACCAGCGCCCGCGCGTCGCCGACCAGCGCCTGTCCCGCGTCGGTCAATTGCGGGGTCTTGCCGGAGCGGTCGAACAACACGAGCCCGAGCGTCGTTTCAAGCGTCTGAATTGCCTGGCTGATCGCCGACTGGACGCGGCCGAGCTTGCGCGCGGCGGCCGAGAAGCTTCCGGCGTCCGCGACGGCGATCAGGACGCGCATCTGGTCGAGCGTAAGGGAGTTGATCATCCATCACCTCCGGAGATGGATACTAGCACAATTTTGCCAATTGCAACGATTGGAACAAAAGAGGACATGTGGCGCAGCGAAACAACTCGAAGGCCGTCCGCATGACCATTCACGTCCCTGACCGTAGGTCGATCGACGCCCAGTCGTTGGCGCAGCTCTTCACGGAGGCGCGCACACACAATGTGTTTCGCGACAAGCCGGTCTCGGACGAACTGCTTCAGAAGGCGATCGAACTGGCCAAAATGGGACCGACCAGCGCCAATCAGTCGCCCATGCGCATCCTCTTCCTGCGATCACACGCAGCGAAGGAGCGGCTTCGGCCAGCTCTTTCGCCCGGCAATATCGACAAGACGATGGGCGCGCCCGTCGTCGCGATCACGGCCTTCGACGAACAGTTTTATGAGCACCTGCCGTTTCTGATGCCGCACATCGACGCCAAGGCGTGGTTCGCCAATGACCCCGCGAAGGCAGCCCGCGCCGCGTTCCAGAACGGCACGTTGCAGGTGGCGTATCTCATCCTCGCGCTGCGTGCAGTCGGCCTCGATACCGGACCGATGACCGGCTTCGACAATGCGAAGGTCGACGCCGAGTTCTTTCCCGAGGGTCACGTCAAGTCGAACGTCCTGATTAACATCGGCTACGGCGACGCGGACAAGCTGTTCCCGCGCAGCCCGAGGTTTTCTTTCGACCAGATCGCGAAGATCATCTGATCGCGCGCCCCACCGTTTACGCTTGAGGACATGACTATGGCGAAGGTGCTCGTTCTTTATTATTCCAGTTACGGCCATATCGAGACCATGGCCTACGCGGTTGCGGAAGGCGCGCGGGCCGCGGGCGCCACAGCCGACGTCAAGCGGGTGCCGGAGACCGTTCCCGAAGAGATCGCCAAGGCCTCGTACTTCAAGCTCGATCAACCCGCGCCGATGGCCAAGGTCGAGGACCTTGCGAACTATGACGCGATCGTCGTCGGCGCGCCGACCCGTTTCGGCCGGATGCCCTCGGCGATGGGCGCCTTCTGGGAGCAGGCGGGACAGCTCTGGATGACCGGCGCTTTACTCGGCAAGGTGGGCGGCGCGTTCACCTCGAGCGCGACTCAGCACGGCGGCAACGAAACAACGCTCTTCACCATCATCACTAACCTGATGCACTTCGGCTTGGTCATTGTCGGCTTGCCCTACAGCCATCCGGGGCAAGGCACGCTGGACGAAATCGTCGGCGGCGCGCCTTACGGCGCGACGACCATCTCCGGGGCGCAGGGTCAACGCCAGCCGTCGAAGATCGAACTCGACGGCGCGCGGCATCAGGGCGAGTTGATCGCCAAGACCGCCGCCAAGCTCTCAGCTTAGCGCCGTCGCGCCGGCGCGAGCGACCTCACCTCGAACAAACGACATAAGGCGACAACAATGACGAATGTTCTTCCCCGTTCCACTGCCTCAGCGTTGAACACGGCGTGGCTTGCGCCGCATGCGCGCTCGCTGCTGCGCATCGCAGCCGGCCTCGCCTTTCTCGAGCACGGAACCGGTAAGCTCCTGGGCTTCCCCGCTGGCCTGCCTTTCATCGACAAGATGCCGAGCGGCCTTCTCTATTTCACCGGGACCATGGAACTCGTCGGCGGCGTCCTGATCGTGCTCGGGCTATTTACGCGCCCGGTCGCCTTCATCCTGTCGGGCTTTATGGCCGCCGCCTACTTCATGGCGCATTTCCCGATGAGCTTCTTCCCAGCGATCAACATGGGCGAGGCTGCGCTGCTCTATTGCTTCATCTTCCTCTATCTCGCGGCGGCGGGCCCCGGCCCCTGGTCGATCGACAGGGAGTGAGCGGAAGATCGACGGCGACGAGGGCGGGTAGGATTCGCAGCCCGCCCGGCGACTATGGAAGGGACTAGGCGGTTGCCAGGCTGCCGACCGCCTGACGACGCCGGCCGCGCCAGAAGAGCCAGGAGACGATTGCGAAATTGCACGCGTTCCATAAGACGCCGTTCAGAAACGCCATCCGGTAGGAGCTGGTGAGGTCGAAGATGACCCCGGAGAAATAGCCGCCAAACGCCATGCCCAAGATGGTCGCCGAGACGACGAGGCCGATCGCCGCGCCGGCCCGGCGAGGCGGCAAGAGTTCTCGGCAGATGACCGCATACATCGGCACGATGCCGCCTTGAAACAGGCCGAAGATTCCCGAGACGATGAACAGGGATTCGAGCCCGTTGAAGTAAAGATAAAGCAGAAGCGCGACGCCTTGCATGAAGGAGCCGATCAGCAGCGTCGCTCTGCCCCCAATGACGTCGGCGACGAAGCCGGAGCCAATGCGCGAGACGATGCCGAGAGCCATCATGAGCGACAGCATCTCGGCGCCGTGCGCGACGCCATAGCCAAGATCCCCGCAATAGGCGACCAGATGGACCTGCGGCATCGACATCGCAACGCAGCAGGAGAAACCGGCGGCGATCAGGAGAAACAACAAAAGTCGCGGCGATACCCCGACGTCCGCGCGCGCCGCCTCGGTCGCCGCCTCTGCTTGTTCGTAGACCGCGGCGGAAGGGCGGCGGCGCATTGCCCAGGCGAGCGGAAGCACTGCGGCGGCGACGATCACTCCTATGCCCGCATAGGTCACGCGCCAGCCGACCAGAGGAATCGTGAAGCTCATCAGCAGCGGCCAGATCGTGCCCGCGAAATAGTTTCCAGAAGCGACAATGACGACCGCGAAGCCCCGCCGCTTTACGAACCAGTGCGAAATATCCGCCATCATCGGGCCGAAGCCAGTGCCCGCGCCAATTCCGATCAGCACATGAGCGGCTGTGAACAAAGCCATATTCGGCGCATATCCGGCGACAACGAACCCGACGCCCATTGTCACCGCGGAAATGACAAGAGGCAGGACGATGCCGAATCGATCCGTCATCCGACCGAGCGCGATGGTCGAGAAGGCGAGCGAACACATCATCACCGTATAGGGGAGCGAGGCCGCGGACCGGTCGACGCCGAAATCGAGCTGGACCGGCGGGAGAACCACGATCACCGCCCACATGCCCGCTCCGATCAACGTCGCGATCAGCATCGACATGCCGAGCCGGAAGAGGGCGTAGGCGCCGTCGGGGGCGTATCGGTCCACCGGCGACGGCAAGCTCGAAAATTGGTTCATTGCCCAAATTTGCGTCATATAGACGGGGATGGCAAATTCCGCGGCTCCGGAACGCTTTGGACCAGTAGCGCGTTTGCCCAGATCGAATGGGGTCTACTTTACGGCGCGATAATGGCGAAAGCGCGTAATTGCCGTGAACGTGGGACTTAGTGTACGTGTGGGGTATTCGTTACGCGGCGACCAGTAAGCGCCGCCCGGGGAAAAGATTGAGCAAGCCTTCGACGCCGCTTCTGGATCAAATCGACTCACCTGCCGATCTGCGCAAGCTGAAAGAGAGCGATCTCACTCAGCTGGCTGAGGAATTGCGGGCCGAGACAATCAGCGCGGTCTCGGTCACGGGGGGTCATCTCGGCGCCGGACTTGGCGTGGTCGAATTGACGGTCGCTCTCCATTATATCTTCGACACGCCGAAGGATCGCATCGTCTGGGACGTTGGCCATCAGGCCTACCCGCACAAGATCCTGACTGGGCGGCGTGAGCGAATCCGAACCTTGCGCCAGGGCGGAGGCTTGAGTGGTTTCACCAAGCGCTCGGAAAGCGAATACGACCCATTCGGAGCGGCTCATTCGTCGACGTCGATCTCGGCGAGCCTCGGCATGGCGGTGGCGCGCGATCTGTCCCGCGGCGACAACAATGTGGTCGCCGTTATCGGCGACGGCGCGATGTCGGCGGGAATGGCTTACGAAGCCATGAACAATGCCGGCGCGATGCGCTCGCGGCTTATCGTCGTACTCAATGACAATGACATGTCGATCGCCCCGCCGACCGGCGCGATGTCCGCTTATCTCGCGCGCCTCGTCTCGGGCAAGGCTTATCGTTCGCTGCGCGACGCGGCGAAACAACTCGCGCGCCGTCTGCCGAAATTCATGTACGATAAGGCCCGGCTTACCGAGGAATACGGGCGCAACTTCTGGACCGGCGGCACCCTGTTCGAAGAGCTCGGTTTCTATTACGTCGGCCCGATCGATGGCCACAATCTCGACCATCTTCTGCCGATCTTGAAGAACGTGCGCGACGTGCAGAACGGGCCGGTGCTCGTCCACGTGGTGACAAAAAAGGGCAAGGGCTATCCACCGGCCGAGGCCGCCGACGACAAATATCATGGCGTTTCTGCCTTCGATGTGATCACCGGCGCCCAGGCGAAGCCGAAGACCAACGCGCCCGCTTACACACGCGTCTTCGCCAACGCGTTGGTTGAGGAGGCGCGTCGCGACGCCAAAGTTGTCGCTATCACCGCCGCCATGCCGGACGGAACCGGGCTGGACCGAATGAAAGCGGTCTTTCCCGAGCGGGTGTTCGATGTCGGCATCGCCGAGCAGCATGCGGTGACCTTCGCCGCCGGTCTGGCGACGGAAGGCTACAGGCCTTTCTGCGCCATCTATTCGACCTTCCTGCAGCGCGGCTACGACCAGCTCGTGCACGATGTGGCGATTCAGAACCTGCCGGTTCGCTTCGCCCTCGACCGCGCCGGACTGGTCGGCGCTGATGGCGCAACGCACGCGGGCGCGTTCGACATCGCCTACCTGACCTGCCTGCCGAATATGACGGTGATGGCGGCTTCCGACGAGGCGGAGCTTGTCCATATGGTGGCGACCGCCGCAGCTCACAATTCCGGGCCGATCGCCCTGCGTTACCCGCGCGGCGAGGGCGTGGGCATCGACCTGCCGAAGCAGGGAGAGGTCTTGCCGATCGGTAAGGGCCGTGTGGTGCGCGAAGGCTCCCGCGTTGCGATCCTTTCGCTTGGCACGCGGCTAGGCGAAGCCTTGAAGGCGGCGGATGAGCTCGCTGCCCGTGGGTTGTCGACCACGGTCGCCGACGCGCGCTTCGCAAAGCCCCTCGATCGCGAGCTCATCCTCAAGCTGGCGGCCACGCACAAGCTTCTCATCACGGTGGAAGAGGGCGCGGCCGGCGGCTTCGGCGCGCATGTGCTGACCCTTCTCAGCGACGCCGGGGCGCTCGAGCACGGGCTTAAAGTGCGGACAATGACGCTGCCGGATAAGTTCCAGGAGCACGATAAGCCCGACCGCATGTACGCCGCCGCGGGACTCGACGCCAAGGGGATCATCGCCAAGGCGATCGCGGCGCTGGGAGATGTGGAGCATCTCGCTTCGAGCCGTTCCGCGTGAGCCAATTGTCGCCAGGCGACAAGGATGATGCGCCGCATTCGCCCGGGCGAGGCAATATCGCCGCCCTCATCGCTGTGATCGTCCTTGCCGCGCTCGGCTACTGGGCTTTCCATGCCATCGACCAGCAGCGCAAAATGCAGAACTGCCTCGATTCCGGGCGTCATGACTGCGCCCACTGGGTGCAATAGGGACGCGGGCCCTCGGCGATTGACTCGCTCGCGCCGGCGCGGCATAAGCCCGGCCTTGCAGCGGCGCGTCAACGCCGCATTCATTTTCCCGGCGTGCCGCCTGGTTTTTACTGGAACGGCGGCGTCGGCGTTTGTGCGTTAGGTTGGACGTCGTGTCCGATTTTTCGCCGCGATCGGATTTCGGAGACCTATCCCGTGAAGCGGACCTATCAACCCAGCAAGCTCGTGCGCAAGCGCCGTCACGGCTTTCGCGCGCGTTCCGCGACGGTCGGCGGCCGGAGAGTGCTCGCGGCGCGGCGCGCGCGCGGTCGCAAGAAGCTCTCCGCCTGATCGGCTGACTGATCGTCTTCGGCCGCTGGTCCGGCCATTCGCGCGTTGGTGAAGACGCCGCGGAACGGAGCCTTGAAGCCTTGCATGAGGATGGCGTCCCCGGCCCCGTGGGCGAAACTGTTGGCCGCCTGACGAGACGGGCCGAATATCAGCGCGTCTCGCGCGGGCGGCGCTTGTCTGTTCCCACTTTCACGTTGCAGTCCCGCCGCCGTGAGGAAACGGAAAAAGAGGCCGTCCCCTGCGCGCGCGTTGGGCTGACAGTGACCAAGGCCGTGGGCGGTGCGGTCGTGCGCAATCGTATCCGCAGACGCCTGAAAGAGGCGCTGCGGGCGGCGAGGCCTCTTGAGGCTGAGGGCGATCACGACTACGTGCTGATGGCCCGGCGCGACGCGTTGGGCCGCCGTTTCGCAGCGCTCGTCGATGACGTCCGCACCGCCTTTCGCGCCGCGCGGCGCGGCGATGCGGACAGTCGCAGGCGCGGGCCGGCTAAACGGACGGCCAAGGACAGAGACACCCGAACATGAAATCCGAGGACACGCGCAACCTCTTTCTCGCGATCGCGCTGTCGGTCCTGGTGATGGCTGGCTGGCAATATTTCTATGCCGGCCCACTCTATCAGCGCGAGCACCAGGCGCAGATGGAGGCCGCCAATCAGGCCAGCACCGCGCCGGCGCCCGAAGCTCAGCCAAGCGGCGGAACCACCGCTGCGCCGCCGGGAGCGCCGGCCGCGGCAACCCCGCCCGGCGCCCCGTCGACTGCGGCGCCGGCGACTGTCAGCGCGGCGCTGGCGGCGAGCCCCCGCGTGCTCATCGATACGCCAAGCGTCGGTGGGTCGATTGATCTCAAGGGCGGCAAGCTCGACGATATCGTCCTCAAGGACTATCACGAGACCGTCGACCCGAAGAGCCCGAACGTCCGATTGTTCTCGCCCCCTGGCGCGCCTGACGCCTATTGGGCGACGACTGGTTTCGTGAGCCCGGCGGGAGCGAAGACTCCCGGTCTCGACACGGTCTGGACCGCCGACGGAAAGACTCTGACCCCCGCGCAGCCGGTGACGCTGACCTGGGACAATGGCGCGGGGCTCACGTTCAAGCGCGTCATCGCGGTCGACGACAAATACATGTTCACGATCGTGGACTCGGTTGCGAATAGCGGCGGCGCACCGGCGACTGTGCAGCCCTACGCCCTCGTCCTGCGCCATGGCATGCCGACGGTCGGCGGCTATTCGGTGCTGCACGAGGGCTTCGTCGGCGTGATCGGCGACGGCGGCGTACAGGAAGTCACCTATAAAAACATCGAGAAGGCGACCGGCAGGACCGAAGCTTTCAAGGGCGACGGCGGCTGGCTTGGCTTCACGGACAAATACTGGGGCTCGGCGGTCATTCCCGCCCAAACCGCGCCTATCGAGGCGCGGTTCACGGCCAGCGGGACCGTCCAGCCGGTCGACTACCAGGCCGATTTCCTCGGCAAAGAGCAATCCGTCGCGCCTGGCGCCTCCGTCGAGACCACCACCCGCGTCTTCGCCGGCGCCAAGGAGGTGTCGACAATCGATAATTACGCCACGAAACTCGGCATCAAGAAATTCGATCTGATGATCGACTGGGGCTGGTTCTATTTCATCACCAAGCCGCTGTTCCTGCTGATCGACGCGATCTATCACCTCGTCGGCAATTTCGGCATCGCCATCCTGATCGTCACGGTCATGGTGAAGCTCGCCTTCTTCCCGCTCGCCAATCGCTCCTACAATTCGATGGCGAAGATGAAGAAGATCCAGCCGCAGATCGCGGCGCTCAAGGACCTCTATCCCGACGACAAGGTCAAGCAGCAGCAGGAGCAGATGGCGCTGTTCAAGCGCGAAGGCGTCAATCCGGTCGCCGGATGCCTGCCGATGGTGATTCAGATTCCGGTCTTCTTCGCGCTCTACAAGGTCATCTTCATCACGATCGAGATGCGGCATGCGCCGTTCTTCGGCTGGATCAGGGATTTGAGCGCGCCCGATCCGACGAATGTTTTCACCCTGTTTGGCCTCATTCCCTGGAACCCGACCGCGTTGCCGGTGTTCGGCCATTTCCTCGCGCTTGGCGTCTGGCCGCTCATCATGGGCGTCTCGATGTTCTTCCAGATGAAGATGAATCCCGAGCCGGCCGATCCGGTTCAGAAGCAGATGTTTTCGTGGATGCCGGTGATCTTCACCTTCATGCTCGGCACATTTCCGGCGGGCCTCGTCATCTATTGGACCTGGAACAACACGCTGACCGTGCTCCAGCAATATTACATAATGACCAAGGCTGGGGTTAAGGTCGAGCTCTGGGACAACCTCTTCAAGCTGTTCCCCAAGAAGGCGAGCCCAGCCAAGACGCCGAGCGTATGAGCGAAG
Organism: uncultured Alphaproteobacteria bacterium; assembly: GCA_963737365.1. Taxonomy (GTDB): domain Bacteria; phylum Pseudomonadota; class Alphaproteobacteria; order Rhizobiales; family Beijerinckiaceae; genus Roseiarcus. The sequence goes on from CAVTSD010000007.1 coordinate 23,297, forward strand.
CGACAGTCGCGCCCGACTGGACGGAGATCGGGCGCAAACTGTTCGCGGGTCCATGCGAGTTCATCTTCGCCGCCGCGCGCTCGGACGGGTTGCCGCCGCTCGGGCCGCCCGAGGTCGCCTTCGCGGGGCGATCGAATGTCGGCAAGTCTTCGCTCGTCAACGCGCTCACCGGCCGCAATTCACTTGCCCGCACGTCGCGCACGCCCGGCCGCACGCAGGAGCTTATCTTCTTCGACCTTGGCGGGAAGGCCCGTCTGGTTGACATGCCGGGCTACGGCTACGCCGCCGTCGCAAAGTCGAAGTCTGAGTCCTGGGGCGAACTCGCGCGCGACTATCTGCGCGGCCGCCCATCTTTGTTGCGGGTCTTCGTTCTCATCGACGGCCGGCACGGCCTCAAGGAAAGCGACCACGAGACGATGCGCGCGCTCGACGCGGCCGCGGTCTCCTACGCGGTCGTGCTGACCAAAGGCGACGAAGTGAAAGGGGCCGACCAAAGCTCGCGGATCGATGCGACGCTCGAGGGCTTGCGCAAGCACGTCGCCGCCTATCCCGAAGTGATCCTGACCTCGTCGCGCACCGGCGACGGCGTCGCCGACTTGCGCGCGCATATCGCGCGGCTTCTCGCTGAGCGAGGCGGGGACCGCGCGGCAACGACGCGCTGACTGTCAGACGAGGTTCGCGATGCGCGGCCACAGGATCGTCGCTTGACTATCGCAAGCAACTTGGCGTCAGGATCGCGCTCCCCAAGTCGGCAGCTACCTGACCCGCTCAAATTCCAGCACGCCGAACCCGTCGCTCCCATCGATCGGACTTTTGTTGCGCTCAGTCGTGAGCGTAAGCCGGTCGCCGTCAAGCTTGAAGAAACGAACCTGGTCGGATCCGAGACGTGCGTTATTCCAAGCAATATCGATGTGATGGATGACTTTGTCCCCTGCGATCAGATATGTGCCTGCGTAGGCAACCATAGATCTGTGCAGTTGGACGCGCTCTTCATCCGTTGGCTGGTCAGCAACCGGAACTACGCGGCCTCCCGCGACGAACAACGCATACATCCGCCCATCGGGTCCGTAGCCGAGATATCCGTCAGGATGTTCCCCGAGCGCGGGCCGCCTTAGGCCGGTCGCGACGTCCTGGCGAACGAACGACTTTAGCTTCCAAGTACCGAGCAGCACATTGTCAGCGGCGAGCGACATGTTCATGGTCGCGAAAAGGGCGATAACCAAAGCAGCCGCGAGGGCGAAACGCGTCGACTTACTGAAGTTATAGTCGTTCCCTTTCATATGCCTCCTCCCATTTACCGCGATCGCGCGACACGCTGGTGCAAGGTTTCCCGCACTGCCGTTCGGGCTATTCGCCAAGCGCCAGCCTACTCATCCTCGTAGCGAGCGATAGAAGGCCCGCACATCTTCTGCGAGCAGGTCGGGCTGCTCCATGGCGGCGAAATGGCCGCCCTTCGGCATCATCGTCCAGCGGCGAATGTTCATGAACATTGGCTCTGCCAGCGAGCGTGGCGGATGCAGGATCTCGCGCGGAAATTCGGCGTAAGCCGTCGGCGCCGTAACGGCGGCGCCCTCCGGGATCATCCAGGGCCGATGCATCCGGAAGTAGTAGGGGAAAAAGGACGAGCCGATCGCGCCGGTGAACCAGTAGAAGCTGATGTTGGCGAGCATCTGGTCGCGGGTGAAGACGCTCTCGACGTCGCCGCCGCAATCGGACCAGGCGCGGAATTTTTCGACGATCCAGGCCGCAAGCCCGGCCGGAGAATCAGTCAGGCCAAAGCTTAAGGTTTGCGGGCGCGTGCCTTGAATCGACGCGTAGGCGGCGTCCTCCTTGAGCCAGTGTTTGACCTGGTCGATAAAAACTTGCTGCTCGGGCGTCGGATTCTTGATCAAGTCAGGTTCGCGGCGAACGGCGAGAAAATTGACGTGAATGCCGATCAGTTTGTCGGCATGCGCATAGCCCATGCGCGCAGCGGTGATGCCGCCCCAGTCGCCGCCCTGCACGGCGAAGCGCTTGTAGCCGAGGGTGTCGGTCATGAGCTCCGCGAAACGATCCGCGATCTCCTCGACGCCGAAGCGCTTCTGTCCCGGCCGGAACGAAAGGCCGTAGCCGGGCAGCGACGGAGCGACCACCGTGAAGGCGTCTGCGGGATCGCCGCCGAAGCTCGCCGGATCGGTCAGGCGGGGAATGAGATCCAGGAACTCGAACACGGAACCCGGCCAGCCATGCATCAACAAGAGCGGCGTCGGATTGGGGCCTTTGCCTGGGACATGCAGAAAGTGCTGGTCGTGGTCCGGCTGGGTTATCTTGAATTGCGGGAAGGCGTTGAGGCGGGCTTCCTGGGCGCGCCAGTCGAAGGACGAACGCCAATATTCTACCAGGGTGCGAAGATACCCGACATCCGTTCCGTAAGCCCAAGGCTCGCCCGGCGCGGGATCGGGGAAGCGGGTGCGCGCGAGACGCTCGCGCAGGTCCGCGACGTCGCCATCGGGAACGCGCAATGTGAATGGCTGCGGCATTGCCTTCCTCGAGTTCATTTGACCTTTGCGACCGATCCTCGATTCGAGGCGCCATGAAGTCAAACGGACGCGGCATTGAACTTCCTTGGCGCCATTGACCCTCATCAGTCCGGAGGCGATGGTCGCGCCATGCAGACGCACTACAACACTCTAGCCGGCGGCGAAGTCGGGCGCATCGCGGCGCTTAGCGACGGCCTCTTCGCCATCGCGGCGACCATTCTTGTGCTCGACTTTCACACGCCGGAGCCAGCCGACATTCACTCAGAGGCGCAACTCCTCCATGCGCTGATGAGCTCGGCGCCGAGGCTTCTACCTTGGCTCTTGAGTCTGCTGACGCTGGGCATCTTCTGGCTCGGCCAGCAGACGCAGCTCAACCAGCTCGAACGCTCGAACCGCGACCTGACTTGGCTGCATTTCGTCTTCCTCGCCGCTGTCACCGTCCTGCCGTTCTCGTCTCGGCTTTTGGGCGATTTCCTAACCTACCGCGCCGCTTTTCTCGTCTATTGGCTCAATATCGTTCTCTTGGGGGCGTGCCTCTACATCATGTGGACGTATGCGGAATGGGCGAAGCTCATTCGCGAGGACGCGCGGGGCGACATCTCGCGCGCGGTCAAGCGGCGCATCGTCTTCGCGCAATCGCTCTACGCGGTCGGCGCGCTTGCGGGTCTCGTCAACGTGACGCTCGGGATCACGGTGATCATGCTTATCCAGTTCAACTACGCCATTGGGCCGCGGCTGCCCGTCCTCTCGCGCCTTTAAAGCGCTCAGCTCTCGAAGGGCAGTCCCGCATATTGTTCGGCGACCGCAGCTGCCGCGTTTTCCGATCGCAGGAGATGGTCGAATTCGCTGAGCTTGATCCGGGTCTCGAACGGGTCGTCGTCGGGGAAGACGTGCAGCAATTTGGTCAGCCACCAGGAAAAGCGCTCGGACGCCCAGACGCGTCTCAGCGCCATATCCGAATAGATCTCGAGATAGCGGTCGTCGCCCTTGAGAAAATGCGCGGCAAATGCGCGCTGAAGATAGAACACATCGGAGATCGCGAGGTTGAGGCCCTTTGCTCCCGTCGGCGGAACGATGTGCGCAGCGTCGCCCGCGAGAAGCAGCCGGCCGTAGCGCATCGGCTCGGCGACGAAGCTGCGGAGCGGCGCAACCGACTTTTCGATCGATGGCCCGGTCACGATCTTTCGCGCGACGTCATCCGGAAACCGTCCTTTCAACTCGTCCCAGAACTTCTCGTCCGGCCAGTCCTCGACCCGCGTGTCCAGGCCGCACTGGATGTAATATCGGCTCAGCATCGGATTGCGGAGCGAAGCGAGCGCGAAGCCTCGATCATGGCGGGCGTAGATGACCTCGCCGACTGGCGGCGTCTCCGACATGATTCCAAGCCAGCCGAAGGGGTAGGCGCGCTCGAAGATTCTCAGCACCGACTTCGGAATGCTCTGACGCGAGACGCCGTGGAACCCGTCGCAGCCGGCGACAAAGTCGCACTCGAGCGTCTCGGCGGCGCCTGCCTTGGTGTAAGTCACACGCGGCGCGGAGGTGGTCAGATCGTGGAGTTGGACATTCTCCGCTTCTTCGACGATGCGTCCGCCGTCACGTTCGCGGAGCCGGTACAACTCCTCGGTGATCGCGGTCTGCCCGTACGACCACATCGGCTTGCCCGTGTGCGTCTTGGTGTCGATGAGAACCGGATCGCGGTCCTGCCAGACGATGAAGGCCCCGTCATGCGCATGACCTTCGCGATCCATGCGTTCGCCGGCGCCCGAGTCCCGCAGCACCTGAACGGAGCCAAATTCGAGCACCCCGGCGCGGATGCGTTTCAGCACATAGGCTTTCGTCTGCCGCTCGATGACGACGCTGTCGATTCCATGCCCGTGCAGCAAATGCGAGAGGAGCAGGCCAGCCGGGCCGCCGCCAATGATCGCGACTTGGGTCCGGCGCATGACTTCATCCTCCCTCGCCGCGGCGAATGCGACGGCCGCCCCCTAACATCGCCGTTGCGGCTCGTCGAGCCCGCTCCCTGTAACCGGCTGAGGTCCGGCTTTCAGCTGCCAGCGCTAAGCCCGACGGCCTCGAGCGCGGTCGCCTGCCGATGCGCGACCGCGTCCTCGTCGAAGCCGGCGATCGCGTCCTCGTACATGCGGTGGAAGTTGAGCCGTGCGCCGAGGCGCAGGAACGCGCTGCCGAGGCCGATCGTCGCCCGTTCGAGAAACACGAATTCGCGCGGCACCGGCAGGCCGCCGCCCTCGGCCTTCAAGGCGCGCATCACCTGGCCGATCTCGCGCCGGCCATATTCCGACGGCTTGACGCCGTCGGCCGCGGTGCGCACGCGATCGTCGAGAATGGGCCCGCACATGAAGCGCGCCCAAAGGGTCATCGCGTCAGTCATGCCCGGCGTGAGCCTGGAGAAGCCCCACATCTCGAAGGCATCCGCAGTCCGCGCCTTATCGTTCGCCTCGAGCGCGCGATAAAGCTCGACCACGCCGCGCACAAACCGCGGTGGGAAGATGCGCACGCAGCCATAGTCGAACAGATTAACGCCGTCGACGCGGCGCATGTCCCCCTCGCCCGATGCGGCGACGGTATAATTGCCGAGGTGCGGATCGCCGTGAATGACGCCGTAGCGCAGGAACGGGCGCCACCAGGCGTCAAACAGGCCGACAGCGATGGCGTCGCGCATGTCCTGGGGCGCGGTTTCGAACGCGGTGAGGGGCTCGCCCTCGAGCCATTGCATTGTGAGCAGGCGTCGGGTCGACAGGCTTTCCTCGACCCGCGGCACGCGCACGAACGGGCGGTCTGCGAGCATAACGCGATAGAGCCGCGCGATCTTGGCCTCACGCTCGTAGTCGAGCTCTTCGCGGACCCGCTCCCGAATTTCGCGCGCCATCTCGCGGGTGTCGATCGCCGCGCTCGCGCGCCGGTGAAGAGAGAACAGAAGGTCGAGATTGGAGAGATCGGTCTCCACCGCAGAGGCCATTTCGGGGTATTGCAGCTTGCAGGCGAGGCGCTCGCCGCTCAGGCCCTGGGCTCGATGAACCTGCCCGAGCGATGCGGCCGCGGCCGGCTTGAGATCGAAATCGGCGAAACGATCGCGCCAATTGGGCCCGAGCTCGGCTTGCATGCGCCGACGCACAAATGAGGCGCCCATCGGCGGCGCCTGCGACTGGAGCTTCGTCAGTTCGGCGGCGAAGTCGGATGGCACCGCGTCCGGGATGGTGGTCAGCATCTGCGCCACCTTCATCAGCGGGCCTTTCATCGAGCCCAGCGCGGAAGCGAGCGCCTTGGCGTCGCTCTCGCGCCCGCCCCCGCGTAAGCGATTAACGCCGACCTTGGCGGCGAATGTCCCGGCGTTGACGCCGAGACGCGCGTAGCGAGAAGCCCGTGCGCTCAGCCGATTGGCTTCGTTGTCCTGATCCAAACCAAAATCCCGCGGAGAGAGTCGGCAGAGAAGCACATATAGGGGACGGATCGATCAATTTCAGCCGCGATGACGAAATGCGGCGAAATGGCAATTTTTCCCAAGCGCCGCGCGCCTCGCTCGGCTAGCCAGACGGGGTTGCGAGCCCTGTCCTTTCGGCGCGAGCGGCGCGACATGGAGGACGACATGATCTTACGTGTGTGGCGCGGCTGGACGGCGCCGCAGAACGCCGACCGCTATGAGGAGCTCATCAGGGCGACGATCTTCCCCGGCCTTCTCGCGAGGGCGATCGCCGGACTGGAGGGGCTCGAACTCTTCCGCCGGCCGATCGAGAGCCAGGTCGAGTTCATGACCCTGATGCAATTCGCCTCGTGGGACGCCGTACAAGCCTTCGCCGGCTCGAACTGGGAGGTCTCGGTCGTGCCGCCTGCCGCCCGCGACGTGCTTGCTCGGTTCGACGAAAAGGCGATGCACTACGAGAATCGTGTCACGCGCTGAGCCGCTAGCCCCTACGCCATCGTCTCAAGTTCAACGATCATGCGCTCGATCACCAAAAGGCCGATTGTCCAGAAGCCCGGATCCTTGGCGTCGAGGCCAAACGGCGCGAGCAGTTCGGAATAGGACCTCGATCCGCCGGCGGCGAGCATCGCCAGATAGCGCTCGGCGAAGCCATCGCTCGAGCGCTCGTAAACGCCGTAAAGCGAATTCACCAGGCAATCGCCGAACGCATAGGCGTAGACGTAGAACGGCGAATGAATGAAATGACCTATGTACGCCCAATAGGTCTCATAGCCGGGTCTCAACGCGATTGCGGGGCCGAGAACTCTCGAACTGCGTTTTCGTCCACAACTGGCTGATCTGCTCCGTCGTCAATTCGCCGTTGCGGCGCTCGAGATGAACGGCGCGCTCGAACTTATAGAACGCGATCTGGCGCACGACGGTGTTGAGCATGTCCTCAACCTTCGACGCCAGCAGCGCCTTGCGCTCGGTCGTATCGGTGATCGTATCGAGCATCGAGCGGAAGGTCAGCATCTCGCCGAACACCGAAGCCGTTTCGGCGAGCGTCAGCGGCGTCGGCGCCATCAGCGGGCCGTTGACGCCGGCGAGCACCTGATGAACGCCGTGGCCAAGTTCATGCGCGAGCGTGGTCACGTCCCGCGGCTTGCCGAGGAAATTGACGAGGATATAGGGGTGCGAGGACGGCGTCGTCGGATGCGCGAAAGCGCCCGGCGCCTTCCCAGGCCTGACCGGCGCGTCGATCCAGCCTTCGTCGAAGAAACGCCGGGCGATATCGCCCATGCGCGGCGAGAACGCGCCATAGGCGTCGAGCACCATGTCGCGCGCGGTCTCCCACTTATAAATCCGTCGCGGCGCGTTCGGCAGCGGCGCGTTGCGGTCCCAATGGTCAAGCTGCGCCTTGCCGAACCAGCGAGCCTTCAGCGCGTAATAGCGATGCGAAAGGCGCGGATAGGCGTCGGTGACCGCCTGAACCAGCGCCTCGACAACCTCGGGCTCGACCCGATTGGCGAGGTGGCGCAAGTCGGCGATGTCGTTGAACTTGCGCCAGCGATCGGAGGTCTCCTTGTCCTTCGCCAGCGTATTGGTGATGAGGGCGAAAAGACGAAGATTAGCGCCAAGCGTCGCGGCAAGCGCATTGGCCGCTGTTTCCCGGATCTTCGCGTCCGGATCCATCAGTTTGCCGAGCAGCGGCTCGAGCGTCAGGCTCTCGCCGTCAAAGTCGAACCTGAGCGCCGCCATCGTGTCGTCGAACAAGCGGTTCCAAGCCGCGGCGGCGCTAACCGATTTGTCGAGGAACAATCGTTCGAGGTCGTCTGCGAGTTGGTGCGGCTTCTCCTTGCGGATGTCCTCGAGCCAGGGGCGATAATAGCCGAGAGCCGGCGAGGCCATGGCGGCGTTCAACTTGGAATCGTCGAGACGATTGAGCTCGAGTTCGAAAAACAAGATGTCGCCAGCGAGCGCGGTCACGCGCTCCTGCGCATCGCCGTAGAATTTCGCAATGGCAGGATTGCTGGTGTCGGAGGCGTAGAGCAGGGAGGCATAAGCCATGATGCGGCCGGTCAAATCCTGCAGCTGCTCGTAAGCTTTGACCGCAACGGCCAATGCCGCGCCTGCGTCATGCTGGCCGAGAAGCTGGCTGAGCTTGCCGCGATAGGCTTCGGCGAAGAGCTTGGCTTCCCGTTCGGCGCGCTCGAGATCGGCGCTGAAGCTGGGCGAGTCCATGCCTTCGTACAAATCCTGAAGGCGCCATTCCGGCAGCGCGCCAAGGTCCGGGGCAGGGGAGGGCGACGAGGCGACATCGATGGAATGAAACTTCGAGCTCATCAACCAAGCCTTTGTGTTAGCCCGCCGCTAACGCTTCACGATGGTTTGACGACCACGCGCGGCGCTTTTTCGGGGACCGTGGGTCGGAACGGGACGCCATTAACATCGCATTTACCGTGATGCCACAATGTGGCGCAATGCGTGGGCTCAAAGGCCGCCACGGGGGACGATGACCGCTCTCATTCTCATTGTTGACGACGATCCTATTCAGCGACGCTTGCTCGAGGCGATGGCCAGACGATTTGGCTACAACGCCGAATGCGCGGAATCGGGCGAAGCCGCGCTCACGCGTCTCGAGGCGCGGGATCGCCCGCCGATCAATCTCCTCATACTCGATCTCGTCATGCCCGATCTCGACGGCATGGGCGTCCTGGCGAGGATGCGCCAGCGGGACATCGCGGTGCCTGCGATCGTGCAGACGGCGCATGGCTCGATCGAGGTCGTCATCTCCGCCATGCGCGCGGGCGCGACGGACTTCGTCGTCAAGCCGGTCGGCGCCGAGCGGCTGCAGGTGTCGATCAAGAACGCGCTGCGCGTCGACGCGCTCGAAGACGAACTCCGGCGGGCGACGCGGCGCAACGCCGGCGAACTCAGTTTCCGCGACATCGTCACCCGCGCCGAATCGATGACGCGCACCGTGCGGCTCGCCGAGCGCGCCGCCAAGTCGAACATACCCGTGCTGATCGAAGGCGAATCCGGCGTCGGCAAGGAACTGATGGCGCGCGCGATCCAAGGCGGGTCCGACCGACGCGGCAAACCGTTCATCATTGTCAATTGCGGCGCGCTGCCCGCGACGCTCGTCGAATCCATTCTCTTCGGACATGAGAAAGGCTCCTTCACGGGCGCGACCGACAAGCATGCCGGCAAGTTCGCCGAGGCCAACGGTGGGACGCTGTTCCTCGACGAGATCGGCGAACTGCCGCTTGAAACTCAGGTCAAGCTGTTGCGCGCGCTGCAGGAGGGCGAGATCGATCCGGTCGGCTCGCGGCGCCCGGTGAAGGTCGATTTCCGCCTCGTGTCGGCGACCAATAAGAACCTGATCGAACTCGTCAAGTCGGGACGTTTCCGCGAGGACCTTTTCTACCGCCTCAACGTGTTTCCGATCTCGATTCCGCCGTTGCGCGCCCGGCTTTGCGACGTGCAGGATCTGGCGATGCGCTTTCTTGCTCGCTTCTGCGTCGAAGAGGGCAAGCGCATCCGCGGCATCGCCAATGACGCGCTCGCGCTGCTGACGACTTATGATTGGCCGGGCAACGTCCGCCAGCTCGAGAACGCCATGTTTCGCGCCGTGGTGCTGGCCGATGGGGATGAACTGACGACGGCCGAGTTTCCGCAGATCGCGGCGCAGGTTGAGGGTTACGACGTGCGCATTCCGCCGGCGCCGCCCCCAATCGCGGCTGACCCCGCGGCTTCCATGGGTTTCAGGCCTGCGGTTCACGATCACCGCGATCCGCATTCGTTGAGATTGATCAACGATAGCGGCGACGTGCGAACGCTGGAGGAGATCGAGACCGAAGTCATTCGCTTTGCGCTCGCCCATTATCGTGGGCAAATGTCGCAGATGGCGCGTAAGCTCGGCATCGGACGCTCAACGCTCTACCGCAAGATGAAAGACATCGGCATCGCCGATGATGACATGCTCGGCGACGCTGCGGCATAATGCAGGCGAAGCGGCGGCGGGTGCCCATGATGAACATGTCTGCTCAACCTCGTCCTGAAGAGCGGAGCCTCGAGCGACGCGTCTCGAAGGACGCTCCGGCGAGCGCCAGCTGTGCCCAAAATGTTTTCGAGACGCCTCGCTTTCATGCGGCTTCTCAGAATGAGGTCTGTGGAATGTGGCGCGGGCTCCTGCTGTTGGGCTTGAGCGCGGTGGCGATTGCTTGCTCCGCGAGCGTCGCGTTTGCTGATCCTTTGCCGTTCCTCTCGCCTGAGGCGGCGCCGAGCTTCGGCGACCTTGCCGACGCGAGCCCATTGCTCGCTGTATTCACCGCGAACGCCATTCGAAGTCCGGATCTGGACCTCGCCACGTTTTCGGAGCCGAAGTTCGACCTCGCGGCAGGGCAAGCGCCAGCTGCATCCGCCCCTTCATTTCTGGATCGCTTCGCTTCCGCTCGCGATGACGGCGGTCGCTCGACCGAAACTCCGAAGGCGTTGGAGCCAGCGGCGTCAGACATCCCGCCGCCCGTCGCCTACGACCCGACCGTCGGCCCCCCGCTATCGCCGACGCAAACCGCGCTCAGGGCATCGCTCGAAAAACTCGTCGCGCGCGACGATCGCCGCAATCCTCTCGGCTCAGGCGACTGGCGCGCGGCGCGCGGAGCGATCGCGGCCTTCTACGCCAGGCGCTTCTATGCGCCGGTATGGGTCAGCGAGAAGGGCCTGACCGACGCGGGACGCTCGGCGCTCACCCAACTCAAGCGCGCGCCCGACGACGGCCTCAATCTGTCCGCTTTCGCCCTGCCGCGCGAACGCGGGCCGAGCGCTGATTCGGAAGCGATCGCCGAAGCCGAAACAACCATCGCTTCCGCGGTGGTCGCCTATGCCGCGCAGGCGAGCGGGTCGCGCGTTCCGCCGTCCCATGTCTCGCCGCTCATTTTCGCGACGCCCCGCGTCGCCGATCCCGGCGTTGCTCTTGCTGAAACGGCCATGGCTGCGGATCCGGCGAAGCGGCTCGCCGACTTCAACCCGCCGCAGCGGGGCTATCGCGCGCTGCGTGACGAACTCAAGCGCCTGGAGAACCCAGCTGTCGCCGAACGAAGCTTCCGTGTTCTCAACGCGGACCTTGACGCCGATCCGCCGCTTGATCTTCAGGACGAGGGGGCTTCGCAGCGAACGAAGCGGGCCCTCAACGCTCACATCCATAAAGCCTCCATCAGCGCCGCCTCCGTCGGCGCCGCGGCGCGTGAGCGGGCGGCGATCCTCGCGAATATGGAGATGTGGCGTTGGGAGCCGCGCGACATGGGCGAAAGGCGGATCGAGGTCAATCTCGCCGATTTTTCCGTGGCTGTGCTCGAAGGCGACCAGGTCATCCATGAGGCGCGCGTCGTCGTCGGCAAGCCGGAGACGCCGACGCCGATTTTCTCCGACGTCATGCGCTACGTGCTCATCAACCCGTCGTGGCAGGTGCCCGATTCGATCATCAAGAAGGAGATGGCCTCGAAGCTCGGCGCTTTGAGCCGGCGCGGCTACGAGGTGAAAACCGTCGGCGGCCGGGTCACGGTCCGCCAGTTGCCCGGTGAGGACAATGCGCTGGGCCGGTTTGCGTTCATGTTTCCGAACGATCACGCGATCTATCTGCACGACGCCCCGTCGAAGGACCTGTTTGACGAAGAAACCCGCGCCTTCAGCCATGGCTGCATTCGCGTCGAGGATCCGCAAAGCCTGGCGGTGCTCGTTCTTGGCGGCGAATCAACTGGCTGGACGGATGAGCGAATCGAGGCGGCGATCGGAGGAAAAGAGCGAACAGTGTTTCTCCCCCGACCGCTCCCTATTCACATCGAGTACTTCACTGATTTCGTTGATGAATTCGGCGAGATCAAAGAGCGGCCGGACGTGTACGGGCTGACCCGCAAGGTCGAGGCCATACTCGCCCGGGCAAGTCAAGATTGAACAGGGGCGGCTATCGAGCTATACGCGGAATAGATCGCTTTTTGCCTTAACTGTGACGCAAGCGTCACAATGCGAACAAGGAGCGCCGGGACGGCGCTCAGGAGGTCGCGGTAGGTCGGCGCGAGAGGCCGGCAAAAGCGTAAGCGTCGGGGATCGATTGAGCACAGTCTGCCGGCTTCGCCGTCGGCGACGACGTGTCGGGGAAGGATGGGTTATTGGCGGGTTTTAACCTGAGCAAGTGCGCGAGCCGCGGCGGAGCGGCAGCGCACATGGTGGTGGCGGCGGCATTCACGCTGGCCTGGCTGGTTCCGAACTCGACCGAGTCGGCGGTCGCCAACGGCGACACGCGGACCGTGATCCTCTCGGACCAGCACACCAATGAATCGGGCTCGTTCACCTTCATGGTCAACGGCGTCTATGACCAGGCGGTGCTCGACAAACTGAACTGGTTCTGCCGGGATTGGCGGCTCAACGAGCAGACCCGGATGGACCCGCATCTTTTCGACATCATCTGGGAAGTCTATCGCGAGTCCGGGTCGACGCAGCCAATTGACGTTCTGTCCGGCTACCGTTCGCCACAGACCAACGCGATGCTGCGCCGCCGATCCCGGCAAGTGGCCGAGCATTCGCAGCATATGCAGGGCAAGGCGATCGACGCGCATTTTCTTGACGTCAGCACCGCGCGTATTCGCGATATCGCCATGCGCGCACAGGCCGGCGGCGTGGGCTTTTATCCGACCGGCAACACCCCCTGGGTGCATATCGACAGCGGGTCTGTCCGGTATTGGCCGAAAATGAGCCGCGACGCGCTCACTCGGTTGTTTCCCGACGGAAAGACCGTGTTCATTCCCGCCGACGGTCAGCCAATGCCCGGCTATGAGCAGGCGCGGGCCGAGATCGAAGCGCGCGGCGGCGACGTGCAGGTGGCTCGTGGCGGCGGAATCGGGGGGCTGTTCTCCTGGCTGTTTGGCGGCGGCGGCGCCGACGACGCGGAGGAGTCGGGCGGCCAAGAAGCGACGACGGCGACCGCCAGCGTCGGTGGAGCGCGCGGCGGCCGCAATGGCGGCGGCTATCAGGCGCCCGAGCCGCAGGTCGAGGTCGCCGCCGTCGGGCCGGAAGCGGTCGCCAAGGCGAAGCGCGATTTGCCGACAGGTCAGGCTTACGCCAGCGCGCCAGAACCTGCGCTGGCCGCCAAACCTCAGGCGCCCGATTCCGGGCCGGAGGCGGTAGCGAAAGCCAAGCGTAATCTGCCGACCGGGCCGACTTATGCCAGCGCTCCCGAGACAGCGCCGACGCCGCCAGTCAAGCCGCAGGCTGTCGCTGAACTTGAGCAGACCAATGTGGCCAGCGACGCCGTTCCAGACACCCCGGCGGGGCCGAAATTCATCGCGCCGCTGCCGCCGCGCAAGCCAGCTGATCTCGCAGCGCTCGCGTTCGCCAGCGCCCCCATGCCGCCAACGCGTCCGGCGGATCTCATCCTCGCCTCAAAGACCGATGCAAGCTTAGAGGGGAACTCCACTCTTGGCCTTGTGTCGAATAAGGCATTCGGCCCCGCCCTCCCGCGGGGGCTGCCGAAGGTGATCACGGCAGGCGTCGACCGTGCGCCGACCGGCGCGCTTGCGCTGGCTGACGCCTCTTTCGAGCGCAAATATGATGACGACGCGCTTCTCGCGCGGGCCGCTGAACTCACGGCGCCTCTGCCGCCCATGCCCATCGCCGACGTCGTTGCTGCCGTGGCGCCGAACCCGCCATCGGCCACGCCCGACGCGTCGGCGGTCCAGCCGAAGCAGCAGGGATGGGTTTCGCGCGCCGCTGCGGCAGCGGGTGAAGACTTCGCCCAATTGTTCGGCGGCGTCTTCAAAACCGCCGCGCCGGCTGAGACAGACCCCGACGAACTCCGGGCTTCGCAGCAATAGGCTAAGCCGGCGCTCAGTCGCCGTGGCGCTGTAGGCGCGGTCGACCCAAATGCAATCTGTTCCATCTACAGGCCGGCCCTAATCCCCCGACATGGTCCCGGATCGCCATCAGCCGAGCCGAAACATCTCGTTGTTACTTCCAAACTAGGTTAAGAAATTCATCTAAGCCTGTTGCCGTTTCAACGTAAAGTTCGACAGCCCGGCGCGTTCTGTTGGCATCTTCTCCCCACAACGCTATTTGCGGCAACCCCGCTGGGTTCTTTAGAAAAAGGCCATAACATCCAGCGCGGCCAGCGATAAGGAAGATAGGATGCTGCGTCGTGCCCGCGGCCGCGTGCTCTTCCTTAAGTTTTTTCGATAGTTCGTTAGCCTCGTGACTCCCAATAGCAATCACAGCATTCTGGGCAACGGCCTGGGCTTCGGCGCTCCATGCTGAATCAGTAAGCACGATAGCGCGTCGGAACGGGTGTTCTGATCCACCCTTTCGATCAATCACATCGCGAAGCGCTTCGGCAACAGGCCTATCAAGCAGCTCAGCCGGGATTTCGATTACCGGTCACGATCATCACAGATTCCATGTTTATGATCGCTCTTCTGTCGTATACTCGGTCTAACCTAGAAAAATCGTCTGTATACCGCGGGTTGGCCATAGTTTTCCCCAGTTGATCCGCCGAAAATGCGCCATGTGCGTTCGCGATCTCAGCGGCAGGACGAGTGACCGGTGAGATCACGGGGGGCGGCGTGCTGCCGGGAAAAGCGATCGCCGTGGAAAGCGCGAGCGGCTTTCGCATGGCCCCCGCCGCGCCAGGAAATTTGACGGGCCCAGCTGGCTTGGTAGCTGGGGCCAGGTAATTTGCAAGTGCAGTCCTAGCGTCGACCTCGCTCAAGCCATAAAGCTTGCAATATGTGAAGGGCGCGAGCAGCGTCGGAGCGTCGCATTCCTCAACGAATACCGGCAGAGCGAAATTTGGCCGCTGGCTGGCGGCGGCCCATTGGGCTGCCTGACGCTCCCAGTTTGAGTACTCTTTGGTCAGGTAGAGTTTGCTGATAACGAAAAGAATATGGTCGGCCGCATCGTGTCGCTCTTCCATCCAGGCCGGGATATTGCCACCGGCCGAAATCTCCCATTCGTACACATGCGGCGTGTGGCCGAGCCTCGCCAGTTCCTGTGCGATCCAGAACGCCCACGCCGAGTCGGTGTAACTGACGAAGAAATCCGCCACGCGCCGACTCCGGTCTACTTGGCGCCCCAGATCTTCTTGTATTCGTCGCGGTATCCGTTATCCGGATCGAACACATTCTTTGGGCCGCCGTCAAAGGCGATATTCGCCGCGGTCACGAGATGCACGCCCGGCACGAAGCCCGACCATTTCTCGTGTGCGAAGGCGCGATTGAGTTCGTCGGCAAGCTGCCAGCCCTGCATGTTGAGCGGCTCGGGCACGGTCGCGGCCTGGTAGTCCTTGTCGCGAATACGCTGATAGGCGGACTCGGAGCCGTCGCCCGCCGAGATATTTTGCGGGTCTCCATCGCCCTTCAATCCCGCCACCTGGAGTGAAGGTCCCATCGAATCGAAGTAGAGGTCGTTAATCGCCAACGAATGGGTCCATTTGGGCCCGAACTGTTGCAGCAGGGTGGTCGTCAACTGCGGCACGCGATTCGCCGTGTCGGCGAGCGGCGTGTCCTCAAATGCCAGCACCTTGCAGCCCTCGCATTTCTTGATCCATGCCTCCATGGCGCGCCCCTTGGCGATGGCGATGGCGTAAGCCGAATCGGCGAAGACCACGACGCCCGCCTTGCCGTTCGAATCGGCGATCGCCTTCATCGCCGCGACCTTCGCCACCTCCATGGCGTCCGTCGTGACATTGGCGAACACGGGCGCGCCATCCATCGGGCCAGGCTTTGGACCAGCGTGCCAGCCGACGATGATAATTCCCTGTTTGGCCGCGTCGTCCAGGGCCGCCTTCTGCTGGACGGCGTCGCTGCCGCCGACCACGATGGCGTCGGGTTTGAGCGCTACGGCCTGGCTCATGCCGGAGGCTTGCCCCGAGACGGTGCCCTGGCCGTCGATCTCGCGATAGGTCCATCCGAGAACGGCGGCGGCCTCCTTGAGGCCGTGTGCCACGCCCAGGATGCCGCCGTTGCGCATGTCGCCCGCGACATAGACGACCGTCTTCTTCGCGACCGCCTTGGGACCGCTCGTCGGTCCCTCCCATTTGTCCGCGCGCGCGGTTGCTTTCTCGACCACGGCCTTGGCCTCGTCGACAAGCGTGTCGGCCCTCGCCGGGCTCGCTACGGCGGCGAATACTAAGGCGACGGCCGTCGTAATCAGAAGCACTCTACTGATCATGGTTCTTCCTCCCGGTTGCGACGCCCGCTTCATGCGGCCGCCCTTTTGTTGACTTGAGCCTCGGCCGCGGCGCGGCGGCGCTGGGCATAGCCGGCAATGCCGATCGAGATGAGGAGCGTTACGCTATTGAACATCGGCTCGACCCAGAACGAGCCGCCGAACTGTTGAATGCCGGCGATGCCGACCGCAAGGATCGTGACGCCGACCATGGTGCCCCATACATTGACCCGGCCAGGCTTGATGGTCGTCGAGCCTAGAAAGGCGCCGACAAGCGCGGGCAAAAGATATTCCAGGCCGACGCTTGCTTGGCCGATCCTAAGCTTCGAGGCGAGCAGGACGCCTGCCGCCGCCGTCAGCAGTCCCGAGGCGACGAACGCTGCGATCGTGTAGCGGCGAACGGGAATGCCGTTCAGCGCGGCGGCCCGCGGATTTGCCCCAATGGCGTATAAATAACGTCCGACCGGCAGATATTCGAGGACGAACCACAGGAAGAACGCGAAGCCCAGAACGTAGAAGCCGGTGATCGGAAGCCCAAACACCATTGTGCCGTTCAACGCAAGGAACCCCTTTGGCAACGCGCCAAGCACCTGGCGCCCGCCGGTGTGCCAGAGCGCGATGGCGTAAAGCGCCGTGCCGGTGCCAAGGGTCGCTATGAAGGAATCGATGAAGGCGACCTCGACCAGAATGCCGTTGATCAATCCGACGAGGGCGCCGAGAAGGAGGACGACGGCGACCGCAAGCGGCCAGGGCAGTCCGTACACGGTCTGCAGGCTGATCGCCAGAATGTGCCACAGCACGATGCCGTAGCCGACCGTGAGGTCGATCTTGCCCGACACCATCGGGATCATCGCCGCAAGCGACAGAAGCGCGATGATCGCCTTGTCGGCGATGATCGAACGCAGGTTGAGAAGGGTCGGAAAGGTGTCGGGCAGGATGATGGAAAAGAGGGCGATGAGAAGCAGGGCGAGAATCGGTAAACCGTAGACCGGGAGAAGCCGCGTGAGCCGCGTGCTCCACGGGACATTTTTCAGTTCGGCAGCGGTGGGCTCCAGAGCGTCGGAGCGGATCGAATTGGTCGCCATTCGCTTCCCTCCAGGTTCTCGTTCAAGCGGCTTCGGACGCCGAGGCGGCGGCGATCACCGACTCGGTCGTGAGCTCTGAACCGGCAAGTTCGGCGATGATGCGGCCGCGGTTGAAGACGAGCGCCCGATGGCAGATATGACCAACCTCTTCGAAGTCGGTCGACACCACCGCCACCGCGAGCTTCGCTTCGAGCGCGCGCTCGATGAGCCGGTAGATTTCCGCCTTCGCGCCGACGTCGACGCCGGCCGTCGGGTCTTCTGCGACGAGAAGCCGGCGTCCCGTCGCGAGCCAGCGGCCGACCACGACTTTCTGCTGGTTGCCGCCTGAGAGCCCCTCGATCGGCAATTCCGGCGCATTCGGGCGAAGGCCCACAGAAGCGCCGAGCGCCGTCGCCTTGCGAGCCTCGGCGCCGCGGCCGAGAAAGGACAGGAGCCCGCGCCCCGAGGCGTGGGGATTGAGGTAGGCGTTCTCCCGCACGGCAAGCGAGGACGCGATGGATTCTTCCCCTCGATCCCGTGCAAGCAGACCGACGCCTGAGCGCACGGCCGCGCGCGGCGAGGACAAGTTCGGCGCTTCGCCGTCGATCAGGATGGACCCGTCATGGGGCATGGCGCCGAAGAGGGCGCGGCCGATTTCTTCCTGGCCCGCGCCCCTCAAGCCGACAAGACCAAGCAGCTCGCCCTCGCGGATGTCGAAGTCGACCGGGCCTGCTCCCGGCGTTTTCAGGCCGCGCACGACGACACGCGCCGCGCCCGGCGCGCTGTCGCTTTTGGCGAAGAGCTCGAACGTCGAGCGGCCGACGATAAGGCCGATGAGCTCGTCGGGACTGGTGTCGCGCACGGCCTTCTCGCCAACGAGGCGCCCGTCGCGCATCACCACGACCCGGTCGGCGATGCGAAAGATCTCATCAAGGCGGTGCGAGACATAGATCATGCCGACGCCCCGGCTTCTGAGGCCGCGCACCGCCTCGAACAGACGCTCGACCTCGTCGGCTGGAAGGCTCGCGGTCGGCTCGTCCAGCACCAGGAAATCGCAATTGACAACAAGGGCGCGAGCGATCGCCACCAGCGACTTTTCCGTCCGGCTCAGGCTTCGCACGCGTCGGCTCGGATCGATCCGGCCGCCGATCAGCGCGAGCGCCTCTTCGGCGCGGCGCCGGGCGCTCCGCCAATCGATCGGGGCAAAGGGCATATGTGAGCCTCGCCGTGGAAACCCTTGAGCGAGCGCCATGTTTTCGGCGACCGTCATCCATTCGATGAGGCCCAGGTCTTGATGAACGAAGGCGACGCTGCGGCGCGCGTCTGCGCGGTGACGGTAGGGCTCGCCGTCGATGGACACTGCTCCGGTATCAGCGGCGACGATGCCGCCGAGAACCTTGATCAGGGTGGATTTGCCAGCGCCGTTCTCGCCGAGAAGCGCGACGACCTCGCCGCGATTGACGTCGAAGCTTACGCCCTTGAGCGCTTGCGTGCCCCCGAACGACTTGGCGACATTCTCGAAACGCAGGACGCCGCCTTGCGCCACGTCGTTTTCCTCCCTCGTCCGCGAACCGTAGTTGGTCGCTGTTCTCATGGTCAAGTTTTCGAATAGCGCGCCGCCATTAAAGGCAATCGGGCGCGGCGCGCGCGCTCGCTGACCGCGCGCTCGGCTAGCCCGGCTTTCGCTGCTCGCCTGCCGGTCGACTAGAACCAGCCTTTCACCTTGAACCAGACTAGGGGAATGAGCGCGCTGAGGATGATGACCGCCCAGCCATATTGGTAGCCCCAAGCCCAGTCATATTCCGGCATGTTCTTGAAGTTCATGCCATAAATTCCGGCCATCAAGGTGGGTGGAATGCCGACGATCGAGACTATGGTCAAAACCTTGAACACGTCATTTTGCGCTATGCCGATCAACCCAACCAGGGCATCAAGAACGAACTGCACCTTGCTCGCCAATTGCTCCTCGTAGTCGATCAGGGAATGGATGTCCTGGCGCAGACCGACCAGGCGTGGCTTTAGCGCCCCGCCGGACCACTCGCAGGCGTATTGGTCGGTATAGGCGACGATTCGCCCCAGCCCTTGCAGCCCGTCACGCACCTCCGAGAACCTGTCGCCCAGACGACCCACCTGGCGCAGTTGCACCCGCAGGACGTGGTTGGCGCGGGCGGCGTGCCGGCCGCGAGTGTCGTCGGCGTGGAAGGCGTCGATCGACAGGCCGTTCAATTCCCCTGCCAGATGCTCCAGCATATCGGCGACGCGATCCACGATCTCCTCGCAAAGCAAGGTGAACACCTCGAGACTGGATTTGGGCGCGTCCTGAATAGAGGCAAATTTAGCGGCGACCGCGTCGAAGGACGGGAGCGGCATGAAGCGGACGGTGATCAGCCGCTCGGTCGACAGCACGAATCCAAGTGGAGGAGTGGCTGAAGCGCCCTCGGGAGGTCGAGCCGCCGAAGGCGTACTCATGTAGAGGACCCCACCGGAGTTTCTGAGGCGGCTGGATGTCTCGATCTCGCTGAGCGCCCCCAAGGTTGGCAGTGTCGCGCCGACCATCTTTTCCACGCTGGTCACTTCGGCGCTGGTAGGATTCAGGAGGTCTAGCCAGAGGGCTTTGGTCGCAACTACGCTGGGATCTCCGCTCTCGTCGTCGCCCTGGGTTGGGAAAATATGCAACATCGCTGGGTCGCTCCTCGGCTAAGCCGCTTGTAGGAGCGTTTCGGCGCGAAGCAAGATTCGGTCTTGTTTAGAGCATCACAGGCTGCGACGCCGGAGGACTCACAGGGACGTCCGAGTCGCCCTTGGTCGAGCGCCTTTCGCGCACTCGACGGAAGCTCGCGAATGCACCGCAAAGACGCGACCCACGAGCGGCTCTCGCCAAGTTAATTGGAGACGGGAGATAGGCTTTCGTTATATGACGATTTTGCGACAGATCGGAGGCAGGATGAACGTCTCTCTCAATCAAGCCATCGAGATCCCTGCGCGGGCGCTCAAATATCGCTACGGCAAACGCGCCCCGATCTTGGCGAAGGAGAAGGCGCATCATTGCGCGGCGCGGGGCGATGATGAGGGTCGCGCCGTCAGGCTGGAGGTCGCGGCCGTCGCTGGATCGACGCCGGACGCGAGGAGCCAGCATCCGTGGGTCGACGAGACGCGAAGGTTTAAGACGCGCCGTGAACCCTAGGCGCCTGCGGTCATCGCCGCGAGCTTCCGCAGATACCGGGTGCAGTATTTACGGCGAACTGCATCATTCTTGATGAGAATCGGGGTTTGAACCGCCAAAGTGTGGAACGAGCGCGCCCGGCAAATGCACCAGGTAGCCGAAGGCGTGCGTCACTCCGTCGGCGACCCGTTGCTGAACGCTCGGCGCCTTAACTGGCGCGACGGCGGCCGGAGTGCCGTTGTCTTGCGCAGCCGGGGGCGATTTCTCCGCCTCTTTGGGCGTCGGCGTCGGCTCAGCCGGTCGTCGCTCAGCCTGAGCAACGGGTTTTGCTGCGGCTTTTGCGATCGTGTGAGGCTTTTGCACGGATGGCTTAGCGGACGGCTTCTTTTTCGAATCGTTCTTCGACGCCGATGGCTCCTCGGGGTCGTGCGAGACAGACGCCGTCCGCGTTGCGTTCGGCTTTGCCGCCTCAGCCACAGACGGCGCTGAAACGGGCGAAGCAGGAGGGGGCGGGGCTGCTGCAATCAGCGCCTTGTCCGGCTTGATCGGCTGCGAGGCTGCCGATGGGGCCGCTGTCGTCTTTGACGCTTCGGCCACAGGCGGCGCTGAAACGGGCGAAGCGGGAAGACGCGGCGCTGCCGCGATTGACCCGTCAGGCTGCTTGATCGCTTGCGAGGCTGCTGACGGGACCGCTGTCTTTGGCGCCTCAGCCACGGGTGGCGCCGAACCGGGCGAAGCGGGAGCGGGCGGCGCTTCTGCAAGCGGCGCCGTCTCCGGCTTGGTCTCCTGCGAGGCTGCTGAAAGGGTTGCCGTCTTTGGCGCCTCAGCCGCAGGCGGCGCTGAAACGACCGAAGGCGGACCGGACGGCGCCGTTGTAATTGGCGCCCCGTCCGGCCCGATCCTGTGCGCGGGGACCAAAGCAGGAGCTTCGTTCAACGGGGGAGGCGCGACTGCCGGCGCTGCTGAGCGCGGGGTCCTCGAGGGCTCGAGGGTCTGGTCGTTTTGCGGCCTGGCCGGGCTCTCGGCCGCGGCGACGGAGGGCTCTCGTTCCGGCAACCCTGGAGCCTTGTTGATGAGAGCAAAGCTCACACCGATCATGGCGACGCCGGCCAGCGCGAGTGCTCCGCCGATCAGCGTCCATGCTCGCTGACTGGGCCTTGTCGACTTCTGGCGGTCAGCCCGCGCTCCGATCGACTTTTCGGGCCCCGTCTTCCCGGGACGGTCGCTGATTTTGTCGATTTGCGATTTCAAGCTCTCGCGGTCCGGGGCGCCGGACTTGGGCGCCGTCGACATGGCGGGCGCCTGAGCGTCAGGCGCAGGCGCAGGCGCCGACAATTCCAGCGCCCGCTTCAATTCCGCGAGCATGTCTTCCGCGTTCACTGGCCGCTTTGGGGCGCCTTGCATTGGCTTGAGGTCCTTCATGTCGATGTCTCTCGCCCCCGAGAGATGTGTTGCTCCCGCCTTCCCATCACGCGGATGGTTAAAAATTATGGTGCGAACCGCTCATACCAGCGCGCGCCTTTGGTTCTCAAGGGCCGGTTAAGCCGCCTTTGCTTGGAACGGAGCACGTCCGGGGTCGGGGGGGCCTCACATGGGACGGCCATTGCGCGCGGACCGCCATCGCGCCGGCGTCGTCCCCGACCAGGACTTGAACGCGCGGATGAACGCGCTTGGCTCCGCGAAACCGAGTTCGGCGGCGATCTCGCCAACGCGCCGGTCCTTGAGCAAGAGGTTCTGCGCGGCGTCGAACCGCACTTCGTCGGCGAGGCCCGAGAAAGTGACGCCGAACGCCTCCAGCCGATGGGCGAGCGTGCGCGCGTTAAGGCCGAGAGCCCGGCAGATGCTGTCGCGCGTCAGCGACCCGGCGCCGATCCGCGTGCGCAACACCGACTTGACCGCCGCGACAAAGTCTCCTTCCGCGTCGGCGACCGCGTCGTCCAATAGCGGCGCAAGGATTTTCGCGTAGTCCGGATCGTGATCGCGTACCGCCCAGTCGAGCGCCGCCGCGTCAAAGATCACGCCAGCGGTCAGCGCCCCGAACTCGATCGGGACCTTGTAGAAATGCGCAAACGGCGTCCTGTCTTGCGGCGGATCGCGGGTCAGTCGCACGCGTTTGGGTCGCCAGGCTGGACCGCAAAGCTGGCGCAGGGCGTTGACGATCACTGCGATCCCCGCGTCGACAATTTGGTCGGAGCTTTCGATGCCGGGCGCGGTGACGACGTAGAGGAACGATGCGATTTGACCGCGCACG
This sequence comes from uncultured Alphaproteobacteria bacterium, assembly GCA_963737365.1. Classification (GTDB taxonomy): domain Bacteria; phylum Pseudomonadota; class Alphaproteobacteria; order Rhizobiales; family Beijerinckiaceae; genus Roseiarcus. Next base: position 45,924 of record CAVTSD010000007.1, read on the forward strand.
TCGAGCGTCGTCGCGACGCCCGTGTTGCTGGTCTTGATGCTGTTCGAGATAACCTCAAGGGCCTCGCGCACCGTCGATGCATGCATCGAGACGAGCCCGGTCAGTCCGAGCGAGGTCATGTTCCTCCGGGCGCCTGCGCGCAGGCCGAAAGATTCGCAGGCGGTCGCCTTCACGCAGGCGCCCATCAATCTACCGACGGCCGCGAACGATAGATCATTGTCGGGATCCGAAAACATCGCCGGTTCGATTCCCGCGCTCCGCAGCACGACGTCCGAATCGACGCCAAGTTCGACCAGGGTGGGGAGGATCGCCGCCGCGTTTCTAACCTTGATCGTGGCGAAGCGTGGCTTTGCTCGAGTAACCCGATCCAAGCTTGCCCCTTCGCGCGCGGCCGATTACCGTTCTGCCAGGTGCCTCGTAGGCAAAATTCGCGTCCCGCGCCATTTGGCTCAATTTGCCGATTTTTGGCGCCTGAAGTCAATGACCGCCGCTTCGTGGAAGCATAAAAGCCGGCCATCCGCAGTCGTCCGTCAACTTGTCATCGCCCCGTTGCTTTCGGCGGCCCAAGGTGGCGGGAAGGCGCCAAAACAGCGGATCGCACTCTCGCGCAGTTTTTGAAGGGTTGGGAGACAACATGAATCGATTCCTTCTTGTCACGGCCGTCGCAGCGATCACGACGCTCAGCGCGGCGAAAGCGGATCCCGTGCCGCTCTCGACTTACGCCGATGCGAACGGCTTCATCGATGTGCAGACGCTTACTTGCGGCCAGCTCGCCAACACCTACCAGGAGGACGCCAACGCGCTGACCTCATGGTACAGCGGCTGGTACAACGGCCTTGCGCACAAGCACTTCGCCGACTTCAAGAAGGGCCGCGAGGTCGAGCATCAGGTGATCGAATATTGCAAGGCGCATCCTGAGGAGAAGATCATTCATGCTGTTGGCAAGATGATCAAGGAGGATCGCGCCGAGGGCATGATGCAGGAGAAGTGAGGGGGCGATGAAACATCTGCTTTTAGCGGCGGCGCTCGGCCTTGCGGCGCCAATCTTGACAGGCATGGGCGCAAGCGCGCAACAGACCGTGACATTTCTGTGCGCCGCGCCCGCAGGCCATGTGTGCCAGTTCGCCGTCAAGACCGGCGGCGCCCAGATGACTTTCGCTTTGCCGTCCGGCGAGCAGAAGGAAGTGGCGAGCATCACGCCGCACGCGGATAAATATTGCGTGTGCGACCCGGGCCCGGTCACGCCGGACTGCACGGCGCCTCAGCTCGGCCATTGGTGCCTTGGCTCGTGGCTCGATGTCGACACAGGGCTAAATTCCGAGAACGACGCCGGCAAGGGGCACTACGCGACGGCTCGTAACGAGGACGCTGAATAAAGGTCAGCGTCCGAAGAAGACGCGTTTTTTGCGTTAGTTTGCTGCGTCGCCAACATCGGCTGGGGAGTATGAAAATGAAGTATGCAATTATTGGGATGATTCTCGCGCTCAGCGTCACTGAGGCGAATGCGGTCGTTTACTGCGCAGCCGGCGCCTACCACGCTGGGTGCGTCCGCCGACCGCCTGCTGGCGTCGCTGTCGTTGCGCCGAGACCGATGGGCGCGGCTGTCGTCGCGCCGCGTTGTCGCGTGATCGACGGGCGGCGCATCTGTCGCTAGTCGACCGGCACAGCGGCTCTTAGGTCGTAATTCCTAAAAGATCAGGGCTTCCGCCGCGCGCCGAGGCTCGCGGCGGAAGGGCGCCTCTTAGCGGGCCAGGACCAACGCTTGGCCTCCTGGCGACGAGCGGCTGCCAGCCAGCGAAACGGCATCAAAAGGGGGCAAACATGAATCGCCAATGGCTTCGTCGCGGGATCGCGCTGACCGCCCTCATGACGCTGTGGGACGTCGCCCCGGCCTTGTCTCAAGAGATCACCGGCACACCCGGCTCGCCCGGCGCCACATTGACGATTGACGGCGCCCAACTCCCGCCTCCGCCCGTGCCGTTCGGCGGCGTGATCAAGGAGACGGCGTCCGGCTCCACGCCATACTGGCCGCCGCGCGTCGTTCCGCCGAAAGGCGCGCCGAACATCCTGCTCATCATGACGGACGACCAGGGCTACGGCGTTCCCGGCACCTTTGGCGGCGTCATACCGACGCCGGCGCTCGACCGCGTCGCGGCAGCAGGCTTGCGCTACACCGAATTCCACTCGACCGCCCTTTGCTCGCCGACGCGAGCTGCGCTGATTACAGGGCGCAACCATCACGAGGTCGGCTACGGCGTGATCGGTGAATTGTCGACCGGCTATCCGGGCTACGATTCGATAATCGGTCCCGAGAACGCCACCATTGGCCGGATCCTGCGCGACAACGGCTACGCGACGTCCTGGTTCGGCAAGGACCACAACATTCCGACCTATCAGTACAGCGCGGCCGGTCCCTTCGAACAATGGCCGGTCGGACTCGGCTTCGAGTATTTTTACGGCTTCCTCGGCGGCGAGACCGACCAATGGACGCCCTATCTCTATCGCAACACAAGCCCAGTCGAGCCTTGGGTCGGCAAGCCCGGCTACAACCTCACCACAGATCTCGCGGACGACGCGATTCATCATATGCGGGAGCTCAACGCTTCCGCGCCCGACAAGCCGTTCTTCGTTTATTACGTGCCGGGCGGCAGCCATTCGCCCCATCAGCCGACGAAGGAATGGATCGACAAATTCCACGGCAAGTTCGACATGGGCTGGGAAAATCTGCGCGAGCAGATCTTCGCCAACCAGAAGCGGCTGGGCGTCATCCCGCCCGAGACGCAGCTCACGCCATGGCCTGACGGCCAGGATGCTTACGGCGGCGCCAAGCTGCCGCGATGGGATTCGCTCTCGCTCGTCCAGAAGACGCTGTATGCTCGCGAGGCCGAGGTGTTCGCCGCCTACACCGCCTATACCGACCATGAAATCGGGCGCGTCGTCCAGGAAGTGCAGGACGAGGGCAAGCTCGACAACACGCTGATCATCTACATCGACGGCGACAACGGCACGAGCGCCGAGGGCACGCTCGAAGGCACCTTCAATCAGCTCACCGCCTACAACGGCATTCTAACGCTTCCGGAAGTCGTGCAGATGCTGCACTACGAGGACTGGGGCTCCCATAACACCTATCCGCATATGTCGGTGGCGTGGTCATGGGCGTTCGACACGCCCTTCAAGTGGACCAAGCAGGTGGCGTCGCATTTTGGCGGCACACGACAGGGCTTGGCGATTTCGTGGCCTGGTCACATCAACGACGTTGGCGGAATCCGCGGTCAGTTCCATCACATCGTCGACATTGTTCCGACAATTCTCGAGGCCGCAGGAATCAAGCCGCCGACGACCGTCGACGGCATCGCGCAAAAGCCGATCGACGGGGTGAGCATGAGCTACACCTTCGACAAGGCGAACGCCAACGCGCCCTCGAAGCGCGACACCCAATATTTCGAGATGGTCGGCAATCGCGCCATCTATCACGACGGCTGGATCGCGGCGACCACGCCGCCCGCAGCGCCCTGGCTCTTGGCCACCGGCAAGCTTCCCGACCTCGAGACTGGGTACAAGTGGGAACTTTACGACATCAGGAAAGACTATTCCGAGTCCGACGATCTCGCCGCCAAAATGCCGGACAAGCTCAAGGAGATGCAGGGGCTGTTCAAAACCGTAGCTGCCGAGAACAACGTCTTTCCGCTCGACAATTCCGGGTTCTCGCGGCTGCTGACTCCACGTCCGAGCGCAACGGCGGGCAAGACCCAATTCACTTATGTCGGCGAGAACGTCGGCATCCCGGTTGGCAACGCGCCCAGCATCCTCGATCGCGATTATACGATCACCGCCGACATTACCGTCCCGGAAGGAGGCGCCGAGGGCATGATCGTGACGCTCGGCGGCCGCTTCGGCGGCTACGGCCTCTATCTGCTTCATGGCAAGCCGGTGTTCGACTACAACTTCCTCGATCTCAAGCAGACGCGATGGGAGGGCGGCGTGACCGGCGAGGACTTGTTCACCCGGCCTCTATCGCCCGGCAAGCACAGGATCGTTTTCGACTTTAAATACGATGGGCCGGGCCTCGCCAAAGGCGGAACGGGCGTGCTTTCGGTCGACGGTCACGAATTGTCGAAGAAAACCATCGAGCACACGATTCCGCTTCTGATGTCGATTGACGAAACGTTCGACGTCGGCGCCGACACCCGCACCCCCGTGGACGATAGTTACGAGGTGCCGTTTCAATTCACGGGCGCGATCGACAAGCTGACGTTCGATCTTGGACCTTCGCAGATCAAGGAGTCGGACAAGCCGGCTATCGATGAGGGGATGAAGAAGACCGACAACTGATCGGCGCGCCCTTACTCAAGCCCGCAGTGGAGCGCCAGTCGAGACGGATGGCTCACCCCTGACATGGGATGGATCCGGCGTGGCCGAACGCGAAACGAATCCGGAAGCCCCCGCGAGAGACGGAAACTGACAAACGAAGGTTTACAAAAGTCGTGAGAGCGCCATCGACAAATGCGAGGGCCGACAGGAAATAAGATTATGCCTTATGGCGCCGATAATAAGCGAAAATCTGCTCGAACACTTCGTCGGCGACGGCCCGTTGGGCCGCTGATGGTGTGACTGCGGGTTCAAATTCGATTTGGATGGGATAGCCTGTTCGTTTTCTCACAACTAGATATGTGATATCCGGGCGGCCGGCGGCCCGCTCCTCGAGACTGATTTTATCCAGAATTGGATTCCAAGGACCCTGAGTGGGAATGCCGACCAGTGCGCCAAATTCCGTGTAATCCATCTTCTTTCTGCGCTTCGCCATTTTGACGAGCGCTTGGCGAATATCATCGGCTCGGTCTTCATAGGGAATCTTCGTGTCCATATGGGCGCTCACGTCCAATAGGACGGATTCAAGCACCCACCGCCGGCCGGTCAAGTCCAAAAATATTGCGTCGCACACTTCGGGTGCATCCATCACCCGCCGAGGCCGGAAGTCGTCGCCAAGCGATGCCTTATTTCACGCGAATAATTGACAGATTGGGACTTCGGCGCCAACCAATTGCGCCAACAAATCCTTTTTGATTCCGGAAAGAGATGTTATTATTTCTGCTCATCGAAACCGCGCGGTAGCGCCGGCGCGAGGTGGGGGCGGGAAGGACCGGAGAACGCAGGACGTTGGAGAGGTTTGGCCGACGATCAAGACTGGGAGTTCGTAGCAAAAGATTTTTTGTTTGAATCGCTCGTAACCCATTGAAAAGGCCCGATTCGAAAAAATAAACGCTAGTAAATGCAAGCTATTTTACTAGCGTTTACTAACGTTTAACGGCGTTTATTGGCGCTTAAGGGTTCAGGTCGCAGCTCTTATGAGCGGCCATTGCGAGCCTGTGTCGCGTTCAGCCTAAGCCTACTCTTCCAGCTCGCTATCCCAGTAGAGATAGTCCATCCAGCTTTCGTGCAAATAGTTCGGCGGAAACAGGCGCCCGTTCTGGTGCAGGTCGTGGACGGTCGGCTGAAAGGGCTTGGTCGCGGGCCACATGCGCGCTGTCGCCGGCAGCATGTCCGCCTTCCTGAGATTGCACTCCGAACAGGCGGCGACCACGTTCTCCCAGGTTGTGATCCCGCCCTTCGAGCGCGGAACGACATGGTCGAAGGTGAGGTCGTCCCGCTGGCCGCAATATTGGCAGGTGAAGCGGTCGCGCAGGAACACGTTGAACCGGGTGAAGGCCGGGAAGCGGGTCGGCTTGACGTAGCTTTTGAGCGACACCACCGAGGGCAGCCGCATCTCGAAGCTCGGACTGCGCACGAGCGTGTCGTATTCGGAGATGATGTTGACCCGGTCGAGGAAGACCGCCTTGATGGCGTCCTGCCAGCACCAAATGGACAGCGGATAGTAGCTGAGCGGACGGTAGTCCGCGTTCAAAACGAGCGCCGGACAGTTCCCCGGCGAAACTGAGCGAACATGAACCGTCAAACCGACGCTCCGTCCTCCGCACGTTGACGCTGGCCGGTCTCCGAATCCGGCCGCGTCCTTACTCTACAGCTTGCGTGACGCCCTTGTGAAGGCCCCGAAATCCAGCGCGCTCCCAGGCTTTCCCGCTCGCCCGGCGTGGCCCGGCCCTCGAATCAATCGGCGGCCCGCTCTTCGATCGCCTCGATGTCGGCGTCCGAGAGCCCCACGTGATGGCCGATCTCATGGACAAGCACGTGGGTCACGACCTCGTCCAGCGTCTCCTCGCCGTCGCACCAGAAGTCGAGCAACGGCCGACGATAGAGCCAGATCATGTTGGGCAATTCGCCCGTCTCTCCGGTCGCGCCGCCCTGAGCGAGGCCGCGGCCGCGAAAGAGGCCAAGGAGGTCAAAGTCGCTCTCGGCGCCCATTTCTTTGAGCGTCTCGTCGTCGGGAAAGTCGGTCACCTGGATGACCAGGCCCTCGGTCAACTCGCGGAATGAAGCCGGCAGGCGATCAAATGCGGCCCGAGCGAGCGCGTCGATGTCTTCGGAGGTTGGCGCACGCAACGAAGCGAGGGCGGTCGCCGTCTCGCCACTCATTGCGCGGCCCGAGGTCTTGGCGCGAGCGGCCCTTCGAACGACTTGGCGCGAGTTGCATCCAGTCCGTCGACCAGGCGGCGCATTCGGGCGGCGAGGGCTGCTCGAATCTTTTCGGCGCCGCCTGGAAACTCGGTCAGAACGCGCCGGAACATCTCATGGGGTATCCGCATGACGAGGGCGTCCTCTGCGGCGCGCGCGCTGACGCGGCGCGTGGTTGGCGCATAAAGCGCGCTCTCACCGAGGAGGGCCCCTTCGGCGACGCGCCGCTCGGCTTTTGGCTCCGCTCCGTCCTCGACCAAGAGAATCGAGCCCGAATGGACGAAATAGCCAGAGTCGGCGGTTTCGCCGGCAAAGAACAACGCTTCCCCTGCTCTCAAGCGTCGTTTCTCACAAGAAAAAGCGATCAATTGCAGGGCTTCGCGCGGAAGAAGGTCGAAAGGCCGTGTCCGCCCGAGCCGCAGGACGTCGTCGTCGAGCGTCACGCGGTTCGCCCTCCAGCCGCAGCGCTCGCCACGAGCTTGTAGCCGCCGCCCTCCGTCACAAGAAGCTGCGCTTCGGCCGGATTGTTCTCGATTTTCTGACGCAGACGATAGATGTGCGTTTCCAGCGTGTGCGTCGTCACGTTGGCGTTATAGCCCCAGACATGCTTGAGCAATGTCTCGCGAGCCACCGGCTGTTGCTCGGCGCGATGCAGATAACGCAAGATCGCCGCTTCTTTCTCGGTCAGCCGCAATTTCACCCCTTGCGGGTCGACGAGGTTCTTCGAAGTCGGCCGGAAGGTATACGTGCCGACCTGGAACTCCGCGTCCTCGCTGGCTTCATATTGCCTCAGCTGCGAACGAATGCGGGCCAGCAGCACGACAAATCGGAACGGCTTGCCGACGTAATCGTTCGCGCCGGAATCAAGGCCCGACACGGCGTCCGCATCCGTATCGTGCGCCGTCAGCATGATGATCGGCCGACGATATCCATCGCGGCGCATCTGTTTTACCGCCTCGCGCCCATCACGATCCGGCAAGCCCACATCCATGATGATAAGGTCCGGGGTCGACGTTGCGACCGCCTCAAGCGCGGCTCCCGCCGTCCCGACGGCCTGAACCTGAAACTCTGGATGCAGAGCCAATTGTTCGACCAGCGCCTGACGCAGGTCGTTGTCATCGTCCACGATCAGCAATTGCCGCGTTTGGCTCATCGATCTACTTTACCCGCTGGAGAGCGCGCCGGCTACCGTAGGATTACGGCGAGCATGCGGCTGCCGCGAGAGGACAACATCAAGGCTCGAGCCTCAGCTCTTGGGCGCCTGCTGCCTTCAACTCGTTTTCTGAACCCGCGAGCGTGATCGATTGGACGTCATTCCAGAGCGGCGTGAGGTCGCCATAGTGGCGCGAAAAAATATGGCCCGATTCGCCGGTCGCAATCATGAAACGGGATTTGTCAGGGTCCGCGAGATCATAAAGACCGCGAAAACCTCCACCATGGGTTCGCGCAAATGGCAAATCTGGGACAATTTCGGAGCCGCCTCCGCGATCGAGCGTGTAGTAGCCCCCGCTTGACGGAACACTGAGGTCGCTTAGCCGATCAAGAAGCGGCACATGGCTGTAGACCTGATGCTGCAGCACCGCTCGGTGCTCTGCGCCCCAACGCCACCGGCCCATATCGGCGCCGTCGCGCGCGACGAGCAGGGCGAGGCCTTGGTCCAGAGCGCGCCCAAGCGCTCCGCGGCAGTCTGGATCGGGAGCGCCCGAAGCATCGCACCAGGAAGGATGGTCGCGCATCAGCGACACCAGGGTCGTCACAGCGAAGGGGCCCTTCTCCCCCATGGGAAGTCCGGTTTTGTCGTCAAGCAGGATTTTATGCAGTGATCTGAGGAATGATGTGTAAATCAGCGGCTCGGGGCGGTCCTTATCCATCACGCCGTCCCAGCTGAGCAGAAGGGCCTGCGCCTTCCGCGCCTGCTCGTTCGATGGCGCAATCAGCCCAATAAACGGCTGTAACTCTTTCACATCCAGGGACAGGTGGTCGGCCTGCATCGCGGCGGAGGTGTCCAGGCTGTGCTTATCGATCGCGTCGAAGAATTGCTGGATGCGGCGGGCGCGAAAATTCTCTTCCCAGTCCTGTCCGAAGCTGGGTTTATGATCGTCGGGGAAGTTTGCGTTGTTGGCGTTGAAGGCGAAGCCGGTTTCCGGATTGTGCAGCTGCGGCCATTGATCGAACGGGATCGCGCCAGTCCAGTCGAAAGCGCCCGACGCGCCATCGACCGGAACGTAGCCATCGCCGGACTTTCGCAAGGGGACTAGGCCGGGGTTGAGGAAGCCGATGTCGCCGGCGACGTCGGCAAAAACCAGGTTCTGGGTCGGCGTTTGATAGAAATGGAGAGCGTCGAGAAATTCGCCCCAGTTTCGGGCGGAATTGACCCGCATGAGGGCTTCGCCAGTCGTGTCGCGATCGCCAAGGCCGGTGAAAGCGAGGGCGACTGCCTTGCCCGCCCCGGCGAAACTCGCCAGATCTGTGTTGACGTCTGAGAGGAGCGGGCCATGCCGGGTCGCGCGAATCGTGAGATGGACGTCGGCGCCGCCTTTCACGTGAATGGTTTCTACCCGACTCTCGAATGGCCGGGGCCCCTCGGGGCTTAGATATCTCGAGGGGTCGGTCGGATCGACGGTTTCGACAAAGAGGTCCTGAACATTCGAATCTGCGGTCGTTAGCCCCCAGGCGATGGAATCGTTCTGGCCGAGCACGAAGACAGGGGCGCCGGGCAAAGTGGCGCCCTTAACGGATCCTTCGGGCGTGACGACGCGGGCCAAATACCACAGAATCGGGGCGCTGAGGTCGAGATGCGGGTCATTGGCGAGAATCGGCTTTCCGCTCAGTGTCCGCGAGCCGCCGACGACCCATTCGTTCGATGCGCCTTTGCCTATGCCGGTCAAGATCCCAAGCTCATCGTCGATGCCATCGTTGCTCGCATGAGTGTCGCCGATCGTCGGCAGAGTTGTGATCGGACCGCCAGGCCGGGCGCCATGAAAGAGCCAGTTTGTCCGTTCCGGTCCGAACTTGGCGAGGAGGCGGGCCCGCAGGAGCTTAAGCTTGAAGTTCTGCGACAGCTGGTAGGCCTCGATCTTCCCGATCACCAACGAATCGGCCGGTTTCCAGGGCTCGGGCGTATCGCCCGCGAGGAGGAACTCGGGCGGCAGCGCGTGGCTTGCAAGAAAGGCGTTGACCCCCTCGGCATAAGCCTCGAGCCTCTTCCGCGCCCAGGGCGAAAGTGCAGAAAAGCTCGTCTCCGCCTCGCGGTAGAAGCCGAGAGTGCGAATGAACTTGTCGACAGGGAGAAGATCGGGCCCACGGATTTCAGCCATGCGCCCCTGGCCGACGCGACGCAGGATGTCCATCTGGAACATCCGTTCGCTTGCATGCAGGTAACCGAGCGCCCTCGCCGCATCGTCCATCGAACTTGCAAACACGTGCGGCGCGCCATGGGCGTCGCGCCACACCCGAGCCTCGGATGAAAGACCCGCCAGCCTCTCGGTCCCCGAATAGGCGGGCATGGCGCGATAAAACAGAAAAGCGCCGGCGAGCGTCGCGAGCACGACAAGCGCGAGAGCTAAACTCGCCGGCCATTTGATCAAATGTCGGATTTTCAACAGCGAATCAGGTTCTAATAAAGTGGCGACGTCTACAATTCTAATCTTATCATAACTGGCACGTGGTCGGATGGACGCTGCCATCCGCGGGCATCGCGCAGAACGCGCATCTCTTTTACGGAATCGCCGAGCGCCGGGCTGACCCACATATGATCCAAGCGCCGCCCCTTGTTGGCCTTCTGCCAATCGGGCGAGCGATAGCTCCACCAAGTATAGAGCTTTTCGTTGTCGGGCACGAATTTGCGCAAGGCGTCGACCCACGGGCCCGCTGCCTGAGCTTGGGTTAGCTTACCGACTTCAATGGGGGTGTGGCTCACAACGTCGAGAAGCGATTTGTGGCTCCACACGTCATGTTCGAGCGGGGCGATGTTGAGATCGCCGACCAGGATCGACCGTTGAGCTGCCGGCCGCTCTTCCCTGGCCCAATCCACCATTTCGTCGACGAAGGCGAGCTTGTGGGCAAACTTGGCGTTGATCTCGGGGTTAGGCTCGTCGCCGCCCGCCGGAACATAGAAATTGTGGAGTTCGAGCCCCTCCGCCTCTCCGCCCAGGACGACATGGAGATGGCGGGCGTCGCCTTTGGCGCAAAAGTCGCGCTTGGAGAAGGCAGCGAGCGGGATGCGCGAAACGATCGCGACGCCGTGATAGCCCTTCTGTCCGTTGATCGCGATATGCGGATAGCCAGCGTCACGGAACGCCCCAAAGGGGAAATTGCCGTCGGGGCATTTCGTTTCCTGCAGACAGAGAACGTCGGGCTGATGCTCGACAAGGTATCGAACCACGAGATCGATGCGCAGGCGCACTGAATTGATGTTCCACGTGGCGATGGAAAACGTCATTGGGAGTTCCGAGGGAGGCCGACAGCCACTTGCCCGGCCGGAACAGGGAGCGCAAGCCTCATTGGATCATTGCCCACAAGGCTCGACGTCAGCGCCTGTGGTTGCCGAGCTGGTTCGCCGGCAGGTTCTCGTCGATATGGAAGAGCGACGGGTCAGGATTTGTCGTCAGGTCGACATTGAAAAGGGTCACGACCGTCTGGAAGCCCTGGGCGTCGATGACAGTCCATTGCTTCAGCGCAAAGGTCGAGGCGTCGAAGACGAGCGAAAGATGCGCCGTGCCGCCGAGCGCGGCCCGGTCCTCAAGCTCGATCGTGACCGTTTTCCCCTCCTGGGAAACGTTCAGGAGGTGCGTGTCGCGGGCGAGGTCGATGTGGTCGGACAATAGAAACTTGAGCGGCGTCTGGCCGATGAAATATTCGTCCTGGGTATTGAGCTTTTTGTCGACGATGGCGACGCTGCGGCCGTCCGCTATGATCTCGAAGCGCGGCGGATCGGTGTATTCAAACCGCATATGGCCGGGGCGGACCACGCTCAGCTGGCCTTCGGAGCGGTGTCCGTTGGGCCCGATCTGAACAAAATCGGCGCTCATGACCCGCGCCGCGTCGAGCCAGGCGTCGGCGCGCTGTACGGCTTCGTCCGCAGAGATCGGCGCAGGGGCGCCCTTCGAGGATTTGGCCGACTTTTGCGCAGCCATAGCCGGCGCGGTGAGATCGAGCGGCGCTTGCTGCGCGAAGGCGGCCGCCGCGGCGACGATTGCGGTCAAAAGTCCAAGCGCGGGCCGTCGGAAGCGTATCGCCACGAAATCAAGTCCTCTCGACAGGTCATTGCGGCGCCCGAATCGGCGGTCGAACGGCCGGATATTGGGAAAGCGCTCGCTTTCCGCAAGCACTGCGCTCTTTGTAAGGCGGGCTCGCGACCCTCACGCGGCTATCGGACAGCGGCGCTGCCTGGCGCGTCGGCGATGAAGGCTATGCGGCATGGCCCACAACAATGGCGAGTTGAGGCGCGGACGGGTTCGGCCCATTCTGTGCCTTTCGGGAGGGCGTCGGAAAGGCGATGAGCGGTGGCTGAAGGGCGAGGGCGGGTCGTGTTGGCGGTTGCGCCCAATGGGGGTCGCAAGACCAAGGCCGACCACCCGGAGCTGCCGCTGAGCGCGGACGAACTCGCCCGCACCGCCGCCGAATGCCTCGAGCGCGGGGCTTCGATGATTCACCTGCATGTGCGCGACGCGGAGGGCGCCCCCAGTCTCGACCCCGAGGCCTATCGCGCGACGATCGCGCGGGTCTGCCAGGAGATTGGGGACCGGCTGGTGCTGCAGATCACGAGCGAGTCGATCGGCCGCTATTCTCCGGCTGAGCAGAGGGCGGCGGTCCTCAAGACCAACCCCGAAGCCGTCTCGCTGGCGCTGAGGGAACTCGCTCCCGAGGCGACGGACGAGCGCGATTTCTGCCTGTTCCTCGGCAAGCTCAAGCAGATGCGCATCTGGCCGCAGATCATCCTTTATACGCCGGCCGAAGCGCAACGACTGGGCGCGATGGCGAAGCAGGGGCTGATCCCCTTCGACAAGCTCTCCGTTCTCTACGTGCTCGGGCGGTTCGCGCTCACCCGCACCGGCCTGCCGCGCGACCTCCTGCCCTTTATCGCGCCCGAGATGCCGCGCTTCGCCTCATGGAGCGTCTGCGCCTTCGGCCGCCGCGAGACCGCCTGCGTCACCGCCGCCGCGCTCCTAGGGGGCCACGCGCGGGTAGGGTTCGAGAACAACCTCAGCCTGCCCGACGGCGCCCGCGCGGCCTCGAACGCGGAACTGGTCGGAGCCGCCGCCCGGGCGTTCGAAGCGGTCGGCCTCCAGCCCCAAACCGCGGACGGCCTCAGGGAGGAGATCGCGGCGGCGGTTGGGGCGTAACCGCGATCGCAGGACGCGCGCCTTGCAAACTGTGCATGGGTCGGATTTAGATAGAAGCAACTAACCGCGCTTAAACGCGCCTAAAAGCTAGTAAACGCTAGTAAATTAGCTTGCATTTACTAGCGTTTATTTTTCCGAAACGAGCCTTTTCAATGGGTTACAGCCGTTTGGAGCAAAAAAATTCGGCTTTCCGGGAGGTTTCGCGAAGACATGCGCGATACGCATAGCCTTTTTCAACTGCGCCGTGGTCCTGTTTTCTCACAAGCGTCTTATAGCACGCATTTCGATTTTATGGAAGATGTGGGCAAATTTTCTGCTGATCCCGCTAACGGCGCCACCGAGGTTCGCTTTACGCCTTTGACAGAGACTGCGGGGACGCGTCGACGGCCTCGCCGTCTTCTTTCACGAAGCGGCCAAGGTTCGAATTGGGAAGAATAGCAAGCACGGCTTCCGACGGGCGGCAGAGCGTGACGCCTTTCGGCGTGACGACGATCGGCCGATTGATGAGAATTGGGTGCGCGATCATGAAATCAAGCAATTGGGCTTCGGACCACTTGGGATCGCCGAGGCCAAGTTCGGCGTAAGGCGTGCCTTTCTCCCGGAGCAGCGCCCGGACCGGAATGCCCATCGCCGCGATCAACTCTTTCAAGCGCTCGCGCGTCGGTGGGTTCTTCAGGTACTCGATAACAACGGGGTCTTCGCCGCTTTGGCGGATCATCGCCAGCACGTTGCGGGACGTGCCGCAATTCGGGTTGTGGTAGATGGTGATCGTCATAGCTGCGCCTCCGGGCTCATTGTTTCATCTGCTCCGGCGTCGCTGAGAAGCCAACTCGCCAACAACAGCCCGCAAACCGCGCCGAAGAGTTGCGCGACGACAAACCCCGGCACATCAACTGGCCGAATGCCCGAGAAAGTGTTCGTCAATGAACGGGCGATTGCCACGGCGGGATTTGCGAACGAGGTCGAAGCGGTGAACCAGTAGGCGGCCGTGATGAAAAGGCCGACGAGCCAGGGTACTGACGACCGCGCAAAACGAAGGCCCGCGAGGATGGTGATGACAAGGCCGAACGTCGCCACCCATTCCGCGAACCATTGCGCGCCGCCCGTCCGCATTTTCAGGGAGGTTTCCAGCATCGGCAGCCCGAACATGAGATGCGCCGCGAAGGTCCCGAGAACGCCGCCGATAATTTGCGCGAGCATGTAGAGACCCGTTTCCCGCGGCCGGAGATCGCGCTTAAGAGCAAAGACAAGGGAAACGGCCGGATTGAAATGTGCGCCGGAAATCGGGCCGAGGATCGTAATCAGCACCACGAGAATGGCGCCTGTCGCCAGCGTGTTGCAGAGAAGCGCCAGCCCCACGTCCTTCGTCAATGTCTCGGCCATGATGCCGGAGCCCACGACTGTCGCGACCAGCAGCCCTGTTCCGAGCGCTTCAGCCGCGAGCCGTCGGCCGAGTGTCGAACTCACGACGTTGCACGCGACGTCGCTCCGTCGAGACGCCCGATCTCCCGAAGCTTCGCCCCCAGGACCATCTTGTCGAGGCTCCGTATCGGGAGGCTGGTGAAAACCGATATGCGGTTCTTCAGATATTTGAAGGCAGTAACGAAGGCGCGTTCTTTCTCAATGTCGCTTCCTTCGACCGAGGCCGGGTCTTCGATCCCCCAATGCGCTGTCATCGGCTGTCCTGGCCAGATCGGACAAGTCTCGCCGGCGGCGCTGTCGCAGACGGTGAACACGAAATCCATGACAGGCGCGCCGGGCGCGGCGAACTCCTCCCAGCTTTTCGACCTGTAGCCATCGGCCGGGTAGCCGTACGCCGCCAGCACCTTCGGCGCCAACGGGTTGATCTTCCCCTTTGGCTGACTGCCGGCCGAGAATGCATTGAACCGACCCGCCCCATCCTTCCGCAGGATTCCCTCGGCCAGCACGGAGCGTGCGCTGTTGCCTGTGCAAAGAAACAGGACGTTGAAGGGATGATCGCTCATCGGCCGCTTCCTATTGGCAGCAGGTCGGGGCGCAGCAGGTTCCGGTCTCGGACATGGGCGTTCTCCTCACGGACAGGCGCAGGTGATGGCCTCTGGCGGGATCGCCTTGTTGCGGGTGCAGCACTCGGCGAACAGAAACCCGACGATTTCCTGAAGCGTCGCGGTGTCGGCCGTGTAGCGAAGGAAAGTGCTTTCGCGACGGGCTGAGACCAAGCCTTCGTTCTTCAGCTTATCGAGGTGATGCGAGAGCGTTGACGATGGGATGCCCAGTTCGGAGCTAATCTCGCCAACGACGAGGCCTTCCGGATGGGCCGAAAGCAGGAGGCGGACGATGCGCAGCCGCGCTTCCGACCCGAGCGCGGCGAGCATGTCGGCGTAGCGGGTGGTCATCTCGGCGTCGATCATCGGCATCAGGCTTCCTTCCATATTTCCATAATTATGGAAATATGGAAGGAAGTCAAGCGTTGGGACCGGCGGGCCTATCGCCCCTTGGAAATGAGGACAAACCCCTATGAGTGCAATCGGCTTGGGCGTCCCGGCAAGGCTGCCGAGGCGCGTCCGCCGCGTGCAACTCGCCGCCCCTTGCGGAAAGATCGCGCGCCGCCGAGACCGGACGGCGCTCATCATATCGCCCTGAAATTGCGCAACGGTAGCGCCGGAGCCGCGTTTCGCTTGGGATGGCTCCCAGGGAACTGGGATGGCTCTCAGGGGCGACGAAGACCAGGACGACGTTTCTAACCGCGTGCGCAACTAACGGAGGCGCAATCATGACCAACGACAGCCGCAACCCCACGACAACCGACGCCGGCATTCCAGTCGCCAGCGATGAGCACTCGCTCACCGTCGGGCCAGACGGCCCGATCCTGCTGCAGGATCACTACCTCATCGAGCAGATGGCGAACTTCAACCGGGAGCGGATCCCGGAACGACAGCCGCACGCCAAGGGAAGCGGCGCGTTCGGGCGTTTCGAGGTGACCAAGGACGTCAGCCAATACACCAAGGCGGCCTTGTTCCAGCCCGGCGTGAAGACGGACATGTTGGCCCGCTTTTCAACCGTGGCCGGCGAGCGCGGCAGTCCCGACACGTGGCGTGACCCGCGAGGTTTCTCGCTGAAATTCTACACCAGTCAGGGCAATTACGACATGGTCGGCAACAACACGCCGGTCTTCTTCGTGCGCGACCCGATGAAATTCCAGCACTTCATCCGATCCCAGAAGCGCCGCGCCGACAACAACCTGCGCGACCATGACATGCAATGGGACTTCTGGACGCTCTCCCCAGAGTCCGCCCACCAGGTCACGGTGTTGATGGGCGACCGCGGTATTCCCAAGACCTGGCGGCACATGAATGGTTATTCCAGCCACACCTATATGTGGGTCAACGCCAAGGGCCAGAAATTCTGGGTCAAGTACCATTTCAAGACCGACCAGGGCAACGACTTCCTGCCCCAGGCGGAGGCGGACCGTCTCGCCGGCGCCGACAGCGATTACCACATGCGCGACCTCTACGAGGCGATCGAGCGCAAGGATTATCCGAGCTGGACTCTCCAAATGCAGATCATGCCTTTTGACGAGGCCCAGACTTATCGTTTCAATCCGTTCGACCTGACCAAGGTTTGGCCGCACTCGGACTATCCGCTGATCGAAGTCGGCCGGATGACGCTCAACCGCAACCCGACCGATAACCACACCGAGATCGAGCAAGCGGCCTTCGAGCCCAATAATCTCGTGCCGGGCATCGGGCCCAGTCCGGACAAGATGTTGCTTGGCCGGATTTTTTCTTATGCCGACGCGCACCGCGCTCGACTGGGGGTCAACTATAAGCAGATCCCCGTCAATCGGCCGAAGGCCCCCGTGCACAGCTACAGCAAGGACGGATCGATGCGGATGGATAATGTGTCCGATCCGGTTTACGCGCCGAACTCCAAAGGCGGACCAAAGGCCGATTCCGCACGATATCCGCAGGTCGAGGTGTGGGGAGCGAGCGGAGAATTCATCCATGCCGCCTACACCAAGCGGAAGGACGACGACGACTTCGGTCAGGCCGGCACGCTTGTGCGCAAGGTGATGGACAATGCCGCGCGCGACCGGCTGGTCTCGAACGTCGTCGGTCACCTCAAGGACGGCGTGAAGGAGCCCGTCCTGTCACGCGCGTTCGAGTATTGGCGCAATATCGACAAGACAGTCGGCGACCGGATCGCTCAAGGCGTCAAAGGCGAACGCATCGCTGCGGAATAGGCTATGGGTCGGGTCAAGTCCGCGCTGGCTCTCGCCCTGCGCGGACTTAGCCTGAAAGCCGGTTTCGCAGGCGGTCGACAGAAGGCCTCAGGCGCGCCCCTTACTCCCTTAAGAGCTCGTTGATCCCCGTTTTCGCCCTTGTTTGCGCGTCGACGGTTTTCACAATCACTGCGCAATAGAGCGAAGGCCCGGGCGAACCGTCGGGCAGGGGCTTGCCGGGCAGCGAGCCTGGCACCACCACCGAATAGGGCGGCACGTGGCCGATGTGAACGGCGCCGGTGGCGCGGTCGATGACCTTGGTGGAAGCGGAGATGAAAACGCCCATCGAGAGCACCGAGCCCTGGCCGATGATGACGCCTTCCACCACTTCCGAGCGCGCGCCGATGAAGCAATCGTCCTCGATGATGGTCGGGTTCGCCTGCAGGGGTTCGAGCACGCCGCCAATGCCGACGCCGCCGGAGAGATGCACGTTCTTGCCGATCTGCGCGCACGAGCCGACCGTCACCCAGGTGTCGACCATGGTCTTTTCATCGACATAGGCGCCGAGATTGACGAAGCTCGGCATCAGGACGACGTCGCGGGCGATGAAAGCCGAGCGCCGCACGATCGCGCCGGGAACGGCGCGGAAACCCGCGTCCCTGAAGCGGTTCTCGCCCCAGCCCTCCATCTTCGAGGGCACCTTGTCCCACCAGGTCGCCTGGCCGGGACCGCCGTCGATGAGAATATTGTCGTTGAGGCGGAAGCTGAGCAGCACCGCCTTCTTCAGCCATTGGTTGACCTTCCAGGAATTCGGGCCGGTCGCCCCGGGCAGCTTCTCCGCCACCCGCGCCTTGCCGCGATCGAGGAGATCAAGCGCCTCGTCCACCGCGTCCCGCGCGTGGCCCGTCTTCGCCGCGGTGATCCTGGCCCGATCCTCGAAGGCCTTTTCGATCTGAGTCTGAAGGCGGACGTCGTTCATTGGCCATCCTGAATTGAAGCGCGTCTGAGTGGAAGCGCGGGACGTTTCGTCGCCCAGTTCGGGCTTGTCAACGGCGGGAATCACCGGAAGGCTTTAGACAAAGTTTCCCATGTGCTGGAAAGACCGAATGCGCCTCATCGTAATTTGATCTTGTCGGCCGCTTGAAACCAAGGCAAATGAGCGCGATCTGAGGTGCACTGGCTTCCTCATTGGCGAGGGTCATATCCATGGCGAGATCGATCGTCGCCGCCGTCCTCCTGCTTGCGGCGACCGTGGGCGGGGGAGCCTACGGTCAGGACAATCGCCTTGTTGCTCCGGAGCTTGCGAAGCCCGAGCAGGGCCATCTTCTGGATCAGGACTATCTCGCGCCGACCGGCGCGACCGTGCCAAGGCCAGGCGTTCCTCAGGCGTCGGGGCCGACCGCGCTCGATCGCAAGATTCAGCAGGAAAACAACCAGATCGACAACAGCATCTGCAAAGGGTGCTGAGAGGGCCGGCGTGAGCGGCGCCACTCTTAGACGTTTGTCACGGACAGCTCTCCCGCCCCACTTGCGGGGGCGGGCCGGGGTGGGGGGTTGGCCATAGCCGGCCGATTAACAACTCTTGCACGAAGCCTCCGGCGCAATGCGACGAGCGCCGAGCGGCGCCTATGGCAGGGGCTGCGACGCGAGTAGATTGGCGGCTTCAAATTCCGTCGTCAGGTCATGCTTGGCGGATTCATCGCCGACTTTGCCTGTTTCGAGGCACGGATGGTGATCGAAGTCGACGGGGCGACGCACTCAACGGACCGCGAGCTTGCTAGCGACGCCGCCCGCTCGGCCGCGCTCGCCGCCCAAGGTTATGCCGCCCAAGGTTATGATGTCCTGCGCTTCACCAATGACGATGTCTTTCACAACCTCGATGGCGTGCTCGAGACGATCCACATGAGGCTTGCCGTTCTGAGACCGCGCACGGACGAATCCGCGCTTTAGGTCCAGCGCGACCCCCCGCCCCGACCCGCCCCCACAAGGGGGGCGGGAGCGTTGGTCGCGTCCGTCGAGAAGGCCCGTGGCCTCCAGGTTGGCACGGGCCGCACGCCGAAGCCGACGCTCACCCAAGTTACTCCACGCTGACCTCAGTCTTCACCGAATTGGCGATGAAGCAGATCTCGTGCGCCTCGTGGTGCAGGCGGTCGAGTTCAGCCTTCTGAGGCGCGGCGTTCGCCCACTCGATTTTCGGCCGGAGCTTCACCTTGGTAACCGCGAGGCGCCCGGGCGCGATTTCCTCCGTCATGCCTTCGGCGCGATCTTCGTACGAAGTGACAGTAAATCCGGCCATCCGGGCCAGATGCAGAAACGAGAGCATGTGGCAGCTGGAGAGCGACGCGACCAGCATTTCCTCCGGATCGACGGCGGCCTCGACCGCCCATTTGCCGACCACATGGGGTGAGGCTGACGCCGGAAGCTCGGTCCCGCCGTCGAAGCTTATCGTATGCGCGCGGCTGAAGCGGCCTTTGAGGAAATCGTCGCCGCTTTCCTTCGCCGCCCATTTGATCGCCGCAACGTGGGTCGCCATGGGCTTTTCCCTGATCCTTGAGCCTGGTCGCGAACATTAGCAGACCGCCGGCCAGGAGCGCCCTTGTGCGCTTGGCCGCGCTTAAAAATGCGGACCTTTAACGCCCAGAGCACGCACCATTTCCCTGGCGCGTTCGGGTATTGAATCGCATTAACGTCCATGCAATGGTCCGCCGCGACACGATGTCGGCGAGGAACGCCGGGTCGTAGGGAGGAAGTTATGACTGATAAGAAACTGGTATCGGAAGATCGCCGCAAGCTTATGAAGGCTGCGGCCGCAGGCGCTGGGGCCGCGGCTCTGTTCGGCGGATTGGGCGTTAGCCCGTTCATGTCGGCGGCGCTGGCCGAGGCGGCCGGAAAATCGTCGAAGCCGCTCAAGGCCGCCTTCTCCAACGCCGGATTGCAGGCGACCTGGTGCGCCCAGGGCAAGCAGGCGGCCGAATATTGGGGCAAGCTGTTCAACGTCGACGTGACTTGGTTCGACGGCCAGCTCGACGCGGTCAAGCAGCGCGCCGCGATCGACAACATGGCTTCCCAGAAGTGGGATTTCGTCGCCATGCAGGCTTTCGGCATCGGCACGCTGACTGCGCCCGTCAACAAGATGATCGACGCCGGAATTCCGGTCATCGACATGGATACGCTGATCGCGCCGCTCGACACGATCAATGTGCTGACCTTCCTTGCGCCGAACAATGAGTTCATGGGCGCGTCGGTCACGCAGGCGCTCGTCGACGCCATCAACGGCGAAGGCAACATCATCATGACTCAAGGCGCGCTCGGCCACACCGGAGCGCAAGGTCGCGCCAAGGGCTTTCACTCCATCGTCTCCAAATACCCGAAGATCAAGGTGCTCGATGAGCAGCCCGGCGATTGGGACGTCACCAAGGTCGCGCGCATCTGGGAGACGCTGCTCACCAAATATCCCAAGATCGACGCCGCTTACTTCCACAACGACGACATGGCGCTCGCCGCCATCAAGGTGATGCAGGCGAAGGGCCGCACCGAGATCAAGGTCGGCGGCTGCGACGCGATGCCCCCGGGGATCAAGGCGGTGCAAGCGGGCCAGATGCTCGCCACCGTCCGCAATCCGTCCTGCCGCATCCATGGCGGGGCGATCGTGGCGGGCGTGCAGGCGGTTGTGGGCGGCGCCAAGACCGGAACCGACATCCCGAAGAACATCGTCACCGACGGTCCGGTCGTCACAAAGCTGAACGCGGACGGCATGTTGTGGATGGAGGATCAGTTCCTGATCTAAGCCTGACGAAGCCCGATGGCGCTGCTCGAACTGACTGACATTTCGAAGTCGTTTGGCGGCGTCCAGGCGCTTCGCAATGTCGACTTCACGCTGAACGCCGGCGAGATCCATGGTCTCGCCGGCGAGAACGGCGCGGGCAAAAGCACGATGATGAAAATCATCTCGGGCGTGCACTCGGCCGATTCCGGGAGCATGCGAGTCGACGGCAAGGAAGTGCATTTCCGCTCGTCTCGCGACGCGCTCGCGGCCAGCATCGGCATGGTGCATCAGGAGCTCAGCGTCGCGCCGGAACTGAGCGTCGCCGAGAACGTGTTTCTCGGCGCCCAGCCGGTGAACGGGATGGGCGTCGTCGCTTGGCGAAGGATGGCCGAAGCCGCGGCCGAGCAATTGAAGAATCTCGGCCTCGCCATCAACCCGCGCGCGCGGCTCGGTGATTTCCCGATCGGCGTGCAACAACTCGTCGAGCTCTCCCGCGTCCTGTTCTCGGGCGCTCGCATCATCATTCTCGATGAGCCGACTTCGGCTTTGTCGCCCCCTGAGATCGACCGCCTGTTTGGCGTCCTCTCGCGGCTGCGCGGAGAAGGCCGGAGCATCATTTTCATCTCGCATTTCCTCGACGACATTCTCAAGATCTCGAACGGGATCACGATCTTCCGCAATGGGCGCAAGGTTGAGACGGCTCGGGTCACCCCTCAGATCGACAAGGCCTGGATCATCGAGCGCATGATCGGCTCGGGTCGCGAGGAGCTCGAGGAGAGCTACCTCGGCGCGATCAAGCTCGACAGTCGCCCGGAGGCGCCGGTCGTGCTGCGGGCAAATGATCTCACGCTCGCGTCTTCCTACCGCAATCTCAAGTTCGAGGCGCGGGCCGGCGAGGTGCTCGGGATTTATGGTTTCATGGGCTGCGGGCAGCTCGAATTGGCGCGGACCCTGTTCGGCAAATATCGTCCCGAGAGCGGGTCGCTCGAGATCGACGGCAAGGTGACGACGCTCAAGAGCACGACCGCCGCCAAGAAGGCTGGCGTCGCTTATGTCGCCGAGAGCCGCCGCACGATGCTGTTCAGCGACGAGCCCGTATACAAGAACGTATCCATTGCGGTCCTTGAGCGGCTGTCGAAGTGGCTCTTGAAGCCGGACCGCGAGCGGGAGATCGCCGAGGTCCAGATCAAGAATCTCGACGTCCGTCCTCCCAATGTCGAATGGCGCCTGGGGGGATTGTCGGGCGGCAATCAGCAGAAGGTCGCGCTGGCGAAATGGTTGACCCATCCTCCGCGGATTCTTCTTTTGGCTGAACCAACGCGGGGCATGGACGTCGGGGCTAAGGAGGACGTGGTGCGCATCGTGCGGCATCTGCGCGATTCTGGCATCGCCATCGTCGTTTTCTCGACCGAGCCCGAAACCGTGCTCTCGCTCGCCGACCGGGTGCTGGTCATGCGCAAGGGCGAGATCGCGCATGAATTCGCCGGCGAAGCGATCAGCAAGGATCAGCTGCTCGCCGCCGCCTGACGATAGGAATCAGTTTAGCCATGGATATGCAGAGCGCCGAGGTCGGATCCACACGCGCCTTTCGGCTGGGCGATTTCCTGCGCGATCAGTTGCGCAACATCGCGCCCTTCATCACCCTGATCGTGCTCGTCGGGTTTTTTAGCATCGCGAGCCCGAGTTTCGCCACGCTTGGCAATCTGGAGAACATCCTCCAGCAGGTGTCGATCACGGCGATCATGGCCGTCGGCCTCACCTTCGTGATCTTGACGGCGGAGATCGACCTTTCCGTCGGCGCCATCGCCAACGCGACCGCGATCGTGCTCACGTTCTTCACGCTGCAGCCGGACTACGTGAACATCGCCAACCTGCCGATGCCCGGCGCGGTCGCGATCATTTTCGCGCTGCTGGCGTGCGGCGCGCTGGGCCTTCTCACCGCCTTCGGCGTGACCCGCATCGGCATACCCTCGTTCATCATGACGCTCGCGATGATGCAGATCGGCGCAGGCGTTTCGGCGGTGCTGGTGCGCGGGCAGATCGCCTATTCCGTTCCGCCTCTCATCCTGACGCTGGGTTCGAAGTCGCTGTTCGGCTTGCCGTGGATCATCATCGTTGCGGCGGTCTTCCTGCTCGTCGCCCATCTCGTGCTGACCTACACGCGCTTCGGCCGCTACGTTTACATGGTCGGGGGAAATCGCGAGGCGGCGGAATATTCGGGCGTCAATGTCCGCTTCATCGTGGGCGCGGTGATGGTGATTTCAGCCGTTTGCTCGGGCTTCGCCGGCATGATCGGGGTCGCCTATTTCGGCAGCGCCCAGCAGAACGAGTTTGACACCTTCCTGCTCGACGCCATCGCCGCGGTGGTGGTCGGCGGCACGAGCCTCTTCGGCGGGCGCGGCGGCATCGGCAACACCATCGTTGGCCTGTTCGTGCTCGGCGTCCTCAACAACGGCCTCGACTACGTGAAGATCGACAGCTTCCTCAAGATCCTCATCCGCGGCCTGATCCTGCTCATTGCGCTTATCATCAACGTCTACGCCGAGCGCTTGCGCACCGCGCGAAGCGGCGAACGGGCCGCTTAAGGGCGTTTAGCGGTCTCGCCGCTCTGGGGGGCGGGCATTGCCCGTGCTTATGGAATCGCTGAGGCCGCCCACGCCTTGTTCAGCGAAGACGACCTCTCGCGCGGGATAAGGTGGTTTACTTCGGCGTCTCGGGCGCCATCATGTGGCCGCCCTCTTTCATCATATGCTTTTTCATGTGGGGCTTCTTCATCGGCGCCATATGGTCCCCCGACATGTGGTCCGCTGTCGCGGCGTCCGGTTTGGCGGGGGCGTCGTCGGCCCGTGCGACAGTAGCGAAGGCGACGCCGCCAAGCGCGAGGCATGCGGCTGCGGGAACAAGAATCTTCACTCTCAATGTCATGGTGCGCACGCTCCTGGATTGAGAACGCGGGTCCGGGATCGGGCGCGTCCTTGAAATTGCGGCGCGATCGCCGCAAATGGCGGTAAGCCTCGCCGGTCGCGAGCTCCTTTTTTGGCTTGGAAAAACACCCGGCCGGCTGATCTTCGTAAAAAAGACTTCGGGGGGACCAGGGCGCTTGTTACAAAGCAATCGGCTTTCTTCGTCGCGGGCTCCGTCTGAAGACGATCGCGCGGCGATGGACGGAAAGTGGGCGCGCATGCCGTGAGGCTGCTAAGCCTGGGGCGCCAATGGCTGTTTGGATGACCGCATGACGAAGATCGCCTATGTGTCGCTTTGGCTGAGCGTTTGGCTGCTCGTCGCGACGGGCGCGTCGGCGGCGGAGCGCGGCGGGCAAGTTCTGACTACGTCGGATGTGGTCGCGATCCGCATCGTTGATCATCCGGAACTGGACACGACGACACGGATCGAGCCCGACGGCACGATCAACTTTCCGTACGTGGGGCGCATCAAGGCGGCAGGGCGGACGGAAGACGAAGTGGGGCGCGAGGTCGGACGGCGCCTGGTCGAGCTGAAAATCCTTGCCGGGCCTTGAGTTGGGGGCAGCTTAAGGGCCAGGCGACTGCGGTTAACCCATCTCATCGAAAAGTTAATCACATAACTGAAAAGCATTGAAATCAAAGCCATCCGCCCCATGTGTACATTTGTTCAACTTCTGAGTTGGATGAACACAAATAAGAAAAGACCAGAACCCAAATGCTTTGCTCACAGAATACCCATCGCGAGGGGGGCGCGTGTTCCTCTCCGCTCATCGTCAACGATCTCTGCGCTCAGTTGGCGCCGCTCAACCGCTATGGCCTTCCGGGCCTTGGCGCTGTCGTCGCTGACGGCGCTCGCGCGCTCATCGGCGTGTCGCGCAAGGCGGTTGGCGCCGCGTTTGCGCGCTCCGATTCCTCGCACGAACTCGCCGCATAAGGCTCACGTGCTGCCGTCTAGCGCACCAGTACGTTCTTGAACTGCCACGGATCGCCCTGGTCGATATCCTCAGGGAAGAGGCCAGGGCGATTGGCTAGTGGCGTCCAATCCGTATAGACGCCGACGACCGGGCCGAGATAGGGCGTTTGAACCTCAAGGCAGCGGCGGAAGTCGAGTTCGTCGGCTTCGACAATTCCCGCTTTCGGGTTCTCGAGCGCCCAGACCATGCCGGCCAAAACCGCTGACGTGACCTGCATGCCCGTCGCGTTCTGATAGGGCGCGAGCGCGCGCGTCTCCTCGACCGAAAGCTGCGAGCCATACCAATATGCGTTGCGGGCGTGGCCGTAGAGAAGCACCCCCAGTTCGTCGATTCCGTCCAGGATCTCGGCTTCGCCAAGAATATGGTGCGCGCTCTGAATTTCGCCGGCGCGGCCGAACAGTTCATGCAGGCTCAAGACCGCGTCGTCGCATGGGTGATAGGCGTAGTGGCAGGTCGGCCGGTATGCCGGCGCGCCCTTGTCGTCGCGCACGGTGTAATAGTCGGCGATCGAGATGGCCTCGTTGTGCGTAACAAGAAAGCCGAACTGCCCCCGCGCGGTCGGGGTCCATGAGCGAACGCGCGTATTGGCGCCAGGCTGGTTGATGTAGATCGCCGCGCCGCAACCTTTCTTGTGATAGCCGGCATTGTCGGGCGCCCATTTCTCATGGCTCCCCCAGCCGAGCTCGGCGGGCTGCATGCCTTCCGACAGGAAGCCCTCGATCGACCAGGTGTTGACAAACACGTTGCGCGGCTTCGGGCTCTTGGCGCGCTGCGTGTCGCGCTCCGCAATATGCACGCCCTTGACGCCAAGGCGCTGCGCGAGGCGCGCCCATTCTTCCTTGCTTGTTGGCTCTCCACCTTTGTCGCCGAGATCGTTGGCGAGATTGACGAGCGCCTGCTTGACGAACCAGGAGACCATGCCGGGATTTGCCCCGCAGCACGAGATGGCGGTCGAGCCGCCAGGGTTCTTGCGCCGTTCCGCGAGCACCGTTTCTCGCAGGGCGTAGTTGGTGCGCGCGTCATTGCCGAGCGACTTGTCGTAATAAAAGCCCGGCCAGGGCTCGACGACCGTGTCGATATAAAGCGCGCCGAGTTCGCGGCACTGGCGCATGAGATCGAGCGACGAGGTGTCGACCGACAGATTGACGCAGAAGCCCTGGCCCGAGCCCGCAGTCAGGTATTTGGTCAGCACGTCGCGATAATTCTCGCGCGTGAGACCCTCGTGCACGAAGCGGACGCCGCGATCATCGAGAAGCTTCCGATCGGAATCGTTGGGGTCGATGACGACGAAGCGATCCTGGTCGAACTCGAAGTGACGCTCGATCAGGGGCAGGGTGCCCTTGCCGATCGATCCGAAGCCGATCATCACGATCGGGCCCTCGATGCGCCCGTGCTGCGGCCAATGGGTCATGGCGTCAGATCTCCTTCAAGCGCGAGCGTGGTTGAGGGCGGTTAAAGCCATGGCGTTCCAGGCGCGTCAATAGCGCGCGAACGCGCGTTTAGTCGTCAAACCGTCACATGAATGCTCAGACTTGACGCCTGTTATCATTCGGGGGCAGGTTCGCCGTCGACTTCAAGACGCTGCAGGTGGCCCCATGAGGGTTGAGCGCTGGCGGCATTGGATCTCGCATTGTGCGGCGCTGCATAGCAGCGGCGGCGTCCCCCAATCATTGTCTCAGTCAAGTTCGCGACGGCTTCTTCGCCAGAGCGCGATTGCGTCGAAAAGCCAATGAACGGAGGCGCACTATGGTGAGCAAAAAGATCGCGGTTCCGATGGTCGTCCTGCCCTCTCTCCTGGCCGGAATCGCATTTGCGGCCCAAGATCGGTACACGCTGCAGGTGCCTGGCGGCCTCGCCTTTGCGGACTTCCGGGGATACGAGGATTGGCAAGTGATCGCCGCCAGTCACAACGGCGATAAGATCGCAATCATTCTCGGCAATCCCGCGATGATCGAGGCCCGCAAAGCGGGCATTCCCGGCAACGGCAAGCCGTTCCCCGATGGCGCGCGAATGGCCAAGATCCATTGGATGGCGAAGAAGGCTGAGGACCAACCTGGCGATCCGATTGTCCCCGGCGCGCTGCATGATGTGGACTTCATGGTGAAGGACAAAGCGAAGTTCGCCGACAGCGGCGGATGGGGATACGCCCAGTTCGAATACGATCCCGCCTCCGACACGTTCCGGCCCGGCACGACCGAGGACACGCCGTCGCAGGAACACGACGCCAAATGCGGATTCGCCTGCCACACAATCGTGGCCGACAGGGACTACGTCTTCACCGCCTACCCGAAGCGGTAGGTGAAGGGATCGCCATCGCCGCCGTCCGCTCGGGACGGGGATGAGTTTGAGGTTCGATGACGGGACTGCGCCATGAGCGAGCAAAGCCGCGAGATGACCGGGAAGCGTAATCAGCCGGCTTCGATCGACCGGGCCGAAGCGACACCGCCTCCGGAAAAGTCCGCCAGCGCCGAGGCGGTCTTGCCCGAGACGCCAAAGCCCGCTGCGCGCCGAAAAGTGCTGCTTGGAGCGGCAGGCCTTCTGATCCTGGCCGGCGCCTTTTGGTTCGGCATTCCATGGGTCCAGACAACCCTCACCACCGTTTCGACCGACGACGCCTACGTCAACGGTCACGTCACGTTCGTGGCCGCCCGCGTCAAGGGCCAGGTCTCGCGGGTCCTCGTCGACGACAACTACCGGGTGCGCAAAGGAGACCTTCTCGTCCAACTGGACAAGGAGCCCTTTCAGATCGCGGTCGCGATCAAAAAGGCGGCCGTCGTGACGGCGACAGCAGACCTGCAAGTGGCCAAGTCCAAAGTACGCGGCATCGAAGCGGAGGCCATGAGCCGGCGCCGCGCGTTGGAGCACGCGATTGAGAACGTCGACGACCAGGTCGCCCTGCTGCGCGCCAAGGTTGCCGGCGTCGACAAGAGCAAAGCCGAACTCGCGCTGGCTCAGGTCGACTTCGACCGGGCAGCCAAATTGGTGGTGACGAACGATACCCCAAAGTCGGAGTATGACCGCCGGCAGGCCATCTTGTTGTCGGCCCGCGCGGACGTGGTCGCGGCGCTGGCTGATGTCCGGCAGATCCGCGCCTCTTTGGGATTGCCGCCGACGTCCGACGAAGCCGATCTCGGTCAAGTTCCTCCAAATCTCGATCAAACCTTTTCGTCGGTGCTCCAGGCGCAGGCGGCGATGATTCAGAGCGCGGCGCAACTCGGCGTCATCCATTCGTTCGACGAGGGGCCACGCGCCATGGTCGAGGCGTTCGAAAAGGAAGGCGACGTCAATGCCACCTTCGATCGGCTGGCGGCCAACGCGCCGGACGTCAAGCAGGCCGAGGCTAAGCTCGAGGTCGCCAAGCGCGATCTCGACCAGGCCGAGCTCGATCTCCGCTACTGCGACGTCCTTGCGGAGGTCGACGGCGTGATTACGCGGCGCAACGTGAATCCGGGCGACAACATCCAGGTCGGCCAGGCGCTCATGGCGATCCGCTCGCTCAATGAGATTTGGGTCGACGCCAATTTCAAGGAAACGCAGCTCGGCGACCTGCGCATCGGCCAGCCGGTCGATCTCTACGTCGACATGTATGGCGACCGCCATGTGTTCAAGGGGCGCATTTCCGGCTTTACCGAGGGGACCGGATCGACCCTGGCGCTGTTGCCGGCAGAGAACGCCACGGGCAACTTCGTCAAGGTGGTGCAGCGACTGCCGGTTCGGATCGACCTCGAGAACTATGATCCAGACAAGAACCCCCTGTTTATCGGCACGTCGGTGGTTCCCTACGTCTACTTTAAGAAGCCGCCCACCGGACCCAACGCGGGCAACTTTTTGCAGGCGCGTGCGCCTGAATCACAAACCAGCGGCACAACTGCAGATCCGTCGGGCGCAAGCAAGTGACCGCCGCGGCGCTTTCGCCCGCGAGACCGCAGGTTGCGCGGAGTCCGTGGCTGGTCGCCGCGATCGTCGTGGTGCCCGCATTCATGGAGGTGCTCGACACCACCATCGTGCTGGTCGCGCTGCGCTACATCGCGGGGGGCCTGTCGGCTGCCGCCGATGACGCCGAGTGGGTTATCACCAGCTACCTTGCCGCCAACGCCTTCATCCTGCCGATTACCGGCTGGCTCAGCGCTCATCTAGGTCGCCGCAACTACTTCCTGGCGTCGATTGCGATATTCACCGTCAGTTCTTTGCTGTGTGGACTCGCTGGCAGTTTGGCTCAGCTGATCCTGTTCCGCGTCATCCAGGGTCTCGCGGGCGGCGGTCTGCAACCCGGCAGTCAGGGGATATTGCTGGACGCCTTCCCGCGGGAAAGGCAAGGCGCAGCGATGACGCTGTTCGGCCTTGCGGTGCTGATCGCGCCGGTGGTCGGCCCGACCTTGGGCGGTTGGATAACGGATACTTACAATTGGCGCTGGTGCTTTTTGATCAACGTGCCCGTCGGAATCCTAGCGTTCATCGGTTGTTATTTCCTGCTTGACGATCCGGACTATCTGGTCGCCCAGCGTGCGGAGTTGAGGAAGCAGCCGCTCCATTTTGACGCAATCGGCTTGTCGCTTCTGGCCATCGTCATAATCTCGTGGGAAGTGATGCTGAGCAAAGGCCAGGAATGGGACTGGCTGGGGGATCCATTCTGGCGCGTCCAGACTCTTGTCATTTCCTTAGTGACGGGTCTGGTTGCGTTGATTGTCTGGGAGTTGCGTCACCGCAACCCGGTCGTCAATTTCCGTGTGCTGGGCGAACGCAACTTTGCGGCCTGCTGCATCATCATCTTTTGCGCCTACCTTGCGCTCTTCGCCGCCACCAAGTCATTGCTTGGCCTGCTGCAAGCCCTGTTTGGTTATGATGCGCTAAAGACTGGGTTGGTGATGTCGCCTTCCGGGTTCTTTGCCGTCGCGGCGATGCCGATTGTCGGCCGCCTGATAGGCCTCAAGGTGGATGCGCGATGGCTGATCGCCGCAGGATTGCTGATCATGACTGTGGGAAACTATTGGATGTCGCAACTCAACCTCGACATCAGTCCGGGCCAGGCGGTTTGGCCTCGAGTGCTCGTGGTCATGGGGCTCTCGGTCTGTTTTGCTCCGGCGAATGTAGCCGCGTACCTCTACACGCCACTCGCGTTGCGCGGGGCGGCCATCGGCATACTGAGTCTCCTGCGCAACGAGGGTGGCAGCGTCGGGGTGTCGCTGTCCCAAACCTTCCAAGAGCGACGCGATCAGTTTCATGTTCTGCGACTTGGGGAGCGTCTCGATCCCCTTAACGCCGCCGCCAGCAACTTTCTCGCGCGGGCTCAGGCGTTCTTTGTTCAACAGACCGGCGATCCAGTCGCCGCCCAGCAACTGGCTGTGCAGCAGCTCGACAACCTGCGCCAGCAGCAGGCGTCTTCGCTTGCCTTTTTCGACACCTTTTGGATGGCGGCCGTGCTGACGTTTTTAGTCACCTTTGCGGTATTGTTTATGAAGCGTTCGGTGGCTGAGAAAGGCGCCAGCGCCAGCTCCGAATGAGCACGAGCTAGTAAGTCGTGCGCTTTGCGCTCCAGCCGTCGAGGCCCAGCAGCCGGTCGATCGAGATCGCGCCGGGGCCGAAGGTGAGGATCGCGAGCGCCATCGCCGCCCAGTAGAGATGAAAGTTCGCCCAACCGTCCGGATAGGTGAGCTGGATGATTGCGGTCATGCCCAAAAGGCCGAGCGCCGCCCAGCGGGTGAGAAACCCGAACGCGAGCAGGATCGGCAGCACGATTTCCCCCGTGCTCGCCATCGCCGCGACGAGATCCGGCATGGGAAACGGGATCTCGGCGCCGAAGACGTGCAGCTTGTATTCCTGCGAGAACAGGATCTTCGTTCCGAACGAGAGCGTGAACCAGCCGTCCCAGCGCGTGAGGCCCGAGGCGAAGAAAGGCCGCGCCAGCGCAAGCCTCAGGACGAGCAGGGGCAGCCAGGCCGGCACGAGCCCGAAGACGAGGCTTGTGAGGCGCGCGATCGGATTCGACGGGCTGAGCGGGCCGGCGTGTGCGGTATCGGCGATCATGATGCTTGCCCTGGGATGATGGAAGCGACGGCGCCGGACTCGACCAGTCCGACCAGATGGGCCCCGAAGTCGAACGCGGGGTCGTCGAGAGCGGCGAGGGCTTCGATCAATGTCGCGCCCTCGCGCAACGGAAGCGCGAAATCCAAGCCAAGCGGCGGCAGGACGCGCACGCGAACCTCGTAGTCCGGACGCGTGACGAGCGCGTCTTCGGCCGGACCTTCGGCCAGTGCTGCCGGGCGGTCGCAGTCTTGCGCCGACGCCCAGACCGACGCGGCGGGCGTCGCGAAGCGCACGAGCCGCGCCGCAGGGTGAAAGGCGATCCGTGTTCCCGCGAGACAATCCGGACTGAGCGCGGCGAGTTCGGCGACCGTCGCCACGCTCGCGTCTTCGGCATGATAGGCCTCGACCCAGGCGTTCTCGAGCCGCGCCACGTCGCGAATACCGGCGAGACCATGCCGTGCTGGATCGATGCCGTTAGCGCACCCGAGATACTCAGCCACGAACTCAGGGAACGACTCGCCATAGGCGATCATCACCGGTGAGCGCGGTTTGTTCGCGCGCACAAACGCGCGCGCCATGGCGCGAAATAATTCGTCGCCAGCTATCCGCCGGGAGACGGGGTAGCGCGCTTCGATGGCGCCAATCAGCCCGACGGCGACGTTGTTGCGATAGACTGCAAATCGGCGGGAGTCGGGGGCGCCGAGGCGCCCATGGGTTGTCGCGGGCGGCGGCGCGGCGGGATCGCCAAGCGCCGTCGCAAAGGCGCGGACGGTCGTCTCAAACGACATCGGCGTGCTCCGGCGCTCTCGCCGCCTCGACCATGACGCGCTCCGCGCGGCGCGCTTCGCTGAGAAGCGTCGGCCAGGGGGGCACGTCGTTGTCCCACTCGATCAGCGTCGGCGTCGCGCCAAGCCGTCGGATCGTCGCGGCGTAAAGCGACCAGACGGGGTCGCGGACCGGCGAATTGTGGGCGTCGATGAGCAGCGGCAGGCCCCCGTCGTCGGTGTCGTCGGCTGAGCCGGCGAGATGGATCTCGCCAACCGCTGAAAGCGGAAAGTCGGCGAGGTAGCGGTCGGGTCCGAAGCCGTGGTTGACGGCGCTGACGAACACATTGGTGACGTCGAGCAAAAGGCCGCAGCCGGTGCGGCGCGCAATCTCGCGCAGGAAATCCGTTTCCGCCCAGGTGCTTTCGGCGAAGACGACATAGGTCGAGGGATTTTCGAGCAGCATCGTCCGCCCGAGCGCGGTCTGTACTTCGTCGACATGATCCGCGACGCGCGCGACCGTTTCGTCCGTGTAGGGCAGGGGCAGGAGGTCGTTGAAAAACGCGCCCTCGTGCGTCGACCAGGCCAGGTGCTCGGAGACCAGGGTCGGCTCGAATCGCTTGGCGACCGCGGCGAGGCGTCGAAGATGGGCGCGGTCGAGCGGTCCGGGCGAGCCGATCGACAGCCCGACGCCATGCAGCGACAGCGGATAGCGCTCCCGGATCACGTCGAGGCGCCGGTGCGGGGCCCCGCCGGCGCCCATATAGTTTTCCGCGTGAATTTCGAAAAATCCAAGCTCGGGACGGGTCTCGACGATCGCCTCGAAATGCTCGGGCTTGAACCCGACGCCGACGCTTGGCGCGCCGAAGACGTTAAGAGAACGATGATCCTCGACGGTCATGGGTTGCTCCACGGCCCCGTTGCGATGGGACGGCATTGGCGACTTCGCTCGCGCGCTTCGGCATGTTACATCCGCGTCAAATCGCTCTTCGAGCAAAATATTTCCCCGGATCTGTAACGGCAGACGAAACGAAACGAAGCCCTTATGACGCCCCAGCCCATCAAGGGTCCGCTGGACGATCCTTGGTCGCAGATGATGACCGCCTCGATCGCGGGCGACGAGGGCGCATATAGGCGGCTCCTCGAGGACATCGGTCGATCGGTGCGGGCGATGGCGCGAGGAGCTTTTGCGCGCGCCGGGGTCGGTGACGCGGATGTTGAGGATGCAGTGCAAGAGACCTTGTTGGCGATCCATCTCAAGCGCCACACCTGGGACCCCGAGCAGCCGCTCGCTCCCTGGGTGTACGCGATCGCGCGCCACAAGGTCGTGGATGCGCTCCGCCGGCGTGGCCGGAGGAAGGCCGAGCCGCTTGAGAATTTCGAGGAATTTCTCGCCGCGCCCGAGGCCGAGGACCCTCATGCACTGAGCGATGCGCGAAAGCTTCTCGAGACGCTGGCGCCCCGGCAGCGCGACATCGTGACCTCGATCTCCCTCGATGGACAATCGATTGCTGCGACCGCGAAGCGCCTGTCGATGAGCGAGGTCGCGGTGAGGGTTGCGCTTCATCGCGCGCTGAAGTCGCTCGGCGCCGCCTGGCGGAGGTCCTCGACGTGAAGACATCCGAACTCATTGCGGCGCTCGCCGCCGACCCCGTTCCCGAGCCCATTCGGCTCGGACGACGGGTCGTCGCGGCCATCGCCCTTGGACTCCTTGTCAGCCTGTCGATTTACGCGCTGCGTATGGGGCCGAGACCGGATCTCGCTCTCGCGGCGCAGACGGCGCGGCTTGAGCTGAAGTTCGTCGACTCCTTTGCGCTCGCTTTGCCGGCGCTGTTCCTGACGCTCAGGCTCGCCCGCCCCGACGCCGAGCCGCGGAAGCTTGCGTTCTGGCTGCTTGCGCCGTTTGCTCTTCTGGTCGCGGGCGTGGTCGTCGAACTCGTCGTCGTGCCGCCGAACGAATGGCTGGCCCGGCTCGTTGGTCATAACTCAATGTTTTGCATGCGGATGATACCGATCCTGGCCGCTCCCATCCTCGCGGGCCTCATCGTCGCGCTGCGCGCCGGCGCGTCCGTCCATCCCGGCTGGACCGGCGCGCTCGCGGGCGCCGCGTCCGCAGGCATTGCGGCGCTCCTGTACGCCACCCATTGCCCAGACGATTCGCCGCTTTTTGTGGCGACCTGGTATCCGCTCGCCACCCTCGTCTGCGTGGGCGTGGGCGCGTTGGCTGGACGTCGATTTCTCGCCTGGTGAGCACCGGGCGGCTACTGTGACGGGAGGAAGCTCCTGGAGACGCTTGGTCTGCGCCAGCGTGACATGGTGACCTCGATTTCGCTTGATGGCCAGTCGATCGCCGCGACGGCGAAGCGCCCGTCGATGGCCGAGCTTGCGGTCAGGGCGGCGCTCCATCGAGCGCGGCTCGGCGCGGTCCGGCGGAAGTCGGTCGAGTGAGAACCTCCGAATTCATCGCCGCGCTGTCCGCCGATCCCATTCCGGAGCCGATCCGTCTCGGGCGCCGCGTCGCGGCGGCCGTCGTTATCGGCCTTGCCGGCAGCGTGGCGCTCTATGGTCTGTTGCTTGCCCCAAGGCCGGACATCGCCGCAGCCTGCATGAACATGCGCTTTTGGCTCAAATTCGTCGACTCGTTCGCCTTCGCCTTGCCGTCGCTTCTGCTGACGCTGCGGTTGGCCCGTCCAGACGCCAAGCCGTCGGCGCTCGCGCTGTGGCTGATCGCGCCGTTCGTTTTGCTCGCAGCCGGAGTGGTTGTGGAATTGTTGGTCGTGCCTCGGAGCAAGTGGATGTCCCGGCTCATGGGCGTGACCGCCATGCACTGCACGGTCACAATTCCGATGCTGGCCGCTCCAGTCCTCGCGGCGCTCATCGTCGCGCTGCGCGCTGGCGCGCCGCTCCATCCAGGCCTGACCGGCGCGCTCGCCGGGGCGGCTGCGGCAGGGGTCGGAGCCCTGGTCTATGCGTCGTCGTGCCCTGGCGATTCGCCTTTGTTCGTGGCCGCCTGGTATCCGCTTGCGACGCTCATCTGCGTCGGCGTAGGCGCGCTGGCCGGTCGGCGTTTTCTCGCGTGGTGAGGCATCGGTTCAATCCACGGGGCTGTGGGTTGATTGGCTCGATACGGAGCTTCTAGGTCATGGGCCTCGCCAGCGCCGAGACCGAACTCAAGCTCGGGCTTTCGCCGTCCGTCGCCGAGACCGTATTCTCGCTCCCTCTTTTCACGCTGCGTCGCTCCGGCAAGCCAAAATCTCAGCGCCTCGTCAGCACCTATTACGATACCCCGGGGAAGGATCTCGCCCGACGAGGCGTCACGCTGCGCGTCCGGCGGACCGACGAGAAACGTATCCAGACAGCTAAGTTGGTTGGCGGCAGTGGCGTCGCCAATTCTCGCGGCGAATGGGAATGGCCGGTCGAAAGCCCGACGCCTGATCTTGGGCTTCTCAAGGACGCGCCGATATCCAATCTCTTTGCCGATGTGTCCGAGGAGCAACTCGAACCCGTGGTGATGACCGACGTCGTTCGAACCACGCAAGTGTTGGAGGTCGATGGGGACACGGTCGAGGCGGCGCTCGACCGGGGGTCAATCATCGCGGGAAAAGCGAAGCAGGACATTTGCGAGCTCGAGCTCGAGTTGCGCAAAGGAACGCCATTATCGCTCTATCGACTGGCGTTGGAGCTGAATGCGGCCATTCCGTTCGACATCGAAGTCGAGAGCAAGGCGGCGCGCGGCTTTCGACTTATTGACGGTTTACCTCCACGGGTCAGCAAGCCCTCAGCGATGCGGCTCAGTCCTCACGATCCCGCCATCCAGGCTCTTCGCGCGATTGTCGAGGAAACGCTCGGTCACCTGCTGACGAACCAGCCGGCAGCTCTCGCTGGAGATCCGGAAGGCGTCCATCAAGTACGGATCGCGGTTCGTCGCATTCGATCAGCGCTTCGGCTTTTCTCACCGCATCTTGAGTCGCATGCGATGCGGTTGTTCGAGGACGAGCTTCGCCACGCCGGCCGGACGATTGGCGAGGCCCGCGACTGGGACGTCTTTTGCGGCGAAATCCTGCCGCAGGTTGCGGAAAGCCCGAAGGCTCGAAAATTCGCCGAGATGATGAGGGCGCCCGCCGAGGCGCGCCGCGCCGAAGCGCATGAGACTTGCCTGCGGCAATTGCGAGACCCGTCCTTTCGCGCGCTGGTGTTGGGGCTCGCCGCCTGGATAGAGGAGGGGCGCGAGAACAGCGGACAGGTTGGCGACAAAGTTCTGAAGCGCGACATCAAGGATATTGGCGAAGAGCTGCTCGATGGCCTCGACGCGATAGCGACGAAACGGGGGCGGGCAGTTGGTCAGGACGCGAAGGCGGCAGAGCTTCACCCGTTACGAAAGTCTCTGAAGAAGCTTCGCTACAGCGTTGAGTTCCTGGAATCGATCTACCGCCCCAAGAAGGTGAAAGTGTTCCTCCGCCGCCTCAAGAAGCTGCAGGACGCTCTCGGCGAGATCAACGACGCTCTAATGGCGACGCGACTTGCCGAGGGCCTCGCGGCGGACAAGCATCTCGAACTCGCCCCGTCCGTGGCGGTTATCTGCCTCAACCGGGGCCATACGGTCCGCCACGCGATGAAGGCTTTGGCGAAGAGCTGGCAGGCCTATTGCGACGAACCGCGTTTCTGGAAGCGCGCCTGAGCCGCCGGGGCTGCCTACTTCTTAATGATCGGGTCGAGGATGGCTTTCAGCTGATCGATGCTGAGTTCTCCGCCATAGACCTTGCCGTCGATGACGAAGGTGGGCGTGCCGGTCATCTTGATCTCGTCGGTCGCGCGCTTTTCGACCGCCACGATGGCGTTGGCCTTCGATTGATCATTGAGGCACGCCATCGCCTGATCGTGGGTGAGGCCGGCCGGGCGCATGGCGGCGATCAGCGGCTCGAGCGGCTTGTCGACGAACGCCCACTTGTCCTGCTGGCTGAACAGAAGCTCGATGGCCGCGAACGCCTTGTCGTCGCCGACGCAGCGCGCGAGCAGGAAAGCGGCGACGTCGAGCGAGTTGCGCGAGAATTCGCGAAAGATGAAGTGGACCTTGCCGGTGTCGATGTAGTCCTTCTTCAGTTCGGGAAAGATCTCCCGGCTGAAGGTCGCGCAATGGGGGCAGGTGAGGGAGCCATATTCAACCACTGGCACGCCCGAGGGATTGCCGACCGCGAGTTCCGGCAGCGTCCCGGGCTTGAGGACCGTCGCCATGTCGACGGTTCGATCGGGCTCGGGCGCCGCGCCCGCGGCGAAAGCCCCATTCGCGGCCAGCGCCGCGGCGGAAAACATAGCGACGAAGGCAAGCTTGCGAAGCGAAACGAGGGCCAAAGCAGGCTCCTGAAGAGGGGACACGCGAGACGGCGGGACATTGCGCATAAAGGCGTGCGAGCGGCAAGTCCGCGTGGCCCGACGCCCGAGGCGAAATCGTGCGGCTCGAGGGGCCGGCGGCTCACAAGCGCGTTATCGGCAAGGCCGGCAACCTTGGCCCGCTTCAGCTAGCATGTTAGGCCCTCGCGCGACATTCAGGCGATCGAACGACGAGGGTGCGATGGAATACCGGCAGCTAGGCAATTCAGGGCTCAAAGTCTCGGTCTTGACGATGGGCACCATGACCTTCGGGGGCAAAGGGAATTTCGCTAAGGTCGGCAATCTGCAGATCGGCGAGGTGCGCAAGCTGATCGACATTGTCGCCGACGTCGGCGTCAATCTGATCGACACCGCCGATGTTTATTCCGGCGGGGGCTCGGAAGAGCTGATCGGCGAGGCGATGGGGCCTAAGCGCAAGCCCGGCATGCTGATCGCGACCAAGGCGCGCTTTCCGATGGGGGAGGGCCCGAACGATCGCGGTCTTTCGCGCTGGCATCTCATCCGCGCCTGCGAGGCGAGCTTGAAGCGCCTTCGCACCGATGTGATCGACCTCTATCAGGTGCATCAGTGGGATGGCCTGACGCCGCTCGAGGAGACGATGGAGGCGCTCGACAGTCTCGTACGCTCGGGCAAGGTGCGCTACGTCGGCTGCTCGAACTGGTCCGGCTGGCACATGATGAAGGCGATGGAAGTTGCGCGCCGCGATGGCCGCGTACCCTTCGTGTCGGAGCAGATTCACTACACGCTTCAGGCGCGCGAGGCCGAATACGAGCTCATCCCCGTCGCGCTTGACCAGAAGCTTGCGATCCTCGTCTGGAGCCCGATCGCCGGCGGCCTCTTGTCGGGCAAGCATCGCCGCAACAAGGCCGCGCCGGAGGGCAGCCGTCAGATGGCCGGATGGAAGGAGCCGCCCGTCCGCGACGAGAACGCTTTGTGGACGATCGTCGACGAATTGGTGGCGATCGGCGAAGCCCATCGCGTCTCAGGGGCGCAGATCGCGCTGGCGTGGCTGCTCGGCCGGCCCGGCGTGACATCGCTGGTCATCGGCGGGCGCACCGAAGAGCAGTTCCGCGACAATCTCGCCTCCATCAACGTCAAGCTCACCGCCGACGAGCGCGCGCGCCTCGACAAGGCGAGCCAGCCGCCGCTCATCTACCCCTACTGGCATCAGTCGTGGACTGCGAAGGACCGCCTTGGGCACGCCGACCTCGCGCTGCATGCGCCGTTCATGAAGTGACACGGCAGCGCTCAAGCGTGGAGATGGAATCGCCATGGCTGAGACGCCTTTCGCGCCTCTGAAGCGCGAACCGCTCCTTGAGGAGGAGCTCCCGTCAGCGAACCCGACCGTTCGCCTGATCAAAGGAGCGCGGATCAAGTTTGCGCCGGGACAACCGACGGGATTGCATCGTCATCCAATCTCGACCGTTGGCGTGGTGACGGCGGGAAGCTTTCATCTTCAGCTGGAAGGCAAGCCCGTTCAGCTTCTCAAGACTGGCGACACCTTCTTCGAGCCGGCCGGACACACCATTCTTAAGTTCGATAACGCGTCGGCAAGCGAGCCAGCGGAGATCGTCTGCTTCTATCTTGTCGACACCGCGGAGCGTCCGCCGATCGAAATGCTCGCGGGCGGCATGGATAGCCAGCTGGGCAAGACGTAGCTCGGCGTCCATGTCCGAGGAATCGTCAATTTCAATCCTGGGGCAAGCTGCCCCAGATGTTGCGCGCGCTCCGCCTCGTCATGACGGCTGCGCGAAGCGCGTCGTCTCGAAGGGCGCTCCAGCGCGAATGCGATGGCGAACTGAACCATTCTTCGAGGCCAGCTGAAGCGGGCGCCTCAGAATGAGGGTGGCGGCGCGCACGCGTCGAGGCGCTACCGGCTCGCTTGGATGTGGTTGCGCAGCACTGGATAGACTTGGCCCTCCCAGCGCCTGCCGTTGAAGACGCCGTAATGGCCGACGCCCGCCTGCAGATGATGGGTCTTCATGTAGGGCTTTAGGCCCGAACACAGCTCCTGCGCGGCGAGCGTCTGGCCGACGGCGCAGATGTCGTCCTTCTCGCCCTCGATCGTTAAGAGAAATGTTCTCTTGATCGCGCTGAGATCGATCGGCTCGCCCTTGTGCTCCATTTTGCCGAGCGGCAGCAAATATCTCTGGAACACCTGATCGACGGTTTCGAGATAGAAATCCGCGCTCATGTCCATGATGGCGAAATATTCTTTGTAGAAGTCGCGGATCGCATCCGCCTTCTCGATGTCGCCGGCGACGCGATGGTGGAAGAGGTCGATGAAGGATTTCGAGTGCCGCTCGGCGTTCATGCTCATGAAGGCGCAAAGCTGGAGAAATCCGGGATAGACGCGGCGGCCGCGGCCCTCAAACTTGGCCGGCACGGTTCCGATCATGTTGGTCTTGAACCATTCGATCGGCTTTTCCTGGGCAAGCTCGTTGACCTTGGTTGGCGAGATGCGCGCGTCGATTGGACCCGCCATCAGGGTCAGGCTCGCCGGCTGGATGCCGTCTCGCTCGCGCGCCATGACCGCGGTCGCCGCGAGCGCCGAGACGGTCGGCTGGCAGACCGCGACGATGTGGCAGTCCTCGCCGAGGAAGCGCACGAAGTCGATGAGATGTTGCGTATAGTCCTCAAGCGAGAAGCGGCCGTCCTCGAGCTTGACGTTGCGCGGATTGATCCAGTCGGTGATGAACACCTGGTGGTCGCGCAAAAGCGTGCGGGTCGTGCCGCGCAGAAGTGTGGCGAAATGCCCCGACATGGGCGCGACCAACAACACCTTGGGGTCGTCCTCGCCGCCAGCTTTTTGGAAGCGAAGCAACTGGCAGAACGGCGTCCACATGACGCCGCGCTCGTCGACCGGAACGGACGCGCCGTCGATTTCAATGCTGTCGATGGCATAGTCGGGGCGCGCGTGGGTGAAGCCGGCGAGCGCGACCAGTTCGTAATAGGCGCTCATCCGCGCCCAAGGCGATGCGTTTGGATGGGACGACCAGGCTGAAAGAACCGTCTGCGCGTTTTGCGCGAGAAGACGCACGCGATCGCCGACATCGGCCATCCCTTGATATGCGTCGTACATCATGCAGGCGTCCAAGCTTTCAGATTAAGTAGCAAAGCATATGCCATGCGGAGTGGCACGGCCTTTGCTCGAATGAGGGCGGATCGATTTGCGGGCCGCTTCCGAATGTCGCAGACAACTCTGACAATTAGTAGCAAAAATTATTCGTCATGGTCGCTCCGGGGCTGGCTGATGGCTAAGCTCGCCCGGATCGATTTCGAGGAGGTCATCATCGCCCCCGATGACGCCGACGCTCGCGCCGAGATCCTATTGCTGTCGCCTTCGATCCTCGTGCCCTGCCTGACCTACAATGGGATCCGGGTGTGGGATACCCTCGCGATCGGCGAATTCCTGAACGAAATTGCGCCAAAAGCAGGACTTTTGCCTAAAGATCAGGCAGTCCGCGCCCGCTGCCGCTCCGTTTGCGGCGAGATGCATTCCGGTTTCGTCGCGCTGAGGCAAGCGCTACCGATGAACATCAAGGGTCATTTCCCGGAGTTCAAGATCTGGTCCAAGGCGCGCGCGGACATCGACCGGATCGTCATCATCTGGAGCGAGTGCCTGCAGGCCTATGGCGGGCCGTTTCTGTTCGGCAAGATCAGCATGGCCGACGCGATGTATGCGCCGGTGGTGAGCCGCTTTCGCACCTACGGCATCAAGGTCGACGGGGAGCTGAAGAGCTACGCCGAGCGCATCTGGGACTTGCCCGCGATGCAGGAATGGCGCGAAGGCGCGATGGCCGAGCATGAGGAGATCGAGGAGCTCGAGGCGGAGTTTTAAGGTTGTTCCGCTGACCTCGTCCTGAGGCGCCGCGTAGCGGCCTCGAAGGAAACTCGAGCGCGTGCGAGCCCGAACCGTTTACGGAAGTGTCCTTAGAGACGCGCCTTCGGCGCTCCTTAGGACGAGGGTCGGGCGCGCACGGGAGTCGACCGCCTTCAGTCCAGGCTCTCATACTTGAAGGACACTTTGAGCCTGGTGCGATAGGCTTCCACCTTGCCGTTCTCGATCACCAGATCCTGCTCGACCACCTCGGCGATGCGCAGGTCCCGTAGGCTCAGGGCGGCGCGCTCGATGGCGGCGGCCGCCGCTTTCTCCCAGGATTCCGAACTCGTGCCTATGAGCTCGATGACTTTATAGACGCTCTCGGCCATCGGCTCCTTCCTTGCGCCCAGCGCCTACGCGGCTCGATCGGGGCGGGCGCACTGATTCGCTTGAACTTTTGTGCAGCGCGAGCTTGCGGCGCGGCCGGCAGCGGGGTCAAGCCGGGCGCTCCGCCAACGCCGTAAACATTCGCGTGATGAGGCGTCCGATTTTCGGCGCCTGGCGCTCCGGCTCCAGCCCTTCAAAGGGCAGCGCGCGGTCGACCCACAGCGTCGCGAAGCCGTGCACGGCCGACCAGGCGAGGAGGACGAGGCCGGCAGCGTCGCCCTTCGGCGCTTCGCCAGCGTCTTGGCAAGCGACGACCGCGTCGCGCAGAATATTGAAGGCGCGCAACCCCGCCCCCGTCGGGCCAGTGGATGTCGAGGCGCCGTGAAACATCACCCGGAAATAACCGCGAGACGAGACAGCGAAGGTCACATAGGCGAGCCCCATCGCCTCGAGGCGCGCGCTGGCGCTATCGGGCGCCGCATCGCTCGCCGCGATCATCCGAGCCTCGAGCCGCGTAAACCCCTCCTCGGCGATCGACGCGAGCAAGTCGTTGCGGTTGGGAAAGTGATGATAAGGAGCCCCTGCGCTGACGCCCGCTCGCGCCGCGAGATCGCGCAGGCTCAGCCCGTCGATCCCATGCCTGGCGATCGTTTTGACTGCCGTCTCGATCAGCGCCTGACGCAGGCGCCCATGATGGTAGTCCGTCTTTCTTTTCGCTCGCACGGGGGACCGCTCAACGGGCGAAAGCGTACGGGCCGCCGCGGGTCAGCGCCCTCTGGTAGGCGGCCCGCGCGTGAATGCGGGCAAGGAAGCTCATGAGGTTCGGTCGCGACGCGCTCAAGCCTCCCCGCGACCTTGCGGCTTCAAGCGGAAAGCTCATCATGATGTCGGCGGCGGAGAATTCACTCCCAACGAACCATGGTCCGGGGTCCAGCTCCCTCTCCAGATAATCGAGATGCAGCTTGATCTGGCTGTCGACATATCGATGCGCTGGCCAGCCGAGCAGGCCAAGCCTGTTGACGATGAGCTTCAACAGCAGCGGAGGCATGAGCGAGCCTTCAGCGTAGTGCAGCCAATAGCGATAGCGCCAATGCGCTTCGCCGCTCTCCGCCGGCTCCAATCCCTTGCCATATCGATCGACGAGATAATCCACGATCGCGCCAGTCTCGGCGAGGCGCAGCGAGCCATCCTCGATGATCGGCGACTTTCCCAAGGGATGGATGCGCCGCAGGCTCGCCGGCGCGAGCATGGTCTTCGCGTCCCTTTGGTAACGAATGACTTCGTAGTCGAGGCCGATTTCTTCGAGAAGCCACAAGACGCGCTGCGAGCGCGAATTGTTGAGGTGATGGACCTTGATCAAAGGCGCGGGCTCCCGGCGTCAGCAGCGCGCCGACCCGCCGGTCATAGCACGACGGCAAAACTCCCCCGCGCGATTCTGAGCCCGAGGGCGGCGAGAAACACGCAGCCGAAGGTGACGCTGAGGCCGATGACAAGCGGCAGATGCATGAGGCCGAGAGCTGCGCCGAGTCCGCTGATCGCCGCTGCGGCTCCGATCACGATCCCGACAGACGACACAATCCGCGGCAGCGGCGGCTCGCCGCGGCGCATGTCCGGCGCACAGGACGGCGACGAGGCCCAGTCCATAGGGCACGTTGCCGGCGGCGA
This sequence comes from uncultured Alphaproteobacteria bacterium, assembly GCA_963737365.1. Classification (GTDB taxonomy): domain Bacteria; phylum Pseudomonadota; class Alphaproteobacteria; order Rhizobiales; family Beijerinckiaceae; genus Roseiarcus. The sequence goes on from CAVTSD010000007.1 coordinate 88,793, forward strand.
AGAGAAAGTCGAACCACGCTTTGATGGCGACGAACAGGGCAGGGTCGGATGCGTGCGCGAGAGGCCAAAAAAGCGTCGCGCTCATCGAATCGAACACCATGGCGAGCGCGACGCCGACCGCCATCAGCGCCCAGCCGGCCCTGTCGAGGTCGCCTGCGCGAGCCGGCTGGACGCCAGGGCGATGCACGCCGCCAGCAAGAGGCAATCGCCCAGGAAGGCGAAGCCTCCCGCAAGCGCCAAGGCTTGCGGACCGAGCCTGAGCGCGTCGGCCAGCGCCTGCATACGCTCGGCCGGCAGCGCCGGCAGGCCAAGTTCCGGCGTCAGGCGGGCATAGAAGAGCGTGCCGACAAACAGCGCCGCGGCTCCCGAAGCCAGGAGCGCGCCCGAAACGACATCGCCCGATGCGCGGGCGCCGCGCGCCGCCTCTTGCGTAATCGCCGCCATGACGCCGCTCCAGTCTGGCCAATCTAAGCAATGATTAGATTGTCTAGCGCCGGTGTCAAGGCCAATCTGATCGGTGATTAGACTGGACTTTCAAGGGTCGATCTCGATGAAGGTGTCATTCCCGCGCACGCGGGAATCCAGGCCCTGCCGCGGACACGCTGGATGCCCGCTTGCGGGCACGACAGATCAATGTGCGCGCGCTTTGAAATTCGCGGCCGCGGCACGCTCGTGGGTCCTTTCGACGCGCACATCCTCGTGGACGGCCGAGACAAGCCCGCCGCACTCGACAGGCGGCATCGGCTATACCCCTGCTCATTGGGAATCTCGCGAACCACTTGAAGTCCGATCATGGCCGATGAACTCGTGCAGCCTACGCCAGGTGGAAGTCTCTCCGACCAAGCGGCCCCAGGCGTCCGCCATTCGCCGCGCGCCGAGGCTCGGCGCGCCGAGCGTCTCGCCGCCGCGCTTGCCCTCATTGCCGGATTCGTCGACGCCTACGGCATGATCACCTACGGCGTCTATGCCTCGTTCATGAGCGGGAACACCACGCAGACCGGCTATCAGATGGCGGAGGGCGCTTTCGGGCCGGTGTCGCTTTCGGCGCTGGCGATTCTGTTCTTCGTCGTCGGATCGTTCGTCGGGACCCTACTGGTCGAGTTTGCGGGGCGTTATGCGCGACAGGTTGTGTATTGCGTGGTCGCAGCCGCGCTAGCGGCAATCGTCGGCCTGACGCAGTCCGGCATGCTCACCGGCGCCTTCGCGATCGGGGCGATCAGCGTCGCGATGGGCGTCATGAACACCGCGCTGTCGCGCGTTGGCGCGCAGGCGGTAAGCCTGACCTTCGTGACCGGGAGCCTCAGCCGCGTCGGATCGAGTCTGGCGCTTGCCCTCAGGCGCGCGCCGCTTCGAGACGCGCAGGGACCATGGGACACCCATCTGCGCCGGGCGGTGCTGCTTGCCCGCCTTTGGCTCGGCTTCCTCGTCGGCGCGTTTCTGGCGGGCGCGGGAACGCCGCGGTATGGCGCGCTGGTGTTAGCGGCTCCCGCGATTATCCTCGCAATCTTGGCCGTGTTCGATCGTCCCGACCGCCCGGAAGGCTGAGCGCGCCCCAAAGCAACGCACCGGCCGCCTCAAACTTCATCAGGGGCCCCTCGTCGAAAAATCAAATAAGATTGCGGAAAAGTAGAATTTATGATAGCATGGATTCTAATCGAGAGAAAGGCCGTCGGATGGCGAAAGGCGCGGACAGCGAGCGGATTGGACCGGGATCGAAGCGTCGGCGCGCCACAAAGCGCGAGTTGGCGCAACGCGACCTGAGGCTCATCGAGAAACTCGCCGCCGGCGTAACCATCGAGGAAATCGCGGCGAGCGAGGGAATATCGTGCAAATGGGCGCGTGAGCGCAAGGCGGCGATCCTCGCTGAGCGCACCATCGATCCGCCGCACGAATTCATCCAGCTCCAGATCCGCCGCCTGAACGAGGCGATGCTCGTCGCCTACAGTTCGATGACCACCGGCAACGTGAAGGCCGTCGATCAGGTGATCAAAGTCGTGCGCGAGCTCGACCGCTATCATGGCTTCGGCCCGGTCTCAATTCCTCAGCTCCTCGCTGAAGCGCCAGTCACGCCGCCGCCTCTCGCCCTGCTGGAGCCCCCGGCGGCGGAGCCGGCGATGGATTGGACTGAGAGCGAGCCCTCCGCGCCGAGGGACGCCATTCCCGTCGCGGAGTGAAAGCGCTTCCGGCGAGCGTCGATTACCGGCTGAAGGTCAGGGAAATGGCGGGACGAAGCTTACCGCTCCGCGCGGAGAGCGGAGCTTTGCGCAGCTGGTATCGCACTGCCGAATGAAGCCGGTGTGGGTGCATAAAGTTTGAGTTTCCACTGTTTCTAACGGGTCACCGAATGCCCTTTAGGGCAACGCAGATGAGAAGGGCGGCCAGCACGAGCGTCACCAGCGCCGATATTGCAAATCGACCTTCCGCCTCGCCTTCAACAAGACGGAAGAGTCTGAATATCAGGCGGTCTCGATTGGCGGCCATCGCGTCCTCACGTGCCGTTAGCGTCGTGAGCAAATTACCTCCGCGCGTCAGCGCTTGGGAGCAAGTAAAGGCCAACGGGTTATTTCTCGTTCTTCGTCGCCGCTGAAAGAAACGAGGGCGGCTCGTTCCGCATCGCCATGCGCCAGCGCCGCGTTTCGAACGCCGCCTTACGTTGCCGCTTCTCTCTCTGCTTCACCAATTTCCGGATTTGGGTTTGGATCGCGCCCGGAGTGTCGCCCAGCTCGCGCCCTTCGGCGCGCAGCCTCCTTGCGAGCGCCGCCGGGGTTTCTCCATTCTGAAGCGCGGCGTCATATTCCTGAAGCAGGCGAGCGTCGCGGTCGGGGGCGAACATCTTACCCAACCCCCGCTTCGGTCTCCGCATCACGCGGCGAAAAAGTTGCCGTGCTTCTTCTTCGCCCAAATGGTCAACCGCTGCCGTAAACGCATCTCGAACGCCCCTCTCCACGGCAGCGACGCGATTAAGCCTGTCGGCCTCGCTCTCGCAGGCGCTCCCGAGGACTGACAGGTGGTGCAAACCGAAGATATCCGGCGGCAGCTCGACCGGGTAAAAGGGGCGAGGCATTTTCATCAACAGTCCCCTACAAGCTCTAGCACAGCGCGAGGACAGAACGTCAATTATCGGTGTCGAGAGCGCCAAACTTCTTGATCTATGCGCTCCCCAGTTCCTATGCCGCTTGAATCAATTTCGGTAGTTAGGCAAAGTGGGCGGCACAAATCAATTTATCGGCTTGCCCAAGAAAGCGCGGCGAGCATTGGTATGGCAATTGTCAGTTCAAATAGCGGGCGACTAGCAGGCCAATTCAAGGCATCCCACATCGAGCCCGTCATTACATAAACCCCGTACATAGAAACTAGGTTGAATAACACAAGGCCGACAAACCACACGAGCGAAAAGCCCAGAAGTGCCTGCTTGAAATGCATTTCCCTCTCCGTTGTGTTTTCGACCTTGTTCGTGCTGAAAGAGGCGGGCCGGCTCGTTCGAAGGGCAGCCTTCGCGTAATCCGTAAAATAACGTGATGATCATGTTGATAGATTTGCCTCGAAACCGGTCCAGCAGATTGAGTTTTTGACCCCTCACGCAGCGCGGAACTAACTATTCCGGCGGCAAATCTCAACGTGAGAAAGCCCTTTTCCGCCACCTCCTCCTGAGGCGCCGCGGGCGGCCTCGAAAGCCTGCCCTGAGCTTGTCGAAGGGGACGCTTCAGCCCGGCGCGAACGAGGCCATCCTTCGAGACGCGATGCTCTGCATCGCTCCTTTAGGATGAGGCGCCAGTCGGGGCGCCATTTTTCGCGCGGAACTAAAAGGGGTCGTAAGCCTCTGAGTTCGTTAGGGCGTGCCGGTAAAATTACTGCTAGGTGCGGCGCGGACGTCTTGGACGGCTCCGCACAGAACGCCTGACGACATCTGTCTTGTCATTCCCGACGGCTGCGTAGCAGCCGATCGGGAATCCAGGTCAGCCGCCGGCGCTCGGTCTGGATTCCCGGTCAGACCTTCGGTCCGCCGCGAATGACAAAGTCTTTACTCCGCCGCGACCGCAGTCACGGGCACATAGTTCAGCACCGGCCCGAGCCAGCGCTCGACTTCACCGACGTCCTTGCCCTTCCGCGCCGCATAATCCTCGACCTGGTCGCGCTCGACCTTGGCGACGCCGAAATAGTGCGACTCCGGGTGAGCGATATAGACGCCGCTCACCGATGAGGCCGGCCACATGGCGTAGCTCTCGGTGAGTTGGACGCCGGTCGCTCGTTCGGCGTCGAGCAGCCGGAACAAGGTCGCCTTCTCAGTATGGTCGGGTTGCGCGGGATAACCGGGCGCCGGGCGGATGCCCTTGTAGGGTTCGGCGATCAGTTCCTCGGGCGTGTACGCTTCATCAGGGGCGTAGCCCCAGAGCTCGCGGCGCACGCGAGCGTGCATGGCTTCAGCGAAGGCTTCCGCGAAACGGTCGGCGAGCGCCTTGACCATGATCGACGAATAATCGTCGTTGGCGTGCTCGAAGCGCTTGGCGATGGCGTCATCGGCGAGGCCTGCGGTGACGACGAAGGCGCCGACATAATCATGGGCGCCGCTCGAAGCGGGCGCGATGAAATCGGCGAGCGCGACGTTCGGGCGCCCATCGCGGCGGGCGAGTTGCTGGCGAAGCGTGAACAGCGTCGCCACTGGCGTCGTGCGCGAATCGTCTGCGAAGAGCTGGATGTCGTCGCCCGCCTGCGCCGCAGGCCAGAAGCCGACCACCGCTTTTGGCGTGAACCATTGCTCATCGATGATGCGCTTGAGCATGGCCTGCGCGTCGTCGAACAAGGCGCGCGCCGCCGCGCCCTGAGCCGGATCGTCGAGGATCGCGGGATAGCGGCCCTTGAGCTCCCAGGTCTGGAAGAACGGCGTCCAGTCGATATAGCGGGCGAGGTCGGCGAGGTCGGTCCATTCGTACGTGCGCGGTCCAAAGTAGCTCGGCGTCGCGGGGCGATAGGCGCTCCAGCCCGCCTTCAGCGCGTTGGCGCGGGCCTTTGCAAGCGGCACCCGGATCTTGTCGGCTTCGCTGCGCTCATGCGCCTCCGCAACCTTGCGATATTCCGCGCGCACCGACTGGATGGTCGCGGCGCGCGTCTCCGGCGAGAGCAGCGATGCGACGACGCCGACCGCGCGGCTCGCGTCGTTGACGTGCACCGTCTGGCAGCGGGAATAGCGGGGGTGAATTTTGACCGCGGTATGGACGCGACTGGTCGTCGCGCCGCCGATCAGGAGGGGAATGTCGAAGCCTTCGCGCTCCATCTCGGAGGCGACGTGAACCATCTCATCGAGCGAGGGCGTGATGAGGCCGGAGAGGCCAATTGCGTGGGCCTTCTTCTCGCGCGCGACAGCGAGGATCTTCGACGCGGGCGTCATGACGCCGAGATCGATGATCTCGTAATTGTTGCAAGCGAGCACGACGCCGACGATGTTCTTGCCGATGTCGTGCACATCGCCCTTGACGGTCGCGAGCACGATCGTGCCCGCGGTCTTGCGCTCGTCGCCGCCGGCGGCTTTTTCCGCTTCCATATAGGGCAGGAGGATCGCCACGGCCTGCTTCATCACGCGCGCCGACTTCACCACCTGCGGCAGGAACATTTTGCCGGCGCCGAACAGGTCGCCGACGACATTCATGCCGGCCATCAGCGGCCCCTCGATGACATCGAGCGGACGTTTGGCCACAAGCCGCGCTTCCTCGGTGTCAGCTTCGATGAATTCGGTTGTTCCGTTGACGAGCGCATGAGCGATGCGCTTGTCGACCGGCCACGTGCGCCATTCGAGATCCTGCGGCTTCGCCTCCATCCCACCTTTGCCCCGGAATCGCTCGGCGATGGCGAGAAGGCGCTCGGTTCCGTCCGGTCTGCGGTTGAGGACAACATCCTCGCAGGCCTCGCGCAGCTCGGGCTCGATCGTCTCGTAGACCGCGAGCTGGCCGGCGTTGACGATGCCCATATCCATGCCAGCCTGGATGGCGTGGTAAAGGAACACCGCGTGCATCGCCTCGCGCACCGGCTCGTTGCCGCGGAACGAGAACGACAGGTTGGAGACGCCGCCGGAAATGTGCGCGTGAGGCAGGGTCTGGCGGATCTGCCGCGTCGCCTCGATGAAGGCGACGCCATAGCCGTTGTGCTCCTCGATGCCGGTTGCGACCGCGAAGATGTTCGGATCGAAGACGATGTCCTCGGCCGGAAAACCGGCCTGTTCGGTCAAAAGCTTGTAGGCGCGCGCGCAGATCGAGACTTTGCGCTCATAGGTGTCGGCTTGGCCTTGTTCGTCGAACGCCATCACCACGACCGCCGCGCCATAAGCGCGAACAAGCTTGGCCTGGCGGAGGAACTCCTCCTCGCCTTCCTTCATCGAGATCGAGTTGACGATCGGCTTGCCCTGAACGCACTCGAGCCCGGCCTCGATTACCGAGAATTTGGACGAGTCGACCATCACCGGCACGCGCGCAATGTCAGGTTCGGACGCGACGAGGTGCAGGAACTCGACCATCACCGCCTTCGAGTCGATGAGCCCCTCGTCCATGTTGATGTCGAGCACCTGCGCCCCGTTCGCGACCTGGTCGCGCGCCACGACGAGCGCCCCGGCAAAGTCCCCAGCCGTGATGAGTTTGCGGAATTTGGCGGAGCCGGTGACGTTGGTGCGCTCGCCGATGTTCAGGAACGGAATATCGGATGTCAGCGTGAATGGCTCGAGGCCCGAAAGTCGCATCATGGGCGCGATTGTCGGGATGGCGCGCGGCTTGTACTTGCCGACCGCCTCGGCGATCGCGCGGATGTGCTCCGGCGTCGAGCCGCAGCATCCCCCGACGATGTTGACGATGCCGTCGGCGGCGAATTCGCCGATCTGCGCGGCCATCGCCTCGGGGCTTTCGTCATATTGGCCAAAGGCGTTGGGAAGGCCGGCGTTCGGATAGGCGCAGACGAGCGCGTCAGCAGCGGCGGAGATTTCCGCCAGGTGCTCCCGCATCGCACTGGCGCCGAGCGCGCAATTGAGGCCGATGGAGAACGGGCGCGCGTGGCGCACCGAGTGCCAGAACGCGGTGGGCGTCTGGCCGGAGAGGGTGCGTCCGGAGCGGTCGGTGATGGTGCCCGAGATCATGAGCGGCATCTGAAAGCCGCGCTCGTCGAACGCCTCGAAGCAGGCGAAGATGGCGGCCTTGGCGTTCAGCGTGTCGAAGATGGTTTCGATCAGGAGGATGTCTGCGCCGCCGTCGATCAGACCCTTAATCTGCTCGCCATAGGCGACGCGGAGGTCGTCGAAGCTGACCGCGCGGAAGCCGGGATTGTTGACGTCCGGGGACAGCGACGCGGTTCGGTTCGTCGGCCCCAAGGCGCCAGCGACGAAACGGCGCCGTCCGTCCGCCTTCTCCGCCTTGATCGCGGCTCGCCGCGCCAATCGCGCCCCGTCGCGATTGAGGTCATAGACCTGATCCTCCATCGCGTAATCGGCCTGGGCGATCGAGGTCGAGGAGAAGGTATTGGTCTCGAGAATGTCCGCGCCGGCAAGCGCGTAAGCGAGATGGATGTCTTCGATCGCCTGCGGTTGCGTGAGCGTCAGAAGATCGTTGTTGCCCTGCAGGGCGCGGTCGCAGGCATGAAAGCGTTCGCCGCGAAAGTCCCTCTCACCGAGGTTGAGGCACTGAATCTGGGTGCCCATCGCCCCGTCGATGATCAGGATGCGCTCGCTCGTGGCGCTCCGCAGCGCCGCCGTTGTGTCCTCGCGGCGACCGAAGTCCGTGTCGGGGGCTGGATTGGATAACCAGTTCATTTGCCTAACGCTCCAGCCGTTGCGCACTGACATAATCATATAAACATGTCTTTATATGAAAGCAAGCCGCTCTGGCGCCGGCCGGAGTCGCCAAAAGCCTTTGCTGCCGCACGTCGATCTGCCAAAAGCATGACGTCCTCTCAGTATGCGGCCAGTTAAAACGATCGACTGAGCCCGTGTGAACGAGAAGATTACGGAGGAACGCCGATCCAAACCGCGGACACAGTTTTTGCCGCGAGCCATTCACAGTCGGGTCGGGCTCCGAGGGTTGATTGCGGCTTCCTCGTTCAAGATCAGGCAAGGTTTCAGTTATGAATGACAAGGTCGAGGGACCGAACGCGCGCTTTTCGATCACCGATCAAGAGGCGCTCCAGTTTCATTCGCGAGGGCGCCCCGGCAAGCTCGAGATCATGCCGACCAAGCCCATGGCGACCCAGCGCGATTTGTCGCTGGCCTATTCGCCAGGGGTCGCCGTTCCGGTCTTGGCGATCGCTGCCGACCCCTCGACCGCCTACGACTACACGACGCGCGGCAACATGGTCGCGGTCATCTCCAACGGCACGGCGATCCTGGGCCTCGGCAATCTCGGCGCGCTCGCCTCGAAGCCGGTGATGGAAGGCAAGGCCGTCCTCTTCAAGCGCTTCGCCGACGTCGACTCGATCGACCTGGAAGTCGGAACGGAGGATCCGGACGAGTTCATCAGCGCGGTGAGATATCTGGGCCCCTCATTCGGCGGGATCAATCTCGAGGACATCAAGGCGCCGGAGTGCTTCTACATCGAGGAGCGCCTGCGCGAGATGATGGACATCCCCGTCTTTCATGACGATCAGCATGGCACCGCGATCATCGCGGCTGCGGGCATGATCAACGCCATGCATATGACCGGGCGCGATATTCGGACCACCCGGCTCGTCTGCAACGGCGCCGGCGCCGCCGGCATCGCCTGTCTCGATCTGATCAAGGCGATGGGATTTGAGCCCGCCAATGTCATCCTGTGCGACACGAAAGGGGTCGTCTATCGCGGTCGTCAGCAAGGCATGAATCAGTGGAAGTCGGCGCATGCGATCGAAACGCCGCTGCGGACGCTCGAAGACGCGCTGAAAGACGCGGATATTTTCTTCGGTCTTTCGGCCAAGGGCGCGCTGACGCCGGAGATGGTCCGAAGTATGGCGCCCGATCCGATCATCTTCGCGATGGCGAACCCGGATCCCGAGATCACGCCGGAAGAGGCGAAGAAGGCGCGCGAGGACGTGATCATCGCCACCGGCCGCTCCGACTACCCGAACCAGGTCAACAACGTCCTGGGCTTTCCTTATATTTTCCGGGGCGCGCTCGACGTGCGCGCCAAGACGATCAACATGGAGATGAAGATCGCGGCGGCGCACGCGCTCGCCGATCTCGCGCGCGAAGACGTTCCCGACGAAGTGGCGGCGGCCTATCGCGGCGCGCGGCCCCGCTTCGGCCGCGAGTACATCATTCCGGTTCCCTTCGATCCGCGCCTCATTCATGTCGTGCCAATCGCCGTCGCCAGGGCTGCAATGGATTCTGGCGTGGCCCGGCGCCCGATCGTCGATCTCGAGGCTTACAAAGCGCAATTGTCCGCGCGCCGCGACCCGATCGCGGGCGCAATGCAACTCATCATCGAGCGCGTTCGCCGGACCCCCAAACGGGTCGTTTTCGCGGAAGGCGAGGAAGAGCAAGTGATCCGCGCCGCCTATTCATTCGTCAATCAGGGGCTTGGCGAGGCCATCCTGGTTGGCCGGGAAGACCGCGTCCGGAGCGTCGCCAAGGCGACGGGCCTCGATCTGTCGGACAAGGGCATCGAGATTCACAACGCCCGCCTGTCGCAGCGCAATTCGATTTACGCCCAATTCCTCTATGACCGGCTGCAGCGGAAGGGCTACCTGTTCCGCGACTGCCAGCGTATGATCAACCAGGATCGCAATTACTTCGCCGCCGCGATGGTCGCGCGCGGCGACGCCGATGCGATCGTGACCGGCGTCACCCGCAATTTCTCGATCGCGTTGGAGGAAGTCCGGCGCGTGATTGACGATAAGCCCGGTCACCGCGTGGTCGGCGTCTCGATCGTGCTCTCGCGAGGGCGGCCGATTTTGGTCGCCGACACCGCGATCGCCGAGATGCCGACCGCCCAGGACCTCGCCGAGATAGCGATCGAAGCGGCGGGCGTCGCGCGCCGGCTCGGGTACGAGCCGCGCGTGGCGATGCTTGCTTTTTCCAATTTCGGCCATCCGCCGGGCGAACGCGCGCAGAGGGTGCAGGAAGCGGTCAGGATCCTCGACGCCAAACGGGTGGACTTCGAGTACGACGGCGAGATGGGCGCCGACGTCGCGCTCAATAAGGAACTGATGACCGCCTATCCGTTCTGCCGGCTTAAAGACACCGCCAACGTGCTCATCATGCCGGCCTTCCATTCCGCCGCCATCTCCACCCGGATGTTGCAGGAACTGGGCGGCGCGACCGTCATTGGGCCCCTGATCGTGGGGCTTGAGAAGCCAGTGCAGATCGTCTCGCTCGGCGCGAAGGATTCGGACATCGTGAACATGGCCGCCATGGCGAGCTTCAATATCGGCGGCTGACGGGCCTCCACGCTCGAAGCTTCATTCAAGTTCGACTGTCGTCGTCTCGACCCGCAAAAACGCTTTTTGATAAGCCCACTCGCCTAGGTTCGAGAACTGGCCGGCGAGTCGCGCGCTCTCGCGGCCCAGTTTCCCGACCAGCGATGAATGGCGCGCTGCGGCGCGGCCGTCAGTCTCGGTCATTCCCGTGGCGAAGCGTTTGCCGTCCTTGAGGAGATGATCCTGAATGGCGACGGCCGGAACCAGCTGATAGATGCTGAGACCCAGGCGCCGGGGCATGTTCGGGAACACCGCGTAATCGGCGGGCTGGCTCGCGCTCGCAGTGAGCTCGAGGTAGCGCTTAGCGCCTTCACGGCTCAGGATGTAGGCCGCTGCGCTTTCATGACGCGAATAGAGCCGAGCGATTTCGCGGCCGCCGCTCGCGCTCATCCTCTCGCCGAGCCTGACCTTCTGAAAATAGGTGTCGAGCTTGACTGCGTGGGCGTCCCTCGGCGGCCATTTGGCACCGTTGAGCAGCGCGGCGAAGCCCGGCTTGACGTGCACGTCGTCCTCCAAAAAGCATGCAAGGCTTTCGTCGCTGGCGAGGAACTTCCGCCAGGCGGTCCGATGACTTTCGAGGCAGGCCAGCTCGAAGCGGCTAAGCCCTTTTGTCGTGGGGGGGCGCCCCAATCCGTCGACAGCCGAAATGCGCTCGAAAGCGACGCCATCGAGCTGCTTGCGCATATGCGCGAGGCGTTCAGGATGCCGATCGAGGTTGATCAGGTAGATCTTCATTGCGCTTACGCTCGGCGCTTCACGCCGGCTCGTTCCGCGTTGAGGGCGCGCTGCGGTCGTTCGCGGGGAGGGCGCTCACACCTTCATCTGCGCGCCAAGCTCAACGACGCGATCTGAGGGCAGATTGAAGAAGTCGGGGGCGCTTGCCGCCTGCTTCGTCATGGCGATGAACAGCTTGTCCTGCCACTGCGGCATGCCGGAGTTGGGCGCTGTTTTCAGCGTGCGGCGCCCGAGGAAGAACGACGTCGTCATGATGTCGAACTTGAGGCCTGCCTTCCGCATCGACGCTAACGCGCGTGGAATGTGCGGCTGTTCCATATAGCCGAAATGAAGCGTGACCAACATGAAGTCGGATGACAGGCTCTTCATTTCGTATCGATTGGCGGGAGACACGCGCGGCGTCGTCTCGTTGCGCACGTTCAAAAGCACGACGCGCTCGTGCAGCACTTTGTTGTGCTTGAGATTGTGCATGAGCGATGAGGGGGCCGAGGTCGGATCGTTGGTGAGAAAAACGGATGTTCCCTGGACCCGGACCGGCTTCGACCTCTCAAGCATCTTGATCAAATCCAGCATCGGGATCGAGTCCCGATGCGTCCTCGCGAGCAAAATGACGCTGCCGCGCGACCAGGTCCACATCAGAATGAACATCGCCGCGCCGATTGTGAGAGGCACCCATCCGCCGTCAACGACCTTGTAAAGATTGGCGATGAAGAAGGCGACGTCGATTGAAAGAAACGCGCCCGTCAACGCCAGCGCCGCCCAGAGCGGCCATTTCCAGAGCTTCCAGACGACAAAGAAGGCGAGGGAGGTTGTCGCCACCATCGTGCCCGAAACCGCGATGCCATAAGCGTTGGCCAAGGCGTCGGAGGAGCGGAACAGCAACACGAGCCCCAGGACCCCAAACAGGAGGATGCGGGTGACGCGAGGAATGAAAATCTGTCCCTCCTGAGTGGAGGAGGTGTGGACGATTTCGAGCCGCGGCAGCAATCCGAGCTGGATCGCCTGGCTCGCGAGCGAATAGGCGCCGGTTATGACGGCTTGGCTCGCGATCACAGTCGCCGCGGTCGACAGGATAACGAGCGGGACCAGACCCCAGCCCGGCGCCATCAGATAAAATGGGTTTTGCACCGCGCTCGGGTCGCTAAGGATCAGCGCGCCTTGACCAAGATAGTTGCAGACCAGCGCCGGCAGAACGATGAACAGCCAGGCCGCCTGGATTGGCCGGCGGCCGAAATGGCCCATGTCGGCGTACAGCGCCTCCGCGCCCGTCACCGCCAAAAAAACGCTGCCGAGGACGATGAAGCCGATCGTTCCGCGCGTATAAATGAAGGCAGCGCCCGGGATGGGGCTTAAGGCCTGCAAGATGCTCCAAGCGGAGGCGATATGCACAATTCCGAGGAAGGCGTTGACAGCGAAAAACGCGACCATGATCGGGCTGAAGAACGCTGCGACTTTCGCCGTCCCTCGGCTTTGGGCGGCGAACAGCAGAACGAGGATGACGATCGTTGCTGGTAGGATGTAGGGCGTGAGATTGGAGTCGACCTGCTTCAGGCCTTCGAGCGCGGAGAGAACTGAAATCGCCGGCGTAATGACGGCGTCGCCCGAGAAGAGGGCGGCGCCGGCGACGCCCAGCAGGAACGCAATCGGCGTTTTCTGCCCAAGGGCGCGCTGAGCGAGCGCCTTGAGAGACAGGATGCCGCCCTCACCCTTGTTGTCGGCTTGCATCAGGTACAGCACGTATTTCGCGGTGACGACGATCAGAAGCGCCCAGATGATGAGCGAAACGACGCCGATGACATCGGCCGGCTGGAGCGCGGCGCCTTTGAATTGACCCAGCGCCGTCTGCAACGCGTAAAGCGGGCTTGTGCCGATGTCGCCGAACACGACGCCGATCGAGCCAAGCATCATAACCCAGAAACGGCCCGACGAATGGGTGAGCTCGCCCTCGGCGCCGTAGATGGGCGTGGGGACCGCTTCCTTCGAAATGGGTTGAGACATGCTAAAAACGGACCTCGCGGTCGCCGGCAGCCGCCGGGCCGTCGAAACGGCGGTGTCTATACTCTCTCATTTCCTGAACGGGAAGGTCGGAATTTCCCGCGTTCCCTTAACTCCCGCCAACCTGTTTGGGCGCCAGCGGCTTCGGCGCTACGAACTCCCCCATCAAAGGACGGCCCGCCTGGCATGCTCGGCGATCAATCCGGCGACCGCCCGCGGCTGCTCCACGTTGGTCAGATGACCCGCGCTTTTGATGATCTCAAATCGCGAGCCGGGGATCAGCGCCGCTGTTTCCTTAACCAAAGCAACGGGCGTCGAGCCGTCCTTATCGCCGACCAGACACAAAGTGGGCACCTCGATCCGCCCAGCATAGGGCCGAAGATCGGCGCGCTTCAAGGCGCCGCACGCGGCGAGATAACCCCGCGCCGGCGTTCGCGTGAGCATCGCGCGGATGCCGGCGAACTCGGCTGATCGTTGGGCGCGAAAGTCGGCTGTGAACCACCCTTTCAGAACGGCATCGGCGATTGATTCGACGCCGCCGTGCTCGACCTCAGCGATGCGCCGATCCCAGTTCTCGTCGGTTCCGATTTTCGCCGCGGTGTCGCAAAGCACAAGCGCCGCGACGCGATCGAGGTGTTGGCGATAGAAGTCTTGCGCAATCATGCCGCCGGTCGAAAGGCCGACGAGCGTCGCTCGCTTGACGCTGAGGATGTCCAGAAGCGCGGAGAGATCTCTCGCGTAATCGGCCATCTCGCACTGATCCGGGCCGGATTCGGAAAGGCCATGGCCGCGCTTGTCGTAAACGACGATGCGGAAAGCTGGCGCGAGGATCTCTGCGACCTCGTTCCAGATCCGGAAATCCGTGCCGAGGGAATTGATGAACACGAGCCCCGGCCCGTCGCGGCGCCCCTGGTCGCAAACGTGGATAACGAGGCCATTGGCCTTTACGAATTTCATCGCGGAAACTTCTCGGACTGAGCGCGTCGCGCGTCGCGGAAGAAGGTCCACCAATACCAGAGGAGCGCAAGCGGCGCGCCGAAATCGACGATCGTGTCGAGTCCTGGGATCGGGGTCGCCGGAATGACCAGCATCCCGGCGGCCGCCGTGGCGCCGACGCGATAGCTGAGCGCGACCAGGATTCGCTTCAGCGGATTGTCGTTGGGCATGCGCGAGATGACGACCAGGAGCGCCGCAAGCACCACACTCATGGCGACGATGAAGATGAGCAGGTCTCGCAGGATCCGCTCGAATGCGGACAATGTCTCCATGAGCGGTGTCAGCGCGACGGCTCCCTCACGCCGTGCTCGCCGCCTTCCTGCCGAGCGCCGCCTGCGCCGCGGCGAGGCGGGCGATCGGGATGCGGAAGGGGGAGCACGAGACGTAGTCGAGCCCTGCCTGTTCACAGAAGGCGATCGAGGCCGGGTCGCCGCCATGCTCGCCGCAGACGCCGAGCTTGAGGTCGGGGCGGGTCGCGCGGCCGCGCGCGGCGGCGATCGTGACGAGTTCGCCGACGCCTTCGGTGTCCAGGGTCACGAACGGATCGGCCTTGAGCAGCCCCTTGACCGTGTAGACGCCGAGGAACGAGGCTGCGTCGTCTCGCGACAGCCCAAGGGTCGTCTGGGTGAGATCGTTGGTGCCGAACGAGAAGAACTCGGCGCTCTCGGCGATTTCGGCGGCCCGTAGCGCAGCGCGCGGCAGCTCGATCATGGTGCCGACCTGGTAGGGCGTTTTTACGCCCGTTTCCTTGGCGACGGCTTCGCCCATGGCGACGATGATTGCCTTGATGAGGTCAAGTTCGGGGCGCCCGAACACCAGCGGGACCATGATCTCGGCGGCCACCGGCTTGCCGGTCTTGCGCCCCGCCTCGACCGCGCCTTCGAAGATCGCGCGCGCCTGCATTTCGGCGATCTCGGGATAGCGGATGGCGAGGCGCACGCCGCGGAAGCCGAGCATGGGATTGAACTCGTGCAGCTCCGCCGCGCGGGCGCGCAATTTGTCCGCGCTCACGTTCATCGCCTTGGCGACCTCGTCGATCTCCGCGTCCGTGTGCGGCAGGAACTCGTGCAGTGGCGGGTCGAGCAGGCGGATCGTGACCGGCAGTCCGCTCATGATCTCGAACAGTTCGGCGAAGTCCTTGCGCTGCATCGGCAGGAGCTTCGCGAGCGCCGCCCGGCGTCCCTGCTCGTCGTCGGCAAGAATCATTTCGCGCACGGCGACAATGCGCTCGCCTTCGAAGAACATGTGCTCGGTGCGGCAAAGCCCGATGCCCTCGGCGCCGAACGAGCGGGCGACGCGCGCGTCCGCCGCGGTCTCAGCGTTGGCGCGCACCTTCATGCGCCTGACCGAATCCGCCCAGGTCATAAGCGTCGCGAAATCGCCGGTCATCTCGGGCTTCACCATGGGCGCAGCGCCCGCCATGACTTCTCCCGAGCCGCCGTCGATGGTGAGGATGTCGCCTTTCTTCAAGCTGACGCCGCCGGCGCTCATGGTCTGCGCGGCATAGTCAATGCGGATCGCGCTCACGCCGCAAACACAGGGCTTTCCCATGCCGCGCGCGACGACCGCGGCGTGCGAGGTCATGCCGCCGCGGGTCGTGACAACGCCCTCGGCGGCGTGCATGCCGTGAATGTCTTCCGGCGAGGTCTCGATCCGGACCAGGATCGATTTGCGTCCCGCCTGACGCAAAGCCTGTGCTTCATCAGCTGAGAATACGATCTCGCCGCTCGCCGCGCCAGGCGAAGCGGGCAGGCCGGTCGCGAGCGCCGCCGGCTTGCTTTTCGGGTCGAGCATCGGGTGCAAAAGCTGGTCGAGCGCGCTTGGTTCGATGCGGCTCACCGCATCCTCGCGCGTGATGAGGCCCTCGTTCGCCATGTCGACCGCACAGCGCAGCGCCGCCTTCGCCGTGCGCTTGCCGTTGCGGGTTTGCAGCATCCAGAGCTTTCCGCGCTCGACCGTGAACTCGAGGTCCTGCATGTCGCGGTAGTGCTTCTCGAGAAGCTGAGTCGTGGCGACGAATTGCCCGAATACCTCGGGCATCAGCGATTCGAGCGAAGGCTGCTCGGAATGGGCGGCCTTCCGCGCCGCCTCGGTGATGTTCTGGGGCGTGCGAATACCGGCGACGACGTCTTCGCCTTGCGCGTTGACGAGGAATTCGCCGTAGAGCTCGCTCGCGCCGGTCGAGGGATTGCGCGTGAACGCGACGCCGGTCGCCGACGTTTCGCCCATATTGCCGAACACCATCGCCTGCACATTGACCGCGGTGCCCCAGTCGGCGGGAATGGCGTTGAGGCGCCGATAGGTGATGGCGCGCTGGTTCATCCACGACGAGAACACAGCGCCAATCGCGCCCCATAGCTGATCGCTCGGCGCTTGAGGGAACGGCTTGCCGGTCTTCTCGATCACTCTCGCCTTATAGTCGTCGATGATCGCGCGCCAGTCGTCGGCGCTGAGGTCGGTGTCGAGCGCGTAGCCGTTGCCATCCTTGTAGTGCTCGAGGATGTCCTCGAAATTGTGAACGTCGACGTCGAGCACGACGTTCGAGTACATCTGGATGAAGCGGCGGTAGGAATCGTAGGCGAAGCGAGGATCGTTCGACGTTTTCGCCAGAGTCTCGACCGAGGCGTCGTTCAGTCCGAGGTTGAGGACGGTGTCCATCATGCCCGGCATCGAGGCGCGGGCGCCCGACCGGACCGATACGAGGAGCGGATTAGCCGCGTCGCCGAATGTCCGCCCGGTGTGGCGATTGACTTCGGCCATCGCCGCGTCGACCTGCGCCGCGAGGTCCGGCGGATAGGTTTTGCCGTTGGCGTAGAAGTAGGTGCAGACCTCAGTGGTGATGGTGAAGCCCGGCGGCACAGGCAGGCCGAGCGACGCCATATCGTGCAGGTTCGCGCCCTTGCCACCCAGGATGTTCTTCATTTCGCTTCGGCCCTCGGCGCGCTCGGCGCTGAAGGAGTAGACCCACTTCGTCATTCTTGCTCCCCAATCTCAAACGAACGACCTGAGCGCGCTCAGTCGCGCGGCTGCAACCCCATGCCGAAGCTCACCCATCCAACGCCGTGAAACAGTAGGTCGACGCCGAGCAGGACGCCAAGGACATAGACGCTGTCGAGCGGCCAATGGCTTACGATAATCAAACCGAGGAGCGCAGTGACAGCGGCGGCGAGAAAGACGAGCCCGCGCGGATGCGCGGCTGGAAGCTGGGTCGCGAGATAGGCCCGCACCGCGCCTGCTGCGATGAGGCCGGCGCCGAGGAAAAGCGTGAGCAGGGTGGAAGCGAGGATGGGATTGACGATGCATAAGAGGCCCACGGCGATATAGACCAGGCCGCCGACCACCCAGAGAAAAAATCGCCCCCAGTCGCGCGCATGCATGCCGATGCCGATCTCCGCCGCGCCCGCGATCAGGAACAGGATTCCGTTGAGCGTGACCGTCACGATCGTGGCGATGAGGGAGAAAGCGAGCGCTGCGAAGCCGAGCACGACCAGAAGCACGCCGAAGGCTGTGATCGCCGCCCATTTTCCACGCAAGCGCTCAATCGCCTCGCCAAGACTATGCGGGGATGTTTGAGCGTTTGACGCGTTGGACATTGCGTTTCTCCACGCAGCGACAACAGAACCGGCCTAGCGGGGACGTTTGAGCTCGCCAAGCACGTGCGCCGCATATTCGACCATTGGCACGATGCGACCGTAATTGAGCCGCGTCGGCCCGATGACGCCGAGCACGCCGGCGATGCGATGATCGCTGTCCCGGAGGGGCGCGGCGATCATCGATGATCCGGAGAGCGAGAACAGCTTGTTCTCGGAGCCAATGAAAATCTTGACGCCTTCGCCAGTCTCGGCGCGATGCAAGAGTTCGATCACGTCGGTCTTGGTCTCGAGGTCTGCGAATAGCGTGCGAATGCGCTCAAGGTCGTCCGATACGCGCACGTCGCCAAGCAGGTTGGCCTGACCGCGCACGATCAATTGGTCGCGCAATCCGCCCCCGGCGCCGGACCACGAGACAAGCCCGGCTTCGACGAGGCGTGCGGCGATATCGTCGAGCTCCTGTCGCGCCTCGAGACGCGCGGCTTCGATTTCCGCCGTCACTTCGGCGAGGGTCAGGCCGCGAATGCGAGCGTTGAGAAAGTTGCTGGCTTCGATCAGGGCGGAAGCGGGCATGCCGGGCGGCGTCGCGACCACACGGTTCTCGATCGAGCCGTCCTCGGAGACCATGATCGCCAGCGCGCGGGTCGATTCAAGACGCACGAATTCGACGTGCTTCAGGCGCGCGTCGGTCTTGCTGGTCAAGACCACGCCCGCGCCGCGCGTCAATTCCGACAATAGCGTCGTCGTTTCGGCGAGCGCGCCCTCGAACCCGCCACCCTGCGCCGCCGCCCGCACCTGGCTGTCGATGCGCGCGCGCTCCTCGCGTCCCAGATCTCCGAATTCGAGCATTGCGTCGACGAATAACCGAAGGCCTTGCTGGGTCGGCAATCGGCCTGCGCTCGCGTGCGGGGCGTAGATGAGCCCGAGCTCTTCCAGGTCCTGCATCACGTTGCGCACCGAGGCCGGCGACAGCGACATGGGCAGCATGCGCGACAGATGCCGGGAGCCGACAGGCTCGCCATTGGTGAGATAGGAATCGACGATGTTGCGGAAGATCTCGCGCGAACGCGCGTTGAGCGTCGTCAACGCGCTCGATTCAGCGGGACGTTCTGTGGGACCGGACATGCCCCAAGCATGGCCGGAACTGGCCCCACGCGCAAGGCGAAGCGCTTTTGGCGCCTGCGATTGAAAAGAACAGCGTGAACTGCCAAACAGGGCCCGGAAATCTCATCGAAGGCGAGCGGCGGCATTGAGCGCGACTTTGCGATCGGGCGGACAGATTCTTATCGACCAGCTCGTCGCCCAGGGGGTCGAGCGAGTTTACTGCGTTCCAGGTGAATCCTACCTCGCCGCCCTCGACGCCTTGAACAAAGCCCCGATCGAAGTGACCGTCTGCCGGCAGGAGACGGGCGCGGCGATCATGGCGCTCACCGAAGGGCGCCTCACCGGACGCCCGGGCATCTGCTTCGTCACCCGCGGCCCCGGCGCGACCAACGCGGCGCATGGGCTGCATATCGCCGAGCACGATTCGGCGCCGATGATCCTGTTCATAGGCCAGGTCGAGCGGGCGATGATGGGGCGGGGCGCCTTCCAGGAGATGGACTACCGGGCGTTGTTCGCCTCGACCGCCAAGCTCGCAACGCAGATCGAGTCCGCCGCGCAAATCCCGGAAATCGTCCAGCGAGCTTTTCATATTGCGATGCAGGGCCGACCGGGCCCCGTCGTGATCGCGCTGCCAGAGGACATGCTCCTGGAAATGGCGGACGCGCCCGACGCCCCACGCGCCGAGCCTGTCCCGATCTGGCCGGGCCTGACGCAAATGGCCGAATTGCAGAAGATGCTGTGGGCGGCCGAGCGGCCAATCGCCATACTCGGCGGCGGCGGGTGGATCAAGCGGGCGAGCGCCGCCTTCGCCCGTTTCGCCGAGCGCTTCGACCTGCCCGTGACCGGCTCCTTTCGGCGTTCGAGCGCCTTCGACGGCGAGCATGACAATTTCGCCGGCGAAGTCGGCCTCTCCATCAACCCCAAATTGAAGGCGCGCGTCGAAGCCGCCGATCTCGTTCTGCTGGTCGGCGGGCGGATGTCAGAGTCGCCGTCGCAGGGCTACACGTTGTTCGGCATTCCTGCGCCGCGCCAAAAGCTCGTGCATGTTTACGCGGATGCCATGGAGATCGGGCGCAACTATCATCCGACGCTTGGAATCGTTGCGACGACCGCGGAGTTTTGCGCCGCGCTGGAGGGGGTTCAGCCGCCTTTGAAAATCGGTTGGTCGGCCGAAACGCGCGCCGCCCGCGCCGACTATCTCGCCTGGAGCGAGCAGGTGCCGCGTAATCCGGGCCGGGTGCAATTGAGCGAGATCATGTTCGCGATCCGACGACGCACGCCGGACGGCATCTTCACCAACGGCGCCGGCAATTTCGCGATCTGGGTCGGCCGCTTCTTGCGCTTTCGCGCGGTCGAGCAGCAAGTGGGTCCGACGTCGGGGTCGATGGGTTTCGGCTTGCCGGCGGCGATCGGCGCACAGCGTCGGTTCCCGAAGCGCACCGTCGTCTGCTTTGCTGGCGACGGCGATTTCCTGATGAACGGTCAGGAATTCGCCACCGCGGTTCAATACGGTTTGCCGATCATTGTCGTGCTGATCGACAACGGCATGTACGGCACGATCCGCATGCATCAGGAGCGCATGTATCCCGGACGCGTCATCGCCACGGCTTTGCGCAATCCCGATTTTGCCGCGTACGCGCGCGCCTTCGGCGGCCACGGGGAAACGGTTGAGGAGACGGCTGAATTCCTGCTCGCGTATGAACGGGCCCTGGCCTCAGGCTTGCCCTCGATCCTGCATGTCAAAGTGGATCCCGACGCGATAACGCCGACGACAACGTTGTCGGCGATACGGAAGCAGGCGCTCGAAAAGCAAGCGGCTCCGTGAAGGCGACCGCGCCCCTTTAAACGGCGGCGCGGGGCGCGTAGGTCGCCGGATCGAGATCCGCCGGCCTTCCTTCGAGCGAAAGCTGGCTGACTAGGGCAGGCGTGCGGGCGATGATCTTGCCACGGCGTATGACGACAAGCCGTGTCGCGCGCAGCCGCACCGCTTCGATCGGATCGGCGGCTTGCAGCAACACCATGTCGGCATGGGCGCCGACTCTGATGCCGTAGTGCTCAAGCCCGAGAATCCGCGCGGGGATCTCGGTCACCGCGTCGAACGTCCATCGAATGGCCTCGCGGCTGGTCATTGGCGCCCCATGCACGGCCATATGCGCGACATCGAGCATGTCAGCGCCGCCGAGGCCGTACCAGGGATCCATCACACAATCCTGCCCGAGCGCGACGGGAATATCGAGCGCGCGCATTTCGGCGATGCGCGTCATTCCGCGCCGCTTCGGGTAGGAATCGTGTCGTCCCTGGAGGGTAAGATTGATGAGCGGATTGGCGATCGCGGAGACGCCTGACTCGGCAATCAAAGGCAGAAGCTTCGACACGTAATAATTATCCATCGAATGCATCGAGGTCAGATGCGAACCCGTGGCGCGGGCGCCGAGGCCGAGCCTTTGGACTTCGTGCGCCAAGGTTTCAATGTGCCGCGACATCGGATCGTCGCTCTCGTCGCAGTGCAGGTCGATCATTAGCCCGCGCCGCGCCGCGATTTCGCATAAGGCGCGAACGGAAGCCGCGCCGTCCGCCATCGTGCGTTCGAAATGCGGAATCCCACCGACGACATCAACTCCCAGATCGAGCGCCCGCTCAAGGTTGCGGGCCGCGCTCGGAGATCGGAAATAACCGTCCTGAGGGAAGGCGACGAGCTGGAGATCGAGATAGGGCTTGACCTTCTTTTTCACATCGAGCAACGCCTCGACGGCGACCAGTCGGTCATCGCACACGTCGACATGACTGCGGACGGCAAGAAGTCCCTGCGATACGGCAAGATCACAGTAGCGGAGCGCGCGTTCCGCCACGGCTTCCTGGGTGAGATGAGGCTTCAACTCGCCCCAAAGAGTGATTCCCTCGAGGAGCGTTCCGGAGATGTTGAGGCGCGGAAGGCCGAGGGACAACGTCGCATCGAGGTGAAAATGGCAATCGACGAAAGGCGGCGCGAGAAGGTACCCGCGGCCATCGATCGATTCCCGCGCCTCGCCTTCAATTCCGGCCGCAATCGCGGCAATGCGGCCATCTACGATCGCAACATCCTGTCCCCTGCGGCCATCAAGCAGCGTGACGTTGCGGACGATCAAATCGAAGGCCATATCTCTCGTGCCCTTTTTTATTCGTCGCGCACCGCGCTTCGGCCGACATCGCCACGCGCAATCTCGCCATCGGTCGGGGCGGGGAAGCGGTTCGATGCGAACCGGATCACGAGGACCGCAAAGGCGAGGATGAGAATGCCGCTGGCGAGAATGAGCACGCCCATGTCCGCGATCTCCTCATGCTGGACAAAGCCGATCAGATGCCGGGTCAGCGCGGTGATGCCGACATAGAGCAGGAACCGCACCGGCATGTGGTTGGTGCGAAAATAGATCCCGACCATCGAGCCGATTTCGAGATAGATGAACAGAAGCAGCAGGTCCTCGATCGTGGCGCTGCCCTTCTGGACCATGGCGTAGAACGCCGAAGCCGCGGCCCAGACGGTGGCCGCGCCGATGGCGAAGAGCGCGAGTATGTGGAAGGTGTCGGTAAGCAATCGGCCGAGCGGATCGACGAACGCCAGCATCCGCTGGTCGAGGGTCCTTGCGCGGTTTTTCTGGTCGGTCATGGCGCTCCCTTCGTCATGGCGCTCCGAGCGTTTCCCATCTGAGACTTGGGGGCGAATCATGGCAGGCGGCCGAATCACTTTGCGCCAGAGCTTGACCAAAGACGAGCGCGTCAGCCTGCGCCGTTTGCAGCCCAGTCGAGCCCCTGTTCAAGCCGGTCGTTGCCCCAGAACACCTCGCCATCCGCTGTCACGAGACAGGGCGCGCCGATAATGCCGATTTCGGATGCGTGGGCGCATTCGGCTTTGAGGCGCGCCTTGTTGGCGTGGCCTTGGGCGCGTTCGATGGTCGCTGCGGGTTCGACGCCGCATTCTTCCAGCAACGCGATCAGGGTTTCGCGCTCGCCGATCGGCAAGCCCTGACCGAATTCCGCGGCAAAGACCCGGCGTGAGAAATCGGAGCGCTGGTCGCCTTCGAGCGCCAGCGCAATCCTCGCGGCGAGCAGACTCGGCTGTGGAAACGGCTCAGGCCGCTTGAGCGGAACGCCCATCGCGGCGCATGTCCGCTCGAGGTCGCGCCACATATAGCGACCCTTGGCCGGATAGACGTTGAACGGCGAGTTGCGCCAGCCTTGCGCGATGAAGATCGGCCCGAGCAGGAACGGGCGCCAGACGAGGCTCACGCCCCGCGCTTCCGCCAGCCCGGCGACACGAAGCGCAGCCGGATAGGAATAGGTGCTCGCGAACTCGTACCAGAACTCGGCGCTCGCCATTGCGCCTCCTTGGAAAGACTACGCAAGTTTGCCATGCGCGCCTGCAACGCGGAAGCGACGGGCCCCGGCGACGGCAAAAAAAGCCGCCCCATCCTTAGGATGGAGCGGCTCAGATTCCGGGAATTTAGGTTTGGTCCGCCTGGCGGCTTAGCTCTTCGGCGCTTCGGCGGGAGCTTCCATGGGCTTCTTCATCTTGGTCATGTGCTTCTTGCTCATGTGCTTCTTGGTGGACTTCATCGAGTCCTTGGCAGGCGCCATGCTGTCGGTGGCGGCGGCAGCCGGAGCCGTCGTGTCGGTCTGGGCGATCGCGGCGAGAGGCGCGAAAACGATCGCGGCGCTGATCCCGATTGCGGTCAATGTCTTCATCATTTTACATTCTCCGTTGTGTTCGACTCTTGGCCGTTGGCAGGGAGGGCATGCGCCCTTTGAGATGAATTGGCGATGAATATTGAGTGGCGGGAATGGGGCGCCGCACATGTTTGACGCAGGGGACAGCGGTCCGTATGAACCCCTGAGGCATCATGTCCCATAATACTTTTGGACACCTCTTCCGCGTCACCACCTTTGGCGAGAGTCACGGGCCAGGAATAGGGTGCGTCGTCGACGGGTGTCCGCCCCGCATTCCCCTAGACGTCGCTGACATTCAGGCCGAACTCGACCGGCGTCGCCCCGGAACCTCGCGCTTCACGACACAGCGCCGCGAGCCGGACGAGGCCCGAATTCTCTCCGGCGTGATGACGGATGATGCGACTGGCCGGCAGATGACGACCGGAACGCCGATTGGCGTATTCATCGACAATGTCGATCAGCGCTCGAAAGACTATAGCGAGATCAAGGACAAGTACCGTCCCGGCCATGCTGATTACGCCTACGAGGCAAAGTACGGCATCCGCGATTATCGCGGCGGCGGCCGCTCATCGGCGCGCGAGACGGCCGCGCGCGTCATTGCGGGCGCGATTGCGCGCAAGGTGACGCCCGGCGTCATCGTTCGCGGCGCGCTGGTGCAGATTGGCAAATTGAAGATCGACCGAACCCGCTGGGACTGGGACGAGGTCAGCCGCAACCCGTTCTTCTCGCCCGACGCGCAGGCGGCTGAACGCTTCGCCGACTATCTCGACGATGTGCGCAAGGCAGGCTCTTCGGTCGGCGCCGTGATCGAGATCGTCGCCGAGGGCGCGCCTGCAGGATGGGGCGCGCCGATCTACGGCAAGCTCGACGCCGAGCTCGCGGCGGCGCTCATGAGCATCAACGCCGTCAAGGGGGTCGAGATCGGCGACGGTTTCGCAGCCGCCGAACTCTCCGGCGAGCAGAACGCCGACGAAATGCGCCAGAGCAATGACGGACGGCCACGCTTTCTCTCCAACCACGCCGGTGGTGTTCTCGGCGGCATCTCCACCGGACAACCGGTCGTCGCGCGCTTCGCCGTCAAGCCGACATCGTCGATCCTCGCGCCTCGCCGCACAATCACCCGCGAGAGCGAGGAGACGGAGATCGTCACCAAAGGGCGCCATGACCCCTGCGTCGGCATTCGCGCCGTGCCGGTTGGCGAAGCCATGGTCGCCTGCGTGCTGGCGGATGCCTTTCTGCGGCATCGCGGGCAGGTCGGCGCTTGAGGCTTAGCGGCTTTTGGCAGCTCCCCGCAGATGACGATTCCGCCCAACGTCGCGCTCTAACGTCGCGAGCAGATCAGGAGTCGACCTCGATCCGGGCACCAAAGGGCGGCGCCGGGTTTGTAGACGCTTGTCTTGAAGAGATAGTCATAGTTGCTGTTGAGCCCGTTGTTTTCCGGCACCGGCTTGACGGGGTCGAACGGATCGATGCTGACCGAGGCCACATGCGCGCCCGTCGTCTGCGAGGTGACAGGCAGGGTGATCGAGCCGGGCGCTTGCCCGTGCTCAACCCAGGCGACGAGCTCAGGCATGAACTGGACAGTCGTCGCGGGGTCGCCGTCAAGGGGCTGCCCGCACGGGCAGTGGTAAAGACCAGGAACCATGTAGAGCCGGCTGAAGGACTGCGCCGCGGGCAGTCCGCCCGCCTGTCCCACGACCGCGCGATAATAGTCGATGCTCGCGAAGGGCGGAATCGCCTGGTCCGCCCAGCTATGGTAGATGATGAGCTTGCCGCCGTTGGCGGCAAACGCGCTTAAGTCCGGGTCGGTCGCATTGTAGATCCCGCCGAGTTGCTCGAGCTGCTCGTGCATCTGGTCGCTGAAGGGCACGGCGTCCAGCGCGTACTTGCCCGGATGATTTGGCATGAAAGCCATTTCGTTCAGGAACGCGAGACCGATCCCCGCCGCATAGCTGTCAGCAGGCGCCGCGGCGTCAGCCGCCGGCATGACCAGCCAATTGGCCCAGGCCAATTCGGAGCCATAAGGCTCGCCGCCGTCGAATAGGCCATGGCCGTCCTTGTCCGACGGCCCGCGATATTCATTGCGAACGACGCCAATCTGCTCTTCGGTGAGGCAGTTCGGCTGATCGGAGCCTTCGGGGCACCGCATGCTCGCCGGATCGAAGGCGCAGGCGCGCGGGTCCCGGATCACGCCGCTTTCGTCCGCGCAGGCGGCCATGACAGCGGCGTGCAGCGCGGGAAGTTTCTCCGCGGTCAGAATTTGCCTGCCTTGACTGTTAAGGTTGGTCGCGGCGACCCAAGGCGCGACGAGACCCACGAGCGGAGCCCAGTTGTTTGCGGGGGCACCGGCGATGATACCGTCGAAATCCGCCGGATAACGCTGCGCTAGGACCAGCGCTTCGCGCCCGCCGTCCGAGACACCGCTGAAATAGGAGAAGGCTGGCTTGCGGCCATAATAGGCGCGCACGATGGCCTGCATTGCGCGTGCGAGCTGATGCTCGGAGCTGTAGCCGAAGACCGCCCGCAGGCGGAGGTCGTCGCGCGCCCACAGCGCGTCGCCGTTGTTCGGCGCCTCATGGCCTTGATCGTCCGCGGCGACCACCATCTCGCCGTTTTGCAGCGGCGCATAGGGCGCTTGGTAGCCACTGGTCCGCGACGGATCGTCGAGGCTCACGTCGGCCTTGCCGCAGAGCCCTCCGCAGCCCTGCTGCAGATAGTCGCCGCGCCAGCTCTCGGTGGGCAGAAGCGCCTCGAACTGGGTGACCGGGCTGATGTAGCCTTTAACGTCGCAGAACGGATGGCCGTTGCGCGTCGTCGCCGCGCTCGACGCAATCCGCGCGTCGAGCGCAGTGAAATCGGAATTGGCCAGCGCCTCGCACGACATGACGGGAAGAATGGCGCCGGCCTCGGCCGCGGAGGCTTCGGTTTTCATCGCAACCATTGAGCCTGCAGCCGCGATCGCGGCGAGCGTGAACAATTCCAGAATTCGCGCTAGCCGCATTCATTCCTCCCCTGTATCGCGCCATCGACCGGCTTCGCGAGCCGACGCTGGTGAAGCGGCAAGCGTAAGGAGACGCTTCCGCGGCGGCCAGCGTAGCAGAATTCAATTGTCTGTGATCGCGGACGGTTCCCTTCCAGCCAGTCCCGCTTTAAAGCTCGCCATGGGAATGGCTCATCCGTTTCATGACACCGTCATGCCAGGGCGTTTCTGCTGCGAAGGTTGAACCGGAGACCTGAGGAATGTCTGAGCACCACGGCGATGGCGTGACCCGGCGCGAGGTGCTGATCGGCGCGGCCGGCGGCCTTGCGCTCGCAGCGGTCGACGCTTCGGGAGCGGTGGCGCAAGACACAGCGGCGCCGCAGGTTTCGGGCGTCGTGTTCGAGGACAAAGACGGCTCGGGATCGTCGAGCGCATCGAACCCAGGCCTCGCCGGCGTGCTGGTCTCGAATGGCCGCGACGTCGCCCTCACCGGGTCCGACGGGCGTTACACGCTGCCATTGCCGGATGAGGCGACGATCTTCGTCATCAAGCCTGCGGGCTTCATGCCGCCGATCGAGCCGCTGACCAACCTGCCGCGCTTCTACCGCCATCATCAGCCCAAGGGCTCGCCGGCCGAGCTCAACTTGCGCTACGAAGGCTTAGCCCCGACCGGGCGCTCGCCCGCGTCGGTCGATTTCCCACTGCATCGCCAGGACGAGCCGAAGACGTTCAACGTTGTGATGGTGACCGATCCGCAGCCCGAGACCGGCGCCGAAGTCGACTTCATCCGCGAAGATCTGATCCAGGCCTTGGCCGGCGTAGACGCCAAGTTCGGCCTGACCGCGGGCGACGTCATGTTCGACGATCTCTCGCTCTATCCGCGCTCAAACGCGATCATGGGCACGATTGGTCTGCCGTGGTGGAACATAGGCGGCAACCACGATCTCAATCTCGAGGCGCCAAACCGCCAATACAGCCGCGAGACCTTCAAGCGTGTCTTTGGCCCAAATTACTACGCGTTCTTTTACGGGCAGGCGCTCTTCCTCATGCTCGATGACGTCAACTATCTCGGACCCGACTTCCATAAAGCTGGTGAGGGGGCCAAATACGAAGGCCGGCTTGATCAGGGCCAACTCGCCTTCGTGCGCAACGTGCTCGCGCACACGCCTGACGACACGCTCATCGTCGTGGTAATGCACATCCCCATCAACACGTTTCTCGACAACGAGCCCTACCAGAACCTGCAGGACCGGGACGCTTTCTTCGCCCTGTTCGAAGGGCGCCGGTACACGGTCAGCTTCGCCGGACATACGCATACGACCGAGCATCATTATTACGACGCCGCGGACGGATGGAAAGGCGCGACGCCGCACCATCATCATGTGCTGACCGCGCTCTCCGGCTCGTGGTGGAGCGGGCCCTACGATCATCGCGGCGTCGCTTGCGCCGACAGCCGCGACGGCACGCCGAACGGCTTCCATATCCTCTCGGTTGACGGCTTGACCTATACGACGCGTTTTATCCCAGCGAAGGAGCCGAACGGGCGCCAGATACGGCTCTCGATCGACTGCCGCTTTCACGGGATCAGCAAGGACGCCGACCGCGATTACCGCCAGGTGAGGCTCCTAGGCTCGCCCGTGCCTCGCGACGCGCTTCACGCTTCAACCGTGATCGCCAACGTGTTCGATGGCGGCGAGAAGACGAAGGTCAAGATGGTCATCGGCGATCGCGCGCCCATCGGGATGGCGCGCGTCCCGCGGCCCGATCCGTTCGTGCAGGAAGTGTTCGCGCGCAACGAGGCGACGAAGAAGGCCTGGGTCAAGGCCGAGGATTCCTCGCACATCTGGACCGCGCGCCTGCCCGCCGATCTTGCGCCGGGAACCTATGCGGTGGTGGTCGAGGCGACAGGGGAATATGGCCAGCCGCTGAGCGGCCGCCTTGCACTCGAGGTGACGGGGTAGGGCGAGGCAGCGAAGGTTGTTTCGCACGCGCCGGCGCGAGCAGCGGGCAGGCAAGCAACTCCCCGGTGTCATGCCGGCGAAAGCGTGCATCCAGATTTCGGACCAAGGCCTGGATTCCCGCTTGCGCGGGAATGACAAAACGCACGCCGTTCGATTGAGCGACGCGCGTGTTTACCTCAGATCAGCAGGGCGCGCACCAGCAATGCCAGCGGCCGCAAACGCGGTGATGAAACGGGCCGCAGAACCGGCCCCAGTGCGGACCGCAGGCGGCCTTCTCGACCGGCGTGAAGTTCTGGGCTTGGCCCGAAAGCGCCGCGGGGCCGCGCTCGATCTGGGCGCTCGCGCCGGAAACAAGCGTTGCAATTGTCAGCGCCGCCGCGCCGGCGAGCATGATCACCTTCCTGTGCATCGTTTGCCTCCTTGAGATTTGTCTGCCCCGCGCTCCAAAAGTAAGCCAGGAGTCGCTCACGATAGCAGTGGCTGCGCGGCGACTTGGCATCACAAGGGTGCGACAGGGTTGCCAAGACTGGCAATTCCGCAAAAGTGTCTATGCAGAGGTTGCGCGCCGGGCTGAACCTCCGAAGGGCGGCGCGTCTCGTGGCGCAGCGAGCAGACCCCCTCCGCACTCTGAGGGGTGGTCATTTCCGCATACGGATAAAGGCGACGTGCCCGCCCATTTCATTATGCGTTATCGTTTACATGAGCGTCGAAAGGTCTGCGGCGACAGGCGCAATGTTTCATCCGGTCGTATAACTGATCGCCGAGTAAAAATTGTGCCCGTAGAGAGCGATCGCCTGAGCTTTATCCAGACCGTTTATTATCTTGCGGGCGTCGACCCAATCCTCATTCGCTTTGCTGAAATAATCGCCTAGAGATTTGCCGGTGAACAAGCCCTTCATCATGCCGATGAACATGATGTTGGTCGCGTTGTCGAGCTCGAGCGCCAGGTCGGGATGATGAACGAGGTCGACCCCTAGTAGATCCGACATCGTTTCGTAGTTGCGCTCCCAGGTCAGTTGCACAAAACCTCTGCCATAATAAACTTGCCCGGTCGCCTTATCTGGCTTCCCGTATGGCAGTCCGCGTCCTCGGCCATATTCATCGATCGGCTGCATGTGCTGGTCGGTCTCATGGTAGGTCGTCGCAAGGGCGTAAGCGAGCCAGCGGTCATCATCGGCGGCATATTTCGCCTCCCAGCCGTCCAGAATTGCGTTCATCCCGTCGACCTGGTGTTGCTGGAGAATATTTGAAAACATCATTCGGCGCACATGTGTGAAGAAAAATCCGCGATTGATGAAAGCCATGGAGATCTCTAGAGAAAGATGTGGAGTTGATTCTGATTATCCGCATCTTACTCTTCATTTTTCGTAATCGCCACAAAATGTTCTTTTTTTGTTCCAATCTCCATTAATGGTCAAATTTTTTGGCGGAGGAGGCTTGGGACTTCTCTTCGCCGCGGGGGATAGCTTCATAATGGCGCTCAAGCGGCGCAAGGGGCGGATCATGGTCAGGCTGAACGAAGTTCGGCGAAACGAGGTCGCGGTCGAAGCGCCCAAATCGTTCGACGCCGGCCTGACGTTTATCGGAATCGTCCGCACGCCATGGACCTCGCGTCTGGACTGCCCGCGTCAGGGGTGCGCCGATGGCCCCATCTGCCGCATCGAAGTAGCCGAGCCCTGGATCGCGGCGCCGGACGGGATTGAGACGTATGAGCGGATCGAAGTCCTTGTTGGCTGCACGAGTCTCGGCGCGATCTCGTGCGCCAGAGCCCGGCCAACGACGGCGAGACGCGCGGCACGTTCGCGCTGCGCTCGCCCGTTCGCCCGAACCCGATCGGGATGGCGCTTGCGACGCTCGTCGCGCGCGAAGGGCCAACCCTGCTGGTCAGGGGTCTCGATTGCCCCGATGGAACGCCGCTCATCGACCTGAAGCCCGATCGCTGCCAGTTCACGCCGCTCGCCCCGCCCCAACCGGGCGATTTCGAGACGGGGTGAGGCTCGAGATTCCGGCTGTCGAGCGGATGTCTGATTGTCGTAATTTCGAGCGTCATGCTCGAAAAGGACGTCTGAAGCGCTCAGACTTCATCGAGTTGCTCATCCGATTGAATTTGACCAGCTTGGCGATTTTTATCTTGATAAGGTGCTGACGGCCGCCGCCTATGCGCGCCGCAATAGAGGGAGGAATATCGTAGTTAGATCACCAAGGCTTTGGTCCTACAAATAAATCATAATTGACAGGTGCATTGTCGCCAACAGTTACCCGAGACCATAATGTATAATGAGTGTCTATATTGGCTTTGCTCAATAATTCGACGAAATCCTTGGCCTCAATCGGCGGATTGTTTATATCCCCGACGCCGATCATCAAACCGACATCCACTGGTTCGGTTAAAGGAACTTCTCGTTGGATTACCTGTGTTCCGATTGAACGGAAAATGTCTGCAAACTGAGATGCGAATTGTCTCGATTTTGACTCGGCCATAGTATAAATAACGATTGTCGAAATTTTTTTGTCTGCCGTCGAAAGAAGTGCAATAAGCTTGTTTCGCTGTTCGTCAGTTAAACGTCTCCATTGTGATGGAGGAATTATTGTATTCTGCTGTTCAAGCAATGAAATATGAGCTTGTTGCTCGCTATTCTGCGTTTTAAGGTTCTCAATTTGCTGCCAGTTAAAAACAGTTGTGGCGTAGTAAGCAACGTATCCCACGATTCCGAGACATATGAGGACAGCAAATGGGGCGGTTTTATGACCTGTAACATTGCCCCCTTCGCTCGAAGGAGGTGATCCCAAATGCGATCCAGCATAATGCGCAAGACGCTATTCCGAGTCGCACGCTCTGTCGATAATTCGTGAGCTAATTCGGCAAACAAGGTCTCTAATTTCATTAACCGAGCGTTCTTAGTTCAGACAGCACCAGAATCCCCCGCCCTTGACTCCTTCACCTGCTAGGTCCAAAACAAGAACAAATGGCGAACGATAGGACGCGGGCCGGATGTCGCAGGGCGGCAGAGCGGAGGGGATGGCGCGTTTGCGGCGCGTCATCGCTCAGATCGAGACCGAAGCCGGGCCTGCAAGCGACCGGCCCGCGCGGCGCTTGCCGTTCGCGCGCGCGTTCGATGCCGCGCTTGGCGGCGGCCTCGCGGACAACGCCCTGCATGAGATCGCGCCGGCTCATCCCGCGGACGGAGCGGCGGCGATGGGTTTTGCGCTGGCGCTCGCCGCGCAATTCATAAGCCAGCGGCCGGCCTCGGCGCTCGTCATCAGCGAAGGCTTCGCCGCCGATGAATTGGGCGCGCTCTATGGGCCGGGCCTTGTGGCTCACGGCCTTGCCCTGAGCCGCCTCGTGTTCGTGCGCGCGCCCGACGCCGCCTTGGCCTTCTGGGCCATCGAGGAGGCGCTCAAATGCGGCGCGCCGGCCGTGGTCGTGGGCGAGATCTGGAGCCTTAAGGGCTATAGCCTCGCCGCCTCGCGCCGCCTCCTGCTCGCCGCCCGAAAAGGAAAGACGCCGGCGCTTCTGATTCTGGCCAGCGCCTACGGCCAGGCGGAGCGCCTCTCGAGCGCCGCCGAGACGCGCTTCGAGATCGCCGCCGCGCCCAGCGCCCCAATCCCGGCGGCGACCGGCCTTGACCTGCCCGGACCCTTCGCTTGCGGGGCGCGGCTCGTCAAGGCGCGCCTCGCGCGCGCAGGGCCTGTTCAGGCTTTCGATGCTGGGCGCGTCATTCGTTTGGAATGGCGGAATGAGGACATGACTTTCAAAGACATGACTTTCGGGGACATGGCCGTTGACGACCAGGCGATTTCTCTCCCTCTGGCTGCCGCGTCTGGCGACCGATCGCGCGCGGCGGCTAGGCCACGTTGACAAGCGTGCGCCGCTTGCGGCGGTCGCTAAGGTCGACAATGCGCAAAAGCTCGTCTGCCTCGACGCAGCGGCTGCGCGGCTGGGCTTGAGCCTCGGCCTTTCGCTGCCTGACGCCCGCGCGCGCTTTCCCCCTCTCGTCGTGGTCGAGGCTGACCCCTTTGAAGAGGCGCAGCTTCTGACGCGCCTCTGCGATTGGTGCTCCCGCTACACCCCACTCGCCGCGCTCGATGGCCGCGACGGGCTGATGCTCGACATTTCCGGCGTCGCCCATCTGTTCGAGGGCGAGGCGGCGCTGATCGAGGATTGTCGCGCGCGGCTTGCCGCGCAGGGAATAACCGTCGCCATCGGCGCCGCCGGCAATCCGCGCGCGGCCTGGGCGCTGGCGAGGTTTTCGCGGATGAGAACCGCGCCCGAGCCCTTGAGCGACAAGGCGTTCGTCAAGCTTTTTCACGATCTGCCGCTCGCGGCGCTTGGCCTCGACGAGAAAGCCGTCGCCGACATGGCGCGAGCAGGCTTGAGACGCATCGGCGACATCGCGCTCCGGCCGCGGGCGCCGATCACGGCGCGATTCGGCGCCCTTCCCATAGCGCGAACTCGACGCGCTCAAGGGCCTCGAGCGCTCGTCGATCGCGCCGCGCTTCAGGCCGCCGGATTTCTGCGCCGAGCGGCAGTTCGCTTCGCCCATCCAGACGGTCGAGGCGATCGAAGTTCAGTTGCGCAAGCTCGCCGACGATCTTGTCGTGCTCCTCGAGCGGCAGGCCAAGGGCGCGCGGCGGATCGAGCTCAGCCTCTATCGCGTCGACGGCGCCATGCGCCGCATCCGCATCGGCGCTTCCCGGCCGCTCAACGAAGCGCGCGCGATCGTGCGGCTCATTGCCGAGCGGCTCGCCAGTCCGAACGAAGACGCCATCGACGCCGGCTATGGCGTCGACCTCATGCGCCTTTCTTGCCTCACGGCCGAGCCGCTCGCGCCCTCTGAAGCTGAACTTGAGCGTGCGCATGAGGCCGAGCGGGCCCGTTCGCTGGCCGAGCTTCTCGATCGGCTCTCCGCCCGCCTCGGAGCGCGCGCGGTGACGCGGCGCGAGCTTATCGATGCGCATCTGCCCGAGCAGGCCGAAGCGGCCGCCCCCGCCGCGTTGGGGGAGGCACGGCTGCGCAGCGAAGCGCCCGAGGCGATGACAGCAAGCGCGCCGGCGCGGCCGTTGCGCCTGTTCGCGCGCCCGGAGCCGATCGAGACCCTGGCCGAAGTGCCCGACGGGCCTCCTTTGCGCTTTCGCTGGCGGCGCGTCCTGCATGATGTCGCGGCTATCGAGGGGCCGGAGCGCATCGCCGCGCCCTGGTGGCGGCGGGAGGAAGCGCCGACGCGCGACTATTTCCGCGCTGAGGATTCCGAAGGCCGCCGCTTTTGGCTCTATCGCGAGGGCCTCTGGGGTCGCGAGACAATGCAGCCGAAATGGTTTGTGCATGGGCTTTTTGGGTGATTCGCCAGCGCGGAAGCCCCCCACTTGACGCGCCGGGCCGCTGGCGGACAACATGTCGCTTAGGCCCCCAAGCGCGCATGCGAACGAGTCGGAACCGGCTTTTCGCGAAAAAGCACGCAAAATCAAAGCTATGGGAGACCTTACGGCGATTCGCTCGAATCGCGGGGGCACTTTAACGGCGAATCGAGAGCGTCAAATGCAGGCCGCCAGGGCCATTTTGAACGTCCGCCATCTGACGACCTACCGCTACAAGCGGCCGGTCGAGTTCGGCGATCACCGCATGATGATGCGCCCCCGCGACGGGCACGATCAGCGACTCCTGTCAGCAAACCTTGAGATCGAGCCCGAGCCGCGGCGGCTGCGCTGGCTCTATGACACATTCGACAATTGCGTCGCGATCGCGTCGTTTTCCGGTTCCTGGACATCGCTCCGGGTCGAGAACCGCTTCTCGGTCGAGCGGATCGAAGACGACCA
This sequence comes from uncultured Alphaproteobacteria bacterium, assembly GCA_963737365.1. Classification (GTDB taxonomy): domain Bacteria; phylum Pseudomonadota; class Alphaproteobacteria; order Rhizobiales; family Beijerinckiaceae; genus Roseiarcus. The sequence continues at coordinate 123,088 of CAVTSD010000007.1, forward strand.
GCCGGGCGGCGAGATCGACCCGCGCGCGCAGTTTTTTCCCTTTTCGTATAATTCCGAGGAATTGCCCGATATCGCCCGCGCGATGGAGCGCCTCTACAGCGATCCTGCCGGCGACCTCGATCGCTGGGTGCGCCAGTTCGCAACGCCGGGGGCGACGACCCTGACGAGCCACCTTTTGATGACGATGACCTACGCGATCAAGGAGGGGTTCTCCTACGAACGGCGAGAGGCGGCCGGCGTCCAGACGCCACTCCAGACGCTCGAGCGGCGCCGCGGCTCGTGCCGCGATTTCGCGGTCCTGATGATCGAGGCGGCGCGGGCGCTCGGCGTCGCCGCGCGTTTCGTCTCTGGTTACGTCTATGTTCCGCGCGGCGACGACGAGCCGGTTCGTCTCGGCGGCGGCGCGACGCATGCCTGGTGCCAGATCTATTTGCCCGGCGCAGGCTGGGTCGAGTTCGACCCGACCAATGGGCTCGTCGGCAGCATGGATCTCATCCGCGTCGCGGTCGCGCGCAACCCCTCGCAGGCAGCGCCTTTGACGGGCGCCTTTTACGGCGCTTCCGGTGACGAATTGGGCATGGAAGTCACCGTCGAGGTGACGCAACCGAAGCAGGTCGAGCCGAGGCTCGCAGTGGGACTCGGAGTCTAGATCAGCCTTCAGGCCGTTTTGTGCCCCCGCAGATTCGGCAGAAACACCGCAAGAACGCCGATCGCGGGAAGGAACGAGCAGAGCAGAAACACGAACCGGATGCCCTCCCAGTCCGCGAGCGCGCCGAGCGCCGCCGCGCCAATGCCGCCGATGCCGAAGGCGAAACCAAAGAACAGGCCCGACACCATGCCGACGCGGCCCGGCATCAACTCCTGCCCATAAACAACGATCGCGGGAAAGGCTGATGCGATCAGAAAGCCGATCACGACGCTCAGGACAATCGTCGCCTCGAGTCCCGCATGCGGAAGCAGAAGCGCGAACGGCAACACGCCCAGGATGGAGACCCAGATTACGAGCTTGCGCCCAAGCCTGTCGCCGAGCGGTCCGCCGGCGATGGTTCCGGCGGCGACGGCCGCGAAAAACACGAACTGATAAATTTGCGCGTTCTTGATCGGAAGGTCGAACTTATTCATGAGATAAAAAGTGTAGTAGCTCGTGAAGCTCGCCAGATAGATGAACTTCGAGAACATCAAAGCAATCAGGATCGTCATCGCCTTCGACACTTGCTCGCGCGACAAGGTGGGGTGGCGCGCGGGCGCTGCGCTCGAAGGGCGCTTGGCGTGCCCATTCTGCTGATACCAGCGGCCGAGCGCCGTCAGGGTGATGATGCCGGCGAGCGCGGCGAGCGTGAACCAGGCAAGCCCGGTCTGTCCGCGCGGCAGCACGATGAACGCGGCCGCCAGCGGCCCGAGCGCGGAGCCGAAATTGCCTCCGACCTGAAACAAGGACTGGGCGAGACCGTGCGAGCCGCCGGAGGCGAGGCGGGCGATGCGGGAGGATTCCGGATGGAAGATCGAGGATCCGAGCCCGAGCAGCATCGCGCCGACAAGCAGCACGCCATAGTGGGAAGCAAAAGCGATCGTCAGCAGCCCGGCCATCGACGACGCCATGCCGAACGGCAAGGAGTACGGCATCGGGTGACGATCGGTGTAGTGGCCGATGAATGGCTGAAGCAGCGAGGCGGTGAGCTGATACACAAACGTCAGGAATCCAACCTGCGCGAAGCTGAGGTCGAGGGCGCCGCGGAGGATCGGGTAAACAGCGGGCAAAAGCGCCTGCATCATATCGTTGAGCATGTGACAGAAGCTCGCGGCCCAAAGGACCGGAAAGACTGTCTTGCTGACGTTCAGGCGAATCGGGATGGCTTCAGTTGCTTGGGTAGACACGTCGTCCTCTGACCATGATCCTTGCGGTTGACCGGGCGCGAGAATAAGGGGCGCTCGTGCCGCCCGCCACCAATGGTGGGCCTGATTGTTATCCGAGTGGGCCAATGGCGCGGGAAATTCACATCGACAGCGTCGACCGCGTTCCCCGTCCGATCGTCGCGATCGGCAACGACTATCGGAACGGCCATCGGATCAAGCCCCATCGCCATCGGCGCGGGCAGCTGATCTCCTGCGCGACGGGGGTAGTCGTGCTTTCGACGGCCGAGGGCACGTGGGTGATGCCTCCACAGCGGGGCATGTGGATCCCGCCCGCGACAGAACATCGCGTGCGGATGGTCGGCGCGGTCAGCGTGCAGAGCCTCTATATCGAACCGCAAGCGATTTCTGGCCTGCCGGGTCGCTGTCAGGTTGTCGAGATTTCGCCCTTCTTTCGCAGCCTCATCACGGAAGCCCTGAGCCTGCCTCTCGAATATAGGCTTGAGGGGCGCGCCGGCGCGTTGATGCAGCTCATCGAGTATGAGATGCAGCAATTGCCCGTGTTGCCGCTTTCGCTCCGCTACCCTGCGCATGGGCCTTTGTCGGAGCTCTGCAGCCGGTTCGTTCAAGCGCCCAACATTCACGCGACCATCGACACGTGGGCGAACGCGCTCGCCATGAGCCGCCGCTCTTTTACACGCCTCTTTCGGCGCGAGACCGGCATGAGCTTCGTTGCGTGGCGTCAGCAGGCTTGCTTGCTCTGCGCGCTGCCTCGTCTCGCGGCGGGTGAGGCCGTCACCACAATCGCGATCGACCTCGGCTATGAAAACCCGGCCGCCTTCACGCTGATGTTCCGACGCGCTTTTGGGCAGGCTCCGCTCGCCTATCTTGGCTTGCGGGATTGACCCGACACGCGCCCCCGCCGTTTCACCTTGCCTTGACCGCGACGATGAAAAGCCGGGGATAGGCGAAGAGGGTTCGACCGTCGGACTGAACCGGATAGGCCTCCTTGAGGCCGGCGCGGTAGCGGGCCAAAAATTCGCAGCGCTCGTCGTCGCCGAGCCGCTCCAGGAACGGCTGAAGGGTCGAGCCGGCGAACCAATCGGCGATGCTGTTCGGCCCGTCGAGCGGATGAACGTAGGTCGTCATCCAGACGTCGACCCGCGAAGCGTCGGGCCTCAGCCAATCGTAATAATCCTCGTAGCCGGCGATGAGCGGTTGGGTCTTCGCGATCGGCACCAGGCGCGACGACCAGGGTCCCTCGGCCGCGACCATGCGCATCAGCGCGTGCGAGGATTCGTTGGACGTATTCGGCATTTGGACGGCCAGCGCTCCGCCCGGAGCCAGATAAGACATGAGCCGCGGAAAGAGGCGCTCGTGTTCGGGAAGGAATTGCAGCGCCGCGTTCGCGAAGATGAGGTCCGGCTGGTCCGCGGGCGTCCAATTCGCGATGTCCTGCTTGATAAATTCCGCTCGCGGCTCGCGCACGCGCGCATGTGCGAGCATCGCGGCCGAGGTGTCGAGGCCGACAATCTTGGCGTCCGGAAATCTCTGCAGCAAGAGTTCCGCGCTGTTGCCGGGACCACAACCCAGATCATAGACGAGACGCGCTGAGCCGAGCGTAATCCGAGCAACGAGATCGCGCGCAGCGCGCATCCGCTCGGTCTCGAATTTCGAATAGAGAGTCGGGTTCCAGTCGCTCATCAGCATGGGTTCGAGGCGCCTCGCAATAGCGCTCCTCATGTCGCGATATGAAGGCGGAAAGCGGGCGCCGTTAGCCAAGCGGAACGAAATGATTGATGACAAGGAGCGCCGCGAGCAGCGCGAGGCCCGTCCCTAAGCTCCAGCCAATCAGCTTCTTTTCAAGCGGCAAGAGCGGCTCGTATGCGCTCGTCGCTTCGCGCAAATCGGGTTTGGGCATCGAAGTTCCCTTAAATCAGGATACGAGCGGCGGCTTGACGCCGGCGAAGAAGAGCCACGAAATGACGAACCCAACCCAGACGACGAAGCCGAACAACGACACCAGATAAACCGCCGCGAGCTTGGCGAAACCCTCCTGCCAGAGCTGGCGGAAGTTCGACATGACGCCAATCGAGAAGAAGGTCAGGACGAAGAAGATCACGCGGAGCCCGTTGGCTTCCCCGATCGCCGCATTGAGCTGACCTGACGAGCCGGCATGGGTCCAGAGCGCGAGCGCCAGAGTGATGAGGAACGTCGCGACGAAACCGAGAATGAACTTCGGGAATCGCTGCCAGATTTCGCCGAGCTTCGCTTTCGAGGCGCCCGTCTGCGGATTGATGTGGTTCGTCCAGATGTAGGCTAGGATGAAAGCCCAGACGCCGATGAAGACGTCGATGAACACCTTCACCGTCGCCGTCACGGTCAGCATCCAGCCCGGCTGATAAACGATGCCTTCGGCCGCCGCCTTGGCCTGAATGAGCGATTGCGTGATGCCGCCCGCCGCAAGCGCCGCGCCGTCCGTTTTCACCGCAAGCCCCATCCACGCCGCGGCGACCAAGGGCTCGTGCGACATGAAGGTTTGCGCGATAAAGGGCAGGACCAGCACTTCGATCACCGCGAAGACGACCACGAGCGAAGAGACAAGGATCGGCACCTGGGGACGGGCGCGGATCGCGCCGCCGGTTGCGATCGCCGCCGCGACGCCGCAGATCGAAACGCCTGAGGCGAGCGGCGCCGCCCATTCGCGGCTGAAACCGAAACCCTTGCGCGCAATCAGATAGACGATCGGCCAGTAGATCAGATAGGCCTCGACGATCGCCGCGAGGCCACGCAGCATCAACGATGACGCGAGCGTCAGCTTGCTCGCCATGGTGACGGCGATGAACGCGCCGAGAATGACGATCGCGATCTTGATATAAAGCTCGGGGCGGACCGCGCTCTTGAGCCGCTCGGCGAAAGCCGGGAATGCATTCGCGATCAGGAGGCCAGCAAGAAGCGCGACGATGTAGCCGCCCTCGTTCGTGAGTTTGAGCGACCACGGGACGCCGAACTTGGCCTGATCGGCCGGCGTGACCGCAGCGAGATAGGCCCAGGAGCCGACAAACCAGCTCGCATAGGCGATCGCAAACACGGCCGTGAAGGCTGTGGCGAACCGCTTGACGTCGTCGCCGAGCAGATAGGCGGCGGCGGAGAGAACACTCGTGAGGAGCGCGTAAGTGACAAGGAGCGCGCCCCATCCGCCGAGGCTCGCATAGGTTTTCGCGATCGGCGCGAGCGCGTTTGCCGGGTTGGTCCAGACCGACGTCGTCACCAGCCAGCCCAGCGCATCGGCCCCGGCCAGCGACGCCAAGGCGAGCAGGAACACGGCAAGGCCCAGGCTAACGGCGACCAGATCCTCGCTAAACCGGGGCGAAGCCGTCGCCCGGAGGGGAAGTGTTGCTTCGGTCATTTTCGGGCGGCCTTTGGATCCGGACATCGAGGCTGGCGATTATTCTAGTCGTTCTATAGACTTTTGGTAAAAGATCAACCAGAAACACCTTCGGAGTAGGGAACTCTTCCGATATATCATTATGATAATGTATTTTAGCGTCCATGGGCGGCGGTGCGCGCTCGCCGATCGCCGCTGGCCTCCGCCCTGCCGGCCGCAAACAGGGTTGCCAAAGATCTAACCAAAGCTCGGATTCTTCTGGCGCTCTACTTTACCATCTTCTTCAATCAATTGGATAATCTTTCGCCTTACACTGAAGGCGGAACAATCCGGCGCGCTCCGGGTTGTTCAACGCTAGCTTCTCATGGGGTGGTTGAGGAGATTGTCATGTTTGGATTGGGCAGGGCTTCGCGGATCTTGCGCCGCCCGCTTTCGGAAGGAACCGGCCCCGTCGCCTGCGCTTCCGCGATGCCGATCATCGTTTTGGTTCTGTGGGTCGCGGTCGATTTCGCGAATGTCTCCCATTTCCGTAACGGCGTTCAAAACGCGGCGGACGCCGCATCCTTGGCTGCGGCCGAGTCCATCGCGCAGCAGCCCGACCTCGTGAGCGGCGCCGGTGGGTTTGGCGCCCAGGTCGCCGGTTCGGTGTTCACCGTCCATGCGCCTCGCGGCGCCGGAGCGCCCACGGTGTCGGTCGAAAACAAAGCCTCGGCTGTGACGGCCAACGTCGGCTACGCAGGTCTTGCGCCCAGCGCTTTCGGCTCGGCCCTCGGCTATGACGCAGTCAGCGTCGACGCTTCGTCGACCTCGCTGGCGCGTGTCGCCGATCTTCGGCAAGCGGTTGCTCGCTAAAGCCTGATCGCGTTTTAGTTTCGCGCGAACCCAAGTCCTTGTAGACCTCGGAGGCTTGGCGCCGCGTTTGGCTAAACCCGCCGGGCGGGAGGTCGCATGGCCGGCTACATCGATCCCACCAAAGAGGGCTTCGCTGCTTTTCGCGCCGACGATCGGCCGGGCCCCATTCATATGCTCAATCTTGTCAGGTTGCGCCCCCGCGCCGCCTACCCGGACGGCCGTGACGCCACCGGCGCAGAGGCTTATGCGGCCTACGGACGGGAGAGCGGGCCCGTCTTCACGCGCCTGGGCGGCTCGATTGTTTGGCGCGGAGCCTTCGAGCACATGCTGATTGGTCCCGCGGAGGAGCGGTGGGACCATTGCTTCATCGCTCAATATCCAAGCGTCGCCGCCTTCGTCGCCATGATCCGCGACCCCGTCTACCGCGAGGCGGTGAAGCACCGGCAGGCGGCGGCGGAAGATTTGCGGCTCGTCCGGCTCGCGCCGAAAGAGGTCGGCGCTGGCTTCGGCTGAACCCCGGGACAGTTAGAAGCCACAGAACGGGATTGCCTCTTGCCGCTCGCCAACGCCTCGGCTAGACCCGCGCTATGACCAAGCCAGTGCCATGGATCATCGGCATTATCGGCGTCGTTTTCATCGGCGTAGCGCTGGTCTACTGGCTCACCCCCGCCGGCGGCCTTCCAAGCTTCCTCCCCGGCTACGAAGTCGGCTCCGATCATGTGCATCTCACCCACGCGATTGGTTCGCTGATCATCGCGCTCGCGCTGTTCGCGATCGCCATCATCTGGTTTCAGCTAATCTCCCAGGATTAGCGTCCAGAATCGAAGCGCACGTTGTCGCCAAACCGTCATGAACGGTGCTTACTGGTGTTGTGCGACACGTAGACGCCGGGACGATGCGCGCATGGACATGAAAGTCACCAAGGACGACGACGAGATCGCTCACGTCATTCTCGACGGCCGCTTCGACATTCAGGGCGCTCAGGAGGTCGACTCCCGCTTTGAAGAGCTGGCGAAGACCGCCAAGGCCATGATTGTCGACCTCGCCAAAGTGTCGTTCCTGGCTTCGCTCGGCATACGCACGCTGATGCTGAGCGCCAAGACGCTCATCCGCAATGGCGGCGAAATGGCGGTCTGCGGCGCCAACGAGAGCGTCGAGAAGGTCTTGCGAACCACAGGGTTCAACGAAGTCGCCGGGATGTATCCCGACTACGACTCGGCCGCCCGCACGCTGCACGAGAGGCTTGCCGCCTTCTCGAGCAAGAAGGCGTGAGCCATGACGCTGTCGCGCACTTGTTCGCGCGACTTTCCCGGCACCGTTGAAGCCGCCTCTGAGGCTGAAAGCTGGGTTGCGAGCCAGGCTGGCGAATTGGGCCTCGGCGAAGAGACAGAGTTCGCAATCGGCCTCTGCCTCGAAGAGCTGTTCCTCAACGCTGTCAAGCATGGCCATGCAAATCGGGCCCGCATCTCGGTCTGCGCCGAGCCTGATGGCGTCATTGTCGAGTTCGCCGACGACGGCGCGCCGTTCGACCCGACGCTCGCGCCGGCCAAGCGGATCAACGGACCGACCGACGATTTCGAGATCGGCGGCTACGGCACCGGGCTCATGCAGAAGTTTTCCCGCCGCATGAGTTATCAACGCTTTGAAGGCATGAACCATCTCGTGCTAGAGTTCTCTGCTGGAGGCGCCGTCAACGCCAGTCCGGGTTCGTTGAGCGCGACATGATGACATGAAAGATTCCCCGGAGCTCCGGGCCGCCATTCGGGCAACGAGCGCGTTCCGTGAGCTATCCGACGATAACCTTGCAATCCTGATCGAAGCAGCCAAACTCGAGACCTTCGCTCCAGACGCCATCCTGATGGTTCAGGGCGAACCGAGCGATTACGCAATGCTGATCCTGGAAGGCGCAGTGACGGTGAGCGCCGACAGCGCGCGCGGCGCCATTCCCATCTCGACCCTCAGGGCCCCCTCGCTGGTAGGAGAACTCGGCGCGCTTGGGCAGCTGCCGCGAAGCGCGACCGCGCGCGCTTGCACGCCCGTCACCGCTCTGCGCTTCGGCCGCGCCACGCTGGTCGAAATCGCGCAGGCCACGCCCTCCCTGCTCATCGACGTGATCGGCCGGATGGGCGATCGGTTGCGCAAGTTCAATGGCGCGATCAGCCTCTACACCCACGCTCTTGGCGCCCTTGAGCGCCATGAATTCGACCCCGCGCTGCTCGAGGAATTGCGCAATCCGATCCCAGACCTCACCGATTTTGGGCAGACCTTCGGGCGGATGGCGGAGCAGCTCATTCTGCGCCGTCAGCGCGACGACGAAATGGCGAGCGCGGCGGTCATTCAACGGGCGTTGCTGCCAAGGGTGAAGCAGTTCGCCGAGGAATCCAACCTCGACGTCTGGGCCGCGATGACGCCTGCGCGCGACGTCGGCGGCGACTTCTTCGATCTCGTGCCGCTTGCCGACGGCCGCGTCGCGATCGGCGTTGGCGACGTGTGCGGCAAGGGCGTGCCGGCGGCTCTGTTCATGGGGATCACCAGGACGCTGATCCGCATCAACTTGCGCGAGAGTCCCGATCTTCCCGGAGCGATCGTGAAGGCGAACGCCTTTCTCGCCGACAACAACGCCGGCCAGCTTTTCGCCACCGCCTTGTACGCCGCTTACGATCCGCGCACGGGCGCGCTCGAATATTGCAACTGCGGCCATCTGCCCGGCTACATCCGTCGCCCGGGAGGCTTTGTTGAAACCCTGCCGGTCGGCGGCCTGCCTGTCGGCCTGTTCGATCCCATGAAGATGATGGTTTCAAACATTGAATTGCGCCCGGGCGACCTCTTCCTGCTCTACACCGATGGCGTCACGGAGGCCGAGGACCCCGACACGTTCCAGTTCGGAGAAGAGCGCCTCGAAAGTTTGCTGGCCCGGAAAGGCCACGGCGCCAACGCGTCCCAGTGGATTGCGCGTATCGAAGCCGCCGTGCGCGAGTTTGCGCGGGGCCGGAGCCAGTTCGACGACATCACCTGCCTGGCGCTGAAGCGGTGAGGTCCGTCGTGACGATTGCGGCGCGTGAAGATTGCAGAGGTTGCCGTGTTCTGCGACCTGTCCGCATAGCCAAAAGTAGAGGGCCGCTCGAAGCGAGCGGCCCTCGTTGAACCCTTGGATGAAGGGCCAAAGGCGGTCCGAGTTCAGTTCCCCGTCGGCAGCGGGATGTCGAACCCTTCCTGCTGCAGCTTGTCGCGCACCCACTGGAACCGCTGGTAGCCCGAGATGGTGATCGGCCCGGTGTAGGTCTCGCTTTGGGCCTTGCGCGGCGGGTATTTGATGTAGGTCTGCATCAACGTCTTGATGTCTTCATTGAACGTCACCAGCGTCCAGGTGTGCTCTGTGTAATTGTTCATGAAGATGTCGTAGCGCTCCTGCGGGTCCGACCACAGATCGAAGATCTGGGGAACGGTCGCGACATATTTCGAGGCGCCCTTCCAGCCGAGATTGCTATCGACTGCGAGGCCGCCGGTCTGCTGCCCGTCGTCGCCGCGCAGGTTGAACACGGCCTTGAAGCGACCGACGCGAACCGCGCCGGGGCTCAGTTCATCCTCGGTGAAGTAGAACCACGCCGGACGCTCCGACTTGCCCTTGCCGAACAGGATCGGCGACATGTCGTAGCTGTCGAAGATGATCGGTTTGCCTTCGCGGTCGTTCTCCGGCAATTTTATGCCAGCGAGGGAAGCGAAGGTCGCCATATAGTCGAGCCCCCCGACGATGTCGGAGTTCTTGCTGCCTGGCTTGATGCCCGGACCCCACGCCAGCGCGGGAACGCGCGCGCCGCCTTCGCGAACCGTGCCCTTGGTGCCCCGGAACGGCGTGTAGCCGGCGTCGGGATAGACGTCCTGCCAGGCGCCGTTGTCGGTCGTCCAGAACACATAGGTGTTCTTGTCGAGGCCCAACTCGCGAATCTTGTCCATGATCCGGCCGATGCGCGTGTCGTTCTCGACCACCGAGTTGGCGAACTTCGTCTTCGCCATCGACTTGAGCTGGAACTCGGGCGCCGGCATGTTGGGCTGGTGCACCTTCATGAAATTGATGCTCATGAAGAACGGCTTTGCCGCATGCGCGTGCGTATCGAGATAGTCGAGCGAGGCCTTCTCGACGTACTTGTCGAAGAACGGAATGCCGACCACGCCCTTATCCGGCGTATCGACATATTGCCCGTTGATCTTGAACTCCTCGTGCGCGGTTTCACCCGCATTGCCCGACATCGCGCCCTTGGTCACCTTGTTGAACATGGCGCGAAGTTCTTCGGACATGTCCGGGAACCAGGTCGGATCGCCGTAGGTGTAGGCGTTGAGATGATAGAGCCCGCAATATTTCATGACATCGAAGCCCTGCGCGTTGGGGAGCGCATAGTCGGCCTCGCCGAGGTGCCATTTGCCGGTGAAGAAGGTGTCGTAGCCGCCTGTCTTCAAGACCGAGCCCAGCGTCCACTCCGCCGCCGGCAAGCCGCCGCCTTGCCCCTGGAAGGAGACGGTCGTCATGCCGCTGCGATTGGGGATGCGGCCCGTCATCATCGCGGCGCGCCCAGGCGTGCAGCTCGGCTGCCCGTAGAACGACCAGAATTGCATGCCCTCGTTCGCCATTCGGTCGAGGCTGGGCGTCGGCTGGCCGCGGTTCTCGCCGCCGCCATACACGCCCATGTCGCCGTAGCCGAAATCGTCGGACACGATGAGGACGATGTTGGGCTTTTCGACTTGCGCCTGCGCCATGCTTTGGACGCTCACCATCGTGAGCGAAGCGAGCAGCGAACTCGCCACCAGGCTTCGCGAATGTAAGCTCATCTGCAGTTTCCTCCGTTTGCCCGCAATTTTTTTCCGCGCTTTTGGTTCGAAATAGATCGGCTGTAAGCAACTTTGTGCTGAAGTCCCTTGGTCAGGCTAGCGTGGATCGACGCAGACGGTCTAATCTCAATGCGGATATCATTTGATACGCATTAGGCATCAACATGCCCCGGATTCGCCAACTCGAAATTGTACGGGCGCTTGCCCAACATCGACATTTTGGCCGGGCGGCGCAGGCGCTTGGGATGTCACAGCCCAATCTGACGCGCGGCCTTAAGCAGCTCGAGACACTACTCGGCGTTCCCATCTTCGATCGGCAAGGGGTGACGCCCACGTCGTTCGGCGAGATCATTTTGCGCCACGGCGACAAGGCCCTCGCCAGCTTTCACGAACTCACCCGCGAACTTCGCTCGCCAAAGGGTTGGAGGTCGGCGAATTGCGGATCATCGCTGGTCCATATCCCGCGAATATCTCAGGCGAGCGGGCCGTCGGCATCCTGCTGCAGAGGCATCCCAACATCGTCGCCGAAATCCGCAGCGCGAATTGGGAGCGCGCGATCGTGGACGTGCTCGATGGCTCGGCCGATCTTGGATTTGCCGAAGTGACGGGCGCGTTGAAGAATGACGATCTGCAAGTTCAGCCGGTGCGAAAATCGCAGGTGTTCTTTTTCTGCGCCACGGCTCATCCGCTTGCTGGAAGAAAAGGCCTCACCCTCGATGACCTGCTCGAATATCCCTGGGCGGGACCGAGCCTTCCCGAACGCTATCGCGCGGCGCTCCCAACCGACGATCGACCGTTTGCCGTCTTTGGCGCGGATCGGACGCGCCTCAACCCACGCGCCCTTGTCGGGTCGTTCTCCGCCGCCAAGCAGGTCGTCCTCGGCGGCCATGTGCTGAGCGTCGCGATCTCTTGCCAGATTGCGCGCGAGCTGAACGAGGGCCTGCTGGTGAGGCTTCCCTACGAGGCGCCGTGGCTCAGCCTTAACTATGGTTTCATCACCAAGCGCGGGAGGACGCCGTCGCCCGCGGCCCAGGCCTTCATGGCCATCGTCCGCTCGATCGAGAGCGAGATACCGCAATAGCGTTTGCGGAAACGGGAGTTGAGACACGCAGGACGGCGCCCCATGATCGGCGAGCATTAGCGGTGACATAAAGAAATTTCGACAAATCATTTTCGAAAATCCAAATCAAATTTATGATGTATTTTAGGAGCCGAAGTTGCGTGGTAAAAGATCGGCGCGGATGTGGAGTTACGAGATATGCAAGACATGCATACGAGGCGGTTTCGGCTGGACGCCGGGACCGTTCGGCGGAAGGCGGGAAGAATTTTTTATTCCAAACGCTCGTAACTCATTGAAAAGGCTCAATCCCAAAAAATAAACGCTAGTAAACGCCAGCGAATTTACTAGCGTTTACTAGCGTTTACTAGCGTTTATTGCCGTTCACTGAGCTCATGAGCGCAGTGCGATCCATGTTATGGAGGAATAGGTGGACGATCCTCGGGGCCAGAAAAAAGACGCCGACCAGCATGAGCGCTCGGATCTCTTCCACACCGGCAACTTGCACCGGATCAGGGACGCGCCGCCGAATGCATCGGCCACCGTCCATCGCCACGATGTCATGACCATAAGCGAGCTCACGCGCCGCGGCTTTCACCTCATCGATATGAGCGGCGAGATCTGGACCATGCGCCGTTCTGGATGAACGATCGCGCTTCGAGCCAGCCTTTCCAGGTCCGGGAGAGACTCGCCAAGGCCGCCGCGACCGGTTGAGATCGCAAGAAACGGACTCGTAAACGACAGAGAGGCGTGAGGTCGCGCTCGCAAGGCGAAGGTGGCCGCTATTCCTCGCTCACGTCCTCGAACGCGCCCCGGTCGACGCCGTTGCCAATTAGGATCTCGCGCTTGCCCGAGTGATTGGGGGCGCTGACCACGCCCTCCTTCTCCATCCGCTCGACAAGCGAAGCCGCCTTGTTGTAGCCGACCGACAAGCGGCGCTGGATGTAGCTTGTCGAAACCTTGCGGTCGCGGAGCACGATGTTGACGGCGCGGTCGTAAAAGTCCGCCGATTCCTCTGCGTCCATCGAGCCGGGGGAGGGCAGGGGGGCCTCGTCGTCCTCGCTCGCCTCGTTGTCCTCGGTGATCGCGTGCAGATATTCGGGCGCGCCCTGCTTCTTGATGTGGGCGACGACCTTCTCGACCTCGTTGTCGGAGACGAAAGGCCCGTGGACCCGCGAAATGCGCCCGCCGCCGGCCATGTAGAGCATGTCGCCCTGGCCGAGCAATTGCTCGGCGCCCTGCTCGCCGAGGATGGTGCGGCTGTCGATCTTGCTCGTGACCTGAAACGAGATGCGGGTCGGGAAATTGGCTTTGATGGTGCCGGTGATGACGTCGACCGACGGGCGCTGGGTCGCCATGATGAGGTGGATGCCGGCGGCGCGCGCCATTTGCGCAAGCCTCTGGATCGCGCCCTCGATGTCCTTGCCGGCGACCATCATGAGATCGGCCATCTCGTCGACGACGACCACGATATAGGGCAGTTCGTCGAGCGGGATGTCCTCGGATTCGTAGATCGCCTCGCCCGTCTCCTTGTCGAAGCCGGTCTGCACGGTGCGGGTCAGCGCCTCGCCTTTGGCGAGCGCCTCGGCGACGCGGACGTTGAAGCCGTCGATGTTGCGGACGCCGACCTTCGACATCTTCTTGTAGCGATCCTCCATCTCCCTCACCGCCCATTTGAGCGCGATGACAGCCTTCTTCGGATCGGTGACGACGGGGGTCAGGAGGTGCGGGATGCCGTCGTAAGCGGAAAGCTCGAGCATCTTCGGATCGACCATGATGAGCCGGCATCGCTCGGGCTTCATGCGGTAGAGGAGCGAGAGGATCATGGTGTTGATGGCGACTGACTTGCCCGAGCCGGTCGTGCCGGCGACCAAGAGGTGGGGCATGCGGGTGAGATCAACGATCACCGGGTCGCCGCCGATGGTCTTGCCGAGCGCGATCGGCAGGCGATGGTTCGATTGGCCGAACTCTTCGCTGGCGAGAAGCTCACGCAGAAAGACGGTGTCGCGGCGCTGGTTCGGCAATTCGATGCCTATGGCGTTGCGGCCCTGAACCACCGCGACACGGGCCGAGACCGCCGACATCGAACGGGCGATGTCGTCGGCGAGCCCGATGACGCGCGAGGATTTGATGCCCGGCGCCGGTTCGAGCTCGTAAAGGGCGACGACCGGTCCAGGCCGCACGTTGACGATTTCGCCCTTCACGCCGAAATCGTCGAGAACGCCTTCAAGTAAACGGGCGTTCTGCTCCAGCGAGTCCTGCGAGATTTTGGCGCCGGCCGATTTCTTCGGCTCGGTCAACATCGTGATCGAGGGCATGATCCATTCGCCGCGCGGCCGGGCGGACATGTCGAGCGGCGCGCGGACCGCGCTCGGACGAGCAGAGGGAAGCGGGGAGACGGCAGGGGTCGGAAAGTAAGGGAACGGCGGCGAATCCTGAGACCGAGGCGCAAGCGCGGCGGCGATCGTCGAGACGTCATCGGCGTCGCGGAGCGCCGACCACGGCGCGGTCGGCGCGGAATTGAGAACGGGGCGCGGCGGGATCTTCGTTTTTGAGCCGCGAGACGCTATCCGGCGCAGCGTCGCCTTTGCTGTGAGCAAAGCGTGAATCACCGCGCCGATCGACACCATGCCGAGGCTCGGCTCGTCCTCGTCGTCCTCGTCTTCGAATCGCGACGGCGCTCGGGCGCGGGCTTTTCCGGGATTATCGGGGAGGGCGTCGTCCGTGAAGCTCGAGCCGCCAATGCTGGAGGCGGCCGCGAGCCCAAGGATGGCCGTCGCGGCAAGGCTGGCGGCGACTGCGATTGTGGCCCACGGCGAAGCCGGAAGAAAGCGATGCGGGAGGGCGAGCACAGCGTCGCCGACGACCCCGCCGAGACCGGTCGGAAGCGGCCAACTCCCAGGCGCCGGAAGGAGCGAAGCCAGTCCCGCAGCCGCGATCACCCCAATCAGATAAAGGCCGACCTTCAAACGCGGCCGCTCAAGCCGCCGCTGGGTGACGAGGCTCCAGCCCCAGAAGGCAGGCGGGGCGAGCAGCGCCGCCGACGCAAGGCCGATGAACTGCATTACGAGATCGGCGGCGATCGCCCCCGGGGCGCCGAGAAGGTTGTGGACGCGCTCGTTCGTCGCATGATTGAGGCTTGGATCGCTGACCGACCAGGTCAGGAGCGCGAGGGTTAGGCCGGTCACGCCGGCGAGCGCGACAAGGCCAGTCATTTCGGCCGCCCGCCGCTTCGGGAACTCCCGCACCGAAGCGGGCACATGGTCGATAAATGAGAACGTCGTCGTGCGCATCGCCCACTTGGCCGAGTCGAAGCGGGCGGGACCCTGCGCCGCCACCCTGCCTGACCCTAGGGACGTGGAGTTAATGCGGTCCTAACCTTAACGGGCGGGGGTCGTCGGAAGTCGCACAAACGCGAGGGCGACAAAGAAAAAAGGACGCCCCGTGGGGCGTCCAAGGTCTTCCGGGAGGAAACTCGACCCGGCGGCAATCCGATGCCGCCGGGCGCTGTGGCTTTAGTGAACGACTTCGCCGTGAAGGGCGAGATCGAGGCCGTCGCGCTCCACCTCGTCGCTGACGCGCAGGCCGATCGCAACGTCGATGATCTTCAAGATGATGAAGGTGACGATCACATCGTAAACGATGACCGTGCCGACACCCTTGAACTGGTTGATGAACTGCCCGACGTCGCCTTCGATGAGACCAGAGTGGCCGCTGTACTCGTTGACCGCGAACACTCCAGTGAGCAGCGCGCCGATGATTCCGCCGACCGCATGCACGCCAAAGGCGTCGAGCGCGTCGTCGTAGCCGAAGGTGTGCTTAAGGCCGGTCGCGCCCCAATAGCAGCCAATTCCGCAGGCAATGCCGATCACCAGCGCGCCGATCGGACCGACGAAGCCCGAAGCCGGAGTAATGGCGACCAGACCGGCGACCGCGCCCGAGCAGATGCCGATGACCGTCGGCTTGCCGCGATGCACCCATTCGACAAACATCCAGGTCAGGGCCGCGACTGCCGTGGCGATTTGCGTGACGGTCATCGCCATGCCCGCCTGCAGGTTTGCGGTCACCGCCGAACCGGCGTTGAAGCCGAACCAGCCGACCCACAGAAGGCCCGTGCCGATGAAGGTCAAGACCATGTTGTGACCCGGACCCGGCTCCTTGCGCTTGCCGAGCAGGAGACAGGACACGAGTCCGGCGACGCCCGCGTTGATATGCACCACGGTTCCGCCGGCGAAATCGAGGACCTGGAACATGCCCTGGAAGTTGCCTTTCGCGTCCACGTTGGCCGCGCTCATAAACCCGTCCGGCCCCCAGACCCAATGCGCAACGGGCGCGTAGACCAAGATCGCCCACAGGCCGATGAACCAGAGCATCGCGGAAAACTTCATGCGCTCGGCGAACGAACCCGCGATGAGCGCCGGCGTAATGATCGCAAACGTCATCTGGAACATCATGTAGACGGTCTCAGGGATCGTCGGCGCCAACGGATTGGGAGTGTTCGCCCCGCTCGCCAGGTCGTAATGAATTCCCTGGAGCAACACCCGCGAGAAGCCGCCTATGAATGCGCTGCCGCCGGTGAACGCGAGGCTGTAGGTGAGCACGAAGTAGATCACCGTCACCAGCGCCGTGATGGCGAAGCTGGTCATCACCGTGTCGCCGACGTTTTTCTTGCTGACCATGCCGCCGTAGAAAAGACCCAGACCAGGTATGGTCATCATCAGAACGAGCGCGACCGAGGTCAAAACCCAAGCCGTGTCGCCGGAATTGACCGTGCATTTTTCCGCGACCGTGGCGGAGCAGCTTGGCGGCGCGGCGGGAGCCGCTGGAGCCGCGGCGGCCGCGGCCGGAGCGGTAGCGGCTGGAGCGGCGGCGGGCGCCGCCGGAGCCGCGGGGGCGGCGGCAGGCGCCGCGGGCGTCGCGGCAGGATTATCCTGCGCCACAGCGACGGGCGCGGCGAGGCCAATAAACATGGCCGTCGCCAGCGCCGCCGCTAGGCCAGTGAGTAAACGTGTCAGTTTCATAGTTCAGGACTCCGAGTCTGGAAGGTGAAGCAGCGCATGGCGCCTAAAGAGCGTCCTTGTCCGTCTCGCCCGTGCGGATCCTGACCGCCGAGTTGAGGTCGTAGACAAAGATCTTGCCGTCGCCGATTTGGCCTGTGCGCGCTGCAGCGACGATCGCTTCGACCACCTTGTCGGCGACGTCGGAGTTGACCGCGACCTCGATTTTCAGCTTGGGAAGGAAGCTCACGGCGTATTCGGCGCCGCGATAGATCTCGGTATGCCCCTTTTGGCGCCCGTAGCCCTTAACCTCCGTAACCGTCAGACCGTGCACTCCGATGGCGGTGAGCGCATCGCGCACCTCCTCCAGCTTGAACGGCTTTATGATCGCCATTACGATTTTCATAAGCTCGCCCCTTGGTGACGCGCCGCCGCGGTACTGACCCGTACCGCTTTTCGTGCGGTGAAATCGGAACGCAAGCGCGTCCCGCCCATGAGCGCCTTACAAGGCCCGTGCCATGTGCCCCCCAGCGCGCTAATAATCTGAAAATCAATTGCTATTGGGCTTAAGGAGAACGAATGGAGGTCGCCAACCGAATCTGACAAGGCATCCGGTCAGAAAACAGGCGCCCATGATTTAATCAGGATTTCCGTCAGCAAAGTCTGAAGATTTGCCCGGCTGCGAACCGCCAGCGCTCGCCAAATCGCGGGCGCTCCCAAGCCCGCTTAGCCGACACCGTAGGCCTCTCAACCACGGGAAGTCTGAGCGGGTGAGAGAGATTGTGGGGGGCGCCGCGTGGATGACGGCGCAAGCCCAGCCATAACGGTTTTTCCGTTTTCCACCCCGGACCGACAACGACCGCCCTTAACATGGGGAATATCTTGTAGAAAATCAGAAATAGAGTTAGGGTCACCCTATGAACAATTCTGCCCCGTCGCACGTCAGGACGAATTTTGGGTTTCCCAGCGCAGCGAATGAGAGGGAGGAGCGCTCCGAAAATTCTCTCAGCGAATATCCAGCGTAACGCATTGATAAGTAACGATTCGGACGAGAGAATCCAAGGAAATCCAAGGAAATCCAACCGCCAAAATTTGGCTTTTCGCCACGAAACAGCGGTGGGCCAAGAAAATCCAAACCCCCGGTCAACCGTACTGAACGTCCATTGTCCACTACCGCGAAGGAGCCAAACCACTTCTCGTACGATGGTCGGAGGATCGTGGCAGGGCGTTATACGCCCAAGTAGCGCTGCAGAAGGCCCGGTTGAGCTTTGAGCTCCGCGGCGGGGCCTTCATGGACGATATGGCCGTTGTTGAGGATGTAGACGCGCTGCGCAAGAGCCAACGTGGCGGCCAGATTCTGTTCGACCAGAACGATGGTCTGTCCGTTCCGAGCCAGCTCACGACAGGTATGCACAAGGTCCTGGACAACGATTGGAGCCAGGCCCTCGAAAGGCTCGTCAAGCAGAATGATCTTTGGATCCCGGACCAGCGCACGCGCGATCGCCAACATCTGCTGCTCGCCGCCAGAAAGATCGGTGCCGGAGCTCGCTCGGCGTTCCTTGAGCCGTGGAAAGATCCCGTAGATGCGTTCAAGCGGCCATTTGCTCTTGGCGGTGAGACCGGCGAGGATAATGTTCTCTTCGACGCTAAGACTGCCGAAAATACGCCGATCCTCATGCACCAGTTGCATGCCAAGGCGAGCTATGCTGTGGGCCTTTTGCGCGACGAGTTCGTCGCCCTCGAGCTTGATGCTGCCGGTCCGCCGGGAGACGATGCCCATCAGGCTCTTCAGCGTCGTGCTCTTGCCGGCGCCGTTCCTGCCCACAAGGGCCACCGCCTCGTGTTTCTCGACCCGCAACGAGACGTCGAAGAGGATGTGGCTGTCGCCATAGAAGGCGTCGAGTCCTTTGACTTCGAGCAGGCTCACGCCGCCTCTCCGTGAACCCCGCCTAGATAGGCTTCCTGCACCTTAGAATTGATTTTGATCTCTGCGGGCGTGCCTTCCACCAGCACACGACCCTCTTGGAGCACGGTGACCTTTTCAACCAGCTCGAACAACGAGTCCATGTCATGATCGATGATGATCATCGTCCGCCCGCGCGCAATCGATTTGAGCAGGGCGACCGTCTCGATTCGTTCGCGCGGACTCATGCCCGCAAGAGGCTCGTCAAGCAGAAGCAGTCTTGGCTCGGTCGCAAGAGCGAGCCCAATTTCGAAGTCGCCGCTTCTCGCCATAGGCGAGTTCGGACACCGGCGTGTCCGGTCGCTCAGTCAGGTTGACGAGGGCCAACGTCTGGTCGACGTGGTCGTCCAGGCCAGGAACGCTGTGAAGGCCTCGAAACAGATCGAGCTTGAACTTGCCCCGGATCTTGCTCAGCGCCGCCACCCTCAGGTTTTGTCTGACCGTGAGACGCTCGAAGAGCTGATTGATCTGATAGCTCTTAGTGAGCCCGAGTTGGCAAACATCGGTGACGCTCATCCCCGTGATATCTTTGCCTTCAAATATGATCGTGCCTGACGTGGGCGCCGTCTCGCAGGTCAGCATCTTGAAGAAAGTGCTTTTGCCTGCCCCGTTCGGCCCGATAATGCCTCGCATTTCACCGTGGTCGACAACGAAATCGATGTTGCTGTTGGCCACCAGGCCGCCGTAGCGCTTAGTCAACCCCGTCGCTTTCAGAATTGGTCCAGGCGTACGCTCGACAGGGCGGAGGTCCACCCGCGCTCTTGTCGACACGGCGGGAGCAGCAATTGGGTGCGTCGCCTCGACAGGCTCGGGCGTGATCCTGCGACCCTTCGCCAACTGATAGAGGTCGACGATGGCGCCGACAATTCCGCGCCTCAGGAAGCAGACGAGCAGTACGAACACAAGGCCGAGCACGAGCTTCCAGCTTGCGCCAAGATGCAGCGCGTTTTGCAGAAAGTCGCTCAGGTAGAGCCATAGGGCCGCACCGACCAGTGGCCCAAACAGCGTGCCAGCGCCGCCAATGGCGGTCTGCATCACGAGCTGCCCGGATGTGTCGAACATGAACGCGTCCGGCGGCATGAAGCCTTGCATGACGGCGAGCAACCCGCCCGCAAAGCCAGCGTAAACAGCCGCGACGACGAAGGCCGTAAGCTTATAGGCGTGAATGTTGTGACCGAGAGCCGAGGCGCGCAGTGGATTGTCGCGGAGCGCGCGGAAGATCGCCCCGACCGGGGAACGTACAATACGCAGCGCGATGACCAGGCCGATGAAATACCAGAACGCCAGAAAGCTATACATGGACAGGTCAGTGTCGAAATTTATAGTCGTGAAGCCCAAGTTGAAGCTTGGCGTCGGCACGCCAGGCAGGCCATTCTCTCCGCCAGTGAAGGCGGACAGTGGATTGAACTCGGCGAAGAAGAACACTTCCGCGATCGCCACCGTAATCATGGCGAAATAAATGCCGGTGCGTCTGAGGGCGATGAGACCAACCAGATAGCCAACGACGCCGGCGACCGCAGCGCCGATTGCAATTGACGCCAGAACGTATGGAAAGTTGGCCTCGGTGAGTAGGTAGGCAGCGAACATGCCGCCCGTGCCGAAGAAGGCGGACTGGCCGAACGACAGGAGGCCTATGTACCCGAACAGGAGATCGAAGCCGAGCCCGAATAAGCCCCAGATCAGAATGCGATTGATGGTGGTGAGCGAGAAGCCAAGGTGCGGCAGCAAGAATGGCGCAGCGACCAGGGCGATCACCGTCAGTATTTCGGCGATCAAGGGGTGCTTTATGTTCATAGGCCGACCGCGTTCACTCACGGCCCGCCACGCCGAGGAGCCCATAGGGGCGGACGACCAGCACGAGCGTCATTGCGACGAACAGCATGACATAAGCGTAGCCGGGGTTGAACATTGAGGTGATGCTGATGATCTCTCCCGCAATGAGGCCGCCCAGCACCGCGCCGGGGAAAGAGCCGACGCCGCCAATGACGACGACGACAAAGGCTTGGACGAGGATCGATTCGCCTGAGTTTGGTGAGATCGAAACGACCGGAGCGTTGATGACGCCAGCGAAACCCGCGGCCATGGCGCCGATGCCGAACACCAGCGTGAAAACCTTGTAGACGTCGATCCCAAGCAACTCGACCATGACCGAGTCTTCAATCCCGGCGCGTACGATCATGCCGAGGCGGGTGCGGTAAAGAACGAAAAATAGCGCGAGCAACGCCAAGGCGACCAAGCCGAGCAGCGCGAGCCTATAGGTCGGATAATCCATGAACCCAAGCGCGATAGTGCCGGAGATCGGAGGCGGCACCGTTTTCGACAGGCTGCCGAAGAAAAAGCGCACGGCTTCTACGAAGACAATGCCGAGGCCAAAGGTGACGAGGAGCTGGTCCTCGTTGGGTCGCGCGTAGAAATGGCGGATGATGAGGCGCTCCATCAGCACGCCAACCAGCATGACAAAGAGCGAACCAGCGACAACAGCCAGAACAAACGATCCGGAATAGGTATAGGCGACCCAGCCAGCGTAGCCGCCCAGCATGAACATCGCGCCGTGCGCGAGATTAAGCACGCCGAGCGTGCCGTAAATAATCGTCAGGCCGGATGAAATCAGCGCGAGAAGCGCGCCGAGCACCAGCCCGTTGAAACATTGCGATACGAACGCTTCCCAGGTGAACACGCTTCTGCCCGCCGCCTTAATGTCGATAATTAGCCTGTTTAGTCTTGATGTCCCCCATCACGAAGGGCGATCCGACAATTGTGAGCGGGTGCGGCCGCATGTCCGAGGCGCGCGCGCCCTTTCGCGCCTGATTGGCTCGCGAAAGTAGGGGCCCTTCTCCACGCGGAGAGCGCGGAGAAGGCTTTGGCGCTCGTCAGATATAAGGGCCAAGGTCGCAGCCGAAGGCGTCTGGCTTCTGCATCAGTGGCTCGCCCGGCACCACTTCGAGCACCTCCCAGTAGTCCTCTCCGTTTTTCATGTCTTTTGGCGCTTTGCCTCGGACGATAATGACCGGCCGGATCAACTGGTGGTCTTGGGGACGGAAACGGACATCGCCCACCATCGATGGGAAAGTCTCGCCCTTCTCGTATTGCTTGATCACATCCGGCGGGTAAAATGTTCCTGCCTCGGAGACCATGCGAGCCCATATGGCGAACTGCATGTAGCTGTTCTCGGCGCCCCATTCCGGGCGGTAGTTGTATTTCTTCTGGAAGGCGTCGACGAACAGTTTGGCCAGCGGATACTTGTCCTCTAGCGTCCACCAAAAATCTGTAGCGGCGAACACGCCTTCAGTAAGCTCCGGTCCGACCTCCTTGGCGAGGAACGGGATCTGATAGGGGATCACCATATTCATTTTCGGGGTCAAGCCGAACTGTTTGGCCTGCTGAACCGATAACACTGCGTCCCGCCCCCAATTCACATTGATGATGAACTCGGCGCCGGAACTGGCGATATTGGTAAGGTACTGACTGAAGTCCTGCGTCCCCAGAGGCGAAACTTGGTTCGTCACCATCGTCCAGCCCCCCTGCGAACTGAGATAGTCGTTCACCGACTTCGTGACGGTGTGGCCGTAAGTATAGTCCGGCGTCATGAACGCGGCCTTTTTACCCTTGCCGAAGTTCTTGACCAGCACCGGTCCAATCGCGTTCGCCGCGGTCTCGCCGTAGAAGCACTGCCGGAACGAATAGCGCACGCAGTCCTTGCCGGTCGTGTCGTTCGAGCCGGAGATGGCGACCAGGTAGAGAATCTTCTCGCGCTGCGCGAACTTGTTCAAGGCCACCGCGACCGCCGACGAGGTCGACCCGGTCATCGCAATGATCTTGTTTTCGTTGATGAAGACCTGTTGCTCTTGCACGGCGTTGTTCGGCTTTGCGGCCAATCCGCGACGACCAGATTGACCTTTTTGCCTAGCAAGCCCTTGGTCACCTTGGGCGCGATCTGCTGGATTAGGTCATTGCCGTCGTTGAGGTGTTCGACGGCAAGCTGCATGCCCTTGAGCTCATCTTCGCCCTGAACGGCATATGCCCCAGTCCGGGGAACGGTCGCGCCGATTGTTACCGTGTCGCCCTCTGAACCGGCCGGCCAGGTGCCGAGCGGAGGCTTATCGTCAGCATAAGCCTTGCAGGCTTGGCCAACAAAGGGGGGTATCAAAGTCGCGCCAGTCGCGTACGCCCCAAGCTTCAGAGCGCGGCGACGCGAAATAGCGCTTCCAATTCCGGATACAAAGTCGGTCATACGTCCTCCCTTTTGCGGTTCACCCAGGGCTCATTGGAGCCCTAGACTCGCTGTTATGATCGGGATTAGGTCAACAGGGCGCCTGCGCGCAATGCAACTTTCGTTCGATATTGGCGGTTCGTTCCGAAAGCTCTGCAGCGCTTAGACGGTGCCTATCAACCAAAACAGAAGAGCCCGGCCGTATGGAGTGCCTGCGCCGATCGGCGGCGGCCGGGGCCTAAGACCCGTGCTTCTCGCATTCCGTACAGCGAGCCGCCGCCGTACCCAACCCGTTATGTCGCTTCGCCTCGTCGAATCCGGACTGCAAACGATGCCCAGTCTGCTCTCGCGACTTTGAGCGCTTAACTTTCGATTATGGCGACGGCTCGCGTCCAACCAGCCGATGCGCGCTCAATCTTTGTCGGGAAGCAGCACACAGAAAAGCCTGTCGAGGGTAAGGCTTCGAGATTGTGAAGCTTTTCGATATGGCAATAGCCGATGTGACGACCCGCCTTGTGGCCCTCCCAGATAAGGGAAGCGTCATGGGTTTCAGTGTAGCGCTTGGCCGTATGCACGAAGGGCGCGTCCCAACTCCATCCATCTGTGCCCGTTACGCGTACCCCCCGTTCGAGCAGATAAAGCGTCGCCTCGGCCCCCATCCCACACCCGGAGGCAACATAATCCGGCTGGCCATATTTCGGTCCGGCGCTGGTGTTGACGATGACGATCTCGAGGGGCATTAGCGGATGGCCAATGCGGCTGAGCTCCGCTTCGACATCGGCAGCCGTGGCGACATAGCCATCGGCGAAATGGCGGAAGTCGAGCTTCACGCCGGGCTGAAAGCACCAGTCGAGCGGGATTTGGTCGATCGTCCAGGAGCGCTCGCCTTCGTTCATCGTCGGATGATAATGCCAGGGCGCATCGAGATGGGTGCCATTGTGGGTGGAGAGCTGAATGCGCTCTACCGCCCATCCCTGTCCGTCCGGGAGGTCCTCTTTCTTCAGGCCGGGAAAGAAGGGCAGAATTTGTGGCAAGCTCTGCTGATGATCGATGTATTCGATTTTTGGGCCGTGCCCTGGCGGGTCAGCCGCGACGTCGTTCTGTAGCGGCACGGAAATATCGATCACGCGGCGGACCATCATGTTCTCCCTTTGAAAGTCTTGCCGAGGCTCAAGCCTGGCGCAGCACTTTGTTGCTCAGGACGCCGATCCGCTCGACAGAAAGCTCGACTGTGTCCCCGCTCTCGAGAAAGCGCCCGATTTCCAGCCCGCAGCAATTGCCAACGGTGCCGGAGCCGAAAACCTCGCCTGCGTGAATTGTCTCGTCCTGTGAGGCATAGGCAAGAATTTCCTCGAACGGGAACAGCATTTCGCGTGTGTCCCCCGTGGCGCGCCTCTCGCCGTTGACCCGAACCTCGACCTTGAGCGTCTGAGGATCACCGATCTCGTCGGGGGTCACGATCCAGGGACCGAGTACATTAGAGCCGTCGAAACTCTTGCCCTTCGCGGGTCCGAGTCGACCCTGCATTTCGACCGTCTGCCGGTCGCGAGCGGAGAAGTCGTTGAAGATCGTATAGCCGAAGATATGCGCCGCTGCTTCGCTCCGGGGAATGTTGGCGCGGGTTCGCCGGGTAACGATAGCGACCTCGAGCTCGTAATCCATCACTTCGCTGTAGCGTGGCCAGCGGACCGTTGTCCCCGTTCCCACCACTGTGAACCGGTTCGTGATGTAATAGATGGGCAGCTCGCGGTAGACCGCCGGAAGCTCCTCGAGGGGTTCCTTCATGACAGCCTTGAACCCTTCAGCGCCATTTGCGCGGCGCGCCTGGGTGGCGCGCGCCCCGCGCCCGGATTGCCTGATGTGAAGGGCGAAGGACATCGCGTCGCGCATCTGACGGGGCTCCGGCAGTGGCGCGAGAAGCTTGGTGGGGGCGAGATCGGTCCAAAGATCAGTCTCACCGCCGTGGCTATCGACGAGCGCGCGTGCTGAGTCGAGGCCCGCCTCGTCCGCGTCGATCAAGGACAACATCGACCGGAAAGGGGAAGCGTCAGCGCCAGCGCGCTGGGACGCCACGGCGAGATCGAACACCCGCCCCGCTTCCGCGTCCACGACGCCGATCTTTACGCTTCCTCCAGTCTGATAAGTCGCAAACTTCACGCTCGATCCTCCCTTGTCTTTCGCACGCTTATATACCTTTGCGCCTCCGCAATGGTGGCCCGCGTCCAAGGCATTTTCGAACAGCATGGCCTCGACGCAGACGTTACGCTGATCGGTATCAACACCAATGGCGCGCGGTTTCCGGGTGGACCGAAAACTACGGGAATATTGACGATTATCAGTGCCACTAATGGCAGCCCGGCTACGCTTGGCTCTGGTCCTGCGACGAGACACCGGAACGCGCTTGATGGTTCTTCGATCTATCGGACTGGCCGACGCCGCGTCTGGGTCCGATTCCGCGATATTACTCTGGCTTCATAGCTTATGCGTTTAGAGGCCGGCTTTCGCATGCGGATCCCCGTGATCGCCCAGATAGGCGCCGACCACCGCGACAGCGACGACGTTGCGTTGCAGAAAATGATACTCATCAGCGTTGTGCTAACATCCGCCATTGCGGCGGCGCTGTGGGGTCTCATTTACATCGCCGTCGGAGCATGGATCGCCGGCGCCATCCCCGCGGCGTACAGCGTGTTGTCGCTGGCCAACACTGTTCTATTCGGCACCTTTCGCCGCTACCAGGTCTACCGGTCCACCCAGCTGACGCTGATCTTGCTACTGCCGTTGCTGATGACGATAAGTCTGGGCGGCATCAACAATTCTACCGCCGTAATCCTTTGGTCCACGCTTTTGTCCTTTGGGCGCCCTTGTCGTCCATGATCTTCGAACCGCCTCCCGTTGGTTCTGGGTCTTCCTCATCCTGCTCGCCGGCAGCGCGCTTCTACAACCCCCTGGCGACTCCGCCTCCCTTCCTTCTTCGATGGTCACTTTCTTTTATGTACTGAATATTGGCTGTGTCCTGAGTGTTGTGTTTGGGATGCTGTACTACCTCGCCGATAAGAAAAACCTGTTCCAGGCACGATCCGAAATGCTGCTGCTAAATATCTTGCCCGTCGAGATCTCTAACATACTGAAAGGTGAGCATCGCACCATCGCCGATCAGTATGACGAGGCGAGTATCTTATTCGCCGATGTGGTGCAGTTTACCCCGCTGGCTCGGTCAATGTCGCCCATGGAATTGGTAGGGCTCCTCGACGAGGTCTTCATGTGCTTCGACTTAATGGTCGAGAAATATAGTTTGGAGAAGATCAAGACAATTGGCGACTGCTATATGGTCGTCGCCGGCGTGCCGCGCCCGCGTGCCGACCATGCCCAGGCGCTGGCGCGCTTGGCGCTCGAGATGCAAGCTTGCGTGGCCGAGCGTGAGTTCCGCGGCAGGCAACTAACATTCCGCATCGGCATGAACTCAGGCCCGGTGGTGGCCGGCATCATCGACCGGAAGAAGTTCATATATGATCTGTGGGGCGATGCTGTGAACATGGCCAGTCGCATGGAATCTCATGGCCAGAGCCAATCCATTCAGATCACACACGCAACTTACGAACTGATCAAGGATGATTTCGTCTGCGAATCGCGCGGGACGAAGATGTCAAGGGACCGGGTGAAATGGAGATCTGGCATATCTTGGGTGAAAGGCCCTGCGCGAAATCGACAATCAATATCTGCCTCCGCACTTCCCTTGACGGCCATCTTAACCAGGGAAACAGTGGACAATCAACGACGCGGCGAACAGGGGTAGATCTCATGAGAACGCTTGTTGTGGTCGTCGCCACACTGGTCTCCGGGGCCGCCTTTGCGGAGTTTGGGTCGGGCAGCCCTGACGCCCCGGTTGGGGCGTATCAGATCTCCGCCGCCGGCAACGGTACGGGCGTCTGGCGTCTCGATACGCGCACCGGGGCCCTGTCTTACTGCTGGGTGCACGACATCGCGGAAGGGCTCGCGCTCGTGGCGGAGGATGCGGCGAAGGATGACCCCTTCGCCGCCATGGACGCTAGCATAAAGCTCGGCCTGCCGGGCGACAGGATATCGAAGGAGGAGCTCGAGCAGCTGGGGGGCGAAGAAGGCCGGCAGGCCCCTTCCGTCGGTTCTCGTCATCTCCTGTTCGAGCCGGCGGCAGTGAGTTTCTGCGCTCGGCGGTTCCTTTGGTGAACGCCGAACCCGAAACGATCTCATGGTATGCTATTCACGAAGGACCATCCTCTTTCGCGATATTCGATACCTTCGACGACGAGGCTGGACGCGACGCGCATCTCAACGGAAAGGTCGCCGCCGCGTTGATGGAGGAGATAACGGCAAGCGACGTGTTCGACAAGAAACCGGATATTCATAAATTTAGGCATCATCGCGGCCAAATCGGCGAAGTAAGGTTTAGTCTAGCGGTCTCTCGGGTAGCGACTTCCCTCCGTGGGTAGCGCGCCCGGTACGACTTGTCTGATTGGCAATCCATGTTCGCGGCGATGCAGTATCCGTCGCTTCGCAGGGAGCGGAATTCAGCGAGCCGCGATTACCGAATCGGATTTATGAGTACGCGCCTAATAGTCCCCGTTGTAGCGGTCATTTCGAGGGCGGGTGTAGCCGCAGACATCGCATCATCGCGCCGTTCTCATTCTGGCTGTCGCGCCAGACACGGGTCCGGGTGAAGCCGGCGCGTCGCTAGACATCACGCAGGGAGCAGTCACAGAAAGGAATTTCGAGTGAGCTCGAAGAACGTGGTTCTCGTCGCTGGTGTACACGGCGTGTCCGGCAGGGCCGCGGCCACCGCGTGGGCCAACACACGGGACACCAAGGTCTACGGCCTGTCCCGCCGCAACGCCGAACTTCCCGAAGGTGTCGAGGGCATTACGGTCGACCTGCTCGATCGGCAGGATGTCGAGCGCAAGCTCGGTGGGTTGGACGGCGTGACGCACCTCGTCTTCGCGGCCTACATCGAGAAAGCGACTGCGTCCGAGCGGTCCGGAGTGAACGTGGCGATTTTGAAGCACCTCGTCGAGGTGGTCGAGGCGGCCTCGCCGGCTTTGAGCCACGTGACCTTCTATCAGGGCGGCAAGGCGTATGGCTCCGACCTCGGGCCGTTCAAGACGCCGGCCCGCGAGGACGATCCGCGCCTGATGCCGCCGAACTTCTACTATGATCAGGAGGATTTTCTTCGGCGCCAGCAGGTCGGAAAGTCGTGGCATTGGACGGCTCTGCGCCCCGAGGCGATCATCGGTTACGCCATCGGCAACCCAATGAATCTGGGCGTGGCGATTGCCGTCTATGCGACAATCTCCAAGGAGCTTGGGATTCCGCTGCGCTTCCCCGGCTCGCTAGACGCCTATCGCGCTCTCTATCAGGTCAGTTCCGCAAACTGTCTGGCGGCAGCGACCGTTTGGGCCGGTGTCACTCCGGCGGCGCGCGACGAAATCTTCAATATCACGAACGGCGACCAATTCCGTTGGCAGTACATGTGGCCGCGCATCGCCCGTATGTTCGAAATGGAGATCGCCGAGCCAGTTCCGATGCCACTCCTTTCCTACATGACCGACAAGGGCGACCTGTGGCGTGAGATCGCCAAAAAACATGGTCTGCTCGATACACCCTACGAGACGCTCGTATCGTGGAACTTCGCCGACTTCATCTTCAATAGCGGCTTCGACAATGTGTCGAGTACGATCAAGGCGCGGAAGGCGGGCTTCGCCGAGTGCATCGACAGCGAGGAGATGTTCCGCGCCTTCTTCGTCTCCCTGCGCGACGGGAGGGTCATCCCCTAACGTCAGTCGAGCCGATCGCGCACCTCGAGGGAGGGCTGGGCGAACAGGTGATCCGTTCGCGCGGCGGTGCTGAAGCGACCGAAGCAGGCGCCAATCGGCCGTCAGCGCGGCGATATCGCTAGCTGCTTCCGCCCCCAAGCGAGCCTGTGGGTCGGCGGAGCGCCCAGCTTCGTTCTGCACAGTGTTGATTTGGCTCCCCGAGCAGGACTCGAACCTGGGCACTTCTATGTCATTGTTATTCCAACTTTTTCGTGAAAGTTGCCCCGATCGCCGCGATCGCTTCCGTTAGCGGGCAGGGAGGAAGACGCGACCGGCATCACGGCATATCTCGACAACAACCGCACTTCGGAGAATGCCGAGGCGATGGCACTGCACTAACGCCCACGCACGACGAAAGTTCTATGACCGAACGAGCCACGAAATCACGCTCAACGAGTTCGAGCGGATCGCAATTTATGCAAAAGATGGGCAAGACCATTTGCTCTATCCCGCAGTGGAGGCGAGTTCCCCTGGCTTAAGCTGTCCACCTTATGGGAGAAACCCTGCGTCCTTCCACGCAGCGAAATCGCTCAGAAACCGCTCGCGAGTCATATCGTCCCAAACGCCTTCGGGACAACCAGCTTGAGGCATATCCTTCGACGTAACCTGTTGCTGGATCGCATCGAATTCCACTTTCACGGCAGCCGGATCCCAGAGATCAAATTGATTTCCGAACCTCATCATGTGGGCACGATAGCAAGGTGTAAAATAGGGTTTAACAGAATTTGCAAAACCTACAGTCTTATTGCTAAAACCTACAGTTTTATTGCTCATGTGTTTCTTCATGGGCTTTGCCTTCTCGGCGACCATACGCGCCTCCCTTCGCTTGGGTTACAGGTACACCAATTATTGCTTAAGCGCAGAAGCCGGAATACTAAAATCCAAATGCCGGTTTCTCTGCATAACGGAAGCACCGAGATTTGTCGGAGGGGCCGGCACTTCAGGAACATGCACACGTCGTTCTTTGACAATTACACTAAAATCGCCGCCTTGAAGCTGCCCCTGACCTCCATGGCAACCCATGCAGCCGCCCATGTTATACGCTGACCCACTATAAAACATGTTTCGTTGTGTTGTGTCCCCAGTCCCTCCCGGGAACGCAAATTGAGTGCCGTAATCGCTATTTGATCCGGTGCCCCCAACCCCACCTACGGCACCAACCAAACCGCCGCTGAAAAGCTGAAGCGCCCTATTCGTCTCGACTACTATATTCGCCAAATAATAAGTACTCGGATTGTTCGCGCCCGAAGGATCATTTTCTCCCGACTGACTTCCAAATAAACCGGCATGGGCCTTGTCCAGAGGTCTATACTGAACATTGAGCAATTTGTAATATTGCCAAACAGAATTTTGGATGCCATGCGCAGCACTTTCAGTACGAATCAGATCATGAGCTTTCCTATTGGTGTCAACAATGACGTCCGGAATTGCGTTATCACGACTATTTACGCAAATATACCCATCATGTGGCAAACCATCATCTATCGATGTATTTAGGTAAAACAGCCTATTCGGAGGGGTCGCGCTCATATCCGTTCCTGCCGGAGTGCAATATTGAGCCTTTTCAGCCGGCACCGTAACGACTTGAGGAGGAATAAGCGTTATCGGCGTTACTACGTTCGTATCGTTCAATGTCACCGTCGGTGTTGTCGGCTTCTCCGTGACCACTCCGGCGTACATTGATGCAAACGTAATTTCGTCTGTCTCGTCCAGGTTTACCCATGCAGTGTCTGTGATCTGAACACTTCCTGGGCAGGCCGAAACGTCAGGGATCCCTGCGCTCCCGTAAACGTACTTGGGCAACGCATCATACCCATAATCCAGTGCTGAGGGTGAGAAACCATTCGGTACGCCGGTACCAGGGAAAATTTCATCTTTCCCGCGAAACGTCTCCCAAACTAGGGGCCCATTGCACTTCGCTCCTTGCTCTCCGAAGAAGCAGCTAGACGATGGCATATCGCGTTGTTGTAGACTTCCATTCTGCGACCCCGCCGGCCAATTCAATGCAAAAAACTCAGCCCAGGCAAATTCCGCCGCTTGCTGGAGGTTTGCCTGCGCAGGACCTCCCCCCGTGGGATTAGCTCAGTAGGTGGAATGTTGGTTATAGCAAATGTGGAAGCTTGCTGAGCCATCCCGCTTTCAGGCAAGCCCCCGATCATCAGACTCGCGGCCGAAAAGCTCAAACAGAGAGATTTGATAAACGTTTCCCCCCTTCGCGCCATGTGTTCCTCCTGGCACTAAAATGCAATTGTGACACTAACCGCCGTTCAACGAACTCAGTATCGAGCCTAAAAGGAAGAGGCTCTCGGCGTCAGCTCCACGACGTTACAGCGGGCGCCGATCAAACGATGACAGAAAGGACCGTCTACTGCGCAGCGTTCGTCTTTTTCATCTGATGCTTATGATGTTTCTTGAGTGCAATGCCGCAGTCATTTGTGCAGGTCGAATCTAGCGTCAAAATCGCTCTTGATACAAGCGCTTCCGGCCGTACGATGGCAAGTCGCAGCGTTCGCTACGGATACAACTGAGCTCATCGCAAGCACCATCAGGAAACGAAACGGCTTTATATGGGGGTTACCTCCCTGTGTGCATTTAATGTGACGCGCGCAGTAGCTAGGATGCTGCTACCGTTGGGCAGATTTATTTTGGTGGGCATCCTATGGAATATAGAAGAGTGCCGGTCCAATTTTGGAAGGAACACACAACAGATACGTAATGTTCTCTTAGCTTCTTTTCGAAACGTATTCCCGAAGAATTTACTTGTCAACGCCTTCGAAAAGGGCCTTCCCACGCGCGACGGGTGCCGACGCCTGCATGGAGATGCAGTTTGTCCCGCCTTGATCACAATCCATTGCGCGACCTATCTAAAGGTGAGAGCGCAAACGGCAAAAAGTAGAACGAAATCAAGATGTAATTTTGATGTTGGCTCCCCGAGCAGGACTTCGAACCTGCGACCATTCGATTAACAGTCGAATGCTCTACCAGCTGAGCTATCGGGGATCAGCGTGGGGGCGATATAGCAGAAACCGGCGCGATGGGAAGCGCGTTTTTGCCGCTTGCGCCGCGCTTCAGCCTCGCGCACCTTCGCCGCCATGCCTGACCCTTCGGCGTTTCCGGAACTTCTGACCCCAGCTGAAATGAGCAAAGCCGACCGCTTTGCGATTTCGACCGGAACGCCGGGCATTCAGCTCATGGAGCGGGCGGGGCTCGCGGTCGCCGACGAAGCGGCGAGGCTTGCGAAGTCGCGCGGCCGGATCGCCGTGCTCTGCGGCCCGGGCGGCAACGGCGGCGACGGCTTCATCGCCGCGCGACTTCTGGCGGCCCGCGGCTACGCGGTCGAGCTCGGCTTGCTCGGCCGCCGCGACGCCCTGAAGGGCGACCCGGCGCTTGCCGCCGCGCGCTATCAAGGCGCGGTCCTCGGCGCCGCGGCGCTTGAACTCGGCCTCGTCGACTGCGTGGTCGACGCTCTCTTCGGCGCGGGGCTTGCGCGCGACATCGACGGCGAAGCGAAGGCGATTATCGAGCGGATCAACGCTTTCAAGCGCGCGGGAGGATGCGTGCTCGCGGTCGATGTTCCCTCCGGAATCGATGGAGAAACGGGCAAAATTCGCGGCGCCGCGGTCGAAGCGAGCGCAAGCGTGACCTTCTTCCGCCTGAAGCCT
Organism: uncultured Alphaproteobacteria bacterium; assembly: GCA_963737365.1. Lineage (GTDB taxonomy): Bacteria > Pseudomonadota > Alphaproteobacteria > Rhizobiales > Beijerinckiaceae > Roseiarcus. The sequence goes on from CAVTSD010000007.1 coordinate 155,735, forward strand.
GGCCATCTCCTGGAGCCCGGCCGCGCGCTTGCGGGCGGGATCCGGCTGGCCGACATCGGCATTCCCGAAGCCGCCCTTGCCACTATCGCGCCCCAAACCTTCGTCAATGCGCCGGCTGTCTGGGGCAAGGCGCTGCCGCGCCCGAATGCTGCGAGCCACAAATATGCGCGCGGCGCGGTCCTGGTCCTGTCGGGCTCGGCCCACCATACGGGCGCGGCGCGCCTCGCCGCCCGCGCCGCTTTGCGCGCCGGCGCCGGCATTGTCAGCGTGGCGAGCCCGCTCGACGCGGTCGCAGTCAATGCCGCGCATTTGACCGCGATCATGGTCGCCCCCTTCGCCAACGCCCGCGAGTTCGAGGCCCTGCTCGCCGACGATCGGCGCCGCGCCATTGTGCTCGGCCCCGGCGCGGGTGTGGGGCCCAACTTGCGCAAGCTGGTCGCGGCGGCGCTCGTCCGACCCGCCAAGCGGCGGACGGTCGTGCTCGACGCCGATGCGCTGACGAGCTTCGCCGGCGACGCGGCGCGGCTCGCGGCGCTGATCCTGCGCGGCGGACATGAGGCCGTCATGACTCCGCACGAGGGCGAATTCATGAAGCTGTTCGAGGGCGCGCCCGGCGTTCGGCCCGACGACGACAAGCTCACGCGGGCCCGCGCCGCGGCTCGGCTCATGGACGCCGTGGTCCTCGTCAAAGGCGCCGATACGGTGGTCGCGGCGCCCGATGGCCGCGCGACCATAGGATGGGACTTGCCGCCCTGGCTCGCCACCGCCGGCTCGGGCGACATCCTGTCGGGCCTTGTCGCGGGCCTCGCCGCCCAGGAGATGCCGGCCTTCGAAGCCGCCTCGGCCGCGGTCTGGCTGCACGGCGCCTGCGGCCGGTCGGTCGGTCCGGGTCTTATCGCCGAGGACCTGCCGGAGGCGTTGCCGGGGGTCTTAAGGACGCTCGAATAGAGCTGCATGGCCGGGGCAAGGGCGGCCAGCGGGCGCCAATAGCCGCGCTTAAACGCCAGTAAGCGCTAATAAACGTTAGTAAAAAGACTCCAATTTACTAGCGTTTATTTTTTCGAATTGAGACTTTTCAACGGGTTACAGCCGTTTGGAGTAAAAAAACTTCCAGCCTCCATGTCATCTAACAGGTACTCGATGGAATTTGATTTGAATCTTTTTCGCAACCATTCCGGTGAGCTTCAGCTTATAGCCTATAATTCTGATTTTGCCAACAAATTTCAATTTGGCGATCCGCCGGGCTCTGGTCTCGGCCAGCACGGCAGGCGTCGCAGTCGACGTCCGGCTCAACTTGGAAGCGAGCGGTCTTGCCCATGACGAGTCCACCGGCGCCGGCACGTCGGCGAGGTCATTCGGCAGCAAAGCCCGAGCGCTCGAAATGATGTTAAGATACTCGCGCAACAGCTTGATCTTTACCGTTCTCGACGACGAGACGGCTCACATAGTCCTGCGCGTAGACCTTCTGCGACCCGTTGATGAGACCATCGGAATGGTATTCGACAAAAAGACCGGGGCCGTCCCTCAGGTCGTGGATTGCGATGTTCGACAGGGTGGAGGCTGGAAAATGCGATCGGATCAGCTCAAGCACGCCGCGGATCGCTTCATGACCCTGAAAGCGACTGGGCATGCCGATGGTCGGCATGTAAGGGAACTCGAAAACCCCGTCATCGGCGAAGAGGGCGACACAGCGGTCGACGGACCTATCGAGGTCTCGCAGACAGTCGAAGAACTCGGCGAGTAGCTCGCGACCTGTAGACATGGCGGCAGGGTTCCTTCTCTAAGTGAGGCGCTGCAGTTGCCGCCCGGTCAGCGGGCGCGGAATTCCGCGAGGAAGGAGCGGTTCGGCTCACACCTGGGCGAGCCCGCCGTCGACGAAGACCTCGCTCCCGTTCATGAAGCTGCTCTCGTCGGACGCCAGAAACGCGACGACCTTCGCGACTTCCTCATCCCGACCGGTTCTGCCGAGCGGCGTGATCGAGGCGGCGAATTCGAAAAAGCCGCTGACCTGCTCCTTCGGCAGGCCCGATTCGGTCCAGGCAGGCGTTTCAATGACGCCGGGGCTCACCGCGTTGACGCGGATGTTGCGGCCCTTCAGGTCTGACGACCAGGTGCGGGCTAAAGAGCGGACGGCGGCCTTGGACGCGCTATAGAGACTCCAGCCGCCGAAGCCCTTGCTCGCGACGATCGAGCCGCTGAGGATGATCGAACCGCCAGCGCCCATCAGCGGCAGCGCCTTCTGCACCGTCCAGATAACGCCTTTGACGTTGGTGTTCAGGAGCCCGTCGATGTGGTCCTCAGTGAGGCCGCCAAGCGGCGCTGGCGCCGCGAATCCCGCATTGGCGAAGACGACGTCGAGGCGTCCGACCTCCGTCTTCACACGATCATAGAGGCGGTCGAGTCCGGCGGGATTGGCGACATCGCCCTGAACGGGGACGGCGCGCGGGCCTAACACTGCGACGGCTTTGTCCAATTCAGACTGTCGCCGCCCAGTGATGTAGACGCGCGTCACGCTCTCATCGAGGAAGGCTTTGGCGGTCGCGAGGCCGATGCCAGAGTTGGCGCCGGTAATAAGTGCGGTTTTTCCTTCAAGCCGAGGCATGGAATTTTCCGATTCTTTGAGAAAATGCGAAAGCGCTGTCGTGAGCCGGCGATTACGTCGCTGGCGATATGGTCGGTCAGTGCTGGCTGATAGATGGCGCTGTAGCGGGTTAGGCGCCGCCTGCGGCAGTTGGGCGGCAAGGCCCGGCGCCGCCAGCAACGGTGAGAAGCCCGAAACTTTGTCCGTTATGCAGTCATGCCAAGGAGTTCGCCGCCTCCTCAGGCCGCCAGCCGTCGCTCAGACCACCAAACAAAGGATGGTTACATCTCATCCCGCGCATGTTGCGTGAACTCGAGGTTCAGGTTGTCGTCGCGAAACCCAGGATGTCGCGGCAGGCTTCGAGCAGTAACCTCGCCAGCTCGGCGCGCTTCTCCGCCGAGCGCCCCCGGCGAATGTCGCACATGAGCAACCCCGCGGGTTGCGGTTCGCCCATCAATGACGGCCCGATCTGGACCTCGGCCGGCATGAGCGCCGGCATCGATCTCGCGCTCGCGTTGATCGAGGCCAACCTGGGTCAGGAGATTGCGCAGGCGGTCGCCAGGAAGCTCGTCCTCTACCATCGTCGGGCAGGGGGCCAGTCCCAGTTCTCCGCTTTGCTCGAGCTTGAGCCGAAATCGGATCGCGTCCAATCCGCTCTCACCTACGCTAAGCAAAACCTCCATCGCCCGCTGACGGTCGAGGAGCTGGCGGAGGCTGCGCGCCTCAGCCCGAGGCAATTCAGCCGCGTCTTTCATGCGGAAACCGGTCAGTCGCCGGCGAAGGCCATCGAGAACCTGCGCGTCGAGGCGGCGCGGCTGATGATGGAGCGCAGCCGACACCCGATCGATGTGGTCGCCGATCAGACCGGCTTTGCAGACCGCAACCGGATGCGCCGCGCTTTTCTGCGAGCCTTTGGACAACCCCCGCAGGTATCCGGCGCAATGCCCGTGTGTTCTTAGACGCCGCGGAAGCCTAACCAAGGAGGACGCTTGACGGCTTGGCTGGGCTATGGACGCGGCGGAGGAGGCCAGCCAAATCTTGGCGTTTTCCTTGCGATTTGCCGCGGCTCGCGATCGGCATAAGGTCGCAGTAGAGCAGGGCGGCCGCGCATCACGCGTTGTTGCCGAAATCCTCGCCTAACGCTTCGCGCGCGAGCAGCTGCACACCCCGCTGCGGCGCTCCGTCGAAGAGCTTGCGCAATTGGCCTATGAGGGCGTCGCGACTTAAGCCGCCCGGTTGCAGCGAGTGGGCCAGCAATCGTTGCGCCTCGGCGATCAAAGCGTCCTGGGCGCGAACGGCGGCTTCGAGTTCGGCGATGCGGTCGTCCAAGGTCTCACCTCCTCATCGCAACGCTGGATCGGTCGCTATTGTCGCGTTAGGCTGCGCCCTATGAATTGCGCCGCTGGCGCAATTCGGGCGAGGGCCAGTGGAAGTTTTCATGTCCCGCCCTATATGTCCATTCAAAGCGCTGCGCTGGTCATGAAAGGCCCTCAGCGGCGCCTCCGCACCGGCGAACGGCCTCAGGTTTCCCCTGCCTGCCAGCCTACCGCTGAAGGGCCAGTCGCCGGCTCGTGACCCCTAATGAGCCGGCGACACCTTGCCTTTGCAAGCGGCAAACTGTGCAGGCCGTTCACGCTTACCGTTCCATGATTCTCAGGTCTTCGCCTCGTTCGGCTCCTGTTATCCGCCGCAGCGCCTGCGGGGACTGACCAACGACGCGGACAAACGCCCGGCGCATCCTTTCCTCGTCTCCAAATCCGGTCTCGCGCGCCACCACTCCAATCGGATGCCGGCTTTGGGCAATCATCAACAGCGCGGCTTCTAGCCGGAGGGTCTCGATCGCCTTGGCCGGCGACGCGCCGGTCTCGGCCCGAAACGCCCGGCTGAACTGGCGCGGGCTGAGACCAGCGGCATTGGCCAGGTCTCCGACCGAAAGGGTCGCGCTTAAATTGCGCCGAGCGTAGGCGAGAGCCTTTTGGATGCGGTCGGATTTCGGATTCATGTCCAGCAGGGTCGAATGCTGCGACTGCCCTCCTGAGCGCTGCTGATCAACGACGAGAATGCGAGCGACGTCACGCGCCAGATCAGATCCATGGTCTTTTTCAAGCATATGAAGCGTGAGGTCGATCCCCGCGCTGTTGCCGGCCGCGGTCCAGATCGGTCCATCAACGATGTAGAGGCGATCCGCCTCCAGTCGGACTTCCGGGAAGCGCGCCTTCAGCTCTTCAGTGAAAAGCCAGTGGGTGGTCACGCGCCGATCGCCGAGCAGCCCTGCATCCGCAAGTGCGAACACGCCGGTGCAAATGGAGGATAGGCGGCGCGACGTCTTCGCCGCCGCCGTCACAAAAGTGAGCACACCAGGCGAGGTCGGAACGACGCGTGTGTTGCCGCCGATGATAATCGTGTCGAAGCGCTGTTCGCCAAACGCAGTCGTCTCCAGACGCGTACCGGAAGCCGATGGAATCGGGCCGCCATCCTCGGACAGCACGTGAATGTCGTAGAGCTGTTTCGCGGCGCTGAAATTGGCGAATTCGAAGACCGAAAGAGCGGCGAGGCTCATGACGGGGAAGCCCGGCGTGACCACGAAGCCGATGATCAGCATGTCCGCTCTCCGTGGCCCGAAACGAGGGATGTACGACATATCTGCTGTTCGCGAAAGGCGGTAGCCTGCGCCGCGTTTCGGCGTTGAGCGCTTCGTCGTGAAAAGGCTTCCTCTGGTGTCACCCCCCGCCATACGCGAACGGTTCTTGTGACGGGCGCCACCGGAGATACCGGGCGCGCGGCCGTCCGTGAGTCGCTCGCGCTGGGGCTGAATGTAAGCGCGATGGTTCACAAGCATGATGCTCGGTCTGACGCGTTGAAGACGCTCGGCGCGGAGATCGTGCTCGGGGACCTGCTCGAGATCAACACCATTCGCGCAGCGATGGAAGGAGCCGACGCCGCCTATTTCGTCTGGCCCGTGCAGCCCGGTCTCATCGAAGCTACCGTCAACTTCATCCAGGCAGCGAAGGAAGCAGGGGTCGAGGTCGCCATCAATCTCTCGCAGCGCTCGGCAAATCGCGACTCCACGAGCCACTCGTGTCGAGACAGTTTCATTGCCGAACAGGTGTTCAACTGGTCGGGATTGTCGGTGATTCATCTACGCCCGACCTATTTCCTCGAATGGCTTCTCTATCCGTGGCAATTGCCCTTTCTGCAAAGAGGCGTCCTTCGCATGCCGGCGGGCAAGGGTCGACACTCGCCCATCGCCGCTGATGACCAAGGCCGCGCGATCGCAGCGCTCTTGAAAAGCCCGGACGGCCATATCGGCGCGACAATCCCGATCTCCGGTCCGGTTGAGATGGATCATGAGCAGATGGCGGCCGAGTTATCCGAGGCGCTTAGCCGCAAGATTGTGTTCGAAAACCCTTGGGTCGACGAATACTGCGCGTCGCTGGAAAAAATGGGCGTGCCGGCTTACGTCATCCAGCATCTCAGCGGCGCGATGGTCGACTACCAGAATGGCCACATGTCGGGATCGGACAGCAATGTCGAGAAGCTGACCGGACGCAGGTCCATGACTGTGGGCGAATTCGCGCGCGCTCATATTAGCATTCTCAACGGGCCGCCGGCCTGAGGAGGGGTGAAGTATCCCTCAGGTCAAATCCGGAGGTCGGCGCCTTGAATGTCACGCTTTCCGTCATCCTCCTGTCTGGTTTCCTGGCAGCTTCAAGCTTCACACGCCTCGCACCCGCTTTGGCGGCATCTGAAGCCGCGTCCCAGCATGCTGCGCTCCCATTCAGGTTCGAAACAATCCCGACCGCCCGTTAACAACGCAAGGATCTGATCATCATGGCAAGCGAAACGAGATCGAGCACGGGGGCCGCGGAGATGGCGGCGGCAAAGGCTTTGACCACAAAGGTGCTGGCGATTGGCAGCTGGACCGCGAAGGCCACGCCGGAAACCCGGCCCGCCATCATGCCTTCCGAAGCGCGGGATACGCTGCGCTTGCAATTGGCGGGCAAGATCGATCAATGGTTCGCGAAAAGCGACGGATCGGGCGCCGTTTTTCTCATGAATGTCACCGACCCCGCCGAGGCGCATAAGCTCTTGGAAGACTTGCCATTGGGACGCGCCGGCATGATGACGTTCGAACTGATTCCGATCGGTCCCCTGTGGCCGCTCGGCCTTCTGTTGCCCGAGCTCCCCAAGTAGCGTTGCGCTAAGCCGCCGTTCGCCGAGACGATCAGATATCCTTGGCGCTGTCGCCCGCCGTCACCTCGTATTCGGCGCCGGTCACGAGGGCGGCGGCGTCCGACGCTAGAAAGACGGCGACGGGAGAGATGTCGTCTGGCTGCAGCCAGCCCACCCGCATCGGGACCGTCGGCGCCCGATTGTCCCAGGCCTGTTGGGGCGTGGGGTCTGCCACCTTCTGTCCGGTCTCGCCCATGCTCTCCGAGAGACGCTTCTCGTAACGGGTCAGCGGGGTGTCGACGAGACCGGGAAGGACTGCGTTGACCGTAATCCCATATTGCCCGAGCTCCATGGACGCCGACTTCATAAGCCCGAGAATGCCCCATTTCGAGGCCGAGTAGCTCGCGGCGTCTTTCGTGCCATGTTTGCCCTGCATCGACGACAGCACAATGATACGGCCCTTCTTCTTCGCCACCATCTTGGGGGCGAAGGCGCGAATGGTGTTCGCGGTGCCGTTCAGATTGTTGTCGATCACGTCATGCCAGTCTGAATCTTCCATTTCCAAAAGCGGTCTCCAGCGCTGGATCGCCGCATCGGCGACCACGATGTCGATCTTTCCGAATTGCTGTTCGGTCTGATCGGCGATCCGCCTGAGCGCTGCGATGTCTCGGATGTCGGCGCGCACGGTTTCGGCTTTCCGGCCGAAGGCGCGGATCATCTTCGCCGTTTCTTCCAGTTCTTCCGGGGTTGCGGGGACTGCGTTCGAGGCGGGCGAAACCGGACCGGCAATATCGACCGCGACGATATCGGCTCCATTGGCGGCCATCTCGACCGCGATCGCCCGCCCGATCCCGCGCGCCGCGCCCGTCACAACCGCGACGTTGCCGGCAAGATTGGATCCACGTCCCGGCGCGACAGGCCCGGCGCTTTGCGCGGCCGAAGGTTCCGGCATGGGCTTGCCATCCAATTCCTTTGGCGCGATTTCGGTCTGGACTGAAGCTGGCCCGCTTTGAGCGCGGGCGCCGCCCGCAGCCATAGCGCCCGTCGCCGCAGCGGCCACCAGAAACCCCCGCCGCTGCATGCCCTGTCCATCCATCATTTCGCTCCATCGCAGAGTTCGATGCAACTCTCCGAGGCGTGATCCGTTCCGTGGCGTTCACGCTGAGGTGAACAGATCCGGGGGAATCAGATTCGCGTTTGCCAGCGCCCGATTCAGGACATAGCCTCGCGAGGCTGATCGTCGCCGCTCGCGAAGCGAGCCATAACGGCGAGGCCCACAGGAGGAACGTATGACGACCAATGTTGGGAACCAGCGCGGCGCGCGTTGGAAGACAATTATAGCTTGCGCTGTCGCCGCATGGGCGCTCGCAGCCGCTCCGGCCTTGGCGGAGGACAAGATCATCGTCGGGCTGATCACGAAAACGAACGCCAACCCGTTCTTCGCCAAGATGAAGGAAGGCGCGGCGGCGAAAGCCAAGGATCTCGGGGTCGACTTTCGCAGCTTCGCCGGCAAATACGATGGCGATAATACGGGCCAGGTGGACGCGATCGAGCAACTCATGAGCGCCGGCGCCAAGGCGATTCTGATCACGCCAAGCGACACCAAGGCGATCGTTCCCACTATCGAGCGGGCGCGCAAGGCGGGCATTCTTGTGATCGCCCTCGATACGCCGCTCGATCCGCCCAGCGCAGCCGATGCGACTTTCGCGACGGACAACGAGAAGGCCGGAGAACTGATCGGCGAATGGGCCGCAAAGACGCTCGGCGACAAGGCGAAGGACGCTCGAATCGCCTATGTCGATGCGCTCGTCGATCAGCCCTCCGTGGACCGGCTGCGCGACTTTGGATTCTCGAAGGGCTTCGGCGTCGAGAATTCGGACTGGAAGCAATACGGACACGAGAGTGACCCGCGGGTCGTTGGGCATCAGTGGGGCAGGGGCGAGGAAGCCCAAGGCCGCGCTGCGATGGAGACGCTGCTCCAGAAGGATCCGAGCATCAATCTCGTCTACACGATCAACGAGCCGACCGCGGCTGGCGCGTATGGCGCGCTGAGGGCCGCTGACAAGGCCAAGGGCGCAATCATCGTCTCGGTTGATGGCGGGTGTCCTGGCGTGAAGAACGTCGCCGCTGGCGTCATCGGCGCCACCGCTCAGCAATATCCGCTTCTGATGGCGTCCAAGGGCGTGGAGGCGGCGGTCGAATATGCGAGGACCGGGAAAAAGCCTCAGCCGAGCCCCGGCCTCGATTTCTTCAACACCGGCGTTTCGCTCGTCACAGACAGGCCGGTCGAAGGCGTTCCGTCGATCTCGTCGAAGGAAGGCCTCGCCAAGTGCTGGGGTTGATGCCGCACGAGCGGCCAATGATGCCTTGCATCGTCTAGGCTGATTTTCACGGCAACTTGGGCTCGGAGCAACAATTCTCCGGGCCGTTTGGGAGGAGTTTGATAGCGATGGTCGCTTGGCGAGCTTGCCTGCCGTTGTTTCTTAAACTGGGGACGGGACGCGGGGCCTTGTTCGCAGGGCTCCTCGGGGCTGCGATCGCTCTTACGCTCTCCCAGAGCCCAGCCCGGGCCGCGGACAGCGAAGTCCCGCGCTTCGTCGTCGATCCCTTTTGGCCGAAACCCTTGCCCAATCGATGGGTGACGGGGGCGGTCGGCGGCGTCTGCGTCGATAGAGAGGATCACGTATTCGGCGTGAACCGATCCGATCTCACAACGATGGAGAAGACCGTCGGCAAGGAGCCCGCGCCCGTCGTCATCGAATATGATTCCGATGGGAACATCGTGAACTCGTGGGGCGATCCCAAACTGACGCCCAAGTCGATCCACGGCTGCTTCGTCGACAAGGAGGACAACATCTGGATCGGCGGCAACGCCGATGGGATCGTGCAGAAATGGTCGCATGACGGCAAACGCCTGCTGTTGCAGATCGGGCGCAAAGGCGTCTGCGATAATGGCGACGAAAAGTGCGGCGAGCCCGGGGTCAACAGGAGCCCGCTGCTTCTGAACGAGCCGGCCGACATCGCGATCGATCCTGACAATGGCGACATCTACGTGGCCGATGGTTACGGCAACCATCGCGTCGTCGTCTTCGACGCCGAGGGTAAGTTTCTGCGGCAATGGGGCGACCCCGGGACGGATCGCGGGCTCTTTGCAGTGATAGGCGGCGGCCACCCCCATTGCGCCAAGTTCGACCGCGAGGGCCTGCTCTATGTTTGTGACCGGGGCAATGACCGCATCCAGGTTTTCGACAAAGCGGGGAACGTAAAACGCGTCATCGAAGTCAAACCGGGAACGGCCTATTCGCCCGCGCCGGACGGCGCGCCGGGGCGCAAGGCGATCGGCTCGGCGCTGGACGTCGCGTTCTCGCCCGATCCCGAGCAGAAATACATGTATGTCGTCGACACCGGCAACGAGGTTTTGTGGATTCTCGACCATGCGAGCGGACGTATTCTCGGAGGCTTCGGAAGCGCCGGGCACAACGCTGGCCAATTCACCCTCCTCCACATGATCGCCATAGATTCCAAGGGGACGCTCTACACGAGCGAAACCGTCGATGGGCGCCGCCTGCAGAAGTTCGCGCCTCAAGGCTTCGCGCCCGAGCAAAGTCTCAAGACTTACATGGGCAGCCCCCACTACGACCCGCTGCCGATGAAATGATCGGCATCTCGGATTTCGCGACTCTGGAGAAAGTCTTGCGCCACAGGCGGCGGGCGGGCAGAGTGGCGGTAGAGAGTTCGGGCCCTTTCGGGGCGGGCCCGTTGGTTCTCGAGGCGTGGGGCGAGAATGCGGTTTGTCTTTCTGATCGGGACGCTTACAGCGCTCAGCGGTTGCGCGAGCTACCGTGATGTTTCGTTCATCTACTATCCGAACGCGCCGCATCGCGACACGTTTCCCAGCCGATCCGAGTTTTACGCCGTGGCGGCGAAGGAATGCGCCAAATACGGGATGAGGGCGTCCTACAATTGGAGCAACTACTATCCCGATTTCGAGCGCGTTCGGGTGAATTACCTCTGCGTTCAGTGACTGCCATCCGGCGGGGCGCGGCCGAAATTGTAGTTCAGGGAGACGGGACTCCAGGTCGGCGGCGCGGGGTAGGGCGCGGCCGCGGCGATCGCGTTCATGACGGCCATGTCCAGGTCCGAGGAGCCGCTTGAAGCGACGAGTTTGCGGCCGACCAGATTCCCGCCTTCATCCACGTAAAAGTCCACGATTCCGTGCCTGTTGGCGAGGTCGAGGTGGAGCCCCGGGCCCTCGCGCAGGTGGGTTTTGATCATCCCATAGATGATCGTCAGATAGCGGGATTCAGAGTTCCCTCCCGCTACGGGCGCTTTTTCGACCGAGCGCGCAAACTTGTATTGCGGGAGATCCTCGATGGTCGGCAGCGGCTCGCCGACCGGCGCTTTTTGTGGCGGGGCCGGGGGCGCTGCGGGGGCGGCGGCCTGATTCGGATTGTCAGGCTTCGGGTTCTGGTCCGCAGGTAGTTCGCCTTCAGGCTCAGGCTTCAGGTCGTGCGCGGGCGGCGCGGCCTCGCCCTTCTGCTCTTCCGCCGGGCGGGGGGCTGGCGCCGGCGTATCCGCCTTGGGCGAAGCTCCGGGCGTTGGCGGGGGAGGGGTCTCGGGCGCCGCCTTGGCTTCGGTCTTCTTGTCAGGCGACTCGCGGTTGACCTTCTCCTCGGTCGGAGCCGCGGGCGCGTCGTAAGCCGGCTTTTCGTCCAAAGGTTTCGGCGGCGGCTTTGGCTTGTCCTCCGGCGGCTTCGGCTTGGGCGGAGGGGGAGGCGGAGGCTGCTCGACCACCACCTCGACTGGAATTTCCTGCACGGCGGTCGGAATCATGCGCGGCCAGAGCCAGTAGTAGAGGAAGAACGAGAGCGGAATCAGGATATGCAGCGCGGCCGCGGCGATGAGCGCGATCACGTGGAACCGGCGCTCGGCAGGCGTCGGCGGCTCGGGCGCATCAAGGCGCTCAACCGGCTCGGCGACAAAATCGGCCTCGGACAATAATGTGGCGGTCAGCGCCAACTCCTCTCGCGAACGCGCGATGTGTTTCCTTGGCTGAATCGTTCGCGGGCGGTCAATGGCCGAATTGGTCACTTTGCCGCGCGCGCCGGATTGGCGTATGCCCTGCCTCCATGAACCGGGCAGGGGGTGGGGGCGGCGACGCGCCCCCAGGTCTGATCGCCGAACTCGACGCGGACGCGGACGTGGGCGGCCCGCGCGCCCCACGGGCGCTCGTGTTCGATTCGGGGCTCGGCGGACTTTCGGTGCTGGCCGAAATCAGACGCTTGAGGCCGGACGTTGAAATCGTCTACGCAGCCGACGACGCCGCATTCCCCTACGGCAGACTGAGCGAAGCCGCGCTCGTCGCCAGGGTCGACATGGTGATGGCGCGCCTGATCGCCGAAACCGAGCCCGATATTGTCGTCATCGCCTGCAGCACCGCCTCAACCCTCGCCCTACCCCCGTTGCGGGCCGCCTACCCGCGCCTGCCTTTCGTCGGCACGGTGCCTGCGATCAAGCCCGCGGCGGCGGCGTCGCGGTCGGGGCTGATCAGCGTGTTGGCGACGCGCGGCACCGTGGCGCGCGACTACACCCACGCTCTCGTGCGCGAATATGCCGCGAATTGCGAGGTGACCCTGGTCGGCTCGCCGCTGCTTGCCGTCATCGCCGAGCGGGTCATGCGCGGCGAAGCGGTTGACGAAGCGGAGATCGCGCGCGAGATCGCGCCGTGCTTCGTTGAACGCGACGGCCGGCGCACGGACCAGATCGTGCTCGCCTGCACCCATTTTCCGCTTATCCTCGACAGGATTGAGCGCCTGTCCCCCTGGCCGGTTGGCTTCGTCGATCCCGCGCAAGCGATCGCACGCCGCCTCGATGCGCTGATCGGCATGCGCCCTTCAAGCGCGCCGGCCGGTCACGAAGAGGCGGCGATCTTCACGAGCGGCGAAGAGCCGCCGGAAGCTTTGCAAAAGACCTTGCGTCTCTTTGGGCTCGCGTTTACGCCCGCGATTATGATCGGCGCGGCTTCGGCCTGATCGCCTTGGAGCTTCGATCAAACGAAGCTGCTCAGGACAATGTTTTGGTTGAGCTCCGTCGCGGTGAAGGGGCCGTTTTCGACTGGGGAGGCCGTCTCTGGCCGTCCATGGGAGAACCGACGAAATGACTAAACTGCCCGAAAACGTGACCTTGGATTGGCTGGGACGCCAGTTTTTGGCCCACCGCGACGATATGCGCGCCCTGCGCACGGATATGGACATGCTGATCCGGCTCGTCACACGAGTCGGTCATACGCTCGATGCGGTGCGCGAGGACATCCGGTCGCTATGGTCACAGAATGGCGATCTGCGCCGCCGCATTGAGGCCATTGAAGAGCGCCGATCATGATCCCTATTGTCCTCACGCCGAGGGCCCATGAAACGCTCGCGACTGTCGAAGACCCGAACAGTCTTCTGGCATCCTAACGACGGCTTCCTCGGTTTGGCGGAAAATGGGGCTAAGGGGGCGGCGGCCGATCGAGCTCGGAACCGCAGCGAATGCGGCCCATGACGAATGGCGATCACAAATGGTCTTGACGATGGTCAGGCTGCTAGCGATCTTTTTTGGTCTCCTGGTCATAAGTGCCGGCGCGGCTCGCGCGGACAATGGCTATGACGCATGCATGAAGACGGCGAATTCGAACTTCGACTTCAGCGAGTGCGGCAAAGGCTATCTCAAGCGGGCGGACGACGCGCTGAACGCAGCGTGGAAGCAAACTTACCCGCTCGCGAGCGGCCAGACCGCGAAGGACCTTCTTGGGGAGGAGCAGGCGTGGATAGCGTATAAGGATAAGTCCTGTTTGCTCTACGCCAATGGCGAGCGGGGTCGAGAGGGTGAGGTCATCGCTTTTCCTGGGTGTCGAGGCCATGTGATCGAGGAGCGCACTCAGGATCTGATCGGCATCGGCAAGGACCTCGCGCCTCACTAGCGAACTTGACTTAGCGTTCGCGCCGCCCGACGAAACCCGTTCCTAACACCATCATCGAAAGGCCTCCCATGCGTCCGTCGGACGGACAAGCTGTTCGCCTCAGCGATTATCGGGCGCCGGATTATCTCATCGACCATGTCGAGCTTGACGTGTCGCTCGACATCCACGCGACCCGCGTCGTCTCCTCGCTCACGATGCGCCCCAATCCCGCTGGCCGGAGAGGCGCCGAGCTTGCGCTCGATGGCGATGAACTCGCGTTTGTCTCGGCGCGACTTGATAGCGAGACGATCGACGCGGCCAATTTCGAGGCTACGCCGTCGGGCTTTCTGCTGCGAAAGCCTCCGCGAGGCGCGTTCACGCTCACGATCGAGACGCGGCTCGATCCATCGGCCAATACCAAGCTTATGGGGCTTTATCGCTCCGGCTCGGCCTATTGCACGCAATGCGAAGCGGAGGGATTTCGCCGCATCACCTATTTTCTCGACCGCCCGGATGTGCTCTCGACCTATCGCGTGCGGGTCGAGGCGGACCGGGCCGAGGCGCCGGTGCTTCTGTCCAACGGCAATCTCGAAAGCGCTGGCGACGCAGAAACGCCCGGCCGTCACTTCGCCATCTGGCGCGATCCGCACAAGAAGCCGTCCTATCTGTTTGCGCTGGTCGCCGGCGATCTCGGCCATATCGCGGATTCATTCGTGACCGTGTCGGGCAAGACGGTCGCGCTCGCCATCTACGTCGAGCACGGGCGCGAGGAGCGCGCGCATTACGCGATGGATGCGCTCAAGCGCTCGATGGCCTGGGACGAGCAGGCTTATGGGCGCGAATACGATCTCGACATTTTCAACATCGTCGCCGTCTCCGATTTCAATATGGGGGCGATGGAGAACAAGGGCCTCAACGTCTTCAACGACAAGTACGTCCTCGCTTCGCCGGAGACCGCGACGGACGACGATTACGCCAATATCGAGGGCGTGATCGCGCATGAATATTTCCACAACTGGACGGGCGATCGCATCACCTGCCGCGACTGGTTCCAGCTCTGCCTCAAAGAGGGGCTGACCGTCTTCCGCGATCAGGATTTCTCGGCGGATATGCGTTCGGCGCCGGTCGAGCGCATCGGCGATGTCCGCACTTTGCGCGCCGCGCAATTCCCGGAGGATGCAGGCCCGCTCGCCCACAATGTGCGGCCCGAAGTCTATCACGAGATCAACAATTTTTACACGGCGACCGTCTATCAGAAGGGCGCCGAGGTCGTGCGCATGCTGAAGCGCCTGATCGGCGCCGACGCGTTTCGCGCCGGCATGGATCTCTATTTCGAGCGCTACGACGGCTGCGCTGCGACGGTCGAGGACTTCATCGGCTGCTTCGAGACGGTCTCGGGGCGCGATTTGTCTCAATTCATGCGCTGGTACGAGCAGGCCGGCACGCCAAAGATCACGGTTCGCGGCGCTTACGATGCGTCGGGCAAGACCTATCGGCTCGACATCGCCCAGTCGCTTGCTCCGACGCCTGGGCAAAATGTGAAACTGCCGATGACGATGCCTCTGGCCCTGGGCCTCGTCGGCGCCAATGGCGGCGACATGGCGCTGACGTCATCGGACGCGAGCGCTGAGGAACTCGCGAGCGGCGTGTTCGAACTCAAGGACGCCGACCGGTCGATCGTCTTTCGCGACGTGCCCCAGCGGCCAACCCTGTCGTTCCTGCGGGGGTTCTCCGCGCCTGTGCGGGTCGACGACGATCTGACCGAAGAGGACCTCATCGTTCTTTCGCGGCATGACAGCGACAATTTCAATCGCTGGCAGTCGGTGCAAAGTCTGGCGACGCGGATACTCGTGCGCGGCGTCAAAGCCATTCGCGCCGGCCGCGCGCCCGAGCGTAATGGCGGCCTTGCAGCCGCCTTTGGCGCCTTGATCGATGACGTCCGCGCGGCGCGGATCGATCACGCTTTCGCGGCGCTTGCGATGGGCGTGCCGACCGAAGCCGATATCGCGCGCGAGATCGGCGAGGACGTCGATCCCGATGCGATCCACGCCGCGCGCAGGGCCATGCGCGGCGCGCTTGGACGCACTTACGCCGGCGCGCTCGCCGCGCTGCACGCGGAGCTCGCCAGCTCCTCGACCTTCAGCGCCGACGCCGCGCCGGCAGGCCGCCGCGCGCTGCGCAACGTGGCGCTCGGCCTCTTCGTCGACGGCGACGTGATCCAGGGACTGGAGCTCGCCCATCGCCAGCTTGCGCAGGCCGACAACATGACCGAGCGCCTCGGCGCGCTATCGGCGATCGCGTTCAAGCCGGACGTTAGCCGCGAACATGCGCTCGAGGCGTTTGGCCGGCGCTATGCGACCGAGCCGCTGGTCCTCGACAAATGGTTCGCGCTCCAGGCGCAGATCCCCGAGCGTGAGACGCTGGAACGGGTGCGCACGCTCATGAACCACCACGGCTTCTCGCTCGCCAATCCGAACCGCGTGCGCGCGCTGATCGGCGGCTTTACGGCGAACCAGAGAGAGTTCAACCGCGCCGACGGCGAAGGCTTCGCGCTGCTTGAGGAAGTGGTGGTCGCTCTCGATCCGACCAATCCGCAGATCGCGGCGCGGCTGCTCACCGCCATGCGATCCTGGCGCTCGCTCGAGGAAGTCCGTCGTGGCCATGCTGAAGCGATGCTGCGGCGCATCGCCGGGAAGCCATCGCTGTCGCCTGACGTCCGCGACATCGTGACCCGCAGCCTGGGCTGAAAGGGCGCCCCTTCGCTCCGTCGCGTTCTCCCGAAGGGAGAAGGAAAGTAGCGCCTCTCGCATCGTGTGGGGGCCGGCGTTTTCTACTGGCGCCTTCGGCCACAATTTTTGCGCCTGACGCATTGTCAAGGACTAGACAAAGATTCGCACAAGGATTCTTATCGTAGTGATTCGGGCGTTAAGGCGGCAGTCCGAGTGTAATTTGTGGCGAAGTCTGGAATGGGCGATGACGCGCGTTAGCGCGGCAAACGGGGACGCTTGTTCAATGGGGCCAGTTGACGCACTGAGCGGGGAAGGGGTGTTTCGTTTCGCCGGGGCGTGGGCTCGCCGGCCGAGCGAAGAGTCCAACCGCGCGCATCCTCGTCCCGTTGACTTCATGGTCCAGCGGCGACGAATTCCACCGGCGATTGTCGTCGGCGTCGCCCTCGCGATTTTAGCCGTTCTCGCGTTCACGATTCAGCATTTGCGCCTCGAGCGGGACGTCGCGCTCGACGCCGGCGCCCGCGACGTCGACATGCGCGCGACGCTGCTCGCGGAGCGTCTCAACGAGGCGCTAAGCGCCGATCCGAAAGCGCCGCAGGCGGAAGTTTTTCGCCGCGTTCTGAACGCCCATCCCGATGAGCGGCTCGCGCAAGCGATGCTCATCGATCGCGACGGCCGCGTCGTCGAATTTGACGGGAGCGAGGACGCTTTCGATTTGACGCTCGCCGCCCTGGCGAAACAATCCCGAGCCAGCGACATTCAGGGCGGCGTCACCCGCATTGCGACTGGACATGATGGCGATCGGTTCGCCGCTGTGCGGGTGCTGCCAAAGACTTTGGCGCGAGTGGCCTTTGCCTCGCCCGTGGACGGTCATCTCCTTGCTTGGCGCAACACAGTGGTGATGACGGCTTTCCTCCTTGCCTCGACCATCGGGCTAATGGTCGGAGCCGCGAGTCTTTGTAAGCTCAACGGCAAGGAGGGCGATGAGCAGCGGCTCCTCGACTCCGAGAGGGAGCTTTTGGCCGCGGTCGCCGAGCTGAACCAGTCGCGCCGCTCGCTCGAAGAGCAGGCCCAGCAGCTTGCCGATCTCGCCGAACGCTATCACGAGCAGAAATCCTGCGCCGAAGCCGCCAACCGCGCCAAGCTCGAATTCCTGGCCAACATGAGCCATGAGCTGCGCACGCCGCTCAACGCCATCATCGGCTTCTCGCAGCTGATGGGAAGTCAGGCTTTCGGACCCTTGGGCTCGAAAAAGTACGGCGACTATTGCGCCCATATTCTCTCGAGCGGCGAATATCTCCTGCGCGTGGTCAGCGACGTCCTCGACATGGCGCGTCTCGAGGCGGGCCGGGAAAACCTGACTTACGCCCGCTTTCGCGCCAAAGAGGCGGTCAGCCGCGCGGTGCTCAATGTCGCGCCGACCGCGCGCGAGAAGGGCGTGGCCGTCCGGGTCGATGTGTGCGCTGAGGTGACGGTCGAAGCCGATCCCCTGGCGGTCGAGCGCATTCTCACAACGCTCATGCACAACGCGGTAAAATTCGCGCCCGAAGGCGGGGAAGTGTCGATTGGCGCCGTTGTTGGCGGGGAGCTCATTCACTTCCTCGTCGAGGATAATGGCCCCGGTATCGCGGCGGAGAATCTCGTGCGGCTGGGTCGGCCCTTCGAGCAGGCGGGCGCGGTCATGGTCAATGGGATGAAGGGATCGGGGCTCGGTCTCGCCATTGCCAATTCGCTGGTCGAATTGCACGGCGGCGCCCTGCGCCTCCAGTCCAGGCCCGACAGGGGCGCGGCGGCGCTGGTTAGTCTGCCGCGGGTGCAGCGTGGATCGCGCGCGGTCCCATTGGCTCGGGTCGCCTAGAAGCGCGACGCGTTCTTAGCGAAATCGTCCGTCGAGCAGCCTCCGAGGTGCAGCAAGCCAGGCGCCGTGAGGCGCGTCCGCGCGGCGCAGGCCGATCTGATAGTTGCCCCGAGAATGAGCGCGGCGCCCCCGGGCGGTCCGTTCCCGCATGGATGATGTGATTAAGCCCTGGGCTTTCAGCAAAAAATTATCAGCGCCGGTCCGAAATTGTGACCTGGATCACAGCCGAGCCGAAAGCGAGGCGCTATCCACTTATAATGGTCGCACTGTGGGCGGCTTGGCCGTGGCAAGCAGAACGCGGGGAGTTCGGCTTGAAGCGGCGGTGTCGGCGTTGCGGTTCAAGCCCGTGGTTCCGATCTGGATACGCTTTGTTACGGAGGTCGGAAGCTCATGGTCGGTCATATTCAAGAGACGGAAATTGGCGCGCGCGGGTTCGAGCTCGCCGGGCACAGGGGCGCGCCGGGCGCGCCCAGCGGGTATGACGCGATTTCGGAAAGCGTCGATCGCCAAGCGGAGGGGACGACAGTCGACGCAGCAGTGAAATGGTTCAACGCGACCAAGGGCTATGGTTTCGTCGAGCTTGCCGGCGGGGGCGACGCGTTCTTGCATCTTAAGGCTCTCCGCGAGATCGGGCGTCAAACTCTTCCTTCAGGCGCCAAGGTTCGCGTCGTCGCCCGCAACGGATCTCGAGGGGCGGAGGTGGTGCGGGTTGTCGAAGTCGACACCAAGGCCGCCATCGAGCGGTCGCCGCGGCATTCGACCCTCGACCCGTCTTCGGCTTTCGAGTTGACCGGCAAGGTCAAGTGGTTCGACGACGCCCGCGGTTTTGGATTCGTAGCCAGCGACGATTTCGGTCGAGACGTGTTCGTCCATAGCACCACGCTCAGCGCATCAGGGGTCAGCGCCCTGTTCGAAGGTCAGGCGGTCTCCATGCGCGTCGTCGAAACGCCAAAAGGCCGCGAGGCGATTGCGATCGTCATATAGGCGGGCGCGGCGCTAAAAAGCGGATAGTGCCGATCACGCCGCTTTGTTCTGGCGGCGCAATCGGCTCGCGAGCACGCGCATGACGCTCAGCGCGAAAAACGGCGTGTTCTGGACCAGGAAGAGAAATTGATTTTCCTTGATTGGCGCCAGCGTCACGTCGGTTAAGGCGACAGCGGTGGCGCTGCGCGGGCTGTCGTCGATCAGCGCCATCTCGCCGAAGATGCCGTCGGGGCCGAGCGTCTCGAAATGACGGTCGCCGCTCATGATCTCCACACGTCCGCGTATGACGATGAAAAACTCGTCGCCCCGATCGCCCTCCTTGAAGACCGTCTTACCTTTGCTGAAATTGCGGGTCGGCACTCCAGGGCCCAGGAGATGATGGAAACTGCCTGTTGCTTCCGGCATTTAGCCATTCCTATGCGTCGCCGCCGACGCTGATTTGTCACCCCCTTAATCTCGATGCAATCGAACAATCCAGACAATTTTTCGGCATCGTCGCCTTGAGCAAGCCATGACAGCAAACGCGGGGCCCTCGCCGAACCGGCGAGAACAGTCGTCAGTGCGCTGAGTTCGATGAGCTCGCCGGTGATGACCGCCTCGACCTCCGCGACCGTTGTGTGTTTCGGATCGATATCATCGGCGACAATCTTGCCGTGCCGCATGACGACGATGCGATCGACCACTTGGAACACATGATGGATGTTGTGCGCGATCAAAATGCACGAGTGTCCGGAATCGCGCGCGTTGCGGACAAAGCGTAGAACGCCTTGCGTCTCGGCGACGCCAAGGTTGTTGGTCGGCTCATCGAGGATGATGAGGTCGCTGTCGAAATGCATGGCGCGAGCGATCGCCACCGCCTGGCGCTCGCCGCCGGACAGCGATGAGATCGGCGTTGAGGCCGGGATCGACTTGCCGATTCCGACCTTTCGCAAGAGTTCGCCGGCGACCTGGTCCATGAGCGCTGTATCCATGCGGTTGAGGAAGCGCGGACCTTTAAGCGGCTCGCGACCGAGGAACAGATTGCGCGCGATTGAGAGCTGTGTGACCAGCGCCGAATCCTGATAGATCGTCTCGATCCCGAGCGCGATCGCGTCCGTGGCGCTGCGAATGTCGGCGCGCTTGCCGCGCACGATGATGTCGCCGCTGGTCGCGCCCACCGCGCCGGACAGCACCTTGATCAGCGTTGACTTGCCCGCGCCGTTGTCGCCCAGGAGGCCGACGATCTCCTGGCGCGCAACGGTGAGGTTGACGTCGTCGAGCGCCTGCACGCGACCGTAAAACTTGTCGATATGCTCCATGCGGATGAGACCATCTTCGCTCATCGTTCAGGTCCCCGCCTGATGTCGGCGCTCGAGCCAGGAGTGGAGCGCCATCATGCCAAGGATGATGGCGCCGATGAAGATGTTGTAAGCAAGGCCGGGCACGCCGATCAGCACGATGCCGTTGCGCATCACGCGTAGGATCAGGATGCCGAGCACAGTGCCGATGATGGTGCCGCGGCCGCCGGTGAGCGCCGTGCCGCCAATGACCACCATTGCGATCACCTCGAGCTCGTATCCGCTTCCACTGTTCGGGTTAGCGGCGGAAGTGCGGATCGAACTGATGATGCCGGCGAAAGCCGACATGACGGCGCTCAACACGAATAGCCAGACTTTGACCGCGTTCACATTCACGCCGCGGGCTCGCGCCGCCACCGCATTGCCCCCCGTCGCCTGAATCCAGTTCCCGAATTTCGACTGCGTCAGCACGTAGCCGAGGATGATCGCAGCGGCGATGAACCAGAATAGCGAGGCGTAGACACGGAACGGCCCGACATGGAAGTCGCCGACCAGGAGATCGGCGAGCCATTGGCCGCTTGCGCTCCAGGTGCGCTGCGGGAAGCCGTCGGTGACGAACAAGGCGACGCCGCGCACCACCAGGAGCATGCCCAGCGTCACCAGAAACGATGGAATCTTGAGCCTCGTGACGAACAGGCCATTGAACAACCCGATCGCCGCCGCGATGAGAAGCGCGACGATGAAGCCGACGAACAGCGAGGTCAGCCCGGCATTGTAGAGCGTCCACATCGCGACCGGCGCGAAACCGAACACGGAACCCACCGAGAGATCGAATTCGCCCGCCGTCATCAAAAGCGTCATGGCGAGGGCGATAAGACCGAGCTCGACGGTGAAGGTCAGCGTGTTCGAGACGTTGAGCGGCGACAGAAATGCCGGATTGATCGCCGCGAAGACCGCGATCTCGAGGATCAACAGCACGAAGGGGCCGAACTCCGGCGCCGAGATGATGCGGCGGAGGGTGGAAGTATGCGTCAAGTCCGGTCACCGGGTGAAAGGGCGGCGGAAGGCTTTAGCGCCGTCGGGTTCACGAGCCGAATTGGGAAGCTTCCGGTCCTGGAGATCGTTCCAGGACCGGAGGGCGTTCAGCGCCTACTTGCCCGACATCATCTTGTCGTAGGTGTCGACCGTCGACTTGTCGTAAAGCGAGCCGACCGTGATGTTGAAACCCGGGGGCACGCCATCCGCCGCCATCACGCCGAGCGACAGAGCGAGATAGCTCGTCGCCTGCGGGTCCTGCCACATGGCGGCGTTGACATAGCCGTCTTTGACTTCCGCGGTCGTATCCTGCGAGTTGCCCCAGCCAACGACCGGAATCTCACCGGGCTTCACGCCGACCTGGTCGAACACGCGCTTGATCGAGCCCGTCACCATGTCGCCAAGGCCGATGATCGCGTTGATCTTTGCCTTATTGGCGGTGAGGTAGTCGCTCATGCGCGAGATGACGTTCGCCTGATCGAGCGTCGCCTCGGTTACTTCCGTCTTGATGTTGAGCGGGCCGAAGACGGCGTCGATGCCCTTCTTCTCCTCGACGCCGTAGCTCGCGCCCGGAACCTCGACCGGCATCCAGACGAAGTCGCCGGACTTCACGAGCTTGTGGTCGACGAGATATTGCGCCCACGCCTTTCCGACGACGAGCAGGTCGCCGCCGACGTAAGCCGTGAAGTTCACCTTCGGATCGGGCGTGTTGAAATTGATGACCGGAATGCCGGCCGCCCGCGCTTCCTTGACGACGTCGACGAGGCTGCCTGGATCGGGGCTGGTCGTGACGATGGCGTCGGCCTTGGCGGCGATGGCGGTTCGGATCGCCTCCTGCTGCGAGGGCACGTCCCCATTGTGGAACGACGTCTTGACGGTCTGGCCGGTGTCCTTCGCCCACATGTTCGCGCCGGCAAGAAAGTAAGTCCACACCGGATCGGCGGGAGAACCATGCGAGATCCAGTACAAAGTCTTGGCTTGAACCGCCAACGGCAGCGATAGCGCAAACAATGCGACGGCGATCAGCCTCGCAACCATCCTAACCATGGGCGTCCTCCCTCATTCGTAATCAGCGCCGAATTTTTGGCAGTCTTATCGGCTGGCTCAAGCTCGCATGTCGGCTCCGAGGAAACAAGTTCTGACGACAAGCGAAAGCGGCGATCCCGCGTTGGCAAGGCTTTTGCGAGCCGCTTTCCTAATGGAGGGTTCGTTGGCAGACCCTGCGTGAGGCGCGACCAGCCAAGCGCTTATGAGCGTCACCGCGCGTCCCGGCAGTTGTTCGCCGGCCGCGCTGTCCGCGAGGACCGGGTCGCCGCGAGAAGAGGGGCTTTCGATGACATCCGCGACAATCGCCGCCCCCAGGCGCCCGCTCTACAAATCTCTGTTCGCGCAAGTGGTGGCGGGGCTCGCGCTCGGCGTTGTTCTCGGCATGGCGGCGCCTGATTTCGCCATCGGCCTCAAGTTTTTCTCCGACGCTTTCCTGAAGCTCATCACGATGATCGTCGCGCCGATCGTCTTTTGCGTCGTGGTGCACGGCATCGCCGGAGCCGGCGACTTGAAGAAAGTCGGCCGGGTCGGCGGCAAGGCGCTTCTTTATTTCGAAGTGATGACCACTGTCGCGTTGGCTGTGGGACTGATCCTGGCCTATCTCGTCCGGCCCGGCGAGGGGATGAACATCGACGCGTCGAAGCTCGACGCGCATGCTTTGAGCGCCTATGCCGACAACGCCCATAAGCTTCATGGCGGCGGAATCGCCGGCTTCGTTCTCAACATCATTCCGACGACTTCCTTCGATGCGCTGGCGCGCAACGATGTGCTTCAGGTTCTGTTCTTCGCCATCGTCTTCGGCGTGAGCTTGTCGCTCGTGGGCGAGCCTGTCGCGCCGCTCGAGACTCTCATCGAGATGGCCTCAAAGGTGCTATTTCGCGCCATGGGGCTGATCGTCCGGCTCGCGCCCTTAGGTGTTCTTGGCGCGGTCGCCTACACGGTCGGGGAATATGGGGTCGGCTCGCTCAGGCAGCTGGCTTCGCTCGTCGTTCTGTTCTGGGCGGCCGTCGCGTTCTTCGTGGTGGTCGTGCTCGGCGTGGTCATGCGCGTCTTCACCGGCCTGAATATCCTGCAGTTCCTGAACTACTTCCGCGAGGAACTGACAATCGTGCTGGCGACCGCGTCGTCCGACGCGGTTCTGCCGCAGATCATGCGCAAGCTTGAGTTTATGGGCGTTAAGCCCTCAGTCGTCGGCCTGGTGGTGCCGACGGGGTACTCGTTCAACCTCGACGCCTTCTCGATCTATCTTACGCTGGCGACGGTGTTCATTGCTCAAGCGACCAATACACCGCTGTCTTTCGGCGACCTTCTGCTCGTGCTCGGCATTTCGCTGGTGACCTCAAAGGGCGCTCACGGCGTTCCGGGCTCGGCGATCGTCATCCTCGCCGCGACCTTGAACGCCGTGCCGGCGATCCCGGCGATCGGGCTCGTCCTGGTGCTGTCCATCGATTGGTTCATCGGCATGGCGCGGGCGCTGGGCAATCTGATCGGCAATTGCGTCGCGACGGTCGTGATCGCCGCCTGGGAAGGCGATCTCGACGTCGCGGTCGCCAGGCGTGTTCTCGCTGGCGGCGTCGCCGTCGACCTCACCGCGGACGCTTCCGCCGCCGCCGAGCCCGCCGCGTGAGACGAACGCTCTTCTCGCGACGCGTGCTTTGGCGGTTCCCTATTGGATGGCGTAGCGGATGCCGACCCGGATTTGCTGCGACCAGTTGTTCTGCTTCACCGTCAGGCCTGTCTGCGGATTGATGAGGTTGGTGACCGCGCCGCTGTTCAGATAGCGAT
The DNA here is from genome assembly GCA_963737365.1 of uncultured Alphaproteobacteria bacterium. Lineage (GTDB taxonomy): Bacteria > Pseudomonadota > Alphaproteobacteria > Rhizobiales > Beijerinckiaceae > Roseiarcus. Next base: position 180,144 of record CAVTSD010000007.1, read on the forward strand.
AGCCGACGTCGAGCGTCGCGCTCGGAGTGAGCTGGAACCCGAGACCTGCCGAGAGCGCCCAGGCGAAGCTATAGGTCGTGGAGCTGAAGGATCGGTTCCAGTTTTGCGGCGCAAAGGCGATATTCGGCTGCGGACTGATCAGATTCCCGAACTGATTGAGCCAAAGCTGCGGATAGGTCCCCGTCGGAGTGAGATCGGCGGCGTAGCGTTGGCCGTCGGCGGTCTCGTTGAAGGTGAGGCTTCCCGCCATGGTGTTGATGTTGAAGCCGAGTCCCCCGCCGAGATAGGGGGTGAAGCCGTAGTAGGTTCCGAGATCGACATAGCCGTTGGCGAGAAACGTGTTGTTATGCTGGTTTATGTTCGCTGAACCGATGCAGGTGTTCGTCGTATTGTAGAGATAGCCTAGCAGCGGATTGGGCGGGATCTGGCTCGTTAATCCGGTGAGCGCATAGGGGCAGACGACGGTGGTGCTGCTCGATCCGCCGGGCCCGGTGCGGTAGTCCCAGGTGCCGTCAAAGCGCAGATAATTGTTGAAGCGGTAGCCCGCGCCGAGGCCGCCGGAGAAGTCGGTCGCATGGATGTTCTGCCCGGAATAGACGGGCAAAGTTGAGCCGGCGAAGCCGGGCGGCGGGACGGAAATCGCCGCCGTCGAGACGGTCGGGGCAACGTCGAAACTGATCCCGAGATCGCCCCGCACATACCAGTTCGAGGCCGCCTCGAAGGCTAACGGGCCCTGCTCCGCCGGCAAGGTGAGCGGCGGAGCGGAGCCCAAGAGATCGGCGGCTGAGGCCGGCCCCGCCACGATCGATGCGACGCAAGCGAGAGATATGAGAACCTTCATTGGCCACCCGAGAATCGCCCTCGCCGGCGTGAGATACGGCGGCGCTTCGGAACATTCTCGCGGCGAAGACTTAAATCTTATTTAACTGTAACAAATTGTTACCCATAATGTACTGATATTAGAAAGTTACGTAAAGTAAAGCGTGTGGCGACGCGCAGTAAAGACTTGGTCTCGACGCATTCTATCAGTTGCCGCTTGCGCGGAACTGGAGCGCCGGATCGCATTGGCCAGCCTCAGGTGCGGGCGAGAACGAGCCCGACGCCGGCCAGCAAAACGCCGATCAGCTGCCGTGCTTCGAGCGGCCTTGCTTCCGTTCCCAGAAGACCAAAGATGTCGATGAGCGCCGACACGACAGCGATGACGAAGAAATAAAGGATGAAGGTCTGCGTGGGTCCGAGCCTGGGGGCGACGAAGGCGAGGCCGGTGACGATGAACGCGCCGAACATGCCGCCAGCGACGACTTTCAATCCTTGAGCCGTGATTAAGCTCGAGTCAGGGAGCGGAAGGCGGTAGATCACGACAGCGACCAGAACGAGCGATAGCGCGGAGATGATGGCGGAGCCCGCGCCAACCCAGAGCGCGCCGACGCCGGCCCGAACGGCTGATCCGTTGGACATGGCTTGAAGGGCCTGGAAGCAGCCGCACGCCATCGCAATCAGCCAGAAATTCGCTTTCAAGTTTCCACTCCCAAATTCAAAGCTCAGTGCGGACGTTGAGCGCCCCATCGATAAAGCGCGTTTCCGCGAGGAACTCAGACAGTCGCTTGGCGAACTCGCGTCTCACGGCTGTGAGCGGCGGCCGCGTGCGTCGCCATGGCGGGTTGGACGGCGCCTTCGCCAAATCTGGCCATGGCGAGGCGGCGAGCCAGGCGCGATAGGTCTCGGCGAACCGCGCTTCCCCCTTCCAGGAAGCAAGCTCCCAGGGCTTTGGCGCATTGACGAAATGCAGCACCATCGGCTCGAGCGCGCGTTCGAGATCGAGCAGGAAAAAGTCGCCCATGAAATTGAAGCGCGGCGAGAGCGGCGCGAAATTGCCTTTAAGCGCGGCGTTGAGCGCATCCTGCTCCATGAACGGATAACGCTCGGGCTCGTCGCGCAGCGCTTTCGTCACGCGCTCCGTCAGCTTCTCGGCCCGCCACACGGCGCGGTCGATCGCCATGAGGCCAGCGTTGAAGTAGGGCGTGTCGATTGCGAGGCCAAGCGCGCGGCGCGAGCGCTGAAACTGACGCGCCAAAGCGTCGCCCTTGAAGTCCATGAGAAAGATCATGTCATAGGCCGCAGCGAGCGGTCTTCCCCCAAGATCGAAACTTTCGAGACGCTTGAGGCCGGGGCGGACGATCAACATGTCGGAATCCACGGAGACAATTCGCTCGAAATGCGCGGGCAGGATGTCGTCGAGAAAGAGGCGTCGGAACACCGCGCGGGAGAAGCGGCCTTTGCCGGCGAGAGCCCCGTCGAAGCGCGAGAAATCGAGTGTCATGAGCGTGATGCGCTCGCGCAAGGGCGCGTACAGCTGGTCGAGGCCCGGCAAAACGTCGTCCGGCGCGCAAATGAGGAAAATCTCGCGCTCGACGTCGGGTTCGGCCTCGATGAGGGAGGCGATCGCGCGCACAGCCGGCGCAAAGAAGGCGCGATCGGGCGTGAAGCAATAGGCGGTTCGCATCGGGTCCCGTTCCGAATCGGAGCTTGAACCCGATACTATCGCAAGCGCGCCAGTGATCCGCCCGGCCTTGAGCGCAGGCCTTGGGATCGTCAGCCGAACCGCCCGCTTTTTCTCAATGCCGCCTCAAGAATGCAGTCAGGAACAGACAAACGTACGCGCCGATGGCGGCGGCGAGAAATCCGTCGATGTACGCGAGCACCGCGGCCTGCTTCGCGACTGCGGACGCAAGCAAGCTCGTCGCCCGCGCCGCGGCGACCGCAGCGTCGCTCGAATGCGTGGCGACAGCGTTGCGATAGGCCGCCAGCCGATCGGCCGTCTGCCCGCCGAGGCTGTCGACATGCAGGCCGATAAGATTGGAATGGACCTGCTCGCGCACGCGCACGAAAGTCTGCATGAAGGCGGTTCCGATCTCGCCGCCGAACAGGCGACTTGTCTGGAACAATGTGCCGATCGTCAAGACGTCGGCGGGGCTCATCGATCGAACGGCGAGAACCACGACCGCCGTCAACGCGAACGATTGTCCGATCGCCTGTAAGATCTGGGAGGGAAGAAAATCGTCGGTGGCCCAGTCCTGGGTGAGGCCGGTTCCCATGAGACAGGCGATTCCGATCAGAATTGCGCCGATCGCGAGCACCAAACGCGGGTCGACGCGTTGCAGAAGCCAGCCAAGCGGAAGGACGATCAAGAGCTGGGGCAGGGCGATCCAAAGCAAAACCGAGCCGACCTGCAACTCCCGATAGTTCTGCACGACCTGGAGGTAGGTCGGAATGATGTAGGCGGTCGAGAGAATGATGAAGCGGAAGCCGGTCACTAGAAGCAGGATCGGCACGAGCCCCTCCCGGGTGAGCAGGCGAAGGTTGAGGAACGGCTTCTCGATCCAGAGCTCCCGCACGACGAAGGCGAGCGTAAGCAATCCACCGGAAAGCAAGAGGCCATTGACCAACCCGTTGTTGTTCCAGTCGAGCCGGTTGCCCTGATCGAGACCGGCGTAAAGAAGCGCGAAACCGAAGCCGGAATAGACGAGCCCGGGCCAGTCGAGGTGCTGAAGAAGGCTCGTGTTCGTCTTCTCGCGGGGCACGCCGTACCAGATGCAAGCGAACATGACGGGGAGCGCGGCGCAATATTGCCATTCGATCCATCGCCACGACACGCTGTCCGAGTACCAGCCCTCGAGCGAAGCCGCGACGTTCTGCGATAGCTCCGAGTTCATCGCATAGACCGCGAGACCGTACACGACGAGTCGCTGTGGCAGATTGCGGACAATGAAGCCGATGGTGAGCGGGATGAAGGTCCCCGCGCCGACGCCGGCGAGAAATTGCGCCGTGAGGAAAGCTGTAAGATTGGGCGACAAGGGCGCAAGCAGACTGGCGACGAACAGCAGCGCCATTCCGTACAGGAGCATTCGCCTAACGCTGAAAATGGCGCCGAGGTAGGGACAGGCGACGCCGATCATCATCTGGCCGACGCCGAAGCTTGTCGTCATCCATGCGCCTTCGTCGAACCCGAAGTGCAGGCCGCCGCGCAAATCCGCGAGACCGAAGGTCGTAATGCGACTGCCAATCGTCGACAGGAGCGCGCCAATTAGAACGCCCAGTATGCCGATGTAAGGCCTGAGCGAATCGGCGCTGAGCCGGATGAATGGTGATCCGCTTAGATGAGTGGCGAGGCCAGCCGAGGTGATCGGCGCGGGAGTGCGGACGACCGCGCCCGCTCCGGCGAGTGGCGCTGGGACCGCCGTCACGGCTTAGGCGCTATGGCGCTTGTCGTCGCTCCATCGATCCGCACGGGGCTCGCTCCGGTATCGACCGTGGCTTCGACCGACATCCCGGGCCTCACCAGAGCTCCAAGCGAGGGATTGCTATCGAGCACGATCTTCACCGGGACGCGCTGGACGACTTTGGTAAAGTTCCCGGTCGCGTTGTCTGGCGGAAGCAGCGCGAAGGTGCTGCCGGTTCCGGGCGACCAGCTGTCGACATGGCCGGTGAGTTTAAGGTCGGGAAAGGCGTCGACAGTGACGCGGGCTGGCTGGCCGACCCGGATGTTGGTCATCTGCGTTTCTTTATAGTTGGCGATGGTCCAGATGTTCGGCAGCGGAACGACGGCGATCACCTGCGTGCCGATATTGACGAACTGACCAACCCGCACTTGTCGCTGTCCCACGATGCCGTCGGCTGGCGACAGAATTCGCGTATAGCGCAGATTGTCGGCGGCGAGCGCGACTTGCGCTTCCGCCGCGTGGATCTGGGCGCGAAGCTGCTTCTCCTGGATGTCGATCGCCGCCAGCGCCGCCTTCTGCTGGTCGAGCTGCGCTTCGTTCAGTCGCCTCTGGGCGAGCGCTTTCTTCGCATTATCGTCGGCCTGCTCGACCAGCTGTTGGGTGCCGGCGATTCCGGTCTTGAAAAGGTCGCGCTGGCGCTTGTCCTCGAGCTGGTAACGGAGCACGTCGGCCTCGGTCGAGTCGATCGTCGCCTCGGCCTCGCGGACAAGCGCCTGCTGGATGGCCCGCTGGTTCTCGAGATTGGCGAGCGTCGCCTCGGCGGCGGCGAGATTGGCTTGAGCCAGGTCAAGTTGGGCGGTGTAATCGGACGGATCGATGACGGCGATGAGATCGCCTTTGCGAACGGTCTGAAAGTCATTGACCGGCATCTCGGTGATATATCCGGACACGCGCGCGGAGAGCGGCGTCACGTCGCCCGCGACGAAGGCGTCGTCCGTCGACTCGAGACGCGCGGCGCCTGTCCAACGGTCCCAATGTCCTGCGATGTACCAAATGAGCCAGGCGGCGAAAACGAGGAAAGCGATGCGGAGAAGCGGGTAGAGCCATCGGCTGCGCCAGCTTGAGGCCGTGGCGGCAGTTGGCGTTGACGCGCTATTCGTCGGCTGCGTTTCTGTCATCGACCTCTTTGAATAGCGCAGTCTCACAGAATCCCAAAAATCGCGCTTGAGACTGAAGAAGTGGGCGGCCGATTCAGCCTTTAGAGCTTCGAGCCGCCGTCGACGTGGATGACGTCGCCGGTGATCCAGCGGCCTCCCTCGGACACCAGAGCCGCCGCTGTCCGGGGCGCGAACCTAGCCTCCGGCGTCTGTTCCTTCGGGCTCCGCGTGCCCGACGACCCGCCGCGCCTCCGGAAAAGCCTCCCTGACCGAGCGCTCAAGCAAATCGACGGCGTCATGGACCGTCTCGACCGGTGTCGCCGGATCGACGTGGCAATGGAAGAGAACGAACACGCCGCCCGAGGTTTCGCGCACCCGAACGTCGTGGATATCGCGCACGCGTCCCTGCTCGGCGGCTGTCGCCGCGAGCGAAGCTTCGATGCGGCGCGCGAGGTCCGGCTCGGCCAATTGCCCGCTTGATTCGGGCTCGGCAGGCTCAATATGGGTCTCGACTTCCACGTCCTCGCCGATTTCGCTCGCGATCGCGTCCTCAAGCTCGGAGGCGACCCGATGAGCCTCGCCGAGCGACATCGCGCCGTCGACCTCGAGATCGAGAGTGACGGTCTTACGCCGCTCGATGTCCTGGATGATGACATGATGCACCGGCAGGCCCCGGCGAGCGGCGATCACCAGCACCCGCTCGAGGATGGTCTCGTCGTCCAGCGCAAGCGGATTGGCGGTGATGGTCAATTCGGCTTGCGGCCATTTTCGTGCGATCCGGGATTGCAGCTCGGCCTTGATCCCGGCGACGCGCTCGAGCGGCAGTGTGCGCGACACAGAGACGATGATGTCTCCAACGATCTTGGCGCCGCTCGGCCTTAAGCGGATCGCCTCAATGCCCGCGACGCTTGTATCGTGCATGACGAGGCTCCGGATCGCCTCGGTCAGCCCATGCGGCGCGCGGTCGACAAGCGCATCGATCGTGGTCCGGCCCAGGCGGTAGCCTGCGACAGCGATGAAACCGGCGACGCCGATCGCCGCCAGCGCGTCGGCGTGGGGGAATCCCGAGCGCGTCGCGACAAGCCCGAGAAGCACGAGCACAGACGCGACGAGATCGCTCGAATAATGCAGGGCGTCGGCGCTGAGCGCGTGGCTCGAGGTTGTGCGCGCCGCATGGGTCAGCGCGCGCCAGCGCACAAGATCGACGACGATCGAGAACAGAATGACGCCGATGGCGAACGCAGTCACGTCGACCACAGCGTCGCCGCCGCGGATGCGCTCGAAAGCCTGGATCGCGACGCCGATCGAGAGCGCGGCGAGGAGGCCGGTCTCGGCCAGCGCGGCCACCGCCTCGATCTTGGCGTGGCCGAACGGATGATCGGCATCGGCGGGCTTGTCGGCCTCGCGCACGGCGAACAAAGTGAGAGCGCTCGCGCCGATGTCGATTGTGTTATGCGCGCCTTCCGAGATAAGGGCGAGCGAGCCAGAGGCGAAGCCCGCCGCGAGCTTGAGCGCCGCGAGAACGGCGCTCGCGACGATCGAGGCCGTCGCGGCGCGCTGCTTCAGCGTCGAGTGGTGATCGGCCGAATGGCCCGGCTCTGTCGCCAAAGCGAGCGGTCCCATGTCTGGCGGGGGCTTCCCCTTGATGCCGAAGGCGTTATGCTCTGAAGCCATTAGCGAAGCAAACCCCGGCGAGGAGCTCATGGAATATCTGCATACAATGATCCGCGTGACGGACCTCAAGGCGACAATCGCGTTTTTCGAGATCATGGGCTTTGTCGAGACGCGGCGCATCGAAAACGAGAAGGGCCGCTTCACCCTGGTGTTCCTCGCCGCCCCTGATGACGCCGAGACCGCGAAGGCGAGCAAAAAGCCGACCGTCGAGCTCACCTACAACTGGGATCCCGAAGAGTACAAAGGCGGGCGCAACTTCGGCCATCTCGCTTATGCCGTCGATGACATCTACGCGCTTTGCGCCAAACTGCAGAAGGCTGGCGTAACCATCAACCGGCCGCCGCGCGACGGCCACATGGCCTTCATTCGCACGCCCGATAACATCTCCATTGAGCTTATCCAAAAGGGCGAGCCAAAGGCGCCGGCGGAGCCATGGGCGTCGGCGTCGAACATCGGTGTTTGGTGACGTCTTCCTGTGCGGAAAGGCGCCCAGATTTGGCCAAAAGCGCCCGTGAGCAGGGTTACGAGCGTCGGCGGCAGTTGCGATTGGCGCGCTGCGCTTCGGGTCGCGGTTGTGCGCCACAGCTGAACAATGACCTGATGGAGTCATCTCCATCCACATTCTTGGGGGTTTGGGAACCATTTTGGGTCATGTACACAACGACGTCATAGCGCTCGCAGCTAGGCGCCGGAGGCTTGAACATGTGTCGCGGGTGTTTCAACCAGCTCTTCCTGCGCGACGAGTTCTATTCCGGTGGGATGGCGGGCTTGCTTGGGAACGCGGTGGGCAAGCCCACTCGGCGCGCGTTCATGGCTTTTTCGGTCGCGTCGGCCGCCTTGACTGGGGTCGGGGCCTCCTCCGTCTTCGCAGCGGACGAAGGCGCCGATTACATTCTGCGCGGCGGGACGATTCGTCCGCTGGCGGGCGCGCCGGTCGCCTCGGCGGTCGCGATCAAGTACGGCAAGGTGGTTGCGGTTGGCGATGAGAGCGACACTCTCCGGCCTCAAGAGCGGCGGCACGAAGGTCATCGATCTTGACGGCCGCACGCTGCTGCCAGGGCTTATTGATCCGCACAATCACACGATCCTCGCGTCGCTGATCTTCGAACTGCTCGACGACGTCGGCTACGCCAAATATCCGACCCGCGAGAAACTCGTCGCGCACCTGAGGCAAGAGGCGGCGAGCATGCCCAAGGGACAATGGATCGTCGGCTCCAATTTCGACAATCTTCTGCAGGGCGGCGATCTCGAATCTCGCCGAACTCGATGCGATCTCGACCGACCATCCGATCTTCGTCTGGTACACCAACGGCCACGACGCCTGCGTCAACAGCGAGGCGTTGAACATCGCAGGGATCTCCGAGGATATCGGCGAACTGCCGGGCGGCGGTCATTTCGGCCGTGGCCCCAACGGCAAGCTGAATGGACTGGTCTACGAAGAAAGCGCGATGCTCAAATTCGCGGTCCATTTCCTCGGCAAGATCACGCCCGATGTCGCGGCCAAGGCGATCGTGGATTACGCCCAGCACATCGCGTCCGTCGGCAACACCATGCTGCACGAGCCTGGCACGATCCGCTCCGACTGGATCGACCAATTCGCCAAGCTCTCGAATACGCTCGCTTGTCGCACCAGTGCGAGCGTGATGTTCGGCGACACCAGTGGCTTGGCGCCCTTCCTCAGCCGCGGCCTTGGGAAAGGAGCGCCTGTCGGCGACTCCCTGTTCTCGCTCTATGGCGTGAAGATTGTCGGCGACGGCTCCAACCAGACCGAGACCGGGGCGCAGTCCAAGCCTTACTTGAACTCGGCCTCCAAGGGATCGCCGAACTTTGACGCTGCCAAGATGAAGGACATGGTCGCCGAAGTGAAGGCCCTGGGTCTGCCGGTGCAGATCCACTGCAACGGCGACTACACGGCCGATATCGCGCTCGACGCGATCGAGGCGGCCTATGCCGGCTCGACCGAGTATGGCGTCAATCGCATCGAGCATGCGACGATGGCGCGGCCCGATCAGATTCTGCGCATGAAGAAGCTCAACGTACAGCCGAGCTTCCTGATGAATCATGTGCGGTTCTATGGCGCGGCCTATCGCGACCAGATCTTCGGACCGGAGCGCGCTGCGTTCATGGACCCTGCGGGGGCCTGCGTGAAAGCCGGCTTGCCGTTCACGCTGCATACCGATGGGCCCTGCTCACCGCCTGGGCCGCTCGCGCTCATCAGCACCGCGGTTACGCGCCGCTGCATCATCGACAATTCAGTCGTCGGCCCCGATCAGGCCGTTTCGCTTGACGACGCGATCCGCGCTGTGACGATCGACGCCGCCCGCCAACTCGGGCAGGGCGACCGTCTCGGGTCGTTGGAGAAAGGCAAGGACGCGGATTTTACCATTCTCGAGAGCGATCCCTACAAGGTCAGCCCCGATGCGATTGCCGACATCAAGGTCAGCGAGACCTGGGTGGCGGGGGAGCGGAAGTTCGCGGCGTGATAGTGCTTTGCGGACCTCGCGCCAGCATGGCCTTAGGAGGCGCCGATGTGCCGAGCCTGTGAGAATTCCCAGATAACCAATCACTTGACCTCCGCCCTTTGGCGAGATGAGCCGAGCCGGCGCCGGTTCCTGGCTTACGCCGTCTCGGCGGGGGTGGCAGGGACGATCGCGGGGGGCAAAGCCCACGCGGCCGACAGCGCGGATGTAATCTTTCGCAACGGCACGATCCACCCCATGACGGCCGCGGGGCGGCCACCCGAGGCGCTCGCGATCGGAGGCGGAAAGATCCTTGCCGCCGGATCGGCGTCAGAGGTGTCCTCCCTCGCGAACGGTGCGACCCGGATCGTCGACCTTCAGGGGCGCTGTCTGTTTCCGGGATTCATCGACCCGCATCATCATACCGTCCTTTCCGCGCTGTCCGCTGATCTAATGTTCGATATCGGCTACCCAAAACATTTGAGTTCGGGCCGACGCGCTGGCCGCGCTGAAAGGGGCGGTCGCGAAATTTGCGCCGGGCCAGTGGATTCGCGCCGGGTCCTACGACAACCTCTTGCAGGGCGGCGATCTGTCGATGCACGAACTGGACGCAATATCGACCCAGCATCCGATTTTCGTCTTGTACGTGAACGGACACGTTGGCGCCGCGAACGCCATGGCGTTCGAGCTCGCCAAAATTTCACATGATGTCGGTGAACTTGTCGGGGGTGGCCATTTCGGCCGGGCGCCAGACGGCAAGCTAAACGGGTTGATATACGAAGAACCGGCGCTGCTTCGTTTCATCGCCATCGCTGCTCCCCCAGTTACCCTTGAGTTGATCGCCACCGCGCTCGCGTCCTACACGAAACAGGTGGCGGCCGCAGGTAATACGACGCTGCACGAGCCCGGCACCATAAAGCCCGACTGGGTAGAGCCGCTCGCAAAACTGTCGAAGGCGCTCGACGTGCGGATAAGCGCGAGCCTCAGTACGGATTCGATCGAGGCCAGCAAGGCCTTCACGTCGCTGGGGCCCGCCGCCAAAGCGAGGAAGATCCCCAATAGCCGCTTTTCGTTGTATGGCATGAAATTTTGGGCGGACGGCTCGAACCAGGCCGAGAGCGCCGCACAGACGAAGCCATATCTGGACGCGACGAAAAGAGGTAAAACAAACTACTCCGCGTCTCAGATGGCTGACCTGTGCCGGGGGGCGAAAGAGGCCGGGTGGCCGATCCTGATCCACTGCCAAGGCGACGCGGCGATCGACGACGCGCTGGACGCGATCGAACAGGCCTATGGCCCCAATCCGGCCACCGGGCTGAACTTGGTGCAGCACGCCACGATGGCGCGTCAGGATCAACTCGACCGCATGAGGCGGCTCGGCGCGGAGCCCAGTTTCCTTCCGGACCTTCTGCATCTGTATGGCGCGGCCTATCGCGATCAGATATTTGGCTCGGAGCGGACTGAGTTCATGGAACCAATGGCCGCGTGCGTGAAGGCGGGCATCCGCTTTTCGCTGCACACCGATGCGCCGGTTGCTCCGGCCGGTCCTTTGCGGCTCGTACAAATCGCCGTAAACCGTCGCTGTGTCACCGACAACTCGGTGGTTGGGGCCGACCAGGCGATCACGATTGCTGAGGCGTTGAAGGCAATAACACTCCATGCGGCGCGGCACATTGGCCTTGAGGATTCGATCGGGACGCTGGAGCCGGGCAAAGAGGCTGATCTGACGATCCTGGAAAACGATCCCTACAAGGTGAGTCCGGATGCGATTGCCGACATCAAGGTCAGCGAAACCTGGGTGGCGGGGGAACGAAAGTTCGCGGCGTGAGGGCTTCCTCCTCCGGCGTTGAGCGTCGTGGCGCTCGCCGGTTTGGTCTCCTGGATGACCGCCTCAGGCGATCGCGGCGCTGACCAGATTGCGGAACAGCACGCGGAAGTATTCGCGGTTCTCCGGCGTCTGAACCATGAGCACGGCGAACAGAGAGTCGCGCGGCGACACCCAGAACGCGGTGCCCATCATGCCGCCCCAGAAGAACTCGCCGACGCTGCCCGCCGTCGGCGCTTGGCCTGGATCGGTGCGGACCGCGAAACCGAGGCCAAAGCCGTGGCCTGGCCACAACAGATAATGGTCCCTCCTCACCCGCGCATCGAGGTGGTCGCTCGCCATGAAGGCCAGCGTTCGGGGACTAAGAATGCGCACCCCATTGATCGCGCCGCCGAAGCTCAGCATCGCGACGAAGCGGGTGTAGTCGGCGAGCGTCGACATCAGCCCCCCGCCGCCGGACTCGAATTTCGGCGGCGTCGTCACGTCGCGCGTGTCGACGCCCGCAGCGGTCATGAAGTCGAACGAGAATGGATCGGCTCGCCGAGCAAGCTTCGACTGCGGGGTGAAGAAGGCGGTGTCGACCATGTCGAGGGGCTTGAACAGGCGCTCATGCAACACTTCGCTGAGCCGAGCGCGTTCGATGACCTCGACCACGCGTCCGAGCACGTCGGTGGAGAGGCTGTATTCCCACACCTCGCCCGGCTGATGCATGAGCGGAAGCGTAGCCATCGCCTCGACATTTTCGGCCAATGTCCGGTCTGAACTCACGACATTTGCGGTCTTGACCAGCTTCTGCACCGGCGACACGCCGGTAAAGCCGTAAGTCAGCCCCGACGTGTGGCGCATGAGGTCCTGGACGGTTATCGGCCGCTTGAGCGGCGCGAGATCGAGCTTGTCGCCGTTGACAGCGCCGACCTTCACATTGGCGAAGGCCGGGATGTATTTCGAGACGGGATCCGTAATGAGGAGCCGCCCCTCCTCGACCAGCATCATCGCCGCGACGGAAACGATCGGCTTGGTCATCGAATAGATGCGGAAGATCGCGTCGTCCGTCATTGACGGGCCGCCGGGACGCAACGCGCCGACAAAGTCCCGGTAGGCGACCTTGCCTTGCCGGGCGATCAGCATGGAGACGCCCGGAGCCTTCTTCTCCGCGACCTGACGAGCCATGACCACCGTAAGCCGCTCGAGCCTCTCGGGAATAAAGCCCAGCGTCTCGGACGGAGCGTAGAAGAGGCCGAAGGAACTCATGAGCTGGCTCTTTGGGTTGCCGGAGGTTTAAAGGATTGCCGCGTTGAGCAGATTTCCAAACGTCCAGAAAAAATGCTCGCGGTTGTCGGGCGCCTGCGTCATGAAAATCGCGAACAGGGAGTCTTGCGGCGAAACCCTGAATGTCGTTCCCGCCCAGCCGCCCCAGAAATAGTCGCCGACCGATCCTGGCGTCGTCGCGAGTCCATATTGCAGGCGCACGCCGAAGCCGAGGCCGAATCCGTGGCCCGGCGCAAGCAGCGCGTGGCTGCGGTCGATATTGGATCCCAGATGATCGCTCGCCATGAACCGGATCATCCGGGGTCCCAGGATGCGTACGCCGTCGAGTTCGCCCCCTCTGCTTAGCATCGCAGCGAAGCGCGCGTAGTCTCCGATCGTCGACAAAAGGCCGCCGCCGCCCGATTCGAATCGTGGCGGCTCGGTCATGGGATTCGGATCGACGCCCAGGCTTATGTAGACTTGCGGCGACATTGGTTTTGCCTCCCGCGTAAGCTTTGAGGGAGGGATGAAAAAGGCGGTATCGTCCATGCCGAGCGGCTCGAAAATTCGGGCGCTGAGAACCTCGCCGAGTTTCGCGCCCTCGACGATCTCGACTACGCGGCCAAGCACGTCGGTCGATAAGCTATATTCCCAAACCTCTCCGGGTTGATGCATCAACGGCAGAGCGGCGAGCGCCTCTACCTGCTCGGCCAGTGTTCTCTTCTGACTCCCCACGCCTGAGGCCGCGACCAGCTTCTGCACTGGCGAGGTCCCGGTGAAGCCGTAAGTCAGCCCCGAAGTGTGGCGCATGAGGTCCTGGACGGTTATCGGCCGCTTGAGCGGCGCGAGATCGAGCTTGTCGCCGTTGACGACGCCGACTTTCACATTGGCGAAGGCGGGGATGTATTTTGAGACGGGATCGGTGATGAGGAGCCGCCCGTGCTCGACCAGCATCATCGCCGCGACGGAAACGATCGGCTTGGTCATCGAATAGATGCGGAAGATCGCGTCGTCCGTCATCGACGGGCCGCCGGGACGCAACGCGCCCACGAAGTCCCGGTAGGCGACCTTGCCATGCCGGGCGATCAGCATGGAGACGCCTGGAGCCTTCTTCTCCGCGACCTGACGAGCCATGACCGCCGTTAGCCGCTCGAGCCTCTCGGGAATAAAGCCCAGCGTCTCGGACGGAGCGTAGAAGAGGCCGAAGGAACTCATGAGCTGGCTCTCAGGTTCGATGATCGCGAACAATGGGCCAGTGGCATGAAAGCGGCAAGCAGGCGCGCTGGACAGCGGAGCTCGCTCGCGGGACAAAGCGCTATGAGTCTTCTCGACAGCCTTGACCCCAAGGCGGAGCCGCCGCCGGCGCCGCTCGCCGAGCGGCTGCGGCCGACGAAGATCGCCGAGGTTTCCGGCCAGGAGCATCTGACTGGGCCGAATGGGGCCCTGACACGTCTGCTTGCGGCGCCTTCGCTCGGCTCGATGATCTTCTGGGGGCCGCCTGGCAGCGGCAAGACGACGGTCGCGCGGCTCATCGGCGCTTCCCGCAACGACGCATTCGTCCAGCTTTCGGCGATCCATACGGGCGTCGCGGAACTGAAGAAGATCTTCGACGCCGCCCGGACCCGTCGATCGCAAGGGCAGGGGACGCTCCTCTTCATCGACGAGATCCATCGCTTCAACCGCGCACAACAGGATTCTTTCTTGCCCGTGATGGAGGACGGCTCGATCACGTTGATCGGCGCAACGACCGAAAATCCGTCGTTCGAACTCAATGCGGCTTTGTTGTCGCGCGCCCGCGTGCTCGTTTTTCGTCCCCTTGGCTCAGACGCGCTCGAAGCTCTGCTCGAGCGGGCCGAACGCGCCATGGACAAACCCCTGCCTCTTGATGCTGCGGCGCGCGAGGCGCTCATCAGCATGGCGGATGGAGACGGGCGGGCCATCCTCACCCTTGCCGAGGAAGTCTGGCGCGCGGCGCGTCCGAACGAGACTCTCGATGCGGCGCAACTGGTCGACGTGGTGCAGCGGCGGGCGCCGATCTACGACAAGGCGCAGGACGGTCATTACAATCTGATCTCGGCCTTGCATAAAACCGTGCGCGGCTCCGATCCGGACGCCGCCCTCTATTATCTCGCCCGCATGTTCGACGCTGGCGAGGACCCTCTATTCATTGCGCGACGCGTCGTGCGCATGGCGTCGGAGGATATCGGCCTTGCCGACCCGCAGGCGCTGGTCGTCGCCAGCGCAGCCAAGGACGCCTACGATTTCCTCGGCAGTCCCGAAGGCGAACTCGCGATCGCGGAGGCTGTCGTTTACGTCGCCACAGCGCCCAAATCGAACGCCGTCTATACAGCGTTCGGCGCCGCTCAGGCGCTCGCCAAAGCACACGGTTCACTCGCCCCGCCCAAGACCATTCTCAACGCGCCGACGCGGCTCATGAAGCGCGAGGGCTACGGCGCAACCTACAAGTACGATCACGACGAGCCCGATGCCTTCAGCGGCCAGAACTATTGGCCGGATAAGCTCGGCCGCCACGCGCTTTACGAGCCGGCCGAGCGCGGCTTTGAGCGCGAGATCAAGAAGCGGCTCGAGTATTGGGCAAAGCTGCGTCAGGAGCGGGGCGAGGGCTGAGGGCGTCAGCGCTCTTCAGGAGCCCTTCGCGAACTTCGCCTTCAGCGCCTTGATGACATTGGGGGGCGCGAAGGCGGAGGCGTCGCCGCCCATCGAGGCAACCTGGCGCACGAGGGTCGCGGTGATCGGCCTAACAGGCGATGACGCGGGCAAGAACACAGTGCGCAGGTCCGGCGCCATTGCGCCGTTCATGCCCGCCATCTGCATCTCATAGTCGAAATCGGTCCCGTCCCGGAGCCCGCGGAAAATCAGGGTCGCGCCGGCCTTGCGCGCCGCCTCGATAGCGAGGCCGGTGAATTCGACGACGTCGAGTTCGCATTGCGCCTTGGCCATGATGGGCGCGGCCGCTTCGCGGATCAGTTTCAGTCGCTCCTTGACCGTGAACAAAGCGGCCTTGTTTGGATTGGAGCCGACGCCGACAACCAGCCGGTCGCAAAGCGCGGCCGCGTGCTCGATCACGTCCAGATGGCCGTTGGTCATCGGATCGAACGAACCGGAGAAGAAGCCGACGCGGGTCATTGCTTAGCGTTAGCTTGGGCCGAGGGCGGCGACAAGCGGACCTGGCGTGGTTCGGACGAGCAAGGGCCGCCGTTGAGTCCGTCAAGGGTTGCAGCTAAATTGTCGGAATGCGCCCGCCTGGGTTTCGCGACCTGAGGTTGGTCCCGCGGTTGAACAGCCTCAAATCCTACTGAACGCCGAAAGACGTCACGAACATGCCGATCGCCAAGGCCAGCGTTCCCACCGCGAACGCCGCCAAATATATGCAGCAGCTCTGCAAGCATTGGAGCCACAAGCTGGACGTCGATCTTTCGGACGAAAGAGGGGTCGTCAAGTTTCCGGCGGCCGTCGCCACATTCGAGCCGGAGGCTGAGACGCTCGTGGTTACGATCGAAGGCGAGGAGGGCGAAACGGTTGAGCGCATGAAGGGCGTCGTTGCTTCGCATCTCGACCGCTTCGCGTTTCGCGAGGCGCCGCTGCGGTTCGACTGGGCCTGAGGCGCGGGGGCGGGCGAGGCGCGGATCGCCGGAAGGCCGGCGTGGCCTAAGCACGAGCGAACGAGGAGACGCACGACGATGAACGGCGACGAACTGCGCGCCATCCAGGCGCCGCTCAAGGAACGCTACCGCGGAGACGCGAAGGCCGGGCTCGCCACGCTCGAAGCCCATGGCGCGCTCGATTCCGAAGGCATCGCCTGCAAGGTCGAGACGGGGCGAGCGCTGGCCGTCGCCGGGCTTCATCCGGCGACCGGTGGGAGCGGCGCCGAGCTCTGCTCCGGCGACATGTTGCTCGAAGCGCTGGTCGCTTGCGCCGGCGTGACGCTGAAGGCGGTCGCGACGTCGATGGGGATCGAGTTGCGATCGGGGAAAGTCGCGGCGGAAGGCGATCTCGACTTTCGCGGCACGCTCGGCGTCGACAAGCAGGCGCCTGTGGGATTCACCGACATCAGGCTCAGGTTCGAACTCGACACCGACGCGCCGCAGGACCAGCTCGACAGCCTGCTCAAGCTCACCGAGCGCTATTGCGTCGTCCTGCAGTCGCTGAGGCATTCGCCGAACACCGAGGCGAAGCTTGTTCGAGCGTAGGCGGCCCTTTGGGAATGCCTCTCGTCTGTCAGGCAAAGCCGACTAGAAATTCGATACGCCAAGCTCTGGATTGTTCGCGTTCAGCATGACGAGCATCCTTGACGGATGGGGCGCTCGGTTCGATGGTTCGCCAAGCGCGCTGGCGGTTGGATTCGCCGCCCGCGCAACCCTCCCGGTCGAGGACGGCATCCATGGACGCGCGCAACGACATGCTGGGACGGCTCCGGGGCCGCCGCGAAGGCTTCAGTCTTCCCCAGCCCTTTTACGTCGATGAGGACTACTTCCGCCTTGACATGGAGCTGATCTGGTACAGAGACTGGCTGTTCGTGGGACACGATTGCGAGCTCGACAAGCCCGGCGCCTTCATGACCGTGCAGATCGGCGACTATTCGGTCCTTCTTGTGCGCGATCTTAAGGGAACGATCCGCGCGCTTCACAATACCTGCCGGCACCGCGGCAGCCGGATCTGCTCGGCCGAGAAGGGCGCGGCCGTGCGGCTCGTCTGCCCCTATCACCAATGGAGCTACGATCTTGACGGACGTCTCCTGTTCGCTCGTCAGGTCGCCGAGGGTTTCGACAAGTCCGCTTATGGGCTCAAGGCGGTCGCTTGCGAGAGCTTGGGTGGATATTTGTTCGTCTGCCTTGCCGAGACGCCGCCCGATTTCGCGCCGTTCCGCAAGGTGATGGAGCCTTATTTCGCGCCGCACCGCCTTACTGAGGCAAAGGTCGTGCACGAGAGCACGATTGTCGAGCGAGGCAACTGGAAGCTCGTCTGGGAGAACAATCGGGAGTGTTACCACTGCGCGGTGAACCATCCCGAGCTCTGCAAGGCCTTCCCCGAAGCGCCGAGCGCAACCGGAATTCAGAGCGCGGCGGAGGACCCCGAGATGCAGGAGCACTGGATGCGGTTGGAAGCAGCCGGACTTCCCGCTCGCTTCCGTATCGACCCCGCCGGCCAGTTTCGCACGACGAGAACGCCGCTCCTGCCCGATGTTGAGAGCTATACGATGACGGGCAAGCGCGCCGTGCGGACAAACCTCTCCGATGATGTCTCGGCCGAGCGCATCGGCTCGCTCTTGCTGTTTCATTTTCCAACGACCTGGAACCATGTGCTGATCGACCACGCGGTCACCTTCCGCGTGTTGCCGCTCAACGCGAACGAGACGGCTGTGACGACGAAATGGCTTGTTCACAAGGATGCGATCGAGGGCGAGGACTACGACCTCGAGGAGCTCACCCACGTCTGGACCATGACCAACGACCAGGATCGCAGGATCGTCGAGGAGAACGCGCGCGGGATACGATCTCCCGCTTACGAGCCCGGCCCCTACTCGACGGTTCACGAGGGCGGCGTCGTCCAGTTCGTCGACTGGTATGCCCGCACGATCGAACCCAGACTCGCGGGCGAAGGGCGCGCGCCCTTGAGCTTAGCGTCATAACGATGGCCTTCGCGGCGCGCGCGGCGCGGTCGACCGAAAACTGAGGCGGCGCTCATAACGGCGGCGCGGGCGGCTTGGGCCGAAGCCGCGTCCCTTCGCGCGGGAGCGCATGCGCCATGTTGCTTCACGCTCTCTACCTCGTCGCCATTGTCGTCGAGGCGATGACGGCGGCGCTCGCAGCCGGGCGCCGCAGTATGGACTGGGTCGGCGTTTGCCTTCTCGGGAGCGTAACCGCGCTCGGCGGCGGCTCGATGCGCGACATCCTGCTCGGGCACTATCCTCTCTCCTGGGTGGCGCATCCCACTTATCTTCTTGTGACCGCAGGCGCGGCGCTGTTCACCATTGCGATCGCGCGCATCGTGCATCGGCTGCGCCGCGTTTTCCTCGTTCTCGACGCAATCGGCCTCGCCCTCTTCACCGTGATCGGCTGCAACGTCGCGCTCGATCTCGAGCTGCCGTTTCTGATCGTCATCATGTCCGGCATGATCACGGGCTGCGTCGGCGGTGTGCTGCGCGACGTGCTCTGCAACGACATTCCGCTGTTGTTTCGTAGCGAGCTTTACGCCAGCGTGTCGATGGTCGCGGGCGCCCTCTATGTCGGCGGCCTTCGCGCCGGCCTGCCCCACGATCCGGTGATGATCGTCGCGATGGCGGCGGGTCTGGCTCTACGTCTCCTCGCGATTCGATACGGCTGGAACATGCCGCGATTCGTCTACACGCGCGATCTGCACTAGCGGATCGGGATCTCGATCAGCGATGGGCCCTCGCGCATGAGGGCGCGCTCGATCGCCGCGCCGACCGCGCCGCGATCGGCCGCGCGCTCCGCCGGCACGCCCATCGAGACGCTAAGCGCCTGAAAGTCGATCGCCGGATCGACGACATCCATTCCCACGAAGCGGCCGGCCTTCGCGTTCGCGTAACCGAGCGATTTGGCGACGTTCTGCAACACGCCATAGCGGCGGTTGTTGAAGACGACGAAGATGGTCCGCGTTCTGTAATGCGCGGCGCTCCACAAAGCCTGTGGCGAATACATTGCGCCGCCGTCGCCAACGAACGAAGCGACCCAACCCTTCGTTGCAAGCGAAGCGCCGACGGCCGCGGGCATGCTGCAGCCAAGCACGCCGCCGCGAGCGAAGAAGTAGCGCCCGGGCTCGGTGGTCAGAAGATCCTGGACGCGGCCGAAGGTCGCCGCGGAATCGTTGGCGATGATCGTGTCGCTCGGCAGCGCGTCGAGGGCTGCGAGCACCGCGGCGTCGGCGCTGAGCGGTTCCGTCGCGTTTTCGGCCAGAATGTCCCTGCGCGTCGCTTCCCTGACCTCGCGCCGGCGTGCGCCTCGCTCAGCGAGCCGCGCCGCGACTTTGTCCTTGTCGACCAGCTCTGCAAGTCGGCCTGCGACTGCGCTTAGCGTCTGGCTGATGTCGCCTAGCAACGCAATGTCGGCGGCATGTTCGCGTCCGAACGCCTCGGGGTTGTCAGCGATATGCATGACGGCGACGCCCTCGGGCACCGGCTCGGCTTCGCGATAGGGATAGGCGACGAAGGCGCGCCCGCCGACCAGCACGATTGCTTGCGCCGATTGCAGGTGCGCGCGCATGTCGGCGAAATCGGGCTTCAGCACTCCAGCCCAGCAGGGATGGTGGGAGGGAAAGGCCGCTCGCGAGGTGAGCTGCGTTCCCCAAACAGGAAAGCCGCCGGCTTCGGCGAAGGCGACGAGGCCAGCGCTCGCGGCCGCTGGCAGGTCGTCGCCGAGCAGGACGACGACCCGATCCGGATCGAGGCCGGCGAGTGTCTCGGCGAGTCGCGCCGCGTCGGGCGAAGGTCCGAGCCGTGGCGGCGCAGAGGCCGGGGGCGTCGTGTGATTCACGTCCTGATCGAGTATGTCCATCGGCAGCGACAGAAACACCGGCCCGCAGGGCGGCGTGCGTGCAAGGCCAAAGGCGCGGCGCAACGCGGGCCCAATGTCGTCGGCTCGCCTGAGCTCCTTCGCCCATTTGGTCACCGGCGCAGCGAGCGCGACAAGGTCGCCCGAGAGCCACGGCTCGGTCATCAGGTGCCTCGTGTCCTGCTGGCCCGCGGTGACTACGAGCGGCGTCTCGCTCGCCTTCGAAGCGACCAGCACGCCCATGGCGTTGCCGAGGCCGCCCATCGCATGCAGGTTGACGAAGGCGGTCCGGCCTGTGGCGAGCGCCCAGCCGTCGGCCATGCCGACCGCGGTCGCTTCCTGAAGGCCGAGCACGTAGCGAATGTCCGGCGTGTCCACGAGCGCATCCATGAGCGGCATCTCGGTCGAACCGGGATTGCCGAACACATGCGTTATGCCCTCATCGCGAAGGATGTCGATGAGAACGTCACGCGCACGTCGAGCCATCGGATCCCTCCTCTGTTCGCCTCGCATCCTACACGCGCATGGCGGCGGGGAGAATGCGAGGCGCAGCGCGATCGCCTAGGGCGACGACAGGCCCTGCGTCGGCGGCCGGCGGGTGAGGCGCTCGCATTCGGCGACGAAACTGTCGTTTGGCAGGCGGCCGGCCTTCACGCCCATCTCGCCCGGGCCTTAAGCTGCCGCAGAAACAAATGATTGCTGAAAAACGGAATTGTTAGTATAATAAGCCTAAATTAGCAAAAGGCGAGCGTTTATGCCTGACGAGCCGAAACCCACCTCCGAGCGGGCGCACAAGCGTGCCGCCGGCAAAAAACTCCGCGAAGCGTTGATCAAGCGGCGAGAGACCTATTTCGACCTGCTCGTGTCGGGCTACAGCATTGAGCAGATTGCGAGCCACACAAAAACGAGCCCGGCGGCTGTGCGTCGCGCCGTGGGCCAGGCTTTGGCGAAGCGGCGGCTCGATGCGCCTGAGGATTACGCGCGCCTCCAGGTCGCGCGGCTGAGCAAGGCGTTGCGCTGCGCAGATGTTTCGCTGGAGGAGGGCAATCTCAAGGCGATTGCGCCGTTCGTGAAGGTTGTGAAGGAGCTGAACCTCTATCACGGCCTCAATGTTTGCCACGCCTCGGCTCAGGCGACAGCCGCCCCGGAGGTCGCGATTCCATCGCCGGCGCTTGCGCTCACTAATTCACCCAGGGCACCCATCGAAGCCTCGTTCGAGGACGAAAAAAGTTGCGCGAAAGCGCAGTTAAGCCCTTGAAATCACTCTTGCGCGTAAACTTGTGCGTAAGGCGATCAGCGCTCGGATTTGTGAGGCGCTTGGCGGCCGCAACGCGACAATCGCCGCTTACGCGAGCAGTCCGGCGATATCGATCGTCACGCCAGAGACAAGTGTCGGCGACAGCGACCCGTTGGCAAGCCGTTCGTGTAACGCATACGCGCCTTCCTTGGGCTCGCGATAAATCTCGACAGCGGCGCCAACGAGATCGACAATCCAGACCTCCGGCACTCCGAATCTTGCGTAAAGTGGGAGCTTGGTGGTTCGATCGTAGGCGAGGGAGGTTTCCGAGACTTCGACGAGGAGGAAAACGGCGGCGGCGACTGGATGGCTCGCGCGATAGTTGTCGTCACGAGGCCGCAATAGCATTACATCCGGCTCGGGCTCATTAAAGTCGTCAAGGCGTAGCGGGGTCTGGACGCTCACGAGAGCGACGTTGTCGCTAAGCGCGCGGGAGAACAGGCGCGCAAGCCTATTCGTGACCGACGCATGGGGGCTGCCGATGGCCGCCATGTCGAATATCTCTCCTTCGATCAGCTCAATGCGACGCGGGTCGCCCAGAATGCCAGAACTCTGCCATCCGGTAGTATGCGTCGATGTCGAAGCGGCGCCGCGTTGGCGCTTGCGGACGTTCCAGAATGTCGCCCATCGGCTCCCTCCTGACTGGAAGTATAGGCGCTGCCGACCGTGTCGCCAACTTCGGCGCAAGAGTTTCCCGCCCGGAGCGAAGCACGATTACTCCGCTTCCTCGTCGCTTGCTTCGGCGCCCGCCTCGCCGATGCGGTCGACCGAAACCACGTGCTCCTCATCCGCCGTGTCGAACACGATCACGCCCTGCGTCGCGCGCCCGGCGATGCGGATGCCTGTGACCGGCACCCGAATGAGCTGCCCGCCGTCGGTCACCAGCATGAGCTCGTCGCTCTCCTCCACTGGGAATGAAGCGACAAGCGCGCCGTTGCGGGCGTTGACCGCCATGGCCACGATGCCTTTGCCGCCGCGCCCGGTGACGCGGTATTCGAACGACGAGGTCCGCTTGCCGTAGCCGTTCTCGGAGATGGTGAGGATGACCTGCTCGGCTGCGCGCATCGCCTCGAAGCGCTCGGGCTCGATCACGCTCGCGCCGCTCGGCTCCGCGCCGTTTTCGTCCTCGCTCTCGGCCGTGGCTTCCGCTTCGTCCGCCTCGCCCTCGACTCCCGCGCGGCGCTGCTTGAGGTAGGCGGCGCGTTCGGCCGGGTTTGCGTCGAACGCGTTGAGGATTGCGAGCGAGATGACGCTGTCGCCCTCGGCGAGCGCGATGCCGCGGACGCCCATCGAATCGCGGCCCTTGAACACGCGCACGTCATCGACGGAAAAGCGGATGCACTGGCCCCGCGCGGTGGTCAAGAGGACGTCGTCCTTGTCGGAGCAGATCTGGACGTCGACGATCCGCTCGCCCTCGTCGAGCCGCATGGCGATCTTGCCGGCGCGGTTCACCTGCGCGAAATCGCTGAGCTTGTTGCGCCGGACCGTGCCGCGCGTGGTGGCGAACATCACGTCGAGCGCTTCCCAGCTTTCCTCGTCCTCCGGGAGCGGCATGATGGTGGTGATGCGCTCGTCCGTTTCGAGCGGCAGCAGGTTGACGAGCGCCTTTCCCCGCGCCTGCGGCGCGGCGAGGGGCAGGCGCCAGACCTTCTCCTTGTAGACCTGTCCGGCCGACGAGAAGAATAGCACCGGCTGATGAGTCGAGGCGACGAACAATCGGGCGACGAAATCCTCTTCGCGCGTCGCCATCGCGCCGCGCCCTTTGCCGCCGCGCCTTTGCGCGCGGTAGGTCGTCAGCGGCGCGCGCTTGATGTAGCCGCCGTGGCTCACCAGCACGACCATGTCCTCGCGCTGGATGAGGTCCTCATCCTCCATGTCGGCGTCGCTATCGAGGATGACAGTTCGGCGCGGCGTCGCGAAGTCGGTTTTCACCTTGACGAGCTCGTCGCGGATGATTCCCATGAGCCGAGCGCGCGAACTCAAGATGTCGAGATAGTTGGCGATTTCCACCGACAGCCTATTGAGCGCCTCGGCGATTTCGTCCCGTCCGAGGGCCGTCAGCCTCGCGAGGCGCAATTCGAGGATGGCGCGCGCCTGCGCGTCTGAAAGGCGAATGGCGCCATCGGCGTCGAGCGTGTGGCGCGGATCGGCGATGAGCGTGATGAGGGGCGCCATGTCGCGCGCCGGCCACATTCGCTCCATCAGCGCCGTTCGCGCGGTCGCTGAATCGGGCGAAGTGCGGATGAGGCGGATGACCTCGTCGATATTGGCGACGGCGATTGCGAGGCCAACCTGGATATGCGCGTTGTCGCGCGCCTTGGTGAGCAGGTATTTGGTCCGCCGCGTGACCACTTCCTCGCGAAAGTCGAGGAACGCCCGCAGCATGTCGGTCAGCGTCAGCATCTCCGGCCGGCCGCCGTTCAGCGCAATCATGTTGGCGCCGAAACTCGACTGGAGGGCGGTGAAGCGCCAGAGCTGGTTGAGCACCACGTCGGCGACGGCGTCGCGCTTGATCTCGATGACGATACGCATGCCGTCGCGGTCGGATTCGTCGCGGAGATCCGAGATCCCCTCGACGCGCTTTTCGCGAACGAGCTCGGCTATGCGCTCGATCAGCGTCGCCTTGTTGACCTGGTAGGGGATCTCGCTGACGATCAGCGCCTCGCGGTCCTTGCGCAGTTCTTCGACCGCGACCTTGGCGCGCATGATGATCGAGCCGCGGCCGGTAGCATAAGCGGAGCGGATGCCCGCTCGTCCGAGGATCGATCCGCCAGTCGGGAAATCCGGCCCCGGAACATGCTCCAGCAATTCGTCGAGCGTGATGTCGGGCTTATCCATAAAGGCAAGAACGGCGTCGATCGCCTCGGCGAGATTGTGTGGCGGAATGTTGGTCGCCATGCCGACGGCGATGCCGCCCGCGCCGTTGACGAGCAGGTTGGGAAAGCGCGCCGGCAGGACGACAGGCTCTTCTTCCTTGTCATCATAGTTCGGCTTGTAGTCGACGGTGTCGTTGTCGAGATCATCGAGCAAAGCGATCGCGACGGGCGCGAGCCTGGCTTCGGTGTAGCGCTGCGCCGCAGGCGGGTCGCCATCCACCGAGCCAAAATTGCCCTGTCCATCGATGAGCGGGGCGCTCATCGAAAAGTCCTGCGCCATGCGCACAAGGGCGTCGTAGACCGCAAGTTCGCCGTGCGGGTGATACTTGCCGATCACGTCGCCGACCGTGCGCGCCGACTTGTTGTAGGGCCGGTCGGGTGTGAAGTTGAGTTCGCGCATCGCGTAGAGGATGCGTCGGTGCACGGGTTTCAGGCCGTCACGAACATCGGGCAACGCGCGGCTCACGATTACGCTCATCGCGTAATCGAGATAGCTGCGTTTCATTTCATCGAGGATCGAGACGGGCTTGATATCGGCCGATCCGCCGGGGGCGGGCCGTTCGTCAATAGTGTCGGGCAATGGAAAGAGGTCCTTGACGCCAATCGCGTCGCCAGCCTCTAGCCGATTTCAGCGCCAGACGCCAGCGGACCGAGGTGTGGATCCCAGCAGAATCGGCGCGGATTCCAAGGGATTATTCTTAGGCCCTCCGAAACAACAGACCGCCAAACCCCTGGGCGGCCTGCCGCTGCCGGGAGACGAGAATAAATGTCTCAGCCGAGCGCGGGCGCGAGGCGATTGCGCGAGCGCTTGTATCCAGAGAGCGCTAGGCCCGCGAAGCCGATTCCGAGCATCGCCCAGGTCGAGGGCTCGGGGACGGCGGCGAACTCGAAGTCGCTCGAGCCAGTCGTGAACACAACGCTTCCGTAAGTCTCTGGCGTCATAAAAGACACGAGAAACCCGGGGTCTTGTGTATTGTCGATGTTGCTGAAGTTCGAATAGAGGTCTGAGGCGAGCACTTGGCCGATCAGCGAGCCGGTCCCGTTGGCGCCGGAGTAGAACGACACAATGTTCGTCGCAGCCGGATTGTCGTCGTTGGGCGAGCCCCAGACAATCGTCAAGGCGTCGCCCGACCCGTTCATCGTCACCTGGCCGCCTTCGATGTTCCACCACTGGTGGGTCGTGTCGCTGAGGCCGTAAGGATTCCAACCGGGATTGCCGAATTGAGGAGGGTTCCCCGGCCCTGAAACCTGGCCAATTTGGATCTGTGCGGTGCCGGTGGCGAAGCCGGGCTGCACAAAATCAGGCCCGGCCGGATTCACGCGACCGAAGTCGTTGACCGTTATGCCGTCGATGATTGCCGTCCCGGCGAAAGCCGCCGTACCTGTCAGAATTGTCGCCGCCGCAGCCGCAACACTCAGAAAAATCTTGTTCACTGCAGGTGACCCCCATTTATCCTAAGCCGCAATGAACAGCTGACATGTGTGTATAAATGCGTCAAACTTGCATCAAATTAACGGTTAATGGCGTCGCTTTGGCGGCCCTGTGTCCGGGTATCGTTCCGAAGCATCAATTCCGGGGTTCGAGCTTAGGGCGCGCGGCCCAGCTTCGAGACCTTGGCGTCGCTCGGACGCTGATTCTCGTCTCGCGCCTCTGCCGCCGATCGGCCGGTCCAGCGGGCGAAAGCATGGTTGAAGGAGGTCGGTCCCTCGTAGCCCAGCAGCAAAGCGATTTGCGCAACCGAAACGCTAGGCTCCTTGATGTATTGGAGCGCCAAGCTGTGTCGCAAACAATCGACGACCTTTTCGTAGCTTGTGTTCTCTTCACCGAGCTTTTGCGCGAGGGCTCGCTCGGTCAGGCCCAGCGCCTTCGCGACCCTCTGCCTGTTGGCTTTGCCGTGCGGCAGCATTTTCTGCACTTCGTTCTCGACTGAAGATCGGAGCGTGCCATAGGCCGTATTGCGCTCCTTTGCCGCCTCCTCGCAAATAGGTCGAAGCGTCTCCAATAGATGGTGATCTCCGGTGATGAGAGGAATGGCGAGCGCTTCATTCGAAAGGCTGAACCGATCCGCCGAGCCGCTGAACTCGATAGGGCAGCCAAAGAAGCGTGCGAACTCGCCTGGATCCGACTCACGCGCCAGAGTGAAGACGACTTGCGTCGGTTGGAAGTCGTGTCCGGCCATCTCACGCAAACCCTTAACCGTGGCGGCGACTATGAATTCCGTGTTTTGCCAAGCAAAATGCCTCGGAACGCCGACAAACTTAATCTCAATTGTCATCCCTTCCGGGGCTCGGACGAGCTTCAGACGCACCGCTTCGTTGACAATGCGGCAATAGCGTGCCGCGAGCGCCAGCGCGTCGCCGATGTCTTCCGCGGCGGCGGAGACATAGAACAGCAACCCGGCCTCGCGTGGGTTCGCCTCCTGGGCGAGATGCAACCCAAATTCGCTGTCCCCCAGCGTCTCCGCCGCGTACTCAAGAATCTTGCCTTGCGCCAGAGCCGCGATACGACGCTGACGGTTGTCGATGTCGCTCTCCGAAACGCCAGCGCGGCTTAACAGCGACCCAACCGCGACATTGCGCACGCGAAGGAAGGCGATGGCCTGCCGCGCGGCGAACCCTGTCGCGCTTGGCAGAACTGTCCGGCTCATGTCCTCGGCCACGTTCAACGCTCCGAGTTGAGAATGGTCCAATGGCGGCCGGGTGGATTGCTCGTCAGCAGGTAGGCGCACAAAACTGAAGGCACGCGCCGTGGATGCCCGAAGGTCGAGCCAATGCTTGCTAGATTAATCGGGAAGCTAATCTGCCTGCGCCAAACGGTCAAATGTATCGCGCCGCATGGCGAGAAGGATCGCAATCAAGGCGTCGCGAAGGCGGGCCTTGAGTAAGCTTCTGGTCACCGGCCGCCAGCGACGTCAAGGAGTGGGCCGGTCACGTAGGACGCCGCGTCGCTGATCAACCAGACGGCCGCCGCGGCGATTTCCTCAGCCGTTCCCGGGCGCCCCATCGGCGCGGTCGCGCCCAGAATGCGCGCGCGGTCCGGCTCGCCGCCGCTGATGTGAATATCGGTCTCGATAAGCCCCGGCCGGATGGCGTTGACCCGGACGCCCTCCGGGCCGAGTTCCTTGGCTAGCCCTAAGGTCAGCGTGTCGATCGCGCCCTTGGAGCCGGCATAGTCGACATAGAGGTTCGGCGAGCCCAGGCGCGCGGCCGCCGATGACATCATGACGATCGATCCGCCCGCTCCTCCAGATGACTTTGACATTCGCCGCGCGGCTTCGCGGGCGGTGAGATAGGCGCCGAGCACATTGACCTCGAAGACGCGCCGCATGCGCTCGACGCTCATCTCCGCAAGCTTGGCCGTCGGCGCGACGATGCCGGCGTTGGCGATAACGGCGGTGAGCGGCCCCAACGCCCCCGTCGCCCCATCGAACATGGCGAGCACATCGGCTTCGATGGCGACGTCGCCTTTCAGCGCGACCGCGCGTCCGCCGCCTTTGACGATCGTGTCGACGACGGCGTCAGCCGCTTTCGCGTCCTCGCGATAATTGACGCCGACCGCCCAGCCGTTCTCGGCGGCGAGCAGCGCACAGGCGCGGCCGATGCCGCGTGAAGCGCCCGTGATGAGGAGGGCTTTGGCGGACATGTGGGACCTCGTTCAACGACCGCAGATGACGCGCTCGGCGGCTCATGGAAATACTTGAGACATCCGGAGCCAAGCCTTCACGCGGCTTGCAGAATGGAGCGGTATCACGGCTTTCGCTGGAAGTGATTCGATATTCATCAATCGTAACAACGAACGGAGACGGCCGTGGCTCGCCCGCCGCAGCATCGCAAGACGTCCCCCGCGCCAGCCCCCCTCAACTCCACCTGTCGACAACACCGCTGCGACCCCGGTTGCGGGACCGGTGTTCGCGCAACCTAAGCCGACCGCCGACCCGACCCGCTTCAGCATCCAGCATCCAGCATCCTTCTGACGACGCCGCATACAAGACGATCGACGCGCTGAACGCTCAGCATAAACTGGGTCCGATTGCCTTTCCCGCGCCGCGCGGCGGCGTTGAGCCGGTGCTGACGCTGGCGCAAGTGCTGGGCAAAGGGCGGCGAAGCCGCTGTCAAGGCGATCGCGAAATCAGGCAAACTCGTTTTCTACTCGGTGGGCGACACCGGGTCGGTGAGCGGTCCGGACAACATCTCCAAGGTCGCTGACAAGATGGTCGCCGATTTCGATGAAGAGGCGAGCCAGAATGTTCCGAGGTTCTTCTTTCACCTCGGCGACGTGATCTACAACTTTGGCGAAATGCAGCATTATTACGACCAGTTTTATGAGCCTTACCGCGAGTATGCGGCGCCGATCATCGCCATTCCCGGCAATCACGACGGCACGGTCGCGCCGGGAACCACGGCGGTGACGCTTGCCGCTTTCCTCGAGAGCTTCTGCGCCTTCGAGTTTGAGATCCGGCCTGAGGCCGGGGCCTCTCGCGCACCGCGCAAATCCAGCCGGGCGGTGTTCTTCACCTTCGAGGCGCCGCTGGTGCGGATCATCGCCCTCTATTCCAACGTGCTTGAGGACCCGGGCGTCATTGCTTCTAAGGACTTGGGGAACTCCCAACTGGATTTTCTCACCGCCGCGCTGACGCGGGCGAAAATCGTCGTTACTCCGAAACAATTGCGCATCGAATATCATCCGGCCCCGGATGGCGATGCGGCGAAAACGCCCGATGACGTGGTCGCCGTCGATCTCAGGACGCGCACGCTCGTCGCGCCGCAGGTCTGAGGCCGTTGGTCTCAGGGTAGGGCAGGCGCTAAATTCTCAACCTCAGCGGAGCGCCGCGTCGATGTCCTTGGCAAGTTTCTCCGGCTTGTCGCTCGGCGCATAGCGGCGCACGACACGAAGCTGTCGGTCGACCAGAAACTTGGTGAAGTTCCACTTGATCGCCTGTGTGCCCAAGAGCCCGGGCGCTTCCTGCTTGAGTGTCTGAAACAGCGGATGAGTGTTCGCGCCGTTGACCTCGATCTTCGCGAACATTGGGAACGTCACGTCGTACTTGTCGGTGCAGAACGCACGGATTTGGGCCTCGTCGCCCGACTCCTGATGGCCGAACTGGTCGCATGGAAACCCGAGCACCGCGAAGCCGCGCTCGCGAAAGCGCCGGTGCAGCGCTTCGAGGCCCGTATATTGCGGGGTAAAGCCGCACTGGCTCGCAACATTGACGATCAGCAGCGCCTGGCCCGCGAAGTCGCCGAGCTTGCGCCCTCCGCCGTCGATCGTCTTGAGCGGAATGTCGGCTGGGAGGGAAATGGGGAACTCCAAGTGACTCCGCGGCTTGCATCGTTGTCCAGAGCGAAACGCAAGGCTTTTTACTCTCTCAGTTTCAATTTCAGCAATGGGCGTTGTGTTAATGACGATTTGGCGATTGGCGCCGGCGCTCGTAGCGTGGAGCGATTGCCGACTCAGGGACCGAGAGCGTAATATCAGAGATCCTGGGTGGATTGTCGGCGGGCGGTGCGGCCCTCGAATTGCCGCCGATTCAGGGATCTTCGCCCATGGCCGAATCTTTGACGACTCGCGCACACCGATATAAGCACGGAAGGGAGCTGCGAACGCGTACGCCACGGGAAGCCCATGCAAAATTGCATGGGCCTATGGACCGCGACCCCGCCGCCATTCTGGCGGAATCCGACGCCGAGCGGGTCGCCGAGCTTCTGCCTCTCCGCTATAAGCTTATGACCGCCGACCCATTTGCGTTTCTTCGCGGGGCGGCGGCGGTGATGGCGACCGATCTCGCCCACCAGCCGCTGGCCGGGGCCTCGGTTCAAGCTTGCGGCGACTGTCATCTGATGAACTTCGGCGCGTTCAATTCGCCGGAAGACAACATCCTCTTCGACATCAACGATTTCGACGAGACGTTGCCTGGCGTCGACTTCACCGTCGACGTCAAGCGTCTGGCGGCGAGCGTCGCCGTCGCGGCCAAGGGCGCCGCCATGTCGGACAAGGAGGCGCGCGGCCTTGCCGTAAGCACGGTGACCGACTATCGCGAGCATATGTTCGCGCTCATGGAGCTTTCTCCCCGCGAAATCTGGCACAGCCGGATCGATCTCCAACAAGAGCTCAACCACATCGAGAGTGTGCAGCTGCGGCGCAGCCTTTCGACCTTGATCCGGCATGCTCAGGCCCGCGGTCTCGACAAAGACGACAACTTTCCCCACCTCGTCACCGCCGGCGAACCGAGGATCGCCGACAAGCCGCCGAAGATCTTCCACATCAGTCCGACGACGCTCGGAGGCCGCAAGATCGACTTTGATCGCGGCTTTGAGCTCTACCGCGAAACGCTGACGCCCGACCGGACCGTGCTGCTCGACCGCTACCGATTGACGGACGTCGCCTTCAAAGCGGTCGGCGTCGGGTCCGTCGGCACGATCTGTGTTGTCGGGCTGTTCCTCAGCGGCGACAGCGATCCGCTCTTCCTGCAAGTCAAGCAGGCGCAACGCTCGGTACTCGAGCGCCTGTCGAAGAAGCTTGCCTACCAAGGCCCGCAAGGCAGGCGCGTGGTCGAGGGGCAGCGAATGATGCAGGCGGCGACCGACGTTCTACTTGGCTGGACGTCGGACGAGCCTTTGGGCGTCGAATTCTATGTTCGCATTCTGAAGAACCGCCGGCTTGGCGCGGTCAGCGAACTCGCCGAGCAGGCGGCGCTTTCAGAATATGCCCGGCTGTGCGGCCGGACGCTCGCGCGCTCCCACGCCCGCTGCGGCGATCCGGCGATCATCGCGGGTTACATGGGAAGGAGCGGGGCGTTCGACCACGCGCTCGCGTCGTTCGCCATGGCCTATGCCGAGCAGACGGTGAAGGATCACGCCGCGCTGGTGAGGGCCAAGGGCGGCGCTGAGACGGAAGCCCCGGCGAAGACAGAGAAGCCGGCGCGGAAGTCCGTCCAAGGGTAGGAGCTAGCGCAGCGTTGTCTGACGGTAGGAACGGCGCAATCCCCTCTCGCGGATTTTCACTTATCTAGAGTGTTTTAATGCGTCGGTGGCGGCACGGAGCCAGTTGGTCGAGCCGTTTGGATTTCCTTGGCTTGTCCTTGTTTCGCTGCGAAAACCCACGCCTTTGAGGGTTGGATCTATTTGGATTTCCTTGGATTCTCTCGTCCGAAATGAGGCTTTTCAATGGGTTACACGGGAATCTCATCATTAAAATTTTTCATGCGCTTTCCCTCCTGTTTCGCGCGCGCCGATAAGGATAGCCGGCGATCGGTTGCGTGGCGGAAGGGCAAGCCGTTCATGAGGCATCGTACCCTAGTTTCTGATTTTCTGCAATCCATTTCCGCCCGCACGGTCCGGTTTCCGCCCCGAGGCGGGGCCGCCCCCGTCATGCTCCAGGCACCGACGCCTCGGCGCCGAGAATGCGCGCTTTTCATTCCCCGGCCATCTGAGCGAGCTTGGCGACGGTGTTCATGTTTCGCGCGGTCCCGTCGCCAGCAGCAGGGATGCGCAGCTTGGAGCGGCCGATCCCGTCGGGATAATGGACGTAGATTTCCCGGACGCCGAGGCGAACCTCCTCGTTGGTTTGGCCTTTGATGTCTTTCAACGCGGCGGGGGGCGGGGGGTCGTCGAGGACGATCGCGACTGTCTGGCTCGCGGACCGATGGGGGAAGGGATTGTCAGCGACGACCTTGGCCATCTCGGCCGCGGTTCGGACGATCACGCCGACCGGTTTTCCCACGTAGGCCCTGAGCTCCGCCTCGAACACCGCCTTGGCCTTGCCCTCCGCGCCATCGCGCTCGGCGACTACGTTGCCGCTCGCGATGTAAGTGCGCACGTTCCGGAATTCGGCCTGCTCGCACAACCGTTTGAGGTCGCCCATCGCGATTTTGCCAGTTCCCCCGACGTTGACGGCGCGCAGGAGGATGACGAACACGGTCATGGGTCAAAGTCCCCCAACTCGACGTCACACCGCCGCGCTTACAGCCTGGCTTCACAGGCTCAAGCCTCAACCGTCTCACGCTTCGAGAGCAGCATGCAGCGGAGGGGGACGCGCTCAGAACGGGATGTCGTCGTCGATTTCTCCCGCGCCGCCCCCGCCGCCGCCCGAAAGCGCCGGGCGGCGATCGCTCGCGGCAGCGCGGTTGAAGTTGGAACTGCGCGGAGCGCCTTCCTCAGGGAAGCTGTCGCGGCCCTCGCCGCCGCCGCGCGAGTCGAGCAATTGCAATTCGCCGCGGAAGCGCTGCAGCACGACTTCGGTCGTGTACTTGTCGGCGCCGCTTTGGTCCTGCCACTTGCGCGTCTGCAACTGGCCTTCGAGGTAAACCTTCGTGCCCTTCTTGCAATATTGCTCGGCGACCTTGCCAAGGTTCTCGTTGAAGATCACGACATTGTGCCACTCGGTGCGCTCTTTGCGCTCGCCCGAGGCCTTGTCGCGCCACGTTTCCGAGGTAGCGACCGAGAAGCTCACCACCTGGTCGCCGGAATTGAGCCGTCGAACATCGGGGTCCTTGCCCAGATTGCCGACCAGAATGACTTTGTTGACGCTGCCAGCCATGATGCTCTCCTCGCCGCTGCCTATGTCGGCGCTTAACTCACCGCGCCCGCCGAGCGCGCATACACCTTTTGCCCTCTTGTAGACGCGGTCGGCGACCACGTCTGCCGCGCTCGAGCCGAGCGGGGCCAAAAAGCTCACTCTTATCCACACCTCGCCGCATCGAACGCTTGGGAAGCGGCGGCCCTGTCACTACATTATCCTGAAACGGCGGGTCTTGGCGAAGCTGCGTTCCCTAACGCTCTTCTCGAGCTGAACGCCAGAACTCTCTAACACCTCCGGTTGACTCAGGAGCAACACCCGATGCTGACCATCACCGCGGTCATCCGCGCCCAGAAGGGGCATGACAGCGCTCTGCGCGCGGCTTTGCTCGAAGTCGCGGAGAACGCTCACGCCAATGAGCCGGAAACGGTTGGATTTTTCGTCTCGCAGGATCTGGCGGACCCGTGTGTCTTTACGACCTACGAGCGCTTCACCAATCAGGCGGCAATGGACCGTCACAACAATTCCGCCGTCGTGGCCCGCTTTTTCAGTATTGCGAAGCCGATCCTCGACGGAGATGTCACACTCGTGACGAGCTCCGAATTGTCGGCGAAGGCCTGATGGCGTGCGCCTGCCGTTTTCGCCTCCGGCAACTCACGCCGGCATGAGAGAGATGTCATGAACGCCACTGCACCACGTCCTCACCTCCGCGCTTTGGCACACAGCCGCCTTGCCGCCGGAACAAGCGCCTTTGCCCTTGTTCTTCTTTTGTTCTAGCATCGGCGCGACAGCCGCGCAAGCGCAATTCGCGCATGACCGAGCGTTATCGTTAAGGAAGGCCGCCTACAGGAACCACCATGGCCCCACCCAGATCAGAAGCGCGTCCGGCTAGGGCCGCCAAGACCGTTGAGCCCGTCGAAGCCCTGTTTGGCGGACGGACTATCGCGGTCCGCGGCGCGCGCGAGCATAACCTCAAGAACGTCGATCTCACCATTCCGCGCGACAAGCTCGTGGTGTTCACCGGCCTTTCTGGCTCGGGCAAGTCTTCGCTCGCTTTCGACACCATTTATGCCGAGGGGCAGCGGCGCTATGTCGAGTCGCTCTCGGCCTACGCGCGCCAGTTCCTTGAAATGATGCAGAAGCCGGACGTCGACCAGATCGACGGCCTGTCGCCGGCGATTGCGATCGAGCAGAAGACGACCTCGAAGAACCCGCGCTCGACGGTGGGCACGGTGACCGAGATCCACGACTACATGCGCCTGCTGTGGGCGCGGGTCGGCATTCCCTATTCGCCCGCGACGGGCCTGCCGATCGAGAGCCAGACGGTGAGCCAGATGGTCGACCGCGTGCTGGCTTTGCCGGAGCGGACGCGTCTCTATTTGCTCGCGCCGGTCGTGCGCGGCCGAAAGGGCGAATACCGAAAGGAAATCGCCGACTACATGAAGCGCGGCTTCCAACGGCTGAAGATCGACGGGCAGTTCACCGAGATCGCCGACGCGCCGGCGCTCGACAAGAAGTTCAAGCACGACATCGAGGTTGTCGTCGACCGCATCGTCGTCAGGCCCGACATGGCGGCGCGCTTGGCCGAGAGCTTCGAGACGGCGCTCGATCTCGCCGACGGCCTCGCGGTGGCCGAGTTCGCGGACACGGCCGAGGGCGAGAGCGAGCCGCGCCGCATACTGTTCTCGTCCAAGTTTGCGTGTCCCGTGAGCGGCTTCACCATCCCCGAGATCGAGCCCCGGCTGTTCTCGTTCAACAATCCGTTCGGCGCCTGTCCTGTCTGCGGAGGCTTGGGCTCGGAGCTCACGGTCGATTACACGCTGGTCGTCCCCAATCCGAAGCTCACCTTGCGCCAAGGCGCCATCGCGCCCTGGGCCAAGTCGAGTTCGCCCTATTACCTGCAGACCCTCGAGGCGCTCGCGAAGCGCTATAAATTCCGGCTCGATAAGCCATGGAGCACGCTGCCCGAGGAAGCGCGGCGCGTGATCCTGCACGGCTCGGGCGCTGACGAGATCCGCTTCGCCTATGACGACGGCCTGCGCGCTTACGAAGTAAACAAGCCGTTCGAGGGCGTGGTCGCCAATCTCGAGCGTCGCTACAAGGAGACGGAGAGCGAGTGGTCGCGCGAGGAGATCCAGCGCTACATGACCGCGACGCCCTGCGAGTCCTGTCACGGCTTCCGCCTCAAGCCCGAGGCGCTGGCGGTCAAGATCGACGGCCAGCACATCGGCGAGGTGAGCCTGCTCTCGGTGAGCGCAGCGGTCGATTGGGCGAAGGGCTTGCCGGCGAAGCTCGACGACAAGCGCAACGAGATCGCCCAGCGCATCCTAAAGGAAATTATCGACCGGCTCACGTTCCTGCGCGACGTTGGGCTCGATTACCTCACGCTTGCGCGTTCCTCCGGCACCCTGTCCGGCGGCGAGAGCCAGCGCATAAGGCTCGCTTCGCAGATCGGCTCGGGCCTCACCGGCGTGCTCTACGTGCTCGACGAGCCGTCGATCGGTCTCCACCAGCGCGACAACGCGCGCCTCCTCGATACGCTTCGGCGGCTGCGGGGCTTAGGCAATACGGTGATCGTCGTCGAGCACGACGAGGATGCGATTTGGGCCGCCGACTACGTCGTCGATGTCGGCCCGGGCGCCGGGGTGCATGGGGGCGAGATCGTCGCCGAGGGAACGCCAGAGCAGATCGCCGCCAATCCCAATTCCCTGACCGGCCACTATCTCTCGGGCGAGCGGACGGTCGCGATCCCGACCAGGCGACGCGCCGCGGATCCCGGCCGCGAGCTTACGATCGTCGGCGCGCGCGGCAACAACCTGAAGAATGTGACGGCGAGGATACCGCTCGGGCTCTTTACCTGCGTCACGGGCGTTTCCGGCGGCGGCAAGTCGACGCTGGTCATCGATACTTTGTACAAGGCCGCGGCACGGGCGCTCAATGGCGCGAACGAACCGCCAGCGCCGCACGATCGCATCGAGGGCCTAAGCGAAATCGACAAGGTGATCGACATCGATCAGTCGCCGATCGGCCGCACGCCGCGCTCCAATCCGGCGACCTACACCGGCGCGTTTACGCCAATCCGCGACTGGTTCGCGGGGCTCCCGGAAGCGAAGGCTCGCGGCTATTTGCCGGGGCGTTTCTCGTTCAACGTCAAGGGCGGCCGCTGCGAGGCCTGCCAGGGCGACGGCGTCATCAAGATCGAGATGCACTTCCTGCCCGACGTCTATGTCACCTGCGACGTGTGCAAGGGCAAGCGCTACGACCGCGAGACGCTCGAGGTGCGCTACAGGGACAAGTCGATCGCCGACGTGCTCGACATGACGGTCGAGGAGGCGGCCGAATTGTTCAAGGCGGTGCCGTCGATCCGCGACAAGATGGAAACCTTGAAGCGGGTGGGCCTGGCTTATGTCAAGGTCGGCCAGCAGGCGACGACCTTGTCAGGAGGCGAAGCGCAGCGGGTTAAGCTTGCGAAAGAGCTGTCGCGCCGCTCGACCGGGCGCACGCTTTATATCCTGGACGAGCCGACCACCGGCCTCCACTTCCACGATGTCGCGCAACTGCTCGACGTGCTGCACGAGCTCGTCGACCAGGGCAATACGATGATCGTCATCGAGCACAATCTGGAAGTTGTGAAGACCGCCGACTGGGTCATCGATATGGGGCCGGAAGGCGGCGATGGCGGCGGCGATGTGGTCGCGGAAGGCACGCCGGAGCAGATCGGCCGCAATGCGAAAAGTTATACGGGCCAGTATCTCAAGCCGGTGCTGGCGAGGAAGGCAAAGGGCGGCCGCCGCGCGGCGGAGTAGGGTCGCGCAAAGCCTTTCGGCGCTTACTCGATGCCCGGTGAAAGCCGATCCTTGCGGCCTCTCTTGAACCCGGCCAACGCAAGCCCCGCAAAGCAAAGCAGGATCATGGCCCAGGTCGACAGTTCGGGGACGGGCTCCGCGCTGCTCACGCTCGAAGTGGACTCCGGGGTTGGGCTGTCTGAATCGGGAGGCGGCGGCACATCACCGAGGTCATGAATGGGGTGGGTCGAGTTAGACGCTGTCTGGATGGTGGCGTTCGCGGGCGAAGCCTCAGTGGCGCGTGCTTCCGCTACGCCGAGCGCCAAAGGCAGAACGATCGCGCACGCTATGACCTTTAGGGACAGCAATTGAGTTGGACCCCCGTCTCGGTCTTGCCGACAACCGCGACAGGCGGTCAGTCGGAAGTCTCACTTCATTTGCACGGATAATTTGAACGGTCGGAACCAATCATAATGTAGCAACCTCGTCAAGTGATTTAGCCTTTGTTAACGTTGAAGCCCGCCACCCTTTCACATTCCTTCGCCGAACTTGATTTGTGACAGGGCGGATCGTTGGCCTATGGCTGGTCGCCGCCAAATCGATTCGGACAAGGACTTCTGTAAGGGAATCTTGAATGTGTGGAATTGTCGGGATTCTCGGGACCGGGCCGGTCGCGGGCTCGATTGTCGATGCGCTGAAGCGGCTCGAGTATCGCGGTTACGATTCCGCTGGCGTGGCGACGCTGGAGAACGGCAAGCTCGAGCGGCGGCGCGCCGAGGGTAAGCTCAAAAATCTCGAGGCGAAGCTTGCTGCAGCGCCGCTTGGTGGGGCGATCGGCATCGGCCACACCCGCTGGGCGACGCATGGCAGGCCCACGGAAACCAACGCCCATCCGCATGCCTCGCCCAGGCTGGCGGTCGTTCACAACGGCATTATCGAGAATTTCCGGGCGCTCCGGCAGGAACTCGCCGCGAAAGGCTATGCGTTCGCGACCGAGACGGATTCAGAGATTGCGGCCTTTGTCGTCGAGGACGAACTCGAAAAAGGCAAGCCGCCTCAAGATGCGGTTCACGCGGCGCTGGGTCGGCTGCGCGGGGCCTTCGCGCTCGTTTATCTATTCGAGGGCGAGGAGGATCTCCTGATCGGCGCGCGCCAGGGCGCGCCCCTCGCGATCGGTTATGGCGACGGCGAAATGTATCTGGGCTCGGACGCGCTCGCGCTTAGCCCCTTCACCGACCGCATCGCCTATCTCGAGGAAGGCGACCGGGTGACGCTGACCCGAGAAGGCGCCGACATTCGCGGGGCGAGTGGGAAGCCGGCTAAGCGCCGCATCCAGCGAAGCCCGGCCGGCAGCCTGCTGGCCGAAAAGGGCAATTATCGGCATTTCATGGCCAAGGAGATCCACGAGCAGCCGGAGGTGGTCGGCCACACCCTCGCCCGTTACATTGACATGGCGGCGCTGAAGCTCAAGCCGTTCGCCTGGCCGGCCGATCCAGCGCGGCTCGCCCGGGTGACGATCGTTGGCTGCGGCACAGCCTATATTGCCGGGCTCATCGGCAAGTATTGGATCGAGCGCTGGGCGCGATTGCCGGTCGAAATCGACGTCGCCTCAGAATACCGCTACCGCGAAGCGCCGGTCGACGATGGCGGGCTTACAATTGTCGTGTCGCAATCGGGCGAGACCGCGGATACGCTGGCGTCGCTGCGCTACGTGAAGGAGAGGGGCGCGAAGACGATCGGAATCGTCAACGTGCCAGGTTCCAGCATTGCGCGACTGACGGACGCAGCGGCGCCGACCCTCGCCGGCCCCGAAATCGGAGTCGCCTCGACCAAGGCCTTCACCTGCCAGCTCGCCGCGCTCGCGGCTCTGGCGATCGGCCTCGGCAAAGCGCGGGGGATCCTTGACGACGCCGCGGAGGCGGCGCTGATCGGCGAACTCGTCGCCACCCCCGGTCTGCTGGCCGAGGCGCTCAAGCTTGAGCCGACGGCCGAGAAGCTGGCGCAAGCGATCGCGCGCGCTCGCGACGTGCTCTACCTCGGCCGCGGCACAGCCTATCCGCTGGCGCTGGAAGGCGCGCTGAAACTCAAGGAATTGAGCTACATCCATGCCGAAGGTTATGCAGCGGGTGAACTCAAGCACGGACCGATCGCGCTCATCGACGAAGCGATGCCGGTGATCGTCATCGCCCCGCGCGACGCGGTGTTCGAAAAGACGGTGTCCAACATGCAGGAGGTCGCGGCGCGAGGAGGGCGACTTATTCTGATCGGCGACAGCCATGCGGCGGAGGAGGCGGGGATAGCGATTGAGCATGTCCTGCCGATGCCCGACATGGCGGCCAATTTCGCACCCATCGTTTATGCCGCGCCGATCCAGATGCTCGCGTACCATACCGCGGTCATCATGGGTAAGGACGCCGACCAGCCGCGCAATCTGGCGAAATCGGTGACGGTGGAGTAGGCGCCGAAGCGCGTGAATAGCGGCGCACAAGGCTATTAGACGCTACTAGACGCTACTAAAAGTACTCGGGTCTACTAGCGTTTCCTTAGTGGTATTATACTTGAAGTAGTCCGAAGCTGATCCCGTGACCAGCTCGCGGTTGACGAACTGCTGCTCCGGTTTCCCGCGAACGTCGTGCGAGCTCTCACGCTTCCCCGTCTTCGCACTTGAAGCGCCGTCTTTAGGAAACCCCTTCTAGCCTGCCGAACGCATCCTCGACAAGGCTCATATGGTGGAACATCGCCGAATGGGCGGCCGCCGGATCGCAGGCGAGGATCGCCTTCACCACGGCGGAATGTTCGGCGTGTGAGCGCGACGTGCGTCCGTCAGTGCGGAACTGCGCGCGGCGGAAGGGCGCGAGGCGGCGGCGGAGGCTAGAGGCGAAACTCGCGAGGGTTTCGTTATGCGCGCCGGCATAGATCTGGGTGTGAAAGTCGACATTCGCCGCCGCGTAGCGTTCGTGGTCGTCCTCGAGCACGATCGTCGCCATTGCGTCGTGGCGGTTCTGAAGACGGCGGCGTTCGATCGGCGTCATGCTCATCGCCGCAAGGCGCGCGCAGGTCGCCTCCATCTCCGCCATCGCGCCGAACAATTCCTCGAGTTGCGCGGACGTCGCGGTCGCGACGCGAGCGCCGCGGCGGGGCTTGACCTCGATCAGACCGGTCGAGGCGAGCAGGCGAATCGCCTCGCGCACCGGCGTGCGTGACACCCCGAACCGGTCGGCGAGCGCACTCTCGTCGAGACGGAAGCCAGGCGCGAATTCGCCCGACAGGACGGAATCAGCGATCAATTCCGCCAGCCGATCGGCCTGGGTCACGCTTTCATATTCGACGTCGCTCAAAGGCCTTCCCACAGAATCCGCTCGATTCTTACGCAGCGCTAGCACACAATTTCTGCATGCCGAACTACAATATGGGCATACAATTTTGGACCTTTGCATACATACTAGAACTCATGCGTGCAATTCATCAGAACTCCTCTGAACCCGCCGCAAAACTGGCTAAGGGCTCCGTCAGCATCGAGGCTGAGCCCTACGAATTCGTGCTCCTTCCGGAGCATTGCGCGCTCGTTATCATCGACATGCAGCGCGATTTTCTCGAGCCTGGCGGCTTTGGCGAAATGCTCGGCAATGACGTCTCGCAATTGCGCCGGACGATCGAGCCGAACAAGCGACTGCTCGCGGCGTGGCGCGGCTATGGCCTGCCGGTCTTCCACACCCGCGAGGGGCACCGGCCCGATCTGTTCGATCTGCCGCCGGCCAAGAAAATCCGGGGCCGCTCGAAGATCACGATCGGCGACAAGGGGCCGATGGGGCGCATCCTGGTACGCGGCGAGGCGGGGCACGACATCATTCCCGAGCTTTATCCGGAGCCCGGCGAGCCGGTGGTCGACAAACCCGGCAAGGGCGCTTTCTACGCCACCGACCTTCAGGAGATGCTGAAACACCGAGACGTCAAGCAGCTTGTCGTCACCGGCGTGACGACGGAGGTCTGCGTCAACACCACGGTGCGCGAGGCCAACGACCGCGGCTACGACTGCCTCGTGCTCGAGGACTGCTGCGGCTCTTACTACCCTGAGTTCCACGCCATGGGCCTCAAGATGATCAAGGCGCAGGGCGGAATCTTCGGCTGGGTGTCCGGTTCCGGGGACGTGATCAAGGCTTTGGCCGGGTGGAAGGCCACAGCGTAGGCGAGGCGCAGGACAGAAGGAGGGCAGCGATGTCAATGACGACGGCGGCGACAGGGCGCGAGCGCTATTGGGTTCCAGGCGACTGGAACGCCTTCTTCGGCTTCGGGACCAACATCCTGGTCAATGTTCTCGTCCTGACCGGGCTTCTCCGCTTCGTTCTCAAGATGCCGGATTCGCTGGTGTTCGGCAGAATTCTTCCAGCCCTCGGGCTGATGCTGTTCCTGAGCACGGTCTATTACGCCTGGCTCGCCTATCGGCTGGCGCAGAAGACCGGCCGCACCGACGTCTGCGCCCTTCCGTCCGGCACCAGCGTGCCGCACATGTTCGTCGTCACCTTCGTGGTCATGCTGCCGATCCTGCTCAGGACCAACGATCCGATCCAGGCGTGGGAAGCGGGCCTCACCTGGGTGTTCGTCCAGAGTTTCGTCCTGATGGCGGGCGGCTTCATCGCGCCAGTGATCCGCAAGATCACGCCGCGCGCGGCGCTGCTCGGCTCGCTCGCCGGCATTTCCATCACCTTCATTTCCATGCGGCCGGGCTTGCTGGTGTTCGAGACGCCGCTCATCGGCATGGTCTGCTTCGCCATCATTCTCGCAAACTGGTTCGGGGGCGTGCGCTACTTCCGCGACGTGCCAGGGGGCCTGATCGCCATTGCGGCCGGCACGATCATCGCCTGGGGATCGGACCTCTTCGGCCTTGGCTACGGCGGCTTGAGCGTCAGCAGCGTTGGCGACGCCTTTTCGCATTTCGGCTTCTCGTTCCCCGTCCCGGCGGTCGGTCACGTCTTTGCAGGGTTCAAATTCATCGGAATCATCTTGGTCACCGCGATTCCGTTCGGCATCTATGATCTCGTCGAGGCAATGGACAACGTAGAGAGCGCCTCGGCCGCCGGCGACTCGTTTCCGACTACACAGGTGCTGACGGCCGACGGCATCATCAGCCTGATCGGGTGTCTCCTCGGCAATCCGTTCATCAATGCCGTCTACATCGGACACCCGGGCTGGAAGGCGATGGGCGGACGGATCGGCTATTCCGCCGCGACGGGCGTGATGGTGCTAGTGCTGACGTGGCTTGGGATCGTGGCGCTGGTTTCAAGCTTGATCCCCGTCGTCGCGATCCTGCCGATCCTGCTCTACATCGGCATGCTGATCGGCTCACAGGCCTTCCAGGAATCGCCGCGGAGTCATGCGCCAGCGATCATCCTCGCGATGATCCCGCAAATCGCCGCCTGGGGCAAAACCATGATCGACGGCGCCCTTGGCGCCGCCGGCACCAACGCCGCCGCGGTCGGCTTTGACAAGCTCGGCAATACGGGCATCTTGTACAAGGGCCTGCAGACGCTCGGCGGCGGCGCGACGCTAGCAGGCATTATCTTGGGAGCCGTCACCGTATTCATCATCGAACGGCAGCTCGAGAAAGCCGCAGCATTTGCGCTAGCTGGCTCAGTTCTGACGTTCTTCGGCTTGATCCACGCAGAGGACCTCGGCATCGGGCAATCGCCGGTGGTGGCGCTGAGTTATCTCGGCATCTCCGCCATGCTCTACGGCTTCGCCAAGTTCGCCCACGTCACGCCCGCCCAGCCGTTCGAGATGGAGCATGACCACCTCAGCGTCCAGTCGGCTGCCGCGGAATAGGCCTCCGCGGTAAGCGCGCCGGAATTCTATCGCGCGCGCTTGTCCGTCTTGGCATGGTGAGCGATGGCCGCGTCGACGCGCTTCCGGTCGCCGGCCGCATTGCCGCCCATGATGTCAGCCGCATCCTTTTCCTCGGCGTCCAGATCTCCGGGCTTGCCGGAAGTCGCGGGCGTCGCCGAAAGCCCCTGATCGGCTGGTTTCACGCCTTTGTTGCGAGCCGCCGCGGCGAATGTGGCGAGCGCCTCTGGCTGGGCGTCGTTTTCAGTTGACTTCGACATTGTGTCGTCCTCCTTTGGTCTACCGTCTACAAAACGCACGCGTCCATGGACGCTGCGGTCATCGTGTCGACTGGTTTACTCCTCGAAATAGCGCTCGAGTTCAGGTCTGCGATCGATGATCGCGCGCGCGCGTTCTTGCAGCTTGCCTTGGACGCGCTCGAGAAATGGAGTCCCGACCTGAACATACAGGTCCTGTCTCAAAGCAATCGAATCGGTCACGTCTCGTAACTCTGGGTGCGCCTCGACGACCTGACCGATCTTCTCGCGGAGCCATGCATTCTTTTGTCGCAGTTCATCCCTGGTCATGCCATTTTTCTCGTCGGC
The DNA here is from genome assembly GCA_963737365.1 of uncultured Alphaproteobacteria bacterium. Lineage (GTDB taxonomy): Bacteria > Pseudomonadota > Alphaproteobacteria > Rhizobiales > Beijerinckiaceae > Roseiarcus. The sequence goes on from CAVTSD010000007.1 coordinate 223,154, forward strand.
CAACATCCGCGCCACTAATCAACGCCGGCAAGGGCGATTTGATCCTCGCGGAGGCTTGGCGGCCTTTCCTTCGTCCTCACACGGGACCGGGGCCGCGGACTGTCGGGGTCGGATTCCCATGACGCAGCGTATCGGGCAAAAGCCGGAACTCAGCCCAAACATGAGCGTTGGGACGTCTGAAGCTTCGCAGGAATAGATTATGTTAAGACCAACCTCTCTTGCATTGTTCCTTACCTTCGCGAGCTTCGGACTGGCTCATGGTCAGGAAACCGGCGGGAATGGAAGCGCCGTTCAAACACCGGTCGGCAATGCGCCGGGGCAGACACTGAATTCGGATCATTTGGCGCCGACGGGCAAGACCCTGCCAAACCCGGGCGTGCCTCAGGCGTCAGGAACGACACAGCTCGATCGCAACATTCAGAAGCAGGACGACCGCACGCAGGACAGTATCTGCAAGGGCTGCTGAGACGGCAGAGCCGGGGCGAAGGCCTCGGTGCAGCTATAAAAGCGCTTACGCAGCCGCAATAAGAGTGCGCGCCCTCCCGCGGCGAAAGGCGGGCGCCCTCGTCGCCCGGTTGGCGGCCGGCGAAACAATGGCCGGCCGCCCCGCGGTCATAAGAGCAAGCCGCTACGGGAGTGGCGTTCGCTCTTCCGCATCCGGGGCGTGCTCACAGCACAAAGATCCCGAGCTGGATGACCTCAAACCGCAGGCGACGCGGCGCGACGCCCACTCCGATAGGAGAAGAAGCCGAACCCCGCGAAGCCGATGAGCATCATCGCCCAGGTGGAGGGCTCCGGAACCGCGGGCGGAGGCGTAACCGCCACTGCGATGGTGACATTCGATATATCGGCTTCCAGGAGGTCGCCGGCATTGTCGCTGAGCTCAGTCAGAGTTTGGTCGGCGCCGGTCGGACTGTAGGAGAAGCCGGTCGGCGGCAGGGTCAGCGGCCACGCGAAGTCCGTGCCGGTCACATTGCTATTGAAGCTCATGCCAGTGCCCAAGAGCGATGCGCCGACGATGGAGCCGGTTTCGAAGACCTGAGTCTCGCCAATGAGCTCGCCCGAGTTGAATGCCGGCAGCGTCCCGGCGACGACGCCATTGACGCTGACCGAGGCGGTGACGAAGGAACCATAAGGTCCGGAAACTTCCCCGCCGGTCGGCAGGATGCTCGAGCCGGTCGATTGATCGGTGTCGAAAACATAGGTGGCGACGAGCGTGTCTCCGTCAGACGCCGGCGGAAGCCCGTCGTCGGGCTCGTAAACAAAGTTCACTGTTCCAGTGAACGTCGCCGTTACAAGTTCGGCCGATGCGGCGCCGGACAGTCCGAACACGCCTGCCGCAATCGTCATCGTCAGTAAACTGGTTTTCATCGCTCTTCCCCCGAATGGATTCGACCGCCCGATCGCGCTTCGAGTTTTCCCGCGAACGCTGGTGCGGGTCTCGGAACGTGACGTTAGGTAAGGGGAGTTAAGCGCGTCCCGAAGCGCGCCGCGCCTCCCAAATGGGATGAAAACGCTGCGCTAGAGTTGTGTTCGGTTGCTAAATGTCGATCCGGGTCAGAAGCCCGACAAGCTCCGCCTGACGTTTCGCGCCGGTCTTCCGGAAGATTGCCTTGAGGGCGCCGCGCAGCGTTCCCTGTGACACGCCTAAGCGCACGGCCGCGGAGGCGAGATCGTTCCCGGCGGCCAGACATCCAGCCAGACGGGCTTCAGCGCGGGTCAAGCCAAACACAGCGCGAAGGCGATCAACGTTCTCAAATCCCGCCGCCTGGAGCGGAGTGAGCAGAAGCAGGATGCGCGCCCGCATGAAAACATCGACCGCCGGGCCTCCGAGCGGAGCGACGCGGGCGAGGAAAGAGGATCCGTTCGTACAACGAAGGCGGATCGCCGCATCCGGAGCGATTTCGTGGGCGCGCAGAGCGCCGATCACCCCCTGCAGGATACGACCGAAGCCGCTCTCCATTTCGGCGTCGCGCGGCGTGAGCTGGCCAGCTTTAATGTGAAACAGCTGGTCGCGGATCGAGGCGGCGCGCGCGTTCATGCTGACGACCCGGCCGCGCCGGTCGAGCAGGATGGCGCCCGCACGCAGATGATCAAGGCCAGTCTCGACCCCTTGCGCAAACATGGCGCCTCGGGCTGAAGCGATGGCGCCAATCCGTTTGAAATGGTGGCTTGCGCGTTCCAGTTCCCGGATTTCCCAGTCCTCGACTTCAGCCGTTCCCCGCTCGACGCAGCCGCCAATCTCGCCCGGCACAAACTCGAAGCCGATAAAACTTCGCAGCTGGAACGCGTTCATGAATTCATTCTGTATTCTTTGCCGATCGAGCGCCCGCCGATCCAGCAGCATTCGCTCGTGAATGAACTTTCGGCCTCCTCGCATGAGCGGAGCGCCCAGGTGAATGCGGAAGTTGTGTTCCGCCCAGCCGCCGCGCGCGTAAGCCACCGCGATTTCCGCGCTGTCCGGGCTGACATAGCTGATCGATTTATGATCCGCCCCGAAACCGACGATGGTTCCGCCGAACCCTCCAAGCGAACCCGCGAAACTCGCGAGCGCCTCCGGCCATAGTTCCGGATACGCGGCCGCTTCGTACATACGGTCGATCGCGCTCGCGAGATTGGAGCGTTTGAGACTTGGCGCCAAGCGACCTCCGCACGCGACTTCAAGTCGCGAACTTCGTTGAAGCCCGCCTAACGCGTTCCTCCCAAGTCGCCACACGACCGTCAGCTCGGCGCGTCGCCTCAATCAATGTCACTTAGAGAACGTCGCGTCGAGGGACGCACGTGTAACATTGCGGCGGTCAGCGCCAAAAAACTTCGCCCGGCGCGGGGTCAACCTGACGCGCGGGGCCAATCCTACCAACGCCGGATGACAATACTTGTTGCAGTGTGCCGTCACGTTCCCTGGAGCTGCATCACACTTCGTAACCGTCCGGTTTTCCAACACGAACCGGGCAGGCGGCTGAGGAGATCCAGGATCACTTGCGAAGAGCGCGCGCCGAGTCCCGGGCGACGCTGAGCGAGCGCCCGTCGCCTGGAGTAGCCCGGAAAAAGACGCCTGGATTGAGTTTCGCGATTCCGTCCCAGCCGCCAAGAGCGAGCGCGCGATCGATCTCGCGCCGGAAAAGCTCGAGCGCCCAAAAGACGCCATCCTCCCCGGCGCAGGCGACGCCCCAAAGGTGAGGACGGCCGATCATGACCGCGTGGGCGCCGAGCGCCAGCGCCTTGACGACATCGACGCCGCGGCGAAAGCCGCCGTCGACCAGCACCGGCGCTTGTCCGCCGACCGCCTCGACAATGCCGGGAAGCGCGCGGATCGAAGCGACCGCGCCGTCGAGCTGTCGGCCGCCATGATTGGAGACGATGATTCCATCGGCGCCTCGGTCGATCGCCTCGCGCGCTTCGCCCGGATGCAGCAGCCCCTTGAGCAGAAGCGGGCCGCGCCATTGTCCGCGCAGCCGTTCGACGTCGCTCCAACTGACGTCCGGATCGAGCTGCTCGTTCATCAGAGGGCCGAAGGCGCTGATCGAGGTCCGCTTGCCGTAGTTGACGAAGGTCGGGGATGGCGTCTCGCGCATCCGCAGGACCCATCTCGGATGGCTTAGAAAGTCGAGAAAGCTCCGCGGCCCCCAGCGCAGCGGAAAGCTCATGCGGTTGCGCGCGTCGCGGTCGCGGCCCGCGACCACCTGATTGTCGACGGTGAGGATAAGACCCTGGTAGCCGGCGGCGGCGGCGCGCGCGGCAAACTCCGCAGTCAGTCCGCGATCCTTGTAAAGGAACACTTGCATCCATTTCGTTCCGGGCGTCGCGGCGCCGATCTCTTCTATGGTCGCGGTCGAGGCGTGGCTCGTGCAGTAGATCGTTCCGAAGCGCGCCGCCGCGCGGGCTGCGGCGAGTTCGGCGTGCGGCCACAACAAGCCGGCAAGCCCGGTCGGGCCGATGATGACGGGCGAACGAAGCTTTGCGCCGAACAGCTCGACCGACTGGTCGCGCGTTCGCGCGCCGGCGAGCAGCGTCGGAACGAGTTCGATTGCGGCTAGCGCCGTCTCGTTGTTGCGGAGCGTGATCTCGTCGCCGGCCGCGCCATCGACCATGTCGAACAGCATGCGCGGCAGGGTCTTGCGGGCGAGCGCACGGAGCGCGGCGATGCTGTAGCCTTTGCGCTCGAGCGTCGCCTTATCCATCAGACGTCGAGCCGATAGGCCTTGATCGCATTGTCACGGAAGAGATTGCGCTTGTCGGCCGGCGAGAACCCAGCCGTCGCCCAATCGAGCGTCGATAACCATTGCAGATAGCTGCCGGCGAGTTCGGACACCGGCCAGTCGCCGCCGTAGAGAATGCGGTCCGGGCCGAAGCAGGCGATGACGTGATCGATGTAGGGTTTTAGCTGCTCGCGAGTCCACGCGTCATGGTCGGCCTCGGTCGTGACGCCCGAGAGCTTGCACACGACATTGGGCAGCGCCGCCATCTCGCGAATGTGCGTCCGCCATGGATCGAGAAGGCCCGCCTTGATGCCGGGCTTGCCGATGTGATCGAGAACGAAGGACACCTCCGGGCACTTCCGCATCATCGTAAGCGTGTTCGCAGCCTGATGGTGAAAGATGCAGGCGTCGAACGCTAGGTTGTACTTCGGCAGGAGCTTAAGCGCTTCGAGGAAAGCGGGCTTCAGCATGAACTCCGGATCAGGCTGGCTCTGGATCAGGCGGCGGACGCCACGCGTCGTCTTAAGTTTTGCGACGCGCGCGAGCTCGGGCTCGATCGCCGGCCCACGTTCGAGCGGCAAACAAACGATGGCGCCGAGCACGCGGCGGTCGTGCGCGGCGAGGTCGTCCACCCACTCGGCTTCGTCGACATATTGCGGCATGTCGACATCGACTTCGACGAAGACGAGGCCGTCGAGCTCGTAAGGCTTTGCCGCATTGGTGAGATCATCCGGCGTCCAGTCGCGCTTGAGCGCGGGCGCGTCCTTCGCCCAGGAATAGGCGAACCGTTTTTGATCGAGAAGATGGATGTGGGAATCGATGATAGGAAAATCGATCACGCCAAACGCCTCCGCCCGCTTGAAATTTTATCGGGTTGCTTGTCTCAACCTCTGCCCATCCGCTTGAGCGCGGGCACTTCGACTGGCAGGTCTTTCAGTCCTCCGCGCACGCGCTCCAGCGTCGTCGCCTCCATGGCTTTGACGCGCTCGAGATTTTTGAGGGTTTCATCGATGCGCGCGCGCGGGACGACCACGACGCCGTCCCGGTCGCCAACCACGATATCGCCCGACGCGACCGTGACGCCGCCGCAAACGATTGGGAGACCGACCGAGCCGGGTCCACGCCTCTGCGGCGAATTCGGCGTGACGCCCATGGCGAAAGTCGGCAGGCCAACCGTTTCGAGGTCGTCGAGGTCGCGGACGAGGCCGTCGGTGACGAAGCCCGCTGCGCCGCGGTTTCGCGCGACGTACATCAGGAGATCGCCGGTCACGGCGGCGGCGACATAGCCGTTGGTTGCGACCATGAACACATCGCCTGGCTTGGATTCGGCGAGCGCCGCCATGAAGGCGAGATTGTCGAGCGGCCCGCAATCGCAGGTGAGCGCGACGCCGACCATCGAGCGGCCGACGAGCGGCTTGATCCGCCAGTCGAGCGCGCCGGTCCCGTTCATCGCGTCGACGATGAAGCTGGTCGGCGCACGGAAGCGCTCGACGATATCGGCCGATGGACGTTCGATCGATGGAGCGAAAACGATCGGCGGCGGTTCCTCGATCATGGGCGACCTTGTGTCTCAGTTGAGGGGCGGCGGCGGATCGGGCCCTGCGCCGACGCTAGAATGCACGTCCAAAGCGCTTGGGCAACCGCTCGAGTCCGTTCAGACCCGTTTGTGCGCTTTCTTATTTGACACCCGCGCGGGGGTCGTCAACATTGGCGTTCAGGAAAAAGAAGAACTCTTCGAGGCCGCTGAGCCTCAGGATTCTGGTCCGCTGAGTCCATCGCCTTCGCGTCGGATTCACATGCGAATGGAGATCGGCAATGACGCTATTCGACAAGCTCACTTTGACTCGACGCGACGCGATCAAGATGGGCCTGGCCGGGGCTGCCGCTTCAGGCGCCATGTTCAGCGCGACACGCGCAGCCTTCGCCGACGACACGCTGGCGGAGATCAAAAAGCGCGGCGTGCTCTCGACCGCGACCGAAATGCAGTTCCCGCCGTTCGATATTTCCGACAATGGAACCTACAAGGGGCTTGACCGCGACCTCATCGATGCTGTCGGCAAGGAAATGGGGCTCAAGGTCACTTATCTCGACCTGCCATGGACGAGCGTGCTGCCGGGGCTCGAAGCAAAGAAGTTCGATCTCTGCATTGCGCCGGTGACCATCACCAAGGAGCGGATGAAGCATTACGCCTTCACGGTGCCGATCGCCGACGCGACGGCGGCGCTCATGAAGCGCGCCGGCGACACGAGCATCATGAAGCCCGAAGATATCGCGGGCAGGACGGTCGGCGGCCAGAAGGGCACTTCGCAGGTTGCGCAGCTCAAGGAATTCGCGGCCAAGCTGCCGAAGCCGGTCGAGGTCAAGGAGTACGTCGACAACAACCAGTCCTACGCCGACCTTGCCGCCGGGCGCATCGACGCCGCTGTCAATTCGTTGCCGAACCTCGCCTATGCAGCCCAGCAGCGCTCCGACGCGTTCGCGATGGTCATGCCGCCGTTCGGTCAGCCGACCTATTTCTCCTGGGTCGGCCGAACTCGATGACCAGACCCTGATCGACGCCATCAACGCAGCAATCCTCAAGGTCGAGGCGGATGGGACGATGGCGAAGATCCAGAAGACTTGGTTCGGGCAGACGATGGACCTGCCGAAGACGGTGCCTGAGCCCACCATCTGACGGCTGTTCAAACGGAGCGACGGCTGAAATCGCCATCGTTCGAGACGCGTCGCTCGCGCGGCGCTCCTCAATATGACGGTATGTTCCCGAGCGTAGCCGACGAGCGCCTCCTCCTGAGGACCGGTGCGAAGGACCGCATCTCAAAGGACGCGATCGAGAGGTCTGGCGCGCGGGCGATCGGATCGGCCGCAGCCCGATGAAACCCGAGGTCATCCTCCACTCTTTTGGCTATCTGACGCAGGCGGCGGCGACGACGGTCGCTGTCTCCTTTGCCGGCATCGTGCTCGGGTTTGTCATCGGCGCGCTCGTCTGCATCGCGCGCGTTGCGCGCCGCTCCTGGCTCAGGCGTCTCGGCGGCGCCTATGTCAGCGTATTTCGCGGCGTCCCGCTGCTCGTGCAACTTCTGTTCGTCTATTATTTCCTGGCCGAATACGGGCTCGATGTGCCAGCGATCGTGGCGGCGGTCGGCGCGCTGGCGCTGTCGTCGGCGGCTTATCAGGCGGAGATTTTGCGCGGCGCGCTCAACGCCGTGCCGCGCGGGCAGGGGGAAGCCGCGACCGCGCTTGGCTTCACCGGCCTCGATATCTGGCGGCGCGTGCTCCTGCCTCAGGCGCTCAGGATTTCAACCCCCCCGCTCATCAACGAGTTCATCCTCTTGATCAAAGCCTCGTCGCTGGTTTCGGTTGTCGGCATCGCCGAACTCACGCGCGTCAGCATGAACATCGCTACGCAGACCTATCGGCCGCTTGAGGCCTATGTCGGCGGCGGCTTGTTCTATCTGGCAATCAACCTTTGCTTGGCAGGCCTTGGGGCGTTGACGGAACGACGCCTCGCTGGAGCAGGGGCCCGATGAGCCTGGACCTCGTCTGGCACTATGCGCCGTCGCTTCTGAGCGGCTTTGCCGTCACCATCCTGTGCTGGGCCGCGGGCAGCGTGCTTGGCCTCGTCCTCGGCTTCGCGCTTGCGCTTCTCCGCCGGCTTCGAAATCCGCTGCTCAACGGACTGATCAGAGCCTTCATCGAGCTCTTTCGCGGCACGCCGTTCCTGGTTCAGCTTTTTCTCATCTACGCCGGCGGCCCTTCGATCGGGCTCAGGCTCAGCGCCACAACCGCTGGCATCTTGGGGCTCGGGCTTTACGCGTCGGCCTATTTCGCCGAGATTTTTCGCGCCGGCTTCGCCGCAGTGCCGCCTGGCCAGATCGAGGCCGCGGCCAGCGTCGGCATGACGCCGTTCGACACGATGACACGTGTTATCTTGCCGGGCTCTCTCATCGCCGCCGTTCCAGCAATCGTCAATATGCTGATCATCCTGACGAAGGAGACGGTCGTGCTGTCGATCATCACCGTGCCGGAGCTCATGTACCAGGTGCAGACCATGGCGGCGGAGACGTTCACCGCGTTCGATGCGATCTTCGCCATGGCGGTCTTCTACTGGCTTCTGGTCGAGGCGGTGTCGAGGTTGGGCTCTCGGGTAGAAACACGGATGACGGCGTTTCTCGCGCACGAGGCGAGAGCATGAGCGCGCCGATGATCGAACTCGTCAAGGTCAGCAAAAGCTTTGGCGCGCACCAGGTTCTGCGCGACGTCGACCTGTCGGTCGGGCGCTCGGAGGTCGTTTGCCTGATTGGGCCGAGCGGGTCGGGGAAGAGCACGCTGCTTCGTTGCGTGAATTTTTTGGAGCCCTACGATTTAGGCGATCTGCGCATTGACGGGCGGCTGATCGGCTACGAGGACGCGACCGATGGAAAGCGTCGGGCGATGGCGCCGCGCGCCTTGCGCGAGATGCGGCGCGAGATCGGCATGGTGTTCCAGCACTTCAATCTCTGGCCGCATATGACGGCGCTTCGCAACGTCGCGGAGCCGCTGCGGCGCGTGCGGGGACTTGCAAGCCGGGAAGCCGCCGATCGCGCGATGGCGATGCTGACGCGGGTCGGGCTCGCCGCCAAGGCCGACGCTTATCCATCGCGTCTCTCAGGGGGCCAGCAGCAGCGCGTCGCGATCGCCCGGGCGCTGGCCATGCAGCCCCGCCTCATGCTGTTCGACGAGCCAACTTCGGCGCTCGATCCGGAGCTGGTGGGCGAAGTTCTCGAGGTGATGAAAAGCCTCGCCGGCGAGGGCATGACGATGCTCATCGTCACGCATGAGATGGGCTTCGCCGCCCATGTCGCGAGCCGCATCGCGTTCATCGATGAGGGGCGCATCATCGATGAAGGCGCCCCGCGCCGCGTGTTTCACGAGAGCCCGGAGCCGCGCGTGCGGCAGTTTTTGCAGACCTATCACGACCGCAATAGCTTTTGAGGACGGGCGGTCTTTCCGGCTTCGAAGCGCCGCCGGGCCGGAGAGCGCGCGCCTTTCGGCCTTCAGCTTTGCTGCGCCTTTTCGTTGAGCTGCGGGAAGCCGCGCTGATGCCAGACCGGATAGGCCGGCTCGACGTCGCTTGCGGCGTCTAGCTTCGCCACCTGCTCGGGCGTCAGTTTCCAGCCGACGGCGCCGATGTTCTCGAGCAACTGCTCCTCATTTCGGGCGCCAATGATGACGTTGGCGACGGTCGGGCGGCGCAAGAGCCAGTTGAGCGCGATCTGAGGAATCGTCTTGCCGGTCTCCTTGGCGAGGCTATCTAGCGCGTCGACAATGGCGAACAGACGCTTCTCGTCGTAGCGCGGCCCGGTTTCCGGAATGGTATGCGCGCGGGTGCCCGGCTGCGCCGGCTGTCCGCGCCGGATTTTTCCAGTGAGCTTGCCCCAGCCTAGCGGGCTCCAAACGACCGCGCCGACGCCCTGATCGCGGCCAAGCTGCATGAGCTCCCATTCGTAATCGCGATTGAGTAACGAATAATAGGCCTGGTGCGCGACATAACGGGCGTAGCCGTAACGGTCCGACGCCGCGAGCGACTTCATGAGATACCAACCGGAGAAGTTCGAGCAGCCGATGTAGCGGACCTTGCCGGCGCGAATGAGCTGATCGAGGGTGGAAAGCGTCTCCTCGACTGGCGTGTTGTAGTCCTGGCCGTGCAGTTGCAGGAGGTCGATCGTCTCGACTCCGAGCCGCTTGAGCGAACCCTCCGTCGCCTCTAAAAGATGTTGTCGCGACGAGCCATAGTCATTGGGACCGTCGCCCATCGGGAAGGTGGACTTCGTGGAAATGAGCACGCGGTTGCGCTTGCCTTTGATCGCCTCGCCCAGGATCTGTTCCGCAAGCCCGCCAGAATAGACGTCGGCGGTGTCGAACATGCTCAGTCCGTGATCGAGACAGACGTCGATCAGTCGAGACGCGCCGGCGGCGTCGGTCGATCCCCAAGCCTTAAAGAAGTCGTTGCCCCCGCCGAAGGTGCCTGTGCCGAAACTCAGCGCCGGCACGCGCAGGCCGGAGTGGCCGAGACGATTAAAGTCCATGGGTAAGCTCCTATTCTACAGCGGGGGCGGGTGACCATACGGCGACGGCCTTGGGGATGCCCATGCGAGCGCATCGACGGCCGGGAATGGCCGTCATGGCCAAACTTGCGCATGAGTATCGCGCGCGCATCGATATCGCATGACCCCACCGTTTTGAAGACACGCGTGCGTGACTTTTCACATCGGAAGGAAGCCGACGCGGTGCGCCTTCCATCGAGCCCTCTCGATTTCAACGGGAACAGAGAGTGCACATCCCGCGTTTCGGCAAAAGTGAGGGCGCCCCCATGCTCGATGCCGAGATTCATATTTCCGTTGATGTGGACATGCCGGCGCCTCCGGGGCTGCGCTATGTGTGCGACAGCGGGCCGGCGATCCGGCGCAGGCGCGCGGGCAAGGGCTTTGTCTATTTCGATGCGAAGCGCCGGCGGGTCTCGAACGCCGACACGCTCAAGCGCATACGCTCGCTGGTCATCCCGCCGGCATGGACCGATGTTTGGATCTGCGCCGCGGCGGACGGGCACATTCAGGCGACCGGGCGCGACGCGAAAGGGCGCAAGCAGTACAAGTATCACGCCGAATACCGCGAGGCGCGGGAGCAATCGAAATACGAGCACTTGTTCGCGTTCGCCGCGGCGCTGCCGGCGATCCGGGCGACGGTCGCCGAGCACATGAGCCTGCGCGGACTGCCGCGCGAGAAGGTTCTGGCGACGGTTGTGCACCTCCTGGAGACGACGTTGATCCGCGTCGGCAATGACGAGTACGCCCGCAATAATCAGAGTTATGGGCTGACCACGCTCAAGAGCGACCACGTGGCAGTGAAGGGGTCCGAGGTTCGTTTCCAGTTCACGGGAAAGAGCGGGAAGCAATGGTCGCTCGCGATGCGGGATCGGCGGGTGGCGCGCATCATTCGAGCCTGCCAGGAGCTGCCCGGCCAGGACCTGCTGCAATATTTCAACGAGGATAAGGCGCTGCACGCGGTCTCATCCGGCGACGTCAACGCCTACCTGAGGGAGATTACCGGCAGCGACATCACGGCCAAGGATTTTCGCACCTGGGCCGGGACAATCATGATGGCGCGATACCTGGCGATCTCTGAGCCATTCGCGAGCGCAACGCAGGCGAAGCGCGTGATGAGCGCTGCTGTGAAGAAAGTCGCCGCCGCTCTGGGAAACACGGCTGCAGTCTGCCGCAAGTCCTATATCCATCCCGCGATTTCGGACGCCTATCTGAGCGGCGCGTTTGCGCTGAAGGCCATGGAGGAGAGCGCCTCTCCCAAATTAGCGGGTTTACGAGCCGAGGAGATCGCTGTTCTCGCCATGCTCAAGAGCGCATGAGGAGTATAAAAATATCCGCTTTTTCGGCACGCGCTACCGGGGGCCAGTGAGCGATCATGCCGAAGGCGCCGGCCCATAGTCCACACGTAAACGCCTCCTTGTGGCGAGCGTCCCATCAAGCGCAGAGGATGCCCGTTCTTCCCAGGGAGAAGGTGGCCCCAAGCGCATGTTGAGGCGCTAACCGCCTTTACCTTGCCTTCCTCCATGATAGGCTGTCGGGCCGAAGGAGACACCGCGCGATGGCGAGCTTCGACTCGAAGACAATCTCTCATATCCATCACGAGCTGCACGCGCTTTTGCCGCCAGAGCCGGCCTTACGGACAAAGGCGCTTGAAAGTCTTCTTGCCGAGAAGGGGCTCATCGATCCCGCCGCAGTCGACGCCTGGATCGAGATGTATCGCGACGAGATCGGACCCAAACGCGGCGCCGCGGTCGTCGCTCGGGCTTGGCGCGATCGCGCATTCAAGGCGCGGCTTCTCGCCGATGGGACCTCAGCGATCGGGGAACTGGGCTTTGCCGGGCATGCGACCGGTCACTTGCAGGCGGTTGAGAATACAGCTGAAGTTCACAATCTCGTCGTCTGCACCCTCTGTTCTTGCTATCCGTTCTCAATTCTGGGCTTATCGCCATCCTGGTACAAATCGAACGAATATCGCGCCCGCGTGGTGCGCGATCCGCGTGGCGTGCTCGCTGAATTTGGCGTCGATCTCGACGAAAGGACGGAAGTCCGGGTCTGGGATTCGACCTCGGAGCGACGCTATCTCGTTGTGCCCGAGCGACCGACAGGCGTCGAGGACTGGTCCGAGGCTGAGCTTGCTAAGCTCGTTACGCGCAATTCCATGATCGGCACGGAGCGTGATCTCTCGCCCCAGCAGGCGATGGCCTGATGGACGGCTTTCACGACCTTGGAGGCCGCGAGGGCTTCGGCCCTATTGTCGAAAAAACCGACGACAAACCTTTCCACGCCGACTGGGAGATGCGCGCCTTCGGCATGAAACAAGCAACGGCCTCGGCTAAGAACTGGACGATTGATTGGTTTCGCCACTCCCGCGAACTCATCGATCCCGTCGACTATCTGACGCGGCCCTATTTCGACCAATGGCTCACGACACTTGCTGCACAACTCATCGATGAGGGTTATCTCACGCTCGATGAGATCAAAACGGGCGCCTCGACTTTTACGCCCAAGCCCAGCGTGCCGCCCCAAAGTCCGGAGGCCGCGCGCGCCTACGTCAGAACGGCGAGAAATTTCGCGGTCGGCGTCAACACGCCGCCGCGCTTCGCGCTCGGTGCGAGCGTGCGATGCCGACTGGACGGCGGGTCAGGTCACACGCGTCTGCCCGGATACGTGCGGGGCAGGGCAGGGGCGATCCACGCCCATCACGGCGGCCATGTTTTCGCCGACGCGTCGGCGCGAGGCGAGCACCGCGGAGAACATCTCTACACGGTGAGCTTCGCTTCTGGCGACCTTTGGCCAGAAGCGAAGGCCAGCCGCGACCGCGTGTTCGTCGATCTCTGGGAGAGCTACCTTGAGCCCGCCTGAGCTTAGCTTTTTTAAAGCGAAAGACGGCGAGGCGGTGTTTGGCGAACCGTGGCACGCGGAGACGCTTGCGCTCGCCGGTCTTCTGGTAAAAAGCGGCGCGATCTCGTCAACGCGTTGGGCCGAGATGCTCGGGGCCGAGATCAAGGCGCTCGATGCCGAGCCTGACGACCGCGAAACTTACTTTCGCGCCGTGCTCGCCGCGCTTGAGCGCCTGCTCGCAGAGAACGGCAGCGTCACTTCCGCGGAACTCCACGAGCGCGAGCGCCAATGGGAGCGCGCCTATCTGCGCACTCCGCACGGGGCGCCGGTCGAACTCGCCGCGGGCGTCGAGCCGGAGTAGCGGGCGCAGTCTTTTTCGCGCCGATATCTAGCTGGCCAAACGCCAGCCGTCATCGCCGCGCTCAAGCACCGTCGCGCGGAGTCCGAACGGCTCCGGGGTGACGCCGCGGATCCAGAGCTCCATCCGCTCGATCCCGACCTCGACAAAAATCGCATTCGCTTGGTCGGCCGCGCTGGGAAAGTAAACGTCATAGGCGGCCTTCCAACGCCTGTGCGTCTCCGATGCGTCCTCATGCAGGTCGGCCTCGCCGATCAGCGACACGAAGGCGAGGTCGGGGTCATACTGAAAGAGGATCGAGACCCCTCCCGCGCGGCGCATATCAGCCGCCTTGTTCGAGCGCGCATCGGTAAGGAAGCGGACCTTCCACTGATCCTCGCCGGGGTCGTTGAGCACCCGCCCCATGGGCCGCACGTGAGGAGCTCCAGCTTCGCTCTTCGTCGCCAGCCAGCAATAGCGCGCGCTTCGCATCGTCTTGGCCGCGCCTTCCAACAGGCGGCTCACAATTGCGTCGGATTTGTCCCGTGTTTCCAGCATTTGGACACCCTCTGTCTTTCGCGCCCCGCCGTGGCGATGCGTATCAGATATTGACCTGGCCGTCTAGACTTATTAGTCTACAACGATGGGGCGAGCGCAATTCGACCAAGCAGGCTTCCTCGCCGCGGCCCGCACGCTGATCGCCGAGCGCGGGCCTCAGGCGGTCACAGTCAATTCTGTCGCCGAGCGCCTGAAAGCGCCCAAGGGGTCATTCTATTATCGCTTTGCTTCGCGCGATGCCCTGCTTGGCGAAGTGTGGCTCAACACTGTGCTCGCCTACCAGGAGGGCTTCGTCGCCGCGATCGAGGCGGGCGATGGCTTGAAAGCCGCGCTTCACACGCCAGCCTGGGCGCGCCTGCATCTGGACGACGCGCGGCTGCTCATGCTCTATAGCCGCCACGATTTCGTTCAGGGCGACTGGCCGGCGCCGCTCAAGCGCGGCGTCGCGAAACAGGCCGAGCGCTTCGAGGGTTGCTTGCGAACGTTCGCCCGCGGCGCCTTCGGAAGAGCCGGTCGCGCTGAGATGCGACGCGCGACATTCGTCCTGGCGGAGGTCCCGGTCGTCGCCGTCAAGCCTCACCTGCAGCGGCGCGAGCGGCCGCCGCGTTTGGTCGACGAACTGATCACCAAAACCTATTCCGCGATTGTTGGCGCGGGCACAGGCCCGTTATACCGGCGCCCACCCGCCTAGCGATCGCCCAAACTCGGCAGGTCGAGCCCCTTCTCGTTCGCACAAGCGATCGCCGCTTCGTAGCCCGCGTCCGCATGGCGCATGACGCCGCTCGCCGGGTCGTTCCACAACACACGCTCGATGCGCCGCGCCGCTTCCGGGGTGCCGTCGGCGACGATGACCATGCCGGCGTGTTGCGAGAAGCCCATGCCGACGCCGCCGCCGTGATGGATCGACACCCAGGTCGCGCCCGAGGCGCAATTCAACAGCGCGTTGAGAAGCGGCCAGTCGGAAACCGCGTCGGAGCCGTCCTGCATGGATTCGGTTTCGCGGTTCGGCGAAGCGACCGACCCGGAATCGAGGTGATCGCGGCCGATGACGATCGGCGCCTTGAGTTCCCCCGATGCGACCATTGCGTTGAAGGCCAGGCCGAGCCGGTGTCGGTCGCCCAAGCCCACCCAGCAGATGCGCGCCGGCAGACCCTGGAACTTGATCCGCGCTCGCGCCATGTCGAGCCAACTGTGCAAATGCGGGTTGTCCGGTATGAGCTCCTTCACCTTGGCGTCGGTCCTGAAAATGTCCTCCGGGTCGCCCGACAGGGCCGCCCAGCGGAACGGCCCAATGCCCCGGCAGAAGAGCGGGCGGATATAGGCTGGCACAAAGCCGGGGAAGTCGAATGCGTCCTTGACGCCCTCTTCGAGCGCCATCTGTCGAATGTTGTTGCCGTAGTCGACGGTCGGCACGCCGGCGTGCGCATAGGCCAGCATGGCCCGGACATGCTCGCCCATCGACGCTTTAGCGGCCCGCTCGACACCCTTGGGATCGCTTGAGCGGCGGTCTTCCCATTGTTGCAGGCTCCATCCCTTGGGGAGATAGCCGTTGATGGGATCGTGCGCTGAAGTCTGGTCGGTGACGATGTCGGGCCTGACGCCGCGGCGCAAAAGTTCGGGCAGAACATCGCCGGCGTTGCCGAGCAGCGCGACCGAGACGGCTTTGCGTTCTTTCGTTGACCTTTCGATGATCGCGAGCGCGTCGTCGAGGTCCTTGGCCTGAACGTCGACATAGCCGGTGCGCAGCCGGAATTCGATGCTTGATGGACGGCACTCGATGGCAAGCAGGGAGGCGCCGGCCATTGACGCGGCGAGCGGCTGCGCGCCGCCCATGCCGCCTAGGCCGGCGGTGAGGATCCACCTTCCTCGAAGATCGCCGCCATAGTGCCGGCGCCCATCTCGACGAAGGTCTCATAGGTGCCCTGCACGATGCCCTGCGAGCCGATATAGATCCACGAGCCCGCGGTCATTTGGCCGTACATCATGAGCCCCTTGCGATCGAGCTCGTTGAAACAGTCCCAGGTCGCCCAGTGCGGCACGAGATTGGAGTTGGCTATGAGCACGCGCGGCGCGTCAGCATGGGTCCTGAACACGCCGACCGGCTTGCCTGATTGAACAAGCAGCGTCTGATCGCCTTCGAGCCGGCGCAACGTCGCCACGATCCGGTCGAATGCCGGCCAATCCCGCGCGGCCCGCCCGATCCCGCCATAGACGACGAGCTCCCCTGGCCGCTCCGCGACCTCAGGATCGAGATTATTCATGAGCATCCTGAGCGGCGCTTCGGTCAGCCAGCTTTTGGCGCTGAGCTCGCTGCCGCGGGGGCTGCGGACGACACGCATGTTGTCGATGCGGGTTGGCGCGGTCATAAGATTCAGTCCTTCAGAAAACTGTCATCCTTGACGGATCGACGAAAACCCGGGCGCTCGCCGGTCATTGCGAGGGCTTCTCAAGTCCAGGCAACGCTGCAGCGCCGACCACGTCAATGACCGCCCTTCAACTCACGAGGCTGGTGGCCGCAATGATGTCGGGGTGAAAGTAGCGGTCGTTCTCCAGGCGCGGAACCTCGCGCCGCAGCAAGGTCCGCAAAGCTTCGAGCGGCGCGCTTGAGGCGAGGGGCGTGTGAAAGTCGCACGCCTGGGCCGCGGCGAGCAGTTCAATGCCGATGATCGACATTGCATTGTCAGCCATCGACGCTAGGCGCCTCGCGCCGTGCGCGGCCATCGAGACGTGATCCTCCTGGTTGGCCGAGGTCGGGATCGAATCGACGCTTGCCGGATGGGCAAGAGTTCTTGTTCTCGGCGACCAAAGCCGCCGCGGTCACCTGCGCGATCATGAAGCCGGAATTGAGCCCGGGTCTCGGGGTCAGAAAGGCCGGCAGGCCTGACAGGGCCGGATCGACCAAGAGCGCGATCCTGCGCTCAGCGAGGGAGCCGATTTCGCAAATCGCTAGCGCGATCATATCGGCGGCGAAAGCGACCGGCTCGGCGTGAAAGTTGCCGCCCGACAATGCCTCGTCCGTTTCGGCGAAGATGAGCGGATTGTCGGAGACTGCGTTCGCTTCGATGAGGAGGGTCGTGGCGGCCTGGCGCAAGAGATCGAGACAAGCGCCCATCACCTGGGGTTGGCAGCGCAGGCAATAGGGGTCCTGAATTCTTTCGTCGCCGATGAGATGCGACGCGCGAATAGCGCTGCCGGCAAGCAGCCCGCGCAGGGCGGCGGCGACTTCGATCTGCCCGGCGTGGCGCCTCAGCGCATGGATGCGCGCGTCGAAGGGCGTATCCGATCCGCGCGCGCCGTCCGTCGACAGAGCGCCGGTCACCAGGGCGGACGCGAACAGCGTCTCGGCCTTGAACAGACCGACGAGCGCATTGGCGGTTGAGAATTGCGTGCCGTTGAGCAGCGCGAGCCCCTCTTTGGGGCGAGGCGTGATGGGCTCTAGGCCGACTTCGGCGAGCGCGGCGGCCGCGGGCGCGACCCGATCGCCTATGCGAGCCTCTCCTACACCGATCATCGCCGCCGCCATATGCGCAAGGGGCGCAAGATCGCCCGACGCGCCCACCGATCCTTGCGAGGGCACGACGGGAGTGACGCCACGCGCAAGCATGGCTTCGAGAAGGGCAATCGTCTGCGGCTGGACTCCCGAGGCACCCTGCGCAAGGCTGCCGAGTTTCAGCGCCATCATGAGCCGCGTCGCCGGGACGGAAGCTGTTTCGCCCACGCCCGCTGCGTGCGACAGAACGATGTTGCGCTGGAGCTCAGCGAGCTCTGCGGGCTTGATGCGAACGCCCGCCAACTTGCCGAAGCCGGTGTTGATTCCATACACGGGTTCGCCACGGGCCAGAATCCGCTCGACTGAGGCGGCGCTCGCGGCGACGCCGGCCCGACTTGCCGGATCGATGGCCAGAGACTCGCCGCGCCAGATTGCCCGCCAGTCGGCGAGCGAGGCCCCGCCGGGTCGGATAATGACGGTCATTGTCCTCTCCAGACGCGCGCATGCAGCGGGTTGAAACCGAGCCGATAGACTAGCTCTGCCGGCCGCTCGATGTCCCAGATGGCGAGATCAGCCCATTTGCCGACTTCGAGGGTTCCTGCCTCGTGAGCGAGCCCAAGCGTCCGAGCGGCGTTGCGGGTGGCTCCGGCGAGGCATTCGTCGACCGTGAGCCCGAATAAAGTCGCCGCCATATTGAGCGCGAGGAGGAGCGAGGTCATCGGCGAAGTGCCCGGATTGGAATCAGTGGCGACGGCTATCGGCAGTTGATGCTTTCGCATGAGCGCGACCGGCGGCGCTTGCGGCTCCTTGAGAACATAATACGCGCCGGGCAGCAGGACTGCGACAACTCCAGCGCTCGCCATCGCCGCAATACCGTCCTCGTCGGCATATTCGAGGTGATCAGCCGACAGCGCGCCGAACTCGGCCGCAAGCGCCGCGCCGCCGGAATTCGACAATTGGTCCGCGTGCAGCTTGACCGGGAGCCCCGCGCGTTGGGCTGAGGCGAATACGCGAGCAATCTCGTCACGCTTGAAAGCAATCCGTTCGCAAAATCCGTCCACGGCGTCGATCAAGCCTTCGCCCGCAAGCGCTGGGATCATTGTGTCGGCAACGAGCGCGACATAAGCCTCGCGATTGTCAGCGAATTCAGGGGGCAGTGCGTGCGCGCCGAGAAACGTCGTCCGGATCGTGACATTGCGTTGTTGGGCAAGCGTTCGGGCGACGTGCAGCGACTTGCGCTCCGTCGCGAGGTCGAGCCCGTAGCCGGATTTCACTTCGACCGTGCCCACGCCCTCGGCGATCAAAGCGTCCAATCGCCGCAACGCCAACCTCATGAGCTCGTCTTCAGTCGCAGCGCGGGTCGCACGAACGGTGGAAAGAATGCCGCCGCCTGCGCGAGCCATCTCTTCATACGTTGCGCCGGCGAGTCTCAGCTCGAATTCGCGCGCCCGGTCGCCCCCGTAAACGAGGTGGGTGTGGCAATCGATCAAGGCGGGCGTAATCCAGCGGCCCTCGCAGTCGATGACGCGGGCGTGGACGCGCCATTCCGTCGGAACTTCAGCCTGCGGGCCTACGAACGCGATGCGCCCTTCGCGCGCGGCGATCGCGCCGGATTCGACGACGCCATCGGATGCGTTGGCTGACTGCATAGCCTGCATGCCGCGTTGTGCGGCTGTCGATCGCCGACGAGCGGCCATTCGCATTCTGCGCCACGTGGGGCGTCGCGTTCATCGAGCGCAGTTCATTGACGAAGTCCTCGGCGTCGTAAGCTTTGTCGGCGCCGAGCGTGATCGGCCTCGGCCGATCGGCGCGCGGCTCGATCATGTGCAGCGCCGCGATCCGCTCGGCGTGGCCATTCGCCTCGGTCAAGCAGGCGTCGACGACGAGGCCGTTGCGGTTCTCCATCAGCGCGTGGCCCATGAAGCAGAGCTTCGCCTCCTTGCCCGGCCCTTTGCGATAGAGACGCGCGTCCGGATCGGTCGTCGAAGCGTGCGTCGCGTTCGAGCGCTTCTGGCCGTGAAAATCCGCCTCGCGGTTCCTCCTGCCGCCTGCCGTCGGAGGATCGCCCGAGCCGTCCTTCGGCCGAAAACTCTTCATCGAAGCCCACGCCTCGATCAGCGTGCCGTCGACCGAGAAATGATCCGCGCTGAGCAGTCGGTTCACACGCGGCTGCGAAAGCACCGCGCCCAAGAGCTTGGCTGCGATGTCGCCCTCCAGAAGGCGCTCGCGGTTCTTGGAAAACGTCGAGTGGTCCCACGCCGCATCGTCAACGCCGAGGCCGACGAACCAGCGAAAAAGCAGGTCGAACTCCAGCCGATCCATCAACTGCCGTTCCGAGCGGATCGAATAGAACGCCTGCAACAGCATCGCCCGAAGGAGCTTCTCCGGTGGGATCGAGGGACGGCCGCTCCGCGAATAAAGCGCCGAGAACGCGCCTGAAAGGGTCGAAAGCGCCTCGTTCACAATCCCGCGGATGGCCCGCAGCGGATGGTCCTTGCCGACCCGCGCTTCAAGATCGACGTAACTGAACAGCGACCCCGACCGCTCGTCCCCGCCTCGCATCCACTCGCCTCCGCCTAAGCGCAAGACGACAGAATCACATCACGATTCCCCCGGCCAGAGACTTTTTCAACGGCCTGCTAGACCTGGAGATCCTTCGACGACCGTCGCCAGGCGGGCGTTGAGCCAAACCGTGTCGATTTGGTTGGGAGCGTTTGTTTGAGTCATCGCGCTCGACGGCTTCCCGCCGCAGACATTTTCATGCTTAGACCGAATTGTCCGAAAGGCAAGGGAGCGGTTCAGCAGCCAATCGAGACGAGCGGAGACGACCATTGCCTGTCCTTTACGCCGCGAGAGCCTTGACCCCTGAGGGTTGGGCGTCCGACGTTCGGGTGACGATCGAGGGCGGCGCAATCGCGGCCGTAGAAAAAGGAGCGTCAGCGCAGGAAGGGGACGAGCGTCATGCGATCATGGCGCCGGCGGCGGCGAATCTGCACAGCCACGCCTTTCAGCGGGCAATGGCCGGTCTCGCCGAGATCAGGGGCGAGGAGGCTGACACGTTCTGGACCTGGCGCGAGACGATGTATCGCTTCGCGCTGATGATGTCGCCGGATGACGTCGAGGCGGTGGCGGCGCAGCTTTATGTCGAAATGCTGGAGGCTGGTTTTAGCGCCGTCGCCGAGTTCCACTATCTCCATCACGCGCCCGACGGCTCGCCTTACGCGGAGCCGGCGGAAATCGCGGGCCGTATCCTGTCGGCGGCTCGACGGGTGGGCATCGGCATGACGCTGCTCCCGGTGTTCTATGCCCATTCGACCTTTGGCGGAGCGCCGCCGAGGCCCGAGCAGAGGCGGTTCATCAACGATCTTCAGTCGTTCGCGCGCCTCGTCGATGATTGCCGGGCGATGATCAAGGTGGATGAACGAGAGGCGATCGGCATCGCGCCGCACAGCCTTCGCGCCGTGACGCCGAGCGAATTGACCGAGCTCCTGTCCGTCGCCGGTGATGGGCCCATTCACATTCACGCAGCCGAACAGGTCAAGGAAGTGGAAGATTGTCTCGCCTCGTTGGGAGCCCGTCCGGTGCGCTGGCTGCTCGACAGCGCCGGCGTCGATGCAAGGTGGTGCCTGGTCCACGCGACTCACATGGATGAGGGAGAGACGCGCGATCTCGCCCGATGCGGCGCGGTCGCCGGGCTTTGTCCGATCACGGAAGCCAATCTTGGCGACGGAATTTTCAATGCGGCGCAGTACCTTCAGTTCGGAGGCCGCTACGGTGTTGGGACCGACTCCAATGTCTCGATTGGAGTGGCCGGAGAATTGCGCCAACTCGAATATGCCCAGCGATTGCGGGAGAGGGCGCGAAACGTTTGCGCTCCGCCAGGCGCGTCGTGTGGGCGGACTATGCTCGAGGCGATTTGGGTCGGCGGCGCGCAAGCCCTCCGGCGGAACTCGGGTAAGCTCGCGGTAGGCGCGTCAGCGGAGATTCTGACTTTTCAGGCCGACCATCCAACGCTCGCCGGCAAGGTCGACGATCAGATCCTAGACGCCTGGATCTTCTCGGTCGGCAATCCGCTTGTCGATTGCGTCTGGAGCGGCGGACTGAAAGTCGTCACCGGCGGCCGACACGTGTTCAGGGACGAGGTCGCCGCGCAATTCGCAAAGGCGATGCGCGAGCTGAGCTAGACTAGCCAGCGCAATGTACGTCAACGCTTTACCTGCGACCGCCGAGTTCGTCGATGTGAACCAGCAGGTCGGCCGGGTCCTCGTAGACGCGGAAGGCGGTGGCTTGCTGCAGTTCGGTCGCGCCATAACCTCCGCATAAAAGTCCGACCCCCAGCGCGCGGCAGCGCGCCGCCGCCAGCATGTCCCAGATGCTGTCCCCGACCACGACGGCGGTCTCGATCGGGGCGTTCAAGCGCGCGGCGGCGGCTAGGAAGAGGTCGGGATCGGGTTTGGCGTATTTGACCTGATCGCGCGTCACCACCGGGGTGAGAGCGGGATCGACGCCGAGCGCGGCCAGATTGACAGACGCTGTCTCCATGCGCCCGCTGGTGGCGATCGCCCACGGAAGCCCCGCGTTGGTCAGCCAAGCCAGCAATTCCCGAGCGCCTGGCAGCGGACGAATGGAGGCCGACATGCGGCGATAGGCTGCGGCGTGCAGATGGCGCAGGCGCTCGAGCCGTTCCTCGCTAAGGTCCGCCCCGGTTTCGCGTTTGAGCTGATTGGTGAACAGGCCGCCGCTCATGCCGATCTTGCGATGGATACGCCAGACCGAGATGTCGACGCCTTCGGCGTCCAGGGCCTCTTTCCAGGCGAGCACATGCTGGTAGACGCTGTCGACCAGCGTCCCGTCGAGATCGAACAGAAACACGGGCTCGATGCGCATTGATCTGGCTCCTCGAGCGAGCGTCGGCCTTGGGCGGGGGTCAATGCGCCAGTCCCCGCGCCGAATGTCAATCGCAATTCGTGTGGGTCGCTCTCAAACCTTAGCGACTTTCTCGCCTATTTTTCAATGTTTGGGTAAGTATAAAATCGCGCGATAAAGGTTAAACTTAAGAGCTCCTTCCTGAGAGAAGCAGTTCGTGGCATAAGTTGTTGACCGCTCTTAAAGGGAGCAAATTGATGTACAATTTGGATCAAATCGGCTCGAACCTCGGCGACTTCATCGACGCTGTGTTTCACCCGTCGGTCGCCAACCTTCCTGCGGGGTTCCTCGTCCTCGTCTTCGCAGTCCTGATCATCACTGCGATGCCCGAGGGCGCGCGGGAGAAGATGCGGATGGCCTGCCTGGCGGCGGTCGGACTGTTCGTCAGCTTGTCCCTCACCTGGCCGGTGACCTCGGCGATCCTGCGCTGATCGGCCATGCGGCCGCCTCCGGGCGGCCGCATTTCATCTTCGAATACAGCCCCTTATCGGCTCAATAGCGTTGGCGAACGCGCGGCGCGGCGGCAGGGCCGACGCAACGAACGCCCAGTCTGCGAAGAATGGCGTCGCCTTTCGGCGATGGCTCGGGCGTCCCGGTCAAATTGGACCTGAGCTCGGCCATGGTCCCACAAGCCGAATAGGGGAGGTCGACGTTGAATACGGGAACGACCCCTTGAGCCGCGACGCAGCCGACAGAGCAGATGAGCGAAATCGCCGCCCAGGTGAAGCGCATTGGCGTCAGTCCCCAAATTGTCCGCGCCCGTCGTTGCTCGCGAGAAAGCTCTGGCTCGGCGTTGTCCACAAGCGCGCTCGATCAATCTTGTTTTAACTGCGCAGGCTGGATCGAGCCTGACACGGACTCGGGCTCCAGCAGGAAAGCAAGCGCGGCCTCGCACGGCGCCTCGGCTTTGAACGCAAGCAGCCCGTCCGCCCGGGTACGCCCGAGGTTGACCGCGGCCACGGGCTTTCGGAGGCTTGCGGCCTGCTGGACGAAGCGGAAGCCCGAATAGACCATAAGCGACGAGCCGACGATCAGCATGGCGTCGGCCTGATCCAAATGGCCGAAGGCCGCCTCGACCCGGTCGCGGGGAACATTCTCGCCGAAGAATACGACGTCCGGCTTGAGGAGACCGCCGCAGCGGCGACAGCTCGGGACGACGAAGGAGGAAAAATCCGCCCCTTCGAGGTCGGCGTCGCCATCGGGGGCTTCCGTGGCCTCGAGATCGAACCAGTCCGGGTTCAGCCGACGGAGGTCCTCCTGCAGTTCCTCGCGCGGCGATCTCGCCTCGCAATCCATGCAACGGACGCGATCGATGCGGCCATGCAGGTCGATCACCCGTTCGCTGCCAGCCGCGTGGTGCAGCCGGTCGACATTCTGGGTCAAAAGCAGCTCGGTTCCACCTCTTGCCTCGAGCTTAGCCAGAGCGCGATGGGCGTCGTTGGGTTCGGCCTGACGCATGAGCCGCCAGCCGATGAGACTGCGCGCCCAGTAGCGCCGGCGCGTCTTTTCCTCGCCCATGAACGCCTGATAGGTGACCGGCTGGGTGCGCTTCCATTGGCCGTCGGCGTCGCGATAATCCGGGATGCCTGAAGGCGTGCTGCAGCCCGCGCCAGTCAGGACGAAGAGGCGCTGATGCCGGTCAATGAAGTCTTGCAGGCTCGAATATTCAAGCATTCGTTGACGTTCATCGATCATCGCCTGGAGCCCGGTGCGCGTCGTGGGATCGAGCGCGGAACGTTCATATAGGGAGCCTGGCCACGGACCGCGCGTGCGGGCCGATACGGCTGAAATCGGTCCGCCTAAGCGTGCTTAAACGCCAGTAAGCGCTACTAAATTTGCTAGCGTTTAGTAGCGTTTATTTTTTCGGATTGAGCCTTTTCAATGGGTTACAGTCATTTGGAGTAAAAAATTCTTCCGTGCCAAATTCGATCTTACATTTTCATGGCCGGCAATTAGTTTCGCGCCGCACCGCATGAGTCTGATGCTGGCGGTCCTCAGTTTGTAACATAAATTTCTGATTTTGCCAACATCCGACATCGAACTTTCGAATGAGGCCGCGTTGAACACATTCGCTCCTGGCCGCAAGGGTTGTGCCCTATCTTAGCACCGCTGAAGGCGCCGGTCGGCCGCCGATGTGACCAAGCCAAAATTGAGCCAGAGAATTTGGGATGAATGAACAAATCGCCGTCGCCGTATTATCAGTAATGGTAGGTTTCTTTTCAGCCGGATTTGCTGGATCCAGCCTATTCTACAGTAGGTCACATATGATGACGCATGAAATTCGCGCCAGACACGCCACGACATTAGAATTTCACAGAATATGAATGTCGGGCTATATGTATCACGCCCGAACAGTTGCGGGTATATACTGCGCCTCTAAAGTAGGACAAACACAGGATTCCATTTTCGGCTGTGCATGGGGAAAATCCCGAAGCTTCGGAGAGCATTGGACGCGGATGCATTTCATAGTGGAGATGATGGCGGCCCATCGCGCAGGCCTGCTCGACAACAATTTGGCGCGCGGCCTGTTTCGATCAACGTTTTCTGAGTGGGAGAACAATTTTTCACTCTTCGCGTTCTCTGACACGCTTTTTCATGATGACTTTCGCAAAAGCATCAAGGACGCGGTGAATCTCTAACCCCGGAACGGCTCCGCAACGCCGAACCGCAACTCTCGAAAGCTTCGAATTATTCGGCTCAAAACGCGCAGGGCGGGGGTCGTCCTATTGGCGCTATAGCGAGTCCGCCGGTATGAGCTATGGCCCTTTCGGGAAGCTAGGGGATGACTGTATGACGCGCGCTCTTGACCGACTGCGGATCTTCTTAGGCCTGGTTGGACTAGCCGCGTCAGGGGGAACCGCCATGGCGCAAAGCAACTCGACTCCCGCCGAAGCCAGCAAAATCGCCGAGCAAGCCTTCGTCTACGGTTTCCCGATGGTCATGAACTACGCCGTTTTCTACGAATATTTCGTCGACAAAACATCTCCTCAGTACAAAGCCCCGCCGAACCAGCTCTACAATACAGCGCGGGTCTACACGCCCGAGGACACCACGATCGTCACGCCCAATAGCGACACGCCCTACTCGTTTGTCGCGATGGATTTGCGCGCCGAGCCCTTCGTGATCTGCAATCCCGACATCGAGGCTGCCCGGTATTTTTCCGTACAGCTCGTCGACATGTACACGTTCAACTTCGGCTACATGGGGAGCCGAACGACGGGCAATCACGCGGCCTGCAACATGGTCACGGGTCCTGGCTGGAAAGGGGAGAAACCGGCCGGCGTGGATCGAGTGTTCGCTAGCGAGACCGACTTCGCCTTGGGCCTCATTCGGACGCAGCTGTTCAATCCGGCTGACATCGACAACGTGAAAAAGGTTCAAGCCGGGTACCGGGCGATGACGCTCTCCCAGTTTGAGAACACGCCCGCGCCTCCCGCCGCGCCGGAGCTCAACTGGCCGAAGATCGACAAGCCAATGGCCGCCGCCGATCCCTTCGCCTATCTCAATTTCGTCCTCACGCTCTGCCCGCCGGTCGGCCCCGCCGCGGTCGAAAACCCGATGCGCGAGCGTTTCGCAAAGATCGGGGTCGAGGCGGGCAAGCCGTTTCCGGCCGGCGCGCCGAGCCCGGAGCAAAAGGCCGCCCTCGAACTCGGCGCGAAGAATGGGATGCAGGCGATCAAGGCCAGCCTCCGCAGTTTCGGGGTCGAAGAAAACGGCTGGCGGGTCACGACCAATGGCTTCGGCGACCGCAGCGCCTTTGCCGGCGATTTCGTTCGTCGCGCCGCCGCGGCAGCGGCCGGGATCTACGGCAACGACGCGGTCGAGGCTCTTTATCCGCTGCTCGCCACGGACAGCGAAGGCAAGAAGCCCGACACGAGCGCCAACCGCTACACGCTGACTTTTGCGGCGGGCGACTTGCCGCCCGTCAACGCGTTCTGGTCGGTGACGATGTATGACGACAAGACGCAATTGCTGGTCGCAAACCCGCTGAACCGTTATCTGATCAACTCTCCGATGCTGCCAGACCTGAAAAAGAACGCGGATGGCTCGCTGACGATCTATATCCAGAAAGACTCGCCCGGCGCGGACTTAGAGGCGAATTGGCTGCCTGCGCCCGATGGTCCGATCTACGTGGTCATGCGCCTATACTGGCCGAAGGATTCGGCTTTGAATGGAGCCTGGAAGCCGCCGGCCCTGATACGAAAATCTTGAGTTTGACGCAGAACTAACGGATCGCTCTCGCGCGAGCTGGCTGCTTTCAGCCAAGCACAGCCCCAGCGTCAGGGCGGGGGTGAGCCGTCATTAGTTTCCGTGCTGGAGGTAAAGGCTCAACGCGATCACGGCCTCTCCGCTGTCATGTCGTGCTCCTTTGCTTCTTCTTCGCGGCGCTCTTTTCAACGGGAGCACAGAATATCTCGTACAGCACCGCTAGTATTTTTTCCGCCGGCTCGCTCGCGAGCGAATAGTAGATCGTCTGAGACTCACGCCGGGTCGCCACGATTCCCTCTTCGCGAAGCTTGGCGAGATGCTGCGACACCGCCGACATCGCGAGGCCGACCGCCACGTGCAGCTCGGTGACTGTTCGCTCGCCGCCGAGCAGTTCGCAAAGGATCATAAGCCGCGCCTGATTGGCCATCGCCTTCAGGAGCGATTCGGCCTCGGCTGCGCTCGCCTGCAATTTCCTAATTTTCATACTTGCTAAATTAGCAATCATGCATATATGTTTCAAGTACGACTTGAATGGTTCTCATGCGCGATCTCATGGGATCTGGCGTTCGCCCCGTCAATCGGGCTGACCTGCTGGCGATCGTCGCAATCTACGTCTGGCCGGGGGGCCACGAGCGCGTCCGTCGCCAGAGTTCATATACCGAAGAGAAGGAGAACGATAATGATCACCCCGACGAATTGGCCCGGACTCTGCGCAGATGCTCAATGGCGAACTACGTGCGCTTCGTAGCGGCGCGGCCGACGTGACCAAAAGCTTCGCCGCCATCGCCCAGGCGGCGCTCGCGCCTGGCGCGCTGGACACCAAAACCAAGGAGCTGATCGCGCTCGCGATTTCTGTCGCCGTCCGCTGCGACGACTGTATCGCCTTTCACGCCAAGGCCGCGGTCGACCGTGGCGCTTCACGCGAGGAAATTCTCGAGGCGCTCGGCATGGCGATCTACATGGGCGCGGGCCCCTCGGTCATGTATGCAAGCCACGCGCTCGGGGCGGCCACCCAATTTGCAGAAGCTAAAACCCAGCAACATTAAGGAGCAGGCTATGAACCCAGTCTCTCAGTCTTCTCATGAATCCTCCGAAGGCCGGCCCGGCGAGATCACCTACGAACGTCTGGCCGCAGCGCTTGGCTCGGGCAGCTGCGTGCTCGTGGACGTGCGAGAGGCCGTGGAATTCGCGGCCGGCCACGCGCCGGGCGCCGTCAATCATCCGCTCTCCTCTTTTGATCCCGCGGATCTCCCAAAGGACAAGCCTGTCGTTCTCATGTGCCAGGCGGGCGGGCGATCGGCCAAGGCGCTCGCAAAAGCTGTCGCCGCGGGACGGACTGACGTGGTTCACTATCCCGGCGGCATGACAGGCTGGCGCAGCCAAGGCGGACAATCCGCCTGACAAGCTAGCAGCTCGGGCGTTCCCTTCGAAGAGACGATCACGCCGACTGATCGCGTCGAAAGATCATCGTCATCGTTGTGATCATCCTGTTTATCGCAGTCGGTTCAGCCACCACTGCGCATCACGGCGAAGGGGGACCTAGAAGGATCGTGACGGGCAGCCTAAGCTCGTCGGCTAAGCCCATACGACACGGCGGCGTCGATTTGCCGTGAAAACGCGCCGCCATCCCCCTCTTCAGCGATGCCCAGAAGCGCGCGCTGATACGCATCGCCGAGCGCCAGCGCCACGACCTCGCCCGCGACTTGCCTCGAATGACTGGCGGAGACGCCGCCAGTTTCGAGCAATTCGGCAATGCGTCGCCGGATGACGCGCATGCCCGAGCGATCGAAAACGCGAGCAAGGTCAGGAAAACGCCAGCCGTCCGCTACGATCAGACGGTAAAGCGCCAGCCCATCCGGCTCGATCAGCGCGGCAGTGAACGCGCGCAGCTCGTCCGCGAGCCTCTTCGCAACGGGTTCATCCGTGTCGGCCGTGGGCGCGTTCTCGAGGTCCTCCCGCATGGATTCGCACGTGGCGGTGACCAACCCCTCGAACAACGCTTCCTTGCTCGGGAAGTGCCGGTAGAGGGTCATTTTGGCGACGCCGCCTTCGGCCGCGACGCGATCAAGCGTGGTCCCGCCCAGCCCGTCCCTGAGCATGATCGGCCGGGCGGCCCGCAGGATGGCGGCGCGCGTTTCCGCCATGCGCAACCTGCGCGGATCGTCAGCTCGCCACTTTCTGGAGTTCTGGGCTTGCATGCGATACGATTCCGTCTTATCTAATTTGAGACGATACGATTGTGTATCGCGTTATAGCCCGAGAGATTCGACATGCGCAACACGCTCGAAACCCTTCAGCAGACGCGCGCAATTGCGATGCAAAGCGGAGCAGTGCGATGAACGCCGCCCTAATTGTGAACGTCATCACGGCTCTGGCGTTCGCCGCCGCGGGGCTCGTCAACCTCTTCAATGTCGGCGACTCGGAAGCGGGCTTCCAACGCTGGGGCTATCCCAAGGGATGGCGCTTCTTGACCGCGGGTCTGGAGCTCGGGGGCGCGGCGGCTTTGTTGTTTCCCGCCACACGCACCATCGCGCTTGTTGGACTAGCGCTCGTGATACTCGCTGCGCTTGTGACGCTCGTGAGAGCGCGCGAGGGCGCCGCACATATCGCGCCGGCGGTCGTCTTCTTCTGCCTGATCCTGGCGAATGCGGCTCTTTCCATGAGGGGGATCTAGGCGAACCCGTAGAGCCCGGCTGGATTGTCGATGAGGATGCGATTGCGGATCGCTTCGTCCGGCGCCCAATCAGCCAGGAGATCGAAGAGGATGGCGTCGTCGGGCTTGGCGTCGGGCTTTTCGGTCGGGTGGGGCCAGTCGCTGCCCCAGACCAATCGCTCAGGCGCCGCTTTCACATAGCCCTGCGCGACCTTGTTGGCGCCGGCGAAGGGCGGCGCACCGTCTTTCGTCTCCATCATATAGGCGCCGGACAGCTTCACCCACGTCCGCCCGCGATCGAGCATCTTCAGCACAAGCGCGAAAGCCGGGTGATCGACGCCGGCCGGCTGAGGAACGCGCGCCAGATGGTCGAACACGATCGGGGAGGGCAGCCGCTGGAAAAGGTTCGCGTTCTCGACGATCTGGTCGCCAAGCATGTGGATCTGGACGTGCCAGCCGAGATCGCTGACGCGCTTCGACAAGGGTTCGAGCATGTCGATGGTCGTCGCGCCGGACTGGACGAGATTGAAGCGGATGCCGCGAACGCCAAGCGCGTTCAGCCGCTTGAGTTCGGCGTCGGCGACGCTCGTGTCGACCACCGCGACGCCGCGCGCGCTTCCGCCGAGCTTGGCCATCGCGTCGAGGGTGCAGGCGTTGTCGGTGCCGTAGGTCGAGGGCGTGACGACGACGTTGCGCGTCGTCCCGAGCCGCTTCTGAAGCAGGCGATAGTCGTCGACGGTCGCGTCGGCTGGACGCAGCTTCGCGGTGGGAGAAACCGGAAAGCGGCTGTCGTAAATATGCATGTGGCAGTCGCAGGCGTTCGGCGGCGCTTTGAGCTTTGGCCGTTCGGTTCCCGTCGACCAGGGGACGGTCTGAGCCTGTCCCGACGTAGCCTCAAATCCGCCCGCCACGATGACTGTCGCTCCCATTGCCTTGAGGAAGCCCCGGCGGGCCAGAGAGCCGCGCATGTCCTATCCTCCCTGCGGAGCGGCGGATACGCGCTCAGCCGCGCCAGAGTACGTCAGGCGCGGGCGGCTGCAAAATCGCCGGCGTGGAAGGCTCCGCTTGCGCCACGATCCCGGCAACGTCCGCGCGCAGGACCGGCAGGAGCTCCGCCTCGAACCAGGGATTGCGTTGCAGCCACGCATTGTTCCGCCAGGAGGGATGGGGCATGGGCGCGAGACGCGGATGGTCGGTTGAGCGATAGATGTCGCGCCAGCGGGCAACGGTTTCACTCAAGGACTTGCCGTTGAGTTTCGGTCCCAGATGCCACTTCTGCGCATACTGTCCGACGAGCAGAATAAGCTCCAGGTTCGGCATGAGCGCAAACATGCGGTTGCGCCACAGTTCCGCGCATTCGCGACGCGGAGGCAGGTCGCCGCCCTTGGCGTCGAGGCCGGGGAAGCAGAAGCCCATGGCCGCGACGGAGACGATCCTGGAATCGTAGAAAACGTCCTCGCCGAGCCCAAGCCAGCCGCGCAGGCGGACGCCCGACGGATCCGTGTAGGGCCGGCCCGAGGCATGGACCCGGACGCCCGGCGCCTGTCCGGCGATGCAGATGCGCGCGAATGGGGAGACCTGGAAGACGGGCCGCGGCTCATGTTGCAGACGCGCGCCATATCGGGGCGCGTCGCGGCAGACGCGGCAGGCCCGGATCTCTTCGGCGAGCTCCGCGAGCGAGGGGCGATCCGAGTCCATGCGCTCGGGCTAGCCGAGCCTTGGGCGCTGATCAATTCGGGTGAGTTCCGTCACGCCGCTCCCGCGCGCGCTGATTCTCGCTCAAGGCTGGCTTCGGCCTCGAGGCTCGCGAGATCGCGGAAGACGGAGACGACCGCTAGCGTGCGCCCGGCGCGGCGCATCTTCACGAGGCCGTCCTTGCCGACGATGTCGCCCTCGACAACGAGATCGTCCCATTTCTCGGCGTGGCCGACATAGGCGATCGTGACGTCGTAATGCTGGCTCCAGAAGTACGGGACAGCATCGAACGGCTTACGGCCTCCCAGCATGTTGAGAGCCGCCGTTTGCCCCTGTCGTTCCGCGACCACCCAATGCTCGACGCGAATGGCTTCGCCCGTGAGCCGATCCGGCCAGCGCGCGATGTCGCCTGCGGCGAAAATTCCGGGCGCGCTCGTTTCAAGAAACGCGTCGACGACAAGTCCCCGGTCAATTCTGAGGCCGGCGGCTTCTGCGAGCCCGAGCCGCGGGCGCACGCCGAGGCCTGCGACAATGAAATCAGTCTCGAGCGAACCTCCGCCTTTCAGTATTATGCGCCCGCCTTCCATGCGGATCGCCGTCTCACCCCAATGGAACACGACGCCATGTTCCTCATGGATCGATTGAACGAGGCGACTGAAATCAGGACCGAGAATTGTCTCCATCGGCCGCTCTTCGGGCGCGACGACATGAACCTCGATGTCGCGCGCGCGCAACGCCGCCGCGACCTCGAGGCCGATGAAGCTCGCGCCGAGCACGACGACCCGCTTCGCTGTCTTGGCGCGCTCGATGATCGCTTGGGAGTCCTTTTGCGAACGAAGCACGAGGATGTCCGATGGCTTGGCGCCGGGAAGGGACGGGGCCACCGGCTCGGCGCCGGTCGCGAGAAGCAGGCGATCGAACGGAATCCTGGCGCCGCCGACGAGCTCGACCTCCTTCGCGCGGACGTCGATCGCGGCGACGGTCGTGTTCAAACGCAGGTCGATCGCGTTGTCGGTGTAGAAGCTTTGATCGCGCAGGGGCAGCCATTCTTCTGGGGCCTTGCCCGCGAGATAGTCCTTGGACAGATTGGGGCGATCGACGGGCGCCGCGTCATCGCTGCTCAGCATGACGAGGGCGCCCTCGTATTTCTGTCGCCCGAGCATGTCGGCCGCGGCGAAGCCTGCCGCGCCGCCGCCAACAATCACGATCCGCTTGGGGTCGTCGGGTTTGGCGCGGGGCTTCTTTTCTGGTTGCGCGCGTTTCTCGACGACGAAGATTCTGCCGTGTCGCTGCTCGACCTCCCAGGTGGCGATCGGACTGAAGGCTGGCGCGCGAACCGCCTCGCCGGTGCGAAGATCGAAGCAGGCGTGATGCCAGGGGCATCGCACAGTGTCATCGACAATCAGCCCCTCGGCCAGCGGGCCGCCATAGTGGGGGCACAGAGCGCCGACAGCGTAGATGTCCGCGCCCCGGCGCACGAGAAGAACCGCCTCGTCTCCGACATGGCCGACGAGTTTGCCGCCGTCCGGCAGTTCGGAAGCTAAGATTCCGAGCTTGAGGTCGGGGCCGGTTGATTTCGCCTGATCCTCAGCCATTTCGTCCTCCCAAACCGTTCTTCACATTCGTCGTTCGCACGTGGCGGGTCTAACCCAACTTGAAGATCAAATGGACTGGAAGCGCAATGGCTATCCGTCTCTTCCTCGACAAGAGACAAACGTCTGGAGACGCAAGCTTGATCCCGGCCCTTGAGCCGTGTCATGATCCTTTCATTCCCGCAAAGCAGGTTGCGGGCTCAGTCGGGGTTTCTCGCGGCGGTCGGACCAGTCGACACGCTTCTTGCTTGGTTGGAAATCTCGGCGAAGAGTCACATGCGGGCGACGCGCCATGATCCTCTCGGGCGAGGTTAGAAGAAGTTTCAGATTATCCCCTTTGGCGGCCGCGCTGCTTCTGAGCGGCTGCGACTTGGGGGTGCTCGATCCGAAAGGGCCTATCGCCGACGCGAACAGAACAATTCTGGTCGATTCCGTGGCGATCATGCTCGCCATCGTCATCCCGACTGTCCTCGCGACGCTCGCAGCGGCGTTTTGGTACCGATCTTCCAACACCCGGGCGCGCTATCTGCCCGATTTCGAATATTCCGGCGCGCTCGAGCTGATCGTCTGGGCAATTCCTCTCCTGACCATCATGCTTCTGGGCGGCGTGGCGTGGATTGGATCGCACGATCTTGATCCGGCAAAGCCAATCGCATCGACCGAAGAACCGCTCAACATCCAGGTCGTATCGCTCGACTGGAAATGGCTGTTCATCTACCCGGACCAGCATGTCGCCAGCGTCAATCGCCTGGTCATTCCTGCGGGCACGCCGATCCACTTCACGCTGACCTCGGGCAGCGTGATGACCGCCTTCTTCGTCCCTCAGCTCGGAAGCATGATCTACACCATGAACCGCATGGGGACGCAGCTCCACCTGTTGGCCGATGATCCGGGCACATTTCGCGGCCTCGCTACTCAGCTGAGCGGTGACGGATTCGCCGACATGCATTTCGAGGTGGTGGCGAAAACGGCCCCGGATTTTTACGAGTGGCTCGGTCAGACGCGCGCCTCCGGTGACGAACTCACCTCCCAGCGCTATATCGAGCTTTCCAAACAAAGCGTCCTGCCGCAGCCGATCGCGTTCCGGACGGTTGAGGACGGACTGTTCGACAAGATTCTGGATCAGACGCTGCCGCCCGGCCCAGGCCCGATCGCCGAGACCAATCCGGGCGCTGGCGTGCGGAAGGGAAACTGAGATGTTCGGCAAGCTGACCTGGGGCGCAATTCCCTTCGACCAGCCCATTCCGCTGTTCGCAGGCGCCTTCGTTGTCGCGCTGATGGTTGGCGTCGTCGCCTTCGTGGCGATCAAGGGCTGGATCCCGTATCTGTGGGAAGAATGGATCACCAGCGTCGACCACAAGCATATCGGCATCATGTATGTGACGCTGGCCGCGGTTATGCTGCTGCGCGGCTTCGTCGACGCGATCATGATGCGCTCGCAGCAGGCGCTCGCGTTCCAGTCGCAAGGGTATCTGCCGCCGGAGCACTATAACCAGATCTTCTCCGCCCACGGCACGATCATGATCTTCTTCGTCGCCATGCCGTTCGTGATCGGGCTCATGAATTTCGTCGTTCCGCTGCAACTCGGCGTGCGCGACGTCGCCTTTCCGACTCTCAACTCGGTCGGCTTCTGGCTCACAGCGACGGGCGCGCTTCTGATCAACATTTCGCTGGTGGTCGGCGAGTTCTCCCGCGTCGGCTGGCTGCCCTTTCCGCCCCTTTCGGAATTGACCTATTCGCCCGGGGTCGGCGTCGATTATTACTTATGGGGCGTCCAGATTTCGGGCGTTGGGACGCTCATGACGGGGGTGAATTTCGTCACCACCATTTTGAAGGTTCATGCCCCGGGCATGACCTATATGCGCATGCCGGTTTTCTGCTGGACCGCGCTCGCCTCCAACCTCCTTATCGTCGCCGCATTCCCGGTGCTCACCGCCACACTCGCGATGCTGACGCTCGACCGCTACCTCGGCTTCCATTTCTTCACCAATGAGGCCGGCGGCAACATGATGATGTTCATGAACCTCATCTGGGTCTGGGGCCACCCGGAGGTTTACATCCTCATCCTGCCGGCGTTCGGCGTGTTCTCCGAAGTCGTGGCGACTTTTTCTCGGAAACCGCTGTTCGGCTACCGCTCGATGGTGCTCGCGACCCTGGCGATCTGCGTCGTCTCGTTCATGGTCTGGCTGCACCATTTCTTCACCATGGGCGCCGGCGCGAACGTCAACGCGATCTTCGGCATCGCATCGATGGTCATCGCGGTCCCGACCGGCGTGAAGATCTACAACTGGCTGTTCACGATGTATGGCGGCCGGATCGTCTATGCGACGCCGATGCTGTGGTCGATCGGTTTCATGGTGACCTTTGTGGTCGGCGGCCTGACCGGCGTCCTCCTCGCCGTTCCGCCGGCCGATTTCATGGTGCACAACAGCCTCTTCCTGGTCGCGCATTTCCACAACGTGATCATCGGCGGCGTGCTGTTCGGGATGTTCGCCGGATACACCTATTGGTTCCCCAAAGCGTTCGGCTTCCGCCTCTACGAGGGTCTTGGCAAGGCCGCCTTCTGGTGCTGGCTGATCGGCTTTTATCTAGCGTTCATGCCCCTTTATGTCGTGGGCCTCATGGGCATGACGCGGCGGTTGCAGCATTACGACGTGCCCGAATGGCATCCCTGGCTTCTGGTTGCCGCATTGGGCGCGGCGGTCATTCTGGCCGGCATCTGCTGTCAGGTCGCCCAGCTTGTCTTCAGCATTCGCGATCGCGAGAAACTGCGCGATCTGACCGGCGACCCCTGGATGGGCCGCACGCTCGAATGGTCGACGTCCTCGCCGCCCCCGGTGTTCAATTATGCTGTCCTGCCTCAGGTCGAGAGCATAGACGACTATTGGCGCACCCAGCGCCTCGCCGAGCAAGGGAAAGGGCCCAAGGTGGAGCCGGACTACCAGCCGATCGAGATGCCGCGAAACAGCCCGACGGGATTCATTTGCGCCTTCTTTGCGACATTCGCTGGCTTCGGCATGATCTGGCAGATCTGGTGGCTGGTGATCGTGAGCCTCGTTGGCGCCTTTGCGACCTTTGTCGTCTTCGCGTGGCGCGATCGCACCGAATTTGAGATTCCAGCCGCGGAGGTCGCGCGCATCGATCGCGCCAACAGGCGTTCGCGCGGCGAAGCGCTCGCGACCGTGGAGGCCGTGTCGTGACAGCCTTCCAGGCAGGCGTGGATTACGGCGACGGCCGGCGCGAGGAGAGCCATGGCCATGGACATGGCCACGCAGCAGCAGGTTTCGATCACACGGATCCCGCGTCGAAGCGCATCATCGTCGGCTACGGCTTTTGGATCTTTCTGCTCAGCGACATCATCATGTTCTCGGCGTTTTTCGCCACCTACGCGGTGCTCTCCGGGGAGACGGCTGGGGGCCCGAGCGGCAAGGATCTGTTCGATCTGCATAATGTCGTGATCGAGACCGCGTGCCTTCTGCTTTCGAGCTTCACCTGCGGCCTCGCCGCCATTGGCGCGCGCGCGCATAACGGCCTCATGTACTACGGCGGCATGGCCGCGACCTGCGTGCTTGGGCTTGGCTTCCTCGCGATCGAGATTCACGAATTCGTTGGCATGATCGCTCAGGGCGCGGGACCGACGCGCAGCGCATTTCTCTCCGCGTTTTTCACTCTTGTCGGCTGTCACGGCGTTCACGTTACGCTCGGCATTTTATGGCTCCTGACGATGATCGCGCAGGTGTTCGCCAAGGGCTACCGCGCTGACATTCTCCGTCGGGTGCTCTGCTTTGCGCTCTTCTGGCATACGCTCGACATCATCTGGGTCGCGATCTTCACGGTTGTCTATCTTTTCGGAGCAGGCGCATGAGCTCGATGGACGGCGACTACGAACCGCTGCATGGTTCCGACCATGCCCCCGGCGACGAGCCTGCGGGACGCCATGAGATCGCGGAAGGCATTGTCGGCTATCTCATAGGCCTGGGCCTTGCGGTCCTTTTGACCGCGGTTTCGTTCTTCATCGCCGGGACGTCCCTGGTTTGGCACCCGAGCATTCCGATTGCGCTCGTGGTGCTGGCGGTCGCTCAGATCGGCGTGCATCTCGTTTTCTTCCTGCACATCACGACCGGCCCGGACAACGTCAACAACGTCCTGGCGCTCGCGTTCGGAGTCTTGATCGTTTTTCTTCTGATCGTCGGCTCGCTCTGGATCATGTACAACCTGAACCAGAATATGGGACCGATGCAGATGCAAATGCAGACGCCGGGATGATGCGGGGCCTGGGATCGACCCTCCGTTAGGAAAGCGCTCGGATTCGATGGAACGTCATTGCGAGGAGCGCAGCGACGAAGCAATCCAGAGAACGTGGGCGCCCCGCATTCCCTGAATTGCTTCGCTTGCGCTCGCAATGACGATCGCGGTTCGAACGGATTGCAATCTGCTTTAGGAAAGCGCTTCGAAGCGCGCTTCGATTGGCTTCCCGTTGCGGGTCCAAACCCGCACCGGGCTCGCGCGGCCACGCAAGCTATAGTCGCCTTGGTCCTCGAGCCTGCCGATGCGCTCATCGGCGATTTCCGGGGACAAGGTTCGCACCGCCTGAACGAGAGCGTCGGCAACGACAAGCGGCGTTTTCAGTGATCGCGTCATCACCTGCAGCCGCGCGGCGGTGTTGACTGTATCGCCGATTGCGGTGAACGACATACTGTGTTCGCTGCCGACATCGCCGAGCACGACCGGCCCATAATTGAGTCCAATGCCGATATCGAGCCGGGCCTCGCCCCTGGCTTCGCGTTCCTGATTCCAATGTTCGAGCGCATCCAGCATCGTCTCGGCGCAGTGCAACGCATTGGCGGCGTCGTTGCGACTGGCGGCTGGCGCGCCGAACACGGCGATCATGCCGTCGCCCATATACTGGTCGACCGTGCCGCCGCTGGCGAAGATCTGCGCCGTCATCCGGGCATGGAATTCGCGCAACATGCCGAGCACGTCTTCGGGAGCCATCAGCTCCGCCATTTGCGTGAACGCGACAATGTCGGCGAACAGCACCGCGACGGTCTCCCGGCGGCCGGCCCCGAGCGGTTCGTCCTGAGACGCCAGCAACTCGACGATGTTCGGCGAAAAATAGCGCGAAAGATTATGCCGCGCTCGTTCAGCTGCGATGCGCTGCCGGTCCATCTCCCTGAGCTTCGCGACATTGGCCAGCGCTTTACGGACCGTAATCTCGAGATCGCGCAGATCCACCGGCTTGGTGACGAAATCGAAGGCGCCGCGGTTCATTGCGGTTCTCAGATTGGTCATGTCTCCATAAGCCGAGACGATGATCGACTGCACCTCGAGTTGCCGCTCTCGAAGTTCGTTGAGCAGAGTGAGCCCGTCCATCACCGGCATGTTGATGTCGAGCAACATGAGCTCGATGTCCGGTTCGGCCGACAGCGCGATGAGCGCCTCCTCGCCATGGTGAGCGAAACGGAAAGCGAATTCGTCGTTACGAATCTGGTTGCGGAAGCGCTGTTTGATCAGGAGCTCGAAATCGGGCTCGTCATCCACCGCGAGGATCTTGGCTGAAGCGACCAACGGACTCCCCTTAACTCAACGGTCCATGCAGTTCGCGCAGACGAAGTCTCAAAAAGTCGAAGTCGACAGGCTTGGTCACGAAATCAGCCGCGCCGTCCTCGGCGGCGCGCCGCCGTCGGTCATCGTCGCCGTAAGCGGTCAGCATCATCACCGGGAGCTCAGGTCTCCTCTTTTTGATTTCCCGCAGGAGCGAGAGGCCATCCATTCCGGGCATATTGATATCGGACAAGATTACGATCCGCTGCAGCTCGACTTCGCCGTCAAGACACTCAAGCGCTTCTAAAGCCGATAGCGCAAAAAGCAGGGTATAGACGCCCTCTCGCGTCTCGCGTCTAAATTGCTGCCGGAACAGAATTGCGACGTCCGGCTCGTCATCGACAATCAAAATGCTAACCGGCATGGAGGCAACTCATGCGGACCGGGGGAGGGCGCGTTTGGCGCCGAGGCCGCGCGGCAGACGGATTGTGAATTCGGTGAAGTCTCCGACCGCGCTCGCGACCTCTATCGTCCCACCATGCTGTTTGGTGACGATTTCATAGCTGATCGATAGTCCAAGCCCGGTGCCCTCGCCACTGGGCTTGGTGGTGAAAAACGGCTGGAACAGCCTGTTCCTGACCTCAGGCGGAATGCCGGTTCCGTTGTCGCGCACCCGCAACTCGACGACGTCGCCAAGATCTTGTGTGGTCACGGTCAAGGTCGGTCTGAACTCCTTATCGCTTGTCTCTCGGCGCTTGTTGGCGGCGTAGAAGGCGTTACCGAAGAGATTGAGAAACACGCGCGTCATATCCTGCGGCACGAGCGCGACCGGCGCCATAGTCTCTTCGTAAGCGCGGACAATCGATATGTTGAAGTTTTGATCCTTAGCGCGGGCGCCGTGATAGGCAAGGTTGAGTGACTCTTCGACCAGGGCGTTGAGATCGACGCTTTCGGGATTGCTGCTGCCGCTGCGTGAATGAGCCAACATGCTTTTCACGATGTTATCGGCGCGCTTGCCGTGCTCAACGATGCGGTGGAGGTTGCCGGTCAGCATCTCGCTTGCCTCGTCGACCTCGCGGCGCCGCCGCTCGTCGAGCGATGCAAAGGCCGGCTGGACGGCCTCGTTCAGTTCGCCCAGGAGATCGACAGAAAGGCTCGCGAAGTTGTTGACGAAGTTGAGCGGGTTTTTGATTTCGTGCGCGATTCCGGCCGTCAGCTGTCCGAGCGAAGCCATTTTCTCAGCCTGAATGAGATTGGCTTGAGCCGCCTTCAGATCGTGCAGGGCGGCCTCGGCGGTGTCGCGCGCGGCCCGGGTCTCCATCTCTGCTTTGTGCCGTTCGCGTTCGAGCCGGTCTCGCTCGACCAGGCTGTTGCGCAACATGCCGAGCGTTTTCGTCATGGCGGCGATCTCGGGAACTCTCGATGACGGGATGGCGACGTTCAGTTGGCCATGCGTGATTGACGCGATGCTGCGATCGAGCTCTTTCAAGGGAGCGGTAATCGAGTGAACGGTCAGCGCGGTGAAGCCCAATGCGAGCGCCAAGGCGGCGAGTCCGGCCCCGATCGCGAGTTGCACCGCGAATTCGGCGTGGCGCGTGGACGCATCGCGTCGCGCGAGGGCCTGCTGCTCGACTTGCCCCACGATTTTGTCGAGGCGGTCGTCGATCGACATGACTCGGCTTTTGGCCTGCGACAGGAGCGCGTTGCCGGCTGCGCTGTCGTCGCTCGAATAGGCGACGCCCGCCTGCCGCGCGAGATCGGTCATAGTGTAGACTTCGCCTTTGATCGCCTCAACGGCCGCGGGGTCGACGTCTGAGATGGCCTTCAGATCGGCATCCAGCCCCGACGCGGCGAGGTCGGCTGCTTGCCGGGACGCGGCGAGCTGGGTGACGGCCGAATCGACCGCCCAATATTTCAAGTCGCCGAAGTGCTTGCTGGCGGAATTGGCGTTTTTGACGATGGAAACAAGCTTGGCTTCCTCGTTGAGGCTTTGCGAATCGCGAACCAGCTCACGGATCAGGAGCGCGGACGAGCCGGCGAGGATCGCGAGCAGCAGAGCTGACAGAAAGATCAGCCTTGAGCGAATCGAGAAGTTCGGCATCAAGAGAGCTTCATAAAGCCAGTGCGCGGTTGGATGAAGAGGGAGATCAGTCATGGGTTCTGCCCGACGCCCTCGCCTTGAAGTCGAGGGACGGAGCCGACGCTATGGATCACCTGCTTTCCGGCGACTGTGATTGCCGTCACATTGCTGGCGGATCGGCAAAAGGATGTCTACAATGACGTCAGATTGTGCGATGACGTTGGCCGGTCAATTCCATATGTCTGTAGAGACAGATTTGATGCCGGCCAACTGGAGGAAAAGATGAAAGCCTATACCCGTCAGCGCGCTCTCCTTCCGTGTATTATCCTTCTAGGCTTTATGAATGCGGGGGCGGCCCTCGCCGACGCCATGTCCTTCAAAGTGCCGCTGACTGGCGCTCAATGTGTTCCGCCGGTGGACACGACAGGTTCGGGGACCGCCGATCTGACTTACGACCCGGCGACACGAGTCGTCACCTGGAACATCTCTTACACCGGGCTGTCGAGCCCCTCGACGATGGCGCACTTCCACGGCCCTGCGGCTGAGGGCAAGAACGCGCCCCCTGTGATCTGGCTCAGCACCCAGGGGACCCCGCCCGCGAACCCGATAACCGGGACCGCCACGCTGACCCCGGACCAGGCGAAACAGTTTTCCGCCGGGGACTGGTATATCAATGTTCACAGCCAGTCGCATCCGGCAGGGGAAATCCGCGGTCAGGTCGTGCCGCCAAAGAGCTGACGAGGCTCACAAGAAGTTCACGAGCACGGCTGTGGCGACGACGCAGCCGAGTAAAAGCAAGGCCGCCCGCAGTGGGCTGCCGGCTCGCGGCTCGGCGACGCTCGCGGGCAGGACCTTCGTTCCCGTGATCATCGGGCGGACCAAGTTCTGCCCCTTGATGAGCGCAAAGGCCGCGATTGCCAGGACGTGCAGCGCGATGGCCGCCAGGAATATGTCCCAGACGATCGCGTGAGCGGCTTCGATCGCGTTCGCCGCCCACGCGGGCATAAGCTCGGTCAGTGGCCCTTCGTCGGCGATGTCGTTTGCGACATAGAGTCCGGTGAATGTCTCGATTAGAAGCAGGGCGAGCAGGACGAGCACCATCCAGCCGCCAGCCGGGTTGTGCCCGACCTGGTGGTCGGGCTCTCGTCGAAGCGAATCTTTCAAATGCTCTAGGGCAGCTTCGCGGAGAGCTGAGAAAGCGAGAAAAACGCGCCGTCTCGCCGCCAAGGACGCCCCACGACAGTCTGAACAACACCAGGGCGAGCGCCGCTTCGCCGACCCATCCGTGCCAGACCATCCAGTTCAGCCGCCAGGTCGCGTAGGCGGCCGCGACAAGCGCCACGATGAGCCAGTGCACGACCCGGATAAAAATGTCCCACACGAGAACGATGCGCGGCGCAGATTCCATCGCCTGACACTATCTCAATATCGTCAGGAGCCGTCCATGCTGGGCCGCCTTAGGCCAGCGAGATCGCGACGAGCGAAGTGACGCGGCGATCCAGGACCCGCAGGGCGCACGACGTTCCCTGGATTGCTTCGCTTCGCTCGCAATGACAACTCTGGCTAGACCCAATCGCAATTTGCGTCAGATCTCCGGCCGCAGAACGGTGCGGGCGACCGCGTCGCGCCAGCCACGATAGCGCGACTCGCGTTCGCTTCGCGCCATCGACGGCAGGAAGCTCGCCTGCCGCCGCCACGTCTTCGCGAACTCATCAGGCTCGGGGTAAAGGCCCCCTTGCCAGCCCGCGAGATAGCCAGCGCCGAGCGCGGTCGTCTCGAAAATCTCGGGGCGGTCGACTTGCGCGTCCAACATGTCGGCGAGGAATTGCATCGTCCAGTCGCTGGCGCTCATTCCACCGTCGATCCGGATGACGGAAGCAAATTCGCCGCCCCATAAGCCAGAGGAATCGGCGCGCATCGCGTCGATGAGGTCGCGCGTCTGATAGCCGACGCTT
This sequence comes from uncultured Alphaproteobacteria bacterium, assembly GCA_963737365.1. Taxonomy (GTDB): domain Bacteria; phylum Pseudomonadota; class Alphaproteobacteria; order Rhizobiales; family Beijerinckiaceae; genus Roseiarcus. Next base: position 265,313 of record CAVTSD010000007.1, read on the forward strand.
TCCAACGCCCCGCGCACAATCTCTTTGCGCGTGGCGCCGCGCGTCAAGCCAAAGATGGCGGCGCGGGCCTCGCTATCCCAGTGAGGCGCGCCAAGGCCGGTGAAGGCCGGCACGAGATAGACCTGCTGGCGTGGGTCGGAACTCGCCGCGAGTTCGCCCGCTTCGGCAGCCGTCGCCAGAACGCCGAGGCCGTCGCGCAACCATTGCACCGTCGCGCCCGCCGAGAAGATCGATCCCTCGAGCGCATAGGTGCGCTTGCCGCCGAACTGGTAGGCGATGGTCGTCAGCAATTTGTGCGTCGACTCGACCGCCTTGTCGCCGGTGTTGGCGAGAACGAAGCATCCCGTCCCATAAGTCGACTTGACCATTCCTGGGCGAAAGCAAGCCTGTCCTATCAGCGCCGCCTGCTGATCTCCGGCGACGCCGCGGATGGGGATCGCAGCGCCCAGATATTCGGCCGCCGCCTCGCCGAATTCGGCGGCGCAATCCTTCACCTCCGGCAACATCGAGCTTGGGATTCGGAAGAGCGCGAGCAGGTCGTCGTCCCACGCGCCCGAATGAATGTTGAACAGCAGCGTCCTCGAAGCGTTGGTGGCGTCGGTGACGTGAACTTTGCCGTTTGTCAGGCGCCATATGAGAAAGCTGTCGACGGTGCCGAAGGCGAGGTCTCCGCGTTCCGCTTCAGCGCGCGCGCCGGGAACATTGTCGAGGATCCAGGCGATCTTCGTGGCCGAGAAATAAGGGTCGAGCAGCAGCCCGGCGCGCTTGGAGACGAGCGGCTCGCACCCGCGTTCCTTGAGTTCCGCGCAAAGCGGCGCGGTGCGGCGATCCTGCCAGACAATCGCATTGTGGATCGGACGGCCAGTCTTCCGGCTCCAGACGAGCGTCGTTTCGCGCTGGTTGGTGATCCCGAGGCCGGCGAGCGCGCTTGGCTCGACGCCAGCCCTCGATAGAGCCTGCCGCGCTGTCGAGAGGGTGGTTCGCCAGAGCGACTCGGGGTCATGCTCGACCCAGCCTCCTTGAGGAAAGATTTGTGGGAACTCCTCCTGCGCCATGGCGACGAGCTCGGCGCCTGAGCCGAAAATGATCGAGCGCGTCGAGGTCGTGCCCTGATCAACGACGAGAACATGCCCAGTCATGTTTGAATATCCTCCCTCAACGCGAAGGGCCGGGCGCTTAAGCCCGACGCGGCTCGCGAGCCAAGTCTATCAGTGCGATGTGTTCGGCGCAGCCGCGGTCCAGATCCTCGAGAAATGTCACCAGAAGACGACCGCCGCTCTGCTAGGTCGCAACGGACTCAGGCTGCCTTTCGAGGAGATGCGACAGGAACGCGAGCCCGCGCTCGACTTGCGAGCGCGTAATCGGGCCGCCGAGTCCGACGCGCACCGCTTCGGGCGGCGCGCCATTCGCGGCGAAGGCGTCGCTCGGAACGACGCCGAGACCGCTCGTCCGCGCCTGGCTCACGAAGACCGAGCGGGTCCAGCCGTTGCGCATCGGTAGCCAGATGTTGAAGCTCAAGGGATCGGAGAGATACGAGCCCGGCTCCAGCGCCTTAGCGGCTATGCGCTCTCGTGCGATGCTTTCCGACCGAATGAATCGCAGGATCGTGTCGGCGGTGCCGTCGTTGATCCATCGCGTTGCGACCGCCGCCGAGATCGGCGAGGCCATCACGCAGAGCGCGCGCATCGCGCTGTTGAACGACCACGCGGCCGGGGGGTCCGGCGCGACGACATAAGCCAGACGCAGGCCGGCGCCGATGCATTTCGCGAGGCCTGCTATGTGCCAGCAGATATCGGGCGCGATCGCGGCGAGCGGGGGCGGCCCATGCGTCGGAATGAAGCCATAGGCGTCATCTTCGACGATCGGGATCTGGAAACGGCGTGCGAGCGAGCAGATGGCGGCGCGTCGGCGTTCGGGGATGGTGATGGTTTTCGGGTTCTGCAAGGTCGGGTTCAGATAGATCGCCTTCGGCGCATGGCGGCGCACGGCCTCCTCGAGCGCCTCCGGGATGACGCCGTCGCCGTCCATCTCGACGCCGATCAGCTGCAACCCGAGTTGCGCGCAGATCGAGCGCACGCCTGGATAGGTGATCGCCTCGCATAGAACCGTGTCTCCGGCCCGCGCCAGCAGGCTGAAGATGCCGACCATCGCGCCATGCGCGCCAGGGGCGAGGAAGATGCGCTCCTGCGAAGGAACGAGCGCGCGGCGTCCGAGCCAGCTCGCGGCGGCGTCGCGGTCCATCGGCGATCCGCCGAAGCCCTGGTAGCGCAGCAATGAATTCGAGATCGGCCGCGACGCTCGCGAACCCCTCCCGCATTCGCGCGAGCAATTCGGGATCGTCCGGCTCGGGCGGCATGTTCATGGTGAAGTCGGCGCGCGAGCGCTGCGGGCCGGCGTCGCCGCGAACCGAGGCGTGCCGCCGAACGAAAGTGCCGCGTCCGACGACGGATTCGACGAGACCCCGCTTTCCCGCCTCGACATAGCCTCGCGCGACGGTGGTGAAGTCGAGCGCCAGGCGTCCGGCCAAGTCTCGCTGCGGCGGCAGGCGATCCCCCGGCGCCAGGCGTCCGGCCGTTACGTCGGCCGCAATGGCATCGGCGATGGCGAGGTATTTTGGGCCCTCGCGACCCTGCAGGACCGGCGCCCAGGACTTCATCGCGGTCTAGCCAATAGCCGGCAGGCGGAATTGACTGGAGATTGTTGGACGCCGGGCGCCTCGCCTTGGGGCGCCGGAACGCCGCAGAAATTGGCCTCAATTTTCGCACTTGATGGGATGAGAGCGATATTGACTGTAAACTTTATGCGATTCACTCGATTTTGACCCCAACATTGACCGCAAACATGATGGCACGGCCATTGCACCACGTCCAGCAACGCCGGCGCAGGGACCGGCACGCAAGGGAAAGGCCAGACACCATGCCAGCGGTTACTCATCCGGCGCATAAGAAAGGCGACTCCTTCGTCGACTATGAGGAAAAGGTTTTCGAGGACGTCAAGGCGCAGCCCGGCGAGAAGGCCCTCGTGACGTTTCACACCGTCGCCTTCGAAGGCTCGATCGGCCTCGTCAATCTGCTTCAGGCGACGCGCCTTCAGCGCAAAGGCTTCGATACTTCGATTCTGCTCTACGGACCGGGCGTCACCCTCGGCGTCCAGCGCGGCTTTCCCAAGATTGGCGACGAAGCCTTTCCGGGGGCTCAGAACTTCAACAACCAGATCACAAAGTTCATCGCCGAGGGCGGCAAGGTTTATGCCTGCCGCTTCGCGCTGCAGGCGCTCTATGGCCACGGCGAGCCGTCGTTGATCGAAGGAATCCGGCCGATCAGTCCCCTCGATGTGCTCGATCTCGTGCTGCTCCATCGCCGCGACAACGCCTTCATCCTCGACACCTGGACGCTCTGACGGCTCCAACGCCGGGCCCGCTTGGGCCCGCCACTACAAACGAGAACGCGATGGCAAAGAAGCAAAAAGTGCGCGCCGCGGCGGTTCAGATCGCGCCCGATCTGACGTCGGGCGCGGCGACGCTCGAGCGCGTGATCGCCGCGATCGACGAAGCGGCGGGGAAGGGCGCCGAGTTCATCGTCTTCCCCGAGACCTTCGTCCCTTGGTACCCTTACTTCTCCTTTGTCACGCCGCCCGTCCAGAGCGGCGCAGAGCACATCCGTCTCTATGAGCACGCCATTGCGGCGCCAGGTCCGGAGACGGATCGGGTCGCGGCGGCGGCGCGCAAGCACGGCGCGGTCGTCGTCCTCGGAATCAACGAGCGCGACCACGGAACGCTCTATAATACGCAGCTCGTGTTCGACGCCGACGGCGCGCTGAAATTGAAGCGGCGGAAGATCACGCCGACCTTCCATGAGCGGATGATCTGGGGCCAGGGCGACGGCTCGGGTCTCACGGTGGTCGACACCGCCGTGGGCCGCGTGGGCGCGCTCGCCTGCTGGGAGCATTACAACCCCCTCGCTCGCTATGCGCTGATGGCGCAGCATGAGGAGATTCACGCCGCGCAGTTTCCAGGCTCGCTGGTCGGCCCGATCTTCGCCGAGCAGATCGAAGTCGACGATCCGCCATCACGCGCTCGAAAGCGGCTGCTTTGTCGTCAACGCCACAGGGTGGCTCACCGAAGCGCAGATCGCCTCGATCACCCCGAACGAGGCTTTGCAGCGGGGGCTGCGCGGCGGATGCATGACCGCGATCATCTCGCCCGAGGGTCGCCATCTCGCGCCGCCGCTGACCGAAGGCGAAGGCATCCTCGTCGCCGACCTCGATCTTTCCCTCATCGTCAAGCGCAAGCGGATGATGGATTCCGTCGGCCATTACGCGCGCCCCGAACTGATCAGCGTCCAGCTCGATCAGCGTCCGGCCCGTCCTTTGCATCTCACGCCCGAGCCCGCGCTATCCGCCGAAGGAGATGGCCATGCGCCTTCCGACAGAACAACTGATCAACGAGTTGCAGAGCTTTGGCGTTCGGCTGGCTGACCCGAAGGCGGGCGTCGAAAGCCGCCGCGGCGGCGCAGGCCCTTCTGATCATAAAGCGCTGACGATTGACGGCGTGACGGTCATGGCGCCGGTGCATACCGCGCCGGCCTTCGACAGCCCTTACGTCGTCGAGAAACCCGACTCCTTTGGCGCGAGCCGCATCCTGCGCGACGGCTTTGCCGTCGCCGAAGTGCGCTTCCCGGCGCGACCGCGATTTTATGATCTGAAGACCGAGGACGGCGTCCCGTATTCCCACATTGCGACGCTGCACGGCCGCGATGTCCTTGCAACCACGGTCCTCCAGACCTGCATCCGCTACCAGAGCCGCACCAAGACCTGCCAGTTCTGCGCCATCGGCCAGTCGCTTGCGGCAGGCCGGACCGTCGAGCGCAAGACGCCCGCTCAACTCGCCGAAGTCGCGCGGGCGGCGGTCGAGCTCGACGGCGTGAAGCACATGGTGATGACGACCGGCACGCCGCCTGGCCGTGATCGTGGCGCGGCCATTCTTTGCGAAAGTGCGGCGGCGGTGAAAGCCGCCGTCGATCTGCCGATCCAGGCGCAATGCGAGCCGCCCGAGGACGACGTTTGGTTCGAACGCCTTGCGCAAGCAGGTGTGGACAGTCTCGGCATGCATCTCGAGGTCGTCACGCCGGAGCTGCGGCGCAAACTGATGCCGGGCAAGTCCGAGGTCCCTGTCGAGCGTTACTTCGAAGCCTTCGCCGCGGCGGTCCCCGTCTTCGGCCGAGGCCAGGTTTCGACCTATATCCTCGCGGGGCTCGGCGACTCGGCGGACGCCATCCTCGAAACCTGCGGGCGGTTGGTCGCGCTCGGCGTCTATCCGTTCGTCGTTCCCTTCGTGCCGATCTCGGGCACCCCGCTCGAAAGCCATGCGGGACCGGCCCCCGAATTCATGCACGCGATCCTGAACCCGCTCGCCGCCATGCTCGCCGCGAGCGGGCTGAGAGCGTCGGACATCAAGGCTGGATGCGGCAAGTGCGGCGCCTGTTCGGCGCTCTCGACCTACGAGCGGAGGCTTGCGTCGTGATCTTCGAGCCGTTCGAACGGTTCAGCGCAAGCGAGTTCCGCGTCAAATTCGCCGCTTCGCGCTGGGAGCGCGAAGGCGCCTATACGTTGAGGCGGCAGGTTTTCTGTGGAGAGCAGGGCTTGTTCGAGGCAAGACGATCGCGACGCGGTCGATGATTACGCGATCACGCTCGTCGCCCTATCGATGCTTGGCGTCGCGGCCGACCAGGTGGTCGGCACGGTGCGCATTCACGAGGACGAACCGGGCGTCTGGCGCGGCTCACGGCTCGCGGTGGCCCGAGAATACAGGCGCATCGGCGCGATCGGCGCGACCCTTATCCGGCTCGCCGTTTCCTCCGCGCATGCGATGGGCTGTCGGAGCTTTCTCGCCCATGTGCAGGCCCAGAACGCGCCGCTCTTTCAGCAGATGAACTGGGATACGATGGCCGAGGTCGAACTGCACGGCCGGCCGCATGTGAAGATGCGCGCCGACCTCGACTTTTATCCGCCGTGCCATACGCCCGAGATCGGCTACGTCGCGCTGAGGAAGGCGGCCTGACATGGATGCGGCGACGCTCGAGGCGCTTGCGAACGGCTGAAGGCGAGTCCGGCGCTTGCCGCCAAAGCCGATATCGGCATCGTCGCGGCGCGGCTTGGGCCTCCGCAGGCGCGATCCCGGTCGGCGACGATTGCGCCGCGATCCCCGATGGCGACGGGCATCTTCTCTTCGCCGCCGAGGGCTTCATCAGCGCGTTTGTCGACGCCGATCCCTGGTTTGCTGGCTGGTGCGGCGTGATGGTCAACTTAAGCGACGTCGCAGCGATGGGCGGCCGCCCGGTCGCCGTCGTCGACGTCATCTGGGCCGAGGGGGATGACGGGGCGAAGGCTGTTCTTGACGGCTTGCGGGCTGCGGCTAGCGCCTACGGCGTGCCGATCGTTGGCGGCCACACCAACCTGCATAATTTTGAGACGCATTTGGCGGTCGCCGTTCTTGGGCGCGCCGGCGAGCAGCTTTTGACGAGCTTCGACGCCGCGCCGGGCGATGTGCTGGTCATGGCTGTCGATAGGCGAGGGGCTTACCGCGAACCGTTCGACAATTTTCAGGCTGCGCTCGAGGCGCCGCCCGAGCGCCTGCGCGCCGATCTTGCGCTCTTGCCCGAGCTCGCCGAACGAAGTCTTTCGCGCGCCGCCAAGGACATCAGCCAGGGCGGGATTCCCGGCACGGCCGTCATGCTGGCCGAAAGCTCCGGCGTGTCGATCGCACTCGATCTCGACGCCATCGAGCCGCCGCCTGGCGTGGCGCTCGAGCGTTGGCTCAAGACTTTTCCGAGCTATGGTTTTCTCCTGTCCGTCGCGCCCGCAAATGTCGAGCCCGTGCTTTCGATGTTTCGCGCGCGCGGGCTGCATGCCGCGTCGATCGGCGAGGTCAGGCCGGGAAGCCAGGTCACGCTGCATTCAGAAGGACGAACCGCCCTCCTTCGCGACTTCGGCGCCGAGCGGCTGATGGGTTTCGGCGCGGGAGCGCGGGCCGCGTGAGCCGCCCGCTTCGCCTCGCTATGCTGACGCATTCCACCCTTCCGCGCGGCGGCGTCGTTCACGCGATGAACCTCAGCGAGGCGCTCGAAGAGCTCGGCGTTGAGACCGTGCTGCACGCGCCCGACGCCGCCGGGTGCGGCTTCTTCCGCAAACCGCGTTGCGCCGCAATCGCCTTTCTCGTCGGGCCCGTGCCGCGCGACACTGCGGACATGGTCGAACAGCGCATCGACGACTACCTCCGGTACTTTCGGCGGCCGGAGAACCGCGGCTTCGATCTCTATCACGCTCATGATGGGATCGGCGCCAACGCGCTTGCGACGCTCAAGGATGAGGGCCTGATACCCGCCTTCGTTCGCACCGTGCACCACATCGACGATTTCGCTGATCCGCGTCTCGTACGGCGGCAGGCCCGATCAATCCTCACATCGGACGCCTTGCTGGTCGTGAGCGCGCTTTGGCGGGATAACCTGATCGCCCGCTTCGGCCGCGAAGCCGACCTCGGCGGCAACGGCGTCGATGCTTGCCGATATTCCCCGCACGCTGATGGATCAGACGCGGAGCTGAGACAACGTCTGGGGCTTGGGCCGGGCCCCGTCTTTCTCTCGATCGGCGGCGTCGAGGCGCGCAAGAACACGACCCGCATTCTTCAGGCTTTTGTCGAGGTTCATCGCGCCCGGCCCGACGCGCGCCTCGTCATCGCGGGGGGCGCGAGCCTGCTCGACCATCATGCCTATCAAGCCGCTTTCGGCCGGGAACTGACCGCGCTGGGCGAAGGGGCCTCGGCGGTATCGCTGCTTGGCCCTGTCGCCGATCCTGATATGCCGGCGCTCTATCGTCTCGCCTCGGCGCTTGTCTTCGCTTCGGTCAAGGAAGGTTTCGGCCTTTGCGTGCTCGAGGCGATGGCGAGCGGAACACCGGTGGTCGTTTCGCGGATCGCTCCCTTCGTTGATTATCTCGATTCCTCCGACGCGCTCTGGTGCGATCCGGGCGACGCGTCATCAATCGCAGCGGCCATGCGCCAATCGCTGCGCCCGGACGTTGCAAACCGTCTTCGCGCGCGTGGCCCCGTCGTCGCCGCGCGGTTTAGCTGGCGGAACGTCGCTGAGCGCCACCTGCCGGTCTATCGCCGCCTGCGGGAGTTCGTCCATGCCTGAGATGCGCTTCGTCGTTCGCTGGCCCGATGGGCGACAGGAGAGCTGTTACTCGCCCTCGCTCGTCGTCAGGGATTTTCTTCGCGAGGGCGACAGCTATTCCGTAGCGGACTTCGTGCAGCGCAGCCGCGAAGCGCTGCAAATCGCCTCGGCGCGAGTCGAGGCGAAGTACGGCCGCGCGTGCTCGCTGGCGCTCGGTCAACTCGCCCGCATCGAAGCGAAAGCGGCGGAGTTCGAGGGCCAGGACGACGCGCGCGTCGCCTGCGAAACATTTCTCGATGGAGTTGCGAGATGAGCAAGGAGCAGAAGATCGAGCGCCGTTACGGCGCGATCGTCGTCGGCGGCGGTCAAGCAGGATTGTCGGCGAGCTATTGGCTTGCACGCGCAGGCGTCGATCACGTCGTGTTCGAGAAGAAATCGGTCATGCACAAATGGCGCGACGAGCGATGGGACACGTTCTGCCTCGTGACCCCGAACTGGCAATGCCAGCTGCCGGGGCACCCCTATGATGGACCCGATCCGCACGGCTTCATGGTGAAGCAGGAAATTCTGGCCTATCTCGACGGGTTCGCGCGCAAGACGAGCGGGTCGGTGCGAGAGGGCGTCGAGGTGCTGGCGGTCGAAAGGGAGAAAGACCTCTTTCTCGTGACGACCACCGCGGGACGTTTTTTGGCCGACGCGGTGTTTCTGGCGACGAGCCTTTATGGCGATCCTTATCGGCCGCGGTGCGCCGAGCGGGTTCCGGACTCCGTCGCGCAGATTTCCTCAGGCGAGTATCGCAACGCCGCCGCTTTGCCGCCAGGCGCGGTCGTCGTTGTCGGCGCGGGACAGTCAGGGGCGCAGATCGCCGAGGACCTGCATCTCGAAGGGCGGAAAGTGCACCTCGTCACCGGCAACGCGCCAAGATGCGCGCGCTTCTATCGCGGCCGCGACGTAGTGGATTGGCTTACCGACATCGGCCAGTACGAGATTACCGTCGCCGACGAGGGCATGGGCCGCAAGCGGCAGGACACCAACCACTATCTGACCGGACGCGACGGCGGACGCGACATCGATCTCAGGGCCTTTGCGCGACAGGGCATGGCGCTCTACGGACGCCTGAACGACGTGCGCGACGGCCGGATGGTTTTCGAGCCGAATCTCAAGGCCAATCTTGACGAAGCCGACCGGGTCTACAACGGCATCAATGCGCTGATCGATCGGCACATCGCCGCCAAGGGAATCGATGCGCCTCCGGGCTCCGTCTATGAGCCCGTCTGGACTCCGCACGAGGAGCCTGAGGCCCTTGATCTTGCCGCAAGCGGCGTCGGTGCAATCGTTTGGGCGACCGGCTTTACGCCCGATTGGTCTTATGTCCAGCTGCCGATTTTCGACGGCTCCGGTTATCCCGTGAATCGGCGCGGGGTCACGAGCGTGCCGGGCGCGTTCGTGCTCGGCCTTCCGTGGCTATGGACCTGGGGGTCCGGGCGTTTCCTGAGCGTGGGCCGCGATGCCGAGTCCGTCGTCAACCATTGGCTGCAGACGGCTGGCCTGGTCTCCGCGGCTTAAGATAACCGCCGCGCCGCGCTCGGCGCCATCATCACATCGGCAACCGAAGACGCCGCGATCTTCGCGGTGCGCGAATCGTCCGCGTCTGAACGGCGACAATGGCGCGGCTATTGCATGGGACTAATCTCGCAAATTCACCGGTCCGCATGAGGACTGGATGTCCGAGTGACAAGGAGAGGTTCGTTCATGGAGACTTCAACCCCGTTGCGCCGCTCTGTATCTATCGCAGTCCTGTCGCTGGCCGCCGGCCTGATAGGCGCGTCCGCCGCGTCCGCGGAAGACAAGGCGGCGATCCTGCTGCCGGGGAGCGCCAACGACCAAAGCTGGAACGCGCTTGGCTATTCCATTTTGAAGAGCCTCGAGCCGCACGGCTTCAAGACGGCTTATTCGGAAAACGTTTCGGACGCCGATGAAGCCGAGGCGATGCGCGACTATGCCAACCAAGGCTACGAGATCGTGATGGGGCATTCCGGCCGCTTCGTCTCAGCGATGGAGCAGGTGGCGCCTGATTTCCCCAAGACGCAGTTCATCGCGGTCAGCGGCAACGAAGGCAAACCGCCGAACGTCATGTCGATAGACTGGAACAACGCGCAATTCGGTTGCCAACTCGGTCATTTGGCTGCTCGGATGAGCAAGACCGGCAAGGTGGGAGGCGTCTACGGATTGCAGGGCGTTCCCAACATCACCGCGCAAGCCGGCGGCTTTCGCATCTGCGCGGAGAAAGCTGGAGCGAAGGTGGCGATCGTCTACATCAAGGACATGGAGGACGCGGCGGAGGCGAAGGAGGCCGCATTTTCGCTGATCGCGGGCGGCGCGGACGTGATCACCGGCAAGCTCAACGCCGCCGAGGCGGGCCTCGTGCAGGCCGCCAAGGAGAAGAACGTCTATGCGACGGGGCGCGGGCCGGACCAGACGAAGATCGCGCCGGAACTGGTGCTGACCAACATCGTCGAGGACTGGCCGGCGATGTTCGGCTCGACCGCCGATCAGGTGAAGGCGGGCAAGCTGTTCGGAACCTTCGTCCAGTATGGCTACGACACCGCGCCCGTCACCGGCGCCACGCTCGAATACGAAACCGGCAAGGCGTTCAATCCGATCGTGCCCGCCGCGGTCGTTAAGGAGCTTGACGACATGGCGGCTGAGTTCAAGTCCGGGAAGCTGAAGATCACGCCGACGGAGCAGGACGCGCGCAGCGGCGGCTAGGCTTGGTGTCCGAGACCTCACGCCTCCCGCCCGTCAAGGACGAGCTCTTGTCGCGTCGGACCTGAGGTTCATGGGCGAGCTTCTCGAAATGCGCGGAATGGCGCGCAGCTTCGGCGCGGTGCGCGCGGTCGACGGCGTCGATCTCGATCTCAAGGCTGGAGAAATCCTCGGCCTCTTGGGCGAGAACGGCTCAGGCAAGAGCACGCTGATGAAAGTGCTGTTCGGCCTGATCGCGCCGGACGCGGGTTCGATCGTCCTCAGCGGCAAGCCGCTTGTCAGGCACCGGCCGGCGGAGGCAATGGCGCGCGGCGTCGCGATGATCCATCAGCATTTCATGCTGGTCGACGCAATGACTGTGGTCGAGAACGTCATGCTCGGCTGGTCCGATGCCGGCCGCATCCTGCGCCGGAGCGAAATGGCTCGGCGAGTGCGGGAGGAGAGCCTTCATTACGGGCTTGGCCTCGATCCCGACGCGCTTGTCGCCGACCTGGCCCTCGGGCGCCGTCAGCGAGTCGAGATCCTCAAGGCCGTGCTGCGCGACGCGCATCTGTTGATCCTCGATGAGCCCACTTCCAATCTCGCGCCGAGCGAAGTGTCCGAACTGCTGTCGATCCTGCGGCGCCTTCGCGCCGAAGGGAAAGGCATTGTCTTCATCACCCATAAGCTGCCCGAAGTCCTCGAGGTTTGCGATCGGGTCGTCGTTCTGCGACTGGGACGCATATCCGGCGAAGCGCGCGTCGGCGACGTCACGCGGGCCGAGCTCGCGACGATGATGGTGGGTCGCGATATCACGATGCCGCATGCGCCGCGCGCGGCGGGGCAGGGCGCCGTTCGATTGTCAGTCGATCGCCTCGCCGGTCGGGGCCTGGGTCCGCTTTCGTTTGAGGTGCGAGCGGGCGAAGTCCTCGGCGTCGCCGGCGTCGACGGGAATGGTCAATTGGAACTGGTGGAGACGCTCGCGGGCTTGAGGTCGACGATCGAGGGCTCGATCCGTCTCGACGACCGCGAACTCGTCCGCGCGTCCGTCGCTGACCGCGTCGACACAGGCCTTGCTTACATGCCGGCGGACCGCGGGCAAACGGCGCTGGTGAAGTCAATGTCGGTCGCCGAAAACCTGATGCTGCGCGACAGCGGGCGGCCGCCTTTCGCGTCGGGCCTCTTTCTTTCGTCCGCGGGTCTTAGCCAGAAGACGGACGCGCTTATGCGCGACTATGACATCCGCGCGCCGTCGGCCGAAACCAAGGCTGCGCGACTGTCGGGCGGCAACCAGCAAAAGATCGTCGTCGCGCGAGAGCTCGACAGGAAGCCTTCGGTGCTCATCGCGCATCAGCCCGCCTGGGGCCTCGATCCCGGCGCGACCCGCTTCGTCATCGAACAGACGCTCGCGCTTCGTAACGCCGGCGGGGCGATACTCTACGTCTCCTCCGAATTGGAGGAGGTGCTCGACGTCTCCGACCGCGTCGCCGTGATGGCCGACGGCCAGTTTGTTGGGATCGTGCGGCGCGACGAGGTCGATCTCGCGCAGGTCGGCCTTTGGATGTCCGGTCGAGCGGCGTGACGGAGGCGGCGCCGCCGGACTTGCGCTCGGCCAAGCCGCGCTCCGCTCCGCTCCGGTTCGTCGCCGCGGAAGGGATCGGACTGCGCATCGTCGCGGCGGTCGTCCTTTCCCTGATCTGCTCGGCCGCGTTGGTCGCGCTTTCCGGACACAATCCGCTTGCCGCCTTTGCCGCGCTTGCGATGGGCGCCGCCGGCTCGCCGCACCAGTTGGGCGTCGCGCTCAATCGGGCGACGCCCTATCTGTTGGCGGGATCGGGAGTGGCCTTCTGCTTCCGCGCCGGCGTCATCAACATTGGCGCCGAGGGCCAGATCGCGCTCGGCGGACTGGGCGCGGCGGCGGTCGCGTTGCACTGGCCTCAATCCGCGCCCTGGGCTATCGCGCCCGCTTCGCTGATCGGAGCGGCCGCGCTCGGCGCCGTGTGGTCGGCGATCGCGACTGCCATCCATCTCGGGCGCCGCGTGCACGAAGTGCTCGTGACGCTCCTCCTCAATTTCGTCGGCGCTTTGCTCGTTCAGCAAGCGCTGGCGGGGCCGCTCGGCCAAGCCGGCGCAGGTTTCCTGCAGTCGCCCATCATGCCGCCAGCCGCTTGGCTCTGGAAGCTGCCGGGTCTCGACGCCCATATCGGATTCCTCGTCGCGCTCGCGGCCGCGGCCGCGCTTTCCGTGATCCTGTGGATGACGCCGTTCGGCTTCGCCATCCGCGTCGCCGGACGATCGCGCCGCGCCGCGGCTTATGCCGGATTTTCGATCTCCAGCCTCACCTGGGCGGCCATGCTCCTGTCCGGCGCGCTCGCGGGTCTCGCCGGCGGCGTCGAGGTTCTCGGCATCCATCATCGGCTCATCGAGGGCTTCTCGCTCGGCTTCGGTTTCAAGGCGGTGACGGTTGCGCTGCTCGGCGCCGTCGAGCCATTGGCGGTCGCGCCCGCGGCGCTGTTCGTCGGTCTGCTCGAGGCCGGCTCCTTGTCGATGCAGCGCCAGATCGGCGTTCCCTCGGCGCTTGTCGTGGTGATCGAAGGCCTCACCATGCTGTTCGTCCTCGCAGCGACCGTGAGGCGCGCGTGATCGAATTTCTGGAAGCCGCGATCCGCATCGCGACGCCGCTCATGCTCGCCGCCTTGGGCGGCATTCTCTCCGAGCGCGCGGGCGTCTTTGCCGTTGGGCTCGAGGGGATGATGCTCATGGGCGCGTTCGGCGGCGCGATCGGCGCCTGGGCGAGCGGCAGCGCGCTCGTCGGCGTCGCGCTTGCGATCCTCTGCGGAGCGGCGATCGGGCTCATCGTCGCGATCGTCACCGTGGCCTATCGAGCGGACAACATGGTTACAGGCCTCACGGCGAATATTCTGGCCGCAGGGCTGACGAGCTACCTTATGCGGGTGCTCTCCGGCGGCGGCCGCCCGATCGCCATCCACTTGAGCCCGCTTGCGCCCTGGCCGATTCCGGGCTTGGCCGACATCCCGGTCGTCGGGACGCTCCTGTTTGCACTGCCGCCGCTGACTTATCTCGCGATCGTCGGCTGCGTCGCGCTCGCGTTCTTTCTCGCAAGGACTCAGGCCGGCTTGACGCTGCGCGCCACCGGCGAAAGCCCGGAGACCGTCTTGGCGTCCGGAGCCGAGCCCTTTCGCGTGCGCATGTTAGCGGTCGTCGCCTGCGGCGCTGTCGCTGGCATTGGCGGCGCGGTGCTCTCCCTGCAACAGGTCGGAACCTTCACCGACGGCATGACCGGCGGTCGGGGCTATCTTGCGCTCGCCTCGCTTATCGTGGCGCGCTGGAATCCGTTCGGCGCGGCGATCGCCTGCCTTGTTTTCGGCGCGGCGGAAGCGTTCGAACTCCGCATGCAGAGCTTTGGCTTGCCGGTCAGCTCCTATATCGTGCAAATGGCGCCCTATCTGATCGCGCTCCTCGTGCTCGCTGCGCTCGGGCGCGCGTCCCGGATGCCGGCCGCGATCGGACAGCCGCTTCCGCGAGACCAATGAGGTGACATGTGGCGGAAACGCTTGCGGCCCTCGCGGCCGAACTCGAGAACGGCCAAGCGTCGTCCTTAAGCCTTGTTGAGCGCGCGTTTCAGCGCATCGATGCTTTCGATTCGCGGCTGAACAGTTTCGTCGCCCTTGATCGCAGGGGCGCGCTCGCCGTGGCAAAAGAAAGCGACGCGCGCCGCTCGCTTGGCCGAGCGCATTCCCGGCTCGACGGAATTCCGATCTCCGTCAAGGACAATCTCCATGTCGCCGGCTTTCCGACAACATGGGGAAGCCGCGCGCTTAAGGACTGCCGGCCCGCAAAGGACGAACTGCCGGTCGCGCGAACTCAGGCAGGCCGGCATGATTATCGTTGGCAAAACGAACGCGCCGGAATTCACGCTTGAAGGGTATACGCGCAACGATTTGTTCGGCGTCACCCGCAACCCGTGGAATCTCGATCTCACGCCGGGAGGCTCGAGCGGCGGCGCGGCCGCAAGCGTCGCCGCGGGCTTCGTCCCCGCTGCGCTCGGCACGGATGGCGGCGGCTCAATTCGCCGGCCCGCCTGTCATACGGGGCTCGTCGGCTACAAGTCTTCCATCGGACGCTGGCCACGCGCCGACGGATTGCCGGCGATCCTCACCGACTTTGAAACAATCGGAACGCTTGTCCGCACCGTTGAGGACACGCTTCTGCTTGATGCGATCTTGCGCGGTCCCGATCCTCGCGACTGGCGCTCGTCCATCGCGCCTTCGCCGACTTGGCCAACGAAAGTCGTGCGCATCCTCTATGTCCCGCGCTTTGGCGCCGCGCCAGTCGATCCGGAGGTCGCATCTCACGTCGACGCGTTCGCACGGAGTTTGTCGTCGATTGGCCATGACGTTCGCGAAGGCGAAGTCTTCTTCGATCTCGAGGTCGCGGCGCGCATCTGGCATGTCGTCTCACGCGCCGGCGTGGCGTGGCTCATGGCTGACAATCCGGCTTACGAAAAACTTGCCGGCGCCTCCGCGCGCGCGATGGCGGAGGACGGAAGGAAAGTGTCAGGCGCGGATTATGTGGGTGCGCTGGAGGCTGTGTCCGCAATGCGCCGGCGCGTCGGCGAACTGTTCGATAGCGTCGATCTGGTTCTGACGCCGACGGCGGCGGCGCTGCCTTGGCCCGCCGAGACGCCCTATCCGGATCGTATCGGCGGCAAGCCGGCCGGTCCGCGCGACCATGCGATTTTCACTGGCTGGGTGAATATCGCGGGCGTTCCGGCCATCAACATTCCGATCGGCTTGTCGCGATCAGGGTTGCCGATCGGCGCCCATCTCGCCGCCGCCTTCGGGGCCGACGATCAGCTTCTCTCGTTCGCCCGGGAGGTCTCGGCCGCCGCTCCTCCTTTATCGCTTCCTCAGCTTGAGGCCGCGCTATGAACACGCGTTCTCCCGGCCGCCACTTTTTGCAGATTCCGGGTCCGACCGACGTGCCGGGCCGGGTGCTGCGCGCGATCTCCGAACCCACGATCGACCATCGCGGTCCCGATTTCGCCGGCCTCGGACGCTCGGTCCTGACCGGCCTCAAGCGCGTCTTCCAGACGAACGATCCGGTCGTCATCTTTCCCGCGTCCGGCACCGGCGCGTGGGAAGCCGCGCTCGTCAATACGCTCTCGCCGGGCGACGCGGTGCTGATGATGCGCACGGGCTGGTTCGCATCGTTGTGGAGCGACATGGCGAAGCGCCTTGGACTCGAGCCAATCCTTCTGGAAACAGACTGGCGCCGAGGCGCCGACCCCGACGCCATCGAGGCCGCGCTGAAAGCCGACAAGGAGGGGCGTATCCGCGCCGTCTGCGTCGTCCATAACGAGACCTCGACCGGTTGCGTCAGTCCGGTTGCCGCTGTCCGCAGAGCAATCGACGCAGCCGGGCATCCCGCGCTGCTTCTCGTCGACACCATCTCGTCTCTAGCGTCGATCGACTACCGGCACGACCAGTGGGGCGTCGACGTCACCGTCGCCGGGAGCCAGAAGGGGCTCATGCTCCCGCCGGGGCTGTCCTTCAACGCGATCAGCGAACGCGCGCTGGACGCGTCAAAGACAGCGAAGCTGGTCCGTTCCTATTGGGACTGGCGGCCGATGCTCGAGGCCAATTCCGGCTTCTACTTCCCCTACACGCCCGCCACGAATCTTCTGCGCGGCTTGCAGGAGGCGCTCGCGATGCTTGACGAAGAGGGCCTGCCGAATGTGTTCGCCCGGCACCAGCGTCACGCGGCGGCGACCAGGGCCGCTGTTGAGGTCTGGGGACAGGCGGGCGCTGTCGAGCTGCAATGCCTTGAGCCGGATGATTATTCATCGTCGCTGACGGCCGTTCGTCTCGCGGAAGGCTACAGCGCCGACGCGTTGCGCGCGCTGATTCTTCGGCGGTTCAACATGAGCCTCGGCAATGGGCTCGGGATTCTCAAGGACCGCGTTTTTCGCATCGGCCATCTCGGCGACATCAACGATCTCACGCTCCTTGGCGCCATATCCGGCGTGGAGATGGGCCTGAAGCTCGCGGGCGTGCCGACCGGCGCCGGCGGCGTCGATGCCGCGATGGCGGTCTTGGCGGCGGAAGAGAACTGAGAGCAAGGGGGCCGCGCCAAGCGGGAGAGCCTCAGCCGGCGCGAGCGCTTGCTTCGGACGCCGCCCGAGGGACTGTGGTTGAGGCCGAAATACATGAAGAGGAGCCAGCGTGCGGCGTGACGGTCCGACAGCCTGAGCGACCCTACGCTCACGCTGGACGCCGGGTTCGCCGCCACACCGGCATGCGCAGGCGGCTGATCCAAGTGTTGAGGCGGTCGAGGTAAAGATAGACGACCGGGGTCGTATAGAGCGTCAGCCACTGGGAGACGACGAGACCGCCGACGATCGCAATCCCCATCGGCCTGCGCAGTTCCGCCCCTGCGCCGGTTTCGACGGCGAGCGGAAGCGCCACGATCAAGGCGCAGACCGTCGTCATCATGATCGGGCGGAAACGCTGCAGGCAAGCGCTGTGAACCGCGTCGACCGGGCTCATCTTGTCCTCCCGCTCGGCGGCGAGGGCGAAGTCGATCATCATGATCGCGTTCTTCTTCACGATGCCGATCAAGAGCAGGATGCCGATGAGCGCGATCAGGGTGAGATCATAATGGGTCGCGAGCAGGATCAGGAGCGCGCCCACGCCGGCTGCTGGCAGCGCCGACAGAATGGTGATCGGGTGGATGAAGCTCTCGTAGAGCATCCCCATGAGGACGTAGATCACTAGGATCGCCGCGATGACCAGGAGCGGCATGGTGACGAGGGAAGCCTGGAACGCCTGCGCGGTGCCCTCGAACTGCCCGACCAAGGTGGGAGCCGCTCCGAGGCTCGCCTTCGCCGCGGTGATCGCGTCGACCGCCTGGCTCAGCGACGCGCCTTTGGCGAGGTTGAACGACAGCGTCACGGCGGGGAAGACGCCCTGGTGATTAATCGTTAGCGGCTCGACCTTGCGCGTCACGTGCGTCACCGCCGACAACGGGACCTGCCCGCCAGTTCCGTTCGTGACATAGAGGCTCGACAGGGCCTGCGGCCCGGCTTGAAATTTCCGCTCAACCTCAAGGATCAGATAGGCCTGCTGGGTCGGCAGATAGATATTCGCGATCTGCGCCTGCCCGAACGCGTCCTGGAGCGCCGCATCGATATTGGTGATGGGGACGTTAAGGGTTGAAGCCAGATTGCGATCAACCTCGACGACGACATGGGGCGAGTGGATCTGCTGGTCGGAGGCGACGTCGCTGAGGATCTTCATGCCCTGGAGTTTTTGGAGCAGGATCGGCGCATAGCGATTGAGGTCGTCGGTGCTGGTGTCGGTCAAGGTGTACTGGTACTCCGCCTGCTCGAGGCGCGCGCCGATCCTGATGTCCGGAACGGACTGCATGTAGAACTTCACGCCGACCACCTGAGCAAGCTTGGGCTTCAGTCGCGCCATCACCTGCTGCACGGAGGGGCGCTGGTCGAACGGCTTGAGCTGGGCGAACATTCGCGCCGTGCTCTCGCTGGGGTTTCCTCCGGTCGCGCCGGCGAAGCCAACGATGCCGGCCACGGCCGGATCCTTGAGGATGATCGCGGCGCAGTCGTTCTCGATTTTCTGGATCGCGTCGAAGGCCGCATCCTCGCGCGCCTGCGCGACGCCGATAAAGATGCCGGTGTCCTGCTCGGGTAGGAATCCTTTCGGGATCACGACGTAGAGGCCCACGGTCAAGGCGATCATGGCGATGCTGACGAGCAGCATCGGAAATTGGTGAGCGAGGGTCCAGGTGAGCCCACGGTCATAGAGGTCGCGCAGGCGGTCGAACCCGCTCTCGAGCCAGCGGCTGAAGCGCCCCTGTTGCTCCCCTTTATGGCGGGTCAAAAACTGGGCGCACATCATCGGCGTCAGGGTCAGCGACACGAAGCCGGAGAGAAAGATCGCGAGAACCGTCGTCATCGCGAATTCGTGGAACAGCAGTCCGACCACGCCGGACATGAACAGGACCGGTATGAAGACCGCCGCCAGCGACAGGGTGATGGAGAGGATGGTGAATCCAATCTCGCCAGCGCCGTCGAGGGCGGCCTCAAGCGGCGGCTTTCCCGCCTCGATGTGGCGGACGATGTTCTCGATCATCACGATCGCATCGTCGACAAGGAAACCGATCGCGATCGTGAGCGCCATGAGCGAGAGGTTGTCGATGCTGTAAGAGAGCAGGTACATCGCGCCAAAGGTCGCGACGATCACGACAGGCAATGTGATGCTTGGGATCACGGTCGCCCAGAAACTGCGCAGGAAGAGGAAGATCACCAGGACGACAAGCCCAAGCGCGAGCACGAGAGTGAACTCGACGTCCGACACGGAGGAGCGGATCGAGAGCGTTCGGTCGGAGACCAGGTCGACGTGTACCGCGCGGGGAATCGACTTCTGAAGCTGCGGCATCATCGCCTGGATCCTGTCGACGACGCTGAGCGTGTTGGCGCCGGGCGCCTTGAACACGAGCAGAACCTCGGCCCTTTTGGTCCCGAACCAGGCGCCGGTGCGGGGGTTCTGCGGTCCGTCGACCACGGTTGCGATATCGCCGAGTTCGACCGGCGCGCCACCGCTGTAGGCCACGATAACCTTGCGGAACTGGTCGGCGGTGGTCAGCTGCTGGTTGACGTCGAGCGGAAACTGCGCGCGATGGCCCTCGAGATTGCCGGTCGGCTCGAGCGCGCTTTGGGAATTCAGGGCTGCGCTGACCTGCGCGAACCCCAGTCCTTTCGCCGCCAGGGCCTCGGGATTGAGCCGCACCTGCACCGCGGGCTCCGCCTGCCCGGCGATGACCACCTGCCCGACGCCGCTCACCCGCGAGAGCGATTGGCCGAGAAGGATGTTGGCGTACTGATCGAGCTCCTGGACTGGATAGGCGTCGGAATGAACCGCGTAGATGAGGATCGGCGCATCAGCCGGATTGGCTACCTTGTAGGTTGGCGGCGTCGGAAGAGACTTGGGGAGGAGGGCGGTCGCGGCCTGGATCGCCTGCTCGACGTAGCCGGCGTCGGCGGTGATGCTTGTGCTCAGGTCGAACTGCAGCGTGATCGATGTCGAGCCGAGCCCGCTCGTCGAGGTCATTGAGGAAAGGCCGGGAATGGCCGTGAACTGGTCCTCGAGCGGCGTCGCCACGGTCGAGGCCATCACGGTCGGGCTCGCGCCGGGAAACGTCGCGGAAACCGAGATCGTCGGGAACTCGACGTTAGGCAACGCGGCGACCGGAAGGAGCGTGAACGAGAGCGCCCCGAACGCAAAAAGGCCAGCCGTCATCAGCGCGGTCGCGATCGGCCGGCGGATGAAGATTTCCGAGATGCTCACTTCGCGGCGCTCACGGCCGCTGTGGGCTGTTCGATCGCGACCTTCACGCCGTCGGCGAGATTGTACTGCCCGTTGACGACGACGCGGTCGCCGGATGCAACGCCTTTCGTAAATACTGCCAATCCGTTCTGGCGGGCCACGACGAGGACAGGGACGCTGTGCGCCACATTGTCGGCCGAGATCGTGTAGACGTAGTCGCCGTTGGGACCGGACATGACGCTTCCCACCGGCGCGGTGAGAGCGCTCTTGCGCACGCCGACCATCAGATCGACGTTGACGAACTCGCCGGGCCAGAGCGTCTCTTTCTCATTCGGGAATGTCGCGTAGAGGGTGACCGTGCCGGTCGCCGCCGCGACTTGATTGTTGATGAAAGTGAGCTTGCCGTCGTCGAGTTTCTTCCCTTCTTGCGAGAGCGCCTGTGCATCGAGCGGGCCCTTCGCCTGGGCGTCGCGGACTTCCTCAAGGTTGTTTTGCGGAATCGGAAAGCTAACAAAAATGGGTTGGATCTGGGTGATGTTGACCAGGCTCGTGCCGGCGCCAGCCTGCACGTAATTTCCGGGATCGACCTGCATGACGCCGGCTACGCCAGTCGCGGGTAAGTCAATGTGGGCGTAGGTCAGGTTGAGCTTCGCGGTCTCGACATTGGCCTCATCGAGCTTAACCGTGCCTTCGTCCTGCTGGACCGTGAACCCCTGGTCCGCCGCCTTTTGCGCAGCGATTGAATTTTCCGTCACAAGCGTTTGATATCGCGAAAGGTCGGTTTGCGCTTCCTTGAGAACGGCCTGATCGTGTGCGAGCTGAGCCTGAGCCTGGTCAAGCGCCGCCTGGTAGGGCCTAGGGTCGATGAGGAAGAGGGGATCGCCTTCTTTCACCTGCTGGCCCTGATGAAAATAGGCCTTCATGATCTGGCCGTTCACCCGCGACTGAACGGCGATCGTTTCGATCGGCGTCACCGTGCCGAGCGCATCGATCGTAATGGGGACGTCCTTAAGCGAGACCTCGCCAGCCTCGACCCGGACCGCCGGGTCGCTGACCGGCGCCGCCTCGACCGCCCCTTTCGAACGGTTCATCGCCACATAAGCCGCAACCGCACCAACCAGGGCGATCCCGAGCCCGAGCGCGACCGCAGACCAAGCCTTCACCTTTTTCGCCTCCTTGTCTTCGCAGGATTTGGCTGTCCGCCTCGTCCTGAAGACTACGCGCTGAGACGATACGAGGTTCCCTGCTTGAGAGTGGCGGCCGGGTTACAGCGCCATGAAACTGGATCAGAAACGCGGCGCCCCGGGTTCTGGCCTTCTGATTCAGGCCGGCGCGAGCGCTTCCTTTGGACGTCGGCCGATCGTCAGCACGAGACCGGCTGCGATCACGCATGCCACGCCGGCGACGTAGAGCGCTGGCAGGTAGGTCGCGAAATCGCTGCGCGAGAAGCCGGCGCCGAAGGCCGCTGTCGCGGCGCCAAGCTGGTGGGCGGTGAAGATCCAGCCGAAGGTGAGGTTGGCCCTTTCCGCCCCGAACCGCTCAGCCGTCAGTCGAACGGTCGGCGGCACGGTCGCGACCCAGTCGAGACCGTAGAAGACCGCAAAGGCGGAGAGCCCGATGACGGTGAAATTGGTGAAGGGCAGCGCGATCAGCGAGAGGCCGCGCAATCCGTAATACATGAACAGGAGCCAGCGGTTGTCGTAACGGTCAGACAGCCAGCCCGACAGGATCGTGCCGACGAAATCGAATGCGCCGATGACAGCGAGCGCGCCGGCCGCCGCGACCGGCGCGATCCCATAGTCGCCGCAAAGCGAGACCCAGTGGGTCTGGATAAGGCCGTTGGTCGAAAGGCCGCAGACGAAGAAGGTCGCGAACAGGACCCAGAAGGTGCGGCTCGTGCGCGCCGCGTAGAGCGCGCGCAGCGGCGACGCCATCATCGCCAACAGTCCCAGGTCCTGCTTCGGCGCCGGCTGGATGGCGCGCTCGCCGAACGGAGCAAGCCCGACATCGGCGGGGCGGTCGCGCAACACCATGAGCGCAACGAACAAAGCGAGGAGCAGCATCGCGACTACAAACACAAGGGCGCTGCGCCAGCCATGGTCCTGCGTCAGCTTGGCGATGAGGGGCAGAAAGATCAGCTGCCCCGTTGCGCTGCTCGCCGTCAGCATCCCGACGACGAGGCCGCGCCGCTCAACGAACCAGCGCGTCGCGATGGTCGCGCCCAGCACCAGCGCGACCATGCCGGTGCCGATGCCGACGATGACCCCCCAGAGCGCGACAAGCTCCCAGACCTGGGTCATGGCCATAGAGGCGAGAATGCCCGCAACAATCATCCCGACTGCGGTGACGACAACCGGCCGCACGCCGAAGCGGTTGATGAAGGCGGCCGCGAACGGCGCGATCAGGCCGAACAAAGCGAGCCGCACCGCAAGGGCGACCGAGATCTCGGCCGTGCTCCACCCGAACTCCTTTTCGAGCGGCTGTATGATGACGCCCGGCGCGCCCATCGCTCCCGCCGTCGCGAGCATGACGAGAAAGGTGGCCCCTGCGACAACCCAGCCGTAGTAAAGGTTCCGTTTGGCCATCGCGCCGGCGAGGCGGTTCGAAAGCGAGAACGCGGCGAACTGTCTTTGCGGCTGGGCAACCACTTCTACAGCCGGCCCCAATATCGTCATCTTGAACTCCCGTTACGGGTCTCGACCCGGAAATGCGCGAAACAAATCAAAGCAGAAGAATCAGAGATTGCGAGCGAGCGAATGCAGATGCATCGCTCCGCTGGCGCCGAGCGCCGCCTCGACCCGCCGCTGGGCTTCGGCCCAGAGTGGAGCCGCGACTTGCAAAGCGCGCTCGCCTTCAGGCGTAACGCGCACCGCGGCTTCGCGTTGGTCCTGCGCTGGGGCCACGGACACCAGCCGAAGTTTCTCCAGCGCTCTCACGTTTCGCCCGATCGTCGATCGGTCCAATTCGGCGAGTCGCCCAAGCCCGGTCAGCGAAACCGTTCCGACGCGCTTGATCTTTCGCAAAAGACTGAATTGCGCGAGCGTGACGCCCGCCGGCTCGAGAATCGAGTCATAGAGCGCGGTTGTCTTTCGCGCCGCGGTCCGAACCGCGGCGCAGTAGCAGGTGGTCTCCATTCGCGGGTATATACCCGTGTCGCGCGCGTTGCGCAAGCGGCAAGAGACAGGGCGTTTACCCGCGGCGTGCCACGGTCCAACTTTTGCCTTGCCAACTGCTGGCGCGCTTCCCGTGCATTGGCGCTTAAAGGCAAGATCTCTGGCAGGCGCGAATGTTACAGATCTGAAGGATGCGCCGCGAGACAGCCTCTGCGGTCTCGCGCTTGCTGATTGGCCTGCGGAAGGAGCGTGGTTCGATGGACAAACTAAAGCCCAAGGATTTCAGCTCGCCCGCAATTTTGCTGGGCGGCCCGGTTGACTACGATATGTACAAGGATTTTCGCTCGCAGCTGGACGCTGCAAAGAAAGAAGGCCTGCTCGTCACGGAATTGTCGACGCTCGGCGGCGATCCGGAAGTGGCTCGCATGATGGGCGAGGACATCCGATTTCACAGCGAAAATTCCATGAACTGTCGTTTCGTCTTTCTGGGAAAGGCGGCGATCTATTCCGCAGGCACGACCTTCATGAGCTTCTTTTCGATTGAAAATCGATATCTGACCCGCGGTACGCGTTTGATGGTGCATGAGCGGAAGCTCGACAAGCAATTGCACATCAACGGCCCGCTGACGACATGTGTCGCGACGGTTACGGCGACCCTCCACGAGATCGAGGCCTCGGTCGCAATCCAGAACGAAGGTTTTGAGAACCTCATTCGCGGGTCAAAAGTGAAAATGGATGAGGTTCTCAGCCGCGCCCCCGGCAATTGGTATATCGAGGCCAACGAAGCGAAATCCCTCGGACTGGTTGCAGAGGTTCTCTAGGGCCTTCTGATCCTGGGTTTACGAAGGCCCCATGCCGCGTCTCCGCCCCCATAGCCCGTCGAAGGACAAGCAGGGGGTCGCGCTGTCCCGTGCGGTAGAGCGCGCGCCATTGACATCTCCGCGCTCCGCGCGCCCCCAAAGCGGCCTCAGAAATGCGTCGCGCGATCAAGCGTCAGCTTCGCCCGCCAGGCGCGCGGCCAGCGACTCGAGCCTAGAGCCGAGATCGTCGAGCTTCGATGCGAGAGCGTTGACGCGCCGCTCCGCTTCCTCCGAGCGCTTGCGCTCGGACGCCGCCTCGTCCTTTGCTTCCGTCAGGCTGTCGGCGAGGGTCAAGGCGGCCATGATGACGAGGCGCTGGTCGCCGATCTCGCCGAACGTCTTGCGCATTTCGCCGATCTTCTCGTCGATCGTGCCGGCAAGCAATTCCAGCCGCGCTTCCTCGCCCTCGTTGCAAGCGAGGCGATATTTGCGCCCGTCGATGGTGACCGAAACTTGTGACATCGCGCGCGCCTTCTCCAAGAGGCGGACCGGCCTTAATCGTCCGCGTTCAGGGCCGACCGGCCGAGAACGCGCTCGATCGCCTGAGCGGCGCGGGCGAGACGCTTGCCTGCCTCGGCGTTAGCGGATTCGAGCGCGCGCGAACGGTCGACGGCTGCGTCGAGTTCGACCGCAAGCCGCGAGCGATCGTCTTGCATCAACGCGAATTCCTCTTGAGTGGTTGCGCGCGCTTCGTCGTGGCGCATGCGCATGTCCGTCGCCCATTCGAGCGCATCGACCGCGGAGGCGAGACGTTTGAGCGAAGTCTCAAGCGAATCCATGGAGGTGTTGATTCCATCCATTGCGAGGTTTTGTTTACGCGATGCTTGAACAGAAGGTCAACGCGGCCTCAGCCGCAATTGACAGGTTCCTGCGAGCGCCCCTAATTGATGCGCCCGTTCCGCTTGGAGTCAAATCACCACCCAAGGTCGGAATTACGAAATTGCCGGCGCCCATTTCTTGAGGAGACCCCAATGACGACGAGCGTGTCTCATGACGCGATGGCCAACTCGATCCGCTTTCTAGCCCTCGATGCGGTGGAGAAGGCCAAGAGCGGCCATGCCGGCCTGCCGATGGGGGCAGCGGACATCGCGACGGTTCTCTGGCGCGATGTGCTGAAATTCGACGCGTCCGATCCCCACTGGCCCGACCGCGACAGGTTTGTGCTTTCGGCCGGCCACGGCTGCATGTTGCTCTATAGCCTGCTTTATATGACCGGTGTCGGCGGCGCGAAGGCGCTGGGCATCGAGGACATCAAACAGTTCCGTCAGGTCGGCTCGAGGACGCCGGGCCATCCGGAATATTGGTGCGCGCCGGGCGTCGAGACGACGACCGGTCCGCTAGGCCAGGGGCTTGCGACCGCGGTCGGCATGGCGGTCGCTGAGCGCATGCTGGCGGCGCGCTTTCCTGGAATCGTCGACCATCACACCTATGTCCTCGCCTCCGACGGCGATCTGATGGAAGGCGTGAGCCAGGAGTCGATCGGTATCGCCGGCCATCTCCAGCTGTCCAAGCTCATCGTCTTCTGGGACGACAACGGGATCACGATCGACGGCAAGCGCACCATCGCCGACAACGTCGATCAGGTCGCCCGCTTCCAGTCGGCTGGCTGGAACGCGAGCCACATCGACGGGCACGACCCCAAGGCGATCCTCGACGCCATCCATGCGGCGCAGAATTCCGACAAGCCGACGATGATCGCCTGCAAGACGACAATCGGCTTTGGCCTGCCAACCCATGCGGGAACCCAGAAGGCGCACAGCGACGCGCAGGGGCCGAGCGAAATCGCCGGCGCCCGCAAGACCCTGAATTGGCCTTTCGAGCCGTTCGTTGTCCCCGAGGACATTCTCGCCGCCTGGCGGGAGGTGGGCTCACGCGGCGCAGAAAAGCGGGAAGCCTGGAACCATGCGGTCGAGGCGCTCGACGCGAAACAGCGCGCCGAATTCGAGCGCCGGGTGCGCGGCGATCTGCCGGAGGATCTCGATCAAGTCATCGAGGCCTACAAGAAGAAGCTCGCCGACGAAAAGCCAGAGGCCGCGACCCGCAAAGCAGGTGAGGCAGCGCTCAATGTCATCGGGGCGGCTATGCCTGAGCTCGTGACCGGCTCGGCCGACTTGACCCCGTCGAACAACACCAAGTTCAAGGACGAGCAGGAAATCCAGGCCGACAATTTCTCCGGACGCTACATCCATTGGGGCATCCGCGAACACGGGATGATCGCGGCGGTCAACGGCATCGCGTTGCACGGCGGCTTCGTTCCGTCGGGCGCTTCATTCTTCTGCTTCACTGACTATTGCCGCCCCTCGCTCCGACTTTCGGCCCTCATGGGGATCCGAGTCGTCAACGTGTTCACCCACGATTCGATCGGCCTTGGCGAGGATGGCCCGACCCATCAGCCGGTCGAGCATCTGGCGTCGCTGCGGGCGATGCCGAACTTCTATATCTGGCGCCCGGCCGACAGCATCGAGACGGTCGAGTGCTGGCAGGCGGCGCTCGAGCGCGAGCACTCGCCCTCGATCCTGGCGCTGACGCGCCAGTCCATGCCGGCGGTGCGGCTCACGCATGTCGAGGAGAACCTGTGCGCGCGTGGCGGCTACGAGGTCTCCCCGGCCTCAGGCGAGGCCCAGGTGTCCATCTTCGCCTCTGGCTCCGAAGTGTCCCTAGCCGTCGCGGCGCAGGCGCTGTTGAAGGAAAAGGGCGTCGCGGCCCGCGTCGTGTCGATGCCCTGCTTTCCCGCCTTCTTCGAGCAGCCGGAGGATTATCGCCGCTCGGTCATCGGGAGCGCCAAGGTGAAGATCGGCGTCGAGGCGGCCGTGCGGTTCGGATGGGATGCGATCATCGGCGATGGGCCCTTCATTGGCATGAAGAGCTTCGGCGAAAGCGGACCCTATAAGGCGGTGTACAAGCATTTCGGCATTACCCCCGAGGCGGTGGTCGAGGCGGCTTTGGGCAAGCTTCGCGCCTGACCGGGGTCATGGCGCGGTTTCCACTGTGGACATTGGATCGGCGATCGGACAATAACCGCGGCTTAAGCGGATTGAATTGCGAGGCGTCAGAGGCTGCATCGTCGACGCCGCAGGAGAAGAGACAATGGTTGCGAAGGTAGCGATCAATGGCTTCGGCCGCATTGGACGGCTGGTGCTGCGCGGGATTTTGGAGTCCGGCCGCAAGGACATCGAGGTCGTCGCCATCAACGATCTGGGTCCGGTCGAGACCAACGCGCACCTCTTGCGCTACGACAGCGTGCACGGACGCTTTCCTCACGACGTCAAGGTCGAGGGCGACACCATGATCGTCGACGGCCACAAGATCAAAGTGACCTCGATCAAGGACCCGGCCGAGCTGCCGCACAAGGCGCTCGGCGTCGATGTCGCGCTCGAATGCACCGGCATCTTCACCGCGCGTGAGAAGGCCGCAGCCCATCTCAAGGCGGGCGCCAAACGCGTGCTCATCTCGGCGCCGGCGGAAGGCGCGGACCTGACGGTCGTCTACGGCGTCAACGACGACAAGCTGACCAAGGAGCACCTTGTCGTCTCCAATGCGTCATGCACGACCAATTGCCTGGCGCCGGTCGCCAAGGTGCTCAATGACGCCATTGGCATCGAGCGCGGGTTCATGACCACCATCCATTCCTACACCGGCGATCAGCCGACGCTCGACACGCTGCACAAGGATCTCTACCGCGCCCGCGGCGCCGCACTCTCGATGATCCCGACCACGACCGGCGCGGCGAAGGCGGTCGGCCTCGTGCTGCCAGAACTCAAAGGCAAGCTCGACGGCTCGGCGATCCGCGTGCCGACGCCGAACGTTTCAGTGGTCGACTTCAAGTTTGTCGCCAAGCGCAAGACCAGCCCGGACGAGATCAACAATGCCGTCAAGGCCGCCGCCGACGGCAATGGGCCGCTCAAGGGCATCCTGGGCTACACCGACGAGCCCAACGTCTCGAGCGATTTCAATCATGACGACCGCTCCTCGATCTTCCATCTCGATCAGACCAAGGTCATCGACGGCGATTTCGTCCGCGTGCTCTCCTGGTACGACAACGAATGGGGCTTCTCGAACCGCATGGCGGACACCGCCGTCGCGATGGCGAAGCTGCTCTGAAGGTTGGGTGTCACCCCCTCGAAAGCGGGGGTGAGAGTCGTGTCGCGAAAGCCCCGCTCGACCGGGCGCGGGCGGACTTGTGAGGCCGCATGACCAAGCCGTTCCGCACCCTCGACGACGCAGACGTAAACGGCAAGCGCGTGCTCTTGCGGGTCGATCTCAATGTTCCGACCGAAAACGGACGGGTGACCGACGCCACGCGCATCGAGCGCGTCGCGGCGACGATCACGGAAATCGCGGACAAGGGCGGGAAGGTCGTTCTGCTCGCGCATTTCGGCCGGCCCAAGGGCGGCCCGGACGAGGCCAATTCGCTGAAACCCGTCGCTGCCGCCGTCGCCGACATCATCAAGCGGCCGGTCGCCTTCGCGACGGACTGCATCGGCAAGACGGCCGATGACGCGATCGCGAACATGAAGAACGGCGACGTGCTTCTGCTCGAGAACACCCGCTTCCATAAGGGCGAAGAGAAGAACGATCCGGACCATGTCGACGCGCTCGCCAAGCTCGGCGACGTCTATGTCAACGACGCCTTTTCCGCCGCCCACCGCGCGCACGCGACGACGGAGGGGCTTGCGCGCAAGATGCCCGCGTATGCGGGACGAGCGATGCAGAAAGAGCTTGAGGCGCTGGAGGCTGCGCTCGGCAATCCGAAGCGCCCTGTCGCTGCGATCGTCGGGGGCGCCAAAGTGTCGACCAAGCTCGATCTTCTGGAAAATCTCGTCGAAGAAGGTCGACGTCCTCATCATCGGCGGCGGCATGGCCAACACGTTTCTGTTCGCGGAAGGCAAAAGCGTCGGCAAGTCGCTCTGCGAGAAGGATCTGGCCGACACCGCGCGCTCGATCATGGCGGTCGGCCGAGAAGGCGAAATGCCGTATCCTGTTGCCGGTCGACGCAAACGTCGCCAAGGAATTCAAGGCGCACGCGCCGGCGCATGTCGTCGACGTCGAGCATGTGCCTGAGGACGAGATGATCCTGGACATCGGTCCGAAGTCGATTGCCGCGGTCGAGAAGGCGCTCGACGAAATCAAGACGCTGGTGTGGAATGGCCCATTCGGCGCCTTCGAAACGCCGCCCTTCGACAAGGCGACGATGGCGATCGCGAAGACCGCGGCGCGATTGACAAAAGAAGGTAAGCTAACCTCCGTCGCCGGCGGCGGCGACACCGTCGCCGCGCTCAATGAGGCAAAGGTCGCAGACGACTTCACCTATGTTTCGACCGCGGGCGGCGCGTTCCTGGAATGGATGGAAGGCAAGCCCTGCCGGGCGTCGAGGCGCTGAGGGCGAAGTAGGCTCGGGCTCCCGCAGCCGCCCGTCTTGTCATGCCCGCGAACGCGGGCATCGAGAGCTCCGCTCAGGCTGGTGGACTCCCGCTTGTGGGCGAGTAGCCGACTGTGGCGCGCTCCGCACTCGGTGACCGAGCGTCGTCATCGCGACGAGGGAATGACGTGGCGATCCAGGGTCGCAGGGCGCTTCACGTTCCCCTGAATCACTTCGCTTGAGCGCGCGATGACGACACCTTTCACGCCAGCTGTAAGATGTGTGTAATGGGCCTGCTAATACACATTCTGCAAAAGCTCGGACATGCGCATCGAACGCGGCTGCCCGCTATTGCACGACGATCGCGATTTCGTCGCCATGGAAGAGCATCTTGGCCTCGTGGCTGCGTGAAGCCGACTCGGTCCTGTCGCACCCGTCTTGTCATGCCCGTGCATCGCCGGCACCGAGGGCTCCGCTCAGGCTGTGGAGTCCGGCTTGCGCGGGAATGACAAATGCGGGAATGGCCGTCACCGCAGCCTGATCGCCAGGCTCTGCGTCGCTCGCCCGATCAACCCCCGTTCGTCATAGAGAGCGGACTCGGCCAGTCCGCAGCCGTTGCCGCCGAACAAGCTCCGCGCTTCGAGGCAGATCCATTCGCCTTCCGGTCGCCGAAACAGATTGATCGTCAGGTCGCAATTGACGAAAACATATTTGGCGAAGTCCAGCGCGGCGCTGACGCCGTTGCCGGAGTCGCCGGCGATGACCGCCCGCTGATAGGGGCTCGGCGTCTCGTTCTCAACCAGCGGATGGTTCATGCGAAACCACGCGGCGCATGGCCCGTTGAAGAATCGTCCCGCCGCGACACGGTTCTCCACGAGGTCGCCATAACCCAGTCCACTGCCAGCAACAGGAATCCTGGCGGGCGGGCACCCGCCGGGCGGCTTCGGCGCTGTCGGCGGCGGATGGCCGGGAGTGCCTTCAGGAACAGGCAAATCCTCCTCGCGCTGCATGAGCGCGGTGAAACGCGCGACGTCCTTGCCCTCAGCGATCAAGCGACCGGAGAAGTGGCCGGTGCTGCGTCCGGCGTAGTCGGTCGCGACTTCGACCCGGCATTCGCCAATCGGCGCGGGGCGCATGAGATTGACGGTCAGGCGAGCGAGATGGCTCAACCCGGCCTTGGCGCCGGCGCGTTCGATTGCGCGAGAGATCAGCGCCGAGGGCGGACCGGCATGTTGATGATCGGGATGCCAGGGCCCGCGGGTGAACTCACTGGCGCGAAACACGCCCTCGGTGACTTCGCTGTAGGCTGCGTCCAAGGAAGCCTCCGGTTGCGCCGCTCAGCAGCGCTCGGGCCGCACGGGATGAGATTGCGCCATGGCGAGACGGGGCGCAAGATGGTTCGTATGTAAACCAATAGGCGGCGATGCGGGTCAGGCGAGCAACGCTTCGTCGCCTATAGGTAGGAGAACCTGCGTGAAGGGCCCCGAAATCGAGACCGTGTTCGCCGCTATCCAGCGGAGTGGCCTCGTTCCGCGCGGCGCCTTGCTCCTCAAGGAGAACGAGCGTGTCGGCGCGCTCGCTGGGATTGGCTCAATCGCGCTCGCCGGAATGGTCGGGCGCGACGGCTGGAGCGCTTTCGCCGCGTCGCGCGAGGCGCGCGACGGCCTCGAGCATCCGCTCGACCGCTGGAGCCGGCGGGTCATGGAGATCTTAGCGCTCGAACTCGGCGGCAAGGCGCTCTTTCCCTTTGGCGGGCCGCCCTACTTGCCGTTCCAGCGATGGGCGCAGCGCGCCGAACCCGTTCATTCCTCGCCGATCGGACTTTTAATTCATCCCCAATATGGCCTCTGGCATTCCTATCGAGGCGCGCTCGGATTTCCTGAAGAGCTTGCTGTCCCTGAGCCGGCCGCGACCCCGAGCCCATGCGACACCTGCTCCGGGCGCTGGTGCTTGCACAGTTGCCCCGTTGAGGCGTTCTCGGACGCGGGCTACGATGTCGCCGCTTGCGCTGGCTACTTGAGAAGCGCGGCCGGGGGGAATTGCATGGGGGCGGGCTGCCAGGCGCGCCGGGCCTGCCCGGTCGGCGTCGAACACGCCTATGGACCCGACCAGGCGCGTTTCCTCATGCAGGCGTTTTTGCGCGGACAGGGCGGGGTCTAAAGCGCGCGTCGCCCGGCGACGGCTGGAGCGACCTTAATTTGTTGCTGGAAAACAGAATAAGTGCTATAAGCTTTCCTATGGCGGAACCAGGGTTCGACTCCGACTGGAATTGCAACAGCGCGAGCCTGCGGCCCCTTTGGGCCGAGCGTGAGAAGCAAGAGAGCCAGAGGCGGTTTTTTTTACTCCAAACGCTGGTAACCCCTTGAAAAGGCTCATTTCGAAAAAATAAACGCTAGCAAACGCTAGCGATTTTACTAGCGTTTAAGCGCGTTTATTGGCGTTTAAGCGCTTTTATTTGCCTTGGCCGGCCCGCTGCGGGCGCCCGTTCGGCACGAGCCTCGAAGGCGCCGTCAGCCCGGATTGGTCGCGGTCACGATCCAGATCGCCGCTCCCAACGGCACGCTTTCGCCTCGCGCGTGAGCGGCGAGGGCTTTGCGAATGTCCCCCGTCACGGCGCCGTGAACCGCCTCGCTCTGGCCGTCGAGCATCCGGCTTGTCGGCCCGATCGTCATCGCCGCCCGCACGGCCGTGTCGAGGCCGCGGCCGGCGGCGATGTCGAGCTCGAGATCGTGCGGCGCAAGGTCAATGTCGGCGAAGCCGGCATCGCCAAGGATCCGTCGCACTCGCGCTTCGCTCGCGAAGGCGAAGGGCCCCGGATCGTCCGGATTTGTCTCGGGCAGGGGCGGGACGTGCTTGCCGGCTTCGCGCAACGGCAGGATGAAGAACGGGTTCTGCTTGGCCTCGCGCCAGCAGGCAAACACGAGCCGCCCGCCCGGTTTGAGCCCCTGGCGCAGATTGGCGAAGGACTTCGCAGGATCAGCGAAGAACATGACGCCGAACCGGGAGACTAGGAGATCGGCGGCGGAGGACGATAAATCATGGACCGTAGCGTCGGCGAGTTCGAGCGTGATCGGCAGGTCGCGAGGGGCGCGTTCCCGGGCGCGCGCGAGCATCGGCGCCGAAACGTCGAGCCCGAGGACCGAGCCAGTGCGGCCGACGCGTTCCGCGAACTCGATCGTCGTCGCCCCGCAGCCGCAGCCGACGTCGATCACACGATCGCCCGGCTTGGCTTTGGCCGCTGCGATCAGGCGATCGGAAACCGGGCTGAGCACCTGATCCTGATGTTCCTGATGGTCCGTCCATTTCCGCCCTGCGCTCGCATTCCAGTATTCGGCTTGCGCGGAATTATCGGCGTGGACTTGCGCGGTGGACATGGGAGGCTTCCTTTTCACTCGAGCAGCGCTCCAAGTGAACGTGTTCGCGCAAGGATGCAACGGGGGGCCGGAACCGGGCGCTCGGGAAGGATGTCGCTTAATTGTCATAGATTCGGCACAACGTGACTCCGCAATCGTTAAGGGCGAAGCTAAGATCGCTGAGACGTATTGATGCGCCAAGCGAGCGGGGCCAGCGGCCCCGGCTGATAGTTCTGGACCTCGCGATCTGCGATACGACGTGGAGGGACAGGAAACCGTAACGCTCGCGTTCGCTGTCACGGTAATGAGATTGGGGCTCGGTAGCCTTTCTGGCCAGGCGAACGCGCATTCTTAAGGAGATGACGATGGCGGCGACGACCACTCTGTCGAAAAAGGAAAGCGCATCGAAAACCGAGAGCGCGCTGTCAAAAAGCGAGAGCGCCCTCATCGACGCTTACTGGCGCGCCGCCAACTATCTCTCCGTGGGGCAGATCTATTTATTCGACAATCCCTTGCTGCGCGAGCCTCTCAAGGAGGAGCACATCAAGCCGCGCCTCTTGGGACATTGGGGCACAACGCCTGGCCTCAACTTCATCTACGTGCACCTCAACCGGCTGATCAAAAAACTCGATCTCGACATGATCTACATCACCGGTCCTGGCCATGGCGGGCCGGGGTTGGTCGCCAACACTTATCTCGAAGGCACCTATAGCGAAGTCTATCCGGGCGTCTCGCAAGATGTGGAGGGGATGAAGCGGCTTTTCACCCAGTTCTCGTTTCCCGGCGGAATTCCGAGCCATGTGGCGCCCGAGACGCCCGGCTCGATCCACGAGGGCGGCGAGCTCGGCTACTCCCTGTCGCACGCGTTCGGCGCCGCGTTTGACAATCCCGATCTCATCGTGGCCGCCGTGGTCGGTGATGGCGAAGCCGAGACAGGGGCGCTTGCGACGAGTTGGCACTCGAACAAGTTTCTCAATCCCGTGAGCGACGGGGCTGTGCTGCCGATCCTGCATCTCAATGGCTATAAAATCGCAAATCCGACAGTGCTGGCGCGCATCCCGCACGAGGAGCTCGAATCGCTTTTGCGTGGATACGGATATGCGCCTCATTTCGTCGAGGGCGATGACCCGGCGATTATGCACGAGCTCATGGCCGCGACGCTCGAGACGGTGATCGGCGAGATCCGCAACATCCAGGCTGACGCGCGGAAGAACGGATTCTCGAAACGCCCGATTTGGCCAATGATTGTGATGCGCACGCCGAAGGGTTGGACCTGCCCCAAGGAGATCGATGGCAAGCGGGAAGAAGGCTATTGGCGTTCGCACCAGGTGCCGATGAGCGTGATGCGCGGGAATCCCGGCCATGTCCTCATCCTCGAGAAATGGATGAAAAGTTATCGCCCTGAGGAGCTGTTCGACGACAAGGGCAAGCTCAAGAGCGAATTGGCCGCGCTTGCTCCGGAAGGAGCGCGTCGAATGAGCGCCAATCCGCACGCCAACGGCGGACTGCTGTTGCGTGACCTAAGGCTTCCAAACTTCCGCGATTATGCCGTCAAGGTGCCATCGCCGGGCGTAGTGAACGCGGAAGCGACCGAGGTCATGGGCCAATTCCTGCGCGACGTGATGAAGCTCAATCTCGAGTCGAAAAACTTCCGCCTCTTCAGTCCTGACGAGAGCAACTCCAACCGCTGGCAGGACGTGCTCGAGGTCACCAACCGCGCCTGGGTCGCCGAGACTTTGTCATACGACGACCATCTCGCCCCTGATGGGCGCGTCATGGAGATGCTGAGCGAGCATCAATGCCAGGGCTGGCTCGAAGGTTATCTTTTGACCGGCCGGCACGGCTTCTTCTCGTGCTATGAGGCTTTCATCCACATCATCGATTCCATGTTCAACCAGCATGCGAAGTGGCTGAAGGTCTGCCACGAAATCAAGTGGCGGCGGCCCATCGCCTCGCTCAACTATCTCTTGTCGAGCCATGTCTGGCGGCAGGACCACAACGGCTTTTCCCACCAGGACCCCGGCTTCATCGACCATGTGCTCAACAAGAAGGCGGAGGTGGTGCGGGTCTATCTGCCGCCGGATGCGAACTGCCTCCTTTCCGTTACCGACCACTGCCTGCGCAGCCGCAACTACGTGAATGTCGTCGTCGCGGGCAAACAACCCTCGCCGCAATGGCTAACCATGGAACAGGCGGTCAGGCACTGCGAAGCGGGCCTAGGCATCTGGCCATGGGCGAGCAACGATCGCGGAGGTGAACCGGATGTTGTCATGGCCTGCTGCGGCGATGTGCCGACGCTTGAAACGCTGGCCGCGGTCAAGCTCCTGCGCCAGCACGCGCCGGAATTGAAAATACGGGTTATCAACGTCGTTGATCTCATGACGCTGCAACCACGGAGCGAGCACCCCCACGGCATTTCCGATCGTGACTTCGACGCGCTCTTCACGGTCGACAAGCCGATCATCTTCGCCTTCCACGGATATCCTTGGCTCATCCACCGCCTTACCTATCGGCGGACCGGACACGACAACATCCATGTCCGCGGCTATAAGGAAGAGGGAACGACCACCACGCCGTTCGATATGTGCGTGATCAATGAACTCGACCGTTTCCATCTCGTCGGCGATGTCATCGACCGCGTGCCGAAGCTTGGCGAGCGCGCGGCCTATGCGAAACAGGAAATCCGCGACAAGCTGATCGACCATCGCGAATACATCCGTCGCTGTGGCGACGACATGCCTGAGATCAAGAACTGGACCTGGAGCGGCGAAAGCGCCGGGAAGGGCGCGGGCTCGACCGAGGGCGATAACGTCTAAGCGTCGCCAGAGCGTCACAGGCGAAGGCTAACATCGGCCCTCTTCGGCGGGAGGGCCGGCCAATGAACGACATGCAAGACCTCAACCGAGCGGGGAAGGCGACGCCCGTCCCAGGGTCGCCTGACGCCGCCGCTCTCTTGAAGAGCTACGCGATCAGCGCAGCCTTGTTCTCTGGCGCGCCGGACGCCCTGTACGAGCGGCACCTGAAATACGACATCGTCGAGCCTGACAACGCCAATACGCGGGAGCGCTATAAGGCCGCCGCGCGCGCGGTCAGAGACATTCTTTCGGACCGATGGCTGCGCACCAATAACACCTATGCCCGGGAAAACCCGAAGCGGGTTTATTACATCTCGATCGAGTTTCTTATCGGCCGCTCGCTCGGCAACAATGTGATGAACCTCTTGCTCGATCCCATCGTCGGGCCGAGTTTCAACGGCGACGGTCGCGAGTGGTGGGAGATCCTTCACGAGGAGCCCGACGCGGGCCTGGGCAATGGCGGTCTCGGCCGTCTGGCCGCCTGCTTCCTCGACTCTATGGCGACGATGCAACTGCCGGCCATGGGCTATGGCCTGCGCTACGAGCACGGCATCTTTCAGCAGACAATCCGAAACGGCTGGCAGGAAGAGCGCCCGGACAATTGGCTCGCTTATCCAGACCCCTGGGAAATTGTGCGTCCGGCGGAAAGCGTCCCGGTGACGTTTGGCTGTTCGTTCGAATTGCGCGAAGGCAAGCTGCGCATGATCCCGAACCAGCCCTCGACGCTTATGGGCGTACCATACGATCGACCGGTGGTCGGGTACGGCGGCAAGACCATCAACACGCTGCGTTTGTGGAGCGCGGTTGCGACCAACTCATTCAACTTTCAGCAATTCAGCGGTGGCGACTTCGTCGCCGCGATCGCAGAGGCTCTTAACGCGGAATCGCTCACGCGCGTCCTTTATCCTGACGACCATACGCCTCAAGGCCGCGAACTGCGGCTCATGCAGGAATATTTTCTCGTCGCCTGCTCGCTGGCGGACGCGATTCGCAGGTTTCGGGAGTCGAATTCCGATTGGAAGCGTCTGCCGGAAAAGGCCGCTATTCAACTCAATGACACCCACCCGACCCTCGCCGTTCCGGAGCTCATGCGCATCTTGCTCGACGAAGCGCATCTGGGTTGGGACGAAGCGTGGGATATTACGCGCGCAACGTTCGCCTACACCAACCACACTTTGCTTCCCGAAGCGCTCGAGCGTTGGCCGGTCGACTGGATGCGCCTTCTCATTCCCCGCCAACTCGAGATCATCTTCGAGATCAACCGCCGGCTGCTCGACGATATCCACGCGCGCTATCCCGATGACGCCGGACGCGCCGGTCGCGTGAGCCTGATTGAGGAGGGTCAGACGCAGCACGTTCGCATGGCGAATGTGGCGATCGTCGGCTCCCACAGCACGAATGGCGTAGCGGCCATTCACTCCGAGCTCTTGCGCACGACAACGGTCAAAGATCTTGCCGAGGTCTTTCCCGAGCGCTTCAACAACAAGACCAACGGGGTCACTCCGAGACGCTGGCTCAAGCTGGCTAATCCCTGGCTCGCGACGACGATTTCGGGCGCAATCGGCGACGGCTGGATCACGGACCTTGCGGACCTGCAAAAGCTTCGTCCCCTGGCGAAAGACGCCGCGTTCCTTGGCGACGTGCAGAAGGCTCAGCATGAGTGCAAGGCGCGCTTCGCCGACTGGGTCAAAAGGCACACCGACGTCACCGTCGATCCGCACACGATTTTCGATTATCAGATCAAGCGCATTCACGAATACAAGCGCCAGCTTCTCAATGCTTTGCGCATCGTCATTCTTTACCAGCGCCTGCGTGAGAACCCCGGTCTCGAGATCCCGCCGCGCACGTTCTTCTTAGCCGGCAAGGCTGCGCCGGCCTATTATCTCGCCAAAGTCATCATCAAGTTTATCAACAACCTCGCCCAAACGATCGACGCTGATCCCGCGATGCGCGGCAAGCTCAAGGTTGTTTTCCTGCCGGAATATAATGTGACGCTGGCTGAGCGCTGCATTCCAGCCTCCGATGTTTCGAACCAGATTTCGACTGCCGGCTACGAGGCGAGCGGCACCAGCAACATGAAGTTCATGATGAACGGCGCGCTGACCATCGGGACGCGCGACGGCGCCACGATCGAGATGGCGGAGGAGGCGGGGGAGGAGAATTTCTTCCTGTTCGGCCTCACCGCGCAGGAAGTCGCCAACAGCCAACCCTGGTATAGCCCCTATTGGCATTACGAAAACGAGCCGGAAACCCGCAAGGCGCTCGATCTGATCTTTTCCGATCATTTCAGCCCCAACGAGCCTGGGATCTTCGAGCCGCTGCGTGGCGCGCTCCTCACCCACGGCGACCGCTTCATGCACCTGGCCGATCTCACCTCCTATCTTCATGCCGACGAGAAGCTGTGCAAGCTTCACCGAAAGCCGAACGAATGGACGGAAAAAGTCGTTCTCAACCTCGCCGGCTCGGGCAAGTTCTCCAGCGACCGCACGATCGGGCAATATGCTCAGGAAATCTGGGGCGTAAAACCCTGCCCGGTGAAGTAACGTTGTTCACAGATCGGTAAAGCGGCGCGCTCGAAGCGGCCCTTAGCCGGCAGCGCGCCAAAGAGAAGCCGGTCGGTCAGCTGGGGGGCGCGTGGCGCGTCGAACGCACATGTTCGGCACCCGCGCGCGCCCTCTCCTTATGCGCGTTTCGGCTGTAGCGCATGTGTCGGCTGTGAGAACCACCCCCGCCCGCGTGCGCTGTTCCGGCCTGCGCGATCTGGATGGGCTCGGGAGATCCCGTGACCTGCG
Source organism: uncultured Alphaproteobacteria bacterium (assembly GCA_963737365.1). Taxonomy (GTDB): domain Bacteria; phylum Pseudomonadota; class Alphaproteobacteria; order Rhizobiales; family Beijerinckiaceae; genus Roseiarcus. The sequence goes on from CAVTSD010000007.1 coordinate 303,926, forward strand.
CCATTGCGCTGAGCGGTAACAGAGCAACGAGCGCGCCGAGGCTCGTCGCGCCGAAGATTGTCTTCATCATAATGCTCCAAGACGATTGGCGAGCCTTCAGGCCCGGACATGCCAGTTTGGGTAACGGGCCTGAATTGCCGATGAACGGGGGGCCGCGCGGCGCGCCAACTGGCCAGCGGACACTGCCTTCGTCTGCGAGCGACCGATCCTAAGCCGACCAGGCGGTCTGGAGGTTCGAAATATGGTCGCAAGGGCTAAATAAGAACGAAGCCCCGCGCGGGGAGGGCCGACGCGGGGCTAACGAGCGCCTTTGGGCTGGGGGGCTGGGATCAGCGCCCCTCTGCGCCTTAACGGGCACGCCGCCTATCTGTTCCCGCTGCAGGGCGTCTTTGAGCGTGTGATTCGGTTTGGCCCGAGGATTGATGAAGACGTTGGCATGGGCGACGAGCTTTGTAACGCTCAGGGTGAGGTGCGGGACGCCCAGTCCTTGTAGCGTTTGAGGTTGTCTTCGTTCGGCGGATAAAGGCCCGGCAGCTTCGCGCCGTTCGAGACTTCATCCATGATCCAGGTCTCCATGCGCTCCTGCTCGGGCGCGACGCGAACGACGTCCTCGACAAGCGCGGCCGGGATCAACACGGCCCCGTCGTCGTCAACCACGACAAGATCGTCGGGATAGACGGCGACGCCGCCGCAGCCGATCGGCTCCTGCCAATTGACGAAGGTCAGGCCGGCGACTGAGGGAGGGGCGGCTGCGCCCTGGCACCAAACCGAGAGGCCGGTCTTGAGAACGCCCGCCATGTCCCGCACAACCCCGTCGGTGACCAGACCGGCGACGCCGCGCTGCTGAATCCGGGCGCACAAGATATCCCCGAAGATGCCGGCATCCGTGACGCCCATTGCATCGGCCACCGCGATGCAGCCGGGCGGCATCTCCTCGATCGCCGCTCGAGTCGAGCGCGGGGAGGACCACGACGCGGGAGTCGCCAGATCCTCGCGCGCCGGAACGAAGCGCAAGGTGAAGGCCCGTCCGACAATGCGCGGCTGCCTCGGACGAATGGGCCGCGTGCCGCGCATCCAGATCCGGCGCAACCCATGCTTGAGCAGAACGGTCGTGATCGTCGCAGTCGAAACGGGCTTCAGAGCATCGACAATGTCGCTGACCTCACTCATACGTCCTCCGCTCGGAAGGGCGGTGCGAACTGCGCACGGCCTCAAGACGAAGAGTAAGCCGATTGTGGAGACGCGCGAAAGAGTGCGCTCGGGATCGACGTCGGCTTCTAACCAGAGCGCCAACCTCGAGCGCGCTCGATCTCGCGAACGAGAAGCCGCTTCTCGCTAAATTATGGGTTTTCCACCGGTGACGGCAATCGTGGCGCCCGACACGTAGCTCGCTTCGTCGCTTGCGAGCATGACATAGATGGGAGCGAGTTCGCACGGTTGCGCTGGCCGTTTCATAGGGACCTGCTCGCCGAAATGCCTGACAGCCTCCTCTCGCATCGTCGATGGGATTAACGGCGTCCAGACAGGTCCCGGCGCGACGGCGTTGGCCCTGATGCCTTTTTCAGCCAGGAGTTGAGCGAGTCCGCCGGTGAAGTTCTGGATCGCCCCTTTGGTCGTGGCGTAAGCTAAGAGATGCGGACTTGGAGCGTCCGCGTTGACCGAAGACGTGTTGATGATCGAAGAGCCTTCCGGCATGTGCGCGACCGCTGATTTGACGATATAGAACATGGAGGAAATATTGGTTGCCAGCGTCTTCTCCCATTCCTCGTCGGAAATCTCCTCGATCGAGTTGAAGCTCATCTGGTGAGCGGCGTTGTTGACCAGGATGTCGATGCGTCCCAATTCGTCGACCGCGGTCTGCACGATCGTGCGGCAATGGTTCGGAGCCGACACGTCGCCGGGCACCAAGATGCATTGCCTCCCCGCTTCTTCGACGAGGCGTTTCGTCTCGTTGGCGTCGTCGTGCTCATCGAGATAGGAGACAAGAACGTCGGCCCCTTCTCTGGCGAAGGCTAGCGCCACGGCGCGGCCAATGCCGAAATCCGCGCCGGTGATCAGAGCCTTTTTGTCTTTGAGCTTGTTGGACCCTTGGTACGTCTGTTCGCCGTAGTCAGGTTGGGGCTCCATCTTGCCGCTTCGGCCTGGAACAGGCTGCGGCTGGGGCTTGAACGGCGGTTTGGGGAAATGCTTTGTCATCGGCAAACTCCTGGTGACGTGGAACACATCGGCGCGCGAGCCCCTGAAACGCCGCGCCGCTTGCCGAGTTCCGTTTCGCCAGCGCCGATCTGACACCGCTCTCGCCACGAATATCCGGTTCTCTTGATCTTTGGAATTTCTCGATGTGCAACGCCTATCGCCTGGTGACCGATGCGGCCACGCTCTTCGAAGGCTTTTCTCAGACCCGAATCAAAATCCGTTTTTCGGAAGGAACGCCGAACATCGAGGCGCGAGAGGACATCAAGATCACCAATTCCGCGCCGATCGTTCGCGCGGTCGACGGCGAGCCGAACGTCGGCGACCTCGTGCAACGTCGCTGGAGTTGGCCCGGCCCGAGCCGCAAGCCCGTCTACAATTTCCGATCGGACGGCCGCGAATTCGCCTCGGGCCGATGCCTCATTCCCGCCGACGGCTTCTACGAGTTCACCGATCCGGCGGAATCGAAGAAAAAGCGGAAGGACAAGTGGCTGTTTATCAGGACCGGCGAGCCGTGGTTTTGCGTCGCCGGAATCTGGCGGGCCGATGCCCAAGTTGGGGAAGCTTTCACCATGTTGACGATGCCTCCCGGCCCCGACATCGCGCCTTATCACGACCGGCAGATCGCCATACTCGAGCGCCCGGATTGGGCCGTTTGGCTAGACCACTCGGTCCCAGCCAAAGCGGTCCTGAAGCCGCTGCCCGCGGGCAGCCTCGCCGTCGAACAGGTGGGTTAGAAGCGCCGGTCGCGCGCTTTGGCGTAGGCGCACATGAGCAAGAGAATGAGCCAACCGGCGGCGCCGGCAACTACGATCGTCACGACTTTTTCCTTTTGATTTTTCGGTTATGGGTCAGCGTCGGAGGCGGATCAGTTCGTCACATCCGCTCGGCGATTTTGAAGACGAGCCAGCCGAGAGCGGCGCAGCTCAAGCCCCAAAAAAGCATCACAGTGACCATTGTCAGGCTTCCATTTTTACAGAATGACTACGACCTTCGCGCGCGAACGCAAGTAACAAATTGTTAAAGGCAAATCGCGCTCGGAACTCGCTTTCATTTCTGGCCCGTTCACCTAGACCCCGATCGGTCGATGCGCCGTGACGCAGCTCACAGTCCGTTAACCAAACGGAAGCCAGGCCATTCGGCGAGGTTTCGCCCGCGCGTCGCGGGAACGTTCACGATTCGCGCAAGAACGTCTGTGAGAAGCCGCCAAACGATCTGCGGCACGCCTGCGCCCTAACGAAGCATTAACCTTGAACCCCTAATGCGTTGATACCCATGGGGTCCCATGCTATCCCACGCTGTCCCGTCAATAGACTGCGCTTCCGCGCCGTCGCGTAGCGCCGCAAAGCGGATTGGGCGGGCTTGCTCGCGCGCCGAAGGGCTGTCTGGTGGATCGATTCCTTTCGAATTTCACCCACCGCTTCGACGCCAAGGGGCGCATCTCGATCCCGGCCTCGTTTCGTCAGATGCTGGCGAAGGACGGCTTCGCCGGCGTCTACGCCTATCCGTCGCTGGACGCGCCCGCGCTCGACTGCGGCGGCAATGCGCTGATCGCCGAAATCGATTCGCTTCTGCAGACGATGCCGCCATATTCGCAATCCCGAGACGCTTTTGCGACGGCGCTTCTGGGCATGAGCGAGGTCCTGCGCCTCGACGCGGAGGGTCGGGTCTTCTTCGAGGAGCGGCTCAAGACGGCGCTTGGCCTCAGCTCGGAGGCGGTGTTCGTGGGGCAGGGGCACAAGTTCCAGATCTGGGAGCCGACTCGCTTCCAAACCCATCTCGAACAGGCGCGGGAGCGGGTCCGGCGCTTGCGCGCAGAGCGCGACGCGCTTGCGCCGCCGGGCGCCTCGTGATGAGCCCCGCCGCGCCCGCTGGGCTCGGCCATGTTCCTGTTCTGCTTGCGGAAGCCATTAAGGCGCTCGAGCCTCGCGCGGACGGGCTCTATGTCGACGGCACGTTCGGCGGCGGTGGCTACACAGGAGCGCTTCTTGATCGTGGCGCGCGCGTGATCGCGCTCGACCGCGACCCCTCGGCCATTCGGGCGGGCGACAAGCTCAAGGCCTCGTCGGGCGGCCGGCTCGAGCTGGTCGAGGCGCGCTTTAGCGACCTCGTCGAAGTTCTGAAACGCCTTGGCGTCGGCGCGGTGGACGGGGTTGTTCTCGACATCGGCGTTTCGTCCATGCAGTTCGACGAGGCTGCGCGCGGCTTCTCGCTGCGTTTCGATGCTCCTCTCGATATGCGCATGGGAGGAAGCGGACGTTCAGCCGCCGATATTCTGCGTGAGGAGGACGAAGCGACGATCGCCGACATTCTCTTTCATTACGGCGAGGAGCGCGCCGCGCGCCGCATTGCGCGCGCCATCGTCTTCGACCGCGAGACGAAGCCGTTCACCTCGACCTTGGAGCTCGCAGGCATGATCGCGCGGGTCGCGCCGGCGCGGCGTGGCGAGCTTACCCATCCCGCGACGCGCGCCTTTCAGGCTTTGCGCATCGCCGTCAATGACGAGCTCGGCGAACTCGCACGGGCGCTGAGCGCCGCGGAGCTTCTGCTCGCGCCGGGCGGGCGTCTCGTGGTCGTGACGTTCCATTCGCTTGAGGATCGGATCGTCAAGCAGTTCTTCGCCGGCCGCTCGGGCCGCGGCCGCGCCGTCTCGCGCCGCTTGCCAGGCGAGCCGGCTGAGGCCGAGCCGACGTTCGAGGTTCCGCGCGGCCAGCCGATCGAGCCGTGCGAAGCGGAGACAAGCGCAAATCCGCGTTCGCGCTCGGCGAAATTGCGGTTTGGCGTCCGCACGGGCGCGTCGGCGCGGGGACGGGACGAGGGCATTGAGGCGCTGGCTCGACTGCCGGCGCGGAGGGGGAGATAAGTCTGATGTGGCGTATTCTGCACGCATTCGCCATCGCCGCGCTGATCGGGTCGGCCGCCTACGTCTACGGCGTCAAGTACCGCACGATCTACGCTTCCGAGCAGCTCGTGAAGACGCGCCATCTCATCAACAAGGAGAAGGACGCGATCAATCTCCTGCGGGCGGAATATGCGCATCTCGCCCGGCCCGACCGCGTGCAGGCGCTCGCCAATTCGAAGCTCGGCCTGCAGCCGCTGGCCTTGAGTCAGATCGCGACCGTCAATGAGTTGCCCGACGCCCAGCCCAAGACCAACTCGATCGGCCGCACGCTCGAATCGCTCGGGTTCACCGCCGACAATTCGACCCCGGCCGTCACGGCGTCGGTCTCGACCCCGCCGGTGAGGTGAGCCATGGCTGAGAGCCCGAACGAGCCTAAAGCCAGACCCACGATCGACACGCGGCCGCGCTTTAATCCCCTGGATCTGCTGGCTGACGCCGCGATCGCATGGCTAAGGCGTTATCTGCCGCAGAATTTCGGCGTCGATCTGGACCCTGGCGCGCGCCTTACGCAGCCCGCGGGCGCAAACAAGGCGAAGCTCAAGGCCTTCGCGCGCCAGCTGCTTTCGACCAGGCTCGACCGTTCGAGCGCGCGCGTCCGCACCATCGCGCTTGGGCTCTTCGTCGCCTATGCCGGCCTCGGCGTGAAGCTGCTTGTGCTTGGGCTCTCGCATGATCCGCCGCAGACATTGAAGACAGCCGCCGATGACGCGGTCTCCGGTGCGAGGCCCGATTTGTTGGATCGGAACGGCGCGATCCTCGCGACCGACGTCAAGACCATGTCGGTGTTCGCCGAGCCCAACCGCATCATCGACATCGACGAGGCGGTCGAGCTCATCACCGCCGTGCTTCCTGATGTCGACGCGAAGGAGCTGCGCGAGCGGCTGGCTTCGAAAAAGGGCTTCATCTGGGTCAAGCGGCAAATTACGCCGAAGGAGCAGGCGGAGATCTTTCACCTCGGCCTGCCCGGCGTCGGCTTCCTGCCGGAGAACAAGCGCATCTATCCTAACGGCCCGATCGGCGCCTATGTGATCGGGTATGTCGACAAAGACAACGTCGGCATCGCGGGCATGGAGAAATATCTCGACGAGCAAAGTCTCACCGATCCCCATGTCGCCGGGTTCACCGTCGATCCCGACAGCCTGAAGCCGGTCCGATTGTCGCTCGATCTTAAAGCCACGCACGCGCTGCGCGACGAACTCGCCGACGGAATGGACCGCTTCCGCGCCAAGGCGGCGGCGGGGATGATCATCGACGTCAACACCGGCGAAGTGATTGCGCTCGAATCGCTTCCTGACTTCGATCCGAATGACCCGAGCGAGGCGCACGACCCGAGCAAGATCAACCGCATCAATGTCGGCGTCTACGAAATGGGTTCGACCTTCAAGGCGCTTTCGCTCGCCATGGCGCTCGAATCCGGCAAGGTCAATCTCGGCTCGCACGTGGACGCGCGCGACAGTCTGCGCTACGGGCGGTTCACGATTCACGATTTCCACGCCACCCATCGTGTGCTGACGGTGCCCGAAGTGTTCACCCATTCGTCGAACATCGGCGCCGCGCGGCTCGCGCTCATGGTTGGCGTCGAGGGCCATAAAGCCTTCTTGAAAAAGATGGGCCAGCTCGATCGCTTGCGCACCGAATTGCCGGAGAGCGCCGAGCCGCTGGTGCCGAAGCATTGGTCGCTTCTCAATACCATGACCATCGCCTTCGGGCAGGGCCTCAATGTGGCCCCGATCCAGGCCGTGATGGCGGTGTGCGCGCTCGCCAATGGCGGCGAGTTGATGACGCCGACCTTCCTGCCGCGGACCGAAGAGGAGGCCGCGAAGGTCAGCCATCGCGTGATCAGTGAACAGACTTCTAAATCCATGCGCTATTTGATGCGGTCCAACGCCACGCATGGGTCCGCAAGTTTCGCCAACATTCCTGGCTATTACGTCGGCGGAAAGACGGGAACCGCCGACAAGATCATCCACGGCCACTATGCGCAGAACAGGGTTTTCAACACCTTCATGGCGATCACGCCGGCCGACAAGCCAAAATACCTCTATCTCACGATCTACGACGATCCGCAGCCCACGCCCGAAGATCATGGATACCACACCGCCGCCTATAACGCCGGACGGGTCGCGGGCGCGTTGATTCGCCGGGTCCAACCGCTTGAAAACGTTCCCCCAATGAAGGAGGCGCCAACTCAGCCGTTCCCCATCATCGCCCGACTGGGGTATGGAGCGGACGCCGACAAGACCGGCAAGGAGTGAACTTTCGCGCGATGAGACGGCTTGGCGACATCCTCGAGCTTAAGGACGCCGATCGCGCGCTTTCGTCGCGCGCCATCGCGGGCTTGTCGTTCGACAGCCGAAAGACGGCGCCGGGCGATATCTTCTTCGCGCTGGCCGGGGCGAAGGACGATGGCCTCAAGCACGTCGGAGAAGCGGTGGCGAAGGGCGCCGCCGCCATTGTCGCGGAGCGTTGGGCGGAATCTCTCGACGCGGCTTTCGTGCACGTCGCCGACGCGCGCGCCGCGCTTGCTCACGCCGCCGCGCGCTTCTACCCACGCCAGCCGGAAACGATCGTCGCGGTCACTGGGACAAGCGGAAAAACTTCGGTCGCAGCCTTCGTGCGCCAGATCTGGCAGACGCTCGGGCGTGAGGCTGCTTCGATCGGAACCATTGGCGTCGTCTCACGTCCGCTCACCGTTTACGGATCGTTGACAACACCGGATCCGATCGCGCTGCACGAGCTTCTCGACCGGCTTGCCTCCAACGGCGTCACGAATCTCGCGATCGAGGCCTCCTCGCATGGTCTCGACCAGAAGCGGCTTGACGGCGTGCGCCTCGCCGCCGCCGCGTTCACCAACCTCACGCGCGACCACATGGACTATCATGCCACAGTTGAGGACTATCTCGCCGCCAAGCTCCGGCTGTTCCAGGATCTTCTGCCCGATGGCGCGCCGGCGGTCATCGATGCCGACAGCGCCATTGCTCCGCGTGTAATCGCGGCGGCGCAGGCGCGCGGGCTCAAGGTTGTCACAGTCGGCGTCAAGGGCGAGACGATCCGCCTCGCCTCCGTGCTGCGCGACAGGCTGTTGTCGATTCTTGATCTTCAGTTCGGCGGCCGAAGCTTTCGCGTGAGCTTTCCGCTGGCCGGCGACTTTCAGATCTCGAACGCTCTGGTCGCCGCTGGCCTCTGCATCGCAACCGGCAGCGAGGCGGACGCCGTCTTCGAAGCGCTTCAAACACTAGAAGGCGCGCCGGGCCGCCTCGAATGCATCGGCGACGTTCAGGGCGCCTCGGTATTTGTCGACTATGCGCATAAGCCCGACGCGCTCGAGAAGGCGCTTGCCGCGCTGCGTCCGTTCGTGCGTGGACGCCTGGTTCTCGTTTTCGGTTGCGGCGGCGACCGCGACCCGGGCAAACGGCCGATCATGGGCGAGATCGCCGCGCGCTCGGCTGACGTCACGATCGTGACCGACGATAATCCTCGCTCCGAAGACCCCGCGGCCATTCGCAAACAGATCCTCGCCTCTGCGCCTTTGGCGATCGAGATCGGCGACCGCGCGGCGGCCATTCGCGCAGGGGTTAAGTTGCTTCTTGGCGGCGATGCGCTGCTGATCGCTGGCAAGGGTCACGAAACCGGGCAGATCATTGGCGATAAGACGCTGCCGTTCTCCGACGCCGATGAAGCGCGCGCGGCGCTCAAGGAGGCGCTGTGAACGCGCTCTGGACTCAAATCGAACTGAGCGCCGCGCTCGGCGCTCCGCCAAGCACCCCGTTGAGAACGACTGTGGGCGGCGTGTCGATCGACAGTCGCACGCTTGAGCCGGGCGATCTCTTCTTCGCCATTCGGGGCGACGCTCATGACGGTCACGATCATGCCGCGCGCGCTTTCGAAGCTGGCGCGGCAGCCGCTGTCGTGTCACGTGAGCGCGCCCCCGCGCTTGCCGCTCTCGGCCCCGTCTTCGCGGTCGAGGCAACATTGGAGTCGATGGCGCGGCTCGGCGTCGCCGCTCGCGCGCGCTCGAAAGTGAAAATCGTCGGCGTCACCGGTTCGGTCGGCAAGACGACCGCCAAAGAGATGCTGCGGACGATGCTGACCGCCTGCGGCGCAACGCACGCGTCAGCCGCTTCCTACAACAATCACTGGGGCGTGCCCCTCACGCTCGCACGCATGCCCGCAAACGCGCGCTTCGGCGTGTTCGAGATGGGCATGAATCACGCGGGCGAGATTGCGCCGCTCGCGCGGATGGTGCGCCCGCACGCCGCTCTCGTGACGATGATCGCGGCCGTCCACATCGAGCATCTGGGTTCGCTCGAAGCGATCGCCGATGCGAAAGCGGAGATCTTCCAGGGTCTGGAGCCGCACGCAACTGCCGTCCTCAATCGCGACGCGCCGCAATTCGAACAATTGGCGGAGGCGGCGAGGTCGTGCGGCGCGCGGGTCTTGAGCTTTGGCCGCGGCGATGCGTGCGATGGCCGACTTCTAGAGCTCAAGAGCAACGACAGCGGCTCACGCGTCACGGCGCACGTGCTCGGCCGTGACTTGACATTCGAACTCGGCGCGCCCGGCGCCCACATGGCGCAGAACGCGCTCGGCGCGCTCCTGGTCGCGGAAGCGCTCGGGGCCGACCTTGAGGCCTGCGCTGGGGCGCTCGAATTGTTCTCGCCGCAGAAGGGCAGGGGCGAGCGGTTCTCGGTGCCAACGCCGGACGGCCCGGCGATCATCATCGATGAAAGCTATAACGCCAATCCCGCCTCGATGCGGGCGGCTCTGGCGCTGCTCGCCGCGGCCAAGCCGGGCCCGAAGGGACGCCGCATCGCGGTCATCGGCGACATGCTCGAGCTCGGGCCGAAGGCAGCGGCGATGCACGCGGAGCTTGCCGCCGACCTCAGCGCCAACAACGTGGACCTCTTGTTCGGCGCAGGCCCGTTGACGCGCACTCTGTTCGAGGCGGCGCCGGCGTCCATGCGAGCCGCTTGGACCGAACGATCAAGCGAGTTGACTGAGGAGGTCGCGCGGACCTTACGTGGCGGCGACATTGCGATGATCAAAGGCTCGAACGGCAGCCGGATGGGTCCGCTGGTCGCGGCTTTGCGCGATCGCTTCGCCAATGGGCCGGGAGGCTAGGACGTGCTGACCTCGCTCGCCGAGCTTCCTGGCGCTTTTCACCTCTTCCGCTATCTCACCTTCCGCACGCTTGGCGCTGCGGGAACCGGGCTGTTCCTCGTCTTCTTCTTCGGTCCGACGATCATCTCCGCCTTGCGTCTGAAACAGGGCAAGGGTCAGCCGATCCGCGCCGATGGGCCGGCCTCGCATCTTCTCACCAAGAAGGGCACGCCGACCATGGGCGGCCTCATGATCCTGTTCGGGCTCTTTGTTTCGGCCTTGCTGTGGGCAAATCTAGAAAGCCCCTATGTGTGGATCGTGCTGTTCGTCACCGCGGGCTTCGCGGTGATCGGCTTTTACGACGACTACCTCAAAGTGACGAAGCAGTCGGATCGCGGCTTTTCGAGTCGCGCGCGCTTGTTTGGCGAATATGTCATCGCCGCGCTCGCCTGTTACGCGCTGATGCGGGTCGGCGCCGAAGGCGCAACGGGGCTTGCGGTGCCGTTCGTCAACGGCTTCGTTTTCGACTTCGGCTGGGGATTCCTGCTCTTCGGGCCGTTCGTCATCGTCGCCTTCGGCAATGCGGTCAATCTGACGGACGGGCTCGACGGCCTTGCGATCGTGCCGGTGATGATCGCCGCCGCGACGCTTGGGGTCATCGCCTATATCGCGGGCAACTATGTCTATTCGCACTACCTTCTGATCAATCATGTGCCATTTGCTGGCGATCTCATGGTGGTCAGCGGAGCGTTGATCGGCGCGGGCGTCGGCTTTTTGTGGTTCAACGCGCCGCCAGCCCAGATCTTCATGGGCGACACGGGGTCGCTGGCGCTCGGCGGACTGCTCGGCACGATCGCTGTCGCGATCAAGCACGAGGTCGTGCTGGCAGTGATTGGCGGGCTGTTCGTAATGGAAGCGGCGTCCGTCGTCGTGCAGGTGGTGTCGTTCAAGCTCACCGGCCGGCGCGTGTTTCGAATGGCGCCCATTCATCACCACTTCGAGCAGCTCGGCTGGTCTGAGCCGCAAATCGTCATGCGCTTCTGGATCATCGCCTTCGTGCTCGCGATGATCGGCCTCGCCTCGCTGAAGCTGAGGTGACGATGACGCCGGTCGAGACCCTGCGTGGACAGAGCGTCGCTCTCTTCGGTCTTGGCGGGTCAGGACTGTCGACAGCGCGGGCGCTTGTCGCCGGCGGCGCCGAGGTGGCCGCCTGGGACGATAGTCCCACGGCTCGTGAGCGCGCCGAAGCCGCAGGCATAAAGCTTGTGGATCTTGCTCATGCCGACTGGCGGAGTTTCCGGGTGTTTGTGCTCGCGCCCGGCGTGCCTCTGACCCACCCAAAGCCGCACTGGACCGTCAACCTTGCCGACCAGGCCGGGATCCCAATCATCGGCGACATCGAGCTCTTCGTGCGCGAGCGCGGCGCCAGAGCCCCCGACGCGCCGTTCGTCGCGATCACCGGCACCAACGGCAAATCGACGACCACCGCGCTCATCGCCCATGTGCTCAGGCAGGCCGGGCGCGAAGTGGCGATGGGCGGCAACATTGGTGTTCCGGTCCTTGATCTGCCACCGCCCGCTTCCCGGCGCACCCACGTCGTCGAGTGTTCTTCCTATCAGATCGATCTTGCGCCCTCGCTTAAGCCGGGTGTGGGGCTGCTCATCAACATCACGCCCGACCATCTCGACCGGCATGGCGATCTCGCCCGCTACGCCGCGATCAAGGAGCGGCTTGTGGCGCAGGCGGAGATCGCGCTGGTCGGTCTGGACGACGAGCCGTGCCGCGCCATTTATGCGCGGTTGAAAGCGCGCGCCGGCGCCGCGCGAGTGCTTGCTGTGTCGGGGATGGAATCCGCCGTTGCTGACGTTTGGGTCAGCGAGCACCGCGTGATGGTCCGGGGAGAAGCGGCGCCTGCGGTCGATCTTGCGGGCGCAAGGGCGCTTCGCGGCGCGCATAATGGGCAGAACGCGGCGTTCGCTTACGCCGCCGCAAGGGCGCTCGGCGTCGAGGGCGATCTCATCGCGCGCGCGTTCGAGACCTTTCCCGGTCTCGCGCACCGCATGGAAGAGGTCGGCCGCCTTGGCCAGGTGTTGTTCATCAACGATTCGAAAGCGACCAACGCGGACGCCGCCGAGAAGGCGCTCATGTCGTTCCACGACATTCACTGGATTCTCGGCGGCCGGCCGAAAGCAGGCGGCGTGGAGCCGTTGCGGCCGCTCTTTCCCCGCGTAGCCAAAGCCTACCTTATCGGCGAGGCGAGCGACGAATTCGCGCGCACGCTTGCCGGCGCAGTTGCTTTCGAGCGCTACGGGACTTTAAGCGCGGCCATTGAGGCGGCGGCCGAGGACGCGACGCAATCGACAGCGCGCGAACCCGCGGTGCTGCTTTCACCCGCCTGCGCGTCATTCGATCAGTTCGCGAATTTCGAGGCGCGCGGCGACGCCTTCCGCGCGCATGTGGCCAAATGGCTCGAGCAGCGCGCGGCGGGCGAACCTCGCGTGCAAAGGGGGAGATAGAGCGCATGGTTTCGAGAGTGGAACGAGGCCCCGTCGCCGACTGGATGCGCACCGCAGACAGGTGGCTCATCGGCTCGTTCGTGGCGCTGATGGTGATCGGCCTCGTGATGGCGCTGGCGGCAAGTCCAGCGGTCGCGGAGCGGCTCAATCTTTCGACCTTCCACTTCGTCAACCGCCAAGCCATGATGCTGATCCCGACGTCGGCGCTGATGATCGCAACCTCGTTTCTCTCGCCGCGGCATGTGCGGCGCGCGGCGTTGCTGACGTTCGCCCTATCGTTTGCGCTCATCATCCTCGCGCTGATGTTCGGCGCGGAAGTCAAAGGGGCGAGGCGTTGGATCTTCGGCCTGCAACCCTCGGAATTCATCAAGCCGGCGTTCGTCGTTCTGGCGGCTTGGGCTTTCACTGAAGGCGGGCGGACCGGCCCGACTGCAATTTGGGCGAAACTTCTGTCCTTCCTGATCCTGCCCGTCGCCATCGTGCCGCTCATCCTCCAGCCTGACTTTGGGCAGACGATGCTGGTTGCGGTCGTATGGACGGCGCTCTTCTTCCTGGCCGGCCTGCATTGGTTCTGGGTGGTCGCGATAGGGGGCATGGGAATGGCCGGCGGGTTCGCGGTCTTCAAACTGTCGCCGCACGTGCACGAGCGGGTTCTGCGCTTTCTCGATCCCGATTCGACGGGCGGCATGGTCGACACGTTTCAGGTCGACACTGCTTTGCAGAGCATTCTATCCGGCGGCTGGTTGGGGCGGGGCCCGGGCGAGGGCGTCTACAAGCGAATCCTGCCTGATGCGCACACCGACTTCGTCTTCGCCGTGACCGGCGAAGAGTTTGGCATGATCGCCTGCATGGCGCTGATCGCGTTCTTCGCCTTCATCGTACTTCGCGCGCTGACCCTCGCGGCGCGCAACCCCGACCCGTTCTGCCGGCTCGCGGCCTCTGGTCTCACGGTCATGTTTGGCGTGCAGAGCTGGATCAACATGGCGGTCAACTTGCGCGCCATGCCAGCCAAGGGAATGACCTTGCCATTCATCTCCTACGGCGGTTCCTCGCTGCTTGCGCTTGGCCTCGGCATGGGGTTCCTCATCGCCACGACGCGCAAACGGCCGGCCGCCGATCTCGACCATCCCGCGGCGATGGAGGGATGAGTTCGGCGCGTTCGATTCTGCTCGCCGCGGGGGGCACCGGCGGACATCTGTTCCCCGCGGCGGCGCTAGCCGCGGCCCTCGCCAAGCGGGGAGCGGAAGTGGAGCTCGCGACCGACAGCCGGGCGCTTAAGTTCGGCAGCGATTTTCCCGCCCGAGCGATTCACGCCTTTCCGTCGGCGACAACAACGGAAGCCGGCGCGCTCGCCAAGACACGCGCTTCGCTGACCCTCGGCGCGGGCCTCGCGGCGGCCTCCGTGAAACTCAGCCGCATCCGGCCGCGCGCGGTGGTTGGCTTTGGCGGATATCCGACGGTGCCGCCGCTTCTCGCCGCCTGGGTCCTCCGGATACCGACCGTCCTGCATGAGCAAAACGCCGTCATGGGGCGCGCCAATCGCTTTTTGAGCCCGCGCGTCAGCCTTATCGCTTGCGGCTTTCCGGGTTTGAAAGGCGTCGATCCGGTCAAGACTCGGGTGACTGGCAACCCGGTTCGGCCGTCAGTGATCGCCGCTGCGGCGATTCCCTATCCCGAGCACACCGGCGAGCGCCTGAACCTTCTGGTGACCGGCGGCTCGCAGGGCGCCCGTGTGATGGCCGATATCGTGCCTGCGGCGATCGCGCTCTTGCATCCCGATGAGCGGGCGCGAATCCGCCTCACTCAGCAGGCGCGGGGCGAGGATAGCGCGCGGGTGGCTGGGGCTTGCGCGCGAATGAACTTTCCGGTCGAGATCGCGGAGTTTTTCGCGGACCTGCCCGCGCGGATCGCCGGCGCCCATCTGGTCATCGGCCGCGCCGGCGCTTCAACCGTGTCCGAGCTTGCCGTGATAGGGCGCGCCTCCGTCCTCGTGCCATTCCCGCATGCGCTCGATCAGGATCAGGCCGCCAATGCAGCCGCGCTAGCGAAATCCGGCGGCGCGACGGTCGTGCCGCAGACCGAGTTCACTCCCGAACGATTGGCCGCGATCCTGCGGGATGCGCTTGCCGCGCCGACGAAGCTTGAGGCGGCGGCGATGGCGGCGAAGTCGGTCGGCGTCCCGGACGCCGCCGAGCGGTTGGCTGATCTGGTGCTGGAGATCGCGCGGGCGGCTTAAACCTGCTGATTTGAGCGGAGTCCGGCATGGCTTGCAGCGGACGAGTGCCTTCGAGTTTGCTTGTCAGATAAAACTTATGCGCCGCCCGCATTGTCCAGGAGAGTGCAAACCACCCTCACGGAACCGGCTAACCTAAATTACTCGCAAGGACGTTGCCGCTCTGATAGGCCCCGTTCTTCATGATCCAATCAACAACCGCGCCGCCTTTCTGTAGCAGAATGTCGGACGTGCCATCGCCATTGTAGTCGCCTGTGCCAACAACGCTAAACCCATCCGTATTGGTGGAGACGATGTTGCCGCTCGCATATTTGCCGTTCTGCATGATCCAATCGACGATTGTGCTCCCGTTCTGCAATAGAATATCGTCGGTGCCATTGCCAGTGAAATCACCCGTTCCAACAACGTTCCAGCCGGTTGCTCCGCCCGTGCTCAAGATGTTGCCGCTTAGGTACTTGCCGTTTTGCATGATCCAATCGACGACAGCGCCGCCGTTCTGCAACAGAACGTCATCCGTGCCATTCCCCGTAAAGTCCCCCGTGCCGACAACGTTCCAGCCGGCTGCCCCGCCTGTACTCAAGACGTTGCCGCTCACGTACTTGCCATTCTGCAGGATCCAATCGACCACAGCGCCGCCGTTCTGCAACAAAACATCGTCCGTGCCATTTCCCGTAAAGTCCCCCGTGCCGACAACGTCATAGCCGCTTGCAGTGCCCAAAACGCTGCCGCTCTGATAGACGCCATTGTTCATCAGCCACTCGACGACGGTAACGCCGTTCTGAAGCAGAACATCGGAAATGCCGTTACCCGTGAAGTCCCCTGTGCCGACAACGTTATAACCGGTAGCGCCGCCGGCGCTCAAAACGTTACCGCTCTGATAGACGCCATTGCTCATCAGCCAGTCGACGACTGTTCCGCCGTTCTGCAGTAAAACATCAGACGTGCCGTTCCCGGCGAAATCCCCTGCGCCCACGGTTTTCCAACTCGTTTCCGGCGGGACGACATCGCCTGTTCCAAACCCGATAACGCTCAAGGCTTCGATATCGAAGCTCGTCAAGGTTGTTGCGGCGCTGGTGAAGGGCACTCTTAAGGGGTCGTTAGTAGGCAGATCAGAAAATAGAGTTTGATCGAACGACGTGGCGTAATCAGCCAAATCTGTGTTGCCGCTGTCGATGGAGAAATAGGCAGGCTGCCCGGAGGTCCACTCGTATTGTCCGGGCGACGAATAGCGAAACAGATCAGCGACGTCGGGAAGTGATCCGCCTTGGGCGCTGCTATCCCAGCCCAGGGCATGAGCGATTTCGGTTAGGGCCGCTGGCTCCCAGTCATCGGAAGTGCTTGCGTCCCCGATGTTGAATCCGATTGAGCCGTCAAGCGCGCCGCTGTCCCCACTAAAGACGCCGAGCGCCTTCTCTTCAGCGAAGCTGACGAAGAAAGTATTGGCGGCGCCGGGAAATGAAGCGCTGCTCGCGGGCAATGTCGCATCTGCTGCAACCTGTTCGCTCGAAACTGCATTGGCGGTCAGCCAGCTCCTAAGCTGCGAATAGCTTACGGCGGTAGAGGTCCCGCCTCCAAGCGAGTAGACGCCGCTATTGGGGTTAGTCAGCTCATTCTGCGGGGCATTATCAAACGTTCCCCAACCATAGCTGATGTTGATATTGTAGTTACCTGGAAAATCTTGCTCGAATATGCTTGCGGCAGCCTCAACCGCGGCAGTGAGGCCGGCAGGAGCGGAGGCAATACTGCTGTCCGGAACCAGAGTGATCTGCATCCCAAGTCCGATTGTAGCCGTCCGGCGGGTGCGGACGATAGTCTCCACTCAAAATTGCATAAACATTTTGTGCGTCGCAGCCAACTCGCTTGATCGCGCCGGGCGAAACCGGCAAGAGGCGTCTGCCAAAACCATTTCTTTGGCTCTGGCGATCACTTCGTGCGGCTTCGAGAGGGCCGGAGGATCAGACCCTCAATGCCGGCGTCAGTCCATCACCGCATGAGCCGCCGCCTCTTCACGCGAAACCGGCGCCGCGGACTTTGTCGAGCGGATGAGCGCGAGCAGCGGGAAGGCGCAGAGCGCGACGAAGGTCATGAACAGAAAGTCGTTCGAATAGGCCATCATCGCGGCCTGCTGGGTGATGATGCCTTCGAGCATCGCCATACTCGGAAGGCCATGTCCCCACACCATCGAGGCGCTCGGCATTCTCAGCGCGTCGTTGAACGGCGTTGCATGCTCGACAAGCTGGCTGTGGAACATGGTGGTCATGCTCGTCAGGCGGGCGATGACGACCGAGATACCGACCGACGAGCCGATGTTGCGGATCAGCGTCCAGAGCGCGGCGCCTTCGGTGCGTAATTCGCCCGGCAGGCTCGCGAAGGCGATCGTGTTGAGCGGCACGAAGATGAAGCCGAGGCCCAGCCCTTGCGCGATCGAGTTGATCACGATCGTGTTGGCTGGGACGTCGAGCGTCCAGCCGACCATGAGCCACAGCGAGGAGGCCGCCAGCACGAGGCCGATGAGGATCATGATCCGAGGATCGACCCTACCGCTCATCCTGCCAACCAGGAACATGCCGACAAATGTGCCGATGCCGCGCGTGCCGAGCAGGAACCCGCTCGACAGCACAGGGTAGCCAAGCAGGTTCTGAATGAACGGGGTCACCAGCGCCATGCTCGCAAGCAGCATGATGCCAACGAGGAACATGAAGACGAGCGCGATCGAGAAGTTCCAGTCCTTGAAGATGCGGACGCTGATGAATGGCCGCGTGGACGTCAGACAATCGGCCAGGAAGAAATAGAAGCCGACGATCGCGAGGATCATCTCGATCCAGATCTCCGGCGAGTCAAACCAGCCGAGCTGTTCGCCTCGGTCGAGCATCATCTGCAAAGAGCCGATGCCGAGCGAAAGGCTCAGGAAGCCGAACCACGAGAACGGCACGTCGCGCCGCGTCGGCGTCTCGCTCATGAACACCCAAAGGCCAGCCGTGGTGAGAATGCCGAAGGGCAGATTGACGAAGAACACCCAGCGCCACGAATACGAGTCGGTAAGCCAGCCGCCGAGGGTCGGCCCCATGATCGGGCCGAGCATGACGCCCATGCCCCAGATCGCCATGGCCGAGCCGCGCTTGGCGGGCGGGAAAATGTCGAGCATCACCGCCTGGCTCAACGGCACGAGCGCCGCGCCGAACACGCCCTGCAGGAGCCGATAAGCGACCATCTGCTCGATCGAGAGCGCGACTCCGCACAGCATCGACGCGATCGTGAACCCAGCCGTGCAAACGATGAAGAGCTTCTTGCGGCCGAAGCGCGTCGCCATCCAGCCGAGCGGCGAAGTCATGATCGCGGCGGCGACGATGTAGGACGTTAGCACCCAGTTGATCTGATCCTGCGTCGTCGCCAGCGACCCCTGCATGTAGGGCAGGGCGACGTTGGCGATCGTCGTGTCGAGCGCCTGCATGATGGTCGCCATCATGATGCAGACGGTCAGGAGCCATTTGAGCGTCGGCGAGATCGTCTCGTAGAGCGGCGGAGCGGGCGCTTGGGCGTTCATCGGATGACGGCGGTCCGCGCTCCCATGAGCGTGTCGACATAGCCGACCACCCATTGCTTGAGGCCCTCGAGCGTGCCCGCGAGCGTGCGCACCCGTCCCGTATCGACCGTCAGATAGGTGCTCATCCCGGCCCGCAGTCCCGTCGTGTCCTCATTCGGATCGAAGCAGAAGCGGAGCGGCACCCGCTGCACGACCTTGACCCAGTTGCCGCTCGCGTTCTGCGGCGGGAGGATTGCGAACTGGGCGCCGGTCCCTGGCGCGATGGAGCAGATCGTCCCTTTCCATTCCCTGTCCGGGAAGGTGTCCACGCTGACTTTCGCGGGCAGGCCGACATGGACATACGTCAGGTCCAATTCCTTCGGATTGGCGTCGACCCAGAGGCCCGTGTTGGCGACAACTGCGAACACCGGCTGGCCGGCTGCCGCAACCCGCCCGAGCTCGATCTCCGGCACTTGCGTCGCAATGCCATCGATCGGCGCGAGCACCTTGGTATTGCGCAGGTTGCGCTCCGCGTCATCGACGGCGGCTTGCGCCTGCATATAGTCGGGGAACTGGTCGATGGTCGTGTTTGGGCCGCCGCCGAGCTTCACCTTGACCGTCGCCTGCTGCCATTTGACGAATTCGAGAATCTGCTTGGCCTGAATGAGATTGGCCATCGAGGTGTCGCGATCGGCGGTCGTGCCTGAGCGCGAAATGGCGAGCTCGTTCTTACGGTCGAAGTCGGCCTGACGGACCTTCACCGCATCCTCGCCCATCTTGATCTGGTCGACATTGCTTGAATAAGCGGATGCGAGATTGGCGAACTCCACTTTCGCGGCGTCCAGCTTTCCCTTCGCCAGCGCGAGGGCGATGTCATAGGGCTTCGAATCGATGTCGAAGAGCGGATCGCCGACCTTGACCTTCTGCCCCTCGACAACATGCACGGCGACGATGGCGCCGGTGACCTGCGGCGCAATCAGCGACTTGTTCGCGCCCACATAGGCGTTATCGGTCGAGACATAGCGGCCGCTGCTCAACCACCAGCTGAACCCGAGCGCAAGCGCGACGAGGGGTATGACGACGAGCATGACGAAGCGCCCGGTCCCTCGCTTCTTCTTGACGACGATTGGCGTCTGCGCGGCTGGGGGCGCGGGCGGCGGAGATGGCGGCGCTTGCGGACCCGGGGCGGGGGTCCGCGCCGGCGTGAACTGAATCGGCTGTGAAGGCTGCTGCCCAGGCGAGGTTTGCGTTGCGGATTCGCGCGCGCCCGGCTGTGGAGCGGCTCCCTTCGATGGCGTGAAGGGCAGCGGCTGCGCCGACTGGGTCGCGGCGGGCGAATCGTTCTCCTGCGCCGGATCGCGCGCGGAAACTGGCTTGGGTTGGGTCACTTGGATTCAGCTCCCGCAATCAATTCGTTCTTGATATTGGCTTTCATAGCCGTGAGGCCGTGGTGCATGGCGTCGATGGTCGATTGATCGACGCCCGCCAGCGCACGCCCCATCAAGTCCTCGGCGAGCGCCCCGAGCTCAACCAGCGCCGGCGCAGCTTTTTCAGTGAGATAGAGGCGGTTGGCGCGGCGATCGGTCGCATCGTCGCGCCGCTCGACGAGGCCCGCGACGGTCAGTTTGTCGATCAGCCGCCCGAGGGTGATCGGCGCAAGATCGAGCGCCTCGGCGAGTTCGTTCTGCTTGGCTCCCTCACAGCGCTGCAGGCGCGATAGAACCGCCCATTGCGCCCTTGTCGTGCCAAGTTCGCGAGCGCGCTGGTCTGAATAGGTCCTGAGCAGGCGAGCAACGTCGTGGAGCGCGAAACCGAGTTCGCGGGCAGGAGATATCGTCCATTTGTGAGCAAGCGATAACATAAGCATGCTTATAATATAGTGAGTAGGCTTATTCAAGCGTGCAGTGCAAAAGGCGTGGATGCCCTCCGCCTATGGTCGGCGCTTATAAGGGCACAGAATTGCTGTGGAACGGTTGACGGCGTTAGCGGGGGTCGCCGACAGGCAATGGTGCGGGCGATAATTGGTTGCAGAAAATCAGAAACTAACTTAAGCTTTCCCTATGACCGTTCGTCACGCTTTGGCGTCCGAAATCCGCAGGAGAGCCGTTCTCACGCGCCTAACGAAAAGGGATAAACGGCGAGCAAAAAACTTTCAGCGAAAATCTCGTGTAACCCATTGATAAGTCTAGATTCGGACGAGAGAATCCAAGGAAATCCAAGGAAAACCAATAGGTGTTAGCGGGGTTTTTCGCCCCGAAACCGTAGCGGCCCAAGAAAATCCAAAAGGCCGCCCGCGACAGGGCGCTGCGGCCGCTCCACGGCGCGGGGTCCCCGCTTCGGGCTCTCCTCAGCTTCCGCGGTAGGTCGAAAAGCTCCAGGGCGAGACGAGCAGCGGCACGTGGTAGTGCGCCTGGGGATCGGAGACGCCGAAGCGGATCGGAATGATGTCGAGGAACGGCGGATCGGCGATTTCCACACGCTGACGTCGAAAATAGTCCCCGGCATGAAAGATCAGCTCGAACCGACCGGCCCGCGCCTCCGCAGCGCTCATCAGCGGCTTGTCGGTGCGTCCGTCGGCGTTGGTCACGACATCCGCGATAAGCTTGCGGTCTGATCCGCCCGCCAGCTCGTAAAGCTCCACTCGGACGCCGTCCGCGGGGCGCCCGCGGGTGACGTCGAGGACATGGGTGGTGAGGCCGGCCAAGGTCTGCTCCATCAGCGCCCGCGAGCGGAGCGCGCCGCCATCCTATCGCTAACACCGAGAGTCGGCCAATCTGCCGTTGCTTCATGCGTGATTGACATGGCAGCAGCGCCCGCCGTCGCAATTGCCAATTACGCGGACGCATGAGAAGACTGCGCCGGTTCGCTTACGACTTTTGTATGAGCGATCAGGGAGGTCAGCCCGATGGACGACAGGGTCAAAGACCAAGCCGACGAAACCGACGAGTGGCTCGACGCGCTTGATTCCGTCGAGGCCTTTGAGGGGATCGCCAAGGTTGACGATATCCTGGACGCCGTTGTCGCCTCCGCGCGTCGCAAGGGCGCGAAGCTGCCTTTCGCCGCCAACACCGCTTACGTCAACACCATTGCGCCGGAAGCTGAGCCTCCTCATCCCGGCGACCGGCACCTCGAGCAGCACATTCGCCGCTATGTACGCTGGAACGCGGCGGCGATGGTCGTCAAGGCGAACAAGGAGTCCTCAGAACTCGGCGGACACATCGCGAGCTTCCAGTCCGCGGCGACCCTCTACGACACCGGCTTCATGCATTTCTGGCATGCCTGCAACGAAGCGCACGGCGGCGACCTGATCTATTTCCAAGGCCATAGCTCGCCCGGCATTTACGCCCGCGCCTATCTCGAGGGCCGCCTCAGCGACGATCAGCTGGTGAACTTCCGCCAGGAGGTCGGCGGCAAGGGCCTCGCCTCCTATCCCCATCCCTGGCTGATGCCGGACTTCTGGCAGTTCCCGACCGTCTCCATGGGTCTCGGGCCGCTGATGGCGATCTACCAGGCCCGCTTTCTTCGCTATCTGCACGGACGGGGCCTAGCAGACACCGCGCCTCGCAAGGTCTGGGTGTTCTGCGGCGATGGCGAGATGGATGAGCCGGAATCGCTCGGCGCGATCTCGCTTGCCGGCCGCGAGAAGCTCGACAACCTTATCTTCGTCATCAACTGCAACCTTCAGCGGCTTGACGGGCCGGTGCGCGGCAACGGCAAAATCGTGCAGGAGCTGGAAGCCGACTTCCGCGGCGCGGGTTGGAACGTCATCAAGTGCCTGTGGGGCTCCGGCTGGGACGCCCTGCTCGCCATGGACAATGAGGGCAAGCTTCGCCAGCTGATGACCGAGTGCGTCGACGGCGAATATCAGGATTTCAAGTCCAAGGACGGCGCTTACATCCGCAAGAACTTCTTCGGTCGCTACCCTGAAACGGCGGCGATGGTTGAGGATTGGACCGACGCCGAGATTTGGGCGCTGACCCGAGGCGGCCACGATCCGGTCAAGGTCTACGCCGCTTACAAGGCCGCGGTCGACCATAAGGGCCAGCCGACCGTCATCCTGGCCAAGACCGTCAAGGGCTACGGAATGGGCTCGGCCGGCGAAGGGCAGATGATCGCGCATCAGGCCAAGAAACTTGGCCACGACGGGCTCAAGGCCTTCCGCGACCGGTTCCAAATCCCCGTCTCGGACGCCGATCTCGACACGGTTCCCTTCCTCCGCTTTGAGGAGGGCAGCAAGGAAATGACCTATCTCCGCGAGCGCCGTGCGGCGCTCGGCGGCTACCTGCCGGCGCGCCGGCGTAAGAGCGACGCGCTCGTCGTTCCTCCGCTTTCCACGTTCGACGCGCTCTTGAAAGCGACGGCGGAGGGCCGCGAAATCTCGACCACGATGGCTTTCGTGCGGATTTTGACGGCGCTTTTGCGTGACAAGAATCTGGGTTCCCATGTGGTCCCGATCGTTCCCGACGAGAGCCGCACCTTCGGCATGGAAGGTCTCTTCCGGCAGGTGGGCATCTTCAGCCAGGTCGGTCAGCTCTATCGGCCCCAGGACGCCGATCAGCTGATGTATTACCGCGAGGATCCGAAAGGCCAGATTCTCCAGGAGGGCATCAACGAGCCAGGCGCGATGGCCTCCTTCATCGCCGCGGGCACATCCTATTCGACCTCAAATGTGCCGATGATCCCCTTCTACATCTACTATTCGATGTTCGGTTTCCAGCGCGTCGGTGATCTCGCATGGGCCGCGGGTGACATGCGGACACGGGGCTTCTTGATTGGGGGCACGTCCGGCCGCACGACCCTCAATGGCGAGGGCCTGCAGCACGAGGACGGGCACAGCCATATTCTGGCTTCGACCATTCCGAATTGCGTAACCTACGATCCCACTTACGCTTACGAAGTGGCGGTGATCGTCCACGCCGGCTTGAACCGTATGCTCGTCGATCAGGACGACGTCTTTTACTACATCACGACCCTGAACGAGAACTACCCTCACCCGGCGATGCCCGAAGGGGCGGAGGAGGGCATCCTCAAGGGCGCCTATAAGCTGCGCGAGGTCAAAGGCGATCAGCCTGGCCTTCAAGTGCGCCTCATGGGCGCGGGCGCCATCCTGCGCGAGGTCGAAGCGGCGGCCGAGATGCTTGCAAACGAGCACGGAGTCAGCAGCGAGATCTGGAGCGTCACCAGCTTCACCGAGCTGCGCCGGGAAGGCCTCGATGTCGAGCGCTGGAATCTTCTGCATCCCGAAGACGACGCGAAAGTTCCGTTCATCACTCAAGCTCTGGCGAGCGGGAAGGGACCAGTCATCGCTGCGACGGACTACATAAAGGCCCTCCCAGACGGCATACGGCCGTATGTGCCGGCGCGTTACAAGACGCTGGGGACCGACGGCTTTGGGCGTTCCGACTATCGTCGCCGACTGCGCTCGTTCTTCGAAGTCGACCGGTATCACGTCACGGTCGCCAGCCTAAAGGCGCTGGCCGAAGAACAATTGCTGCCAAACCGGCGCGTCGCCGACGCGATCGCCAAATACGGCATCGACCCCGACGGGCCGAACCCGGCGCGAAGCTGAAGTCGGTATCCTTAAACTACGGTTCGCTGAGGAGTGAGCGCCGGTGGCGAAAGTCGACGTGAAGGTTCCCGATATCGGCGACTTCAAGGACGTGCCGGTGATCGAGGTGCTGGTGAAGCCTGGCGACGTCGTCAAGGTCGATCAATCGCTGATCTCACTCGAATCCGACAAGGCGACAATGGACGTGCCTTCGCCCGTGGAGGGGGCGGTTGCGGAGATTCTGACGAAAGTGGGCGACAAAGTGTCGATGGGGACGCTCATCGCACGTGTCGACTCCGTGCAGGGCGGGAAGGCTGAAGCTGCTCCCGCCAAGGCCGGCGCAGCTGAGAAAGCGTCTGCTGCGCCCGAAAAAGCGGCGGCGCAAGCGCCCGCCAAAGCAGCGCAGTCCTCGCCTCGCGCCAAAGCCGGCGGTGCGGCGCCCGCCAAGGCGGCGACGATCGACATCACGATTCCCGACATCGGCGACTTTAAGGACGTGCCCGTCATCGAGGTTCTGGTCAAGGTCGGCGACACGGTCGAAGCGGAGCAGCCGATCGTTACGCTCGAATCCGACAAGGCGAGCATGGACGTGCCGTCGCCGGCTGCCGGTAAGATCTCCGAGATTGTCGTCAAGGTTGGCGACAAAGTGTCGATGGGCTCGGTGGTTGGGAAGCTCGACGCCGGAGGAACAGTCGGGTCGGTCTCGTCTGATCAGGAAGATGAAGCCGAGGCGAAGGAAGAAGAGGACGCCGCCGAAGCCCCCGAAACGTCTCCAGTCGCGCCGAGTGATTTGCCTCCCCGGCCAGCCGAGGCTCCCGCGGGTCCGGCGCTGCCCGATTTCACCGGCGTTTTCGCCGGTCCCGCGGTTCGGCGGCTGGCGCGCGAACTCGGGCTCGATCTAAATCAAATCAAGGGGACGGGCGAGAAAGGCCGCATCACCCGCGAGGACTTAAAAGCAGCGCTCGCCAAGGGCGCGGCCGCGCCTGCGGGAGGCGGCGGCGCGCTGCCGGCGGTTCCGCAGGTCGATTTCGCGAAATTCGGCCCGATCGAGACGGTCGCACTCTCGCGCATCAAGAAGATTTCCGGCCCGCGGCTGCACGCCTCCTGGGTCAACATCCCCCACGTCACGCACACGGATGAAGCGGACATCACCGATCTCGACGCCTTCCGAAAGGCGCTCGACGAGGACGCGAAGAAAGACAAATCAAAGCCTTACCGTGTCTCCCTGCTGCCCCTTCTCATGCGGGCCGCTGTCGCCTCTCTGAAAGCATTCCCGACCTTCAACGCCGCTCTCAATCCGGCCGGCAACTTTTTCATTCTGCGCCGCTATTGGCATATCGGCGTCGCCGTTGACACGCCCGATGGTCTCGTCGTCGCGGTCATCAAGGATGTCGACCAGAAGGGGGTCGTCGATCTTGCCCGCGAACTCGGGGCGCTCTCGGAAAAGGCGCGCACTGGCAAGCTCGCTCCCGCCGAAATGCAGGGCGCGACCTTCACCATCTCATCGCTGGGCGGCATTGGCGGCACGGCCTTTACGCCTATCGTCAATGCGCCCGAAGTCGCGATCCTCGGCGTCGTGCGTTCGAAGATGGCGCCCGTTTGGGATGGATCGGCCTTCCAGCCTCGTCTCATGCTGCCGCTCTGCCTATCTTACGATCACAGGGTGATCGACGGGGCTGGGGCCGCTCGCTTCATGCGGCATCTCGCGGGCCTCTTGGAGGACATGCGGCGCATCATCTTATGACCGCGGTCCGATAGAGAGACAGGCATGGCGAACGAAATTCGGCTCCCCGACATCGGCGACTTCAAGGATGTGCCGATCATCGAAATCCTCGTCACGCCCGGACAGCGTGTGCGCAAGGATGAGACGATCTTGACGCTTGAAAGCGACAAGGCGAGCATGGACGTGCCGGCGCCAGAGGATGGCGTGATCGGCGAGATTCGCGTCAAAATCGGCGACAAGGTCACCCAGGGCGACCTGCTGGCGACGTATTTGGGCGGGGAAGACGCAACGGAGGCGGCAGCGCCCAAGGCGGCCGCGCCAGCTGGCGATCAAGGCGGCGTCGAGATTCAGGAGCCGGCTCCGAAGGCCTCTCAGCCCGCTGGGCCGCCTCCGAAGCCCGCTGCTGACCCAGGTGGACAGGCCGATTTCGAGGCCGATATCCTTGTTCTGGGCGCCGGTCCCGGCGGCTACACCGCGGCCTTTCGAGCCGCCGATCTCGGGCAGAACGTCGTTCTGGTCGACTCGCGAGCGACGCTGGGCGGCGTCTGCCTCAACGTCGGCTGTATCCCGTCCAAAGCGCTGCTGCATGTCGCCAAGGTCGTGGACGACGCCGAGGCGATGGGTTCGCACGGCGTGACCTTCGGCGCGCCGACCTTCGACCCCGCCGCCATTCGCGGTTGGAAGGATGGCGTGGTCAAGCGGCTGACGGGCGGCCTCGTCGGTCTCGCCAAGCAGCGAAAAGTGAAGACGATCACCGGCGCGGGAAAGTTTACCTCGCCCAAGACCCTGCGGGTCGAAACGGCAGAGGGGGCGCGGATCGTCCGCTTCAATAAGGCGATCATCGCCGCCGGCTCCGAACCGGCTGCGCCAGGATTCATCCCCTCTGACCCGCGCATCTGGGATTCGACAGCGGCGCTCGAGATCAATTTCATCCCCAAGCGCCTGCTCGTCCTGGGCGGAGGGATCATCGGGCTTGAGATGGCGACGGTCTACCATGCGCTCGGCGCCGGCATCACCGTAATCGAGATGATGGATCAGCTGATGCCAGGGGCCGATCCCGACATCGTCGCCCCGCTCGCGAAGCGCATCGGCAAGCTCTACGAGAAGATCCTGCTGAAGACCAAGGTGACCGCAGTCAAGGCGGAGCCGGATGGACTTAAAGTGACTTACGAAGGCCCCGACGGCTCGAGCACCCAGACGTTCGATGCGATCCTGGTGTCAGTCGGGCGACGCCCGAATGGCGCGCGCATCGGCGCGGCAGCCGCGGGCGTCGCGGTCGATGAGCGCGGCTATATCGCGGTCGACCGGCAGATGCGCACCAACGCGCCGCACATCTTCGCCATCGGCGACATCGTGGGACAGCCGATGCTGGCGCATAAGGCGACGCATGAGGCCAAGGTCGCGGCGGAAGTCGCCAGCGGACACAAATCCTCGTTTGACGCCAAGGCGATACCATCGGTCGCTTACACCGATCCGGAAGTCGCCTGGGCGGGCGTCACCGAGACGGAGGCCAAGGCGAAAGGCGTCAAATACGGCAAGGCTGTCTTTCCCTGGGCGGCGAGCGGACGCTCGCTATCCCTCGGCCGCGACGAGGGCCTGACGAAAACCCTGTGGGACGAAGGCACTCAGCGTTTGATCGGCTGCGGAATCGTCGGGCCCAACGCTGGCGATCTCATCGCCGAAGCGGCGCTCGCGATCGAGATGGGCGCCGAAGCCGAGGACATCGGCCTCACTATTCATCCCCATCCGACGCTCTCGGAGACCTTCGCCATGTCTGCCGAAGCCTTCGCGGGCACGCTGACAGACCTCTATATCCCGAAAAAGAAGTAGCGCTTGCCTTCTCCTTTTGGGAGAAAGTGGCTTGAAGAGCCGGATGAGGGCGCCGGTGAGGCGACTGCCGCGGGCATGGCGCCCATCGGATCCCCGGCAACAATCGCCGCTTGCCAAACCCTCATTCGCCGGGCGCCGACCGACACGTTCGCCCTTAGGGACAAGGGCCGCGAGATGGAACACACGCCGATCGGAGTACCTGCGCGTGAAAGTCTTCTTCTTCGGTCTTGGCTATTGCGCCCGCCGGCTCATTGAACGCGAGGCGTGGATCGAAGCAAGCGGGACGGCGCGGAGCGTGGAGAGCGTCGCCGCACTGCGTCGTGAGGGCATCGAGGCCTATGGGTTTGACGGAAGGGAGGCAGAGCCTGGGCTGGAACACGCGCTCGAAAAAGCTGAGGCCATTATCGTCTCCATCCCGCCGCGCGAAGGGGCCGGCGCGGCGCTAGAGCGCTTTGGGGGGACAATCGCCGCGGCGCGGGCGCTGCGGCGCATCGTCTATTATTCGACTATCGGAGTTTACGGCGACCATGGCGGCGCGTGGGTCGACGAGACAAGCGCGACGCAAACGCGCACGGCGCGTGGGCTGGCGCGGCTGGAAGACGAGACCCGGTGGACGACGGTCGCGCAAGCGCGGGGGGCCGAAGCCGACATCCTGCGCCTCGCCGGCATTTATGGGCCCGGCCGCAATGCGCTCGCCAATCTGCGCCGGGGCGAGGCGAGACGGATCGTAAAGCAGGGGCAAGTATTCAACCGCGCCCATGTCGATGATATTGCTGAGATCTCTAGCCTTGTGCTGACACGCGGGTTGAGGAGCCAGATCTGGAATGTCGCCGACGACGAACCGGCGCCCCCGCAAGATGTCATTGCCTATGCGGCGGTCCTGCTCGGCCTCGACCCGCCGCCGGAGGAGCCGTTCGATGGCGCGCGTCTCTCGCCGATGGCTCAGGAATTTTACGCCGACAACAAGCGGGTTTCAATCGCCAAGGCCAAGGCGGAGCTGGGGTTTGCGCCCGCTTACCCCACGTATCGTGAGGGTCTAAGGGCTTTGGCCGAGGCGGGTGAAGGACGGGCGTGAGAGGGTCGACGCAGCCGCGTAGGAGGACATGAAGCCGTCGCCACGACTTAGCATCAATGAGCCGCGGGCGCTGGACCACCGCCTAGCTTGACCTTGCGCAGGCTCATCGCGAGCGGGACAGCGGCGAGCGAGAGCAGCATCAGCACCCAAAACACATCGCCGTAGGATAGGTAGGCCGACTGGTTCTGCACCTGCTGGCCAATCCAGGCGATCGCGCGCGCCTGCGCCGCACTCGCCGAGAAGCCCTGCGCGGCGAAGTAGTGCGTCACCTGGTGCAGTGTGTCCTGATATTGCGGACTCGACGGAATCACATTCCCTATGAGCCGGCTCTGATGGAACTGCTCCCGATCCGTGAGTACGTTGGAGGCGATCGAGACGCCGATCGAGCCGCCGGTATTGCGCGCCGCGTTGATCAGCGCCGACGCCATGTCCAGCCTGTTTGACGGGATTCCATCGTAAGACGCCGCGATGATTGGAATAAAGATAAGGGGCAATCCGACGCCTAGCGCCATGCGGGTTTTCGCGAGCGTCCAGAAGTCGAAACCGGCGTAGACGCTGGTGAGTTGATACATCGAGATCGCGGCGAAGATTGCGCCTGTCATGATCAAGTATTTCGGCTGGATCCGACCCGAAAGCTGGCCAACGACGAACATCATCACCATGGTGACGAGGCCGCCCGGCGACAGCACGAGTCCCGCCCAGGTCGCAGTGTAGCCGAACTCGGTCTGGACCATAAGCGGCAGGAACTGCGTGGTCGCGTAGAGGATCGCGCCAGTCGCGCCCATCACCAAAAAACAGGCGCCGAACTGCCGCGACCCGACCATGCGCATGTCAATCATAGGATCCTTCCTGCTCAGCTCCCAAGGAATCATGAGGACGAAGGCAAGGGCGCAAATCGCTGTGAACGTTATGATAAAGTTCGAGGCGAACCAGTCATCTTCAAGGCCGCGGTCGAGCACGATCTCGAGCGCGCCGAGAAACGTGGCGACCAACGCAAAGCCGATAACGTCGAACCGGGCCTGCTTAGTTTTATTAGGTTTGTCCGCCGGCACAAGCATCGAAATCAGAGCGATCGTCGCGAGGCCAACGGGGCCGTTGATCAAGAAACACCAGCGCCAAGTATAATTATCTGCAAGCCAACCGCCGAGCGTCGGGCCGACCACCGGCGCCACAACGACGGCGACGCCAAACAAGGCGAAGGCTTGGCCACGCTTTTCCGGCGGGAAGGCGTCAGCCAAGATGGATTGCGACACGGGCACCATGCCGCCGCCCGCCAAGCCTTGCAGGATGCGGAAGAGAAGCAGCGAGTCCAGATTCCAGGCCTGCGCGCACAGGATCGAACTCACGCTGAAGAGCCCGAGGCAGATCAGGAAAAAGGTCTTGCGCCCGAACATGCGGGCGAGGAAGGGACTCGCGGTGAGGCTGATGGCGTTGGCGACAAGATAGGTTGTCACTACCCAGGACGCTTCGTCGGAGCTGACGCCCATGCCTCCGGCAATATAGGGCAGCACGACGTTGGCGATCGTGGTGTCGAGCACCTCCATGAAGGCCGCAAGCGCGACCAGAAGGGCGATGATCCACGGGTTACTCGGCTTATCGGCGCCAGCCGCGGAAGCGCCGGCTTGCGCTGTCGTGTCGGTCACACCCGCCCCCGCCACCATTCGAAGTCCGCTTTCAGCTTCTCATAGATCGTAGGCCTCGGGTCGACCCGCACGGTCGGAACAACCGACATTCCAGGACCAAGCGAGACATCTTTCGGCGGGTTGTCCAGGCTAAGCTTGACCGGCACGCGCTGGACGATTTTGACGTAATTGCCCGTCGCGTTCTCAGGCGGCAGCAGCGAGAAGGCCGGGCCGGAGCCCGGCTGGACGCTGTCGACATGGCCATGGAAGTCGCGTTCCGGGTACGCGTCGATCTCCATGTCCACAGGCTGACCTGGCCGCATGCGG
The DNA here is from genome assembly GCA_963737365.1 of uncultured Alphaproteobacteria bacterium. Classification (GTDB taxonomy): domain Bacteria; phylum Pseudomonadota; class Alphaproteobacteria; order Rhizobiales; family Beijerinckiaceae; genus Roseiarcus. The sequence goes on from CAVTSD010000007.1 coordinate 334,518, forward strand.
TCGAGCTGCGTCTCTTTGTAGTTCGCCACCACCCAGATGTGATCCGGCACGAACATCGTTAGGTCGGTCCCGACTTGGGCGTATTGGCCGACGGCGCCGCTGAGGTTGACGACGCGGCCGGGCTGATCGGCGACCACAGTCGTATACGAAAGGTTGAGCTCGGCTTGGTCGAGTTGGGCCTGCGCTTGCGCCAGGCTGGCCTCCTGCGACACGCGCTGCGCCCTCAAAGTGTCGATTTGCCGCTGCGCAACTTTGAGCGACGCCTGCGCGCTATCGACAGCGGCTTGTTGAGCTTTGAGGTTCTGAATGTCCGTGGTGCCCTGCTGAGCTGTCGCCCAGCCCTGCTTGACGAGGGGTTGATCGCGTCCCCACGTGACCTTCGCGAGGTCCTGGTTCGCTTGCGCCTGAGCCACTTGCGCCTGGGCCGCCGAAATCTGCGCGTCCTGGGTCGCGATCTGCGCGTCCACATTGTGGATGCCAGCCTCCGCCCCGGCGACCTGTGCCTGAGCCTGAGCAAGCGCGGTCAGATAATCGCGTTGGTCGATGCGAGCGATAACGTCGCCCTTGTTGACGTGCTGGTTGTCGGTGACCGGAACCGCCGTAACATAGCCAGCAACCTTGGGCGCGATTGCGAACTGACGAGCCGCGATGAATGCGTCATCAGTCGATTCGAAATGCGAAGAATTGTCCCAATAGATGTATCCGGCGACCGCTCCCACCAACAGCACTATGAGGCCCGCGCCCGCCATAAGAGGGTGGCGGCGAAGGAAGTTCTTGTGCGGTTTCTCGGGCGGCTTTTCGTCTTTTGCAGCGGGCTTGTCGTCTTTCGAGGCAGGCTGGTCGCCCGGCTCGCCCTTCTCGTCAGGCTTAGCGGGGCGTTCGGTCTTCTCGCCTGGATCCGCCGGGCGGTCGGGAGTTTCGACCGGACGCTCTGCCGTAGGCTGCCCATCGTCCGGGACAGTCTCGGGCGAAGGAGCGCGCAGGGCGATAATGTCGCGCTTAGGGCTCGCCGATCCCCCTGAACGCGGGGGAGAGACCTTGTTCCACTCGGCTTCGGACGCGGGCGTGTCCTTGTACATTTTTTGGCCGCCGTCTTGATTCCTGCGCGCCATGGCTGAAACTCCGTAGGAAGTTGCCCCTCAACGCTTGCGAAACGAAACTGTTCCGTTCAATTTACTTTGATAGGCGGCGGCGTTAAACAAGGGGGCAACTTTTTGAGCTCGCGGTTTATTGAACGAGAACAGAGGCGGAAGGCGAAGGAGCAATGGACGCGGACACTGTTCACGAAAGACGTGAGGCTCGGCGGGGCGCGGTGCGATGCGGGCGCCCGCCGCGCGGACATGCCGGCCAGGTCGAGGAGCGAATCCTTGATGCCGCCGGACGGGTGTTCCTCGAACACGGTTTCCAGGGCGCGAGCGTCGACGAGATCGCGGAGGCCGCCTCAGCCGGAAAACCCACAATCTACGCCCGGTTTCCCAATAAACAGGCGCTGTTCAGCGCCGTTGTCGAGCGCCTCGTGCGCCGGAACACAAGTTTTTACGCCCTGTCTTGCGCCGGAGATTCGATCGAGGAACGCCTCGACGCGCTCGCCGCCGTTATCCTCACCCGGCTTCTAGCCCCGGAGATTATTGGATTGATCAGGGTCGCGGTCGCGGAAGCACGGCGCTTTCCCAATCTCGCGACAAGCGTCAGTTGCATGGGGCGTCAACGCCAGATTGAGGCCGTGGCGAGCGTGTTCGGCGAATTGGCGGCCACCGACCCGATCGGCGCTTCGCCCGCATTCGCTCCGGAGAACCTTGAGGAGACGGCGCGTCGGTTTCTCGATCTTGTGGTTTTGCCTATGCTGATGAGAGCGCTGTTCGGCGAGGATCTAGCAGCCCTGAGGGCCGAGATCGCAGCGCACGCTGCGAGGTCGGTCGCCTTCTTCATCGCCGCGTGCGGCCACAGCGCCCTGGTCGAATAAAGGCGCTTGCGTTTTACGCTTTCGGATCGTCGCCTTCTGACGGAATAACGACGCCCGAGTTCGGCTCGATCCACGCCATGTGATCGTGCACAGCGACGCAGCCAGGTGTGTTTTCGGCGATCACCTTAAGCGCCCCGCGCAGTCTTTCGTCGATGATCGAACCCGTAAATGTGGCGACCCCGTTTTGAACTTCGACGCCGACGCTCGCTCGCGGCGCCCATTCGAGTTTGTCGAGCTCCGCCAGGATTGCGGCTTTGATGTCGGCGTCGGGATGCTCCGCGTTGTTCGCAACAGAGTGTGCGACGAGCAGCGCTTTGAGAAGGTCGGATCGCGAAACGACGCCGACCAGCGTCTCGCCTCGCAGCACCGGCAGCCGCTTGATGCGTCGGCGAATCATCCGGTCCACTGCCTCGCCGAGCTCCGCGTCTTCGGCGATCGTTTCCACATCTCGGGTCATCACTTCGCCGGCTTTTGCCCCGTGCTCATGGGCGTAAGCGTCAGCGAGCCGGCCGCTGCCGATGAGAAGCTCGAGCCAATAAGGGCGCTTGGGCTCGCTTCCGAGCTCGCTGCGGCGAAGAAGGTCGCCTTCGCTCAAAACGCCGCTCAACGCGTGGTTGGCGTCGAAGACGAACAACGCGCTCACCCGTGATCGCAGCATCGTCTCGACGGCCTCGGCGATGCTCGCGCTCTCGGGCACGCTGATCACGCCATAGGTCATTACGTCCCGAACCTTCATGGTTTTGTCCTTGCCTGGGCCGATCCCTTCGTAAGCGAAGCGAGGGGCCCGGGGAAGGCGTCGAGGAGCGGTGGACTAGTCAGCCGCCGTTGACCATCGCGCGTGAGCGGGAATGTCGAGCCACGAGGGTCTTGCTGTATGCTTCCGCGGGCATACGCGAGGGAGGCAATGGCTCACCTCGCCGCAGCCTGGAGAGCAGCTTATGGTGAACCCGGTGGTCGTCGAGGTCACGCGCGGCGCGCTCGTCGAATCCGCTCATCACGGGGCCGTGGCGGTCGTCGATGCGGACGGCCGGGTGGTGATGGCGTTCGGGGACGTAGAGCGGCCGGTTTACCCGCGCTCGGCGGTCAAGGCGCTGCAGGCCTTGCCGCTGGTCGAGAGCGGCGCTGCGGACCGTTTCGGCCTGAGCGACAAGGAGATTGCGCTCAGCTGCGCGTCCCACTCGGGGGGCGAAGATCATGTCGCGACCGCGCGCGCGATGTTCGCCAAAGCGGGATTCGATGAGCGAGCGCTCGAATGCGGCGCGCATTGGCCGCTTGGCGAAGACGAAGGCCGCGCGCTTGCGCGTTCAGGCCGGACGCCGACCGCTCTCCATAACAATTGCTCGGGCAAGCACGCGGGCTTCCTCTGTCTCTCCTGCGCGATGGGCGTGGAGCCAAAGGGCTATGTCGCGCCCGATCATCCCGTGCAGCGGGAGGTCGCGGCGTCGATCGAAGCAATGACCGGCGCGCGCTTGAGCGAAACGACGCGCGGCGTCGACGGCTGCGCCATTCCGACTTACGCCGTGCCGCTGGTCGCGCTTGCGCAGGGCTTCGCGCGCCTTGGGACCGGCCATGGGCTATCGCCGGAACGTCGCAAGGCCGCGGCGCGCATTCGCGACGCCGCCGCAGCGCATCCCTTGACGATCGCCGGAAGAGGCCGCTTCGACACGGAGGTGATGAGCTTGCTTGGGCCCCTGGTCTTCATCAAGTCGGGCGCGGAGGGCGTAGCCTGCGCCGCGTTGCCCGAAGCTGGACTTGGCCTTGCGGTCAAGGCCGACGATGGTGCAGGGCGCGCCGCGCAGGTGATGATTGCCGCGCTCATCGGCCGATTCGCCGGTCTCGACGGGGAGATAGACGCGCGCCTGGGACGCTTCGTCTCGCCGCGTCTGTCGAACTGGAATGGCCTCGAAGTGGGCCGTTTGCGTCCAGCCGGTCCGCTGGCGTGAAAGCCGCCGCAGTGACGCGATGGCTGTTCACTCGCGCGGCTTCCCTTTTGAGGCCGCCGGCGCTTGCGGGCCTCGTCTTCCTCTCAGCCGGAGGCTTGTCGCTCGCGAAGGACCGCTGCGCCGACACTGCTTTGGCTGTACACGCGCTAGGCGAGGACGATCGTTATCAGGCGACGGCGCTCTTGTTTGCATCCGCCCGGCTCGGCTGCGAGGCGGAGGCGCGCGCGCTTCTCGATCGCGGCGCGGCGATCGACGCCAAGGATCGCGTGGGCAAGACCGCCCTCGCCACAGCGGCCGAAGCGGACAAGCTGCCGCTCATCAAGCTGCTTCTCGAGCGCGGCGCCAATGTCAACGCACGCGCCGTCGACGGCTCGACGGCCCTCTTCTATGCCGCCGAGCAGGATCGGGGCGCGGTGGTCGCGTTGCTGCTCGAGCGCGGCGCCGATCCCAACCTCCCCGGCCGGAATGGCGTTCGTCCGCTTGCCGCGGCAGCCTTCAACGGTTCGACGGAAAGCGTCGCTGAGCTTATGAAGTTTGGCGCGGACCCGAATGCGGTCGATAACGACGGCTCGGGCGCGATCGTATACGCCGCCGGCCACGGCTATGCCCCTGTCGTCGAGCTCCTCCTTCAAGCCGGCGTCGACGTCAACCGTCGCTACGCCCACGGGCTCACCGCGTTGATGTGGGCGGCAGGTTATGATGCGTCTGCTGGGGTCGACGACGTCGACGCGACGATCAAGACGCTCATCGAGCATGGCGCTGCGCTCGGCCTCAAGGACGATCGCGGCAAGACCGCCGCGGACATCGCCCGCGACCTCGGGCACGAGCGGGCGGCGAGGCTTCTGGAGCGGTGATTGAACTTATATTGAATGTGTAATTAGCCCTCGGGCAGGTCCGTTTGGATTGTCTTGGCCGGCCGCGATTTGGCTACGAAATCCAAGGAATATCGCTATTGGATTTCCTTGGATTTCCTTGGATTCTCTCGTCCGAATCGAGACTTATCAATGGGTTACACGGGAGAAACGTGCAAAAGTTTTTCTCAGCGCTTTTTCCCTTGCCGTGGACGCGCCACGACGGGCGCCTTCCCTCCTAGCATGCCGACGGGCAGAGTTGGCCATCCGGCGAGCTTAACCTAGATTCTGATTTTCTGCAATTGATACCAACCCGATTGGAACGCCGGGCGCAACGGCGACTTTGCCCAAGCTCGCTCGTCTCGCTCTCAAAGCCCTGCCAAATAGGCGCCCAAGGCGGAGAGCTGCTCAGGCGTGACGGTGTGAATGAGGTCGGACATGCCGGGATTGTTGGCGCGGGCGCCAGTGCGGAAATCCGTCAACGTCTTGGCGAGATAATCGTGCTCCTGCCCCGCGAGACGCGGAACGGAGGAATCGCCCTGAAACTCATCCAGATGGCAGCTGGTGCACACCACCGACTTGATCGCCGTCATCGCGCTCGCCGCCTCCGCCTTGGAGGCGTCAGGCGCCCCGGTCTTCGGCCATGGCTCGGCGGAGAAATATTGGGCGAGCGCTAGCGCGTCTTCCTTGGAGAGGCTCTGAGCGATCGGCGTCATGCGATCGTCCTTGCGCGCGCCCTTCTGGAAGTCGCGGAGCTCTAGATAAAGATAGCCCTCGTTTTGCCCCCAAATGATCGGCGCTTTCGGGTACTCGGGGACGCCTTTCAGGCCGTGACATCCGTCGCAGAGCGCTGCCTTGTCCTCAATCGCATCCGCCCAAGCGGCGGTCGCCGCAAAGAGGAGCGCGGTTACAACAAAACTACGCAACATCAGAGGGATTCCTTCACTGCGCCGAAATCGCGCTCGTTTGCGCGAGGCGGCGCTTAAGGTCAAACGAAAAAGTCACCACCCCCGGACTGCGATCCGGGGGAACAGCGGCCTTTCGAGGGGAGAGGTTTACTCGATCGTGAAGGCGATGATGTTGTTGCCGCGCTTGGCGTCGATCTGGGCGTTGCCGCCTGAACCGACCACGACATATTGCTTGCCGTCGACCATGTAGGATGACGGGGGCGCGTTGACGCCCGCGCCAGTCTGGAACTGCCAGAGCACTTTACCGTTGGCGTCGTTGTAGGCTTTGAACCACCCATTGGCTTCGCCGGTGAAGACGAGCCCGCCGGCGGTGGCGAGAATGCCGCCGATCATTGGCTGCGGCGTCTTCGACCTGCCAGGCGATCTTGCCGGTGTTGTAATTAACCGCGGTCACGTTGCCGAAGCTCTCCTCGCCGGGGATGATCGTGAAGGCGCCGCCGAGCCAGAGCTTGCCGTCCGGATAGGCGGCGTTGGCGACCGTATAGGTCATCGGCTGATGCAGGTTGATCGCATAAGCCATGCCATGATTCGGATCGGTGGCGATCGGCGACCATTCGACGCCGCCATTGGCCCCGGGGAACATCCGCGCCGACTTGGGATCGAGCGGCTGCGTCGGGGTCGGCAGCGTCCACCGGCCCTTCTGATCGACCATCGGGTCCGAGTAGCGGATGAGGCTGCAGTCCTTGCGGTCGTTGACATAGACGTAGCCGGTCTTGCCGGCGTGCAGGACGGCCGGAACCATCTTGCCGGACTTGTCCGCCGCGTTGACCAGAACGGTCGGGCTGACCGCGTCGAGATCCCAGACGTCATGCGGGATAAACTGGAAGTGGCAGACGTACTTGCCCGTATCGAGGTCGAGCGAGACCAGAGAGTCGGTATAGAGGTTGTCGCCCGGCCTGACGGAGCCGTCGAGATCGGGCGAGGGATTGCCGACGACGAAATAGATGCGCTTCGCCGCGAGATCGATCGACGGGTTCTGCCACACGCCGCCGCCGAGCGTCTTGTAGGGGTCGCCGCTCTTCGCCAGCGCCGCCTTCTCGGCCTCGATGTCGCGATGCTCGTCGCGGCCGGTGGCGTCCTTCGTCGCCCAGACGCCGACGGAGCTCTCAGGGATCGTGTCGAAGCTCCAGAGGGGCTTGCCGTCCTTGGCGTCGTAGGCCTTGACGAAGCCGCGGATGCCGTATTCGCCGCCATTGGTGCCGATCAGGATTTTGCCGTCCGCCGCGGTCGGCGCCATCGTCTCGCTGTAGCCCTTCTCGGGATCGCCGACCTCCTGGCTCCAGACGACCGCGCCGGTCTTGGCGTCGAGCGCGACGAGCTTCGCGTCGAGCGTGCCGACATAGACCTTGTCGTCATAGACCGCGACGCCGCGATTGTTCGGGCCGCAGCAGAAGGTTGTCACCGGGCCGAGCTTGGGCTTGAAATGCCAGATCTCCGCACCGGTCTTGGCGTCGAGCGCGTAGACGTGGCTGTAGGACGTCGTGACATACATGACGCCGTTGACGATAATCGGCGAGGTCTCGAGCAATTCCTTGACCTCGGTGGAGAAGATCCACGCCGGATGCAGATGCGAGACGTTTCCGCGATTGATTTGGGCGTTCGGATAGAAACGGGTCTGCTCGTAATTGCCGTTGGTGTGAAGGAAGTTCGTTCCGTCTTTCTGGGCGTTATTGAGCTGCTGCTGCGAGACTGGTGTGACCGCGGCTGTCGCGGGCATCGCAGCAGACGCGTTTTTGACTTCCTGCGCTTGAGCTATCCCCGCGGCTATAAACGCCCCAATGCAAACCGAACCGAGCAACATTGTACAATTGATGTTTTTGGACATCGGCGTTCCCTCCATGCCTTCCGACATTGCCTTGAAAAAGCGGGAATGTCACCCTTCAGAAGGGAGTTCTTCCCTTTCCGCGTCGATTTGAGCCGGGATGCGGTTTGGGCTGGTCACATATTGCGCCGCTGAGAGGCGCTGAGGAAAGCGCCTACCTCGATGCGCTGGTGAGCCTCCGCGCCGTCACCGAGTCGGTGACTAGAGTGGTCGGCTTCAGGAGCTTGAGCGCTCCCCGGATCGCCGCGAGCTTGTGCGCGCCTCCGGCGGCCAAAACGCGGACAGGCGCGGCGCGCACCACTTCGAGCGGGACCGACATCACGCATTGGTTGAGCGGGTGATCGACGATGCGGCCCTGGTCGTCGTAAACGTTGCAAAGCATCTCGCCGACAGCGCCGTATTCGCCCAACGTCTTCCTGTCGGCCTCCCCAATGACCGCGTATCGCGCGATCGAGGCTTCAGGCCCAAGAGAGCCGACGCTGACCACGACGGCATCGAGGGCTTCCGCGAAATCGTAGACGGACTTCAGTCCGCAGCGCTCGATCAAGGCCGACTTGGTGGCGGGGCTGTCGACCAGCGCCGGGGAGGGGATGAGATAGCAGTCCGCGTTGAAGGCGCGCGCGAAGCCAGAGGGAAATTCGGCCGGGTTGTCGGCCACGAAATGGGTGACGCCGCCGACCAGAGACACGACGTTCAGGCCTTTGAGCGAGCGCTCGCTTAAATATTCGAGTGAGGAGTTCAGCGTGCGACCCCACCCAAGGCCGATCTTCATGTCGTTGCGCAGGAGCGCCGAAACATGATCGCCGAGCGCCGCGGCAATCGGCGCCGTCGGGTCCGCGGATTCGGAGGATAGCGGCGCGACGATCGCCTCGGAAAGTTCGTAAAGTTTGCATAGGCCCGCTTCCAGGCCTCCAAGTTCCGCGTCGCCGCGGGAGAGCGCGATCCGCACCTCGCCAAGCGCCTTCGCCTCCGCCAGCATTCGAACCACGGTGACGCGCCCGACGCCAAGCGCGTCGGCGATGGCGCTCTGGGTCATTTCTTCAACGAAATACATCCAGGCGGCGCGCTGCCTCAGCCGCTCGCTGCGCTTGGGTGGGCGCAAGACCTCGTGGCTTGTAAGGTCATCGGTCATTGGTTCTGGGTTTGGTCCGCGAACCGTCGTCCCTCGTCGGGCATCGCCGCCTTCGCCTCAGTCTTGTCCAACCGCCAAACTCTCTTCGAGCATCAGGCGGGCGCGGGCGCGCAGTTTCTCGCTCTCGCTCTTAAGCTGGCCGCAGGCAGCGAGAATGTCGCGACCGCGCGGCGTGCGCACCGGGCTTGCGTAGCCCGCGTTGAACACGATTTCCGAGAAGCGCTCGATCGTTTCCCAGTCGGAGCATTCAAACGTGCTGCCGGGCCACGGATTGAACGGAATGAGGTTGATCTTGGCGGGAAGGCCCTTCAGCAGGCGCACGAGCGCCTTAGCCTCGGCGACCGAATCGTTGACCCCCTTCAGCATCACATATTCGAACGTGATGCGGCGTGCATTGGACGCGCCGGGGTATTCGCGGCAGGCTCGGATGAGCGCTTGAATCGGATATTTGCGATTTAACGGCACGAGCTTGTCGCGCAGAGCATCGTTGGTCGCATGCAGCGAGATGGCGAGCATCGTCCCGCACTCGGCTCCGAGGCGGGGCATTTCCGGAACAACGCCCGAGGTTGAGACGGTGATGCGCCGCTTTGAAAGCGACAGTCCGTCGCCGTCGGTCAGAACGGCGATCGCGTCGCGGACGGCTTCGTAATTGTACAGCGGCTCGCCCATGCCCATGAAGACGATGTTCGACACCGCGCGCACGCCCTCGCCCTTAGGCGTGAGCCCGTCGGCGGGCGCAACGCCCCCGGGAAAATCGCCGAGCCGGTCGCGCGCCACCATGACCTGGCCGACGATCTCGGCCGCAGTGAGGTTGCGCACCAGCGGCATCGTGCCGGTATGGCAGAACGAGCAATTGAGGGTGCAGCCGACCTGGCTCGAGACGCAGAGCGTGCCCCGATCAGATTCGGGTATGTAGACGCACTCGATCTCCGCGCCCTTGTCGAAGCGATGAGCCGGCGCTAAGCGCAGGAGCCATTTGCGGGTGCCATCGGCGGAAAGCTGCTCGGCGACGATCTCGGGTCGCGCGAGCGTGCAATGTTCGGCCAGGCGGTCGAGCACCGGCCGGGCGATATTGCGCATCGCCGAAAAGTCGCGCGCGCCGCGATGGTAGATCCAGTGCCAAAGTTGGGACGAGCGCATCTTGAGTTCGCGCTCGGGCGTCCCGATCTCGGCGAGGGCGGCGACGATCTGGGCGCGCGTCGCGCCCGAGAGGCCAACTGGCGCGCTGTTCTCGGCTTTCAAGGCGGCGGCGGTCATAAGCAAGTGTCTAGCATGCGCGGGGCGAGGCGACCACGCCCAATTGCCGCCAAGAAGCCCACCAGAAGGAACACAACCTCACCCCCCGAACACGTCGTTCGTCTGCGCGGTGACGCGCACGAAAGTCGTGCGCTTGGGGACTTCTTTCAGGTGGGCCGCGCCGATATATGTCATCATCGAGCGGACCCCGCCCATGATCTCGCCCATGGTCCCCTCGACCGGGCCGCGATACGGGGTTTCGACCGACTTGCCTTCGGCGGCGCGGTAGTGCGCAACCCCGCCTGAATGCTTCTTCATCGCTGTCTCCGACGACATGCCGTAGAAGGTCATGCCCACCGGCACCTTCTCGCCGTCGCGCTCCTCGTAGTGGATTTCACCGTCGCACTCGTCATGACCTGCGAGCATGCCGCCGAGCATGACGAAATCGGCGCCCGCCCCATAGGCCTTGGCGACGTCGCCGGGCACGGTGCAGCCGCCGTCGGCGCAGACCTGGCCTTTGAGACCGTGTGCGGCGTCGGCGCATTCGATGATCGCCGAGAGTTGCGGATAGCCGACGCCGGTCACCCGCCGGGTGGTGCAAACGGAGCCAGGGCCGATGCCGATCTTGACGATGTCAGCTCCCGCAAGGATCAGCGCTTCCGTCATGTCGCCGGTGACGACATTGCCGGCCATGATCACCGCGTTCGGATAGTCGTCGCGCACCCGCTTGACCGTCTCGAGAAACTTCTCCGCATAGCCGTTGGCGACGTCGAGGCAGATGAAACGGATCGGCGCGGCCTTGGCGACCGCGGCGAGCTTCTTGACGTCGGCTGGCGTGGTGCCGAGCGAATAGAAGGCGTGAGCGCCATCGGTCCCGGCGAAAAACTCGACGAGCTTCGGCTCCGGGTAGTGCTTGTGCAGGGCGGTGAGCGCCCCATTCTTGCCGAGCGCATGCGCCATCGCCATGGTCCCGGTCACGTCCATGTTGGCGGCAATCAGGGGAAAGCCGCGCCACTCCGACCCCGTGTGCAGGAAACGAAAGGCGCGCTCGACGTCGACGGCGCTGCGGGTGTTGAGCGTCGAGCGTTTGGGGCGAATGAGGACGTCCTTGAAATCGAGCTTGACGTCGGTTTCGATGCGCATGACTGATCCAGCTTGTCCCGCAAATGGCGGGACTTCTTCGATTAATCTAATGAGCGCGGGCGCAAACCTCAACGAGCGCCTTTTGACGCGAACACGCGAGGGAGGAAAGACGGATGCGACTGAAGGGCAAGGCGGCGCTGGTGACCGGCGCGGGGCAGGGGTTCGGCTATGGCATCGCCGAGGCCTTCGTTCGCGAAGGCGCGCGAGTGGCGTGCCTGGACGTGAAGGGCGAGGTCGCGGAAGCGGCCGCGAAGCGCCTCGGTCCTTCGGCGATGGCGCTCACCGCCGACGTCTCAAACAGGAGCGAAATGGAGCGCGCGGCGCACACGGCGATCGACGCGCTGGGGCGCATCGATATCGTCATCAACAACGCCGGAACAACCCATCGCAACAAGCCGATCATGGAGGTTGAGGAGGCGGAGTTCGATCGGATTTTCGCCGTCAATGTCAAATCGATCTTGCTCGCCGCGCAGGCTTTCGTTCCGCACATGCGCTCGCACGGCGGCGGCGTCTTCATCAATGTTGGCTCGACCGCGGCGCTTCGCCCGCGTCCGGGCCTGACCGTCTACAACGCCTCGAAGGGCGCGGTGCATGTGATGACGAAGTCGATGGCGGTCGAACTTGCGCCGGACAAGATCCGGGTCTGCGCGCTCGCGCCCGTCGCCGGCGAGACGCCGCTCCTCGCGATGTTCATGGGCGAGGACACGCCCGAAAAGCGCGCGGCCTTCAAGGCGACGGTGCCGCTCGGCCGCTTTTCGACGCCCCAGGACATCGGTCAAGCCGCGCTCTTTCTGGCGAGCGACGAGGCAAACTTCCTGACCGGAGTGGTGCTCGAGGTCGACGGGGGACGGTGCATCTGATCGGCCGGCCGCGTCCGATCTGGATTATCTTGAAAGGCCTGCCTTTGGGCTCCTAAATCCGGTATCGGAACGTCAGTCGCGCCGGTTGCGGCGTCGAGGACACGCGACAATCGGACATTACCGTCACATGGCGGTCTTCCCACCGTTCACGGCGATGATCTGTCCGGTGATGAATGAGGCCTTGTCGGAGGCTAGGAAAACGATGGCGTCGGCGATTTCTTCGGGTCGGCCAACACGTTTCATCGGAACGCCGGCGACGAGGCCGGCCTTGCGGTCGGCGTTGCCGGTGAATCGATCCAGCATCGCGGTCTCGACCGGACCTGGCGCCACGGCGTTGACGCGAACGCCAAATCCCGCCGCTTCGAGCGCCGCCGACTTGGTCAGACCTTCGACCGCGTGCTTGCTCGCAGTATAGAGCGAGGCGCCGGGCGCGCCGCGATGCCCCATCGTCGAGGAGAGGTTGATGATGCTGCCGGACGCCTGTGCTTGCATCACGCGCAGTTCGTGCTTGAGGCTCAGAAGCACGCCGAGCACATTCGTGTCGAAGGTGGCGGCGTAACTTTCGGCGGTTTGCGCCATGAGCGGGCCAGGCGTGCCCTCGGTGCCGGCGTTGTTCACGGCGACGTCGAGGCGGCCGAATCGGGCGACGGTCTTGTCGATCAAATTCTGTACATCGGTCTCATGGCGGACGTCGGCGCGAATGAACTCGGCTTGCGCCCCAAGCGCTTTGAGTTCCGCGGCCAACGCCTGGCCGGCATCGTCGTTTCGGCCCGAGACAACGAGATCGGCGCCGTCCTTGGCAAAAGCGAGCGCGGTGGCGCGGCCGATTCCGGCGAGAGCGCCAGTGATGAGAACAACAGGACGGGTCAAAGGAGGTCTCCGTTAGTGTGAATGCAAAATCGGCTTGAGGCGCAACTGGATGTCTGGCCGTGTCCGATCTTGCCCAGTTTAGGCCGGTCCCTTCAAGGCCCGGCATCAACTAGGCGCTGCTGCGCTTATCGACGCGTTCTTTTGTGTGTGTGAGACATGGTCGTTCGCTCCGTGGACGAGCCTCAAGTTCACGCAGAGCTTCAGACGGTTTGTCGTGTCTCGCAAAAGTGAGCATTCAAACAGGCAAGATTAGTGGATGTCGCCGCCGCACAGGCAACACCCTCTCGGCCGAGCGGGGTTTGGGCGACAATGCTTGCTTCGAAATGAGAGGCGATCACAGCCGCGGCATAGGCGCCTTTGCTCTCGGTGAGGCCGGGGTTCTCGGAATTGACGCGGATCTTCCGCCGACCGAGGAAGCCAGGGCGCTCGTGGCGACCCTATTGAAGATGAGGCCTTGGTTTCACAATCCGTGAAGCGGACGCCTATGACAAAATGTGGTGCTTCGCATCATCCTATCGCGAAAGATGCAAGACGCCTCGCGAACCGCTGGGCTTCGCGGTTGAGCGTCAACCTTTGCCGGACCCGCCGCCGGTCGGACTATCCTGATCTTCCTCCGGCAGCTCGAGGCGCTGGATCGTCTGGCGGAGAAGCCATCTCTCGATCTGTTCGCAAACGATGTCATCCAGCTTTACGTCGCCTCGCGAGCAGATGGACGCGAGGTGTTCGTGAAGGCGCGCTGGCATCTTGATGGTGACCTCGACGTGTTCCTTCGCCTTATCCGTCAAGTCCATCTCCATCGCCGCCACTGTGGCCGTTGTACAGCGCGTCGGGGATCGCACGCCGCCACGGAAAAATACGTTCGCAACAGGCCCTCTCGACAAGATTCGGGCCTCCCCGATGTAACATTGTCCCGGCCGAAGGCGAAAATGATCGCTTGCCGCGCGTCGTCGGCAGCCGGCAGGCTTGTGCCGCACGGAAGCCCAAGAGGCGCCTAATGACCAAATGTTCGCTCTACGTCCAACTTGAAGCCAAGCCCGGCAAGGAGCAGGCGGTCGCCGACTTCCTTGTCAGCGCCCTTCCGCTTGTCAACCAGGAGCCGGAGACAACGGCGTGGTTTGCGCTCCGGATGAGTCCGAACGTCTTCGGCATCTTCGACGCCTTTCCGAGCGAGGCCGGCCGCGACGCTCATCTCAGCGGCGAGGTCGCCAAGCAATTGATGGCGAAAGCGTTGGAACTGTTCGTCAAGCCGCCGGAAATTCATAAAGTCGACGTGCTGGCCGACAAATTGCCCGGCTGATCGCGGCCACAGCGCTTAGTCGATGGCGAAAAAGGCGGCCACCTGGGCTTCATAGCCGGGGGGGTCAAGGATCACTTTGCCTTCGCGCAGGACGCGGGTCTCAATCGCTCCCGCATGACCGCGCCGGTGATGGATCATGACGCGGCGATCAGGGTCAAGGATCAGGTAGTGATTGACGCTGCTCAGTGAAAAATAGCCGTCGAGCTTGACCCCGTGATCGTCCGCAGCCGTGCTCGGCGACAAGACCTCGACGACGATGACCGGATTTGGGATCTCGAGCGTGCTGAGATCGGTCGGGGGCGGGCAGACAACGAGCGCGTCGGGCTCGAATGCCGTGTTCGCGGCGACTCGAACCGTCATTCCGTCGGGAAAAACACGGCACGGCAGGCCCGCGCGTCGAACGCCCTCCCTCAGAGCTATTTGCGCTGAAAGTTTGATCAGCGCGTGCGCGGCCCGCTCAGGCGACATCATGACCGGCTGGCCGTCGCGCAGCTCCCAGCGGCCTTCGCGGGCTTCGGCCCAGGCGAGGAACGCGTCGACATCCATTTCGTTTCTTGCCGGTTTCGACATGCCTAATCTTACCATATCCGGAACCGGCTAGGAACTTCGCCACGCTCGTGTTAGGCAGCCGCGCCATGCAGCGGATGCGAGTCTTGCGCCGTCCGCCCGCTCAATCCACATAGGGGCATGGCGATGGCGGTGATTGAACCCAATTCTATTCCCGAGGGGCTTGCGTTCGACGACGTCCTGCTGCGCCCGGGACTGAGCGCGGTCATGCCAAGCGCCACAAATCTCGGAACGCAGCTTACCCGGGCGATCCGCCTCAATCTGCCAATCATTTCCGCCGCGATGGACACCGTGACCGAGGCGAGGCTCGCGATCGCCATGGCGGAAGCGGGCGGAATCGGCGTCATCCACCGCAATCTTGCACCCGCCGATCAGGCGGAAGAGGTGCGCAAGGTCAAGCGGTTCGAGAGCGGGATGGTCATTGATCCGATCACCATCTTTCCCGACGCGACGCTGGCCGATGCGCTCGCGCTCATGCGCCGCGCGTCGATCTCTGGCATTCCCGTGGTCGAGCGCGGGGCGGACGGCAAGCCCGCGAAGCTCATCGGCATTCTGACCAATCGCGATGTGCGCTTCGCCGACGATCCACGCCAGCCGGTGACCGACCTTATGACCCGCAAGGTCGTGACAGTCGGCGAGGGCGTGAACCACGAAGAGGCCCGCCGGCTTCTGCATCTGCACCGCATCGAAAAGCTCGTGGTGGTCGACGATGCGCAACGCTGCGTAGGCCTCATCACCGTCAAGGACATCGAGAAGGCGACGACGCATCCGAACGCAGCGAAGGACGGCGAGGGCGCTTGCGCGTCGCCGCCGCCACGACGGTTGGGCGACAAGGGATTTGAGCGAGCCGAGATGCTGATGGCGGCCGGCGTCGACTGCCTGGTCGTCGACACCGCGCATGGCCATTCCGAGATGGTCCTCGAACCAAGTCCGGCGTATTCAGCGTGCGACCAACAAGGTCTCGGTCATCGCCGGCAATGTGGCGACGCGCGAAGGCGCGCAGGCGCTGATCGACGCGGGCGCGGATGCGATCAAGGTCGGCATCGGACCGGGCTCGATCTGCACCACGCGCATCGTCGCTGGCGTCGGCGTGCCGCAACTAACGGCGATCCTCGAGGCGGCGGAGGCTGCGCGCGGGTCCGGCGTGCCGGTGATCGGCGACGGGGGGGTGAAATATTCAGGCGACCTCGCCAAGGCGATCGCGGGCGGAGCGGACAGCGTGATGATCGGCTCGCTGCTCGCCGGCACCGACGAAAGCCCGGGCGAAGTGTTTCTCTACCAGGGGCGCTCCTACAAGAGCTATCGCGGCATGGGTTCGCTCGGCGCGATGGCTCAAGGTTCGGCCGACCGATACTTCCAGCAGGATGTGAAGGATCAGGTGAAGCTCGTGCCCGAGGGCGTCGAAGGGCAGGTGCCCTATCGCGGCCCGACGGCTGCGATCGTGCATCAACTCGCGGGAGGCTTGCGCGCCGCCATGGGCTACGTCGGGGCGGAAACGATTCCCGAGTTCCAGGAGAAGGCGCGCTTCATGCGCATCACCAGCGCTGGGCTTCGCGAGAGCCACGTCCACGACGTCGCCATCACCCGCGAGAGTCCGAACTATCACCCGTCAGGCGCGTGAGGAGCGAAGCTTCGCGCCGCGTCTTGGCGTCTGAGGCTTCGGCGACGGGGCGCCGCATGTCGATTTCCCGCGCTCGGCCTGCGGATACTGCCTAACGGGCGAAGCGCGTAGCGCACGCAAAAGCGGCAAGCTTAGCGGAACAAATGACGTTCGAGTTTCATTAGCTCCGGCTTGCCTCTGCTGGGGGGAAAGCCGCACGTGAATTCGGCGGTCTGAACGCTAAGATGCAATGAGCCGGGGCGGCCGAGAGTTCCAAGAGTTCCTAGACGCGCAGGGGTAGCGCACTATTGGTTTCGGATTTCCGTATAGGGGAGAAGTCTTCAATGAACGCCAAGGAACTTGCCGACAAGTTCAACGCAAAAACCAACGCGGCTGTGGTTGAAAAAGAGCGTCAATCCGGCCTAGCCGCTGAACACGTTCGGAAGCGCGCCGACGATATTGAGCACTGCAAACGCGCGATGGAGAGCAACGTTCTGCCGTTCTTGGCGGAGCTTAAACAACATTTGGGGGATGGCCAGTTCACCTTTGCGCCGCAAATCGACATGCACGATCACAAGCCGGTCGGCGTTTCCTTCAAGATCGGTGATGGGGGGACAACGAGCATCTCAACGGCGCTCGGAAACATCGTAGTCACGCGAACTCGGCGACGGCGGAACGAAAAAGGGCATCGCTTATGTCTACCCGCCCGATGCGGAGCCCTACATCTCAAACTCGGGCGACCTCACGCGGGAGAAGATCGCCAAACTGGTCGAAATGGTGATCGACAACACCTAGGCCGTGTGGACGAAATTTCGACCGATGACGTTTTTTGCAATTCCCCTTCGGAATCGGGCATGATTCATAGGACTCCGACCGAATCACAGGGCCGGGGCCAATGTCGACAAAGATGGACGCGGACGATTGGGCGCACACGCTTGCGGTGTTTCGCGCCTGCCTGCCGCGTCGTGGCAGGAAAGGTGAGGACGATCGCCGGTTCCTCGAGGCGCTTCATTTCTTCACCGTCGAGAACGTTCGCTGGCGCGCGCTGCCGGAGCGCTTCGGTCATTGGAACAGCGTGTGGAAGCGCTTCGATCGCTTGAGCAAGGCTGGCGTCTTCGAGGCGTTCTTCGACACTCTGGCATCCATGAGTTCGACGGCGCATCTCATTCAGATGTTCGAACTCAACCATCGTGCGCGCGCATGTGTCGGCGGCCGGGGCAAAAGGGGGCA
The DNA here is from genome assembly GCA_963737365.1 of uncultured Alphaproteobacteria bacterium. Lineage (GTDB taxonomy): Bacteria > Pseudomonadota > Alphaproteobacteria > Rhizobiales > Beijerinckiaceae > Roseiarcus. The sequence continues at coordinate 352,000 of CAVTSD010000007.1, forward strand.
AGACGGCCAGGCCCTCGGGCGTTCGCGCGGCGGCTTCACCACGAAAATCCACGCAAAATCGGACGCCTCCGGCGACATCATCGCCTTCGATCTGACCGGCGGAGAAGCTTCCGACGCGCGTCACTTCGAAACCCTGCTCGACATCGGACCCGACATCCAGCCTCGCGCCGCCATCTGCGACAAAGGCTACGCCAGCAAGGCCAACCGCGAGGCGGCAAGGGCGCGCGCCATCGCGCCGGTCATCCCGCACAAGGCCAACGAAAAAGACAAGCCGGCCTTCTTCGCGCGAACCCTCTACAAGGCAAGGGCTCGCATCGAGCAGGGCGTTGGACGCCTCAAGCGGTTCAAGCGCGTCGCGCTCCGATGCGAAAAGACCGAACGAAACTTCAGATCCATCGTCAGCTTCGCCGCAGGCCTATGCTTGATCAAATTCGTCCACACCACCTAGCATCGGACATTTCGGGCGGCGATTTACATTCTTGACCGTGCGTCCGAGGCGTTGGGCGTACGGATAGGTCCAGATTGGCCGCGCTTATGCGTTTCCCAAGACCTCGACTGCGTGGAACTGGGTTCGCGGCTGCTTCACCGCAAGCGCGAGAGAGGTTTGCAGCGCTTCAACGTCCGCCGCGCGCCGCGGCTCCCAGCCGCAAGGGCACGAATCGTCGCCGCAATGCGCGGCGGCCACTTCGGTATAGAGCAGGCCGACCGCGGTCGCCGCGAGACTGAGCGCCGCCAGGGGCGGAAGGCGCGTCGACTGCATGATTCCGCAAAAGGCGATCCGGACGGACCTCTTCATCTGATCCAGCGCTGCGATCGTATCGTCGTCGTTCGAGGCGGCAATTTGCATCATGAAAAGTCTCTCGGTTGACGCGTTTGCCGGCGCAGACCCGACGGCTAACGAGAGGTAGAGAAGCACTCACATTGCCGCAAGTGGTTGCTATCATTTCGTAATTAGAACAATTTCAAACCGCGTTCTTTGATCGCGAGCAGCGAACTGAGATACGGCGACAGATCGCCATTCAATGATAGATTGAAGTCAAGGGCAGGAACGGAGGGCTTCTCATGTTGTTCACGGCCGAACACGACGAGCCGCGTCGAACGCTGCAACGATTCATCGCCGCCGAGATCAATCCTTATGTCGACGAGTGGGAGGCGGCTGGTCAGCTTCCGACGCATGAGCTTTTCAAGAAGCTTGGGGATCTCGGCTTCCTCGGATTGAACAAGCCGGTCGAATTCGGCGGCGCTGGGCTCGACTATTCCTACGCACTGATGATGGCCGAGGAGCTTGGTGGCATTCACAGCGGCTCGGCGCCGGCGGCGATCGGCGTCCACACGGACATGGCTACGCCCGCGCTCGCGCGGTTTGGTTCGGACGAATTGCGCCGGGAGTTTCTCGCGCCGGCGATTTCGGGCGACGTGGTCGCTTGCGTCGGCGTTTCGGAACCGGGCGCCGGTTCGGACGTCGCCGAGATCAAGACTGCCGCGCGATCGGACGGCGACGATTATGTGATCGATGGCGGCAAGATGTGGATCACCAACGGCGCGCAAGCCGACTGGATGTGCCTCCTCGCCAACACCGGCGACGGACCCAAACATCGCAACAAATCGCTGATCTGCGTGCCGATGAAGACGAAGGGTGTCACCGTCGCGCGCAAACTCGACAAGCTCGGCATGCGCGCGTCCGACACCGCGCAGATTTTCTTCGAGGGGGTGCGCGTTCCGAAACGCAACCGCATTGGCGACGAGGGTAAGGGCTTCGTCTACCAGATGATGCAGTTCCAGGAAGAGCGCCTTTGGGCCGCAGCCGCTTGCCTGAAAGCGCACGAGCACACGATCGCCGAGACAATCGCTTACACGCGCCAGCGCAACGCCTTCGGCCGCAGCATCCTCGACAATCAGACGGTGCACTTCAAGCTCGCCGAATTGCAGACCGAGATCGAGCTCCTGCGCTCGCTGATCTATCGCGCCGCGGAAGCGATGATCGGAGGCGCCGACATGACGCAGCTTGCGACCATGGCGAAGCTCAAGGCCGGTCAGCTCGGACGCGAAGTGCCGAGCGCGTGCCTGCAATATTGGGGCGGCATGGGGTACATGAACGAGACGCCGGTGAGCCGGGCTTTTCGCGACGGACGGCTTGCGTCGATCGCCGGCGGCGCGGATGAGGTGATGCTGACCATCCTGTGCAAAGGCATGGGAACCTTGCCGGGGATGGGGCAATAACAGCTCTAATGACCTCAAGGCGGTGGGGCGGGGCGTTGTGGGTCGGCTGCCTGCAATTCTTTGTAAGCGAGGCCGTCGCCGCCGCTGGCTTCGCTGGCGCCTACAGTTATCGCCGCAACTACATCAGTGATCTCGGCGCGCTCAGCTGCGGCGCGGGCTGCTCGCCGCTGCATGCGCTGATGAACGCATCCTTCGTGCTTCAGGGCGTGCTGATCGTTGCCGGCGCAATCGTCGTCTGGCCGCTTTTTCAGCGCGGGGCGCTCTCGCGTGTTGCGCTCGGTCTCGTCGCCGCGTCCGGCCTCGGCGTCGCGCTTGTCGGACTGGCCCCGGAGGATGCTGCGCCGGGCTGGCACTATCTCGGCGCCGCCGAGAACCTTCTCTTCTGCAATGCGGGCGCGGCTCTGCTCGGCGTGGCGTTGCTACGCGAGGGAAGGGCGCCGCGGGCCGTCGGGCTCCTGTCGCTCGCTTTTGGCCTGATCGGCTTGGCGGGGCTCGGGGGCTTGGCGGCGGGTTATGATTTCGGACTGGGCTTGGGCGGCGTCGAGCGCGTCGCCGCCTATCCTTTTCCGCTCTGGATTGCCGGGATGGGCGCCTGGCTCATGAGCGGCGAAAGCAGGTCGGGATCGATGCCAGCGCCGGCACGGCGCCGCTAAATCCCCGGGGCCGCGCGGCCACGTACACTGAGCCTCGGCTCTTACGCAGCCCCATCTCGGCGGCCGAGTTCCGCCTCCACCCGATTCAGCGCGTCGCGCAAAGCCTGCGCCTTGGCGACGGTTCCCAGATTGTCTTTCGCTGGCGTTGCGCCGCGCGGCTCGGCCTTGCCGCGCATCTCGCGCGCCTGCCGCGTCCCGATCGACTTGGCCCGATCATGCGCCTCCCTCAACCGCCGCGCGACGGCCTTGAGCTCATCGACAGACTGGCGCTCGATTTCCGGCGGCCGGGTCACGGCGACCAGTTCGAGTTCGGCGCCGCTCAGGAGTCGAGCCTCCTCTTTGGACGCGTCATTCATCGGAATTCTCCTGATCTCGCGCTTTGGCGGCGGTGAGGCTCGGCGACGAACAAACTGTAGTCTCGTCCGAAGTCAAGCTCTACCGTCTTTGCGACATTGTTCTTGGGAAGTCGGCGAGATATGGATCGGGCGCCTTCCGGGGATATGAGCCGGGACTGCACACCCCAAAGGTTCCCCTCTCCATGACCCCCGCCGCCCGCGCCGCCGCAGCGATCGAAGTTCTGACGGACATCGAATCCCGTCGCCGACCCGCGTCCGACGCAATGAAAGATTGGGGCCTCGCGCATCGCTTCGCGGGCTCGGGCGACCGGGCGGCCATATCTGGTCTCGTCTATGATTCGCTGCGAAAGAAAAGCTCCTCCGCCTGGATCATGGGCGAAGCCAGTCCGCGCGCAGAGATCCTGGGCGCGCTGAGACAAGCGCACGACCTCGACGCCGACGGGATCGCCGCGCTGTTCTCCGGCGAGGGCCACGCGCCGGCCAAGCTCACCGAAGCCGAACGGGAGCGGCTCGCCGCCGTTGACCTCAGGGGCGCGCCCGCGCACGTCATCGGAGATTTCCCGGAATGGCTCGCGCCGGAACTGGAAGCAAGCTTCGGCGCATCGATCGCGGAGGAGGGCAGGGCGCTCGCCGAGCGCGCGCCGGTCGACCTGCGGGTGAACAGTCTCAAGACCACGCGCGACAGGGCGCTCCGGGCGCTCGCCCATCTCAAGCCCGAGCCGACGCCGCTCTCGCCTTTGGGCATGCGCATCGCGATGCGCCCGGACGGCCGCGCGCCGCCGCTCGCCTCCGACCCGGCCTACGTCAAGGGCCTTGTCGAGTTGCAGGACGAGGGTTCGCAGCTTGCCGCGCTCCTCGCCGAAGCCAAGCCCGGCATGCAGGTCCTCGACCTTTGCGCAGGCGCAGGCGGCAAGACGCTGGTGCTCGCCGCAGCCATGGGAAACCAGGGACAGATCTACGCCGCCGACCCCGACGCGCATCGCCTGGCGCCGATCTTCGCGCGGCTCGCACGCTCGGGCGCCCGCAATGTCCAGGTCCGTGCGCCGAGGGGTCAAACGGACGTGCTCGCCGACCTCAAAGGGCGCTGCGACCTCGTGCTGATCGACGCGCCCTGCACGGGCTCGGGCGCCTGGCGGCGCAATCCCGACGCCAAATGGCGCATCCGCCCTGGCGCGCTCGAGCAGCGCATCAAGGATCAGGACGAGACGCTCGAAAGCGCCTTGCGTTTCGTCAAGCAAGGCGGCCGCATTGTTTATATCACCTGCTCCGTCCTCAAGGCCGAGAACGAAGACCGGATCGCCGCTTTCATGGGCCGCCACGACGATTGCCTACCGATCGACGCGAATGCGCAGGCGAATTCAGCCAATTTGCCCGCGCTGGCTGAGCATCAATCGACGCTCGGCGCCGGCTTCCGCCTCAGCCCGAAGACGACCGGCACAGATGGGTTTTATATCGCGACGCTGGCGCGGATGTGAGAGGCGCCGCGGCGCCGAAGCGAGTTTTTTCACCGACCTCGCCTTGAGGCCCGTGGACGAGCCGACATCACAATGATTTGCAACATAGACGAGCCAATCTTGTTCTAGGTTCGCCGATGCGAGATCGGTTCGCGGGCGCATCGATACGAACAATGAACGCCACCAGTCGGCGCGGGAAACGCGCGAGGCGTATTCGTAGGTTCATCAATTTAATCGCGGGTGGTTGATGCTGTGGCCGCCATCAAACATCCCGATCTCGCCAATGCGATCGACCGCATGTATGAGGCGGCGGCTTTCCCTGAACTATGGCCGGAAGCGCTCCGACGTTTCTCGAACGCGCTCGGCGGCTCGATCGTCGGTTTCAGCGCTGACGAAAATTGATCAGCTATGTCAGCCCGGAATCTACGGAGATTGCCGAAGCTTATGCGCGTGGCAGCTGGGCCGACCACAATTATCGAATTCATCTGGGCGCCCCGCTCCTTCGAGCGGGCCGAGAGTTCGTGCACGAGAAAATGCTCCTGGATCGGCAAGCGCTCGAGCGACAAAGGATACAGAGCGAATTTCTGAGTGCGTTCCAACTCAGGAGTTTCATCGGTTTTGAGATCGTGCCAGGCGAAATTGGCGGCTGTGTCGAGCGCGGGACGGCGGAAGTGGAAGACTGGGAAATCGGCGAACTCGAACGGGTAAGCCATCATTTCAAACGGGTCGGCGCCATCGCCTCGGCCCGGGGACCGGCGCGAAACGTCAGGCCGAGCTTGTTGGGCTTCTGACCCGCATCGACATTTAGCAACCTGAATACAGCCCGAGGGCGGCGTTTTCCCCCATTTGGGAGGTGCGGCGCATTGTCGGATGCGTTTCACTGCCTTCCCTACCGTCACGTTCCGAGACCAGCGCCAGCGTCTGGAGGAACGCGCGGCGCGCGTTCGGACTGTCAAATCCATTCAGGGGGAAGAGCGATGAAGACTTTGATGACGACGATTGCAGCCGGCGTTCTCGGGCTGTCAGCGGTCGCACACGCAGACACGATTACGGTGACTTACACAGGACCAGTGACCTTGGTCACCCCCGCCGATGGGATACCTTCGGCGTCCGCGGGAGATACGCTGGTCGCGACCTACGTGTTCGACCTTCCGAACGCAACGAACACCGTGATTGATCCAAACGATGGCGGCTTTGCCTTTGGACCCTATGGTTCGTTCGCGACCGCCTTGCTCACCATCAACGGGGTCGCCGCGACTTTGCCCACATTTACGACAGGCTAGCTTACTGGAGAAGTCCATGTCTTCGACACCGGAACCGTGCTCAGTGCGAACGTCGATGGCAGTCCTCCAGGCAGCCAGTTGGAAAGCCTCCTCAACAGCACCAACTTCTCCTGGAGCCTCGTTCCGCCGCTCCAGGACCTTGCTCGCCTCGCCCGCGATGAGCGCGAACGCAACCTACTATGTGGACGGATACGCCACGGGGTTGGCCGGTGATGTTACTTTTACGCAAGACACGCCAAACTCCGCGTCGGGCGCGGCGGAAGGCGCGACATTTAGCGCAAACGCCTCAAATGTCGACCATGGCTCGGTCTCGGTGTTCGCCAGCGAAGGGATCGGCGATCTTACGGGCTACAATGGCAGCCCGGGCGATCATTATTACGGCCTTGCTGGCGACGCCCTTGCCACGTCAAGTACACGATCCGGGTCAATGGCCCGGTGACCGGCGCCCTTGTTCCGGTCCATATCACGGCGCTCGCCAGCGCCACGTCGCTCGATGTGACCGGCCCCGTGGACGGCGCCTACGCTCCCGTCACCGCGGGCGCGGATGCGGCGTTCCAGTTGCAATACGCGGAAGGGGATCTGCCGGTCGGGAGTCGCCAATAACGGCATTCTCGTCGATATCCAGGCCTATACGAGTTACGACTACGGCCACTTCACGGATGCCCTCGACTATCCCGCGCCGGTCCTGCTCGGCAACAGCACCCCGTTCAACGGCGAAGTGATGACCGCCGCGAATTTTGACGTCGCGGTCAACATTATCGCAAGCGCTGGCGCCGAGTTCAGCAATGCTTACGCAGGCGCTCTGGAAAGCGCCGAGGGTGGAGCATCGGTCGATCCGACCTTCGCCATCGATGAGCCGGGCTACTCGGCCTACACGCTTGAAGGCGTCCCGGCAGGCCCCGCCGCGACGCCTGCGCCGGAGCCCGCGACCTGGGCGATGATGCTCATGGGCTTCGCAGGATTTGGCTATGCGGGTTATCGCAAGGCGAAAACCCGACCCAGGGCTTGTTGCGCCGCCTGATCACCCATCTTGAGGAAGCAAGGCCATTCCGGGTCGACCGCCGAGCTTACGCTGCCCGAATTCAAGCGTCTAGCATCTAAAATGTTGATGTCACTACGGTTTATGACACGGTGGACGTTGAAATCTGCTATTTCATTTGTATTTGCAGAAATTCCGCTATTGTATCCTCGTGCTTCGAATACGGGGCGCGCAAAGCGTTGTGCAGGAGCGCTTGAAGATGACCAGTCAGCTTGATGACCAGTCGGGCGAGGGGGCCCAAGGGTGAGGCGGCAAGGCGGGTCCGAGGCGGACCATCGGAGAGGCTGAGACAGGACGGGAATTTTTTTACTCCAAATTACCGAATCTCCTGGGCATCTGGTAGCTATTGTCGACAAAGTTGGCCGCGTGGTCGCACAAAATATCGACCGATCGTTTCAGTCGCGCCTGCCGCGTGTACGGCCAATTTTCAAAATCATGCACGTTCCGAGGCCATTGGCTTCATTTGAAGACTGCAAATCGGTCGAAACGTTCGGCGCGCGCGCTGGCGGACGCTTCGCTCTTGGAACAGCGTGTCGTGGAGCTAAGAAATCGCTTAGGGTCGGGCGCTTCACTTGCGTTTCGCGTCTCTTCGACACTCTCATCGAGATGGCCTCATTATGGACTCAATTATCGTCGGCTTCACCACGAAAATCCACGCAAAATCGGACGCCTCCGGCGACATCATCGCCTTCGATCTGACCGGCGGAGAAGCTTCCGACGCGCGTCACTTCGAAACCCTGCTCGACATCGGACCCGACATCCAGCCTCGCGCCGCCATCTGCGACAAAGGCTACGCCAGCAAGGCCAACCGCGAGGCGGCAAGGGCGCGCGCCATCGCGCCGGTCATCCCGCACAAGGCCAACGAAAAAGACAAGCCGGCCTTCTTCGCGCGAACCCTCTACAAGGCAAGGGCTCGCATCGAGCAGGGCGTTGGACGCCTCAAGCGGTTCAAGCGCGTCGCGCTCCGATGCGAAAAGACCGAACGAAACTTCAGATCCATCGTCAGCTTCGCCGCAGGCCTATGCTTGATCAAATTCGTCCACACCACCTAGTAAACGCTAGCATTTTTACTAGCGTTTATTAGCGTTTACTGACGTTTATTGGGCGTTTATTTGCGGGCTCGGGGGGCCGTTGTTGGGGCCGCGCGGCTGCTCGCGGTCGGGCTTGAAGACGCAACGTTTGACCGCCCGGCGGGCCGACCCTAGATAACGACCATGACCCGGCTCATCGACCTGACCGCACCGCGAGCGAGCCTGCGCCATCCTGAGAAGGCGCACCGGCCGGACCAGCCGGTCGCCCGCAAGCCGCCCTGGATCCGCGTGCGCGCGCCCGGCTCGCCGGTGTTCGCCGAGACCATGAGTCTCGTGCGCGAACACAAGCTCGCGACCGTCTGCGAGGAGGCGCGCTGTCCCAACATCGGCGAATGCTGGGACAAGCGGCACGCGACCTTCATGATCATGGGCGACACCTGCACCCGCGCCTGCGCTTTCTGCAATGTGCGCACTGGGCTGCCGGGCGCGCTCGACGATGACGAGCCGGCGCGCGTCGGGGACGCGGTCGCCAAGCTTGGTCTCAAGCATGTCGTCGTGACCTCGGTCGACCGGGACGATCTCGACGATGGCGGGGCAGGGCACTTTGCGCGCACCATCGCCGCCGTTCGCCGCGCCGCGCCTGAGACGACGGTCGAGGTCCTGACCCCGGATTTCCTGCGCAAGGAGGGCGCGCTCGAGGTTGTCGTCGCAGCGAAGCCCGACGTGTTCAACCATAATCTCGAAACCGTGCCGTCGAAATACCTGACAGTCCGGCCCGGCGCCCGCTATTTTGCGTCGCTGCGGCTGCTTGAGCGCGCGAAGGAACTGGATCCTTTGCTGTTCACCAAGTCGGGCATGATGGTGGGCCTGGGCGAACAGCGCAACGAAGTGTTGCAGGTGATGGACGACATGCGCGCGGCCAAGGTGGATTTTCTGACGATCGGCCAATATCTGCAGCCGACGCCGAAGCACCACGCGGTCGAGCGGTTCGTCCCGCCGGAGGAGTTCGCCGATTATGCGACGATTGGCGCGGCCAAGGGTTTTCTGCTCGTGTCCTCGTCGCCGCTGACCCGCTCGTCGCATCACGCCGGCGATGATTTCGAGAAGCTTCGCGCGGCGCGAACGGCGCAGTTGAAGGCGGACATCGCCGTTGACCCATCGCCGACGAGGCTGTAGGCACGGGGCGCGGCGAGCGCCTTCCGGCGCTTCAGGCGAGCGCGTAGCTCAATAGGTAGAGCATCTGACTTTTAATCAGAGGGTCGTGGGTTCGATTCCCACCGCGCTCACCAAATTCCGGTGATATTACAAGTAGTTATGAACTACACTATTACACCGTAGCAGGCAAAGTTTTGCAAAGTTTGCAAGTCGTTTGCAAACGGTTAGATGATGGTATCGCGAGCCAGAGTCGTCCGGAATGCCTTAGCATCGATTGTCGCACCTGAGCCTGTCCAGGCAGGCGGCGACCACCCAGCGGTTCATGATCAAGAAAAGCCGAGATTTCTGCTTTTACTAACGGGCGGGCTATGTTATATATTCGTTTGGCTAAACAGAAAGGGAAAGTAGGGGTTTATGACCTGCATTGTTGGCGTCGTTGAAAAAGAAAAAGTATATATGGGCGGTGACTCCTGTGGCTCTAACGGTCACAATTACGCGATTGACAAAAGTTCAAAGATTTTAAAAATTAAGGACCGCTTTCTGTTTGGATGTATTGAATTGTTTAGGCTGATTGACTTATTGCAATATGGTTTCGGTGCGCCGAAAATCGGTGAAAGTTTTGATCGCGATCAATATATGCGCGAAGAGTTCATTCCAAGTCTAAGGCGATATTTTAAGGAACAGGGGCTACTCTGTGTTAAGGATGGTGTAGAGAGTTTCGGAGGGCCTTTTATGGTCGGCTTTGACGCTCATTTGTACACTATCCAAAACGATTTGTCAGTTTTGCCCATACCGGAATATGGTGGATCAGTGGGCTCCGGATCAGAAGCCGCTGCGTCCGTACTGTTTTATTGCAGAGACTCAAAAATGAATGCGAAGCAGAAGCTCAACGCTGCGCTTGAAGCAGCAGAAGGCACGATCTGTTCCGTTAAGGGTCCGTTTGAATTCGAGGAGATTGGAACATTGAATGTAAACCGATGAAAATCCCACGTAGATTAGATCGGCGGCGGACCGATAAAAATGGTCAAAGCGTCCTCGAGGTATATTTCCGGTATGTAAGCAGTTTTAGCCTTAATGTCCGTGAGCGCCAATGACGATAAAAACTTGGTAACATAGTCGGGCGGATTTGGAGGGTCTTTTACAATCAGCAATAGTCCGACCTCGTCTATAGAGTCCGGTTTATAGCTCCCGCCTTCTGGATCAATGCCATTTCTCTTGAACATTTCAACCAATGGTGGGTACATACCATTATCGTAGCCCGGCATAAGACTATATTGCGCTCTCAGGATGATAATTCTCTTTGGTAGAGTATCTTTCAAAAAAGCGATCTCATGCGCCATTTTCGCCGTTTGTGGCGGCGAAATCACCTGCGGCTGACTGAATTTAGCGATGATGTGATTTAGGACTTCCTCCCCCGAAGTCCCCGGAGCACTCCCCCAGACGGCGCGGATCGTGTCGATTTTACCGTCTACTTCTCGGGTAAGTTGCTCCTGATACGCGCCGTTAAAGAGAAGTCCTATGCTAACCAGAGCGGCCAAAGCTGCGTACACCGCTAGCAGGCCGTTGAAAAAGTCTCTGGCCGGGGGAATCGTGATGTGATTCTGTCGTCTTGCGCTTAGGCGGAGGCGAGTGGATGCGAGGCGGGGACGAGCGGTCGGGGTCGCTGTTCAGTTACGTCGATCTTGAAGCGCGGGTCGGCAAGGACCATCCGCTGCGGGCCATCCGCGGGATTGTGAACGAGGCGCTTTCGACCCTTTCAGGCGCGTTCTCGGCGCTTTATTCGCGGAGCGGCCGTCCCTCGATCCCACCGGAGAAGCTCCTTCGGGCGATGCTGTTGCAGGCGTTCTATTCGATCCGCTCGGAACGGCAGTTGATGGATCGGCTGGAGTTCGACCTGCTTTTTCGCTGGTTCGTCGGCCTCGGCGTTGACGATGCGGCGTGGGACCACTCGACGTTTTCCAAGAACCGCGAGCGCCTTCTGGAGGGCGACATCGCAGCCAAGCTCTTGGGCGCGGTGCTTTCGCAGCCGCGTGTGAACCGACTGCTCAGCGCGGATCATTTCTCGGTCGACGGCACGCTGATCGAGGCGTGGGCTTCGATGAAGAGTTTTCGGCCGAAGGACGGCTCGGGCGATCCTCCGACGGCAGGCGGCAGGAGGAACCGCGAGGCGGATTTTCACGGCCAGAAGCGCTCGAACGCGACGCACGCTTCGACGACCGATCCGGACGCGCGTCTCTATCGCAAAGGGCCGGGCAAGGAGGCGAAGCTCTGCTTCATGGGCCACGCGCTGATGGAGAACCGCAACGGCCTCGTCGTCGACGCCTGCTTGACCGAGGCGAATGGCCACGCCGAGCGGATCGCGGCGCTGCACATGATCGAGCCGCGCGCCGATCGGCCGAGGCCGATCACGCTCGGCGCCGACAAAGCTTACGACGCCGAGGACTTCGTCAATGAACTGCGCTCGATGAACGCGACGCCCCACGTGGCGCAGAATGCGAATGGCCGCTCGTCGGCGATCGACAGCCGCACAACGCGGCATGCAGGCTATGCAGTCAGCCAACGCATCCGCAAACGGATCGAGGAAGCCTTCGGCTGGATGAAGACGATTGGCGGGCAGGAGAAGGCCAAGTTCCGCGGCCGCGATCGCGTCGGTTGGGCCTTTACCTTCGCGGCCGCCGCCTACAATCTGTTGCGGTTGCAGAAGCTCTTGGAGGCCTGCGCGTGAAGAGCCCGGCGAACTGCCGACTGATCGGCCGCTGGCGGATCGTCGAGGCCGACCTCTGGGATGGTGCTCACCTCGATCTCTGCGGCCCGGCGGCGCTGACGATCACCGCGCAAGGCGACGAAATCGCCTTCGGCGCTCTGGAGGCTGGCCTCGAGGTCGAATATGCTCGGGACTCGATTGGCTTTCGCTGGGCCGGTTGCGAGGAAGGCGACGAGGTCGAGGGCGAAGGGACCGCCGAACTCCTCGACGATGGCACTCTCGAGATCGAGTTCGCATACCGAAACGGCGACGAAGCCGTCCTCAAAGCGAAACGGGATACTTCTTCAACAGCCTGCTAGGGCCATCCAGCGACCCTTTGACATGTTTGGCTGCCGCAGACTGTGTATTCCGATTGCACTGCCTAGCAAGACGCTGAAGGCGGCGATCAGGCCCGACAGTGTGAGAAAGTCTTTGAACGGGGGAAGCATTGGCAGTTCGATAGTGTTCATTGCCCCCCAGTGCAAGGCAGGAAAAAGTCGTGTCTGTCGCCGATAGATTGTCAGAGTTTCTGAAGCGGCTTCGCTGGTGGGTTCCGGCGACGGCGCGGTGGATACCGGAACTCATTGTCTTCTTTGCTCCATACATTGCTCCGATCCTCCTATTTCTTGTGCTCTGCGTCGTAGTTCGCTTGTTCTGGCCGTGTCACGCGCAACAACCGATACGAGAGCAGGCGGTACGTTGGATTGGCGGAGGATTCCAGCTCGTTGGTGTCATAACGATTGTGCTGAAGCTTCGAGGAGCGCGGCGGCAGTTCCCACAACACACGCTGAAGCGCATTTTAGAGCGGCGGCCACGGTTCAGGCAGCAGAATGTCGTTGTAAGTGCAGCGGGGACTAGCATGAGCATGGCGAGTGGAAGTATGAGGGGTCGAGCTGTCGCCGGGCCGCAGGCGACATTGGCGCAGCGCGTCGCGATCTTAGAGGACAGCCACAACAAGCTCTTTGATGAGGTCGGCAGCTTGGGGAGCGAGGTGAAGCGTCGGTCTGACGAACTTTCCGACAAGCTGAATGCTGAATCCGGGGCCCGCGAGGTGGCGGACAAAGAAATCAGGGAGCAATTGAAAGAGACGGCTATCGGCAGCTTTCATTTGGACGTGTGGGGAGTGCTATTCGTCATGTTGGGCATTGTTGCCGGAACAGCTTCTCAGGAGAACGCGGCGCTAATTGGAGCCGGATCGTGCGGTTAGCGCCTTCCAGTGAAGGGGTGGAAGCAGTTTGCAAACCGCCCTGTCAATATCGGCGTATATCGGTCAAAACCGGCTCTCAGGCTGCAAACCAAAAATCTGTAAGTAACTGAAATCTCAACAGAAACCGCCAAACTCTCCAACAACTTTTAATCAGAGGGTCGTGGGTTCGATTCCCACCGCGCTCACCAAGCAAAATCAATGGCTTAGGCCGAAAGATTCAACCCAAACCGACAACGAAAAATACTGCTCGGGCAACGTTCAGGGCAACAACTGAAAGGTTTCGCCCGCGAAATCGACGGGCGCAAACGAAACTTGGGGCCGACACGTCGACTGCATTGTCTTCGTCCCCCCGGGGCGCTGGGGGGCTTTTAAAGCCCGCTGCCCTCGACGGCGGCTCGTTATCGGCAAGCTGCTAGGCCACAGTCAGCGATACGCGCACCTTGACGCAGATCCAATGCGGCGCGCGTCGAAACGACTGCTCAACGATCGCGGCAGCGATGGGTGGCAGTCTTCCGTGAAGATTCCTGAGGGGTCTTGATTTCCGGGCCTGTCCGTAGGGTTCGTAATCGAGATGGATGGATTCAAGCGCTCGATCTCACCCGTTAGCTTCCCGATCTCCTTCAAGACCTCGACAAGCCGGCCGGACAACGCCGCCAATGTAAACGCCGATTGTGCTTCAGCGCTCGCCGTGATTGCGCCCATTAAGACGCTGCGGAGGATGCCAAGATAGTCGAGGATCGAACCGCCTTCCTCGGCCGCTCGTTCCTTGAGTTCGGCGATCGTTGCCGGGCCAGCGAGATATGCCGTCTTGAGATCGACGCTCACATGGTCACGCCAATGCCGTCAAACGGCATCTTTGTGAATGCGGAATTTCTTCGCAAGGCTCTCTCAAGCGACGCGCCTGACGCGCGTAGCGCTTCGATCCGAGCACGTTCAGAATGTCGGCACGCGCGCTCTAGGTCATGGCGTTGCTTTGTGGGGCCGCGTTGCCGATAGCGTTCGCGATGCGTTGGATCTCGATCAATGCATCCGGATCGAAGCCTATCCGACCGCTCATTTGCACCGGAATAAGGACGCTTTTTGACGACTGTTCCCTGTCGCAATTCCGCCATGGAGGAATATATGTTGCCCTGAGAGGATACGGCCGAAATGAGCGTTGCGTTTGTCCGGGAAGAGAGCGCGGAGGCCGCACAGGAGGTGAGCCTGCCTCCGCGTGCGATTTCCCCGCATCCCAACCTTGTGACCCAATCCGGCCTCCGTGCGCTGGAGCGGTCCCTCGCCGACAGCCGACAGGCGCTCAAAACGGCGCAAGCGATAGAGGACGTCGACAAGCGCCGTAGAGCTCTGGGCCTGGCCGCTCGAGATGCGCGCTATTTCGCAGAGCGCCTCGCGAGCGCGGTTCTGCAGCCTGAGCCCGGGAGGTCGACGGCAATTGCATTCGGCTCCCGCGTCACGGTTCTGCGCCACGACGGTCGGCGCCAAACGTTCCGGATCGTCGGCGAAGACGAGGCGGATCCTCGCGCCGGATCGATTGCCTATGTGTCTCCGCTTGCCCATCATCTCATTGGCAAGCCGGTCGGTGAAACCGTGGAGATGGACGGCCACGAAATCGAAGTTGTCGCAGTCGAATAGAGAATTGAGTGCGCGGAGAATTAGGCGATCGACGCTCCGGGACGGCTCTCCGGAAAGCCCCGCTCCTTCGGTCCTGTTGGTTTAAACGAGGGGTTGACCAGAAAAACCGCCTTTGGCCCTCTACCGGCGCGCCTTCGTTGGGCGCGAACGACCCTGCGACGTATCTTGAAGGCCGTAGCTCGCGAATCCGCGCGCGGTTTCGGCAATCTGCTCATCGGACAGAATGACGGGATTGCCGAGCGCGAGCGAGAGGTAATACTGCTTGGCGATCGTCTCGAGTTCGACTGCGAGCCACATGGCTTTATCTAGGTTGGCGCCGAGCGCGATCATGCCGTGGTTGGCGAGGAGGCAGCCGTTTCGCCCCTCGAGCGCCTGAAGCGCAAAGTCCGACAGCTCCTTCGTTCCATAGCGCGCGTAGCCCGCACAGCGCACGTTGGTCCCGCCGAAGGCTGCGATCATGTAGTGACAGGCGGGTATCTCCTTTCGGGCGATCGCGAGGACGGTCGCGTAGGTCGAGTGCGTATGTACGATCGCGCCGACGTCCGGCCGGGACTTCGTGATATCGAAATGAAATCGCCATTCTGTCGATGGCTTCAAGGGTCCATTCCAGGCGCCGTACTCTCCGTCGAGCGGCATCGCTGCGATCGAGTCAGGCGTCATCAACTCGTAGGGCGTGGCCGACGGAGTAATAAGCAGCACGTCCTTGTAGCGGGCGGATATGTTGCCGGACGTGCCCTGATTAAGGCCCGCCGCGTTCATCCACCGGGCCTTGGCCACGATATCGGCGCGCAACGCCCTTTCGTCCTTGGTCATTGATCCACCCTCTTGGCCGCCCGTGTCCGACTAAACCCACGATCGTTGGCCGCGTCGCGGAGCGCGTTAACACAAAGGCCCGCTCTTGACGTCTTGACTCGCGGATTGCATCATGAAAAAAATCTCAAGCCAAGAAAAAAATATCAGGGAGCGAAATGCGCGACGTCGCATCGCCAACGGTCGACGAACGGGACCAGGAGCTCTGCGCTCGGGCAGCGTGGCTTTATCACGGCGCCGGCCTCACTCAGGGCGAAGTGGCAAGGCGGCTCGGAGTTCCGAGCGTCAAGGCGCACCGTCTGATTGCGCGCGCGTATCGGCTCGGGTTTATTCACGTCTCCATCGACGCCCCAGTCTCAGCTTGCGTCCATCTCGAAAACGAACTCCTGGGGAAGTTCGGGCTTGAGCAGTGCGTAGTCGCGCCTGACCTCGACGACAACCCTTTGCCCCTGCGATCTTTAGGACTGTCCGGCGGCCGATTTCTCCAACTGGCGATTGAAAGCGGAACGCATCAGGTGATTGGCGTGGGTCACGGACGCACCCTCGCGTCTTGCGTCAACCATCTCTCCCGTATGAACATTCCCGATCTCAAACTGGTTTCGCTCCTCGGCGGAATGACACGGCGCTATGTGACAACGCCTTTCGACGTCATCCATCGTCTTGCCGAGAAAACCAATGCCGCCGCTTATGTACTGCCGCTCCCTTTTCTGGCCAATACGCCCGAGGATCGTAAAGTTCTGCTCGAGCAGCGCGGAGTTGCGGACGTATTCGATCTTGGCGTGAAGTCGACCCTGCGCTTGGTTGGAATCGGCGCTATCGACGATGACGCATCGATCCTGTCGACGGGCCTCGTCGAGAGGCATGAGTTCGAGGAAGCGCGCGCGCTCGGCGCGGTCGGCGAGTTGCTGGGCCATCTCTTTTCCTCGCGCGGCGATGTGATTGAGAGCGACGTCTCCGCACGGGCGCTCTCCATGTCCGCTGCTGATATTCGGCAACGGGCGACGATCGCCGTGGCCGGGGGAAAGACTAAGATCAATGCGATCAGAGGCGTCCTCGCGAGCGGATTGCTGCATGGCCTGATTACCGATGAGAATACCGCGAGACATCTCGTGGACTAGCCATCATCGCAAAACGTGATGAGGTAAGGAAACCAAGGAGGAAGCGATGCACGACAAGGCGAAAGAATTCTTTGCTGCATTCAAGGCCGGCAAAATGACCCGGCGCGAAATGATGAGCGGCGCCGCGAAGCTAGGCGTAAGCGCCACAACGGCCAATTTCCTCTTCAATGCCGCGGCGACTCAGGCGCTCGCGGCGGATTTCGACTGGAAAAAATTCCAGGGCACAAAGCTTCACCTTCTCCTGAACAAGCACCCTTACGCCGACGCTATGATCGCGGACCTCGACAATTTCAAAAGCCTGACGGGCATGGACGTCACCTACGACATCTTCCCCGAGGACGTGTATTTCGACAAGGTGACGGCCGCTCTCTCGTCGAAGTCTAGCCAATACGACGCCTTCATGACGGGCGCCTACATGACCTGGACCTACGGACCGGCAGGCTGGATCGAAGACCTCAACACGTGGATCAAGGATCCCGCCAAAACCAATCCGAAATACGACTGGGACGACGTGCAGCCTGGGCTCAGGGCATCCACCGCGTGGAACGGGGTGCCTGGAGCCGCGCTCGGTTCGGCCGACGCCAAGCAATGGTGCATACCGTGGGGCTTCGAACTGAACTCAACCACTTATAACCGGAAGATGTACGATAAGGCCGGAGTGAAGCCTGCCAACAATCTCCCCGAGCTCCTCGAGACCGCGGCCAAGCTGACCAAGGATCTCGGCGGACCTTACGGCATCGGAGTTCGCGGCTCGCGCTCCTGGGCGACGATCCATCCCGGTTTTCTGTCTGGCTATTCGAACTACGGCCAGCGGGACTTCACCGTGACTGACGGCAAGTTGAAGGCCGCGATGAATACAGCCGAGTCCAAGGCGTTCCACAAGATGTGGGTGCAGATGATCCAGGACTCGGGCCCGAAGAACTGGTCGACCTACACCTGGTATCAGGTCGGAACTGACCTCGGCGCGGGCGCCTCCGCGACGATTTTTGACGCCGACATTCTCGGCTATTTCATGGATGGCGGCGACAACAAGGAGAAGGGCAACCTCGGCTTTCACGCCTTCGCGGCCAATCCCGAAGCCAAAGCGCCGACGCCGAACGTTTGGATCTGGTCCCTGGCTATGAACACTGCGGGCAAACAGAAGGACGCAGCCTGGTATTGGATGCAATGGGCGTCGTCGACCGAGCACGATCTGTTCGGCGCGCGCAAGATGGACTTCGTCAATCCCGTTCGCACCTCGGTCTGGAAGGACGATGAGTTCCGCAACCGGATCGACAAGTCCTACAGCGGCTACCTCGCGCAATACGACGCGTCGGCGCCTGGCGCCCGCATCTACTTCACGCCGCAGCCCCTGTTCTTCGACGTCACTACCCAATGGGCGGAGACGTTACAGAAGATGGTTGCAAAGGAAACGCCTGTGGACGAAGGCCTCGATCAGTTGGCCGCCTCCATCGACAAGCAGCTCAAGGACGCAGGCCTCGGCTAAGCTTGATCAGAACCGCGGCGCGCGGGCCTGGATTGGTGACCCGCGCGCCGCAGATCGCCAAGCTTGGCGCACGTCAAGATGATACGAGTCAGGGATCGCAGGTAAGGTTGGTTTTGTGACTGATGCTGCAGTCAAGCACGCCGACGCGGCGCCGCGTCGGCGGATCAATTACCTGCCGTACTTGCTCAGCCTGCCGGCGCTGCTCGTCTGCATCGGGATTCTGATTCCCTTCGTCACCGCAGTCTACTATTCCCTGCAGCGCTATCGCCTGAACCTGCCAGCGATGCGGGGCTTCATCTGGTTCCAGAACTACATCAATTTCTTCACCGACAGCGAATTCTGGCACACCGTTCAGGTGTCGCTCGAATACACGGTGCTGACGGTCGGCGTCGAGCTTGTATTCGGTTTGAGCATCGCCATGCTCCTTCAGAAGCAGACCCGGATCAACAACATCGTCTCGATCCTGCTTCTTTTGCCGCTCATGACGGCGCCGGCGATCGCGGCGCTCATGTGGAAGCTGATGACCAACCCAAACTTCGGCATCCTGTCCTATTTTGTGCAGCTTCTCGGATACAACAATTTCAAGTGGGCCTCCGACCCGAGCACCGCTTTATTCACTGTCGTGCTCGTCGACGTCTGGGTCTACACGCCCTTCATCATGATTTTGCTTCTCGCAGGCTTGCGCTCGCTACCGACGCAGCCGTTCGAAGCCGCCGCGCTCGACGGCGTCCCGAGGCGGTTCGTGTTCTTCCGGATTACGCTTCCGATGCTGACGCCCTACATCATCACAGCTGGGCTGTTCCGGATGCTCAATTCGATCCAGCAGTTCGACATCATTTATCCGATGACCCAGGGGGGGCCGGGCGACACGCTGCTTGTCTTCCAGGTGCGCGCCTATCTCGAATTCTACCAATATACGAACGTGGGCAAGTCCGCCGCGCTTCTCATCATCCTGTGGGCCATAACCTACGCGTTGTCGAACGTCTTCATCAAACAATGGCTGAAGCTGCGCGAACGCGCCCGCGGACTAGCCTAGGAGGAGGGAACTGTGGACCATATGTCTCTCCTTGAGCGCGCGGTGAGGGGCGTCCTGATCGTCCTCATTGTCCTCTTCTTCCTGTTTCCAATCTTCTGGATCTTCCTCATGTCCTTCCAGACCAATGAGGATATCCTACGCATCCCGCCGAGCCTCTTCTTCACGCCGACGCTCTCCAATTACTCGGCGCTGATCACTGGCAAGCTCGTTTCGACGGCGGGAACGCTTGATATCGCGTTTATGAAGAACCTATGGAACAGCGTCCTTCTTTCGACCGCGTCTGTCGCGATCGCCCTCATTCTTGGCGTTCCCGCGGCCTACGCGTTCGCGCGCTTCAAATTTCGTCTCGGCGAGGATATCGCGTTCACTCTCTTGTCGTTCCGCTTCGCGCCCCCGCTGCTCGTGCTCTTGCCCCTCTCGCTCTATTTCCAGCAGCTGGGGCTGACCGACACCTACATCGGCCTCATCTGGGTCTATCAGCTGATCGCGCTGCCGCTCATCCTGTGGATCGTGCGCGGCTATTTCGAGGATCTCTCTCCGGACATTGAATACGCCTATCGCGTCGCCGGTCATTCGTGGTGGCGAACTTTCACGCGGATCGCGATTCCGCTGGCGGGTCCCGGCATCGCCGCCGCCGGGCTTCTGGCCTTCATTTTCTGCTGGAACAACTTCGTCTTTGCTCTCATCTTGGCCTCGGCCGACAAACAGCCGGTCACGGTCGGCGCGCTCGCGTTTGTGACCGCTTCAGGCATTCAATATGGACAGATCGCTGCAGCAATCGTGCTTTCCGTAACCCCGACGCTTGCGCTTGCGCTCTATGCGCAGCGCTATCTCGTTGAGGGTCTCTCGCTGGGCGCGGTGAAGGGCTAGGTCATGGCCAATCTCGAGATCCGCTCGGTTAGCAAGGAATTCAAGACGGGCAAGGTGCTCGACCGCATTTCGCTCGCCGCCGACAGCGGCGAGATTGTCGCGGTTTTCGGGCCCTCAGGATCGGGGAAGACGGTGCTTCTGCGGCTCATCGCCGGCGTCGAGCAGCCGGACGAGGGCAGCATCTTGCTTGGTGGTCGCGACGTCACCGACCAGGCGCCCGAAACCCGCGGCGTGGGCATGGCGTTTCAAAATTTCGCGCTCTTTCCCCACATGTCGGCGTTTGACAATGTTGCCAGCGCGCTGACGGCGCACAACGTTCCCCGGGACGTCATTCGCGCGAAGGTCGAGAAGGTCGCAGCGCTTTTGAAGATTGAACACGTGCTCCAGCACGCGCCGCGCGAACTCTCCAATGGCCAGAAGCAACGCACTGCGCTCGCTCGGGCGTTGGTGGCGGAGCCAAAAATCCTGCTCCTCGATGATCCGCTGCGCAACGTCGACGCCAAATTGCGTTATGAGATGCGGCTTGAACTACCCTCTCTTCTCAAGGCGTCCGGATCGACAGTTCTTTACGTCACTCAGGACTACAAGGAAGCGATGGCGCTTGGCGATCGGATCGCGGTGCTTTCCGACCGAGACTTCGCGCAGATCGCTCGGCCTGCCGAGGTTTATGTGAAGCCCGCGACGATCAATGTCGCAAGCCTGTTCGGAGATCCGACGATCAATCTGATGCCTGTCGAGCCGGTCGCCTCGCCTGCCGGCCCAAGGATTACGATCGGCGGCGCCGAGTTGTGGCTACCCGTCGGTTACAGCCACATGGCCGGGAAATCGTGCGTTCTCGGGTTGCGCGCAGAAAATATAGTCGTCGAAAATACAGCGTCGCCCGAAAGCATTCCGGTTGAGCTCGTCGCGGTGACACCACTCAATGAGAGAACTCTACTTCTTCTCCGCACCGATGACGGCCACGAAATTCTGGCCTCTGAACCGGGGACGAACGAGGCGCCACGCCGGCACGGGGGCGTCTTCGCGCGTTTCGACGCCAACGCTGTTCTTCTTTTCGACCCCGCCAGCGGTCGTCGCATCGTTCCTCAGTCAGCGTGAGAGCCATGTCGGACGCCGCTCTCTCGATCAAAAGCGTCGACAAGATCTACGAGGGACGTGGGAAAGGCCCCGTCCATGCGGTGAAGAACCTCGATATGGATGTGCAAAGAGGCGAAATCGTCGCGCTCTTGGGGTCATCCGGGTGCGGCAAGACCTCGACCTTGCGCATGATCGCGGGCTTTGAGGAAGTCACTCGCGGGGATATCGTCCTCGAGGGTCGGCGGGTCAATCAGATGCCGCCGGCGCGGCGAAAAGTCGCGATGGCTTTTGAAGGCTATTCGCTCTACCCGCCCCTCACGGTCGGCGACAATATCGCATTCGCGTTGAAAAGCGCCCGCACGTCGGCAAAGGATGCGCAAAGGTCGGTGACGGACGTCGCGCAGATTTTGGAGATCGAGGGGATTCTCGATCGGTATCCAAGCTCCATTTCGGGCGGAGAGCAGCAGCGCGCCAGCCTCGCTCGCGCGCTCGTGCGCCAAGCCGATCTCTATCTCCTGGACGAACCCATGGGGCAACTCGAGCCGCGTCTCCGCGCCGTTCTGCGGGGCCGCCTGAAGGGCCTCCTTGTCGATCGCCGCATGACTGCGATATTTGTCACGCACGACCAGACCGAAGCCAATGCGCTCGCCGACCGCGTCGCGGTGATGGAAGGCGGCGTGCTGCAACAGTTCGCAAGCCAAAAGGACTTGCGCGAAAGGCCGGTCAATCTGTTTGTCGCCACTTTCGTGGGCGAGCCGCCGATGAACGTGTTCAAATCCAACGTTGTGAACGGCGACCGGATGCGGTTCACGATCGATAACGGCCCGACCTTTGATTTTGCCGCTGGCGACATTCCCCAAAGCGTTCGCGCGGCAATTGGCGGACGCGAGAAGGTTGTCATTGGCGTTCGCCCCCACGCCGTCCGGTTGGGCGTCGGTTCTGACGACGCTCGCATCGTCTCCAATCAATGGCTCGGCGACCAGAGCCATTTGGCGATGGAGGTGGGGGGCAAACTCATGGTCGCGGTCTCGCATACGCCGATCCCGGCTCAAGCCGGGGAACGGCTGCGGTTTGGCGTTTCCGCTTCTGACCTTCACGTGTTTGACGTCGGCACATCGGCGGCTTTATCGCACGGGCTGGAGGCGGCATGAGGTCCGCCGCCCGCGCGGCAAATGCGCAGTCTCGCCCGTGACTCGCGATATTCTGATCGGGATCGACGCCGGCACCTCCGTCATCAAGTCGGTGGCGTTTTCGCTTGCCGGCGAGCAGATCGCGGTCTCCGCGCGGCCCAATGTCTATCAGACGCTTGGCGGCGGTCAGGTCGAGCAGGAAATGCAGCGGACCTGGACCGATTGCGCCGCGACATTGCGGGAACTCGCCGAGCGCGTTCCGAACCTTACGCACCGTGTCGCCGCTCTCGCCGTGACCGCGCAAGGCGACGGCACATGGCTGATCGACGCCGATGGCGAGCCCGTGGGCGGTGGGCTGCTTTGGCTCAACTCCCGCGCGGCCAGCTTGGTATCCGACTATCTGAAGACCGATGCGTATCGCGAGCATTACGCCCGCACCGGCTCAGGTCTCAACGCCTGCATGGCTTCGGCTCAGCTTGCTTGGATGAAGCGTTCGCAGCCCGAGCGCATTGCGCGCGCTGCGACTTGTTTTCACTGCAAGGACTGGCTCTATTTCAAGCTCGCCGGCGCTCGCGTAACCGATCCGGCCGAAGGCAATTTCACCTTCGGCAATTACCGCACCCGACAATACGAGCCGTCCATTCTGGAAGGCATGGATATCGCCGACTGCGCGCGCCTGCTGACCCCCATGATCGATGGCGTGAGTGAGGCAGGAAAGCTCACGGCGTCCGCCGCGGCCGAGACGCTGCTGCCCGAGGGTCTCCCGATATCGCTCGCTTATCTTGACGTGGTGTGCACCGCGCTGGGCGGCGGACTTTGCGATCCCGTCGCGGCGGTCGGCGTCTCTGTGCTGGGCTCGACGGGCATGCACATGCGTTATGTTCCGACGCCCGATGACGTGCGGCTCAACAAGGATCGCTCCGGCTATACGATGTGCCTGCCGATCGAGCGCGCCTGCGCTTCGATGCAATCCAATATGGCGGCGACCCTCAACATCGACTGGCTGATGGACATGGCCCGTGAAGCGGCAGAGATGGCGGGCGCGAAGACAAGTCGCGCGGCGCTTCTTTCTGGGCTGGACGAGAGAGTGCTTGCCGCTGATCCCGGCCAGGCCGTCTACCATCCCTATATTTTCGAGGCTGGCGAGCGCGGCCCTTTCCTCAATCCTCACGCGCGGGCGCAATTCAGCGGCCTTTCGACCCGGACGAGCTTCGCTGGCCTGGCGCGAGCGGTTTTTGAGGGTCTCGCCTTCGCGACGCGCGACTGCTACCTCGCTTCCGGCTCGATCCCGAACGAGGTCCGGTTGGGTGGAGGCGCGGCGCGGTCCAAGGCGATGCGCGCCATTCTCGCCGCTGTGTTGAACGCGAACGTGCGGACGCTCACCCGCGAGGAGCTTGGCGCTTCCGGCGCCGCGATGATGGCTGCAGTCAACATCGGCGCTTACCCGGACATGAAGGCCTGCGCCAACGCGTGGGTCGATCCGTTTCTCGATAAGGTGACGGTCCCCGACCCGCAGCTGAGCGCCTATTATTTGAAGCTTTACCCGATCTACCGAACCATCCGAGCGGCCATGTCGCCGGCCTGGGATCATTTGGGCCGGCTCAGACAGGAGTACGCGGCGTGAGCAAGGACGCGGAGCGCCGAAGGCCGATCATATCGATCATGGGCGACCGCTTCATGCTGCCGTCCATGTTCGAGCAGGCGATCCGGGAGAAATGCGGAGAGGCGCCCGAGATCAGATCCTACGAGATGCCGTGGCCGGACGAACCGATGGAGCATGGCTACGCCGAGCCGGGAATGCAGGGGCTGAAGGAATATCAAGGGACGGCCGAGGAGGTGGTGACGCATATGGATGGCGCTGAGATCGCCGTCACCCATCTCGCGCCCTTTTCCGCTGGCGTGCTTGAGCGGCTGCCTCATTTGAAGCTGATCGCTGTCTCTCGCGGAGGCCCTGTCAACATCGACATGGCGGCGGCGCGCGAGCGAAAGATTCGTGTCGTCAACACCCCGGGTCGGAACGCGTCCGCGGTCGCCGAATTCGCCATCGGCGCAATCCTCGCCGAGACCCGGCTCATCACAAGGGGACACGAGAGCCTGCGTCGAGGCGAATGGCGAGGCGATCTCTATCGCGCCGATCTGACCGGCGAAGAATTGTCGGAAATGACGGTCGGCGTGATCGGCTATGGGCATATAGGAACGAAGGTCGTGCGGATCCTCAAGGCGTTTGGCTGCCGCATTCTCGTCTGCGACCCTTACGTTCAGCTCTCGGCCCATGATCTGCGAGACGATGTCGTGCAGGTTTCGCTCGACCGGCTTTTGCGCGAGAGCGACGTCGTGACGTTACACGCGCGGGTGACGGAGGAGACGCGCGGGTTCATCGGCCGAGAGCAATTCGAACAGATGAAGCGCGGCGCCTATTTCGTGAACACGGCGCGCGGGCCAATGGTGGATTACACAGCGCTCACGCATGCGCTCAAGAGCCGACATTTGCGCGGCGCCGCCCTCGAAACATTTGCGGTCGAGCCTGCACCCCCGAATTTGGAATTGCTCCAGCTCGATAATGTCACTCTGACTCCTCATATCGCGGGCGCGTCGGTCAAGACGGTTAAGACCGCCGCCGCAGCTACAGCTGAGGAAGTCCGCCGATATCTCG
Source organism: uncultured Alphaproteobacteria bacterium (assembly GCA_963737365.1). GTDB lineage: Bacteria > Pseudomonadota > Alphaproteobacteria > Rhizobiales > Beijerinckiaceae > Roseiarcus. The sequence goes on from CAVTSD010000007.1 coordinate 376,953, forward strand.
CTGGGGAAGGGCCCCTCAATCCTTGTTGAGCCGCTCCCAACCGGAATGACCCGAGACCTTGGCCAGTTCGACCTGATTGTCGTTGGCGGCGGCGTCAACGGAGCCGGCATCGCCCGCGACGCCGTCGGCCGCGGCCTCTCGGTGCTATTATGCGAGAAGGACGATCTCGCGCAGGGAACGTCGTCCCGGTCGGGCAAGCTTGTTCACGGCGGCCTTCGCTATCTCGAATATTACGAGTTTCGCCTCGTCCGCGAGGCGCTGATCGAACGCGAGGTCCTGCTCCGCGCGGCGCCGCACATCATCTGGCCGATGCGGTTCGTTCTGCCTCACAGCCCGGAGCAACGTCCGGCCTGGATGGTCCGGGCAGGGCTGTTTCTCTACGACCATTTGGGCGGACGCAAAGTCCTGCCGCCGGCGCGCAGCCTCGATCTCACGAAGGCGCCGGAAGGCGAGCCTCTGCGCAAGACCTTCAGCCGCGCCTTCGAATATTCGGACTGCTGGGTGGACGATGCGCGACTGGTGGTTTTGAACGCATTGGACGTCCGCAAGCGCGGCGGCGTGGTGTTGACGAGGACGCCGCTCGTATCGGCGCGGCGAGTCGCCGACACATGGCGCATCGATCTGCGAAGCGCGAGCGACGGAAGCACGCTGCAGGCGACGGGAAAGATTCTGGTCAACGCCGCGGGCCCTTGGGTCGAGGATGTTCTGCATCGCGCGGGCCGCAACGCCGCGAGTCGCGTCCGGCTCGTCAAGGGCAGCCATATTGTCACCCGCAAATTCTGGAGCGGCGATCAGGCTTATCTGCTGCAAAACAGAGATAAGCGCGTGATTTTCGTTAATCCTTACGAGGGCGACCTTGCCCTGATCGGAACCACAGACATCCCGTTCGAGGGACTGGCCGAAGACGTGCGCATCGACAGAACCGAAGTCGAATACCTCCTCTCGGTCGTCGACCGCTACTTCACGGGCGCGCCCAAGACTGACGAGGTCGTCAACTCGTTCTCTGGCGTGCGACCCTTGTTCGACGACAAATCTGCCAATCCGAGCGCGGTCACGCGCGACTATGTCTTCGATGTCGAGGCGCCGGGGGGCCAAGCCCCCATGCTCTCAATCTTCGGCGGAAAGATCACCACTTACCGCAAACTTGCCGAGCATGCGTTGGAGAAGCTTTCTCCCCACCTGCCACAGATGTCGGGCGAATGGACAGAGCGCGCCACGTTGCCGGGAGGAGACATTCCGGACGCCAATTTCTCTCTTTTTCTGCAGGAACTACGCCGGCGGCGCCCTTGGCTTCCACAGGACGTCGCGCACGGATATGCGCGGCGGTATGGGACGAGGGTCGAGGACCTCCTGAATGGCGTGAAGTCGATCAGCGATCTCGGGCGCCCGTTTGGCGGGACGCTTTACGAACGCGAAGCGCGATTCCTTGCGGAGGAGGAATGGGCAGTCGATGCTGATGATATTCTTGAGCGGCGGACGAAACATGGCCTGCATCTCACGAACAGGGAGCGCGAAGAATTCACCTCCTGGTTTCAAATGCTAACGCCGCAGCTAGCCTGATGACATCCTCGCCGATCGATGACAGCGAGTTTCACGCGCTGAGGCAGCTGTCCGCCGCACTCGGCGCCGATCCGGCGCGGACCCAAGGCGCCGGCGGCAACACGTCGATCAAACAAGACGGCGTCATGTGGATCAAGGCGTCGGGAACCTGGCTTGCCGATGCGCTTGCGCAGGATATCTTCACGCCCGTTCGTCTTGAGCCTCTGCGCAAAGCGATCGCCGCCGGAGATCCCCGAGCCGCGGCGGCAGTCGATTTCGTGGATGCGCAAATAAACGTCAGCGGCCTGCGGCCTTCGATTGAAACAAGCGTGCACGCGATCATGCCCTTGCCGGTCGTCGTCCACATTCACTGCGTTAACACGATCGCGCTCGCCGTCCGCAGTGACTGCGAAATTCTCGTGCGTGAACGCGTGGGCCCACATCCGGATGTTGCGCTCGCCTTCGTCCCCTATCGCAAGCCAGGCTTACCGCTTGCCCATGCGATAGGAGAACGGCTGACTAAGAACACGAACGTTATCGTCCTCGCTAATCACGGCCTTGTCGTTGCCGGTGAGACGGTCGCGGAAGTCGCCGATCGCATAGAGCGTGTGTGCGAAGCACTTTCCGCGCCGGCGCGGGCGGCGCCCAAGGTTGATATAGACAAGCTTACCTCAATCGTTGAGGGCACAGACTACCGTCCGCCACAAGATCCTGCCGTCCACGCTGTCGCAGTCGACCCGAAAAGCCTTGCGATCGCGCGGTTGGGCTCGCTCTATCCTGACCACGTGGTGTTTCTTGGGCCGGGTCTGACCGAAGCCTCGATCGATGACGGACGTCTTCGTGCGCCGCCCGAGGGTCGTCGGCCTCCGCTGATGGTGGCGCTGCCCGGTCTCGGCGTGGTTCTCCATCGGTCGACGTCGAAGAACGCCGAAGCGATGGCGCGTTGTCTCGCGGACGTTGCGGCCCGTATTCCTGAAGACGCGCCGATCCACGTGCTGACCGGCGACGAGGAGCTGGAGCTCATGAACTGGGACGCGGAAGCCTATCGCAAGTCTATTGGAAGATGAGGACCATAGGATGATGGCGGCACGCGTCATCGGAATTGATGTTGGCACGTCAGGAGTGCGGGCGGCGGCGCTTGCCGATGACGGGACGATTGTCGGTTCGGCCGCCGTCGCAATGACGTCTTTCGGCGATGCAACGGCTACGACGACATGGTGGAATTGTGTCCGCGCAGTCATCTCTGAACTCGCTTTTTCCTGCGACTTGAGCCACGTGCGCGCGCTCGCCGTCGATGGCACCTCCGGCACGATGCTGGCCGTCGACCGGTTTGGAGAGCCGGTCGGGCCGGCCCGTATGTATGACGAGCCCTGCGCCGAAGAAACGATAATCCAAGCGATCGGCCAGCATGCGCCAAACGAAAGCGCAGCTCGGGGTGCCACGTCTGCTTTGGCGCGCGTTTTGATGATGCAAAGCCGACCAGGCGTTCGGCACATGCTGCATCAAGCCGATTGGATCAGCGGCAAGCTGAGCGGTAGGTTCGACCGCAGCGACTGGAACAACGCACTCAAGACAGGCTTCGACCCAATCGCCGCGCGATGGCCCGACTGGATCGAACGAACCGGAGCCGATCTGGCAAAATTGCCCGTCGTTCTGGAGCCCGGCGCTCCTATTGGTCAGGTCTCCCTTGAGGCCGTGGGCCTCGGCCTGCCCGCGTCAGCGATTGTGCACGCGGGAACGACGGACGGCTGCGCTTCGTTTCTAGCGACCGGCGCATCGGAGGCGGGCGACGGCGTGACCGCGCTCGGATCGACGCTGGTCGTTAAGGTTCTGTGCGACCACGCGATCTTCGCGCCGGAGTTCGGCATTTACAGCCACCGAATCGGCTCGACGTGGCTCGCCGGCGGCGCCTCGAATACGGGGGGGAAGGTCATCGACCAGTTCTTTCCGCGCAACCGCCTTGCGGAGCTTTCTGCGGGCTTGAATCCGGACAAGCCAACGGGACTGAACTATTATCCGCTTCCGAAACCCGGCGAGCGCTTCCCGATCAACGATCCCAAGCTTCCGCCTCGGCTCGAGCCCAGGCCCAAAGACGATACGACGTTCCTTCAAGCGATCCTTGAAGGCGTCGCCGATATCGAAGCGCACGCCTATCGCAAACTCTCCGAACTCGGAGCGCCGCCTCTGCGCTCAGTGCGCACTGTCGGTGGCGGCGCCGCAAACTCCGCTTGGACAAAGATCCGTCAGCGCAAGTTGGACGTTCCTTTCAAACGAGCGGAATCGCAAGAGGCATGCGCAGGCGTGGCTCGCCTCGCGTTGCAAAGCCTGCTCAAATCCGGATGATGGCTTTGTCTCGCTTTGTCGCAATCGCGTCTTCCTTCAGGGCGGTGTTCTTCGACCAATACGGAGTGCTGCACGATGGACGAAACCCGTATCCGGGCGCGAAGGACGCTCTGGCGGCGCTGAAGTCGCAGGGCGTCAAGATCGTGATCCTGTCCAACTCCGGCCGCACAGGAACCGCCAATGCGGAGCGCATGACGGCCTTAGGTTTTGCGCCGGAGCTCTACGACTTCCTCGTGACCTCCGGCGATGTCGCGACCACCCTTATGCAGCGCGGGCGTCTTTCGGCGCTGCTTGCGCCGAGAGCGCACTGCTTCAGCATTTCGACCGGCGGAGATGACGAATTCGCGACTGCGCTTGGGTTTGTTCCGACCGCGCATAGCGGCGAAGCCAATCTGGTCGTGATCGCAGGCAGCCAAGCGGACAAAGTCTCGCTCGACCATTACCGCACGGCGCTCGCGCCGGCGGCTCGGCGAGGAACGCCTTGCATTTGCATCAATCCGGACAAGCTTATGCTGACGGCGGTTGGCAATGCGCCTGGCGCCGGACGCATTGCCGAGATTTATGCGGAACTCGGCGGGGAGGTGACATGGATTGGCAAGCCTTTTCCCGAGATTTATCGGGCGGCTGCGGACTTGTCCCGAGTTCAGAACCCGCGCGATGTCCTATGTGTGGGCGATAGCGTCGAACACGACATCGCGGGCGCCAATAGTTTCGGCGCCTTCGCTGCTCTCGTAAGGACAGGCGTTTTGGCTGACCTCTCCGACAAAGAGCTCGCCGCGGAGATTGGCCGGCGCAAAGCGTTGCCCGACTACGTGATCCGAAACCTAGCCTGCTAGCGGTCGGGCGGCGCCGTCTGCCGCAATGATTCTCAGACTGCCGTTGCTTCAGCCATGGCCGTTCTCCGTCCGGGATATTTGATCCAGGGGATATCAGGTCTTTCAAACTTTTAATAAGAGGGTCGTGGGTTCGATTCCCACCGCGCTCACCAATCCCTCTTTTCTCGCGCAACATCGTTGAGGCGGGTCCAACCTTCAGACCAATTTCGCGACGCGCTGCGCGATCGCGAGACTTGCGGTCAGGCCCGGAGATTCGATTCCGAACAGGTTGATCAGGCCTCTGACCCCGTGTTCGGCCTCGGTCTGGATCAAGAAATCTGTCGATGATCCGCCCGGCCGGGCGATCTTTGGGCGAATTCCTGCATAGGCTGGTTGAAGAGCGCCGTCCGGCAAGTCCGGCCAATAAGTTCGGATCGCGGCGTAGAAGGATTCGCTCCGCCTTGGGTCGACGTCGTAGTTGATCGTGTCGACCCATTCCACGTCCGGGCCAAATCGCGCCTGACCAGCAAGGTCCAGGGTCAGATGGACGCCAAGTCCTCCGTCCCGCGGCATCGGGTAGACGAGCCTCGAGAAGGGCGAGGGGACGCTACATGAGAAATAGGAGCCCTTGGCGAGATGGAGGGCGGGGATTGTATCGACAGGCACGCCCTGGATTGTGCGAGCGAGAGCCTGCGCCCCGAGGCCGGCCGCATTGACGACGTGCGCGGCCATCAGCCGCGTCGTCTCGCCGCCCCCGGTCTCAATGATAATCCCGTCGCGCTGCGCTCGCCCTGAAACGACCGGCGTCGCGAGCGCGATCGCCGCGCCATAGTCCGCCGCGTCACCCCACAGCGCCAGCATGAGCGCGTGACTGTCGACAATGCCGGTGGAAGGGGAAAGGAGAGCTCGCTCCGCCTTGAGCTTCGGCTCGCGCGCTCGCGCCTCCGCGCCCGAGAGCCAGACGAGGTCGACGACTCCGTTCGCTCTCGCCCGGGCCTCAAGCGCAGCAAGGCCCACGATCTCGCTCTCGTTGGCCGCAACAATGAGCTTGCCGCACCGCCGATGCGGCACGCCGTATTCACTGCAGAAACGATAGAGCATCGCCTTTCCCTCGACGCAAAGATGCGTCTTGGTCAGGCCGGTCGGGTAGTAAATGCCGGCGTGAATAACCTCGCTGTTTCGCGAACTGACCCCGGCGCCAATCGCGTTCTCCGTTTCGACAACGATGACCTCCCGTCCGGCGCGGGCCAGTGCTCTCGCGATCGCTAGCCCGATGACCCCGGCGCCGATGACGAGACAGTCCACTGAATCCACGCAAACTCCTTCTTGAAAAAACGCCATGCCGGCAATCCGCCGGACCCCACGTGGCGCATTTCATCGCCGACCAACGGATTTCCCCTGACAGGCTTGCGCCGTCAGGGTCCTAGGCGCACGATGCTGCAAGAGAAGGGGGCTGTCGACGGCCCATCAGTCGGCGATTAGACCCGCGTCGGGCGGCCCATGGGGCAGATGGGGCTGGTACCCACCGGGGATAGCGTGGCAGATCGCCAGGGCCTGGGCGCTGACGCCCCAGCTACGATCATCCTTTCCGGCGGCTTGTTTTATCTCCTGTCGTAAGGGCGCAATAGTCTAGTGGCGCTCGGCGATAGCCGGGGCTCCGACCGAAACTTTAGCGGCGTCGATTGTCAGTGACCGGCCATGTGGCGTCCGATGGTGGTTCTGTCGGCGGTCGCCGCGTCCGTAAGATAGGTCACTTTGCCGCCCGACATGACGGCGATGCGGTCCGAAAGTTCTAGGATCTCGTCGAGGTCCTCGGACACCAAAAGGACGGCGGCTCCGCGATTACGCTGCTCCATGATCTGCGCCCGAATGTCGGCGACCGAGGCGAAGTCGAGGCCGAAGCAGGGATTGGCGACGATGAGCACGTCGACGTCGCCTGACAACTCGCGGGCGAGAATGGCGCGCTGCACATTGCCGCCCGATAGATCGCGGATGGGCGTCTCCGTCGACGGCGTTTTGACATTGTAGCGGCTGATCAGGTCCCGGGCGGTGGCCCGCATCGGCTCGCGCGACAGCCAGAAGCCGAGGCGCGTCATCGGCGCTTTGTCGAACTGGCGAAACGCCATATTCTCGGCCACGGACATCGTGGGGACAGTAGCGTTCTTCAGCGGCTCCTCGGGCAGGCCAAACACCTTGAAGCGGTCGAAATGGTCTCGCCTGGGCTCGAAGTCCTGGTCGCGGATGAGAACCTGACCTAGCTTGATGGGGCGCTGGCCGGAAAGCGCCTCCACCAGCTCGCTTTGGCCATTGCCGGACACGCCGGCAATGCCGACGATCTCGCCAGCCTGGACCTTGAGATCGAGACCAGCGACGGCGTCGCGACCCTCGTCATTCTCGGCGAAGAGCCCGGCGATCTCGAGCGTCACCCCGGTCCTAGGCGAAGTTGTGCGCGAGGCGGACGGGCGCACGACGGCGTCGCCGATCATCATCCCCGCCATCTCGCGCGTCGAGACGGCCCCGACCTTGCCGCCGCCGACCCTGGCGCCGCGCCGGAGCACCGTGAAGTCGTCGCAGAACGCCTCGACCTCGCGAAACTTGTGGCTAATCATCATGACGGTGATCGTATCCGCGTGCGCCATATCACGCAGCAGACCGAGGATCTCGTCGGCTTCGCCGGGGGTCAGGACGGAGGTCGGTTCGTCCAGGATCAGGAATTGCTCATCGAGATAAAGGAGCTTGAGGATCTCGAGCTTCTGCTTCTCGCCGGCCGCCATGGCTGAGACGGGCTTGTCGAGGGGCACCCGGAACGGCATTCCGTCAAGGAAGGCTTCGAGCGCCTTCATCTCCTTGCGCCATTCGATGACCGTCGGCGCGTCGGCCCGACTGACGACGAGATTCTCCGCCGCGGTCAGAGCGGGAACCAGCGTGAAGTGCTGATACACCATGCCAACGCCCAGCGCCTGCGCGTCGCGCGGGTTGCGAACGGCGACGGCTTCGCCGTTAAGCAAAAGCTGACCGCGGTCAGCCGTATAGAAACCCATAATGCATTTGACGAGCGTCGACTTACCGGCGCCGTTCTCTCCAAGCAGCGCATGGAAGGAACCCGCCGGGACCTTGATCGAAACGTCCTGCAGCGCTTTGAGCGCCCCGAACGACTTCGACATACCGGTCGTCTCCAGCGACGGCGCGCGCGACGGATGGTGCGTTTCGGTCACGGCAGCGCCTCAATAAAGGCCTTTGAAGGCGCGACCGCCCCAAACACGCCGCCCTGCATCTTGACCATCTTCAGCGCTGCCAGATGATTGCCGTAGTCGGTCGCGGCGCAGCAATCCTCGAGCAAAAGGCACTCAAAGCCGCGGTCGTTCGCCTCGCGCATCGTCGTGTGCACGCAGACGTCTGTTGTAATGCCCGTGAGGACGAGATTGTCGATGCCGCGGGTGCGCATCATGAGCTCGAGATCGGTCGCGCAGAACGAGCCCTTGCCCGGCTTGTCGATGATCGGCTCTCCGGCCAGCGGCTTCAATTCGTCGATGATGTCCCAGCCCGGTTCGCCACGCACGAGTATGCGGCCGCAAGGCCCCTTGTCGCCGATGCCGGCGCCGATCCGCCGCGAGCGCCAGCGCTTGTTGTCAGGGAGGTCTGCGAGGTCGGGGCGATGGCCCTCGCGGGTATGGAAGATGTGGTATCCCTTCGCCCGCGCCGCTTCGAGCAGGGCCTTGATCGGTTTGATCGGGGCCTGCGTGAGGGAGAGGTCGTAGCCCATCGAATCGACGTAGCCGCCCTTGCCGCAGAAGTCGGTCTGCATGTCGATGACGATGATGGCGGTGTTGTCCGGTCGCCAATCGCCATTATAGGGCCACGGATAGGGGTCGGCTTCGAAAGTGGGCATTCGTTACTCTGCGGCTTGCGACAGCTTGTCGCCGTAGCGACGAGAAGGTTTCGGGAAGCCGTAAGCGGTTCCATCTTTGTGAACGACCTCGTCCTCCCAGGGCAGCCGATACCGCCCGGCGACGAGGTCCTGCATGAAGGTATAGGGACAATCGCCCGCGCCGCCCGCGACCGCGGTCAGGCCGCGATGGCCGAGCTGATAGATATTGTTCTCGACCGCCCAGTGCTTGCGCGCTTCGCGGATGAGGTCTGGCCTCAACTCCGCGGTGATGATCTCGTCAGGCCGGCTTGTCGTCCCTTCGGCGAGGATCGTGCCATCGAAATTGACGATCATGCCTTCGCCCATGGAGTCGAAGTCGCCGTCCGAGCCGCACATGCAGACATTGGCGGTCGCCATAAGGTTCTGGAAGCTATTCGCCTGGTTGGTGAAGCGCCAGGCGGCGCGGATCGGCGCGGTGTAGCCCGCCGTGCGGATCATGATCTCGGCGCCCTTATAGGCGCATTCGCGCGCCATCTCAGGGAACATGCCGTCATGGCAGATGATGAGCGCGAGCTTCGCGCCCTTGGGGCCGTCGCAGACCGGAACGCCGATGTCGCCCGGCTCCCACGGCTCGACGGGAGTCCACGGATGCATCTTGCGATAGTATAGCTTGAGCGCTCCCATGTCGTCGATGATGACGCCCGAATTGTAAGGGTTACCTTGCGGGTTGAACTCCATGATGGAGAAGCAGCCCCAGATGCGGTTCGCGCGACACGCTTGTTTGAACGCTGCGATCTCAGGCCCATCGAGCGAGCACATGATCGCCGGATTCACGTCCATCGACAGCCCGTGCAGCGAATATTCGGGGAAGACGACGATATCCATGGTCGCCATGTTGCGACGCGCCTTGCCGACCGTCGCCACGATCTTCTGCGTCTGCGCGGCGAGATCCGCGGGGGTGACGACGACAGGCAATTGCAGCTGGACGACGCCGACAACGACGCCGTTCGGAGACTTGTTGAGGCCGCCAAGTCCGTTCATCGCTCCTCCTGTCGCCCCCGGTCCGGCTGCCGCCTACTTGGCCATCGACAATTCGCCGGGCATGTCGCGCGCCGAATGCTTGGCGCTCGAGGTCGCGATCATGATGACGAGCGTGAGGATGTAGGGCGCGGCATTGAAGAAGTAATAGCCCTGGGTGATCCCGATCGACTGCAGCGAGGGCCCAAGCGCGCCCGCGGCGCCGAACAGGAGCGCGGCTGCGATGCACCGCAGTGGGTCCCAGCGGGCGAAGATCACGAGCGCCACCGCCATCAGGCCCTGGCCCGAGGAGAGGCCCTGGTTCCAGGAGCCAGGATAGGAGAGCGACAGGAACGCGCCGCCGACGCCCGCGAGAAACCCGCCGACCGTTGTCGTCAGGAGCCGCACCAGGTTGACTGAGATCCCCATGGCGCGCGCGGCGGCGGCGCTATCGCCCACCGTTCGCACGACCAGGCCCCAACGCGTGTTGCGGAAAGACCAGGCCATTAACAGCGCCAGCACGATGCCGATGAAGAAGAGCGGGTTAACTTGCAAGGCGCTCTTCAAGCTCGCGCTGTCGCTCCAGAAGCCGAGCGGGATCGAACTCAGCCGCGGCGCGGTCGGCTGAATGTAGGGCTTGCCGAAGAAGAAGGCGACGCCGACGCCGAACAGCATCATGGCGATGCCGACGGCAACATCGTTGACCTTCGGCAGACCGCAGATCGAGCCGTGCATTGCGCCGAGCGCCGAGCCCGCGACGCCTGCGGCCAAGACGCCGATCCACGGATTGCCGGAATGATAGGAAGCCGCATAGGCCACCATGGCGCCAAGCACCAGCGTGCCCTCGAGCCCGAGATTGACTCGCCCCGATTTCTCCGTAAGGCATTCGCCGAGCGCGACGAACATGAAGGGAGTCGAAACGCGAATCGCGCCTCCTAACATAGCGATCAGGACCGTAACGATGTCGCCGCTCATGTTCGGTCCTTCTCAGCGCGCGGCTTGAAGATCGAGAACCGGCCGTAGAGCGTTTCCGAGGTCAGCAGAACGACGAAGATCAGGCCCTCGAGAACCTGGACGGTTGCGTCGGGCAAACCCATGCGGCGCTGGATAAGGCCGCCGGCGGCGACAAGGCCGCCGAACAGGATCGCTACCGGCGGGATGACGAGCGGATTATGCCGCGCCAGGAACGAGACGAGAATGCCTGTAAAGCCATAACCGGCGGCGAGCGAAGCATTGGCGCGCCCCTGGATCGCCGCCACTTCGAAGAAGCCCGCGAGCCCGGCACAGGCGCCCGCGATCGCCGAACACGCGACGATGAGCCGCCCGACCGGCAATCCTTGCGCAAGCGCAGCGCGGAAATTGCCGCCCGTCACCCGCGCCGCGAAGCCGAACGTCGTCCGCTCGAGGAGGAAGTAGAGTGCAACACAGAGCGCGAGGCCGAACACGATTCCCCAATGCACTTCAGTGCCGGGAATCACTCCGACCATATAGTCCTTGCCGAGCGGCTTAGTCGACGGCTTGTTGGGGTCCGAGAGGTCGCGGAGCGCGCCCTCGACAAAGAAGTTCATGATGGCGATGCCGATGTATGTCAGCAGCAATGAGGAGATCGTCTCGTTGACGCCGCGGGCGTAGCGCAAAAAGCCAGCGATCCCAACCCAGAACCCGCCGACCGCCATGGCCACAAGCGCCATAATGATGAGCGTCGGGATAGGCGGCGCGTGGCCGATCATCGGGATCGCCACAACCGCCGCAGCGAAGCCCCCGAGCACGAGCGCCCCCTCGCCACCGATCATGATGAGGCCGATGCGGGCGGGGATCGCCACCGCGAGCGCCGTCAGGATGAGCGGCGCCGAGCGCTGCAAAGTGTTCTGCAGCGAGAACGAGGTTCCAAAGCCGCCTCTCCAGACATAGGAGACGAAGTCGACCGGAGACTTTCCGATCGCCAGCAGAAAGTCTGCGAACAGCGCCGCCGCAATCAGAAGCGCAATGAGCGGAATGACGACATATTCGGAATTGGCGCGAAAGCGCGCGGCAAAATCCGACCCCGCCGCGGGCGCCGCGACCGGTCTGACGATGTCGGGCTGAACGCCGGTTGCGAAAGGCGCGTTCGACACCAACTCTTTCCCTTCGCTGTCAGGTCGTCGAGCCGACAACGCCCTCCAGCAGGTAATCCATCTTGTCCAGGAACGGGTCGAGATTGTCGTAGGTCTTGTCGATCACCACCTTGCCGGTCTTGTTGTCCTTGAGAGGTCCGACGTAAATTGGAACTCTCTTTTTCATGTCGGCGATCGCCGACGTCGCTGCGGCTTTGGCCTCTTCGGTCGCGCCCGCGCCGAACGGGGTGTTCTGAACGAAATCGACCTCATAGCCGCCAGCTGTGAAGTTCGGGAGCTCCTTGCCGTCGGCGATGTCGCCGGCGTAGCCTTTGTAGATCGTAATCCACTTGTACTCGGCGCCGGTGATGAAGCCTTTGGGGGCGAGCGGCGCCTGGCTCGCATTGTGGCCGCAACTCTTGACGCCGCGCTTCTCGGCCGTCTCGATCACCACCTTCGGACCATCGACGTGGCAAGTGATGACGTCGCATCCAGCGTCGACCAGGGCGTTCGCGGACTCCGCTTCGCGCACCGGCATCGACCAGTCGCCTGTGAAGATGACCTGGACGATCGCCTTCGGGTTGACTTTCCTCGCGCCCAGCATGAACGAATTGATGTTGCTCAGCACGCTCGCAATCGGCTTCGCCGCGACAAAGCCGAGCTTATTCGTCTTTGTCGACAGCCCCGCCGCGACCCCGTCGACATAATGCGCCTGATTAAGATAGCCGAAATAGGAGCCGGCGTTCTTGGGGTCGGTATCCTTGTTCCAGAGCGGCGCCGCGTGGCGAAATTCAACGTCGGGATATTTTTTCGCCAAGTCGAGCACGAATGGTTTGTAATAGCCGAACGACGTCGCCAGGATCAGGCCGGCTCCGTCGAGGTTGATCATCGATTCCATCGACTTGGAGACCGCGTCGGTCTCAGGCACATTCTCTTCCTCGGCCACCTTCACGCCTGGCACGAGTTTCAGAGCTTCGACCGCGACCGCGTGCGCCTGGTTCCAGCCGAAATCGTCGCGCGCGCCCACATAGACCACGCCAACCGTGAGGTCCTTGGCGGCGAATGCGCGGGTGGCGGCGCCCAAATTCAGCGAAGCGCCCACCAGGCCGAAAGCGGTCGTTTTCAGGAGCGAACGTCGGGAAATCGTGACTGCAGTCATTGGGATCCTCGGGCGGGCAGCGCTGCGCAGATGAGGTCTGCGGCTACTCAAGTTAGCGGCAGCAAAGACCGTGCCGACTCCGACGCTCACGAGCGCGCTGCGTGGTTTAGCCTTATTCTTTGGCGCCGCCGCCTGATTGTTAGTCGCGGCGCCTCATTTCATCGATCCGCTCGACGACGGCCGCGGCATTGGTCGCTCTAGTCGAGGCAGACAGCGAGCAGGGTCGAAGCCGGATCCCTTAGTCCCTCGACGATGTCAAAGTGATGCTTTCCTCTTTCCGGCGTCCACGGGCAGGACCACGCTTCGGCCAAAAGCCGAGCCTGCCAAAGAAAAGCCGGCCTTTCTTGCGCGCCGACCCAGACGTGGGCCTCGACGCCTGGACGCAGCGCAAGCAGGGCAGGGCTCTCCTGAGCAATTTCCGCCGTATCGAGGCGCAGGTCGGCGTTCATGGCGGTGAGAGAGATTGGCTCGAGATCGGCAAGCGGGGAGATAGGCACGACCCGCTTGACGGCCGCCTGCAGCGCCACATCGGCGCAACCCATTCGGGCGCTCAGATGCCCGCCCGCGGAATGGCCGGTGACCACGACCGGACCTGCGACCAGGCCCGCAGCGACCACGACCGCGCGGGCAATCTCCTGGGTCATCGCGCTGATCCGCGCTTCAGGCGCGAGCGTGTAGGACGGCATGGCGCAGGCCCACCCGCGTGACACCGCGCCCGCAGCCAAATGCGACCACAAATCGCGATCGAACCTCAACCAATAGCCGCCGTGGACGAACACCAGGAGGCCGAGCGGCGTGGACTCGGGCAGAAAAAGGTCCAGAGCGTTGCGTGGGTTGGGGCCGTAAGGGATACCGATGCGGGCTCGTCCGCCGAGGGAGGCGCGAAAAGCCTGAGCCTCCTGCGCCCAGCGAGGCGGATAGGTTTCGGCGCCGGGGATGAAGGGCCCGTTGGCGTAAGCGCGATCATAATCCACTGGAAGCTCCCATTCTGGAAGCGCAACTCACGGCGCTTTGAGATTATCCGCCATTCTTTTGAGCGAATCTTTCAGAACGCCTTGCTCCTCGGAAGAGAAGTCGGTCAACGCGCTATCGGTTTCCGCAAGCGTCAGCGGCAAGATGCGCGCGAACATGCGGCGGCCTTTGGGCGTGAGCGAGATCACCAGGCTCCGCCGATCGCTCTCCCGCTTCTGGCGGGCGACGAGACGCGCCTCTTCCATCAGTCCGAGGGTGCGCGTCAGCGTGGTGCGGTCCACGGAGGTCAGATCGGCGAGCTCGCCCATCGTCGCGCCCGGATGCTCTTGCAGCACAGCCAGGACCCGCCAACGGGAATAGTCGAGGCCGTAAGGACGCAGGCGCGCGTTGATCGCCCGCGTGCGCCGCGCCAGGATCTGGGTGAAATAGAAGAAGAGATGATCCTCGAGCTTGAAAGCTCGGTTCGCCCCCACGTTCGCTTTGCGCGCGCGTTCCAGCAATCGTCCTCCGCGGCGCCGGTTCGGCCAATTAGGTTGACTTGCACATATCATGCGCCACTATGCCGCGATAGCAACTGGCGGAAGACCGGGAGGTCAGTGTGCGTGATCCCGCTCCGCTGAGAAACGTGAGGGCGCGGACATGGCATTGGCTCCTGGAATCACCAAGGCGGGCGAGGGCCTCGATAACATCGCCTGGAACATTCTCGGGCAGACCTATGTACCCAAATCGGTGTCCGATGGCTCGTTCGCCTGGCACGCGACCTTTCCGCCGGACACGTTCGTCCCCCCGCACATTCATCCGACGCAGGACGAGTTCATCTACATGTTCGAGGGCCAGTTCGAGCTGATGCTCGACGGCCGCACCGTCTTCGCCAATCCCGGCGATCTCGTGCGCATGCCGATGGGGCTCCCGCACGCGATCTACAACAAATCGGGGCGGACGGTGAAATGCCTGTTCTGGGTCGCGCCCACGGGACGGCTCTACGATCTGTTCTGGGGGATCCACAACATGGCCGAGCAGACCCCGGCGGAGGTGGTCGCGCTCTCCGCCAAGCACGAAGTCGATTTCCTTCCTCCCCCTGAAGAGGCGAAGTGAGCTTGCGCCGAAGGTCAAGGGCATACCCATGAAGGTGCTCATTGCGGGCGCGGGCCTTGGCGGACTGACACTGGCGCTCATGCTTCATCGGCGCGGCGTCGAGAGCGTCATCTTCGAACAAGCCTCCGAGATCCGCGAAGTCGGCGTCGGCATCAACATTCTGCCGCACGCCATCAAGGAGCTTGCGGCGCTCGATCTCCTGCCCAAGCTCGACGCCGTCGGCATTCGCACCAAGGAGCTTCATTATGTGAGCCGGCTCGGGCAGAAGGTGTGGTCCGAACTGCGGGGCACGGACGCCGGCTTCGACTATCCGCAGTTCTCGATCCATCGCGGTCGTCTGCAGAAGGTGATCCACGACGAAGTCATCGCCAGGCTCGGACCGGGGGCGGTGCAGACTGGCCTCAGACTGCAGGGTTTCCTGCAGGACGAGGGGGGCGTGGTCGCGCATTTCACGGATGCGAAGTCGGGGCTTGGCAGCGAGACTGTGCGCGCCGACGTGCTCGTTGGCGCTGATGGCATTCACTCCGTCGTGCGTCGCCAGTTCCATCCCAAGCAGGGCCGGCCGAAATGGCAGGGCCTGATGCTCTGGCGGGGCGCCGCGGAATGGCCGAAGTTCCTGACGGGCGGGTCGATGTATATCGCCGGCGGCATGAGCGCGAAGATTGCTCTCTATCCGATTGCGCCGGGGTCGTCGCCTGACAAGCGGCTCACCAACTGGGCGATCGTCTCGCGCATCGCCGACGGCGAGATCACGCCAGCGCCAGTCGATTCCTGGTCGCGAACGGGGCGCTTGGACGAGGTCATCCCTTACGCCAGGCGTTTCAACGTTCCGGACGTCGACGTCGAGGCGCTGGTGCGCTCTACTCCGGTCTGCTGGGAATATCCCATGTGCGACCGCGACCCGCTGCCGCATTGGAGCTATGGCCGCGTCACGCTCATGGGCGACGCCGCCCATCCGATGTACCCGGTCGGCTCGAATGGCGCGGCGCAAGCGATCCTCGACGCGCGCTCGCTCGCCGACTGGCTGCGGAAGGCCGACCACCCGATGCAAGCTTTGCACGAGTACGAGCGCGACCGCTTGCCGAAGACCGCGGAGATCGTGCGCCTCAATCGCAAGGGCGGACCAGAGCGGGTGATCGACGAAGTCGAGAAACTCGCGCCCGCAGGTTTTGAGTTTGTCGAGCGCGTGCTCAGCCATTCCGAGCGCGAGGCGATCGTCAAGGGTTACGCCAGCAAAGCCGGCTTCACGCAGAGCCAGGTCAACAAGTGAAGACGCTTGCGGGAAGAGATGATCGATCAAGAAAGGGATCTCAGCTGGAAGCGCTGAATCTTGCCCGTCTGCGTCTTTGGCAAAGCTTCCACGAAGCGCACCGCGCGGGGATATTTGTAGGGGGCGATGGTCGCCTTGACGTGGTTCTGCAGCCGTAGCGCGGTCGCTTCGTCCGGGAGGACGCCCGGCTCTAATATGACGAAGGCGGCGACGATCTGTCCCCGCTCCTCGTCGGGGAGCCCGATCACTGCGCATTCGCTAACGGCTTCGTGCGCAAGGAGCGCCGCCTCCACCTCGGGGCCGGCGATGTTGTAACCGGCCGAGATGATCATGTCGTCGTTGCGGGCGGCGAAGTGGAAATATCCATCCGCATCCTGACTGAATACGTCGCCGGTCACGTTCCAGCCGCGCTGAACGTAATCCTGCTGACGGGGGTCGGCGAGATAGCGGCACCCGGTCGGACCGCGCACGGCGAGCCGCCCGACCGTTCCATGCGGGACCTCGTTAAAATCCTTGTCGACGACTTTGGCTTCGTAACCCGGAACGGGCTTTCCGGTCGCGCCAGGCATTCGGTCGTCGACGCGGCTGCCGATGAACACATGCAGCATTTCCGTCGAGCCGATGCCGTCGAGGATTGGCACGCCGGTTCGCTTCGTCCAGGCTTCGTAGACGGGAGCCGGAAGCGTCTCGCCCGCGGACACGGCCAGGCGGAGCGAGGAGAGATCTGCGCCCTCGTCGATCGCCGTGAGCATCGCGCGATAGGCGGTCGGCGCCGTGAAGCAGACGGTGGCCTTGTAGGCCGCGATGATCTTGACGAGGTTCGGCGGGGTTGCGCTTTCAATCAGCACGGCGGAAGCGCCGAAGCGCAACGGGAAGACAGCAAGTCCGCCGAGCCCGAAGGTGAACGCGATCGGAGGCGAACCGACGAACACGTCCTCGGGCCGGACCTGAAGCACCTCTTTCGCATAGACGTCGGCGATGATGAGAATGTCGCGATGAAAGTGCATCGTCGCCTTTGGCGAGCCGGTCGTTCCGGAAGTGAAGCCGAGCAACGCGACGTCGTCGCGCCCGGTGGGCACTGCGGCCAAGGTCACGGGCTTATTGAGCGCGAGGCGGTCGAGCTCGGCGTCGTGGTTGGCGGTGCCGTCGAAGCCGACGACGCCCTTAAGAAACCGGCTCGTCTTGGCGCAGGCGACCAGTTCGTCGAGGATGCGGGTGTCGCAAAGCGCAAGTCCGATCTCGGCCTTGTCGACGATCTTCGTTAGTTCGCCGGCGCGCAGCATCGGCATGGTGTTGACGACGACGGCGCCTGCCTTCGTCGCTGCGAGCCAGCAGGCGATCATGGCGGGATTGTTGGCCGAGCGGATCAAGACCCGATTGCCGGGCTTGACGCCATAGTCCTCGATCAGCGCTCGGGCGAGGCGATTGCTCCAGTCGGCGAGCTCCTTGTAGGTCCGGCGCCGGCCGTGGCCGACAAGGGCGGTGTGGTCGCCAAAGCCGCGCTCGACCATGCGGTCGGTGAGTTCCACCGCGGCGTTCAGGTGCTCCGGATAGTCGAGCCCGTCGAGACGAAAGTCGGGCCATTGGTCGGGCGGGGGCAGGTTGTCGCGGGTGAATGTATCGCTATGAGCGGTTGGACCGAGCATCGGTTCGTGCCTCCGCCGGTCGCCAGGACAGAGCCCTTTGGCGCTCGGACGAAGCTTCAAAATGCCTTCCGCCGGCGCGCTGTCAATCGCCGCGACCTACGCGGTCGCGGCGGCGCCCGAGCCTTGGCGGCCCACGCGGGGTGGCGAGGCATACGAATCGTGCATAAGTCGAATGGGAGTAAAGGCGATTAAACGCGAGTAAAGGAGCCTAAACGCTAGTTAATAGACTCCAATTTACTAGCGTTTATTTTTCTGAAACGGGACTTTTCAATGGGTTACAGGGGTTTGGAGCAAAAAATCCTGGGTCGTTTTTCGGAACACGTGAGACATGCTCCGAACGCATACCGCTTTGCTTCGTTTTGACTAACCCTATCGCCTTGACTCGCTGTTCCGATAATGAGGAAAGATATAACATAGGTTCGGATTTTTGAAAAGGAATTCCACGTGCGAGTGTGAGATCGTCAAGCGTCCCGGCAAGGCGAGGGCTCATGACGAAGACAGACCCGACATATGTGGCGCGGTGTCGATGTGGCGGCGTCGAAATCGGCGCATGGAGCGAGCCCATCGTGGTCGCGGCCTGCTATTGCGACGACTGCCAGGCCGCGTCCGAGCGGCTCGCGGCGGCCGCCCATTCGGCGCCCTCGGCGGGCGCCGACGGCGGCACGGAATTCATGGTGTTCCGCCGGGATCTCATCGCCTGCACGCGCGGCGCGGAGCGCCTCGAGGCGATGAGGCTGACCCCCGCCACGAAGACAAGGCGGATGATCGCTGGCTGCTGCGCGACGCCAATGTACGTGGGCTTCGACGACAAACGGCCCTGGGTGTCGGCGTTCCGCGCCAGTTTCGGCGCCGATGCGCCGCCGGTGGAGATGCGAATCTGCACCCGCTTCAGGCGCCCGGACGCCAAGGCCAGCGACGGCTTGCCTGAGCACGCGGGCTACCCCGTGGCGATGATAGTCCGCATCATGGCTGCATGGCCGCGAATGCTGTTCAGCCGGCCAATCGGCGCGCTGCCTTAAAGCTGATGCGCTCGCGTCTACTGGCCCCTTATGGCGCGGTTGAGGACCGCGCCTACGATTAGCCGGAATTGCAGATTGCGCTAACCCTGGGCCTCAAACGAGAGTCGGTTCGTCACCCCGGCGACACCCGGAGCCATACGGGCGTCGGCTTCCGCGCGAGCGCTTTCATAGTCGCGCCCGACCTGACCCGTCAGGGTCACCCATCCGCCGGAGACGCTGACCTGGACGCGATCACGGGGTACAGCCAAATCCCAATGCAACGCAGTCATAACGGCGATTTTTATACGCTCGTCGCTGCGCCCCTCCCAATTGTGCTTATCGTCAGTCGCCAAATCAAATGGCGAGGAGGAAGGCGCCGGACCAGGAACTGGAACGTTGGCGCCGCTTGTGTCGTCATAAGAGCCTGCCCCGGACATCGATTCCAATTGTGCGGCCTCCCTGTTCGCTCCTAGTACGGAGCACTCGCCGTAGCTCAAAACTCGGAAGCGGCCGCATGGTTCCATCCGGAAATTCGCGCGCGTCGACAATTTGGAACCGGAAGTCCCGTTCGGAGTTATGGTGCGTATCGGGCTAAGCGGCTCATGAGCGCCGCGAGGGGGATGATAAATGGAAATCAGCGAAGGCAAGCCTTATCCGCTTGGGGCCACGGCGGATGAGAAGGGCGCGAATTTTGCGCTCTTTTCGGCCAATGCAACCCGGGTCGAAGTTTGCTTCTTTGATACCGACGGGCAGCGCGAGACGGGGCGCTTCGAGTTGCCCGAGCGAACCGACGAAGTGTTCCACGGCCATGTGACGGGCGTGGGGCCGGCGACGCTTTATGGATTTCGCGTGCACGGCCCTTACGAGCCGGAAGCTGGCCACCGCTTCAATCCCAACAAGCTGCTTCTCGACCCTTACGCGCGCGCGCACTCGGGAAAATTGACCTGGGACCCCGCGGTATTTGGCTACACGATCGGAGCGAAGGGAGACGACCTGACCTTCGACGAACGGGACAGCGCGCCCTTCGTCCCGAAGTCGGTCATTGTCGATCCGAACTTCGATTGGCATGGCGAATATCGGCGCCGAACTGTGCCCTGGGAGAGCACGATCGTCTATGAAACGCATGTCAAGGGCTTCACCAAGCTGCACCCTGAGGTCGACGAGAGGTTCAGGGGTTTCTACGCGGGACTGGGGTCAAAGCCCGTCGTTGACTACATCAAGTCGCTTGGCGTCACGACCGTCGAACTCTTGCCTATTCACACATTCATCGACGACGACTACCTGCTCGAGAAAGGTCTAAAAAACTACTGGGGCTATAACTCGATCGGCTTTTTCGCGCCCGATCCACGCTACGCTTCCGACGTGCCCAACTCGTTACGCGAATTCAAGGAGATGATCGCGCGGCTCCACGACGGCGGACTCGAGGTGATCCTTGACGTCGTTTACAATCACACCGCCGAAGGCAACGAGCGCGGCGCGACGCTGTCGTTTAAAGGGATCGACAACAAGTCTTATTATCGGTTGATGCCGGACGAGCCGCGCTTCTACATCAACGATACCGGCACCGGGAACACGCTCAACCTCAGCCACCCGCGCGTCATCCAGATGGTCGCGGACAGTTTGCGCTATTGGGTGACGGAGACGCGCGTCGACGGCTTTCGTTTCGATCTGGGGACGATCCTTGCGCGCGAGCCAGACGGGTTCAATACCGAGAGCGGATTCTTGAAGGTCGTGGGCCAGGATCCAGTGCTCGCGGATGTTAAACTCATCGCCGAGCCGTGGGACTGCGGGCCGGGCGGATATCAGGTCGGCGGTTTTCCTCCTGGCTGGGCCGAATGGAACGACCGGTTCCGCGATGACGTGCGAGACTTCTGGCGAGGCCATGGGGACGCGAAGGCCCTCGCGCCTCGCCTTTGCGCTTCACCCGATAAGTTCAACTTTCGCGGACGGAAACCCTGGGCCAGCGTCAATTTCATCGTCGCCCACGACGGCTTCACGCTCAACGACGTCGTTTCCTATAACGAGAAGCACAACGAGGCGAACGGCGAGGACAATCGCGACGGGAGCTCGGACAACCGCTCATGGAACTGCGGCGCCGAGGGGCCGACTGACGACAAGGACATCCAAGCTCTACGGTGGCGTCAGCTCCGCAACCTGCTCGCCACCCTGATCTTGTCTCAAGGCACGCCCATGGTCTGCGCTGGCGACGAATTCGGCCGGACGCAGAACGGCAACAACAACGCCTATTGCCAGGACAACGAGATCAGCTGGGTCCATTGGGAGATGGATGAGGACCGTCAGTCGCTCGTGAACTTTTTCCGTTCGCTAACGTCGGCGTTTCATCTCTATCCGGTGTTGCGGCGCTCGCGCTTCCTGACCGGCGAGATGAACCCGGACCTTGAGGTGAAGGACGTCGCCTGGATCGACGCCAATGGCTCTGAGATGTCAGAGGAGGCTTGGAACAATGGCCTGAGGTGCTTTGGCATGCTCCTGGACGGGCGCGGACAGGCGACGGGGATCAAGCGGCGAGGGGCTGACGCAACGCTGCTGATGGTGTTCAACGCCCACCACGAGGCCGTCGAATTCACCCTGCCGCCCTGCTACGAAGCGGAGGGATGGAAACGTCTCTTCGACACGACGGATCCGAAGCTTGAGGCGAGCCAATTCGATATCGGCGCGGTCTACGAAGTGACGCCGCGCTCCATGCTTCTGTTCGAGCGCGTGCCGGAGAAGACGGACCGTCAGGCGGCTAAGTAGGGCGCGTCAACGCCGCCACTCTGGTCGAACCGCGAAGGCAGCACCGCCTTCGCTTAGCGGGCTACGAGCACCGCGAAGGGCAGGGGGTTCAGCCACTCGTGCAGGGGAGCGCCGACTCTGACGTCCTGGCCGCGGAACAGGTCGAACCAGCGCGCTTCCGGCAATTGCGCCTGAGCGCTCCACTTGCGCTCAGCCTCCCGATGCGTGGGATAGCGCGCGATGACGACAGCGAGCTTTTTGTCGCCTGAAGTCCGCATGTAACCGAAGGCCCAATCCGATCGATCGCCCTCGATGACCAAGGGTTGATAATCGCCCGTGGCGAAGAGTTCCGGCTCGTCGCGCCGGAGGGCGAGAAGGAGCATGGTGGTCGCGAGCTTCGCGCGGCCGTCCTGCCATTCGTCCATCAGCGTCCTGAAGAGCGCCGGGCGCTTGTCCTCATTCTTGAGACGATCAGAAAGCTCCGCGATCGCCGCTTCGCGAATCGCGAAATCGACGGGCCGTCGATTGTCGGGATCGACGAGGTTGAGGTCCCAGAGTTCGCAGCCTTGGTAGATGTCGGGCACGCCGGGAGCGGTGAGTTTGCCGACGGTTTGAATAAGGCTGTTCTCGATCCCAAGGCGAGCCACCCGCCGGGTGAAAGGCAGGAAATTGGAGAGGAAGGTTTCGGATCGCAGCGCTTCCTTCGCGAAGGTCTGCGTCGCCTGCTCATACTCGGCGTCGGGCGCGGCCCAGCTCGAGCGGCGTTTCGCTTCGCGCAACGATTTCTCGATCGCGGCGTGAATGCGCTCGCCATAAGCCCCCCGTTGCGCCTCGCTCGGCGCGTCGAGCATGTCGATCGGCCAGGAGCCCACGAACATCTGATAGAGCATGTAGACGTCGTCGCGGTCGGGCGCGGCGGTGCGCTCGACGTCGCCCTGTCTCGCGCGCAAGATGCGCGTCCAGGTCTCGACCTGGCGGCGCCATTCCTCCGGCATTTCAGAGAGGACAGCGAGCCTCGCGCGATTGTCTTCGCCGCGCTTCGTGTCGTGCGTCGCGGTCGCGAGCATAGCGTGCGGCCAGTTCTGTGCGCGCGCGGCGTTCGCCTTGTGCAGAAGGGCAGGGGCGAGGCCGAACCGCTCCGGCGCGCCCCCGACTTCGTTCAGCGCGACGAACCGGTTGTAGCGATAGAAGGCGGTGTCCTCGACGCCTTTGGCCATCACCGGACCCGAGAACTGCTGCACCTTCATGGCGAATCGAAGCGCCGCGGTGTGGCTAAGGTCCTGGGTCCGCGGCTGCTCGGTTTCCGCCATCAGCATGTTCTGCAGGAAATCGAAGGCGGACGGATGAACTTCCGGATCGAAGCGGCGGGCGCGCGTCATCGCCCAGGCGACATCGCGCCGGTCTGCGTCGGCCGGCATCCCGGCAAAGTCGAGATAGGTCCGGTAGACCGGGAAATTGGCGACGACCTGTTTGATCGCGCGCTGCAGCAGCGTGCGCGTCAAATCCGCCGTCATCGGGCTCTCGCCGGCCAATTGGGCGGCGCGGCGACCGAGCGCGTTGAGCTCGCTCGCCATTTCATTTTCCATGATCCGGAGCTTGCCGTCGCGCGCAACGGTCGCGAAATCCTGGTCCACGCCGGCGAGCTCATAATAGGCCTGGGTGAAGGCGGCCTCGCTCCCCGGGTCGATCAGCACGCCGAGCGTAAGGTTCGTGTAGTCGTAGCCGGTCGTACCCTCGACCGGCCACTGGGCCCGCAACAACTCGTGGGGCGCGAGGATCTTCTCGACGACCAGGTAAAACGGTCGGGGCGCGCCCGCCCGCAGCGCCTCGAGATAGATTTTGGGATCGAACAGCCCGTCGATATGATCGACCCGCAGCCCATCGATGTCGCCGTTCTCCAGCATGCGGAATATGCGCGCGTGGACGTGATCGAAGACCGGGCCGAGTTCGATGCGCAGGCCAGCAAGGTCGTTGATGTTGAAGAAGCGGCGGTAGTTGATTTCGTCCTCGGCCACCCGGTGAAAGGCGACGCGCCAGTACTGGTCGCGGATCAGCCGATCGAGCTCGCGCCAGTCGCCGTTGAACTGCTCGACGCGAGCGTCGATCGCCGCGCGCACGCTCTCGTCCTTGTCGGCAAGCGCGAGGAGTTCGCTCTTGAGCGACCGCGCTCTTTCCGCCACCTGGGGGCGCCATTGGGGAAGATCGAGAAAGAGGTCGCCCATCCGGTCGAGCGCCGGATGCTGATGCCCGAGGATGAGCGGAAAGGTGAGGGGGTAGATCGGCAGCTTGTGAGCGTCATAGGCCCAGACGGCGAAGCTTCCGTCGGCCTCGAAACGGAGCTTGAGTTTTCCCGATCTCAGCTCCTCGCCGTATTGCGCGCCAAGCAGAGGGGCGAGCAGCTTGCCGTCTTGGGCCGACCAGTCGATGTCGAACCAGCCTGCATATTGGGAATAGGGTCCCCACTCCAAAGCGTCGAGCCACAAAGGATTGTCGGCGCCCCAAACACCCACGTGATTGGGCACGATGTCCAGAATGCGTCCGAGCCCGTGATCGCGGAAGGCCCCGATCATCGCGGCGAAATCCTCTTCCGTCCCGAGTTCTGGATTGAGTTCGTTATGATCGGTGACATCGTAGCCGTGCATGCTGCCCGGTCGCGCCTTGAAGATCGGCGAGAGATAGACGTGGCTGACCCCGAGCTGCGCGAGGTACGGCGCAATGGCCGCCGCGTCGCGGAAGCGAAAGCCGGCGTGGAGCTGCAGGCGATAGGTGGCGCGAGGAGGAGCGTTCATTTCGAACTCGAGTCCCCAGCGCACGGTCCAAGGTTGGAAGGATGACCCGGCGTCGCCGCAAGACCAGAACGGCTCGGCGTCGCTCTTCGGAAATTCGACTCGGCTTGGCGACAGATTGGCGTCGAGGATCAGCATGCGTTCGCCGGGCCGCCAGGTGACGCGCACCGCCTGTTCACCCACCACGAGCGCCTCGCCTCCGTGCCGAATGGAGGGCAGCAGCGGCTGCACGATTTCGCGACGGATCTTCAAGAGTTCGCGGTAATAGGCGAGATGCGTTGCGTCGACCCGCGTCCAATCGAGCTTGGAAGCGAACAAAGTTTCCTCGGCGCAGGGGTCGGGAATCTTCGATATTTGCTCCGGATTGGCAAACTCGGGGAAGCGCGAGAATTCTTCGCGCCGTCCTTTTCTCACCGCCTCCGCCAGGTCTCCATCGAAATCGCAGAAAAAGAGGAAAGGCGACGTTGCGCCCCATTCTTCCCCCATGAACAGCATCGGGATCTGGGGCGCGAGCAGGTAAACGCCAGCAAGCGCCCGAATGACCTCCGGAGGCGCCAAAGCGTTCAGCCGTTCGCCGAACCTACGATTGCCGATCTGGTCGTGATTCTGGATGAACGATACGAAAGCCTCCGGCGGCAAGTCGGCGCTCGGGGCGCCTCTGGGGGCGTTTCGATAGGGCATCATTTGGCCCTGATAGGCGAAGCCCTCGGCGATGCGTTTTTCCCAAAAGCTCCGTTGCGCCATAGGCGACATAGTAGCCGCTGTTCTCATGCGTGGCGGCGACATGAAGAACGTGATGGATGTCGTCGTTCCATTGCGCGGTGTAGAGCTTGGCCTTCTCGCCGTTGCGCGTCAGGGTTTTCGGCTCGTTCTCCTCGTTTTCCAGAATGAGATGGATGGGACGCGAGAAGCGTGCGCGAAGTCGGGTAGCCATTTCTTCGAGGAGATCGGGCCGCGAATTGTCCTTGATGGCGTGGACCGCGTCGAAGCGCAGGCCGTCGAGATGAAATTCCTCAAGCCAATATTCGGCGTTTTCGATGAAGAAGTCGCGCACCGGCCGCGAGTTCGGCCCGTCAAGCTGGATCGCGTCGCCCCACGGCGTTTTGTGCCGGCTCGTGAAGAAATCGGGGGCGTAAAGCGAGAGGTAATTCCCCTCAGGGCCAAAGTGGTTATAGACGACGTCAAGCAGCACCGCGATGCCGTGCTTATGCGCCGCCTCAACGAAGGCCTTGAAATCTTCCGGTCGGCCGTAGCTCGAGTCCGGCGCGTACGGAAAAGTGCCGTCATAGCCCCAGTTCCAGCGGCCCTTGAAATCGCTGACCGGCATGATCTCGACGCCCGTCACCCCAAGATCCGCGAGATGGTCCAACTTGCGAGCGGCGCCGGCGAACGTGCCTTCAGGCGAGAAAGCGCCGAGATGAAGCTCGTAAAGCACGATCTCGTGCCATGCCCGTCCCGTCCATGTGTCGCGCCAGCGATAGGCGTCTGGATCGATCACCTCGCTTGGACCGCCGACGTCGTCCGGCTGAAAGCGGGATGCGGGATCTGGAACGCGCTGCCCGCTCGGGAGGCCGAACCAGTAACGCGCCCCCGCACCCAAGTCCGGCGCCCAAGTCTCATGGAAGCCGTTCTCGTTGCGATCCATTGCGACGGGGTCGGCGCCGTCGACCAGGAGCGTAATCCGCTGCTCTTTAGGCGCCCAAAGACGAAAGCGTACGCCGCCTTCCTCCATCGAGGGGCCGTGCGCCCACCTTGATACGCTATCACTCATTGCCGCCAGCAGCCCGCCCTGATTCTAACGTTTCGTAAACGAGTTCCGGCGGCAGCGGTTCCATTAAGGTTTGAGGAGCGGCGATCAACCGAGTTAGACACATAGAAGATGGATATTCTTATGGCGGGCGCTCCCTCCGCCCAGGCGCGCTTCTGTCGGGGCGCATCGCCCTGGCGTCGCTCACGAGCTAAATTTGTTCCAAACTGGGGAACAAAAAGCCGGCCGGGGGGTTGCATCGCGCTCGTAATATCAATCCGGACGTCTTATTTGCATGCGGTACAGCTGAGTGCTCAGGATCGAGAGTTCTCCGAGACACGTCTCGCGACCCGTGCTTCACCACAGAAATCGGCAGGGCTTGCAATTGGCGCCGTTGCCTGCGCACTAAACTTCAGCCCCATTTGAGCTTTCCAGGAGGAGGACGACATGTCGATCTCGGACGCAATAGCGCCGCACATACCCTTCTTGCGCCGATTTGCGCGCGCGCTGTGCGGAACGCAGGCGGCTGGCGACGCCTATGTCGCGGCCACGCTCGAGGAGATTCTGGCCGATCCCAAGTGTTTTGACGCCAAGCTCGAGCCAAAAGTCGCTCTTTATAAGTTGTTTTTGCAGAGCTGGCGCAATGTACCGCTGAACAACCACGTGGATCTTCCCACTCTGGGTGACGAAAGCGGCGCAAATCGAAATCTCGCCGCCCTCTCGCTCGAGCCGCGCATGGCTTTCCTCCTCAGCGCTGTCGAGTCGTTTAGGTCCAAGGAGATAGGGCAAATCCTCGGTTGCTCCGAGGCTGAGGCCGCCGAACTGATCGACCGCGCCGGACGCGAAATTTCTGAGCAAATTCAGACGTCGGTCCTGATCATCGAGGACGAACCGCTTATCGCCCTCGACATCCAGACCCTGGTCGAGCAACTGGGACACGACGTCACGACCATTGCTCGGACCCACACCGAGGCGGTCCGTGCGGCCCTCAAGCGCCGGCCCGGTCTCATTTTGGCCGACATTCAATTGGCCGACGGGAGCTCGGGCCTCGATGCGGTGAACGAGATTTTGGGAACCGAGGAAGTCCCGGTTATCTTCATCACTGCTTTTCCCGAGCGCTTCCTCACCGGACAAGCGCCAGAGCCGGCTTTCCTGATCACGAAGCCGTTCAGCGCCGATTCCGTCAAAGCTGTCATCAGCCAGGCCCTGTTTTTCGATCGGAAGTCCCAGAAAACCGAGGCGAAAGCGACAGCCGGCTGATCGCCATCCTGAGTTGCACATCGAGGCAGGTCGAGCTTTCGCCTAATTAATCGGCGCCAACGGAACCTTCGTCTTCACCGGATGTTTGTCGACGCTGGAGGCAACGGACGAGGAAGCGCAGTGCCGTATTATGACTTTTGCCTGATTGGCGGGGACGGATCGCGTCTCTCGCGCGAACGTCATCAGGTGGCCGATCTCGATACGGTCTGGGGACGGGTTTTCCGTATGGCCGAGCTGGAAAGCGAGCGAGGAAAGCAAATCCATGTCCTGGATGATCAGGGGAAGATCGTCATCGGCATTGGGGCAATGGCCGCCGCGCTTTCCGCTGAGCGCGCTCGCGCCGCGCGGGGTCGCTTCGACGGAGCATGAAATCGCGATTCCCGGACGGTCTAATCCCGCTATCGACCGTTGGCGGGATTGGCGGGCGAACGGCGCGACAAACAGGATCGAGCGCTGGTGGGTCCGCGAGGGCGTGGAGACGCGCTCCGGTAAGGCCGCTCTTTACCGTTCCGAAGGATCTGGCTGACAGGACCGAGGGCATGGCCAAGTCCCGCTCCTTAAGCTGGCTGTTGGGCGTCTCGACGCTCGTTATCGTTCTGCCGCTCGTGATCTTTGCGTTGATAATGGTTGGATGGATTGCCCATGACGAGCGAGAAGCAGAACGAAAGCAGCTGATCGGCGACGCTTACGCTTTTGCCGACACCGTTGGGCGCGAAATCAACGCGTATTTCCTTCTGTCCGCGGCGCTATCACACTCCCAAATGCTTCAGCGCGGGGACTTGGCTGGCTTTGCTGCTCAGGCTCGCGATACGCTCGCCGGAACGCCCGGCGTGACGTTGATCGTGTCTAACGCCGACGGCAATCCCGTGCTTAGCATCCCGCCACAGCCTGCGGATTCCGCGCTGTTGCACAATCGGGAGGCGCTTGTTCGCCGGGCTTTCGAGACAGGCTCGCCCTTTCTTTCGAACGTCAATGCTGACCCGGCTTTGCCCGAGGCCAGCGCATCAATTGAAACCCCGGTGTTTGCCAACGGCAAGCCCGCTTATGAAATCGCAATGCTTCTGTCGCTGAACAAATTTCGTGATCTCATGCAGCGTCAGAACTTTCCCGCAGACTGGCTCTCTGGAATCGTCGATCGCAATGGCGCCTTCGTCGCCCGTAACCCGGTCGAATCTGGCCGCCCAGGGACTTTAGCAAGCGCGGAGTTTCGCGACGCGACGCGGCGCTTGCCGGCGTCCACCGTCACGCACATTGCGATTGATGGACGCAAAGTGGTCTCCGCCTATGCGCCGGTCGAGGGCGGCTGGACCGTCGGCCTGGCCGCCGACGCACGTGGGCTCGGAATCGGTCCAGGCCCATTTCTTCTCACCTCGTTCCTGGCGTCGCTGGCGATCCTCGGCAGCCTTTTCTTATCCTTTCTGACGGCTCGTGCGCTCACCCGGCGGGTGCGAGACCTGGAAGCGAAGACAAAGAATGTGCTGACCGGCGCGCCGATCGCCACGACGCCGACCGGCGTTCGTGAGTTTGACAGCCTCTCGGACGCCTTGTCCAAGACTTCCGAGCTTTTGGCGTTGCGCACCGAACAACAACGCGAAACCGAGCAAGAATTGCGAAGCCGTGAAGAGCATTTCAGGCTTCTCGCCGACAGCCTGCCTCAGCTCGTTTGGACGGCGGGTCCCGACGGTCGCGTTGAGTACACCAATGCGCTTCGTGAGCGATATGGAGCCACGGCTGGCCATGCCGATTGGGACGGGGTCATCCATCCCGATGATCGGCGGGCGACGGCGCAAGCGTGGCTGCGCGCAAGAGAGGCCGCGGTTCCCTATGAGATGGAGCACCGGCTGTTTGTGGCCGGCAAAGGATACGCCTGGCATCTCAGTCGCGCATCGCCGCTCATCGATGCGCAAGGACAGGTCGTGAGGTGGTACGGCACGACCACCGACATCGACGATCAAAAGCATCGCGAGGCGAACATCCGGGACCTCATGGCTGAGGTCAATCACCGTTCGCGCAATCTGCTCGCCGTCGCGCAAGCCATTGCGCGCTCGGGCGTGGCGAATGCGAAAACGGTAGAAGAGTTTCAGGAGAGATTTTCGGAACGGCTGCTTGGGCTCGCCGCCAGTCAGGACCTGCTGACCGACCGCAACTGGCGCGGCGTCCCGCTCGAGTTCCTGGTGCGGGCGCAGACCGCGCGTTGCCAGCAGAAGAACCTGGTGAGCGGAGGGCCCGAGATCCTGCTCAATCCAAACGCAACGCAGACGCTTGGGCTTGCTCTGCGCGAGCTTTGCGACAACGCTCTCAGGCACGGCGCTCTCTCTGGAGATGGGGGCGAGGTCTCTCTCCATTGGCGCATCGACGACAGCGGGGCGGAGCCGATGCTTGAGATGACCTGGCGGGAGCGCGGACGGCCTTGCGTGAAACCGGCGTCAACGCAAGGGTTCGGCAAAGTCGTGATCGAACGTCTGACCGCCGCGGGTCTCAATGCCTCTTCGATATTGAGCTTTGAACCCGAGGGCGTGGTATGGCGTCTGGTCGCGCCCCTCAAGGACGTCGTGAACGCCGAAGCCAGCGATCCGGCCCAATCGGAGCCTTCGGCCAGCGCTGCGTCGAACTGAGCGGAGGCGATTGATTTTTCGCGGTTCCTGCACTTATTCTGCTAGTATTTTATTGCAATAGAGTCGGCGGCCGCGTCGGGAACTTCAAACTCGTCGCGGCGAAACCAAAGAGATCGGGGGCGCCTCAGTGCCGGACAAAAGTTCGGGAAGACCGCGAAAGAAGGTGAAAAAGCCTTCGCCGCGTCGTCGCATCGGCACTTCCGTCCGAGGATGCGAAGGCGGATCAATATATCGCCGATCAGTTGAAAGCGATGTACGACGCCGTGGTCGTCGAGCCTATTCCCGACCGTCTGCTGCAGCTGCTCGATCGTCTCGACGGCGAGGCGGAGGAATGAAGCCGGAGGGCTAGGGGGCGAGGGGCGCGGTCACGACGAACTCGACGCCGGGATGGTGGGCGACGACCTCCAACGACGCATTCAATTGTTCGGTCAGCGCGCGCACCATACGGGCGCCCAGCCCCTTTCCCTTGCCGAATTCGAATCCTTCCGGAAGCCCATCGCCTTCGTCGCGAATGGCGATAAAAAAGCTGTCGACGCCCGTCGCGGCTATGTTGACCCATATGTTGCCCGCGCCATGGCGGCCTTGATACGCGTGTTTTGCGGCGTTCGAAATAAGCTCATTGACGATCAGCGCGGATGAGATCGCGCGATCGGTAGCAATGATAACGCCAGACTGCGCCTGAACCTGAATGTTGCATTGCGCGAAGCTCGCGCTGAGGTCTTTGCAGATGGCTTCGATGTATCGCCCGACGTCGAAACGCTCGACGTCCGCCGATTGATACAATTGCTCGTGCACTCTGGCGATCGCGCCCACGCGCAGCGTTGCGTCCTCAAGCTGCTGCGCAAATTCCGGATGGCTGGCGTCTCGCGCCTGAAGACGGAGCATGCCGACGACCAGGGCAAGGCTATTCTTGACCCGATGGTTCATTTCTCTGACGAGAAACTGCTGCCGCTCGAGCGCGGCTTTCAGATTGCGCTCGTGCCGCTCACGCTCGATCGCCATGCCGAGGATATTGGCTGCGCCCTGGAGGAAGGCGAGATCGTGCTCGACGAACTCATCCTCAGAGCGGCTGTCGACTTCCAGTACGCCAAAGGGCTGGCCGTCGCCCTGAAGGATAACGTTCATGGCGCGGCGAATTCCGTGCTTCACGAGAATCTCGGGCGTTCGGAACCGCTCCTCGGAATCGAGATGATTGGAGATCACCGGCCTCCCGGTCTTGAGCGCAAATCCGGCCGGCGAGGCGAGATCCGCGCCGATTGTGACGACGCCGACAACGCCCGGCTCCCAGCCAACGCCTGACCTGACGAGGAGGCGGTTTTCACTCGGAAGGTATTCGAGCACCTTACAAAACTCAGTGCGAAGGCCCTCCGCGGTCAACCGCGCCGTGTCGTCAAGAAGCTGGTCGAACCCCGGGCCCTGCAGTGCGCCAACGCCGAGCTCGGCCAAAATTTCCTGCTGGCGCACACGGTGATGCAGGGCGTGCAGAAGGGGATCTGCAGCCTCGGTTTTCGGTCCGGGTTCAATGACGGGCTTTTCAGGACTATCGGAGGACGGCATCGGATCGTTTATGCGGCACGCTTCGCCTCCAGGAGGCCTTGGCTGTTCCGCGTCACTCTATGTCGCCCCATGCGATCGCGCCAGTCCCTGCGGCTTGAGCGGCGCAGCTCGCATGGCGCGGCGTCCGGAACAGAATGGCTCACCCCATTGTTGTTTTTTCCAACAATGGAGAGCGCGATGGACTGGAATCGGATTGAAGGAAACTGGAAGCAGATGAAGGGCGCGGTGCAGCAGCAGTGGGGCAAACTGACGGACGACGACCTTGCCCAGATCAATGGAAGTCGGGAAAAGCTCGAGGGTGTCATTCAAGAGAGATACGGAATCGCCAAGGATGAGACCAGTAAGCAGATCGACTCGTGGTTCGAAAACCAGCCTCTCCAGTAGGGCTGCGGACAGCGTCCAGCGCTGGGCGGGCTTCGCTTACGCCTCAAGCCGCGATCGAGGAACGGAAAGCCGGATCGCCAGCCCCTCGGGGCGCCAGTCGCGGGTGATTTCACCGCCGAGTTGGTCGGTTATCGCGATCCGCGACAATACGTCGCCAAATCCCAGGCCGCCGGCCGGCGGTGTGGAAACGCGAGGACCGTCTTTCTCAGTCCAACTGACGATGACAGAGCCATCTTCTTGCGCAACCACCACCTCCACCAATCCTTTGTCAGTCGAGAGTGCGCCGTATTTGGCGGCGTTGGTGGCGAACTCGTGCAAGAGCAAGGCGAGGCTCGTGACGGAGGCGCCGGAAACTCCAACATCAATTCCAGAGAGCGCAATGCGCGATTTCTCCGTGTCGTCAAACGGAGCGACAATGATCCGCACCAGGGACTGAAGCGTTGTCGGTTCGGGCGCGGATTGGTTGAAACCACGCGAGAAGGTGAGCGAATGCGCCCGCGCCAGCGCCGCGAGGCGCGAACGCGTCGATTCCGCAAGCTCTTTCGGGGTCTTCGCGGAGCGGGCGCTTAACCCGACGATGCTGCCGGAGACTGCGAACAGGTTTTTGACTCGATGGCTCATCTCTCTCAAGAGCAATTGCTGATGCTCACGGATCCTTCTGACATCTGTGATATCACGGGCGATTTTCGAAGCGCCAACAACTTGGCCGAGAGCATTCCGGATCGGTGAAATGGTTAGCGAAATGTCGACCAGGCTTCCATCCTTGCGCCGCCGGACGGTCTCGAAATGCTCGATACGTTCACCGCGATGGATCTTGCCTAGGATCAGGGGCTCTTCGTCGAGACGGTCAGAGGGAATGATGATCGTGATCGGCTTACCGATAGCTTCTTCAGCTGTGAAACCGAAGAGCCGCTCTGCACTGTTGTTCCAGCTAAGAATAATTCCGCGGAGATCTTTCGACAGGATGGCGTCTTCAGAAGAACTCGATGATCGCCTGGTAGTGGCGTTCCGCAAGATCACCGCGGTTCCGCGTAAGTCTGCGAGCCCGAGGTGTGACCCTGCGCGTACTTGTCAGTTGAGCCCCACCCTTGGGATTCGGCGCCCGATCCGCACGTTTCAAGCCACTATCCTCGGATGGAAACCGCAACCCGTTTGGTGTACCAAGCCTGAAGCTGGCAATTCAAGCGGGGTCTAGGCCCTTAGCCTCGTAGCCACAAGGGGGCCCTCGGTAGACCGAGATCAGCGCTGGGGTCGGTTATTCCGCAGCCTTGCGCGGCGCGCGGCGGGCGGTGATTGGGGGCTCGCTGACCGGCTCGCCGGGGGGCTCGCCTTCGATGAGCTTGCGTTCCTCGGGCTCAGCGTCAACCATCGCCTCGGCGGTTGACCAATGACGCTCCGCCTCGCCGTCGGGGCATCCCTCATCGAGCCAAAGGGAATAAGCAATCTCACGAATGCGGTCGTTGCGATCAGTCATTGTCAATTCCACTTATAATTGTCCGGCAGGACAACTCGACTTGATCGCTCCAAGTTCCAACGACCGACTCGAATATGGCGTTCTTGCGGCTTGTTGCGCCGGCGCGGACCGGGCGGGCGTCAGATCCCCTGTTCAGCTTTTGGCTGGCCGAAGGTGATGACGAACGGACGTCCGGCGATCGCCCCGCCCAGCGACGGCGTGATCCGGAATGGCAGGCACGATCCGACCGCGCGGTCGACGTCGTCGACGAAGGCTTGCCGGGCTTCCTTGTCGCCCTCGAGATGGGAGAACGTGATCCTCGGCTTGCCGAAGATCGAGCCGTCCCGCTTCATCATCAGCATGATCGTGAGCCGCGAGCCTGCGGGGCCAGCCGGTTTGCCCTTCATGCAGGCGCCGAACTGGCGCTGAAGGTCCGCGAGTGTATTCGCCGGCGCGGCCTCGTCGGCGAGCGCTACGCCCGCCGCGCAGGCAAAAGCGAAAGCCGCGGCCAACGCGGCCATTGTCCTGGCGTCCTTCATCGAACCTCGCTTTTCAATTGAAACGCATGCTGGGTCTGAATGGGCGTAAGATCAATGCGCAGGCGTTGAAGCCGAGTTATTGTCACCGACGGCTCGAAGAGCGGGAGCAAACGGCGTGGCGGACCTGGTTGCGAAACGCCTCGCCTATGCGGCCGAGATGATGCGTCTCGCTCGGGTCAGCGACCCGAGGATCGAAGCGGCTTTCGCCGCCGTCCCGCGCGAGGACTTCGCCGGGCCCCCGCCATGGCGGATCGGCTCCGGCGGCCTTTCCGGCCTGACCGCGTCCGACGATCCCGCCCGTCTCTACGAAGACGTCCTCGTAGCCATCGACGCTGAGCGTCGCATCAACAACGGCCAGCCCTCGCTGCACGCACGATCGATCGACGCGCTGGCCCTGAATGAGGGCGATACAGCCGTGCAAATCGGGGCCGGCGCCGGCTACTACACCGCGATCCTGGCCGAACTCGTCGGCTCGACGGGCAGGCTGGTCGCATACGAGATAGCCCCCGACATCGCCGAGCGTGCCGCCGCCAACCTCGCCCGCTATCCTTGGGTCGAGGTCCGCGCGAGCTCTGGCGTCGCGAATCTGCCGCAGGCGGACGCCATCTATGTCAACGCCGCCGCCTCGCATCCGCTTCCCGCCTGGCTCGACGCGCTGAGGCCGGGCGGCCGACTCGTCTTTCCGCTTCAGGCGGCGGCCTCGACCGGCGCCATGGCGCTCATCACGCGGCCGGAGCGGGGCGAGGCGTGGCCCGCCTCTTTGCTGACCGGCGTCGTGTTCATCCCCTGCGAAGGCGCGCAGGATCTGGCGATGGGCCGCAGGCTCGACGAAGCGTTCCGCCGCGGCGGCGAGGGCAGGGTGCGGTCGCTGCGGTTCGGCGCGACGCCGAGCGACAGCGACTGGGTGCGAGGCGACGGCTGGGCGCTGTCGACCGAGCCGGCGGGTTAGCGCTCCGCCGGAGCAACAAAAGTTTGCCGCAATTATCTTCAATTTAGAATCATTCTAAATTAGAAAAATTCTAAACGGAGATGCCTTGGCAAAGCGCTTTGACGATTTGAGCGAAACAGAAATCCTGGCGCTCGCCATCAGCAACGAAGAGGAGGATTCCCGCGTTTATGCGGATTTCGCGCATTCGCTTCGCGACGAATATCCCGCGACCGCGACGATGTTCTCCGATATGGCGGCTGAAGAAAGCGAGCATCGCCGGCGGCTGATCGATCTGTTCTCCGAGCGGTTTGGCGACCACATCCCCCTCATTCGCCGACAGGACGTGCGCGGCAACCTTCAACGCAAGCCGCATTGGCAGGTGCGGGCGGCCGGTGTCGAGGCGGTGCGGAAGCACGCGGCTCAAATGGAGCGCGATGCGGAGCGGTTCTACCGACTAGCGGCTGGTCGCACATCGGATGCGCATGTTCGTAAGCTGCTTGGCGATCTTGCCGACACCGAGGCCAATCACGAACGTCGGGCGGCCGATGTTCAGGATAAGCACCTATCGCCAGACAAGCGCGGCGAAGAAGATCACGACGCTGGCCGACGTTTTGTGCTCCAGATCGTTCAGCCTGGCTTGGTCGGACTCATGGACGGGTCGGTGTCGACCCTCGCTCCTGTCTTCGCAGCGGCGTTCGCCACGCACAATTCCTGGAACGCTTTCCAGGTTGGCGCGGCCGCGTCGATCGGCGCTGGCATTTCGATGGGTTTCGCAGAAGCTTTAGCCGACGACGGCAAAATCTCGGGCCGCGGCGCGCCTTATCTGCGCGGTCTCGTCTGCGGGCTGATGACCATCGCGGGCGGGATCGGCCACACCGTCCCTTATTTGATCCCCGATTTCTATAAGGCGACGATCATCGCGGGCATTGTGGTTGTTTTCGAGTTGCTCGCCATCGCCTTCATACAATGGCGCTATATGGACACGCCCCCCGTATCCGCCGCGGCCAAAGTCATGCTCGGCGGCGGTCTCGTGCTCGCGACCGGCATCATGATTGGAACCGCTGGCTGAGCCAGACGTTGCGGCTGGCAGCCCCTTGAGTGAAACGGGCGAAACAATGAGGCTCGCCGCATACTCGATTTGATCTGTCACGATTGATGAAGTCGGAGCTTATGTTTGGCGGCCAGTGTGAAGTACGACCGAACCACGATCTTGTTGCATTGGATAACCGCAGCGCTTGTGGTTGTCCTCTGGATCATCGGTCAAACCGCGGACTGGTTGCCTCATAGCCCCCTCAAGACCGATTACTGGTCCATCCATGTCGTGTTGGGATTCACCCTGGCGGCAGTGATTGCTTGGCGGATCATTTGGCGAAGCTCAGGCGGTCGTCGGTTGCCTGCGGCCGATGCCGGAATTCTCCATATGGTGGCGAAAGCGACGCATTACGGTCTCTATGTTTTGGTGCTGACCGTCGTCGTGCTGGGCATCATCAACGCCTTCGTTCGCGGATACAACCTGTTCGATCTCGTGAGCTTGCCGCAGGTAGGCGACCGTGCGATGCGCAAACCGATCACCCATTGGCATGGCCTTGCCGCAAATTGCTTGCTTGCCTTGGCGGGCCTGCACGCAACGGCTGCGCTGTTCCATCACTATGTTATTCGAGACAACGTGCTGGCGCGCATGGTCCCTGTTCGCAATGATTGACGAAGCGGAGCCTGGCGCCCTGAGGACTGCTTCTTATCCCGGGGAGGTGATGGCCTCATGCGCGCCGTCAATTTGAACGCGGGAGCAACTCTTGCCAAATTTCTGGCGGCGTGAAGGGGAAGACCGCACTGGGCGCGTCAGGAGCGCTGAGGCGTGATGAGCAGAATGACCTCATGCCCGGCATGCGGCGCTATGATCTCGGCAACCGCCAGCGCTTGCCCGCGCTGCAAGGCAATCGTTCGCCAAACGCTGGCCATTCCAATCGGGCTCGCCATAATGCTGGCGATCTCCGTTTTGTACGCTCTGGCCCAGCGGTACTGTGAATGGTGTTGGTAGATTGCGCCGCGCCTGTCTCGCAGCATCGCTAATGCGCTTACGTGCTGCTGCGTTTCCGCAAGAGCCCCTCAAGCGCAGCCGCTAGCGCGACCTGAACTGAAGATTCGATAAGCGGTCGGACATTGATCCCGCCGGGTAGTCGGTCGATGTAGTTTTCGAGCTTTTTGCCGATCGCGTCTGACAACATCGTCGCGCCCGCCTGGACTTGCGATTGAGCGACGTCAACAAACTCCCGACGTTTCACCTCGGCTCTGTCTCGAAACACCCTTGTTGCGGACTGGACAATCGAATCGGACGAGTCACGCAACGGCGCGCTGATTGCTCCAAAACCATCTCGCTTTCCGCGATTTCTCACCGCCCACATCGTCCAAAGCGCAAGGCCGAAGCCAATGATTGCGGTCGGAACCGGATGCCGCTTGCTTGCAAAGTCGAAGGCGCCGCTCCACGAGAGATCTGCCATGCCCACGCTCGAGGCCGCTTCAGAGGCAAGGCTCGAAGGCGTGAGCCCAGATCGCAGAGCGCCCATCGTCGCCCCGATTTGGCCTCGCAGTCGGTTGGCTTCCGCCTCGTACTCACTTGATTTCGTCATACGCGCCGCCACGCTAGAGGCCTCCCAACAAGGAAGATATTTGTGAGATGCTCTTGGCCGGCACCAGTCGCGATGGCTTCAGGGCGCCGATGCCCATGCGCAAGGCTATGAAGCCAATCACCATAGCGACGACCGCAACAATGAGAAACGAGAGGTCGAGCGGCAGCCCGAAACGGGTTAGCGCCAAGCTGGCCGCAACCAAGATCAGCACCAGCGACGTGCAAAGCAAAACGCCCCCAGCGGCGACCGCCATGAGGCTTGAGGGAATCCCGCTCGTGCGCTCGCCGATCTCTGTACGGAAGAGCGACAGCTCCACCCGCACCAACTCCCGAACCTGATCGAGAAGGTCACGCAGTTCGAGAGCCGTTCGCATTGGTCAGCTCATCTTGCCGATCAGCAATCCAATAAGGGCCGCGACCGCGACCGCGCCCCACGGATTCTTCTTGATCCTTGACTCTACGTCGCCCTCAAGAGCGGTGAATTTGTCCTGTGCATCGGATGCTGTCTGGGACAGGCTGTCGCTGGCCGCTCCCATCGCGCCGACCACCTGATCCCGACCCGTCGACATACGGTCTTGCGCGAGGTCGGAAACCTTTTGGGTCAGTTTAGTAATTTCATCGCGCAGCCCGGAGAAATCCAGAGAGGAGATTGCGTCTACGCCGTCGTTGACTGCGTCCTTCGCATTGCCAACGGCCGACCGCGCCTTTCCAGTCACGTCGTCGTAATAGCCCTGGGCCGTGGTCGACCTGTCATTCGTCGCCTGACCCAAAATCTTTTCGCCCTGGCCGACTGCCGAGCGGACCGTTCCTTCAAAATTGTCTTTGTTCATGATGACGTCCCTCGATTTGGTTGCGATGGCATCTAACACTCAAGCTCGCAAATGGTTCCTATGTCCGTGAAATGATTTTGGAATGACGCCGCAAAGTGAACCGAGCCATGCGCTCCAAAAAACGTACAATATCCGCATCTGAGATCGAAGAATGGACTCAAACTTCATCAAACAGGCGCGGAACAATCACGTCGACGCGAGGTTCCTAGATCCGGAAAACGAGACATAATACCCGGAAAGTCAGGTAAAGCCTATGTTTCTACATCGCAAAGAGCTGATTCAACCCGTCAATGTGGGAACCCCGGACGCCCGCTTCGGCACATATCTCCTTGAGCAATTTGGCGGCGCGACCGGTGAGCTGACGGCCGCGCTGCAATATTGGGTGCAGTCCTTTCACGTCGAGAACGCCGGCATCCGGGACATGCTCCAGGACATCGCGATCGAGGAATTTAGCCATCTTGAGATGGTTGGCAAGCTGATTGCTCAGCACACGAGCGAGCTTGACCAGACCTCGGTCCACGACGCGCCGCTGTTCAAGCTCAAAGGGGGCGGCCCGCACTTCCTTGACAGCCAAGGTAGCTGTTGGACGGCAGCCTATATCCAGGAAGGCGGGAATGTCGTCAGGGATCTCCGGGCGAATATCGCGGCAGAAGCGGGGGCTCGCCAAACTTACGAATCTCTGATCAAGGCTTGCGACGACGAGGGCACCAAGAAGGCGCTGCACCATCTCCTCACCCGAGAGATCACTCACGCCAATATGTTCATGAAGGCGCTGGACGCCATGGGCAAGTTGGATGATCCGTTCTTCGGCAACATCCCGCCGGACGAGACGGTCAAGCTCGTGTTCAATCTCTCGCAGAATGAGGACTTCCGCGGTCCTTGGAATGAGGAGCCCAATTTCGAATACGTGGCCGACCCGCAGCCCGAAGGTGGCCTGCCTCCGCCGCCAATCAATGCTGACGACGAGGGGCATGAGCCGCGGTCAGGGAAGCCGAAGAAGAGGCGAAACGGAGCTTCGATTCCGGCGTCCTAGCCGACGGTCCTAAAGCTGCGGGATGTCGTCTCCAATCTAGCGACTGAGCCGTCCTACGCCGCATTCCCACCCGTCTAAATCATCAAGGCCCATCTCATGAAAGCCCTCTGCTGGCACGGCACGAATGACATTCGCTGCGACAACGTCCCCGACCCGAAAATCGAGGACCCGCGAGATGTCCTCATCAAGGTGACGAGCTGCGCGATCTGCGGTTCGGACCTTCACCTCATGGATGGCCTGATGCCGACGATGAAGAGCGGCGACATCCTCGGGCATGAGTTTATGGGCGAGGTGATCGAGACCGGCTCGGCTCACAACAAGTTCAGGAAGGGCGATCGGATCGTCGTTCCCTTCAATATCAATTGCGGGGAGTGCCGCCAGTGCAAGCTTGGCAATTATTCGGTGTGCCAGCGGTCCAATCGCAACGCGGCGATGGCGGCGGAGCAGTTCGGTTACACGACAGCCGGCCTGTTCGGCTATTCCCACCTCACCGGCGGTTACTCAGGCGGGCAGGCGGAATATGTGCGTGTGCCGATGGCCGATGTCGCGCCCATGAAAGTGCCTGACGGAATGTCGGACGAGGAAGTGCTATTTCTGACCGACATCTTCCCCACGGGCTACCAGGCCGCCGAGCAAGCGGGCATCAAGGGTGGAGAGATCGTGGCGATATGGGGTACGGGCCCCGTCGGCCTGTTCGCGATCCAGTCCGCCAAGGCGCTTGGCGCGGAGCGCATCATCGCGATCGAAACGCTACCGGAGCGGATCGCGATGGCGCAAAAGGCTGGCGCGACCGACATCATCGACTTCGAGAAGGAGGATGTCTTCGAGCGGATCAAGGAGATCAGCAAGGGCGAAGGCGCCGATGTCGTGATCGATTGTGTCGGCATGGAAGCAAGCCCCGCCCATGGGCAAGGCGGCCTCGTCAGCGCGGTTAAGGAAAAAGTGATACCGGCCGAGCGCACCTATGTGCTCGACCAGGCCATCAGGGCGGTGCGGCCGTGCGGCGTGGTTTCGGTTCCCGGCGTCTATGGCGGTCCGGTTTCGGTCAACATGGGGTCGATCGTGCAGAAAGGTCTTAAGCTTTGCAGCGGCCAGACGCATGTGAAGCGTTATCTCGAGCCGCTGACCAAGCTTATTCAAGAGAAAAAGGTCGACACCACATTCCTTATCACCCACCGCAGCACAGATCTCGCCGACGGTCCCGACCTCTATCAGACCTTCAAAAACAAGAAGGACGGCTGCGTGAAAGTGGTCTTCCATCCCGCGTGATGGCGTGCGCAGCGGAACCATCTGCCGCTTCGTGCGTCCTTACCCATCACCACAAGGAGATTCCCATGGCTGAGAAGACACTGAACGACCTGTTTCTGGCGCACTTGAAGGACATCTACTACGCGGAGAAAAAGATCCTCCGCGCGCTCCCGAAAATGACGAAGGCGGCTCACGAACCTGAGCTCAAGAAAGCCTTCACGAATCATCGCGAGGAGACGCAGGGCCAGGTCGAACGCCTTGAACAGGTGTTCGAGATGATCGGCAAGCGGCCCCAGACGAAGCCCTGCGAGGCGATCAACGGCATCGTCGCAGAAGGTGAGGAGACTATCGAGGAATTCGGAGAGAGTCCGGCGATTGATACCGGTCTCGTCGCATCTGGCCAAGCGGTTGAACATTACGAAATGGCCCGCTACGGCGCACTTGCGGGGTGGGCGACGCAACTCGGAATGCCCGAGGCGGCCAAGCTGCTCAATCAGACGCTGCAAGAGGAAATGAATGCCGAGAAGCTTTTAACGCAAATCGGTAAGAGCAAGGCGGACAAGACCGCGAAGGCGGCCTAACCAAGCAGAACAACGCGAAGGCGGACTGCCTCGAGCTAATTCGAGAACGATTAACAACCGCCCGAACGGGCGGTTGTTTTCGTAGATAGGAGCTGCCCGCGAGTGGTGTTTGCGGAGAACGAGGGCGGAAAGCGCGCACAAAATGTATGACGCTGAGACCGACAGCGGTGGCCATTTCAGCGAGTATGAGGGAACCGCCTCCGTCCAGCGCCGCCTCGATCATCGCTTCCACTTTGCGAAACGCAGCCGGCGCCCAGCGGGAGCGGTGGAAACTTCGCGTCCAATCGCTACTGTTAACGCCGCGGCCCTCTCTCGCGCGCGCAAAAGAACGCAAATCCTTGCGTAATTCGGAAATCAGAACTATATTATTTCTGTTGATGAAATCCTCGGGCCGCCTGGTTGCCGCAATGCACGCTGAGGCCGTCATGAAGCGCCCGTCATGAAACGCCCGTCATGAAACGCCTAACGTGCGAACTAGCGGCGATTCGGCCGTCAGACCGTAAAGCTCACCCCGCAGCCGCAGGAGGCGACCGCATTCGGGTTCTTGACCCTGAACGACTGGCCCATCAGGTCGTCGACGAAATCGAGTTCGGCGCCTTTCAGCATTTCAAGCGACACCGGATCGACCAGCACAGTCGCGCCGTCACGGGTGACCGCCACGTCGTCTTCGGCTCGGCTCCGGTCGACATCGAACGAATATTGAAATCCGGAGCAGCCGCCCCCCTTGACCGAGATGCGCAAAGCCGCGCCGGCTTCGCCCTTGAGGATCCTGTTCAACCGCCGCGCGGCGCTGGCGCTGATCGATACGCCATCGAGGGGGGGAGAGACCGCTTCATTCATGACAACAGCCTTTTGAGCGCTTGCGCCGTCAAGTCGGCGCCATCAAGAATCCTGGGCCCCAAGATATGGACGCCGAGCAAAGAGCGCAATGTCAATGCGGATGCCTGACGCAAGTCTGACGGTTCGCGCACCCTATGCGGCCGACCCGGCGCGGGCCGTGCGCCTTGTCGCCGAGCCGCCTTCGGCGACGCGGACTGAGTTCCAGCGCGACCGGGACCGGATCGTCCATTCGACCGCTTTCCGCCGCCTCGCCCACAAGACGCAAGTGTTCGTCGATCACGAGAGCGACCATTTCCGCACCCGCCTCACTCACACGATCGAGGTGGCGCAAATCGCCCGCGCGCTCGCTCGCGCCCTGCGGCTCGACGACGATCTTGCGGAGGCGATCGCGCTTGCCCATGATCTCGGCCATACGCCCTTCGGGCATACCGGCGAGGACGCGCTCAACGTCTGTATGAGCGAGCATGGCGGCTTCGATCACAACAGCCACGCCTTGCGCATCGTGACCGAACTCGAGCGTCACTACGCCGAGTTCGACGGCCTCAACCTGAGCCAGCCGACGTTGGCCGGACTGGTCAAGCATAATGGGCCTTTGCTCGAAGCCTCGGGCGCGCCATCGGAGCGCTACCGGGCGCGCGGCGTTCCGGCTGCTGTGCTGCTCTACGACGAGCGGCAGCCTCTGGACTTGCGTCTCCATGCGAGCCTTGAGGCGCAAGCCGCTGCGATCGCTGACGATATCGCCTATGACGCGCACGATATCGATGATGGGCTGCGGGCCGACTTGTTCCCGCTGGCTGAGCTTCGCGCCGCCGTCCCGTTTGTGGACGGCCTGATGCGGGAGGTGGACGCTCTCCATCCGGGCCTCGAGCAGCCTCGCGCGATTCATGAGCTGACCCGCCGCCTCATCACCCGGTTCATCGAGGATGCAATCAGCGAGAGCGGCAGGCGAATCGCCGAAGCTAGGGTCGACAGTCCGGAAACCGTCACCCGCGCCGGGCGAACGCTGGTCGGACAGACCGCCGCCGTCGAGACGGCCGACCGCGACATCAAGGCCTTTCTCGTCGTCCGCATGTACCGGCATCCGGACGTGAAAAAGGTTCGCGAACAGGCGGACGCAATCGTGAGGCGCTTATTCAGGGCCTATATGACCGATCCTTCCGCCATGCCGCCCGAATGGGCGGCGAAAGCCGAGGAGCGGGCGCGCGCCCGAGCCGTCGCGGATTACATTGCCGGCATGACCGATCGGTTCGCGATCGGCGAGCACGCCAGGCTTTTTGACGGGGGTTCCGACTTGCGATAGAGGCGCGCGCTCACAATCGCCGACGCCTTTGTGACGCCTTGCGCAAGTCAGGATCCATGAACATTTTCGCCGACTTCCAGTCGCGCATCGCGAGCCTGCTCGAAAAAAGGATGGCGGGTGGGGACTTGCCGCGCGACCTCGATCTTAGCCGCTTCGTCGTCGAACCGCCGCGCGAGGCGACGCATGGCGATCTTTCGACCAATGCAGCGATGGTTTATGCGCGGGAAGCCAAGCAGGCCGGCTCGAATCCGCGCGCTCTTGCGACAAGCATCGTCGATGACCTCAAGCGCGAACTGGACGTTCAAAGCGCGGAAGTCGCCGGCCCTGGCTTTATCAATATCGTGCTTCGCCCAAAGGTTTATGAGCAGGTCCTAAAAACAGTTCTCATCCAAGGTCGGCAGTTTGGGGCGGGGGCGGAGAGCACGGAAGGGCGGGTCAACGTCGAATATGTGAGCGCCAATCCGACAGGCCCGATGCATGTCGGCCACGCCCGCGGCGCAGTGTTTGGCGACGCCCTCTCAAACCTTTTGATCTTCGCCGGCCGCGAGGCGACGCGCGAATATTACATCAACGACTCTGGCGGTCAGGTCGACGTCTTGGCGCGCTCCGCCTTCCTGCGCTACCGCGAGGCGTTGGGCGAAGACATCGGCCCGATCCCTGAGGGTCTCTATCCCGGCGATTATCTGAAGCCGGTCGGCGAGAGCCTCGCGCGCGAACATGGCGTGGCGTTAAAAGACAGACCCGAAGCGGAATGGCTGCCGTTCGTACGCAAGCGGGCCATCGACGCCATGATGGCGATGATCCGCGAGGATCTCGCCGCCCTCAACATTACCCACGAAGTATTCGCCTCCGAGCGCGCGTTGACCGGCGCGGATGGTGGCGCGGATCGGGTGCGCGAAATGATCGACTGGTTGCGGGCGAAGGGGCTGGTCTACCAAGGCCGCTTGGAGCGACCCAAAGGAGCGCCCGCGGAGGATTGGGAAGATCGCGAGCAGACTTTGTTCCGCTCGACGAACTTCGGCGACGACGTCGATCGGCCGCTCATCAAGTCCGATGGTGGTTATACTTATTTCGCCAGCGACATCGCCTATCACAAGACCAAGATCGATCGGGGTTTTCGCACCCTGGTCGACGTGTGGGGCGCGGACCACGGCGGCTACGTCAAGCGGATGCAGGCCGCGGTCGCCGCGCTGTCAGACGGCAGGGCCAAACTTGAAGTGCGACTTTGCCAGCTTGTGCGCCTGATGCGCGCCGGCGAACCCATTAAAATGTCGAAACGTTCCGGTGACTTCGTGACGTTGCGTGAGGTGGTGGATGAGGTCGGCGCAGACGCCGTCCGGTTCATGATGCTGATGCGCAAGAACGACGCAACGCTCGACTTCGACCTGGCGAAGGTGATTGAGCAAAGTCAGGACAATCCTGTCTTCTATGTGCAGTACGCCCACGCTCGCGCCCGCAGCGTCTTAAGGCAGGGCAAGGCCGTCTTTCCAGATTTCGATCTGGATCAACAGGCGCTCGCTCAGGCTGACTTCTCGCTTTTGACCGAC
Organism: uncultured Alphaproteobacteria bacterium; assembly: GCA_963737365.1. Classification (GTDB taxonomy): domain Bacteria; phylum Pseudomonadota; class Alphaproteobacteria; order Rhizobiales; family Beijerinckiaceae; genus Roseiarcus. The sequence goes on from CAVTSD010000007.1 coordinate 421,778, forward strand.
GAGGGGGAGGCGGAGCTTATGCGAACGTTCGGTCAATATCCTCGCGCGATACAACAAGCCGCCGAAGCGCATGAACCTCATCGGGTCGCTTTTTTCGCCCATGATTTGGCGACCCGTTTTCACGCGCATTGGAACAGAGGTAAGGACGCGCCTCGTTTGCGGTTTGTTAACGAGAAAGAACGAAATCTATCGTATTCGAGATTGGCTTTGGTCGCGGCCGTGAGCCTTGTTTTGGCCTCTGCATTGTCAATTTTGGGCGTTAGCGCCCCTGAGGAGATGCGGTAGCGGATTTGTCAGTAGGCGGCGCTTGACGCCCGACTTAAAGGATCCGCGACGAGTGAGGGTGAGATGAGTGCTTCCGGGTCACGCGCAGACGAGATCAACCTCGACGAGTTCGAACGGCGATTGCGAGCCGCGGGCGCCCAGCAGTCGCAGGCCGAAGATCCGCTCGCTGAGCTGTCGCGTCTGGTCGAATTCTCGCACATGGGGATCTCGAACGGCGAGACGCCGCCGCGGCGCGCCGCTGAACCCACCGTGCGCGCGGCGCCTTTGACCGCGATCGAAGCCGGAGCTCTTCGACCCTCGCTCGACGATGTGGTGGAGGAACTCGCGCCCGGCGCATCCGATGCCGATCGTGCGGCGCGGCGGGATTACGAGTTCGACGGTCATCATTCTGATGTCGCTTCCGCAGCGGACCCGGGCGAAGCGCGCCGGCCCATGCGCTGGAAGATCGCCGTTTCCGCGCTGGCGATTGCGGGCGTGGCGATGATCGGCGCTGTCTTCGCGCTGAGACATGCGGGAGCAGGCTTTAGCAAAGATGCCCCGTTCATCGCCGCGGCGCAGGGACCGACCAAGGTGGCGCCTCCCAGCGACCAAACGGTCACCACGTCCAGCGACGCCGGCGCCACGCTTCTCCACGACAACGGTAAGCCGGCCTCGGTCAAGGTCGTCAATTCCGAGGAGCAGCCCGTCGATCTGAACGCGCAGGCTTCGGCGAACAACGCCGGGGCGTCTGCTGCCCAGGGGGGCACGACGGACCCCGCGCTCACGGCGATCATCAATACGCCGCTCGTCCCCCCGCAAGCCGCCGCGCCGCCGAAGGGGATGACGTCGGAATTCCCCGAGCCGAAACCGGTGCGCACGATCTCGCTCAGGCCGGACGGGACGCCGATTGGCGCCATGAGCCCGCTGGATCAGCCGGCAAGCAACGCAAACGCCACATCGGCGCCGGCAGAGCAGCCGAGCAAGCCGGCCGCAGCGCCGAGCGCACCCGCGCCGAAGGCTATGGCTGAGGCGACGGGCGCCGCGCAGGCGTCGACGCCAAAGATTGAATTGCCAACCAAGCTGTCGCCGCCCAAATCGTCGGCCCGCGTGGCGGTTGGGAAAACCGATACGACAGCGCCTGCGGGGACTGCCCAGGCGTCCGGCGAGCCGGCGCAAACCGACGTCCCCGCGAAACCCGAAAAGGCGGCGAAGAAGCCGAAGGCGCAAGTCGCCGACGCGACCGAGACGACGGGATCAATCGCGCCGCCGGTTGACGCCACCGCCGCGACCACGTCGGGCGGATGGTCCGTTCAACTCGCCGCACCCAAGTCGGAGGCCGAAGCCCAGAGCGCGATGACACGGTTGAACAGCAAATATTCTGCTGAACTCAATGGTTCGACGATCGGCGTGCATAAAGCGCAGGTGAACGGCGAAACCATCTATCGCCTGCGCGTCAGCGGCCTCACCAAGGCGGACGCCGCGGCGATGTGCGCCAAGCTGAAAGGCGAGGGGGGCCAGTGCTTCATCGCTAAGTGAAAGGCGCCAAGCCTTCACGTCCAAGCGCGGAGCCGTAAATGCCCAAAGCTTTCATCAGCGGTTGCGCGGGCCTCGCGCTGAATGACGAGGAATACGTCTTTCTGCGTCAGGAGGACCCCTGGGGCCTCATTCTTTTCAAGCGCAACATCGCCGACCGGGCTCAGGTGCTTGCGCTGACGCAGTCGTTTCGGGATTGCGTTGGCCGCGCGGATGCGCCCGTCTTGATCGATCAGGAGGGCGGCCGGGTCCAGCGCATGGCGCCGCCCGAGTGGCGCTCGTATCCGTCCGCGGCGGCGCTGGAGGCGGGTCTCGAGCCAGCAAGGGCCGAGGCTGCGGCGGGTCTTGTTGCTCGTCTCATCGCTTATGATCTCATCGAAGTCGGCGTCACGATCAATTGCGCGCCGGTGCTTGACGTCGCGAGCGAGGGCATGCATGCGGCGATCGGCTCGCGGTCCTTTTCGTCTCGGCCCGAACGCGTCACGGTTATGGGTCGCGCTTTCGCCAACGGCCTGCTCGCTGGCGGGGTCGCGCCCGTCATCAAGCACATGCCGGGGCATGGGCGGGCTCGCGTCGACAGCCATCACGAACTGCCGGTCGTCGAAGCTCCGTGGAGCGAGCTCAAACACGATTTTGCACCCTTTATCGCGCTCAGAGACTTGCCGATGGCGATGAGCGCGCACCTCGTCTACACGGCGATCGATCCTCGGCGGCCGGCGACCGCGTCGCCAATCGTGGTCGCGGAAATTATGCGCGGAGAGATCGGATTTGACGGCCTTATTTTGAGCGACGATCTGTCGATGAAGGCGCTCACCGGTTCGTTCGAAGAGCGCGCCGCCGCGGTGATCGAGGCGGGCCTCGACATCGTATTGCACTGCAACGGCAATCTGGAAGAGGGTCGCGCTGTAGCTTCCGCCACCCCTCATCTCTCTGGGGCGTCGCTGCGGCGCGTCAAAGCCGCCGCGGCCGCGATCAAAGCTCCGCGGCCGTTCGATGTCGAGCGCGGCGAGCGCAAACTTGCCGCCATCAATGCGGAACTTGCCGTCGCCTGATTCAGGGCCACCCTCAACGAGGCGAGGCCTCGCGAATTACGCCGCGTCCTGACTGACGCGATTGCGGCCCGCCGACTTCGACTGGTAAAGCGCTCGGTCCGCGCGACGGTAAAGCTCGGCCGAGTCCCACTTCTCCCGCCACTCGGACAGACCAATCGAAACGGTGATCGAAACGGAGGCGGCCGCGCCGGCGACGACGAACGCTCGGTGTTCTGTGGCGCTGCGTGCGCGTTCCGCGATCCGCGCCGCTTCGGCTGCGTCGGCGCCGGGCATCACGACGACGAATTCCTCTCCACCCAGACGGCAAACGAGGTCGCCGCCGCGAACGGTCTCTTGCAGCTGAGCGCCGAAGCCCTTGAGCACGCGATCGCCGACGTCATGACCATAGGTGTCGTTCACGCGCTTGAAATGGTCGATGTCGAGAACCATCATGGTAAGCGCCGCGCCTCGCGCGCGCGCCGTCTCGATCATCGCCGGTAGGCGGCGGTCGAGCGAGCGGCGATTGTTGAGGCCAGTAAGGGCGTCGTACAGCGCCATTTCGATCGATTGCTGCACCGACTGACGCAGTCGATCCGCATAGAGCTTCTGACGGATATTGGTCCGCACGCGCGCCAGGAGCTCGTTTCGGTCGATTGGTCGCGTGAGATAGTCATTGACCCCGAGTTCGAGGCCGCGAAGCACCTTCTGGCGGTCGTCCAGATCGGCAATGATGAGGATCGGCAGATTGCGCGTGCGCTCGTGCGAACGGGCCTGGCTGCATAGCCTCAAGCCGTCGAACGCGCGGGAACCGAGACTGACGATCATGAGGTCGATTGTCTCTTCGCGCGCCGCGATCAGCGCCGCGCCTGGCTCCTCCGTGAGGATCACGTCGTGATACGGACCGAGCGCGCCGGCGATGCGTTCACGCGAACGTTGCTGCTCGTCCACGAGCAACAGCCGCCCGCGTTCTGACGCGTCAAAGTTGATAGCTTCGGGGGCCGCAATCCCCGTTTCCGCGCTATGTGCCGCGCGGCTGCGCAGCTCATCGATCGAAAACTTGAGACGAACCAGCGAGCGAACGCGGGCGATCAGCGCGGTTTCGTCGACGGGCTTGGTCAGGAAGTCGTCAGCGCCGCATTCGAGCCCCCGCACCCGATCGGCCGGCCGGTCGAGCGCAGTCAGGAGAACGATCGGCAGATGAGCGGTGTCCGGCGCGGCTCGAAGCCGTCCGCAAACCTCGAAACCGTCCATGCCCGGCATCTTGACGTCGAGGAGAACGATGTCGCACCCGCCTTTCTCGCAGATGGCGATCGCGTCTGGGCCGTTCGCTGCAGAAAGCACCTCGAAATATTCGAGGCTCAGTCTCGTCTGGAGCAGTTTGCGGTTGGACCGGACGTCGTCGACGACCAGCACCCGAGCCGTCATGCCCCATCCCCGGGCCCGAGAAAGTGGTCGATTGTCTCAAAGAACTTGGCGACCGATATCGGCTTCGAGAGATAGGCCTCGCAACCGCCCTGCCGGATCTTTTCCTCGTCGCCCTTCATCGCGAAAGCGGTCACGGCGACGACCGGTATCGCTTTGAGCTCTTCGTCGTCCTTCAGCCATTGCGTGACTTCGAGGCCGGAAACCTCAGGCAGCTGAATGTCCATGAGGATCAGATCGGGCCGGTGCTTTCGCGCCAGAGCGACGGCCTCGATGCCACTCCGCGTCTGCACGATCCGGTGGCCGCGGGTCTCGACGAGGTCGTTGAACAGCTTCATGTTGAGTTCGTTATCCTCAACAATGAGCACGGTCTTGGGCATCGGGCGTTCCATGCAGGGTGAATTCGGCCGGCGCGCCGGATAAGATTAGGCGCAAGACATTGACGAAAGGCGAATCGGACTATGCGCGATTCCTTGAAAAAGATGCAATCCGCAAGCCCAAATTCCGCTCGATCGCTCGCGGTGAGCGCGCTCACCTTCATTGCGTCCGATCCCGACCGACTGAGCCGATTTCTCGGCATAACCGGGCTCGGCCCTCATAATCTTCGAACATCGGCCGCCGACCCGGCGTTTCTGGGCTCGGTGCTCGACTATCTGGTCGCTGACGAAAAGCTGCTCGTCGACTTTGCAGCCGACGCGGGTCTCAAGCCGGAGGCTATTTCGCGCGCCCATGAGGCGCTCCGCCGGCCCTACGAGAGCGAGCCCTGATGGACTCACCTCGGCTTCGCCTCTGCCGCGACTGTCTGGATAAGGATGCTCACGGCTCGGGGCGCTGCGCATGCTGCGGCTCGCCTCGCACGATCAGCCTCGAAGAGATGGCTGGTCTCACCATCGCGCATGTCGACTGCGACGCCTTCTACGCTGCGGTCGAAAAGCGCGACGATCCGAGCCTTAACGACAAGCCGTTGATCGTCGGCGGATCGGGGCCGCGCGGCGTTGTCGCCACCTGTTGCTACATCGCTCGCACATTTGGCGTTAGTTCAGCGATGCCGATGTCACGAGCGCGGGCGCTTTGTCCAAATGCGGTGGTTCTGCCGCCCGACATGGCGAAATATGCGCGGGTTGGGCGCGAGATTCGAACGCGAATGATGGCGCTCACGCCGCTTGTCGAGCCGCTGTCGATCGACGAGGCCTTTCTCGATCTTAACGGTTGCGAGCTCGCCAACGGAGCGAGCGCCGCGGAGACATTGGCGCGCTTCGCCCGGCGCGTTGAAGCCGAAGTCGGCGTCACCGTCTCGGTCGGGCTGAGCTACTGCAAGTTTCTGGCGAAGCTCGCGTCCGATCTCAACAAGCCGCGGGGCTTCGCCTGTCTTTCGCGGGAAGAAGCGAAAGCCTGGCTCGCGACCCAAAGCGTCGAGCGCCTGTGGGGGATAGGCAAAGTGGGGCGGGAGAGGCTTGAGCGCTCGGGCTTTCGCCTGATCGGCGATCTGCAACGGATCGACGAGCGGGCGGCCCTCTTGCGCCTCGGTGAGGATGGCTTACGCCTCTGGCGGCTGGCGCAAGGGCGCGATGACCGAGCCATCCATGCCCAACGTGAAACGAAGAGCGTTTCCTCCGAGACCACGTTTGATCGCGACATCAACGACAAGGCGGAACTCACCCGCACCTTGCTTGCGCAATGCGATCGTGTCGCAACTCGCCTGCGCCGCGAGGCGCTGGCGACTTGCGGGATTACGCTTAAGCTGCGTCTCGCGGATTTCTCTCTCAGAACCCGCAGCCGAAGCGGCTTCAGAGCCACGCAGCTTGCGCCGCGGCTGTTCGCGGCGGCGCAACCGCTCCTGGACGCTCAACCGAATGGCGTCGCCTATCGTCTCTTGGGCGTCGCCGCGACGGAGCTTCAGCCGGCCGAAGGCGCGGATGCGGACGACATGTTCGTGCGCGACAGCGGCCGTGAGAAGACGCGAGAGGCGGCGATTGCCGCGTTACGCGATCGGTTCGGGCCCTCGGCCGTGCAGCGAGGGCTGACGTTTCGGCCGGGGCCGCCGATCAAGTGAGCTGAGGCTGTTGGATCGCCGCGTCGCGCTGACGCGAACCTCGCGATGACGATGGCAGGTACGCGACCACGCGAGCCTATTCGCACGTGCTCGTGGGCAGAATCTCAAGCTTGCGAAGATTTGCGCGCAAGGCGAACGCGCCATAGTCGAGCTTGAGGCTGCCCGAGACGCCGTTCTCATAAAGGTCGAACGAAAGCGTGTATTCAGGCGGGGCGTCGCCTGCGGCTTCGTTGAAGTAGGAGATCACGACCGGCCAGCGGCGCACGCCGCTCAGCGCCGAAGCGGTCGCAGTATCTTCGTCGGGCTTCGTCGCTTCTTTTCCGATCACCGACATGGTCGCAAAGATCTTCGCGCCGGTATCGGAGCCGTCATAGACGCGCGCCTGCATGGCGCCGCCGCCGTGCTTGGCGGCCTCGATAAGTCGCTCGATATGCTGCGTTGGGAACAGAACCTCGCGGCCGAAGTCCAGCGTCTGCGCCTTCGGCTTGGTCAACGTAACGCGCATGTCATCATTGTCGCCGCGGGTGGCCGTGCCGGCGACGGGCGGAGTGTCCTGAACGCTCTGGGAATCGATCTGGAAACGCATCGACTTCCCGCTTCCATCCTCGAACGACATGGCGTTCACTTGCATGGAGATTGGATCGCCCTCGCTGCGCTCCATCTGGGTCATCTGGCGGAAGTTGGAGGTGTAACCCTCGCAAGCCGAGCCGCGAAATTCGTAGGCGATGAGGCCGGCGGCCGAGATCGGCGTCTGAGCGGAAGATGCCGTCGACCCCGAGGAATCCGCAAGCGAGATGTCATAAGCCGCGCGATGCGAGACAAGCGGCAAGACTGGCGAGGCTTGCGCAAGCGCCGCAGAAGAAGCGCAGAGGACCACAGCGACATAGAGGGCGATTCGTGAGGACATTGTCTCTCCGCGGGACGACGGCGATCTTTAAGCTCGCGCATTGTCCGCGCTTTCGTGGCGCCGTCAATGCCTGCGAGGCAAGCTTGCGCCTGACGATTAGTCTTCTTCTGGCGCGACAGGCGCCCAGGCTTGCTCGAGCGGCAAGTCTTCGAGCGGTTCCTCGTCCGGCCGAAGCGACGATGCGTCGTCCGGCTGAGGAACGTCGTAGCCGGCCGGCAGTTTTCCTTCGAACAATCCGGCGCCCTTGAGCTCGTCGAGGCCGGGCAGATCCGCGATGGCGTTCAGTCCGAACTCGACTAGAAAGTTGGTCGTCGTGCCGTAAGTGATGGGCCGCCCCGGCGCCTTTCGGCGCCCCCGCATGCGCACCCAGCGCGCCTCCATGAGGACGTCGAGCGCGCCCTTCGATACCGCCACGCCACGGATTTGTTCGATGTCGGCGCGGGTGACGGGCTGGTGGTAGGCGACAATGGCAAGCGTTTCGAGCGCGGCGCGCGAGAGCTTTCGCTTCTCTTCGCGGTCGCGGGCCAGCGCCCAAGCAAGGTCATCGGCAGTGCGGAACATCCATCGGTGCGCGACTTGCACGAGGTTGACACCGCGTCCTTCATAGCGCCGTCGCAATTCCTCCATCACCGCTCCGACGTCCGCGCCGTCGGAAAGGCGCATGGCGATCGCCGATTTCTCAAGCGCCTCTGGGGCTGCGAAAACCAGCGCCTCGGCGATCCGCAGGTCCTCGGGCAAGACTCCCGGCGCTTCGAAAGGGAATAATTGCGCGACGTTGTCGGCGCCGGTCATCCGACCCATGGGGCGCCTTTCTTGAATTGCGATCGATCAGACAGGATCACGTTCTCCTCAATAAGGGAGCCGGCGAAGGCTTGCGAATTGCGCATTCCGCCGTTGGCGTAAATGGCGCAGCGGCGACAGCCCGTGGTTCGCGAAAATCATGCTGCGCGTTCTTCGCCTGGGTCGATCGCCGTGGGGCGGAGCCAGATCGGAGCAAAGGCCCTTTCCTGGCGGAGTTCGATCTTGCCTTCGCGCGCGAGTTCAAGCGACGCTGCGAAGGTGGATGCGCGCGCGCTGCGGCGCATGCCCAAATCCGCGCACACCTCCAAGAGAAACTTGTCCAGCGCGGTCCAATCGGCCTCAGCGCCGACGAGGCGCGTCAGCGCCTGACGGGCGTCAGCGAGCGACCAGACCTCGCGAGCTTTGAAGCGGACGCGCGCCAACGCGTGACGCTGGCTCTGGCGCGCGTAAGCCGCCAATAAGTCGTAGAGGTTGCTTTGGTAGGAAATACGGCCCGACGTCTTGACGGCAACCTCCGGCTCTCCTCGGGCGAAGAAATCGCGCCCCAAGCGGGGCCGGCTCATCAAATGCTCGCCCGCTTGGCGAATCGCCGCAAGGGCGCGAAGCCGTTGTGCGAGACCCTCCGCCAACGCAGGAGCGTCCAGCTCTTCTGGCTTCTCGGGAGCGGGTAGGAGCAGACGAGACTTGAGAAACGCGAGCCACGCCGCCATGACCAGATAGTCGGCGGCAAGCTCGAGGCGCAATTTGCGGGCGGCTTCGACGAAGAGCAAATATTGTTCAGCGAGCGCGAGAATGGAGATGCGCGACAGGTCGACCCGCTGTCGTCGGGCAAGCTCCAACAGGAGGTCGAGCGGCCCCTCGAAACCATCGAGGTCGACGGTGAACGCGGGTTCTCCCGGCGCCTGAGCGCGGTCGAAATCTGCGCCAAACCCTTCCGCTGTCAACGAATCACCTCCGTGGCGCATCGTGACGCGTCGGCATGGGCCGGGCAAGGGCGCTCAGGCCCTCTTCAACAGACCACGCGGCTACGTTGGTCCTAGGATATGGTTTCCTGTCAACGGTATAGTTGGATCTATATTATAACCGAAATCTTGGCTTTAGCTTACGTAACGTAAGGATTAACTTGATTTATTTAGGTAAATACGACGACGTTGAATTGAATGCCCGGATTGTTATTGTAAATTCGTTTCTCGGGCGTATTATTCGGACTGTCCGTCAGCAAATGTTGGCGGCGAGCCCAGCGGCTCCTGGTCCGCCGCAACCCCGGGAGCCGCAGGGCCGGCCGGCCTGAACGCGAAATGGAGCGCCTCCACATTCGCGTTCGGCCGGCCACCTTATCTTCTTCATCCCGGTCAGTATCGGCGCAGCAAACTCACCATTTTCCCTTGGACGCGGACGCGATCGGGCCCGAAAATGCGCGTTTCGTAGGCTGGATTGGCGGCCTCGAGCGCAATCGAGGCGCCCCGTTTGCGCAATCGCTTGAGCGTCGCTTCCTCTTCGTCGATCAGAGCGACGACAATTTCGCCCGTTTCAGCCGTGTCCTGCTTGCGAATGATGACGGTGTCGTTCTCGAGAATGCCGGCCTCGATCATCGAATCGCCCCGCACCTCAAGGGCGAAATGCTCCCCGCTGCCAAGGAATTCTGGTGGCATGGCCAGCGTTTGAAGCCGCGTCTGGATAGCCGAGATCGGCGTGCCGGCGGCGATCCGGCCCATCATCGGCACCATGACCGCAGGGTGGTCGTCGGCGTCGCGCATTGGCCCAAGGGGTCGCACGCGACCAAGATTGCCGGGAATGACGCTCGGCGAAAACTTCTGCAATCTTGGAGCTGCGACGGTCGCCGACTCCGGCAGCCGCAAGACTTCGATCGCTCGCGCCCGGTTGGCGAGCCTACGAATGAAGCCACGCTCCTCGAGCGCCATGATGAGCCGGTGAATTCCCGATTTCGATCGCAGATCGAGCGCCTCCTTCATTTCGTCAAAAGACGGGGGCACGCCAGCGTCCTGCAGGCGCTCATGGATGAAACGCAACAATTCGCTCTGCTTCTTGGTAAGCATCTCGCTCTCCAGACCACTCGCCGTCATCGCCGACGAAACCAGTCGGGCGAATCACGATTTTGGCTAAAACAAATCGCGAACAAACCCTAGTCGTTCACGCCTTGTTCGGCAAGTGGAATTTGAGAACACTTTGGCCGCGAATAGAAATCGGCGCCCAATCGTCGCCGCGTTTTGGCGGATTTAGCTCTGCCGGCATAAGCCAAACGACGCTCGCGCGATTGCCGGCCGCGAGCCAAGGCCCAGTACGCTGCACCTACGGCGATCTCGGCGGCAGATGGCGCCACCTGGAACGGGCGCGCCTGCGGATCGTGTCGGGAGATCGCGGCCTTGGCGCGGGCGTCACGCTTTGACCGCCGAAGAGATCATAGGTCTGCCCGAGATATTCGTTTGCCGGCATTCCGCCGTCGCTTTTGGCGGAGCCGGCTCCGGCGGGCGGAAAGGAGGCGATCTGCTTCTGGAGGGTCTTGAGATCGGCCGCCGCCGCATCCGCCGCCGCGGCAGCCTCCGGCGAGGGCGCGCTGGATACCGACAATTCGTTTGAAACGAGAACTGACGGAGAGGTTGGCGCGGCGGGCTGCTGAGCCGCTTGGGGAGCCGTCGACGCTAAAGGCTGCAGCGCCATCTGATTGGGTGCTTGCGCGGATAACGCCGGTGCTGTGGGGGGCTGTTTGACGTTATCCCCGGAACCGGTTTGCGCCGGCGGCGCGTCGGTGAGTGTCTGAAACGCAGCCGGTTGCACGTCAGCTTGACTCCTCTTCCCAGGCGCGGGTTTCGCATCCGCGATCGGCTGAGCCTGGAAGGGTTCGATCTGCACGGTCGCCGTCATGCCAGCGACCAGCTTGACGTCGTCCGGAACCTTATCGATGTGGATGCGGACCGGCACGCGCTGGGCGAGGCGCACGAAGGTGAAGATCGGATTGACCGAGGCGAGCCCCGAAGCGTCCGGCGCCGAGTTTGGGACGTCGATGCCGCGCGCTAGCCCTTGAACTCGTCCCCGCAGCAGGGGCGTGTAGCCCATCAGCTTGATCGTCGCCCCATCGCCTTCATGGATGCGGCTCAGCGCCGTCTCCTCGAAATAAGCGTCGACCCAGTACGAATCGGAGTTGACGACCGAAAGCTGGAGGCTTCCCACGTCGGCGTAGTTCCCAAGTTGAGCGGAGAGGTTGGTGACATAGCCATTGACCGGGGAGCGGACCTGCGTGCGCTTATAGTTGATGCGCGCCTGCTCGAGGTTGGCGAGCGCGTTTTGGTAGGTGGCCTCGGCCGAAGTCGCCTGGCTGATATAGGTCTGCCGCTCCTCCATGGTGACCGAGAGGTCATTGAGCTTCTCGCGTCTGATCATTTCGGCGCGCGCATTGTCGGCGACCGCCTGCGCCTGCTCAACCGACGCCTGGGCCTGTCGGACGGCGATGGAATAGTTCCTCGGGTCGATCAGCATCAGGAGATCGCCCTTGTGGACGAACTGGTTGTCGGCGACCGGCAAGCTCACGATCTCGCCCGCGACCTGCGGCGCGATCTTCACCACATAGGCGCGCACCGCCCCGTCGCGCGTCCATGGCGTCCCCATGTAATATTGCCATGCGCCCCAGCCGAGCAGCGCCGCAAGCGCGACAGCGGCGAGAGTCGCCAGAACGGGGAGGGCGTGCACGGACGCGAGCGCCGACCGGCGCTTGATCGCGGGCGCGGTCCCAATGACATTGGCTTCCAATTCGACGCGGGACATCAGCGCCCCCAGTGCGCCATGACAAGGACGATCGAAGACACGATCATAACATAGAGCGCCAGTTCAAACAGCGCCGGATGCCAGAACTCGCCCGGTCAGGCCGATGCGGTCCCCCGCTCGCCTCAAGAGGAGATAGATCACCCAGGCGACGCCGAGGATCACGGCGATCGGCGCCACATAGAGGCCAAACAGGTTGATTTCGTTGAACCTCATCGCAGCGGCTGGTCAAAATACGAGGCGAATTCGCCAAGCTGGCCCGAAATGACCAGGATGCTGGACCTGAGGCTCAAGGGCATGCGGGACCTCGCGTTGGGCAGGGCGGCGATCCGGCGGTCGATGTCGTCGAGACGCGCCATCGCTTCGACACTGCGTCCTTCCGCGAGCGGTGCTAGCGCAGCGTCGACCATCGCGCTCGGGACAAAGCGCGGCGCGATCTGACGTAGCCGCACAATCTCCTTGCCAACCGCGACGATCGCGGCGAGTTCGGCGCGCTCCTGCGCCTCGGCCTGGTTGGGCATCGCGAGCAAGCGGGCGACGCCCATATTCTCCCAATCGGCGGACTTTCCTGGCGACGTCCGTCGTACGAGCCGTCTAAAATCTCTCAGCATCAACGATAGCAGTCGCTGCGTGCGGATCGCTGGCGACAGCGAGGGAATGACGAGCATGGAGACGACGCCGAAGGCGATGCCGGCTAGAATGGCGATCGCGCCGTTCCAGAAACCGGAGGCGTCATAAGTGATGCCGTTTGTGATGTTGAGCATGGGCAGGAAGTTGACCGCCGCCGCGAAGGTCAGCATCGGCTTCCAGCCCCTGGCATTGAGAACTCCTAGGGGCACGAGCACCAGTCCGAGCGTCAGGCAGAGCGTGGGAAAGGCCGTCACCTTCGGCAGGATTCCGAACACCACGATTGCGGATAGGACGGCGCTCAGCGTGCTTCCCTGAAGAAACAAAACCGCATTGGAATAAGCAATGTCGCCTGACGGCGGCAAGAGGATGACGATCACGGCGCAGAATGTGATCGCCGCGACGCCATTCGGCCAGGCGCTCAAGACCCAGAACAGCGAGATCGCCCCGACTGCGAACAGGACGCGCAATGCGTTGACACAAGCCGGCATCCAGTCGGCGACGTGCAGATGGGCGCTTCCTTTCACACGGATCGTGTCGCGGGGGTCAATTACGCCTGTCAGGCCATTGAGAGCGCGGGCCATGCCAAGCATACCGGCTGCGCCATTATCCGCGAGCAGCCTTTGCATTGGCGTCTGGGCATTAAAGTGCGTCAACGACCGCACGGCTGAGCAGCAGGCTCCGCGCAATTCCGCCGGCTCCTCGGTCGACTGGGTCGCTTGAGGTGAAAGCCGCGCCGGCGGGAGCAGGTCGTGGATGGCGTGCGCCTCACCGGAGGTCATAGCGTCGCCGTTTCGCCCCAGCGCAAACGCCACCTTGCGCCAGGCGGATATCGTCTCCATGAGACCCGACACCGCCCGCTGCAGCATGGCCGAACGATAGCGGAGATCAGACGCCTCGCCGATGGCGGCGTCGATCATCGGGTCGAGCGCGATCACCCGCCTCAGGAGATCGCGTCGAAGCGCGCGAAACTGGTCGATGTTCGAGCTTGCGGTCGCAAAACAATCGGTAAACCCATCCAGGATCGCGCTCGACAGCGTCGACAATTCCGTTGCGAGCTTCCGCCGCGAATGCCCGAGATCGGTGAGTGCGAGCACGACTCCCGCGCAGACGATGCCGATGCCGATCTCGAACGCGCGGTCGATGGCGAAAATGAAGACGACCCCGTTCGTGCTGCCGACCGGCCCGAGAACGTCGATCGCGATGATCGCTGCGGTGTAGCCGGCGAGCGCTGCGGCGTAAGCCGCGAAATTGCGCAAGAGCGTGGCGACGAAGCCGGAAGCTGCGCACCACAGCGTAAGTCCGACGAGAAACGCCACCCGATCCTGGCGGAAGAACGCGGCGAGGACCACGATCGCGATCGCGCCGATCAGGGTTCCGATCAGTCTAAACATGGATTTGCGCAGCGACGCGCCCAACACAGGCTGACAGACCAGCGCGGCGGTGGTCGCCGCCCAGGAGGGCTCGCTGAGTTCGAGCGTGAAGGCGACCCAAAGGGCCAGGCAGACGGACGCCCACATTCTTAAGCCGAACAGGATCGCGGGCGTAGCGGTTCGGATCCGCCCCCACAAAGAAGCTTCGTCAGACTTGCCGACTGTGGAGCTGAGCGCGCTCATGGCTCCTAATTATATCACGGCGAGCAGCCCGCCATCGACGTAAATGATCTGGCCGTTCACGTAATCCGAGGCTGGGGAGGCGAGAAACACCGTGACGCCAATGAGGTCGTCCGGCTGGCCCCACCGTCCTGACGGCGTGCGGCCCTTGACCCAGGCGTCGAACTTTGGATCGTCGAGCAGCGCTCGGTTCATTTCTGTCGCTATGTAGCCGGGGCCGATCGCGTTGGCCTGGATGTTGTGCTGCGCCCATTCTGCGGCCATGGAGCGCGTGAGCATCCTGACCCCGCCCTTTGCGGCGACGTAAGGCGCGATCGTCGGGCGCGCGACCTCGCTTGCGAGCGAGGCGATGTTGATGATCTTCCCGCCGCGCCCGCGCGCGATCATGCGCTTCGCGGCCTCCCGACCCACCTGGAACGAGCCGGTTAGGTGAATATCGACAACCCGGCGCCACTCGTCCGTTTTCAGATCCACCATCGGCTTGCGCAGCTGAATGCCGGCGTTGTTGACAAGAATGTCGATCTCGACGCCCTCCGCGTCGAAATGTTCGAACGCTGCGATGACCGCCCCCTCGTCCGCGACGTCGAAGGGCCGAGTTCTGACTTTATGCCCGTCATCCGCGAGCGACTTGGCGGCGCTCGTCAGTTTCTGCTCGTCGCGGCCGTTGAGAATGAGGCTCGCCCCGGCCGCCGCGAGCCCTCGCGCCATCGCGAGCCCGAGTCCTTCCGAGGAGCCAGTGATCAGCGCCGTCTTGCCGCTCAGGTCGAACAAACTGGGAAGATTCATGGGGTCCCCTCGCGGCTCCGCCTCACGCGGCCAAGTCGATCCGCACCGGCGTATGATCGGAGGCCTTGTCGCGTCCGCGCATCTGCTTGTCGATCGTGACCGATTGCAGTCTGTCTGCGGCTTCCGGAGACAGAAGCAGATGGTCGATGCGGATGCCGTTGTTCTTCTGCCACGCCCCCGCCTGGTAGTCCCAGAAGGTGTAAAGGCCCGCGGCGTCCGTGGTCGCGCGCAAGGCGTCGGTCAGGCCGAGCGCGAGAAGCTCGCGGAACTTGAACCGCGTCTGCGGCAGGAAGAGAGCGTCGTTGACCCAATCTTCAGGCCGCGTAACGTCCCGCCCGTCGGGAATGACATTGAAATCGCCCGCCAGCACCAGCGGCTCCTCATATTCGAGGAGCTCGCGGGTGTGGATGATGAGCCGCTCCAGGAAGGCGAGTTTATAAGGGTATTTCTCGGTCCCCACGGGATTGCCGTTGGGTAGGTAGACGCACGCCACCCGTACGACCCCATCTCCCGCCGGGACGACCGCCTCGATATAGCGCGACTGCGAGTCGTTCTCATCGCCCGGCAGGCCGCGCGCGACCTCGAAGGGCCGCTTGGAGAGAATGGCGACGCCGTTGAACGTCTTCTGCCCGTGCGTCTCGATGTTGTATCCGAGTTCCTCGACCTCCATGCGGGGGAACTGCTCGTCGAGGCACTTGATTTCCTGCAGGCAAAGGACGTCGGGCTGAACCTCCTTCAGATAGGCGAGGAGGTGCGGCAGGCGTTGGCGAACGGAATTGACGTTCCAGGTGGCGATGCGCAAGCGCGAAGGCTCCTATGCGACTATTGAAGGCGCAATCTGCCACGCTTCGTCCGGCAAGGGGAGGGCAAGCGTTTGCCCCACGTAAGGCACGCCCCTAAGCGCTTGATGCTCTTACGTCTGACGTTACCCGCTTCCGGCCGCGACTCCGAGCTGAACGGCGACGTCGTTCAGTCGCTTGTCCAATGTCCACAATCGTGACCCGACAGTCAGCCTGGTCGCCGCGAGGAGGTGAACGTCCACATAGCCAACCCCGCGTCCGAACAGCGCGTTGCGGTCGATGAAGCCCAAGACCTCTGCAGTCGTGGCCACGTTTGCGGCAGGAAGCCACGATAGCATACGCAACACACGTTCGCGCTGACGTAGGTTGCCCAGAGCGAGCTCGCCGATGATGAATGGATGTGTCAGCGCTGCGCCTCTTTCCAGCAATTCTGTAAGCGTTGAGTCAGCGTCGCGAAAATAGTGGACCCAGACGGACGTATCGACCAGAATCACGCGCCTGCGGACCGGCGTCGCGGCGGCGCCTCAAGGTTCGGTTCGGTACCCCCAAGACGCGCCAAGCGCCGCGCACTCTCGCGTTCGATCAACGCTTTAAGCGCCTCGCGCATCAGGCTGGATTTCTCCTTAAGCCCGGTTAGATCTTGAGCCTCGGCCACAAGTTCGTCGTCGAGCGCCATCGTGGTGCGCATCTGCAAATCTCCAGCACTGGCGCCAATATCATCATCATATGATGTCGATTCAAGTGCCGCGAAGCGGCAGCGCTCCGCCCTAGTCGTCAATCGCCTGATAGGCCAGCGCCCTTAAGTCGAACTCCGGCAGGTCGAAGCTCATCATCGACTGGGTCATGAATAGGCCGACAAGCTCTTCCTTCGGATCGACCCAGTAGTGGGTCTTCGCCGCCCCCGACCAGCCGAATTCGCCAACCGAACCGGGTGCGCCGGATTGCGCCAGGTCCAAAAGCACCCGCGAGCCAAGGCCGAAGCCGTAGCCGGGAAGGGGCAGGCCGCCGATCTCGAGCGGAAACAGGGAGGAGGGCACATAGTTCGCGTGCATGAGTTCGAGCGTCTTCCGCCCGATGACGCGCTCGCCGTCGAGCTTGCCACCATTGGCCAGCATCTGAGCGAAGCGGAAATAATCGCCGATGGTGCTGAAGAGGCCATGGCCGCCACGCACAAAAACGTCCGGCGAGTTGACGGGATAAGTCTTCGACACGTCGATTCGATCGTTGACGCCGCCCATCCAGGCCGCGAACTCGCTGCCCATGGTCGGGCCCGGAGCGATCACGTCGGGGCGGCCATAGACCGCCGCCACCCGTTCTCGCTTCTCGGGCGAGACGCCGAAAGCCGTGTCGGTCATGCCCAACGGCTCGAACAGGCGCTCGCGCAAGAAGACCCCGAGCGGACGGCCGGAAATCACCTCGATCACCCGCGCGGCGACGTCGATGCCGACGCTGTAGCGCCATTGCGATCCGGGCTGGAAGGCAAGCGGAAACCGCGCCAGATCGTCGATCGCCGCTTCCAGCGAATGGTGCGCCCCCAAAAGCTTGGCTTCGGTGTACATCTTGCCGACGCCTGTCTCCTCGACGAAATGGTAGGAAAGGCCGCTCATATGGGTCATCAAGTCGCGAATGAGGATCGGGCGGACCGGCGCGACCAGACTTCCGTCGCCCTCCAAGACCTTCACGGCGCCGAAGGCCGGAATATACTTCGCCAGCGGTTCGATCAGCCTGAAACGCCCTTCCTCGAGTAAGGTCATGAGCGCGGTGCAGATGATCGGCTTCGTCATCGAGTAGAGGCGGAAGATCGTGTCGGCGGTCATGGGCGTGCCCGCCTCCTTGTCGCGCCAGCCGAATGAGCCCGCGTGCACGACTTCGCCGCGGCGGGCGATCAAGGTATTGACCCCTGCATAAACCCCGCTGTCGACATAGGCCTGCATGGCCGGAGCCACGCGCTCGAGCCGCCGGGCGCTCATTCCGACGGCTTCGGGCGATTGCACTGCGGTGTTCATGTTTCCTCCGTTTTCCGCTCCGGCGCAGCACCCACCGCCGGCTCGAGATGCGTTGGGCTCAGACTCCGCCCCGCCGATTTGGAGTTGCCCGGGCCCGTCTAAGGCGGTACCTGCTTTAAACGACGAAATGACGAGGGCGTAAACCTCTCATGAGGGCTTGATGACGAACCGCAAGTTCACGATCGTTCTGATCAAGCCGTCGCATTATGACGACGACGGCTATGTCATCCAGTGGCGCCGCTCGACGATCCCCTCAAACAGTTTGGCTAGCGTCTACGGCTTGCTGCTGGAATGCGCCGAAGCCCGCGTTCTTGGCGCCGACGTCGACATCGCGTTCGAGATCTACGACGAGTGCAACACGATCATCGATTTTCCGGCGGTTTCCAAGCGCATTCTCGCCGACAGCGGCATGGTCGCTCTGGTCGGCGTGCAGTCGAATCAGTTTCCGCGCGCCCTCGATATCGGGCGCCAGTTTCGCAAGCAGGGCGTGACGGTCGCGGTCGGCGGCTTCCATGTCTCAGGCTGCATCGCCATGCTGCCGGAACTGCCACCAGAGCTGAAAGAGGCGCAGGCGCTTGGCATGATCCTGTACGCGGGGGAGGGTGAAAATCGGCTCGCGGAGTTCCTGAAGGACGTCGATTCGGGCAAGCCGAAGCCTGTCTACAATTACCTGAATGACATGCCGGACATGGCGGCCGCTGCGATTCCCGTGCTGCCGCGCCCCGTCGTCACGAGGGTCGCTGGGCATTACACCAGCTTCGACGCCGGGCGGGGATGCCCGTTCCAGTGCAGCTTCTGCACCATCATCAATGTTCAGGGGCGCAAGTCGCGCTATCGCACGCCTGACGATGTCGAGGCGATCGTGCGCGCCAACGCCGCGCAGGGCGTGACCCGCTTTTTCGTAACCGACGACAATTTCGCCCGCAACCGCAACTGGGAACCGATCCTCGACCGCCTGATCGAACTCAGGGAGAATCAGGGTTTCCGGATCCGGCTTCTGCTTCAGGTCGATACGCTCTGCCACAGGATTCCGGGCTTCATCGAGAAGGCGGCGCGGGCCGGCTGCAACGCGGTCTTCATCGGGCTTGAGAACATCAATCCTGCGTCGCTGATGGGCGCGAAGAAGCGGCAGAACAAGATCTGGGAATATCGCGAGATGCTGCAGATGTGGCGGCGGGCGAAGGTCATGACCTGGGCCGGCTATATCCTCGGCTTTCCCACCGACACGCCGGAATCGATCGCGCGCGACATTGAGACCATCAAGCGCGAGTTGCCTATCGACATTTTGGAGTTCTTCTTCCTCACCCCGTTGCCGGGCTCCGAGGACCACAAGACCCTTCATCTCAAGGGCGCGTGGATGGAAGAGGACATGAATAATTACGACCTCGAGCATGTCTGCGCCAATCATGCGATCATGTCGGCGGATACCTGGCGCGGAGTCTATCGCGACGCCTGGAAGCGCTACTATTCGGACGAGCATGTCGAGACCGTGCTGCGGCGAGCGGTGGCGAGCGGCATCAGTCCGCGCAAGATCACCGACGCGATGACGGTCTTCTCCGGCTCATCGCGGATCGAGCGCGTGCACCCGCTGCAGTTCGGCTATGTGCGACGCAAGATCAGGACGCAGCGCAGGCATGGCTTGCCGGTCGTGAACCCGCTGGTCTTCTACCCCTGGCGGGCCTGGGACTTTTTGTCCGTTGCGGGCAAGTGGGCGTCGCTCGCTCTGCGCTATCGCGCGATCCTGCGCCGGGTGCTCGCCGACAAGAACGGCGCGGCTTACGTGGACGAGGCGCTCAAGCCCGCGGCCGAGGTCGACCACGAGCACGACTTTGTCGCCGGTTACGCCGACAAGATTCCCGATACACACGGCGCGCCGAAGCGCGAGCACGCGACAGCGGCGGAGTAGGGCGGGGTTGCACCTCGCGCCTATCGGCCCGATCGACCGATTTGGGTTTTCTTGGATGGCGCCCGTTTCGCTGCGAAAACCCAAGTTAACAGCTATTGGATCTCCTTGGAATTCCTTGGATTCTCTCGTCCGAAACGAGACATATCAATGGGTTACACGCGATTTTCGATGGAATTTTTTTCTCGCCCCTTTTCCCTCTAAAAAACCCCTGCCTGGCGACCCAACAACAATCCTGTGAAAGCGAGAATGGCAGGCTCAGTCATGGGGCGAGCTTAGCTCTTTTTCTGATTTTCTGCAACCAAATGTCGAATGTTTATGACCGCTGCGCGGCAGAGTTCACTTCGTCTGCCTCCCGCTCAGCCCCGCCATAACCGCTTGCCCTTCCGCCCACAGCCGACGCGTCAGCGCCTCGGCGCCGTCTTCTCGCGCCAGCGCCGCGGACTCGCCTGCCCAAAGCGGCGAGAAATCGCTGCTGCCGAGTTTCTCAGCCGCAGCCCGCAGCGGGGCCGCCGCTCCGGCGGCCAAGGGAAATTGCGGCGCGTCCTCGGACATCGGCCCGACCTCGGCGACGAAACGGTTGACGAGGCCGCGCGCCGGCCGCCCGGTGAAGACGTTTGTCAGCCGTGTCGCGTCGTCTTTGGCGCTCGCCAGCGCGGCGCGATGCAGCGGCGAGATCGTCGCTTCCGGCGTGCGCAAATAGGCGGTGCCGATCTGAACGGCGTCCGCTCCAAGCGCGAAGGCCGCCGCGATTCCGCGACCGTCGGCGATTCCGCCCGCCGCGACGACCGGCGCCCGCACCGCGTCCCGCACCTGGGGCAGGAGCGCAATCAGACCCGGCTGCGCGTCGATGTCGTCGGACAGGAATACGCCGCGATGGCCGCCAGCCTCACGGCCCTGCGCGATGATTCCGTCCACCCCACGCTGCTCGAGCCAGCGCGCCTCGGCGACGGTCGTGGCGGAGGAAAGGACAAGCGCGCCTGTCGCCTTGACGCGCGATAGCAGTCCTGCGGCCGGTAAGCCGAAATGGAAGCTCACCACCGGAGGCCGCATCTCTTCGATGATCGCGCACAGCGCCGCGTCGAAGGGCGCGCGGACCGGCGCGGCGGGAATGGCGGACGCATCAAGGCCTGCCTCCGCATAGTACGGCGCGAGCCGGTTGCGCCAGCGCGCCTCGCTCTCCGGATTGGAGGCGGGCTCGGCATGGCAAAAGAAATTCACATTGAACGGCGCGTTCGTCTCTCGTCTGACCGCGGCGATCTGTTCGCGAAGGCGCTCGGGCGTGAGCATAGCCGCGGGCAAGGATCCCAGTCCGCCTGCCCGGCACACCGCGATTGCGAGCTCAGGGCCTTGTGCGCCCGCCATAGGCGCCTGAATCAATGGAATCTGAGAGGGGATAAATGTCATCGAAAGGATCCTGTCGACGCCGACAGGACGTTTTTAGTTCGAGAACTTGGCGGAAGCACGAGCCATCGCGACCGAAGGGCAAAACTGGAAGCCGCCGCGACTTCTTTTGGAAGCCTGGTTCCGACTTCGTTTCGAAGCCGTGTTCGAAGCTAGTCCGATCCCACGGTGGCAACTGATAAGGGGTGCTTTTTTGGTTCGGTGGGATGCTCGTCTTCGATCCGCGCCTCTTCCTCGGGCTCGGACTCAACTAGGCCCTCTGCTGCAAGCCAATGGCTTTCCGGCCGGCCTTCCGGGGAGCCTTCCTCCAGCCACAAGAAGTAAGCGATATCTCGGATTCGTTGCTCGCGGTCGTTCATGTTCGTTCCTCAGGTCTAGTTGGCGGCGTTTCGCTTGCGTGTGGCGGCGGCCTTTTTAGCCGCTGCCGATCGGCTCGCCGATGGTCGCGCGGCCGATGCGGCGCCGCCAAGGCGGCCGCCCTTGTGAGCGGCTGGATGGCCGGTCGATTCGCCTCGACCTGATCCTCCCGGTTTCTTGCCGCCGCCATCGTCCTTGTTGACCGTGGCCCAAGCCCGGCGCTCGGCTTCTTTCTCTGGAACGCCGCGGCTTTCGTAGCTCCGCTCGATGTGGTCCGCCTTCCGCTCCTGCTTGTCGGTGTACTTCGACTTATCTCCTTGCGGCATGGACTTCCTCCTACTCGCGACAACGCCGTCCCCGTAACCAACATTCGCGTTGAAAGTTCCTCCGTTACACGCTGCGTCCCCTGACGCTGACGCTGCTGGATGGACGGTCGTTTCAAACGCGCCGTGGTCGGACCTTTCCGGCCTATTGAAGTCGCCGCTCAAAGAATGCCCTTAACGCGAAATTAAGCCTGTTAACCCGGTGCGATTTCTCAGCGGAACATGCACCCCTGGCGGTCGTTAGGTTGACGATAGAGGTTTTCTGACAGGCGGGCGTCAGCGGCCAGGGGAAAGACAATGGTACAGTCGATGAACGACAACAGCCCTTTGAGCGGGGTCACAGTGCTCGTGGTCGAAGATGACTTTCTGTTGGCGATGGATCTGGAGGATAGCCTTGTCGACATGGGCGCTGTCGTCGTCGACGTTTGCCGTTCCCTAGACGAGGCGATCACGCGGGCCGATGCGAACGACTTCGCGGTGGCGGTGCTTGATTTCAGTCTCGGGCCGGACCCGGTCACGCCGCTCGCGCGTCGACTCTCGCGCCGGAACGTGCCTTTCATCCTTCACACGGGGATGTCGCCCAGAGAGTTGAGCTTGATGGAATGGATTGACCACCCGATTCTCAAAAAGCCCGCATCGCGGTCGACGTTAGTTGCAGCGATAACAAGCGTCTTGGAGCGCGAGCCGGCGCGAAGGCAGGGCTGGCGCTAGCCGACACTTACTCGCCGGGCCTTGCGCTCGGCCGCCGGATGAGGCGTATCGTCGAGTTCAAGGAGTTCAACAAGTTTCGCGCGGGCGCGGCTCAAACGGCTTTTGATCGTGCCGATGCCCACTTGGCACACGACGGCGGCCTCTTCGTAAGACAAGCCGCTTGCGCCAATCAACGTCAGCACCTCGCGCTGCTCGGCGGGAAGTTTCGTCAAAGCATTGCGAAAGTCTTCGAGGTCGAGATGGCTTTCCTGGTCGCCAGGGACGGTGAGGCGGCGCGCATAGAGGCCGTCGCTGTCCTGGACCTCGCGCGAACGCTTACGGTAATTCGAGTAATAAATGTTGCGCAGGATGGTGAAAAGCCAGGCCCTCAGGCTCGTCCCGGGCTGGAACTTCTCTGAGTTGCTCCATGCCCGCAGGAGCGATTCCTGAACCAGATCGTCGGCGAGGGACACCGACCCGGACAACGAAATCGCGAACGCACGCAAGTTCCGCGTTTCCGCGAGCAATTCGTCCTTGAAACTAGCGGACGGCATCGCGCTTCCCTTGAATCGTCTGGGCGGGGGCGGCCTCTTCGTCTAGGCGGGCCAGCAATTGCAGGAATTTATCTGGCAAAGGCGCCTGAACAAGGTCGGCGTAATGCGCTTCCAGCGCACGGCCAATCGCCTGCACAGCCTCTTTTCCCGCCTCTGTGGGAAGGTCGGGCGCGGGGCCCGGTTTTTCAAATTTTGTCACACGCGCAGCGTTCATACCCAACATCCCCCAGTCCCTTGAAACAGACATCATGCGGTTTCGTTCCCTTCACCGCGTCAATTTTTCTTCATCCTTATCGAATCCAAAGTATTGGCAGGGCTGCCCGATTACGGCGCTCCGTGCCTCGCGACCTCGGAAACGGCCAAGACGAGGAAGGCGACGGGAGCGAGCACACATATTATCTCGGCGACAAAGAAGGCTGTTCAGCGACAGCGCCAAAGCCCAACGCCCAACGCTCCCGCAACAAAGCAGCCACAAGACGAGTGATAGCCAGCTAGGCATTAAGTCGCTCTTTCGCGGTGCGGGGGCTTGTTACGCCCCCCGAAAGCGAGAGCGTGGCCGATGTTCCGACCGCGGGCGGCGCCTGAGGCTGGGATCGTCTGCCTGCCCTTTTGCGGGGCAACGCGCGGGTTGAAATGGGAACGAGGGCCGCCCTTGACGCGTTCACTAGCCATTGCAACCTCGACAAGGAGAACATCGTGCCTAAGGAAGCGCATACCAAGGCGGCGGAGCACCACGAAACTGCCGCCAAGAGCCACAGGACAGCTGCCGAACATCACGGGAAGGACGAGCATGCGAAGGGCCACGAGGAATCGACGAAGGCCCAGACCCACTCGAAGACTGCGCGCGAGCACTCTGACGCCGCTCACAGCAAGAGCCAAGCTCATAAGTGAGGCGTAACGAATAAGACGTACCCGGTGAGGCTCGGGCCTCACCGGCGCTCGATCATTTCGGGGGGCGGATGGCGGATGATTTTTCGGAGGGCGAGTTTCCGGATCATGTCGGGGAGGCAGTGCGATCGGTTTCGCAACTGCATTCTGAACATCATGGCAAGGCCACGCCCTCGCAGCGCGCCGTGAACCACGTGGCCACGACCATGGGTCGACCGTGGTTCATAGCGCTTGTAGGGTTTGTCGCATTAGCATGGATGATTGCAAACCTCGCCGCCGCGAGGTTAGGAATTCAAGCGATCGACCCGCCGCCATTTGCGTGGCTCGAGGTGGCGGCGACCTTATTTTCGCTGTTCCTCGTTGTGCTTCTCCTGGTGGCGCAAAAGCATGAGGATGAACTGAACGCACATCGAGACACCTTGACTTTGGAGCTCGCAATCTTAAGCGAACATAAAATCGCCAAGGTTATCCAGCTTTTGGAGGAATTGCGTCGCGATAGTCCCCAGGTCCATGACCGGGATGACCCGCAGGCGCGGCAAATGTCTCAGCCTGCCGACGCCGGATCCGTTCTCGCGGCCGTGCGCGCGAACGACGAGCAATAGGCGCCTGTTCCAACATTCAGGCGGAGCGACGGAACAAACGCCGGACTCCATGATTTCGTTAGTGCGCGTTCCGCGCCAACTTGCGCTGGGAAAATAACAATGAAGATTCGCTACGGCTTTGATATCGCACTGAATACAGTGCAGCCGACAACAACTATTTTAACGATGATGGATGTCCATTCGGAGGTCCGAGCCGGCGTGGTCGAGGAGTCCGCGTTCGAGACCTCACCGATCATCCCGGCCGAACGCTTTGTTGATGATCAAGGAAATGTGGTTAGGCGATTGTCCGCGCCGGCAGGTGTGGTTTCTCTTCGTCTTGACGGTGTCTTTCACACCGATGGGCGCCCCGACGATGTCGATACCGACGCGGAAGCTTTGTCGGTCTCTGACCTTCCTCCCGAGGCGCTGCAGTTCCTCCGGGCGAGTCGGTATTGCGAGACGGAGCTACTCTCGAATTTCGCCTGGGCGAACTTTGGTGGCATCGCCGGCGGGTGGGCGCGCGTGCAGGCGATCTGCGATTTCGTCAATGGGCGCCTGCGATTCAGCTACCCCGAAGCGAGGCCGACCCGTACCGCGAACGATGCTTTGGCCGAGGGTGTCGGCGTCTGCCGCGACTTCACCCATCTGGCGATCACGTTGTGCCGATGCCTCAACATACCGGCCCGCTATTGCAACGGCTATCTCGGCGATATCGGCGTTCCGCCGGACCCGGCGCCAATGGATTTCAATGCGTGGTTCGAAGTCTTTCTCGGCGGTCGGTGGTTCACCTTCGACGCGCGACACAATCAGCCGAGGATCGGTCGCATCCTGATCGCCCGCGGGCGCGACGCGGCCGACATTCCCATGATCGCGTCCTTCGGATCTCACTGGCTTACTCGCTTCACCGTGGTGACGGAAGAAATCAAGGAACACGCGGCGATTGCGGCTTAATCGTCAGGCAAAGAAAAAAGGAAATCGAACATGACGACGATTTTGCTGATCATTCTCATTGTCGTTCTGTTGGGCGGAGGCGGCGGCTATTACGGCTACGGCCGTTACGGCGGCGCTGGGCTCGGCGGGGTGCTGGGGCTTGTACTTGTCATCATTGTCGTGCTTTGGCTGGCCGGAGTCCTGACAGGCCCAGTTGGCTCGAGGCTTTAAGCAAAGGGAAAGCGTCTGCGTCGGAGTGGCAGCCTTCGTTAGGCCTGACGGGCAGATAGCAGCCAGTGGAATTGAGTCCAACCTGAGCGGAATCGCTGGCGAAATTGAGGAACATTCTTGGGACGTCTGAGGTTTCAAAAGCAGTCAGACCCAAGGAGGCTCCTCATGCATAAAGCTCTTATCGCCGCTGTGGCGATTGCCGCCCTCTCCAGCGTCGGCGCAATGGCGCAAGCGACCACGAAAACCGACAATCCGCAGACCGGATCGAGCGCCGGCAAGATGGATTCAACCGGAACGGGGATGGGCGCCAACAACTCGACGATGGCTCCGGCGAACCGCACGCAAGCCGCGAACGAACCTGTGCCGAAGAATGGACCGAACTTCATTCAGGTGCAGAGCGGCGACATGCTAACCTCGAATGTCGTCGGGCTGGATATCTACAACAGCCAGAACAACGACATCGGCAAGATTCAGGATATTGCGTTTGATGCGTCGAGGAAGGTGACCGGTTACATCTTGTCTGTCGGCGGATTCCTCGGCATGGGCACTCATTATGTCGCGGTCGATCCAGACGCGGTGATGGTCAATTACGACGCTCAGAACAAGGTCTGGAAGGCGACCATGAACGCCACCAAGGACCAGCTCAAGTCGGCTCCTGAGTTCAAGTACCAAGGCCAGTGGACGGCGAGCAGAAGCTAAGCAGCGACTTTGGACGGGGCGGAGGCTCACTCCGCTCCGTCCACTTTTCGAGGCCATAAGAAGATGAGCGGTCATGGCGGATAAGACGACCGATATCGATCATGTGTGGAAGCTGATCGAGGAAATCCCGATTGCGATGGTCGTCACGCATGGGGGGCAGGGCGAGAATATGCGGTCGAGGCCGATGGCCCTGCGCCCCGCCCGAGACGAAGGCGCAATCTATTTTCTGACCGACGGAGACACCCCGAAAGCTGAGGAAATCCGCCGAAATCAGTCGGTCTGTCTCGCTTTGTCGGATAACAAGAACCAGAGATATGTGTCGATTTCCGGCCGAGCGGAAATGATCGACGATAGATCTCGGGTTGAGAAGTATTGGTCGGTTTACGATAAGGCCTTCTGGCCCGATAAGAGCGATCCGCGGATCAGAGTTCTTCGTGTCACTCCGGAGAGCGCCGAATTCTGGGAAGGCTCAGGCATGGTTGTGGCCGCAGTCAAATTGGTCGCGGCAATCGCCTCGGGGAAACGCATGGAGCTCGGCGAAAACGAGAAGGTCGGAATTCCTCACGGCGGCAGGCTCGCCGGTTGAAGGTCGAAGTTTGCGGCAAGCGTGCGGCGGTCAGCGTCGAAACCCGCCGTTAGCCGGAAAACGCCCCCACGGATTTGCCAGCGCCTGGCGCTCTCGTCGAATGTCGCCAGCAGGCGCGGGTCGACAGAGATGGTCGTCTCACGCTCCTCACCAGGCTGGAGCTCGACTTTATTCCAACCGACCAGGCGGAGCGGAAAGCTCTCGCCTTCGGGCCTGGTCAGATAGAATTGCGGAACCGCCGCGCCGGAGAGCTTGCCCGAATTGCGCACCCTCGCGCTTGCGGTCACCGTGGGGCCGCTGACGTTCACAGTGAGATCGCGCAAAGCGAAGCTGGTGTATGAGAGCCCGAAGCCGAACGGAAACAATGGCTGCTCATCCCGCTCGGCGAACCATTTGTAGCCGACCTCGGCGCCTTCATCGTAGGTGGCGGTAAACATCGCGCCGTAATGTCCGCCGCGTCCGACTGGACCGATAGGCGCGGCGTTTGCGTCGCCCTGAATTTTCGGATGCGGCAACTGCTCCTCGCTAACGGGGAAGGTGACCGGCAGGCGTCCTGACGGATCGATGGCGCCGGAGAGGATTTCGGCAATCGCCTCGCCGCCCTTTTGGCCTGGGTACCAGGCTTCGAGGACAGCGCCGGTCTCACCCAGCCAGGGCATAAGCACGGGGCCGCCGGTCTCTAGCACGACGGCGGTGCGGGGATTGGCCCGCGTGACAGCCTCGACAAGCTGGTCCTGTCCGCCAGATAGTTTCAAGCTCGAGGCGTCCGCGCTCTCCGTCATGAACTGATCAACGAAAAGGACGACCGCATCGGCCTTGGCCGCCGTCTCCGCGGCGCGCGCCGGAACCGACCCGTCATCGAAGTCCACACGGGCGCGCGGGAACTGCTGACGGATCGCTTCAAGAGGCGATCCCGGATCAAATAGCATGGCCCGATCCTGGTCGATCTGTTGCTTCGCTGCGATTCCACCGCGGGGAATCACTTGCGAGGAACCACCGCCCGACGGCACACCGCGGTCGGCGTGGGCTCCGATGACGACGATGCTTCGTGTGTCGGCCGGGAGCGGCAGGAGTCCTTCATTCCTCAACAGCACTGTCCCTGCGCGCGCAATCGCGAGCGCGGTCCGATCGCTTGCTGACAGATCGAGAGGTTCGGAGGCAGGCTGGTCTGCGAGACCATGCGCGAAGATCGAGGTGAGAATTCGCCGCGCCATATCGTCGAGCCTGGCTCTGGGCACTTCACCGTCGGCGATCGCTTGCGACAAAGGGCCTTCAAAGAAATTCTCCGTGTCGAGTTGCTCCCCGGACTCTTGGTCGAGACCAGCCAGTGCGGAGCGAGCGGCCGAATGGACCGCGCCCCAGTCGGACATGACGAAATAGGGATATTTCCAATCCGTTTTCAGCACCTCGTTGAGGAGCCAGTCGTTCGCGCAGGCATAGATTCCGTTCACCTGGTTGTATGCGCACATCACGGCTCCGGGGCGCCCACGCTCGATGGCGATCTCAAAGGCGAGCAGGTCGGAATTCGCGCATCGCCGCAGGATCGATGCGCGCATCGAGGACGACGCGGTCGGTCTCCTGCGCGTTGAGCGCGAAATGCTTGATCGTCGAGATGATTTGGCGGCTCTGCACGCCTTCGATCACGCTGCCAGCCATCACGCCGGTAAGCAGCGGGTCCTCGGAGAAATATTCGAAATTGCGGCCGCCTCTCGGGTCGCGAATGAGATTCGCTGTCCCGCCGAGAAGCACATTGAAACCCTTCGCGCGCGCTTCCGCCCCGACGGCTTGGCCCTGAAGCCGGGCGAGCGCCGGATCCCAGGTCGAAGCGAGCGCGAGATTGGAAGGCATCGCCGTCGCCGTGTCGCCTGGCCGGACATCCCCAGGGTTGGCGACGCCGAGTTCCGCGTCCGTCTCCTGGAGCGCGGGAATGCGGAGGCGTGGTGCGCCCGGGACGTAACCCGCGGACCCGATCGAGCCGTCAGGCCTGGGTTTGCCGCCCCACGGCGCCGCGATCACGCCATGAAGCAGCGACAGCTTTTCCCGCTCGGTCATCTGATCGAGCGCCGTTTGTGCGCGCTGGGCAGGAGGCAGAGTTGGATCTCTCCACGGAGGGACTTGCGCCGTCGCGGGGTCGACAAAGAAGAGGAGTGCGGACACGGACAGCGCGCCGATCAAGCTTGGGAGAAAAGCGTGACCCACGGTCGGGTCAGGCGCCAAACTTCGGCGCTCACTTGGCTCCAATTGCTCTGGATTGCGGCAACTCAACCGGCGCTAGCGGAGGGCGAGCGGATTTCAGGTGCGTTTGGACGCGACGATCATCGCCGAAGGCGTCTCGTCATACCCGCGATAATGACGAGCGACCCGATACTCACGTTCCAGCTGCTTGGCGCTCGAATCCTGCGCAACGACCCTGTCGGTTTTCGCCACTGCGTTCGCGACCGCACTCTTCTGATCAGCCAGCGCGAAGAACGAAGAGGCGCAAAAGACCGCTGCCGCCGAAAGAATGAGAGGGGCTCGTGACATGCTACGCTCCTGTGATCAATCAAAGGCACGCACGTGGATCACTAGGCCAACAACCTCGGTAGTTAACGAAAGGTTCCATTGTCCAAGCGCGCCTCGTATTGGGATCCGTCCCGGCGCATCGTCGATCATCTTGTCGCCCCATCGGAATGGTTCCTGCGCGGGCATTGTCGGCAGCCGGACGGCGGCCATCGTTCAGTTCGGCCTTCCGTTCATTTCACAGTTCGATCACATCGAAAAACTAATAGCGAAGGCTGGCGAACGCCAAAGCCCGGCCATCGGGATCACACTGTGACGCCCGTCACAGCGCAATAACGGACGGCATGGTTAAAGCTGGTCCCGCCTGAAAGGCGTCTTCTTAAGGAAACCACAACGGCGGGGAGATGGAAGGGTTGATGATGGAGGCCATGATGGATGGCATCGGCAAACATGCGGCGTTTTACCGCGCGTATCTGCCCCATGATCGGAGCCTCGTTCCCGTGGCGGTCGCATTGGCGGCTATCGTTATGCTGTGGCTGAGCCTTTATTGCATCGGCGCGCGACGAACCCCGCAGATTGTCGAGAAGGACGCGCGCGCCGCGGCCGTGCTCGTCTGCCGACCTGTGAGCCACTGATCAGACGGAGATCATCCGACGACCAGGGCGCTCAGCGCCGCGGAGGCGACGCCGCCTTCGGCTGCGATGCGCCCCGCGCGCAGGACGAGCGTGCGGGGCGGCCGGTCGACGACCGCGTCGGCGGTGCTCGGGGCTTCGACGACAACCAGATCAGCCGCCGCGCCGGCGCTGAGTTCCCGGCTAGGCGCGCCGAGCGCCTTGTCCGCGTCCGCGGTCGTCAACGCGAAGGCGTCCGCCAGCTCGCTGTCCATGAACATGGCATGGCGCTCGGCGATGATCGCCGCGCGGTCAAGCATGTCGCCATTGCCGTAGGGCGACCAGCAATCTCGAATGTTGTCGGAGCCGGCGAACACCGTGACCCCGCGCGCGCGGAGCCTGGCGGGCGGCGGCACGGGCGCGGAGGGAGGGCAGGAAGTCATGATCGCGACATCGGCGCGAGCGAGCGCGTCGGCGGTCTTGGCGAACAGGTCCGGCGCGATCGCTCCAAGAGCGAAGGCGTGGCTGACTGCCACCCGGCCTTGCATGCCGGCGGCGATCGTCCGCTCAGCGATGTCGCGGAGCTCCGAAGCGCCGGTCTCGCCGCCATCGTGCAGATGAATGTCGATGCCTTTGCCAAATCTTTCGGCAAGACCAAAAACGATGTCCAGCTGGCCCTTCGCGTCGCCGTCGAAACCAGCCGGATCCAACCCGCCCACGAGGTCGGCGCCGGCGCTCAGCGCCGCCGCCATGAGTTCGGGCGCGCCTTTCTCCGTGGTGACTCCGCTTTGCGGGAAGGCCACGAGCTGAATGTCGATCCAGTCCTTGAAGACCTCGCGCACATGTAACACGGCTTCCAGGTTCGCAAGGCCGACGTCGTTGTCGATGTCAACGTGGCTGCGCGTCCGGGTCGTGCCGTTGGCGATCAGCGTTCGGATGAGCGCCGAGGCGCGCGCCTTGATCGGCAGCGCGACGCGATGGCGCTGGACGCGCTCGGCCGCGATCCGCTCGCGCACGCTGCGTCCTCCGAGATGGGGCAGGCGCGGCGCGCCCCAATGCGTCTTGTCGAGATGGATGTGGCCGTCGACGAAGGCCGGCAGGAGGAGCGCGCCCTTCAGATCGATGCGCTCGCAAGGGCGATCAGCGGTTCCCGGCGCATGCAACGCGGCAATGACGGCCCCTGCGATCTCGACATCGGCGAGGCCGCCCTGCGGGAGACGCGCGTTGGCCAGAAGCATCAGACGAGGCTCAGGCGCTTCGCCGCCACATATTGATAAAGGCGGTCGCCGTAGTGTTTAAATTCCTCGCCGGCTGAGAAAGTCAGGCTCAAGTCGTGCTCGTCATCGCGCGCGACGGCCTCGCGATGTATTTCATGCCAGTCGGGCAGGGATATGCGCCGCCATGCCTCCAGCTCATCGACGTCGGGCAGAGTGGGAAAGCCGATCTTCGGGACCAGCGAGGCGATCGCCTGCCAGAAGTAGCGCAGTGGGGTCGCCGCGTCGGGCGTGCGCGGCGCGATGAGCCTCAGCCAGTGCGTTCCGGTGAGCGCATGCAGGGCGCAGAAGTCGAGCGTCGCGGCATAGAGCGCAAGCGAGCAGCGGGCGATCCGGTCATGGGTTTCCGGCCCGATCGCGAGCTTGTCGACGACAGGCGCGAATTCGCGCTTCTCCGACACGGCGCGCATGAAGTGCCAGAGAAGATCGCGCTCAGGCTCAACGTGCCGGAAAGCGGCCGGCTCGGACATGAAGGCGAGGACCTCGACGGGATCGTCCGTCGAGGGGGCGAGGCCTTGCGAGACGCCAAGCGAAAGGTAGGTCGCGGCCCAATAGGCAAGCGCGACGCTGGTTTCCTCGTCGCTGTCCGTGATCGTCGCATAAGCCATGCGCATGAGCGCGTGCAAGGCGCTCGCGGCCACGCCGGGAACAAGCTCCGGCAGGTAGAGGAGCGCGGCTGGCGTCGCCCCGAGACTGGCCGTTTCGCTAGCAAAAAATGCGCGGTAGTCGCCTTCGCGCTCGCGCTTGCCGAAGAATTCACGCCAATTGTCGCGCGTGATTATGCCGATCCGCTCGGGGACGGGAACGAGGCCATTCTTCCTGTGGTAGATCTGGCAATAGGACTCCAGTCGCTCGTCGCTCGCGCCCATGCGATGCAGGGCGACCAGGACCATCGGGAGGTGATTGGCGAGGCAGAACGGGAACTCCGCGCTCCACTGTCGCGACCACGCGACGGCTCGCTCGAGTCCCTCTTGCGTCGAGACGTTCTGATGCGAAGCGATGGCGCGCGCTGAGACCGCGCTCATGAAGCTCCTCCAATGCGCGTTCTCAAGTTGCTATCGCATCCCCCGCGGCTTGGAAAGCGATCGCTACGAGGCGAGCGCTCCCAGCTTTCGCTGTTCCCGCGCGATCCGATCGAGAAGCGGCTCAAACTCGTAGACTTTGGCTGCCTCGGGGGAAAGGCGGGCCTGAGCGTGCGCGATAGGCTCGGCGAGGACGCGCGCGAGGTCCTTCTCGCAAGAGAAGTCGCCGGCGACCCGCTTGACCTTTGTATTGTCGAACAGCGCCGACCAGGTCTTGTCGCCCATGAGGGGGCCTTCCCACTCAGCATTGTAGCGGACGAGCGTCTCGGTCGGCACGTGAACGATATCAGCTTTGACCCCGAGACCGTCGGCGATCGTGGCGTAGATATCGTTCCAAGTGTAGGCATGATCCGAGGTGATGTGAAAGTCCTGCCCAAGCGCTTGCGTCGCACCGAACAGCTTGACGAATGGCGTTGCGAAATCCGCGCAGCGCGTCAGCGTCCAGACGGAAGTGCCGTCGCCGGCGAGGATCACTGGCTTTCCCGCGAGCATCCGACGACCGACGGCGTCGCCCTCATTGAAAAGCGTCGGCAGCATCGAGCGCACAGTGTGGCTCGGCCGCACAATGGTCCAGGGCAACCCGCTGGAGCGCTTAAGCATGCTTTCGCAGGCGATCTTGTTCTGGCTGTAGGGCCAAAAGGGATTGATGGTCGGCGTCTCTTCCGAGATGACATAGCGCCGCGGCGGCTTCTCATAGACCGAGGCTGATGAGATGAAGATGAACTGCCCGGTTCCGCCAGCGAAAACCGTGATGTCGTCCGCCATCTGCTCGGGCGTGAAGGTGATGAACTGGCAGACCACGTCGAAGCCCGCACGTCCGAGTTGGCGATAAGCCGTGTCCTGGAGATCGCCGGCGATGGTTGTCACGCTCGGAGGCAGATCGACTGAGGTCTTCCCCCGATTGAAGACCGATACGCGATGGCCGGCCTCGACCGCCTCGGCGACGCAGGGCAGGGAAATGTTGCCCGTGCCGCCGATGAATAGGACTTTCAGGGACATAGAGTTTTTTGCCTGCTGCTAACGCTTGATGGCTGGGGGTCCCGGAACCGGGTCGCGGAGAATAGTCTTGACGCGCGCTGGCGCCAAGGTCGCGCCCTCGATCAAAAGCAAACGCCATTTGTTCGTTTGATCGTCGCACAATCTGATTGCCCTTACGAAAATCAGGGTGTTAGCTGGCGTCATCATTTCTCATCAGGGAGAAGCCGGCATGAAACCGTTCAGCGGTCGGGCGTCAGCGCTTGCGCTCGGCGTTTTGGTTTCGGTCGCCGTTACCGGCGCGGAAGCAGCCGACAAGCCTTACGAAGGAATAACGCTCAACCTCGCCTCGCAGAACGACCAGTTCGCAGCGGTATTGGCGGCGATCGCGCCCGAGTTCGAGGCAGAGACCGGCGCCAAGGTCAATGTCGACATCCTGAGTTACCCGGAACTTCTGACCAAGATCACCACGGATTATGTCGGTCACACCAAGGGCTATGACCTCGCGACCGTCGACATTGTCTGGTCCGGTCAGTTCGCCGAAGCCGGTTACACCGTGGATCTCACCAATTGGATCAAGCGCGACGCAGCGGAGATCAAGGTCGACGACATTTATCCCTCGCTGATGTCCTCGCTCGGCGGCTACAAGGGCAAGCAGGTCGCATTTCCGTTTGCCGGCTACGCCAATGTTCTGGCGTATCGCAAGGATCTCTACGAGGCCGCTGATCTTAAGCCCCCCGCGACGATGGAGGATTTCGTCGCCGACGCTCTTAAGCTGACCAACAAGAGCAAGAAGATCTATGGCTTCGTCGCCAACGGCCAGAAGGGGCCGGCGGTGGCGCAAGACTGGATGCAATACAATCGTCAGTTCGGCGGCTCGATCCTCGACAAGGACGGCAAGCCGGCGCTGAATTCCCCCGCCAACATCGCAAGCGTCGTCGCCTATAAGAAACTGTTCGACGAAGCCGCGCCTCCCGGGGCGGCCGATTACGACTGGGGCGGTCGCGAGGAGAGTTTTCGACAGGGCTTGGTCGCAAACATGCAGACCTGGTCGATTGGCGCAGCCGACTATGACAACCCAAAAATCTCCAAGATCGCCGGCAAGGCCGGCATCATGCTCACGCCCTCGGCCAAGGGCCAGCCGCAGGAATACGGGATCGGCGGCTGGGCGCTTGGGATTAACAAGGATATTGACCCGAAAAAGCAGGAAGCCGCTTGGGCGTTCATCAAATGGGTCACGAGCCCGGCGGTGCACAAGGAGCTTAACCTGCGCGGCGCGGGCAGCTATCTGCGCAAGAGCGAAATGACCGATCCGGAGCTGCTCGCCAAATATCCGTTCCTGCCGGTGATCGCGACCTCGTTCGAGCACGGCGACGGCGACTTCCGCCCGCGCATCCCGCAATATCCGGAATTGCAGGATCTGATCGGCGGCGCCATCAATGCGGTGCTGGTCGGGCAGGCGGACCCGAAGACAGCCATGGACGACATTCAGGGCAAAGCCGAGGCCTTGTTCAAGTGATTCCAGGACGCAACGGCTGAGGTGATAATGCCGTCCTGCGTGCGCGTGTCAGAACATTGGGCCTCCGACCCTGCGGCGCCGAGCGCTGTCGCGAAACCGTCATTGCGAGGAGCGAAGCGACGAAGCAATCCAGGGGCCGAGGCGCCTCACGACTCCTGGATTGCTTCGCTTCGCCGGCAATGACGGGTTTGGATCGTCTCGGCTATATCCACAGACGCAAAATCTTTCTGGCTGCGATGGCTGCGCCGACCCTCATCTACGTGCTTGCCGTCGCCGTCGGGCCGATGGTTCAGGGGTTTCTCTACTCATTCGACAGTTACAATCTGATCCGCCCGGCCGCGCGCCATTTCGTCGGCCTCGACAATTATCTTGCGCTATGGCGCGATCCGACCGCGCGCCGCTCGGTGATCAACACCTTCGCGTTCACGTTTGGCGCAGTCACGCTCGAGTTCGTCCTCGGCCTTGGCGTGGCGCTGTTGCTGTGGCGCGACGATTGGTTCAACCGCGTCGCGCTCGGCCTCCTGCTTGTTCCCGCGACCGTCACGCCGCTGGTGGTCGGGCTCGTGTTCAAGGCGCTGCTCAGTCCGGAATATGGGATGCTCGGCTATCCCTTGGCCGAACTTGGCCTCTCCAGTCCGCGCGGGCTGCTCGCCGACCCTGAGCGCGCGCTTGCCACCTTGGTCGCGATCGACGCCTGGGAATGGACGCCGCTGATGACGCTCATCCTGCTCGCGGGGCTGAAAGCGCTGCCGACCGACATTCTCGAAGCCGCTGCGGTTGATGGCGCAAACGGACCGCAGCGGTTTTGGCTCATGGTCCTGCCGCTCCTGCTGCCGGCGGCTTTTCTCGCGCTGATCTTACGGATGATGGACGCTTTCCGGGTATTCGACATCGTCTTCGTGTCGACGAGCGGCGGTCCGGCGGATGCGACCAACACGCTCATGATCTACGGGGTCAAACAAGGGCTCGAATTCTTCAACATTGGCGCTGCTTCCGCCGTCAGCACATTGATCGTCGTCTGCATCCTCCTCATGGCGGCGGCGTTCATCGCCGTCCTGAAGCCCGGTAGGAACAGGTATGTTTGATCGCGATCGCTTGCTTTTGATCCTGCGCCGTCTCGCGATCTGCGTGGTTCTCGTGATCGCGCTGGCGCCGGTCGTGTGGCTGTTCTCGATCGCCTACAAGCCGACCCGCGACATCTTCGCCTCTCCCCCGACGTTTCTGTTCACGCCAACGCTGGACAATTTCGACAGCGTCTTCCGCTATTTTCATTTGGGCGCGTTGCTCGAGTCGAGCTTCATCATCGCCATCGGGTCGACGGCGCTGTCGCTTCTTCTCGGCGCGCCGGCGGGCTATGCCCTCGCCCGATCGGAGAGCCCCCGCGCAATCTGGCTCGCCTATTTCTTTCTCATCATCCGCACCGTGCCGCCGATCGCCACGCTGATCCCGTTCTACCTGCTCATGCGCGACATTGGACTTCTCGGCACCTGGTGGGCGGTGATTATCCTCAACACGGCGCTCAACAGCGCCTTTGTCGTCTGGATGATGTTTTCCTTCTTTCGCGCCGCGCCCGTTTCCATCGAGGAGGCGGCGCTGACCGACGGCTGCTCGGACTTCGGCGCCTTCTTCCGGGTCGCTCTCCCGACGGTCGTTCCAGGCCTGATCGCGAGCGCGATTTTCTGCGTCATGTTCTCCTGGAATGATTTTCTCTACGCGATGTTTCTGACCAAGGCCGACACCAAGACGATCTCGGTCGCCCTTCTTTCCGCCTATGGCACGAAGGACATTTCCTGGGGCACGCTCGGGGCGCTTGCCCATTTCTCAACGCTACCCATTGTCGCCATGATGATCCTGCTCAACCGCTACTTCGTTCAGGGAGTGACCCAGGGCGTGCACTGAGGTCCATCGGACTGTCAAACCCGCGTGAGCGGGCATCCAGCGCTCGATCAAAGTCTGGTTTCCCGCTTGCGCGCGAAGGACAAAGGGCAGGCAGTGGCTTGAATTCAAAGCACGTCGTGCGCTTTCTCGGCCGCGCCGCTTGGTCTACCATGTGAGGATTGTCGACACCTGTCGGAGAGAGATGGACCTAAGCGCGCTGGCGTGCGTTTCGCGTCGACGCGTTTCGACCGGTCGCGGATGCGCCGTTGTCAATCGGAGGAAAGGGAAGCGATGAGCCATGCGTCTCTGCGTGCGGATTTCGAGGAGCTGATCGAGCTCGACGCGCCGGCCATCCAGGTGGCGACGGGTTGCGTCTTCACCGAGGGGCCGGTCTGGCATCCGGTTGATCATTATCTCCTGTTCTCGGACATGCCAGGCGACGTGCGGCGCCGATGGGATCCGCACGGCGGCGTGGTCGAGGTCAAGCGCCCGTCGAACAAATGCAACGGCATGACTTATGACGCCGACCTCAACCTTATCGTCTGTGAGCATGCCACCTCAATGCTTGTCCGCGAGAGGCCGGATGGG
The DNA here is from genome assembly GCA_963737365.1 of uncultured Alphaproteobacteria bacterium. Classification (GTDB taxonomy): domain Bacteria; phylum Pseudomonadota; class Alphaproteobacteria; order Rhizobiales; family Beijerinckiaceae; genus Roseiarcus. The sequence goes on from CAVTSD010000007.1 coordinate 458,970, forward strand.
GAGCGTGAAGTGATCGCAAGCCATTTCGAGGGCAAGGAGCTCAACAGTCCGAATGACGTTTGCGTGCGCTCCGACGGTGCGATCTATTTCACCGACCCCTATTACGGGCGCATGCCCGGCTTCGGAGTCGAGCGGCCGCGTGAACTTGGTTTTCAAGGCGTGTACCGTTTGCCGCCCAACGGCGGCGGTCTGGAACTCGTAGTCGATCGCGATCTGTTCGAGCAGCCGAACGGTCTTTGCTTTTCGCCCGACGAGACGCTGCTCTACATCAACGACAGCGCGAAAAAGCTCATCCGTGTGTTCGATGTCGCATCCGACGGCTCCTTGTCGGAGGAGCGGCTCTTCGCCAGCGAAATCCAGTCGCCGTCGCAGCATGGCGGTCCCGACGGGATGAAATGCGACGAGCGCGGCAATGTCTGGGTGACCGGTCCGGGCGGCGTCTGGGTTTATGCCCCCTCGGGCGAGCTGATCGGAAAGCTGCACGTGCCGGAGAGCGTGGCCAATCTCGCCTGGGGCGGGACCGAACTGCGCACCCTGTTCGTCACCGCGACGCATTCGGTCTATCGACTGACAACCAAGGTCGGCCCCCGGATCGAGCCTTACATGCGCGCGCACGCGGCCGTGAAAGATGCGTCTGCGCCTGGGGAGCCGGGGCTCGATCTCGATCCGCGCAGAGCTGTCCTCATCATTCAGGACATGCAGAACGACACGCTGAGCGAGGGCGGGGCGTTTGCTTCATCCGGCGCGCCTGCTCACGCGAAAGCGCAGAATGTGGTCGAAAATATCCGCCACGTCGCGGCGGCCGCTCGGGCCCATGGCGTTCCCGTCATTCATGTCTGGTTCGTTGTCGAACCGGGCGCGCCTGGCGTTACTCTGAACGCGCCGCTTTTCAAGGGCCTCGCCGAGCAGAAGGCCGTTGTGCGCGGAACCTGGGGCGCGGCCCCCGTCGAGGGGCTCGAGCCTGATCTTGGCGATTTCGTCGTCGAGAAGATGCGCATGAGCGCTTGGGAGGGAACTCGGCTCGAGACCATTCTGAAGGCGCTCCACCGCGACACGATCATCAACACTGGCGCCTGGACCAACATGGCGATCGAGCACACAGCGCGCACCGGCGCGGATAAGGGCTATGTCATCATCACGCCCGAGGATTGCTGCTCGACAATGAACGCAGAGTGGCACAAGGCTTCGATCGACTACGCGATGCGGAACGTGGCTGAGGTCACGAATGCGGAAGCGGTGATCGCGGCCTTGAAAGGTAGGTGAGGCGGAAGCGAGAGCGGTCAGGCCTCAAACAAATTCAGAATTTGTATCAGTTTAGCGACCGATCGATCGGCGCCGACGAACGGCTCGCCGGACGGGGAATAGCCGACCACATAGAGCCCCGCCGCGCGCGCCGAGCGGGCGCCTGCGCCGCTATCCTCGACCGCCACCGTCGCTTGCGGCTCTGCGCCGAGACGGCGAGCCGCTTCACGGTACGGTTCGGGATCGGGCTTGCCCGCGGAGACGTCCTCGAGGCTCATCGAGAACGCGATGAACTTGCCGATGCCCAGCGCCTTGACGTTGGCGTCCACGATCCTGCGACCGGAATTCGACACGCAGGCTTGCGTCACTCCAAGCTCCGCAAGCTTGCGGACGGACTCGAGCGCGCCCGGAATGGGCGCAAGCTCGCCTGCATGAGCGACATAGTAAGCCTCGATCGCTGCGATCCATGTCTGGAACGACGAACTTAAGGGAAAGCGCGATTTGAGCGCCTTCCAGATGTCGACCGCGTGGACCCCGCGAAAGGCCTCGGGCTCGATGTCGCTGAGATCGACGGCGAGGGCGGCGCTCGCGGCGATGAGCGCACGCTGGTGAAGGGGCTCGCTATCGATGAGCGTGCCGTCGATGTCCCAGGCGACCGCGCGAAAGAGGCTCACGATCCAACGCGCTCGGACCGGTCGGCGAGGCGGCGATAGAGGTCGCGGTAGCGGCGATAGCCGTGTCGGTAGACCTCTGCGGCTTCAAGATGAGGCTCGATCCGATCGGCGTGGCGGACGAGGGCGGAGATCGCCGACCAGTCGGAAGCGAGCCCCACGCCGATCGCGGCCGTCCAGGCGGCGCCGACGCAAGAGCCGGGATGGCCGGCGAGCCGCTGAAGCGGGCGCTGAAGGATATCAGCCACGATCTGCATCCAAATGCGGCTCGTCGAACCGCCGTCTGAAACGAAAAAGCGCTCGGTTCTATAGCCGATTGCGTTCATGACCTCGACATGATGCGCGATCGCATAAGCATAGGCCTCGAGCAAGGCCCGCCAAAGGTGGCCAATGTCGTGCGAGAGCGTCAGGCCGTCAAAGGTCGCGCGTGCGTTGGCGTCGTGGATCGGTGTCTTTTCGCCGAGAAAATAAGGCGTGATGACGAGCCCGTCGCTGCCGGCAGGACGGGCCTCGGCGAGCCGATCCAGCCATTGATGGATCGAGAGGCCGGCCGCGTCCGCACGCTGCTTTTCGCCGCCAGCGAACTGGCGAACGAACCAGTTGAGCGCTGAGCCGCCCGTCGCCATGCATCCGTTGGGGACGAAGAGGCCGGGCTTCAAATGGTAGTCGAGAAAGAGGCGTGGGTCGGGCCGCGCGTGATCGGTCGCTGTCAGAATGTCGACGGAGCCGCCAAATTTCAGCAGCACGTCGCCAGCGCTGACGATGCCGGCGCCAAGGGCCGAAGCGATGTGGTCGGCGGCGCCGCCAATGACGGGCGTTCCAGCTCTTAAGCCACTCTCCGCCGCGCCCCGGTCGGACACGACGCCAAGGATATCGCGCGATGCGATCTTGCGCGGCAATACGCCGCGCGGGATATGCGCAAGCGCGACCAGCGCATCGTCGATCGCATGCGTCGCGAGGTCGACAAATCCGGCCTCGAGCGCCCAGTTCTGCTCGATCGCGCGCTCCCCGGTGAGGCGCCAGTTGATATAGTCGTACGAGCCAAACACTGTGCCGATGCGCGCGAAGATTTCGGGTTCATGCCGCTCAATCCATCGGAGTTTGGCTGCAACGAGCTGCTGATTGATCCCGTTGCCGGCCTTGGCGAGAAATGCCTTTTCGTCGATCTCGGCGCGAAGCATCTCAACTTCGGCGCCGCAGCGCGCGTCGCTCTGCTGGATGCTGGGCCTCAGCAGAAGCCCGTCGGAATCGAGCAGCACTACAGCAGGCAGCATTCCTGTGACGCCGACAGCGGCGATGTCGGAAGATGCAACGCCTGTCGTGCGCAAAAGCTCGCGCACGATTTCGCCGACGTTGCTCCACCATTGCTCGGGATCTTCCTCGGCCCACCCGACATAGTCTGACCACAGGGCGACCGGGCGCGAGGCGAGCGCAAGGGTCTCGTCAGGCGGCCGGATGAGAACGCCGATGGTCGAGGTCGTGCCGATGTCGAGGCCGAGAACGCAGGGTGTCAAGTCGCGACGGTCTTGCTTTGTCGTACACGCGAGCGGGGGTATCGAAACTCGCGTTCGTGCGAAGCTGTCATGGATTCCCGCGTTCCCGAGAAGGACATGGTGGGCGTCATCACCTTAGCTTCGCCACGGCGTCCATGAAGCGTTTGACGCGTGCGCGGTCGACCGGATTCCAAGTGTTTCCGTCCACCTTGAAATGTGTCCCGATCACGACGCCATCCGAGATGGCGAGAATGTCGCGGACATTGTCGATGGTGACGCCTGTGTTGGCGAGGACGGGAACGTCCGGAACCGCTTCGCGGACCATTTTGAGGTCGGAACGGTCGACTGGATCTCCGGTTAAGGGGCCCGAAACCAGGATCCCATCCGCAAGCGATGAGAAGACCGCGCTTTTCGCGCGTAAGGCGATGGGCCGCGCATCGAGCGAGTGCGCGAACTCCGCGTTGATGTTGAAGAGGAGCTTCATGTCGTCGCGGCCGAGACTCTGGCGAAGCCGTAGAGCGCCGGCGCAATCGGCCTGCCAGAGCCCCATGTCGGAAGCGAAGAGGCCGGAGAAAATCTCGCGCACGAAGCTCGCGCCCGTCGCGCCTGCAATGGCAACGCTTGCGAACGGATCCCAGAGGTAATTGACGCCGAATGGAACCGTGAGATGCGGCTTCACAGCCTGGACGACGGCGGTCATCCCGGCAATGCCTTCGGGGGGCGCTTTGAGGACATAGGGGCGGTCGTTTTCGTTGCCGAACATGATGGCGTCGACGCCGCCTGCTTGCAGAGCATCGATGTCCTTGAGTACGCCTTCGATCAATTTGCCGACGCCCCCGTCCGCCTCGTACAGCGGCGACCCTGGAAGGGCGCCGATATGCGCCATCGCGATCACGACTTTCGTCTTGTCGCCGAAGAAGTCGAAAACCATAGCTGGAGGTCCTGAGGCGCGTGGCGCTTGATCCATTGCGCCGATGTTTAAAGGGATCTCGCGGCGTGCGGCAAACTAGCGCTTAGCGTGACGCGATCAAACAAAAAGCGCCTTCGCGGCTTCCGTTTTTGTTGATATGGCTGGCGCCCTCGCAAGTGGGAAGAGATCAATGCCGGCGTCCAGTTCGCCTTATACTGAACTCAACGGCAAGCGCGCTTTCGTAACCGGGGCCGCTCAAGGCATCGGCCGCGCCATTGCGCACGCGCTCGCGCAAAGCGGCGTGAAAGTGGCGATCGCCGACATCGATGGGCACGCAGCGCGGCGAACAGCAAAGGAGATCGGCGAAAGCGCCTTCCCTGTCGAGATCGACGTGCGCGAGCGCGCATCGGTGGAACGCGCGTTCGGCGAAGCGGTCAAGCATCTCGGGGGCTGCGACATCTGCATCGCCAATGCTGGCGTGTCGACCATGAGCCGTGCGCTCGACCTTATCGACGCGGACTGGGACTTCAATTTTGCCGTCAATGCGCGCGGCGTCTTCCTGACCAATCAGATCGCGGCCCGGCATTTTGTCGCTGCGGGCGCAGGCTGCATCGTCAACACCGCCTCGCTCGCGGCGAAGGTTGGCGCGCCCTTGCTTGCGCATTATTCTGCGTCGAAGTTCGCGGTGCTCGGCTGGACCCAGGCCCTTGCACGCGAGCTTGCGCCGAATGGCATTCGCGTGAACGCGGTGTGCCCAGGCTTCGTGAAGACCGGCATGCAGTCGCGTGAGATCGAATGGGAGGCCAGTCTGCGCAATGTATCGCCGCAGCGAGTTGCCGACGATTATCTGGCGCAGACGCCGCTCGGACGGCTCGAGGAGCCGGAGGACGTCGCCGACGTCGTGGTGTTCCTGTGCTCGGACAAAGCGCGATTTATGACCGGGCAGGGGATCAATGTGACCGGCGGCGTCTACATGACATGATGCAGCGCGTTTGGCGGGCGCAACAATTCGGACCGAGAGAGCGAAATTCGCGCTGACCCGCGGACTCGAGCCTGATGAACGCCGGGGACGAGGCCAGGCCTTGGTATCCGTCTGAAAGTGACCTACGGTCCTCGTTCGAGGAACGTGCTGTTTGTTCAAGTATAACGTCTCCTTTCCTCATCTTGGTGCGTCAATAGCCTCGGATTCAACATGGCCCTCGTCAAAAGTTCGAAAGTCGCCGCCCGGATGCTCAAACCGGCCGCAATTCAGAGCCCGTCGCAACGGAAGCCGCTCGCCAACCCTGCCTCTCCAACGCAAAAGGCCGGCGCCCGCACCCCCGAAGCCCTTTTCGAGCGAGTCGCGGCGGCGACGGAGGAATTTGCAACCGGACTGACGCAAGCTTCAGCGGCGGCCGAGCAATTGCGCAAGTCGATGGAGCAGATCGCCGGCGGCGCCGAAGAAGCCGCCGGCGCGTCGCAGGAGCAGTTCGTCGCGATCAGGCAGATAGTCAACGGCCTTCGAACGTCGCGCGGCGAAACAGACGCCTTACGCCAACGCACGGATGCCGTGCAGCTTATGCTCGGCGACGCGGCCGAGCGGATCGCCGCCTCGGCTAGCGCGATCGAGCGCAACGCGCAACGGCAAGGCGCGACGATCGAGATCATTGTGGAACTCGAGCGCCGCGCGAAGGATATTGGCGAGATCACCCAAACGGTAAGCCGCATCGCCGACCAGACCAACCTCTTGGCGTTGAACGCCGCGATCGAGGCGGCGCGCGCGGGCGATCATGGGCGCGGCTTTGCTGTGGTCGCTGACGAGGTGCGGGCGCTGGCGGAGACGTCCGACAAAAGCTCTCAGGACGTCAAGCGACTGGCAGGGGAGATTCAGGTCGATGTCGGCGGAGTGGTCGGCGCAGTCAAGAAAGCCGCTGAGATGTCTGCGACCGAGGCCAAGGCCGCTGCCGCTCTCGTAGAGACTCTCGAAAATCGACGGGAGGACATGCGGCGGATCGCCAAAGGCAGCGAGGAAATGCTAAACGCGGCGCTCGAGGCCGAACGAGCGGCGTCCGAAGCGCAGAAAGGCGCCGAACAGGTCGCCAGCGCCGCCGAGCAACAATCCGCGGGGGCGGGCGAAGCGCAAAGGGCGGTCCAGGAGCAGGCCAAGTCGCTCGATCAGGGACAGACAGCCGCGCGCTCGCTTGCGGCGCTGGCCGAAAGTCTTCGCGGCGGAACGGCGGGCAGGTCGGCCTCGGAGCAAATCGGCGCGGCTGCCGAGGAGCTTTCGGCTACGATTCAGGAACTGACGAACGCCGCCACGCAAATCATGACGGCGGTTCAACAAATCGAACGCGGCTCGCAACAGCAAGCGTCCACCAGTCACGAAACATCAGTGGCGCTTGTGGAGATTGAAAACAGCGGCAAGCTCGCGCAGAAGACGAGCGGCGTTTCCAGTGAGCGGGTCTTGCAGATGGAGGCTGCGTTAAAGGAGTGCCGCTCGGCCGTCGCGCGGTTGGTCGACGGAGTCGACAAGGCGCTCTCGAATACGCGAACGAGCCTGGGGACGATCGAGCGTTCGCAAATGGTTGGGCGCCGCATTGAAAAGATTGTTGACGCCATCGCCTTGATGGCGGTGCAGACGAGCATGCTGGCGGTGAGCGGTTTGGTCGAGGCCGCGCGCGCTGGCGACGCCGGACGCGGTTTTGCGGTTGTGTCGAACGACATCAGGAGCCTGGCGCGCGAAGCGTCGCAGAATGTCGAGCGGGCGAAAGACACAGTTCTGGGGATTATCGATCAGATCGGGACGCTGAAGCGCGATCTCGAAGAGATCGCCGAGAACGCCGAACGCGAGGGCCAGGCAAACCGCGCTGTATTCGCGGCGCTCGACAAGGTGGATGGCGACATGGCGGCGTTAAGCGGCGCCAATCAAGCAATTCTCGAAGGGGCCGAGATCATTTTGGGGAGTGTCGCCGAGGCGGCGGCCGGCGCGCGCCAGATCGCGGCCGCGGCCGAACAGGCGCGCAACGCGTCCCGGGAGGCGGCGGCGGCGTCGACCGAACAGGCCCAGGGCGCCGACGATCTGGCGGCGGCGATCGAGGAGATCGCGTCTCTTGCCGATGCTTTGAAGCCGCGGGCATGAATAGCGCGGTCATCCCGCAAACCTTGAGCCTCGCGAGGCGCCGCTTCCTTGCCTTCCGCCTTGCGGAACGAGTCTTTGCTCTGCCGGCCGAGATGGTGGCGGAGGTGATTCGGGTCCCTTCGGCGGCGCGCGTACCGCAGGCGCCCCGGGCGCTCATCGGCGTTGCAAACCTGCGCGGCGCCGTCCTTCCGATCGTGAGCCTGCGGGCTATGCTGGATCTCGAAGTCGAGCAGAGCGCCGCTTCGCGTGCGATTGTCCTCGGTGGAGGCGCTCCCGTCGCGATCGTGGTGGACGCGATCGATGGGCTCGTCACGATCGACGCCCAGCGGATCGAAACGCGATCGGCGGAGCTCAGCGTCGAAGCGGGCGAGCGACTGATCGGCGCCTTTCCACTGGGCGACGGCCAGAGCGCCGCGAAGATCTTGGATGTCCAGGCGCTTCTAGCCGAAACGTTCGCCCGGCGCACCCGCCCGAACCAGTCAAACGAAGCACGCAGGGCGGTCGCGCCGGACGCGCATGAAGAAGCAGCGGAGGGGCGCGAGACGTTCGTCACGTTCGACGTTGCCGGCCAGGAATTTGCTCTCGATCTTGCCATCGTTCAGGAGATCATCGCACTGCCTGGCGCCATCGCGGCGCCGCCGCGCGCTGATTCGGCGGTCGCAGGCATGGTGGCGCTTCGCGAGCAATTGCTTCCCCTGGTTTCAATGCGCGAATTGCTCGGCTTTGCGGCTGCCCCCATTTCGGAAACGCGCGCAAAAGTCATCGTCGCATCCGTTGGCGGGGGGCTCGTCGGTTTCATCGCCGATCGCGCCCGCGCTGTCATCTCCGCCAACCCAGCGTTGATCGATCCCGTGCCGCAAGTGATTGAGGCGCGTTTGGGCGGCGAGGCTCGTATAAAATCGATCTATCGCGGCGAAGATGGACGGCGGCTGGTTTCGATCCTCGCGCCGGAACAGCTCTTTCGGGGGGACGTCATGAAACGGCTCGACGAAGTCCGCGCTGCGGCGCCGCAGCCGCAGACCAACCGGGCGAGCGAGGAGCGAAAGTTTCTGGTCTTTCGGCTGGGGGAGGATGAATTCGGCTTGCCGGTGGAAGCGGTGGTCGAAGTGGCGCGCGCGCCGGATCGGATCACCCGCGTCCCCAAGGCGCCCAAATTCCTGGAAGGAGTTATCAATCTCCGCGGCGCTGTTGTTCCCGTTGTCGATCAGCGGCAGCGTTTCGATATCCCGCGGCTCGATGGGGGCGAGGGGCGTCGCCTTGTCGTTGTGCAAAGCGGACGCCACCGCGCCGGCCTGATCGTCGACAGCGTTTCCGAAGTGTTGCGCGCGACTGCTGACGCCATCAAGGAGACGCCCGAGCTCACCGAAGAAATTGCGCGTCTTGTGCATGGCGTGATCACTATCGGGTCCGAGGGACGCATGATCCTTATTTTGGATCCGGCTGAGCTTCTGACGCGAGCCGAGCGCGGCCTGCTCGACAAGTTCGAGAGCAGCGCTCAGGCGCCTTCGTGATCAAGGTCCTCGTGATCGACGACTCAGCCCTGATGCGCAAGCTGATGGGCCGCGTCCTCTCCAACGTGCGCGACTTCGAGGTCCATTTCGCCCGCGACGGCATGGAGGGTCTGGAGCAGCTCGCCGCCGTCGATCCCGATGTCGTCACGCTCGACATTCATATGCCGGGCATGGACGGCTTGGCCTGCCTCGACCGGATCATGATCGAGCGCCCGCGGCCTGTGCTGATGGTGTCGTCATCGACGCGCGATGGCGCGGATGTGACTCTGGAGGCTTTGCGTCTGGGCGCGCTCGATTTCGTACCGAAACCCGAAGGCGCGCTTTCCCTGCACATGGACGTGTTCGGTCCGCTGCTCGTCGCTAAGCTGCGCGCGGCCGCAGGCGCCAAGATCAGAGCGAGCCTTCGCCTGCGGGAACGCGTTCAGCATCGCATCGGCGGACGCGCGTCGACGCGCCGGCGCGTCGGCGATCGCGACGAAACGCCAGCTCGCGCAGGACCAGGACTCGTGGTGGTCGGAACCTCGACTGGCGGGCCGCCGGCGCTGGAGGTGCTGCTTGGCGCATTGCCGTCGACCTTTCCGTGGCCCATAATCATCGCTCAGCACATGCCAGCGAGTTTCACCGGCGCGCTTGCGCGGCGCCTCGACGGTCTCTGCGCGATCGCCGTCAGCGAGGTCACGCGGCCAACGGCGCTCGAGCCCGGCCACGCCTATATCGGACGCGGCGACGGCGACGTTGTCATTTCGAAGATTGCCGGCGATCTCTTCGTGTCGCCAGCGCCTGCGGATGCCGAACGGCCCTGGCATCCGAGCGCCGACCGCATGGTGGAGAGCGCGCTCGCGCATGTTTCGCCGAGCTTGCTGGTTGGCGTTCTGATGACTGGGATGGGCAACGATGGCGCTGGATCCATGACGAAGCTTCGCGCGTTGGGGGGGCGGACAATCGCCGAGGCGGAGGAGACGGCTGTGGTGTGGGGCATGCCTGGAAAACTCGCTGAAGCGGGAGGAGCAACTTGGGTGCTTCCGCTTCCGCACATTGCTGAGCAACTGAGAAAGCTGGCGCCGCTGCATGCCCCTGATTCGCAAAGAGTCTGACAGGGCCAAGGCGGGTGTTTCGCGCGAGACGCCCCCTTCATTGGCAAGCGAGTCGCCTGACGAACGTTGGGCTGCGGCGCGCGCGGCGCGTGATCCCGCCGCTGTTCCAGCCCTCGGCGAGGCGCTCGCTCATGAGCGTGACGCTCGCGTGCGCGAGGCGATCTTTACCGCCCTTGCACGAATTGCGACCGCCGACAGCGCGCAAATCGTACTGCCGTATCTGCGGGTCAACGACCCCAACATGCGCACCGGCGCCATGGACGCTCTTCGCGCCATGCAGGCTGCGGGCAGGGCGCACCTGCCGGGGTTGCTCACAGATTCCGACCCGGACGTCCGGCTGCTCGCCTGCGATCTCGTGCGTGGCGCAGGCGGGGCCGACGGACCGGGTTGGTTGTGCGCGCTGATTGAAACTGAGCCCGAGGCCAATGTCTGCGGCGCTGCGGTGGAGGCATTGGGTGAAATCGCGGGCGCAGCTGCGGCGCCGGCTCTTTTGCGCTGCGCCGAACGCTTTCCGGACGACCCTTTCCTTGGCTTTGCGATCAAGGTCGTTATCGCTCGCCTGAGCGGCGCCCCGTCGGCGCCTCGTGGTTGAGACCAAGCTGCTTGACGCCGAAGACTATCGCCGGCTGTGCGATTATCTCTACCGCCACACAGGTATGGCGTTCACGGAGACCCGACGGTATTTCGTAGAACGGCGCGTCGAAGAGCGGATGATCGCGACTGGGTCATCCTCTTTCGCCAGCTATTTTGCCCGCCTGCGCACGAATATGCATGGCGAACTAGAAAAGCTCATCAACGCTTCGACAGTCAACGAAACCTATTTCTACCGGGAGGACCATCAGTTCGCATGTCTGACCTCGAACCTGCTTAAGGAGCGCCTGCGCATGAAGCCGCCGGGCGAGACGATGCGGATCTGGTCCGTCCCTTGTTCGACCGGCGAGGAGCCTTATTCGATCGCGATCTGGCTGCTTGAGAACTGGGCGGAGGTGGACGCCCATGACGTCGAGATCGTCGGCTCGGATATCGACACCAATGTTCTGGAAGCCGCGCGGGCCGGCATCTTCGGCAAACGCGCGCTCATGCGTCTAAGTCCGACGCTGACCGACAAATATTTCACTCGCGCGAGCCCAGAGGACTGGCAAATCATCGACGAGCTACGCCAATCGGTGCGATTTACGGCTGCCAATATCGTCGAGCGGGCCGAAACGCGGCCGCACGGTCTATTCGATGTCATCTTTTGCCGTAACCTGCTCATCTATTTCGACGACACCTCGCGCCGTATAGCCGCCGAGAATCTCTATGAGAGCCTCGCGCCGGGCGGATATATCTGCCTCGGCCATGCGGAATCGATGAGCCGCATATCCTCCCTGTTCGACGTGTGCCGGTTCGCGGACGCCATCGTTTATCGCAAGTCCCCGGAGGCGCCGCATGGCTGACCGCAAGATGCGCATCCTGATCGTGGACGACGCCAATCTCGTCAGGCTTTATTATCGACAGATCCTTGAGGATGTCGGCTTTGAGGTCGACGAGGCGATCAACGGGCTTGAAGCGATGGAAAGACTGCTCGTCAATCCGCCGGACGCGCTGATCGTCGACATCAATATGCCGCGGATGGACGGCGTCACATTCTTAAGCGCGCTGAGGCGGCAAGCTTTGCCGCTGTCCTCAATTCCCGCTCTCGTCACCAGCACCGAGTTCGAGCTCGGCGGACGTCGCGGCGGCGCGGGCGGTCGGCGCGAATTTCTATCGCCCCAAGCCGATCCGCCGCGAGGACCTCGCGCGCACCATGGCGATGTTCTGCGGCGTTCCCCGATGAACGAGTTCCTCGAACAATTCCTTGTCGAGGCGCGCGAGCTCGTCGAGCAGGCTGCCGCCGATCTTCTTGCGTTGGAGCGCGAGCCGGGAGACCGCGCGAGCCTGGATGGGTCCTTCCGCGCGTTTCATACGCTCAAAGGGGGCGCCGGGATCGTCGACTTCACGGCGATGGGGCGGGCGATGCATGCCGCCGAGGATGTCCTGTCGACCGTTCGCAAGGGCGATCGCCCGGTCACGGCTGCTCTCATCGGCGACTGTCTCGCCTGCATTGACCAAGTCGTTCAATGGCTCGATGCCATAGAGGAGAGCGGCGAACTTCCGAGCGAGGCCGACGCCGCGGCCGATCGGCTCGCGGCCCGTTTTGCTGCCGGCGAATCGGCAATCGAGGTCGCGACGGTCGAAGTGAAGATCGAGGCTCCTGCCCTCGAAGGAGAGGAGGCGACTTCCGCGGCTGCGGTCGCAATCCTGCGGGAGCAGATCGCCCTGCTTGCTGTCGCCGGCGAGGGACTCGAGGGTCGAATTGCATCGGCCGGCCGCGCGGCCGCCAATGTCTTTCGCCACCTCGGGCGTTCCGATGTTGCCGAGCGAATTGGCGAGGCCGCCGTGGAGAGCCTTGCGAGCTCCGACCCGACCGTCATCGCGCGCGCTGCTCAGACGGCGATCGAGAGCCTGAATGCCAAGCCCCCCACCGGTCCGATCGCGCCGCTCGCCCTTCGGTCCGACCTTCTGTCTCGTTCGCTGCGCGTCGACGCCGAGCGCGTGGATACCCTCGTGGACCTCACAGGAGAACTGACCGTCGCAAAGAACGCCATCGGTCATATCGCGATGTTGGCGCGGGAGGGTGACAACGCGCTCTCCGAGGCGATCGTCAGCGAGTACGGAAAGCTCGATCGCCTGGTCGATGGCTTGCAAAGAGCCGTGCTGGAACTACGGATCCTCCCGCTGCAGCGTGTGTTCCAGAGGTTTTCGCGGCTCGTGAGAGAGATGTCAGAATCGCTGGCGAAGCCGGTTCGGCTGGTCATCGAGGGCGAGGATACCCAGGCCGACAAGGCGATCGTCGAGATGCTGTTCGAGCCATTGCTTCACGTCGTGCGCAACGCGATGGATCACGGCGTCGAGCCTAGCCCGCAACGCGCGTCGACGGGGAAATCCGCGATCGCGACAATCTCTATGCGTGCGCGGCGCGAGAGCGAGCATGTCGTTATCGAGGTTGAAGACGATGGTCGAGGGATTGATGCGGACCGGATCCGCAATGTCGCCGTCGAGCGCGGTTTGGCGACCGCTGACATGGTCGCGGGCATGAGCGAAGACGCCGCGATCGATCTTATCTTCATGCCCGGCTTTTCGACCGCGACCGACGTCACCGACTTGTCGGGGCGCGGGGTGGGCATGGATGCGGTGCGAGCGTCTATCGAACGGTTGGGAGGGCGTGTCCAGCTCGAGACGCGCAAAGGCGCCAGCAGCACGGTGCGGTTCGTCCTCCCCTTCAGCGTGATGATGACGCGGGTCATGACGGTCGAGGCGGGCGGCCAATGGTTCGGCATACCGCTGGAGGCTGTCACCGAAACAGTTCGCATCCCGCGCGACGACATCCGGGCCGTCGGCCAAACCCATGCGTTTGTGTTGCGCAATCGGACCGTTCCTCTGATCGGATTGGCCGCGACGCTGGGGTGGGGCAAGGCGGCGCCAAAGCCGGACGCGATGGTGATCGTGGCGTCGAGCGGCGGCGTGTCAGGGGGGCTGGAAGTTGATAGGCTCGGCGCGCGTATTGACGTTATGCTAAAGCCGCCCGAGGGACTATTGTCCGGAATTCCGGCGATTGCCGGCACGACCATGCTCGGCGACGGTCAGGTGCTGCTTGTTCTCAACGTCAAGGAGGTTTTCACGCTGACAACTTCCTAACTGACGTTACGGTTTTGCGCTTGCTCTTGGGTTGAGGTTTCATGGCTTCCAAAATTCTCGTGGTCGACGATAGCAAACTTGCGCGCATGGCGGTCGCTAAGCTGTTGGCCGGGCTTTGCCCGGACTGGACCCGTGTCGAGGCGGCCAACGCCGAGGAGGCGCTCGTGGCGCTTGAAGAGCAAAAGCCGGATCTCGTGGTGCTGGACTTCAACATGCCAGGTCGAGATGGCCTGGAACTCGCCGCTGAATTTCGCCGCTTACGCCCGATGATGCCCGTCGCGATAATTTCGGCCAACCACCAGCAAGAGATCATCGACCGAGCCAACGCGGCTGGCGCCACTTTCCTCTCCAAACCCGTCACCGAGCCGGCGCTGAGAGAATTTATCAAGGGCGCCGAGCGGCAGATCCAGGCGGCGAGGCATGAGTGAAGCCGTCCAGACCACGCTGAACGAACTGGAGCTCGATGCACTGACCGAGCTCGTCAACCTCGGCGTCAGCAAGGCCGCGTTCAGCCTGCGCGAGATGATCGGGGAGCAGGTTTTGCTATCGGTGCCCAGCGTTGACCTGATCGCCCGTAGGCGGGCGATCGAAACGCTGGGAAAGAACGAGCCCAATAGGCTTGTCGCGGTGCATCAGGTGTTCGACGGCGACATCAATGGTCGGGCGCTTCTGATATTTCCGGAAACGCGCAGTCTCGAGCTTGTTCGCGCTGTCACCCGCGGAGACCTGCCGCTCGAGGACATTCTCGAGCTCGAGCACGAAGCGCTCGCCGAGACTGGCAACATTATCCTGAACGGCTGCCTGGCCACTATCGCCAACCTCTTGCAGCGAACCCTAATGATCTCCCTGCCCGAGATCCTGCGCGGCGACAGCGCGGCGCTCTTCAGCTTACCCCCGCCGCCCGAGGCGGGCGATTTCGTTTTGTTCGTCTACATCAACTTCTCGGTTCGCGACCGCGACATCCAGGGCTATATCGCGCTGTTGATGGACTTGCCTTCCCTCGAATCCCTGAAGATTTTGCTGGACGAATTCATCGCAAGAACAGCAGGTGAAGCCCCACTATCCTCGAATGCTTGACACGGCCCAAAACGATCTGGCGTGGACCCTTTTCGATGCGGTGGACTTGGGCGTCGCGGTCCTCGATTGCGATCGCCGCGTGGTCGCGTGGAACACGTGGCTCGCGTCCGCTTCGGGCATTTTACGCGAGGCGGCGATCGGCAGGCAATTCGAGGATCTGTTCCCCGAAGGCGTCAAGCAGCTTTCTCTCGCCGTGACTGCTTCGCTGGAATCGGGCACCTCTCGTCTCCTGAGCCAGTCCCTGCACCCGGCGCTCCTGCCGTTGAAGACGCGCTCGGGTCAGGACATGATCCACGACGCGACGGTGCGCGCCGTCGCCGACCCGCCGACCCGCTATTGTCTGATCCAGGTTTTCGACGTTTCCGTCGCGGTTAAACGCGAACGCCTCTTACGCGAGCGACAAAACGCGCGCTATGACGCCGTGGTCGACAGCGCGCCCGACGTCATCCTCACGCTCGACGACGAAGACATCATTCAGTTCGCTAATCCGGCCGCGGATCGTCAGTTCGGCTATTTGGCAAAAGAACTGATCGGCCGGCCGGCCGCTTTGCTTTTCGAGGATCGCGCCGCTTGGAACGAGACGCGACGCGCGGTCCTCAACGGCGACGCCGTGCGCCAGCCGGTCGAAGTGATGGCGCGGCGCAAGGATGGTTCGGCGAGCTATCTTGAAGTGTCGCTCTCGCGATGGGTAAGTCAGTCGCGCGTTCTCATCACCGCCATTCTCCGCGACGTGAACGAAAGACGCGCGGCGCAGGAAATCCTGCGGAACAGCGAAGCCCAATTTCGTACGCTCGCGCAAGCAATGCCGAACCACGTCTGGACAGCGCGGCCCGACGGTCGGCTCGACTGGTTCAACGAGCGGGTCTACGAATATACCGGCATGAAGTCGGGCACGCTCGACGGCGAAGCATGGCGCACCCTTGTCCATCTTGAGGATATGGCGACCACTGCCGAGCTTTGGCGGGCGGCGCTAGAGGCTGGCGCGCCTTACGAAGCACAGTTTCGGGTCCGAAGCGCGAATGGCGCTTATCGTTGGCATCTCGCTCGCGCGTTTCCCACGCGTGGCGCTCATGACGTCATCATGCGCTGGGTCGGCAGCAACACCGATATCGAGGACCAAAAGGTGGCTGCGCAGACGCTGGCCGACATGAACGCGACCCTTGAGCAGCGCGTGTCTCAGCGCACCAGCCAGCTGATGCAAGCCGAGGAAGCGCTTCGCCAAAGCCAGAAGATGGAAGCGCTGGGACAGCTCACCGGCGGCATCGCCCACGACTTCAATAATCTGCTTCAGGGAATTCTGGGAGCCCTCGATATCGTCAAGAGGCGAATTGCCGAAGGTCGAATCGGCGATCTTGGTCCATTTCTGAACGGAGCTCTGGATTCGGCCAATCGCGCCGCGACTTTGACGCATCGTTTGTTGGCCTTCTCTCGACGCCAGCCCGTCGATCCTCGCCCCTTGCATCTCAACGATCTGATCGGGAGCGTCGAGGAATTACTGCGCCGGTCGCTCGGTGAAAATGTCGACTTACGGGTCGCCGCGGAGGAGGATCTCTGGCTTGTAAGGTGCGATGGAAATCAACTCGAAAATGCACTCCTCAATCTTGCAATCAATGCGCGCGACGCGATGCCGAACGGCGGCGCGGTGACGATCGACACCGCCAACATCGTGTTCGATGCGGGCCAGGCGCGTCGTCATGACATGAGTCCCGGGGAGTATGTCCGCCTGCGGGTGCGCGATACAGGCCTCGGGATGCAGCCAAACGTCAAGGCGCGGGCCTTCGATCCATTTTACACGACCAAGCCCATCGGCAAGGGAACGGGACTCGGCCTGTCGATGATCTATGGATTCATCAGGCAGTCGGATGGTTCCGTGCTGATCGACAGCGAGCCTGGGAAAGGGACTTCGATCGAGATTTGCCTGCCGCGCTATCAAGGCGAGGCCGTTGAGGCCCCCGCCCAGGAATCTTCAGGAGACAATCGCGCCGAGGCCAACGAAGTTGTTTTGATCGTGGAGGACGAAGCTGTCGTACGCCTCCTTATCGTTGAGACCCTTAACGATCTGGGCTATCAGGCGCTAGAGACAGCCGACAGCGCGGCTGCGCTACGAATCCTGCAATCGTCGCAGCGCGTCGACCTTCTTGTGAGCGACATCGGCTTGCCGGGCCTGAATGGCCGTCAGCTCGCGGACGCAGCGCGCGTCACGCGACCGGGTCTGAAGGTCCTGTTCGTGACGGGATACGCCGAAGACGCCGCAGGAAGCTCGTTCCTGGAACCAGGCATGGAGATTGTCATCAAGCCCTTCACGATGGAGGCGCTCGCGAGCAAGATTCGTGAGATGATCGAGGGCGCCCAATCGGGAAAATTGGCCAGTTGAGGTCAGCCTGAACAGAATTGCCGCTAATAACCGAGCGCCGCGCCGTCCTTGCGCGGGTCGGAGCCGCCGATCAAGACGCCGCGCTCTCGGTCGATCATGATCGCTTGTCCGCCGCCAAGCGGCCGCTCGAGCTCATTTAGCTTGTGGCCAAGGGCGGCGAGCTTCTCGCGCATCGTGGGTGAAACGCCACGTTCGATCTCGACTTCTCCCAGGTGAGGACAGACGCGGGGAAAATCGAGCGCCTGTTGAATGTCCATTCGATATTCGACCGCATTGGTCAGAACCCAGGTCTGCCCCATTGGCTGATAGTGCTCGCCCATGACGCCGAAGCAGAGCGCGGGCTGACCGGCGCGCGTCGCCAGGCCCGGCATGATGGTGTGCGCGGGGCGCGCGTTGGGCGCGAAGCTGTTGGGATGGCCGGGCTCGAAACTGAAGCACAATCCGCGATTTTGCATGAGCACGCCCGAACCTTCGGCGACGATGCCGCTGCCGAAAGTCTGATAGATCGAGTTAATGAGGCTGCAGGCGCCGCCGTCGCGGTCGACGACCGAAAGCGTGACCGTGTTGCCGCTGGCCGCGAGCGCGATTTCACCTGGCGCCGGCAAAGAGGACAAGGCGCGATTGTCGTCGATATGCCCCGCCAGCGCGGCGAGGTAATCGGGGGCAAGCAAGCGATTCAGCGGCGTCTCCCGTTGACGCGGGTCGGCAAGAAAAGCGCCCCGATCGCGATAGGCCATGCGCGCAGCTTCGATGTGCCGATGGAAGCGCATGACGCCGGCGGGTCCGTCGGGCGCCTCGCCGAGCGCTGCCAGTTGGCCGAGGATCATCAGCGAGACCAGGCCCGGCCCATTGGGGGGGCACTGCCAGACGTCGAGCCCGCGCCAGTTGATCGAGATCGGCTCGACGAACTCGGCGCTCTTCAGTCCGTTGGCGAAATCCTCCTCCGTCTGCACGCCGCCTCGCGCTCGAAGCGTAGCCGTCATGTCGGCGGCAACCGGGCCACTATAGAAGGCCTCCGCGCCGTGCTTGGCGATGGCGCGCAGCGTGCGAGCAAGCGCCGACTGGACGAAGCGATCGCCTTCGCGCGGCGCGCGGCCGTCCGGCAGGAACAGGTTCGCCCCCGCGCGGCGCAACTTGCTTTCGAACATCGACCAATCCCAGGCCACGCGCTGATGCACCGGGAAACCTTCTTCAGCGCAGCGGATGGCGGGGAGAAGCAACTCGTCGAAGCCCTTTGTGCCATGAGCGTCGAGCAGCGCTTGCCAGCCGGAGACAGCGCCGGGGATCGTGACGCCGTGCGGCGAAGTGTCGTCGGGCGGGGTGGCGCCCGTAGCCCGGATTGCGTCGAGCGAAGCCGCTCCCGCCGACCGGCCCGAACCATTGACGGCGACGACCTTGCTGCCGGGCGGCGCATAAAGGCAAAAGCAATCGCCGCCGAGTCCCGTCGATTGCGGCTCGACCACCGCGAGCACGGCGCAGGCCGCAACCGCCGCGTCGACGGCGTTGCCGCCGGCGCGCAACACCTCGATTGCGGTCAGCGACGCGATCGGCATGGAAGTCGCCGCCATTCCGTTCACGGAGTAGACCGGGCTGCGTCCGCTCTGATGGAAATCTCGCAATGAGGCGCCCTCTCTTGATGCCGACGAATTGACCCGGCAAGGTCCTACGAGGGTTTAAGCCGGCTCAGGGGTCACTTTGCAACCCCGCTTTATCTTGGGCGCAAATTGCATAGATCTTGCGTCAGCGGGCGGGATCGACAGGGCTGAAGATTAAAAGGTGACAGGCATGGATTTTGATCTGGTCATTCGTGGCGGAACGGTTGTAACCGCGGCCGACGTCGGCAAAAGCGACATTGGCGTCAAGGATGGCCGCATCGTCGCCTTGGCGGAGGATCTGCCCCTCGCCGCTTCGGAGATCGACGCTTCCGGGCTTTTGGTCTTGCCCGGCGGCATCGACAGCCATGTCCATTTCGATCAGCCCATGGGTCCGGGGATCGTCATGGCGGACGGGTTCGAGAGCGGCACCCGCAGCGCGGCGGCCGGCGGCAACACAACCGTCCTCGCCTTCGCGCTGCAGCCGCGCGGACAATCCTTGCGCCAGAGCGTCGAGGACTATCATGAGAAGGCGAAGGGCAAGTGCTACGTCGATTACGGATTCCACCTCATCGTGACCGATCCGACGCCGGCCGTGCTCGGCCAGGAACTGCCCGCGCTCGTGAGCGCTGGCTATCCGTCGTTCAAGGTCTTCATGACCTACGACAATATGGTCCTAACCGACCGGCAATTGCTCGACGTGTTCACCGTCGCGCGTGAGCACGGCGCGCTCGTCATGGTTCATGCCGAGGGCTACGACCAGATCAAATACATGACCGATCGCCTTGAACGCGACGGCAAGACGCACCCATACTTCCATGCGGAATCCCGCCCCGAGCTGGTCGAGCGCGAGGCGACGCATCGTGCGATCTCGCATGCCGAGCTGATTGGCATACCGATCATGATCGTGCACGTCTCCGGGCGCGAAGCGATGGAGCAGATCGAGTGGGCGCGCGGGCGTGGCCTTAAGGTCTATGCCGAAACCTGCCCGCAATATCTGGTGTTGACCGCCGAGGACCTCAAAGGGCTCAACATGGACTTTGATGGGGCCAAGTATGTCTGCTCGCCGCCGCCGCGCGACCGCGCCTCGCAGGATGCGATCTGGCGTGGGCTCATCGGCGGCGTCTTCCAGACCTTCTCCTCGGACCATTGTCCGTTTCGGTTTGACGACGAGGCGGGCAAAAACCACCCGAAGGCGCGGACCTCGTTCCGCTGGGTGCCGAACGGCATTCCAGGCGTCGCGGCGCGGCTGCCGATCCTCTTTTCCGAAGGCGTCAAAAAAGGACGCATCTCGCTGTCGGAGTTCGTCGCGCTGACCGCGACCAACCACGCCAAACTGTATGGCCTCTATCCGCGCAAGGGTTCGATCATGATCGGCGCGGACGCTGACATCGCTATATGGGATCCAGACAAGAAGGTCCGTCTCTCTCAGGATCACATGCATCACGGCAGCGACTATACCCCCTATGAAGGGATGGAAGTGACGGGATGGCCGGTCAAGACGCTGCTGCGCGGCGCGCTGATCGCCGACAATGGCCAGATTGTCGGCGAGCCGGGCATGGGCCAGTTCCAGGCGCGTCGGACGACGCAGAGTACGGGGAGCCCTTAGTCTGAGCGCTCGTTCGTGCTGCTACGCACGGCAACGCTTACTTGTTTGATTCGGCGCTATCCGAAGAAAATACCGACCGCCCCGTCTCATCCCCAACTTGCCCGAAGGGCTCTGTCGCGCTTGAAGAAGGCGGCCCCGATAATGGCGAAGGGCTTAGCGTTGGCGTCACTCGCGTTCGCATCGTCCACCCGGTGGTTAGCCGGCCGGTGAGATAGCCAGCGTCAACGGAGACAGGGAGGCCGCGACGGGAGGCTGTATCGCCGGAAGGCGGCCCAAAAAAGTCGTTGCTGGCCCACAGAAAGTCACGGAGCTCGCTCGTGAGCGAGGGTGTGGAGGCGACCGCCGTGAGCGCCCGCGCGCCGGCCGAGTCCGGAACGTCGATGACGTCCTCGAAAAAGGCATAGGGCGAGACGCCGAGATTGTCGAGGGCTCGCGCGCCAACGGACATGATTGCGGACGGCAATCCGCTTACCAGAACTGGCGGCAACACTATTGAGTCAAAAATCAGATCAGGACGGACCCTGCTTGGATCCCCGGCGCCCCCACCCCCAGACAGAGACAGTGTGATGTCGCCCGCCGACTCGGCCTCATCATCGCTCGTGGGGGAGACGCAGCTTGTGGAGCACTCATCCACGTCGATAGGGACGACGTCCGCGCGCGCGCCGCAAACTGCCGCCATCGCGATCAGCGCCGCGCCAACGCCAAGCGCCGATCGCACGCCACGCCGCACTTGTTTCACCCCTAAGTACGGTCGCTGCATGGGACTCATTAGGCGGGAAGGGTGAAGGACTGTCAATGCGCGTTGTTGGATAACTAAAGAGGCCAGGGCTTCCGCCCACATGTCGACCAGGAAGGTTGGATAAGCGTTTCTCTCAGGAAGCCCGCGATTGAGGTTAGCAGACTTGCATCCACTTCTTCCTGGTTCGATCCGAGAGCTTTCAGCGCTGTCTTCGCGACCATGAGGGAGTGGTCGCCTCCCTCCACCACGTGCAGCGTCGAGGGCGCCTGCATCCGCTTTCGCACATCGTCGAGGAGGTCGAGCGGGCAGATCGGGTCGCGCGTTCCCTGCGCGAATAGGACCGGCGTCTTCAGGTCCATGAGAACCTGGTCGCGCAGCTTCGACCGATCACCACCACCGCAAAGCGGATAGCCGAAGCAGATGACCGCCTGGACCGGATCGACCAGCGCGACATGGCAGCCGACGCGGCCGCCCATGCTCTTGCCCGCGAGCACGATCGGCCCATCATGCTTGGCGCGAAGCGCGGCAAGCGCTGCCCGATGGGCTTCGATGAGCCTGGGCAGCGGGTCCGGCCGTCCTCGCCCAGCCAAGGCATAAGGATAGTCGAGCGGCTCAACCGGACCGATCGTCAGGAGGAGCCGCGCGAACGTCCGCATTCGCGGATGCGACGATGGGGCGCCGGCGCCAGGCGCGAGGAGAAAGGCGGGAGCGGGCATGAGGCCAAAGTCTTTCGAGTCCGGAAAGCGGCGTCAGCCAGCGGCGCCTTAGCTCGCTAAGGCATTGCCGAGGCGGAGCTCGCTTTTCAGACGCTCGCTGCAACCGATTTCAATCGCTAAGCTTGGGTTGAACTCGCTGGTTCCTCTACAGTCAAGGACGCCGCCAAAATGATGGACATCAACATTCCCGAAGTGGTCGCCGAGGTCGAGCATGCGTTCGCCCGTTACGAGCGCGCGCTTGTCAGCAATGACATCGCCGAACTCGATGCGCTGTTCTGGAAGAGTCCGCACACGCTGCGCTATGGCGCGACAGAGAACCTTTACGGCTATGACGAGATCGCCGCCTTTCGCGTCGGGCGCTCGCCAGCCAACCTGGCCCGTGATCTGATCAAGACGGTGATCACAACCTACGGGCGGGACTTCGCCACCGCCAACGTCGAGTTCAAACGCACAACTTCAACCGCGACCGGACGACAGAGTCAGACTTGGTTGAGAACCGACGACGGCTGGCGGGTCGTGGCGGCTCACGTCAGCCTGTTAAAGACGCCTTAAGTTCAAGCGTGAGAGCAAAGGCGCGGATTGGAGAGGGCAGGGGCGTCCCGCGCCGCCGGACCGGCGCCTACTATCTGAGGTCGGCCTTGAGTCGCTCGAAGATTTCTCGCCCCTCGAGGTCTAACAGGCGCAGACCGACCGCCCGGGGCGGCCAATTTGCCCCGATGGCCTCGCGGATGGCGGCAGATGCATCCGCGGCTTGAATTTCGCTTTCGGCGAGAACGGCCGGGCCGTAGTCGCTGGCCACGCCAAAGAACTGGAGCCGGAAGCCTTGTGCTCGCACGGCAAGAACGCGTTCGAGCTCCTCCAACGGATCAACCTCAAAAAAACCGGCGGCAGGACGCACGCCCAACTCTCGACCTCGATGAGCGATGCCGGCCTCTAGCTCCGTCCGAGACGAAGATTCGTCAGTGCGCGACCCGTTCGTCCGCCGAGCGATGAGGTTCGCCACCAGATCCCAATGGGCGGCTGCTTCCGGCGCCGCTGCCCGGCGCTGTCGTTGGCGCGCCTCGGAATAAGCCCGCACTCGGAAGGTTGCGATCAATCGATCGGCGTCAGCCATGGGTGTTTCGAAGATTTCAGCGTCGATCGCCGCACGCGCGCTTACATGCGGCGCTGCGAGCCGGCGGACATGCGAATGAGACCGCCTTCCACGCGTGGACATCTCAGGACCCTTCGAAGCGCATTTGGCGCGAGGCGCGGCTTCGGATCATCGCGATCACGTTACAACTCAAATAGATCGGTTTGAACGCTCGCAATAGGTTGTGTTTTAAAATGCCAACAAGCTCAAGAGTCAAGCGCCACAACCCTACGGTTTAAAACTGGCTTAATTTTCCTTACCCCGCGGTTGTAGCTTCACTCGCGACACAAAAGGGCCGCTCACAAGGGCGGCCCGCGAACTGTTTGATGGCACGAAGCTTTTAGCCGAGGCCGGGCGCGAGCCGAGCAGCTTGCTTGCGGCGCCGGCCGGCGAGAGTGAGCGCCACAAAGCCTAAGGCCAGCATCGCCCAAGTTGACGATTCCGGCGCGGCGGCGACGCTCAGACTTCCAATCTCCTGGATCGGATAGTTATAGCTCCCGGCCAACTCATAGAGCGAATAAGCGCCAGGCGAACTCGCCCAAAGATTCCAGTAGCCGGCGGGATTGTCCGCCGTGGTGAACAACAGCCCGTAATAATCGAAGACCACGCCGGGGGAGTACAGGTTATCGAAGATGAACGAGCCGTCGAGGCTATAGGACGCGCTCGGGAAGCTCGTATTGACGGTCACCCCGCTGATGGGCTGATTGGTCAGACCAGAAACGGCGCCGGTGACGCTGGTCACTTCGCTCGCGGCATTGACCGTGAATTGTCCCGTCGCCGTCAGATCGGCGTCGTTCAACTCAAACGTAAACTTGTAGGTGGCCGCACTCGACGCGGTTGCCGTAAGTAACGTTGCGGCAACCAGCGTAGCAATCATCGTGAAAACCGCCTTGCGCATCATGCTCTCCTGGCCAAGCCGCAAGTCATGTCGTGATCATGACTGGCTTAGAAACTGCCGACACCAGACATGGGTGACTCGGTTTTTACTAAATACGCTTGGAGTCGCTGTGATACAAGCTGGGGTTGTGATGTTAGTTACAGACAATTGAATCGAGGTTGTGTTAAAATGTAATCAAATCCCTACCCTCGCCGACGCCGACTTCTCGCTTGCGAGGCCTCTAACGGAGGCTGACGCGCGCTCGGCATGCTGGTAGCGTGCCCCGAATTCCAAAATCGGAGGATTTGCTTTGTCCAATCATCCCGCATTGGCCGCGAACCGGGTCGCCGTCGTCACAGGCGCGGCCAGCGGCATCGGCTTGGCAGCGTCGATGAAATTCGCCACGCTCGGCATGAAAGTGTGCATGGCCGACTTGAGCGGCGACGCGCTCGAGGCCGGCGCGGCCGGGGTGCGCGAGGCGGCGTCGAAACCCGACTTTGTGCGACCCTTCCCTGTCGACGTGAGCAGCCTCGACGATGTCCGCCGCCTGAAGACTTCAGTCTATGAAGTCTTCGGCGAGGTCGCCGTGCTCATGAATAACGCCGGGACCGGCGGAGGGGGCGAATTGTTCGGCGATGCGGCGCGCTGGCGCCGCATTCTCGACGTCAACCTCTGGGGCGTGATCAACGGGGTTCAGGCCTTCGCGCCCGATATGATCAAGCAGGAAACGGACGCGGCGATCATCAACACCGGCTCGAAACAGGGCATCACCTGTCCTCCGGGAGACACGGCCTACAATGTCTCGAAAGCTGGCGTGAAGGTCGTGACCGAGGCGCTCGCCCACGAATTGCGCAACATCGAGGGCTGCCGCGTGAGCGCGCATATGCTGATTCCGGGCTTCGTTTTCACCGCTATGACCAAGGGCTCAAGGACTGAGAAGCCGGCCGCCGCTTGGACGCCGGAACAAGTCGTCGATTTCATGCTGCCAGCGATGGGACGGGGCGACTTCTACATCCTTTGCCCCGACAATGATGTGCCGCGGGCAATGGACGAGCGCCGCATTCTTTGGGCTGCGGGCGACATCGTCGAGAACCGGCCGCCGCTCTCCCGCTGGCACTCGGACTACAAGGACGCCTTCGCCAAGTTCGCCAAGGCCTGAGGCTTCGTCGGCTGGCTGGACGGCGCCCTCCGGACATGCCACGAAAGTCCGTCCATGGGAGGGGGATTGCTGGAAATGAGTTCGCTCGCCATCTCGCTTGTCGTCACGGCCCTCATCACCGGGGGCGGCCTTCTCGGTCTGGTGCTTCAGCGCTTCCTCCCGGAGCGTTACACGACGGACAAGGCACGCGACATGATCGGGGGCGTGGTTGGGCAACTCACGCTCCTGCTTGTGCTGGTCAACGGCCTCCTGATCTGGACAGCCTATGGCGTTTTCAGCACCCAGCAGACGGAGTTGCAGACCATCGCGGCGCGGGCGCTCGAGTTCGATCTCGAAATACGCCAATATGGGCCCGAGGCCGACGAGGCTCGCAGTATTCTGCGGACCGATCTCGTTTGGGCCCATGAACAGTTTTGGGGCGACGACACCACGCGCGCCGCAGCCTACGAGGCCTCTTATAAGACCATGGCGAACCTGAACAGTTTTCTCGATAGCCTCTCGCCCAAGACGCCGGCGCAGACAAATCTCCTCGCCGCGGCGCGCGCGAACTACGCCTTCATTGGCGAGCAACGGCTCCTCATGTCGCTACAGGCCGCGACCCCAATCCCCTGGCCTTTGATCTATGCCGTGACGTTCTGGTCGTCCGTTATGTTCGCCAGCATGGGCCTTTTGTCGAAACTGAACGCGATGTCGGTTGCGATGCTCGTCCTGGGCAGCGCGTCGATCGGGCTTGCCATTTTTCTGATCCTCGAGTTCAGCCAACCCTACATCAGCTCGATCCGCGTCTCGCCGGCGCCGCTCGAACAGGCGATCCTTCAGCTTGACCAGCCGAGCGCCGCAGCGACGAGCGGCGCTCCGAAGTGAATTAAGGAGGCAATGCGATGGCGAACTACAAGATTCTGAGCGACTCCGAGATCCGAGCCGCGCTGGCTGAACTGCCCGACTGGTCGCTCAAAGCGCCCAACATCGAGGCCCGGTTTGAGCTCAAGACTTTTCGCGACGCTATCGCTTTCATCGTCGAAGTCGCGATCCAGGCCGAGGTGATGAACCACCACCCCGAGTTCCACAATTCCTACAACATCCTGACCTTCTCATTCTGCACGCATGACGCTGGGATGAAGATCACCGACCTCGACATCGAGACGGCGAAACACATCAGCGCGCTCGCCCGTCGCTTCCAGTCGATGGCGTGACGGGCGAGCGTCGCGAGTTCGAAGGCAAGGTCGCGATCGTCACCGGCGGCGGCGCGGGGATCGGCTATGCGATCGCTCGCGCCTTCGCACGTGAGGGCGCGCGGGTTGCGATTGCGGGGCGCACCGGGGACACGCTGACGCATGCGGCGAAGGCGATCGAGGAGGAATGCGGCGGGTCGATCCTCGCGGTAAAAGCCGACGTCGCCGATGCGGCCGACTGCGAGCGGCTGATCGCGGCGACCGTCGACCATCTGGGCGCGGTCGACATCCTAGTCAACAACGCCGCGTTGTTCGCGGTTTTGCCTATTATGGAAGCGGACGCCGGCGAGGCCGCCCGTTTTTTTGCGGTCAACGCAATTGGCCCTCTGAACGCGGCGCGGGCGTTCGCGGGTTGGGCGATCGATCACAAACGCAAGGGCGCGATCGTCAACGTCAGCAGCATCGCCGCCGGCCGGCCTGCGCCGGGTCTTGGGCTTTATTCAGCAACGAAGGCGGCGCTGGACAGTCTGACGCGGACGATGGCGGTCGAATGGGCGGGGAAGGGGCTTCGCGTCAACGCGGTTGCACCGGGCCACGTCGCGACCGAGGGAGTGCTCAAGGATCTCGAGACTGGAAGGCTGGACAAGAAGACTTTGCTGGGGAATATCCCCGCAGGCCGCATCGCCGATGGCGACGACATCGCAGACGCCGTTTTGTTTCTATGCAGCGACCGCGCCCGCCATATCCTGGGCCATGTGCTGACGATTGATGGCGGGGAGAGTTTTTAGGCCGACGTCCAACAATCATTCGGCCGGAAAATAATGGCTGCTCTCGTCGTCGCTCTTCGCGGGCGCCTCTTGGCAGCTCCAGTCCTCAAGCGAACACACCCACACCGTCGCCGAGAGGGCCGCGCCAACGAAAAGGATCTGCTGGTACAGAGCCCAATCAATGGCGACAAGGACACAAAGAAGGGTTACGATGAAGGAAATCGGCAGGATCGGGGACATATCGTGACCCAATGACGGCAAGACTGGCGCTCTTCGCCATATTTGCCAAACCAGCGCCGACCTGCCTTGTTCCGTGCCGAAAAATATAAGTTAGGAAAAAGTTTATTTTGTTCTCGCGGGGCCTCCACTGGGCAGAGAGGGTGCCGGGGACCAAGCGTTAGTTGGTTAAACTGCCGCGCAGGTGGATGAGATTTAGGCCGCCCGCGGCGAAGATTTCGCGATCCTAGTTCTCACGATCTAGGGGCGTAATAAAGCCCTCACCGTTTGACGGGCAGGACGCCCATTCAGCTTTGGACTTATCGGTCGGAATAATTGCGACGCCTGACCTCGTCGTCGCTGGGCACTGGAATCTCCCGCGCGCTCCAAGCTTCAAGCGAGCAGACAAGTATGGTCGCGGAGAGCGCCGCGCCTACGAACATGAGCTGCTGAAAAAGCACCCCCTCCACCGCCCCGTAGGTGCAAAGCAGCGTGACCAGGAGCGAAATTGGGAGGATCGGAGACATTCTCTTTAGTCCTTGGCGGCAAGCCCACTCGCGTGTCGCATCTGCCTTCCGAAACGCGAACCGCGCTGTTCGGTTCCCGCTAGAACTCCATGGCGCGCGAGTTTCGTGAACTCCACCGCTGCATCGACTGCAAGATTCTTTGTATCATCCAACCTCGGCGGCGGTCGCCCTGAGGCGCGTCAAAGATGGCGATCGGTCCGCAAAGGATCCGTCCGCCGCAGTTGGACTCCAACCCAGACTCGCCTATACGCGTGTTAACAACCAATTTGCCGGGAGGCGTCTGGAGGCGGCCGCGATTCTCAGGCAATCGAGGCGCGTCCGATGAGAAGCATCAAGGAGCCGATGAGCGGCAAGGATTATGAAAAGTCGCTCCGTAATCTGCAGGTCGACCTTTGCGCGCTGCAGGATTGGGTCAAGCACAAGGGTTTGCGCGTGGTCGTCGTGTTCGAAGGCCGCGACGCCGCCGGCAAGGGCGGAACGATCAAGGCGATCACCGAGCGTGTAAGCCCGCGCGTATTCCGGGTGGTGGCGCTGCCAGCGCCCTCCGATCGCGAGAAGTCACAGCTCTACTTGCAGCGTTACATGCCTTATTTCCCGGCGGCCGGCGAGATCGTAATCTTCGACCGCAGCTGGTACAACCGGGCCGGCGTCGAATTTGTCATGGGTTTCTGCACCGAAGCCCAGCACAGCCGCTTCCTTGTGCTCTGTCCCGAGTTCGAGCACGCCATTGTCGACGACGGAATCATCCTCGTGAAGTTTTGGCTAGAGGTTAGCGACAAAGAGCAGGAGCGCCGCTTCCAGGCGCGCATCAGGGATCCCGTGCGACAGTGGAAGCTGAGCCCGATGGATCTCGCGTCGCGCAGCAAGTGGTACGAATATTCGCGAGCGCGCGATGTCATGCTCAAGGCGACCGATACGGACTTCGCACCCTGGATTATCGTTCCCTCCGACGATAAGAAGCGGGCGCGGCTCAACTGCATCCGCCACCTCTTGAGCACCATCCCGCACAAGGACGCGCCTCGGACCAAGATCAAGCTTCCGAAGCGTTCGACCAAGGGCGCTTATGACGATCTGGCGTCGCTCGAAGGCCTGCGGTTCGTGAAGGAAACGGCTTAGACCAAGCGCGACGCGCGGCGCTTTAGCCCCGCTGCAACACAGCCATCACGCCCCCCGCGACAGAAAACAATGCCGCGTCGGCGTCCTTAAAACCAAGCAGCTGAAGTCCGAGCGGAAGGCCTTCGTCTTGAAGGACGGGGAGCGAGATCGCCGGGACGCCAAGCATCGATCCTGGTATCACGAACGCCGGGTCGCCCGTCCAGCTGAGGCCGACCGGGGCCGCGCCTGGCGCGGACAAGGTCAGGCAAGCGTCGAAGTCCTCCGCTAGCGCCAGATAGACGGCGCGCCGCCGGTCGCGTTCCGCAATATCGCGGCGATAGTCGTCGAGCGTCATCGTCTCGGCCCGAGCAGCAAGGTCAAGCATCGGCTGGCTGAGCTTGCTCGTGTCCCGCATGCGGTAGGTGTTGAGCGGCCAGCGCGACTCCCAGGCGATGATGTTATGGGAAAGCTCGCGCCCGTCGTGGATCGCGTCTTCGACGGAGGCGATTTTTTCATTTTCATGCCGCGACACGAGCAGGACGCCGGCTGACTTGAGCTTTGCCGCCGCCTCACCACACGCTTCCTTTGCTCCCGATGTCGCCACGGCCCAGCCGGCCGTTTCCAGAACCGCGAGCCGGCGCGGCGTCGATGGCGCGGGGCAGGTCGGCGGTCCATAGAGCCCCGGATGACCAGGATCGCCGCCCGCGCGGCGCGCGATCTCGTAGGCAACCTGCCAGGCCTCCGGCAGACTGGCGGCCAGCGGGCCATGCGTGCTCTGGGAAAGCGCGTCATGGCTGCCGCCGCGATTGATCGCGCCGACCGTCGGCTTGAAGCCGAAGCAGCCGCAGAAACTTGAGGGCCGCAAGATCGAGCCGAACACTTGCGTTCCAATTCCAACGCTGATTGCGCCAACGGCGACCGCCGCGCCCGAACCGCTGCTGGACCCCCCGGGCGTGCGGGTTACGTCCCACGGATTTTTGGTCGCACGTGGCTGCATCCAGGCGAACTCGGTCGTCACCGTCTTGCCGACGATCACCGCGCCCGCTTCTCGCAGCGCCGCGACGCTGGCTGCGTCGCGGTTCCCGCGATAGCCTGCAAACAGAGGAGATCCGTTCTCCGTGGCCATGTCGACGGTTTCGATGATGTCCTTGATTCCCACCGGCATGCCATCGATCCGCGAGAGCGGCTTGCCGGCGCGCCAACGCTCGGTCGAGCGATCCGCGGCCGTCCTCGCGGAGGCAAGATTCAGCGCGACGAAGGCTCCGATCTTTGGCTCCCAGGCTTCGAGTTGGACAAGGCAGCGCTCGAGGAATGCTCGGGGCGAGTCGTCGCCATTCGTGAAATCCGTCGTCGCCGGAAGAAAGGGCTGCATCCGGGGCGTAACAGCGTCGGGCGCGTCCATTGGTTCCTCGTCATGTCGAATGTTCCAGTATGGCGCGATTCAGACGGAGCTGTCATTGCGAGGAGTGCACAGACGAGCAATCCTAGGGAAATGTGGTTGCTCGTGTCTCCGGATCGCCGGACCTCGGGCTCAGCCCCGAAGTCCTTCGATGACGTCCATGATTTGGATCAGCCCGTCTGCCTCTCGTCGATCCAAACCGTCATGCCCGGCTCGAGCTTCGGCGTCGGGCCGATCGGGTCCGCGCGCAAAAGAAAGCTGTTGATGTCGTGGTCTCCGACCGCGCGCGCGGCGCGCCAGACCGCGAACTCGCCGAGCGGTCTGAACTCGGTGACTTTGGCTTCGAAACGATCGCCGGCGGCCGTCCGCAGAGCGATCTTCGAACCCATCGTCAACCCTTCCAGACGGTCCTCGCGGATCGTGAACGTGAACCAGCGGGCGCCCTCGACGGCAAGTGTCAAAACCGGTTGGCCCGGAGAGATCGCTTCGCCGCGCTCGGCGATGAGAAGCCTTGTAACTCCGTCGACGGGCGAGGTCAGCGTCGTCTTGGCCAGCTGAGCCTCGAGGTCGGCGACCGTCGCCACCGCAAGGGCGACCTGGCGCTGCGCGATGGCGATCTCCTCCCTTGTCGGTCCAGCCTTGGTTTGGTCCAAGGCCGCATTGGCGAGAACGAGATTGGCTTCCGCCGTGCTCAAGGCCGCGGCGTCCTCGTCATACTGCTGCCGGCTCGCATAGTTCTTCGCCGCTAGCACGGAGACGCGGGCGAATTGCTCCTTGGCCAGCGTGACGTTGGAGGCGGCGATCGCCACGTTCTGCGTCGCCGTGTCGCGTTCTTCCTGGCGGACACCCGCCTGGACGTTGGCAAGGTTAGCGCGCGCGGATTCCGCGTTCGCCTTTGCCTCCTCAAGCGACGCTGCGACCTCCGGACTCGATAGCGCGGCGATCACCTCGCCCTGGCGGGTCTCCTGTCCTGGTTTCACGCCGATCGAAGCGAGCCGGGCTGAGATCTCGGGCGCGATGCGGATCTCCGTCTCGTGCACGACGCCGATGAGCGACGGCCTCGGTTTGCGCTGTGTCTCGAACCGGAATGCGGCGGCTCCCGCCACTCCGATAAGAAGCACCATCGCCAGGATCGCGGCGGTTCGGGCTCTTGGGTTCATGGGCGGGCCTCATTGCGGGAAGCAAAACCGGTCGCAAGGACGGCGAGCAGTCCGTAGACGATGGTCAGAGCCCACAAGGTCGCCCAGTCGCGCCTCACCTCCATGAGGCTCGCCCCCATCTGATTGATCCGAACCAATCCGTCGATGGCTGAGGTGCTCGGGATGATGCGGCTTGCCGCTCGTATAAAATCGGGAAGGGCTTCGACCGGCCAGGATACGCCGACCTGGAAGAAGAGCGGGAGGCTGACGGCGATGAAGAGGAGAATTGCGGTCTCGCGGCGGGTGAACCACGCGCTGACGAACTGGGCGAGGAAGCTCACAGAGAGCACGAAGGGAACCGCCATGAGGATGAGATCCTCGAGCCGTCCGAGCGTCGAAAAGCCGTAAACGCGCGGAAGCACGATCAGATAGAGCGCAAGCCCTGGCAGGGCGAAGCAGAGATGCGCAAGCGCCTGGCCGAAGACGGCGCGCGCCCCGGATCGAAGCCATCGGTTCGCACGGCCGCCAAGGGCGTAAGTCGCTCCGCCCAGCGACGCAATGCCCAATAGCAGAGTTTGTTGCAGGATGAGCAGGAAGGCGGCGGGGACGACGTAGCTGGCGTAGCCGCCCGTCGGGTTGAAGAGCGGCTGGGAGATGAACTCGATTGGCGAACTGCTACGGGTCATCGCTGCATAGACGAGGCTTCCTTCGCTGCGCGCGCCACGCGTCGCAATGTCGGAAGAGATTGTCTCCGCGGCTTCCGATATGCCCTGCAGGGTTCGGCTGTAGAGAAGAAAATAGGCGGCGTCGACATAGGCCGCGATCCGCGCCTTCTCGCCGCGCAAGACCTGGCGCTCCGTGTCTTTTGGAATTGCGAGGATGGCGAAGACCTCGTGGCGGTCCATTGCCGATTGCGCGTCGGCGATGGTGTCGCTCCGCACTTTGACCGTGATCGCCTCGTCCGCGTTCAAAGCCTGCACGAGTTTTCGGCTGAGCTCGGTTTGATCCAGATCGACGACGGCGATCGGTAGGCTACGAAGAACTTGACCGAGATAGGGCTGGGGATAGAGCGCTCCATAGGCGAGTGGCGCAAGCACGATCAAACCGAGCACCCCCCGGTCGCCGAGAATGCGCTGGACCTCGTTGCTCATCGCGATCGCGACGCCTCGTCCGTAGCGCAGACGGATCACGGGCGTCTCCTCGCGTCTCGATGGCGCAATGGCGATGGCGCGCAATCTCCCCCATGCGAGCGCGAAATAAAGGCAAGTAAGGGTGGCGAGGATCATAAAGGGCGTGACGGAGTACGAAGCCGGCAGGCCGCGCGCCGCCTGGTCGAACAGCACCTGCAGATACCAGCGAAGGGGCAGGATCGAGCCCCAAGCTTGCGGGAAAGCTCCCATCGCCACGACGGGGAATCCCCACCCCTGCAAATCCGAAGGCCGGATTGCAGAAGAGCGCGATGAGGCTCAGGCCTGTCGGCAGCGCCTGAGTTAGCAGAACCAGCAAGGCGCCAAACGAGAGATAGGCGATGATCAGGAGGCAGGCTGAGGCAGCGACCAGCAACGGGTCGCCTCGAAAGGAGACGCCGTAGAGGACATGGATGATGGCCGCGTCCACCACCATCATCACGATGAAGATGGCGAAGAAGGGCAGGAACTTGCCGATGAGCGCGACCAGGGGCCGGCCGCCGGCGGCGCGCATCCACGCGCGTTTGCCGCGCTGGGAGAACTCCGAGCCGACGGCGTACCCTCCGGTGATCGCTACCACGACATGCAGCACAGTCGGCAGAACCGCCCGTAAGAGGAACTGGGCGAAGTTCAGCGCCGGGTTCGACAGGACATATTGCTCGGAGACGAGGACGCCCGGCTTGTAACCGCCGCCAGCCTCGTGCGGCAGCGTCGCGGTCGCCGCCGAAATCGCGCTTGAGATCGAGGAAGCTGCGTTGTTGCCGGGGGTGAGGTATTGGCGGTTGTAGAGCGACACCACCTGCGGCCGTTTCCGGGCCAGAAGATCGCGCTCGAAGTTCTCGGGAATGTAGACGACCGCGATCGCATCGCCAGAGCGAACAGCCTGCATGGCGCTTCTCATGTCGCTTGATCGCTCGGCGATTTTGACGCCTGGCGCCGAGGCGATCGACTGGACATAGATGAGCGAAGTTGCGGATTGGTCGGCGTCGACAATAGCAACGCGGAGGTTACGGATGACCGCGTTGCTGAATGTCAGCGTCAGGATGGCGAAGGCGAGAACGGGAACGAGCAGAGTTAGGATAAGCGCCACGCCATCGCGCTGCATCCATCGCAACTCGCGCGTCGCGACCAGAAGCAGGCCCGGTTTTGCTGGCGCTCTCACTTGTGCTCAGCCGTCGGCCACTCGGCGTAAACGCTCATCCCCGGTCGAAGGGCGGGAATCGGCGAGACGGGATAGGCGCGCACTTCAAAAGTTCTCAAGTCGAAATCGCCGGTCGCCCGCGTCGCGCGCCATCCAGCGTATTCGCCTCGCGTCTCTATAAGCTTGATCTCCGCCTCGATCTCCTGATCGCCGAGCGCCGGCGCGCGCATCTTAAACCGGTCGCCGACCTTGAGGCCTTTGACCAGATCCTCGCGCAGATTGAACCGGAGCCAGATATCGTTGAGGTCGATCAGCGAAAGAAGCGGCACGCCAGGCGAGACATATTCGCCGACCTCCGCCCCGATCTGATAGACCTGCGCGGCGATCGGCGCTTTGACGGTGAGCTCGTCGACGCTCGCCTTGATCGTATCGACGCTCGCCTGCGCTTTGAGTACGTTGGCCTCGGCGATCTCACGCTCTTCCTTGGTCGCCCCATTCACAGCTTCGTCGTAAGCGAGTTTGGCGCGATCCTGATCCCGTTTCGCCACGTCGCGCGAATTCGTGACTTCGTCGAGACGTTGCAGCGGCGCGTTGCCTGAGCCGGCGAGATCCTTGATGCGAGCGTAGGTCTTGTCAGCGAGCGTGAAATTGGCGTCGGCGCTCTCAACCGCGGCTTTCTTCTGGGCAACGATTTCCGCGCGTGTGCCCACCAGAATGTTGTCGAGCTGGGCTTTTGCCACGTCAACGCCGGCCTCAGCCTGATGGAGTTTCGTGACCAGCTCGGGGTTGTCGATCACAAACAACAACTGCCCGGCGGCTACGTTTTCGCCGCGCTCCACAGGACGCTGGCCGACACGCCCGTCGACACGGGCGGCGATGTCGATGCGAGTCGCGTCCGCTTCGCCTTGAATGATGAGCGGCTCCGGCCGCGCCAGATACCAGATCGAAAGCCCTACGATCGCAGCGAGGATGAGCGTTACGATGGCCGCCGCAGCCGTCGCGCTTCCCGTTGGCCGCTCGCGCTGTGGTTGGGCTTTGTCTCGAGTTTCCGGCGTCGCGCTCTCTTTCACATCCGTCATGCGATGCTCGTCTCCGCCGCAAAGGCCGCTCGGCACAGATTGTCGCTCCCCGCCGCGCTGGAGCGCCACCATAAACAACGAATGGACGCGCCGCTATTTGGAGTAGGCAATCGTCCCCGCTAATCACGACGTCAGGCGCAAGGTCATGGCCTCGGAAAGGGAGCGAATTTGAGGGAGACGAAAGGAGCGCTTAAAGAGGCGGGGCGCGGGCGCATTGGAGATTGACGTATGCGTTCATGCCTTTGCCTCGCGACGATGCTGGCGGTGTCCGGCTTGGCGGCCGCCGAGACGCCGCTGACGATCGGCCAGTTGCTCGCGCAAGGGTGGGAGATCGCGGGCTATGCAAGCGGCTACGACAACCGCACTTCGCTCATGCTGTTTCGCCACCAGGGCGTGAACGCGCTCGTTCAATGCGGAATTCTCTACGATGTGACGCGCAATCCGCGCACCATCGTCAATTGTTACGAGCTCAAGTAACGGCGCCGATCAGCGTGCAGCGAGCCTCGCGATGACCATATCGGCTGCCTTATGCGCCGCGCCCCCGAAGCCGCTCAAGACCTGCTGCAGCAGGGTCTTGCGCGCTTCGGTCGAGACTTCGTACAGGCGCGCACTGTCGCGGGCGCGGAACAGGAGGTCGTCGCCCGTCAGGATCTCGTCGACGAGCCCAAGCGCCAGCCCCTCGCGCGCCAGCCAATAGTCGCCATTGGCGACGCGGTCGATATCCACCTTCGGGCGGCACTCCGCAACATGGGCCTTGAAGGCCTGGTGGGTCGTGTCGAGTTTTTCCCGGAAATGTTCGCGGCCCGCGGGCGTGATCTCGCCCAACAAGGAGACGCTGCGCTTGAACTCGCCCGCTGTAATCTCCTCGAAGTCGATCTCATTCTTCTTGAGAAGCCGATGGAGGTTTGGCACCGGCGCCACAACGCCGATCGAACCGACGATCGCAAAGGGCGCAGCGACGATGTGGTCCGCCGCGCAGGCCATCATGTAGCCGCCGCTCGCAGCAACCTGATCGACCGAGGCGGTGACTTTGATCTTCCGTTCGCGCAAGCGGAGAATCTCCGCCGCGGCGAGGCCATAGCCGGTCACCGTGCCGCCCGGGCTTTCGATCCGGATGACCGTCTCGTCGGTTTCCGGCCGCGCGGCGATGAGGACGGCGTCGATCTCCGCGCCAAGACGCTTGACCCCGCTTGCGCGCAGGTCGCCCTTGAAGGTGAGCACAAAGATTCGTTTGCCTGGTTCGCTGCCGCGGCGGGCCTTCGCGGCGGCTTTGGCCTCCCTCTTGCGCGTCTTGGCGAGCGCTTTGCGCTCTCGCCGGTCGAGCAGAGCCCAGTTCATGTCGTCGCGCATGTCGTCGTAACGTTCGTCGAGCGCGCGGACCTTGATCTCCTGATCCTTCGGTTCGCTCGAGCGCGCGAGACGCGCGATCAGCACGGCCAAGCCGCCGAACGCAGCAACGATGATCAGGGCCTTGAGAAGAAAGGCTGCAATGTCCAACCAGAACGCCATGCACAGGTCCGTTCATGAAAGTCTCGCCGCGCGTGTTTCACGATGGGAAGCGAATGGCAAGCCGCAGATCCGGGGCTCCCGGTTCGCGGCGCTATTGACGGCTTGATCGAACCAACAAGGCCTCCAGCCCGGCGATGATCGGCTTTTGTCCCTTGTTTATTTTCACGAACGCGTCGTCGATGGAGCACCACGCGGCCCGGTCTACCTCCGGAAACTCCATCGTGCGTCCCGACCGTGGAGGCCATTCGAGCGAGAATGTGTTGCTTTTGAGCGATGCGGGGTCGAAATCTCCCTCACACGCCCAGGCCGCGACTGTCTTGCCGCCAGGCTGCTTGTGGGCGCCGAGGTCGAGAAATTCGCCTTCGACCAGCATGCCGGTTTCTTCGAGAAATTCGCGCTTGGCCGCGGCGAGCGGGTCTTCGCCTTCAGCGATGAGGCCTTTCGGGATCGACCATGCTCCAGCGTCCTTCTTCGCCCAGAATGGGCCGCCCGGATGGACGAGCATGACCTCCACGCCTGCCGGATGGTGGCGGAATAGCAAGATTCCAGCGCTCAACTTCGGCATCGTCGTCGTCCTGGGTCCAGGCTCACAGTGAGCGGTTCGATTCAACTTCGACGTCTCCAGAGCCAAATCGGCCTGATTAAATGGCGCCCCAATCCCCTGAATCCCTCAAAACGGGCTCGAAATGGCGCCGCCTATTCGCGATACGGCGTGACGAACAGACCCCCTTGTTCGGCCGGCGCGTTGCGACCGCGGGGAAGCTTGAGAGGCGACCCTTCGCCAAGATTGCGAGCGTAGATGTCAGAATAAGAGCCTGCGGCGCCGACGACACGTTTGGCCCAATCTTCGGAAAGCCCGATATCCCGCCCCTCGACGGGCAAAGACCGGAGGCCCGCCGCCGCCCAGGGCGCCGCCGGCAATTCCGCGCGCTGCAGGGCATAGATCGCCCAGGCGACAATCGCCGACCATTGCGGATCGTTCGCGGGGGTAGCGGCGAACACCGGGAAAGTCGCGAGCGGTTCGCCCAGGATGCGGCTCGGCGGCGCTGCGCGTTCCTCAACCCTCGCGGCCGCCAAGTCCTCGCTTTCGCCGACTTGAGCCTCGCAGATCCGGGCGTCGTAAGCGTCATGCAGCTCGCCATATTCCATATAGCCCATGCGGACGAAATCGAGTCGCCGGGCCGCCATCGAGGCCTCCAGGTGCAGGTGCGCGTTGTCGCCCTGATAGAAGCACACGGACTTGCCGGCGAGATCGCTCAATCGTCGGATTGCCGTGTCGCCGTGGACCATCACCGCGGTGGAAACAAAATAGACTGTCGGTCCGAGCGCCACGGCTCCGGCGAGCCGATGATCGGCGATGTCCGATCCGTCGAGGAAGAACAGATCGTCGGCACCCTCTGCGACCCGCGCGAACGCTTTGTCGGAATCATAAGGGTGGAACTCAATCCTGCCCTCTGGCCCAAGCAGCGCGGCGCCGATTGCGCGG
The DNA here is from genome assembly GCA_963737365.1 of uncultured Alphaproteobacteria bacterium. Classification (GTDB taxonomy): domain Bacteria; phylum Pseudomonadota; class Alphaproteobacteria; order Rhizobiales; family Beijerinckiaceae; genus Roseiarcus. The sequence continues at coordinate 496,718 of CAVTSD010000007.1, forward strand.
CAAACGTCGTGATAAAGCCCGGATGGCGCACCGTCAGGCGACTGGCCGACTAAGCCCGGACGTGGGACACCCCCGCATTGAATGACGCCTGAAGATTGGATGCGATCAATGATCGGGCCGGCCCGGACGAGGGGGCTCAGCGCTATCGAGACGACGACAGCGATCGCGACAGCAAAAAATCTCACGGGCGTAAGCGCAGCTTAATTGTATGCCGGCAGCGTTACGGGCAGGGAATTGAAACCCTCAGGGATCACATTCTGGATGCCTTGCCGCACGTCCTCAGGCGTGACCCCAATCGCTGCGCATCCCTTGCCGCCATAATGCGGAAAAGAATTAATATCGGTGTCGGGGATCATTGCATAGGAGCCGGGCAGCGGAGGCGCCGCGCCGGTTATTCGGGCCTTATCGAAACCGGACAAGAGGCTTGCGGTCATGGAGGATTCCGCATCGCGCGGCCCCAGATACTTCTGCTCGAAGCCGGGCGGCCCGAAGGCGTTGAACTTAGGCGAATTGCCGTCTGCAAGCGCCTCCTTCTCGTCCGGTAGGCTGGACAATGCCGGCAGACCGAACAGCGCGTTGATCGTCTCGATAATTGCGTTGTGATCGCCTTCAGCGTGCGAGACGGCATGCACGCGGGCGTAGGGCGAGATGAGCAAGAGCGGAATGCGAATGCCCCTCGCGATAGGCAGCCCATCCGGGCCGTAGCTAAGGATACGCGGCGGGACATGGTCGTAAAGCCCGTCAGATTCGTCATAGGTTATGACGATCGCGCTGTGCTCCCAGATGTCCTTGTCGCCAGCGATTGCATTGATGACGCGCGCTGCCATGGCTTCCGAAAGCTGGCTATCGGAATAGCTTGGATGATCGTCGTCGCCGGACTTCGCCGTCTTGATCGCAGCGATCTCGGTCGGCGTAAGACCGTCTTTGTTGGGGTAGTTCGGGTTCTGGATGACTGCGGATGCGCTTGGGTACTTGAGGTTGTAGTAACCGCCGCGGATATAGAAAACGCCGCCCGCGCGGGGCAGCACGTTCTTGATGATATCGGAAAAGAAGTCGCCCTCGCCGCGCAGATTGGTCTGCTCGGCTGGATTGTTGGCGATATAGCCGAAGTATTGCGCGCCATTATGGTGGCTGACATAGTTCTGGTGGGAGGCTTCGCTCCCGGAGTCGGTCGGTTCGCGATCATAGCCGTTCTGGTACCAACGCCATTGTACCGGCGCGTCGCCCAGCGCCCCGATATAAGGAATATCCTTCGCTACGTCAGGAAGGTCGAACGTCGGATCGCGATCCTGGTCGGTGAACCAATTGATCCATCCGCCCATGAAAGTAAGCGGCAGCGTCGCGAAGGTGAGGTTGGAGGCGATGTTGTTCGATTTATACCACTCCTTCGGGGATCCGGCCGGCTCGCGATCGATGACCGTCTTGTCGAACTCGGAGCCCCACCAAGGCTGTGGGTCGTCGACCAACGGCGGCCCTTGCGTGGTCGCCGTTCCAGTATAGGTCTCGCCGTTGATCGTGCCGCTGATCGGTCCGGTCAAGCCGTCTTGGGTGGGATCCATTGTCTCGCTTGGGTGCTTCACCCATTGGCTTTCGCCTGATTGGCCAGCGAGGACCGCCACTGCATTCGGCGTTGAGGGTGTGTCTTCGGTGGCGAAATTGTTGTCGAAGATGGTGAACCGGCTGGCGTAACGCCAAAAGAATGGAATGGTGTCGCAGTCGACATGCGCCATGACGAGGCGCGCGAACTGCTTGCCCATCGCTTCGCGCGCGGCGCCGCCCGAGCGCGCGTAGCGGCGCCATTCGACCTCGGCGAACTTGTCCATTTTCGGAACGCCGTTCTGCACGTCGATCTTGGCGGCGAGGCCGATATGAGAATGATCCGTGGAGTCTTTGATCGTCGAGTTCTGTGCTGGCCCGACGCGGAATGGCTGAACAGAGACGGTCTCACCGGTATTCGTATCGAGGTAGCTCTCCGTAAATCCAGGCGTGTCAGCGCCCGAGCGCGGCGTTTTGCCGTCGGAATAGAGACCGTTGACGCCTGGAAGCGTGCCGTATTCGTGATCAAACGAGCGATTCTCGTTGAAGATGACGAATACGTATCTGATCTTCTGCCTGAGCTCGGCAATGTCTTCGGCCGACCATTCGGGCCCGGTCCAGCGGGAGTCCGTATCCGCGATGAAATAGGGCGCAACGTCCGGTGGCGGATCGGGTTGTGTGGTGACCAGCGGGAGTGAGGAGGCGCTGAGAGCGTTTTGCGAAAAGATTGCGACGATCGCCAAAGCGGTAGCGGCCCGAAGCGTGCGTTTCATAGGCTTTCATTTCCCAAAGAGCTCATTTGCCGCAAGGAGGATCGGCGGCGAAGATTCGGATCGCGTCATGACAGTTAGATGACGACGCGTCGTGCGAAATTGAGTTCCTAGGCGGGAAACTAATCCGGCTGAGCCGGCGTCAAGCAGACCAGCGCAAGCCCTACCGCGCTGAGAACAGCGCATACGGCAAAGATAGACGCATAGCCGAACGCGCTCGCCAAGCCTCCCACGCTAAGGGCGGCGAGCACCGAACCCAGTTGACCTGAGTTCGAAAACAGCGCCGCGGCCGCGGCGGCGCGGTGCGGCATGAGCGAGTGGAGAAAACTGATCCCGAGATAGGTGACGAGGGCGATCCCGATTGCTCGCGGGATTTGAGCCCAGAAGACCGCCGCGACCGAATGCGCGAGAATCAACGCGGCAAAATAGACGATAAAGGCCGCAAAGCCTGCCACAATCGCCGCGCGCTCGCCGCGCTGAAGCGGCCTCCAGATCAGCACGCCCATGACGAGGATTTCCAGAGCGGCGCACAAGCTCATCGTGATTCCGACGTCGCTTTTAATGCCGCCCAGCGACGTTGTCAGCACGATGGGAAGGGGAATCGACCCTAAAAACATGGCCGTGTGAAATAAGGCGAGCGCCGCGAAAGCGAGTGCGATCGCTGGACCGCCGTTCACCGGCTTCGGCGGAGTAGCGTGGCCCGCATCGGCGAGAGACGCTCTTCTGTGGACAAGAGCGAGCGTGGCGAGCGCGATTGCGCCCGAGGCCGCGCTGGCGAGGAAAGCGCCTCGAAAGCCCGCCGCGCCAATCAGGATGGCGCCGATGGCGGGTCCGATGGCCCACGCCAGCGAAATGCTAGCGCGCAGGACCCCGACGGCGCGGTTAAGCGTGTGAGGACTGGCATGGCTGAAATTTCGCTTGGCGAGAGCAATCGACTGCGAGAAAGCGGCCGCGCCAACCGCGACAGGGAGCGCAGCGATCACCAGCAGAGCGACGAAATCGGTTGTCAATCCGAGCAGGGCGTAGCCGATGGCGGAACCGGCGAGCGCGAGCATCAGTGGCGCCAAGCTTGTTCGTCGGTCGATCCACGCTGCAAACGTCGTGCTGAACACGATGCCGCTGAGCGCCCTTGCGGTCAGGACGGCGCCGAGCGAAAGGGGGCTGAAGCGCGCCTGATCGACGAGAAAGAGCACAAGGTAAGGGCCGGTGATCGCATCGGCGAGACCAACGAAGATGTCGACGACGACAAGCGCGATGAAGAAAGACGAGCGGTCGGCGTCCGTGGTCAAGAAAGCCTCGTTGTCGCGAAGAGCGACGCCCAACACTCCTTCACGGTGAAAGAATCGAGCGACTAGCTAGCAAATCGAACTCATAGTCGACCGACCAGCCGCGGTCCCTGTCTTAACCGCGGCTCAAATGGATTTGATTGAACGAATATCGGCGCGCCTGACACGATGGCGCGTAGAGCGCATGCTTACTCGATGGCCGGCGCCCGAGCCGGCGCCTAGCCGGCTCGAAACGATCTTTAGATCACATAGGACCTGAGCGGCGGGAAGCCGTTGAAGCCTACCGAGGAATACGTCGTCGTGTAGGCTCCTGTTCCCTCGATCAGCACCTTCGCGCCGATCTCGAGTGAGACCGGCAGCAGGTATGGCTCCTTTTCGTACAACACGTCGACCGAGTCACAGCTTGGGCCCGCGATGACACAGGGCCCGAGTTGGTCGTCGTCGTATTCCGTGCGGATCGGATAGCGGATCATCTCGTCCTGTGTTTCCGCGAGGCCGTTGAACCTGCCGATGTCGAGATAGACCCAGCGCTGCTTATCCTCGTTCGATTTCTGCGAGATCAGCACCACCTCGGCCTCGATGATTCCCGCGTTGCCGACCATGCCGCGGCCGGGCTCGATGATCGTCTCCGGGATCTGGTTGCCGAAGTGGCGACGCAGCGCGCGGAAGATGGTCTGCCCATAGGTCTTGATCGCTGGCACGTCTTTCAGATAGCGGGTCGGAAATCCGCCGCCGAGATTGATCATCGTGAGCTGGACGCCGCGTTCGGCGAGATCGTGAAAGATCGCCGCCGAGACTTTCAGCGCCCGATCCCACATGCGCGGATTGCGCTGCTGCGAACCGACATGGAACGAGAGGCCGTGGGCGATCAGTCCAAGGACATGGGCGCGCTCGAGCACGCTCGCAGCCAATTGAGGCGCGCAGCCAAACTTGCGCGACAACGGCCATTCCGCACCCGCTCCGTCGCATAGAATTCGGCAGAAGACCTTTGAGCCTGGCGCGGCGCGGGCGATCTTCTCTACCTCGGCCTCACAGTCGACCGCGAACAGGCAAATCCCGAGCGCATAGGCGCGCGCGATGTCCTTTTCTTTCTTGATCGTATTGCCGAAGCTGATGCGGTCGGGCGTTGCGCCCGCAGCCAGCGCCTGCTCAATCTCGCCGACCGAGGCGGTGTCGAAGCAAGAGCCAAGCGCCGCCAGCAGATCGAGAATCTCCGGCGCCGGGTTTGCCTTGACGGCGTAGAAGACGCGCGTATCCGGCAGGGCGTTGGAGAAACCCAGATAATTCTCGCGCACAACGTCGAGATCGACGATGAGACGGGGCCCATCTTCGTGATTACGCGCGAGGAACTCCTTGATGCGGTCAGTCATGAGCGGCATCCCCCAAGAGCGCGGATGCTCCGCGCCTGGCAAATGAAGGATTCACCGGCGATGCGACCTCGCGCTCGCGCGTTGGAGACGCGACGCGCAGTCGTTGACCCGCCGACGCGACTGCTGCTCGATCCGGCGATAGCTTAAGAAAGCCGTCGACGGACCGCTCAAGCGGTCAGCTGCTACGCCGTGGCCAAGACGCGCCTAGGGCAGGGTAGCCTTAAGCGATCAGAGCCATCGTTTGGACGAGGAAGTCCCGTCCGCACGCCCGGCAAGATAGACAAGCCTCTTTGGGCGTCGACCTTTGGAGGGCCGACAGAGACCAAAAAAGCCCGGTCCGTCGTTGCTTCAAGTCGCGTCCCCCGTTGGGCGGGGTACGCCGGTTCGCCTCCGGCTGCCGGTCTTCCAAGGACGGTTAACTGGCCTCTTGTCCAGATCCCCGCCGACCGACACACGACCACAGGCACGTGCGTATTGGGCAAGATCACTATTTGGGCGAATCGCGCCTTGGCGCAAGGGTTTTCTCGCATCGAGGCAAATAATTTCGTGCGAGAGGGATGGTTCGAGCGGAACCGAACGGCGCCGCCGGCTTTCAGCGCTTTCAGCGCCCGCGCGTTGACGTTTGATTCTCGGTTGGCGGCAAAGCGCGGAGATGGGATTCAGTGGCTAACCGCGCACGCGACTGGTGTCGCCAAGGCCAGGAGCGCGACGGCAGACCGGAAGAGCCTCGGCCCGCTCTCCCTACTGCATCAGAGGACCCCAGGAGGGGTCGCTGCTGTAATTGGGGGTCGGGACGAGGAATTCAGCATGACCAAAAATGTCGGTCATGTAGAGCTTCGGACCGCCAGAGCCTCCCGCGTCGCGGAAGAACATGAGATAAAGGCCGTTAGGTGCAAAGGTGGGCCCCTCGTTATGGAAGCCCTCGACCAAGATCCGCTCGCCCGAGCCGTCCGGCTTCATAACGCCGATCCCGAACGAACCGCCTTTGATGCGGGTGAAGGCGATGAGATCGCCGCGCGGCGACCAGACAGGCGTCGAGTAATGGCCTTCGCCAAACGAAATGCGCTTCGCCGGGCCGCCGCTCGCGCTCATCAGATAGATCTGCTGCGAGCCGCCGCGGTCGGACTCGAAGGCCAGCTGCGAGCCATCAGGCGAATAAGTCGGCGAGGTGTCGATCGCCGAACCCTCGGTGAGACGGGTCGTGGCGCGCGAACGCAGGTCCATCGAGTAAAGGTTGGTGCTCGCCCCATCGGAGAGCGACAGCACGATCTGTTGGCCGTCCGGAGAGAACCGTGGCGCAAAGGTCATGCCGGGGAAATTGCCCACAGATTCGCGTTGTCCGGTGTCGAGGTTCAGCAGAGTCACCTTGGGATCTCCGTCGCCGAACGACATGTAGGCGACCTGCTGGGCGGAAGGCGAGAAACGCGGAGTGACGACCAGTTCCTTGCCGCCGTCGAGATATTTGACGTTGGCGCCGTCCATGTCCATGACCGCGAGACGCTTATGCCGCTTCTCTTTCGGGCCGGTTTCGTCGACGAAGACGATCCGGGAATCGAAGAATCCCTTCTCGCCCGTTACGCGCGAAAAGACCGCGTCGGCGATCATGTGCGAGACGCGGCGCGCGTTCGCCGCTTCAGTCGAATATTGTTGACCCGCGACCTGCTCGCCGGTCGCCGTATCCCATAAACGGAATTGCGCAGTGACGCGCCCCGCGTCCTGATGAAGCACCCGTCCGGTCAGCACGAATTGTGCCGCGGCCGTCTTCCACGCGTCCAGGTTTGGGGATGCGTCAGGATTGGAGATTGTTTCAGGAAAGCTCGCCGAATTGAGCGGCAGAAGGAAGATCGAGCGGGCGAAATCCGAGGCGATGACGCCGCTGATCTTGTCGCCTGCCTCTTCGCCCGCGAATGGGGTCACGGCGATGGTCACCGGTTTGAAGTTGGCGCCCGCATGCACATAGATGTCGCCGTCGGCCATTGCGGGCGCGGCGGCGAGCGCGGCAAGGCCGACCGCTAAGGCCGCAAACGCGTGGCGACGAGTAACGAAACAAACACTCATAAGACGGATCTCGCAGAACAACAGCGACGCTCGACTGCGGCGTTTACCGAGCGGCGACTTGGGGATCGAAGTGGATGGTCTTCGTCTTCCATTGCTCATAAAACGGGCGATATTGCGCCGGCACCTGCAGCGGGTTGCAACTCTCCACCGCGGCGAGAACGCTCTTCGCCTGCGGTTTGAGAGCGGGGTCTGAGGGCGGATTGACGAGCTTCGCCGGCTTCGACAGCGAGCCGTCCGGGTTATACGCGATACGGACATGCGCTACGTAAACGTCGGCGTCGGCCGGCTGTCGCGGCGGTTTCCAGCACGCGAGATAGGTCTTGATCAGCCAAGCGTCGAAGCCCGCCTGCTGCGCTGAGGTCATGCGGGTGGCCGGCTCAACCTGCGGCGGCTCCGCCGGGGCGCGAGCTGCGATGGCGGTTGGGGGCGTCGGCGGCATGGGCGGCTGCGCAGCCGGGTTGGGAGCTTCCGCCACGCGCGACGGGTGGCTGTGCCACAGGCGCTCGTAACCACCGTAAGCGGCAGCGGCGATCGCCACGAGGACGAGCGCACCGATCGGCTTTGGCAAAATACGCATTGCGGTTGACTCTCCTTTTCGGCTGTAGGCCGCGCGCGGAGTTGTCCGGCGCCGCTGTTGTGTGGACGTCATCCCTGTGTCTCTCGGGGATCGAAATGGATGGTCTCGACCTTCCATTGGTCGAAAAACGGCATGTATTGGGCGGGAACCCGCAGAGGGTCGCATTTCCGGACCGCGCGCATCGCGCTTTCCGCATGCGCGCGCCAAGCCCTGTCGCTCGGCGGGTTCAGGAGAATCGGGCGCCCAGAAAGCGATCCGTCAGGATTGAACACCACCTTGATCTGCGCGACGTACGTGTCGCCGTCAGGCACGCCCGGCGGGGGCGTCCAGCAGTTGAGGTAGCTCTCCGTCAGCCAGGCGTCGAGCGCCGAAGCCATCGATATCGACATGTGCGGGGCATCGTGATGCGGCAGCCCTTGAGGCGTCGCCGAAGCCGTCTGGATTGGGGCGGGAGTCGAGGTCTTGCTTTGGCCGATCAACTTGGCGATTGAGTTTGGGTCAAAGTTGCGCGATGGCTTCAGCTTTTCCGGCTGAGGCTCTTTCGGTCGTTCGGGCGGCGGATCGATGAATTTTGGCCGCACCGGCGGCGAAACCGGCGCTTCTTGGATGGCGACCTTCGGCGTCGGCGGTTGCGGCCTTGCGGGCGGCATTGGCTCTGAGTCCGGGGGAGGCGTCGTGTCTGCCGCGGCAGGCGGCGGGGTCTCGGCTTTGAGTGGCGGCGTTGGCGCGGGTTGCGACGGCGCGGCCTCCGGTTTGGGCGGCGGCGTTGGCGTCGGCGCGGGCTGCGGGGGTGTCGGCTCTACGGACGCACGCGGGTCAGGCGGTGGGGTCGGCGGCGCGGGCGCGGGTTGTGGCGCGGGCTTGGCGTTTTTTTCGCCATTGGCGATCTGGTTGAGTTCGCTCAGCGAAACGGTTTCAATCGGGATCGCTTCGGGGGTGTCCGCGAACTTGGGGGCCGAGCTGATGCCGAGCAAAATCACAGCCAGCAGCGCCCCGTGTAACGCTGCGGAGCCGGCGAAATTCGAATATGAACGCCGTTCTTCCAACGCCGCTCCCGGCTATTGTTTGATCGGCTCGGTGACCAGCGCCACCTTCTTGAACCCGGCCGAAGTGACCGCAGCCATGATCTCCGCCACCCGCCCGTAAGGCACCGCCTTCGAGGCGCGGAGGTAGATGCGCTGGTCGACATCGCTTCCCGAGGCCTCTTGAATCTTCGCGACCAGATCCGCGTCGGAGGTCGGCTGGTCCATCACGTAGAGCTGCCCTTGCTCGTTGAGCGAGACCGCGATCGGCTTGCGATCGACGTTGAGCGCGGTGGCGCTCGCTCTCGGCAGGTCGACGGACACGCCCGTGGTGAGGAGCGGCGCGGCGACCATGAAGATGATCAAAAGCACGAGCATGACGTCGATGAACGGCGTCATGTTGATGTCCGCCATCGCGCCATAGCGCGGAACGCCGCGCCGCCTTCGACTGCTTTTGCGGCCGCTGAAGACAGGGGAGGCCATCGCTTCCTTCCGTTTGTCTCAGGAGACTTTTTCGATCGACAAATGGTGGTCGATCTGCCGGGACAGGATAGACGAAAATTCGTCGGCGAAGCTTTCGAGCCGCGCCTGCGCCTTGGCGACATCGCCCTGGAGCTTGTTGTAGGCGATCAGCGCCGGGATGGCGGCAAAGAGGCCAATGGCCGTCGCTAGCAGCGCTTCCGCAATGCCAGGGGCGACGACCGCAAGCGAGGTGTTCTTCGACGCGGCGATCGACTGAAACGAGTTCATGATGCCGAACACCGTGCCGAACAGGCCGATAAACGGACCGGCTGAGGCGATGGTCGCCAAAACAAGGAGGTTCGATTCGAGCCGCTCGACCTCGCGCGCGATCGAGACGTCGAGAACCTTGTCAATCCGGGCGTGGAGACCGCGAAATGAGCCGGAGGCTTGCTGGAACGAGCGCTTCCATTCCCGCATGGCCGCCACGAACAGGGCGGCCGCGGCCGAGTTGTTCGGTTGGTTGGAGAGAGACGTGTAGAGCTCCTCGAGCGATTGGCCCGACCAGAAGATCTGCTCGAAACTTTCCATCTCGCTCTTGAATTTGCGAAACAGCCGGGTCTTGTCAAAAATGATCGTCCAACACCAGAGCGAAGCGAGGAACAGGCCCAGCATCACCGCCTTCACGACGATATGGGCCGACCAGAACATCTCGAGGATGCTGGTTTCCGGAGTCGCGGCGGCGGCTACGTCGGCAGGATTCATCGGGGCGGGCGACCTTTGTGTTGGCGGGCGGAACCGCGCGGCCAATGGCGGCAAAACGGAACGGGGCGGGGTCTGCGCCGCAAATCGGCCGAAACTTGGGCTTTCGTCAGACGCGCCAAAAACCTTATTTTCTCTCTTCGATTTAAGACTCTGATAGTGTTAACGCGCCGTTATCAACGCCCCGCTTTTAGCGAATGGCGCGGTTTTTGCGGTCTGCTACGCAGAATGCTGACGGCGGCGGCGCCTCTCTACCAGAATCGCGCCGCCGCCTTTATCGTGATCCAGACCGGCCGTTTCGCCCGGAGGAGGCAGGTTGATGGGGGCGCTTTGGACTTTCGGCTGGGAGTGGGGCTCGGCGCTTTTACGCTGGCTTCATGTCACGGCGGCGATCGCCTGGATCGGCGGATCGTTCTTCTTCATGCACCTGGATGCCAGCTTACGCAAGAAGGTGGGTGAAGATCCGGCGATCAAGGGGACGTCCTGGCAGGTTCACGGCGGGGGCTTCTATGAAATGAAGAAGTACCTGCTCGCTCCCCCCGCGCTGCCCGATCACCTCATCTGGCACAAGTGGCAGTCGTACTGGACATGGATGAGCGGTTTTGCGCTGCTCTGCTGGGTGTATTACGGCCAGTCTTCGCTCTTTCTCATCGATCCAGCGGTGATGCCGCTCGAGCCTTGGCAGGCGGCGCTGATCGGGATCGTGGCGCTGGCGCTGGGCTGGCTTGTCTACGATTTCCTCTGCCGTTCGCCGCTCGCCGCCAACGAGCCGCTGCTGGCGCTGGTGGGATTCGGCTATGTCGTGGCGACGAGCTGGGTATTCACGCTCGTCTTTTCCGGTCGCGGCGCGCTCATTCATACCGGCGCGCTCATGGCGACGATCATGACCGCCAACGTGTTCTTCATCATCATGCCGAATCAGCGCAAAAGCATCGCTGCGCTGCAAGCCGGCCAGAAACCCGATCCGGCTTGGGGCCAAAGTTCAAAGATACGGTCGACGCACAACAACTACATCACCCTGCCGGTGCTGTTCATGATGCTGTCGAGTCACACGCCGTCGGCCTTCTCCAATCCGCGTGCGATTCCCGCCATCGTCACCTGCATCATCGTCGCCGGCGCGATGGTGCGTTATTTCTACAACGTCTGGCATCTCGATCACGATCGCGCGCCTTGGTGGGCATGGGCGGCGGCCGCGGTCGCGGTCCTTTGCGCCTTCGGCTTCGCGGCCACCGCTTCGCCCGGTATGCGCTCGCTCATGGGACTGGCGGCGCTGCCGGCCGAGACCGCAAGGCTTGATGAGCCGAAAGCGCCGCAAGAAGTCGTCGACATCGTGCAATTGCGCTGCATGATGTGCCATGCGGCTGAGCCGATGGAGGAAATCGGGGAGGCGCCGAAGGGCGTGCTTCTCGATACGCCCGAACATATCGCGCGGTTTGGGCCCGCCATTCGCCAGCAGGCCGTTCTCACCCACGCGATGCCGCCCAACAATTTCAGCCAGATGACCGACGACGAGCGGAAGGTCCTCGCGCGCTGGCTTGGGGTCGAGACGGCGCAGAACTGATGAACGCTCGCGTATCGGACGCGGACCTGGCGGCCGGCCGGCGGCTCATGGCCCGGCTCGAGGCGTTCGCTGACTTCACCGACGAACCGCGGCGGTTGACGCGGCTTTTTTTATCGGAGGCGCATCGGCGCGCGGCGCTTGCCTTCATCGGTTGGTGCGGGGAGACGGGGGTCGAAGCGAACATTGACGCGGCCGGCAATGTCGTGGCGCGCTATGAGGGCAGGCGGGCAGGCGCTCCGGCGCTCCTGCTTGGCTCGCACATCGACACGGTGCGCGACGCCGGGCTGTACGACGGAAACTTTGGCGCGCTGGCGGCCCTCGCCGTCGTCGAGCAGCTCAGCGCACGCGATGAGCGCCTTGATCACGCAGTTGAAATCGTTGCTTTCGGCGACGAGGAGGGCGTCCGTTTCCGCACGACGCTCACCGGCTCGCTCGCGCTCACCGGAAACTATCCGGAGGACGCGCTCGATCAGCGCGACGCCAACGGCGTCTCGATGCGCGAGGCGCTGACCGCGTTCGGCGGCGATCCGGAACGGGCGCCCTTTCTTCGGCGGAAGGGCGTCGCCGCCTTCGTCGAAGCGCATATCGAGCAGGGTCCGCGGCTCGAGGCTGAGGGGCTGCCGCTTGGCGTCGTCACGGCGATCAACGGCGCGACGCGGTTCGAGGTCGGCGTGGACGGGGTCGCCGGCCATGCGGGCGCGACTCCCATGAGCCTGCGTCGCGACGCCCTTGCCGCAGCGGCCGAGATGATGCTCGCGATTGAAGAGCGGGCCCGTCGCGAACCTGATCTCGTGGCGACGGTCGGGCGGCTCGAGGCCTGGCCCGGCGCGACCAACGTCATTCCCGGCCATGTGCAGTTTTCCATCGACATACGAGCCCCGGCGGACGCGAATAGAGCGAGGGCGATCGACGACATCGAGGATCGGATGAACGCCATCGCCGCGGCGCGGCGCGTCAGCACAAGCCTCATTAAGACGCATGAGGCGAACGCTTTCGCTTGCGACCCAGGGATCATCGCCGGCTTGAAGACAGCGGTGGAGGCCGTCGGCGTTCCGTCGCGGCTCCTGCCTTCGGGCGCGGGTCACGACGCCATGGCCATGGGCAAGCTCTGTCCCGCCGGCATGCTCTTCGTTCGGTGCAAGGGCGGCGTGAGCCACAATCCGCTGGAATCGATCGCCCTCGAGGACTGTGCGATCGGATTGAAGGCGCTCATCCAGTTTGTGCGGGACTTTCGCGCTAGTTAGAGCGCGCTGCGCGGGGTCGGGATTCTACGAGGATCGGCGCTCCGCCGTGCCCGGCTAACGAGTTCGAATCGAGCGATTGCAATCGGTTGCGGGGCGCTTAACGAGTCGCTTCGGGCGTCCCAACTTTCCTGCCCCACTGATACTTGCGCCGTTTCAAGGACGACAGACGCATTGTAGCGATCATTTCGGAAAAGTAGATGCATTTTTAAATTCTGATCAACAGGAGCGGACGAGCTTGCCGCGTCGCCGCAAGTGGCGGGTTCGAGCAATACATACGGAATCGTCTCCGCCCGTTGAGCAGCTGGCGCAATTCTGCTTTAGACCGGGGACTCTCGAGGAGACGGACCCATGAGTAAGCGCTTTTTTGGCGACATTGCCCCCATTCGCTTTGAGGGGCTCGAAAGCGACAACCCCTACGCCTACCGCCACTATGACCCCTCGCGCGTCGTGATGGGCAAGACGATGGCCGAGCATCTCAGGCCCGCCGTCTGCTACTGGCACAACTTCGCCTGGATGGGGACCGACATGTTCGGCGCTCCGACTTTCGAGCGCCCCTGGGACGGCGAGACGATGAAAGGCGCACGGGCCAAAGCGGACGTCGCGTTCGACATGTTCACGACGCTCGGCTTTCCGTTCTTCACCTTCCACGATCGCGACGTCGTTCCTGAGGGCGACAGCCTGAAGGAGTTTGGCCGCAACCTCGCCGAAATGACCGAACTCTTCGGCAAGAAAATGCAGAAATCGGGGGTGAAGCTCCTCTGGGGCACCGCCAATCTCTTCAGCCATCCGCGCTACCTCGCGGGCGCCGCCACCAATCCCGATCCGGATGTGTTTGCTTACGCTGCTGCTCAGGTGAAGAACGCCATCGATGCGACGCATCAGCTCGAGGGCGCCAACTATGTGTTGTGGGGAGGTCGCGAGGGCTACGAAACGCTGCTCAACACCGATATGCGTCGCGAGCAGGATCAACTCGGGCGCTTTCTGTCGCTGGTTGTCGAGTACAAGCACAAGATCGGTTACAAGGGCGTGATCCTGGTCGAGCCGAAGCCGCAGGAGCCGACCAAACATCAATACGATTTCGACGTCGCCACCGTATTCGGTTTCCTGCAGCGCTTCGGGCTCGAGCGCGAGGTCAAGCTCAACATCGAGGTCGGCCATGCGGTGCTGGCGCACCATTCGTTCGAGCATGAGATCGCACTCGCGACCGCGCTTGGCATGCTGGGCTCGATCGACGCCAATCGCAACGATTATCAGTCCGGCTGGGACACCGACCAGTTCCCCAACAACGCTGCCGAGCTCGTGCCGGCGGTCTATTTCATCCTTAAGTCGGGCGGGCTTGCGCCGGGCGGTTTCAATTTCGACTCCAAGGTGCGCCGGCAGTCGATCGATCCGGCCGACCTGTTGCTCGGCCATATTGGCGGCATCGACGTCTGCGCCGCGGCGCTGGTGGCGGCAGCGCGCATGATCGAGGATGGCAAGTTCGATGCGCTGCGCACCGAGCGTTATGCCGGCTGGGATAAGCCGGGGGCGCAGGCCATGCTGACGAAGGAGGCTTCGCTTGAAGCGATCGCTGCGCGGGTCGCCAAGGAGAAAATCGAGCCCGTGCCCAAGTCGGGCCGGCAGGAATATTACGAGAACTTGCTCAACCGCTATCTCTGAGGACTGTGCGGATTTCCAGGCCGCGCGGCGGCTCCGTGAGGCGCGAGGCCGGAGAGGAGAGCGGTTTGAAGTGAGCGCAACGCGCTTCAGCGGCAAGACGTTGTGCGAGCCTATCGGATGACCCGCGGCCTTATCGCGGTTGCGATGATCGCGCTCGGGTTAGGCGCGCGAGCCGGAGCCGCTGAATCGCAGCGGTCCCTGGTCACTTGCGTTGATGGCATCGCGACAGGGATCGCCGCTTGCTGGCGTCCGCCGCACAGTGACGCGCAGGTCACCGTTCGCATGAGCTTCACCCGGGACGGGGCGGTCATCGGCGAGCCGAGAATCGTCTACGCGCGGTCGAGCGGCGGCGCGGCGGATGATGCCGCGCTCGCCCGATCCATGTTGACGGCCGTGCGAGATTGCGCGCCGTTGCATTTTTCGGCCCGGCTCGGTTCCGCGGTCGCGGGGCAGGTTCTGGACATTCGCTTCATTGGCCGAGGCCGAGCGACGATCGTCGCCCCGCCCTGACAAGTTGACGGCGCTCTCGCTCGCCGCGCATCCGGCGAAATGTCCCGAAATTGCGCGAATCGATTCACCTGATTTTCGCGTCTGAGCGCCATGCTTTCGAGCCGGGGTCGCGGCGAGCGCGGCTCCTGCGCGGAGTCGACATGTTTGGGCGCGTGATCTTCTTGGCCGCGGTTAGCGTGGCGCTGGCCCTGCTGGGGTCATCGGTTCTTCTGAATCGACTTCCGGCGCCGGAGCCTGCATCTGCCGCTCCTTCCACGGAGAGCGCTGCGGCTGAGGCGCCCCCGGAGCCGCCTCAGCGCCAATCGTCCGGCTATCGGGAAGCGTTGCTCGCGGCGGACCAGCACGGACAATACGCGGCCGAAGTTTCCATTGACGGAGATCCGGTGCGGATGCTCATCGATACGGGCGCTACTGAGGTCTGCGTATCCGCTTCGACCGCCAAACGATTGGGATTGAGCCCATCGGGAGGAGGCGAGCGCCTGATCCAGACGGCGAACGGCCAGTCGACCGCTTATCCGACGATCCTGAGAACCGTAAGTTTCGACGGCCTTTATATGAACGACGTCGAGGCGTTGATTCTCGCGTCGGAGGCGGGGGACGTGAACCTGCTCGGGGAAAGCTTTCTCAAGCGTCTGGTCAGCGTAGAGCAACGAAACGGGATGCTGGTTCTGCGCCAGTGATGTCGGCGCCGTAACCCTTTCGAAGCGTCCGAAACATGGAGGAGAATGGCGCGCCTGCCGCCACCTCCTCCACAGACTGTCGAATGCCCGTTGCGGCCCCTTATGAAACGCGAATGAGCCGCGTCAGCTCGAACGGGATGTCGTAACCGTCCCAGATGAAATCGAAGTCGAGAGCGGTCCCGATCGGCGCCCAGCGGGACACCCCGGGGCCAATCCGGGACGCGGCGACGGTTTCGATCTCGCCGCGCTCCCAGCCGAAATAGGTGATCGTCTGGTCGCTCTCGCGGATGAAGCCCGGAACCTCGTCGAGGGATCGGATGAAAACGACGCTGAGGAAGCCGCCGCCGACCCGAATGTCCTGACGCTCCGGAGCGCTTGCGACGACGCTCGTCAGATGCGTGTTTTGCCAATTGATGGACGAAGCGCGTCCGGTTCCCGCGGCGTAAAACGCGGCTGTCATCTTGCCGATCGCATGCCCGACGCGGCCCGCGGGATCGTCCATCGTCCACTCAGCCGCCGATGCGTCGAGGAGACGCCGAACCGCCGGCGCATGCGCCGCGGCTTCGCCGACCACGTAGAGGGCATGCGGAGACGAGCAGGCCATCTGGTCGAAGACGAACACGTCGTTGTGCAGCTTCTTGGCGAGCGCGCGTAGGGCGGGCTCGTCCAGTGTGTCGAGCGCGGCGCCGTTGATTGTCGAAAACGAGAAGCGGTCGCCGAACCAGATCGACCTTCCGCCATTGCGCAAAGGCAGGGGCGCGAACAAGGCGACCTTGGCGTCGCCGCCCCATACGACGCGCGCGTCGCTGCGGGCGGAGATCTTGGCTCCGAGGTCGCCTTGCGACGGATAATGAACGAACAATTGCGACTCGTCGCCTTGAGCCTCCAAGCGTTCGAGGAAGAGGTCGACGATGGCGCGCATGCGCGCACTGATGGCCTGCGGTAAACGCACGATGTTGGCGTTGCCGGCGAGATAGGAGAGCGCCCACGAATAAAGGAAGACCGTCTCGACATTCTGCGGCGGCAGGTGAAAGACGAGGCCGCGCGGTCGCGCCAGCGCATGTTGCGGCACGCGCGCCGCGAAACTTGTGGCGAGCTTCGTGAGCGCGGCGCGCCGGGTCCAGAAAGCGAAATGAGCGGCTGGCCCGGAGGCCGGGGCCCCGCGCGCGCCGAGGAGAGTGTCGGCGACGCTCGCGACCAGATCGAGACGCTCGGCCGCGAAAGGCGCGGCAAGCTGTTGGCGGGCCGCGTCGAGCTTCGCCAAGAGCGCGCTTTCTTGAACCTCGGCGTCGCGCGCGCTGGCGCTGAAAGCAAGCACGTCGGTCATAATGATGTCCTCAAGCGGCGATCACGTCGCTGCAGCCCCGCAGCTCCGTCTTCGGCGCCCGGCCGACAACCCGGATCGCTTTGCCGAAACGGCCGCCAGCTCCCGCGTCGATCGTCGCAACGGCGCCCATGTCCTCGGTCAGGACACTATGGCCCGGATAGGATCGCGGCAGCAGCGAGACGACCTGGATGACGCCTTCTTCTCCGACCTCCGCCGGCTCCCAGCTATGCGGCCTTCTGATGATGATATCGGTGAAGTTGGGGGGATATAGCAGCCCGTCCGGGCCTTCGATGAAGACAGAACCGATCTGCTCGACGAAGCCGTAGAAGTTGAAGATGTTGGTCAGATTGAAGCGCCGCTTGAGCGCTGCCCGGAACTCGGCGTTGGAGACCTTCTGCGCTTCGAGCTTTTTCCAGCCGCCCGAATGAATGAGGATTGCGTTGGAAAGGTCGACTTCGCCGTCGGCGAACGCCCGGAACAGCTTGTCCCAGACGAGAAAGGTGAAGCCAAAAATAAGAAACGGCTCGCTGCCGTTCGCACGGACGAAGTCCTCAACCAGCTCCTTGTCCAGATCCAGTTGCGAATTGAGGGCGAAGGCTGTCTTGGCGCCGAACTTCATCATGCCCAAAACACCGCCGCCGCGGGCGGTAAGGTCGGTCGGCTTGATGACGTCCTTGGTGTCGATTGCGAGGAATGGCAGGCGGCGGCTTCCGAGAATGGGACGGAACGACGCGACCAGCGCCTCCGACTGACGGCGCGCCGTTTCGTTGTCGATGATGATGCGGCTCGTACGTTGTCCAGTGGTGCCGCTTGAGCGCATGACCATCGCCGGAAGCGCGGTGCTCTTCAGCTCCATCTCCTTGAAAAGGCTCACCGGCAGGTAGGGAACCTCGGCGATCGAGCCATAGGTTCTGAGGCCCCCCCAGGCCGCATCGACGATCCGCTTGTATTCGGGGCTTTTCTGATAATGATAGCGCGTCAGCTCATTCAGCCCCTCGAGCAGAAGCGGCTCCTTGTCAGCCTGCTTCAGCGAATAGGGCGGCTGGTTGAGGAGGCGCTCAAACACTCACGAGATCCTTCAGTCGCGCATAATCGATCTTGCCGCTCGAAGCGCGTGGGATCTGGGTGATCTTACGCAACGCGAAGCTCGACGAGGGCACCTTGTAGCTGTCGGCGAGCTCGCGGACACGCGCTTTGAGCGCCGTCTCGGACTCCTGCTCGTGCGCGACGGCGATTTTCTCCCCAAGATCGAGACAGGCGACGGGGCAGACAGCGAACAACTCCTGTTCGATCTCGTCCAGACCCAGACGATATCCGGCGATCTTCGCGAAGCGCTTGGTGCGGCCGGTGAGGTAAAGAAACCCCTCCGCGTCCAGTCGTCCAAGGTCGCCGGTTTCGAGACGGCCGTTCATCTCGTCGCCGTTGCCGAGGTCGGCCCTGGACGTGGCGTAACCCAACATCACGTTAGGGCCTTCATAGACAACCGTCCCGATCGCCTCCGCCGGCAGGGCCAAGCCTTGCTCGTCGACGATCGAGAAGCGCCCGCCAGCCAGCGCGACGCCCACGGAGCCCGCTTTGCGAGCATGGTCCGCGTGCTGCAGCGTCGCCATGCGAGGCGAGGCCTCGGTCTGTCCGTACATGACGAAAAACTGGCCGCCGCGCTGCGCCGCCCATTCTCGGATCTTGGTCTGAACGCGGAGATCGAGCGCGCCGCCAGCCTGCGTGAACGTCTTGACGGAGTTTGGCACGAGGGCGGCGCCCAGGCGGGCCAGAGCAATATAATGGAAGGGGACGCCTGGAAAATGCGAGCCGCCGACATTTTCGATCTTGGCCCAGAAGCTCGGCGACGTGATCGAATCGTTCATCGGACACAGGCGGCCGCCGGCTGTCAGATGCGACGTTATGACCGATAGCCCGTAGGAATAGTGCAAGGGCAGGTGGGCGATGCCGACGCTTCGCTCATCGATGGCGAGCGCTTCGGCGATCTGACGGGCATTGGCGACGACAGCGTCACGCGAGAGCCGCACATATTTCTGGCTGCCGGTCGTCCCTGATGTGGACAAAAGGAGCTGCAAAGCCGGATCGATGGGCGGAAGCGACGAGCCGATGTCCCGCGCGATCCATTCGACGACGCCCGCCTGGGATTGCGCCGAGTTCATGGTCGCCTTGCTACTTGCTGCGGCTGACAGCTTCTCAAAAGAGCCGCGCGCGCCCAGAATGAGTTCGGGCTGATAAGACGCGATGAGCCCTGTCATCAGGTGTTCAGGCAGCGCCGGATCAATTAGCGCCGTCGAGTGGCCGGCGGCCGCCGACGCAAGAAGACCGACGATCGTCTCCGAATTGATGCCGCAGAGCAGAAAAACCAGTCGCTTGCGGTCGGACGCGATGCGACTCGCAAGATCAAGGCTCGTAGTCCGAAGCTCTTCGCGCGTCAGCCAGCGGTTGCTGCGGTCGTCGTAGGCCGCCGGCGACGCCTCAAGACGCGGAATCAGCGGAAGAAGTCCCCCGCAGGAGAGGTCAAGCTCGTTCATTGCAATTGCGGACGCGATCGAGTCATCGGCGCTTTTCCACGCGCCTCATACAATGAGGCCGCCATCAACGCCGATGATCTGCCCAGTCACATAAGATGAGAGGTCAGAGGCGAGAAACAAGATCGTGTCGGCGACGTCTTGGGCGCCGCCAACCCGACCCATGGGAATTTGTGATTCCAGGTTCTTGCGTTTGTCCCCGGGGATGGCTTCGATCATCGAGGTTTGTATCAGGCCCGGCGCAACCGCGTTGACGCGAATGTTCATCGGCCCGAGCTCTTTAGCCGCGGAAAACGTCGCGCCAATGACGGCGGCCTTGGTCGCGGAATAGACCATCTGGCCGCTGTTTCCTCGCCTCCCGACGATCGACGAGATGTTGATGATCGATCCGCTCTTGCGCCGCGACATCAGCCGCGCGGCGAGTTGGGTGATTTTGATCAATCCGATGATGTTGACGTCGAAGAGTTCGTTGATCTCGGCATCCGAAATCATGCCGATGAGCTTATCACGAAGGATGCCGGCGTTGTTGACGAGGATGTCGAGGCGCTTGTGTTTCATCGCGCCCTGAATGAGCGCGGTCGCGGTCGCGCTGTCCGCAACGGATCCGTAAACCCCGGTCACGCGATCGGGATAGGCTTTCTCCAATTCCGCGAAGGCCGCCGAGGCCTCGTCCGAGGCGCGTGCGTTGAGCACGAGGGTTGCGCCTGCCTTGAGCAGGGTTTCCGCTGCGGCGTGTCCGATGCCGCGCGACGCGCCGGTCACGATAGCCACGCGGCCGCTGAGGTCGATGACGGTCATGGGTTGCGCCTGCGGATCAACCGGCGGTTAGCTTCACGACGCTGCTTTTTCGGGAGCGGTTTCGTCGGATATGGACGGAGCCGCGCCGAAGTCCGGGCGCACCGTGCGGTCGATAATGCCCAATCGGCGAGTTTTAATCCCCTTTTCCATGATGCGCGCTGGGTTGCCCGCCACCAAACTATTGGGCGGCACGTCCTTCATTACGACGCTCGCAGCGGCGACCACGCAATTGTCTCCTACCCTGACGCCTGGCATGATTAGGCTATTTGCGCCGATATTACATTCCTTGCCGATCCACGTGTGCACGTGTAGGCCACGCGGGGTGTCGTGGGTTAGAATGCAAGCGCCGAAATTGATCGCCGTGTCTTCGCCAATATGAATCCCACGCGGATAGCTCTTATCCAGTTTTGCCGAAAACGAGATCCGGCATCCCCGGCCAATGTCCATTCCCCATAGCCGATTGAAATAAAGGCGGCGCCATTCCCCGAACAAAGGTCGGAGCTCGCGGCGCACAACCGCCAGGAGGCCGGTCGAGCGCAGGTCGGATAAAATCACGGTCAAACTCCATCAACAAAAAAGCGCCAAACCCCGCGGCTTCGCTCGGCGACAATCCCGTTCGTTTCGTCCCGGCGCTATTGAGAGATATCTTGTCCTTACGGGCAGCCATATGCTCGCTCCGCCTTTGGCAGGACTACACGCGAGCTTTTAACAGTTCGCGCATTCGGGTCAAGCTATCAACCCGTTCTTCGCCCGAGCGCCCGAGGCGCACGGGTTGCCTTGGGTGAAAGCGTCCTCTAAGCCCGCGTCGTCCGGCCGCCGCATCGTCCACGTCAAGCCGCTGAGGCCCATCTTGTTCCCCAAGCCTGAGCCCAAACTTTTCCCCAATACCTACGCATTCGAATCGCAGCCGATGGTGAAGCCGACCGGCTTCCGCGAATATGACGCGCGTTGGCTGTTCGAACAAGAAATCAACCTCATGGGCGCGCAAGCTCTGGGGCTCGGCCTCGCTCTTCTCCTCAAGGAAATGCGCGTCGCGCGTGAGGTGGTCGTTGGACACGACTTCCGCAGCTACTCCGCTTCGGTCAAGCTGGCCTTGACCGCGGGGTTGATGGCCGGCGGAGCCACCGTGCGCGACATTGGGCTCGCGATCACGCCGATGGCCTATTTCGCCCAGTTCGCGCTCGACATGCCTGCGGTTGCGATGGTGACCGCCTCCCACAACGACAACGGCTGGACCGGGGTCAAGATGGGCGCGGCGAGGCCAGTGACCTTCGGACCCGAGGAGATGGCGCGGCTGCGCAACATCGTCCTCTCCGGCGCCTATCGGGAGGAGGCGGGAGGGGGCTATGAGTTCGTGCCCGACTTCCCGGCCCGCTACATCGCCGATCTGACCAACCGGCCCAAACTCCGCCGTCCGCTCAAGGTTGTCGCGGCCTGCGGCAACGGCACCGCTGGGGCGTTCGCGCCCAAGCTTTTGGGCGCGCTCGGCGTCGAAGTCGTTCCGCTCGACTGCGAGCTCGACTTCACCTTTCCGCGCTACAACCCGAACCCCGAGGACATGCGGATGCTGCACGCGATGGCGGAGGCGGTGAAGGAGAGCCAAGCCGACGTCGCGCTTGGCTTCGACGGCGATGGCGACCGCTGCGGCGTCGTCGACAACGAGGGGCAGGAGATTTTCGCCGACAAGATAGGCGTCATGCTGGCCCGCGATCTGTCGGCGCTTCACAAGGGCGCGACCTTTGTCGTCGATGTCAAGTCGACCGGGCTGTTCGCGACCGATCCCGCGCTTCGCGCCAATGGCGTCGAGGTCGACTTTTGGAAGACCGGTCATTCGCATATCAAGCGGCGGGTGAGGGACTTGAAGGCGCTTGCGGGCTTTGAGAAGTCGGGGCATTTCTTCTTCAACGCGCCGATCGGCCGGGGCTATGACGACGGGTTCGTGACCGCGATCGCGATCCTCGACATGCTGGATCGGAACCCGGGAAAATCGATGGCCGATCTCTATCGCGATCTGCCGAAGACCTGGGGCTCGCCGACGATGTCGCCCCATTGCGCCGACGAGGTTAAATACGAAGTCGCCGACCGCGTCGTCGCGCGGCTTCAGGCGATGCAGGCGCGGGGCGAGCCGTTCGCCGGGCAGCCCATCCGTGATCTGGTCACAGTCAACGGCGTTCGGGTTACGGTTGAAGACGGCACCTGGGGCCTCGTCCGCGCCTCGTCGAACAAGCCGGAGCTTGTGGTCGTCGTCGAGAGCCCGGCGTCGGAGCCGCGCATGCGCGCGATGTTCGAGGCGGTCGACCGGATCTTGCGCGAGAACCCGGAAGTCGGCGCGTACAACCAGACGATCTGAGGCGATGGACGCGGCCCAGCCTGTGCTGCCGGACCTCATCGAGCCGGGCCTTAAGATTGTCTTCTGCGGCACGGCGGCCGGAAACGTCTCGGCGGCGCGCGGCGCCTATTACGCCCATCCGCAAAACCGCTTCTGGTCGGCGCTCCACGCCTTCGGACTGACGCCGCGACAGCTCAGGCCGGAAGAATACCCCGAATTGCCGCGTTGGGGCCTGGGCCTGACCGACATCGCCAAGCACGTGAGCGGCGTGGATCGCGAGCTGCCTCCGGGCGTGCTTGGCCGCGAGGCCTGCGCCGCCCTCGCAGCGAAGATCAAGGCCGCCGAGCCCGAGTGGCTGGCCTTCACCAGCCTCAACGCCGGGCGCCGGTATCTGGGCCGCGCCGCCGGCTTCGGCGAGCAGCCCGAGCGCATCGGGCGGACCCGCCTCTGGCTCCTGCCTTCCCCGTCGCCGACCGCGGGTTGGAACTGGGAGCGCAACGCGCATTGGTGGCTAGGGCTCGCCAACGAGGCGCGGGTCGGGGAGCCGGCCGCCGCAGCGCCTTAAGCCGAACCGACGCGCCTCTCCATTCGGGCTGCAGCCGACGAACTAAGCGTCAATAAATGCCAATAAACGCGAGTAAACGCTAGTAAAAGTGCTCGCATTTACTAGCGTTTATTTTTCCGAAATCGGGACTTTTCAATGGGTTACAGACAATTCAAACAAAAAAATCTTTCCAGACCTCAGCTTCCACGAAAATGACTGAACGCGACCCCGTTTCCCGTCTGCGCTCGCTCTGATCCACCGTCGACCCATAAATCCGGCAAGCAGAAGACATAGCACAAGATCCGCTTTTTCACAACCAAATGCCAGGGATGTTTTTTCGGCGGAAACGGTTCCGCTCGGCGCTTGAAGCTTTCAGATACGACTTCTATCGGTTTGACGCCGCCCGATTTGAGCCGCGCGCGCTTGCCCTCCGTCAAACGGGTATTTTCTAGAAGTCTGGAGCTAAGCAACCAGCGGCGACCGCGTTTACAGTCACGAGTCGCTCATAACGGTCCAAGGCCAAAACCCGATTAGTCCGACCGGTTTCGGCGTGAAGCCGCCGTTCTGTAATCGGCGTTGCGCCAACGCTTGTTGATGGGCGACGATCAGCACACACAACGATCCAAAAAGCAGACGTAGGTACTTATCCGAGCCTTACTTTAGCGGCATTAGACGAGCTTATAGATTTCCACGGCTGAGGTCCCCTCTTACCGCGCCTGAATATTTGTCCCCGAGTTTCGGTTAGCGCCATACCACTCGGGCGTTGCAAATTAACGCCAGCAAATCTTGGCCCAACGTATGCCGAGGCGCGCTCATAGCGACGCCGGAAGGACTTTCGACCATGGAAACTCACGTGGAGCGGGCCGAGGCTCGGAAGTCCGAGACGGGATCGAAGCCTGTCGCCAAGGACGATATGCAAACGCTGCCTTTACCGGAGGTGGAGAGAAAACTGGGGTCATCGCCGGCCGGCCTGACCGAAGCCGAGGCGCAGAAGCGGCTCAGCCAATATGGGCCGAACGAGATCGCGGAGAAGAAGACCAACGAGATCCTAAAATTCCTCTCCTATTTCTGGGGTCCGATTCCCTGGATGATCGAAGCGGCGGTGATCCTGTCGGCGGCGGCGCGGCATTGGCCGGACTTCGGAATCATCCTGCTGTTGCTGCTTGCCAACGCACTGGTCGGATTCTGGGAAGAGCATCAGGCG
The DNA here is from genome assembly GCA_963737365.1 of uncultured Alphaproteobacteria bacterium. Lineage (GTDB taxonomy): Bacteria > Pseudomonadota > Alphaproteobacteria > Rhizobiales > Beijerinckiaceae > Roseiarcus. Next base: position 520,942 of record CAVTSD010000007.1, read on the forward strand.
GGCAACGCCATCGCCGCTCTGAAGGCGACGCTGGCGATCAAGGCCAGAGTGAAACGGGACGGGCAATGGGTCAATCCCGCCGCGCGCGAACTTGTGCCCGGCGACGCCATCCGCTTGCGCCTCGGCGACATCGTGCCGGCCGACGCGCGCCTGTTGGCCGGCGACGAGATATCCGTCGACCAGTCGGCGTTGACCGGGGAATCGATGCCCGCCACCCGTAAATCGGGCGACGCCGTCTTCTCCGGGTCGATCGTTCGTCGCGGCGAAATCGATGCGCTGGTGTACGCGACAGGCGGCAAAACCTATTTTGGCAAGACGGCGGAACTGGTGGAGACGGCGGTCACCGTCAGCCATTTCCAGAAGGCTGTCCTAAAGATCGGCAACTACCTGATTGTCCTCGCGCTCATTCTTGTTGCTGTGATCATCGCGCTTGGAATCTATCGCGGCGAGCCGATCGTCACCGTGTTGCAGTTCGCGCTTGTTTTGACGGTCGCGGCCATCCCCGTGGCGATGCCCACGGTCCTGTCGGTGACCATGGCGGTTGGCGCGCGCCTGCTCGCCAAGAAACAGGCGATTGTGAGCAAACTGGTCGCGATCGAGGAGTTGGCGGGCGTCGACGTCCTTTGCGCCGACAAGACCGGAACGCTGACCCAGAACAAGCTGACGCTTGGCGCTCCGTTCTGTCTGGATGCGATCCCCGCGGATGACCTCATCCTCGCCGGAGCGTTAGCGTCACAGGCGGCGAACAACGACACGATCGACCTCGCGGTCCTCGGCGGCCTGAAGGACAAGGAGGCGCTGAAGCCCTATCAGGTCACGCATTTCACGCCCTTCGATCCCGTGCACAAGCGCACCGAGGCCACGGTCAAGGGCGCGGATGGAAAGACCTTCAAGGTGACCAAGGGCGCATCACAGGTCATCCTGGCGCTGTCGGCGAACGCGGCTGCGGTAAAGCCCGACGTGGACAAGGCGGTCGACGACTTCGCCGCGCGTGGGTTTCGTGCGCTCGGCGTCGCGCGAGCCGACGGCGACGGGGAATGGCGGCTTCTCGGCGTCTTGCCGCTGTTCGATCCCCCGCGCGAAGACGCCAAGTCGACTATTGCGACTGCGGCTGAGATGGGCGTCAAAATTAAGATGGTGACTGGCGATGCTTTGGCGATCGCCCGCGAGATGGCCAAAACGCTCGGGATGGGTTCGAACATCCTCGATGCGAAGACCCTCGGCGATTCTAAGACCGACGAAACCGCGGCGGCAGCCAAGACCATCGAAGATGCGGACGGCTTCGCTCAGGTGTTCCCCGAACATAAGTTTCACATCGTCGACGTGCTGCAGAAGCACGGCCACATCGTCGGCATGACAGGCGACGGCGTGAACGACGCCCCCGCGTTAAAAAAAGCCGACTGCGGGATCGCCGTCTCCGGCGCGACCGACGCGGCACGCGCGGCCGCGGCCATCGTGCTGCTGACGCCGGGGCTCTCGGTGATCATCGACGCGATCAAGGAAAGCCGCCGCATCTTTCAGCGGATGAACAGCTACGCGATCTATCGGATCGCCGAAACACTGCGCGTTCTCCTGTTCATGACGCTCGCGATCGTCGTGTTCAAATTCTATCCCGTGACCGCGATCATGATCGTCATGCTGGCGCTGCTCAACGACGGGGCAATCCTGTCGATCGCCTATGACAACGTCATCTACCGGAACAAGCCCGAAGCGTGGGACATGCGCACGGTTCTGGGCATATCGACAGTTCTCGGCGTTGTCGGCGTCATCGCTGCGTTTGGGCTTTTCTATCTCGGCGAGCGAATCTTCCATCTCGACCGGGCCCATATCCAAACGCTAATGTATCTCAAACTGTCCGTAGCCGGTCACCTCACGATTTTCCTGACGCGCACGCGCGGTCCTTTCTGGTCCATACGTCCCGCGAAAATCTTATTGCTCGCGGTGCTCGGCACACAGACCCTGGCGACCCTGATTGCGGTCTACGGACTCTTCATGACGCCGCTCGGCTGGGGCTGGGCGCTGTTCGTCTGGGGCTACGCCTTGGTCTGGTTCCTCGTGAACGATCGCGTGAAACTGATCGCGTACTGGACCCTCGATCGGATCGGAGCTAAATCCGCGCCGAATGTGAGGTCCGACACGGTCGTCACGCCGAAGCCAGACGCCGGGCCGCCGACCCCCGCCGTTCGCCTCCGAGCCGCAGGTTAATGGCCGAGTCCAGCCGACGCAGTCCAGCCTCGACAGGTCTGTTCGCGACTCCCCGCGGATGACCGCTCCTTGCGCGAGCCGCCAGCCGCCGGATTGGGCTGGACCCTAGGGGCGCAGTGGACTCCTTCGGCTGGGCGGGGGCTCCGTACCGCAACCCGCGATCATGCGCGGCGATTGCTCATCGCCGCCGCCCCACTTTTCGACGCTCGGAGAGACCCGCGTCGCGCCCGAAACTACTCGCCGATCGTGGTCGCCTCGAGCCGGGCGCTGAGCCTCAGCGCGTCGTTTATGACGATCGCGCCTCGGCGGCGTTCGATGAGGCCTTCGCGCTCCATGGCGTTGATCTCGCGCGACACGGTTTCGCGCCGCGTATTGATGCGCGAGGCGAGTTCCGACTGATTGGGCGGGGCGAGAATGATGGCGCGCTTCGGATTCTCGCGGTCGGGACGGGCGAGGCGCAAGAGCTCGGCATGGACGCGGCTGCGGACGTCCAGCGCGCCAAGCTCGCCGACGCGGCGGGTCATCGCGCGATTGCGCGCGACCAGCGTGGCCACGACCGCTTCGCCGAGCGGGCGGTGCGTGAACATCGTTTCCACGAAGACCGCGCTTGGCATCTTGGCGATCAAGGAATCATTGACCGCGAACACGCTGAGCGAGCGTGGACCGCCGTCGAGCGCGGCCAGTTCGCCGAAGAACGACCCCGCTTCCATATCCGAGAAAATGAGGTCCTGCCGCACCCCGTGAGAGACCGCCCGCAGGCGTCCCGTCATGACGAAATAAACGTCGCGGTCCTGCGCAGTCTGACCGAGGACCCACTGACCCGCCGACGTCTTGAGCCAGATGCAGTGGCGATCGAGAATACGGCACGCGTCCGGGTCCAGCGTCTTGAAACAGGGATGGGCCGAAAGCGAGCTTATGACCATTGTCGCGCTCGTCTAGGATTGGGACCGATGTGGCGGACGTCGTCGACGCCGTCATTGCGGGTTTGCGCCGGGTGCGCCGGCGTTTGGCCTAACGACGGAAAGCGGGCAGCCTCGGCGACCTTCCGGGTCATAGCGCGATTGCGCACGACCAGCTTCGCGACCACGGCTTCGCCAAGCGGCCGATGATTGAACATGGTCTGGATAAAGATTGCGCTCGGCATTTTGGCGAGCGTCGAGTCCTCGACGGCAACGACGCTAGTCGAGCCAAGGGCTCCTTCGAGCGCCGCCAATTCGCCAAAAAACGAACCCGCCTCGATGTCGGTGAAAACAACGTCTTGCCCCGCGCCTTGCAACATCGCTCTCAGGCGACCGGTTAGAACAAAGTAGACATCGCGATCATTGTCCGTCTGACCTGCGACCCAGGCGCCCGCCGGCGTCTTGAGCCATGTACACCGGCGATCGAGAGACCGACCGGCCTCAGGGTCGAGCGTTTTGAAACATGGATGTGCTGAGAGCGAGCTTATGACCATCACCCACCGCCGATGATCCCCGGCGACGGTGGCGGAGGTCGGCCCTTACGTCAAGCGCCTTCGCGGAATCGCGACGGCTTTGGTCTCACATAAATGGGGGGACGGCCGCGCGACACTCGCCAATTGTTGTCAGGTTGCGGTGTTAACATGTGTCGATCTTACTGTGACGGCCATCACAGCAGGGGCCTGCCAAATTGTCTATGCTTTAGTGGTGAGTTCTCTGCTTACGTTATGGTTTACCACGGGTCGGTCGCCAGAAGCGATCGGTTACCTTAAACTTACGATCCCGCGCCGCCGCGCCTTGGGGCTGGGCGCGAAGCGCGGTCCTGCCGCTGATCTCCCACAGCGCCAGGAAGGGAGCGCGGCGCCTGGGCTTCCTTCCGTGAGCTCGGGCGCCGCGCTTGCTTTAGCAGGCGGGCGTCGCCGCATGCTCTCGCCGGACGGGAACTCCATCACCGGACGGGAAACTCCATATGCACACGCCCGTGGACGCGCTGCGGATTCGAAGAACGCGCGATAGGCGCTCCGCCGCGAGTGCGCCCGTACCGAACGCGGTTCTGCGCGCCGCGGCCGGGCTGCGGGGCGCCGCCGTGAAGTTGACCGACGCCGTTAGCCTTCGGCCCATGCTGGGCGAGACACAAATTGTAGGCCATCGCTTCGCGATATTGTGCGCATGCCGGATTGTCTTGGGCGCGCGCGCTTCCCGTTCCCGCCCAGGCGAGTGCGGCCAGACAAAGCGCGGTCGCGGCGCGGGCGGCCATGGCTTCAGCTCCTGAGCGTGGCGCCGGTCTTTTTCGACACTTCGGCGACGATCCTGGACATAGCGGCGTCGATCTCGGCGTCGGTCAGCGTGCGTTCGCGCGGCTGCAGGGTCAGATGAATGGCGATGGACTTCGCGCCCTCGGCCACGCCTTCGCCGCGATAGACGTCGAACACGCCGACCTTGGCGACGAGCGCGCGTTCCGCGCTCTCCGCCGCCTTGAGGATGTCGGCGGCGCTGATCGTCTCGTCGACGATGAAGGCGAGGTCGCGCTCGACGGCCATGAAGTCCGAGCGGACGAGCTTCGACTTCGTTTTCGTGGGCTTCGCCTTCGGCGCCGGAATGGCGTCGAGGGTGATCTCGAAGGCGACGATCGGCCCCTCGGCGTCGAGCGCCTCGCACGTGCTTGGGTGCAGTTGTCCGAACCATCCCACGATCGTCTTCGGCCCGAACTGGAGAGTCGCCGAACGGCCCGGATGCAGAAAGGAAGGGCCGCCGGGGACGACCTGGACCGCGGTTGCGTTCACGCCGAGCGCCGAGAGAAGCGCCATTGCATCGCGCTTGGCGTCGAAGACGTCGACGAGTCCGCCGCCGCTCCAATTCCGCCCTTCTTCGCCCGCCTTGGCCCGGCCGCGCCGCACGGCTGCGGCGGCCATGCGCTGGTCGTTTTCACCCGATCCGAGAAAGATCTGGCCGACCTCGAACAATGCGACGTCGCTGATTGCCCGGCGCGCGTTGCGCTCAGCCGCCGCGACGAGGCCCGGAATGAGGCTCGGGCGCATGTCCGAGAGGTCGGCGGCGATCGGGTTGGCGAGCGCGAGCGCCCGCGAGCCGCCGCCGAACAGTTCCGCCGACGCTTTGGGAACGAAGGACCAGGTCACCGCCTCGCGCAGGGACAGCGCCGCAAGCGTGCGCTTGGCGAGGCGCGTGCGCTTCTGCAGGAGCGTCAGCACAGGTTTCGGCACGCCGTCGTCGAGCCGGGGGAGGGGAGCGGGCGGGGCGCGCTCGACGCCAGCGATGCGAAGGATCTGCTCCACGATGTCGGCCTTGACCTGGATGTCCGGGCGCCAGGAGGGAACGAACGCGCGCCCCTCTTCGAGGCCGAAGCCCAGCCGGCGTAGGATCGCCTCCCCTTCCTCGTGTGGGATATCGACGCCTAGCAGGCGCTTAACCTCGCTATATTGGAAGGGAACGGAACGGGGCGGCGTCGACGGATCGCCAGCCACGATCATGCGCGAAGGCTCGCCGCCGCAGATCGAGAGCACGAGCTCGGTCGCCAGATCGAGGCCCGGAACGCAGAAGTTCGGATCGACGCCACGCTCGAACCGATAGCGCGCGTCGGTGGTAATCCCGAGCTTCCGGCCCGTGTGCGCGGTCGTCGTCGGATCCCACAATGCGCTCTCGATGAGCACATCACGCGTCGTCTCGTCGCAGCCGGAGTGCTCGCCGCCCATGATTCCCGCGATCAACTCGACGCCGTTCGCGTCGGCGATGACGACTATCGTCTCGTCGAGTGCGTAGGTCTTGCCGTCGAGAGCGAGCACGCTTTCGCCCGGGCGAGCGCGGCGCACAGTGAGGTCGCCCGCCACCTTGGCGAAATCGAATACATGCAACGGGCGGCCGCGGTCGAAGGTGATGTAGTTGGTGATGTCGACAAGCGCGCTGATCGGCCGCAAGCCAATCGCCCGCAGCCGCTTCTGCATCCAGTCGGGCGAAGGGCCGTTGGTCACGCCACGCACGAGGCGCAAGGCGAAAGCCGGGCAGAGATGCGCGTCGGCGGGGGCGAAATCGAGATGCACGCCGGTGGGACAATCGTACGCGCCTTCATAGGCCTTGGGCGCAGGCGTTTTCTGATTGCCGAGCCCCGCTGCGGCGAGATCGCGGGCGATGCCGGCGACGCCGGTCGCGTCGGGGCGGTTCGGTGTCACGGCGACATCGATGACGGGATCGTCGAGCCCGGCGTATTGGGCGTAAGCGACGCCGACCGGCGCGTCGTCGGGCAATTCGATGATGCCGTCGTGATCCTCGCTGAGCTCAAGCTCGGCGGCCGAACAGAGCATGCCGTTGGACTCGACGCCGCGAATGACGCCCTTGGCGAGCGTCAGCTTCTTGCCGGGAATGTAAGTGCCTACGGGCGAGAACACGCTCTTCATGCCGGCGCGCGCGTTCGGCGCGCCGCAGACGACCTGCACCGGACCGGCGCCCGCCTCGACAATGCAGACCTTCAGCCGGTCGGCGTTGGGGTGCTGCTTCGCCTCGATGACGGAGCCGACCACGAAGCCGTCATACTTGCGGGCGGGGTCCTCGACCAACTCGACTTCGAGCCCGACGCGGGTCAGCGCGTCGACGATTTGGGCGAGCGGAGCCGAGGTGTCGAGATGGTCTTTCAGCCAGGAAAGGGTGAATTTCATTACGGACGGTTCTTGAACAGGAGCGAGACAGCGAGAGTCCGTCGTTCTCCGCGCGAAAGCTCGGAGACCGAGAGTATCGCGATCCTCGCCGACTTAACCAAGTCGATGGACTGGTCGATTGTGTATAGTGACTGCTGCGGAAGATAATCCGAGCGAATCCGTTCGCTTTGGAGACGGACAACGCGATTGCCAATTTTCTGCAGCACAGCGACGCCGTTCAATGGCGCAGCCGCGAACGCCGTCTTCAATGTGCCGTGCTCCAGCGAGCGATAGATTCGAACATACTCATTTGATCGCTTGCCGATTTCCGAGCCGAGCAATTCGTTGGCGCAAAGCTCGGCTAATGCGTGAAACAATGCGTAGTACGCCGTGCTGACCGCCCGACGTCTGACCGTTGGACTCCTAACGCTCTTCTCGGCGAGCTCTTCGGCCAGCGCCAGGAGGCGCTCGATCATCGTCATGAGGACAGAGTACGTCCCGATTCTTCGTCGGACCCTTCTTCGTCGGGCGAGCCGGGGTGGTCTCGGCTTACATAGACAAAGCGATCGTCTCCGGCCTCAATCAGCCGAGTTCGAATTGTGTCGGCCGCATCGAATAAGGGTTCACCGACGTCTCGCGATCGATCGAAATGAGCCATCACACGGACAATCTTCTCGCCGTCGAAGTCTTCATCGAGGACAACATCGGAGTTCACGAAACCCAATTTTCCGAAGCGTTCCCGCAGCACCTCGGAGACGAGTTTTCGGATTGCCGCCTCGGTCATCATGTCATTGTCTCCTCCGCTGGCGCTATCGCCTGGAGATGACGGCGGGAAGCGATAGCCCTCCCATCGCAACACGGTCGGCGCGGCGTCATCCGCTCAACCCTCCAGCCAAGGTCGGGATGTCGAGCGGCTTGAAGCCATAGTGGTTGATCCAGCGGAGATCCGCGTCGAAGAAGTCGCGCAGGTCCGGCAGACCATATTTGAGCATCCCCAGGCGATCGAGGCCGATGCCCCAGGCGAAGCCCTGGTAGACCTCCGGGTCGAGGCCGCAATTAGTCAGCACATTGGGATGCACCATGCCGCAGCCGAGGATTTCGAGCCAATCCTCGCCCTCGCCGAACCGGATCTCCCCGCCCGAACGGCGGCACTGGATGTCGACCTCGAGCGAGGGCGAGGTGAAGGGGAAAAAGCTCGGACGGAAACGCATGCCGACATGGGGCACTTCGAAAAAAGCCTTGCAGAATTCCTCGAGCACCCACTTGAGGTTGGCGAGCGTCGCGCTCTGATCGACCACCAGTCCTTCGATCTGGTGAAACATCGGCGTATGCGTCTGGTCGGCGTCGCGCCGGTAGGTGCGGCCGGGGCAGATGACCCGGATCGGCGGCTTCTGGCTGAGCATCGTGCGCACCTGCACCGGGCTGGTGTGGGTGCGCAGAACCTTCCGCTCGCCCTTGTCATCAGGCTCGAGGAAGAACGTGTCGTGCATCTCGCGCGCCGGGTGGCCGGGCGGGAAGTTGAGCTTGGTGAAATTGTAGTCGTCGCTCTCGATGTCCGGCCCTTCGGCGACGGAAAAGCCCATCTCGGCGAAAATCGTGATGATCTCGTCCATCACCTGGCTGATCGGATGGATGCGTCCCGTTTCGACGCCGGGCAGCGGCATGGGCAAGGTGACATCGAGCGCCTCGCGCTTGAGCTGGGCCTCGAGGCTCACGCGCTTGAGCACCGCGCGTCGCGCCGTTAGCGCTCCTGTGACCTGATCCTTCAGGGCATTGATGGCCGCGCCCTGCGTCTTGCGCTCGTCCGGCGCAAGCTTGCCGAGTGTCGCGAGCAGCGCGGAGATCGATCCTTTCTTGCCGAGCGCGGCGACGCGCGCCGCCTCTAGCGCGCTTTCGTCCGGCGCGCTTTCGATCGCGGCCAGCGTCTCCCGTTCAAGGGCGGAAAGGTCCGACATTCCTCTAGGACTCCCAGCGAAGCCGCCCGCTCATCCTTCCCGTGCAACGGGAAGGATACTCGCCTCGCCTAAGCTCTGCCTCGCAATTGGCGCGGGGGAGGGCCGGGTCAGGCCGCTTCAGGCGGCCTTCGGCAGCGAGTTTTTGGCTTGCTCGACGATCGCGGCGAACGCCGCCGGCTCGGAAATGGCGAGATCGGACAGAACCTTGCGGTCGACTTCGATCCCGGCCGTGGCAAGGGCGGAAATAAAGCGGCTGTAGGTCAGCCCGTGCTCGCGCACCGCCGCATTGATGCGCTGAATCCACAAAGCGCGGAACTCGCGCTTGCGGTTCTTGCGGTCGCGGTAGGCATATTGCATCGACTTGTCGACCGCAGCCTTGGCGGCGCGGATGGTGTTCTTCCGCCGTCCGAAAAAGCCCTTGGCGGCTTTGAGCACTTTCTTGTGCTTGGCGTGGGCGGTTACGCCCCGTTTAACGCGTGCCATCGTTCAAATCTCCGGAAAAAAGGTTCAGCCGTTCGGCAGGAAGAATTTCTTGACCTTGTCGCCGTCGGTCTTGAACAAAACCGATGTGCCGCGCAGATCGCGGATCTGCTTTGGCGTGCGCTTGATCATGCCGTGCCGCTTGCCGCTTTGGGCGTAGACGACCTTGCCGGTCCCGGTGATTTTGAAGCGCTTTTTCGCGCCTGATTTGGTCTTCAACTTGGGCATTTTGGCTCTCCTTAAGGCTTGACGCCTTTTTGAATTTGCCGGGGCCAAGGCCCCGTTCGCATCGGAACGAGCGAAAAAACCGCCACGGCAGCCCTTAACGGCCGGGCGGTTTCAGTGGAGCGCTCTTTACGCGAAAGAGGGCGGGGTTGCAAGGGGCGAGGGTCGTCGCCTGGGGCGACTTATTGTCCGTGCTGGCTCAGCCTACGGTTTTGCTCGCGGCGAAGCGATATTAAAGCCTTAGCCTTATTTTTCTGCACCTCGGACAACGCTTGTTGGTCACCGGCGGGCTTCAGCTGTCGCCGTATCTCTGCCAGATATCAAGGGCTTACATCCGAGGACTAAACTGAATTTAGAGCTTCGGCGTTGATCTGCGCCCTTGCGTGCTCGACCGCCCTGAAGGAAAACGATGGCCTTCAAGGAAGGCCATCGCGCCGGAGGCTTACTTCTCGATCGACGCCGCGCTTTGCGCCACAGGATGGGAGTGCGCGCTAACCTCGGTCGAAGCGGACACGATCCCGAAGGCCGCCATCCAGACGATAACGATCGTGGCGAAGGCGATCGTCAAGGGACGTGCGTTGCGCTGGTCGATGAGGCCCTCATCGTAAAGGCCTGTATATGCTAGATGTCGCGACATTGCCGCATCTCCAAATCCGCCGCCATTTTGCTTTCGGCAGCGGCTCATCTCATGGTCTGATATAAACCATAACTGACCCTAAGATGATGTGACGCGGATCACACTCCAATTCCTGCGCGCTCATGGAAAGCGGCAATTTGTCAGGCGTCAGTATTCCTGACGCGTCGGCCGGAACAGGATCTCGTTGACGTCCACGTCGTCCGGCTGGCTCATCGCGAACTCGACCATTCTTGCGAAGGAATCGGCGGAAATCGCGGTTTCTTTATAGAATTGAGACACCCTCGCGCCGATGTCCGGATCGGTGATCGTGTCGGGGAGCTCGCTTTCGACCGCGCCTGGTGAAATGATGGTTGTCCGGATGTTGTACGGCTTGACCTCTTGCCGCAGCCCCTCCGAGATCACCCGCACGGCGGATTTGGTCGCCGAATAGACCGTGCCGCCCGGCCGCACCTTGTGCCCCGCGACCGAGGAAACATTGATGATGTGCCCACTTTTTTGAGCTTGCATGACCGGCAGAGCGGCGGCGATGCCGTAAAGAACGCCCTTGATGTTGACGTCGATCATGCGGTCCCATTCGTCGATCTTGAGGCGCTCGAGCATCGACTGCGGCATGAGGCCGGCGTTGTTGATGATGACGTCGAGGCGGCCGTGCGCCTTCACAGCCTGATCCACGAGGCGCTTCACCTCATCGTATTTGCTGACGTCCGTCTGCACGGCGGCCTCGCTCTCGAGCGAAAGCTCCTTGGCGAGCGCCTGAAGCCGGTCGAGGCGGCGTGCGCCCAGCACGAGTTTGGCTCCGTTCCGCGCCAGACGACGCGCCGCGGCCTCCCCGAGCCCGCTGCTCGCGCCGGTGATGACCACCACTTTGTCTTTGATGCCTTGCGTCATGGTTTGCCCTTCCTGTGTCGCCAGAGGCCCTCGGAACTGCGCAGAAGCTTGTCGGTTCCTCGGCTGTTCACTTTGAGGTTTGCGAAACGGGAGGTCAGCTCTGGTACTGGTCGTCGCTGACCTTTTCCGTCCACTCGACCGCGTTGCCGTCAAGCGCCTCCTGGATGGCGATGTGAGTCATGGCGGTCGTGGGCGCGCGCGCCAATGTCTCTCACCCGGAGCGAAGACCACGACGTCGCCGGGTCGGATTTCCTCGATCGGGCGGCCTTCGCTCCGCGCCCGGTCATAGCCGGAGGCAACCTCTGTTTGTTCCACCGAGACGTCCGCGGCAATCCGCCGCCGTGGCGCGGCAGCGGCGAGCGCTTTCCTTTTTGAACCCGGAGATCATGCATGTCCAAAGCCCTTGGAGCCGAATCGACCACCGACGAGGTGCTGGACGGCGTGAAGTTGAACGGCAAGCGCGTGCTCGTGACTGGCGTGTCAGCCGGTCTTGGCGTTGAGACCGCCCGTGCGCTCGCCGCGCACGGCGCGGAGGTCGTGGGCGCCGCGCGCGATTTAAGCAAGGCGAAAGCGGCCACCGCGGCGGCGCGCGCAGACGCCGCCCATGGCGGCGGCCTGGAGCTCATTGAGCTCGATCTGGCGTCGCTTGCGAGCGTTAGGGCCTGCGCCGACGCGCTCGCCGCCAATGGCGCGCCGTTCGATCTCGTCATTTGCAATGCAGGCGTCATGGCGACGCCATTCGGCAAGACCGCGGACGGTTTCGAGACGCAATTCGGCACCAACCATCTCGGACATTTCGTGCTGGTCAACCGCATCGCGTCGCTGATGAAGCCGGGCGCGCGGCTGATCAATCTGTCGTCATCCGGCCATCAGCTTTCCGACGTCGATCTCGACGATCCGAATTTCGAGCGCGCGCCCTACAGCGCGTGGGCGTCCTACGGACGTTCGAAGACGGCCAACATACTCTTCGCGGTCGAGTTCGACCGCCGCCACAAGGATCGCGGCATCCGCGCCGCCGCCCTCCATCCGGGCGCCATTCATACCGAACTCAGCCGCTACCTGGGCGAAGAGGCGCGACGGGAGCTAACCGAAAACATGACGCAGGTCGGGAAGCTGCCGGGCGCGAAGCCGATTGCCTACAAATCGGTCGCCGCAGGCGCAGCGACGTCGGTCTGGGCGGCGGCGGTGGCGAAGGCTGACGCGATCGGCGGACGCTATTGCGAGGATTGCCACGTCGCGGACATCATCGACGCGCCCGGCTTTACATTCTCCGGCGTGCGCCCCTACGCGCTCAATCCCGAGCGTGCCCAGGCTTTGTGGGCGAAGAGCGAGGAAATGGTCGGCGAGCGGTTCTGAGCAGCGGCGTGAGCAGGCTAAGGGCGCCGTTGCTATCCGAGAATCGCGCTGATCTCAGGATTGGCCGATGATTGGAGTCGCCTGCACATAGCCGAAGCCGCCTTTGCCTGACCAGCCTCGTCCGTCCGGGAAGCGCAATTCGATTCCGGCGAGAGCCTTCTCATCCGCTAGACGCATATTAACGCCCATCTGGACGTTTCCGAACTTCAATACGGCGCTTGCGGTCAAAATAAATTGCGTCGTTGAATCGCAACTTGCACAGAAATGGACTTCCGCGGCCGGGTCTTCTTTGTCTCCCCGGCTATATCCCTTTGTCGATCCCTCGATGCCGACTTCGGAGGGGTGGAGATAGGCCCAACGGGCGCCCAACTTGCTGCAGAGTGTGCAGTTGCACTCGTTCATGAAGTCTGGTCGCTTTCGGATTTCAATCCGGACCTGGCCGCGGAGGCAGGAGAGCTTCAGCATTCCCAAATTCAATCCGAGGGACCGGCGTTTCCGTCTCGGCCATCCGGCGCGAGACGTGTCAGATTTTCAACTCGCGGCAACCATCAGGGATTGAGCCCGACCAATCCCACCGCGATGCTGCGCCCATAGATCAGGCTCCAGGGGTTTTCACACAGCCTTAAAAGCGGCGCCCCTCGCTCACCCGCCCATCTTCCCTTTCATCGCCTGCAGCGCCTTGCCGCAGCCGATGCTCATCTCTTCCTTGTGTTGCTTGAGGCAGGCGATGATGCGGCCGCCGCCCGGCGGCACACCCGGACAAAGGCGCGCGACATCCGCCTTGCAATATTTCATCGCCTCGGCCTGTTGGGCGAGCGCGCCCGATTCTGCGGACACGAAAGCCGCGAGCGATAACGTCGAGGCGAGTGCGAGACGACGGATGCGCATAGGTTCCCTCCCTTGGCCCGCGAGAGTGCGGACTGAAGACTGCGTTCAGATAGGACGCCGGCAATCGAGTGGTCAAACGAAAAACTCGAGAGTCCGAGGGCAGCGATTCATGCCAGGCGGTCGCGCTGGCCGCCTCTAGCTTCCGTCGGCTTCAGCCTTTAAGACCCCGACCTGGCCAGAAGGAAGCCGCCTTGAACGCCCCGAGCGCCGCACACGACAAGCGGCCCGTGTTCACGCATGGGTCGTTGATGCGCCATGTCGCGGTGATGACCGCGACCGGCGCCATCGGCCTGATGGCCGTGTTCGTGGTCGATCTTCTTTCGCTGTTCTGGGTGTCGAAGCTCGGCGATCAGGCGTTCAAAGCCGCAATCGGTTACGCCGGCTTGGTGACGTTCTTCGTCATGTCGATCAACATCGGGCTCACCATCGCAGCCTCCGCCACGGTCTCGCGCGCGCTCGGCGCTGGCGACCGGCCACGCGCTCGGCGCCTCGCTGCGTCCTCTCTCATCATCACCGCCGTGTTTTCCGCCGTGATGGCTGCGGCAATGTTCCTATTGCGCGATTGGATCCTCGTGACGGTTTTGCACGCGCGCGGCGAGTCGGCCGAGGTCGCTTCGAAGTTCATCGCTATCAGCATACCGGCCAACGTGCCGCTCGCGGTCGGCATGACGTTTTCGGGGATCTTACGCGCCGTCGGCGACGCGCGCCGGGCGATGTATGTGACGCTGTCGGCGGGCATCGCCACGGCTTTTCTCGATCCGCTGCTCATTTTCGGCCTGGGCCTCGGAGTCTACGGGGCCGCCTGGGCGACGGTCCTCTCTCGCCTGATTCTGCTTGGCGTCGGCTGGTTTGGCGCGGTCGGCGTGCACGACCTCGTCGCTCGGCCGAAGCTCAATGCTGTGCGAGGCGACTTCGGGCCGATCATGGCGATCGGATTTCCGGCGATCATGGCCAATATGGCGGCGCCCGTCAGCTCGGCCTACACACTGCGAATTTTCTCCGATTTCGGCGAGCCGGCGATCGCCGCGTCGGCGGTCATTGACCGCGTGACGCCGGTGGCCTTCGGCGTCGTCTTCGCCCTCACCGCGTCGGTTGGGCCAATCATCGGTCAGAACTATGGCGCGAAACTCATGGACAGGGTGCAGCGGACACTGACCGATTCCTTCATCTTGTCGATCGGCTACGTTCTCGTGGCCTGGGCGGTGCTCGTGTTGGCCGAGCCTGCCCTTGCCGCCGCCTTCGAAGCCAGGGGCGAGAGCGCGCAATACATCGCCTTCTACTGCCAGTACGGAGTGGTCGCCTGGATTTTCCTCGCCTGCCTGTTCGTGGCCAATGTGTCGTTCAACAATCTCGGCTTTCCGGTGTTGTCGATGGCGTTCAACTGGGCGCGCGCGACTTTGGGGACGATTCCGTTTGTGACAATTGGCGCGCGCTATGGCGGTGTGAAAGGCGGCATGCTCGGCTTTGCGCTTGGAGCCGCCGTGTTCGGGCTTATCGCGGTCGCGACAGCCTACGTCGTCACCTGGCGGCTCGCGAAGGCGATCGACGGGGGCGGTCGCGTTGGCTTAAGGCCGGCGGCGAGGACGCCATGACGAAGCGCTCGGTCACGGAAAGGCGGCGGCGACGCGGGTGAAGCTCACGCTAAGTTGCGTTCCCACCGTGGTGACCGCGCCCACGATCACGAGCGCGATCAGCGAAGATATGAGCGCATACTCGATCGCGGTCACCCCTCGATCGCAGAGCATGAACCGGCGCAACAGCTTGGTCATGGCAGGGTGTCCTCGAAATCCCCCGCATCAGGCCCGAAAGTTCCTAACAACGGATGAGACCGAACGAGGGCTTTTTGTTTTTGGCGTGGACGTCTGCGGCAACGGTTAAAGCGATCCGAAGGCGGAGCGCGTTTCTCTATCTTTCGGGAGCGCCCTTTGCATTGTCGGAGCGGCGCGACTATCTAGCCGGTTCGCCGGTTCGCCGGCCGTTGGGGTAAGCGCCTTTATGGCTCGGGACGTCGTCGATAGTGAAGTCGTCGAATCGCGCGACGCGCTCGTCGCCTGGTTTGAGGCGGGATGCAAGCCGGATGGACCGTTCAGGATCGGCACGGAACACGAGAAAATCCCGTTCTATCGCGCCGATCGCTCTCCTGTCCCCTATGACGGCGAGCGCGGGATTCGGGCGCTTCTTGAAGGCATGCGGGCGCATCTTGGCTGGGAGCGCATCGAGGACGGCGAGAACCTGATCGGCCTCTATGACGCCAAGGGCGAGGGCGCCATCTCGCTTGAGCCCGGAGGGCAATTTGAGCTCTCCGGCGCCCCGCTTTATGACGCGCATGCAACCGCAATTGAACTCGATCGTCATCTGGCCGCTTGCCGCGCTGTGGCCGATCCGCTTGGCGTCGGCTTTCTCACGCTCGGCATGAGTCCGCAATGGTCGCGCGCCGAGACGCCGGTTATGCCGAAAAGCCGCTACGCGATCATGGCCCGCTATATGCCGAAAGTAGGCACACGCGGCCTCGATATGATGTTTCGCACCGCGACTGTGCAGGCCAATCTCGACTTCGCGAGCGAACGGGACATGGTCTTAAAGATGCGCGTGGGCCTCGCGCTGCAGCCGGCGATGACAGCCTTGTTCGCCAATTCGCCGTTCACCGACGGCAAGCTCAACGGGCTCCTGTCCGCTCGCTCCGAGATCTGGCGCCATACCGATCCGGCGCGCACCGGCATGCTCGCCTTTGCCTTCGAGCCCGGCATGGGCTTTGAGCGCTACGTCGACTACGCGCTCGATGTGCCGCTTTATTTCGTGAAGCGCGGCGACCATTATCAAGACGCGGCCGGAGCAAGTTTCCGCGACCTGCTTGCGGGCCGGCTCAAGCAAGCGCCTGGGGAGCGCGCGACGCTCGCGGATTGGGCGAACCACCTGTCGTCGATTTTCCCTGAGGTGCGGCTCAAGCGTTTCCTCGAAATGCGCGGCGCCGACGTGGGCCCGCCGGATCGCATCGTCGCGCTCGCGGCGCTGATGGCCGGCCTCTATTACGATCCGAGCGCGCTTCAGGCGGCCGAGGCGCTGATCGAGGGCTGGACGGCAGAAGACCGGCAGAAGCTGCGCGACGACGTTCCGGTGCTTGGGCTCGCCGCCGAGATCCGCGGGCGGGATCTGCGTGCGGTCGCGATCGACATGCTGGCGATCGCGGAAGGCGGTCTCAAGCGGCGCGCGCGGCTCAACGCGAAAGGCGAGGATGAGACCGTCTACCTGCGCCCGCTCGAGGCGGTCGCTGAGAGCGGCCGTGAGCCAGCGCGGCATTGGATCGAGCGTTACGAGGGGCCTTGGGGACGCTCGGTCGAACCGGCGTTTGACGAGGCGGCGTTTTAGTCTAGTTCGGCATTGCTGCGCCGGCGCAGCACTTAGCGAGCGATGTCGCCCTTGCTGGTGGGGACGAAAAAGCGGTCTCTGCCTAAGGGCGCGCCGAGGATCACGAGGCCCGACGACGAGCGGGCGGCGGCGATTCCCGGCTCATCGAGCGGGCCAAACGGGCTCAGGCGACCGCCGATGCGATCGTCGGATCCAAAACGCGCGCCCGCCGCAACGTAGCCTTTGATCCGCGCGCATCCGGCTCGACCGGGCGCTAGCTCCTGATCCGACTCCTCGCAGGAGGAGCCGCGCATCTCTAGTTGAGGCTCGAGGCCGCCGCCGTTCCCGGCGCTTGCCGAATTGGGCAAGCTTCCCCCGATGAGCGCCAATAAAGGCGCGCTGAGCGCCCCAATTATCCGAGCAACCCTGCGGGAGCCGCCAATGGAATCGTGATTCATTGTGAGCGGGGATGCAGCCATATCGTGGCGGCAAAATGGCGAACAGGTCTCGTAATGGAGACTAAATTTCGTTGTGGCTTTTCGGCCAATCCCCCAGCGTGGCCTGAACGAGCGCCAGCGCGGCCACCGCGGCTGTGTCCGCGCGCAGGATGCGCGGTCCGAGGCTCAGGCGGAGCACGCGCGGCGCCGAGAGGATCGCGGCGCGCTCGGCGTCGTCAAAACCGCCTTCCGGCCCGATCAGCAAGCCGACGCCGCCATCCGCTCGCGCGCTGGCGAGCGCATCGAGGGGACTTCCGGGGTCCGCCTCCTCGTCGCAAAAGACCAGCAGGCGTTCGGCCGGCCAGCTTTTGAGCGCTTCGCCAAGCGATTCGACTGGCGCGATCTCCGGTATCCAGATCACGCCGCATTGTTCGCAAGCCTCGATCGCATTGGCCTCAAGACGCTCCAGGTTGACCCGTGCGACCTGAGTGCGGCGCGAAATGACCGGCCGCAACCGTCCAACGCCCATCTCGACCGCCTTCTGCGCCATATAATCGAGACGGGCGTGCTTGAGCGGCGCGAACAGATAGTCGACGTCCGGCGGCCCTACTTGCGGCCGGCTCCGCGCGCCGACGACCAGCAAAGCCGCCTTGCGCGAACTCACGTTGAGACTGGCGGAGAACTCGCCGTCCCGGCCATTGAACAGAAGCACGGGAGCGCCGGCGCCGAGGCGCAGCACATTGACCAGATAATTCGTCTGCTGAGGGTCGAGCTTGACCTCGGCGCCCAAGGCCAAGTCCTGGGAAACGTAAAGACGAGGGGATCGGAAATCGGTTCGCGCCATGCGCTCCCATAGCTTGAGCCGAGGCCGGGGACCATCGTGGTCGAGGTTCGTCGAGATCGCGGGCCCGAGCGCGCGAGGGCGCGGCGTTAGGCGCGCATGGGCCTCGGTAACAAATCCTAGCTGCCGGCGAATGTTGGTCGAGCGGCGCGCTTGTGGCCGCCTCACGGGAAGGAGCAGCCATGTCGGCTTTGAGAAACATCGGCGGTGCAGCCACGGCCTTGGGCCTCTTCGCCCTTCCACAAAGTCTGGCGCTTGCGAGCGATGCGGCGCATCCGACCGTGATCGAACTGTTTCAGAGCCAGGGGTGTTCGTCATGCCCGCCGGCGGAGGCCAGTGTCGGGGCGGTCAGCGGGCGCCCGGACGTGCTAGCGCTCTCATTCGAGGTCGACTACTGGGATCGCCTCGGCTGGAAGGACACATTTTCCAAAGCCGCCTGGACGGCGCGGCAATACGCCTACGCTCGGTCGCTCGGTCACGACGGCGTCTACACGCCCCAGGTGGTCGTCAACGGCCGGGTCGCGGGAGACGCCTTGGAGCCGGGCAGCCTAGCCGGGCTTATGAGTCGCGGCGATCGCGGCGGGGGCGGCCCGAACGTCAACTTTTCGGGCGGGGCGGTGACGGTCGGACAGGGCGAACCGCCGGCCGGCGGCGCCGACGTGTGGCTCGCGCGCTACATCCCGCACACGGTCGATGTCACAATTCCGCGCGGCGAGAACGCCGGCCACACGCTCCCCTATACGCATGTGGTGCGCGAGATGGTTCTGCTCGGCAAATGGCGAGGCGAAGCGGCCTCGTTTCCCGCTCCCGCCGGGAGCTCCGATCTAGCCGAAGCGGCCCTCGTCCAGGCGAATGGGGCAGGGCCGATTATCGCAGCGGCGAAGAAGTAAGGCCCGCTCCCAGACCGCCCATTTTTGTCATTCCCGGGCACGCGGGAATCCAGAGACGTCATGCGAACGTCTGGGCGCCCGCTTGGCGGGCATGACTCCAACCGAGTGAGTGAGGACCATCGCTCCGGGTTAATGCGGAAAGTCGTTCGAACGGTCCAGCACGTCTTCAATGCGAAGCTTATCGAGCGGGAACGAAGAGATGGCCTTGCCCCCGAAGTCCAGCTTGGAGAGATCGACCGAGCGCATCCTGCGGTCATACATCGTCCAGTAATAATAGACCTTGTGGCTCATGTCGGCGATGACCGACCATTGGGTGTAGCCGAGATGGAAATCCTCGGCGTCGCCTTCGCGCACCAGCCCCTTTGGAATGTCGAAGTTGTTCAGCATAACCGATGCGGCGTTCACGGCCGCTGCCGCGTCCTTCGCCGGGATCATGGTATTGACGAAAGCGACCGCCCGCACGAATCGCGACGGCGGCGTGAAGTCGCCAGGCAAGCCGAGCATCCCGCTTCCCGCTCCGAACGGCGCGAGCGAAACGCCATCGATGCTGTGCGGCCGCGCCGCTTGCGGCGTGAGGTTGGCGTAGTTCCTCAAGTTTAAAAGATGCCAGTCGTAGCCCGGCGAATTGGTCATCGCGCCGACCTTGTTGTCGGTCATGCTGAGCTCGCCATCCATGTACTCGATGACGATCGAAGCCCCAGTCGGATCGCTCACGACATGATGCAGGGGCAGGGGCGTGCCGAACGCCTTCTCGATCTCGGCGTTGCGCACCACCCGTATTTTTGGCATCGCCTCGCGCACCTCGTCCACGGTCTTGAAGTTGCTCAGGATGTAGTTGACGAGATCGACGTTGCTGACGGTCGTCGTCAGTTCGTCGGCCTTCACCTCTTGATACTTGGCGAAGCCCGGAAAGAAGAGCGCGCCCACTGTAAGCCCGGCTTCGTTCATGCCGTCGGTCGCGTAAGGGAGGCCGGCCGCGTTGACGCCGACAAAGCCATATTGGTTCTTCCACGCCGCGCCGATCTTGCCGTCGCCCAGGTTAGACGAAAAGGCCATCGAACGTGGCGCTAGCATCATCTCGGATTTGAGATCGGAGGCGCCCCATTCCATCGTCCGCGCATAGATGCGCGTGCCGTCCTCGGCCTTGAAGATCATCGAGGTGCACGCGTCGGCGCGGCCTGCGCCAAGCCCGGCAAGCGCCCCGGCCAATGTCAGCGCGATTAGCGTTTTATTCATTGCGTCCCCTTGTGCTCCTAAGATCGCGCGTGCGTTCTCGTCACGCGCGGATCGCTTCGGCGGAGAGCATCTCTATGTGAGGTTTGTTAAAGAAGTGAGGCGGTCGCGTTGGCGGCTCGCTTCCTTGCGCGCTTAAGAGCGAGTCGCTCGGTCCGATCTCTCCATGCGCTGCCAGAGCCGCATCGTGTCCGGCCCGTAGTCCATGGTCTCGATCGCACGATATCGCGAACGGTCGCGCAGCGTCGAGCGAGCCTCTAGAGTCGAGCGCGACGACTCCCGATCGGCCGAGCGGCTTGTCGGCTGTGATGAGCGCGACCTCGTCGGCGAGGCCAAGGGCAATGAGCCGGGAAGCAACAATCGGTCCCCCTTCGCTGAACACGCGCGTGATCCTACGCGATGAAAGCGCCCGCAGGGCGTGGATGAGATCGACATGGCCGTCCGCATCGAGGGGCGCGCGCTCGATCGTCACGCCGAGGGCCTCAAGCCGCCGCGCCGCGTTTTCCGGCGCCGTCTCGCCTGCTACGACCAGCGTCGGAACGTCTCTGGCGGTTGCGGCGAGTCTCGAGCGTTCAGGCAGGCGCAGATGTGTGTCGAGGACGACGCGCAAGGGCCTGCGGTCGACGCCGCCCAGCCGCACGGTCAGGGCCGGATCGTCGCCCAGGGCCGTGCCGACCCCAATCATGATCGCTTCGTGGGTCGAGCGCATGATCTGCACCCGAAGGTCGGCAATCGGCCCCGTGATGCGCAGGCGCGCGTCGTTCAAGCCGGCGGAGGCGAAGCCGTCGGCAGTTTCGGCGAGCTTAAGCGTCACGCAAGGCCGGCCCTCCGTGACGCGCAGGACGTGGCCCAAATGGTCGCGTCTCGCCTGATCGGCCCCGGCCCCAACCGAGACGGCGATTCCCGCCGCTCTCAGCCGCGCATGGCCGTCACCGCCGACGAGCGGATTGGGATCCTCCGTCGCCGAAACGACACGCGCGACGCCGGCGTCGATGATGGCGCCGACGCACGGGGGTGACACGCCAAAATGCGAGCACGGCTCGAGCGTCACATAGAGCGTAGCGCCACGCGCGGCCTCGCCAGCCTGAGCGATGGCGATGCGTTCGGCATGCGGCCTTCCGCCTGGCGCCGTCGTGCCGCGGCCAACAACCGCGCCGTCCTTCACCAGGATTGCGCCGACGGCGGGATTGGGAGCCGCTAGGCCAAGCGACCGCGATCCCAGATTGAGCGCCGCCTCCATCCAGCGCAGATCCTCATCGGGGTCTGCACCTGCGCTTTCGCTCATGTCGCGGGCGCGTTCCGGCGTTGTCGGGGCGCTTCCTTCGCCGGCGCAGGGTCGGGGTCCGGCTCGGCCTCGAGCTCGCCGACGATGGCGTTGAAGTCCCGCGCCTCGGCGAAGTTCCGGTAGACCGAGGCGAAACGCACATAGGCGATGTCGTCGAGCGCCTTTAAGCCCTCCATCACCAATTCGCCGATCCGATCGGTCGGGATGTCGCCGTCGCTCTGGCTCTCGAGTTGGCGCACGATGCCGTTGATCATGCGTTCAACCCGTTCGGGCTCGACCGATCGCTTGCGCAGCGCGACCTGGACCGAGCGCATGAGCTTGTCGCGGTCGAACGGCGCGCGACGGCCGTTCTTCTTGACCACCATGAGCTCGCGCAGCTGCACGCGCTCAAACGTTGTGAAGCGGCCGCCGCAATCGGGACAGATGCGCCGGCGGCGGATCGACGAGGAATCGTCAGTCGGCCGCGAGTTTTTCACTTGCGTATCGAGGCCGCCGCAATAGGGGCACCGCATCTGAGCCGCCCTTCAAAATCCGCCCGGCCCTCAGTAGATCGGGAACCGCTTGGTGAGTTCGGCGACGTCCGCGCGCACTTTCGCCTCGACCGCGACATTCCCCAATTCGGTGTTCGCCGCCAAGCCGTCGAGGACCTCAACAACCATCCGACCGACATCGGCGAATTCGTTTGTGCCGAAGCCGCGCGAAGTTGCCGCCGGCGATCCAAGGCGGATGCCTGAAGTCACCATGGGCTTTTGCGGGTCGAACGGAATGCCATTCTTGTTGCAGGTGATGTCGGCGCGGTCGAGCGCCGCCTCGGCCGCTTTGCCGGTCAGGCCCTTGGGCGTTAGATCGACCAGCATCAGGTGGTTGTCGGTGCCACCGGTCACAAGCTTGTAGCCTCCGGCGAGGATCGGCTGGGCCAAGGCTTGAGCGTTGTCGACCACGGCGTGCGCGTAAGCCTTGAATTCCGGCGTGAGCGCTTCGTGGAGCGCGACCGCCTTGGCGGCGATGACATGCATCAGTGGTCCGCCCTGCAAGCCGGGGAAGATCGCCGAATTGATCTTCTTCGCAAGCTCCGCGTCGTTGGTGAGGATCATGCCGCCGCGCGGGCCCCGCAGGGTCTTATGCGTCGTCGTGGTGACGACATGCGCGTGCGGGAACGGGGAGGGGTGGGCGCCGCCCGCGACAAGCCCGGCGAAATGAGCGATGTCGACAACGAAATAAGCGCCGACGCCATCGCAAATGGCGCGGAACCGCTCGAAGTCCCAATGGCGCGCATACGCCGATCCGCCGGCGATGATGATCTTCGGCTTATGCTCGCGC
Organism: uncultured Alphaproteobacteria bacterium; assembly: GCA_963737365.1. Classification (GTDB taxonomy): domain Bacteria; phylum Pseudomonadota; class Alphaproteobacteria; order Rhizobiales; family Beijerinckiaceae; genus Roseiarcus. The sequence continues at coordinate 543,530 of CAVTSD010000007.1, forward strand.
GCCAACGCCTCGACCTGATCCATGTCGATCCGATGGGTCGTCCGATCGACGCCATAGGGGACCACGTGAAACCAGCGCCCGGACATGTTGACCGGCGAACCGTGCGTCAGGTGTCCGCCGGCGGCCAGATCCAGCCCCATGAACGTGTCGCCGGGCTGCATCAGGGCCATGAAGACGGCCTGATTGGCTTGGCTTCCGGAATTGGGCTGGACGTTGGCGAAGCGGCAGTCGAACAACTGGCACGCGCGCTCGATCGCCAGATTCTCCGCAATGTCGACGAACTGGCAGCCGCCGTAATAGCGTCTGCCAGGGTAACCTTCCGCGTATTTGTTGGTCAACACCGAGCCCTGCGCCTCCAGCACGGCGCGCGACACAATGTTCTCAGACGCGATGAGTTCGATGCCGTCGCGCTCGCGACCGAGCTCGAGTTCGATCGCGCGGGCGATCTCCGGATCAGCGTCGGCGAGAGCTGCGGAGAAGAACGAGTTCGAACGAGTGGGCGTCTGGACGGTGACGTTCATGGGGAAACCTGCCCAAGTGGAAGGGACTCGCGCCATAGCACGAGCGGCGCCCGAGAACCAGACAGAGGTGATTTGCGTGCCGCAGGGCAGAGGCGGGAGGAAGGCTAAAGGGGCTCGGCCGGGCGCCTGGCTCTTTGCAGCGTAGGGGCCGCTTCGAGGATGCCTGCAGTTGGGGATCATAAGGAAGGAACGAGGACGCGGCGCTCGAGTGCGCCGCTGCGAGAACGCCCGGACCGCGGGGGCGTCCCCGAGCGGACAAAGAGAGGATCAGATTCGTGCGGGGCTGCTTCGCGCGCGATAAAGCATCGCGCTTCCCAAGCTGAGGAAGCCGGTCAGCAGCATTGCCCAAGTCGAAGGTTCGGGAACGCTGTTGGCGTACAGGCCGAGCGCCGCGGCGTTGCTGGCCGCAAGCTTGGTGTAGTCGAACCCGCCGTCGCCGGTGACATCCCCGCCGACTGGATTGCCGTTGCTGTCGAAAGCCTCGACGCCGTTCGCGCCAGTGGCGTCGTTGCGATGCTAGGGGGGCGTGGCGTCCGCGCAAGAGCTGACGTATCTGCCCGCGGAGGCGGCTCGGCGGAACAACCAGGGGCGGAGGATTTCCGAGCTCAGCGCGCTGGTTGGGACGCGGTGAAAATGACAACCTCGTTCTTGCCGACGCGATCGAGCAGCGCGTGGGCTTCCTCGTCCAGGAGGTCCTTGTCGATGCTTTCCGGCCGAAGGCTCGCGACGCGCAATTCCCAACGCGCGCGTTTATCCCTGAGCCCCGCGAGCTGCGCCTTCAGCTCGGTGGCCTCTGCGTCGAATTTCTCTGCAGCCTTGAGCCCGTGCTCGCCGTTTGACGCGCCCCAGACCAGATAGAAGCTCGCCACCCCGAGCACGAGGTAGAGAGCGATCGGAAGCACGATCGAGCGCAGGCGAGTCCTGACCACCATCCGCCGATCTTTGCGGCGACGGCGTTAACGCGACGTTACCGACGTCCGCTAAGCGACCTTGATGGCTTCGCGCCCGGCATAGCGGGCCTGATCGCCCAGTTCCTCCTCGATCCGGATCAGCTGGTTGTACTTCGCCAGCCGATCCGAGCGAGAGAGCGAGCCCGTCTTGATCTGCCCGCAATTGGTTGCGACCGCGAGATCGGCGATGGTCGAATCCTCCGTCTCGCCCGACCGATGCGACATCACGGCGGTGTAGCCGGCCCGCTGCGCCATATCGACGGCGGCCAGCGTCTCGCTCAGCGAGCCGATCTGGTTGACCTTGATGAGGATCGAATTCCCGACCCCCTCCTTGATCCCGCGATCCAGGATCTCGACGTTGGTCACAAAGATATCATCGCCGACGAGCTGACACTTGCCGCCGATTTTGTCGGTGAGCAGCTTCCACCCCACCCAGTCCTGTTCGGCCATCCCGTCTTCGATCGAGAGGATCGGATAGGAGCCCTGAAGCTTGGCGAGATATTCGACCTGCTCCTCGACCGAGCGCGTTTTGCCTTCGCCCTCATAGACGTATTTCCCGTCCTTGAAGAACTCGGAGGCGGCGCAATCAAGCCCGAGCACCATGTCGTCGCCGGGTTTGAACCCTGCCGCGTCGATCGCCTTGAGGCAGAAATCAAGCGCGGCTTCCGCTGACGGCAGGTTTGGCGCGAAGCCGCCTTCGTCCCCAACGTTGGTATTGTGTCCGGCTTTCTTCAGGGCGCTCCTCAGCGCGTGGAAAGTCTCGGCGCCCCAGCGCACGGCCTCAGCGAACGTCGGCGCGCCGACAGGAAGGATCATGAACTCCTGAAAGTCGATCGGATTGTCGGCGTGGGCGCCGCCGTTGACAATATTCATCATCGGCGTCGGCAAGACCCTGGCCATGGCTCCGCCGACATACCGGTAGAGCGTAAGGCCGGAAGCTTCCGCCGCGGCCTTGGCGACGGCAAGCGAGACGCCGAGAACGGCGTTCGCGCCGAGCCTCGACTTGTTATTGGTGCCGTCGAGGGCGATGAGCGTCTCGTCGATCTTGAGCTGGTCTTCAGCCTCGAGCCCGGAGACGGCGTCGAAAATGTCTCGATTGACCGCCTCGACTGCTTTCAGGACCCCCTTGCCGCCGAAACGTCGCTTGTCTCCGTCGCGCAGTTCGACCGCCTCGCGCGTGCCGGTCGAAGCCCCTGACGGAACCGCGGCGCGTCCCATGGAGCCGTCCTCGAGCACGACATCCACCTCGACCGTAGGATTGCCGCGGCTATCCAGGATTTCGCGGCCGACGACGTTCACGATTGCAGTCATTTTGACTCCAGAAATGGAAGCATTGGCTTGGGGTCTTAAGGCATCCACGTCACCGATGAAAGACGGACCGAAGGGGGCAAGATGCTCGAATGCGAAGCACTTTTGCATTCGTCGCTGCACATTTGACCAAAATGAGCCAAGCTAGGGAAAATATGCATGGCAGGGGCGCTTAGGCTGGTGACAGAGGCAAAAATTTGGACTAGCAATGGCGCGCTAAAAGGAGGCCGCTGCCAAAAGGTTTGGCGCCGGACGCCGTAGGGTCTGTGGGAGGACAAAAGCGTTCGACAGTCTTGAATTACCGCTCACATTGCGGAAGGGATAGTCAATAATATCCGAGATTGTAAAACGCACTACGTGAATGAAAAAGGGGCGGGTCGCCGAAAGAGCGGCCCGCCCCTTTTATATTTGGCGGTGACGCCTCTACTTGCTTCAAGTCATGGCGGTTCTGAGGCTGACCAAGCATAGCGCTCTCGGATCTAGGTCAAGCTGGCCGCTCCTGCCCAGTCTCGGCGGTGGGGCGCCAAGCGGCCGCCCTTAGCGTCCCTCGGCCTCGCCCTCCGCCCAATTTTGTTGCGTCTCGGCGATATAGGCGTCCAGTCGCCCCTCGCCGATTGCGCGCCGCGCCCCCGCCATCAGGTCTTGGTAATAAGCAAGATTGACTTCGGTCAGGCCCATCATCGCCAGGATCTCGCCTGATTTCGTGAGATGGCGCCAATAAGCGCGGGAATAGTTGCGCGCCATCGGCGAGGATGACACGGGATCGATCGGGCGAGGATCGTCGGCGAAGCGCGCGTTGCGCAGGTTGAGCCGGCCCCGGCGCGTGAACGCCATTCCGTGCCGTCCCGCCCGCGTCGGCATCACGCAATCGCACATGTCGACGCCGCGCCTCATGGCTTGGAGCAGATCGTCGGGCGTTCCCACGCCCATGAGATAGCGCGGCTTGTCGACGGGCAAATGCGGGACGACGACATCGAGCGTCTCGAGCATCGCCGCCTGCGGCTCGCCGACCGCCAGTCCGCCGATTGAATAGCCGTGAAAGTCCATCTCGACGAGCGCATCGGCGCTAAACAGGCGAAGGTCTTTTTCCGTGCCGCCCTGAACGATGCCGAAGATCGCTCGGCCCGGCTGTTCGCCGAAGGCGTCCTTCGAACGTTCGGCCCATCGAAGCGACAGGCGCATCGCGCGCTCGGCCTCCTCGAAAGAGCAGGGCAGCCGAACGCACTCGTCCAGCTGCATCTGGATGTCGGACCCTAGAAGGCGCTGCACCTCCATCGAACGCTCGGGCGTCAGCTCATGGCGCGATCCATCGATATGCGACTGGAAGGTCACGCCGCTCTCGCTGAGCTTGCGCAATTTCGCCAGGCTCATCACCTGGAAGCCCCCCGAGTCCGTAAGGATGGGATGGGGCCAGTTCATGAACTTGTGCAAGCCCCCGAGCGCGGCGATTCGCTCGGCCCCGGGCGCTAGCATCAGGTGGTAGGTGTTGGAGAGCACGATGTCGTAGCCGAGCGCTCTGACCGCCTCCGGGTGCATGGCCTTGACGGTCGCGGCGGTGCCGACCGGCATGAAAGCGGGCGTGCGGATCATTCCGCGCGGCGTCGAGATCGCGCCCGTGCGAGCCGCGCCGTCGGTTGCATGGACGGCGAAGGCGAATTTGGCGCTCACGGCTCGGTCGGCTTTGCGCGGCTCAGCAGGCAGGCGTCGCCGTAGGAATAAAACCGATAGCCAGTTTGAATGGCGTGCGCATAAGCCGCGTGCATGGTCTTCAGCCCGCTAAAGGCCGAGACCAGCATGAACAGGGTCGATCGCGGCAAATGAAAGTTGGTCAAGAGTGCGTCGACAACGCGAAAGCGATAGCCGGGGGTAATGAAAATATCCGTTCGACCTGAAAACGGCCGAAGCCGCCCGTTCTCGTCGGCGGCGCTCTCGATGACGCGGGCGGAGGTCGTGCCGACGCAGACGACCCGGCCGCCGGTATCCCGCACGGCGTTCAGCGCGTCGGCCGTAGCCGCGCTGATCGAACCCCATTCGGAATGCATCTTGTGGTCGACCGTATCCTCGACCCTGACGGGCGCGAAGGTGCCTGCGCCGACGTGCAGCGTGACCTTATGTAGGGCGACGCCTTTCGCTGCGAGACTGGCGACCAACGACGGGGTGAAATGCAGGCCCGCTGTCGGCGCCGCGACCGCGCCAGGGTTGGCGGCGAACATCGTCTGGTAGTCCGCCTGGTCGCTTGCCGACAAAGCGCGTCGTGAGGCGATGTAAGGGGGCAGGGGAGGCGCGCCGAGGCGCTCAATCGCCTCCCCCAGCGCCGCCCCGGCGAACTCAAAGCGTAGCAGAACCTCGCCCGCTTCGCCCTTGTCCTCCACTTCCGCGTCGAGCGCCGAGAGAAAGCAGGCCGTGCTTTCGCCCGGCTCGCCGAAGCGGATACGCTCGCCGATTTTGAGCCGTTTTGCGGGCCGGGCGAGCGCCCGCCAGCGGCAATCGTCGATGCGCTCGATCAGGGTCGCTTCGATCGAGGCGATCGCCTCGCCCCTGACGCGGACGCCCTCGAGCCGCGCCGCGATGACCCGGGTGTCGTTCACGACCAGCGCATCGCGGGCCGTGAGAAAATCCGGCAGGTCGCGCACGTGCGCATCGGTCAAGTCGCCCTTGGGACCGACGACCAGCATCCGCGCGCTGTCCCGCGGATTAGCCGGCTCGAGCGCGACGCGCTCCGGCGGAAGAACGAAGTCAAAGGCGTCGACACGCATCGCGGTCATCGCCCTGCCGTGGAGATCGTCAATTCGCTAGGCCGCGCCCTCGCGACAGAGATCGTGGCCGGCTCTCAGCTTAAGGTCGCCTTGACGATTTTGTCGGGATCGCGGACGGGCTCGCCGCGCTTGATCTTGTCGACGTTCTCCATGCCTGACACGACCTTGCCCCAGACCGTATATTGGCGGTTGAGGAAGGGCGCGTCGGCGAAGCAGATGAAGAACTGCGAATTGGCCGAATCCGGGCTCGACGAGCGGGCCATCGAAACCGTGCCGCGCACATGCGGCTCGGCGTTGAACTCGGCTTTGAGGTCGGGATATTTCGACCCCCCCGTCCCAGTCCCCTTGGGACAACCGGTCTGGGCCATGAACCCGTCGATCACGCGGTGGAAGACGATGCCATCGTAAAATCCTTCGGAGACCAGGCGCTTGATGCGCGCGACATGGCCAGGCGCAAGCGCCGGATTCATCTCGATCACAACCGGACCCTTGCTCGTCTCGAGCGTTAGCGTATCGCCTGCGCTGCTCATATCGTTGCTCCTACTTATTATTTCGCGCCAGACGCCATGCGCAGGGTCACGATCTTATCGGGATTGTCGACCGCGCCGTTGTTGCCTTCGGTGCCGGCCTTGATTTTGTCGATGGCGTCCATTCCCGAGGTAACCTCGCCGAAGGCGGTGTATTTGCCGTCGAGGAATCCGCCGTCGCCGAACATGATAAAGAATTGCGAGTTGGCGGAGTTCGGATCGTCCGTCCGCGCCATGCCGAGGATGCCGCGGTTGAAATGGGTCTGGTTGAACTCTGCCGGCAGGTTGGGCAGTTTTGAACCGCCTCCGCCGGTGCCGGTCGGGTCGCCGGTCTGGGCCATGAAGCCTGGAATGACGCGATGGAAGGTCAGCCCATCATAGAACTTCTCCTTCACCAGCGTCTTGAACTGCGCCACAGTCTTCGGCGCCCAGTCCGGGTGAAGCTGGATCGTGACCTTGCCGTGCTTCGTGGTGAGGATCGCGGTGTTGTCAGAATCTTCAGCCGCCCAGGCGGTCGAAACGGCGAGCAGGGGGAGCGCGAGCGCGAAGCGTCGGCTGCAAGCAAACATGAAGAGATCCTTGAGATAAGTGTGCGCCGGTTCGCGGCGCGCGGCTTGATAGCAGGTTAAAGTGGCATTGCAACTCGAACCGGCTCAGACCGCCTTGACAGCAGGCAGGGCTGCGGAAATTTCGGGCTTTCGCAGTTTGCGGCCCTGAGCGTATACATTGTTTCGCACACGGACACTGACCGGAACCCAAGCGATATGCCCCGCGCCTGTCTCGCCCTGGCCGCATTCACAGCGCTGATCGCCTCCGGAGCGATGGCCAACGCGGGCGGCCCGGTGACGCGCCAATGCGACTACCGGGGCGAGGGGAAGCTCGGGCCCCTGGTCGTCGCTTATGACGCATCAGCGCATCTCGTTCGGGTGACCTCGGCCGACGGCCGACTCTGGCTCTACCAGGACGGCGCGATCGGCCGGCTCGGCCCGGCGATCGCGGCGGCTGACGATCCAGGACCGGTGCAGCAATTCGTCATCGAGCGGGCGGGCCAGGTGGAAGTGGGTTTCCGCTGGCCGGACGATGGCACCACGGGCCATCTCGCCCACTTCGACGCGGCGGCGTTCACGAACCCCGCGAAGCGCTGCGTCTGGCGCTCGCTTTGGGACTTCGCGATGGGCTGAGCCGCCAGACGCGGCCAGCGTTTCCTCACATGCCCCCGTTCGGCTGAGGCGTCGGTTCCCGGTAGTAGGTGTTGAGGATCGAGAGCCGCGGCTTCTCGACCGGAACCGAGATCGCTTCTCGCCCATGCCAGCTTGATCTGAGAAGCGAAAAGGCCGGATGGATGACGACGAACGCGTAGCCGGAGTTCGGCAGGAAAGGCACGGTCTTGTCCTTCACGAGCCCGTAGGACTTCCAGGCGAAGACGCCCATCGGGGAGACCTTATAGATGGCCGTCCCCAGTTCCCGCTGCGACTCGTCCGAAGGCAGGTAGATCTGCATGGTCAAGACCTTGCGGCGGGTGTCGGGATGAGGCTTGATCGCATAGCCGTTGAGATCGGTGTAGAGGACGGGCCGCGGATGCATGGGGACCGGCCACTGTTCGCCACTTCTTCTGGAGCGGATGCGGAAACCTTCGTCCAGCCTTTCCCTCAACGCGGACGCGACTTCGTCTGACGACAGCACCCGGCGCACGATGCTCCAGAGTTCGCGGCTCTCCTCGGAACCCGGATCGCTGCGCTCGTCGTAGAGCGCGTACTCGCGCCGCGTTCCGTCGCCATTCAGCCCGGCGAAGCGATCGACATTGGGGAAGCTCTGCAAAAGGCGGGCGTAAAAGTCGCGGGGGAAGAAGTCGCGAAAGCGAATCAGGGGATAAGGCTTACGAAACGCCTCGGCATTGAGGATCGAGCCCGTGGCGGATTCGAGCGCCCGCCGGAATTCGTTTTCTTGCTCAGGCTCCTGGGACAAGCGGGATTTTTCGCCCGCCTCGGCCGTACCCATCATGTCTCAACCTCAATAGCGATTTCGATCGACCAACCGGGTTATAACCCTGGGCGACGGAGTAACCCAACTTTCCGAGAACTCAAATCGGCCATCGTTTGCGCAAGCCCCGCTTGACAGGGGCCAGGCCCTCGTCTCAATCAGCCGCGGGGACTGGGGGCCGATATCCTACCGAGCGATGATCCTGTCGAAAGACCTGCGTTACCGGCTGGAGCATATCGTATTCCGGGCTGCTCAGGCAGCCGCCACATCCTTGCCGCTCGAATTTGTGTCGTCGACTTCGGGCTCCGCGTGGCGGGTCATCGCGCCGCGTCTGCACCGGCAGGAACGCGCGCTCGCCAACCTCAAGCTGGCCTTTCCCGAGCTTTCGGAGGCCGAGCGCAAGCGGATCGCCGCGGGCATGTGGGAGAACCTCGGCCGCACCTTCGGCGAATCGTTCCACCTCAAGGATCTCGTGGCTCAGAAGCGCGTCCGCTTCGAGCCCATGGAGCAGCTCGAGGAGATCATCCGCGGGGGGCCATGTGTCGTCTGTGGGCTGCATCTCGGCAACTGGGAACTCGTGGCTTACGCGAGCCGGCTCATGGGGGCCGAGTTCACCGGCGTCTACCAACGCTTGAGCAATCCGCTCGTCGACGAGGAGACCCGCAAGCTGCGCGCCTTCCTCTATGAGGGCGGCCTCCTGCCGAAGACCCCGGTGACCGCGCGCGCGCTCATGAAGGCGGCGAGGAGCGGAGGCTATCCCGCTTTCCTCGCCGACCTTCGCGACGACAACGGCGCGGCCGTGCCGTTCTTCGGGCGCCCGGCGCTTGCGACCGTTTTTCCCGCTCTCCTCGCTCGCAAGACGGGCCTGCCGCTCTATGCCGGCGCGGCATTCCGCGAGCCGAAGGTGCGCTTCGTGATCCGCGGCGCGCGGGTGGAGGTGCCTCATACCGACGACCACGCCGCCGATGCGATCGCGGGGACAGCGGCGCTCCACGCGCAGTTCGAGGCCTTCATCCGGCAGGCGCCGGAGCAATGGATGTGGGCGCACCGGAAGTGGGTGTGAGCGAGGCCAAGTGTTTGGGTCGCGGCTCGCCGAGGCCGCCCGAAGCTGTGCTCATAAGCGCTAATAAACGCGCTTAAACGCTAGTAAAAAGACTCCAATTTACTAGCGTTTATTGTTTGGAATCTTGACTTTTCAATGGGTTACGAGCGATTGGAGTAAAAAAAATTCTCCGCCGCCGCTTCATCCTTCGACACTCTCTTCCGGTGGGCGTCGTCCAGTCCGTTCGCCATCGCACTCTTGCCCTATCGACCAGAAGAAAGGATATCATAACCTTCTGAGAATTGCAATAAACAACAAATAGGAGGTCCAACGAGAATGCGGAGAAAGGCCAGTTTCATCGTGCTTTCGCACGCCTGGAATTGCCCTGCCCAATTTGAGCGCAGGAAACGGGTTGTTCTGAACGCCCGCTGGTTGCAAGCCCGATCTCTCATGGAGACGGGCAGCGGAAATGTCGAAGCGCAAGGAAGCCAGCTCGAGATGAGCGCGAAGGAGTGGTTCTTGCTGCTCCTTCTGTCCGTTTTGTGGGGCGGATCGTTCTTCTTCTTCAAGGTCCTTGTTCATGCCCTGCCGCCATTCACGGTCGTCCTCGGGCGGGTCGGGCTGGCGGCCCTCATCCTCAACCTGTTCTTGTTTGCCAAGGGCGATCGAATGCCTTCGTCCGGTCGGCTCTGGGGCCAATTTTTCCTCATGGGCATTTTGAACAACGTGATTCCCTTTACTCTGATCGTCTTCGGTGAAACCCGCATAACAAGCGGGCTCGCGTCCATTTTGAACGCGACGACGCCGTTGTTTACGGTCATCGCGGCCCACTTCCTGACGACATCGGAACGTCTGACCTGGGGCAAGGCTGTAGGGGTGCTTTTTGGAATCGTCGGCGTGGCGGTTTTAATCGGTTCCGATGCGCTGTCCGGCCTCGGCCGAGGCGACTGGATAGGCGAAGTCTCCTGCTTGCTTGCCGCCCTGGCCTATGGGTTTGCGGGGATCTATGGCCGAAGGTTCAAGGGCGTTCCCCCAATCAAGATCGCGACGGGGCAGATCACGGCCAGTACGATCGTCCTTGTGCCCATTGCGGCCGTCGTTGACAGGCCCTGGACGCTCCCGGCTCCGGATCTGCATGTCTGGGCGGCGCTCGCTGGAATTGCTCTTCTCAGCACTGCGCTTGCCTACCTGCTGTACTTTCGCCTCCTCGCGACGGTCGGAGCCACGAACCTGCTGCTTGTAACATTCCTGTTGCCGATCAGCGCCTTGCTGCTTGGCGTTTGCGTGTTGGGCGAAACGATCACCGCGCGGGCGCTCTTCGGCATGCTAATGATTGGCGCGGGGCTGGCGGCGATCGACGGCCGAGCCTGGAAAGCCCTGCGCCCCCAAAAAACTGCCGCGGTCGAGACTGTCGCTCCTGGAACTTGATTGCTTCCTTGCGCTTGTGAGCGCTCGAAGACAGCATGGTGAAGGGCTCCAATGCGCACACAGCCATCATCCGCGCATCATTCGCGCGCGACTTTGCGATCCCGTGAGCGCGTCGTGCAGAAATGATCGAATTGCGTTAGATCGTATTTAACTTCCGCGCCCTACGAATTGGGTTAAACGCGTCAGCGACGCCCCCTGTGCGGCGGTTAAGAGGCTTGGTGAACGCATCGGTAGAAGTCGCCATTGTTGGCGCGGGCCCCTACGGTCTTTCACTCGCAGCCCATCTTGCCGCCGCACGAGTTCCGACGCGCGTTTTCGGGCGGCCCATGGACAGCTGGCGAAGCCACATGCCGGAAGGCATGCTGCTAAAATCGGATCCCTTCGCCTCTAATCTTTCGGACCCGCAGGACCTCTATACGCTCGCCCGCTTTTCCGCCGAGCAATCGCTTCCGTACAGTGAAGCTGAGCCAGTTCAACTCGATACTTTCTGCGATTACGGTCTCGATTTTCAAAAGCGTTGCGTGCCCTGGCTGACGGAAGTCAACGTTAACGCGATCGAATACAGAGGAGACGAGTTTATCATCTCCCTGGATGGTGGCGACAAGGTGAGCGCCCGCCGTGTGGTCATGGCGGTGGGCGTTGGTCCTTTCCGATATCTGCCAGAAAACTTGTGCGCGCTTCCGAAGCGGTTTTTATCGCACAGTTTCGACCATCGTGATCTCTCGGTCTTCTCCGGGGCCTGCGTCGCCGTCATTGGCGGCGGCTCCTCGGCCATTGATCTTGCTGGCCTACTGCACGAGCGCGGGTGCGACGTCGCTTTGGTCAGCCGTCGCGCAGAGTTGAGGTTTACCGGTCGAGGAGACTCTCAGCCGAACCGACCCGTTTCCTTGTGGCGCCAAATGCGCCATCCCCCTTCAGGCTTGGGGCCGGGATTGCGATCCCGTGTCAGCACCGACGCGCCTTTGTTGATCCACGCGTTGCCTAAGAGATTGCGATTTGAATTCGCCCGCCGCCATTTGGGCCCGGCGGCGGCAAAGGGCATGAAGGACAAAGTCGTTGGCCGCGTCCCTCTGTTGCTCGAGCGCGAACTCGCGGCCGTTGCGGTCGATGATTTTCGCGTGGCGCTGAGTTTGAATGCCAAGGACGGCCAGCGCGACACGCTTCATGTCGACCACGTCATCGCCGCGACCGGGTTTCGCGTCGATTTGAGCCGCCTGACGCTTCTGAGCCCATCTTTGCGAAACGGCATTGCTGAATTCAGAGGCGCGCCAATCCTGACGCGGAACTTCGAATCGTCCGTTCCGGGCCTCTACTTCATTGGCATGGCGGCGGCGGCGAGTTTCGGTCCCTTGATGCGCTTCACATTCGGGGCGCGCTATGCCGCCCGGCGACTGACCCGCGCCCTTCTCAGGACCAAGCGCGCATCTGCAAAAACGTTTGCCGAGCGGACCTTCGACGAACGGGCGGGAACTCCCGTCTGATGCCGAATGTCCTGGTGGCGACCGCCTTGCTTTGGCCGAACGCCGTCCGGCTTTGCCGCGCATTCCGCGAGGTTGGCTTCGAAGTCGGCGCGATTGCGCTCCCTCAGCATCCGGTTCACCGTTCAAACGCTCCGGACCGCACTTTCGAGTATCGTCCAACGGCGCCGCTCGACAGTTTGCGCGAAGCCATCGCGGAGCAAAGGCCGGACATCGTCATTCCATGCGACGATAGGATCGTCGGCCACTTGTGCGCTCTGCGAGCGCGGGGAAATGACGATGTTTCCACTCTGATCGAAACGTCTGTCGGCCGTGGCGGGGCCAGCGGGGTACTCGCCAAGCGAGCGACCCTTGGCGAGATCAGCCGATTGCCCAACGTGGACGTCCCGCGCACCGATACCGTCGCAACCGCCGCGGATCTTCGAGATTGGGTGCGCAAATTCGGCTTGCCGGCAATCTTGAAACTTGACGGCAGTTGGGGAGGCAATGACGTGGTGGTTGTTCGCCACGAATTGGAAATCCTTAGAGCCTACTGGGAGATGAGATTACGCCAGGGCGCCCTTCGGGGTTTCCAGCAGTACCTGACCAAGCGGGACGTCGAAGCTCTGAGCCGGCCGAGGTCGGCCATCAGCGTCCAGTCCTTTGTGCCGGGAAAGCCGGCGAACGCTACCGTCGCGTGTTGGCAGGGAGAGGTGCTTGCGCAGGTCGCCGTCGAGGTGGTCGAATTGGCGAGTTTATTCGGCGCCGCGACGGTCGTGCGTGTCGTCAACGGCGACGCTATGACGGCGGCCGCCCGCTCCATTTGTCGTCACTATAGGCTGTCCGGGCTGCACGGCTTTGATTTCCTCATCGACGAACGCAGCGGGGCCACGCAGCTGATCGAGGTCAATCCTCGCGCTACGCAAATCAGCCATCTGAACTTGGGCCCTGGTCGTGATCTGGCGGCGGCTTTGTTCGAGGCTCTGACCGGCCGCCTAGCCGCCTGGAGGCCCCCCATTCGATCCGGCGACATCTCTCTCTTTCCAGGCGAATGGCGTCGTAACCCGCAAAGCCCCTATCTCAAGACCACGTTCCACGACCTGCCGCTTGATGATCCGGAACTGGCCGTGTTTTACGGCTTGGATCTTTCGGGCGCCCCCCGCCGTCGCGACGCCGACCGCCGCGCTCAAGGCGGTAAACAATATTTCGCGAAGCGCCTGCGCAAACCGTAAGGCTCCCTTCGGTTTGCATCGCGGGATTCAAGATAGCCATTCTAGCAACCTCAGTGCCCGCTTCACGTCGAGCGGTTCAAGCTGATCGAGTTTTGACCCTGGGGATTTCAGGGCTGAGTGCGGGCGGGAAAGGGCGGCGCTGATCCGATCCCGTGCTATGAAGATCAGCCTAGTCGCAAGTAGGGAGGATAAGCCTTGAAAAATCGCCAGTGGCTGCTCGCGCGCCGTCCGGACGGAGCGATCAAGGACAGCGACTTCAATTTCGTGGAGACCGAGGCGCCGACGCCGGGCGAGGGCGAGGTGCTCGTGCGCAACACCATGCTGTCCTGCGACCCGACGCAGCGCGGCTGGATCGCCTTCGACACCTATCTGCCGGCGGTCAAGATCGGCGAGGTCGTGCGCTCGCTCGGCGCGGGCCGGATCGAAGCGTCGAACAATCCAGACTTCGCGGTCGGCGACATGGTGTCTGGTTTTGTCGGCTGGCAGGATTACGTCGTGATCAATCCCAAGGGCCAACTCAACAAGCTGCCGCCGGGAGCGCCGCTGGAGCTCGCGATGAGCGCGCTCGGCCCGACCGGAATCACCGCTTATTTTGGCCTCATCGACGTAGGCCGGCCAGTCGAGGGCGAAACCGTCGTCGTGTCAGGCGCGGCCGGCGCGACGGGGTCGATCGTCGGGCAGATCGCCAAGATCAAAGGCTGCCGCGCGATCGGCATCGCCGGCGGACCGGAAAAGTGCCGCTGGCTGACGGATGAGGCGGGCTTTGACGCGGCGATCGACTATAAGTCGGAGAGCGTCCCGGCGCGGCTGAAGGAACTGTGTCCCAAGGGCATCGACATCTTCTTCGACAATGTCGGCGGCGCCATCCTCGATGCGGCGCTGGCGCGACTCGCGATGCGAGGGCGGGTCGTGCTCTGCGGCGGGATCGCGAGCTACAACGCGACCGAGCCGACGCCAGGACCCAAGAACTACCTGAACCTCGTCGTCCAGCGCGGACGGATGGAGGGCTTCCTCGTGCTCGATTATTTGCCGCGGGCAAGCGAAGCGATCGGCGCTCTTGCCGGCTGGGTGCAGGCGGGCAAGATCAAGAGCAAAGTCGACGTGCAGCACGGCCTCGAGAACGCGCCGGCGACGCTGCGGCGCCTGTTCGATGGGCGTAACGAGGGCAAGCAGCTCCTGCGCATCGCAGAGTGAGCGAAAGGCTTTTGACGGATCGCGGCGACGGCAGATCGGGAGCAATCGTCCGATCGCGACGGACGGACGCTCTTTCGGCGCTCGATTAGGGTATAGACGAGCAAGCCAATAGGTGGCGCAACTACGATCCACCGTTTTCGGGGGGAGCCGAATGCTTCGAACAAAGTCGATGCTTGCCACGGCATTGCTCGCGGTGTTTTGCATAGCGACACCCGCAAAGGCCGAGCCGCCGCGGCCGAACATCATCTTCATCATGGGCGACGACGTCGGCAACGCCGACCTCGGCTATCGCGGGCATGAAATCAACACGCCGAACATGGACAAGCTCGCCGCCGAAGGCGTCCGGCTCGAGGATTTCTACGGCATGCCGGTCTGCACGCCCTCGCGGGCGCAACTGATGACCGGCCGCTACGCCATGCGCTACGGCCTGCAGACGCTGGTCATTTTCCCGAGCCACACCTATGGGCTCGCGACCGACGAGCGGACGCTCCCTCAGGCCCTCAAAGAGGCGGGGTACAAAACGCTGATGGTCGGCAAATGGCACCTCGGCCACGCCGACCGGAAATATTGGCCGCAGAACCGCGGCTTCGACTATTTCTACGGCAATGTCGTTGGTGAGGTGGATTATTTCACCCGCGAGCGCGGCGGCCTGATCGACTGGCAGCGCAACGGCACGTTCCTCAAGGAGCCCGGCTACTACACCACCCTGATTGGCGACGATGCGGTCCGCCTGATCGATCAGCAGGACGGCAAGCAGCCATTCTTCCTCTATTTCGCCTCGTTGGCGTCGCACGCGCCGTTCCAGGCTCCACAGGCGGCGATCGACCAGTACAAGTCGGTCGCCGACCCGCTACGTCGAACCTATTCAGCTATGATCTCGGAATTGGATGTTCAGGTCGGCCGCATCGTCGCCGAACTTGAGAAGAAGGGGCTGCGCGACAACACCATCATTCTCTTCGCCAGCGACAACGGCGGCGCGACCAATGGGCTCTTCGCCGAGGGGGCGAAGAGCAACGCGGAGCGGGCCGATCAACAGGGCGGCGTCCAAATGAACCAAAAGACGCCGGCCTCCAACGCGCCGTTCAGCGGCGGCAAGGGGAGCCTGCGCGAGGGCGGTGTGCGCGTGCCGGCTTTCGTCAACTGGCCGGGCAAACTCAAGCCGGGCGTCGTCACCGAGCCGCTCGACATGGTCGACGTGATGCCGACGCTGCTTGCTCTGGCCGGCGCCAAGGGCAGCCCCGACCATCCGTTCGACGGAAAGGACATGTGGGCCACGATCGCCGACGGCGCGCCCTCGCCGCACGAGGATATTCTTATCAACGTCGAAGCCTTCCGCGGCGCCGTTCGCAAGGGCGACTGGAAGCTGATCAAAATCGCGCTGCTGCCCGGGAAAACACAGCTCTTCAATCTCGCCAAGGATCCCAGCGAAACGACCGACGTCGCGGCTGACAATCCAGAGATCGTGAAGGACCTCGAGACGCGGCTCATCGCCTACGCGAAGGAGCAGAAGCCGTCCCTTTGGATCAAGGCGCAGCCGGCGTTCGTCGGCAATCAGGGCAAGACGGTCATTGACCCCGATTTCGACATCGACGACAGCGGACTGCCGCACGAAAAAATGGCGCTCCCGGCGAATTAATCCCGGCGACTGGCGTCGGACTTGCGATATGGATCGTGAGGAGGGGCCGAAGGCGGCTGAGCACCTCGAATTTGGAGCGCTCCATGACGGGTTCGAGTCCGCATCGCATCGTGATCGTCGGCGGGGGCGCGGGCGGGCTCGAACTCGCAACCAAGCTTGGCGACAAGCTTGGCGAGTCGGGCCGCGCGGAGGTCACACTCGTCGACGCGAGCCGCACCCACGTGTGGAAGCCGCTCCTGCACGCCATCGCCGCAGGCAGCCTCAGGCGTTCGCAGCACGAGCTCAATTACCTCGCCCAGGCCCACTGGCATCACTTCCGCTTCCGGCATGGCGAAATGGTCGGGCTGAACCGCGCCGAGCGCACCATCGCGCTCGCAGCTCTGCATGACGAGGAGGGGCGCGAGATCTACCCGCCCTCGCGCCTCCCCTACGATACGCTGATCGTCGCGGTCGGCAGCATCACCAACGATTTCGGCACGCCGGGCGCGGCGGAATTCGCGATTCCGCTCGAGACCCCCGAGCAGGCGAGCCGCTTCAACCGGCGGCTCGTCAACGCCTGCCTCAGAGCGCAGAACCAGACAACGCCGATCACGCCCGGGCAATTGCACGTCGCCATCATCGGCGCGGGCGCGACCGGCGCCGAACTCGCGGGCGAACTGCATGAGACGGCGCGCGACGTCATCGCCTATGGCATGGACAGGATCGACCCCGAGCGGGACCTCAAGATCGTGCTGATCGAGGCGGCCGACCGGATCCTGCCGGCTTTGCCCCTCCGCATTTCCGAGGCGACGAAGGACCTCCTCGAAAAGATCGGCGTCGAGGTCAGAGTCGGCGCGCGCGTTTCCGAGGTGCGCAAGGACGGCGTCGTGCTCGCAAGCGGCGAATTCGTCGCGAGCGATCTTGTCGTCTGGGCGGCGGGGGTGAAGGCGCCCGCGTTTCTCGCCGGCATCGACGGCCTTGAGACCAATCGCATCAACCAGTTGATCGTGCGCCCGACCCTGCAGACGACGCGCGACGATCATGTCTTCGCGATCGGGGATTGCGCGTCGTGCCCGAGGCCCGGGCATCCGCAGCCGATCCCGCCGCGCGCCCAATCCGCCCATCAGATGGCGGAATTCATGGTCGGACAGGTCGACAATCTCCTCACCGGGCGACCGCTCAAGGAATTCGTCTACCGCGACTTCGGCTCCCTTGTCTCGCTCGGCGGCTACAGCACGGTCGGGAGCCTTATGGGCTCGCTCATCGGCCGCGGCGTGTTCATCGAGGGCTATTTTGCACGCCTCATGTATCGCAGCCTCTACAAGATGCACGAGGCGGCATTGCACGGACGCGCCCGCACGCTCCTCGGACTCGTTGCGCCAGGCGGCCGCCCTCGGCCAACAGTGAAGCTGCACTGACGAGGCCTTGGCCGCATCGTTCATGCGGGGTTCAGGCAAATTATGTTCAAATGTGGCGTCTTTTCCACAGGGACAAATCCGATGATCAAGAGTCTTGTCGTCGCGGCCGCTCTCTCGATCGGTCTTGCGGGCTACGCCTTTGCGCAGAACACCATAACCGGCGCTCCCGCCGGCACCGCCCCCGAGACCCCCGCCCCGGGGACCCCTCTCCCGATCCCAGGAGTAAGCCCCGGCGCGACGGGGTCGCATTCAAGCCAGATGCGGCATCGGGCAAACACGAGCAAGGAACGGGCTCGGGCTTCAGCGCACCACATGCATCACATGCATCACAAACCGGCGCCTAAGAAGCCCGCGACCTAGCTCCCTGGCGGCCCAAGCGTCCACAACGAGGCGCAGACGGTCTGACTTCGCCAGTCTCCGCACCCGCTGGCGAAGCCCATTGGCCGCATGGAGGGCGATCGAAGGCATGGTCCGGCGGCGGTTGCATTTTTTTTCGGCGCCCTGTCTTCGCATCGTAACTGCCTAAGGTGCGCGTCTATGCGGCGGCCTGCGGCGGCGACCTCTTGGCAAAAGGCACGCAGAGCAGAGCGCCGATGGTCAAGACGGCAATCAGGATCCAGGCTTCGTTGATCGCCTGAACCAGCGCCGCCTTTTTGACGAGCGACTGGACCATCGTAAGCGCCGGGCCCTCGAGTGGGCCTTTCGGGCGGTTTATGAACAGGTCCAGCGGGATGCCAACAAGCTTGGCTGTGTCGACGTCGCCGGCCTCGAGCTTCTTTGTCAGTGCTGTCCCAATGTCGGGCGAGCGAGTGTAGATCATGGTGTCGATCATCGCGAGCCCTATGGCGCCGCCAAGATTGCGCATCAGATTGAAAAGTCCGCTCGCGTCAGGCACGCGGCTCGGCTGCAAATGGCCAAGCGCGAGCCGGGTAGGTGGAAGCAGACAGAACATAATCGCCAGTCCGCGAATGACCTGCGGCCAGAACATGGCGTTGAAGTCTGTTTCCGCCGTCTGCCATCCGCTTAGGCCCAGACCCAGGCCGAACAGCCCAAAACCAAGAAACGTGAGAAGCCTCGCCTCCACGCGCTGTTCAAGCGCAACGGCGATCGGCGCGGTCAAGAGCTGCGTTACGCCCGTGACCAGCATGATCGTGCCGATCTGCAAAGCGTTATGGCCTCTGACGAAGGCGAGAAAGACGGGCATGAGATAAACGGAGCCGAAGAGGCCGATGCCTAAAACAAAGCTCAGAACGCAACCGATGGCGAAGCTTCGGTCGGCGAAGGTTTTCAGGCTGACGATTGGGCGCGACGCGTGCAGCGTTCGCATGACAAAGCTGAACGAACTTGCGACGCTGAGCGCCAGAAGCCCCGCGATCAGGCCGGAGGTCCAGCCGCGCGTCGGCGCTTCCTTGAGCGCAATTTCAAGCGCGGCAAGCCCGATCGCCATGAGCGCCAGCGACAGCACGTCCAGTCGGCGGGCCTCGCCAAGCCGCATCGGCTCCTTCGGCAACAGGATGCCCGCGACAATGACCGAAAGGATCCCGGGCGCGACATTGATCAGGAACAGCCAGTGCCAGGAATAGGTCTCGGTGATCCAGCCGCCGACGATCGGTCCGACGGTCGGCGCAAGCACCGCCAACACGCCAGCGAATGTGGTGGCGAGGCCTTGGCGGCTCACTGGAAAAAGAAGGAATACCGCGGCAAAGACGCCCGGGATTAGCGTTCCGCCGGAAAAGCCCTGCACAACGCGCCATGCGATCAGCGTCGAGAAATGCTCGCTGGCGGCGCATCCGACCGACGCTAGCGTGAATACGGACACCGACAGCACGAACAGCCAGCACATGCTCAAAAGGCGCGTGAGGAAGCCGGTCAGCGGGATCGCGACCACCTCGGCGATGAGATACGCGGTCTGCACCCAACTCATCTGGTCGGGGGGAATGTCGAGCGCGCTCTGGATGGTCGGCAATGAGGTCGCCACGACCTGCACGTCGAGGATCGCCATGAACATGCCGACGCACATCATCGCAAAGCCGATGGACGTCGAGAGTGAAACGACGGTCGGGGTTTTGGGCTCAGGCCCGTTCGACATGGGCCGATCTGCTCAAGGCTGCGTCCTCGGCGCGGATCCGAATGAAGAGCAGGATCGCGTTGACGACTGAGAAGACGAGAGCAAGCCAGGGCAGGCCAAGGCAAAGGGGCAGGGCCGCGATCTCGCCAACGACGACGACATAGTTTGGATGCGAGACAAGGCGGTAGGGGCCGTTCGACACAAGGGCCGAACCTGGCAGAATGATGATGCGCGTGGTCCAACGAGGGCCGAGCGTCACGAGCGTCCAAACCCGCAGAACCTGGAGCGCCAGAAAGACCGCGAGCCAGGCCGGATCGATCATCCGCGTCGCGCCAAAAATCCACAGGCAAGCGAGCCAGAGGGCGTGCATGAGCACGATCGCCGGATAGTGCCCGGGAGCGACCTCGATAGCGCCCTTTGCCATGAGCGCGGCTGTGTTGCGGCGCGCGAGAGCGAGTTCCGCGAGCCTTTCCGCGGTGACCAATCCAAGCAGGAGAGCGGCAGGCGTCACGCGGCTCTCTTCAAGGAGACACAACTCGAGGTGAACCCAGGCCCCATCGCCGTCAACAATGTGCGCGAAGGCAAGCCAGCGCGAAGGATGCGGTCCAGCACGAAGAGCACGGTCGGCGCGGACATGTTGCCATAATCCTCAAGGACCGCGCGTTCGTGGTCGAGAGAACCCTGCTCAAGCGACAGCGCGCGCTCGAGCGCCGCGATGACCTTCGCGCCGCCAGGATGACAAGCGAAGCGGTCGATGTCCTCGAGCGCCAATCCGCCTCTCGCCAGAATGCCGGCGATGGCCGGCGCGATATGCTGTTGCGCGAAGGGCGGGATGGCGCGGTCAAAGATGACGCCGAAGCCTTGCGGATCGATTCGCCAGCCCATGATGTCGAGCGTGTCGGGCCAGGTGTGCTGGCCGCTCATTTCCACGGCCGCGGCGCCGCCATCGTAAGCTTTAAGGACGCAGGCGGCCGCGCCGTCCCCGAAGAGCGCTGTGGCGACCATATTCGCCTTGGTCAGTTCATCGAGGCGGAAGGCGAGGGTGCAGACTTCCACCGCGACGAGCAGCACGACGCTGCCCGGCCGCGAGCAGGCGAGGCGAGAGGCGATCGAGAAGCCCGAGACGCCGCCCGCGCAGCCAAGTCCGAAGACGGGAACGCGCTCGACATCGGCGCGAAACCCCATCCGTCCTGCGACCCTGGCCTCGAGACTGGGCGTCGCAACTCCGGTCGACGAGACCGTGACGATCGTGTCGACTTCATGAGCGCTCAGTTCGGCTGCCTCCAGCGCGCGGTTGGCGGCATCGATGAAGAGCTGGCACGCTCCCTCCAGATAAGCGCTAGTGCGCTCCGGCCAGCCGAGCGGCTTAAGGTACCATTCGATCGGCCGCACCCCATAGCGCTGGCGAATACCGGAGCTTTTGAAAACGCGCGCCATGCGCTCGAAATCCTCATAGCGCCCGGCGAAACCCTGTCTCGCCGCGGCTGCGACATCGGGCTGGTTCAGGACGTGAGGGGGGACTGAGGTGGCGAGCGAAACAAGCTTGGCGGACTGAGCCATCGAAACTCCGATTGGTATCCCGATATACGGTGCTCACCGAGACAACAATCGTGGCCCGAATTTGTGCGGTAAGTTGTAATCAGCAATTTATGTCGTGGTTCCCATCGTCGTACTCACAATTTTTTGAATCGAACCTGTGTAACAAATTACATAATGAAGAAACTCGCCGGTCGGGTCGGATTAAGTTCGCAAAGACCAGGATCTGGAGAAAGCCAGGCTCGAGCACGTCGCTGTATCTCTTCCGGGCGGCACAGGCGCGACGCTCGGAATGAGAGCGGCGGGGGTGTCGCCGCCCGCCGGTTTGGACCTCGAAGGCGTCAGCCGCCGGGTGGGCGATAGGTTATCGACTTCGCGAGAGCCCGGTCGAGTTCGCTTGAGGTGAGCACCTCCATCGTGGCGACTTCACTGAACGCTCCGGTGGCCTCGGCGACAATCGAAAACGCCGCCCCGGTCGCGGCGTCCGGCAGTTCTATTACAATCGCGCCGGTGTACTCGCCGCCAGTCGTCCAATACAATCCTTCGACTTTTCCACCCATACCCTCAAAGGTCTTTCGAATCTGAGTTTCGCGGTGCGCCGCTTTTTCCTTCAAGAAACCTTTGGCCCCTTCGGAGCTGTACTTAAAAAGAAGAAGATATTTTGGCATGGGACGTTCCTCCGTTTACGGCGTTTACCGCCGCAGGAACGTATCATCTGCGCTTCCGCGATGTTGTCAAAGTTCCGGTGGGCCGAGCGTCTGTTGGCCGCAGTCCCCTCATTCGACCGCCCGTGACGGAGGTCGGGTTCGCTTTCGCCCTTTGGGCGCCGGATCGCCAAGTTCGATCCAGACCGGCGCGTGGTCGCTCGCCTTCTCCCAGCCGCGGACCTCGCGATCGACGCCGGCGGCCTTGAGGCGTGGGGCGACCGCCGGGCTCAGAAGCAAATGATCGATGCGCAAGCCGGCGTCGCGGGCGTAGGCGTTTCGGAAATAGTCCCAAAATGTGTAGATGCGCTCGCCCGGATGAAGCGTCCGCAAGGCGTCGGTCCAACCCTGAGCGGTAAGCCTGCGAAAAGCCTCTCTCACCTCGACGCGAAACAGCGCGTCATTGACCCAACGCTCCGGCTTATAAACATCGAGTTCGGTCGGCATCACATTGTAATCGCCAACGAGCAGGACCGGCGCGCCGGTCGCGAGAAGCTCGGCCGCATGCGCGATCAGGCGATCGAACCAGCGCAGCTTGAAGCTGAATTTCTCGCTCTTCACCGGGTTGCCGTTCGGCACATAGAGGCAGCCGATTAGGAGGCCGTCGACCGCAGCCTCGATGTAACGGGCATGGAGATCGTCATCGTCGCCAGGCAGCGCGCGCCGGGTCTCGACCATTCCCTTGCCGCGGCTCAGGATGGCGACGCCATTCCAGCTCTTCTGGCCTTGCCAGACCGCCTCATAGCCCGCGGCCCGCACGGCGCTTTGAGGAAACGTTTCGGACTTGAGTTCCTGCAGGCAGACAATGTCGGGCGAGGTCTCCTCAAGCCAGCGGAGCAGGATGGGCAGCCGGCCATTGACGCCGTTGACGTTGAAGGTCGCGATTTTCATTGCGGCTCTTGTCGCCCGCGTCGGCCCGTCGCCTCAGCGCGCCCGTCGCGGGCCTAGGATTCGCTGCTGAAATGCTCACCGCCCAGCGCGGCGCGCACGGACAAGAGTTCGCACTGAGTCCGGCGGAAATAGAGCCGACCGTCCCGGTTGAGCAGCGGCAGGCGCTCGGAACCCGGACCGGTCTCGCCAGCGAGCTGGCGCGTGATCGCGATTTTCATCGACATCACGGCAGTGTCGATCCTTTTTGTAACGTAAAGCTCGACCAGATGTCGCAGCATTTTGGGTTGGACATAGATCTCGAGACGCGGCGCATCGACATCCACGTCGTTCCAAATCATTTTCGCCGAGCGATTGAGCTCCGCCGGCTCGAAGATTTCATCCGTATGTTCAAATGCGGCGACATCGACCTCGAAATGATTGAAAGTCGTCTCGCCATCCCCGACCGAGAGAGCGTTCTCGACCGTTCCCACCCCATTCAAAATGGAATAATGCAACGAGGGCAGCGGCAGGCGGCCGGCGGGTCCCCTGGGGATCATGCGGTCCTGACGAATGATATCGTTGAAGGTGACGTCGATATCGAGCCAATACAATCTCGAACGAGCATCCGGTCGCTCGCGATAGGAAGTGCGGAGGAGTCCGGGCGCCATGGGTTTCAGTTGTAGCTGTTAGCGGCCTAAGAAAAGATGACAATTGTAACACAGGATTTGAGGTAGTGTTCCAATATTTTACGGGGTTTCCCCCGAAAGGATCTATCGAGAGCGCGGCGCCAGGCAGACCTGGCGGCTAACCCTGTGGTTGAGGCGTGAATGTTTACCGGGATCGTAAGCGACGTTGGGCAAATCATCGATATCGCGCCCTCGGGCGGACTGAACCGGCTCAGGATCGCGAGCGCCTATGACGCGAAAACCATTGCGCTCGGAGCCTCGATCGCCAATTCCGGCGCGTGCCTGACCGTCGTTGGCGTCGAGCCGCAGGGGGGAGGTTCGACGCTCGCGTTCGACGTCGGCGCGGAGACACTCGCGGTGACCACACTTGGCCGATGGAGGGCGGGGGGACGCGTCAACCTCGAGCGGTCGCTCAAAGTCGGCGACGAGCTCGGCGGCCATATGGTGAGCGGCCATGTCGACGGGATCGCCGAGATCCTGTCGCGGCGCGATTTCGACGGCATGGCGCATTTCCGCTTCCGCGCGCCGAAGGGCTTATCGAAGTTCATCGCCGTCAAAGGCTCGGTCGCGCTCGACGGGACGTCGCTCACCGTGAACGCGGTCGAGGGCGACACATTTGAAGTGCTCTTGATTCCGCACACGCTGAAGGTGACGACCTGGGAAGAGCGCAAGGAGGGCGACACGGTCAATATCGAGGTCGACCAGATGGCGCGCTACGCCGCGAGGCTCATGGAGGCGGGGCGGAGCTCATCCTCGCCCTGAGGAACGACCTATTGCGCCCGCGCCCGCACATAGGCGCGTTCTCCCGTTCGCGGGCAAGACCACACTTCCACCATCTCGCCCGATGGCGGGTCGAGGAAGCGCTCGCCGGTAAAGCGCCAATCGGGTCCGGGCGGAGCCTCGAGAGGGGTCCGCTTGTAGCCGCCCTTGCGGAAAAGGAACCAGATCAGAAGGAGCAGGAGACCGAAGCCAAAGGGCAGGCCAAACGCGATCATGAGAGGGGTTCGATCACCGCTGCGGTGCCGTAGGCGACGATCTCGCTCATCGTCTGGCCGATCTCGGCGCTGTCGTATCGCATCATCAGGATGGCGTTCGCGCCCATCGCGGTCGCGTTCTCGACCAGCCGATCGAGGGCGTGGCGGCGCGCCTCCTCGAGAAGCCGCGTATATTCATGGATCTCGCCGCCGACGATGGTGCGGAGCCCGGCCATGATGTTGCCGCCGAGCCCCCGGCTGCGGACAACGACGCCGAAGCATTGTCCGAGCGTCTGGACGGTGCGGTATCCGGCGATGTTTTCGGTTGTGGCGACGATCATGCGCGAAATCCCTTCGGGAGGAACCTGCCCGTTCCTGGCGAGGGTCGCACGCCAAGCCTAACTGACAGTTGCGTGATCGGCAGATAGGTCCCGCCTCCGCGCTTTACGAAACTGCCGATCCGACTTAGTTTTGTTGAACAGCGCGTTGTGCGCTGGTGAAGCGAGGTCGTTTGATGCGTCGGGCGCGGTTATTTTTCCTGATCGGCTTTGCCAGTCTCGGCGTTATGGCCACCGGGGCCTCGGCCCAATCGTTCTTCAATCTTCCGCTCAGCCTGCCCGGGTCGCCGCCGCCCCCGAACCCTCAGACCTTTCTGCCGCCGGACGCGGATCCGAACTATTCGACCCCAGGCGGGTTTGACAGCGACGTCGACATGACACGCACGACCCGCAAAGAGGTCAACGATCCGACGGGCGAGCCGGCGGGCACGCTGACGATCAACACCCGCGAACGGAAGCTCTATCTCTCGGAGGGGAACGGTCGGGCGTTGCAATATGGCATCGGCGTGGGCCGGCAGGGCTTCGCCTGGAAAGGCGACGCCGAGATTGGCCGAAAATCGTTCTGGCCCGGATGGACCCCGCCGCCGGAAATGATCGATCGGCAGCCCTACTTGCCGCGGCACATGGAGGGCGGCATGGAGAACCCGCTCGGCGCGCGGGCGCTTTACCTGTTCCAGGGCAAGAAGGACACGCTCTTTCGCATCCATGGCACAAACGAGCCGAACTCGATCGGCAAGGCCGTCTCGTCCGGCTGCATCCGGATGCTCGATTCCGACGTGATCGACCTTTACGGGCGGGTCACGAAGGGGACGCCCGTCGTCGTGCTGTGAGCTTGGCCTCAGCAAGAGGCGATTGTCATTCCCGCGAACGCGGGAATCCAGACTGCGCAAAGGATGCCCGCCTTTGCGAGCATGACGTTCTCTACCGACGCCCCGATCGCACCCGTCCGAAATGCCAGGCGCAAAAGAGGGCGAGGACCAGCGCGCCTAGTCCAACAAACACCAATTCGATAATGACATCAGCACCTTTCGGCGCAAACTCGAACAGGAGCGCGAAGCCCACCGCGAGATTAAGAAACCCCCACAGCACATTGACGACAGGCGAGGACTCGCCGACGCCGGGCGGTGAGGCGAATGGGGTCTGAAACCAATGACCGCTGATCCCTTGAACGAAGTGCGGGACGCCATTCGCCAGAAACATTCCGGCGACGAATTGCAAGAGATAGATGGTCCAGGGGAGGCTCAACATCACAGGCTCGCTGTTGTTCGGGGAGGCCCGTCAGGCGGTGAGCTCACGACCCAGCGGACGAGGAAGCGGGCAAGAGCGGGGCCGATGAGGATCGCCACAATGGCGCGCCCGATCTGCATCGTCATGACGAAAGGCAGGTCGACCTTGGATGACGCGGCGATGATCGCGACCGAATCCGCGCCGCCCGGGCTGGTGGCGAGATAGGCGGTCAGCGGGTCCGTTCCAACGACGATGTGCAGGGCATAGGCGAGGCCGCCGCAGAGCGCGATCAGCGTGACGATCGAGGCGACGATGCGCGGCAATTGGCGCGCCGCGTAGCCGAGGATCGGCCGCGTGAAGCGAAAGCCGATCGACCAGCCAACGACGGCATAGCACGCCGCGAGAAGCCAGGGCGGCAGTGTGATCGGAACGACGTGAGCGGCCTCGAGCACGGTCGCGATCAAGAGAGTCACCAGCAAAGCGCCGGCGGGGATCTTTGATTTCACCCCGATGTAGGCCCCGCCGACCGCGATCGCCAGCGTCGCAAGAAAAGGGAAGGGGGCAAGGGCTGGAAACCACTCCGTCGGGACGGGCGCCGCTGCGCCTGGAGCGGCCCATTCGCGGGCGACGATCGACGCGATCAGCCCAACAAAGGCGACGCGCAGATATTGCATGACTGCGACCAGCCGGATGTCGGCGCCGAACGCTTCGGCCATCAGCACCATGGCGGTCGCCGCGCCGGGTGACGAGCCCCAGATCGCCGTCGTTCCCGGCAGCACTTTCCAACGGGCGAGGAGCACGCCGAGCACTGCGGCGAACGCCATCACAGCGCCGATCCCGATCAGGAAGATCGGCCATTGCTTGAGCATTGTCCCCATCGACGCAGCGCCAATCGCCTTGGCGATGAGGCAGCCGATCACCCCTTGCGCCAGGATGAAAAGCTGCGGCGAGATGTGGACGCGGCCTTCGAATGACGCCACCAGGATCGCGCCTGCGATCGCGCCCAAGAGCAGCGCCGCGGGCAGGCCGGCGAGTCGGAAAAGAGCGACGAAGGCGAGCGTGCCGCCGATCAGCGCGGCCCAGTGCAGCGCCGCCGGCCTGCGCGCTGAGGGTCAGCGTCGGAATGCTCATGTGGGCGAGAAGGCGAGGGCGTCGCTGTCCGCCACCCGGGCGATCCGCGGAAAGATATATCGCATCGTCGTCTCGTGGGGCTCGACCGCCATGCTGGTCGTGACATCGCGCGCGACGATGAGCTCGTAGCCAAGCTCCCAGGCTTGGCGCGCGGTTGTGTCGACGCCGACATGCGTTGCGACGCCGCCAAGGACGATCGTGCGCACGCCGCGTTTTCGTAGTTCGGCATCAAGGTCGGTGCGGAAGAACGCGCCCCAAGTCGATTTGGTGATGAGAAGGTCGCCGGGCTCGGCGAGGCCAGGAGCGAGGTCGGCAAAGCCTGGGGGCGGGACTTTGGGCAACGCTGTTGGCTCGTCGACCTGTCGCTCCGGCCCATCAAGCGGCGGCTTGACGTTCACCAGCGCGAGCGGCGCGCCCGCGGCGCGAAACTTTTGCGCCAACGCCTTGCCCCGCGCGACCAGTTCCTCGGCGGAAATCGGAGCAAGTTTCCGGCCGAGGATGCCGTTTTGCAGGTCGATCAGCACGAGCGCTGTGGATTTTGGGTCAAGGGCGATCATCGGCGGGTCTCGAGAGAAAAGCGCGGTTGCGCGTGGAAGATTTATGAGGAATACTCGTGAATCTCTAATATGAGCGATCCTCATAAATGTCAACCGAAATTCAGCCGGCAGCCAAGGAGCCGAAGCGAGAGCGGGGAAAGCAGCGGGTCGCTGCGCTCATGGATGCAGGAGCCGAGCTCTTCGGCGAGAAGGGCTACGAGGCGGCGACCATGACCGAGATCGCGAGCCGGGCGGGCGCCGCGATCGGCTCGCTCTATCAGTTTTTCCCCTCCAAGGAGGCGCTGGCCGAGGCGCTCTTCAACCGCTTCGCCGAGCGGGCGGCTGCTTCCTTTTCGCAGGTCGAAGCGCGCGCGCCCGGATGTTCGGCGCGCGAGCTGGCGGACCTCCTGATAGACCACAAGCTCGCGCAGGGGACCGATCGGGACGCGGCGATCGCGCTTTCGAGCGCGGTCGCCAGCGTCGTCGAGCGGCGGAAACCGCTCGGCGATGCGCTGCGCGGACGGATCGCCGCGCTCTTCAGCGCCGGCAACCCGGCGCTCGGTCAGGATGAGGCGGCCGAGGCCGCGATCATCGTGAACCAGGTCATGAAGATGGTGCCGGCGCTTGCCGCGACGGAGGAGGAAAGGGCGGCCGCGCTCATCGGCGAGGCCAGGACGCTTCTTGCGCTTTACATTGACGAGATCATGCGACGACGAGGCCGTTAACGCCGTCGCTTAGTCGGCGTAATTGTCGATGACCGCGTCGGCGATGGCGCGCTTGGTGATCACGCCGACCACATCGGCGGTGCGGGGCCGGCGTTCGCCCTGGAAGACAATCGCCGCGCCGACGCGGTGGCGCTTGAGGCGCGCCAGCACAAGGCTCAACAAATCAACGTCGCGGCAGACAACGAGGCGCTTCTCGACGAAGTCGTCCACCAGGCGGTTCGGATTGTTTGCGCTTTCGCGCCACAGACCGGAACGCGGCGGGATTAGACCCACAATTCGACCCTCGTCCTCAACGACAATGGCGCGCAGATCGTCCACATCCTCCCAGCCCATGCACTCGCGCAAGGTTGAACCGGCCTTTGCGAGTATGAACCGCTTCTCCATGATGTCCTGCGCCTGCTGGACGAGGTAGAGATTGACGTGGCGCTCCTTCGGGATGCGATGCCCGCGGTGACGCAGCTTGACGGTGTAGATCGTCTCGGGGATGAGCGCGCGGCGCACCCCGGCGGCGACCGCGACGGCGACGATCACCGGCACGATGATCGCGTAGTCGCGGGTCATCTCGAACACCATGATGATGCCGGTCATGACGCCGCCGGTGCCCGCGCCGACCATCGCCGCCATGCCGACGATCGCCGCCGACGGCAAGGTCAAGCCTGCGTTGGGAAGCATGAGCCCCGCGACCGACGCGAACGCTGCGCCCAGCGTCGAGCCGATGAACAGCGATGGCGAAAAGATGCCGCCGGAAGCGCCGCAGCCCAGGCTGATCGTGGTGGCCAGGAGCTTGAGCAACAGCAGCAGGACGAGGAGGTTGGTCGCCGTCATCTGCTGATCGAGGATCGACTGGATGACGCCATAGCCGACGCCGTCGACGTAGGAATGGCCGAATGCATGCGTGAGGCCAACCATCATGAGGCCGACCAGAGCCATGCCGATGATGTTTTGCGTGTAGATGCCGCCCGGCAGCTTGGGAAAGCCGTCCTCCATGAACACGAGAAGGCGGATGAACGCCCAGGCTGCGACCCCGCACAAAGCTCCGAGCAGGGTGTAGGCGATCGCCTCCTCGACGCCGAAAGAACTTGCGGGCGGAAACAAGACTTCGGGGACCGTGAAGGCTGGACTGGGGCCGATGAGAATGCGCCCGACCAGTGTGGCCGCGCCGGTCGCGATGACGACCGGCAGAAAGGTGCGGTTGGAGACCTCTGGCAGAAGGATCTCGATCGCGAACAAGACGCCGCCGAGCGGCGTGTTGAAGGTGGCCGCGATGCCCGCGCCGGCGCCTGCGGACAGAAGCGTGATCGTCTGCCCGGTCGAAAGCCCGATCGCCTTCGAAAACGACGACCCCAGGGCCGAGCCGATCTGGATGATCGGCCCCTCCCGCCCGACCGACGCGCCCGAGCCGATCGAGAGCGCCGAGGCGAGCGACTTGATGACCGCGACGACGCCGCGAATCTCGCCGCGCTTGTAGTAGATCGCGTCCATTACCTCGGGGACGCCATGACCCTTGGCTTCCGGCGCGAAACGCTCGACCAGATAGACGACGACGAGGCCGCCGAGGATCGGCGATAGGATAACCCAGTTTCCCCATCGGCTCGGTCCCTCGAGGATGTTCGCGTCATACGGAATCTTGAGCACGCCGTTGATCATCGCGTTGTGGATGAGGCCGATCAGCATCCTGAGCGCCACAGCGCCCACGCCGGTCATGATGCCCACCCCCAGAGCCATGAGGCAGAGGATAAACAGGCTGACCCGCCGCTCGTCGCGGTCGTCGGTTGCGTCGGTTTCAGACGAAATGGCGGTATCGGCGGTCGTTGACGACATAATCGGCTTCTCTTGAGATGAGAGATCGGAATTCTTGCGACGAAAGATCGGAGTGCGAGGTCCGTCCCGGGACCTTCTCGCAGAGAACGCCGTCAACCCGCAATAAGTTCAGATTAGGGCAATCGCCCCGCCAAACCGGGCCCGATCCCCGCCCGCATCACCAGTCGGCGCAACGGCCCGACGGCGGAGAGCGCAGCCAGGCTCGCGCCTCGGGCGAAATCGACAGGAGCGAAATGGGTAAGCAGCGACCGGTTGAGGCCGTCAACGGCGGTGGTTCTGAGCGCGATGTCGCCGCGCCTCGCGCGCTCATAGGCCTGCAAGGTCTCTGTCCCGCCGATATCGCGTCCCTTCAATCGCGCTTCGGCAGCGCAGGCGACGATCGCCGCGACGTCTCGCAAGCCAAGATTGAGCCCCTGGGCGCCGATCGGCGGCAGGACATGCGCCGCGTCGCCGACGAGGGCCAGCCGTTCGGCTGCGATCTTCGGCACGGTCTGGCGGATCATCGGGAAGAATCCGCGCCCGCCTTCGATGCGCATCGAGCCGAGCAGCGAGTGCGCCTCACGTTCGATCTCGCGCGAAAGAGCTTCGTCGTCGAGCGCCTCGCGCCGGCGCGCGTCCTCTTCACCCATCACCCAGACAAGGCTCGAGCGGTTGGGCGCAGTCGGCCTGCCGGGCAGGGGAACGAGCGTAAATGGCCCGCCGCGGGTGTGGAATTCGGTTGAGAAATCGTCGTGGGGCAGGCGATGGGCGAGATGCGCGGTCAACGCGGTTTGCGGATAGCGATGAATGCGCGCCGTGAGGCCGGCGGCCCGCCGCGCTTTGGAATTCCGGCCGTCGGCCCCGACCGTTAGCCGGGCTGCGATCTCGCGCCTGTCCCCGAGCTTCGCCCGGACAGAATCGGCGGAGAATTCGTAGGCCTCGATTCCAATCGAGACGCGCTCGACGCCTGGCGTCTGCGCCGCCGCTGTCGCGAGCGCTTCGGCCATAAGGTCGTTTTCAATATTCCAGCCGAAGGCGTCGAGCCCGATCTCGGTCGCGTGGAACTCGACCGGACGCGGCGGAAAGAACGCTTTCGTGTCGTCGATCAGGCGCATGGAGCGCAGAGGCGTGGCTCGGGATTGCAGGCTCGCCCATAGACCGAGAGAATCGAGAAACGCGACCGATTGGTCGAGAAGCGCGACGGTGCGTCCGCGCCCGGTCCGCTCCGCGGGCCCGCAACAGACGACGCCAAACCCGGCCTTGGCCATGCCGAGGGCCGCAGCCAGCCCTGCGAGCCCCGCTCCCGCGATCAGGACGTCCGGATCGCCCTGGGAAGTCTCATCGCCGTTGGTCATCGTCGGTCTCCGCGCGCGCCCCGATCCACCCGATGACTCAGCTTTGCGACCCGAAGACGGCGGCGTGCAACTTTGATAAGCCAGTAGCTATCCAGTAGCTATAAGGTCAACCGGACGCCCAACCGTGGAAGCAAGTCGCGGATGGCCGACAGGGCAGCGCATGACGATCGAAAAGCGGCCCGTAAACGTCGCGAGAGCCGCGGGTTTCTCCGTCCATCTCTTTACAGCCTCAGGCGGGGCGGTGGCGGTGCTCGCTTTGTACGCGGCGATCGAGCGGAATTTCGCGATCTCTTTCGCCTGGCTCGGGCTTGCTCTCTTTATCGACGGAATCGACGGCACGCTCGCACGCGCCGCGAAGGTGCAAATCACCGCTGCGTCGATTGACGGCGCCGTTCTTGACCTGGTGATCGATTTCCTGACTTACGTGTTGGTGCCGGTGGTGGCGCTCTGGCGCTCGGACCTGATGCCGACCGAAGCCTCGTTCTGGATCGAACTCGTCGTCACGATTGCATCGGCGCTCTATTTCGCCGACACCCGGATGAAGACCGACGACCTGTGGTTTCGCGGCTTTCCCGCCACCTGGAATATCGTCGTCCTCTATCTCTTTGTCCTCCGCCCGCCTTGGGTGGTGAGCGCTCTTATCCTGCTTGGCGCGGCCGCGCTCATGTTCACGCCGGTTGTCTTCATCCACCCGTTGCGGGTGATTCGCCTGCGCCGCCTGACCATTGCGATCACATGCGCGTGGTTCGCTTTCGCCGCGACGGCGATCATCGAGAATTTGACGCCCCAGGCCTGGGTCGGCTGGGGCCTGATCGTGACGGGGCTTTATTTCCTTGGGCTGCCGTTCCTGCGTCATTCGCCGCTGGCGGAGCATTGAGGGCAAAGCGCGGGGCACAGAGGAAGCGCCTTGCGAGCGGGATTGAATCCTTGGTATAGCCGCGCCTCGCGATGCTGCCTGGCTTCATCGTCGGCCTCGTGGCGGAGTGGCTACGCAGAGGACTGCAAATCCTTGCACCCCGGTTCGATTCCGGGCGAGGCCTCCAAACAATTTTCATCCGGGGCGGCGATCCGTCCCATGTCGCGGGTTTGAGCCAAGGGGGCGCACATTTCCGCTGAAACGATGCTCGACCGGCGCGTGCAAATGGTCAACGGCCAGCTCCGCACGGGAGGCGTGGTCGACAAAGTGGTGCTGGCGGCGTTCCTCGAAACGCCGCGCCAGCATTTCGTCCCCCCCGAACAGAAGTCGCTCGCCTATTTGGATCGCGAGCTGCCGGCGCGCGGGGCCACGTTCCGCCGCCTGCTCGCGCCCATGGTCCTGGGGCGAATGTTCCAAGCGGCGACAGTCGTTCCCAGTGATCGCGCGCTTGATGTCGCCGGCGGCTCCGGCTACGGTGCGGCTCTCCTCGCCGCCATGGGCGCGAAGGTGGTGCTGCTGGAATCCGACGTTGGCGCGGCGGAAGCGGCCAAGACCGAACTTCACAATCGCGCGAGCGTCACCGTCGTCGTCGGGCCGCTGGACAGCGGGGCTGCGGATCTCGGACCTTTCGATCTCATCGTCGTGGAGGGCGCGTTCGGGGTCTATCCCGATAGCCTCATCGCTTTGCTGGCCGACAAGGGACGCCTTGTTGGAATCGACGCCTGTTCCGAGCCGTCCCAGGCGGTTCTCTTCGAAAAAAGCGGCGCCGGACTGAGTCGCAGGGCGCTGTTCGAAACCAAGACGCAGATCCTCGATGGCTTCAAGCCTCGGTTGAGCTTCGTTTTTTAACCCGTTGGATGTTTGTCTCGCGACGTCGCTTCCGTTCCGCGAAGTGTCTCATCTTTGCGACGCTCTACGGAAAAATAGCCGCCATACCGGCGGACAAGCCCCGGTTGCATAGCGCGATGGGATGTCTCCGCCTATGATGCTTGGCGGTTTGGCTGCTTTCGGCAAGCGAGCGGGAGGCGGCGTTGGTTTCAACCGGGTTGGCTGTCGCGCGCTCGTCTTTGATTTTCGCGTTGGACGTGCAAGTTAAGCGACGGCGAGACGGCCGGCCGCTTTGACTGCACGATGCGGCGATGGGCGCGTGAGGCGGGGATGATCTGGGGCTCAAGCGCATTTGAAATTCGGCACGCCGTGCCGCGCAGCGCAAAGACGCTTTGCGTCTTGCGCGCCGCGCTTTTGGCAGGCGTGGGTCTCGCGATCGGCGTCTCCGCCGGCCGGGCGGAGACGATTAGCGGCGCCCTCATCAAGGCCTATCTGACCAGCCCCGACATCAACACGCAGCGCGCCGCGGTCCGGGTGGCGGACGAAAACGTTCCGAAGGCGAATGCCGGGTATCTGCCTACCGTCGAGGCGACCGCAGATATTTCGATCGCACGCTCGCGAGCCAATGAGATCGTTCCGGATTCGAGCGGAACTGGGTTTACTTCAACGCCGGAGGCGAATTTCATCTCCAAGCCGCGCGGCTATGGCCTTCAGGCCAACGAGACCGTGTTCAACGGCAACCGCACCCTCAATTCGATCCGACAGGCCGAGTCGCAGGTCTTCGGCGCGCGCGAGCAATTGCGCAACACCGAACAGAATACGCTCCTTTCGGCCCTCACCGCTTACATGGATGTGCTGGAAGATACGGCTATTCTCGGCCTCGACCGCAACAATGTCGATGTCTTGAAAGAACAGCTGCGTGAAACTCGCGACCGCTTCACGGTCGGCGAAGTGACGCGCACCGACGTCGCGCAGGCCGAGGCGAGCTTGGCTCAGGGCCAGGGCACCGCGCTGAGCGCTGAGGCGACCTTGCAGGCCGCGGTGGCGCGCTATCGTCAATTCATCGGCGATCAGCCGACCAGCCTCGCGCCGGTGAAGCCACTCGTGAGGCCTATACCGAAAACGTTGCCCGAGGCGATATCGATCTCGCAAGTCGAGCATCCGGCGATCAGTGGCTCCCTGCACGGCGTCGACGCGGCGCAATTGCAGGTGAAAATCGCCGAAGGCGCGCTTTACCCGAGTATCGGGCTCTCCGCGTCGCTCAGCAACCAGTACGATTCAGGCGGGACGCCCGGCCTACACCTCATCAACGGTCAGATCATGGGACAACTCACGATCCCGATCTATCAGGGCGGCGCGGAATATGCGTCGACCCGACAAGCGAAAGAGAGTCTCTCTCAGCAGGAAATCCAGACCGATTCTCTGCGCAACCAGGTCCGCCAGGCCGTGGTCGCCGCCTGGGGTTTGAACGAAGCCGCGGTCGGCGTCGTGCGAGCGGCCCGCGCATCGGTTTCCGCCAACGAAGTGGCGCTGACCGGCGTGCGCGAAGAGGCCAAAGTCGGCCAGCGCACGACCCTCGACGTGCTCAACGCCCAACAGGCTTTGTTGCAGGCGAGAACGACGCTGGTCCAGGCCGAACACGATCAGGTCGTCAATTCATACCAGTTGCTGTCGGCGATCGGCCGGCTCAACATCCCGACCCTTGGACTTGCGGTCGCCGAATACGATCCGAGGGTCCATTTCGATCAGGTGAAGAGCAAGTGGATCGGCCTCAGGACGCCGAGCGGACAGTAAGGTCCTTTTGTTCGCGGCTCGCGTTGGCTGCAGCGTCGGCCTTAATCCGACCTCGCAACAAGCGCATACGACAAAGCTCCGTGGATTGGAGCAAGGCTGTCCGATGAACCCAACCCATTCGAACCCAAGCGAGCGAGATTTCGAAGCAATTCATCGCGCGCAAAGAGCGCACGAGCCGTCGATGGAGGAGATTCTCGCCTCGATCCGCAACATCATCGCCGATGAACCCGCGAAGGCGGCAGCGCTGAAGGCGCCTGAGCCCGCGCCGACGCCGCAAATTGTCTATTCGAAAAACACTGGCGAGTTGCAGGGCGATCCGTCCGGCCTGTCTCAGCAGACGGAAGCGAATGCGCCAAGCGTCGTCTGGCGCCGCCCGCAAGCCACGGAATCGGAGCCCCCGGCCGACCCCGTCCTGTTCAGCGCGGAGCCGTTGCTGTCGCCCGAAGCGGACGAAGCGGTCGCTTTGTCCTTCGGCGCGTTGTCGGCCAATCTCGACGTTCGCAGCGCCGAGCTCGCCGACAGCATGGTGCGCGACATGCTGCGTCCCATGGTCAAGCAATGGCTGGACGACAACCTGCCGACGATGGTCGAGCGGCTGGTCCGGGATGAAATTCAGAGGATCGCGCGCGGGCGGAAATAGGCCGCGGGCTTCTTAGCGTGCGTTGACTCCGACCGCGACGATGCCTTTATAGCGCTTGT
Organism: uncultured Alphaproteobacteria bacterium; assembly: GCA_963737365.1. Classification (GTDB taxonomy): domain Bacteria; phylum Pseudomonadota; class Alphaproteobacteria; order Rhizobiales; family Beijerinckiaceae; genus Roseiarcus. The sequence goes on from CAVTSD010000007.1 coordinate 579,145, forward strand.
GGCGCTTGCGCCTGCGGCGTCCGTAGCCGGCGCCGCTCGGAACGCCGCCATTTGAACGGCGTCGCCGACGGATCGCAGACCAGACATCAATGATGGACAAATCGTTCGATTTCGCCGCGGCGGAAGGCCGCGCCTCCGCGCTTTGGGAGGAAACGGGCGCCTTCCGGGCCGGTCGCGCCGACCGGGCGGAAGCCCAGCCGTTTTGCGTTGTCATCCCCCCGCCGAACGTCACCGGCAACCTGCATATGGGCCATGCGCTCAACAACACCCTCCAGGATATTCTGTGCCGCTATTGGCGCATGAACGGCCGCGACGTGCTGTGGCAGCCGGGTGTGGATCATGCCGGCATCGCCACGCAAATGGTGGTCGAACGCATGCTCGCGGAGCGGCAGGAGCCGGACCGCCGCGCCATGGGACGCAAGGCCTTCGTCGAGCGCGTCTGGGCTTGGAAGGCGGAATCGGGCGGGGCGATCGTCTCGCAACTCAAGCGCCTCGGCGCCTCCTGCGACTGGAGCCGCGAACGGTTCACCCTCGACGAGGGCCTTTCGCGTGCGGTCGTCAAGGTGTTCGTCCAGCTCTATCGCGAGGGGCTCGTCTACAAAGACAAACGCCTCGTCAACTGGGATCCCAAGTTCCAGACCGCGATCTCGGACCTCGAGGTCGTGCAGGTCGAGACCAAGGGATCGTTCAGTTGGGCGCGCACGGATGACGCGTCCCTCGACGCCGCGGCGCTCGCCAAGGTCCTGGCCAAAAACCCCAACGGCCATCTCTATTACTTCGAGTACCCGGTGGTGGACGGGGAGGGCGAGGAAACCGGCGAACGTCTGACCGTCGCCACCACGCGGCCGGAGACGATGCTGGGCGACACCGCGGTCGCCGTGCACCCTGACGACCCGCGCTACCAACACCTGATCGGCAACCATGTCCGGCTGCCGCTGGTCGGTCGCCTGATCGCGGTGGTTGCGGATGAATATTCCGATCCGGACAAGGGCGCGGGCGCAGTCAAGATCACGCCCGCGCATGACTTCAACGATTTCGAAGTCGGCAAGCGGCACGAGGCCGAGGGCGTGCGAGCGATCAACATCCTCGATGCGCGGGGCCAAGTGACGCTCAAGGGCAATGTTGATTTCTTCGAGGGCATCGAGAGCGACAACGATCATGCGCGCCTGATCGCCGCAGTCGACGGCCAGGATCGCTTCGTCGCGCGCGGACGGATCGTCGAAATGATGGCGCTCGCCGGTCTGCTGGCGAAGATCGAACCGCACGCGCACGCCGTTCCGCACGGCGACCGGTCGAACGTCGTCATCGAGCCCTGGCTCACCGACCAATGGTACGCCGACGCCAAGACGCTCGCCGAGCCGGCGATTGCCGCGGTGCGCGAAGGCAAGACCCAGTTCGTCCCTAAGACCTGGGAGAAGACCTACTTCGATTGGCTCGAAAACATCCAGCCGTGGTGTATTTCGCGACAGCTCTGGTGGGGGCACCAGATCCCGGCGTGGTACGCTCCGTGGGGCGCGGTCTTTGTCGAGGAGAGCGAGGACGCGGCTTACGCCGCGGCGCTTGCCGACGGCGTAGAGCGCGGCGCGTTGGCGCAAGCCGAAGCTGACGCGCTCGCGGGCGATCCCGCGCGCCTCGCGGACATGTTTAAGCGCGACGAGGACGTGCTCGATACCTGGTTCTCCTCGGCTCTGTGGCCCTTTTCGACCCTTGGCTGGCCGGATGAAACGCCGGAGCTCAAGCGCTTCTACCCGACCGACGCGCTCGTCACCGGCTTCGACATCATCTTCTTCTGGGTCGCGCGGATGATGATGATGGGCCTCCATTTCATGAAGGAGGTCCCGTTCCACGACGTCTACATCCACGCCCTCGTGCGCGACGAGAAGGGTGCGAAGATGTCGAAGTCGAAGGGCAACGTCATCGATCCGCTTGACCTCATCAACCGCTTCGGCGCCGACGCGCTGCGCTTCACGCTCGCGGCGATGGCGGCGCAGGGCCGGGACATCAAGCTCAGCGAATCCCGGATCGAAGGCTATCGCAACTTCGCGACCAAGCTTTGGAACGCCGCGCGCTTCGCCGAAATGAATGGTTGTCTCCGCGTCGAGGGTTTCAATCCATCAGCCGTGCGCGAACCGCTCAACCGCTGGATCCTTGGCGAGGCCGCCTCGGCCGCAGCGGAGACGGCTGGGGCGATTGAAGCGTACCGATTCAACGACGCCGCCAACGCCGCTTACCGGTTTGTCTGGAGCGTGTTCTGCGACTGGCATCTCGAACTGGCGAAGCCCCTGCTGCAGGGGGCGGCCGCCGATCCCGCGGCGAAGGCCGAGACACAGGCCACGATCGCCCACGTGCTCGACATGATCACCGCGATCCTGCATCCCTTCATGCCGTTCCTCACCGAGGAGCTTTGGGCGATCACAGGCCAGGCTGGGCCGGCGCGCTCGGGGCCGCTGGCGCTCGGGCCGTGGCCGAAGCAGGGCTTCGAAGTCGACGAGGCGGTCGAGGCAGAAGTTGGCTGGGTGGTCGACCTGATCGCCGAGGTTCGATCGGTGCGGTCGGAAATGGGTGTGGCGCCCGCGACTCAGACGCCGCTCATCCTTGTTGCTCCTAGTGAGCGGGCGGCCAGAAGCGCGCGCGCTTGGAGCGACAGCATCGGGCGTCTCGCCCGCGTCGGCTCGATTGAAACCGTCGAAACGCCGCCGCCTGGCGCGCTGCTCCTGGTTGTGCGGGGCGAGACGGTGGCGCTGCCGCTCGCCGGCGTCGTCGATCTTGACGCCGAGAGAGCGCGTCTCGACCGGGAGATCGCCAAGGAGAAACTCGAAATCGCCAAGGTTGTCTCCAAACTTGGCAACGACGACTTTGTCGCCCGGGCGCCTGACGACATCATCGCCGAACACAAGGACAGACTTGAGACGTTTCAGGCGCGACTTGTTAAGCTTACCGGCGCGCGCGAGCGTTTGGAGCGTGTTTGAAGCCCGCCACACGGGGCAAAATGTTGCTTTTGCGCAACATGTCCAATGCAACTTTTGCGAGTTGAGATTCCGGCCGGAGACCGCCGCGATTGCGCCATAAACCGACCGCACCGTGAAATCATAGAGGGCGAAGGTTGTCCCTGTCGCAAGCGCCATAAAAGGACCGCGACGCGGCCGGATGGCGAGTCGGGATCAATATGCGGGCGGTTGGGCGTGCGAAATTAGCGGTCGAGCGGGCGTCGTTGCGCCGGCGCTTCGCTTTCGCAATTATCGGATCGATGACGCTCGGATTAGGGCCGGCCTTCGCTTTCGACGGCTCAACGTCCGATCCGTCCGAGAAGATCCCGAAAAACTTCACCGATCCAGGTCAGGCTTTGCGCGCGGGCATCGCCGAATTAAAGGCTGGCGATGCGGATGCGGCGACCGCAGCCCTGACCTACGCGGCTGACAGCGGGCAGGATCTCGCGCGCTGGAAACTGGGCGAGATGTATGCGGACGGTCAGGGCGTTCCGCAGGACGACCTCAAGGCCTATCACTATTTCAACCAGATGGTCGAAGACTACGACGAAGACCAGCCGGATCGGCGGGCCTTGAGCGCGATTTCGAACGCTTTCGTCGCGGTCGGCGTCTATTGCCTGAACGGCATACCCAACAGCGAGGTGCGCCCCGACCCGCAACGCGCGCACGAACTGTTTCAATATGCAGCCACGATCTTCGGCGATCCGAACGCGCAATACAATCTTGCCCACATGTACACGGTCGGCGCGGGAGGCCTCGCCAAGGACAATGTAGCCGCCGTTCGCTGGTTGGCGGTGGCGGCCCAGAAGGGCCATGCGCCGTCCCAGGCTTTGCTCGGACATATGCTGTTCTTAGGCGACGGCGTGCCTCACCAACGTGCGCGCGGACTGATGTGGCTCGAGTTCGCCAGGGATGCTGCGCCGGCGCCAAGCGATGCGTGGATCCGCGACCTCTATCAGCGCGATTTAGGGTTGGCGAGCGACGGCGACAGGCAAGCGGCCGCCGCCCTCCATGACGCGCGCGCCAAGCAGGCTTTCCCTTCGGCGCCGGTCAGGGACGTCGTGAAGTTCATCCTCAAGCCTCTGGGCCAGTACAGCCCGCTCGCCAGCGCTCCGCCGCCGCAGTAAACGGTCAAGGCTGGCGCGTCGATTAGAGCTTCGCTTGGCTAGTGTGTGCCTGCCGCTGCGCGGGAGCTTCGTAACGGCCGCACGCCCGAATAGTCGTGTTCGCTCTCGGCAAGCGACAAGTCGTAGGCTGTTTGCAAGTTCAGCCAAAAGCGCGGGTCGACGGCGAAGAATTTGCCGAGCCGAATTGCCGTGTCGGCAGATACGTCCCGCCTTTGTCGGACAATGTCGCTGATGCGATTTGCAGGCACGCCGATGGCCTGAGCGAGCGCGCTAGCCGACAGGCCGAGAGGCTTCAGGTATTCCTCGGCGAGAATTTCGCCAGGATGGGTTCGCAGTCTGGGCATGCCCTGCTCCTTCAATGATAATCGACCACCCCGACACGGTCCGGGCCAGCCTCGGTCCAGACAGAACACACACGCCACTGGTCATTGACGCGAATGCTGAATTGTCCCGACCGGTCAGCCTTCAGGGCCTCGAGGTGGTTACCAGGCGGCGAGCGCAATGTTGTGAGCGTCGGCGCCGCGTCAAGCATGTCGAGCTTTCTGGCGACGATGTTTGAAATGGCGCGCCACTGAGCCGGGCAGATCCCCTCGCGGAAGAAACGCTCGGTTTTCGCATCCGCAAAGCCGACAATCACCTATATAGTATGCAATACGTATTGCATACTATCAACGACATCAGAGCCCCCGTCTCCCGCGAAGCGTTGGTATGTCCAACCGGGCTGCGCCGGCATAGAATGCGCCGGTCAGACAGAGGCTCGGGGATGCCACAAACCGAAATCGACGCCGTACGCGCGCTCCTCAGCGCCAAGCCGCGGCCGGTCGGGTGGGAAGAGCGGCGCAGCCGGATCGAGGAGGTTGGCGCGGTCTGGCCGGTCGCGGAGGACGTCAAGCTCGAGTCCGTCGATCTCGATGGGGTCGCGTGCGAATGGTCGATCGTCGCCGGCGCCGACGCTTCCCGCGTACTGATCTATTTTCATGGCGGCGGCTATTGCTCAGGCTCGATTCTCAGCCACCGCCGACTGGTGACCGAGGCCGGACGGGCAGGAGGCTTGCGCACCTTGGCCCCCGCGTATCGCCTGGCTCCCGAGCATCCCTTTCCGGCCGCGCGCGACGACGCGCTCACCGTCTGGCGGCGTCTGCGCCGCGACGGCTACCCGGCCAACCAGATCGTCGTCGGGGGCGATAGCGCGGGCGCGAATTTGACGCTCGCGCTGGCCCTCGAGCTCAAACGCGCGGGCGAGGATTTGCCGGCCTGTCTCTGGCTCGTGTCGCCATGGGTCGATCTCACAATGTCAGGCGCGACGCTCGAGAGCAAAAGCGCCGTCGATCCGCTCATTCAGAAGGGGTACCTGGAGGGGCTGGCCGACGCCTATGTCCCGGCCGGGATGGACCGCAAGGACCCGCGAGTTTCGCCTCTCTACGCCGATCTCAAGGGACTGCCGCCGACCCTCATCCAAATCGGTTCGGCCGAGACCTTGCTCGATGACGCTGTCCGCCTCGCCTCAGCCGCTGGCGCGGCCGACGTCCGTGCAACCCTCGAGATCTGGCCGCACATGATCCACGCCTGGCCGCTCTGGAACGCGCGGCTCGAACCTGGCCGGCGCGCGCTCGCGCATGCCGGCGCGTTCTTCAGGGAACATCTGTAAGCGCTGGGCTCGCAAAGCATCCGCTTGCCAAGGACCATCAAAAGGGGGCACGCCAATCCCGGAGACCGGACCGCATCCGGATAACGGGCCGGATGACTTGACCAGCGAACTGAACCTCGACCACGAGACGCCCTCGAGCGACGAACCGCCGCCGGGCCTCATTCGCAATGCCGCCTTCATGGTCATCCTTATCGCGACGTCGCTTTCGAGCGTCGGATTGGCGATGTTCGACACCGGCTCGGCCTGGATGATGACCAGCCTCAACCCGAGCCCGAGACTGGTCTCGGCCGTCCAGGTGGCGACGACCTTACCGCTCTTTCTCCTGACCTTGCCGGCCGGCGCGCTGACCGATGTCGTGGACCCGCGCCGGCTCCTGATCGTGACGCAGACGCTCGCGGTCGTGATTTCGGTCGTGTTCGCGGCCGTGGCTTCGGCTGGGCTGGCCGGCCCGGCCTCGCTGCTCACGACCTCGTTCCTGATGGGCTTGTGCGGGGCGCTCGCGGCGCCGGCGTGGCTCCTTATAACAACGCTGCTCGTTCAAACGGCGGACCTCGCGAGCGCGATTGCGGTCAATACAGCCGGCTACAATGTCGCGCGCGCGATCGGTCCGGCGATCGCTGGATACGCGATCGCAAGGCTGAGCATCGCGGTTCCCTTCTGGGGTTGTTGCGTCGGCAACCTCGCGCTGCTTGCGGCCTTGATCTGGTGGCGGCCGCCCCGAAGACCGAAAGAAACTTTGCCGGCGGAACGCCTGATCAGCGCAATGACGACTGGCGTTCGATACGTTCGCTTTAGCCGCGAAATGGACGCGACGCTCATTCGCGCCGTCGCGTTCTTCGTCTTCGCCAGCGCCTACCTCGCCCTGCTGCCGCTCGTCGCCCGTAGCGAGACCGGCAATGGCGCCGAGGCTTATGGTGAGCTGATGGCGTCGGTCGGCGTCGGTTCGATCGTCGCCACATTCGGGCTCAACTGGCTGAAGCGACGGCTCGGCGCGAATGGGCAGGCCGCGCTTGGCGCGCTCGGAACCGTCGTCGCGCTGTTTCTGCTCGCGACGGCGCACGAGGCGGTGCTGGCGTACATCGCCAGTTTCATCTACGGCGCTTCGTCGATCGTGGCGCTCACGACCTTTTTTGTCTCGGCGCAGGTCGCCTTGCCGGAATGGGTGCGCGGCCGGGGCCTGGCGATTTTCCTCACCGTCTACTTCGGCGCGCTAACGCTCGGGAGTGCGGTGTGGGGCGAGGTCGCGACGGTCAAGGGCGTGCCGTTCGCGCTTTACTGCGCTGGCGTCGGAACCCTCGTCGGTCTCGCGCTCACATCGGGGTGGAGGCTGCAAACCAGCGAAGCGCAGGATCTCACCCCGTCGATGCGCTGGCGGGCGCCTTCCTTCGCCAATCGGGTCACGGATGATAGGGGACCGATCCTGGGGATCATCGAATATCAGATCGACCCGTCGGAGAGCAGCGCTTTCCTCGCTGTGATGCAAGACGTCAGCCTCGAGCGGCGGCGCGACGGCGCCTACGCGTGGCATATCTTCGAAGACCCGAACGTGCAGGGCAAAATGGTCGAGACTTTCCTCATCCACTCGCTGCTCGAGCTCAGATACCGCGAGGCGCGTGTCACCAAAGCCGATGCGATGATGGAGGACCGGGCGGCGAAGTTTTTGAAGGGGCCGGCCGAGAGCCGGTTTCTGTTCGCCTCGCAGCCCCGGCGGCCGTCGCACTGGTGGCGGCGGAGGGGATCTGAGCGGTCGACCACCGAGGTCGATACCTCGGCCGCAGACATCTGAAGCGCCGATGTCCGGGCAACAGACCCGATAGCATCTTTTTCCGTTTTCAATTGAGGCGGTCGAAGGCGACGGCTCCTATGACAAATAATTGCGGAAAGCCGAAATTGGGTTTAAGCTTGCCACATGAAGAATTCTGCCCGTCCCTATGCTAGGACCGAGGGCGGCCCGTCAGGGCGCCTCGAACGCAGGGGAAAAGGGCGAGAATTTTTCTTAATTCGTTTTTCGCCCGTAACCCATTGAAAAGTCTCGTTTCGGACGAGAGAATCCAAGGAAATCCAAGAAAATCCAATAGCGATTATCCTTGGATTTCGTAGTCAAACAGCGGACGGCCAAGACAATCCAAACGGACCGACCGAACCGACGCACGCCCTGATAGCCGTGACGAACAGACGTAATTAGTAGTATCGCGGGATCGGGCCGTTATGCGGCGTCATGCGGTCGGAAAGATCGAACATCAATTCGTCGACGTAGCACCAGCCCCAGCCCTCGGGCGGATCATAGCCCTCGATGATGGGATGGCGGGTTGCATGAAAGTGCTTGGTCGCGTGCTTGTTCGGGGAGTTGTCGCAGCATCCCACGTGCCCGCATGTGCGGCATAGTCGCGAGATGAACCCAGACGTCGCCGGTCTCGAGGCATTCCTCGCAGCCGAGCGCGCTCGGCGTTACGTCACGAATAGTGTTCAGATGGGTGCAGGTTTTGGACATCGCTGTTCGCCCGATGGCTTAGAGATGGGGAGCGTGAGCATGCCCCAGGAAATTGTGGATCGCGGCCACCACTTGCGCGCCTTCGCCGATCGCTCCGCCGACCCGCTTGACCGACCCCGAGCGCACATCGCCGACCGCGAACACGCCGGGCACGGATGATTGAAGTTGCGACGGGGCAGGGACACCCTCGGCGGCCCCAACCCCGGTGATCACGAAGCCCGCCTTGTCCAGCGCCACGCAGCCTTGCAGCCATTCGGTCGCCGGATCGGCGCCGACGAAGAGAAAAACATTGCGGATCGCAGCCTCGGTCTCTTGCCCAGCGCGACGGTCGCGCCAGCGCACGCGCTCAAGGTTGCCGCCGGCAGCGCCGCTCAGCGCGACGATTTCAGTCTCTGTCATGAGTTCAATGTTCGAGGTCGCGGAAATGCGATCGATCAGGTAGCGCGACATGCTTTCGGCGAGGCCCGGCCCCCTCACCATCATGCGGACTTTGGCTGCGTGGGCGGAGAGAAACACAGCGCCTTGACCGGCCGAATTGCCGCCGCCGACCAGAACGATCTCTTCGGCCGCGCACAGGCGCGCTTCGATCTGCGAGGCCCAGTACCAGACCCCGCGGCCTTCGAAGCGGGCGATGTCGGCGATCCTCGGGTGGCGATAGCGCGCGCCGCTCGCGACCACGATCGTCCGCGCCTGAATGCGATCGCTCCCCTCCGCCTCCAGGACGAACACGCCGTTTGTACGCGAGCAGTCGAGCGTCGTGACAGCGACCGGGATCATGATGTCGGCGCCGAACTTCTGCGCCTGAACGAAGGCGCGGGCGGTGAGCGCCTGGCCGCTTATCCCGGTCGGAAAGCCAAAGTAGTTTTCGATTCTAGCGCTGGCGCCGGCCTGGCCGCCGAAAGCGCGGCCGTCGAGAACTGCGACCGTCAGGCCTTCGGAGCAGGCGTAGACTGCGGTCGAGAGGCCCGCGGGCCCGGCGCCGACGACTGCGACATCATAGACAAAGTTCGATCGTGATGGAGCGGTCAGGCCGATCTGACGTGAGAGGGCGCCTTCCGTCGGATTGCCCAGCACTGAGCCGTCTGGACAGACGACCAGAGGCAATCCTCCCGCGATATCGGCATAGCGGGCGAGCACGACGTTGGCCTCGGGGTCCCGCTCCGGATCGAGCAAATGATGGGGATAGCCGTTCCTGGTGAGAAAACCCTGAAGGCGAATGACATCCGCCGCGGCTGCCGCGCCGATCAGCACCGCGCCGGCGGCGCCGCCCTGAAGCAGGGCCACGCGGCGAAGGATGAGCGCGCGCATGATGCGCTCGCCAAGCTCGGCTTCAGCGACCAGGAGCGAACGCAGGCCCTCGGTTGGGATCAACAGGGTCTCGACCTCGCCCTCCGCCGTTCCGTCGACAAGGGTCGCGCGCGTGGAAAGCTGGCCGACGTCGGCGAGAAACTGACCCTCTCCCTGCTCGGCGACCGGCGTCACATGGCCCAAGCCGTCGCGCTGGGTCAACGCCACGTGGCCCTTGAGCACCACGAACATGCCGAGACTGGTTTTTCCGGCTTCGAAGAGTTTCTCGCCGTCCGAATACCTGCGCACCGATCCATAGCGCCGCAGTCGGTCGATCTCCTGCGCGGTCAGCGCGGGAAAGGTTTCCTCGTAGCGAGGTAAGCGAGCGGCGTAGACAGTATCGGCCATGCGTCTCGACTATTGTGGAGCTAGAGGCTCACGGGTGGACTCTTTTCCCATTTTTTTGACGCCAGGAGAAGCGAGCGCCGCGGCGCGACCGCTCAGTGCGGATCGGTCTCGAGCGCCTCAAAGGTTGCGATTCGTGACCCGCTTTTCAAACCCCGTCACGACCGCGCCGGGACGGTGCGTGAGGCGGGCCGGACGCTTGGCGGCGTCCCATCCGTGTTGATTCACGGGGCCCTGAGTGTCATTCCCCTGCGAGAGCGCGTCGTCATAGGGCCCAGGCGGAATGACCGAGACGTTTCAGATTCTGATCCTGCTTCTGGCCGTCATATCGATGGTCGGCCTCGTCGCGAAACGATTGCAGATCCCGCCGGCCATTCTCCTGGTGATCACCGGCGTGGGGCTCGCCCTGATCCCCGGGCTGCCGAGCGTGCAACTCGCGCCCGATCTCGTCCTGCTGCTCGTGCTGCCGCCGGTCATTTATTGGGACGCGGTGAAGATGAGCTGGAAGGAGTTCCGCTTCAACCTTCGGCCGATCGCGCTTCTTGCGATCGGTTGTGTCGCGTTCACCACCGTCGCCGTTGCGGCCGCGACCCATTGGTTCCTGGGCTTTCCCTGGCCGGTCGGCTTCGTATTGGGCGCCATTGTGTCGCCTCCCGACGCGGTGGCGCCGCTCGCGATCGCGCAACGCATGCAGCTTCCGAGGCGCCTCGTCGTCGTTCTCGAAGGCGAAGGACTTGCGAACGACGCGACGGCGCTCGTCCTTTATCGCTTCGCCGTCATGGCGGTGAGCGCGGGATCCTTTTCATTCGTCGACGCCGGCGGCAGCTTTCTGGCCATTGTCACAGGCGAGGTCGTGTGGGGAATTGGCGTCGGCTGGCTCATGCTTCGCCTGCGCCGTTGGGTTCGCGACCCCGGCATCGAAATCATGCTCTCCATCCTGACGCCGTTCCTGGCTTATTGGCCGCCTGAGCAACTTGGCGGCTCCGGCGTGCTCGCCACGCTGGCTGCGGGGCTCTATGTCAGCTGGAACGGCTTGCGGTTGATTCCTGCGGCGACCAGGCTCCCGGGCGCGGTGTTCTGGGACTTCCTGACCTATCTGATCGAGGGCATGGTTTTCCTCATCACCGGTCTGCAGGTGCGCACGCTGCTACCCTCCATTCACCGCTATACGCTACCCGAAATCGCCGTGGCGGCGCTTGTCGTCTGCGCTGTGGTCGTCATCACCCGCTTCATTTGGATGTATCCGGCGACTTACCTGCCTCGTTGGCTTTTTCCTGCAATCCGGCGCAGCGACCCTTACCCGCCGTGGCAACACCCGTTCCTGCTGGCGTTTACCGGCATCCGCGGCATCGTCTCGCTTGCCGCCGCGCTCGCGATCCCCTTCACAATCGCCGACGGGAGCCCATTTCCCGATCGCGATTTGATCTTGATTCTGACCTTCTGCGTCATTTTCGTCACCCTGGTTGGCGAAGGCCTGACGCTTCCATTCGTGGTCCGCAGGCTCGGTCTCGCGAACGCGGGACGCCGCGAGCGCCAGGCCGAGCGGGCGGAAGAGTTCAAGATCCGCAGGCTCGCGATCGAGGCGGCGATCAAGCGGCTCGAGTCGGTCGCGGAGAGCCGAAAGCTTCCCGAGCCTGTCGTCGGGCCGATCCGCGCTCATCAGCGCAACCGGCTCACAGACATCGAGTATCGCAAGGATGGCGATGACCATCGCCGAAAGCTCGCCGAACTCAGCGACGACCTCGAACTCGCGCTGATCGAGGCGGAAAGGGACCTCGTTAACAAGCTTTATCGCGCGGGCGAGCTCAAGGACGAGGGCCGCCGGCGCATCGAGCGCGAGCTCGACCTGCGCGATACGCTTCTCGCCAATCTGCGCTCAGCGGAGTGAGGGGGCAGGGCGCTCTGGCCGCCCATCGGCTGACCTTGCCGCTCCGCCACTTGTGGAAGCAAAGGTTTCTGGGGGCAAGTCGATGGTAGCGCTCCCACCTGCTTCGCTCCCTCTGCTAGCATCCCCCCATGCCCCTTCACCTCATCAAGCTCGCCGTCGGCGCGGAATTGCTTGCCGACTTACGCGAATGGATGGCGGAGCGGATGGCGGAAGCCAAGCGCCGCCGCGCGCCGCTCCGGCATGCCCACATCACCCGGATGGCGCCGAAGCGAACCGAGCCGGTCCTGGACGGCGGCTCGCTCTACTGGGTCGTGAAGGGCATGATCTCGGCCAGGCAAGAGATCGTCGGCCTCGAGCCGTTCGTCGACCCTGAGGGAATCGGCCGCTGCAAGATCTGGCTCGGTGAGACCGTGGTCGCGGTCGCGCCGCGGCCCATGCGCGCTTTTCAGGGCTGGCGTTACTATCAGGCCAAGGACGCGCCACCGGATATCGACGAGGCGCAGCCCGGTTTCGCCGCGATGCCTGAGGCGATGCGTCGCGAGCTGGCGTCGCTCGGGCTGCTGTAGGCGCTTAGCCTCGAAGGTTAAGCGGGGGCCATGACTCGCGACGCGTGCCGCCGCAAGCGGCTCAGCCTTCTCTGGCATATGAACCGGAACGGCGAATGATGATGGTGGTGGTGGCGGCGGGGAAGTGAAAAGACGGCCCGCCCGCTTTTCGGGCTTTGACCTGTTTTCTGTCTGGCGGCTTGCCAAGCGCCGCCGCGCATCCAATTTAAACCCTTGAACAAACCTTCGGTGTCCCTTTTGGACAAAGACAAGAACGGCGCGCTGACGAACCGCAGCGGCGGCGAAGACATCGCCGCCTTCGTCGAGGCTGCGAAAAAAGTTCCCGCGCCGGGGGGATCCGGCCGCGGACGGCTGATCTTTGCCCTCGACGCCACCATGAGCCGGCAGCCGACCTGGGACCTCGCCCAATCGCTGCAGGCAAAAATGTTCGACGCCGCCTCCGGGCTCGGCGGCCTCGACGTGCAGCTCGTCTACTTTCGGGGCATGGGCGAATGCCGGGCGTCGAACTTCGTCTCCGGCGGGCAGGGGTTGGGGCAGCTTATGAGCCGCATCGACGTGCGCGGCGGAACGACTCAGATCAAGCGGGTGCTCGCCCATGCGCGCGATGAAGCCAAGCGCGCCAAGGTCGGAGCGCTCATCTTTATCGGGGACGCCATGGAGGAGAACCCTGATACGCTCGCCGCGCTGGCGGGAGAGCTTGCGTTGCTCGGGGTCAAGGCCTTCATGTTCCAGGAGGGGCAGGATCCCGCCGCCAGACGCACGTTCGGAGAAATTGCCCGGCTGACTGGGGGAGCCTATAGCGCTTTCGACGCCGGCGCTTCCGCAAGGCTCGCAGCGCTCCTCCGCGCTGCGGCGGCCTATGCCGCAGGTGGTCATGCGGCATTGGTTCGGGTGGCGGATGGGGATTCAGCCGCGCGAACTCTTATTATCGCAGATGCGCGGAAAGTGAACTTGGCTTAAGTTCGCCTTCGGCTGCAGCTAAGTCCGGGCGTTAAACCCCGGCGCGATGGCTCCGCCATTTTGAAAGCCTTACGACAATGAACTTCGTTATAGGCTTGATCCTGCTCTTTCTTTTGGTGCAAGCGATTAAGCAATTTGGCCGCATGGACGCAGCCGCCGCAGCGCGGCTGATCCGCCACGGCGGCGGCGCCCTGGGGATGATAGGCGCGCTGCTCCTGCTCCTGCGCGGTCGTTTCGGGCTTGCAGCCACGGTCGCCGGCATGATGGCGAACTTCGCCGGGTGGAAGACGCCAGTCGGAGCCCCGTCGGGCTTCGGCAATGTTGGCGGCGGCGCGCGCCCAGGACGATCCTCAATCGCCCGGTCAGCGATGCTGGAGATGCGGCTCGACCTCGACAGCGGCGTGATGACCGGCACGATCCTCGCGGGGGTTTATGCGGGCCGCGCGACCGAAACCTTGTCGCGTCCCGAGCTCATGTCATTGCGTCAGGAGCTCGCGCGCGACGATCCGGATGGCGTCAACCTGTTAGAGGCATATCTCGACCGCCGGTTCGCCGGCTGGCGTGAGGCAGACCAGGGTCAGCGTCAGGGGCGGGGAAGCAATGGGGCGATGACGCGCCGGGAGGCGCTCGAAGTCCTGGGCCTCGCCGAAGGCGCGAGCGCGGCGGACATAATCCGCTCGCACCGCACTTTGATGAAGAAGTTTCATCCAGATCACGGCGGCTCGACCACGCTTGCCGCGAGGGTCAATCAGGCCAAGGATGTTTTGATGCAGCGACAAGGCTAGGCGCTCCGCAAGCATGGGCGTCAGTCGTGGGCGGTGAAGCAGGAGAAGCCGCTGCGCTTCAGCGAGCGGCACGCGGCTTCGGCGGAAGCCGAATCGAGACCGGCAAAACGGGCGCGATAGAGGGTGGCGTCGCCTTTGCGCACCATCTCGGTGACGGGCGTGGCCGAGGCCAGCGTCGAACGGTTGCGTTCGCGGGCGCGGCTCAGGAGTTCGTTGGCCTTGGCGAGGTTGTCGGGGGCGCCGATCTGGATAATCACGCCGCCAGCCGACCCGTAGCCATTGTCGCCGTCCTTGGCGGAGGCCCGCCCGGGACGCCGGAGGACGTCAGCCGAACTCTCGGGTCGTCCAAGTGGCGGCATGACCAGCGCGCTAGCCGCGGCGAGCCGAGCCTGAGTTTTCCTTGACGACTTGGCGGGGTTTTTGAGCCGGCCGAGGTCGGCGGCTGTCGGCTGCGCCGGGCGCGGAGCCGACTCGGGCGCCGTCAGCATCGGTTGCAGGCTCGGAAGCTCCTCGTCTCCAGCCCCATCGTCGCCTTCCCCCGTTGCGTTCGCGGCGCGCGTCGCAGCGGAAGCGCGTTCAAACTTGGCGTCGGCGACGAAAGCCTGACGGGCCCGCGCTGGGGGCGCCGCGACCGGCTGGTCGCGCGGCTCGATCGCCCCGGCCGGCGAAGCGTCCGCGACCGCGGTTGCGGTATGCGTTGTCGACGCTTCAGCGATGTGGTCGTCGATCAGATTCGCCATGATCCGGTCGCGCCCTGCGGCGGAGCGCCCGCCCATGACGACGGCGAGCAGCGACCGTCCGTCTCGATGGACCGAGGTCAGAAGGTTGAAGCCGGAGGCTCTCGTGTAGCCGGTCTTGATCCCGTCGACGCCGTCGACGCGGCCAAGGAGATGATTGTGGTTGCCGATGATCTCGCCGTCAAAATCGAATTGCGCGGTCGAGAAATATCGGAAGTAGCGCGGGAAGCGCTCTTCAAGCGAGCGCCCGAGGATTGTGAGGTCGCGCGCCGTGGTGACCTGCTCGTCGTTCGGGAGGCCCGACGCATTGCGGTAAACGGTGTTGGTCATGCCGAGCGCGTGCGCCTTGCGCGTCATCATGTCGGCGAAATTGCTCTCTGACTGGCTGACGGCCTCGGCGATCGCGACTGCGATGTCGTTGGCCGAACGGGTGACGACGGCCTTGATCGCATCGTCGACGCTGATCGTGTCGCCGGGAGCGAGGCCGAGCTTGGAGGGCTCCTGCGCAGCGGCGTGCTCGGAAATGGAAATGGGCGTCCGCAGCGTCATTGCACCGCTGTCGAGCTGTTCGAACAGGAGATAGAGCGTCATCACCTTGGTGATCGAAGCGGGATGACGCAGGCCGTTCTCGTCGACGGAATAGAGCGTCCGGCCGCTGTTGGCGTCGATGACAAGCGCGGAAAAGGCCGGAGAAGTCGGAACCGCTCCATCCGCGACGGGCGCGTAACGCGGCGACGCGCGCCGGGCGAAACGAACAGAACGTCCTTGCTGAGGAGCGCGCGCATAGTGCGAAAAATGTGCGTGATGGGTCGTGTGCGCGTAGCGCCAATGCCGTGAATAGTGGTGCGCCTGCGCCTCAGCGCTTGCAAGGCAAAGGGCTGAAGCCGAGATCAAGGCCGCCGTCGCTATGCGAGCTATACGGCCCATTCGAGAGCACCCGATACGCAACGCCATGAAACGCCCCGCCGACTTCGCGCAACGATGAGGCCTGGGCGCCGATCACAGTTGCGTTACGCACACAGTCGCCGACGATATGCCGCAGCGGTTACGCAGCGGTTAACGGGATTCCGAAGAGGCGCGGTTATTTTCAGCAACCCGTTGAAATCGCTAATGGCGAATGACGGGGGCGGTAGGAAGGGGTAAAGTGACGGTTCAGGGACCAAGGTTTATTTATTGAAATAATTCACTGTTTCTAACTCTTCACAATGTCTTTAAACGAGCTCGCTAGCCGTTTTTGCTGCAATGCAGCAAATCGCCCTTGACTCCTATTGTGCAGTGCACATATTGCGTTCACCGCCCGTTCGCCTCTTTTCCGATGCGAAACGGACTCATTGCAGGGAGCGCCACAAATGACAGCTACGCTTGAAGACTTCCAGAAATTCTCCAAAGACCAGATCGAGGCTTTCACCGCTGCGTCGACAACGTTGTCGAAGGGCCTTCAGGAGATCGCCATCGAGTTCGGGCGACTATTCCAAAAAGTCCTTCGCCGCCGGGTCCGCGATGTACGAGAAGCTTATCGGCGCGCGCAGCGTCGAATCCGCGATTCAAATTCAAACCGAATTCGTGAAGCAGGCCTACGAGGGTTTTGTCGCCCAGGCGACGAAAGTTTCCGAACTCTACACCCGGGTCGCCTCCGACGCTTTGAAGCCGGTGACGACGGCCTACGCTGGCATCCAGAAGTAATCATCGAGCGATCCTCTCGCCGCTAGGACCGGCGAGAAAATTTCTCGAGCCAACGCCGGCGCCTTTCCAGCGCTGGCTTTTTTTTGCGCTTTTTTCTTTGCGCTCCAATCCGGCCAGTCCTCTCGTTCGTACGGCGACGGAACAGGAGAGGGACATTCCCAGTTGCGTCCTGACGAAGCTCTTGCGCGTGACGAGCAAATTGGCAATGCTGCCATTTGGCGACGACATCTGGCGCCAACGACGCGCGGCGCCTAGATGATGTTGGTCCTGTTATTGCGTACGCGTGAATGTAAGTTCTAGCCAAACCGGCATCAATCGGGGTCTTTCGGTGGCTGCCGCCTCAATTCCGTTAGTGGTTCGAACTCAGAGCGGGAATGGCTCGGCTGGCGCGGTGGCTCTATCCGGGCTTTGGCGTCGCGCCTCCTCAGGCGTCGATACGACCGATCGCGTCGCGCGAACCGAAGCGAGGAGGAGAAACGCCAGGGTCGGGCGCGGCGGTGATTACGCGCACGCGGACGCAGACGAAGCGCCCTAACATGTATCGCGTTCTTTTGCTCAACGACGACTACACCCCGATGGAGTTCGTGGTCTCCATATTGCAGGCCTTCTTCAACAAGGACGCTCAGGAAGCGATGCAGATCATGCTCCAGGTGCATAACAACGGCGTAGGCGAATGCGGCATCTTTAGTTACGAGATCGCAGAGACGAAAGTGTCGCAAGTGATGGATCACGCACGCAAGAACCAGCATCCCTTGCAGTGCATCATGGAAAAGAAGTGAAAGGCGCCCGATGCCAATTTTCTCCCGCGCGCTCGAAAAGACTCTTCGTCGAGCCCTCTCCCTCGCCAACGAGCGCCGTCATGAATACGCGAACTCTTGAGCATCTTCTGCTAGCGCTGATCGACGATGTCGATGCGGCGGCTGTCCTGCGCGCATGTGGCGTCGACATCGACACGCTGCGCAAGACCGTCGTTCAGTACCTCGACACCGAACTTGAAAATCTGGTTGTCGACACTCAGGAGGAAGCCAAGGCCACCAATGGCTTCCAGCGCGTCGTGCAGCGCGCGGCGTTCCATGTTCAGTCATCCGGTCGTGAGGAAGTGACCGGCGCAAACGTTCTGGTCGCTATCTTCGCCGAGCGCGAGACGCATGCGGCATATTTCCTGCAAGAACAGGACATGACCCGCTACGACGCGGTGAACTACATCAGCCATGGCATCGCCAAGCGCCCTGGCGCCTCCGATACCTCGCGCTTGCCGCGCGGCGCCGACGACGAGCACGAGTTCGCGGGATTCCAAAGACTCGAAGGACAGTCCGGACTCAAAGAAAAAGGAAGGCGCCTTGGAAGCTTACTGCGTCAACCTCAATAGGAAGGCGCGAGAGGGGCGCATCGATCCCCTCATTGGCCGCGAGGCCGAAGTGCAGCGCACCATTCAGGTGCTGTGCCGCCGGCAGAAGAACAATCCGCTCTTGGTTGGCGATCCGGGCGTCGGTAAAACCGCGATCGCCGAAGGGCTGGCGCGCAAGATCATCAATGCGGACGTGCCTGAGGTTTTGGCCAATTCGACCGTCTTCGCGCTCGACATGGGCGCGCTCCTTGCAGGCACCCGCTATCGCGGCGACTTCGAAGAGCGCCTGAAGCAGGTGATGAAGGAGATTGAGCAGCACAAGGACGCCATACTGTTCATTGACGAGATCCATACCGTGATCGGCGCCGGCGCCACTTCGGGTGGCGCGATGGACGCCTCGAACCTGCTCAAGCCGGCCTTGGCGCAGGGGACGCTTCGCTGCATCGGTTCAACGACCTACAAGGAGTACCGACAGTACTTCGAGAAGGATCGAGCGCTCGTTCGGCGGTTCCAGAAGATTGACGTCAAAGAGCCGAGCGTTGCCGACGCGATCGAGATCCTCAAAGGCCTCAAGCCCTATTTCGAGGAGTTCCACAAACTGCGTTACACGGGCGAGGCGGTGAAGGCGGCGGTGGAGCTGTCGTCGCGCTACATCCACGACCGCAAGCTGCCCGATAAGGCGATCGACGTCATCGATGAGACCGGCGCCTCGCAGATGCTGCTGCCGGAGCCGAAGCGAAAGAAGACGATCGGGGTCAAGGAGATCGAGGCGACCATCGCGTCAATGGCGCGCATCCCGGCGAAGTCGGTGTCGAAGGACGACACCGAAGTGCTGCAGCACCTCGAAGAGACCCTGAAGCGCGCGGTCTACGGCCAGAACGAAGCGGTGGCGGCGCTGGCCTCGGCGATCAAGCTCGCCCGCGCTGGCCTGCGCGATCCGGAGAAGCCCATCGGCTGCTACCTGTTCTCCGGCCCGACTGGCGTCGGCAAGACGGAAGCGGCCCGCCAGCTCTCGGTCAGCCTTGGCTTGGAGCTGACCCGCTTCGACATGTCAGAATATATGGAGCGCCATACGGTGTCGCGCCTGATTGGCGCGCCGCCAGGCTATGTCGGCTTTGATCAGGGCGGCCTTTTGACAGACGCTATCGATCAGCACCCGCACTCCGTTCTATTGCTGGACGAGATCGAGAAGGCCCATCCTGATCTGTTCAACATTCTGTTGCAGATCATGGACCACGGGAAACTCACCGATCACTCGGGCAAGCAAATCGACTTCCGCAACGTGATCCTCATCATGACCACCAATGCAGGTGCGCGGGATCTCGCAGGCGCCGCCTTCGGCTTCCACAAGTCGAAGCGGGAAGGCGATGACACTGAGGCGATTGACCGGCTGTTTGCACCCGAGTTCCGCAACCAACTCGACGCCATCGTGCCGTTCGCTCGGCTGCCGGAAGGGGTGATCGCCCGGGTCGTCGACAAGTTTATCCTGCAGCTTGAGGCTCAGCTGAGCGACCGCAACGTCACGATCGAACTCACCGACGAAGCGCGCGAATGGCTGGTCAAAAACGGCTATGATGAAGCGATGGGCGCGCGGCCGATGGCGCGCGTGATTCAGACCCAGATCAAGACGCCGCTCGCTGACGAGGTCCTGTTCGGCCGGCTGAAAGGCGGGGGCGTGGTCAAGGTGGTCGTCGTCGCTGACGAAACGGGAACGAAGAAGCTCAGCTTCGTCTATCCTGAGGGGCCGGCCCAGCCCCGGCTCGAGCGCGATTTGATTGTCTCGGCCGGCGCCCGACGAACGCGCAAGCGCGTGGAGCCCGCCAACTCGGACGCTGACGACAAGGAGCCTGCTCCCGAAGAACCCTGAGCGTCGCTTCGCATTTCTCGATTGAGCATCATGAACGGCCCGCGTTGCCCAGCGCGGGCCGTTCCGCGTTTTTGACGCGAGGTGCTTTGCGATCTAGGCGTCGAGGCGAGAGCGGCTAGGGTATCAGATTGGCTCTTATAGCGTTTTCTGTTGATTTGGATGAGAGTGGCTTGGATCGGAGGAGTTGATTCGATGCGGGCTGAGGACTTTTCGGCATGGCTGGCGGCGGTGGCTGGCTTGAGCGCGGAACAACGGGTCGAGGCTTTGGCGACCTTGAAGCGGGCGGCGGTCGAGGCGTCGATCTCCGCGCCGGACGGGACTTCCGAGGCTTGGCCGGAGCGGGGCGGCAAGCGCCGACCTCGGGAGGACACGCTTGGGTCGGCCAGTCTCGAGCGGGTCGCGTCCCAGGGCTGCCCCCATTGCGCGGGCCGCGATGTCGTCGGCTGGGGTCGTTCCAATGGGCTGTTGCGGTTCCGCTGCAAGAGTTGCGGGCGCACGTTCAACGCCCTGACCAAGACGCCGATGGCCCATCTGCGCAAGAAGGAGCGGTGGCCCATTCACGCCCAGGCGATGATCGAGGGCAAAAGTCTGGCTAAGACCGCCGAACTCTGCGGCGTCCATCCGACGACGGCGTTCCGCTGGCGGCATCGGTTTTTGCGCGCGCCCGCCGACGACAAGCCTCGAACGTTGAGCGGAATCGTCGAGGCGGATGAGACCTTCATCCTCGAATCCTTCAAGGGCCGGTGGTCCGATCTGCCGCGAAAGGCGCGAAAGCGAGGTGGAAAGGCCCGCTATCCAGGCCTTTATCAGGATAACATTCCCATCCTTGTCGCGCGCGACAGGAAGGGCGCGACCTTCGATGCGGTCCTGCCTCAGGTTGACGGCGTTTCCGTCCGAACCGCGCTCGCCGGCGTCGTCACGCCGGGCAATCACCTGATCGGCGACGGGGGGCGGGCGATCGCCGCTTTCGCCCGCCAGGCGGGCATTCCTTTCCACGCCGTGCCCTCGCCCGGAAAGCCGACCGGCGAGGCGCCTCATCTGCACATCAACAACGTCAACGCCTATCACAGCCGTCTCAAGCAATGGCTGGTCCCCTTCAAAGGCGTCGCCACCAAGAACCTGCCAAGCTATCTCGGCTGGCGACGCGCCATCGAAGCCTGGGGCGACCAACTCGCCCCGCCCAACTGGATCAAAGGCGCTATCGGCAATGGGCCATATCAACAGGCAACGCTATAAGAGCCCACAATTTCTTGCAGAAAATCAGAAGTCAGATTAAGCTCGCCCCCATGAGCGATCCGTTCCTTCCGTGCGCCAAGCGTGGGCTGCTATTCCGAAGGCTTTGACGGGACGCCAAAAAGCGACGAGAAAAATTTTCTACTGAAAATCCGTTGTAACCCATTGAAAAGACTAGATTCGGACGAGAGAATCCAAGGAAATCCAAGGAAATCCAACCCCCAAAATCAGGGGATTTCGCAAGGAAACCGCCAGTCGCCTAGGAAATCCAAATCAGGTCGATCGGACTGAACGTGTCCGTGGCCTTGAAGGCGCAAGACCAACTCCATCCAGAGCAACCTGCTTCAGCCCCTGGGCTTCGATTCGGCGCGAAAGGCGAGCGCGGTTTCGGGCACGCCTGTTTCGAACGGCGTGACGTCAGACCAAAACGCGGCTTTGAAACGGCTCGCGTCGACCTGGTACGGTCGATCCCATTGGAAGCGCATTTCCTTCAGTTCGCGCAGGAAGGGCGAGAACATCGCGCTTGGGCCAAGCATCCAGGCCGGCATGGCGCTTATGCGCAGCTTCACGCCGAGCGTGTCGGCTGCGATTTGTAGGATGTCGCGGGTTGTTCGGGTGGGCGCACACGGCATGTGCCAAGCCTGACCGAAGGCCGAGTCGGGCGCGTCGAGTAGCGTCGTCGTCGCGCGCGCGACGTCCGGCACGTAGGCGTAGTCGTGCAGCACGTCCGCTGAACCGACGAAGACGGCGGGTTTGCCCTGAGCGAGCTTGCCGATCGAGGTGTCGCCAAGGAAAGAAAGACCGACGCCTGGCCCATAGAAGTCGGGCGCGCGCAGCGCCGCCACTCGCGCTTCACCCGCGTCGGCAGCGTCCATCCAGATCCGGGTCGCGGCTGAGCGGGCCGCCGGCTTTAGACCATAGTCGATGAGCGGCATCGTCTCGGTGAGCGGCGTCGTCTGAGGGCCGTACATATAGAGATTGTCGAGGAACACCATGCGCGCGCCGGTCGCCTTGCAGGCGGTGACAAAATTGCTCATGACCCTCGGCCAGCGTCGCGCCAAACCACGCCGGAATAGGGAAAGCCAATCGCGACCAAGAACTGGCCCGAGCCGCCTACGGCCTTAACGACCGCGTCCCGGTTGAGCGCGTCCGCAGGCTTAAAGGTTGCGCCCTTCGTGAGATTTTTCGGTTCGCTCCGCTGAGCGACGACCACCTCGCGGCCTTCCGCCGCCAGCCGCGCCGCTGTGGCGCGCCCAACCGGGCCGTAGCCGAAAATCGTAATCCTGTCGGTCATCTGCGACCTCCGTGTTAGGGGCGCGTAGCGCGTCGGCGCCGGCCGCGCCTTTCCTATAACGCAACATCCTCGCCCGTCGGGTCAGGAGAGGCGGGCCGTCTTTGACGGAGAATATTGCATAAACGCCACCCGGAAAATGTGGCAGGCGAAGCGGAGGAACGCGATGGCGCATCGCCTCAAAGGCGCCATCGGTTACCCAACCGATCTTTGAGCAAATGCATGGCGGAGGTAGTCGGCCACAAAGCTCGGCACGCGCGTTTCATCGATATCTTCCGGGTCGCGCACGATGTGCACGCGGACAAACTCGGCCAACGGGTCGCGCGCCAGGAACGCCTCGATCCGCGCCTTGAGCCGGTCGGCCGGGAGCGGAAAGGTCATCAATTTCATGCATGCGATGCGTTGATCCGTCATCACCACAGTCCAGCCCGGCGCCATGTTCGTCTCGGCAGCCAGGAGCCCCGTCTCTTCGAGCAACTCGCGGCGCGCGCTTGCCTCAAGATCCACCCGATCGTCGAAGACATCGTCTGGGTCCGGCGTCCCCGCAGGGAAGTAGATCTGGCCGGCGTTGTATGTGTGGTGCGCCATCTCGCCCAGCAGAAAAGCTCCGTCCTCCGAGCGCAACGCGGCCATCGCGAAGCAATTGTCGACAGGCCCGCCTGGATGGCCGAATGCTGTCCACGCGAGGAAATCAGCATAGTCGGTCTCGAAATAGACGCCCTTGAGCTTCAACTTTCCGTCCGGCCGGGTCTCGATCAGGCGCTCGCCGAGAAGCAGCACACGCCCGTTGAAAAGTGACGGCTTGGCCTTCGTCAGTCGCCCCCAATGCGCGGCGATTGCCGCCGACTGGCGTTCGGCGAACTCCCAGCCCGAGGGCTCGAAAGCAAGGTCAAGCTCCGCGATCTCGAGCAGATGGGCTTGCTCGCTCAAAGGTCGAGCGAACCGCTGGAGACGAGGACGACCGACCCGCCGATCGTTGCGGAGACGAGCGCGCCATTCTCGATCACCATGCCCAGCGCGATCAGACTCGGCCTGCCCATCTCGAAACCTTGCTCGATCGTCAGCATGTGCTCGCCGTCACGCGGGCGGTCAAATGCTTGTACGACGCCTGCGAACGCGGCGACCGCGCTTCCGGTCGCCGGGTCTTCGGCCACTCCCCAGGCGCCTGCGAACATGCGCGCATGAAAGGCCGACGTCTCCTGCTGCGTCTCGCGGGTGTAAACGAAGGTCGCCGGGCTATCTTTGGTCGCCCCGGGCATCACGCCGGGGGCGGCGCGGCCGATCGCGTCGATCGAACGGATTGGAACAAACAGGAATGGCGCGCCCGCGCTGTAGAGGCTCGGCTCATGTCCATCGAAACCGATGTCGCCCTCCTCGAGGCCGAGGCCGGCGGCGATCTCGGCCGTGGATGGCGGTTTGTCCTCAAGCCGTTCGGGCAGCTTGGGGAGCTCAAAATAAGCGGCAAGCGCCTGGCCCTTGCGGCGGCGCACGACGCTGACCACGTCGCCGATCGGCTCCTCAAGCACAATTCTTAGATCCTGAGCGGCAAGCAGAGCGCTTGCACGCTGATGCGCAATGAGCGCCGCTGCTCCAACTGTGGGATGGCCGGCGAAAGGTAGTTCGCGCTTGGGGGTAAAGATCCTCACCCGCGCGCTGTTGACGGCATCGATCGGCTCGAAAACGAACACAGTCTCAGACAGGTTAAACTCGGCCGCGATCGCCTGCATGCGCGCGTCGCCGAGCCCCTCGGCGTCCAGAACCACGGCAAGCGGATTGCCAGCCAGCGCCGTCTCGGTGAACACATCGAGCGTTTGAAACCGGCGCATCATCAAGAAGAGTTCCGCCCCCGAAGAGCTCCTCTAGTCTGGAAAGGCGCTGCTAATACAAGTCCAGCCAGGGCCCGCTCAACCCAGGCGCGGAGACAGTGATCAGCGGCCGGTTCGATTCTGGCAGGGACCCGTCGTTCGGCAGCCGGTCGAGCCCGCGCGGAGCAACGAATGTCCCTTCGTTGGAATAGCGCTGGGGAGGCCTCAACGTATCAAGAGCATAGCCGGTGCGGGAGCCGACGGGAGCCCACGTGCCCAACGTCAGCCAGGGCTCGACGCTCTCGCGAACGATAATCTGGCGGCCCGCCGCCGCCGGATGCTTCACGTGATGATGAACGGGCTGCGCGTTGGCGCAGTTCGAAGCGAACAAAATTCCGAGCGCGATGGCTCCAACAAGACCAGAAGAATGTGTCACGAACGCCCCCTTAGCCGCGCCCCATTGTACACCAAGTCCGGTCTACTCATGGGCCGATGTGCAAGAAAAGTAAATGAACGCTTCAGGAATCAAACTGTTTCTACGGCAAAAAGTTGCGACGGCTGGGTAAACTCATCTTGAGCGGCCACCAAGCTCAGCTCGCGCGACCCTAATTCCAAAGTCGCCTTCACAACCGCGTAAACCGATGACGTGGCGCGCGTTAGCGCGTCGCGCGTGTCGTGGGTCTCCAGCCAATGGTGAAAAAACAGCGCGGCGAACACGTCCCCTGAGCCATTGACGGAAATCGGAAGGTTCGGCGTGCGAACTCGCCAGAGGCCGGCTTCGTCGCCTGCCAAAATATCGAGCGCGCCGGGAGGCGTGTCGTCGAGCTGAAGGGACGTCGCCGCGACCACCTGCGGTCCCCGCGCGCGCAACGCGGCGATGGCCCGCCGCGCGTTTTGCAGGGAGTTTGCCCGTTCGCCGGTCAGCCATTCGAGCTCGAAGGCGTTTGGCGTGGCGATGGTCGCCTGGGGCAGGGCGCGGTCACGGAAAAATTCCCCGACGCCGGCAGCCACGTAGATCCCTGGGCCCACATCGCCAATCACCGGATCGCATGCGTAGGCTGCTTCGCTGTTGGCGCTGCGGATGCGCTCAAGCGCCCGCAGAGCGGCCACGCCCATCTCCGCCCTGCCGAGGTAGCCGGTCAACAGACCGGCGCAGCGCGGAAGTACGCCGATCGCCTCCAATCCGGTGAGGCAGTCGTCGATCATCGCTGCGTCGAAGGCGCGACCGCGCCAGCCTGCATAGCCCACGTGACTGGAATATTGCACCGTCATCAACGGCCAGACCTCGCGCCCGAGCCGTTGCAGAGGGAAAACCGCCGCCGAATTGCCGACATGGCCATAGACGACATGCGACTGGATCGAGAGGATGGGCGAAAGCATAGCCTCAGACCAAAGTACGATTCGCAGGCGGGGTCAAAGCGGAACCGCCGCTCGCTCGCGCATGCCTCAAGCCTAGCGTGTACGGATCGCTTGAGCGGGCTCGGCAAGCCTGAAACAATGCTCTGAAGATTCAGCCCGAAGATTTAAAGGAAACCGAATGAGCGACGCCATCGCCTTTCTTCGTCGCGCCATCGAGCAGGGGCAGGGGCTCGCTCAGGCCGACGTGGTTCTGAAAGGCGGCCGGATTTTCGATCTGGTCGGAGGCGAACTCATCGAGAGCGACGTTGCGATTTGCAACGACCGCATTGTCGGAACGATGGGCGAATATAGAGGCGCACGCGAAATCGACGTCCGCGGCAAAGTCATCGTGCCGGGTTTCATCGACACCCACTGCCATGTGGAATCCTCGCTTCTCACTCCACTCGAATTCGATCGCTGCGTGCTCAGCCATGGCGTGACGACGTCGATCTGCGACCCGCACGAAATCGCCAATGTCCTTGGGCTCGCTGGCCTGCGTTACTTTCTCGACGCGTCGATGCTGACCGCGATGGACCTGCGCGTGCAGCTGTCGAGCTGCGTACCGGCGACGGCGCTCGAGACCTCGGGCGCTCGCCTCCAGGCCTCTGATCTCACACCGCTCGCAGATCATCCCAAAGTGCTCGGCCTGGCTGAATTCATGAACTTTCCGGGCGTGCTTGCGCGCGACCCGTCATGCCTCGCCAAGCTCGCTGCTTTCCAGACCCGGCCGATCGACGGGCACAGTCCGCTGCTCAGCGGCGCAGCTCTCAACGGCTATCTGAGCGCCGGCGTGCGCACCGACCACGAAGTCACCAACCTGCCCGAGGCAAGGGAAAAACTCGCCAAGGGGATGCAGCTCCTTATTCGTGAAGGCTCGGTGTGCAAGGATCTGCACGCCCTTGCGCCTATCATCACCGAGCGCAATTCGCCGTTCATCGCCTTCTGCACCGACGACCGCAATCCGCTCGACATCGCGGAGGAAGGCCATCTCGATTTTGTCATCCGCACAGCGATCAAACTTGGCGCCCCGCCGCTCGCCGCCTATCGCGCGGCGACAGTTTCCGGGGCGCGCATTTTCGGCCTCAGAGATCGCGGGCTGGTTGCGCCTGGCTGGCGCGCGGACCTTGTCGTGATCGAGGATCTCGAACATTGCGCCGTTGCGATGACATTGGCGCGCGGGCGGGTGGTGGACGACGCCCTGTTCGCGGCGCGCTACTCCCTCGCGCCGGTTGGGCGCGACAGCATCAAGGCGCGCCGCGTCGAGCCGCGCGATTTCGTCGCCCGGGGGCAGGGGCCATCGACCCAGGCGATCGGGGTCATTCCAGGCAAGATCATCACCGACCGCATTCCGGTGACGTTGCCGTTCAAAGACGGCGAGCGCGGCGTCGATCTCAGCCAGGACGTGGTCAAGGTGTCAGTCGTCGCGCGTCACGGCGTCAACGACAACCACGCGACCGCCTTCGTCAAGGGCTTCGGCATGAAGCGCGGCGCGATCGCTTCCTCCGTCGGCCACGATAGTCACAATCTGTGTGTCGTCGGCGCGGATGAGGTCGATATGGCGGCGGCGGTCAACCGCCTGCGAGAAACCGAGGGCGGATTCGCGGTGGCCCGCGACGGCAAGGTGATCGCCGAACTGCCGTTGCCGGTGGCTGGCCTCATGAGCCTGAAGACCTTCGAAGCGGTACACGAAGAATTGATCCCGCTGCGCACTGCGGCGAAAGGTCTCGGAGTGACGCTTTCCGAACCCTTCCTGCAAGTCGCCTTCCTGCCTCTGCCGGTGATCCCGCATCTAAAGATCACCGACATGGGGCTCGTGGACGTCGACAAGTTCGAGTTCGTGCGCGACTAGCCGGGCGCCGGATCAGGGGCGATGGGCATGCCCAAAAGCATGCGTCTGCACTCTGTTCGCGGTCCTTGTCGTTGCGGTTCTAGGGTGCCCCTCAGTGCGCGCCATGTGCGCGCCAGTCTCAACGACCCGGCCTAAACTCGTGGTCGGCAGGCCGTGCAGTGCTGAGCCGCTGGACCCGCCCGCGCACCCGAGGGTTCCGCCGCCGCCACCGCCTGCCGACGTTGCGGGCCTCGACGTTGCGACATGAACACCGCCTCCCCCGCCTCCGCCCGCGTGGATGCCAGCAGGAGCGCTCGCCCCTCCGCAGGCCGCGCGCGCGTGGTCGGGCGCGAAAAGCGCCATCGCGGCGATAAATGAAGCGCCGGCCCAAATCGAAACCGACGAGCCGGCGCTAGGTATTTGAAACGCGGCTTTGCCGCGCTCGAGCTTTCCTTGCATGAAATCCTCCTGCAATCGCTCCGAGGCGCAATCGATAAGCGCTGAACGAAAGGCTAGGCGTGGGCGACCGGTCGGTCAACCCGCGAACTCACGAATTTGCGATCGGTTCACCTCGCTAAGGTCAGATCTCTCTCCGGCTGGCGATCGAAAAGACCACCGCCAGCGCCAGCCAGGACAGGATCATCGTCGTGCCGCCGAGCGGAGCGGCGAAGGGAAAAATACGTTCGCCGGTGAAGACATGGATCGCCAGCTCGCCCGAAAACAGGATCGCGCCCGCTTCCATCACGAAGCCGATGATAAGAAGCGCGCGGGCCGAGGCGGCCCCAATCCGCGCGTGCACGGAGATCGCAAGCGCGGCCACCGCATGCAACAGAAGAAACAGCGCACCCCTCTGTGCGAGCTCGCCGCCGTTCGCGTGGACGCCTGCGGCGGCCAACGCCACGCCAGCCGCGCCCATCAGCGCGGCGACGCCGGCAAGAATGAAGGGCGCGCGGGTCATCTTAGGCTCCCAGGTCGACAAGGTTTGGTCGACGCGGGCAAAGCAGTGCCTTGGGTCCCGGTTGTCAAGACCGTTCCTAGGACCGATCCTTCCGATCACGAAGTGAGGAAGAGTGGAGGGCGGGGGATTGCCAGATTTCAAGGTGCGCGCGCTCGAGTTGAGGGATCGCGCGCAATGGGAGCCGCTGTGGCGGGCCTACCTCGTTTTCTATCGCGCTCAGTGGAGCGACGAGGTCGCCAATGTGACCTTCGGGCGCATTCTCGATCCGCTCGAGCCAGTGCACGGTTTCGTCGCCGAGCATGGCGAACTCATTGGCTTCACGCACTATCTGTTTCAGCGCAGCACGTGGCTTATCAATTCGCAATGCTATCTGCAGGATCTCTATGCGGAGAAACGGAGAGGGGGAGCGGCGTCGGCCGAGCGCTGATCGCCGCCGTCGTCGGCGCGGCCAAGGAAGCGGGAGCGACGCGTGTGTATTGGAATACGCACGAGACCAACGCCGTGGCGCGCCGGCTTTACGATGCGGTCGCCGATCGCTCGGGCTTTATTCAGTATCGCATCGATCCCCTGGGCTGAAACGCCGTGTGCAACACTTGCCGCGGTGCGAAGTTTCCCCCATGGTGCGCGGGCCGGAACGGTTCGTTGTTCTCGAGTCTTGTGCCGGGCGCTGACTGGAGAGCTGAATGGGTTCGCGAAATGTCGCCAGGCGATCTCTCGCCATCGCCAAAGCCAACGCGCAAGCCGGCGCCGATGCAGCGTTGACGATCGCCGCTCGCACCCAGAATATGCTCGCGCCGGGCGGGCGACAATCCGATAAAACGCGCGAAGCCCACCTCATGGTGCAGGAGAAGATCGAAGCAACGATTGAAGGCGCTTTCGCGGCGCAGATGGCCTGGGGCTCGTTCTTCATCAAGGCCGCGCTCGGCGGCGTACGCACGCCCAACGACGTTTCGGCCGGTCTGACTGCGATTGCCGAGGCGGCTGTCGCGCCGGCGCGGCGCAAGGTGCGCGCCAATGCGCGGCGCCTGACCGGGGTCAAGGCGTCGCCTTGACATGGAACTCGTTCCGCATCTCCAGCATGTCGTCGCCACTTACGGCTATCTCGCGGTCTTCGTGATCGTGGCGTTGGAGAGCGCCGGAATTCCGATGCCCGGCGAGACCGTGCTGGTGACCGCCGCGATCTTCGCCGCCTCCGGCACACTGAAGATTTACTGGGTGATTGGCGCGGCGGCCGCAGGCGCGATCATCGGCGACAATTGTGGCTATTGGATCGGTCGGGAGCTCGGCTTTCCGCTCATCTATCGTTTTGGCCATTATATCCGACTTGATGAGAAGCGGCTTAAAGTCGGGCAATACCTCTTTCTCAAGCACGGCGGCAAAATCATCTTTTTTGGCCGATTCGTCGCGGTGCTGCGCGCCTTTGCCGCGTTCCTCGCCGGCGTCAATCGCTACAATTGGGAAGAGTTCTTTCTCTACAATGCAGCAGGCGGGATCGTGTGGGCGACGATCTTCGGCGCGGGCGGCTACCTTCTCGGTCGCGCCTTCGAGCATTATGCGCGACCCGTCGGAATCGCCGCCCTAATTATCGCCGTGGTTTGCGCGATCGTCGCCGCGCGTTTCGTCCGCTCTCACGAGCAGGCTCTTGAGGAAGAAGCCGAGCGAGCGCTTCCAGGCCCGCTCCGGCCTCCGAAGGCGCAAGCGACGAGTTGAAAAGCTCAAGCCGCCATAGGGCGCTCCACTGGTCCTATCCACACCCTGAGCTGCTCCGATCGGCGCAAAAAATCGACGCTGACGGTGCGGTCGATCTTGTCGGCGTCGAGCGCGCGCACAAGGTCGCTGACGCTCGTGACGGGCTTGCCGTCGAGCGCGATGACGAGGTCGCCCGTCAACAGGCCCGCCTGCGCGGCCGGACCCGCCTGGTCGACGCTGAGGAGGCGCGCTCCGGTCGCCTGTTGGAGCCCGAGCCTGAGTGCGATGCGGCGTGGAATGGCTGTCGTCGCGCCGCCGACCCCGATATAGGCGCGCCGAACTCGCCCGTGCCGAGCGATTTCTCCGGCGACGAAACTCGCAGTGTTCGAAGCCACCGCAAAGCAGATGCCCTGCGCGCCCATAATGACCGCTGTGTTGATGCCGATCACTTCGCCCGCCGAGGATACCAGCGGGCCGCCCGAGTTGCCCGGATTGAGCGGGGCGTCGGTCTGCACCACGTCCTCGATCATCCGGCCGGTGCGCGATTGTAGAGACCGACCGAGCGCGGAGACGACGCCCGCGGTAACGGTTGCGTCGAAGCCAAGCGGATTGCCGATGGCGATTGCGATCTGGCCGCGTTTGAGCTTGACGCTGTCGCCAAGCTTCGCCGCAGGCAGCGAGACGTCCGCCTCGACCCTAAGCAGAGCAAGATCCGTGTCGGGATCGTCGCCGAGCACGCGCGCCTGGAGATCGCGGCCTTCGAGTGTGGTCAGACGGACCGTCCGGGAGCCCTGGACAACATGGCTATTGGTTAGCGCAAGACCATCGGAGGAAATGATGACGCCGGAGCCTGAGCCGGCGCTACGGCCTTGCTTGCGCACGTCGATGCGCACCACGCTCGGGCCCACACGATCAACGACGTCGCTAACGACGCGCGAATAGTCGTCAAGCAGCGCCGCGTCGCTAGCCGTGAGGGGAGCGCCAGGGCCTTGGGCGAGGCTGTCGGAATCGAGCGCGAAAGTAGCTTCAGGGAAGGGGGTTGGTTCGATCATTGCGGCGATATGGTGACGGGAGCCTGAGCGCGCAAGAACGAGCGCTTGTAAGCCAAGGCCGGCAGGCGCGCCCGGCAAACTTGCCAGCCCTGAGCAAATGTCAGATATCCGCAGAATCCCTGGCGAGCCTCGGAGTTGGCTGGCCGGACGCCGCCATGGGTTGGCCGGCGCGCCAAAGCAGAAGGCGAAATGGCTCTAACCGCTCCCGTGACTCTGTCTCCCGCCCGGCCTTCCGAGATTCCCGCGAGCGGCCGGCTTGGCCTAAGCGCGGCGGTGATCTGTCTCAACGAGGCTGCCTGCATCGGCAAATGCCTGGAAAGCCTTAGCGACTGCGCCGAGATCGTGGTGGTCGATTCCGGATCAACCGATGCAACACCTGCGATCGTCGACGATTTCATTCGCCGCGGGTTTCCGGTCCGATTCATTCACCAGCCGTGGCTCGGTTATGCGCTGCAGAAGCAGTTTGCGCTCGACCAGACGAAAGAACCCTGGATCGTGAGCGTCGACGCGGATGAATGGCTGGATGAGGATTTGCGGGCGTCGTTGCCCCGCCTTTTGGCGGCCGCTGAATCGGTCGCCGGATGGAAGGTGCGCCGGTCGCTCACGCTCTACGGGCAGTCGAAGCCGGTCAGTCGCTGGACAAGGCCCGAGCATATTTTGCGGCTGGTGCGGCGGGGCAAGGCGCGCTTCGATCCCGCGCTCATCGTGCATGAAGGCCTCGTCGCCGACCATGGCGAGACGCCCGTCGCGCGCGACGGCCTTCTCAGGCATGAGCGCAGCCTGCCGTTGAACGAGCAGATGAAAAAAGAAATCACCTATGCGCGGCTCAAGGCCGAGCAGCGGCTGAAGCAGGGGCGGAAGCCCTCGGCGCTCAAACTTGTGTTCAATCCGCCGATTTATTTCCTGCGCATCTTCTTCTGGAACCGGTTTTTCCTGTCCGGCTGGGCGGGCTTCATCCACGCGGGAACCGGCGCCATGTATTCTCTCATGACCGAATCGATCCATCGGCAATTATATCGCGCGCGAACGGGGCGCTGACGCGCCGGTGACAATGCGATCGCGCGAGGCGGAATGAGCCGGGAATTCGATGATGAAGCCCTCGACGCGCTCGAGGTCATCATCCCCAATCTGAATTGGCGCTACTCCGGCGGAACCGCAGTCAACCGAACCATCGCGCCACTTATCGCTAAGCGCTGGCGCGCCGCGTGGTGTGGACCCGATCAGCCAGAAGGTATTGCGGCTTTGAGCCTCAGCGACCT
Source organism: uncultured Alphaproteobacteria bacterium (assembly GCA_963737365.1). Lineage (GTDB taxonomy): Bacteria > Pseudomonadota > Alphaproteobacteria > Rhizobiales > Beijerinckiaceae > Roseiarcus. The sequence continues at coordinate 611,437 of CAVTSD010000007.1, forward strand.
GGTGCGTCTGCGCTTCCGTCCTCCCGCGCAGGGCAAGGTCCGCATCTGGCACGCGCGCCGCAACATCGAGATGCTGGCCGGACTCTCTTTGAACTTGCTCGGTTACGGCTTTGCGCTGATCTTCAATTCGGCCTCGCAGCGAAAAAAGACGTGGCTAACCAACTTTCTCATCGCGCGAATGGACGCTCTGATTGCAACCAGCGAAATCGCGGCGCAATTTTTACAGCGTCCGGCGACTGTGATCCTTCACGGCATCGACGTCGATCTGTATTCCCCGCCGAACGATCGCCTCGCGGCCTTCGCGAAAACAGGTTTGCCGGGGAAGTATGGTATCGGAACGTTCGGCCGCGTGCGCCGTCAGAAGGGCAGTGACTTGTTCGTCGAGGCGATGTGCCGGCTCTTGCCTCGATACCCGGATTTCTGCGCGGTGGTGGTCGGCCTCACGACCGTCGACAATGTGCCCTTTGTCGAAGGGCTCAAGCAGCAAATTGCGGCTGCGGGTCTGACAGAGCGTATCCGCTTCTTGGGTGAACTGCCGATCGAAGAGGTGCCGCTTTGGTATCAGCGAATCTCGATCTATGTCTTTGCGTCTCGCGTCGAGGGGTTTGGACTCACAATGCTCGAGGCGATGGCCGCGGGCGACGCGGTGATCGCCACGCGGGCGGGCGCCGCGGAAATGATTATCACGGACGGCGACGATGGCCTCCTCGCGCCGGTTGAGGACGTCGAAGCCCTCATCGCCGCGCTCGAGCCGCTCATGCGCGAACCGGAACGCATCGGGACAATGGGAGAGCGTGCGCGGGCTCGGATTGTCAGCGCGTTCAGCCGCGACCGCGAGGCCGACGAGATCAGCGCCGTCTACCGGCAGGTCTGGATGGCGCGGAAGGCTAGGGCGCCAACCTCATCAGGAAGTTGACCGCTCCCGATCGGTAGAGAATGAGCCCGCCAAGTACGATCAGAACGAAGGGCAGGGCAAAGTGCCCATAACGGCGGAGCGGCTTGCCTAATGCCGTGTGCCTCACCAGCGCCAACGCGGCAAAGCACCAGACGAGCGCGAGGACGGCGAAGATCGCCAGCGTCGCGATCATGTCTCGAGACCCTACGGTTGCGAAGATCGGCGTATAGGCGGCTATGTTGTCGCCTCTATTTCACGACCGTGATGGTCGCGACCTGAAGGATTCCAGCGGCTGTAGGCTGTTCTTCGTCCTCGGCCCTTCCAAGACGCAGCAGTTTTCCTATTCCGATGACAATGAGCGCGAAGCCGAGCAGGCCCACGCGCTGCGGCGAGATCGCCAGAGCGGCCGATGCAGCCGCTAAGATCAGCCCGACGATCGTCGCCATTCCAAGGATCTGTCCCGCGAAAATGTGTCGGCGGGAGAAGCTCCGGTCGGAGAAAAGCAACAGAAGGAACAGGTCGTCAATATTCGTCAAGATGAACGCGCCGGTCGCTAACAGGGCGAGCGAAAAGAAGTTCGCGCCGCCGCCAGTTCTTTATGAGGACCGCGCAATCCCTGCTTCGTAGGCGATCCGTTCAGGCAGCGCTCGGCCGCATCGCGGCGAACAGGCGCTTCAGAGGCGCGGAAACATGATGGCGCAGCATCGCCATCCGGCGGTCGCCTTCGGAAGTCACCCAGTTGAACTGGATGACGCGGCGCTCGCCGACGAACGACTCATGTCCGTGCCAGGAATTGTCGGCTCGCTTGAACGCCAGGAGCGTTCCCTCGGTTGGAGGCACCTCCATGATCATATCGTCGAGGTTGTCCGCCGATTTGAGGAGCCGCAACCGGCCGCCGGAATTCTCCCAACTCGGGTTCATGTAAATGAGGACCGTGATGATCTTGCTTTTCGTGTCTGTGTGGATGCGGCCATCCTTCGGGCTGCATTGACCGCGAACCGTGGTCGTGGTCGGCCGCCCGGCGAGGTCGAGGCCGAACTTCTCCTCGAACGCATCACGAAATTCGTCGCTTTCCAATTCGGCGACGAACTCGCCGAACGCCGGGCCGTAGGATAGCTGGGCGACGGGAAAGCTCCCGCCCTCGGAGATCTTCGGATAATCGGCGTTGATCTTCTGGCGTGCCTCTGGCCGAACAAAGCCTGGCACGACGAAATATTCGAACGGCTGTCGGACCACCGGCGTCGCTTTCAGAGCTTCCAAGTCAAGAGAGCGCAGAATCATCTAACAGGTCCCAACAACGACGAATTTGCCGTCTTTTAGTTTGGGCGGCCCGACCCGTCAAAAGCTGTTGCAACCCAGATGGGTTCGTCATCGTGAGGAGCCACTGCGCGTCTTGGACGCCCAGCCTACGTTCGCCCCTTGGCCAGCGCCTCGAGGATCGCCCGCGCCCGATGGCTGGAGAAGGCGGCCGTGACGTCCGGGCCCGACTTGAGACGCCAGTTGGGGCGCTCGCGATCCGTTCCAGGCAGATTGGTCGCAACCGTTTCACCCGTCAGGTCGTCGAACTGGGCATGAGCGAACATCGAGCTCGAGCCGCCGATCAGCGCGTGGACGGCGGCCGCCGTGCCCTCAGGAAGCGGCCCGTCTTCCATTTGAGAAACCGTAAGGTTCGCCGCGGCGAGCGCGCGCAACAGCGCGCGCTTCTCCTCGCGCCGCTCGGCAATCGCCTCGCCAGCCTCGGCGAGCGTAAAAAGGCCGAGCGCCAGCCGCTCTGCAATATCGGCGCCTTGCCACCAGCCAGCCAGGGTCGCCAGATCATGCGTGGCGACGCAGGCGACCGAGGTCGGCGGATAGGACGCGGTAGGCTCGAATTCCACGCCCTTGCGCTCGAACCACAGCACCCGCATGCCCATGATATTGGCGCGCGTCAGCCGGTCGCGGAAACCTTCGGCGACAGTGCCGAGGTCTTCGCCAATCACCATGCAATGGGCGCGTTCGCTTTCGAGGGCGATATGGCCGATGAGATCATCAAGCGGATAGGAAAGGTACGCGCCCTCTGCCGGACGCGCGCCGTCGGGAATAAGGAACAGGCGCTGGAGGCCCATGGCGTGATCGATGCGTAGCATGCCGGCGTGACGCATGTTGGCGCGGTAGACAGCGCTGACGGAAGTCCAGCCTTCGCCCGCGCCGGCGAGCGGGTTGGGCGCCGGAAGGCCCCAATTTTGTCCCTGAACGGAAAAGGGATCGGGCGGAGCGCCGACCGTGACGCCCTGTGCGAGCGCGCCTGCATGCGCCCACGCTTCGGTCCCGTCTGGCGCCGCGCCAACAGCAAGATCACGGTAAAGACCGATCTCGAGGCCGCGGTCCCGCGCGCGTCCGGCGGCCCGCCCAAGCTGCCGGTCGGCGAGCCATTGGCAGAAGAGGGCGAACTCGAATCCTGCGCGGTTGCGTTCGACCGCGTGGTCAATCGCCTGGGGATCGCGGTCGCGCAGACCCGGTGGCCAGAGCCGCCAATTTCCGCCGGCTTCTCCCTCGGCCGCCGCTTGGAAAGCGGCGAAACGGCGCAAGGTCCCGCCGCCGCTCCTCGCAAACGCATGGTAGTCGGCGATGAGCGGGTCGCCAGGCCGCGCGGTGCGGAGGCGCAGAAAGGATGCGCTCCTCGCTTGGAGCGCCGCGTGCTTAGCGAGCCATACCTCTTCGTACTCGACAGATTTTGTCTCTGACGCAGCCGTGAACCGGGGCGCCAGCGACGCGAGTGCGGCGTTGAGCGCCTCATCGCGGGGGAGGCCTGCGTCGTCGAGCACGTCGATGTAAATCGGGTCGAGAAACCGGCGGTCCGAGGGGTAATAGGGGCTCGCCCGTCCGCGGTCGCGCGGGAACAGCATATGCAGCGGGCTGACGCCCAGATAGGCCGCGCCGGCCTCGCCTGCCTGTTCGCCTGCCGTCGCGAGCGCGGAGAAGTCGCCGATCCCCTGGTCGCGACCGCTCTCTTGCGCGCGGCGTAGAACGTAGAGCTGGGCCGCCGCCCCAAAGCGCTTACGTGAAGCCGATGCGGGGCTGTAAGCCTGCGGCGGCGCTATCGTCAGCGCGCATTCGACCTCGCCGACGATCAGACGATGCCGCCCGATGGGCAGCACCGGAAGGGCGACGGCGCGCTCGGTTACGGATCGTCCGTCGGCCAGATCGCGCCGGACGCTGTCTGCAGCCTCGATCGACCATTCGGCGACGGCTCCGTCTTCTCGCTCGATCCGGGCGTCCAGTTTACCAGGCGTCTCGCGCAACGCGGCGACAAGCGGCTGGTCAGCGCGCAGCACAAGCGAAAAGGGCAGGCGGCGGCGCTGCGTCTCATCGAGGAGACCCGTCAGGCTGTTGCGCGCCTGAGCTTCGCTCGCGACCTCAAGGCCGAGCCCGGACAGAAGCGCAATCTTGGTCTCTGGTGAAACAATCGTTCGCTTACCGCTGATGTCTGTCCATTCCGCGGTGACTCCCGACGCTCTCGCGAGCTTGTCGATCGTTTCGGCGGTGGGCGGAGCAGCGTTGACGCCGCCGCCCGCCACTGGCTTCTCAGCGAGAATGATCGACGAGCGCGCTCGAAGCCGGATGAGGTCGGCAAGCGGCGGCCGGCGCTCAGGCTTTTCGGGATCATGCGTATCGAGGAGGATCCGCCATGCCATGCCAACGCGCGGGGCGGGGAGCGCCACCTCGTCGTCGTCGTTCGACCGGTTCATCGCAACGGCTACTCGATCCACGGCGTCGCCCTGAGGCGTGGAGAAGACCGCGACGAAAACGGCGCCTTGAGGGTCGTTCCACTCTGCCTGCGTCATCGGCCCGCTGGCGTCGCGCCATTCCACGTCGGGGAACTGGCTCGCGTCGAACGGCGACCCGGTGAGGAAGGCGTCGCGCGACAGGGCAGCATTGGCGCGGCGAGCGGAAATCAGGCGCGTCGTGAAAGCGATCAGGGAGCGGTCGGCGGCGCGCCAGTCGATTGCGCTCGTTGCGTTGTCCTGAGCGTAGGCGTTGTTGTTGCCGCCTTGGCTGAAGCCAAGCTCCGAGCCCATGCTGAGCATCGGCGTCCCACGTGAGACGAGTAAAAGCACGAGCAGATTGCGCTCATCGCGCGAACGCGCTTCGACGATCGCCGGATCGTCGCTGGGCCCCTCGACGCCGTGGTTCCAGCTGTCGTTGTTGTCCGTCCCGTCGCGATTGTTTTCGCCGTTGGCCTCGTTGTGCTTGTGCTCGTAAGAAACGAGATCGCGCAGCGTGAAGCCATCATGCGCGACAACGAAATTCACTCCCTTGGAGGGAGCCGCAGCCTGCGGGAAGACATCCCGCGAGCCCGCCATCCGGGTGGCGATCTCACCGCGCAAGCCCGAATCGCCCCGCCAGAAGCGGCGTGCAGCGTCGCGAAAGCGGTCGTTCCACTCGGCGAACGCAGGGCCGAACTGGCCGAGGCGATAGCCGCCAGGGCCAATGTCCCAAGGCTCGGCTATGAGGCGCACCTGGGCGAGTATGGGATCTGCGGCGAGCGCCTGGAAGAAGAGCGCATTTGGGTCGAACCCTGTGTCGCGGCGGCCGAGCGCAGTGCCAAGATCGAAGCGAAAGCCGTCGAATCCGCCCTGGATTACCCACCGCCTGAGCGCGCCAATCGCCATGTCGACGACGAGCGGCCGGTCGAGCGCGAGGCAATTCCCGGTGCCAGCATCGTTGATGTAGAGTTCGGGATTGTTGGAATCGAGACGGAACCACGATTGATTGTCGAGTCCGCGAAACGACAGGGTCGGTCCGGCCTGATCACTCTCACCGTTATGATTGAAGACGACGTCGAGAAGCGCCTCCATGCCCGCCGCATGCAGCGCGTCGGTCGCCGCGCGGACCTCTTCCCAGCCGCCCGGAGCGAGGCGCGGATCAGGCGAGCCGAACACGACCGAGTTATAGCCCCATGCGTTCGATAGGCCGAGCGGCGGCAGGTGCCGCTCGTCGACGAACGTGTCGGCCGGCATGATCTCGACCGCTGTGACCCCAAGCTTGGCGAGATGCTCGATCGACGCCGGATGCGCGAGCCCCCCGAAGGTCCCGCGCGCGGCTTCGGGGATCGCCGGGTTCAGCCGCGAAAAGCCGCGCAGGTTGAGCTCGTAGATGATCAGCGCGTCTGAGGCGACGCGCTTGTGTCCCGGCTCACCCGCCGGCGGCTCTCCCGCGATCGCCTTGGCTGTGTATCGGCTGCTGTCCTCGCCGAACGTGAACATCGAAGGATGGAGATGGAACGGCCGGTCGAAACGCCACGCGTATGGATCGGCGAGAAGTTTGGACGGGTCAAAACGAAGTCCCCGTTTTGGGTCGTAGGGACCCTGGACGCGGAAGCCATAAAGCGCGCCGGCGCCGACTCCAGGCGCGAGCCCGCGCAGAACCCCGTCGGCGTCACGCGCCATCGGCGCGCGAACAATTTCGGTTTCACCGTCGTAGACGCACAGCGACGCTGCCTCGGCGTTGGGCAGCACGAGCGCCGCTTCGAGGCCGCGCGCAGTGACAACGACGCCGCGGGCGTCTTTTGGGTCGCTCATTCGGCCGGCCTGATCATATCGCGATAAAGCGCTGCGTATCGCTTGGCCGGGCCGCGCCAGGAGACGTCCGACCGCATGCCGTTCAGTCGGAGCCGTCGCAAGACCGCTGGATCGCGAGCGATATTGAGTGCGCGGTTGAACGCATAGGTAAGCGATTCAACAGCAGGCGGGTAAAACTGGACGCCGGTCGCCACGCCAGCGCCCGTCGCCGCCTCGTTTGCGTCGATGACCGTGTCGGCGAGACCGCCGACGCGCGCAACGATCGGCGGGGCGCCATATCGAAGAGCGCAAAGTTGGGTGAGGCCGCAAGGCTCGAAGCGCGAGGGCACGACGATGAAATCCGCGCCTGCCTGAATGAGATGGGCCAGCTTCTCATCGTAGCCGAGTACGCAAGCAATCGAGTCAGGCCTCGATGTGGCGGCAGCGGTGAAGCCACCTTCCAGCAACGGATCGCCGGAGCCGAGCAAGGCGAGTTGCCCACCGCTCGCGATAACTCCGGGCAGCGCCTGCAGCAGCAAGTCGAGGCCCTTCTGATCTGAAAGGCGGGATACGACGCCAAATAGCGGCCGTTCGACGTTCGCCGCCAGCCCCATTTGCGTCTGCAGCGCAATCTTGTTGCGGACGCGCATGTCAATGCGCAGGGCGCTGTAGTTTTGCGGCAGCGCAATGTCGGTAGCTGGATTCCAGACCATGTCGTCGATGCCGTTCACGATCCCCTGCACAACCGCCGCCCGGGTGCGCAAGAGTCCATCGAGTCCCATGCCGAACTCGGGCGTCAGGATCTCGCGAGCATAGGTCGGCGAGACCGTGGTGATACGATCGGAAAGCCGGAGACCCGCTTTGAGGTAGCCGACGCCGCCGAAATATTCGACCCCGTCGATGCTGATGGCTTGTGGAGGCAAGCCCAGTTCGCCGAAGATCGCCATCGGAAACTGGCCCTGGAAGGCCATATTGTGGACCGTGGTGACGACGCTCGGTCGGGGCCTGTCGGCGTAATTCAGATAGGCGGCGGCGAGCGCCGCCTGCCAGTCATGCGCTTGAATGACCTGGGGCCGAAACGCGTCGATCGCGCCGAGACCGATGTCCGCGCCGACACGCGCAAGCGCCGCAAACCGCTGGGCGTTATCGGGCCAGTCAACCCCGTTCGGCCCCAAGTAGGGATTGCCCGGCCGGTTGTAGAGATGAGGCGCGTCGATCGCGAACAGGTCCAAGCCAGCGGCCTTACCGCCGAGAACGCGCGCGGGGCCGCCGAACAGATTGTCGTAGACATGCGCTGACGCTGCGCCAGCGAGCTTTCCAATGACGGCCGGATACCCGGGCACGAGCGTTCTCATTTCGACGTTTTCGCGAGCGAGCGCGGCGGGCAGCGCTCCCGCGACGTCGGCGAGACCCCCGGTCTTGATAAGCGGGAAGACCTCCGACGCGACCGAGAGAACTTTCAGTCCGCTCATTGCGCCAGTTTGTCGATCATGGGCTGGGTGATCAGCGTGACGCCGCTTTCGGTGCGGCGGAAGCGCTTAGCGTCATATTCGGGGTCCTCGCCGACCACGAGGCCGTCGGGAATGCGCACTTCGCTGTCAATGATGGTCTTGTTGAGACGGACGTTGCGTCCGATCGTCACATAGGGCAGCACGACGGTTTCGTGCACGGTGGTATAAGAATGGATGCGTACGCCTGTAAAGACGAGAGAGCGGCTGAGCGACGCGCCCGAAATGATGCAGCCGCCCGACAACAGCGAGGAAACGGCGAGGCCGCGACGGCCGTCCACGTCATGGACGAATTTCGCTGGAGGGGTGATTTCCCCATAGGTCCAAATCGGCCAGCCGCGATCGTAGAGATCAAGATCGGGAACGACGTCGGTCAAGTCGACGTTGGCGGCCCAATAGGCGTCGACGGTTCCAACATCGCGCCAGTAGGGCTTGGCTTCCTCGCTCGATGTCACGCAGGATTCCGAGAAGTGATGCGCGACCGCTTTACCGTTCTTGACAAGATAGGGGATGATGTCCTTGCCAAAATCATGGCTGGAATTCGGGTTTGCCGCATCTTGTCTTAGAATATCGATCAGGAATGACGTCTCGAAGACATAGATGCCCATGCTGGCGAGCGCGAGGTCAGGCTTGCCGGGCATGTGCGGGGGATTCTTCGGCTTCTCTAGAAAGGCAATGATGTTGCTTTTCTCGTCGATATGCATGACGCCGAAAGCCGTGGCTTCCTCAAGCGACGTCTCAAGACAGCCGACGGTCACGTCGGCTCCGGAATCGACGTGCTGCTGCAGCATTTTCTCGTAGTCCATCTTGTAGATGTGATCGCCGGCCAGGAGCACTATGAACTGGGGGCCGTAGCCCTCTATGATGTCGATGTTTTGATAGACCGCGTCTGCGGTGCCGAGATACCACATCGTTTCCGACACGCGCTGAGACGCCGGGAGCACGTCGAAGCTCTCGTTGCGCTCTGGCCGGAGGAAGTTCCAGCCGCGCGCAAGATGACGGATCAGACTGTGGGCCTTGTACTGCGTGGCGACCGCGATGCGTCGGATGCCGGAATTGAGCGCGTTCGACAACGCGAAGTCGATGATGCGCGACTTGCCGCCAAAATAGACCGCAGGCTTCGCACGTCGATCGGTAAGTTCGAGCAGGCGGCTGCCACGACCGCCAGCGAGCACATAAGCCATGGCGTGGCGTGAGTAGGGGGCCGAAATACCCAGCTCCTTCGCCGTTTTCATTTTGGGCATCGCGAACTCCGTCGCCGGGCTGCCGCCTCAGGCCGAGGGCGGGCTGAAAACGAGGAACAAGGCTGCAAGCGGAGGCAATGTCAGGGTCGCCGATGCAGGAAAGCCGTGCGCGGATTGCGTTTCCGCTGTGACGCCGCCGAAATTGCCCATGCTGGATCCGCCATAGGCGCCAGCATCGCTGTTGAGCGCCTCTCGCCAAAAACCCTGGTAGGGAAGCCCGAGACGGTAGCCCAAGCGCGGCTCCGGAGTGAAATTGCAGACGACCGCGACAGGCGGGTCGTTTTGCGCGCCTTGCCGAAGGAAGGCCAGAACCGACTGGCTTTCGTCGTTGACGACGATCCAGCGGAAACCGTCAGGCTCGCAGTCGCGCGCGTAGAGCGCAGGCGTGTCCCGATAAAGCCGGTTGAGATCGCGAACCAACGCTTGGAGGCCTTGATGCGGCCAGTGCTCGAGCAACCACCAGGGCAAAGACTCGTCAGCGTTCCATTCGGTTGTCTGCCCGAACTCCTGGCCCATGAATAAGAGTTTTTTACCGGGATGGCCCCACATGAACCCGTAAAAGGCTCGCGCGTTGGCGAAGCGCTGCCACTCGTCCCCCGGCATCTTGCCGACGACTGAACGTTTGCCGTGAACAACTTCGTCGTGCGAGATCGGCAGCACGAAATTCTCGCTGAAGGCGTAAAGGAGGCCGAAGGTCAGCTTGTTGTGATGCCAGCGGCGGTAGATCGGGTCTTCCGACACATAATCCAGAGTGTCGTGCATCCACCCCATATTCCACTTGAAGCCGAATCCAAGGCCCCCTTGGTCGGTCGGCTGGGAAACGCCGGGAAAGGCGGTCGAACTCCTCAGCAATGGTGACCGCTCCCGGAAAGCCCCCATAGACGAGCTCATTGGCGCGGCGCAGGAAGGCGATTGCTTCGCGGTTTTCTTTGCTTCCGTCTGGGTTTGGCAGCCATTCGCCGGCTTTGCGCGAATAGTCGAGGTAGAGCATCGAAGCGACTGCATCGACGCGCAGTCCGTCGATGTGGAAGCGGTCCACCCAGTAAAGCGCATTGCAATAGAGAAAGTTTGCGACCTCGGTGCGGCCGAAATTATAGATCGCGGTGTTCCAGTCCGGCTGGAAGCCCTTTCGGGGGTCGGCGTGCTCGTAGAGCGCGGTGCCGTCGAACCGCGCCAACCCTTGCTGATCAGTGGGGAAATGCGCCGGAACCCAGTCGAGGATCACGCCCAGGCCAGCGGCGTGGGCTCGATCGACGAAGCGGGCGAATCCAGCCGGCTCGCCGAAGCGGCGCGTCGGCGCGAACAGTCCGATTGGCTGATAGCCCCAGGACTGGTCGAGCGGATGCTCGCTGATCGGGAGAAGCTCGATGTGGGTATAGCCCATATCGGCGACATACGGGATCAGTTGGTCGGCGAGTTCCTCGTAGGTCAGGAACCGTCCGCCCTCGCCCTGCCGCCACGAACCGAGATGCGCCTCGTAAATCGACATAGGTTTTCGCCGGGGCTCGCCCTCGCTGCGCTTCGTCATATACTCGGCGTCGGTCCACGAGAAATCAGCGCTGTCGGCCACAACCGAAGCGGTCGAGGGCCTAAGTTCCGCCTCGAAGCCGAACGGGTCCGCTTTGAGCGGCAATAGCGCGCCGTTCGGGTCCAAAAGCTCAAACTTATATACCGCTCCAGCCGTCAATTCCGGAACGAAGATCTCCCATAGGCCGCTGTCGAAGCGCCGACGCATCTGACATCGCCGCCCATCCCATCGATTGAAGTCGCCAACGACGGAAACTCGGGTCGCGTTCGGCGCCCAGACCGCGAACAGCACCCCGTCGATGCCCTCGTGACGGATCAGCTGCGCGCCGAGCCGACGGTAAAGCTCGCGATGCGTGCCTTCCCGGACGAGATAGTCGTCGAGCGGACCTAATGCCGGGCCGAACGCATAGGAGTCCATGTACGAATAGGACCCGCGCGCCGTTGTTACCTCGACCCGATAGGCCGGCCGCTCCTTGAGCGACGGGATGAGCGCCTCGAAAACGTCGTCCTTCCGCCGAGGCAGTTCGGCGATGAGCGTGCCATCGCGGTTCAGCGCGCGAACCGAGATGGCATCAGGTGCTAAGACCCGGATGACCCAACCCGCTGGGGTTTGATGCGGTCCAAGCACCGCGAAAGGATCGGAATTTCGCGCAGCTGCAATCGCATCGAGGTCTTGCTCGCGTGCCTCCCACCCCTCCCCCAATGCAATCTCCATACAAGCTCAGCTTATTGGCGCGAAAGGCGCGTTCCAGATTTCCTTTGCGTATTCGGAAATTGTTCGGTCGGAAGAAAACCAGCCAACGTTTGCCGTGTTCAGAACGCTCGAACGCATCCATCGGTTCCGGTCGCGCCAAGCTTCGTCAATTTTCATTTGCGCTCGCCAGTATGCGTCGAAGTCAGCGCAGATCATGAAATAATCGTGGTGGGTCAGCGTATCGACGAGACCGCGGTAACGGCCCGGGTCGTCGGTCGAAAAGACGCCAGATGCGATTTCGTCGAGCACCTCGCGCAGGATCGGAGAAGCGGAAATGTGTTCGGTCGAGTCGATCCCGTGGGCGCGCGCAGCTTCAACCTCCGCTGCGGTTTGGCCAAAGATGAAGATGTTATCGTCGCCGACCAAATCGCGCATCTCGACGTTGGCGCCGTCGAGCGTTCCGATGGTCAGGGCGCCGTTGAGCGCCATCTTCATGTTGCCCGTGCCAGAAGCTTCCATGCCGGCGGTCGAGATCTGCTCGGAAAGATCGGCGGCGGGCATGATGATCTCGGCCAGCGACACGTTGTAGTTCGGCAGGAACACGACTTTCAACAGGCCGCGCACGGTCGGGTCCGAATTGACGACCTTCGCGATGTCGATGGCGAGCTTGATGATCAGCTTGGCCTGGGCGTAACTCGCGGCCGCCTTGCCGGAGAAGATCTTGACCCGAGGCGCAAAGTCATTGGTCGGATTCGCGCGGATGGCGTTATAGCGGGCGACCGTTTCGAGCAGGTTGAGCAGTTGACGCTTGTATTCGTGGATCCGCTTGACCTGCACGTCGAACATCGCCTCTGGGTCCACGCGCACGTTGAGCTGATCGTAGATGACGCGCGCCAGCGCGGCCTTGCGGGTCCGGCGCGCCTGTGCGACGCGCTCCTGCAGTGAAGAATCGTCCGCATGCGCCGCGAGGCCCTTCAGCGTATGATAATCGTCGAGCCCGCGCTCGCCGAGGGTGGAACGAATGATGTCGGCCAAGTCCTGATTGCACTCCATGAGCCAACGGCGAAAGGTGATGCCGTTGGTCTTGTTGGTGATGCGGCCGGGATAGATCGAATCAAGCGCGTGGAACACGGTCTGGCGCATCAAGTCGGTGTGAAGCGCCGACACGCCGTTGATTTTGTGCGAACCGATAAAGGCAAGGTTCCCCATTCTCACCCGACGCCCGGCGTGCTCGTCGATGAGCGAAATGGCGGCGAGCATCCCCGTATCGACGAAGCCGCGCCGACGAGCGCTGTCGAGATGAGCCGCGTTGATGAGGTAGATGATCTGCATGTGGCGCGGCAGTACGCGCTCCATCAGCGGCACTGGCCAAGTTTCGAGCGCCTCCGGCAGCAGAGTGTGATTGGTGTAGGAGAACACCGCCTGGGTGATCGACCAGGCCTCGTCCCAATCGACTTTGTTGAGGTCGACGAGGATCCGCATCAGTTCCGCGATTCCGATCGCCGGATGGGTATCGTTGAGCTGGACGGCGGCGTGCTCGCCGATGGTGCGCACATCGCCCCATTGCTTGATGTGGCGGCGAATGAGGTCGAGCAACGAAGCGGAGGTGAAGAAATATTCCTGCCTGAGCCGCAATTCCTGGCCGGCCGGGGTCGCGTCGCTGGGATAAAGAACCTTGGAGATCGCCTCCGCCCGGACCGTCTCGGAAAACGCGCCGACATAATCGCCGGCGTTGAAGGCCTCTAGCTTCAAAGGATCGGTCGCCCGCGCCGACCACAGCCTCAGCGTGTTCACGTGACGGCCGCGCCAGCCGACGATTGGCGTATCGTAGGCGACCGCTTCGACCGTCTCCGCCGGATGCCAAACGTGACGCGTGCGCTCGGTGTCGTCCTCGACCATTTCGACCCAACCGCCGAAGCCGATCGCATAATTGTATTCGGGGCGGACGAACTCCCAGGGATTGCCGTTGACGAGCCAGTCCTCCGGCGTCTCCTGCTGCCAGCCGCCGCGAATGATCTGGCGAAAGAGACCGTTGTCGTAGCGGATGCCGTAGCCGTGCGCGGCGATTGACAAGGTCGCCATGCTGTCCATGAAACACGCTGCGAGGCGCCCGAGGCCGCCATTGCCGAGCGCCGCGTCGGGCTCGATCTTGCGCAAGTCCGTGAGATTAACGCCGAGCTCGTCGAGCGCTTCCGCCATCGGCTCGGCGACGCAAAGATTGGTCAGGGCGTCGAACAAAAGGCGCCCGATCAGGAATTCGAGCGAGAGATAGTAGACGCGCTTGCGCCCATCGATATAGACCCCATTTAGCGATTCCAGCCAACGACCAACGATGATGTCTCGGGTGGCGAACGTGACCGCCAGAAACCAATCGTGCGGCGTGGCGCGGCTCGGAGTCTTGCCGACAGCGTAAGTTAGTTTCGCCAGAACCGCAGCCTTGAGCTCGGCTGCGGAATAAGGCCGCATCTCGGCCGTTTCCGATGCAAGTGTTTCTGCGGTGACAAGCTGGTCCATGACGCCCCCTGCGCTCCGTCAGTCCCGGCGCGGAGCTAAAATCTGCCGATCCGTTCAATGTTTAAACACGGTGCGGCGAGCGGCACAATCTTTCGTAAGCTCTGTTAACCTCCTTCGTGAAGGGGTGTGTCAGGGATTCGGGTTCGGGGCCGTCCCTGACTTCGCGGCGCGGATCTGCTCTTGTAGGGAATTCAGCTCGGCGGTTGCGGCGTTGACTTGGCTTTGTAAGGCCTCGAACTCCTTCTGCGCGGACGCTGTTTGGTTCTGAGCGTCTGTGAGCGCCCTGCGGCTGGCGTCGGCGTCGGTTTGCAGCCGAGTGACCTCCGCCGAGAGAGATTGCTCCTGGCTCTGCAGGGTCGCCACATGGTCGCTTTCGTCTTTGAAACGCGCTTCGACAGCCTCTAAATCGTGCGTTCTGGCGCTAGCTTCTTCCTGGGCTCCGGAGATGGCCAGTCTGGCGTCGCTGATCTGCTTGGTGAGGTCGGCGATCTCGTTCTGCGCCGAAGCCCTGGCCGTTGAAGCCTCTGACAGCGCCTTCTCAGCGTCGGCCGCCTGCTTTTTGAGGTCCGCGGCGGCGCCGGCCGTCTTTTGAATATTTTGCAAGTCCGAGGCCAGGGATTCACGCGCCCGTTCGGCTGCGCCCAGCTGTTCAGTCAAAAACGACTGAGTCTGCCTCCCTTGCCACCAGATGTAACCAGCGGCCAGCCAGCCGACCGCCGCCAAAGCAGCTAGCCCCAGGATGATTGGTCTCCACGACTGTTCGTCGCTCTGATCCGCCATGGGCGCTGTCCTTAAGGCGTCGCGTCGAGCGCGATGTCTCGGGTGAGGAGGCAGCTCGCATATTGCGGGCGCCAAGGCGGTCCGCCAAGCACAAAATATCGGCTTTGTTAGAGAAGATGAGCCTCGGTAACGCACGATGAGAAATCAGGAAATGCGGGGGTCGTCACAGTCAGGCTTCGAGGTGAAGCGGACGAAAAGAATTTTTCATTTGTCAACGAGTCGCCGCGCCGTCTATGTTGCGCCGCGCCATGCTGGAATCGGGGAGCGTGGCGCGTTCCGGTCGTTTGCGCTAACGACACAGGTCAGAGTGAAGGAGACGGGTCGTAATGCGCGTAGGCTTAAACGCGATCAAGGCCGCCCTCGCGGCGCTGGCGGCCGCGCTCGCCGCGCCGGCGGCCGAGGCCCAAATTTTTGGAGGTCCTACATCGGGCGGAATTGGATTTCTGCCGGCCAACAGTGAAATTGCCGACGGCATGTTCTGGTTTCACAACTCGATTCTGCTTCCGGTGACCATTGGCATCTCGCTGCTCGTGCTGGCGCTCATCATCTTTATCGTGTGGCGTTTCAACGAGAGCGCGAACCCCGTGCCCTCCCGCCGGACGCACCACGCGATGCTCGAAGTCGCCTGGACGGTGGCGCCGGCGCTTATCCTGGTGATCATAGCCGTGCCTTCGTTTCGGCTGCTTGCGCAAGAGCTGATCATTCCCGCGCCGGACCTGACGGTGAAAGTGACAGGCTCGCAATGGCATTGGAACTATGGCTACCCAAAGTCCGCGGGCGGCTTCTCGTTTGATTCGCTTTATGTCGAGGAGAAGGACCTCAAGCCTGGTCAGCCGAACGTCATCACGGCTGACCATGAAATGGTCGTGCCAGTCGGCAAGGTTGTAGAACTCGACGTGGTGTCGCAGGACGTCATTCACTCGTTCTCGATCCCCTCGTTCGGCGTTAAGATCGACGCAGTCCCGGGCCGGCTGAACAAGTCTTGGTTCAGGGCCGACCAAGTCGGCATGTTCTACGGACAATGCTCGAATATCTGTGGTATCGATCACGCCTTCATGCCGATCAACGTCCGTGTGCTCAGCCAGCCGGATTACGAGGCCTGGCTTGTCCAAGCGAAGAAACAATTCGCCTCTTCGGACCAAATCGACGTCGCGGCCGCGCCGCAAGTCCAACCTTAGTCGGCGCTGTCAATGAGGCTGCCGATCCTGCATCACCGGAGTCGTTAAAACCATGGCGTCCGTCACCGACTTCTCTCATCACGACGTCGATGCTCATCATGAGCACGAGCATCACATCCCGACCGGGTGGCGGCGGTATCTCTATTCCACCAACCATAAAGACATTGGGACGCTTTATCTCATCTTCGCCATTGTCGCCGGCCTGTTCGGAGCGCTGCTTTCGATCCTGATCCGCGCTGAGCTGATGACGCCGGGGATTCAAGTGTTCCCCGTGATCTCCGCGATTATGACCGGCGATGGCTCGGCGGACGCAGCCAAAAATATGTACAACGTGTTCTTCAGCAGTCACGCCATCATCATGATCTTCTTCATGGTCATGCCGGCGATGATGGGCGGCTTCGGCAACTGGATGGTGCCGCTCATGATCGGCGCGCCCGATATGGCGTTCCCCAGACTGAACAACATGTCGTTTTGGCTTCTGATCGCTTCGTTCTTGTTGCTCTTGTGTTCGCTGTTCGCCGAAGGCTCGCCCGGCATGAGAGGCTTCGGCGGCGGCTGGGTGCTCTATCCGCCGATGTCCAGCCAGGTGGGAACGCCGGGTCCGGCCGCCGACTTCGTCATCCTGTCGATGCATCTCGCTGGCGCATCTTCAATTCTGGGCTCGATCAACTTCATCGCGACGATCTTCAACATGCGCGCGCCGGGCATGACCATGTTCCGCATGCCGCTGTTCCCGTGGTCGGTGCTGGTGACCGCGTTCCTGCTTCTTCTGTCCCTGCCGGTGTTGGCGGGGGCGCTCACCATGTTGCTGACGGACCGCAACTTCCACACGACCTTTTTCGATCCGGCGGGCGGCGGCGATCCGATCCTGTTCCAGCACTTATTCTGGTTCTTCGCCCATCCCGAGGTCTATATCCTCATCATCCCGGGCTTCGGCATGATCAGTCAGGTCGTGGCGACCTTCTCGAAAAAGCCGATCTTTGGTTATGTCGGCATGGTTTACGCCATGCTAGCGATCGCGGTGCTTGGCTTCGCCGTCTGGGCCCATCACATGTTCACCACCGGGATGTCGCTCAACGCCCAGCGCTATTTCGTCTTCGCCACGATGGTGATCGCGGTGCCGACGGGGGTGAAGGTGTTCTCGTGGCTGGCGACGATGTGGGGCGGCTCGATTTCGCTCAGGGCGCCAATGCTATGGGCGATCGGGTTTGTCTTCGTCTTCACCGTCGGCGGCGTCACCGGCGTCGTGCTCGCCAACGCGGCGATCGACCGCTATCTGCACGACACCTACTACGTCGTTGCGCATTTTCATTACGTGATGTCGCTCGGGGCGGTGTTTTCGATCTTCGCCGGGTTCTACTACTGGTTCCCGAAGATGACCGGTTACATGTATGACGAGAGGCTGGCGAAATGGCACTTCTGGGTGTCCTTCGTCGGCATCAACCTCGCCTTTTTCCCCCAGCATTTCCTTGGCTTTCAGGGAATGCCGCGACGGGTGGTCGACTACACCGAAGCTTATGCTTTCTGGAACATGGTGTCGTCGATCGGGGCGTTTATCGGCGGCGCGGGCACCCTCATATTCCTCTATGTCCTTTATGACGCCTTCAAGATCAAGCGGATTGCCGGCGACAATCCGTGGGGCGCCGGAGCCACGACGCTCGAGTGGCGGCTGCCGTCTCCGCCCCCGTTCCACACCTGGGAAGAGCCGCCCCACATTTTCGATGACGAGCATGACCACGCGCCGGCCATTGTGGGGCATGGGAGCGCGGCGTGACCGCTTCCAGGCCCGACCACGACGGCCGTGCAGTGTCTGTCGGCGGTCGTACCGGACGCAACAACCGCCTGATTGGCGTGGGCGGCATCGCATTCGCGGCGGGCATGATTGGACTCACCTACGCGGCGGCGCCGTTCTACTCCGCGTTTTGCCGGGCGACGGGCTACGAAGGCACGCCGCAACGGGTAACGACCAATACGGACGCCGAGGGCCGCCGAATCCTTCGGGTCGGGTTCGACGCGAACGTCGCGCCCGGCTTGAACTGGCGTCTTGAGCCGGAAGTCGAGTCAATTCGGGTCCAAACGGGGAAAACCGCCACTGTCTATTTCCGGGTGACCAACCTCAGCGACAAGCCGACGGACGGTCACGCGACTTTCAATGTCATGCCGGAAGTCTCCGGCGGATATTTCGACAAGATCGCCTGCTTCTGCTTTTCGACCCAGCATCTGGGCCCGCACGAAAGCGCCGAATGGCCAGTCGTGTTTTTCCTCGATCCGGCCCTCGAGAAGGACGTGTCGATGGACAGGGTGGATTCGATTACGCTGTCTTACACAATGTTTGCGCCGCCGGTGGAGAAGCCGACAGCCGATCGCGGAGGTTCCGCGGGATGATTAGGAACGGGAGAAGACCATGACCGACGCGGCGGTTCCGGACCGGCCGGGATTTCATCTCGTCGACCCAAGCCCTTGGCCGCTTGTCGGCGCGTCATTCGGGTTTCTGTCGGCCTTCGGCCTCATATTGTTCATGCACGGTTCGAGCTTCGGCCCCGGGCTTCTGACGATCGGCGTCGCAGGCATCCTGTTCACGATGGCGGGCTGGTGGCGTGATGTCGTCTACGAAGCTCAGGGCGGCTTCCACAACCGGATCGTGCGCCGCGGCCTAACTTTTGGCATGCTCCTTTTCATCGCTTCCGAGGTCATGTTCTTCGTTGCCTGGTTCTGGGCCTTTTTCTGGAACGCGCTCAACCCCGCCGATCCGCAGACCTACGGGCTTCTCGATTTCAGCGGCGGGATCTGGCCGCCCAAGGGCACGGAGGTGATCAATCCGCTCGCATTGCCGCTGATGAACACATTCGTGCTGCTCACCTCGAGCGCCGCGGTCAATGTCGCGCACGATGAGCTTCGCGAGGGGCACCGCAAGCTGTTCCAGATCTTCCTCGCCATTGGCATCGCCCTTGGCGTTCTGTTCGTGTTCACCCAGGCCTACGAGTACATCCACGCACCGTTCAGCTTCAAGAATTCGATTTACGGCGCGACATTCTTCATGGCGACGGGCTTCCACGGCGCGCACGTCATCATTGGCGTCGTTTTCCTCTTTGTCTGCCTCATGCGCGCTCTTAGAGGCCAGTTTACGCCCAAGCACCATGTGGGCTTCCAGTTCGCCGCCTGGTACTGGCATTTCGTCGACGTGGTTTGGCTGTTCCTGTTCAGCTGCATCTACATCTGGGGATCCTGGGGCGCGACCTTCGAATAGGTCACGCCCGACTTCCGAATGGCGGAGCCGCTCGACAATGCTCGAGTCGGCATGACCGGTCGACACGAGGTTCTGGTCACGCGAGAGCTGACGGTCGGCGCTATTTTGGACGGCATGCCATTAGTCTTCGGCACGCCCATGATGATCCTGGCGATGGAGATGGCTTCCGCATCGGCCGCGGCGCCGCATTTGCCCGCGGGCTGGGTGACGGTCGGCAGCGAAGTCAATGTGCGCCACCTCGCGCCGACACCGGTCGGGCGCACGGTGGTCGCAACCGCTAAGATCCTCGAAGTCTCCCGCCGTTCGATGCTGCTCGCGGTCGAAGCGCATGACGGCGTCCGAAAGATCGGGCAGGGAACCCACCGCCGGAGCGCGGTTAACCTGGAGAGTTTCGCCGAGCGCCTCGTCGGCGGGTAGCGCAGGCGCTCGGCGAGTTGACGCTGGTCACTTCCAGATTGTCTTTGCGCGCGACAATGCCCGCCGATCTGGTAAGGGGCTTAAGGAAATCAGATCGCCGTAAAGAGCGGCGAGACGAGTGAGCCAGGCATGTTGGAGCGAGTGCAGGACGGGCCAGCGCAGACCGTGGCGCTACGCGCGAGCGGCGCGGTCGAAGCTCGAGATGTCGAGGCAGCGATCGATGCGGCCGTGGGCGACGCCGCAACCGGCCTGGTCGTGATTATCGCCTCCGATTTTGGCGGCGATTTCGCGGAATTGGCGCGCGGACTTGCGACCTCCGCGCTTGCTCACAAGTCGTTGGTCAAGCTCGCCGTCGTCGTCGACCCGGAACAGATGGACGGAGCCACGCTCAATAGCTTCGAGGCTTCGCCCGTCGGCGTTCGCCAGTTCGCCCATGCCGACGCAAACGCCGCGCTCGAATGGGCGGCCGCGGCCCGGCGAGGGGAGTAACGGAGGGGTTTTGGTGCCGGAAGTTACGTAATTAGTATGTAAATTTAGTCTCGATCGCACGCGGTTGAACTCAGCAGCGTCTCCATGGAGACGGTCCAACAACTCATTTGGATTGTCTTGGTCCCGCGCGGTTTCGTTGCCGAAATGGCTGCTTGCAAGGGTTGGATTTCCTTGGTTTTTCTTGGATTCTCTCGTCCGAATTGAGACTTTTCAACGGGTTACGCGGATATTTCAGAGAAACTTTTTTCCTCGCGCCTTTCCCCAGTCTTTGGATCGCCGGACGGGAGCTTGCGGTCGAAGCGGCGGGACGGCGAGGGGTTGCTCATAAGGCGAGCTTACGTTTAATTCTGATTTTTCGCAATCTTTTGTCGCCCGGCCTAGCCCGTCGCTCTCTGACCACCGCAAAGCCCAAAAGCCATCGCTCAACGCCCGCCAGAGACCGTCACCACGCTGCCGGTGACAAAGCGGGAGGCGGGCGAGATGAGCCAGGCTGCGGCTTCCGCGATCTCCTCTGGCGCGCCGACGCGGCGCAAGGGCGTCATCGCCTCGATGCGCTCGCGGAAGCCCGGCTGGGCGATCTGGTCGCGGGTCAAGTCTGTTGCGGTGAAGCCGGGCGCGACGACATTGGCGCGGACGCCTTCGGGCCCAACCTCGGTTGCGAGACCCCTGGTGAAGCTCTCGACCGCCCCCTTCGTCGCCGAATAAGACGCAAGCCCCGGCAGTCCGCCGAGCCGCGCGGCGATCGACGAGATATTGACGATCGACCCGCCGTTCCCGCCGTGTTTGGTCGAGAGTCGGAGCACGGCTTCTTTGCAGGCGAGGATGGTTCCGATCACATTGATCTGAAAGAGCCGGACCAACTCCTCGGCTTCGCGCTTGTCGGTGGTGACCGCGGCTCCCGTGACGCCCGCGTTGTTGACGAGACCGGCGAGCGGCCCGAGCGCCTTCGTCGCCTGGTCGAACAATCGGGGAAGCTGAGCGGGGTCGGCGACGTCGGCCTGAAAAGCCTGCGCCTCGCCCCCCGACTTCCTGATCTCCGCTACTGTCGCCTCAGCCGCCTTGGCGTTGGCCGCATAGTTGACCGCGACCGCGTGGCCGTCGGCAGCAAGCTTGCGGCAGATGGCGGCGCCGATGCCGCGCGAACCTCCCGTGACGATGATGAGGCCAGAAGGCATGACAAAACTCCAACGATTTCGGGAATAATCGAGCGATAGTGACGCCAAACTCTTCGTCCGGTCAAATCAACGAAGCGTTAGGCTCACGGCTTCAAGCGCCATCCGGTGCGGAAGATCCATGTCAGAACCGCGAGGCATAGGAGGATAAAGAGCGCGGTGAATCCCAGGCTCGCCGCGACGCTCACGTCCCCCTGGCCGTAGAAGCTCCAACGGAAGCCGCTGATCAGATAGACGACGGGGTTGAACAGGCTGACCGTCCGCCAGAACGGCGGCAGCATGTCGATCGAATAGAAAGCGCCGCCGAGAAACGTGAGCGGCGTCACCACCAGCGAGGGAATGACGGCGAGCTGCTCGAAGTTCTTGGCCCAGATGCCGATGATGAAGCCGAACAGGCTGAAGGCGATTGACGTGAGCGCGAGGAACGCGATCATCCAAAAAGGATGTTCAATGCGCAGCGGCACCAGCAGCGCAGCGGTTGCAAGAATGATGAGGCCGATCGCGATCGACTTGGTGGCCGCCGCGCCGACGTAGGCGCAGACCGCCTCGATCGCGGACAAGGGCGCGGTGAGCAACTCGTAGATCTGGCCAGTAAATTTGGGAAAATAGATCCCGATCGAGGCGTTGGAGATGCTCTGCGTGAGAAGGGACAGCATCATGAGGCCCGGCACGATGAATGAGCCATAGCTGACCCCGCTTACTTCGCGGATGCGCCCTCCGATCGCCGCGCCGAAGACGATAAAATAGAGCGCCGTGGTGATGACGGGAGTCGCCACGCTTTGGAGAATCGTGCGCTGCGTGCGCTGCATTTCGGAGCGGTAAATCGACCAGACCCCGCTCAAATTAATTGCTGAAACCGTCACGCCGCGCGCCCCACGAGATCAACGAAAATGTCTTCGAGCGAGGTGGCGCTGGTTTCGAGATCCTTGAAATCGACTCCGATCTCGCTAAGGCGGCGCAACAGCGTCGGCACCCCGGTGTCCTCCTCTCCAGCGGAAAAGCGATAGGAGAGGCGGCGCCCGCTGTCCTCGAGCTCAAGCGGCCAACCGGCCAGCTCCTTCGGCAGCGCCGGCAGCGGCTTCTGGAGCGCGAGCGTCAGGCGACGTTTCCCGAGCTTGCGCATGAGCTCGGCCTTCTCCTCTACGAGCACGATCCGGCCATTGTTGATGACGCCCACCCGGTCCGCCATCTCCTCGGCCTCCTCGATATAATGGGTGGTCAGAATGACGGTCACGCCCTGGCTGCGCAGGCGCCGCACCAGCGTCCACATGTCGCGTCTGAGATTGACGTCGACGCCCGCGGTCGGCTCGTCCAGGAACAACACGTCTGGCTCATGAGCCAGGGCCTTGGCGATCATCACCCGCCGTTTCATGCCGCCTGATAATTCGACAATCCGGGTATCGCGCCTGTCCCAGAGCGACAGGTCGCGCAGCAATTGTTCGACGTAGGCGGGATTGGGCGCGCGTCCGAACAGCCCGCGGCTGAATGTCGCCGCCCGGCGAACGGTGGAGAAAATATCGAGCGCGATCTCTTGCGGAACGAGGCCGACGACCGACCTCGTCGCGCGATAGTCGCGAACCACGTCATGGCCGTCGATGAGGACGTGGCCCGAAGTCATCGACACAGAGCCGCAGATGACCCCGATCAGCGTCGTCTTGCCGGCCCCGTTCGGGCCGAGAAGGGCGAAAATCTCCCCTCGGGCGATTTCGAGATCAATCGAGTCGAGCGCGACGAGCCCCGAATTGTAGCGTTTGGTCACCCCGGCGATCGATATCATCGGCGGCATCGCCTTTCCCCCCAAACAGACGCGCTCATGGGCGCGGCTGACAGGGGCGGCGACGGCGGCGCGCGTGGGCCGGGGGCCGCGAACCTTCGGCCGCGAGCCCGCTATGTAGGCGCGTAGAGGACGCGCGTCATCCCCTTATGCCGGGTCGCCTCGCAGGAAAGCCACGCAGCCGAAACGCCTCCGACGGCGATGAGGATCTACCAAGCCCCTGTACAGGAATCAGAAGGCCATCGGGACAAAGAAGCAGTAGACGCCCGACTGACCGCTGGCCCCGTCATCCCGGTAGAAGATCCAGTAATCTCCATCTTGGCTAGGCAGAGCCTGGCCGACGGGGATGCGACGGACGTACCCGTCGACGGAGTAATAGTCATCGGAAATCCGATGCACCTGCTCGGGACGAAGATGATGAGCGTCCGCCGGGCCGCAGCACGAAGCTTTCACCCAGTCGGGAACAGGTTTCCCGTCCGACCAGTAATCATGTGCGTCCGCGCCGCCAGCGGACAAAGCAAACAATAATACGGCGATTCGAGCAATCATCTCAGTCCCCTTTGCGGGTTTCCAAGTTGGAATGATGCCGAACCCCTGGGAGTCTTCCTTCCTTCAACCCAAGTCCACGCTGAACCACTCTCGCCGCAGCAAATCTCGTGCCGCGGGCGCAACTCATTGATGTAATGCTGCTTCCGCAGCCGTCCAGTTGGCAAGGGAGACTTCACAACAAATGTGAGGAGTTCGCTCAGAAGCCCGACCACGAGAGGCGAACGTTGAGACACCGGCATTGAGGGCCAGCAGTTCCGCTTTCGCCTTGCACAAGGGTGACTAGGCAAAGGTGTTGCAGCCAAATTGAGCCATGGAATGTCGCGCAATTTTTGTGCAACTCCTTCAGCCTTAATCCCGACGTGTGGGGCAGAATTCGCGGGTTCAGGGAAGGTTCCCTAACGTTTGGGAAGATGAAGCGGGTCGCGGCGGTCGCTTTGAGCCCAAAGCGCGAACGCCGGCGGCTCATACGACCCGCAGACGGCCTTGCCGCAACTCAAGCCTCGGGGTAACCCGCAAGCCATGGCCAAACCCGTTCCGCCGCCTCCGGCCCCGCCTTCGGTCCCGATCGACATCAACCTGCGCGATGCGCTCGAGGAGCGCTATCTCGCCTATGCGCTCTCCACCATCATGGGGCGGGCGCTCCCCGACGCTCGCGACGGGCTGAAGCCCGTGCACCGCCGCATTCTCTATGGCATGCACATTCTCCGCCTCGACCCGGGCACGGCCTTTAAGAAATGCGCGAAGATCGTCGGCGACGTGATGGGCTCGTTCCATCCGCACGGCGACCAGGCGATCTACGAGGCGCTGGTGCGTCTCGCGCAGGATTTCGTCTCGCGCTATCCGCTCGTCGAGGGGCAGGGGAATTTCGGCAACATCGACGGCGATAACGCCGCCGCCTACCGCTACACCGAAGCGCGGATGACCGACGTCGCGCGCCTCATCATGGAGGGCGTTGACGAAGATTCGGTCGATTGGCGCGACAATTATTCGGGAGACACGAAAGAGCCGATCGTCATGCCCTCGGCGGTGCCGAATCTGCTCGCCAATGGCTCGCAGGGAATTGCGGTCGGCATGGCGACGTCGATTCCGCCCCACAACATCGCCGAACTTTGCGACGCCGCGCTCTATCTCATCGCCCATCCCGAGGCCGACGCCGAAGCGCTCGCCACCTTCGTGCCCGGTCCTGATTTCCCGACCGGCGGCGTCGTCATCGATGACAAGTCTGCGATCATCGAAACCTACCGAACCGGCCGCGGCGCCTTTCGGGTCAGGGCGCGCTGGGAGAAGGAGGATGCAGGCCGCGGCGGCTGGGTCGCAGTCGTCACGCAGATTCCCTATGGCGTTCAGAAGTCTCGGCTGATCGAGCAGATCGCCAATCTTCTCAACGAGAAGAAGATCCCGCTGCTCTCCGACGTGCGCGACGAATCGACCGAGGACGTGCGCATCGTGCTCGAGCCGCGCACCCGAGCGGTCGAGCCGGAAACGCTGATGGAATCCCTATTCAGGCTGACCGAACTCGAGGCGCGGGTTTCGGTCAACATGAACGTGCTGGTCGACGGCGTCACGCCCCGGGTCGTTTCGCTCGGCGAAGCGCTCAGGCAATGGCTTGACCATCGCCGCGCCGTGCTGGTGCGGCGATCGCGTCACCGGTTGGCGGCGATCGACAAGCGGCTCGAACTGCTCGCCGGGATGATCATCGTCTTCCTCAATCTCGACGAGGTCATCCGCATCGTTCGCGAGGACGACGACCCGAAGGAGGCGCTGAAAGCCCGCTTTTCTCTGACTGAGCCGCAGGTCGTCTACGTTCTCGACACGCGCTTGAGAAGCCTGCGCCGCCTCGAGGAAATGGCGCTGCGCAAGGAGCAGGACGAGCTCTCCAAGGAAAAAGCGACGATCGAGGCGTTGCTCGCCAGCGAAAAGAAGCAGTGGCAGATGATCGCGGTCGAGATCCGCGAGGTCAAAAAGAAGTTCGGGCCCGAGACCGCGCTCGGCCGGCGGCGCACCAGTTTCGAGGCGGCGCCCGACGTCATCGTCGCCGATCTCGCCGAGGCGATGATCGAGCGCGAATCCTTGACCATCGTCGTGTCGCAGAAGGGCTGGATTCGGGCGCTCAAAGGTCAGGTCGCCGACCTCACCACCGCCACGTTCAAAGGCGACGACGGCTTGAAGACCTCGTTCTTCGCGGAGACGACCTCGAAGATTTTGGTGCTGGCGAGCGACGGAAAGGTGTTCACGCTCGAAGCCTCCAAATTGCCCGGCGGGCGAGGGCAGGGCGAGCCGATCCGCCTCATGGCCGACATCGAGGAGAGCGCGTCGATCGTCGCCGTCTGGGCTTACACTGCGGGCGCGAAGCGGCTCATCGCGTCAAGTGACGGCAACGGCTTTGTCGTCGGCGACGACGAGCTTCTGTCCTCGACCCGCAAGGGGAGGGCGGTGCTCAATGTCACGGCTCCCACAAGCGCGGCGTTGATCGTGCCCGCCGCGGGCGACCACGTCGCGATCATCGGGCAGAACCGCAAGCTTCTGGTGTTCCCGTTTGCGCAGCTCAACGAAATGGCGCGCGGCAAGGGCACGCGGCTTCAGCGCTACAAGGACGGCGGCCCGTCCGACGCCAAGGTTTTCGCCATCGCCGACGGCCTCACCTGGCGCGACTCGGCGGGGCGCACGTTCACCGTCGCAAAAGCTGAGCTCAAAGAATGGATCGGCAATCGCGCCGAGGCTGGCCGCCTGCCGCCCAAGGGCTTCCCGAAGACCAATAAGTTCGAAGGCTGATTGCGAGACGATTGTCGCCCCCTTTGGCGGCTGAAACTCGGTCCTGTTAATGAAACTGAGAACAAAACAGCCGCTCGCGCGTACTGATTTGCATGCAGACACCCATGACTTCCCGCGCTCTTGGAAGCGCCTATGCGCTTGCGGCGTCGGTTCTGATCGCAGCCCAGGCGCCGCTGTCGTCTCCCGCCGCCAAGCAGTTGAGCATCATCCAGTTCCTTTTTTTGACCCAGATCGCGCTTCTCGCCTCGGTCCCGCTTCTGTTGATTTCCTCGGAAAATCGTCGCGGTCTTGTTGGCGCGCTCGGCTCGATGGCGAACTATTGGAAATTGGCTGCGATCTTCGCCGTTAGCGCGGCGGGCCTCGTTCTTTATAACGTCAGTCTCATTCACGCTCACCCCGTCGTTGTCGTTGCGATCCTGAACCTTGCGCCCTTCTGGGGCGCGCTTGTTGCGCTCGTCCTGAGCCGGACGCCGATCCCGGTCTCGCCGGTCGTCTTCTTCGCCTGCGCGGCCGTGGCGTTTCTTGGCGCCACCGCGGTGGCGTGGAGCCAGGCGAAGGACGGTTCCGGTCTTCTCGCCGAGGTTTTGAAGGGATCCTGGCTGTTCGCGCTGCCGATCCCGATCTTCACCGTTCTGAGCGGCTCGCTTATGTCCAAGTGGTTCTCGGATCTGAACGCATCCGGGGTGATCGCGGCGAACATCCTCGTGGGCTGTGTCGTCCTGATACCCGTGACGGCGATGCTGCTGATCGCGCGGGGCGAACCCTTATTTTCGCACCTCGAGCTCACGCTCCTCATGGTCGCCGGCATTATTCTGGCCGATACGATCGGGCGGGTCTTCTATCAAAAGGCGCTGAACACCACCGGCAACGACAATGGCTTCGTCACCATGTTCCAGAATCTGGAGCCGGCGATTGCGGCGCTGATTGCGTTTTGCCTGTCGCCATGGATCGAAGGGTTGGCCTTCGTGGCCGGATGGCCGTTTTTCGCCGGGCTCGGACTCACCGCCTTAAGTCTTTTCATCTTTTCGTGGAGCTCGCTCCGGCAGGCAAATCAGCAGGACACGGACAAGCAGGACAACGCCGCCGCCCCAGTCGACCGGAGCTTGGCGATTCGAATGTAAAGCGCGAGAGCAATCCCTCGGCTTCGCCTCCTGAAGCGACGCGGCGCCTCTGGTGAGCGGGCCGCTACCTCGATCGAACAGGCCTCGGCGCCTCCTGCCAATCCGCCGGCGCGACCTCGTCGTGCGTCAAGTGTGGGCCCATGGCGTCGAACACGCCGTCGCGCCGGATCAGTGCGTGGAACAGGCCGGCGGAGAGGTGCAGGAGGATCAGCGCGAAGAAGAGGAAGGCGAGATAGTAATGCGCGTTCCACAAGAGCGTATGCAGGCTCGCGCTTTGCGGCGCGATCTGCGGCAGCCAGAGGCCGGGCCACGACGTGACGGGATAGTCCGCAGCCGACAGCATCCCCCACCCGATCAGCGGCATCGCAATCATGAGCGCGTAGAGCACGTAATGCGAGAGATAGGCCGCAAGCTTCATCGGCTCCGGCAGATCGAGCGGCAACGGCGGCGCGCCGTAGACCAGGCGCACAACAAGACGAATCAGCGCGAGGATCAGGATCAGAATCCCGAGCGGCTTATGAATATTGACCAGCGTCAGATATTCCGGAGCCACGGTGGACGCCATGCCGACGCCGATGAACAGCATCGCCAGGATGCAGACGGCCATCACCCAATGCAGCGTTCGCTGCAAGGGCGTGAAGCGGCGAAGGGCCGTCACTGGGCGAATCCGCTGAACATTGGTCATTGCGCGGCTCCCGTGGCGGTACGCGGATAGTCCTTCTCCTCGGCCGTGCGGCGGTCGTAGGAGACCCTGTAAGCGGACGAGCGGGCAGAAGGGAACGGATCATCCGAGGTCCTGATACCGCTCGGCAGGACGGTCGGATCGAAATTGATATCGCGGCACGGGCCGTCCGCCTCGGGTTCGATCTTTTGCACGGTCAGCGTGCCGACCTCGACGCTGCGACGATCTTGCGGCCACGCCTTGCTGGGGTCCGAGGTCTGATCCCCGGCGTTGGCGACGGTAATCCGCATCGTCCAATGCGCCGGAGCTTTCTTGATGCGATCGGTGATCTCGGTTTCGAGGAAGTTCGGCCCGCGCTTCGCAAGCTCATCGGGCGCGACCGGGACGGGCTGGGCCGCCGGCGTCAGCGACCAGCGCACAGCGTGGTCGTTCCCCGAGCCGTCGGTGAAGATGAAGCTGTTCAAGCCGTTGTAGGGCTCCTCGGCGTAGCTGCCGGTCCAGGGCGCGCTCTTCGCCCAGCCGCCGAAAGCCGCGATCTCGGGATGGGCGCCGGCGAACTTCGCCATCGCGTCGGGCTCCTTGCTCGCGGAGGCGACTTGAAGATCGCGGAACGCCTGGACGCTTGCGACGGGGAAGAACGGCGGGTCGATCATCGCCATGCGCCATTCCTGGCCGTCCGGCGTCGAGATCATGAGGCCCAAGCCGCGCACGCGCTCTTTGGAATCGTCAGCGTTCGGATTCGGCGTGCCGAGATTGAAACGTCCGATCACGGGGTACTGGCCTTTGACGAAGACCTGAGCCTTCGACAGCTCCGACCCTGCGCCGTTCGCGTCGAAAAAGCCCGTGAAGCAAATGCCCTTGGCGTGATTGCGCCGGTGGCCGAGCGGCGCTCCTGAAGGTCCGGTAAAGCCGTCAACGAGCTTCTGCGGAGTGAGGCGCGCGGGCGAGAACCAACCGGCCGTATAGGCGAAGGCTGCGGCGGCGGCGACGACCACGGCGGCGATCAGCGCGAACGATGCAATTGGGCTGCGCGGAGTCGGTAGCAACCCTTCGGGCAATGTCCGTTCTCCGTCTGACAATCTCGAGCGAGACTATACAAAGTCGCGAGCAAAGGCATCAATAGAATTGGCGGCCGGGATCGTTTCGACTCCGGCACAGCGCATTCACGGCGAAAGTTCGCCAAAAGTCGTCGGCACCAGCTCAGAGACTGTTGGATGAATCGCGACCACGCGGGTATAAGCCGAAGCCGTCACGCCCGCGGCCATCGCCTCGATCACGCCATGGACGGCCTCGTCGCCTCCGACGCCGAGAATGGCGGCGCCCAGGATCGCGTCGCTATCGCGGTCAACCACGACTTTCATGAACCCCTTCGTTTCGCCCTTCTCGACCGCGCGGCCGACGCGGGTCATGGGCCGGCGGCCGACGCGAACGTCGTGGCCTTTAGCGCGGGCTTCCGCTTCGGTCAGGCCCGCCCGGCCGAGCGGTGGGTCGACGTAGAGCGCGTAGACGGGAATGCGGTCGCTCACCCTGCGCGCCGCCCCGTCGAGCACGTTCGCCGCGGCGATCTCGAAATCATTGTACGAGGTGTGGGTGAAGGCGCCGCGCCCATTGCAATCGCCGAGCGCCCAGATGTGGGGAAGGTTGGTCTTCAAGGACTCGTCGACGACGATGTAGCCGTGCGGGTCGACCTCGACCCCTGCGGCCTCGAGCCCGAGGTCGTCGGTGTTGGGGCGGCGCCCGACCGCGAGCAACACGTGCGAGCCGATGACCTCAGGTTCGCCGGAGGCGCAATTGACGCCGACCGCGATCTCGGCGCCGCGCGGTTCGAAGCGGATGCACTCGGACTCGAGCCGGATCTCAATGCCCTCCGCCTCAAGGATTTCGCGGATCGCGTCCGAGACCTCCTCGTCCTCGCGCGACACGAGGCGGTTCATTTTCTCCACCACCGTCACGTCCGCGCCGAGCCGTCGAAACACCTGCGCGAACTCAAGCCCGATATAGCTTCCGCCGACGACGACCAGACGCTTCGGCAGGACGTCGAGTTCGAGCAATGACGTGTTGGTGAGCGTCTTCACCCGATCGATCCCGGGAAAGTCCGGAATGATTGCGCGGCCCCCGACGTTGATGAAGAAACGCTCCGCCTCGAGCACGTCGTCGCCGACCTCGATCGTCGTGGGTGAGAGAAAGCGGGCTTGGCCACGGACGACGGTGCAATTCTCCATGCCTTCCAGCCAGGCCGTGAGGCGGGAGCGGGAGTTGCCGACCACAGCGTTCTTGCGCGCCATGACCGCGGAGAAATCAACGGCGACCGGTCCGACCGTCACGCCGAACTCCGCGCCGCGTCGCGCGAGGTGCGCCGCATAGGCGCTCGCGACCAGGGTCTTCGTCGGCGTGCAGCCGGTGTTGACGCAAGTCCCGCCGATCAGGTCGCGCTCGATCAGCGCGACCTTCTGCCCGGTCGCGGCAAGGCGGCCAACCATCGGTGGCCCAGCCTGGCCGGCGCCGATGACGATTGAGTCGAAGCGGCGGTTCATCGGAGCGCCCAAACAACAATGAGGCCGAGCACGATGGCGCTCGCGTCCTCGATAAAGGCCGCGGGCGTGTCGCGCCCAAACGCTTCCGCCATGCGGGTCGCGAATTGCGGCGCCGCCGAAGGTTCCGATCACAGCGCCGATCACGCCGGCGATAAGGCCCCCGATCCACGAACCGCCCGAAACGCCGATCGTCGCGCCCGACAGAGCGCCGCTCACGATCCGGGCGCCGAATTGCATCGGCACCTTCCGGCTCGGCGTCGCTGGGAGCTGATCGGCGACCATTTCGAGAATGGCTAGCAGCGTGAAGATCCAGGGCGTCCAGGCGTAGCCCATGAACGCGAGCCATGTGCCGGCTAGATTGAGATAGCCCAACCGCGCGGCCCAGCTCACAGCGGCTGGCGCGGTGAACGTTCGCGAACCGGCGACGACGCCGGCTAGAAGCGCAAGTCCGTAAAGCATCGCGTATTTCTCCCCCAGCCGCCTGTGGCTCGCGCTCGCGCTTTCCCGTCAGCCGCTCACCGCAAAAGCTGTGCTGCCAAATAGCGCGAGAGAATCCAATAGAGCCCGCCGGAAAGAAGCATCGCAGCCGGCAGGGTGAACACCCAGGCGAGCAGGATGTTGCGCACCATTCGCCATTGCAAGCCGGCGCCGCTTGCCGTCATCGTTCCGGTGGAGACGAGATACATATCGTTCCGGATCTCCGCCACGAGACTTGGCGGCATACTGCCGATCGAGCCGTATTGCTTGAACTCCTCGCCGACCGTCCGCACCAGAATCGCCAAAGACGGAAAGGTGCCCTCGTCGATCGCGTGGCGCGACACGTAAAGCTCCACTGCCGACCGGGGATCGCCGATCACGTCGTAGCCGCTCGCCTTGTCCGCAATCACCCGGCTCGCCGTTTTGGACGTGGCTCGAAGCGCTCGATCTGGCTTGGAGAGAGGCCTCGGTTCAGCGCGTACGCATTGGGGATGGTGCCGATCAGGATCAGCATGACGAGGTTCATCCCCTTCTGCCCATCGTTGGCGCCGTGAAAGAAGCTGACCGCGGTGCAGGTGAGAACAAGGATGCCGCGCGTCCTCCATGGCGGGGGTTGGTCGGTTGCGCTTGGCTCGACCTTATCCCTGCCGAAACCGAAACGGATCGCCAGAATGAGAGCGCCGGCGACGCCAAACTCAAACAAGGGCGAAAGAAGAAGCGAGTATCCGATCTCGACCGCTCTCGACCAGTTGACCCCGGCTGTGCCGCCACCCCCGTAGATCAGGGCGTTCGCCACGCCCACGCCGATGATCGATCCGATCATGGTGTGCGAACTCGACACCGGGAGTCCAAGATACCAGGTTCCGAGATTCCAGGTGATCGCGGCGAAGAGCAGCGAGAACACCATGACGATGCCGTCGCTACGTCCGACCTGCAGAATGAGTTCAACTGGAAGGAGGGCGATGATAGCGAAGGCGACCGCGCCGGAGGAGGCAAGACGCCAGCAAGATTGGCGATGCCCGACCACACCACCGCGGCCTGCGGCGGCAGCGAGTGGGTGTAGATCACGGTCGCCAAAGCATTGGCCGTGTCGTGAAAGCCGTTGATGAACTCGAAGCTCAACGCGATCAGCAAAGCGAGGAAGATCGCGAAGTAAGGCGCAAGCGACGGGACAATCCCGCCGCTCTCCGTCATGTCGCGATGGATGCTGAAAACCACGTAAATAAGCGCCGCCACGAGAACGCCCACGATCGCGGCAACGATGACCCAATGGTGGCCGCGCTCGAGATTGGGACGGCGATGACTCGTTGGCCGGGCGGTCTCGGGCATCGCGAGGCTGGCGCCGAAGGATTCGGGCGCAAAACGAGGCTCTCCGGGCTCCGACTGGGTGAGCGACATCGCGCGCAGGCGCCTCCATAAGGGAAGTTGACAATGTCCTTCATCGCGGCGCGTTCGGCAAGTGACGCTTGCCAGCTGCGACGCGACCTCGAGGGTTGTGTTCTTGCGCACGGGAGACGGTGACGGCGCGTGGCGCTCCCCTGACATGCGCGAGAAGTCTTGATCCCGTTAGTGTTACGTCGGCAGGCCTAGAAGCGCATTGACTGACACGTCCTCATCGAGGTCTGGCCAGTGGATCCCCTCGCCGCGGCCGATCAGGCGCCAGTTTGCACGCTGCGCATCCGAGGCGTCGCGCAAGCGAGGAAACCACGCGAGCGGCGCCGATATCTCCCGGCCGTCGTCTAGGATGACGCGGATCGAAGCATCGACGAACTCGACGCTCAGAGCCTGGACATTAAGCCGATTTGTCGAAATGGACATGCCACGCCTCCAAGAATTCGCGACGAATGCTCGATAATTATCGCACGGAGCCGGGTCAATTCCCTCGGTCTAAATCCGCGCGACCGCGCGAGCTCCACAGGTTCGAGCCAATATTTAGCAGTCGCGTCCCCACTTTCGACATGGACGTGCGGCGGCTCGGCGTTTTCAAACTGTAGAAAAACAACCGTAGCGCGCCCGAACGCAAATCGTCGCATGTCGGGCTCGTCCGCGTCCTACCCTCGCTGTCTTGTTACGATTTCACTCGCACATAGTCCCCAGGCGCGTCGCCCATCGGTTCAAGGTTGCCGTCGCCGGGCTTGCGGGCGGGAACCTTCTCCGGCGCCTGCGCCGTCAGCCAGGCGAGCCAGTCCGGCCACCAGGAGCCCGGCGTCTCCTTCGCCTTCGCGACCCAATCCTCGAACTTGCCTTCCGGCGGCCCGCCCGACCAGTACTGGTATTTCGGCTTGCTCGGCGGATTGACGACCCCGGCGATGTGACCCGACCCGGCCATCACATAGCGCACCGGTCCGCCAAAGCACTTGGCCCCCGTGAACGCCGAGCGGGCAGGGGCGATGTGGTCTTCCTTCGTCGCGAGTTCATAGACCGGGATCGTCACCTTCTTGAGGTCGAGCGTCCTGCCGTTCAGCTCCATCCGCCCGTTCGAGAGATCGTTCTGCAGATAGCAGTGGCGCAAATAGAACTTGTGGTTGGCGGCGGGCATGCGGGTCGAGTTCTGAATTCCAGACCAGCAGGTCGAACGGCATGGGCTCTTTGCCCTTGAGATAATTGTTGACGTAATAGGACCAGATGAGATCGTTCGGCCGCAGCATATTGAAGGCGTTGGCCATCGCCGAGCCTTCGAGATAGCCGCGCTCGGCCATGCGCTCCTCGACCGCCTTCAATTGCTCCGCATCGACGAACACCTTGAGATCGCCAGGGTCGGCGAAGTCGATCTGGGTCGCGAGAAAGGTCGCGCTGGCGATGCGCCTGTCGTTGTCCGCGGCCATGTAGGCAAGCGTGGCGGCGACGAGCGTGCCCCCGACGCAATAACCAATCGCTGCAACCTCCCGTTCGCCTGTGGCCTCTTCGATGCAGTCGACGGCGGTGAGGACGCCCTCGCGCATGTAGCTTGCGAAGTCCTTGTCGGCATGGCGCTCGTCGGGATTGACCCAGGAGATGACGAAAACGGTCAGGCCCTGCGCGACCGCCCACCGGATGAATGACTTCTCCGGATTGAGGTCGAGGATGTAGAACTTGTTGATCCACGGCGGCACGATCAGGAGCGGGCGCTTATAGACCTGAGGCGTGGTCGGCTCGTACTGGATGAGCTCCATCAGCGCGTTGCGGAACACCACTTTGCCTGGCGTCGCAGCCATGTTGACGCCGAGCTTGAACGCGCGCGCGTCCGACTGGCGAATGCGCAAATTGCCGCCCCCGGCGTGGATGTCCTCCGCCAGCATCTTCAGGCCGCGCACGAGATTCTCGCCGCTCTCGGCGAGCGTCGTGCGCAGAAGCTCCGGATTGGTGGCGAGGAAGTTCGAGGGCGAGAGCGCGGCGCTAACCTGCCGCAGATAAAATTGCGCCTTTTCGCGGTCGTGCGGATCGAGTTGGTCGGCATGCTTGACCAGATCCTCGGCCCAGCGCGTCGTCATCACGTAGGCCTGTTTGATGAAATCGAAATAGGGATTGTCGCGCCACGCAGCGTCCGCGAAGCGCTTGTCGGCGGCGTCATGCACGGCGACCGGCGGCGTCTGTTCGCCCTGGAGGCGCTGCAGGGTCGAGGCCCAGAGGTCAACGAATTGCTTGGATAGCTCGGTCTGCGCGGCGAACGCCCGCTGGGGATCGGTCATGTAATAATCGACAACCCGACCGATCGAGCGCGCCATCTCGCCAATCTCATCGGCGATCGTGGTCTTGATCGCGCCGCTCTGCCTTGGAGTGAGATAGGCGGCCAGCGCCTTGCCGCCCTGCTCGATCGCCTGCGCGATGTTATGGGCGAGCGCCTCCACGTCGAGGGCGCGATTTGGGTCGCTGGCGGTGGATGGCTCCGCACGGACCGCAGAAGGCGGCGCAGCGTCCTTCGGCGGCGCGGGTGGCGGGGCGAGGGCGGGCATGCGAACGGGCTCCGCGGGAGCGGCTGTCGCCTCGACTTTGCTTGCGGGTCGTGCTTCGGCCTTGCGGCGCGGAGGCGTTGATGGCTTCGTCTTCGGAGCCGGCGCCAAGGCTCGCGCGATGGGCGCGGCCGCAACCTTGGGCGCCGGCGCGGCGGCTCGCCGCTCCGCGGTTTTCGCGCGAAGGGCTTTCGCAGCTTTCGGCGAGCTCTCGCCTTTGGGCGCGCGCTTGGCGAGGCTGACACCGGATCTTGGCGCCGAGCGCTTGGCTGGCTGAATCTTGCCGCGCCCCCTCGGCTGGCTTGGAATCTTGGCCATAACGAGCGTTTCCTGTTCAGTCCTGGCGGGAGGCTTAGTCCCGTTTTGGTCATAATAGGTCAGTACCTGTCCGCGAAGCCAACAACACTTTTCGGACAGAAAGATGTTTCGCACGATTTGTGCCGAACGCGTGCGACCCGCCGTGAGGAGGACCGGATTGGCGGGCCTGCTCGCCCTTGCCGCTCTCCTCGCTTCCGGCGCGACCAGCTACGCGCAACAGCAGGACAACATCTTCAAACAGGCGTTCAAAGTGCTTGGGTTCGCCACCGACGTCGCCCCGCCGGCTGACTTTGTCAACAAGACCCGACCGGGCGCCGACCCCGATTATATTCCCGTGTTCCAGCCGCCGCCCGAGCCGGCGCGGCCGGCTTTGAAAGCGAACGAACTCGACGCGGTCAAGGGCGACCTCGACGGGGTCCAGAAGCGGGCTGACGCGCTGCGACAGGGCTTTGCCCCGGCCGCCAAGGCGATGGCGGAGCAACAGGCAGCGCAAAAAAAGCCGAAACCGAAAGCGCCCAGCGCTCCGCAATAGCCGATACCCCGTTTGCCGCCCTTACTCTTCCGATGCTACAGAACCGCGTCGGCGCATGGATCGACGAATCGGAATAGACTCAGGGCCAGTGGCTACGATGAGCGATTTTCACCGGGTGCGGCGCTTGCCGCCTTATGTCTTCGAGCAGGTCAACAAGCTCAAGGCCAAGGCCCGCGCCGGCGGCGCTGACATCGTCGATCTCGGCATGGGCAATCCCGACTTGCCCGCGCCCAAGCACGTGCTCGACAAGCTCATCGAAACGGTCGGCAAGCCGCGCACCGACCGCTACTCGGCCTCGAAAGGCATCGCCGGCCTGCGGCGCGCTCAGGCCGGCTATTACGCGCGCCGGTTCGGTGTCAAGCTCGATCCCGAGACGCAAGTGGTGGCCACGCTGGGCTCGAAGGAAGGCTTCGCCAACATGGCGCAGGCGATCACCGCGCCGGGCGATGTCGTATTGGTCCCGAACCCGTCCTATCCGATCCACGCCTTCGGCTTCCTGATGGCGGGCGGCGTGATCCGCTCGGTGCCGTCCGAGCCTGGCCCTGAATTCTTCGGCGCGCTCGAGCGCGCCATCGCCCATTCGATTCCGAAACCGATCGCGGTCGTGGTCTGCTACCCGTCCAACCCGACGGCGATGGTGGCGTCGCTCGACTTCTATCGGGACCTGGTGCTGTTTGCGAAGAAGCACGAGATTTTTGTCCTGTCCGATATCGCCTATGCGGAAGTCTATTTCGAGGACGAGGCGCCTCCGTCGATCCTACAGGCGCCCGGCGCCTTTGAGGTCGCGGTCGAGTTCACGTCGATGTCGAAGACCTATTCGATGGCGGGCTGGCGGATTGGCTTTGCGGTGGGCAACGAGCGGCTGCTCGCGGCGCTCGCGCGCGTGAAGTCTTATCTCGACTATGGCGCCTATACGCCAATCCAGGTCGCCGCCGCCGCGGCGCTGAATGGCCCCGATGATTGCGTCCGCGAGATGCGCGCGACCTATAAGCGCAGGCGCGACGTGATGATCGAGAGTTTCGCCGCGGCCGGCTGGGCGATCGACAAGCCGAGCGCATCGATGTTCGCGTGGACGCCGGTGCCTGAGAAGTTCCGCCATCTGGGCTCCCTCGAGTTTTCGAAGCTTCTGATCGAGAAGGCCGATGTTGCGGTCGCGCCCGGCGTCGGCTTCGGCGAGCACGGCGACGACTACGTGCGTCTCGCGCTGGTCGAAAACGAGCAACGCATCCGCCAGGCCGCGCGTGGGGTCAGGCGCTTCTTCGAGACAGCCGAACAAACGCTGCACAATGTGGTGAAGCTCAAAATGCAGGCGTGAGCGGGAGGTTTCTCTTCCGTTTTAGGTCAGTTCCAGCTCATCAAGCCGCAACGCAAACGCCTCAGGCGCTGTCAGGGGCGTGAGCCTGTCGGCGGGGCCGAAGTCTTGCACATTGCGATAGCCGTCCGTCCCCGGCTCGCGGAAGACGCGCGTCGTCAGTCGCACCGCGTCGATCACCCAGAGCTCGCGAATGCCGAAGCTGGCGTAAAGCGCCGCCTTGCGGCCGATGTCGTAGCGGAGCGAGGAGCCGGCTATCTCGGCGACGAGCAGCACATTTGCGCCCGTCAATCCCCGGAGCCCGATGGTCCTCGGATAGATGACGACGTCGGGCTCGAGATAGGTGTCTTCGCTGAGGCGAAAGGTAGTCTCAGGAGTTCAGGAGAACGTCGCCCGGGCTCGCCCGATACCATTGGGCGAGGAGGGCTGTTTTGACGACCTCGTGGCGATTTCCTTTCGGCGACATCGGAACGAGCTCCCCCCCAATCAGTTCGACGCGCTCGTCCTCCTCCATCACGCCTGCGGCGACCATCGCCTCCACCTCGGCGACCGTGAAGCGCCGGCGCGGCAGACCTTCGGCAGCGGATGTGACCCGGACGGCCGATCCCATGGTTCATTCTCCTCGCGGTTCTCCGGTCGCGCTCAGCCTATCATAAGCAGGCGGCGCCGTCCCGCGCCGCCTTGACGCGGGTCGGGATCAGCAGCCGCGCGGCGCGAGCTTGCGGCGTCGTTGAAACATCATTACAACTCCCATCAGGCTCGACTTCAGAAGCCAAAACAGGGAGGGAAGGATGAAAAACTTCGCGCTCGGAATCGGCATGCTTGGCCTTGCGACCGCAGTTGTTGCTGCGCCGGCCGCGGCCGATCCAATCAAAATCGTTATGGTCATTCACGGCTCGACCGCGAATGAATTCTGGCAGCCGGTCAAAAAGGGTTTTGAGGACGCCTGCGGCAAGATCCAGGCGGATTGCCAGATGCTTTTCACCAACACGAACATGTCGGTTCAGGAGGAGCTGTCCAACGTCGATGCGGCGCTCGCCACCAATCCCGACGCTTTGATCCTGACGATCCCGGATAACAACGCCTTCACGAAGGTTGTCGCCGACGCGCGGGCGAAGGGCATCATCGTCATCGCTGTCAACAATGACGACGTCACTCCGGGTCACAACGCCCGGCAGTCGTATATTGGACCCGCGTTTTTGGCGTCAGGGATCGCTCTGACAAAACAGCTTGAGACATTGTTTCCGAAAGACGGACCCATCAATATCCTCGTTGGGGTCAACGTTCCTGGGGCCAATTGGTCTGAACAACGCGCCGCGGGCGTTGTGAAGGCTCTGGACGACTTTAAGGCGGCCAATCCGGGGCGCGAGCTCACGATTACCAAGTTGGACGTCGGCGCGGATCCCGCTACCACATCCGACCGCGTGGGCGCCTACCTCAACGCCCATCCCGACACGACCGCCTATATCGAGACGGGCTCGCTCGACGTTGCGGTGGCGCATTGGTTGAAGGACCGTGGCATTCCGCCCGGAAAGGTCATCGTTGGCGGGTTCGACGTCGAGTCCGATGTTCTGCAGGAAATGAAGTCCGGCTACATCCAGGCTCACGCCGATCAGCAGCCCTACATGCAAGGCTTCATGCCGGTCATGGAAGTTTATCTGGCAAAGACTGTCGGCCTCGCGCCCTCGGACATCGACACCGGGAACGGTCTTGTGGTCCCCAGCCAGGCGGACTCGATTGCCGCGATGGCCGCGAAAGGCCTCCGCTAAGCGCGTGTTGTTATCGTAAGGACCCCGGATCTAGACCGGGGTCCGCTGATCTCAGGGCGGTCGCCTCGGATAGCGATGGCGGCTTGACCAGATTGCAATCTGCTCTCATCGCGGCGCGGCCGAAGACCCCATGAAAAGAGCGCTGAAGATTTACCTGGAGAAGCCCGAGCTGGCCGGGGTTCTTCTCCTCATCGTGCTGATGGGATTCTTCGAATTTCGCTCGCATGGCGTCTTCCTCTCGCTTCAGAACATAAGGGGCGTGCTCGGACTGCTGCCGGAAGTCGGGACGGTGACGATCGGCTTTGCGATGCTCATGATTTGCGGCGAGTTCGATCTCTCGGTCGGTTCCGTCTTCGCAATCATGCCGATGAGCATCGCGCTGATGCTGAACGCCGGCGTGGCGTTCTGGCCGGCGTTCGCTGTCGGCGTCGCGATGTGCGCTGTGATCGGCTTTCTCAACGCTTTCATCACACTCCGGTTCGACATTCCGAGCTTCATCACGACGCTTGGAATGCTCTTCATGGTGCGTTCGCTGACCATCGTAATGTCGGGCGGATTTCCTCCCTTGCTGGCGGTGGACAAAATCCCGATGGGGTTGTTCACCGGCTTCATCGGCGGCGGTCTCTTTCGGGCGTCGTTTGTCTGGTTCGTGGCGCTGGTCCTTCTCGCCTCGGCGATGATGTCGATGACCAATTTCGGCAATTGGATAAGGGCGACCGGCGGGTTCATCGAGGCGGCGCGCTCGATGGGCATTCCCGTGACGAGGGTCAAGTTCACCTGCTTCATGATGTGCTCGATTCTTGCTGGCCTCGCGGGAACGGTCCAGGTCTTTCGCCTGCAATCGCCCTTTCCAAACCTGGGCGAAACCCTTGAACTGCAGGCGATAGCAGGGTCGGTGATTGGCGGGGTGGCGCTGACGGGAGGGGTGGGGACTGTCTTCGGCGCGGTTGTCGGCGCGCTTCTGATCCGCGTGATCGACAACGGCCTCGTCCTTTCGCGGATCGACGCCAACTGGTTCAAATTCGCGATCGGCGCGCTGACCGTGTTCGCGGTCGTGGGGAATTCGTGGCTGCGTCGGACTGCGCGTCGAATCAAGTTGGAGGTGTGAGCCATGCCCGCGCCGATCATCTCGATCAGGGGCCTCCACAAATGGTACTCGGGCGTCCACGCTCTCAACGGCATCGACCTTGACATCGAATCCGGTCAGGCCGTCGGCCTCGTGGGCGACAATGGAGCCGGCAAATCGACTCTCATCAAAGTGCTTTCGGGGGTGGAGCTTCCCGACAACGGCGAGATCCAAGTCGAAGGCAGGCGCGTTGCGATTCGGTCGCCGAAGTCTGCGATGCAGCTCGGGATCGAGACCGTCTATCAGTATAATTCGCTGGTCCCGAATATGTCGGTCGCCCGCAATCTCTTCATAGGACGCGAACCGCTTACGCTCTCGATCGGCGGCGTTGGAATCATGAATCAGCGACAGATGCGCGCGGACTCCATCCAAGCAATCGCAGACGTCGACCTACATCTACGATCCCCCGACACCTTGGTTGGGGAATTGTCCGGCGGCCAGCGTCAGGGCGTCGCGATCGCCCGCGCCATGTATTTCAAGTCCAAGGTCCTGATTCTCGACGAGCCAACCAATCACCTTTCCGTCAGGGAGACCTCGAAGGTGCTGAGCTTCGTTAAAGGCCTCGCGGCTCAGAGTGTGACGACCATACTCATCAGCCATAATCTTCACCATGTCTTCGTGTCCTGCGAACAAGTCGTCGCGATGGCGAGAGGCCGAATCGTGTTGGACAAAAAGGTCACCGAGACATCGATCGACGAGATCGTAGACGTTATCTGAGGCTTCTGGCCTGCGTGGGTGTACTAGATGGGGCCAGTGCCTTGGCTTGACTGCCCGCGCGGACGGTTCCACGATTGCGGCCATGAAGACCGCGCCGCGCAAATTCGAACTGACGGCGGACATTCTGCTCCGGGCCTATTCGATCGGCGTCTTTCCGATGGCTGAAAGTCGCGACGCGAAGGACCTGTTCTGGGTCGAGCCGCAGGAGCGCGGCATCTTCCCGCTCGACGGTCTTATCGTCTCGCGCAGCCTCGCCAAGACCGTGCGGTCCGATCGGTTCCGGGTGGTCGCCGACCACGCGTTCGAAACGGTCGTGCGCGCCTGCGCCGAGCGTGAGAAGACCTGGATCAACGACGAAATCGTGCGGCTCTATGGCCAATTGTTCGCCGCCGGCCACGCCCATTCGATCGAGGCCTACGAAGGCGAGACGCTGGTCGGCGGTCTTTACGGGGTGAGCCTCGGCGGCGCCTTCTTCGGCGAAAGCATGTTTCACCGCGCCCGCGACGCCTCGAAAGTTGCGCTTGTGCACCTGTTCGCGCGCCTTCGGGCCGGCGGCTTCCGATTGCTCGACGCGCAATTCTCGACCGAACATCTGGCGAGCCTCGGCGCGATCGAGATTCCGCGCCATACGTTCAGGCTCCGGCTCGCCGAAGCGCTGGATATCCGAGCGAATTTTAGCGCGTGGCCGGCTGAAACTGCTATGAGTGGCGCCGAGGCGCTTGAGCGCGCACGCGGCACGGAAGTTGCGACACTTGATTCACGAATGCAGAGCGTCGTTCAAGCCTGACGACGCCAGGCGATAAGGTCGGGCAGGCGGCATGGCGGCGTTCGATGAGATGAGTATGGCCTCCGGCGAGACGAGGCCGCTCTATCGCCAAGTCGCTCGCTGGCTCGAAGAAACACCGCCGGAATTGCTCGCTTCTCGCCGAGCCCAGGCGGAATACATGTTCCGCCGCATCGGCATCACCTTCGGCGTCTACGGGGACAAGGACGCCGCCGAGCGCCTGATTCCGTTCGACATCGTCCCGCGCCTCATATCGCAGGCGGAGTGGCGCAAGCTTGAGGCCGGCCTCACGCAGCGCGTGCGCGCCCTCAACCTCTTCCTCACCGACATTTACGGCAAGCGGGCCATTTTCAAGGAATCGATCATCCCGCCCGAATTGATTCTGCGCAATCCTTACTATCGGCCGGAAATGATTGGCCAGCGCGCGCCCCACGACATCTGGGTGCATATTGGCGGCATCGACATCGTGCGAGTGGACGCTCAGGAATTTTACGTTCTCGAGGACAACGCGCGCACGCCCTCGGGCGTGTCGTACATGCTCGAGAACCGCGAAGTGACGATGCGGCTCCTGCCGGACCTGTTCGCGCGCCACAGCGTGGCGCCGGTAGACGATTACCCTGACCAGTTGCTCGCTTGCCTGCGCTCGGTCGCGCCGCGGCTTAATGGCGGAGAGGCGACGATCGTAATCCTGACGCCGGGTCCGTTCAATTCCGCCTATTACGAGCATTCTTTTCTCGCCGACAAGCTCGGGGTCGAGCTGGTCGAGGGCCGCGATCTGTTCGTCGAGGACGATCAGGTTTTCATGCGCACGACGCTCGGGCCGCGCCGGGTTGATGTCATCTATCGGCGGGTCGATGATGATTTTCTGGATCCTCTGGTCTTCAATCCAGCCTCTGTCTTAGGCGTGCCTGGACTGGTCGGAGCCTATTTGGCGGGCAATGTGACAATCGCGAATGCAATCGGAACCGGAATTGCCGATGACAAAGCCATTTATTGTTATATTCCAGAGCTCATCCGCTTCTATCTGTCTGAAGAGCCGTTGCTCAAGAACGTGCCGACCTACCGCTGTCGAGAGCCCACATCGCTCAAATATGTGATGGAGCGGCTCGATCAGCTGGTGGTCAAGGAGGTGAACGGATCGGGCGGCTACGGCATGCTGGTCGGACCGCATGCGAGCGCCGCTCAGCGAGAGCAATTTGGCGCCAAGATCATGGCCGATCCCAATAATTACATCGCCCAGCCGACGCTGGCTTTGTCCACTTGCCCGGCCTCGTTCGATGGCGGCGTATCGCCCCGCCACGTGGACCTCAGGCCGTTCGTCCTCTCGGGCACAGACGGCGTACGCATCGTCCCTGGCGGCCTCACCCGAGTGGCGCTGAAGGAGGGTTCGCTGGTCGTCAATTCGAGCCAGGGCGGCGGCACGAAGGACACTTGGATCGTCGACGACCCGGAAGACGTGGCTTGACGTCCATGCTCGCGCGCACGGCTGACAATCTGTTCTGGCTCGCACGCTCTATGGAGCGCGCGGATTACATCGCCCGCACCATCGAGGCGACCCTGCGGC
The DNA here is from genome assembly GCA_963737365.1 of uncultured Alphaproteobacteria bacterium. GTDB lineage: Bacteria > Pseudomonadota > Alphaproteobacteria > Rhizobiales > Beijerinckiaceae > Roseiarcus. The sequence goes on from CAVTSD010000007.1 coordinate 654,602, forward strand.
TCGAATACCTGCCGAAGACGGACAGCGAGCAGGTCGGCGAGTGGGAGGGCGCGCTCAACGCCGCCGGGGCCCATGAGAGCTTCGTGGCGAAGCATGGCGAGCTCAACGAAGAGGCCGCGCTCGAATACCTGACTTTCGATCTCGCGAATCCGTCCTCGATCCGCAATTGCCTGGAAAACGCGCGCGCCGCCGGACGCGCCGTGCGGACCGCGCTGACGGCCGAGACATGGACCGCGATCAACGACGCCTGGCTTGAGCTCAAGCGGTTCGAGACGAGCCGGCGGGTCAATCGGGCGCTTGGCCTCGAGGAGCTGATGCGCTTCCTCGATTATGTGAAGAAGGCCTCGCTCGATTTCGACGGTTCGTGCTACCGCACGATGCTGCGCAACGAGGGCTATTGGTTCAACCGGCTCGGCATCTTCGTCGAGCGAGCCGACAACACGGCGCGCCTGCTCGACGTCAAATATCATTTGCTTCTGCCGTCGACGGAAACGGTCGGCGGCCCGCTTGACTACTTCCAGTGGGTGGCCATCCTGCGGGCCGTTTCGGCGGCGACGGCCTATCACTGGGTCTATCGCGACCGGGTGAAGCCGTGGCTGATCGCCGACCTCCTGATTCTGAAGCCGGCAATGCCGCGCTCGCTGATCTCCTGCTACGAGAGCATCGACCGCGCGCTGGACGCGCTTGCTCGCGATGACGGGCGCAGCGGCCTCGCCCAGCGTCAGGCTCGGGCTATGTACTCCAAGCTCGAGCGCTCGAGCATGACCGAGATTTTCCAGGGCGGGCTGCACGAGTTCATCACCGAGTTCATCGAGGATAACGCGCGTCTCTCGAGCACAATCTCCGACCAATATCTCTTCAACTAGAGAGGCGGCGCGGATCCAATCATGCGGGTCAGGGTTTCGCACCAGATCGTCCACCGCTTCGCCCCGCCGGCGCGCACGGTCAATCAGATCCTGAGGCTGACGCCGCTTTCGTTCGACAGCCAGTACGTGCTGCGCTGGCGCCTCGACATCGACGCCGATGGCGCGCGGCGCGAGACCGAGGACGCCCACGGCAACGCCGTCACTTCTTACTCTCATTACGGGCCGATCGAACGTGTGACGATATCGGCGGTGGGCGAGGTCGAGACCAGCGACGCGGCCGGCGTCGTCCGGGGCGCGGCGGAATTGCTGCCCCCCGAGATGTACCTGCGCGACAGTCCGCTGGCCCAGGTGAACGGGACGCTGCGTTCCTTCGCCCAGGAGGCGACAAGCGGCGCCGCCGACCCGCTCAATTCGATGCACCGGCTGATGGCGGCGCTGCACGAGGCGTTGCCCCACCACCCCGAGGAAAAGGACGCCGCGGGCTCTGCGATCGAAGCTTTCGCGCTGAGGCGCGCGCATGCGCGCGACTTCGCCCACATCTTTATCGCCTGCGCGCGCTGGCGCGGAATGCCGGCTCGGTTCGTCGCTGGCTATCGCCTCGCCGAAGGCTCCGCCGAGGCTGGCGCGCATGAATGGGCAGAGGCCCACATTCCCGATCTCGGCTGGGTCGCCTTCGATGCGACGGTCCCCATCTGCCCTGACGCGAACTATGTCCGCGTCGCCATCGGCTTCGACGCCCAAGACAGCGCGATGACTCGCTCGTCTCACAGCGGCGGGGCGGAGAAGATTGAAGCGGCGGTCACCGTCGAGCAGGCGGGCGCGCAGAGCCAGGCCTGACCCGAGGTCTCCTACTGTCCAGGGCGAAGAGAAAACTTGAACATGAGCGCGACGTCGAGCGCCTCTGTCGACATCGCCAGCGGGCAAGGCGCGCGGCGCGCCGTTCTCGGCATTGACGCCGCGTGGACCTCCACTCAGCCAACCGGCGTAGCGGCGGCAGTCGAGACGGAAGCGGGCTGGCGGCTGGTCGCGGTCGCGGCTTCGTATGAGCAGTTCCTTGCGCTTGCGAACGGAAGACCGCCAAGTGCGGAGCGTCCACGCGGCTCAGTGCCGGAGGCCGCTGGGCTCATCGAAGCGGGACGCAAGATTTGCGGCCGACCAATCGATCTCGTCGCCATCGACATGCCAATGGCGCGGCATCCAATCGTCGGGTATCGGCCGAGCGACCGGGCTGTGTCAGAGGCTTACGGCGCCAAGGGCGCCGCCACCCACTCGCCCAGCGCACGGAGACCAGGCGAAATCAGCGATGCGCTTCGTTTGGCCTTTGAGGTTGAGGGTTACCCGCTTCGCACGTTGGAGCCAAACAGCGCGCCAGCGAGGGCCTTGATTGAGGTCTATCCTCACCCGGCATTGATTGAGATTCTTAAGGCGCCGCGACGGCTTGAGTACAAAGCCGCGAAGGCCGGAAAGTACTGGTCGACTTCGCCGCTCGTCACACGCCACAACAAACTGCGTGAAGTTTGGAGCCTGATCGTTGGCGCCCTCGAGCGGCGTATTGAGGGGGTGTATGAGAAGCTTCAGCCCGTTGGCGCGGACGTGAGGGGTTGGCGGCTCAAGGCCTATGAAGACAAGCTAGACGCGGTTATCTGCGCGCATGTCGCGATCGCCTGCCTCGATGGAAAAGCGAGGGGCTGGGGCGACGCGGACTCGGCGATTTGGATCCCGGCCGCCGACGCGTGACTCCCGTCAGTCCGCGGTTCGGCTCGACGCGATTGTTATCGCGTCTTTTTGCACCGATTGAGGACGAGCGCGGATAGGCGCGTTTAGGCCGCCCCTCTGTTGCTTCATCAGCGCTATACGGGCATTAAGGAATTGAGCTCGCGGGTCAGAAACTAGGGGAGGTTCCGGAGCGTTGGATCGTGGCGCCATTGTTTTGCTCTTCGCTCCACAAGGTGATGCGTGAGTCCCGTTGCCAGAACCTTGGTCGTGGCGCTCCTGACCTTCGCGAGCGGACTGCTCGGCTTTTTCCTTCAATGGCTGTTGCCGGTTCAGGATGTCGTCGGCGCGAGGGGCGTCCTCGGCTCGATCATCGCTTTGGTCGCCATGCTGCTGGCTCTGGTGCTCGGCCTGCTCATATGGTCGACCTATGGCGCCTTTATCGCCCAGAATGCGGAATCGCAGTCGTTGGGGCCGCTGATCCTGAAACTCGACTTCGCCCTTGAGCAATACGGGCCCGAAGCCGAGCGCGGCCGCGACTTGCTGCGGGCGGCGGTCGTGCGCGCGCGCGATCGCTTCTGGGGCAGCCGGGCGGTCGGCGTGACGCCTTACGCGCAACTGCGCGCGGACCTGCACGACATCATGAGTTTTTTCGCGAGCCTCGAACCCGCCACGGATGAGCAGAAGCAGCTCATCACGACCGCGATGCCCAATTTCATGCAGGTGGTGGAGACGACCTTGTTGATGACCCGTCGATTGGCCAACCCGGCGCCAAAGCTTGTCCTCATCGTGGTCGTCGGGTGGGCAGCGCTCTTGTTCATGAGCTTCGCACTGCTCGGCGGGTTCAATGGACTGAGCGTCGCCATCGAGGCGCTGGGCTCGATCGCAGTCGCAAGTGCGATTTATCTCATTCTCGAGTTCAGTCAGCCGTATTCGGGCCTTCTTCGCATTTCGCCCGTCGGCGTCGACAATTTGATCGCCGTGCTTGGCCGTTGAAGGCGCAGAGCCGCTCAGACGTCGACCTCGACAGGTCCGAAATCCAGAGGCAAACTGGAGTTTCCGTCGCGGCCCTGCCGCGAAACGGCGGTGATCGATGTGGGGAGGGAGCGTATGTATCCAGCGCCGCGCGCCACGACACACCCCAATCAGCCGGCGATCATCATGGCGGAATCGGGTGAGACGATCACCTACGAGGAGCTGGAGACCCGGAGCAATCGGCTTGCACATCTCTTCCGCGCCGTCGATCTCAAGCGAGGCGATCACTATGCCGTGTTCATGGAGAACCACCCGCGTTTCATTGAGTGCTGCGCGGCGGGCGATCGGTCAGGGTTGTATTACACCTGCATCAATTCATTTCTCAACGCTGAGGAAGTCGCCTACATCGTCAACAACAGCCTCTCCCGGGTGCTTATAACCTCGGAGGCCAAGCGCGAGATCGCACTGGCGGCTCTTGCCGATTGTCCGGCGGTCGAACTCTGTCTCATTGTCGATGGGCCGGGCGACGGGCCGCGGGTTCGCAATCTTACCGAGGCGACCGCAGATCTTCCGGCTACTCCAATCGCTGACGAGGCGCTCGGCTCGGCCATGCTCTATTCCTCAGGCACGACCGGAAGGCCCAAGGGCGTGTTGCGCCCGCTGCTCAATCAGCCGCCCGCGCAATCGCATCCGCTGGTCGCCGCGCTCGGGAAATTATGGAGCTTTCGCGAAGGACAGGTCTATCTCTCGCCGGCGCCGCTTTACCACTCGGCGCCATTGGTGGGCGTCTCCGCAACAATTCGCTTCGGCGGCACGGTCGTCGTCATGGAGCGATTCGACCCGGAACAGTTTCTTAGCCTGATCGAAAAGCATCGCGTTACTCACACGCAGCTTGTGCCGACCATGTTTTCGCGCATGCTAAAGCTGCCTGAAGATGTGCGCCGGGCTTATGATCTGTCTTCGCTCGAGGTCGCGCTCCACGCCGCCGCGCCCTGTCCCGTGCCCGTCAAGCAGGCGATGATCGACTGGTGGGGACCAATCATCCTCGAATATTACGGGGCGACGGAAGGGCTCGGCTTTACCATGTGCGACAGCGCCGAATGGCTCGCGCATCGCGGCACGATCGGAAGGGCGGTTTTCGGCGAGCTTCATATTCTCGATGACGCGATGCGCGAAGTGCTTGCTTACGAAACAGGGAAGCTGTGGTTCAAGACCGCGTCGCCCTTCGAATATTTTAACGATCCAGATAAGACTGCAGAAGCGAACTCGCCTGACCGCACGATGAGCACAGTCGGCGACATCGGTTATGTCGACGACGAGGGCTACGTTTATCTCACCGACCGCGCGGCCTTCATGATCATCTCCGGCGGCGTCAACGTCTATCCGCAGGAATGCGAGAATCTGCTCGTCACCCATCCCAAGGTCGCCGACGCCGCAGTGTTCGGCGTCCCGAACGAAGAAATGGGCGAGGAGGTGAAGGCGGTCGTGCAGCCCATGCCGGGCACTACGCCGTGCGCGGAGATCGAGGCCGAACTGATCGCATTCTGCCGCGAGCATCTCGCTCACCACAAATGCCCGCGTTCGATCGATTTCGAGGCTGAGTTGCCGCGCCTGCCGACCGGTAAGCTCTACAAGGCGCCGTTACGCGAACGCTATTGGAAGGAGCAAGAGGGCCGCATCATTTAACCGCGGACACCGAACAGAGCCGTCCGACCGAACGCCTTCTCAGGCGGCGTCGCGGGGGAACTGGGTCTGCGCGATGTGGGTATAGGTGTGTCCCTGCGCCAGGAGCTCGCCGTGACGTCCGCGCTCGACCACCCGGCCGCGGTCGATGACGCAGATCTCATCGGCTTGCGCGACGGTCGACAGGCGGTGGGCGATGACGATCGTCGTGCGTCCTTCGCACAAAGTGCGGAGCGCCTTCTGGATCGCCTGTTCGGATTCGGAATCGAGCGCTGACGTCGCCTCATCCAGAAGGATGATCGGCGCGTCCTTTAGAAACGCGCGGGCGATGGCGATGCGCTGACGTTGTCCACCCGAGAGCTGCATGCCGTGCTCGCCGCATGGCGAATCATAGCCGCGCTCGAAGCCCATGATGAAATCATGCGCGTAAGCCGCCTTGGCGGCGGCGACGATCTCCTCGTCGCTCGCGCCGGGTCGGCCCATCGCGATGTTGTCGCGCACCGAACCTTTGAACAGGAAATTCTCCTGCGCGACATAGCCGATCTGCTGGCGCAAGCGACTTGAGGCTCACGGCTCCGGTGTCCTGGCCGTCGCAGAGAATCTGCCCAGAGCCGACCTCGTAAAGACGCAGGATGAGGTTCATCACCGTCGATTTGCCGCCGCCCGAGCGTCCCACCAGCGCCGTGGTCTTTCCAGCTTCGGCGACAAAGCTGACGTCGTGCAGAACGGTCTCGCCGGGCCGATAGCCGAAGGTTACGTCGCGAAACTCGATCTTTCCGTTGGTCACCTTGAGCGCGGGCGCTTGCGGGCGATTTTCCTCGTAATCGTGCTCGTCGAGGAAAGTGTAGAGCATGCTGACGCCGAACAGGTTCGACGACAGGTCGACATGCAGGCGCGCCACCCGCTTCATCGGCTCATACAGCATGATCACCGAGGTGATGAAGGAAAAGAGGCTCCCGGGCGCGTTGCCGCGGATGATCACGGTATAGCCGGAATAGAGCACCACGGCCGCGATGGCGAAGCCGCCCAGGCTCTCCATGATCGGGCTCGTGCGCGAGCTCACGCGAGCGAGCTTGTTGGCCGCCGCCTGGAAACCGGTGATCGCCTGATCCTGCCTCTCGCGCATGAAGTTCTCGAGCGTGAAGGCCTTGACGATGCGAATGCCCTGCGCGGTCTCCTGCAGCAACTCCATCATCTGCATCGCGCCCTGGAACTCGCTCGCCATGATCTTGCGCACCCGAACGCCGATCTTGCGCACCCCGAACACCGCGATGGGCACGAACATGAGAGCAAAGACCGACAGCACCGGATCTTGCGACACCATGACGACGACGAGCCCGACAATGGTCAGCGCATCTCGGGAAAACGTGGTGATAAGGAGATTGAGCACGTTGCTCGCCGATTGGGCGATGAACGCCTGGCGGGCGATGAATTCCGACGAATGCGAGCGGCTATAATAGACGACCTTCATCTTCAGCATCTGGTCGAAGATGCGCCGCTGGACGTCGGCGACGATGCTGTTGCCGACGCGCGACAGGATGACCTGCTGACCGTAGGTCGCGAGGCCCTTGACCGTGTAGATGACCACGATCGCCGCCGTGATTTCCCACACCGCCGCGAGCCGGCGGCCGACGAAGACCTCATTGATGATCTTGCCGATGATCCAGGCCGAGAGCGCGGTGGTGAGCGCAATCAGGCCCATCATCGCGAAAGCGAAAAGATAACCGCGCCAGTGCTTGAGCCCCTGATCAGTCAGGAGCCGGCGCAGGATCGCGTTCGAGGGCGCGTTGAGGAAAGAAAGAGCGCGCTCGCGGGCGTAACGCCAAAGAAACAATGCTTCAGTCCCTTGCCCCGGCCGACGGGCGTCCCGCATTTATAATCGACGTCGGCGGGTCCCGCTCGGGCGTCGCTTCCATACCATCGGTGACGAAATTATGGAAATCGCCGGACAGATATGGTCAAGACCCAGTTAAGGTTTTTCCGATTTCACCCGATGATCCAAACGCTAGCCTTGGCAGGCGCGGAATGTCGCGCCGGCTCGCCGCTCACTCAGCGGCGACGGGCTGCCTCTTTGGCGCTCCATAGGTGTCCGGGATCTTGTCGGCGAAGGCGGCAACGAGTTCGTCGGTCTCCATCTCGTGGATCGAGACCGGGCGCGTCGCGTCGTCGACATAGGTCTTGCTGGCGGGATCGCGGACGATGCGCTTCTTGATGCTGTGATAGCGCCACCCGACCGTCAGCCATTGCGCGACCACGGACACGAACTCGACCGCCCGGACGGGATAAAAGATGAGCGGATTGACGATCGGCATCCCGTGCCGGCGTGTCGTCCTCACCTTGCGGCGGATGATGCCGCATTGCAGCGGGTGGACGCCCTCGATCCGCGCGGCGGAAGAGAAGGCGGTCATCACGTCGGCGATCTTGTTCATCCTCAAGCCCGTCGCGGCCGCGCGCTTGAGCACCGTCTCGACATGCTCGTCGGTGTAATAGCGCTTCCACGCATCGCGATAGGTCTGGTTCCACTCCTCGCCCGACATCCGCGAATGGCCGGTACAGACATGCTCAAGATCATACTTGTTCATGTCCGGGTCCATGGAGACCCCTTTGAGGTGAAGACTCTTATGATCCTCGGAGCCGGGCAGGGGGGTCAGGCAAAAGAACTCGAGGATGTCGAGCGGCAGTTCCTTCTTGATGATGTCGATATCGCGGGCGACCAATTCGGGCGTGTCGGTCGGAAAACCAATGATGAAGCCCGCCCAGGTCATCACCTTGTACTTTCGCCAGGCCTGCAGCATGACCCGGTATTCCCAGATCTTGTTCTGCCGCTTTTTCGCGCCCTGAAGAGACTGGGGATTGATGCTCTCAAGCCCGATGAAGACCTGATTGCAGCCCGCCCGCGCCGCCTTCTCGATGAAGCCCGGGATCTTGTGGCAGAGCGTGTCGACCTGAAGGATCAGCTTGATCGGCACGCCCCTGTTTTCCCGCAGATCGATCAGACGGTCGAGGATCGCCTCCCAGTTGCGGTTGCGGGCGAAATTGTCGTCGGTGACGAAATAGTGGTTGATGCCCTGGGCATGATTGGCGCGCACGATGGCTTCGACGTCATCGGCGCTGCGAAAGCGCGACTTGCGGCCCTGTACGTTGATGATGGTGCAGAAGCTGCACTGGAACGGACAGCCGCGGCCGGCGTCGAAGCAGGCATGATGGCCGACGATGCGGCCGACGATTTCTTTCGGCAACACGGGAATCGCGGCCGATTCCATGCCGGGCATGTCATGGAGGTAGTTGTAGACAGGGCTCGCCCGGCCCGCGTCGATGTCGCGGAGGAGATCGGCCATCCGGCCCTCGCCCTCGCCCGCGTACAGGGTCACGCCCAGCGATTGCGCTTCCTTCAAGTCCGACGGGAGCTCGGGAAGCATCGACAGGCAGCCCGAGACGTGGAAGCCCCCGATCACCACGGCTACGCCCTTCGCCCGGAACTCGCGGGCGAGATCAAGCGCGCGGGGAAACTGATTCGACTGAACTCCAACGAGCCCGACGAATCCGCCGCCCGCCGCCTTGATCCGCTGGGAGATCGCCTTGACGTCGATGACCGTGTTGCACTCGTCGCATGCGTCGATGTCGATGTCGACGTTGGGGCCAAGAGCCCGCTCTTCTCGGCAGGCGGCCAGAAGCCCGTAGACGCTGGCGAGGCTGTTTGAGGGAATGGTGGAGAGGCGCCACTGGATCACATAACCGTCGTCGTCATAATGCGACGGCTTGATGAGGAAGATCTTGAACGTCCGGTTTCCCATGGCGTGCTCTTGATTGTCGCGCCGGGCGGCGCCGACGTCGTCGGCCCCCACGCTTTTGTCCAACAGAATCCCCAAGCCCTCCCGGCCCCGGGGAGTCGATCCGGCATACTGTGTTTTGTCTGGGCGGTCCAGAAGGGATCGAAGGCGAGCTCGCGCTTGCCGGGAGAATGAGCCGGAGCGAGGAGCCCTCAGCTCTTCTTGCGACTCTTGTGCTTTTTCCCGCCCTCGCTTGCCTCGACGGCCGCATGGTACTTGCGCCTGATGTCCTCGAGGTTGACCGACGGGGCCGGGAAGCCGAGGCGGAGACCGGCTATCGTGTCCGCGATGATCTTCGACACGGCGAGATCGCGAAACCACTTGTGATTCGAGGGGATCGTGTACCAAGGCGCGTTCGCCGTGCTGGTCGCGCTGATCGCGTCCTCATAAGCGTCGACGTAGTCGTCCCACAACTGACGCTCCGAATAGTCGGCTTCACTGATCTTCCAGTTGCGCCCCGGGTCATCCAGGCGTTGGGCAAACCGAGCGAGCTGCTCTTCCTTGCTGATGTGGAGGAAGAACTTGAGGATCGTGGTTCCCGAGTGCGCGAGCAGCGCCTCGAAATCGCGAATATGCTCATAACGGCGCACATAGGTTTTCTTATCGACCAGCTTGTGGACCCGGGTGACCAGCACGTCCTCGTAATGCGAGCGGTTGAAGATGACGATTTGTCCCGCTCGCGGCGCATGGGGATGAACGCGCCAGAGAAAGTCGTGCGCAAGCTCAAGCGGCGTCGGCTGCTTGAAGCTGGCTACGTCGACGCCTTGCGGGTTGACGCCGCTGAACACATGCCGGATCGTGCCGTCCTTGCCACCCGCGTCCATCCCCTGCAACACGATGAGAACCGAGTGTTTGTGCTCGGCATAAAGCATGGCCTGCTGATGGGCGAGTTCCTTGAGATAGGTTTTGGTGTCGTCGTTGCCTTCGTCCTCGGATGTGAGTTTGCCTGTGTCGGACGGATCAAGCTTGTTCAACTTGAGCTTCTCGCCCGGCTTGACCCGGAACTCTTTGCGGTAGTCCAAAGCTTCGAATCTCCGCCGCCGCATGGAAACGCGGCTCGCAGCGCCAGTGTGATAGGAAAATGAGCGCCAGATCAATTTGGTGGCTCAACCGGCTCTAAGCCAACAGAGGCCAAAATCAGATGGACGCCGCGCTGGGCCTGTGACGCCGGCTGCGGGCGTCAATCCGTCCCAGTGGAGATTTGCAACGGGCCGAGCGCCATCACTGCGCCGCCTGCACGACAACGGGCGGGGCGAGGGCCGCAACGGAGGCTTCAGCGGCCACATTCTCCTCGGTGGTCGGCTGCTGCACCTTCTTTGCTTCCTCAAGGCATTTGCTCACGGCGTCATGGAATGAGCTTATGAACGCCGTCGCCCCCGCCAATTCTTGCGCCGATGGGTCCTGCAGCATGGCGTCCTCCGGGTCCCAGAATCCGACCAGGACCGGACGCGACGGGAATCTTCTCTGAATCCGACGCAATAGATAGCGCATATGCGGCGGATTGCCGCGCAGCTCGGCGTAGGTCACGAAAATCATGGCGACGCCGGTCGTATCGAGCGTGTTGATTGCAAACCTCGAGACTTCGTTATGGAGCGCGGCCTGCGCGCCAAGCCCATGCTTGCGCAGGAGCTGCGCCATCATCGACGCCACAACGCCATCGAGCGGGTCGCGGCCGGCGACGCACAACACGCTTCGTTCGGTGCGCCATATGTCCGGGAGGTTCGCGCTCTCTTGGACCTGCCCCTGGGGCGCGGCTTGCGTTGTCGTCTCGCGGTCCGGCCGCGTGATGCCCGCAACCTCTACGACGGCGGCCTTGGCCTGCGCTGCGGTGAGAACCGGGTCGACATCTTCATGCGGCTCAAGATCGGCGATCAGCTCCAACATGACTTCCTGGATTCGCTCGAGCTGCGTGGGTTGAAGGACCCCCCGCTCTATATCGCTCGCAACCAGGCGCAGCGCCTTCAAGGCGATATCGTCGTAATAAGACGAAAGAGCGCGCCCCTTGAGGAGCCCCTCCGCCTGCTCCAGCACTTCATCAGGATCGCCCGCAAGCAGCCTCTGATAAAGCGTCTCGACCGGGGTTAGGGCAGGGCGATCGCCCAAGAGCACGTCGAAGAACTCGAGATGCCGAACGTGGCGACCGAGGACAACGAGGCAGAGTGTCAGCGGCGTCGACAGGATGAGGCCGATCGGTCCCCAGATCCAACTCCAGAAAATGGCGACGATGACAACCGCAGTCGGCGACAGGCCGGTGCTGCTGCCATAAAGCACCGGCTCGAGGATTTGCCCGGTCACGCCCTCGGCGCCGATGAAAAGCCCGGCTGTCCAGAGCGCTTTTGACCAGCCTGGATCGACGGCTGCGGCGAGCGCCACTGGGAGCACGGCGGCGGTGATCGAACCCACATAGGGAACGAAGCGCAAGAGCGCGGCGAGAAGTCCCCAAAGGACCGGGCTCGGCAAGCCGATAAAAAAGAGACCGACGCCGACAAAAAACCCGAAGCTCGCGTTGATTGCGGCCTGCGTAAGGAAATACCGGGTCAGGCGGTGCGTGGCGTCGTCGATCGCAAGCGTAGTCCGATGAAGGTCGTTCGATCCGAAGAGCCGGATGAGCCGGTCCCGAAGGTCCTCCTGCCGAACGAGAATGAAGATTGTCACGATGATGACGATCGCCAGCGTGGATAGCGGCGACAGGATCGGCTCGAGTATCACTCGAGCTGTCTCGATATATCCGGTCGACCCCGACTCGATCACCACCGGGATCGGCTGGTCTGCCGCGACCTCGCCTGCGGCGCCCGGCGCACTCTTCGGCGGATCGTAGACCGCGCCCAAACGACCTGTCACCTGCTTGACTAGGCCGTTGACCGTGTTGTGGATCGACTCGAATTTGTTGACGACCGTCGATTGATATTGCGGCGCGTCGGCGACAAGCGATCTTAACTGCGCGCCGATGATCCCGCCGACCAGCAATATGACCGCAAGGGCCAGCATCACAGAGATGACGACAGCGGCGACTTTAGGCAATCGGATGCGCTGAAGAAGCTTGACGATCGGCGCGAGAAAGAAGCTCAGGAAGACTGCAAGCGTGATGGGGATGAGCACATCGCGCGCAAAATAGAGGGCCGAGACGACAACGACCCCCATCGCCAGCCCAAAGAGGGCTTCCGGCTTCGGTGTCTCCGCCGCAGGCACTTCAACTCTTGGCGAAAGTGTTCGCCCGAGATCATTCTCGGCCATCGATCGCCACCCCATCCTTTATCGACGGCGTTCGCGATGCGACCGCTCCGGCACTAAGAACGCCGAAGCATGCGGCTTCGTTCCAATCCATCGACGATTGGCGGCCAACTTATTTTGAAGTTGGGCCGACCGCCGCCTGGCGCGGAATGCCTGCTCGCAAAGCTTGCCTGATACAGTCGCCCGTAGCAATTCCGGACTGCGGCTGGCGGAGGCGCCTTAGCTCGCCGCAGCCCTAGGAGCCGCCGCACTCGGCTGCGCCAAGCGGGAGCGGCTCGCGGCCCTTGCGCATGCCTCCGTTCTGTCCGATGCTGACATGCTAGCGAGATTGGCGATCAAGCTTCCGCTAAGCTCACCGCTTTCCACGAGGGCCCTTGCGCCCCGTCTCACGGGAGGAACGACAATGTTGAGAGTATCTTTGTGCTGCGCCGTCGCCGCTGGCGCGCTGCTTGCGGCCTCGGCCGGAGCGAATGCGGCCGAGCCCTACACCTTCGCGCTCGTGCCCAAGAGCACCAACAATCCGTTTTATGACCAGGCGTTAGCAGGCTGCAAAAAAGCGGAGGCGGAACTCAAGGGCGCCATCAAGTGCCTTTATATCGGCCCCGGCGAGCACGGCGGCGGCGACGAGCAGGCCCAGATCGTTGGCGACCTCATCACCAAGAAAGTTGACGGCATCGCCGTGTCGCCGGCCAACGCAGCCGCAATGGCCGCCGCGCTGCAAGGCGCCAAGGCCGCCAACATTCCAATCATCACCTGGGACTCCGATCTTCTCGAGAAAGACAAGGGCCTGCGCGCGACCTACATCGGCACGCACAATTATGACATCGGCGTCAATCTCGCGAAGATCGTGATGGAGACGAAGCCCAAGGGCGGCACGATCTGCATCCAGTCGGGCGGCGCCGCGGCGGCGAACCACAACGAACGGATGCAGGGCGTCCGCGACACTCTGGCGGGCAAGAAGAGCGCGGAAGCGCCGGGCGAGAGGCTGACCGGCCAGAATGGCTGGACCGAAGTCGCCGGCTGTCCGCAATACACGAACGACGACTTCCCGCTCGCCATGCAGATGGAGCAGGACCTCCTCAACAAGGATCCGAAGCTCGACGCCTTCGTGGCGACCGGAGGCTTCGGCGAGTTCCTGGTCGACGCCTACAAGAACTCGATGGCCCAATTCAAAGACAAAATCGCGAAGGGCGAGATCGCCGTCGCGGTCGCGGACACGCTGCCGATGCAGCTCGACGACCTGAAGGAGGGTCTCGCGACCGGCAATGTCGGGCAGCGTCCGTTCGATATGGGCTACAAAGTCATGTACGCGCTCAAGGACATGAAGGAGGGCAAGGCTCCGCCGCCCGACCCGACCTATACCGGGCTCGACGTCTGCACGCCGAAGAACGTCGACACCTGCATCGGCGGCGGGAAGTAGCCGACTGAGGTCGTTGAAGGACGGCGGCCGAGCGCTTCAAGCTAGGCGCGGACCTCCTCCTTAAACGGCCCTCAAATGCGCGGCAAACACGTTGTCGACGAATTGCCGCGCAGACTCGCCGAGGCTGAAGGTAAGCGCGCGGGCGCGCGCCAGTTCTCGGGGAATCGAGAGAGCCGCGAGCGCGGCCCGACCGAGATTGGCGTCGAGCACGCCCGCGCCGCTATCTCCAATTACGTCGATTGGGCCGACAACGGGATTTGCAGCCACAGGCAGTCCGGACGCCAGCGCTTCGAGCAGCACAAGGCCAAACGTATCGGTCAAACTTGGGAATACGAATACGTCGGCGCTCGCATAGGCGGCGGCAAGTCTCTCGCCGCGCATTTCGCCGACGAAATGCGCGCTAGGAAAGCGCGCCTGCAGCTTTTTCCTTGCCGGTCCGTCCCCAACGACGACCTTTGAACCCGGCAGATCCAGAGACAAAAAAGCGTCGAGATTCTTTTCGATCGCGACGCGCGCACAGGTCAGAAAGATTGGTCTCGGAAATTCGAAGATGCTCGCGGCGCGTGGTCGAAAGAGGTTGCAGTCGACGCCACGCGACCAGCGCATCAAACGAACAAACCCGCGCGTGTCCAGCTCGCGCCCCAGCGTTTCGGTCGACACCATCATGCCAGAGCCAGCATTGTGAAACCGGCGAAGCAATGCATAGACAAATCGGCTCGGCGCGACGCCTCGAACAGCGAGATATTCAGGGAAGCGCGTGTGGTAACACGTCGTAAACGACCGTCCGGTTCTGCGGCAGGCCAACCATGCGCAGAGCCCGAGTGGTCCCTCGGTCGCGATATGGACAAAATCGGGCTTCAATTCTTCTATTCGATGACGCACCGCGCCGGGCCGCGTCACGGCCACCCGCACTTGCGGGTAGGTCGGGAGAGGCACCGTACGGAATTCGTTCGCGGCCAGGACTAGAATTTCGACGCCAAGAGCAGGCGCCTCGCTCATCAGAGCTTCAATTGAGCGCACGACCCCGTTGATCTGCGGCAGCCACGCATCCGTGACAATGAGGATGCGGGTCAGCGGAAGAGCAGGACCGGCGCCCTTCAGGGTGGTGGTCGTCAATTCTGACAATTATAGACCAATGAAGGTCCCGCCCCAACCACCTCCGGCCAGCGTAATCTGGTTGTTCACGATGCGGGCGGACTGCGTGGAAGGCAACGCGAGCCGCGCAATCATCGGGACATTGCTGGTTGCCTTGGTGTTCTTCAATGTGATCTCTGTACCGGCTCCAGAACGACAGACCGACACATTCCCTCTCAGCCAGAGCTTGCCCGCCTTTGTGGCTGAGTAGACCATCCCGCCGCTGCCGTCACGAATAGAAATCGTTAATGGCTTGCCATCGTTCTCCGTCGTCTCTTTCCATCTTGTCTTCACATGATTCGCTTTGACCTCACTGACGCTTTTAAGGCATTCGGCGTCCGCCAGCGTGGACTGGCCTAGCGCCAGAAAGCAAATGAATAGTGTCAATCTCGTTGAGGCCATGTCACACCAAGGAAGAGAACGCGCAGATGGGCCGAGAAGACTTCTGCGCGGGAGCGATGATTGGCTCGGATTGCCGAAGTCCGGCATCTTAACCACGGGCTGTGGGCTTTGTTCCTTCCTTAATGGCCGACGTCCGGGGTGGTCGTGCCCGGCGAGGCCTGCGGGGCGGCCGTTCCCATCGATCATTACGCCCCAACCTCTTCCCACAAGCCGGACTTCGCCGATCGCAGCACCGCGTCCGTTACGAAGTCGGTCGCCAACGCTTCACGGAACGTCGGGCTGGCCGCCTCGCCGCGAGCGAGCGCCTCAAGGAAGTCCGCGACCTGGTGAATGAACGTGTGCTCATAGCCGATCTGCAGGCCGGGCACCCACCAGTGCTTCATGTAAGGGTGGTCGCCGTCCGTAACGTGGAGCGAGCGCCACCCGCGCAACCGGCCCTCGTCGCTGTGGTCGAAATAGTGCAGGCGGTGGAGGTCGTGCAGGTCCCAAAGGATCGATGCTTTCTCGCCATTGATCTCGAACGTGTACAGCGCTTTATGGCCACGCGCGTACCGGGTTGCTTCGAAAGTGGCGAGCGAGCCGTTGGCGAATCTGGCGAGGAACGCCGCAGCGTCGTCGATCGTCACCTCCTGCTTCGCGCCGGTCAGGGCGTGCATTCGCTCCTTGACGAACGTCTCGGTCATCGCCGTAACCGTGTCGATCGGCCCGTTCAGCCACATCGCCGTATCGATGCAATGGGCGAGCAAGTCGCCGGTGACGCCGCTGCCAGCGACGCTCGCGTCGAGCCTCCACAGGGCCGCGCCGCCTTGAGGCAGATCGGCGGAAATGGTCCAGTCCTGCAGGAACTTGGCGCGATAGTGAAAAATGCGCCCGAGCCGTCCTTCATCGATCAGCTGCTTCGCGAGCGTGACGGCGGGGACGCGGCGAAAATTGTACCAGACCATGTTCGGGCGCCCTGAGGCTTCAACCGCCGCAACCATCCGTTGGGTCTCAGCCGCGTTGCGGCCGAGCGGCTTCTCGCACATCACCATCTTGCCGGCTTCCACCGCGGCGATCGCGATCTCCGCATGCGTGGCGTTGGGGCTCGCGATGTCGATAAGGTCGATATCCTCCCGGCGAATGAGATCGCGCCAATCCGTCTCGAAGCTTTCGTAGCCCCAATTCATAGCGAACGCTTGCGCCATCGCCCGATCGCGGGCGCAAGCCGCCTTGAGAACGGGCCGGGTCTCAAGCTCGAAGAACTGGTTGACCTTGCCGAAGGCGTTGGAATGGGTGCGGCCCATGAACCCGCAGCCGACAAGGCCGATATTGAGCGTGCTTTTCGTGCTCATGGCAGGTCCTCGAAGCGGGTAAGTCTCGCGCGTGCAAGCAACGCCGTCTGAACACAGCAGAGCAATCAGGCGCCGGTCAAGGCTCGCCGTTCCAATGGAACAAGGATGAGACGGACGACCTACTATAGCGGCGGCCAGGTAGGTGGGGTTGGCCCATAACCCCCGCAGTGAAGCCGAGCTTCTCGCGTTCCTGAAGTCAGCCGGCGGCGGGCGTACAAAACTCGCGGGGCGGAGGTTGAGGCCTCCGCCGTTGAGCCGAAATCACCCGCAAGCGCACTCCAGCGCGGCGGCTCTTTCAAGGCGGGCGCCATAGGCAGGCGCCAAAGGTTTGGGACGAAACGGAATCCCGAAACCTGCGGGCGCTGGCGGCGGGTCGTCGTCATCGTTGTCGTTGGCGCCATTCGGGGGGCCGACCCGCCTCAGCCACCTCGTCATCACGCTGCGCCTGCGCCCCCAAGGCGGGGCCTGCCTGAAATCCTCTCCGCGCCCAGGCGTCAATTCATCGAGCTCAACCAGCGCTCGCCGAATCGCATCGACGTCAACGACAGCGCCGCTATCGAGCCGGCGAAAGGAGGGCGCGTTCTCGACCGCGCGCGCATCCGAAATCCACGAGGCGAGGATCGCGCGCTTTTCCGCCGTGCTCAGCTTCGGATCGCTCGTGACGTCGCTGGGATGGGTGTATATCGCCGCCCCGTAAGCTTGCGCGGACGACTCGCGGCGGGTTGATTGGAAAGGGCTAAAGCTCTTGTTCATCTCCATTCTCCGCAATCAGGGCCTCCCGGTCCTGAAACCGGGAGGCGGACCGCAGTTTACTGTTCGCAGATCACGCGACCTTTTTGGCGCTGCTGATGTCGATCTGCTTTGCTTGATTGTCCTGCTTCACAACCTTTGGATCCGTGCCGATCTCGATGCGCCGGGGCTTCAGCTGCTCCGGCACCTCGCGCACGAGGTCAATCGTGAGCAGGCCATGCTCCACACTCGCGCCGGTGACCTTCACATGGTCAGCGAGATTGAAGCTCTGCTTGAAGCTCAGCGGGATGCCCTGGTGCAGAAGCTCCGGCTGCTCGCCCTTCTGGCCCGTCACGAAGAGCGTACCTCCGTGCTGGACCAATTCGATCTCGTTTGGCGCGAAGCCGGCGACCGTCATGGTGATACGGTATTGGTCTTCGCCCTTCTTCTCGATGTTGTAAGGCGGCCAGTCCGAGCGGATGCTCTTGTCCAGAAGATCGAAAAGTTGGTCGAAGCCGACGGTCGAACGATAGTAGGGAGTAAAATCGAAAGTTCGCATAGCCACATCCTCCGTGAAGCAACATGGTTACGTTGCCGGCGTTTGCCGGCGCTCTCGCCAAGCCCTTTAAGGCCTCGGCGCCGAACGATTTGGGTTGGGAAAAAAGGACGTCAAGAGCGTCGTTGAAAATTTTTTCGCGAACCAAACCAGGCAGTTGGCGCCGCGCGTGGGGCCTCGCAGCGTTAACTAATCAAGGGGGTGCGACGGGCCTATCTGTGGCGCGCGCACGGGCTTCGCCAAGCCGTAAAAGACCACCACGCCTTGCCCGCCGCAGCGCGTCGAAAGGCCTTCGGCGGGCTTGCCGTAACACGACGCGGAATCCTGCCAGTTGTTGGACGCCCAGACGTCGCCCGCGGGATCGATGGATGCGTCGACCAGCATCTGCATGCCCCCGCCCTTATACCCGCCGGGCGGCGAAATCGGATCGCCTGTCTTCAGCCCCCGCGGGCAGGTCTCGGTTCGCGCGCCGCAGAGCTCCGTCAGGCCGCCGCCGGGCGCGAAATTGGAAATCCAGGCGTGGTCGTCGCCGTCGATGGACACCGCCCATGCGCCCCAGATGCTGCCCGGGTTGAAAGGCGATCCCGGCATGGGGCTGCCGTCCGGCCGCAGCATCGATACGCTTCCCAAGCCCGGATGAGACAGCAAGTCGCCAAGAGCGACCTGGTCGATCGCCGACAGGGTCGCTCCGGTCAGTTTGAGTTCAAGCAGGCGTAATTTGGTCTCCAAGGTCAATCCGGATCCGATCGTATTGGTGATCCAGGCGTTGCCTTTGCTATCGATCGCCATGCCCTTGCCGCTGCCGCCCCCGGTCGGGAAGATCTCGACCTTGCTCGGATCGCTCGCCGGGAAGCGGGTCACCGTGTCGCCGATCGCATTGGTGATCCAGATTCGATCCTGCTGATCGATCGCAAGTCCGAATGGGCCGTTGAGTTTGCAAGGGCTGTCCTTGTTCGGCTTGCCGTCGGCAGCCTCGCAATAGAACTTCGCTTTCGCCGGGTCGCCCTGCGGCAGAAAGACGACTTTATCGTCGCCGAAATCCAAAGCCCAGACGTCGCCGTTTGGCGTGACGATGACGCCTTGCATCGTTTTGAGCTTGCCGCCGAAATTATAGCCCTCGGGCGGCGAGAGCGGCTTTCCGTCCTTATCGAACAGCGAAATTGTCTGCCCGCTAGTGCTGGTGACCCAGACGCGGTCGTTGGCGTCGATCGCGGTGCCGAAGCCCGGGCCAAGCATGCCGCCGCCAGCAAATCCTGTCGTCATCGGAGAGAGAGGGTGCCCGTTCGAGGCAAACTTCGATAGATTGCCGTTCCACAGGTCGTCGTGTCCTTGCCAGCCGACAAGGAAGTTGGCGCCGACCCAGGCGTCGCCCTTGCTGTCAAACATCACCTTCGCGCCGCCCGCATTGCCGCCGCCGGTGAACTTGAGGGGCAAGACCCACGCGCTGGGCGCGAAGCTCAAGTAGGGCATGAACGGCGTCGCCCGCATGTGCTTGCCGTTGGGGACAGGGTAGAATGAGTCCAAGAGCGCAAACGTGCGCTCTGGCTGGTATGCCGAATGGCGCGCGATGCCTTCGGCAGACGTCAGCGTGTCGGCCGGCGCGTCGCCTGTCGGCGCCTTGGCCGCCTGGAACAGCTGATCGCAAGCTTTGGGCGTGACCCGCGTGGCGCAACCCGCAAGCGCATCGGCGAGCGTGGCGAAACTCGCCATCGTCGGCGTTTGGCCGCTGTTGAGCGGGTCCTGGATGGGGCCGCCCCACCCGCCGGTTGAGAGATCGACGAAGTTCGGCACATTGCCCGCGGCGATGCTGAGACTGAGCGCCGGCCCCTTGAGCGCCGCGCCATCAAGGAATTGCGCATTGGTCCAGACCGAAGCGATGGTGGTCATTTCGTTAACGGTGACCTTGGCTGGGGCGCCGCCCAGCACGGCCAGAAACGCCAGCGCCGGATTGTCTCCCGCCCCATTGTTGATAGAGGCGACGCCGCCTTTCGCGATCACATAAAGGCTTTCGCTCGCTCCAGGCGTCTCGTCCGTGCTGAGCGCAAAGCTCCCGTCGTCCGCCGTTTTGGCTTGCGCCAGCTGCTTAGGTTCGCTCGCGCTCCCGGCCCATAACGTGACGGTCGAGCCCGCAACCGCACCGCCGCCGGCCTGAACCTGCCCATCGATGCGGATTGCGGCCGCCGCGGGACTGGCTAAAAAGCCCGCGAGACCGAAAAGGCCGGCCGCCAATGCAAGCCGCGCGGCTCGATTTGCGCTCTCGAGTTTCATCGCCTCGCTCCTCCTGATTCGCTCGTTTCGCGATAATATGAGAACTCGGAACACTATCGAAGGCGCTTGGGGCAGAATTCAAGAATTGCAGCGCGTGCCGGCCAAGGCTCGTCCGCGGCACGACCCGCATGGGGAGACCGGCCCTTCCAAGAGCACGCGACCATGGATTGCGCTCGCCCGCGCCTCTGATGGAATATGGCGCCACGTCATCCTCCTTGCGGGGCCTGGCGAGGGTAGGGCAAATCGAAATGTCGTATTTTTTATCGGCTCTTCCTCTCTGGGCGCTTATTCTCGCCGTGGTCGTCATCCCGACGGCGATCGCGCTCGGGGTCCAAGTTCTGGTCCGGCGCGCGGTCGGCGTCGAGAAGCTATCCCTCAACAATGAGGTCGCCGGCTTCATCTTCGCCATAATCGGCGTGGTCTATGCGGTGCTGCTCGCCTTCGTCGTCATTGCGGTCTGGGATAAATTCAGCGAGGGCCAAACCTCGGTCGCAAAAGAATCCGCCGCCGCGGCGGCCTTGTTCTACTATTCCGAGGGCGGGGAGCCAGAAGCCATCAAGCTCCGTGAGGGCCTTGTTCACTACCTCACGCTCGTTATCGAAAGCGATTGGCCCGCAATGGCGTCCAAGTCCGAGGACAGCCAGACGACCGACGCGTTGGGCGCTCTTTACCACGCCGCCATGGCGCTAAATCGGTCGGGCGCGCGGAGCATCCCCGATATGTCGGAGGTCTTTACCCAAGTCGACAATTTGACCTTGGCTAGACGCTTGCGCCTTCATCTCTCGACCGGACTCGTGCCTGAGATCATCTGGATCACGCTCTTTGCGGGCGCCGGTTTCACCGTCTGCTTCGCGCTATTCTTCGGCAGTCCCAATGCGCTCGCGCAGCTTGCGATGACTGCGATTCTGTCGATCGTCCTCGCGGCCGGCCTGGTTGTCATCATTTCCCTGGACCACCCGTTCAGTGGTCCAGTGCACATAGCGCCGGAAGCGCTGGAGCACGTGCTGGCAATTGCCGAACATGGATAGCGCGGCGTGTGGATTCGGGCGGCAACGGGTCGAAAAGCGGTCAAACTTGACGGAAATCGCCTCGAAATACAGCCGAACTAAGCGGGGAGAACGACTGGCGACGGCGCCCGGAAATCTTCGCGCGAATTCCTGAACCTAACAGAGAACGGCCCGCAGGATCGACCGGAATGCGCCTGGCGGTTTGTTGGCTTTCGAGTCGGCCAGAGTCACGCGCCGGATCGAGCGCGCGAACGAAGCAAAGGAAAATGCCCGCCGAGATCGTTGCGGCGGGCTCTGGTTGTTCAGTTCTCAGCGCGGGACTGAAGCGCCAGGATAATCGAAAACGGAAGTCGCCAAGCTGCGCTAGAACCAATTGCACGAGGTGATATTTTGGACTCCATCCCAGGTCGTCCAGTGCGTGTTATGGCAACGGCCATTGTCCGTCCACTGGCATAGCAGGAACAGCCGCTTCCGCGTTGCTAGGCACGACGCCGTAAACAACAGCGGCTCTATGATGTCGAGCGTGTATCGGATATTGACCTTCGGTCTGTGCGTATGCCGCAGAGCTGAATAATCCGACAGCCGCTAGCGCTGCTAAGAATAAGCGCATCGTTTCCTCCTTAATTGTCTAAGCATGTTTAATCTCCTATAATAGATTAAGTACAGAAAATAAAAAACGCTTTATAAATTAAAACTTATTGTTTGAAGGGCTAATTAAAATGCATTTTATAAACAATAAATTATTGTGGCGTTTTCGCAGCGCGCTGCCAGCATAGCAAGCGATGTTCAACAATGAATCATCTCTTCACATTATGACCGTGTCTTTCTCTGGCGGGGATCAATTGCTTGAGCGATCAAGGCAGGCTTGGGGGAGCGGGCGCGAGCCATCATTGAGCGCTGTCCGCCATGTCGAGTCTACTATAGCGTTGACTGGTGGCCCCGGCTCGAATGCCGGTAAAGCCGTGGATGGCCGGCCTTGCGCCGGCCATCCACGCCCCGGCGACAATCTCTCGCCCCGCTCAAACTCTCGTTTCCCTGGCTTACGCCGACCTGCGGAGTTCTGGTGGACGGCCGGGTCAAGCCCGGCCATGACCGAGCAACGCCGCCTGCCCCCACCGAAAAATACAAAATCCAACAAAATATTCCGGGAAACCGGAATTTATGTTAGGTTATTCAATTCGCCCTCTCAGTCGCGGCAGATCAACAAGAAGGGCGTAAGGCATAGGCATTTGGTGCGGTCAGGCGGCCTGATTACAACCTGAAACTAAGGAGGCCGGATTTTTTTACTCCAAACGGCTGTAACCCCTTGAAAAGTCTCGATTCCAAAAAATAAACGCTAGCAAACGCTAGCATTTTTACTAGCGTTTACTAGCATTTACTGACGTTTACAGGCCTTTATTGGCAGGCCGTTCGCGCAACGGGTTGTGTCGCTCGGGAGCGGCAGACGGCCCCGCCTCACTCCGGCCCGGTCGCCACCGGACAGTCGGCGCGCGAGCCCCACTCCGCCCAGGAGCCGTCATAGAGCCCCTCGACCTTGCCCCCGGCTTCCTCCACCGCGAGCGCCAGGATGGCGGCGGTCACGCCTGATCCGCAGGTGGTGATGATCGGCTTCTGAAGGTCGATTCTGTGCTCGGCGAAAGCGGCCCTGAGCGCATCCGGGGCCTTGAGCGAGCCATGCTCGATAATGTCGACGAAGGGCAGGTTGAGGCTGCCGGGAATGCGGCCGCTTTTGACGCCCGGCCGCGGCTCGGGAACAGCGCCCCGGAAGCGCTCGGCCGGGCGCGCGTCGACCACCTGCGCCGAACCATCCGCCAACGCCGCGCGCACTTCGTCCAGGGAAGCGACGAATTTGTCCACGAGACGTGGCGTGAACGCGCTCGGCTTCGGATGGGCGTCGCCCGTTGCCAGAGGCCGCCCTTCCTTGATCCATTTCGGCAGCCCGCCGTCGAGAATGCGCACCGTTTCAACGCCGTAAGCGCGCACGGTCCACCAAACTCGCGCCGCGGCATAGAGGCCGAGCGCGTCATAGACGACGAAACGCATGCCGTCGCCGAGGCCGAGCGCGGTCATCGCCTTGGCGAGCGCGTCCGCCTTCGGCAGCATGTGTGGCAGGTCCTGATCGTGGTCCGCGATCAAGTCGATATCGAAGAACACGGCGCCCGGAATGTGCTTGAGCTTGAACTCGGCCGCGCCGGTGCGCCCGGCGTTGGGCAGATGCCAGGAGGCGTCGATCACGCCGAGATTGGCGTCGCCGAGCTCGACGGCCAGTTCAGCCGTGGTGATGAAGTTGCGAGAAAGCATGGGGCTTCGGTCCGCTCAGGCAGAGCCGAGCGCGATGCGCACCCGGCGGTTGATCTTGCCCTTTTTCTCGATTCCCGTCACCGAGGCGCGGCCGATTTCGCCGGTGCGCGCGACATGCGTGCCCCCGCAAGGTTGAAGATCGAGGCCTTCGATCGCGACCAGGCGCACCCGGCCCGTTCCCATCGGCGGCTTGACTGACATGGTCTTGATGAGACTGGGGTTCGCCTCGAGTTCAGCGTCCGCGATCCAGCGCTGGCTCACGAGCGCGTCGCGGGCGATCAGTTCGTTCAGCCGGCTTTCAATGTCGGCCTTGTCGAGCGCGGCCTCGCCGGAATCGAAATCGAGCCGTCCCTCCGCGTCGCCGACCGATCCGCCCGTGACCGGATAGGGCGCAACGACCGACAGGAGATGCAACGCAGTATGGGCGCGCATGCGCTTGTAACGCAGGTCCCAGTTGATGCGAGCGATCACGCGCGCGCCCGGTTGGGGCAGGGCGACTCCTTCGGCCGGCACATGAAGAATGGTCGCGCGATCCGTGTCGTATATCGCGTTGACGATCGGGACCATCGTCCCGTCTTCGAGCATGAGCTCGCCCTGATCGCCGCTCTGTCCGCCGCCCTGGGCGTAGAAGACCGTGCGATCGAGCGCGATTCCGCGCGGTTCGGACGTGAGCACGGCCGCGTCCGTCTCTGTCCGATACGCGTCCTCGCGAAAGAGGGTCTGTGTCATTGAACGAACACTTGAGGCGCGGCGCCGTTGGCTTCCAGCCAATCCGGGACGGGGAGCTTCTTCGAGCGCAGAAAGGCCGGATTGAACAGCTTGGAGGCATAGCGGGCGCCGGAATCGCAAAGCACCGTCACGATCGTGTGGCCGGGACCAAGCTCGCGAGCCAGATGAATGGCGCCGGCGATGTTGATTCCCGACGATCCGCCCAGCAGGAGCCCTTCCTGCACGACGAGATCGAATACGATCGGCAGGGCTTCCTCGTCGGAAATTTGGTAGGCGAAATCGACCGGCGCGCCCTCCAGATTGGCGGTGATCCGGTTTTGGCCGATGCCCTCGGTGATGGAGGAGCCTGAGCTCTTCAATTCGCCGCTCGTATAGAAGGAATAGAGAGCCGCGCCCAAAGGGTCCGCGATCGCGATCTTGATGTTCGGGTTGCGCTCTTTCAGCGCCATCCCGACCCCCGCCAGCGTCCCGCCGGTGCCGACCGCGCAGACGAAACCGTCAACCTGGCCGTCGAGATCGTCATAGATCTCCGGTCCGGTCGTTTCGATATGGGCTTGTCGGTTGGCGACATTGTCGAACTGGTTCGCCCAGACGGCGCCATTGGGTTCGCTCTTGGCGAGCGCCTCCGCGAGGCGCCCGGAGTAGCGCACGTAATTGTTGGGGTTGGAATAGGGGACGGCGGGAACCTCGATCAATTCCGCGCCGGCAAGACGCAGCATGTCCTTCTTTTCCCGCGCCTGGGTGTCGGGAATGACGATCACAGCGCGATAGCCGAGCGCGCTCGCCACCATTGCAATGCCGATTCCGGTATTGCCGGCGGTGCCCTCGACAACGGCACCGCCTGGGCGCAAGACGCCGCGGGCGACGGCGTCATTGACCATCGCCATCGCGGCGCGGTCCTTGACGGAGCCGCCCGGGTTCATGAACTCGGCCTTGCCGAGAATCGTGCATCCCGTGGCCTCGGAGGCGGCGCGAAGCTTGATCAGAGGCGTGCGGCCGATCGCGGCGACAACATCGCGTACGGGCTTCATCGCGGTCCTTTGAGGGTTGAAAGCCTGAAGGGTAGGCGACGGCGCGTCTTGCGACAAGCCTCCTGCCTTGCCATGGAAGCGGCGCGCTCAGGAGGGTCGGCGGGTCGTGTTCTTCTTTGTTTCGAAGATATTCTGGATGCTCGCTTCGCCGATCAACCTTCTGTTGCTTGCGTCGCTGATTGGCGTTGTGCTCTGCTACGGCGGTCACGCCCGCTTTGGGCGCGGACTGGCGCTGGCCGCAATCCTAATTTTGGCCGCTGCGGCAACCTTGCCGGTAGGCAAGCTTCTGATCGCGCCGTTGGAGGACCGCTTTCCTCTGCCGCCGCTGAATCTGCCTCCTCCCGAGGGCATTATCGTGCTCGGCGGGGCGATCGATGACGTGGTAAGCCAGGCTCGGCATGAGACGGTGTTCGACGAGGGCGGCGAAAGGTTGACCGAGGCAGTCGTCCTCGCCAAGCGCTATCCGCAGGCGCGGGTTGTCTATACCGGCGGCAGTTCGTCGTTTGCCGGTGTGGCGTCGACAGAAGCGCTACAAGCCCGAACATTCATGTCGCAAATGGGAATTGCGCCGGAGCGGGTGACGATCGAGGACAAATCTCGCAATACCGACGAGAACGCTCGCTTCACCGCGGCGATTGTCCATCCGCAACCCTCGCAGCGGTGGATGATCGTCACGTCCGCCTTTCATATGCCGCGTGCGATGGGCGTGTTTGAGAAAGCTGGGTTTCAGCCGATCGCCTATCCCGTGGCGTTTCGCACGAGTGGCCACTGGCAAGATGATCTGAGGCTGAGCTTCGAGCCGACCCGAAACTTGCGGATTTTCGAGATCGCGGTGCATGAGTGGATCGGGCTCGCGGCCTATTGGCTGAGCGGCCGAAGCGACCATCTCTTCCCAGGACCAGAAAGCAGATGACCGCTGCTCATTTTGCGGCGCACCCTACTTGTCTTCGCAGTGCAACTGACTACAGTGTAGGCAGTATGAGTAGTGCCCAATCTTTAGGCGTCGCCCCAACGATCGTGATTGGACCGATCCGGCTCGAGGGGCGTGCATTGCTCGCCCCGATGTCGGGGATCAGCGATCTGGCCATGCGACGCATCGCGCGCCGCTTCGGGGCTGCGCTTGTCTTTTCCGAGATGGTCGCGGCAGAAACCTTTCTCCGCGGCGACGCGGAGGCCTGCGTGCGCGCCGAGGGCGAGGGTTTGGCCCCTCACGCGGTCCAGATTGTTGGCTGCGAAGCGGCGGCCCTGGCGGAAACGGCGCGCCGGGTGGTCGACGGAGGCGCAGCCCTCGTCGACATCAACATGGGTTGCCCGTCGCGGCGAGTGTCGGGGGCGCTAGCTGGCGCGGCTCTCATGCGCGATTTGGATAACGCCGAACGTCTGATCGAGACGGTGGTCGAAGCAGTCTCGGTCCCGGTAACCGTCAAAATGCGCCTAGGCTGGGACGAAACGTCCCTGAATGCGCCAGAACTGGCGCGCCGGGCCGAACGGGCGGGCGCGCGGATGGCGACCGTTCATGGCCGCACGCGCTCTCAGTTCTACGATGGTCACGCCGATTGGGCCGCCGTTCGGGCGGTCGTGGATGCGGTCGCGATCCCTGTCGTCGTGAATGGCGATTGCGTGACGGCGGATGACGCGAGGACAATGCTCGCCCTTTCCGGCGCGGCCGGGGTTATGGTCGGGCGGGCGGCGGTTGGCGCGCCTTGGCTGGTCGGCGCCCTGTCCCATGCGCTCGACCAGGGCGGCTCGGTGCGGGAGCCTGCACATGAGGAGCGCCGCGAGGCAGCGCTTGAGCATTTCGATTGGCTCGTCAGCAAGCTCGGTCCCCGCGCCGGGCTTCGTCATGCGCGAAAGCATCTTGCCGCTTATGCCAATGAAGCCGGGGCGGACGCGGGACTTCGGCGCGAGCTCGTAACCAGCGATGACGTGAGCGAGACCCGGCGGTTGCTCGCTCGCGCCTTCGATCGCAATTGGGCAAGGCGAGCGGCATGACCGCGCACACAACGCAACGGCGCCCGGACGCCGCAAAGGTCTTGAACGCGCTTGCTCAGCCGCTGCTCACGGTCGATTCGCAGGGCATGGTGATCGACGTCAACGCGGCTGCCGAGACCTTCTTCGACATGGGCCGCGGCGCGCTGCTGCGCTCGGGGCTCGCTGACCTTATTCCGTCCGACTCCCCAGTTTTTGCGCTCATCGCCGACGCGCTGAGCAACGGCGCGACCGTCAATGGCTACAAAATCGATATTTCCTCGCCTCGTATCGGGAACCGGAATTATGTCGACGTTTTTGTCGCGCCGCTGTCGCCGACGGATGACGCCGTCGCGATTATGCTGCAGGAGCGGGCGATTGCCGAAAAAATAGACAGGCAGCTGACCCATCGCAGCGCCGCCCGCTCAATCAGCGCGCTTGGGCTCATGCTGGCGCACGAGATCAAAAATCCGCTCTCGGGCATTCGCGGCGCAGCCCAATTGCTTGAGACGGGCGCAAGCGACGAGGATCGGTCGCTGACGCGCCTCATCTGCGAAGAGACCGATCGGATCGTGAAACTCGTCGACCGGATGCAGTCGTTTGCAGTCTCCACGCCATCGCAGTGGGAAAGCCTCAACATTCACGCCGTGCTGGACCACGTCAAACGTTTGGCCCAGGCCGGCTTCGCGCGCCACATCCGCTTTGTCGAGACCTATGATCCGTCGCTGCCGGATGTGCTCGGCTCCCGCGACCAGCTTATCCAGGTGTTTCTCAATCTGGTGAAAAACGCCGCCGAAGCCATTGGGAAAGATAGTATCGAGGGCGAGATAACGCTTACAACCGCCTATCGACCCGGCGTGCGCCTCCGCTCGACGCCCAACGCCGAATCGGTCGCTCTCCCCCTCGAGATCTGCGTTCGGGACAACGGTCCGGGCATCGCGCCCGAGATTCTTGGCAATTTATTCGACCCCTTCGTCACGACGAAAGTTCAGGGCTCTGGTCTAGGTCTTGCACTGGTTGCGAAGCTGATTGGCGACCACGGAGGCATCATTGAGTGCGAATCGCATCCGCGCAGGACGATGTTTCGTGTGCTGATGCCGCTGCGCTCGCCGCGTGCGGCGGCGAGGTGACCGGCCAAGCGTGGGTGCGAAGGAGCTGAAGGGAATGCCGTCAGGGCATATTCTTGTTGCCGACGACGACGCTGGGATTCGCACCGTTCTCAATCAGGCGCTAACCCGCGCCGGCTATGAGGTCCGCGCCACTGGCACGGTCGCGGGGCTTTGGCGATGGGTGGCGGCGGGCGAGGGCGATCTCGTGATCACCGACGTCGTCATGCCCGACGACAATGCTTTTGACCTCTTGCCGCGCATCAAGCGGATGCGGCCTGATCTGCCGATTATCGTCATGAGCGCGCAGAATACTTTCATCACCGCGATCAAGGCTTCCGAGCGCGGGGCTTACGAATATCTGCCCAAACCCTTCGATCTGCGCGAACTGGTCGCGATCGTCGGCCGCGCGCTGGCCGAACCCAAAAGGCGGCGCGAGGAGCCGGAGGCGGGGCCGGTCGAGGTGATGCCGATCGTCGGCCGCTCGCCGGCGATGCAGGACATTTTTCGCGTCCTCGCCCGGCTGATGCAGACCGACCTCACGGTCATGATTTCCGGGGAGTCGGGAACGGGCAAGGAACTGGTCGCGAAAGCGCTCCATGATTACGGCAAGCGCAAGAGTGGGCCCTTCGTCGCCATCAACATGGCGGCCATTCCGCGCGATCTTATCGAAAGCGAGTTGTTCGGCCACGAGAAGGGCGCGTTCACCGGAGCCGCCGCCCGCTCCGTCGGGCGCTTTGAACAGGCGGAAGGCGGAACGCTGTTTCTCGATGAAATCGGCGACATGCCGATGGAGGCTCAGACCCGCCTTCTTCGCGTCCTGCAGCAGGGCGAATACACGACCGTCGGCGGCCGCACCCCGATCAAGACAAACGTCAGGATCGTCGCCGCGACAAACAAGGACCTGCGCTTCGCAATCCAGCAGGGGACCTTCCGGGAAGATTTGTTCTTCCGCCTCAACGTCGTGCCGATCCGTCTTCCGCCCTTACGCGAGCGTCCAGAGGACATACCGGACCTCGTGCGCGCGTTCTTCCAGCGCAATTCGGCGGAGGGGCTGCCGGTCAAGACCTTCGAGCCCGCGGCGATGGAGCGGCTTCGGCGCTACTCGTGGCCTGGAAACGTGCGCGAATTGGAGAATCTGACCCGTCGACTGGCCGCGCTTTATCCGCAGGATGTGATCGGGGAGGGCCTGATCGAATCCGAACTCAGCGCAGGAGCCTCGCCTCTGTTTCTCGCGCCCGCGGCCGGAGACGATGGACGGAAGCGCGTCGCGCAGCCGGCCCCTCAGATCTCCGGCGACGGTTTTGACGCCGCCATGGAGCGCGCCGTTTCCGATCTCTTCCATTCATTTGGCGGCGCGAGCCCTCAGGTCGGGCTTTACCACCGGGTGCTGCACGACCTCGAAGCGCCGCTGATCGCCGCGACGCTGACCTGGACGCGCGGCAATCAGATCAAGGCGGCCGAGATCCTCGGGTTGAACAGAAACACTTTGCGCAAGAAGATCCGCGACCTCAACCTTCGAGGGGTTGCGAGCTTTCGTTGAACTGAAGCAATTTGTAAATCATCCGTTTGGGCTTTCTTGGATTCAAGCCGTTTGGCAGCGAAATCCAAGGATTATCGCTATTGGACAAGCTTGGATTTCCTTGGATTCTCTCGTCCGAAATGAGCCTTATCAAGGGCTTACACGGGAATTTCGACGAAAGTTTTTTCGTCGTCGTGTTCCGTCGTCTCGGCCGCCTCCGTCGTCTCGGGGTCGAGCGGCTGGAGATTGTCGACAAGGCGGTTGATCTTGTCCATCAGGCGCTGCCGCTCCTCGGGGCCGTATTCGTATTTCGCCACGACCGTCACCTGGTGCTTGTCGAGCCGGTCGATCAGCTTGATCAGCGGGCCGACCGCCTTGAGTTCGCCACGCCCGATCGCCTCGCCGACGATCCGCAAGGCGGGCATCAGGCGTTCGAGCTGCAGATGGGCGTGGTCGACGCCGCGGTCGATGACCCGCTTGCCGAGAACCTCCGAGACGATCTGGCGAATTCGCTCGGCGCTGACGCGCTCTTCACTGGCGATCTCGTCATAGGCCCAGCCTTCGCGTAGCCGCGCGAAGATGCGCTTCCTGCGCGCCGCCTTGCCCATAACGTTGAGCCGCCGACGGGGTTCGGGGGTCTGCTCCATCTCTCGCGCCTCGCTTCTGCCGGAAAGGCGAGATGATAGCACAATATTCGGAAAAATGGAATTTTATTGATCGGCAAAAGCTCTGAGTGAAAAAAGATCGGCGAGGCGGCGTCTTTAGGCGTCCGATTTCTGCAACGCGTAACCCAGTGATCTTAGCGAAGCCGGCATCGTGGAGCAGTCTCGAGTTTTGCAGGCCAAGAGGCGCCGAAGCACCTCCAGTGGACGAAAGATGGCCCCGCACCTATACAAATCGTGGGCGGATAACATTTCGCGGTCGTTCCTAGCTACGATGACAGCGCTCAGCGGTTTTGGCCGCGAAGGCGGTAAATCGACCCTCCGATATGATGGGATTGTCGAATTTTATAATCAACATAGTAATTGATGGTAATTTACCCACGGGCGGCCCGAGGCGTCGGACAACGAGGTGGATGACGGAGGTGGCCGTGAACGCGGCGGAAAACCAAAGCCGCCCCGTAAGGAAGCGGCGAAGTCTGGGCCTCGCGCAATGCTTTCGGGCCTGATGCTCATCTCTCGGGAAGCGGTTCATATCCCGGGCGGAGGTCGGCGCAATTGCGTCGCCTGCTCGAAATCGTAAGCGTAGGCTAAGATTTCCCCGTCGGCGTTGAGGCCGCGGCCGACAATGTCGATCGCAATGGGACGGCCGTCGGCCAAATATCCGGCTGGCACGGTGATGGCTGGAAGCCCCATTTCATTGACCTGTGTGCCAACCACCTGATCTCCAAGATAGGCGACCGTATCGCCGTCGAGATCGGGAAGCGGGTTCACGGAACGCGGAACAAACAGCGCGTCGATGCCCTTCTGCGCAAGAATCTGTTCGTAAAGCTTACGCAGCGCCATGGCCTCGGCAATCACCGCCGCCATCCTTGGATCGTCGAGCGGCGCGTTCGCCTCCGGGTTCGCCAGAAGGCCGAAAAGCGGCGCCGTCGTTCCTAGTCCGATGTCGAACTTCGCTCGCTCCCGAAACGCCGATTGCGATGCGGGCGCATCGCCGCCGAGCCCCGCAAGGAACAAATCCACACCCGCCCAATAGGCGTTGCAAGTGTCAAAATAAGTCCGCTTGCTCCACTGGCTGGCCCAGTCCGTATCCCCGAACACGACCGGCGCGGTTCGCGCGCCCAAACCTTCGATGACGCCGACCATCTTTCGATAGTGATCGGCAATCGCGGGATGCAAGTCCCCCGCCCACTGACCCGGCTCGAACAGGCCGATCGTTTTGCCGGCGAGCGCCCCCTTGCGCAGGCCGTCCGTGTATTTCGAGCCTCCGCCGACCAGGGCGTCGAGCACGATCGCCGCGTCGCGCACATTTTTGGCGATTGGCCCGGCGACGTCGTGATGGCTGGCGAGGCCGGGATAGATTCCGTCTCCTGGAACGAGTCCAAAGCTCGGCTTGAGGCCGACCAGGCTTTGCGCTGACGCCGGGAACAGAATCGAGCCCGCCGTGTCGGTGCCGATGCTGACCACCCCCATTCCAGTCGCGACCGCTGCGGCGCTGCCGCTGCTCGAAGCGCCCGGTGCGAACCTTAAATCGTAAGGGTTCAGCGTGTCGCCGTTGTGGCTCGAGTCGGCGCGCAGGCCGTCAAGACCAAAATCCGGAAGGTTGCTTTTGCCGACGATGAAGGCGCCCGCGTCGCGAAGGCGCTTGACGAGCGTGGCGTCGCGCTGGGGCACAAGATCGATGCCGTTAAAGGCGCCCGTGGCGCGATCGACGACGCGGTCGTCGGACGCGAAGCCCGCGTAGCCTGCAGTCGTGCGGACGCCCGCGACGTTCATGTTGTCTTTGAGGACGACTGGGATTCCGTGGAGCGGGCTGCGTTTGCGTCCTGCCGCGAATTCCGCGTCGAGACGCTCGGCGTCCTCGAACATGCGTTCGTTGATCCAGATAAAAGCGTTGAGGAACGGCTCGAGATGAGCGATCCGCGCCCCGACCGCCGAGGCCACGTCGCGCGCGGTGAACGCGCCCCGCTCATAGCCCGAGTGGATGTCATCGATAGAGAGCCCGGCGATCTCGGGCGCCCCTTGGCCGCTTGGGGCGGCGGGGGGTTGCTTGAGGCGCAGGTTGCGCATTTTGGCTCCTTCAGCGTGGCTCGTTGAGCGGAGGCGCCTGGACGCAGCGAAACCGCCGCCGCGCTCGAGGCTTGGATCGGGAGAGCCGCGTCATCCGACCGGCCTGCCCGAACCCATTGGTCAATGTCCGTACACGCCGACCAGTTCCGTCTTGGCGAGCGTGTGGAAGTGAAGCATGAAGCCGACGACTGCGGCGCTGGTGTTCTCATCGCCTTCGAGCTTCGGCGTGTCCACCGCGAAAATCGTGAAGTGATAGTGATGCGGCGCGTCGCCTTGAGGCGGGCAAGGGCCGCCGTAGCCGGGAACGCCATAATCAGTGCGGCTCTGCACGGCGCCCTTGGGCGCTTCGGCGCCTTTTGGATTGCCCGCGTTCTTGGCCAGGCTCGTCACGTCCGGCGGAATGTTGAAAACGACCCAGTGCCAGAAACCGCTGCCCGTCGGCGCGTCGGGATCGTAAACCGAGAGCGCAAAGCTCTTGGTGTCTTTCGGCGCGCCGGTCCAGGAGAGGGCAGGCGAGATGTTGCCGCCGGTGCAGCCGAAGGCGTTGAACACCTGCTCGTCGGCGATCTTGGCCCCCGGCGCGATGTCCGGGCTGGTCAGGGTCATCGTTTGGGCAGTCGCGGCTTGCGCGCCCAGAAAGGCGGCGAAAAGCGCAAGTGTGGTTGCTTTGAGCATGTTTCCTCCGTTTCGAGTTGATACATTATGGGCGGTCCGCTCTCGACGACGAGCAGCGAAAACGCGGCGAATAGGATGCGTTTTCAGCCCTCTCAATCTTTGGGATCGCGCTGACACTCGGGTCGATGCCCCCATCCAATGCGCCATGCTCCGCCTGGATTCGTTATGGCAGGTTGCAGGGGCTCCCTACCTTGTGACGCCGTGAGACTCGGAGTCAAACCGCTAGCGGGCGAGAGCGTCTATTGCGGGGGTCCTCGGAGCAACCTAGATCTGCCTCGGCGGCATTTGTATTCGCGTTCGCCCGGAAACGTTCTGATGGCCCAAGTCATCGACAGGCGTGTCACCGCGCATATCGACGGCGATTTCGTCGTCTTTCTGATTGGCATGCGAATCAACAGACCGTGGAAGGCCCACAAATGGCTTCCTGCCCTTCGGGCGATGCCAGGCATGCTGAAGGAGTTAGAAGCGGCGCCGGCCGAACACGGCTTTCTCGGCTCGATGAATCTCGGGCTTTTGTCGCTCGTTCAGTATTGGCGCAGCTTCGATCATCTCGAGGCCTATGCGCGAGCGCGCGACAAGGCGCACTGGCCCGCGTGGCTGGAATTCAATCGGCTCATGAAAGATTCGCGCGGCGATGTTGGCATCTGGCACGAAACCTATATCGTCCGCGCGGGCGAGTACGAAAACATCTACAGCGGCATGCCTCTTATGGGCCTCGCCAAGGCCGCCCGCCATGCTGACGTCTTTGGTAAAGAGGAGGCGGCGCGGGGTCGCCTGGGCGCCGTCGCGGAAGACGCTCAACCCGCCGGCGAGAAGCGCTTGAACTCGCCCGTATAAGCTTTGGCGAGCGGCGCTGCGTAAGTCTTGCGCTTCGATGTCTTCAAGCCGAGCCGGACCAGGCTCTCCGCGAGGCTCACCGCGCAGGCGACTCCGTCGAGCACCGGAACGCCCGCCTTGCGTCCGAGGTCGCGCGCAAGGTCGGTCATCCCGGCGCAGCCGAGCACGATCGCCTCCGCGCCGTCTTCCGCAAGCGCCCGCTCGATTTCCTGTTCGATGAGCAGCCGGGCGCCGGAGCCGGGCTCTTCGAGCGCGAGCACCGGAACCTCGGCCGCGCGCACGCGGGCGCAGCGGGAGATAAGCCCGTATTTCGCCAGGTTGTGTTCGATCGGAACAATGGAACGCGAGAGCGTCGTCACCACGCTGAATTTCGCCGCGATCAGGCTCGCCATATGGAACGCGGCCTCGCCGATGCCGATCACAGGCGCCGGGGTCGCGCATCGCGCCGCCTCGAGCCCGGTGTCGTCGAAGCAGGCGATGACGAAGGCGTCCGCGTCGCGCGCCTTGCCGATCTCCTCGATCAGGCCCGGAATGGAGAACGCCTCGTCGAAATAGCCCTCGATGCTCGCCGGCCCGAACTCCGGATTGACGGCCTTGACCTCAACGTCGGGGGAGGCTGCGGCCTTGGCGGCGGCCCCGATCTTGAGCGTCATCGAACGCGTGGTGTTGGGATTGATGACGTGGATATGCATGGCTTGGCTCCTGAGTCCTCACCATCAAGATAGAGGCAGCGGATCCGCCGATCCAAACCAAAGCCGCAACCAGGAAAGCGCAGCAATCAATGCGCTAGTCGCGGGCGCAATCGAACTCTAAGCCCCACGGGCGACATGGTGAAGCCGAAGAGCTCAGTGACATCCTCCGCGCGGCCAGCCCGCTCCACGTCGAAATTCTTGTACAACATGGACAGGAAAGCTTTCATTTCCAGGAGAGCAAGCGAGCGTCCCGGGCACATGCGGGGACCGGAGCCAAATGGGGCGGTGGCTGAGACCTCATGCGCGCCCGACTGAGCCTCCATCCATCGCTGCGGACGGAAAGCGAGCGGCTCGGCGAAATTTGTTTGATCGAGTGCCGAGAGCCGAGGGAGAATGATGACCGTGGTTCCTGCCGGGACGTGATACTCGCCAAGCACCGTATCGACATTCGTGTCGAACAACCCGACCGGCGCGACAGGGCGCAAGCGCATCGTCTCATTCGCGACCGCGCTCGCGCGCGCCAGTCCGTTGGCGACGTCCACATCTTCCGCCACATCGACTCGCCCGAAGGCTTCGTCCGCCTCGCGGCGAACTTCCGCGACCCACTCGGGGCTATCGCAGAGATGATGGACCGCCCACGCCAGTGTGTTTGCCGTCGTATCTTCGCCAGCCAGCAGCATCGTCATGAGATTTGACATGATCACGTCGTCAGCAAATGGATTGCCCTTCTCGTCAACGGCGGCCAACATCGCCTCAAGGAAATTTGACGGCCTCTGGGCGCGGTCTGGGTCCGCTTGGAGACG
Organism: uncultured Alphaproteobacteria bacterium; assembly: GCA_963737365.1. Lineage (GTDB taxonomy): Bacteria > Pseudomonadota > Alphaproteobacteria > Rhizobiales > Beijerinckiaceae > Roseiarcus. Next base: position 690,143 of record CAVTSD010000007.1, read on the forward strand.
GGCGCGCGCCTCATCCATGAGGCCGCTTAGCCAAGTGCGGACATTCGTCAAAGCGCGCTCAAGCCGCCTATCGGACGGCGACCGAATGATCCGCCAGATCGGAAACAGCGCGAACAGTCGGCGGTTGACGACAGGAAGGATGATCTCGAGCTCGCGCTGAATCACGTCATCGGCCTGCTCGACCGTATTGACGTCGTAGCCGAAGGCGATCAGCATTGTCACATCAACCGTAAACCGCTTTAGATCGTCGAGAACATCAAAAGGCTCTCCGGCGCTCGCGGACTGCTCCAAGCGTTTTTTCAGTCGGCCGGCGACGGTCCTGATGAACGGGTAAAGTTGGCGAAGATTGCGCTGCGCAAGGGCCGCGACGGAAAGCTTACGCTGCGGGCGCCAGGACTCTCCCTCGGCGTTGAAGACGCCCTTGATGCCAATCTCTGAAATGATGCGGTCCATGTTCGCGCTGCGGCGAAATGTCTCAGGCCGTGCGCGTAGCAACTCGTTGATCAGGTTCGAATCGCTGATCGCAACAGATCGTCGAGGACCCATCGAGAGTTTGTATATCGGGCCGTACTGTTCGGCCCATGCCTGAAGGATGAGGTGCACCTTTGTTGGATTGAGCTGGTGGATATTGCCGACCAGCGGCAGAGGTTTCGGGCCCGGCAAATCATCGAGCGAGCGGACCCCGATGGCGCTTCTGGAGGAATCCTTCAAGGCAGAGACATCGATAAAGATGGCCCCGTCGCGTTCGGCGATCGGACAGGACGCAAGACACTCCGGTCCTCCGTCGCGCCGGCCGGAATCGATCCTGAACCGCCAACGATGGTTGCGGCACACGAGATTATCGCCGTCAAGTTCGCCTTCGCCCAGAAGCGCGCCTTGATGCGGACAACGTCCTTGAAAAGCGCGCCAGCCGGCTGCGGTTCTTACGAGCGCCACATCGATGCCGCTTGCAGACAGCGCAAAGGGACCTGCGCCCATCAGATCACGCGCATTGGCTGCATGCACAAAAGGATCGGGCTTCATGAGGCTCGCTCCCGCTTGAACCACGGCCGAGGGAGGCAAATACTGGCCCCGCTGGGCAGCTTTGGCAAGCCGCCGCTCGCGCGTTCCTCGCTTGCGCGTGACACACGCGTTTCCTAAGCCTGAGGCGTGGGGCGGGCGCCCGCCCACCCACGCCAAAGGGAGGGTGAAGAGATGCCGCACAAGATCCTTGTCGCCCAGGGAGGTGGTCCGACAGCAGTCATCAACCAGTCGCTGGCTGGCGTTGCGCTCGAGGCGCGGCGGTTTCCCGAGGTGAGCCATGTCTATGGCGCGCTGCAGGGCGTCCGCGGCATCGTCAACGACGATCTCGTCGATCTCGGACAGGAGACGGTGGCGAACCTGGAGGCGGTCGCGGCGACGCCGGCGGCGGCGCTTGGTTCTACTCGGGACAAGCCGGACCTCAAATATTGTCAGGAGATCTTCAAGGTCCTGAAGGCGCACGCGATCGACACGTTTTTCTATATCGGCGGCAACGATTCCTCCGACACCGTGCGAATCGTCGCGGAGGAAGCGAAGAGATCGGACCATGGGCTGCGCGCCATCCATATTCCCAAGACGATCGACAACGACCTCGTCGGCTTTGACCACACGCCGGGCTACCCCTCAGCGGCGCGCTTCGTTACGCAGGCTTTTGCTGGCGCGAATCTCGACAATCTCGCGCTGAAGGGCGTCTACGTCGCGGTCGTCATGGGGCGGCACGCGGGCTTCCTCACCGCCGCTTCGGCGCTGGCGCGCAAATATCCGGACGACGGGCCCCACCTCATTTATCTGCCGGAGCGCACCTTTGTCGTCGACAAGTTCCTGACCGACGTCAAGGAGACTTTCGAGCGCCACGGGCGCTGCATCGTCGCCGTGTCCGAAGGCATCCACGACGACAAGGGCGAAGCGATCATCACCAGGCTCATTGGCAAAGCCGAGAAGGATGCGCACGGCAACGTCCAACTCTCCGGCACCGGGGCGCTGGCCGATCTCCTCTGCGAGGAAGTGAAGTCCAAGCTCGGCATCAAGCGGGTGCGCGGCGACACCTTCGGTTATTTGCAGCGCTCGTTCGTCGGCTGCGTCAGCAAAGTCGACCAGCGCGAGGCGCGTGAGGTCGGCGAGAAGGCAGTACAATATGCGCTTCAAGGCGCAGGCGACGGGTCGGTGGCGATCCGCCGCGTCGGCAATTATGCGGTCGATTATCCGCTGATCCCGCTCGAGACGGTCGCCGGAAAAACGCGCGTGATGGAGGATCATCTCATCAACGCCGCTGGCAACGACGTGACCCCGGCATTCCACGATTACCTGCGTCCGTTGCTTGGCGGCGACGTGATCGATGTAGCGCGGCTGCGCGCGGCGAAGGTTGAGAAGGCCGGGGTGATGATGGGGGATGCGACCTAAGCGCAGGGGCGGCGGCTCCGATTTAGTCAAACTTTGCAATCGGCTTTCGCCTGGGCGCGAGTTTCAGGGCCTGCAGCGCCAGCGGCGCCGTCAGCCCCTGCACGATCACCGAGAAGGCCACGACGGCAAATGCCGAAATGAGAATATCGTCGCGCCGAGGCACATCGGGCGGGAGGGCGAGCGCAAGCGCCAGAGCGAGCGCGCCGCGCAAGCCGCCCCACCACATCAGATGCTGCTGGTTGAGAGGGATCGCCCAGCGCGAGCTTAAGAAAGCGAGGCAGACCGGATAGACCGCGACCGCGCGGCCGAGGAGAGCGAGCGCGACGACCAGCGTCAGGGGAAGCAAGCCTTCGCGCGCGAAATCGACCGTCGCCAGCGCCGAGCCGATCAGAAGAAAGACCAGCGAATTGGCGAGGAAGGCGGCAAACTCCCAGAACTCGAGCACGAAGGCGCGACCATGCGGTGTGATCGAGAGGCCGAACCGCTCTTTCGTCGTGAGCACGCCAAGATTGCCCATGGTCAGTCCGGCGGCGACGCTCCCCAGCACGCCGGAGGCGCCGAAGTGCTCGGCGATCAAGAACGAGCCGAAAGCGGCGACCACGGTCAGCGCCGTCTCGACCAGATGATCGTCCGAGGTTCCCGCGATCATGACAGCAATCAGGCCCACGCCGAAGCCTGCGGCGAGACCGCCGCCGGCGACGACGGCAAACGTGGTGACGATCGTGAGCGGATCCTGAGCGCTCGCTGGGTCATGCGCCGCCCAGACGAGAATGAGCGCAAAGAGGACCGCGGCCGCGCCGTCGTTGAACAGGCTTTCGGCCTCGATGAGCAGGCTGAGGCGCCCGGTCACGCGCGATTCTTTGATGAGTGCGATGACCGCGATCGGGTCTGTCGCGCTGATTAGTGCCCCGAAGACGAGCGCAGATACAAGCGGCCAGCCGAGCAAGGTCACGAGCCCGACCGTCACGACAGCGGAGCAGAGCGCGACCCCGACGGTCGAGAGGGCGACCACTGGAACGAGATCGCGTTGCAAATCATTCCAGCGCAGGTTGAGCGCGGCCTCGAACAAGAGAGGCGGCAGGACCACGTCGAAGATGAGGTCGTGGGTGAGCGCAAGACCGGCGTGACTGCGCGTGGCGGCGAGCGCCGCCCCCGCAAGGACGAGGCCGACCGTATAGGGCAGGCGCAGGCGGCGCGCCGCGAGCGCGACGAGGATCGCAAGGCCAAGCAGGCTCAGCGCGCGAAACAGCAGAACGTCCATGCGTCCTGTCTAACGGCGCACCTCGCAAAGAGGAACTGTGCGGCCCTTGCTATTCCGCCGCCGTGGCGAGATCGGCCCCGGCGCGCAAATAACGCTCGGGATCGACCGGCTCGCCGTCAACGCGCACTTCGTAGTGCAGATGCGGGCCTGTCGAGCGGCCAGTCGAACCGAGCCTCCCTAAGACGGCGCCCGTCTGGACCTCTTGGCCTTCCTCGACGAGCGTTTCCGACATATGCGCGTAGCGGGTCGCGAGCCCGTTGCCGTGATCGATTTCGACCATGTTTCCGTAACCGCCCGCGGGTCCCGCATGGACCACGCGGCCGGCGGCGGCGGCGTGGACTTCGGCTCCGTAAGCCTCAGCGAGGTCGACGCCCGGATGCAACGCGAGACGGCCAAGGAACGGGTCAGCGCGATAGCCGAACGGCGAGGTGACGCTAGGATCGCCGGCAAGCGGCACGCGAAGCGGCACAAAAGACATGAGCGCCTTTAGGCGCTCGGCGGTCGTGACATCGCGCGCGACGCGTATGACCGCCGGGTCGAGCGCAGCCGCTGTTGAATTGAACTCGACCGGAATGAAGGGGCCGCCGACCCCGCCTTCGCCTCGGGGCAGAACGAGCTTCGCTGGATCGAGTCCGGTCTCGGCGACGATCGCCGCATTGCGTGAGGCGGAACGTTCGGCGGCGCGGTCAATCGCGGTCAGCGCCTTCGTCTGGCTCATCTCGATCCTGTCGAGCGCGTGATCGACGAGCGCAATGCGCGCCGAGGGATCGAGATTATCCGCGGCCGCCGGCACGCTTGCCGTCGTGAATGGCGCGTCCAAGGGCAGGGCGCTGAGCGTTTCCCCCAACTCGTCGATCGGATGGGGCTTGACGGCGCGTGGCTCGGGAAGAGGGGCGTAAGCGCGCGCCTCGTCGTCCACGCTTGCGCGCGGCGCTGTCGACGGACCGAGAGCCTGGATCGCGCTCAGCGCGTCCGTCGGGGTTGGACTTGGCGGCCGCCGCCGAGAGGCCACGCGCTGGTCGCGGGCCTCCGTGTCGGCGAGCGCGGCCACGATCGAAGCCCGCTGTTCAAGCCGAGCCTGCCGGGAGGTGACTTCCTTCACCTTGCCGTAAAAGGAATTCCGGTCGAGCAATTGGCGGCTGGCGGCGTCGTCGAGCTGCGCTCGGGCCTCGGCTAGACGGTCCTCGTAAGCCGCCTTCATTTCCGCCTGATGCGCAAGAATTGCGCCCATCAGGTCGTCATGGAAGGCGACATAAAACGTGACGGAGGCGGTCCAGGCGAACGTGAGGAGCGCGAGCGCGGCAAGCGCCCCAACGCCCGCTCGCCCGAGCCGAACGCTGTGAGTGGCGTCACCCCGGGAGAGCGAAAGACAAAAATGCGACCCCGGCGGGCTTGCCTCCGGGTAGTCCTCTCGCGACCACATGAACCAGCGCTCCAGCCCAGCGAAATCGGGCGTGCTCGACCGCGGAGCAAAGCGCATTAAGGTTAATGCATCGCAAAACCGCCTTGGTGGACGCAAGCCCGGCGATTGCGCTTTTGACCCTCAGAGCGCCTTCGTCGCCGCGAGGACCTCGTCGGCATGGCCCGGCACTTTCACTTTGCGCCAGACCTTGGCGATACGGCCATCGCGGCCAATCAGAAAGGTCGAGCGCTCGACCCCAAAATATTTGCGGCCATACATGCTTTTTTCCTTCCATACCCCATAGGCCTCGATGGCGGAACGCTCGGGATCGGCGGCGAGCGCGATCTTCAGATCGTGCTTGTGTTTGAACTTGTCGTGGCTCGCGGCGCTATCCGGGGAGATGCCGATGACGGTCGCCCCGGCGGCGGCGAACCTCGCGCGCAAGCCGTTGAAGGCAATGGCCTGAGCGGTGCAGCCCGATGTGTCGTCCTTGGGATAGAAGTAGATCACGACCGATTTACCCTTCAGGTCGTTGAGATGCGTTCGGCCGCCGCCGTCGGTCGGCAGCTCAAAGTCAGGCGCTAAGTCGCCCTCAACCAGTTCCTTAACCATGTCGGCCCTCGTTTTGTCTCATTATGAGACCAATGCCCGAGTTTCGGAACGCGGACTCGTCCTTGGACATTGTCCTGTCGGGTCGACTGTTTCAATTGGCCGAGAAACCGGCCTGGACGTAAAGTCGGCTTGGCGCCTTCGAATCAACGAAGATTGGGCTTAAGTTGGGATCGCCACGACAGGTGATTGGCATTGGTCGTTCGATATAGCATGTCGACACGGGCTCGCGCCCGAGCCGCTGTGCGAGACATGGCGGCGGATGCGCAGGGTCCTCGCCTTCGCTCGCGCTGGCGCCGATTTGGCGCTGGCCGAATTACGCGTATTTGTCTCCGGGCGGTGGAGCTCATCGCAGCCCTGTTCATCGTCGGCGGGCTGGCGCTGGCTTCGTTGCTCGCGCGGGGGCCGCTGAGGTTGGTCGGCATGCACGACCAGATCCAAACCTCGCTTCAGGAGCGCGTCGGCGATCGTTACGCCATCGCTCTCGGCCCCACCTATCTCATGCACGATTCGTGGGGCGTGGGTCTGGGGTTCAAAGGCCTGACGGTGCGTGACGCTGCTGGCCGAACGGTCCTTTCCGCGCCGAGCGGCAAAATTGGCCTCGATCCGTTCGCGGCGGCGCTTCTCGACGTCCGGGTTCGGCGGCTTGAACTCGATGGCCTCGACCTGCGCCTGCGCGTCGCCGCGGACGGCGCGCTCTCGCTTGCGGTCGCGGGTGACGCGGGCGCGACCCCGATCCCACTTCCCGGTCCGCCATCAGGAGGCGCGGGCGGCGCGAGTCTCGCCGCTCTCGTCGGCGCCGGTGTCGAAGCCATGGCGGGCGCCACACAGGCGCTCGACCGGTTGACCCTCGCCAACGGTCACTTCGAGATCGACAACGAGGCGACGCAGCGGTCCGTCGTCTACAGTGACTTTGCGGTCGTCTTCGATCATTCGGGGTCGATCGCGCATGCAGCGCTCTCGGCGACCGGTCCAGCGGGACCTTGGACAATCTCGGCGCAGGCGGCGGAAGGGGATGCCCGCACCCTGTCCCTCCAGGCGCATGACCTGAGCCTTGCCGACCTGCAAACGTTCGACAAGAAACCTCCGCCTCTGACCGCGGAAGGGCCGGTTGCGATCAAACTTGACGCTGAACTCGCGCCCGATTCGACGCTGCGCGCGTTCACCGGCCAGTTCACGATCGGCGCTGGACGCGTGCACATCAACAACCCCGACGCCGTTCCCTTTTTCATCGACGAAGCGACCGGCGCCATAGCGTGGGATGCGGATGCGCGGCATTATCGTGTCGACAGGCTTGAGGTTCTGGCGGGCCTCACTCATGTCGACGCTCAGGGCTGGTTGGCCCCGCCCACCGACACGGACCGGGTCTGGACGACTCACCTTGAATCGCACGGCGCGCAATTCGGGCCTGAACGGCCGGGCGCCAATCCGGTCCCTCTCGAGTCCATGGTCGTTGACGCCCGCTTCCTCGAGGCGACGTCCCAGTTCATCCTCGATGGACTTAAGGCGCGCGGGCCCACTGTCGACGTAGCGGTCAAAGCAGAGGCGGCGCCGGACGGCGAGGGTTCTTCGCTCAAGCTCAACATCGACGCGGGTCCCAGCGCCACGGCTGATCTCATCCGTTTATGGCCGCAGTTCATCAATCCCGATGTGCGCGAATGGTGCGCGCAGAACCTGCACGGCGGACGGCTTCAAGGGTCGCTGAAAGCGAATTGGACCGCCGCCGACCTCGACGCAATGGCGCACAAACGCGGCTTGCCGCGCGAAAGCCTGCATGGCGAATTCACCACCCACGATGTCGGCGTCGACCTCATGCCCGGCTTGCCGATCATGATGACCGATGAGGGTGCGGGAACCTTCACCGGTCATGAGTTCACCGTCTCGGGCAACCATGCGACCATGGCGCTGTCGCCAACGCGTCGGGTGCAAGCGAATGACCTCGCTTTCACGGTCCCCGACATAACGCCAAGAGCCATCGTCGACGCTTCCACCAGGGCGCACATGACCGGAACTGCGGATTTGCTCGCCGATCTCCTGATGCGCGAACCTTTGCGTCGACAGGCGGGCCTCACACTCGATCCCGCGACCGTCAAAGGCCAGGCGGAAGGCGATCTGGTCCTCGATCTCAAGCTCGGCAAGACGGCGCGCCCTGAGGACACCCAGTTCCACGCTAGCGGAGCGCTCGACAATCTCCAGATCGATAAGTTTCTCGCCGACGAGAAGCTCGAGTCGGCGACGGCCTCGTTCGAGGCGGATCGCAACACGCTGAAGATCGCGGGCGACGGCGAGGTGCTTGGCGCCGCGACCCATATCGATGTCGCCCGCGCGCCCGGCGAGGAGGGATTGGCGACCATCACTTTTGCGCTCGACGCCGCCGGACGGGCCAGGCGCGGCATCAATTTCGGCTCGTGGCTGACCGGATCGCTTCCGATCAAGCTCAAAGCGCCTCTGACCCGCGCGAGCGCAGAGGTCGAAATCGATCTCACGCCTGCAGGCGTCGACAACCCCATTCCCGGGCTCTCGAAGCCGGCTGGGAAACCGGGCAAGGCGACCTTCCTCGTCAAGCCTTCGCCAGAGGGAGCAACGCTTAGTAACATCGCCATCGAGCTCGGCGTGCCGATGTTCCGGGGATCGGCGCAAATGGACGCAGCCGGCGCCGTGGAGAGCGCCACGATCACGCAGGCGCGCATCGCCGCTGGCGACGACTTCAAGGTCGATGTCGTCAATGGCCAGTCTTCGCTCAAGATTTCGGCGCACGGGGCTTCGCTCGACGCCCGCCCCTTCGTGAAATCGATTTTGGAGGGCGGTCCCTCCGGACAATCGGCGACGAAAGATTTCGACATCAACGCCAGGATTGCGAACGTCGAGGGCGCCAACAAGCAGGCGATTACGAACATGGAGCTCACCGCGTCCCGGCGCGGCGGCGAAACGCGACTCGGAAGTCTGCGCGGAAGAATCGGCGGCGGCGCGGTGACGGCGACGGGAAGCGGCGGAGAAACGCGGATCGTGACGTCCGACGCCGGCGCGCTTCTCCGTTTCGCCAATCTCTACTCGCATCTCGAAGGCGGCGACCTCAACCTGCTTCTCCGCTCCCGCGGCGATGTGAGCGCTGGAGAGGCGACGCTCACCGATTTCGTCTTGCGCGACGAGCCGGCGTTTCGCCAACTGGTCAGCGCTGCGCCGCCGCGTCCATCGGATGGGGCGGCCGCCCACGTTGATGCGTCGCTCGTTCGTTTTGAGAAGATGACCGCATCCTTTGAGCGCACGCCCGGCAAGCTCGCGATTCAGGACGCGGTTATCTACAATCCAAGCATCGGACTGACAGCTCAAGGCGGGATCGACTTCGAACACAACCAACTCGATCTCAGCGGCTCCTTCGTCCCCGCCTACTCAGTCAATACGATGCTGACGAAAATTCCGCTCGTTGGCGTTCTGCTCAGCGGCGGAGAGAACGACGGCGTTTTCGGGCTCAGCTATCGCGTGCGCGGCTCGATGAGCAGCCCGACACTGACCGTCAATCCGCTGTCGGCGATCGCGCCTGGTATTTTGCGCCGCATGCTTGGCGCCATCGACGGGACGACCTCGCACGGCGCGAGCGCTCATGAGCCTGCCGAGACAGGCGAGACGGCGACGCGCCGGCCGGCGCGCTAGGTCATACCGCCCTCAGCAGCACGTGCTTCTTGCGGCCGAGCGACAGCTTGACCACGCCGCCGGCTTTCAGTTCCTCGCGGGTGATGAGCGCCTTCTCATCGCCAAGCGTTGCGTCGTTGACCCGTAAGCCGCCGCCGCGGATCTGGCGCCGCGCCTCGCCGGTCGAGGCGACGAGACCCGCGCGGACGAAGGCGCTCAGCGCGCCGAGCCCGGCTTCGAATTCCGCTCCCGGCACATCGACCGTCGGCAGGCTGTCGGCAAGCTCCCGCTCTTCGAAGGTCTTGCGCGCAGTGACCGCCGCCGCGTCCGCCGCCTCGCGCCCGTGCAAGAGCGCAGTCGCTTCGTTCGCCAGCGCCTTCTTCGCTTCATTGATTTCGGCTCCGGCCAAGCGTTCGAGCCGGTGGATCTCGTCAAGCGGCATGAGCGTGAATAGCCTGAGGAAGCGGCCGACGTCCGCGTCGTCGGCGTTGCGCCAGAACTGCCAGTAATCGTAAGGCGCGAGCATCGTTTCATCGAGCCAGACCGCGCCCGCCGCTGTCTTGCCCATCTTTGCGCCGGACGCTGTGGTGATGAGCGGCGAAGTCAAGGCGTAGAGCGGCTCGAGGCCCATGCGGCGGCCGAGATCGACGCCCGTGACGATATTGCCCCACTGGTCGGATCCGCCCATCTGCAGCGTCACCCCGTGGCGCTTGTTGAGCTCGGCGAAATCGTATGCCTGCAGGCACATGTAGTTGAACTCGAGGAAGGAGAGCTCCTGCTCGCGGGTGAGCCTCATCTTGACCGAGTCCATGGCCAACATGCGATTGACCGAGAAGTGACGCCCGACCTCGCGCAGGAAGTCGATGTAATTGAGCTTCGCGAGCCAGTCCGCATTGTCGGGCATGATCGCGTCGCGCTTGCCGTCGCCAAAATGGATGAAATGCGAGAAGGCCTTGCGGATGCCAGCCTTGTTGGCCTCTATCTCGGCGACCGTCAGAAGCTTGCGGCTCTCGTCCTTCCCCGATGGGTCGCCGACCATCGTCGTGCCGCCGCCCATCAGCGCCACCGGCTTGCCCCCGGTCTCCTGCAACCAGTGCAGCATCATGATCTGCACGAGCGAGCCGACATGCAAAGACGGGGCGGTGCAGTCGAAGCCAATATAGGCGACGAGCGATCCGGAGCGCGCCTTCTCGTCCAGACCCGCGAAATCGGAGCACTGATGAACAAAAGCACGCTCCTGCATCACACGCAGGAAATCGGATTTCGGTTCGAACGCGTCAGTCAAACTCGGTCCTTCAGCCAGCTTTCGCGGCGAGGTTTACGGGCGCAAGTCGGCGAGCGCAACTCTCACTCCCGCCGTGCCGGCCGCGGCCTATTTGCTTGGGTTGTGTTGGTAGGCGCCAACGTCGACCCGGCCCGCGCGCGACGCCCCGGTGATGTCGACCGGAGGCGCTTCCGCAGCGGCGCCGGCGCCGATCGCCGGCGCCCCGGATCTCAGCCGGAGGTCGAAAACCAGCTTCGCGGGATCAAAATTCACAAACATGCCGCTGGCGCCGCGTCCGTCTATGATGTTGTGGTCGCCGTGGATGCCGGGCTTTATCGTGCCCCAATCCGGCTTCCCGTTCACATAAGTGACGATCTGGCATCGTCCGTTGATGCCGAGACAGATGTTGTGATCCATCGTCATATTGGGCTCGCGGTTATCGATATTGAGACCGTTGGCGATATTGTTTCGCATGATCACGTCGCTTGATGCCGAGCCTTGATGGGTCTTGGCGCCAACGACCACAAGCGGCTTGCAATTGCCGGGCTGGGGCAACAAGCCGTCTGAAACGGCCGTATTGTTGATGACCTTGCCGCCATGCACGCTTGAAAAGAAAATGCCCCAACAGGCGCTGGTCACGACCACGTTGTTCGTTACCGTGAGGTTCGTCCAGTCGCCATCGAAGGCGTCGATCCCTTGCAGATAGGTTGGGAATGGCAGCTTCGGATCGGTCTGGCGGATGACACGGTTGCTGTCGATAACGACATTGCTCGCTCCGCCTGGATATCCTTGCATGCCGTCCATATGCGCGCCATTCCCGAGCACCTGGTCGTCGTGAATGTAGTTCTTTGCGATCAATATGTTGCTAGCGACGTAGTCGATCCCGTCGTCGCCGAAGCGGTCGATCTCGTTGCCGGAGAACAGCATGTTGTTCGCCATGACCTCAGCACCAAATATGACCCTGGAAATGTGAGAGTTGGTTACCGAAACGCAAGTTGTGTCGGCTCCGTGATCGCTGCCCTTGGCGGAAATGCCGACGACCCGCGCGCGCGCCAACCACTCCGGCTGGGTCCATCCATCCGTGCTGTCAGCTGAACTGACCTGCATGTTCTCCAGGATGATATCGGAGGTCGGGAGCGCGGCGCCCTGGTCCGTGACGGTCACCAGCGGCAGCTTACTGTTATTCGTGCCGAACAGGCTCTGGACCTTGATGCCTTTGAACACCCATTTCGTGGTTGAGCGCATGTACAGTGTCGAGAACACCGGCGCCTGGCCGGGCGCGGCCTCGACGGTCACGAAGCTTGGGTTGACGACCTTCTGCAGGTAATCGCCGATGACGACGTCGCCGTAATCGCCGCTCATGAGCTTGATCGTGTCGCCGGGCTGGACTGGCGGGCTCCCGAGCTGGTCCGCAACGTATACGCGCTTGCCGTCGACAACGTGGAAGTAGGGGACGCTCGACAAAAGCGGGCGCCCATAGCCCTGGGGAAACTTGAACGAGAGGACGCCTTGCAAAGAGTTCCAGGGCGCGGCCTGCGATCCATTTCCGCCGTCGGCCGGCGTCTTGCCGTTGACGGGATCGACCCACCAGACTTTGCCCGTCGCGCCCGGCTGGGCGCAGCCCTGGTAAACCTCAGCCGCCGGAGCGCCGCTGCTGAGCGAAGCGGCAAGGCAAAAAAGCACGAGGATCAGCGCACGCGGCCGCTTCTCCAAAGTCATGGCGCTATCTCCAACACAATCGGCGGGGAGAGGAAAGTCAACGAGGGTGCGCGCGTTCTACCGTTAACAATGGGCCAAGAGAAAGGCGGCCCCGCGTCGAGACCGGTCCGTAATCCCAATCATGGTCCATTCGCCCCGCGCCTGACGCGACATCGCCGTTCGAATGCGTTAACAGACCGGCGTTCGCCGCCAGTCGTTGGCGCGCCCCTCCGGATTGCTTCCCATGCCGTCTCGCCTTGGCGAAGCCGATCTCATCGCCCGCTACTTCGCGCCGCTCGCGGCACCTGCCGGCCTGGGCCTGCGTGACGATGCCGCGCTGTTGCGACCGCCGCCCGGCGAAGACCTCGTGCTGACGACCGACGCGCTGGTTGCGGGCGTCCATTTCTTTGCCGACGATCCGCCGGGGACGATCGCCCGCAAGGCGTTGCGCGTAAATCTCTCCGATCTCGCCGCCAAAGCCGCTCGGCCGCTCGGATTTCTGCTCGGGCTCGCGCTGCCCTCCGACTGGAGCGAGCCATGGCTCGCCGCCTTTGTCGACGGTCTCGGCGCCGACGTGATCGAGTACAAATGCCCTCTTCTTGGCGGCGACACCGTCGCGACGCCGGGGCCGTTGACCCTCAGCGTGACCGCGATCGGTTCAGTCGCTGAAGGGCGGATGCCCAGACGGACGGGGGTCAGGGCCGGCGACCGCCTCTATGTCACCGGCACGATCGGCGACGCCGCGCTTGGCCTCAAGGTTCGGCTGGGGCAGGGCCCCGACATTCCGCAAGCCGACAAGGCGTTCCTGCTCGAGCGCTATCTGACGCCTCAGCCGCGCCTGGCGCTGATCGGCGCGATGGCCGCACATGCGAGCGGCGGCATGGATGTGTCGGATGGGTTCGTCGGCGATCTCACCAAGATGCTGGACGTCTCGGAGGTCAGCGCTCACGTGCAGATCGATCGTCTGCCGCTGTCGCCGGCGGCGCGCTCGGCGATCGCGGCCAGTCCCGCCCTATTCGAAGTTGCGGCCACCGGCGGCGACGACTATGAACTTCTCGCCTCGACGCCGCGCGAATCCGCCTCTGCTTTCGAGGCTGAGGCTGCGGCTGCGGGCGTGCAATTGACGCTTGTCGGCGAAGCGGTCGAGGGTCGGGAGCCGCCGCAATTCATCGGACGTGACGGCAATTCGGTCGTCTTTGAGCACGGCTCGTTTAGCCACTTTTGACGGAGACACCATGACCGAAGGCGCTTCCACGCTCATGGATATGCGGTTCCTCGCGGCGCAGGCGGTCGCGCGCGAAGCTGGCGCACTGGCGCGTCGACGTTTCCTCGACCAGTCGTTCACCGTCGGCTTCAAGGGTCCGCAGGACTATCTGACCGAAGTGGATGGAGAGACGGAGGCGCTGATCGCGGAGCGCCTGCTTCAGGTGTTTCCGACCGATGGCTTCATTGGCGAAGAGAGCAAAGCCCGCCCCGCCGGCGCGAGCGGGGCGGCATGGGTCGTCGATCCGATCGACGGCACGGCGAACTTCGCCCGCAGCGTGCCCCATTTCTGCGTGTCGATCGCCTGCGTCGCCGCCGACAACGTCGAGGTCGGCGTTATTTACGATCCGATGCGCGACGAATTGTTTGCAGCTAAGCGCGGCGCCGGCGCACGGCTCAACGGCCTGCCGATGCGCGCCTCGGCGGCGAACGCGCTCGCCAGCTCAGCCATCGAGGTTGGCTGGAACATGCGCGCGAGCGCCGACCAGTATTTCGAGCTTCTCCGGCGTGTCGCTCGGACGGGCGCCGCGCCGTTCCGGACGGGCTCCGGCGCGCTCGCCCTCGCTTACGTCGCCGCCGGGCGGCTCGACGGCTATGTCGAGCATCACATGCATGCGTGGGACTGCCTTGCCGGCGTCCTTCTGGTCAGCGAGGCGGGCGGATATGTGAACGACTATCTTGGCGCGGGCGGCCTCAAGAATGGAGCGCCCATCATCGCTTGCGCGCCAGCGGTCAAGGTCCCCCTCGTCGCCACCGCGGCTTTCGAAGGGCTGTCGGCATGACCGAGATCACGCTCAGGCACGGCGAAGCGCAGGCGACCATCGCGCTTCTCGGCGCCGAGGCGCGAAGCTGGCGTGTCGCCGGGCGCGACCTGCTTTGGCCGGGCGACCCGGCCATCTGGAGCGAGATCAGCCCGATTCTTTACCCAGTCGTCGGCTGGACGCGCGACGGCGAGGAGCGGGTGGATGGCGTCCGCTATCCGCTCGGCCTGCACGGCTTCGCGCGGTTCGAGACCTTCGCGGTCGAAACAACGACGCCCGATTTCGCGCGGCTGACGCTTGGCGACAGTTCAAGCACCCGCGCTCTCTATCCGTTCGCCTTCACGCTGGCGATCGAGTACCGGCTGAGCGCCGATACGCTCGCAATGGCCATCGAAGTCGCCAATCCGGGCGAGAGGCGCGCGCCTTACGCTTGCGGGCTGCACCCCGGTTTTTGCTGGCCGCTCGGCTCAGCGGGGCGCGAGGGCGCGCTGGTGCAGTTCGAAAAAGCGGAGCGGCCCGAGGTCCCTGAACTCGCGCCGGGCGGTCTTGTTCGCGCGACCATGCGCCCAGTTCCACTGTGCGGCCGCAGCCTGCCGCTTTCCGACGCGCTGTTCGAACACGATGCGCTTTGCTTCCTCGATTGCTCGAGCCGCTCGCTCTCCTTCATCGACGCCTCCGGCGCCTCGATCACGATGGAATATCCAGGCTTCCAGCACGCGGCGCTGTGGACGCGGCCCCACGCGCCGTTCCTCTGTCTCGAGGCCTGGACCGGTTACAGCGACACCGATGGGTTCACCGGCGCCTTGTTCGACAAGCCCGGCATGCGGGTGCTCGAACCCGGTGAGCAGGCGCGTCACGAAGCGCGCTTCGTCTACCGCCCAGAATAAGCTTGGCGCAGGAACGATCCATGACCAACGGGTCCGCCTTCGTGCTGGACGGCGCGGCGATCGCCGATGAAGCGCTCGCCCATGTTGCCAAGGACGCGCGCGCCCTCATCGCGCGTGGGCTGACGCCGGGTCTTGCGGTCGTCCTCGTCGGCGACAACCCGGCAAGCCAAACCTACGTCGCCGGCAAGGGCAGGGCGGCGAACGCCTGCGGCTTCCACTCGCTCCAGCTCAACCTCTCGGCCGACACGACGGAAGCCGAGTTGCTGGCGCTAGTCGAGACGCTCAACGCCGATCCCGCGGTGCACGGAATCCTCGTGCAATTGCCGCTGCCGAAGCTCATCGACTCCGCGCGCGTCCTGGAAGCGATCGCGCCGCAAAAGGACGTCGACGGCTTCCACCCAATCAATGTCGGCCTGTTGTCGGTGGGCGACAGCGCCCGCGCGCTGATCCCTTGCACGCCCGCGGGCTCGATGATCCTCATCGATAAGGCTTGCGAGCGGCTGGGCTGGACGCTTCCTGGCATGGAAGCGGTGATCATTGGCCGCTCGAACATCGTCGGCAAGCCGATGGCGCAGCTTCTGCTCGCCCGGCACTGCACCGTGACAATCGCGCATTCGCGCACGCTCGACCTGCCGTCCGTCGCGCGACGCGCCGACATTCTTGTCGCCGCGGTCGGGCAGCCGGAAATGGTTCGCGGCGATTGGGTGAAGCCCGGCGCGATCGTGATCGACGTCGGCATCAACCGTGTGCCTGTCCGTGGCCACGATCCTTCCGGCAAACCCAAGACGCGCCTCGTCGGCGACGTCGCCTATGCGGAGGCCGCCGCGATCGCCGGCGCGATCACGCCAGTGCCCGGCGGCGTCGGCCGAATGACCATCGCCATGCTGATGGCGAATACGGTCCTGGCGGCGAAGCGGTCGGCGGACTTGCGGCGCAATCCGTGGGGCGAGGCGAGGGATTAGGCGGGAACGTACGTCAACCTCATCGCGTCCTCGCCAATTAGATCACTGGCGGCAAGGCGGAGCGGCGGCCGGGGGCCGGCAAAGAATGGCTTGCCGCGACCGAGCACGATGGGGCGGAAATAGAGTCGATACTCATCGATAAGACCAAGGTCGCTTAGGCTTTGCGCCAAGTCTGGTCCGCCAACTTGAACCTCCCCGACGAGCTGAGACTTCAGTTCGCGGATCACCGCCTCGATGTCATCCCTGACAAGCTTGGCGTTGGGACCGACTGACTTCAACGAGCCTGACACGACCCACTTCGGGTGTCTCCGCCACGCCGTCGCGAAGTCGCGTTCGTCCGCGTCCCACTCCGGACGGTCTTCATCCCAATAACGCATAACCTCGTACATACGGCGACCGTACACTCCGCCGTTCAGGCCACGCAGCTGGTCGATGAAGTGACGAAAGAGCGCGGGACCAGGGGCAAATTCCTGGTGGTCGATGTAACCGTCTAGGGACTGGTTCAATCCAAAGACGAGCTTCGCCATCCTGCACAATCTCCATCCGCGGTTTCCAGTATAGCTTAAGCTGCTGTGACGCGGCGCTGGGCGCGTCTCATCGCGATCGGGTGGCGCCTCGGTCGCTCGGGTTACGTCGGCGCTTTCACCACATGGTACTCGATGCGGCGGTTCTTCAGCCGGCCGTCGGCGGTGTCGTTGCTCGCGATCGGATCGGCTTCGCCATAGCCTTTGGCGACCAGCATGTCTGGGATGCGCCAAGCCACGCGTCGTCGTCGCATTCTTGTCGACGCCGATGTCGCTCTTCACTTTGTCCGCGCCGAATACGGCACTGAGGAAATGGCGCCGCATCCTATCGAATCGCACGAAACGCGACGGGAAAGGCGGGCGCTAATCCGGTCGGCGGACCGTCACCCCATGAGGCCCTGCGCGTTCGCATAGTAGAGCAGCGCGATCGTCTTGGCGTCGGCGATCGCCCCGTTCGCGATCATCGCCAGCGCCTCGTCGAACGGGACCTCGAGGACCTCGATATGCTCGTCCTCGTCGACGCCGCCGCCCTTTCCGGTCCTGTCCGCCTCGCTGTAGGGCGCGACGAAGCAGGCGATCTTTTCGGTCATGCCGCCCGGGCTCATGTAGGCGTCGAAGGCGTGGACCGGCTTGCGGATTACGACGCCCGTCTCCTCAAACGCCTCTCGGATAGCGCAGACATCGGGCGCGTCGCCGTCCAGCATGCCCGCGCAAGCCTCGATCGTCGCCAGCGCTCCGTCGCTCAGATACGCGCCGGCGCGAAACTGTTTGACCAGCACGACAACCCGACGTTTGGCGTCGTAGAGCAACACGGCCGCGGCTCTTCCGTGGCGATAGACGTCGTGCTTGAGCGTTCGCGTCGAACCGTCGTCTTCCGTGACCTCGATCTCCGTTCGGGTCAGATCGAACCGTCCCGTAGCGAGAACCGTGTCGCGGATCACGCGTGCAGCTCTGGCCATCGGCTCGCCTAGTAGCGGAATTGTTCGGTCAGGATTCGCTCGTCGAGCGAATGGCCGGGATCGTGCAAGAGGACCAGCGAGGTCGCCTTGTCCATCGCCACCTTCACCTCGACGACCCGACGGATTTCGTTGTGGTCAGCAACAGCGGCGACCGGGCGCTTGTCCGCTTCGAGAACCGTAAGGGTCACCCGTTGGGAATCCCTGAGGAGCGCGCCGCGCCAACGGCGCGGGCGGAACGGCGAAAGCGGCGTCAGCGCCATCAGGGGCACGCCGAGGGGCAGGATGGGTCCGTTGGCGGAAAGGTTGTAGGCGGTGGATCCGGCTGGGGTGGCGACCAGAATGCCGTCGGCGATGAGTTCCTCGAGCTGCACCGTATCGTCAATCTCGATCCGCAGTTTGGCCGCCTGATAGGTCTGCCGCAACAGCGACACTTCATTGATCGCCCGCGCCGTCGTTTCGACCCCGTTGATGTCGCGGGTGCGCATAATCAGCGGATGGATGATCGACGGCAACGCCACTCTGAGCCGTTCCGGCAGCCCCGCTTCGGAATAGTCGTTCATGAGGAAGCCCACTGATCCTCGGTTCATGCCGTAGATCGGCTTCGGCGCCTTCATCGTCATGTGCAGGGTCTGCAGCATCAGGCCGTCGCCGCCGAGCGCCACGATGACGTCGGCCTCGTCGAACGAGCTATTGCCATAGAGAGCGGTGAGCGTCTCGAGCGCGTCGTTCGCTTCCTTTGCGCCTGACGAGAGGAAGGCGATCGATAGGCTTCGCGCCATCGGCGTCATGAGCGACATCTGCACCTTCCCATAGACGCCACGCGGACTCTTGGACGAAATGGGCGTTCCAGCGCGTGCTCGCGGGGCGCAGTCTTAGCCGAGCGCGAGCCCGCCTCAAAGTCGAACGCAATTCGAGGGGGGATCGCCCCTTAAGGGACGTGGATTACGGGAGCAGCTCTCGCGCGTCCGAGCCGAACTCGGGGGGACTTCCGAGGGCCCTCGGCGGTCGGCAATTTGATCAGGAATCGCGCGCCGCAATAGAAATCGTCGGCCTTGGCCGGCGCAAGAGTGATCGCTCCGCCGTTTCGCGTCACAAGGTCCGCCGCGATCGCGAGCCCGAGGCCGGCGCCAACGTCGCTTGTGGATTTGTGGAACGGCTCAAAAATGCGCTCGTTCTGGTCAGGCGGAAATCCAGGCCCAGTGTCGCTGATCTCGACCAGCGCCAGCCCGTCGGTGCGAATGGCCGCAAAGCGAATGGCTTTCGGCCGTCCGTCCGCGGCGCCCTTGGCCATCAGAGCCTGGGCGGCGTTGCGGCCCAGGTTCTCCAGCACGCGCAGGATGTGGTCCGGGTCCGCATAGACACAAAAGCGAGGCGGAATGTCGATGTTGTAGTCGATCACAGCCTCGTTTTCGGCTTGCCCGGACTCGACGACCTCTCCGACCAACTCGCTGAGATCGAACCGGCGGCGCGTCGGAGGAAGATCGCGGCTTGCGCCATAGGTGAGCGTCGACTGGCAAAACTGGATCGCGCGATCGAGGGTCGCGACCAAACGCGGCGCCAGTCGCTGAGCAAGCGGATCGGGGATCGTGGCCAGGCGATCGGAGATGAGCTGCGCGGCGCTCAGGATGTTGCGCAGATCGTGATTGATGCGCGCAACCGCCATGCCGAGTTCGGCCAGCCGCTTGCCTTGCGCGAGCTCGTGGGCGAGCGACCGCTGCATCACGGCGAGCGCCGCCTCGGCGCGGCCGATCTCGTTGCCCCGACCGGAAGGCGCAATCACCCGCGAGGCGTCCTGCGGGCTCTCGCCAAAGGCGATGATGTTGGAGGTGAGGCGGCGCACCGGCTGAAGCACCATGCGCCACAGCGCCGCCCATAGCACACAGGTGACGACCGCGGCGATGGTCAGCGAAATCGTGAGGAAATTGTAGGACACGCGCCGCAGCGACTGGACCAGCGTCGACTCGTCGAAGGCGAATTCGATCGCCGGTTGGTTCGCTTGCGCCGGGGCGCTCAGCTTCACGACCGTTCCGGGCGCGGCGAACAGGGCGTGAAAGGTGGCCGCAATCCCCTCGACAAAGGAATTGTCGTCGGCGGTAATCGATTCGACGTCGGCCAGCGGGCCGCCCGGGATCACGAATTCGCGGCGTCCTGTCGGCGTCTCGACCGCCATCCATTTCACGTCGACGCTGTTCAGGATCTTTTGCGATAAATCCTGGGGCGGCGGGGTCGGTCCGGCCAGCCCGAAAGCATCGACCGTGGTCTGAACGGCGCTGATCTTGCCGTGCAGCAACATCTCGCGATGAGCCGTAAGCCGGGTCACATAGAAGAGGCTCATCGCCAGGAGGACGAAGCTGATCGTTACCGCAAGGACACGCGCCGCGAGCCCGAAGCCGTGAAATGACGGCGCTGCGGGAGGCGCGCTGGACCGCTCCGCGACGGTGTTTTGGAGCGCAAGCGCGGACGCATCGGCGCGGCCTTCGCTGCTTGCTGGAAGGTCTAGCATCGTCGCGGTCACGCCCTCAGGCCGTTCAGTTCGTCCTCAATATGGGCATTGATTATGGCGGAAAAATTGGCGTCCGCTTGAAATCCAAGGCTTTTTGCCCGCGCCGGATCGAAATCGCGCGCCCATCCAGCGACGATCCGGATGATCGTTTCGTCAGGCTCGCGGCGGATGAGGGCGACGGTCTTGTCGCCGGCGATGGCGCGCAAAGCCTCGATCTGCTCGCCGACCGTGACGCTGACGCCAGGCAGATTGAGCGAGCGGCGAGCGCCCAAGAGCGAGAGATCCAGTTCCGCCGCCCGCAGCAGAAACGAAACCGCCGCCCGGGGCGAGGCGTGCCAGTGACGGACGTCTTCGCCGACCGGCAGGATCGCTTCCTTGCCCGCGAGCGGTTCGCGGATGATGCCGGAGAAGAACCCGGAAGCCGCCTTGTTGGGCAAGCCGGGCCGAACGCAGATCGTGGGCAGTCGCAATCCAATGCCGTCAAAAAAGCCGCGTCTCGAATAATCGGCGAGCCAAAGTTCGCAAATCGCCTTTTGGGTTCCGTAGCTGGTCAATGGGGCGGCGAGGAATTCGTCGCCGATCTTGTCGGGAAACGGCGCGCCATAGACGGCGATCGATGAGGTGAAGATCAGACGCGGCTTGTAGGCCCCGCCGGACAAAGCCTGCTCATGCCGGATCGCCTCGAATATCGCGTGGGTTCCGCCAAGGTTGATGGCATAGCCCTTGTCGAAGTCCGCCTCCGCTTCGCCCGAGACGACCGACGCAAGCAAGAAAATCAGGTCGGGACGCGGCGCGACGAGCTTTTGCGCGACGTAGGAGGCGGCGATGTCAAAGGCGTCGAGGGTCACCGGGAATGGCGCACTGGCTGGCGGCTGAGGCGCGACGACATCGACAAGATGTGCGTTGGTGATCGCCTTGCCGGCGAGTTTCCCGTCGCGGACCAGGCGCTGAGTCAACTTCCTCCCGATCATGCCCGCCGCGCCGATAATAAGCACCTTCATACGATCTCTCTCCCTTCGCCGCGGCTTGCGATTCCAGTCTCGCGGCCCTCTCGCAATCTAGAGCCGTTTTGCCGCTCTGCATATTCCTGTCGTATTGTCAAATGGAGCAAAGCATTGTCAAATCGGATAATAGCAACGCCTTGTTTTTGCCTCATAGGCTCTCCAAGGGGGCCTGGTAACGCAATGGCAACGAGGTGTAATGAATGCGGAAATTCATGTTTGTGTGTGCGGCCATGGTTGGGTTTACGAATGTAGCGGCCGCAAGTGAGTTGGGTATAGCCTCATACTATCTAAATCCACATTACAGCGGACTGATTGCCGCCCACAAAAGCCTTCCGATGGGAACGCGGGTGAAGGTGGTCAATCTCGACAATGGCCGCAGCGCCATCTTGAAAATCGTTGACCGGGGGCCGTTCATTCGCGGCCGCGTCATCGACGTCTCGCCGGCCGCTGCCAGCGTGCTCGGCTTCCGCGCCGCGGGCCTCGCGCACGTGCGGCTCGAGCGGGTCTGATCCTCATCAACCGATCGCCTATTCAATGCCGCCCCAGCGTTCCTGCGCGCCCCGCGCTTAAGCGCGGGGCGGCGGTCGTTTCGGGTTGCAGAAAAAAGGACTTAAGCGACTGAAATGTCTGGCTCGCGCGCAAAATCGTCCATCGCGCGCTAACGTCGACTTACTACGGTGATCCTGAGTCCCGGCCCCGCGCGCCGAGCGTGCTCAGTTCCCGCCCTCGAGCAACCTGCGCGCGATCACCTGCGCCTGGATCTCGGCTGCGCCCTCGAAAATATTGAGAATGCGCGCGTCGCACAGCACCCGTGAGATCGGGTATTCGAGCGCAAATCCGTTGCCGCCGTGGATCTGGAGCGCGTTGTCGGCCGCGGCCCAGGCGACGCGCGCGGCGAGGAGCTTCGCAATTCCCGCCTCGAGGTCGCAGCGGCGGCCTTCGTCTTTGGCGCGGCCGGCGAAATAGGTGATCTGGCGGGCGATGTGGATCTCGACCGCCATCATCACGAGCTTGTCGGCGACGCGGGGAAAATGGATGATCGCCTTGCCGAACTGCACCCGCTCCTTGGCGTAGCGGAGCCCGAGCTCGAAGGCGCATTGCGCCACGCCGACCGCGCGCGCGGCAGTCTGGATGCGCGCCGACTCGAAAGTTTCCATCAGCTGCTTGAAGCCCTGGCCTTCGACGCCGCCAAGCAGCGCGTCGGCGGGCAGCCGAAAGCCGTCAAAGGCAATCTCGTATTCCTTCATGCCGCGATAGCCGAGCACTTCGATTTCGCCGCCCGACATGCCCTTGGCTGGAAACGGGTCGGCGTCGGTCCCGCGCGGCTTCTCGGCCAGAAACATCGACAGGCCCCGATAGCCCCGCTCGTCCGGGTTGGTGCGGACGAGCAGCGTCATCAGGTCGGCGCGCACGGGATGGGTGATCCAGGTCTTGGCCCCGCTGACGACATAGTCGTCGCCATCGCGGATCGCGCGGGTGCGCAAGGACGCCAAGTCGGAGCCGGTGTTGGGCTCGGTGAAAACTGCGGTCGGCAGGATCTCGCCGCTCGCGATCTTGGGCAGGTACTTCTGTTTCTGCGCGTCCGTGCCGCCGAGAAGGATGAGTTCGGCGGCGATCTCGGAGCGGGTGCCCAGCGAACCCACGCCGATATAGCCGCGCGACAATTCCTCAGACACGACGCACATGGCGACCTTGCCAAGCCCCATGCCGCCATAGGCCTCCGGGATGGTCAGGCCGAAGACGCCCATTGCGCTCAGGCCCGCAATCACCTCGAGCGGGATATAGGCGTTGGCGCGATGCCAGCTTTGAGCGTCGGGCGCGACCTCGGCGTCGGCGAAACGGCGCATCTCGCCCCGAATGGCCTCCAGGGTCTCGTCGAGGCCGGGATCGCCGATCGCGCCTTCGCGCGCGTCCGCGATCAAGGCGGCGAGGGCGGCCCGGTTCTCCAGCGTGTTTCCGGAACCGATCAGGGACGTGACGGCGTCATTGCGAAGCCGTGTGATTTCGTCGGAATCGAGCCCGAAGTCGGCCGGGCGCAGAGTTTCGCCCTGATTCATCGGGATGGCGGTAAAGATCTGATCGAGATATTCTCCAAGTCCAATGCGCGTCAGCAGCTGTTCAGTCTCGCCGAATCGTCTCTCCTCCTGCATACGATTGGCGTAGGCGGCCAATTCCTTGATCGCTTCGACATAGGTCGCAAGCCAAGCCAGCCCGTGGACGGCATGCTGTTCAGTTTCAATCTTGCCGGCGCTCAGCTTGCCGTTTTCGCTCGCTCGGTCGCGCATGGCTTCCAGGGCGCGATCCAGAAGCCGCTGGGCTGCGAGATGGGCCTCACTGGCAAGGTTGTCGAGCGTCAACAAGCGTGGCTCCTCCGTTGGGCGCCGTTGCTGCGCCGCAGCATGCGTCGCTGCTTCCGTGGTTGCAATGCCTCGCCGCGGGTCAGGCTGCGTAAATTCGGCCTTTCGCGGGTGGCGCTCGCCACCCAGCCGGGCCAAAATGGCCGCTGATCCGGGGAGGGTCGAGCGAGGGTGAACGCACGCCTGAAAATCATCTGGCAGGCGGCGGAGAAGTTCGCCGCCGATGACGGCTGGGCGATCGCCAGCTACATCGGGCTGACTTTGCTCACGTCCTTGTTCCCGTTCCTCATT
This sequence comes from uncultured Alphaproteobacteria bacterium, assembly GCA_963737365.1. Taxonomy (GTDB): domain Bacteria; phylum Pseudomonadota; class Alphaproteobacteria; order Rhizobiales; family Beijerinckiaceae; genus Roseiarcus. The sequence continues at coordinate 713,939 of CAVTSD010000007.1, forward strand.
TTCGTTGCTGCGGTTGCGGGATTTTTTGGCTCGAGCGACCTCGCCCATGAGGCGGCGAAACTCGTCTTTGCCGAATGGCCGGAGATGGTGGCGCGTCCGATCTCGGAAGAGGTGGAGCGCGTTCTGACGACCCCCCGCAGCGGCGGATTGCTGACTTTCGGCGCGATTTTCTCGTTTTATTTCGCTTCGAGCGCCATCGAAGCGCTCAGGGTCGGGCTCAATCGCGCCTATGGTCTGATCGAACCGAGACCATGGTGGATGCTCAGGCTCCAGTCGCTCGGGCTGGTGCTGATCGGCTCGTTCGCTCTGCTCGCGCTGGCCTTTCTGGTCGTGCTCGGGCCCCTGATTGTGGACACCCTCGCGACCTTCTTTCCTTCGGTTGAGCAGGCGCACAGTCTGCTCACCTTCGTCCGCATCGGGGTCGCGGCTTTGATGCTGGCGAGCTCCCTTGTCCTGGCTCACCTCATCCTCCCTGCTCACCGGGTCGGTTTTCGCGATATCCTGCCGGGCGTAACGATGACCTTCGTCGCCAGCATCGCCTTTGGCGAAGCCTTCGGCTTCTATCTAAGCGAGTATTTGCGCAACTATATCTCGACCTATGCGGGCCTGGCCTCCGTCATGATCGCGCTGGTCTATCTTTATTGGGTGGCGCTCTTGTTCGTGTTCGGCGGCGAGCTTAACGCAGCGATCATCAGGGCGCGTCAGGCTCGGACAGCGATCTGATGCAAAGAGCGAGTCGCCGCGCTACATCACCGATTTGTCCGGTCGAATCGCCACCGGTCGGAGGGACATTTTGAACATGATTGCCCCCACTCGCTACCCGTTTTTGAGTGGTGGAGGGGAAGCTGCCGACATTATCGCAGGTTTCGACTGGGGCGCGACGCCGCTTGGTCCGATCGAGAGCTGGTCGACGAGCCTAAAAAATACGATCGCGCTCATCCTGGGCTCGCCCGTCCCAATCGTAACCTTGTGGGGCGAGGACGGCATCATGATCTATAATGACGCCTATTCGGGGTTCGCCGGCGGCCGCCATCCAAATCTGTTCGGCTCCAAGGTGCGGGAGGGTTGGCCCGAGGTCGCCGACTTCAACGACAACGTCATGAAGGTGGGTCTCGCCGGCCGGACGCTGGCCTACCGAGGAACCGAGCTCACGCTCTATCGGCATGGCGGCAAACCGGAGCAAGTCTGGCTCAACCTCGACTACTCCCCCGTTCTCGGCGAAGACGGGATACCGGTCGGCGTCATCGCCATCGTCGTCGAAATCACGGACAAGGTTCGGATCGAACGGGAGCTCGAGGCCGAACGCAAGAGCCTGAAGCTCATGTTCCAGCAGGCTCCCGGGTTCATTGCGATGCTAAGCGGAAATGAGCATCGCTTCACCATGGTGAACGAGGCCTACCGGACGTTGGTCGCCAGCCGCGACGTCATCGGACGGACAGTTGCGGAGGCGCTCCCCGAGGTGGTCGATCAGGGCTTCGTTGGATTGCTCGATCAAGTTTATGCTTCGGGCAAGCCCCATATCGGGCGCGGCGTTCCCATCAATCTGCGACACGGCCTCGACGGCGTCCTCACCGAACGCTACCTCGATTTCATCTACCAGCCGATCGTAGCCGATGACGGGGCTACGACCGGCATCTTCCTCCAGGGCCACGACGTCACCGAACGGCACGCGACCGAGCGCGCGATCCGGGCCGAATCGCGAAAGCTTGACGTTCTCAACCGCACCGGCGCAGCGCTTGCGGCCGAGCTCGATGTGGACAAGATCGTGCAGATTGCGACCGACGCCTGCACAGAAATCGTGGACGCCGAGTTCGGCGCCTTCTTCTACAACGTCATCAACGACAGCGGCGAGAGCTACATGCTCTACGCACTCTCTGGCGCGCCAAGGGAGCACTTCGCCAAGTTCCCCATGCCGCGCAACACGGCCTTGTTCGACCCGACCTTCAAGGGCACCGCCGTCGTCCGATCTGATGATATTCGAAACGACCCTCGTTACGGGAAGAACGATCCCCATCACGGGATGCCCAAAGGACATTTGCCGGTGCGGAGCTATCTCGCCGTGCCGGTCGCCTCCCGCTCCGGAGAAGTGATTGGCGGACTGCTCTTCGGACATGGTGAGCCCGGAAAGTTCGTCGACGAGCACGAGGAGCTTGTGGTCGGCATCGCCGGCCAGGCCGCCACGGCGATAGACAACGCCCGCCTCTATCAGGCCGCAGAACGCGAGGTTGCGGAACGTCGCCGCGCCGAAGAGGCGCTTCAGGTTTTGAACAATACGCTCGAGCAGCGGGTTCTCGACGAGGTCCAGGCGCGCTCCAAGGTCGAAGAACAACTCCGCCAGGTCCAGAAAATGGAGGCCGTCGGCCAGCTCACCGGCGGCATCGCCCACGATTTCAACAATATGCTCGCCGTCATCTTGGGCGGACTCAACCTAATTCAACGTAAGCTCGCGCGCGGGGAGACAGACATTGAGCGGTTCGTCGAGGGCGCCATCGATGGCGCCCAGCGGGCGGCGACGCTCACGCAGCGACTTCTGGCGTTCTCGCGTCAGCAACCACTTTCACCCGAACCTTTGATCATCAACAAACTGGTCGCTGGTATGAGCGAACTGCTCGACCGGACGCTTGGCGAGCAAATCAAGGTCGAGACTGTGCTTGCCGCCGGTGTTTGGCAGGTGAAGGCGGATCCGGCGCAGCTTGAGAACGCGATCCTCAATCTCGCGGTCAACGCCCGTGACGCCATGCCGGGCGGTGGCAGGCTCACGATCGAGACCACGAACGCCTCTGTGGATGATGCTTACGCGCAGGAATACGCGATCGAGGCCGGACAGTATGTGCTGATCGCTGTCGCCGACACGGGCTCCGGCATGACGCCGGAAGTCATCGCAAAAGCCTTCGACCCGTTTTTTACCACCAAGAGCGCCGGGAAGGGGACGGGTCTTGGCTTGAGCCAAGTGTATGGCTTTGTTCGCCAGTCCGGAGGCCACGTCAGAATTTACTCTGAGTTGGGGGTGGGGACGTCGATCAAGATTTATCTGCCGCGTCTCTTTGGAGAAACCGGGGCGACGGAGCAGGCGAAGCGGCTCGCCACCATTCACCGCGGTTTGCGCAGCGAAGTCATTCTTGTTGTCGAGGATGACGCGCGTGTGCGCGCGCTTTCCATCGAAGCCTTGAGAGAGCTTGGTTATAGCGTCGTCGAAGCCTCGAATCCGGCGCATGCGTTGCGTCTGCTCGATGACGGCCAGGAGGTCTCCCTGCTGTTCACCGACGTCGTCATGCCGGACATGTCTGGACGACAATTGGCCGACCGCGCGCGCGGGATACGGCCAAACCTCAGGGTGCTCTATACGACCGGCTACACGCGCAACGCCATCGTGCACAACGGAATGCTCGATCCTGGCACCAATCTCCTGACCAAGCCTTTCAGCATCCAGGACTTGGCGACGAAGGTTCGCAAGATCCTCGATGAGGACGTTTGACGGGCTCACAGTCCCCGCGCCTTAAAGTATTTCAACAGGGTCCAGACCGCCGCCTGCTGTTCGTCGTCCATCTCGTTCAAGTCGAGGTGTGTCAGGAGGATTTCTGACGGCTTCTTGCCCTCGACGGGGGGGAGGGGAGCTTGAGGCGGCGACGGCGCCGCGTCGAACTCCTCCATTACCGGCGAACTGGCGAACGCGGGCTTAGCGACTTTCCGTCTCGGCGTCAGAGACCGTGGCTTCCGGCCCTTCAGCACCCGGCCGCTGATTGTCACGCCCGCGTCGTTCGCGGCGTAAAGGAAGAAGGTCACGCACTTTTGGACGACCGCGTCGGCGGCCGGAAACGCCTTCCTGAACGCTTCGTTGAAATGGGAAGGCGTGGCGGTCTCGAGGTCGATTGCGAACATCGGCGCATATTCATGTTTGAGCGTCTCCAAGAGCGTCTCGGGCCATCGCCCCGTGGCGTGCGCGTTGACGAGCGCCTTGAGGCGCGAGCTCGGGCGTCCATCCCCTTCGATAAGAACGAGAAACTTCAGCGCGTGAATCAGCTGAGTGCCGACGACCCCTGAAAAGCGCGTCAGCACGCTGCGGTCGATGCGCGACGGAACGCCGTGCTCGTGAAGGTCCTCGATAAAGGTCTTGAACGTCCGGTACGACGTATACGGCGGCGTTCCCAACGACCGCGTTCGCTCGAACATAACGATCTCCCGGCAGTTCGGAACGAAGCGCCTCGTATTCCGCACTACGGAGGCACTATACCGTATTTATGCTCCGAGTCAGACTATTCCGAATCCACCATTGCAGATTGATTTGTTTTTTTAAGATGCTGAAGAAATTGGAAATTCTTCCAAAATTGGCGGGCCGCGGGGGCTGGAACGTCTCGGCCTCCGCCTAGGACAAGAATACCCATCCTCAAACCATTCCGCGCGGCGGATCGCCGCGGCGATAGCCATTGGAGCCGTGCAATGCTGTGGACAGCCGAGGCGATTGATGACCTCAAGAAGCTCGCTCTCGAGGGCAAGAGCGCAAGCGCCATCGCGGCCGCGCTCGGCGTCGGATCCAGAAACGCAGTCATCGGCAAGGCGAGTCGGATGGGCGTCAAACTTAGCGGCGGCGGGCCCCGCTCCTCGCGCGGCAAGGCGCCAGCGCGCGCGCCTCGACCCCTATGGGCGAGCGCTCCTTATACTCAGCCTCATACTCAGCCCGGCGTCGCCAATCACGGCTCGGATGTCGCCCTCGTCGGCGATCCTCGGGTCAGGCCGGGCGAGGGGAGGCCGGCGTGGTCGCTGGGCGAAGCCGAGATCGGCGAGATGCGACGGGTGTGTTTCGAGGACATTCGCGACTTCGCCTGTCGCTGGCCGCTCGGCGATCCAAGAAGCGGAGAATTCGCCTATTGCGGGCTGACGCCAGCCAAGGGCCAGCCTTATTGCGCCGGCCATTGCCGCATGGCTTATCGCTCGCCGCAGGCGCGACCGATTGCGCGGGAGCGACAAGGAATCCGCGCCATCGGAAGTTCATGGCGGCTGGCCTGAGGGCTGCTACATCCGCTCGGCCACACAGATCAGGCCCGGCGCATCCGCGCCGCTCTCGCGCCGCGTCGAAGCTGACTGGATCAGCCGCGGCCGCAAACCAGCCTTGCGCGCTGTCGTCTCGATGTAGGCGCGGCTATGGGCAAATCGCATCGTTGGCTCGAGCCTGAATCCGTCGCCGTCACAGGTTTCGACCGAAAAAGCGAACAGGCCGTCCGCAGTCAGCGCCGTCACGACGGCGGCGAATAGAGGCGCGAGGTCGCCGAAATAGACCAGCGCGTCAGCGGCGACGATGAGGTCGAAGGCGCTCGGTCGCTCGCGCATCGGCGCGGCGGCGTCGCCAATAATGAGCTCGTCATAGACGCCGCGCTCGCGCGCTTTCGCGATCATCGCCGCCGAAAGGTCGACGCCGGCGAGGCGGTCGACGCGCGCGCGCAACGGCTCCCCCATGAGGCCCGTCCCGCAGCCGAGGTCGAGGGCCGAGGCGAAGCGGCGAGCCGGCGCGACGGCGCCCAAGGCCTCGGCGATAAGGGCAGGAGCGCGATAGCCGAGATTTTTAATGAGATGCTTGTCGAAGCGCCAGGCGTAGTCGTCGAACAGCCGTGCGACATACGCCTGCGGCAGTCCGTCAAGCGCCTCGCCTCGCCCAATGAGCGCGAGCCGGGGCTTCGCGCCCTGCGCGTCGGCGGCATCGGTGACAAGGCTCATGCGAAAGGCCTGAGCGGCCGCGTCGAGGTCGCCAAGGTTCTCCCGCGCTTCGCCCAGCGCGAACCAGGCCGCCGCCCATTGCGGCGCGCGCTCGATCGTCTGCTCGAACAGTTCCGCCGCCGCGCTCCACTCGCCGTCTGCTGCCGCCGCCTTGGCGTAGGCGAAACGGCGATCGGCGATCAGATCGCCCGAGGCGAGAGGATCGCGAGCCAAGCCTTCAGCCGTCAGCGAGCGCCGCCTCGAGGCGCGGCAGCTTGATGCTCACATCCTGGGTCTTGGCGAGGTCGATCAGGCCGCCAAAGCGGCGCTCCTTCTTGGCCGCGTGGTTAGTGAAGATTTCGGACAGGCGATGATCGAGGAAGGGGTTGGAGAACCGCTCGATCACGGTCTTGAGATAGGCTTGCGCCTCACCTTTCATGCCGATAGCCCCGAAAACCGGCAGCACTTCGTCCGCGTAGAGCGTGTCAAGCTTCGCGCGCATCGTTGCGTCCGCCACCGCCTCGCGGACCATGAGGTTCGGCGGCCCGCCTTTCCTGGCCCACAGCTCGGCGAGATAGGTGTGGCCTAGATTGAGGATGAACAGCTTCAGCCGCTCGTATGGCTTCAGATCGGCGGCGAGGACGATAGCGGGATGCCGGCAGGGCAACTCGAGCCCGGGCTGGTTCTCGATCGCCCACAGAGCATAAGGCTCGGCGACCGCGCCCAGAGGTTCCAGCGGCTCGGAGACAATGCGGTCGACGAGCGAATTGACCCACACGCATTTCTCGCCGACCCAGCGGCGAGTCGCCTCCGGCGCCCGCCAGCTGTCGAGCACCTCCAGCACCACGCCTCGCAGGACCTGGCCGTTGGCCGGCGTCAGCTCGCACGGGAAAAGCGTGATGGGATCGGCGCCGGCGTGGTGGCGCGCGAGCAGGAGCTTGGCGAGCTTGGCGGGAAACAACCGGGGCGGACCGGCGTCAGGCCGGTCGTTGGGATCGGTCTCGTAGCCGCGATCGGCGGTGTTCGAAATGGCGCAACGCGCGGCGAGGAACAGGCGCTCGAGCTCCTCCCATTGGGTCGCGGCGTCCACGCCGCCGCCAACGCTACTGACCTCCACGATCTCATCGACGACCGCCCCGCCGCTGAGGCCCTTGACAAGAACCGGATAAGGCCGGCCCGCCGCAAAGGCGGCCACGCGCCGGCGGCTCTCCGGACTTCCCGTGGTCCCCGCCACAGCGATGCGCCCCATCGCTTCGCCGCGGGGGAGCGCCTCACTGACGAATAGATCGACGTGGGCCTGCAGGAAACGGCTGGCCCCGAACTGGAGGATGGGAAACTCGGTCACGGACTAAATCTCGATCAGCGCCTTGATGACGCCGGTTTCGGGTTTGATCCAGAGGGGAAAGCTGCCGGGCGCCTTCTCGAGCGCGACGCGGTGGGTGACGAGCGCGTCGGTCGGCACGCGGCCCTCGCGCATCGCGTCGAAGACCTTGGTGAAATCCTCTCGCGTGGCGTTGCGGCTGCCCATGAGCGTCGTCTCGCGCTTGTGAAACTCGGGGTCGGCGAACGAGATTGTGTCCTGCACGACGCTGACCAGGACATAGGTTCCTCCATGGGCGACATAATCGAGCCCGGCCATCATCGATTTGGCGTTTCCGGTCGCGTCGATGACGATATCGAAGAAGTCTCCCGCGGTGAGCTCTGACAGGGCTTCCTTGACATTGGGCCCCGCGGCGACGGCGTGATGGACGCCAAGCTGTTCGCGGCAGAAGTCGAGGCGGTCCTGGCGGAGGTCGAGCGCCGTCACCACGCCGCCTTGCAAGCCTGCGAACAGCATGCAGCCGATGCCGATCGGGCCCGCCCCGACGACCAGAATGCGATCGCCGGGCGCCGGATTGGCGCGTCGGATTGCGTGGGCGCCGATCGCCAGGAATTCGACCATGGCCGCCTGATCGAGGCTCACGCCATTGGCCGCCGCGACATTGGCCTCCGGGACGCAGACGTAATCGGCCATGCCTCCGTCGATGTGCACGCCCAATACGCGGATGCGCTGGCAACAATTCGTCTTGCCGCGGCGGCACGCGACACAGACGCCACAGGCGAGATAGGGGATGATGTAAACCTGCTGGCCGATCGGAATGGTGCATCCAGGGCCCCTGTCCGCGACTTCGCCGGACAATTCGTGCCCGATGACGCGCGGATATTCCAGGAACGGATGCGAACCTTCAAAAATATGAAGATCGGTCCCGCAGACGCCTGCGCGGCGAATCCGAACGAGAACCTCGCCCGCTCCAGGCTGGCGTCGGGGCCGGTCCTCGATAGCGAGGGCGCCCGGCCGTGTGCAGACCAACGATCGCATTTCATCTCCCCGACTGCGGTCGCTTGTGGATCGGGCGAACGCGCTTGTCCATTCCGACGAAGGAACTGGGTTGATTTTTTTCGTCATCTCTGCTTGAAGGTGCGCCCATGCGAACGCGGTTGACGACCCTGCACCTTAGACGCCCGGCGCGCTGACGCGTCGGGACATCGTTTCGCATCCGCCTTTTTTCACAGGCAAGGTCGGCGAGCTGATTTCAGCTCAATCGCCGCCGTAAAGTCTCCCAGGGTTCGTCATGACACAGATGCCTATTCAAAAGTACCGCGCCTACGCGCCTATCGTCCTGCCTGACCGGCAATGGCCCTCGCGCATCATCGAGAAAGCGCCGATCTGGTGCTCGGTCGACCTCCGCGACGGCAATCAGGCTTTGATCGAGCCGATGGGCGTCGAGCGCAAGAACCGCATGTTCAAGCTCCTGACGGACATGGGATTCAAGGAGATCGAGGTCGCCTTTCCCTCAGCCTCGCAGACGGACTTCGACTTCGTCCGCTCGATCATTGAGTCCGGCGCAATCCCCGATGGCGTCGCCATTCAGGTCTTGACCCAGTGCCGCCCGGAACTGATCGAGCGCACCTTCGAGGCCGTCCGGGGCGCGAAAAAGGTGATCGTCCACTTCTACAATTCGACCTCGACCTTGCAGCGCGACGTGGTCTTCAGGACCGACCGCAAGGGCGTGACGGAGATCGCGGTCAATGCTGCGAAGCAGGTCAAGGCGCTTGCCGCCGCGGCTTTCGGCACGGATTTTCAGTTCGAATATTCGCCGGAGAGCTTCACCGGCACCGAGCTCGATTTCGCCCTTGAGATTTGCGAGGCGGTCAAGGACGTCATCAAGCCGACGGCTGCGAAGCGTCTCATTCTCAACCTGCCGGCGACCGTCGAGATGGCGACGCCGAACACCTATGCCGACCAGTTCGAGTGGTTCGGCCGGCGCATATCCGACCGCCAGAGCGTGATCCTGTCTGTCCATCCGCACAATGACCGCGGCACCGCGGTCGCGGCGGCCGAGCTTGCGCTGATGGCCGGCGCCGAGCGGGTCGAGGGCACATTGTTCGGCAATGGCGAGCGCACCGGCAACGTCGACATCGTCACCATGGCCTTGAACCTGTTCACGCAAGGGGTCGATCCGGAACTGGACATCAGCGACGTCAACGGCATCCGGGACGTCGCCGAGCATTGCACGCAATTGCCGGTGCACCAGCGCCACCCCTACGCGGGCGAACTCGTCTACACCGCGTTCTCCGGCTCGCACCAGGACGCGATCAAGAAGGGGTTCGACGCGCAGGAGAAACGCAACGATCCATGGTTCCAGGTGCCGTATTTGCCGATCGATCCCAAGGACGTCGGCCGCGATTACGAGGCGGTGATCCGCATCAACAGCCAGTCGGGCAAGGGCGGCATGGCCTATATCCTGCGCGCCGACCACGGCCTCGACCTGCCTCGTTCTCTGCAGGTCGAGTTTTCCAAGATCGCCCAGGAGCGCATGGACGCTGACGGCAAGGAGCTGACCTCGCCCGAATTATGGGCGTTGTTCCGCCAGGCCTATCTTCTCGACGAACCGCCAATGACTTTGGTCAAGCAGCAAACGGTTCCGACCAGCTCCGACAATCGCGAACTCGTGGCGACGCTGCGCAAGGCGGACGGCTCGACTATGACGATCGAAGGCGAGGGCAACGGCCCGATCGACGCTTTTGTCGACGCGCTCAAGGCGGCGTTCAAGGTCGAGTTCTCGTTCATCGACTATCACGAACATGCAGTCGGGCGCGGCGCCAATGCGACCGCGGCGAGCTATGTCGAGATCCAGGACGCTGAAGGCCGCGCCGTGCACGGGGTCGGCATGGACCCCAACATCGTGATGGCCTCGCTCAAGGCCACGCTCGGCGCGGTGCTGAGGCTCATGCGGCGAGAGGGCAGGGCGCTTTAGCGTCATCGCAAGCCCTGCGAAATCCGCCCGACACCCCATCCCATGGAGCGTTCATGAACGCTTGTCTCTCGACGCGCTAACGGGGGCGGGAGCGCCAACGCCGTCGAGTCTACCCAATCGCAACGCGCTCTCGTCGGGCCGACCAGCCGTTATCCGAAGACGACGACCAATACAACCAGAGAGCGATCAACTCGCAAATCTTAGCGCCAATAAACGCCCCTAGACGCCAATAAACGCGTGTAAACGCTAGCTAATTTGCTTGCATTTACTAGCGTTTATTTTTTCGAATCGAGCTTTTTCAATGACTTGTGGCCGTTTGGAGTAAAAAAATTTCCCCCTATCCTTTCCAGGTTGTATGCGGGCCATTCGAGCCAGCTCCGCGCGCCAAGAATCGCAACGAATTTGGCGCCCGTTGTCTCGCATCGCTCTGCGCCATTGAGTTCGCTATAGCCGACGATCATAGTCTTCATTTTGGCTTTCCGCAAGAAAATGCTGAATCGTACAGTGTTCGCTATCGGCGGGGCGAGGGTTCTGTTTTTTGTCATGCGGCGCTGGACCCGGCCATCCACGAGGACACATCCTCCTCGCCAAAAGCCTCTAAACCGACCGAAGTCTCAGCGGGAGAGAGATTGTGGCGGCACCCGCGTGGATGGCCGGCACAAAGCCGGCCATGACGGCATTCGCCACTCACACCGGGACACACAGCGAACGTCATAAGCGTCGGCAAGTCTACGGAAATCGAACCCCCAAAATCAGGGGTTTTCGCAACGAAAAGCGACGTGCTAAGAAACCTCAAATCGGGTCAGCCGCGCTGAAACGTCGCCCTGCCACGGCCACGAAGGCGGCGCCAAGCCTAGCCTAGCCATCAAAGGCAAAGCCGCTGAGCGTTGCTTCGGGCGGTAGCGGTCAGGCGCTTTGACCTGCAATCTCTTCCGCCGCGTCAGCGAGAACCTGGCAGCCGAGCACGATATCGGCTTCGCTCGTATCCTCCGTCCAATGGTGGCTGACCCCTTTGATGCTGGGCACGAACACCATGCCCGCCGGAAGCTTCCGCGCCAGGATCTGCGCATCGTGCCCGGCGGCGCTCGGCATCGCGATGAATGCGCCCGGCGCGTGCTTTTGCGCCGCGCGGCTCAAGGCGTCCTGAAACGCCTGCGCCATGAGCACGGGGCTCACTGTCCACAGGGTCTCCATTCTGACCGCGCAGGGGCCCGCGGAGTTGGCTTCGCCGACGAGGCCGACGAGCAAGTCCTCGAAGCGCTGCAATTGCGCGGTCTCGAGGTCGCGCACCTGGAACGTCATCTCGGCGCGTCCTGGAACGATGCTCGGTTGGCCAGGCTCGAGCTCAATCGCGCCTGTGGTCCAGACGCTGCGGGGTCCGGCGACTTTCGGGAACCGCTCCGCGATCGCCGCCGACATTTTGACGAGCGCGACGCCCGCGTCCTTGCGCGTAACCATGCGTGTCGTGCCCGCGTGGTTGGCCTCGCCGATGAAGACGATGCGATACTGACGGATGCCGACAATGCCGGTGACCACGCCAAGACGCAGTCCCGCCTCGTCGAGCGTGTCGCCCTGTTCGATGTGCGCCTCGAGATAGCCGAGATAATCCGAGGCCACGATCGTCTCGCGCCTGCGGTCCGCGAGGCCTGCGTTCGTCAACGCCTCGCGAAGAGGCGTTCCCGTGTTGCGGTCGCGCGCCTTGTCGATCTCCTCGTCGGTGACGTCGCCAATGAACGAGCGGCTGCCAAGAAAAGAACCGAAATGCCCTTCCTCGTCGGCCCATGAGGCGACGTCGATGGGGGCGCCGGCAGTGCTCGGGTCTTCGCGGAAGGCGCGCGCGACTTCGAGCCCGTACATGACGCCAAGCGCCCCGTCGAGCCAGCCCGCATGGTTCTGGGATTCGGTGTGCGAACCGAGCAAAAGCTTCGGGCCTATCGCGCGCGACCTGCCGAAGACATTCCCGATTCCATCGATCGACGCATCAAGGCCTGCCTCGGCGAAACGCGCGGCGAGCCAGCGGCGCGCTTCGATGTCTTGCGGCGAAAACGTCGGCCGGTGCACGCCGCTCTTGTACGCGCCGAACTCGGACAAGCGGCGGAGGTCGGCGAGCAGTCGTGCGCCGTTGATATGAGGCATTGGCGCTGGCTCAACTCGGGTTGACGGCGAGGATGAGCTTGCCCGCGACCTGGCGTGAGGCCAGGCGTTGCAGCATGGCGCCCGCTTCGGCGAAGGGAAATGTCTCTTCAAGCGGGACTTTCAGGGTGCCATCCATGATGCCCCCCACCACCGCGTCGATCGACTGGCGCCAGGCTGCGGAAGAGAAATCGGCGTGCCCGAGATGGAAGCGAGTGAAGGTCAGCGATTTCGTCACCAGCCGCTCCCAGAGATTTGGAAACGGCCGGCCCTCCGCCTCGCCGAAGCTCACGACGTGGCCAAGCTTGCGGACAGTCGAGAAACTGCGGTCGAGGATGCTGGCGCCGGTTGAATCGAGCACCTTGTCGACGCCCTTGCCTTCAGTGAAATTCATCACGGCTTCGACGAAATCCTCATCGTCCCGGTTGACGACTTTGGTCGCGCCGTAGTCGAGCGCGCGCGCTTCCTTGCCCTTCGTGCCTACCGTGCCGATGACGGTCGCGCCGCTGCGCACGGCGAGTTGCGTTGCGAACAGGCCGACGCCGCCGCCGATGGCGTGAATCAGAATGACGTGGCCCGGCTTGGTCACGCTGACGTTGTGGAGCAAATGCCACGCCGTGAGCCCCTGGATGGGAAACGCCGCCGCAATGTCGAGCGCCATGCCCTCCGGGATCGGGATCAGTCGTTCGACGCGGGCCACGCACTGATCGGCGAAGCCGCCCGCGTCCTCAAGAAAGGCCGCGACGCGGTCGCCGACTTTGAAGCCGACGACGCCCGGTCCGAGCCCTGCGATCCGCCCTGAAACCTCAAGGCCGCCGATGATCGGATAGCCTTTCGGATGAGGGTAGGTTCCGCTTGCGATCATCGTGTCGGCGAAATTGCAGCCGCAATAGGCGACGTCGATCAGCGCCTCCCCTGGACCGGGCGCCGGCGACGGCGCTTCGCCGATTCTTAAGTTGTTTGTCGCCGCTGGGGCGTCGATGATGACCGCGCGCAAGGAAGCCGTCCCTCGCTATTTCGCCACGGCCGCGCTCGCCCGAAGCGCGCCGGTCGCAGCCGTATCCAACCCCTTGCCTCTGATGACGACGCCGTAGTCCGCTTTTGCCTGCTCCGCTGAAATATAGCCGTCGAGCATGTCGCTCAGCACAGCCTCCGGATCCCGTTCGAACGGATCGCCGTAGCCGCCGCCATTCGGTCCGGTCGCGACCAGCCGATCGCCGAGGCCCGCGGCGCGATAGGGAACCTTGGAGGGGAGGCTCGTTTCGTCGCCCGCGGCGGGGCGCAGCGACAAGGAAGCGGTCGAACCGTCCTCTCCACCATCGAACCCCCAGGGGCGATATTTGTGTCCCTCGCCTTCGACCGAGAAGGCTCCGTCAGAGAGAAAGGCGAATTCTCGGACGGAGCCGATGCCGCCTCGCCATCTGCCCTTTGCTGGAGCACGATCACGCAGCTCGTAGCGGTTGACGCGAAGCGGGAGGTGCGACTCGATGTCCTCTATCGGGTTGTTTCGGGTGTTGGCGTAAAGCGTGTCGACGGCATCCATGCCGTCGATGCCTTGCCGTCCGCCGTAGCTTCCTTCGAGAATCTCCATCTGCACCCAGTGGCGGCCCTCGTGAAGGCCAGTGAAGGCGACACAGCGGAGGTTGCCAATGCCAGCGCTCACCTGTCCGGGAACGCACTGGGCGAGCGCCTTCATGACCGTGTCGGCCAGCGCATTGCCGGGACAGAAGCGCGCTATGACGGGCGCGGGGAAATCGGGGTTCGCGAGCGTTCCCTTCGGCGCGACGATATGGATCGGGCGCGTCAACCCCATGTTCTGCGGCACGTTCCCGTAGACGACGCTGTCGAGAAGAATGGACCGGAGCGTCAGCCAGATGGCGCAGTCAACCGTGCCTTCGAGCGGCATGTTGATCGGCCGATCGTCGACCTGGGGCGCGGTGCCTGTCAGGTCGACTGTCATCTCGTCGCCGCGCACTTTCAGCGTCGCCTTGATTTTGAGATCGCGGCGTTTCGCCTCCGGGTCGTCAAGGAAACCGTCGATCGTTGTCTCGGCCGCATAGTCGCCATCCGGCAGCGCGCGGATCGCGGTGCGCATCAGGCGCTCGGAATAATCCATGAGATCCTGATAGGCCAGCATTAGTGTGTTGAGTCCATACTGCGTCACCAGCGCGAGAAAGCGTTCCGCGCCGATCTCCGCGGCTTTGATCTGCGCCTCCATGTCGCCGACCACGAGATCGGACGCCCGGATGTTGTCGCGCAATAGCTGCCAGACGGCCTGATTTGAGCGCCCTTCGTCGACGATCTTGATCGCCTTGAACTGCAGCCCTTCCGCGTACGTGTCCACAGCGCTGACGATGCCCGCGCTGCCTGGAGTTGAGGCGCCGATGTCCAGATGATGAGCAGTGGTGACAGAAAAGCCGATCAATTGATCGTCAAGAAAAACCGGCACGCAGAAGGCGACGTCGGGCCCATGCGACGCCCCACCGTAAGGGTCGTTGTGCATGATGACGTCGCCGGGGCGGATCGATTCGCCGCGTCTGTTGAGCTCCTTTCGGATCCCGCGGATGTAGCCGGGAATTGGACCCGATTGGAGCGGAGTGCTCATCTTGCACTCGCAAAGCTGGCCTCCCTCGGGGTCAGTGAGCGCGGCGCCGAAATCCTCGGACTCGCGGATAATGCTGGAATAGGCCATCCGCATGAGCTTGTGGCCCATCTCGATCGCAATGTTCTCGAGCGCGCCGTGGATGACCGCGGCCGTCACCGGATCGACGCGGGTTGCAGTCGGGGCCTCGGAAGCGGCCGCTGCGTGAACCGTCATTGCCGTCCTCCGAGTGTGATGATGATGTTGCCGGCCCAGTCGACGCGAGCGGCGGCGCCGGGGGGAACGAGAGTGGTGCTGTCAGTTTGCAGGATGACAGCGGGCCCCGGAAAGCTCTCTTCCAACGGGAGGTCGCTCCGGCGATAAAACGGCGTATCGAAGCTCTCAAGTTTGCCGTGAACCCGAAACAAGCAAGGGCTTACGCGCGCCTTCGCCTTTTCGAGAGACCCGCCTTTCGGCGCCTTCATTGCGCGCAGCTTCGGGACTCGCCCGACGCCGCTCACCCGAACGTTCACGATCTCGATCGGGCTCGCCTCGAAAGCGCGCCCATATTCGGCGGCATGCGCAGCGTGAAAAGCCGTCCACGCCTCAGGAAGAGTTTTGTCGGTGATCTCGCCATCCGGCAGAGGAATGCGCAGCTCGTAACCTTGCCCGACATAACGAAGGTCGCCTGCCCGCGAGAAGGTAACGTCAGAAAGTGGAATGTCGTCGGCCGCAAACCGCGTGGTGAGGGCCGTTTGCATTTCAGAGAAGCTCTTGTTGAGTTTCTTGAGGTCGACCGCGCCGCTGACCTGAAATTCCGTCTGGATGGCGTCATATTTAAAATCCGTCGTGAGCAGCCCCATGGCGGAGGTGATGCCGGGGTAGGGCGGCGCGATCACCTCGGGAATGCTGAGGATGGCGGCGACCTCGGCGCCCTGCAACGGCCCTGCGCCCCCAAAGGCCACGAGCGAGAAGCCGCGCGGATCGATGCCCTTCTGGATTGTGCGGGAGCGGATGGCGTTCGCCATGTTGGCGTTGATGACGGTGATGATTTCCTCCGCCGCCTCGTTGACGCCAAGTCCCAGCTTGGCCGCAAGTCCGCTCACGGCTCGCCGCGCCGCTTCTGCGTCGAGCTTCATGCCGCCGCCAAGGAAATCCTCCGCATCGAGCCGACCCAGAACGAGATTGGCGTCGGTCACGGTTGGCTCGACGCCCCCCATCCCATAAGCGGCAGGTCCAGGAACGGCGCCGGCGCTGCGTGGCCCAACCCGAAAGGCTCCGCCGTGATCAATATAAGCGATCGAGCCGCCGCCCGCGCCGATGGTGTGGATATCGATCATGGGGGTGAGCAGCGGAAAACCGGCGATCGAGGTTGAACGGGCGTCGGTCTCCGCGAGGCTTCCATCGACGATGATGCCGATGTCGGCGCTTGTGCCGCCGATGTCGAAGGTGATCAACTTCCGCCGCTCCGCCAGGGCGCCGATCCACGCCCCCGCAAGCACCCCAGCCGCCAATCCCGAGAGCAGCGTCAGCGTCGGTTTCTCCGACACCATGTTTGCGGTCGCGACGCCGCCGTTCGAGGCCATGATCCTGAGATCCGCAGTCAGGCCCATGCTCTTTAGCGAGCGATCCAAGCGGCTGATGTACATCCGAACCTTGGGTCCGATAAAGGCAGCCAATGCCGCGGTCGTGAAACGTTCGAATTCGCGGAATTGCGGGGAAACGAAAGAAGACGTTGTAATAAACGCCTCTGGAAGAATGTCGGCGACGATCGCCTTGGCGCGGTCCTCATGCGCGGGGTTGAGGTAGGAGAAAAGAAAGCAGATGGCGACGGATTCCACGCCAGCGTCGCGAAGGGCGAGCGCTGCGTTGCGCACGCCCTCCTCATCCAAAGCTTCGAGCTCCTCTCCATGCGGCGGCGCGAGACGTCCGCGAACCACTTGACGATTGCGACGCTTGATCAGCGGCCGATTCTGCCAAGGCAGTTCTTGTCGGATTGAATAATGCTCGACCCGCTGATGACGCCCGATATGCAAAATATCGCGGAAGCCTTCGTTGGTGATCATGCCCGCGTTGGCCCCTTTGTCCTCGAGGACGGCGTTGGTCGCGGTTGTCGTCGCATGGAAGACAAGGTCAATCTCGTCGGGCTTGCGCTGAGCCATCGCGAGAAGGCCCTCGATGCCTTTCATGACGCCGTCCGAGGGATCATGCGGCGTGGTCGGAACCTTATGAATCGCCATCGCGCCGGTATCGAGGTCGGAGAAAATGAGATCCGTGAACGTGCCGCCGACATCGACGCCGATGACTTTCATAGGTTGCGAACTCCGGGCGCAAAGATGATCATGTCCGCGAACTTACCTATCGCCGAAAACGGAATTGGCGCGACCGCGCCGAGCATCGTTGCGCAGCGGATCACAAGTCGATGACGTGGCAAGCGAACATTCCGACTTCGCCTTGCAAAAGGCTTGCCGTCGCCGGCTACGAGATGCAAGTTTGCGCAATGCGGAAGCTTCTAATCAAGCGGGCGGCGGCGCCCCTCCCGGCATGAGCCTTGCTTTGTCCGCGAGCTTGCGGGGTTTCGCCATTGCGATCGCCCGTTCTCGAGCTGCTTCTGCGACGGAGACTTGAATAAATGGCGAACCGTTCATGGGTCTGGCGCGGCGTCGCCATAACCTTGGCACTCTGCGGAGCGGCCTCGGCTTATGCGGATGATCTCTCGTATTTTGAGAAGCAAATCACGCCGTTCACGAAGAAGCCTGAGTTTGTTGCGCCCGGTCCCGCATTCGACGCGCAGGCGTGCATGAAAGGCAAGTCGATTCTGAGCATCCCCGTTTCGAGCGCCAATCCCTTCACCGCGAATATCGAGAAGGCCATGGCCGCCGCGGCTAAAAAAGTGGGCTTCAAGTTCACGACTTGGGAGAACCAAGGGCAAAGCTCGCAATGGGTGCAGGGGATGGACACTGCAGTGAACCAGAAGGTCAGTCTTATCGACCTTCTTGCGGGAACCGACCCGCGCGTGCTCGTGCCGCAAGTGCAGGCTGCGCGAGCGGCAAATATTCCCGTGGTCGCATCGCATTACAACGGCGTCGAGCAAACGGCCGAGGTGAAAAAATATGCTGATGGAGACGTGCCGATCGACTACGCGAAAGCCGGGGCTCTCCTGGCTGACTGGGCGATCGTCAAAACAAAGGGTCACATGAATGCTCTTGTCCTGATCGCAACAGGCCCGCTTTCGACCGATTCGATGATGTCGGGCATCGAGGCGGAATTGAAACACTGCGACGACTGCAAAACGAAGGTGATGAACTTTCCAGTTGTCGACTGGGGCACCCGCATCACGCCCGGCGTGCAGGCCGCGCTGCTTGCCGATCCGACGGTCAACTACATCATCGTGATTTATGACAGCATGAGCCAGTTCGTTGTCCCCGCGGTGACGATTACCGGGTCGCAGAAGAGAGTTGGAATCGACGCCTTTAACGGCACGCCGTTCGTCATCGGGCTCGTGCAGCAGGGACAGGTGGAAATGGATATTGGCGAGAACCTCGATTGGATCGGCCACGCGATCATCGACGCTGAAATGCGCCGCATCTGCGGCCTGCCTCTCGTCTCGGATCCCAAGATTCCCTTCTATATTTTCACCCAGGAAAACGCGAAGGACGCTGGGACGCCGCCCCAGCTCTCCCAGGGTTACGGCGACGCCTATGTGAAGGGTTACGCGGACCTGTGGAAGCTTCAGTAGGAGCGGCTCGCTCAAGCGCCGGGCCTGCCGCGGCGCTTCGGCTCTGGGATCTGAGCAAGACCTTCGGGGGCCAGAAGGCGCTCGATAAGGCCTCGCTTGAGATCGCTCCAGGCGAAGTCCACGGCCTCCTCGGTCAAAACGGCTCTGGCAAGTCGACGCTTATAAAAGTTCTTGCGGGCTTCCACGCGCCTGACCCGGGAAGCCGCCTCGAGATTGGCGACGCGGAAGTTGCGCTTCCCTTCGCGCCTGGAGAGTTTCGCAAGTATCGTATCAGCTTCGTGCACCAGCATCTGGGGTTGATCCCAAGTCTGACGGCGCTTGAGAATCTCTTGCTAGGCCGGCTTGCGGAACGCGACGCGTGGGCTCTCAACTGGATTGCCGAGCGGCGTGCAGCGAGGCAGCTGTTCGCGAACTACGCCATCGATCTTGACCCCGAAACGCGCGTCGCCGACATCGCGCCGGTCGAGCGCGCGCTGCTCGCCATCGTCCGCGCGATCTCGGAGATGAATGAGGCTGGGGGCGTAGGGGCTGGCCTTCTGGTTTTGGACGAGCCGACCCCGTTTCTTCCGAAGCGCGATGTCGATCGCCTCTTCCAGCTGGTGCGCGCGGTCGTAGCCAAAGGGGCGAGCGTCATTTTTGTCTCTCACGACGTCGACGAGGTGATGGAGATCACCGATCGCGCGACCGTTCTCAGGGACGGCAAGGTCGCGGCGATGATCGATACGCGCGCCGCCACCAAGTCGGATTTCATCGAAGCGATCGTCGGCCGCAAGCTTGCCGCTATGACCCCTCCGGCTCCGTTAGCGGCGCGCGGTCCGAGCCACGCTCTCGTGCACAATTTGTCGGGAGGAACAATCGAGGGGTTCTCGCTTGATTTGGCGGCAGGAGAGGTCGTTGGCGTCACCGGCTTGATCGGATCGGGCTATGACGAAATTCCCTACCTGATCTATGGGGCGCGAGAGGCTCGCGGCGGCACGCTCGATATCGGGGGACGCGGCGTCGAGCTTAGCAAGATCAAGCCGCGCGACGCGATCCGCCACGGGGTTGTTCTGGTGCCCGCCGACCGCGCCAACGCGGGGGTCATCGGGTCTCTTCCGGTCGCTGACAACGTCACCATGCCCACACTTGCTTCGCGGTTCAGACCATCGATGTTGCGCCGGCGTGCGATGACCGCGGAGGCAGGGGAAATGGGCCGGCGTTTTGAAGTCCGCCCTGCTGACCCGACCATGACGATGGCTTCGCTCAGCGGCGGCAATCAGCAAAAGGTTGTGCTGGCCAAATGGTTCCAGATGGCGCCCAAGCTGATCCTTCTGGACGAGCCGACTCAAGGGGTGGACATTGGCGCGCGGCAAACCGTTTTCCGGCACATCGCGAGCGCGGCGTCAACCGGCGCGGCGGTCCTTTGCGCGAGTTCCGACTACGAGCAACTCGCTGCGATCTGCAGCCGCGTGCTGATCTTCGCCGCCGGGCGGGTCGTCGCCATCCTTGAAGGCGCTGAAATCAGCAAGGAGGCGATCGCGGAGCGCAGCCTTGGCGGCGCCCGGAGCGCCGCGTGAACGGCGCACACCTTGTTCACCAAAGGGGCGAGCCATGACTCAGTCGGCGCCCACTCAGCAGGCGGCCGCCCCGGCCGAGCGCGCGGCGCATAAACCGTTCGTCTACCGGCTCGAGCAGTTCGGGCTGGTCATCGTCTGGCTTCTGCTCATCGCGGTGTTCGGCTATTTGCGGCCCGACACGTTCCTGACCTGGCCCAACCTCTCGACGATCCTCGGCTCCCAGGCGGTTCTCGTCGTGGTCACGCTCGGGCTCATCATCCCCCTGACGGCCAACGACTTTGACCTCTCGATCGCGTTCATCATGACGCTGTCGTCGATGCTGGTCGCCGTGCTCAACGTCAATTATGGCGTTGGTATCGGCTGGGCTGTGATTGCAGCGGTTGCGCTCGGGGCCGCGGTCGGCTTCATCAACGGTCTCCTGATCACCGTTTTTCGTATTCACTCGTTGATCGTCACGCTGGGCACTGGCACTTTTCTGCATGGGGCGACGCTTTGGCTCAGCGATTCCATGACGATCAGCGGCATTTCGCCCTCTCTCATGAATGCGGTCATCGTCGATCGGCTTTTCGGCGTTCCTCTTGAGTTCTATTATGCGATCGTCCTCGCGGCTCTCGTCTGGTACCTGCTCGAGTACACGGCGCTCGGCCGGCGCATTCTGTTTGTCGGTCGCGGGCGCGAGGTGGCGCGGCTCAGCGGAATCAACACCGATCGCATCCGCATCGCTTGTCTTGTCGCTTCGGGGCTCTTCGGCGCTTTGGCCGGCGTCCTTTATGCCGGCACCCAAGGCGCGGCGGACCCGGTGTCGGGCGTGACCTATCAGCTGCCGGCCTTCGCCGCCGCCTTCCTTGGATCGACGTGCATTGCACCCGGGCGTTTCAACCCGTGGGGCGCCACGGTTGCTGTCTATTTCCTGGTTACTGGGATCACAGGCCTCGTCTTTCTCGGCTTCAGCTCGTTCATCCAGGAGATGTTCTACGGCGGCGCGCTTGTCATCGCCGTTACGTTGTCTCAATTGGTGCGCGGACGACAGGAGCAGCAGTTCTGATCCCCTCTCTCTTAACGGAAACCCGAACGTGATCCCTCGCTCACTCGAACGCGATTTCATTGGCTACGGGCCCAAACCACCCAATCCGCGCTGGCCGGGCGGGGCGCGCCTCGCGCTGAATTTCGTAATGAATTACGAAGAGGGATCAGAATACAGTATGATGGACGGCGACGGCGTCAGCGACGCCGCCCTCACCGAAACGGCGAGCACGAGCGTACCGCGCGGCGAACGCGATCTCGCCGCCGAGAGCATGTTCGAATATGGCAGTCGCGTCGGGTTCTGGCGCCTGCACCGGATCTTCCAGGAGCGCAATCTGCCGATGACGGTCTATGCCTGCGCGCTCGCGCTCGAGCGAAATCCGCCGGCGGCGCAAGCGATCAGAGACGCAGGTTATGACATTTGTTGTCACGGCTGGCGGTGGATCGAGCACTACAAGCTCGATGAAGCGACCGAGCGTGAGCACATCCGGAAAGCCGTGGAGAGCCTCGAGCGAACAGTCGGCCAGCGACCGCTCGGCTGGTATTGTCGCTACGGGCCGAGCGTCAACACGCGGCGCCTCGTGATGGAGGAGGGCGGATTTCTCTATGACAGCGACAGTTACGCCGACGAACTCCCCTATTATGTGGTGGCCGAGGGCCGCCCCCAGCTCGTCGTGCCGTACACGCTCACCAACAACGACGTGAAATTTGCCGCGACGAACTTGGGCGCCGGCGAGGACTTCTTCACCGTCCTGCGAGAGGCTTTTGACTTCCTGTATGAAGAAGGGCGTGCGGCGCCCAAAATGATGAATGTGGGGATGCATATGCGGCTCCTCGGCCACCCCAGTCGAGCCTCCGGCCTTGCGCGTTTCCTCGACTATGTGAAAACGAAACAGGATGTGTGGGTTTGCCGGCGCTTGGATCTCGCGAAGCACTGGCTCGCGGAACATCCGTGTGAGGCCGTTTGATGAAGCGCTTGAAGATCGAACCGATTAACCCAGAGGCCTTTGCGCCCTTCGGGCAACTTCTCCCGCCAGCGCAGCCGGGAGCCGGCCGTCAGGAGTTGATCGAGGAATTGCAGAACGCCCGAACCAGCGCGCGGCCGCGCCTGTCCATCGCGACCACCGAGCCTAAGACCTTACCTCTCACTGCGGTCCAGATGGAACGGCACGTCCATTCCTCGCAGGCCT
The DNA here is from genome assembly GCA_963737365.1 of uncultured Alphaproteobacteria bacterium. GTDB lineage: Bacteria > Pseudomonadota > Alphaproteobacteria > Rhizobiales > Beijerinckiaceae > Roseiarcus. The sequence continues at coordinate 736,147 of CAVTSD010000007.1, forward strand.
TCGCGCCGCTCGACTGCGCGAGTTACCTGGTGATGGTCGCGCCGCATGGCGATGATGGAATGCCGGACCTTGGGAAGCTCCGGGCGTTTCGCGTGCCCGGAGACACCGGCGTCAACTATAGAGCCGACACCTGGCATCATCCGCTCAGTCCGCTCGAACGTGTCGGGCGGTTCGCCGTTCTCACATTCGTCGATGGAACCGCCGCCGACGAACAATTCGTCGACCTGCCGCAGCCGGTGCTAATTGATGAATAGCAACAACATTCAGGGGCATGGCTCGCGGGAACGTAGTCCGCCAAGCGCTATCTCGTAACGCGAAACGGGTTTAGGCTGCGCCAATGCTCTTTCGGACCGAGCCTTCAGGCGTTCTCGCGATCAGCCAGCCGACCCATGCGTGGATTTCTGGCCAGATTCTGCGCGCCTGGAACGAAGCGCTTGACGAGCCTCTTTTGCTTGCCGCGGAACAGCACGACATCGGCTGGCTGGACTGGGAGACAGCGCCGACCTTCAATCATGAGACCGGCCGCCCGCATCTCTTCCGCGAGATCGGTGCTGCGGTGCATTCGCCGATGTGGAGGCAGGGGGTTGCGCGGGCGCTGGGCGCCTGGGGCGCGCACGTCGCTTTGCTTGTTTCGCGTCACGGCGGAGTGATCTACCGCCGCTACACCGACCGCCACCGCATAAGTGAGGCGGACGCCGCGGCGGCGCAGACTTATCTCGAGACGCAGGCGCCGATGGAGGTCGCGTGGGCCAGGACGCTTGGGCTGGACGCCGCGACGCTTGAAAAGCAAACGACGCTCGTGGCCTTGAGCGACACCCTATCGCTGGCCCTTTGCGGAGAGCTCAGGACGCCCATCGAAATCTCGGCGCCGAACGCCAGCGGAGGGACAGAGGCGTTAAGCCTGATGCAACGACCCGGTCATCCATTCGATTTTGTCCTGTCGCCCTGGCCGTTCAGGAAAGATGTGTTGGAGGTCGCGGGCGAAGCGCGTCCGTTGCCGGCGACGAGGCGCTTCGACAATGAGGCGGCGATGCGGACGTGGCTCAAGTCGCCCGAGCGTACGGTGTTTCGCGCACGGCTCATGAGCGAATCCGCGATTTAGTTGAATAAACTGCCTCGAACGTCACACTCGCTGGCGGCAAGCAAGCGTGAGCGCATATCCCTAAAAAGTCAGATTCGAGGGAATGCGTCGCTCTTGCTGCTCGCCGGCAAATCGGGCAAGTTTCTTGCTAGCAGTATCGCCGACCGCTTCGCTCTGAGGCGTGAAGGCGATAATGGGGCAGGGGCCTCCAATCGAAAGAGGAGTGTGACATGCGATCGTCCATAATGCGTCTTGGCCTCATTGGCATGGCGGCCGCCGCTTTCGTCTGCGCTCAGGCGGCAAACGCTCAGACGGTCGCGCTCGTGACGATCAACCAGCAGGCCCTCTTCTTCAACCAGATCAACGATGGCGCGAAGCAAGCCGCGGATAAGGCGGGCGCGAAGCTCGTCATCTTCAACGCCAATAACGTCGCCGCGGCTCAGAACAGCGCGATCGAAGACTATATCGCACAGAAGGTTGACGGAATTGTACTGGTCGCCATTGACGTCAATGGCGTGAAGCCTGCGGTCACCGCGGCGAAAAATGCTGGCATTCCCGTCGTCGCCATCGACGCCCGGATTCCCGATGGCGACAACGCGGCCTTCATTGGCGTCGACAACAAGGGGGCTGGGGAGCAGATCGGCAAGTACTTCGCCGATTACGCAAAGAACAAGATGGGCGGCTCCGCCAAGGTCGGCATCGTCGGCGCGCTCAACTCCTTCATTCAGAACCAGCGTCTGGACGGCTTCAAGACCGCCGCACAGGCCGATGGCGGGGTGAAATTCCTCGATACGGTGGATGGCCAAAATATCCAGGACGTGGCGCTGACCGCGGCCGAAAACCTGATGACCGCCAACCCCGACATGAATGCGCTCTACGCCACGGGCGAGCCCGCCCTTGTCGGCGCGATTTCGGCAGTCACCAGCCAGCAGGCGACCGGCAAGGTCAAGGTCTTCGGCTGGGACCTCACCGCACAGGCGATCAAGGGCATAGACGAGGGCTGGATTGTCGCGGTCGTTCAGCAGGATCCTTTCCAGGAGGGCGTCGCCGGCGTCGAGACCGTGCTCAAGATCAAGAAGGGCGAGAAGGTCAACCCGAGCATCGACATTCCCGTCACCATTGTGACCAAGGACAATGTCGACAAGTTCCGCAGCCTCTTCAAATAGGCCGCTTGAACTGCCCCGGGCGAGACGCTTTGCGCGTCCCGCTCTTCCTCTGTGCAAGAGAGCTTAAGCCAAGCGGATGTTGACCGCCGACGCGCCGGTCCGAGTCCAGATGGAGGACATCAGCAAGTCCTTCGGCGCGATCAAGTCTCTGGATCGCGTCAACCTTGTTCTGCGGGCGGGCGAGGTTCTTGGGTTGGTCGGCGACAACGGCGCCGGAAAGTCGACGCTCAGCAAGATCCTGTCGGGCGCGGTCGTTCCCGATAACGGACGCCTTCTGCTCGACGGCCGTGAAGTCCGTTTCGCGTCCCCCGCCGATGCGCGACGTCAGCGGGTCGAGATGGTTTATCAGGACCTGTCGCTCTGCGACACGGTCGATGTGGCGGGCAACCTCCTGCTTGGCCGAGAGCCGCTCAGGCGCATCCTGGGCGTGCCAGTCATGGACAAGCGCAAGATGCATGCGGACGCCGCGCAGATGCTGGCGCATCTTGGCATCCGCATGCCGAGCACGCGGCTCAAGGTCGAGAATCTGTCCGGCGGCCAGCGTCAGAGCATTGCAATCGGACGAGCGGTGTCGTTCGACCCCCTGGTGCTCATCATGGACGAGCCGACGGCCGCGCTCGCGGTCGCGGAGGTCGACGCGGTGCTCGATCTCATCCACCAGGTCAGCGCCAAGGGCGTGAGCGTCATTCTCATCACCCACCGGCTTCAAGATCTGTTCGTCGTCTGCGACCGGATCATGGTCCTCTACGAGGGTCGCAGCGTCGCTGAGCGGCTTATCGGCGAAACGAATATCGAGGAGATCGTGAACCTCATCGTGGGCAGAAAATTCCGCTCGGTCTCAGCCGGAACGCGTCCCGAGAGCGAGGCGCATTCTTGACCGCGACCGCAGCTCCCGCTGGGCTGCGCGATCGCGCAAGGCTGATCGTCCACGACAATGGCGGCGTGGTCAGCATCGCGGCTTTCTTTATCGTTATGGCGGTCACCTTCTCGCTGATTACGGACACCTTCCTGACCGAGACCAATCTCCTCAACATTTTGCGACAGAGCGCGCCCCTCATGATCGTGGCGGTCGCCATGACCTTCGTGATCACGACCGGCGGGATCGACTTGTCCGTCGGCTCGGTGCTCGCGCTCGTCAATGCGCTGGCGGCGATTTCGCTGCAGACCGGGCTCACCTGGCCGCTGGTGATTGTGCTCATGCTGGGGGTCGGGATCGCCATCGGACTCTTCCAGGGTTTCTTCATCGCCTACGAAGGCATTCCCGCCTTCATCGTGACGCTTGCTGGCCTGAGCTCCATCCGAGGAACCGCGCTGCTGCTCACGAAAGGCTATTCCATTCCGATCGATCCTCAGAGCCCGTTCAACGCGATCGGCCGTGGCTGGATTTTCGGCCTCCCCATGCCGGCGATCATCGCCGTTGTCGCGCTCGTGGTGGGCTTCCTCGTCTTCAATGAAACGCCCTTCGGTCGCTATGTGACGGGCGTCGGCGCGAACGCAGAAGCGGTGCGGCGCGCGGGCGTCGACACCAAGAAGATCACGCTCGCGGTCTACGCGCTGAGCGGATTCGCCGCGGCGATCGCGGGAATCATCATCGCCGGTCGCCTTGGAAGCGGATCGTCAAACGCCGGCGGGGGCTTCGAGCTCGAGGTCATCGCCGCCGTTGTGCTGGGCGGAACGAGCCTGTTTGGCGGCCGTGGCACGATGCTTGGCACGATGCTCGGAGCGCTGACCGTCGCAATCATCGGCAACGGCCTCATTCTCTATCATATGTCGCCTTTCATCACCCCAATCGTAGAAGGTTTCATCATTCTCATCGCGGTCTGGCTCAACTTCCGCCTGTTTCGCACTGGGCGACGGACGAACTAAGGAAGGCGGGCGACATGGCGAAGCCGACGATCGGCGTGCATTCGGGACTTGTCCGAACCGTGCTTGGCCCCATTCCCGTCGAGGCGATGGGCGTCGCGCTGATGCATGAACATATCTTGCTCGACGCTTCGAGCTGGTGGAAGCGCCCTTGCTGCGGCTCGGAGATCGCGATCGCCGAAAGGCCGCTCGACATAGCGATGATTGGCGATTTGCGGATGAACCCGTTTCTCAACCGCGACAATTGCGGCTTGCTCGATGTCAGGGCTGCGATCGAGGAGCTCAATTATTTCGTCGAGTATGGCGGGAAGACCATCGTCGATCCGACCAACCTCGGAATTGGACGCGATCCATCCGCGCTGCAGAGGATCAGCCGGCGAAGCGGATTGAACATCGTGATGGGGGCGGGGTTCTACCTCGAACCATCGCATCCCACATACGTGAAGGACATGAGCGTCGAAGCGATCGCCGAATCGGTCGCGCGAGACTGCGGCCTCTCGGAGGACGAGCCCGAGGTCTGCGCTGGCATCATCGGGGAAATAGGGATCAGCAAGGACTTCACGCCCGCCGAGGAAAAAGTGCTGAGGGGCGCGGCGCGCGCGTCCAAGCTCAGCGGCGCTCCGCTCTCGGTTCATCTTCCGGGCTGGGAGCGCCATGCTCATCGCGTGCTCGACGTCGCCGAGAGCGAAGGCGCGGACCTGCGCCATGTTGTGCTCTGTCATATGAACCCGAGCCTGCACGATCCCCAGTACCAGAAAAGCGTGGCCGACCGAGGCGCCTTCATCGAATACGATATGATCGGGATGGACTATTTTTACGCCGACCAGCAGGCTCAGTCGCCGTCCGACGAGGAGAATGCGATTGCGATCTGCCGGCTCGCCGACGACGGCTATCTCGGCTCGATCCTCATGTCGCAGGACGTGTTCCTGAAAATGATGCTCGTGCGCTACGGCGGGTTTGGCTATGGCTATATCCTCAAGCATTTCGTGCCGCGCCTGAAGCGCCATGGCATGGATCAGCGCACGATCGACGCCATCCTGATCGAGAATCCGCGCCGGGTTTTCTCCGCCGAGCATCGCGCGCGCTGACGGGGCGACGGTAACGGGCAGCGGGTTGAGATGATCCATGTGATTGGCAACGCCGCGGTCGACAGCGTGGTTCGCGTGGAGAGGTTTCCGCAGCCTGGCGAAACCATCGTAGCCCTCAGGGCCTCTGAAGATCTTGGCGGCAAGGGCGCCAATCAGGCGATCGTCGCGGCGCGTTGCGGCGCGACGGTTCGCCTTGTCGGCCCAATTGGCGATGACGCGATGGGCGAACGCATTCGCTCGAACTCTTGCTCGCGAAGGCGTGCTAACCGACGGGGTAACAGTCTTGCCTTATGGGACGGATCGCTGCGTGATTACGGTCGATCGTCATGGCGAGAACACGATTGTGAGCCTCATCGAGGCCGCGCGCCATTTCGATCCGATTGCGGAGACGCGGCTTGAGTCGTGGATCAGTCCGCGCGACCTGGTCGCCATGCAGGGCAATCTGCGGCCGAGCGTCACACGCGATTGTCTCGCTCTGGCGAAAGCGAAAGGCGCAATGACAGTTCTCAACCCGTCGCCAACCTACTCGCCGCAGGACTATGATTGGACCCTCGTCGATCTCGCGCTGGTCAACCGCGGCGAGGCGATTGAACTCGGTGGCGGCGGCGGAGCTGAAGAGGCCGGGCGCGCGCTCTGCACGAAGGGCGCCGGCTCGGTTGTTCTGACCCTCGGCGCCGATGGCGCTGCTTTCTTATCGGCCGACGAGACGTTTTGCGTAGCCCCGCCTCAAGTCAACGCCGTTGATACAGTCGGCGCCGGCGACGTGTTCTGCGGCGTCCTGATCGCCGCGAAGGCGCTCGCGCGCAATTGGAGAGACGCGTTCGAGGCCGCGGCCGAAGCTGCTTCCATCTCCGTCACGCGAAAAGGCGTCCTTGCTTCCTTTCCGTCCCGCGAGGAGATGGCGTCTATACTTGAACGTTCCGCGGTCCGACGCCTCGAGGAGAGTCAGCATTGACGGAAGTCGGCCACGCCATCGCGCGAGCGCGGGATAATCCGCTCACATTGATATTTGGCCGGCCGAAGCGCGTGCTGATCGGCGTCGTCCACCTTCTCGCATTGCCGGGGTCTCCCGACTATTCAGGCGGCGGGGTCGAGGCGATCTACGCGCGCGCGCTCGCGGATGCGCAAGCTTATGCCGAAGCCGGCTTTGACGGCCTCATTGTCGAGAACCACGGCGACATTCCTTTTTCGAAGCCAGAAGACATCGGCCCTGAAACGGCGGCGCATATGGCGATTGCGACCGATCGCGTCCGGGCCGAAACGGGATTGCCGATCGGGATCAACGTGCTGGCCAACGCCGCCCTACACGCTCTCGCGATTGCGAGCGCGGCGGGAGCCCGCTTCGTTCGTGTCAATCAATGGGCCAACGCCTATGTCGCCAACGAGGGCCTGATCGAAGGGGCGGCCGCGAAAGCAATGCGCTATCGGAGCGCGCTTCGGGCGCAAGGGGTCAAAATTTTTGCCGACGCTCACGTCAAGCACGGCGCGCACGCGATCGTGCAGGATCGGCCGATCGCCGAGCTCGTGCGTGACGTCGAGTTTTTCAACGCCGACGTCGTGATCTTCACCGGCCAGCGCACCGGCCATGCCGCCGATCTCGACTACCTCCGGAACATTCGGGCCGCCGCTTCGCTTCCGACGCTTGTCGGCAGCGGCGTCGATCCTGGCAATGTCAGCGACATTCTCTCCATCGTCGACGGCGTCATCGTCGCAAGCTCGTTGAAGGTCGACGGGCATTGGTGGAATCCCGTTGATCGCGATCGGGCGAAGCAATTCGTCGAGCGCGTCAGGACGGCGTCGTGAGTGATGAGGCCTCGTTCTCGGAGCGCATGCGCGCCCATGCGGATCGAACATGGAACGCAATCCTCGGCCACCGCTTCTTTCGCGAAGTTGCGACGGACGCCGTCGACAATCGCGTGTTCGCCCGATACCTCCGGATTGAATACGGCTTCGTGGACACTGCGGCCAGGGCCTTGGGCTATGCCGTCGCCAAAGCGCCTTCGTTTCAGGAACGGCGGCGGCTGGGCCTCGGTCTTTATGGGCTCGTCACCGATCAGGAGCAGGTCGTTGTCGACGCCTTCGAGCGGATGGGCGCGCCTGCCAATGAGCGAACGGGTCTCGCCCCGCAGGGGCTCGCGCTTCCGCTGCACGCGCTCTTTCTCAAGGTGGCGGAGACGGAAGGCTACGAGGAGATCCTCGCCTGTACGCTGGCGGCTGAGTGGCTCTATCTCACCTGGTGCTCGGCGGCCAACCAGACGCCCTCTTCTAGGGGCTACATTCGCGACTGGGCCGCCCTTCACGCCGGCGGCGCCTTTGCCGAGCATGTCGCGTGGGTTCGCTCGGAGATCGACACGCGAGGACCGACGCTGACGGAAGTCAGGCAAGCGCACTTGAACGCCCTCTTCGAAGAGGCCTTGCAAGCAGAAATCGCTTTCCACGATGCGCCCTATGCTCGGTAATGCGGGAGGGCGATCTGTGGAGATCGCTCTCCTTCCCGCGAAGCGGTGAGCGCGCCTGGTTGAGGGGCGGAAGCTAATTAGAACAAGAGACATTTTCTTGCCTAGGCGGCCGAGCCGGAGGATTGTTTTTCAGAAAGGCCCGCAAAGCCGGCAGTTGCCATGCCGCGACCTCGGCGGGACCTCATCTGAGGGCGAGGCGAAGCCTCGCGTCTCGAAGGATGCTCCAGAGGCGTCGCCCGATGGGCGCTTGCTGGAGCGTCGTTCGAAATTGCCCTGAGGCGCGAGGCGGGGAGTCGGAATCGACTCGTTAATTGCGCCTCAAGTCATTGGAATCGCTCAAAGCGGACTCGTAAACTTCGAGCACACGGATCATCAACTTCCAGCTTGCGCCGTCCGAAGATACGCATCGACTTGATCGGCGGTGGGCAAGGCGGATTGTGCGCCGAGCCCTGTCGTGGAGATGGCCGCGGCGCAATTGGCGAAGCCAAGGGCCTCCGGCCAGTCCAGCTTTGCGGTAAGGCGCGCATGCAGGCAGGCGGCGGCGAAACAGTCGCCAGCGCCAGTGGTGTCGACGATCTTGGGCGCGAAGCCGGGCGAGGCGATACGCCCCTCGGCGGTCTCGACTTGCGCCCCGTCCGCGCCGAGCGTGGTGACGAGAGCGGCGACGAGTCCTGCAAGCGGACGATCGAGCGCCGCGTCCACGAAGGCGCGCGACTCCGCATTGCAGAAGATCAGATCGAAGCCCTCGATCGCTTCGAGCAGAACGGTCGCGTTTTCCGGGCAGTCGGCGCGTTCGATGTCGAGCGAGGCCGTCGCTCCAGAAGTTCGTGCGGCGTCCACTACGCGTCGGCAAAGGGCAGGGTCGCCGATTGAGGTCAGATGCAGGTGGCGAACATCTTCCAGCGCCGCTTGAGTTACATCGCCTGCGTCCGGTCGATAGGCCGATGTCATCAGCTTGACGAGCGACTTTTCCCCGTCGGGCGTCACCAGGCTGATGCAGCTGAATGTCGCGACGCCATCGAGGCGGGAGACGAAGCTCGTATCGACGCCGACCTGCTCGAGGCTCGTGACGGCGAACGCGCCATCCGCGTCGTCGCCGACACGGCCGAGGACGCGCACCCGCGATCCCAGCCGGGCAAGGGCGGCCGCGACGTTTCCCGCCATGCCGCCCGGCGCTTTCTGCTTCACGACGCCATTCACCTTCCCGTCGCGGGTCGGCAGCCGATCGACCTCGATCATGACATCGACGTCGAGGTCGCCGATACAGAGGAACAGGGGAAGCTCTCCGGACGATTGCAGTGCGGCGCTCAAACCTCGGCCCTCTCGGCGCCTGTGATATAGCCGACGACCATCGGCCCGGTTAGGCCGGCGATGGGGCGATCGGCGACCTTTCGACCCAGACGCAGCACGACAATCCGGTCGCAGATCTCCAGGACCTGCTCCATGTTGTGGGTGATGAGAACGATCGCGATGCCCTGAGCGCGAAGGCGTCCGATGAGATCAAGAACGTGCCGCGTCTGCCTCACGCCAAGCGCGGCCGTCGGTTCGTCGAGGAACACCATGCGCCGGCTCCAGCCGACGGCGCGTCCGATCGCGATGCACTGGCGTTGCCCCCCGGAGAGATCCTGAACGCGCTGCCGAACGGAGATCGTTCCGCCGATCCCGACTTGATCGAGGATCGCGCGAGCGCCCGCGCGCATCGCCTTCTTGTCGAGCCAACCAAGGCGCTGAAGCGGCGCCAACGAAGATCGGATCTCGCGGTTGAGATAGAGGTTCTGCACGACATCGCCGTGCATGACCAGCGACAGGTCCTGGTGGACGATCTCGATGCCGAGTTCGGCGGCGCGCTTGGGGCCGCCGGAGCCTAGAGATTGGCCATCAACCGTAATCTCTCCTGCGTCGGGGGTATAATAGCCTGAGATGCAGCGGACGAGCGTCGACTTTCCGGCGCCGTTGTCGCCGACCAGTCCGACGACCTCGCCGGGCCAGACGTCGAGATTGATATCCTCGAGCGCGTGCAGGCCGCCGAAAGTCTTGCGGAGCGCGGCGACACGGAGGAGGGGTTCTGTCCCCCTTGCCATTCGATTCACTCCGCAGGCTGGCGCTGGCTGACCGCCACCGCGACGACGATGATGATCCCTTGCACGACGATCTGTTGCTGCACGGTTGCGCCCATGAGCACGAGGCCATTGACGATCATCGTCATGAGAAGCGAGCCCATCAGCGCGCCGAGCATGCTGCCGGATCCGCCGAACAGGCTCGTGCCGCCAATCACCACGCCGGCAAGAACCGTGAGGAGGTCGCTCGACCCTAGCGTGTAAACCGCCCCCTGAATCTCGCCAGCATAGATCATGCCGGCCAGCGCCGCCGTGCAGGACGAGATCACCATGACGCCGACGCGAACGCGATTGGTGTTGATGCCGAGCGCCCGGGCGCTGGCGCGGTTGCTTCCCGTCGCCATCACGCGCCAGCCGAAAGCGAGATTCCTGAATGCGATCTGGGCGACCAGAAATCCAAGGACGAGCCAGACGACTGCGTTCGACAGCGGCCCAATCGTGCCCGAACCGAACATGTCTGAATAGGTGTCGTTGACGATCGGCACGTCCTGAAGCTGGGTCGAGATCTGAGCGATCCCAGTGAAGAGCTGCATCGTCCCGAGCGTCACGAGAAACGAGGGCACCCTGAGGCCAACGATCAGGAGTCCATTGAGAAGGCCCGCGCCAATCCCAGTCAAAATTCCGAGCGCGACGCCAGGAACCAGTCCGTAATGCCGAAGCCCAAGCGCGGTGAACAGCGCCGCCATGGCGACGACTGAACCGATGGAGAGATCGATCTCGCCGGCGGTGAGAACGAAGACCGCGCCGAAGGCCATGAGAGCGATTGGCGTGACCTGGGAGATGATTGAGGTCGCATTCTGAGCGCTGAGGAAGCCCTTGTCGCCGATCGTGACGGCGAAGAACGCGAAGACAAGGGCGAACCCAAGATAGACGGTGAGGTCTTTCCACCGAAAGCGCGGCCCGTCGGACACGCCCTCTTTCCGGGTCGAGGGGCCGGCGGCCGGCGTCTCCATGCGGACGGCGTCACCGTCCGTCGTCATTATAGGCGCGACGGCGTGATCCCTTTCGCGCTCCGGCAAGCCTATTTGCCCAAGGCGGTGGTGACTTCAGGCGGCGGCGAGGCGTGATAGCTGTCCGCATAGGCCTTCAGGATGTTGTCCTTGGTGATCGCAATCGCCGGCACCTCGACATAAGCCGGGGCATCCTTGCCGAGAATGCCATAGCCGATGACCGCGGCGAGCGACTTGCCGATCAAGTAGGGGTCGTCGACTGTCAGCGCCTTCACCGCGCCGCCAGTGACGAGCGAAACGGCGACGGTGTTCGAGAGATCCATTGTGCCAACCGCGATGTCATCGCGATGAGCGGCGCGGACCGCTTGAAGGACGCCGGACGCCGGATCCGCCCATGGCGCGTAGATCGCCTTGATCTTCGGATGCTGCAGGATCATCGCGCTCGCGACCTGGAACACGCGGCCGGGGTCCGAGAAGCCTGCCGGGATGATCTTGATGTTGGGATAATTCTTTTCGATCGTTGTCCGGAACGCGGCGTCCCTCTGGTTTACGACATAAGCATTGGCGTCGAAATAGAGGAAGCCGAGCTCACCCTCGCCGCCCATGGCCTTGGCGAGATTGTCGGCAGTCTTCTGCCCCATCGCATAGAGATCGTCGCCGACAAGACCCGTATAATCCTTCCCCTGCTGGAATCCCGAGGGCATGTTGCTAATAAGCGCGATCTTGACGCCAGCTTCCGCCGCCTTCTTGAGCGCGGGGGCCAGTTCGTCCGGATTGATCGGCCAGGTCACGATCCCGGACGGCTTCTTCGCCATGATCGTTTGAACCGCATGAGCCTGGTCCGAGGCGCTGAAGTTCGAATTGCTGAGGCCTGCAATCTCCACGCCGAGCATCTTGAACTCATCTTCCGCGCCTCGGGTTACCGCGTCCGCCCAATCCGAGCTTGTCTGAAAGAGCAGCGCCGCCGAATAATGCCCGTCGTGCAGCTTTTTGATCTCATCGTCGGTGAAAGTTAGGACGCTCGCGGGCTGACCTTTCGCGTCGTTCGGACCGATGGTTGAAGTGACAATTCCCTTGGTCGCGAATTCCCCGCCGACCATCTTGTCCCCGGCTCGAGCGGAGCCTCCGTGTGCGAGAAGGATCGCCGCCGAGAGGAGGATCGGCAGTCCAAATACGGCCGTGGGGTGGGCTGACGCGCGTTTGAGGAGATTCATGATCTGGACTCCGCCTTTGAGAACTCTTCTCCGGGTGAAACAAGGCGCCGGATCGCCTCCGATCCGCTGTCAGCGCCGATGTTTCTCCCCGAGCCAGCCGACCAGATTCGTCCACAGTGGGCCATATCCCTTCCAGGCCAAGAAAGGCGGGGGTCCCCAGTGAGGTCCGCAGTCTGATGCGAAGATCGCGCTGCGTCCCTGTCCGACGTCGCGCACAGCGATGAAGGGATCATCGCCGACCCGCGCAAGCACATCCGCGTCGGCCCGCGCTGTGGAGCGGTTGTAGCCTAGGAAGTGGGGCCAGTCGGTGAGGCCCCTGAGGACCGGGTGACCGGGTTTGACGAGCGTCGGCGTGACTCCCTGAGGGGATTCAACGCGATCGTCATGAGCGAACAATTCGATCGGCAGCACGTCCTCGACCGGACTGCCCTTGTAATTGCCCTTAGCCTGGATCCCTTGAAAGGTGAGATAGCCGCCGACCATTAGGAGGCCGCCGCCATCGTTGACAAAGTCCCGGATGAGCTGCAGCCGGTTGGGCCAGCTCTCTGATCGGATCGCGACCCGATCGGGCAGAAGGAGCGAGTTCGCGCCGATGTCGCTCAGGATCACAACGTCGAATGCGTCGAGCTCTTTCCGCGAGAACGGAAAAGCGTCCATCGCAATGTGGCTCGGCTGGTAGGTCACCTCGACGCCGCCCGCGCGAAGGGCCGCGATCATCTCGGTGCCTCCCTCGTGGTAAGAGGACATGTCGAAGGAATCGAAGCCCTTGGTATGGACGCTGTGCGTCATCCAGGACTTGCCAGCGAAAAGAACCCGTACTGGATTTGGCATCGGCTTCAATTCCTGAAGAGGCTTTACGCTTGCTTACTCAACGGTATCCGCAACGCCATGACTCCGACGGACCCCGGCTAAACGTTTAACTCGGCGCCTTTCCGGCTTCAAGGCCATCGCAACCTTACCCTGCTCGGGAGGGGCGCAGGAGTCGCGAACAACCAATCGCGCTTTGAGAATGACTTGCTCCGGCGGGCCATCTTCGCCACGAATTCTCGCGTGGAGGATCCGCACCCCGTGTTCGGCCAGCGCCTCGATCGGCTGTCGGGCCGTGGTCAATCGCGGCGCAAACGCGCTCGCCCAAGGAAAATCATCGATGCCAGCCAACGAGATGTCGGACGGACACGCCAGACCAAGCTCCGTTATGGCTTGCATCGCTCCGATCACCATCTCGTTGTTCGAAACAAAAAGGGCGGTCGGACGCCGAGACGCGACCAAAAGATCGCGAGAGAGCTCGCGCGCCCGATCCTGCCGGAAGTCCGCGTAGATCACCGGCAACTCGGACGCGTCGAGCCCGAACTCCGCCAAGGCGGCCCGGAAGCCATCGAGGCGGTCCGTGGTGTTGGAAAGATGGCGCCATCCCGCGACTGCGGCGACGTGGATGTGACCGAGCGACAAGATGTGCCGCGTCACGTCCAAAGCCGCCTGACGATTGTCGATCGACACGCCGTCGAAACGCGACCCAAGGATCACACGGTCGATCATGACGATCGGGCGGGGAAAATTCGAGATCGGCGGTTCGAAATACATGGTCGGCGGACCGGTCGGAGCCAGGATGACGCCCTCGACCCGATGCGACGCTAGGAGACGAAGCGCCGACAGCTCTTTTGCCGGATCGTGATCGGCTTCGCAAAGCAAAACGTTGTAGCCGAGCAAGTCGGCAATCGAGCCGACGCGTCGCACCAGTTCCGAGAAGAAGGGGTTGGTGATGTCTGCGACGACGACGCCAATCAATCGCGTGGATTGCATGCGCAATCCTTGCGCCACTCTCGACGGCGCGAAGCCCAGCTGCGCCACAGCTTCATGGACCCGCGCCCGGAGAGGCCCGCTGACGAAACTCGTCGCGTTGATGACGTTCGACACGGTCGCGGTCGACACTCGGGCGAGACGCGCAACGTCTTTGATTGTCGGGTTCGGCAAGGTGCGCCTCGCTGTTCGAAAGTGGGAGAGAGGGTCCTGAAACGTCTCGGAATCGGCAAACTCTCTCGCCGCCCTTTCAACGACGATCAAGCGTTCTGTGGCGCCGCCATCTGGCCGCTCGGATCAGACCTCAGTCGCAATCGCCCTTGTATTCGTACTTGTCGGCGGTCGCAGTGTCGCCGGCCTTTATTGTGACGATCTCGGTCAGCGTCGTCTTGTCCAGCTTGTCGCCTTTGATGAGCTTGGCCGCGGATTCCATGGCGACCTCGCCCTCCTGCTTCGGGTCCTGCGCAATCAGGGCCTGGATGGCGCCGTTCTTGAACGCGCTGACCTCAGCGCTGGCTGCATCGTAGGCGACCACCTTCACCTTTCCCAACGCGCCGGCTTGACGGAGCCCGGTCAACGCGCCGATGGCTCCCTGATCGTTCGTCGAGAAGATGCCCGATAGCTTCGGGTGGGCGGAGAGAGTCGAGGTCACGATTTCGGCCGCCTTTTGCGGATCGTCGCTTTGATATTGCGCGCCGAGATAGACGATGCCCGGATATTTCTTCAGTTCCTCCTCAAAACCTGTCGTGCGTGCGTCCTGCGCGGCAGAGCCGGGCGGCTGGGTGATGACGAGGACTTCACCCTTGCCGTCGAGCAGGGCGTTCATCGCATCAGCGGCCAGCCGTCCCCCTTGCGCATTGTCCGTCAGGATCTGGGTCTGAACGAACGAGTTGTCGTCGATGGTCTGGTCGACTGTTACGATCTTGGTCCCGCGGTCGGCGAGCTGCTTCATCGGCTTAATCAGCGCCTTCGCATCGGTCGGGACAATAACCGCGACCGCAGGCGTCGTTGCCGCGACCGCGTTGACCACCGGGATCTGGCTGTCGGCGGCGAATTGATCTGGAGCCGAAATCGTGAGCGCAAGGCCGAGCTCCTTCGCTTTCGCCTTCGCGCCACAGGCAAGGGCCTGGTAGAAAGGGCTTCCCTTCACGCCGAGTACGACTGCGACCGTCGGGTCGGCTGCGTCAGCGGCCGATGAGGCCGCGAGGAGAGCGAATGCGGCGGCGCCAAGTGTCATTTTCATAAGCCTTCTCCTTTGATTGCAGCCTCAGCTGCGTTCCCGAGCCCTGCGCTTGAGCTGATCGATCCATACGGCGAGGATGAGAACCGCGCCGGTCGCCACCGTTTGCCAGAATGGCGGAATGCCAAGGATCACAAAGCCGTTCAGAAGGACGATCGGGATAAACACGCCGACCACGGTTCCGGCGATGCTGCCGATCCCTCCAAACAGAACTCGTTCCGCCAAGCACGACGGCGGAGATCGTTGACAAATTGTCCATCGCATGGCCGCCAATCGTTGTTGTCGCGAAGCGCGCGGTCGACATCATGGCTGCGAGCCCGGCAAGCGTCCCCGACAGCACATAGATCGCGACGAGCTTGCGCCCGACCTTAATTCCCGCCCTCCGCGCGGCCTCCTTGTCGGAGCCGACGGCGAAAACGTGAACGCCGAAGCGCGTGAGGTGAAGGACGACTGCGCCGACAAGCGCGACGGCAGCCGCAATCACGACAAGGACGGGAACGCCGGCGATTGTCCCGGATCCGATTGCATCGACGAGGATCTCTGGAACGGCCCGAATGTCGGTTCCGTTCGTGAGGATTTGGGCAAACCCCAGCGCCATGCCGAAGGTGCCAAGCGTAACGATCAGAGGCGGGATGCGCGCGGCGGCGACAAGGACGCCGTTGACGGCGCCCCAGACCGCGCCGCTCAGGAGTGCAACGATGAGCCCGACGAAAATGACGCCCCATCCGCCCTGCGTCGTGCCGTAGGTTCCGCCAGCCGAGCCCGACATGCGAAGCATGATCTCGGCCGACGTTATCGAGGCGAAAACGAGGACAGTGCCGACGGAGAGGTCGATCCCACCCGCGATGATGACAAAGGTCTGCCCGACCGACAGAACAAGAAGAATCGCCGCGTTGATGGCGAGCATCGACAGATTGAAGCTCGACCCGAATTGCTCCGGACGCAGGATCGTGAAGATCGCGATCAACGCGATCAACAGAATGAAGATCCATCCCCCTCCAAGGACCTGGGTCCAGCGCTCGATCGGCGAGAGTCGTTCGTCCTCCGGTTCGCTCAACGAGGTTGCGCTCACGTCACGCGCTCCTCAACCGATCCGCTGGTCATCGCAGCAACGAGCCGGTCCACGTTCGCGTCCTGCGCTACGAACTGCGCCACCCGTCGCCCGAGACGAAGAACCTCGATGCGATCCGCGACGGCGAGCACCTGCGGCATGTTGTGACTGATGAGGACGACGGCGATGCCCTGGTCTCGAACCTGCCGGATCAGGTCGAGTACGCGTCCAGTCTGCACAACGCCGAGGGCCGCTGTGGGCTCGTCCATGAAGATGACGCGGTCCGCCCACATCGCCGCGCGCGCAATCGCGACTGACTGACGCTGCCCTCCGGAGAGAGATGACACCGATGCGCGAGGCGAGCGAAGCCGAACGCCGAGGCGGCCAAATTGTTCGCCGGCCTGCTGGCGCATCGCCGCGCGGTTGACGAAACCGAGCTGCCCTAGCAGGCCCGGCAGGACGATCTCCCGGCCGAGAAACAAATTCTCGAACGGCGGCAGATCGGCAGCAAGCGCGAGATCCTGATAAACTGTTGCGATGCCATGAGCCTGCGCGTCATTGGGCGAGTTGAAGGTGACTGGCTTGCCGGCGATGAGGATCTGTCCTTCGTCCGGCCGGTCGGCGCCAGAAAGGATTTTCACGAGCGTCGACTTTCCGGCGCCGTTGTCGCCAATGAGGGCGCAAATTTCTCCGGCGCGGACTGAGAAATCAGCGCCATCGAGAGCGCGCACATGCCCGAAGCGGCGACTGATCGCCCGCGCTTCGAGCAGCGGCATCGTCATGAAAGAGAGCCTTCGATCGAAAGACCGATGTTGTTTGCGAATGCGTTGAATTCGCCGTACGCCGCAGCGGTCAACGCGGACCAATGCTCAAACGCTGCCTCGGCGCTCGGAAATCGCCAAATCTCGACCGTCTCGAAATCCTGTTGGCCGCGGATATGATAGCGGCCGAGACGTGAGCCGCCGGCGGCGAGAGAAGCTTCTCCCGCCGTCGCCCATTCCTTTTGGTGGGCGTCCTAAGTCGTAGCGTCGAGCCCGTACCAATGGGGTCTCGGCCTCGCGTAGTGGATCCAGATGCACTCGCTCATGATCGGTTCGCGTCGGGTTGAATAAAGTCACTAAGCGGGCGAAGCCGGCCGACATAATGTCGCGAGGTTGTGAACTTGAAATCCGCCGCCTCCTCGTGGCCTCGCATAGCAAGGTCTACAGAGCCGAACGACGGCGCCTCCCACAGGCCGGCATGATGCCAGCGGCTCCCCCAATCGAGTCGGTGCCGCCCAGCAATGTTGATGCCGAGCGCGACGTCGCCTTTGAAGGCAACGTCGCATTCCTCGTCATAGGCCCGGCGCTCGGTTTTGGTCGCGGCAGACCAGGCGTCGTTCCACTCCCACAGGGCGAGAAAGCCCCAGGAATGGTCCGTCTGCTCACCGCGCCCTTGCACGGTCGAAAATTCCCTCGGACCGAGGAGCCATTCGGTCGCAAATCGGCGAGCCCAGCCTGCTTGCTCGAGACGGACCGTGCCGGCAAGCGCTGCCGATACCGAAGGCGCTTCGAAAGCGCCCACCATATCCGCGTCGTGGGCGAAACCCGTGTCGAAGACGTATGGCTCAGCCGGGGCATTTGGTTCAAACATCGCGCGCACGGACATGAGCCATCCCTCGGCCTGCAATGTCTGCAAGACAGTCTTCAGTCGCCCAGCCTGGTCGCTTTCGAAGATGCCGCTCGCAAGCGGCTGGCGCCTCGCCGCGAAAGCGACAAGGCAACGGCCACTTCTTTCTGCGGCTGCGAAAACGTCTGTGGCCTCCGTTAGAAGCGTCATGACGCATCCCGGAATTTGGCGACAGCTTTCATCAACTGCTCCACGCGTCGCGGGTCGACCGGGTTCCACCAGCGACCGTCGCGCTTGAGCCACTGACCGACGATGGCTCCATCGGCTGTCGGAAAGAGCGAAGGAACCAGATCCGCCGTGAGGCCCGACCCTACGATCACAGGCAAGTTCGTACCCGCTCGAACTTCGGCGACTTCCCGGGGGTCGGTTGGTGAGCCCGTGCGCGTCCCACTTGCGATCAGCACGTCGGCGTCGAACCATTCCGCGTCGGTCGCTTGCTCGGAAACGCTCCGGTCCGCCGTGACGGCGTGCGCTCCAAACTTCACGTGCACGTCAGCGAAGATCGCGACGTCGACCGCTCGGATGTTCGATCGATAGCGCATGGCTTCGGGCGCGGGACCGTTGAGGAAACCCTCGTTCGCCACATAGGCGTTCACCCATTGATTGGCCCGCACCCATGCCGCCCCGACCGCCTTGGCGACGCCAAGCGCAGGAATCACCCCGTTGGCGACACAAGTGATGCCGATCGGATTTGGGACAAGGGCCCGCACAGCAAGGCAAGCTGCGGTCAGCGCCGCAACCGTCGACGGTCCGATATGCTCAGGCCGAGAGAAGGGCATGTCGCTGGCGTTTTCAAGGATGATGCCGTCGACTCCGCCGTTCGAAAGCGTCTTCGCATCCGCTTCAGCGGCGGCGTAGATTTCGCTCATCTTTTGCCCCTCATAGCGCGGGGCGCCAGGGAGGGGGGCCAGGTGAATGACCCCGATAATCGGCTTGCGCACGCGAAACAAACGTTCGAGCGCATCTGATTTTGGCGGCAGCACCTGAGGCTTGGCGCTTGGCAGGCCGTTGGGTTCGGAAAGAGCGGTCATTGCGTCCGTTTAGGCGTGCTGTTTCCAGCGAGTTCGATGACGAAGCGATACCGGTCGGCGCGGTAATGCATGACCGCATATTCAATGGGACGCCGATCCTCTGCGTGCGAACGGCGGCGGGCGACCAGGAGAGCCGATCCCGGCGGGACTTCGAGTCGGCGCGCCATCGCGGCGTCGGCCAGAGCAGCCTCGATACACTCCCTCGCGCCAGCAATTCTCGGCGCGGAGAACTTCGCCAACCATGCATACAGCGACCCGGCATCGAGTTCATCCGGCGTGGGCTCGCGGCCTGCCGGGAAGATCCAGGGAGCGAGCCACAATTCCAGCATGCCAATCGGTTCGTCGTCTGCGAACAGAAGCCTGCGAATGTAAAAAGCGGGAGCGCCGTCTTCGATTTCAAGCGACTCGGCAACTTCCCCTCGCGCCGGCGCGCTTTCCGCGCTGAATGTGGAGTAGGAGGGGCGCAGGCCGCGCTTGCGCATATCTTCCGAGAAGCTAGCAAGCTCGTTGACCGGCTGCTCGACCTTCGGCGCAAGCACAATCGAGCCGCGACCGGACTGCCGCGTGATCAGCCCCTCCTGCCGAAGCCTCTCGAGAGACGCGCGGGCCGTCGCGCGGCTGACCTGGAAGGTCGCATTGATTTCAGCCTCGGAAGGCAACACATCGCCGGGCCCGAACTCGCCCGCGGCTATGGAACAGCGCAACCGGTCGGCTATCTGGCGCCAGAGCGGCGCGGCATCAGTCGACAAATTCCCAGCGTTCCACAACATGAATTGAATTGTACGGACGTTATGGTGTTTGGTCTAGTTGCTGCGTGAGGCGAAAAATGCACAAATTTTGCATCTTTGCGGAAAATATCATCATTCCAACGATATAATTGGAGGCGTTAATTGTGCTTGCCACTCTAGCAATCCTGTGAAACGATTAAATTGACCCAAAGGATTAGCGCTGCGGTCTGATCAGGAGCAGCTTATGGATATCATTCATCGGAGAATGAACTGGGGCCTGGTTGCCGCGACCTGCGCGTTGACGACTTTGCTCTCCTCGCAATCCGCTCAAGCCGCCGACCCCTCGATCGCCCTGATCCTGGGCGTTAAGGGAAGCCCGTTCGACGACGCGCTCGCCTGCGGCGCGCTCGACGCGGCGAAAAAGCTTGGACTGCATGTCGATCTTTTTGCGCCGGACCATTTCACTGGAGAATCTCAGGCGCCCGTGGTTGACGCGGTAACTGCGCGAAAGCCTACGATCACGATCATCTCGCCCGCTGACGCAAATGGCGTGACCCGACCGTTGAAGCAGATGGCCGAGCGCGGAACAAAGATCATCACGGTCGACACGGTTGTCGCCGATCCGGCCTTCGTCGCGAGCGAGGTCATCACGTCAAACATCGCGGGAGGAAAGACCGCGGCGGCAGCGATGATCGAGGCTATAAAGGGCAAGGGGCCAGTGCTGGTCATTACGAACCCGCCCGGCTCGATGGCGCAAGACGAGCGCGCCAAGGGTTTTGAGGAAGGCCTGAAGTCGGCTTCGGGCGTGACCTATCTCGGTCCGCAGTACCAGAACGACGATCCTCAGAAGGCCGCGGAGATCGTGACGTCGACGCTTGCCGCCCATCCGGACCTGGCTGGTATTTTTTCGACCAATGATCAAGGCGCGATCGGTGCAATCACGGGCTTGCGTCAGGCCGGAGCGATCGGGCGCGTCAAGCTCGTCGCCTACGATTCGGCGGCTGCGGAGGTCAACGCTTTCAAGAACAAGCAGATCTCAGTCCTCATCGCTCAAGATCCAAAACGAGAGGGCGAGATGTCGGTCGAAATCGCGAAGAAGATCCTCGACGGCCAACCCGTAGAGAAGCAGGTGCTTGCGGACACGGTGCCGATCATGAGCGGCGACCTAGCGAAGGCCGATCGCTACGAATACAAAAGCGATTGTTCGCTGAGTTATTGACCCCGCTTCAGGACGCGTTCCGCTATGCCGACCGCCACAGCCGACCTCATTAACCTGTTCGTCGAGAGCGACGCGCTTCGTCTGGCGGAACTCGTCCGACAAAAAGAGGTGACGCCGGCGGAATTGACGGAGACTGCGATCAACCTCATCGAGAGCCTGGACCCGAAACTGAACGCAGTCGTTATCCGGGATTTCGAACGCGCACGGGCTCGCGCGGCAGAGCCTGGCCCAAACGGTCCTTTCGGCGGCGTTCCCTATCTTCTCAAGAATATCGGCTCCGGTTGCGAAGGCTTGCCTCTCACCAACAGTCTGCCGTTCCGGAAGGAATACGTTAGCCCGTCGGACTCCGAGATGGTGCGTAGGATCAAGTCCTCCGGCCTGAACATTCTGGGGCGCACCAACGTACCTGAGCAGGGGTGGTGCATCTCGACCGAGCCGCGCATGTATGGCCCGACGGTGAACCCGTGGAACACAGCCGTTACCGCGGGCGGGTCGAGCGGCGGGGCAGTTTCGGCGGTCGCATCGCGCATGATTCCGATGGCGGAAGCAAGCGACGGGGGCGGATCCATACGGGCGCCTGCCTCGTGCTGCGGGGTGGTCGGGCTCAAGCCGTCGCGCGGTCGGATCTCTTATGGCCCTGATGACGTCGACGTCTGGTTCGGGAGCGTGTCGACATTCGCGGTCACCCGCTCCGTAAGGGACACGGCGTCATTGCTTGACGCGACGGCCGTCATCATGCCCGGGGATCCCTATACGCCTCCGACGCCGGCGCAGAGCTGGCTCGATTGCCTTCGCGAGCCAATGAAACCGCTCAAGATCGGCTACGCGTTGACGCCGCCCTGGGGCGGGCCGTTCGCTTCCGAAGTAACCGATGCGATGAATCAGACGTTATCCCTCCTTGAGGAGCTCGGCCATGCTCTCGAAGAGCACCCGATGGTCACCGACCTCGAGGCGGCGTGGCGCGACTATAACCAGATGAACTCCGTCCAGACCGTCCTCGAATTCGAGGATATGGCGAAGCTGCTCGGCCGGCCGATCCCGGAGTCGGAACTGATTGCGTTCAACCGGGCCTGGCTGGGACGCGGGCGCGGGCTTTCCGCGCGCGACTATGCAAGGAGCGTTGCAGCGGTTCGAAAGGCCAATCAGAGCGTGCAGGCGGAACTCGCGGCATTCGATGTATTTCTTACGCCGACCCTCACTCAGTTGCCCCGGCCTGTCGGCTATTGGGATCTGAACGAGCCCAATTTCGACAAATACATCGCAACATGGACGGACGCGGCGTTCCTCTTCCCCTTCAATCTTTCCGGCCTGCCGGCGATATCCGTGCCGGCAGCCTGGACCGAGGACGATATTCCCATCGGCGTGCAGCTCGTCGGACGTTACGGGGATGAAGCCACGATCCTTCAACTTTCCGCGCAACTCGAACAGGTGAGGCCGTGGATTCATCGCCGGCCCTCAATCTGCGCAGGAGCGTAGTGCGAAGCGGCGGGCATGCCGGGTGCTATTGAAACGAAGTTTGGAGGAGCCGACATGTTGAAGCGATTGATACTGACCGCTGCCCTGTCTTTGGCCGCGCTGTCCTCGGCTTGGGCCGAGGAGAAGCTGCCGGTCACCGGTAAGACTTGCTCAGAGCTCCTTGCCTTCTACAAGAACCTGCCCTTCACCTCGATCTTGCCGCTACCCGATGGGCCGGTCTCCATTCCCGGAAAGACAGGCGATATAACAATCGGGTTTTCGCAGACAGGCTTCAATCATCCCTGGCGCACTGCGATGCTGGCGGCGCTTCAAGCGGAGGCCTGCCGGCACCCGAACATCAAACTCGTTGTGGTTGACGGCAATGTCGACGTCGCCAAGCAGAACAATGACGTGCATGATCTTCTCGCGCGCGGCGTCGATGCGGTGCTCATGAGCCCCGTTGAGTCCGCGGCGCTTGCTCCCGCCGCCCGCGCGGTTATGTCCGCGGGCCTCCCGCTTATCGTCATGGATCGCGACGTTCCAACCGATAAGACTTTGTTCATCGGGCAGAGCAACGTGACGATGGCGGAAGGCGTCGCCGAAAAAATGGCGAAGGACCTGGGAGGCAAGGGCAACATCGTCGTCATCACGGGTCTCAAAGGCTCGTCAGCGGCAGTCGATCGCGACAAGGGCATGAAGAACGTCCTCGCGAAATATCCCGACATCAAGGTCCTGGCGACTGGAGATGGACAGTGGATTCGCGATCCGTCCGTGCCGATCATGGAAGACTTCCTGACGGCTTATCCGAAGATCGATGCAGTCTTCTCGCACGCAGAGGAATCGGCCTGGGGAGCCCAGCTTGCCATCGCGCGGGGCAATCGCTGCAAAGATGACATCAAGCAATATACGTTCGACGGCTCGAACGCCGGGTTCAAGGCCGTCAAGGCTGGCACTTTTCAGGCTGACGGGAACTACACGCCCTACATTGCCGATATCGGCCTCAGAGCTGCGATCTACAAACTTATGGGCAAAGACATTCCGGGTGAGCAGGCTTATCAGTTTCCCGGGAAAGAGCTCGTCCTTCCGGACAGCCCGACGGTTGTTCGGGCGAACGCTGACGAATGGATTGGGCGCGGTTGGGGCGACTTTGAGCCGACCCCGGACCCTTGCAAGAAATAGCGCGCGTAACTCCGGGTCGTGCCTGAAGATAGAGGTGACATCGGCGAACGCTTCCGGCCGCTGCTTCGCGCTGCAGGAGTTGGCAAATCGTTCGTCGGTAACCGCGTTCTCGATGGCGTCGACCTCGATGTGATGCCCGGTGAAGTTCACGCCATTGTCGGCGAGAATGGCGCCGGGAAGTCAACGCTCATAAAGATCCTGGGCGGGGTCTATCAGCCGGATGACGGCCAGCTTGTGGTCGACGGTCAAGCCCGCCGATTTCGTTCGCCGCGCGAGGCGCTCTCAGCCGGCATCGTCGTCATCCACCAGGAACTGTCGCTTGCCCCGAGTCTTTCCGCGGAAGACAATATCTTCCTCGGCCGGTTTCCCCGGAACGCTTTCGGCGTCGTCGACAGCGGCCTGATGCGCGCTCGCACGCGACAGGTGTTTGAACAGCTGGGCATCACGGTCGAGCCGCGAGACATTGTCGGAAATCTCAGCATCGCTCAGCAACAGATGGTGGAGATCGCCAAGGCCATCTCCGTCGATGCGCGCGTTCTCGTTCTCGACGAACCGACTGCTGTGCTCGATGAGAACCGGGTCGACATCCTGTTTGCAACTCTTGAACGGCTGCGCGCGAAGGGGCTCGGAATCCTTTTCATTTCGCACCACCTCGAGGAAATCTTCCGCATTGCGGACAAGGTGACGGTGCTCAGAGACGGCCGCGTGACCGGGTCTGCGAAGGTTGCGGAGGTCGATCAGGATTGGCTCGTCGCAAGAATGATCGGGCGCAGCTTTGCCGCCCACGATCCGCACACGAGGATAGTCCGGCAGCCGGCCCTTGCAATCAAGAATCTATCCGTTCCGGGAGAGGTGTCGGATATCAGCCTTACGGTAAGCGAGGGTGAGATCGTCGGTTTGGCGGGTCTTGTGGGCGCTGGACGCACGGAGCTGGCGCGCGCGGTCATTGGGCTCAGCCGTTCCGTTTCTGGAGCGATCGAGGTGTTTGGCCGGCCGGTGAAAATAGGGAGCCCGAACGCTGCGGCGCGCCTGGGCATCGCCTATGTGACCGAGGATCGGAAGGCGCAAGGCTTGCTCCCCAATCGATCGGTGCGCGAGAACGTGACCATCGCGAATTTGCGACGGTTTGCCCGCTGGGGAGTTCTCCGGTTGGCTGCCGAGGCCCGTTACGCGCGAGAGATGGTGAAGCAACTGGACGTGAGGCTTGCAAGCCCCGGAGTCGAGATTCGCACCCTGAGCGGCGGCAACCAGCAGAAGGTGCTTATCGGTCGAGCGCTCGCCATCGAGCCTCGGATCCTCCTTTTGGATGAGCCCACGCGGGGCGTGGACATTGGCGCGAAGCAGGAGATTTACGCGGCAGTTGAACGTCTTGTCGCGGACGGGATGGCGGTGATGCTGATCTCCTCCGATCTTGAGGAGATCTTGCGTCTTTCGGATCGGGTCGTGGTCCTGCGCCGTGGACGGATCGCCGCGACGCTTTCACGAGCGGAAGCCTCCGAGACTGCGATCATGCGGGCCGCGGCGCTTGCAGCCTAAGCGCCGCATCGCGCTTAGCGCCGTCGCGCGGACATGGCAGCGTTTGGGCGTTCTCGCCGCGCTGGTGCTGCTTGTCATCGCTGCGTCGTTCCTGTCGCATCGCTTCCTGACGGTTCCCAATCTCCTTAACGTGCTTCGGCAGGTGTCGATTGTTGGCATTCTCGCGATCGGCATGACGTTCGTTATCCTTGCGCGTGGCATCGATCTCTCCGTTGGATCGATCCTCGGCATCGCGGTGGTCCTGTTTGCTGGCTCGATGGACAGCCGGGGGATGATCGTGGCCATCCCGCTCGGAATGGGCGCAGCGGCGCTGGCGGGTCTCATCAATGGCGTCGGCGTCGCCTATGGGGGACTTCCGCCCTTCATAATGACGCTCGGCATGCTATCCTTCGCGCGCGGGCTCGCTTTCATCTACACGGGCGGCACGCCGGTGCCGATCAACAACGAGAGTTTCTATGCCCTCGGCAACGGTTATTTGGCGGGCGTTCCAATCCCGGCGCTAATTCTCTTCGCGAACTCTCACCGTCAGCGGCTTCGTTCTTGAACTGACGCCGTTTGGGAGGTCAGTCTACGCCATCGGCTCAAACGAGGAAGCAGCCCGGCTGTCCGGCGTCCCGGTCAAAGTTTACACAACGCTCGTTTATGTCATCTCGGGCTTTTTGTCTGGGCTCGCGGGCCTCGTCTATGCATCGCAGCTCAGCATCGGCACCCCCATCGCCGGCCAAGGCTACGAACTGGACGCCATCGCCGCCGTTGTCGTCGGCGGCACGTCGCTCTTCGGGGGCAAGGGGTCGGTGGCTGGCACTTTCCTTGGCACTCTGATCATCGGAGTGCTCGCGAACACGCTCAATCTCACGGGCGTCGACCCGTTCGTTCAGCAGCTTTTCAAGGGAGCACTGATCGTGGCTGCGGTCTTCATCATGAGCCGGACGAGAAGATCATGAGCGACGCCCTGAGTCTTGAGGAGGCGCTAGACGCTCTGCGTCCGCGAGTGGATCGTTATGTCACCTTGGATCGCGTGCGCAGATATTTGTCGGCGTTTGTCGATACGCCCGCGCCGTCGACCGCCGCAGGCGCGTTGCGCTTTCCCGTCTTGAAACGCCTGCTCGCGGCGGACGGCGCTTTCGACACCGGTCGGCTTCGCCTTGATCCGGATTTTGGCGGCGTCGGAAGTCCTGTCGTCTTTACCGGCGGCGCGGGGGTAGAGAAGCCGTTCTGGGCTGTCGCACATCTGGACACGATCAGCTACCTTGTACAGCCGGAGCAGGGCGGTCGGACCCCGCTTGTCCCCTACTGCGTCCATCTCATGCATGACGCTGAGTGCCCCGCGAACGCTTACCGGTATGATGTTGAATCGAACCGCTATCGCGTAATCGCTGAAGGTAGGATTGAATCTTCGGCCGGATCGCCTTTCTTTCGGGCCACAACTCCGGACGTCCGGCTTCGGCCCGGCGATCGGATCGCGCCGATGTCTTCCTTTAAAGATCTTGGGCAGGGCGGCCTCTTTACCGGCCTCATGGACAATGCAGGCGGCGTTGCGGCGCTAGCGGTCGCCGCGCCGGTTCTCGCCGAAGCGGGCGTAGAAGCCATGCTGGCCTTTCCCGATGAGGAGGAGGGGCCAGTGGGAGCAGGCAACCAAACAATGTGCCGAGGCAGCGCCCGTATCGCCAGCCTTCTTCCGCCGCCGAAGCTCGTGCTTATTGCGGACGTCCAACAGGGCGGGGGCGACCCGGACGCCGACACGCGGGGAGGTGTGGAGAATTCGACACGGTTGGGCGGGGGCGCTGTTCTCGCCGAATTCTCAAGCCTCGCTCGAGGCGCGGTCACGCCTCTGGGTCTCTATGGATTGGCCCGACGCATGGCTGGTGTGATTGCCGGATTTGGCGTGCAGGTGCAGGAATCGAACAATGCCTATTCCTCGCGCAGCGACGACGTGAGCGTCATGATGAAGACACCCAACGTGCTGCTTCTCGGCTATCCGGGGTTCAACCGGCATTTCGATCGAGGCTTGCCGCGCGCACATCTCGACGACGTGATCAATCTTGCGAAAGCGGTGATTTACGCCTCGGCCCTCGGCTCGATTTTCGAGCATCGGCGCACCGCGATGCTTCGAGAGTCGTGATGATCGAGATTGCGACAGTCGGATGGCTCACGATGGATGACATCGTGCTCCTAGACCATTCCTGTCGACCCGGGGTTCTGGGTGGCGGCGCGCTTTACTCGGCCATAGGCGCGCAGATCTGGTCCGACTGGGTGGGTATTCATTCTGTCACGGGTCGCGCGGTCTATGAAGACGTGCTGGCCCAGATCGCTTCGCGGCAGCTCGACGATAAGGGCGTCGGCGTGATCGACGGCTTGGGATTGCAGCTCTGGCTCCTGCACGAGACCGAGACGTTCAAGCGTCAAGTGCCCAAGCTGAATTCGGCGACGGTTGAAGACATGGATCGCGCCCGAGGTCCGCTGCCTGAATCCTATCGGGAAGCGCGCGGATTTCACGTTGCGCCGCAGACGCCAGCAGGCACCGCCGAGAACGTGCGCACACTCTCCGAGTTGCCGCACCGGCCTGTCGTCACGGTGGATATTCTTTCCGACGAATTGATCGACCGCCGTCTTTACGCCGATCTTGGCTTCTTGCGCGGCGCGTCCGCATTCCTGCCGAGCGAAGCGGAGATTACGCGAATATGGGATCCGCCAGACATTGGCGAGTGGCTCCGCGAGGCCGCGCTGCGCCTGAGATGCCACATGGTCGCGAAGCTTGGCGAGCGCGGATCCGTCGTCTGCGACGCGGAGAGCGGCGTCTTGATCCACACACCGGCGCATCCGGTCAAACTTGTCGATACGACAGGTGCAGGCGACGGTTATTGTGGGGGATTCGTTGTCGGTCTCGCTGCCGGCCGGCCACTTGCTGAATGCGCCGCGATGGGAACGGTGTCGGCGTCCTATGTTGTTGAAGCCTGCGGAGCACTTGAAACGAAACGGCCAAGTCTTGGCGCTCGTCAGGCGCGGCTGCAACGTGTGCTTGCGGAAACGCGATATGAGGATCCGTGACGCTCTCCGGCCGCGCCTAGCACAACGGGCCGCGATCGCACACCGGGCGGGGATATGTCTGATCCATCAACCATCATCGCGAGGATCAGAGAGGCTCTCGACGCTGGCCACGCTCTCGGCCTGCTCCAGAAAGCCATTTCGATCCCGAGCGTGACGGGAGATGAGGCGAACTTTGCACGATGGCTCAAGGGAGAACTCACAGCTCTTGGGATAGACGCCTCATCCGCGGACTTTGCCGAAGGGCGCCCTAACGTCTGGGGCCTTCGCCCGGGCAGAAACGGCGCTGAGACGCTCTTGCTGATCGGGCATACAGACACCGTCCATACACGCGGCTGGAAGGAGCGATGGGCAGGGAGCGAGCGGGAGAGCCCGTTCTCAGGCGTCGTCGTGGACGGCGCCGTTTGGGGCAGGGGAGCGAGCGATCTTAAGGCTGGGATCTGCATGACGCTCGAGGCGGTGCGCACGCTCGATCTCGCAGGAATCGCAGTCGATCCTACTCTGCTCTTTGCCTTTGTCGGAGACGAAGAAAGCGGCGAACCCGGCGCCGGCGTCAGCGCCGGCGCCCGCGCCTTTGGCGCGCTCATTGAGAGGGGAGTTGTACCGCGACCGGACGTGGCGATCTATGTCGAGCCGACAATGCTCGATGTCTATGTCGCCCACATGGGTTTCTTCCTTTGCGACATCCGGATCATAGGCAAGTCCGCGTATTTTGGCGTGCCGGAGCTTGGCGTCGATGCCCTGCGAGGCGCCCACGCTGTTCTCGAAGCCCTTTGGCGATATTCCGCCGAGCTTGGCTCAAAGGCGAAGCATGCATTGGTCGGACCGGGGTTTGTTCTGCCGACCGGCATTCAGGGCGGCGGATACATTGCGGTTCCCGGCGAATGCGCGATCAGCATGATCGTGAAGATTCCACCAGGAGTTCCTCTTGGATGACGTGCGCGTTGGTCTTGAGACGGCGGCGCGCGGCGCTTTCATGGATCCTCGCATCGAATTGCAGTTTGACTACCCGGCGCCCCGTGACCATGCGATCGGCGGCCAACCCTTCGAGAGCCGCCTCGACGAAGCGCGTTTAAAGCGCCTCGTTACTGCCGTTCGCGCCGTTCGTCCTGACCGAGGCAACATTGAAGCCGCTCCGTACTGGTCGGAGCTGCCGATCCTGTCGGCGCTCGGCGTCCCCGGCGTCTATTTTGCGCCAGGGGATATCCGGATCTGCCATACGACGGAAGAGAACGTCAGCCTTGAGGACTATTACGATGGCATCGCCGCCCTGGCTGCTTTTTTGTCGGGAGCCGACTAGGGCTGGGCAGTCGAAGATGCGCGTCGCTAAAGGAAGATCGCAATGTTTCTCGACTTGATTCGGCGACGCAACCCGCGACTGATCGAGGCCACGATTACGCTTCATCAAAGCGGCGAACTGCCGCCCAATAGCTACGTAATCGATCTTGACTCCGTCGAGGATAACGCTCGCGCGATTTCCACCGAGGCGACCTCGCTCGGGCTGACCGTGATGGCAATGACCAAACAGATGGGACGCGACGAATCGTTCTGCCGCGCCGTCATGCGAGGAGGAATAGAACGCAGCGTGGCGGTCGATCTGGAGTGCGCGTTAGCCACGAAGCGCGCCGGCATGGAGCTTGGGCATATCGGCCACCTCGTCCAGATTCCGAGATGGGAGGCGGATAGCGCTGCTAGACTTTCTCCGACATGGTGGACGGTTTTCAACCCCGAAAAAGCGGCTGAAGCAGCGGCTGCTTCAGCGAGACTAGGACGTGAGCAGGCTTTCCTTGCCCGCATTCGTGGCGAGAACGATCGATTCTATCGTGGGCATGAGGGCGGGTTCGCTGCCTCGGACATCGTCGCGGTGGCGGCTGCTTTGGATAAGATTCCGGGCGGCCGCTTCGCCGGGATTACGACCTTCCCGGCATTGCTCTTTGACGCCGAGAGCCGCACGGTCAAGCCAACGCCCAATCTCGAAACTCTGCGGCAGGCGTCGGAGACGTTGGCGCGTCTGGGATACAAAGGAATCAAAATCAATGCTCCGGGCACAACGTCGAGCGTGACCCTGAAAGCGCTCGCAGAAGCTGGCGCCACTCAGGTCGAGCCCGGACACGGGCTCACAGGAACGACCCCGTTGCATGTGAGCGGTGATCTGCCGGAGGCGCCTGCGGTTGTCTATCTGAGCGAGGTCTCGCACCTATCGGGAGGGGAAGCTTTCTGCTTCGGCGGCGGGCTCTACATTGACCCTGTCTTTCCCAGTTATCAGGTGCGAGCGATCGTAGCGCGAGAGCCAAGAACCGACGAGGCGGCGCTCCGCGCCGTTGAGATTCCCCCGCCCGAAGCGATCGATTATTACGGCATGATTGACGCCACGGGTCCGACGAAGCCTCAACCCGGAGACAGCGTCGTATTCGGATTTCGCCCTCAGGCCTTTGTCACGCGGGCCTTCGTTGCTGGTGTCTCCGGGCTTTCGACGGAAAAGCCTGTCGTTGAGTTCGATCTCTTACAGCTCAGGCGCGAGAGCTGTATGGCCGCGCTGAGAACAGCCACTGGGAGGAAAGGCCTGTTTAGGCGACGTCGGACGGCTTGGCCGGAAGTTCGGAGACCTCGTAGGTCCAGACCCGAAAAGACTTTAGGATGTGGGGCCCGAACGAGTTGATGAGCGGAATATCCGCCGCGTCCCTTCCTCGCGCAACCACGATCCTGCCAATCCGCGGGATGTTGTTGCGAGGATCGAAAGTCCACCACGCCCCCTCGAGGAACACCTCGATCCAGGCGCTGAAATCCATTGGATCGACCACGGGTACGCCAATGTCGCCGAGATGGCCGTTGATGTAGCGCGCAGGAATGTTGAGGCATCGGCAGAACGCAACGGCGAGATGCGCGAAATCGCGGCAGACGCCAATCCGCTCTTGGTAGGCGTCGAACGCGCTTCTCGTCGATCGCGCCTGCTGATAGTCAAACTTAATGTGCTGATGGACGAAATCGCACACCGCCTGCACGCGCGACCAGCCGGGCGGGGTGTTCCCGAACAGATCCCAAGCTGTCTGGCTCAGCTTGTCGGTCTCGCAATAGCGGCTCCCCATAAGAAACAGCAGGCAGTCGTCGGGCAGGTCCGCGACCGGGACTTCCCGTGCGGCGAAGTTCGCCGGGTCGATCTTGCCATCGTCTTCGATCGTGGCGTCGCCCCAAATTGAAAAATCGCCAGCAGGCGCGACCAGTCGGCGGCAACGATTACCAAATGTGTCGAGATAGGTCGTGGTCGGGATGATCGGCGTCGTGAAGACTTTCTCGGCGACGCGTATGTCGGCCTGCCGATCTTCGTTCACTGACAGCAAGCAAACCAATGCGGTCGGCTGCGGGCAATTGATCGCGATTTCATAACCGTAACGGATCAGCACGGGCCGCGGCTCCTAATTCAACTCGAGACGCGATGAACGATCAGAGACTCCTCGGCGTCAACCTCGAAACGAGTGATTGCTTGATGAAGCGCGGTCGGCGCGAGCTTTGCGCCGACCGCCAATTTTCGTGTTCGGTTTCGGTCTATCGGGCGATTAGTAGTCCATCCCGCCCATGCCGCCCATTCCGCCGCCACCCGGCATCGCCGGCGCGTCAGCCTTGGGGCGCTCTGCGATCATTGCTTCGGTTGTGATCATGAGCCCGGCGATCGAAGCCGCATCCTGGAGCGCGACGCGAACGACCTTTGCAGGATCGACGATGCCGGCGTTCAGCATGTCGACATATTGCTCGGTCTGGGCGTCGAAGCCGAAGGTTTGCGACTTGTTTTCGAGGATCTTTCCCACAACGATCGAGCCTTCCACGCCCGAATTTTCGCTGATCTGGCGGATCGGAGCTTCAAGCGCCCGGAGCACGATATTGATGCCGGACTGAACATCTTCGTTTTCGTCGCTGAGCTTGCCGATCGCCGCCTTGGCGCGCAAGAGCGCGACGCCGCCGCCGGGAACGATGCCTTCTTCGACCGCAGCCTTGGTCGCATGCATGGCGTCGTCAACGCGATCCTTCTTTTCCTTGACCTCGACCTCGGTCGAACCGCCGACGCGGATGATCGCAACGCCACCGGCGAGCTTCGCCAGACGCTCCTGCAGCTTCTCCTTGTCGTAGTCGGACGTCGTGTCCTCGATCTGCGCCTTAATCTGGGCGACCCGGCCCTCGATGTCGGCCTTCTTGCCGCCGCCGTCGATGATCGTGGTATTTTCCTTCTCGATCCTGACGCGCTTGGCTCGGCCAAGCATCTGCAGCGTGACGTTCTCGAGCTTGATGCCAAGATCCTCAGCGATCATCGTGCCTGCGGTAAGGATCGCGATATCCTCCAGCATCGCCTTACGGCGATCGCCGAAGCCAGGCGCCTTTACCGCCGCGACCTTGAGGCCGCCACGCAGCTTGTTGACGACCAGGGTCGCCAGCGCCTCGCCCTCGATGTCTTCGGCGATGATGAGGAGCGGCTTGCCGGCCTGCACGACCGCTTCGAGGACGGGCAGCATGGGCTGGAGCGAGGAGAGCTTCTTCTCGTGAATGAGAATGTATGGGTCCTCGAGTTCGGCGACCATCTTCTCGGCGTTTGTGACGAAATAGGGCGAGAGATAGCCGCGGTCGAACTGCATGCCTTCGACGACGTCGAGCTCGGTCTCGGCGGTCTTGGCCTCCTCGACCGTGATAACACCCTCGTTGCCAACCTTCTTCATGGCGTCGGAAATCATCTTGCCGATCGTCTTGTCGCCGTTGGCGGCGATGGTTCCGATCTGCGCGATCTCATCCGCAGACTGCACCTTCTTGGCGCGCTTTTCGATGTCCTTGACGACTGCGGCGACAGCAATATCGATGCCGCGCTTGAGATCCATCGGGTTCATGCCGGCGGCGACGAGCTTGAGGCCTTCTTTCATGATCGAAGCGGCGAGCACCGTCGCGGTGGTGGTGCCGTCGCCGGCGAGATCGTTGGTCTTCGAGGCCACTTCGCGCACCATCTGCGCGCCCATGTTCTCAAACTTGTCGGAAAGCTCAATTTCCTTGGCGACGGTCACGCCATCCTTGGTGATGCGCGGCGCCCCGTAGGACTTGTCGATGATCACGTTGCGGCCTTTGGGCCCAAGCGTCACCTTGACGGCGTTGGCGAGGGTGTCGACGCCGCGCAGCAGGCGGTCGCGGGCGTCGGAGGAGAAGCGTACATCTTTGGCTGACATGAGTTTGAAATCCTTCAATTCTTCAAGAAATAATGTTCAGGCGGCTTTCTTCTTGACGGCCGGGGCGCCCTCAATCACGCCCATGACGTCAGTTTCCTTCATGATCAGTAGATCCTCGCCATCGATCTTGACTTCGGTGCCCGACCACTTACCGAAGAGGACACGCTCGCCCGGCTTGAGTTCGATCGGCGTGATCTTGCCGCTCTCGTCGCGGCCGCCGGGTCCGACTGCGACGACCTCGCCCTCTTGCGGCTTCTCTTTCACGGTGTCGGGAATGATGATGCCGCCCTTCGTCTTATCTTCGCCCTCGATACGGCGGATGACGACGCGGTCGTGCAACGGTCGAAATTTCATGGAGCGTTCTCTTTCAGTCGAGCTGCTCCGCCGGCCTGGGATCATGCCCGAGCTCTGACGGCAGTCTGTTGATAACGCTTATATAGCGATCGTTAGCACTCAAAGCAAGAGAGTGCTAACGGCTGATGAAGCCGTGGAAATCGCTCGAACACCAGCAGCGCCCTGTCAGCGCCATAGCCGGCAGGCCGTCGGAGTAGGCTGACCGAGGGGCAGGTCACACGAATATCGAAAAGTCTATGCCGTGCGCGACCCGTCGAGTTGCGGGCCGCAGCTCATGATCGAAGGCTGCAACAAACCCATCTGGCCACACGAACGTGACGCGAGTTCGCTCTGCTGAGGCAACTTTATGGAACGCGAATATCCGCAAGTCATTGCGTGGCGCGCCGAAACACATAAAATCCGACGTCGACAACGCCCGCTCGGAAGCCGCCCTCAGAATAACTGAGGTAGTAATCCCACATTCGCTGAAATTCCTCCGAAAATCCCATCGCTTCAACCGCTTTTCGCGACGCAAGAAAACGCTGGCGCCAAGCCGAGAGCGTTTGCGCGTAACTTTCGCCGAAACGCTCGGAGAACGAAAACGACAGCCCAACTTTCTCCGCCTCAAGAACGATAGCGCTTCTGGTCGGGAGCATGCCCCCCGGAAAGACGTGGCGTTGAATGAAGTCTGGGCACTCCCGATAGGATTCAAAGTGCCGCTCATCGATCGTGATCGCCTGCAGCACCAAGGTTCCCCCGGGACGCAAACGATCGTGGAGCGCCTGAAAATAGTCCGGCCAAAATGCCTCGCCAACCGCTTCGATCATCTCGATCGAAACGATGCGATCGAAACAGCCGGCGATATCACGGTAGTCGCGGAGTTCCAGAGTGACTTTATCCGCAAGACCGCTCTCACGGACGCGGGCTTTCGCATAAGCGAGCTGTTCGGCGGAGAGGGTGACGCCCGTCACGCTTCGGCACCGTTGGGCGAGATAGACCGCGAGCGCACCCCAGCCGCATCCAATCTCGAGGACTTCGTTGTCACCGCCAATGTCCAGAAGTTCGGCGATGCGCCTGATTTTCCTGGCTTGCGCATCTTCGAGCGTATCGAAAGGGCCTGCATAGAGAGCCGACGAGTAGGTCATGCTTGGGTCGAGCCAACACCGGTAGAAAGCGTTGCCGAGATCGTAGTGAAGCGCGATGTTCTTGCGGCTACCTGTCCGCGTGTTGGCGCGCGTGAAATGACGCAAGCGCGCGATGAAACGCGACGCAAAGCTCCCACTGATCTTTGCATCCAAAGATTCGACGTTTCTCGCGGCGAGTTCAAGGAATGCGGGCAAATCGCGGGTTGACCAGTCGCCTGAGATGTAGCTCTCCGCGAAACCCACGTCGCCTTGCAGGATCAACCTCAAGATTGTCCGCCAGCGGTGGATTTTGACGAATGCCTGCGGACCCGGCCGAGCCCCTTTATGGACCAATCGGGCGCCCGATGGGAGTTCGACCGTCAAGTCGCCGGTTTCGATGTGCGCGAGGAAGCGTCGAACCAGAGGCTCGAGAAATAGGCCGCCCTCGCTCCTGATAGCGCCCTCGGTGCGATCAGAAGACGACATGGGTCACATCCTCGCTTAGAAGCGCGTCGGGCTGCGACGCGCGACCTATCGTGGTTCGGCCGGTGAGTTGCGTTGGCCGCTTGGCGAGACGAACGCCCTTAAGCCAGAGCCGAAGCGCCTCCCAGTGGATGGCTGCGACGACTTTCAGCGTAAGAAATGGATAGGCGACCAGAGCGCGCAGCAGCGTCCCGTCGGCGAGTGGAATGCGATCGGCCGACAGCTTCGCGAACAGGACCGGCCCTTCCGCATCGCGAGCCGTTATCGAGATCGCGACGCGTTTCTTTGGCGGCGCCACCACAAACGAATAGCTCATGTCCGTATCGAGAAACGGCGACACGTAGAGCGATTTGGCGCCTTCCTGGCGGACCAGCCCGTCCGCATCCGGGACTGCCGGAATGATATAGGTGTGGCGTTGGCCGAAGGTGTTGTTCACCTCATAGAGAATCGCCTCCAGCGCACCATCCTTGCCATAGCAAAAATAGAGACTCAGCGGATTGAACGCGTAGCCGAGGATACGCGGCATCGTCATAAGGACGACGGCGCCGCCGGCGTCGAGCCCCGTGTCGCGCAGTTTCATTCGAATCTGTTCTAGAAGGGGAAAACCGGAGCCGTCGCCGTGATCCCGCTCGTGGAAGCTGAAAAAGTTGAAGCGATTGACGGAGAACAATCGCAAAGCTGCGCCGACAGCAGCCGCCTCTTCCAGATCGAGAGCCAGATAAAAGACGCTATATTGGAGCCTATGCCGCTTTGGTCGTGTTCGCTGATGCATGACACGCCCGGCAAAGAGCGCGGAACGGAAACGCTCCATCAGGCGACCTCAAGGCAAGCGGGCGCCTCATTCACGAGTCCGGTACCGTCTAGGGAGATGCGGCCCGACTCGTTCGCTACGATCCAAGGCCTTCGACCGCCGCCGAGCGCCTCGGCGACGGCAAGACCCGACTGCAACCCGTCTTCATGAAAACCGGCCCCGAAATAAGCCCCGCAGAACCAGGTGTTTCGTTGGCCCTGAAGCGACCAAAGACGCTTTTGTGCGTTCATTGCGCGCGCGTTGAAAATGGGGTGCGAGTACTCCGCCTGGTAAAGGATCGAATCGTCACGGATGGGCCTATGCGCATTTAAAGTTACAAACATCGGCTTCGCGTTCGACAACCCTTGAAGGCGGTTCATCCAGTAGCTCACAGCGAGTTTCGTGCTGTTCCCCTGATCGCTCGACAGATAATTCCAGCTAGACCACACGCGGCGTCGATGCGGCATGAGCGTTGCGTCCGAATGAAGCACGGCGCTATTCGCGCAATAGCCAAAAGCGCCGAGGAGTCGCTTCTCCTCGGATGTGGGGTCGGCCAGCATCCCGAGCGCCTGATCGGCATGTGTCGCTAAGACGACCTGATCAAAACGCCGTGCCTCACCTCCAGCCGACACGACCTCCACGCAGTCCAAATGTCGCCGGATGGCCGAAATGGGCGTACTCGTGAGGATCTCGGGGATTGCTTTGGCGAGCCTCTCAACATAGTCGCGGCTTCCGCCTGCCAATGTTCTCCAGAGGGGGCGGTTGACCAACCGCAACAGGCCATGGTTCTCGCAGAAGAGCACGAAAGCTCGGGCAGGATATTCGCCGATCTGCGCTGCTGGCGTCGACCAGATCGCGGCGGCCATCGGGTAGAGATGATAAACGCGAAACGCTGCGCCGTATCCGAAAGCGTCGAGGTAGGCGTCGAGCGACATATCGCCCATATCACCCGCCGCATACGGCGCTTCACGGTAGAAGCGCAACAGGTCACGCAACATTCCCCAGAATCTGAAGCTCACGGCATTTTGGGGCTGCGCAAAAAGGCCAGTCAGGCCTGTGCCGGAATATTCCAGGCGGCCGTCGTCGAGCGAAACGGCGAAAGTCATATTTGTGGCTTTGGTCGCCACCCCCAGGTGATCGAGCAGCGCCGAGAAATTCGGATAGGTCGCTTCGTTGTAGACAATGAAGCCGGTGTCGACCGCCACGCCCCCAACGTCGACCGTGTTGCTATGCCCTCCTAGCCGGGATTCGGCCTCATACAAAGTGACGTGGTGCCGCTTCGACAGAAGCCAGGCTGCTGAGAGGCCCGATATCCCGCTTCCTACGACCGCGACCTCAAGATTTGACGATCCGGCAGTTTCGGCGCTCTGCAAAACTAACCCCCCGCGTTTGAACGCCTAGGCTCCCTGGCTCACCAGAACAAGATAGAATACGTGCGCCGCGGCTTTCTGGATCACCCTGCATCGATACGAATGATCCAGTCAGAGCTTCATCTCGTAGAAAGGTTATGGCTCTTGCAAGGGTTCCATCTGGGGAAAAGCTTGGGAAGGCCGCTCTGCGTCCGGCGCGGATTGTTACGTTGAGACCGGCGGATCGGAACGATCGTGTTCCCTCCGAGGAGGAGTGCTGTGGGTTGCTGAGAAGTATCGCGCTCGACAGGGATCGGGCTGCTTTCGCTGAGCTGTTCGGTCATTTCGCCCCTCGGGTGAAGGGGTTCCTGATGCGCTACGGGCTTCCGGAGGTTCAGTCGGAAGATTTGGCGCAGGAAACCATGCTGACGGTCTGGCGTAAGGCTGACCAGTTCGATCCTCGGCGGGCTGGCGTCTCCACATGGATTTTCACCATCGCCCGGAACAAACGGATCGATCGCCTGCGTCGGGATCGGGGAGGCGCAACAGCGCGTTTCGGCGTCAGCGATGAGGTGGAGGAAAGCGGATCAAGCGAGGAATTGGCTATTGCAGCTGAGACAGCGGAGCAGGTCCGCACCGCTATCGCCGCCCTTCCGGACAGCCAAGCCCAGATCGTTCGCCTCGCGTTTTTCGCGGAGAAGCCGCATGCGGAGATCGCGCAGGAACTGGGTATTCCGCTCGGCACAGTGAAATCGCGAGTGCGCCTCGCGCTCGCTCGCTTACGCGGTATGCTGGAGGGTCAGATATGACGCTTGTGCGTCACCCAAGCGACGAGAGCCTGCTGCGTTACGCCGCTGGCTCCCTCAGCGCCGGCCCGTCGCTAGTGGTTGCCGCGCATCTCGAGTTATGTTCCGCTTGCCGAGCGCAAGTCAAAAAATTTGAAGGCGTTGGCGGCGCGTTCCTTGCAGAAATGGCGCGGGAGCCAATGCGGGCTGATGCGCTCGGGCGAGCTTTGGAAAAGCTCGATCAAACACCCTCCGCCAGGTCCCGAGGGCCGCTCTCGAGATCGCTGCGTCGTGCTGATCTCGGAATGGCGCTTCCGGCCTCGTTGCGTGACTGCGGAATCGGCCCTTGGCGATGGCTCGGACCTGGTTTCCGATGGAGTTGGATCACCGTTCCGGGAAGTCCTGATGCGAAAGTTATGCTTCTCCGGGGACGGCCAGGGCTGCAACTGCCTGCCCACGGGCACACCGGCGAGGAGTTCACGCTCATTCTGAAGGGTCGCCTGTTCGACGATCGTGGCGCTTACGGTCCTGGAGACTTCGACGAGGCGGACTCAAACATCGACCATCAGCCCGTCGTCGGCCCTGACTTGGAATGCATCTGTCTCGCCGCGCTCGACGGGGATACGCAACTCCATAGCCGGCTTGGCCGATGGCTGCGTCCGCTTGTCGGGTTCTGAACCGCCGCCGCATGCTTACCTCTGAAGGTTGGCTATGGATTTTGCTCTCGAAGCGCTGATCGTTGCGGTCGGCCTGTCGGTCGCGATGGGCGTCGCTTGGCTGGTCGCGGAGCGAACGGGACGCTCGGGGTGGATCGACGCGATCTGGACTTTTGCGACTGGTCTCGCAGGAATTGCCCTCGCGCTGTTGCAGGCCTCGCCCGCAGCCTCACGGCCGCTTCTCGTCGCTAGCCTCGCGGGATTGTGGTCGTTTCGCCTCGGCTCTCATATTGTGAGGCGCACAGCGCGGGGCGGCGACGACCCGCGCTACCGCCAGTTGCGGGTCGAATGGGGCGACAGGGCGAGCACGCAGCTTTTTTGGTTTCTTCAAGTGCAGGCGGCGGCGGGTTTCGTTCTCGCTCTGTCGATAGCCGCCGCCGCCCATCGCCCCGAGATCCGGCTGGACATTCGCGATGCGCTCGGCGTCGCGCTTTTTTTGGTTGCCGCCTTTGGCGAAAGGACCGCGGATCGGCAATTGGCGCGGTTTGGAGTAGACCCTAAGAATCACTCCAAGATCTGCGATGTGGGGCTCTGGGGCTATTCTCGTCATCCGAACTATTTTTTCGAATGGCTCGTCTGGATCTCCTTCGCCATTATCGCCATTGCGCCGGTCGGGGATTATCCTTGGGGCTGGTTCGGCCTCGCGGCGCCTGCCCTCATGTACGTACTGCTGGTCCACGTGTCGGGTATCCCGCCACTGGAAGCCCACATGCTTCGATCGCGGGGCGAAGCATTCCGCCTCTACCAGGCGCGGGTGAATGCGTTCTGGCCCGGGCCGCCACGGTCCACAGCCGAAATCCTCCGGTCAGGAGCCGCCTGATGAGGCTCGTCGCCTCGGCGACGCGAACGGTCGAACGCGTGACGCTCCGGGCGAATGGAGAGGAACGGGGGTTCAGCCATTACCGCTCGCGTCCGACTTGACGGGCTTCGGCGACTTTGCGCGGCGTATGTGGCGCCCCGTCGCCGCCTACGCAGCGAACTCTGATCCACGCGTCGCAAGCTGCAACACAATCGCGCTTCTCGTCGCTTCGAACCAGCCCTTATATCCGCTCGACGTCTATTTCGCGGTGAGCCCGCATATCGCGCCCACCTTCCTGACGTTTCTTTCCACTCCGTTCTTCCTAGCAATCCCTGCGATCTCGCGGCGATCCCCTTTGTGGGGTCGTGCGCTTCTACCCCTGACCGGCCTTGCCAATGTGATCGTCAGCGCGAAAGCATTCGGCGCGGCCTCCGGAGTGGCGATGTTCATCGTCCCGTGCGCACTGATCGCCGCGGCCTTTTTCCGCCCGTCTGAAAGGATCTATGCGCTCGCGTTGCTTGCACTGGCTCTGGCGATCTTCCTTGGAATCGACAGTGCGGTCTTCGCCCCTCTCCACGCCTACTCGCAGACCGAATATGCCGCTTTCGTTCGTTTGAACGCCCTGAGCGCCAGCGCTCTCGTGACTTTCGTGGGCCTTATGCTCTCAGGCCTGGTGAACGACTGAACAGGGCTATCTTTGTCTCGACCCGGTGAGCTGTCAGCGGCGGAACTGGATCGCGTCGACGTTGGTCCAAGACGCACTCAGCGACGTAGGAAAGAGGAACTCAAGACGAAGAGGGTTGATTGTGTCGACAGACCTTCGACGCGTTTCCGCTGCACTCTGTCTCGCCTTCGCTCAAATGACCGCAGCCGAAGCAGCCAATATGGATGGGGTGTGGTTTAGAGACGATGGTAACGCCCGAGTTAGAGTTGCGCCGTGCGGGAACAAGACTTGCGCGACGAACCTCTGGATACGCGACGAGAGCAAAGGCGAAGCTCCGGGGATCGTCTGATTATGTCGCTGAAGAGGTCTTCCGCCACCGAGTTTTCCGGAACTGCGTATGATCCAAAGCGAGGAATGACATTTTCAGTTGACGTCACGGTTGGAAACCAGGTTATGAAGACGAAAGGGTGCGTGCTCGCGCGCCTCCTGTGCAAGACGGTTGGTTGGACGGAAGTTCAATAAGCTTGCTGTCTTCGTAGGCGGCCTAGTTCTCGAAGGCGTCACCTTTCGGGTACGCGAAAGCAGGGAGGCATGACGGCCGACCATCGCGATTTTTACGCGTCTCTTCCTGTCTACAACGACTTCGCCGAAGTAGTGCGGGCCGAGAGTTTCTCGCCTCTGCCGGACGATTGGTCTGTCGGGTTCACCGATGTGACCGGCTCGACCGCGGCGGTCGCGGCAGGGCGCTATAAGGCTGTCAACATGGTTGGCGCGGGCGCGATCGCCGCCGTCGCCAATACCCTCGGAAGACGGCCCTTTCCGTTTATCTTTGGAGGAGACGGCGTGAGCTTGGCCGTTTCGAGCGCGGACGCGCCCGC
The DNA here is from genome assembly GCA_963737365.1 of uncultured Alphaproteobacteria bacterium. Classification (GTDB taxonomy): domain Bacteria; phylum Pseudomonadota; class Alphaproteobacteria; order Rhizobiales; family Beijerinckiaceae; genus Roseiarcus. Next base: position 777,153 of record CAVTSD010000007.1, read on the forward strand.
AACGTCGGACGCGCTCGCGGCCATGGCGTCCTTCGCTCGCGCTGAGTTCAGACTTGATTTGCGCGTGGCGATGATTCCGATCAGCGAGATCCGCGCCTCTGGCCACGACGTTCGCGTTGCGCGCTTCGCGGCCTCTGAGCACTGCGTCTATGCGATGTTCTCGGGCGGCGGCCTAACCTGGTTCGAGACGCAGGCGAAGAACGGCCGATATGCTCTTCCTCCTGCTCCAGCCGATGCTCGACCGGACCTTTCGGGCCTGTCGTGCCGATGGGGCGTTGCGCCCGCCCGCAATGGAATTGTGCTGTCCGTCATCATCGCACCGCGCGCCAACGACCCGCGCTTCGGTCACCTGGTTGGGGAGATCGTGAAAATGGCGCTTGAAGGCACTGCATCCGAACGCCCGGTAACGGCGGACGCGCTAGCTATAGCGACGCCGCTGAAAGCAATTGACCTTGAAGCGACCGCGCTCAGAGCGACAGGCGCATCTCGCCTCTCAGCGCTCGCCAAGGCGGCTGCCAGCTACACGTTGGGCGTCACATTTCACAAGTTCAAACTAAAGGCAGGAGCGTTCGATGCTCGGGCCTTCGCCGCAGACGTTTCCGCCAACGCGGATTTTAGAAAGTTCGACGATGGGCTGCGCATGACCCTCGATTGCTCATCTGTGTTCGCCGATAATCTTGAAGCAAAGCTAACCGCGGCGGACGAGTTCGCTTATTGGGGCGTCTTCCGACAGAAGTCGGCGCAGATCACCTGCTTCGTTCCCTCCATCACGGACAGAGACCACGTCCATTTCGTCGATGGCGCTGAGGGCGGCTATACTCTGGCCGCTAAGGCGCTAAAGTCGAGAATGGCGCTCGACGGGGCGCCCATCGCCGGCGCCTCGCGCAACGGGACAAGTTGAACGCTGCGCCTCTCGCGGCTCTCCATTCAGTCTGGTCGCTCCGGTTTGGGTTTCCTTGGCGGCTCGCCGTTTCGTGGCGGAAAACCCCCTTTTTTGGAGTTGGATTTCCCTAGCGTTCGTCATCGACGTCAGCGGGGGAGACGGCATCCCGCGCAAGGGCGGCCCTGGGGTGGCGCCTCACTTCGGCGTGGATCTCGATCTTCTGGTCCGCCAGGCGAGAGAGGTCCGTGGCGAGCGGCCCGTGCTCCTCACCAATTGCCGCAAGGGGGAAGGCCTCGAGGCGGTCATCGCTATGCTCGAGCGCGACGTCCTCTTTCGCGTGTGACCATGTGAGTCTCGACCTTTCCCATCCCCAACTGGATCTCCGCTTCGCGCGGCGCGGCGCCGTCACTGTGCTGGACCGACGCCGCTTCCGCTGGCCCTATGTGCTGACGCGGACCTTTGCGCTCGACGCGCATCCCGGTCACATGCTGACGGTCATCGTTCAGACGGGCGCTGGGGCCGTCCACGGCGGGGACGTCTCGTTCAGCATATTACCGTCGAGCAAGGCGCGGCTGCGCACCCCAGGCGCGTCATGCGTCTATCGGGCGGGGCCGGGTTCGAAAGCAGGGAGCTCGTCAGCCTTAACGTCGCTCCTGACGCTTACCTTGAACATCTTCCCGAACCGCGGATCATGTTCCCGGATGCGGCTCTCGAACAGAGGCTCGAAATTGAATGTTCGCCAGGCGGCGTCGCGCTGGTGTCCGACGCCTTCACAATCCACGATCCGACAGCCCGTGGCCGCTGCTTTCGACGGTTGCGCACCTCGACAATTCTGCGCTGCTGCAGCGAGATCGCGCTCACCGACCGGTCGGACATCGATAATCTTGAAATCGGCGACGACTGGGTTCGTAGCCTTCGCGTCCATCGTCCTCGCAGCGCCTGGCAGGCTTGATCATTGCACGGCGTTGGTCGATGAGCTGACCCGGACCTTCGCCGGTCTTGTGAGCCCATATGGCGCGGCGAGCCTGCTTCCAGCGAAGGCCGGCGTCGGGATTCGGCTCGCGGCGCGGGACCTCAGAAACACAAGAGCGGGCGTCGCCGCGGTCTACGCGCCACACGTTGCGCCCTCTATGGGTCTCCGCCAGGCCCTCGCCGCCAGGACAATTGGTGACCGCCGCTTGAGGTTGAGCACCCATCCGGTTCGCGAGACGCCACTCCGTACTTTTATCACATGGGAAATTGCATTGGGATAAGTTTCGGGTCACAGTATCTGGGTGAACTAAAACTTAAACGGGAGGAACAATGAAACGCTCACGCGGAATTGCCGCGCTCGCCTTGCTTGTCGCTGCAGGCGCGGGGGGACCAATCGGCGGCGCAAGCGCTGATCAACAGTTTGTCATCGGGGTGTCGAACACGCATATCGGCAATAGCTGGCGCGAAGAGTTCGTTTGCTCGATCAAAGCCGAGGCGCTTGCGTCGGGCCTGGTTTCGAAGGTCATTCTCGCCAATCGCGAAGCGGAGCCCTCCGAGCAAATCGCGGATCTGCGCTCGTTGATTTCGGCTGGCGTCAACGCGATCATCATCAACCCGTCGGACGAGAAGGCTTTGAACGGCGTCATCAAGGCGGCGGCTGACAAGGGGATCGTTGTCGTCGCAGCGGATCAACCCGTCACGGCTCCGGAAGCCTATATCGTGACCGGCGATCAGGTGACCTACGCCAAGGTGGGCGCCAAGTGGCTGTTCGATCAGCTGAAAGGGAAGGGCGACGTCTACCAGATGCGCGGTATCGACGGAGCGCCGGGCGATGGCGTGAGACAGACGGGCTTCGAGGCTGTTCTTAAGGATTACCCTGGAATCAAGGTCGTTGCGACGACCTTCATGGATTGGTCCAACGAGAAGGCCGCGCAGCAAATGTCCGCGATGCTCGCGTCGGGCAAGCATTTCGACGGCGTTTGGACCTCCGGAATCGACTACACGGTGATCGAGGCGATCAAAGCGGCGAACAAGCCGTTTGTGCCGTTCGTGGGCGCAGACAACAACGGCTTCATCAAGCAACTGATCGACTACAAGAAGGATGGACTCGCCGGCGTCGCCGTCAGCAATTCACCGGCGATCGGCGCCGCCGGGCTCGTCGTTGCGCTCGATGTCCTGCAGAAGAAGCATCGCGATAAGGTTACGACTGTACCCACGGCCTGGTACGACAACACGACTGACGAAAACGTGGAGAAGCTGAAAGCGCTCTACGACCCGAACGTCGCACCGACAGATCCGATTTACGGCCCCGAGAAGGACTACGGTCACTTCACGGCGGCGCAGGAAAAGGCTTGCAAAGGCCCAGGCGAATAGCAGCCGCGGGCGCCGGCGGTCGTTCCTGTCCGGCGGCGCTCTGCCTATGAATTGGGTTTCATTCGTCAGGTCATGCTCGTCGATATACAGGCAGATGCGGGCTCGCTCAAGATGAACGACTCGACGCCTCTGCTTGAGGTTCGCGATCTCGCCAAGCGATTCGGCTCTGTTGTCGCCCTGCGATCGGCGACGCTGTCTGTTTCTCGCGGCGAGATCCACGCGCTCATGGGAGCGAACGGCGCGGGCAAGAGCACGTTGGTCAAGATTCTGACCGGCGTGTTTTCGGCCGATAGCGGGACGTTGGCGGTTGGCGGGGCCGCGCAGACTTTCCGCTCTCCTGCGGAAGCGCGCCGGGCAGGCATCGTCTCAGTCTATCAGGATCCGGCGCTTGTTCCGGACTTGACCGTCGGCGAGAACATGCGCCTGGCGGGTGTTCCCTTCGACAAGGTGCGCACTCACCTGGATGAGCTTGGAGTCGCCGATCTCAAGCTCGGCGAACTCGTGCGCAGCATTCCTTATCCGATTTTGCGGCTCATCGATTTGGCTCGCGCGCTCGCGTCCGATCCCACCGTGCTCATGCTGGACGAGATCACGGCGGCTCTTCCGGTCGATCTGTCGGAACGCGTCTTCGCGGTCGCCCGGCGGTGGCGCGAGCGTGGCAATTCGATCATCTTCATTTCTCATCGCATGGCCGAGGTGGCTGCGCTCTGCGATCGCGCCACAGTTTTGCGCGATGGCGTCACGGTCGGGGTCACGGATATCGCCGAGGGCAGCGAGGACCAGATCGTGTCGCTCATGCTTGGCGTCGCGCCGGTTAAAGCTCATCCTTCCGAAGCCAAGCGCGGGAAATTGGATCGCGATGCGCAGGAGGATCCCGCGCTCTCTGTGCATGACCTGAGCTACGGCCATAGCCTCAAGAATGTTACCTTTGCTGTGAGGCCGGGAGAAATTCTCGGGGTTGCAGCGCTCGAGGGTCAGGGGCAGCAGGAGCTTTTCGATTGTATTGCTGGCGTGAGCCGCCTTGATGGTGGGGAAATCGTTGTCCACGGCCGAAAGTTGAAGCTCAACCATCCGGGCGATGCGATCGCCGCGGGCCTTGTGCTCGTCCCCGCAAACCGGCTTCAGGCCCTCCTGCCGCAACGCTCGATCCGCGAAAATGTCGCTTTGCCGCTCGTCCGCGACCCGCGCGATTGGGGGCTCATCCGAGGCTCTCGAGAGCGCGAGCGCGTAGGCGCCGCCGTTAAGCGCCTCCAGATCGACGCCCGCGCAGGCTCCGAGCTGCGGCGGCTGAGCGGCGGCAATCAGCAGAAGGTGGTTATTGCGCGATGGATTGCCGCCGGCTTTCAAACCCTGCTTTGTTTTGATCCGACGCGGGGTATCGATGTCGGCACCAAGCACCAGATTTATCGGCTCCTGCGAGAGCTCGCCGAGGCTGGCTCATCCGTGCTCCTGTTCACATCCGAGCTTCCGGAAATAAGCCTGGTTTGCGATCGTGCGATCGTCCTGTTCGGGGGCGAAATCGTTGATGAAATGCCGGCCAGCGAGGCAGACGAAGGGGCGCTGCTGCGGGCAGCGCATGGCCTGAGCGCCGCTCGCCCCGCGCCGAGCGGGGCGGACAGCGGTGCGCGCAACATTGGCTCGCCGCGTCGACCGACGGACGCGACGCCCACACGCGCTGGCCACTTGTCGAATAACGTCGAAGGTCCGAACGCAAGCCGCGGATTCATCGACGCTTTCGCCAATCATCGGGCGCTCATCGGCATGGCGGCGCTGTTGGTCGCCTTTCTCGCCGCGACTGTTGCGATTCATCCAACATTCGATTCGTTCGACTCGCAATCCGTCGCGATGGCCGCGTTGCCGTTAGCCTTCGCCGCGGCTGCGCAAGCAGTGGTCGTGATATCGGGCGGCATTGACTTATCGATCGGGTCGGTCATGGCGGTCGCCAATGTGCTCGCGGCGAGCACGATGAGAAACGCCAGCTTTGGGGAAGCGCTGCTTCTCGCGATTGCGGTCCTGATCGCGGGCGCTGCGATCGGCGCCGTGAATGGGCTCATGGTCGTTGTTTCCGGAGTTCCCGACGTCATCGTGACGCTCACCACCGGCTTTATCTGGGGTGGCGTTGCGCTCCTGATCTTGGAGAAGCCGGGAGGCGGGGCCCCTCCAGAATTCCTCAATCTCGGCACAGGCACGCTCATGACCGAGTGGCTGTCCAACTCGCTCATTCTGCTGGTCGTGGCTCTGGCTGCGATATGGATCCCGGTCCGCATGTCGAAGATGGGCTTGCGCATTTATGCGACAGGCAGCGACGAGATTGCCGCGTTCCGGAGCGGCGTCAATGTCAAGATCGCCCGGCTTTCTGCCTATGTTTTGGCCGGCTTGTTCAGCGCGATCGGAGGCATGGGCCTGACGATGACGACCGGCATAGGCTCGCCCCGTGCTGGCGTGCTTTACACGCTGAGCGGACTGGCCGCGGTCGTCATCGGCGGGGTCAGCCTCACCGGGGGGCGAGGCGGGATCGAGGGGCCGGTGATCGCCGCATTCGTGCTCACGCTTATTCCCGCCGACCTGATCTTTTTGAACATCGATCCAAATTTCGGCCAGGTGATCCAAGGAACGCTGATTGTCCTCGTGGTCATGGCGGGTGGCCTGATTGCTTCGATGAGGAACGCCAGATGAGCGCTCCACCGGCTTCTGAGCCCTCCGGGCGCGTCGAGGTCCGCGATGTTCTCAACTTGTTTCAGCGCAACACTCTTGTCGCGCTCATCCTCTTGCTTCTGCTTTTTGTCGCCGCCGTCGAACTCCTGAAGCCCGGCACGGTCAATCCAGTATGGCTGTCGAACACGCTCCTGTTTGCGGCGCCTTTGGGGATTCTCGCCGCCGGTCAGACCATGGTTATGTTGACCGGAGGCATCGATCTCTCGGTCGTCAGCGTAGCCATGGGCTCGGCGTTCTTGCTAACGACGACGGCGCTCAAGTTCGGTTCCGTCACGGCCGTTGCGATCGGGCTCGGCCTGGGGCTGATCGTGGGAGCGATCAATGGCGTCGGCGTCGCTCTGCTCGGCGTCCAGCCGCTGGTGATGACTCTTGGCACGGGCCTGATGACCCAGGGCGTTATCATCGTCTACAGTCAGAGGATCCTGGCGTCGCGGTCGATCGTGCCTGACTTCATCCACGCCATCGGGTCCGATCGTTTGGGCATTCTTCCCTTCGACTTGTTCTTGTGGGCGCCGATCGCCGCGCTTGTCATGGTGGTCCTGAGGCAGACTGGCTTCGGCCGCCTTCTCTACGCGATCGGAGACAACCCCGAAGGCTGCCGGCTCGCCGGCGTTCGCGTGTGGCGGCTCCTGCTTATCGACTACATCGTTTGCGCGCTCCTCGCGTCCATTGCCGGTTTCGTCCTCGTTGGCCATACCAATTCCGCCGACCTCAGTTTGGGCTCGACTTACCTTCTGCCGTCCATCGCGGCCGTCATTATTGGCGGCACCTCGATCTTCGGCGGCCGGGGCGGCTACTCGGGGTCGATCATCGGCGCGCTGATCCTCACGGTGCTCGACGGCCTGTTGACGCTTCTCGATTCCCCGGAGCCGATCAAGCAAATCCTGTACGGCGCAATCATCTTCGCCTTGGCGGCCGCTTATTCGCGCCTGACCGCCTAGGACTCAAGCTTCGTCGCTCAGCCCGAGAAGCTTGTGGACCAAGCTCCTGTCTGCGCCAGAGGACGCAAAATCGTCGAAGGCTCTGTCCGTCACGCGGATGATATAGCGCGCGATAAAAGGGGCTCCTTCGGCGGCCGCGACCTCGGGATGCTTGAGGCAATCCTCCCACTCGTAGACTGCCCAACCGTCAAAATCGTATTCCGCGAGTTTCGAGAAGATCTGGTTGAAGTCGACCTGCCCGTCGCCGAGCGAGCGGTCGCGGGCGGCGCGTTTGAGCCAGGGCTGGTACCCGGAATAGAAGCCCTGTTTGCCGGTCGGGCGAAACTCGGCGTCTTTCACGTGAAAGCCCTTGATGCGCTCATGGTAAATGTCGATGAAGGCGACGTAGTCCAACCCCTGCTTGATGAGGTGGCTCGCGTCATAGTTGATGGTGCATCGGGGATGATTGCCGACGGCGGTCAGGAATCGCTCGAATGTTTCGCCGTCAAATACGTCCTGGCAGGGATGCAGCTCAAACCCAAGGTCAACGCCGGCTTCGTCGAATGCGTTGAGAATGGGCGTCCAGCGTCGGCCGAGTTCGTCGAACGCGGATTCGATGAGATGGCTCGGTCGTTGCGGCCAGGGATAGCAATACGGCCAGGCAAGCGAACCGGTGAACGTCTGCGCGACCTTTAGGCCCAAGCGTCGCGACGCCTTTGCCGCGATCTTCATCTCCTCGATCGCCCAGGCCTGACGCGCCTTCGGGTGTCCTTGCACGCTCTCAGGCGAGAAGGCGTCGCAAATGGCGTCATAGGCAGGATGGACAGCGACGAGCTGACCTTGAAGCGCGGTCACAAGCTCGGTCGCCATCAGGCCTTGGTCTTTGAGCGCCCCCGTGATCTCGTCGGCATAGGTCTGGCTTTCCGCGCATCGATGCAGGTCGAGGAAGCGGCTATCCGAACTCGGCAGCTGCAGTCCCTTGTAACCGAGACTAGCCGCCCATTTGGCGATCCCAGGGAGGGTGTTGAACGGGGCGCGGTCATTCGCAAGCTGCGCGATAAGGAGCGCTGGCCCTTTGATTGTGCGCATCAATCCCTCCGCCAGATTCTTTAGAGCTTTGCGCGAGACGCGCAACGATTGCGCCAGGCGTTTCCCGGTCGTTTGATCGTAGCCGTCGAAGCGCTTCCGAAACAATCGCCTTTTTGTTCCCGAAGGCGGCGGAGAACTCGGCTGCGGGACGTCGTGCGCGCAAGAGAAAAGCTTGAACCACCTCTCCAGCTCTCGCGGCGCTCGCGCGGCGCCATTTAGTTGAAGCGAAACCGCGCAGACAGTCGGCGCGCGTACGGGCGGGGGAGCGCGCGTGGCGACCGTTCCCATTTGCGTGCGTCAATCGCATGGCCCGGAGTCTAAGTTAGATTCCGACGTTTGCCAGTTTGAATCATTTGGCGACGAACTGCAAAAGAGCGCCGGCGAGTTTCGCCGATCTAGGGGTCTTGCGGCCGCTGCGGCAGAAAATTCGTAAAGACCCGCTCGTTGTCAGGGCCGAAGGCCTCAAGTTCGGCGCTGCGGCCGGTCGAGGGGTCGTAAAGCGTAACCTGACCGTCCGCCCAGGCCGTGAGGCGGAACGGCGGGTCATCGCCAATCCCGATCGCCTTTCGGCCGCGAGCGAAGCCACGCAGAACCCCGCGCAGGAATCCGCTCTGGCCCTGGATGACGGCGGCAAGGCGTTCCTCGCTCGCGGAGGTTGGACCGGAGTCGTAGACAAGGACGGCTCCGTCGGAGCGGTCCTTGAACACAAGGCTCCGCGTCGCGACGACGCTTGAGGCTGGCGGCTGGGCACGGGCGTGGCTCTGATGACCGATAGCGACGGCGGCCAGTGCGAAACAGACAAGACCGATCGCGCCGGCCAGGGGGCGCGGATTGGCGATGGGAGCCTGGCGTACAGACATGGAGATCCTCCTCGATGGGCGCGCGTTGCGCTACTTGGCGGTCTCGCAAAAGCGCTGCGGCACGGGTCCGAGGTAGCCAACCGCAGGGGCTGAAAAACAGCCTTCCGGACCTCCAGCCGGCGCGCGGCCGGATGGAAGCGGCGGCAGGGTCAATGCATCCTGATCGATATAGCCGACGGCCTGACCGTAGGTGACCTCACTTCCCCAGTCCGGTGCGAACGCCGAACCCGTTTCTCGACAAACAGGAAGACTGGAACGAGAACGCTTTGACCGTGCGGGAATTCTTTCCGCGAGAAGGCTGGTCGGAGTATCTGCTGCAGGAGACTCCGGCGCTTGGCCAGTCCTACTCCGCGCTTCCGGCGCATGAGGTCGCCGCGCAGAAGGACGTCAAACGCATCTATGAATACATGATGCAGTTTTCCGACGGGATAGGGGTCAACTGCGGCTTCTGTCACAATTCCCGCGCGTTCTTCGATTGGAGCCAGAGCACGCCGAACCGCTGGATCGGGTACTGGGGCATCCAGATGACGCGCGACATCAATCGCAATTTTCTCCTGCAGCTTGGCGCCATCCTGCCCGAGCAGCGCATCCGGCCATTCCAGCCCCGCGAACCGGTGCTGCCGGCGCGCGACGAAAATCCTCTGCCGGGGAATGCGCTCGCGACCTGCGCCACCTGCCATCATGGCGCGCCGCGTCCGTTAGGCGGCGCCGACATGGTCAAGGACTATCCCGCCCTGAACGGTCCCACTCCGCCGGCGCCCGCCGGCACTCCAGCCGCCCAGCCTCCGACCTGAGCCACTAGCAAGGGAGCCCATCCTCATGCCGATCGGCGCCATCACCAGCGACATCGACGTCACTCAGCTCGTGCTGGGCGCGTTCTTCCTCTTCTTCATCGGCCTCGTCTACCATCTCCGGCAGGAGGACAAGCGCGAGGGATATCCCACTGTCGACCCGGCGACGGGACGACGGGCGAACGGCTTTCCCGACCCGCCCCCGCCGAAGACCTTCAGGCTACTCGACGGCGGGGAGACGACGACTCCGCGCCATGACGATCCCCCGGAGATCGCCGCTGCGCCGCTGCATAGGTTTCCCGGCGCGCCGCTCGTGCCGACGGGCGATCCCTTGCGGGACGGAGTCGGGCCTGCAGCCTTCGCGCTGCGGCGCGAACGGCCGCTGATCTACGCCGACGACAAGATCCAGGTCCTCCCCATGCGCGCGCTCGAGGACTGGTCGCTCTTCGAGGGCGACGCCGATCCGCGCGGCATGACGGTGATCGGCGCCGACGGCCAGCCGGCCGGCGTGATCCGCGATCTCTGGATCGACCGGTCCGTCAAGATCCTTCGCTATCTGGAAGTCGAAATCGCGGGGCCGGGGGAGCCGCGGCGGGCGCTCCTGCCCATTTACTACGCCGACATCAAGCGGCGACGAAACCGCGTCTATGTGAGGGCGCTGCGTTCAGCCCAGTTCGCCGATGTGCCTGAGCTTCGCGAGCCGGACAGGATCACCGCCCGCGAGGAGGATCGCATCAATGCTTATTACGCGGGGGGCGAGTTTTACGGCCGACGCGCAATCTCGGGCTTCGCGTCGTGAAGCCCGGCGCATCGAACTTGCTCGGTCCCGACGGCGCTCCGGTCCTCTGGGAGGGCCGGCCTGGCTTCCGCGCGGCAGCGTTCCGGATTTGGCATCTGCGAGCGATCGCCCTCTATTTCGTCACGCTGCTGGCTGACGGCGCGTTGAGGATGGCGCGAGGCGAGGCGGGCCCCGACGGGCTTGCAGGAGAGGCCAGGCTGCTCGCAATGGGAGTCGCCGTCGCCGCGATGCTTACGATCTTCGCCTGGCTTACGCATCGCACCACGAATTACGCGATAACGGAGCGGCACGTCATTATGCGGTTCGGCGTCGGCCTGCCGCGAAAACTCGTCATTCCGTTCGGCGCGATCGTCGAGGTAAAACTACGCGTCAACGGAGACCGCACCGCGGACATAGCGCTCAGGCTGAAGGAGGGTCAGGGGGTGATGTATCTGAAGCTCTGGCCCCATGTCCGGCGGCGCGCTGGGTACAGCGACGTGATTTGCTCTAGCCGGATGCAAGACTGGAGCTCGAGTGGCTAAGCAAGACAATGAGGGTAAGGCGCTCGATGCCGTTCTCCGGTTCATCGAAGGGCGCGATAATGCCCCTCGCAAGAATGATGGCTGGTCGCCAGACGATCCTAAGAACCCGGACGCGGACCAGCTGCGGCGAGTCGACTACGTCTGCACGGTCGGGCGATTGCTCTATGCCTTCGAGCATACCCGTATCGAGCCCTTCCCCAACCAATTCACGGATCGCGAGGTCTGGGACCTTATCGTTCCCTTCGATGCGTCCGTTGGGTTGACAGGCTGCAAAGTTGAACAGGTGCAAGACGCGCTCATTGAATGGATCGAGACGAACGCTGCGCACGTTCCGGTCGTCCCGCTCGACTGGCGGTACACCTACCCGCATCTGACCGCACATGGCGTCCCGTTCCGATTTTCTCTGGATAGGTTCTCGCTGCAAGGTTACCCGCGCGATAGTCCCCTTTGCGGCCTGTTTAGGACAAAAACAGTTGCACCTGCCGATCTCGATCGACAGCGAGCGGGGCGTCTCAAGACAGCGAGCGGACGCAAATCTCCGAAGTTAGCCATATGGAAGCAGGATTCGGGTGCACGAACGGTCCTCGTCCTTGAGGAGGACGACCTGTGGCTGACCAATCATTTCCTCGTTGACCACGCATTGGGCCAAGCGGAGGCGAACACTCCCGATGCGCCTGATGAGGTTTTTATGGTTAGCACCGGTCTTGACCAAACATGGTGGGTGGTCTGCCTTCGTGGCCTGGGGAGGGTCGACGGGAACCCAATGCCTAACCGCGAATTTGATCCAAGCGAACTCACGGCGCTCACGCCGCGCGGTAAGGTAGCCCAGTGGTAGCCGGAGTTTGAATTTTCTTAGACACTTCCGAATAAGTTATTGAAATTACTGGCTGGGGGACCTGGATTCGAACCAAGATTGACGGAGTCAGAGTCCGCTGTTCTACCGTTGAACTATCCCCCAACGGGCGCCTAGACGCGCGTCGTCGCGCGTCAGCGTGGCGCGTCAATAGCGAAGCGGGGCGGGCGGCGCAAGCGCTTCGGGCCCATGGCCGCGCCGTTCGGTTCACTCCGGCGATCTCGCGGGCGAAGGGTGCGCGCCGCTGTGCAACTCAGACCTGCTCCACCGCCACCACGCCCGGAGCGGCCTTGAGGGCGCCGGCGATCGCCGCGCTGACCGAATAGCGTCCAGGCAGACGGATTTCGACTTCGCCGTCTTGCGGCCCAAGGATCACGACCAGCGACACCTCGCCCTCGCCCGGCGCGGTCAAGCGCCGCTCGATCGATTCAAGGGGCGCCTCGTCGCGCACGAAAACCCTTAAGCCCTTTTGCACCTTGGCTGCGGCGTCGGTGAGCCGCTCGACGTTGACGATGCGGGCGCGCACGTCCTCGCCCTCGACTGCCGCCTGAAGCGTCACCAGAACGTCGGCGCCTTTCTCCAGAACGTCGCGGAACTGGCTCAAGCCCTCCTGAAACAGGATGGCTTCATAGGTGCCGGAGGGATCGGAGAGCTGCACGATGCCGATCTTGCCGCCGTTCCTCGTCCGCCTTTCGTAGCGGTCGAGCACGCTCGCCCCGAGCCGCGCCGTCGACTCGCCGTTGCGCACAGCTCTCGCGAAGTCGGCCCAGCGCCTGGCCTTGAGGCGCTTGAGCGCCGCGTCATAGACTTCGAGTGGATGGCCGGAAAGGAAGAAGCCGACGGCGTCGAACTCGCGCCTGAGCCGCTCCGATTCGGGCCACGGCGCGGCGCGAGCCCTGACCGGCGCCGCCTCCGTGTCCCCGAACAGGGCGTTTTGTCCGGCCGCTTTCTGCATCACTTCGCGATTGGCGATCGCCAGCATCGGCTCGATCGCCGCGAAGGCCGCCGCCCGATTGGGCTCCAGGCTATCGAAAGCGCCCGCCGCTGCGAGACTTCTCGAGCGCCTTCTTGTTGACGGCGCGCGGATCGAGCCGCGCCGCCATGTCGCCAAGCGAGGCAAACGCACGCGACCGGCGAGCATCAACCAGCGCCTCGGCCTGCGCTTCGCCGACGCCCTTGATAGCGCTGAGAGCATAGTGAATTGTCGGCGCGCCGGCCTTAGTTCGCACGTCGAAATCGACCAGGGATTCGTTGACCGAAGGCGCCGCAACTTTGATGCCGAGCCGCTGCGCCTCAGCGCGGAATTCGGCGAGCTTGTCTGTGTTGCTCTTATCGAGCGTCATCGAGGCGGCAAGGAATTCGGCCGGGTGGTTGGCCTTGAACCAGCCTGTCCAATAGGCGATCAGCGCATAAGCTGCGGCGTGACTCTTGTTGAAGCCGTAGTCGGCGAATTTGGCAAGGAGATCGAAGATCTCGTCCGCCTTGGCGCGCGTCAGGCCGCGCTCGACCGCGCCATCGACGAAGCGGGCGCGCTGCGCGTCCATCTCCTTCTTGATCTTCTTGCCCATCGCGCGGCGCAGCATGTCGGCTTCGCCAAGCGAATAGCCCGACAGCGTCTGCGCGATCTGCATCACCTGTTCCTGATAGATGATGACGCCGTAAGTCTCGCTTAGGATCGGCTCGATCATCGGGTGCATGTAGTCAGGCTTCTCCTGACCGAGCTTGCGGGCGCAATAGGTCGGAATGTTCGCCATCGGACCCGGGCGATAGAGCGCGACCAGCGCGATAAGATCCTCAAACCGGTCGGCCCGCATATCGACCAGCGCCTTGCGCATGCCGCCGCTTTCCACCTGGAACACGCCGATTGTTTCGCCGCGCCCAAGCATCGCGTAGGTCTTCGAATCGTCGAGAGGAATCTTGTCAAGGTCGATCACTTCGGCGCGGCGCGCGATGAGGTCGATCGCGCGCTTGAGAACCGTCAGCGTCTTGAGCCCCAGGAAGTCGAACTTCACCAAGCCTGCCTGCTCGACCCATTTCATGTTGAACTGGGTCGCAGGCATCGTCGATTTTGGATCGCGGTAGAGGGGCGCGAGCTCAATCAGCGGCCGGTCACCGATGACGACGCCGGCGGCGTGGGTGGAAGCGTTGGAGTAGAGGCCCTCCAGCCGTTCGGCGATCGCGAGCATCTTTGCAACCTTCTCGTCCGACTTCGCCGCCTCCTGCAGCCGTGTTTCGTCCGCGACCGCCTGCTTGAGGGTGACCGGATGGGCCGGATTCTGGGGCACGAGCTTCGCGAGCTTGTCGACCTGGCCCAGCGGCATTTCGAGTACCCGACCTACGTTGCGCAAGACGCCCCGCGCCAGGAACGAGCCGAAGGTGATGATCTGCGCGACGCGGTCCGCGCCATAACGATCGCGCACATAAGCAATCACTTCGTCGCGGCGGTCCTGACAGAAGTCGATGTCGAAATCAGGCATCGAAATGCGTTCTGGATTGAGGAAGCGCTCGAACAGAAGCCCGAACCGCAGCGGATCGAGATCGGTGATGGTGAGCGCCCAGGCGACGACCGAGCCCGCGCCCGAGCCGCGCCCCGGTCCGACCGGAATACCTTGCGCCTTCGCCCATTGAATGAAGTCGGCGACGATAAGGAAATAGCCGGCGAATTTCATGTTGACGATGACGTCGAGCTCGAAGGCGAGACGCTTGGCGTAGTCCTCCTTGGTGTGTCCAGGGGTCAGCCCATGCGCGGCAAGGCGCGCGCTCAGGCCCTCGCTCGCCTGACGCCTGAGCTCGTGCTCCTCTTCGACCACTGCGCCGCCAGCGACAGCAAAGCGCGGCAAGATCGGCTTTCGCGTCAGAGGCCGATAGGCGCAGCGCATCGCGATCTCGACACTCGCCTCGGCAGCCTCTGGAAGATCGGCGAACAATTCGGTCATTTGCGCGCGCGTCTTGAACCGATGCTCTGGCGACAGGCGCCGGCGATCGGACGTCGACACGACAGCGCCTTCCGCGACGCAGAGGAGCGCGTCATGGGCTTCATAGTCCGAAGGCCCGGCAAAATAGGGCTCGTTGGTCGCGACGAGCGGCAAGCCGGCGCGGTCGGCGAGAGCAATCAGGTCAGGCTCGACCGCGCGCTCGCTATCGAGGCCATGGCGCTGGATTTCGACATAGAGCAGCGAGCCGAAAACTTGCGTCAGGCGTTTGAGCCGGCTTTCGGCCAGGTCGCCAAGGCCTGCCCTCAGCGCCCGATCGACCGGACCGGAGGGGCCGCCGGTCAGCGCGATGAGGCCTTGCGCGCCTTCCAGCGCGGCGAAGGGCAAATGCGCGTCGTCGCCATCTTTGGGATCGAGCCACAAAGCGGAGGCGAGGCGCATCAAATGTCCGTAGCCTGCCTCGTTCTGCGCCAAAAGAACGATCGGCGCGCGCGCATTGTCCCTCTCGACGCCACGCCAGAAGGCTGGGGCCGCGTCGGCGAAATCGATTGTCATTTGCGCGCCGATGATCGGCTGCACGCCGGTCTTGGCGAGCTTTTCCGAAAACTCGAGCGCGCCAAACAGGTTGTTGGTGTCGGTTATCGCCAGCGCCGGCATGGCGTCGGCTTGCGCGAGCTTGGCCAGCATCTCGACGGTCAGCGCGCCCTCGCGCAGCGAGTAGGCGCTGTGCACATGAAGATGCACGAAGCCTACCGATTTGATGACAGACGAGTCCATGCGTTCATTGTCGCAAGCGCCGGTGCGCGGGTCGAGCCTCGGCGGGGCAGGGGCTGTGGATGACGCTCGTCTGTTTTCGGGCGTTACGAGCCGATGGCGCGAGCGAGGAACGCGATCATGATCAGGAACGCTCCCAGGGCGGCGATCTCGACGATGTCACGAAGCGCGTAAGTGGCGATGGTCTGCATTTCGGCCTCCTTGATCTCTATAAATTCATGATATGTTCTCTTCTTGTTCGAGTCAACTCAGTCGGCGCGGCTGCGTTGTCCAAATAGGACGCTTGGTTAACGTTGACGAAGAGGCTGCCGGACTGCCCCCGCCTCAGGTTGGGTGGAGACTTCCGGCCTCCGTAGCTGAACTTTTTGAGAATCGTCAGATTAAACCCATAACAACATTAATGATATGTTATTGTTGGTTTCCCAGCGTCGAAGCCGCAGCGCGCCGGTAAAATAGGTCGTAAAGTCCCGAAAATATTGGGGGCGCCGGCAAAATGGCGGCTATGCGAAAAGCCGCCGCTCGCGTCAGCCGTCTCCCGAGCCGCCCGAACGGGCGATTCACGACGTCCTGCGGCCTCGCTTCCGGGCGCGGCGTCAAGCTCGGGATAGTGGCGGAAGATCCCTGATGTATTGAACGGAATCCGTCGGTCCGAGGCGAGATAGGCGGCCACGTTTTCCTGCGCCGCGACCGACTTCGTCAGCGCAGCAAGCGCTGGATAGAGTTCGCCCGCATCCGCGAAGGCATGCGGGAAGGCGTACGCTGTGCCTTCCCAAATCTGAAACAACGACAAATCGACAGTCGTGAGTTTGTCGCCCACAGCATGCTTTTGTCCCGTGGAATTGTCGCTGACCACCCGCTCGAAATAGCCGAGATATTTGGGCATGCGATGCTGAAGGAAGGCGGTCGAGCGCGCCTTGGCCTCCGTCTTCTGGTCCTCGTAATAGCGGTCCGTCGCGATTGGGTGATGCGTGTCGTGAATCTCCGCGACGTAATCGGTGATCGTGAGCTGCAGCCCGTTGGCGAAGATACGGCCCGCTTCATCCTTCGGGGCAAGCCCGAGCTTCGGACCAAGATACTGGAGGATGTTGGCGACGTGCGAGACGACGATGTCGCCGTCGCGCAGGAACGGCGGCGCGAAGGGGGTTTGCGGCGCGCCGCCCTCAAGCATCGCCGTCATCCCCTTGACGCCGCGCCCGGCTCCTCGCTCGCGCGCAACGTCGAGGTAAGGCGCGCCCGCCGCCTCGAGCGCGAGGCGCACAAATTCGCCGCGCCCCTGGAGACCCGGCCAATAATAGAGCTCATAAGCCATAGGAAATCCTTGTCTCCGGAATGGGCGTGGACCACGGCGCTAAGCGCGAGCAGGCGGGCCGCTACGGCTTGCCGGCCTCCCGCGCATCGATCTGCGGCTTCATGTGATCGGCGGCTTTGACATAGCGGCGGGCGAAGTCGAGGAGCTCGCCGTCGCTCGGATGATCCGCTTTCTCCACGCCCTCGACATGGGCGCGGATGGTGGGATGCTTTGCGGCCAGGAATTTGGCGAAAAAGTCCTTCTCCTGCGCCGGACCGACGATGAGAATCGCGCCGGCGTCGGCGATGGCTTTCGCGACATCCTCGAAGAACGGCTTGTTCTCCCCAATCCTGTCTCCGGTATGCTTGTCTCGCGAATGAAGGTCGCGCACGACGTGGTCCTTGACTACCGCCTTGTCCGCCTCTTCGACGTCGAAGTGGAAAATGCGGGCCTGTTTGTGGTCGATCCAGACGACCGCGTGATAATGCGCCATGGCGGGGTTCCTTTTTGTTTTGAGCCGCAAGCTTATAGTTCAGACAGGCTGCCGTCATTGAGCATCGGCGAAAGCGCTAGAACTTCGAGAGGGCGAACATGTCGGCGACTTCGGCGCGGCGCCGATCGCGCGCGTAGACTCGAAAGCCGAACCAACCAAAACGATGGGTTAAGGTCAGAAGCCGCCAATGTCCTGCTTTTGATCCCCAAGCAACAAAGTGAACGCGTGCGCTTTTTCCGATGTTCCTTCCGCCTTTCCGTCAATCTTGCCTACCCGCCGGCCCTATCCGGACACCCGCCGCTGCGATATGAGGCGGCCCATGCGCAAGGATGCAAAGGCGGAGACGCCGCCCGCTCCGCCGGACAAAGTGGCGTCCTACGAGATCGGCGAGGACGAGTCTGGCATGCGTCTTGACCGCTGGCTGCACCGGCGTTTTCCGGACGTTGCGAACTCGCATCTGATGCGGATTGTGCGAAAGGGCGAGGTCCGCGTCTCGGGCAAGCGGGCGGATATTTCGACGCGGCTTGCGACCGGCGAAAACGTGCGTGTTCCGCCGCTCAAGCTCGCGTCCGAGAAAGCCTCGGCCGTCAAGCGCGCCGATCCGGGCGCCGCGCAAGAAATCCGAGCGATGGTTCTGTTCGAGGATCGCGATGTGATGGTCCTCAACAAGCCCTACGGCCTTGCAGTCCAGGGCGGCTCGGGAACCACGCGGCATATCGATGGTATGCTTCAGGCGCTCGCCGACAAGGATGGGAACAGGCCTGTTCTCGTTCATCGGCTCGACCGGGACACTTCGGGTGTTCTGCTGATCGCCAAATCGCGAAAGATGGCGGCGGAGCTTGGCGAGATCTTCCGCTCGCGTCGGGCGAAGAAGATCTATTGGGCGCTGGTCGAGGGGGTGCCGAAGCCGGCGCAGGGGCGCATCTCGATGTTTCTCGCCAAGGGCGAGGGCATGGGCGAGACGCGCGGGCAGGGCAGGGCGGATCTCGAGCGGATGCGGGTCGCGAAACACGGCGATCCCGACGCGCAGCATTCGCTCACCCTCTATGCGGTCGTCGACAAAGTTACGCCGCGTCTCGCTTGGCTGTCGATGCGCCCGGTCACCGGCCGCACCCATCAGCTGCGCGCCCATTGCGAAGAGATCGGCCATCCGATCGTCGGCGATCCCAAATATAACCGGCGCCCCGCCAACGATCCGGCCCGGAACGATCCATTGCGCGCCGTTCCGCCCGGGCTCGAACCCAAGCTGCACCTTCTGGCGCGTCGGCTCGTCCTGCCCCATCCACGCAGCGGAATCATTGACGTGACGGCGCCGCTTCCGGAGCACATGAAAAAAAGCTTCGCCATGTTCGGCTTCGACGAGAGCGAACGAGACCCGATCGAGGACGCGCCGGATGCGTGAGCCTTCTTCGCCCACGGGAGAGGGGATCAAGGACCCGATGCGCGCGGCGCAAGCGAACATGCGGCCGGCGCCGGTCAGGCGCTTCTACAAGGCGGTCGAAGTGGGCGAAACGGACGGGCGCCATGCGCTCATGCTCGACGGCCGCCGTGCGCGGACACCCGGTCGAAACCCTCTGTCGGCGCCGAGCCGGGCGCTCATGCTGGAAGTGGCGGCCGAATGGGAGCGGCAGAGCGAGACCATCGATCCGACGCAAATGCCTCTGACCCGGCTCCTCAACTCGGCGATCGACGGCGTCGCCCATACGATGGCCGAAACGCGCGCTGATATTCTGGGCTACGCCGGCTCCGACCTTCTCTGCTACCGCGCCGAGGAACCGGACACGCTGGTTGTGCGTGAGTCGCACGCCTTCGATCCCGTGTTGCGCTGGGCCGAAGAGTCGTTTGACGCTCGCTTCAATGTGACGACCGGGGTGACGCATATCGCGCAGCCGCCAGAAGCGCTGGCGGCGGTCGGCGTGGCGCTTGGCGCGTACACCGACCCGATTGCGCTCGCCGGGCTCAGCGTGATGACGATGCTGACCGGATCGGCGTTGCTCGCCCTTGCCGTCGCACGCGGCTTCCTCTTGCCCGAAAGGGCATGGAAGGCGGCGCATGTCGACGAGGACTTCCAGGCTGAGCGCTGGGGCGAGGACGTGGAGGCAGTCGCGCGACGGCAGGCGCGCTGGCTTGAATTTCAGGCGGCGGCGATCGCGGTCGCGGCTATGGCGAAAATCTAGCATCGCGTCCGGGAGCTCTGCAAAGAGTGAAAGCCTTCGCTGCTCAGGGCACGCAGTCAAAATGACGTCATCGCTCAGTCCTACAAGGTTATGCTCCTTTGCGATATTGAAGCCACCGCGGCGCGGAGAGGCTTCCTGTCCGCAACCAGGGATTTCATTATGAGCTTGAAAATGAAAGCGTTCTTGACAATGTCCGTTCTCGCGGTCGTGACGTCGATGTCGGTGACGACCACGTTCGCCAGCATCATCATCGGCGCCCCGGCGACGGGGGGAAACTTCATCCCCTTCGGGGGCATTGCAGGCTTTCCGGAATACCAGCAGGTGTACGCGTCCAGCGACTTTTCGGGGACAATCAAGATTGACGATATCGAATTCTATACGTTCGCTGGCTCGGGGTCGCCCAATACCGGCAGATCACAATATCGCTTTCAACGACCTCGGCTCCCGTTAACGGGCTCAGCATGAACCTCGCGCAGAATATCGGACAGGACACCAAGACCGTGTTTAGCGCGACGCTGCCGGCCGTCCAGAACGGGGTCCTCGACATCCCGTTCTCGACGCCGTTCACCTACGATCCGGCGAACGGCAATCTGCTGGTCGACCTTGTTGAGGCCACTCCATATTCGGGAGGCCCGTCGCTTGTGTTGAACGGCGCCTCCGGCGGCCTCTTCAGCCAGGGCTATTCCGGCCAGACCATTCCCGTCACAAACGACTCGGGGCTCGTGACTGGCTTCTCCGCTGTCCCCGAACCCTCGACCTGGGCGATGATGGTGCTCGGCTTTGTGGGTCTGGGCTTCGCAGGTTACCGCGCCTCGCGCCGTTGCGCTCCGGCCGCCACGTAAATTTACAGGAAGGCCCTTGCTCGCCGGCGGCCCTCCTTCGTTGCGGCTCGAACCGCAATCTTCGCGCGCACAAACTTGTGCGCAGTAACGACTTCCGGAAAAGATCGAGCGCGGCCCGTCTTTAGACCTCCGTTCGTCGCAGCCGTGCGTCGGCCTCGATCTCGACCTTCATTTCCGGCTTTAAGAGCGCAGAGACGACGACGATCGTGCCTGCTGGGCGGATCGCGCCGAAGACCTCGCCCTGCACCGCGACCACTGCGTGGCAATAGGAGACGTCGGTGACGAAGGTGCGCAACCGCACGATATCGGCGAGCTCGCCGCCGGCCTCTTTCATCACCTTGGTGAAGGTCGCATAGATGTTGCGGGTCTGCTCGGCGACGTCGGCGGGCATCGTCATTGTCGCATAGTCGTATCCGGTCGTGCCGGCGATATGGACCTCGTCGCCTGCGACGACGGCGCGCGAATAGCCGTTCGCCCTCTCGAATGGAGAGCCCGAGGAAATCAGCTTCCGATCGGTCATGCGAACTCCATGATGACAGCATCGACCGCGAGCGAATCCCCTTCCTTGCACAGAATCGCCTTCACCGTCGCGTCGCGCTCGGCGGTCAGCACGTTCTCCATCTTCATGGCCTCGACCATGCAGAGTTGCTCGCCTGCCTTGACCTCCTGCCCAACCTTGACGGCGATCGCCTTGACGAGGCCTGGCATAGGACACAACAGAGAACGCGAGCCGTCGGCGCTCTTGCGCTCGATCATCAGCGCGGCGAGCTGAGCCTCGCGACGGGTGTAGACGCGCACGTCGACGGCAACCCCCGCGTGAGAAAGCGCATAGCCGTTGAGGATTGGGCGCGCCTGCACGGCGATGTCGGCGCCGTCGATGGTTCCGCGCCACAACGGATCGCCCGGCTTCCATTCCGAGTGGGCTTCCGCCTTGCGGCCGTCCGCGAACACGATCGCAACGCCAATCATGCGAGGCTCGATCTCGAGTTCGACACGGGCCGCGCCCATCGAGACCACCCGCTTCAGCTCGAAGCGCATCTGATCGGGCTCGCGCAACTGCCCGGAAATGTGTCGCTTTCTCAAGTTAAGCGTGTGGTCGATCATTGCCGCCGCCACGACCAGATGGCGCTCGGTCTCGCCCTCAGCAACAAGGGGATGAAATCCGTCGGGGAATTCCTCGGCAATGAAGCCAGTCGACAAGCGCCCCTCGCGCCAGCGCGGATGCTGCATCAGCGCCGACAGAAAAGGGATGTTGTGCCGGATGCCGTCGATGACGAAGGCGTCGAGCGCGGTCGCTTGCGCATCGATCGCGCCGAGCCGGTCGGGCGCGTGGGTGACGAGCTTGGCGATCATCGGATCATAGTGGATCGAGATCTCCCCGCCTTCGAACACGCCGGTGTCGTTGCGCACTGTAATCCCGTCATGCGTCCCTTCGGCCGGAGGGCGATAGCGCGTGAGCCGTCCGGTCGACGGGAGGAAGCCGCGCGTCGGATCCTCAGCGTAAACCCGGCTCTCGACCGCCCAACCGCTCAGCTTCACGTGAGACTGCTTCATGCGCAAAGGCTCGCCCGCGGCGCTGCGGATCATCTCCTCGACCAGATCGACACCGGTCACCAGTTCCGTCACCGGATGCTCGACCTGCAGGCGGGTGTTCATCTCGAGGAAGTAGAAGCTTCGGTCCTGGCCGGCGACGAACTCGACTGTGCCAGCGGAATCGTATTGCACCGCTTTGGCGAGCGCGACGGCTTGCTCGCCCATCCGCTTTCGCGTTGCTTCGTCAAGCAGGGGCGAGGGCGCTTCCTCGATCACCTTCTGGTTGCGGCGCTGGATCGAGCATTCGCGCTCGCCGAGGTAGATGACGCTCCCGTGCTTGTCGCCCAGCACCTGGATCTCGACATGGCGTGGGTTGACGATGAACTTTTCGACGAACACGCGGTCGTCGCCGAAGGAGGATTTCGCTTCCGAGCGGGCGCGGGCGAAGCCTTCGGCCACCTCTTTGCGCGAATGAGCGATGCGCATGCCCTTGCCGCCGCCGCCAGCGGAAGCTTTGATCATCACCGGATAGCCGATTTCGTCGGCGATCTCCGCCGCGCGTTCCGGCGTCTCGATCACGCCGAGATAGCCGGGGACGGTCGACACCTTGGCGGCGCTGGCGAATTTTTTCGATTCGATCTTGTCGCCCATCGCCTCAATGGCTTTGGGATTGGGGCCGATGAAGACTATGTTGGCTTCCGCAAGCGCTTGCGCGAACGCCGCGCGCTCGGATAGAAAACCATAACCCGGATGGACGGCCTCGGCGCCTGTCTTGAGGCAGGCGGCGACAATCTTTTCAATCGAAAGATAGGACTGGCTTGCCGCGGGCGGCCCTATCGCGACCGCTTCATCCGCCATCTCCACATGCAGCGCATCCTTGTCGGCTTCGGAATAGACCGCGACGGTCTTGATGCCCATGCGGCGCGCCGTCTTGATGACGCGACAGGCGATCTCGCCGCGGTTTGCGATCAGGATTGTCTTGAACATCACGCCCCTGCGAGGAAAGCGCCCCGCTTTCCTCCAATGTCGTTTCTTATTGGAACGACGGAAACGGGTAAACAACCCAAGACGACCTGCCCATGGTGGAGGAGGCGGAGTGGCTGGCCAGCTTCAGGAGCAGACTTCGACCTCTCGCCAGGCGTTTTCAAGCCGCGCGCGAGTGAAATAGCAGCCATATCTCGGCTTGAGATCCGGCCACGCGAACGGCGGCCCGGGCCACGGATAACCGCTAAAGCCAAAGTAACCGGGACCGACCTTCCAATCGACCCGCCCTGGCGGGTATTCATAGGGTTGAGCTGAAGCAGCGCCCGGCTGAATGAGGATACCAAGCGCAAGAACGGCGGCGCCGACAACAGAGGCTGCAGCTTGGGCCATGCCGAAAAACTTCTCCATCGCAGCCGGCGCTCTGAGACGCTCTTCTTAGCTATGAGGGATACCGCGCGCTGTCGCCGCCTGCAAGGCGTTCCCGGCAAGGGAACGTGGCTAACCTATCCGGCTGTCGCCCGGAGCGCGGCATGCGCGGCCGATAGACCAGCCGCGACGGCGCGTTCTCTGGCAGACGCTAGGAACCAGTCGGGCGCGCGCTGCGCTTCGGCGCACACATTGACCAAGGCGGCCAAGGCCTCAATCGCCTTGCATTCATCGACGTGCGCCATCAGCCACACGGCCTTTTCGTCGGTCACCACGCCAGGCTTGTCTCCCTGCCGAACGACGTGCTCGGTGATCATGTCGACGAAAAACTCTCTCCACTCCGGTGCATTATCCATCTGCGCTCGGACAACCGTGAACAGTTCATCCGCAAATTCGCGCGTGACTTCGCCGCTGGCGAACACTTCCCGCTTCAGCCACGCAACGTCTTGCGCCGTCATTCGGCGGCCGAGGATCATCGCACTGATGATCGTCCGGCTCCTGTCGATCGCGAAAGCCATCATACGCACCTGCACTCTCTCCGGTCCGCCAACTCTGACGACGGCTCTGGATACGAAGTGAGCGTGCGCCCTAATATTTTCCCGCAAGTGAATCCGACGGGCGCGTGGTGAGAAGCGTGTTGTCACAGTTAAGCTTCAGCAAAGGGGCATGGTTTCACGAAGATGAAAGCCGTGTTAACGACTGATTAAGGAAGTCCTCACGCCCTTGTTATTGGACCTCCACACGGCGCTGAACTAGCGTCGCGCGGTCCTCAAACACACGCAGGGGAGATTCGTTCCATGAAAACAGCGCTTTCGGCGATCGCACTTGCGACCGCGCTTACTTTCGCGCCGTTCATCGGCGGTAGCTTTGCCGTGGCGGACGATTCCGCTCAACGCGAAGACCATGCTCGTTTCAGTCCTGAAGACCGAGCCGCCTTCCTCGACGCGCGAATCGCCGCGTTGAAAGCCGGCCTCGAACTGAACGCCGACCAGGAAAAGAATTGGGCTCCGCTCGAATCCGAGATGCGCGATCTTGCCAAGCAGAGAGCCGAACGCTTCGCCGCGTGGCGGGAGCGCCGCGACGACAACCAGGACGGCGACGTCGAAGTCAATCCGATCGATCGCCTCGCTCGAGTCTCCGAGAGGCTCAGCGCGCGCGCAGCGGACCTGCAAAAGTTGGCCGCCGCCGCGAAGCCCCTGTACGACAGCCTGGACGATGGCCAGAAGCGCCGGTTTGCTGTGCTTTTCCGTGGATCGATGGGTCGCGGCCAAGGACGCCACTGGCGCCGCGAGGGCTAAGAATCATCCGGCAATCGTTCCTCTGGCGCCGCGTCGTGAGCTGTTTGGCGGGCAATCCTGCCGCCAGACGGATGGCGGCGCGCGGCCATTTATGTCAGACTTGAAGACTCATCCGCTTGCCACAGGAGGAACGCCATGGCGAAGGGACAAATGAAGAGCAACAAAGAGGGCAAAAAACCGAAGTCCGACAAGCCAAAAAGCTCTGTGTCAGAATATAAGAAGTCTCAAGGCGCGGGCGGCCAGGCGTCCTTGCAGGCCCCCGGCAGGAAATCCTAAGCCGACTCATCGGCCAATTGCCGGTCGGCTCCTACCCGTTGCGAGGTTGAAATCGCGTACTCCGCGACGCGCGCGCCTCACAACGGAATGTTGTCGTGCTTCTTCCAGGGATTCTCGAGCTTCTTGTTGCGCAACATCGCAAGCGCCCGTGAGAGCCGCTTGCGGGTCGCGTGCGGCATGATCACTTCATCGATGTAACCGCGCTCGGCTGCGACGAATGGCGATAGGAAAGCGTCCTCGTATTCCTTCGTTTTTTCAGAGATTTGAGCCGGATTGTTGATATCGGACCTAAAGATAATTTCGACTGCGCCCTTAGCCCCCATGACAGCGATCTGCGCCGTCGGCCAGGCAAGATTGATGTCGCCCCGCAAGTGCTTGGAGGCCATGACGTCGTAGGCGCCGCCGAAGGCCTTGCGCGTGATGATCGTAACCTTGGGCACCGTTGCCTCGGCATAGGCGAACAAGAGCTTCGCGCCGTGCTTGATCAGGCCGCCATATTCCTGCGCCGTGCCCGGCAGAAAACCTGGCACGTCGACGAAGGTGATGATCGGGATGTTGAAGCAGTCGCAGAAGCGCACGAAACGCGCGCCCTTACGCGACGCGTCGGAATCCAGGACGCCGGCGAGCGCCAGCGGCTGGTTGGCGACGATCCCGACCGTCGCGCCGCCGATCCGCGCAAAGCCGGTGACGATGTTCTTGGCGTGCGCCTCCTGGATCTCGAAAAAATCGCCCTCGTCCGCAACTTTTACGATCAGCTCCTTGATATCGTACGGTTTGTTTGGATTGTCCGGAACCAGGGTATCGAGTGACGCGTCCATCCGGTCGGGATCATCGAAGCTCGGCAGCGTGGGCGATCGTTCAAGGTTTGACGCCGGCAGGAAATCGATCAGGCGGCGCATCTGCAACAGCGCCTCGACGTCGTTGTCATACGCCCGGTCGGCGATGGAGGAACGGGTGGTGTGGACCTGCGCCCCGCCCAGTTCCTCCGCGGTCACGGTTTCGTTGGTCACGGTCTTCACTACGTCGGGACCGGTGACGAACATGTAGCTCGTGTTGCGCACCATGAAGATGAAATCGGTCATCGCCGGGGAGTAGACGTCCCCGCCGGCGCAGGGACCCATGATCACCGAAATCTGTGGGATGACGCCGGAAGCGAGCACATTGCGCTGGAACACCTCGCCATAGCCGCCGAGCGCCGCAACACCCTCCTGGATGCGGGCGCCCCCGGCATCGAACAGGCCCACGATCGGGGCGCCGTTCTTGAGCGCCATGTCCTGGATCTTGGTGATCTTCTGCGCATGCGTCTCGCTAAGCGAGCCGCCGAACACAGTGAAATCCTTGGCGAATACGAAGACCGTGCGCCCGTTCACCGTGCCCCATCCGGTCACCACCCCGTCGCCGGGAATTTTGGTCTCCGTCATCCCGAAGTCGACGGAGCGATGTTCGACAAACATGTCGAACTCCTCGAACGAGCCGTGATCGAGCAGGAGTTCGATGCGCTCACGCGCGGTGAGCTTTCCCTTGGCGTGCTGGGCCGCGATGCGCGCTTTGCCGCCGCCAAGCCGGGCGCGCTCGCGGCGTGCGTCGAGGCGGGCGAGAATTTCCTTCATATGTTGGTCCGGGGGGCTCGGTGTTGCTTCAGGCGCAGCGTAGCACGACCCGCGGATCGTCCGAATGGCCGCTTATGCATTCAAAAGAGCAGCATTGAAGGACGTGGCTTGCACTCAGGCAGGCTGCTGTCGCTCGTGGTTAAGTCTGCGCGCGTCCCCGATGCCTGCGGCGCGCTCGGCGAACGCCCGCCAGCGCCGGACGACGGCTGCGAGAAGGAATTGACCAGCTGGCCAACCACGACCGGGACGCGTAGTTCTTCTCGAGACAGAAAGCCTGCCCTCAGCGGCTCTCGTCAGGCGCCCGCCTTCTTGACCCAAAGCGCGCACCAGCCGGTCGGCGCGATCTCGCCATCGACCATTTTGCACGCATTGGGGGCGACGAAGAAGTTGCAGCCGTCGCACTGGCGGTCGTCCTTCGGCGTGGTCTGATAATGAACCGCAGTTTGCGCGATCTTCGCCTGCGCCTGACCGCCCGTCAGGGCCAGAAGGGGGGCGGCGCCGGCAGCGGCCAGAAGGACTGTGCGCCGACTGACGCTGGATGGATTGCAAGTCTCGCGCATGAGCGCCTCCTTAGGTTATGGAACATCTGTCGAGGCGGCTCGCCGCAGCGAGCCGCTCCGCCAGTTTAGAAAGACGAACTCGATTTAGAATGATTCTAAACTGCCACGCAGTCAATCGCCTGGGGCCTCCAAGGTGGGAGGAACTACCACAGGCCCAAATGCGAGAGCGGGACGCGGCCTTCAGCGAAAGCTGCCCAACATGCCGACGAAGTCATGGCCGAGGGCGTTGGAGAGGGTCTGGTGGCACGCCATGCAGCTTGAAGGGGCGTCCTGAAAGTAGGTCTCGATCGTCGTGTTGACCAGGTTTTCATGCGGCGCGTCCGCCGCCTGGTAATTCGCGCGCGGCGCGTCGCCCGAGAGAGGCTGGCCGGGAAAATAGGCGCCGTCATGCTGCGCGCTCGCGGGTGTGGGGATCGTGGGCCATTGACTCGCGACCAGCATGTAATGCTCCCACACCGTCCCCTTGATTCCCGGGAGCGCCCAATAGGCGCGGTTCAACGCCATGGTCGAGGCGTGGATCGGATGCCGACGGATGACCTGCATCGGCGTCGGGTCGAGCTTCGGCGGATGCGTCAGGCTGACCGGCAAAGTATCGGGCAAGCCGAAGGTCGGCCAAAGGCCAAGCTTGGGCTTCGCGACGTCGAAATAAGAATAGGGCGCGCCCGCTTGCTTGGCGTCAGGCTCGCGCGCTTCGCCCTCGCCGGCCGGGGGCACATTGTCGACATGCTCGAACGTCCCCCACAGGCCCTGCGGCCGGTCTTTTGTCCGGATCACGATGTGCAGGCCGACCAGCGCGATGTCGCTCTTCGAACAGACGGTGTGTCCGGCGGCGAGCGTCTTTGCGACGTCGACGATGTTAGCGTTCGCGACCACGTAATAGCGCGCTCTCACTGCCGAGGTGTCCATCGACGTGAGAGGGCGCCACGCAGCCTTGATCGCGATCGAGCCTGCAGGCAGTTCCGCCGGGTGATCCGGATCGGGGAGGGTCTCACCCAAGCTCCATCCATGAGCTGCAAGCGCCGCATATTCGGGTTCGTTGAGGCGACCTTCGTAGCGCGTGTAGGTATGATTTTGCGCCACCAGCGGGTTAGCGCCGATTCCGGGAAAGAAAGCGGACTGGTTGAAATCCATGAAGGGCGTGAAGGTCGCGAGCGTCTTTGCGCGATTGTCGGCATCCGTTCCGCACGGGTTCGCCGCTTCATAGGTCGCCCAGGGTTTGGGCGCGATCGGGCGCCCGTCCGGCCCGACCTGGAAGAGTTCATAGCGCGCCTTGAAGGTCTCCCAGACGCGGGCACCGGAATCGCCAAGGGTCTTGGCGCGGTCCGGTTCGCCGCGATGCGCAGGGTCGGTGAGCGAGGGCCAGTTGAGCGCGATGAAAGCCCGCCAGGCGAAATTGTCGAAGTCGGGATAGGGGTCGGGCTTGATCGCGGGCGCGTCCTCGATGCGGTCGGGCGACACGGTCGGCGCGCTATCCTCTGCGGCGGCCGCTGTGGCCAAGACGAGGACCGCAGCCAAAGGCGCCAGCACCAAGCCAGCGCACATAAACGCGCGCGCGCATCGAACCCCGACGCCGCGCTCTCCACTGCTCCTCATACGCACTCGGGTCCCCGATTTAGCCAAACGACTTTCTGAGCCAAGCGGCCCAGGAAGGTTGCGGCCATAATAGCTCAGGACGCGCTTTTATTCGCCGGTGGCGTGGGAGCCCGCCGGATCTCGGTCGTGCAGTTCACCCCCCCAGATCTGTGGAGCGAGCATGGCTCACCTATTGTTCGACTTGCCGGACAAGCACCGGTAAGTCCGCCCCCCTTTGAACGCCTGCCAACAATGCAGGCACGGCGCAGCGAAGGAAGCGGATGATCGAGGTTGATCTCACGGCGGCGGCGTACGAGTTGGTTTGCGGATGCGTCACTCGAAAGTCGAGGAAGAGGGGCGTGTACAAGGTGTTGATGCCAAAGGGATTGGCCGCGAACCTGCAGGCGGCGCGGCTATCGGACGAAGGCCTGAGCGAGGTGATCCTGCGCCTCGCTGAGGAAGCGAAGGGTCCAACGAAACCTTCCGCCTCCTCCTAGTCGTTCTCCGCCGCCCGCCGCCAGAAAGCTCATTGATTGTTTGTGATATAGGCGATGACGTTGTCGATGTCCTTCTGGCTGCGAAGTCCTGGGAAGCTCATTGCCGTCGATGGCTTGAAGCGGCGCGGATTCGCAAGAAACTTCGGTAGGTTTTCGACCCCGATCCGGCCAGTGTAGGGCAGGGCCGCATGGCATTGGTGACATATTGTCTGGAAGATTTTCTTGCCAGCGGTGGCGTCGGCTGCGCGAGCGCCACCGCCGTTTATGGAAAACGATACGATGAGAACAGCAAAATAGAAAATCCTCATCTGCGGACGACGGGTCCGCGGATTTCGCCAGCAAGGAAATTTTTCGAGTGTAAGTTGAAATACCAACGGCCGTCCTTCAGGTCCTTTGCCTGAGTATCGTCAATTTTGGCGACGCCCTGGAAGGGACTGGCGAGATTGCCAGGCGTCCCAACCTGAATCGGCGCATTCTCTTCCGGCGTCAGCCCGAGATAGGAGACCGGCCCGTGAAAATGAGCGCCGATTGGCGCGCTGGAGAGGCCTGAATAGGTGACCGTCCAGGTCAACGTGTTGGTGTCCGTGTCAAGCGTTCCTTCCATCACCCCCCTGGCCGGACTGTTGTTTGAAGGAACCTCGCCGCCGCCACTTAAATTGGCCTGAATCGGAATTTTAAGCGCGAACGCGTCGAAGCTGGTCGAAATGAGTGCGGCCAGTCCGAGAGCGACAGCGCTCGCTAGTCTCCCCGTCGCAGTCCGCTCTCGGTGGGAACCGCTTCGCAAACCGACCCTGGTTGGCAATGTTCTCTCCCATTTTAGCCGTCAACCCGCAGATCACGCGCTCGCGAGCCGCACGACGCCCGCCGGCGATGGGTCAGAATGCAAACCACGCGTAGGCGAACACGGAATTGTTGCCTTGCGCATTGTGCGTACCGCCCAGGTAGGAGCCGTCGAAATTGGTCGTGCCGCCGTAGACATGCAGGTAGTCGGTGAACTGCAAGCCGAGCCGCACGTTCCAGGTCGAATAAGGAAACGGGGCGCCGTGGCTGAACGGGATATAGGCGAGGTCGAGGATGAGGCCGGCGCCGTTCGGGCTGTTGATGTAGCTATTGTTGAATTCGCCAATGGCAGGGGGAACGCAATTGACGTTGTTGCCCGATCCGTAAAGGTTGCAATCGCTGGACCCGGCGATGTTGAAATAGCCAAAGCCAACGCTGTAGGTGTGATCCCAAACGAATGACGCGTTGGCCTTGAAGCTGTTGAGTGTGTTGCTCAGGTTCGATGAACCCCCCAGCGCGTAGGTAGCGTTCAGCTTCTGCCATTCTATGATGTCAGTGAGCTTCACGGTCACGCTGTATTGGTCGCCGTCATACTGGTATTGCGAGTTGAAACCGACATCGAGATAATTGTCCGTTCCGTAGCCATACTGGCGGCCGGGGGTCACTTGCCCGTACATGCCAAAAGTGCCAACCATCAGGTAGTGCAAACCCCAGTGCGGTTCGAGCGCGACGCGCCAGTAAGGCGCGACATTCGACAGCGCATCGGTCGTCGAGTTGCCGGTGTTGAAAGCCTGCAGCACGGGGACCGGAAGTCCTTTGTAGAATGTCAAGTCCCCGTACAGCATGTCGTTCCAGAACACATATGCGCCTGCGCCGCCGACGATCTGGCCGTATCCGTTCTCGATGTGCGTCAACGGCGGTCCGAAGGCCGGCGCGATGGTCGAGGAAATCTGCGGCCAACCAAACGAAGGCGTCGTGTTCCAGGGGTCTTCCACGGTCGGCGTATTGTTGGCGTCGATGCCCCAGATCGTCTCCTTGCCGAACAGCTTGAGCGTATCAGCGTACCGGACGTCGGAGGCGTCCACAAACGCGGTTCCGGCGACGGTGGGGTCGCCCGTTATCTGGATGAACGAACCGAGGTTGCCGTAGAGCTGGCCGGCGAGGAACCCTGACACTTGCTGCGAGACGAGGTTGTCGTTGGTGTGCAATCCGGGCGCGGGCGGCAAATCCTGGTTCGACTGGGTGTGGGTGAAGGTTGGCATATACATCGCGGCGACGGGAGGCCCTTTCCAGTCGCCACCGCCAAGCGTGTAGCCGCCGATTTTGAAGCGGCGGCCAAACGGCGTGAGTTCGGGAAAGGCCGTATGACAAGCCGTGCAAGGCTGTCCCGTCTGGCGGGCGTAGCTCGGCACTGCGTTAGCGGGATTGACGCTCGCCCAAAGAAACATCGCGGTGCAGAGTATCAACCCGAGCGGACTGAGGACGGCGGCCAACGCTCGGCTTCGAGCTCGGTCTGGGACGATCGCCTCGAAGCGCTTAACCGCGGTGTTCATGGGGTGCTCGAACTGCATTGAATTTAAGAGGCGCGCCTCGGCCGGAGCGCCAGCCTCTATGCGGGCGCTCCGACCGAACGAGCCGGCCGCTCCGCCTCTGTGAGTTGCGAACTTGCTATTTCTTGATCCACAACGCGCACCATCCTTTCGGCGAGATGTCGCCGGCGACAGACTTGCACTCGTTTGGCGCGATAAAGAGCTTGCAGCCGTCGCACTGTTTGCCGTCCTTGGGCGAGTCCTGGTAGCGCACCGCCGTTTCCGCCATTTTGGCTCCCGCGCTGTCGCTCATCAGTCCGAGCAGCGACGTGGCTCCCGCAGCAATAAGAACCATGCGGCGATTAACGGGGTGCAGTTTGATTGGATTGCCCATTTTGGCTCCTCAACGCCGTACGGCGCTCCCCGACGCGCGTGGGTTGAGCAGACCGCCTCAAGACATAGCTGATCACAAAGCGTCGCCAGCGTAATTGATCTAGATCAACCCGAACCATCGGGATCGATCGGCAGCGCCCTCGGCGCTCGCTTTCGCTTGGCCCCTGTGATAGGCCGCGCTCATAATGAGTGACATCTTTCAAGAAGTTGACGAGGAAGTCCGGCGCGACAAGGCGGCGGAATTCTGGAAGAAATACCAGAATCAGATCCTGGCCGCCGCCGTGCTGATCGTGCTCGCCTCGGCCGGCTTTCGCTATTGGCAATACGAGCGCGAACGGGCGACGCAAGCCGCCGGCGACCAGTTCCAGGAGGCGCTGACCGCGCTCGAGGATGGCAAGCTCGACGAAGCCAAGGCTGGCCTCGACAAGATCGCCACCCAAGGGCCGAGCGGCTATCGGGCGCTTGCGCAAATGACCGCAGCCGGCGCTGAGGCGGCCAAGGACCCGCAAGGCGCAATCGGCGCCTTTGACGCCATCTCGGGCGACGCTGCGGTCGATCCGCTCCTGCGCGACACCGCCCGTTTGCGCGCCGCGCTCATGCGAGTCGATATCCCGGCCGAGGAGCAGAAGGGCGAAGCGGCGCTGACCGCGCTCTCGGCCCCCGGCGGAGCCTATCGGCGTCTCGCTGCGCTCGCGCTCGGCGCCTTGGCGATCGAGCGCAAGGATTTTGACGACGCTTCGAAGCAATTCGATCTTGTGCTGGGCGATCCTGAAGCCTCGACAAGCGAGCGACAAGCGGCGAGCCGTTGGCTCGGCTTGATCGCCTCGAACCGGTCGGCGGCGACGAAGTAAACTATGACCAGGCCCCGACTGGCCAGGTCGGCTTAAGAGACATGAACGACCTCGCCTTTAGGCGCCGCGACGCGGCCTCGAAGGACGGGCGAGGTCGCAGGAACTTGGCGCCGGCTGGACCATTCTTTTGAAGGCTCGCTCGCGCAGGACTAACTTAAAATAAGGCCGCGCGGACTTGAGTTTTCCAAAAGTTGCGATCATCGGCCGGCCGAACGTCGGCAAGTCGACGCTGTTTAATCGGCTGGTTGGCCGAAGGCTTGCGCTCGTCGATGATGAGCCGGGCGTCACTCGCGACCGTCGCGAGGGGGAGGGTAGGCTCGCGGACCTATCCTTCACCATCGTCGACACCGCCGGCCTCGAGGAGGGCGACGCGGAAACGCTTGCCGGCCGCATGCGCGCGCAGACGGAAGCCGCTCTCATCGATTGCGACGTGATCCTGTTTGTGGTCGACGCGCGCGCCGGCCTCACGGCCACAGACAAGCATTTTGCCCAGGCGGTGCGCCGCGCCGACAAGCCCATCATCCTCATCGCCAACAAAGCGGAAAGCACGGCAGGGAAGGCGGGCGTCTACGAGGTGTTTGCGCTCGGCCTTGGCGAGCCGATCGCCTTCTCCGCCGAGCACGGCGAGGGCCTGAGCGAACTCTACGACGCGCTGGTCGAAGTCCTGCCGGCCGCGGCGCGCCTCGATCCGGACGAAGAGAGCGAGGCCGACCCGCTGATCTTAGGCGAAGAAGAGGACGGCAGCGAACTCGATCTCGCCAAGCCCCTGCGCATCGCCGTGCTGGGGCGCCCAAATGCGGGCAAGTCGACGCTCATCAACCACATCCTCGGCCAGGATCGCCTGCTAGTCGGCCCCGAGCCCGGCATCACCCGTGACAGCATCGGCCTCGACGCCGAGTGGCATGGGCGTAAGCTCAGGATTTTCGACACGGCGGGCCTTAGACGGAAGTCGCGGATCGTCGAGAAGGTGGAAAAGCTCGCTGTCGCCGACGCGCTGCGCGCCGTGCGCTTCGCCGAAGTCGTGGTGCTTCTGCTCGACGCCACGATCCCGTTCGAACGACAGGACCTGACGCTCGCCGATCTCGTTGAGAAGGAGGGCAGGGCGCTCGTTATCGGCCTCAACAAATGGGACCTCGTCGACAACAAGAGCGACAAGGCCCGCGAGCTGCGCGAGGAAGCGGACAGGCTCCTGCCGCAGCTGCGCGGAACGCGCGTGATCCCTCTCTCCGGCCTCACCGGCGCGCATGTCGATAAGCTCATGGAGGCAATCATGGCGACGGACGCGATCTGGAACATCCGCATCTCGACCGGCCGGCTTAATCGCTGGCTAGGCCCAGTCATCGACGGCACGCCGCCGCCCGCCGTCTCCGGGCGTCGCGTCAAGATCCGCTACATGACCCAGCCCAAGGCGCGCCCGCCGTACTTCGTCCTGTTCGGCAATTCGGTCGACAAAATTCCCGAGAGCTACAAGCGCTACCTCGTCAATGGGCTGCGCGAGACCTTCGGCCTCGTCGGCGTGCCGATCCGATTGTCGATGCGTCCCGGGAGCAAGAACCCCTACGCGCCAAAGAAGCGGTGGGAGTAGCGGGCCTCAGAGCGATCGCTCTCGATCAGCTGACCTACGGTCCTGGCCCGTCTGCTGCGGCTGCGTCAGGAAGCGATCGCGGGAGACGGGCAGAGTCGGCTCCGTCTCGACCGTTGATGCCGCCGCTCGCTCCGCTATCATTGCCTGCAGGACATCGAATCCGGCCGTGAACTTCTCCAAGACGGCCGGCTTGAACTTCTCGTAAAAAGCCAGATCTTTCGGCTTCGGCTTCGCGATGCGGAATTCGAAGTGGGTTCCCCCGTCGTCGCGTTCCTCGAACACATAGGAGAACAAGATTTTCGCAGCGCCCGGTATCGGCATCAGCGCTGTCAAAGTCACATAGTTGAACGGGCGCCAGTCGATGATGTCCTCGATGACCGCGTCCTTTCCGTGCAGGCAGTGGTTCTGCGTGCCGGCGCCGCGACGCCCGTTCGTGGTGTTCTCGACGACGCCGTCGCTCCGTTGCCAGCGGGCGTGGTGCTGGGGCGAGGTCACGAGGTCCCACACGACTTGCCTCGGCGCGGGGTAATCCCTCTCGATAAGCATAAAAGCGCCGGGGCGCTGAACGAGGTTGCGCGCGGTCTGGGTCTCCCGCGTCCACGCTTGTTCGAGGTCACTCACCCAGCACTTCGTTTCGCCGATATGCTCGATCGCCTCGGCATGCTCCAAAAGACCCTGCACTGCGGGATCGATCCCCATCGCCTGCACGCAGGCGTCGGAATAGAGCGCATAGGCGCGCGGACCGAACGTCTTGCCGACGTCGTTCTTGA
Organism: uncultured Alphaproteobacteria bacterium; assembly: GCA_963737365.1. Lineage (GTDB taxonomy): Bacteria > Pseudomonadota > Alphaproteobacteria > Rhizobiales > Beijerinckiaceae > Roseiarcus. Next base: position 812,101 of record CAVTSD010000007.1, read on the forward strand.
GGAGGCGGTGGACCAGGATCACATCCCGCCCGGCGAGCTCCTCGCGACCCGACATCTTCTGCCGGATGAATTCGCCGTGATGAACTACGAACTTGACGTCGAGGCTTTGCATCCGGCTGCAAGCCTGGCACTCGCACGCGCTCGCCTGCTTGATACTGCGGAGCCGCTTGCGGAAGGCGAAATAGGCCTGTTCGATCGAGTCTTGCAAGAGCGACCCGTCGACCTTGTCGGCAAGCGCGTAGACGAAGGCCGCGTCGCCTTCGAACTTGGCGAGGCGGAACGGCGGACGCAGCGCCCTGACCAAGGTGTCCATGATGTCGGCGATGATGTCCTGGGCATGATCGAGTTCGACCCCGGACACGAAGTGGGTGTAGCCGGATATATCGGCGATCGCGAAACAGGCCGTTTCCGCTGTCGGAAGCATGGTGACCTCTTCCGTTCGATCAGCCGCAGAGGCGCTATAGCCCCAGCTCGCGCCCGATCCAACACTCACGCGACAAACCCATACACGAATACAGCCGCCTTCGTCCCGCAGTCGAAAAATGTCGCCTCCGTGCATCGAAGAGATCGATTACGAGCAACGGAGCTCCGGGCGGGAGTGCTCAAGGAGCGGATTGCGCATGGCGCGAGGCATTGGGCGGAAGTTGCGCACAAACCATCGATCTATATCGAACAGACTGACCGAGGCCTCGAGCTTCTTGCTTGCCTGCGCTCCGCCGGCCAAGTTGTGGCGCGGTCGCGGCAGGGGACGGGTTAAGACGGTTTTGGGCCGTTCGCTCGCGCAGGAGGGCCGGCCACTCTTCTTTGTCCTCGCGGCAGGGAGGAGGCGCTGGCGATCGACGCGCGCGTGACCAGCAGAAAGTTCAAACCAGAAGCCTGTGCAAACCATTTACGAAAAACAGAATTTATGCTATACCCTGACTACTCACGGAATCCGATTGCCGTTTTCTGCAGCATGCCCCGCGTCGAGAGAGGACGGACAGAAAAAGAGGTTTTCAGAGATTTCGTCCACAACCTAAGACGCGAGTTGGAGTGAGGGAGAATTTTTTTTGCTCCAAACGGCTGTAACCCATTGAAAAGTCCCGATTCGGAAAAATAAACGCTAGTAAATGCAAGGGAATTAACTAGCGTTTAGGCGCGCTTACTGGCGTTTACGGGCGTTTATATTGGCGCAAATTCGCGCGTAGATTGCGGCGAAAACCAAGGCAGGTTACAGGCCTCGGTCCGCCGCAACTCCAGCCGGTACGATGCCTGGGTGAAGCCTGGCCATGACGGTGGGGGAGCAACCATTCGTGTCCCGCCTTGGACCATCGCGGGGCGGTATTCGGAGCCATTCAATCAAAATCATCCGCGATTGGATGCTGTTCGCGGCTTCCGCTCGAGGGGAAGCGCACCGGGCGCCGGCTCCCAGCCGAACACGCTGCGGCCGCCAAACGAATGGGAGAGCCGCAGCTCTTCGGCGATCACTTCCGGCACTGGCGGCCCGGCGGCGCGTCTTTCGACCCGGCGGGTCTCGTCGTCGAGCCGCTTGAGCGCTGCGAGCCGATCGTCCTGTCCGAGCTTCGCCTTCTCGACTGCCGTCTTCATGATGGAGATCGTCTCGTCATAGACTTTGAGCGGCACCGGGAACGGATGACGGTCTTTGCCGCCATGGGCGAAGGAGAAGCGCGCTGGATCGGTAAAACGATAGGGCGCGCCGTGCACAACTTCGGCCACCATGGCGAGCGCGCGGACCGTACGGGCGCCGACGCCCGGAACGAGAAGCAACTCGGCAAAGTCCGCCGGTCCGCGACTGGCCGCCGCCGTAAAGGTCGCGTGCAGGCGCGAGCTGAGCACATCGCTTGCGCGTACGTCGTGGTGAGGCGGCATGACGAGATGGGGCAGGGTGAGCTGAACGGGATCGAGCGAGGGTAGGGGCTTCGGAGGTTTGGCCTCGATGGCGGCGAGCTCGCGCGCGAGGCCATCGGGACCGAGCGAACCCAGAAGCTCGAGTTGGGCTCTACGGGAGGCGTCCGCCCGACGATTGGTGAGGTTGACGATTTCGCCTTGATGGACGCCCTCGATCGCCTTGTGCGGCTCGTCGACGAAGCTTTGCAGGTCCTCGGACAGCCAGTGATAGCGGCGAGCGGTGCGGCTCGCATCGTTCATGCCCTGCTGGACCACGGTCCAATGGCCGTCATCGGTCACGATGAAGCCGTGCAGGTAGAGATCAAAGCCGTCCTGGACGGCGGCGCTGTCGACCTTGGCCACGAGCCGGCTGACATTGGCGAGCGCGGCGCCGTCGATTCCGACCCGCTCGCCGATGGCGGCGAGTTCGTGCGGCGTTTTTCGCGATTGCTTGCCGCGTCCGCCGCAGACATGGATTCCGAGTTCGCCCGACAGCGGCTCGAGGCCACGCTTGAGCGCGCCGATCACGCTCGTGGTGATGCCCGAGGAGTGCCAGTCCATGCCCATGACAGCGCCGAACGACTGAAACCAGAACGGATGGGCGAGGCGGCGCAGCAACTCGTCGCGGCCATAATGGTGAACGATTGCCTCGCTGATGACTGCGCCGAGTTCGCGTCATGCGGCCGGCAAGCCACAAGGGCACCCGGCCGCCATGCAGCGGTAGATCGGCGCTTCCTACTCTTCGGGCCATGTTGTTCTGAGACTCGATTTTCGAGGCGCGCTTCGGAAAGGAGCCCACGAGTTTAGAGCATGATGCGCTCTGATGGAATCGTCATGCAAGAAGCGCCTCCGGCGCGACATGGCGATCCAGGAGCCACAGGGTAGGCGCTTCAGCGCTTACTCGCGAAGCCCTAATCGATCGAATAGCCCGCGCCGCGCACCGTGCGGATCAGATCCCGCTCTTTTCCTTTCGACAATTTCTTGCGCAGACGGCCAATGTGGACGTCGACTGTGCGTTCGTCGACTTCGGCCGCGCGACCCCACACCAGCTCGAGCAGTTGGGCGCGCGAGAACACCTGGCCTGGCTTTTCGAGGAGAAATTCCAGCAGCCGAAAATCGGTCGGGCCCAGGCGAATGTCCCGACCGCCGCGCCGAACGCGCCGGGTCAGTCGATCAAGGTCGAGATCGCCTAGGTAAAGGCGTTCGGCGAGCCGCTCCGGCCGGCTGCGGCGGAGCAAAGCGCGCACGCGGGCCATCAATTCGATCACCGAAAACGGCTTGACGACATAGTCGTCCGCGCCAACGGCGAGGCCGCGCACGCGCTCGGATTCCTCGTGGCGCGCGCTCACCATGATGACAGGCAATGTGCGCGTGGTTTCGCCCGCGCGCAGACGCCGGCAGATCTCGATGCCGGAAACGCCCGGCAGCATCCAGTCGAGAATGAGAAGATCGGGCGCGCTTTCAGCCAGTCGCAGCTCCGCCTCGTCGCCGCGCGCGACGCTTTCCACGACATAGCCCTCAGCCTCGAGATTGTAGCTGATCAGGAGAGCCACATCGATCTCGTCCTCAACGACCAGAATCCGCGGCGCCGAGACGACGTCCGGACGGGCGATGGATTTGCTTGTCTCGTTCTTCAGCGGTCCGCTCCGGCAGTCATCATCGCATCATCCCGCTCCGATTCGCCCGCTTCCGGGCCACGCGCGCACGTGTTTTGGCTTGGCGATGGCCGAGATCCCCGCCCACAATGTGTATTAGCGAAAATGCCCAACCACAGGTTGATGTTCCAGGCAGCCGTTTCGCAACTCGCAGAAATGGGGAGGGCTGCGAAGCTGCGCGTGTCTTCGCTCGGCGTGGCATTGGTCGCCGCCGCCTCAAACAGCGCATGCGACAATACTGCGCGCAGTCTAAAGGTGAACAGCAGTTAAACTCGATATTCATCTTCAATTCAGCATTGGAAGCGCAGAGCGACGTTGTTCGGCAACAAAAGTCGAACGTTTCGCTTCAAGAGGAAATGCAATGATTAACAAGTATCTCGCGATGGGCCTTGGCGCCCTGATCGCAGTCGCTCCGGTCGCCGCGATGGCCGAGACCTCCATGCCGAAGACCCATATGTCTTCGCACAAGATGCACAAGACCCATAAGATGTCCTCGAAGAGCCATAAGAAAATGAGCAAGAAGATGACTGCTCCCATGGCTCCCAAGAGCTGATCGATGAAAGTCGCGCCGTTTGGGGGGCGCGAACGAGATGCGAAGGGGCCCGTAGCGTAGCGGCCCCCTTCGTATTTTTAGGCTGGCCGGCGAACTGCGTGGTGACGCCGGAACAGATGGGCGGCCTGACAACGCTGCGTTCTCGCTGGCGTCCAATGGCTGCGAGGCGGATCCCTCGCTTTCCCCGTTCAGATGAACATGGTAGCTCTGCCCCGCGTCGCAGCAGAGAGGCTTGAGAATCGCGAATGCCAAGCTGTTCGGGCGAGGTGCGTGAGCCGAGATCCCGCGGCCTCGTCGTTCGGCGGTCGTTCCTCACGCCGCACGTCGCGTTCATTCATCGCCCCGGATTGCCCCGTTGAGTGCGCCTGCGGGTGATCTCTCGCGCGTCGCGGTCGCGCGAGCGGCATTCTTCCTTGCGTTTTGGCTCATGATCTCGGGATGGGCGCCCGCTGACCTTCCAGTCGGGATCGCAGCCGTCATCGGCGCCACCTGGGTGAGCTTGCGTTTCCTGCCGCCCTTGGCCTCACGCTACGGGTTCGCTGCGATCGCGTCGATCGCAGCGAATTTCTTCCGCCAGTCCGTGGTCGCGGGATGGGATGTCGCGTGGCGGGCCCTCACGCCGAATATGCGACTGGAGTCCGGGTTGGTCGCCTGTCCGCTGCATCTGTCCGAGGGCGGCAAGCGAAGCGCCTTCTGCGCTCTGTCGAGTCTCATGCCCGGAACGCTGCCGACGGGCACTGACGAACAAGGAGCGCTGCTGGTGCACTGCCTCGACATGAGCCAGCCGGTCGCGGCTAATTTCGCGGCGGAAGAGCAACTCTTCATCCGGGCGTTCGGCGGTGACTGATTTTCTTCTCGCGACCGCGGGCGTCATCCTCCTGACCGTCGCTGTCGGGCTCGTGCGTATCTTGAGCGGTCCAGGCGACGCCGATCGCCTGATGGCCGCGCAGCTCATCGGCACCGGGGGGATCGGCGCGCTGCTTCTCATCGCTGCGGCGACCGGCGCGCGCGGGGTCGAAGATGTTGCGCTCGGGCTTGCGCTGCTCGCGGCCTTCGCTTCCGCCGCCTTCGTCAAAAGCGCCGCGCCGGCGGAGGCTTCTCATCCGGCGGATGGCCGATGAGTTTTGTCGTCGACCTCTTCAGCGTCGTCGCGATCGGCGCAGGCGTTTTCTTCTTCTTTGCCGGCACGATAGGGTTGCTGCGTTTCCCCGATGCGTTGAGTCGCCTGCACGCGCTGACCAAGGCTGACAATCTCGGTCTTGGCCTCGTTGTGCTCGGTCTTTTGCCCCGCGCCGAGAGCCCGCTCGCGGCGCTGAAGCTCGTCGCCATCTGGGCGCTAGTGCAATTGGCTGGAGCAAGCGCGGCACAGCTTGTCGGACGCGCGGTGCGCCGCAAGGGATCGGCCGCATGAGCGTTTTGCAGGCGCTCGACATTGGCCTCGCGCTCCTGGTCTTCGCGGTCGCGGCCTGGACCATTTTCGCGCCCGGAGCGTTCGCAGCCACGGTCGGTTATGTCGTCTACGGGCTGCTTCTCGCGCTCGTCTGGATACGCCTCTTCGCGGTCGATGTGGCGCTGACGGAGGCGGCCATCGGCAGCGGCGTGACCGGCGTTCTACTCATCGGCGCCGCCGCGCGGCTGCGGGCAGCGGAGACGGCCGGGCATGACAAGCCCTTAGGCGCGCTCACGCGCGTTCTCGCAGGCGCCCTTTGCGCCCTTGTCGCCCTGGCGCTGGCTGCTGTGGTGCTGCTGCTGCCCGACCAGGGTCCGTCGCTGGCGTCGCAATCGATGCAACGCTTGCCGGAAACTGGCCTTGGCAATCCGGTCACCGCTGTGCTGATCGCCTATCGAGCGTTCGACACCATGCTGGAGAAGGTCGTGCTGGTTCTGGCGGTGGTTGGCGTGTGGTCGCTTGCCGCCGACCCATATTGGGGCGGGGCGCCGGGGGAGGCGCGCGCGGAGCGACCAGAGCCGACGCTCGCTTTTCTTGCGCAAATCCTGGCGCCGCTCGGCATCCTGGTCGGCATTCACATCTTTTGGGTCGGCGCGGATGAGCCCGGCGGCGCGTTTCAGGGCGGCGCAATTCTCGCGGCGATGTGGATCATCGTCATGATGGCGAGGCTGACCGAGGCGCCGCCGATAAACGCCTTATGGCTGCGGCTCGCGATCGTGGCCGGGCCGGTCGTGTTTCTGGCCGCGGGCGTCGCGGGGGCGGTTTTCGCGGGCGGATTTTTCGCCTATCCGCCCGGACTCGCCAAGCCGGCGATCCTGTTCATCGAGACCTTCATGGTTCTCTCCATCGCCGTGATTCTGCCGATGCTGGTGGCGGGGCCGCCGCGACGCGAGCCACGACAGTGACCTCGGCCACTCTGGCTGGGCTCGTCGGGGCGGCGCTGGTAAGCCTCGGCCTCTACGGCCTCATCGTCAATCCCCAGCCGCTGCGCAAGATTCTCGCGTTCAACCTCATGGGCAGCGGCGTTTTCCTCGTGTTCGGCATTGTTGCGCGCAAAGGCGCAGCGGCTGGATTGCAAGCCGATCCGGTGCCGCAGGCCATGGTCATCACCGGGATCGTCGTCGCCTTCGCGGCGAGCGCGCTCGCCGTTGCGCTGTTGCTGCGCTTGTTCGAAGCCGCCGGGCAGGTGACGTTCAGCCCGGACGCCTGGACGAAGCCCACGGGGGACGGAGCCAAGGCGGAATGACGGCGGGTTCCGCCGCCAGCGCGGCGACGGCGGAGGGAAGCCTGCTGGCGCTGGCGATCCTTTTGCCGGCGCTGGGGGTGCTGCTGTCGCTGCTCATCGGCGGCCGGCGGGCGGAATGGATCGCGCTCGGCCTCATGCCGGTGGAGCTCGCGGTCGCCGTCAGTATCGCGTGTCTCGTGTGGCGTTCCGGACAGCCGCTCGTCTACACGCTTGCCGGATATGCGCCCCCGCTCGGCATTGCGCTCAGAGCCGACGGATTTTCGGCCGTCATGCTCGTGACAGCGGGACTGATCGCACCCGTCGCCGCGCTCTACGCCCGGGCGAATTTCGCGACGCCAGACGGCTTAACGGAGAAGCGCGCGCCGCTTGTCTTCTGGACGTTGTTGCAGGGGATTCAGACGGCGTTGAGCCTCATCTTTCTAGGAGAGGATCTGTTCAATCTGTATGTGGGACTCGAGCTACTGACCTTCGCCGCCGTTCCACTGGTTTCGCTCGACGGGCGCCCGGAGACCCTGGCCGCCGCGCTGCGCTATCTTTTGTTCGCGCTGTTCGGTTCGGTGTTCTATCTGCTCGGCGTCGCGTTGCTGTACGGCGCCTATGGCACGCTCGACATCGCGCTCCTTGCTCCCCTCGTTCGCCCCGAGCCCGCCGTGTGGCTCGCGGCCGGGCTGATGACTGCCGGGCTCCTGGCGAAGACAGCTTTGTTCCCGCTGCATTTGTGGCTGCCTCCCGCCCACGCCAACGCGCCCGCCGCAGCAAGCGCGGTGTTGTCGGGACTGGTGGTCAAGGGCTCGTTCTTCCTCGTCGTCCGGCTCTGGTTCGACGTGCTCGCGTCTTTGCCGGGTGTGCTCCCAGGGACGATCCTCGCCGCGCTTGGTTCGGCTGCGATCCTGTTCGGCAGCGTGCTTGCTTTAAGTCAGGCGCGGCTGAAGCTGCTCATCGCCTATTCGACGGTGGCGCAGATCGGCTACCTGTTTATCATGTTCCCGCTCGGCCATGGGCCTTGGGCGGTGGAGGCGTTCAGCGGCGGAATCATGCAGGCCTTGTCGCACGCCTTCGCCAAGGCGGCGATGTTCCTGTCCGCAGGCCTGATCGCCGAATCGCTTGGCCACGACCGCATAGAAGACCTTAACGGCGCCGCTCGCGCGCTCCCGCTGACGTTCCTCGCGCTCGGCCTCGGCGGATTGTCGCTCATGGGCCTGCCGCCAAGCGGTGGCTTCGCCGCCAAATGGCTCTTGATGAAGGCTTCGATCGCATCAGGCCAATGGGTGTGGGCTGTCGTCATGGCAGGCGGCGGATTGCTGGCGGGCGGCTATATCTATCGAGTTCTCGCCCCTGCGCTTTCCGGCAAAAGCCCGCAACTCAAGAAAGCGCCCGCCCGTAGCCGGGAAGGCGTGGCGCTCGTTCTGGCGCTTGTCGCGCTTCTGCTCGCGTTTGCGCCGCCGAGCTTCTTCATCTTCCTGCAGATCGGCCGTCCGGCCGCCGGCTTTGCACCGCAATGAACGCGGTTGCGGCACAGCTCGGACCCGCCTTGCTGATCGCGACGCTGGCCGTGCCGCTCATCGTGCTGGCTGCCTCTTTGGCGACGAGGATCCGCGCGCTGGCGTGGGCGATGGCGCCTGTCGCGCCGCTGCCGGCTTTCGCAGCCGGGGTCCTGGCGATCGCCGGCGCGCCCTTCGGGGCCGAGTTGCCCGCCCTTCGCTTTAGCCTGTGGCTCGATCGGCCGGGCGGCCTGCTGCTCGCCGCCGCGGCGCTGGTTTGGCTCATCCGCAGCGTCTTTGCCTTGACGGATCGGGCGGGCAGGCCGAACGCCGACCGCTTCGCCGTCTCGTGGCTATTGACCATGACTGGCAGTCTCGGCGTGTTCATCGCCGCCGACCTTCTGACCTTCTACCTCGTCTATGCGCTGGTGAGCGTGCCGGCCTATTATCTCATCGCGCATGACGACGACTCCGCCTCGCGCCGCGCCGGCGGCGTCTACATGGCGTTCGCATTGCTCGGCGAGGCGGTGCTGTTGCTCGCCTTCGTCATGCTGGCGGCGGGCGAGCCGAGCGGCAGCCTGAGCATTCGCGACGTCGTCGCCGCTCTGCCGGGCTCGCCCTGGCGCGATGCGGCGATGGCCCTCGTCATCATCGCCTTCGGCATGAAGATCGGGCTCGCGCCGATGCACGGCTGGATGCCGCTCGCCTACACGGCGGCGCGCATTCCTGCCGCCGCGGTGTTGAGCGGCGCCGCCGTCAAGGCGGGAGTCATCGGCCTCATCCGGTTTCTGCCCTTTGGCGCGGCCTTGTCCAATTGGGGCGAGGCGCTCGCATGGCTCGGGTTCATCTCCGCCTTCTATGGCGTCGCGATCGGCGTGACGCAACGCAATCCCAAGACAATTCTTGCCTATTCGAGCATCAGCCAGATGGGGGTGATCGCCGCGGCGCTCGGCATGGGCCTCGCCAGCGGCGATCAAGGAGCAACCGCGGACGCCGCCTTCTACGCGGCGAACCATGTACTGGTGAAGGCCGCGCTGTTCCTGACCGTGGGCGTCGTCGCGACGCTCAGCGGGCGTGGTCGTTCGCTGGCCTTGTTCGTGGCGACGGTGCTCGCCCTCAGTCTCGGCGGCTTGCCGTTGACCGGGGGCGCGCTGGCCAAGCTCGCGGTCAAGGGGGTGTTCGGCGACGGCGTCGCGGGCGCGGCGGCGATCGCATCGGGCGCCGCAAGCACGGCTCTGATGCTGCATTTCGTCATCGGGCTTGCGCGCTCGTCCCAAGACACGCGCGCTCAAGCGTCGCCGGAGCGGCTCGGGTCATGGATTACGATGGCGGCCGCCGCATTGCTCGTACCGTGGCTCCTGTATTCCGCCATCGGAAGTCCGGCCGAGGCGCTCGAGCCCGCGAAGCTCTGGGACGCCGCCTGGCCGATGCTGATCGGCGGCGTGGCGGCTGCCGGCTTATGGGCCGTTGGCGACCGGCTTCCCCGAATTCCCGCAGGCGACATCGTCGTCGCCGAGGAAGCCGCCTTCCGCGCCTCTCTGTCTCTTGGCTCCGCGTTCGAGCGAGCCGACTGTAGCTTGCGGGAGTGGCCCGCGGCCGGCCTGGCGCTGCTGATGATCGCGCTCGCCCTTGCCGCGGCGGGCTACACGAGCCGGTAAGGATCAAGCATGTACATCCCCATACGAGATGATGAGATCCCGGCGATCGTGGCGCTGATCAACCGCGCTTACAGAGGTTCCAGTCCGTCGAATTGGAGTACGGAGACCCAATATCTCGCCGGCGATCGTACCACCGAAGATGCTCTGCGCGCCGACCTTGCCGCCAAGCCTGCCGCGTCGCTCCTGAAGTGGGTCGACGACGGAACGGTTCAGCTCGCCGGCTGCGTGTGGCTCGAGCCGCTGGGCGAGGACACATGGTATCTCGGATCTTTGGCCATCGATCCGGACCGCCAGCGGGGCGGGCTCGGTCGGGTCATGCTGTCCGCCGCCGAACTATGGGTGCGGGAGCGGGGCGGGAAACGCGTTCAGATGACAGTGATCAACGTTCGCGACGCTCTCATCGCATGGTACTTCGACGGGGCTATCACAAGACCGGGGACACGGCCCCGTTTCCATACGGAGATAATCGGTTTGGGGCGCCTCTACGCGACGACCTCTGCTTTGTGGTGTTGGAGAAGGACTTGGTCGCTGCAGCGATGCAGTAAGTCGTGACGCGCTGGCGAGACCGTCACGGCCGTCGCCAGCGATCGAGCTACCTGAGCGCGCGAGAAACGCTCGTCAGCTGGCCGCGCCGACCCCGCCGTTTAGCGGTATTGACCCGCCCAGGGAAGGATCACGTCCGCCACCGGATCCGGCTCCTCGGGAAAAAGAGCGTGGGACCCGCCGGGGATCACGGAGGTGGTCACCCGATCGCCGAACTGGTCGCGCAGCTCTTGCCAGCAGTCCTTAGGCTTGAACGGATCCTCCGCTCCGAACACGTCCAGCATGGGCGCGTTTCCGCCGGCCAATCGGGTGGACGCCGGTAGGGCTTGCGCGGCCGCGTGCTGCATCATCAGCGTCTTGAAATGCCACCCCTCAAGCCAGATCCGGGCGTCGTGGCCGGGCGCGAAGAAGGCTTTCTGAAGGGTGGCCAGCCGCTCACTTTCCGGCGTGTTCGGATCGCCGGCCCGGAGGGGGCTTCGGCAATGTCCATCGGCACGCCGCTAGCCTGGGCCGCTGCCAGGATCACCGCCTTCACGAGATCAGGATGGTCTCTCGCGGTCATGCGCGCCAAGGCCTGGCCAAAGGCGTGACCAAGCAAAACCGCAGGGGCGTCGCGTAAGTGGCGAATACACTCGGCCACGTCGTTCGCGAGATCGTGCAGCGTCAGGCCAGCCATCGGCCCGCCCGAACCGGCCACCCCGCGGGGCTGCGGGCGCAGAACCTTCCAACGGTCGTTCACGAAGCGGGCGGTGATGTCGTCGAAGTCGTTGCCGCTGTCCCGCCCGTAGGAGGGCAGGATAACAATGGTCGGCCCCGCCCCGTCGACGTAGGTCTCGATCTCAACGTCGAGATAACGCACGAATTTGCTCGTACTCTCGCTGCCTGCCAAAACGCGTCTCCTCTAGCGACATGAGCCGGCTGTCGGGTCCAGATTGACCTCCGATTCTATGTTCGGAAGGCTTGGCGGTTGCTGTCGTACGAGGTCGGCGCAGCCGGACCGGACCCATAACGTTCTAGTTTTCCAGCAGTTCCATTCGCAGAAGCTTTGCGGTCTTAGGACCGTCAGGCGGCGGCGCGGTCTGACCACCGTCCGTCGTCACATAAACGACCCGGCCGGCTTCGCTGGGCTCGCGGCTCCAGGCGCCGCTTGACGGACCAAGCAGGATATCGTTCAGCGGCTCGCCAGCCAGCGCATGGACGGCGCCGCGCGTTGGTTCGAGCGGGACCTGATCGATCCGATTCTCCCGGTGAACCGTCAGGTAGGCGACGCCGCGCTCGTCGTCGATGCAAAAATCGTCGTACATCCCGCCGCTCGCGATCAGCTCCGGCTCGCCTACTGGCGAGAACGTCGTCGGATCGACGCGAACGCGATTGAACAGCTTCTGTCCCGTGGTTGTGTAGTAAACGTAGCCTCTCGCGGCGGAGTAGCGCACGCCGTTGATGCCCGGCTGCGTCGGCGGCGGCAGGGTGTCCTTGATATGAGCCATACTTTCGTGACGGAGCCAAAGACTTGGCTCTGGCGCGGAGGCCTCGGCCCCGAAGTCGATCCGCCAAATCGCGCCGCCCAAAAAGTCCGCGGCCAACATCGTCCTCGGCGACAGCGCGCAGCAACCATTCAGCGCCAGAACCTCCTTGGGGAGCGTGAGAATCGTTTCGGGCCGAACTGGGCTGCCCGGCGTCCAGCCCCTGAGGTCCAATCGATGCAGGTAATTCTCGTGTGTCGTGTAGACGCTGCCGGTCATGACGATGAACACGTCCGGTTCAAGCTCGGCGATGCCGGCCGCCAGTTCGCCGAATGTGTGAAGCAGCACGGGCTTCACGACTTCCCCAACGCGTGGAGGCGGGACGAAGAAAAGCTGCTGTTTTGTCGCCACCGTAATGAGCATCGAATTGTCCTGGCGGACCGCGATGTTTTCCAGGAAGAAGTGAAGCGGAAACTCAGCGGCGATCGAAAGCCGGACCTTCGGCGCGGCGTCGGACGGCATGGTTCTGTCTCCTTAAAGGGTGCGAAACGATAACGTCTTGGGCGCTGGAATGGCGAAAGCATTGAGCAGCCCGCAGACCGTCTGGTAAGCGCCAATAAGCTTCCTTGCCGCTGCCGGACGAATAGCCTAGCGAGCAGCCTCTCGGCCTGGGATCAAATCAGGCGGATTGACCTAAACCCCACCAATGAGGACTTCTTTTTCGGTTTGTCCGATCACAAGCGGCCAGCTGCTCAAGCTGACGCCTTCTTGCTTCCTGGCCAAAAGGCGATGGCGAGGCCCGCAATCGCGACGCCAGCCAGGACCAGCAGCAGCGAGGCCTGTTTGAGCCACGTCATGGCCGGGATGGAGAGCGCCATGGCGGCGCCGAGAAAGCAGATCCGGAGCGACATCAGATAAATGCCGGCAAGGAAAGCGCCGACGCCGAGGAGCAGTAGCAAAACGAGACCCGCGGCCTGCACCGGCAGGACGAGTTGAAACCCCTGCAGAAGCAGGAGGTTCATCGCCACCAGGATCGTGATCCAGTGCGCCGCCTGCATCCAGATCAGCTTAAAACGCGCCTGACGGTCAGGCGCGTTCGGCCATGCGGTGATGACGCAGACGAGCCCGATCGCGATCGCCAGGAACTCCCAGTAGCCGTTGATCGTGTGGCCGGAGAAATTGCTGTAGGCCACCCCGACTATGGCGAGCGCCAGCGCCACGATAAAAGGTAAATTGCGATAAAGCGTGCCCATCGAAACCAGGGACTGAGCCGGAGGCTCAAACGCAGTCTCAAGCACGGGCTCCGGCTCAGGGTCTAGAAAATGATCAGGGTCGGTCATCGTCCGTCCAATTTGCGGTGGAGCGCAAAAATGTTTACGCGTGGGCAGCCCGAGTCTATCTCAATATTGTCCTGGCGTCCGCTATGGCGCCGCGAAAGTCTCGGCCCAGTAAAATCAATAGCTAAAGCCAGCCCTCTGGTCCTCGCGCGTTGCGATTTAAACGGGCGGGCGCTGTCTTCGTCGGGCAGGCAGGGGGTCCGGCGCCGATCCGCCCGACGTTCGAGGTTCCCTCCATGCCGACCGAAGCCAAGCCGACGACGCGCGAGACCGTCCTGATCGATCTCGCCCTCCAGGGCGGCGGGTCGCACGGTGCTTTCACCTGGGGCGTCCTCGATCGTCTGCTCGAAGAGCCGTGGCTCGAGATCGACGGGATTTCCGGCACCTCGGCGGGGGCGATGAACGCCGCGGTGTTGGTCTACGGTCATCAGACAGGCGGAGCCGCCGGCGCGCGCGAGGCGCTCGAGGCTTTCTGGCGGCGCGTCTCGGACGCCGCTCGCTACAGCCCCTTCCAGCGCGGGCCGCTCGACGTTCTGCTCGGGCGCTGGACGCTCAATTCGTCGCCCATCTATGTCGCGATGGATTTGATGTCGCGCCTGGTGTCGCCCTACGACGTCAATCCCATGGGCAATAATCCTTTACGCGAGATTCTTGCCGAAGCCATCGATTTCAAGGCCCTGGCGCAGTCGCCGATCCATCTGTTCATCACGGCGACCAATGTTCGCACCGGACGCGGCAAGGTGTTCAAGAACGAAGCCGTGACGCCAGACGTCCTGCTCGCCTCAGCCTGTCTGCCGACGATGTTCCAGGCGATCGAGATCGACGGCGAGGCCTATTGGGACGGCGGCTATTCCGGCAATCCGACGCTCACCCCGCTTGTCCGCGAGTGCAAATCGCGGGACACGATTCTCGTTCCCATCAACCCGATCGAGCGGCCGGGCACTCCGCGCAGCGCGGGCGATATCCTGAATCGCCTGAACGAAGTGTCGTTCAACGCCGTGGTGCTGAAGGAGCTGAGGATGATGGCGCTCTTGCGCAAGGTCGCCGATCCGGGCGACGGCGAGGGGAAGCTCTGGACCGAGATGCGCGTGCATGTCGTGAGGAACGCAATCATGACCGAACTCGGCGCTTCGTCGAAGCTCAACGCGGAATGGTCGTTCTTCTCGTTTCTGCGCGACGAGGGGAGAAAAGCAGCGCAGGCGTTTCTGGACGCGCACGGGATGGACATCGGCAAACGCTCGACGCTCGACATCGACGTCCTGCTCGAGGGAGTCTGAGGCGTGGGGCTCGTCGGCATTCTCATCGCGCTCGGGCTCTTGATCTGGCTCGCCTACCGCGGCTGGAGCATCCTCCTGCTGGCGCCGGCGGCGGCGATCCTCGCGGCCGCGCTGGCCGGCGAGCCGCTGCTCGCGCACTGGACGCAGACCTTCATGGCGAGCGCGGCGCAATTCGTCATGCAGTTCTTCCCGATTTTCCTGCTCGGCGCCCTGTTCGGCAAGCTCATGGAGGACTCGGGCTCGGTGACCTCGATCGCCAAATATATGACCGAGCGTCTCGGGCCGCAGCGCTCTGTGCTCGCGGTGGTGCTCGCCGGCGCGATCGTCACCTATGGCGGGGTGAGCCTGTTCGTCGCATTCTTTGTCATCGCGCCGATGGCGCATCAATTGTTCCGCGCGGCTGCGATACCGAGGCGGCTCATGCCGGCGGCGATCGCGCTCGGGACGACGACTTTCACCATGTCGGCGCTGCCCGGAACCCCCGCGATTCAGAATGCGATCCCGATGCCGTTCTTCGGCACCACGCCCTTCGCTGCGCCGGGACTTGGATTCGTTGCGGCGCTGGTGATGTTTGGCTTCGGCATGTGGTGGCTCGGGCGGGCCGAGCGAAGCGCCCGCGCCAAAGGCGAGGGCTATGGGGCCGACGTTGTGGAAGGGAATGCAGCCGAGGATCTCGTGGTGCGGGAGCGGGCCACAACCGCGAGCACGTTCGATCCGCCCGAAGCCGTCCAGGGACGGCCGAGCGACATAGGCCCGC
This sequence comes from uncultured Alphaproteobacteria bacterium, assembly GCA_963737365.1. Classification (GTDB taxonomy): domain Bacteria; phylum Pseudomonadota; class Alphaproteobacteria; order Rhizobiales; family Beijerinckiaceae; genus Roseiarcus. The sequence continues at coordinate 827,408 of CAVTSD010000007.1, forward strand.
CGATCGCGCTTGCGGCCTTGCCGCTCGTGATCGTCGTCGCGGTCAATCTTCTCATGTCGCTGTTCGTCCTGCCGCGGATGGACGCGTCTTTTCTTGGCAAGCCAGAATGGGGCGAGACCTCGCTCGCCGCGGTCGGCGGCGTCTGGGCGGTCGTGACCGCGCTCTTCGTCGCCATCGTTGTTTTGGTCGCGGTGAACTCTCGACGCTTACCGGCGTTGCGCGACAGCATGGATGCCGGCGCCAATGCGTCGGTGTTGCCGGTGCTGAGCGTCGCAAGCCTCGTCGGCTTCGGCTCGGTGGTCGCCGCGCTTCCGGCGTTTGGGATGGTGCGCGATTGGGTGCTCGGCATCGAGGGTGGCCCTCTGGTATCGCTAGCAGTGGCCACCAATGTGCTGGCGTCTTTGACTGGCTCCGCCTCAGGGGGGTTGACGATCGCGCTCGATGCTTTGGGCGCGACCTATCTCAAGATCGCGCAGGAGCAGGGCATCAATCCCGGGCTCCTGCATCGCGTGGCGGTGATCGGCGCGGGCACGCTGGACAGCCTGCCGCACAATGGCGCGGTGGTCACGCTGCTCGCCGTCTGCAACTCGACCCATCGGGAAAGTTATCTCGACATCGTCATGGTGTCGATCGTCGGCGGCCTGCTGGCGCTAGCCGTGGTGATCATTCTTGGAACGACGGTTGGGTATTTTTAAAGGGGACGTCGTCGCTAGGAGCCATAGGCCGTCGTTCCGACGGGTTACAGCGACGTGGCGATCCAGAAATCGCCCAGCGTTGCCGTGGATTGCTTCGCTTTGCTCGCAATGACGGTCTCAGGTTCCAGCTAATTCCCACACGCCTTTACCGCACGAACCTGTAGCGGAACCGGTCGCCGTCCGCGGACACTAGGCCCGTGGTCGGGCTCGGAAAATGGATCGGCAGGACGAATGTTCCCGTGTCGGCTAGTTGCCCCAGGAGGCGCCGGCGCGATTGCGCGGCTTGCAATGGGTCAAAGTCAAAGACAGTCGACCAGTCTGGCTCCCGGCATTGGAGCGCGTGGTGCATCAGGTCGCCGGTTACGACGGCCTCCTCGCCCTGCGAGCGGATCATGACGCAGCAATGGCAGGGCGAATGGCCGGGCGTCGGAATAAGCGTGAAAGTGTCGTCGAGCTCAAACCTGTCGTCGACCAGAAGCGCCTGCCCCGCCTCGACGATCGGTCGGCAATTGTAGGTCCATGAGTTCCCGGGCGGAGCGCCCTGCATGATCCCCGGCGGCGTCTCGCCGCGCGATGTGGTCGCCTCCCAGCGCGCATACTCGCCTTTGTGAAAGATGTATTTCGCGTTCGGAAACGTCGGCGCCCAGCGGCCATCGCGAAGCACCGTATTCCAGCCGGTATGATCGAAATGCAGATGCGTGCAGAACACGTGCGTGATGTCGTGAACGCCCAAGCCGGCGGCGCGGAGACTGTCGAGCCAGGGCTGCTTTGGGAAGTCGTAAGGCGCCGGATAGCCCTTGTCCTCGCCGGTGCAGGTGTCGATCAGGATGGTGTGCCTGGGGGTGCGGACGAGAAACGTCTGATAGGTGATCACCATTCGCCCGCTTACGGAATCGAACACGACGGGATCAAGCTCCGCAAGATGTCGGCGCCCGATCTCGGGATCGTAAGCGGGAAACATCGCCTCCGGCTTCCGCCACGAACCATCCCGCTCGATGAGGCTGGTGATGGTGATCTCGCCAATCTCTAGTGTTTTCATAATCATCTCTCGTTCCACTAGCCAGCGGTGAACGGGCTATAGCGAGCGGAATTGCCGAGCGGCTGTCCCCGAAAAGCACGCTCTACGGACCGACGGGCTTTTTGGGTGTCTTTGGTATCCGAGGGGGCTTCGGCGGAACGCGACCTTTCATTTCTTTCATCTCGCGACCAAGCACGAAGGTTCGCTTTAGAAGAGCCTCAACCACATCCATCATCGTATTGACATCTTCGGATTTTGGCGACCAGCCTCGATGCGCGGCGGCGCTTCCTGCATCCACAAGGTCGCTGAGAAGGGCTCGCTCATCCGCGCCAATCTTACCGAGGTCAACTAGCCTTGTGAGCTTCGCGTCGAAAGGCAGGGACGGGTCCACTTGCAGGAGCTCTGAAGTGCGGTCAAACACCGTTCTCATCCCGACTGCCGCCAGCACTCGCAGATCAGCGTCCAGCGCCACGTATAGTTCTCGAAGCAATCTGCCGAGAACTCTGTCTTCGATCTCGGCATGGATAAGCCATGTCGGTTTCGGCCGCCGCGTTTTGGCCGGATAGTGAGTTAGAACATGCTTCTCTGACCATTCATATTCGTTGACTTCGTCGTTCCACTCTCCTCGTTCCATTTCTTGATTGTCGCTTGCGTCTATTTGAAAGAATACTGCACCGCAGCCAGCGCATTTCAAGATATAATGCTCTTGCACCCCATCAACGTTGTTTTCCTGGTCGTGCCACTCATCATCATAGCGTGCCTGTACGACAGCGTTCCTATCAGCATTGCACGTTGGGCAATGACCTTGCTTTAGGGTCGTTGGTTTCGTCGCCATGTTAAACTCCAGTCGCAGCGATCTCCACAGGCTGCTTCGCTCGATAAAGCGTGATGTAGAAGACGGGCAGCACAAGAAGCGTGAGCAGCGTGGCGACGAACAGGCCGCCCATGATCGCGAACGCCATCGGTCCCCAGAATACTGTCGGCGCAATCGGGATGAGGCCAAGCACGGTCGAGATCGCCGTCAGCATAATTGGCCGGAAGCGGGAGAGCGTCGCCTCGACCACCGCATCCCAAATGTCACGCCCTTGCGCCCGCTCGGTCTCGATCTGATCGATGAGGATGACGGCATTACGCGCGATCATACCGACGAGCGCGAGGATGCCCAGAATCGCCACAAAACCGAGCGGCCGGTTGGCAAGCAGGAGCGCGAGAACGATGCCGATCAGTCCAAGCGGAACCGTCGCCACCACAAGCGCGACGCGTCCGAAACTGTGCAATTGCGCCATGAGGAACAAGAGCATCAGGAACAGCGCCGCCGGCAGCAGCGCGAACACCGAGGCTTGCGATTGCGCGCTCTCTTCGACCGTGCCGCCGGTTGCGATGTGGTAGCCGCTCGGCAGGTTCGCTTCGAGTTTCTCAATTCCCGGCTTGAGCGAGGCAACCGCGCCTTCAGGCGTCGCGTCGCTGCGCACGTCGGCCTGAACTGTGAGGGTCGGTACCCTGTCGCGCCGCCAGATCAACGGATATTCCTGATCGAAATCGAAAGTCGCAATCTGGCTGAGCGGCACCGTGCGGCCGCCAGGAAGCGGCAGTTGCAGCGAGCGTAAGGTGGAGAGCGAGACGCGCTGCTCGTCGTTCGCGCGCGCAACCACATTGACGAGATAGATGCCGTCGCGAACCTGAGTGATCGGCGCGCCCGACATGACCGCGTTCAGCGTCTCCGCGAGCGCTTGCGAGCTTAAGCCCAAGAGGCGCGCCTGATCCTGGTCGATACGAACCCTGACTTCGCGGGCAGGCTCCATCCAGTCGAAATTGACGAGGCGGAGATTCGGGTTTTCGCCCATTGTCTGGCCAAGTTTCAGCGCAATCTGGCGCACCTGCGAAGGATCCGGGCCGCTCACCCGGTATTGCACCGGCCACCCAACCGGGGGGCCAAGCTCGAGCGGAGCCACGCGCGCAACCGCGCTCGGAAGCTGCTCGGCCAACGCCTTCTCGAGCTTCGCATGAAGCCGGTCGCGGGCGGCCACATCCTTGGCGATCACGACGAATTGCGAGAAGAAGTCGTTCGGAAGCTTGACGTCGAGCGGCAGGTAGAAGCGGATCGCGCCGCGCCCGACATAGGAGCTCCAACTCGCGACGTCCGGATCGTTCTTCAGTATGGCGTCGAGCTTGGCCGAGGCGTCCTCGCTGGCGAAGATCGAGGCGTTCTGAGGCAAGGTCAGATCGACCACGAGTTCCGGGCGGTCGGATGCCGGGAAGAACTGCCGCGGCACGTAGGGCAGCGCGAGCAGCGCAGCCGCGAAACAGGCGAGCGTCACCGCGATGGTGATCCAGCGCATCCGCATCGCGCCGACAAGAATCGAGCGGAAGGTTCGCAAGACAAAGTTCGGTTCGGCGGCCGTCGGCCTGTCTGGCGTCTTGAGAATCCAGGCGCCGAGCAGCGGTGCGAACAGCACCGCGACGAACCAGGAGACGATGAGGGCGATCGTTACCACCGCGAAGATCGAGAACGTATATTCCCCGGCGGCGCTGCGCGCGAAACCGATCGGCACGAAGCCGGCGATGGTCACGAACGTGCCGGTCAGCATCGGTAGCGCCAAAGTCTTGTACGCGAAGGAGGCGGCCTCCTCCTTGCTGTTGCCTTGGGCGAGGCGCGTCGTCATGACGTCGATCGCGGTCATGGCGCTGTCGACGAGTAGGCTCAAGGAGATGATCAGCGCGCCGAGCGAGATGCGCTGAAGGTCGATATGCATCGCCTGCATGATCGGAAACACGATCGCGATCGTGAGCGGAATCGTCAGCGCCACCACCGAGCCCGGCCTCAAGCCGAGGCTGATGATGCTGACCGCCATGATGATGGCTATGGCCTGCCAGAGCAATTCCATGAACTCGCCGATCGCGGTCTGAACGACGACCGGCTGGTCGCTGACGAGCGACGCGTCGATGCCGAGCGGCAGATTGGCGACGCTCTGGTCGATCGCCTTTCTTACATTGCGGCCGAGCGTCAGAATGTCGCCGCCGTCGCGCATGGCGATGGCGAGGCCGATCGCCGGCTTGCCGTTGACGCGAAACATCGGCTGGGGCGGATCGGAATAGCCGCGCCGGATGGTCGCGATGTCGCGCAAGCGGATCAGGCGGCCGTTGGACAGAAAATTGACGTTCAGGAGGTCCGCTTCCGACCCGAAAGCGCCGGAGACGCGAAGCAAGATCTTCTCTTGGCCCGTCTCGAGCGAGCCCGCCGGGCTGACCGCATTCTGGGCTCTAAGCGCCGCAAGCAAGGCCGCCCGGTCGATGCCGAGGCCAGCGAGTTCCTGGGTCGAGAACTCAACAAAGATCTGCTCGTCCTGCACGCCAAGGAGCTCGATCTTCGATACGTCCGGAACTTGCAGGAGACGCGAGCGGATGTCCTCGACATAGTCGCGCAATTCGCGATGACTGAAGCCGTCGGCTGTGAAGCCGTAGATCAGGCCGAACGTATCGCCAAAGTCATCGTTGAAGCCGGGTCCGACGACGCCAGCGGGCAACGTGCCGCGGATGTCGCCGATGTTCTTGCGCACCTGGTACCAGATGTCCGGCACTTCGGAGGCTTTGGTCGAGCCTTTCAGGTTGACGAAGATCGTCGTCCGGCCCGGGATCGTATAGCTGCGCAGGAAGTCGAGACCTCGCGTCTCTTGCAGCTTGCGCTCAAGCCGCTCGGTGACCTGCTGCAGCGTGTCGTCCATACTCGCGCCCGGCCAACCGGCCTGAACGATCATGGTGCGAAAGGTGAAGGGCGGATCTTCCGCGCGGCCGAGGCTGAAAAAGGACGCAATCCCCGCGAGCGTCACCGCGGCCATGATGAAGACAATGAAGGAGCGATGCTTGAGCGCCCAATCGGAAAGATTGAGACCGCTCACGAAGTCGCTCCGAGGAGCCGAACTTTCTGGCCCGGATGCAGGGCCTGGACGCCGGCCGTCACCACGACGTCCCCGGGCTCGAGCCCTGAGGAAATGACAGCGGTCGCCGGGTCGAAACGCTCGACCTCGACATTGCGCAGCGCGACGGTCAGGTTTTGCGGATCGACGACCCAGACGGCGGGCTTAGCGTTGGCCGCGGTCAGCGCGCTCGCGGGAACCGAGATACCATTGCCGCCTTCGAGTTGCAGGCGGCCGGTGACCGTTGCGCCGAGGCGCATCGCTTCGGGATGATCGATGAGGCTGAGCCTCACCTCGAAAGTGCGCGTAACTGGATCGGCCTGCGGCGATACAGTCCGTACGCGCGCTTTCGCGGTCACCGAGGGATCGTTAGCGAGCGCAATGGTGATTGTCGCGTCCGCGGGCGCGGCGCGGAGAACCTGGGCTGGAACATCAAACACCGCGTCGCGCCCGTCCGTCCGCGCGACGGTAAAGATAGGCTGTCCCGCCTGAACTACCTGACCCAACTCGGCCGATCGGGCGGTGATCGTGCCCTCGACATTGGCTCTAAGCTCCGTAAAGCCAACCCGATCCTGGGCGATGTCGAACTGCGCGGTCGCATCGTCGACCCGTGCCTGCGCCGTCTGCAACGCCTGCTTCGCAGAATCGAAGTTAGCGCGGGTGGTGAAGCCGCGCTCCATTAGGTGGCTCTGGCGGTCGAAACTGTTCTGCGCCTCGACCTCTTGGCCGCGCGCGGCGTTCAGCGCCGCCTGCGCCGAGCGCACGCCGTTGATCTCGTCCTGCGGATCGAGCTTCGCCAGCACTTGGCCGGGCACGACCTTGTCGCCGACCCCGCCCTTCCGCTCGATGATCCGCCCACCGATACGAAAAGCGAGGTTCACCTCGTTTTCGGCGCGAATGTCCCCTGTGAGCTGAACCGCATCGCCGATCGCGCCTTTTTCTACCGTGACGGTGCGCACCGGACGGGGCAGGGGCGGCTCGGTCTTGGCCTCCTGCTCGCAGCCGGCTGCGAGCAGGGCGAACGCAAGAGCGCCAAGGAGCGCGCAAAGGGTTCCGCGCGTCGGCGGGTGAGCAGTGGATCGAGCCAAAGCAAATCCTCTTACGACAACGCGGCCGTCCTTACCGGCCGGCCGCTTGCCGCGCAACGATCGGGAACGCTGTCTGCTGCTATCGATGTCTACTAAGACGATCAGCGGTGGCGCCCGCCGCCGCCGCCTCGATGCCCGCCGCCGTGTCCCCCGCGATGCCCGCCACCTCCAGGGCGGTGGCCGCCGCCACCTGGGCGATGTCCGCCGCCGTGCCCGGGCCTGTGGCCGCCGTGACCGGGGCGATGAGCCGGCGGCCTGTGGACGTTGCGATTGACGTGGACGTTCCGGTTGACATGGACGTTGCGATTGACGTGGACATTCCGATTGACGTGGACATTCCGATTGACGTGGACAGTGCGATGGTTCCAGCCATGCCACCCGGCCGGGCCGCCCCATCCAGCGCCACGATGCCAAGCAAAACCGCACCAATACCAGCCGGGGCCGCGCCAGCCCGAAGCGTACCAGCAATAGTTGCGGCCGCCCCAGACGAACTGCGCCTGCTCGACCGGCGAGCTTGCGACGAGCGCGGGGCGTGGCGCGAATGCGCCAACGTCCATCGCCGCCTCAGCGGGCGCGACGAGTTGGGCGGCCATTCCGATCGCTGCAGCGAGACATATGATCAGCTTACGAAACATGAGATGCATCCTCCGAACGATTCGATTTTGATCACGCCGCTTGAACGCAAGATGAATGGAAGGAAAGGTGCAGCATTCGTCGCGATAGGCTTCGCTACCGCGCGAAAGCGCAGCATGCTATGGAGCTTTGAACACCTCCGGAATTCTGTTGCCCGACGCAATGCGAGCGCCCGCCGTTTCTTCCTCGAGCGCTGAGCCTACGCTTAGGCGGGTCGAGCCGATTAGAGCGAGGCCAATCCTCGACCCGCGCGACGGGGACGCGGAAGACGACATCTCGAGCCCAAAGCAGAAGTCGCTCCTCGCAATCGCCGGGAGCCTCCTCGCCGAAATCAGCCTGACGAAGCTCGTGATCGCGTGGTGTGTGTCGATCGTACTGCCGGCGGCGATGCTTGGGTTCGCGCCGCTTGTCGTCAGCGCATGGGTCGGGGACGTCTTTTCGCGAGTCTTGGAATTGTACGGCTTCGGCGCCGCGCTTCTACTTCTCTTGATCGTCGTTGCAGGTTGGCTCGGCTGGCGTCCATTGTTTCGCGTCGCGGAAGCAAATTTCTGGGCGCTCAACGCGCTCGGCGTTCAGCCCGGATACGCCTTATGCCGCGAGTCGATCCGGCATCTAGCAGAGCGATCCCTCAAGCTGCGGAGCGGAGCCGAGCTCGCGCGTGTGCGGGCGAGAAGCTGCGCCGCGGCGGGAATTCTTCTTGCTCTCGTCGCGACGCTTGTTGTGGCCTTCGCTTGGCCGCACACGCGCTGGATTGGATCGACGGCGGATCTTGCAGTCCCACATCATCTCATCGTGCCCACGCTCGCCAACGCGATTGTCGTCATGTCTGCATATCTCGCGGCCGCTTCGCTTGTCTGGGGCTTTGCCGATGCGAGCATGGACCAGCCGCTCGACCTCGAGGCGTTCGACGCTGCGCCACCAAGCGGTCGCGTCTGGCGCGTGGCGCATCTGTCGGACATCCATATCGTCGGCGAGCGCTATGGTTTTCGGATCGAAAGCGGGCGCGGCGGCCCACGTGGCAACGACCGCGTGCGGGAGGCCATGGCTCGCCTCGAAGCCGAACACGCCGCCCAGCCGCTGGACCTCGTTTTCATCACCGGGGACATGACCGACGCCGGACGCTCGGCCGAGTGGGCTGAGTTTTTTGACATTCTCGCAGGCCACCCGGATCTCGCGGCCCGCACGCTGATCCTTCCCGGCAATCATGACGTGAATGTCGTCGACCGCGCCAATCCGGCTCGTCTCGATTTGCCGTTCAGTCCGGCGAAAACGCTGCGAAAGATGCGCGCTTTGTCCGCGATGGCCGCCTTCGGCGCCGAGCGCTTGCATGTGATGAAGGCCGGCGCAACGGAGCTTGGGCCTACACTTGCAGCGACACTTGCGCCGCAGCGTCAGGCGATCGAGACTTTCGCCGATCGGGGAGGGCTCCGGTTGTCGAACCAGCTCGCGCGCGTCTGGGATGAGCTCTTTCCGTTGATCCTTCCGCCAACGGACGAGGATGATCTGGGTGTCGCGATCCTCAATTCGAACGCTGACACGAATTTCTCATTCACCAATGCGTTAGGCCTGATCCCAGCCGGCCAGGCTCGCAAGCTCATAGCGGCGTTCGATCATTATCCGAAGGCTCGGTGGATCGTCGGGCTGCATCATCATTTGATCGAATATCCAACTCCGGTCGCCAAATTCTCCGAGCGGATCGGCACAGCGCTCATCAATGGGAGCTGGTTTCAGCGTGTGCTCAAGCCCTATGGCGGAAGGGTCGTCGTCATGCATGGCCACCGGCATGTCGATTGGATCGGCGCCTGCGGCGCGCTCAAGGTCGTCTCAGCCCCGTCGCCGGTGATGGCGCCGGACTCCAAGTCCACCCATTTTTATGTCCACACGCTTGGGCCGGGGCCGGACGGGCGGCTCGCGCTCATTGCGCCAAAACGGATCGATCTTGCTCCAGGCGAGTAAGCCAAGCGCGGAACTAAACGGGGTTCTAAAGGACTGAAATCATTAGGGCGCGGAACTAGAATGGAACTTGAGGCCGATCCGAACTCAATTTCGCATTGCCTTTAAACCCGCGCCGCGACGCCCTTTTCCGTGGGCCCGCCGAGAAGATCTGCGATCCAGCGGCTTGAGGGATGGTAAGCGCAGAAGGTCACGATCGCGATCACGATCGGGACGCCGATGAAGGCGCCGAATAGGCCCCAGAGGTAGGTCCATAAGAAGACGGCGAGCAGCACGACGGTGGGCGACATGGCGAGCATGGCGCCAGACACGCGCGGCTCGATATAGCTGCCAACCACGAACTGGATGATGTTGAGGCAGACGAAAACGCCGACGACCGCTTGCCACGACTCGAACTGCGTCATCGCGACCAGGGTTGGAAACAGGGTCGCGACGAATGGGCCGATGAACGGGATGTAATTGAGGGCGAAGGCGATCACCGCCCATTCCAGCGCAAACGGCAGTCCAGCGGCCCACGCGAACGCGCCGACGAGAACGCCTGTCGCGACGCTCATGAGCGTGCGCACCTCCATATACTTGCGGATCTTGACCGCCGTCGCCGCGCTCCCCTGCAATAGGATCCGAGCGGTTTCGGGGTGCAGATAGGCCTCAGCGCGCCGGCGCAGGTCATCGACTTCCATCAGTCCAAGAATGACGTAGAGAAGGGCGATCAGCCAGAAGGTGACGGTCGTATTGACGCGGCCGGTAATCTGGCCCGCCCAATGCACAAGCCAGCCAACATTGAAGTGCTCGCTCCATAAGCCGGCGACGGAAATCCCGCGGTCGTCGAGCCAATCGATCGCGCGCTCGTAGAGCGCCTGGTAGCGCGCGGTATCGGCGAGCAGCGATACGCCCACACGCCCGAAGCCCCATGCGACCAGCGAAGCGAAGGCGATGCAGATTGCGACGGTCACGCTCATCGTGATGGCCAGCGCGAACAGGGCCGGCATTCGAGCCTGCAACCACGATTGCAACGGCCAGACCAGCGCGATGATAAACAAAGCGAGCGACAAGGGCGCGAACACATCGCTCGCCTGGGAGGCGGAGACGCAAATCAGGATCGCGGCGATGATACCGACCGAGACATTAAGCGCCGAGTCGCGAGCCATACTTAGTTCCGGGAAGGCAAAGATCCTGCCTACGCGGCGCTTTTGCCCGAAGGGCCGGCTCATGTATAGCGGCGCGGTTTTCGGGTAGCGGCCGGCCAATCGCGTTTGCCAGCAGCTGTCTAGTGGCTGCGCTTGGCTCTAGGCGATGTGGTCTTGGCTGAGGGCGGAAGCGCTCATAGCAGCCCGACGCATGGACAGCGTTCCGAGACCGAGTCGTGGTGCGCGACGCGAAAGAGGCGGACCTTTCCGGGCGCCCCGACTCGTTATGCAGCGGCGCGGGTCATGCTCGATCGATCTTCAGCGGCGCCTTTTGTTTCCGAGCGACCGTCGAGCGCGTCGCAGACGTGAGCAAGTGTCATATCGATGAAATAGAGGAGCGCCCGGTCCGAGCAGCCTTCTGCGAGAGCGCGGGCCTCTCTCAGTTTTTTTGCGGTCTCGATTAGACAATCGACCTTGGTCATCGGGTTCGCCTTGTTTGATAGTCTTGCGACATAATCCTGCGAACCTCTAAAAGGCCCTGTAGGGAGCGAGATAAATTGTACACAACGGGAACATATCCGAGGACCTTCGGTTTCCCAGGATAGCGTCCCCGACTGGCGTGAAGCTGGAAAGTTTGCAGTCCGTATAGCGCCCGCGAGTTGGCGCGCTGAAGCGAGTGAGGGAGGAACCTTTCGATGGCGGCGCGCCCATTCTGGAAAGGTTACATGAAGCTCAGCCTCGTCACCTGTCCGGTGGCGATGATGTCGGCGACCAGCGAAGAGGAAAAGGTTCGCTTCCACGTCCTGAACCGCCGGACCGGCAATCGAATCCAGAGCCACTATGTCGACGCCGAAACCGGCAAGCCGGTCGATGAGGCCGACGAGGTGAAGGGGTACGCGCGTGGCGAGGACGACTATGTCCTGCTGGACGATAACGAGCTTGAGTCCGTCGCTCTTGAAAGCGCCCGCACGATCGACATCCAGAGTTTCGTCGCCGCTGAGAGCATCGACTGGATCTGGTACGACACGCCCTATTACTTGACCCCCGACGATCCCATTGGCGAGGAGGCCTATTGCGTCATTCGTGACGCAATGCGCGCGACCGAGATGGTCGGCGTGTCGCGCCTCGTCCTCAATCGGCGGGAGCGGGCGGTGATCCTGAAGCCGCGCGACAATGGGATTTTGCTCTGGACGCTGCGCTTCGGCGATGAAGTGCGCGATGCGAGCGAATATTTCGGCGCCATCGGCGAAGCAAAGCCCGACGCCGAGCTGATGCGCCTGATCGGGGACCTCATCAAGTCGCGGAAGAAGGACTGGAGCCCGGACATGGTCGCCGATCCGGTGCAAGCCCAACTGCTTGAAATTATCGCCGCGAAAAAGAAGGGCGCGAAAAAGGCCAAGGCGAAACCGAGGGCCGTGCCAGAGTTCGAACCCGCGAGCAACGTCATCAATATCATGGATGCTTTGAAGCGAAGCGTGGCCGGCGCGAAGAAGCCGAAAGGGCGTTGATACCGTCCTCGCAAGAGCGCGTCTCAAAGAATGATCCAGTTCGCGAGCCTCGGAGCGTCCTTCGAGACGCGCCCTGGGCGCTCCTCAGGACGAGGCGACGGTAGCGGAGGCGCTAGAAGCGAGCTGGCGCCTTTAGCCCTTATCGCTTTCGGGCTGGGTTGGCTTTCTTGCGCCCTTCCTCAATCGGCGCCTCGGCGGCGCGGAAATCAACCCAGGGATCGGTGATCGAGGCGAGGCGCGCGGGCGCGTTGCGGGTGTTGAAATAGGCGGGCCCAACCTCGGGCGACAGCTCCTCCCACCCGAGCGGCATCGAGACCGACGCGCCGGGCCGGGCGCGGGTCGAGTAAGCCGAGACAGCGGTCATGCCGCGCTGATTGCGCAGATAGTCGATCAGGATCTTGCCGTGCCGCCGCGCCTTGGGGATCGTCGAGACGAAGCGGGCGGGACTGTCGGCGGCCATCGAGTCGGCGATCGCCTTGGTGAAGGCCTTCACTGCAGGCCATTCCGCTTTCGGCTTGACGGGCGAGACGACGTGCAATCCCTTGCCGCCCGAGTTCTTCACAAACGAGGCCAGCCCCAGATTTTTCAGCCGCTCGCGCACTTCTTCCGCAGCCGCAATGACCGCGGTCCAGTCCACGTCGTCGCCGGGGTCGAGGTCCATCACGATCATGTCCGGCCGCTCCCAGTCGGTGACGGTCGATCCCCAGGGGTGGATTTCGAGCGCGGCCGACTGCACAAGCGCCATCAGGCCATCGAAGTCGCGAATGCTGATGATCGGTTCGGGCTCCGATGGGTCCCTGACGAGAACAATGTTGCGGTTGAGCCCCTTCCAAGCGTGCTTCTGAAAGAAGGTTTGCCCGCTGATCCCGTCCGGACACCGGACTAACGCCAGCGCCCGGCCGACAATTAGCGGCTTCATGAACGGCCAAGCCTCGGCGTAATAGTCGGCAAGGCCCTCCTTGGTGACGCCCACATCCGGCCAATAAACGCGATCGGGATGAGTGAGCGTTACGCTGCTCTTGGGGCGTTCCGGCGCGGCGTTCGTGGCCATAGTCGTCTCACGTACGATGTCGCGCGCCGGCTTGTCGTCGCGCAGTCCTTGGAAGGACGCTTGACGCAGGAGGCCGTCGCCCGTCCAGCCGCGGAAATCGACCTCTGCGATGAGTTCGGGGCGAACGTAGCGGACCTGACGGGCTTCGGCCGTGGTGAGGCGTTTGGCGAACGGACTGGAGCGAATGCGCATCTCGTCGAGCTGTGCGAACAAAGCCTCGGCGACGTTTGAGGAAAAGCCGGTGCCGACGCGTCCCACATAGCGCAGTTCGGCGCCGTCGCAGACGCCGAGCACCAGCGATCCGACCGCTTTGCGACCCGTCGACGAGGGGACGTAGCCGGCGATGACGAACTCCTGCTGGGCGGAGCACTTGGCTTTCACCCAGCTCTTGCCGCGGCCCGATACATAGACCGATTGGCTGATCTTCGAGATGATGCCTTCGAGGCCGAGCGCGCAGGCGCGCTGCAGCACGAGCTTACCGTCCTCGACGAAGTGAGAGCTGTAGCGGATAGCCCCGCCGTCGGTCCCGATGAGTTTGCTCAGGAGTTCCTTCCGCTGAATGAGTGGACTTTCGCGCAAATCGTTTCCGTCGAGATAGAGACAGTCGAAGGCGTAATAGGCGAACCGATCAGGCCTTCCATCGCTGAGATCTGCTTGCAGGAGCGAGAACTGGGCTACGCCGCTCTCGTTCTCGACCACCATTTCACCGTCGACCAACGCCGTGCGTGCGGGCAGTCTTTGCAGCGCCTCAGGGACTGCTTTGCCAAACTTTTTCGTCCAGTCGAGGCCGCCGCGCGTCCAGAGTGTGACCTTTCCGTCCTCGATATGAGCCTGAAGGCGATAGCCGTCGAATTTGATCTCGTGCAGCCATCGGTCGCCGGTCGGCGGCGCTTTCGACAGCGTCGCCAGCATCGGCTCGACAAACCCGGGCATGGGGGCTTTCGCCGCGCCCTCGATCGCAGGCTCGTTCGCGGACGGTCGCGGGGACCCGTTCTCGGACTTCCGCGCCGAGGCGCGGGCGTGCGGCTTGGTCGCGGCGCCGCCGCTTTCCGGCGTCTCGATCTTTCCGGTCTTTGTCGACCAGCCCGGCGCCTCTCCGTCGAGCTCGTCGATGGTTCTGCCAGTGTTGATCGATTCCGGCCGCTCCTCGAGGATGTCGGCTTCGTCGGCGGAGCGGGCAAATTCGTCGTCCCCCTTGATGAGAAGCCAGTTTTCCCGCTTTTCACCGGGCTTGCCGTGCATCCTCACAAGGTGCCAGCGGCCATGGAGCTTTTGGCCCTGGAGTTCGAATTCCAGATGGCCCTTCTTCAAGCCTCGGTGAGCGTCGCCGATCGGCTCCCAGGTTCCGTTGTCCCACACGATAACGGAGCCGCCGCCATATTCGCCTTTGGCGATCGTGCCCTCGAAATTGGCGTATTCGATCGGGTGGTCTTCGACCGCGACCGCTAGGCGCTTTTCACCCGGGATGAGGCTCGGGCCCCGCGTTACCGCCCAACTCTTCAAGACCCCGTCCAGGGCGAGACGGAAGTCGTAGTGCAGCCGCGTCGCGGCATGCTTCTGCACCACAAAGATATTGCTGTCAGGAAGCGCCGCGGCGCCTTTGGGCTCGGCGGTCGCGGCAAAATTGCGCTTTTTCCGATAAGTGTCGAGCGCCATTCGTCATCCAGCCTTGCGTCGCGGCGCGGCCGGCTTTGCTTTGGCCTGAGCGCGCCGCCCAGTCTTTTTCTTGGGCGCAGCCTTGCCGCCTGAAGGCTTCCGGGCTCCGCCGCCAGCGCTGTCGCGCAGCGCTTGCATGAGGTCGACGGCGGGTTCGCTGAGCACCTGCGCGCGCTTGGGGATCGGCTTGCCCTCCAGCTTGAGCTTTACCAGTTCAGCCAGCGCGTCCTCGTAACGATCCTCAAACCTGCGCGGATCGAATGCGCCCTGCTTCGTCTTGATGATGTGGACCGCCAAGTCGAGCATCTCGCCGGTGATCGCTCTCTTTGGAACATTCGAAAACGCCTCATCGGCGGACCGCACTTCGTAGTCATAGTTCAAGAGAAACGCAGCGAGACCTCTGTCGAAAGCACGAACCAGGATCGTCCGGGCGCGCCGAAAGAGCACAGCGTCCGCGATCGCGGCCACTTTCGCCTTGCCCATGCCGTCGCGCACCAGCGCGAAGGTCTCGTCCGCGGTGCGGTCCGAGGGCGCGAGGTAATAGGGTTTGTCGAAATAGAGATCGTCGATCCCGGCCAGATCGACAAACGCGGTCACGGTGAGCGTCTTGTCGCCATGCGGAATGACCGCGGCAATCTCGTCGGGCTCGATCGACACATATTCGCCCTTCGCCACTTCGTATCCTTTGACCTGGTCGTCGCGCTCGACGGAGTCGCCGGTCTCGGCGTCGACAAACTCGCGTCGGACCCGGTGGCCGGTCGGTCGATTGATCGTGTGCAGGGCGATCCGGTCCGACGTCGAGGCCGCGGTGTAGAGGCCGACAGGCACCGTTACGTCGGCGATCTTCAGGAAGCCTTTCCAGCTTGCTCTCGGCGACAATGTCGACCTCGCAACGTGTCTGAGCGGCTGTGAGCCGCAACGATTAAATCCTCAATGCGGAACGGTCAAACTTTGATCCGAAGAGGCATCCGCCCTTCAGGACCGAGTGGAACCTTTTCCGCCTGCCGGCATATTACGTCGTCACTTCTCTCCAACTCGACGTTGGGAGCTATCCCTAGTACAAGAGAATCTCGTGCTCTCAAGCGATCGAACGTCGAGGTTCGCAGGAGGCTCCGAGCCCATCGGCCGCCAAGCGTCAAATCAATGAACGTGGCGGCGCCCGGCCGGCGAAGCGGAGGAGCAATGGGGGATAGCCAGCGTCCCGAGACGGTCGTGGTGGCGGAAAAGGAGCCCCATCCCGAAATCACGCTCAAGGAAATTTCGGCCTGGTCGCTGGTTGTTCTTGCTGCAATCGCAGTCGGCTTCGTTCTCTACGCTACGCGAGACATCATGCTGCCCGTCGTGGCGGCTTTCGTTGTGGGGGTCATGTTGGGCCCGACGGCGCGAAGGCTCGAAGCGCTTCACGTTCCGCGCCCGCTCGTGGCGCTGCTGCTGGTCGCCGGCGTCAGTCTGATACTCGCTTTCGTGATCCTGTTGATCTTTCCGCGCGTCTCCGAGCTCGCGAATGGGTTGCCGGGAATGATCGCGTCGCTGAAGGAAAAGCTGCAGGTCTTCGACGGTCTGGTCAAAGCGTGGCGGCATTTGGCAAAAACGATGGGCGAGCCGACCAGCGCCGATACGATAGCTATTCCTACACCCGGGATTTCCTGGGTCCCGTCGACGATCTCAATATTGCTGCCGCCGATTACCGGTTTCCTGTTCTTTCTCGTCATGTTGCTTTTGGTCATCTCGGAATGGCCGGACTTGCGGCGCGGCCTCGTCATGACATTCGCAAGCCGCGACTCGCGTCTGACGGTGCTCAAGATCCTCAACGAAATCGAAGCCGAACTCGCCAGCTATCTGTTGATCGTGTCGCTGATCAACGTTTGCGTCGGCACACTGGCCGGGATCATTTGCTGGCTGACCGGAATGCCTAACGCGCTCGGCTTCGGCGCGCTGGCGGCGACACTGAACTTCATCCCGATTGTCGGGCCGATCGCAATGTTTGTGGTTCTTCTGGTGGTCGGTGTCGTGGCCGAGCCAACCTTCCTGTGGGGCTTGCTTCCCGCTGCGGGGTTCCTCACGGTTATTACGATCGAGGGCCAGTTCGTCACTCCGATGATCATCGGACGCCATCTTGAGCTCAACGCGCTCGCAGTACTGCTTTCGCTCGCATTCTGGACCTGGCTTTGGGGGCCGATGGGCGCATTTCTTTCTTCACCGATCCTCATGGTCGCGCTCATCTTGAGGCAACGCCTGTACGTCGACGAGGACCGCTAAACGCGTCGGAACCTTCCGAGTGAACCTGCGTTAACATACGGAGAATGTAGGAGAAAGGGTCCGCTTCTGACTTTCCGCCTGACGCTGAAGGAAGAAAGGATGCGCGAGGAACGGGCAGGATGACGCCTTTGCCGGCCCTGAGCAGGAGCTAACGCAATGCGAGATGGAATTGGCGGTCTTTCCGAGCAGATTTCGGACGCCGCAAGGGACATTGGTTCGGTCGCCCAAGAGCAGGATAGGGCAGCTCTAGGAAAGCGCGCGTGGACATGGGATCGATGGTGAACGACGCTCCTCCAATCGGCTCGGTATCGTCAAAAACCGGGCCAAATCTCAGACCTCTTCGCTTGACGATGCGATTCAGGAACGGCCTCTCTCGACGCTGGCCCTGGCCATTGGCTTTGAATTCCTCGCGGGGGTAATGTGGCGAAGGTAAGCGGCCATGAGGACCACTTCGCCGCCATAGCGCCCCATGAATAAGCCCCGTTGCAATGGCGACGGGGTTTGTCAGGAGGTCAAGAGTTTGCTCGCTAAAAGTACTCGAGCAACGCGAGGATGAGGACGATGATCAGGATCGTTCCCAACCCCCGACCGGATAGTAGCCCCAACCGGCGCTGTATGGCCAGGACGGCAGCGCTCCGACGATCAGAATGATGAGAATGATTAGGATGATGAGCCGCATTTTGGCCTCTACTTAGGTCGACCGCTGGCGCGCAGGCGCCGCAGCAAGGCCAAAATTCGCCAAACGTTCTGGACTCCCGACAGCAGCGAAAAGTGTCATGCGCCAGTTCGTTGATATCCTTTCAATTTCAACGCGTGGCCGCGGGCTCGTGGAGGTTACGCACGACGTGCAGAACTGGCTCAAGCCTCATGGGTTTCAAACCGGGCTTTTGACTCTATTTTGCCGGCATACCTCGGCCGGATTGCTCATCCAGGAGAACGCCGCGCCGGACGTTCGCGCAGATCTCGAGGCGTTTTTCGACCGCGTGGCGCCAGAGGAAGGCAGCCGATATCGGCACGCCGAAGAGGGTCCCGACGACATGCCCGCCCACATTCGCGCGGTCCTGACCGGGGTGCAGCTTGCAATTCCGATCATGCGCGGAGAGCTGGCCTTGGGCACTTGGCAGGGTATCTATCTGTTTGAGCATAGGCGTGCGCCGCACACGCGACAGATCGTCTTACATCTGATCGGTGAGTGACGGGTCAATCACACCATGTCGACGAAATCTACAGCTCCAGGATCGCAAATTTCCTCGAACTATTGGCTGCAAGCCGGGAGAGGTTTCTGTGGATGAAACTTCAATGACACCGGCAACGCCATATTTTGCTGGACGTTTCCGATGGCATGTGATTAAATCGTGACGTCGCGACGGGTTTTAACCTGGACCTTTGGGTTGAGAACCCCCTTCAACCTGATGAGTAACGCGGCGTCATGGAGGCGACGCGACTAGCACCAGCCGGGAGGGCTTGCAGCAAGTTCATCTGGCAAAGTCGCTTCCTAAAAAACTGGGCGGTTCGAGTGCCCTGCGCACTCGGGCCGCCCGGCCTTTCGTGACAATCGCCCATCGCCACGCTCGATTGCGAATCACAGGAGCGACGCGGCATTGGTTCGCATATATCCGTTCAATTTCTGCTCTCAGTCGATGTGCCGCAGAACCGCGAATCGCATCGATGTCCGAAAGGCGAAAGAGTCAGGCGCCGGGTTCGTCCGTCCAGTTCTTCGCCAAGATCCGGCGTCAAATTCCCCCAGCGTGGACTGGTCACGTTGTTGCCGCGATTGGGCGTCACTCCTCGCGGCCGAAATGCGGCGGACGGCGGGCGGCGGTCCAGCAGATAGGACCTTGCGAGGGTTGCAAACGGCGGACGGCTCTTGCCAACTCGAGGGCGGAATTCATTAGCGAATTCGAAACGAAGCGGGATAATAGTGCGCAGCGGGATCGATGGTTCGGAAATAGACTTTTGCTGTGGCGGGCTCGGCGTTTGAAGCTCGAGCCTTGCGCTGGCGCGCGACCCGAGTAAGCGTGATGAGCGTTTCCGGCCTTGAACCGCTTTTGAACGGTGGCAATCGGAGATGGCGTGGCGCCATCAGCCTGAGCGTCGCGGCTTGGGCGCTCGCAGGTTGCGCCCCACCTCAAGCCCCCCGCGTGTCCTATTCCCACGGCCACGAACATTTCTCGCAGTCGAAATATGGCCACGCCAGCCGAAAGGTCGTCGCCGATGGCGAACCCGTGCCTCGCGGCGGGGGCCAATATCTCGTGGGTCACCCCTACACCGTCGCCGGACACCGCTATTACCCCGCCGAGAATCCCTCCTATTCGGCGACCGGCATGGCCTCCTGGTACGGCGCGGCGTTCCATGGCCGCCGCACCGCCAATGGCGAAGTCTATGACATGGCGTCGCTGTCGGCCGCGCATCCGACGATGCCGCTGCCGAGCTACGCACGGGTGACCAATCTCGAGAACGGGTATTCGGTTATTGTGCGCGTCAACGACCGCGGCCCCTACCATGGCGGGCGGGTGATGGACGTGTCGTCCCGGGTCGCCGACGTCCTCGACATGAAGGCGATGGGCACAGCAAAAGTGAAGGTCGACTATGTCGGGCCTGCGCCGATGGAAGGCTCGGACGATTCGCAGTTGCTGGCGAGCCTCCGCACCGACGGTTCGCCCGCCAATATGATCGGCTATTCGGCGCCGGTCATGATGGCCAGCGCCGCCGCTGAGCAGACCGATACGATCTGGTCGTTCTTTTCTGGGGGCGGCCGCGGCGCGCCACAGCCCCAGGCGGAGCCGCAACCGGAGGTGCAGACAGCGCCGGCGCCCCCACCTGCGCCGGAGCCCTCGCCAGTCCAGGTCGCAAGCGCGCCTGAGGCTCCGCCGCCTGAGCCCGTCCGCGTCGCGGCGGCGCCGGTGGACGCTGGCCCAACGCCATCGGATTCCGGCGACAGCGACCCGTTGCCGCCCGAGCCCATTCATTCCGCGCATCCGACAAAGGGCACCGTTCCGCTGCCGCCGCCTAGGCCCTTCGATCTCAGCCTCGGTCGCCGGCCATCGGTCGTGGCTGCCGCCTCGTCCTCGTCAGCGCCGTCGACGCGGGTCTCGTCCGCGCACGTTGTCGAGCCGCCTCGTAGGCCCGAACTTCATGCCAGCGCCGAGAGGGCGCTTTACTATTCCGGAGCCGTCCATCTGCCGCCCAAGAAGCCGACTGGCGCATTTGATCGTCTGAAGCCATCCAAGTCCGCTCGCGCCGACTACTAGGGCGCTTTGCTTTGCGCGCGGAGCGGTGGCTCGCTCGCAGCGGACCCGCGACAGCCCGGTCACTCCGTTTGGATTTGCTTGGCCCCTGGCCGTTTCGCCGCGAAAACCCCAACTTTTAGGTGTTGGATTTCCTTGGATTTCCTTGGATTCTCTCGTCCGAATTGATACTTATCAATGGGTTACACGAGATTTTCGCTGAAAGTTTTTTCTGCTCGCTTTTTCCTGGAATTGGAGGCGCCGAAATGGGCGCCTGTGGTCGGGGCCATGCGGGAGCGCAGACGGTCATCAGCCAAGCTTAATCTAGATTCTGATTTTCCGCAACAATATTCTGGCTCTTATAGCGTTTTCTGTTGATTTGGATGAGAGTGGCTTGGATCGGAGGAGTTGATTCGATGCGGGCTGAGGACTTTTCGGCATGGCTGGCGGCGGTGGCTGGCTTGAGCGCGGAACAACGGGTCGAGGCTTTGGCGACCTTGAAGCGGGCGGCGGTCGAGGCGTCGATCTCCGCGCCGGACGGGACTTCCGAGGCTTGGCCGAAGCGGGGCGGCAAGCGCCGACCTCGGGAGGACACGCTTGGGTCGGCCAGTCTCGAGCGGGTCGCGTCCCAGGGCTGCCCCCATTGCGCGGGCCGCGATGTCGTCGGCTGGGGTCGTTCCAATGGGCTGTTGCGGTTCCGCTGCAAGAGTTGCGGGCGCACGTTCAACGCCCTGACCAAGACGCCGATGGCCCATCTGCGCAAGAAGGAGCGGTGGCCCATTCACGCCCAGGCGATGATCGAGGGCAAAAGTCTGGCTAAGACCGCCGAACTCTGCGGCGTCCATCCGACGACGGCGTTCCGCTGGCGGCATCGGTTTTTGCGCGCGCCCGCCGACGACAAGCCTCGAACGTTGAGCGGAATCGTCGAGGCGGATGAGACCTTCATCCTCGAATCCTTCAAGGGCCGGTGGTCCGATCTGCCGCGAAAGGCGCGAAAGCGAGGTGGAAAGGCCCGCTATCCAGGCCTTTATCAGGATAACATTCCCATCCTCGTCGCGCGCGACAGGAAGGGCGCGACCTTCGATGCGGTCCTGCCTCAGGTTGACGGCGTTTCCGTCCGAACCGCGCTCGCCGGCGTCGTCACGCCGGGCAATCACCTGATCGGCGACGGGGGGCGGGCGATCGCCGCTTTCGCCCGCCAGGCGGGCATTCCTTTCCACGCCGTGCCCTCGCCCGGAAAGCCGACCGGCGAGGCGCCTCATCTGCACATCAACAACGTCAACGCCTATCACAGCCGTCTCAAGCAATGGCTGGTCCCCTTCAAAGGCGTCGCCACCAAGAACCTGCCAAGCTATCTCGGCTGGCGACGCGCCATCGAAGCCTGGGGCGACCAACTCGCCCCGCCCAACTGGATCAAAGGCGCTATCGGCAATGGGCCATATCAACAGGCAACGCTATAAGAGCCAATATTCGCGACGATCAGATCCGGCGCACTCGGTCGCTCACTCGTTGCCAACCCGCGCCGAACCATGCTGAGTTGAGACGTCGGGCGGCGGTTTTCAGACGGCGTTGGCAAGAAGGTTGGCTTTGGGCTTAGTACGGTGCGATTGGACGGAATGAAAGCGGAAGCCGCGCCGCGCCTGACGCGCCCATGACCGGGCAGGCGAGGGGCCGTTTCATCACTCTCGAAGGCGGGGAGGGGGTTGGCAAGTCGGTTCAGGCCAAGCGACTCGAGGAGAGACTCGCCGGTCTCGGGCTCGCCGTCCTTCGAACACGCGAGCCGGGGGGCTCCCCTGGAGCGGAGGCGTTGCGCGAGGCGATTCTTTCTGGCTTCGCGTCCGACTTTAGCGCCGCCGGGCAGGCGTTCCTGTTTTCCGCCGCCCGCGTCGACCATCTCGAAAAGACGATTCTGCCGGCGCTCGCGAGCGGAGCTTGGGTCGTGTCCGACCGGTTCGCCGATTCAACCCGAGCCTATCAAGGCGCGGCGGGGAATTTGCCGCCCGAGTTCATCGCCTCTCTTGAGCGCCTGACGGTTGGCGCGAATGGGCCCGACCTGACCTTGATCCTCGACCTCGACCCGGAGATCGGCCTTCAGCGCGCGGCCGCGCGAAGACAGACGGGGCGCGCCGACCGATTCGAATCGGAGGGGCTGTCGTTTCATAGGATCCTTCGGCAAGCGTTTCTCGACATTGCCGCAGCCGAGCCTCAGCGCTGCGCCATCATCGACGCTGATCAAAGCGAAGACGCCGTCGCCGCCGCCATCTGGTCGGCGGTCGAGACCAGGCTCAATCCGGCGAGCACGCTCACGGCCAGCCAAACGTGACATTCCAACCCCCTCGCGCCTCAAGGCGCCGCGCTTCCGCGCGGCTCCTCAGCATGAGGTCCCTGCGCCGTCGTTCCGAAGCCTCACCTTCTCAGTTCCACGCATGAACCAGCCCCGCACGAAGAAGCCCGAGTCCGACGATCTTCCCGAAGCCGATGCGCTCGCTGGCGCGCCCCATCCGCGCCATGTCTATTCGCTGGTTGGCCACGAGCGCGCGGAAGCGGAAATGCTGTCAGCCTATCGCGAGGGCCGTCTCGCCCATGCCTGGCTGATCGGGGGCAGGGAAGGGATCGGCAAGGCGACGCTCGCCTGGCGCTTCGCCCGTTTTGTGCTCGCCAACCCCGATCCGGCCTCAACGGCTGTCCGTGAGGCGCGCAACCTCCATGTTGAGCCCGCTCATCCGGCGGCGCGATTGCTCGCGGGGCTCGCCCATCCTGATTTTGCTCTTATCCGCCGTGAGTGGCAGGGCGCAACGAAGAAGCTCGCGAGCGAGATCTCGGTTGAGGGAGTTAGGCAGGGACTGCAGATCTTCCAGCTCTCCGCCGCCTTTGGGGGTTGGCGGGTCGTGATCGTCGATTCGGCCGAGGACCTGAACCGCAACAGCGCCAACGCCTTGCTCAAGATGGTTGAGGAGCCGCCGCAACGATCGCTGATCCTCATGATCTCGCATCGGCCGGGTCAGGTCCTGCCCACGATCCGCTCGCGCTGTCGCCGCCTGCGGCTCGATCCGCTGTCGGAGGACGAGATTGTCCGAGCAGTGATTGGCCTCGGCCAGCCGTGGAGCGAAACCGGCCGTAATGCCGTCGAGGCCGCCGCCAAGCGCGCCGACGGATCGATTCGCGAGGCGCTCATTCGCCTCGCGCCTGAATTGGAAGGGGTCGGCGCATTGATCGATTCGATCGTCGCCGGCCTGCCGCGGCCCGATCCCCGCGCGGTCGCGAGGCTCGCAGACTCGGTTAGCGGCCGGGCGGGAGACGAGGCCTTCCGCGCCTTTCATCGCGAGCTCTACGACTGGATCGTCATCTACGCCCGCGACGTCGAGCCCGGCTCGTTCAGGGTCGAGGAAATTGGCGGGCTTTTCGACCGCATCCGAGACGCGGAGCGCGAGACCCAGGAGCTTAATCTCGACCGCAAGCTGCATATTCTGGCGCTGTTCGCCGAGATCGCCGCGACCGCGCCGCGCGCCTCACGGGATATCTCCTAACCAACCCCTCGTCCTGAGGGAGCGGCGACGCAAGGCGACGCGTCTCGAAGCGCGCTTCAGAGGGCGCCACCGGCGCAGCCTCCTGGATCATCCTTCGAGACGCGCCTTTGGCGCTCCTCAGGATGAGGATGGCGGAGGGCCAACCAAAGGGCTGGAGTTGCGTACAGATTTTCATCGCCGCTCAAAAATTTTTGCTTTAAGGGGCGCTCATGAGCCGCTTCTTCATCACCACGGCGATCCCATACGCCAACGGCGCGCCCCATATCGGCCATGCCTACGAGCGCATCGCGACCGACGCCATCCAGCGATTCATGCGTCTCGACGGGCGCGAGACGTTGTTCGTCACCGGCATGGACGAGCACGGCCTTAAAGTGCAGCAGGCTGCGGCGCGCGAGGAAGTCACGCCGCAGCAATTTGTCGATCGTGTCGCGGCCGAATTCGAGGCGATGGGCGAAATGCTGAACGCGCGCGCCGACGACATCGTCCGCACGACGGAACCACGGCACATACGCGCCTCCCAGGCGATCTGGGAGCGGATGGCGGCGAACGGCGACGTCTATTTGTCGAAATATTCGGGCTGGTATTCGGTCCGCGACGAGGCCTATTTCGACGAAGGCGAGCTGACCGCCGGCCCGGACGGAACGAAGCTCGCGCCGAGCGGCGCGCCGGTCGAATGGGTCGAGGAGGAAAGTTACTTCTTCCGGCTCTCCAAATATTCAGACAAGCTGCTCGCGCACTACGAAGCCCATCCCGAATTCGTCACGCCGGAAAAATATCTGAACGAGATCGTCGCCTTTGTGAAGCGAGGCTTGTCCGACCTCTCGATCAGCCGCGCGACGCTGAAATGGGGCGTGCCTGTTCCCGGCGACCCAAAGCATGTGATGTATGTCTGGGTCGACGCGCTGACGAATTACATCACCGCGACAGGCTTCCCGGACGACGGCCCGCGAACGAAGTTCTGGCCGGCGGACGCGCATGTGATCGGCAAGGACATTACCCGTTTCCACGCGATCTACTGGCCGGCCTTCCTGATGTCGGCTGGGCTGCCTGTGCCGAAACAGGTCGTCGTACATGGCTTTCTGTTCAACCGCGGCGAGAAAATGTCGAAGTCGGTCGGCAATGTCGTCAGCCCGAAGGCGATGGTCGACGCTTATGGCCTCGACGCCGTGCGCTATTTTTTCCTCCGCGAGGTCCCGTTCGGGCAAGATGGGAGCTATTCGCATGAGGCGATCGTCGCGCGCATGAACGCCGATCTTGCCAATGACATCGGCAATCTGGCGCAACGCTCGCTGACGATGATCGCCAAGACCGGAGCGCGCACGCCCGACTGGCGCAAGGCGACGCCGGCCAAGGAAGACTTGGCCATGCTGGCGCGCGCCGATGCGCTCCTTGACGAGGCGCGCCGGCACATGAGTGGCTTCGCGCTCCATCTTTACATCGGCGCCGTTTTCGAGGTCGTGTCGGAGGCCAACCGCTATTTCGCGAACGCCGAGCCCTGGAGGCTCGCCAAGAGTGATCCGGCGCGCATGGGGCTCGTGCTCTACGTGACGATCGAAACCTTGCGCATCGCCGCGATCCTGCTGCAGCCGGCGATGCCTGCGAGCATGGGCGGCGCTTCTCGACCTCCTTGGCGTCCCACCGGAGGGCCGCATCTTTGCGGCGCTGGACGTCGGCGAGCGGGTTGGCCAGCTCGACGCGCCGCATCGGCTCGAGCCGGGCAGGGCGTTGCCCCCGCCTGCGCCGATCTTTCCACGCTATGTCGAAGCGGAGCCGGCGAAGTGAAGGCTTGGGCCGGCGCCGAATGACCATCATCGACAGCCATTGCCACCTCGATTTTCCCGACTTCGCCGACGATCTCGACGGGGTGGTCGAGCGCGCCCGCGCAGCCGGCGTCGAGCGCTTGATCACCATCGGCACAAAAGTGTCGAAGGCTGCGGGCGTCGTCGCGATCGCCGAGCGGTTTGACGACGTCTTCTTCACCGTCGGCACGCATCCCCATGAAGCGGCCGGGAAAGATGCAGAGGACTTTGACGCAATGCGCGCCTTCGCCGGACATCCGAAATGCGTCGGGATCGGCGAAACGGGCCTCGATTATCACTACGACAACGCGCCCCGCGACGTCGCACGGCGGGTCTTTCGCGGGCATATCGCGCTCGCCCGCGAGCTCGATCTGCCGCTTGTCATCCATGCGCGCGACGCCGACGACGATATCGCGGCGATCCTGACGGACGAGATGGGGCAGGGGCGGTTCTCGGCGCTGCTGCATTGCTTCACCGCCTCGCGCCAACTTGCAGAGACCGCGCTTGGCCTCGGACTCTCGATCTCGTTTTCCGGCGTGGTGACGTTCAAGAAGTCAGAGGGCTTGCGCGCAATCGCCCGCGATGTCCCGCTCGACCGTATCCTGGTCGAGACCGACGCGCCCTATCTCGCGCCGACGCCCCATCGCGGCCGCCGTAACGAGCCGGCGTTCGTCGTTGCAACCGCAGGGGTGGTCGCCGAGGCGCGCGGG
Source organism: uncultured Alphaproteobacteria bacterium (assembly GCA_963737365.1). Classification (GTDB taxonomy): domain Bacteria; phylum Pseudomonadota; class Alphaproteobacteria; order Rhizobiales; family Beijerinckiaceae; genus Roseiarcus. The sequence continues at coordinate 853,573 of CAVTSD010000007.1, forward strand.
ATCTCGGCCGACATGCTTGCGGAAGCGACGCGCGCCAACACGCACGCCATCTTTAAGCGGCTGCCTCCAGCTGTCGGCAAGCCGCCGCAGGCCGCAAGCAAGCTGCCGCAACCTGCTGGGTCGTCGCATTGACGCTGCGTTTGACCATTCTGGGCTGCGGCTCGTCCGGCGGCGTGCCGCGGGTCGGGGAGGGTTGGGGCGCCTGCGATCCAGCGAATTCCAAGAACCGTCGCCTCCGCTGCTCCGTTTTGGTGGAGCGGATCGGGTCCGGCGGCGCGACGGCGGTGCTGGTCGACACGTCGCCCGATTTGCGCGAGCAGTTGCTCGTCGCGGGTGTCAAGCGGCTCGATGGTGTCCTCTTAAGCCATCCCCACGCCGACCACACGCACGGCATCGACGATCTGAGGCCGCTTTGCATCGCAATCCGCCGCCCTGTCGAAATACACATGAACGAGCTGACCTCGCATCGGGTCACCCAAGCGTTCTCCTATATTTTTCAGACGCCTGACGGGAGTTCTTATCCTCCAATCGCAACCGAGCGGCGTCTTACCGCGGGCCAGCTCTGCCGCATCGAGGGTCCGGGGGGAGCGGTCGAGGCGATGCCCTTCGATCTCGACCACGGCGATATCAGCGCGCTCGGCTTTCGCTTCGGCGGGCCTCGCCTACACGCCTGATGTGAAACGCATTCCCGACACAAGCCGAGCCTTCCTCGAGGGCCTGGACGTATGGATCATCGACGCCCTGCGCTATCGCCCCCATCCGTCCCATTTCAGTCTCGACGAGGCGTTATCGTGGATCGAAACGATGCGTCCGAAGCGCGCGATCCTCACCAACTTGCACACCGATCTCGATTACGAGACCTTGCGCGCGAGCCTGCCAGCGCATGTGACGCCGGCTTATGACGGGATGCGCGTCGAGGATTTCGGGCCCTGACGCTCGAGGGGGGAACGCGATGACGCTCGTCGAGACCGCAATCCGCGACTTCGTGCGCGAACACGCCGAAGCCGAAACGCGCTTTCTGGCCGAGATCGTCAAAATTCCGTCGGACAATCCGCCTGGAGATTGCAGCCGCCCCGCGGAAGTCGTCGCTACGCTCCTGGAAGGACTGGGTTTTCAGGTCGAGCGGCACAAGGTTCCCGAGGCCCTCGTCAAGGCCAACGGCATGATTTCGGCGACCAACCTGATCGTCCGGCGCCGGTTCCGAGAGGGCATGACAATTGCGCTCAACGCGCACGGCGATGTGGTGCCTCCGGGTACGGGTTGGACGCATGACCCTTACGGGGCCGAAATCGTCGACGGCTGGCTCTATGGGCGCGGAGCCGCGGTGTCGAAGTCGGACATTGCGACCTACGCTTTCGCCATGCTGGCGCTCGAAAAGTGCGGCGCGGCGCTCAATGGCGCTGTCGAACTGCACGTTACCTATGACGAGGAGGCGGGTGGCGAGATTGGCCCGCGCTATCTCCTCGAGAGCGGCCTCTCGCGGCCGGATTTGGCGATCGGCGCCGGCTTCTCCTATGCGGTCGTCAACGCCCATAACGGCGCCCTTCACCTGGAGGTAGAGGTGCTCGGCCGCTCGGCGCACGCGGCCCGTCCCGCGACCGGCGTCGACGCGCTCGAAGCTGCGAACGCAATCTTGTCCGCTCTTTACAACTGGCGGATCGGCCTTGAGGCGCGGACCTCGGCGATGCCCGGGATAGGCGCGCCGCAGATGACGGTCGGTCTCATTGCGGGCGGGATCAACACCAATGTGGTGCCGGATCGCGTGACTTTCCGCCTGGACCGCCGCATTGTGCCGGAGGAAACTCCGGCCGAGGTCGAAGCGGAATTGCGCGAGGTCATCGACCTGTCGGCGGCGCTGCATCCTGAGGCGAAGGTCGAGGTCAAGCGGATCCTGCTTGCCGAGCCGCTGACGCCGACTCCGGCCGGAGCGAGGCTCACTGAGGTTCTCTGCCGGCAGGCGAGCCAGGTCATGGGAGAGAAGATCATCGCCTCGGGCGTGCCCCTCTATACCGACGCCCGCCACTACGCCAAAGCGGGCGTGCCGATCGTCCTCTATGGCGCAGGCCCCCGCACGATCGAGGAGGCCAACGCCCACCGCGCTGACGAGCGCCTGCCTCTCTCGGACCTCCACAAGGCGACGGAAGTCATCGCGTTGACGTTAGCGGAGCTGCTGCAGGAAACGAAACCTGGCGGCTAGACGGTCGCTTATTTGGACGCATTCAATCCTGTGTTTTTAAAGTCCGCGAAGCGCGGCATTCCGTCCCATTCGGCCAGGTTTGGGTTTTCTTGGTTCGCCCCGTTTTCCTGCGAAAACCCCTGTTTCCGGGGGTTGGAAAAGCTTGGATTTCCTTGGATTCTCTCGTCCGAATCTAGACTTTTCAACGGGTTGCGAGGGATTTTCGGTGAAAAAAATTCTCGCGGCGGTTGCCTCATGAAAAATGCGCCTTCGGGGTTGGCGCCGGCGTATCGTCAAAGGCGGACATACGATTAGGCATAGGCGACAGCTTAACTTGTTTTCGGCTTTTCCGCAATAAAAAACCCGTCAATAGAAGATGACTCTCGAACGGATATTGCGGCCGGGCCCCGTCCGGGAGCAGCGGCTCGATGAATGAAGGCGGCGAGCGATACGGGGCGGCAAGGCGGCGGCCTGATGGCGTCTTGAGCGACCGGGAGCCAGAGGGCAGGGCTCAGCCCTGCCCGGTCATGGCGTCAATATCCGACCGTGAACCGCTCGCGGATGTGAGCCGGCTTCTCCAGCTCGTCGACGGCGGCGATCGAATAGTCCTCCCAGGAGACGTTGCTGCCTTTCTCGTGGGTTAGCAGCTGATTCTTACCCAGCCGGAACTTGCCCGTGCGCTCGCCGGGCGCAATCACCGCGGACGGCGACAGGTAGGTCCAGTCGAGATCCTTGTCTTGGCGCAGGAGCTCGAGAAATTCGCCGCCTTTGGCCGCCTCGGCCTTGTATTGGGCGGGAAACTGCGGCGTGTCGATGAGCTTCACGCCGGGCGCGACTTCGAGGCTGCCGGCGCCGCCGACGACGAAATAGCGCTTTACCCCAGCCTCCTTGACCGCCTCGATCAGGAGCTTCGGATCGCTCGCGGTGAAATGAACCGAGCTGATTACGGCGTCGTGGCCCTTGATGAGCTGGACGAGACCTGGCTTGTCGAAGACGTCGCCCTTTTTCGCCGTGACGCCCGGCAGCTTGGCAATCGTGTCCGGATTGCGCGCAATCGCCGTGACCTGATGGCCGCGATGGCTGAGTTCCGCGAGGAGACGTGAACCTCCGTTTCCCGAAGCTCCGATGAGCGCGACTTTCATGAGTGTCTCCGATGCGGTATGAGATAGATACCTAGTATCGGATGGATACATGCCGACGACAGACGTCCTTGTAAAGAACGCACCTTCGAGGAACCTGGTTTCCTCGCCGGAACCGCCGGCCGCGCCGCCGGACCCTTATGCGGCTAGCTGTCCGACGCGGCTGCTCCTTGATCGGATCGGCGACAAGTGGATGGTGCTGACGCTCGGCCTCATTCGCGACAAACCACGCCGCTTCAACGCTCTCAGGCGCGAAATTGAAGGCGTAACGCAGAAGATGTTGTCGCAGACGCTGAAGCAGATGGAGCGCGACGGGCTGATCACCCGAACCGTTTTGCCGACGGCGCCAATCTCGGTCGAATACGCAATCACGCCTCTCGGCGGAACGCTCGCGGCGGTTCTCGACGGGCTACAGCTTTGGGCGCGCGATCACATGGCAGACGTGCTGACGTCCAGGCGGCTCTATGACGGCAGCTGCCGGGGGTGAGTTTCCCGCGCGGACACTCCATCTCGGTTCCATAATAACTATTATGCGAATCGAGTTCTGTAGCGGCCATTTAGTAATGCGACACCTGGGCCAGTTAGAGACGCGACACTCCTCGCGGCTTGGGTACTGGCGAAAGCAAGCCAGGAAAGGAAGGCTGACGGTTTCAGATCTGGTCAACGGCCAGGTTTTGCGGAGCCGTCATGCCTTGTTTTGTCACCTTGTCGCAGAAAGAGTTGCAACGGCTTGAAGCCGTCCAGAAGATCCGTGAACGTCGGTTGACTGTTACTCACGCTGCCGCACTGCTTCATCTGAGCCGCAGCCAGGTTCACCGGCTCCTTCAGGCCTATGATCGCGACGGTGCGAACGGGCTTGCATCAAGAAAGCGCGGCCGGCCAAGCAACCGGCGTCATACCGACCATTTCCGCAACCTGGTGCTCGATCTGGTGCGCGAGAACTATGGGGATTTTGGGCCCACGCTCGCCGTCGAGAAGCTGACGGAATGGCACCGAGTGTCCGTGAGCAAGGAGACGTTGCGCAAGTGGATGACCGAGGCGGGGCTTTGGACGTCACGCCGCGAACGTAGACGGCAATTGCATCAACCACGCGGTCGGCGCGATTGCTTCGGCGAACTGGTTCAGATCGATGGCTCGCATCACTGGTGGTTTGAGAACCGCGGTCCGAAGTGCGCCCTGCTCGTTTATATCGATGACGCCACGGGCAAACTGCTGCATTTGCGCTTTGCCGCTTCGGAGAACACCTTCGACTACTTCCATGCCACCAAGGCGTATCTTGAGGAATGGGGCAAGCCAATTGCCTTTTACAGCGACAAGCATGGCGTATTCCGCACTACGCATCCGTCAGAGAAGGACCGCACTTCTGGCCTGACGCAGTTTGGCCGAGCGCTTTACGAGCTCAATATCGACATCATCTGCGCCAACACCCCGCAGGCCAAGGGGCGTGTGGAACGGGCCAACCAGACGCTGCAGGATCGATTGGTGAAGGAGTTGCGCCTGCGCGGGATCAGCACGGTTGAGGCGGCGAACACTTATGCGCCGGAGTTCATTCGGGAGTTCAACACTCGCTTTGGCAAGGAGCCGCGCAACCCCAAGGATATGCACCGTTCCCTGGCGGCTCACGAGAACCTGGACGGCGCGATGTGTCACAAGGAGGTTCGGACGCTGTCACAGGCTCTGACGCTACGCTACGACAAGGTGCTGTTCATTCTCGATCCGACAGATCTGGCAAAACGTCTCGCCGGAAAGAAGGTCGTCGTCTACGACTATCCCGATGGCCGCCTTGAGATCGTGCACGAGGGAACCGCCCTGTCCTACAGGACCTTTGACAAGCTGCGATCGGTTAACCGGGCGGAGATCGTCGGCAACAAGCGCCTCGACGCCGCGCTTACCATGGTGGCCGATATGCAGGCTGGCCGCGAGCTGAAGCGTAGCCAGCGAGCTCCCCGGCGGACCGGCCAAACGAACCATATGTTCGGCATTCCCGATGGCAGTGTAAGCAATGGCTACCAGAAGCGCGGCCGCAGAATGGAATCTGTGGAGTTCTGACCTTCGTATGAAAAGTTCGCTCGATTGGCCTGTCCCGTTTCGTCGCCGCCCAAGTCGCATGGGCCGCCTCGCGGCCGCCGTAAAAGCGTCCAAAGCGGCATGACGCGGAAAACGTTGTTGCAGACGCTGAAGCAGATGGAGCGCGACGGGCGGCTGATCGCGTGCTCCCGAATGCCCCTCGCGAGCGTTACCGCGGGGTTCGACATGAAATCGCCAGCGTTGAAGGGAATGAGCGGCGATTTTGCGGTAGGACCTTAGCGACCTCGCGCACGTGGGATGAAAGGAAACTGGGACATGCCCCGTTCAACGGTGCTGGGGTCTGGCGGCGATCCGCTGATCTGGCTGGGCCTGGCGGCCGCCACCCTCTTCTTCGTGGCGACAGGCGCGGTCGCCTATCTCAATTTTCAAACGCTGAAACAGGACAGCGCTCTCGTTGTCCGCAGCGGCGACACGCTGACCGCGCTGGAAGACGTGCTTTCTATAATGAAAGACGCCGAGACTGGCCAACGTGGCTATCTGCTCACCGATCGGGAGAGTTACCTCGATCCATACATCGCAGCGGTCAAGGGAATTGGGTCGCGCCTCGATGTGCTGCAGCGACTGACGCTCGACAATCCCACGCAGGAGGAGCGCCTCGGGAGCCTGAAACAGCGCATCGGGGCCAAGCTCGCCGAGCTCAAACAGACGATCGACCTCCGTCGCAATCAGGGACCGGCCGCGGCGCTCGCCGAGGTGCAAACCGATCGCGGCAAACAGGACATGGAAGCAATTCGCGACCAGGTCTCGGCGATGGAGCACGAGGAGATCGATCTGCGCGCCAAGCGGCTGGCCGAGATGGCCGACGCCTATTGGAGGGCGATCTTTGGCGGCATCATCTCAAGCGTGCTCGGACTTGGTCTCACGGGAGTCGTGGGTCTTTTGATCCTTCGTTCGGAAGCCGCCCGACGCCGGGAGGATTGGCTTCAGACGGGCCGTGTAGGGCTCTCGAAGGCGATGCTTGGCGACCAGCCGATCAGCAAGCTCGGCGACGCCATTTTAGGTTACCTGTGCCGATATCTCGACGCTCATGCCGGCGCTGCTTTCGCCAGGGACGGAAATGGCCCCTATCGGCGGGTGTCGAGCTACGGCGTACCAGCGGAAACGAAGATTCTGGATCACTTCGTCGGCGGAGAGGGGCTGCTCGGGCAGGCGGCTCTGGAGGGTCGATCCATTCTCGTCCGCGACGTCCCGGATGGCTACCTCGCCGTGGGTGCAGCCTTCGGGGAGATCAAGCCCCGATACCTGGTCGTCGCCCCGGCGATCGTCGACGGGACGACGAACGGCGTGCTGGAGTTCGGCTTCATCCACCCGCTCCGGGAAGACACCCTTTCCCTTCTCGAACAAATGTCGGAGGGCATTGGCATAGCCGTTCGCTCGGCTAACTACCGGGCGGAGCTTCAGAGCTTCCTTGAAGAGACGCAACGTCAAGCCGAAGAGCTTCAAGCGCAGGGCGAGGAGCTCAGGGTGTCGAACGAGGAGCTCGAGGAGCAGGGTCGGGCGCTAAAAGAGTCTCAATCGCGCCTTGAACTTCAGCAAGCCGAACTCGAGCAGACCAATTCGCAGCTCGAGGAGCAGGCGCAGCAGCTCGAAACCCAGCGCGACGACCTCGAGCGCGCGAACGAGATCGTTCAGCTCAGGGCTCAGGAACTTGAGCGGGCCAGCCAGTACAAGTCGGATTTCCTGGCGAACATGTCGCACGAACTCCGAACGCCCTTAAACTCGCTCCTGATCCTAGCCAAGCTCCTGGCCGACAACGACACCGGACGCTTGAGCGAAGAGCAGGTGCGCTACGCTCAGACGATCCAATCGTCCGGCAACGATTTGCTGACGCTCATCAATGACATCCTCGACCTTTCCAAGATAGAGGCGGGGCATATGGAGATCAAACCTGAGCCGCTCAGTCTCGTACGCCTGACCAAGGATCTCACGGACCTTTTCACGCCCGTCGCCGAGAAGAAAAATCTGGAGTTCCGGGTCGCCGTGGCGCCGGAATGCCCGACTTACATCGAGACCGATGGCCAGAGGCTCGAGCAGGTTTTGCGGAACCTCCTGTCGAACGCGTTCAAGTTCACTGAGAAGGGCGAGGTCGACTTGACCATCGGACGCAGCCACGATGGCCAGATTGCGCTGTCGGTCGCCGACACCGGCATTGGCATTTCTCAAGACAAACAGAACGCCGTGTTCGAACCTTTCCGGCAGGCGGATGGAACAATCAGCCGCAAATATGGCGGCACCGGCCTCGGGCTATCGATCTGTCGGGAGCTTGTGCGTCTGCTTGGTGGAACGCTCTCACTGAGAAGCCTGGAAGGTCAGGGCAGCACCTTCACAGTCATCATTCCGGAAACCTTTGGCGCCGCGCAAGCGCAGCCGCGAGCGGAGACGCCCCGAGCCGCCCCTGCCCCGCTTACTGTCATTTCGCCCGCTCCGAGCGCCGCTCAGGCGCCGGCCGCCACTCGAACCCCCGCTCGGCAAATCGAAGACGATCGACAGCGGCTGAGCGGTCGAAGGCGGGTCCTTTTGATCATCGAGGACGACCAGAGTTTCGCGCGCATCCTTCGGGACCTCTCGCACGAGATGGAGTTCGAATGTCTTGTCGCGGGCAGCGCGAGCGAGGGGCTCACGCTCGCCAAGGAATTCGTTCCAAGCGCAGTCGTACTGGATGTGGGTCTCCCGGACCATTCCGGGCTCTGGGTGCTCGATCAGCTGAAGCGCGACGTCCTCACCCGCCACATTCCGGTTCATGTTGTTTCGGCCACCGACAACGCGCAAACGGCTCTCTCGCTCGGCGCGATCGGCTATCTCGTGAAGCCAGTAAAGCGCGAGGAATTGACCGAGGTTCTCAGGAAGCTCGAGACGAAGCTCGCGCAGCGCATGCGCAGAGTTCTCATAGTCGAAGATGACGCGGTTCAGCGTGACGCGGTGCGAAGGCTGCTAGGCTCGCACGAGGTCGAGACGGTCGCGGCGGCGACGGCTGCGGAGTGTCTTCTGCTTCTCAAGAACCAGACCTTTGACTGCATGGTGCTCGACCTGTCTCTTCCCGACGCGTCCGGTTATTCGCTGCTCGAAACTTTGAGCCAGGAAGACGCCTATTCCTTTCCGCCGGTCATCGTCTACACGGGCCGCGATCTGTCCGGCGAGGAAGAGCAAAAACTGCGGCGCTACTCGAAATCGATCATCATCAAGGGCGCGAAATCGCCCGAGCGCCTTCTCGACGAGGTGAGCCTCTTTCTGCACCAAGTCATCTCCGACCTTCCGGACGAACAGCAGAGAATGATTCGCCAGGCGCGCAACCGCGACACGCTGCTCGAAGGGCGTCGAATCCTCGTGGTCGAGGATGACGTGCGGAACGTTTATTCGCTGACAAGCATTCTCGAACCGCGCGGCGCCCGAGTGCAGATCGCAAGAAATGGCCGCGAGGCGATCGAGGCGATCGATAAAGCCTCGACGGAAGGTAACGCGATTGATCTCGTCCTAATGGACGTCATGATGCCGGTGATGGACGGCCTGATGGCGACAGAAAAGATTCGCCAGAACCCTGACTGGAGAAAGCTGCCAATCATCATGTTGACGGCGAAAGCCATGCCCGACGATCAGGAGCGCTGCCTCGCCGCTGGCGCCAACGATTATATGGCGAAACCCCTCGATGTCGAGAAACTACTGTCGCTCATCCGGGTGTGGATGCCTAACGGCTGATCGGACTGGGCGGTGGACAGGACCGAGGAAATAGAAATTCGTTTGCTTCTGGAGGCGCTGTTCCAGAAGTACCATTTTGACTTCCGTGGTTACGCCATGGCGTCGCTGAAACGACGTCTGAAGCGCGCGCGCGACGAACTGGGTTTTGCGACCAACTCCGCCATGCAGGATCGCTTGCTGCACGACGCGGCCATGTTGCCGAAGCTCCTCGGATACCTGACCGTTCAAGTGAGCGAGATGTTTCGCGATCCTGGCTATTTCCGGACAATTCGGGAGAGGGTCGTTCCCCATCTTCGCACCTACCCTTCCCTGAAAGTCTGGATCGCCGGCTGCAGTGCTGGCGAAGAGCTCTATTCGTTCGTCATTTTGTTCCGCGAAGAGGGGCTGGAAGACCGGACGTTATTCTATGCCACCGACATCAATCAGGACGCCCTGACGAAAGCCGAGAGCGGCGTCTACGGCCTGGACCGCATCAAACTGTTTACCGAGAACCATCGCCAGTCAGGCGGAAAGTCATCTCTGTCGGACTATTACACCGCAGCCTATGGCCGCGCCTCTTTCAGCAGGAGCCTTCGCCAGCGCGTTGTCTTTTCCGATCATAGCCTGGTGACCGATGCTTCCTTCGGCGAAATGCATCTCATATCGTGTCGAAACGTGCTGATCTATTTCGATAAGGCGTTGCAGAACCGGGCGGTTGGCCTGTTCAAGGATTCGCTTGCGCGAAGAGCGTTTCTTGGAATTGGAGCGAAGGAGAGTCTTCGTTTCACGGATTATGCGGGCGCGTTTGCCGAGTTCGCCAAAGACGAGCGAATCTATCAGAAGCGGAGCGTTCCGTGAGCGGGATTGCCCCAGAGGCGATCGTGATCGGCGCGTCGGCGGGGGCGTTCGACGTTTTGTCGAAACTCCTGCCCGGCCTGCCAGCGGACTTCCAGTTGCCAATTTTGATCGTCGTGCACCTGCCGGCGGACAAGACCAGCTTGTTCGCCGAGCTTCTGCGCGCACGCTGCGCAATTCGAGTGTGCGAAGCGGAGGATAAGGAGCCGATCGAACCCGGGGTCGCCTACTTCGCCCCGCCGGACTATCATCTCTTGGTCGAACAGGATAAGCGGCTGTCGTTGTCGAATGAGGAGCCGGTCCTCTTTTCGCGGCCCTCGATCGACGTTCTGTTTGAGAGCGCGGCCGACGCCTATGGCGAGGGTCTGATCGGAGTGGTGCTCACCGGAGCCAACAGCGATGGCGCAAACGGCCTTAGGGCTGTGGTCGAAGCAGGCGGCGCAGCGATTGTCCAGAGTCCGGAGGGCGCTTATGCCGCCGCAATGCCGGAAGCCGCGATCGCGGCCTGTCCCGACGCTCGCGTTCTTCCGGTGAACGAGATCGCCGCGTTTCTGCGGGAGGTTGGAGCCCGATGACGTCCGAGGCTGGACCCGTTTATTTTTTGCTCGTCGACGATCTCGAGGAAAACCTGCTGTCGCTGGAAGGCCTCCTGCGTCGCGACGGACTTGTGCTCCTCCAGGCGCGCTCAGGCCTCGAAGCGCTCGAGCTGCTCCTGCAATACGACGTCGCGCTCGCCATTCTCGATGTGCAGATGCCCGACATGGACGGCTATGAACTCGCCGAGCTTATGCGAGGAACTGAACGAACGCGCCGGGCGCCGATCATCTTTCTCACCGCCGGAGCCGCCGATCGTCAACGCAGGTTCCGCGGATACGAAGCCGGCGCCGTGGACTTCCTCAATAAGCCTATCGAGCCTGACATTTTGCGCAGCAAAGCCAGTGTGTTCTTTGAGCTCTCCCAGCAGCGTAACCAGATCGCCGCCCAGCGCGACGAGCTCAAGTCCTATGCGGCGGCCCTCACGGAGGCGGATAGGCGCAAGGATGAGTTTCTGGCTACCCTCGCCCACGAACTGCGCAACCCCCTGGCCCCAATCCGCAATGGGCTCGACATTCTACGGAAGTCTCCAACAGCGCCGAACGCCGACGAGATCCGCGAGGTCATGGACCGGCAGCTCTCCCATCTTGTGCGGCTGGTCGACGATCTCCTGGATGTGTCGCGAGTGAGCCAGGGCAAGATCGAGCTTCGCAAGGCGCGCATCGCGTTGAGCGACGTCGTCAAGACCGCCCTTGACGCCAGCAATCCATTGATCATTGGGGGTCATCACGAGCTGAAGCTCGATATGCCGGAGGCTCGAACTCTGGCTGGACGCCGACCCTATGCGACTGTCTCAGGTCGTCAGCAATCTTCTCAACAACGCCGCGAAATACACGCCCGAGGGCGGCGCGATCGTCCTTTCCACGCGACGGGAGGGCGACGAAGCCGTTGTGACCGTATCCGACAACGGCGTCGGCATTCCCCCTGATATGCTTCCGCGGATATTCGATCTCTTTACCCAGGTGCGGGACAACCTCGATCGCTCCCGTGGCGGCCTGGGAATTGGCCTTGCTCTCGTCAAGCAGCTTGTTGAAATGCATGGCGGATCAATCACCGCGGAAAGCGCCGGCCCCGGCAAGGGCAGCGCCTTCCGCCTGCGCCTGCCGGTGCTCGAAGTCTGCGTCGGCCTCGCCAGACGCGCCTCAACCCAATTCACCTCTGCCGCCGCCGAAGGCTGCTCTGAAGGTCCTGATCGTGGACGATAATGTCGATGTCGCGCAGACCATGGGTTGGATGTTGGAGGCGATCGGTCACGACTATCGGATGGTGCACGACGGTAAGCTTGCCGTTCCGACGGCCGAGGACTACCGACCCGACGCAATCCTGCTCGACATCGGGATGCCCGGCATGGACGGGTACGCCGTCTGCCGCGCCCTTCGCGAAGAGACGCTTTTCGACGATACGGTAATCATTGCGCAGACCGGGTGGGGCCAAACCCAGGCCAACCCGGCTCCCGGAAAATCAGGGTTCAATCACCATCTCGTCAAGCCGGTGACGATCGACCGGCTCGAAGAATTGCTGGCCGAGGTCGCTTCAGCGAAGAGGAAAACCCAAGCTGCAAACTGAACTGGTGACGCGCGAACCGCAGAGTTTTGGCGGCCGCTGAGGAAAATGGTCGGAGTGGCGGGATTCGAACCCACGACCCCTAGTCCCCCAGACTAGTGCGCTAACCGGGCTGCGCTACACTCCGACGGCGCTCCTTATAGGGGCGGTCGCCACGCCGCGCAACGTCGCGCGTTGGCGCCGCGCGTCAAGACGCCGGCGCGCTCGCTTGCGCGAGGATCCGTTGCGCCTCCGCAATCTCGGCTAGCGCTTCGCGGAGCGTCGCCTCGTCTGCGATCCGGGAAGAAGGCTCGCGCGCGCCAGGCTCGATTTCAGACCGAGGCTCAGGGCCCGGGCCGCCCGCCGCTTCGGACGATGCGACGGGCGCCAGAGCGACGGCCGACAATGCCTGAACCCCCTGCTCCTTGAACAGTTTCTGGACGCCTTTGATCGTGTAGCCTTCGTCGTAGAGCAGGCGCTTGATGACCCTCAGCCGCTCGATGTCGTCCGGGCGATAATATCGTCGGCCCCCGGCTCGCTTGAGTGGTCGGATCTGGGGAAAACGGGTTTCCCAGAAGCGCAGCACATGCTGCGGCAGATCGAGCGAATCGGCGACTTCTCGGATCGTTCGATAAGCGTCCGGGCTCTTCTCCATTGGCGGGCTCGCTCGCTTGCGCCTGCGGCGTGAGAATCACCGGCGCCTCCGTTTAACGATGACAGACTATCGGCCGATCGAAGCGGAAACGCCAGAGTTCCGCTATCGGAAGAAGCGTCCTACCCTTTTTCTGGTTCGTCCCGCCCGTTGATCTTGGCCTTCAGCACGTTCGACGGCTTGAACACCATCACCCGGCGAGGAAGGATGGGCACCTCGACCCCGGTCTTTGGATTGCGCCCCACGCGCTCGCCTTTGGAGCGGACGACGAACGAGCCAAAGCCGGACAGCTTGACCGTTTCGCCGCGGGCGGCCGCGTCGCAAATTTCGTCCAGAACCGATTGGACCAGCTCCGCCAATTCCGTGCGCGACAATCCGATCTTTTGATAAACGATCTCCGACAAATCGGCGCGAGTCACGGTTTTTCCAAATTCGCGGCCAACCCTAGCGTTCGCCATATCGAGCCCCACTCACTTCCCCCTACGGCGCAACGCCAGCCCTCGACCGCGCAGGCCCCCAAACGCGCGCCAGCGAATATGGCCGAGCCGTATTGGATTCTCTTTTCAGCCCCAGCGATCCCCGAAGGATCAAGCCTATAATCAGTGGAATAGATAGTCCATGTTTGTTGCGTTGTCGCAACCGCCGCTCGCGCCACCCGGCCCCACGTCGTCTTGCGTCCTCCCGCAACGATGCCCCATAGGCAAGCCTAGCAAATGATGCAAGGAGTGTCGATTGAGCGCCTCGAAGCACGATGGACCGCCCCGGATCGCGCTGGTGACCGGGGCCTCTCGCGGCATCGGCCGCGCGGCCGCTCTCGCCTTGGCTAAGTCGGGCGCGCATGTTGTGGCGCTCGCCCGCACCCAGGGCGCACTTGAGGAACTTGACGACGAAATTCGAGCGCTCCGGCCCGAAGAGCCGGAGGCGACGACTCTGGTTCCCATGGATCTGCGCGACTTCGCCGCCATCGATCGGCTAGGCGAGGCTCTCAATCGCCGATGGGGCCGGCTTGACGCCTTCGTCGGCAACGCCGGGGTTCTGGGCCTTTTGACCCCCTTGCACCAACTTGATCCGAAAATGTGGGACGACGTGATGGCGGTTAACGTGACCGCCAATTTGCGCCTCATTCGATCGCTCGACCCGCTCCTTCGCCTGTCTGACGCCGGCCGCGTCGCGTTCATAACTTCGGGCGCGGCGAGCCGAGCGGATCTGCGCGCCTATTGGGGCCCGTACGCGACATCCAAAGCGGCGCTCGACGCCCTCGCCCGAACCTACGCCGCCGAGACCGTCAATACGTCGAACGTTCGCGTGATGCTGATCAACCCGGGACCGTTGCGCACGCGCATGCGCGCAACCGCGATGCCTGGGGAAGATCCGTTATCACTACGAACAGCCGACGAGCTCGCTCCAAAGATTGTTGAGATTTGCTCGCCGGAGTGGACCGAGACGGGCAAGCTTTATGATTTTCCCTTGGACCGCGTCCTGAGCTTCAAAGCTCCGACTTAGACCTCTAGGCGAAACTTTACGATAGCGGCCCGTCAACGTGAATCGGCCGTTCCTAAAGTTTTTCGCCAAAGGAACCGAGGGTAGACGAGCGCGTTGCTTTAGCGGGAATCCAGTCCAAGGAGCACGCATCATGGCGCGAGAGCCAGAGAAATCAACGAGACTCACGAGCAAATCGAAGACCGATCCACAGACCGCTCAAAATGGCGGCGCGGAGACCGACAAGCAAAGCGGGCCTCAATCGGCAAATGCCGGGGACGTTTTGAAAACGCACCATCAGGAGCTGCAGGCAAGCTTGACCAAGCGCGCCAAGGCGAATGCGGATCATTCCGCAATCGTGAAGGAATTTGCGCCTACTTGGCTTGCCCATAACGCAGTCGAAGTGGAGATTGTGGTTCCGGCCCTCAGAGAGTTGGAGTTTGACGAAGCCAACCTTGTCGCCGGGGAGATCAGCAAAGACCTGATCAACATTCTGTTGGCCGACCTGCTTCAGGATGACGACCAAGACTCGGTGGAGCCCCGGCTCGAAGCGCTCTCCCGTCAGGTCGACGCCCTTCTGGAGATTTATCAGACCAACGAGGAGAGCTTCAAAACAGCGATTGAAGGCGCTGAAGGCAAATCCCCCTCATTAGGTTCTGAGATCAAGGCTCACTATGACCGCGTGAAGCAGCGGTTCGCCGACGTAGACGATGGTTCCGACGAGATGCTGGGCATGTTGGCGCCTCGTCGGCTTTCGATCCGTTCGTCGCGTCAACAGGGCCACAGGGACAGCGGTACGCGCCAGTATGGCGGTGCGTCGGACCGGGACGAGCAGGGTCGTTTCCTGCCAGATTACGATCGGGAGCGTTCGCGGGACCGCTACGGTTCGCAGCGCGACGAGTACGAAGGCCGAGCCCCCCAGTCCCGCGGCCGCTTCCAAGGCGACGACGAGCGTTATGGCCCCCGGTCTTTTGGGTCCATGGGCCGTGATCGAGACGATGAAGGACGCTTCGCTTCTCGCGAATCCTACGAAGGCCGTGGGCAGCGTGGCTGGTATGGCGATCCGGAAGGCCATTCGGAGGCCGCCAGGGGCCGCGGACGTCAACACGATGAAGATGATCGTTATCGGCGTCGCGACGATGAAGGCCGTGGGCGTGGCGGTTGGTTCGGCGACCCTGAAGGGCACTCTGAGGCGTCTCGCAGGGGTCGGGGACAGCGATCGAGCTACGGCGACAGCGGATACGGAAATCTCGAGGGCCGTGGCGCGCGCCGAGGCGCCGAGGAGGGTCGCAGTGGCGAAGGATCGTACGGCTCTCGCTCTCGATCTGACGATCAGGATCGCCAAGGCGCCTCGCAAGGCAGTCAGGAGCGCCGAGGTCGATCCGATTACGACGAGCAGCGCAGATCTCCGCGCGGCGGCGGGGGCCGGTCCGGCTACTGAATTGCATGACGGGATTGTGTCTGAGCGGCGCTCTGAAATGGGCGTCGCAGTCATGACTTTGCCCACTTCAGCGAAGTGCGCAGTGTCGACTTTTCTTGAGGCAAACCGAGGATTGAATCTCGGAACAAAGGCTAGCGGGATCGGTTAGGGCCGAACTTGGTAGCCAACTTGGTAGAAGGAGGAACTCAATGAGTCAGTACCGAGATGAGCGCGGTTCCCGAAGGGGCCGAGAAGACGACCATGACGACGATCGGCGCCATTCGCGCGGTATGCCCGAGCGCGATGAGCAGGGTCGCTTCATGAGTGAAGGCGGGTCTCGTTCCCGTAGTCGTCAGGACGACGAGGATGATCGCTACAGCCGGCGCTCGACCGGCCGTGACCGTGATGACGACGGTCGGTTCACACGACGAAGCGGATCAGATGATGGCCGAAGCGGTTCCTACCAGAGCCGCAACGAAGGGCGCGGCCAAGGATGGTTTGGCGACTCGGAAGACCACTCCGAGGCGTCTCGCCGCGGTTGGCAGAATCCGAGCCATGGCGAAAGCGGGTGGTACGGTGATTCCGAAGGTCACTCGGAAGCCTCGCGCCGCGGTTGGCAGAACCCGAACCATGGCGACAGCGGATGGTATGGTGATTTTGAGGGTCACTCCCGGGCGTCCCGCCGCGGCTGGGACAACCCACGCCACGGCGAGAGCGGCTGGTACGGCGATTCCGAGGGCCACTCGGAAGCCTCCCGTCGCGGATGGGAACAGGGCCACGAAGGCAATAACCGCAGCCGCTCCTCGTCGCGTTACGACGACGACGATCGTCGGCACGAGAGCCGCAGCAGCAGCCGTTATCCCGACGATGACCGCGATCACCGCCGCAACGACGACTCCGACCGTGGCGATGGCCGCCGCGGCCAGAGCGGCTGGTCGGGCGATCCGCAAGGCCACTCGGAAGCCTCGCGACGCGGCTGGCAGAACCGTCGCTGACGAGCCTCGCGCCAGCGATCCAATCCGGAACGGCCAAGCGAAAGCTTGGCCGTTTCGTTAGGCAGATACGGAGAATGATCATGAATGAAGGATCGGGCGTGTTGTCACCCGGGAACCTAACGCATGGCCTACGGGGAGTTCGGTTTCCGGCGTCCAGGGAGGACCTCCTCCTGCGAGCCCGAGACAACGGCGCTGGGCAAGACACCCTCGAAGTCTTGGAGTCCTTTGCCCCCGGCGAGGAATATGGAACTTTGTCGGATGTCATGAAGGCCTGCGGAGCGGTCGATCAGGCGCCACAGAGCGGGATTATCGACCAAAAGCCATAGAGCTTCGCGAGGCGATTGAGCTGCTCCTGGATTTTTCCTTGCCGCACGCCCCAAGTCTCTGTATGAGGGCCGCTTCGTTGCGTCCCGCCGGGGGCTGAACGGAGGGCTGTGCCGCTCGATTGAGACGAGCGCTCGGCAAGATCTGAGGGTCCGTCCTCCCGTGTTCCCGCCTTCGAACGATCCGGTTCGAGCCTTGCCGGGCTCGAAGGGCTCCGCGTGGGACGCGGTAGAATTGGAAAGGCCCATAAATGGCTCTATACGAGCATATCTTCCTGGTGCGCCAGGACGTCACGCAGCAACAAGTCGAAGCGCTGACGGAGCAAATCAAGACACAAATCGCCTCCCTCGGCGGCGCAGTCACCAAGGTCGAGCCTTGGGGTTTGAAGTCGCTTGCCTTCCGCATCAAGAAGAACCGCAAGGCTCATTTCACGCTTCTGAACATTGCCGCGCCTTCCGAGGCGGTGGTCGAGGTCGAGCGTCTGCTGAGCCTCAACGAGGATGTCATTCGCTATCTCACCATCCGCGTGGACGAGCATGAGGCCGGACCGTCGGCCATGCTGCGCAAGCGTGAGGAGAGCGATCGCGACGATCGTGGACCGCGTGGACCCCGTGGGGACCGACCCGACCGGGGTGACCGCGGAGACCGGCCGCCCCGTCGGCCGCGTGAAGACGCAAGCATGGGAGCAATGTGATGGCCGGCGCTCCTCGTCGCCCCTTTTTCCGTCGTCGCAAGTCGTGCCCGTTTTCGGGAGCGAACGCGCCGAAGATCGACTACAAGGACATGCGCCTGTTGTCGCGCTACATCTCCGAACGCGGCAAGATCGTGCCTTCACGCATCACGGCGGTGAGCGCGTCGAAGCAGCGCGAACTTGCCCAGGCGATCAAGCGCTCCCGATTTCTGGGCCTCCTGCCCTACGTGATCCGCTAGCTAACCACAGGCGTCGCCGCGCCTGAATTTCGAACCCGCCGCGTGCAATCGCGGCGGCAGTTGGAGGCGGGTGGCCGACCCTCCTTCTAACCGCACGCAAACGCGGGACAGCGCTCGTCATGTTGCATCGCTTTGTCGTCGCCATCGGAGCGGGATGCGCCGCAGCGCTCCTGTTCGCGGTCAGCTCCCAGTCCAGCCTGCTCGCGATGGCGCTCGCGTATCTCGCGCCGTTGCCGATCATGATCGCGACCCTTGGCTGGGGACTTGACGGCGGAGCGGTCGCCGCCGCAATCGCGATCGCGGTGCTCGCCGTGGTCGCGGAGCCTTTGTCCGCACTGGTGTTCGCCGGCTCGGTCGCCGTTCCCGCGTGGGCCCTGGCTGCGTTTTCGGTCACGCCGCTCGCGCGATATTTCAAGCGGCTGAAGCCGGGCGCACCAGTCCACGCCCCGGTCGGCGCCATCGTTTCGTTAGCGGCGCTATTGGGAATGCTCGGCAGCCTTGCGGTGCTGACGACGGTCATTCTGGTCTATGGCGGCTACGCCGAAGCCGCGAAGCGGGTCGCGGAGGCGATAACCACGCTCGCCGGCGACGCCTTTGAAAGCGCCCCGGGCAACCTGACCGCTCGCGACTTCGCCGACGCGCTAGTCCGCTACGGCCCGCCAGCGATCGCCGCCTCGACGATGATGATGCTGTGCGTCAACCTTTACGCCGCGGCTCGTTCCACCCAATTGTCGCGCAACCTTCCAAGGCCATGGCCTGACCTGCCAAGTTCGCTCGCGCTTCCCTGGCCGGTGGGCGTCGCCTTCCTTGCCTGTCTCGCGGCCGCTTACGCCCTGCCCCCGCCGACCGCGCAATATTTCTCCATCGGCGTCGGGGGCCTGGGAGCGGCGCTGGCGCTGCAGGGCCTCGCGGTCGCGCACGCGCTGGCGCGCGGTCTCAAGATGCGGCCCCTCATGCTGGTTGCGCTCTACGCCTGCTGCATTCTGCGGGCCAAATACACGCTTCCCGTTCTTGCCGCCCTCGGAATCATCGACGGCTTCCTCAAGCTGCGCTCGCGCGCCGCGCTCATTGCTTCCCCTTCCCCGACTGGACAAACTAGGAGATAGATCATGGACGTCATTTTGATGGAGCGTGTCGGAAAGCTCGGACACATCGGCGACACGGTGCGCGTAAAGGACGGATACGCGCGCAATTTTCTCTTGCCGCGCGGCAAGGCTTTGCGCGCCACGGAAGCCAACAAGAAGAAGTTCGAAGTCCGACGCGCCGATCTCGAAGCCCGCAATGCCGCACTCAAGCGCAGCGCGAGCGACGTGTCGTCCAAGCTCGAGGGGGCCACGGTCGTCATCATACGCCAGGCCGGCGAGACCGGGCAGCTCTATGGCTCGGTGTCGGCGCGCGACATCGCTGAGGCGCTGACCGCCGCCGGGCATAAGGTGGAACGCAGCCACGTCGCCATCCAGCAGCCGATCAAGACCCTGGGTATGCACCCGGTTCCAATTCACCTGCACCCGGAGATCGAATCGAAAGTCACCGTCAACGTCGCGCGCTCACCCGAGCAGGCGGAACGACAAGCGAAAGGCGAAGACCTTTCGGTGCGCGAGCAGACCTCGATGGACGATCTCGGGCTCGAAGTTGGCCGGGCGCTAGCCGAGGCCGGCCCGAACGCCAGCTTCGACCAATCGTAGAGCGGCGGCGCGCACAAGTTTACGTGCGCCAACGACTTCAGCGGCTTAAGTGCGCTTTCGCGCAACTTTGAGCAGTTGCAAGCGGCTTGGCACGGCCCTTACTCAGGGGCGCTTCGAACGTTAATGTTACTGGAGAGAACTCGACCGCAACCGCTTGCTAAGCAAATCGAAATTCGCTTACGTGCTGGTACTCCTCGTCCGGCCACAGCACGCAATCGGTGAAATGACGCCGATTGGGCGAATCCGGGAAAGCCTGGGGCTCGAGCGCCAGGCCAGCATGCGCCCCATAGTGTTGGCCGTCCAGGCCGGGCGCGGGGCAATTCAGGGGCGCGGCGCTATAGAACTGGACGCCGGCCTCGGTCGAGAACAGGCTCATCGTCAGACCGTTCTTCGGCGAACGCAGCGCCGCGATTTGCGCAAGCCCGCCTTCTTCGTCGGGCTCAAGCGCCGCGACGAAGTTCGTGTCGTATGGCGTTAGGCTCGGATCGCGGATCGTACGAGGGTTACGAAAGTCGTAGGGCGTGCCGGCGACGGCGCGGATCTCCCCGGTCGGAATGAGCTCGTCGTCGGCCGGCGTATAGAAATCGGCGAACAGCGTCAGCTCA
This sequence comes from uncultured Alphaproteobacteria bacterium, assembly GCA_963737365.1. Classification (GTDB taxonomy): domain Bacteria; phylum Pseudomonadota; class Alphaproteobacteria; order Rhizobiales; family Beijerinckiaceae; genus Roseiarcus. The sequence continues at coordinate 873,729 of CAVTSD010000007.1, forward strand.
TGGTCGAGAATGTCTGGCGAGCCATCGAGATTGAAATAGCTGTGCTGGGTCAGGTTGACGATCGTCGGGCTGTCGGCGACCGCTGAGAGTTCCACCCGAAGCGTCGCGGGTTCCAGCAGGCGATAGACGCAGGTCGCGGTGAGGGCGCCGGGGAAGCCGGCGTCGCCGTCCGGCGACGCGAGCGTCAGCTCGACCGACGAGGAATCATACGCGCCGAGCTTCCAGACCCGGCGGCCAAATCCATGCGGGCCTCCGTGCAGCGTATGTTTCTGGCCGGGTTTGCGCTCGAGCTCGTAGGTGACTCCGTCGAGGACAAACCGGCCGTTGGCGATCCGGTTCGCGAACCGCCCCGGCACGGCGCCGAAAGAGGGTGAGTAAGCGACATAGTCGTCGAGCGTGTTGAGGCCGAGCACGACCCGCTGCAGTCCGTTGGAGGCCGGTACGACGAGGTCGCGCACGACCGCGCCCCAAGTGAGGATTTTCGCGCTTGCCCCTGCCCTCGACGCGATCGTGACCTCGAAGACGGGCGTTTCATCCATCTGGCCGAAAACATGTGCGCTCACATCGTCCCCCATCGCTGCGCTTGGCCTTAAGGCCAGCGCTCGAAACCTTACCCCACGGCGGGCGCCTGCGCACCCTCGCGATCGAGTTCGGCGCGCACGGAGGCGAAGACCTGGCGGAACATCGCATGGGTCAGCACGCCGGTGTTGGTGTTGTAGCGCGAGCAATGATAGCTGTCGAAGAGGCTGAGGCCGGAGGCCGTCACCGGATGGCGCGCGCCATGCGCGAAGAGACACTTCGCCAGGGAGAGTTTGAGCGCGCGAAGCACGCTTTCATGCGCGATCCGCCCCAGCGCAACGATGACCTTGAGCCGCGGCAGCGCCGAGATCGCTGGCGTCAGATAGCGGCGACAGGTGGCGATTTCCTCGGGCGTCGGTTTGTTCTGCGGCGGGACGCAGCGCACCGCGTTGATGATCGCGCAATCGACGAGGGTCAGGCCGTCGTCGGGGCGGCGATCATAGACGCCCGAAGCAAAGCCAAACTCGATCAGTGTCGCGTAAAGAAGGTCGCCCGCGTAGTCGCCGGTGAAGGGACGGCCCGTCCGGTTCGCCCCGCGCAGTCCCGGCGCAAGGCCAACGATCGCCACACGCGCGTCGGCTTCGCCAAAGGTCGGCACCGGCGCGTTCCACCAGTCTGGGAAGGCGGCCCGGTTCGCGGCCCGAAAGGCCGCGAGACGCGGACAATCGGGGCAGTCGTGCGGCGGACTGACGTCGAACGCCACGCGGCGATCGAGGCCCTACTCGCGCACTTCTTCCACGGGTTGCTGGACCGGGGCGAAGGCCTGGGTTCGGCGATCCATCGGACGTTGGGGCCTGTCGCCCGGATCGCGGCCGATGCGCTGGATCAGGTGTGTGAGATCGATAAACTCATCCGCCTGTCGGCGCAGTTCATCCGCCACCATCGGCGGCTGGGTCGAAATGGTCGACACGACCGCCACGCGAACGCCCTTGCGCTGAACCGATTCGACAAGCGACCGGAAGTCGCCGTCGCCTGAGAACAGGACCATCAGATCGAGATGCGGCGCCATGTCCATGGCGTTGACCGCGAGCTCGATGTCCATGTTGCCCTTGACCTTTCGGCGCCCCGTCGAGTCGACAAATTCCTTCGTCGGCTTGGTTACGACAGAATAGCCATTGTAGTCGAGCCAATCGACCAGGGGGCGAACGGAAGAATATTCCTGATCGTCGACCAATGCCGTGTAGTAGAAGGCCCGGATCAAGCGTCCCTTGGACTGGAATTCCTTTAAGAGACGCTTGTAGTCGATATCGAAGCCTAGCGCTTTTGCGCTTGCGTAGAGATTTGCCCCATCAATAAACAGGGCGATCCGTTCCAATGATGACATAGTGAGGTTCTTTTCGGGTTTCGATGTTTAACATAGATTGGCTGTTTATAAGACCTGTCCGGCAGCCATGGCACATGACATTTTCATGAAACCACGATCAAGTCTGAAATGAGACGACACCCAACTCTTTCTCTACAATCTCTCTAATTTTGTGGCGTCCGGTGAGGAGCCACCGCTTGGGGTTATGATCGACGGGATCGCGAATCTCGAAGAAGTGACGAGCCGAAACAATGAACTGATATAGGGTTTGTCCAGCCTGAAATCCAAGGGATAATTCGCAATTTTCCGCCGTTCCCGCTCGTGCGCCATCTCGGCCGGTCTCAGAAAACGACAAGCATCGAGGATTGACGAGGCCGCGTCGCCAGCGTTTGGTGAGTTTGCATTGGCCGCTGAGCAGCCGGGCGCAAGCGCAAATCCTGGCTACGGGGGGCTTCAACGGAGGGCTTATGAAACTCGCACGCTATGGCAGGGCAGGTAAGGAAAAGCCGGCGCTGGTGGACGGAACTGGAAAATTGCGCGACCTGAGCGAAGTGGTGAGCGACATCGACGCCGATGTGCTCAGCCCCCGCTCTCTGGCTCGCCTGGCAAAGCTGAAGCCCGAGTCTCTGCCCGCGGTGCGCGGCGCCCCCAGGATCGGTCCCTGCATCGCCCATGTCGGCAATTTCATCGCCGTCGGGCTGAATTACGCCGACCACGCGGCCGAATCCGGCATGCCGGTCCCGAAAGAGCCGGTGCTGTTCACCAAGGCCCCGTCGTGTGTCGTCGGGCCGAACGACGACGTCATGATCCCCAAGGACTCGAAGAAGACCGATTGGGAGGTCGAGCTCGCGATCGTGATCGGCTCGCGCGCGACTTATGTCAGCGAGAGCGAGGCGCTCTCCCGTGTCGCGGGCTTTTGCGTCTGCAACGACGTGTCGGAGCGCGAATTTCAGCTGGAGCGGTCTGGCCAGTGGGTCAAAGGCAAGAGCGCGCCGACTTTCGGTCCGCTCGGCCCCTGGCTGGTCACACCGGACGAGATCAAGGACGTGCAGGGGCTTGGCATGTGGCTCGACGTCAACGGCGAGCGTATGCAGACCGGATCAACCAAGACGATGGTGTTCGGCGTCAAGACGCTCATATCCTACATCTCGCAATTCATGATCCTCGAGCCTGGCGACGTCATCACCACCGGGACTCCGCCTGGTGTCGGCTCCGGCATGAAGCCGCAGCGCTTCCTCAAGGCCGGAGATACGGTGTCGCTCGGCATCGACGGGCTCGGGCAGCAGAGCCAAAACGTAGTCGCATGGAAGGCCGTTTGAGCCTTTTCTGAATGAAACGGCTGTGGTCGTGGACGGGGGCGGTTTTCGCTTCCATCCACGCTCTCGTCTTCGCCGCGCTCTATGTCGAATATGCGAGGCGCTCCGGAACCTGGTTCGCCGACCTTCCGCTGTCTCTCGCCGCACTGCCCTTCACGCTTGTCATGCGGAGGTTGAACGGCGGCTCATTCGACTTCGGCGGCTCGATGACCGGACGAGTGATCGCCGCGGGCCTGTTCGGCTCCGCGCTCGCCTATATTGCTGGCCTGATGGTGGAGACGATCGTTCGCTTCGTCGTGCGGTTGGCGTTGCACTCCAGAGCCCCGCATCCTTGATATTTGGGCTTACGCTTACCGTCCCAGCATCAGCATGAGGTTCTGCACCGCGGCGCCTGACGCGCCCTTGCCGAGATTGTCGAACTTGGCGATCAGCAAAGCCTGCCTGCGCGCCTCGTTGGCGAAAACGTGGATCTCGATATCATTGGTGCCGTTCAGCAATTCCGGCTCGATGCGCGTCGCGTCTTCGCCCTCCGCGACGTGGAAGTACCTCTGGCCTTTATAGTGCTTGGCGAACGCAGCGCTAAGATCGGCAGCTTTCGGCTTGCCCGGCAAACCATCGAGGGGCAAGGGCACGCTGACCAGCATGCCTTGTCGGAAATTGCCGACCGAGGGGGTAAAGATCGGACGCGCGGTCAGGCCTGAATAAAGCTGGATCTCGGGCATGTGCTTGTGCTCGAGCTTAAGCCCGTAGAGCTCGAATGCGGGCGCCTTGCCCGTCTCGTAGTCCTCGATCATCGACTTGCCGCCGCCCGAATAGCCGCTGACCGAGCCAATCGAAACGGGCGCCTCCTTATCGATCACGCCAGCATCCGTCAGCGGACGCAGGAGCGCGATCGCACCGGTCGCGTGACAGCCGGGATTGGTGACCTTGTCGGCTTTGGCGATCGCCTCGCTTTGCCCCGCCACAAGCTCGGGAAAACCATAAGTCCAGCCCGGCGCGACGCGATGGGCGGATGACGCGTCGATGACGCGGGGCGCCTTCGCGCCCATGCCATCGATGAGCTGCGCCGCTTCTTTCGCCGCCTCGTCGGGCAGGCAAAGGATGACGACGTCGACCTCGCCGTAAAGTTTCTGCTTGGCGGCCGCGTCCTTGCGCGCCTCGGGCGGCAGACTGACCAGCTCGATGCCGGAGACGCCCGCGAGCTTCTCCCGGATTTGCAGCCCGGTGGTGCCCGCTTCGCCATCGATGAAAACTGTTGCTGACATGAGATGCGCCTCGCCAAACCCAGGACCGAAAGATAAGCCGCGCAACGCCGCGCGAGCTCACGCTTTCAGCGTCGTCGGAGTCGGATGAGCGAGCGGACGGTCATGGCGGCTGTTTCGTACAAATGGTTGTCATGGTCAAGACGGCGGCGAGCGCCGTGGCTCCTAAGGACCGATCGTCGCCGCGAACTTCACCAAGGGCTCGCTCGTCTTGCGGTTCTTTGGATCGGAAAAAAACGCGTAAACACCCGGGGGCGCGAAATGGTCGCCGTAGAAGGGATTAGCGTAGGTTCCGTCGGCGAGCGCGTAGCCGAAGCCCTGCGCCGACAGCTGCGGCGCCTCGGTCCTAACGAGACCGTCGACCGGATAACCATCGTTGCCGGGAATTGATGTTCCAGGCGGCTGCAGTCCGGTGATGGCGACGCCGTTCATCTCGCCCTTGATGCCGGTGATCTCGTAGAAGCCATCGGCGTTGGGCGTGTCTTTGGTGATGAGCGCGCCAGACGCCGTGACCCCGTCGCCCTGATAGCTCCAGCGCCATTCCAGCGCCTCGGCGCGTGGCGTAACAAACGCGGCAAGGCTCGCGAGCCAAAATGCGAATTTCAAGCGATTCCCCGCTGATCGTTATGGGAGGATATCTAATCGTGCGCGTCGTCGGCGCGCAATGCCGGGGGTGCTCTGACCTGGGTCTTAGAGCCGTTATTGCGAGCGCTAGGGGGTCGAAAGACGCCCTTCTCTGGACAAGCTATGGCGCCGAGGGAATCCAGAGACCAAGGGGCGCCTAACGACTCCTAGATTGCTTCTCTGCGCTCGAAATGACGATGGCGTCGAAGGCAATTGGCTGCGCCGAACCTGTGTACACGCGCCAATAACAAAAAGGCGGCTTGCGCCGCCCTTTTCGGATCGTAATCGGGCAAGCGCCCTCAGCGCTTGGAGAACTGGAAGCTCGCGCGCGCCTTGCGATGGCCGTACTTCTTGCGCTCGACCACGCGGGAATCGCGGGTGAGGAAGCCTTCCTTCTTGAGCGCCGGCCTGAGGTCGGGCTCGAAATAGGTCAAGGCTTTCGCGAGGCCATGGCGCACCGCACCTGCCTGGCCGGAGAGGCCGCCCCCGCTCACCGTCACCGTGAGATCGTACTGGGTGATGCGGTTCACGACGACGAGCGGCTGGCTCAGCACCATGCGGAGGACGGGTCGGGCGAAATACTGGTCGAGCGGTTTGCCGTTGACGGTGGCGAGGCCCCTGCCCGGCTTGATCCAGACGCGAGCCACCGCGTTCTTGCGCTTGCCGGTCGCGTAGGCGCGACCGTACTTGTCGAGCTTCTGCACATGGACGGGCGCTTCTTGGGCGGCCGGCGCCGCCGACGTCCCGGCGAGGTCGGCGAGCGAAGAGAGGGTCTCAGCCATTGGTTTCAGCGCTCCGGCTGTTCTTGGAATTGAGTTTGGCTACGTCGAGCGCAGTCGGAGACTGTGCGGCGTGCGGGTGTTCCGGACCTTTGTAGACACGAAGGTTGCCGAGCTGCTTCTTCCCCAAGGGCCCGCGGGGAAGCATGCGCTCGACCGCCTTCTCGACAATGCGCTCCGGGAATTTGCCCTCGAGGATAGATTTGGCCGAGCGTTCCTTGATGCCGCCGATATAGCCCGAATAGTGGTGATAGACCTTCTGGTCGCGCTTCCGTCCGGTGAGCACGATCTTCTCCGCGTTGACCACAATGACGTGGTCGCCGTCGTCCATGTGCGGGGTGAAGCTGGGTTTATGCTTGCCGCGCAGACGCATGGCGACGATCGAAGCAAGGCGCCCGACGACGAGGCCCTTGGCGTCGATGACGAGCCACTTCTTCTCGATCTCGGCGGTCTTGGTCGAATGGGTCTTGCCGAACATTATCGTTCCGTTCGATTTCAGGAGGCGCGCTTCTAGGCGCGTGCACAGCGAAATGTCAACCGCCAAGGGCTGGAACGCCCAAGAAAACTGCTGCGGTCCGCTATGCGGTATTATGATACCGCGATACTAGTCGCGGGCATCCCGGCGTCACCCGCCCCGCGCTGGAATCGAATAGGTCCCCGTCGCATGGGCGACCATTTCGCTCTCGCCGTCGGAATAAAGCGACACTTCGCCGACCGCGAGCCTTTTGCCGAGCTTGATCAGCCTCGCCTTGCCGATGAGGTCGACGGGAGCGGGTTTGCGGAGAAAGTTGATCGAAATATTGATTGTGACCGCGAGTGCGACGGGCCCGATCTCGTTCAAGATCGCAGCGTAGAGCGCGCTGTCGCAGAGGCCAAACATGGTCGGGCCGGAGATCGTGCCGCCAGGCCGCAATTGCCGGGGATGATAGGCGAGGCGCAGCGTCGCGCTCATCGGCGCGATAGCTTCCAGGCGAAGATCGCCGCTTCCCCAGAACTCCGGGAAGACCTCGACGAGATAGGCGCGCAATTCGTCGATCGTGAATGGACGCGCTTTGACGGTTTCGTTCATCCAGCGATCCTGAAACGGCGGTAGGCCAACGCTCCCCTCATAAGTTATCTGAGCGCTTCGTTCAGAGTGCGCGCCAGACGAAGCCCGGCGACGGCCAGTTGGCGATCGAGGGTCGGGCGGACCGCCGCGAGATAATCGGCCCCGAGATGCGCGTCCATCGCGACGCCCGCCACCGCGACGTCGCGCGCCGCCTTATGCGCCTCAAGCGCCCAGTCGACCGGCGTTCCGGCGTCCAGCGCCACGTCGTTGTGGGCAGGGAGCCATTCGGTTTCGAGGTAGTCGACATAGCCGCCCCAATCCCAGAAGATCGAACGGATGAGACCGACGTCCCAGACGATATGCAGATTGGTGGCCACGCAATCGTTCTTGGCGGGGCTTGAGAAGTAGCAGACGGCAAGGTCGTTATAGCCGCGCAGCTCGCCCACCGTGTGCAGCGGCTGATTGACGTCGCCGACAAAGTGGACGACGAACTTGAGCGCGTCTCGTCGCAGCGCCGGCGTCAGAGCCGGGTCGGTCAGATCGCGCAGGTTCCGAGATAGTTCGTGAATGACGCAGTCCCCTTGCGGCGATGGCGCGCAATCTCTCGTCTCTTCGTAGTCGTTCGCCGCGAGCGGGATATCGACAAAATGCCAGCCGGCGGTATCAAGATGAAGCGCGCGATAGTCGTCGGCCCAGCTCGCGATCGACGCGAGCGAAGCATTCTCGCCCAGGATCTCGCGCACCTTTGCGCCCGCTTCTGGAGACAAGCGCCTTTGCGCGATCTCAGCGACGATCGAATGCCCTTCCGGCCCCCATGCGTGCGCTTGCGCGAGCAGCGCGAACTGGACGAGGCAGGCAACGAAAAGTCTTCTCATGCAAACCCCCCGCCCTTTCGGCGCGCCGGCATAGGCCGCGCGTCAAAACGCCTTCAGTTCTTTCCGGCACGCCTCGCTGAAGTCCCGCAGCGGATCGAAGTGTTTGTCCGCCCAATGCGCGCGCATCTCATGCAAGGTGATGTTCGGCGCCAGATAGGCGTCGACGATGATGCGAACCACCGTGTCAGCAGCCTCCACCACTTCCGGCGTCGAGAGAAGGCGTATCCGGTTGGTCAGGGCGTAAATTCCGATGAGGCCGGTGACGTCGTCCCGGTTGGTTTGCAAGGCGTCGGAATACAATTTCGCCGCCTCGTCCAGAAACCTGCCAAACATAGCGGCGCGGGTGTCCCGCTCCGCTGCGATTCTCTGCGCCCTCGTTTGCGCATGTTGTGTCACCCACGAGGTTGTGAATGAGGCAAGGCCGCCGATCGCGGTCCCGGCCAGTGCAGCAAAGGCGGATATGTAGGCGTTATCCATCGGGCTCGACCGACATTCATCCGTTCAGGCGGGCGCCGCCGTCGCGCCCGGCGCGAGCGCAACCGCGGATTCGGACGTCAGCATGAGGAACGTGAACGTCTCCTGAAGGTAGAGGCGCACGACGCTGTCCGTATGGCTTAGATAGCCGATCGAAACATCCTGACCGATGTGCAAATCGAAATCGCCGCCCCGCGTGGTGAGCACGAACGCGCCGTCGATGGCGGGCGCCCAGATGATCTCGTCCTTGACGAGCTTTCTTACATGCTCCAGCACCGGGTAGCCGTTGTCGGCGGTCTCCGCGAGCGCGGTGTAGGCGTCGGCGCCGAGCACGATCGAATAGGGGCCGTTGACCCCGACCAGACGAAGTTGGCTCAGAGCCTGGGCGATCGCATCCGGATACTGACGCACGTCGGCCGGAAGCGTCATGATCGGATTGTTTGTCCCCTGCCGGATGCCTTCAATCTGAGCCGCCGCATAGCCCTCGAAGATGGCGCGGTCCTCGGCGTAAGCCATCTTTTGCGCGGCGTCCTTCGCCGGTTGCCAGTCCAAGTCGTTCGAGCCGCGCTCGACGTCGTCGATCTGCTCGCGGTCGAGCTCGAACGGGACGCGCAATTCGACCAGAGGCTTGACCTCGCGCTGTCGCGCGAGAATCCCGTCGCCCGGTGCGGCGATGGGCTTTACGTGGCCGGTTCCGATCGCGGAGAGAGCAGCGCCGCCCGGTCCTTCGACGTCGACGACGCGGCGTGCGGACAGATAGCGCTTGAGGGTGCGCCTCGTCTCCTCTTCGATCTGGGCCCATGCCGCATCGGAGATGGGAGCAAGCTCGCGATGAAGATTATTCATGGGCGTTTTCTCCTTTAAGGGAGCCGATTCCAAGCGAACCGTGTGACCCCAGCCCGTTTGACGATGCCTGTTTAGGCGTTGAGTTCGCAGCCAGCGGCGTGAGCGGGGCGCCGTCTGCGCCCAGCGCGTCCAAAAATGTCGCGGACGGCACAAAAAACAGGGTTCCGGTCACCGCACGGCTGAAGTCGAGGATCCGGTCATAATTGCCAGGCGGCTTGCCGATGAACATGTTCTCGATCATCTGCTCAGTCACCCGCGGGGTGCGGCAATAGCCGATGAAATAGGTGCCGTATTCCCCGTCGCCGACCTTGCCGAAGGGCATGTTGTCGCGGACGATCTGCAATTCCTGCCCGTTTTCCTCGATCGTGGTCAGCGCGTTATGGGCAAATGTCGGCTTGACCGAATCGTCGAGCTCGATGTCTGAGAGCTTCATACGGCCGATGATGCGCTCTTGCATTTCGGTCGGCAGCGCGTTCCATGCCGAAAGGTCGTGGAGATATTTCTGCGTGATCACATAGCTGCCGCCGGCGAACGCGGCATCCTCCGCGCCGATGAGCGCGGCGTCGATCACCGCCTGCCCGCGCGGGTTCTCGGTGCCGTCGACGAAGCCCAGAAGGTCGCGGTCATCGAAGTAGCGAAACCCGTGCACCTCGTCGACCGCGGTGACGGCGGCCCCAAGCTTCGCCATGATCTGCGCCGCGATCTCGAAGCAGAGGTCCATCCGCTTGGCGCGGATATGGAACAGGAGATCGCCCGGCGTTGCGATTGCGTGGCGCGACCCGGCCCGGAACTCGCGGAACGGGTGAAGTTCGGCTGGACGCGGGTCGCCGAACAGCCGGTCCCAGGCGTCGGAGCCGATCCCCATAACGCAGGAAAGGCCGGCCTCGAGATCGCGAAATTCGACCGCGCGGACGAGCGCGGAAAAGTCGGCGCAGAATGACCGGACCGCGGCGTCGTTGTCCTCGCCGGGTTTGATCACGACGACCAGGAAGATTGCCGCGCGCGTCAGCGGCGCCGATACCGGCTGCGCGACGACAGCGTCGGGTTCTGAGGTCTTATCCGCCATTGATCTCCCCGCGGGCGCTGTCTTTGTCCGGACGGGGCGCTCGGATCAAGACATATTTCGATCGAAATACCCTGGCGCTCCAGCTAATCTTGATTCGGCGAAACTTTGTGACGGGCCCGGAGTTTTGTGCCCGAGCCAAACTGCGTAGACTGGGCCGCCGCCATGTTTTCACCTGAGCTTACCGCCCGCGCCGCAAACCTGGTCGCCCGCTACAAGGCGGCGGCTCTCATGGTCGCGACCGCGGAGTCCTGCACCGGCGGGCTCATCGCCGGGCTCTTGACCGAAGTTCCCGGCTCCTCGGCTATGCTGGAGCGCGGCTTCGTCGTCTATTCCAATGCGGCCAAACAGGAGCTGCTCGGCGTTCCGGCCGAAACCCTGGTGCGCAACGGCGCGGTGAGCCGTGAGACGGCGGTCGCGATGGCGGAGGGCGCGCTCAACGCCTCGCGAGCCGAGGTCGCTGTCAGCGTGACCGGAGTGGCCGGGCCAGATGGGGGAAGCGCCGAAAAGCCGGTTGGCCTGGTTCATTTCGCCTGCGCGAGGCGAGGAAAGCCGACAAGCGCGCGCGAGGAGCGGTTCGGCGATATCGGCCGTGCGGCTGTCCGCCTGGCTTCGGTCGAGGTCGGCCTCGATCTGCTCGAGGAAGCGCTGAGCTCTTAGCGCAGGACTCGGGCTAGTCCCACATCATCGCCATTGATCAAATCGTCCACGAAACGCCCCAACGATCCGCATACGCCACCTCACTCACCGGCTTGCGTGCGAGCGGACCGAATTTCCCTTGCGGATAGCCGATTGGCATCAACGCATAGGTCAATACGTCGGGCGGCAAGCCGAGCAGCGCCTTGATCTCATCCTCGCAGCGGATGTGGTTGGTGGTAATCAACGTGCCCAATCCGAACGCGCGGCACGCGAGAATAATGTTCTGCACGGCCGGATAGATGCTCGCCCCGCGAATCCGCCGTTCATAAGCGAGCTCTGGCTCGTACATCGCGTCTAAGGACGGGGGGAGCGTTGCGCGCGGCGGCACGGCGCGCTCGTGCAGGCACGGGACAAGCAGCACTGGCGCTTGACCCATATGATCCCAGAGATATGCCCCGGAAGTCAGCATGCGCCGATATTGCTCCTCGGTCATATGCGCCGGCCGACCACGGGCTTTGTACATCTCGCTCGCGATGTCGGAGGCCTTGCGGTAGATGACGCCCAGTTGGCGCCGTTGCTCGGCATCGCGCACCACGAGAAAAGCCCAGTTCTGTGCATTGCCCGCCGAGGGCGCTCGAATGGCGGCGTCCAAAATACGGGTGATGACCTCCTGCGGGACCGGATCGGGTTTAAGTCGGCGCAAGGCTCGCGCGGAGTAGATGGCCTCGAACAGTTCGATCTCAGGCATCGTCAGCCCACGCGGCAAATACATTTGGCAGCGTATCGACCTCCGCCATTTTGGCAACAATCTTGGTCCGCCGCAGTTACTCCGGCGCTGGGAGGCTGAGCTTGAAAGGATGGAAACCAGATGACGACTCTCAGCAAAACTCTATGCGCGGTTCTCTTGAGCTGCGGCTTCGCCGGATCGGCCGTTGCGGCCACGGACTCGGCTCAGACAGGCTCAAACAACAGCCAAAGCGCTACGTCCAACACGCAAACTCCTGCCCATATTAGGCAGAAGCTGCACGACGATCTCACCAAAGCCGGATACACCGACATCACCATCATGCCCTCGTCTTTCCTAGTCCGGGCCAAAGATTCTGAGGGCAAAGCGATGATGATGGTTATCAATCCAGATTCTGTTACCGAAGTGACAGCGGAATCCGCGCCGTCTGCCAACGGACAGGCGAACAGTTCGAATCCCTCGTCAACCGCTCAATCGAATGATTCGAACAATTCGAACAGCTCGAAGTCGTCGACTAAGCAATAACTTAAGAAGTTCCGAAGGGCGCGCCAGCAAGCCACAGTTGCGCCCTTCGTTTTGCGACGAATCCAATTCCTGCTCGCCTAATGGAACCACTGCCTCATTTCCTCGTTGGCGTAGATGCTGGGCGACGGTTGTGGAGACGAACACCGATGAATGCTTCCGCTAGGACACTGTTGGTTCTTTCTCTCGGCTGCGGATTTGCCGGCTCTGCACTTGCAGCAATGAACTCGGCTCAGACGGACACGCAGCCGCCAACGCATCTTAGTCAGAAATTGCATGACGACTTGAGCAAAGCTGGGTTTACCGACATCACCGTGGCGCCGGCGTCATTGCTGGTTCGAGCCAAGGATTCGCAAGGCAATTCGGTCATGATGCTCATCAATGCGGATTTCGCTCACCGAAGTGACGGAACACACGCAGGGCGCTGAGGGAACGTCAGCCAAGCCTAAGGAAGCGCCATTGGCCGGGGCGATCAAAGGCGAGCCAAACAGCCCAATTCCCGCTCCCGCTCCCAAACAGTAGCAGCCGCCGCTGGGCTGGGCCCGAGCTAGCCCAAGCGCGTCGGCGAGGCGGAGATGCGCGCTGCCACGGGCTGGTGTTAATTCGTCCTAGGAGAGTCCGTAGACCGCGTCGGCGCGGTGCTCGAAGGCGGTGGCGAATTTTCGGAACGCCGCGTCGAACATCGAGCCCATCAAGGCTCCCAAGGTACGGCTCTTGAATTCATAATCGATAAAGAAGCCGACACGGGAGCCGTCGTTTTCGGGCTCGTCCTTGAACGTCCATATGTTTTCGAGCCGGCTGAACGGCCCGTCAATGTACTCCACCCGGAGCTTTAGATTAGGTTTGTCGAGGGCGACCCTGCTCGTAAAGGTCTCGCGAATGAGCTTGTAGCCAACGGTCATGTCCGCAACCAGCGTCTCACGTCCGTCGGTCTCCGGCCTTCGGCTGCGGACCCGCAGCGCCTTGCACAGCGGAACAAATTCCGGATAGCACTCGACGTCGGCGACGAGATCGAACATCTGAGCGGCGCTGTGTCGAACGCGGCGATCGTCGCGGAACACGGGCAAGGTTTTGGGGCCTCCTGCGCTCCGCTTTTGCGTCAGTTCTTAGGGCTTCGGCGCTGGCGCGGTGGGAGCGGCCGGAGCAGGTGCTGGAGGGGTGGGCGTTGCAGGCGCGCTCGACCCGCCTCCGAGCTGCTTGAGCTGATCGAGAATATTGCCCGGCGAGATCGGCGTCGGCGCGGTCTGCCCGGCCGGCGTTGGCCCCTGGTTCAGGATGGAATGGGGCGCGCGGCTCCAGCTCGACAGGATCGACATCAAAAGCGCGGTGGCGAAGAACAAGGCGCCAAGGACGGCGGTCGCCCGAGAGAGCGCGTTGGCCTGGCCGCGCCCGGTCATGAAACTGCCAGTCCCCCCGCCCTGCCCGAGCGCCCCGCCCTCGGAGCGCTGCAGAAGCACGACCACAATGAGCGCGACGACGATCAGGATATGAATAACGATAAGAACGGATTGCATGAAAGTCTCAACGGGCCGGAGCGCCGGACCCTACGGCCGGCGTCCTCGAAAGATGGCGCGCTCCTAACATGGCGCAAGGGGGCCGTCCATCGGGACGGATGGGGAAGGCCGCTGTCAGTGATAAGCGGCGGCAATGGCCAAAAAATCCGTCGCCTTCAGGCTGGCGCCGCCGACCAGCGCTCCGTCGACATTGTCGAGGGTCAAAAGCTCGCCGCAATTGCTCGGCTTGACCGAGCCGCCATAAAGCAGGCGCGTTTTGGCGCCAAGCGGGCCATAGATGTCGCCGAGCAGCGCCCGGATTTCGTTGTGCACGGCCGCGATGTCCGTTCGCGTCGGCGTGACGCCGGTGCCGATCGCCCAGATCGGCTCGTAGGCGACCAGGACGGCGTCGCCGGCCGCTTCGGGAGGCAATGACCCTCGCAATTGCCGAAGGACCACAGCCGCCTGTTGGCCCGCTTCGCGCTCCGCGTGCGTCTCGCCCACGCAAACTATGGGCGTCAACCCGGCCTTGAGCGCCGCCTCCGCCTTGGCGAGGACAAGCTCGTCGGTCTCGTTATGATAGGTCCGGCGCTCGGAGTGCCCCACAATGACGTAAGTCGCGCCGGCGTCCTTGAGCATGGCGGCCGAAATATCGCCGGTGAAAGCGCCGCTGACCTTGGTATAACAATCCTGCGCCCCTAGACTGAGATCGGAGCTCCCGATCCGCAAGGCGGCCTGCGCGATCAGCGTCGCCGGCGGGCAGACGAGCAATTCGGCCGACCCCGCTTCTCCGGCGTCCACCGCCTGCCGGAGGGCGTCGATCTCGACCAGAGAGCCGGAAAGACCATTCATCTTCCAATTGCCGGCGACCAGGGGTCGCACGCCAGGGGTCATTCCATTCTCTCCGACATTGGTTGCCCGGGTTGTTATCATTGGGCCCCGCGCGTGCAAAGCCGTCGGTCCTCCTATGCAAAGCCGGCAAGCGCCGCTAGATAGGGCCGTTTCGCGAGCCGAAAACGGAAGGTGGATACGGCAAAATGCTCGAATCGATGCGCAATGCCTCCCAGGGTCTCGTCGGCAAGACCATCATGACGATCGTCATGGGGCTCATCATTGTGAGCTTCGTCATCTGGGGCGTGGGCGACATGTTGCGCGGATTCAGTCCGTCTTCAGTCGCGTCGGTCGGCGGCTCGAAAATCTCGGCCCAGGACTATCACGTCGCCTACGATCGAGCGGTTCAGCAATATCAGCGCCGGCTCAAGCGTCCCTTCACCAACGAGGAGGCGCGCCAAATCGGCCTTGACCGCAGTGTGCTGCAGCAACTCTTGAACGAAGCGGCGGTCGATGACGAGGCGGGCAAGCTCGGCCTTGGCATTTCCGACGAAGCTTTGCGCGAGGTCATCACTTCGAACCCGAACTTCCGTGACAAGTCCGGCGCCTTCGATCCAGCTCGCCTTGCAGCCGCGCTCCGCGACATGGATATGAACGAGCGAGGCTTTGTCGCGGAGTTGCGCAAGCAAGTCTTGAGGCAGTTCATCGTCGGCGCGTTGGCGACCGGGATCACGGCGCCCAAGGCCGAGGTGACGGCGGAAGCCGACTATCAGGGTCAGACCCGGTCGGCGGACACTTTCCTCCTGCCCGCTTCCGCGGCGGGCGAGATTGCCGCGCCCTCGGAAGATGCGCTCAAAGCCTTCTACAACGATCGCAAGTCGAGCTATCGCGCGCCCGAATATCGGGAAATGACCATTCTGGCGCTCGAGCCGGACACGATCGCCAACGCCGCCGATGTGAGCGACGCCGACGCCGAGGCCGCTTACCAGAAGCTTGCGGGGAAGGACCCCCAGTTTGGCGCGCCCGAGAAGCGCGATCTCCAGCAGATTCTCTATCCCAACGAGGCCGACGCCGCGGCGGCGGAGGCCAAACTGAAAGCCGGGGCGAGCTTCGACGACCTCGTTAAAGACCGAAACCTCAAGGCCGAGGACACCGACCTTGGCGAGACGACCAAGGACGCGATGCTCGACCAGGACGAGGCGAACGCCGTCTTCGCCTTGCCCCAAGGGGGCGTGAGCCGCGTTCTCAAGAGCCAGTTCGGTCCGGTAATCGTTCGCGTCAAAAGCATCACGCCGTCCACCGTCAAGCCGTATGCGGAGGTTGCGGATGCGGTGAAGAAGCAGGTCTCCGCTTCCCGCGCCGGCGACAAGATCCAGGCCCTGCACGATAAGATCGAGGACGCGCGGGTGTCCGGCAAATCCATTCTCGAAGCCGCAAAGGCCGTGGGCCTGACCGGGCAGACGATCGCCGCCGTCGACGCCTCGGGCCATGACCCCAAAGGCGCGCCGGTCGCCCTGCCGGACGAGGCCGAACTCTTGCGCGCTGCTTTTGCGTCCGACGTCGGGCTGGACGAGGCGGCGCTGAACACCAAGGACGGCGGCTATATCTGGTATGAGATCGCCAAGATTGATCCGGCGCACGACCTGACGTTCGACGAGGCCAAGCCGGAGGTCGAGAAGCAATGGCGCGCCGAGGAGGTTGATAAGGCGCTGGCCGGCAAAGCGGACGATCTCGTCAAGCAGATCAGCGCCGGGGGAGACATTGCGGCCGTAGCGAAGGCCGCGGGCGCGGAAGTGAAAACGGCGACCGACATCCATCGCGCCGAGCAGGGAACCTTGCCGGGATCGGTGGTCGCCGCGATTTTCCGTGAGCCTGCTGACGGCGTGGGCTCCGCCGCCACGCCAGACGGACGGGTGGTGTTCAAGATCACCGCCGACCGGACGCCGCCGGTCGACTTCGCCGACGCGCGCGTCAAGGCCATGGCCTCGGAGCTCGAGACCGCAACCCGCGAGAGCCTGCTCGATCAGTATGTGACCGCACTTCGCAAGGCGCTTGGCGTCACCATCCATCAGGATGTCCTCCAATCCGCTGAGGGCAGCTAACCGCCGATGAGCACCCTGCCCGACTACGAAGCGTTCGCGCGCGCCTATGTCGCCGGCGAGGCTGAGGTCGCGGTCACGACGCTGGTCGCCGATCTCGAGACGCCCGTGTCGGCCTATCTCAAGCTCGCGCGCGGCCGGGCCGGCAACATGTTCCTACTCGAATCGGTGGAGGGCGGAGCCCAACGAGGCCGCTATTCGATGATCGGCCTCGATCCCGACCTCATCTTTCGCTCGACCGGCGATCACGCAGAGATCAACCGCCGGGCGCTCGTCGATCCGGACGCGTTCGTCCCCTGCCCCGGCGATCCGCTCGATGCGCTGAGGGCGCTCCTCGCCGAATCGCGCATTGCAATGCCGCCTGGCCTGCCGCCGATGTCGGCTGGAATCTTCGGCTATCTCGGCTACGACATGGTGCGGCGCATGGAGCGCCTCGCGCCGGCCAAGCCCGATCCGATCGGCGTGCCGGAAGCGCTTCTGATTCGCCCGACCGTGATGGTCGTGTTCGACGGCGCGCGCGACGAGATGTCGGTCGTGACGCCGGTTCGCCCTGCGCCCGGGGTCTCAGCCCGCGCGGCTTACGAGAGCGCCATGGCGCGGCTCGACGCGGTGGTCGACACGCTCGAATCGCCGCTCGATCACACCGCCTCGGTGACCGTCGATCCGCTCATCAAGGCGGGCGAAGCGCGGTCGAATACGACCGAGGACGAGTACAAGGCGATGGTCGCCCGTGCGAAGGACTATATCGCCGCCGGCGACGCGTTCCAGATTGTGCTGTCGCAACGGTTCACAAGCCGCTTCGACCTGCCAGCATTTGCGCTTTACCGCGCGCTGAGGCGGGTCAACCCATCCCCCTACCTCTGCTTTCTCGACTTCGGCGGCTTCCAGATCGTTTGCTCGAGCCCGGAAATCCTGGTGCGGGTGCGCGAGGGCAAGGTTGTCATCCGACCGATCGCAGGCACCCGGCCGCGGGGAAAAAGCCCGAGCGAGGACGAGGCGCTCGCGGCCGAGCTCCTGGCCGATCCGAAGGAGCGCGCCGAACATCTCATGCTGCTCGATCTTGGCCGTAACGACGTCGGCCGCGTCGCGAAAATCGGGACGGTCAAGGTGACCGACAGTTTCTTCATCGAGCGCTACAGCCACGTGATGCACATCGTCTCCAACGTCGAGGGCGAATTGCGTGAAGGCGTCGATGCAGTCGCCGCGCTCGCCGCGGGCTTCCCCGCCGGGACCGTCTCCGGCGCGCCGAAAGTCCGGGCCATGCAGATCATCGACGAACTGGAAAAGGACAAGCGCGGCATCTACGCCGGCTGCATCGGCTATTTCGGCGCCGGGCGGCGAAATGGACACCTGCATCGTCCTGCGCGCTTCGGTGGTGAAAGACGGCCTCATGCATGTCCAGGCCGGCGCCGGGATTGTCTACGACTCTTCCCCCGCCGCCGAACACAACGAATGCGGCCACAAGGCGCGCGCCCTGTTCCGCGCCGCGGAAGAGGCGGTCCGCTTCGCCGTTCGGGGCAAGCGCGGGCAGTAGGGTCCCGGCCAGATGCAGGCGCCCGCCGGATAAGGGCAGCCGTCCCACAGCAGGGCGCGCTTCGTACGAACGTTCGAACACGGCAGCCGCTGCCGCGATTGTCTGCTAAGACAGTCGGGCAGCCAATCGACCTCATAACCCATGCCGCTTCCGCGCCTCTCAGGCCCGCTCCGGGTCATTCTCTGGTCGACCGTGGCCGCCGCGGCGATCGGTGCGACCTATTCCGAGATGCAAGCCTGGCAACGGGGCGCGCGGGCGCTCGACATTCACGGCATGGCGCGCGGCGCGATGACCGGCGCCGTGATCGGCGTCCTCCTGACGACATTCGATGCGCTCGTGATGAATGCGCCCTTGGGCGCTCCGCTGCGCCGCGCGCCTTTTGCGGTGCATGTCGCGATCAAGACCATCATCTATCTCGCCGTCATCCTGTTCGCTCTCAAGCTTGGCCACGTTCTCCTTCCCTCGCCCGGGGACACAGGCTCGGAAGGCGGAGACGTTCTGTTCTCGCTCGCGGCGGCGTTCGTGTTCGTCTTCATTCTCGATGTGAACAGTCTGCTGGGCCAGAACGTCCTCCTCAACTTCATCACCGGCCGCTATTACTCCCCGCGGCTGGAGTCGCGGGTTTTCCTGCTTATCGATATGGAAGGCTCGACGGGATTGGCCGAACGGCTTGGTCCGCTTGCTTTCCACCGCCTGGTCAAGCGCTTCATCGACGACCTCACGCAGCCGATCGTCGCGGCGCGGGGCGAAATCCATCGCTATATCGGCGATGAGATGATTGCGACGTGGAAGCTCGACGAGGGTCTCGCCGACGGCCGGTGCGTCGCGGCCTGCTTCGCCGCCATCGACCAATTGGCGAGACGCGCGCCGGACTACCGGCGAGAGTTTGGCGCCGCTGTCACGGTCAGAGCCGGGCTTCATTGCGGTCCCGTTGTCACCGGCGAGATGGGCTCGGTGAAGAGGGAGATCGTGTTTCTCGGCGACACCGTCAACACCGCCGCGCGCATCCAGGAGCTTTGCCGGGAGACCGGCGACCGGGTGCTCGCTTCCGCGGACCTGATCGATTGTCTCGAACTGCCGCCGGGCATCGCCAAACGCTCGCTTGGCGATTTGAGGCTGCGCGGCAAGGGGGCCGACCTCGCGCTCTACGCGCTCACGAAGATCCGGCAAGGGACCAGCCGTTCCGGGGTCGATGACGGCGAGATCGCCCCAGCGGAGGCCCCGGCCGCCCTCTCGTGACCGGGATGCTGAACGAATTCAGTGATAACAAATGACGGCTTGACGACAGAGATTTGTCGCAATCGATCGCGCTGCGCTATATGTTGAGGGCGAGAGTGAGCGAGCATGCCGTCGCGGAATACGCTGATTTGGGCCGGAGCAGCCGCTTTGGTGGTAGTGGCCGCCGGAGCGGGCGCGGTGGTGTGGACCCACCCTGATTTTCTTGAGCCCAACCCTGCTGATTTTGCAGTCGCTCGCGCTCCCGTCGAGTCTGTCGCCCCCGCCGCGCCCGCTCTGCCTGCAGCGCCCCCGGCAAGCGCTCCGGCTCCCGTTGACAAGGCCCCGGTTCAAACCGCGGCGCTTGAGCCCGCTTTCGACATTGTGAACGTCGATCCTTCGGGCGAGGCGGTGATCGCCGGTCGCGCGGCGCCAAACGCGAAAGTCGAACTGCGCGACGCGGGCAAGACCGTGGCTGAGGCGACCGCAGACGGCTCGGGCCAGTTCGTCATCATCCCGCCGGCGCTCGCTCCGGGGGACCACAGCCTTACGCTGGCCGCGAGCGACGACAAGGCAGGGCCGGCGATATCGAGCGCGGTCGCGGTCTCGGTTTCTGCGCCCGCCAAGACGGCCGTCGCGGCTGGGCCGCCAGAAGCGAAGCCAACCGTAGCCGCCGCTATCCCCGCGAACCCCAGTGCCGAACGGTCTGCTTTGGGCATCCGGACCCTCGCGACGCCGGCGCCCGTCAGCGGCGCCCGCGTCGCGATCCAGTCGGTTGAGGCCGACGCCCCGAGCGGTCTTGTCGCCAAAGGGTCAGCCCCGCCTAACGCCACGCTGCGTCTTTACCTCAACCAAGCGGATATCGCCGAAGCCAGGACGCAATCCGACGGCCGATGGTCTTTGACGATCCGAGGCGGCATGAGTCCTGGCAGCTACGTCATGCAGGCCGACGAGATCAATTCGGTCGGCGCGACGGTCGTTGCAAGCGCCAACACCCCGTTCGACTACCCCGATACGCCCGTCGCCCCGCCTTTGCAGGCCGCCCCGATCGCGGCCTCGACAGGCTCGGCGTCTTCGCCGGCTGATCCAGTGATCGAATCGGTTCAAACCAAGCGCGTCGTCACCGGCCATACGCTGTGGGCGCTGAGCAAGAGCTATTACGGCGATCCGACGCGCTATCCGGCGATCGTCGAAGCGAACCGGGCGCAAATTCACAACCCCAACATCATCTTTCCCGGTCAGGTGTTCGTCGTTCCGAAATCGGACGCGAAACCTTAAGTCGTCGCGATGCCCCGAGACCATCGCGACGAGACCCTCCCTGAGTTGCGCCACAGGACGTTCGACGACGAACTCGGCCGGCGGATCGTCGATACGCACATCTGGGCGGTGCGCGAGGGGTTGCGCGGCGCCGATGCCTACCACCTGTTTGACGGCTATTGTCAGCGCCTGGTTATCGATGGAATCCCGCTGTGGCGGGCGCATGCCGCGATGGAAACGCTGCATCCACAGTGGAATGGCTATGGCTACACCTGGCGGCGCGATCTCAACGCTATCGAACCCGAGAACTACGCTCACGGCAGTTTCGAAGGTGAGGAGTGGCTCGCGAGTCCGCTCAACCATCTGATCCGCAGGGCCGAGGACGGCGATCCAAACCCGTCGATGCGCCGACGGCTGGAGAAAGGACCGGAGGAGCGGGATTTTCTGGTGCTCGAGGAATTCTTCGCCCAGGGCGGAACGGACTACGCCGCCTCTCTCTTCATCTATGGCGACGCCTCAGGGGGCCGGGACCGTTCACAAGGAACCGGCATCGTCTATTCGTTCACGACGGATCGCGAGGGTGGAATTCAGCGACGAGGACATGACGCTCGTGGATGCGACTCTGCCCGCCCTGTCGCTGGCGATGAAGGCCCATGCCGGCCATGTCATCGCCTCCGGCTTGCTCGGCGCCTATCTTGGCGAAGACGCCGGACGGCGCGTCCACGCCGGCTCGATCATGCGCGGCTCTGTCGACAACCTGCGCGCGGTGATCTGGTACGCCGACATTCGCGGCTTCACGGCCGTTAGCGACGCGTCCCCAGGGCCCGTCGTCGTCGAATTGCTCAACGACGTGTTCGAGGTTCTGACCGCCTCG
This sequence comes from uncultured Alphaproteobacteria bacterium, assembly GCA_963737365.1. GTDB lineage: Bacteria > Pseudomonadota > Alphaproteobacteria > Rhizobiales > Beijerinckiaceae > Roseiarcus. Next base: position 895,107 of record CAVTSD010000007.1, read on the forward strand.
CTTCGCGAGCGCGGCGGTCAGGTGCTCAAGTTCATCGGCGACGCCATGCTCGCCATCTTCCCGTTCAAGGACGCGGATGGGGCGGACACTTGCCGCCGCGCGCTCGACGCCGCAATCGAGGCGATGAGCAACATCGAGGCGCTCTGTGCGGCGCGCTCGGCTAAAGGCGATCCGGCCGCGCCGGTCGATCTCGCGCTCCATCTTGGGGACGCGCTCTACGGCAACGTCGGCGCTGTCGATCGGCTCGATTTCACAGTCATTGGTCCGGCGATCAATGAGGTCGCGCGCATCGAGGCGCTTTGCCAGCCGCTGGGCCGGGCGGTGCTCGTTTCGGCCGAGTTCGTGGCTGGAATGAAGGACGCCGATCGTCGCCTCCAGTCGCTCGGCCATCACGAGTTGCGCGGCGTCAAGGAGCGGAAGGAGATCTTCGCGCTGGAGTTAGTCGGCGAGGGCTGACCGGGAGCTCAAGGGATCCCTCACCTTATCGGGGGCGCGTATTGCAGGCCGCCTTTGTTCCAAAGCGCGTTCAAGCCGCGCGCGATCTTGATCGGCGAGCCCATACCCACGTTGCGCTCGAAGATCTCCCCATAATTGCCGACAGCCTTGACGATGCGATAGGCCCAATCTTTCGTGAGGCCGAGGCCCTCGCCGTAGCTGCCCTCGACGCCGAGCAGACGACGGATTGACGGATTGTCGGACTTGAGCTTCTCGTCGACGTTGGCCTGCGTGACGCCAAGCTCCTCGGCTGTGACGAGCGCGTAATGGGTCCATTGCACGATCTGGAACCATTGCACATCGTCCTTGCGCACCGAGGGCCCGAGCGGCTCCTTGGAGATGATTTCGGGCAGCACGATGTGGTCGTTCGGATTGGACATCTTCAGCCGCTCGGAATAGAGGCCTGACGCGTCAGTGGTGTAGGCGTCACAACGGCCGCTGTCGTAGGCCTTGGTCGCCTCTTCGTCAGTTGCGAAAACCACCGCCTCGAGCTTCATGTTGTTGGCGCGGAAATAGTCGGCGAGGTTGAGCTCGGTCGTCGTTCCCTGCTGCACGCAAACCGACGCGCCGTCGAGCTTCAAGGCCGAGTTGATGTCGAGCTTCTTGCGCACCATGAAGGCCTGCCCGTCGTAGAAGTTGATGCCCGTGAAGAACATGCCGCCGGTCTGGCGCGACAGGGTCCAGGTTGTGTTGCGGATCAGAACGTCGATCTCGCCTGAAGCCAGGATCGTCGGCCGGTCCTTGGCGTTGATCGGCAGATATTTGACCTTGTTCGGGTCGTTGAAGATCGCAGCCGCAATCGCCTTGCACTCGTCGACGTCGAGGCCCTTGTACACCCCCTGATCGTCGGGCAGGCCGAAGCCGGCAAGGCCTGGATTCGCGCCGCAGATCAATTGGCCGCGCGTCTTCACCTGATCGAGTGTGCCCGCATTGGCGGCTAGAGCGCCCACGAGGGCCAACGCCGCTCCGGCAAGCCAGGCAAAGTGCGATCGCATGACAATCTCCTCAAACCGGCCCGATGGGCGGCCCAACACAATGACGAGAGGGCGCATAGTCGGGCGCCGAGGGCGGAAGTCAATCAGCTGCCGCGAGCAGCCGAAGCGTGCTAGGCAACGGCCAAACAAACCTTACTGGAGTCCGCGTCAAACCAATGGCCAAACTGACCGAAGAAACGCGCGCGTCCTTGCGGCGCCGCTCGCGCCTCGTGAACCTCGGCCGCGACGTGGAGTTCTCGCAAGGGTTCGTCAATGTGCCCCCCTTTCGCGGCTCGACCGTGCTCTATCCGGACGTCGCGACCCTTAAGAACCGCGCGCAGCGCTTTACCTATGGCACCCGCGGCACGCCGACGACGGAGGCCCTGCGCTCCGCCTGGAGCGATCTTTCGGGCGCCGAGGGGACGGTGCTTGTGCCCTCCGGGCTGGCGGCGATCGTCGTCGCCCTGATGACGGCGTTGAGCGCCGGCGATCACATGTTGATGACCAATTCCGTCTACAGGCCCGCGCGCGCCTTCGCCGACGCGACCATGAAGCGGATGGGGGTCGAGACCACCTATTACGATCCGACGATCGGCGCCGACATCTCCGCCCTGATGCGGCCGAACACCAAGGTCGTGTTCACGGAGTCGCCGGGCTCGGAAACGCTCGAGGTGCAGGACATTCCAGCAATCGCGGCGGCGGCGCACGCGAAGGGCGCCTGCGTCATCACGGACAACACCTGGGCGACGCCGCTCTTTTTCTCGCCCCATGCGCACGGTGTCGACATGACGATCGAAGCCGGCACCAAATATCTGTCTGGCCATGCGGACCTGCTGCTCGGCCTCGTCTCCGCCAGTGCGGAATGGTTCGAGCGGCTTCATCAATGCGTTCATCTCATGGCGATCCCCCCGAGCCCCGAGGACGTTTTCCTCGCCCTTCGCGGCCTGCGCACGATGGAGTTGCGGCTTCGAGAGGCCGAGCGTCAGGCGCTGGCGATGGCGCAATGGCTGAGCGGCCGGCCCGAGGTCCTGCGCGTCATCCATCCCGCTTTGCCCGACCATCCGGGCCATGCGCTTTGGAAGCGCGACTATTCCGGCTCGTCGGGCCTCTTTTCGATCGTGCTCAAGCCTGCGTCAGAGGCCGCGGTCGCCGCGTTCCTCGACGGCCTCGAGCTGTTCGGACTCGGCTATTCCTGGGGCGGCTATGAAAGCCTCGCGATCCCCTTTGACAGCGCGCCGGCCCGCACCGCAACGCGCTTCGAACCCGGCGGCCCAACGGTGCGCCTCAGCATCGGCCTCGAGGATCTCGAGGATCTCAAGGCCGACCTCGACCGGGGCTTCGCGCGACTAAAAGCGACGGACTAGGTCTCACTCCGCCAGAAGTCGACGGAGATGCGCCGCGCCCTCACGTCATCGAAGGGTCATGATGGTGGCGTAGCGACCGTTCGTTGTCCGGTCCAAGGGAGGAGTATAAATCATGGCGAAATCGCCCACGCATGCGTCGAGCGAGCACCACACCACCGCCGCTGCTCACCACCACGCCGCCGCGCACCACCATCATCAGGCCGCGCATCATCACGAGATGGGCGAGCACGAGGACGCGCAGGATCACGCGGCCGCGGCCAAGGAGCATAGCGAGCTCGCGCATAAACATACCACGACCGCTCACGAGCACTCGCACAAGTGATCTAAGAAGCCGGCCTTGAGGACATACGGACTTCAAGGCCGGCTCTGATAAGAGGCTCGCGTCAACCCACCCGCCCGCTGGGAGAGAGCGGCCTTATTCGCTGACCACTTCCCCAATCGGCTCCCAATGCTCGCCGTTGAAGGTCGTGAGCTGCATTTGGCGGATCGGACTGTAGTTCGTCGGCGAGGTGTTGATCGTGATCCCCGGCCACAAAAGCGGTGCGCGAAAATCCTTTAGATTGGCGGCCTGCCTCATGATGTTCTGGCGCGACAGGTCGTTGCCGCACTGCTTGAGCACTTGCACGACCGTCGCAGCGTAGCCGAAGCCCACAGCCGCATTCCCGTCGACGAACTCAGTCGGCGACATGTATTTTTCGGTGAAGGCCTTCCATGCGACCATGTCCGGGGTATCCTTCCATCGCGGGTCGGTCACGTCGAGAACAAAGTTTGCGCTAATCAGGCCCTTCGACTTTTCGAGGCCGGCGGGTCGGAGGACCGCTGCGATGGACGCCGAGACGTAGCTGAGGTAGCGCGTGGCCATCCAATCGAGATCGTACGATTTGCGGATCGCCTGAGCGGCGAATTTCGGCGTCGCGGCGATGAGGAGTACGTCGGCGCCAGAGCCCTGCAGAGTCACAACCTGTGAATCGATTGTGGGTTCGGAGACTTCGTAGGAGGCGGCCTTGACGATCATGTTCACCCGGTCGGGCCCCAGCGTGTCGCGGAGCCCATTCAGGTAACCCTTGCCGAAGTCATCGTTCTGATAGAGGACCACGATCTTGGCGGCCGGCTTGGTAGCCAGAACGTGTTTGGCGTAGATGCGCGCTTCCGTCACGTAACTCGGTATGACGCCGATCGTCCACGGGTAGTGCTGAGGGTCGGCGAACATTGGAGCGCCAGTCGAGACGAAGAGCTGCGGCACCTTGTTGTCGTTGAGATATTGGCGGATCGCTGCGTTCGGCGCGGTGCCAAGGGTGTTGGCGAGAAAGGCGACACGCTCTTGCTCGACCAACCGGCGGACCTGCTCGACCGTCCTCGGCGGGCTATAGCCGTCGTCAAGGCTGATGAAATTGATCGTACGGCCGTTGATTCCACCCTGTTCGTTGATCATCTTGAAATAGGCCGCCTCGGTGCGACCGATCACCCCATACGCGGACGCGGGGCCGCTGTAAGGCATGGTCTGTCCGATCTTGATTTCCGTGTCGGTGACGCCAGGCGCGTTCTCGGCGCGGGCGATACGGGAGCCCGTGGCGGAATAGGCGGCGGCCCCAGCCGACTGTAACAGAACACGACGCGTAATCATGCTGTTCCTCCCGACGATGTTGTTGTTGGATGTGCTTGGCTGCTTTTATTGTGACTCCGCGGAAAGTTTACAGGCAAGTCCTAGGCACATTTTTTTCATCTGCGCTGTGACGTGGGTCACACGCCGCGTAGGTGACGCAGACGGAAGGTTTAAGTGGCTGCGCGCTCGCGAGGCGGAAGCATGATAAACCAGGATTGCGCCTGTCTTTGCGGCGCCTCACGGTTCACTGTCGCCGGGGCGCCGATCGGCCGCTTTTTCTGCCATTGTACGATCTGCCGGAAGGCCTACGGCAAGCCTTTCGCCGACGTGACGTATTTCTCGGCGCGCTCGACAACGCTGCCGCCCGATCAACCTGTAGAATTTCGCCGCCATCGGGCGCCGCCTGCAATGAGGCGGGGGAAATGCGCGAAATGCGGCAGTCCTGTGCTTAATTTGCTGGGCCCTACCCCGCTGGCGCTGGCGTTCGTTCCGTCGCAAAATTTCCCGCGCCGGACCGAACTGCCGACGCCGGAACGCCACATCTTCTATGATTGGCGCGTCGCCGACATCGCGGACTCAATTCCGAAAGTCAGCGGCTATTGGGCGAGCGAAGCCTATGTTACCTGGTCCATTCTCGCCGGACTTTTTGGTGCAAAGCGCGCCGCCTGAACGAGCGCGAGAAACTAGGACCCATGCGCAACTTCCTCATCGACACCGACACCGCATCCGACGACGCGGTTGCGATCATGATGGCGCTCGCTGACCCCCACGTCCGCGTGCTTGGCCTGACGACGGTCGCGGGCAATGTGGGCCTCGAGCAGGCGACCCGAAACGCGCTCTTGACCGCCGAGATCTGCAATGCCGATGTTCCCGTCTTCGCCGGCGCGGACAAGCCGCTCATCCGCGCGCATGACCACGCGCATTGGTTCCATGGGCATGACGGACTCGGCGATCGAGGCTTTACGCCGCCCAAGCGGAAGCCCGAGCGCGAGCATGCGGTCGACGCCATCATTCGCCTCGCGTGGGAGGAGCCCGGCTTCACTCTGGTGACGCTCGGGCCGCTCACCAACATCGCGTTGGCGCTCAAGCGCGAGCCCGAGCTCGCGGGCCAAATCGGCCGCTGCGTGGTGATGGGCGGCGCGCCGTGCTGCGAGGGCAATGTGACGCCGGCGGCGGAATACAACATCTGGGTCGACCCCGAAGCGGCGCGCGCCGTCTTCCGCTCGAAGCTCAAGATCGAAATGGTCGGCTGGCATGTCTCGCGCGGGGACTCCGTCTTGAACGACCATGAGATCGCGGCGATCGCGGCGCTCGGCACATCCAAGGCGAAATTCGCCATCGAATCGAACACGACCGCCCGCGAGGCCTACCGCACCCAGACCGGCGAGATAGGCCTCTCGCTCGCCGATCCGACCGCCATGGCCATCGCGCTCGACCGCTCGATCGGGCTTTCGTGGTCGCGCCATCGGGTCGCGATCGAGACCGGGAGCCGACTCACCCGCGGCATGACGGTCGTCGACCGTCTCAATGTGCACCATGACGAGAACAACGCCCATGTCTGGCGTGAGGCGGTCGGGGAGCACGAGGGCGCCGATGTGCTCTGGACCCTCAACTCACGCCGGTTCAAGGCTATGCTCAAGGCGGCGCTGGCGGCTTGAGGCAAGGCGAGGGATCGCAAATGGAGTCAGGCCGCAATCTCCTTGGCGAGGAGACATCGCCCTATCTTTTGCAGCACGCACACAATCCGGTGCATTGGCGCCCCTGGAGCGCCGAAGCGCTGGCCGAGGCCAGGCGCCGCGACTGTCCGATCCTGCTCTCCATCGGCTACGCCGCCTGCCACTGGTGCCATGTGATGGCGCACGAGTCATTCGAGAACGCCGAGACGGCGCGTCTCATGAACGAGCTCTTCGTCAACATCAAAGTCGACCGCGAGGAACGCCCTGACATCGACCACATCTACATGACCGCGCTCCATGCGTTGGGCCAGCAGGGCGGCTGGCCGCTCACCATGTTTCTTACGCCCGAAGGCAAGCCGATGGTCGGCGGCACCTACTGGCCGCCCGAGCCGCGCTGGGGTCGCCCGTCCTTCCGGCAGGTTATCCAGTCGATCAATTCCGCATGGCGCACGCAACGCGATCAGATGGAGAGCCGCGGCCTCACCCTCGCCGACCATTTGGCGACGCTCTCGGACGCGACTCCCGGCCCGGGCGTCTCGCCCGCCGACCTCACCCGCGTCGGCGATGCGCTGAAGAGCGCCGTCGACCCCGTCAACGGCGGCTTGAGCGGCGCGCCGAAATTTCCCAACGCGCCGATCTTCCGCTTCTTCTGGAACGAGATGTTCCGCCGCGGCGATCCGTCCTTCGGCGAGGCGCTGCGCGACATGCTCGTGGCGATGAACGCCGGCGGCATCTACGATCACCTCGGCGGCGGCTACGCGCGCTATTCGACCGACGCCGAATGGCTCGTGCCGCATTTCGAGAAGATGCTTTACGACAATGCGCAGATCCTTGAATTGCTGGCGCTCGTTCATTCCCTCTGGCTTGATCCGACCTTCGCCGAGCGGGCGCGGGAGACCGTGGGGTGGCTGATGCGCGAGATGCGCGTCGGCGACGCCTTCGCTGCTTCCCTCGACGCCGATCAGGATGGCGAGGAAGGCCTCTTCTACGTGTGGGACGAAGAGGACGTCGACGCCGCTTTGGGCGACGCCGCGAGGCGCTTTAAAGCAGCCTACGACGTGACCCGAGGCGGCAATTGGGAGGACCGCACCGTATTGCGTCGCATCACGCCGCGCGGGACGCCTGTGGAAGAAGCCGGCCTCGCGGCCTCGCGCGCCAAACTTTTCGCTCTGCGCGAGGCGCGTCCGAAGCCCGGCCGCGACGACAAGGTGCTCGCCGACTGGAACGGCCTGACGATCGCCGCGCTCGCCCGCGCCAGCGCTGTATTCAACGAGCCGAAGTGGTTGCAGACCGCGCGCGCCGCGTTCGACTTCATCATGACGAATCTGCGCGGGTTGGATGGCAGGCTCTTGCACGCTTGGCGCGAAGGACATCCCGGCGCCCGCGCTTTGCTCGATGATTATGCCTCCATGGCTCGCGCCGCGATCGCGCTGTTCGAGGCGAGCGGCGAGCCCGGCGACCTCGAGGCCGCGCGCCGCCTCACGAGCGAGGCGATCGATCTCTTTGGCGACGGCGCGGGCGGGTTCTTTCTCTCCGCAAAAGACGCCGCCGACGTGCCCGGCGCGCGCCCGCGCCAAGCGCATGATGGGGCGACGCCGTCCGGCATCGGGCTTCTCGCCGAAGTGTTCGTCCGGCTCTGGCATCTGACCGACGAAGCGCGTTGGGGTGAGGCGGCCGAAGGGCTCATCCGCTCGATCTCCGGCGCAGCCGGAGGGCTTGGCGGCAGCCCGCTGACCCTCATGAGCGCCGACATGCTGGCGCGCGGCGGATCGGTGGTCATCGACGGCCCGCTCGACGATCCGGGGTCGCAAGCGCTCGCGTTCGTCGCGCTGCGCGCGCCCGATCCCTCATTGACGGTCCTGCGCCTCGACCGACGGCTATGGCCGAATGGTTCGCCGCGCGACGACCTGCCGCGCGCGCAGGCGCCGATCGCGATGCTCTGTCAGGGGCAGACCTGCTCTCTGCCGGTGACGACGCCGGAAGCGCTGACGGTGCTGATGGAAGCCCGCCGGGAAGCGCTCGCGCATTGAGTTCGCGCCTTCGGCTCGACCAGCCGCCGCTCAGGCGCCCCCCATCGCCGCCCGCATTGCCGCGCGGGCACAGATAGAGGCGCGGCTATGCATCACCGCACTTCGCAATCATCGAGCGACATCCCATTCTGCTGCACGAGTTCTATCCGGCAAGATGCAGTCAAGGTGTCGCCCCTCGACATCGCGCCAGGGCGATCCGCCCATTTTGCCCGGTCGAAAGTCATATAGACTGTTCCTGCGTTCCTTGTGGGAGCTTGAAACCGGGCAACAATAGGACCGGTATTTCCTGCCGGTGTGACATCATCAATCTGGCCCGACACTCGAATCCAGTTGCCAACGTAAACCGCGTAAACCCTTCCGGCCTCTATCCCGTTCAAACCCTTAATTCGAGCTGAAAGAGCCCCAAAGTTCAGGTCGACAAATTCACGCGGTCCAGTTGTTGGTACGGGTATGGACATCGGGATCGCCGCCACAGGCGACGGCAAGATGGTCGATGGTACTGGAGGCGATCCCTCCTCTAGTGATTCGACAATCCATCGGATCCCGGGTCGCTTGATGATCTCGTCCCAGTTCCACCATACGACGTCCAGTGCTATCAGAACGACAATTAAGCCTGCGCCAAGCGGGCCGTACCGCTGCCGCAAATGGCGAAAACCGTCCAACGCATTGTCGACTGCGCGGAATGGGTCCTTTTCGGGCTCGACGATAGATCATCGTACCCAGAGCAAACGCGACATAGCGAGGTCCATGTCGCGAAAGCCTTTACGCTACGAGGGTGCGCGTGGCGACGGGCGGCTGGTCAAAAATCAGGTTGACGCAGTGAATCGCCGCATGCGGGCGCGTCATCCGCTCACACAAGCCAGCGCGCGGCATGTTCCGCCCTCGCGTCCTGGCGAGGGTCGCCACATCTAGCTCGGCTTGGACGATGGCACGGCGCCCTGAGTGCGCGTGTTCGACTCGACAGCCCGCGCCGAACGCAGGTTGACTCCAGAGCGCCGCACGCCAATGCAGAGCTGATGAAAGCTCGATTGCGCGCTCATCGCCGTGTCGCCTGAAGACTTCCGCCGTTACGGCTACCAGCTCATCGACTGGCTCGCCGATTATCACGAGAACCTGGCCAATCGGCCGGTGATGGCGAAGACCGAACCTGGCGAAATCCGCGACGCCCTGCCCTCCTCGCCGCCCAATGAGGCGGAAGATTTCGGCGCCGTGATTGCGGACCTCGATCGCCTCGTCGTGCCGGGTCTCACGCTCTGGCAGCATCCGCGCTTCTGCGGCTATTTCCCTGCCAACGCCCTTCCCTCGGGCATTCTCGCCGACATCGTCTCGACCGGGCTCGGCGTGATCGGGCTCTCCTGGCAATCGAGTCCGGCGGTGACGGAGATCGAGGAAGTGGCCACCGACTGGCTGCGACAGATGCTAGGCTTGTCGCCCGCCTGGAGCGGCGTGATTCAGGACACGGCCTCCACGAGCACGCTGGTCGCGCTCATTTGCGCGCGCGAGCGGGCGACGAGCTACGCTCTGGCGCGCGGCGGCCTCCAAAGCGAAACACGCACGCCGCGCGTCTATGCTTCGGCGCACGCGCATAGCTCTGTTGATAAGGGGGCGCTGCTCGCCGGCTTCGGACGCGACAACCTGCGCCTCGTTCCGTTCGACGACAAATATGCGATGCGCGCCGACGCCCTTGCGGAAATCATCGAAGCGGACGTCGCCAACGGCGATCTGCCGGCAGCGATCGTCGCCACGGTTGGCACCACCGCGACGACGGCGATCGATCCGATCGCGGCGATTGCGGAAATTGCACGGCGCCATGGCGTCTGGCTGCATGTCGACGCCGCGATGGCGGGCAGCGCGATGATCCTGCCTGAGTGCCGGTGGATGTGGGAGGGCGTCGAAGGCGCCGACTCGCTCGTGATCAACGCGCACAAATGGCTCGGCGCGCCGTTCGACTGCTCCGTCTACTACGTGCGCGATCCGGAGCATCTGATGCGCGTCATGTCGACCAACCCAAGCTTCCTGCAATCCTCCGTCGACGGACAAGTCAAGAACCTGCGCGATTGGGGCATCCCACTTGGCCGCCGCTTCCGGGCGCTGAAACTCTGGTTCATCATCCGCGAACAGGGCGTGAGCGGATTGCAGAAGCGTCTCAGGCGCGACATGGCCAATGCGCGCTGGCTTGCGGAGAAGGTCGCCGCGACGCCGGACTGGCGGGTGCTCGCGCCGGTCCCGTTGCAGACGGTGTGCGTGAGGCACGAGCCGCAAGGTCTCGAGGGCGAAGCGCTCGACGCGCACACGACGGCCTGGGTCGAAAAGGTCAATCGCTCGGGGACAGCCTATCTCACGCCGGCCGTGCTCGACGGGCGCTGGATGGCCCGCGTGTCGATCGGCGCATTAGCGACGGAGGAAGCCGACGTCGCCGCGGTCTGGTCGGCGATGCGGGAGACGGCGGAGGGGGCGTCGTCTCCAGGCGCTGGCGCCTGAGAGACCGCAGAGACGGATCACCGCGCCGTGACTGGCGGCTTGTCGCGGCTGTCACGCGTCCAGTAAGACTGATCCGGTGCGATGAGGAGACAGTCATGCAGAGCCTGGAAAGGATCACCCAAAACCCTGAGGTTATGGGCGGCAAAGCGTGCATTCGCGGCATGAGGGTCACGGTCGGCATGATCGTCGGACAGATCGGGGCGGGCCGCCTTATCGAGGAAGTTCTTGCCGACTATCCTTACCTCGAGCGAGAGGACATTTTACAGGCCCTGCGGTACGCCGCTTGGAGAGCCGAAGAGCGTGAAGTGGTTCTGGCTGGCGGATGAAAGTGCTGGTGGACATGAACTTGTCACCGCGTTGGGTGAAGACGCTGACGGACGCCGGGATCGAGGCCTCTTATTGGTCGAGAGTTGGCGCCGCTAATGCTCCCGATGCCGACATCATGATGTTTGCGCGAGCCAATGAAATATGTCGTGCTCACCCACGATTTGGATTTCGGCGCGATTCTCGCCGCCACTCAGGCCACGAAGCCAAAGTGTGGTTCAGATCCGAGCTGAGGATGTCAGACCTGAAACGGTGGGCCCGACTTTGATCGAGGCCCTGCGGCAAATGGCTGCACAGCTCGAGGAAGGGGCGTTGTTGACCGTCGATCCGGCGCGAGCAAGATTGCGCGTGCTACCTTTGGGTTCGAAATAATTAAAGGCCGGGTACGTCGCCGCGCTGCTGAGGAAACGTCATGGAGCCGAGGCTCAAATTCTACGGCTGGGGGCGCGAGGGCGAGGGCCTCAGCGATGACGAGGGCGCGCTCGTCTCGCGCTTCGTCGCCGAGAAACTCGGCGGCGAGCCGCGTGCGGCGCCGCCGCCGCAAGCCTCGGAGATCGTTCTGCGCGGGCCGCGCGTCTCGGCCCCCGCCTCTCTCGCGAGCGTGCTCACGCAGGATTCTCACGAACGGCTCGTGCACACTTACGGCAAGTCCTACCCCGAGACGGTGCGCGTGTTTCAGCGCGATTTCGCCAACGCGCCGGACTATGTCGCGCTGCCGGAGAGCGAAGCCGACATCGCCGCCGTGTTCGACTGGGCGAGCCGAGCGAAGATCGCGGTCATTCCCTTTGGCGCCGGCTCCTCGGTGGTCGGCGGCGTCGAGCCGGTGGTCGGCGACGGCTACAAGGGCGCGGTCAGTCTCGACATGCGGCGCCTGAATCGCGTGCTCGAAGTCGACACGACCAGCCGCGCTGCGCGCATTCAAGCCGGCATACTAGGCCCCGCGATCGAGACGGCGCTGAAGCCGCATGGCTTCGCCCTGCGTCACTATCCGCAGAGCTTCGAGTTCTCGACCCTCGGCGGCTGGATCGCCACCCGCTCGGGCGGGCACTTCGCCACCCTCTATACCCACATCGACGATCTCGTCGAAAGCCTGCGCACGGTGACGCCTGCGGGAATCATGGAGTCGCGCCGACTGCCGGGCTCGGGCGCTGGGCCGAGCCCCGACCGCATCGTAATCGGGTCGGAAGGCTCGCTTGGCGTCATCACCGAAGCGTGGATGCGGCTGCAGGGCCGGCCGCGCTTCCGCGCCGATGCGGTGTTCGGCTTCCCCGACATCTTCATGGCCGCGCGCGCCGTTCGCGCGGTCTCGCAGTCGGGGCTCTATCCCTCGAACCTGCGGATCATCGACAATGACGAGGCCGGCGCCTACGGCGTCAACGTCTACGAGGAAAGCCTGCTCGTGCTCGCCTTCGAATCCGCCGACCATCCGGTCGACGCCTGGATGGCGCGCGCGGTCGAGCTCATGGCTGACAATGGCGGGCGCCGCCATGTCGACGAGGCCGCAGGTTTGCGATGGCGTACCGCTTTCATCCGCATGCCCTATGCGCGCGAACTCACCGTTCCCATGGGAATCATCAACGACACGTTCGAAACCGCCATCACCTGGGACAAGTTCGAAAACTTCCATCAGTCGGTGCGCAGGGCGACGGATGACGCGCTCAAGGCGGCGACCGGCCACAGAGGGACCGTGTCGACACGCTTCACGCATGTCTATCCGGACGGCCCCGCCGTCTATTACACCTTCAACGTGCGCGGCGATCCAGGCCGGCTCATCGAGCAATGGCGCGAGATCAAAACGCGCGCCTCCGATGCGCTGATCGCGGCCGGCGGCACGATTACGCATCATCACGCCGTCGGGCGCGACCACATGCCCTGGTATCGCAAGCAGCGACCTGACCTTTTCGGCAAAGCCTTCGCCGCCGCGAAGAGCGCGCTCGACCCGGCGGGCATTATGAATCCCGGCGTGCTGGTCCCCTGAGCACTTCGAGCTTTGCGATCACGCGCGCGTGGCTCGTACTGGCGCCGCCTCGTGCGCCCGCTCTTTGCCGCGGATTTCAGCGAGCGCCTGATCGATCGAAACAGCCTTGTTGACCAGCGGTCGGCGGGCGCCCTGCGCGGCCAGTTCCCTCCTGACCCCTTCCGACATCCCCGTGAGAGTGACGCCGACGCCGCGCTGCGCGGCTTTGTGCGCCAGCCCTTCGATGGTCTTGGCGCCGGTCGAGTCGACGAACGGCACGGCGGAGAAATCGATAATGAGATTGCGGTGGTCGTCGCCGATGCGCTCGAGCACCGCGCCGATGGAGGCCGCGGCGCCGAAGAAGAACGCGCCTGAGATGCGGTAGACGACCACGGTCGGATCCTCTTGGGAGGTCTCGTCATAGGCGTCCCGCGACACGTCGTCGGGAACATCGTCTTCGGCCACCAACGGAACATGCGTTTCGAGCGCCGTCGTTTGCGACATGCGATGGATGAACAACACCGACCCCAGCGCGAAGCCAATTATGATCGCTTCCGTCAGTCCTCTGAAAAGGGTGATGCCGAAAGTCGCCAACAAGACAGTCGCGTCGCCGCGCGACGCGCGCAATAACGTCGCGAAAGCGTCGCGCTCGAACATGTTCCAGCATACGACCGCGAGCACTGCGGCGAGGACGGCGAGAGGGATGTAGCTCGCGAGCGGCGCCGCGACCAGAATGAACAGGAGCAGAAACAGCGCATGCGCAATGCCGGAGACCGGACTGCGCGCCCCCGCCCTCACGTTGGTGGCGGTTCGGGCTATGGTCCCGGTTACGCAAATGCCGCCAAACAGCCCCGACGCGATATTGGCCACCCCCTGCCCGACCAGTTCGCAATTCGAGCGATGGCGCCGGCCGGTCATGCCGTCAGCCACAACGGCGGAGAGCAGCGATTCGATTGCGCCGAGCAGCGCGAACGACATCGCGTTGGGCAGCACGGCCTGCACCTTTTCCAGGCTGAGCCGCGGCAGCGCGGGCAGCGGAAGATCACGCGGAATTCCGCCGAATTGAGAGCCGATGGTCTCGACCGGCAGCCGGAGCGCGACGGCCGCAAGCGCCGCCAGGGCGACGACGATCAGCATCGCGGGCCAGCGCGGCCGCCATATGCGCAAGCCCGCTAAGAGCGCGATGCTCGCGAGCGAGAGGCCGACCGCGGCGGGAGAGAACGTGGGGAGTTTCGACCATAGAAACGGAATCTTGTCGAGAAGCGGCCCCGGCTCGGCGCCGCTGAAGGACAAGCCCAGGAGAGGCTTGATCACGCTCGAGAAGATCGTCACCGCGATGCCGGCGGTGAAGCCGACCGTAACCGGATAGGGGATGAATTTGATGTAAGTCCCAAGCCTGAGATAGCCGATGGCCATCAGCATGATGCCAGACAGCATCGTCGCCAGGATCAGGCCATCCATGCCGTGCTGCTGCACAGTCGCCGCCACCAGGACGATGAAGGCGCCGGCAGGCCCGCCGATCTGGAAACGGCTGCCGCTCAGAAGCGACACAAAGAAGCCGCCGACGATCGAGGTGTAAAGGCCCTGCGCTGGCGTCGCGTGCGAGCCGATGGCGATCGCCATCGACAAGGGCAGCGCGACGATCGCGACGGTGAGGCCGGCCATCATGTCGGCGCGGAAGCTCGCGAAGCTGTAGCCTTCGCGAAAGACCGTCACGAGCTTCGGCGTGAAAAGCTCAGAGAAAGTGGGTGAAGCGAGCGGAGAAGGCAGGGTCTGCGTTGACATGTCTCGTGCTTAAGTCCGCGCTGTCACTCCGCCGGGACGGCAAGAAGAATGGCGGCGCGATCGTCAAGTGTTGTGGAGCCGATCAATCTGACAAAGACCGCCGCATGCCGCCTAAGCGGCAAACGGGCATATTTCAGATCGCCGGCGTCCCCCTCGCGGTCACGCTATCTTGATTCCCCGCAAGCTGAAAGAACTCTCCGCGTCGACAAAAACATAAAATCCGCGCGCAGGATTATTTTTTGGGCGCCGTCTCCGGCAAGGTCGCTATGATCGGGAGCGCCAGGACGGCCACCACCGCGATCATGGCGCCGGGGACCATGATCCAGCCCGTTTGCTTCGTCAGGACCTGGGCGACATAGGGGGTGAGGCCGCCAAAGATCGCGGTGGCCGTCGTCGCCCCCAAGGCCAGGCCGCTGATGCGGCCTTCGCCCGGGAATTGTTCGGCGGTCGCGATGGCGCCGACGGCGCTGACCGAGCCGGCGACGCAGGCGAGGATGACAGCGGCCAGGAGCGCGTAGGACGGCGAGCCGCCCGCCATCAGGGAAAAGAGCGTGATCGGCAGGATCGCGCTCAACAGGGTGAGGACGATCAGGACAGGCTTGCGGCCGATCCAGTCGGACAAGGCGCCGGCAAACGGGGTCACGAGGATGACCGCGACCGCCGCCAAGGTGGAGAGCCAAAGCGAGTCGCTCTCGTCAAGCTTTCCCGCTGACGTCAAAAATGTCGGAACGTAAGTGATCCCGACGTAATAGGTGATCGAGCCGAGCGCTGAGATTGTGAACGCCCGCAGGACCCCCAAGCCATGGTTCATGAGCGCGTGCAGCAGCGGGTTTGCGGGAACCGTTCCGCTCGTTTGCTGCCGCTCGAATTCCGGCGATTCCGCCATCGTCGTGCGGGCCACGCCCACGCTCCCCGCCAGAACGGCGCCGACGAAAAAAGGGATGCGCCATCCCCATGCGTCGAGGCTCGCCGGGCTCATCGCATTGACGGTGATGAGAGAGACGCCGACCGCAAGCAGGCCGCCCACCTCACTCGAGGCGGAGGCGAGCGAGGTGATCAAGCCGCGCCTGTTGGGGGCTGAGCCTTCCAAGAGATAAGCGACGACCGCGATATATTCGCCGCCGACCGAGAACCCCATGACGCTGCGGAGGAGAAAGAGGAGCCAGCCGGCCGCGGCGCCGACCTGCGCATGCGTCGGTAATAGAGCCGTGCCGAGCATCGTGAGCGTCATGAGGGCGACCGACAACAGCATCGTCCGCCGCCGCCCGAACCGATCTCCGATATGGCCGAACACGAAGCCGCCGAGCGGACGCAAGAGATAGGCGACGGCGAAGGTGGCGAGCGTCGTGCTCAGCGCGCCTTCGCCGCTGCCGAAGAAGACGCGAGAAAGCACGGTGGCGAAATAGAGGTAAAGGGTGAAATCGTACCACTCGACCACCGTCGAGAACGCCGCGACCGCGATCGAGGCGCGCGACACGGTCTTCTGAGGGGTGTGAGAGTTGGTCATTGGGGTGCGCAACTCTCAGATTCGCGCTCTCCGTGCGCAGAGGCCTCGGCTTAGAGCCCGCGCTGACTGCCCCGGACGGAAACGAGCCGCGTCATCATCAATTGGTGCGCGCGTGTGAGCAAGGCCCGCGAAGTCTGTCACGCATTCGAGATGTTAACGGCGTATAGTAAGTTGCTCTCGTCGACCTTCCGGGAGCGTGGCCTCGCTCGGTCGTTTCTCCCGTGTACGGGCGAGGCCGCTCGTCTTCTTGCCCAAGCGGGCTTCTCGCTGACGAGCAGCTTTTTCCCGTCGGCGGGCTTCCTACCAGAGTTGCCTCACCGTCAATCGCACGGTTTGCGAATAGGGCTCGCTCGCAGGCTTGGCGACTACGCGCTCGTAATTCAGCCCCATATCGGCGCCGCGCCAGAGACGCATTCCCATTCCCACGCCGATCCGAAACGTATTCGCCATGTTGTCCTGGTCGATCCCGTCGATGCTCGTCTCTCCGCCGAGATTGTAATAGGCGTCCGCCGAGACCCATAGGGCGTCCGTCACGTTGCGGCTCAGGTGCTCTTCGAGCCGCAAGAGCGGCCTCTGCGTGAGCGTCTGCGCGCCGTTGACGAGATAGTTCCCATTGTCGGTGAAAACGCGCCCCGACACATAGGTCTCGATCCAGCTCCAGCCCTGATCGGGCGTATAGCTGAAATTGACCGTCGGCGAGATCATCCAGCGGTTCGCGCTCGGGTTGATCGGAGAGCTTGGCTGGTAGAATCCGAGCGGCGTCGTCACCAGAAGATGAAAGCTCGAAAAGGTCTGGGGCACGAAGGATTGGAACTGCTCGCGGGTCAGCGCCGGCCCGCCAAAAATGTTCATTTGCCAAAGGAAGCCGACATCGGACACCCCATTCGTGCTGGCGCGGAACGGGCCGGCGCTCGTATCGATGAGCGCATAAGGCAGAACGAGCGAGAAGCCTCCGGTGCGGCCCCAATAGTCCATGATGCGGGTGAGAACGACCGACTGAGCGAACACGTTGGCGCGAACGCCAGGGACCGTATCCGTCCCGTCCTCCGGCGTGACGGAGGTGGTGTAGCCCGCGTTATAATTGAGCAGCCAACTGTCGACCGGCGCGTTGAGATAGTCGCGCGCCGAGCCTGCATGGGCGGTCTCAGCCGTCCATAGGACCGCCGCCACTCCCACCCATGCGAGCGTCCTCAATCGCTTTGCCGCGCGCATGGCTCTCCGTCCGCGCCCCGCTTCCCGCAAGCGCGCCCTCGCTTGGAGGGCGCGCTTGGGGCGCGGCGCCTACGCCGATCGCGAGAACCCGATGTCGTCGTCGACCACCGCGCCCGGCCCGACCGGAACCCTTCCAGGATTCGGTTGATTGAGATTATGGAAGACGATCTTCTCGCGCGATACCTTGCGGAGAAAATCCGCGAACACGTCGATCGTCATCTGCTCTCCGGGGCAGCGCCGATAGCCGAAGCCGAACGGCGCAAAGCCGGCATAATCGCAGACCGGGTCGGGCTTGCCGTCGGTCACCGCGAACACAGTGCCGAAGCCGCTGTTGGTGATGCCGGTCTTGCGTCCGTCGCTGACTGGAAGCGTCGTAATATCGAACGGGCAACGCGGCAAACCGATCTGCTTGCATTTCGCTTCGTCGATGTCGGCGCTGGTCGCGACGCTCAGGTAGCGCTCGGGGTCGAAGGCGTGCGGATCCGTCCACAGCCGGGGGTCGAAGCTCGTGTCGGTGTGGGGCGTGTTCATGTACGAGTGCCGCTCGTAAGGCACGCCAAATTGCGCGAACGGGGAGCCGCCGTAGAAGGACGAAGCTCGCGTGTCGGTGATCGCGGAGATGCTGCCCCCGTTTGGCGAGATGGTGCGGAAGAGCTCCATCACCAGAAGCTCAAGCGGCGTGTAGGGCTTGCCGTTCGCATTGTCGAAGTCGCCGCTCATCGTCTTTTGGAACGCCGCCCGCACCGCAGGGTCGCCGCCATTTTCATTGAGGCGCGTCATGATGCCGAAGATCGAATTGCCCCACTGGCTCAGCGCCACGAAATTATGGAAGCATTCGAAGACGACGTCCCGCTTGGCGAAATGCTTTCCATCGCCCGCGTTCTTCAGCCAGTAATAGGCAATGGTTTTGTCGGCGTCGGCGATCCGGCCATTTTCGATGTCATCGAGCCTTTCGTCGATCCATTTCTCCAGGAACGGGCGCAACGCGCGCACGGTCATGTAGTTTTCGTACACGATCTCGTGCAGCGGATTGCGGTAGGCGAGCACGGTATTGAAGGCTTCGCCGATCGCGCGCACCTGAGCCGGCACCGCGTCGCCCTTCACGCCGAGATGCAGGTCCCAATAGAGATCCCAATAATCGTCGAGGTAGTGGCGCATGAACGGCTTGTCGGCATATTTCGCGTCAAGCAGCTTGTCGAAAAAGTCGACGACCTTGGCCTGGTACTTCGGCGCGTAAAGGTCGGGCGTGACGCCGGTGAAATAAATGCGCTTGCGCATATTGTGGGGGCCGCGATTCTC
The DNA here is from genome assembly GCA_963737365.1 of uncultured Alphaproteobacteria bacterium. GTDB lineage: Bacteria > Pseudomonadota > Alphaproteobacteria > Rhizobiales > Beijerinckiaceae > Roseiarcus. The sequence continues at coordinate 913,814 of CAVTSD010000007.1, forward strand.
GAGCCCTTCAAGAAAGACAGTCACGCCCGCTGACGGGGTCGGCTGCCAGTCTTCGTAAAGCATGCCCCAGAAGTCCCAGGGGATCGCGTTCTGCTTGGTGAGCGGCAGGTCGATCATCGGCAGGATCGGGCGCTCGCCCGCAAAGATGCTGCCGAGAAAGAATGGGACGACGGCGTTGTTGACGTATTCGCGATCGAAATGGCTCGGGATCGTCGCGCGAAATTTAGCCACAGCGCCCGAAAGGTCAGGCGCCTCAGGCGCAGCGGAGGCCTGGCTTGCGAGCGTGCCCGCCGCGACAGCAGCGGCGCCGAAAAGCAGCGTTCGTCTTTGCAGGGAGAGCCCGGCGAGATCGTCCGCATTCTCTTTCGAGGACTTTGAGTTCGCGGCAACGGAGTCGGCGAGCTTTTGATGCTCGGACATAGGGTTCACTCCCTGAGGGTCAGTTATAGGTAGGTGAGTAAGATGACGCTTTGCCCATGCGGTGAATCTTCGTTGCTTATGTCAGCCGCGAATGGAAATGCAACCGGAGCGTAGGGACATGAGTTGACGCGGTCAATCGAAAACGCGCTCCCGCGCGCGGCGAGGCTTGGTCATTGCGTTCGCAAACCTAACCGAGTCTTTGCGCTCTCCGCCCGCACCCCGGCGGGCCTTCATTCGTCACTTGGAATCTATGTCTGGGACTTCAGCGGCGGCGTTCCCGCCCGCAAGGTGAATCGCAACCTCCTCGATCGGGCCGGCATATTTGAACGGCATTCGGTCCGCATAATCTTCAAGGATAGGCGTCCCACGATCCTCGCCGACGTCGAGCGTCTCGTCGACAGAGTAGATGAACGGCACCGTGTGGCTGATCGTGGTCCTCCCGACTTCGACGCCGTCCACCTCGAGCGCGTAAGCGCCGCCCTTGCCGAATTCGCCCTTCTTGCCGTCGTAGACAAACTCGACGCTCAACTCATGATCGCCCGGCGCGAGCTTGTTCGGAGCGTCGATCCGAACGCCGTCGTTGGGCTGTTGGGTATTTTTGTAAGCCCAAACGGGCCTACCATCGAGCACCACCAGACCCCAACCAGCGAACCGGCCGCCTTGGGTGATGATCACGCCATCGGCGCCCTGCTCAGGCACATTGAGCTTCGCGGTGATCGTGTAGGACGTGTTTTTCACCGTCGGCGCCGTCCCCTCGGGGATGCGAACGGTGCCTTGGCGATAGACAAAATGTGTGCGCCCTCGGGTCAGACTCGGCCTTTGGAAAACGGCCTGCACGGTCGCCATCGGACTGAAGTTCAGCGGCAGCGCATTGTTGCGGCCAGCCTCCGCCCACCAAAGCTCCTCCATCTGTTTGAGCTTGTCCGGCATGGTCTTGGCGAGATCCGCTCCTTGAGAGAAATCCTTGTGGAGGTCATAAAGCTCCCAGTTGAAACTCTCGGGCGTGATCCCCTTCGGTTCCGGCTCCCAGGCGAACACGAGCGGCGTGGTCGAGGCCATCCAGCCATCGTGATAAATGCCGCGATTGCCGAACATCTCGAACAATTGGGTCGCTCGTCGGGTCGGCGCCTTGCCTTCGTCCCAAGTGTAGGTCATCGAGATTCCGTCGAACGGCATTTGTTTCGCGCCATTGATCATGTCGGGCGCCTGTACGCCGGCCGCCTCGAGAATCGTCGGCATGATGTCGGTCACATAATGAAACTGCTCGCGTAAGGCGCCGAGGTCCTTGATGCGCTTCGGCCAGCTCATCACCATGCCATTGCGGACGCCGCCGAAATGGCTGGCGTAGCGCTTGGTCCACTGGAACGGCGTATCGAATGCCCACGACCACGGCACGGGCATATGGTTATAGTGAAGCGGACCGCCCAGCTCGTCCTTGATCGAGTAGAGGTAGTCGAAACTCTCTTTCGCGCCGTTGCCGATGACGGCCACTTCGTTGGCGGTGCCTTGCAGCGTGCCTTCGGCGCTGCCGCCATTGTCGCCCTCGATGAAAATGATGAGGGTGTTGTCGGCGAGCCCCTCCTGTTTGACGGCTTCGATCACACGCCCGATGTTAAAGTCGTCATAGGCGAGAAACGCCGCGTAGATCTCCGCCATATGGGCAAAGAGCTCCTTCTGCCTCGCATCGAGCGAGTCCCAGGCCGGCATGTTGGCTGGACGCGGCGTCAGAATCGTATCTTGCGGGATCACGCCGAGCGTCTTCTGGCGCGCGAATGTTTCCTCGCGCAGCTTGTCCCAGCCCTGGTCGAACTGTCCCTTGAACTTCGCGATCCAGTCCTTGGGCACGTGGTGGGGAGCGTGCGTCGCGCCCGGAGCGTAATAGGCGAAGAACGGTTTGTTCGGCGCCAACGCATGCTGCTCCTGAATCCAATGGATCGCCTGATCCGCGAGGTCGGCGTCCAGATGGTAGTTCGCCTTCTCTTCGCCGGTGAGCTTCTCCTTGGGCTCGATCGGCGTGGTGTTCTCGAACAGAGTGGGATCCCACTGGTTCACATCGCCGCCGAGGAATCCGTAGAAATAGTCGAAGCCGAGGCCAGTCGGCCAAAGGTCAAACGGTCCCGCCGCGCTGCTTTGCCAGGCCGGCACGTTATGGTTCTTGCCGAACCACGCGGTGCTGTAGCCGTTGCCGCGCAGGATTTCGGCGACCGTGCCGGCGCTCTTGGGCATCAGAGAGTCGTAGCCCGGATAACCGAGGCTTCGTTCCATGATGATGCCAGTGTGCACCCTGTGCTGGTCGCGCCCGGTGATGAGGGCCGCACGCGTTGGCGAACAAAGGGCGGTCGTGTTGAACGCGTTGTACTTCAGACCGTTCGCCGCCAGCGCTTCAAGAGTCGGCGTCGGAATTGGGCCGCCGAATGCGCTCGAAGCGCCAAAGCCGACATCGTCGGTCAGAATGAGCAGCACATTGGGCGCTCCTTCAGGCGCTGCAATTGGCTGCGGAAAATCGGGCTTCGAATCCTCGGTCGTCCGGCCGATGACGCCTCTAAACTCCGGATCTGGATAAGGCAGAACGGACACGTTCGGAGGGCCGGCCTTGACCGGCGGACTTTCCGCGGTCTGCGCTTGAGCGGACGTCGGCTGCGAGCCGAGCAACGATCCGCCGATGACGCTCGTGACAGCCGCCTTGGCTGTCGAGATAAAGAGCTTTCGCCGATCCATCCTATTGCCTCCCCTAGCCTCAAAAGTATGTCGACGATCTTCGTCGTCTTGGCGCGACGCGTCTTGAGCCGTCTATTTCCGCCTAACTCTTGGGGAAGTCGAGCCCCATCGCTCGGTAGCGCTCAGGGTCGTCGAGCCACTTCTCCCGCACCTTGACGTGGAGGAAGAGATGCACGGTCGCGCCATGCGCTTCCATGATGTCCTTGCGCGCCGCCGTGCCGATCGCCTTGATCGTGCGCCCGCCCTCGCCAAGCACGATCTTGCGGTGGCTCTCGCGGCTGACGAAGATCGTCTGCTCAACGCGGGCGGAACCGTCCGGCTGGTCCTTCCACTCGTCGGTCTCGACCGTCGCCTGATAGGGCAGTTCGTCGTGCAGCCGCTCGATCAGCTTCTCGCGGGTGATCTCGGCCGCGAGCGAACGGATCGGCGCCTCCGTGATCTGGTCCTCCGGATAGAGCCAGGGGCCAGCCGGGATCAGCGCGGCAAGGCGCTCGAGCAGTCGCGGCAAGCCGTCGCCGGTCGTTGCGCTGACCATGAACGTCTCATCGAAGGCGAGCGCCGCATTGAGCCGGGCGGTCAGGTCGAGCAGCTTCGGTCGCTCGACGAGGTCGATCTTGTTCAAGACGGCGAGCCTCGGCTTGCCGGCTTCGCCGAGCGCGGTCAGAATCGCTTGCGTGTCTTCGGTCAGGCTCGTTTCGTCGGCCTCCTTGCGAGCGTCGATGAGGAGCATCAGCGCGTCAGCGTCGGCCGCGGCGGCCCAGGCGGAGGCGACCATCGCCCGGTCGAGGCGGCGCTTGGGCGCGAACAAGCCGGGCGTGTCGACGAACACAAGCTGAGCCTCGCCCTTTGTGAGAACGCCGCGCACCGTCGAACGGGTGGTCTGCGCCTTGCGGGTGACGATCGAGACCTTCTCGCCAACGAGCGCATTGATGAGGGTCGACTTGCCGGCGTTGGGCGCGCCGATGATGGCGACGAACCCGCATCGCGTCTCGCTCATGTCGCGCCCCACCGGTCGAGAAAGGCCTGCGCGGCCGCCTGTTCCGCGGCGCGCTTCGAGCTCGCCGCGCCCACTTCAGGCTCGAAGCCGTCTAGCGTGACGCGCATGACAAAATGGGGCGCGTGCGCGGGGCCGCTGCGCTCGACTTCCTCATAGCGGGGCGGCGCGAGCGCGCGCGACTGCGCCCATTCCTGCACCGCGGTCTTGGCGTCGCGGGCGGGCTCTTCATCGGCGGTGATGCGATCGCCCCAGGCGCTGAGGATGAGCGCCTCGGCGGCCTCGAAGCCGCCGTCAACGAACACGGCGCCTATAAGAGATTCGCACACATCGGCCAGAATCGCCGCCTTCTTGCGGCCGCCCCCGCGCGCTTCGCCAACGCCCAGCGTGACATGCGGGCCTACGTCCCAAAGCGCTGCGATTTCGACGCAGGTTTCGCGGCGCACGAGCTTGGCGAAGCGCATCGAGAGCTCGCCCTCGCTCGCCTTCGGGAAGGCCTGGTAAAGCCGGCCGGCGATCACGACGCCGAGCACCCGGTCGCCCAGAAACTCGAGCCGCTGGTAGGATTGCGCCCTGCCCTGCCCGCCTGAATTTTGCGCCGAGAGATGCGTGAGCGCGAGCACCGCCAGCCCGGGATCGCGGAAGCGGTACCCGAGCCGGGATTCCAACGCGGACAGTTCGGCGCGCGGCTGTTTGTTCATGATCCAACCGATCGAGGCGCTGGGCCTCGGCGCCCCTGACAGGCAGGAAAAAGGAAAGACGGCCCGCGCGACACGACCGCCTTCAGGTCAAGCGCGGGAACCCGGTTGCTTGCGTCTATCGCACGCGTTGGAAGATGCGGTCCCAGCGCACGGTCCATGGCCAACGCCAAACCTCCCACGCCGGCGTCCCGTCGTCGATCGAGAAAAAGATGACTTCGGCCCTGCCGATCAGGTTTTCGAACGGCACGTAGCCGACCCCGCCCTGATCCCCGGACAACCTCGAATCGCTTGAGTTGTCCCGATTGTCGCCCATCATGAAATAGTGGCCGGGCGGGACTTCATAGACCTTCGTGTTGTCGAAGGTTCCATCGTCGCCGTCGATCTGGATGATCTTGTGTTGAACGCCGCCCGGAAGCGTCTCCAGATATTGCGGCGCTTCCTCCGGCTTGTTGAAATGGTTAACCGTTAGGAAGGGCGCAATCGGTTCGCGCGGCACCATCTCGCCGTTAATGATGAGCCGCCCGTGGGTGACCTGGATCTTATCGCCGGGGAGACCAATCAGCCGCTTGATATAGTCGGTTTGGCCGTCGCTCGGCAGCTTGAACACGATGATGTCGCCGCGCTTGGGCTGGGAAGCGAAGATGCGGCCGGGCATGGCTTGTGGGTCAAGATCGAGAAAGCTCGGTAGCGAGAAGTGCGAATAGCCGTAGGCGTATTTGGAGACGAACAGGTAGTCGCCGACCAGCAGCGTCGGCACGAGCGAGCCTGAGGGAATGTTGAACGGCTGGAACAGGACCGTGCGCACCACGAGGGCGATCAGGAGCGCCTCGATGATGACTTTGACGGTTTCCCACCAGCCCTCCTCCTTCTTGGCGGGCGTGACGGCGACGTCTGCGGATTTCACGGTCGGTTCGATCATTCGACTCAATACGCCCTTCCTAAAGCATTCACTGGGGGCCGGCTTCCTATACAAGGGCGGTCAGCCTGCGCCAAGCGGAGGCTGGTGATCTGTAAACTTGGCGCAAGAAAGGCCGAAACTTCTCTACGGTATGAGAAGCAGCGAGCCGGTCGTTTCGCGCTTTTCGAGCGCCATGTGCGCCTGCGCGGCTTCCGCGAGCGGCCACCGCCCGCCGATCCGGATCTTGACCTCGCCCTTTTCAACCACGCGGAAGAGCTCGCGCGCCATTTTTTCGGCGACCTTCCGATCCGCCATGAACGTGGTCAGGGTCGGCCGGGTCGCGAACAGCGAGCCCTTTTGCGCCAAGAGGCTGATGTTGAACGCTTCAACAGCTCCGGACGCTGAGCCGAAGCTCGCGAACACGCCGAACGGGCGCAGGCAGTCGAGCGACGCCGGGAAGGTCGCCTTGCCGACCCCGTCATAGACGACGGCGCATTTCGCCCCCTTGGTGATCTCGCCGACCCGCTTGGCGAAGTCCTCCTCGTTATAGAGGATCGTATGCTTCGCGCCCGACTTTTTGGCGAGCGCCGCCTTTTCCGGCGTGCCGACGCAGCCAATCACTGTCGCGCCGAGCGCCTTGCCCCATTGGCACAGGATTTGACCCACGCCGCCCGCGGCGGCGTGGACCAGGATCGTGTCGCCCTCTTTGACCCGATAGGTCTGGCGCACCAGATATTGCGCCGTGAGGCCCTTGAGCATCATCGCGGCCGCAGTCTCATAGGAAATCGATTTGGGCAGCTTGAACAGGAACCTCGCTTCGATGTTGCGCTCCTCGGCGTAGGCGCCCGGGGAGCCTGCGTAAGCGACGCGGTCGCCGGGCTTCAGTCCCTCGACCGACGGGCCGACCTCGACCACTTCGCCCGCGCCCTCGGACCCCGGCGTGAACGGCGTCTTCGCCGGGGGGTAGAACCCCGAGCGATGATAGATGTCGATGAAGTTGATGCCGATCGCATGCTGGCGCAGCCTGACCTCGCCCTTGGCCAATGGCGGCGTCTCGACGTCCTCGAGGCGCATGACTTCCGGACCGCCGGGCTGATCTATGCGGATGGCGCGCATCGTTTCCTCTAAGGTGTTGTCGTGGTTCAATGCGCCCGGCGCAGGCTTGCCAGCGTGAGCGGGCGACCTTATAGCATCGCGCCGATCCGGCAGAACCAGTTTCTTCCGCGAGCCCGCGCCCATCGTCTAGCGGTCCAGGACGTCGCCCTTTCACGGCGAAAACACGGGTTCGATTCCCGTTGGGCGCGCCAATCTTGAATGACTAGCCCAGCCCTCCGCACACTTCTGTCTAATACAGCGGCATCGAGATGCGTGGGGCTCAGGAGATTTGCGGCTGGTTGCGGGTCTCGGGGCCCATTGCTCGCTTGACGCTAAGCTTCCAAGTGCGCTTTGCGGAAGGCTCGTCGCAAGCGATGCTCCCGTCAGCCGTCGTTTAACGCCTCGGCCGCGAGCGTCCACGGCTCGCGCTAGGCGAAGCCGTCAGTCTCGCGACAGGCTCCGACACTAGCGTTTCTCCGACGATGAAGTCGGCTCCGCGCTTTCCATGCGCCTCCTGGAAAGCGGTTGGGCGACCCCAGCTTTTCCAATTTTGTCTATCCACTTCTGCTGTTGACAAAACAGTTGTTACAACCATACCGTGCAAAAACACCCGCGCTCTCGCACCCCTTACGAGTGTCTCGCACTCAAGAAATCGGCCGCTTGCCTCTTCAACCACGGAGCTCGCCAAGCCAATGAATTTCAATCCTTCTGGCCAGGCGCTCAACCGCAGTCATAGCGTCCCTGTACGCGCGAATGACAATCTCGCCCGACCGGCTGGAAGGGTAACGAAATCAGATTACAAAACGGCGCTTTTAATCTTGGGCATGCATCGCAGCGGAACATCGAGTGTGTCCGGGACGATGGTGCGGCTCGGGGGGACCGCTCCTTTTCATTTAATGCCTCCCACGGACGCCAATCCTGCCGGGTACTGGGAATCCACGGTTCTCGTGGCTCTGAATGATCAAGTCCTCGCGGCGGCCGACGGCCATTGGCAGGACTGGCGACCGTTCGATCTCACACGTGTTGACCCAGCTCGTGTATTCGCGCTCAAGCAGCAAGCGAAATCAACGCTGGCGGCGGAGTTCGGCAACGCAAGCCTCGCGGTTATCAAGGACCCGCGCATGTGCCGGCTTATGCCGTTCTGGTCTCCCGTTTTTCAAGAAGCGAACTGGACCGTTCGTCCGATTCTGCAACTGAGATCGCCGCTTGAAGTCGCGTTGTCGCTGAATCGCCGCGACGGCACCCCTTTAGGTGTCGGATGTCTTATTTGGTTACGCCATGTGCTGGACGCCGAGGCGGCGACCCGGGGCATGCGGCGTGCTGTGATCGAGTGGAATGATTTTCTTCGCGACCGGCGGGGCGCCCTGGAGCGAGTGGGCGAGCAGCTCCGGGTGGTTTGGCCGCGCTGCTCCAAGGACGCCTTGGCTGAGATTGATCTGTTCGTGTCTGCGGACCTGAGGCACCAACGCGCCAGTGATAACGATTTGCAGGTGCATCCCGCGATCAATCATCTGGTTCGCGAAGCCTATGACGCCGCTCGGCAACTCGTGGAAAATCCGGCCAGCGAGAAAGTCGAGCGAACGCTGGCCGATATCCGCGCGCGCTTCGACGCTGCCGCAGCGATTTTTGGCCACGCTATGTTCGAGCAGGAAGAGGAAACGCGCCGCGCGCAATCGATGACGGCGGCGGCGCGCGAGGAGCTTGCGCGCCAACAAAGCGAGACGTCGAGACAGCTTACCGCGGTGCAAAGCGAAGCCTCTAGGCAACTTGCTGAGGCGCGAGAAGAAGCGTCTAGGCAGCTTGCTGCGACGCGAGACGATTTTGCTGCGCGATTAAACGAGGCGCAGAGCGAATGTCGGCGCGTCGCTGATCAGGCGAATCGGATCGTGGCGCGCGCCGAAGACATCATAGCTCATCTGTCTTTCCGATCCGAGCCCAGAAGCGCCAGCGTGCCGAAGCGGCGATTTTGGGACCATTTTCCCGCACGGCGGGAACGAAGGAAGGAACTGACGGCCATCCGCAATTCTGCTTTTTTCGATGCGGAATTTTATCTGAACTCGAACCCCGATGTTCGGGCCGCCGGGATTGAGGCCGCGTTCCATTATCTGGTTTCGGGCGGCAGCGAGGGCCGTGATCCCGGCCCCTTTTTCTCCACGCACGAATATCTGATGAGATTTCCTGACGTCGCCGCGGCTGGTGCGAACGCGCTCGTCCACTATGAGATGTGCGGTCGCCGAGAAATGAGAAAAATCCCGGTGTCTCGAGCAGGTATTGAAGCGAGCACGCATCTTTTGTCTGGGATGTAGAGGCAAACTGCCGGTGGTTGCGACCATCCGACCGCAGGACTTGCCTAAAGCGGGCAACTGTTGCGCCACCCGCTTTGTTTCGGCTCAGTAATCCGCTCAGCCAGCTAGCAGCTCGAATGCGCGAGACGCCAAGTCGGCAATTTTCTCATCAATCGATCGAACGGGGTCGGTTACAGTATGCGCCGGCCGGGCGCCCAGTTAGCTTCCGCCCCTAAGCCCGCTTCGCCTTCTGTCGGGCGAAGACTTCGTGGCCCTCGCGATCGAGGATCCGCACGCCGATCGTCTGGGGCGGCCACTTTATGTTGGCGGCGGCGATGATGGCGGCGGGGGCGTCGGGCACTTCGATCTGCTCCTCGGTGAGATTGGTCGAGCCCTCATCCGCCGTTCCGCAGACAAACTGGATCCGGAATGTTCGCGGCTGTTCGGAAACGATCTCGGCGTGCGGGTGATGCTCTGGAACGGTCGGAGGCGCGGCTTCAGGCGTGAGGCGCCTTGGGGTCCATCGAGCGATGACCAGCGCGACGCGTCTCCAGACGCCGGCCGCTTCATCGCGCTTGGCCTCGCGCTCCCGGCGCCTCGCCTCCGCATAAGCGCCGTCGCCAAACTCACCCATAAGCGCGCCGGCGGCTGCGCGTATGCGCTCCATTTTTTCCAGTTGCCAAAGCAACCACGCAAGCATGTCCGCCCCCTGGCCTCGACGCTTAAGCGCGGTTTTGGATGCGTGTCCTAGCGACGGCGCGTCGATTACCCAACGGTTCGCGCAACATTCGACCAATCGCATTGAGATAAAATTAACGCCGGCCGTATTGAGAGCCTCGGAAGCGCGATTTCCTGTGCGTTTCCTGACCGATGTTCGCCTGAAAAACCTGCAATCTCCCGCTGTTCAAGCCATTGGCGCGGCGGCCAGGCTCCGATAGTCTTTACGGAAGAACGGGGAGCCGGCGGGAATGAGCGTCACAATAGCCAATCTCTTCAACGACAAGCAGGAGCACATTCGGGGCAAAATCATCGCGGTCTACGCCCTCCTCTTCACCTTTAACGCGGCCGCATGGCTTTGGGCGCTCGCCGCCTTCCACAGCTACCCATTTCTCCTCGGAACCGCCGCGCTCGCCTATAGTTTCGGGCTCCGGCACGCCTTCGACGCCGATCATATCGCGGCGATCGACAACGTGACCCGCAAGCTCGTGCAGGAGGGCCGCCGTCCGGTCGGCGTGGGGCTGTTTTTTTCGCTCGGCCATTCGACCGTCGTCGTTGCGCTGACAGTCGCAATCGCCGTCGCGACGTCGGAATTGCAAGGTCGTTTCGACGCGTTCAAGAGTTTCGGCGGTATTGTCGGAACCTTGGTGTCGGCCGCGTTCCTGTTCGCTATCGCGATCGCCAACATCATCGTCCTCGCTTCCGTGTGGCGGACGTTCCAGACCGTCAAGCGAGGCGGACGGTTCGTCGAGGAAGACCTCGATTTGATGCTGGCGAATCGCGGCCTGCTTGGGCGGCTGTTCCGCCGTTTTTTCCGCCTGGTCGAGCGAAGCTGGCACATGTACCCGCTCGGCGTCCTGTTCGGCCTCGGCTTCGACACCGCGACCGAGGTGGGCCTGCTCGGGATCTCCGCGACGCAAGCGTCTCAAGGCCTCTCGATCTGGTCGATCCTGGTCTTTCCGGCCTTGTTCACCGCGGGCATGACCTTGATCGACACGACCGACAGCATCCTGATGGTCGGCGCCTATGGCTGGGCCTTCATCAAGCCGATCCGCAAGCTCTATTACAATCTCACCATCACCGCCGTATCGGTCATCGTCGCTCTGATCGTGGGCGGCCTCGAGACGCTCAATTTGATCGGCGATCAGCTGGGCTTGACCGACGGCGGCGGGTTCTGGGGCGCGATCGGTTCGCTCAACGACAATTTCGGCGTCCTCGGCTTTGTGATCGTTGGCGTGTTCGTCGCCGCCTGGGCGGTCTCCTATCTCGTCTACCGCGTCAATCGGTACGACGAGATCGAGGTTTCGGCCGGATAGGGCGATCGAAGCTCGGGCGCCGAAGAAGCAATTGCTCCTACGGCGTTCGCTATGGATCGGGCTGGGATCCTGTTTTTCGTCGTGGCCGGGCTCGACCCGGCCATCCGCGAGAACTCGGCTGCCTCCGCGTAAGCCGATGCAATGACGGAGGGCCGCGCGGGTGAGAGATTTGTGGTGGGGGCGGCGTGGATGGCAGGCTCAAGGCGGCCATGACAGCTTTCTCCCCGATTGGATCCGGGACCAACCGCGAACGCCTATAAGACGCAAAGCAATTGATTGCAAAAGTCAGAAATGACAGGTATGCTTTGCGCGTGTCGGAATTCAAGCGGAAGAAGTGTCTGAGAGCGAAATTCGCGAGCACAACCTTAAGTTAGGCAACCACCTCGAACCAAGAAAAATTTTATTCCAATCGGCTGTAACCCATTGAAAAGTCCCGACTGGAAAAAATAAACGCTAGTAAACGCCAGCATTTTTACTAGCGTTTATGCACGTTTACTGACGTTTACTAGCTCTTACGGACGCCTGTAGACAGCCGGCCCTGCAAGCTTGCGGTTGTCACATCGGGTGGTCGCTGGCCTTTGCCTGCGCTTCCCGCTTCCCCTTGTCGACCCACATGATGGTCTCACCCATCTCGACCTGCTCGCCCACGGCGGCGGTCAAGTCGCGCACGACGCCGGCGTATGGGGCGACCAGCGCGTGCTCCATTTTCATAGCCTCGACCACCGCAAGCCGCTGCCCGGCCTCGACCGTCTCGCCGTCCTCGACCGCGATCGCCACGAGGCGTCCGTTCATCGGCGCGCGGATCGCCGCCTCGCCCTCCCCCGCGCCAGCCTCGGGCTGCGCGAAGGGATCGACAAGCTCGACGAACGCCTGCCGCCCCGCGGCGAAAGCGTACGCGCCGCCCTTGGCCTCGAGGAGCGTGACCCTCTCGTTACGCTCGCGATCCTCGTTCGTCTCGATCGGATCTACATTCGGCCCCTCGATGAGATGAACCCGCATCGGGACGCCGTCGACGGCGACGTCGAGGGCGAGGCGCCGCGACCCGATGAGCTCGAAGGAATCGGCGACCCGCCAGGGGTCGGAGGGGTCAAGCGGCGAGGCTATCGCCCTCGTCGCGCCGCTCGACCAGAAGCCGTGCGGCGGCATGGAGCGCTTTTTCGTCCGGCGGATGCGGCTGAGCCCCGAGCCGGCCGAGATTGGCGTCGATGAACCCGGTGTCGACCTTTCCGGCCCCGAATTCCGGGCTCCGCAGGAGCTTCAGCAGGAAGGCGAGATTGGTCTTCGGCCCGATGATGATGGCCTCGTCAAGCGCATGCGCGAGCGTAGTCAAGGCCTGGGCGCGGTCGGGGCCATGAACGATCACCTTGGCGATCATCGGATCGTAGTAGGGCGTGACGGCGTCGCCAGCTTCGAAGCCGGTGTCGACCCGGACGCCCTTCTCCCCCTTGAAGGTCATCGCGTAGATGGCGCCTGCCGAAGGCAGGAAATTGTGCTCAGGATCCTCGGCATAGACGCGCGCTTCGATCGCTGCGCCCGCGCAAGCGATCTCGCTTTGCGTGAGCGGCAGCGGTTCTCCGGCCGCGACCCTGAACTGCCATTCGATCAGGTCGAGTCCGGTCACGGCTTCGGTGACGGGGTGCTCGACCTGGAGCCTCGTGTTCATCTCGAGAAAAAAGAAGTCGCCGGGCTTCAGCCCACGCGCCGGATCGGCGATGAATTCAACCGTGCCAGCGCCGACATACCCCGCGGCGAGCGCCGCCTCCGTCGCCGCTTTCGCCATTGCCGCGCGCGTCTCCTCCGGCAACCCGGGCGCCGGGCACTCCTCGACAACCTTCTGATGCCGGCGCTGCGCCGAGCAGTCGCGCTCGTAAAGGTGGACGCAAGCGCCATGCGCGTCGGCGAACACCTGCAATTCGATGTGGCGCGGGGACACGATGTACTTTTCGATCAGCACCCGTCCGTCGCCGAAGGCCGCCTCCGCCTCGCGCATGGCGCTCTCGAGGGCGGCGTCGAATTCGACATGAGCGTCGATGCGGCGCATGCCGCGCCCGCCCCCGCCCGCGATCGCCTTGATGAGCACCGGATAGCCGATCTCATAGGCCTTCTCGCGCAGGAATTTTGGGTTCTGGTTCTCGCCATGATAGCCGGGCACGATCGGCACGCCGGCCCGTTGCATCAGCGCCTTGGCCGAGCTTTTCAGCCCCATCGTCCGCATCGCCTCGGGCGGCGGCCCGACGAAGACAATTCCGGCCTTCGCGCAAGCCTCGGCGAAATCTGCGTTCTCGGACAGGAAGCCGTAACCTGGATGCAAGCATTCGGCGCCGACCTTCCTCGCCAGCGCGATGATCGCCTCCTGATCGAGATAGCCGTTCGCGCCTTCGCCAATCTCGTGCGCTTCGTCGGCCACGCGAGTGAAAAGCGCCCCCCGGTCGGCGGGCGCGTGGAGAGCGATCGATTTCATTCCCATCCGCCGCGCGGTGCGAACAATGCGGCAGGCGATCTCGCCGCGATTGGCGATGAGGACATTGGCGAACATTCGAGACTCCGAACGCCCTTTGTCTACCGAACGCCCATTGGGATGGCGAGCGCGAAGAGGGCGAGCGCCGCTCGCTGCGGCGTCTAGCCCGTCTTGACGATCCTTGTCGTGGACGGGGCTGCCTTTCGCTGCTACGTTTGGCGCATCCTGCGCTTCGTCGAATGGGCGCTTCGACGCGCTCTCAGGGAGGGGATTTGAAAATGACCAATCGTTTCCTCGCATCTTTGAGCGCGGCTGCTGCCTTGACAGCGCTTGCCGCTTGCCCCGCGCTCGCCCAAACCTCGGCGAAAGTCGGCACGCTCACCTGCGATGTCTCAGCCGGCATTGGCATGCTGATCTCGCAGCAACAGACGATGACCTGCACGTTCGATCCCGCCGCCGGCGGCCCGCCGGACAACTATACCGGCCGCATTGACAAATTCGGCCTCACCCTTGGCGCGGTGCAGCAGGGAACCATGGTTTGGGGCGTCCTCGCGCCTTCCACGGGGTTTCCGCATGGGGCGTTGGCGGGAACTTACGCGGGCGTCGGCGCGGAGGCGACCGCGGGCGCGGGTCTCGGCGCCAATCTCCTCGTCGGCGGAACAGGCCGCTCATTCTCTCTGCAGCCGCTTTCCATCCAAGGTCAGACTGGGCTGAATTTCGCCGCCGGAGTGACGACGCTGACGCTGACTTCAATCTACTGAGCCTGCTTCTTAGCCACGAACAGCGGCTGCCTCCGCCCGCTTAATCCGCCCTATTCGCGTCACTACCGGCCCAGCGCGCTGGCAATGGCCATCGTCCGCTGACCGCGTTCTATTGGCGATCGCGCGCGGAAGGACGAGGCGCGGCGGCTCGACCGCGAATAATAGCGCGGCTGTAACGGGCGAACTCTAAGGCAATGGCGAAGGCGCCTCACCGCCACTCTCGGAATGATACTTTTTATCGCCAGTTTAAAACGGCGCCACGAGTTCGTCTGTCATAGAATTGCAAAAGGATGAGGCTACGATCCGCCGGGTTGTCGCTTGTCAACAATAGCCGGCAGCTCGACCTGGGTTGTTCGTACAAATCCTTTGCAATTATTGGAGCTGCCGTCGTGAGTGAGCCGAACGACGGAGGGCGAGAGCTTTGGTTTTCTGAGCATTCGTCAGCCGATCCAATGGACAACCCTAAGCTGACTCTGCTTGCGGAGGAGCTCACCGTTGCGAAGGAGGCCGTTGAAACGGGTCGCGTTCGTGTCAGCAAACAAACGCATACGCGCGAGGTTGCCGTAGATGAAGCCCTCGTCAGCGAGAGCGCCGAAATTGAGACTATTCCGATTGGTCGACAGATTTTCGAGATGCCGACCGTTCGCTATGAGGGCGAAACAATTATCGTGCCGATTATAGAAGAAGTTCTTCATACTGAACGGCGTTTGTTTCTGAAAGAAGAAGTCAGAATAACTCGGAAAAAAACTACGGAACAATTTCATGATCGTGTCACGCTTCGTTATCAAGAAGCAGTTGTTACCCGCGTGCAGAGTTCAAATGAGGCGGTCGACCCCAAGTCGGCCAAAGAGAGCAAATAGTCTGACTTAGGGAGTAGCAAATGGCTTACGAGACTTTGGTTGCTGTATACGACACCCCTCCCCACGCTGAGGCGGCCGTGAAGGCGCTCAAGGCGGCTGGGTTTCATGACGCCGACATCAGCATGTTTGACTCAGCTCGCCTTAAGGCTGGCCGAACGAGTTCGTCTCCCGGCGTGAGAGAAGCTGGGTTGTGGCATCGCCTGTTCGGCACGGATGTCCATGAGCATGAGGCGAATATCTACGGCCAAACTGTCGAGGACGGGGGCGCGGTCATTTCGGTTCGCGTTCCCGAGAGCGAGGTTGCCCACGCCTCGGCAGTCCTGAATATCCATCGTCCAGTTGACGTGCATGACCGCGCTGTCACGTCGGGAGTCGCTCCGGCCGCGCATGTCGAAGCGGTCGAGCGGAAACTTGCCGCTGTCCCGCTTGCTGACGATCAACAGGTCGCCGTCTCGCCCAAGCTCGCCGCGGCCCAACCCGACGTCCTGCGCCTCGCGGAAGAGCACCTGGAAGTCGGCAAGGAAATGCACGAAACGGGTCGCACCCGCGTTCGGCGGTTCGTCACCGAGCGTGAAGTCGCTCAGGACGTGACGCTGCACGAGGAGCATGCGGAAGTGCTGCGTAAGGCCGTCTCCGATCCGACATATGTCGGCGAAATCGATTGGGCGGACGGCACGATCGAGATCATCGAGACGGCCGAGCACGCGCTGGTCAACAAGACGGCGAGGGTCGTTGAGGAAGTCGGGCTCAAGAAGATTGGCGCCGACCACGTCGAGACGATCAAGGACAAGCTCCGCCGCCAGCAGGTCGAGATCGAACGCCTCGACGCGGACGGCAAGGTCATCCGAGAGCCCCGCACGGCCTGATCTTCGCGGAGCCCTAACCGGCTCTTCAAAAGAACCGGAGGGGGGCCTGTTGGCCCCCCTCCCACTCGGATGTGGGCCCCGGGCGTCCTTCCCTGGGGCCCCTGTTTTTTCTGAGCATTCGCCCAGCGGGCCTCATCGCAATCCCGCCCGCTATTCGGCGAAATAGCTGTCGTCGATTTTTCGCACCTCGTAGACGTCCTTGACCCGAACGCCGACGCGATGGCGGATCATCAGATTGGCGAGCGCCTGCCCGTCGATCAGCACGACGCGCTTCGAGACACGCGTGATAAAATCGTAGGCGGTGCTGGGGAAGTACGAGGTCGTAACCAGGACGCCCTTGCTCGCCCGATGGCCCTCGAGGCCGCCGACGAAATCACGCACTTCTGACAAGGGGACGGCCTTGTTGGGATCGAGCCGCTTGGCCTGCACATAGACGACGTCGAGACCGAGTTCGTCCTCCTTAATGACTCCGTCAACGCCGCCGTCGCCGACCCGACCCAGCGCTCTGCCCATCTCGACCCGTCCGCCGCCGTAGCCCATCCGCACCAGGAGGTCGATGATGAGGCGCTCGAAAAACGCCGGACTGAACGAATGCACCCGCCCTACGATGTTGCGCGCGAGTTCGGCGTTAAGGAGTTCGAAGTTCGAAGCGATCGTTTCCTCAGCATCGTCCCGCGACTCGGTTTCCTCCGTCGCCTCACCCTTGGTTTGGGATCGCCAAGCGACGAATTCCGGATAGCGCTCCAAGAGCCCGAGGTCGATCTCGCTCACGCCCTCGGCGAGGAGCTCTCGGCCCCTGTCGGTGGCGCGACAATAGCCGCGCCGGGGCAATTCGATCAGCCTGGCCTTCGACAAGTAGGACCTGGCCCAGTTGAGCCGGTTGGCGAACAGCGTCTGATTTCCGCTCGGCAGCCTGAGCTGACGTTCCTCAACAGAGATCTTAAGAGCCTTGCTGACTTCGTCTTCCAACCCCGAAATGCTGATCTCGTCATAACGCCGCCCAATGGTTTGCAGCGCCGGCAACATGAGTTGCTGAAAACTGGGCACGCCCATTTATGTTACGCTCCCCCTACCCGCCCAAAAACTACATGCGAAAGACGCCGAACCGGGTCGGTTCGACCCCAGCGTTAAGCGTGGCTGAAAGCGCCAGCGACAGAACCCGCCGGGTTTCCCGCGGCGCCACGATGCCGTCGTCCCATAGGCGGGCCGTCGCATAATAAGCTGAGCCTTCGGCGTCATATTTGGCTCGGATGGGCGCCTTGAAAGCTTCCTCATCCGGCTTCGGCCACTCGCGTTTCTCCGCTTCAAGCGCGTCGCGCCGGATCGTCGCAAGCACGCTCGCCGCCTGCTCCCCACCCATCACGCTGATGCGGGCATTCGGCCACATGAAGAGAAAGCGCGGAGAATAGGCGCGACCGCACATCCCGTAGTTGCCAGCGCCAAAGGAGCCCCCCACGATCAGGGTGATCTTGGGCACGTTGGCGCAGGCGACTGCGGTGACGAGTTTCGCGCCGTCCTTGGCGATGCCCCCCGCTTCATAGCGCTGCCCGACCATGAAGCCGGAGATGTTCTGCAGGAACAGAAGCGGGACGTTGCGTTGAACGCAAAGTTCAACGAAGTGCGCCCCCTTCTGCGCGCTGTCGGAAAACAAGACGCCATTGCTGGCGATGATGCCGACGAGCATGCCCGACAGGCGCGCGAAGCCGGCGATCAGCGTCGTGCCATAACGCGGCTTAAACGGGTCAAACTGCGAACCGTCTACGATGCGGGCGATGATCTCGTGGGCGTCGACCTGCCGACGAAGGTCGACGGGGGCCACGAGTTCAAGCTCCTCCGCCGGATAATCAGGTTCGACCGGCTTTACCCAATCGATCCAGCGCTTTGGCGCCCGGTTGAGGTTGGCGACCGCCCGTCGGGCGAGCGCCAGCGCATGCGTATCGTCGCGCGCCAGCGTGTCCGCGACGCCCGAGACTCGGGTGTGCATTTCTCCGCCGCCGAGGTCCTCCGCGCTCACCGTCTCGCCGGTCGCGGCCTTGACCAGCGGCGGTCCGCCAAGAAAAATCGTGCCTTGCTTGTCCACGATGATTGTCTCGTCCGACATTGCCGGCACATAGGCGCCGCCCGCCGTGCAGGATCCCATCACCACTGCGATTTGCGGGACGCCGGCCGCCGACATTCGGGCCTGGTTGAAGAAGATCCGCCCAAAATGGTCGCGGTCGGGAAAAACTTCGGCCTGATAGGGCAAATTGGCCCCGCCCGAGTTGACGAGATAAATGCAGGGAAGGCCGTTTTCTCCCGCAATCTCCTGCGCGCGCAAATGCTTCTTCACGGTCATTGGATAGTAGGCGCCGCCCTTGATGGTCGGATCGTTGGCGATGATCATGACCTCGCGGCCCTCGACCAGGCCGATTCCGGCGACGAGCCCAGCCCCGTGGACGTCGCCCTCGTACATGTCGAAAGCCGCAAGCGCGCCTATTTCCAGAAACGGCGAACCGGAATCGACCAGGCCGGCGACGCGTTCACGGGCCAGAAGCTTGCCACGGCCGACATGACGTTCGCGCGCCTTGGGTGAGCCGCCTTCCGCCGCCGCGCGCCGGCGGTGATCGAGTTCGCCAATAAGCCGGCGCCATTCCGCAGCGTTGGCTTCTCCCTCAGCGCTCTTCGTTGTCAACGCGCTCTTCAATCGCGCCATCGCGTTTCAATTCCTTAATCCCAGCCGCAGACTTTTGAGAAGTCTCAACATTGTTACGTTGTTCACCCGCGACACTGGGGTTGAATCCATTGCCAATTCAATAATTTGATCTAGCGAATGCTTGGCTTCGGCGAGAGTGCGCAATATGTTGTTTATTTGCAACATATTGGCTTAGTCACGCCTTCGCGAAACTCTACGGAAGGGCATCATCGGAACTGTCGACGGCTTATCTTCTTAGATGGCGTCGTAGCGTTCGATCCGCCACGGCTCCGCATGCGCGTCGGCAATCCACGCCTTCCACGCTGGAAGCGCCATTATCGTCTCCATATATTCGCGCGTCGGCTTCGAGACCCGTGCGTCGTAAATATGTAGGCGGTTGACGACGGGCGCGAACATCGCGTCGGCCGCGGAGAAGCGCCCGAACAAGAAGGGCCCGCCCCTGCCAAACGTTGCGCGAGCGTGCGCCCAGGCGGCTTCGATGCGCGCGACGTCCGCCTTGACCTCATCGCTGAGCGAGATCGCTTTGACAGGTCTGCGGAAATTCGTCGGGCACGCCTGTCGCAGGGCCATGAAACCCGCGTGCATTTCGTTCGCAAGCGATCTTGCGTGGGCGCGAGCGGCTTTGCCCTTCGGCCATACCGTCTTCTCGGGGAAGGCCTCCGCGAGGTATTCGATGATGGCGAGCGATTCCCAAATCGCGATCTTACCGTCCTGCAAAGACGGACACTTCCCGGTCGGCGCGTACTTAAGCATGTTCGCGCGCGTTTCCGCCTGATCCATCGGGATCATCACTTCCTCGAAGGGGATCTTCAGTTGCGCGAGCAAGATCCACGGCCTCAGCGACCACGAGGAATAGGCTTTATTGGCAAGGATCAGTTTGAGCGGCACGATGCTCTTCCGGACGGATTTGTGGCGATTGATCGGCGGGCGCCATCCCCAAGTCAAGACGCCGCGTGCTCGGACGCGCATTGACGCAGCCGCGCCCGCGCGGGAAAAGCCGTCTCAAGGATCGCCGGAGCCCTCAATTGTCATCAAATAAGATTGGGCTTCTGGTCGTCGCCGGCGGCCGGGGGGTGAGACTCGGCGCAGATCGGCCGAAGCAATATCTCGATTGCGCCGGACGTCCTCTCATCGTGCATACACTTGAGGCGCTCGCCGCGAGCTTCCCGTTCTCGGCCGCGATCGGTGGTCATCCGGCCCGACGACCAGGCTCTTTATGACCAAGCGCTCGAGCATCTGACCGCACGAGCGCTGCGATGGCGTTTGGAGCGCCGGCGATCGGGGGCGCGACCCGCCAGAAGAGCGTTCTAGCCGGCCTCGAGGCCCTCGTCGCCGCGAAGCTAGATATCGTTCTCATCCACGATGCGGTGCGGCCCTTCCCCTCCCCTGCCCTCGTTGGGCGCGCGATTGAGGCCGCCGAGCGCCACGGGGCGGCGGCGCCCGGGACAGCGCTGAGCGACACGATAAAGCAGGTCGACGCCGAGGGCCGGGTGCTCGCGACGCCGCCGCGCTCAACGCTCAGGGCTGTGCAAACGCCGCAGGCCTTCCGTTTTTCGCTTATTCTCGAGGCGCATCGGCGCGCCGCGTCCGACGGCGTCGGCGATCTCACTGACGACGTCGCGGTCGCCGAATGGGCGGGCGCGCCGGCTTATGTGTTCGAGGGCGACCCCGCCAACGTCAAGGTGACCACCATGCAGGATCTCGAAGCGGCCGAGGCGCGGCTCGCCCCCCGCCTAAACGAGACGCGGGTCGGTCAGGGGTTCGACGTCCACGCCTTCGCGCCCGGCGACCATGTGTGGCTGTGCGGCCTCCGCATCGACCACTCTGCGGCGCTCAGCGGTCATTCCGATGCTGATGTCGGCTTGCACGCGCTCGCCGATGCGCTCTACGGCGCGCTCGCCGACGGCGACATCGGCCAGCATTTCCCACCCTCCGATCCGGAGTGGAAGGGAATGGCGTCGAAGGTCTTCCTCGCCCATGCGGCCGAGCGCGTGCGCGCCCGCGGCGGCGCGATCGTCCACCTCGACGCGACGCTCATCTGCGAAACGCCGAAGATCGGCCCGCACCGCGACGCGATGCGCGCCCGCGTGGCCGAGATCGCGGGTCTCGATATCGGCCGCGTCGCTGTCAAAGCGACGACAAGCGAGCGGCTTGGGTTTACCGGGCGCGGCGAAGGCATCGCCTGCCTCGCGACCGCGACCGTGCGGCTGCCTTGAGGCGACCTCTTCAAGCCTTGTGGTGGACCTTCTGCAGCCCATAGACCGGCGTGGGGATGCCTTCGAGCCGCGCCTTCAGCTGCAGGGCCAGGAACTGCGAATAGTGGCGCGACTGGTGCAGGTTTCCGCCATGGAACCACAGGGCCTCCTGTTGCGTCGGCTTCCACATGTTACGCGGCTCGCCCTCCCAAGGGCCAGGATCCTTCTTGGTGTTTGACCCGAGTCCCCACACTTTGCCAACCTTGTCGGCCATCTCCTGACCGCAGATATCGGCGACCCAGCCGTTCATTGAGGCGTACCCGGTCGCATAAACAATGACGTCAGCTGGGACTTCCTTGCCGTTGTCGAGCTTGACGCCGTTAGGCGTGATCTCCTCGACCTGCCCCGAGACCAGCTTGATCTTGCCGTCGATGACGAGTTGCGAAGCCCCGATGTCAATGTAATAGCCCGAGCCGCGTCGCATATATTTCATGAACAGCCCAGATTCGTCGTCTCCATAGTCGAGCTTGAACCCCACCTTCTCAAGAGCCTTGTAGAAATCGGCGTCGACCTTCCGAATCTTATCGTGGACCTGCTTCTCATTTCCGCTCATCACGCGGTACGGCCAGGAAGCGAAGATCAGGTCGGCCTTCGCCGTCGTCATGCCTTCACGGACCGCGCGCTCGGAATAAAGACCGCTGAGGGCGATATCCATCAAACTGTCGGAGCGTGCGATATGCGTGCTCGAACGCTGCACCATGGTCACGTCGATGCCCGCTTCGTACAGAGCCGCGCAGATGTCGTGGGCTGAATTGTTCGAGCCGATGACAACGACCTTCTTGCCCCTATAGGCATCGGGCCCGGGATGGGCCGACGAATGATGCTGCTCGCCCTTGAAGCTCTCCATGCCCTTGAAACTCGGCATAATCGGCTTCGAGGACATGCCGGTCGCAAACACCAGTTGCTTGGGATGCAGGGTGACCTTTTTGCCGTCGCGATCGACGACGACCGTCCATTCCTTCTTCTTCGCATCGAAGGTCGCGCTCTTCGCCGTCGTCTTCGTCCAGTAGTTCAGCTCCATCACCTTGGCGTACATTTCGAGCCAATCGCCGATCTTGTCTTTCGGCGAGAACACCGGCCAATTCTTCGGGAAATCGATGTAGGGTAGATGGTCGTACCAGACGGGGTCGTGCAGGCAGAGCGACTTGTAGCGCTTGCGCCAGGAATCGCCCGCGCGCTCGTTCTTCTCGACGATGATCGTCGGCACGCCCAGTTGCCGAAGGCGGGCGCCGAGCCCGATCGCGCCCTGGCCGCCGCCGATGATCAGCACGTAGGGCTGCGTT
Source organism: uncultured Alphaproteobacteria bacterium (assembly GCA_963737365.1). Taxonomy (GTDB): domain Bacteria; phylum Pseudomonadota; class Alphaproteobacteria; order Rhizobiales; family Beijerinckiaceae; genus Roseiarcus. Next base: position 936,133 of record CAVTSD010000007.1, read on the forward strand.
TCGTAGCCGAGTTTTTCGGCCTCCTCGTCGCGCGATTCCTTCCAGGTCTTGGCGCCGGGATTGACGCCGTGCCTGGCGCCGAGCGCGCGGGTGAAGCCCGCCTTCTCTTCGTAGCCCTTGAGCTCGGCCATCGTGGTCAGGAGGGTCCAGATGAGGCCATCCTTGATACGGATGAGGCCATAGCCGCGCGCGATCTCGGTCTCGAACGAAATCCAGGATTCGAGCACGCCGTCAGCCTCGGTCGCGATCTCGCCCTCCGCGACCTGCCAGTCGCGCGGCTTCGCCTGCTTGAGGCAGTGGGTCAGCATGTCGCGGACTTGATCGCGCCCTTCCATCGTCTTGATGTTCCAGGTGAAGGCGACGAGATCGCGCCAATAGCTTTCCGCGCCGAACATCGCGACCGCAGCGTCGATATCGCCGGCCGCCAATGCCGCGTCGAACTTGCCCAGAAAGGCCGCCACGCGGGCGTTGGGCGCTGTGTCGAGCATCGTATCCTCCCGATGGATTTCCCCGCCATTTGCCGCGGGTTCTGCCTGGAAACTTGCGCGCGATTCGAGGCGCTGGCAAGTCGGACGCCGCTTCAATCGGCGCCAGTCTTAAGCGTTCACGAGTTTGCCGATCGCGGGCCGCCCTCCCCTATCGCAAACCGGCGCTAGCACCGCCGCACAAACGCCCAAAATTCAACCAGGAGGTGAGCCGCCTGCTAAATGCATCGAAGGAAAAGCAAGAGAATATGCTTGTATTTCTCTGGCGGAATTGTCTTTTTCAACGTGTCACAGCAACAAAATAAACAACCTCGTACTGCCTCCCATCGCGTCTCAAATCGCTAAAATCGTATATAAGAGGGGGGTCATCCCTGCCCTGCCATCGCCTGGCGCAGGATGGCCTGACTGACGCCGGCTCCTCGAAACGCAATGTGACTGGAAGCGTCACGACAGCGCGGGCCTGGCGGGCAGTGAGCCGCGCTGCGTCCTTCTCGGTCGTCGCCAGAAGCGCGCCGCGTCGGCCCGCTTCCTCGATCAGCGCCTCGACCTCACGCTGTGTGTACGGATGATGATCGGCGAAATCGCGCGTGGCGACGATCTGCGCCCCAACCCGACGCAAGGTGGCGTAGAATTTCTCCGGTCGCGCAATGCCGGCGAAGGCGACGACTTCGCGCCCGATCAAGGGCGCGGCGGCAAGCGCGTCGGGCTCGAGGCTCGCGCGAATGAGGGGTTTGCCTGGCGCTGAAGCCGCGATTCGTGACGCCGCAGCGTCCTCCCCGCCCAGAACGATCAGGGCCTGCACAAACGGCAGCTGAGCCGAAACTGGCGCACGCAGCGGACCGGCCGGAACACAGAGGCCGTTGCCAAAGCCGCTTTCGCCATCCACGACCGCGAAAGCGAGGTCCTTGACGAGCCCCGGATTTTGCAGGCCGTCGTCGAGAATGAGCGTATCGGCGCCGGCTGCCACCGCGCTTCTCGCACTTCTGACCCGATCCGCCCCAACCCAGCACTGCGCCAGTTTGGCGAGCAGCAGGGGCTCGTCGCCGACCATCGCCGCTGTATGGCTATCCGCGTCGACGAGCAGCGGCTCGGCGTGCGCGGCGCCGCCATAGCCCCGCGACAAGAAGGCGACGCGGCGGCCGTCCCCGATCAGCAACCGCGCCAGCGCCATCGCCGTCGGCGTCTTGCCTGCTCCCCCGACGGTAAAGTTGCCGACGCAAATCGTCAGCGCGCCGGCGCGCTCGCCCGCGCCCTGCATCCGCTGCGTGGTCGCGCGTCCGTAGGCCCAGCCCGACGGCTGCAGCAAGCGTGCGAGCAAGGTCGGTTTCGGTTTGCTCCAGAAGCGCGGGGCCTTCACCGCCCCGCCCCGGCGGATGGCAACAGGCCCCTCAGCGCGCCCATCGAGCGGTCGACCGCTCCCGCGCGGCGCTCGACCGTATCGCCGGCCGCGCGCGCCATTGCGCGCAGGCGCGTCGCATTGGCGAACAGCGCGATCAGCGCTTCGCCCAGATCTTCCGGGCGCTCGACGTGAAGCGCGCCGCCGGCCTCGTCGAGGGCTGCGTAAGCGTCGGCGAAATTCCCGACCATCGGCCCGTGCAGAATGGCTGAAGCGAGCCGCGCGGGCTCGATCGGATTTTGCCCGCCGCCCGCGACGAAGGACTTGCCGACGAACACAACGCCGGCGAGACGATAGAAAAGCCCGAGCTCCCCGATCGTGTCGCAGATATAGACCGCAGTCCCCGGGCCGATCGTCTCGCCGCGCGATCGCAGCGCGCAGCTGAGGCCCTGCTCTTCCAATTGCCGCAGGATTCCCTCGCCCCGTTCAGGATGGCGCGGCGCGATGAGGGTCAGCGCATCGGGAAACACCTGGGCGAGGCGCTTATGCGCGGCCGCCGCGATCCTCTCCTCCCCCTCATGGGTCGAGGCGGCGATCCACATCTGGCGCCCAGACGTAAGGCCCACGAGTTCCGCGAGCTCGCGCCGGTCGGCTGGGAGCGTCGGCGCGTCGTACTTGATGTCGCCGGCGACGAGGACGTTTGGGGCGCCTAGCGTCGACAGCCGGTCGCCGTCGGCCTCGCTGCGCGCGAGGCAGACATCGAACTCCGAAAGGAGCGCGGCGATGAAGCGCGGCGCCATCCCCCATCTGCGGAACGACCGCTCGCTGATCCGCCCATTGATCATCGCGAGCCGCGATCTCGAACGCTTCAGTTCGACGATCATGTTGGGCCAAATCTCGCTTTCCGCGACCAACGCGGCGTCAGGACGCCAATATTTGATGAACCGCCGCACGAATACCGGGCTGTCGAGCGGCGCATATTGATGCAACGCGCCCGCTGGCAGACGTTGCGCGAGCATTGCGGCCGAGGTCACTGTGGTCGTCGTCACGAGCGCGGTCGCGCCCATGCGCGTGATGCGCTCGACGAACGGCAGCAGCACGCCGGCTTCGCCGACGCTCGCGCCATGCAGCCAAACAAGCGGGCCGCGGGGACGGGCAAGGCCGGTCAAGCCGCGACGCTCGCCCACCCGCCGGGAATCCTCCTTGCCGCGCCGGAGGCGCATCGTCAGGATCGGGCCGGCCAGCGGCGTCGCCAGGAACGAGGCCCATCGATAGCCAATGAGCGAGAGCGGCGCTGTCATCGCGATCTGAGGTCGGCGCCCGGGTCGCTTGCGCCGACCATGGCGTAGCCCTCACGGTGCACTTCGTCGAGCCCACGCTCGACCGCGAGCCGCGCGGCCTCTATTTCCTCTTCATCCGCGTTCGGCGAAACACGGATGAGATCGCCGACAACGACGATCGCGCGGCCGAATGGCAGTCCGAGCGACGCCCGATCCCAGCTGTTGAACTGGACACGCCGGCTCATGACCACCGCGGTCGGGACGATCGCTCGGCCGGAGAGTTTGGCCAGCATCACGATTCCCCGCCCGGCTACACGCGCGCGCTTCGGCACGTCGGCGGTCATCGCGACGGAGGAGCCCGATTCAAGCTGACGCAGAAGTTCGCGCGTCGCAGGCGCGCCGCCCTTGTAATAGACGCGATCGGCTGGACCGCCTGAGCCGCGCACCGGCGTTATCCCGAGACGTTGTGCCGCCAAAGCCTGAGCTCCGGCGTCTTCATGGCGGGAGATAAGCACGGCGAGCCGATCCATTGTCACCGGTCGGGCGAAAGGCATCATCAAATGCTGGCCGTGCCACATCGCCGCGATCAGCGGCAGGTCATCCTTGATATAGGCGTCCACGTCCTCGGGGACCGTGGTGAAGCGGCTCGTCGTGCGAACGAACGACAAATAGGTCGCAAGCCCGAAGCCGATCGCCTCCTGGGCCCATTGCGATCGGCCTATGCGCCTCGCCATGCGGCGCTCAGGCCGTCCGGGTCGGAGGAAGGAGGTCGGGCTCGAGCAAACGATGCAGATGGACGATGAAATAGCGCGTCTCGGCGTGGTCGACCGTCTGATGGGCCTTGGCCCGCCAGGCTCGCTCGGCGCTCGCATAATCGGGAAAGATGCCGACAACGTCGATCTTCTCTGGATCACGAAATTCGTGGCTTTCGAGCGATTTCAATTCGCCGCCGAACACCAAGTGCAGGCGTTGCGGCTTCGCCTCGTCTTTGGCCTTCTCGTCGGGAGGGGTCATGGATCACATTTCCTTGAAGACGCGCGAAGCGGCGCGGCCAGGGGAGTTGGCCCTTTGCCCTCGCGGCGGCGAAAACGCAAGCGTCCTAAAGCAGCTGTCCGTCAGTTTGACGTCGAGGCGGTGGCGGCGCGAAAGCCCTTGATGAGCCGGGGCGCAGCCGCGTCTGATGCAGCAAGGACCGCGCCACGGCGCACCTGGCGCGAATTGTAGCGGAGCCGCTCGCCCGAGGCGTCGATTAGGCGGGCGCCCGATTCCTCGAGCAGAAGATCAGCGCCCGCGATATCCCAGTCATGCGAGTTCTCGGCCGAGACCGCGAAATCGATCATTCCGCGCGCCGCCAGGCACATTCGGTAGGCGAGCGCCGGAACACGCGGAACAATCTCGATCGGAGCGCCGAGCTCGGCGGCCATGGCCTCAATGATGGGCTTTGGGCCCGCCGCGACCCGCGGCGGCCAAGCGACGGAGGAAGCGAGAGGGGCGCCATTGAAAGTCGCGCCATGGCCACGCGCCGCCGCATAGATTTCATCGAGCGCCGGCGCGTAGACGACGCCCGCGACCGGGCGCTCGTCGACAACCAGCGCCACTGAGACGCACCAGCGCGAATCGCCGGTCACAAACGCGCGCGTGCCGTCGATCGGATCGACGATGATGAGGCTGCGGCGTGAAAGGCGCTCGAAATCGTCGACCGTCTCTTCCGAGAGCCAGCCTGCCTCGGGCCACGCCTTCTGCAAGCGCTCCTTAAGAAGCGCATTCGCGGCGAGATCGGCGTCCGTGACCGGTGATCCGCCAGCTTTTGTCACGACATGGGCGGAGGTCCGGGCGCCGGGATTGAAATATTCGAGCGCCACCGCTCCCGCCTCGCGTGCGGCGGAGACCAGAAGATCGCGCGCGGCAAGCGCGTCAGTATCCGCATCGACGCTCAAAGGGGATATCCGATCAAGGTTTGCGGCCTGCATTAGCCGCACAAGCTTGAGGGCGCAACGGAGTTTGGAGAGAGGCTCACCCGTTTCCGCTCGTCAGCAGCGGCAGCGTGGCTGAAGTGACCCGCGCTACTCTATGGAGACCGCAGGAGGGGCGAGCGCTTCGCGAACCGCCTCCGCGACAGCTCGGCCCAGCAATTCATGCTGATCGACTTCATAGTGGATGCCGTCGAGATCCGAACAACGAATGACCTGGCCGGCGTCCAGGAACGCGACGCCGTCGCGTTCTGCGATATCCCGATAGCACTGGCCCAGGAGGATGGATTTCTCGCCGCCGCCCTCGAACATTTCAGCATAGTCCGTGAGCTTGGCGATCGGGGGCGGCGCGATCAAGAGGATTTTCGGTGGGCGGCCGTTCGCGCTTTGCCCGTAAGCGCGAGCGAGAAAGATGAGGCGCGCTGCGCCCTCGGCGATATCGAAGGCGGAAACGGGAAAACGCTTCTTCAAATCGTTGCAGCCGAGCGAGAGGACCAGGAGGTCCACCGGCGCGTGGCTCATGAGACAGGGCGGGAGCGCGTCCGCGCCGCAGCGATAGGGCTCGATCGGATCGTCGTGGACCGTGGTGCGGCCATTGAGCCCCTCGGCGATGACCTCGAAGTCCGGCCCGATCTCGCGCTGCAGGACGCTCGTCCAGCGCTGCGCGCGCGGGAGCCGGCTCCCGGTTGCAGGATCGTAGCCCCAGGTGTTGGAATCGCCAAAGACGACGATAACGGGCATAGCGAATTCCTCGAACGATTGTGACCGACCGCGGCCAGAGCAATGGTCGCGGCTCGAACATGCGCCGCTCGTTCCGTCTAGCTCTGGTCCTTCAGAAGCGCGGCCACGATCGCCGCCCACTCCTCGTTGAGCGATTCTCGACAGACCGGTTTTCCAGCCCGCCGATACCAATAGGAGGCGTTGCCGGCGTCGCCCTCCTTACGATGCAGATAGGCGTGCACCCAGTCGCCTTGCTCCCCCTTGGCGCCCTGGGCCGCGTCATGCGCGCCGTACCAGTTTCCCCGCGCGTCGAGCCAAAGCGCGCGCAAGGGCTTGCTCAAATTTGGCGGCGGCTCGGCGCCGGACAGCGAAGCGCTAAAGGCGGCGAGGTCCATGGAGGGCTCCTATCTTGTTTCGCTCCAGAGAAGTCGTCCGGCGAAGAGGCTCATAAGCACAGCGAAGCCATAGTCGAAGAGACGCAAGGCGCGCGGGTTGCGCTTCGCCGTTGCGACAAAGCGCCCAGCAACGAGAATGACGATCGCGTTCACCGGCGAGGTGATCACGATGAAGCCAAGGCCCAGCACGAACAGTTTCAGGCTCGCATGCGCGTCGCTCGCGCTGATGAACTGCGGCAGGAAGGTCACGAAGAAGAGAACGATCTTCGGATTGGTGAGGTTGATGAGGAGGCCGCTCACAAACGCGCCCCGCAAGCCGCCCGGCGCCGAGGCGTCGGCCTTCACTTTGAACACGGAGCCGTGACGAATGGCGCGCCAGGCCAGCCACAGCAAGTAGAGCGCGCCGGCGATTTTCACTGCTTCGTAGGCCTCGGCCGACGCCGCAAGCAGGGCGGACAAGCCGAGCGCCGCGGCGACGGTGTGGACCGTCAGCCCGACATTCGCGCCCGCCTGCGCCGCGAAGCCCTGCGCCCTGCCGCCGGCGAGGGTGCGCGACAGAAAGAGCGCCATGTCCGCGCCGGGCGTGGCGGCGAGCAGGAGGCAGGCGGCGATATAGGCCGCCGCCAACGAGGCGCTGGGAAAGAACGGCGTCATCTGATGGTCGAAGTTGGCGCCGAACCAGCGCGAGGTCAAAGCGTCCGCATTCGCAAGGGGCAACACATGCGTTAGGCTGGTCACGGCGTCGCAATTTGGCTATACTGCGCACGCTCTCCGCATGAAATTGGGAGCCATTTATATGTTTCGCAACATCGGGCGCGTAGCCACCTGTCTGGCAATTGGCGTCTCGGCTGCGTTGACGGCGACGGCGGCCCGCGCAGCGGTTCCCGGCGCGCTCTACGAGACCTTCGGCGATGGCGGCGTGGTGGCTCTCGATCTCGCTGATCCGGCTGTCGCCCTGGGGATGCTGGGGGACAACGCCACCAACATCGTCGCCGGGGACGGCAGCTTCTATTTTCAGGATGGGACCGCGATCTACGCGTCCAGCCCCGCTCTGGTCGGGTTGACGCTCGTCCATAACAACGGCGCGGCGCCAACGGGTCTCGCGCTCGACGCCGCGAACGGCATTCTCTACGAGAGCTTTGGAGCGGACGGCGTCACTGCGCTGAGCGTCAAGACCGGGGCGGGGATCGGCGACCTCGGTATCCCGGCGACCAACATGGTGTTCGGAGACGGAACCGTCTACATCCAAGATGGGACCGCGATCTACGCGTCCAGCCCAACTCTGGTCGGGTTGACGCTCGTCCATAACAACGGCGCGGCGCCGACGGGTCTCGCGCTCGACGCCGCAGACGGCATTCTCTACGAGAGCTTTGGAGCGGACGGCGTCACTGCGCTGAGCGTCAAGACCGGGGCGGGGATCGGCGACCTCGGTATCCCTGCGACCAACATGGTGTTCGGAGACGGGACCGTCTACATCCAAGATGGGACGGCGATCTACACGAGTAGCGCGGACCTCGTCGGGCTAACGCTCTTCCATGACAACGGCACAACGCCGCTCGGGCTTGCCTACTTGCCCGCCTCCACGCCCAACGCCGTCCCAGAGCCCCCGACCCTCGCCCTGATTCTCATGGGCTTCTTTGGGGTCATTCTCCTCGCCTCACGTCAGGCGGCGGTGCGGACGTAGCGGAACGCTATTGGTCCGGCCCAACGAGGCCTCGGCAAAAATCGGAGTCATTGGATTCGCGCCGCCATCGCCGCCTCCACCTCGGCGCGTCGAGGCAAATGCGTGACCGCGCCATAGTTCAAGGTCGAGAGCGCCGCCGCCACATTGGCGAAGCGCGCCGCGGCGAAGGGATCGCCGTGGCGCACGTATTCCGCGAGGAACGCGCCATCGAAACAATCGCCGGCTCCGGTTGCGTCGACGGCCTTGATCACGTGCGAATAGATGCGCTCACGCTCCTTCGACGTCGCCGCCAGCGCTCCGCCCCGGCCCATTTTCACCACGACCACGCGGGCTCCGAGGTCGAGGTAGAAACTGGCGATGGCGTCGGGATCGCGCAGGCCCGTCAGATGCTCCGCGTCGTCGAGGCCCGGAAGCGCGATGTCGCAGGCCCGCATCGCCTCGTGGATGATGGCGCGCGCCCGGCGCAACGGCCAGAGTTTTAGCCTGAGATTCGGATCGTACGAGACGAGCCGCTTGGCGTCTCGGGCGATGTCGATGGCTGCGAATGCGGCGTCCGTGGCCGACGAAGAGATGGCCTGGGTGATGCCCGGAAATGTGCAGGATCTTCGCCGCCCGGATGCGGTCGACCGGCAGATCGGTTGGGCTGATCCGGCTCGCCGCCGAGCCCGCGCGCATATAGGAGAACTCGTGGCCCTGCGCGCCGTGGGTGACGAAATAGAGCCCGGTGTGCGCGCCGCCATTGACCACGATCCGGCTCGCGTCGACGCCCTCTTTGAGCCAAAGCTCGGTCAGCGCCTGGCCGAAACGGTCGGCCCCGACCGCGGTGAAATAGGCGGCGTCGGCGCCAAGCCGCGCCGCGGCGATCATGGCGTTCGACGTGTCGCCGCCGAACCCTTGCACGAAGGGCGCGCCGTCCTTCGGCTGGTTCAGTTCGACCAGCGCTTCGCCGATCGCGAGGAGATCCGACAAGCCCTTACCTCGTGGCGATTGCGATTGCGGCCCCGGCCACTAGGCCGGCGGCTGCGAAGGGGATGAAGCGGGCGCGCGTCACTTCGCTCGCCTGGGTTTGCGTCTCGCCAACACGTTGAGCGTCTCGACCACGGAGGAAAAGAACATCGCCGCGTAAATATAGCCTCTTTCAATATGAAAGCCGAAACCGTCGGCGATCAGCGTCATGCCGATCATCAGAAGGAAGCTAAGCGCCAGCATTAAAACCGTTGGATTTCGGTGGATAAACGCCGCGAGCGGCCCCACGGCGACCATCATCACCCCGACCGCCACGACGACGGCTACGACCATGATCGGAAAATACTCGGTCATGCCGACAGCCGTGATGATGCTGTCGACCGAGAAGACGATGTCGATCATGATGATCTGGATAAGACCGGCGATGAGGCCGAGCGGCGCGGCCGGTTTTTCGTCCTCCGCCTCGGCATCCCGGTCGACGCGGTGGTGAATTTCGGTCGTCGCCTTCCAGACAAGGAACAGGCCGCCCGCGAGCAACAGCAGGTCGCGGATTGAAAAAGACCGCCCGAGCGCGGTGAACAGCGGCTCTGTGAAATGCACCACCCAGGACGCCGAAGCGAGCAGCGCGAGGCGGAACAGGAGCGCCAGCGACAAGCCGAGCCGGCGCGCCAGACCGCGGCGTCGTTCGTCGATGCGGTTCGTGAGCAGCGCGATAAACACTAGGTTGTCGAGGCCGAGGACGACCTCCATGGCGATCAGGGTCGCGAGCGCCGCCCACGCGTTGGGGTCTTCCGCCAAGCGGAGCAGATCGTCCATGCGCAGCTAAGCCCTCGGTCCTCAAGCTTTGACCCCACGCCAGCCGCGGGCGTCCCAACTTAAGGCGCCGCAGCGTGTTTCCAAGCTTGGATCTGAAATTGCGGGTTCGGTTCTTATGCCCAAGCCCGCATCAATGGCCTTCGATCCGACGCACCATGGCCCAGATGGCGCTGATCTGAACGCCATCTTTCGTGAGGTAGCGCGAATCCTCGGCGTATCCCCACCAATTCCAGCACCCATAGGGATTGGCGTCGATCAGCGCCGTCAGGCCGGCCTGCGGCGGCAGTTCGGCCACCGTCGTCGCGTGCGCCTGGGGATAGAGAACGACGATCCGATTGTCGTCCGCCCATTCATTGACGCCAATCTTGGTGTAGAATTCATCGCCAAGCGCTTCCGAGGATTGTGTGCAGCCGTGGAGTACGATTTGCAGTCGGCAGGGCGCGGCAGCGCCGGGCTCGCAGTCCTTCGGCACAAAGAGGTAGCCAGCGTTGGACAAGCCGTTCGCTCGCGCGGCCCCGTCCGGAACAAATTCACTCTGGTCGAAGGCGACGACCCGGCCCGAGAGCGACGCGACGGGGGGCTTGAGATCGGGACCGTAGATCGCCTTGAGCTCGGCGCCGGCCAGATCATAAGCGCAGTTGTTGATGTAGGGCGCTTTGTTGGCGAAGCATTTGCCGCCAAAATTTTTCGTCACCCATGAATGCCCAGCTTTTGCAGCCGGTCCGCTGTCGTCTTCAAATACGATGTTAGCGCTGGGAACGCCAAGCGCGGCATAGACGGCCTTGCCTTTCTCGACGGTCTTCGAGCTCACGACTGAATCGGAGCCTCCGGTGAACAGATAAATTTTGCTGTGAGCGAGATTCGATGGCGGGTCGACTTCGGCCTTACCGGCAAGCGTTCTGACCAGGTCGGCGTAGAAAGCGACATCTTCGAGCAGAAAAGGCGTCGTGAGGCATGGTCCGGCCGCCTGAGACGCCAAGGCTTCCACGCCGTCGGCGGTCGCATGCAGGACAGCGCAACCGTAGAGACCGCCGGCGATCATAGCTGCGCCCATAATCTCCGCGGAATGAGCGATATGCAGCTGGTTGGCCATGAAGGCGCCGGAGGAAAGGCCGGCAACCGACACTTGCGCTGGATCGATGGGATAAAGACTAAGCCGCTCCGCGGCCGAAGCGGAGCCGCACAGCAGCACGAACGGCAGAGCTTTTAAGAATTGGATCATGGCAATGACCCCTGAAGGACAGGCGTATCGCCATCTTCAGCGCGCGATCGCGCTGTGTAAACCGTGGGTCCGAATTGAGCGCGCGCCAGCCGAGACCTCTGGCCGGCGCGCTATCGCGGTTCACTTGAGGTTGCTGCCAACCTCGGTGAACACCTTCTTGGTGTTCGTGCCGACAGTCGTCACGGCGCCGATGATCGCCACCGCAATCAAACTCGCGATCAGCGCATATTCGATCGCCGTCACGCCGGATTCATCGCTAAGAAAGTTTCGAACTCGAAGCATTGAAATCTCCTGACGCTATGGGTCCCTACGTTCGTGAGCTGCTTTCCGAAGTGGACGCAGGATCTCGACCCGACGCCAGTTCACTCCTGCCGATTGCCAGCGTCTCGATGGGACGCCCAAATTTTATCTATTCTCGGTCGGCTTTTGTGAGCACCTGCTGCTTCTTATTCTTTGATCTATCTCGCGGCGACCAGCGTCGATTGGCGCTAGGGCTGTCTCTCGGATTTGAGAGCGCAGCCTTCGCCGGTTCGCGCGCACCCTCGCGAGTGCGCGCTTTTACGGTTCACTTCAGTTGGGCGCCGACTTCGGTGAACACGGTTTTCATGTTCGTGCCGACAGTCGTCACGGCGCCGATGATCGCAACCGCAATCAGGCTCGCGATCAGCGCATATTCGATCGCCGTCACACCGGATTCATCGCTAAGGAAGTTTCGAACTTGAAGCATTTAGTTCTCCTGACGCTCTATGGGTCCCCTGCCCTCGCAAGCTGCGCGCAAGATCCCGACCACGCCGCAAAATCTCACCCCCCGATTGCGAATGGCTGGACGGGACGTCTAAAATTTTATCGATTCACGATTACCGGGCGTGATTGACGGCCGATCCTTAATTTAGTGACGATCGGCAGACAGGAATCCCGGGCTATATCTCGGCTCGCTGCTGCGGCTTCTGTGCGGATACCGCTTGGACCGCCTCTTCGACCTGCGCCAGCCGGTCCTTGCCGAAGAACATGTCGTCGCCGACGAAAAAGGTCGGAACTCCGAACACACCGCGCGCAACCGCAGCGGCGGTGTTGTCGGCAAGCTTCAGCTTAACCCGATCGGTCTGAGCAGCCGCGAGCAGACTCGCGGAATGAAGGCCTGCGGAATCGACGCGCCGGGCTAGAATTTCTGGATCGTCGAGCTTGAGACCCTCTTCCCAAAGGCCCTCGAGGCCCATCTCGAGATAGGCGGTCTCGACGCCCGCCTCGCGAGCCGCGACAAAGCCGCGCATCAGCATCAGCGTGTTGACGGGAAAATTCAAATTGAAACGAAACTTGTCGATCCCGTGACTGGCGATGAAGCGGCGGATCTCGAGCATCTCGTAATCGAGTTTGCCTTTGACCGCCGCAAAGGCGACCCCAGGGGCGACATTGCCGGTCGCCTTGAAGATGCCTCCAAGGAGACAAGGGTTGATCACGAGCCGCGCCCCCGTGCGTTCGAGGATCGGAGGCAGCGCGCGATAAGCGAGATACGCGTTGGGACTCGCAAAGTCGAAAACGAATTCGATCGTCGCGGTCATCACCAAGTCTCCGACCACGGCCGCAAGTCCATTTCGAACGTCCAGGCGCTGCGCTGCTGCCGATAGAGCCATACATAATTTTTTGCGATCTCGTCGGGAACGAGAATCTCCTCCCGCGCCAGTTTTTCGGAGGCGTCCGGCATGATGGATCGAATGAACGCACCATCGATTGCGCCGTCAACGACGATATGGGCGACATGGATGCCCTTGGGCCCCAGTTCGCGAGCAAGACTTTGCGCGAGCGCCCGGAGCGCATGTTTTGCCCCGGCGAAGGCGGCAAAGCCCGAACTGCCCCGGAGGCTCGCGGTCGCGCCCGTGAACAGCATCGTGCCGCGCCCGCGTTCGATCATCCCCCGCGCCGCTTCGCGGCTCGTCAGGAAACCGGCGAGCGCCGCCATCTCCCAAACCTTGGAATAGACCTGCGTCGTCGTCTCAACGATCGGGAAGCGCACGTTAGCGCCGATATTGAAGACGAGCGCCTCGATCGGACCGATCTCCCGCTCGATCCGTTCGATGACTGCCGCGACATCGCCCTCCACGCGCGCGTCGAGCCCGAATGCGTGAGCCTCGCCTCCTTCCGCCCGGATCGCTTCAGCCAACGAGTTGATCGCATCGGTATGCCGCGGCCGCCGGGTGACGCAAACGCGCAGGCCCTCGCGCGCGAATGCCCGCGCGATCGAAGCGCCAAGCCCATCGCCCGCCCCGATCACAAGGCAGACGCCGCGTTCCCGTTCCCTCTCGCTCATGGGCGTAAGTCCAGGAAATTCATGTGCCGCCGTAGCGGATACGCCGACCAAACCGCCAGAGCACCGCCCGCCGCGACTATCGGGAGGGACCAGGGAAAGTCAATTTGCGCGAGGGCGTACGCCGCGTGGCTTCGGCGCATTCGGGCGCGAAGCCGCTTAGTCTAGAAGCCCCAACTCAATCCACCGGTGGTATGGCCGCCACCATCCTTACCCATGCTGATCGAAAGGCCGCCTTGCGGATCCTTTGGAACAGGATACGAATAGCCAGGGATGCCGCTGCTTTTCCTGACGACCGTCGTGCCCTCGGGCGGAGCATAGGGATCCGAGAAATGAAAGTCGCTGTCGAGGCTCGCCGACTTCGCCGGGGCCGGGTGTTTCGCCTTTGCAGCGTGCGGTCGAGGCGTTTTCGGCGGATCGATAGGCAGATCTTCGGCCGACGCCTGCGTCCAGGCGACAGCGCTGAGACATGCGATTGTCAAAAAAAGACGATTCATCGCAGCGCCCTCTGAATTCGCGCCCCGCCAAACCAGCTTTTACCAATTGTTAATCAAACGTGATCGCTCACGCAACTCTCAATCACGCGCGTGCGATCACATTTTTCAGGCCGCCGGCGCCACTTGGAGCTCCCCATTCGAATCCAAGTCCCGCGCGGGCCTGATCTTCATTGTCGATTTCGTGGCTGGCCCGAGGCTTGTCCCGAGCGGTGTCGGATCTGACGCGCCAAGTCAGGTCGGCGTCGGCGCGTCGGCGCGAATAAGCTTCTCGTGTTTCAGTTCGGCCCAGAGGTCGGCGGGGATAGAATGGCGGAAGGCGGTCACGTTCCGCTCGACCTGCGCGCGCGAAATGGCGCCCGGAATGATCGAGGCGACGATGGGATGCCCGAGCGGAAATTGCAGCGCCGCGCTGGCAAGCGGAACGCCATGGCGGGCGCACACGGCTTCGATCTTCTTCACCCGCTCGAGGATTTCGGGGCCTGCCGGGGCATAATTGTACATAGCGCTGGGAACGGCGCCAGTCGCGAGGATCCCGGAATTGTAGCCGCCGCCGATGATGATCCCGGCGCCGCGCTCCTCGCAGCGCGGGAACTCGCTCTCGAGCACCTCCTGCTCGAGCAGCGTGTAGCGCATCGCCAGAAGGAAGAAGTCCATGTCGAAGAGATCGAGGAAGCGCGGGATCGAGCCCATCGAGTTGAAGCCCGCGCCGATCCCCCCGATCACGCCTGCCTCGCGCAATTCCGCCAGCGCCTTCCAACCGCTCGTCTTAAGCTGCGTGAAATAGGCGTTGAGCGTCGCGGAATTGTGGTCCCACGGGTCGAGATCATGAATCAGAAGGACGTCGACCCGATTGATCCCGAGCCGCTGAAGGCTGTCCTCGAAGGAGCGCATCACGCCGTCGTAGCCGTAGTCGAAGACCGTCTGAAACTCGAGGCCTCCGAGCCATTGATCCTTGATGGCGTCGGGGCCGAGGGGACGCCGAAGGACGCGGCCAACTTTGGTCGAGATGACGTATTGATCGCGCGGTTTGCGGTAGAGCGCGCGGCCCAGCGAATGCTCGGCGAGTCCGCGCCCATACCATGGGGACGTATCGAAATATCTGACGCCGCCATCCCAAGCGGCGCCGATGATCGCCGCCGCTTCGTCGTCCTCGATCTTGTCGAAGAGCTCACCCAGCGGCGCAGTGCCGAGGCCGAGCTCCGTCACGCGGACGTTCGTCCGGCCAAGTTTACGCGTCTTCAAGGGCGTCGGCGCGCCGCCGTTCATGTCCGATCAATCCCCTGAACGACCGAAGAGCGCGTTATTCTTCTGGCTCGGTGCTGAAACGCAGCGGATAACCCTTGGCGGCGCCCGCTTCCGTTGCGCGCGCGGCCTTGGTCTCGGCGATGTCCTGGGCGAACACCGCCACGACGCAGACGCCTTTGCGATGGGCAGTGATCATGACCCCGAGCGCCTGGGTCTCATTGAGACGAAACACCCCCTTCAGGACTTCGACCACGAAGTCGCGCGGCGTATAATCGTCGTTGAAGAGAAGGACTTTATGCAGACGCGGACGCTGGACGCGCGTCTCGGTCTTCGTCGCAATCTTGGTGGCGGCCTTGCTCATACGTGTTCTCTAACGGGGCGCATGTCGCGGAAGCGAGCATATTTTGCACCCTCGCGACGCCGGTTTCAAGTCGGTTCACAGAACTCGCTATCGGGTCGGATTCGGAACTCGACAGAAAAGCGTGAGTTCCGCAGAACCGGCTAATTCTCCAATGTTTGCCGCTATGGTAGACGCGTCTGGTGAGCGTGCCCACGAGAAATCAGCATCACGGACAATTGTTGTCTTACTGGATCGCTTGATTGGACCGCGGAAGCCTTGTCGGCGTTGGCAAGAGATAGCGGCGGGCGGCCCGCTAGTCGCTCCGTTTCACCCCGATCCAAGGAGGAAGGACGTGTTCGTTCGACACGCGGCCGGAGCGGTGGGAATGGCGTTCATTTTCGCCGCGGCGGCGGCTCATGCGGGGCCGTGCACCGATCGGATTTACCAAACCGACCTCGACGTCGCCAAGGTTCTCGATGCCGCGGCCGCGCAGGGGCGGACGGAGTCCCAGTCGACCTTCGCCACCATGCATCGCCAGCCAACTCCTGGGTCGATCGCCACCGCCGAACAACAGGCGGGCGCTCTCACTAGCGAAGAGGCCCAAGCGATCACCGAAGACATGGACGCGGCGCGGCACGCTGATGACGCGGGCGACCGCGAAGGCTGCGAAAAGGCGCTGGACGAGGTCGACCGCATGCTCAAGCGATAAGGTCGGGCTCCCTTGAACAAACGCGTCGCTGGCGGGAACGCGTGCTCAAGCGTAAAGTCCGGAGGTGACCCTCGCCCCGCTGCTCGACGCTGCGCCGATCATCCGTTTTCACGCCGCTTTCGCCTTCGCCGCGATTGGTGTCGGCGCCGTCCAGCTTCTGGCCCCCAAGGGAACTCTTCCGCACCGAACGATTGGCTGGGCGTGGGCGAGCCTCATGATTCTGGTCGCCGGAACGTCGCTCTTTATCCATACGATTCGGACCTGGGGGCCGTGGAGCCCGATCCACCTTCTCTCGTTGTTCACGCTGACGGTGGTTCCTCTCGCCGTCCTCGCGGCGCGCCGGCACGATGTCAAAGCGCACCGTTCGGCGATGATCTGGATCTTCACCCTAGCGCTGGTCGTCACGGGCTTGTTCACGCTCGCGCCCGGACGGATCATGAACCAGGTGGTGTTCGGCGGCTGAAGTGATCTGTGCTGGACTTTGCGCCATCAACGCATGAGAAAAAAGGATGGACGAGAACGCTGCCCTCGTCTTAACTCACTGCAAAAAATAGATTAGCGGGGGCTCCATGCAGCGTCAGGCGTTGTTCCTTTTCCTACCGTGGGCGGTTGCGCTCTCGGGTTGCGGTCCGTCCGGATCGCCGCCACAAGCCGGCTTTGCTCAGCCCGCGGCCTTTCCGACCCCGCCGCTCACCGCCAACACGGGCCCGACCATGTCGGAGGCTGGCCCTGCCCCGCCCGCTTTCGATCGCTATGGCAACGCAAACTTCGACGCGAGCGGAACTTACATCGGCGGTCATGGAATTGGCACGCAGGTCGATAATCCAGATGAGGCGACGTCGTTCGGCATTCCAAAATCGAGCATGCCCGACATATCGAGCATGCACTGCACGGGCTCCTCGATTTCCAACGCGGGATCGATGAACTGCACCAACTGATCGCCGCCTCCTGGACGCTGGCGTTCCGCACCCGAGAGGCATCCAAACTTCTGTCGACCGCCGACGCGCGCACGCATTGGCGCCCGCCGCCGGAACAAGGCGGCCGCCGTCCGGGTTTCAACATATTGTGACCGCTTCGTTCTCGCTTCGCCTTGTGGCGGCCGCGAGGCGGCGCCAGAAGGGCGCGGCCGAAAGACCTCCTAATGCGCCCCGCCGCCCTAACCGCCCTCATCATCGCGACCGCCCTGTTCATGGAGAACATGGACGGGACCGTCATTGCGACCTCGTTGCCGGCCATCGCGCTCGACCTGCATAAAGATCCAATCGTCCTCAAGCTCGCGCTCACTTCCTATATGTTGACGCTCGCGGTGTTCATTCCCGCCTCCGGCTGGGTCGCAGACCGCTTCGGCGCGCGCACGGTGTTTTGCAGCGCGATCGTCGTCTTCACCTTGGGCTCAATTTTGTGCGGCGCCTCGTCTTCGCTTTCGACCCTCATCGCCGCGCGCGTGTTCCAGGGGCTAGGCGGAGCGATGATGGTGCCGGTCGGGCGCCTCGTTCTGCTGCGTTCGGTGGCGAAGAGCGATCTCGTCAGCGCGATGGCCTACCTCACCGTCCCGGCGCTGATCGGCCCGGTGGCCGGTCCGCTGCTTGGCGGTTTCATCACCACCTATTTTCATTGGCGCTGGATCTTCTGGATCAATGTGCCGATCGGCTTCCTCGGCGTCCTTCTGTCGCTCAGGTTCATCGACAATCTGCGCGAGCAGGCTGTTCCCCGTTTCGATTTCAAGGGATTCGTCTTGTCGGGCGTCGGGCTCTTGAGCCTCATATCGGGCTTGAGCATGATCGGGCGAGGAATCGCGCCCTATTGGGTTGTCGCGGTGATGATCGCGCTCGGCGCGCTTTCGTTGGCCGCCTACGTCCGGCACGCCAACGATAACCCCAACGCAATCCTCGATCTAAAACTCCTCAAGATCCCGACGTTTTTCGCTGGCGTCGTCGGCGGCCTCATCTTTCGGATCGGAATTGGCGCAATGCCCTTCCTGTTGCCGCTTTTGCTCCAGGTCGGGTTCGGCCTCACGCCGTTCGAATCTGGCTCGCTCACTTTCGCCACCGCGGCCGGCGCCCTCCTGATGAAATTCTCCGCGTCCACGGCCCTGCGGTGGTTCGGCTTTCGCCAGACGCTCGTGTTCAACTGCCTCATTTCGGGTGCATTCCTCGCCGCCTGCACGCTGTTCTCGCCGTCGACGCCGCATTGGCTCTTATTGTTGACCCTGCTTGCCGGCGGATTTTTCCGCTCGCTCCAGTTCACGGCGCTGAACGTCATCAGCTATGCGGATATCGACCCGCCGCGGATGAGCCGCGCAACGAGCTTCGCCAGCGTGTCTCAGCAGATGTCGGGAGCCATCGGCGTCGCGGTCGCGGCAATGTGCGTTGAAGCGATCCAGCTCGGTTTTGGCGATTCCGAGCTTATGGCGCGCGATCTCTCCCTCGCCTTCGTGCTGGTTGCGATCGTCTCCAGCCTCTCCGTTTTCATCTTTGTCCGGCTCAAGCCCGACGCGGGAGCGGCAGTCTCCGGCCGGATGATTGCGACCACCGAAAAGCAGGCGACGGCTGCGGCGGAATAGATCGCGAGGGAGGGCAATCGCCCCTCCCCCGCAAGGTTTTGTTCAGGCAGTAGGCCAGGCAGAATCCGGGATGGTTATCGGGTCCGACGGAACCAGCGTCGCAACCGAAACGTGCGGCCAGGACAGGCCTGCAAAATTCAAATTAACAGTCTGCGTGTATTGAATCTGCGTTCCGGTCACCTGGAGCGTGAGCGGGGCCGGAACCGGATTTGGGGGATTGACCAGGAACGTTGGGATAGGACGCCCAAATGGCCGCGGGCCGTCCGGCTGAACCGTTATCGGCCCTTGTCCGGGACTAAACACCGGGATTTGCAAAGTATATTGCACCGTCTCAATCCAGAATATCGCGGACATCGTAATTGCCTGGGCGTTCGGATTTGCCGCCGCAGAGTCGCCAAGCAGGAACGCGATATTGCTCGTGCCGCCGCCGAAGAGAGCGGCGGGCAACGACGGAGGGGCTGGGTTGGTGGCGATGATGAGCACCGTCGTGGAGAGAATATTCTGTCCGGCGATCTGTTTGCGGAGCAGTGAGTTTGGATCGTCAAGCAGATCCTGGGTGATGGTCCCATGCAACATGAAAGGCGACAGGTCCTGGGGAATTCGGGCGGTTTGCTGGTTCGCAGCGGTCTGACTTGGGAATTTGTTTGCGACCTTAAGGCCAGTCGCGATCACCGTCGGCGTAATGTCGACCGGGTCGATCTGCGGCCCTCCAGCGACCGTCAAGGTGATCCCCTGCGCCTCGATTGTCGTGCCATGAGGGATGGAGGCCATCCGCGCCACAGTTGACCCTTCGGCGGGGACGGTCGTCGCCGGCACGGATAACCAAATGCCCGGCTCGAAGTGAATCCCGGTCGATTGACCCGGAGTGGTCACGTCGCTGATGGCTTGAACATAGGGCACGCCGTTCATAAACAGGTCGCCCTGGACCGTGCCGCGGTTGGGAATCGAGCCAAGACTGGGAGAAAAGGAAAGCGTCTCCGTTGTCAGATTGAGCTCGAGAACGTTGTCGCCCGGCACAGGGATCGGCAACGGTGTCGTCGTCCCCTTCTGCGGCCGGAAGATGGTGTTAAAGCCGTTGCCGGTCCATGTCCCGGTGAACGCGGAGAGCGCGTCGAGCGGCGGCGGAGCAAGCCTTGCGGCTGTGGCGCCAAAGTTGACATGGCCCGGAGGTGCCGTTGGCACTTGATGGATTTTGAAATTCGTCGGGATTGAGAACGCAGATTCAAGACGGTCAGCCATTGAGAAATCCTCCAAAATGTGGGTAGGAAACGAAAAACAACGATCGAAATCCGGCGGATTAAATTCAGCCAAATTGAGAGTATCAACTTCGTGATCGAGGGCTGTGAGCTGCGTCACGATGCTTGCGGGTGGTCTGCCCGCCGTAGCTTGCGGTCGTCGAAGGTCGGGGGGGGGCGAATGGTTCAGCCGCGCGGTTGGAACATGCGGTTACTTGCGCTCGGCGCAGTGCTGATCTCGCTGACGCTTGGCTATGTCGCCATAGTGCGTAAGTTCGATGTCACGGAACTGCCGACAGAGCGCCATTTCGGAGCAATCAATCAAGTTTTGCCGGCGGGAGATCTATATTGAGCCGGTCAGCATCGACGCCCTCAACGAAGCTATGCAGGTTCGCGCATCTCTCCTGCCAAGTCTATCGGAGAGCAAAAACGCGCATACCGCTTCAGACCACGATCTGACGCTACTGGTGAGCCACGACAATACGGTTGAGGGAATCAAGCTCGCGACGGGCGACCATGTCGCGAGCGCGACCTTCGAAGTCGACTTGAACGAGGGCAGCGTCACTCACTACCCGTTGGACACCTATGTGGCGCGGCTCGGCGTCCAGCTCCTCGACAGCAAGTCCTCACTCCGGCTCCCGGCGAGAGTCACGATGTGGGAGGGAGCGCTCGGGTACAATCTGCATACGACGGGCCAGCCGGGACCCGTTCCGGATGACATTCAACTGACAACCACACTCACGAGAAGCGGCGCCTTTGCGCTGTTCGCGCTGTGCGCCTACGGGGCCATGCTCATCCTTGCTTTTTGCGCGCTCACAATCGGCGTCCTGACCTTTGCCGACGTGTGTCGCCCGGAAGCGACGTTGATCGGGGCTCTTGCCGCAGTCGCCTTCGCCCTGCCCGTGTTGCGCAACGCATTGCCGGGTGCGCCGCCGCTTGGCGTGTCAGCGGATATGTGGATTTTTTGTGGACCGAGCTCGCAGCAGTGCTTTCGGTTGCTCTTTTGGTTTTCAAATGGGCGAAGTCAGGTCCGCGACCTGAGTGAAACCGACGCGTCCCCTGACGTGGGCTACCATGTTGGTTTGGGATCGCCGGCGTATAGGTGACCGGATCAGCGAAGCACTTCTTCACTTCCTGCTCAAACTTGGTGACGTCGGTAGTGCCTTGTTGGTCACCGTCAGCGTCACGCCTCCGCCTCTCGCTAAGACTAGCCGACCGCCTTCTGCGGCGATCACCAACAACACACGAGCCCCCGCAGTGCTGACCAAGTTGGACGCGCCCTCTCGAGGCTAACGGCGGCAAGCCTCACTCCAAAAGATCCGGCTGCTCCTTGACGATGCGCGCGTAAAGCGGCTGGAACTGGAACCAGCCCGAGAAGGGGCTTCCGACGATTTTATGCGACTGCGCGGCGGCTTGCGGCGAAATCTGCTTCAAGCTCTCGCCGCTTTTAAGGGCAGCCTCGGCGATGAGCTGCACCTGGCACGATCGCTCCATGGTGATGAACCACCACACGGCCTCGTCGACCGTCTGGCCGACGGTAAGCAGGCCATGGTTCTGCAGGATCGCCGCTTTGCGTTTCCCGATCGCATCGGCGATGCGCTGGCCTTCGTCGAGCTCGACCGCCACGCCGCCAAAATCGTCATAAATGGCGTGGTCGTCATAGAAGGCGCAAACGTCCTGTGTGATCGGCGCGAGCGCACGTCCGAGGGTCGAAAAAGCCCGCCCGTAGGTCGAGTGGGAGTGAGCTGCGGCGTTCGCGTCCGGCCTCGCGGCGTGGACCCGGGAATGGATGACGAAGGCTGCTGTGTTAACGGGATAGTCGCCCTCGACGACATTGCCCTTGTGATCGCAGCGGATCAGGTTCGAGACCTTGACCTGGCTGAAATGGACGCCGAACGGATTGACCCAGAACGTGTCGAGGTCCTCCGGATCGCGCGCGGTGATGTGCCCCGCGACCCCCTCGTCGAAGCCGAACTTCGAAAATAGCCGAAATCCCGCCGCCAATCTCTCTTTCCGATGCAAGCGCTCGTCGGCTGGATTGTCGAATTTCGGCGGGGTGGGCAGTTTTCCCATAAGCGCTGCCGGATCGGCCGGGGCTTTGATCTCCTTGGCCTGAACATTCATGCTTGTTCCTCCCTGGGTAGGTGGCTTCTTGGCGTCGATCATAAGGCCGGACGCTGCGCGCGTTAGCATCAGACTACCGCCCGGGCGGCCTTAAAACAGGAAATCGGATGCGCCTCCGGAGGGCGCCCTCGATGTACGACAGGACTTGCTCGAGTTCCTCTGCGGCGTGATTCATATACCTCAGCCCCACAGGCCCCGGTTCGCCAAGGATCGCTCGGATCTCATCGTCGGTCGCGAACTCGCCCCGTTCGGGCTCCAACGAAGAGGCTCTTGCAAACTCTTCCTCGCCAGGGCTGAGCCATACGATCGACGGGTCGTTCTCAGCCCATTGGAGGAGAGTGCGGGCAAGCGCGTCTTGCGTTTCGGGCGGCAGCCCGCGCAAGATTTCGACGGCTCGCTCAAGAAGCTCGGTCACGGCATCTTGGGATAACACATCTGTTGAGGAACTTGAATGACCAATCTAGAGCCCTGAACGCTATCTCACATCAACGACGGACGATCAGGCGGCCGGCCGCGCCCCTCTGAATCCCGTGGCCAACAAATAAAGTTCGGCGCTGTCGGCGCGGCTGGCTTTCGGCTTTATGTGGCGCACGGCGCCGAAGTCGCGCTTGAGGCGGGCGAGCAGTTCGCCCTCGGCGCCGCCCTGCAGCACTTTGGCCAGAAAGAATCCGCCCGGCGCCAGGACTTCGCTGGCGAAATCAGCGGCGAGTTCGACCAGGCCGATGATGCGCAACTGGTCGGTCTTGCGGTGGCCGGTGGCGTTGGCCGCCATGTCGGAGAGCACGCCATCCGCGAAGCCGCCCAGCCATTCGCGAAGCTGATCCGGCGCCTTGCGATCGTGGAAGTCCATCTGCCGGAACTCCACCCCCTCAATTGGTTCCATCTCCAAGAGATCAATCGCGATGACCCGTCCCCTGCCCTCGTGCGCGCCGACGCGCTCCGCCGCAACCTGGCTCCAGCCGCCAGGCGCGGCGCCGAGATCGATGATGCGCTCCCCCCGCTTCAACATCTTGTGCTTGTCGTCGATCTCAATGAGCTTATAGGCCGCGCGCGACCGGTAGCCTTCGCGGCGCGCCCGGGCGACGTAGGGATCGTTGAGTTGCCGCTCGAGCCAGCGGGCCGAGGCCGGCGTGCGCTTGCGGGTCATCTTGACGCGGGTTTTGAGAGCCCGGCCGCCCTCGCGGCCCGAGCCGCCTGTCGTCACCAGCGTTCGCGGGGGCGGCGGTGGGGACCGACCCCGTCGGCGCGCATCATATGACTGAGAATACCCTCGCGCAGGCCCCGGTCGGCGATGCGCAATCGCTCGGCGGGAAAATGGCTCCGGATCGCCTCGAGGATCGCGCAGCCAGCGAGCACAAGATCAGCGCGTTCGTGGCCGATGCAGGCGTTGGCGGCGCGTTCGGCATAGCTCATGGCGCGCAATCGCGTGATTGCAGCATCCACTTCCACCCGACCAAGCCACAGGCCGTCGACCGCGCGTCGATCATACCGGGACAGATTGAGATGTACGCCCGCAATGGTCGTGACCGTTCCGGATGTGCCAAGAAGATGGAAGCGGTCGCACCGCGTCTCGTCCGCCACCCGGGCGACGAAAGGAGCGAGCGCGTCCGACACGTGAGCGGTCATAGCGTCGAAAGCTTCCTCGCTCACGTCGACGCCGCCGAATGTCTCCGCCAACGAGACGACCCCGAGCCTCAGCGACTCCCAGGCTTTCACGCGGTTCGTTGTCTGAGGCGCGTGCGGGTCAAAGCCAAGCCATATGATCTCCGACGATCCGCCCCCGATGTCGAACATCACCGTCGAGCGAGCGTCCTTATCAGCGAGATCGCCAACACCCGCGGCGGCGAGATGCGCCTCGGTCTCGCGATCGACGATTTCGAGTTCGATGCCGAGCCGTTCGCGAACCACCGCGACGAAGTCGGACCCATTGGCGGCCGAGCGACAGGCTTCGGTTGCGATCGTACGGGCGCGAGTGACCCCGCGCGCCACCATCTTGTCGCGGCAAACCTTCAAGGCCTCAAGCGTGCGCGCGATCGCCGCCTCGCTCAAGCGGCCGGTCAGCGACAGCCCCTCGCCCAGACGAACGATGCGCGAAAATGCGTCGATGACCCGGAATCCCTGCGCAGTCGGGCGCGCGACGAGCAGCCGACAATTGTTGGTTCCGAGATCCAGCGCCGCATATGTTCCGCCCCAGCCGTTGCGCACGCCGGCCGGGCTGGCAGTCGATAACGGCGCGTGAAAACCAGAATCTGGACTCCACGTCGAAACTTGACTCAAACCACTCCACCCGCCTCACGCCGTCTCGGAAGACCGCGCCCAGTGTCAAAAGAGTGTAGCAATGTTGACGGCGGATGCAACGCGCTTGGGTGTAAGTCACGGTTTGAAGAACGGATGATGAACCTTGTCGCCCACCTTGAGCCCGATCGTAGCTGCAATCCCACCGTTCAATTCGAGCACCGCGATGCATGGGCCGCCGGAGGGAATGATGCGCTCGGACAAGGGCTCGGCGTTCGCGACGACGTGCGTCACAACGCCTGAGGGACCAATGAAAATCATGTCAAGCGGGATGTAGGTGTCCTTCATCCAGAACGACACGGGCTCGTCGCGGTCGAACTCAAACAGCATGCCGTGGTTCGCGGCCATGAAGCGCCGGTCCATCAGCCCGCGTTCGCGGGTCGCGTCATTGTTCGCGATCTCGACCTGAAAAACGTGTCGGCCGGAAGCGGTGACGATCTCGAGCGAATCAAGGTCTCCGCCCAGCGCCGGGACACGAGCGGAGGCGGCAAGGAAAAGGACGAGGGCGAGCGCCCCCCATAGCCGAACTCCGATCATACCCGCTCCTTCGCCCTCGCACGCTCGTCCGCGCGAGGCGCTGAAGCCGGTTTCAAGAGCAAGCGGGAGAGCGCGTCAAGCGTTTGAGGCGCGGACGCGCAGTTTCAAACTTGTCGCGGGCTAAGCAGCGTTCAGTGCGGCGCGAAGATCTTCGAGCCGTCGAGCGGCCTCACCTCGGCCGCCATCAATCCCTTCGGCCCCGGACCAAACCGCGCCAGCATGCTGTCGCCCGGTTTTGGGTCGACGAAGCCATAGCGGCGCAGGGTCTCCATATGGACGAAAATGTCCTCGGTGCCCTCGCCGCGGGTGAGGAAGCCGAAACCCCTTGCCCTGTTGAACCACTTGACGATGACGATCTCGAATCCGCCGACTGAACTCGCCTGCGCGCGCGTGCGCGGGGGCGGCATGTCGGGAGCCGACGCCGGGTCGGGCTCGGTGATCGCGAGCACCCTGAACACCTGCAAGCCGCGGTCGCGCCGCTGAGCCTCCGCGACAACCCGGGCGCCTTCGCGAAGGGTGGTGAATCCGTCGCGTCTGAGAACAGTGACATGAATGAGGACGTCGGCCTCACCGCTGTCCGGCAGGATGAAGCCATAACCCTTGGCGGCGTCGAACCACTTCACTCGTCCGGCGACTTCAACCAACCCGACCGGGCGCTCGCCGCCGTCCTCTGTACGCGCCGTCGCTTCTAACGGCCTTACGAATTCATCGCTCAATTCGGCCCCCACTCTACGCGTCGGCTGCACATCCTCGCCGCCAGTGAACCCCTTGCGCGTCGCGATTGGGACCATCCGCTCGGCCCCCGCCAAACAACGGAGATCCGCAACGCAAGTGATTCGGTCCCCAAGATAGCAAATCGCTCGGCGCTGAATATAGAAAACACGCGAAACTTGAGCGTGGCTGTGGATATGGAGAAAAAAAATCCCGCGGGCCGCGAGGGCCGACGGGATTATACCATTGGGCGCAGCGGCGCCGCTGCGCAATAGCGATCGTCTGATTGCGCTACTCGCCGTCATCCTCCGGCTCCGGCGGCGGCGTCAGGCCTTCGAGCCCGCGCAGCAAATCCTCTTCGGTCATGCGATCGAACTGAATATCAGCGCCGGCCTCGATCTGCGTCTGCACCTCAGGATTGACCATCGGGGGAGCGGCTTCCGCCTCCGGCTCGTCGATCTCGACATGCTTCTGAAGCGCGTGAATGACATCTTCCCGCAGATCGCCAGGCGTGAGCTTGCCGTCGCCGATCTCACGCAGTGCAACGACAGGATTTTTGTCATTGTCACGTTGAACGGAAATTGGGGCGCCTGATGAGATCGCCCGCGCGCGGTGACTGGCCATCAAGATCAAATCAAATCGGTTATCGACCTTATCGATGCAATCCTCGACCGTGACACGAGCCATGGAGAACTCCTCGGCTGTTGAAAAAGCGGCAAAATGGAAGCGCGCCTCGTACACTGCGCGCCCGGTGGATGCAAGTCATTCCGCCGCGGGCGCCGCTTCGGCTCCTAGCGCCGATGCGCCTCGGCGCGCCGCCCGCATCCGCGCCATGACGCTTGCGAACGCCGTCGCGAAGCGCTCGACGTCCGCTTCGCTCGACGCCCAGCCAAGACTGAGGCGGATCGCGCCGCGCGCCAGGTCGGGGCGAACGCCCATCGCCGCCAGCACATGCGACGGCGCGACCTTGCCCGACGAGCAGGCCGAACCCGAACTCACCGCGACGCCGGCGAGATCGAGCGCAATCATCAGTGTTGCGGCCTCGACGCCGGGAACGGCGAAGCAGACCGTGTTGGGCAGTCGCGCGGCGGTCTCAGCGAAGATCACCGCGTCGGCGGCGACCGAACGGACGACGGTCGTGAGGCGCTCACGCAACCCCCTCAGCCGCTCCGGCTCCACGTCCAATTCAGCTAAGCATGCGTGAGCCGCGGCGCCGAACGCGGCGATCGCCGCGACCGATTCGGTGCCGGCTCGCGCGCCGCGCTCCTGCCCGCCGCCCCGCATAAGCGGCGCGCCCAGGCTGATCCCAGCGCGCGCCATGACAACCGCGCCCGCACCCTTGAGCCCCCCCATCTTGTGGGCAGATAGCACAAGGGCGTCAGCGCCAAGCGCGGCAGCGTCGCAGGACATCCGGCCGGCCAATTGGACTGCGTCGCAGAAGAGAAATCCGCCCGCGGCATGGACCAGCGCCGCCGCTTCCGCGACCGGCTGGATCACTCCCGTCTCGTTGTTTGCGCCCTGCAGCGCCACAAGCGCGCGACCAGGACGGCGACAGGCGGCCTCAAGCCAGTCGAGATCGATGCGTCCGTCCGGGCGTAGGGGCGCGACCTCGGACGTCGGAAAGCGATGCCCGGACAGGACGCAGGCGTGCTCGCCGGCGGAAACGATAAGTCGATCGAGCGGCGCCGCGTTTGGGCCCACGCCGAAATGAGGATTGAGGGCGGCGTTCGCCGCCTCGGTGCCGCCCGACACGAATGTAACCAAGCGTGAGCTTACGCCCACAAGCCGCGCAACCTCACTTCTTGCGTCTTCGACGATGCGGCGCGCGGCCCGGCCCTCGGCGTGGACCGAGGAGGGATTTCCGGTTGTCGCCATGGCTGCAAGCGCCGCCTCGCGCGCGTCCACGCGCAGCGGCGCGGTCGCGTTATAGTCGAGATAGGCCCGCTTCGCCAGGCTCGCGCGGGCGGCGATCACGGGTCCGATCCTCGCATTTGAGTTGAAAACCGCGACAGGACTGGCGGTTTTTCCTTGCAATTGCCAGCGGCTAGCGTGCTATGAGGCGGCCTCCGAGGCGACCCCCCGTCGACTGACCGAGACAGATTCGCGCGCAAATTCGCGCCGTAAGGCGCGGAGGAGCGCAGTCGACGCCCAATCGGGGATGCTTCAAGGCATTGTGGAGAATTCATGCCCGAGGTTTTCTTTACCGGCCCCGCCGGTAGGCTGGAGGGCCGTTTTCATCCCGCCAAGCAGCGCGGGGCGCCGATTGCGGTTGTGCTTCATTCTCATCCCCAATTTGGCGGGACGATGAACAACCAGATTGTCTATAACACGTATTATGCTTTTGCCGAACGCGGGTTTTCCGTGCTGCGCTTCAACTTTCGGGGGGTCGGGCGGTCGCAGGGCGCCTTTGACCACGGCCAGGGGGAATTGTCGGACGCCGCTTCCGCGCTCGACTGGGCGCAGTCGATCAGTCCGGAGGCGCGCGCCTGCTGGATCGCCGGCGTTTCGTTCGGCTCCTGGATCGGCATGCAGCTCCTGATGCGCAGGCCGGAGATCGAGGGCTTCATCTCGATCGCTCCGCCAGCCAATCGCTTCGATTACAGCTTTCTTGCGCCTTGCCCCTCCTCAGGCTTGTTCGTCCATGGCGACAAGGATCGCGTCGCGCCGCTGAAAGAGGTAATGGCGCTGATCGAGAAACTGAAGACCCAGAAGGGCATCGCCATCGAGCACGCCGTTATCCCGGAGGCGAATCACTTCTTCGAGGATTGCATGGACGAGCTGCAGACCGTCGTGGGCGCCTATCTCGACAAGCGTCTCGGCATGCCGCGGCACGCGCCGCTTTCGTTGCGCAAGGATCGGGCAAAGCCAGTCGCGCCGCCGCGCGAAATCGAATAGAGACGCGAATCCAGTGTCTCTGATCACAACGACGGACGAACTTGCTCAGGCCTGTCAGCGCCTGGCGCGTTCGCCGTTCGTGACCGTCGATACCGAATTCCTGCGCGAGACGACGTTCTGGCCGATTCTGTGCGTCGTTCAGCTGGCCTCGGACGATGAAGCGCTTGCGATCGACGCGCTGGCGCCGGGGCTCGACCTCCAGCCACTGTTGCAATTGATGGCGGATGAGGACGTGGTCAAGGTGTTCCACGCCGCCAGGCAGGATCTTGAGATTTTCTGGAAGCTTTCCGGGCTCGTGCCAACGCCGCTGTTCGACACCCAGGTCGCGGCGATGGTGTGCGGCTATGGCGAACAGGTCTCCTACAGCGAGCTCGTGCAGTCGATCTGTCATGTTGGGATCGACAAGTCGTCGCGGTTCACCGATTGGGCGCGCCGTCCCCTGGCCGAGGCGCAAATTGCTTACGCGATCGGCGACGTCACCCATTTGCGCGATATTTATAAAGCCCTGTCGAAGCGAGTGGCGACGTCCGGGCGCCAATCCTGGCTCGACGACGAGATGAAGACGCTGACCTCGCCGTCGACTTACGAGCAGCATCCCGAGCGGGCTTGGGAGCGCTACAAGAACAAGGCGCGCAAGCCCCGCGATCTCGCGGTGCTGATGGAGATCGCCGCCTGGCGCGAAAGCGAGGCGCAAGCGCGCGACGTGCCCCGAGCGCGCGTGCTCAAGGACGAAGTGCTGATCGAGCTCGCGCTCGCCGCGCCGCGCACCCCCGAAGCCCTCGCCAATCTCCGCGCGTTCCCCCGTGGGATGGAGCGGTCGCGCGCGGGCGGCGAGATTCTCATCGCGATCGAACGCGGGCTTGAGCGCGACCCCAAGACATTGCCGAAAATTGAGCGCGAGCGACGCAACGGCGTCAATGTCGGCGCAACGGTCGAATTGCTGAAAGTGTTGCTGAGGCAAGTGAGCGAGGACAGCGGCGTCGCCGGCAAGCTGATCGCCACCGTCGACGACCTTGAAGCGATCGCCCAGAACGATAAAGCCGCGGTGCCGGCGCTCAGCGGCTGGCGGCGGACTTTGTTCGGCGAACGCGCGCTCGAACTCAAGCGCGGGCGCCTCGCGCTGACGGTCGAGAACGGCAAGGTCGTCACGCTCGAATGGCAGGACGCGGAAGCGCCGCACTCCGTGGCGTGAGATAGCTTGGCCGCAGGCGGAGACGGCTCGTGAGCGCAATCGCCGACATCGTCTGGCTGCGAGACGATCTCCGCGTCGATGACCAGCCGTCCGTTCATGCCGTCGCGAATCGTCCTGCGCTCTTCGTCTATGTCCATGACGACGAAGGTGGCGGAGCGCGTCCGCTCGGCGGCGCAGCGAAATGGAGGCTCGCCGAGGCGCTCGCGGCGATGGAAGTCGAGCTCTCCGCGCGCGGCGCGCGACTCGACGTCGTCAAGGTCGACACGGAGGAGACGATCCTCGCGCTCGCCGCCGCAGCGAAGGCGAGCCGCGTCTTTTGGAGCCGGCCCTACGAGGGCGGCGCCAAAGGGCTCGCCGCGCGCATTGAGAAGGCCCTCACAGCGCGCGGCGTCGAAGCGATGACTTTCAATGGCCGAGTCATGCGCGAGCCATCCGAACTGGCCAAGCCGGACGGAACGCCGGTCGGCGTCTTCAAAGCCTTCTGGCGCCGCCATCGCGCGCTCGGCCCCCTGCCAGCTCCGACGCCGGCGCCCACGCGTTTCATCGCCGCGTCATGGCCTCATGAGGCTCCGAAGCGCGTGTCGATCGAAGCTTTGAAGCTTAAACCGACAAAGCCAGATTGGGCAGGCGAACTGAGCCTGGGCGAGACGCCAGGCGAAATCGGCGCGCTCGCATCGCTCAAGACCTTCGTTACAAAGTCTCTGAAAGACTACGCAGACGAGCGCGACATCCTTGCAGGCGGCGCCGCGTCGCGCCTGTCGGCGAATTTGCGTTTTGGCGAGATTTCGCCGCGCCGCATCGCGCACGCCGTCGAAGCCGCAGCAGTCTCTAAGCCCGCTCTCGGCGATGCAGCGGAAAAATTTCTGGCCGAGCTCGGCTGGCGCGACTTTGCAACGGCCTTGCTCGACGCCCATCCCGACCTGGCGACGCGTCCGTTGCGGCCTGAGTTCGAGCGCTTTCCCTGGCGCGACGACACGTCGGGTTTTCGCGCCTGGGCGCATGGAGAGACAGGCTATCCGATTGTCGACGCCGGGATGCGGCAATTGTGGCGCACGGGATATTTGCCCAATCGCGCCCGGCTCATCGCCGCTTCGTTCCTCGTCAAGCATCTGCTCATCGACTGGCGGCGCGGCGAGGAATGGTTCTGGGATACGCTGATCGACGCCGATCCGGCCAACAATCCGCTGAACTGGCAATGGGTCGCGGGCGCCGGCGTCGATTCCGCGCCCTATTTCCGCATCTTCAATCCGGTGCTGCAGGCCGAAAAGTTCGATCCCGACGGCGCCTATGTGCGCCAATGGGTTCCGGAGCTGGCGCGTCTCGAGGCGCCCGCGATTCACAGCCCGTGGACAGCTTCCGCCGACGCGCTGGAACGCGCGGGAGTCGTGTTGGGTAAAACCTACCCAAAGCCGATCGTCGATCATGGCCAAGCCCGCGCGCGGGCGCTCGAGGCTTTCGCCAAGATGCGCGGCCGCTAATCGCCGCGGCAGTTCACGCCATCTCGCTGACTCGCCCGTCGCGGATCGTGACCCGGCGGTCCATCCTGGCGGCGAGATCCAGATTGTGGGTGGCGACGAGCGCCGCGAGACCGCTCGCCCTGACCAGCGCGGCCAGCGTGCCGAACACGTGATCGGCGGTCTTTGGGTCGAGATTGCCGGTCGGCTCGTCGGCGAGCAGAACCCGCGGACCGTTGGCGACCGCGCGCGCGATGGCGACCCGCTGCTGTTCGCCGCCGGACAGTTCGGCCGGGCGATGGCTCTCGCGTTGTGCGAGACCAAGATACCCAAGGAGCTCCCGCGCCCGAGCGGCGGCCTGGGCGCGCGGAAGCCCGGCGATCATCTGCGGGAGGATGAGGTTCTCGAGCGCGGAGAATTCCGGCAGCAGGTGATGGAACTGGTAGACGAAACCGATGTCCGTACGCCTGAGCGCCGTCCGCTTGTCGTCGCTCATGGTCGAGGTCGCGGCGCCGCCGATCCTCACTTCGCCGGCGTCCGGACGCTCCAGCAGTCCCGCTAGATGCAGAAGCGTCGATTTTCCGGCGCCCGACGGCGCGATCAGCGCCACCGATTGGCCCGACAAGAGCTCGAGTGAGGCCCCGCTCAGGACCTCGACGGTCGTATCGCCCCGTCCGTATCGACGCTCCACCGCGTCAAGATTCAGCGCCGCGACACGCGGTTGATCATTCATATCGCAGCGCCTCGACCGGATCGAGCTTGGCTGCGCGCCATGATGGATAGATCGTCGCTGCGAGCGACAGGATCAGGGCGATGGCGACGACGGAGAGGACGTCCGTCATTTCGACGCGCGAGGGCAATTGCGACAGAAAATAGAATTCCGAAGGAAAGAGATTGGCGCCGGTGATCCAGCTCAAACCTTTGCGGATCGGTTCGACATTGTAGGCGACAAGGAGCCCAAGCGCGAGACCAACAGCGGTGCCGACAAATCCGATGGTCGCGCCGGTGATGAGAAAGATCCGCATGATCGCGCCGCGGGTCGCGCCCATCGTACGCAGAACGGCGATCGCTCGCGCCTTGTCCTGCACGAGCATGATGAGGCCGGAGATGATGTTGAGCGCGGCCACCAGCATAATCAATGTCAGAATGGCGAACATCACGTTGCTCTCGACCGCGAGCACATCGAAAAAGCTGCGGTTGAGCTGGCGCCAGTCGGTGTCGATCATCGGCCGCCCTTGCGCGGGTTCGATTTTGGCCCGCATCGCGTCCATGTTGTCGGGATCGGCGACATAGACCTCGATCACATTGGCCTGACCGTCCTGATTGAAGAAGGTCTGAGCCTCGCTAAGCGGCATGAAGATGAAGGTGTTGTCGAAGGTCGTCATGCCGATCTGGAAGATCGCCGCGACCGTATAGCTCTTCATGCGGGGCGTGACGCCAAACGGCGTTTCCGCGCCATGGGGGGCGATGATGGTGATCTTGTCGCCGGTCCTGAGGCTCAGATGCTCGGCAAGCTTGGAGCCGACCGCCACGCCTTGCCCGGCGTCAAAGCCATCGAGCGACCCCTGGATGATATGCCCCTCGAACTCCGGGCAGCCGCGCGAGATCGCCGCCGCGGATGCCGCGCACCAGCACGCCCGACGAGCCATAGGGGGAACTTGCGAACGCCTGACCCTCAACCAGCGGCAGCGCCAGAGTGACCCCTGGAACCTTGCTCACCCGCTGCGTCACCGCATCGTAGTCGGTGAGCGGCGTCTCAACCCCTTGCAGGAACATGTGGCCATTGAGGCCGATCATCTTGTCCATGAGATCGTGGCGAAAGCCGTTCATGACTGACATCACGACAATGAGGGCAGCCACGCCGAGCACGATGCCAAGGAACGAAAAGCCGGCGATGACCGAGATCGAGCGCTGGGCGTTCCGCGCGCGAAGATAGCGAAACGCGACCATCCATTCGAAAGCGGAGAAGGCTTTGGTGGCCGGAGCCGTTTCTGTAGCGGGCGCTTCGACCGCCAGGGCTGTCACCGCTTGACCTCATGACGACGGCTCATAATCCAGGATCCTCGCGGGTCCCGTCATGGCCGGGCTTGACCCGGCCATCCACGCGGTTGCCCGCGGCCTTCCCGGGCGAACCGCCGCGACGCCAACTCGGATCATTCTTCAGGAGGCCGGTTCGATCTCTTTGCGACGCTCGGCAAACGCCTTCCGCACCGTGGATGGCCGGGTCAAGCCCGGCCATGACGCGAGCAAACTCACCAAGGGCGCCACCCTGCATTACGCCTGCCCACCGAGCCGGGCGATCGCCGCATCAACGCTGATCAGCTCGCGCTCGCCGCCGCGACGCGTCTTAAGCTCAATCTTGCCGTCGGCGAGGCTCTTCGGTCCCACAATCGCCTGAAATGGCGCGCCAACGAGATCCATGGTCGCGAATTTCGCTCCCGGCCGCTCATCGCGGTCGTCATAGAGCACATCGACGCCGGCTTTACCGAGCGACGCATAGATACGCGCACAAGCCCCGTCGCAGGCGACGTCGCCGACTTTGAGGTTGATGAGCCCAACCCGAAACGGCGCAACCGCCTCGGGCCAAATCGGGCCATTTTCATCGTGGTTGGCCTCGATCAGCGCAGCGGCGAGCCTTGTCGGCCCGATGCCGTACGAGCCCATATGCACCGCGTGCTCCTTGCCGTCGGGTCCATTGACGATCGCCCTCATGGGAGCCGAGTACTTCGTTCCGAAGTAGAAAATATGTCCGACTTCGATCCCGCGCGCCGAAATCTGGTCCTTGGGATCGAGGCGCTCAAACGCGGCCTCATCGTGCTTGTCGGATGTGGCGGCGTAGAGCGAGGTCCATTTGTCAACGACCCCCTGCATCGTTTCCACGCTGCCGAAGTCGATGTCCTCGGGTGGCGTCTTGAACGAGAGATAGTCGCGATGGCAGAACACCTCGCTTTCGCCGGTCGACGCCAGAATAACGAACTCATGGCTGAGGTCGCCGCCAATTGGCCCGGATTCCGCCCGCATCGGAATTGCGGTCAGGCCGAGCCGCGTGAAGGTGCGCAAATACGCCGTGAACTCCTTGTTGTAGGAATGGCGCGCGCCAGCTTGGTCGAGGTCGAAGGTGTAGGCGTCCTTCATCAGAAATTCGCGCGAGCGCATCACGCCGAAACGGGGCCTGACCTCGTCGCGAAACTTCCACTGGATATGATAGAGATTGAGCGGCAAATCCTTGTAGGAGCGAACCGAAGCGCGGAAGATTTCGGTAATCATCTCCTCGTTGGTCGGCCCGTACAGCATATCGCGCTCATGCCGGTCGCGGATGCGCAACATCTCTTTGCCGTAATCGTCGTAACGTCCGGATTCGCGCCAGAGGTCCGCTGACTGGATGGTCGGCATCAAGACCTCGATCGCGCCTGCGCGGTCCTGCTCCTCGCGGATAATGGCGCAGATCTTGTGCAAAACCCGAACGCCAAGCGGCAGCCAGGCGTAACTGCCCGCCGCCTCCTGCCGGATCATGCCGGCACGGAGCATCAGCCGATGCGAGATAATCTCCGCCTCTTTCGGCGTCTCCTTCAGAATCGGCAGGAAGTAACGGGAAAGACGCATAGCGGGCTCAAGGGGCACGAATCGGGCCGGGAGCCGTACGCTTCCCGACTAAGGTGGCCTTATGGCTGCAAAGGTCGAGCGGAGCAAGATCGCCCAATGCCCACAGCCAGGGCTAGCGTGGCGGATGGATCAGACGCGCGCGCCCTCCTGATCAGCGACGGCTTCAGACCGGCCACATAAGGGTCGGGCGACGGACTGCTTCGTTCAGCGGGAGCGACCGTTCATACGGGTCACTGACTGATCGGCGGTTGTCCACTCCGTCTACTAGGGCATCGGCAATCGAGGGAAATGCTTCGTTGCAAGACAGAACGCCCGCTTGAGCGTTATCCTTCGGTCCTTAGTGTCAACGGGAGAGGCCATGCCGCGCTGGCGATGGATACTGATTCATATCACACGCCGCCTGTGGTTCCGGGCGACGCTGATCGGCATGCTTGGCGTCGCTGCTGCGATGCTTGCCGCGGTGGCCGAAAACTATATCCCCTGGCAGCTGCCCTGGGATATCGGCGCCAACGCAGTCGACAGCATTCTCACCATCATCGCCTCGAGCATGCTGGCGGTGACCACGTTCTCTCTCAATGTGATGACCTCGGCCTATGGCTCGGCCGCGAACACCGTTACGCCGCGCGCCACCAAACTCCTCATGGAGGACACGGTCACCCAGAACGTCCTCTCGACCTTCCTAGGCTCATTCCTGTTCGGCATCGTCGGCATCGTTGTCTTGAAGACGGGGGCCTATGGCGCGCGCGGCCGGGTCGTCCTATTCATCGTAACCATCGGCGTCATCGCGCTGATTGTCATCTCGCTCTTGCGCTGGATCGACTACCTCACTCATTTCGGTCAGGTCGGAGAAACGACGAAACGAGTGGAGGATGCGACGCGGGAAGCGATCGAAGCGCGTCTCAAGGCGCCCTCGCTCGGCGGCGCGCCGCTTCTCGATCCAGCAAACACAATTCCGAACTCAGCCGTCGCGGTCGCCTCGCAAGCTATCGGCTATGTCGAGCATATCGACGTTTCGGCGTTGTCGCAGTGGTGCGCCAAGGCCGACGCGGAGCTGTACCTGGCGATCAACCCCGGCGCCTTTATCTACGCCGACACGACGCTTGCGTGTTTCACGACGAAGGCGGACGGCGGGAGCGAGGAGGAAATGTCGGCTGCCGTGCGCAAGGCTTTCTCCATCGGCGAAACGCGCAGCTTCGACCAGGATCCGCGTTTCGGCCTCGCGGTGATGAGCGAAATCGCGTCGCGGGCGCTCTCGCCAGCGATGAACGACCCAGGCACTGCGATCGACGTCATCGGGCGCACGACGCGGCTCATGAGTTTTTGGGCGATGGGCTGCTCGCAAGAGGCGCCGTCCGGGGAGGCCCTCTATCCGCGCGTGCATGTGCTGCCCTTGACCGCGCGGGATCTATTCGAGGACGCCTTCATGCTGATTGCGCGCGACGGCGCGGCGATGATCGAAGTCCAGCTGCGCATCCAGAAGGCGCTCGGCGCGCTTGGCCGGATAGGGGACGAGGCGTTTCGCGCCGCGGCCCTTGATCAGGCGATTCTCGCGCGCGACCGCGCCAACGCGGCGCTGACCCTGGCCGCCGACAAGATGCGTCTTCGGGAGGCGACGCAAGACCTTGAAGCCGCGGGCGCCGGCGACGCCGCGATCCGGTAGTTCCGGACCGGCCGACGCGCAGCCATCTTATCCAACGACCTAGGACGGACGATCCGCGCCGAATCCGCCGTGGGCGCCCGGATCGTGGTTTTCAGAGCTGGACGAACCCGATCTTCCCATCGGCGCCTTTCTTCCAGACGTACCAGACATAGTCGACAGTCGTGCGGTCGCCCTTCTTGTCATAGGAAATGTCGCCGATGACGGTGTGGAAGGGCATGCCGGAATGCATCACTTCCGCGACTTTCTTCGGGTCGAGCGAGTTCGCCTTCTCCGCCGCCTGCTTCATGATCTGCACGGCCGCGTATGAGTAGAGGGTGTAACCCTGCGGGTCGAACCCCTTCGCCTTGAACGAATCGACCGCGGCCTTGGCGTTCGGATTGTTGCGCGGCTCGGGGCCGAAGGTCATGAGCGTGCCTTCGACGCCGGGACCGCCGATTGCCGCGAACTCGCTATCGGTGATGCCGTCGCCGGAGATCATGATCGTCTTCATGCCCTGGTCGCGCATCTGCCGGATGATGAGGCCGCCTTCGGTGTGCAGGCCGCCCCACATCAGGTAGTCGGCGCCGGAATCCTTGATCTTGGAGACGATGGCTGAATAGTCCTTCTCTCCGGTGTTGACGCCTTCGTAGAGGACCTCCTTGACGCCGAACTTGTGCATGTTGTCGAGCGCGGCGTCGGCAAGCCCTTTGCCGTAGGTGGTCTTGTCGTGGACGACCGCGATCTTCTTGCCCTTGAGCTTGTCGCGAGCGAGTTCAGCCCACACCATACCCTGTTGATCGTCGCGGCCGCAGGTGCGGAATGCGTCCCAGAGCTTCCGGTCCGTGATCTTCGGGTTCGTCGCCGACGGGGTGATGAACAGAACGCCGTTTTCGGCGTAGACATCGGAAGCCGGCATCGTCACGCCCGAGTTGAAGTGGCCGACCACGAACTTCACGCCGTCGCCGACGAATTTGTTCGCCACCGACACGCCCTGCTTCGGATCGGAAACGTCGTCGCCGATTTCGACTTGGATCTTCTGCCCGAGAATCCCGCCTGCCTTATTGATGTCTTCGACGGCTTGCTGGACGCCCTGGGTCAGTTGAGCGCCGAAGGCCGCGTTGGCTCCCGTCACCGGTCCGGCGACGGCGAGTTTCACCTGCGCTTGCGCTGCGCCAGCGAGCATGAGCGACAGGGCGAGGGACACAGACTTGAGAATGACTGTTCGCATATTAACCTCTTATGCGAGTTTGAGCGGTTAGCTTGCGGAGACTAGCCAGCGTGCCATAACTTGTAAAGACACCTATGACGGTTATTTCCCCAGAGTTCTCTCCATCGCGCGCTGGCTCATTGCCGCTGATCGCCGACGATCTCGCGCTCGATTTTGCCAACACCGAGTCCGGCCGCGGCTTTCCCTCGCATCAGAACCACTTTCACGAGGCCCGGAACGTCGTGGAGTGGCTTGAGCACGCGAAGGCGTTGCCCGCGGAGGACAGCGAATGGCTGCGGAAACGCGTCTCCGAGCGCGCGGATTTTGCCGCCGATCTCCTCGTGACGGCGATCCAGCTTCGCGAGTCGATCCACGATGTTGGCGCGGCGCTCGGGCTGCAGGCCAAGCCGCCGGAAGGCGCTCTGGCGAGTCTTTCCGCTCTCCACGCGCAATTCGTCGCGGAGGCGGAGCTTTCGCCTGGCGTCCTTTCGTGTCGCTGGCAGTGGCGCGTGCGTGCTTCGCCGGTCGAGGCTGCCTTGGGTCCGATCGCGCTTTCGGCCGTCCGGCTGTTCACCGAAGGCGATTTTCACCGCATCCGGGAATGCGGCGGCCACGCCTGCGGCTGGCTGTTCTATGATCGCAGCAAGAACAACCGCCGACGGTGGTGCGAAATGGAAGTTTGCGGCAACCGCGCCAAACAGCGGCGCCTCGCGGCCCGGAGGCGTGAGGCTTGAGGCGTCAGGCAGGCGCTATCCTCATCTTCCTCACGGCGGCGGCAACGCTCGGCGGCTGCTCGCGGGTGTTGGAGACCGACCAGGCGCGGCTCTGCCGCATGGCCCTGCCTGCGCTCATGGCTGAGGACGCGCGGATCGCCATACTCAAGCAGGCGCCTGACCCGGACGGACGCGGTTTGCGCATCGCCTTCACCGCCGAGACGCGGGGCGAAGAGCCCCAAAATCATCTCGTTGCCTGCCGTTTCCGCGAGCCGGGACGGCCGCGCGAGTCGCGCGATCTGACGGGGTTGGCCCTCGACGGCCGACCCTTGTCGGAAACGCGGCTCTACTTTCTCATTCGCTACTGGCTGGCGACGCCGGAGGGTCAAGCGGCCGATCCCGCGCCAGTCGGCGACTTGAGCGCCCTTCCCGTTGTGCCGCACGCGGTCGCCTATGGTTTGCAGATGGCGCTGGATGGGC
The DNA here is from genome assembly GCA_963737365.1 of uncultured Alphaproteobacteria bacterium. GTDB lineage: Bacteria > Pseudomonadota > Alphaproteobacteria > Rhizobiales > Beijerinckiaceae > Roseiarcus. The sequence goes on from CAVTSD010000007.1 coordinate 974,748, forward strand.
TGCCGCTGGCGTCCATTTATGCGCTCTTGGCCGCGGCCTACTCGCTGGTTTACGCCCTTATCGGCCGCATCAATTTCGCCTTCGGCGAAATCGCCGCCGCTGGAGGCTATGGGGCCGCGATCGCGGCGCTTGCCATGCTCGGCTGGCCGCCAGCCCCCTTGCTGATCGCAGCGTTCGTGCTCGCGGCTCTGGTTGCTTCCGCCTGGGGATTCGCGTCGGCGCACGCGGTGTTCATTCCGCTGCGCCAGGCGCGCGGCCAGCAGGTGCTGGTGGCGAGCGTGGGCCTCGCGCTTTTCCTGCGCGAGCTTTTGCGTCTTGCGCAGGGCGACCGGTCGAGCTGGATGAGCCCCCAGCTCAACCAGCCGTTCGCGCTCGCGCGCGCAGGAGACTTCGTGGCCGTCGCCACGCCGATGGCGTTCGTCGTCAGCGCGATCACACTCGCCGCAGGTCTTAGCCTTGTCGTCATCTTTCGCTACAGCCGCCTCGGCCGCGAATTGCGCGCTTACGCCGACGATCCGCTCGCCGCTGAATTGATGGGCATCAGTCCGGGGGCGACCACCGCGCGCGCCTTCGCGCTATCGGGAGCGCTGGCGGGCCTCGCCGGCGCGACCATGACGGCGGCCTTTGGCGCCGTCGGCTACAGCCTCTCGGCCACGCTCACCTTGAAAGCGCTGACGGCGGCGATCATCGGCGGCATCGGGTCGCTCCCCGGCGCGTTCCTTGGCGGGCTTATCGTCGGCGCCGTCGAGACCGGCTGGTCGGCTCTGTTTCCGATCGATGACCGCGACATCGCGGTTTATGCGCTTTTGACCCTTTTCATCGCGCTGCGCCCCTCGGGCCTCCTTGGCCAGCGCGAGGCGGTCACGCACAACCTATTCCCACGACGGTCTTGACTTGACGTGGGCCGCTCCCACATCCTGGCCGCGCTGGTTTGAGCCCGCGCGAGGAGGCTCCAATGTCCAATGCTTATGCTGCGACGCCGCAAAATGTGATGCGCGCCGACGCGCTCGCGGGCGTCCGCACGCGGCGCATTCTCGCCGTCTGCATCGACTTGTTTCTGGTCAGCCTTCTCGTGGCGGCGCTCTGGATCATCTCCATCGTGCTGACTTTCGGGCTTGCTCTCTTCTTCCTGCCGCCTCTCTACCCGTTCGTCGCCTTTTTCTACAATGGGCTTACTGTCTCGGGCCCCCGAATGGCGACGCCGGGCATGCGGGCGATGGATCTCGAAATGCGCATGCAGGACACTGGCGCTCGGGTCCCGTTCATCAATGCGGCCGTTCAGGCGGTGCTGTTCTACGTGAGTTGGTTCTTCCCGCCGATCCTGCTCGTGTCGCTGGTCGATGGGGAAAAGCGATGCCTGCATGACATCCTCGCCGGTGTCGTGATCGTCCGGAGGCTGTAATTCGTCGCTGGAGCGTAACGCGAGGGAACTGCCCGACGCCGGGGACGCATTCCGGTGGAGAGTTGGAGACAATGTGAGCAGGGAAGCGCGTGACGCTCCGCAATTTTACCTCACCGCTCCCTCGGCGTGCCCCTATTTGCCCGGCCAGCAAGAGCGAAAGATCTTCACCCATCTGGTCGGCAAACGGGCCGCGCCGCTAAACGATCTCCTGACCCAGACCGGATTCCGCCGCTCGCAGACCATAGCCTACCGGCCCGCGTGTGAGAGTTGCCGGGCTTGCGTGTCGGTGCGGGTGCTGGTTGACCATTTCCGTTCCTCCGAGAGCCAGCGCCGGGCGCTGCGCGCGAACGCCGACCTTGTGGGCGCTTTCTCCGCCCCGAAACCGACCAACGAGCACTACGTCCTTTTCCGCTCCTATCTCGACGCCCGGCATCCCGAGGGCGGCATGGCCGACATGTCGTCGCTCGATTTCGCCATGATGGTCGAGGACACCCACATCGACACTGTGCTGACCGAATATCGCATGCGGAGCAAAATCGGCGATGAGCGCGGGACCGGGCCTTTGCTCGCCGTCTGTCTCACCGACCGCCTGGCCGACGGCCTGTCGCTCGTCTATTCCTTCTACGATCCCGACGTCGCGCGTCGGTCGCTCGGCAGCTTCGTCATTCTCGATCATATCGAGAAAGCCCGCCGCCTCGGCCTGCCCCATGTCTACCTCGGCTATTGGGTCGAGGGGTCGAAGAAGATGGGCTACAAAGCCGGCTACCTACCCCAGGAACGCCTCGGCCTGCACGGCTGGGCGAGGGTGGAGCGGTAAGGGCTCCTTGCTGTCGCTGCGAGAGAAGCGACGAAGCAGTCCATTCAGCGACGGCGACGTGGCGGAAAAGAAAGAGCGCCCTCGCCTCAGAATCCTCGGGTCGACGACCTTGAGGCGCCACAACGCCGTCCAGAATTGCCAACATTTTCTTGCCAAAAGCCGGAGGTGATCTCAGGATGGAACGGCTTTGGGCCAGCGAACGCTCGGGCTCAAATTGAAGGAGAGAACCCCTGAACTCGGCTCCAGGAACATCCGGCCGCAGGATCGAGCAGGCTGCGTGGACAGCGCAGCGAACCGCTTTGCACGCTCGGTCCACGCCGCCTCGATGACCAAGAAACGGCATCGAAAAAAATTTCGCAGAAAATCTCTCGTAACCCATTGATAAGTCTCGTTTCGGACGAGAGAATCCAAGGAAATCCAAGCTTTTCCAACCCCCATTTTGACCCCTTTTTGTGTCCAAAAAGGCGGCCGCCAAGACAATCCAAATTCGGAGGCTCGCCCTCAGCACTCGACGAAATTCACCGCGAGCCCGCCCAAGCTCGTCTCCTTGTATTTCGACTGCATGTCGGCGCCAGTCTGGCGCATGGTGGCGACGACGCTGTCGAGCGACACGCGGTGGCGTCCGTCGCCGTGCAGCGCCAGCGACGCGGCGGCGATCGCCTTGACCGCGCCGAAGGCGTTGCGCTCGATGCAGGGGATCTGCACGAGCCCCCCGATCGGGTCGCAGGTCATGCCGAGGTGATGCTCCATCGCGATTTCGGCGGCGTTCTCGATCTGCTCGTTTGTCCCGCCGAGCGCGGCGCATAGACCCGCCGCGGCCATCGACGAAGCCACGCCCACCTCGCCCTGGCAGCCGACCTCGGCGCCCGATATCGACGCGTTCATTTTGAACAGCGCGCCGATCGCGGTCGCGGTCATGAGGAAGTCCGACATGCCCGCCTGGTTCGCGCCTTCGCAATGGTCGCGGTAGTAGCGCAGCACGGCCGGGATGACGCCCGCCGCACCATTGGTCGGCGCGGTGACGATGCGTCCGCCGGCGGCGTTCTCCTCGTTGACCGCCATGGCATAGACGCTGACGAAATCCATGATCTCGTGCGCGGGGTGAAAATTGCGATGTGCGGCTGCGGTCAGGCGGTCGTGAATCGCCTTGGCGCGACGCATCACCTTGAGCCCGCCCGGCAGCGGGCCTGATTGGGCGAGCCCGCGATCGAGCGAGGCGAACATGACGTCGATGACACGCTCCGCATAAGCGTCCGCCTCGCCTTCAGACCGCAGCGCGGCCTCGTTCGCCCGCATGAGCTCGGCGATCGTGAGCCCGCTCTCCCGCCCGCGCGCCAGGAGCTCCGCCCCCGAGCGAAAGGGATAGGGGAGCTGCGGTCGGGCCGGCGGACGCGTCGTCGCCGGCGCCGTCGCGGATGATGAACCCGCCGCCGACCGAGAGCCAGGTCTCGTCGGCGAGCGCCCTGCCCTCCCGGTCGAGCGCAATGAACCGCATCGTGTTGGGATGGCGCGGCGCGGGCGTCAGCGTGTCAAAGCGAATGGCGTTCTCGGCGTCGAAGGCGATGGCGCGGCGGCCATTGAGGCTGAGCGACTTCGTCTCGCGCACGCGCGCGATGAGCGCCTCGGCGGCGTCGAGGTCGACGGTGTCCGGCGCCTCGCCGCTGAGGCCGAGGATCACCGCCTTGTCGCTGGCGTGGCCGCGCCCAGTGAACGCAAGCGAGCCTAACAGAGCCACGTCGACAGCCGCGACCCGGTCGATCGCGCCCGTCTCGACCAGCCCCTTCGCAAACGCGGCTGCGGCCTTCATCGGCCCAACCGTATGCGACGACGACGGACCGATGCCGATCTTGAAAAGTTCGAAGACGCTGATCATCGCAAGCCTCGGGCGTTCGGCGGGTTTCGCCGGCCGCTCGAGCATACTAACTCAATTCGGCGGAGCGCATCGCGCGAGAACTGGCGAGTTCAGGCGGTAGGGGGAAATCCGCTTCCCGATCCGGAGATTTAACTTGCCCTGCGGCCGGAGCGGCGAAGGCGCAACCGGCCGGCGCCGACCCGCATACCGCCAAGCGTTTCGCTGAGCCTTCAGGAACTTAATTCTGATTGGCCGGTTGGTGGCCGCTCAATCACAATTCGGCCAAATCAGGAATCTCGATGTTTGACGACCCATCCGGGGCTGGGACAGCACTGTGTACAGCGCAAAGTTCAGTGCTCGCCCCTCGCAAGGGGCCAGGCTTCGTTGTCGCCATACCCGTGAAGGATGAAGAAGAGCGCCTGCCAGCCTGTCTGCGCGCCCTCGCCCGGCAGCGCGATCGGTCGGGGCGGCCGATACCGCCTGAACTCGTCCGGGTTGTCGTCTTCGCCAACAATTGCGCCGACCGGAGCGCGAGCTTCGCGAGACAACTGGGAGCGGCTTGGTCACTCGACATCCAAGTCGTCGAGGCTCGGCTGCCTCCGGCGACCGCGCACGCCGGCGCCGCCCGCCGAGGGGCGATGGACCTTGCGGAGAATTGGCTGGCGGAAAAGGGCGAGATGGATGGCGTGATCCTAACCACCGACGCTGACAGCCAGGTTGCGCCGAATTGGGTCGCTGAAAACCTCGCAGCCTTCGAGGCTGGCGCTGAGGTTGTTCTCGGACGCATCGATCTCGACGAAGAAGGCGCCCGTTTACCTGAGGCGCTTCATCGCCGCGGCGCGCTAGAGGACACCTACGAGAAACTGCTCGCCGAACTGTCCTTCCTGCTCGATCCTCTTGAACACAATCCGTGGCCTCATCACGCGACAATCTCGGGCGCAACTCTCGGCGTGACCCGCGCGGCCTATTGCCGCGTCGGACGTCTTCCTTGCGTCCCCTTAGGCGAGGACAAGGCGCTCGTCGCCCTGCTTTCTCGCCACGATGCGCGGATTCGCTATTGTCCAACCGCCTACGTGATCACCTCAGGACGTACAAATGGGCGCGCGCCGGGAGGTGTCGCCGACACTCTCGCCATTCGAAGCAGGCAACCGGATGCATTCTGCGACGAGGCTTTGGAGCCGTTTCGTGTGGCTTTCGCCCGCGCCGCATGGCGAGGGCATTTGCGAACACTGCACAAGGCGGGTTGCCTTGCTGTTGATAAGGACTGGGCGTCCAAACTCAGCATCTCGCCAGAAGTCGCGAAGATCATCCAAGAGCCAACATTTGGCGCGGCGTGGGCCATCATAGAGGATCGCAGCCCTCTGCTTACTCGGCGCCTGCTGAGACCCGCCGACTTGCCCAAACAGATATTCATCGCGCGTCGCTGGCTCGCCAACCTGCGCGCAGGCCGAGTTAGGCGCGCGACAACACGTCCAGCCGAAACTGACGATAACGATCCCCGCGCTTGACGACGCAGGCTGATCCAATTCGCTCGATGAAAAGATCGGTAGCCTCGTCGCCACCGAGGGGGTAGTTCGTTGGGCCGGTCCAGTGGACGAGGATGACCGAACCTCCCTTAGTCAAGGAGCTCACAACTCGGGCAGCGAGGCGGGCGACATCCTCAGGGCTCAGATAATAGACAACCTCTGAGAGAAGGATGAGCTCGAACATGGCCTCCGGCCACTGCTCGGGCACAAACATCTGCTCGAAACGGATACCTGGCAGATCGGCGCACCTGCGCCTTGCCTCAAGGAGCGCGGTTTGCGAGGCGTCAACTGCCAGCACGGCGTCGCAGCGCGAAGCGAGTGACCGAGTCAACACGCCGATCGAGCATCCCACCTCAAACGCCGATCGATAACGTGGCTTGGGCATGGCGTTGAGCGTGAGCGTGTATTTGCCTCGCTCGTAGGGGCTCGCCGCGAACTTCCATGGATCAATATCCGCAGTATAAAGCGAGTCAAAATACTCGGGGCTTAGTGTTGGGCGCGCTTCGCTCATCCGTCGCTTTCCAAGAAGAATTCGTATGGACGATCAAACTCAGCCAGGTCGACCGAGCTGAAGGCAAATCCACCGGGATCGTCGTCGATGAGAGCTGTTGTCTGCGAGCGGTGCGCGGCGATCGCACGCCGTTTCTTTTCCTGAACCTCACGATCCATGCGGATCCTAAATCCGCTTCGGACTGGATCAACTTCGGTCGCGGGCGGAAGGGTATGACCCCAGACCACGTACTCGAAGAGTCTGAGTTCGCCCGCGCGCCGTTGAACCTGACGTGCAATCCTGTAGGACGCCTCATGATCGCAATGAGGATCGTGCCGCCAGCTGACAAGAAGCGAGCCCGCGCCGACTTCTATGACACAATCAACGATGGCGTCGATTGCGACCGCGGCCTTTTCTCCCTCGGAAGGGACAAAACGATCGGGGAGGCGCAGGAAAAGCATATCCTCTGCCTTAAGCCCGAGCTCTGCGCCCGCCTGTCTCGCCTCTTCCTCGCGCAGTGCGGTCAATCGGTCTGGCGGATAGGCTTTGCTGTTCGGATGCGAGCCCGCGCCGTCGCTGACGACGATCACCTTCCCTCGAAGTCCCTCTCGGCAGGCCTCCGCAATCAGCCCTCCACAGCCGAGGCTTTCGTCATCAGGATGCGGCGCGATGACGACAAAGGACCGGTCTTCGAGCGCTTCACGCACCTGGAGACAGGGGAACCGGCGCGCTGCGTCCAGAACTTCCTCCGCCGTCATCGCCACAAATCCTGCACGCTCACCTGTTGCGCGAGTATCCATGCGGCAGCGTCCGTCAAGGCGCGATCGGGGCCAGGCTGGCGAAGATAGGTCGCAAGGTCCCGCGATATCCGCTCGATCGGGTTCGGCCGCATGAAAGCCTGCAGCCCAACTGAGCGCTGGACGAGCTGCATGAGCTCAAGAGCTTCAGTTTCGACTGCAAGGCGCGCAAGATTGACGTAGGCCACGAGCTGCTCCGGCGCCCTCGATTCCAAAGGCGCTTCCGTTATCGACGCGGCCTGGGCTACCCAGAGCCTTGCCAATTCAACCGCCATGCCAGCTCGGCCCAAACGCGCAGCCTGGTGAGGATCCTTTCCGCGATTTGTCTCCTGCAAATGCTTCCGCAGGAGATCAAAGAGCCTTTCCATGCCGCCGAGATGCACTGCGGCGAACCGCCACGCACCGGCGGAAAACCAGGGTTGACGTTCGTAGTCCCCCTCGCGGCCTACGATCTCGAGCGGCTCGATCTCGACCCCGGTGAAATCAACGGCTCCGGTCGCGGAAGCGCGCATCCCTTGCGCCGTCCAACTCGAAAGATCAGTACGATCCGGCGCGCGCAGTTTTGGGAGGACCATCAGCCGACGTCCATTTTCATCGGTTGCGGTTACGAGCGGGCGTTCAATGTGGCCTGCGCCTGAAGCCAGGATTTTTCGCCCCTCTAGCCAGGACCGCCCATGCCTGTGGATCAGGCGAAGCCCATTCGCGTCGTCCGTGTTCCAGACGCCGAACAGCTTGCCGGCTCCCGCTTCTTCTGCAACCAGTTCGATCCGTTTCTGGTTTCCGTACCGAAGCACGAGTTGAAGGGCGTTGATATGTCCCTCAAACAGCCGGCCAAGCGGCAAGCTACCTGAACCAATTGAACGAAGAATTCCGCTCAGGGACAAGCCGGTCAGCCCTGCCCCCCCGAACTTCGCAGGTAAGACGGCGGTTAGGAGGCCTGTGTCGTGCAGAGCAGCGACATCCGCAGCCGGGTAGGCTCCCTCCTCATCATAGTCACCGGCGCGGGCGAATGCCTTTTCCCCAACGTCTCGAGCCGACCGCTGCAGTAGTCGCCTGCGAACCGAAGCGCGTTCGTCGGAAAGGGAAATAACCTCCGCAGACGCGGGAGCGGCGGCGACCACGGTCATGCGTCGCTTTCCGCGAGGCGAGCTTCCCGACCCCGGACGCGCTGCTGCTTCGCAGCCTCCGGGGGGTACTGAGCTGCGTTGGCGGTCTGATGCGCCGCCTCGCGTGGACCGGCGACAAGATAGTTCTCCGGAGCTTCGATGCCGTCGAAGCCCTTTGTCTTGGCTGTCGTCTTGCTTGATGTCGCCATTTGAAGCGCTCCGGACACACTGTCTTGTCCGCAAGCAACGCCTAACGTGGCAATTCGTGCCATTGTTGTCTGTTTAGGCTTGCAATCCGGCGCTCATTGCGGCGTCCGGGCGCGCAGGCTTCGATGATCGTGCTGCCTACTCAGACAATCGAGAAGGTGTCGCTCGGTTGGCGTCAACGGGAGCCCGTCGATCGCTGGAACTCTTAGTCCGGGAGGGCGTTATGCGTCGGAACAATTCATGAACGGTTCGGATGGAGCAACGCGATGACAAACAAAACCAGTGACCGACGACAGACCGACAGCGAATTCGACCCAAAAGACGATCCCGCGCCGAACTCCAATACGGAGAAAGAACCTGACGACTGGGTCTCGGAGGACGACCCGATGACCGGGGCTCAAGCTTCCTATCTGAAGACCCTATCCGAAGAAGTGGACGACCCGGAGAGTTTTGCCTCAGACCTGACCAAGGCTGAAGCTTCAAAGAGGATCAACGCGCTCAAATCGAAACGAGATGAGCCGTCCGGGAACCGGAAGTGAGCCGCGCGTTCGTCACGGAGACAAACAGCGAAAGCGTTGGACTGTCTGATCGGGCGATATCAGCTCGCCGCAACCTTGACTGCGCACCATACTGGGACCTCCACCAGCGACCGCGAGAGCGTCATGGCTGCGCGGGAGCTAGGTTTCTGGCGGATGCAGCGCGCCAATGCCGAAGTCATCAAACCATCAGACGACATGAGCAAGGAGTCGTTCGAAATGACGGTCAAGGTTCGCAGGACGGTCGTGAGCATAGGTTTCAGATCGTGGGAGGAGACGAGGCCGATCCCTTGCACAACACAATTTCGCGTGTGTCGCCGTCCGCCCGCGCATTGCTCACTCATGGCCCCGGAGACGGTTGTTGCTTGCTTTCAGCGGTTACGGTTGCCACCCTGATGGCTAGGCAGGCGCCCTTCTGAAATGACGATGCTGTCCCGACTTTGCGCTACGGTTCGAGGTTGAAGGGTGGCTGCGAATTCTCGCGGCCCATCCCGTGAGTTGTCGGCTGACCACGGCGGCATAAGGAGAAAACGAGTTCAAGGGCACGCCATGAAACCGCGCAAGCTCCGCGCCCGAAGTGGAGCCGGCTCTGTGCGCGGTCACATATGATCCACGAGGCCGTTGAGCCATCCTCGCGACGCACCGTACCGCACGATCGCGGCGCGGGACCGCAAGCCGAGTTTTTCGGCCGCTCGAGCCTTGTAAGTCTCCACCGTCTTGACGCTCACATCGAGGCGCCCCGCGATTTCTTTGTTTCCGAAACCCTGCGCCGTGAATCGCAAGACGTCTGTCTCGCGTGGGCTTAAATCGACCGCGGACACTGACATCGGGTCGTGCCCCTGACGCGCGGGCAAGGCCACGTCGGCGACCGCAGGATCGAGAACCATCCCGCCGGCCGCCACGGCGCGAACCGCACGAACAAGCTCTTCGGCAGCCGATCGTTTCAAAAGAAAGCCCCGTGCGCCTGCCTGTAGAAGCGGCTGAACGTAAGCTCGATCCTCGTGAACAGTCAGGGCGATGATCTTCACACCCGGACATCGCTCCGCGAGAAGTCTCGCGAGTTCGAGCCCGCTGACCCCCGGCATCGACAGGTCGATCACGGCAACGTCGGGCAACAGTTGAGTGATGAGGGCCAATGCGGTCGTTCCACTAGAGGCTTCGCCGACGAGCTCGATCTCGGGCGCCGCTTGCAGGAGAGCCTTAACGCCGGCGAGGACCACAGGGTGGTCATCCACGATCGCTACACGAATCACTCGATCGCCCTGGGACTTATTCATGTCGCCGCCGGCGAAGGACTGTGGGGATCGAGAGGAACCGAGACGAACAGCGTCGTTCCAGCGTTCGACAACTCGATCCGCAGCAGGCCGCCAATCATCGCGAGGCGCTCGCGCATGCCGAGCAGCCCGAGACCACGGCGGTATGCCAATTCAGCGTCTCGGTCGCCGCCAGCGTTCTCGGCGTCAAATCCTGATCCGTCATCCTCGATTACGATACGGATGTCGTCGAGACGCCGGTCGAAGACGATGCTCACGTTGCTAGCCCGGGCATGCTTCAGCACGTTCGTAAGAGCTTCTTGAACAACTCGGTAAAGCACCGTCTCAATCTCGGTGGGCAGGCGCGGTTCAAAAGCGCCCATGATCTGGAGGTCGGCCGCGACGCCGTATCTCTCGTTCCAGTCGGCAATTAGTGCCGCAAGTGCGCGCGGTAGACCAAGGTCGTCCAGAGCCGTTGGGCGAAGGTCGGCAGAGGCTTGGTGTATGTCGCGCCCGATTTCCATGGTCAGCTTCTGAAGCCAGAGCATGCGTTCTTTGATAGACTGATCGCCGGGCGTCACTCGATCTTCAACATCATCTAGAGCCCGCTCCAGCGCCTTTAATCCTAAGGATAGACCTGTCACGGTCTGGCCCACTTGATCGTGCAGGTCGTGAGCGATTCGCCGCTGGACATCCTCCTGTGCATCAGCCAGCCGCCGCAACAAGCTTAGGCGTTGCGCCTCTGCAAGCTTTTGCGCCCCGACATCCATGACGATGCCATACAGCGCCGCCCCACTCTCCTCATAGGCTCCGCGCAACTGGCCAAGAAGACGGAGCCACCGCGGCGCCCCCTTCTTTCCGACAACGCGGAAATCCATATCGAACGACGAACCCTTTTCTACGCAACCTTGCACAGACATCTGAACGCGATCGAGATCCTCGGGATGAACTGCGCTGAGAAACACTGAAGACGGCCAGTGTTCCTGGCCATCTCCTTGATGAGGCAGGTTAAGCAGCAATCGACAGCGCTCCGAGCCTATGATCCGATCCCGCTCGAAGTCCCATACCCAAGTTCCCAGTCCGGCAGCTTCGATTGCAAGGTCAGCGCGGCTCTCGCTCGCCAACAATGCGGCTGCCGAACGTTGCTCTTCCGTCTGGCGTTGCAACGCCAATCCTTTGGCCACGATCGCGGTCAACGCAGTTGCTATCGTCAAGCTGCCGATGACGCCGGCAGCGACGGCGTAAAACGCATGTCGTACGGGCCCATTGAGGCTATCGCTCGGGATTGCAAGGTGAACGGACCACATGCCGACGTCTGGCAAAGTCCGAAAGATCGTGTCGACAGGGATGCCCTCGAGCGTGCGGCCCTTATAAAATCCGCCCGAGGATTTATCGATCGCATCATGCAGGGAAGGCGCTGCTGGACGCCCGAGAGTTTCGTCCTCTGAGAGGCTGCGAGCGACGAGGTTGCCGTGGCGATCCACGACGGCGCCGATCCAGCCATCGGGGAGTCCCGCTTTGCGGAGAATATTGCTCACCGCGTCGGGCGCCATAGCGACAGTGAGAACATATCGAAGCGCTCGATTGCGGATGACCGGGATGCGAAGGGCCAAAAGGTGTCGGCCCGAAACCACCCCGACTGGACCGATGCTCCCAATGACTGGTCTCTGATCGCGCAGCACTTCTTCGAAGCTTTCACGATCCGCTGTCGGTCCAAGTTTGTCGCCTAGAGGTCGCAGAAGATTGAGGATCTGCGTGCCTTGCAGATCGTCGAGTTCCACAGTGAACCAAAGGGGACGAGCCGCCTTTAACGCCTGCGCCTCGCGGTAGAACGATGCGAAGTCGGAATCGTCAAGCGACGGAGAGAGCGCCAAGGCTTCGGCGACCTGCACCTGATTTGTCATTTCCGCCGTGATCCAGCCGCTGACGCGATCGACCGTATCGTGGGCGAGAACGATTGCCGCCGCCCTCTGGTTGTCGGCCGCGTTGTAGGCGATCCAGTCCGCGAACAAGAGGACGGGAATGGATGCTGCGGCGAGCAACAGGGAGAGGGGGTGATTGAGGTCGGGCAGACCAAAGGTGCGCTTGCGAGGCGCAGCATCCGATCGAGGGTTTCGACGTCCCTGTCGTTTTGTCGTCGTGTTCAGGACTGCAATCTTAAGGCGCAGCATGAAGCGTTTGCCTCACGGCCGAAGCTCCCATTTAGCCGCGATCCGTATCAGGTTCGATCTCGACGCCATCGACCCTACGCGCTTGGCGATCCATCCGCCACAGGGATCCATCGATCGCCTTGTCAGGTTCGTCCTGACAAGATCGAGGCGCCTCCTGACTTTCGAGGTCAGCGACTTCGGAGAAATATCGAGACGGTGTCGTGCGGCCCGGAACGATAGCGCTTTAGGCGAGGCGAGCCAAAGTCAAAAAGTCACTGAATCGATCAAGCTGCGGATCGATCTGCGTCTCGCGTTTGTTGAGAGAGACGACGACCGGTGTTTCGAGGAGCGATGACATGAATGTCAGCGAGTACGTGTGGCAGCGCCTTGTCGATTGGGGACTGACGCGAGTCTACGGCTACCCGGGCGACGGCGTCGGCGGGCTGGACGTCGCCCTGGAGAAAGCCAAAGACAAGATGCAATACGTTCAGGTGCGCCATGAGGAAATGGCGGCCTTCATGGCCTCCGCCCACGCCAAGTTCACGGGCGGAGTCGGACTTTGCTATGCGACTTCGGGCCCGGGCGCGATCCATCTTCTGACCGGATTGTATGACGCAAAGGCCGATCATGTACCTGTCGTGGCCATTGTCGGACAGCAGGCCCGTTCTGCCCTTGGAGCCGACTACCAGCAGGAGGTCGACCTCCAAAACCTCTTCAAGGACGTGGCGGGAGACTACGTCCACATGGCCAGCGTGCCCGGACAGGTCCGCCAACTTATCGATCGCGCCGTTCGTATCGCCTCCACAAAGCGCGTCGTGACTTGCGTGATCCTGCCCAACGATCTGCAGCTGCTGGACTATAAGGATCCGCCGCTGGTTCACGGCACGACCCATACTGGCATCGGCTATGCGAGTCCGGCGAAACTTCCAGATTCTTCCGTGCTGCAACAGGCGGCCGATGTGCTGAATGCGGGTAAAAAGGTTGCTATCCTGGTCGGCGCTGGCGCGCTGGGAGCCACGGACGAGGTCATCGCCATCGCCGATAGGCTCCAGGCTGGCTGCGCCAAGGCGCTGTTGGGCAAGACAGCGCTGCCCGACGACCTGCCCTGGGTCACCGGGTCGCTTGGGCTTCTCGGAACAGAACCAAGTTGGGATCTGATGAAGGAATGCGACACATTCCTCATGATTGGGTCGGCCTTCCCCTACAGCGAATTCCTACCCAAGCCGGGCAGCGCTCGGGGCGTGCAGATCGACATCGACGGCGGGCGGCTCAGCCTCCGTTATCCGATGGAAGTCAACATGATTGGCGATAGTGCAGCTACACTGAGCGCATTGCTGCCCATGCTGAAGCAAAAGCCGACTGGCGCCTGGCGCAAGGGGATCGAGGAAGGCGTCGCGAAATGGTGGAAGCTCCTCGAGGAGCGCGCCATGCAGCCGGCCGATCCGATCAATCCCCAGCGCATCTTCTGGGAATTGTCCAAGCGGCTGCCAAATAACGTCATCATGACGGGCGACAGCGGCTCAGTCGCCAATTGGTACGCCCGCGACATCAAGATCCGGCGCGGCATGATGGGCTCGCTGTCTGGTGGGCTAGCGTCCTTGGGCGCCGCGACCCCCTACGCCATGGCGGCCAAGATGGCCCACCCGGATCGACCGGTCATCGGCTTCATCGGCGACGGTGCGATGCAGATGAATGGCCTGAACGTGATGATCACTGTTTCGAAATATTGGCAGGAGTGGGCTGACCCGCGCTTCATCATCATGGTGTTGAACAATCGCGACCTGAACCAGGTGACTTGGGAGGAGCGGATTCAACTTGGTGACGGGAAGACGGAATCAACCCAGAGCATTCCGGATTTCCCCTATCACAGATATGCTGAGCTGATCGGTTTGAAAGGCATCTTCGTCGATGATCCAGAGAAGCTCGGAGCGGCATGGGAGGAAGCGTTAAGCGCGGACCGGCCGGTCATTCTCGAAGTCTATGCCGACCCAAACGTGCCGCCCCTTCCGCCGCACATTACGCTGAAGGACGCGACCCATTTCATGACCATGATGGGCGACGAGCCTGAACTGGGCAGCGTCCTCAAGAACAGCGCCAAACAGATCCTGGCTGGCGTTCTACCGGGCAAGGATTGATTGCCCTCGCCAAAGACTTTGCGGGGCTACGACCCGCAAGCGAGGAGGTTCAGGAGAGCAACTGAGGTCCACAAAGGAAAACGCCATGCGACGCGATGTTCGTCAACCCGACTTCAGGCACACACTACGCCCGCGCAACGATATGTCAGAACGAGCGCGCGCGGTACCGCCCAGACACCAGGTGGATCGACCGCGTGGCACAGCCCAAGCGCCGGCCTCTCACGATCGCCCCGCGCGGCAGCTTCATGGCGCGGCAGCGGTCCTCGGTGCATCGGTTCTGATGGATAGCGCTGTCGAACATTACCGCGGGTCGTTCAAGAACGAGGCGATGATTTTGCCGCTGATCTCATCGGCCTTGAACATCGCATCTGGCCTCCATGGCATGAGCGCCTCGGAGACCGACAGCCATAAGGGCCGGACGCTTGCCTATGTCGCGGCGATCGGCGTGGGAACCATTGGAACCGGCTTTCATATCTACAACGTCAGAAAGCGCGTCGGAGGGTTCCGGTGGGAGAACTTCTTCTATGGCGCGCCTCTTGGAGCCCCGGCCGCGCTACTCTTGTCCGGCATGGCTGGGCTCGCGGCGGATCGGCTGGCGGGAAACGCCAGGCGGCAAGGTGAAGCCACGCTGCTCGGTCTACCAGCGGGACGCGTGCTTGCGGCGTTCACCAGCCTCGGCCTGCTTGGAACCGTTGGCGAGGCAGGACTGCTTCACTTTCGGGGGAATTTCCAAAATCCCGCCATGTATTTGCCCGTGACCTTGCCACCCATCGCTGCGGCGGTGATGGCTGAGGCGGCCGTGAAGCCGTCGCGTCGCAAGCGGGGACTCGCCCGCGTCTGGCTCGGCGTGACGTCGCTTCTCGGCTTCGCCGGCGTGGGGTTTCATTGCTACGGCGTTTCCCGAGCAATGGGCGGCTGGAAGAACTGGCGCCAGAACGTCGTGGCCGGGCCGCCAATTCCCGCTCCCCCGAGTTTCGCTGGTCTCGCTCTTGGCGGGATCGCGGCGTTGACGCTGATCGAAAAGGCCGAGGGATGACGAACCGCTTTCCGGGTTACGATGTCCTCAAGAAACGCAACACGCTGTCCTGGAATGAGCCGACGCGAAAAGCCATCGACAAACGGATCGCTGTGCATCCCGGCCCCCGCTTCTTCACCGAGCCGGAATGGTTGACCCTCGGCGCGGTTTGCGCCCGTATCGTGCCTCAACCGAAAGATCGGCCGCCGGTGCCGCTTCCGGCCTATGTCGACGAGAAGATGTTCGACGATCATCGGGACGGCTACCGCTTCGCAAAACTCCTGCCGCAGCGCGAGGCCTGGAAGGCGGCGCTGGCGGCGGTCGACGCCGAAGCGCGGGAGCGGCACGGCGCCGTCTATCATGCGTTGCACGCGCGGCAGCAGGACGCCATCCTCACCCGGATGCAGAAGGGCGAACTTCAGGGGCCACTCTGGCGGGACATGCCCTCAGATGTGTTCTTCAGTAAGCGCGTGCTGCACGATATCGTCGGCGCCTATTACGCCCACCCCACCGCCTGGAGTGAGATCGGCTGGGCGGGCCCAGCGAGCCCACGCGGCTTCGTACGGCTCGATAAGAACATGCGAGATCCCTGGGAGGCCGCCGAGGCCTATCCTGGCAAAGAAGCCAGAGCGCGTCGGGAGAACGATCGTGTTGTCTAGTCTTCCGGTCGGCGATCCTTTCGACGCCCCGCGCGCGGCGAGAGGGCGTGCGCCTGATGTGTTCGAGCCGGGCGGCTGGATTCCTATGCGCGAATATCGCTACGACGAGGCGGTCGATTTCGCCATCGTCGGTTCGGGCGCGGGCGGCGGCACGCTGGCGGCCAGGCTTGCAGAGAAGGGCTTCTCGGTCGTTGCCTTCGACGCCGGCCCTTTCTTTCGCCCGCTCGACGACTTCGCTTCGGACGAGACTGAGCAAACCAAACTCTACTGGACCGACAACCGGATCGTCGAAGGCAACGACTGGATGATCATGGGAGGCAAGAATAGCGGCAAGGCGGTCGGCGGCTCGACGGTGCACTTCGCCATGGTGTCGCTGCGCTTCCGACCCGAGTGGTTCAAGGCCCGGACGACACTTGGCTATGGAGCTGACTGGCCCATCGATTGGCGCGAGATGTGGGGTTACTATCGGCAAGCCGAGGAGGCCTTATCGATCTCGGGACCCGTCACCTATCCATGGGGCCCCGAACGTCCGCGCTACCCTTACCGCGCGCATCCGGTCAATGCGGCCGGAATGATCCTGGCCAAAGGCTGCGAGGCAATGGGCATGGCTTGGACACCGACCCCCCTTGCGACGGTCTCCGCTCCGCGCGGCAAGTCGCCGCCCTGCGTCTATCGCGGCTTTTGCCGCTTCGGCTGCTCGACCAACGCCAAGCAAAGCGCGCTAGTGGTTTGGATTCCGCGCGCCATTGCGGCAGGAGCGGAGATCCGCGATCTCGCCATGGTCGGGCGGGTTGAAACGAACGCGGCGGGTCTCGCGACGGGCGTCCACTACACACGAGAAGGAGCCTGGCGATTCCAGAAGGCCAAGAACGTCGTGGTCGCTGGCTACGCTGTCGAGACGCCGCGGCTCCTGCTGATGTCCGCAACCGATGCGTTTAGGGACGGGTTGGGCAACTCGTCCGGCTTGGTCGGCAAGAATCTCATGACCCAGCCCAATCAGGCCGTTTTTGGCGAGGTTGCGGAAGAGATACGCTGGAGCAAGGCGCCTCCCTCAACCACCATCACCGAGCACTGGAACTATGACGACCGAAAGGATTTCCACGGCGGCTATTGCTGGATGGGACAGGGCCCGCTGCCCATCGAATGGGCCTCCGTACAGGCTGGCTCCCGTGGCCTTTGGGGTGACGCGCTCGTCCAGCAAATGAAGAACTACAATCACTCGGTCGGCGTGAAGATGGTCGGGGAGGCCATGCCCGACGAGAACAACCGGGTGACTCTCGCCGACGAAACGGACAGTTACGGCCTGCCGATCCCACGAATCCATTATTCGTGGACTGACAACGATCGAGCGCTCATTGCGCACGGCCTCGACCAGATGGAACAAAGTATGCAGGCGGCAGGCGTGCGCAACACGTTTCGGCAGGACCAGGACGCCAACCATCTTGGCGGCACCGCCCGCATGGGCGACGACCCGCGCACGAGCGTGGTCGACGCCGACTGCCGATCTTGGGACGTGCGAAACCTTTGGGTTTGCGACGGCTCCGTGTTTCCCACTGTTGGCGGCGTCAACCCCTCTCTGACCATCCAGGCGGTCGCGCTTCGCACCGCGGACCGCATTGGAGCGCTTGCGAAGCGCGGGGAATTATGACCGCGTCAGGCGCAGCGCCACGCGGCCAGCGCCTTTATGGCATCAAGGGCTTTCGATTAGTTACGCAGGACCTACCTCGGCTGGTGGCCTTCTATCGCGAGGTTCTTGGCTTTGCGGCTGTCGGCGACATCAAGACAATCGGAACTGAAGAAATGGGTTTGCTCGGCCTGCAAGGAGGCGGACGGCGGCAAGACTTGAGCATCGGAAGTCAGACAGTCGCGATCGATGAGTTTGAAATCCAGGGCCACTCCTATCCGGTGGATGCCAGCGCATCGTCGCTTTGTTTCCAGCATCTCGCCCTGGTTGTCGTCGATATCGGAGAAGCGCATGCCCGATTGCGAGACGTCGTTTCGATCTCGACCGCAGGGCCGCAGCAGTTGCCCGCTTCGTCCGGCGGCGTTCAGGCTTTTAAGTTTCGTGATCCCGACGGGCACCCACTCGAATTGGTGCAGTTCCCGCAAGTCCATATGCTGGCGACGTGGAAAAATAGATCCCCGGCGCCTGGTCAGATCGCCTTAGGTATCGATCATTCGGCGATTAGCGTCCACGACGCGGATACAAGTGTCGCGTTCTATGGGGATCTTACCTTGAAGCAAGGCAAGCGGGCCTTCAACACCGGGCCGGCCCAGGAGCGCCTGGACGGTCTGGCCTGTGCCGAGGTTGCGGTGGTGCCTATGATCCCAGATACGGCCGCGCCGCATCTCGAACTCCTCGCTTACCTCGTGCCTGAGCTGGACAGGTCACCGACCATGCGGGTGAACGACATCGCGGCCACGCGCATCCTCTGGCGAGGCGACAAGACTGATCTATTGCGCGACCCCGACGGCCACTTCCAACAAATTGAGCCGTGATTTCTTGAGAGCTGCGCTAAGCAGGCGACTACTTGAAGCGGCCAGGCTGACCTACGGTCGGCGCGACATCGAGCGCGGTCACGATCATCTTGCAAGGTTCATCACCGACGGTTCCGGATCGGTGGCCTTTTCCCCCCTTCGTGCCCTGATCTTCGCCCATCATGAGTTCGCCTGGACCCATTTCGACGCGCTCGCCGTCCATCGTCTCGACGAACCACCGACCGGTGAGAATCGCGATCCATTGCGGTTTGGGATTTTCATGCCACTCGCCCACCCATCCCACGGGAAGAACCGTGAAGGTTACAACCGCCTTCGATGGATCCATCTTGTCGTTCCATTGCGGCTCGACCTCCGGGTTGATTGCCTTCAGTTCGAAGGCGGACAGCTCGAATCGCTTCTGACGGCTGACACCCTGCTCATCCACATAAACGTGCCAGTAAGGCATCGCTGGCTTTGCTTTTTGGTCGCTCATGTAGTCTTGCTTTCCTGAATTGTCGCGCCGACGCAGAAACCGCTCAGCGCAGATCGACGGCCAGCAACATGGTCTTGGCGGCGATGAACAGCCGCCGCCCGTCGCGGCCGCCGAAATCGCAATTGGCGCAGACGTTGGGCGTCGGGATCAAACCGAGCTTGGCGCCATCGGCGGCGAAGATCTGCATACCCGCCTTGGAGGTGGTCCAGACCCAACCCC
Organism: uncultured Alphaproteobacteria bacterium; assembly: GCA_963737365.1. Lineage (GTDB taxonomy): Bacteria > Pseudomonadota > Alphaproteobacteria > Rhizobiales > Beijerinckiaceae > Roseiarcus. The sequence goes on from CAVTSD010000007.1 coordinate 993,883, forward strand.
GCTCGTCCACGACGAAGCCGTCCGGGATGCCCGGCTCGACCGACTGGAACAGCCGGCGGCCGGAGAGTGACCCGTCGGTCGCGACATCGAAGGCGATGATGTCGTGGGTGTCGCCATCGAGCGCGCGGGCGGTGTCAGAAACGTACAAGATCCGGCCGTCGGCCGCGAACGCCAGGCCATTCGGCTGCTCAAAGTCGGCCATTCGCCGGATTTCGCCGGTGTCGGGATCGTGGCGATAGACGCTGCGATGGTCGAGCTCCGGCTCGCGCAACGTACCCTGATTGGGCATACTGAGCCCGAATGTCGGATCGGAGAACCACACGGTCCCATCTGGCGCCAGCGTGATGTCGTTGGGCGAGTTAAAGCGCTTGCCCTCAAAATGCGTGAGAAAGGGCGTAGCTTCGCCCGGTTCAGAGCGGCTGATGCAGCGCCGCCCATGCTCGCAATGCAGAAGCCGTCCATCCCGGTCGACGGCGTTGCCGTTGATGAAGTCGGTGGCGTCGATCACCACCTCGACGTGTCCATCCGGATACCATCCGAGCACCCGGCGTCCGTCGACGTCGGACCAGACGAGCCGCTCACGAGGCGCATCCCAGATGACGCCTTCACTGAATGTTGCGTGCTCGTAGAGGCAAAGCAGCGGCGTGTCCGGGTCCAGGACGTCAGACAGGCGCGGATCGTCGATGACAGCCGGCTTCGCTTCGCTGAGCGGCCTTGGCGGGCCGGGACGCCGCAGCAGGGTTCCTGTGACGCTGGTGTCTCTCATTGCGGCGGCTCCACGGCACGCTCTTTTCGCGGCGCGCCGAAGGTCTCGTCGTCGAGCGCCACATACATCAGCCCCCCTATCAGACCGAAATTCTTGAGGAACTCCCAAAGTTCCTCGCGCCCTTTGCTTTTCCCGTTCGCGAACAGGTCGTCGTGCGTCCAGAACGGGTGGTAGAGCAGTGCGGTCGCGGCGCAGAACCCGGCCAGAACAGTAGCGGCCTGGCGCTCTCCTCGACCGGTCACGATGCAAAGCGGCGCGATCGTCTCAACAGCGATGCCCGCCATCAGCAGTTCCCTGGAGGCCGCAGCAAACGGCGGAGGACCAGACTCCGCCTGCTTCATGGCCTGGCCCCAATGCAAAATCTTGTCGGCTGCGCTGAAAGGAAAAAGCACCACCAGGCTCGCCCTCGTCAGCGTGCGAAGAAAGGAATTGCGGATCATGAGGCGCCTCTTAAACAGGGGATGAAATGCGAGCGATCACGCGCCGAGCCTCATCTTGATGTGGTCCGCAACCCGCAGCGCGTTGGAGATGATCGTCAGCGTGGGATTGACGGCGCCGATCGAAGGAAAAAAGCTCGCGTCGGTCACATAAAGGTTGTCGAGCTGGTGGGCCTTGCAGTCGAGGTCGAGAACCGAGGTCTGGGGGTTCGTCCCGAAGCGGCAGGTGCCGGCCTGATGCGCGGTTCCACTGATCGGAATGTCCTTGCCGAGATAGAGGCTTCGTTCCAGCAAAACGGGATGCGCCCCGATGACGCCGAGCAGGCTTTCGAGCTTGTGCTTCAGCCCTTTGGCCGCCAGTCCATTGCCCTCGGTGACCGCCAGCACGACCTTGTCGCCTTCGTAAGAAATACGGTTCTCCGGCCGCGGCAGATCCTCGCTCTGCAGCCAGAAATTCATTGAATACTCGGATAGCTTGTCGAAGGGCATCTCCGGCAACCATTGCAGATAGGACGGAACCGCCTCGCCTCTGATCTGTTCGCCATGCGAGGCAGCGCACATCTGGATCAGCCCGAGCGGATAATCGAAGTCCTCGGAGCCGAAGTAGAAGTCGCTTACCGCAAGCGTTTTCTGGAACACGGTCCTATTCGGTTCCTTCAACAACGCCATCAGGATGCTCATGGTGTGGCGCATATAGTTGCGCCCGACCTGATCCGAGCCGTTCGCGAGACCCGTCGGGTGCTTATCGTTGGCGGAGCGCAACAGCAGCAGCGCCGAACTCAGCGCGCCGCAGGCCACGACCACGATATCGGCGGAATAAACTTCTTGCGCGCCGTTGCGCGTGACGAGAACCTTGGTGACGGCGCCGCCGCTTGCATGGGTCTCGAGCCGCGAAACGTACGCTCCGGTGAGCAGCGTGAAATTATCGTGCTGCTTCAGCGTAGGGTCGACGCAGATGACCTGGGCGTCCGCTTTGGCGTTGATGGCGCAGGGAAAGCCGTCGAACGCGTCGCAGCGTATGCAGGGCGAGGTTGGCGTAACCTTCCCATCCTTCTCGTCCATCAGGATGCCGAGCGGCAGATGGAACGGGCGCAGGCCGTCTTTTTCCAGGCTGTCATTGAGTTCCTGAATGCGAGGCTCGTGGCGGACAGGCTCGTAAGCGAAAGGAGTGCTGCACCATGGTTCAGTCGGGTCTTCACCACGCTCACCGTGGACATGGAAGAGCGCCTCGGCCTGCCCGTAATAGGGCTCGAACACGTCGTAACCCAGCGGCCATGCCGGCGACACGCCGTCGGTATGCTGCAGCATTCCGAAATCGCGCTCCCGGAGTCGGAACAGTGCCGAGCCGTAGACCTTCGAATTGCCGCCAACCCAATAATGCAGGCCGGGCCGGAAAGGCTGACCGTCCTTGCCGTACCAGGTGTCGGTGGCCTGATAGGCGCCGTCGACGAACACGGTCTTGGCGTCCCAATTCGCGCGCGAGCGCGGCAGGTATGTCCCGCGCTCCAGCATGAGGATGCGTTTGCCGGTCGGGGCAAGGCGGTGCGCGACAGCCCCTCCCCCCGGTCCGCTGCCGATGACGATGACATCGTAGTGATCGTTGGCCATGGCAATCTCGTGAGGTTGAGGGAGGGTCGCGTTCTTGATCAGGCGCCCGCACGGTTGAGGATGGGCCCTGACAGGCCGAGCGCCGTATTGATCAGGGCGAGATGGCTGAGCGCCTGCGGAAAGTTGCCGGCCAGGTGCTTGCCCGGCACGTTGTATTCCTCCGACAATAGTCCAACGTCGTTCGCAAGCGCAGCCACCCGCTCGAACTGTGCGGCCGCCTCGTCGTGGCGACCCTGGAGGGCTAGACAATCCGCCATCCAGAACGAGCAAGCCAGGAACGCCCCCTCGTTCGGGCCATCGACCTTGACCTTCATGCGCCGAATCAATCCACCCTCGGAGAGCTCGTTCGCGATCCTGGCGATTGTCGCCGCGATCCGAGGATCGCCGGCCGGCAGGAAACCGACTAGCGGTATCAGGAGAAGGCTCGCGTCGAGCACCTGGTCGCCGTAGGTCTGCGTGAACGCTCCGAGCCCCGGGTTCCAGCCGTCGCGGCAAACCTCATCGTGGATCGTTTGGCGCAACGCCTTCAGTTGGGCGCGCCGGTCAGCCGGCAGCGCATCTGCGACGTTGCCATCGCGGAGCACTCGGTCGACGCCGACCCAGGCCATGACCTTGGAGTAGGTGTAGTGCCTAGGCTCCGAACGGGATTCCCATACGCCGGACCCGGGCATGCGCCATATGTTTGCGAGATGGTCCACGAGGCGCGCCTCGACCTCGGCCTGCTGAGGCGTGATCTTTAGATTTGCCCGTCGGGCGAAGCTCAGACAGTCGAGAACTTCGCCGAACACGTCGATTTGGCGCTGGGTCGATGCGGCGTTGCCAATACGAACCGGCAGAGCGCCCCGATACCCGGGCAGGCTATCGACCGTCCATTCGTTGAGGTGGCGCGAGCCGTCGACCCGATACATGATGCGCATCTTTTCGGGTGCCCCTCCGATTGCTCGCAGGAGCCAGTCCCGCCAAGCCTCAGCTTCCTGGTTGAACCCCGCGTTCGCCAACGCGCCGAGTGTGAAGGTAGAGTCCCGCAGCCAGCAATAGCGGTAATCCCAGTTCGAGGCGCCGCCCGGTATTTCGGGAAGTCCCGCGGTTGGCGCCGCCACCAATCCGCCGGTCTGAACGTGGGCCATGGCGCGCAACGTGATCAGAGACCGCTTGACGATCCCTGGCCACTTCGTTCGGCTGGCGTCAAACCCGGCGATCCAGGTGCGCCAATGAGTGCGCGTTTCGGCCAGGGCTCGCTCGGGATCAAGTCCGGCGGTAGCGGCCCCGTCCAAAGGCGCGTAGCTAAGTCCGAAGGTTTGGCGCTGACCTTCGGTCACGACAAAATTCGCCATGACGGTGTTGTCCTTCACAGCGATTTCCACCGGCGAGCTGAACGTCACTCGGTCTGAGCCAATTGTCGCGGTCACCCCTGCGTTATTTTTCTCGCACCATGGTGGAACCGCGCCATAATCGAAACGCAGCCGCAACTCGGTGCGCATCGCGACTGATCCCGACAAGCCGATAACGATTCGCACCACGGCGGACAGGTTGCCCTTGCGCATTGGCATGAAGTCGATCACGCGGACCACGCCGGTGTCTGTCGTCGTTTCTGTCGCGACGACCAGGGTGTCGTCCTCATAGGAGCGCCGGACGGCTCGCCCGCTTGCTTGCGGGGCAATCTGCCAGCGCCCGTTCTCAGGCGCGCCGAGCAGCGCGCAGAAGCATGCATCGCTGTCGAACCGTGGCCAGCACAGCCAGTCGATCGAGCCATCGCGGTTCACGAGGGCCGCCGTCTGCCCATCACCGATCAGCGCATAGTCTTCGATAGGGGAACTCATGAGGAGAGCCGTATCTTTGGCAAGCGCTCACACTCTCTCCTTCTTGGCCAGGAGATGCAGCGCAAGCAGGCCTGCAATTCCTGCAGCGGTCGCCCAGAAGGCGGTGCGATGGCGATCGGTGAACATTTCCCAACTGGCATCCTTGGCGCGGCTGTCGAAGCGGCCATGAGCGCCATAATCACCGGGCACTGGCTCGAACAGATTGGACGGCGCGTCGATAGGCAGGCGTTCATCCGACAACTGACCGGAATAGCCCGTTTTGGCGAGATACCTGTCGATAAGACCAGGTGCGATGCGATTAGCCAGAATCGCCTTGATCGTCGGGAAGCCAAGCCAGATGTCCCGCCGATGATTTGTTGCCGCGAAAACAATGGCGCGGGCTGGGACCTCTGGCTGATAGATCGGCGCAACGGGCTTGGCCTTTCGCCCCATCTTGTTCAGCGCCCAGTCGAACTGGGGCGTATTGATTGCCGGCAGGTCGACCACTGTGACATGGATGTTGAGCCCGTCGTGGATGATCTCGGAGCGCAGGGCATCGGTGAAACCGCGGATCGCAAATTTTGATCCACAATAGATCGACTGCAACGGAACCGACCGGTAGGCCAGCGCAGATCCGACGTTGATTATCGTGCCGCGGTCGCGCGTCCGCATGCGCCTGAGCGCCGCCATCATTCCGTAGACTTGACCTAGATATGTAACCTGGGTGCCCCTCTCGACCTCTTTTGCGCTCAGTTTATGAACAGGCGCGAAAACGGTCGCCATTGCGACATTGACCCACACATCGATTGGGCCGAGATCGTTTTCAACCTGTTCGGCCGCCGCTTCGACAGCGTCAGCGTCGGCGACGTCGGTTGGAATCGCCAAGGCCCGAACACCGTAGCGCTTGAGGGCGTCCACCGCTTTAGCGAGCCGATCTGGGTCGCGCGAGAGGAGAGCGACGTCGTAGCCATGCTTAGCGAACTCCTCGACGGTGGCGCGCCCGACACCGGCGCCAGCTCCCGTAACAACGACGATCTTCGCCATATTCATCTCCGAAGTATCATGAAACTAGAGGAAGTGGCGTCCCGTGGGCCCGCCCCGAAAGCTGTATGCGCTGCTCCGGATCCAGGGCCGCGGCCAGGGCTGCGGCACGTCGATCGACCCCAGGCTTCGTGGCAGCGGCAGGCCGGACGACGTAAAGTCCGCCACCCTCGATCACCTCGACATCCGTGTGGCCTGTCGCGTCTCGTCGAATCCGCAACGAAGCGCGCGCCGCGCCGACCTGAATATTCCGAACCGTGATCTCAGGGAGCCAGTCCGGAAGGGCCGGGTCCACGACAAGCGTGCCTAAGGGCGCGAGTGGGGTCAGTCCGATCATCGTTTGGACGAGGAAGATCACCGCGCCCGCCGACCAGGCCTGGGGCGAGCAGGCGCCTGGGTAGAGACCAGGATGGGGATGGCGCGCGTCGCGCGCGTGGCCGCCGAACACCTCGGGCAGACGATCGAGGTCGAACACCTGGGTCGCGGCGAAAAGGCCCTCGGCCACCTTGTGCATAAGGTCGACGAACCCGTACCGCATCAACCCGGAGGCCGCGATGGCGTTCGGCGACGGCCATACCGAGCCGAGATGGTAGGCGAACGGGTTGTATGCGGGGTGACGACTCGAAAGCGTTCGAATGCCCCAGCCTGAGAACATGTCGTTCGCCAGAAGCCGATCAGCGACGGCCGCCGTCTTCTCGTCATCCAAGATGCCGTAAGCCAGACAGGACCCGGGATCCGATGCAACAGACTTGACTTGATGGCCCTCGGGGTCGAGGGCGATCGCGAAGTAATTCTCCTCCGGCATCCAGAAGCGTGCGTTGAACTGCTGCTTTAGCGCCGCGGCCTCGGACAGCAGCTTCGCGGAACGGTCTTCATCACCCTCGACGGCAAAGGCGAGGGCGATCGCCTGCTTGCCTGCGTAAAACAAGCCCTGGATGTCCGACATAGCGATCGGATCCTTGACCATGCGCCCATCGGGATAGAGAACCGCGTCTCCGGAATCCTTCCAGCTCTGGTTTTTCAGTCCCTGTTTCGATCGCGTTTGATATGGATAAAAGCCGTCTTCGTCGGCGTTCTCCTCCATCCAGGCTAACGTGCCGAGAAGCTTGTCTTTCAGCGACCGGAAAGCGTCGAGATCCCCGGTATGGGCAAGATCGGCTGCAGCCGCCAACAGGAACAGTCCCGGCGTTGAATGGTCGCCGTAATAGTGCAGAAATGGCGACAGACCGAGCTGGGCCAACGGCCCGCGTTGCCGCTGGTGAAGGACCTTGCCGGGCTCAGCGTCAAGATGGTCGTCGGTGGCGGTTGCGTTCCAGCGGCTCACGGCTTGGAGCGACCCGCGAAGCGTTGCTGGCGTGAGGCCTGCGGTTTGGAGGGACGTCACGTAAGCGTCCCGCCCGAACAGCCCCGTATAGTTGGGCACCCCAGCGATAATCATGTAGGGCTCTTCGCCCCCACCGTCGAGCAACTGCAGCGACGCCAGGTCGGAAACAGCCTGATCCCACGCCGCCTGGACCACGGGATTGGCGGCGCTCATGATCGCGCAGCCCTCGAGCCAGCGCTGCCTCATCTGGGTGGCTCGCGCCTCGTGGTCGAAGGTCCCATCCCGGCCAAAAAATGGTTCGAGGAGTTTGCCGTCGAACACCGGCAAGAGATCAATGCCGATGATGCGTGGTTCCTGTGGGCGCAGCGACAAAGCGCAGAGCACGGCGTCGCCCGTATCCGTCAGCGCGTCGCCACCCGCAATCCGAATTTCGGTCGCAAGTTGCAGGCCAGGATGTTTGTACCGAAGCGCGAGCTCGCCATGCGCTTCCTTGCCCGAATGAGGCTCGGTAGTAGTCCAGACCCGCTCCACCAACCCGGTCTGCTGGCGCTTTCCAGCGTGCGCCTCATTGAGGTCAGCGAAATCGGCCTTGAAGTCTAGCGACGCCGAAACCGTTGCGGACTCAAGCGCATGGTTAGTGACGATTACGTCAAGGTGCAGCCCGTCCCCTACGAATACATTGACTTGAACTTCAATCGCTTTCTCGACGATCTCCCCGCCCGTACTGGTTTCATCGTCGGGCTCCGGGCCCGCGGACCTTCCCGCCGGCGATCGGGCCAGGTGATAGGCCGTCAGAAAATGATGGTCGACCGTATTGGCGGAGACGAATTTCGGTTTGGCGCCGTCGATCTTCATCGTGAAATGAGAGAGGTAGCGAGTTTGGTGAAGGAAGAAGCCTTCTTTTTCGCCGCTGATCCAACCTCGGGTGTCAGTGACCAGCACCGCATAACCCCGGTGGGTGATCAAGTCGGTGGGACGCACCGAGCAGCGATTGACGTCCCGCAGCGCCAAGGCGGCTGCTTCGCGCTTTTGTGAACTCCGCGTGTTTGCGGGATCGTGGCTGACGCCGGCGGTTATCGTGGGTGACGATGAACTCATCGGAAGCGCTCGCCCTTCAGCCGCGAGTTGATGACGTCCCAAAGGCGTCGGACGGTCAGGTGCCTTTGCTCCCGGCTCCGGCGAAGGCGCGCGCACCTAGTGCCGAGAGCGCCGAAATATTGAGCGCATCGACATGTTCGAGATATGGCGCGTGCACGGCCTCAGGAAGTCGGGCCTTTCGTCAGCAATGTCAGGTTAACCCTGACGTGCATTGGCCGACGAGGATATTACGGTCGCAGCGGCCCGCCGCTCGCAGCTGTTTGCTTCGATGAAGGGCCGCGATTCCCACCGCCGTCGAGGCTGCTCAGAAATGCCAACGCACGTCGTCCTGGGGCTTAGGGACATTGCGCTCGACAGGCGACAAATCCGCCTATCGCTTGAGTGGCCGCATGATATTCGCGGATAGGCCGGCGCTATGTCCGCGAGGCGGAAATCAAACCGTCGCACACGGCGCACGGCGTTGAGAGCGTTTCGGCCGCTGGCCATCGTGAGCGCGCTATCGGTAGCCGGCTGCAGCCCCTTCCATCACGGCTTTCTCCTCGCGGCTGGCCCCGTGGCCTCCCATGAGCGGAATCTCTTCGTTATCGTCTGCGTCACTATGCTGTTCGTGATCGCGCCGGTCCTCCTCCTCACCCCCATATTCGCGTGGCACTATCGCCTGGCGAACACCAGGAGCGCATATCGTCCACAATGGGGCTTCAATTGGCCGCTCGAAGGACTGATATGGATTCCGCCGAGCCTCATCGTCGTTGGGCTGTCCTTCTTCCTGTGGCGCGATACGCACGCACTCGATCCCTACAAGCCGCTGCCGTCCGCTCTGCCACCGACTGAAGTGCAAGCGGTCGCGCTCGATTGGAAGTGGTTGTTCATCTACCCCGGCCAGAAGGTGGCCACGGTCAACGAGCTGGTGTTCCCAGCCGACCGGCCGGTGCATTTGCAACTGACGAGCGGGACCGTCATGCAATCGTTGCTAATGCCCCGGTTGGCTGGTCAGATCTATGCGATGGCCGGAATGTCCACCCAGCTCAACATCGCGGCCGAGCCGGGCGTCTATCAAGGCGAAAACACACAATTCAATGGCGACGGCTTTCAACACCAGCACTTTCGGGTGCTCGCGCTCTCTCCAGCCGATTACGACCACTGGCTTGCGGGCGCGAAGGCCCAATCGACGACGCTTGATTTGACGGCCTATGACAAGCTTGCCGGTCGTTTCACCGTATCCCAGCCGGAGGTGTTCGGGACGGTCGAGCCCGGGCTTTTTCAATCTGTGCTCGAGAAGTTCAATCCTAACGCGCGTCTGGATCAGATGAGGGCCCATCAATGACGGGCGACGCCCTTTGGTACGCCCTTCTCGGCAGGCTTGATGCGCGCGCTTTGCCCTTCGTGCGGGCCTGGGACAACCCGACCATCAGCGAAATCATAGGCGCCGCCGCGGCCTCGATCGTAATTATCGGCGCCGTCGCGGTCGTCTCCCTCCTCACGTGGAAGCGGTGGTGGAAACCGCTGTGGTTCGAGTGGCTGACAAGCCTCGATCACAAGAAGATCGGAATCATGTATATCGTCCTGGCTTTCGTCATGCTGACTCGCGCGCTGATCGAAGCCGTCCTGATGCGCACCCAGCAGTCGCTTGCTGTCGAGTCGCCCGGCGTGCTCGCCCCGGATCATTTCGCGCAGCTATTTAGCACCCACGGCAGCATCATGATCTTCTTCATGGCGATGCCTTTCCTGACTGGTCTGATCAACTATGTCATGCCGCTTCAGATTGGGGCGCGTGACGTCGCGTTTCCGCTTCTGAATTCAATCAGTCTGATGCTGACCGCGGGGGGGGCGGGCCTCGTCATGGTGTCGCTGGTGGTTGGCGCTTTCTCGACAGGCGGGTGGACCGGATATCCGCCGTATACCGAGATGTCGTATCAACCGGGGGTCGGGCCCGACTATTGGATCTGGGCGATTACATTGTCGTCGATCGGATCGACGCTAACCGGCCTCAACTTCGTCGCGACTGTCTATAAGAAGCGCTGTCCCGGCATGACGTTCATGACGATGCCGCTCTTCTGCTGGACTGCGCTTTGCACATCGGTCCTGATGATCTTCGCCATGCCGCCTTTGACTGTCGTCACGGCTCTCCTCGCCCTCGACCGCTACCTGGATTTCCATTTTTTCACCAATGACCTCGGCGGCAATATGATGATCTATGCCAACCTCTTTTGGCTGTTTGGCCATCCGGAGGTTTACATCCTCATTCTGCCCGCCTTCGGCGTTTATTCGGAAGTGATTTCGGCCTTCTCGTCGAAGGAACTCTACGGCTACGTCTCGCTTGTGCTGGCCACAATGGCGATCGGAGTTCTCTCCTTCACCGTCTGGGTGCATCACTTCTTCACGATGGGTCAAAGCGCCAACATAAATGCGGTCTTTGGGATCGCAACCATGACCATCGGGATTCCGACCGGCGTGAAAGTCTACGATTGGATCTGGACCATGTTTCGGGGCGAAGTGCGCTTTACCCCGCCGATGCTCTTCTCCATCGGCTTCATCGTCACCTTCGTGCTCGGCGGTTTCAGTGGTATCATCCTGGCCATCCCTCCGCTCGATTACGTCGTGCACAACACCGTCTTCCTGGTGGCGCATTTTCACAACATGGTCATCCCGGGGGTGCTCTACGGCATGATCGCCGGATACCAATACTGGTTTCCGAAGGCCTTCGGCTTCCGGCTGTCAGAGCGGTGGGGGCGCGTCTCGTTCGTCTGCTGGCTGGTAGGCTTCTACCTCGCATTCATGCCCCTCTACGTGCTCGGCCTTGAGGGTATGGCGCGGCGGACGCAAGAATTGTTCGAGCCCGATTTTCGGCCTTGGCTCGATGTCGCGCTATGCGGGGCGTTCCTCCTTTTCGCAGGGCTCATGACGCTGTTTATTCAGCTGTGGGTCAGCGTGCGCGATCGCGATGCGAACAGGGTGTTCGTTGGCGATCCGTGGGATGCGCGGAGCCTCGAGTGGTCTACCTCAGCGCCACCGCCCGAGTACAATTTTGCCACCATCCCTCACGTCAGCCGTCGGGACCCGTTCTATTGGCGCAAAGCAAACCACGGCGCCTACAAACCGGCAGACCATTACTGCGATATCGAGACGCCGAGGAACAGCATGGTGGGGCCGGTGATCGGATTCGCCGGCGCGATTTGCGCCTTCGGGCTGGTCTGGCACATCTGGTGGATGGCGATTTCTGGTCTCGTGGTCATCTGGGCCGCGGTGATCGGGCGCAGCTTTGTGCGCGACACGCGCCGCACCATTCCCGCGCCGGAGGTCAAAGCGACGGACCGCCGCTGGCTCATGGCCGCGGCGGCGACGTCGGCCGTCCCGCGTCAACTCGAGGAGACGACGGATAATCACGGTCTCGCGGAATTGATCGCGTGACCGGACCGGAGCTCCGCCATGTCGGCCTGAGGCTCGATCGCTACGAGTTGCTTGAGCCCGGCGAGGCCGAGACCGAGATGTTCGGCTTCTGGATCTTCCTGATGAGCGACGCCGTGCTCTTCGCACTGCTGTTTGCGCTCTACGGCGTTCAGCTCGCCGCCACCGCGGGCGCCCCTGGACCGGCTTCAGAGTTCAAGCTGGGGAGCGCCTTTGGGGAGACGGTGGTGCTCCTCACCAGCAGCTTCACCTTTGGCATGGCCTCCCTGGCGATGAAGTACGGCCGACCCGGCTTGCTGGTTGTCATGCTGCTGGTGACGCTGAGTCTGGGGGTGCTGTTCGTCGGGTGGGAACTCCATGATTTTTCCGCGATGTTCGCCGACCGCGCCCTGCCTGACCGCAGCGGCTTTCTTTCCGCCTTCTTCGCCTTGGTGCCGGCGCACGGCCTCCACGTCACCGCCGGCTGCGTGTGGCTCGTCATCATGCTGGCTCAGATCGCCATCTTGGGACTGGACGATCGCGTCAAGGTCAATCTGCTCAAACTCGGCCTGTTCTGGCACTTTCTTGACATCATCTGGGTCGCGATTTTTTCGGTCGTCTACCTCCAGGGGGTGCTGCGGTGAGCGGACGCAAGCCCTCCTTTGCCGGCCAGCTTCTAAAGCTCGCCGGATCGGCGGTGCTGCTCGCAGCGGTGTTCATCCTTGTGCCCAGTGGTTTCTTCGAAACGTCGGAAGAACCGCCGCCCTCGACCCCGGCGGCGGGGTCTGCGTTGCCGGAAATCATAACCTATGTAACTGGATACGGCCTCGCCATGATGATGACGATCGCAGCCTTCGCGCTCGTTCATTGGCGTTGGGCGCCCCCACCGACAGCGCTCGGAATCGTCTTTGGACTGGCGCTCGCACAGATTATCGTCCATTTCCGCTGTTTCTTGCATGTCACCCTGCGTGAGCCGGCACGCGAGGATCTGCAGCTTATCCTGTTCTCGACTTTGATCGTGGTCCTGATGGTCGCTGGAACCCTCGTTGTCCTGTTCAATCTGAGAATGCGGATGATGTAACGTCCGGCCTGTGCCCTGGCGCATCTCATCCGCGGGCTTACTCAAAAAGTCGGCAAGCGACTTCTTGGCGAAGTACAGGGAGCTAACGAGGTCTGAGCGACTAATCTGGATCTCTATTAATGACGGCCAATCGGCTTTGTTTGATTGGCTTTAACTGGCGACTCCGGCAGGGCTCGAACCTGCGACCTGCCGCTTAGAAGGCGGCTGCTCTATCCAGCTGAGCTACGGAGCCGAAGCAATAATCGGTCGTCCCAGGTTAGGCGCCTTAGTGCGACCAAGGGACAACACGATTCGGCGCGAAATTATCTGAATAAGACAAGATCTTGGTCACGACCGGCTTAGGCTCCTCGACGCGATAGGCGATGCCGCTGCGCTCGGCATAGGCGATCGCCTCTTCCTTGCTGTCGAACTTGAGCTTCACCTGGGAGCGCATGTCAGACGAGCTGGTCCAGCCCATCAATGGCTCGATTTCGCGCGGCTTCTCGGGCTCATATTCGAGTAGCCAATCGTCTTTCGCCTCGCCCGACTGCATGGCGCTACGGGCGGGTTGGTAGATACGAGCGGTCATGTTGGCCCAATGATTACCCCAAGATGCAACTACGGCGTCGAGACGCCGCGCTCTCACCTTTGATAGATCGCAGGTGCGCTGAGGCAGCCCAAATCGCCGACAAACGCACTTCTAAAGCAGCCCGCAGGCGCTGACAACGGCCGTATTTCAAGCGCGTGGTCGCGCGTTCCGATGCGCTTATTCTTGTCGCTCAAGGCAATACAACCTATAGGTTGTTATACAATACACGCTCATTGATGTATTGACGGCAAATGAATGCTCGTTCAGCTTTATATCATAGGTGAATGATCGTTCAGTTAAGTATACCTTGGTTATAATCAAGCACATGAAGCAATGTTAACTTTCATGTTGTACAAATTTATGATCATACGTTCTCCCACATGCTAGCGCCCCGCAATGGGTGGCCGTAAATGAGGGATCGGCAAAATGAGCAAAGGGACAAAAGCAGTCGGCGGAAAGCCCGCCAACCCGCAAATCGACCCCGTCGACCTGTCGGCGGCGGAGGTTAAAAATCTAATCGGGATTTGCATCGAGCTCGTCACGCTCTGTGCGAGAGTGACAGGAAAATTCGATCCCGCGATGGGAACGATGATCCGTTACGCTCGCGATCAGGCCTTACGCGAAGCCCTCAACATCAATATTTAGTCAATGGGGGGGCGCGCTGGGAAATCCGCGCGGTCTGACGTCAGGCGAAGCGTAAATTGGTCGGGGCAGCAGGATTCGAACCTGCGACCTGAAGTACCCAAAACTTCCGCGCTACCAGACTGCGCTATACCCCGATTGTTCGCGCGCGTGGCTATCATGCACGGCGATTACGAACAAGAGAGCGCCGCGCCGCGCCGCCTTGCCTTGCCCTCATTTTTCCGGAGTGACCACGCGCACGTGAAGCTCGCGCAATTGCTTCGGCGTCGGCGGCGACGGCGCGCCCATAAGCAGGTCCTCCGCCCGCTGGTTCATCGGAAAAAGCGCGACCTCGCGCAGGTTCTGCTCGCCCGCGAGCAGCATAACAATGCGGTCCACGCCCGCCGCCATGCCTCCATGCGGCGGAGCCCCATAGTGGAATGCGCGATACATGCCGCCGAATCGCTCGACCACCGTCTCTTCCCCGTAACCGGCGATCTCGAAGGCTTTCAGCATCGCCTCGGGGCGATGGTTGCGGATGCCGCCCGACGCGAGTTCGTAGCCGTTGCAGGCGACGTCATACTGGAATGCCTTGATGGCGAGCGGATCCTTGCCGAGGAGGGCTTCAAGGCCGCCTTGCGGCATCGAGAATGGGTTATGCGAGAACTCGACTTTTTTCTCGTCTTCATCCCATTCGTACATGGGGAAGTCGACGACCCAGGCGAATTCGAACCGATCCTCGTCGACAAGCTTGAGCTCCTGGGCGACTTTTGTGCGCGCCAGGCCGGCAAATTTCGCAAACTTCCCGGGATCGCCAGCAACGAAAAAAGCGGCGTCGGCCGCCTTGAGGCCAAGCGCAACGCGAACCGCCTCGACGCGCTCCGGGCCGATGTTATTGGCCAGCGGCCCGCGCCCGCCCACGCCAGAAGCCTTCGGGTCGGCGCTTAGTGAAGTTTCGTCCTGAGATCGATCAAAAAACAGGATGTATCCGAGCCCCGGCTGGCCTTCGCTTTGCGCCCAGGCATTCATCCGGTCGGCAAAGGTCCGCTGGCCTCCTCCGGGCGCGGGGATTGCCCAGACTTCGTTCTTATCCACTTCGAGGAGCCGCGCGAAAACCTTAAAGCCCGAGCCGCGGAAATGCTCGGAGATATCCTGCATGACGATTGGATTGCGGAGGTCGGGCTTGTCGGACCCGTATTTGCGCATCGCCTCGGCATAAGGAATGCGCGGCCATGGGGAAGGGGTGACGGGCTTGCCGCGGGCGAACTCCTCGAACGCACCCCGAATCACCGGCTCCATCGCGTCGAAGACATCCTCCTGCTCGACGAAACTCATCTCAATGTCGAGCTGGTAGAATTCCCCGGGCAGACGGTCGGCGCGTGGGTCCTCGTCGCGGAAGCAAGGCGCAATCTGAAAATAGCGATCGAAGCCCGCCATCATAAGAAGCTGCTTATACTGCTGCGGCGCCTGAGGCAGCGCGTAGAACTTGCCGGGATGGATGCGCGACGGCACGAGGAAATCGCGCGCGCCTTCGGGGCTCGAGGCGGTGAGGATCGGCGTCTGGAATTCGAAAAAGCCCTGCCCCGTCATCCGCTTGCGCAGCGAATCAATGACTTGGCCGCGTAGCATGATGTTTTGGTGAAGTTTCTCGCGCCTGAGATCGAGGAACCTGTACTTGAGCCGTGTATCCTCGGGATAAGGCTGGTCGCCGAACACAGGCAAAGGCAGATCGCCGGCGGGCCCCAGGACTTCAATCTCGCGCAGATAGACCTCGATGAGACCGGTCGGCATCTCGGGATTTTCCGTGCCTGCCGGGCGTTTGCGCACGCGGCCGTCGACGCGAATCACAAATTCCGATCGCAGCTTCTCCGCTTCGCGGAATGCGGCGGAATCCGGATCGACCACACATTGGGTGATCCCATAATGGTCGCGCAGGTCGATGAACAACAGGCCGCCGTGATCGCGGATGCGGTGGCACCAGCCGGAAAGCCGAACATCGGCGCCATCCTCGGTGAGGGTCAGGGCGCCGCAGGTATGGGTGCGGTAGCGATGCATGATGATCGGTCTTTATTCGCGTCGAGCGATGTTGGGCCGCTGCCTAACTGAAAAAGGACGAAGGGGAAAGCGTGAAGTCCGGCGACCCGCGCCCGATATTGGGCCCTCAGGACGACCAGAGCTCAGAAGGCGTCAAATTCACCCAGGCTTTTCCAAGCGCGCGGCGCTCGGCTGCGTGGACATTGTTCACCGAAAGTGTGAAATCCATAATGACAAGTTGTGCAAAACGATATACCGGTCTTAAACTGCCCAAATACGCGGGGGAAAGCAGCATGACGACTATCGAACCACAAACTTCAGAGGCGACGCAGCGCACCCGTCGCAACATGATGAAAATGGGCGCGATTGCGGTTCCCGCGACGTTGGCGACGCTCGCGGCTGTTCGTTCGGCTGCCGCGACCACGATTTGTGGTCCTCTCGGATATATTTGCATCACTCTGCCGGGGAAAGGCGGAAAAAGCGGTGGCGGCGGAGGGAATTGCTTCCTGAAGGGGACGAAGATTCGGACCGCAGAGGGTGAGCGCGCGATCGAGGACCTCGCAATCGGCGATTTGCTGCCGACAATGTTCGGCGGACTGCGCCCCGTCCAGTGGATCGGACGTCATCCAATCAGGAAGAGCGACCCGACGAAGGCCTGGGTGAAGGACGCGTTGCCCATTCGCATCGCACGTTCCGCTCTCGGTCCAGAGCTTCCGCATGCCGATCTCTGCGTGACGGGGGGACACTCCCTGTTGATCGACGGCGTATTGGTTCCGGCGGAGCTGCTGGTCAACGGCACGACGATCACGCGCTATGAGCCTGAGAGCGACGCGATGGAGCTCTTCCACATTAAGCTCGAAAGCCATGACGTCATCTACGCCGAAGGCGCCCCTGTCGAGACCCTCCTGGCCGTCCAGGATTCCTGGGTCAATTTTGCCGAGTATTTCCGCCAATACGGAATGGTCGCGGCCGACGAAACTCGTTGCGCCCCACACATCCATATTTGGGGCGGACGTCCGGAATTGGTGTCGAGACTCCGCAGCGCGCTCTCGCCCTGGATCGATCTCCGCAATCAGGCTGAGGTGCTTCGCGACCAGTTGGAGGAAGCGCGTTTACAGCCCGATCTGAACCTGGCCGTAAGAATCGGGACCTCATCTGCTGGGTTTCAAGTGCCGCTTTCGGGTGGCCCTTTCGCTTTGCGCGGCGGCGGACAATGGGCGACGCGCGGGCGCGCCCTGGCTCGAGGAGATGCCGCGTCTCTTCCAAGACCGCCGGGCGAACAGCCGTCCCATTTACTGTCCGCGCCTGGGCCAGTAGACTCAAAGCCCGAATTGCCGCTCGCCTTTTGCCAAACGAAACTGGCTTCCCATGACCGCTTCTTCCTCCGCCACCGCGGCGCCTGACCTTTTCAACCGCGACAACGTGAACGGCGTCTTCACGCTGACCTTGAACAGCCCGCGTAACCTCAATGCGTTGAGCCTCGCCATGCTCGAGGCGCTGATCGGCGAATTCGAGGCGCTCGCCGCGGACGACCAGGCCCGCGTCATCGTGCTCACGGGCGTCGGAGCGGCGATCAGCGCCGGCCATGACTTGAAGGAAATGCAGGCGCACCGGAACGACTGCGACCGCGGGCGCAGCTATTATGTCGAGCTGTTCGCGCGCTGCTCGACACTCATGCAGGCGATCGTCGCCTTGCCCAAGCCGGTCATCGCGGCGATCGAGGGTGTCGCCACCGCAGCCGGCTGCCAGCTCGTCGCCGCCTGCGATCTGGCGATCGCGGGGGAAAAAGCCCGCTTCGGCCTCTCCGGGGTGAATTTCGGCCTCTTCTGTTCGACGCCCCTGGTGGCGGTCGGCCGCGCCATCCCGCGTAAGCGAGCGATGGAGATGGCGATGACCGGCCAGCTCTATAGCGCTGAGGACGCAGAGCATTTCGGTCTCGTCAACCGCGTGGTTCCCGAGGGTCGCGCTCTCGAAGAGGCGCAAATCCTGGCCAGGACGATCGCGCAGCAATCGGGGCCGACGCTCGCGATTGGCAAGCGCACCTTCTACGCTCAGATCGAGCAACCGCTCGACGAGGCCTATTCCGTCGCCTCGCTTGCGATGATCGACAATCTCGCCGAAGCCGACTGCATCGAGGGCATGAGCGCGTTCCTCGAAAAGCGCCGGCCGACATGGGAGCGAGACCGAGATTGACCGACAAAGCACAACCTAGAGGCGAACTCCGCGATGAAAATAAACGCCCGTAAACGCCAATAAACGCGCTTAAACGCTAGTAAATTTGCTGGCGTTTACTAGCGTTTATTTTTTCGAATCGGGACTTTTCAATAGGTTACGGCCGATTGGAGTAAAAATTTTCTCACTTCCTTTTTCACGCCGCGCGGCTCGCGCATCAAGGTTGCAGAAACCGCCTCGTGAGACATCCCTGCCGCCGGCCGAAATGGAATTGCTCTCCGATCTTTCCGAAGGAATATCATAAATTTCGACTTATAGCAAGATGCGGAGATATCGGTTTCTAGCCGCGCTGATGCATCGCCCGAGAATCCCACGGATTCTTACGACCAACCCCTTGAAGCGGCCCCGCACGGCAAAATAGCGCGGCTACACTCCCGTTCCCGTCAGTCGCTTGAGACGCGCGCCGCAGTCAAGCCATTATGGCCGAATGGATCACAGACCAACCCATCACGCCCGGCTGCTGCAACTCATCGATATCGCGGGAACGTTCGTTCTGGCGATTCAGGGCGCGTCGATCGCGGCGGTGAAAGGGTTGGACGCTTTCGGCATTGTCGTCGTGTCCCTGGCCACGGCGACGGGTGGAGGCGTCATGCGCGATCTTCTGATCGGCGAATCGCCTCCGGAGGCGCTGCGGGGCTGGCCGATCGTCACATCGGCCCTCTTGGGCGCGTTCATGACGTTCTTTGCCTTCAACATGGTCGAGGAGGTTCCGGAATCCCTCCTTACAGTCGTGGACGCGCTGGGTTTGGCGCTGCTCGCCGTCTCCGGAACTGAAAAAGCGCTCGAATTCCGCCTGACGCCGATCGCCGCCGTGATGATGGGGGCCATCAGCGGCGCCGGCGGCTACACGATACGCGACATCCTGCTCGCCGAAGTCCCAGCCGTCCTTCGGGTCGACTTTTTGGCGACCGCGGCGATCATCGGCGCGATCGTGCTCGTCGTCGCCCGGAGCCTCAAGGCGCCTGCCAAGGTCGCGGCTGTTCTAGGAGGTGCGACATGCTTCGGCTTGAGAATCATCGCCGTCTGGCAGCACTGGCATCTGCCGACAGCGAACCTGCATTAAACAAGCCGGCGCTTCGATGGTCCGAGCGCGAAAAAAAACCCCGCGTCGGGAGGGGCCGACGCGGGGCAGACACGACGCGCTGGGCTGGGGGGCAAGAAATAGCGCGCCGAGATCATGAAATCCGGCGCACGCTGGATTGTTCCACAATCGGAAAAGAAATCGCGGGCGGCGTGGATCGCGCTGGCGTTTTGTCGGCGAGCGGGCAAAAAAAGCCCCGCGCAGGGAGGGCCGACGCGGGGCAGAAACAGCGCGCTTGGGCTGGGGGGCGAAAATAAGCGCGCCGAGCAGTCACAACTCGACCTGCGTTGCCTTGTTCCACACCAGCCGAAATTTTTTTGAGGCTCGCGCAAGGGCTCGATGAACGAGTGCGGATTGCTATACCCGGGAATGTTGGGCGCCGTTCGGCCACTGGGTTGCTTCGCTTCGCTCGGAATAACGATTGGGATTCGACCCAATTGCAATCTACTCTAGGCTCGACTCCCGACAGTTTCGGGCGACCTCCCGGCAGGGGCTACACGAATTGAGAATGAAATCCCCCTTCCCGATCCCTGCCCTTCCTATTTTTCTGGCCCTCATCGGCGGCCCGGTCGGCGCCCAGGCGGCTTCGGAGGAAAAACCGCTCCTCGTCACGCCCGACAATTTCGTCCGCGCTGAATCCGATCTTTACTTCGCCGGCGTGGTCAAGGACGGCGGCTTTGGCAAGTTCATGCATCGCCGCGAGCCGACGCCGATCGCCGCGCAAACCGTCATCCGAATGAACCGCGACACGCTTTATTCGGCGGCGGTGTTCGATCTCGATGCGGGCCCGGTGACCATCACCCTGCCCGATACCGGCAAGCGCTTCCAGTCGTTGCAGGTGATCGACGAGGATGAATACACGCCTGAGGTCCACTATGGCGCCGCGGTCCGCACTTTAACCAAGGACCAGATCGGCACGCGCTACGTCCTTGTCGCCGTCCGCATCCTTGTCGATCCGAACGAGCCAAAGGATGTCGACGCGGTCCATGCGCTGCAGGACGCGATCACGGCCAGCCAGCCGGGTGGACCCGGAAGCTTCCAGATCCCCAATTGGGATGCGTCGAGCCAGGTCAAGGTGCGGGATGGCTTGCTGAGCCTCGCTTCGACCGTTCCCGACACCAAGGGGATGTTCGGCCCTAAGGACAAGGTCGATATCATCCGGCATCTGGTCGGAGCAGCCGCCGCGTGGGGCGGCAATCCTGAACAAGACGCGCTTTATCTCAACGTCACGCCCGCCCACAACGATGGCAAGACGATCTACAAGCTCACCGTCAAAGACGTGCCGGTTGACGGCTTCTGGTCGATCAGCGTCTACGACGGCAAGGGTTATTTCGTCGCCAATCCGCAGAACGCCTATTCGCTCAACAACCTGATAGCGAAGCCAGCCGACGACGGGTCGTTCACGATCCAGTTCGGCGGCTGCGACGGCGGCGTCGTCAACTGCCTGCCGACCCCGGCCGACTGGAATTATCTTGTCCGGCTCTACCGCCCAAAGCCTGAGATCCTGAACGGCGCATGGACATTTCCCGAACCGCAAGCCGTGCATTGAAACCCAGATTAGGCAAGCTCATAGGCGCCCGGATCGCGAACCCCGAAGGAACGTCACGCTGGCGATCGTCCCCGCGCCCGCGCTTGGCGCGACCGTCAGGACGATGGCGGTTGCTGGGGGCTGCGCCGCATAGCCACAACCTAGTACACTCAGCCAGCGCGAGTTGATTTGACTTTTCGCCGATTTGATCTATGCGAGGACGGGCCGAGAGCGAATGAAGGCTCCAGCGCGGCGCGAACTTTGCGCCCCAGGATCCGCAAACTCATTGACGCGATCCACCTAGGCCCCCATATCACGAACAAGCGAGTGCGACGCATTCGCGCCAGCGAGAACAGATGAAATTTAACGAACTCGGCCTGAGCGAGAAAGTGCTCAAAGCCGTCGAAGCGTCGGGCTACGACACGCCGACCCCGATCCAAGAACAAGCCATTCCCCACGCCCTGCAAGGACGCGATGTCTTGGGCATCGCGCAAACCGGCACAGGCAAGACCGCAGCCTTCACTTTACCAATGCTGTCGATGCTGGAGCGCGGGCGCGCTCGCGCCCGCATGCCGCGCACCCTCATTCTTGAGCCGACGCGCGAGCTTGCCGCTCAGGTCGAAGAGGCGTTCGGCAAATATGGGGTCAACCACAAGCTGAACCTCGCGCTTCTCATCGGCGGCGTCTCGTTCGGCGATCAGGAGACCAAGATCGCGCGCGGCGCCGACGTCGTCATCGCGACCCCCGGCCGTCTGCTCGACTTCACCGGACGCGGCGGCCTGCTGCTGAACGCGATCGAGATCCTGGTCATCGACGAAGCCGACCGGATGCTCGACATGGGCTTCATCCCGGACATCGAGCGCATCTGCAAGCTCGTGCCGTTCACGCGCCAGACGCTTTTTTTCTCCGCCACGATGCCGCCCGAAATCACCCGCCTCGCCGACGCCTTCCTGCACAATCCGGTGCGCGTCGAGGTCTCCAGGGCGGCGACGACCGGCGAGAACATCGTCCAGGCGCTCGTGGCTTCCGGCGGCTCGCCGGAAGAGAAGCGCTCGACCTTGAGGCGCATCATACGGGGCGCCGAAAACTTCAAGAACGCGATCATCTTCTGCAATCGCAAGCGCGACGTTCAGGTCGTCTACCGCTCCTTGCAGAAGCACGGTTTCTCGGTCGGCGCGCTGCATGGCGATCTCGACCAGCGCATGCGCATGGCGGCCCTCGACGCGTTCCGCAATGGCGAAGTCCAGCTGCTCGTCTGCTCGGACGTCGCCGCCAGAGGCCTCGACATCCCCGACGTCAGTCATGTGATCAACTACGACGCGCCCCATCATGCGGAGGATTACGTTCACCGCATCGGCCGCACCGGACGCGCCGGCAAGTCGGGCCAGGCGCTGACGCTTGTCTCGCGCATCGATCAGAAGGCGATCGCCGAGATCGAGAAGCTGATCGCGCGCAAGATCGAGTGGCAGGATGGCGCTCAACTGCCGCCCGACGAGGAAGCCGAGGCGCCGGTTCACGATCGGCGCCCAAGCAGCGGGCGCGGCGGCAGCCGCAGGCGGTCCGAGCGGGCGGAAACAGTTGAAGCGGGCGACCGTCCCGATCGGCACGCCGAGCACCGGGGCGATTCCCGCCGTCACCAGGCCGCGCGCCCCGCGCAAGAGCGACCAGCCGCGGCTCGGGAAAACGTTGCAAGCCCGCCAGCCGCCAAATCCGGCGACCGTTCTCCACGGCGTGACCGTCAGCCGCGCGAGCGCATGGGGGCCGTTCCGACCTATGGCGAGGACGCTCCCCGTTCGCCAAGTTCCGCCGAGCGGGCGCCCAGAACCGATCGTCCGCGTCGCGAAGGGGCGCAGCCGCGCCGGGACGACGAAGCGCCCGTCCTCGGCCTCGGCGACCACGTGCCCGATTTCCTTCTACGCCCGGTCAAGGCGCGACCCCGAGCGGCGCCCGAGCCGGTAGAAGCGAAAGAGTAACGCGACCGCCGATCCGCTGTTAGCGGAGCGACCCGAGACGGGGAATTTCGATGGCCAGGCTCGGTCTTTATCCGGCTTTGATCATCGTAATCTTCGGGATTGTCGCGCCTTTTTTCATTTTCAGATTAGGCCGCGGGATCGGCTTCGCGGCCCTGCTCGCCTTGGCTTTCGTCCTCGGTCTTGGCTACGGAGCGGTGAAAGCGGACAATCCCTGGGTCGCGAACGGACTTTTAGGAAACGTCGCCTTCATGGCGGCGTGTGCGTTCATCTTCATCATCTACGCCGCCGTGAGCTACAGCGTCGGCGGCCTTATCGACAAGACAATTGGAACGTTGCGCCAGGACTGAGCGCCGCGATTCGAGGGATTCGTCACGCGAAGGTTCAGGCCGGCGCGTGCAGCGCCTCGGGGCTCGCCGGGGTGATGGCGACGCTTTCGCCGCAGCCGCAGGCCGAAGTCTCGTTGGGATTGGAGAAGGAAAAAGTCGCTGACAGCCGGTCGGTCTTGAAATCCATCTGCGAGCCGAGCAGGAACAGCACCGCCTTGGGGTCGATCAAGAGCTTGACGCCCTTGTCCTCGACGACCTCGTCGCTCGGATTCGTCGTTTCGGCGAGCTCCATCGTATAGGACATGCCGGCGCAGCCGCCGTTCTTCACGCCCACGCGCAGACCCGCGACGGGCTTGCCGGCCGCTTCGGTCAGTTCACGGACCCGCGCCGCCGCAGCGTCAGTTAGGCTCATAACCTGTCGTCGTAACAGTCGGGACGCCATCGCGAATCTCCGCCGGCCGAGCGCCACCCGGTCGATCTCGTCCTATATAGCATCGGATCGGGCGATTTGACAGTGCCGGTTGCGTTCGCCCCAAGCAACGGCCCTATCTGGGAACCGCTCCGTGAAGCCAAAAGGCGAGGAAGGCGACCACGCCGGCAAGAATGAGAACTGAGCGAGGGCCGACGACGAAATAGAGATAACCGCTTCGGTTGGCCGCCATGATCAATCCGAGCGCCATCAAAATGCAGCCGACAGCGATTAAGATGACGTTCATGGGATTCGTCCTCCGAGCGCCCTTAACTACAGCGCGCTTCCGCGCAAAAGGCAAGTCTGGAGGGTCAAGTTCCCCGCGCGTCTCCGGACATACGACGTTTGCCGCCCCCCCGGTTCGTGCTAGGCGAAGTCCATGGCCTCAGAGCGTCCCGGCAAGAGCATAAAGCACCGCCTCACCTTGCATGAATGGGAGGCGAAGCATTACGTCCTGGCGGCCGTGATCATCGTCGTCGTCATGGGACTGTTCGCCTATAGCTGGTCGTGAAACGCTTCATAACGAGGGCTTTGCCGGTCGCTCCCGCGTCGGCGCCCGATTAGAAAACGTCGGCGAGCGGCCAGGACCCGGCTCTGAAGCTTGGGTCCTCCTGTGGCAAAGCCCCGGCCCTCAACTGAACTGGATTCCCCTTGCCGCCGCTCGAAAGCCAAGCCGACCTTCTTCGCCGCATCGCCGAGGCGCTCGAGCGCGCTGTGCCCGCTGCCCCGGCGAAGCCTGATTTCGAAGCGGCCGAGGCCTTCATCTGGCGCGCCGACAGCGGCACGCTGGCGCCGGTCGCGCGCGTCAACCGAGTTGACCTTTCGATCCTGCGCGGCATCGACCGGGTGCGGGACCTCTTGGTCGAGAACACGCAGCGTTTCGCCCGCGGCCTGCCCGCCAACAATGCGCTTCTCTGGGGCGCGCGGGGCATGGGCAAGTCGTCGCTGGTCAAGGCGGCGCAGGCGGCCATCAATCGCGAGGACGAGGTCGCCGGGCGCCTCAAGCTGGTCGAAATCCATCGCGAGGACATCGAGGGCCTGCCGGTGCTGATGACCCTCATGCGTGACGCGCCCTATCGCTTCATCGTCTTCTGCGACGACCTTTCGTTCGACGCCGGCGACACGTCCTACAAGTCGCTGAAGGCCGCGCTCGAGGGCGGCATCGAGGGCCGCCCTGGCAACGTCCTCTTCTATGCGACCTCGAACCGCCGTCATCTCATGCCGCGCGACATGATGGACAACGAGCGCTCGACCGCCATCAATCCGGGCGAGGCGGTCGAGGAGAAAGTCTCGCTCTCCGATCGGTTCGGCCTCTGGCTCGGCTTCCATCATTGCAGCCAGGACGATTACCTCGCCATGGTCCACGGCTACGCCAAGCACTTCCACCTCGATCCGCCGGGCGACCGACTCGAGGCCGAGGCGCTCGAATGGGCGACGACGCGGGGCGCGCGGTCAGGGCGCACCGCCTGGCAGTTCATCCAGGATCTCGCCGGCCGCCTAGGCAAGCCGCTCGACGCCCCCTAACTGACCAAGCGCGCAGGCTTGCGAGAGAGCCAGGAGGCTTTTGCCGTGCCGTAAAGCGAGCGCTTGGTGTGATCGCCATCACAGCTCAGTTTCGCCGTTTACCATTAATTAACTAGCCAGAGGCGGAGGAGCCGCCGGCGGAGACGGCAATGGAAGAGTCCACGCGAAACATCGTCGTGACTGTACTGTGCGCCATGGTCGTTGTCTTGCACGCCGCGCATCGTTACGACACGCCGGAAACGAACCGTCTATCAACCACGCGAACACTCTTTCACCTAACGCGCGCCGGATACGTCGCCTCGTCGGTGGCGATCTTTTTCGTGTTATCTGAAGTCATACTGATGCCCGGCGTGTTCACGGCGCTAGGGCTTGATGACGTCAAAACCGCGATTGCGCATTACTCCGCCCCGCCGGTGCTCGCGGCAGTGTTATTGACGGCGTTTCTTCCCAACACGGCGATCGTCAACGCGGGCGATATGTGGCTGCTCAAGTATTTCCAATCTCTGGGGCGCATTCCGCTCGGCGTTCGAAATCTGGCCGACACGCTGACCCCGTCGACGCTCCAGTTGGACGAGGCGGATCTTGAGGAACTGCGAAGCTGGATTCTTGAGGACGGTGAGGCGCCAAAGGAACTCGCCAACCATCTCAGCACCGAGCGATCCGAAACGTCACGCGGCGGTTTCTCGCGCGTCCTCAAGCTCTATCACGAGCTGCAAAAACTTGAAGCTTCGTCCGCCTACCTGAGTTCCTTCCGTGCGCGACAGGAAGGCTGGCAAGCGCTGCAAGCGGATTTCCGCGTCTTCATCGCGCAGTCGCAGGCATTTTTTGTTTTCTTCGATCAGCTGAACCATGTCGAGGGCGCCGTCGGGGAGAACGCGCTTAACAACGCAAGAAAGTCCTATCGCGAAATCTGCCTTAGCATGCATCGCCATATTGTTGAGCTCCTAGCCCAGTTGCTGGTGATCGCCGAAGGATCTGACCTTCGGATCAGCCACCGGCTGCGCTCCGTGGGTTTCAGCGCGGCGGAGCCATACCCGCCGATGCAGGTGGGGCCATTCTTGTTCCTGGGCGCGATGATGCTTTTCGCCATCCTGGGGCTTGTTTCACTGATGCCGACGCGGACCGGCCCGTTGCCGCTCCCGGTGACCGCGATCCTGATCGGAATGACGCGGACCGTCGCCATTCTCGCCGCCGTCCTGCCCAAAATGCGTTGGAGCGCATTTCGGCCGGATAGTCGCGGCAATCTTCCCTACATTGCCTGGCTCGAATGGGCGGCTGTCGCCGCGATCGTCTCGCTCCTGGTCGAGCGAACGGTTCTGGCGATTACGCACCAATCCTTGGGAGCGGAGATCGACTTCGACAAATATCCCCTCTCGCCGATGGCGCCGATGGCCTTCGCGAGCTGTCTATCGATTGCAATTCTTTGCGACGTGGATCTCGGCCTTGGGCAAGGCTGGGCTCGCCGCATCACCGAAGGTTTGTTCTCCGGCGTTGCCATGATCTTTGCGA
This sequence comes from uncultured Alphaproteobacteria bacterium, assembly GCA_963737365.1. GTDB lineage: Bacteria > Pseudomonadota > Alphaproteobacteria > Rhizobiales > Beijerinckiaceae > Roseiarcus. The sequence goes on from CAVTSD010000007.1 coordinate 1,020,286, forward strand.
TTTTCGTGTGCACGCACTTGCTCGCTATCCCCTCGGCCATGAAGGGCCAAACGCCGTCCTGGTTCCCAGCATTGTTCGCGTTTTCGCTCGGGTTCGCGAGCGGGTTCTTTGCGCCCTACCTCTATCGGCGCGCCCGCGACGAGGAGCCGATGGGCTTAATTGAGGCGGCGCACGCTTAAGGCGCGCAGTCACCGGCCCGCTGGGTACGAAAGGCGGGGCGCGCGTTCAGGGTGCACGGTCTGGCGGTTCATTCAGGAACCCGCCGGCCGCCTGGGCAAACCGCTCGACGCACAGGGCTGATGGCGGTGCGATGGCCATCCGCGCGGAACAGCTCGCGGCTTTGCCGGGCGCTCCAAAAAAATCCAAGGGCGGCGGGCCTTTCTTTGGACCCGCCGCCTCATTGGCCGCTCAGAGGATAAAGGTGTGGTCCTGAGGTTCCTCGGAGGTCGGCCGATGGAGGTCCGGTGGAGGGCCGGACCTCGCCACTCTTCGCTCGTCTGTCTTGGCAGGCTTTAGAGCCCGGCGAGATAGCTCGTCGGGTCGACCGGCGTTGAGCCCTTGCGCAATTCGAAGTGAAGCTGCGGCGAATTGACGTTGCCGGTGTCGCCAGACTTGGCGATCACCTGCCCGCGCTTGACTTGCTCGCCCCGCTTCACGTCGAGTTCGCCATTGTTGCCGTAAGCCGAGACGAAGCCGTTCGGATGTTTAATCAAGACGAGGTTGCCGTAGCCTTTGAGCCCGTCGCCCGAGTAGACGACGGTGCCGCTCTCGGCCGCCCGAACCGATGTTCCGGCGGGGACCGAGATGTTGATGCCGTCGTTGCCGCCTGACTTGAAACCCTGAATGATGCGGCCCCGCGCTGGCCAGCGGAATTCCGGCTCCGTGCCGGCAGCGTCGGCCTGCGCGCCGGTGAGCGCAGTCTTCGATTGCGCCGCGCCCGATTCGAGGTTGCCCGTCGGCATCTTGTCGATCGCCTGCTTTTTGACTTCCGACGACTTGGAGGGTTCGACTTCGGCGACCGCATCGCCCTTCGGCGCTTTCACGTCTTTCGACGCAGACTTTTCCGCCTCCTTGTCGGCCTTCTCGGCCTTGGCGGTCTTCTGTTTCTCTTTCTCCTTGTCCTTCGCCTTCTTGGCGGCCTTGGACATGTCTGCGTCGGCGAGGTCCGTGTCGTGCTTCTTAGTCGCCTTCTCGGTGCTCGCGACCGCGTGGCCGTCGGCGTGATAGACGGGCACCACGAGGTGCGTGCCGCTCTTCACCTCTGAAGCGCTCGAAAGGCCGTTGGCTGCGAGAAGCGCGGAAGCCGGCACGCCATAGCGGCCCGAAACCGTGTCGAGGGTCTCGCCTTCGCCGACGACGATCGGCGAACCGCCGGAGGCGGTCCAACCCGCGGCCGATCCGCCCACCGCCTGTGGCTTCGAGAGCGACGCGGTGTGCACTGCAGAGCCCGCGGCGGGCGAGCCTTGCGCGAGCGGGGACGTTGTCACGCCGGACGTCGACGCGGCGTGATTCGTATTGCTTGCGAAAGGATTTGAGAAAGGACTGTCGCTTTGGGAAAAGCGACTGACGTCGGACGAACATCCCGACAGGAAAACCAGGCCAAGCCCGGCCAGAGCCAGACGCGGGAACGCGCGTCCTTTTACCCCCGCAACGCGATCACTCATCGGCTTCCACCCACGCCCACGCGACACCAACAGATTCAGTTTGCGCCGATCGAGTTAAGGGAAGGTTTAAGATGAATACTCGGTTGACGATTATGTCGAAATTCGCGCGTGATTGTGCGCATCGCAGCTAAAGCGCCCGCGCGAGCCCGTGCTCGAGCGGCCTCATGCCCCGCGCCGGACCCATGTCCTGAGCGTCCGCCGACCCGGTGGTCGTGTCGGCCAATCTGACAATGTGCTGTTCGGCCCGCTCCGGGCCGTCGACGACCGCAACCAGAACGCCGCCCGGACGGACCAGACGGCGAAACGCATCGGCTGGCGGCTCGATAAGGCCATGGACCACGACCCGGTCGAAGCGCTCGCCTGAGATGTGACGCTCGAAACCGTCCGCCCACACCACAGCGACATTGGCGAGGCCGAAAGTCTTGATCCGCGCCGCCGCCTCAAGAGCAAGCGTCTGGAACCGCTCGAGCGACACGACCGCGCTCGCAAGCTGCGCCAATAAAGCCGCGCAATAGCCTGTTCCGGTTCCAATTTCGCAGACACGGTGCTCGGGCTTGATTTGGAGCGCGGCGATCATTGCCGCGACAATGGAAGGGGGCGGCGAGGTCTGTCCGCAGCCGATCGGCAAGGCGATGTCGCGGCCAGCAATGTCGGCAAACCGGGGCGGCATGAAAAGGGCGCGCGGGGCGCGCTCGAGCGCCCGCAGGAGGGTGAGATCGTTGATGCCCCGCGCCCGCATGGCGAGGGTGAACTGAGCGCGTTCTTCTGATTCGGCTACGGTCATGACGGGTCTTTATCCCGCCGATGTCGTTTCCTTTGCGTCAACGCTTGGCAAAAACCTCCTCGAACCGCAGACGCGAATCATGATCAGTGAGATCGAGCCTGAGCGGGGTGATCGAAATCTTCTTGGCCGCCAAAGCCGCGAGGTCCGTCCCTTCCGCCTGCTCGTAGGCGCCGCGCTGAAACATCAGCCAGAAGTAGGGAAAGCCGCGGCCGTCGCGACGCTCCTCGACCCGCATCAATTCGGTGTTGCGTTTCCCCTGGCTGGTGAGCGCGATGCCCGCCACCTCGGACGCTGGACAGGCCGGGAAATTGACATTGACGAGCCCGCCTGGCGCGATGCCGGCCGAGAGAATCGTGCGGATGACGGGCGCCGCATGGGTCTCCGTGGCGTCCCATTCGATCATCGGGCGCCCGACCGCGCCGCCATAGGCCTGCGACAAAGCAATCGAGGGCACGCCGAGGAGCGCCCCTTCCATCGCGCCGGCGATGGTGCCCGAATAGGTGACGTCCTCGGCGACGTTCTGTCCGCGATTGACGCCGGACAGGACAAGATCGGGCGGCCGATCCGCCATGATTTTCCTGACCCCCATGATGACGCAGTCGGTCGGGGTGCCTTTCAGGGCGAAATGGCGTGGGCCGATTTCGCGCAGGCGAAGCGGGTCGCTCAGCGACAGCGAATGGGCGACGCCCGACTGATCGTTCTCCGGCGCGACCACGGTCACGTCGTCCGATAATTCGCCCGCGATCAATTCGAGGAGCTTGAGCCCCGCCGCGTGGATGCCGTCGTCATTGGTAAGCAGGATTCGCATGGATCACGTTTTCGCACGAGGCGCGCGCCGAGGCGAGCGGGTTTTGCCCGGCGGGCGCTTGTCGCCCAACTATGGCGGCAGTGGCCCAAGCTCCGGCCAGCCGTTCGCGCTCCAGATGAGGGGCGAGAACTGGAGCTTGGAGGCGCCGGCCGCATCGCCGTCGTAATAATGATAGGCCAAGCGGTCGCCTTCGGAGGTTTTCACCGCTTCTTGACCACCTGGGCCGATGAAGCGGCCGGTCGTCCCCAGCACGAGCGATCCCCGGCCCTCGAGCATCGCCCTGCCCTCCTTGTCCCGATAAGGCCCCTCGATCCGGTCGGCGCGACCAACGCGGATGTTGTAAGTCGAGGCGACGCCCTTGCAGCATTGATCAAAGCTGACGAAGAGGAAGAACTTGCCCTCGCGCTCGAGGATCGAGGCGGCTTCAACCGCGCCGCCCCCGGTGCGGTTGGCGAGCGGGATGCGCGGCGCGTCGGCGCGGATGAGCTCGCCGGTATCCGGGTTCAGTTCGCTGAGCTTGATTCCGGACCAGAAGGAGCCGAAGGCGAGGAAGGCGCGGCCGTCCGCGAGATTGATGCGAAACGGATCGATGGCGTTGAAATCCTCGCCCTCTCTCGACCTCAGCACGAGGCCCTGATCCTGCCAGCCCTCGGTCGGCTTGAGCGGATCGAAGGATGTGTTGGTCATAAGGCCAATCGCGCTCGCGTTGTGGCCGAAGCTTGATAAGCAATAGTAGAGGAAGACCGTGCTCCCGCGACGGCTGATCGACGGTGCCCAGACATTGGACGGCTTGAAACCGAGCGCGGCTCGCGCCCACGCCGGCGGCCCCTCTCCGATCACGCCAGCCTCCGTCCATCTGATCGCGTCCGGCGAGGTCTTCACGCGAATGGCGCCGTGGGTCGGCCCTTGCTGCCCAGTGCCAAGCGCGACGAATTGGCCGCCGCTTTCGATCACGGACGGATCATGGATGTGTACGTCGCCGGTCATCTGCGGCTGCGGTTCGGCTGCTCTAAGCGGGTACGCGAGGATGAGCGCGAGGGCCAATCCCACCGCCGCGCCCGCTCTCCTTCGCGAAACTGGCGACACGCGCCCGTCCTATTGCTTGACCATCACCTCGGCGCTTCCAACCCTGCTCAGAACGTTGACCGACACGTCGGCAGCATGGCGCTGCAGGAGGATATCGACCTGGCTTTCGCCGATGCTGAGCGAGCGAATGACGACCCGGTCCAGAAAGTCCGGCAATGTCGGGCGGTGAAAGCAGATCTGCTCCGCGTGGCAGTCGAACTCGAGGCCAAGACAAGCCTGCAACAGCGCGAGGGGCGCCGCGCTCGCCCAGGCCTGCGGCGAGCAGGCCACCGGATAGAGCGTTGGCCCTTTGCCGGGCGTGCGCCTGAATCCGCAGAACAATTCCGGAGGCCGACGCAAGTCCATATAGCGCGACGTGTTGTAGAGACCCGCCAGGAGCCGCTGGGCCTCATCTCTCAGTCCATAATGCGCAAACCCGAGGCCGATGAGCGCGTTGTCATGCGGCCACACCGAGCCATTGTGGTAGGACATCGGATTGTATCGCGCTTCGGACGAAGCGATCGTCCTGATTCCCCAGCCGGTGAAGAAGTTCGGGCCCAGGAGCTGCTCGGCGACCGCCGCCGCTCTTTCCTTCGAGACAATGCCGGTGAACAGCAATTGGCCGGCATTGGACGAGCGCACCCGGCAAGGCCGCTTGCGGCCGTCGAGAGCAATCGCATACGTCCCGATGTCTTCGCACCAAAACGCTTCCTCGAAGCGAACCCTGAGATTTTCGGCGGCGCTTTCAAGCTCGGCCGCGCGTTTGACCAGGCCCTTGGCTGCGGCGATCTTCGCTCCGAGGCGCTTTGCCGCGTAGACATAACCCTGAACTTCACAGAGCGCGATCGGGCCTATTGCGTCGCTGCCGTCGGCGTGGAAAATCGAATCGGCGGAATCCTTCCAACCCTGATTGATGAGCCCAGTTTCGCCGCCCTGATATTCGACGAATCCGTCCCTATCCTTGTCGCCATACTCGTCGATCCAATCGAGCGCAGCCTCGATGTGCGGCCACAAGTCCGAAACCGTGGCGAGATCTTTCGTGCGCTCGAAATAGAGGCCAGCGAGAATGACGAACAAGGGCGTGCTGTCCACCGAGCCATAGTAGAACGCGAACGGAACCTCGCCGAGGCGGGCCATTTCGCCTGAGCGTATCTCGTGCACGATTTTGCCGGGCTCGGCCTCGGCGTCTTTCTTTATCCCCTTGGCCTGGGTCGCAGCGAGGAACCGCAGCACGCCGGTTGCGACCGACGGATCCATCCACAGCATTTCGATCGCAGTGATGATCGAGTCGCGGCCGAACGGCGTCGAGTACCAGGGAATGCCGGCATAAGGGATGGCGCCTTGCGGCTTGTCGGTCATCAGCATGTAGAGGTCGGCAACGGACCGGCACAGCACTTCGTTGAAAATGTCGTTGGACGTCTCGATCGATGAGGCGCGAGACGAGAGTGAACGTAACGCGCGTCGGGCGTCGCGTAGACCTGAGAAAAATTGCCGGACCGGCCTCTGCTGAGGCGTGCTTTCTTCACACTCGACCGTCATGAAGAGCGAGCTGTGCCCGCGGGGACCGAGTTCCACGAGGAAGCGAGCGCTGCCTTCGTCGATCGTCTCCGGCGCCGGGTCAAACCGGATGGTGGAGCGGCGGATGACGTCGTCGAGACCATGGTAGGAGAACACGACGCCGCTTTCGTCCACACGGGTTTCGATCTTGCCTCGACGTTTGCGGCTATGGCCACGAAGTTCGAAAATATCCGCGAAGTCGGCGGCGAATTGGAACACGAACTCGAAGATCTGCGCCGCAGCGCCAAAGTTACGAACGCCGAGCCGCTCATAACTCGCGCCGGCCCAGAGAAACTTTGAGCGGACAATCTGGATCGTGTCGCGCGGAATCTTGAGTTCGCCGCCCGAAAAGAGGTCCGGGTTGGTCAGATCCGCTGTTAGGACGACGTTGCTGTCGTCGACATTGGAGCTGAGCAGAAGCGGCCTCTGACCATCGACCAGGACGCGCAGGTCGGAGAGGAAGCGGGTGTCTTTGTGAAAGAGGCCTTCCGCGCTGCCGCCGCGAGAGGCGACGTCGCAGTAATGATCAAACACGCCGAACGTGTCGTTGTGCTTGAGAGTTCGCGGCCGCCGCTCCAGAATGGAGGTCGTAGTTGCGATGTAAAAGGGGTTGGGGGATGCTTCGGTGTTAGAGGCCTCCAGCGTCGCGTCGCTCACGTCCGGTGTCAAACGTCATCCCCTGTGTCTTCGGACCCGTCGCACGCAAAGACGGCTGCTGTAGGGCGATACCGTGCCCGAGCAGCGCCCGAATCGGCCGGCTTTCGCCATTGCGACGCGGCACCGCGCCCGCAACGCGCAAGACGGGTTCAGCCGCGAGCGAATTATAGACGCGCAGATAGTCGTGCGCCACGCGCTCAATCGTGAACCGTTGTTCGAAACGCTCGCGCACGCCTCGACGGCTGAGAGCCCGGGCTTTGTGAACGGCGGCCACCGCTCCGTCAATGTCCTCGACCATAACGCCGGTGATCCCCTCATCGATCACTTCCGGGACCGAGCCTCGGCGCCAGGCGACGACCGGGGTTCCGCAAGCCATCGCTTCGATCTGGACGAGGCCGAAGGGTTCGGGCCAATCGATGGGGAACAGGAGCGCCGAAGCCCCGCCCAGGAACGCCTGCTTCTCGTTGTCGTTGACCTCGCCGATAAATTCAACATCGGAACCTTTGATGAGCGGACGGATCACGTCGTCAAAATAGGCTTGGTCGACCTTGTCGACTTTGGCCGCCATCTTGAGCGGAACGCCCGCGCGCTTGGCGATTTCGATCGCCCGGTCCGGGCGCTTTTCCGGGCTGATCCGCCCGAGAAATGCAAGATAGCCCCCCTCGCCCGCCGCGGAGAACGAATAGAGGTTCTCGGGAAGACCATGCAGCACGGTCGCAACCCACTGCGCCGAAAGCATCCGCCTTTGATCATCCGAGATGGAGACGAGCGGCATCTCGGGGAATTCATCGAGCAGCATGCGGTAGAAGGGAAGGTCGAGCCGGCCGTGCAGCGTGGTCACCGAGGGCGTTCCCAGGCTGCGGACCAGCGGGAAGTGAAAGAAGTCGGAGTGAAAATGCGCGATGTCGAAGTCAGCGGCGCGCCGGCGAATCTTCTCGAGTTGCATCACGGTGTAGGGCGTCGGATCGATGACATCCGAAAGGCGAAGTGCGGTCGGCGCGCAGGCGACGAGTTCGGCCGCAGTCTGCGAGTCCCCACTCGCGAAAAGCGTGACCTCATGTCCCTGCCGCACCAGCTCTTCAGTCAAATAGGAAACAATCCTCTCGGTGCCGCCGTAAAGCTTCGGAGGAACGCTCTCAATCAGAGGCGAAATTTGGGCGATTCTCATTCCGAAACTCCGTCTCGACATGCTGCGCATATGGAACAACTGGGAGGCCCTGAAGTTCCCTGGCGCCAAGACTGGGTTCGTCGAAAGTCAACAGGGCTCGTGCGCGAAGACAGAGCCGGCGAGCTTCGCTATCCTAATCGTGATAAGACAGCGCCGGACGACAAGCTTCGTCGCCAAGACAAGGGAGGCGATGCGCCACATGAATCTTCACGACATCGCCAAGGAGGTGCTCGAAGTTCTCGGGACCGGCCGCCAGCTTGATCCGTTCTCCAAAGTCTATCCCGATTTTGGTCTTAAGGATGCTTATAGCGTGACGGCGGCGGTCCGCGCGGGGAGAGAAGCGCGCGGAGAGCGCTCCGTCGGCCGCAAGATCGGTTTCACCAACCGGACCATTTGGGAGGAGTACAGCGTCTATGCGCCGATCTGGGGCTATGTCTACGATCGGACGGTCCAGGACTTGCCCGCCGACACCGTGCTTGACGTTTCCCTGAGCGGTCTTGCCGAGCCCCGCATCGAGCCGGAGATCATGTTCGGCCTTGCGGCGCCTCCCAAGCCCGGCATGGATGAAGAGGCGCTCATCGGCTGCATCGACTGGATCGCCCATGGCTTTGAGATCGTGCAATCGATCTTCCCCAATTGGTCTTTTCAGGCGTCCGACACCGTCGCCGGTTACGGCCTCCATGGACTCCTGTTTGTCGGACCGCGTCATCCAGCGGCGTCGCGGCCCAAGGAATGGACGAGCGAACTCTCAGGCTTTGAGATCGATCTCTTTCGTAATGGGGTCCAAGTCGAGCACGGCGTGGCCGGCAACGTCCTTGATGGGCCCCTGCTCGCTCTGCGGCATCTCGCCGAGACGCTTGCGCAAGACTTCGGAAAGCCCGGCGCTCGCCGCGGGCGAGGTCGTGACGACGGGAACGCTCACGCGCGCCTTGCCGGTCGCGGTCGGCGAGGAATGGAGCACGAAGCTCTCAGGCATTCCGCTTGAGGACGCTCGCATCCGCTTCATCTGAACGGCGGTTCGAAGCCCCTTTCGATCGCATCCAATTCAATATGAATTCAAAGTGATTCCTGGCCCGTAAACGCGCTTTGACCACCCGCTCATGGAAATCCGGGGTCTACAAATATGGAGCTTGACTTGCATCTGCCGCCAGCCGCAATCTCAGGTTGTGGCGTGATTCTTGTGTCCAATTGGACGCTTGAAGGTAGTGAAGCGTGGAGGCTAAGACCTTGGATTTTCTCGCTGTTTACGGCGCTGGCAGCGCCCTTTCGACGATTGCATTCCTTGTTTTCTGCTTCCGCGCGACTGAGGCGCCATACAATGATTGAGGTTCCTTCGGAATTCCTCAATGCGATGCTGATGATGCTCATGGTGTTTGCCAGCATCAACCGGTCAAGACGCCAGTCGGACAATAAGGCGTTCGGGCTTTAAATCCCGCGAAACTCCGTCCCAGGCGCCAAAAAGTTACCCAGCGACGTCCCAAGGACTGGGAACCCATCCCTTTTGACAGCGTTTTTCGGTGAGCTTGACTTTAATGGAGCTCACCAATGCGTAACACCATATCCAGAACGACGATCGCGGGCTTGGCCGCCTTGTCCCTGATGGGATCCCTGGTCGCCACGGCTGAACCGGCCGCTGCGGCGGGCTTGCATGGCGGCGGTTTCCATGGCGGCGGTTTCCATGGCGGCGGCTTCCATGGTGGAGGTTTCCATGGTGGAGGTTTCCACGGTGGAGGTTTCCACGGTGGCTGGCATGGCGGTGGCTGGCATGGCGGCGGCTGGCATGGCGGCGGGTGGGCTGGCCCAGCTGTCCTAGGCGGCCTAGCGGCCGGCGCGTTGCTCGCTGCGCCTTATGCGTATGGCTATTACGGCGGATGCAACCGCTATGCGCCCATCTATGACGCCTACGGCCACTATATCGGCCAGCAGCTCGTCAACGCCTGCTACTGAGTTGCCTCAATTCGCGTAAGCTCGCCCATGTAGGGCTGCAAAACGTCCGGGACGGCGACTGAGCCGTCCGCTTGCTGGTAGGTCTCCAGAACCGCGATCAGGGCCCGGCCGACCGCGACGCCCGACCCATTCAGCGTATGAACAAAGCGCGTGGCCTTGGCGTCGGCGCTTTTGCTGCGGGCGTTCATGCGCCGGGCCTGAAAATCGCCGCAGGTCGAGCAGGACGAGATTTCGCGAAAGCGGCCCTGCCCCGGCAGCCAGACTTCAATGTCATAGGTCTTCTGGGCGGCGAAACCCATGTCGCCGGCGCAGAGCGCTATCGTGCGAAAATGCAGGCCCAGGCGCTTCAGCACTTCCTCGGCGCATTGCGTCATCCGCTCATGCTCGTCGCGCGACCGCTCGGCCGTCGTGATTGAGACCAGCTCCACCTTCTTGAATTGATGCTGGCGGATCATGCCGCGCGTGTCGCGCCCTGCGGCCCCCGCTTCCGCGCGGAAGGATAAAGTCGCGGCGGTGAACCGCAGAGGGAGGTTCTTCTCGTCGACGATGCTCTCGCGCACGAGATTGGTCAGCGGGACTTCGGCGGTGGGGATCAGCCCGAAGCGACTGCTTTTGATGTCGTTGAGCCGCGTCGCGAGAGCCGCTTGTGCGTCCAGCGGGTCGAGACGCGCGATGTCGTCGTCGATCGGCGCGCGCAGGACCTCGCCGCTCACCGCCCAGAACTGATCGTCCTCAAATTTCGGCAATTGCGCGGTGCCGAACATCGCTCCATCTCGCACCAGGACCGGCGGCGCGATCTCCGTGTATCCATGCTCGCTCGTGTGCAGGTCGAGCATGAATTGCTCGAGCGCCCGCTCGAGACGCGCCAGCGCGCCCTTGAGCACCACGAATCGCGCGCCGGACATTTTGGCCGCAGCGTCGAAATCCATAAGCCCGAGCGCCTCGCCGATTTCGAAATGCTCCCTGGGCCTGAAGTCGTCTGGGAATGTCGGCAGGCCACCGTATTGGCGAAGCTCGACATTGTCGTTCTCGTCCTTGCCGTCCGGCGTATCGTTGAGCGGCAGGTTGGGAATGGCGGCGAGCTCGTCATTGAGGGCCTTTTCAGCCTCCCGCTCCGTCGCCTCAAGCTCAGGCATGGTCGCTTTGAGCCCCGCGACCTCGGCGCGATAGTCGTCGGCCGCGACCGTGTCCTTGCGCGCCATGGCGACGCCGATCTGCTTCGAAACCGCGTTGCGCCGCTCTTGCGCATTCTGCAGCGCCAGAATCGCGGCGCGGCGCTTTTCGTCCAACGCAACCAGCGATTCCGCGCGGGAACTCAATCCGCGCCGACGCAAGCCTTCGTCAAAAGCTTGAGGGTACTCTCGGATCGCTCGGATATCGTGCATGATCTGACCCTAAGCGGGGGAGGCCGATGCTTGCCGCCCATCGGCAGAGACTCAAGCCGAGGGCGGCCCATAGCAGACCCGAACCGCTTTGCTCAACCAGCGCAAAAAGCGCGCCGGCTCGATGGCGATTGAAGCCAAACCCGAATAGCGTCCGTTTGGGATTACGCTGAGGCTAATCCGGGCGGGGGCGGCAAAATGACGCATCGGAGCAATTCGCGCTCACGCAGGCTCTTGGCGCCCGGTTCGTCCTCACGTTCTTATTCCCGAAATGAAACACGGCATAAGTCTCGCGATCCCTCCGTCCGAGGTTGATCATAACTCAAGGCTGACACAAGCCATGTCAGCGATCAGACGCTGACCTTCGCTGCGATTCGCGATCGCGATTTTGGGAGCACCCTCATGCCGGTCGGTCGATTTGCATACAAGCTCGCCGCGATCGTCGCGGCGGGGGCGCTGTTCCTATCGAGCGCCGCTGAGGCGTGCACCGGCATTCGCCTGATTGCCGCCGACGGCACAGTCGTCCACGCGCGGACGCTCGAATTCGCGATCGATCTCCAGTCCGACGTCATCGTATCGCCGCGCGGCTTTGCGCGCGTCGGCGTCACGCCGGACAGCAACGATGGCCTCTCCTGGAAAGCGAAATACGCAAGCGTCGGCGCCAATGCGATTGGCCTGCCGGTCATCATCGACGGGCTCAACGAGGCCGGGCTCGCCGCCGGACTGTTCTACTTCCCCACCATGGCCGGCTACATGGCCTACGAGCCAGCCGACGCTGGCAGGACCATCGCGCCCTGGCAGCTCGCCTCCTGGGTCCTCGACAATTTCGCCAGCGTCGATGAGGTCAAGGCCAATATCGGTTCGATCGTGGTCGCCCCGACCGTGCTCAAGCAATGGGGCTTCACACCGCCGGTGCACATGGTCGTCCACGACGCCTCCGGCAAAAGCGCCGTCATCGAATATGTCGCCGGCAAGCTCAACGTTTACGACAATCCGCTTGGCGTCATCACCAATTCGCCCGGCTTCGACTGGCAGACGACCAATCTCAGAAACTATGTGAACTTCTCGCTCGACAACCATCCTCCCATCAAACTAGGCCCGGTCAAGCTCGAGCCGTTTGGCCAGGGCTCGGGCATGCTCGGCATGCCGGGCGACTTCACGCCGCCCTCGCGCTTCGTGCGCGCCGTGGCTTTCAGCCAATCGGTGCTTGAGCCCAAGACCGGAGATGACGCGGTGCTCAGCGCCTTCCACATCCTCAACAATTTCGACATACCCAAGGGATCGGCGCGCGAGGCGGAGAAGGACGAACACGGCAATGTTCTCGCCGACTACACGCTCTGGACAAGCGCCAACGACCTCAAGACGAAGCGCTTCTATTTCCGGACCTACGAAGACAGCCGCATCCGTATGGTCGACCTCATGACAATGAACCTCGACGCGAAGGACATCGTCACCTTCCCGATGCGCGGCGAGGAGACGTTCCAGCGCCTGAACCCCTGAGGCAGGCCGTCGGTCTTGAGGCGAGACTGACGCCGGGCGGAGATGGTGTTATGATCGCGCGATGACTGAAGAGCCCGCGAGCCTCATCCTCGAGCTTTTGCGCCAGATGCGCGCCGAGCTTGCGACAAGGGTCGATTTGGAACCTGTGCGGGCCGAGGTATCGGGCGTCCGTTCGGAAGTCGCCGACATCAAGTCTGACATGCACACGCTTCGCTCGGACGTCGCGGCCGACATCCTGACGACCCGCAAGGAGCTCAGCGAGCAGATCGTGGGCCTTCGGCGCGCGGTGCTTGACTACCACACGTCCGTTATCGGCCACGGCGTAATCATCAGCGAGATTGAGGCGCGCGTGCGGCGGGTCGAGCAGCATCTCAACCTGCCCTCGCTCTACCCGGCGTAACAACCGTCCGCGCTACGTCGCTGGATTGTTCGCCGCTCGCTGCTGCGCCTGCGCGCGGCGCCTCTCGACCATCTTCACCGCGATCACCGAGCCCTCGTAGAGCAACAGCATCGGCAGGGCGAGCGAGGTCATGCTGATGAGGTCGGGCGGCGTGAGGATCGCCGCGAGCCCGACCACCGCCACGATCGCGTAGCGCCGCATCCGGATGAGATAGGCGGAATCGACGATGCCGACGTGGCCGAGAAGGGTCAGAATGACAGGCAGCTGGAAGGCGATGCCGAAAGCGAAGATGAGCGTCATGATGAGCGACAGATATTCGCTCACCTTCGGCAGAAGCTCGATCGTCGCCTCGCCCGGAACGTTGACCTGCTGCAGCGACACCGAAAAGCGGATCAGGAGCGGCATGACCGCGAAATAGACGAGGAGCGCCCCCATCAGGAAGAAGATAGGCGTCGCGACCAGATAGGGCCGAAAGGCCTGCCGCTCGTTGCGATAAAGGCCCGGCGCGATGAACTTATAGATCTGAACGGCGATCACCGGAAAGGCGATGACGGCCGCCCCGAACATGCTGAGCCGAATGTTGGTGTAGAACTGCTCGAGAAAATGGGTGGCGATCAGCGTCGCTTTATCCGCCCCGACCACACGAACGTAAGGGTAGGTGAGGATGTTGTAGATGCTGCGAGAAAAGTAGAAGCAAACGATGAAGGCCGCGAGAAAGGCATAGAGCGACCTGATGATGCGAGCGCGCAGCTCGATCAGATGCTCCATCAACGGCGCCTTGGTGGCGTCGATGTCCTCTTGGCTCATTCCGCCGCGCTTCTTCGCGCGACGGACGCCTCGGGCTCGGCTTCCTTGTCAGGGACAGCGGCCGGCGCGGCGGGCTCCGGCGCCGCCAGAGCAATCTCGGACTTGCCAATCTCCGACTTGGAGGCTTCAGCAACGCTGGCTTCGGGGGCGGCAGAGGAGGTCGCGACGGCTTTCGTCATGTCTTCGCGCATCAGGCCGACGGGGTCGAAACTCGTGTCGATCTTCGCCTGGTCGTTGATCGCCTGAAATTCCTTTTTCACGCTTTCGAGGTCGGCTTCGCGCTCGACCTCGCGCATGGCCTCCATGAACTGGCCCTGAAACTCCGACGCCATACGCCGCATCTTGCCGATCGTCTGGCCGACGGTGCGCATCACTCGCGGCAGATCCTTCGGCGGAATCACCGCCAAAGCGACAATGCCGACGATAATCATCTTGCTGATGTCAAGATCGAACATGGCTAACCGGGCGGGCCCCAACCGGCGTCAAAGATCAGCCGCCGCCATTCCTGTCGGCGTACGGTTCCGGTGACGGAGGTCAGTTGACCTTATGGACGTCGTTCGCCTCGACGCTGACCCGGTTCTCGAGCGGCCGGGGCGTGACGGTGGACGCGGTGGTCGGCTCGTCGTCGTCGGCCAGGCCTTTCTTGAACGATTTCACGCCCTTGGCGACATCGCCCATGAGGTCGGAAATCTTGCCCTTGCCGCCGAACAGCAGGAGCGCGACAGCGCCGAACAACATCCAATGCCAAATGCTAAAGCTACCCATGGCCGTCGTCCCATTGCGCGCCGCCCGGCGTCAGGCCGCCGGCGCATCCTCTCTTTGCCCCGAACGTAAGCGCGCAACAAGGCAAAAACAAGCTTGCCTTCACGGGAAACGTTCCCTACGCGAGGGTCGCCCGCCGACTGCTCCGCCCCACCTGCTACGGAGAAGCGGCCCAGGAGTTTCGCCGGAATGCGTAAGACCGCCAAACGCCTGAAAGAGATGGGCGTCGTTTTGCCTAAACCCGCGGCCCCGGTCGCAAACTATGTCGGCTTCGTCCGCGCCGGCTCGCTCCTGTTCGTCTCAGGCCAGTTGCCCTTGGGGCAAGATGGAAAGCTCAACGAGCGCCATCAGGGCAAGCTCTCGGCTGACTCTGAGGTCGACGCGGCCCGCGAGGCGGCGAGGCTCTGCGCCATCAATGTGCTCGCCCAGGCTGAGGCCGCGCTCGGCGACCTCGACAAGGTGAAGCAGGTCGTCCGTCTCGGCGGTTTCTTCAACGTCGAATCGAGCTTCGACGCCCTGCCGCAGGCGATGAACGGCGCTTCCAATTTTGTCGCCGAGTTGTTCGGCGACAAGGGCCGTCATGCGCGAACGACGGTCGGCGTCGCGCATCTGCCGCTCAACGCGCTGGCCGAGGTCGAAGCGGTGTTCGAGATCGAGGCTTGACGCCGGTCAACGCTCCATCCTGGCTCATCGAGCGTCCGATCGCCCATCGCGGCTTGCACGACAGCGCCAACGGCGTGATCGAAAACACGCTTCGAGCAGCGGAAGCCGCGATCGCCAGCGGCTTCGCCATCGAATGCGATATCCAGTTGAGCGTCGACGGCGAAGCGATTGTTTTTCATGACGAAACGCTCGATCGCCTGACGGACGCCACCGGCCCCCTTTCCGCCTTGAGCGCAGCCCAGATCGCCGGTCTCCGCATCAAGGGCTCAGGCGAGCCGCCACCCAGTTTGACGGCTTTTCTTGATACGGTCGCCGGCCGGACGCCCATCATCTGCGAGCTCAAAAGCCGGTTTGACGGCGATTGGCGCATCGCCGATCGCGCCGCCGCCCTCGCTGCGACCTATGACGGCCCGCTTGCGTTCAAAAGTTTCGACCACGACCTCGCCGCCTATTTGCGGCTGCGCCGCCCGCACATGCGCGCGCCTTGGGGCCCCTGCCCGATCGGGCTCCTCGCGCAAGCGACCTACGACGATCCCTACTGGGATTTTCTAAGCGCAGAACAGAAAGTCGACTGGACGGATTTCGACCATTACGACCTCGCCCGTCCGGATTTTCTGTCCTTCAACGTGGACGACCTCCCCCACAAGATCCCGTTCCTGGTCAAGGAATTTTTCGACGCGCCGGTGATGGTCTGGACGGTGAAGACGGCCGCGCAACGGGAGGCCGCGCACAAATGGGCGGATCAGATCGTGTTCGACGGCGATCCCGAGGGGCACAGAGCCTGGCGGCCGATCAGTTACGTCGGATCCCTGCCTTTCACATCGCAATCTCTGGATAGTTCGACGGGAACATAGCCCGCTTCGTCTGCTCGTCCACGTCTTTCTTGAACGCGTGATCCTTCCCAACCGCCTTGGCCCGCGCCGCCGCCGGGCGCGCGTCAATCTTGTCGTACAGGCGCTTGAGATTGGGGAAATCGGCCAGCGGATCGTCCGCGCCGGGCAGAACCCTCGCGGCGCGTCCGAGCCAGCCCCAAACCGACATATCGGCGATGGAATAGTCGCCGACGATGAAATCCCGACCGGCCAGATGCTTATCCAGGACCCGGTAATGCCGCTCGATCTCGCGCCGATACCGGTTGACCGCATAGGGAATCTTTTCCGGCGCCGCGTGCTGGAAATGCACCGCCTGACCGGAGAACGGACCGATGCCGCTGGCGATAAAGAAAAGCCACGACAACAGTTCCGGGCGATCGGCCGGAGTTCCGATGAAGCGCCCCGCCTTTTCGCCGAGGTAAAGCAGAATAGCGCTCGAATCGAACACCCGCGCCTCGCGCCCACCCGGCCCTTCCGTGTCGACGATCGCTGGCACCTTACCGTTCGGATTGATGGCGCGAAAGTCCGGCGCATGCTGCTCGCCCTTGGCCGTGTCGACGGGCATAAGTTCGTAAGGCATGCCGAGCTCCTCCAGGAGCAGAGCGACCTTGGCGGGATTGGGCGTGGGGTGGAAGTAGAAGCGGATCAAGGGAGTCTCCAGGATGGCCGTCGGACAGCGGTTCGTTTCGAGGCAGGCGACGCTAGGCTAGAAACTCCTGGCCTCGCGGCCAAGACAAATTTGAGTTGATGGACCGAACGGCGACTCCGGCCGCGTTACAATTCGACGAGAAAGACGAGGGGTCCTGGCGTCACGCCGTCATATGCCATCACGTCGGCGGCGGCCTGCGTCTGATTAAAGGCCATTAGCAGGCCGTTGAAAAAGTCTCTGGCCGGGGGAATCGTGATGTGATTCTGTCGTCTTGCGCTTAGGCGGAGGCGAGTGGATGCGAGGCGGGGACGAGCGGTCGGGGTCGCTGTTCAGTTACGTCGATCTTGAAGCGCGGGTCGGCAAGGACCATCCGCTGCGGGCCATCCGCGGGATTGTGAACGAGGCGCTTTCGACCCTTTCAGGCGCGTTCTCGGCGCTTTATTCGCGGAGCGGCCGTCCCTCGATCCCACCGGAGAAGCTCCTTCGGGCGATGCTGTTGCAGGCGTTCTATTCGATCCGCTCGGAACGGCAGTTGATGGATCGGCTGGAGTTCGACCTGCTTTTTCGCTGGTTCGTCGGCCTCGGCGTTGACGATGCGGCGTGGGACCACTCGACGTTTTCCAAGAACCGCGAGCGCCTTCTGGAGGGCGACATCGCAGCCAAGCTCTTGGGCGCGGTGCTTTCGCAGCCGCGTGTGAACCGACTGCTCAGCGCGGATCATTTCTCGGTCGACGGCACGCTGATCGAGGCGTGGGCTTCGATGAAGAGTTTTCGGCCGAAGGACGGCTCGGGCGATCCTCCGACGGCAGGCGGCAGGAGGAACCGCGAGGCGGATTTTCACGGCCAGAAGCGCTCGAACGCGACGCACGCTTCGACGACCGATCCGGACGCGCGTCTCTATCGCAAAGGGCCGGGCAAGGAGGCGAAGCTCTGCTTCATGGGCCACGCGCTGATGGAGAACCGCAACGGCCTCGTCGTCGACGCCTGCTTGACCGAGGCGAATGGCCACGCCGAGCGGATCGCGGCGCTGCACATGATCGAGCCGCGCGCCGATCGGCCGAGGCCGATCACGCTCGGCGCCGACAAAGCTTACGACGCCGAGGACTTCGTCAATGAACTGCGCTCGATGAACGCGACGCCCCACGTGGCGCAGAATGCGAATGGCCGCTCGTCGGCGATCGACAGCCGCACAACGCGGCATGCAGGCTATGCAGTCAGCCAACGCATCCGCAAACGGATCGAGGAAGCCTTCGGCTGGATGAAGACGATTGGCGGGCAGGAGAAGGCCAAGTTCCGCGGCCGCGATCGCGTCGGTTGGGCCTTTACCTTCGCGGCCGCCGCCTACAATCTGTTGCGGTTGCAGAAGCTCTTGGAGGCCTGCGCGTGAAGAGCCCGGCGAACTGCCGACTGATCGGCCGCTGGCGGATCGTCGAGGCCGACCTCTGGGATGGTGCTCACCTCGATCTCTGCGGCCCGGCGGCGCTGACGATCACCGCGCAAGGCGACGAAATCGCCTTCGGCGCTCTGGAGGCTGGCCTCGAGGTCGAATATGCTCGGGACTCGATTGGCTTTCGCTGGGCCGGTTGCGAGGAAGGCGACGAGGTCGAGGGCGAAGGGACCGCCGAACTCCTCGACGATGGCACTCTCGAGATCGAGTTCGCATACCGAAACGGCGACGAAGCCGTCCTCAAAGCGAAACGGGATACTTCTTCAACAGCCTGCTAGGGCGTCCAAGTCAGCGACGCCCGCCCATTGCGCACGATGGTCGCCGTCAGCGCCCGCCCTGCCCGGCCAATAGCGCCTTGAGCGCGTCGAGCGTATCGGCTTCCGCGATCGGCTTGTCGCGGCGCCAGCGCAGCATCCGGGGGAAACGGACGGCGACGCCGCTCTTGTGGCGCTTGCTGGGCGCGATGCCTTCGAAGCCAAGCTCGAACACTTGCGTGGGGTTGAGGCTTCGCACCGGACCGTAGGTCTCGAGCGTCGTCCGGCGGACGATCGCGTCCATCTCGCGGATTTCCTTATCCGACAGGCCCGAATAAGCCTTGGCGAACGGCACCAGCTCACGCGCGCCAGCCTCTTCGCCAGCGTTCCAGACGGCGAACGTATAGTCGGTGTAGACGCCCGAGCGGCGCCCGTGCCCCCGCTCGGCATAAATCACAACGGCGTCGACGCTCATCGGATCGAGCTTCCATTTCCACCAGACATCGGTGCGGTCGTCGCCCTTGCGACGCCCGATGCCGTAGGCGCCGTCGCGCGCCTTCAGCATCAGCCCCTCGCGCAAAAGCGCCCGCGCCTGCTCACGCTTCTCCGCAAGCGCCTCCCATGTGTCCGCGGTGACGGCTGGGCTAATGCGGATCGGGAGACGTTCGCCGCGCGCTTTCGCGTCCTTAAACAGGCGATCGACCAGCGCTTCGAGGAGCGCGCGCCGCACGTGCTGCGGCTCGGTTCGAAGATCGCGGCCCTCGCTCTCGAGCAGATCATAGGCGATGAAGGCGACCGGCAATTCGCGCTTCGTCTTTTCGCTGACGACCTTGCGGCCCAGTCTCTGTTGCAGGCTCGCGAAGATCGCGAGGCCATCGAGCGAATCCGTCGCGAACTCGTGCTCCGGCGGAATGAGGACCACAAGCTCGCCGTCGATCGCCGTGCCTGAAGGCAGCGCGCGCGCCAGCGGCTCGAGGTCGGGATAGGCGTCGGAAATGAGCTCTTCGCCGCGCGACCAAAGCCGCCAGTTGTCGCCGCGCTTCAGGAGTTGCGCGCGGATGCCGTCGTACTTCCACTCGACAATCCAGTTCGACGGCGGCCCGAGTGTCGCCAGCATGTCGGCCAGGGGCCGGCTCCACGATTGCGCGAGATAGAACGGATAAGGTTTGCCCGCGTCGAGCGCATTGGCTTCCGCATGGCCAACCTCGCCGATCAGCGCCTCGAAATCCGCAGCGGTTGGAATACGCCGCGCCTGCGAGTAGCCGATCAGGCGCTGGGCCATGCGGCCCTCGTCGACGCCCGCGACTTCGGCCAACGCCTTCACCACCTGCAAACGCGACACGCCAACACGCAATTCGCCAGTGATTAGCTTGAAGAAGGCGAGCCGCTCGTCGGTCGCAAGCTCGCCGACCCATTGCCTGAGCTTTGTGTAGCGCTCTTCCTCAGGCAGCGCGGGCAGCGGAAGTAGTCGCTCGCGCATCCAGAGGTCGAGCGAAACCTCTTCGCCGCCGGCGCTTTCGGGCAGAAGCAGCGACAGCATCTCGGCGAGGTCGCCGACGGCGCCATAGCTCTCTGCGCACAGCCAGTCGGGATAGCCCGAGCCTTCGACGGCCAAGCGCCAAAGAAGGCGGGACGGCGCGGTCTGGCGCGGCTTGCCGCCGCTCAGGAAATAGACCGTCCAGGCGGCGCTCGCCCATTGTGTTGGCTCGGCCTTGGCGGCGGTGAAGAATTCCACCATCGCCGCCTGCTTGGCGCGGGTTGAGGTGCCCGAATCGAGGCGCCGATAGAGCGCAGCGAAGGCCTTCACGCTTCGGGCTCCGCCTGCGTTCCGCCGTGGCCTTCCGCCGGCGCTCCTGGGTCACCCACGTCCTCATCGTCACCGTAAGCCGTCGTCAGCGCACGCGCGTCGCGACCCTTCTCGCGAAGGTATCGCGTCAGTGGTTCCGTGTAGCCATGCGTCACGAGAATGCGTTCCGCGCCGGTCGCCTCGATGGCCGCGATGAGGCCCGGCCAATCGGCGTGGTCGGATAGCGCAAAGCCGCGATCGAGCCCGCGCCGGCGGCGGTTTCCCCGCACCTGCATCCAGCCGCTCGCCAGCGCGTCGGAATAGTCGCCGAAGCGCTTGAGCCATGGGCTCGCGGCGGCGGACGGCGGCGCGACAATGACCGCGCGCGAGAACTCGCGCTTGTTCTTGATTTCCGTCGCAAGCTGCGTCGGCGGCAGGGCAGTCCCCGCGTCGCGATAGAGCGCGTTGATCGCCTCGACCGCGCCGTGACAGACAATCGGCCCGAGCGCCGGGTCGAGATGGGCGATGAGCCGCTGGGCCTTGCCGAGCGCATAGGCGAAGAGAATGCTCGCGCGCCCGCCCGCGATGTTCTCGCGCCGCCATGCGTCGATCAAGGCAAATGTCTCCGCTTGCGGGCGCCAGCGGTAGATCGGCAGACCGAAGGTCGATTCGGTGATGAAAGCGTGACAGCGAAGCGGCTCGAAGGCGGGCGAGACGCCGTCGCTTTCGAGCTTGTAGTCGCCGGAGGCGACCCAAATCTCGCCGTTCGAGGCGACCCGAACCTGCGCCGAGCCCAAAACGTGGCCCGCCGGATGAAAAGAAAGCTCAACCCCGTTGCGCGTCAGGATCTCGCCATATGTCGCTGTCTCGATCGTAACGTCGCCGAGGCGCTTGCGCAGGATCGGCGCCGTGTCGCGATGGCAGACATAGACCTCCGAGCCGTAGCGCGCGTGGTCGGAATGCGCATGGGTGATGATCGCCCGCGAAACGGGGCGCCAGGGATCGATATGAAAGTCGCCCGCGGCGCAATAGAGCCCGCGGTCGGTGGAAGCGATGAGGTCCAAGGGTGGCGTGCGTTCTGAGAGGAGTCGGGCTGCTCAATATGGGGGGCCCGCGACGGAAGTCGAACTGCCCGCGGCGCTGGCGTCCCTTCAGCCCGCGCCCTGCGGCTTGGGCGCGCGGCAGTCCCCAAGCAGATTGCCATCGCCGACCGGCCACCACGCGTGCGGCGCCTTGGCGTATGAAGCAAGGATCAGGAATTGATCGTTGTCGTCGACGCGCGCGCCGACGACCACCACCGTCAGGTCGCCCGGGCTCTTCGTTCTGCCGCCAAGCTCATCCGCGGCGAGCCGAAACGGATTGACGTTCGCCAGCTCTCTTCCCGGGATGCGGTAGCCCCAGAACATCGTATGGGGAACGACCGGCCCGATCTGCTTCCATTCGCCAATCGGGATCGCCGGCGCTTCCGCCGCGAGCGTGCGACGCGCATAAGGGACGAGGCAGCCCACGTGAATGTGGAGCTGGTCCTGAGTCCTGACGACGGCCGAATTGACGAAGAGCGCGATTTCATCGCGCGCCGGCGTCTCGCCGTCCGCACCTTTCAGGAACCTGCGCGCGCGCCATGCGTCGTCGAAATAATTCGGCGCCTCGGGCGACTTCAGGAACGGGTCCTCGACTCCGGTAATCCGGCGCGTCGGAGCCAGGATCGTGTCATCCGTGAACGGGGGACGCACGACGACGCTGCCTGTCCCCTCGCCGCCGCCGAGATTGACCTCAAGGCAGGGAAAGGGCGCTCCGATCAGTTTGGCGTCGGCGACGCAGGCGCGCACGACCTGCCACAAGGCCATT
This sequence comes from uncultured Alphaproteobacteria bacterium, assembly GCA_963737365.1. Classification (GTDB taxonomy): domain Bacteria; phylum Pseudomonadota; class Alphaproteobacteria; order Rhizobiales; family Beijerinckiaceae; genus Roseiarcus. The sequence goes on from CAVTSD010000007.1 coordinate 1,042,306, forward strand.
CGATGCAGCCCCGCCGCATAGGCCGCGAAGCCCGCCGACACCGTGACAACGGCGGTCATAACGAAAATCCGCACGATTCTTGCGCCGCGCGTCACGGCTCCGTCCTCTGCATCGTGCTCAAACCCCATCTCGCCATGCGCGTCCAGCATAACGAGGCCATGAACTTGCATTTTTATTATCGCGGGGCTTTGTCGTCCGATCACGGCGCTTGTGAGGCCGCGCGAGCCGGAGTGCATAACGCTACTGAGCCCTCTCCTCGGCCCAATGGATCGAATAGCTCTCGGGAAACATGCGCCATCTGAGCTTCGCGGCTGCTTCGGACGTCTCCATCAGAAGTTCGTCGACCTGCTAGGAAGCTGGATTGTAAACCCATCGGCGGCGCGCGAGCTCGCGATCGTTGAGCCAGTAGCTGCTCCAGTCCGAGGTGGTCTCCAGAAGCTCGCGGGCGAAGGGTTCGCCATAGTCCATGGCGCCTTCGACCACGACGTCGATATAGGATTCGAGCAGCGGAAATTCCGCGCTCGCCGCAGGCAGTTCGACGCCCGGCTCGCGATCAGCCTTGAACGGAATATAGACCCAAATTTTGCCTTTCGCGGGCAATTGCTGCCAGGATACCGGTTCGATCTCGTCGCGCGGCACTTCGACCCGCCTGTAGCCTCGCTCGCGGGCGTCGTACTTGGCCATGTCGCCGCCCTCGACGGGATAAAGCACGCCGTTGATCGTCGAGGCCTTTTCGTTCGCGCCGGGCTTGCGCAGGCCGAGCGCAGTGAACCCGGAGCTCGACCGGTCGTCCCAGGCCCGCAAATAGCCGAAGGCCGCCGACACGCGTACCGGGATCGCGGGAACGACTTTGCCGACGGTCGAATTGCGGGAGGCGGAATTGATCAGCGAGCCATAGCCGAAGATGAACTGGCTCGGCTGATCAGGCAGCATCACGCCCTGCCAATCCTTCGCGCCTGCCGGAACGCTGAAAAGGAGCGTCGCGCCGAGCGCGATCAGCCGTGTGCGCCTCATATCGCCGACCCTGCCCAATGCCTGCCGCTTCGCTAAGCGCCAATGACGTAAACCTCAAGTTCGATGGGCTGCAAAACCATCATGGCGCAGATCGACATGCGAGAAGACGCAAGCGAGCGTTTAGATCGGATTGATTTCGACCGGCTGAGATCTACCGCCGCTGCTAAACAGCGCGGTGGGCAGCTCCTGCCTTTGACTTGCTGTGGCGGGCGGCTCGCCCAGGCGCAGACGGGTCTCGTGCCCGGCCCCTCCGTAGCGGCATTCTGGAGTTGATGATTTCGAGGAATTTTGGCCCAGCTAGTTCAATATACTTCCTGTTAAGTCTATCCAATTCCGACAGAAGCTTTTCGGTCTCAGCATATCCCGTCTCGAGGTCTTCATCTTCATACGAAACGACACGCTTCATCTCGGCGAGGATTGATGCGAACGTTGTGCGCACATCCTCGTATTGACGCTGAGCTTTTCCCTCAAACAAAATTGGCGCGCTCTGACCGATGTGGGTGCCTTGCATCTCCGCCTCAAGCACAATCGTTCGAAGGATCTCTAACACCCTACCACCGAGCGGGTTAAGTTTACCCAATTCGTCGGCTGGGTCAGTGCTATTGGAAATCCGTAACCGCTCTTTCGCAAGCTTTCCTTTGTAGTGGTCAAGGACCTCGATCCGAGTTCTCACTGCGAGGCGAAGACCATTCGCGAGCAATTGAAGCGGTGAAGGATTTCTGACCGGCGGAGCGCTAAATGCATCGACAAACACCACCTTACAGAAGCAATCGAGCCCATTCTCCGATCGAGTGATGGACTCGATTATCGGTCTCAAAACATTCCCGGTGACCGATCTAAAGAAAACAACATTTTGGTCGGCTATTCGACCTTCGAGCGTTGCCTGAAGAGATTGCAAAAATTGAGAAACCCATGGTCTGTTGGTCTCAGACCCCTCGGTGTCCAGGCGCTTCAAGAAATCTACAATGTTCATCCTATCCGGCTTCAGAGCGAACCCTAACTGCGACGCTGAAATCAGGTCGGTCTCGACGGCGGATTCTGTCAAAGGAAGATTGGGCGGTATCCTTGCCAGTTGGCTCCAGTTGGGCGCCTGCGTTCCCTCCTTTGACCAAGCCGGATAAACGTGGATCGAAGGTCTCAAATCAGTCGTAGTGGACTTCGTTGGCATGCTATTTCGCAGCGCGTCAGCGACCTTGAACGAGGTCGCTTCGAGACTTCCGAAAAGCGCTGTTCTGCTTCGTTGTCTTATAAAAACTTGCCAGCCACTTGCTTATGTCATCGTTTGAGGACGCGATCGTTTGAAGCTTCTGCAGTGGGTCTGGCGGTGGCGTGCCAAGATAATGGATGCAGTAAAGCTTACGATTTTCAGGGTCCCTACTGGAGACCAGTTCATCAAATAAGATCGCCTCGTACAGACACCAACTCCAATCAAAAGAGGAGTCGGTGTAAACCAACAGAAAGCATGTCGCTTCCTTTAGCTTATTTATGACTTCGTTTCGCCAAACATCCCCTTTCTCAATCTCTTCTGACAAGAAAAATTCGACGTTATCCATCTCGCTCTTTAATATTTTTACGATGGATTGCACAAGTTTAATATCGTTTGATTTATGGCTAACGAATATAAGCTGCGGTAGGGCCTCCGACGTGCTCATCCAAGCCTCCAACTTAACTCGACATTCAATTCATAATGTTACGTAACCCGTGAAAGATAAGGCAAACGCAGCAAGATACCTGGGAGGTAAGCGGCAGTAGAAATCGCGCAACCGACGAGGGCGCAAACCCGCTATTGTTCTTAAATCCGAATATCAAAGCCAGCACTGTGACGCGTGTCACAACACCGCGATGGCTTATAGCATTTCAAGAGGTTCGTTCGGCAGCCAGAAAGCGGTCGCCCCTCACTCCTCCTTGAACCCATATTCCGGCATACCCTGCTCGGCGCCGTAATACTTGTAGGGCAAAAACTTGCCTGACATCACCATTCGGACGCGGTCGCCCTTCGGATTAGCGAGCCGGTCGAGCTCGAGGTCGAAGTCGATCGCCGACATGATGCCGTCGCCGAACTCCTCCTCGATCAGCGCCTTCAGAGCCGGCCCGTTGACCATCACGAGCTCATAGAGGCGGTAGAGGAGCGGGTCGGTCGGCGGCATCGGCGTGCCGCGCGTCGGGACTTCGTTCAGCATCCGCTTTTCGGGCTCGGAGAGCCCAAAGAGCGCGCCAGCCTTCTCGGCCAGCGCTTTCGGCAGCTTCATCTGCCCGAGCAGCGCGCCGACCACGAGAATAGGCGACAGGCCGCCGATGTCGTCGGTGATGTGTTTCCAGCTCCAGCCCTTCTCGCGCTTGATGTCGAGGATTTTTTCGACGAGGTCGGCTCGTTTCATGGGACAAGAATCCAGTTCGGTAACGGTCCCGGCGCCGATGCAAGAGACGATCCAGCCGACGGAGACCCTCGCGCTGATTGTCATCCCCGCGCAAAGCGGGGATCCGCGCTTTAGCCGGTTTCGCTTGCCCGCGATGGATGTCCGCGTGCGCGGGCATGACAATCTTGGGGCCTGGGCCGCTCGAACAGGCCCGGACAAACCCGGCCATGACGATAAGCGCCATCTCTTCGAACGACGCCCGGAAGGTGACGGGGCGCGCCTTGCTTGATAGGTAGCGCCCCATGCGAATGCTCCTTCGCGGCGCGGTCGCGCTCGTCATCCTTATTGCGGCCTATTGGGCCTGGGCGATCGCCGGCACGGCGCAGCTGGCGTCGGCCGCTCAGCGCGGCGACGCGGAAGCGGTGATCGAGCGCGTCGATCTGCAGGCGCTCATCCGCTCGCTCAGCGGGCAGATCGCACGCGCCTTTTCCGAGCAAAATCCGCAATTGCAAAACCGGGCCCCTCGGCCGGGCGTCTTTCTCAATGGCGCAGCGGCCGAGATGCTGCTGCGCGCGCTGCTCACACCCGAGAACATCGCGGCGCTCCTGACCCAGGGGCGCGTCGGCGTGCTGGACGCCAGCGGAAAGGACGCCGGAACGGTCTGGGGCATGCCCTCCCTCGGCGAGGCGTTCCACGCGCGGCCCTTGCAAATTCTTCTGCACTCCCATTTCGACGGGCCCCGGAGCTTTGTCGTCGGCCTCGAAAGCCCCGATGGGCTCTATCGCGTTCACCTCACTCTGTCGGGCCTGACCTGGCGCATGTCGGGCGTCGATGTCCCCGCCCCCATCATTGCGCGGCTCACCCATCTCATCGAGCAGCGGATCGGAGGGGCGATCGACTTGCCGACCCATTGAGAAGAAGGCTTTCGGCGCTGACGGCCCCCCACCGCCCTCGAAACAAACTATTTACGCAAAAACAGAAAATGTGCTATACTGTCCTTGGTCATGCGTATTCTCTCTTTTTCGGCGAAGGCGTGCTCCGTTCGGATTGAATCGTCGCGATTCGGCGGCCGAAGAAAGACGACCCTAAGGCTGCAACCGGACAGGCGAGTCCAAGGAATAGAACAATTTTTTTTACTCCAGTCGACTATAACCCATTGAAAAGTCTCGATTCGAAAAAATAAACGCTAGTAAATTACAGCTATTTTACTGCGTTTAGGCGCGCTTAGGCGCGTTTACTGGCGTTTACTTCGAGGACAAATTCGCTCTTAGGTTGTATTCGACGGTTCGGCCGGAAGCCGAGCGCGAGTTCAACAAGACTGATCTATGTCAGCGCGTTGACTCCGCGACGTCGACGACCCGGATCTGCGCCCGCTCCCGGCCGCCGTAGCGGTTCACCGAAAGGGTGCCGGCGAGATGCACCGGCGCGCCCTTGAGCCGGTTGAGCGCTTCGCCAAGCTTCTTTCCCGAGGCGCGGAAGGCGATGCCTTCGACCGCGCGCCCATCGCCGCTGACCGCCCGAACGCGCAGGTGGCGCCCCTCAACCCCCACCGGCGTCACCTCTGCAAGACGATGCCGCGGCAAGGCGAACACCGGCTCCGGCGCGCCCGCGCCGTACGGGCCGGCAGCCTCGAGCCGATGGACCAGTTCTGGCGTCGCCGCAGTCGCGGTCAGCGCCGCGTCAACCCTGAGGCCCGCCTCGGCGCGCGCCTTCATCACCGCCTGGCCGAGTCGCTCTTCGAGAAAAGCGCGCCAGTCGCCGAGCCGCTCGGTCGCGATCGTGACGCCGGCCGCCATCGCGTGTCCGCCGCCCTTGATCGCGATCCCCGCGTCGATCGCCGCGCGCACCGCCCGGCCGAGATCGACGCCCGCGATCGATCGGCCCGAGCCGGTCGCGTGGCCCCCGGCGAGCGTCAGCGCGAAGGCCGGGCGCTCGAACCGTTCCTTGAGCCGCGCCGCAAGCAGGCCGACCACGCCGGGCGGCCACCTTTCTCCGGCGACGACAACCGCCGCGCCCCGCTCCTCGAGGCCGAGCGATAGGAGCGCCTCCGCTTCAGCCTCGGCCAGGGCTTCAATTTCGATCAGCTGGCGAACGCGGTTCAGCCGGTCGAGCTCGATCGCGATCGCGCGCGCCTCAATGTCGTCCGTCGCGGTCAAGAGCCTGACGCCGAGCGCCGCATCGCCAATGCGGCCGCCTGCGTTGATGCGCGGGCCGATGACAAAGCCCAAATGGTAAGGCCTCGGCGGTCCGTCGGCGCCGGCGATGTCGAACAAGGCCGCGAGCCCCGGACGGCGGCGCTCCCGCATGATCGCAAGGCCCTTGATGACCAAGGCGCGGTTCAGCCCGACGAGCGGCACAACGTCGGCGACGGTTGCGAGCGCGACGAGGTCGAGCGAAGCGATAAGGTCGGGGCCTCTACCGGCGCTCCAAAAGGCCGCCTCCCGCAGCGCGCGGTTGAGTGCGACAAGCGCCATGAACACCACGCCCGCGGCGCAGAGATAGCCGAGGCCTGAAAGGTCATCTTCACGATTGGGATCAACGAGCGCCGCTGTCTTCGGCAGCACTTCGGGGGCCTGATGGTGATCGAACACGATCACGTCGAGGCCAAGGCGGCTCGCGACTTCGAACGGCTCGCCGCTGACCGCGCCGCAGTCGACGGTCACCACAAGCGTCGCGCCCTGCGATGCGAAGCTTCGAATTGCCTCGACGTTGGGGCCGTAGCCCTCCGTCACCCGATCGGGGATATGGACAATCGTCTTTAGCCCGCAGGCCCTCAGATATTCGCTGATCAGCGCCGCGCTGCATGCCCCGTCGACGTCGTAGTCGCCGAAGATGGCCACCGTCTCGCGCGCCATGACCGCACGCCTCAGGCGCTCCGTCGCCGCGGCCATATCGCGCAGGCTGTAGGGGTCGGGCATGAGATCGCGAAAGCTCGGCGCGAGATGGCGGTCGACCGCGTCCGGCAGTACGCCTCGCCCTGCAAGCACACGGGCGATCAGCTCGTCATGCCCGCCGATCTGGGCGATGGCGAGCGCATGCAGTTCCCCCGCCGCGTCGAGCCTCGGGCGCCACGGCTGGCCGAGCGCCGAGGTTTCAACGTCGAGGAAATAATCGGAGGGCGTCAAAACTCCGCCTTGAGATCCAGCAATGGGCCGCGTGCGAATCACTTGCCGCAGAGAGAATCATGACAGAAGGCGCTCGGATTCAGAAGGATTTCGCGCCCGTCGAGGGACACGCGTCCCCAGCTCTTCGAGGGCCACTCGCGGATCTGCTCCGCTGGCTCCGTTGTTCCGACGCGTCAATCGATAGGAGCGGACATGTGAGGAAAAGGCTCTTGCCCGTTCAAAACGCCAGCCGTCCCCCAACAACGGCAAGCGTCCCGGCCAAAAGGGGACGCAAAACGCGGTCGGGGACGCGGGAGGCGAAGTGGCTTGAAATCATAATGCCCGGGATCGAGCCCACCAGTAGTGAAAGAAGCATATGGAAGTCGACCGATCCGAGCCACCAGTGCCCAGCGCCCGCGATCAGCGTCAGCGGCACCGCGTGCGCGATGTCGGAGCCGACAATACGCACCAGCGGGGACTTCGGGTAGAGCGTCAGCAGGACTGTGGCGCCGATAGCGCCGGCGCCGACGGACGAAATCGTCACCAGAACGCCGAGCGCCGCGCCGAGCACGATGGTGAGAAGGCCGATCGTTCGCTCGCTCGCGCCGTCCATGATTCGGGAAAGACGGACGAGCAGCGCCTTGCGGAAAATGAGCGTAATTGCGGTGACGATCAGCGCAATCCCAAGCGTCGTACTGATGATGCCCCCGCTCGCCTTGGAAGACGATCCGAGATGCGCAAGGAACAGGAGCGACAGGAGCGCTGCGGGCACGCTTCCATAAGCGAGGCGGCGGGTGATCCGCCAGTCGACGGACCCGTGATAGGCGTGCACCGCCCCACCGCTGATTTTTGTGATTCCCGCGTAGAGGAGATCAGTCCCGACGGCGGTCGCCGGATGGACCCCAAAGGCCAGGACGAGCAGCGGCGTCATGAGCGAGCCGCCTCCAACTCCTGTAAAGCCGACCAGAAGCCCGACGGCCAGACCGGAGAACGCGAAGACAGGATCGATCGCATGCAGCATTGTCGAAGCCTGACCGTTCGTCCAAAAATCTAATGTCGATTGAATTACTAGACTTTTCGATCAACGTCAACAGCCGCGCTCGTCAGGACAGGTCTTCCTTTCCGCTCCTTGACCGCAAGATAAGCGCCGCAAGCGACAACCAGCGCCGCCCCAGCCAGAGTGGCGGGGGCCGGCCATTGCCCGAACACCACGACGCCGGAAATGATCATCCAGATGAGCTGGGTGTAGGTGAATGGCGTCAGCGTCGGCGCCGGAGCGTAGCGATGGGCGAGGATCAGCATGCCGTGGCTCGTGGCCCCGAAAACACCCATCACCGCCATGACCGCCCAAGCCCCCGCTGATCCGGGCGCCTTCCAGACCCACGGCAATATCGGAGTGAGAAACGCGAGGCCGGCGACTTGCGTCCACGCGAGCGTCGTCTGGGGGGAATCTGCGCCGGCGAGCTTGCGGGTGGCGAGCACATATCCCGAATTGCACGCAACGCCCGCGACGGCGAGGAGAACGATCGGTTGGAGCGCCCCTGCTCCTGGGCGCGTGGCGATCACCACCCCGAGAAATCCGAGCGCGATCGCGATCATCCGTTCTGCGCTCACTCTTTCGCCCAGCACCGGTCCGGCGAGAAGAGCCACGAAGACCGGCGTGAGAAACGAGATTGTCGCCGTCTCCGACAGCTGAAGCTGGCGGACGGCGAACACGTTCGCGGTCGTCGAACAAAACAGCAGGACGGAACGCAACAGCTGCAGTCGAGGACGCCTCGTACGCAGGATCGCGGGCTGCGACAGGGATCGCGACGCGATGAGCACAATCACCGACGCGCCGACGTAACGCGCCCATACGATCTGGACGATCGGCAACGACGCACTCAGCCATTTGGCGCACGTGTCTTGCCCGGTGAAGCAGACCATCGTGGCGCACATGAGGGCGATCGCGAGAAGCCTCATGCGACGGTCCTCGTCTTCGGCGAAAGCCGCTTTCGCGATCGTCGAGGACGCCACCTCAAACCGCTTCGCGTTCGATGCGGATCACCTGAGGCCGCTCGCGCACGAGTCCATCTTCGACCGTTCGCGCAATCGCTTCCCGGATCGAGGATTCCGTTGTGCCGTAAGTCATCAAGACAACCGGCGCGACACCGGCTGAGGCCGCTTCTTTCGTGGCCCGCTTTTGCATGATCGCTTCGAGCGAAATCTGCTGTTCGCCCATCCGCGCTGCGATGGCGCCCATGGCGCCTGGACGATCAACGACAGCAAGGCGCACGTAATAGCCGCCCTCATGCCGCTGCATCGGCACACGATCGGCATCGACAAGCGACGCCGCCGGCCGGCCAAACGGCGGCACACGAACGCCGCGCGCGATGTCGACAATATCGGCCGCGACAGACGACGCGGTCGCATCGCCGCCTGCTCCGGGCCCAACCAACGTCAGCTCCCCGATAGCGTCGCCGTCGATCGAGACCGCGTTGAGCACGCCCATGGTCTGGGCGAGCGGCGCGCTTTTGGCGACCATCGTTGGATGCACCCGTTGCTCGACGCCGTGGGCGGTGCGCTCGGCCACGCCCAGGAGCTTGATGCGGAAGCCAAGCTCGTCCGCGGCGCTCATGTCAGCGAGCGTGATGGACTCGATGCCTTCGACCGAGACCGCACCTGCGTCGATCTTGGCGCCGAAGGCGAGCGAAGCGAGAATCGCGAGCTTGTGCGCGGTGTCAAAGCCGCCGACGTCGAATGTCGGATCCGCCTCCGCGTAGCCGAGTTTCTGAGCCTCGCTGAGACAGACCCCGAACGGGAGACGCTCGGTCTCCATGCGCGAGAGAATGTAGTTGCAGGTGCCGTTGAGGATGCCGGACACGCGCGTGACCGCGTTGCCAGCGAGACTCTCGCGGAGGGTCTTGATAACGGGGATGCCGCCGCCAACCGATGCCTCAAAGAACAACTGCGCGCCCGATCGCTCGGCAAGAGTTGCGAGTTCGTAACCGTGCGCCGCGAGCATCGCCTTGTTCGCGGTGACGACGGGAACACCGCGCGTTAACGCGGCCTTGACGGCCTCGAACGCAATGCCGTCGGCGCCGCCGATCAACTCGACGAACATGTCGATGTCCGCCGAGGCGGCCAGCTCCGAAGCGCTAGCGAAATAAGCCGCGCCGCCGAGATCGACCCCGCGGTCGTCCTTACGTCGCGCGCTGAAAGCGGCGAGCGTTAAGTCGCGCCCGACCCGCTTCGCCAGTTCCACGCGACGCCGTTGAAGAAGCCGAATGAGGCTTGTCCCGACCACTCCAAGACCGGCGACGCCCAGGCGAACCGGGTTCGACATCTTCTCCTCGCTCCGACCTGCGGAGAACTTAACTTCGAGCGAAATGTCCCGAGTTCGAGGCCGGAAATCAAGGACGAACGACGGCTCAACCGTATCGTTCGGCGGCCGACTTCTTCTTTTTCTTTCGCTCCTTGCGCGCGGCATAGCGCGCGTCGCGCTCGAGCTTGCGCTCGTATTCGAGCCGCTCTTCCTCTTCGCGCTTGCGTTGGGCTTCCGCCTCGCGCGCGTGTGCTTCGAGCTTCAGCTGCTCCTGGCGTTGAGCCTCCTCGGCGGCGCGGCGGAGGGCGTCAGCGGCCTCTTGTTCCGCCTTGCGCTTAGCGCGCTCGGCGTCGCGCACTTTTCGCGCTTCGAGAATCTCTTTCCGCTTCGTCTCGCGCTCGACGACCGCGGGATCCGCCGGATCATATTTCGAGTTGGCGAGAAACTTCTCCGCCATTTCCTTGCGCGCCTTGGCGGCGTTGGCTTGGCGATCAGCAAACTTGTTGCCGTTCAAAAAAGACATTGGTTCCTAGACGACTGGTTGTTTGGGATGCGCGCTCATGACACAGCGTGAAAAGAACGGCAATTGTTTTTGCATCAATGCGGCGATGCGCCGACAGCAAAGCCTAACAAGTTTCTGCGACACTATGGTTTCGCGTTACATGGTGTTGCCTTCCCCAATGGCCAGTGGTCTTCACGACCGCGTGATCGCCCTCGGGTCTCCGAGCTGGCAGCGCGGAAGTCGAACCCGCCCTTGGAACCACTTCGATTGGGGGCAATTTGTTTCGAGCGACAGCAAGTAAACGCGAATAAGCGTCAATAAACGCTAGTAAGCGCTAGTAAAATAGCTTGCATTTACTAGCGTTTATTTTTTGGAATCAGGCCTTTTCAATGGGTTACGAGCGATTGGAACAAAAAAACTCTCAGTTCGATTTCGCACCGCCCAGCGTTGGTGGACCTGTCCCAATCTATCGGCCTCACCAAAACCGAAATCCTCATTCTGCGAAGAGAAATATATACTACGGGCTTCCGTTTTTGCCAACAAATTGTCGCTCAAAATTCGCCACTGGTTTCCGCGCCTTCGCGTGCGAGGCAATCGTTCGCTTCTGACGTCGATGCGAGCCCGCCCGCCTCTTCAAGCGCCGTGATGCGTCTCGGACATGTTTGCAACACAAGGCAGAGCTTCATTTCCTCATCGAGCATTTCCGGATACAAGCTTTCGCTTCGCCATGGCCATAACTCACGCAGCCACCACCGTCCAATCAGCAAGCTTTGACGACCGCCGGGCGGTTCGCTTTTGGCTTATCGCTGTGGCGAGCCTCGTCTTTCTGATGGTGCTGGTCGGTGGGGCGACGCGGCTCACCGAATCCGGCCTCTCCATCACTCAATGGAAACCGGTCACCGGAGTGCTTCCCCCGCTGAGCGCGGCCGAGTGGCAGGCCGAGTTCGACCGCTACAAGCAAATCCCGCAATTCGCCCAGCTCAATCCCGACATGACGATCGACGGCTTTAAAGCCATCTTCTGGTGGGAGTGGGCGCATCGCCTGCTCGCGCGTATCGTCGGCGCGGCGTTCATCCTGCCCGCTCTCTGGTTCTGGTTTCGAGGGCAGCTGAAAGGCGCGCTCGGGCGGCAGGTCGCTGTTGCCACGGGCCTGCTCGCGCTTGAACCGATCGTTGGCTGGTGGATGGTGTCCTCGGGCCTCAGCGAACGCACCGAGGTGGCGCAGGAGCGCCTGGCGCTGCATCTCTTGATTGCTGCCGCGACCTTTGGCGCGCTGATCTACGCGGCGGTGGGCTTAAGCGAACGGCGAAGGGCGAACACGGCGCCGCGCGGCTTTGCCATTTCGGCGTGGATCTTCGCAGGTCTGATCTTCTGCCAGCTCGGGCTTGGCGCTCTCGTCGCCGGCTTGCGCGCCGGCCTTATCTACAACACCTGGCCCTTGATGGGATCAAGCCTCGTTCCGGGCGAGGCGTTCCGCCCGAACGCGTTGCAAGCGATCTTCGGCGATGCGGCGACCGCCCAGTTCGATCACCGCATGATCGCCTACGCTGTCGTAGCCTTCGCGATCGTTCAGGCGTTCGCCGCCGTTCGCGCTGCGCCAGGGTCGCCGCTTGCAAGGCGCGCCCTGGTTGTCGCCGGGGTCGCGCTGCTTCAGGTCGCGCTCGGCATCGCGACGGTGCTGGCCATGGTCCCGATCGAGCTCGCCCTGCCCCATCAGGCGCTCGCGCTAGCCCTATTCGGCCTTGCGGCGGTGCATTTGCGCACGACCGAGTTGGAGGGCTCGTCATCGCGAGCACGCGAGCGCGCGGCGATCCAGAGATGAAGTATCCGGCCCTATGATGTCTGGATTGCTTCGCAAGCGCTCGAAATGACGATTTGGTCAGGCCGCGGCGCTGGGGTCTCTAGCCGATCGCGGTCGCCGGTCTAGGTCACACCGGCGGAGCCGTCGTTCTCACGCGGTCGATCGCGCCGGCGAGGCTCGCCACAACGCGCGGATGGCGACGATGACAAAGGCCGCGCCGCCAAGGATTGTGAAGATGGAAGCGACGCCATGCACCGCCATGCCAGCGGCGGCGACGGTATCGAGCGATCCCGCGCCAGACGGGGTCTTGCGTAAGGCGCCATAGCCGCCTGCAACGAACATCGCAATCGAGGCGACAAACTGGCCGCCCCCGTAGAGGCCTATGAGGAGGCGGGTCATGCGCGGTGGCGCGGGCGACTTGCCCAGTTCCTTAAGACCGTAAGTGAGCAGCATGCCGGCGCTCGAGACACTGACCGCAGTGATGACCGCGTGATAATGCGCGGGCGTGCGGGTGTCGGAACCATCAATCATAAAGCCCATGACGCCGCCGAGAGCGAAGAGCGCCAGCGATATCGCAAGGGAGAAGAAGGCCGGATCGCGCCAGGGCCATGGGCCGGCCAAGCGCATGACGCGCCTTGCAAGCGAAACGGCAAAGATGAGGGTCGGCGCGGCGACGCCGAACTGAAGGAACCGAAACGCCTCGCGCTGATGATCGGAAAAGGGCGCGAAGATCGCGTAGAATGTCGGCGCCGCGACTGCGATCAGTGCGATGAGTCCGACGCAGCCAAGGAAGACGCGATTATCGACTGCCTCTTCGCCGAGGCTCACGCGCGCAAGGATCGACCAGTTCGTCACCATCAGCGCGGCGTACACGAATTGCAGCACGTGACCGCCGCCCCAGAACAGTTCCTCGCGCGAGGCGAGCTCGCCAGCGTGCGCGAGCAGCGTCGTGGCGACGCCAAAACAAATCAACGCCAGGACATAGACGAAGCCGCCCACCGACATTGCGACCGCAAGAGGCGGCGCGGACCCGAGCCGCCCAGGCAGATTGATGAGGAGACGGATGACGGGCGCGAGCACGCCCAAGGCAAGCGCCAAAAGCCCGAGATCGTACGCCGGATGTCGAATGATCGGGATGTAATTGGTCAGCGCGGGTTGGGTCGCCTCGAGGAAAGCCGGCGCGAACAGGCAGGGAAAAGCCAGGAGGACCGCGCCCTGCCCGATCCGTCCGAGCGGCGCGGCGCGCACGTCGTCGCCGGCGAGCTTCAGCGTCGCGACGCTGACCAGAAAGGCGAAAACGCCTTGCAGCCAGATCACCAGCGAGAACACGACATGGATGACGAGCCCCTTGTAGAAGAAGTCGATCGGCCAGAACGGTGTCTTCTCCATTCCGGGAATGCGCGACAGAGCCAGCAGAAGCGCGAACACGCCAGCGACCGCGAGCGCACCGACCGCGAGCCAGGCCCAGCCGATGAGCTCCCGTTGGACCGCGACTTTGGCGCCGGTGATCGGTCGCGCGCGACTGAGAGATGGGACTGTTTGCGCCGTTTGGGTCATGAAAAGAACGGCCCGGTCAACTCTCGTTCATCGGATAAAGGTGGATCGCCATCACGTAGACGACGAGGCCAGAGACCGCGACAAAGAGCCACGCCGGGAAGGTGAAGCGCGCCAGCCGCTTGTGCGTCGCGAACCGCTGTTTGAGCGCGTTATAGAAGGTCACCGGCACGAGGACCGCAACCACGAAGGCCATAAACACATGAATGGCGAGCAGCGTGAAATAGATCGGCCTGATCGCGCCATACCCGCCAAATTTCGCGAGGCCCGCGAACGCGTGATAGACAAGATAAACCGCGAGAAAGGCGACGCCGAGCCCGATCGCGACAAACATTGTGCGCCGGTGCCCTTCGCGATCGCGGGCGCGAATGCGACTGTAGGCGCGCAGCAGGACGACGATGGTCGCCGCGTTGATGACGGCAAGCACATGCGGCAATTCGCGAATGATGTTCATTTCGGCCATCAATTGTGGTGAGGCATCATTTTCATCACGAAGCTGACATAGATCGCCGCGGCCACCGCCACGAGGACGACGAGGACGATCCAGTTTCGTCGCTTCAAATTTGGGTCAGGATTGGACATTTCGCGATCGTTGGGCGACGCCGGCTCCAGAGCCGCCAATGTTAAACGCGTCCCCGCAGAATGCCCTCGGCGAGCATCGCTGCGAACAGGACGAACAGATAGAGAATTGAGAAGCCGAACAGAGCCATCGCGGCCTTCCGGCGGGGAGACTCATCGGCTTCGCGCAGGCGGTACAGGGCGAGCGCGCGCCAGAGGAATCCGGCGTTCGCGCCAACGGCGACGGCGCCGTACAGGAGGCCAACGCCCGGGATCAGCATCGCCCCGAGCGACGCTGGAACGAGCAGAATTGAGTAGGCGACGATCTGCCTGCAGGTCTTCACCGGGCCGACGACATTTGGCAGCATCGGCACCCCGACCCGCTGGTAGTCGCCGCTGCGGCACAAAGCCAGCGCCCAGAAGTGGGGCGGCGTCCATAGGAAGATGATGAGGAACATCGCAACCGAGCCGGCAGAGACGCTATTCGCCGCGGCGGCCCATCCGATCATGGGCGGCAAAGCTCCCGCGGCGCCGCCAATGACGATATTCATCGACGTCGAGCGCTTGAGAACCATGGTGTAGAGCGGAACGTAGATCGCGATCGTCAACACCAGTAGCGCTGCCGCCAGCACATTGACCTTGATCGCAAGCGCAGCCACCGACACGACCGAGAGCAGAACTCCGATCGCCAGCGCCTGCAGCGGAGGCACAACGCCGCGCGGAATGGGGCGCATAGCCGTCCTCGCCATGTTGGCGTCAATGTCGGCGTCCCACCACATGTTGAGCGCACCGCAAGCCCCGGCCCCTCCCGCCATCGCCGACAGCGTCGCGAGGAGCTTCAGCCAATCCATGGGCGCCGGTGCGAGTGCAAAGCCGACCGCGCCAGTGAAGACGACGAGCGACATGACGCGGGGTTTCAGGAGGACAAGATGATCGAGAACCCCATCCCATGCCCGTGCAGGGCCCGCGTTTCGGACCCGGACCTCGCGCGCAATTGTCGTCGACCGAACTGTCACTCTGTTTCGCCTAAAGGTAACGCGCCACTTCGGGGGCGCCTTCGAACGCCGTCGCGGCTAAGCGCGGGCGGGAGACCTCTACCATAATTGCAATGGCCGTCGACGGCAAAAGTTAAAACCTATGCGCTAGCTCGCCGCACTCGCCTCGCTGAGCGCCATCGCGCCGGATTCGAATTGCAGTCGCGCTAGACGCGCATAAACGCCGTTTCGCGCGACAAGAGAAGCGTGATCGCCCTCCTCGACGATGCGGCCCGCCTCCAGAACCAAAATTCGGTCGGCCTTCAGCACGGTCGCAAGCCGATGCGCGATCACGAGCGTGGTGCGGCCGGTCATCACGTCGTCGAGCGCGCGCTGGACAAGCGCCTCGTTGTCCGCGTCGAGAGCCGACGTTGCTTCGTCGAGCAGCAGGATCGGCGCGTCCTTGAGGATGGCGCGTGCGATGGCGAGCCTTTGCCTTTGCCCCCCGGACAAGGTCACGCCGCGCTCGCCGAGCTTGGTCGCATAGCCGAGCCCCAGTTCCCGAACAAACCCGTGCGCCGCAGCTCGCCGCGCCGCTTCCTTAATCGCGAATTCGCTCGTATCCGCGCGCCCGTAGGCGATGTTTTCGGCGACGGTGGCGCCGAAAATGGGCGCCTCTTGCTGGACTGGCGCGATGCGCCCGCGCAGATCCTTTGGATCGACCGCCCTGACGTCGACCCCATCGATAAGGACTTGGCCCTCATCGGCATCGTAGAAGCGCATGATGAGCTGGAATAGAGTCGACTTGCCGGCCCCGGAGGGCCCGACGATGGCGACTCGTTCGCCCGGCGCAATCGAGAAACTCAGGTCTTCCAGGACACGAACGTCGGGCGCGCTCGGATATGAGAAAGCGACATGCCTGAATTCGATTGCGCCGCGCGCGGGCGAAGGCATTCGCGCGGGTTTCGTCGGCGCGACGATGCTCGGTTTGACAGCCAGAAGTTCGGCAATGCGCCCGGCCGAACCGGCCGCGGCGGAGACTTCGTTCCACACCTGCGACAATTCGCCAAGTGAGGTTGCGCCAAGCACGGCGAAGAGCACGAACTGCGACAGGAGGCCGCCGCTCATCCGTCCCGTCAGTACATCGCGGGCGCCGAGCCACAGGACGAATACGACGCTGCAGAACGCGAGCGACACCGCAACGGCGATGAGGAGGGAACGGGTGGCGGCGGCGGCGCGCGCAGCGCCATAGGCGCTTTCGATGTCCTCGTCGAAACGGGCCTGACTGGCACCCTCGGCGCCAAAGGCCTGCATGGTCCGCACCGCGCCGAGGCTCTCCGACGCGAAGGCCGTCGCCTCGGCGAGCGTGTCCTGTGCGCGGCGCGACCGTCGGCGCACGACGCGGCCGGAGGCGATCAAGGGCGCGGCGATGAGCGGAATGGCGACCAGCACCAAAGCCGACAGTTTTGGGCTCGTGTAGACCATAAGAGCGGTCGCGCCGACGAACATGAAGAGATTGCGCAAGGCGATCGACGCCGATGCTCCGAACGCCGCCTTGATCTGCGTCGTGTCGGCGGTGAGACGCGACACGAGCTCGCCGGTTCGCGCGCTATCATAGAATGCGGCGTCAAGACGCGACAAATGCGCGAACACATCGCGTCTCAGATCGGCGACCACCCGTTCGCCGAGCGTGGTCACGAGATAGTATCGGGTGGCGGCCGCGAGCGCGATGACGACCACCAGGGCGGCCATGGCGAGAAAATAGGCGTTGATCGCGCCGCCGCTGTCCTTGGAGAAGCCGAAATCGATCATCGCGCGCAAGGCGAACGGCACCGCCAATGTCGCGGCGGAGGAGATGGTCAGGGCCAAAAGCGCAGCCGCGGCGCGACCGAGATAACGCCTGCCATAGCCGACCAGCGGCAACAGCGCGGCCAAAGACCCCGCGCGGTTCGCGTGCTCAGTCATCGCTCATCCATAAACGCATCGCTGAAGTCCGACCGAAGCGGAAAGGATGTCCACCTTCTACCGCGCTTCCTACTGGCGAATATGGGCGCGTTGAAAGGGAGGCGCCATGTCCGCCGACCGAAATGCTTCACTGACGGGCCGACCCCGCACAACGTCCCGCCGAAATCAGGCGGTCCACTTGACGAGGGACACTTCGTGCTCGAGCTGGCGCCTTTCGGCCGGTTTCAAACCCCCTTCACGGAGGATCTCCTCGGGAGGCCGGCCGCTGCGGCCTTCCAAGAAGACCGGCATCCCGCCGGGCAGTCGCACCTCTTCGGCCCGTGCGAGGTAGAACACGTCATAGCCGATAGTGAGAAACAGGCTATAAACCTCAATTCCTCCCGCGATCGCCAATGTGCCGGCCTGGCACCCGACCGCGGCGCAGGCCTCATCCAATGTCGCGCCGGCGGGGTTCCAGAGCCAGGTGTTTGAATTGTCAGGATCGGGGGCAAGACCTGTCACGCGCCGGGTGAGAAGCAACCGGCGGCGGGTGTGCGATTGTGGGTGGCCCTCGTGCGACAAGCGGCCGTGACAGACCACATGAACCCGATCGAGCGATTCAAGAAAAAACCGCTGGTCAGCATCGAATTTGAGCGAGTTGGGCATGTAGCCGGTCGCATCCGCGATCATCCCATCGGCAGACGTGATGGCATAGCCCTCAATTCGCAGGTTTCCCCGCATTCTCAGTCGCTCCGCTCTCGCAACGCGCCCAACGGCTGCGAGCCGAGCGCAAGCTTCACCGTCCAAATCGTGTCGATTCGGACTATTAGGCATCCCAATATAGGAATCGCTCGATTGAAGAATCAAGAGCATCGGTCGGCTACGACCGGGCGCGCGAACAGCCGTAGCGACGATCACCATTCCACTGACGGTCGAAACTGTGCCATTAGGCAGGGAACATCAAGGACCAGCTCGAGATCGCGGTCAACGACGAGACGAGGCTTAGCAACAATGAAAGGCCGCAGGCTCCTTCCTGGGAAGCCTATCCCTCCAGCCGAAATTCCCGACTATTCGATAAGGCGCGACACCCTCGAGGAGGTGTTCGCAGATCCGTTTCGCGCGCGTCTCAAGCGCATCGCCGAGCTCGTGAAGCAATCCGGCGAACGCTTAGAGGGCAACATCTTCTACGCCGACCTTGACGAGCATTATGCCGATCAGCCTCCCGAGCTCGGGCTTGCCCCGGCTCGCCGCAACGCATGGCGGGCGGTGCGATTCAAGGATCGTCTGCTCGAAGTCGGCGTCAACGCAGGCCATAGCGCGCTGCTGGCGCTGTCATCGAATCCGCGGCTCGAATATTACGGCGTCGACATTATGTCGCACGCCTATACGGCCGAGTGCGTCGATTTCCTCAAAGGCGAGTTTCCGGGGCGGGTGCACTTGTTTACGGGCGATTCGCGCGAAGTGCTTCCTTGGCTCGTCAGCCGCCGCGCCGAGCTTGCGTTTGACATTTTTCATGTCGATGGCGGCCACACCGACGAAGTCTGTCGCTCCGACATGGGCAACTGCATTCGTATCGCCAGCGGCCATCGCGGCCGACATGTTCTGCTCGACGACATCCATGCGAGCTGGATCTTCGATGTCTATTGCGAATTTGTGTCTCGGGGGGATTTGACGACCGAGACGTTCTTCGAGGACTGGGAGGAAGAAGGCCGCAACGTGCTGGCGAGGATCGAGTGACTTCGCTCGAGGGCGTCGAGTTCGCTTCCTTCTGGCACGGAACACTGAACCCGTTCGCATACGCGTGCCTGAGCTCATTTCCTCAAGCCGACGTAAGCCTGCGCGTCTACACCTATGATCCGAATCTCGAGCTGCCTGCGGGCGTGCGTCACGCGGATGCGCGCACGATCTGCCCCGATGAATCGCTGACCCGCAGATTGATCGCCAACGGCAAGCCGTCGCTCGCCACCTTCGCGGATATGTTTCGCTACCGGATGATGCGCCAGACCGGCTGCTGCTGGATCGACACCGACATGCTCTGCTTGAGCAAGCCGGCCTTCGACAACGATGGCTTCGTGTTCTGCCGCCAGGCCGACGCTGTCGGGACGAGCCTCGTCAACAATGCGGTGCTGAGGCTTCCGCCGACGAGCTCGGCTCTGGGCGAGCTCATCGCCACGGCCGACGCTGCAATCGACGTCGACCAGAGATGGGGCGCGATCGGCCCATTCCTGCTGACGCCCGTCCTCGCCAAGTACAATCTTGTCCAGCACGCGCTCGACTCGCATGTCTGCTACCCGGTCGAACCCGAGCAATTCTGGAAGCTGTTCCTGCCAAGCGAGCGCGAATGGGCGGAGAACGCGGCGCGGGGAGCGAGCTTCATGCACCTTTGGAGCGAGGCGATCGCGTGGAGCGGTTACGATTTCTGGGCTTGCCCGCCCCGTGGGTCTTACTTGCATGAAGCGTTTGAACGTGTCGGCGCGCTTGACCGCTTTCGACGAATCGCCAAGGAAGACGAGGTTCTTCGCGTTATGGCAAAGGCGATCGCTGACTCGAAGAGCTCCGCCCGCGCTGGCGCGGTCACCTCGGATTGACGAACCGATATTTTACACCCGTTATCCGATCGGGGCCGGTTCACGACTCTCCCGAGCTGCGACCGGTTTCGGTCCTTTCCGTCTCTTCTCGCGATGTCGCTTCGGCGCCACAAGAAATGTCACCTTTACCGGCTGGGTGACAAATGCGCGCGCCTGTTCCTCGATCATGCGGTCGGCCATCGTCACGCGCGTGCGCAGATGCCTGAGTTCAAGAAGCGACTGAATAAGAAAGGTCTCAACGATCCGGCCGCTGATCTGCGTGTCCTCGAACACGCCCCATGCATAAGCGCCATCGCGCTTTCGCTCGAGGCCGATTTCATGGATCAAGGCCAGGAAGGGCTTCAGGTCTCTTGGCTCGATCACATATTCGACCGTGATCAGAATAGGCCCTTGGTCGTCCTCGATCGGATACAGAAACACCGGCGTGCGCCAGTGCATCGACGGGGTGAGATCGAGCGCGGCGGCGGTTTGCAGTCTCCACCGCGCGGTTATCGCCATCCCAATCGCCGCGCCTCCAGCAGCAAGAAAAAGGGCGGTCGGCACGCCCTCGACGCTCGCGACTTTGCCCCAAACCGCGCTGCCGAGAGTCATCGCGCCAAAAAACGCGGTAAGAAAAATCGCAAGGCCCCGCCCCCGCACCCACTCGGGCAACGCCACTTGGGCTGAGACGAATAGTGTTGTCATCATCGTGATCCACGACGCGCCCGCAATCAGGCTCGCGATCGCCGCGACGATCGGCTCATGGGCGGCGCCATAAAGGCCTAGCGCGAGAATCGTGCCAAAGGTTCCGAGCGTGGCCAGCCGATCCGGACCGAGGCGTGCCTTGAGGCTCCCGAGCGCAAAGGAGCCAAGGATCGAGCCCAACCCGATCATGCCGAGAAGGATGCCGTAGACCTCTGGTCCATTGTTCATCTGGGTGCGTGCGACGAGCGGCAAAAGAGCCCAATAAGCGCTCGCGAAGGGGAAAAAGCCGACGGCCCGGATCAGGGTCGCGTCGATATCGCCGTTGTTTCTGGCGTAGCGCAACCCAGTGCGGAGAGCGCTGAAGAGGCGCTCCGCGGGAAGCGTCTCTCTCGTTCGCCGCGGCGCGCGCCACCACAGCAATGCAATCAGGACTGCAATATTGCCTGCGCAGAAGCACCAGAACGGCAATCCGATGCTGAAGGTCGCGATCCCCAAACCGGCAATCGCCGGTCCGATGGCGCGGCTGACGTTGTAACTCGCGTTGTTGATGGCGATGGCGCTATCGAGATCTGCTTTCGGAACCAGCATCGGCGTGATGACAAGCCATGCGGGCGCCGCGAGCGCGCCGCTGCCTCCCAAAAGAAACGTCGTGGCTAGCAGCACAGTCGGCGTGGCCCAATGCATGGTCACGATGGCCGCGAAAACGATCGAGATCGCGGTGACGGCGATCTGGGCGCCGATCAGCATGCGACGCGCATCAATGATATCGGTCATCGCGCCAGCGGGCAGCGTCAGAAGAAACATCGGCAGCGTTGTCGCCACCTGGACCGCCGACACCATCATCGGATCTGGATTGAGGCTGGTCATAAGCCAGTTCGACGAGGTGTCGAACATCGCAAAGCCGACGTTCGACGCCGAGCTCGCGATCAAGACGACCGTGAAAGCCACATTGCCGAAAACGCCCCAGCCCAAGCCGGCTGCGGACGCGTCCGACTTGGCGGTGGACTCGCTGGACAAAAATATCCCCGTTGGAAGCGCAGAAATCGGACCGCCAAGAGCTGCCCAATTTCAAGACCAAATGGCGAACAATGCGCAGGGTTTCAAGGCGCCGCAGCGCAAAAACAACCGCCGCGAACGCATGAGGCTGCTGAAAAGTGAGCTGCAAGCTGTTCCCGTTTAACTTCCCCGACGCGCGCACCGCAACGTCCGCGCATGTTGATCAAATGCGCATTCCCTTCGCTGGCTATTGGCGCCGGCAGAGCGTACGCCACGAACTCGACAAATTTCGCGCGCGTTTGGCGGCTTTTGAGGCAGACTTCCATACTGGCTTCATTGCGGTGCCGGAGATCGGGGCGAGCAGTCGCGGCTAGCGGAGCGTGCGCGACCTTCTTACTAGACGCGAGCGTTGTACGCTCGGTTCGTACCACGCGCGGGTATCGCGAGGAGCGGTTTGAGATGAACTTACGCTTCGCTCAGGAGCCAACCTCCAACCGCTCGACGATGCTCGGCGCATTCGCCCATCCCGCGTTCGCGATCGTCTGGACCGCGAGCACGTGTGCGCTGATCGGCATCGCCATGTACGACACGGCGTCCGGATGGTTGATGACGACGTTCGATCTCAACGCGTTCGACGTCTCGCTGCTTCACACCGCGACCACGCTGCCGATTTTCCTCTTCACCCTTCCTGCTGGCGCCATCGCCGACATCATCGATCCGCGTCGGATGATCATAGCCGTCTCCTACGCGATCGCCGCTTTGATGGCGGTCTTCGCCGCCGTGGTGGCGCTCGATTTCGTCTCTCCGGCGCTGTTGCTTTTGACTACCTTTGTGCTCAGCGCGGCTTGGTCCCTGAACACGCCCGCATGGCTGTCGATCATCCCGCAACTCGTGCCGAAGCCCGTCATGCCGGGAGCAATGGCCGCGCACAGCGTTGGCTACAATCTCAGCCGCACGCTTGGGCCAGCGCTTGGGGGCTTCATCATCGTGCGCTACGGCGCGTCAGCTCCCCTTTGGATCTTTGTCGCCGCCAATCTCCTGGTGATCGTCGCGCTCAGTTTGTGGCGCGCGCCTGGACGGGAGAAAGCGTCCCTCCCCGCCGAACGATTGAGCAGCGCGTTGCGCACCGGCCTTCGGCATACCGCCAACAATCGCCTCATGGGGGCGACGCTGGCGCGGACGCTCGCGATCTATCCTTTCACAGCAGCCTACTGGGGCCTCCTGCCGCTCATTGCGCGGCGAACCGGACAGGGCGCGGAGCACTACGGGATTCTCTTGAGCGCGATCAGCATCGGAGCCATTCTTGGATCGCTTGGACATGAGAAATTGCGCCGGAGGTTTGGGGCCGATCGGCTGGTGGCGGCCGGGACGATCCTGACCGCCGTTGCCTTGATCCTGTTCGCCATCGCCGAAGATCTCCCGACTTCGCTTTGCGCTTGCCTGCTTGCCGGGGTGGCGTGGGTCAACAACCTGACTTGTCTTTACACTTCGGCGCAGAACGTCTTGCCGGATTGGGTGCGCGGCCGCGGCCTCGCGGTCTTTCTGACGGTCATCTATGGGACAATGACCTTGTGCAGCGCCGCCTGGGGCGAGGTCGCTGCGAGATCCGGACTTTCAGCCGCGTTGGTCATCGCCGCCGCAGGCGCGGTCGTTGCGATTCCGCTCACCTGGAGATGGAAGCTGCAGCGAGGAGCGCTTGACCTTTCGCCCGCCCAGCATTGGAGCATGCCGGAAACTCGGGAGGAAATCGACAAAGACCGTGGTCCCGTCCTGGTCAAGATCGAATATAGAATCGACCCCAAGGACGGCGCGGCCTTCGTCCGAGCCTTAGACGAGCTCGGATTCGAGCGTCGCCGCGACGGCGCGTTCGCGTGGGGAGTTTTTGAGGACGCCGGGGACATTGGCCGCTATGAAGAAGCCTATCTGATCGAATCGTGGCTCGAACTCATGCATTTGCGCGAACGCGTCACGAATGCGGATCGGGTGCTTGAGGACGAGATCCGGGAGATGCTCATCGCTCCCCCCCGAATCGAATTTCTCATTGCAGCTGAACCCGGGGAGCCGGCTCGGAAGCGAAGCGTGGAGCCAGCCGGAGCCTAAGCTTTGCGCATTCTTGTCGTTTACGCGCACCCGCTGGAAACGAGCTTCGTCTCCACGTTGCATACGCGCGTTGTCGAGGTCCTGCGCGCGAGCGGTCATGTCGTCGACGATCTCGACCTCCATGGCGAGAAGTTCGACCCGGTCATGTCGCGCGAGCAGTTCGCCCACTATGTCGACACCAGGGTGAATACGCGGGAAGTCGAACCCTACGTTGCGCGCCTTCGGGCGGCGGAAGCGCTGGTGCTCGTCTTTCCGGTATGGTTCGACGGCCTGCCCGCGATTCTGCAGGGCTATTTCCAGCGCGTGTTTCTGCCGGGCGTGGCGTTGCGCATCGACGACGCGGGCCTCTTCCACCCCAATTTAAGGCATCTCAGGCGCTTGGCGGCGGTCTGCACCTATGGCGAGAGCCTGAGCGACGTCGCAGCGAAGAACAACCCCGCGCACCGTTTCGTCCATTACAACATTGGCGCGCTGATCGATCCCAAGGGTCGGTTCGAATACCTTGCCCATTACAATATGAACTTCACCGCCCCAGCCCGGCGTGCGGCGTTCTTGAAGCGAGTCACGCGCGCGTTCGAGAGGTGGTGAGGCGTTCGGACTAAAAGCTATATTTGAAACCGAGAAACGGCCCGTACATCCACTGCTGATAGCGGAAGCTTTTCGGCTCGAAGGTGAGGACGCTGTAGCCGGTGTCCTGGTGAGTGTAGTTGTACATCACGCGATAGCCGACGGTTGTCGCAATGTTCTGCGTCCAATTGTAGCCGACCGAGGCGAGCGCCTGTCCAGTTGCGCTGTCGGACCAGCCGCCCAAGTCAGCCAGCACATTCATGAACCAGCGATCGTCGTAGCGATATTGCGCGGCGAAGCCGGCGACCGGATTGATCCAATCCTTGTTCACGGTTTCAGTGCCGTTGAACAATGCGAACGGGCCGCTGACGGTGAGCTTGTTACCGCTGTAGAAGTTGCGGGCGCCGACCGTGCCGTAGAGATAGAGGTTCGGCACGCCGAGCGGCACCCGAACGCCGCCAAAGGCGGTCACGAACCCCTGGTTCAGGGTTAGGGTAGTCTGACCGCCGTAGAGCGCATTGTCTGCGCGTATGGTACCGGACCCACCGATTCGCGCCCATACGAAGTCGATTCCGCCGATGAACGTATCGTTCCGCGCGACCACGCTCCCCATGAATGAGCCTTGAAAGTGTTCGAGCACTTTGCCGAAGCTCGCGTAATAGGGGAGCGTCGGTAGAGAGCCAAAGCCCGTGCTTCCCGCGATGCTAGACCCCCAGCCGTAACCGGTAATCTCGTAATGCCAGCTGGACGGCAAGGGCGGTGATACGACCTCGGGGGCCGGTTTCTTCGTGGGCAAATCGGCCGCCGCAGCCGGCGCGCTAAACACCCCGAGAAGCACAACCAGCGCAAGCAATATACGCATCTTATAGCCCCGATCCTTGCGATCGGCCGCTAGATCAGATGCCTAGCCACGCCTGCAATTCGCAAACGCCGACTCAATCGCCCCTACCCCTCCATAGGAGGTAAAAGGACCTCGAGCAATAGCGGGAAAATTTTCAAAATGCCGCTGTGATCAAAACAACGCGATGGCACTATCGGCGCTATATCGGATCTCCGGCCACTACGGTCTCGCCCTTGCCCACTTGATTGAGCATCGACAACACAAAATCGGGAGCGAGGAACCGTGCGCAAGTTTCGCCGCCCGAAACCAGCGCTATCATCGAACGCCCATTTGAGCTCGCCATCACCGCGCTGTCACCCGGAGGAAGCGTGTGTGAAATCGGCGGGATCGCGACATACAGCGCGCGCACGAATTGGAACTGTTCGCTGGTGAGTTTTGTAACATGCGCCACCGACTCGATCTTGGACACAGCCACGCATTGAGGCGCATCCGAGGACAGCCATTGTGAGAACACGCCAGCCTCTTGGGTATAATCAGGCGCCGAACTCACAACTTGCGCGGTTTGGATAGGAGACGTCTGAGCGTTGATACCGTACCCGCTGAGGCCGGCAAATCCTGCGGCTGCCAAGGCCAAGAACGCGTTGTTCATGCTGTCCTCCGAGGCGCTGAGATCGCTATGACGAAGAAGGTGAACACCGTGGCAAGCGACATCCTTGCCGACCGGCCGGCCTTCTAGCCGTTGCGGGGCCAACTCTGGGACTGAAACATCCGAAAGCTTTATTAGTTCCCGCTTTTTGCAAGGCTCCGAAACGCGATTACTTGGCGGGCGCTGCTCAGCGGCCGTTTGGTCAATATTGGTGACGCCGAGATGGTCGATAACCCCATCCGGTCTTCGCTGCGACTACCTGTCTTTGGCTTTCCAACCTACTGAGCATATCCAAGTCGGCGCCAAACGGGGTAGGATATCGCCATCCTCAGCGTCCCAGTGGCGGCGAGACGCGGCATTGGAGTCGACATGCTTCCTTGTGTCTATCTCGTCCGCCACGGCGAAACCGAATGGAGCGCCAGCGGCCAGCATACGGGACGCACTGACATTCCCCTCACTCAAGAGGGCGAACGAAAAGCGCGAGGCCTGCACGAGCGCCTAAAAGGGCTTGCGTTTGACCGGGTTTTTACAAGCCCGCTCCAACGCGCGGCTCGCACCTGCGCGCTCGCCGGGTTCGGCGACGCAGCCAAGCTTGATCCCGACCTGCTTGAATGGGACTACGGCGACTACGAGGGGCGCAAGACCGCCGAAATCCTCGCGCGCCGGCCCGGCTGGCTCCTGTTCCGCGATGGATGCCCGAACGGCGAGCAGCCAGCCGACGTCGGCGCCCGCGCCGATCGCGTGATCGCCCGCCTGCGTGCGGCGGATGACCGGACGATCGTTTTTTCCAGCGGGCATATCCTGAGAGTGCTGGCCGCGCGCTGGCTCGGCCTGGCTCCCTCGGAAGGGCGTCTCTTCGTGCTGGGCACGGCGAGCGTCAGCATTCTCGGCTACGAACACGACAAGAACGAGCCGGTGCTCTCCTTGTGGAACTCGGTCTAGAAACTGACCCGCCGACGAACGGAAGCGCCTTGGGTCATAATCCGGTGCAACCTTTTATTGCAAAGGCAGATTGCGTTTTTACTTAATGAGGCGGGATGGCCGACGTCTGTGCGGTCACATCCGGCAGCATCGATTGGGTCCAGCCGCCTCCGAGCGCGACAATGAGATTGACCGCGTCGGCCTGCAGCTGACCTTGTGTCGACAGCAGCGACTCTTCGGCGCTGAGCTGCTGTGTCTCAGCCGTAACGACAGCCGTGAAAGCCTGAGTGCCCGCCTTGTATTCGTTGAGCGTGATCTGCGTCGCCTGCCGAGAAATGCGTACGTCCTCCGCCTGCACTTTGACCTCGCGCGAGAGAATGCGAATCCCGGATAGAGCATCCTCGACCTGCTGGACCGCGGATAATACGGTTTCTCGATAGGTCGCAACGTCCGCCTGGTATGTCTGTCGGGCCGCCTCCACCTGCGCGGTTGTGAGGCCGCCATTGAACAGAGGTTGCGCGAGCGAACCCCCGATCGACCAGACGGGATTGGCGGGGCCGAACTCGGTGGCGAACGGGTTGCCGGAATAACCGAAGAGGCCGGATAGCGACACGGCCGGGAAATAGCCGGCGAACTCGACGCCGATCTCCGCGTTGGCCTCACGCATAGTTTCCTCCGCCGCCGCCACGTCGGGTCTGCGCTCCAACAGCGACGACGGCAGACCAACCGGAACCGGGGGAACATGGGTGGCCAGGCTCCCGTGCGGGATCGAGAGACCGGCTGGGGGGCGGCCCATCAGCACCGCGATCGCATGTTCGCTTTGCGCGCGTGACACGCCAGCGGCGATGAACGCAGCCTGGGCGTTGAGTAACTGAGCCTGAGCGGTGATGACGTCGGACTTGGCGGCAGTCCCGGCATTGTACTGGTTTTGCGTGATCGTGACTGAGCGCTTGTAATCCTCGATCGTCCTGGCAAGCAGATCCTCGAGCGAATCCGCTTGTCGAAGCGTGACATAGGCGAGCCCGAGCGCCGATTGCGCGGCCAGTAAGGCATTTGCGAGGATGGCGGCGTTCGTCTCCGCGCCCGCTTGCTGCGCTTCGATCTCGCGCCGGACTTGGCCCCAGACGTCGAGCGTCCACGCACCGGTCGCTTCCGCGGTCAAGTTCGTGCCGCCTGGCAAGCCGCGAGAGGCCGAGCCTGTGCCGTTAATGGTCGGAAAGAGCCCGGCGCGCGCCTCATTGATCAACGCGAGCGCCTGCCGGTAATTGGCCTCGTCCGCCTTGATCGTCTGATTGGACACCGCGACGACGCGCATGAGCTGGTCAAGCTCGGAATCGTGAAAAACGGACCACCACTCGCCTTTCGGCTCATTCGCGCGCGGCGTCGCGATCTTCCAGCCTTTGATCTCCTTGAACTCCGGCGACATGATCGCCGCGGCGCGCTCAAAGTTGGGGCCGACCGGCGCGCAGCCAGACACCGCAAGAGCGGTCATAAGCAGCGCCGCCCGTGCAACCTCCAAAGCTTTCGGCGCGCGTCGGCTCAAATCCCTACTGGCCCGCCCCTGACGCGCGAACACAGCATCGGCGCGCGGGAACTCGCCAATTCTTGTTCTTGCCTCCCGAAGAAGCCAAGCCGTGAACGTACAAACAATAGCAGAGCTCCCCCTCCCGGCCGGCTGCCAACCCGTTTCGGCCGCCCTTTAGGCGCCATTCGCTTTCCCCGCGCAAGTCCCGAGCGAAAGCAATCACGCACACGTGTCGCTTGTCCACGAAATGACGCCCACCGGAGGTTTGCAGAATGGCCCTGGCGGCGATGAACTCAGGCGTGCTGGCGCGCCCGATGGGCCCCCCACCAGGCCAGCAATCCCAAGGCGATCAGCACGACGCCGAGCAGAAATACGAACAATCCGGCGTCGGCGAACCAAGCTACGAATGGCACCGCAAGCGCAAGAAAGGCGCCGGCGACACAAAGCTTCCAGGTCCTCAAATCCAATCCGGAAATAAAGACACCGAGCGCAATCAGCGTCAGGAGAATGCTGCCCAATGCGTCGTGTGTAACGAGGCCGTCACGGTCGCTTACGTGGATGAGATACATGGCGACAAGGAAGGCCGCCCATTGGCCAAGCTGAATCGCGACCATCTCGGGCCGCTCTCGACCCCGCGGCAAATGCGACCAGCCGACGCAGACGCAGAGAAAGGCGGCAATCGGTGTCATCGTGACCCAATAGCTCGCCACTGAAACGCCCAGCAGGTTGGTCCACGAAACGCCAACGATGCCGATGAGGACGATAGCAAAATAGGGAAGTTCAGCGAGCAGGCTGATCCATTTTCCCCTCCCCCGGCGACGGGGCTCGGCGAAGCCGCCAGAAGACGTCGAACTTGCATCCGTCATTGCTCGCGTCCAGTCGCGCTTTGGACGCAGCCAAGCCGCGCCAGAGACCCTTTCTATCATGGGCGGCGATGCGGGCGCCATCGTTGGGAGTCAGTCGATTTCCAGGGGCTCTGCCAAAGCTCGACCGGGCAAATTGTTCCGCAAATCGCGTTCATTCCCTGGCTGATCCCGCGTATCTGACGGGTCAGTTGCGCGCGCCGACAATCGCCCGCCAAAAACCGCTGTAGGCCAACTCGAGGCCTACGATTTCATAATTGAGATCGATCGCGTCCATCACCTCGTAGGCCGAGTTGTTGCAGATCGCGAAAATGATCAGTCCATCCTTCGACACGTGGCGACGCGCCTGACGCAGGTAGGACTCGGTGATCTGCCCCTGCGGATCACAAAGGCTATAGCGCTCGATGTCGTTTTCCGGGTTTTTGTCGACCAAAGGAGTGTTGAAAACGATGAGGTCGAAATCCTTCTCGTCGATTTTCTCGAACAGATCGGATTGAAACGCTGTTACATTGACGTTGTTAAGCTTGGCGTTGGCGATCGTCGCCTCGACGGCGATCTCGGAGATGTCCGTGGCGACAATTCGCGACGTCCAATTGGCCGCCATATAAAGCGAGATGATGCCGCAGCCGCATCCGATCTCAAGCGTCTTCGCGATCAGATTTTGGTTCATGGCTTTGATATTGCGAATAAAAAATTCAGAGCTCGAGTCCGGCAGCGGGTGGTAAACGCCGGCAGGAACGTCGACCACAAGGCCGTCGGTAAAAATTCGTTCCGGAACGGCCTGGCGGCGAACAAGAGCCTCATGCGCGGCCGCAATGTCGAACATCGACGTGTTGACCAGATTAGAAATTCCCAGCTTTCGAAGCACGGAAGCGCGCCGCGGCTGAATGCGCCGCTCGACCTTAAGGTAGCCGATGTTCATGTAACCTCGCCCTATACTTGACGGCGCGAATTCAATCTATTCGCCCGCGGACGCAAAAGCGCCCTCGCCGGCTCACCATACGACGAATAATTTGGTTTGTTTCAGGTTTCTCGCCCGCGCTCGCTGTCATGCCAATCGCGCAACAACCAATGCGACAGCGCAGTCAGCAGCAGATGAATTGTGATCCCCGCCACCGAAATCAAGAGCAGCGCAGCAAACATCCGCGGAATATTCAGCCGAAACCCCAATTCGACGATGCGATAAGCGAGCCCGGACCCCTGCCCGGCGGAGCCTGCAGCGATTTCAGCGACGATCGCGCCGATGAGCGCCAGTCCGCCGCTGATCCTAAGGCCGGCCAGAAAATATGGGAGCGCCGAGGGCAACCTGAGTAGCATGAACTGCTGCATGCGCGATGCGCGATACATCTGGAACAGATCGACAAGGTTATGGTCGGCGGAAGAGAGCCCGAGCGTGGTGTTGGCAAGGAGGGGAAAGAACGCCACCAGAAACGCGCAGACCAGGACCGCGACGCCGGGCGAAAGGTAGATCAGCAATAGGGGAGCTATGGCGACGATTGGCGTCACCTGCATCGCGACGGCGAACGGATAGAAAGCCCGCTCGACCAGCCGCGATTGTGCGAAAAGGATAGCAAGCCCGACGCTGCCAATGACCGCGATCCCAAGGGCTTTGAGCGTAATCGACAGCGTCACCCACAGCGACGCCGACAATGTCGGCCAATCGGTGATAAGCGTGGAGATGATCAGGCTCGGCGCTGGCAATAGGTACGTTGGGACCGCGAAATACCTAACCAGCCCCTCCCAGGCGATCAGGCCCAGTCCCAAAGTAAGGGCGGGCACCGCATAGCCGACAAAATCGTCTTTGCTCACGCCATGCCGCTCTTAAGCATGGTTGGGGGCCGATCGCCCATCGCGACATGAAGCGCTTCGGAGGTCTGGACGCAGGTGTCAGCATAGGCCTTGCAGAGCCGAAATCCCTCCTGGCGCGAGTCGGTTGGGGATTCTACGTTGATTTCAGCGACTGCCCGTCCGGGACGCGCCGCCATGACGACGATGCGGTCCGAAAGATAAACGCTTTCGAAGACTGAATGCGTGACGAAAACTACCGTCGCGCCAAGCGACGTGCGGAGTGCGGCCAAATCGTCGTTGAGCTTGAGGCGCGTGATTTCATCCAAAGCCGCGAATGGCTCGTCCATCAAAAGGACCGTTGGCCGCGTCACAAGGGCGCGTGCGATCGACACACGCATTTTCATTCCGCCGGATAACTGCCGCGGATAGGCCTTCGCGAAACCACCCAACCCAACTTGCTCGAGCGCTTCTTCAACCCGCGGCCGAGCTTTGTCTTTCGACACCCCCGCGAGGCGCAACGGCAGCCATACGTTGGTGAACACGTCGGACCACGGCGTCAGCGTTGGCTCCTGAAACACAAAGCCCAGCGCCGGGCAGTTCGAGGTCCATATGATCTCGCCGCGCGTCGGCCCAGTGAGGCCTGCCAGCAACCGCAAAACAGTAGATTTGCCGCAGCCTGACGGTCCGAGCAACGAGAGAAACTCGCCCGCCCGGATATCGAGATCGAGGCCTTCCAGAGCTGTAACCTGATTAGCGAAGACTTTATGCACGCCTCGCAAGGTCACGAGCGGAAGCGGGGCGACCTGAATCGCCGCTGCTTTTGTCGTCGTCAGAGTTGCCATCTGGTTCATGATGCAAACCCATCCTTCAGTCGCGGCGTTTTAGTCCGCGACATCCTCCCAAGGCGTTGCAAGTCGCATGCCGCCGACATTCCAGCTCGCAAGAACTCTCGCCTTGCTTTTGCCATTCGCTGGCTGCCGCCCAAGTCACCCTCGCGCTTATCGCTCAAAGTGCCTGAATCACGGGCATCATAAACCTCGCTTTTCCGGTCGAACAACAGGTAATGCGAGAACAAGATAAGTACAAGTGCCTTTAATTCGCTGCATTGCAGCGTCTCAGGTCTCAGTGAAGCGCGGCATTCTTGACGCCCATGTCGCAGCATGCCATCGCCTCCAACCACGGCGCGCCGACTGGAACCAACTCTAATCTGATTTGAATAATGCAGGCCTAGCCTTTTCGTTCCTTTGCCTAAGGCTTCCTCAATGGCCACGGACTACGTCGCCCCCAATCTTGAAGCGCCGATTCTCGATCATCTCTTCCCGAACATGATCGAGGCGGACAAGAGCGCCTCGACCTGGCCTTATTTTCGCAAGCAGATCGACCATCCTTTTCGCGTCGATAGACGCAATCCGACGGTCGGTTTCATCAACCGCGACGAAGCTTCAATCCTTTTCGGCAACGCACGGGCGTTCAAAGCGCAGAGCGGGATCGAGATCGGCGCTTGGCGGGGCTGGTCGACCGTCCATCTCGTCGCCGCCGGCATCGCGCCCCTCTACGTCGTCGAGCCTTTGCTTTCGGATGCAGACTGGCGGCGCGAATTCGAGGAGGCAATCGGCGGGGCTGGCGGAGGTCCGACGACAATTCTCGTTCCCGAACCCAGTCCGGCCGCCGTGGTTCGCCTGGCCAAAGCGGGCGCCCGATGGTCGTTCGCATTCATCGATGGCGACCACGACGGGGACGCTCCGACCCGCGATGCGCTCGCTTGCGCGCCCTACCTCGAAACCACCGCAATGGTGGTCTTTCATGACCTGGTGTCGCCCCATGTGGCGGCGGGGTTACGCGCGCTAGCGGCGGAAGGCTGGAATGTGATGGCCTATCAAACGGCGCAGATGATGGGCGTTGCATGGCGGGGCGACGTCACACCAGTGGCGCACAAGCCCGACCCGACGCAACACTGGGAAGTTCCAGCGCATTTAGAGGGAATACCAGTATCGGGCGTCGTGGCCGCTTGAAGGCGCGCTCCGGCTTAAAAGGAGAGAACCATGTCTCGAATTGCGTTGAGCATGACGCTTGTCGCGGCCTTGGCCGCCCTCGGTTCACTCCCCTCGCGCGCTTTCGCCGACGACGCCCAGGTCGCTCGCGGGCGCTTTCTCCTCACGATCGCGGGATGTTCGGACTGCCACACGCCCGGCGCCCTGCTCGGTTCGCCGGACATGAAGCGGTATCTCGGCGGATCGGACGTTGGTTTCGCAATTCCGGGCGCCGGCGTCTTCGTGGGAGAGAATCTGACGCCCGACAAGGAGACCGGCCTCGGCTCTTGGACGGACGCGCAGATCATCGCTGCGATCCGCACCGGCAAAACGCCCGAAGGAAGAGAACTCAGCGCCGTGATGCCTTATCCGGCACTGTCACATCTTTCCGATGCAGACGCCCAGGCGATCGTCGCTTTCCTCAAGAGCATCCCGCCTGTCAGCAACAAGGTCAAAAACTTTGGACCTGATGAGAAAGTCACGATCAACGTTTCGACGGTCCTGCCGCCCGATGTCTACAACGCGTTGCCCGCGCCGAAAAAGTAACGCCGGCCGGAGAAGGAGCGTCGAAACGCCGCGTCATTTCGGACGCAAATCAAGGCCCACGCCCTTGTTGACGAACTGGAGCGTGTAGGCTTTTTTGAAGTCGATGCCTGCTTTGACCACGCCGGACTTCACCATCTCATTGTAGAAACCGCTCCAACGCTCGTCCGTCATCGCGCCGATCCCCAGCTTAAGGGTATCGCCCGAATCGACGATGCCGTAATCCTTCATTTTTTTGATCGAGAAGGCGATCTCGTCGTCCGTGAGTTCCGGGTTCTCCCGCTTGATGGCCTCATTGGCCTTGGAATTGTCGCCATAGAGGTAGTGGTACCAGCCAATCGTGGAGGCGTCGACGAAGCGCTGAATGATATCAGGGTGCTTCTCCAATAGATCGCGGCGGGTCTCGACCAGAGTCGAATAGGTGGAGTAGCCATAATCGGCCAGCAGGAAGACGTTTGGCTTGAAGCCGCCCTGCTTTTCGACCTCGAGCGGCTCCGAGGTCAGATAGCCCTGTTGGATCGAATGCGGCTCGGCGATGAAGGGCGCCGAATTGAAGTTGTAGGGCTTGATGTTCTCGTCCTTGAAACCGTAAGCGAGCCGCATCCAGGCCCAGAATGTGTTGACTGCTCCGGAGCTGACAAAAGCCGGATTCGCCGCCGGAAGATCCTGCCATTTGTCGAGGCCGACGCCGGGGTGCGACATGAAGATCTGAGGATTTTTCTGGAAGTGGGCGGCGACCGCGATGGTCGGAATATTGTTCTCGACCGCCAGGAAGTCGCCGATCATGTCGCCGCCCATGAAGAACTCGATCTTGCCGGCGATCAGGAGCATGCCGCCGTTCGACATTGGGCCGCCCTGAAGGATTGTGACATCGAGGCCGTATTTGGCGTAAGTTCCGTCGACGAGAGCCTGATAATAGCCGCCAGCCTCCGGGTCGGCGACCCAGTTGGTCCCGAACGTGACCTTATCGAGCGCCGCCGCGGGTCCGGCGAAGGCCATCGCCCCCGCCAACGCAGCCATGATCACAACGCGCATATGAATCCCTCCCGCGGTCCCATTCTATCGGCAGCATGGCGGCTCAGCCGGCCACCGCCGTGGGGTTGCTGTGCATTCGAACCACGCAGCTCGCGTGTTCCCTGCCGCCGCCCCTGCGGGTCCACCATAGGGGTCGAAATTTCAAGCGTCGAATACATTTTTCAGCGCCATGCGGAGGTCTCTATCGATGCAAGAGGCAGGCCAAAAGACTTTACCTTTCGCCGCGCTGCGCCTATGCGCCCCGTCTCTTGCCTCCCTTTGCTGAACCCGGAGCCGATCATCGCATGCGCTTATGGATCAAGGACCCGCTCGCCATCCTCGCAGCCGATTCCGAGCGCGGCGTGGTGGTCGAAGGCGGTGAGATCGTGGAATGCGTCGCGCGCGGCCAATCGCCGGCGGTTGCCCCCGACACGACGTTCAACGCCTCGCGCCATGTCGTGCTGCCGGGGCTCATCAACGCCCATCATCACTTCTACCAGACGTTGACGCGCGCCCATCCGGCGGGCTTAGGGAAAGAGCTCATTCCCTGGCTCGTCTCGATGGAGCGCGTCTGGGACCGCATGACCCCCGAGGCCTTGCACATCGCCATCCGAATGGCGCTGGTCGAACTGATGCTGTCGGGCTGCACGACGGCGGCCGACCATCACAATCTCTTTCCCCCGAACCTTACGAACGCAATCGACATCGAGGTCGAAGAGGCGAGGAAGCTCGGCATGCGGATGACGGTCACGCGCGGATCCATGGGCATTTCCGAGAAGGACGGCGGCCTGCAGCCCAACTCGATCGTGCAAGATTCTGAAACGATTCTCGAGGACAGCGAGCGGGTGCTGCGACTGTATCACGACGCCAAACCCGGCGCGATGATCCGCGTCGCGCTTGCGCCCTGCTCGCCGCTCGCGGTGCCGAAGCGGGTGATGGTGGGATCGGCCGAACTCGCCGAGCGCTACGATTGCCGACTGCATACCCATCTCTGCCAGTCGCTCGACGAGGACGTCTACGCGGTCCAGACATTCGGCGTGCGCTCGGTCGATCTCCTCGAGCAGGCCGGGTGGCTCACCCCCCGCGCATGGGTCGCGCACGGGATCCATTTCAACGCGAGCGAGATCGAACGCTTAGGGAAAGCTGGCCTCAGCGTCTGCCACTGCGCGGCCTCCGACATGGCCTTCGGCATGGGCGTCTGCCCGACCAAGGAACTTGAAGCGGCGGGCGTCGCGATCGGGCTTGGCGTTGACGGTTCGGCCTCCAACGATTCGTCGAACATGATGGAGGCCGTGCGGCACTCGCTCATGCTCCAGCGCCTGAGCTACGGGCCCTCGGCAGTGACCCCTTACGACGCGCTCCGCTGGGCGACCCAAGGCTCGGCGCATTGCCTCGGGCGAGGCGACATTGGCGCGATCGCCCCCGGCATGCAGGCCGACCTCGCGCTCTATACCCTCGATGAGCCGCGCTTCTCGGGCGCCCAGGACCCGATCGCCGCGCTCGCTCTCTGCGGCGCCCACCGCGCGGACCGGGTGATGGTCGCGGGCCAGTGGCGGGTGATCGATGGCGAGCTCGAGGGCGTCGACGTCCCGGCCCTGATCGCCAAGCACAAAGCGGCCGCGAGGGCCTTCGCCTAGAGCCTAGGCAAGAGCGCGGATACAACCGCTGACGCGAACTTCGGCCCCGCGTAAACGTCACTAAACGGGCTTAAATGCTAGTAAACGCTAGTAAAAATGCTGGCGTTTACTAGCGTTTATTTTTTCGAATCGAGCCTTTTCAATGAGTTAAAAGCGTTTGGAATAAAAAATTTCTGCTCGTGATCTTCGGATCGCGTTGAAGTTGTACTGAGGGCGATGTCTGAGCGCGACCAGCCCGTGGTTCTTTCCATCATCCCTTCCTCTGCCGGTGGACTTAAGGACCGAGGCAATCCGGTCAGCAGAAACAGGCTTATCACATATTCCCAATTTGGGAAAGAAATTGCTGGCTCTTATAGCGTTGCCTGTTGATATGGCCCATTGCCGATAGCGCCTTTGATCCAGTTGGGCGGGGCGAGTTGGTCGCCCCAGGCTTCGATGGCGCGTCGCCAGCCGAGATAGCTTGGCAGGTTCTTGGTGGCGACGCCTTTGAAGGGGACCAGCCATTGCTTGAGACGGCTGTGATAGGCGTTGACGTTGTTGATGTGCAGATGAGGCGCCTCGCCGGTCGGCTTTCCGGGCGAGGGCACGGCGTGGAAAGGAATGCCCGCCTGGCGGGCGAAAGCGGCGATCGCCCGCCCCCCGTCGCCGATCAGGTGATTGCCCGGCGTGACGACGCCGGCGAGCGCGGTTCGGACGGAAACGCCGTCAACCTGAGGCAGGACCGCATCGAAGGTCGCGCCCTTCCTGTCGCGCGCGACGAGGATGGGAATGTTATCCTGATAAAGGCCTGGATAGCGGGCCTTTCCACCTCGCTTTCGCGCCTTTCGCGGCAGATCGGACCACCGGCCCTTGAAGGATTCGAGGATGAAGGTCTCATCCGCCTCGACGATTCCGCTCAACGTTCGAGGCTTGTCGTCGGCGGGCGCGCGCAAAAACCGATGCCGCCAGCGGAACGCCGTCGTCGGATGG
Organism: uncultured Alphaproteobacteria bacterium; assembly: GCA_963737365.1. Taxonomy (GTDB): domain Bacteria; phylum Pseudomonadota; class Alphaproteobacteria; order Rhizobiales; family Beijerinckiaceae; genus Roseiarcus. Next base: position 1,079,130 of record CAVTSD010000007.1, read on the forward strand.
ACGCCGCAGAGTTCGGCGGTCTTAGCCAGACTTTTGCCCTCGATCATCGCCTGGGCGTGAATGGGCCACCGCTCCTTCTTGCGCAGATGGGCCATCGGCGTCTTGGTCAGGGCGTTGAACGTGCGCCCGCAACTCTTGCAGCGGAACCGCAACAGCCCATTGGAACGACCCCAGCCGACGACATCGCGGCCCGCGCAATGGGGGCAGCCCTGGGACGCGACCCGCTCGAGACTGGCCGACCCAAGCGTGTCCTCCCGAGGTCGGCGCTTGCCGCCCCGCTTCGGCCAAGCCTCGGAAGTCCCGTCCGGCGCGGAGATCGACGCCTCGACCGCCGCCCGCTTCAAGGTCGCCAAAGCCTCGACCCGTTGTTCCGCGCTCAAGCCAGCCACCGCCGCCAGCCATGCCGAAAAGTCCTCAGCCCGCATCGAATCAACTCCTCCGATCCAAGCCACTCTCATCCAAATCAACAGAAAACGCTATAAGAGCCAAATTGCTGGCTGCGTCGGCTCCGCCATGAGTTCAGTCGACCCCAGACTTTTTCTATCCAGTTGGGCGCTAACCGCCGAGGGACGCGAGGGACGGTCCTTTACGAATGGTTCAAGATCTCGCCGGCTCCGGCTTCGCACAGCGCGCCGTCTGAAATCGGTAATTTGCCACGTAAGCCGTGGGGCCAAATTCCGCAAGCATGTCGAAGGGCCGCAAAGATTTGTCGTCATGTCTTAAGCACACTAACAAAATAGATATCGCATGGTAGCTTTCCAGAGCCAACTCATTCCAAAGACGCTTGAAATCCTTGTGTTGGTTAGGTTGAGCGCGTATCTTTCATATCTCGGAGTCAGTCGGAAATCCTAGCCCAGCTCACCGCGGGCGTGTCGTTTCCGGTCAGGATCGTTCTATTATTCATCGATTGGGCCGGCGGGAGAATTCTCTGAAGGCGGCGTCGCTTTGCACTTCCAACTCCGACTACATTGCATTTCGCGACCAGAATGAGGTCCGGCCGAAAGAGAAATGGCCTTCGCGTCTCACCTGCGGCGAACCGAGGCATGCTTGCAAAATGGGCTCCGTCTCATCGACGCTAACAGAACCGTCGTTTCCTCAACTTGAATTGGAAGACTTGGAGCCGTGCAGGCACACCTAATGGTCGTATCGAGCCGGCCCTCAGCGGCGCTAGCATCAAGCCACGCCCTTAAGGCAAAGGTCGCAGTCCTGCTGGTCAATTGGAACGGCTGGCGCTTCAGCGCTGAAGCTTATCGCTCCCTCCTAAAATCTGACTTCCGGGAGTGGGTTCTGATCATTGTCGATAACGCCTCGTCCGATGATTCCTTAGTTCACCTGCGCGGACTGGGCCCTGAAGTCCATATTATTGAAAGCCCTTCAAATCTTGGCTTCTCAGGCGGATGCAATTTGGCGCTGGAGATGGCGGAAAAACTCGGAGTCGAATTCGTTTTCTTTCTCAATAACGATAGCACCGTCACCCCATCGACACTTGGAGCGCTCGTCTCGGCTTCAAATTACTTGCTTAATAACGCCATCCTGGGCGCCGTCGTTCGCTACAGTGTTGATGGAGCCTTGCAGTTCTTTCGCGCTTTGTCATCGTCGAAATCGGGCATACCCGAGTTTGAACAGCCGAAAGAGGAGAGACTATCTGCGCAGAAAGACCTGATCGAGAGCGATTTCATCTACGGCGCTGCGCTATTCGCGCCCATGTCGATAGTGAGGTCCGTCGGTCGATTTGACGAGCGTTTTTTCCTTAATTTTGAAGAAACCGACTGGTGCTACCGCGCGAAAAAGAAAGGCTTTTCTTGCTTCGTGGTCAAGATCGCAGAGACCTTCCACAAAGGGAGCGCCTCACTCGGCGCCTTCCACGACCCCATGCAGACCTACTTCATTCACCGCAACCGGTTGCTGTTCTGCGAGAAGCACGCCACGTCCCTTCAATTGATTCGGACTTACTTTAAGACCCTGCAAGTCGGTCAAAGCCTGGTGCGTCGCGCCATGGGCTTGAGCCGCAATAACCCTCCTGGCTTTTCACCGTGGCCCAGGCCCTTCTTCCTCGCGTTGCGCGATTATATACTGCGGAGATTTGGCGATTGCCCGCCAATTGTCCGTGAGCTGGCGCGTACTGCCAATCAACTGAAGTCGCCTGAGGACGCCTTCCAGAGGAAATCCTAACTGGACGGTAAGGACCCTCTATCGCGCGGACGGGGCGGGAGCGCCTAGCGGAATTGCTCGAAGTCACAATCGCGGGCCTCTTTGCTGCCTCGTTGCGGTCGACGTTCCCCTAGCGAGCGGCGACGAAAGCGCAGCGTGTTGCCGAGGGCCCAATTACATCCCGCTCGCCCCTGCCCGCCGAAGGGCGAGAAGCGCCTCGATGCGGACGGACATAGCTGCTGGCGTCCAGTCACTGACGCTGTCATCGTTTTCTCTGGGAGTGCCCTGGCTGTGACTATTGACTTAAAAGCTGAATGCTCGACCTGCCGGTTGTCGTCTGACAGTACGGCAACTCTCGAACGCCCTAAGTGGGGATCCCGCCGACTTTTGAGATTATCCAATACGCCATCGCTCGCTGGTCTAGTAGGACGGCGCGACCCCCCTCCTCGGCCTCCCCCAGTAAAAGTGCGCTTGGGCGATGAGAGGGGGCGCGTGCCTCGGGCCGGAAAAGACGGCCTTGCGTGGCGGCTATAATGGCCCTGACCGCGACCAAAACCCGCCCATTTGCGCCTATAAGGGGGTAATGGGATCGAATTTCGTCACCAGGCGCGCTTTGGAGACCCTCAATGGCTGAATTCGCGAGAAGGCTCGCCCTTATCAGCACAGCCGCGATCCTCGCGTGCGCCGCTCCCGCCCTCGCGGCCGAGGCGCACTACACATGCTCCGGCGGCGGGAAGTTGAGCGCGAAATTCTCCCCACCCAGCGCCGCGAAGCACGAAGTCGCGCTCACCTTCGATACCGGGCGCGAGCTCACCCTGCCTCAGGTCCTGTCCGCCGACGGCGCGCGCTATGCCAACGCAGGCATCGAGTTCTGGATCAAGGGACAAAGCGCGACGCTGACCATGATGGGCGTCAAGGAAACCTGCGCGACGCATTAGGCCCCCAGCGCGGCTTCCGATTGGATGCGCAATTTCGTACGCCGCGCCAAATGATCTCCTCGCCCCATTGCGCGTGAAAACGCCTCTGCATTTATGTCAGGTTGTTTTCTCAGTTGCGGCAATTTAAGATTGCAGAATTAAGGCCCGAGTCCGCACAAACTCCCACACGCACCCGGCCCCGCGTGGGAGACCTCCCACGCGGGGCCGCCCACCGCTCCGCTCCCGCACAGCTCCAAGCTAATTCCGAGGGAAATGGAAAAAAATCGCGCTGATGCGCTTTTTCTTCTTGTTTTGTTCTTGTTTCTCCCCTAAAGTTCCATCATCATCAGTCGACGCAAGTTTCACGCTAGCCAGGCAAGCGACCTTTAGGCGTGCAGATATGGGGGATCAAAACATGAACCTTGCTGGCCAGATCGCCGTCACCGCCGCCGCGTTCATTGGCTTCGGCCGCCTCTTCCTGGGCAACGAGGGCGATAGCCATCGCCTGAGCGGCGCGCTCATTCTCGCCGGGCTCGTGGGTAAGATCGCGCTCTCGATCTGACCCTCGGACCGGGCGCGGGAAGACCTCGGCGGGCGGGATCTGCGGGCGCTTAGCGTGCCGCGCAGGATGATCGGGCGAAACGCCGGGAATTGCCGGGGGGAAAGCGCCTAACATCGGTATGCGCCGGGACCGAGTCGCGCCCTTTACCGGTTGTAGCCCGGCCAGCCGAAGTGGCGGTGGAGGTCTTCCTCGCTGACCTCGTTAATCATCGCCAGCGGATCCCAGGCCGGCGCCGAGCGCACCTGCTCGCGGGTGACGTTCATGTTCACATGCTCGCCGAACCAGTCGATGTTCTTCACCGCATAAGGCGCAAGCTGCACAACCTTGCCCGGCCACCAGTTTCGCGTTGCGATGACAAGATAGCGGATGACCCAATTGGCGTCGTCGACGAGAAGGTTCTCGACATGGCCGATGTCGCCGTCCATGGCGTGAACGCCATACCCTTTGAAGTCCGCCACGCTGTGCAGATGATCGCCGCCGTCAACGGGCGGCGTCTGTGCTTCAGCGTTGCGCCGCGCCACGTCGGCGACGATTTGCGCTTCTGCATTCGCCAAAGGCGGGCCGCCAAACGGCGACATGGCCCAAAAAGGATCCCAACCGTAATAGTCGTAGAGGAGCCCCTCCATGTCCCTCGTCACCGGCTCGTCTTCGTGGGCGTGGGGGCCGGCTCCAATCTGCTCCTTGGTTAGATTGACAGTCAGTTTGAGCGTCGCCGGCGCGCTCATCATCGGCAGGCTCGGCTGCGGCGAAAGCTGCAAGGGCGCGATCGCGGATGGATGGATGAACACCCGGCGGCGCCCGGCTAGCCAAGCGCCGGCTTCAACCGCCATCCACCGAATCGTCCAGGTCTGATCGTCGAACAGGAAGTCCTTGACCGACCCGACCTCGCCGTCGCTGGCTTCGACCGGGGAACCCATGAGACCACTGATGGCGAACAGCATGGCCTGATCACTCCCGAGTTCGTCTGCGGCGCGCCGGCCGAGCCGACAATCTGCGCCGTTCAGAGCGCCGCCACAAGCAGAACTCGGCGTCCCAGGGAGTGCCAGGCGAGTTATTCGGCCGCGGCGGCCTTTGCGGCCAGGGATTGCAGATAGCCGACGAAGCCGACCACGTCCTTCGCCAGCATCCGGCCGATGGCGTTGCTCGCATAGGCGGACGCCCGCACGGTTCCCTCCGGGTCGAGGACGAATCCGGCCGGCTGCAAATAACGGGGATTCGCATTGACGAACGCGCTGGTCGCAGCCGCAACCGCGTCCACGTCGGCGCTGTGGCCAACCGGGAAGTGCAAATAATTCCTCGCCGCCGTCGCGGCGCTCGTCGCCTCGTCGTCGACCGACAGGGCGACGACCTTGATCCCGAGACCGTCCAGCGCCTGTTTCTCGGCTGCGTAGCCGGCAAGCTGCGCGTTGCAGAACGGACACCAGGCGCCGCGGTAGATCACGATCACTCCCCACGATCCGGCGAGCGCGTCCGGCAGCGCGATCGCTCCGCCGCCGACGGCGGGGATGGTCAGCTTCGGGAAGGCGTGGCCATTGTTCAAAAGAGGCATCCGGGTTCTCCATGCGCAAGATCCTGGACCGGCCGGTCCAAGCGCCGCGGAGAGTTCGGGACGAAAATTGGACTGTCAAGTCCAGTTGAGGCTATCCTCCCTTAGCGACACCGGAGAAGACTTTGCCGAAACGAAGCAAAGACCGCTCGCGCGAGGCGCGCCCGGCGACCGCCCGAGGCGCTGCGACCCGCGCGCGCATCGTCGAGGCGGCGGCCGGCCTCGTCCATCTGCGCGGGGCGAGCCCGACGAGCCTCGAAGACATCATGGAAGCGAGCGCGACCAGCAAATCGCAGCTCTACCATTACTTCGCCGACAAGGACGCGCTGATGCGCGCGGTGATCGAGTTCCAAACCGTCCGGGTGACCGGCGGCGAGAGCGTCGACCTCGCGGCGTTCGAACTCGATCGACAAGCTCAAGGATTGGCGCGACGGGATCGTCGCCATGAACAAGGCCGCCCGGGGCGTGGGCGGTTGTCCGCTCGGATCGCTCGCGAGCGAGCTCGCGGATCGCTCCGAAAGCGCGCGGCGAATGCTCGAGCATGGCTTCGCACTGTGGGAATCTCATCTCGTCAGAGGATTCCGGGCAATGCGCGACCGCGGCGCGCTGAGGCCCGAGGCTAAACCGGAGGATCTCGCGACGGCGGTGATCGCCGCGCTGCAGGGCGGCCTCCTGCTCGCGCAGACCGCGCGCACAAGCCGGCCGCTGGAACTCGCGCTCGACATGGCGGTCGACCACGTCGCTTCCCTTTCGCGCTGAGAGCGATCGCGTCTTCCGGTCGACAATCCGACCTCCACACGTTACGGGTGCGATCCCCCTACGAGCGTTAACATGAGGGGTCGGGAGGACGTTTGAACACCCTGGTTTCGATTGTCGGCGGCGTCGGCCTTTTCCTTTTAGGCATGGCGGTGATGACCGACGGGCTGAAGGCGCTCGCCGGCACATCCCTGAAGACGGTGTTGGAGAAGGCGGCGGCGACGCCGCTCCTCGGCACGTTCTGGGGCGCGGTGATCACGCTCATCGTGCAGTCGTCGAGCGCGACCACGATGACCACGATTGGCCTCGTGAGCGCCGGGCTCCTCACTTTCCCGCAAGGCCTGAGCCTCGTCTTCGGCGCGAATATCGGCACGACCGGCACCGGCTGGCTGGTGGCGGCGTTTGGCGTCCGGATTTCGCTCACCGCCTGGGCGCTCCCGATCGTATTCATCGGCGCGCTGATGAAAGTGATCGGACGCGGGCGATTGGCGGCGGCGGGGAGCGCCATCGCCGGCTTCGCGCTGATCCTTGTGGGCTTATCGACGCTACAAGAAGGTATGGGCGGCCTGGCGCAATCGCTGCACCCCTCGGACCTGCCGACGGTCATGAATTCCGCGGGCGCGATCACCCTGTCGGGCTTCGCCAACGTGCTGCTCCTGGTGGTGGTCGGCGCCTTGATGACGACCGTCATGCAGTCGTCCACCGCCTCGATCGCGGTGACGCTCTCCGCGCTCTACGCAGGCGCGGTCGGCCTCGACCAGGGGCTGGCGCTCGTCATCGGGCAGAACATCGGCACGGCGACCAGTTCGGCGGTCGCCGCGATCGGCGCCTCGAGTACGGCCAAGCGGCTCGCGGTCGCCTATATCGCCTTCAAGCTGATCGCGGCGCTGATCGCGATCGTGCTGTTCCCGTTCGTGACGCCGGCGATCGTCAGGGCCGCGAAGAGCATTGACCCGACGACGCTGCTCGCGGCCTATCATACGGCCTATAATGTGATCGGCGTCGCTGTCCTGTTGCCGCTGATGGGCCCGTTCACCCGGCTGATCGAGCGTTTCGTGCCGGAGCGCGGCTCGCCGTTCACGAAATACCTCGATCCGGCTTCGCTTCGCTCCCCGATGGTCGCCGTGGAGGCCGTGCGGCGTACAGTCGAGCGGGTGCTCGAAACGCTATGCGTCGCGACCGCCGCCGGACTCGAGGGCGCGGCCAAGGGCGGCGCGATGGTTCGCCCGGCGATCGAGGAAGCGACCTTGGCTCAAGCTTCAGACGGCGTGCGGCAGGCGACCGCCTTTTTGTCGAAATCCGATCCGCCGCCTTCCGACGAAGGCCACGCCTGGTTCACAAGCACGGTGCATGCGCTCGATCATGCGAGCAGGCTTGCCGACGCGGTTCAGACGATGGCCAAGGCCGATGTCCCTACAGACGGGCCGGAAGAGCAGCGAGCGGCAGCCTTGTGCGCGCAATCGATGCGGGACGCAGCCGCCGCCGCCGCCAACCTCGCGGTGACCGCCGGACCCGCGCATGCAGCCGATGACGAATTGGCGGTGGCGACCGCCAAGCAGGCTCAGGGGCGAGGTGACATCGCCGGGAAGCTCGAGCACGCCGCCAAGAAGCTGGCCGAGCTTCGCATCGCCCAACGCGGCGCGACGCTCGACATGGTCGCGGCCGGCAAGCTCACTGCGAACGAGGCGATGGCGCGCGTCGATGCGGTCGCGCTCATGAGCCGGCTCGCGCATCACGCGTGGCGCGCAGTCGCGCATCTCGAGCGCGCCGCCGCGGCGAGCATGGAAATGGAACAATGAACATCACAGAACAGACGGCCTGGCACGCGCTGAGCGCGGATGAAGCCGTTGAGCGGCTCAAGAGCAGCGCGAATGCGGGCCTCGACGAGGCCGAAGCGACGCGACGCCAGGGCGAATATGGCCTCAACGTGCTGCCGACCGCGCGCAAGCGCGGCCCGTTCATGCGCTTCCTGCAGCAGTTCAACAATGTGCTCGTCTACGTGCTGCTCGCGGCCGGCTTCATCAAGCTGATGATGGGCCTGTGGCTCGACGCGTCGATCATCCTCGGCGTGGTCATCATCAACGGACTGCTCGGCTTCCTTCAGGAAGGCCGGGCGGAGAAGTCGCTCAATTCCATCCGCAACATGCTGTCGGCGGAGGCGAGAACCCTGCGCAAAGGCCAAACGTCAATGATTCCGGCCGAGACGCTCGTGCCAGGCGACATCGTGTTTCTCGAATCGGGCGACAAGATCCCCGCCGACATCCGCCTCACCGAAGTCAAGAACCTGCGCACGGAAGAAGCCGCGCTCACCGGCGAATCTGTGCCGTCGGACAAATCGACCGCACCCGTCTCGCAGAAGGCGACAGTCGGCGATCGCACCGGCATGGCCTATTCCGGCACGCTGGTCGTTTCCGGCCGCGCGAGCGGCATTGTCGTCGCGACGGGAAGCCAGACGGAACTGGGCCGCATCAACCAACTGCTCGCCGGCGTCAGCGCGCTCGAGACCCCTCTCCTCTTGCAGATCAAAAAGTTCGGCTATGCGATCACGGTCATCATCCTGATCGTCGGCGCGATCACTTTCGCTTTCGGCCATCTCGTCCGCGGCATCCCGTTCGTCGAGATGTTCCAGGCGGTGACCGGCATCGCCGTGTCGATGATCCCCGAAGGCTTGCCGGCCCTCATCACCATCACGCTTGCGATCGGGGTCCAGCGGATGGCCGCGCGCAACGCCATCGTGCGGCGCTTGCCGGCGGTCGAGACGCTGGGCTCGGTCGCGCGCATCTGCTCGGACAAGACCGGCACGCTGACGCTCATGGAAATGATGGTCGTCTCCGCCGCGACCGCCAACAATACGCTGAAGGTCACAGGCGACGGCTACGCCAACGAGGGCCAGGTGCTGAAGGACGGCGCCCCGGTCGGCAAGGACCCCGTGCTTGAGCTTCTGGGCCGCGTCTCCGCGCTCTGCAACGACGCTGAGCTTCGCCAGGTGGAGGGATCATGGAAAGTGGAGGGCGATCCGACTGAAGGCGCGCTCTATCCGTTCGCCGCAAAACTGGGAATGGATCGGCAGAAAGAACAAGCCGCCTATCCGCGCATCGACGCCATCCCGTTCGAATCCGAACACCGGTTCATGGCGACGTTGCACAAGACCCCGGAGGGCGGCGAGATCCTGCTCGTCAAGGGCGCCCCCGAAGCGATCCTCGATGCTTGCGACCGACAACAAGACGCCGCCGGCCAGAAGCCGCTCGATCGCGCTTATTTCGAGAAGGCTTCCGACATTCTCGCTTCGCAAGGCGAGCGCGTGCTGGCCTTGGCGTGGCTGCCCGATCCCGGCGTCAAGGCCGGCAGCCTCGGGCCGGCCGAGCTGCCGAAAAACCTCGTGCTGCTGGGCCTCGTCGGGCTCCTCGATCCGCCGCGCAAGGAAGCGATCGAAGCGGTAAAGGAATGCCACGCCGGCGGCATTCGCGTGACGATGATCACCGGCGACCACAAGATCACCGCCGCGGCGATCGCCAAAATGCTCAACATCGGTGACGGCAAGACCGCGGTCACCGGCGCCGAAGTAGCGGAAATGGACATGGCGACGCTTCAGGAGACGGTGGCCAAGGTCGACGTGTTCGCCCGCGCGAGCCCCGAGCACAAGCTGCGTCTCGTGAAGGCCATTCAGGCCAACGGGCAGGTGGTCGCGATGACCGGCGACGGGGTCAACGACGCGCCCGCCCTGAAGAAAGCAGACATCGGCGTCGCGATGGGGATCAAGGGCACCGAGGTGACCAAGGAAGCGGCCGAAATGGTGCTGGCGGACGACAACTTCGCCTCGATCTCGGCCGCGGTGAAGGAAGGGCGCACCGTCTACAACAACATCGAGAAGGCGATCCTTTTCATGCTGCCGACCAACGTCGCCCAGGCTCTTGTCATTCTGGTCGCGATCTTCGTTGGCTTCACGACGCCGATCACCGCGCCCCAGATCCTTTGGGTCAACATGGTGACCTCTGTCGCGCTCGGACTCGTGATCTCATTCGAACCGCACGAGCTCGACGTGATGCTGCGGCCGCCGCGCATGGTCAATCGTCCAATCCTCGACGCGTTCGGGGTGTGGCGCGTCGTGTTCGTCGGCGGGTTGCTGCTGATCCTTACGCTTTGGGCCTTCTTCTGGATGAAGTCGCAAGGCGCGTCCGACCCGCTCGCGCGCACGGCCGCGGTCAACGCGCTGGTCATCGGCCAGGTTTTCTATCTCCTGAACAGCCGGTTCAAGATCGACTCGTCGCTGTCGCCGATGGCCCATCTCGGCAATCGCTATCTCCCGATGGGGATCGGCGCGGTGATCGTGCTGCAGCTCCTCTACACCTATGCGCCGCCGCTCCAGTCCGTGTTCGTGACCGAAGGGCTGCCGCTCGGCGTCTGGCCGTGGCTGTTGCTCGGCGGCTTGATTTTCTTCCTCGTGGTCGAGATCGAGAAGGCGATCATCCGCGCGCTGCGCTCGCGTGAAGTCGCGGTCCACGCTCCCGACCTCGGGGCGTCTTGGCGAGGAGCCTAGGGCGTCTGAAGAACGCCCAACGGCTCGCAAGGACGATCTCGGTTCGAGCAGAATCCCGGTCCATCTTCTGGGCGCTGGGATTGCCACTCCTGCCCTGCCCTGATATGCCCGCCACAATCTCCGAACAATTTCAGGAATGCCCATGGCCGCGCGCCAGTTCATCTATCACATGCGGGGTCTCTCCAAGACCTATCCGGCCGGCAAGAAGGTTCTCGACAACGTCAACCTCTCTTTCTACCCGGACGCAAAAATCGGCGTGCTTGGCGTCAACGGCTCGGGCAAGTCGACGCTGATGCGCATCATGGCGGGGCTCGATACCGAGTTCACCGGCGAAGGCTTCGTCGCCGAGGGCGCAAGGGTCGGCTACCTGTCACAGGAGCCTGACCTTGACCCCGCGCTCGACGTCAAGGGCAACGCCATGCTCGGCGTGAAGGAGAAGCAGGCGATCCTCGATCGCTACAACGAACTCGCCATGAACTATTCCGACGAGACGGCGGACGAGATGACGCAGCTCCAGGACGAGATCGAGGCCAAGGGCTTGTGGGATCTCGAGAGCCAGGTCGAACAGGCGATGGACGCGCTCGGCTGCCCGCCGGACGATGCCGACGTAACGAAGCTCTCCGGCGGCGAACGGCGCCGCGTCGCGCTCTGCCGACTCTTGCTCGAAAAGCCTGATCTGCTGCTGCTCGACGAGCCGACCAACCATCTCGACGCCGAAACCGTCAACTGGCTCGAAGGCCATCTCCGAGCCTATCCGGGCGCGATCCTCATTGTCACCCACGACCGTTATTTCCTCGACAACGTGACAAGCTGGATTCTCGAGCTCGATCGCGGCCGCGGCATCCCGTACGAAGGCAATTACTCGGCCTGGCTTGTCCAGAAGCAGAAGCGGCTTGAGCAGGAAGGCCGCGAGGACGCCGCGCGGCAGCGCGCGCTTGCCGAGGAAAGCGAGTGGATCGCCTCATCCCCGCGAGCGCGTCAGACCAAGTCCAAGGCGCGTATCGCGGCTTATGACGAGCTCGTCAGGAAGAGCAACGAGAAAGCGCCGACGGCCGCGCAGATCGTCATCCCCGTGTCCGAGCGGCTCGGCCAGAACGTCGTCGACGTCGTCGATCTGAGCAAAGGCTATGGCGACCGGGTGCTGATCGACAAGCTCAGCTTCAAGCTGCCGCCCGGCGGCATCGTCGGCGTGATCGGCGCCAACGGCGCCGGCAAGACGACATTCTTCCGCATGATCACCGGTCAGGAGAAGCCCGACGCGGGCTCGATCAAGATCGGCGAGAGCGTTCAGCTCGGCTACGTCGATCAATCGCGCGACGCGCTCGACGGCAAGAAAAACGTTTGGGAGGAAATCTCCGGCGGCTACGACATCATCACGCTGGGAAAACGCGAGATGAACAGCCGCGCCTATGTCGGCGCCTTCAACTTCAAGGGCGCGGACCAGCAGAAGAAGGTTGGTCAACTGTCGGGCGGCGAGCGCAATCGCGTGCATCTCGCCAAAATGTTGAAGAGCGGCGCGAACCTCCTCCTGCTCGACGAGCCGACCAACGACCTCGACGTCGACACCTTGCGCGCGCTCGAAGAGGCGCTTCTCGACTTCGCCGGCTGCGCCGTCATCATCAGCCACGACCGCTTCTTCCTCGACCGCATCGCCACCCACATGCTGGCCTTCGAAGGCGACAGCCACGTCGAGTGGTTCGAGGGCAATTTCGCCGACTACGAGGAAGACAAAAAGCGCCGCCTCGGCATCGACAGCGTCATCCCGCACCGGCTGAAGTATAAAAAGTTTTCGAGGTGAGGCGCGGCGCGCTCGGGCGCCCTACCCCACCTTTTCGCTGAGCCATATCTTGATCAGCGACTGGTAGGGCACATCGCGCTTATGGGCGGCGATCTTGATCGCCTCCAAAAGGCTCACCGGGAGCCTGAGCGAGATCGCTGTCGTGCTCGGCTGAAGGTTGGGCAGGCGAACGCGCTTCGCTTGGCGCCGGTCGAGATCGGCCGCCGCATCCTCGCGCTCCCAATAAGCTTGCTGTTCGGCCTGGCTGGCGAAGGCGGCGCATATTTTACGCGCCTTGCGCCTCTGAGGGACGTCGCCCTCGACGGCGAGCCGCAAGCGTCCTAAGGTCGGCATTTAGAAACGTTCTAAGTCGAAAATGATAACCCCGAGCGAGCCCAAGGGCGACGGCGACGGTCTGAAAACGGGGGAAACGGTTCCAAGGAGGAAATATGTGTCACCTGTTCGCTAGGCCAATGCTCCAGACAGCTACGCATTCGAAACGCGCTCCATGCGGCTGAACGGCCAAAGCACCAGCCTTCGTCTGGAAAAGGTGTTCTGGGACATCCTCGAGGATATCGCCGCGGCTGAGAGGATGACTGTGCCTCGTTTCATCTCTACGCTGCACCAGGAGATCCTGCTCCTGCGAGGAGAAGTCCCCAATTTCACCTCCCACCTGCGCTGCATCTGCGTGACGGCTCGAACTTCAGCGGAGCCCGGCGGAAGAGCGCGCGCGGAGGCCGCTTGAAGCCAATCGTCGGCGTAGTAAGCCGATAACACCCGCCCGCTTCGACCTTCGCTAACGTCTTTGCTTCTCGTCGCCGCATGCGGCGACTGGCGTGGGTGAAGAGTGGCGAAAGCGATCCACACGATGATCCGCGTACTCGAAGAGGCGCGGTCGCTTGCCTTCTACAAAAAAGCTTTCGGGCTCGACATCGCCGACCGCATCGACTTCCCCGACTTTACGCTCGTCTATCTCTCAAATTCCCAGTCGGCGTACGAAGTCGAGCTCACGATAAACAAGGATCGCACCGAGCCTTACAATCTTGGCGACGGCTACGGCCATGTCGCGTTCGTGGTGGATGACCTCGACGCGGAGCATCGCCGTTTCGAGTCCGAGGGCCTCAAGCCGCGCAAGATCGTCGACTTCAACAACAACGGGAAGCCGGTCGGCCGCTTCTTTTTCGTCGAAGATCCGGACGGCTACAAGATCGAGGTGCTGCAGAAACTCGGTCGCTTCCGGTAGCGCATACAAGAAATCGGACACAAAACAGGAGGAGACACCCATGACGGCAACCGAAGCCACCCTCGCAAGGGGCCTCTCCAGACGTGGATTCCTGCAACGATCCGCGAGCGGTTTCGCAGCCGCGATCGCGATCACGTCCACAGGCGCCCTGCTCAACGTTTCCGAAGCGTGGGCTCTGGACGTCAAGGGTCTGAAGCCCGAGACCATGAAGACCCTGATCCTCGTCGCGCGTGACATCTACCCGCACGACAAGGTCGCCGACCGCTTCTACGCGATCGCAATGAAAGGCTACGACGACAAGGCCGCGGGCGATCCGGCAATGAAAGCAGAGATTGAGGGCTTCGTCGCCGCGCTCGACGGGGCTGCGGGCGAGGGAGGCTATATCGGTAGCCCCTGGGAGGCTGACCGAGTCGCGCTCCTCAAGAATCAAAGCGCAGACCCGATGTTCGAGACGATCCGTTCGGGCCTCGTCGTGTCGCTCTACAACCAGAAAGAGATCTGGCCGATCTTTGGATACGAGGGCGAGTCTTTCTCCAAGGGTGGATACATCGAGCGCGGCTTCGACGACATCAGCTGGCTCTGACACTCAAAACAAAAGCCCCATTCACGCGAGGAAACGGACATGGCAGCGAAATTCGATCAGAACGACGATAGCGTCGTCGTCATCGTAGGCTCGGGCGCGGGCGGCGGCACGCTTGGCAACGAGCTTGCCCAGAAGGGCGTCAAGGTCGTCGTGCTGGAAGCGGGGAAGCGCGTCGAATACGAGGATTTCATCAACGACGAATGGCCGAGCTTCACCCAGCTCGCATGGACGGACATGCGGACGACCTCCGGCAGCTGGCGGGTTCACAAGAACTTCCCCAACCTGCCAGCCTGGATCGTCAAGTCCGTCGGCGGAACAACGACCCATTGGGCAGGCGCCTCCCTCCGCTTCCAGGAGCACGAGTTCAAGGAGGCGTCGACCTACGGCCATGTTCCGGGCGCCAACCTTCTCGACTGGCCAATCACCCTCGCCGATCTTGAGCCCTATTACGCCAAGGCCGAGGACAAGATGCGCGTGACGCGCACGGGCGACCGACCTGGCTTGCCGGGCAGCAACAATTTCAAGGTCTTCGAGGCGGGCGCGAAGAAGCTTGGTTACAAAGAGGTCCACACCGGGCGGATGGCGATAAACTCCGTTCCCGGCGACGGCCGCGTCGCCTGCCACCAGACGGGCTTCTGCTTCCAGGGCTGCAAGTGGGGAGCGAAGTGGTCGACCCTCTACACCGAGATCCCTAAAGGCGAAGCGACCGGCAACATGGAGGTTCGCCCAGAGTTGCATGTCGCGCAGATCGAGCACGACGCTTCAGGCAAGGTGACCGGCGTCACCTATTTTGATGCGGACGGCAAGCTTCAGAGACAGAAGGCGCGCATTGTCGCAGTCGCGGGCAACTCACTCGAAAGCCCGCGTCTCCTCCTCAACTCAGCCTCGTCGAAGTATCCGGACGGACTTGCAAATTCGTCGGGCCAGGTCGGCCGCAACTACATGCGCCACACGACAGGGTCGGTCTACGCCGTCTTTGAACAGCCGGTGCATATGTATCGGGGCACGACGATGGCCGGCATCATGCGGGACGAAGCGCGAAATGACCCGAGCCGCGGCTTCGTCGGGGGCTACGAACTGGAGACGCTCTCGCTCGGCCTGCCCTTCATGGCCGCCTTCCTCGATCCCGGCGCCTGGGGCCGCGAGTTCACGACCGCGCTGGACGGCTATTCGAATATGGCGGGTATGTGGATCGTCGGCGAGGACATGCCCCAGGAAACCAACCGGATCACGCTCAGCGACCAGAAGGACAAATGGGGCCTGCCGGTCGTCGACGTGCATTTCGACGACCACCCGAACGATATCGCGATGCGCAACCATGCCTTTGGGCAGGGCAAGGCGATGTATGAGGCGGTCGGCGCCACACGGACCTTCCCCACGCCGCCCTATCCGTCGACCCACAACCTTGGCACCAACCGGATGAGCGCCAATGCGCGCGATGGCGTGGTGAACAGTCACGGCCAGACGCACGACATCAAGAACCTGTTCGTCTCGGACGGCAGTCAATTTACAACAGGCGGGGCCGAGAACCCCACGCTCACGATCGTGACGCTGGCGATCCGTCAGGCCGACTATATCGCCGACCAGATGAAGTCGAACACGATCTGAGACTGTACAGCCTGAAGTGGCGACTGCGCGGCTCGGAGCTTGCTCCTGCTCGACGAGCCGACCAACGACCTCGAGTTCGACACCTTGCGCGCGCTCGAAGAGGCGCTGCTCGACTGCGCCGTCATCATCAGCCATGACCGCTTCTTCCTGGACCGCATCGCCACTAACATGCTGGCCTTCGAAGGCGACAGCCAGCCATGTCGAGTGGTTTTCGGCGACTGCGAGGAAGACAAGAAACGCCACCGTGTCATCGACAGCGTCATCCCGCACAAGAAGTTTTCTCGCTGAAAGGCAGACAATGTCGCGGCATTGGATAGAGGGCCGGTCCGACGTCGGGCGGACCGGCCCAACGCCTTACGGGTTGGATATGGTCGCGGTCGTCCCGTCCACCTTGGTCAGCGATACGCTGAACCTCTCGTTGTAAGTGTGGGCTCGATCCTCGAGGTAGCTGAGCGCGACAGCCTCGCCCAACTGGATTGAAGTATCGGTGTCGCTCCGCCAATGAATCCCACCATGGATTCCATGACCAAAGCTGATGTTATGAGCAAGCTTGTGCAGTTCGCCGTTGACGGTGAGTTGCGGTTCGCCGGCGGGGGCTGTGTACGCGGCTGTCGACGCGCCATTGCTGGACGGCACGAGCACGGCCGACCTCGGGAATTTGAAGTTTCCGTCGTAGAAGAACTTCAGCGCGGTGATGCAAGCCCCAGCAACTGCGCCATGCCCGGTAGGATACGCGGGGTGCGTAGGCGAGCCTTCCGGGAACGCCTGCGAAAGGAACCAGCTGTTGGCGTGCATCGAGTGACTCATTTTGACGGCTTGCGAATTGAGCACGGTGCCGCTCACCTGGGCTTGCGTCCCGCCCGCGCCTGAATTCATCAAGTGCACGATCGCGCCGCCGGATTCCGGGCGATGACGCAGATGAACCCACCACTTTTGATACCAGACGGCTTTGATCGCCTCCGCTGCTACGGCGGCGACAGTCGCCGCGATATCGGGTTGACCGAATGTCGCGAAGCCGTTCTGCGTCTTGGAAGTCGCGTAGGGATTGCCGGGGTTGAGAGGCACGTTCAAGCTGCTCAGCACCAAGTAAGCGATGAAATACGCTTCATAGAGCACGTCGTCATGCGTATAGGCGGCGAGGCCTCGCCCGTTATGCAGAAACACAGGAGGCTCCGACGTCAAACTCTTTCCCGTCGGCTGGCCGTTTTGAACGGCCAAGAACTCCGTGGGATCAAGCATGAAGTCGACGCCAGCTTTGTTGGCCGCGTATTTCTGAACAATCTTCAGTGATCCCAAACTCGTGCCCTGCAAGAGAAACTGCGAGACATATGGACCGATGGTCTCCCCGGCAAAGCCGCCGCCGGCAACGCCGCCACGGAACAAGAGATCAGGGGTCACCTTGTTCGCCGCGTTTCGCGGGCCGGCGTATTCGGGCAAAGCGGACAATTCAGCCGCGGCTTTCTGCGCGATCATGTTGCTGGAATAATCCGTGAACGCGACATCCCGAAGCAGAGAAGCCCAATAGAGTTCGACGAGTTCGGTCGCGTAAGCCTCGCTCGCCACCGCCGGCGCGGCGGGCACGCCGAACTGACTTCCGTCCAAACATTGCAGATAGAAGGCCAAACCACCCTGCGGACCGTTGAGCGTACGGGGACCGCCCAGAATGATCTTCTCGAAGTCGTTCGGGTCACCGCTGCTCAACGCGAGCTTGAAGGAGGCGTAGGCGGCGAGATCAACCAGGCCAATCCCTGATTGCAAAATGCCTTTGGTGTAGGTGCCGGATTTGTCGGCGTAGAGGGCTTCGTCACCGTTATCGATCTGAGCCGGCGCGGGCGTAAAATCGTCCGCCCCTGCGGCCAAGGTACGCAAAGCCAACGACCGTACGATCCGATTACTTGTAGCAGGTGTCAATTGTGCATTAAGCATATTGTTCTCCTGTAAAGACTAAAAATAATTTTTCTTACTGCAAAAATGCTCCGATCAATGCCGGAACGCCCACACACTAACCGGCTGCGAAACAATGTGTGTGAGCTTGCTCACACTTCGACCGGCGAGCTATTTCTGCGAGAAGGCTTTCGGATTCCGTATCGCCGACCGCTCAACTTCCCCAAGTAACGCTTCTATCTTTCGAACGCCGAGACGCCCCACGAACTCGAGCTTCTGATCAGGGAGCGGCTCATCGGGATCCGCTGTTCGTCTCATGTCGGCTACACTTGCTCGCCTAGGCCGGCTCCCCTAACACGACCCCATTTCTGTCCCGCTTGCGATCAACGCGACGGCGCGCCCATAACTCGACCTCGTCTTCGAAGCCGCCGCAAGGAACTCCTGATGATCGTTGTCTTTGACATCGGCAATGTTCTGGTGCGCTGGGATCGGCGCTACCTCTACCGCAAGGTTTTCGACGACGAGGCGCGGATGGAGCGCTTTCTCGCGACTGCGCTTACGATGGACTTTGTTTCACATACCGACGTCGCCAAGGACTTCGCCGCCGCGGTCGCAGAGCAAGCCGAACGCTACCCTGAATTCGCCAAGGAAATACGCATGTTCCACGAGCGCTGGATTGAAACGCTGGGCGAACAGATCAAGAAAAATGTCGCGCTGCTGCGGCGATTGCGCGCGTCCGGCAAGCCGGTCTACGCGCTCAGCAATTTCGCCCACGAGACCTTCGCGCTCGCCGAGCGCAAGCACAATTTCCTGAGCGAGTTCGACGACCGAGTGATCTCCGGCCATGTCGGCTTCGTCAAGCCGGACCCGCGCATCTACGAAGTTCTGTTCAAGCGCGCAGGACGGCGCCCGAGCGAGCTTATCTTCATTGATGACTCGGCTCCCAATGTGCGCGCTTCCGAGGCGCTCGGCATGCCGGCGATCCATTATGGCCCTGGCGTCAACTTGGAGAAAGAGCTCGTGGCCCGCGGGGCTTTGCCGTAAAAATTCCGGTCACGCGTAAAGCGCCGGCTTGTCGCGCAAGTGGATCGGCTCGCGCCCTCCGCTCTCGAGCGCTCTTACGCCAGCGAGCGTGGCGGCGGTCGCGACATAGCCATCCCATGCGCTCGGACCGGCGGCGCCGCCTTTGGCCGCCGCACTGATCCAGGCGCGAAATTCGGCGTCGAAGGCTGGATCGAAACGTTCCGGCCAGTCGGCGAACACGCGACCTGAAAAAGCCCCGTTCACCTTGAGAACAACTTCGTTTTGTTCGGCGAGGCTGACCGTGCCGGTTTCGCCGACCACCTCGCCGCGAATATCGTAGCCATAGGCGATATGGACGGAGGTCTCGATCGTCACCAGCGCGCCTGAGCGCATGTCCATAAGCGTGAACAGCGGGTCGGCGACCCCGCCCGCGCGGCTGTTCCCGCGCGGCGCTTTCACCGCGATCGCGACGGGCTCGTCATCCAGCACGAACCTCGCGATGTCGATGTCATGCACCGCCGTATCGGTAATCGCCATCGTCGCCTTGAAATGGCCAGGAGAGAAGGCGTTGCGATGGACGCTGTGAAACATCAGCGGCGCTCCGATCGCGCCTTTCTGGACCGTCTCCTTCATCGCACGATATTGCGCGTCGAAACGGCGCATGAAGCCGATTTGAACGAGCCGTCTGCCAAAAGCGGCTTCCGCATCGAGGATCGCCGAGCAATCGGCTTCCGTCGTCGCCATCGGCTTCTCGCAGAAGACCGGTTTGCCAGCCCGGATCGCCGAAATCACATATGCGGCGTGCGTATCTCCCCATGACGTGACGATGACCGCGTCGACGTCCTTCGCCGCGATGAGCTCTTCGCCGGTCAGATAGGCCTTCGCGCCCAGAACCGTCGCCGCTACCTCATTGGCGCGGGCGGCGTCAGAGTCGCTTACCGCCACGACGCGGGCGCCGGCGAGCGTCTCGGTCAGCCGGCGAATGTGCTCCTGCCCGATCTTCCCAGTTCCGACGACGCCGACGTTCAGTGTCATGAAGGTGCTTCCTCGCGTGCGTTACGCGCTCAATAGCCGACCGCGAGCGTCCCCCTTTGGCGCAAATCCGAGGCGCCCTCAAGCTCGCCATCCGGGGTCCGCACGATGGTGTTGGCCGAGCCCATGGCGTCGCGCAGGACGACCTTATGTCCCATCGATACGAGCAGGCGAATGGTGTCGGGCGACATGCCGCGTTCGATGCGCAATTCGTCCGGCCAGAGTTGGTCATGCGCGCGCGGCGCATTCTCGGCTTCGGCCACGTTGAGGCCGTGATCGACCACATTGAGGATGATCTGCAACACGGTCGAGATGATGGTGGAGCCACCCGGGCTGCCGGTCGCCATCAGAAGCTTACCGTCCTTGAATACAAGCGTCGGACTCATGGATGAAAGCGGCCGCTTCGCGGGTCCTGGCGCGTTGGCGTCGCCGCCCATGAGACCGTAGGCGTTAACGGCGCCGGGCTTGGCGGCGAAATCGTCGAGTTCGTTGTTGAGCAACACCCCGGTGCCGTCGGCGACCAAGCCGGACCCATAGGGGAGATTGAGCGTGTAGGTGTTCGCGACGGCGTCGCCGTCCTCATCGACAATCGAGAAATGCGTCGTCTGGTCGCTCTCGTAGCGCTGGGGCTCGCCCGGGCGGATGTCGGAAGCGGGACGGGCGCGGTCGATCGCAATCAGCGACCGCAAATGCTCCGCGTATGCCTTGGAGGTGAGGCCGGCGAGCGGGATCTTGATGAAATCGGGATCGCCGAGCCAAGCCGCCCGATCGGCATAGGCAAGCTTTTCGGCTTCCGCCATTTCGTGCAAGGAAGCTGCCGAGTTGAGACCCTGCGAGGCCAGCGGAAAGCCTTCGAGAATGTTCAGGATCTCGATGATGTGCGCCCCGCCTGACGAGGGCGGCGGCATCGAGACGACCGCATAGCCGCGATAGCTCCCCGTCACCGGCTCGCGCTCGACGGCGCGATAATTGGCGAGGTCGTCGATGGTCATTCGGCCGCCCGCCGCACTGACCGCCGCAACGATCTTTTGCCCCACCGGACCGGTGTAGAACCCTTGAGCGCCGTTGGCGGCGATCGCCTCGAGCGTTGCGGCGAGATCGTCGAGCGCGATGTGATCGCCGGTGTGCGGCACGCTGCCGTCGGGGCGCAGATAAATACGCGTCGATGAAGGGTGACTGGCGAGCGCTTTCGCGGCCAATGGCAACGAATCGGCGACGTCGTCGCCGACAGTGAGGCCTTGCCGCGCGAGCGCGATCGCGGGCGCGATCAGATCGGCGAAGGTGAATTTTCCAGAGCCGTATTTGCGCCAGGCGAGTTCGAGACCGGCGACGGTCCCAGGCGTTCCGATCGCTAAGCCGGAATAGCGCGACTTGAACGGATCGGCCTCCCCGTTGGCGTCCAGGAACATGTCCTTGCTCGCCGCCGCGGGCGCGGTTTCACGGTAGTCGATGGCGATCGTTCGCTTGAGATCGGCGCGATAGATCAGCATGACCCCGCCGCCACCAAGGTTGCCCGCGCGCGGAAGCGTTACGGCGAGCGCGAAGCCGACCGCGACCGCCGCATCGACGGCATTGCCTCCCCGCTTCAAGATGTCCAACCCGACGCGCGAGGCCGCCGCTTCCTGGCTGACAATCATGCCATGTCTGGCGACGACCGGACGCGCCGTCGCCAGCGGCGAGATGAGAGGCGCCTGATCGGCGATTACCGGGGCGGGAATGAGACAGAGACAAGCAAGGGCAGCGATCTGGAACGGTCTCAAACAGAGAATCCTCGAAACGGCGCTCACGCGATCATAGGGACCGAGGCCGGCGGACGTCGATTCCGATCTGCTGGCAGCGTCCGGGCAGCGTCTATCCGATTGTCATGACAGCCCCTCGCGAGAGGCGGGGAGCCAGTTTCCTCATGTCGGCCGCGGAGATCGCGACACAGCCGGCGGTCGGCGTCAGGTTAGGACGGGCGAGATGGAAGAAGATTGCACTGCCCCGCCCCTTCGCCCGGCGAGAGAAATTCTGGTCGAGCACGAAGGCTAGGTCGTAGAGGTGATCCTCGCGCCACATCCGGTCCGTGCAGTCACGCGCCGGCAGGCGCACGGGTCGATTGTAGCGCGGGCTCGACTGGTCCTCGCACCAGCCCTGGTCGCGACGCAGCGGCATGAGCGGCGCTCCCGCCGCTCTCAGCCAAATCCGGTCGGGCCGATAATAACCCCATAACAGCCGGAACCGCCCGGCTGGGGTGCCTTTGTCGCCCTCGCGTTTGATGCGCACGACGCCTGCCGGGCCCAAGGCGCAGGGAATGCGGAACGGACCGGCGGTCAGCCAGCCGCGCGCCCTATTCCCCGCGATCGGGCGGACACGCAATCGTGAAAGACGTAAGGATGAGTGCATTGCCATTGGATGGCCGGCGGCGAGAGCGCAAGCGCTATCACTCCGCCAGCCGCTTCGCCATGCAAGATTTCAGACCCCGGTGACGAGGCTGTCAATTCGCAGAGGCAAATCGCGCAAGCGCTGGCCAGTCGCATGATAGATCGCGTTGGCGAGCGCCGCTGATGTCCCGACGATGCCAATCTCGCCGATGCCCTTCACGCCGAGAGGATTGACCAACTGGTCCTCCTCCGGGACCATGATCACATGAACCTCGCCGATATCGGCGTTCACAGGGATCAGATAGTCGGCCAGGTTGGTGTTGACATAACGCGACGCGCGCCGGTCGATCTCCGTCTGCTCGTGAAGGGCCGAGCCGATGCCCCAGATCATGCCGCCCATGTACTGGCTATGAGCGGTGCGCGGGTTCACAATCCGGCCCGAGGCGAAGGCCCCGACCATTCTGGGTACGCGAATTTCGCGGGTTCGCGCGTGGATGCGCACTTCGACGAACTGTGCGCCGAACGCAAATTCGATGCGATCCTTCAACCGCGCGCCGCCCATAGGCATCGCCGCGCCTCTATACAGAGCCTGTATACCGTCTTTGGCCACCCCATATGGCACCGATTCCGCATAGTCCTCAAGCGCGCCCATGCCTCTTTCTTTCATGGCCGCGGCAATGTCGGACGCCGGCTTGCCATCTTGCCCCAGACGCATGCGGAGGGAGTCGCAAGCTTGGGCGACCACCGTGCAAACGCTCGCGGTCGAGATCGACCCGCCGGCCACCGGGGCGGGCGGTAGATCGGTGTCGCCAAGGGCGACCGAGATCTTCTCGACTGGAATGCCAAGCCGCTCGGAAGCCGTCTGCGCTACAACAGTATAGAGACCATTGCCGATTTCATGACCGGCGGTCTCAACGAGTGCGTGGCCGTCCGCCAAGACACGGACCCGGGCCGCCGCCGCCGCCATCTGGGTCGGATAAGCGGAAGTGGCGCACCCCCAGCCAACCAGCCAGTCGCCGTCTCGCGTCGACCCCGGCGTTGGATTGCGCGCCTTCCAGCCAAAAGCCTCTGCGGCTTGATCAAAACAGGGCATCAGCGCGCGGCTGGTGTAAGGCAAACCTTTGATCGGCTCTGTCTTCGTATCGTTGACGCGGCGCAGCTCGATCGGATCCATCTTGAGCGCAACCGCAAGTTCGTCCATCGCGCTCTCGAGAGCGAAGAAATACGGCGTCTCTGCCGGCGCCCGCATAAATCCGGGCGTCGAACGATCGGCGCGTACGATCGTCACATTGCTGGTGATGTTGGGACAGGCGTACATCCGCGTCGAAGCGTCGGTGCCGGCGACCGCATAGGGATCGGCTCGCGACGTCACCTCGAACCCTTCGTGATTGAGCGCCTGCAGCTTTCCGTCGCGCGTGGCTGCAAGCTGGACGCGGTGGCGGGTCTCGGCCCGGAACGTCGCGATCGTGAACCCCTGCCTGCGCGTCGGCACAAGCTTGACCGGTCGGCCCAGTCTGCGGGCGGCTATCGCGATCATCGCGGTCCGCTGAGTCAGCGCGCCCTTGGAGCCGAAGGCGCCGCCGACATAGCGGCTGATAACCCTGATCTGACTGGGCTCGATGCCAAGCTGGGCTGCAAGTCCGTTTTTGATCCCATAAACATTCTGGCTCGGCTCATGGACGGTCAATTGTGCGCCATTCCAGACGCACTGGGTCGCGAACAGCTCAATCGGGTTGTGATGCTGAGTCGGGGTCGAATAGCTGACGTCGACCTTGACGGGAGCAGTTTCATACGCCGCGGCGAAGTTCCCGACCTTGGGATCGTCGTGTTTCTTGTTCTCCTGAGCCAGCTCCTGTTCGACCGCCCCCTTCGAATCGAAGGTCGCGGCCGATGGCAGGTCTTCGTATTCGACGACAATGCGGTCAGCCGCGTCCTGGGCGACTTCCAGCGTCTCGGCGAGCACCACGGCGATCGTTTGGCCCGCATAAGCGATCTCGGGAGAGCCGAGCGGAACTACAGAGTTCGAAGCGGGACCGCCTTCGGTGAAGTATTTGACCTTGCGGATGTCATCGCCAATCGTTTGATGGGTCAGAATGTCAAGCACGCCAGGCAGAGCGCGTGCGGCGTTCAGACCGAAGGATTTGATGCGCCCCTTCGCGATGCGGCTCGAGAGCAAATAGGCGTACGCCACATCGGGAAGCGCCATGTCCGCTGGATAAAGCGCCTTGCCGGTAACCTTGGCGCGGGCGTCATAGCGGGGAATGGGTTGGCCCATATTGCCGATGGGCGCGGGAGCAGCCGGATCGATCATGTTCAGCCCTCCAGTGTGGCGGCTTGCAGCAGCGCGCGAACCAATGTGGATTGGCCGAGCGCGACCTTGAAGGCATTGTGGACTCGCGGTCGGGCTTCAGCGAAAGCAGCTCGAGCGGCGTCTTGGGCTACAGTTTCGGTCAGAATTTTCCCCGCGAGCGCATCTTCCGCCGCCCGCGATCGCCAGGGAATCGTCGCCACGCCGCCAAGAGCGATGCGCGCCTCGCGGACCTTTGAGCCATCCATGTCGATCGCCACCGCGGCGGAAGCAAGAGCAAACTCATAAGACTGCCGATCGCGGATCTTGAGGTATAGCGAGCGGCGTGTCCAAGGGCCCGCCGGGATGTCAAATTCAGTGATCAAATCGCCCGGCGCAAGAAGGGTTTCCACGTTTGGCGTTGCGCCCGGCAAACGATGCAGGGCAGCGAAGGGAATTGTCCTGACGCCAGTGGGCCCTGTGACGTTGACCTTCGCGTCAAGCGCAATGAGGCTCTGCGCAAAATCGCCGGGATAGGTCGCAATGCAGTCGGCGCTACCGCCGAGAATTGCATGCTGTCGGTTGACGCCGTCCATTGCGGCGCAACCCGAACCGGGATCGCGCTTGTTGCACGCGGTCCAATCCATATCGCGAAAATATAGACATCTGGTTCGCTGCAGCACATTGCCGCCAAGCGTCGCCATGTTGCGAAGCTGCGCGCTGGCCGCAAGCTGCAAGCTCTGGGCAATGACAGGATAGGATTTGATGATTTCCGGATGGTCGGCGGCCGCCGCCATCTTGACCATGGCGCCAAGCCGCAAACCGTCGGGCGACACGGAGATTGCGTCATGGGCAGGAGTGAGCGCTCCCAGGTCCACAACCTTGGCCGGCCGCATGACATCGAGCTTCATAAGGTCGATGAGCGTCGTGCCCCCGGCCAGATATTCGACTGGCGGGCGGCCCTGAACCGCGGGAACCGCCGCGAGCGCCGAAGCGGCGCGGATGGCGGCGGTTTCGCTCAAAGCACGATCATAGGCAAATGGACGCATCGCCTCAGCCCTCCATCTGCGTTTTGGCTTGGGCGACGGCGGAGACAATGTTCGGATAAGCCGCGCAACGGCAGAGATTGCCGCTCATATACTCGCGGATCGTATCGTCATCTCCCGCGTGGCGCTCCTTCACGCAACCGATCGCCGACATGATCTGCCCCGGGGTGCAGTAGCCGCACTGGAACGCGTCGTTATCCACGAAGGCTTGCTGCATGGGATGCAGCGCTCCATCGGCACGCGCCAGCCCTTCGATGGTGGTGACCTCGCGGCCCTGGGCGGCGATTGCGAGTGTAAGGCAGGAAAGGACCCGCACTCCGTCGATATGCACCGTACAGGCCCCGCACTGACCGTGATCGCAGCCTTTTTTCGTTCCAGTAAGCCCGATATGCTCCCGTAACGCGTCAAGCAGAGTGGTCCGAACGTCGAGCCCCGGCCGGTACGGGTCGCCATTGACAGAAAGAGGGACGAAAACCGGGCTGTCGCTGGGCGGAAGCGCAACCGGCTCAGCGAACGCCTCGTTCAGGCTAGCTCCTACGAATGGAATGGCCGCCGTAGAGACCGAAGCGCCCAGAAAACGACGTCGGTCGACAGAGTGGGGTTCATCACTACGTTTGTTCGGCATGGGCGCCTCAACTGCTTGAAAAGATCCTCGAGCCCGCAAGGGCGCGCTCCCAGGCGCTCAGGCTAAATGTCGGTCTGTCCGAAGGCGTTCCCAAATGGTTGTGACGCCGACGTCACGAGCGCGTGAACCCGCCGTAATGTGACAAGGCGCGCTATTACACAGGATACAACGACGAAGCTTAAGGGCGGTAGCGCAGCGCATCCACCAGAAGGGTGAAGGCCGGCGATTGATGGCGTCGGCTTGGATAATAAAGGTGATAGCCGGGGAAAGGCGGAGACCAGGATTCGAGCACCCGCTTCAGGCGTCCAGCCTCAAGGTCGGCCTGCACGTAATCGTCGGGCAAATAGGCGATACCCAAGCCGTCAAGCGCCGCCTGCAGCGCAAGCGCGATTTCATTGACGATAAGCTGCCCTTCAAGCCGCACGTTGAGCGCCCGCCCGGCTCTCTCGAATTCCCACGCGTAGAGCCCGCCGCGCGTGGGAAAGCGCAGGTTGATGCAATTGTGCTGAGCCAGGTCGTGGGGCGTTCGCGGAGGTTTGCGTGCGGAGAGATAGGCGGGCGAAGCGACGGCGGCCATGCGCATGTCGGGACCGATGCGCACCGCGACCATATCTTGCGCAATCGTCTCGCCGAGGCGCACGCCTGCATCGAAACGCTCCGCGACGATGTCGATGAACCCCGAGTGCACGCTAAGCTCGACTTGGATATCAGGATAAATGGGTAACAGCCTGGCGAGCGCGGGCCAGACGATGGCCTGAGCCGCGTGGATGCCTGTCGTGATGCGGATCGAGCCTGCCGGGTTGTCGCGCAACTCACTGAGCGCGGCGATCTCCGCTTCGATCCCGTCGAAATGCGGGCCGATCGCGCCAAGCAACCGGTCTCCCACCTCCGAGGGAACAACACTTCGCGTTGTGCGTGTTAACAGGCGAAGCCCGAGCCGCTCTTCGAGCGCCCGGATCGTGTGACTCAGCGCGGAGGGCGAAACGCCGATCTGCGCGGCGGCGCGGGTAAAGCTCCGCTCCTCGGCCACGGCTCGGAAGGCCAGCAGGGAACTGATGTTTCGCCGAGGCATTGTTGAGGAAAATTCAAAGGTTCATGCTGATTAGCGACCCTAATCACAAAGGCCGGCGACGGCTAGATGCTAGCCGCCACGAAAAGGAATTGACGCCATGGCGGATGTGAAGACCCCGATGCGCGCACCCTGGAGCGACATCGCGCCGCGCCTGACCGAGATCAGCGACACCGTCCTGTTCGACGATGTCTGGCGGCGGCCGGGGCTCAGCCCGCGCGATCGCAGCCTCATCACGGTCGCCAGTCTGATCGCCCTCTATCGAAGCAATGAGCTCAAGTTCCATCTCGGGAAGGCGCTCGAGAACGGCGTGACCCGGGACGAGATCGTCGAGATGATCACGCACCTCGCCTTTTATTCTGGCTGGCCGACCGCCAGCACCGCCATCGGGATCGCCCGTGAGGTGTTCGCGGCGGCCCCAAGCGCAACCACACACTCGAAAGGAACATCGCATGCAAACGCGTGAACTCGGTCGCCGCGGCCTGAAAGTATCCGCCATCGGTCTTGGCTGCATGGGAATCAGTTTCAGCTACGCGACGAAACTTTCCAAGGATGAAGGCGTGGCCTTAATTCGCGCTGCGGTGGATCGCGGCGTCACCTTCTTCGACACGGCCGAGGTCTACGGGCCCTTCACCAATGAAGACGTCGTCGGCGAAGCGTTGCGCCCGTTCCGCGACAAGGTGGTTATCGCGACCAAGTTCGGCTTCGACATCGATTTCGAGACGGGTGAAAATCGCGGCGTCAACAGCCGGCCCGAGCACATCCGCCAAGCCGTTGAGGGATCGCTCAAGCGACTTGGGATTGGAACCATCGACCTCCTCTACCAGCACCGCGTCGATCCGAATGTCCCGATCGAGGACGTCGCCGGGACCGTCAAGGATCTCATCGCGCAGGGCAAGGTGAAGCACTTTGGCATGTCGGAGCCCGGCGTCCAGACGCTCCGCCGCGCTCACGCGGTGCTTCCTGTGACGGCGCTCCAGAACGAATATTCGCTATGGTGGCGGGCGCCGGAGACGAACGGCATCCTCGCAGCGTGTGACGAACTTGGGATCGGCTTTGTGCCGTACAGCCCGCTCGGCAAAGGCTTTTTGACCGGGGCGATGAGCAAGGCCACCGAGCTCGGCGACGGCGATTTCCGCAAAAGCGTCCCGCGCTTCCAGCCGGAGGCCATGGAGAAGAACCAGGCGTTTGTGGATCTGTTGAAACGGGTCGCCAATGAAAAGGGCAAGACCCCTGCTCAGATCGCGCTTGCTTGGTTGCTGGCGCAGCGGCCCTACATCGTTCCAATCCCGGGCACGACAAAGCTCCACCGGCTCGAGGAGAATATCGGCGCGGCAGAGATCGAGCTGACGAAAGGTGATCTGCGCGCCATCGCGGATGCCGCCTCAGGGATCGAGGCCAAGGGCGAACGCTACGCGCCGCAGCACATGGCTATGGTCGGGCGCGAGGCTCCGCCGGTCGGGGCCCGCGCATAAAACTGCGCGCGGCTCCGCCCTTACCCATTGCGCTCAGACCGGGGTCTCGGGGTGATAAGCGTCGGCAGTCTTGGAGCCTACACCTCTGGAGGCTGCTGGCATTGCTCCGTCGCGCTCGCTAGCGCCAACTTCATGGACAGCCGCGTATGCCATGTTAATCTACCGAGCGCACCCTGCGCCACGCGGAGCGTCCACCCACTACGCGAGAGCGCACGACTAAATCCTTGAAACAATTATATAATTTTAGACAGGTGGCGGAGACGGAGGGATTCGAACCCTCGATAGAGCTTTACAACCCTATAACGGTTTAGCAAACCGCCGCCTTCAGCCTCTCGGCCACATCTCCGGACGCAATGCGCGTCGCGACATATGCCCGACGCGTCTTCCCATTGCAAGCGCGCGGCGTGGCGGCGTTAGCGGTGCCGTCGAGCAGATTGCCATTCGGTCAAACCGGACTTTTTGGACGGGGCAGAGTACTGCGTTCGGCGCGCTCCAAAGGGAGTGCGCGCCGGGAGAGACTTGCGGCCGGCGCGAACGCGCAGCAACTCGCAAATGTGCGGGTCGAGAACAAGTGGCCGCGAGGCGCCGGCGGCGCGACACGAAGCCGTTTTTTGCACGATCCTGCGGAGAACCGTCTCCGTCGGACACAAAACCAAACACGCCAAAGTCAAACGCGAAAAGCGAACAGGCTGATCAGGCGAGGCCGCACCGCCGGCAACCGCGCCTGATCAGCCGATACGTCGAAACGCGCAAACCGATTAGGCGGCGGGCGACGTGTCTGACGATCCTGGGGTCGGCGTTGGCATCGCTTTCTTGCGCTTCGCTGGCGCACGCTTGGCAGGCGACTTCTTCGCGGAGGCCTTCTTCACCGCACCCTTGCGCGTCGCCTTCTTGGCGACGACTTTGCGGGCGGATTTCTTCGCGGTGGCTTTCTTCACCGCACCTTTGCGCGTGGCCTTCTTGGCGACGACTTTGCGGGCGGACTTCTTCGCGGGCTTCTTGGCGGCGGACTTCTTCGCCGTTTTCTTGGTGGCAGCTTTCGGCATTTATCACGTCCCTCTCAACCATCTGCTCTCAGCACAAATTACGCGCCATGCAGATGCGCGAGCGAAAGTACATTCGTTTTGATTTCACGCAAGCGTTGCACACGCGCGCAACATGCGCTGAGCGTCGTGACTATCGAATTATCGCGCGCACTCGAGCATCTCAGCATTCATCGACGAGAGCTCTTGCGCGCGTCGATCATGCCCTTGAATTGCTGCACACCTCTACGCTCCGAGCGCTTGCGCAGCAGCCAAATCATATTTAGTCGATCCCTGGTTTGCCCTTATATCACAGCCGTCTCCAAGGATCGTAACTTCGCGCGCAGAAAACGTTCCGTGCGCTCGCGGCTCGGATTCACGCCCTCAATAGCAAGCGCGAAGCAACAACATCCGTAGCGACGAGCGTATCAAATCGAAACGGCGCGCACGCTCATCGCAATCGAATTTTTCTTGGGAGTCGTTATCAGTTTTTTGTCGATGAGACGTTGTTACCGCCGGCGTTGGCGCGCGAATCGCGCCGAAAATCAAGTGATTCGCAGTGCGATTCGAAACGACAGCTACACACCGAGTCGCTTTTTGAGCGCGTCGCTCACTGCTTGTGGGTTGGCTTTCCCACCCGTCGACTTCATCACCTGACCCACGAACCAGCCCAACATGCCGGGCTTCGTTTTGGCTTGCTCGGCCTTGTCGGGATTGGCTGCGATGACCGCGTCAACGGCGCTGTCGATCGCGCCGACGTCGGTCACCTGACGCAGACCATAGGCTTCGACCAATGCGCGCGGGTCGGCGCCGCGGTCATCTGCGAACAGCCTGACGAGCAAATCCTTAGCGATCTTGCCGGAGATGACACCCTCGCCGATGAGATCGACAAGGCTCGCCAACGACGCCGCACTCAGGCCTGCGTCCGCCACTGCAACGCCCTGCGCGTTGGCCTGCGCGGAGATATCGCCCATTAGCCAGTTGGCGACCGCCTTCGCGTCGCGCTTTGCGCCGCCGTGGTTGACGCTGTCCTCAAAGAAATCGGCCGTCTCCCGTTCGGCGACCAGGATCGAGGCGTCGTAGGCCGATAGAGCGTAGTCGGCCATGAAGCGCGTTCGTTTGGCGTCAGGCAGTTCCGGCAAGTCCGCAGCAAGCGCGTCGACGAACGCCTCGTCAAATTCAAGCGGCAAGAGGTCGGGGTCGGGGAAGTAGCGGTAGTCGTGCGCCTCTTCCTTGGAGCGCAACGAGCGTGTCTCCCCGCGCGCAGGATCGAACAGGCGCGTCTCCTGCTCGACCGCGCCGCCGTCCTCGATGAGGGCGATCTGCCGGCGCGCCTCGGTCTCGATCGCCTGACCGATGAAGCGAATGGAGTTCACGTTCTTGATCTCGCAGCGCGTGCCGAGCGCTTCTCCGGGGCGTCGCACCGAAACATTGACGTCGGCTCGCAGATTGCCCTTCTCCATGTCGCCATCGCTCGAGCCGATGTAGCGCAAGAGGGTGCGCAACTTGCTCACATAGGCCTTGGCCTCGTCGGCCGAGCGCATATCGGGCTTGGAGACGATCTCCATCAAAGCGACGCCGGAACGGTTGAGGTCGACGAAGCTCATCGTCGGAGACTGGTCATGCAGCGACTTGCCCGCGTCCTGCTCGAGATGCAGGCGCTCGATCCCAACTTTGATCGAGTGGTCCGGGGTGAGATCGACCTGGATCTCCCCCTCCCCCACGATCGGGCTCTTGTACTGGGAGATCTGATAGCCTTGGGGCAGATCGGGATAGAAGTAATTCTTGCGGTCGAAAGTCGAGCGGCGGTTGATCTGGGCCTTGAGGCCAAGGCCGGTGCGCACCGCCTGAACCACGCATTCGCGGTTGATCACCGGCAGCATGCCGGGCATCGCGGCGTCGACGAGCGAGACGTGCGAGTTGGGCTCGCCGCCGAACGCGGTTGAAGCGGCGGAGAAGAGCTTCGAGCGCGAAGTCACCTGGGCGTGGACCTCGAGCCCGATGATTATCTCCCAGTCTCCAGTCGCGCCTTTGATGAGTTTCGCGCTCGCCCTGTCCGTCGCCATGTGGATCGCTTACCTCTCGTCCGAAGTCCGTCGGGATCTTAGCGCCGGGGCCTCACGCCCACCACGGCTCGGGAAGCGTCGTCCGGCCCGTCGACTGCTCAATCGTTTCGCCCAGCGCGAACAGCGTCTCCTCGTCGAACGGACGGCCGATGAGCTGCAGCCCGAGCGGCAGGCCCTCGCTCGACAAGCCCGCGGGCGCGACGAGGCCTGGCAGACCCGCCATGTTCACGGTCACGGTGAAGACGTCGTTGAGGTACATTTCAACCGGGTTGTCGGAGCCCTTCTCGCCGATGCCGAACGCGGCGGACGGCGTGGCGGGGGTCAGGATCGCGTCGACGCCGTCGGCGAACACGCGCTCGAAGTCGCGCTTTATAAGAGTGCGGATTTTCTGCGCCCTTACATAATAGGCGTCGTAATAGCCGGCGGAGAGGACGTAGGTGCCGATCATCAGGCGCCGTCGCACTTCCGTCCCGAAGCCTTTGGCGCGGGTGTGCTCGTAAAGCTCGGTGATGTCGGCCCCGGGTTCCCGCAGGCCGTAGCGCACGCCGTCGTAGCGCGCGAGATTGCTCGAGGCTTCCGCCGGCGCCACTATATAATAAGCAGGCAGGGCGTACGACGTGTGGGGCAAGCTCACATCAACGACGCTCGCGCCGGCGGCGCGAAGCCACTCGGCGCCGAACGCCCACAAAGCGCCGATCTCGCTGCTCATGCCCTCGAGGCGATATTCCTTGGGCACGCCAATCTTCATGCCCTTGACTGAGCGTCCGACCGCGGCTTCGTAGTCGGGAACGGGGGTCGGCGAGCAAGTGGAATCCTTGAGGTCGGGGCCGGCCATCGACCGCAGCATGATTGCGGCGTCGCGGACGGTGCGCGCCAGCGGCCCCGCCTGATCGAGTGAAGAAGCGAACGCGACCATGCCGTAGCGAGAGCACCGGCCATAGGTGGGCTTGATGCCGACAATGCCTGTAAAAGCCGCGGGCTGGCGGATGGAGCCGCCGGTGTCGCTCGCGGTTGCGGCGAGACAGAGGCGCGCCGAGACAGCCGAGGCCGAACCCCCAGATGAGCCGCCGGGCGTCAGCAGCCCGCGCTTATCGGAACTCCGCGCCGCCGCGCGTCCTCTGTCACGGCTCCAGTTCGGCGGCAGCCAGGGCGAGGCGACCGGCCCGTAATAGGACGTCTCGTTCGACGAGCCCATGGCGAACTCATCCATATTGAGCTTGCCCAGCATGACCGCGCCATCGCGCCACAAATTAGCGGTGACGGTCGACTCGTAGCGCGGCTTGAAGCCCTCCAGAATATGGCTGCACGCTTGGGTGTGGACCCCCTCGGTCGCATAGAGATCCTTGATCCCGATCGGCAGCCCTTCGAGCGGGCCTGGCTCGTCGCCAGCGAGGCGCGCGTCGCTCGCTTCAGCCATTTGCAACGCCTTGTCCGCGGTGATGGCGACGAACGCATTGAGCCCCTCGGCGCGTTCAATCGCTTCGAGATGAGCCTTGGTGATCTCGACGCTGGAAATCGCCCGAGACTTGAGACGATCGCGCGCTTCGGCGAGCGTCAGGGAGGTCAGATCGGTCAAAATGGATCCTTGATGGCGAGCGTCCCGGCTGCTCGGCGGCTCACTCAATCACTTTAGGAACGACGAAGAAGCCGTCCTCGGTCATGGGCGCATTGGCGAGCACGAGGGAGGCAATCTCGCCGTCGGCGACAACGTCCTCACGCATCGGCAGCCGCATGGGAATAACCGACGTCATCGGCTCGACGCCGTCGACGTCGACCTCGTCGAGGGCCTCGACGAATTTGAGAATGGCGTTGATCTCGCCTTGCAAATGCGGGATCTCAGCTTCGCTCACGGCGATGCGCGCGAGATGCGCGATGCGTCGGACGGTGTTGAGATCGACGGACATCCAAAGCTCCTGGGAACACCTTGGAACGCGGGGCGCGCCCCTATACATCGCCAAGTTTCGCCTGGCAAACCTCGGTGCGAGACTTGACCGAGATTGGCCGCCGCTCGCGACGTCGTCGGTCGACTGGCGCATCGCTCGGTGATAGGCCGGTCGCGCCAATGCGCCACCCGATCGCCATCGAAGATCTCGCCCTCAGCCTTCCTCCAAAGGCGCGCCTGATCGGCATCGACCTTGGCTCGAAAACCATCGGACTTGCGATCTCGGACGTTGAGCGTCGCCTCGCCTCGCCTTTGAAAGCCCTTCCGCGCGGGGCGTTCGCGAAGGACGCGGAGGCGCTGACCGCCGCCTTCTCCGAATTCGACGTCGCTGGGATCGTCCTTGGTCTGCCGCTTGATCTCGAAGGACGCGACAACCCGCGCGCGCAGTCGGCACGGGCTTTCGCGCGCAACCTCTCGACGCGGACCATTCTACCTATAGTCTTTTGGGATGAGCGGTTCTCGACCGCCGTCGTCACCCGATCGCTAATCGCCAATGACGTGTCGCGCGCCCGACGCGCCGAGGTCGTCGACAAGATGGCCGCAGCTTATATTCTTCAGGGCGCCCTGGACCGTCTTTGCGGGCTCACACGCACCCAAAATGGCGCTCCGTAGCCGCCTATCAACATTTTTGTCGTTCTGTCTCTACATAATTGTGGAAGCGCCGGCTCGCCAATATTGTCAGGAACGTCTTGTTTTTCGGTGTAAAATCGGCGCCTCTTACGGTGTAAAACAGGGTCTTGACCGAATCAACGCGACCCCCGCGTTGAGGTGGCAAGCGACCCGGAGTAGGCCCCCGAAAGGGTCCGCCTCCCTCCGCGGAACGAGACGGCGTAATTGTATGATTGAGGACATGGGTTTCCCGAGACGCGTCCGCGGAGAGCAAGGGAGAACCGTAAGAAACGGTTCCGCGAGGCCGCTCAGAAGGGGCAACGATCCGTCTCATCGGGCTGTCACGCACGAAGCTCTCGATGTCGCACGCTACATCACAGACATGACCGCCCAGCTTGAAGCCATGGCGATCGCCGCCCGCCTCGACCTCCTCGCCTATTTCCTTGGGATGGCCAGAGCGGAAAGTGAGATCTATGTTCGCACCAACGCCGTCGCCGAATCCGAGCGCATCGATCAGGAGCCGTTCCAGGTTGCGGTTGGATCGCCTCAAGGCAATTCGTTCGATTGAGGCTTCGGCGCGGCTCAAAGTTCACTGGCGCTCGTCAGCAGCGCGACGCGATTGCCCGAATATTCTATGCGCCCCGCCACTTCGAGTTCGAGCAGCGCCACCCGCACGGTTCGCGCTGATACCTCCGCGGCCCGAGCGAGTTCGTCGAGCGTGATTGGCGAAGGGCCGAGCAAGGCGACGATCCGCTCCCGCGCGACCTCCGCTTCGTCGCCCGCGCTGTACGGCGCGGCGGCTGCATCGTCGAATTCGTCGCCGGGCCGCGTTCGAGGGATCGACTGCGGATCAACCCCGTACAAAGATTGTTCCCCCCACAGAGGTTCGCCAGCCTCGCTGTTCGCCTCGCGCATGACCGTGAGGTCCTTGTCCGAGCGGACCAACTCGAGCGCCGTTAGCACATCGTCCGCGCCAGTGCAGATCGATGCTCCCTGCTTCAGGAGATCGTTGGTTCCCTCGGCCCGCGGATCGAGCGGAGATCCGGGCACCGCGAAGATCTGACGATTTTGCTCAAGCGCGAACCGAGCCGTGATGAGCGAGCCCGAACCCCGCGCAGCCTCGACCACCACGACCCCCAGGGCGAGGCCGGAGACTATGCGGTTGCGGCGAGGAAAGTCTCGCCCTCGCGGCTCCCACTCGACCGGCATTTCAGACAGGACGGCGCCCGATTCCACCATCCGCTCCATCAACGGGACGGCCTCGCTCGGATAGGGTTTTCCGTGTCCCCCGGCGAGCACCCCGACGGCGCCGGTCTCAAGGCTCGCGACGTGGGCGCGCTGGTCAATCCCCCGCGCGAGCCCGGAGACGATAACGTAGCCGGCTTGTCCCAAGCCACGCGCCAGCCGCTCGGCGAACGTCAGTCCCGCGGCCGAGGCGTTGCGAGAGCCCACGATTGCGACCGTCGCCTTGCCCAACACCGCCGGCTGTCCCCGAAGAGCGAGAACAGGGGGCGCGGAATCGATCTCCTGCAGCACCGTCGGATAGTCCGGCTCGCCGAGCGCCACGAAGCGCACCCCGAGTTTGCGAGCGGCAGTCAGCTCTTTTTCGACCTCTTCGACGGAAGCGATTCGAATCGGTCGCTTCGCGCCCCCGCGCCGCGCAAGCTCCGGCAGCGCCTTCAGCGCCGCTGCGACGCCACCACAATTGGTGGCCAGCGCCCGAAAGGTCCGCGGGCCAACATTCTCCGAACGTATGAGACGCAGCCAATCGAAACGTTGCTGGTCGGTGAGGCGCAGCGCAGGCTTGTTCGCCATCCCCTTTACTTCTGCCCGATTTTCGATTCGGAGCCATTGAGAAGGCGAACGATGTTGGCGCTATGCTTGAACCAGATGAGCGCGGACAGCGCCGCGAAGACCAAAGCTGCGCCTCTCTCTCCAATCGCGGCCATGGCGATTGGAGAGGCGACTGTCGCCGCCAGCGCAGCCGCTGACGAGTAGCGCAGGAGCGCCGCGACCGCGAGCCAGACGACAGCGAAGACGATCGCCGCCGGCCAGGCCAGGCCGATAAGGCCGCCAAGATAGGTGGCGACGCCCTTGCCGCCACGGAAGTTGAGCCAGACCGGATACATGTGGCCGAGCACCGCCCCGGCCGCTGCCGCCAACGCCGTCGGCGGCCCAAACCACCACCAAGCCAAGACAATCGCGAGCGTCGCCTTCAGCGCATCGAGCGCGAGCGTCGCGGCCGCCAGTCCCTTGCGGCCGGTGCGCAGGACATTGGTCGCGCCGATGTTGCCCGAGCCGATCGCGCGCAGGTCCCCTGCCCCGGCCAGCCTCGTCAGCACAAGTCCGAAGGGAATTGATCCCAGACAATAGCCGAGCGCCAGCGCCAACGCCCCGCCGTAAGAAACCCCGACCATGCGCGCTTCCAGCCGACGTGGATTGAACGAAGGACCGCAATGAGACTATTCGTGCGCGACCCGCCCGGCAACCAGCGTCATCTTGATCCGTCCCTCAAGCCGCGCCGCATCGAAGGGCGTGTTGCGGCACCGCGAATGAAGCAGCGCGGGATCGAGCACGTATGGCTCTTCGGGATCGAAGCGGATCACGTCGGCAGGAGCGCCGACCGACAGCCTGCCGACTGGCAGCCGCAGGATCTCGGCGGGTCGCGAGGTCATCGCGCGGATGAGGCGTGGCAGCGTGATGCGTCCGGCGGCCACGAGCCGCAGGCTGGCCGACAGCATTGTTTCGATTCCAATCGCGCCCGCCTCGGCTTCCGCGAACGGCAACCGCTTGGTGTCGACGTCCTGGGGGTCGTGGTCGGAGCAGATGACGTCGATGAGGCCCTCGGCCAAGGCCTCGACCAGCGCCAAGCGCTCATCCTCGGCGCGCAGCGGGGGTTTAAGCTTGAGAAACGTGCGATAGTCCCCGACGTCGAGCTCGTTCAGGGTCAGGTGATTGATCGACACGCCGCAGGTGACCGACAACCCGGCCTGGCGCGCGCGCGCCATCGCCTCGAGCGACAGACTGTTCGAGAGCAGCGCGGCGTGATAGCGCGCGCCGGTCAGCCCGACCAGGCGCAGATCGCGCTCGAGCATAATGGTTTCTGCCTCGCGCGGCACGCCGGGCAGCCCAAGCCAGGTCGCACGCAGGCCCTCCGCCATCACCCCTTCGCGGCTCAGCGAGCGGTCCTCGCAGACCGGCGCGATGAGCGCGCCAAAGTCGCGGGCGTAGGTCATCGCGCGCCGCATGGTCAGCGCATCGGCGACCGAGTGGAGCCCATCGCAGAAGGCGATTGCGCCTGCTTCCGCGAGCAGACCAATTTCAGCGATCTCCTCGCCCTTGAGACCCTTGGTCAGAGCCGCAGCCGGGTGGACGCGAACTTTGGCGGCATCGCGCGCCCGCCGGAGAATGAAGTCGACCACCGCCGGGTCGTCGACCGGCGGATTGGTGTCGGGACGGGTGACAAGAGTGGTTACGCCGCCGGCGGCGGCGGCTGCGCTGGCGCTGGCGATGGTCTCGCGATGCTCAGCCCCTGGCTCGCCAACGAAAGCGCGCATGTCGACAAGGCCCGGCGAAACGACGTCGCCCGCGCAGTCGAGGATCATCGCCTCGCCCGGCAGTTGGTCCCGCGTGACTGCGGGGCCAACTCCGGCGATGAGGCCATCGATGGCGATAAGGCCGCCGCGGGTCTCGGTCTCCTGGACGGGATCGATGAGACGCGCGTTGACGAAAGCGATCGGCGGAGTTGAAAGCATGGGGCGCGCCGTGCCTATCGGCCAGCGCCCGTCAGCGCAAGCCGCCTAAGCGTTGCGGCGAGACATTCAGGCTTGCCTCCGCTCTTGCCTGCCTCGCGAAAAGGAGCTAGAGCGCGCGCTCGCTCAAAGGCTCGCTTTCGCCGCCCTGAGCGGACCTAGGCGCCCGTAGCTCAGCTGGATAGAGCACCAGACTACGAATTTGGGGGTCGGGAGTTCGAATCTCTCCGGGCGCGCCAGTTCAAGCTATTGAAGTAAAAGAGATAAAGGTTGACTGCACGTCAAACGTAAAGAAAGGCTGACTTGCTTGCGGACCCAATGCGGACCCGCCGGTCGCAAATTTCGTAGGCGCTCGACTCCAAAGCTGCCACCCCGTAGCCGCGCCAATGATCCGGGTCGCGGTCACGCCCGCAGCCTTCGAGGCGATAGGCTCCGCCCTCCCGCTCAGCAGTGCGGGACGAGTCCCTGCAGAACGCGAAGGGCGAACATCTGATCTGACTTGAGGCGGCCACGGGCGATCGTCGAATGGCCACTTGGAGGCGATGAGCAGGCCGGCTTAGGAAGCCCGGGCAGAGGGGGCAATCGCTATTGAATATAACGATAACAGTTCGGTACCTCTCGCTGAGAGTTGGCGCGATGCTCCCACGCCTCGTCCCAGCGCTACTGCAGTGTCATGACTATAAAAGGCACTGACACCGCGTCCAAGCAAGTGGCTGAAC
The DNA here is from genome assembly GCA_963737365.1 of uncultured Alphaproteobacteria bacterium. Lineage (GTDB taxonomy): Bacteria > Pseudomonadota > Alphaproteobacteria > Rhizobiales > Beijerinckiaceae > Roseiarcus. The sequence continues at coordinate 1,117,724 of CAVTSD010000007.1, forward strand.
CGACCTACCCTTGGGCTCGCTTCTGGGTACCGCGCGACGGCATTGTCAATTTGTCGGATGCGGGCTTTCTGCTCGACCCCTCGGAGTATCCGCTTCAATCGCCGGGCGCGGTACAGCTCGCGGCGCTTCAGGAATATAAAGCGCTCGTTCTGTTGGGCGAGCCTGGGATTGGCAAGTCAACGACTCTGAAGGAGGAAGCGGACAGGGTCGACGCGGTCGGCGGTAGTACCGTGTCGATCTACGAGAATCTTCGCAGTTTTTCGAGCGACGCGCTCCTCCATAAGCGAATCTTCGAAAGTGAGAAATTCAGAGCCTGGAAGAACGGCAACTCGCACCTTTTTCTTCATCTTGATAGCCTCGACGAGGCGCTTCTCCGTATCGACTCGATTGCAAATCTACTCGCATCGGTGCTGCCCGAGCTTCCGTCGGCACGAATGTCAATCCGGATCGCTTGTCGCACGGCGGTTTGGCCAGCGAATATCCTTGAAGTCGCGCTGACCAGAATCTGGGCCGATTCCGCACGGGTCTATGAACTCGCGCCGCTCCGTCGTCGGGATATCTTCATAGCCCTGGAGGCGGACGGCATCACGCTCGAGGCGTTCATGCGGGAGCTGTTCGCGGCGCAGGCAGTGCCCTTCGCCATCAAGCCGCTGACACTCACAATGTTGCTGAAGATCTATAGAGGGCGGGGTAACCTGCCGCGCAGCAACGTCGATCTCTACAGGCTGGGATGCCTCGCGCTGTGCGAGGAGCAGAGTAAGAGTTCGACGCGATTCGGGGCGTCGCGGAAACCTCAACGCGATCCAACGAATGCGCCTAGCCGGACGGATCGCCGCAGCGACGATTCTCGGCAATCGCTTCGCGGTTTGGACGGGTCCTGAAGCGGTCTGTCCGAAAGACGATGTCACTTTGTCAAAGCTCGCGGGCTCGCGCGAAACAGGAGCGTTCGCGACGTTTAGTGCGACGGACAACGATGTCCGCGAGGTGTTGGACACTGGCCTCTTTAGCTCGCGCGGCGAGGGCCGCATGGGCTGGGCTCACCAAGGCTATGGTGAGTTTTTGGCTGCGCTCTATCTCTTCGAGCGGGGCGTCCCGGCGGAGACCATGTTGAAGGCCCTGCTCCATCCGGCGGGTGGGTTGATCCTTCAGCTTTCGATCGTCGGCGCGTGGATCGCCTCGCTGAGTTCGGCGTTTCGTGCCGCGCTAATCGCCGACGAACCGTGGGCGCTCTTGCGCGGGGACCTATCTAGCTGGACCAACAATGACCGAGCGTCATTGGTCGGGTCCCTAATTGAATTGGTTAAGCGCAAACAGTCTACTGACTCGCCATACAGCAATGCCGAAACCTACGCGAAGCTGAAACACTCTGGCTTGGCCGCCCAGCTCGCTCCGATCATGATTAACGGACAACTAAGCGCAAGCACGCGCCGCCTTGGAATTCTTATCGCTGAGAAATGCAGGCTCACAGAGCTGCAGCCGCAGCTTCTGCAGGTAGCATTAAATGAGAGCGATGATTCCGGGGTCCGAGCGTCAGCGGTTTCGGCGCTAAAGTACTGCGGCGACGCGGTTGTTCCGCCGCTCATTCGCCCGCTCGCGGCCGGCGAAGGGGGGCCTGATCCGAACGATGACATCAAGGGCCACGCCCTTGAGCTACTGTGGCCTGGTCATATGAGTGCGTCCGAGCTCTTTGCCCTGTTGACGCCCTCGGTCGATCTTTATTTTGGCGCCTATGCGTATTTCAAGAGGACCTTACCGGAAACGCTGAGCGCAGCAGACCTGCCGCCGGCGCTCGCCTGGGCCGCTGATCTGATAGCGAGGACCCGCCCGACCGATAGCAATTTTCAGGACAAGACGCTCGCTGATGCCATCATGTTCAAAACGTGGGAGGTGTTCGAGGAAGCGGGGCTTATCCAGCTTCTCATCGAGAATATTGGGCTGCGGCTGCGTCAACACGGCGAACTGTGTCGTGGAACCGACCGTGAAGCGCAAGTGACCTTCATGACCCGCTTGCGCAGCGACGTCGACAGACGCCGTCGAATTCTTGGTCGCGGTGTGTGCCGGCGCTCACGATCAGCTCGAGACCTATTCGTATGAGCGCGCTGCCTTGCTCGTCGAGGCCGACCTCGAGTGGCTTCTTGATATTTCGCCGGGCGGATCGCATCCGGTGGACGGCCTCAACTTCGACACGCTCTGCAACTTCATCGAGCGCGTCTTCGACTGCGAGAAAGTGCCCCACGTCGAGGCGCTCTATGCGGCCGCCGAACGTTCGCCGGCATTGCGAACTCGTTACGCTTCGTGGTTCGACACCTTCAGGTTGGATTCTCCGGAGGTTGCGAGATTTCGAGCCCAGCAGGAGCAATTGCGCGCGCTAAGGCACAATCGCAGCCCTCCGCTTGCGCCCGATTTGTCGGAGCGGACTTTAGCGCTACTCGTGGAGGCTGAATCCGGCCGCTGGCAGGGTTGGTGGCAGTTGACCTGCTATTTGCAGCTGACACCTGAGAGCCGAGCATGGGGGAATGGACTCGAGTATTTCGTAACGACGATGCCAGGATGGCGCGATTCCGACGAGCCGCTTCGGCGCCGGATCGTCGCCTCCGCCGAACGATATCTGGCCGAAGCGGAGATCAACATTGACAACTGGCTCGGGCACAGGCCAATGCCGGTCCGGCGGGATGCTGTAGCCGGCTTGAGGGCGTTCATTCTGCTAGGGCAACTATCCCCCGAGGGCTATTCGAGGATCGCCGGTTCTACTTGGCGGAAATGGGCGCCGGTGATTGTCGGGCTTCCGCGGCACGGCGTGGTCGACCACTCGCTCGACATCGCACGGGTTCTGACGGACGCGCTGACGCACGCACCGAAAGAATTCGTCGGGGCCGTCCGGACGATCATTCGACTTGAACGGGAAAGGAGTCGCGCGCCGGGGGCTACTCCGGAGCCAGGTCCCCCTTTCTTCCTGCTTCGTGATCTCGATGGGTGCTGGGGCAATCGCCTTTTGTCAGACGCGATGTACGATGAGCTCTGTCTACCGGACAACACGCTGCCAGAGTATGCCGCATTGCTTGACGCTCTTATGGGGGCCGGAGTCGAGGCCGCCTCTGATCATGCCCTCAGCATGCTGTCAAACTCGGGGCCTTCAATGCCCGGCCGAACACTCGCGATCGCCGAAGTGCTGCTTCGCCGCGCGCCGGTTCGCGCATGGCCGGCACTATGGACGGCGATCGCGTCCGACGACGCCTTGGCCCGAAAAGTGCTGCTCCAGATGGCCGCACATTTCAACTTCGACACGCCCTTCTACGCCCGCCTGAGCGAGCGCGAGATCGCAGATCTTTACGTGCTTATGGCGCGATTATTCCCGCCGGATAAGGATGCTAAGCGTGCGACCGGCTTCGTAGGAGCCTTGGACTCGATCGGCGATCTGCGGGATGGCGCTCCCCGCTATCTAGCTGGGATGGGCACAGAGGCCGCCGTCGAAGTGTTGAGTGAATTAGTCGCAGGCCACCCCGAGCTTAGCAGTTTGCCATATGAGCGGAGTCGGGCCGAGCGCGCGATGCGCATAGCGACCTGGTCGCCATTGACTTCGGAAGAAGGAAGAAGTGCTCGCGCTTACCGATAAGCCAACTCTGCAACTCGTCACCTCACCTGCGGATCTGCGTAATGTCTTGGCCGCGGCTCTCGAGAAGTACGGCGCAGCGCTCCACGGCGCTCAGAACTCCTGTCAGGGACTTGTGGGACCAGCAAGGCGGTAAGGACATTTTCCGCCCAATTAACGAGAACGCCTTGTCGGACCGGGTCACGCGTTTCCTTCAGGCTGAATTGGGAAGCGCGGGAATTTTCGCCAATCGCGAGGTAGAGGTCAGCCGCGCGCCGGGGCGCCAATCGGGCAGCGCACCGATATCCTTGTCAATGCAGTTCGCCGACGAGAGGATGGCGAGCGATTTGATGCCATCTCTGCCGTTATCGAGACTAAAGGCTGCTGGAATCCGGAATTATTCACTGCCCTCCATGATCAGCTCTTTCGGGAGTACATGATTCCATTGCGGGCCCAGGTCGGCATCTATCTCGTTGGCTGGTTTGACACCGATAAATGGGACGAAAAGGACAGCCGCCGCGATCGTGTTCCAAGGATGACCATTGAGGACGCGAGTGGGCAACTCGAAGCCCAGGCTGGCGCCCTGCCTGACGGTTTCATCGTGCAAGCGGTTGTGCTCGACTGCCACGTCCCCGCAGGCAAAGGCGCCGCACTTCGGACGACGAGCTCGAGACCTTCGGGTCGTCGTCGAAGCGGGCGCCGGAAATGACCGACGCGCGTCGCCGAAGCACCATTGGTGTCGCGAGCCCAAGCGATGCCGGCCGCCCTTGCCGTTAGATATCATATCATTCCTAAGCGCGTCGGAGCGAAGCGCTCTTTGGATCGTAACGGTAGCCCGGAATGGTCCCGTCTCTGATCCGCTCGATGGCTTCGTCGATGACAAAGATCGGGACGAGGAACCACTCGCGGGGGACGATCGGTTGCCCAAACCGATCCTTGATTTCGATGTCGAGGCGCGCGGGGCCGAAGACGCGGTGGATGAGGTTCTCAAGGCGCGTGCGGTTGATGTTGAAAAGCTCATAGGTCGCGACGACCTCGACATCAGCCATAAGAAAGGTGGGATCGAGCCGAGCATTGGCGACCCGCCGTGAGATGTCGCCTCCAGTCACGCCGATCTTGTGCAGAACATTCCGATGCTCGGCTACATAGGGATCGTCCGATTTGCTGCGCAGCACATAAACGATGCCGCTCGCGAGATCACCCCCTTCGCTCTCTCCGGCAAATAGCGGCCCCGCCGCAGGGTCGGTTATTCTGCGCCCAGCTTCGTCCTTATGGAGGGCGCGTTGCAGGGATCGCATGAGCAAATCGCTCTCCGTCCCGTTGTCGAAAATCACCCGCAGTCGTGCGTCGGTACGCCCCTGGGCGTTCGAAAACATCTCGCCCATGTTGGCGACGTAAGCCTTCTGACCTCCGACAATAAACCAGCTCCCCGGCCTGATTTCAGCTTTCAGCTCGAAGGGGCGGGTCTGACGAATGTTGTTCGCGAGTTCTTGTTGAATCTTTTCGAACAAGGGCTCGAACTGCTCGAAGTCCTCGCATTTCTGGCGATTAGCGATTTCCTCGGCTGCCTTCTTGTCCGCGGCTGTCCGAACGTGCTTCAGCTCGGTTATATCCGACGCAGCATCCTCGACCCCCAGCTGGGCGAGGAGCTCGTCGTCGTCGAGCTCATCAGAGCCTTCGGCAGTGGCCAGGCTTTCTCTCGCCAACAGCCCTTGATGATCGAGGGGCTCTAGCAGCGTTCCGCACTCACGGAGCGCCCGCAGGCGATCGAGGCGCACCGCGTAGAGTCGCTCGAAGATGTCGCGGTCCTCGCCGTGCTGCGGCGCGCGGCCATGCTGTTCGACAAACCGCTGGATTTCCTCGAAGCCGGCGATGATCCGCTCCTCGCGCGGCGTCCGACTCGACGCCCGCTCCTTCTCGACCTCGACGCCAAGCTCGTCCAGAAGCGCGTCGTCCTCGTCAGTGAACCTAGCCACGCGCTGCCTCGGCCTTCATGCGGGTTAGAAACGCTACCCCCTCCGCCATGCGCTTCTCCCAAGCATCAGTCGAGGTGATTGACGGCAATCTCCCGCGCTCTTGCTTAAACCTCAGAGCGCGTTTCGCGAGGTCACGCGCCTCCTCGATCGTTAGGTTTACCCGCTTGCCTGCGATCACGGCCGCGACCTGCCTCAGGCTCTCTTCACTCATGGTCTTAGCCAGGATGGCGTAGGCCTCACCGAAGGGGTTTATCCTGTCGATCAGGTCGATGTCTAAGTCTTGCACATTCATCGCGTACTTTCGGACACCCTCAACAAAAGCGGTGTTTGGGCTCTTGTCGCCCGGCCCACGGTCCGCAGCGATCTCTTTCGCTTTCTGGGTAAGGTTTAGCGCGGCGACCGCGTGCTGACGGACAGCCTCCTGATCCTCCTCGTTGAGCTCAGGGTATTTGTCCTTGATGATCTTGCCCATGCGGACTTGGGTCAGTTCCTCGGGTATGAGGTTCTCATCGAAAATCCCGCGCTCAATTGTCCTCTTGTCCTGAACGAAGGCAGCGATGACCTCGTTGAGGTCCTCCTGGCACACCCGTTGGCCTTCCTCGCTCTTCGGGGTCACGAGCCCTTTGATCTCGATCTGGAACTTCCCGGTCCCTTCGTTGAAGCCGACATTACACTTCTTTGGATCATAGCCGCCTTCGCCGTAGTCGAAGCCATCGACCGGCCCGTTCGTCGGATTTTTCGGCTTGAACTCAAAACGTGGCGCGAGCACCTGCTCCATCAGTAGGCTCGCTGCAATGGCCTTCAGCGTGTCGTTGACGGCCTCCGTGACCGTCGCTTCTGCGGCGTCTGGCTCGGCGATAAGGTTGGTGAAGCGCGCGCACGTCTTGCCTGGGGCGTCGCGAGTCGCGCGGCCGATGATCTGCACGATCTCGGTAAGGCTCGACCTGTAACCGACCGTCAGGGCGTGTTCGCACCAAATCCAGTCGAACCCCTCCTTCGCCATGCCAAGCGCGATGATGATGTCGATATAGTGGCGATTGTCTTTCTGCGCCTGGTCCTTGAGCGCGGTGGAGACTTTGTCGCGCTTGGCGGGGTCGTCGTCTACCAGGTCGGCGATCCGTAGTAGCCGGCCCGCGGGCGTCTTCACCAGTTGGAAGCCTGTCGCCGGATCGGCCCCCTGCCATTCCCCCAGCGCCTCGATGATGTTCTCGACCTCCTTGATCTTGTCCTTCGTGCTCTCGCGCGAGTTGACGCTCGGAATATGGACGATTGTCTTCTCTGCTGGATCGAGCACCTTGAGAATGTCGTCGGCGTAGGAGCCTGCGTAGAAAAAGTATCCAATGTCGAGTTGCTTTAGATACTCGTAGCCGTTGAGCTGCTCATAGTAGGTGTAGGTGACTGTATCGAACCTCGCCTCATCCTGCGGCGTCAGGACTGCGTCGGCGTCGCCCCGGAAATAGGAACCGGTCATCGCTACGATATGCGCCCGGTCTCGGGCAATGAATTGGGTCAAATGCAGGCCGAGCTTGTTGTCGGGATTGGCCGAGACGTGGTGGAATTCGTCGATGGCGATCACCCTGTCGTCGAACGCCTCGACGCCGAACTGCTCAACGGCGAAGCGGAAGGTGGCGTGGGTGCAGACCAGCACCTTGTCGTCGCTTTCGAGAAACGCTCCGACCGCCTTGACCTTTCCGCCGTTGTCCGACCCGGGCGCATTGCAGAGGTTCCATTTCGGCTCGACGCGCCAGTCCGCCCAGAAGCCAAACCTCGACAGCGGTTCGTCCTGGAAGCTCGCACCAATGGTCTTCTCCGGGACGACAATGATGCTCTGCTTGAGCCCTTGGTTCTGGAGCTTGTCGAGAGCGATGAACATGAGCGCGCGGCTCTTGCCTGAAGCCGGCGGCGACTTGATGAGCAGGTATTGCTCGCCTCGCTTCTCATAAGCCCGCTCTTGCATCGGGCGCATGCCGAGCGCGTTGGCTTTAGTAGAGGTGCCGTTGCGGGCGTAGGAGACCGAAACGGTCGGGAATGATTTCCTGTCGTCGGTCATACGCCCGTCCCCGCCGTTCGCTTTTCTCTCGGCCCCGACGAAGCAGTCATCTTTGTGTACAGGTCGAACAGCTTTTCAAGCCGTTCGGTGTCGTTCTTGAAGCGACGGCCAATGTAGACGCGCTCCAGTACCTCGTCGTTGCGTTCGTGCGCATCCCGCAAGTCGGCTGGCATGGTCTCCACGACGTAGAGCTCGGCGATCGTCGCGGGAAAATGCGTCTCGCGCACGAGCAAAATGTCCTGAGCACAGCGGGTCAGGTCCGCCTTGTTCTTCTCGGTGAGCGTTTGGATTGGGAAGGTGTTCCAACCCAGGGTGTTGGAATAGCGGAAATCAGTCTTCAGCTTACCGCAGACCGTCGCGATCCAAACTAGGTGCAGGCGCGAGGCGATCAACGCCATGTTCCAGAGGGGACCATCCACGATTAAGAATGCGAGATTGGAGACAACCGCGCCAGCCGGTAGAAGTCCGGCGGGAAACCATTCCCGGCGCTCAGAACTTACCGAGGGCACTATGATCGCTGCCTGCGATGGAATTGCTCCCCTGTGCTGAAAACGATGCGGCACTTTTGACAGCTGCTCCCTGGCCTCCTTCTTCTTGCTTGTGGCCCTGAGTGCGGTAACTCGGTCAAGGCGTTCCGCGATGGGAGGGATATCCCGAGCTAGCCCAGCATCTCGATCTGATATCACTAGGCACGACCTGGTAAACCCCTGCAGATAATCTTCTGATCCATAGAACGGATGGATGAGTTGCTCTGATGCCGGGAACTGAGCCACTAGCGAGCGCCTCTCCTCGGGTTCGAGTATGAGGTTACCTCCATCGTTAGGCACGCTTCCGGTCAGCATCGAGGATAAAGACGGCGATTGCGGCACAGGCCGGCTCTCGACGAACAAGTTGGCCCCGTCGATCAAATATGCGTTTATGCTTGATACAGCATGGGCGAAGCCATCATCGTATATCGACTTGCGATGTTGGCTCACCTTCTTCGCAATTCCGATGATGACACAGATAACACCGGCGTTGCGCGCGGCGCTGTTGGACCATTTGAAAGAGAGGTGTGCGAATATGATCTCCACATCCCCGCGCAACACTTGCGGCCAAAGCTGGGGTAACTGTCGGCCTTGGCAGACGGAGTTGGTCGCCACCAAGGCAGCTAGCAGGCCGTTGAAAAAGTCTCTGGCCGGGGGAATTGTGATGTGATTTTGTCGTCTTGCGCTTAGGCGGAGGCGAGTGGATGCGAGGCGGGGACGAGCGGTCGGGGTCGCTGTTCAGTTACGTCGATCTTGAAGCGCGGGTCGGCAAGGACCATCCGCTGCGGGCCATCCGCGGGATTGTGAACGAGGCGCTTTCGACCCTTTCAGGCGCGTTCTCGGCGCTTTATTCGCGGAGCGGCCGTCCCTCGATCCCACCGGAGAAGCTCCTTCGGGCGATGCTGTTGCAGGCGTTCTATTCGATCCGCTCGGAACGGCAGTTGATGGATCGGCTGGAGTTCGACCTGCTTTTTCGCTGGTTCGTCGGCCTCGGCGTTGACGATGCGGCGTGGGACCACTCGACGTTTTCCAAGAACCGCGAGCGCCTTCTGGAGGGCGACATCGCAGCCAAGCTCTTGGGCGCGGTGCTTTCGCAGCCGCGTGTGAACCGACTGCTCAGCGCGGATCATTTCTCGGTCGACGGCACGCTGATCGAGGCGTGGGCTTCGATGAAGAGTTTTCGGCCGAAGGACGGCTCGGGCGATCCTCCGACGGCAGGCGGCAGGAGGAACCGCGAGGCGGATTTTCACGGCCAGAAGCGCTCGAACGCGACGCACGCTTCGACGACCGATCCGGACGCGCGTCTCTATCGCAAAGGGCCGGGCAAGGAGGCGAAGCTCTGCTTCATGGGCCACGCGCTGATGGAGAACCGCAACGGCCTCGTCGTCGACGCCTGCTTGACCGAGGCGAATGGCCACGCCGAGCGGATCGCGGCGCTGCACATGATCGAGCCGCGCGCCGATCGGCCGAGGCCGATCACGCTCGGCGCCGACAAAGCTTACGACGCCGAGGACTTCGTCAATGAACTGCGCTCGATGAACGCGACGCCCCACGTGGCGCAGAATGCGAATGGCCGCTCGTCGGCGATCGACAGCCGCACAACGCGGCATGCAGGCTATGCAGTCAGCCAACGCATCCGCAAACGGATCGAGGAAGCCTTCGGCTGGATGAAGACGATTGGCGGGCAGGAGAAGGCCAAGTTCCGCGGCCGCGATCGCGTCGGTTGGGCCTTTACCTTCGCGGCCGCCGCCTACAATCTGTTGCGGTTGCAGAAGCTCTTGGAGGCCTGCGCGTGAAGAGCCCGGCGAACTGCCGACTGATCGGCCGCTGGCGGATCGTCGAGGCCGACCTCTGGGATGGTGCTCACCTCGATCTCTGCGGCCCGGCGGCGCTGACGATCACCGCGCAAGGCGACGAAATCGCCTTCGGCGCTCTGGAGGCTGGCCTCGAGGTCGAATATGCTCGGGACTCGATTGGCTTTCGCTGGGCCGGTTGCGAGGAAGGCGACGAGGTCGAGGGCGAAGGGACCGCCGAACTCCTCGACGATGGCACTCTCGAGATCGAGTTCGCATACCGAAACGGCGACGAAGCCGTCCTCAAAGCGAAACGGGATACTTCTTCAACAGCCTGCTAGAGCCCCGGTGCTCCTACAATACTGGGCTGCAAGGACAAACCAACACCCCACATAGTCGACATAGCCATACTTATCCGTCCGACCTGAGAATATAAAGTCCATGTCATCAAGATGCCGGCTATCCTTTTTACCCTTGCCCGAATACGGTGGATTTCCGCAAACGAAAGTCTCTCCCCCCTCATTCTCGAAGTCGATCTGGATCTGGTCGAGGGGGGTATGGAAGAGATCATCGGCGTGAAGTTTCACGCCCATTCCGGTTGGTGGGCAGACGGTCATCCAGTCGAGGCGTAGAGCGTTGCCGCAAGTGATCCAGTTCTCTGCGTCAAGTGGTAGGAACTCCGCCAACGCCTCCTTCTGGCCTCGATAGAGCACATCGCACTGATACTCAGCGATGATAAGCGCAAGCCGAGCGATCTCCGCGGGGAAGTCACGCAGCTCGATCCCCCGAAAGTTGGTGAGAGGGACATCGCTCTTGCGCCCGTCCTCCTTGCGCCGACTGTTGATCTCCGCCTCAATCTCTCGCATCGCCTTGTAGGCGATGACGAGGAAGTTGCCGGAGCCGCAGGCGGGGTCAAAGACCCTGACATGCGACATGCGCCTACGCAGATTCAAAAGCATGCGAGCATTATCTCCCGCCGCTTCCAGTTGCGCTCGGAGGTCATCCAAAAACAGCGGGTTCAGAACCTTCAGGATGTTGGGCACGCTAGTGTAGTGCATGCCTAGCGCGCCGCGCTCCTCATCCTCGGCGACCGCCTGGATCATCGACCCGAAAATGTCCGGGTTGATCTTGGTCCAGTCAAGCCGGCCGACGTGCAACAAATAGGACCGAGCGGCCCGACTGAAACGAGGCGCATCAAGGCTGCCCGAGAACAGCCCGCCATTCACGTAGGGGAAAACATCCGCCCATCGCGGCAGCTTCGCCGCAGCGCGGTCCGCACCTTTGGTGTTCATGGCACAGAACATCGCGCCGATCACCTCATGGGTGTTGGACGAGTCGCGCGCGCTCATCTGCTCTATCGTTGCGGTGAACAGTCCCGTGCCGTTGAAGATGTCTGTATCTTCGGCGAAAAAACAGAAGATCAACCGAGCCATGAAATGGTTCATGTCAGGGCGGCGCGCAGCCGTGCCCCAATCCGGATTCTCCTTCAGGAGCTCGACATAGAGACGGTTCAGCCGGCTAGTGGCACGGATGTCGAAGGCGTTCTCACTGATCTGCTGGACTGTCGAGATTCCCGCGAGCGGCAAGAAGAAGCCGAAATGGTCCGGGAACTCGGCATAGCGGCAAGCGACTGTCTCGCCGCCGCCAAGGTCCTCGGCTTCGAACCACTCTCCGTCCGTCGCCAGGATGAACTTCGCCTTAGCCCTCATCGTGGCCGGGCTCGCTTTCAGCGCGGCCAGGGTCTTCGTGACCTCGCCCGGCGCGGCGACCGTGATATGGATGTTGTTGGTCTGGAGGACGCCGCCTAGGTCCGACTTATTCGACTCTCCCTTCCTCAGCCGCTTGAGCGTTGTCTCCTTGTTCCCGAAGGCCTCGAGGAACGCGAAGGGAAACTCCACTCGGTCGAATGGTCGTTCGGCCAGCGCAGAGACGGCTTCCTCGATTTCGACTGCGTTCATATCCGAACAGCGCCCCGGCGGCCTTTTGCGGATGAATAAACACGTTCGAGCAGCCCGCGCCATCCCGCGCTTAAGCTCCGATGGTAGACTACAAATTCGCGTCTATCCCAAACCTGTTCGCCACCCATCGCTCCACTTTCGAGGGCAGTGGCAAGTGTCCTATGTTCGTCTCAAAGGCTTTGATGGACCTGGCGGCGATGACGTTCAGGTGGCCCGTTGCCGGGCTAAATCCCGCGGGTCGAAATCATTCGCCGTCCCGATTTAGGCGGTCCGACCTTTGAGGCGTCATTGCCTAATCCGAGGGCGTGCGACCAGTTTCGCAGCCTCGATCTCAAACGCATTCGCTATCCGCCCGAGCACGGTGATTGTCATCGACGCCTGGGCGCGCTCGATCTGCCCTATATAGCGAGCGCTCAAACCAACCCGATCGGCCAGGTCCTCCTGATTCCATCCACGGTCATGACGAAGCCGACGGACATTGATTGCCACGATCTCCTTGAGGTCGACCATAGCGCAGGGGGGCGCTATAAGCACGATCCTTCCAGGAACGATCCTTCCTATTCGTCCGGAGAACAGCTACCGTCAGCTCAGAGTCGGTGAGCACGGAAAGGCAGCTATTACGAAGACACATAGCCAAGAATTTGGGACATGAGCCGTGGCTGCGGCTGACGCTGCGGGGATTTCCCGGCACCGAGCGCCTCCACTGACTTAAGTTGTAGCGGGGGAGAAAATGCCATGGTCGACCACAACCGAATTTTCGCGGTCGCCTCGGACGAGGCCCTGGTCGATCTGATCGCCAGCGCCAAGGTACGCCTCGTTGTCATTGCCCCTGCCCTGCCGAAGCCCGTTGCCGCCGCGCTTTCTCGCCGGTTGGACGATCTCGGACAGCTTAGCGTGACTGTGATTCTTGATGCTGACCCCGAGGTCTATCGTCTCGGTTTCGGCGATGAGCTGGCGTTGGATGCGATTCGCGCGGCCAGCGCCAAAAACTTGTTCAACCTTCGCGAGCAGCCCGGCATCCGGATCGGCGTCCTTATTTCCGACGCGACGACAATGGTCTATTCGCCGGTTTCGAAAAATATTGAGGCAGGCTCGATGACGATCGAGAAGCCAAATGCCATTGTCCTCACTGGTGGCGCAGGCGATCGCATCGCATCGGCGGCTGGTGCGAACACCAGCGAAAATGCATTGAAACCCGAGGTTGGAAACACGGTCCTTTCGTCCGACAAGGTATCTGAGATTCAGTCCAACCTGAAAGCAAACCCCCCGAAGCCATTCGACATCACGCGCAAGATGAACATCTTCACGTCGAGAGTGCAGTACGTCGAATTCTCCGTTTCAAACTATCAACTCACGACCCGGCAAATACCGTTGCCTCCGGAACTCGTCGAGGTAGCCGATGACGACCTGAAAAATCGCATTACCAGCCGCATTGCGCCATTCGACGGCATCGGCAAACTCGAAATCAAACTCGATTTTGACACAAAATCCGAGACGATCCAGGTCGATGACCTGTGGCTCAAGAAGCAGAGAAAGCTAATCGAGGACGAGTATACATTTCAGATCAACAATTTTGGTAGAGTGATACTTTATAGTGATCGAGTTGCGTTCGACAAAGCCATCAGTCGGTTCGAGAGTGTCATCGAGAAATATCTGGCTGCTCTGCGCACGAGACTTGGCGAAAGGAGGGCAACTTTCGAGGCAAGGATTGTCGCTGAATTTGTTTCGAAATGGGAGCAGAACCCTCCACGGTATTTTTCGAGCTTGGGTATCGAGCCGACGCCCCAAAATATCAAGACCAAACTCGAGCGGATTGCCCAGAATATTTTCGAAAGCGGGATTTCTTTCGACGCACCTAAGGTAAAGGTCCTTTACAAAAATGTGGCCCCGGAGAACATTCAGGATCCGGCATTCCTTGAGGTTTTGAAGAATATCATGATTAGGCGGCGGGTACCCCCGGCGATCATTGCGTCGCTGTTCGAATCGGGACAAGCAGCGCCGGAGACCGGCGCCTTCGTGGACCGGTTTTAAATCGGCTCGGCCGCTACGCGCTCCCTCGCGCTCGTCTCTGTCACCGCGACCGACATCCGCTTGCGAGCCGAGCGCCGCGCCGGGCAGTTGCTGGCTGAGATGGCCGACAATGGTGAGAGAGACCGCGGATCCGGTGATCGAAGATCGGGGTTGCAGGATGCTACTCCGAAACTTTCCGACCTTGGCGTCACGAAAATCCAAAGTTCGCGCTGGCAGAAGATCGGCGCGCTGGACGATTTGGAATTCGAGAACCGGGTCAATACGGCGAAAAAGCACGCGGCCTCGTCCTCAAGTGCTACGGCCGCTGAACGAAGCTGAGAAGCAGGGACGTCGCGCAACGAGCTGCTGTGGAAGATGGCGGAATGTATTCGTATCAGTATTCGTGTCGAGAACATGGATGCGTGGTAGGGCGAATACGTGATCGGTATCCCGCATAGCCAAGGCTCGCGAAGCCGAGCAGCATCATTACCCAAGTCGAAGGCTCGGGAACCGCGCCGCCAACGGCGAAGTCGAAGTCGAACCCGCCGGAGGCGTAAGCGACAAGCGTGTAGCCGAAGGTCAAATCTATATTGGGTCCGAGGTCCGAGCCTAGCCCGATGACGTCATCGTGGAAGAAACTCTCGGCGGTCGCGAGGCTTCGAAACGTGGTGTCGAGGATTTCGACGCCGTTGGCTTCGATGGTGAACTCCATCGAACTCGAAGCCCGCGCCGGCTGAAAAGCCGCTCAACTGACTATCGATCAGGCCGAGTAGCAGATCGCCGCCATAGCCGAAATCGAACGTAGAGGTTGCGCTATAAGTATGGTTCTCGTCGCTGCTCCCGGCGTAATTTGCCCCAAGAATCGCGGTCCCAAACACCATGTCGCGCGGTCCCAACAGGGTGCCGGCGACATTATGCGCGCCATCGGTCAGCGTAGCGGAATAAGCCTTGTCGGGAAGGGCGGTCGAGAAGGCGTAAGCCGCCTGGTCGGAGTTGACGAAGGCATGCCCCGACGCCCCCTCCACAATCGCTCCAGTCGTCGCCGAAGGATAATCGTAACTTGGTGCTATTGCAGTGGCAGTCGTTGTCACGCCCGCAAAACTAGTTTTTGCGGTGGAGGAGGCCGAGACAGAGTCAGAGGAAAACTCCGAGAAGCCGGGCGCCTGGGCGGCCGACAGCGCTCGAGCCTCCGCACCGTTTACGGTTTCGGCATTTGAAATCGCTTGTGCATTGGAGGGGTACAGATAATTATCGGTAGGGCCTTGTGTCGCGACCGCTGTGGCAATCGCCTTACCGCCGCCTGCCGCCAACGCGTTGGCCGTCGCGGTGGCGCTGCCTCCGAAACCACCCTGGTCTATACCGCCCGCTCCCGCGCCCCCGGTCGCAGTCGCAGACGACAATGCATCGCCAGAGCCGCTGGCCATGCCCGTGCTGCTGGCATTGGCATCGCCGCCGTGCCCTCCAAATCCTTCTCCCATGGTGCCGGAACCGCCATTCGCCGAAGCTGAGACCGTAGCGTTCCCATTTCCCGAACTGCCGGTCGCGAGAGCCGTAGCCGCTCCCCCGCTTCCGCCATTGCCGATCTGCGAGCCGGGGACGCCACTCTCGAGTCCGTTGTTTCCGCCAGTTCCGCCATTCGCTTCCGCGTCCGCGCCTGCCGAGCCGGAGAAGACGGCGGTCGCCGCAGTCGCTTTTGCAGAGCCGCCATTTCCGCCGTCCCCCGGACCGTCGGAGAAGGTCGCGCCATTTCCACCGTCGCCGCCAATTCCGCCAACCGCCGTAGCTTCGTTCGATGGGCCAGGACTATTTGCAGTGGCGGTTGCGTCCCCTCCGGTGCCTCCCTCGCCGCCCGAATCGCCGGGATTGACGCCATTGGCTCCGTTTTCGCCGGGCGCGCCCTGAACGGTCACATCTTCCGCATGAACCCCGGCGGCGCTCGCCGTTATAAGGGCCAAGGACAGCCCGGCGGTCTGCAACAGTCGTGTCAAGAAGGACATTTAGCCCCCCACAAAAGCGCATTGGCCTTTGGCCGGCCCTAATGTGGTTTTTTCGCGTCTTTCCCTCCGCTCGTCAACAACGCAATTTCGTGAATTGCCGTCTCGGCGCCAGCACGCCAAAAAGCGCGGCTAAAAGCGAGCCGTCGAAGTTTTCTTGCACCGAGCCTTTCGGGCCGCTTTTTTCCGTCAACTCCTGGTCGATCGTCAGAGGTCGCCTCGCGCTCTTGCTCGATGTGCGGCTGGCGGCTGAATTTCCCGAGCCGGATCACGTAGCCGGCGAGATGGTGGCGACGTTGTTTTGTTGGTTGACGTTCAGGACGACGCCAGCCTTGCCATCAGTCCCCTCGATCGCGGCAACAGCTTTGATCTGAACTGTTCTGTTTGCCGCCAAGCCCTGGCCCGGATCATCTCGGATCTTGATCAACGTTGCCAAGTTGCGCGCCTCTTCGGCCTTACGCCGCCCGTCCATGATCTTGCGCCGAAGCGCGTTAAAGGGCGGGTGGTCAGCAAGATGGTTCCGAGCCTTCTTCATCGGATAGCCACAAGCGCGAGCCGCCTGCAGGAGCGTGAGCGGCCAGAACGCCACCACAGTCGCGCCAAGGATCACATTGTCATGATCGAGGCCATCAACCATCAGCCGGGCTATCGGCATAAAACTGGTAGGCGCGCGGTGCTTTGGCCGATGCGGCCTATGACGACGATGTCGTCATAGGCCGGAAGCGGGCGCTACCAAGCCGCTATGGCCGCCGGTGAGAATGCTCTAGTCGAGCACCCGCCGCAGCGGCAACCGCCTCCGCCGGGCAGCGACGACTACGAGCACGGCGAAAAGCTCACGGAAGATGCTGCGATGCGATCGCTGCCCCCCGAATGTCGAGCGCTCCTGCATGACTTTGTCGCGCCCGCCTCTTGCGCGGAGGCGGCGCGCGAGGCGAACCGCCGCGAAAAGGCCGACGAACAGGCCAAGGAAAAGACTTTTGCCGCGTTGCCTTATGTCCGGTACTGCCTCGGGCTCGAATACGACACCATGCCAGAGAAGATGGAATCGATTGTAAACGAGGCTCTCGCGCGCATACAGGCAATGAACGACGAACAGTACAGGCACCTGACCGACTGCTCTTTGCGCGTGCGGTGGGCTCGCTTGCCCATCGTACAGCACTGCTTGGGGCTGAAGCGAACCGCGTCGCAGAATTCCCAAGATCCATTTCAACCTCTCGATGACGAGATTCGTATCGAGCTAGCGGCCAGGGATCGCCTTCGGGCGATGGGAACGGATGAATGGGCCAAGGTGAGCGCATGCGGGAAGCGCGTGGAAGCAGCCGACGGGCTCGTGGCTCTTGATCCAGTGGGCGAGATGGAGCGCATCAGCAGGAATCCCGCCGTGCAGGACGCATCAAAGCAGTATAGCGACTGCGTGATCGGACGAGCGGTTCAAATGGCGCAGGTGTCCGCGGAGCCGGCGGAGACCATCGCGCGGGCAGCGCTCGGTGGTTGCGCGCTCCTTCGCCAGCAGTATCTCGCCGTCGTGGCGCGAGAACTCGATACCGTTATGACGCCAGAACGAGCCGCAGAGGAAGAGAAAGAGACGACTGGCGCGCTCGTTGGCCAAATCATCGCCGCCCGCGCCGCTGCGGCCGGAGCACATTGAGCGACGCGGTGCGCAGAAGGGACCGTCTTAGACGCAAACGGCTAATCGCATCAGCAAAGCTCACTCTCCGTCCGGTTTCTTGGCTGCTTCCTGCTCCGTCTCGCCAGCGTGCTTCGCTTCCCAGATTGCGCGAAGCATGGTCTCAAGCGATTTGCCCTCGTCGGTGACTTCGATCTCCTGTCGGGGCTTCCCCCAGGCGCGATCGAGGATCATCGAAATTGCCATCAAACGGGTGGTCTCGCTTTTGCCGGTCCGCATGATCTCAACGGCGCGCTCGATCGCCTCGATTGAATGCAGGCGCGCGAGCTCTTGCATTTCGCGCCTGACCTCTGACACTCCCCCTGGATTGCCAGAGAAACCGGGCGCGAACTTGCCGTTAAGGCGCCGAGGCGGGAGAACTTCGCCACTGATAGCCATCTGCTCTGAGGTACATTTTCCGCGCGTTTCTATCAAGCATGGGTGTCTTGCATGACCGCCCTTCCGAAGATCGACGACGGTCAGCCGGCCAACGGCCTGCGCCGCTGAAAGGATGGCATCATCATCGGCGCAGTGCAGTCGTCTTCATAGCGTCGGTCGATGCTAATGATCGTCTGCATCGGCGAGGATAAGCGCCACTCAAAAGTCTCATCTCGGCCCTCCGTCTCACCGGCTTCCCCCTAGGAGGGGGAAAGCCGAGATGGCGAGACGGCGGAGGGTTTCGTGTCGGGTGCCGTCTCGGGTGAGATGCCCGGATTTCCGGGCTTTTCCGGGTGTCTCGTTTCGCGCGTCGTCTCGCTAAGACTGGCGAGACGATTAGGGGGAGTCGTCTCGGGGGGCGAGACAGCGGTTTCGGGGTCACGGCGGCGCTTCGAGCGCCTTAGCGCCGGCTGGCGTGAGAGTCCATTTGTCGAGCGTCTTTTTAACGAGCTTGCCCTCACTCGGAGTCGCGAGCCGGTGGAGGATGCGCTCGATCGATGACCTGTGAATTTTTGTTGCGGTCGACAGCGCGGTGAGGGAGGCGCCGGGCGCGGTGGCCATCGCCCTCAGAAGCGCCTGGTTTCTATTGACGGAGACGTTCTCGCGCTCCTCAGCGTCCTTTTCGGAGGCTGGCATTAGGACGGGCAACTGAACCTCGCGGCACTTCACGTCTTTGACATCGGGGCTAGTCAGCAACTCGAACCGGAAAATCGCCGGCTCGAACTCGACGCCGCGCAACTTTCCCTGCCAGTGCAATTCTGTCACGCCGCCGGCTGCTTTGCGGGCCGTCAGGTTGCCGTCGACCTCGTTGAGGATCGCGCCGCCGCCATAGGGGACAATTTGATCCTCGGCCGAGTTCTTGGTCGGGTGAGCAGCGACGATGACCGACGGTAGGCCGGGTAGTCGGGTCAGGGGCCGCAGCCGGCGCATGAAGTTGCCGGCCTGGACGTTATTGTTGATGTCGTCGCCGTCGTAATATGCGGCGAGCGTGTCGACTATGATGAGGGTGAACTCGCCATCGGCGGAATACGCCTTGAGCCTCGCCGCCAGAGTTTCCGGCTTGACGCGTTTGTCGAGGATGATGAGGTTGTCGGCGATCGCTCCGAGGTCGATGTTCAGAACAAACGCTGCGACCATGATGCGCATCCGGAGGTCGTCGGGGTTCTCTACGGCGATGAATGCGACGCGGCCCTTGGTGACTTCCCGGCCGAGGATTTTGTCGCCTCTGCCGGTGGCGATTGCGAGCGCCATAGCGATGAGCAGGCCGGTCTTCCCGGCTCCCGTCCTCGCCGTCAGCGTGTACAGGCTCCCAGATCGGACGAAGGGCTCTACAGCGTAGGAAATCGGTACGTATTCGGCGCAAAACGCGTCGACAGTCTTGAACCTGGCCGGCTCTGCGCCCTCGTCCTTCACCTTTGCGGCATTACCGGTCGCGCGCGCCTGCCGGGGACGATTAGCGCCATTGGGCCTGTAGGGCTCTGTCGTGCACTCCACGTCTTCGGTCATTGTGTGCGCCCGAGTCCGCCCAGCGTAGTATTCGGGAGATCGAGCGGCCGGGAAGCTTGGTCAATCTGAGGGTCGCGCGCCGAATCAATCGGGGGCGCGATTCTCGCGCTTCCTGAGGGGCGCATCGGTCACGCTGCCTTCCCATCTTGCCAGCCGGGTGGAACGACGCGGCGCGCGGCGATCCATGCGTCGCCGTCGTCTTCGTCGATCCCGACAGCGCGAGCGCCGAGCCTGACGAGAGGCGGCCCTTCGCCGACGCTGATCAGTCGTTCGAGATGTCGAACCGAACGACCGATGCGTTCGGCGAACTGTCTTTTCGTGAGAATTTTCTTCATCTGGCGACTCCTTGATTTGGATGTCGCCTCGGTGCGCTAGGTCGTTCTCATAAATAAAGGCAATTTTTCTCATGATTTTATGAGAAGTGGACCAAGAACATCGAGAACAGTCTCGAAGATCTTGCGCTCTGCCTCGCTTTCGCCATCCATCGCCGCGTTAAGCGTCGCTTTGATCGTCTCCGGGGTTTCTCCCGCGTTGTAGCGTCGTACGCAGTAGGCTGCGATGACTATTTGCCCCGGCGTCAACTTGGACAAGTCATTTTGAATTTGGGGGCGCGCTTCCCGGCGCTCCTTTTTTCTTCTCGAGTCAATACAGGTGAGCCCTTTAGCAGCTCAGCTTCCGCGCGAGCGACCGCGCGAGCCACGGCTGCCCTATCGCCGCGCCTTTCCGGACGTTCGCGGGTTTGATGCGCCAGTAAAAACGCGAGCAAACGATAATAGGGAGGAACCTTTTTCTGTGGTGCCCCCGGCTTCCGTTTCGGCGGCTGCGGAAGCTCCTCACCCAAAGCGATCGAATAAGCCTCACGTTTAAGATCATGCCTCGCGCACAGGGCGAGCAGCTTTTCGATGATCTCGACCGCTTCGACCAAGGGGTCGCAAGAGCCGACGAGAGTTTCCTTGTCATCCACGTCGGGAGTCCTCGCGAGCGCCTTTGGCGGACGGGGAAGCAAGCGGGCTTATCCCATCTTTCGGCTCTGCCTATCTCCGCGCTCCCTTGACGACTACAGACAAATTCCGTCGCCTCAAGTCGCTACTGAGGGTAGGGATAAACTAGGCAGCTTAAGAGGGGGAGAAAAAAATCAGGGACCGCCCTCTATGCCTGATCGTGGTGCGTCCTCGGAGTCCCGTGGGGGTCTGCCCCCCAACTCGACGCCGAGGCGGCAAGCTTGCCGGTAAGCATGCTTTTTCGATTTCGCACATCTGATGTATGCCTTCGCGTGCCGACGCTGGCCGGCGTCCTAACCGTTCCGCCGCAACGGCGTGACGTTCCTGCCCGACTCGCGCCCCTCGACGATGGCCTCTACGTGCGCTCCCCATGCGTTCAGGGCTGCTCGCTTCTCGTCGGTCCATTCATGGCGTTGATATACGCCGACGATGCCGGCACGGCTCCCGGAGACATGGTTGAGCACGGCCTCGGTCACCTCGAGCCGAACACCAAGCTTTTGCAGTCCCGTCGCCATCGTTCGGCGAAGATCGTGAAGGCGCCAGACCTTAACGCCGCTGTCCTTGTCGAGCAACTCCTTGGCTTTGCTGAACCCTTTGAAGGGTCCGCGCAGGCCAGGGAACACAAGCTCCGGCTCGTCGGCGGCGGCGTCTCGCTGAATTCGGGGCGCCGGTCCCAAGGTTGCCTGCGCCTGCCTCGACAATGGCACGATGTGAGCAACACCGTTCTTCGCTCGGCTCGCCGGAATGGTCCAAGTCGAGACGTCCGGCGCGATCTCATCCCAAGTTATAGCGGTCACTTCCTCGCGCCGCTGGCCTGTCAGCATCAGCATTCGAACGATAGCGTTGTAGGCGCTCGGGTCCTTGGTCGCGACCCAAATCGCAACAAGTTCCTCGTCCGACAGCACCCGCTCGCGTGAGGCCACCGCGGCCAACTTGATCCCGGCAAATGGGTTTTCGACGAGCAAGTCTTTGCCGATCGCCCATCCGTAACAAGCACGGCCGTAGGCACCTGTCAGCCGAGCGGTAGCCTTCTTGCCCTCGTCGACGAAGGCGTTGAGGGTCGCTTTGACAGCCTTAGGCGTTAGGTTCGCCGCCGGCGACGTCAGATGCCTCTTAAAGGCGAAGCGGACTGCACGGGTCGCCTCGGCGGCGTAGCCGGACCGTTTGCCGGCGAGATGTCCGGCTTCCCACCGATCGATCAGAACGCCAAGAGTCAGTTCCTCGGCCTCGGCCTTGTCCTTAGCCTCGCGAAACGCCCGCTTTCGCTCCGCGGCCGGGTCACGTCCTTTTGCCACGTCGCCCAGGATCGCCTGCACTGCGCCTCGAGCCGCCGCGAGCGATATCGCCGAGCATGAGCCAATGGGAATGCGGCACTTTGAACCAGCTTTGGTGTATTGCGCTAGATACGTCTTCCCGCCGCCTTTTGTGACGCGAACGCCAAGGCCGCGCTGTTCGTCGTCGAAGACCAAGGCGTCCTTTTTTCCCGCCGGGCATTCAAGATCATCGATCCTGCGCTGAGTGAGCTTCATGTTCAGATCCGAACCGGGTCCGCGGACCTCTCGCGGACCCCGCTAGCGGACCTTTTGAGACATCTTGTGTCGCCTCAAGTCAGCAGCTATCGCATAAACGTAAGGGAATGCAACGAGTTTTGTCGGATCCGCACATCAACCGCCGCGTTGTGTCGGGATAAATGCACTTACTACGAATTTGGGGGTCAGGAGTTCGAATCTCTTCGGGCGCGCCATTCTTAATCTAACATGAGATGGGTCTCGGGTCCTGGACACTGGTTGGTCATCTCGTTCATGTTACGCCGCGAAAACCCGCAGTCGGCTTAGGCGAGAAGCGAACCTTTACGCCCATGATTTCTGCACCGCATGAGGTCGTTGATGTCCTTGCGATGCGAAATTCTTGAATTTGCACCGTCAGAATAACGCGGCCTGCTGCCTTGCGAACCGGTCGGCGGGAGATGCTGGCCGTTTTTGGGCCGGCCAGCCCACTTGACTATGAGCAAAAATGGCTCGATGTTTCAATGGCCAGCGCCCTTGATTTTATCACACATAACGCAGCACAAGGCGCTTGGTCATGAGGGAGGGGAAAGTGCGCCTAGCAACGACCTTATTTTTTCCTCTATTGCTTGTTTTGACGACCGGACTGTGCCTGGCGGCGGATTTGCCAGTGCATAGTACGAATAGCAAAGGTAAAAATACAACATTCAGACAACGCCCGTTAACGGCGCAATGCACTTGCAATGTTACGGGTTGTCAGCAACAGGGTTTCGACGGCTGCTGTCCGACCACGACGGGCGGGTTTTGCGCATCTGGCAGCTTCCCCTGTCCTGAGTGCCCTTGAGAAGCGGTCGAACCGAAACCCATTGCGTCAGCTTGCGGTAGCAGCGCTGGGCTACCGTACGTTACGCCCAGTGTTTGTCCGGCGCTATTGTCTTCTGGCCAGAGGAAGGGCGTCGGTGCATGCAAAGAGAACGTGGAATGTACTGCTGATTGAGATTTATAAGACACAATTACAACTTTTGGAGAATCGCCGTGGAAGATTCCAAGAAGCTTATTGGAGAAAGCGAACTAAGCAAATTGCTTGCTGACGTACCTAATAGTGAACCTCGGGGAAGTTGGCCTTATGACAGTGGATATGTCGACTACGACACTCTTAGTAGGGTCGGAGATTTATTGCGTGGACGGTTTGCCTCGACGTTTTATGAAGCGTGCAAAGATTTAAAAGACTATACGACGATGCCGAACGAAAAATATTGGCAGACCCCCGTCCAAGGTCAGCAATGCCCCGGCACGGGTAAGCTCGTACTGCATGCGGTTTTAAAGAGGCAGCTGTTTCGCGGAAGTGCCTCGATACATCACAAAAATTTTGAAACTGAATCAAAGGATGTTGATTTAAAGATTTACGCTTTTAATCCGGACCCATGGAACACTGGACAGGGAGTAATTTTCTCGAACATGCGTGTAACGCTGATCCACGATACTGAACATAGGGGGCGTCACGCAATATCTGTACGGTTAAGTTTTCATCAATACAATAAGAGCGAAAATAACAAAGGTGATCATGAGGCTACATTAACATTATCTCTGTTAGGGGATAGTAATAACATACTTGTAGTAGTCTTTGGCGGAAATAATATTGTGAGGGACAGTTGTAGAGATCAAGGAGATCAGTTGTTTGGCCCAACCGATATTCAGGACGATATTTGGGACTTAATATCTGGTGCTAGATTAACTTATTCATCGCATTGGGATTACGAGGGAGCTTGCTAGCTGACGTTCAGCCTTCCTTTTGATCGAGGCGGCACGACGCCGTTTCGCGGCGAGAAGGTCACTTACTGGGACGGCGGATCGCGCACGCCGCGGCCCGTCTGGGGCGCGACACCCATTCTTTGCCGCTTAGGGAGAATACAAACGCTGCTGCGTTTGACCTGCACCTGAACTTTCATCCAGCGGCGCTTAGAGCCTCGGCAGGCGTCCATTGCCATCCGCTTTCGGCCAGTTTCTGCCAGTTCCATCCGCGCAGGCACCGGTCCCGTGTTTCGCAACTGCCGCAGTGCTTCGCTCAATGCGCAAAATTATTTCGCGCAAACAATGACATAAGAGTGCCCAGTTTCATCCTGTCGGGCGCGCCAAAACCTTCACCATGCAGGATGAAACTGGGCACTGCCGTGAGGGGTTGACCTGCGAGAACCGAACACCGAACCCGCTCATCGGTTGAATATCGCCAGTGTATCCGACGATGCTGTCCAGCCTCTCCCAACATCGTCGACACGGAGCCAAGTATCCCACTGATGGTTGGCCGAAGGCTTGGCCCTGATCCCCGGTGACTATTTCATTTTCGAGACAGTGGACGACAGTCATCAAGACTTGATCTTACAAGTTTTGAGGTGACCGCGATCGATCCAAGAGTGCGGCTGGGAAGTCGCCCCGTATCGATCACAAGGGTCGAATGATGCGAGCCGCACCTTGGGGGACGCTCCATGGTCCGACATGAGGTTCGCGTCCGTTGCATCCTCCTAGAAGGCGGTTGACGTTGCTTTTGTCCAAAAACGGTTTATCCTCAAAGGGGACTCGCTGTTTAAACTTGCCGTTTATGTGAACGACTATTGTTCGCTGATTTATTGAGACGAAAAATGGCAGCCAGTGAAATATTGGCGCTGAGGCGTCCGCTAATGCCCTTGCGAACGCAACCCGCTGTTTGGGCGATTGCATTGTCGGTTGGCGCGGGTGCCGCGTACCTCGGCTGCTTCCTCGAGGTTGTGTTCCTGTCTTCGTCGTGGGCGAGGATCTTGTGCTCGGCCGCGCTCGGCCCACTCATTGCCCTGCAGTTCCGCCTCGCCCATGACGCGGGGCACGAGTGTCACTTCCTGTCGCAGCGGCTAAATCGTCTGGTAGGCAGGGCGCACATTCTTCCGAGTTACCATTCGTTTAGTTGTTGGATATACTTTCACAACTACAGACATCACGCCTTCACGAACCTTAAAGGAGCCGATTATATTTGGGTTCCTCTTACCAAGGAAGAATACGACTCCTTGAGCCCATTACAAAAATTATTGGAGCGATCATACAGAACGATGAGCGGGGTTGGTTTGTACTACTTTTATGAAATTTGGTGGAAGAAGATGTTGTTTCCTCCAAATCAGTCAGTCAAAAGACTCTCGCAGTGACTATTATCTCGATTTTATAATCATAGTTCTATTCTTGTCTGCACAGTTGTGTTTAATTAGTTATGCTGCACACGATGAATTTGGGTATTTATACTTACTAATGCTGGCAATCGTATTGCCATTTTTCGTGTTTAACTGGATGGTCGGCTTCGTTAGCTTCTTCAATCACACTCATCCCGGTGCGCCTTGGTTCAGGACCAAGGACGAATGGTCCTTTTATATCGGACAAGTGTGCTGCACCATCCATATGAAGGTTCCGAGATGGATGGTGTTTTTCGTAACCGATCTTGAGCTGCACGGGGCGCACCATGTGGACCCGCGCATTCCAATTTGGAAGCTGACCCCGGCGGAGCAAGAGATCGTCCAGCGCGCTCAAAACGACATTGTCGCAGACAGCTGGACCCTCGAGAAATGCCGAGAGATTATGCGCCGGTGCAAACTATACGACTACGAGGCGTTCCGGTGGCTTGATTTTGACGGTCAGTCGTCTACGGAGGTTGTCCAAGTCGACGATATTACTGGTTGGCGACCAAGCGGCGTCGCCGCGAAGGAGGGCCTGTCGGTTCGACAGTTTTATTGAAACGGGGCATCTGATGGTTGAGGTAAAG
This sequence comes from uncultured Alphaproteobacteria bacterium, assembly GCA_963737365.1. GTDB lineage: Bacteria > Pseudomonadota > Alphaproteobacteria > Rhizobiales > Beijerinckiaceae > Roseiarcus. Next base: position 1,143,515 of record CAVTSD010000007.1, read on the forward strand.
CCTCACTTTATGCAATCGACGTGCGGAGCTATGGCCGAAAGTTGGTGAGGGCGTGAATCGGGAAAGGCGGCATATCGTGGGGGTGTTCGAGCCTCCACTTCTCCACCGAAGGAGCGATATGCCGTGTCCAACGATAACGTTGTCAAACTGATTCAGCCAGGGATTTTGACCGACCGGCTGAGCGAGGTTCTGCGCGATGGCGCGCGGGCGCTTTTGACCCAGGCGGTCGAAGCGGAAGTGTCCGAGTTTCTGGCCGCGAGCCGCCGATCTGAAGACCGAGGACGGCTGCCGGCGCGTCGTGCGGCACGGGCATCTGCCCGAGCGCCAGATCATGACCGGCATCGGGCCTGTGGCCGTGCGCCAGCCGCGTGTGCGCGACCGGGAGGCGGGCGCCGACGATCCGGCGCGCATCCGGTTCACGCCGGCAATCCTGCCGCCCTACGCCCGGCGTTCGAAGAGCCTCGATACACTGATCCCGATCCTCTATCTGAAAGGCGTATCGACCGGCGATTTCTCGCCGGCGCTGGCCGCCTTGCTTGGCAAGGATGCTCCTGGCTTGTCGGCCACGACCATCGCGCGGCTGAAGGACGGTCTGGATCGACGAACACAAGCATGGAGCGAGCGCGATCTGTCGGCCAAGAGCTACGTCTACGTCTGGGCCGACGGCGTCTATCTTCAGGCGCGTCTGGAAGACGAGGCGCAATGCATCCTGGTCATCATCGGCGCCACGCCGGAGGGCAAGAAGGAGCTGCTCGGCTTTGTCGACGGCGCGCGCGAGAGCGCTCACGACTGGCGCGCCCTGCTGCTCGATCTCAAGCGCCGGGGTCTGTCGAGGCGTCCCAAGGCTCGCCGTCGCCGATGGCGCGCTCGGCTTCTGGAAGGCGATCGGCGAGGTCTGGCCCAAGACCCGTGAGCAACGATGCTGGGTGCATAAGACCGCGAACATTCTCAACAAGCTGCCGAAGAGCCAGCAGCCGAAAGCCAAACGCATGCTGCAAGACATCTGGATGGCCGAAACGAGGAAGGACGCCGAGGCGGCGTTCGACGCCTTCGTCGAGAGCTATGCGCTGAAATACGAGAAGGCGGCGGAATGCCTGAGCAAGGATCGGGATGCGCTGCTCGCCTTCTACGACTTCCCGGCCGAACATTGGAAACACCTGCGCACGACGAATCCGATCGAAAGCACCTTCGCCACCGTCCGACACAGGACGATCCGCTCGAAGGGATGCCTCTCGAACAGGACCGCGCTCGCAATGGTGTTCAAGCTGGTCGAAGGCGCGCAGAAGACCTGGCGCCGCCTTGACGGCCACAACCAGTTGCCAAAGATCATTCGAGGTGTGAAGTTTACCGACGGGTGCGAGGTCATCGCCAAGCCAGGCGACCTTCAATCCCAAACCGCCGCCGCCTGATCCTTCAGGCCATCACCAAAAATCGGCGATAGCTCCGACGTGCGCTGACAGGACGGAAATGCGGATCATCGTCGGAGCGAATGTCGCGATAGCTGCGTATTGCCTGATCGTCACGATTTCTGAAGTCGGATCGGCCGGTTTCGCTTGGACTTCAGCGCCACTCTGCTTCGCGGCCGGATATTTTCTCGCGGATTTTCTCTCCGGCGTTGTCCACTGGTGTGTCGACACCTGGTTCGACGAAATCTCTTCTCGGCCGAGCGATTGCTATCGCGCGCGAGCACCACACTCACCCACGGGCAATATTCTGCCACAACTTCCTCGAGCACGCGGCGCTCGGATCGACGATCGGCATGACGGCTGTAGGTCCACTCGCGCTTCTGACTGCGGCGTTGCCGCCGTCCGCACTGACCTTCTGCCTCATGATCGTCTGGGGGACCGCATCGACTTTCATGGTGTTCGGCACGACCTTTCACAATCTGAGCCATAAGCCGTGCGCCCCGAAGCTGGTCGCGACATTGCAGCGCATGGGCTCGTGCTCTCGCCGCAGCACCACTGGGTGATCACCGCAACAGACAATCCGGTATTGCACGATCAATGGTTCGGGCCAATCCGCTCTGTGATGCGCTTGACATGCGCGCCGTCTGGAGCGGCTGGTGCATGCCGTCACGGGGGCGGCGCCGAGGCAGAACGACCTCGAATGGCAGCGAATTTTCAGCGAGACTGGCGTGCTAACGCCGCCCTCGCGCATCGGTGGTAAGCGCCGCCCGGTTAAAGCGGCGTTGGGGGCGGACGCGGAGCAGGAGAACGGCCGATGAGGCTCCAAAGGTTTGCGCGAGATTGGCGCTTCGGCCATCAATGCCGCCATCGCCGCTGACCGAAACCAATCGGTCAAATATTGCGGCGATCCTGGTGGCGAGGACGTCATTATCTGGGATTTGCACCGGGCGTAGTTTTCTGCATCCTCGCCTGAAGTTGTTCCAGGATTGGGACGGTGCGGCGTTGCGTATCCTGGATGCGCGAAATACGCGTCCATCAGACGCGCGCCAAGCGGCGTCGCCTCATTGTTCGCCAGCAAATCTCCATTAAGATTCGGCGGGTGACTAACCAGCGGGCGACCAGCTTGATCAACCAATAGCGAATGAACAAACATCCCCAGCGCACATTCGTTACAATAACCTCCGAAAGGCGCCGAGCGTAAACGGCCCAGGGTTCAATCGGTATGCCGGGACGACGCTGTTGGCAAATCTTGCGGCGGAGGAGGCCAATCTCGAGTGGATGCTCTCCTTCGATGTCCATCGATCCCGCGTACAGCGCCATTGTCAAGATCGGCAAATTCGAGCCGGTTATCCGAGCGCGCATGAACATTGTCTTCACGTCAGCCGCGGAGTAATACTGTCGCCGAGCTGCCCGGAACACATGATAGAGTTCGCTCCGGGTCATTAAGGGATCGTCGACGGTGACGTGGCAAACGTTGTATTGATCGGTGTCCTGCTCAAGTCGCACTCCACGCTTGACAAGCGCAGGTGACTTCGGACCCGGTAGGGGCGTGAGGATGAAGAACTCGGTCAGATCGAGCGGATCTCCCGCTCGAATGATACAAATGTCGCGCGCCATCGTTTCCGGAGTGTCCGTCGGGAAGCCAACGATATATCCAACATAGGTCATGATCCCGGCGGCGCGCCAGGCTGGGAAGAGCTTTCGATATTCCCAGATTTTGTTTGGTTTTTTTTTGCAGAGATCAACGCCTGCGGGTTGATGCTCTCCATGCCAAGGAACACTTTCTTGCAGCCGGCACGGCCGCTTTATCTATGAAGTGGGGGATACGGTAGGAAGGCAGATCGACCTGGATCGTTAGGCTGAAGTCGAAGCCGGCGCGCTCGCGTAGCTCGATCAGCCGGTCTAGGTCGACTCCCAGTTCGAATTCCGCGCGAAGTTGTCGTCCGATATGATGAAAGTCGAACACCGATCCGCGCGTTCTCGGGGATGATCCTTTCCACGTCATCTGGCGAGCGGGCGCGAGAGGAGCGGCCCTCGATGTGATAATGGTGCAGAAGCTGCATTGGTAGGGACAGCCACGGCTCGCATCGAAGGCGGTTTCGCTGGCGAATGTACGGCTGATTACATGCCGCGGTAGGATAGGCGTGACCGCGCCAGCGATACTTGGGGCCTCTTCCAGATAGTCGTAGATGGGCTTCAACTGGCCATTCGCTCGTCGTGAGCAGCGAGGCGACACGATCCTCTGCTTCGCCCGCAAATATGGACACCCCGAGCTCCAAGGCCTCGAGGTTCCGTCGGCGGCGCGTCAAGCATGGCGCGGCAGCCGCTGACATCGAAGCCTCATACGGCACCAACGCATCATGGAGCGGAAGGTCCGAGCGATATCCAATGCTCGCGCAAACTGGTCTGTCTGAACCCCGACCAGGCCCACAAGACGATAGTCGGCAGCGATAGCTCCCGATTAAGACGGCGAACGGAATCACCACGTGGCCTCGTCGATCGGCTCAATGTCAAATGTTACGCCTGGCCCAGAACCTGGCGGTCACGCAGTCCTTCACCAGCGCGTAGAGCACCGCCAGGCTGTTTGAAGGGATGCCCGATCGGACCCACTGCACAACATAACCACTGACGTCGTACGTGACGGCTTTATCAAAACGACCTTGAAGGTCTTCACTGCCTCTGACATTTCTCTCCCGCAACCTCAGCCGCCTCAATGGGCCGTAAGGGCGCTTTAGGCGCTAACTCGGCGATAGGCACGGTCTCGCTGTTAATGAGGGCATCAAAAGTCCGTTCATGAAGCGGCCGCCCGGGCTCGAAGGCTCGGCCGTGGATGCGGTCCAGTCGGCTGTCGACCAATGATCGCGACAACCGCCTTGCGTGCGTCGCCGCGGCTAACGTCATGCACGGCGCTTTCCAAAAGCAACAAGGTGATACGATGTCCGCCAGATAGTCCATCAGGTTACGCGCGTGACGCTCGGCCTCGCGCGGTCTGAGAGCGCCAGCCGCGTGGCCGATCTCGCTTTGTCCAAGTGGTGTGACAGATGCGCCGCGATGCGCTGAGTTCGATTGGAACGGATCGAGAAAGTGATGTGCGCGTTCCTCAACTGGCGCTAGGCCGCCGAAGCGCGCCAGCATGCGGAGCATCTCGATCGCCTGGATATTGGCCTGCCCTTCCCAAATGGTTAGGACCTGTGCGTCGCGGACGAGGCGCGGAAGGCAAAAATCGTAGGTGAAGGCGTTCCCGCCCATGGTTTCAAGGGCATTGCGGCAAACGATGTTGGCGTTCTCCGCAGTCTGATACTTGGCGAGTGCGGTGACCAGCCGCAGCCAGCCGCGCTCGGATGATTCCGGACCCTTGGAGTCACGACCTCGAAGGCGGTATCACCTCGAAGCCCATCGCCAAGCTAGCCTCGACGCGGACAACCATGTCCGTCAGCTGCTCCTGCACCATCGGGTACTCGGTTATCCTTCGCCCAAAGGCCTCGCGCCCGCAGCAATAGTCGGTGGCCTCCCTTAAGGCTCGCCTTTGGATGCCCATCGATCCGAGGATGTTTTGGATCCGGCTGAATTCGAGCGCCTCCATCATGATCTTGAAGCCCTGCGGCGGCGGCGCAGCTCGAAGGCCTTCGTGCCGTCGAGCTCGACCTCACCGGTCGCAATGCCGCATGTACCGAGTTTGTCCTTCAACCGATGCACAAGACTGGAGTAACGCTGCCGTCGGTCCAATGGGCAGGTACGAGATACGAGCCCAATCCAGCGCTTCCGCCTGGCGCGCCTGAAGGAGCTGTCGCGATGCAAGCTCGGTTGCATTCGAGACAACCACTTAAGGCCGTGGAGCGTGAAGTGGTCGCCTTCGGGGAGCGCCTGCGTAGTGGTGGGGCCAACATCACATCCGCGTGACGTTCGGTTGCCAGGTCCCCGCGGTGAAGGTATCGCCATGCATACTGGTTAGCTGCGGCAGGAATCCAGCCCGCAGCGCCGCAGGTGCAAGCGATCGATGACATAGGCGACCGCATAAGTCATGCCGACTGGGCAGTGGAGAGAGAATCCGCCTGACCTAGCAAGAAGGCGACGGCTTAAGTCACCCCATAGGGGAAGCTGGCTGTTCGGTGTAATTCAGTCCGATGATGCGACGACGGTAAATTTCTTGTGAAGCATCTCTGTCCAAGATCTGTTGTTAATGATCTTTCTGCCCCATATATCTCCCGTTCTGTTCGCAGGTGTTCAAACTCAGGTATTAAGTGACGCCCCGAGTACTCTCGCTCGCAAGATCCACATTGTTCGCCTACGAAGGCGCCAAATTCACGAAGGACATACTTCGACTCGCTTTTAAAACCCTCAAGATGCTCGCTGAGGAAGTTCTTGTAGAGCCTGGTTGACATCGAAGAAAGTTTTCGACATGTATGGGCGTCACGAGGTGGGAATCCATCGAGACATCCAATCAAATTCAAACTCACTCGCATCAACCGCAAGATCAATGGTTGCTAAATAAACAACAAATCCTGACACCACTTCCTGGGCCGTGCCAAGGCTCTGGGTTACTCAGCGAGACGACTGATGGGACGAGTACGTCGACTATGCGGCGCGGCAGTCATCGGAACAACAAATTTTGCCTGCAGTGCTGGGGGCTCAGTGGACGCTGACGTCTCGCCCCTGCGAACGCGGAGCCTTCGCGCAGCTACATCCAATACACGCCTCACCAACTGGCGGGGCGCGCATCCTCGCTTCGCGAGACTTCAATGCAAGGTGAACGGAAGTTCGTGACCGTTCCGCTTCCAGACATCGTGGAGACTTCACGCAGGCCATCGAAGGGCTAGATCCGGAGCAAGCATCGAACCGATCTCTGGTGATCCGCAAGCCATGCTCGACGGGATCTTCCAATACGAGGGCATCGTCAATGGACACTCAGGCGATGGCGTCATGGCGCTCTTCGGCGCCGACAATCGACCATGAGGATCATGCCGCGAGGGTCTGCTATAGCGCTCGAGCCATTCATGGAAACCTTATCGCTCTGGGTGAGTAGTCTTTGCGCGTCCGGATAGGTCTTATTTTGGCGAGGTGTTGGTGCGGTCCGTCGACAATGATCTCGTCTCATCAACTACGATGCTCACTGGACCCACCGCGCACTCCTGCAAATCGAATGGGAGCAACTCGCTGAGCCTGGCGCAACTGGTCTTGACTGAAGCCACTAGACAACTGGCCGAGGGCTTCGTCAACGTCCTTGAGCTGGGGCGGCAGAGTGTCAAAGGCGTCCGCGAACCCATCCTCTGCTACGTGCTCAAGGACCCCAGCAAGGCGCGAACCTCATGGAAACGACAAGAGCCGCCCGGGCTAAGTTCCTCTCGTCTTGGTCGTGACAGAGGTACTTGGGAAGCCCTGAGGGACTGGACCTAGGCACCCCTGAGCGGTAGCTGCGGCACCATCGAAATCAGAAGGCGACCTGGGGATTGGGAAGTCAACCACCATTCTTCATGAACTGATCAGCCAAACTCCCATTCCGAACGAGCGTCATCCTCGATGCCTACGCTTCCACACGTCTACCTCAAAATACGCTCGTACTTGCGAATCACCCGCCTGCGTCTGCGCAAATGGTTCTCCACCCTGGAAGCGGACGATGAGGCCTAAGATGAAAACGGAAAGTGATAGAGATGTCTCAGCGCCCTTGGCGCTCGAGTACGCAGAAGCTCCGACCCGTCGTCGAGTCGCTTCTCGATGTGTCTATCGTAGAGGACGAGGGGTGGGGAGAGCTCTTGACCCGCCGGCGTGTTGGGTATCGATTCTAGAAATGCGCTTGTCGACTGGTGGCGAGGGGTGCCAAGGTCCAGCCGGTCACACTCGTCTTCGAGGACGCCCAGTGGTTTGATGCGGAGACTCTTGCGCTGATCCGCATACTTTCAAGCAAACTTGGCGAGTTCGCGTGCGGCTCTTCTAATCACCTGCCGACTCGATTCCAAAGCGACAGGGACGATCTGCGAGAACTCGCATGTGATTGATCTGCGGCCCTTGAAGTCGGCCGACGCCCGCCGGTTACTCGAGGACGTTGCACCCAAAGGCAGCCTTGACGCAGCCGACTTGGACTTGATTGTTCACCGCGCTGGCGGTACACCACTTTTTATCGAGGAAATCGCCCGATCCTTCGCGGAGTCCCGGTCACTCACGTCGCAGGGTGCGACAGAGGCCGTGAAGATGGTCCCCAAGACGGGCCTGCCCCCCACGATCCACTCTATCATGGCGGCCCGTCTCGATGGGCTGGCGCCCCGCCACAAGCACGTCGTCCAGATCGCCTCGGTCGTGGGTATGAGTTTCTCGCGACCCTTACTTAGCAAGATCCTGGACACTTCCGCCGCGAACACTGAAACCTTAATGAAGGAGCTGCAACAAGCGCACATCGTATTGCGATCCGGTGCGCCACCCGATGTCGAGTACAGCTTCTTCCATTCATTGATGCAGGAAGTCGCCTACAGAAGTTTGACACAGACACGCCGACGGGCCGTGCATGCTGCAATCCTGAACTGCCTGGAGAGCTTGTACGCTGAACGTACTCTCGAACACGTCGAGACGCTAGAGTATCATGCTGCACAAAGCGAGGCTTGGCCCAAGGCATTCGCTTATGCCTGCAAATCGGGAAATAAGTCCCTCGATAGGTGCGCCTTTGAGGAAGCCCGTACCCATTTTGAGAGGGCCGTGCAGTTTGCTGAACGGGTCGAAACGCTGCAGGAGATCGTCGGCGATTATATCGACGCGCTCCTCAGCCTGCGCAACATCTACAATGCAGTCGGCCAATACAAGCAGGTCTATGTGTGCCTCGACAAAGCCGAGGAACTGGCCGTCAGGTTTCACCACGCCAGTCTGGCCTCGATCAAGTCGACGCGATGCCAGCTCCTGTGCGTGAACGGAAATGTCGAGGCCGCCATTGGTGACGGAAACGCCGCGGTTGAACTCGCGTCCGCGGCCGGGAATGCCGCGGCGGTCGCTGCCGCTGCGACCATAGTCGGCTGGGCCTACCAACTGAATGGAAGCTACCAGAGGGCGACCGGCGTGTTGGCGCCTCATCTTCAGTTGATCACCTCTACGCTCCGCCACCTTCGGGTAGGGACGGGCACGGTTTCGACGTTCGCCTTAGGGATCACCGCACAATCGCACGCCTACATGGGCGAATTCGCCGTCGCCAAGTGTCTTGCCGGCGAATCGGTCCAAATCGCCAACGAGACGGGTCACCCGTATGACGCTGGAATTGCCAGCTTTGCTCAGGGCCATGTCGCCTACCTGCAAGGTGATCACGAACAGGCCCTCGAAGCGCTGCAGGAAGCGCTGAGCGTCTGCGTGGAAAAGAAGATGCTAGGTTTGCTGCCCTGGTATTATTCGTTGATCGGCGACTGTCTCTGCTCGAAGGGCGCCACGGACGCGGCCACCGACATGTTGAAGAAGGCCCACGAGGTTGGCGAGCGTCTCGGGGTTTTCTTTGCGAAGGCTGCCGCACTCAAATCGCTTGGCCTCATAGAGGCACAGCTCCGTTCTGTCTCTGTCGGCGAGGAGTCCGTTCGCGCCGCCTTGGATATCGCCAGACGCAATGGCTACCACGGACTCCACGCGGTTACACTACGCGCATTGGCAGACGTTCGCATGATGCGCCACGATCATGGGTTTGAAACGGAAGCGATCTGCCGTTCAGCCCTGGAGATCTGCGGTCAGTACGGCATATGGCCTGAAGCCGCGCATGTCCGATTGCAGTTGGCGAGACTCCTATCCGGGCGCGGGGAGCGTGAGGCTTCGCGCCTCTTTGTAGACGAAGCCATCCAGCTCTACGGTCAGCTCGATATGCCGGTCTGGGAGAAAAGGGCAGGAGCGTTTCGAGTCCAAACGCTTTAAGTGACGCGCTTTGATTACCTGGCCGCGTTATTATGTGGCCGCATTTTCCGTCACGCGCAATTCCTGGATTATCTGTTCCCGCATGGCGAATTTGTAGACCTTTCCTGTCGCCGTCATGGGAAAGCCCTCGACGAACCGAACGTAGCGAGGAACTTTATGACGTGCGATCTTACCATCGCAGAAACCGCGAATCTCCTCGGCTGTCGCGCAGACGTCAGCCTTCAACTTGATCCAAGCGCACAATTCTTCGCCGTGGACGACGTCAGGAACCCCGATAACTTGCGCCGCCTCGACGCCAGGGTGCCCAACTAGGATCGCCTCGATTTCGGCTTGATGGATGTTTTCCCCGCCGCGGATCACCATTTCTTGCAGTCGGCCAACGATGTTGCAGTAGCCGTCCTCATCCATGGTGGCGAGATCGCCGGTGTGCATCCAGCGCGCCAAATCGATCAGCTTGCGCGGTCTTGTCTGGCTCGTCCCGATCGCCGCGCATCGTGTTATAGCCGCGCGTGCACAACTCCCCTGGCGTGCCCCGCGGCACGATGCGGCCCTTGGCGTCCACGATCTTAATCTCCACGTGCGGATGAACTCGGCCGACGTTGCCGGCCCGGCGTTCAAGCTGCTCGTCGAAGGACGTCTGCGTGCTCATAGGACTGGTTTCGGTCATGCCATAACCGACTGTGATTTCGCGCATGTTCATCTCGCTGACGCAACGTCTTACCAGGTCGATCGGACCCGGCGCGCCAGCCATTAGTCCAGTGCGCAGCGATCTTAAATCGAACTGATGGAATTGCGGATGGCTGAGCTCGGCAATGAACATCATCGGCACGCCATAAAGCGCCGTACAGCGCTCCGCTGCAATTGCCTCGAGCGTTGCAAGCGGGTCAAACCCTCCGCCGGATAGACCATTGCGCAGCCGTGCGTGATGCAAGCGAGATTGCAGAAACATTGATAGATCGGCATCGGAATGCAGACCCGGTCCTCTTCGGTCAGGTGCTGAGCCTCCCCGTTAAAATAACCATTGTTGAGGATACTGTGGTGCGTCAGCATCACCCCTTTGGCGAAACCGGTCGTGCCGCTGGTAAACTGGATCATGATCGGATCATCGAATTGCAGTTCTGATGACCGCTGCTCCAACGCAGCACTGTAAGGGCCGCCGAATTCGAGAACCTCTGCAAACGCATGAAAACCCTTGATCTCGCCAGGCCCGACGCGGATCAACGTGCGCAGCGCCGGCACGCGCGGCGCGCGCAACTCCCCGGGAGCGCAGCTGTCAATCTCGGGGGCCAGTTCGCGGAGCATGCTCAGGTAGTCGCTGCCCTTAAAACCGTCAGCGGTGACGAGCGCTTTGCAACCCACCTTGTTTAGCGCGTATTCGAGCTCGCTAAGACGATAGGCCGGATTGACGTTGACCAGAATTGCGCCAACCTTCGCTGCCGCAAACTGGGTGATTACCCACTCGGCATTGTTGGGCGACCAGATGCCCACGCGGTCGGCCGGCTCGATCCCAAGCGTTAGCAGCCCTGCGGCGAGAGCGTCCACCTGATCCTTGAGCTGGCGATAGGTCCATGAAACATTCTGGCGCCGCGCGATGAGCGCGGGCCGTTCTGGCCAATGCTCAGCCGCCTTGTCGAAATGCAGGCCAATCGTGTCGCCAATCAGTGGCACCTCACAGCAGCCTTGGACGTAGCTAAAGCTTGCCATGCTGTTCGACCAAGCCTCCTAGATTGCTCTTTCTTTTGAGAGCGTATGAACACGCACACAGGAACCGACTACCAGCATTTTTTTCGTGCCGCTGTGACGCAGCTCACACCGCAGGTGACTTTGCGCGCCTCTACGAGGTTCGCAAGAATTAATTCGGGATTGGGATAAATTATCCTGGACGGGAAGGCGGCTTTCCCGAATGGATCCCGTACCCGCCTGCAGATACATGTTATAAGGCCGGATCGGCGGCCGACTCGACGGAACCCCTTCGAAATCTAACGCGCAAAAACAATGACATAAGAGTGCCCAGTTTCATCCTGTCGGGCGCGCCATTTTTCCACCACTTCGGAACAAAACTGGGCACTCCGTCAAATAGCGCGGGAGCAGCGAGCCGCGGGGTCGCCTCGGGAACGCCGGCGTTATGGCCGAAGCCGCCATTCCTTTGCGAGCGCGAAATATCTGCACTACTCGAAAAAACTTCCGAATGTTGAAGCCGGTGTTTGCCATTGAGGCCGCGTCCCGTGCCTCAACTTTATTGGCTCGATAGCGATAGCCGGACATCCTGTATCATGAATATTGCCCTTGAGACGCGACCTTATCCGCGGGGCTGGCAATGCCGCTCCGGAGCAGAAAACCCGCGGTTCCAGCGCCCATTAACGGGGCGACGATGAAGAGCCACAGCTGCGCAACTGCGCCGGGGTTCGAGGCGATACCGACCAGCGCCGGGCCGATCGAGCGGGCCGGGTTAAACCAGGTGCCCGGTGATGTTGATGCCGACCAGATGGATCACGACCAGCGTCAGTCCGATGGCGAGGCCAGCGAAGCCGGTCGGGGCGATTGGGTGCGTGACGCCGAGAATGCACACCAGGAACAGGAAGGTCGCCACCACTTCGAATACGAAAGCGGAGACGACATTGTATTCGCCGAGGTACCCCGCGCCCCAACCATTCTGGGCGGACCCGTAGGTCCAGCCCTGAGCCTTGCCGGACAGGATGAGGTAAAGCACCACCGCGGCGACGATCGCGCCTAAAACCTGAGCGATCCAGTAGCCGATCATATCACCCGCGCTCAAGCGGCCGGCGACGAAGACGCCGAAACTGACAGCCGGATTGACGTGGCAACCGGAGATCGGCCCGATGCCGTAGGCCATGGCGACAATGGCGAAGCCGAACGCGCTCGCTATGCCGAGAAGATCGACCGCCGTGAGGACCGTCCCCATGCCGCCAACAACCGCCGCGCCGCAGCCGAAGAACACCAGTGCGAAGGTCCGATAAAGAACCCCGCCAACGGCGCACGTACCCTAAAGGCTTGTGCCAACTTCGTAACATCTAAAATTGCGCCAGCGCGGAACAAGAGGCCCGCGGTTCCAGCGCCCATTAACGGGGCGACGATGAAGAGCCACAGCTGCGCAACTGCGCCGGGGTTCGAGGCGATACCGACCAGCGCCGGGCCGATCGAGCGGGCCGGGTTCACCGAGGTGCCCGTGATGTTGATGCCGACCAGATGGATCACGACCAGCGTCAGTCCGATGGCGAGGCCAGCGAAGCCGGTCGGGGCGATTGGGTGCGTGACGCCGAGAATGCACACCAGGAACAGGAAGGTCGCCACCACTTCGAATACGAAAGCGGAGACGACATTTGTATTCGCCGAGGTACCCCGCGCCCCAACCATTCTGGGCGAGCCCGTAGGTCCAGCCCTGAGCCTTGCCGGACAGGATGAGGTAAAGCACCACCGCGGCGACGATCGCGCCTAAAACCTGAGCGATCCAGTAGCCGATCATATCACCCGCGCTCATACGCCCGGCGACGAAGACGCCGAAGCTGACCGCCGGATTGACGTGGCAGCCGGAGATCGGCCCGATGCCGTAGGTCATGGCAATGATCGCAAAGCCGAATGCGCTCGCAATACCGAGCAGGTTGACCGCCGTTGGCTCCGATCCCATACCGCCGACGACCGCCGTGCCGCACCCAAAGAACACCAGTGCGAAGGTCCCAATGAATTCCGCCGCTTGCTTTTTCATCGAGCCAGCGCGCCCCCGATAGCTCCACGAGCGGGCTCCGCTCGAGACCTACTAGGCCCAAACCCAGCACCGGCAGAAGCAAGAGCATGGTGAGCGGGCGAATCGACGAGCCAACTCACAGCTGCGTAAAGGCAGGCCGGCCAACGGGACGCCGAACTCCTTCCAGGAAAGGGTGGCAAACCAACTCCTGAGGTTCGGCTTCATCCACGAGGGGGCGGGGAAATCGCCTTCGTTGGTTAGAGTTTCGAGGAACAGGCCGTCTCGCGAAGGCTCGCGGCCGCGCAGCGAGACGAAAGGCACATGAAATCCGCGCGCACCATTGCCAGCCGCGATGCTTTGGACGTCTTATCCGGCACCATCAGTCGTTGGATCGCCTCGATCGTTCGGACACGAATTTCGTCCGGCAGTGAGGCAATGAAATGCCGACGAAGCCACACCGGCATGTGACCCTCGCGCAGCCACGGCAAGAGCGTGAGCGCTGAAAGCCGCGGCTCCTTCGTATAATTCGAGTTCGCGGCCGAGATAGAGCGTCAGGTCCCATTGTAGCGTTGGATAGACTGCTAGCGCCTTAAGCCACAAAAGTCCCTCAAGATCGAGATAATACCGCAGGACGCTGTCGAGCCGTTCGGCATCCATCTCGCCCGGATCGGTTTCAGAGAGCCAATAGTAGGGGCGCGAGCGGATGAGTGCTGGTAGCGATTTGAGGTCAAAGCCACCGGTGAAGCCATATGCGAGAAAAGAGCGGGTGATCGCGGCCTAAGTACAAGCCCAGAAGGTCCGCCAGAGCGGAAAGGCCTTCCATTGTGGCGCGGCCAAGCGGCAGGCCAAGCCCGGTGGCGATTGCAAACTCGTGGTCATCCCATTCCTTGACCGGGCGCGGCGTCAGCATAGCGCGCTGTGGCCAGATGGCTAAAACCTTAGCCCAGGGCTGCGGCGCGTTGGTGAGCGGCGTGAGAAAACCGCGGCCCTCGCCGAGCACAATCAGCCTGCGGTCCTCGTAACGCGCTGCGACGTCCTGAATGGGCCATGGCTCCCCATCGAATTCCTCATGCAGGAAAGCCGGGCTGTCGAAATAAAAAAAGCGCCTCACGTTCGACGCCAGCATCCACAAGGCGGCGGTGAAGCATTTCGAGACGACGTGCTTCCTGGTCGCTGGCGCACTTGGCCTCGACAAACACCAGGTAAGCCGGCGTCGAAGTGAGCCTGCCCCTGATCGGTGTGAATAGACCACCGACTGCGATAGAAGCGATCACGGTGCGGTCTGGGTCGGGGCCGAGCGCCTCAACCGTCTGGCGCACATTTAGACTAGCGGCTTTTCGCGTCAGATATGCCTTGTCAGTGCGATTGAGCCGAATGTCGTTCGGCGCCTCGAGAACCAATCGGTTGTTGAGTGGCGAATGAGTGTTGGCAGCAAGAGTGATACGGCTTCGGCGGCGGTTGGCAAGGCGAACCAGATAGCAATTCAGAGGAGGGGCGCGACGGTCGCGGCTCGCCTCTGCCAGGCTGCCGCAGTTGTCACAGCCGGTAGCGGATTTGCGAAACTTCCCCGATTGCTCTCGATCTTCGGACCGGTCGCGGGGGTTGAGATGATTGGCGTCACGTAAGCCAACCCGAAAAACACGACTATCGCAACCACGGCCGCAATGGCCGCGAGGATTTTTCCAAGATGTTTCGGATTCCGCGGCAATGCGGTAGCAGTAGTAGATACTGACGGCGACCGCGAAGGTGCGGGAAGTCGCGCATCATTAACCACACTGTCTAAAAGTTCGGCGACGCGCCGCTGCTCATCTAAATCGCGGGCAATCAACGCAGTGAACATTGCGCGGTATTGACTGCGTTCGATGCCCAGATTTTGTTCGGCAAGGATAGCTGCTAGCTGATGCGCCTTTAGGGACTCGCGCACCCCGATGTCGAAACCGTCATTCGACAGCGCTTCGAGGAACCGTTGGATCTCGCTAGAAATTTGCTCCCGTCTTTCGAGCAGTTGCACTGCGGGTCCTATGCGCCTGATTTTTTAAGGAGTTCTTCAAGGCGAGGAGGCGCCGAATCGTGGCGTGTGGTTGCCACGCGACCGATAGTCGCTGTCCGGTCCTCGTTGTACTTAAGAAGAACCGTAAGGCTGCTCTTCAACAAGCCCCGCTGGTTGCTGATCAAGAAGTCGTGCCGCGCGATTCGCGCCCATGCCGGCGAGCGCCTGCAGCCAGCTCAGCAATTCTGCGATCCCGGGCGGCTTCTTCAGCGCCACCAAGGAGCCGTCGCGCAGCCCGATGAAGAAATTGACACCGCTATCTACCAGTGGGTCTCTCCGTTGGAGACCAATGGATTGCTAATCGTCGCTGCGACGGCCCCGTCGAAGCGACCCCGCCCCAGCCGCGCCGACACGATCTCGAGAAGCCGGTCTTTGTCTGGTTCTTCGATGTGATAGTAGACGCAACGTCTGAGGAAGGCATCCGGCAACTGCTTTTCTGAATTGCTGGTGAACACAACGAAAGGCCTGAGTGTCTGGGGCGGGGGCACGCGCTGACCCGCGAGTTCAGCGACAGTGAATGATAACTGCTCAATCTCGTTCAAGATGTCGTTGGGAAAATCTCGCGGGGCCTTGTCCACCTCATCTATGACAACGACCGAACGGCGGCCCTCGCCCCAATCCTTGGCGAGAATTGCGTTGTCACTAGTGTCGTCCGCTCTCAAGGGCGGCAGGACCTTCTCGACGCTAGCACGTGGATGCGAAAGGAGGATCGCGAGGCCTAGCGCCTGGTAGCGGATGTAGTTCCGGGGATCGGCTGAGCCGTCCGTCTGCCGTGCCTGGAAGCGCCCGACAACATCGAAGAGATAGAATAGGTCCTTGGCTTGGGAGGTCGATTTGGTGTCGAACTTGAAATGCTTGTAACCCAACGCCCAGGCGACGGCCACGCCGACTGTGTCTTGCCGCAGCCAGGCTTACCGGTGAGGAGCAGCGGCTGGCCAAGAAGTAGCGCGGTGGGTACCCACCAATTGGAGATTGGGATCGGCGTAGTAGCGGTCAGGAGAATCAAGCCCATGCCGTGGCGCCGTCTCGATCGCCAGCGGCTCCATGGGTTCCTTGGCAACCTCGCCGGGCTTAGGTGACACGTAGAAGGGGAATGTCGCACTGCTCATCTAACCGTCCCCTCAGTTTTGGGCCGTCAGCCAGCTGATTACGTTTTTCTCCAGCTCCGCGAAGCAGATCTGTTCGTCCCCCTTGGGATACAACTCGTAGATCTTGTCGCGCAGCGTCCTGCTGGAAATCGAAGCCTTGCACCTCGCTCAGCGTTTGCCAGTTCAACATGTCTTGAAGCACTATAGGCAAAAGCTCGTCGAGCACCTCAATATGACCTTCGTTCGGAAGACCGGGCAAATATGAAGTAAAGTAGACGTGGTCATCGCGGGCACCAGGACCACAATCGGGGCCAGAAAGTCGCGGTTCGCACCTGGAACGAAGTGCTTCCACCAAGACAAAACGGTGATGAACAGTTCCTTGGCCGTTGGCCCCCAATTGCTTGCCGCGATCTCTGTCCAAAACACAAAGCGCGTGTCGCGCATGCGCGGTTTCAGTATCGCGGCCGCCTCATTCATATAGTCGTCGCCGATCTCGGAGGAATTGGTTTCGAGATCAAGTCGCATACTCATGAACACAGCATCGAGGTATTCCTCGAACAGGCCCCGTACGGCTTCACCTTCGGCGTGGCTCGGCCAACCTGCACGACAAAATTCAATGTTGCCTTGCAGCGCGCCTCTCGCCCTCATTGCCGCCATCGTATAGCCGTCCAGCCTGTCGGCGAAACGGTCAGGGCGTTCCTCGCGTGGCCCCAGTAGCACGAAGACGATCTTAGCGGGTTCCGCGGCCGGTCCGGGCGCCATCTTGGAGGCCGCCCTTTTGGACAGCGGCTTCTCTTGGGGCTCCCGGTCGATGAGGCAAGGCAGGATGCGCAAGAGCTGCGTCCGGTCCTTGATTGCTAGTTGGCTGCGCAAAACAACCTGCGGCGTCGGTTCGATGACAATCTGCTTGTTGACGTGGGTATCAACGAGTTGGTCACCGAGCTTTGGGCTTGCCTCCTCCCACCAACGGCCGATATCGCGGGCCACATCAACCCAAACACGCCGTTGCTCCTGCTCCGTGGGTTTTTTGTGGACCGTAGAAATTTCTGCATTGGCGACCTTGAAACCCCAAACGGGTTTTAATATTTGTTGGAAGCCGAGGGCCATCCTCTCGTAAAGTGTTTCCTCTATGGGGATCCAGAAGAGGCCGCGGCCACGGCTAGGATAATCAATAAATCTTGTGAGCTCGGTACGCTGCAGCTCGTCGTCCGCGATGTAGTTCTGTGTGATCAAGATAACTGCCGCGTGGTAGTCGAGCGATGAGCCGACATCGAACTCCGTCTCGCGGCACCACAGTTGGAAGGTACCGTCCCTTTCGAGTGGCTTCCAGGCCGTGAGAACGCGGCGAAGCCAGTCTTCGTCACCTTTCGCGTTGCTGATGAAAAGGCGGCCAGGGGCAGCCATATCAACTCGCTAACTTTGCAGCGTGGCTTTCCACTCGGCCAGTTGGGTGGCAATGCTCGTTAAAGCAACGGCTTGGTCTGCCATGCTCAATCCAACGAGTGGCATCTCTGGATCCCAGGCCGATTGGACGTCCTTCAATGGCGTGAACTTATAGAGCGTGGCTTCGATCGGCACCCAGAAGAACCCCATTCCCTGCTCGCGACGTTTGAGCAAGTCAGGAAGCTCGGTGCGGTGGATGAAGCTCGACGCAAGAAATTCTTGCAACACAAGGAGAACTGCGATGCGCGACGAGGCGATGGCGGCTGCGATCTCGTCCAACCAATTTGAGCCGGCCGGAATGTTGCGATCATCCCAGAGCGTGATTTTCTCGCCATACACCAGCGGTTTCAGGGCGGTGTTGATCCGCTCAAGCCACTCTTTGTCTTTGTGGCTGTAGCTAATAAAGATCCCGCTCGAGGCCGACATCCGGTGTTTCCCCTCCCGAGGTTTATCTTCACTTACGTTGGGACAACGTCAAGCTTTCGTTGGCCGTCGCCCAGCCAATCTGGTGAAAAAGCCTGTTTGGGCAGGCGTGCCTTTCCCGGAACGACTTAAGCCTCCAGGCCTCTGCCGCGCTCGACCTTGGCCGAAGGCGGTCATCACTGGTATAGTGAGAAAAGCCGGCGGGGCGACGTTCACCGTGACCCAATGGGCATCTATTGCAATGTGAAGCTTGCGCACCCTTCACCTGGGCAGTCACATCGGACATCGAGCAAACTTCGCCGGCGCCCGTACTAGGTGGTGTGGACGAATTTGATCAAGCAGAGGCCTGCGGCGAAGCTGACGATGGATCTGAAGTTTCGTTCTGTCTTTTCGCATCGGAGCGCGACGCGCTTGAACCGCTTGAGGCGTCCGACGCCCTGCTCGATGCGAGCCCTTGCCTTGTAGAGGGTTCGCGCGAAGAAGGCCGGCTTGTCTTTTTCGTTGGCCTTGTGCGGGATGACCGGCGCGATGGCGCGCGCCCTTGCCGCCTCGCGGTTGGCCTTGCTGGCGTAGCCTTTGTCGCAGATGGCGGCGCGAGGCTGGATGTCGGGTCCGATGTCGAGCAGGGTTTCGAAGTGACGCGCGTCGGAAGCTTCTCCGCCGGTCAGATCGAAGGCGATGATGTCGCCGGAGGCGTCCGATTTTGCGTGGATTTCGTGGTGAAGCCGCCGCGCGAACGCCCGAGGGCCTGGCCGTCTTGCCCCCTTTGCCCCGGCCGCCGACACATGCGCGCGCACGATGGTTGAGTCGAACATCTGAATGAGATGCGCCGTCGAACTCATGGATGCCAGAGTGTCGAAGAACGCCTCGAAGACGCCAGCCTTGCTCAAGCGATCGAAGCGCTTCCACACGCTGTTCCAATGACCGAAGCGCTCCGGCAGCGCGCGCCAGCGAACGTTCTCGACGGTGAAGAAATGAAGCGCCTCGAGGAACCGGCGATCGTCCTCACCTTTCCTGCCACGACGCGGCAGGCAGGCGCGAAACACCGCAAGCGTGTGCGCCCAATCGTCCGCGTCCATCTTTGTCGACATTGGCCCCGGCCCTGTGATTCGGTGAATTTATGAATCATGCCCAATTTCGAAGGGGAATTGCAAAAAACGTCATCGGTCGAAATTTCGTCCACACGGCCTAGTGTCGATTTGCCAGACGACCGGCCCTCCATTCTGTGTTGGTGGCGTCCATTGGGACGACTTTAATTCGATGCTTGCACCACTAGGAAAGTGACTTTTATAGTCGGGGCGTACTAAACAAGACGCGGTAATTTTCCGAGGGCGCGCAGTCGTATCTATAACAGCTGAGCAACTATTGCACGTGTTCGTCTGTCAATTCACGATGAGTGCAAGAAAGCTCTCTCTTCCAGGACCGATATACCCCTCCCCCGAAGTCCAAACGATGTCATACTTTGATTGCGCCGCAGCCTGACAAACAAGCACAAGTATAGTGCCCGTGGCTAAAATCATTCGTCTCATTGGTTTGCTCCTCCCGCTGCCGCGGACAGATAAAGCGGCTTCATATTAAAACGCAGCCTGCTCTCCGACGCTCAGTCATCACTCGCTCGGAGATTGCGCATCGCTTCTCGGCCTCGGCTTGGGAAACTTAAGCATTTGGCTCTCTAAGATGAATGAGCCCAAGTGACGATCTCCGCCTTCGTCTGTCTTATGATAGAGAAAATCGACCCCATAAACTCACTCGTTCGCAGCCACGTCGCGGAACTCAGAGCACCGCACACGAGCGCGACCGTTTTCGCCGAGTAAGAGAGTTAAACACGACATCTCGCGCTCATGCAACGCGGCGAAAATGGGGACGGGTTTTTTTGGTCGGGGCGAAATGATCCTCGACGAGGCACATGCCTGCTTGACAGTGATGGTCAACGAACATCCATTGACTGCAGAATAGGGTGTGTCCCAGTGCAAACCTGCGGATTGCCCAAATTCCCAGTTGCGCGGTCAGTCCTGGGGCGGGTTAATAGCGAGATGCCGGTGGCGCGCTTTTGGCGTGCTTTCGGCGTTACAACGCAGGCAACGCTCTCGTAAACCAGCGCTATGAAGCTTTGAGCTTGTACACCTGAACTCCTGAGAGGAGGGCAGCGTCCGAGCAAGCTCTGCAGAGTTCGTGGTGACCGAGCCCGTGGCGCGGTTGTCAGCCCGACGAGACCAGCCAGCACCAGTGCGTTCTGGGTAACGTCGCTTGCTTATCGGCTCAGCCAGGATTCTCGTCGCAAGTTCGGTCTCGACGAATGTATTGCGGGCGACGCGCCTTCACAAAACATTTGGAATAACAATCATATAAGAGTGCCCAGTTTCATCCTGTCGGGCGCGCCAGTTATTTCACCAACAATTCGGAACCAAGACGGAGCCGCCGATTTTCGGCTTTGATGCAATGCCGCTTGGAAACCTTTCTGACACGCGGACCACTCGAGCCCATGCCATCGCGGAGATGGGGTACGACAGGTCCGGTCTCACCCGCAAGATCTCAGTTCGCCTGTTCGACCAGAGGCAGCAGTTCTTTAGCGATCAGCCCTGCTCCGGCATCGGAAACATGATTTCCATACGAGTACAAATAGCTGCGGTTCACGGCGATCGGGCAGATCCCGCGCGCGTCGTCGCAAAGAGCGTGTGTCGGATCGTAGACAACGAGGCCAGGGCGCCGCGCTGCGATTTCCGCGATCATCGCCCGGTAGCCTCGGGTTTCGCTCAGATGGTCTGCGAGGGGCCGGTCGCATCGCGTGATCTGCGCCTCAGTCCGGTCGACCCCAAGGATTGCGCGAACCACGCGCCATCCAAGCGCAGCCCGATCCATGCATTCGCGCGGATCGGGCAAGTCCGGATTATCCAACACCAACACCACTTTCTTGCCGTGGCGCTGCAGCCCGTCGATGATCTCGTCCAGTCGGCGAGCGATTGGCGGCAAATCGCTGCCTTCCCCCGAGCGCGCAAACGCTGCATTGGGGAAATCCTTCGCCGCGAACGCGAGCACGACCGTATCGAATGAATGATCCTTTTCCAGCGCGCGAACGATGCTGTCATTGAGGCGAGCGCAAAATTCGGCCCCCGGCACAGTAGAGAGCCTTGCGTTGAAGAACGGCGGGCATCCCCAACGTCCCACCAAGCTCCAGCGTCGCCCGGGCGGGGATGCGCGCAGCATTGCATAGTAAAGGGGCTCGGCCTTGCTATCGCCCCACAGCAGCACGCGCGCAGGCTCGCGCCGGTCGCTCAAGCAGAAGAATGAGTTGGGGAATTCGCCTGCTGGGATGAGACATCGCTCTTCGGCCAATTCGCGCCCGCGCCCGAGGCTCGCTGTGGCGACATCAGCGAAGGGGCTGAAGCCGCGCCGGAAATCCAGACCATCGCGCTTCCAGGTTATGAACGCGACGGCAATGACGGCTAGCATTGCGACGCACAGTCCAATCGCTTTGACGTTCGCACCGCGCCCATTGCGAAACCAGCGTTCGACACAGAAAGTGGTCGCCCAGGAAGCGACGACGCTCAGCGCGAGCAGGCAAAGGCGGCTCGCCCAAATCGGAGGTCCGCCAACCAATATCGTGCTGTAGGACAGCAGCACCCAGTGCCAAAGATAGAGTGGGTAGCTGATGCGGCCGAGCCCAACCAGCCACGACCGCTGCAAGATCGACTGATTGACCCAGGCGCCGGAGCCAGCGGCGATAACGGCCACGGCGCCGCCGACTGGAATTGCGGCGCGCCAGCCTGGGAAGTCCTGCCCTTCCCGCAAAAGAAGCGCCGATCCGACGATGGCCGCCAATCCCAGAACAGACGCCAAATCGGCAACCGGCGGGCGCAACGAAAATTTGCCCCACGCAACGGCGAGCAAGCCGCCCGCAGCCAGTTCCCACATGCGGCCAAAGGGCAGAAAAAACGCCGCCATGGGATGAGCGCCGATCGAGGCGATTTCGATCGCTAACGACACGGCCGCGAGCAAAGCGATCGCTGCGGCTGGGGGCACGCGCAAACGTTTGCCGACAATGAGAAGCAGGGGCCAGAGGATATAAAATTGCTCCTCAACCCCCAGCGACCACAGGTGCAGCAGGGGTTTGGTCGCGGCGGCGACATCAAAATATCCCGTCTCGGTCCAGAGCACGATATTGGCGGTAAAGGTCGCGCCTCCGATGATGTGAAGCGCCAGCCGTTTGAACTCGTCGGCGTAGAGGCTCACCCAGCCGAACGCATAAGTCGCGGCAAGAACAAGAATGAGCGCGGGGAATATGCGCAAAATGCGCTGTCTGTAGAACCAAACGATCGAAAAGCTATGGTCTTCGATCGACTTCGAAATGATTCGCGTGATCAGGAAACCGGAGATGACGAAAAAGACGTCGACACCGACAAATCCTCCGCGCAGCACGGTAGGAAAGGTGTGGAACAGGACGACGGCGAGCACCGAAATCGCGCGCAGGCCATCGATGTCGCTCCGATAACCAATCCTCTGCGCGCCGCGGATATCGTCCTCGGTGACAACCTTCATCTATTGGTCCAACAGCCCATTGGCGTCGAGACATCCTCGCGAAAGCCATGCCCGAGCGGGGAAGGAACCGCAATCCAATAGTGAAAATGTCATCGGCTTGCAGCTTCGGCTGCGCCTTTAGACACTCGTCTCTATCGACAGGCCGAAGCCCCGCGCGCGGCGGCGGAAAAGCAAGCCCGTGGGGGAGGAGCGCGGCGGCCGCAGCCCTATGGGTCTGACGGGCAGCGAGTAAAAAGGAGGCCGCCATGTCGCCATGGCGGCCTTGAGTTTAGGGAGGAAACGCCCAAGGAGGGCATATGCGGCAGGTCATGCCGCACCGCAGCAATATCGTCGCCGGCGCCCGATATTGCAAGGGCTCTCTTTCAAAAAAAGCAGGCGCCGCCTCATAGTTCTTGGCGAATACCCGATCGGCTTCTTCAATGGGTCGCCCTGCAAAGCACGCGCATGTCATCTTCGCAATCGGTCGTAGGCGCTGCTAAAGCGATCAACAACCGGCAACGCCGCGACGACAGCGTAGCGCCAGCGCTGCTGGCAGCACAGCGGCTCCATTGGAACAGCGCCCGGCGGGTAATTTTGTAAAATCGCACGAAATTTTGGCGAACGATTTTTCCGCTTGGTCGGAACTTTCTGGTTAAAATTACGTAACACCTACGTCAGCCGCATCACGCGGGCGCGGTGGGTGAGAGCAAATTGCGCCGGAGGGAAACGGAACGCTTGCCCTCACGCACATTTTGGATCGCCGAGAGTGACTGGATGCAAAATCACGACAAGCTATTCGCCGGATGATGCGGGATGAGCAACCTGCGTAGTCCTGCAACCTGGCCGTTGCACAGGCCGGTCCGAGAGCCCGCCGCCGGGGCGGAAACAGCGCGTCGCGCTGAGCCGCAGTTCAAGCCGCAGTTTTCTCATAGAGCGGGGGAGCCGCTGTTGCGGCGGTCCGTTGGCGCGGCCGAGCCGACCTCGAACCCGCCCTCGCTGGAATCGATTATCGCGGCTGTGTCATCCAATCGACCAACCCACCGCCAGAACCGGGTATGGTGGAAGAAACCGCGGTTCCTGATCGTGGGATTGGCTGTGCTGGCGGTTTTCGCGCCCATTTCGGTGGGAATAGCTGTTGTGACGCTTTCCTCGGGAACACCGACTCTGGCGCTGCCGCCTCTAGGGCGGAACGATCCGGCGGCGCCTCTCCTAGCGCCTCCCGCCGCCCCCACGTTCTCCACCGCCGGCGCGAACAGGCTTCCGTCTGGGGCTCAGACAGCCGCGGAGCCGATCGCGGAGCGGAGGGAGCCAACGCGCTCCGACTCCACCCCGGACACGCCCACGCCGCCCCCGGCCGCCTCACGAGATTCAGGATCCTACGCGGGCGCGAACAGCCGCCTCATGGCGGTCGCGCCCCGAACTAAGATGGCGGCTTTAGAAACCGGCCAGGTGGCGGCGCCCCATCCGGGGGCGACTTCCCTCAAGCCGGCAATGCCCGCGGTGTCCCCTCCCCCGGCGGCTGCGACTTCTCCTTCCGCTCACCTCGCGCTAGCCCCCGCGACTGCACCGTCGCCTGACTCGAAGGCTCTTGCGGAGGCTAACAGCCGCCTTGCGGCGGTCGAGAGCGAAAGGGACGCGCTTGCCGCGGAGGTCGTTCGGCTTGAGCGTCATCGCGAGCCGAGTTCCTCTCCAGAGGTAAGCCCGCCGCCGCCAGCCGCGGCGTCGCCGACGCCGATCCCCGCAGTGCCGCCTTCAGCCGCGGCCGGCGTCGACCTCAGCGCCGCGTTGGCGCCCCTGCCAAAAGGGATGCCTGCTCGGGTGCTGATCCGCTACGCGGGCGGCAGCGCCGACGCCCGGCGGCGCGCCGAAGGTCTGGCGAATGCCCTCAGCGAGCAAGGAATCGAGGTGGCCGACTTGCGCGAGAGCGTCGCCGCGATCCGACCGGAACTCAGTTTTTCCTATGCGCCTGACGAAGCGATCGCAGAGCAAGTCGGACGTCTTGTCGGCGTCGCGCCCGTGCGTCGGCTTCAATCCAACGACGCCCTCATGGCTCGTCCGGGAACGGTCGAACTGAATCTTTCGGGCGACAGTCATCTGGCGGCTATCAAAACAATCTCAAGCAGGGAGAGTAACCATGAATAACCACCTTCTGCCGATTGTCATCGTCGCGTCTTGTCTCGCCGTCTCCGCGGCGCGGTCGGCGGACTCGTCCGCGCCTGCAAACCCGTCCAACGACGCTGCGAAAACGGATGTCGCTAAGGCCGACGCTGCGGCGCCGGCGGCGCCCGCGCCGCTCGTCGTCTATTTCAACGTGGGCAGCACAACGATCCGGAAAGAGGATAAGGCCGTGCTCGATCACGCCTCTCGAGCCTACAATGAGGGCAAGCCCATCGTCATGATCCTGACCGGCACCGCAGACCGCACTGGCGACGCGCAAGTCAACCTTGAACTATCCCAGCGGCGGGCCGAGGCTGTTCTGCAAGGCCTTCTCGCCCGCGGCATTCCGGCGGACCGGTTTCAGGTGCTAGCCAAGGGTGAGACAGAGCTGCCTGTTCCGACCAATGAGGGCGTCGCCGAGGTCCAAAATCGACGGGTCGAGATCACCTGGAAGTGACGGCGCGATGAGAACCGCAAGCACGGTTTGCGTTGCTGCGGTCGCGGTCGCGCTCGCGTCCTCAGCGCACGCCGCCCAAGTTTTGAGCCCGGACGCTCCGGCGCCAACCGGCGATAAGGGCTCGGCGCAAGCGCAGGTCTGGTTCGAACGCGCTCTGTCGCTTGATATCGGCGCCGAGGGCCCGCGCGACGCCGTCCAGGCTTTCACGGCGATGAGGCGCGCGGCGGAATTGGGTCACCCGCAGGCTGAATTCAACGTCGCGGCGATGCTCGACAGCGGCCGCGGCGCGCCCCGTGACGTGGCGCAGGCCTCGATCTGGTACGCGCGAGCGGCGGCCGGAGGCGATCGTCGGGCCGCCTTCAACCTCGGGCAGCTCTATGAAAGCGGCGAGGGCGTACCGGCCAATGCGGACCTGTCTCGCGCCTGGTACGCCGCCGCCGATCTGCCGGCGGCTCGCGAACGGATTGCGGAGACCAAAGCCACCGTTGCTCGGCCGAGGCTTGTTCGAGCGCCCGAGCCGCTCTTCCCTTCAAGGAAAAGCGCGCTTCAGCCTGGCTTGCAACAAGTTGACCTCGTCTGGACATCGCCTCTCGAGCCAGAGGCGGTGCGCTTCTTCGTCGAGCTCCGTGTCCTTGACGCCAGTGGTTCTCGGGAGGCCTGGACGGGATTTGTTGATGTCAGCAGCCTCCGCTTGCCGCTTCCGTCGGGGGCTCAGAATCTAGCCTGGCGCGTCACCGCTGTGGCGAGGGGCTCGGCAAACTATGCCGTGTCCGGCTGGTCGGTCTTTGCCGTCCCGCCGGCCTGAACCGCGACGCCGGCTAGAGTGACCCGATTTGGGTTTTCTTGGCGGCGCGGTTCGATTGCGAAAATCCCCGATTTTAGGGGTTGGATTTCCTTGGATTTCCTTGGATTCTCTCGTGCGAAATGAGACTTATCAATGGGTTACACGG
Organism: uncultured Alphaproteobacteria bacterium; assembly: GCA_963737365.1. Taxonomy (GTDB): domain Bacteria; phylum Pseudomonadota; class Alphaproteobacteria; order Rhizobiales; family Beijerinckiaceae; genus Roseiarcus. The sequence goes on from CAVTSD010000007.1 coordinate 1,169,576, forward strand.
ACTTTTTCCAAAAGTTTTTTTCCTCCCGCTTTTCTCTCGCAAAAGAGCCGCGGAAACGGCTAGCCCACGATTTGGCATGGCGAAGGGGCGGATTGCTCATCGGGCTAGCTTACCCCGATTTCTAATTTTCCGCAATACTTTGCGACCCGGGAAATTCCCGCTTCCCTTCTCAAACCAAAAGCAACTCGCTTTAAGGCGACACAGGAATAAGCTTGCCAACGAACACCGGCGCCCCGGACGGCTGTCCGGTGGGCGATCCGCCGGGCGGCTCGACTGTCACAGCGTAGGTCGCATCGGCGACGACCGTAGGTGCGTACGCGGACAGGCTCGCGCCGTGCGGCATATCCCCGATAACGCCAAGCGAGCGAGCGCCTAGCTTCGCGTCGATGAGCCAAAGTTCGTAGGCCTTGCCGGGCGGCGCTTGCGCGGCGACCGGACGCACAGTGAGCTCCTGCTTGTCGAGATTGACCGTCACAGCAAACGCAGGTGAAGCTGCGTCTTTCTGAAGAATCGCCACATACTCGTGCGGAGCGGATCGCCTGCCGGTCTCGCGGACGATAAATCCGATCGCCAGCACCGCGGCGAACAGCGACGCCGCGATCGCCATGGCGCGCCAGCGCCTAACACTGCGCTCAAGCTCGACAACGGTCCCGTTCTCAGGCGCCGCGAGGGCGGGCGACGCGCCGCGAATGCGCGCCTCGATCGCCGGGAGAAGGTCGCGCGGCGGCGCGATCTCATGGGTCGCCTCGGCAAGCGGCGCCAGCCGCTCCTCCCAGAAGCGGATCGCCTCATCGACTTCCGGCTCGCGCAACCGGCGTGCGGCCAGCGTCGCCCGCTCGCTCGCATCGAGCGTGCCGAGCGCATATTCGGCCGCGGCGAAATCGTCATCCGGCGAAATGGTCATGACGCCAGACAGTCCCTCAGCTGCGCAAGACTGCGGTGAAGCCAGGTCTTGATTGTCGGCACGGGGCGCCCGAAGCGCTTGGCGAGCGCATCGCGGCTCAACCCGCGATAATAGGCCAGCAAAACGATCGCGCGCTTCTCCTCGTCCAACGCCTTGAGACAATTGACCAGCGCCGCGAGCCCCTCGGAACGCTCCCGCGCCGCAAGCGGGTCGATTTCCTCCGCCGCGGGCTCGAAGCCCTCCGGCTGATCCTCCAGCGAGGCTGGTCGCACACGCCGCACTTCATCGAGGGCGCGATTGCGGGCGATGGTCGCCATCCAGGCAAGGGCCGAACCCTTGATGGGATCGAATTCGCCGGCCTTTTCCCAGATGCGCACATAGACCTCCTGAAGCGCATCCGCCGCAGCGTCGCCCCTCGTAAGTATACGGGCGACAACCCCATAGAGTTTCGCATTTGTTTTCTTGTAGAGCACTGCAAAGGCTGCCGAATCGCGCGCAGCGATACGGTTTAAGAGAATATTAAGATCGTTTCCGGCGCCAGCCGACGCTCGCTCGCCTGGCGCCTCCCCCTGAATCGTCATTCAGGCACCTTAAGTAGCTCGCCGCGTCAGCGCAAACGAACGTGAGCTTAACCAAACGAAAAGGGGCGGGCGCTAATGGCGCCCGCCCCGCTGCTAACCCCCGTCTGAACCGTAGGAGGAAAAGCTCAGCTGGGGAGCAGAACTTTGTTGATCACCTGGATCACGCCGTTCGACTGCATGACGTTGGGGATCGTGACTTCGGCCTTGTCGCCCTTGGCGTCGGTGACCCAAAGGTGACCCGCGCCGCGGGTGAACGTGAGATCTTCGCCCTGGACGGTTTTCATCATCGCCTTGCCGCCGCCTTGCTTGATCATTGCGTCGATGTCGCCTTCGGTGAACCGACCGGGCACGACGTGGTAGGTGAGGACCGTGGTGAGCATTTGTTTGTTTTCGGGCTTCAATAGGGTGTCGACCGTGCCAGCCGGCAGCCTGGCGAACGCCTCGTTGGTCGGCGCGAAGACCGTGAAGGGCCCGGCGCCTTCCAGCGTGTCGACGAGACCGGCAGCCTTGACCGCGGCGACGAGCGTCGTGTGATCCTTCGAGTTGACCGCGTTTTCGATGATGTTCTTCGACGGGTACATGGGCGCACCGCCGACCATTTTGGTCATTTCAGCAAAGGCTGGCATGACGTAAGAGGGAGCGGCGAGGCCGATCCCGGCGGCCAGCGCCGCGGCGCAATACAAAAGCTTGGCGTTCATGTTCGACTCCGTTGATCGTTCCGTCCGATCGATGTCTCTTCCGCCTTCAGTTGGCGTAACAGTGTTACGGAGCAGCCCCACCGAGGTTTCGTGGCGCGTTAGAAAAAAAGCGCCTAACAAAAATCGCGTTTCGAGGGCGAAACATCGGGCGAAATGCCGACGTACTGAGGACCGAGCCTTCACCCGCTGTATTTGGAGACTGGATTGACGTCACTTTCTTCAGCCCTACCCGCGCGCGCCGCGCCCGAGGGCCGCCTTGTCTTCAGACATTCCGCCGTTGTGCGCGTCTGCCACTGGGTTAACGCCATCTGCTTTGTCGTGCTGCTTATGAGCGGGATGCAGATCTTCAACGCGAGTCCGCTTTTGACTTGGGGCCAGACGACCAATTTCGAACGGCCCTTCTTCTCTCTGTCAGCCCGTCGAGACGACAATGGCGATGCCACCGCGGGCGTAACCACGATCTTCGGACACGCCTTCAACACAACCGGCGTGCTCGGCGCATCGCGTGGCGACGACGGCGAGCTTGAGGAACGCGGCTTTCCCGCCTGGGCGACGCTGCCGTCGTACCAGGATCTGGCGCTGGGCCGTCGCTGGCATTTCTTCTTCGCCTGGATACTGGTGCTGAATGGGCTCGTCTATTTCGCGAGCCTTATTCTGAGCCGCCATATCCGCGACCTCTGGCCGAGTGTCGCCGATTTGCGGGCGATCCCGCATGCGGTCGTTGAACACATACGGCTACGATTTCCCTCAGGCGACGAGGCGCTGCGCTACAATGTGCTGCAGAAGCTCGCGTACTTGAGCGTCGTGATCGCCTTTCCGATCCTCATCCTCGCGGGCCTCACCATGTCGCCGGCGGTCAACGCGGCCTTTCCGTGGCTCCTCGCCCTGTTCCATGGCCGACAGGCGGCGCGCGCCGTGCATTTCCTGCTCGCGGCGTACCTCCTTCTGTTCCTGATCGTGCACCTGGTGATGGTGGTTCTGTCCGGCCCGATCAATAACATGCGCTCGATGATCACCGGCCGCTATCGGATCAAGGAGTCTCAGCAATGAGCGGCGAACGTCTGATCCGCCCAGCGGGAACGCGTTTCACCCGCCGCAAGCTGCTCATTGGCCTCGGCATCGGCGCCGCGGCCGCGCCGCTCTCGGCCTGCAGCTTCGACACCGGTTCGCCCGAGGCGCTCAACATCCTGGAGAAAGCCGAAGCGCTGACCAAGGCCGCGCAGCGCGCTCTGCTCGGGCCTGAGACGGCCATGGCGCCGGAGTTTCCGCCTGGCGCGATCTCAGCCTATTTCAAGCCCAACGGCTCGGTCGATCCCGAGGACCCCGGATATGTCGCGTTACGTCAGGGGGGATTTAAGGACTGGAAACTGGAAGTCGGCGGCCTTGTCGACCGGCCAACGAAGCTATCGCTCGCCGACTTACGCGCCCTGCCCGCGCGCTCCCAAATCACCCGCCACGATTGCGTCGAGGGCTGGAGCTGCATCGGCCAGTGGAAGGGCGTCCAATTGTCCTCGATTCTGAGCGCCGCGGGCCTCAAGCCGCAGGCGCGCTACATCGCCTTCTTCTGCGCCGACACGCTCGAAGAAACGATGGACAACACCGGCCGCTATTACGAGACGATCGGACTTATCGACGCGTTTCATCCGCAGACCATCCTTGCCTACGAAATGAACTACGCGCCACTCCCGGTCGGCCACGGCGCGCCGTTGCGACTGAGGGTCGAGCGCCAGCTCGGCTACAAGATGGCCAAATACATCATGCGCATCGAGGCGATCGACGATTTCGCCAAGATCTCGCGCGGCCGTGGCGGCTTCTGGGAAGACCGAGGGTATGAATGGTACGCGGGGATCTGAGCCGAGGCGCCAGGATTGACCTATCATTCCCGGCGAAAACGCGCGCCCACGCGCTCCGTGTCGAGACCCACGCTTCCCGCTGTCCGCGACATGGCATGATGGGCGACCTGCACCGCCTTCCTACGCGGAGCTGTCGTCCGGCGACAGCTCATCGATGCGGATCTGAGCCAGCGCGCTAAACTCGCCGTTCGGATATTTGTCGAGGTAGGCCCGGATGAGCGCGGGATTGTCGCTCGCGCGGACAGACTCCCAAAACGACAGTTCAATTTCCCGGTCATGCGGATCGCGCATGCCGACCGCGTCTTGCTTGATCGCCTCGAGACGAACGCGAGCCAGCGCGACGAAGCCCCCCTCGGGATATTGCTCGAGATAGGCTTCGTATTCGCTCGCCAGAATGCTGTTTTTGATCGAGTCCCAGAACTCGATCTCGACCGCCTGCGGGTCAACAACTGGCCCGACCGTCTCGGCTTCAGAGAGCGACGGGATCTCGGCCTCGATATCTGTCGGCGCCGCCATCACGGGGCTCGATCGTGACTCCGACGCTCTCTCGTCCAGGAGAAGCCGGTAGACGCGGACGGGCTGGGCGATATTCTTGACGCGCTGTTCGCCGAGGTCTTCGAAGTCGAACGGCAATTTTTTCATCACGTGATCGTGAATGCCGCGCGAGATGCAGATGCCGCCGGGATCCGCCAAGCCTTCCAGGCGTGCGGCGATGTTCACCCCGTCGCCGAAAATATCCCCGTCCTTCAGCATGACGTCGCCGACATTGATGCCGATGCGAAACTGCATTCGGCGATCTTTTTCAAGGTCGTTGTTCGCGTGCGCCAGCTCATTCTGGATTTCGACCGCGCACTGAACTGCCGCGAGCGCGCTGCCAAACGCGGCAAGAATGCTGTCGCCAGCGGTGCCGCAAATTCTTCCCTCGTGCTGCGAGATGAGACGATCGGTGACCAGGCGAAAATCCGACAAGTTCGCCAGCGTGCCTTCCTCGTCGATTTCCATGAGCCGGCTATAGCTCGCGACGTCCGCGGCAAGGATGGCGACGAGCTTTCGCTCTAGCGGCGGGGCTTCCATTTTGGTCTCCTGTTCGCGCGGCCGCGGGATCGGCCGACGTGCCCGCTCGTCGAAGAGGCGCATTGGCGTCGCAGAGCAAACGCGTTCAACGGCGAAAGGTGACGAAGATCACGCATAGCATCTGCTTTGGAGCTCATTCCATGATCCCAACACTCACTCACGTTGCCGATTTCCTTGTCAAAGTTGATCAGCCGATAGCCATTGGAGAGACCCCGCAGGGCTTGAGGCGCGTGGTGCCGATCACAGGCGGGACCGTGCGAGGCGCGAGACTGGAGGGGACGATTCTCAACGCCGGCGCGGACTTTCAATTGATCGGCCCGGAGGGCTTCACCCGGCTCGAGGCCCGCTATGTCGTCCGGCTTGTCGACGGGGCCATGCTTTATGTGGAAAACTCCGGCGTTCGCTTCGGCCCACCCGAGCTGATGGCGCGGATCGCCCGGGGGGAACCGGTCGACCCGGCACAAGTTTATTTCCGCAGCACGCCGCGCTTCGAGATTGCCGACCCAGCCTACCAATGGTTGACGCGGCCATTGTTCATCGCCTCGGGCGCCCGGCATCCAGACCGGGTGGCGCTTTCGGTGTTCGAGGTCGGCTAACGCGCAGCCCCAACGGTGTCGGCCATCACCGCGCCGCGCTCGCCCAATGGCTTTTCGGCGCCCACCGTCGAATCCTTGGCGGTCTGATGTTCGATCTCGGCGTTCAATTGTCCGCCGAGCAGGATCACGATGGCGGAGATCCACATCCACATCATCATGCCGACGGCCGCCCCGAGGGACCCGTAGGTCGCGTTGTAGGCGCCGAAATGAGAGATGTACCAAGAAAAGAGAACCGACGTGATCAGCCAGCCGATGGCCGCGGCTGCGCTCCCAACGGAGAGCCATTGCCAGCGAGGTTCGGCGCGGCTCGGCCCATAACGATAGATTGCCGCCAGGGCGAACGTTACGAGCGCCAGTAATATGGGCCACCGCAGCAATTCAATGACGCGGCTTGGGAAAGATGAAAAGCCGACCGCCGAAAAGACCACCGGAGCGACGACCACCGCGGCAAGCGCTATCATCAGAGACACAATCGCGATGAGGGTAAACAGAAGAGAAAGAAGGTTAAGCTTCACAAAACTGCGTTTTTCTTTCTCGTCATAGACGACGTTCAGCGCGTCGATGATCGCCTTCATGCCGGCATTGGCGCTCCACAGCGCGATGGCGAGCCCGGTGATAAATCCAAAGCCGAGCTTAGCGTCGCCTTTCGCCGTCAGCCTCGTGATCTGTTCGTGAAGGATGTCGACCGCGCCGGCGGGAAGAACGCCGGCGACGAACGAAAGGTGGGAATCAATGGTCGAGGCGTCCGCGATCAATCCGTAAAGCGAGACGAACGCGGCGATCGCTGGAAAGATCGCCAGCAGCGAAAAGAAGACGACGCCGCCCGCGACGGCGAGCAGCCGGTTGTCGTTGAAGCTCGCATAGACGCGCCAGAAAATATCCTTCCAACCCGCCCAGGGAATGTGCCACGGAACGACCGCGTGTCGTCCCCTGCCCTGCTCCTTGGCGCGGCTGAGCTGGGACGAGATCGGCTGGTCGTTCTCCACCTGCTCCTGTGGTCTCTTCTCCGGATCCGCCGGCGTCGATGGCGCGGACTCCTTAGGCTGGGGATCGATTGTCCGGTAAGGCTTGCGGACCGCTTCGTCGTTATCGTTCTCGGGTTTCCGGTCCGTGTCGTTGCGAAGCACCGCGGCAATGGCGGCAAGGCCCCCATAGACCAAAAGCGGCCAAATCTTCCGATGCTCCGACATGTGTTTTCCGCTCGCCCCTGAACCCGAGGCAAGACCCGCGGGTATGGGTAAATCGGGAGGAACGCACGTTGTTCCCTCTCGAAGAGCGGACATGGGCGCCTTTGGCCCTGAAACCGGAACTGTGACAGCCTTTGGAAAGTTGGTCGACATTGCTTGGAAGAGCGCGGCGGGGTCCTATGTATATCAGCTGTCTCGCGACCGACTATGACGGCACGCTCGCGCACGACGGGATTGTCGAGAACGCGACCGCCGATGCGCTCGTGGCCTTCAGGCGATCCGGCAGGAGGCTTCTTCTCGTCACTGGCCGTGAGTTGCCGGATCTCGTCCGCGTCTTTCCCCGGATGGATCTTTTCGACCGCATCGTGGCGGAGAACGGTGCGTTGCTCTTTGACCCCGCCACCAAGAAGGAGACGCCGCTCGGTCCTGAACCCTCGCCGGAGCTGGTTGAGACGTTGCGCAAGAAAGGCGTCAATCCGCTTTCGGTCGGACGATCCATTGTCGCGACCTGGGAGCCAAACGAAAAGCTGGTTCTGGAGGCCATCCGCGAACACGGACTTGAGCTGCAAATCGTCTTCAACAAGGGAGCGGTCATGGTGCTGCCTCCCGGCGTCAACAAAGCCAGCGGCTTAAAAGCCGCGCTCGAGGACCTGGGCCTCTCCGCCCACAACGTCGTGTCGGTCGGCGACGCCGAGAACGACCATGCGTTCCTGCAGGCGAGTGGATACGCCGTCGCGGTCGCCAATGCTTTGCCCGCGATCAAGGATGAAGCCGACCTGGTCACGCAAGCGGCGCGGGGCGCAGGCGTCGCGGAACTGATCGAGGCGGTGATCAAAGACGACGTCGACGCGTTCCACTCGAGCGAGAGCCATAACAGCGTTGAAGTCGGCGTCGACCCCGATGGCCGCCCGATCGTCATTCGACCGCATGGGGGTTCGGTGCTCATCTGCGGCTCGTCGGGCGGGGGCAAATCGACTGTCGCCACTGCGTTGCTCGAGCGCATTGTCGAAGGCGAGTACCAGGTCTGCGTGTTCGATCCGGAAGGCGACTATGCTGAATTTCGCTCCGCCGTGGTGTTCGGCGACGCGAAGGCTGCGCCCAAACCGGCAGAGTTCGTCAAACTGCTCGAACGACCGGACGACAGCTTCGTCATCAATATGCTTTCCGTGGCCTTCGAGGACCGACCCGCCCTCCTCTCCGACTTCATTGCGGCGATTGCTAACCTGCGCGCCAAAATCGGCCGCCCGCACTGGGTGTTGATGGATGAAGCGCATCATCTTTTGCCTGCAGAGCGCGACGTCAGCGCGACCGCGTCGCTTGAATCGCTTCCCCCTGTCATTCTCTTGACCGTCGATCCGGGGACGCTCGCGGTTGATGCGCTGAGCAGGGTCGACCACATTTTCGCCGTCGGCGATAAGGCTGCCGAGGCAATTGAAAGCTTTGCTCGCGCACTGTCCATTCCCACGCCTGAGCTGCCGCAAGCGCCGCCTAGCAAAGGCGAAGCGCTGTTCTGGCGGAGAAGCGCGGGCAGCCATGCGCAAATCATGAAGTCGCATGCGCCGGCTGAGAAAGCCGAGCGCCACATTCGGAAATATGCCGAGGGCGCGCTGGGCGAGGATAAGAGCTTCTATTTCCGCGGTCCCGCCAACGCCCTCAACCTGCGCGCGCAGAATCTGACCATCTTCATGCAGATGGGGGACGGCGTCGATGACGAGACCTGGGTCCACCACCTGCGGGCGAACGACTATTCCCGCTGGGTTCGCGAATTGATCAAGGACGGGCAGCTGGCGGACGAACTGCAAGAGATCGAAGGCCAGCCGGCCGGAGATCCGACAGCGAGCAGGCGCTCGGTTCGCGAGGCGATCGAGCGCAAATATACTGCGCCCGCATCGGCGCATTGAGCCTTCGCATTGAGCCCTGCCCTACCTGCCCTGATTCGCGGCCTTGAGAAAAGCAGCCCGGGAGTCCGGCAAAGGCTCTCCATGCAGCGCGAACAGGTCGCGGGCGAGAAAGAAGCCGGTCAGGCGGAACCCATCGGCGATCTCCTCAGCGCTCGGCCGGGCTCCCCGCGGCGCGTCCTCGCGCAGGAACGGGGGCAGCGGCAGCAGGCGATCGCGGTAGGGCTCGCCGGCCTCGGCGCTCACGGCGCGCCCAGACTTCGGCGAAACGTAAACCAGATCTTCCGTCACGCCGGTCGCGGCGCAAGAGCTCAGATCAAGCTGGAAGCCGCATTCGGTCAGGATCTGCGCTTCAAACCGAGCGATGAGCGTCGGCGCCAGCGCGCCGTCGTCAAGAGCCTCGGCGATGAGGCTCGCGGCCTCGTATACCGCCTCGTGCGGATCGCGCTCGGGCAAAACCCGCACCAGCGCGGCGAGATAGTTGATTCCCGCCAGCGCCATGCCGCTGCCCATCAGCCTGCCCGCCCGCAACGTCAGAGGCTCGACGGCGAACGATCCCAGATGCTCGTCGAGCCGAGCGCGCCAGACGACGCCGATCGTATTGCCGAGTTGGAGCGTCGCGCGAAGCCGCGCGGACCGTCCGCCGCGCACAAGGCCGAGATGGCGGCCGTGCGCGCGGGTCAGCGCTTCGACGATCGTTGAAGCCTCTCCGTGTCGGCGGACGCCGATGATGAGCCCCTCGTCGCGCCATTCCATGGGCGAGCCGCTCCGCTTAAGAAGCGCGAAGATGCGCCGGCGGGGGCACGCGGGCGAGCTTCAAGGCGACGAAAAGCGCGAGCACAGACATTCCGCCGAGGAACGCGGCCTCACCAGGCCACGCGCCTAGGGTAAAGACCCATCCGCCGATGGAGCCTGCCAGACTCGAGCCCGCGTAGTAGAAGAACAGGTAGAGCGCGCTCGCTTGCGCCTTGCCTTTATCGGCCCTCAAGCCGACCCAGCTCGACGCGATCGAATGACCGCCGAAGAATCCAATCGTGATGAAGCCGACGCCTACGATCGTAAGCCACAGGCTATTGGGCAAGGTCAGGAGAACGCCGATGGGCATGAACGCGATGGCGAAACCAATGACGCGGCGCCGACCATAGCGTCCGGCAAGTTCGCCCATCACGGCCGAGGCGACCGCGCCGACGAGATAGATGCTGTACACCAAGCCGATCGTCGTCGAGCTCAACCGGAAGGGCGCCGCCTCGAGCCGAAAGCCGATGTAATTGTAGGTTGTGACGAAGGCGCCCATGAGAAGAAAGCCGATTGCGAACAGGTATCGGAGACCCTGGTCGTCGAAATGGGCGCGAATCGTGGGCAGAAACGGCGTCGCCTGAGCCTTCCCGGCAGGGCGTTGCTCTCTCGGCAGCGCGAAGGCGAATGCGACTGCACAACCAAGCGAAATGAGGCCGACGACAGCGATCGCGTCGCGCCAGCCGCCAGCTTCAGCGATCGCCGCGCTCGCCAGCCGGCCCCCCATGCCCCCGAACGTATTGCCTGCGATATAGAGGCCCATCGCGAGTCCGATCGCCGAACGATCCATCTCTTCGACGAGATAGGCCATCGCAATGGCCGGAACACCGGAAAGAGCGAGGCCGGTTAGCGCCCTGAGCGCCACGAATGTCGTCCAGTTGGGCGCGAAGGACGCCCCAAGCGTCGCGGCCGCAGCGGCAGCCAACGAGACAGTCATGATCGCCTTGCGTCCAAAGATGTCCGACAGCGTTCCCGCGAAGATCATCGCAACCGCCAGCACGCCAGTGGCGGCAGATAAAGAAAGGCTCGCAGCCGCGGGAGAAATCGAAAAGGCGCGAGCGAACAGAGGCATCAGCGGCTGGACGCAGTAGAGCAGCGCGAAAGTGGCGAAGCTGCCAAGAAACAGCCCGAAGTTGACACGCCAAAACCGAGCGCCGCCGCGCCCGATCAGGGGCGGGTCGCCGACTGGCGTTGCGACTCTCACGATGGCGGGGGTTGACGTCACGGGTCCGCAGACTTCCCGCCTGCACCGGAGAAAGGCAAGTCAAATTCGAGCGCGCGCTTCGTGTGCCTTTTCCACCAAGAAACAAACGAAAAATGTCTATTGACAAAGCCGTGAAACGGGAGCCACACTTCCGTAAAGTAAATGCGATGGGAGTGGGAACATGCGCATTCAAATTGTTTTGTCGGTTTGCGGGCTGGCTCTGGCGTTGGCGACAACTCAAGCGCGAGCGAATGGGCTAACGCCAGGCGGCACAATTATCGGAATTTTCTCCGACCCAATCTACTCCGGCTTTGTCACTCACGATCCGACCATCGATTCGCCGCCTGCCTATTTCGACAATTCGGCGACTGCGCCGCTGTCGACCTCTATTGTCAACAGCACGGATCCCACCTTGGCGGGTACGCCGCCTTTGCAGGCCACTGGAAGCAAGCTTCAATGGGGTTCTGATGGGTCGGTTGATCCCTCGGAAAGCTTTAGCGAACTGATTTTCTTTGGCGCGCCGATCCCTTCGGACATTCATCAACCATTTGAGGCCGGAGTCATCACCTATTTGAATGGTACGAGCAACCTGAACTCGCTCATCTTCGGCGCGTCGCTCAGTTTGTACGACAATTCGGTGAGCCCGCAGAACTATCTCGGAACTGATCAGGTTATTATTACTACCACCAGCAACCTCGGCGTGGACCTTGCTCAAGACGCCGATTACATCAATATCTGCGGCAACGGCAGCAATATTTGCGGCAGCTCAATTGAGGCGTACGAAGACTCGGAGGGCGGAACGGGCGTCACGGCCGATCTTATGGGGCAGATCGTTGGCGACCCGCAGCTCCAGTTCACTGATGTCACGGTCTCCCCTGACCAGTTGGCCACCGGCGGTTTGGTTGGCAACCAGGCTGCGATGGGGATCATACCAGAACCATCAACCTGGGCGATGATCATGCTCGGGTTCGCCGGGCTCGGCCTCTTTGGCTACCGGACAAAACGCGCAAACGGCGCGACAGCGGCTTAAAGCCGGGCCGCCCGAGCGTCAGCGGCATCAGACACCTGATTTTGTCCGCGCCCCTCTCGAAGACAAGCCTCGATGAAGTCGTCCATCTGCTGTGCAATAGCTCGGATATCGAACAGCCCCTCGACGCGGTTGCGTCCGGCGACGGCAAGATCAGCGCGGCGATCGGGCTCATCCATTAACTGGCCTAACGACGCCGCGACGCCATCGGCGTCGCTCGGCTCCACGATCACCCCGCAGGGGCCGCAGATCTCGGCCAGGCCGCCACTCCCTGAGGTCATGAGCGCGGCGCCGCTCGCCATCGCTTCCAGCGCTGTCCGGCCGAACGGTTCAGGGCCTGTCGTCAGCACCAGTCCGACGGAGGCGCGCTCCCACGCCGTTTTGACCGCGGCATAGGGAACGTTCGAATCGACCCTGATCCGCCCATTGAAAGGCTCAGCGGCGGCCCGAAGCGCATCCATAAGTGCCGGGTCCCGGTCGGCAGTCGCCGGGTCCGAAACCATGAAGCGCGCGGTCCATTCGGGCCTCGAAGAGAGCGCCCGCGTGATCGCCGCCATGGCTTCGATATGGCCCTTGTGCCGGAGCGCCCGGCCCACGCAGAGGATCGAGCGGTCCTTCGGCTTCTTCGATGACCAATCCTGCATGTCGAGCCCGTTGGGAACTGCGCGCTGGACGGCGCGCAGGCCGGGAAAATCGGAGCGGAACTGGTTCAAGGCGTATTCGCTGACGAAGGCACATCCGGAAAGCAGACCCATCTCTCGGCGCCGAAAAGCGCCGTCAAACGCGCTCGTCGGCGCTTTCACATAGGCATGGGTGTGCAAAATCACCCGCGCTCCGGACGCAACCGCGATGAACGCAGCCGCATGCAGATGATTTTCGACAATGGCGACATCGACACCACGGCGCCGCAGAAGCTGCGCGACCCCCCAGGCTTTGCCGAGATTGCCGCTGATCAAAGGATCGGGGATCGTCGCGACCTCGATGCCTTCAAACGGCGTGTCCACCGGCGGGCAGACGACCAAGGTCGAGCGCAGATATCGGCTATGAATGACCAGATCGCGCACGCAAAGTTCGACCGACGCGGCAAGCCGCGGCCCGAAATGGGCATTGCGCAGCATGACGTAGGCAATTTTCGGCTCGCGCGCCATCACCACATTCGGAAATTCAGGGCGCGCGTCCCGCCGCCCGCGCGCGTCCTTACACGGAAGGATCAGCTTAAGACAATCAATCCCCCGATCATTGCCGCCCGCGGTGAATTTTGCTTCAAGGGGCGGCCGGACAACTTTCCATGAACAAAGCTCATGCCGCGCGTGAGCGAAGGCGCGCCAACTTATGGCTTCATCCGAGGACGTATCGAAGCCGCTCACCCACGTGGGCGCTGACGGCGAAGCGCGGATGGTCGACGTGTCGGACAAGGCGGCCACGGAGCGAGTGGCAATCGCGCAGGGTCGAGTGCGCATGGCGGCGCTGACGCTGGCTACGATCCTCGCCGGCGACGCCAAGAAGGGCGACGTCATTGGCGCGGCGCGGATCGCCGGCATCATGGCGGCCAAGAGGACGTCGGACCTCATTCCGCTCTGCCATCCGGTGGGCCTGACCAAGGTCTCGGTCGACATCGCTCCGGACAAGGCGCTTCCCGGCCTCACCGTGCGGGCCGAAGCGCGATGCGTGGGTCCGACCGGCGTCGAAATGGAGGCGATGACCGCCGTTTCCGTCGCGTGTCTCACCATCTATGACATGGCGAAAGCTATCGATCGGGGGATGAGCATCGAGGCGGTTCGGCTGATAGAGAAACGCGGCGGCAAATCGGGCGAATGGCGAGCCGCGCGTGAGCCGAAGGAAACGCACCGATGAGCGCAATGATCACGGTTGAGGAGGCGCTGGCGCGCGTGCTCGCCTCCGCCGAGACGCCGCTCGAGGAGGAGCAGGTCGCCTTGGCGTCGGCTTACGGCCGCGTGCTCGCCGAAGATCTCAAGGCTTTGCGCACCCAGCCGCCGTTCCCTAACTCCGCCATGGACGGCTATGCGTTGCGCTCGGCGGATACGGCGACGACGCCCGCAACCTTGACGGTGGTCGGCGAGTCCGCCGCGGGGCGCGCTTTTGAGGGCGCCGTCCGGCTAGGCGAGGCAGTCCGCATCTTCACTGGCGCTCCCATGCCCGACGGCGCCGACGCCGTCGTCATTCAGGAGGACGTGAGCCGCGAGGGTGATCGCATCCGCCTGTCAACCGCAGTGCCGGCAGGCGACAATCTGCGCTCTGCCGGCATGGACTTTGAGGTGGGCCAGACGCTCCTCACGGCTGGACGCCGATTAGGCCCCCGAGACGTGGCGCTGGCTGCGGCCGCAAACCACACCCAACTCACCGTCCGCCGTCGCGCGCGGGTCGCTATTCTAGCGACCGGCGATGAACTGGTCGCGCCCGGCGGCGAACTTGGGCCGGCGCAGATCGTCGCATCCAACAATTTCGCCGTCGCCGGGCTGGTCGAGGCCTACGGGGGCGTCCCTATCGATCTCGGCATCGCCATCGATGAGCTGGAGGCGACACAGGCAGCCATTGGCCAGGCGCGCGACGCGAAGGCCGATGTGCTGGTGACGCTCGGCGGCGCGTCGGTGGGCGATTACGACCTCGTGCAAAAGGCGCTGGTCTCCTCGGGAATGGAGCTTGGCTTCTGGCGGATCGCCATGCGCCCCGGCAAGCCGCTGATGCACGGGCGGCTTGGGCCCATGCGCATACTGGGCCTGCCAGGCAATCCGACTTCGTCCATGGTGTGTTCGATCCTGTTCCTGCGTCCCCTCTTGCGCGCTTTGCACGGCGAGCCGGACCCGGGCGCCGATCCCAGTCAAACCGCGCGCCTCGCCGTTGACTTGGCCGCAAATGGAGCGCGCCAGGACTACATGCGCGCCTCGCTCAGCCGCGGCGAGGACGGAATCCTCGTCGCGACGGCGGCTTCGGCTCAGGACTCGTCGCTCGTGAAGACGATGGCCCGCGCCGACGGCCTAGTCGTACGCCCGCCGAACGCGAAGTCTGCGAAGGCCGGAGACTCGTGTCGCGTCATCCACTTTCTTGGGCTCGGGGTGTAGAGCGCACGCCGTACCATCTCTAAATCCCCGCCTCAGACCAAATTTTTTCTCGACAGATTTTCGAAGCGCCGCTGGGGCGGCGCCGCGACGGCATCCACAGATCTGTCAGAGATTTTGGCGAAGGTTGATGACAGGTTGGCGGGCGAGGAGTCCGAATGAAAACCCCACGCCTTGCGCTCACCATGATCATAGCACTCGCGTCGGCCTCAGCCCTCGCGGCAGATCTGTCCCAGCCAACGGCGCCCGCCCCGTCCCCAGGTCCGGCAATCCCGACCGGGTCTATCGTGCCAAACAGCGCCTTCTTTTTTGGACTCGGCGGAAGCGCCAACTGGACGAATTTCGGCCACCAGCACGTTTATGCGATCGGAACTTCGAACGTCTACACGGACGGAGTGCTGTCGGCCTCCGGCAGCGCCCAGGGACCGACCAATATTCACATGGAAGACAAGTTCGCGCTCGCGCCGACATTCCAGGGCGGCTACTTTCAACGCTTCGGGGCAAGCGATTGGATGTGGGGAGCAAAAGTCTCGTACAATTATCTCGGCGCGACGTCGACCAACACCAACTCCATTATCCCCCAATTCGGGACCTACACGACCATATTGAACCCCACGCCTGTGCCTTTCAGCGGCCCAGCCTACGTGCGCGCCGCCGAGACGAGTCTCTTGCAGGAAATCGACCTGATCCCGTTCCTTGGCCGCGTTTTCGGTCAAAGTTACGTCTATGCCGGAGGCGGTCCGACGCTTTCACAAACCCGCACCAGGTTGAATGGCCTGGTCGGGTTTGCGCTTGTCGATGGCGGCATTGTCGATCAATCCGGCGCGCCCCAGGACTTCTCGAGCTCGAGCTGGCTCGTCGGCGGCGCGGCGATGGTCGGCGTCACCTACTTTCTCACCCCGACCTGGTTTCTGGATTTGAATTACACCTACGCTGCGACGGCCGGTCACACTGCGAGCTTTGCGAGCCCATTTGTCGACCACAGTTCGACGAGCGTGGGAACGTTGGTTGGCAACTCCGCCTGGAGGGCGGAGACGCAACGGGTGGGGCTCTCAATCAACAGGGCCTTTTGAGAGGCCAGCTCGAAAGGCGCGGCGCGAAGGAAATTAGCGCGACGCCGGCTTCCGTTGTAGCGCGTACTTTCGCTCGGCCGCTATCTGCTCAGCCTTGTCGGCCAGTGTTCTCGAAGAACGGCGAACAGGAAAGCCGTCGACAGGCCAAACAGCATCATGCCGTTCAGCGCCTCTATGGCGCCCATCAACTGCCAATGCTTCGCCAGGAACAGGTTGGCGTGGCCATAGCTCGTCATGGCGCTGAGTGAATAGAGCATGGCGGAAGCAAAATCCGGCCGGGCGCCGAGAACGACATAGGCGCCGGCCCAAGCGAACGCCTCGACCGCGTGAAGCACCGTCAACAGTAGAACCGAGACGACCATAAGAATGGCCAGCACCATCGAGGATCGCCGCGCGCGTAAGACGATCGGCAGCTCGAGCACGACCCGGTCGCGAATCTCGACCAGGGCAAAAGCATGAACCAGCACCGTCAGGACGATGAGCGGCAGACCCCAGGCCCAGTTGTTGGACCAGGCCTCTTCCGCGACCTCAAACACGATGGCGGGACTGGGCGTTCACGACGAACGGGGCGCCGACGACGGCGCCCCACCCGAGGATATCAGCGCCTATTGGACCAGGGCGCCGATGTGCGCCGGTCAATACCAGCCGGGGGCGTAAGGGCCCCATACGCCGCCCCAATCCATCGCGGATTCCTGGTTCAGCATCGCCGTTGTCTCCTGCATCTGCGCGATGTTGTTGGCGGTGCGGATTTGCTGATATTGCGTGTATGCGGCGTCGTTGCCGATGAAGGCGCAGTTGCAGCCCGCCGCGTCCGCATAGATGTACACGTTGCCTTTCTTGCGCTGCGAAAAGACCATCGTATTTTGCGGCAGCGCCTGAAGCTTGGCCATCTTCTGGGGCGTATCCGCCTGTTGGCGCACGAAGCCCGCCGCCGCCAACTGCCCTTCCTTCTCCTGCGCGCCCATGGCCATGCAGCCAGCCAAAGCGGCCGACGCTGCGAGAATTGTCAGGACGCCCCGAACGGTTTTCCTCACCTTCAACTCCTTATAATCGGCAAATCTGGAGGTGAGGACGAAGATCTTGATGATGTGTGCGGCCCCCCTCGAGGACGCCTTTTCCCCCCTGCCCGTTCCCCTGTCAATTGCAGGACAACGGGTCTGCGACGCGGTCCCTCGCCTCTACGGCGGCGCGCGCGGCTAGACGCGCTACCCGCCGAGGGGCCTTGCACTCCGGCTGGAAGTGAGCGCATGAAAGAGACCGTCTTGTATGTGAATTCAGGGACTGCCGGGCATGTCTAACCCGAGGCGGGGGCGAACGCGTCCCGCAGCGTCGCCCGCCAATGTTCGCCGCTGCGACCGTCGGAGCGCGCAATGATGATCACGTTGCCTGGGCTCGCGGCTGAAGCGCTTGGCTCGTATCTGGCGAACGACATCAGGGACCGGTTCGGGGTGTCGCACGCGCGGCTCGCCGAGATCATACCATTCGCGGCGCGCCTCGCGCTCGAATGCATCGGCAACAGCGACGCGCTTTACCACAATGTCGAGCACACCATGCTCGTCACGCTTGCGGGCCACGACATTTTCAAGGGCCGCGCGCTTCTCACTGACTCGACGCCTGCCGACTACTCCCACTTTATCGTCGCCTGCCTTACGCACGACATCGGCTACGTGCGCGGGATTCTCAAAGGCGACGGGCCGGATGGCTACGTGATTGACGCGGCCGGCCACAAGGTCACTTTGCCGCGCGGCTGCTCCGATGCGGCGCTCGCGCCCTATCATGTGGAGCGGTCAAGGTTGTTCGTGCTCGACCGCTTGGCGTCGATTGACGAGCTTGACGGCTCGCGGGTTGCGAACGCCATCCATCATACGCGCTTTCCCTACTCGTCGTCGCCAGACGACCATGACGTCCACGAGGACGCCGCGCTGCTGCGCGCCGCGGATCTAATCGGTCAGCTCGGCGACCCGCATTATTTGCGGAAGGCCAATGCGCTCTATCACGAATTCGAGGAAGTCGGCTTGAATGGGCAACTTGGCTACGGATCGCCGGCGGACCTCGTCGACAAATACCCGCAATTCTACTGGAAGAAAGTCTCTCCCTACATTCGCGAAGCGATCCGCTACCTCAACGTGACCGCAAGCGGGCGCCAGTGGATCAATGGTCTCTACAGCAATGTTTTCCGGGCGGAACACGAACAGTTGCGACTTTCCGGCCCGCAACCGTAATCAACGCGGCCACCCGTCCCGCCCGCTTCTTCGCGGCGGCAAAGGACCCAAAGAGGAGCTCCATGAACAAGCCGCCCCGCATCGTTGAAACCTATCGGTTGGACCTTCGCAACCGCCCGCGCCGTAACCGCAAGGCGGAATGGACGCGGCGGCTGGTGTCGGAGCACGTGCTAACGACGGGCGACCTCATCTGGCCGCTCTTTCTCATCGATGGAGACAAACGCCGCCTTCCGGTCGCAGCAATGCCGGGCGTCGATCGCCTGAGCGTGGAAGAAGCGGTGCGCGAAGCCGAGCGGGCGGTCAATCTCAAGATTCCAGCGATTGCGTTCTTCCCCTATACAGAGGCCGCGCTCAAGGACGCCGAGGGAAGCGAAGCTTTCAATGAGGGCAATCTCGTCTGCCGAGCCTGTCGCGCGATCAAACGCGAGTTTCCTGAGCTTGGCCTCGTCACGGATGTCGCCCTTGACCCCTATACAAGCCACGGTCACGACGGGCTCGTGCGCGAAAACGCTTCGGGCCGCCTCACGATCCTGAACGACGAGACGGTCGAGGTTCTCGTTCGCCAGGCGCTCAATCAGGCGCGCGCTGGCGCCGACGTCATCGCGCCTTCGGACATGATGGATGGACGCGTTGGCGCGATCCGCGAGGCGCTCGATGCGGAGGGGTTCGCCGACGTGCAGATCATGGCTTACGCGGCCAAATACGCTTCCGCCTTCTATGGGCCGTTTCGCGACGCTTTGGGCTCGTCCGGCACGCTCAAGGGCGACAAACGCACCTATCAAATGGACCCCGCGAACAGCGACGAAGCCTTGCGCGAGGTCGCGCTCGACCTCGAGGAAGGCGCCGACATGGTGATGGTGAAGCCGGGCATGCCTTATCTCGACATCATACGCCGGGTGAAGGACGAATTCGGCTTCCCCACCTTCGCCTATCAGGTGAGCGGCGAATATTCGATGATCATGGCCGCCTCTAACAATGGCTGGATCGACGGCGACAAGGCGATGATGGAAAGCCTTATCGCGTTCAAGCGCGCCGGCGCGGACGGGGTGCTGACCTACTTCGCTCCGCGGGCGGCGGAGACGCTACGGAGGGGATAGGCCGTTCTGTCAGATCCGCCGACGGTCAGTCGGTTGCCGAAGCCCGGCGCTTCGAACTACAATTCGGATTTGGAGGCAGTGTAGGCTGGGATGGGAGGTCGCATGCCGACGGTCGAAAAGCGCCGCGGCGTCAGGACGGTTTGCCGCGTGGCGTTTGTCCTGTTGGCGCTCGCCGCGCCAGGGGCGGATCGGGCTTTTGCCGACGATTGCAAATATTTCAGCGCGCTGCCGGATGATTGCGCCCGCGCGACCCTGCGAAAATTCGATGGTTTGCGCGGCTATCGCTACGAGGAAATCGAGCTCTTCGCCAAGGATCCGCTCAAAAAGGTGCTCTACGTCACGGTTTACGACACAACGGGCCTGAACGGCGGAGATGAGTCGCGAGATTCCGCCCCCGCCACCTTTGCGCAAAATCTCGATCCGAAGACGATCGCCAAACAATACCACGCGCTCGCGGTTCGGATCGATCCTCCCTCTCGGTGGACAATTGACTGGCTCGCCGATCGCGTGGGCGCTGTCAGGAGCTTCGAGGGTCTCGACGCGGCCTGGATGGGAAACAGCCTCGCGCCGAGCACCGCGATCTCGGGCAAGCCTAATCCCCACGTCGCCTATCATCCCAGTTTGACGGCGCGGACTGCCGTCGCGGGCTTCAAGAAAGGGTCGGAAATCTACCTGCTTGACGACCCCAAGGGCCAAGCCTGGGTGATGGTTTCCTACAAGGATAGGCCGGATCTGACGATCGACAAGCTGAAGTCCCTCGGCGACGCCCTCAAGCTGCCGCAGGGATGGAAATTTCGGACCGCGGCGCTGTCCGGCGAACTGACGCTCGAGCCTAAGGCCGGATTTGCCGGCGTCGTTCAAGACGACCAAGGGAACCTCTATTACTTGACGGGCCCGCGACAGAGCAACTTCGTTCCCTAGCCCGAAACATCGCGCCGCAGTTCAGCGGCAAGGCCCGGTTCCGCGCCGCGCTCAAGATGGACGCAACGCCTCGCGCTTATTTGAAGCGTCCCCTTGCTCCTGCAGATGTAAATAGAGCTCGCCGCGCAGGCGCGAAAACCGACCTGGGAGATGGGTTCATGGACAGGAAGAAGGCTGCCGACTTCCCACAAGAACTTCTGAACCTTTTCGACCTCTATGTGCACGGCGATATGAACCGCCGCGCTTTCCTGGAAAGGGCGCAGAAGTTCGCCGTCGGCGGGGTGAGCGCAGGCGCGCTCCTGGAAATGCTGAAGCCCAATTATGCTTGGGCGCTCCAGGTGCCCCCCGACGACAGCCGCATCGTCGCCAAGATGGTCGACGTGCCCTCACCGCAAGGCAACGGCTCGATCAAGGGCTATCTCGTCCGGCCTGCGGGAGCGGAGAAACTGCCGGTGGTCCTTGTCGTGCACGAGAACCGTGGCCTGAACCCCTATATCGAGGATGTTGCGCGGCGGTTGGCGATCGCGAATTTCATCGCCTTCGCGCCCGATGGCCTCACTTCCGTCGGCGGCTATCCGGGCGACGACGAGAAGGGCGCGGCGCTGTTCAAGCAGGTCGACGGGGCCAAGATGCAGGCGGATTTCGCCGCCGCGGCAGCGTGGCTGAAGTCGCTGCCCGACTCGACCGGCAAGCTCGGCGCGATCGGCTTCTGTTTCGGCGGCGGAGTGGTCAACAAGCTCGCGGTGAGCATGGGTTCAGGTCTCGACGCTGCGGTTCCCTTCTATGGTCTTCAGCCGAAGGCTGCTGACGCGGCAAAAATCAAGGCGCCGATCAACGCGCAATATGCGGAGCTCGACACGCGCATCACCGGCGGTTGGCCCGCGTTCGACGCCGCGCTCAGCGCGGCTGGCGTCACTCACGAGGGGCACATCTATAAGGGCGCGAACCACGGCTTCCACAACGATACGACGCCCCGTTACGATGAAGCGGCGGCGAAGGAGGCATGGCAAAGGACGGTCGATTGGCTCAACAAATACCTACGGGCCTGAGTTCGCATGGCGGAGTGACTGAGCGTCATGAGTCGGATCTTCCTGGCGGGCGCCGCAGGCGTGATCGGGCGGCGGCTTACGCCTCTTCTTCTGACCCATGGCCATGCGGTCTGGGGGACGACGCGGTCGGCGGACAATTGCGAGTTCCTTCGTAAGCTCGGCGCTTGTCCGGTGATGGTTGACGTCTTCGATGGAGAGGCGCTGGCGGCAGCTGTCCTTGAGGCAAAGCCGGAGATCGTCATGCACCAGCTGACCGACCTGGCTCTGGTCTACGATCCGACGAAGCGCTCGAGCGCCCTCGCCCGCAACGCGCGCATCCGCGACGAAGGAACGCGCAACCTTGTCGCAGCCGCGCGCAAGGCCGGGGCAGGTCGGCTGATGCGGAAGGCGACCGGCGGTTAAGCGTGCGGGGCGTCGAGGCTCTCGAAGGGCAGGTCCTCGGAGCGCCGATGGAGGGCGTGGCGCTACGCTATGGCCGGTTGTACGGCCCCGATAGCGGCGCGGAAACGCCGCCCAGCGCGCCGGCGGTGCATGTCGACGCTGCTGCTTATGCGGCGCTGCTCGCAATGGACCATGGCGAGCCGGGAGCCTTCAACATCGCCGATCCCAATGACGAGGTGTCGACCGTCAAGGCGATTGCCGCGCTTCGCTGGCGCGCCGACTTTCGGATGGATGCAGCCTAGCGGCGGCATTAAACGTGATAGACCTGTTTGTTACCGTGAGCCAAGGCGACGGGGACGTCCAGTTGGATTTCCTTGGCGGATGGCCGTTTCGGCGCGAAAACCCCCGATTTTAGGGGTTGGATTTGTTTGGATTTGCTTGGATTCTCTCGTCCGGATTGAGACTTATCAACACGTTACACGCGAAAAGCTCGCAAATTTTTTTTCGCGCCTTCCTTGACGTGAGCGCGCCGGGGTGGAGTGACGCCGGTGTCAGAAAAGGGAAGCGCAGATCACGCATCAGGCGAGCTTACCTTGATTTCTGATTTTCTGCAACTGATTGTCGTTCAAGCCGGCTGCGCCGCCTCCGAAGGCGGGCTTCACGCACAGGGAATCAAATGCTCCCGACGCGGCCCGCACGCGAGCCCTATGCGGATGGCACCGGGGGAACGGCGCGCCCGGTTCGCGCCTTTACGAGCGCCCGCACCTTGCTAAGTTGACCGATCGCAAACAATCGCCAATCGTCGCAATAAATATAAGCCATCCACGCGGCAGCCAGGCCAACCAGCACAGCGACCGCGAGCGCGGGGATGAGGTTCATCCCGACAAGCTGCGAGACCGCCTCGCTGGCGAAAAGCAGCGCCGCCGGGCGCGCAACTGCAGCGACAATAACCTGCCTTGACATCCCAGCCGCCCAAAACATCGCGAAAGCGTCGACCGCGCTCCGCAAGCTCCAAGCGGTCGCCGCGCCGTTGAGACCCAATGTTGAGGTGAGAAGCCAGAGCATTCCGAGGAACGGCAAAATTTCCGCGATGTGCAATTTTCCGGTCAGATCCGGGCGTCCTTGCCCTTGGATAAGGGTGAAGCTCACGAAAGCCAGGCCATTGATCCACGCGCCCATGAAGAGAATCTGAGCGACCGGAGCCGCGATGACCGCGAAATCGTGTCCGATCCAGTATGTGAAAAAAACAGGGGAGATGACAATCGCGGGCGCGCATATCGCCGCGTAGCCATAGCCGAGCGACTGAAGCGCCCGCGCTCCGAGTTCAAGCGCACCGTCCCGCGGCAAAACGGACATGCGCGGGAAAAACGTGCGCGCGAGCGCCGCCGGGAAGGTCTGCGTCCGCACGACGAGATTCATGGGAACTGCATAATGAGCGACACCGGCAACGCCGATCAGAGACCCGATAAGGAACTGATCGGCAGAAACCAGGAGAGGAGAAATCAGCGAGGAAACAGTGACCCATCCGCCGTACCCCAACAGCTTCCGAGCCTCCGCCTGGTCGAACGCCTTAAGAGAAATCGGCCCCTCCAGGCGATAGATATACGCGAGCTGGATCAAGATGCTGAGGCCCTGCGCGATCGCGACGGTGGGAATGACAACCCTTAACGAGGGGCTCACAAACACCGCCATGATCACCGGAGCGACCTGACTGAGGATCATTGAAAACATCTGGAACAAGTTCGCGGTCAGGAAACGCTCGCGGCTTTCCAGCGCCCCCATCGCGGACCCGGACACCAGCGCCATCGGGAAAAGGCATGCGATCCAGGGAAGCGCGCCCTCGACTTCGGGTTTCAAGGCGTCGGGGATAGAGAGCACGTGCTGAAACAGATAGCCGCCGCCGAAATAAAGTAGGACCGACCCGAAGAGGCCGAAGCAAAAATTGAGCGTCATCGTCGTCAGCAGCACACGCGCTCGGTCCGGCTGGGGAGCGTCCCGCAACTTCGACAAGGCGTTGGTCGATGCTCGCGAAAGACCGAGGTCAAGAAAGCCGAAATAGCCTAGAAGAATCCAGACAATCGAAATGACGCCGTACCGGGCGTCGCCGACGTGATGCACGTAAATGGGAACGGTCACGATAGCGACCGCCAGCCGCATCATGGGGTAGACCAGGTTGATAACGAAGTTCCGCCTGAGCGTTGCTGTCGACATGCCTATCCTTCGCGCCGGGACGAGATATCAGAAGGTAACGAGATCGCCTCCCCTGACCTCGCCGGCCGGCCAATTTTTTGGCTCGCGGCAAAGTTTCGAAACCGTGCAACATCAGAAATTTGCAGTGGTCGCGCGTTTGTCTAAACTTGTGTAATGCTTGGCGCGATTGATTGAAATCGAGACATCGGCTGGGTCAACGCCCGGCGAATGGCGTCGAGATACGCCGAGCCCGTTTCGCGATCGGGCTCGAGGTAGTTTCCTTCAGCCCATTCGTTCCACGCTTTCAGGAACACGATACGTTCCTGATATGGCTTATGCAGCACCTTGCCGATCGCATTATCTAAATATTTCTCGAACAGATCCGGCGTCGCATTTTCGAATACGACGCCCCTCTGCCCCGAGCGAGGCGTATTATCCCAATTCGGAAGTACGCAGGGAACGTACTTCTCTGGCAGCTCAGTTCTCATTTCGGCCTCGATCAGGTCGCGATACTCGAATCTGGACGGACCCGGAATGGACTTAGGGACAATCTTATTGAGTAAGGGACCAAGATCCCGGCGTTTCCACAGGCGGAGCGCACGACTTCTCAAGTCGCGCGGCAATCTGCCAAGGAGGCTCACCGGCCCGAATTCGGTGAGCATGTCGAAGGGCCGCAAGATTTCCTCGTCATGGGTGTTGGACATGCCAACAAAGTAGACGCCAGGCAGGCCCGCTTTCAGAGCCAATTCATTCCAAAGATCCTTAAACTCCTTGGTATCGGGCAGGTCGAGAGCGCTATAGACGATGAAAATCGGCTTCCCGCCAACCGTCATATAGCGCGGATCTCTAAAGGCGGGCAAGATCGCGCGAAAGTGAGCTTCGAAATCGGCCGGCCCCGGGTAGGTTTGTTCGATCAGAACATGTTTCGGTTTGCCGTGCCAGATGCCCGACCACGATTGATTCGCCCAAGCCAGGCAAAAGGGATAGTCCGGCTTTCCACTGGCTAAGACTTCGTCGAACACACGCTCGAGAATTCGGCGTCCCCCGCCGAACCAATAGTGCCAATAGCAGAAGCCTTCAATGCCAGCGTCTCTGGCCAGGTCGGCCTGGCGCTCCCGGGTTTCGACAAGTCTGAGATCATAAAAGCCGAGATCGGCGGGCAAGTGGGGTTGTTTGTGGCCTTTGTAGAGCGGTCGCGCTTTCGCGACGTTCGTCCATTCCGTGAACCCGGGACCCCACCATGCGTCGTTCTCTGGAATAGGAAAGAATTGCGGTAAGTAGAACGCAATCAGTCTGGCCAGATGCTGACCAGGTTCGGTTTGAGGAGACCGGTGGAATTTGCGTTCTGCTGCTGGGGCTTGTCGGATAACGTTCAAAGGCGCCCCCTAAGTTATATTCGCCGAACGCGACGAACCTCGACCACCGCGGAGTGGCGCTGACCATCTACTGACGGCTTCCATATTCGCTTCCGGGGCCGTGTGTCGAACCGAACGGGCAGCCTGCCAAGTGCGTACGGGATCGGTGATTTTTTGGTCGGAACACGCGTTTTTTGCCGCCTCGCCGTCGAAACGCGGCGAGATGGACCGTCTTTGCACTGAGCGCGGCGCAAAGCGCTGCGCGGTCCTCAAGGAGAAAGCCATGCAGTACCTGTTGATGATTCATACCGACGAGAAAGCGATGCAGTCCGCGCCGAAGGAATCCGTCGCGAACATGTCCGCAGCCTACGGCGCCTATACCCAGGCGATGATAGAGGCGGGCGTCCATATCGCGGGCGAGCGCTTGCGGCCGAGCTCGACGGCGACCGTCGTACGCACGAAAAGTGGCAAGACTTCGGTGCTGAACGGCCCCTACGCCGAAATCAAGGAACAGCTCGGCGGCTATTACCTCATCGAGGCTCCCGATCTCGACGCGGCGATCGGATGGGCGAGCCGTTGTCCCGGCGCCCAATATGGCGCCATGGAAGTGCGGCCGATCTGGCCGATGGCGGACTATATGCTCGCTGACGCGCGACCCTGAGGACTTGCCACCCTCTTGTCCGGCGTCGCCTGATCGGCTTCGTTGGCTCGCTGACGAGCCAACGAACGACGCCGGTGTTTGAGCTCGCCGCGAAGTGCGCGAGCCATCCGATTGGAACGACCGAGCTGAAGACAAAACCACGCCGCTCGTCGGACTCTCCACAAACGTCGCCGGGCGGCGACACGGAAGCTCGCGCTGTCGCCGCCCGCGTGGCGCGCGAGAGCTACGGCAAGCTTGTCGCCTATCTCGCGGCGGCGTCGCGCGACGTGCCGGGGGCCGAAGACGCGCTCGCAGAGGCCTTTGTATCGGCGCTCGCCGTCTGGCCAGCCCAAGGCGTTCCCTCGAACCCGGAAGGGTGGCTCGCGACGGCGGCGCGGCGGCGCCTCATCGACGCTGGGCGCAGGCGGCGCACCGCCGACCAGGCGTCGGGGGCGCTTGAGCTGATCGATGCCGAACTCAAGGAGGCCGCCGAGGCGCGGGACGGGATTCCCGATCGGCGCCTCGCGCTCATGTTCGCCTGCGCTCATCCGGCGATCGAGGAGGCCATACGCGCGCCGTTGATGTTGCAGACGATCCTGGGACTGGACGCGGCGGCGATCGCTTCGGCCTTTCTGGTTTCGCCCACCGCGATGGGCCAGCGCCTGTCGCGCGCGAAGGCGAAGATCCGACTCGCGGGCGTGCCGTTCAAGATTCCGGAGCGGGAAGACTTGCCCGAGCGGCTGGGCGTGGCGCTCGAGGCCATCTACGCCGCCTTTTCACATGGCTGGGCGGAAGCGTTTTCCGACGATCCGCGCGGACGCGACCTTGCCGAGGAAGCGATCTGGCTCGGCCGCGTCGTCGCCTCCCTCATTCCGAACGAGCCCGAGGCGATGGGGCTGCTGGCGCTGATGCTCTACGCCCATGCGCGCCGCGAGGCCCGGCGCGACGCACACGGACGCTACGTTCCGCTGAGCGAGCAAAAGGTCGAGCGCTGGGATGAGGCCGCAATCGAGGAAGCGGAGCGCTTGTTGCAAGCAGCCAGCGCCATCGGCGCGCCGGGACGCTTCCAGCTTGAGGCGGCGGTGCAGTCGGTCCATGCGGCGCGACGGCTGACCGGAAGGACGGACTGGCCGGCGATCGCCCTCCTCTACGACGCGCTCTTCGCCCTGACCGCTTCTCCCGTCGTCGCCGTCAATCGTGCGGCGGCGGTCGCCCATGCGCGGGGGCCGGCGGCGGGATTGGAATTGCTGAACGAAGTGGAGGCGGAGGGCGGCCTCGCTGGCTTCGAGCCTTACTGGGTCGCGCGAGCCGATCTTTGCGCGAAACTGGGCGAAGTCGAAGCCGCGCGCAGCGCCTATGGACTGGCGATCGGCCTTCAGACAGATCCCGCCGCGAGGGCCTTTCTCATCGAGCGGCTGGCGGCGCTGACGTGAGCAGCAGCGAGCGAAGGTGCGGCCGCGCCCCGAAGCAGCCACCCTCCGTCGCTCGGCTCGAGCGACGCGGCGTCGCGGCCGGGAACATCGAGCCGCATCCATGCCGCGAAGACTCTCAACTTCGCTTGTCCGTCACCGGATCGGTCGCGCCTTCGAAC
This sequence comes from uncultured Alphaproteobacteria bacterium, assembly GCA_963737365.1. Lineage (GTDB taxonomy): Bacteria > Pseudomonadota > Alphaproteobacteria > Rhizobiales > Beijerinckiaceae > Roseiarcus. The sequence goes on from CAVTSD010000007.1 coordinate 1,196,989, forward strand.
CGCTCGGCATGATAGCCTTTCACGCCGACTTGCTTGGCCAGCGGACCGCGAATGTCGCCGGTCTCGCGGAGACGTCCGATAATCGCCGGGAAGTCCCATCTCGGCCGCCACCCGAGCTCTCGACGCGCGAGCGCATTGTCGTAGACGCGGTCGATGCTCGGGAACATGCGCCAGCCGCGCCTCGCATAGTCATCCTGCCATCCTGGCGCACGTAGACTGACGACGCCGGGAGCATCCACGCGCAGGCGCGCGCGGTCCTCCGGCAGGAAAGGCGTCGTCGCGCTGATGATGTATTTGCCGAAGCCGATCGCCGGCGCCCTCTCGATCGCGAGAAGATGCGCGTCGACAACGTCCTCGATGGCGACGCGGCGAAAGAGAAATTCGTTCGCCTTTGCATTGTCGTCGGGATAGGCCTCTCGCGCCGCCCGGTCGTCGTCCTTTTCCGGGAAAAAGCGCGAGGTCCTGAGCACGATCGCCGCCAGGCCCTCGTTGCGGTGGAACAATTGGCAGAGATTCTCGGCTGCGGTCTTGGTGACGCCGTAGATGTTCTTCGGCGCCGGCGCGACGCGCTCGTCGATCCAGGCTGCCGGCTCACCATGCGGGGGTTTCAGCGCATCGCCGAACGCGCTTGTCGTCGAGGTCATCACGAAGGCGCGGACGTGAGCCCGCTCCGCCTCTTCAAGCAGGATCAGCGAGCCAAGAACATTGGTCTCGACGAAGGCCTCGCGCGCATGGGTCGCGACATGCGGTTTATGCAACGTCGCAGTGTGCAGCACCGCCTCGGCGCCCTGCATGCAGCGCGCGACCACGGAGCGGTCGGCGATCGAGCCGATCGCGTCGGTGAACGGTCCGGGGATGAGGTCGAGGCCGAGCGCGGGCCGGCCTGAAGCGCGCAATGTGCGCATGAGCGCTTCGCCCAGATGGCCAGAACTGCCGGTGACAAGCACGGTCATTCTTGCGTCCCTGGTCCAAATCCCGCCCGCCTTTTAAGGTCAGGACCCCGGTGCATCAACGCAGGCTGCGCTTAAGTTCCGTCAGTATCTCCTCATCCTTTTTGACAAGGCGGCCAACGGTTGCTCTACGGGATCGAGGGACAGTGGTGTAGCGCGCATCCCTCCCCCGGCAACGAAGAGATAACCCCTTCCGGTTGCTGAAATCCCGGCATGATAGCCCGAAAGGCTATAGGATCTCTCTCGGCCGCACTCTTGTCACCTTCGCGCGGAGACCTTGATGTATCGAAGCTTGTTGTTCGCCGCGGCGGTGATGGCGGCGCTTCACGCGTCCGAGGCGGGCGCCGAAGTGCCGCTCACCGGCTTTTTTATTGCCCGGGAAGCCTGCCCGGCGCTGCAATCGATCCGCAACGCGACCAACCCCGGCGAGGTCAAGACCGAGCCCGGCAAGTCCTACCCGATGATCGCGAAGAACAAGCCGAACGCGTCGCACTATTTCATCGAGGTCGATGGCGCCAACCCCGCGCGCCGTTGGGTGGCGGTCGATTGCGGCGAGCATGTCGTCTCCGCCGATGGGTCAAGCCAGCCGCAGGCGGCCGGGACCGGCGAAGACGCCGACGCCGGCCCACAGCGCGCCGCCTACGTTCTTTCGGTCAGCTGGCAGCCGGCCTTCTGCGAAACGAAACGCGAAAAAGCGGAATGCGCTACCCAGACGCCGAACCGCTTCGACGCCACGCATTTCACGCTGCATGGCCTTTGGCCACAGCCGAGGCGCAACGCCTATTGCGACGTCCCGCCGGAATTGAGCCTCGCGGACAAGAATGGCGACTGGGATCAGCTCCCGGAGCCTAAACTGAGCGACGCAACGCGACAGAAGCTCGCTCAGGTGATGCCCGGCACGCAGTCGAATCTCGAACGACACGAGTGGATCAAGCACGGGACCTGCTTCCATGCCGAACTCGGCGGACGACTATTTCTCCCGAGCGATCGCGCTCCTGGATCAGCTCAACGCATCGAAGGCGCAAGCACTTTTTGCCGCCAGCATCGGCGGCGAGATCACCGGACAGGCTATTCGCGACGCGTTCGACGAGAGCTTCGGCGAGGGTGCGGGCGACAGGGTTCGCGTCTCCTGCAAGCGGATCCGCGGTCGGAATGTGATTACGGAGCTTACGATCGGTCTTGCAGGCGACGTCGGCGACGAGCCTTCGCTCGCCGATCTTATCGCAGGGTCCGAGACAACCGATCCCGGCTGCCCCGGCGGCGCGGTCGAGGCCGTCGGCGCGCCCTGACCGACTGACGTTCGCGCCGCGGACGCCTCGCAGAGGCGCGATCAGGCCGTGTGCGCGAGACTCTTCAGAAACTTCAGGTCGACCAGGCCAGCGTGCTGCTTGGCGATCTTGCCCTTTTCGAACGCGATCAAAGTCGGAATCCCGCGTATGCCGAAGCGGGCCGCGATCGCCGGCTCCTCGTCGACATTGACCTTGGCAAAGCGGGCGCGCGGCTCAAGTTCTTTCGCCGCTTTGTCGAAGATGGGAGCCATCGCGCGGCATGGCCCGCACCAGGGCGCCCAAAAGTCCACGATCAGCGGCATATCGTTGCGCTCGACATGCTTGTCGAAGGTCTTCGCGGTCAGTGCGATCGGCTCGCCTGTGAACAGCTTCGCCTTGCACGCGCCGCACGTGGCTTCGGAGGCGGGACGGTCCGTGGGAACCCGGTTAACCGCGGAGCAATGGGGACAGACGGCGTGGATGGATTCGCTCATGAACGTGCGCCCTCTCTTTGACGCCTCGCCGATATTTGGCCCCAATTCGGCACGTTTCAAGCGTCCAAGAAAGCCCCCATACGTTACCGATCACGAATTCGTGATCTCCCCCTTCGGTAACCCCCGGCTTTCAGGGGGCGTAGTGGCTGCAGGAGCCCGCAAGGCTCCAATGGTCAGGCTGGCGCACTGCCCGCCTGACTCCATCTCATTGCTTTTTCGGAGATTTTCGGATGAACGCCAGAACCACCATCACCGCCGCCACTCTCGCTTGCTCCCTTGCCGCAGCGCTCGCCACCGCCGCCTACGCGGGCCCCGCCCCGGCTCAGCCCGGCGCCGACAAGTGCTACGGAATCGCGCTCGCCGGCAAGAACGATTGCGCCGCCGGCGCCGGCACGAGCTGCGCTGGCACCTCGACTGTCGATTATGATCCGGGACATTGGAAATACGTGGCGAAGGGCACCTGCGAAGGCATGACCACCCCGAAGGGCCACGGCTCGCTCACCGCGATGTAAGTTAAGCGTTTCTCCTGTTCATCTACGGCCTCGCTTGCTCCCAAGCGGGGCCGTTTTCATCCTTCCGGAAAATCCTCGATCCTGAATTCGGCTTCCGCGCGTTCGCCGCGCTCGGCGAGCGCGCTTTCCCGCATGCGGAGTTCGACACGACGGATCTTGCCTGACACCGTCTTCGGCAACTCGAAAAATTCGATCCGGCGCACGAGCTTGTAGGCCGACAGGCGCCCGCGCATGTGCTTGAAGATCGCCGCCGCCGTCTCGCGATCGGGAGCGCAGCCTTGAGCCAGCGCGACATAGCCTTTGGCGATCGTGTGGCGCATGGGATCGGGCGCCGGCACGACCGCGGCCTCCGCAATCGAGGGATGCTCGATCAGCACGCTTTCGAGTTCGAACGGGCTTAGGCGATAGTCGCTCGATTTGAACACATCGTCCGCACGCCCGATGAAGGTGATGGCGCCGTCGGCGTCACGCGAGGCGACGTCGCCCGTCTTATAATATTCGCCCTCGATGGGCATGAGCCGACCATGCTCGTTCTGGTAGCCGGACATGAGACCCACGGCGCGCGGTCGCAAAGGCAGCGCGATCTCGCCCATGTCGCTCTCGAGCCCGTCGGCGTCGATAAGCACGACCCGGTAGCCCGGCAGGGGCCGGCCCATCGAGCCAGGCACGATCGGCTGTCCGGGCGAATTGCCGATCATCATGGTGGTCTCGGTCTGCCCGTAGGAATCGCGCAACGGCAGGCCCCAGGCGCGCCTCACCTGCTCGATGATTTCCGGATTGACCGGCTCGCCCGCCGCGTTGACCTCGCGCAGAACGACTTTCCATTGTCTCAAGTCATGCTGGATCAGCATGCGCCAAACGGTCGGCGGCGCGCAGAACACCGTGACCTGATGCTCGACCAGAACGTCGAGCGCCGCGCGCGGCTCGAAGCGAAGAGCGAGCGCGATGATGGTCGCGCCGGCGTTCCACGGCGCGAAAAAGCTCGACCAGGCATGCTTCGCCCAGCCGGGCGAGGAAATATTGAGATGCGCGTCGCCGGGCCTGATCCCGAGCCCATACATCGTCGAGAGATGGCCGATCGGATAGCTCGCATGCGTATGCACGACGAGCTTCGAGCGCGCCGTCGTGCCCGAGGTGAAATAGAGGAGCATCGGGTCGTCGGCTTTGGTGGGGCCGTCGGGAGTAAAGACCTCGCCGCCGAGCAGCGAGCCATATGAGCGCCAGCCGGACGGCGCCTCGCCGATCGCGATGCGCTCGACGCTATCAGCAAGCCCTGCGAACTTCTCCGCGTCTGCGTCATGCGCGACCAGATATTTCGCTTGTCCGCGCTCGATCCGGTCGGCGATGTCGGCCTGGCCCAACGTCGGCATCGCCGGGATCAGGACGAGGCCGAGCTTCATCGTCGCCAGCATCGTCGCCCAAAGTTCGGGAACGACGCCCAGCATCATCAGGAGACGATCGCCGCGTCTCGCGCCGAGCGCGCGCAGGCCGTTGGCGAGCCGCGACGATTCCGTGCTCAACTCGGCGAAGGTCCGCGCCTCGACGCGCTCGCCGATCACCTTGAGCGCGGTCTTCCGCCCATGCTCTCCCGTCGCAAGCTCGCCGTCGAACCATTCGAGCGCCCAGTTGAACTCATGCGGGCGCGGCCAGGAGAAGGCCGCGCGCGCGCCGTGATAATTGTCGCTGAGTTCGAGCAGCCGGTCGCGCGCCTCGCGGAAGGTCAGAGGCTCAGGAGCGGCGGGGGGTAAGGAGTAAGGGGGAAGAGACATGGGACCATTGTGACTCCTCTTGACGGAGCCGACAACGGCGCAAACGCGGGCATCGAGATCGCCAAACCACCAAGCAAGTTTCGTGAGTGGTCTTCGCGATCTATAAGCTCATCGCTCATCGATCAGTATGATCGTCGTCTCGGTCTCCAGTTTGACGAGCCGAAACTAAAAGGGTGTGCCCAGCCCCTGCTGCAAACGAAGGAGCCGGCGGGCGCGCGATTCGTAGGGCGTGATTGAACCCCGGATCGTGTCCCATGCGTCAAAGTCGGGGTTTTGGCGCTGTATCGCGAAATTTCTCTTTTGCTCGTCATGTTGCGGTCGCTAGAGCCGTCTATCCGAACTCAGCTGCACAGCGCGCTCTTGGCGGAACGAGGAAGCCCTGCGCTATCCTTACAACAACGCCACAGCCGCGGGATACACAACGGAGCGTGACGGAACCCTACCCACTATCAAGGGGGCCGGCTTCTACAGGCCACCCAATCGCAGGTGAGCCTGGGGAACGGCGGAAGTCCGGTTAGACCGCGAGGGCGGTTCGGATCGTTGCCCGACGATATCCGGCGTATCCGAGGCCGGCGAAGCCCAGAAGCATCATCGCCCAAGTCGAAGGCTCGGGTACCGGAGCCGACCCGCCCGGGGGAGAGTCGCAACCCCCGGTGCCGACGTGGTCCCCTTGCATCGTTACTGCCGCAACCAGGGCGATCGCTCTGCCGCAGGCGATGTTTGCGCCAGTGTCGAACGAAATACTTTGTTTCGCGACAATCGAGCCGGAGAACTGGGTAGTGGTCCCAAGCGTCGCGGAGCTGCCGACCTGCCAAAAGACTTCATTGCCGTTGGCGCCGTTAATAAAGTTGATGTCCGAGGCGCTCGCGGTCGTCAAAGTACTGCCGATCTGAAAGACAAAGGCGGCGTTCGGGTCACCCTCGGAGTTGAGCGTCAATGTTCCCGTAAGTTGCGCCGACGACGAGAAGAAGTAGACGCCAGGCGTGAGAGTAAGGCCGCCGAGATCCTGGCCGGTCAGCTTATCAGTGGGCGCGAGGCCAGCGGCGACATTATACGCTGCGAGTGCGCCGGCTTGGGCCGCAGCGGCGACGGCGTCGTTGTCGTGGACGGGGCCCGACATTCCCGGCGGAAAGCCAGTAATCGCAGTCCCGGGAGAGACCCCGAGGTCTCCGTCAATGACCGTAGCGCCGGTATTGGTGACGGTGCTCGCACCGAGCACGCCGAAGGCGGCCGCTGTTCCCAAATCGATCGCGGCTGCGTGAGCGCTGAGAGGGAACAATAAAATACCGTACAGTAACGGTCAATGCAAACTTCATGATTGTATAGCCGCGCTCAGTATCGTCTTCAAATGACAATAGGTCCGGGAAAATTATTGTCAGCCCTCTTTCGATCATCCAAGTGAATGAACCTTTCTACTCCGGTTGCGTTCATTCCAATGACTATATAGCGTTGCTTAAGAACGAAATGGCGAGCGGCGCGCACGTTTCGAGGCGAGGAAACTCTCGAACGGAAGTATCGACATGGCCGCTGACCCAATCGAGCGCGTCATCGCGAAAATCCATAGCGCGGCGCTCGAGCCGTCTTTGTGGGCGGGCGTCCTGCGGTCGGTCGCGGCGGCCACGGGCGCAATTGGAGCGGCCTATATCGTCCGGGACCCGCGCACCGGCCGGGTCGATTCCGCAATTTTTCTCGGTCCGACCGCCAAATTCACCTCGGACTACATGAATTGCTTCGGGGCCAAGGACCCTTTCGTCGATCTTCTCGCCGATCATGACGGCCTCACGGTCCGGAATGGCGCGCTCGGCGCAGCGCGGGTGTTTGAGAGCGCAAAGCTGGGAGCGGCGATTGTATCGGCAACTCGACTTGGACCGGCGGCGACGAGCAGCCGCATTCTCATCGGCAGACGCAGCAGCAAACACGATTACATTCTTGCCGTGTCGCCGCTCGGCGCCGATCTCGGCTTCTATTCGGATCCGATGGCCCTCATCGTCGTCGTCGATCCTGACGCGCGAGCCCCTAGGGCTGAGGACCTCTCGGCTTATTTCGGGCTGTCCGTCGCCGAGGCCCGGCTCGCGACGCAGTTGATGTCGGGCAAGCCGCTGGGCGCCATCGCGGCGGAGTTCGGCGCCTCGACAGCGACGCTGCGCGCGCAGTTGAGCTCTATCCTGACGAAGTCAAGGTTGAACGACAGGCCGATCTATTTCTTGTTTTGGCCAGGGTTCCCCGCTCTACGGAAAGCGAAGTCGATCTGCCGCGAAAAGCCTTCGGACGCTGGATTTCGCCAGCGCGAAAAGCGCACGGGGCCAGGCGTTCTTGAGACCCGCGCTCTTAACCCGGGAAGCTCGGATACAGCACGAATTCTATTTCTACCAGCACCGCTTGTTGCTTTATTGCATGAATTGAAACGACGCGGGGTGGATGCCCGAGCTTGTTCAGAATGAGCCGGCGATGAACGCTGGAGGCAGCGAAGAGCGCGGCGCCTGATCTTTTAAACAGCGCGCTTTAGCGCCTTTATCTTCGGCTTTCCGCCGCCATACGTACTGCGAGACCGGCCAGAACCGTCCCCATAAGCCAGCGCTGGATCAGCGCCCACGAAGGATGCGCTTTCAGAAACACGGCGATCGAACCGGCCATCATGGCGATGATCGAGTTGACGGTGACGCTGACGACAATCTGCGTCGATCCGAGCGCGAGTGACTGCAAGAGCACGCGGCCCGCATGGAGATCGATGAACTGCGGCAGCAACGACAAATACAGCATCGCAATTTTCGGATTGAGGAGATTGGTCAAAAACCCCATCGCGAACAGCCGGCGCGGGCCGTCTACGGGAAAGGCCTTCACCTCGAATGGGGAACGGCCGCCGGGACGCAACGCCTGCCAAGCCAGCCAGAGGAGATATGCGGCGCCCGTCAGGCGCAGCGCGTCATAAGCGTAGGGCACGGCGAAAACGAGCGCGGTCAGGCCGAACGCCGCGCAAAGCATGTAGAAGACAAATCCGAGCGCGACGCCGGCGAGCGAAATGAGACCCGCGACCCGGCCCTGGATGATCGAACGCGAGATCAGATAGATCATGTTCGGCCCCGGCGTCAGCACCATGCCGAGCGCGACGAGCGCGAAGGCCGCAATGTTGGCGAGCGAGGGCATGGGCGGGTCTCCGAGAGGAACTTTCGTTAAGGGCCGTTTCTTGCGCCGGGACGCTCGCAGGCCTATCTGATGTACAGGAGTCGAGCACATGTTCATTCAGACCGAAGCCACCCCCAATCCGGCGACCCTCAAATTCCTTCCCGGACGGCCGGTGATGGACGAGGGGACGTTCGAGGCGCGCGACGAGGCTCAGGCCGAGCGCTCGCCGCTCGCCAAAGCGCTGATGCAGCTGCCGGGGGTTAGCGGCGTGTTCTTCGCCAACGACTTCATTTCGGTCACCAAAACGGACGGCGAGTGGCAGCATCTGCGCCCCGCCGTGCTTGGCGTGGTCACCGAATTCTATCTCTCCGGCGCGCCGCTGATCGAGACGGGCGGCGCTGATTCGAGCACGAACGGCGAGTTCTTCGATCCCAAGGACGCGGAATTGGTCGAGGCGATCAAGGAACTGATCGAGACCCGTGTCCGCCCGGCGGTGGCCAACGACGGCGGCGACATCATTTTCAAGGGCTTCCGCGACGGAATCGTCTATCTCAAGATGAAGGGCGCCTGCTCCGGCTGCCCCTCCTCGACCGCCACGCTCAGGCATGGAATCGAGAACCTTTTCAAGCACTTCCTGCCGGACGTTCAGGCGGTGGAAGCGTTCGAAGGCTGACCTCGGACGCTGCTCCGGGTTTGCTGAGCAGCGGGCAAGACGCCTCCCGGGCTCAGGTCCGGCGAGTGGCTCGCTAACCGGGCCGCAAATGTCTGAAATCGCTCAATACGGACTCGCAGACAGCGCGTCCTACCGCGTCGCCTTCTCCCCGCCCGCCGCAGTGATGACGCCGACGATAATCACACCGGTCAGCAAGAGGCGCACGCCGGCGCTGACGCCGAACGTGTTGAGCATCGTCAGCAACAGAACGAGGAATAGCGCCCCGCCCCAGACGCCGGGCAAATTGGCCCTGCCCCCGGTGACCGAGGTGCCGCCGATGACGACGACGGCGATCGAGGCCAGGAGGTACTCGTTGCCGATGTCGATATTGGCGCCGCGGAAATAGCCGGCAAGCAGCGCCCCGTTGAGCCCGCCGAGGGCGCCGCACAAGGCATAAGTCGCGCAGCGGATCGGCTCAACCTTGAGGCCCGCCAAACGCGCGGCGCGCTGGTTCTGCCCGATCGCGACGACCGATCGCCCCCAGATCGTCCGGTGGAGCGCGACGCTCGCGCCAATGGTGAAGACAACCGTCAGGATCGCAAGCACGGGCACGCCCGCGATGACGATGTTGGTAAAGTCGGCGAAGCCCGGCGGCGGCTTGATCTGAAGTCCGCGACCGTAAGAGATGTCGATGGACTGGATGATGAAACTCGCGGACAGGGTCGCAATGATCGGCGGAATGCGAAGCGCCCAAATCAGGAGATAGTTGGCGAGACCGACCGCAAGCCCGCAGGCGATCGCGGCGACGAGGCCGAGAAGCACGAGCCGATCGTCGCCGCCCATCGTCTTCATTGCGACAGCGCTCGCAAGCCCGATGTTGGCGGGCAAAGACAGGTCGACATTGCCTGGCCCGAGCGTGATGACGAACATCTGCCCGACGCCGACAATGACTGTGAAGACGGCAAGCGACAGCGCCGCCGTCAGCATTCCTCCGGCGCCGTAGCCTCCAGTGAACGCGATCGCCGCGAGCCAGACCACGCCGGCGCCGACGAACGACCAGATCCATGGCCGCTTGAGAAGCGCCTGGAAGGCAGGGTTCATCGGTCCGGGCCCTTGCGGGTGATCACGACGCGCGCGGCAAGAACGATGATGAGGATCGCGCCATTGGCGGCGACCTGCCAGTCGGGCGGAATATGCATGAAAGTCAGAAGCGGCGACGCAGCCATCGCCATGGTCAAAGCGCCGAGCACGGCGCCGATCGGCGACACCGAGCCGCCGACGAATTCGCCGCCGCCGAGGATCACGCCGGCGATTGAGAGCAGCGTATAGCCGTTGCCGATATTGGCGTCGGCGGATGTGGTGATGCCGACCAGACGCCATGCCGGACAAGACGCCAAAGACGCCAGCCAGCGCGAACAGCGTCATTTTCGCCCTGAGCAGCGACCAACCCGCGCGTTGAATCGCGAGCGCATTGCCCCCGGACGCCCGCAGGATTGCGCCATAGGAGGTGCGCATCAGGCCGAAATAGCCGACCGCGGCAATGACCAGTGCGGCGATGATCGGGAAAGGCACGAACGGCGGCTTGACGCCCATGATAGCGAGCAGCCAGCCTGGAGCCTTACCTCCAGGCTTTGGCAGGAGGAGGATCGCGAGACCCTGCCAGACGAAACTCATCCCGAGCGTGACAACGATCGAAGGCAGATTGCGCAGATAGATCAGCGCGCCGAGCGCGGCGTAGAGCGCGATGCAGCCGACCAGGGTCAGGACGCCGAGCCAGGGTTCGTCGTGCAGCCAAGTCGCCGACACGCAGCAGACGAAGCCGACGAAGGTGCCGATCGACAGATCGAGGTCGTTGCCCGCGATGACGAACATCTGAGCGATCGTGGCGAGCGCAATCGGGATCGCCAGATTGAGCATCAGCGTGAAGCCGAAGTAGCTGATCGCGCGCGGGTTCAGCCACGCGATCGCGGCGACAACCAAAGCCAGCGATAAAGCCGGAAGCGCCGCGCGCAGCCGTCGTCGCCACTCGGCGCCGCTCGCGCTCGCCGACCGCACATCCGCAGCCGTGCTCACAGTCACGCGGCGCCCGCGAACGAAGAGTGGATCACCTGCTCTTCGTTGAGTTCGTCACGCGCGAGTTCGGCGACGATTGCGCCATTGCGAAAGACATAGGCGCGGTCGCAGTTCTTCAGCTCCTCGATTTCCGTCGTGTACCAAAGGAAGGTGCGGCCCTTCTGCGCTTCGGCGCGGATCAGGTCGTAGACTTCGAGCTTGGTGTTGAAATCGACGCCGCGCATCGGATCGTCCATCAGCATGATCCGTGCATCGGAGGCGAGCGCCCGCGCGAACAAGGCTTTTTGCTGATTGCCGCCTGAGAGCGAGAGAATGTTGTTGTGCACGTCCGGCGTGCGGATTTTGATCCGTTCGCGCCAGGCGTTGGCCAGCTTGTCCTCGAGATCCGGCGAAAGCAAAGGGCCGGAGCGAAACTGCTTCAGCGAGCGCACGCCGATGTTATGGGCGATCGACCATCCGGGAAAAACGCCATCCGACTGCCGATCCCCGGCGACCAGCGCGACCGGCGCGTTCACCGTTGCGCCTGTGCGCGAATGGGAGGCGGCTGCGAAGGTCGCGAGCAACAAGTCGGTCTGGCCGTGGCCCGCGAGACCCGCAAGGCCGACGATCTCGCCCTCGTGCGCCACCAGCTCTCGATCATCCATCTGCCGCGCGGGGCGCATGCGCACGACGACCGGAGTTTCACCCCGCGCCGCGCTCGCGGCAGTGGCCTGAGCTCGCGGGCCTTCGGGTTCGATTCCGCCCATGGCGCCGACCAGCTTCGCCCGATTGAAGTTCCGCGCGACGTCCGCCATGACCGCCTTGCCGTCGCGCATGACGACAATGCGATCGCAGGCAGCCAGCACCTCGCCCAGGATGTGCGAGATCAGAACGCAGCTCACTCCGGATTCGACCGAGCGGCGCACATGCGCCAGAAGCTGCCCAGCGGTATGGGCGTCAAGCGAGGAGGTTGGCTCGTCCAGAATGACAAGGCGAGCGGGCGCATCCGAGACCGAGAAGGCGCGTGCGATTTCAACCATCTGCTTGCGCCCGATGGTCAAGTCCTGCACCAAGTCGCCTGGCCTTACGCCGTGGCCGGGAAAGATCTCGTCGAGCTTGTCGAGAATGAGCCGCCCTGCCCTGCGCCGCCAGCCAAAGCCCCAAATCGCCGGGTGAACGACGCGGGCGTTCTCGGCCACCGTCAGGTTCGGGCAAAGCGACAGTTCCTGGAAGACGCAGCGCAAGCCCAGCGATCGGGCGCGCGCCGAATTCCAGTGCGGCTGTTCCTCGCCGGCCACGATAAGCCGGCCGCGATCCGGCGCGACGCCGCCATTGAGGACATGCATGAGCGTCGATTTGCCGGCGCCATTGTGGCCGACGACGCCGACGCACTCGCCGGAGCGAAGCGAGAAATCGGCGCCGTCGAGGGCCCGGACGGCGCCGTAGGATTTTTCGACACCGGCGAAATCGACGAGAGCGCCCGCGTCCTCCATGGTCTTATCTGCTTAACTCGCAGGCGCTCGTCCGGCTGGCTACTTCATATTCGCCTTGATCGCGGCGATGGCGTCCGCTTGCGTGTACTCATGGCTGGCGACGCCGCCCTTCGGAATGTTTGGCAGCTCGGCCTCGAACGTGTCCTGCGTGAACTCGAGAGCGGGCACCACGAGGTCGTGCGGGATATTCTTGTTGCCGTCGAGAACTTGCTGCGCGACCCAGAAGGCGAGCGTCGAGACGCCGGGAGCGATCGAACTCGACCAGCTCTTGTAGCCGTCCTTATCCTTCTGCTCTTTCCAGTAGACGAACTCGTCCTGGCGATTGCCCATCATGATCTCCGGGCGTGGTCTGCCAGCCGCGGCGAACGCCTGGGCTGCGCCGTAGGCGTCGCCGCCCTGATCAACGACGCCGACAATCGGGGGAAGCGATGGCAAAGCGGTCGCGACCGCTTTCTGCGCCGTTGTCTGGTCCCAGTCGCCGGTCACCGAGCTCACGATTTTGAATTCCGGGTGCGCTTTCACCCCCTCGGCGATGCCCTCGTGGACGGAGGCGTCGATGCCGGTCCCCGCCAAGCCGCGGATCTCGAGAAGATTGCCGCCCTGGGGAACCAACTGAGCCATGTGTTCGACTTCCTTGCGGCCATAGTCCTTGAAGTCGACGACGACGCGGTACGCGCAAGGCTCGGTCACGACGCCGTCAAAGGAGACGACCACGATCCCGGCGTCGCATGCTTGCTTGACCGCGCCGTTCAGCGCGTCGGGCGAGGCGGCGTTGATGACGATCGCGTCATAACCTTGCAAGATCAGGTTCTGGATTTGAGCGGCCTGCGTCGGCACTTCTTTATCCGCGGTCGTGAACACGTCCGCCGCGCCGACGATCTTATCGGCGACTGCCTTTTTTGTGACGATGTCGTAGCTCTTCAGCATCGCCTGGCGCCAGGAGTTGCCAGCGTAGTTGTTCGAAAAGGCGATCTTCTTGTTGCTCGTGTCGGCTTGCGCCGGCGCGGCCAGGAGCCCCGCCGCTGCGACCAGCGCGAGCATTGAGATGTTGCGATTCATGGAAATGTCCTCCCTCGGAGACAGGTATCGCGCGTTTGGGTCGCGCTCAAACTTCCGCGCTTATCCTTGATGGTGCGTCGGGCGGAAAGAACCGATGCGCCTGCTCATGAGGGCTAACATGCCAGCGGAAACCCGGTCAACGGGATACACAGACGCAAGGGGCGCGAGAAAGGGCTTGCACGCATAACCTGCCGCAAGTCCTTCCGCGGGCAGCCTCGCCTCATGCGCGCTCAACTTGACGGGCGGGGCGCAGCGTCGGAAAAGGCGGCTGCTTTTGGTATGTGGGACCCCAATGCAGCGCGTCACGCTGATCGACAACTATGACAGCTTCACCTTCAACCTCGTCCATTACCTTGGCGAGCTGGGCGCGGACGTGTCCGTGTGGCGCAACGACGAAATCACGGTCGCCGACGCGCTCGCCGACAAGCCGGACGCCATCGTCCTCTCGCCCGGTCCCTGCACGCCGAACGAAGCAGGCGTCTGTCTCGACCTCGTCCGCGCGGCGAGCGAAACGACGCCGATGCTCGGAGTTTGCCTTGGCCATCAGGCGATCGGGCAGGCGTTCGGCGGCGATGTTGTGCGCGCGCCGACCCCGATGCACGGCAAGGTGTCGCGCATCTCGCACAATGCGCGCGGGCTCTTTCGCGGTCTGAATGCGCCCTTTTCCGCGACGCGCTATCACTCGCTCGTCATCGAGCGCTCGAGCGCGCCTGCCGAGCTCGAGATCAGCGCGGAGAGCGACGACGGTCTCGTCATGGGCGTTCAGCACCGCGACCGCCCGACATTCGGGGTGCAATTCCACCCGGAGAGCATCGCGAGCGAGCATGGCCGGCAGATCCTGCGTAATTTTCTCGACCTGGCGGATGCCTTTCGTCAGCGCCAAAAAGCCTTCTGACAAGATCGCGAAACGAGGATGGAATCCTTCAAGCCTCTGATCGCTAAAGTCGCCGCCGGAGCGACGCTGACGCGCAGTGAAGCGGAAAGCGCGTTCGATTCGATGCTCTCTGGCGAAGTGACCCCTTCGCAGATGGGCGGCTTCCTGATGGCGCTGCGGGTGCGCGGGGAGACGGTCGACGAGATCACCGGCGCGGTCGCCGCCATGCGCGCCAAGATGCTTAGCGTCAAAGCGCCGCCGGAAGCGATCGACATCGTCGGCACGGGCGGCGACAGCTCTGGTTCTTATAACGTCTCGACCTTGGCTTCGATCATCGCCGCGGCGTGCGGCGTGATCGTCGCCAAGCATGGCAATCGCGCCATGTCGTCCCGGTCCGGCGCAGCGGATACGCTCGCCATGCTTGGCGTGAAAATCGGTCTCACCCCCGAAGGCGTCGAGCGCTGCCTTGGCGAAGCGGGCATCGCCTTTATGATGGCGCCGACCCACCACGCTTCGATGCGCAACGTCGGCCCGACTCGAACTGAGCTTGGCACGCGCACCATCTTCAATTTGCTTGGGCCCCTGTCTAATCCGGCTGGCGTCAAGCGCCAGCTTGTCGGGGTCTTCTCCGCCGCCTGGCTCGAGCCGATGGCGGAAGTTCTTCGCAACTTCGGCTCGGAGCGCGTCTGGGTGACGCACGGGCTCGACGGCCTGGATGAAATCACCACGACGGGGCCGACCAAGGTGGTCGAACTCAAGGCCGGCGCGCTGCACGCCTTCGAACTGACGCCGGAAGCAGCCGGCCTCCCCCGCGCCTCGCCGGCGGCGCTTAAGGGCGGCGACCCGGCGCATAACGCGAGGGCGCTTCTCGATGTCCTCGACGGCGTTCAGGGCGCCTATCGCGACATCGGCCTTATGACGACAGGCGCGGCGCTTGTAATTGCGGGCAAGGCCGGCTCTATTAAAGAGGGCGTGGCCATGGGCGACGCGGCGATCCGCTCCGGCGCGGCGCGCCGCACGCTCGAGCGATTGGTCGCAGCGTCGAACGCGTGACAGTCGGAAACGCCGATGACCGACATCCTGAAAAAGATTGAAAGCTACAAACGCCGCGAGATCGCCGAGTCCAAGGTGAGGGTGCCGCGCGCCACTCTGGAACGCGAGATCGATGGCCAGTCGCCGCCGCGCGGCTTCATCAAGGCGCTCCAGAGAGCGATCGAAGAAGGCCGGTTCGGCCTGGTCGCGGAGATCAAGAAGGCGAGCCCCTCGAAAGGGCTAATACGGGAAGAGTTCGAGCCGGCCTCTCTCGCCAAGGCCTATCAGGCAGGCGGCGCGTCCTGCCTCTCCGTGCTGACCGACGCGCCTTCGTTCCAGGGCGCGCCCGAGCATTTGATGAAAGCGCGCAAGGCGACGACGCTTCCCATTCTGCGCAAGGATTTTCTTTTCGACGCCTATCAGGTGCTCGAAGCGCGCGCCTGGGGCGCCGACTGCATCCTCATCATTATGGCCGCCGTCGACGACGATCTCGCCAAGACCCTCAACAAGACCGCGCACGATCTTGGCCTCGATGTCCTGATTGAGACGCATGACGAGCATGAGCTCAAGCGCGCGCTCGCGCTCGAGGGCCGCCTGATCGGGATCAACAACCGGAACCTGCGCACGTTCGAAACCTCTCTTGAAGTGTGCGAACGGCTCCTGCCTTTAATCCCGGCGGGCAAGATCGTTGTCGCCGAAAGCGGCATTTCCGACCACGCGGATTGCAAGCGGCTGGCCCGCGCCGGGGTGGAAGCTTTTTTGGTCGGCGAGGCTCTGATGCGCCACAAGGACGTCGCAGCCGCGACCCGCACCCTGCTGACCGGGATGTAACTCCGGTCGCGGGCCTTCAAGTCCGGTCGGCGTAAGGGGGAACATCGACCAATGTTCCGACCAGCCGCAACAGAGCCTGGTGCTCAGGCCCTGCCCCTTCTCTCAGGAAGGCGCCGATCTCAATATGGGCCAAACGGCCGCCGGAAGGCGCGTTGGGTTGATGGACAATGAAGGCGTGCCCGTTCGCGGGCTCGCGACCCAGGAACCAAGTATCGCCGTTTGGGCTGCGGTATAGCTCTCGTCGATCTGGCATACCGGGGCTCCCATTCTTGCCGCTTGGCATAGCATGAGTTAGGAGTCGCCGCGACCCAGGGTCACACCCTCTCCTCTCAACTCCGACATGTCTAGGCGCGGCAATGCGCCAGCCGCGGCAGGCAGCGGCGGTTATGTTCTCTTTTTGTTCTATCGTCCCCGTGGTAGGTTCGCTGCCGGCGATTCGCCAGAATGTGACAAGCAACATGAATGATCTCTTCGGCGCGGCAGCGCCTAGACGCGGCAAGCCCGCGCCAATCAATCCCAAGTCCGGCGTGCGCAACGGGACGCCCGATGAAGCGAACTACACCGCCGCCTCGATCGAAGTGCTCGAGGGACTGGAGCCTGTCCGGCGGCGGCCGGGCATGTATGTGGGCGGAACGGATTCAAACGCGCTGCATCATCTCTTCGCCGAGGTGATCGACAATTCGATGGACGAAGCCGTCGCCGGGCACGCGACTTTCATCGAAGTCTCGCTGGAAGACACCGGCTATCTGAGCGTGATCGACAACGGCCGCGGCATGCCGGTCGATCCGCACCCGAAATTTCCGAAAAAATCGGCGCTCGAAGTCATCATGACGATGCTGCATGCCGGCGGCAAATTCGACAGCGGCGCCTACGAGACCTCCGGCGGCCTTCACGGCGTTGGCGTCTCGGTGGTGAATGCGCTGTCCGAGAAGCTCGAAGTCGAGGTGGCCCGTGCGCAGACGCTTTATCGGCAGACGTTCGAGCGCGGCAAGCCGACGAGCAAGCTCACGATCGTCGGCAAGACATTGAACCGGCGCGGCACCAAGGTCCGCTTTCTGCCCGATCCGCAGATTTTTGGGGCTCAGGCGCGCTTCGATCCGGCGCGTGTGTTCAAAATGGCGCGCTCGAAGGCCTACCTGTTCGGCGGCGTCGAGATCCGATGGCGCTGCGCCCCCGCCCTTATCGGCGACGGCTCCAAAGTGCCAGCCGAAGCTACCTTTCATTTCCCGGGCGGATTACGAGACTATCTCGCCGCCGACATCGAGGGCCAGGAACTCGTGGCCGACCAGGTCTTCTCCGGCCGGGTCGAAAAGGCGGGCAAGCACGGCTCGGTCGAATGGGCGATCGCATGGCTCGCAGGCGATGACGGCTTCGTTCATTCCTATTGCAACACCATCCCGACCCCCGACGGGGGAACACATGAGTCGGGCCTCCGCACCGCCTTGCTGCGCGGGCTCAAGGATCACGCCGAGCGGATCGGCCAAGGCAAGCGCGCGGCTCAACTGACGGCCGACGACGTTATGGTCAGTTGCGCGGCGCTGATCTCCGTTTTCATTCGCGAGCCCGAATTCCAGGGACAGAACAAGGGCCGCCTGCAAACGGCCGAAGCCGCGCGCCTCGTCGATGGCGTGGTCCGCGACGCCTTCGACCATTGGCTTGCGGCCGCGCCGAGCCAGGCGTCCAAGCTCCTCGATTGGGGAATCGAGCGCGCTGAAGAGCGCCTTCGCCGCCGGATGGAGAAGGAAGTCGCCCGCAAGACCGCGGTGCGCAAACTGAGACTGCCCGGCAAGCTCGCTGATTGCACGAATTCTTCTGCGCAAGGCTCTGAATTGTTTATTGTCGAGGGCGATTCCGCAGGCGGTTCGGCCAAACAGGCGCGGGATCGCGCGTCGCAAGCCGTGCTGCCGCTCAGGGGAAAGATCCTCAACGTCGCATCAGCCGCGCGCGATAAGCTCGCGCAAAATCAGCAGCTCTCTGATCTCATGCAGGCGCTGGGCGCGAGCGCCGGCGCGCAGTATCGTTCGTCCGATCTCCGCTACGACAAGATCATCATCATGACCGACGCCGACGTCGACGGCGCTCATATCGCCTCGCTCCTGATCACTTTCTTCTACCGGCAAACGCCGAAACTGATCGAAGAAGGCCACCTTTATCTCGCCGTTCCCCCGCTCTACCGCCTTACCCAGGGCGCGCGTTCACTCTACGCGCGCGACGACGCTCAAAAAGAGGAATTGATGAAGTCCGGATTCTCCGGCCGTGGCGCAATCGAGGTTAGCCGGTTCAAAGGATTGGGCGAAATGCCGATGCGCGATCTGCGCGATACCACCATGGACCCCGCCAAACGCGCCCTCCTGCGCGTCGCCATCGTCGCGGACGAGAGTGTGGCGACAGCCGACACGGTTGAGCGGCTGATGGGCTCGAAGCCTGAGGCGCGGTTCGCCTTCATCCAGGAGCGGGCGCCCAAGTCGCTGGAGCTCGTCGACCTCTAGCGACTGAACACTTTCGCTGCTCGTTTCGGCGCGGCGCCGGGCCGTTTTTCACCCGCAGTGAGCGAGCCTGAACTTAGACTCTACTAAAGGTTGGCGTTGCAGGCAGTTTGAGGCAATCGAACGTAAAATAATTACTCAAAACGGCGGGTTAAATGAACAAATAGTTTATCTCGCTCCCTTGGACCATCTGGCAACGACGATAAAAATGCGCTAATCTAGGTTCGCAAGGTCCGTGTACGTTTTGCTGCCGGCCTAGCGGGTATTGAATGATGCGGTCGCAATATTTTATTTGTATGCCGGTGGCGGAACGCTATTCGCCTTCCGAAGGGTGTGGACGCGCCGAAAAATCTCCCAAGTTTTGTCTGCAGCGTGCGGAGTCCTCCTTTTGAGTGGGTCGACAGCCACTTGGGGTTCGCCCGTCCAATCGACGAGGTCTTTCAGACGAAAAGTCGCAACGGAGTTTCGCTGACATCCAGCGGATCATAAGGGGCCGCAATGCGCGCCTATCGATTAGGTTTTGGGTGAGGACTTGGGACTAACATGAGCAAGGGTAAGGACTTCAGGGCGCCCCGCAAGCGTGGCTTCGATGACGATGGGCCAATGCCTTACGAGTCCCGGCCTCGTCCGGGACGGAGCTTCGGCGGGGGTCCGGACGCGGGCGGGTTTGGCGGCCCGCCGATGGGGGGTGGCGCAGCGCCGGTCGATTCCGGCGCGCCGCCTGTCGATGCTGTCGTCAAATGGTTCAAGGCCGACAAGGGGTACGGCTTCGTCGAACTGGCGGGCGGCGCGGGCGACGCCTTCCTGCACGCGAACGCCCTTCATGCCGCGGGCCATGACACTGTTCCGGCAGGGGCCAAATTGCGCGTCCAGGTCGGCGCCGGCGCCAAGGGAGCACAGGTCACTCGGGTGATCGAGGTGGATGCTGCTGGCGTCGTCGAACGGCCGCAGAGGCCATCGGGCGATGGGCTTCGGCCGCCGCGCCGGGTCGCCCCGGATCCCTCGACTGCGGTGTCCGTGATCGGAAAGGTGAAGTGGTTCGACGACGCCAAGGGGTTTGGCTTCGTCGCCAGCGACGATGGCGGCAAAGACGTCTTCGTCCACATCTCAGTCCTCGGTCCGGCCGGCATTTCGCATTTGGCCGAAGGCCAGCAGGTCACGATGAGAGTGGTGGATACGCCCAAGGGCCGCGAAGCTATCTCGCTGTCGCTTTGAGTCGTTCCCCATCGTGAAAAGGGAGCGCATTGCGGCGCTCCTTTTCGTCGCCCAATAGTCCTTCTCTCGCATTTTTAGACTGTTGGGTTTGCCCATGCGGCCCTCGCGCGACATCCGTCGCCTGATCGACATTATGGCGGCCCTGCGCGATCCCATCGCGGGTTGCCCTTGGGACGTCCAGCAGACCTTCGCGTCGATCGCGCCATTCACCCTCGAAGAGGCTTACGAGGTCGTCGACGCGATTGAGCGCGGCGCAACCGAAGATCTGCGCGAGGAACTTGGCGACCTTCTGTTGCAAGTCGTCTTTCACGCCCGCATGGCGGAAGAGGCGGACCTGTTTGATTTCGGCGGTGTGGTCGAGGCCATCACGACCAAGCTCGTGCGCCGCCACCCGCATGTTTTCGGCGATGCGGGGGCGCTCACTTCCGACGAAGTGAAGTCGCTATGGGGACGCATCAAAGCTGAGGAGAAGCGGGCGAAACTCGCTTCGGAAGCGAAGAACGGGGCGGCCGTAGAGGCAAAGTCCGGCGCGCTCGACGGAATTCCCGTCGCAATGCCGGCGCTCTCCCGAGCCCTGAAACTGCAGGAGAAGGCCGCGAAAGTCGGGTTCGACTGGAACGACGTCCGTGCGGTCCTGGAGAAGATCAGGGAAGAGATCGTCGAGGTCGAAGCGGAGATTGGCGAGGGTTCGCCGTTGACGCAATCGAACGAGGTGGGCGACCTCCTTTTTGCGGTGGCGAACCTCGCTCGCCATCTCAAGGTCAATCCTGAGGCCGCCTTGCGCAGCGCCAACGCGAAATTCGAGCGGCGCTTCGCGCATATCGAGCGGCGCTTAGCCGAAGGCGGCCGAACTCCAGACGGCGCCGGCCTTGATGAAATGGAACGGCTTTGGAACGAGGCGAAGGCTGGGGAGCGCCTCTCCGATTAGCCGCATGCGCGGGTCAGAGAGAGGCGCAGCATTTCGAGCGCACGGCGCCTCGACGCATCGCCAGGTTCAGCCTTCTCAGCGCTCGGTAATCGCGCCGTGGTTCGAAAGAACCCGCGCTTGACCACTGCCAAAGCGTCGCTTGACCCGCTCGATCTGATCAGGGGAAACACGGATCGTCAGGTGAAGCCGGTCCGCGTCGTCGCTCCGGCTCATGACCTCGGCGTGCTCGTAGAGCCAGTGCAGCCCCTGCCCGTCGCTGGCTTCAAGGGTCAGCTCGAGCTGCGAGCGGCCGCGAGCCAGGCGGTCCTCGATCGCGCTCAAAAGATGATCGATTCCTTCCCCCGTCGCCGCCGAAATGGCCAAGGGCGCAGTCTCGCTCGTTTCCTGCTCCTGCGCGAGCGCGGCCCGCGCGTCGGCATCGAGGAGGTCCACCTTGTTCCAGGCCTCGACTACGCGATCGGCGTGATCGGCGATCCCGATCTCGTTCAGAACCGTCTCGACATCCTGGCTCTGCGCCTCGCTGTCGGCGTGAGAGATATCGCGCACATGCACGATGACATCAGCCGCGCGCACCTCCTCGAGCGTGGCGCGAAAGGCGGAAATGAGCGTCGTCGGCAAATCCGAGATAAAGCCGACCGTGTCGGAAAGGATCGCCGAGCCGCCGTGGGGCAACCGGATAAGGCGCATGGTCGGGTCGAGCGTGGCGAACAGCAAGTCGGCGGCCATCACCTCGGCGCGGGTCAACCGGTTAAACAGGGTCGATTTGCCCGCGTTGGTGTAACCGACCAGCGCGACAACGGGATAAGGAACCGCGCTGCGGTTCGCTCGCTGAAGCGCGCGCCTGCGCTCGACAGTCTCGAGATCCCGTTCGATGCGCACGATCCGTTCGCCGATCAGGCGACGATCGGTCTCGATCTGCGTTTCGCCGGGGCCGCCAAGAAAGCCGAAGCCGCCGCGCTGTCGCTCAAGGTGAGTCCATGAGCGAACAAGACGCGAGCGCTGATATTTCAAATGGGCAAGCTCGACTTGAAGCGAGCCCTCCGCTGTTCGCGCCCTCTGGCCGAAAATCTCGAGGATCAGCCCAGTTCGGTCGATGACCTTGCAGCCGAACGCCTTCTCGAGGTTGCGCTGCTGCGCCGGGGACAAAGCGCAGTCCATGACCACAAGATCAATCTCCTCGGCCTTCACCTGCGCGGCGATTGTTTCGACCCGGCCTTTGCCGAGGAAGGTCGCCGGCCTGATCGCGCTGAGCCCAATGCTTTCCGCGCCCACGACCATAAGATCGATGGCGCGCGCCAGGCCGACCGCCTCTTCCCGCCGCGCCTCCAGGCTGCGCAAGGCGACATTGGATTCCCGCGTGAGGCTAGGACAGACGACCAGGGCGCGCGTTGTCACACCCGTGCGCTCCCGTTCGCCGTGTGCTTCGCGAGACGGACCCCGTGTCAGCGGGCTTCCTCGTCAACCGCTTCGAACATCGTGATCGGGCTTGCCGGCATGATCGTGGAAATTGCGTGCTTATAGACCAGCTGCGAGTGTCCGTCGCGCCGGAGGAGGACACAGAAATTATCGAACCAGGTTACGAAACCCTGCAATTTCACCCCGTTAACGAGAAAAATCGTGACCGACGTCTTGGACTTTCGCACGTGATTCAGGAACGTATCCTGGAGGTTTTGCGCCTTCTCGGTTGCCATTCGTGTTTCCGTTCGTTGGGCCTTTCCGGCCAGCGTTATTCTTCATCATCCGCGCCTACAACGCGCAATTCTTCACTGCATAGCATAGAAGATAGGGCGCGCGAACTCATGGACCAAAAACACGATGTTAAAGAAGCTTTCGAGATCTTCAAGTCGAAGGGAAACCTAGCTATTCGACGCCCAGCGATTTCAGCTTTCGATGCAGCGCGGAGCGCTCCATGCCGATGAACTCCGCGGTTCTGGATATGTTTCCACCGAACCGGCTGATTTGAGCCACCAGATAGTCCCGCTCGAACGCTTCTCGCGCCTCGCGAAGCGGAAGGCTCAGCAATTTCTCGCCGCCGATGCCGCTCGGCACCGCGGGCACGAGCGCGCCAACCTCCGCCGGAAGCATCGAGGCGGAGATTTCAGCGGTCGGGTCGCCGAGCGCGAGGATCATCAGTCGTTCGACATTGTTTCTGAGCTGGCGAATGTTTCCTGGCCAATCATGCGACTCAAGCACCGCCATGGCGTCCGATCCAACTCGGCGAGGCGGAACGCCCATACTGGCCGCAACGCTTTTCAAAAAGTATTGAACGAGTTCAGGAATGTCCTCCCGCCGCTCGGCGAGCGAGGGGACGCGAACAGGCACCACGGAGAGCCGATGAAACAAGTCTTCGCGGAAACGCCCCTCGGTGATCGCCTCCGCCAAATCGCGGCTCGTCGACGAAATGATGCGTACGTCCACGGAAACACGCGAGGCGCCCCCGACGCGCTGGAAATTCTGATCGACCAAAACCCGGAGGATCTTGGCCTGCGTCTCGCGCGGCATGTCGGCGATTTCGTCGAGGTAGAGCGTGCCGCCGTGCGCCTCTTCAAGCGCGCCGACACGTCCCTGCGCTTCGACGCCGGATTCAACGCCGAATAGTTCCGCTTCCATTTTCTCGGGCGACATTGTCGGCGCGTTGATGACGACAAATGGGCCATTCGCGCGCGTCGAATTTTCGTGAATCAAGCGAGCGGCCAATTCCTTACCCGAGCCGGCGGCGCCCGATATCAGGATCCGCGAGTTGGCCGGCCCGAGTTTTTCGATGATCCGCTTGAGGTTCGAAATCGCTGACGAAGAGCCGACCATCCGGTCGGCGGAGCCGCCCCGCGCGCGCAAATCGCTGACCTCACGCTTGAGGCGGGACGTCTCCAGCGCCCGCTCCGCGATAAGGATCAAACGATCGGCCTTGAAAGGCTTCTCGATGAAATCGTAGGCGCCGAGTTTGATCGCCCTCACCGCCGTCTCGATATTGCCGTGCCCCGAAATCATCACCACAGGCACATTCGGATGCTGGCGCTTGATCACTTCGAGCAGTTGCAGCCCATCAAGCTTCGAGCCCTGCATCCAGATGTCGAGAAGGATCAGTTGCGGTCGGCGCGCTTCGACCGCCGCGATCGCCTCGTCCGAATCGCGCGCCAGACGCGCCCCGTAGCCCTCGTCTTCCAGGATGCCCGCGACAAGTCCGCGAATGTCGGCCTCGTCATCAACAATAAGAATGTCAGCAGCCATCAGTGCGAACCGATCCTCTCATTCTCCGCCGGCGCCGTTGCGTCCTGCTCGGCGCGCCGCAACGGCAGCCTCATCAAGACCTTGGCGCCCCGGCCGCCATCGGGACGCAAGGCGCCGTCGAGAAGCTCGACGCCGCCGCCGTGGTCCTCAAATATTTTGACGACAATCGGCAAGCCCAGTCCCGTTCCCTCGGCTCGCGTGGTGACATAAGGCTCGATCAGTCGGCGCCGGTCTTCGCTTGGAAAGCCCTTGCCATTGTCGCTGACACTGATCTCCGCAAAGCCGGCGCCGTCGACGGATACGGTCGTCGTCACGACGCCTTTGCCCGGCTCTCCGCTCAAGGCGTCAATGCCTTCGGTCGCGTTCTTCAACACATTGGTGAGAGCTTGCGATACAAGCCGCCGGTCGAAATCGGCGAATATCGGCTCATTTGGCAATTGCTCGTCAAAAGTGACGTCCGCGCGGCCGACCCGCATCAGGAAGATCGCCTGACGAACGCAGTCGCTGAGGTCGTCTCGCGCCGAGCGCGCCTTTGGCATACGCGCAAAGGACGAGAACTCGTCCACCATGCGTTTGATGTCGTCCACCTGCCGGATGATGGTGTCCGTGCACTGGTCGAAGATCTCCCTGCCCTCGACGATGTGCTTGCCGTAGCGTCGTTTCAGCCGCTCGGCCGAAAGTTGGATCGGCGTCAACGGGTTTCTAATCTCATGCGCGATCCGGCGCGCGACATCCGCCCACGCGGCGGTGCGTTGAGCGGTCACGAGGTCGCTGATGTCGTCGAGCGTGATGACGCTGGCGCGACCGTCGCGTCCAGGATTTCCCGTGACCCGAACGTTGAGAACGCGCTCGCGGCCGTCCCGCAGCACAGTCGCCTGCCCCTGATGAAGCCTGAGCCTGAGGGATCGTGCCTGTTCCCAAATGAATGCGATGCTCGGCTGAACAGCGTCGAGGGGCCTTCCAATCAGGCCATGTTCTCCGCCGAGCAACCGATCGGCGGCGGCGTTCGAAATCGTGATCACCCCATCGTTGTCGACGCCAAGTACGCCCGCAGGGACCCCGGACAGCACCGCCTCAATGAACGCGCGCCGCTCATCGTTGAGCGCATTCGCATCGATCAAGCCAGTCTGCTGACGCAGGAGCTCAGAGGTCATTTTGTTGAACGTGTCGCCGAGATGACCGAGGTCGCCGTCAGATCGTCGGGTCGGCACCTGAACCTGGAGATTGCCGGAGGCGACCTCGTCGGCCGCTCGGATCAAGCCGCGGATGGGTCTCACCAGCCGATTGGCGAAGGCGAGGCCGAGCCAGATGGCGGAGAACAGCATGGTGAGCGCGAGGAGGACGAAAACAGTGGCGAAGCCCAGTTCGAGACTGTGCCTGTGAGCTTCGAAACGTCCCCAAATGTTGGAAACAAGCGTCGCGTCCTCCGCGACTTTGGCCGCCAGCGGGTCGATCCCTCGGGCCGCGTAAAGGAACTGGCCGTCGGCTCCGGGAATCGGCCGAATACCGACGAAGATGTTGCCGACCCCGAGGAAGCCGCAGAGCGCTTCACCATTCACAGCGTCCTGAAAGTCTGACGGCTCGGGCCTCGCGATCAGCTTGTCGTCCGACCCTTCTGCGACAGCGAGCGGCGTTCCGTCGTTTTTCATGACCGCAGCGGCGGTAAAGCCCAACGTCTTTGCCCGCGTGCTGAAATATGAGTTGAACTGCGTGGGATCCGATTGGAGCAGGAGGGAGCTGCGGCCGATATCGCCGGCCGTGAGCTCGACGTCTCGGAGCAAAGCGCGACACTGGGATTCGCGGTAAAGCTGCGTCGCCTGATTGGCTTCGTTGATGAAGGCCGCGACGTCGCTCATAAATCGTGGATTGATCGCCCATTCCACGGAAACCGTCGCCACGATCGCGGTGATGATGGCCGGAATGGCGGCGACCAGCGAAAACAAAGCCACAAACCGGCTGTGCAGCCTTGCGCCCGCCCGCGCCGCCCGACGCGCCGCCCTCAGGCGCGCGAGTTCGATCGAGATGAGGACAATAAGAATGACGACGACAAGACCGTCGCCGACCATCAGCGTCAGGACGACGGTCGCCGTTGGAATGATCGGCGTGAAGCCGGCGAAGACAAGGAAGGTCGCTAGAGCGAGGAGGAAAGCCGCGCCGACGACGACAATCCCAAATCGGCCGGTCGGCGGGCTTTCGTCCAGAAGCGGCGAGCCCCGCGGGTTGATCGTCGTCGTTGCAGTCAAATCCGGTGAACCGAGAGCGCGAAACGCGTCGCGCAAGGGCGGACATCTTTAGCGCTTTCGTGACAAACTGGCAACTATGTTGCTCAAGTGAGACTCATGTATTGGCCCGCGAATGACCGCGCTATGCTGCTCGGACGCGGCGCCGAGGACGCTTCGGCGAGGTCGTTGATGGAATAGTCGCGTCTCGAGAAGCGCGTGGCGTGAGTCGCCTTCAGAGTTGCGACCAGCCCCCGTCGACGGGAAGTTCGGCGCCGGTTGTGAAGGTCGCGTCGAACGCGAGGAAGAGGACGGCCTTGGCGACTTCCTCCGACGTCCCGAAGCGCTTCATCGGATTGGCTTCGCGCATCTGCACGGTGACCTGGGCGGCCACGTCTTTATCGGGAAACGCCTTACTGATGATCGGCGTGTCGATGGGACCGGGCGTCACCGCGTTGACTCGAATCCCGCGAGGAAGAAGTTCAGCGGCGAGCACACGAGCGAAGGATCGCAGCGCAGCCTTGGCCCCTCCATATGCGGCGAGGGTGGGCATTCCCTTGACGTTGGCGATCGAGGTGGTGAGGACGACAGAGCCTCCCCGGTTGATCAGCGGCGCGAGCTTCTGCAGTGCGAAGAACGGTCCCTTAGCGTTCAGGTTGAACATCTCGTCGTACACGGCCTCAGTCGTGTTCTCGAGAGGGGCGAAGAGGCCGAACCCGGCGTTGACGAAGAGCAGGTCGAAAGTGTCAAAATCGGCCTTCACCCGAGCGGCGAGGGCATCGATTTCCGTCAATGAGCGCGCGTCGCTGGAAACCACGACCGCGCCCTTCGCCAGCTCTTTCTGCGCCGATTCCAGGCCAGCCTGCGAGCGACCCGTCACCAGAACGCGCGCGCCCCCATCGAGGAGCATCTTCGCCGTCGCAAGGCCCATGCCGCTGGTGCCGCCGATGATCACCGCCCGCTTCGCTTCATACCGTTCCATGCGTGCTCTCCTTGCAACGCCAGAGGCGCCTATTTTGAACTGTTTTGTTTGATAATAGCCGAAGTGGTCGCCGTCAACACTTTTAAACTGAATGTTTCAAAATGCCGTTGGGCTCCGTGGGACGGCCGCGCGGCTCCGCAATTCCATGCGGATTTTGGTCACAGCGACCGTTTCGCCGCGACTGCGCTCCTTCAGGACGCCGCGCTCAAGGATACTGGGTGAGACAAGTCGACGCCGGAGATGTTGACGACGGCCTCCCACGCGGCTTCCTGGCTGGCGCGATCGTGGAGGTGTGGCTGGCGCTGCGCCTCAATGGGGCCTGAGAACTTCCCTTGAGCCGAGGCGAAGAATTGCCCTGAGACGTCGGTTCCGAACTCCGACGCCTGGAGGTACCGACGGGCCGCCGTCTCCGGCGTCTGATTCATGCCGGGAATGAGGTTCACGATCGGGATAAACAGATACTTCAATGCCGGGCCAGCGTTTCGCACCACCTTGGTGGCGGTCGCCCCACCGGGTGAGACAGCGTACACGGCCAGGCCGAAGGGTAGCCTGCGCGCCAGCGCCGCGACCCACCAAGCGATAATGAGCTTCGCGTCGGCATAGGCATTGTTGGGCGCGTACTTCACGTTCGGCCCGTTGCGAATCAGGGCTTCCACAGCCGCGGTTCGGTCACCCCGGAAGTATTTGGCCGCGAAGGAGGGCACATCGGTGTACTTGAACATGGGCACGCCCCCTCGGGCAGGCTCCGCGCCGGCGATAACAATCCGTGCGTTGGGGCTCAACAGGTCGGCCCGGAGCAATCCGACAGTCAGTTGATGATGGCCGATCAGCGGGGCCTGAGAAGCCTCGACGCCCGCCGCAGTGATCACGCGCGCCTTGCCGGGGACCATCCCGGCATTGAGCAGCAGGAAGTCGATCGGCCGACCTCGCCTGACGAGCTCGGCGAGCGCGGACTGAACGCTGACCGGCTTGTCCAGGTCCAGCTCCAACGGCGTGAAGACCTTTCGTTTGGTCTCAGCCGCGAGTTGCGCGGCCGTTTCGCGGATCTGAGCCGCGCCGCGCCCGGTGATGATGATCTCGGCCCATCCCTCTTCGGCAAGGGCGCGGGCTGCCGCATAACCGAGCCCGGAGGTGGCGCCGGTGACGAGAGCGATCGAATGTTCCATGGGCAGCTCCGTGGTCAAGGGGAAGGTCCGGCGTGAGGCCCGCGAGGACAGTGCGGGCTTGCTAATTTCGAACTATTCGGTTATAAATCGGTGTGATGGTCGTGGTCAAGGGGTTTTGAACTGAATGATTCAAAATACCGCCAGGCCGCGCGGTCGACCGCGTAGCTTCGACGAGCGGGATGCGCTGGAGAAGGCGACCCGGGTGTTCCGGTCGAAAGGCTACGACGGCGTGACGATCGACGATCTCGTCGCAGGCATGGGCGTGGGACGGCCGAGCCTGTATTCCGTCTTCGGGGACAAGCGGACGATATTCTTGCGCGCCCTTAGGGCGTATGCCGAGGCGAAGGGCGCTCGCGCTGCGAAGGCGCTGTTCTCGCCGCCAACTCTTCGCGGTTCGCTCGCCGGCTTCCTGAGGCACGCCGTAGACAGTGCGACCGAGGAAGAATCAGCCCCGGGGTGTCTTCTGATCTGCGTGGCGCCGCTCGTAGACGACGCCGAGGTCCGGCAGTTCCTGCAGGACGCCGTGGCTGCAGGCGCGGCGCTCGTGGAACGCCGTTTCTGCGACGCGATCAGCGCGGGAGAGCTCCCGCCTGACTTTCCAACAGCCGCGCGAGCGAGCCAGGTCCTCGACCTTGGCCGCGGTCTGACGATGCGTGCACAGATGGGGACATCGCGTAAGACGCTCCTCAAAGACGCCGAGGAAGCGGCAGACTTGGTGCTCCTGCCCCGCGCTGGAAATGCGGCGCCAGAACGTTGATGCTCGGCGTGGAGGTCGGAGCGGGCAACTTTCGCTGGTGCCTCTACTCGGCCCCCTCGATCAGGTCAGGCGCGCCGCCAAGCGGAATGTCGCCCCCGCGCACCGGTGAAGGTCGCCGATCGTTCACCTCGAAGCTGACGAAGCGCAGGTGCGCCCCAAGCGGCCCGCGGCCACGCCGCTATCGAAGTTACATCGCAACTGGGAGATAGGCATTCACTCCTCTGGCAGCCCGACTTTGCGAACGCCCTCGAACACGGCCGGAAAATTCGGCATATGCTCCATCATCCATTTAACCCTGATCTTCGAGTTCAAACGGCGAACTTCGGCCAAGACCGCCCTCGCCTCGTCCATCTTGCCGGGCGTCCGCGTAGGCGGCGGCCAAGTTCGTATAAACGAAAAACATGTGTAGGCCCGAGTCGACTGCCTTGCGACTTTGACTCTAATCGAATGGATGCTGCGATCGAACTCTGGCCATTCTCGTCCGCGTGGGAGACGGCGGAGATCGCGGTGGCGGCTCGACGATATGCCCACGCGCCCCTCAAAACGCTAATGCAGCTGGTAGCGGAGGAGGCGGCGCCGCGGAGGTTTGCGAGACTTGTCGCCTTGGTCGACGGCGATCCCGATTCCCTTCCGCTGCTCGCCTCTATTGGCGAAGTCGAACTCGACGGCGAGACTGCCAGGATCGACATTTCAATTCTGACCGCCCCGTTTTCCGGGCGGACGTTAGGTTATGACGTTAGAGCCGATGAGACTTCTGGACTGCGATGCAGCTTCGCTAGCAAACAAACTTTTGCGCGCTACCCTTGTGCGGGCAGCGCGCGGAACATCTCGTATTAAAGGGCGTGCGCAGTCTTCAGAGCGTCGGCGAGATCCTCGTAATATTCGCAGTCCTTTGATCCGCAGAGCTTCTGGATTGTCGCCAATTGATCTTTGGCGAGGTCGTATTTGCCCTGGATCACATAGGCTTCCCCAAGATATTCACGAACCTGCGCATAATTCGGGTCGAGCGCGACCGACTTGAGATAGTAGCCAACGCCTTCCTCCGTCCGGCCAAGTTTGCGCGTCGCGTAGCCGCGATAATTGAGCGCGCGGGGCGTGTTCGGATTGCCGAGCATGTCGAGGACGTCGATCGCCTCTTGGTACCGGTCCGCCTTGGCGAGCGAATAGGCGTATTCGGTGAGCTCGGAGTCCGGCAAAACGCCGCTGTGCCGCTCCAGACACTTGTGGGTTTTCTTGTCCCAAATCTGACCCGGCGCGCATGTGGTGAGATCAGTCTTCTTCATGCTGCCGGTTTTCTTTTCCATCGTGCCGGCGCTCGCGCCGCTTCCCGCGCTGGCGCCGCTGTTATCGTCGCCCCCTGCCGCCTTGGCCGCGGGCGCGGCGAAACTCAGTCCGATGGCGAAGAGTCCGCAGAAGACGAGCGATGCAACGCCAGGGTGGCTTTTGTGGGTGGATGAAAAGAGAGCGGTCATAGTGGTCTTTCCGGTTCGAGGTGGGAGCCCAGAAACGCTTGTGACAGGGTTTTATTCGCAACAGGTCATTTGTCCAAATCAAGAAAGCGCGCGCCCTGCGCGAGAAACCCGCCGCGACCGAATCGCCGACAACGGCGGCATCACCGAACCCGCATGCACGCATAGTTGTCGCGGATTTCTGTGTTGAAATATGCGCCCAGCGAATTCTGCCGCAGCATCTCCTCAAGCACCGTTTTCAGCGCATCGTAATATTGATAGACGTCGGTATGATGAAACTCGATCTCCAACATTCGCGATCGAGAATCATAACCGATCGACCGAAAACTCGAGGAATACGCCCGCGGCCGGCGCATTGAGTTTGAACCAGCGCGCTGAAGGTCGCTCACGGCATGACGTAGGTTGCGCGTCCTTTGCCGACAAGCGCGGAGGGAATGGCGCCCGGTTCGTTGACCGAAAAGACGACGATCGGGATGCCGTTATCGCGCGCAAGAGCAAAAGCGGCGGTGTCCATCACCTGCAACTTGCGGGCGATCGCTTCGTCGTGGGTCAAGCGATCGAAGCGCGTCGCCATCGGATCCTTTTTTGGGTCGGCGGAATAGATGCCATCGACCTGTGTGGCTTTCATCACCGCATCGCACGAGAGTTCCGCGGCCCGAAGCGCGGCGCCGGTGTCGGTCGTGAAGAACGGATTGCCGGTCCCGCCGGCGAGGATGATCACCCGATGCTTGACTAGATGGGCAAGCGCGGCCTGGCGTGAGTATGGTTGGCAGAGCGAAGGCATGGCGACCGCGGATAGCACACGCGCGGGCTGGTCGATCTGTTCGAGCGCGCCCTCCATCGCCAGCGCGTTCATCACCGTCGCCAGCATGCCGATTGAATCGGCGCGTGCGCGCTCAATCCCTTTATCGGCGCCCTGGAGTCCGCGGAAGAAATTGCCGCCGCCCACAACGACTGCGACCTGCACCCCAAGATCTGCCGCCGCCTTCAGATCGCCGGCGATTCGATGGAGAGTCTCCGCGTGCAGGCCATGTGTGTCGGGCCCCATCAGCGCCTCGCCGGAGAGCTTGACGACCACGCGCTTGAACAAAGGTCGCGGCGCTGTGGCCATGCTCTGCCCCCTTCTTGCGATGCGCGCTGCCGCACGATCGCCGATCCGCCCGTCCTACGCGATAAAAAAAGCGGCCTAGAGGCCGCTTGACTTGATTGCCAGGCGTCAGGCCTCTTCCGCCGTCTTGTCGACGCCTTCGCCGAGCGCATAGCGGACGAAGCCGGTGACAGCGACCGGCGCGCCGACCGTCTTTTCGGCCTCTTTGATCGCCTGGGCGACAGTCTTGGCCGGATCGTGGACATAAGGCTGATCGAGGAGGCAGACCTCTTTATAGAAGGTCTTGAGGCCCGATTCGACGATCTTCTCGATCACGTTTGCGGGCTTGCCGGCGTTCTTCTCCGCAAGCACGGCGCGCTCGCGCTGAACCGTCGCCGGGTCGATGCCGGCGGCGTCGAGGGCGAGCGGACTTGCAGCGGCGACATGCATCGCGACCTGGCGCCCGAGCGCGCTGAGCTGCGCGCGGTCGCCTGTGGACTTGAGCGCGACAATGACTCCGATGCGGCCAAGCCCGTCAGCGACCGAGCCATGCACGTAGTGGCCGATCGCGCCTTCGGCCACTCGGAGGCCCTGCGCGCGACGCAGCGTCATGTTTTCGCCAATGGTGGCGATGGCGTTGGCGATCGCCTCGGCGACCGTGCCGCCGCCCGGGTAATGCGCGCCGAGCACCGTCGTCGCGTCGACATCGGGCGCATGGTCGAGAGCGACCGCGAGCACGCCGCGCACCACCGCCTGGAAGTCATCGTTGCGGGCGACGAAATCGGTCTCCGAATTGACCTCGACAAGGACGCCGACATTGTCCTCGACGGCGACGCCGACAAGACCTTCGGCCGCAACCCGCCCGCTCTTCTTGGCGGCCTTGGCGAGGCCCTTCTTGCGCAGCCAATCGATCGCCGCCTCGATATCGCCGTCGGTCTCGCTCAGCGCGTTCTTGCAATCCATCATGCCCGCGCCGGTCTTCTCGCGCAGATCCTTGACCAGTCCGGCGGTAATGGTCGCCATACGTCCCTCTTTCGCTGTTAAGCCGACGCGACCCGAACCCTACGCCGCGGCCATCAGCTCGCGCGCTTGATCGCTCCACTTGTCGCGCGCGATGCGGCCATTGAACCGGAGGTCGGCGTCGAGCTTCTCGGCGTCCTCCGGCGTCATCGCGGCGAGCTGCCAATAGTGGAACACGCCATGTTCGTTGAGCTTCTTGACGATCTGCGGGCCGACGCCGGTGAGCTTGGCCAGATCGTCGGGCGCCCCGCGCGGGGCGGCCAGGAGCTCGAAGTGCTCGGTCAAGGCTTCCGGCTCGGTCGTCGAGGTCCCCAGTTCGGTCGTCTCCGGCAGCGATTCTGCGACGGGCGCCGCGGCCTCGCCGAGATCAACGCCCTGCGCGCCCTGGCCGCGCGAAATGCCGTCGATCGCCGCGCGGGCGATCAGGTCGCAATAGAGCTGGATGGCGCGGCCGGCGTCGTCGTTGGCCGGAATCGGAAAGGTGATGCCGTCCGGGTCGCTGTTTGTGTCGAGGATCGCGATCACCGGGATCTTGAGGCGATTGGCCTCCTTGATCGCGAGCGCTTCCTTATTGGTGTCGATGACGAAGACGAGATTGGGAACGCCGCCCATGTCCTTGATGCCGCCGAGCGCGGTCTCGAGCTTCTCGCGTTCGCGCGACAGCATGAGCCGCTCCTTCTTGGTCAGGCCTTTCGCGCCTTCGCCCAAAAGCTCGTCGACTTTGCGCAGCCGGGAGATCGAGGCTGAAATCGTCTTCCAATTGGTCAGCATGCCGCCGAGCCAGCGCGCGTTAACAAAATATTGCGCCGAGCGTTTGGCGGCGGTTGCGATCTCATCTGACGCCTGGCGCTTGGTGCCGACGAAGAGCACACGGCCGCCCTTGGCGACGGTGTCGGAGACCGTCTTCAGCGCCTGATGGAGCAGCGGCACAGTCTGGGCGAGGTCAATGATGTGGATCGAGTTGCGCGAGCCGTAGATATAAGGCGCCATCTTCGGGTTCCAGCGATGCGACTGGTGGCCGAAATGCGCGCCCGCCTCGAGCAGCTGACGCATGGTGAAATCTGGCAAAGCCATGGGAGCTTATCCTTGTCCGGTTGAGCCTCGGCGGATCATGTGAAGCGAAGCGAGCCTCGCCACCGGAGCGGAACCTTGAATCAGGAGCCGCATAAAATCCGCCTGTGGAATGGCGCGGCATATAAGCGAGGGCCGCGGGAAAGGCAAGCGCGACAGCTGGACGTTCGCGCCTCGGCACGGCGCCGGCCTGTCGTCATAGTGTCGCATCCCGCCATCAACGCTCACTTAAGGCAAGCGGCGCAAATTCCGATTGCCTTCACCGCGCCAACCGTGTTTGACGTTTTTCGCGTCCGTTTGGCCGCTTGGATGCGCAGGTCTCGACAAGCGCCAGCCGGAATTCGCCCATGTTCAACTCCCTTGCGTCCGCCGGGCGGCGGGTTCTGCCGAACCAATGGGACCTGATCGCGTTTGCCGCGATCTTAGCGTTTCTGACCGCGATCGCGAAAAGCTACCATGGCATTTCCGCGCCCCTGCCCGCCGCCAACGAAAGCCCAATCTCGCTAGACTATTGGGAGCTCCCTTATTACGCGCTGAGAACGACGCTGCGGATGTTCGCAGCCCTCGCCGCTTCGCTGGTTTTCACCTTCACTTACGCCACCCTCGCGGCCAAAAGCCGGCGCGCCGAGATGATTCTGATCCCGCTGCTCGACATCCTGCAGTCGGTGCCGATCCTGGGCTTCCTCTCCTTCACCGTGACCTTCTTTCTGAACCTCTTCCCCGGCAACACCATGGGGGCGGAGCTCGCGGCCATCTTCGCCATCTTCACGAGCCAAGCCTGGAACATGGCCTTCTCCTTCTACCAGTCGCTGCGCACCGTCCCGCGCGATCTCGATGAGGTCGCCCGAGGCTTCCGTCTGACCGGCTGGCAGAAGTTCTGGCAGCTCGAGGCGCCGTTCGCGATGCCCGGCCTCATCTGGAATACGATGATGTCGATGTCGGGGGGCTGGTTCTTCGTCGTCGCCTCCGAGGCGATCACGGTCGGCAACACGACGATCACACTGCCGGGGGTAGGATCTTACATCGCCAAAGCCAATGACGCCGGCGACTGGTCGGCGATCGGCGCGGCGGTCCTGACCATGGGCATCGTCATCCTTCTTTACGATCAGCTGCTGTTCCGCCCGATCGTCGCCTGGGCGACCAAGTTCCGAGTCGAATTGTCGGTGAGCCAAGAAGTCGAGTCGTCGTGGGTGCTGAACCTGATTAAGCGCACGCACTGGCTCCGCCTAGGCTTCGCTCCCATACTTGGGGGGCTGAGGAGCATAAGTCTGTGGCCAGTGCGTTTGCCAACCTTTGCGCCGGCGCAGAAAACGTCGAAAGAGCCGTCGCGGCTCCTCGATGCGATCTTCATCCTCATCGTCGTCGCCGTGGCCGCATGGGCGGCGTGGGTCACCATTTCTTACATCGCGACCGAGATCAGTTGGGCCGAGGTCGGACATGTTTTCGTCCTGACGTTCTACACCTTCATTCGCGTCGTGCTCTTGATGGCGCTCGCGACCCTAATCTGGGTTCCGATCAGCGTTTGGATCGGTCTCAGGCCTCGGTGGGCCGAGGCCAGTCAGCCGATCGCCCAATTCCTTGCCGCTTTCCCGGTCAATCTTCTATTCGGCGCGGCGGTGAGCCTTGTTCTCGCGTACAATCTCAACCCGAACATCTGGCTGAGTTTTCTCATCGTATTCGGCACCCAGTGGTACATCGTGTTCAACACCATCGGCGGCGCCTCCGCCTTTCCCAACGACTTGCGTGAGGCGGTCTCGAACTTTCGCATTCGCGGCTGGCGCTGGTGGTCTCAGGTGATGATCCCCGCGATCGCCCCCTTTTATTTGACTGGCGCCATCACGGCGTCGGGGGGGTCATGGAACGCCTCGATCGTGGCCGAATATGTCAAGTGGAAGGATCACACCGTCGTCGCGCAGGGTGTCGGATCCTACATCGCCGAGGCCACGGACAAGGGCGACTTTCCGCGAATCGTGCTTGGCGTCGCGATGATGTCGCTATTCGTGACGCTGTTCAATCGCCTGTTCTGGCGACGGCTTTACGCTTATGCGGAGCGGCGACTTCGCCTCTGACAGAATCCTTCATCTACGGAGTTCGGCCCATGTTGGACACCACCATCGCCACGATCCTCGACGTAGCCAACGTCAGCCAGGTCTTCTCGACCGGCTCGGGCGAAGCGCGGGCGCCCGTCCTGAGCGACGTTTCGATGCGCATGAAGACGGGCGAGATCGTTGCGCTGCTCGGCCGCTCCGGCTCCGGCAAGTCGACGCTTCTAAGGCTTATCGCCGGTCTTACGCGACCAACGCAGGGGACGGTGAAGATTGACGGCGAGCTGGTGGTTGGACCGGCGAAGGAAGTCGCGATGGTGTTTCAGAGCTTCGCGCTGTTTCCCTGGCTCGACGTTCTCGACAATGTCGAGATCGGGCCACGCTCCAACGGCGTGCCGCTCGACGAGACCCGTAAGCGGGCCTTGAAAGCGATCGACACGATTGGCCTCGACGGATTTGAATCCGCCTATCCAAAGGAATTGTCGGGCGGAATGCGCCAGCGCGTCGGCTTCGCGCGGGCGCTCGTCATGCAGCCGAAGATCCTCTTGATGGACGAGCCCTTCTCGGCCCTCGACGTGCTCACCGCCGAGACCTTGCGCACTGACCTGCTCGACCTCTGGCAGGACGGGCGCATGCCGATCAAAGGCATCCTGATGGTGACCCATAATATCGAGGAAGCCGTGCTGATGGCCGACCGCGTTCTCGTGCTGTCGTCCAATCCTGGCCGCATCGCCTCCGAGATCCCGGTCACCCTTCCCCACCCGCGCGATCGTCTGGACCCGGTCTTCCGAGACCTGGTCGAAAAGATCTACGCGCTGATGACCCAACGGCCGGACCCGACGAAAACGCTGACGCGCGAAACCGCGACCGCGACCGGCCTTGGGCTCGCCCTACCGCGCGTTTCGACCAATTCGCTCGCCGGCATGCTCGAGGAGATCGCCGCTCCGCCCTATAACGGAAAGGCGGACCTGCCGCATCTCGCCAACTCTTTGCAGCTCGAAATCGACGAGTTGTTCCCGCTCGGCGAGACCCTGCAATTGCTGCGTTTGGCCGAGTTCGAAGAGGGCGACATCAAGCTCACGCCCCTTGGCCAGCGCTTCGTCGAGATGGATGTCGACCAACGCAAGAAAGTGATGGGCGACCAGGTGCTGGCGCACATTCCCCTCGCCTCCCACATCAAGCGAGTTCTCGACGAGCGTCCGACCCATCGCGCGCCCGCGACACGCTTCCGCGAGGAACTGGAGGACTATATGTCCGACGATTACGCCGAGCGGACGTTGCGGGCGATCATCAATCTCGGCCGTTATGGCGAGCTTTTTGCTTACGATGAGAACAGCCAGACGTTCAGCTACGAGAATCCGCAGTAGCGATTTTGGCTCCCGCTTGCCGGGTTTGACTTGCCTTGGTTAATGCGCTGCAATAACCATATTG
Organism: uncultured Alphaproteobacteria bacterium; assembly: GCA_963737365.1. GTDB lineage: Bacteria > Pseudomonadota > Alphaproteobacteria > Rhizobiales > Beijerinckiaceae > Roseiarcus. The sequence goes on from CAVTSD010000007.1 coordinate 1,234,202, forward strand.
CAGTGCGATAGCGCTTGTAAGCTGTGTATGGGAGACGCTCGATGACGCCGACCTCCGCCACCCTTGCGAAGAGCGAAAAATCCGCCGAACCGCCAGCCGCGGCCACCGCTACCCTCAACGTGGGTGGAAAATCCGTCGAGCTGCCGATCCTGAACGGCGCCGTCGGGCCGTCTGTCATCGACATCGGCAAGCTTTACGCCCAAACGGGCATGTTCACTTACGACCCGGGCTTCACATCGACCGCGAGCACGGAATCTCAGATCACCTATATTGATGGCGACAAGGGCGTGCTCCTTTACCGGGGCTACCCGATCGACCAGCTCGCCGAACACGGCGATTTCCTAGAAACCTGCTACCTGCTCCTGTACGGCGAATTGCCGACGACGACGCAGAAGGCCGACTTCGATTACCGGGTCACGCGCCACACCATGGTGCATGAGCAAATGAACCGGTTTTTCAGCGGCTTCCGGCGCGACGCTCATCCGATGTCGGTGATGGTGGCGAGCGTCGGCGCGCTCGCCGCTTTCTATCCCGATTCCACCGACATATCCGATCCCTGGCAGCGCGAGATCGCCTCTATCCGCATGATCGCGAAAATGCCGACGCTTGCAGCGATCGCCTATAAATATGCGATCGGGCAGCCGTTCGTCTATCCGAAGAACGACCTCGATTATTCCTCGAATTTCCTTCGCATGTGCTTCTCGGTCCCGTGCGAGGACTACAAAGTCAACGCTGTCCTGTCTCGGGCGCTTGATCGCATCTTCATCCTCCACGCCGACCATGAGCAGAACGCCTCGACCTCGACCGTGCGCCTTGCCGGCTCCTCCGGCGCCAATCCGTTCGCCTGCATCGCCGCCGGCATCGCCTGTCTTTGGGGTCCAGCTCACGGGGGCGCCAACGAAGCGGCGCTCAAGATGCTGGGCGAGATCGGACGGGTCGAGAATATTCCCAAATTCATCGCCAAAGCGAAGGACAAGAACGACCCGTTCCGCCTCATGGGTTTTGGCCATCGCGTCTACAAGAACTACGACCCGCGCGCCAAGATCATGCAGAGCACCGCGCATGAAGTGCTCAACGAGCTCGGGATCAAGGACGATCCGCTGCTTGAGGTGGCGGTTGAGCTTGAGCGCATCGCGCTACACGACGACTATTTCATCGAAAAGAAGCTCTATCCGAACATCGATTTCTATTCCGGCATCACGTTGAAGGCGATGGGCTTTCCGGTCGCGATGTTCACCGCGTTGTTCGCGGTCGCGCGCACGGTCGGGTGGATCGCCCAGTGGAAGGAGATGATCCAGGATCCGGATCAACGGATCGGCCGCCCCCGGCAGCTTTACACCGGCGACACGCTGCGCGAGTACAAGCCGATGAGCAATCGCTAGAGCCGCCCTTTTAATTTATAACATGAATTATAGTTTGTACAATATTGTTTTATCGAGACTTTCATCGATTTATTACGGAAGCCATGCATCTGGATGAAGGCCGCGCAGGCCGCATTCGGCGTTGGAGTTGCGCAAAAGCGCATCTAAGTCCTTGAAGAGGCGCGATCGCGTAACAAAGTGCGCACCTGGGCCGCCGATCTCAGCCATGCGTTCGTTTCAGCCTCAGTCCGACGCTCGGCCGCGAGCTCTTTCGATCGTTTCGAGAACCGCGCGGGCGGCGTGAGCGCTCGGCGCGCCGCCGTCGGGGAGCGCCATGAGTTGGTCGAGCCGCGACAGCGCTTCAAGTTGGGCCGAGCGCGCCGGGCCTTGCCCCACGATCTCGGCCATCGCCGTGGCGAGCACCGCGGGCGCGCAGTCTTTCTGCAGTTTCTCGGGAATCGCGCGCTCGCCGAGGATGAGGTTGGGCAGCAGGATCGAGGGAACCTTGATCAGATATTTGAGCTGCTCTTCGAGGAGCGAAACCTTGTAAGCCCCGACCATGGGAACGCCGGCGAGCGCAAGTTCGAGCGTCACGGTGCCCGAGGCGGCGAGGCTTGCGCGGGCGGCGCGGAACGCGGAATATTTCGCCGCTTCGCCGAGCACGATGGTCGGCGGCTCAGGCCAACGCGCCGCCAAAGCCCGCACTTCGGACTCGATATGGGGCAGCGTCGGCAGAATGAGCGACAACGGGCCTACCGACTGGCGCAGCGAGCCAAGCGCGCCGCCGAAATCCGCCATGAGCCGGCTGACTTCTGATCGGCGCGAGCCGGGCAGGACCACGATGAGCGGCGGCTCCAAGCCGCGACGGCGCTGCTCGTCCGCGTTTGGCCGCAATTCGTCGAGCCGCTCAATCAGCGGATGACCGACGTAGACGCAACGCGGTCCATCCAAGCGCCGATAGGCTTCGGGCTCGAACGGCAGCAGCGCCAGCACGCAATCAACATAAGCCTTCATCGCCTTGGCGCGGCCAGGCCGCCAGGCCCAGACGCTGGGACTGACATAGTCGACGATCGGCAATCTCGGCAGCGCCGCGCGTACGCGCCGGGCGACGCGATGCGTGAAGTCGGGGCTGTCGACGATGACGAGGACGTCCGGCCGGTCCCCAATGATCGCCTGGGCGGTCGTGCGGATGCGCGCCATAAGGGTCGGCAACCGGGCCAGCACCGGAAGGATGCCCATGACGGCGATGTCGCTGATCGGAAAAAGGCTTTCGAGACCCTCGGCCTCCATCGCCTCGCCGCCAACGCCCGAGAAGGCGACGCCGCCCGGCTGCGCTTCGCGGAGCGCCCGCATGAGCTTGAAACCAAGCTGGTCGCCCGAATGCTCGCCGGCGACGAGAGCCACGCGCAACGGGCTCACCCGCCAGGAGTCGTGTAGGCAAATCCGGCGACGAACAGCCCTGCGGCGTCGGCTTTTTGGGCGCAAAGCGCACGCTCGAGTACGAGCACATTTCCCGCGGCGATCGCCACCCCCCGAAGCTGCGCCTTGAGCGCGCCTTCAATCGTCCTGGGCCCGACTGCCGGCATGTCAAGCCTGAGATCCTGCCCGCGCTTGGGCGCTTTCACCAGGACCCCCGCGAGACCCGAAAAGCGCAACCGGCCACTGGCGCGCATCTCCGAGACGCGGGCGAGCATGCCGTCCGTGCCCTCCGCTGCCTCGATCGCCAGCACCCGGCCAGCGGCGAGAATCGCGCCCTGCCCCGCGTCGAAGGTCGACAGCGCTGCAAGAAGGCGTGCGCCAAGCGCGATGTCCGTCTCATCGTCCGCGGAAGGCGCGCGCGCGCCGAGAGGACCAGATGGCGCCAAAAGACCAGGGGCAATTTCGTGGGCGCCGACCACCCGGACGCCCTCCCGCTCGATAATCGAAGCAAGACCGGCGAGCAGGCCGTTATCGCCGCGGCGAAACAGCCGCGCGAGCCCCGCCGCTCTCTTGACCGCGCCCCAGTCGAGCCGGAGATCGGTCAGTTCGGGCCTCGTGATCGCCCCGACAATCACCAGTTCAGTGATGGTCCGTTCCTTAAGCGCGGCGAAAAGCTTGCCCACTTCTCCCATCCGCACCCACACATGCGGGTAAGCCTCGATCGCCGAATCGGTTGCGCCGACAACCCCGATGAGAAATGGCTCCCGGCCAGCGCGGCGAGCTTCGCCTGCGACCTCGAACGGGAAGGCGCCCCCGCCAGCGAGGATGGCTAGAGCAGGAGCGGCTGCGCCCGCGCTCAGTCCGCCATCCGTCCGGCTCACCCCTCCTCGTCCCTTCCGGCGCGCGGGACGCAAATCGCACGATCGCCCCCCTGACGCAAAAAGGCGACGACCTGCTGAATGGCGTCTTGGTCGGCGAACGCGGCGGCCACCTCGTCGATGCGCTCTCTCAACGTGCCGCCGCCATTGAACAACATCTTGTAGGCGCGCCTGAGCTCATGGATCGCCTCGTGCGAGAAGCCCCGGCGCTTCAGGCCGATGACGTTGAGGCCAGCGAGCCCCGCACGGTTGCCGAGCGCAAGCCCGAAGGGAATGAGATCATTTTCGACTCCCGCAAGCCCGCCAACGAAGGCGTGGGCGCCGATCCGAACAAATTGATGGGCCGCCGCGCCGCCGCTCAGAATGGCGAAATCGCCAATATTGCAGTGCCCCGCCAGCATCACGTTGTTCGAAAGAATGACGCCCTCGCCGATACGGCAATCGTGCGCGACATGAGCGTTGGCCAGGAACACGGACCGCGGTCCAATGATCGTTTCCGAACCCCCGCCCGCAGTGCCGGGGTTCATCGTCACCCCTTCGCGAATGAGGCAGCCCTCGCCGATTGTAAGCCGCACCGGCTCGCCGCGGTATTTAAGGTCCTGCGGCGGATGTCCGATCGAGGCGAAGGGATAAATGACCGTGCGCGCGCCAATCGCCGTGTCGCCAGCGACACTCACATGAGAGATCAGCCGGACGCCGTCGCCAAGCTTCGTCTGCGATCCGACGTGACAAAACGGTCCAACCTCGACGCCCGTCCCGAGGCAGGCGCCGTTTTCAACGACTGCGCTCGGATGAATTTTAATCGTCATCCACGCACCAGCATCGCGGAGACTTCGGCTTCACAAACCAGCACGTCGTCAACCTTAGCCTCGCCCCGGAACCACCACATATTTCGCTTCTTGGCGATGCGGGTCATGTGAAACCGCACTTGATCGCCGGGGACGACGGGCTTTCGGAACTTCGCCTTATCGACCGTCATCATATAGACGACGCTCGGCGCGCTCTTGTCCTCTTGCGAAGCGACGCATAGAGCGCCCGCGGTTTGCGCCATCGCTTCGATCAAGAGGACGCCCGGCATGACCGGCCGGCCTGGAAAGTGGCCCTGAAAGTGAGGCTCGTTGGCCGTCACGTTCTTAATTCCGACACCATATTCGTCACCGCGGGCTTCGACGATCCTATCGACCAGGAGAAACGGATAGCGGTGCGGCAATAGTTCGAGCAGCTTTTGGATGTCGAAGCTCTCGAACGTCTGGGCGCCCAGTTCGTTCATTCCAATTCCTTCTCTCCCATCCGCTATCTGGCGTTATTCCGCCTTGGCGTCGCCGTCGGCTAATCGCTTGACCGCGGCGACTTCACGAAAAAATTTCCGCACAGGCTTGGCCGGCGCGCCAGCCCACCGCTCGCCGGCCGGAATATCGGTCATCACGCCCGCAGCCGCAGCAACTTGAGCGCCCGCGCCGATGGTCAGATGCCCGGCGATGCCCGCCTGACCGCCGAGAGCGGCGAAATCGCCAATGGCGCTCGATCCCGAGACGCCCGACTGAGAGACCAGCACGGCATGGCGGCCGATGACGACGTTGTGGCCGATCTGCACCAGATTGTCGATCTTCGCCCCCTCACCGATGACGGTGTCTCGATTCGCGCCGCGGTCAATCGTTACCCCGGCGCCGATCTCGACGTCGTTTTGAATGATGACCCGCCCGATCTGAGGGACTTTGAGATGCCCTCGCGGCCCTAGCGCGAATCCGAACCCATCCTGTCCGATATGCGCGCCTGGATGAATGATCACCCGGTCGCCGATCAGCGCGGCTAGGATCGTGGTTGAGGCGCCGACCGAGCCGTCGCGACCGATCCGCACCCCCGGACCGATGACGACATTGGGCCCGATGATCGTGCCGGCGCCGACCTCGACGCCGCGGCCGATCACCGCGCCCGGGTCGACGATCACACCCGGCTCCAACCGAGCTGACGGGTGAACGGACGCCTTGGGTGAAACCCCGGTCTCGCCAAAAATGGAGCTCGGCTTGACCGCCAGCGGGTAAAGTTTGGTCATGACCACGGCCATGGCGCGATAAGGCTCGGCGGCAATGAGCACGGCGCAAGTCTCAGGCGCTGCGTCGGCGTGGCGCGGCGATACGAGCGCCGCCGCCGCGCGGGTTCGCTTGAGCGCGTCGAGGTACCTTGGATTGTCGAGAAAGGTGAGATCGCCCGGGCCCGCTTCATCAAGCGCGGCGACGTCCCGGATCACGCGGTCAGGGTCGGAGTTCGCGCCGAGCGTGGCGCCGCACCAGGCCGCAACTTCAGCCAATGAAGGCGCCGAACTTGGCGGAAAGAAGCGGATTCTGGCCAATAAGGAGTTCCGTCAGAAGCGACGACGGGCGCGCCAGCCCTGGCGCGCCCGTTGTTCAGGAAGGCAGCTGTTCGATTTTAGAACGTGGTGCCGCCCGAGAAGTTGAAGAGCTGCGTCTGGTCGTATTTGCCCTTATGGACCGGAACAGCCAAGTCAAAACGGATCGGGCCCATCGGCGAATCCCAGATCAGAACTCGCTCCCACGGAGGCGCGGACCACGTTTGGATCCCAAACGTCGGCGCAACTCAATTGTGTGATGGGGAAAGCCCTGCCGACCGAACCCGGAGGCGGACAATAGGTGTAGCCCAAGAAGTTCGAGAAACTGGTCGGCCCGGAATATCCGATCAAGTTGCCCGCGTCGGCGAACACCGCGCCTTTCAACCCGACTTCTTTCGGCAAGCCGAAGATCGGAAAGTCGACTTCAGCCGACGCGCCATAATAGCTCGTGCCCCCAAGGGCGCTGGCCTGGATATTGAACGGGTCCGAGATGTCGCGTGGCCCCATGCCTCCCGGCGCAAAGCCGCGCACCAACGAGGAACCTTCCACGAAGTTGTTGATGATGAGCGCGTCTTTTGAACCGAAGGAATTGATCTGACCGGCCTGCAGGTAAATCAACCCGATGAAGTCCTCGGTAATCGGATGGTACCAGCGCGCGTCAAATGTTTCGCGCACGAACTCGGACTGGCCGCCAAGGCCGGCGACATCCTGCTTGTAATTGACGACGTAACCGGTGGTAGGGTTTTTCCGATCGTCAATATTATTGAAAAGAACGGAGAACCCGGCCATCGAGGTCACGATAGCGCCTTGCGCCGCCGCCTGCTTGATTTCGACCGGCGCTTCGCCGTTCGTCAAACAGTTGATATACGGCGTTGGAACAATTGGAATGAAGGTTCCGCCGGGGTACCAGACCGAATCGGGTCCTGTGCAATCGTCGTAAGGCTGACTGGCTCCGTTCGGAATGGTGATTTTCAACTCGTAGAGGGAATAATTCGGCTGGAACGTCAGGTCATCAGTAATCGGAATGCCGAGCCGGAGCGTTCCGCCCGTCGTCCAGTTCTCGTAGAGCGCGAATTGGTTGTTGTTGTTGACCTGATGATAAATGTCGAAGCCAGCGGCCAAGCGTTGGCCGAGGAAGTAGGGCTCAGTGAACGAGGCCTTCCATCCCTGCGTGTACTGGCCATCGGACACGCTTAAGCGCACATATTGACCGCGGCCGAGGAAGTTCGTTTCGGTGTACGCGAGCTCAGCCAGAAAGCCCTGGGTCGTCGAATAGCCGCCACTTAAGCTGATCGAGCCTGTCGGCTGGTCCTCCACATCCACCACCACGATGACCCGATCCGGCGAAGAGCCGGGCCGGTTCGAGATGTGGACCTTCTTAAAGTAGCCGAGGCTGTTCAGGCGTCGCTCAGCGCGCTCGATCATGACGTGGTTGTAGGGGTCGCCTTCGCCAATATCGAATTCGCGGCGAATGACAAAGTCGCGGGTTCGGGTGTTCCCGACAATGTCGATGCGCTCGATGTAGACTTTCGGGCCATTGTCGACCGAGAACGAAAGCGCGATCGTATGATTGGCGGTGTCGCGTTCGCCATGCGGCCGAGCCTCAGAGAAAGCGTAGCCCTGTCGAGCGACGTCGCGCGTGATCGCTTCCACAGACTTGTCGACGCTGCCTGCATCATAAACGTCCCCAGGCCTCAAAGCGACAAATCGATTGAGCGCCGGCCCATCCACCTTCGGAATATTGGAAACCACCGCCACCGAAGAAACGTGATATTGGGGGCCCTCGTCCACCGTGATCGTGATCACATAACCCGGCGGATTGGCGTGGTAAGTCACGTCGGTGTTCGTAATTTGGAAATCCGCGTAGCCGTTCTTCATGTAATAGCGGCGAATCGCCTCCTCGTCGGAAGCCAGACGGTCAGGATCATAGACGTCGGTGCTCTTGAACCACGATAACCAGTTCATCGTGCTGGTTTGCATTAGGGTTCGTAGACGATAGCCCGAGACCGCGTGATTGCCGACGAAATTGATCTCCCGGATGCCCGTCTTCTCGCCTTCATTGATGGTGAAGACGAGATCCACCCTTCCGTTCGGCAACTGGACCAATCGCTTGGTCACACCGGCTTCGTTGCGCCCATATTTCTTGTAAGCGTCCTTAATTCGGCCGATATCCGCGTCCGCGGTCGCCTCGTTGTATGCGGTGTGCGGCTTTGACTGCACTTCGACTTCGAGCTGCTTCGTCTCAATCTGTCTGTTGCCTTCGAAGGCAACCCTGTTGATGATTTGCGCGCCGCCGGCGAGGCTGACGACAATCTTGCCGTTCTCCACTCTCGCGCTGACATTCGAATAAATGCCGGTCGCTCTCAAATCCTCAACGCCCCGCTCGATTGAGGCTGGATCAGTCCCGGTGAAATATGGCTTCAGAGTTGAAGGATCGACGTTGGCGCCTTCGACGACGATTTGCTGGGCACTCGCGGGCGCAACCCAGCACAATCCGAACAGACTAAGGCCCACCGCCAGAAGAACGCCAACACACCCGCGAATCCAAACCATATGGCCCAAAGCCCCTGTTCGCGCCGACGCGGCCCGCCATGACGGCGCCGCTTCAGTGTGATCCTAGCCCGCGCCTCCCACGCGCCTGACGGCGTCGATCGCGGGCGACGCCGCACACGCCGCGGCGCTCTATCCCGCTCGCCGAGAGGACGACCAGGAAGATTAACGGCGTTTTACAATCTTTGCTCGCCCCTGCAAACCGTTATTGGCGGAGCCTACACCATTTCCGGCGACCGTTGCGTCGGGGACACGCAAACATGGTCGACCGTTCGTTAATTCCCGCTGCTGACCAAGCGGAAAAGGTCGTGGGAGGTGGTGAAGACCACCAATAAGGCGACCAGCGCGATGCCGATTCTCAGGCCAATCTCCTGAGCTCGTTCGCTTAACGGGCGTCCACGCAGGCCTTCGTAGGCATAGAATGCGAGATGCCCGCCATCGAGGAGCGGAACCGGAAGCAAATTCATCAGGCCCACCGACACCGAGAACCACGCGGCGAGGCTGAACAATTCCCAGAGGCTGATTTTTGCCATCTCGCCCGCCATTTGAGCGGCGCCTATCAATCCGGACATCTGGTCGGTTGATTCGCGGCCGGCAAAGATCCCGACGATATAGGTCCCCGTCGCCTTGACGATGAACCATTCCTGTCCAGCGCCCCAGGCGGCGCAGGTCGGGAGCCCGCACCGTTCGACTTTAGCATCGTTCTTGTCGGCTGACGAGCCAAGCCCGAGATGACCCATGCGACGCTTGCCGAAAACGCCCTGGTCGACCACGGTTACCTGAGGCGTCGCCGTAAGGTCGACGTCCTTGCCCTGACGATCAACCACGAAGTTCATGGGCAGACCGGTGCTCATCAGCGTCGATTCCTGAAGCGCTTCAAAGCTATCAATCGAATTCCCGTTGATTGACTTCACCAAATCGCCGGGCCGAAACCCAGCGGCGGCGGCCGGGGTGCCCGCCTCAACCCGGCCAATACGCGCTACATGCTCAACCCGGCCGAAGGCCATGAACATGCCCGTAAAAATGACGAAAGCCAGGATGAAATTCGCAACCGGCCCCGCGAGGACGATCGCCGCGCGGTTCCGCAAGGGCTGACCAGCCAGCGTCAAGGAGCGGTCGACCGTAGGATTGACGTCGCCGCCCTCGCCGACGCTCGCGGCGTTGACGTCGCCGTAAAACTTGACATATCCGCCCAGCGGCAGCGCGCCGATGCGCCACCGAGTGCCGTGGGAATCGATCCGGGCGAACAGCTCAGGGCCAAAGCCGAGCGAAAATGCGTCGATTTTAACGCCGCACCACCGGCCGACCAGGTAGTGCCCGAGCTCGTGCACGGCGACGATCAGGCTCAGGATGATAATGAATGGGACGACGTACCATCCGAACCAAGCCAGGAGGTCGGCGACCGCGTTCATGCCCGACATCTGCGGCCTCCTGGTCTGAGCGCCGCGTCGGCGAACGGCCGGCGGACGATGGTTACTGAATGATTACTGTGGCGCAAGTCCGCGGTTAGGCCAAGAGACTTGCCGTCCTATCTGTCGCGATATGGTGAATTGCCAGCGCTTCCGCAATGTCAGCCGGGGCGCTCAACTCGCCGGTCGCGGTCATCGCAGCGAGCGTCTTTGCGACAAGGCGGGCGATGTCGCCGAAACCAATTCGCTGATCGAGGAATGCCGCAACAGCGATTTCATTGGCCGCGTTGAGGGCTGTGGGCGCGCCTCCACCGGAGCGCAACGCCTCGATCGCCAAGCCAAGCGCCGGAAAACGCTCGAGGTCCGCCCGCTCGAAAGTGAGTCGGCCGAGCGCGGCGAGATCCGGCGCCCGCACCCCCGAGGCGATCCGATCCGGATAGGCCAGACAATGCGCAATCGGGGTGCGCATATCCGGCGACGCCATGCCGGCGATCAGCGACCCGTCGGCGAAGGCGATGAGCCCGTGCACGATTGATTGGGGATGAACCACAACGTCAAGCCGGTCGGCTGGAAGGCCGAAGAGATGATAGGCTTCAATAAGTTCGAGACCTTTATTCATCAGACCGGCCGAATCGATCGTCACCTTCGGCCCCATTACCCAGTTGGGATGGGCAAGCGCCTCCGCGCGCGTTGCGGCGGAAATGCGTTCGGCGCTCCATTCGCGGAAAGGTCCGCCGGAAGCGGTGATGGTCATCATCTCGATGCTCGCTGGATCACGCGCCCCGATCGCCTGGAATAAGGCGTTGTGCTCGGAATCCATCGGCAGAACCAGAGAGCCTTCGCGTCGCGCTCTGTCCATCACCACCTCGCCGGCGCACACCAAGGTCTCCTTGTTGGCGAGAGCGACCGTGCGCCCCGCGGCGATGGCGGCGAAAGTCGGACGCAAACCTGCCGCGCCGACGATGGCGGAAACCACGAGATCGGCCTCGCGAAGAGCGGCTTCCTCGACGGCCTCCGGGCCAGCGGCGATTTCGACCGCGCGACCGGCCAAGCCCGCCTTCAGATCTGCATAGCCGGCCGGATCGGCAATCGCGACAAATTCAGCGCCCAGCTCGATCGCGCGTTTCGCCAGCGCCGCCCCGTCCCGGCCGCCCGCTAGCGAGACGACGGAAAACCGCCCCGGCGCGGCGGCGATCACTTGCGCGCATGAGCCGCCAATCGAGCCCGTCGCGCCCAGAATCGACAGGCGTTTGGGCGAAGGCGCCTTCTCCAGGGAACGCCATGACGCAGGCCGAACCGCAGTACTCACGCTCACCATTGAAACAATCCGCCGGCGATGAAGGAGCTTCGCGAGTTGAACCCCGCGACAATTGCGGCGAAAACGGACGCCGCGACAAACGCGTCAAGCCGATCCATCAGTCCTCCATGGCCGGGAATGAGGGCGCTCGAAATCTTTGACGCCAAAACGTCGCTTAAGCGCGGATTCGAACAAATCGCCAAGCGCCGAGACGATCGCCGTCGCAAGTCCAAGCCAGAACAGCGGCATGACGCAATTCGTCCAGGCGCTCAGCAGGAGGCCGAGACACGCGCCAGAAAGGGCCCCGACGATCGCTCCGGACCAGGTCTTGCCCGGAGAGACACTGGGCCAAAGCCTCGGCCCTCCAATCGTCCGCCCGGCGAAATAGGCCGCGACATCCGCTCCCCAAACGACGGCGAAAACCCATAAAACCGCGACGAAACCGAAGCTCGGACTGATTCTTAACAGAGTGACGCTCACAACAAGCGCGCCTGCGTAAAGCGCGCCCGTGAAGGCCCAGGCCCTCGCCCCCGACCCCGCTAGCCAGCCGACGGCGCCCGCGCCAATGACGAGCCCGGCGACGGCGCCGAGAATGGAATTGTGCAGCGCGAACAGCGCGGCCACTGCTGAGAAAACGCCCCCCAACGCCACCCGCTCGGCCAGCCGTGCGCCACCGACCAGCCGCTGCCACTCCCAAAGAACGACCACGGCTGCAAGCCACCAGAAAGCGGCGAAGATGAAGCCGCCGATCCACGCGGTCGCGAGGGCCAGCGCTCCCATCACTGCTGAGGCAGCCACGCGCGGCATCAGGTCCGAGCCGAAGCGCGCCTTAAGCGCCGGCCGAACCGCCGGATCACCCTCGCTCAACCCCACGCGATCGTCCTCACGACGCCGACTTGACCGCGACGGGTTCGATGACAGCGCCAAAGCGACGCTCCCGCGCCGCGTATTGGTCGAGCGCGGACAGGAACGCCGCGTCGTCGAAATCGGGCCAGAGGACGGGCAGAAAAACGAGTTCAGCGTAGGCCGCCTGCCAGAGCAGGAAGTTCGAGAGCCGCATCTCGCCGGAGGTGCGAATGATGAGATCGGGATCGGGCAGGCCCGTCGTGTCGAGGCGGTCGGCCAAATCCTCCGGACCGATCGACCGGGCGTCGAGGCGCCCGTCGCGGACGTCGATCGCCAAACGACGCGCCGCCTCGAAGATCTCCTGGCGCCCGCCATAGTTAAAGGCCACCGCTAGCGTCAGGCCACGATTGTTGGCGGTGAGCGTTTCGGCTTCGACGATGAGGGCGATGATGTCTGGCTTGAGATTATCGCGTTGGCCGATGACCCTGACCCTAACGCCGCTGGCGTTGAGTTCGGAGAGATCCTCGCGGATGAAGCGCTTGAGGAGGCCCATCAGCATCGCCACCTCTTCCGGAGGGCGGCTCCAGTTCTCCGATGAAAAGCTATAGATCGTCAGGAACTGCACCCCGCGCTCGATGGCCGAACGAACGACCCGGCGCACCGCCTCGACCCCGCGCCGATGACCCTCGAAGCGCGGCAGCCCGCGCGACTTAGCCCAACGGCCGTTTCCGTCCATGATGATGGCGACGTGGGCTGGCGTCAGGGCCGAACAGGACGGGGAGCGATGATGATGCATGGGGGCCTCGGGGACAAAATGGGCGATCGCCTAGACCTGCATGATCTCCTTTTCCTTCGCGGCGAGAGAGGCGTCGATCTCTTCAATGGTCTGGTCGGTCGCTTTCTGCACGTCCGCCTCGTGGCGCTTTTCGTCGTCCTCGCTGATGGCGTGCTCCTTCAACAGCTTCTTGAGAATATCGATTCCATCCCGACGCACATGCCGGACCGCCACGCGTGCGTCCTCGCTGTATTTGTGGGCGATCTTGGCCATCTCTTTGCGCCGCTGCTCGTTCAATTCAGGAATGCGAATGCGCAGCGTGGTCCCCTCAATTGTGGGACTGAGGCCGAGGTTGGCGTCCCTGATCGCCTTGTCGACCGCCGGCACCATGGTTTTGTCCCATACCGACACGGAGAGCGCGCGCGGCTCGGGAACGCTGATCGAAGCGACCTGAATGATCGGCATACGCTGACCGTAGGCCTCCACTTGCACCGGCTCAAGCAGGCTTGCGCTGGCGCGGCCCGTGCGCAGTCCGCCCAGTTCATGTTTAAGCGACGCGTGCGCCGCCTGCATGCGGCGTTTGAGTTCAGCAAGATCAAATTGAGGCAGTTGCGCCATTTGCATCACACAAAATCGAAGGCCGCCGAGCGGGGCGAACAAAACGGCCTAAAAGCGAGTCTGCGGCGATGTTCGCCCACCGCCCCCCTTACCATAGCTTTATCCCACTAACAGCGTCCAAAGAAGGGCGCCAATATCATCGGCTGCCGGACAGAACCCGCCGGGAATCTCAGCCCCGCTGTCAGCGCGCCTAAAGCGCGGCGCCGGACGCCTCTGCCGCCAACGTCGGCTTGGCGAGCTTCGCCGCTTCCGCCATTGCCGCGAGCGCGGCTTGGCCTTGAGGCTGGACGAGGCCTGCCGACATGATCAGTTTTGCGGCCTCGTCGGCGGAAATCGGCAATTCGATCACCCGATCGGCCGCTATATAAAAAAAGTAGCCGGTGGTGGGATTCGGCGTGCAGGGCATGAAGGCGGAAATCATCGGCTTTCCCTCCGGCAGGGCGCTCGCGATGATCTCGGGCGGGGCCGAGGAGATGAACACGATCGACCAGCTGCCGGCCGCCGGAAACTCGACCAGCCCGACCTTGCGGAACTGACTGCCGGATTGGCTGAAGATGGTTTCGAACACCTGTTTCAGGCCTTTATGTACGCCTCGGACGAGCGGCGTGCGATCGAGCATCGCTTCGCCGAACCGCACCAGCGAACGGCCGACGAAATTGGCGGTCAGGAACCCGAGCAGGGTGAGCCCGACGATCGCGATGACGACGCCAAGGCCGGGTATGTGAAACGGGAGGTAGGCGTCGGGCGTGAGAATGTTCGGCAGCCAGGGCCGCACCCAATTGTCGATCGTATTGATGACAAACCAGGCGATGTAGGCGGTGACCGCAATCGGCCCGAAAACGATGAGCCCGGTGAAAAACCATGAGCGCAGCCGTTGGGTGAAGGACCGGTGGGAGGGCGGGAGAGGATCGGACAAGAGGCTCTCACCCGTGTTGCACATCGACCGGATGCCGACTGGCGTCTAGCGCGGCTGCAAGACGGATGCCAGCCCCCGGGCTCGCCCTGAAGGGGATCCATAAGCGCCAATAGACGCCAATAAACGCGCCTAAACGCTAGTGAATTTGCTTGTATTTACTAGCGTTTATTTTTCCGGATCGAGCCTTTTCAATGGGTTGCGCGCGATTGGAGCAAAAAATTCTGGCTCCTTATTTCCTTAGAAGTAGCCTCCGATCGTTCCCTTTTCCTGTCTTGGGCAAGCGGCGTCCATCAGTTCTCGAACAGAGTTCGAACAGGAACACTTATAGCATCGATTTCTCTTTTTGGGAACAAATTGCGCTTGAGGCCTCTTTACCCTTCGTCCGCAGTCCCCAACCCTTCGCAAGAGCGGCCGAAGGCCGAGAGCGCGTCTTCGAGATAGTCCGGCAGGAGCTCCATTTCGAGGAGGTATTTCCAGGTCGGACCCTCGGCCCGCTCCGTCGCTTCTCCGACAGCGATTTTCCATTCCTCCGGCTGGAAGTCGCCCCGCCCGATCCAGGCAAGCGCGACGATCGCGGCCGCTTCGTCGACGTCCAGATCCTTGATGAATTCCGTCAGTTCGCGACGGATCGAGGGACCGGCGGTCTCGGTCAGCATCACCCGTTCGTCGTCGTCCGCCGGATTGGAATCATCCGCCTCGGACCCGGCCTCCTCGGCCACCAATTCGCGGGATTTCTCAACGATGAAACACGCCTTCGCCAGATCGATCTCCGGCATCGGACGTTCGCTTTCGTCGATTCTGCGCATGAAGGCCCTCCTGCCCCTGACTCCGCGACCTTGAACCCACAACGCGCGCGATCGTTCCAGATTGAGCGGCCAGTCTCGGTTCCGGCCCGAGTTCGAAGGCGGGCGCCGCGTTCTCTTTTCTCTGATGTTTACAGCCGTGCTATTGCTCCAATGAGAAACTCGATTTAAAATCCATAAATGGCAAGTGTTAGCATCGGCCCTGCCGAAATGAAGCTAACGTATAAGATCCTCGGCCACGAGACCGAGGATTTACTCGACATTTTAAAGCTATTAGCGCAAGAAATCGGAATTAATCATATTGCTTACGTGCGTATGGCCGCCAATAAGAGTTTAGATTCTAACTTAGTCGCAGCAATTGTAACATATCCTAGACAATGGCAGTATCGTTATTACCTTAAAAAGTACTTTCTAATCGATCCAGTGATAAAACACGCAGGAAAGTCGCGCTTATACTTCGACTGGGACGACGTCGTACGTGATAGTCAGGAAGTAAAAGATTTCTTCAAGGATGCTGCGCTTCACAAAATTGGAAACAAAGGGCTTTCGGTTCCGATAAGAAATCGAAAAAATAGTCACGCGATTGTTTCATTTAGCAGCGAGGCGTCGAACTTCGATTGGGAAACCTTCAAAAACGCAAACATGAATCAGCTTCTCTGCCTGTCCGCGATGATCGATTCAGCGGCAATGACCAGCGTCAAGTTCGAACGTAGGTTCGAAGAGGCTCCGGACGTGAAGCTTTCAATTCGGGAGGATGAGTGCCTGTTATGGGCGGCGCGCGGAAAGACCTACGAGGAAATCGGCGAGATCACCGGTCTAAGTTACCACAGTGTCAGAAGCCATTTGGATGTGGCGCGTCATAAGCTCCATGGCGCTAATCTCACGAGCGCGGTCGCCATAGCCCTCGCACTCGGCATAATTTCCCCGCAAGCGGTGATCCCCACGCAGTCGTTCAGGAAGACCTTCTGAACTCGAAGATCAGCAAGAAGATCCGCTGCGAGACCCATCAAGCGCGCGCCGAGACCCAACCAACCCGAAACCCGCCAATCCAAGAAGCAACATGAGCCACGTTGACGCTTCGGGTATTGCAGGATCGGGGTGTACCGCGATATCCGCGCGCTCCGGCGCTAGGTTGCTGACTGTTGGCTCGGCCACGAGATAGTAGTCGATGGCAAATCCTGTGCCTGCTGTTGCCTTTGTCCCCTGATCGTAGGCCAGGGAATAATCGAGGGAAACGGACTGGCTTCCGCTCACGAAAGAGCCAAGGTCGAGCGAGCCGTTGTTGAAGACCGCTTCTGCGCTCGCGAGCGAGGAGTAGCTATAGGTATCCGTATAGGAGGAGTTCCCATCGACGACGGCGACCACAAGCTTCAAGTTGTCGAAGCCTATCCCCGAAAAGTTGTCCGAGAGCCCGCTGAGGTAAAAGGTTTCCGTCCCGCTCGTCGTAAAGTTAAAGAGCGCGGTGGCCTCATATTGCAGAGCCTGCCCAGTTCCGCCGTAAGCGGCGTCCATAACGCCAGCGCCGATGAACGTCGCAGAGGAGATCCGGGTAACGCTGGAAACGACCCGACCCTCGACTAAGCCATTGCCTATTCCTTGGTTGGCCTTGGCGATTGCCGATGCAGCCTCGCTGCTTGGCGCCGACGCGGAAGCCACCGCCCCGCCGATCAAATTCTGGGCGCCGGCAGACGCATAAGCGCTGCCGCTTGCCCCATAGCTAGCCCCAGATCCACCGGGTCCGCCCGTCGCGGAACCTAGGCTTATCACCGACGAGGTCCCGGACGAACTCGCAGATGCGCTGGCTGAGGCGCTGCCGCCGTTTCCCCCGTTCCCTGCGGGTGGCCCGGCGCCGCCCGACCCGCCTGTTCCGCCGAACGAATTCGCACTGGCGGACGCCGAACCGCCGGAAACCGCGGTTGTGGCCTGTGAGGACGCGGCTCCGCCTGCACCGCCGGCGCCGCCCGGCAAACGGATACAGGTGCCAATGAGACCAGGGCAACGCACCCCACCGCCCTGGCTGCCGACGCCGCCCGATCCTCCGGCAGCCGTCGCCGCGTTGGAGGGATCGCTTGGTGTATTGGTACCAGCCGTCGCGGTGCCGCCGGGGCCACCCGGGGAGGGCCGCGCCCCGGCGACGCCGTTGGACCCGGGGGTTCCCGTCATCGTCACGCTGCCTGCTGAGGCCGACATTGTGCTAGCGGCAACCAATCCAAGCGGCAGCAGAAAGACAGCAAGTCTCATGTTCATAACGTCCTCCGTCAATAATTTTATTGTACTTGATTATATAATTGAAGCTGAGAACACTGTTAATTTATAAAAGGATTTCGCAAACATCGACAAGAGGCAAATATGATTAGAACATAAAGTGAATTATAATCTTGCGAAGCGTTACCCGCAGCCGAGACGCTGGAGACAGCGGAGCTGATAGTAGAGGAGCTGGTTCCATTTTATCTGGATCTTCTCTGTATTTCAAGAAATTCAGAACATCTTCGGCCACAGCGAGGACATCAGACGCTAAGTCATATTCAAGTCTCAGCCGATGCATAACATCTTCAAAACGATCCGACATACTTGGCTTTTAGATTTAGACGACAACTTCGTCATCGTATAGATGCAGTTCGAGATCCGACATACAATGCGCCTCGCCAGATTATGCGGTGAGATGGGCTCAGCTTGCGTTTGAGCCGGTCGGCGTCAAGGCGGAGGGGAGACGCCTTGACGCCATTTTACGCCGATCACACCGTAATTTCCGTATTATATTATTTATATACGTGATAGAAAAAATGTAGATTATTATATTTATTGTACTAATGTTTATATTTAAGCGTTGTTGTTCTGGATTAATCTTGCAATTAACTGCGTGCATACATTAAGACGGCGATCTTGCTCTGACAAGACGCAGATTTGCTGAGAACAAAATAAGATCTAGCGGGCCAATTCGAAGGGCTCCCGCAATGGCGTCCGGCGACCACGGCCGAATTGCGTTCAAGGACGCGTTCGGATACCGAATATAGCATCGGAGGGATATTTTGGTGCGCCCCGGCGGCCGAAAATATGGGCTTAGAATGCGGCGAAAGCCGGCTTTCAGGTCGCCGCTTGCGGCCTTTGTCGTTGCGCTGTCGCTCGTCGTTCAGCTTTTCGCCGCCGCGACGCCGCCGGCGATGGCCGCGCCTGCTTTCGCCGGCGCCGATGACGCGGCGATCGCCGCCCAGCTTAAGGCGCTGTTTGGCGACACCGCGCAGCTCTGCGTCCAGGTCACCGACGACAAGGCGCCCGCCAAGCATGCGCCGTCCGGCCATTGCTGCGATCAATGCCCGCTCTGCCGCTTCGCCGCTCAGGCTGTGGCGTTTGTCGCGCCAGACCTGCCGGCCCTGCCCGGTCGGTTCGAGGGCGAGGCGCATCCGATTCGCGCGCCGCTCGCCCAAGACATTCTTCCTTCCTATCCCGCACAGCCAAATCCGGCTCGGGCGCCGCCCCTCGCAGTCTGACGGTCATTCGCCCGCGCGCGCCTTCTGGCGCTGCGTTCGCATTCCTTCAAACTCGAGGTTTTCCTTTCATGTCTCTTCTCCGTATCCGCCTTGCCGCGGGCGGGCTTGCGAGCGCGTTCGTCGCGCTAGGAACTGGCTCCGCCTATGCTCACGCCGTCTGCGGCGCCCGAATCTTCCCGGCTACGCTTGCCATCGACGATCCGGGCGTTTTGGACGAGCTGACGCTGCCGGCCGTGAGCTACGTTCCGTTCAATTCCGACGCCGCCCACGAGTGGGACGCGAGCTTCAGCTGGACGAAGACCATCACGCCGGGTCTCAGCGTGGTGATCGGCGACGGTCCCACCTGGGAGCACCCGGGCGGCTACGGGACGAGCGGGCTCGACACCGAGTTGCAATGGCAGGCGCTGTGCCTCCCAGACGCGGAGTTCATGTTCAAGGTCGGCTTCGACATTTCCTGGGCCGGAACCGGCACGGGAACCCTGGCGGGCGCCGGCGGACAAAACACGTACTCTCCACTGGTGGTCGCAGGTCTCGGCTTTGGGACGTTGCCGTCCACGCTCAAATACCTGCGCCCGTTCGCCGTCACCGCCGAATTCAGCACGACCTCCCCGGGTCAGGACTTCACGAACGGCAATCCCAACGTCTCCACGTTCAACTGGGGGTTCACGCTCCAATACAGCTTGCCCTACTTCAATGCGCATATCGCTGAGATCGACAACGATTTCCTCAAGCATCTCGTCCCGGTCGCCGAATTCGCTTTTCAGACCCCGATTTACAATGGCGCGGCGGCCGGCGCATTGACGACCGGCTACTTCCAGCCCGGCGTCATTTACATAGCCGACAAATGGCAGATCGCGCTCGAGGCCATGGTCCCGATGACGGGCGCGACCGGTCACGGCGTCGGCGTGATCGGCTCGCTTGATTTCTACCTCGACGACATCCCCAACCGAATCGACGAACCGATCTTCCCCCATGGACTTGGCATAGCGCCAGGAATCTAACCCAAGGAGAATGACTCATGCGCACCAGCATCTTCAAAATCGCCAGTTCGCTCGCCTTCGCGCTCATCGCGACCCAGGCTTTCGCCCACGCCCAGCTCGAGAAAGCGACGCCTGCCGTCGGCGGCACAGTCGCTTCGGCCAGCCAAATCCGGCTCGAGTTCAGCGAGGGCGTCGAGCCAAAATTCACCAAGGTTTCGGTGACCGGCCCCGGCGGGGCCGTACCTCTCGGAACGGCGAAAACGGAATCCGGCAATCAGGCCATACTGATCGTGCCGATCTCCAAACCCCTCGCGGCTGGCGCTTACACAGTGCACTGGCAGGCCGTCTCGGTCGACACCCATCACACCCAGGGAACCTTCGAATTCACCGTGAAGCCATGACCGGCGCCCGAAGGCCGGCGGTAACAAAGGACAGACAATGAGACGTTACCTTTTCAACCTCGCGCTCGCTTTCGCGCTCGGCGCGGCGCCGGCGTTGGCGCAGGAATTCAAGGCCGGCGACATCGTGGTCGAGAAGCCTTGGGCGCGCGCGACGCCGAAAGGAGCCGAGGTCGGCGGCGCTTATATGGTGATCCAGAACAAGGGCGCTGCGCCCGACCGGCTCACCGGCGGGACAGCCGACTTCGCCACTGTCGAGATCCATCAGATGTCGACCGAGAATGGCGTGTCGCAAATGCGCCAACTCAAGGATGGACTGAGCATTCCGGCGCACGGCTCGGTCGGGCTCTCGCCTGGCGGCTATCATCTGATGTTCACCCACCTCACCCATCCGCTGACGAAAGGCGAGAGCATCAAGGCGACGCTCAATTTCGAACATGCAGGCCCTGTCGAAGTCACGTTCAGCGTGACGGGAATTGGCGCGTCGGGAACGGGCGGAGCCGGAGGCGCCATGAAAGGCATGAAGATGTAAGCCTGCGTGAGTTGTGCGCGCGAAGCAGCGATCGTGTGCAAGCACGTCGCCCTCCGCGTTGAAGGCGATCGCCCTTGACCGCGCTCGCCTTCTGCCGCTTCGCCCATTTTCTCGCGGCCATGCTGGCGTTCGGCATGAGCGCCTATCTTTGGGCCTATGCGCCGGAACGGCTGAGGCTTGCTTTGTCGCCGATCGTGCGTCGCCTCGCGCTGGTCGCGAGCCTCATCGCGCTTGTGACCGCAATCGCGTGGCTCATGCTCGAGTCCGCCTCGATGGCCGATGACGCGGGCGCAGCGATCGATCCGGACGCGATCGGCGCAGTGCTCACCGACACCGCCTTCGGCCGCGCGTGGACAGCGCATCTCGCGTTGGCCGCGGCGCTGGTCGCGGTCGTCGCGTTCGGCTCGCGCGCTCGATGGGCGGCGACGTCGCTTGTATCGGCCGCGCTGCTCGCGAGCCTCGGCTTGGTCGGCCACGCTGCGATGCAGACCGGCTTCGTGGGCGTCCTTCACCGCGCAAACCACGCCGTCCACCTCCTGACGACGGGCGCGTGGATCGGCGGCCTCGTTCCCTTCGCGCTATGCCTTCGCTCGTATGAGCGCGACGATCTGCGCAAAGATGCGGTCGCGGCGATGACTGGCTTTTCCTTCTGGGGTCAACTCGTCGTTGCGGCGATCGTTCTCACCGGGGTCGTCAACATTGCGCTGACGTCGCATCGCCTCCCGCTCCCGCCGACGACTCCCTACCGCGCGCTTCTGGTCGCGAAACTCGTCGTCGTCACAATCATGATCGCGCTCGCGCTGTTCAACCGCTTTGTTCTCGCGCCGCGGCTCAAGGGAAGCGCTAGCGCGCTCTCGGCGTTGCGCGTGACGAGCTTATTGGAGATTGCGCTCGGCTGCGTCGTCATCGCGCTCGTCAGCGCCTTTGCGCTCTTCGATCCGGCGTGAAGCGGGCGCGCCCGGCGCGTCAACGGCATTTATCCCCGCAACTTGGATTCTATGTGATCGCGATCACTGTCCCTGCAGCGCGAGCCGTGTAGGCGTAGACTTGTAGCGATCAGTGCGTCGCCGCTCTAAGCTTCGGCGACGATGACGGGCGGGGAGTTCGCGGCGCCGACGGAGGGGCGGATGAAGGCCCATATTGTGGGCGGCGGGTTTGCCGGACTGGCGGCGGCGGCGTTGCTCATCCGCAACGCGAACGTCTCCGGTCCGGACATCACCATCTACGAGGCTGAGGACAAGCTCGGCGGCGGCTTCTTCTTGGATGGCGACGCGCAGCGTGGATACAATCTCCCCGGCTCCATCTTCGACAAAGAGTTTCGTTGCGCTTTGAATCTGCTCGGGACGATCCGCACCCTGGGCTATTCCAACATCAATGTCGCCGAGCAATTCCTCACTTTCAATAATGAGCACCCGTTCGTCGATCGAACGCACATCCTCGACCGCGACCTCCGCCCCGTGCATGGGGCCCGTTACGGCCTGAGCCTCGCCGACGGCCTCGCTCTAGCGAAGCTCTCCTACACGCCCGAGGCCTCGTTAGAGGGCCAGCTGATCAAGGACTCCTTCTCGCCAAAGTTCTTCGAGACGGAGTTTTGGCTGCTCTGGTCGACGCTGATGGGCTCGCTGCCCCAGCACAGCCTCATCGAGTTCCGGCGTTACCTGAACCGCTTCGTCTATTTGTTTCCTGACCTGTCAAGCATGGCGCATGTTCTGCGCTCCCAATTCAATCAGCACGAAGCCTTCGTTAAGCCTCTGGTCGCCTGGCTCGAAGAGAAGCAGGTGAAGTTCGTGAAGGGCGCTTTCGTGCAGGACGTTGGCTTCGCCGCGTCGTCTGGCCGGCTGACCGCCAGCCGGCTCGACATCCAGTTGGGTAGCGGCTCGACTACGGTCGACGTCGCCCCCGACGATATCGTGCTCGTGACAACCGGCTCCCAGGCGGCGGACATGTCGCCAGGCAAGATGGATGAGCCCCCAGGTCCGCCCCCGCATCCCGGACAATCGTGGGCGCTGTGGAAGACGTTGGCGGCAAAGCACAAAGGTTTCGGCAATCCGGACGCTTTTTTCGGCGAGCCGCGCATCGCCGACTCGCGCTGGGTGACCTTCACCGTCACCACGACCGGCAAGGAATTTCTCGACGAGATCACCAACCTGACCCACAGCGGAGCGGGAAGCGGCGGCCTGCTGACCTTGCAAGACTCGAACTGGGTGATCTCGCTGTCGATCTTCGCGCAGCCGGAAGTCCTCGATCAGCCGCCAGGCACATCGGTCTGGTGGGGCTACGGGCTCCATCCGGAGCGCGTCGGCAATTGGATGAAGAAACCTATGTATGAATGCACCGGCCGGGAGATCCTGACGGAATTGCTGAGCCATCTACGTTTCGAGGCGACAGCGCCGGCGATCATGAACAACTCGATCTGCATTCCCTGCGACATGCCTTACGTCAACAACATCTGGCTGCCGCGCAGGAGCGGCGACAGGCCCCCCGTGGTCCCGGAAGGCGTGACCAATCTTGGCCTTCTTGGCCAGTACGTCGAACTTGAGAAGGACATCGCCTTTACGTTCGAATATTCCACCCGCACCGCCTGGGAAGCGGTGCATCGCTTGACGAAACTCGGGCCCCCGCCGCCGCCCGTCTATCAGGGCCAATGGGATCCGAAGGGCGTATGGGCGGCGTTGACGGTTTTTCTGGGCCTCACGCCCTAGGCGGCTTTGGACCAAGGCGGTCAACAAGCAGGAATTCACGACAATCTCTTGCGGAAAATCAGAACTACAATTAAGCTTGTTCTATGGATGATGCCGCCTCGGCGCCCAAACCGCATAGGCCCGTTTCCCCGCGCACTTCCAACGGCAGGAGAAACCGCCAGGAAAAAAACTTCTGACGAAAATCACGCGTAAACCATTGAAAAGTCTCGATTCGGACGAGAGAATCCAAGGAAATCCAAGAAAATCCAATAGCTCTTTTCGGGGGTTTTCGCAGCGAAATAGCGAGCGGCCAAGGCAATCCAAACGAACAACCGGGCGCGTCTTGCGGTCTGTCGAGCAGCCGGCAAGACCACAACCTCCATATGATGTACGTTATAATCGATCCGACCGATACCGCCCTCGCTAACGATGTCCGACGCCGCTCGCTCCAGGGCCATGAACCCCCGCAAGGGGAGCCGCGGGCGCGCCAATGTGAGGAGCTCCCACCGCGCCCCCGGCGTGGACGGCTCCAAAGCCCACAGGAGCTGGCGCGGCGGGCGCGGCGATGTGAGGAGCCGCAGCCGCGGCTCCTGCGATCCCCGGCGAAGCAGGCGCGCGAACGTGCGCGACCGCGGCCGCCCCAGGCCCATGGACGCCCGCGCCTCCTATTACACCCGGCGATGCTGGCGCGCCGACGTGCGCGCCTGCGGCCTCGCCAGGTCCATGCACGCCAGCCAAGCCCGGCGAGACCGGCGCGAGATGGGGCGAGGCGCCGACGCCGCCCACGCCATGGCGATCAGGGCGTCGGATCGCTGGGCTGATGAAAGGCCCGCCGCCTTCGCCAGCGCCGCACGGATAATAGCCGGGGCCATCCGGGCCGTTCTGCTCCCAGCACTCGCCAGCCTGCACTGTCCGCGTCAGCGATAAATGAGCGAATGGGGAAAGCGCCTCGCCGGTTAGGCCGCTGACGCCAGCCTCGGCGCCGCCGGCGACGGTGAAGCTCGCCAGAGCGAGCGAGAAACAGGCGACAGCGCGCGGAGTTGAGCGAGGCATGACTGAGCGTTCCTGAGGGAAAGTGACCGCCGGCCGCATGAGCCGGCAGGAACCCCCTCAACGCGCGTCAGGCCTTCTTGTGCCGCTCCCGGAATGCCTTCCCCCATCCTGGGATGACCGCCTGGCGGCCGCGCGCCACGGCGAGCGCATCGGCCTCGACCGGCTTCGTGATCACCGAGCCCGAACCGATATAGGCGCCGTCTCCGATCGTAATCGGCGCAACGAGGGCGGAGTTCGAGCCGATGAAGGCGCCCGCGCCGATGTCGGTCCGGTGCTTGTGAAAACCGTCGTAATTGCAGGTGATGGTTCCGGCGCCGATGTTGGCTTTGGCGCCGACGCGCGCATCGCCAATGTAGGTCAAGTGGTTGACCTTGGCGCCTTCCTCGATCGAGGATTGCTTGATCTCAACGAAATTGCCGATTTTGGCGTTGACGGCGATGTCCGCTCCCGGCCTCAGCCGGGCGAACGGCCCGATGATCGCGCCGCCCGCGACCCGGGCTCCCTCGAGATGCGAGAAGGCTCGGATGACCGCGCCGTCCTCGATGCAGCATCCGGGTCCGATAACGACATGCGGTTCGATGAGAACGTCGCGGCCAATCCTGGCGTCAAAGGACAAGAACACGGTCTCAGGAGCGGTCAGCGTCGCGCCCCCGGCCATGGCGCGCCGGCGCAGCCGGCCCTGCAGCGCCCTCTCGGCGGCGGCGAGCTGCGCCCGGTCGTTGACGCCCATGACCTCGCTTTCCTTGGCGATGATCGCCTTGGCGGTGAGTCCGCGAGCACCGGCGATTTCGACGATGTCGGTGAGGTAATACTCATTCTGGGCGTTGGTCGGCTTGACCGCGTCGAGAAGGCTCAGCGCCTTGGCGCCGTCGAAGGCGATTGGCCCCGCGTTGCACAGAAGTGAGGCGCGCTCCTCAGCGTTCGCATCCTTATGCTCCCGGATTGCGATCAAGCGCCCGTCTCGTTCGATAAGGCGGCCATAACCGGTTGGATCGGCGGCTTCAAACCCCAGCGCGACGAGGTCCGTGCCCGAACCGAGCGCCGCGCGCATCGCATCAAGCGTCATGGCCTCAATCAGCGGTGTGTCGGCGTAGAGGACGAGGATGTCGTCATAGCCGCGCTCAATATGGTCGCGCGCCGCCAGAACGGCGTCGGCGGTGCCCCAGCGCTCGCGTTGGACGGCAATCTTCGCATCCGGCGCGACTTTCAGCGCTTCCGAGGCGACGCTGTCGCCGTTCGGTCCGACCACGACCGCTATATCGCCCGTCGCGCCCTCGCGAACTGTCGAGACGACATGCGCGAGCATGGAGCGGCCCGCAAGCTCGTGCAGGACTTTGGGCCGGACCGAGCGCATCCGCACACCCTCGCCGGCTGCAAGCACGATGGTCAGACAGCGGCGAACATTGGCGCTCATGGGGACGTTTGTTCTCCGTCGATGGGCATTGGCCCGGGGAGAGTTCGGCCGCTCCCGAATCTCCTCGAACGCGCTCGGAGCGCCACTTATCGCCGGGGACGGGCCCGGTTTCCAGCCCACCGCAGCCCGCCTCAACGCTATTTTAGCGCGGCGCCAAAAAGCGTCTCGCTGCGCCGCAAAAAACGATATACAACCGAAGGGCCCGGAACGGAACGCTGTCGGTTGCGAAGCGTTATTATCTTTTCGGGCTGATTTTTCATTTTTGTTGGGGACCGTCGTGTCAGGCCGTTCATGTGGCCTGGTTTCGACGAAACAATGACGAATACGATGGCGGACAGGCAGCGACGCGAATTCCTAAAGCTGGCCGCCGGGGGCGCATTTGCGGCTGCGCTGGCCCCGTCGGACTCGAGCCCGGTCGCGGCCGAGCCGTTGGGCCCGCCTGTCCCATTCGCCGCCGACACGGTGCTGAAGATGGCGACGGAACTGGCCTCGAAGCCGTTCCAGGCGCCTGAGGCGCCGGCGCTGCCGAGCGTCTTTTCAAACCTCACTTTCGAGCAATACGCAGCGATTCGGCGGAAGCCAGGCACGGCGATCTGGAGCGATCAAAAACTTGGCTTTTCCCTCGAGCCGCTGCATCGTGGCTTCGTCTACACGACGCCGATCGGGATCAACATCGTCGAGAACGGCATGGCGGAAAAGGTGATTTACGACGCCGCTAATTTCGACTTCGGCCCCTTGAAGCCGCCGGCTCCCCTTGGCGATCTTGGCTTTTCCGGTTTGCGCATTCTCAAATCCTCGGATCAGGGCTTCGAGGATGTGGCGATCTTCCAGGGCGCGACCTTTTACCGCGCAAGGGCCCACACCCAGCCTTTCGGCCTCACCGCACGCGGCCTTGCCATTCGCACCGGCGACGACCCGGGCGAGGAATTTCCACTGTTCCGCGAATTCTGGATCGAAAAGCCTAATCCAGCGGCGAATACGCTGACCGTCCAGGCCCTGCTCGACTCTGCAAGCGTCACCGGCGCGTTTCGCTTCACGATCCGTCCCGCGGACACCACCATCGTCGACACCGAGATGACGTTGATCGCGCGAACGGGCGTCGACCGACTGGGAGTCGGGGCGATGGCAGCGGCCTATCTTTTCAGCCCGCTCGATCATCGGCATCCCGACGACGTGCGCGCGGCGGCCTATGAGTTGACGGGATTGCAGATCCTGACCGGAAAAGGCGAGTGGCTCTGGCGGCCGGTCTCCAATCGCGAGACACTGCAAATCTCGGCCTTCACCGACGTCAACCCGCGCGGCTTCGGTCTTTTGCAGCGCACCCGCTCCTTCGACGCCTTCTACGACGACCAGACGCATTGGGAGGTGAAACCATCGTTGTGGATTGAGCCCATCGGCGATTGGGCCGAGGGCGACCTCCGCCTTCTTGAAATCCCGGCCGACTCGGAGACCAATGAAAACGTCATCGCCCAGTGGCGCCCAAAAATCGGCATGAACGCCGGCACGACCCTGTCGATAGCCTTCCGGCAGTTCTGGTGCTGGGCGCCGCCATCGAGGCCGCCGCTCGCCTCCTGCGTATCGTCCCGGCGCGGCAAGGTCGGCAATCACCAGCGCTTCGCGATCGAGATGGCGGGGGACATGTTCGCCGATCCGGCGAAGGCCGCCGCGGCGACCGCGGATGTTCAAGCGTCTCCTGGCAAGATCCTCTTTGTTTTGGTCTTTCCCTACAAGGACAGACATTCCGTGCGCGTAGTGTTCGATCTTGATCCAGGATCGGAAACTTATTCTGAGCTGCGGCTGACGCTCAGGGTCGACAACCAGCCGGCGAGCGAGACATGGCTCTATCGTTGGACAGCCTGAAGCTCGCGCCCTCGGACGTCGGGCCAGAGGACACCGGGTCTTCGCTTGGCGCCTCGATGCCCGGATATGCGCCGCTTACAATGCCGGCGCAGTCGTTCAGACGTTTCTCCCGCCGCGACCGCCGAGCGCTGATCGAGCCACGTCTTGCGCGGCCGCCAATTTTGACCCGTCTCGCCGTGTTCGGCGGCGCCGTGGCCCTCACCGCCTATGGCGCCTACGAGATGTTCAAGGTTGTGTCGATCGGCCCGATTACGCCGCTTGAGGGAGTGATCGCGGTCCTGTTCGTGATCACCTTTTCCTGGATCACGCTCTCGTTCACGTCGAGTCTCGTTGGCTTTTTCTGGCTCCTCGCCCATCGCGGCCCCCGCCAACCCCCTGCGTGCCTGCAGGAGCGAACAGCGGTCGTGATGCCGATCTACAACGAGGCGCCATCGCGCGTGTTCGGCGCCATGCAAGCGATCTTCGAGGACGTCGAACGAACCGGCCAGGCGCATGCGTTCGACTTTTTCTTTGTCTCCGACACCACCGATCCCAATGTCTGGATCGCGGAGGAGCGCGCGTTTCTTTCGATGCGCGCCCGGTTGCCGCAGGCGCGTATTTATTATCGGCGACGGCGCAAGAACTGGAGCCGCAAGGCCGGCAACATTTCCGATTTCGTCACCCATTGGGGCGGGCGCTACCCGCACATGGTCGTGCTTGACGCCGATAGCCTGATGACGGGGGACGCGATCGTGGGCCTCGCCGCGGCGATGGAGGCGGATCCCGACGCCGGCATCATCCAAAGCCTGCCGCTGATCGTCAACCGCAACACAATGTTCGCGCGCCTACAGCAGTTCGCCGCCCGGATCACCGGCCCGGTGATCGCCGCGGGCTTGAGCGCCTGGATGGGCCATGACGGCAATTATTGGGGCCATAACGCGATCATCCGCACGCGCGCCTTCGCCGATCATTGCGGATTGCCGGACCTGCGAGGCAGACCGCCGTTCGGCGGCCACATCCTCAGCCACGATTTCGTGGAGGCGGGGCTCATGCTTCGCGCCGGATACACGGTCTATATGCTGCCCAATCTCGGCGGCTCCTACGAAGAGAGCCCGCCCTCGCTCATCGACCTCGCGGCCCGCGACCGCCGCTGGTGCCAGGGCAATCTCCAGCACGCGCGCATCATTGGCGCGAGGGGCTTCCGGCTCGCAACCCGACAGCATCTCGCCAACGGCATCATGGGCTATCTCGCTTCGCCCTTGTGGATGGCGCAATTGCTGGTCGGCATCGTGCTGGTGCTGCAGTCCCACTATATCCGGCCCGAGTATTTCACCAGGGATTTCTCCCTCTTTCCAGCCTGGCCGCGCTTCGACTACGAGCGCGCGCTGCAGCTCTTCGAGGTGACGATCGGCGTCCTGCTCGCGCCTAAGTTTCTCGGCCTCCTGATCGCGCTTCTCGACGGCAAGACCCGCCGCGGGTCCGGGGGCGCGATCGCGCTGATCGCTTCCACGTTCGTCGAGATCATCATTTCCGCCGCGTTCGCCGCGATCATGATGCTGATCCAGTCCGGATCCGTGGCGCAAATCCTCTCGGGACGAGACACCGGCTGGAACCCACAGCGGCGGGACGACGGTTCAATCCCGTTTAGAAGCATCGCGCGTCGCCATCGCGCGCACACGGCGCTCGGCGTCATTACTTTGTTCGCCGCTGCGTTGATCTCGCCCTCTCTCATCATCTGGATGTCGCCGACGATCGCCGGCCTTATCTTTTCCATCCCCCTCTCCTGGGCGAGCGGCAATTTGGCGCTCGGCCTCGGCATGCGCCGGATCGGACTTCTGCGCACGCCGGAGGAGACTTCGCCGCCGACAGTGGTCGCCCGCGCCAATGCGCTCGCCGCCGAACTCGCCTTGACCGGAGGCGATCATGACGACGCGCTCGAGGCGATCTGGAGCGACGCGGCGCTGAGGGCCGCTCACGAATTGTTTCTCGCCGAGGCCCCTCGCCGGCGCAGGGGCGACGTCGATGTCGAGAACGCGGTCGCCGCGGCGAAGCTCAACGACGCTCAGACGCTCGAAGACGCGCGGGGCTGGCTCAACTCGCGCGAACGGCTCTCCGTCCTCAACGACCGCGCGCTGATCGCCATGCTCGCTCGCCTGCCGGACGCGGCCCAATCCAGCGCAGCGGCACAGCCGAACGCGGCTTAAAGCGCCTCATGCACCGGGCTACGAAATCTCGCCAGCCGGCTGCCGTTTGCGAGTCCGTTTCGAGCAATTCCAGCAGGTTAGAGTGGCAATAACGAGTTGATTGCGCAGGGCGACCCAGGCACTTATAAACAAACCAATAGGTAAATATGAAAGGCCGGGGCCCCTCAATCTTTCCGCAGCGGCTGGGTGCGGTTGAGCGCGGTGATCGACAGGAAGCCGCCGATCCAAGAGCCGATCGCCGCGAACAGCACATAGACCCAGTTCGACGTGTAGCTGATGACCGCGAACGCGGCGAGGAGATACCAGACGCTGCTCCATGTCGCCGCTGCGTACCGGCGGCGTGCTGAAACGGCGGCGTTGAATTGCACGTACACGGCGTCGGTGAACGCCGTCGTCACGACGACTCCCCCGGCGATCAGCGGATCGATGGTCGGCAGATTCATTGTTTCCCCCGCTCTAGCGCCGCGCCGCCTCCTGGCTCAGCGAAAGCGGCCGCGAAATGCGGTCAAACCTCCATGGACCGTGGGTCCGGCGCAAGCTCTCCGGCCATTGGCGGCGCGCGAAACGGGCGATCGAACAGCGGAAAAAGGACGAGTCCGGCGATAAAGCCGCCGACATGAGCGATCCAGGCGACCGGCATATCCGAGAAGCCGAAGATTTGAGATCCGGCGCCGAAAATGAAATTCGTTCCGAACCAGATCAGAATGAAGATGAGCGACCGGCTTTCCGTAAAGACGCCGCTGAGGCTTGCAGCCGGAACCGTCTCGATCTGGGGCCGACTGGTCGAACCGTACGCGCCAAGCGGCGCGCCTGGCTGAAACATGAATCGAGTCGCCGCGCCCATGAGCCCGGAATCCGAGCCCGAAGCGCCGATGAGCGGCGAGAAATCCATGGGCGAAATCGCCCAATGCGCGAGCGCGCTGGCGATTGCCGTCACCGCCATGAACAGAAGAAACCTCGCAGAGCCAAAGCGGCGCGCGATCGGCGGTCCGAAAGCGACGAGCCAGACGGAATTCAGCAGAACGTGAGTCCACGACCCGTGCATGAAGGCATAGGTCAGCACGGTCCACAGCTTCGCGCCGCCGCCCAGCACCTGCAACTCCCGGATCTGTCGCGCCTGTTGGAGCGCGGCAGGATCAGTGCTCGCCCGGTTGAGGAGATCGATCAGCCGATCGGGCCAGATGGAGATGGTGAGCCGGCCCGGAATGAAGGCGTAGTCCCGGATGATCCGATCCTGGATCCCCTCCGGCGCCCAGTTAAAGGCCGCATAGATGCCGATGAGAATGGCGATCAGACCAAGGACGACGATGGGCGCGTTGAACATCGGTTCGCGGCTGCGCGCGAGCCGGCGCGGTTCTCGTGCGCTCATACCTGTTTCAGCCCTCCGGTCGTCAACTCGACGCCCCGCTTGTCGAAGCCGGGACCGATGCAGGCGCCAAGATGCTGCGCTCCTGGACACCCGGCATAAGGAACTCTAAACCCGCGCCGCCGCTTTGGCGAATTTAGGTTTGCGAGGCCGGTGGACGGACGCCATCGGCTGTGAACGATAATGTTGCCGGTCGAACGGAATGCGCTTAATCGCGTGCGCCCATGACAACTCATATTCCCACCGATGCGTTGACGGACTTCTGCGCTGAGATTTTCGCTCGAGCCGGCTGCCACTCCGAAGAGGCGAACCGCGTCTCCGCTTCGCTCGTCAACTCCAATCTCACCGGCCACGACAGCCATGGCGTCATCCGCGTTCCGCGCTATGTCGATTGGGTGCGCACCGGCGATCTCGTTCCCAACCAGTCGATCGAGCGTCTCGTCGACACGCCGGTGATCGGCGTTGTCGACGGCCGTTTCGGCTTCGGTCAGACGATGGCTCCGATGGCGGTCGACATTGGCGTCGAGAAGGCGAAGGCGAACGGGCTTGCCGCAATCTCGTTACGCAATTCCGGCCACATCGGCCGCGTTGGCGAATGGGCCGAGCGCGCCGCGGCGGCTGGATTGATCTCGGTCCATTTCGTCAACGCCGCCGGCTCGATTCTCGTCGCGCCGTTCGGCGGACTTGAGCGCCGCCTGTCCACGGCGCCGTTTTGCGTTGGCGTTCCCCGCGAGGGCGCCCCGCCCGTCGTGCTCGATTTCGCAACCTCGCTGGTCGCCGAAGGCAAGGTCAATGTCGCAAGCCATGGCGGCAAGCCGCTGCCGCCAGACGCTTTGATCGGCCCCGACGGCGCGCTCTCCGGCGATCCCGCCTTGATCTATGGGCCGTTGGACGCAGAAGGTCCACGCGACCACACCCGCGGCGCGGGCGCGATGCGGGCCTTCGGCGAGCACAAGGGCTCTGGCCTTGCGCTCATGTGTGAACTCCTGGGCGGGTCGCTCACCGGCAACGGCGCGACCGAACCGGATCGCCGATTCGCCAACGGCATGTTCTCGCTCTACCTCGACCCCAGCCAAATCGATCCTTCGCATATCTTCGACGCCGACATGACGCGCTATCTCGATTGGTTCCAACAAGGGCGAACCATTCCGGGCGCAGCGATCATGACGCCAGGCGAACCCGAGCGTGCGAGCCGCGCAAAACGCGCTCAAAGCGGCGTGCCGCTCCCGGAGGAGACCTGGGCTTTGATCAAGGCGACGGCGCGGAGCCTCGGCGTGAACCGCGACCTGTCGTTCTGATCTCTTCGTGTTCGTGACTGTGCCAATTCTGGACTGGCTCTTGCATTTTCATGGTGGCCAAAGGGTAACCGACGCCGCGCTCGTCCCAAGACGCCTCGCACGGCGCTTCCGATACGAAATGGCATGGTCCCTGCCTCATCTCGTGGAAGTGAAAGCCGAACGATCAGTTCGCGTCCCACTCCGGGACGGGGTCGGCGCTCGGGTCGCGGAGAATTCAAAGTGAAGCTCGCCGCCACGATCGAACTCTATGCCTACTGGAACCGACTGCGGGGCGCCCGCAGCGCGCCCGAACGCAACGATGTCGACCCGGGCGCGATTCGAGGTGTGCTGGCCGACACGTTCGTGCTCGATTTCGACGCTTCGCGCGGTTTTCCGTTTCGGATCGCAGGTTCGAGAGCTAACGCGCTGTTCCTCAGGGAGCTGAGGGGCTTTTCGTTCCTGGACCTGTGGCGCGGCGCCGATCGCGAGGAGGTCGATTCGATTGTTCGCTGTGTCGCCGACGAAGCGCAGGCGTTCCTTATCGGCGCCGAAGCTCGGCTGCCCGGTCTTGAGGCAGTGGACATCGAGATCGTTCTCATGCCGCTGCGTCATCATGGGCTGACCCACGCTCGCGTCCTCGGCGGCCTGGCCGTGCACGCCGCGCCTGCGTGGGTGGGTATGAGCGGCGCCGGACCAATCATGCTCGCCTCGCTACGCGCGCTGGGTCCATCGACGTCTGCGGCGACGGCGACGGACGGCGTCGACTTCTCGCTCCGCAATTTGCCAAAGCGTTACAAACATCTGTTTGTCTATTCCGGCGACCGGCCCGCGACCTGACGTTTGGTCATGCGCAGCGCGTAAGAGCGCCTTAATCCCTAAGCTTTATGGTGAGCGTGCATCGGCCGGCTCGTGTGCAATTCCTGAAGGCTCAGGGGGAGCATCCAGTCGGCGTCAGAGAATTCAAGGAGCACGCCGCCATGGGCGCATTGGCATGGAAACTTCCCGAGCCGGCGGAAGTCGAGCCGCGGCACGAGAAGCGGGTCGAGGTCTCTCTTCTCGGACGCTTCATGCGTTCCGATCGCCGAGAGTTCGACTGCGAGTCGATCGACGCCTCGCCGAGCGGCGTCGCTTTCGTCTCTGACGCCGGCGTTCAGATAGGCGAACGGATCGTCGCCTATCTCAACCAGATCGGACGGGTCGAGGGGCGGGTCGACCGGATCTTCCCCGGGGAATTCGAGATCCGGATGAACGTGCCGCCCGCCAAGCGCGACAAGCTCGCCAGCCAGCTTGCATGGCTCGCAAACCGCCAGGCGCTCGGGCTGCCCCAAGACCGCCGCCATGAGCGCATCGCGCCGCGCGACCGATACACTATCCTGCAGCTCTCCAACGGGCGCGAATACACCGCAACCCTGATCGACATCTCAATGTCGGGGGCGGCGCTCAACGTCGATTGCGAGCCTCCGATCGGCGAACGCGTCGTTGTCGGCTCAACGCCGGCCGAGGTGGTGCGCCACGTCAATTGCGGCATCGCCGTTGAATTTTTGAGCCCCTTGCCCGCAGACGAATTCGGCGAACACACCACGATCTAACTGACCGCGCGCCGGCGGGCCCGCATTATTCGCCCTAGCCGATTGGCTTCATATCCAGGGCGAAGCGGCGCCAATTCTCGACATAGTGCAAGGCGGACTGACGCAGCTTCGCCACCGCTTCGTGGTCCAGCTTCCGGGTGGCTTTAGCGGGCGCCCCCATGATTAGAGAATGGTCGTCGAAAGTCTTGCCCTCGGTGACAAGCGCGCCCGCGCCGACGAGACAACCGCGACCGATTCTCGCGCCATTGAGCACGATCGCGCCCATGCCGATCAGCGAGCCTTCGCCGATGGCGCAGCCGTGCAGGATCGCGTTGTGGCCAACCGTACATTCCTCGCCGATCGAGAGCGGGAACCCCATATCGGTATGGAGCGTGCAGGATTCCTGAATATTGGTTCGCGCGCCGATGTTGATCGGCTCGTTATCGCCGCGCAGGACCGCGCCGAACCAGATGCCGACATCGAGGCCGACCATGACGTCGCCGATCACGCTTGCGTTCGGCGCAATCCAGAAAAAGCCTTCAGGCGGCAGCGTCGGGCGACGGTCCTTGAGCGAATAGAGCGGCATTGCGAATGGCTCTCCACGCGGGCTCGGAAGGAATGCTATTCCTCGCCGTCCAGATCGACGTCGAGGATCGCCATTTGCAACGTGTAGCTGGAGGCTGCGGGATCATCGGCGGAAACGACGCCGAGGAAATCGGGGCCATTGTTGAGTTCGACGGAATCGGTCTTCTTGAGCCGGCCGGCGATCGTCAGTTTGTCGTTCTCGAACAGTCGGCGAAGATAGTCCTGCAGCACGGGGCGGCCAACCGGCACCTTCATTTCGAACGCGAACGAGCGGTCGCCGTCCTCGTCGTCGACGGTGATCGTTCCAAGCTTGCGTTCGCCAAGCAACACATCCGCCGCCTCGCCAGATTTTGCATTCGGCGCGACCTGAAGCGTCGGCGCGCCAAAGGAGCGGCGCATGAACTCACGCAGTTTCACGATCTCGGCTTTGTCCATGGGCCCTCTCCGGCTCGCGAGCGGCGAGGCTTGGCACGAAGAGACGCGGCGTTGCAATATGGGAAATGAGCGGCGATCCGCATTTTTCAAGAAGGATTGCCCGCGCCGGCTGAAGATCCCCAACATACCGTCGCCGTTTCGGCGGGGCTCGCGCTTCTACCCTTCGAGCGTTTTTTCGGCGAGGATCTGGTTCATGTCCCGCGCCGGCTCGGCGCAGCCTGCTTCACCGACGATACGCGCGGGAACCCCGGCTACCGTTTTGTTATGCGGGACCGGATGAAGCACCACCGAGCCCGCAGCGACCCGCGCGCAATAGCCAATCTCGATATTGCCCAGGATCTTCGCACCCGCGCCGATCAGGACGCCGTGCCGGATCTTGGGATGCCGGTCGCCGGTTTCCTTGCCGGTCCCTCCGAGGGTCACGCCCTGCAGGATCGAGACATTGTCTTCGATCACGGTTGTTTCGCCGATCACGAGGCTCGTCGCATGATCGAGAAACACGCCCTTGCCGATGCGCGCGGCTGGATTGATATCGACGCCAAACACCGCGGACGCGAGGCTCTGCAGGCTCAGGGCAAAATCGCGTCGGCCAGCCTTCAAAAGCCAATGGGACAGACGATACGCCTGAAGCGACTGAAAGCCTTTGAAGTAGAGCAACGGCTCGACCATCCTCATGCACGCGGGGTCGCGATCCGCGACCGCCATGAGGTCGGCGTGGAACGCTTCCCCGATCGAGGGGTCGCGCGCAATCGCTTCCTCGAACGTCTGGCGGATCAACGCAGCAGGCAGATCGCGATGATCGAGCCGCGAGGCGACGCGATGCGACACCGCGCCCTCGAGCGTGCGGTGGTTGAGCACGTTGACGGAGAGAAAAAGTGCGAGCTCCGGCTCTCGCCGCACGGCTTCTTCCGCTTCTTGCCGGATACGAGCGAATAGCGGATCGCCCGCAATTCCTACGACCCGGGCGGTCAAACCTTGCGCCATGACGAAGCTCCCAAACTCTTACTTGCGGGCAGTTTAGCACAAAAGTCGGTCCGCGGCGAAGGCGGCCGCGGACCCCAGGGTGCCCTGCAGTTCAAAAGCTCATTGGGAACGATACCGTCAATCCTGGCAATCGGTCGTCTGCCTTGAGACGCTCGCGCCCGTGTTGTTGTTCGTCGTCGTCTCTGTCCGGCTGTTGCACGGGCCTGGGCCGGGACCTGGAGCGACGACGACCGGCGCAGGTCCACTAGCCGCTCCGCCAATCACGCCGCCTGCAACCCCGCCGACCGCGGCTCCCACCGGGCCGCCCACAACCGCGCCCGCGACCGCGCCGCCGGCTGCCCCAGTTACGGCGCCATTGCCGTCAGCGAGAGCAAAGGTAGGCAGGGCTGCGATTGCAAGGGCTGAAAATCCGACATTTAGACCGCGCATAATATCCTCCTTATTCTACGTGAACGATGGGAGGAAACGTGCCGTCGAAGGAATGGTTCCGAAGCCCGCATCACGCTCGGATTGCGAGATGACGGGCCTTCCGAGATGTCAAATACGACCCTGCGGTCGCGACGGATGGAAGGCTTGATTGTCCGCCTGTTCCATTACGTGGTAATAATGCCAAAAGCCTGGGAAACAAAAAATGCGGTTTCTGCTCGCCCTGATCGTCATTATCTATCTGGTCGGCGTGGGCGTTGTCCTTTCGCCCATCATTCGATCGACATGGAATAGCGAGCCCGCGTCGGGGTTGGCGGACCATATCGTTCAGGCGCTTCCTGACGCGCTCGCCTGGCCGGTCAAAGCAGCCCACACATTCGCCGGCTCGTAAAGGCGGAGCTGTCCAACCAAGGCTTGAATGCTGCCGTCGCCGAATCCGGCAGAATCGCGAGGATCAGTCGCTCCGCGTCTTGCGTCCCGCGCTGCGCAAGACGCTCACCACCAGCACCGCCGGTAAAGCCAGGGTCAGCAGGACGCCGGCGAGCCACGCCGGCCCAAAACCCGCAAGCGTCAGCACGCTGACCAAACCGACCACGCAAACAATGGCAAGGGCCAAAAGCTCGTCATCGACGAACAGGCCGATGAGTTCCTTAACGACTGCAGTGATCATGCGAGCGCGGCCGCTCTCGGCTTGAGAAAAGCGACCAGGCCAAAACCAACCGCCAGGAAAAGGCCGACGAAGGCGAGGATCGCCGCATCGCCGCCGGGCCAGTCGACGCCGAGGCTTTCGCCGGTCCAGAACAGGCCAAACGCCGACAGCATAACGCCGACCGCGAATTTGAGCGCGTTCTCTGGCACCCGCGCAAGCGGCCGATGGACTGCCGCGCCAATCGCCGCGACCACAAGGCACGCCGCCAGCGCCCCCGCGCTCGCGAGGCCGAGCAGGCCGCGCCCCGCGCCGACGGCGATGACGATGAACGCGACCTCGACGCCCTCCAAAAGAACGATCTTGAACGCGGTCAAGCCGCCGACCCAGTCGAATCCGGGCGCATCTCGCCCGCCGGCTTTGCTCAGTTCGCGCGTTTCACGCTGAAAGGCTGCGTCCTCGTCATGCAAAGCGATGATTCCGACCGCGCGCAGGATCGCTTTCCGCAGCCAGCGCAGACCAAACATGAGCGTGAGCACGCCGACGACGAACTGCAAGGCGCGGAGTGGAATGACGCTCATGAGCGGCCCGAGAATGGCGACAATGAGCGCAAGCGCGGCGAGCGCGGCCACGGCGCCTGTCAGCGCCGGGCGCCAGCCGCGCGCAAGACCAACAGCCAGCACGACGGTGAGCGCCTCGACCGCCTCGACGAAGGAGGCGGCGAAGGAAGCGCCCGCGACCGAAATGATCGTCGTCAGGTTCGGCATTGAGACGGCTTGAGATCCTCAGAGTTCAGTTGGCTTCAGTCAGCTTGTGCGTCGGGCGAGCGACAGCCACAAACCGCCACCGATCAGGACTGTTCCCGAGACCCGCCCCAGCATTTTGACACGGCTCGGCTTCATGAACCAGGCGCGCCCCATGCCGGCCGCGACCGCCCAGGCGCAATCGAAAGCGCCGGCAAGGAGCACCGAGACGACGCACATCACCGCGAGCTGTGGGCCGGCCGGCAGATGGGGGTCGATGAACTGCGGCAGGAAAGCAGTGAAGAAGACAATCGTCTTAGGATTGGACAGCGCGACCAGCACCCCGCGCATGAAGCGGGTGCGCCCCGTCTCCAGAATCTGCTCGCTCGCCTCCCCGGCGTGCCGCCACGCCTGCACGCCGAGCCAGATGAGATAGGCGGCGCCGGTCCAGCGCAGCGCTGTGAACAATAGGTCCGCGTGCGCGTGCACCCAGTTGAGCCCAAGCGCGATCGCCGTCAGCAAGAGCGCGTTGCCAAGGGTCGTACCGCCGGCCGTGGTGAGCGCGGCGCGCACGCCGCGCGTGGCGCCAGTCGAGATGATAAGCGTCACGATCGGCCCCGGCGCGATGATCAGGACGACCGTGATCAATAGAAAGGCGGTGAATAGCTCGACATTCATAATTGGTTGCCCCGCTCGCGTATTCTTAACGCTAGGGCGCGGTCCAGAACAGCCCGATTGTGAGCGCAATTCCGATTGCGACGACGCCGAGTTTTAGGAGCTCTTCGTTGACGCGTTTCAGCATCAAGGCGCCCGCCCAGCCGCCAAACGAGGCGCCAATCGCGGTGATGAAGACTTGTGGCCAATGCACGTCCCTGGAGAAGACGAAAATCGCAACCGCGGAGGCGTTGATGACGCCCGCCAGAATGTTTTTGGCCGCGCCGGCGTTGCGCACGGCCAAACCCATCATGGTCAGCGCGGCCATCATCAAAAGGCCAATTCCGCCGCCGAAATAGCCGCCGTAGACCGCGATAAAGAATTGCGCCACGCTCGCGGCGCGAGGCGACAATTGCGCTTCGCCAGGCAGCGGGATTTTGCGAAAAAAGCTCCCCCAGGCAAAGAGCGCAGTCGCGAACAGCACCAGCCATGGCACGAGGCGGGCGAAGATCGACGGCGGCGTTGCGAGGAGAATGAGCGCGCCGAGTCCGCCACCGATCAGGCTGACGATGAACAATCTTCGCATCGTGAGTCCGGTCGGGGCGCCCGCGTCCGCGCGGCCGGTGAAGCCGGTGACGAGCTGCGCTGGAAACAACGCCACGGTCGAGGTGATGTTGGCCGCGCGCGCGTCCATGCCGGTCAGCATCAGCGACGGAAGAGTGATGAACGAACCGCCGCCGGCGAGCGCATTCTGCACCCCCGCCCACATTGCGGCGATGAAGAGGATGATGAGGGCGATCATCGCGGCATTCGTTGTGGCCTTGGCTCGCGCCCAGAGACGGGGCGGCAAGACGTTTTACGCGCGCAGTGAAGGAAAAGGAAAACGTGGGTCCAGTAGGGCGGCGGCCACGGGGCGCTCTAACGCGCACGACTCCGATCAGGCGAAATCTCGCGCGGCGCGCTGATGCTCGGCAATCAGCGCGCCGAGATCGAGCCCGACCAGCTGCCCATCGACGACGCGCCATGTCCCAGCGATCATGACCCGGTCCGCGCAATGCGCGCCACACAGCACCAGCGCCGCGAGTGGATCGTGGGCGCCCGAGAAGCGCGGCTCGTCGAGCTTGAACAGCGCCAGGTCCGCCTCATAACCTTCGGCGATTCGGCCGATGTCCGAGCGCCCGAGGCAGCGGGCCGAGCCTTGCGTCGCCCAGCGCAGCACGTCGAGATGGGTGATCTTCTCCGCGCCGTAGCGGAGGCGCCCGATCATCAGCGCATGGCGAAGCGCCTCCATCATGTTGGAGGCGTCGTTGGAGGCGGAGCCGTCGACGCCGAGGCCGAGCGGCGAACCGGCAGCCTCGAGCTCGCAGGTGCGGCAAATGCCGGAAGCAAGCACCATGTTCGAGGCCGCGCAATGGCAAACGCCGACTTTCGCCCTGCCGAGCCGGGCAATCTCCTCGGCATTGAAATGGACGCCGTGCGCAAGCCAGACGCGGCTCGACATCCAGCCGGTCTCCTCGAGAAGATCGACCGGTCTCAAGCCATACATTTCGAGGCAGAACCGTTCTTCGTCCTCGGTCTCGCAGAGGTGGGTGTGAAGCTGGCAATCATAGCGCTCGGCAAGCTCGGCGCTCTCACGCATTAGGTCCTTCGAGATCGAGAACGGCGAGCAAGGCGCAAGGGCGACGCGAATCTGCGCGCCTGGCGTCGGATCGTGGAACAGCTTCAGCACCCGCTCGCTATCGGCAAGGATCGTCTCTTCGTCCTGAACGACGCTGTCGGGCGGGAGGCCGCCGTCCTTCGCCGACAGGTTCATCGAGCCGCGCGAGACGGTCATGCGCATGCCAAGCGAGCGCGCCTCCTCGACCTCGATGTCGACTGCGTTCTCCAGTCCGTCCGGATAAAGATAGTGATGGTCGGCGGCCGTGGTGCAGCCCGACAGCATGAGCTCGGTCAGCGCCAGCCGGGACGCGAGCCTCAGATGGTTCGGCTTGATCCGCGCCCAGATCGGATAGAGCGCGACGAGCCAGGCGAACAGCGGCTTGTTGATGGCGGACGGATGGGCGCGAGTCAGGGTCTGGTAAAAGTGGTGGTGGGTGTTGACGAGGCCCGGCAGCACGACATGACGCGAGGCGTCGAACGTCGCGTCGATGCGCTCAGGCGCCTTGCCTTGTCCCACACGCTCGGCGATCCGGGTCCCGTCGACGACGAGCCCGCGCTCGGCGCCGTCGGCGAAAATCGCCAACGGGTCTTTGATCCACGTCCGCACGCCTGCCCTCTTCTCAGCCAATTCCGCAATTGCGAATTGGCTGAGGCTCCTGTCAACTGGGGCAAAGCGCAAATCGCGGACGGCGCGATTTCCCGTTCGCTTACATGGGCGGGTTGACGCCGTTCGTGCCGACAACGACGAAGCCAGCCTGGAGCGCGCCGTCGTCGCCGCGCTGGGCGGGAATGAAGACCGTCGCGCCGGGCTTGAGATCCGCCTCGGTCGCGGGAGCGAAGGTCACGATCGGAACACCATCGGGGATGGCGATTTTCTTTTCCTTGCCCCCGCTATAGGAGAGGTCGAGCGTGCGCCCATCGACGCCCTTCACCGCATTGGTGACCGTCGCATTGGTCATCGTGCTTTTCGGCTTCAGATCCCAGGGATAAGAGCCCTCGCCGGTTCCTTTCATCGACGGCGGAAAAACCAGCACCTCGACCGCGCCGTCTCCGCCCGACGATGTCGGGAGCGAGGCGATGCCGACAAAGTCTCCTGGTTTGATGTCCTCGAGCGACGCCTTGGCGACGCCGGCCATCTTCCAGCCTGGCTTCATCATCAGCTTGGCGTCCGGGCCTTCGCGGGTCTTCA
Source organism: uncultured Alphaproteobacteria bacterium (assembly GCA_963737365.1). GTDB lineage: Bacteria > Pseudomonadota > Alphaproteobacteria > Rhizobiales > Beijerinckiaceae > Roseiarcus. Next base: position 1,275,542 of record CAVTSD010000007.1, read on the forward strand.
CCGTCAGCGTCGATCCGTCGAGACCAACGACGGTCCCACGCACCCGAACGGTTTCCGCTGCTTGTGCAGGAGAGAGGATTGCAATTGCGAGGAACGCGGCGGCGCCGGCGCCGCTAAAGGTCTGGAGCAATTTCAGATTCATTTTTCAACTCTCCGCCGTGGGTTATCAAAAATCGCTTTGTGCGACGTTGGGCGCGATCGACCGGGCGTCCGCCCTTCTATTAAGCGATAACGGCCGAAGCCCGCAGTTTATTCAGCAGCAGCGGCGTTTTCGTGTCCATTGCTGTGTCGTTCAAATCAGGCGCGTCCCCTCCCTCGCTCCGCCTCAGAGGATTAGGAGGCTAACGCTTATTCCTCAACCTTCAGACCGGCGGCTCCACGCGCGCTGACCACCTCCGCCTGGCGGCCGCGAATGACGGCCATCTTGGCGACCCCCGTCAGTGCCGACCCGGCGTCGAGATTGAGGCGGAATCCGGCGATCTGGTCCGAATGCGAGGCCTTGCGGCGCGCGTCGTTCGGCGTGTGGCCATGGACGACGAAGAATCCGCTGAAACCGTCCGGCCCCGGACGATGGTCGAGGAACGGCCGACGCACCCATGCCCAATGAAGATCCTCGTCGAGCCTGGCGAGCGGCGTGTTCCAGGGAACGGCAAGAAACGTTTCGAGTTCGACTTCCGGGTTGACGCCCGCGTGAACGAAGAGAACGTGGCCCGAGCGCCAGCTTGCTCGCGAGGCCTGCAGCCAGGCGCGGATGCGCGGGGGAAGCGAGCCGCGCGCGTTGGTCAGCAGATCGTCGAGATACTCGGGCGAGTCTTCCGTCTTGAGAAACTCCGCCACCGTCCGATCGCCGCCGTTGCCAAGCCAGGTGTCGAAGGCGTCGATCGCGTCGTTCCAGGGCGTTTCGGGATCGAGCGCGAGCCGCATCATCGTCTCATGGTTGCCCATGAGCGTGATCGCCTCGTCGGCGCCGACGCGCGCTTTCGCAGCCATCGCAAGGTCGAGGGCGCCGAGGCTGTCGGGCCCGCGGTCGACGAAATCGCCGAGAAAGACAATGACGCGCTTCTTACACAGCTTGGGCTCCCGCGCCGCCTCGTCGATAAGCGCGGAAAGAAGATCGCTTCGTCCGTGAATGTCGCCAATGGCAAAAACTTCCGCCTCCGGGCTTACGCCCAGCGGCAGCGAAAATCCTTGACGCTCGACGACAACAGACATGGAGACAGCACCCGGCGCCACAGGGACGCGCGGCAAGCATTGCACAGCCGCGCCCACGCACGCTAGGATCGCGCCCATGTTCCTTGAGTTTTTCGCCAATCTGCGTCAGGCGCAAGTGCCGGCGACGCCGCGCGAATATCTCGACCTCATGCGTGGGCTCGAGGGCGATCTGGCTCAAATGTCGGTCGACGAATTTTATCGCCTCTCGCGCGCGGTCCTGGTCAAGGACGAGCGCAATCTTGACAGGTTCGACGTTGTTTTCGCCGCCACCTTCAAGGGCGCTCTGAGCGTCGCCGCTGCGGTCGAGGCGAAGGACCTGCCGGAGGAATGGCTGCGCCGAATGATGGAGCGCTATCTCAGTCCCGAGGAGCGGGCTCAGATCGAAAAGCTCGGTTTCGACAAGCTGATGGAGACGCTGCGCCAGCGCCTCGCCGAGCAGAAGGGCCGCCATCAGGGCGGCTCGAAATGGATCGGCACAGGCGGAACCTCGCCCTTCGGAGCTTATGGCGACCATCCCGAGGGCGTGCGCATCGGTCAGGACAAAGGCCGGCGGGGCAGCGCCGTCAAGGTCTGGGACCGGCGGGAATTCAAGGACTTCGACGGCGACACGGAGCTCGGACCGCGGAACATCAAGCTCGCGCTCAGGCGGCTTCGGCGATTCGCGCGCGAGGGCGCTGCGGAAGAGCTTGATCTCGACGGCACCATCCGTTCCACCGCCGACAAAGGCTATATCGACGTGCAGCTGAGGCCCGAGCGCCGAAATGCCATCAAGGTGCTTTTGTTTCTCGACGTCGGCGGCTCGATGGATTGGCACGTGGAAGCGGCGGAGCAGCTTTTCTCGGCGGCTAAAAGCCAATTCAAGCGGCTCGATCATTTTTACTTCCACAACTGCCTCTACGAAAGCGTGTGGAGGAACAACCGCCGCCGGCACAACGAGCGCGTGCCGACCCGCGACCTCATCAATTCGTACCGCCGCGACTATCGGGTCGTCTTCGTCGGCGACGCTTCCATGAGCCCGCATGAGATCATGGCCCCCGGCGGATCGGTCGAGCATCTCAATCCGGAGCCCGGGAGGGTGTGGCTCGAGCGCGCGATTCTAGCTTGGCCGCGCTCGGTATGGATCAATCCAACGCCGCCCGGCGCCTGGGATCACTCGCTGTCAACAACGATGATTGCCGAAATCTTTCAGCATCGCATGTTTCCCATGACCCCCGACGGGGTCGAAGCGGCGATGCGGGCGCTCGCCGCCTGACGGTTTGGCGCCTTTCGGAAGCGGCGCCGCTTGTCATTCCCTTACCACGAGCACCGAACATTGGGCGTGGCGCACGATCGTCTTGGCGTTCGATCCCAAGAGGTAATCCGACATGACGGGACGATGCGAACCGACGACGATGAGGTCGGCGTCCCATTCGGTCGCCTCTTGCAGGAGTTCGTGATAAATTCCCCCGGCCCGCGTCGCGGCGCTCTTGCGCTCGACAGGCAGATCCACAGCGCCCAAAATCGCATCGAGGGCCTCCGTCGCCCGCTTCTCCTGCTCGACGTCGAAATCGACCGGCACATATTCCATGAATGTCGCCGGCATGACCGGCTGGACATTGACCAGCCTTAATTCGCCGCCGCCTGTCTTCGCCAGCTCCACCGCCTGAGTCAGACCCTTCGGACTTGGCGTGGGCTCGGCGAGATCGACCGCGAGAACGATACGCTTGAACATGGCAATCCTCCCTTATCGCCGAATACCGTCAACCGACTCGTCCAGCTTGAGCCTGAGACGCTCTTTACAGTCTGGCAAGGCTCTTGCAGCAAATAGGGCGAGGCCTCGCTCGAACCGCCCCGCGCGCCTAGCCGGCCGGACCGCACGAGGATAGTCATTGTTCCTTCGCCGACGGATCGTTATAAGGCCGCGAAATTCCACGCGGAAATAGGAATCGCCAATGAACGACGTGTCCGTTGAAAGTTACAAACCGTCGGACGACGAACCGTTCATGAACGACCGACAGAAAGAATACTTCCGCCGCAAGCTGATCGGGTGGCGCGAATTGATTTTGGCGGAGAGCCGCGACACGCTGGCCGCCCTGCAACAGGAAAGCGAAAACCACCCTGACTTCGCCGACCGCGCGTCGTCGGAAACCGACCGCGCGATCGAGCTGCGCGCGCGGGATAGGCAGCGGAAACTGATCTCCAAAATCGAGGCCGCTCTAGCCCGCATCGATGACGGTTCTTATGGCTATTGCGTCGAAACCGGAGATCCCATCTCGCTCAGGCGCCTCGATGCGCGTCCGATTGCGACTCTCTCGGTCGAGGCGCAGGAGCGCCACGAACGACGTGAGCGGATCTATCGCGACGACTGAGTTGAAAACCCCGGTTGTGGCGACACCAGCTCGATCCTGAGTAGCTCATGCGAGGAAGGTCGGCGTAACTCGGAACTGGCGACGTAGTCTTCAACGACTTTCCGTCGCGCAACGCTGGCCTCGGTCAATCCGACTTTTCGCGCCCAAGCAGGCGCGCCATCTCCGCCTCGAGCGAATCGAGGTCGGCAAAGGGATCGTCGGCTTTGGGCGACGGCTTGCCGCCCGGCGCGCCGTTCGCCTTGTCGATTGGCGGGCGAACGTCGGGTGATTTTCGCGCCCAGTCCGAGGCCGGCGCCAACGAGGTTGTCTTTGACGCAACGCGCGGTTGAACCAAGCCCGTATTGGCCGGCGGCGCGGGCGTCACGACTGGCGCCGCTGGCGGCTCCGTTTTCGCCGCTGGGACGACTGGGTCTGCCTTCATGCCCGTGACTGCGGGCTCCGCCCTGTCCGGACGGCGCGATGGCGCAGGCGCGACAGGAGACGAGGTCTGAGGAGTGATCGAGCTTCGTGGCGGAGCCGCTTCCTTAGAACGAACGACCTCCCCGCGATTCGGCGAGGCGTTGGCCGGGATAATCGGCGGGGGCATGCTCGCGCGCGGTTGGGCGGGGCGCGGCTGTTCCGCTTGACGCGGCGGCGCGCTCGTCGGCGCCGGTCGAGCGGGCTCAGCCGCTTGCGGCGCGATGGGCGGAGCAGAGGCCGGGCGCGCCAGTTCGGGCGCGGGGATCTGGATGGGAACGGCCGCTTGGTCGGGAATGGAAACGGTCGGCTGGGCCGGAGCGGGCGCGGGCGCCTTCGGGGCCGGCGGCGCGACGGTCGGGGCAGTCGGCGCAACCGGGACCTGCGCGGGGGTGACGGTTGCGGACGGAGTTGGCGAAGCCGGGACCTTGGCTGCGACCTTCGGCTCCGCAACGGTCGGAGAGGCAGGGAGCGCGGCGGCTTCGGTTCGCCGCGCAGGCGTGCTTGGCACAAGCAGAGGCGAAGCCTGATTGGCCTCGCGCGCAGGGACCACGGCGCGATTGATTTGCGACTCGACCAGAACGTCGTTTGGTCCGCCGATCATGACCAGATGCTCGATATTGTCGCGACGGATCAACACAAGCTGACGCTGCCCATCGAGGCTGAACGCGTCGACCAGCCCGAGCCTCGGCTGCCGGGTCCGTCCGCCCGGAACCCGCAGCCGATGAGCAAACGTCAACCGGTAAACGATCGCGAGCACGATAAGAGCGGCGATGCCGCAAGCCGCAAGGAATCCGATCTGGAGGACGCGATTGTCCCCGAACGGAAGCTCATTCAACCACTGCATGCCCAATCCAACACTTCCGCTGCCGAGCGCAGAACAGGACGCTCTTCAATTCGCCTGCCGAACGAGGGTTCAGCCGGCGCCCGAGAAGCAAGATCGGGCGCGGCCCAGTGACCCGGTCTGGCGCGCCGCCTGCACGCGCCGAATCCGATCGACGCGCGCCCATGTCACATTTCATAACAAAATGCGAACCCGTTGAAAACTGCGGCGCTCAACGCAGTTTCGCCCAGGTTGAACCGCCCGCAGTCAAGACAGGGCGCGCGCCTCATGGTAGCACACACTCAAGGCGACTCAGCGCGCTCGCACTCGTGCATGCCAACGGCAATGTCCTTGGGGGTAATGATCTTCAAATGAAGTCTCCGCCGCCCCCGCCGGTGGACAGAATCGAGCGAACGGTCAATCCGGTCCCGCTGGCGATCCTTCTCGTCTGCCTCGCCGGCGCGCTTTTGGCCGTATGGCTTGCCCCAAGCGCCACCGGCGCAACGCTCATGACCTGGATGATCGTCATCTTAGCGATCTCGGGCGCGTTCGGATTGCTGCTGTACGCGTTCGGCGTGTTGCAACTGCCGACGCGGGCGGCGCGCTTCGACACCACCAAGGCGATCGCCAACTCCAGCCCGGACGGCATCCTGGTCACCGACCGCGAAGCGCGCATCGTCTATGCCAATGAGGCCTACCGCGCGCTTTCCGGCGCGCCCGCGGCAAGCGACCTGCGTCCGATCGAACGCCTGTTCACCGGCTCGCCTGATGTCTCGGAATCCGTCTATCGCCTGTCGCAAGCGGCAAAATCTGGTGGGCGCGCAAGCGAGGAGCTTCGTCTTTCGCCCCCGCCCAGCGGTCAGGGCGAGGTCGCCTGGTACCGCATTCGGGTCCGTCCCCTCGAGGGCATGGCGAGGGACGGCCTGATGGTGTGGACGGTCTCCGATGAGACGCGCGATCACGACCGGCACGAAACCTTTTTCCAGGACCTTCAGCACGCGATCGACTATCTCGACCACGCGCCCGCGGGCTTTTTCTCAGCCGAGCCCGACGGCTCGATTGCGCATATGAATGCGACGCTGGCCGGCTGGCTCGATTACGATCTCGCCCAGTTCAGCGCCGGCCGCCTCAAGATCGACGATATCGTCGCCGGAGATGGCGGCGCGATGCTCGCCATCATATCGGGGCCGCCGGGCGAAGTGACAACCCAGCAGTTCGACGTCGACCTCAAGCCCCGCCAGGGCCGGCTGCTCCCGGCTCGCATTCTGCACAAGGTCGCCTTCTCCGGCGAGGGTGCGCCGGGCCCTTCCCGCTCGCTGGTGATCAATCGCGCTCCGGGCGACATCAAGGGCGAAGACCTGCGCGCGGCGGAGGTTCGCTTCGCCCGCATTTTTAATTCGACCCCGGTGGCGATCGCGGCTGTGGACGCCGCGGGCGCGGTGTTGCGGCCCAACGCCGCGTTCGCGCGCCTCGCACAGGCCGCCTCCAAGAACGAAGCCGCCAAGGGCAGGCTGTCGATTTTCGACCTTGTCGCCGAGCGCGATCGCGCGCCTTTAAGCGCATCGATCGAGGCGGCGGCCCAGGGCAATGGCGAAATTGCGCCCCTCGACGTTTCGCTCGAAGGCCCGGGCGCCGCGCGTGCGGCGCGACTGTTCGTGTCGGCCGCCGATCCGCGCAGCGACGAGGGCGCGAGCGCGACCATCTTCGCTCTCGACACCACCGAGCAGCGGACCCTGCAAGAGAACCTCGCGCAAAGCCAGAAAATGCAGGCCATCGGCCAGCTCGCTGGCGGGGTCGCGCACGACTTCAACAACGTCCTGACCGCCATCATCGGCTATTCCGATCTTCTGCTCGCCAATCACCGACCGACCGACCCGTCCTTTCAGGACATCATGCAAATCAAGCAGAACGCCAATCGGGCGGCGGGCCTCGTGCGGCAATTGCTGGCCTTCTCGCGCCGGCAGACTCTGCGCCCCCAGACGCTCCAGCTCAACGACGTATTGTCGGAATTGCAGATGCTGTTGCGCCGGCTGGTCGGCGAGCAGATCCAGCTCGACGTGGTCTACGGGCGCGACCTGTGGCAGGTTAAAGCGGACCTCAATCAGTTCGAGCAAGTGATTGTCAATCTCGTCGTCAACGCGCGCGACGCTATCCACGATGGCGGCAAGATCACGCTGCGAACGCGCAATTTTCCCGCCGCCGAACGCGGCAGCTTGAAAGAGGTTGATGTCGCCTCGGCCGATTACGTGCTGGTCGAGGTGGAGGACACAGGCCACGGAATTCCGCCCGAGGTCCGGGCCAAGATCTTCGAGCCCTTCTTCACCACCAAGGAGGTCGGCAAAGGCACCGGCCTTGGCTTGTCGATGGTCTACGGCATCGTCAAGCAAACTGGCGGGTATGTGTTCTGCGACAGCGAGCCTGGCGCAGGAGCGACGTTTCGGGTTCTGCTCCCTCGGCGATTGGCCGACGACGTCGACGAGCCGGTGAAGGCGGAAGTCGCGAAGCCTGTCGCCGATCTGACGGGACGGGGCGCGATCCTCTTGGTTGAGGACGAAGAGGCGGTGCGCGCCTTCGCTTCGCGGGCGCTCGCCTCGCGCGGCTATACGGTGCTGGAAGCCGAGACCGGCCTCGACGCCTTACGGGTGGTCGAGGAGGCGAGCGAGCCGATCGACCTCATCGTTTCGGACGTCATCATGCCCGAAATGGACGGGCCGACGATGCTGACGGAACTGCGCAAACGCGGATTGACGGCGAAGGTCATTTTCGTCTCCGGCTACGCCGACGACGCCTTCGCCCGCAATCTGCCGGAGGGCCAGGACTTCGTGTTCCTGCCCAAGCCGTTCTCGCTTAAGCAGCTCATCGAGACGGTCAAGGGCTTGATGAATTGACGCGCGCGCCTCGCCTTGCGAGGCTAGGCCCTTAACTCGAAGCGTTTTAAAGGTGCCGCTGCTGATGATGCGTTTTGAAGGAACCGCCGCCTATGTGGCGAGCGACGAACTGAAGACTGCGGTCAACGCGGCGATCGCGCTCGAGCGTCCGCTGCTGATCAAGGGCGAGCCCGGCACCGGCAAGACCCTGCTCGCTCAGGAGATCGCCGCCGCGGTTGGCGCTCCGTTCATCGCCTGGCACGTCAAATCGACCACGCGAGCCCAGCAGGGCCTCTACGAGTACGACGCCGTGTCGCGCCTTCGCGATTCGCAACTCGGCAACTCGCGCGTGTCCGATATCGCCAATTACATTCGCCGCGGCAAGCTATGGGACGCCTTCGTGTCTCCGGTTCGCCCGGTGCTGCTGATCGACGAGATCGACAAGGCGGACATCGAATTCCCCAATGACCTGCTGCTCGAACTCGATCAAATGGAGTTCCACGTTTACGAGACCGGAGAGACGGTCAAGGCGCGCGTTCGGCCAATCGTCATCATCACCTCCAACAACGAGAAGGAACTGCCCGACGCCTTCCTGCGCCGCTGCTTTTTTCACTACATCCGCTTTCCCGACCCTGAAACGATGGGCAGGATCGTCGAATCGCACTATCCGTCGATCAAGCCGAGGCTGGTGGAAGAGGCCATGCGGTCGTTCTTCACGCTCCGCGAGACCCCGGGACTGAAAAAGAAGCCGACCACTTCGGAATTGCTCGACTGGCTCAAGCTTCTGCTCAATGAGGACATTGCGCCTGAGGCTTTGCGTGAGCGCGACGCCAAGAAGCTGATCCCGCCGCTGCATGGCGCATTGCTCAAGAACGAGCAGGACGTGCATCTCTTCGAGAAGGTCGCCTTTTTGAGTCGCCGCGAGCGATAGAGGGCGCGGCTCCGTCTCTGTGTGCGCGTTGACCGGTTGACAGGCGCTCGCCGAGCGGCCGGTCCAGTGATATACCGAATCGGAAACATGGGAACGGAAGACCGTGACGCTTGGCCCGGGCATATTCTTCAAGACGCGAAGTTCGCGCGCGCGGCCTTTCGAACAGTACCGTTTGAACGGCGAGTCGGTCGTTTGCGAACGCATCACGCCGAATGCGCGCTCGCCGGGCTCCCCGCAGGTTAAGCCTCTACAGTCCTGGACGGTTGACGAGTTCACAGCCGCCAACGTGCCCCAGGACGCCAAAACCGCGCTTCAGGAATATTTGCGGGAGAAGCACAAGGCTTAACGGACGAGAGCGGCAGACGTCATTTTTGTCCGCGCTCGAAGACAAGAACTTGCCAATCCCCCGGCGCTTGCGCATTCTTCATTGCATGCGCCGGTTGTTTCTCGTTCGTCACGCCAAGGCTGAACTCTCCGTCGGACGCGAGGATTACGCGCGCAAGCTGACCGAGCGAGGGCGGGCGGACGCAAGACGAGTCGCCAAGGCGCTCGCCGCTCGTCACTTTCTGCCCGATGTTTTGATCCATTCCGGCGCGGCGCGCGCCAAGCAGACGGCCGAGATTTTCGCCGCCGAATGGGAAAGCAAAGTCGAGCTGGAAGAGGACGCCCGCCTTTACGATGCGTCCACGACAACGCTGCTCGATCGGGCGCGAACGCTCGCTGACGCCCACAAGCGCGTGGGTCTGGTCGGGCACAATCCTGGTCTCGGCGAACTCGCGACCGCGCTCGCCGGCTCGGGCGCGGAGCCAGAGCGGCGCAGCCTGGCGGCAAAATATCCGACCGGCGCGGTTGCGGTTCTGGATTTCTCCGTCGAGCAATGGGACGAGGTCGAGCGCAATTCCGGAATGCTATCGCTTTATCTTACGCCGGCGGAGCTCGAGGCCGACGCGGACTAGGCAAATTGAGTTGGCTAGCAGCCTTGTCGCAGGAGACCTATAAGAATTCGGCGGGCCACGAACCGTTGGCTGCGCGCCTCACGCGCTGCGTCCAGGCGCTCCCACTGTCCAAACGAGCGCACCCCGCCTAAATAGGCGCCGGTTCGGCGCGGATTTTTTCTTGTCAGGTTTCAGCGATTTCATCTTCGAGGCGGAGCTCGTCGCCCGTTCGATCGGCGACTATTTTGCGGGCGCCCCCTTGCGCCTCGGGGTTACCGGGCTGTCGCGCGCCGGCAAGACGGTATTCCTGACGGCGCTCGTCAACAACCTGATCGCGGGCGCGCGCCTGCCGGTTTTTGCGGCATCCGCCGAAGGGCGCATTAAGCGGGTGCGGCTCGAACCGCAACCCGATGATGCGGTGCCGCGCTTCGCTTACGAGGAGCATCTGAAGAGCCTCTCGGGGCCGGATCGCCGCTGGCCAGAGTCAACGCGACGCATCGCTCAGCTCAGGCTGACGATCGAATTTGAGAGCGCTTCCGGTTGGGGCTCGCGGGGCCAGACGCTTACGGTCGACATTGTCGACTATCCCGGCGAATGGCTGCTCGACCTGCCCCTTCTCGCCAAGAGTTACGCCGAATGGTCGCGCGAGACGCTGGCCGCAAGCCGGACTTTGGCGCGCGCGCCGCTCGCCGAACAATGGCGCGCGGCGATGGTCGGCCTCGACCCGGATGCAGAGGCCAACGAGGACACGGCGCGGCGCATCGCCGAATTGTTCACAGCCTATCTCAAGCGGGCGCGCGACGATGTCTATGCGCTCTCGACCTTGCCGCCCGGCCGATTCCTGATGCCAGGCGATCTTGCCGGTTCGCCCGCGCTGACCTTTGCGCCCATTCCGCTCAACGATGACGCGACGATCGCTCCCGGATCGCTCCCGGCCATGATGGCGCGCCGTTACGAAGCATATAAGGCGCATGTGGCGAGGCCGTTCTTCCGCGATCATTTCGCCCGGCTCGATCGCCAGATCGTGCTCGTCGACGCGCTTTCCGCGCTCAATTCGGGCCCCGCCGCGGTCAAGGACCTCGAGAACGCGCTGACGGAAGTCATGCGCGCCTTTCGCGCCGGACGGTCGTCCTATTTCGCTTCGATTTTCCGACCCCGTATCGACCGCATCCTGTTTGCGGCGACGAAGGCCGACCACCTGCATCATAAGAGCCACGACAGGCTGGAGGCGATCTTGCGTGCGCTCACGGCGAAGGCGATTGCGCGCGCGGAAGGGGTCGGGGCGGAGATCGACGTCATTGCGCTCGCCGCCGTCCGCGCCACCCGCGAAGCCGAGATCAGAACCGGCGACGAGACGCTCGACGCCATCATCGGCGTGCCGGAAAAGGGCGAGACGATTGGGGGGCAAACGTTCGATGGCGTAGCTGAGGCCGCCGTATTTCCGGGAGAATTGCCGGCTGATCCGGACACGATCTTTGAGGGCGACGCGATCGCGCTCCCCGAAGCCGACAACGACTGGCGGTTTGTGCGCTTCCGGCCGCCGTTGACTGAGCGGGCTGAGCCAGCGCCTCAGATTCGGCTCGACCGTGCGCTGCAATTCCTCCTCGGGGATCGCCTGGCATGAGCCAGCGCCCGCCTCGCCCCCGCGCATTTCGGCTCGACGACCAGCGCGTGGCCGTCGACGATCAGCCCGCGTCCCTGGCGCCGGACACGATCATTCGCTCGCAAAACGATCCGATTCCAGCCAGTGTTCCGGCGCCAATCGACGAGACCGAACTCAAGATCGAGGCGGCGCAGAAATCAGGCCTCATCGCCCGTTCGCGCTTGACACTTGGCGGTCTGGTCTGGACGGGGCTCGGCGGCCTCGTCTCTCTCGCTTTGGGCCTATGGACCACCGATCTCATTGAAGGGCTGTTCGCCAAAGCCGAGTCGCTTGGGATCATCGGCCTCCTGTTCGGCCTCGTGTTCCTGGCCGGCCTGATGGGCGTTGCAACGCGCGAGATCATCGCTGTTGGGCGCCAGACGCGGATCGCGGAAATACATGTCGCCTTGGCTGAGGCGCGCGCCGCTGACGATCGCGCCGCGGCGCGCCGGCTCGTCGGTCGACTTGTCACCCTCTACAGCAATCGGCCCGAGATGGCTCACGCCCGCGCGCAGGTCGACGATGCGACGCGCGCCATTATTGACGGGCGCGACCTGATCGACGTCGCGGAGCGAGCACTCTTGCGGCCGCTCGACGACAAGGCGCAAGCCGAAATCGCCGCGGCCGCCAAGCGCGTGTCTCTGGTGACCGCAATCAGCCCACGAGCGATTCTCGATGTCCTTTTCGTCGTCGCCCAGATCATCCGCCTGGTTCGGCGCATCGCCGAAATCTACGGAGGCCGACCGGGGCTGCTCGGCCTCATCAAGCTTGCACGCTCGATCGGCGCCCATATCGCGATCACCGGCGGCATGGCGGTCGGCGACAGCCTACTTCAGCAGCTCGTCGGCCACGGCATCGCCTCGCGCATCTCCGCCCGGATGGGCGAGGGCGTGCTCAACGGCCTGCTCACCGCGCGCGTCGGGCTCTCGGCTCTTGCCGTCTGCCGGCCCATGCCCTTCTCTGTCGACAAGCCCCCCGGCGTCTCCGACGTCGCGCCATTCCTGTTCAGCAAGGGTGAGGAGAAGGTTCGGGGTTAAGGGCGAGGCGACGCCCTGAGGCTATGCTTAATGCCAAACGGAGCGCTCGATGATTGCCGAGATTTCCATCGCATCGAGAGGAACTGCGGGAATTGTGCCGCCGGTTCCATGTCCACTGACTCAATCCACCGGCTCAAGCTTCTCCAGACCCACGCTCGCCAGCACGCCGATGTGGACGTCGAACCAGTAGCCCTGAAGAGTCAGCCGGCCTGCGGCTACCGCCTCGGCGATCCATGGGAAGGTCATGAGATTGGCGAGCGAGAGGCGCACCACCTCGGCTTCGATCCGTTCGAGCCGTCCCTGCGGCTCCTCCCCTGCGGCGAGGAGGGCGGGCTTGCCCAGCTCGACCCAAGTCGCGATGAAATCCCGCGCCTGGGGCGGTGGCCCATAGGCCATCGCTCTGACCCCGCCGCACTGTGCGTGGCCGAGCACCACCAGTCGCGGCACCTTAAGCACCTTGACTCCAAATTCGAGCGCCGCGCTCGTGCCGTGGTGCCCGGGGTCGGGCGTATAGGGCGGAACAAGCGCGGCGACATTGCGCACAACGAACAATTCACCAGGCACCGCGCCGAAGATCGTCTGCGGGTCGACGCGCGAATCCGAGCACGCAATGACCATCGCCTCGGGGCTTTGACCCCAATTGGCCAAGGCCTCGTAACGCGCCCGTTCGGCTGGCCAGACCTCGGCGCGGAAACGGCGGTAACCTTCGATCAGCGGGTCCATGGCTCGGCTTACCGGCGAAATGATGTATGGTGCACTGCGATAACGCGCTAGCGGCGGTTGCGCAAGGAACCCGCGGCGGGTGTTTAACCTCGACTCCGATGACAAGAACTTTTGGGTTGACGGGAGAAGTCCAGGACGGCAGAGAAGCAACCGACCCTCCCAGCGACAGAGGGAACGCGCGCGCCGGCTCTTGCGAGCCGAGCCGTCTCTCCGCGACAAGGGAACGAAATTGTTCCGTCGCACCAATAACATATGTATCGTCTGATCTGGCTCCGCAGGGCATGACGCCATGAAACACGCAACTCTTCCGCTGGATTATTTTGCTCTCGCCAAAGAGGCCAAGGCGCTAAACACTTCGGACGCCGCAAAAGTCATCCGCGTCGCGCTCCTGTCGGACTGCGCGACCCAGCACCTTGCCGATATTACGCGCGCCCTCGCTGCCCGGAACAACGTGCAGGCGGAAGTCTACGAGGGGAATTACGATGGCGTCGACCTCGAGATCCTCGATCCGAGCTCCCTTTTATACGCTTTCAACCCGCAATATGTGGTGATCCTCCAGTCGAGCGAAAAGCTGAAAGCCCATCTTTACGCCAGCAGCGACCGGCGCGGGTTCGCCGACGAAACGATCGGCAGGCTGGAGAATTTGTGGGCCACGTTCCGGTCGCATAGCCAGGCCACGATCGTCCAATGCACCTTCGTGCTCCCGAGCGAGCGCGCGTTCGGCAATTATGAACTGAAGGTTGCCGAGTCCGTCGGCTCGATCTTCTCGGAGATCAACTACCGGCTTGCCGTCAAGGCTCGCGAGTCCAAGAACGTGCTTTTGAACGACGTCGATTTTCTGGCCGCGTCCGTTGGCCGAGCGCAATGGCTCGACGCCCGAATGTGGAACATGGCGAAGACGCCCTGCCGGCTCGAGCATCTTCCGCTTCTGGCGCAATCGCTGCTGGACACAATGTTCGCCGCATCGGGCATGTTCGCAAAATGTGTCGTGCTCGACCTCGACAATACGCTCTGGGGCGGGGTGATCGGCGATGATGGTCTCGAAGGCATCGCGCTCGGCGAGTTCGATGAGGGCGAGGCGTTCGTCGCGTTTCAGACTTTCATTCGCGAACTGAAACGGCGCGGAATCATACTGGCGGTGGTCAGCAAGAACGAACACGCCGCCGCCGTGCTGCCGTTTCGCGAGCATCCGCACATGGTGCTGAAGGAAGAGGATATTTCCGTTTTTGTCGCCAATTGGGACAACAAGGTCGACAACATTCGCCTGGTCCAAAAGACGCTAAATATTGGCTTCGATTCGCTCGTATTCCTCGACGACAATCCGTTCGAGCGCAATATCGTGCGCCAGTTCCTGCCCGACGTTGTCGTGCCGGACTTGCCCGAGGACCCGTCCCTGTATGTTGAGACACTCGCCGGCCTCAATCTTTTTGAGACCGCGTCGTTTTCGGAAGCCGACTTGCAACGAGCTGAGCAATATCGAGAGGAAGCCCAGCGCGAACTCACGAAGACCCACTTCACCAACATCAACGACTATCTCATCTCGCTTGGCATGGAGATCCGGCTCGAGCGGTTCAACGCTTTCAATCTTCCGCGGATCGCCCAGCTGAGTCAGCGCAGCAATCAATTTAATCTGATGACGCGCCGTTATGGGGAAGCAGCCTGCGAGGCGATGATGAGCGACCCTACCATCGCGCCACTTACGGTCAAGCTTGCCGACAAATTTGGCGATTACGGCCTCATCTCAGTCGTCATTCTCAAGCACGTTGGGAGCGATGTCGAAATCGACGAATATCTGATGAGCTGCCGCGTGTTGCAGCGCGGCGTCGAAAGCTTCACCATGAACAACATCTTTTCCCATGCAGCGCGGCTGGGCGCGAAGCGGGTGACCGGCCACTACCTCCCCACCAAGAAGAACGACATGGTGAAGGACTTCTTTAAGAGCTTTGGCTTCGAGAAGATTGCGGACGGCGACGCCGGCGCTTCCCAATGGGCGCTCGCGGTCGAGGCTTATCGACCGCGCGAGACATTCTTCGCGCCGGTCGTCAACGAGCTGTAAGGAAATTGTAGCATGCCCGCGGCCCACGCCCCAACGTGGCGACGATGACCGAAGACCCGGGTACGGTTTTGTGGCGAATTGTCGGCGCGCTGCTCTTCGTCGCTTTCCTGACGGACTTTTTGGCTCTTTGGATCCTGCATTTGTGATCATGACAAACACGCCGGCAACAGAACGGTTTCCGTACGCAGTATGCCATTTAAGGGGGGAAAATGGAGACGAATGAAATCGTGTCTCGCTTGACGCCTATCTTTCGTGATGTCTTCAACGATGACGACCTGGTGGTCAGCGAGGGCATGACTGCAGCCGACGTGCCAACGTGGGATTCGCTGTCCAACATCAACATGATCATCGCGGTGGAGAAGGCGTTCGGCGTCAAGTTCAGCATCAAAGATGTCAGGAATTTAAAGAACGTTGGCGAACTGCTCGAACTGATCAAGAAAAAGGCGGCGTAGGTGGGTTTCACCGCGCCGCTGTTCTATGTCGCCCTCCTTCCCGCGGTGACGGCGTTTTATCTGCTCTCCGGCCGTTGGCGGGCGATTTATCTTCTGGTGCTTTCTTACGCTTTTTACGCGCTCTCCAGCCGAATTTATCTCGTGTTGCTCATCGTCGCCTCGGCAGCGATCTACGCGCTCGGGCTCGCCATCGCGAAGAGCGGCAGCGAACGGGCGAAGCAGGCGTATATGGCGGCCGGCGTTGCTGCGGTGGTCGCGGTCATCGTGGCCTTCAAGGCGGCCGGCGCGTGGCGCGGTTTGCTGTTGCCCCTCGGGGTCTCCTATTACTCGTTCAAGCTGATCTCGTATCTCATCGAAGTGTACTGGGACGACGAGGCGGTTGAGCGCGACCCGATCGTCTTCTTCCTCTTTCCAGCCTTTTTTCCGCAGATCATCAGCGGGCCGATTCAGCGACCGGAGCCGTTCTTCGCGCAGACGCGCGACATCATGACGAGGTCGATCGACGACAAACAGATCGAAATGGGATTTCGGTTCATACTCGGCGGACTAATGATGAAGACGCTGGTCGGCGACCGGCTCGGAGCCTTCATCGAGCTGATCGACCAATCCCATTCAGACTATTCTTACGGCGTCATGCTGACGACCGTCGCCTGCTACACACTTCAGCTCTACGCGGATTTCTCCGGCTATACGAACATTGCGCTGGGTATCGGCAAGCTGTTCGGTATCGAGGGTCCGCCCAATTTCAATGCGCCGTTCCTGGCTACCAACATCCAGGACATGTGGCGCCGCTGGCATATGAGCTTGACTTTTTGGCTCACCGACTACCTGTTCACACCCTTATCGATGTCGCTTAGAGACTACGGTCAAGCCGGATTGATCGGCGCCATCTGCCTCAACATGATCATCATCGGGGTGTGGCACGGCTTCACGCTCAACTATCTCGTGTTTGGCATGCTTCACGCCGTCTTTCTCAGCGCAACCGTGCTGATCCTTGGCGAGCTAGCTCGCCGTAAACGCGCTGCTGGAAAAGTCAAAGCCCCTCAAAGTTCCGGCTGGCGTCCGCCCGGCGCTATCCTCGGTGTTCTCGGCGCCGCATTGACCTTTGCTCTGATGAGCTTCTCGCAGATCTTTTTTCATTCCGAGACATTTGCCCAGGCCACTTCCATACTCGCTCAGGTCGCCGGAGTCGGGCCGAGCGGGCCGACCGGATGGTCGGACATGGCTGCAAACCTGGTCGTTCCAGCGTGGATCTGCATGGGGGTTGCGCTTTATGTCGGCGCGGGGGCGCCCGGCGCCCGAGGCCTTTTCGGGTTGCTCAACCGTACAGCCCCAAATTGGCTGCAGTACGGCGTTTGCCTGTTCCTGCTGTCGGTCCTGTCGACCGAGGGAAGCGGACGGTTCATCTATGGGCAATTCTAGCGAGCCTAAATGCAACGGCTGGCTGAATCGATCGACATACGGATGGCCGGACTGAGGCTCCTTGGCGTTTTAGGCGCTGCGCTCGCTGTCGCTTTTATTCTCAACGCCGCCATCTGCCTTCTCCCAGAAAACGACTATCAAAGATGGCAGCTGCAAGATCCGGATGGCCGGTTGCGCTGGATCTACGAGCGGATCCATTTTGACCCCACGCCAATCGATGTCGCCATCGTCGGTCCCTCACGCGCGCAGCTCGGCTTCAGCGCCGCCGCTGTCGAAAAGGACCTCGCTCAGCGGGGCAAGCACCTCAATGTCGTCAATTTTGCCCTACCAGGCGCCGGGCGCGACATCCAATGGGCGATCCTTAACGAGCTGTTTAAGGCGAAATCGCCGAAGGTGGTCGTTCTCGAGGTGGAGGAAGAGCCCTATCCGTTTGGGCATTTCTTTTTCAAATACGTCGCGCCTGCGGAGGCGATCGTTTTCCCCCCGTCGCCGTTCCTCCATAATTATCTCTACAATCTCGCCTATCTGCCGATCCGCAAACTCAAACTGTTTGGCGCAAATCTTTTTCCAGATCTCTTTGGCCTGTCAAAACAATTCGATCCCGCGCATTACGCACGAAACCGCACCGATTTCACCACCAGCTTCATCGGCGACTATGGGAAACTGGTCGACATGGAGCATCAGGTTCCGCGGGCTACTCTGCGCGCCGAGCCTCGGGAACCAGTGCCTCGAACCCTGGTCGCGCGCCTACTCACCCGCCTCAACGGCGGCGAAGACCATCTTTTCACTGAAAAAATCGCGCGCGAGGCGAAAACTCATGGCGCGCAACTCGTCTTCGTCCATATGCCGATGTTCGAAGGTCCGCCGACGATCAGCGATGAAGATTTTCTCAAGCAATTCGGTCTGGTCCTCAACTACGGCGACCTCGCGCCGCATGATGAACTGTTCGAGAACTGGTCGCATTTGAATCACGCGGGCGCGATGAAGGCGAGCGCTAGGCTCGCCGACGCGATCGCTGGCCTCAACCTCTGACCGAGCGTGATTTAACGATTTAACTACGCCCCTTTTCGCTGGCGAAGTCGGATCTGGTGGGGTTATGTGCGCGCTGTCGGACGGTGAGCCGAACCAGGAAAAGAGAGTGACAATGATCCGCGTAGTCGCCGTCATTACTGCCCATCCGGGCCGCCGCGAGGAACTTCTGGCGGCCTTTCGCGCCAATGTTCCCAATGTGCACGCCGAGAAGGGGTGCATCGAATACGCCGGTCACATCGACGCGGCGACGGTCGGCCCATTTCAAACTGAATTTGGGCCGGACAGTCTCGTTGTCCTCGAATCCTGGGAAAGCCCGGAGGCCCTGAGGGACCATGTCGCGGCGCCGCACATGAAAACATATTCGCAGAAAACCAAGGATTTGGTCGCCAAACGGACAATTCACATTTTGTCCGCGATCGACTAGATCGTCTTGACCCGCGCAGGCGGCGGATCTGAGGTTCGCCCTCCCGCGAAGGTGATTCGAGCTAATCGCAGACGCGCGCCTCGTGGCCGATCATGGCGCGCGACTCGCGGCCTATGCCCTGGACACAGAGATTTGGATTGCGGTCGCGCGCAATTATTGCTGTGTTGCGAGAATGAACGCGGCAGCGTCCGTATCAGGAAGATATTGGTATCGGGGAGAGGTTCATGAAACGCTTTTTGGCAGTGGCGCTGGCGCTGGCTTGCGGGGTGACCGTAGTGCTGGCCGATACGGACCCGATCGCCGAACGGCGGGCGCTCATGAAGCACGATGGCGAAGCTGCGAAGACGCTGTTTGGCATGTCGAAGGGCAAGATCCCGTTCGATCTGGCGACGGTGAAAGAGTCCCTGAAGACGCTCGACGAAGGCGCGACAAAATCCGCGGCCCTGTTTCCCGACAATAGCAAGACGGGCGGCGGGACGGCGGCGCTCCCCGCGATCTGGGAGAACAAGGCGGACTTCGACGCCCGCTTCGCTCAATTCGCCAAGGATGTCCAGGCGGCCGAGGCCGGGATCACGGATGAAGCGACGTTCAAGCAATTCGCGCCGGCCGTGTTTAAGAATTGCGGCAGCTGTCATGAACTCTACAAGGCCAAAAGCGGCTAGGACTGTTGGTTCAACGCGCGTGGATCCTCGACTTCGCTCGCGCGGATGAAGTGGGTTGTCGCCGTCTTAGCGGTCGTGGTCGTCGCCGCTGCTTCGCTGGCCTGGGCGCTGTCTGCGCCTCGGCCGCGCTACACGGCTGAGGAATGGCAAAAGCTCGGCCTTTCCGGCGACGCCGCTGCTGGTCGGCTCGTGTTTTACGCGGGCGGTTGCGACTCGTGCCACAAGTCGCCTGGCCAGGACGACCCCCTAAAGCTCGGCGGCGGGCTCGAGCTCAAGACGCCGTTCGGATCGTTCTACCCGCCGAACATCTCCACCGATCCGGTCGATGGGATCGACGCGTGGCCCCCGGTCGATCTCGCCAACGCCCTCTTGTCAGGCGTTTCGCCAAACGGCGACAATCTCTACCCGGCCTTCCCGTACACGTCCTATCAACGCATGACGCCGAAGGATATCGCCGATCTCGCGGCTTTCCTCCGCACCTTGCCGGCGGTTAAGGGCAAAGCGCCCGCGAACGCCCTCCGCTTTCCCTTCTCCATCCGCCGCGCCGTCGGCTTATGGAAGCGCCTCTATTTTGACAATGCTGGCCTCGTCCCCGATCCCGCTCAAAGCGAACAATGGAAACGCGGCCGCTATCTCGTCGAGGGCCCCGGCCATTGCGGCGAATGCCATACGCCGCGCGGCTTTCTTGGCGAGATGGATTTGAAGCATGCGCTCGCTGGCGCGCCCTTGCCCGATGGTCACGGCAGGGCGGCGAACCTGAGAGGCGGCGACTTTTTGCATTGGACTGACCCCGATATTGTCGAAGCGCTGACCAGCGGGTTCACGCCTACCGGCGATGTTCTCGGGGCCGGCATGACCGCCGTTGTGCGCAATCTCGCGGAATTGCCCGATTCCGACCGGCAGGCGATCGCCGTCTATCTCACCAGTCTGCCCCCGCTCGGGCCCACCGCTTCTTCGGCGAAGCCTTAGGCTAGACGACGCACAGGGTTCACCGCACCGAAGGATCGCCTCAGCGACCGCCTTCCTTCCCAATTCCGGCCATGTCGTCACGGTTCATACATTTTGGCTATACTGATCCATGAACGCACGTGAGGTGATGACGAGTGCAGTTATCTCCGCGAGAGCGGATACGCCAGTCCGGGATATCGCCAATCTTTTGCTCGAAAACCATATCAGCGCGATCCCTATCCTCGATAGGAACGGCGCGCCCATTGGCATGGTCAGCGAGGGCGATCTTATCGGTCGGGATGAAACGCAACGCGATGAGCGGCGCGAGTGGTGGCTCGCCCTGCTCGCGGAAGGTGAAGCGCTTAGCGCCGAATTCCTTTCCAACTTGCGTCCCGATCGTCTCGCAAACGACGTCATGTCGAGGCCAGTCGTCACCGTCGAGGAGGACACCGACATCGGTGAGATCGCGCGCTTGCTTGCCGCACATCGGATCAAGCGCGTACCTGTGGTGCGAGAGGGGCGGGTGGTCGGAATCGTCAGCCGCGAGAATCTCCTCCAAGCGCTCGCAAGTGAAGAAGGTCGCCATGAGGTTAGGACTACCGAGGGAGTTGTGGCGCGCGCTCTGGGGGACGTGCTGGCGCCGCTTAAGTGGCGCTTCGAACGTCCGCGCCATGGGACGGAACCCCATGTCGCGGTGATGAATCAGACCGATAATCTTTCCGTCGCCGCCGCAGACTTTCGCCGGCTCGCAGCGGACTTCGAGAACAAAGAAGCGCATCGCCGCGAAGACTTGCGTCATAGCGCCGACAAAGAGCGGCAGCATAGGGCGGAGGAGCTGATCGGCACGCACATATCCGACGGAAGCTGGCGCCATCTCGTTCAAGAAGCGCGCACCGCGGCCGAGCAAGGGCTGAGGGAATTCCTGCTCTTGCGCTTCCCGAGCCAACTTTGCAGTGACGGCGGCCGTGCTGTGAACGTACCCGACCCAGGCTGGCCAGCGACGTTGCGCGGCGAGGCCGCCGAAATTTATTTACGATGGAGCCACGATCTAAAGCCGCAGGGTTTCCATCTTTCGGCGCGGGTTGTTGAGTTTCCTGACGGGATGCCAGGCGATATCGGGCTGTTTCTCGTATGGTGATAGCAGTCGCGATCGCTTCAGCCTGCTCCTGTCGCGCTCCGCGGTCGCCCTCTATCTGAAGCGCTGTTTCGCTCGGGCCGCCCGGGAACCTCACCGATCGATGTCGGCTCTTTATCTGCGCACATTGCCCGATGGCCACGCAGCGCCAAGAGTGGATGCGCCCGCGCCGCATCGCCTTAGGCAGCTGAGTGCGGCGGCGAGCTTGACGCCCGCAGGCCGAACAGTGTCCGACGAAAAGAAAAAGACCGATCCGGAATGCGGGTTTGGCGCGCCGGGGACGAAGATCGAGACGAGTCCGTTGCTCAACGTTTCGGTTTGAACGCCGAGTTGCCATCCTCCTTCCATGGGCACGAAGACGACGGGAAGCTCGCCAATCTCAGCGACGCCCAACGCGCTTGCGCTCTCCTGTTTCAGGTACTCGTAGGCCGGAATCTTCGACAGCACCGAGGCCTCCAAGGCATTGACGAGGCGCTGCGCGGGCACGGTTTCCGCGATGAGCCCGGCAAGAAGGCAAACGAGAGCAATCGCCGCGATCGAAAGCGCTGTGGCCACGCCGATGCTCAAATCCGAAACCGCGGGAACATGAACGACGACGGCGTGTATGCCGATCTTGGCGTAGCCGAACGCCTTGGCGAGGATGACAATCAGAACGACGATTGGCGCGAGGAAAATAACGCCGCCGAGAATCGTCGTTCGTACGAATTGAGCGAGAGTTTTCATTTGGATCACGTCCCTCCACGTTCAATTGCGTATGGGCCCGTCACACCGAACCGTCCAGATTGGGACGCGGCGACAAGGACGATGGTGAGCCTTCGCGTTGAACAAAACTCGCGACCAAATCGGGATCAAGCGCGCCGGGACAGTGTTCATCTTATCGAGACGCCATTGGACGCCGTCGAGAAGCTGCGAGCGCCAGAGGCCATGGATCTGGGCTCGGAGTGAAAGATGCGAAAGCGACTAGGGGTTGCAACTGCGGTCAGGTCAGGTTCGAGGTCACCGGGGAACCGTCCGAGTCGGCCTTTGCCACTGCTTCGTGTGTCGAAAGAGACCGGCTCGCTTGGCAATTTTTTCGCGGTCTAGCCGTCGGACGAAATATTGGTGACCGGTGAAACTTGAAGCTGGAGGCTCACGACCGACAATCGTCACTTCTGCGCTCTTTGCGGTTCTTCGGTTTTTGCGCTCGTCGACGCCCCCGACGAGGTCGAAGTTCGAGTTGGCGCCTTCGACGATGCGCCCACGGACTTCACGCCTGGCTACGAATTGTGGACGCCTCGCCGCGAGCGCTGGCTTGCTCCGGTCGACGGCGCAGAGCAGCACGTAGGCGAGAGGACCTGAAATCAGCCCCCGCTCTTCAACCTACTCACCTTCTTTCACCCCTCTCGCGATTGAAGTCTTCGGGCGGGGATGCAGTGGAATTTCACGCGGAAGCGCCTTGCGATTACAATGAGCTCAGGGCCCAGTTCTTGCTAGTAAGAGGGCCAAGACTGCACGCAAGTCCGGCGCCGATCTTCTGCGCATGTGGGCGTCTCGCTGCTCAAGGTCGGCTGCCGCCGAAATGAACGTAAGGAGGGCACATGGATCTCGGATTGAAAGGCCTGCGAGCGGTCATAACTGGCGGCACGAAGGGCATCGGGCGCGCCGCTGCGAATATTTTTGCCGAGGAGGGCGCGAGCGTCGCAATCTGCGCTCGAAACGCGGATGAAGTGAAGACCGCGGTCAAAGACCTCACCGCCAAAGGCGTCCAGGCTTACGGAGCGGACATAGACGTGGGCGATAAGGCCGCGCTGCAGACCTTCATCGCGGACAGCGCGGCGGCGCTGGACGGAATCGACATTCTGGTCGCCAATGTCTCCGCGCTCGCCGTGCAGGACGACGCGGAAGCATGGAGCAAGACGTTCGACGTCGACATGATGCACACCGTGTACGCGGTCAACACCGCCCTGCCCTTCCTCGAAAAATCAAAGCACCCCTCGATCGTTATCGTTTCCTCGGTCTCTGGACGCGAGGTCGATTTCACCGGTCCGGCTTATGGCGCGATGAAAGCGGCGCTCATTCACTACGCGCAGAGACTTGCCTATCAGCACGCGCCTAAAATGATCCGGGTGAATGCGGTCTCGCCGGGCAACACGTATTTTGAAGGCGGCGTCTGGCAGAACGTCGAAAAGAACCTGCCCGATCTTTTTAGCAACGCCCTTTCCCTGAACCCAACCGGGCGGATGGCGAAACCGGAGGAGATCGGGCGCGGCATCGTGTTTCTCGCCAGCCCCGCCTCGAGTTTCACGACCGGAACCAACCTCGTGATCGACGGAGCGTTGACCAAGGGCGTGCAGCTCTAGCGGGAGGGGCCGTCCAACGAGCGAAAAGCTTCGGCAAAATCTTGTGTGGCCGCCATTGCCGGCGGGCGACGATTAGGGCTACTCCAGCACGAAGGAGAAGATTTCGGATTAAAAGAATTTATGCCGGGTAAGCGGAGGTCGGAAAAATTGAACCTCTTCAAAACCCACCGCGCGGGCGCCTACTCAGCTGAGGGCCTAGCGGGACGAGAGGCGCGGGCCGGGCGTTCGGCTCGCTCAAGCCCCCTTGTGCGGATAACTCAGAAAATCAAAAGTCCTGGCTGCGCGCTGTTGAACCGGCCTGGTCTTAAGAGTGCTCGGCCTTCGGAGACAGCACCCGCTCGAAAGTCGCAACGTATTTGCGAGCCTCGTTCTCCCAGAGGAACTTCTCCGCAGAAAGCTTCGCCGCTACCGCTGCCGAGCGCGCGCGCAAGCCGTCGTCCTGCATCAACATGAGGCAAGCCTCAGCGAGTCCCGCAGGATCAGGGGACGGCGCATAGACTCCTGCGTTCCCTAGGAGCCGCTTTGTCTCTTTGAGGGGATAGCATGCGGTCGGAATTCCAAGAGCGGAATATTCGAAGACCTTGTTCATGCTCATGAGGTCGTTGGCCTCGTTCAACGGATCGGGAATGACGCCGATGTCGAAGGCGCTGAGATGCGCAAGCAGCGGCTCGCCTTTGAGGTAGCCGGTGAAGACAATGAAGTCCTCGACCTCGAGCGAGCGCGCGAGCGCTCGCACCAACTCAAGGGCGGGGCCGGAGCCGACGACAATCGCGCGGAAGTCACGAAATCCGCTGACTTTGACGAGATGGGCGACCGCCCGCACAAGATGTTCGACGCCGTCTTGTTCGTTGATGATTCCGACATAGCCAAGAATGAACTTGCGCCCGTCGTGCAGCCCAGCCTCAGGCTCGACGCGATGGATGCGCTTTCGATCGGGCACCCCGTAGACGACCTCGACTTGCGAAGGCGCCTTGCCGCCACGGCTAATCGCAAGCTCTTTGAAGGTCGCGTTGGCAGTAATAACTTGGTCGGCCATTCTGTAGCTCATGAATTCGAAGAACATCAAGGCGCGATAGAGAAATCCTTTCTTGCCGAATTTAACAATGAACAATTCTGGCGAGACGTCATGCTGATCGTAGATGAAACGCTTGCCCATAAGCTTGAATGGCAGAGCGGCGAGAAAGATGAGATCTGGCGGATTGCACGCCTGTATGACTGAAAAGCCGCGTTCGCGGTGAACCCTGAACAGGAGCCGGAATTCATGGAACAGCGCTGTTGCATATTCGCGGAAATAAGCGACCGCGCCCCGCTCTTCTGCCGGCAGCGGATGCCGATAGATCGCAATGTCGTCGATGACCTCGAACCGCTTCGGGAAATCGGCGTTGGTCGGACAAATGACCGATACCGTCCAACCCGCGCGATGAAGAGCCTGGGCCTCCTGCCAAACCCGCCGATCGAAGGGAACAGGCAGGTTCTCGACGACGATGACACAGGAGCGGGATTGGCGCGCGGGCGGCATTAACGACCTTGGATTGTCCGCATTCGCGGTTTTCTTGAGGGACGGTAACTGGTTCACTCCGACCCGCGGCGTAAGCTGGCGCTGCAGCGGGCCAGGTTCCTTAGCCCTCCCCACCGAAACCCCGGCCTACGCATACGTAACGAAATCCATGCGCCTTCATCATTTCGATTGGATAAATATTGCGCAAGTCGATCATGATCGGCGACTTCAGGCTGCTTTTGACCCGGGGCAGGTCAAGCGCCCGGAATTCGTCCCACTCGGTGACGATGACCGCCGCGTCCGCGCCTTTGACGCAAGCATAGGCGCTCTCCGCAAACTCGACGCCGGGAAGCAGCGGCTTTGCGTGTCGAACGCCTTCTGGATCGTAAGCGACAACGTTGGCGCCTGCTGCTTGCAACTCCGGCAGGATAACGAGGCTCGGCGCATCGCGCATGTCGTCAGTTTTGGGTTTGTAGGTGAGACCAAGCACGGCGATCCGTTTTCCTGAAACCGAGCCGCCGCAGGCCCGGATGATTTTTGCCGCCATCGCTGTTTTTCGCTTGTCGTTCACGTCGACCAGCGTCTCGACCAGCCGGATCGGCGCCTTCGCTTCGGCGGCGAGCTTGGTCAAAGCGAGCGTATCCTTGGGGAAGCAAGACCCGCCGAAGCCCGGACCGGGGTTGAGAAACCTGCGCCCGATACGGTCGTCGAGACCAATGCCGTGGGAAACATCAAGAACATCGGCGCCCACATGCTCGCACAGATCGGCGATTTCGTTGATGAACGTCACTTTCATCGCCAGGAAGACGTTGGCGGCGTATTTGATCATCTCCGAACTGCGACGGGACGTATAGACAATCTGCCCGCCGTTGCGTTCGATGGGCCGGTAGATCTCGCCCATCACCTGACGCGCGCGGTCGTCTTCGACGCCGATGACGACCCGGTCAGGTCGCTTGAAATCCTCGATCGCCGCGCCTTCGCGCAGGAATTCCGGATTTGACACGACGGCAAATGAGCCCTGAGGCGCGTGCTCGGCTATGATGCGCTCGACCTCGTCGCCTGCGCCGATTGGAACCGTCGACTTGACGACGACCACGGTGAAATCTTGGATGATCTCGCCGATCGCGCGAGCCGCGTCGTGAACGAAGTGCATATCGGCCGAGCCGACCTCCGCCAACGAAGGCGTGCCGACGGCGATAAAGATGGCCTTCGCCCCGCGCCCGGCCTCTTTCAGGCTCGTTGTGAACGACAGCCGGCCGGCCGCTTGGTTGGCGAGGACCAACTCGCTCAAGCCAGGCTCGAAGATCGGCACGTGGCCTTCTCGCAAACCCGCAACTTTTGTCTGGTCGACCTCGACGCAGACAACCTCGTGGCCAAAATCAGCAAGGCAGGTCCCTGAAACGAGACCGACGTAACCCGCACCTACCATAACAATACGCATCGAATGAACCCCCATTCAATTGCGGCCACACGAACGCCGCCAAGCGCCTTGGCGACGCAACCATCGAAACCGATTTCCTCCGGACGCCGATATCCAGGGAGCCACACGGCGATTAAACCGTCGTAGTCCGCTCGGATCCGCGCTCGGGCGCGGAAGTGGCAGCCAAAGTCGCGCCGCCTTTAGGCCCGCGACCGTGGTCACGCTCGGCAATTGACCGGTCTTATACACGCGGCTAAGCGGGTCCGCCATCGCTCTAATTTGATGAGCCGCTTTAATGGACGGGACATGGCTGTCTACACCGAGGTCTCGGATGATGCGCTGCGCGCCTTTCTGACGCGTTACGACATCGGGGAAGTGACATCATTTAAGGGCATTGCAGAAGGAGTTGAGAACTCCAACTTCCTGCTGGGCACTACAAAAGGCCAGCATATCCTCACCCTTTACGAGAAACGGGTAAAAGCCGAGGATTTGCCATTCTTTATCGGTCTGATGGAACATTTGGCGGGACGTGGCGTCACTTGTCCTCAACCTGTCCGTGATCGCGCTGGCGCAGCGCTCGGAGAACTCGCGGGGCGCCCGGCGACTATTGTCACATTCCTCGATGGGATATGGATTCGACGTCCCAACATTCGCCATTGTGGCGAGGTCGGAGAGGCGCTGGCGCAGATGCACCTCGCCGGCGTCGACTTCCCGCTTAAGCGAGCCAACGCTCTATCTCTGCAAAGCTGGCGACCGCTATTCCGGTCTGCCGAGGGGCGCGCGAACGAGGTCGCGCCTCATCTGTGCGAGGAGATCGAGGGCGAACTCACTTTCCTTCAGGCTCATTGGCCGAATAACCTGCCGGGCGGCGTCATCCATGCCGATCTTTTCAATGACAACGTGTTCTTCCTTGGCGAAAACCTTTCCGGCCTCATCGACTTCTACTTCGCCTGCAACGACGCGTTCGCATACGATCTTGCGATCTGCCTCAGCGCCTGGTGTTTCGAGCCCGACAACGCCTTCAACGTTTCCAAGGGGCGGGCGATGATCTCCGCCTACGAGGGGGTGCGGCCGCTTGGCGAAGCCGAGATTGAGGCGCTGCCGCTCCTGGCCCGAGGCGCCGCATTGCGGTTCATGCTCACCCGACTGGTCGACTGGCTGAACGTTCCGCCGGGCGCTAAGGTCGCGCCGAAGCATCCGCTCGAATACCGCGATAAATTGCGCTTCCACCAACATGTGAGATCCGCCGCCGACTATGGTCTCGTGCGGTGAGCCAGGGCGTCTCGATTTGGACCGACGGCGCCTGTTCCGGCAATCCTGGCCCTGGCGGCTGGGGCGCTGTCCTGCGCTACGGCGACCATGAAAAGGAGCTCAAAGGCGGCGAGGCGCTCACCACCAACAATCGCATGGAGCTCACTGCGGCGATCGAAGCCCTCCGCTCGTTGAAACGCTCATGCGAAGTGGTCGTGCACACAGATTCCCAATATCTACGCGGCGGAGTCACAGGCTGGATCGACAGCTGGAAAAGCAACGGCTGGCGCACCGCATCGAAAAAGCCCGTTAAAAACGAAGATCTTTGGCGAGCCTTGGCCGCGGTTGCCGAGCAACACACGATTGAGTGGCGTTGGATCAAGGGTCATGCGGATAATGAACTGAACATCCGCGCGGACAACCTGGCCCGGGAGGGGATGGCCCCATATCAAGCGAAAAGAGCGACCGTTTAGAGTTTCGCGCAGACCGTTCCGCGTTTTCGCTTCTCCTTCCTCGAAAGAAAAATCCGGTTTCCGCGCCGCGACCCGGCTTGCTCCACCGCCAGTTCGATGCTGCGCCAGCGCACGCCCTGTCGGTTGAATTCGGGCGTCGGTCGTACCGACCAACGATTTAATGTTGACATAATTTGGCAAGATTACTTTAGTGACGTGAGTAATGTCGTTAGATGGCCGAAGCGATGGTGGAGACTAAATTGTCGGTCTGAGATCCTTGTCGAAACGGAGGGCTGCCGGAATTTCAACGTCTCCTCGGCGCTTTTTAAGTTAAAGCTTTTACTCGCCGCTTACGAATTATTGATAGTGCATGAATGATAGACGACGAGGGGCCCTCAGAGCCCTAGACACTGGTGGCTGTACTATGGACAAGATTCTCGTAGGAGTTGTATCCGCCACCGATTTTGAGCGCGCCCAAGCGTGCATTTCTGGATTATCGAGCTTCGGCGACTATGAGGACTGGCTGGACAGCCGCTATGGCCATTTCATGGGCCTTTCTCTGGGGGGCGCGGCGGGAAGCCTGGAAACAGTTTCCCTCGACGATTTCTTGAGCTGGTGTAGAGCCCGTAAAATGCGGCCGAGCGAGGCCGCTCTTGACGCCTATGCTCAGAGCGCCGCGCAAGGCGGCCGCCGCGAACCGCGGTCAGCGGCGTAAGGAGCTTGGTTCCAGTTCGGGCCCTACGCCATCGGCTCTTTTGGATTCGCCCTTGCTCGGTCCAAACAGCGCCTCTCTCTCCATTGGTTCGGACTTGAAAAATGGGTAGCGGGTCTCGATGAACTGTCTCGCAAGACGATAGTCGGCGCCTACGCAAGCCAGTTTGGCGGTTAAGCCGGGATAGTCGCGGGGCGGGCGCCACACCGTGGCGCCGAACGAGCGCCGATAAAACGCAATATGCTCCGCGCGCGGGGTCCCAACGGCGCAGTCGGCGCTAAAATGCTCTGCAGCCATAAACGCCGGACGCATAATTACGTATGCCAATTCCGGATAGGCGCTCGACAACGAAAGCCGAGCCGCGAGACGTGTAAATTCGGCGATGACTTCGCCGCTCGACAATCTGGGAACGAGAACGTCGGCAAAGACTTGGAGGCCGGGAAGGATCGCGTTTTCACCGACGCCGACATTGACTCTGACGGTGCCCGCGAGTTCCCCGTCAATGAACGTCGTCGTGATCCAACCGTTCGCCGCGTCGTCGTATCGCGGGTCGTAAAGCCGATCCCCATCGCTTCGCTTCAGAAATCCAATTTTCTGGTAAGCCTCGAATCGCAGTCGGAACGCCGCTTCGCGATCGGCCGGACTTGAAGCGACGCGATGCTCGACTTTCTCCAACAGACGCAGAACGCGATCCGAAAACGACTGCGGAGCACCCCCTGTTGCCCCACTTATCGGACTTTCTCCCACCATTTCCACTTCCGAACCGGCCAAGAAAGCGTGAACCAAACGAATTTTAAACCATTGGTTTTCAATTCACGAGCGATGCAGTTGAATTATCTGCAGCCGATATGGGCCACCATCTTAGGACATCAATGTCCTGCGAAGCTTGACTAGGGCTGTCGTCGGTCATTCGAAATCGAGCGCTTTCCACGCCTGACTAACGAAATATTTTAGCCGTTGTCTTTGCTATTCCAAGGAAGGGCTCTCACTTCCAGTTAAGGGACTTTTTAATTCTCCAGGCGGATACTGGCGACCGGTTTACCCAAATCGGTTTTTTGCATGGCGGATGCCCAGCGGAGCGAGCATTCCGCGCCCACTGACGAATTGCCGGACGAGATTTATATCGGCTTCGTCGACGGCCTTCTTACGGACATCGTCCCTGTCGTGCTCCTGTCGGCGGTCGCCGTCACTTGCGGCGAGCTTGCCGCAGCCGTCGCGGCAAGAAACTTCATTCTGGCTGTCGCCGCTCCGGCCCAACTCGTCATCGCCGTCGCGCGCCTCCACTTCGCCAAGCGGCACGCGCGAAACGTGCCCAGCCCGACTGTCGCGATGGCCCGCATGCGCGAGAAAATCTTCTCGGCTGGCGCGGTTGTCAGTCTCACCGCGCTGTCGTCGTGGACCCTGCTCGCGTTCTGCGTGACCAACAATAGCTTTGCGCATTTCATCGGCGTGTCGATGACGATCGCCTACGCGTTCAGCCTGATGTCGCGCAGCTATGCGATCTACCGTGGCATCAACCTGCAGCTCTTTGGCGCCTTCGCTCCGCTTTCGATCGCCATGATCATCGCGGGCGGCTGGTATCCCGTGGGAATCGCAGTGGGGATCGCCCCGCTCGTCCTCTACATGAAGTCTTTCGCCAAGCGGCTGCGAGATAATTTCATGGCGGTGGTGGCGTCGCAGCAACAGGCGGCGATGCTGGCGGCCCGGCTCGACATGGCCCTCAACAACATGTCGCACGGCCTTTGCATGCTGAACCCTGACGGCCGCTTCGTTCTGACCAACGATCAGGCCCTCAAAATGTTCGGCCTTGAGCCGGACGACGCTCCCGTTGGCGCGCACGTGAAATCGGCTTTGGGGAAGCTGGTCAGCAAGGGCGTCATGGCCGAACCGCAATTCGTGCGTCTTGCGTCGGTTCTGGCCAGCAACACCAATGGCGTCGATTTCGTCATCCCGCTCGAAACGCTGGACGATCGCGCTTTCGAGATCACTGTCCATCGCATGACGAGCGAGGGCACCGTGCTCGTCATCCAGGACGTCACCGAGCGCCGCAACGCCCAGATCGAAATCAACCGAATGGCGCGGTTCGATTCCGTGACCGAATTGCCCAATCGCCGCTGCTTCGAGGAGCAGCTTACGCTCACCCTTCGTCGCGACGGCGCCCCAGGCGAGGGCCTGACCGTGATGTTCCTCGACCTCGACGACTTTAAGCAGGTCAACGACAGCCTCGGACACCGGACTGGCGATAAGCTCCTCGTCGAAATCGCAAGCCGGCTCAGCGCCATCATCGGGCCGCGTGATCTTGTCGCCCGTTGGGGCGGCGACGAATTCGTCATCCTTCACTATCACGAGCCCGGCCAACTCGAGACCGAGGCGCTCGCCAAGCGCATCATCGACGAAATCAACCGGGCCGTGGTCATCGACGGGAGCGAGGTCATCGTCGGCGCGAGCATCGGGAGCGCCTCGGCTCCAAGCGACGGGTTAAGTTCCGACGCCCTACTTTCCAAGGCGGACATCGCGCTTTATGCGGCGAAAGCCGACGGGCGTAGATCCTGGAGGGCGTTCGAGCAGGAGATGGACGCCAAGATCCAGATTCGTCGTGTGATCGAGCTCGAACTGCGCGCCGCGGTCGCCACCGACCAAATCGAAGTCTATTTCCAGCCGATCATGTCCGTCGCGACGAGACGGATCGCCGGCTTCGAAGCGCTTGCGCGCTGGCGAAGCACTTTGCTTGGGCCCGTGTCGCCGGCGGAATTCATCCCGATCGTCGAGGAGATTGGGCTGATGGAGGAAATGGGCGCGGCCATCCTTCGGCGCGCCTGCAAAGCCTGCGCAGGTTGGCCCGATGACGTCTGCGTGTCGGTGAACCTCTCCTCGACGCAATTCCGTAACGGCAATCTCGAAAGCACGATCCTGAGCGCCCTCGCGGACGCTCGACTGGCGCCTGAACGTCTTGATCTTGAAATCACCGAATCGACCCTGCTCGAAGACCGGGGCGACATCCGTCGCACCCTCCAGTCGCTGCGCGCCCAAGGCATGCGCGTTTCGCTCGATGATTTTGGCACCGGCTATTCGAGCCTCAGCTATCTTCTTAGCTTCCCCCTCGACCGGATCAAGATCGATCGCTCTTTCACCATGGGGCTCGGCCTTCAGGAACGCGCGTCGGTGCTGGTGGAAGGCGTTTCGTCGATGAGCCGCAGGCTCGGCATGAGCGTCCTGATCGAAGGCGTCGAGACGGCCAAGCAGCTCAGAATGATCGAAGCGCTGGGCACGATCTCTGAGGCGCAAGGCTACCTATTCAGCCGCCCAGTACCTGAATTGGAGGTCTGCGCTCTTCTGCAGCGAGACTTCCGCGTTCAGGCGGCTTGAAGACGCTTCGCCATTGGCTTTGGACCTGTTTGGGTTTTCTTGGGACCTAGCCGTTTCGATGCAAAAACCCCTGTTTAAGATGTTGGATTTCCTTGGATTTACTTGGATTCTCTCGTCCGAAACGAGACTTATCAATGGGTTACTCGGGAAAAACGCAAAGATTTTTTCTTCGCGCTTTTTCCGGGTCACTATCAGCGCTGGAAGAGAGATCCACCAATCTCAGCGCGGCGAAGCGCAGAATTGCTCATAGGGCAAGCTTAGCTCGATTTCTGATTTTCTGCAAGCAATTATCTTTGGCCCCGTTCGCCTCTATCCGATGGCGAGGCTCATGACGAAGCTTGCAAGGACCGGGGACGACATTTCTGTCCTCGGGATTTTTTACGTTTACAGATTGTAATAAGATCTGTCGATGCGTAGGGTCTTGGAATAGTCGCGGTTCCGCCTTTGACGACCGAGCCTTGGGAGGCAAAAGCTATTGGTCAGCCCGCAGCCCTACCCGCCTTTCAGCGCGTCCACGAGCGCCTGCGCTTCGGCCGAATCCCATTTGGCCCCGCCCTCGACGGCAGCCACTTCGCAACCTTCCTTGTCGATCACCAGGGTCACCGGAAGTCCGAGCGCCTTGCCGTCCTTGTGCAGGGTCTCGAAGGCGTCGCCGCTCGGATCGGCGTAGCGCGTCAGGGACTTCACGCCGACGCTGTCCAGAAAGGCCGCCCGGCGTTCGAGCTTTGCTGTGTCCACGTTCACCGCCACCACCTCGAACCCGGGTCCGCCCTTGGCGGCCTGGAGCCGGTCTAGCGCCGGCATTTCCGCCCGGCAGGGTACGCACCAGGTCGCCCACAGGTTGAGCAGGATCGGGTGGCCCTTGAAATCCGCAACCGCGAGCTTCGCCCCTCCGTCGCGCTCGAACGTCAGCGGCTCGGCTCGCCGGGGCTCGCTCGACACCTGGAGCGCCGCCAGTTCGCCTTTGGCGAGGGGCGCAAGCCGCGCCGCAAGCTTGGCCGAATTCTGCGGGGCAATCGCTCGCGGCCTTGCCGGCCGGCGCAACCGTCCCGTATAGGACGACCCCGGCCGCAACCGCCACGAGCACGCCAAGAACAGGCAAAAGAACATTTCGCCGGCGGGGCGGGCTATCGAGATTCGTCATGTTTGATCACCTGAGACAACGCGCATGAGCAACACAATGTGGGGCGGCCGGTTCACCGGGCGCCCGGCCGAAGCGATGGAGGAAATCAACGCCTCGATCGATTTCGACCGCAAGCTCGCCGCCCAGGATATTGCCGGCTCCGAGGCCCATCTCGCCATGCTCGCCCGCCAGGGCATCGTCGAAGTCGCCGACGCCGACGCGATCGCCAGGGGTCTCGCCCAAGTCAAAGGCGAAATCGAGGCGGGGACATTTTCGTTCTCGCGCGCGCTCGAAGACATCCATATGAACGTCGAAAGCCGCCTGGCCGAGATCGTCGGTCCGGCAGCTGGACGGCTGCACACCGCGCGCTCGCGCAACGATCAGGTCGCGGTCGATTTCCGCCTCTGGGTGCGTGACGCGATCGACGCGATCCTCCTTCAGATCACACAGTTGCAACGCGCGCTCGCCGCCCGCGCGCTCGACAGCGCGGCAACCGTGATGCCGGGCTTCACCCATTTGCAATCGGCGCAGCCGGTCACCTTCGGCCATCATCTCATGGCCTATGTCGAGATGCTGGGACGCGACGCGGGGCGCTTCAAGGACGCGCGCAAGCGCCTCAACGAATGTCCGCTCGGCGCGGCGGCGCTCGCCGGGACCTCGTTCCCGATCGACCGGGACATGACCGCCAAAGCGCTCGGCTTTGAGCGGCCGACAGCCAATTCTCTCGACAGCGTGGCTGACCGCGATTTCGCGCTCGAGGCGCTCGCAGCCGCCGCGATCACGGCGACGCATCTCTCCCGCTTCGCCGAGGAGATCGTCTTGTGGACGACGCCGCAATTCGGCTTCGTCAAGCTCTCAGACGCCTTTTCGACCGGCTCCTCGATCATGCCGCAGAAGCGCAATCCCGACGCGGCCGAACTGGTGCGCGGGAAGACCGGCCGGGTCGTTGGCGCGCTCATCGGCCTGCTCACGGTCATGAAGGGTCTGCCGCTCGCCTATTCCAAGGACATGCAGGAGGACAAGGAAGGCGTGTTCGACGCCTTCCGCACGCTCGCGCTCTGCCTCGCCGCGATGACCGGCATGGTCGAGGACATGACGCCCGAGCCCAAGCGCATGAAGGCCGCGGCGGGGTCCGGCTACGCCATCGCCACCGATCTCGCCGACTGGCTCGTACAGGCGCTCAAAATGCCGTTCCGCGAAGCCCACCACGTCACCGGCCGCATCGTCGCGATCGCCGCCAAGCGCGGCGTGGCGCTGGAGAAACTCAGGCTCGAGGAAATGCAGAGCGTCGAACCGCGCATCACTCAGCAGGCCTTTGCCGTGCTGGGCGTCGACCGCTCGGTCAAGAGCCGCACGTCATACGGGGGAACCGCGCCGGCCAACGTGCGCGCCCAAGCGCGCGCATGGTTGAGGCGGCTCGGCGCCGGCTAACCGCGTAAGCGCAGCCCCTGCCCTATTCCACGCAATCCCGGCAGAGGCCCACAAGCTCGACCATCTGCCGATGCGGCGCGAAGCCGGCGCGGGCGGCTGCGTCCTGCAACAAACGGTCGAGCTTCACGTCCTCGATCTCGTCGCTGCGTCCGCACTTTTCGCACAGGAGCAGCGCGCCATGATGGGAGTGGCCCAGGTGCTCGCAGGGCGCATAGGCGTTGCGGCTCTCGATCTTGTAGACGAAGCCGTGCTCGAGAAAGAAATCGAGGGTGCGATAGACGGTCGGCGGCGCGACGGGTTTGCTCTCGCGGCGCGAAAGCTGATCGATGATCGCATAGGCCCCGAGGGGAGCGGAGCTCTCGGCCAGAATGGCCAGAACCTGCCGGCGAAGCGGAGTGAGATGCAGACCCTCCCGCTCGCAGGCGCTTTCCACCTGGCCTTGCCAGCTGATGGCTGTCGGCTCGGGGGCCGGATTTCCCGCTGGCTCTGTCTTTTTCCTCATAGCGGCTTCCATTCTACCACGGCCAGCGCCTCGATATGATATAAGGTAGCAGTTCGAGCTTGCCTACCAATAGGATATAACATAACAGAACCCCGCTCGCGCCGGATGTGGCGCAAAATCGACGGAGGCTGTTCCCATGATCAATAAGCTCCCCTGGCTTGCGGCGGCGGTGGTCTGCGCGCTCAGCGCTCCTGCTTTCGCCGATCCGGTGAAAGTCGTCGCGGCGGAAAATTTTTATGGCGACATGGCAAGCCAGATCGGCGGCCCGGATGTCGCGGTGACCAGCATTCTTTCCAATCCCGACGATGATCCGCACCTCTTTGAGGCGAGCCCAGAGACGGCGAAGGCGCTGAGCGACGCCAAAGTCGTCATCGTCAATGGCGTCGATTACGATCCGTGGATGGAAAAACTGCTCAGCGCCCACAATGCGCCGGGCCGCAAGGAGATCATCGTCGGCAAGTTGGTCGATCACAAGGCCGGCGACAACCCGCACCTTTGGTACGATCCCGCTTACATGAAGGCGGCGGCCAAGGCGCTTGTCGCCGATCTTACTGCGGTCGATCCGGCGCACAAGGCTGATTACGAACAAGGGTACACGAAGTTTGTCGACACGCTGAAGCCCCTTGACGACAAAATCACCGCGATGCGCAAATCCTATGCTGGCCAACCGGTCACCGCTTCGGAGCCGGTATTCGGCTATCAGGCAGGTCTCATCGGGCTTAAGGTCCATAACGAGAAATACGCGCTCGCGATCATGAACAACGCCGAACCGACGCCTTCGGAGGTGGCCGCGTTCGAAAATGACCTCAAAGGCAAGAAGGTCAAGGCGATGCTTTACAACGCCCAGGCGAGCGAGCCCGCGGTCGGGAGGCTCGTGCAGATGGCCAGGGACAACGGCATTCCGGTCGTCGGCGTCTCCGAGACCGAGCCGCCCAACTCGACCTATCAGGATTGGATGATGGGACAATTGAACGCGCTCGATAAGGCGCTCGCTGGCGGGCCAAGTTGAGCGCACTCCAGTTCGATCATGTCACGATCAGGCTCGGCGGCCGGGACATACTGAAGGCCGCGAGCTTCCAGATCGAAGAGGGCGAATTCGTGGGCATGCTCGGCGCGAACGGCGCCGGCAAGACGACGCTCATGCGCGCCGCGCTCGGCCTCGTTCCCTTGAGCGCCGGCGCGATTGCGGTGCTTGGGCGGCCGGCGACGCGCGGCAATTCTCAGATCGGCTACATGCCGCAGAACCGCGGCGCAATCGTTGGCCTCAAGCTTACAGGCTGGGACGTCGTCGCCGCCTCGGCGATCGGCGCCCGCTTCGGCTTCGTCACGCTCGACAAGGCGACGCGGCGCGAGATCGACTGGGCGCTCGACGAGGTCGGCGCACGCGAGCTCGCCCGTCGCTCGATCGGCGAATTGTCGGGCGGCGAGCGTCAGCTTGTGCTGCTAAGCCAGGCGCTGATCGGCAAGCCGCGCCTCATCATGATGGACGAGCCGCTGATCTCGCTCGATCCTGCGCATCAGAAGAGCGTGGTCGATATCGCCCGACGCATCTGCGAGCGGCTCAAAGTCGCGATCCTGTTCAGCGCCCATGAGCTCAATCCCCTCGTCAATGCGATCGACCGCGTCCTCTATCTTGGCGGCGGCGAAGCCGTGATCGGGGCAGTCGAGAATGTCGTCACCGGCCCGGTGCTCTCGCGCCTGTATGGCGCTGAGATCGAAGTCGTGCGCGTGAGGAACCGCTATTATGTCATGGCGGGCGATGTCGACGTCGAGCGCGACGCGCATCGCCACGATGACCACGCCCACAGCCATGCTTGAATACGATTTCATGCGCACCGCCTTCGTCGCCTCAGGGCTCGCGGCGGTGCTCGCCGGTACGGTCGGGTTCTTCCTCGTGATGCGGGGGCAGACGTTCGCCGGCCACGCGCTGTCGCATGTCGGGTTCACCGGCGCGACGGGCGCGATTTTGTTCGGCCTCTCGCCGCTCGCGGGCCTGGTCGGCTTCACCTTTATTGCCGGGATCGGCATGGGACTGTTCGGCGAGAAGCTCGCCACGCGCGACGTGGCGGTCGGCATGATGCTGTCGCTGGCGCTCGGCCTAGGGCTCTTGTTCCTGCATTTCTACACCGCGGCGGCGACCCAGGCCGCGGCGCTCCTGTTCGGCAATGTGCTCGGCGTCGATTCGTCGGCGCTGCTGACCTTGGCCGTGCTTGCGATTGTAAGCCTGCTCGCGCTCGCGATGATCATCCGGCCGCTGATTTTCGCGTCCCTGGAGAGCGAGCTTGCCGAGGCGCGCGGCGTGCCCGTGCGCTTCGTCTCGGTCGCGTTTCTCGCCATCGTCGCGGTCGCGGTCGCCGAATGCGCGCAGATCGTCGGCGTGCTTCTCGTCTTCACGCTGATGGTCGGCCCTGCCGCGGCGGCGCAGAATTTTTCGCGACGGCTGATTGGCGGAGTGGCGCTGGCGGCAGGCCTCGCGCTTGCGGAGGCGTGGGGCGGCTTGACGCTCGCCTACTACACCGACTGGCCCACTAGCTTCTGGATTACTGCGCTCTCCGGTCTCGTCTATCTTATGAGCCTCATCGTCCGGTTTCGCTTGCGGTGAAGCGGCTCAATGGTCTTCGGCCTGCGGTCATTGCGCAAGCCGGTGGGAAAGGCGGCCTTGAGCCGCCCTTCCCTCGTCCGTCATCGACCTGGCTTGGGGAAATCGAACGGGAAATCCCAGCCGAATTCCGCCGGCCAGGGCTTGCGAGACTGCGTCGTCTCGCTGCCGCTCTTGGCGCCATCGCGAGGGACGCTTCCACTGACGGTAGTCTCATCGATCAGGGCTTCGTTGACGCTGGGATGGACGACGACAACCCTGCGCTTTTGACCATTCGCCATGACATAACTCCCGTGTTTGGTCGAATGCGGTTTCACTAGCTCGCACACAGTTTCTGAGCTGTGATCCGGGTCACATACCCAAGCCTCGCGACCATTCAACGGCGGTCGTTTCACGTTTGCCGTCGCTTCGGTCATGGTGTTGAAGAGCGTTCTGGCGCGAGCGGCACGGTCACAGGACCCAGGTTCCGCTGAAGCGAACTTGCCCATTCGTCAGGCTTGATGACTCCGCCGCGATGGCGCAGATGGAGCCGCTATGCCCAGCCTTCGCCAGATCCGGCTCACGACCGGGCTCGTGCTTTACGCCTATGTGACGCTGCACTTCGCCAATCACGCGCTCGGCAACATATCGATTGGCGCGATGGAGAGCGGCCTCGCCATCCAAAAGCTGATCTGGCAATCGGCGCCGGGCGCCGTGATCCTCTACGCTTCGCTTTTAACCCATATGAGTTCTTGGCTTCTGGGCGCTGTACGAGCGGCGCCGGTTTCGTTGGACTCGCCTCGAAGCGACCCAGCTCGTTCTCGGCCTCTCCATTCCATTCCTGCTGGCCAACCACGTCATCGGCACCCGCGTCGCGCTCAGCCAATTTGGAATCGAGAAGGGATACCCGCAGGAGCTCGTGAGTTTATGGATCGGCTCGCCCTTGCTTGGCGCGTTGCAAGCGCTCTTGTTGCTGATCGTCTGGATTCACGGCTGCCTCGGCCTCCACTTCTGGCTGCGGCTTAAGACGTTCTATCCACGCGCGAGGGGTCTGCTGCTTTCGATCGCGGTGCTTCTGCCTGCGCTGGCGCTGCTTGGCTACTACCAGGGCGGCGAGCGCGCCTTAGTGGCGGTTCAAGATCCTGCTTGGCGGGCGGGCGCCCTCACTCCCGAACATGTCGGCGCTCCCGCTCAGAACGCGGTTCTTGTGAACGAACGCACGTGGACGCTCGCCTTCCTGGCTCTCGCGCTCGCCGCCACGCTCTTTGCCCGGGCGTTCAGACAGTGGAGAGAGCGCCGGGTCGGCTCGATCCGGCTGACCTATCCCGATCGGACAGTTCGCGTCGCGCGCGGCTTCAGCGTCTTGGAAGCAAGTCTCATCAACAGCATTCCGCACGCGCATGTATGCGGCGGCCGCGGCCGCTGCTCGACGTGCCGCATCCGCATCCTTGGCGACGTTTCCGGTCTCCCCGCCCCGAGCGCCGCCGAGCAAGCGGTGCTCGAGCGCGTGCACGCGGCCCCAGGCGTCAGGCTCGCCTGCCAGCTTCGTCCGACCAGCGACGTTACGGTTATGCCCATGCTCTCCCCCTATGCGACCGCCGTCGACGCCTATCGGACCGGAGCCGCCTCTTCAGGAATCGAGCGTTATGTGGTCATCATGTTTGTCGACATGCGCGGATCGAGCCGGCTGGCCGAGCGGCGCCTGCCGTTCGACACCGTGTTCATCATCAACCAGTTCCTCAACGCCGTCAGCAGCGCGGTCATAAGCGCCGGCGGCGAGCCCAACCAGGTTCTGGGCGACGGGCTCTTGGCCCTGTTCGGGATGAGCGGCCCGCCCGACCTAGCCTGCCGGCAGGCGATCGCCGCCAGCGCCGCAATCGCCGATCGAGTTCAGAGTTTAAACAAGGCGCTCGCATATGCGTTGGCCGAGCCAATCCGATTTGGCGTCGGCATTCACGCGGGGATGACCATCGCTGGCGCCATCGGATACGAACGTCATGCGCAATTCACGGTGATCGGCGATCCGGTCAATGTCGCGGCTCGCCTCGAGGCGCTAACCAAGACGCTGGGTTGCGAAGTGTTGATGTCGGAAGAAGTCTACGAGCGCGCAGGCTTCGGTCCCGATGACCTCCCGGCTCACGACGTCGAGGCGCGTGGACGCGAGGATAGGGTGAAAGTCCGAAGCGTCACGCGGGCGGCGGACCTGGCTCGGTTGATCCCCGCGAAAGCGCCAGTCGCCTAACCCCGCAACCGCGCCGATGGCCCGGGCTTCAAGCCGTCGGCGGTTCGGTCGCGCCGGGGCCGAGCGAGCGCTGCATCATGATCGAGTTTGTCCAGCGACCAAATTTATAGCCGACCGCGGGCAGATAGCCGACCTGACGGAAGCCGAACTTTTCATGCAGCTTGATCGACGCGACATTCGCGCCGTCGATATAGCCGATCATCTGGCGAAACCCCGACGCAGCGCAGGAGTCGATCAGCGCGGTCATGAGCTGGCGCCCGATCCCCGCATGCAGTCGGTCGCTGCGCACGTAGATCGAGTGCTTGACCGTGTAGCGATAGGCTGGCCGCTTGCGGAACGGCACCGCATAGGCGTAGCCGACCACCGTCCCCGCCTCCTCCGCAACCAGATGCGGCATCCTGCGGTTGTTCATCGACCGGCGACGACGCTTGAGGTCATCGGCGTCCGGGGTTTCGAATTCGCCGTCGACGCCGGGATCCACCCCGCGCCGAATGTGATGCAGGTAAATCGCGAGCATGCCCGGCACATCGCCGTCGCGTGAATTGCGCACTTGCAGGCTCTGTCCGGCTTCGTGCGTGGCCCCACTCGGGAGAGTCGGTTCGATTTTGGCGTCCATCTTCAACCTTGCGCGCCTTCAACCTTGTTCGCCGCCGCCGGCGAGGGACGATTCCCGGCCGCGTGTATCGCGCGCGTTGCGTGGGCGCGCAATCCCTCGGGCCGAGCCCTCAGCGTCGACCACGTCCACCTTGACTTTGTGTGCTAACGGGCTTCGAAGTGATCGGGTGTTAACCGGCGGGCGACAACTCAAGCCCGTTCTGGTCCGGAGCTGTCGTCACGGGGCCCAACGGCAATTTCAACGGCGTCCTCGCGTTTTGGGAGATTCCGACCGTCAGCCAGCCGCTGGAGGAGCAGGGCGAAAGGGCGGCGGGATTCATCCAGTTGGGCGGGAATCGACGGCTGGACGTCGAACGACCTGCTTCAGGCGGGTGTCCAGCGCAATCGTCTATCGAGAGAACGCTGCCGGGACAGTCCAGTTCTCTAATGTGACGACCGGCCAGACCTCCATCCTCAATCTTAACCTCCCCCGACCGTGCAGTTCGCAGCGAACAACGCCGAGTAGATCATGGAGCTGCCCAACGGCGGCTGGCCCAACACGTCACTGCCAGAATTTGGTCGGATCCGGTTCGGCAACGCCTTCGCCACAATTCCCAATTGTCCGTCCGCCGGGCTTCCCGGCAACGGCATCATTCTCAATATGAACGTCAATGCGACTCAGGTCGCGACGACGTCGGCGAGCGACACTCAAGTGACGATCAATTTCACGGTTAGCGTTGGCGCTTACTCTCTCACCACATAGGTATAGAACCGAATCGCTCCCGAGGCGTCGACTTCGCGATAGAGTCCCTGCACTTCGGCTTCGAAGCCCGGAAAGACGTTGGCGCTCTTCTCGAACATCTTGAGATATTCGATCATCGGCCGCGCTCGCTCGGTCAGCCGCTCGCCGGGAACGATCGTCGCGATCCCGGGCGGATAGACCACCCATAGCGTTGTCGCTATCCGCCCATTGAGTTCAGCGAGCGGCAGATAATCGACATTGTTGCGCACCATTTCGCGCGAGGCTGCGCGCGGCGTCATCGCCGTCTCCGGCAGGTGCTTGGCGGCGAATTGCGCCCGCTGCAATTCGCTCACGCCGGCGTCGCGAAAGAAGGCGTGCATTTCGCCACAGAGGTCCTTAAGCCGCTTGCCGCGATACCGCGCTGGCCGCTTGGCGACGAATTCCGGCATCGCGTCATCGAGGAGGACATTGTCGTCGTGCAACCGTTTGAAAGCGACCAGCGACGAGACCAGCGTGCCCGCCTTGCTCGAACTCGACCCCCGGCGTCAACAGGAAGAGCAGCGAGTTGAGGTCGTTCTTCTCCGACACCACTCGGTTTTCGCGCAAGTATTGGGCGACGACGGGAGCCGGTATCCCGTGGGCCTCGTAACCCCCCGTCACGCGGTCGAAGCCGGGAGTAAGCAAGGTGAGCTTGGCCGGATCGGTGATCGCGAAGCCAGGTTCAAGCGACTGAAACCCGTGCCAGGCCTCGCCCGGCGCAAGCGCCCAATAGCGCGGATCGCGCGCGAGCAGATCGGTCGACACGCTTTCCCAGGGCACCTCGTGAGTCGCGTTCTCGAGCGCCGCGTCCCGGATCGAGACACGCTGCGGCACGAACGGATCGAAGAACCAGCGTCGCGCGGGATCCCGCTCCTTTTCCTCGAACTCTCGGCGGACAGCGCGCAGCTTCTTGCGCAGTTCAATTCCAAGGCGAATGGCATCGTCCCATAGGACTTCCCCCGAGCGACCCTTCATCATCTGCGCGCCGACGTCGAGCGAAGCAAACAGAGGATAGAACGGCGAGGTCGATGCGAACTGCATAAAGCCTTCGTTGAAGCGGCGGTGCTCGACCCGCCGGCGCTGGCCCTTGATGTGCCGGTCGCGGACATGAATCTGAGAGGCCTGCGAGAAGCTCGCGAGCTGTTTGTGCGCCGACTGGGTGGCGACGATGCCTGGCGAAGCCTCGCCAAGGTCGCGCAGACCCATCGCGAACCTGTGCTCATAGAGCGGATGAAACTTCATGAAGCCGGCCCAGGCCTCGTCGAACACGACATAGTCGCAAAGATGACCGATGCGCTCGACGATCCGCTCAGCGTTGTAAATCGTGCCATCATACGTGCATTGCTCGATCACCGCGGCGCGGAACGGGCGCTCGCGCTTCCAGGCTTCCTTATCCGTCACCAGCGGGTTGTCACGAATTCGCTCGCGGATCCTCGTCTCGTCGAAATCCTCCGGGCGAATGGGACCAATGAGCCCGTAGGCGTTGCGGTCGGTCGAGAGGTAGATCGGGATGCCGCCGCCCATCAAGAGCGCGCCCTGGTGCGCGGCCTTGTGGTTGTTGCGGTCGAACAGCACGAGATCGTCCTCGGCGATGAGATTGGTGCAGACGATCTTGTTCGACGACGACGTGCCGTTGAGCACGAAATAGGTTTTCTCGGCGCCGAAGATCGCCGCCGCCTCTTTCTGCGCCTGAAGCGCCGGCCCTTCGTGGGTCAGGAGATCGCCGAGCTCGAGGATAGAATTGTCGAGGTCGTCGCGAAAGATCGCCTCGCCGAGATGCTCGACGAAGATGCGCCCGATCGGACTGCGGCTGTAGAACACGCCCCCGTTATGGCCTGGGCAGGTCCACAACTGGTTGCCTTCTTCCTGGTAATCGATGAGCGCGCCGAAGAACGGCGTCTTCAGCGTGTCGGCATATTGTTTGAGGCGCGAGACGAGGTTTCTGGCGATGAATTCGGGAGTCTCCTCCGCGAGGAACACATAGCCGTCGATGAAGTCGAGCACCTCGACCGGAATGTCCTCGAAGCGCTTGCGCCGAACGAGCACGACGATCGGCATGTCGAGGCCGCGCTTGCGCATGAGGTTGATGAGCGAAGCAGCCTTGCCTTCGATCCCCTTCTTGCCCCAGTCGACGACCATGCAGCCGATCGCGGCGTCGGTCTGCACCGCAATCTCGGCGTCCTCGAGCCGCCGCGCCTTGATCACCTGGAATCCCATCCGCTCGATCGCGGCGATGATCTGGCTGACCCTGAGCCCCTCGAGGTCATCGGCGTCGAACATCGGCGCCGAGAAAAGAAAGGTCAGGCGTTGGGAAAAGTTCATCTACGGTTCCGGCGGCTCGGTCGGGCTCAGTCCCGAGGGCCGCAGCTTAAGACAGCATAGTCGGGGCGGAATCAAGTCAGCC
This sequence comes from uncultured Alphaproteobacteria bacterium, assembly GCA_963737365.1. Taxonomy (GTDB): domain Bacteria; phylum Pseudomonadota; class Alphaproteobacteria; order Rhizobiales; family Beijerinckiaceae; genus Roseiarcus. The sequence goes on from CAVTSD010000007.1 coordinate 1,319,340, forward strand.
TGGGCGGCCCGATGCAGGACGCAGGCGAGCGGAGAAGCGGCGCCTCGCGGCTTTTCACTCGGCTGTCATCGCCTTCAACTAATCGTGCGCCTTCGCAAGCATGGCGGCGAGCCAAATCACCAGCGCGCTGGCCCACCGTCGCGCCCATGTGCTAGGAGTTCTGTCTTCGTCGCGCGGGCGGAAGCGGCGGCACTGGCGCTAGGGGACAAGCGCGCCAGTCATAGCGACGAGCCGAGCCGACAGTCATCGAGTTCGGCTCGTCTGCCGCCCGCTGGCGCGCCTGCGCACTGGGCGGGTGTTCGGCAGTCGCCAAAGCGGCGGAGTGACGCATCTTGGATTCGGTGATCCTCACTCTCAACGCCGGTTCGTCGTCGCTCAAGTTTGCAGCGTTTCGCCTCGTCAGCGGAGGCGAGCCGAACCTGCTGGCCTCGGGGCAGATCGAGGGCATCGGCGCGACGGCGAAAGGCGCCGTCAAGACCGCTTCAGGGGAAACGTCGGAGCTCAGCTTCGACCGATCGCACGCACGCGGGGATTACGCGGCGGCGATGGGCTCTATTCTCGATTGGCTAAAAAAGGCTGGCTACGATTCTTCAATCGTCGCGGTCGGCCATCGCATCGTGCACGGAGGCCCGGATTATTCCGAGCCGGTTCTGATCGACGACGGGACGCTGGCGAAGTTGCGGGCGCTTATTCCCCTCGCGCCGCTCCACCAGCCGCATAATATCGCCGGCGTCGAAGCGGCGATCAAGGCCTTCCCGTCGACGCCGCAAGTCGCGTGCTTCGACACCGCTTTCCATCGCAGCCATCCGTTCATCAACGACACCTACGCGCTGCCCCGCGCTTATTACGACGAAGGCGTGCGTCGTTACGGCTTCCACGGCCTCTCCTATGAATTCATCACCGGAAGGCTGCGCACGATCGCGCCGCAGATCGCGCGCAAGGATGTGATCATCGCCCATCTCGGCAACGGCGCCTCGATGTGCGCGGTTCATGATGGCCGCGCTGTCGCGACAACGATGGGATTTACCGCGCTCGATGGGCTCGCCATGGGCACCCGCTGCGGGCAGATCGATCCGGGCGTGGTGCTCTATCTCATGGCCGAAAAGAAGATGAGCGCCGGCGACATATCCGATCTCCTATGGAAGAAATCGGGGCTCAAGGGCATGTCGGGCCTGTCGCAGGACATGCGCGAGCTCGAGGCGTCCGAAAGCCCGGCCGCGCGCGACGCGATTGCTTACTTCGTCTCCCGAATTCGACGTGAACTCGCTAGCCTCTCGGCGACAGTCAGCGGCGCCGAGGCGATCGTGTTCACAGCCGGCATCGGCGAACACTCATGGAAAGTACGCGAAGCCGCGCTCGAAGACATGGAGTGGATGGGCGTCCTTCTCGACGCCGAGGCGAACCGCGCCAACGCGCAGATCATCAGCGCCAAGACTTCGCCCACGATGGTCTTCGTGATCCCGACCAACGAGGAGCTCATGATCGCCGAGCATACGGTCAGCACGGCTGGCGTGGGCAGATAACGAGCGCCGAGGAAGCTTTACCGCCCGCCGTCCTCGTGCTCGCGACGACAACTCAAGTGCGGCCAAACGGCGTTCCCGCTTCTACTTACCCGCAAGCCGGTCCGCGAACAGCGCAACTGTCTTTGCGTAAATCTCGGCCGAGTTCCATTGCAGGATGGCGGCGAAGTTGGGCTCGCCTTCATCCCAGCCCGCGCCCGGTTGCCAGCCGTGACCTTTCAGGAAAGCCGCGGTCGACGCGAGCGCGTCGGCGGAATTGTGGATGAGGTCAGGCGTCCCCGATCCGTCAGGCGTCGTCGCATACATGAGATAGGCCGAAGGCATGAGCTGGGTCTGGCCGACCTCGCCCGCCCAGGCGCCGCGCAACGCGTGCGGCTGCGTCACGATGCCCCGGTCAACGAGGGTGATCGCGTCGATAAGTTCGGCGCGGAAACGTTGCGGGCGCCGACAGTCCCAGGCCAGAGTCGCAAGGGCGCTGTAGGTGGGGAACGAACCGATGTCGCCGCCAAAGCCCGTCTCCTGGCCCCAGATCGCCACCAGGACGGGTCCCGGCACGCCGAAGCGCTGCTCGATCTGGGCGAGCGGCGCGGCGTAGCGCTTGAGTTCCGCCCTGCCCCGCGCGACCATTCCCGGCGAGACGTGAGCTGCGGCGAAGCTCGCGAAGTTATGCCCGAACATCGCGGCGCCGCCGTCGTGCCGCTTGACCGTCGGATCATAGGCGACGCCGTCGAGCGCGGCGTCCACGGCCCTTGGCGACAGGCCGTCCATCACCGCGACCCGCTTGAAGGAGGCGAGCCAGGCGCCGAAGCCTTCGCCGCTTCTGCCGCAATCCTCCGCATGAGCGGGCGCGGCGGCGAGGAAAGCCGTCATCGCGACGCATGCCAAAGCTCTCAATTTTTCCCCCAACTCACCGGCGCCCTCACAACGACAGTGCGCAATGCGAATCACCCCTCGTGGTCCTCGGGAAATGTAGCGTATCCCAGCCGCGAAAGATCGTTAGAAGCGTTTGAGACGCGGCGCCTTTTACGCGTTTTCCATTAACCCGACAACGACGCGGAACGCGCGCTCGCATCGCGATCCGATCAGGCCGTCGGCGGCTCCGGCCACGGCCTGTCTTCGAACGCCCGGATGGCTTCGAAAGCGCGCGCGATCGCGAGTACGCCAAGGTCGTCGAACCGTCGCCCGATGATCTGCAGTCCGATCGGCAGGCCCTCGGAATCGTAGCCGCAATTGACCGACGCCGCCGGCTGCTCCGACATATTAAAGGCGACGGTGAAACCAACTTGCGGGAACGGATGCAGCGGGTCGCGGCTCGGCGACGGCCATTCAGCGGGAAAGGCTGTCATCGGCGCGGTAGGCGACAGAACACAGTCGAAGGCCTGCGTGGCCGCGACCGCCGCCTTGCGCATCTCGGGGATCCGGTCGAAGCCACGGAACACCTCGACGCCAGACAGTCCCGCCGCCGACTCCGCCCACTCGCGGATGAACGGCAGCACGAGCGCGCGGCGCTCGGCCGGCAAGGCGCTGATGTCGCTAAGCGCACGCGCGCGCCAGAACCGGTCGAGCCCGTCGAGCATGTCCTGGGTCAGAAATGGCTTCAGCGGCTCCACATGCGCGCCAGCGGCCTCGAAGTCTTGCGCGGCGCGCTCAACGGCGGCCTTCACTTCAGGCGTTGGCGGAACGCCGCAGCCAGCCTCCAACAGCAGGCCGACGCGCAGGCCCTTGAGCTGCGCGGGCTCGACGATCCAGTCAAGCTTCTCGTATGGAAGGCTCGCATAATCGCGGACATCGGGCAGCGATAAGGTCGCCATCATCAAGGCGGCGTCGTCGACGTCACGCGTCATCGGGCCGGCCACACGCCCGATGTAGGGCGGGTCGATGGGGACCCGTCCGCCGCTCGGCTTGAGGCCGAAAATGCCGCACCAGCCCGCCGGCAATCGCACCGAGCCGCCGATGTCGGTGCCGAGATGCAGCGGACCGTAAAGCGCCGCCGCCGCAGCCCCCGCGCCCGACGACGAGCCGCCCGGATTGCGGTCGAGCTTCCATGGGTTGCGCGCGAGCGGATGGAAGCTCGAAAGGCCCGAGGACAGCATGCCGTAGTCGGGCATCGTCGTCTTGGTGAAGATGATCGCGCCCGCCTCTCGCAGGCGCTGCGCGGGCGGCGCGTCCGCCTCTTGCGGCTTCAGGTCTTCGGCTGCGGTGCCGACTGGCTTCGGCTCGCCCTTGGTCGCAATGTTGTCCTTGACCGTCGCCGGCACGCCGTCGAGCGGACCGATCGGTTCGCCCTTCGCCCAGCGCGCTTCCGACGCGCGCGCCTCGTTCAGCGCCCGCTCGGGAGCATAAAGGTAGGTCGCGTGAATATGGGGCTCGAAAGCTTCCACGCGCTCGATCACTGACCTCATCGCCTCGACGGGCGACAATTCACGCGCTCGATAGAGGCGCAACATCTCCAGCGCCGACATGGCGTACGGCTGCGTGCTCACGGCTTTGGCAGTCCTTGCGTGCTGGGTCATTGCCACGCCATCGTCGAGAGGTCGTTGACGAAGATCGGCGCATTCTTCCACAGGCCCTTGAGCTTCGCGTCGGCGACGGTCACGTTCGGCAACTGGAAGAGGAAGGCGTTGACGCTGTCCTCGGCGAGCTTCTTCTGCGCTTCGCCGAGCGCCGCCTGGTAGGCCTCGAGATTGGGCGCGGACGTCACCTTCTCGTAGATCGCCTTAAACGCGGGGCTGTCATACTGGAAGTAGTAGTTCGGATTGGCGTAGATGCCGATGTCGAGCGGCTCGACATGGCTGATGATGGTCAGATCGTAGTTCTTGTCTTTGTACACGCCGGAGAGCCATTGCGCCCATTCGACGTTCTGGATCTTCGCATTGATCCCGACGTCGGCGAGTTCAGCAGCGATGATCTCGCCGCCCTGACGCGCATAAGACGGCGGCGGGAGAATGAGGCTGAGCTCGAGCGGCGTCGTCACGCCAGCCTCCTTGAGCAGCGCCTTCGCCTTCTCGGGATCGTGCGGATACATGCCCGTCAGATCGACATAACCGGGGTCATTGGGCGTCATGTGGCTGCCGATCGGCGCGCCCAGGCCGTTCATCGCCCCGTCGATGATCGCCTTGCGGTCGATCGCGTAGGCGATCGCTCGGCGCACGCGCACATCGTCGAGCGGCTTTTTTTTGTTGTTCATGGCGAGGATGGTCTTGCCCTCAGTACCGCCGATCAGCACCTGGAACCGCGGATCGTTCTTGAACTGATCGAGCGACTGCACATTGGCGAAGCGCGGGAAAGCGTCGACGTCGCCGGCAAGCATGGCCGCGACTTCGGCGGAAGGATCGGAGATGAAGCGGAAAGTCGCGTGGGCCAACGGGATCTTCGCCGCGTCACGGTAGCCGTCCCACTTGTCGAGCATGATCGACGAGCCCTTGGTCCAGGACGCGAGCTTGTAAGGCCCGGTGCCGACAGGATTGGTGGCTTCGGTCGTCGCGCTCTTCTCGTCGAGAATGACTGCGGTATCCATGCCCAACTGAAAGAGCGCCTCGAAACGCGGCTCCTTGAACTTGAGCACAACCGTCATGGGATCCGGCGTCTCGATCGATTCGATTGAGGCGAAGAAGGCTTTGTCCTTGTTCGTCAACTCCTTGGCGGCGTAGCGCTCGAACGAAAATTTCACATCCTTCGACGAGAACGGCTCATCGTCCTGAAACTTGATTTTCGGCTTGAGCGTGAATGTCAGGGTCTTGAGGTCGGGCGAGAAGTCCCATTTCTCAGCCAGAAGAGGCGTGACCGAGAAGTCCTCGTTGATCTTGGTTAGGCCCTCGAAGATGTTGTAATGCGTGACCTCGCCGATCGCCGCCGCCGGCGCGCTCGTGGGATCGAGCCCCGGGGGCTCAAGCACCATGCCGATCGTCACACTGTCCTTGGCGAAGGCGCCCCCAGACGCCATCAGAGCAAGAACAAGCGTGGCAAAGAATTGGTGGGCGCGGCGCATCTAACGCTCCGAGGCTGATAAGGGAACAGCCTGAGCATAGCACCGCGGGGCGCAAGAGCGTCAAGTTGAAGTCCCTCCTCCCGGTCAAGGGAGAAGGGACCATGCTAATGCGATCTGAGATTGCGTCTAAAGAAGATCGGAGCGCTCAGTTCGCGCTTGAGCCGCCGCCAGCCGGGCGGGCCCGGCGTTCGGCCATGAACCGGTCGAACTCCTCGCGGTCCTTCGCGCGGCGGATCGCGTCTGAATATTCGGCGAATTCGCGCTGCGCTTCGTCGAGCTTACGGCGCTCTTCGTCGAGCCGAGTGAGTTCCGCCGTCCGCCATTCGTTGAAAGCCGCGTTGCCGGTCGAGGCGCCATAATAGCCGCGCGTGCGGTTCATGGCGCCGCAGCCCCAAGAAGAATTGCTCGACATCATGGTGCGCGCATCCTGCCATTTGTTGGTCGCAAGTGTCTGAAGATCAGGCCCGCCGTAGCGGCGCTGCCAGAACTTGTAGCCGAGGATCGCAAGACCGATCGGCCAAAAGACGATGAAGCCAAGAACCATTGCTATAATTTCGAACGGCGACCAGCGCGGACCGCCGCTCTGACGCCATCGCGCGCCGGCCCACTCGCCTGCGCCAAACTCTCGCGCGCCGTAGGAACCACCCATGGCGCCATCTGCAGTGCCCATAACGAGCCTCCAATGTTCTCTCGCGCGGCGGCGCTCAAGAGAGCGGTCGCTGGCGCGTGTATGAGATTGGGAGCAGCCGCGCGGAGCACAAGAGCTTTCGGATGTAAAAACGCATTACATTAATGTCAGCGCCGCTGACCTAATCGAGAGGGAAGTGGCACGCGACCTTGCGGCCTCCGTCGCCCTTCGCCTCAAGGCTCGGCGCCTCCTCACGGCAGCGCAAACGGGCGAATGCGCAACGCGCGACATACGGGCAGCCATCGGCTGCTTCAGCGCCGCCACTCGACGGCGCGAGCGGTTGAATTCGCGTCGGCCGGTCGAGGCGCGGCGTGGCGTCGACCAGTTCGCGCGTATAGGGGTGGGCCGGATTGGAGAACATTGCGCCAGTCTCGCCGATCTCGACAATGCGCCCGCGGTACATGACCGCTGTCGTCTCGCAGATATGCGCGACGACAGCGAGATCGTGGCTGATCAGGAGGAAGGTCACGCCCGCCTCGCGCTCGAGATCGCTCATGAGGTTCAGCGTCTGCGCCTGCACCGAGACGTCGAGCGCCGACACCGGCTCGTCAGCGACGACCAGCCTCGGCCGTGTGATGAGCGCGCGCGCAATCGCGATGCGCTGACGCTGACCGCCGGAAAACTCATGCGGATGCTTCGAGGCGTCGGAAGCCTTTAGCCCAACCGCTTCGAGCGAAGCCCGCACGCGGGCTCGGCGCTCATCGCCCGTCGCGCCACCAAGCGCAGCCAGCGGCTCGGCAACGATTTTCTCCACGCGCTGACGCGGGTCGAGCGACCCATAGGGGTCCTGGAAGATCATTTGCATATGCGCGCGCATCGGCCGCAACTCGCGCCGCGACAAATCGAACAGCGAGCGGCCCTCAAGGCGCACCACCCCAGAGTCCGGTCGGTCGAGGGCCAGCGCGATGCGGGCGAGCGTCGACTTACCGGAGCCGGATTCGCCGACGATTCCGAACGAGCGTCCTTGGCGCACCGAAAAACTCACCCCCGCCAGCGCCGGTCGGGCATTCTTGCGCGCAAACGGGCCGAGGCCCGGCGAGCGGTAGGTCTTGACGAGCTGGGAGACCTCGAGCAGCGGCGCGTCGCTCATAACGCGAAACCCACCTCGGCGGCGCGATGGCAACGAGAGATGTGACCGGCGCCGAAGGCGACCTCGGGCGGCGCCACGCTGCGGCAGATGGGAACCGTCAGCGCGCATCGGCCGGCGAAGGGGCAGCCTTCGCGCTGGCCTTGCGCAACCGGAGGCGCGCCGGGAATGGTCTTCAACCGAGCGCCGCGCGGCGCGCCTGGCCGCGGACGGGCTTCGAGCAGCGCCAGGGTGTAAGGGTTCCTGGGCTCGCGCAACACCGCTTGGACCGGCCCGCTCTCCATGATCACGCCCGCATACATGACGATGACGCGGTCGCAATGCCCGGCGATCACCGCAAGATCGTGACTGACCAAGAGGATCGCCATCTTCAATTCCGAGCGCAGTCCGTCGATGAGCGCGAGAATGCGCGCCTGCACCGTCACGTCGAGCGCCGTGGTCGGCTCGTCGGCGATGACGAGGCGTGGCGAACAGCCGATCGCCATGGCGATCATCGCCCGCTGACGTTCGCCGCCGGAAAGCGCGAACGGATAGGATCGCGCCGCGCGTTCCGGCTCAGCCAACCGCACATGGTCAAGCAACTGGACAGCGCGCGTCTGCGCCTCGCGCTTGCTTAAAGCCCGATGCAGCATAAGCGGCTCGGCGACTTGCGCGCCGACCCGGCGCAGCGGATTGAGAGCCGTCATCGGCTCCTGGAAAATCATGGCGATGCGATCGCCGCGCAACTTGCGCATTCCATCTTCGTCGAGGCCGACGAGCTCTCGCCCCTCGAAGCGGATCGAACCCGAGACCTTCGCGCCCTCGGGCATCAAGCCCATCAGCGCGAGCGCGGTCATCGTCTTGCCGGACCCGGACTCGCCAACCACCCCGAGGCTCTCGCCCTCATCGAGCGAGAACGACGTCCGTTCGACAACGCGCTGCAATCCTCGGCGCGTCGCGACATCGACAGCGAGCTCCGCGACCTCGAGCAGCATGTCAGCCTCGGGCCTTCAATTTCGGATCGAGCGCATCGCGCAATCCGTCGCCCAGGAGATTGAGCCCGAGGACGCTGAGCGCGATCGCAATCCCCGGATAGAAAGCGAGTCGCGGCGCGTTGTAGAGGACGTTCTGGGCGTCCGCGAGCATCTTGCCCCACGAGGTCTCGGGCGGCTGCGCGCCGAGGCCAAGGTAGGAAAGCGCCGCCTCCGCCAAAATGGCGATGGCGAATTGAATCGTCGCCTGAACGATCAGCGCAGGCGCAATGTTGGGCAGCACATGATCGAAGGCGATCGCGACCGGCCCACGGCCCGAAGCGCGGGCGGCGAGAGCGTATTCGCGGGAGAGAACGCCATTGGCAGTCGCGCGCGTGAGCTTCGCGATGATCGGCACATTGTAGACGCCGATGGCGATGATGGCGTTGACGACACCCGGGCCGAAGGTCGCAGTCAGCATGATCGCCAGGAGCAGCGCAGGAAACGCAAAGACGAAGTCGCTCAGCTTCATGATTCCGTCTTCGACGAGGCCCTTCGAGAAGGCCGCAACGAGGCCAAGAACAATTCCGAACGCAAGCCCGATGCCGACCGCGATAACGCCGACCAGAATCGAGATGCGAGAGCCCGCCAATATCTGCGAGGCGACGTCGCGTCCTAAATTGTCGGTGCCGAACCAATGCGCCGCGGAGGGGGGCGTGAGCTTGTGTGGGATGTCGATGGCAGTCGGCGAATAGGGCGTCCAGATGAGCGAAAGGGCCGCGGCGGCGATCAGCGCGACGACGAGCGCGGCGCCGAGCCACAGGCTCAAGCCTCCGCGCGGGCGAAGCCGGGCGGACAAGGTCACGAGGCGGAGGCCCTCAGCCTCGGATCGATCGCGGCGCAGGCTATGTCGACGATGAAGTTCAGGCCGATCACGATCAAAGCGAGCAGCATCACCCCATTCTCAACCACCAATGTGTCGCGATTGGAGATCGACTGCAGCATGAGGCGGCCGAGGCCCGGCAGGACGAACACATTCTCAACCACGATCGCGCCCGCGATCAGGTTCGCGAATTGCAGCCCCATGATGGTGAGGATGGGCGTCAGCGCGTTCGGCAGCGCGTGGCGCCAGAGCGCGGCGCGACGCGAGAGGCCCTTCGCGCGCGCGGTGCGCATGAAGTCCTCATTCAGAGCCTCGATCACTGCCGAGCGTGCCACGCGCGTGACGATCGCCGCCTGCACGACGCCAAGCGCGATCGCCGGAAGAATGAGCGCGCCGACCGCCCGCAGAGGCTGCCCCCAGCCCGGAAACCCACCGGCAGGAACAAGTCTGAGCGTCACGGCGAAGACGAGGACGAGCAGGATCGCGAGCCAGAAGTTCGGCACGGCGATGCCGACCTGGCTAAGCCCCATGACCATCGCATCGCCAGCGCGACCGCGCCGGTCCGCGGCATAGACGCCCGCGGCGAGCCCGACGATTGCGGCGAACAGCATCGCCATCAGCGCCAACGGCGCGCTGACCGCGAGGCTCGAGGCGATCAAAGGCGCGATCGGCGAGCCATAGGCGTAGGACAGGCCGAGATCGCCATGCAGAGCGCCTCCGATCCAGCGCGCGTAGCGGACGGGCGCGGGCAGATCGAGGCCGAGCTTGTGCGACAAGGCCGCGACCGCCTCGGGCGTCGCCGTGGGTCCGAGCATGGTCTCAGCCGCATCGCCCGGCAGGATTTGCATGACCGCGAAGACGACCAGCGAGGCGATGAGGAGCGTCGCAACGAAGAGAGCAATGCGTTGGCCGACGTAGAGCAGCATTGCCTAAGGCTGGCGCACGCCCGTCGCTCGGCGAGCCATGGCGACGTGGTGATCCAGGAGCTGTAGCGCCCGACGACTGGCGGATTGTTTCGTTGCGCTCGCAATGACAATGCTCGTTCGAGCTAATTGAAACATATTGCGCGCCACAGAGCGTGGAGAGCCGCCCGTCCTTCCGGACGGGCTATGACCGGATGCGGATCTCAAGACGATTTCCCGGCGAGCTGCGCGGCGAGACGGAGAGAGATATCCTCTGACAGAGAGCGCGCCAACCGGATCTCGGCGTCGCGCGCGGCGCGCAAGTCGCTATAGCGCTCTTGGGAACGATCGTAAGACGCATTCGCGTTGGCGACGCCGGTGAGAACCTGCGCCCCTCCGTCGACCTTGTTCAAAGTATAGTGAGCCTCGGCGGTCACCGTCGCCGAAGTGGCGACGTTGGTGAGCGAGCTGACCGTGGGCGTCGTGGTGCCGGTGGTGACGGTCACGGTGAGCTTATATTTTGGCGTGGGCGTCTGACCGGTCCCGTTGAGATCGGTGATCAGATTGTCGCCCAGATAATGGCCGATGCGGTCCTTGATCGGCTGAACTTCGATTGCGCGCAGATCCTCGACAAGCCCAGGGTGCGCGGCCTCGCTGTAGAGCGGCTGGAAGCAACCGACGAGCGCGCCCGCGAGCGCGAGCGCCGCGAGGACGGGCAGACCTTTAGACCACGACATTGACGATCCTGTGCGGCACGATGATCACCCGGCGGCGCGGCTTATTATCCATCGCTCGCACGACGGCGTCGAGTTCAAGCGCCTCGCGTTCGACCCGCTCCTTGTCGGCGTCGCGCCCGATCGTGAGTTCGCCGCGCTTCTTGCCGTTGACCTGCACGACATAGGTCACATCCGCCGAGGCGATCAGGCTCCGGTCGGCGACCGGCCACGGGCTCTGCGCCACGAAAGTCTTGTGGCCGAGCGCCTCCCAGCATTCTTCCGCCAGATGCGGCATCATCGGCGCGAAGCAATGGACGAGAATGTCGCCGGCCTCGGCGAAAGCGACGCGCAGATCGTCGGCGACCGGCGCCTCGCTGATCGCGCCCACCGCCGCGCTGAGTTCGTTCGCCAGCTCGTAGATCGTCGCGATGCAGACATTGAACCGCAGACGGTCGATCTCGTCCTCAATTCTTGCCAGCGCGCTATGGGCGATTCTGCGAATGCGCTGCGCCTCATCGCCATAGTGCGCCGGCTGCGGCGGCCGCTCGTTCCCCACGATGCGCTCAATCTCGCAGGTCAGGCGCCACAAGCGTTGCGTCTGCTTGAACGCGCCCTGGACGCCGGCCTCGGTCCAGATGACGTCGCGCTCGGGCGGCGAGTCGGAGAGCATGAACCATCGCGCCGTGTCGGCGCCGTAGGTCGAGATGATCTCGTCCGGATCGATGGTGTTGCGTTTCGATTTGGACATCTTCTCGTTCGGGCCGATCTCCACCGGCTCGTCGCCGGCAAGGAGAAAGGCGCGGCGGCTGGCCCCGTCCGCTTCCACGCGAATTTCCGATGGCGCGAGCCATTGGCCGTCCCCGCCGCGATAGGTCTCGTGCACCACCATGCCCTGAGTGAAGAGGCCCGCGAAGGGTTCGTCGATGCCGAGATAGCCGCATTTGCGCATCGCGCGGGTGAAGAAGCGCGAATAGAGAAGATGCAGGATCGCGTGCTCGATGCCGCCGATATATTGATCGACCGCCAGCCAATGATTGGCCATCGCCGGATCGTCGGGCGCCGAGGCGTTGTGCGGATCGGTGAAGCGCACGAAGTACCACGACGAATCGACGAACGTGTCCATCGTGTCGGTCTCGCGCGTCGCGGGCCCATCACATTGCGGACAGGCGACATGCTTCCATGTCGGATGACGGTTGAGCGGGTTGCCAGGCTGATCGAAGCTCACGTCGTCCGGCAGCTTGACCGGCAAGTCCTTGGCCGGGACCGGCACGACGCCGCACTGCTCGCAATGGATGATCGGGATCGGGCAGCCCCAATAGCGCTGGCGAGATATGCCCCAATCCCGGAGCTTGTAGTTGATCTGCCGCTTGGCCTGGGGCTTGCCGGCGAGGGTGATCTGCTCGAGCCGGCGCGACACTTCCTCTTTGGCGGCGTCGACCGACATGCCATCGAGGAAGCGCGAATTGATCATGACGCCGTTGCCGTCATAGGCGACGTCGTCAATGGTGAAGCTCGCGGGATCGAGCTCCGGCGGGCAAACGACGGGGGTCACGCCCAAGCCATAGGCGCGGACAAAATCGAGGTCGCGCTGATCGTGCGCGGGGCAGCCGAAGATCGCGCCTGCGCCGTATTCCATCAAAACGAAATTGGCGACATAGATTGGCAGGCGCCACTCGGGGTCGAACGGGTGCAGCACTTTGAGGCCGGTGTCGTAGCCTTTCTTCTCCGCGGTCTCGATCGCGGCGACGGACGTGCCGAGGCGGCGGGTCTCCTCGATAAACGCATTGAGCGCCGGGTCGTGCTTCGCCGCGGCGGCGGCCAGCGGGTGGTCAGGCGCGATCGCCATGAACTTGGCGCCGAACAACGTGTCGGGCCGCGTCGTGTAGATGTCGAGTTCGCTCGTCCCGGGTTCGCCGTTGAGCGCGCCAAGCGTCGCCGGATCGATGACGAAACGAATCGCCAGGCCCTCCGAGCGCCCGATCCAGTTCTTCTGCATCAGCCGCACTTTTTCCGGCCAGCGCTCGAGATGATCGAGGCTCGCCAGGAGGTCGTCGGAATAGTCGGTGATCTTGAGGAACCATTGGGTGAGCTCGCGGCTCTCGACCGGCGCGCCCGAGCGCCAACCGCGCCCGTCGATCACCTGTTCGTTGGCGAGCACGGTCTGATCGACCGGGTCCCAATTGACCTTTGATTTCTTGCGCGCGACGAGGCCCGCTTCGAGGAAGTCGAGAAACAGCTTCTGCTGGTGCTTGTAATAGCTTGGATCGCAGGTCGCGATCTCGCGCGACCAGTCGAGCGAAAGGCCCATCGACTGCAATTGGGCGCGCATGGCGGCGATGTTGGCGTACGTCCATGTCCGTGGATTGGTGTTGTTCTGCATGGCGGCGTTCTCCGCCGGCAGTCCGAACGCGTCCCAGCCCATCGGATGGAGGACATTGAAGCCGCGCGCGCGGCGATAGCGCGCCACGACGTCGCCCATGGCGTAGTTGCGCACATGGCCCATATGGATCCGCCCCGACGGGTACGGGAACATCTCGAGCACGTAATATTTCGGGCGCGGATCGTCGTTTTCGGTCTTGAAGATTTGCGCGTCGGCCCAGGCTTTCCGCCATTTGGCTTCGGACTCGCGAACATTGTATCGATCGGGCCGCATCGCGGGGGCGTACTCTGGGAAAAAATCGGGATTTCTGTGCGTGTAACGCAATTTTTCGCGTGTTGCGCAACTTTTGTTAGGGGCGGCGCGACAAATCACGATTTGCCAAGAGGGTCAAATCACGCCCAAGCACACTCCTGCCCTCGGGCCTCGTCTACTAATCCCAACTCGGCCGACAAACAGCGCGGAAGTCACTCGCCCCTAGTGAGACAGGAACTGGAACGGCGGGGCGGCGACGAATTTGTCCGAAACTTCGCCCGAAAGAATTGGGTGCTGGCTCAAGTCCAGCTTCGCAGGCGCGGAGCCCTCCGCAAGATTCAGCTTTGTGAGGTCAACCCAGAAGATCGACGGGCTGTAGGACGACTCGAAAAAGTAGCGTTTGGCGCTCGTGTCGGACACGGTTCGCCAGATTGTCGCGGCGATGTTCGGCTTCTCCGGGTCGGCGAGGCCAAGCGGAACGGAGATCGAGCGGATGAGCGAAAAGGCGGTCGCGACCGCGAGTCTCGGATCCTTCTCCTTCGGCGCCGCATTGAGGCTCCAGCTCATGCGAACGAAGCGATCAGCCGAGCCGATCGTCCCGGGCTGGAAATTGAGGCCGTTCACGCCTTTCCAGTAGGTGTTGATCGCAAGCTGCTGATCGAAGCTCGGCGAGTTGGTCATCACCGTATATTTGCGGTCGTGATGGATGACGAGCTTGCCGCCGATGTATTCGAAAATAGCGCTGTCGCCCGAAGCGTCAGCCAGCGCAAGGTGGCCGCCGGCCTTCTTTCCGCCGGGCAAATCCGGCGCGACGATGGCGAACGGTTCCTGGCTCGAGCGCGTCGACCGCTTCGGCCACCGTGCTGTAATTGTCGAGCGCGTACTGGGTCCAGGCGCCGACCGAGATCAGGGGCTTGCCGGACGCCTTGGCGTCGCCGTAATCGGTTTCGACGAGGTAGAGCGCGTTGGCGACGAGGCCCGCGTCGTTCATCCCGTCGACCGTCGCGATGTTGTAGAACGAAGAGATCACCGAGCCATGTTTCGACGTCCATTCGACTGAGCCGGCGCCCGCGCCGCCGTCGCGCTTGAGACCTTTCGGGAACGACCAGAGGTCCGTGCCCGGATCTTCCGCCCAATCCATCGAGCGGCCCACGATAAAGGTGTTCGCGCCGGTCTCGTAAATGAAACGGGTGCACGCGAGCGCGTCGAAGCTTGTGAGCGCGATTGCCACAGACGCGACGAAGCCGACGAGGCGCGTGGTCTTCATTTTCTCTTCCCCGATTGTCGCACAACGTTCGCTGTCAGGACTGTCAGCCGCGACGGTACGGGCCCATGTTTTAAAGGCATAAGGCCCGGCTCAACGGGAACGCGAGCCGGTTCCGCTCAGCAGCAGTCCCGGTGGCAGCGGGCCAGAAGCGAGCATCCAGCGATACGGCAGCAGTCCGCCCGAGGCCCGCAACTGGGTCACCGGATATGCCTTGCCCACCGTCCCGTCCGGCAGGCTGGAGGTCGTAATCACCGGCGCCGCCTGCTGCCCGATGGTCAGCGATAGCTTCGCCGTTGCCGCCGGACTTCCCTGCGAGTCCGACAGTGTGATGTTCAACTGGTACGCACCTGCCTGCGTTGGCGTACCTTTGATCTCGCCGGCCGTAGTCAGCTGCAACCCGGGCGGCATGATCATCGAGCTGCCCCAGCGGTATGGCGGCACCCCGCCGCTCCCCCGCAGCAATACGTCGTAGGCGACACCTTGCATTCCGTTCGAAAGCGAAGTCGTCAGGATCTGCAACGCCGGTGTCGGACTGATGATCGTCAGACTGATCGTCCTTGCCAGGCACTGCGGCTGCGGAGTTGTGCTGTCACAAGCCCTGATAGTAAAGCTGTAGATCCCGATTTCACTCGGCGTGCCGGTAAATAACCCGGACGCTGTCAACTGCATGCCCGGAGGCAGGGAACCCTGCGTCAACGTGAAGTCGTAGGGAGGGACGCCGCCACTGGCTAGGAACTGATAGCGATACGGAGTGCCCACCAGGATGGCAGCCAGCTGCGCTGGAGGATTGAATTGCAACGGCTGCGCCCCAGACTGTGTGATCTTCAGACCGGTGATCGACATACCCAACGGACTGCACGACGAGTCCTGCCGGTCCCTGGCGATGAAGTGCAACATGTTATCGGTGACGGTTGCGCTGAAGTCTTTGCTGTAGCCGCGGTAGGCCCCGCCGGCAAGTAACCATCCATCCATCCAGGAAGCGCGAATGCTGCCGTTGATCTCAACGTCGAACACGTTACAACCAACTCCCCCGGTCTCCGCTCCGGCCTCGCCCACCAGAGTTACCGTGTAAGAGCCGTTCGGCAGTGGCGTTGTGAACGTAATGTCGTTCTTGTGGCTGACCCCCGAACCGTATAGCTCGCCGTCCGGGTAAGAACCCCAATTGTTACGGAACATATTCCAGGAGGGATACATGGGCCCGTACGTGAGCCCCGGCACCTCCCATGCCCAACCTTGCGCCGAGTATTGCCCGTTGCCCGACCCGTGATCCAGGCCGGCATACCAAACCTTTCCGCTGAGATCGGTGTACGTCGGTTTGAGATGCCCGAACAACAAACGCAACGCTCCATCCGAATCGTGCGGCGTCGAGTACACATCCAGATATGCCTTGGCTTGAGGCGCGGCATCCACCGAGCACACCACCTGACCATTTACCGTCTGCGTCATGGCTGAATCGGCAGGAGCCGTGATGGTTCCATCCGAGGATACCGAAGCGCCCGGGATGGGCTGCGAGAACGTGCAGGAGTAATCCGGACTTTGCGTTCCGGTGACAATGACTTTCGGGGTGAACGTTCCCCCACCCGGAATCAGGATCGATTCCGGATCGATGCCGATGGCCGTGCCCTGTACGTTAACGTCGGCGCAAGCCGTTCCCCCCACGCAGATCTGCACCCGGTTATAAATGCTGGTGTTCTCCTGGTTGTTAGCCACACCTGCGCCAGTCGGAGTCCAGTAGGGCTCGCTGCCGGTTGGGTCGACCA
Source organism: uncultured Alphaproteobacteria bacterium (assembly GCA_963737365.1). Classification (GTDB taxonomy): domain Bacteria; phylum Pseudomonadota; class Alphaproteobacteria; order Rhizobiales; family Beijerinckiaceae; genus Roseiarcus. The sequence goes on from CAVTSD010000007.1 coordinate 1,335,733, forward strand.
CCTCGAAGTACTGCTCGATGGGGTACCAGCTATGCAGATCGTAGGCGGTCTCGACCAGTTCAGGAGGAGCGAAGCCGTTGGTCAGCATCGCCGTATCCCAATCGTCCGATGGCACTGTGCCGTCCGCGATGATCATTCCATACACCTGCAAGCTGCGCAGATACGCCTTAGTGAACTTGCACTCCGGCAGCGTGTCCGAGCAGAAGCTTTCGACATTGAAACTGGCCTTCAGGCGAATACGGGTTCCGTAGGGCGCCCAGTCGAACATGATGTATTGGTTTCCGTTCCAGCTTCCTGCCCCGAAGTTGCGGCCATCCACCGGGATGGTGAAGTGGTAGGTGTCCGTGACCGCGGTCGCCGCGAACGAGTTCTTGTGATAGATGTCGTCCTGCAAAGTTGCCCAGCCGGCGCCTACGCCGGTCATGCCAACGAAGGCGACGTGGAAGTTCGGACAGTTACTGGGGCTGACTGCCAGCCACGGTGTCGGAGCCTCGCAAGCCGCCAAACCCTGCGTAGCCAGGTTGTAGTTCGACTTGCACACCACCGGGTTCGTCGGCGTGCAACTGGCCAACTGCATCCTCGGGTGTCCACCGGCAGCATAGTTCGTAGCCGGCATCATCACATCGGCGCGCAGCATCTGGTTGCCCAGGGTCGTGCGCAGCGCGTGGCGAGGTCCGGTGACGCAGCCATTGCAGTTCGGATCGCCAACGTTGTTGACGACGTTGCTGTACCACTGTTGAGGATCGCCGCTGGTTGCGATGAAACTCGTGCCGGCCGCATCCGTTCCACCATAAGCGCTGTTGTCAGTCGCCGACGTGGTGCTCATCGAGCCGACGTTCATCAGCCGATCGTTGGTGCCGCTGGTTGCCAGAGTGGCCGAAGCGAAGTTACCTGGTGAACAGCCAGCCGCATTGTAGGGAATACTGATCTGCAAGTGCTGAGCGTACCCGTTTTCGGCTGGCGTCTGACTGACCACCGTTGCCAGGAAGCTACTGTAAGGGTAGCCATTAAAGTTCATCCCTGCGCAAGCCCCGGTAGCGCCGTTGACGTTCACCCGCAAGGGAGTGGGAATCTGCCCGCGAATAACGTTGGTGTCGAAGTCAACAATTACCGCTACCCCGGTCGTGCGCCATGCATAGTTATGTGAGTCTACGACCACCTGATAGAACTCGTAGCACTTCGCCTCGGCTGGATTGCATTCGAAGAAGTGACGGTCAGGACCCGTGCCTCCGTTGGTTGCACCGTACACGTCCATGCCTGCTCCGGATTGAATGTGCAGGAACGGCGGCTGGCTGAACGGCATCAGCGTGTCTTGCAGCGAAGCTGGCCACGGATAGTGCGCGTGTACCCTCTGCAACGGAGTCGAATCGTCGACTGGATTCACGTACAGCCCCTCGAAAAATCGCGGTGGGCTGGTCAACTTGAAGTTGTGGCAGCTGGATTGTGTGGGAGCGTCCGTGGCTACCCGGTCCAGCCAGCGGCGATGCGGAAATGCCGGCCAGTTGTTAACTGGAGCGTTGATCGCATTACTGTTGGGCACTACCTGCATGCCTTTGGTGTAATTCTCGGCATAGACCGTGCTGGGTGCGCAATAGCGTCCCGACTGATCTAGCGTGCCGGGGCCGGTGAGCGTCCAGACTTCGGACCGGCAGCCTTGCGCCGTGAACTGCACGCACTGACCGGGCAGCGCCGGTTGGGGTTGTGACGGTGAGATGCTACATGTCTGCGACCACATCGGGATACACAAACACGCCATGATCAGAGCAAGAATGGTCGTCTTCACGTTTATCAGTCCTCGTACGGCAAACGGCGCCGCATTCCCGTGGCTGTCGCGGGAAGCCGGCGCGGTATGAGTTCGAAAAAGTGTCATCCTCAGGGCGAAGGTCGGCGAGGCGCTCCGAATGAGGAATGACGTCTCCCGTTCGGGTGCCCTCTACGTTCCCCTGTACTATCGGCATAAAAGCGTTATTAATTGGCGGTCAATTGCGAAACTTATGGGCCGATCACAAATACATCTTTCGTGACAATCCGCGTGCACGCGACAACGTGCCCACTAGGTGAGCGAAGCGGCGTAGCCGCGACGCTGGCCGCCAGCCGTCGGTACACTGGTCTGAGCTATTAAGGGAGACGCGATCCTGATTCGAATGCCGGGCGCTGGCCCGGGCGATCACGCGCAAAAACAAAAAGCCAGACAAGCGGCCTTCGCTTATCTGACTCTAGTTACACTATAGCACATTTAGAGGGTATTTTGGCACATTTTGGCACGTTTATATTCCCAGCATAATGATAGGATTAGGCGCTTTTGTTGCGTTTCTCCCTATTGACATGTAAAAATTACGTCCATCGGAGTGTGTTACTACTAAACTCTCTGCCTCCAGGACTATGGTATTGATTGCAGACACACTTACCGCGTAATGGACCGCAACAGGCTAATCAACCCTCTCGATTCCGAGCACATTTCCACGGTCTCAGCCTCATTTTTGGAACCTTCTCTGGCTCACCGTTGTGGTCTAATCAGTTTGCGAGTGCAGTCTTGCATCAGCCTCCTTCCAGAAAGGTTGCCTGCAGCAAAGGAATTCTGCTGGAACTTTGTGTGCAACAGATTGCACATGAAATGACTAAGGTCTTGCGCTTCCCAAAATCAGGTGACGTAACCTATTGATCGCAAAGCGTATTTACCTCATGCTATTTCAGAGACTCGGCCAAACAATTGCACATACCCGTGCGTTCCGCGATTGAAACTATAAGGGGCATTCATAACTGTGGCGCTGGCTGGCACCAAGACCTCGGGTACCGCGCTGTCTTCGGAAGAAGAAGTTTTACCTGGCGGGAAGCCTCCCTCAAAATTAGCGGGCTTCTGGCAGACATTAAAGCCATTCGGCTGGCAGGGACTGCTGCTGACGTCGGTGCTGGTTTTGTTGTACGCGCCCGTCCTCAAGCTGCTGGCCTGGCAATGGTACAACGATGCTGACTACTCCCACGGATTTCTGGTTCCGGTTTTGTCGGCTTACTTGATCTGGGCACGACGCGCCAAACTCAGCCAGATTCCCCGTCGGCCGTCGGCCTGGGGAATGGTCGTCGTGCTGTTTTCGCTGGCGGTGCTGTTCCTCGGCAGCCTGGGTGCAGAGCTGTCGCTGGCCCGCTTGTCGTTCATCGGCTGCATCTGCGGGTTGGTGGTGTACTTTGCGGGATCGAAGATGCTGCGGGCGATGGCCTTTCCCATCGCGTTTCTGCTCTTCGCCGTTCCCATGCCGGTGCTGATCTACAATGAGATCGTCTTTCCACTGCAGTTCATCGCCTCGAAGTTCGCCACCCGGACGCTCGAGATCCTGAACCTCTTCCCCATCATGCGCGAGGGCAACGTGCTGATTCTGCCCGGCATGCGCTTGGAGGTGGTGGAAGCCTGCAGCGGCATCCGTTCGCTCATGTCATTACTGGCCCTGGCTGCCGGCTACGGATATGTCGTTGAGCGCAGCGTAGCCGTGCGCTGGTTTATGGTGCTGGCGATGGTACCGCTGGCCATCGTCAGTAACGGCATGCGCATTATGATCACGGCTATCATGGCGCATTACATTGGTCCGCAGGCCGCCGAAGGTTTCATGCATGAATTTTCCGGCTGGGTGATTTTCGTTGTGGCAACCATCCTGTTCCTGCTGCTGCACAGCCTGATCACCTACATCCGCAAGAAGATGGGCTGGTATGACGGTGCAGGCAATCCGGAGCTGGCTCCGGTGACGGTGACGCGATGAAGGCGGGCGGCCGGTACTGGGCGATGGTGGCGGTTCTGTTGTTGGCGACCGCGGGGCTGGCGCATCTGTCTCACGGCGAAGCCACGCCGCCGGCAAGATCGCTGGCGGAGTTTCCCAAGGAGATCGGCCATTGGGGAATGGTGACCGAGTGGCCGCTGGACAAAGAGACGCTCGACCTGTTGAAAGTGACCGATTATCTGAACCGCGGCTATTGGGAGCCGGGCATGAACCGGACCTTGCTGGGACTCTACGTCGGCTACTTCCGGAGTCAGCGGACCGGCGCGACCATTCACTCGCCCAAGAATTGTCTGCCCGGCGCGGGATGGAATCCAGCCCAGTCGTCCATCTACATGTTGCCCCTGAACGACGGCCGCAAAGTTCCCATTAACCTCTACCTCATTCGCAAAGGTCTGGAGTCCGAGGTGGTGCTGTACTGGTACCAGTCGCATGGCCGCATCATCGCCAGCGAATACTGGGGCAAGTTTTATTTAGTGTATGATGCGTTGCGCTTGAACCGTACCGACGCCGCACTGGTTCGCATCACGGTGCCGGTCCAAAATGGCGACGAGGCCACCGCCCAGGAGCGCGCGCTTTCCTTCGCAAAACAAATTACAGGTGACCTGGACCAGGTCATCCCACGGTAAACCCAGGAGAAGTCATGCGGAATCGCTACGTTGTTTTCATCACCAGCACGCTGCTGGCCTTCGCTCTCGTTGGCTGCAGCAAGAACCCCGATGTCGCCAAGAAAAAGTATCTCGAAAGCGGCATGAAGTACATGGACGACAGCAAGTATGATTCTGCTGTCATCCAGTTCCGGAAGGCCATCCAGATCGACCCGAAGTTTGCTGAAGCCCACTATCAGCTGGCTCTCGCCGATCTGAAGCTGACCCATAACCAGGATGCTTTCCGTGAAATGAGCCAGGTGGTCGAGCTCGACCCCAATCACTTCAAAGCCCGGGTCTCCCTCGGCGGAATGTATCTGGCCTCGGGTTCACATTTCTACTCCAACGCCGAAGAGCAGGCTCGTTACGTGGTCGATCACGACCCCGACAATCCGGAAGGCTACATCCTGCTGGGCAACGTGATGATGGCCCAGAAAAAATATGACGACGCTCTGTCCGCCTTCAGCAAGGCTATCGCCATCAAGCCCAGCGATGCCAGTCCGTACATGAACCGCGGCGCCGTTTACGCCTTCCTGAAGCAGGACGATGCGGCCCTGAAGGACTTCAAGAAGGCAGTCGAGATGGATCCGCACTCGCTTCCCGCCTATGCCAATCTCGCCGGTTACTACCTTTACAAGAAAGACCCCAAGCAGGCCGAGGAAGTCTACCGCGACGAGATGGCGAACAATCCTGATTCGCCAGTGCCGTACCTCCGCCTGGCCGGCTTGCTGCTGCGCGAAGGCCGCAAGGATGAAGGCGAGGCCATCGTACAGCAGCTGCGTACCAAGCAGCCGTCCTCGGCCGACGTGGCTTCCTCGATCGGCGACTTCTATCTGGCTGCTCGCAACGTTGACGCCGCGTTGAAGGAATATCAGCGTGGTCTGTCCTACGATCCCAAGAACCAGATGCTGCAGAGTACGCGTGCTGGAGACCTATATCAATTCCGGCCGCACCGACGAAGCCCAGAAAATGGTCGATCGCCTGTTGAAGGAGGATCCAGGTGACACCACCGCGCGCATGACTAATGGTCGTCTCCTCGCCATCAAGGGCAACCTGCCTGACGCCACCACCACCTTGCGCGGCGTGGTGAAGGACGCTCCGGAAAATCCCCAGGCCCACTACATCCTCGGACTCATCCTGCGTCAGTCCGGCGACATGGCCGGAGCCAAGAGCGAGTTGCAGGAAGCCAACCGCATTCAGCCCAGCAATCCCATGACCCTGCAGGCGCTGGCCGAGGTCTATCGTGATAGCCGCGACTTCGATACCGCGATGGAGTATGCCGAGAAGCTGCAGCACCTGAACGACGACAGTCCCGGCGCCCACTTCCTCATCGCGACCATCTATCTGGGCGCAAGCAGTATGACAAGGCGATCGATGAGCTGAAGGAAGCTGCAGAAGGTCGCGCCCAACGATCCCGCCGTCTATGATCAATCTGGCCTACGCTTATGAAGGCAGAAGAACTATCCTGAGGCCGAGAAGATGTTCGTAGCCTCCACCCACGCCAATCCCACCTTCGACACGGCCTGGGCCGGCTATATTGCCATGTTGTTCACCATGAACCAGCCGGCGAAGGCAGTGGCCGTGGCCCAGCAGTACGCCTCCGCCAATCCCACCCGGGTTTCGGCCATGTTCATCTACGCCGGGGCCCTGGCCACCACCAAAAAGTACGATCAGGCGCTGGCCGAGTATCAGAAAGCGGCCACCACCGAGCCCAAGAACGCCGCTGCTTATCTGCACATGGGGCAGATCTACCAGGCCTTGGGTAAACCGGACAACGCCCTCGATGCCTACCAGAAGGCGCTGGCTCTGCAGCCCTCGTCCACCACCCTCAACAATGCGCTGGGCGATGCCTACCTGGAGAAGGGCGATCTGAAGTCGGCGGGCAAGTACTTCCAGGCGGCTCTATCGGAGAACGCTCACGATCCCATCGCGGCCAACAACCTGGCCTGGGTCTATGCCCAGCAGGGTGACAACCTCGATATGGCTCTCAGCCTCGCGACCCAGGCTAAGCAGATCGCGCCGGATATGAACTCCGTCAACGATACCCTGGCCTGGATTCAGTACAAGAAGGGCAACTACCAGGTCTCGGTTTCGTTCGCCGAGGATGCGGTACGGCGCGCTCCCGAGAATCCGAGCTTCCGCTACCACCTGGGCATGGCCCTCACTGGAGCCGGCGACAAGGACCGCGCCCGCACCGAACTGCAGAAGGCCCTCAGCTTGAACCTGAAGGGACCCGATGCAGCCGACGCGCAGAAAACCCTGGCGTCCCTTAAGTAAGTGGTGTTGTAAGCAAACCTTCTGGGATACAACCGGCGGCCTGACGAAAGTCAGGCCGTTTGTTTTTGATTGTCAGTTCGTTGTTGTCAGTCAGGACCCGCAGAAGCATAAGATGTTTGCCGACCCCTTCCCCCATCATGAAAGGCGCTGGGGCAACCTTCAGGGATTGGATTCTTTGCGGGCGCCGAGTGCCGCTTTGCTGCCGGCTTTCCAGCCCTCGCTGTAGGCGTGGGCGCCGAGCAGCGCGGCGATCACCGCTCCCAGGATCAGCACGGTGATGAGTCGCAGATCGCTTTTGCTCCGTCCGAAGCCGAGCGTCAGCAGCGCCCACAGGATCGTGGTGGCGATAGCCCATAGGACGGCTATCACCGACGCGAGCAACCATTTGTGCGTGGCAGATGGTTTCATGCTTCCTCAGATGGCCATGATAGAAGGTCTGAGGCGATCGTGGAAGCCGCGACCAAACTGCCGGCAGAATATGCCGACCTTGATCGATCATTTTGGTGATCTATAAAATGGTCGACTTCAAAACAGTTTTCGGCCGCGATACGGTTCTGACGGTTAGGATAGGCGATCCGCTGCCACTGGTTGTCGGCACTCGAACAAGCACTGGAAATAGATACTTAGCTGAGATGCTCAGAAGTTTCAAGCCCCGGCTTCGGGTGGTGATGAATATTTTGGCCTGGGTCTTGATCGCAGCGCTCGCGATTTCGACGTTGTTCTGGACCGTCTGGGCCAGCCATCAACCGTGATCTCACTCGGTCTGGGGCGAACCGTCGGAAAAACCGTTGAGCTAACGTAACGGCTCAGACCTTCGCCCTGTTCGCACAATTGGCGGGAACAGAACAGGACAAGCAGCCTGGCTCCTTAGGCTGAGGCGATTTACCGCCAACCGCTTGGCGGCCCGGTTGCCGAAATGCACGATTCTCCAAAGCGACGATCTGGTATTTTTGTTGACCGCTCGCCCGGCGAGGCGAAAAATCAAGTCCGCGAGTTACCCATCCGCAAGAGGAGTTACCTATGAAGGGATTGTGTGGGTTGGCTGTGCTTGCCGCCCTCAACATTTCACTCTGTTCCGCGCAGGACGCAACCCCGCAGGCTGCGGCCACTCAGGCTGCGTCGGCACAAGCTGCACCCACCAACCCGGGCAACCAGATCAAAGGTTCGTTCCCCGTCAAATTAGAGAAAAGCATCGATTCCAAAAAGCTGAAAGAGGGGGACACGATAGTCTGCGAGACGGTCACCCCGATCCACTCGCGCAGCGGATTTATGATTCCCAGCGGAGCCAAGGTCATCGGCCATGTGACCCAGGCCCAGGCACGTTCGAAAGGAAATCCCGACTCCACTCTCGCCATCGCCTTCGACAAGATCGAGTACGCCAAGGGCGAAGAGATCCCGATGAAAGGTACTCTGCAGGCGGTAGCGCCAAGCCTGGGCGGTGCGGCATTGGATACCAGCGCGTCCCCACCGCAGCTTTCGACGGCTAGCCATGGCGCAGCCGGCGGGAGCTCAGGAGGCTCCAACCCGCCACCGACCTCCACCATGCAGATAGCCGGACCTTCCAGTGGCACTCCGATTCTCCGGCCCGACTCTCAAGGCGTCCTGGGAGTGAAGAACCTGCAGATGGATTCCAACGGTGTGCTGACCTCTCCCGGTAAGGAAGTGAAACTGGACAGCGGAATGCAACTTATGATTCGCGCCGAAATTCAGTTAGCGTCACGGTAAACACATATCAGCCTTCCGGCCGCTCCTCTGCAAGACGAAGCTCGCCGAAAAGGGCGAGCTTTTTCTTGCAACGACTCTCCACTTGCGCGGGTCTTTGCGAAAAACTGCACAGGCCTACGCTTTTTGCAGACAGAACGACTCGCATGGGTTTTCGAGCTTGCATTTTCCATGAACTCCCATGCATGATTTCGGGGTGTCACGCAGGAGCCAATGAATGACTACTTTCCGCAGAAACATCCAGATTGTAATGTTAACGATGGTTGCAGTTGTCTTGTTTGCAGGTGCAGCCCTTTGCCCAGCATCTGCACAAACCCGCTACGAGTCCGTTTACAACGGACACAGGATTATCTATCCGGAGTCCAGCATCCCCGTGCCCGGTCGCCCTCACACGAACTACTTTTTCGTCGACTCGGACAAACCGGCCCCGCAACCTCCACCGGGTGCTGAAACTCCAGGATCAGTAGCCTGCGTATATCAGTTGGTAGCTGGACCGACCGGCTGCCCGATTGCCACAAGCACAACCGTGCCAAACGGTGGTATTGGCGCTATTGCCATCGTGGACGCCGGTTACTACCCGACCGCACAGTCTGACCTGGACGCCTTCGACTCCTACTTCGGTATTCCGGCTACGACCATCACGCAGGTCTGGCCCTGGTGAACCCACACGGCCCACCGGTTTACTCGGACTGGGAGGTCGAGGAGGCATTGGATATCGAGTGGGCTCACGCCATGGCGCCACACGCCAAGCTGTTCCTGGTGGTGTCGGCATTGTGTACAAGCCCGGAATGCGCGACCGATCCCACCTGGGCAGCGGTGAAGCTCGCCGGAAATCTAGTGGCCGCAGAACGGCGGCGGCGTGGTGAGCATGAGCTTTGCCGATGCGGAGATTCCGCAGGAAATTAGTTTTGATCACTGTAGTTCACTCACCCGGGAGTCGTCTACTTTGCGGCCGCCGGCGATGGGGGACTTGGCGAGAGCGCCTATCCGGCAGCGTCGCCGAACGTCGTGGCGGTGGGAGGAACCTATTTTAACCGCGACAGTAACGGAAACTTCACCTACGAGCAGTACTACACGGGCGGCGGCGGGGGAGACATCAGTCCCTACGAGCCGCGTCCCAGCTATCAGAATGGCATTGCCAGCATCGTAGGAAACCATCGCGGATATCCTGATGTCTCTTCCGACTTTTGCTGTGCGCCCATTTACCTCGAGGGAGGCTGGGGTTCAGTCGGAGGTACCAGTTGGTCCTCTCCTACCTTTGCCGGAATCGTGAATGCGGCCGGCAGCCTACAGCAGTCGTCCTTGGCTGAGCTCACCATGATGTACAACGAGCTGGCCAATCCCACGCCGTACGCGGCTGATTTCAACGACATCACGCTGGGTGATCCGCGCTGCAAAGTTGGTTGGGACCTGTGCACCGGCATCGGCTCCGCCAAAACTTACGCCGGCAAGTAATCAACTAGGCTGCCGGGATTGCCGGTTCGACCTGGTCAGGACGCGGGCTTTGCCCGCGTCACCCTTTTACCTTCTCCAGGTAACTGGTAATCCGGAGGTCGACGGCTCAGCTAAAAACCGTTGGCTTTGCTGGACTCCCGCGAGGCACCGGCACCGTTGTGGTCCGAAGCGCGACAGATTTCCTGCAATAAAAACCCGCCGTCTGGCGGGTTTTGTCGCGTTAAGAGGCCCAGCTCTTGCGAGAACAAACTTAGTCTCTCGACCTGGAGTCATTTGACGATAACAGTCACAAGCGATTACGCAAGCTACCGCGAAACGACAATACAATCAATAATCCGGCACTGGCGCCTCCACGGATATCGAACCGGCTCTCTTGCACAGGTCCGTCTCCGACTCACGGACGCCGGATTGCATAAGCACGAACCGCAGCCATCCGGAAGACGGTGCCGCAGCCCGTGCCGTCACAATCGTTGACAGTGCCGCCCTGCGAGGTTGTGCCATAGAAGAATCCGTTGGTGAGTTCGACCAGCGCGCCATAGGGCCGGGCGCCGTCCGTGCAGGGCCAGCCCGAAGCGCAAAAGTTGTGCAACGTGGTCAGCGCGCCCGAGGTGGTCATTTTGAAGACGGTGCCATAGATATGGTTCCCGCCCGCCGGAGTTGTCCCGTAGAAATTCCCGTCACTGGCTTGCACCAGCGCGGCGGAAGGGCATTCGCCGTCACCGCCGTTGAAGCTGTGCAACGTGGTCAGCGAGCCGCTGGAGGAAATACTGAAAGCGGTGCCTACTCCGCTGGCTCCGCCCGCGCAGGTTGTCCCGTAGAAGTTCCCGTTGCTGGCTTGCATTAGTCCGGCCGCGGGTAGATCACCGTCAGAGCAGTTCGCTTCAGAGCAAAAGTCGTACAGGGTGGTCAGAGTCCCGGCTGGGCCGATCTGGAAGACCGTGCCACAGCCATAGGCACACCCCGGATTGCCGCCCCCTGATGTTAGCCCGTAGAAGTTTCCGTCTGTAGCTTGCACCAGTCCGGCGGAAGGCAGTGCGCCGTCAGCGCAGCCGGTTTGAGAGCAAAAGGTGTACAGCGTGGTGAAGGCGCCACTGGGGGTGATTTTGAAGAGCGTGCCACAGCCGAGGGTGCCCGTGCCACAGGCATCACTTCCTCCATACTGCGACATTCCGTAGAAGCTTCCGTCGCTGGCTTGTATGAGCGCGAGAGGGGAAGAGCCGTCAGCACAGTTCGGCTGAGAGCAGAAGCTGTACAACGTAGTTAACGCTCCCGCCGAGGTGATTCTGAAGACCGTGCCACTGTTATAGGCGCCACCACCGGAGGTTGTTCCATAGAAGTTCCCGTCCCTGGCCTGCACCAGGCCCTGGGGATTTGCGCCGTCAGAACCGCCAAAGCTGTACAGCGTGGTCAGCGCGCCCGCTGGAGTAATCTTGACCACTGTGCCACAACCCATGGCGGTACAGTTGTTGCTGGTCCCGCCTACGACAGTTGTCCCATAAAGCTGTCCATCGCTAGCTTGGATCAGAGATCCGGGCCCTGAACCGTTGGTCCCGTCGAAATTCACCAGAGTTGTGAAGAAGACGTTTTGTGCAGACGCCGTTATCACAGCCACGACACAAAACAAGACGACCACGCCTGGTATCGCCGGCAGCCTGAGTTTCTCCACCCTGGTCGCCGTTCGCCTTTGCCCTGCCAGCAACGTAAACCGTTCCCAAGTTTTTGGTCTCGTCATAGCAATCCTCATTAGGGCGACATGTGTGCTTTCGTTGTACCTTACTCGCTGGGATATTGACGCTGGATAGGAGACAGGTTCGAAGCAGGTGCTTCACCAGTGCAGTTATAAAGCACCTGGTATGTCTGTGCCCGCGCCGGTTGCCCGGAGATGGGACAAACGCTAGTGTGAATGTTCATTGCCAGCGCCGCATTCGCTGGACTCCCGTTCATGCCTAAGTTTGCAACGCGAGAGCTTGCCTTGCGTCGCACGATTCACCTCCTGCCGACTCCAAGATGAGGAGGGCGAACTGAAGGCCCACGTCATGGCACGCAGAAGCAATGGAAGCCGGCGAGAAAGCATCCGTTCGCAGACACCCATTGAAATTAGACAGAGTGAGGTCAAGATTTGTCGGTGATCTCCGCCCCATACGCTGGTGACAAGCAAGAACGTACTTGCAAGCAGAGGCTGCTGTTGGCGCAACCAGCGATTACACAAGTAACCCGAAAACGGGGCAGCCCCGCCGGGCTCCTTGCGATGTGGGCGATTCTATGGCCACGATACTTCGAAGAAGGGGGCTAGTCAGAACAGAGCAAGCGCACTCAACCGGGGAGGCTGAGTGCTACCCGACAACCGGCTCTATTGCTTCTTGTCGTAGACCCACTTGTTGTTATTGGCGCCCTTGCCGCCCACCGTGGTCTGCGACTCGTACGCCTGCAACGATCCGTCGGGCAGCAGCGTATAGGTTACGACGTCGCTCACCTTCGTTCCGTCCGAGGCCGTCATCTTCTGGTCGAGTACCAGCGCGTTCTGCTGCCAGTAGACGCGGCTGTCGGTGACGTAGCCGGGACCGTCCTCCTGAACTGATTTGGGATCGTCAACGGTGGCGGCGAGCTTCCAGTTGAAGGTTTGATCGCCGTAAGCCTGGGTCCGCACGAAGCTCACTTGCGGATCTTCCTGCTTGATCTCCAGCGTCATGCTCGACGGAGCCGGCACCACCAGCTTGCTCTTGTGGACATCAAAAACCCAGGTGCCGGAATAGTTAGGTTTGGCGGTCGCCGGTGCCGTCTGTCCGTAGACAAGAACAGTGGCCCCGAGCAGAAGGACGGAAACAATTGCGAATCTCATGGAGGGCGTTATTGTAGCAAAGCGAAAATAAAGATTTCATAAAAACAGCGATCCGCCCCTCGCAATACCACATCGGGAAGGAATATTCATGCACTTGACTATTTTTGGGGGGCTAATGGTCCAAGGGCAAGTTCGTTGTGGCCGGGCCCGATGCCGGGAGGGTCTAACAGATATGCTTTGCCGGGTCGCGGAGCCGCTCTCTGGAATCGATCCGAGTCGCTCAACACGCCTTTCCGGTTCGCGCTGGTTTTGCGCGAAGCGGAGTGTTGAGGGGCGGCAGAGCTTGGCCCAGCACGCAGCGAACCCGGGGCCCAGGTTCGCGCTGTCTTTGTGCGAGTCGGGGTGAGTAAGCGGAGTGCTGGGTAAGATCCCCGGCATGAGTTTGACCCCTTCAGGGCGGCAGCCTGTCGCCGGCTAGACAGTCTGCTGAAATACTCGATTGCGGTGAAGGTTCGGGTAGTGCTGGCCTTCAGGCCAGCGTCTAAGTCTTTTACTTTTGCTTGGTGTCGGCTTTCAGCCAACGGCAGAAGCGTTGCAGGACGAGTTTTTCAGCAAACTGTAAAGCCGGCTCTTGCCACTTTCAAGAAATCCCACCCAGGCCTTTGTCCTGGGCGAAAGGCACAACCAGCCCTACGGCATCGCTGGCTTGAATCCCTCCTCCTGCTCTGTTAATCTAACTAACTAGTTAATTAAATGACCGCTCAGCTCAAATCCGCCGAGCCCCGCCGCGGCAGTCGCCGCCAGCCTCAAGTCAGCCGCAATGCCATCCTAAGCGCCGCTCTGGCCGAGTTCGCCCAGGAAGGCCTGGCCGGGGCCCGCGTCGATGCCATCGCCGAAGCTGCGGGCGTCAACAAGGCGCTGCTCTATTACTACTTTCACGACAAGGAAACCCTTTACGGCGCGACCCTGGAGAACTTCTTCGCGCCTCTCCACCAGCGCGTCATGGCGGTTTGCGAGCGGCCCGGGTCGGCAGGCGAGCGCTTCCTGAGTTACGCCCGCGAGCACTTCGATTCCATCGCTGCGTCGCCGCATCATGCGCCGCATCTTCATGGGCGAACTGATGAGCTTCAGCCGCGGCGGCAAGACCTATCTGGACCGCATTCTCAGCCAATTACATGTTGCCCATCGGCATGCGCGTGCTGGCTCTGCTGCAGGAGGGCGTCGACAGCGGCGAATTCCGCGCAGTCGATCCGGCGCAATTTCTACCCACGGCCATCGGCTCCATCGTGCATTACTTCCTGACCGCGCCGCTGCGCCAGCGCTTTCTCAAGCTCATGCCCATGCCGGAGCCGTCGATCGAAGACCGCCGCGCCGCGGTGCTCGATTTCATCGCCGCCGCCCTGTTCAGCCGATCGCGAAAAGGCAATCAAGCTGGCTGCCAGAATTGCGGCCGGCGATCCGCTTCACACATCAGCCAAAACCCGCGCTGTCCCGTTCGAAAGGGAAACGCAGATGAGACCGCATAAATTCTTTTTCTTCTTACTGATTCTCTTCTCGCATTGCCGCCGGGTATTACTTCTACTCCACCGACCGCACCAGCGACACGGTGTTGATCGGAATCGTCGACGCCAACCAGGTAATCGTCAGTTCCAAGATCATGGGCCGGGTCGAGAAGCTTTACGTCGACGAAGGCTCGAAGGTGAAGGCCGGAGACCTGATCGCCGAGATCGACTCCGCTGAACTCGAGGCCCAGAAGAATGCCGCCCAGGCCACGATTGACGCCTACGATTCGCAGGTGTCGTCGATGCGCGCCACGGAGGCGCAGACGCTGGGCGAGACCAACAGCGGCGTGGTGAACGCCGACGCTCGTCTGGCTTCGGCCAAGGCGTCGCTGGCGCAGGCGCAGGCCGATCTGGCGCGCATCCAAAGCGATTCGCAGCGCATGATCGCTCTGGCGAAAGCAGGAGTCGAGTCGGACCAGAACCGCGTTCGTGCTGAAGAGCAACTCAGCGCGCAAAAAGCCGTGGTGCTGAGCGCGCAGAGGAATGTCGACGCAGCCCAGGCGGACCTCAACACCGCCAATGCGCGATTGCATCAACAACGCGCCGCCGCCAGCAACGTCGCGATGAATGAAGCGCAGGTGGCGAACGCCAAAGCGCAACTTGCCGAAGCCGACACGCGCCTGGGCTACACGAAAATCTACGCGCCGGTGAGTGGCACGGTTTCGGTGCGCGCGACGCGGCAGGGCGAGGTCGTGAATCCCGGCGAGCCCATCGTCACCATCATCGACTTCAACGACACCTGGGTGCGCGCCGAAGCGCCGGAAACCGAAAGCCGCTTTGTCAGCCGACGGCGATCGCCTGAAAGTTCGGCTGCCGCAGGGCAATCCCATCGAAGGCACGGTGATCTTCAAGGCGGTCGAGAGCGACTTCGCCACGCAGCGCGACGTCAGCCGGCGCAAGCGCGACATCAAGACCATTGGGCTGAAACTGAAGGTCGACAACCCCGACGGCGCGCTGGTGCCCGGTATGACAGCTGAGGTGCTGCTGCCGGCGGACTTGGGGAAAAGCAAGAAGTGAACGGGTTGTCGAAGGGGCGCAGCTTCAACTGTGCACCGGTTTGAGCTTACATATTTTCCTTGTCATCCCGAGCGAAGTCGAGGGATCTGCGGTTCGCTAGTAGTGGCAGGATCTTTCTCCAGCCACGAACCGCAGGTCCCTCCACTCCGGGCTGAAGCCCTCCGGTCGGGATGACAACGTATGCATTGGGCAACGGAACGCTAAGGATTTAACCGATGACTGCAAAACCAAGTTCGGACTCCAATACACCGGCGATGCCATCGTCGTCGACCACATCACCAAGAAGTACGGCGACTTTACTGCCGTGGACGATGTCTCGTTCAACGTGCATCAGGGCGAGATCTTCGGCCTGCTCGGTCCGAACGGCGCGGGCAAGTCAACCCTCATCCGCATGATGACGACGCTGCTGCCCATCACCGCCGGGCGCGCGCTGATCAATGGCTTCGACGTCGGCAAACAGCCCGATAACGCACGGCAGTGCATGGGCGTGATCCCGCAGGCGCTGACCAGCGACATCGATCTCACGGTGGAAGAGAACCTCAACATCTACGCCAAGCTCTACGGCGTCGGCGCTGAGGATCGCAAGCGCAACATCGACGACCTGCTCGAAACCGTCGACCTGACCAAATGGCGGGGTGCGCAGACCAAGACGCTGTCGGGCGGCATGCGACGTCGGCTGGAAATTGCGCGCGGCCTGGTACACAGCCCGAAAATCTTTTTCCTCGACGAGCCGACCACCGGCCTCGACCCCGTCTCCCGCGTCGCTGTGTGGGAGATGCTGACAGCGATCAAGGACAAGCGCGCGCTCACCATCCTGATCACCACGCACTACATGGACGAAGCCGACCGCCTGTGCGACCGCATCGCCATCGTCGATCACGGCAAGCTGGTCGCCCTCGATTCTCCGGCGGCGCTGAAGGCCAGCGTGCCGGGAACCAATGTCATCGAAGCGCAATTCAGCAACGCTCCTGCCGACTGGCAGCAGCAACTGGAAAATCTCGATGACGTAACTTCGGTGCAGCCGGAGGCGGCGAACATGTATCGCATCCTCACCTGCGAACGGATCGAAGACCACGACCGAGCTGGTCGAGTTGGCGGTGCATGAGAAGGTCGAGGTGAAATCGCTCTCGGTTCAAAACACTACGCTGGACGATGTCTTCGTCCACTTCACGGGACGGCAGCTGCGCGACGAGCAGGTGAAGGCCTACAGCTTCATGATGCCTGACCGTCCAGGGATGCGGCCATGAACCCCACCCCAACAGACGCAAATACGGCGTCTGCTAGGGGCCCGGTGAAGTCGCATGCGGATACGAAGCTGATCGATTTGGCAGAGAGGTTTAGTCGCTTATGAATCGAATGTGGGCGATTGTCGAGCGCGAGTTGCGCAAGTTCTTCCGCTCTCCGGCGCTGATGCTGGTGTCGATGGTGTTTCCGCTGGTGCAGCTCATCGTGCTGGGCAACGCCTTCGGCGGCAAGATCAAAGAGGCGCGGCTGGGCGTGGTCGATCAGGACCAGGGCACGCAATCGGTGAAGGTGCGCGAGGCACTGGCCGCGGTGCAGTCGAACGCGAACACCTTCTATACCGTGCCGTATCACAACGACCAGCAGGCTATGGAAGATGTGCGCACCGGCAAGCTCGACGGCGCTATCATCATTCCACCGGAGTACTCGCGGCGCGTCTACGAAGAGAACCATCCGCGCATCGCGCTCATCGTCGACAACACCGACAACTTCATGAGCTCGACCCTGGAACAGCAGTTCAGCGACATTGTCAAAGCGCTGAATCAACCTGATGTCGATCCCTCGCGCATTCTGCAGCAGATCACCCTCGATACCGTCGAACTCTATCCCTACATCGAGTATATGAAGTACCTGCTGCCCGGCTCGATCGCACTGGCGATGTTCGTTTCGGTGATGATTGGCGGCGGCATGCTGTATATCGACGACAAGGCGCGCGGCGTGCACGAAGGCTACCTGGTCACGCCGATCACGAAATTCGAGCTGGTCGCCGGGCTGAACATCGCGGGCGCGATCAAGGCAATTCTCGCGGGCGTGGTGATCACGGTTTTGGGAGCATTGCTCTCGGGTCTCGGCACCCTGTTCACGCCACTGAACCTGTTTTACGTTTTCCTGATGGTGCTGGCGACTTCGCTGGCCTTCAACACCATGATGTTCCTGATGATGGTACGCGTCGAAGACCCGCTGGTGCCGCGCGCCACCTTCGGCGTCTTGAACACACTGTTGTTTTTCCCCAGCGGCTCGATTTATCCGATCAAGGCATTTCCCAAGTGGCTGCAAGTGATCGCGTATGTCGACCCGTTTACGTACTCGGTGCACGGCTTCAAGGCGATTCTGCTGAAGGATGCGGGATTTGTGGCGATCCGGATGGACTTGCTGTACCTGACGGTGTCGGCGGCCATCATGATCACGATTGCGACGGCGCTGTTCAAGCGGACGCTGTAGAGAGTTTGAACTACGGCGCACCCACATTATCGGTCTTATTTCAATGGCGTCATCCTGAGCGCAGGGAGGGCGCGAAGCGGCCGAACGCAGTCGAAGAACCTGCCCCGAGCGAAGCCGAGGGGACCGCTATAGCCGGTACGCTGCCTGGTGGGAATAGGGGTCCTTCGCCTCCGCTTGATCGCTGCGCGATCTCCGCTCCGCTCAGGATGACACCAGGGATTTCGGGATGCAGTGACTAGCAACTAAGCAACCTACTCCCGAATCCCCACCACCGCCATCATTCGTCCTGTCTTCCCAAACTCGGCGCGATGCGAAAAGAACTTCGCCGTGTCGCAGGCGGTGCAGCCGTCGACGACGCTGATGTGTTCCTTGCTCACCCCGGCGTCTTGCAGTTGGCGCCGGTTCGCTTCCACCAGGTCAAGATAGATCTCCGGGCCGAGATCGCCGTGGCCGGGCGCCCGCTGATTCAGGAACAGTAGCGGATACCGGATGTGGATGGCGTTCGAGTCGAAGACCTCTTCGAAGAGCTCGTCGGCGTACTGGAATTGCGATTCAAATTCGGCGATCACCTCAGGCCCCACGGAGTAGCAGCATTTCCGCACGCACGGACCGATGGCGGCGCGCAGGTCGCGCGGCGAGCTGTTGAACTGACGCCGCATCTCGCCCACACCCTTCTCCACGATGCGCGCAACGGTCCCCCGCCAGCCCGCATGAAACGCGCCGACCACGCGCCGCTTTACATCGACCACCAGTACCGGCACGCAGTCGGCGGTCTTGATGGCCAGCAGCAGGCCGGGCGCGTTGGTGATCAGGCCGTCGCCGGCCAGCGGCTCGCGAGCGCCTTTGTTCACGCGATGGATGATGGAAGAGTGAATCTGCTTTACCTGCACCAGCGGCCAGGGACCGCCGCTCGCATCGGTGGCTTTCACCGCATTCAGAAACTCACGGCGATTGCGTTCGACGTTGCTCTTCGTGTCATGCTGCGTCAATCCAAGATTCAGTGTCTTGCCGCCGTAACAGCTTGAGGAGCCCCCCGGTCGTGTGCTGAAGCCGTGCACCAGCCAGGGGAGGGAAGCGAAGGCTGGAGCCAGCAATAGTTCGAGCCTCGGTTTGGCCGAACCGACGGATCGCCGTGCAGGCTTTGAAGATGTTTGAGATTTGCGGCGAGCAAATGCGGGCACTGGACCATTCTAGAGCAAGATTGTTACAGAAAGGTTCATCGTGCTGCGGCCCGCCCTAGCCAAAAGGCGCGGAAGAAAGCAGGTCCCTCGACTACGCTCGGGATGACAGAACGAGACACCCCCGTACTCCGCTCAGAAGGACTGAGCCGGCTTCCGACAGCGGCAGACGTGCCCTCCCCGGACCCAACCTCGTTACAATCGATTGGGGGTAATGCTTCTCTACTACATCACCGACCGCAGGCAATTCCCCGGAACCGACGCCGAGCAGCGTGCCGCGTTGCTGCGCCGGATCGGCGAGGCTGCCTGCGCCGGTGTGGATTACATCCAGCTTCGCGAGAAGGATCTCACGGCGCGCGAACTGGAATTGCTCGCCGTTGATGCAAGGAAAGCTGTTCGCGAAAATTCCACCGCTGCAAAGCTGCTGATCAATGGCCTCACGGACATCGCGCTGGCCTGCGATGCCGACGGCGTTCACCTGCCCGACGGCGATCTCGCTGCCTCGGAGGTGCGCACGTTGTGGATGCAGTGTTCGAACCGCGCGCCGGTAATCGGCGTCTCCGCACATTCGGTCGCAGGCGCGCGTTACGCCGAAGCGCACGGCGCAGATTTCGCGGTGCTGGCGCCTGTGTTCGAAAAGCTCGGGACGACGGCGATCGGCCTCGCTGCGTTGCGTGAGGCTGGCTCGGCATTGGCAGCTCCGGGCGATGTGGAGGCGCCGTACCGGGGCGGCTTCCGCGTACTGGCGCTGGGCGGAGTGAATGTCGGCAACGCCCGGGATTGCTTGTTAGCCGGAGCGTCTGGGGTGGCGGGGATCCGGCTGTTTCAGTCGGGAGATTTATTTGAGACGGTGAAAGTGTTGCGAGGTTGATACGGATTTCACATACGATCGGCCGTCAACCACATGCACGATCGTCCGCTGTCGCCTCTGCGATGGAATGAAAAGTTGGTGACGGAAAGGCTGTTTGCCGGCTAAAGCCGCCTCTCTGCTTGATTAGCGGAAGGTCAATGCAGCGCTAAAGCGTCACTTCACCCAGTCACGCGTTGGCGGCTTGTTCGTCCGATCCCAACGGCAGGAAATACTGCGTTCCGCGGATCGGCTCGCTCACGCGGCGCAACAGCGCCTGCAAGTCTTCGCTGCGCTCCACGAAATCGATTTCCGACGTATTCACGATCAGCAGATCCGAAGAGGTGTAGTGGAAGAAGAAGTGTTCGTAGGCCTTGACCACTTCCTCGAGATAGGCGTCGCTTATCGCCTTCTCTCCCGGCGCGCCCTTCTTCTTCAGCCGCTTTTTCAGCACCTCAGGCGTCGCCTGCAGGTAGATGACGAGGTCGGGCGTGGGCACGTTCTGCCGAAACAAATCGTAGTAGCGGTTGTAAACCTCAAGCTCGACGTCGCCGAGATTCAGGCAGGCAAAAAGCTTGTCTTTCTCGAAAATGTAATCGGCAACGTACGTCTTGTTCGGATTATTCTTGGGATCGAGCGCTCCGAGTTGCTCGTAACGGGCGATCAGAAACGCAAATTGCGCCTGGAAGGCCGCGCCGGCCTGGCCTTGGTAAAACGGCTTCAGGAACGGATTATTTTCGGGCTCACTGATGCGCTGGGCGTGCAGGGTTTCGGCAATCACCTGGCAGAGCGTGCTCTTGCCGACCCGGATGGGGCCCTCAACTGCGATATACCGGGGTGGTTCGAAGAGGTTCGCCATGATCGGAGAAAGGCTACGATTCGCAGAATAACTTGCCCGGGCGTCCGTGGCAATTACTTGGTTACAAAACCGGCAGGAGTTTTCCACCGTCGGGCGGCCTCTGAGCCGCGCGGCTACTAGCTTTTGGCTTTTGGCAACTTCGGATGCGACCGACTTGCATCATCGGCACGAGCAGCCGGGCTGCAGGCATGTTGGCTAAGAGCTAAACGCCAAAAGCTCAAAGCCAATTTACAATCGTGACAATGATCCCCATCATCGTTGGTGGACTGGGCCTTGCCGGCCTGGCTACATGGGCGGGCTTCCAGACCATGTGGCCGACCTCCCAGGTCTATGGCCGGACCTTCATCGGTCTAGAGCAGGGTTCGCGACTGCTGGCCCTGACCTACGACGACGGCCCCAACGATCCCTGGACCTTTCGCCTGCTGGAGGTGCTGGACCGCCATCAGGTGAAAGCGACGTTTTTCCTGATCGGCAAGTTCGTTCAGCAGCGACCCGAAATTGCAAGGGCGCTGGTCGAAGCCGGACACATGATCGGCAACCATACCTGGGACCATCCCAACCTGATCTTCCGCTCCTCAGCCGAGGTTCGGCGGCAATTACAGCAAACGCAGCAGGCGATCTTCGACGCCACTGGGGTTCAGCCCAAACTCTTCCGTCCACCATTCGGAGGACGCCGGCCTGCGTCGCTCAGGGTGGCCCGATCACTCGGGCTGCAAACGGTAATGTGGAATGTGACCTGTTCCGACTGGAAAGCAATCTCCACGGACGAAATCGTCGCCAAGGCCGAACGCCAAATCTATGGCGGCAATGTGATCCTGCTGCACGACGGCGAATTCCACCGCATCGGCGTGGATCGCAGCCGCAGCGTGGAAGCTAGCGATCGCATCCTGACGCGCTACCGCGGTGAAGGGTACGAATTCGTGACCGTTCCCCAGATGATGGTGCGGCAACGACCAGCCGCTAGCGACTAACGATACAAACCGTTTCATTCATAGCCACACCTGGATAATTACCCTATTCGTGCTCTTGGCGCTCCCGTGCTGAAAACTCTTCGAAGATATTTCCAAACGCTCATTGCTCCTGATCCGTCTTAGCAGGTGAGAACGCCGATGGACGCAACTGAATAATGCCCGCACAGCCAATCAGTCCCACCTGGATGTGGCAGGAGGCGAGCAAAGTGCTGGAAAGCACTGACGACTTGGCAAGTTTTGAATCGCTGGTGCGTCAGTATTCCCGCTTCGTCTTCAAGGTCGCCTACGGCGTCCTGCGCAATCCTCACGAAGCTGAGGATGTGGCGCAAGAAGTATTCCTTCGCGTCCACCAGAAGGGCACAAAAGGGGTCGAGGACATGCGGGCATGGCTGGCGACGATGGCCTTCCGTATTTCCATCGATCGTGTGCGCAGGCCACAGCCAGTGGAGTTTGAGGTGGAACCTCTTAGCGCCGATCCGAGTGCCGAGCAAGTCGCGATCCATCGGGAACGCGTGAAACAGGTGCAGCGGCTAATCCCCGCATTGCCCGACGAGCTGCGCTATCCCCTGGTACTTTCGGCGATCCAGGAGCTAAGTTCGCCCCAGATTGCCGTTATGCTCGGCATTTCCGAAGCGGCGGTTCGAGGCCGTATCTTTCGCGCCCGCCAACTCCTTCAGGAGAAGTTCGCGGCAACGGCTGGAAAGAAATCATGAAGCGAAACGATGAGTTCAACGAGATTCTGGACGAGGCGTTAAGCGAGTATCGCGGCGCCGAACCGCTCTCGGGGTTCGAAGACCGGGTGCTGCTGCGGCTCCGGGATCGGCGTCGCCACCGGGAGGCATGGCTGACCTGGAGTTTTGCCGCAGCCTTGGCAATCGCGCTGGTTGCAGCCATCGTTGGGATCCTGCCTAGGAAGTACGGACAGCAGCAGGTCAAGCAGCAATCCAGTTTGCATGGGAGGACGCCTTCGATGGCAGAAAGAATTGCTTCAGAACCGCCAAAGCATACAGCGAATTTACCCCGAAAGGTTCATCGAGAGTGGCATGCAGTCGTCACCGTAAACCCAAATGCGGTCGCAGCCGTTCGAAGGACGCTTGTGGTACGGGAGCAGTTTCCGTCGCCCGCTCCATTGAGCTGCGAGGAGCGTGTGTTTCTGCGATTGGCGCGAACCGATCCCCAGGCCTTGCAACCCCTACCTAAGCGCGATGCGGAAATCGCCATCGCGCCCATCGAGATCAAGCCGCTGGCCGAGGAAGACGCCGGCGATAGAGGAGAAAACTAATGCGTATTCGACGAAGTGTCCTCATTCTCGCAGCCTTGGCGTTCATGGCCACACAGCCCCTGTTTTCACAAATCGAGAGCAAGCCCGTCGCCGGGTCGAAAACCGACTCGCAGCAATCCAAGCATCATTACAGGCTAAACTTCGTGCTCAAAGAGACCGCCGAAGGGAACGTCATCAACCAGCGTTCCTTTTCCCTGGGAATTGGAGCTTCGGCGGTACGCAGCTCTGATCGTGCCAGTTTGCGCGCTGGTACGCGGATCCCCCTCAACTTGGGTGAAAAGGAAGTGCAGTGGGTTGACATCGGGACGGATATCGACGTCTACAATGCAGTCGAAAATCCCGAGGGTTTACAGATGGAGGTCAATGCCGAGATATCCAGCCCGGCGACCGAAGCCGCCGCCGGCAACGGGGCAACCGCCTTCCGACAGGTAAAAGCACGTTGTGTCGTGCTGGCGCACTTGGCCAAATCAACCCAGGTTTTCACGGCCGACGACCCAGCCAGCAAGCACAGATTTGAATTAGATGTTACAGCGATGCAATCCGATTAAGCGCGCGTCGCGGCACCGGGGGTCCGCTTCTGAAGCGCTCCCAGGTTGGCATCACCATTTGAGGCTAACGCTGGGGCGCGGCTCTTAACAGAGCTACAGCAACGCCAGCGCTTCCCGAGCTGCGGCAAGCGTGTCGTCGATGTCCCCTTGGGTGTGGGCGATGCTGAGGAACGCCGCTTCGAACTGCGAGGGCGGCAGCCACACTCCGGCATCCATCATCGCGCCGTGGAAGCGGCCGAACTTTGCTGTGTCGCAGGTCGCAGCGCTTTCCCAGTCCTTCACCTGCTTATCCGTAAAGAAGAACGTAAACATCGAGCCCACGCGATTCGCCGTCATCGCGATTCCCGCCTCTTTTGCGGCTGTGATGATGCCGGCCACCAGCTTGCCCGACATCTCGTCGAGTTGCCGGTAAAACTGCTCGCGATTGGCCTTCAGCTGGCACAAGGTCGCGATGCCCGCAGCCATCGCCAGCGGATTGCCGCTCAATGTTCCCGCTTGGTAGACAGGACCGATCGGGGCGATCATATCCATCAGCTTCGCCGATCCACCGTAAGCGCCCACCGGTAAGCCACCACCGATGATCTTGCCCAGCGTGGTGAGATCAGGCTTGACGTTGTAAAGTTCTGAGGCTCCGCCAAAGGCCACGCGAAATCCAGTCATCACCTCGTCGAAGATCAGCTGCGCGCCATCGCGCGCGGTAATCAACCGCAGGGCTTGCAGGTAGCCGGGGGTAGGCAGCACGCATCCCATGTTGCCGACGACCGGCTCGACGATCACACAGGCGATCTGGCCCTTGAATTTTCTGAATGCCTCTTCGACGGCACCTTCATTGTTGTAGGGCAACGCAAGGGTGAACTCGACGAACTCTTCCGGCACACCGGCAGAACCCGGAATGCCAAGCGTAGCCACGCCCGAGCCCGCCTTCACCAGTAGTGCGTCGCTGTGGCCGTGATAGCAGCCTTCAAACTTCACAAGCATCTTGCGACCAGTGGCGGCTCGCGCCAGCCGGATCGCCGACATCGTTGCCTCGGTACCCGAGCTGACGAAGCGGACCCTTTCGATCGCCGGAAATGCCTCGATCACCAACGTGGCAAGCTCGGCTTCGGTGGGAGTGGACGCGCCAAAGCTGGTGCCATTGCGGGCAGCCTGGATGATGCCTTCGATCACCGAGGGCTCGGCGTGTCCGAGAATCAGTGGCCCCCACGAGCCGACGTAATCGATGTAGCGATTGCCGTCGGCATCCCACACGTGCGCGCCTTCGCCGCGAACCAGGAACGGCGGCTCGCTGCCAACCGATCGAAAAGCTCGGACGGGAGAATTCACCCCGCCGGGAATGAGTTGCTCAGCTCGTTTTTGTAAGCTGCGGGATTGGTCAAGAGTGCGGGCCATAGATCGCTATTCGCCTTTCGCTGTTCGCCGTCGGTAGCCGGACCGAGCATCGCCATGACTCAAAACTGGAGTTTATCAGGGGCTCCAGAAGACAAAGTGTGAGCCGAATCACAAAAGCTGCACTTTGAGGTATGCTCTTCGCAATCACTGTTTGGAGGAGGGATCTATGAAGACTGTCGCGATTGCGGCTCTATTCCTGAATATGGCGCTGGGGTTGAGCGCGCAGGCGGCCAAAGAACAATCGCCCAACACTGCCAATCCGATTCTTACTACGATTCGTCAGATGGAAGGTCGCTTTGCCAAGAACCTTGCCGGGGCTGCCGACGAGATGCCTGCCGACAAGTACAGCTATAAACCAACGGCGGACCAAATGACCTTTGCTCATTTGATGGCGCATACGGCGGAAGCGAACTATGCCTTCTGTGCCGCCGCCAGCGGAGAAACGGCCCCGAAAGAGAAGGTCAGCGAAACCGATTCCAAGGACGTGCTTAGTAAAGCGGTGAAGGACTCGTTCTCCTACTGCGAGGTGGCCTTGGGTAAGGTGGATGACAGCACCTTAGGCCAGACCGTCACCCTGTTCGACAGTCCAGCCACTCGCGGTGCTGCGCTGGTAAGAATGGCAGCCGCCTGGTCGGATCATTACTCCGCTGCCGCCATGTATTTGCGACTGAACAACCTGGTGCCGCCCAGTGCTCAGAAGGCTACGACCAAACGCTAATACGACAATGTGGTAGTACCACAGCGTCGGCTATTAAGGTTTGGCGACAATCAGCGAGAAGCTGCCGGGCACCATGGTCGGGCGCTGTCCCGCAGGAACCGGCTTGTCTTCGCGCTGCGCCGTGACCAGGTACGCGGTATTGCTGTCGGGGTCGAGGGCCATGGTCCGCGCGCCCTTCGCTGTCGGCAGATTCTGCTGCACGGTGTACTTGTCGGGACTGTCTTCGTGGATGATGGTCAGCACGCCTTCTCCGCAGGACATGAAGATCTGTTGCGTCTTGGAATTGAAGCGTCCGGCGTCAACCCCATCACCAATCGGAACCGTGGTGACTACCTTGCCCGAATCGGAGTCGACGACCGCCATGATCTTGTCGTCGCATCCGGCGAACAGGCGATGGTGTTCAACGTCGAAGGCCAGCGCGCTGGGCTCATGACACGGGGCCAGGGACCAGGTGTTCAGGACGGTGTTCTTCGTAACGTCGACTTCGGCAATCTGGCTCTTGTCCTCGATGTTCACGTAGAGCTTGCCCTTGGCATCGCTGGCGGGGAACTCCGGTTTGCCGCCCAACGGAATGGTCGCAACGACTTTACCGGTCGCCGCGTCAACCACGGTCGAATCGTGACTGCGCGCGTTGAAGGTAAAAACGTGCTTGGAATAAGGCTCATAAAGAATCGCATCCGGCCGCTCGCCCACTTTGACGCTATCCAGTTTCTTCAGGGTTTTCAGATCGAAGATGGTGACCGTATTGTCGCCGCCATTGCTGATGAAGCCGCGATTGAGTTCGTGATCCAGCGCGACGCCGTGAATGCCGGACAGGTCGGGAATATCGTTGGTGAGCTTCAGCGTCTTGGCGTCAACCAGCATGACATGGCTGCCGCGAGTGATGAACAACCGCTGGCCGTCCTTGTCGTAGGTGAGATAATCCCAGCCACCTTCGCCGCCGAGTGTGACTTTGTCAGTGACTTTGAACTGCTGGGCGAACGCGGGAATCGCGGCTAGAATTCCAGCCGCCAGAACAGTAATAAGAACTTTCCTCATATCTACTTCCTTTCTGCAGATCCGTTGAATAAGGCTATTCCTCGTGACTCAGATAATAGTGAACCGCGGGCGTGATGATCAGCGACAGAACCATCGAAATGGTGATGCCGCCAATGACGGAAATTGCCAGGGGCTGAAGCATTTGCGATCCGGCGCCGAGAGCTAACGCCAGCGGCAGCATGCCGGCGACTGCAGCCATGGCGGTCATAACGATGGGGCGCAAACGACGCCGTCCGGCCTGGATCATGGCATCGTGAGCAGTGAGTCCCGCCGCCCGAAAACGCTGATCGGCATCCAGCAGCAAGATGCCGTTCTTGGCGACGATGCCGACGACCATGATCAACCCCATAAATGATGCGATGTTGAAGGTAGTCCGGGTAATTAAGAGCGCAAGAAAGACACCCGAGGTAGAGAGCACAGCCGACGCCAGAATCGCAACCGGTGCGGCCAGAGTTCGGAACTCAAACAGCAGCACCAGAAACACCAGCACGATGGCCAGGAGCAGCACCATCATCAAGTCGTGAAAGGACTGCTGCTGCTCGGCGTAGGTACCGCCATAGTCCACGCGAATGCTGGACGGCACGTGTAGATTGTCGACTACCTTCTGCACTGCTGCTACCGCGCTGCCCAGATCACGTCCTTCCAGCCGAGCCGTCACTGCGATGTCGCGCTGCAGGTTCTCGCGGCGAATCTCGGTCTGCCCGGGCAGCTCCGTTATGGTTGCAATTGAGCCCAGACTGGCCGTGTGTCCGCTGGCGCTGTTTAACAGCGTATTGCTCATTGCGGCCAGCGACGCCCGGTTGCTGTCGGGATAGCGGACCCGAATCGTGTACGGAATGTCTTGCGCGATGAGGGGCGTGGCCGCAGGCTCGCCCTCGAGAATTGCCGAGGCGTCGAGCGAGACTTCTTCCGGAGTAAATCCGGCGCGGGCCGTTACTGCCGGATCGACTTTGAACACAGTTGCCGGTCCACTGATCGTGTTATCGATTCCGTTGAGGATGTCGACAACGCCGCCAACCTTGGAAATACCATCGGCCACCTTCGGTCCCCATTCGCCGAGCAAGGTCGCATCCGGCGAGAAAAGCTTGATCTGGATGGGCTCCGGCGCGTTCGACAGATCGCCGATCATGTCCTGCAGCACCTGCGTGAACTCGACGTCGACCGCAGGCTCTTGTTGCTTAATCTGGGAGCGCAGCTCGTCCATCACTTCTTCGACGCTGTGGCTGCGCTTGCTCTTCAGCTTGACGGCAATGTCGCCGGTATTGGCCTCCGTCACCGCCGCCAATCCGAGTTGCAGGCCGGTGCGCCGGGAGTAGCTCTCCACCTCGGGCACGCTGCGAATCATCTTTTCGGTGTGGCTGATCAACCGGTTCGTCTCGGCCAGCGATGTTCCAGCCGGGGTAATGTAGTCAAGCACGAATCCGCCTTCGTCCATCTCGGGAAGCAGGTCGGAACCCAGTCCGCGATAACAGAAGTAGGAAACGATCACTAGAAGAGCAGCAAAGATGGCGATCCAGCGCGGCCGCTCTAGAGCGAAGCGCAGCGATCGCTCGTAGAAGTCCACGACGCGGCGAAAGCGTCCGGAGAGGGCTGCATCTTCCGCCGCCAGAAGCCGATCTTTTTCGCTCAGGCTCTGGTCCACCGGAACTGCCGAGTCCTTCTTGTGGATGAAGTACTGGCTCAGCGTCGGCGTCCAGGTGAGCGCCAGAGCCAGCGACGTCAGCAGCGACACGCCGACCGTAATCGCCAGGGCGCGAAAGAAGACGCCGGTTACGCCGGTGATTGCGATCAGCGGCAGGAAGACGACGATCGGCGTGATGGTCGAACCCACGAGCGGAGCCGTGATCTCGGCGAGTGCGCTATGAATGGCCTCGATGCGTCCCTGTCCGGCATCGCGGTGCAGCGCAACGTTCTCGACGACGACGATCGCATCGTCGATCACCAGGCCGACGGCGGCGGCCAGTCCGCCAAGAGTCATCAGATTGAAGCTCTCGCCCATCACCTTCAGCGCAATGAAAGTGATCAGAACGGTCGCAGGGATCACCAGCGCGGCCACGGCTGAGGTTCCCCAGTCGCGCAGGAACAGCACCATGATGATCGACGCCAGGATCAAGCCGATGAGGATGGCGTCGCGCACGCTCTTGATCGATTCGACGACGATCTCCGACTGATCGTAGAACGGCTCAACGTTAATGCCGGGCGGCAGGCCCTGGCGGATGCGGTCGATTTCCGCATGCACCTCATCGGCGACGGCAACGGTATTCGTATCGGGCTGGCGGCTGATATTGAGCAGTACCGCCTGCTTACCGTTGGCTGTAACCATGGTGTAGACCGGCTTGACTCCGGGCGCGACCGAGGCCACATCGGCAATGCGGACGGGAACACCGGCTTGCGTGCTCTTGATGACGATCTGCCCGAGCTGCGAGGGGTCTTTGACCTGCCCATCGATCAGCGTCAGATAGAGTTCGTGATTCTGGGGGAGTAGTCCGGGCGAGTCGATCAGGTTGGTGCGCCGCACCGCATCGAGAATGTCGCTAACCGTGATACTCGCCGCCAGTAGTTTGGAAGGGTCGGGCGTAATCGTGAACTCCGGCTCCTGCCCGCCCTGTACAACCACGGAGGCGACACCGTCAAGCCGGTTCAGACGCGGCGCCAAGTCATAAGTCGCCAGCGTCCAAAGCTGCGTTTGCGGAACGGTGTCGGAAGTGAGGCTGTAGCCGATGATGGGGAAGCTGGCAAAGCTGAGACGATGCGTGTCAATGACGGCCGTGGACGGCAATTGCGCTCGTACATGCGACAGCGCCGCGTCGACGAGCTGCAGCGTAGTCACCATGTCCACGTGCCAGTCGAAGAACAGGTCGATCTCCGCCGAACCGCGGCTGGTGATCGAGCGCACCTGCTGCAAGCCAATCACGCTGTTGACCGAGTTTTCGATGGGCCGGGTGATCGTGACCATCATCTGATCGATCGGCATGACGCCGTTGTCCACGCCAATCACCACACGCGGAAAGTTGGTCTGCGGGAAAACGGAAATGGGGATGGTAAAGGCAAGGTAGGCGCCGCCAGCGGCAAGCACCAGGATGAGGAAGACCAGCGACTTGGAATACCGGCTGAACCAATAGCGATCGTCGGTTGGAACTGTGGTGCGCCGACGCCGGATCCAGGAGCTCACCCTTTCGTGCAAGCTCATTGCTTGCCCTCGGCGCCTTGGGGAGAGGATGGAGAAGCGACGACCTTCACCTGGGTGTTGTCGGGCAGACCGTACGATCCGTTGACGATAACAGTCTCCCCGCCGCCAAGACCTTTCGTGATCTGTACGCGATCACCTTCGCGAATGCCGACCTCCACTGCTACCTGCCGGGCATGATCGCTGCTCACGATCATCACCACAGTTCCGCCGTCGGGAGTCTTCAGCAGTGCGGAGGCCGGAATCACGATCGCGTTCTTCACCGTTTGGGCTACCGCGGCGATGCTGGCCGACGTGCCAGGACGCAAGCGCCCATCGGAATTGAGAGCTTCGATCCAGATCTCGACTGTAGTGCTGTTGGGATCGAGCGCGGGACTGACCAGCGTGACCTTTCCGGGCACGTGGATGTCGCCGGGCGCGGAGATCGTCGCGGTGTCACCGACCTTCAAATAGGCTGCCTCGCTTTGTGGAATGTGCGCGCGAGCAATGACAGAGGAGGTGTCCATCACGGTCAGCAGGGGCGTGCCTGCCGCGGGCGTCTCCCCCGCGTAGTAGGGACGATCAGTCACCGCGCCGTCGATAGGGCTGCGGATTTCGGTGTACGCAAGTTGGGCTGCCGCGCCCTCGTACTTGCCTTGCGCGGAGGTGAGCTGGCCCTTTGCCGATTTCAGCTGGTCGCGCCTTCCCGCGGACTCCAGCGCCTCCAGATGCTTTTCCGCCATCTCATACTGGGCCTTGGCTTGCCCCAGTGAAACCGCTGAGGCGTCCAGTTCCTTGCGCGGCAGCGCTCCCTGCTCGAAGAGAACCTTGCGGCCGTCGTAAACTTTCTGCTCAGCGTCGTAGGCTTCCTTCGCGGTCTTTACGTCGAGCTCGGCCTTTTGCCACTCCTCGGGCAATGCCGACTTGGTTTCCAAGCCGTAAGTTGCTTCGGCCTGCTGGTACGCTCCTTTGTTCTCTACTTCAGCGGCCGCCAGGTCGCGGTTCTCCAGCACGGCCAGCAATTGGCCACGATGTACGCGGCTACCCCGGTTCACATAAAACTGTTTCACCGGCGCGACAACCTTGGGGGTAATGGCGGCTTGATCGCGGGGGAAGAGAATAGCCTCGGAGGTGATGACCTGCTGAATGCTTCCGCGCTCTGCCGAAGCTGTTTGCACCGTGACTACCGGTTGAGGATTTTCTTCGCTCTTGGAACACCCGATCTGAGAGCCCAGGGAAAGAGCGGCGAGCAATGCCAGCAGCCGCGTCTTGTGACCACCATGTTTTCTCACGCTAGAAGCTCCCTGTCAGAGTCTGCAGATTGGCGATCGCCACGTGATATCGGCTTTGGCCATCGCGATAACTAACGCGCGCCTGAGTCAAGGTGTTCTGCGCGTCCACCACTTCCAGCGCTGTAGCTTCCCCAGCCTGGTAGCGCAAGTTCGTCAACCGCAAGCTCTCGGCAGCCAAGTCGGCGGAGTTCTGTAGCAGGTCGAGCTGGCTGCGCGCGGTTTGCGCCTCGCCATAAAACGATCGCAGGTCTGCGACGGCCTGCCGCTGCGCCGCGCTCAGTTCCACGTTCGCCTGGTGCTGTTGCAATTCGGCCTGCTTCACCCGGCTCTCGATCGCTCCCCAGTGCCACACCGGAATATTGAGCGTTGCGGTCGCGGCATACCCGAGGTTGCGGATGTCGCCGTTGTAGGTGGCAAATTGGTTTGCATCGATACCGTAGAGGTAATCCAGCACCAGGGTTGGAAGGTGGGCCGAGCGGGCTACCGCGACTTCGTGGTTCGCTACATCCATTGCGGCCAATGCGGCTTGCAGCTCGGGATTGTTTTTTCCCGCCAGATCCTGCACCTCGGTCAGAGGCGGCAGAGGCGGCGCAACCCCGAGATCGTCGGCCAGCGTGAAATCCTGAAAGAAGTTCGGGAACAACAGCACAGCCAGATTCAAGCGTGCGTTCTGCGCCCCGAGCTGGGCGTCCTGCAAGGCACGTTGCTGATCGTTGGCCTGGATCTGCGCCTTGATCACGTCGGAGTGCGCGACTTCGCCGGCCTGCTCGAACTTGCGGCTCAAATCCAGGAAGCGCTGCGCCTCATCGCTCGCCGCCTGCATGCTGCCGACTTTGGCCTGCGCTGCCTCCAATCCGTAGTACGCCTGGACGACGGTAACGACCAACCCACGGGCGGCGATCTCCGCGTTCGCGCGGGCTACGGCCTGGGCCGCGGCGGCGCGGCGGTAGTCCGCAAACTGTCCCACTCCAACTGTCTGCTGAACGGCACCCTGGCTGATGTACTCATGCACACCGTTGTTGGCGATGAAAACGCCGGTCGTGGTGTGATTGCCTTCGGTATAGGCAAAGCTGTTGTTGTAATCGACGCCCGGCAACAACGCCGCGCGGGCCTGCACCCGGTCCTCGCGAGCAAGCCCCAGTCGCATCAGCGCAGCCTGGAATTGTGGACTGTTAGCTTTTGCGCGGGCGAGGGCATCGGCCAAGGTTAGCGAAATCGTGCCCTGCGGATTCGAAGGTGGCGCCGCGGAAGTGGCTGTCTGCGCCGGAACGGTCACGGCGGCTAAGCACAGAATGGTGATCAGGGTAATCGAAATCCGGAGCACGGCTGCCTCACGACGTACTGCTCAGAATGCTGGGAGAAACCTTAAAGGAAGCTGAACCAGCTATAAAGAACTCGCGATTTATGGGTCCGGCAAGTTGCCTTTTCCCCAGCGGGACTGTCCAGAACAAGGTAAAATACTGGAATAACTACGACCCTCATAGGGAACCAGGTGAGACTCCCGCATGTGCAGGCCCGCCTGATCAGGTATTACATGAAGAGACTCTCCGCCCTTTGTCTGATTTTGCTGCTTGCCGAACCTGTGCTTCTCCTGGCCCAAGCCCAGACCCAGACCACTCCCAGCGACACGGTTGTGGAAGAGATTGTTGCGCGGGTTAATAACAACATCATCACTCGCGCCGACATGCGCAAAGCCCGTGAACAACTTTACGCCGAAGCGCACCAGCAGACCGACCAGGTTGCCGCCGAACAGGATGCCAAAGAGCACGAAAAAGACCTGCTACGCGATCTGATTGATCAGCAGTTGCTTCTGGAAAAGGCGCAGGAACTGGGTATCACCGCCGACACCGAATTGGTTAAGCGGCTGGATGAGTTGCGTAAGCAGATGCATGCCGACTCGATGGACGATCTGGAAAAGGCGGCCCAGGCGCAGGGCATCTCGTTCGAGGACTTCAAACAAAACATGAAGAACAACATCCTGACCCAACGCGTGATCGGGCAGGAAGTTGGCGGCCACATCACGGTCACCAATCAGGAAATTCAGCAATATTACGATCAGCACAAGAGCGCACTGGATCGGCCTGAACAGGTGCGGCTCAGCGAAATTCTGATTTCCACGCAAACCACGCCCGCAGCCAAGAACGACAAGGGCGAAGCGACGCTACCCGAAACGCCCAGCCCCGAAGCAATCGCCGCGGCGCAGGAAAAGGCGAATCAGGTTTACGCAATGCTGCAAAAGGGCGCCAAGTTCGACGATCTGGCGAAGAAGTACTCGAACGGTCCCACAGCCTCCATCGGTGGCGACCTGGAATATTTCAAACGTGGCACCCTTTCTAAGGAACTGGAGACCGAGGTCTTCAACTTGAAGGCCGGTGAGTACACGCAGCCCACGCGTACTAATCAGGGCTTCGTCATCCTGGAAGTGAGTGAGCACCAAAGCGGGGGCATTCCTCCGCTTAAGGATGTCGAGAACCAGGTGCAGGAACAGGTCTACATGACCAAGATGCAGCCGGCTCTGCGCGAGTACCTTACCAAGCTGCGCGAAGAGGCCTACATCGACATCAAGCCTGGCTACCTTGACACCGGGGCCAGCCCGAACGAGACCCAGCCCATCTACACGACGGCGAGCACCGATAATTCCAGCCCCGGCAAGGAAAAGAAGAAGAAAAAGCTGGGAATCTTCTAGGCTGAATCACTGGCCCGCGCTTTGTTCTCTCGGCGTTGACGCGCCGAGTGCGATACCATAAGCCCTCAGCCTTGCATCGTGGTACTTCGATGCGGCCCCACAGGTCCGGATGAAGGATTTCTATATCTGCGATTGCGCGCGTCTGGAAAACCAGACCATCACCTCCCACTTCGTCGTCGCCGTAAAGCAGGTGAAGTCGAAGAAGAACGGTGAACTCTATCTCTCCCTCATGCTTGCCGACCGCACCGGACAGCTGCAGGCCAACATGTGGGACAACGTCGGCGACGCCATCTCCAGCTTTGACCAGGACGATTTCATCAAGGTGAAAGGCATCCTGCACAAGTACAACGGGCGCTGGCAGATGACGGTCCATAAGATCCGCAAGCTGGGCGAGTCGGAGATCGATTATTCGGATTACCTTCCCAAGACCTCCAAGGATGTCGACCAGCTCTGGAAGACGCTGAGCGATTATGTTGAGAGCTTCCACAACCAGTGGCTCAAGTCGCTGCTGCACGAGTTCATGGCAGACGAAGCCCTGGTAGCGGCTTACAAAAATGCGCCAGCTGCCAAGACGCTGCACCACGCTTTTGTCGGCGGGCTGCTCGATCACGTGGTATCGCTGTTCACAGTCTGCGATCTGGCCTCGCGCAATTATCCGCAGGTAAACCGCGACCTGCTGCTGAGCGGCGCCTTTCTGCATGACATTGGCAAGCTGCACGAGCTCGCCTACCAGCGGTCTATCTCCTACACCACGAAGGGCCAGCTGCTGGGCCATATGATCATCGAGTTGGAGATGCTGCACGAAAAGCTCACTCACCTGCCGGGCTTTCCGGACGAGCTCAAGATTCTGCTCGAGCACATGATCATCAGCCATCACGGTCAGTACGAGTTCGGATCGCCCAAGTTGCCCATGTTTCCCGAGGCGCTCATGCTGCACTACCTCGACGACCTCGATTCCAAGATGGAAGCCATGCGGGCGCAGTTCGAGCGCGAGGCCGATCTGGAGACTCCGTGGACGAGCTACAATCCATCGCTCGCGCGGCCCTTACTGAACACCCGGAAGTTCCTCGAGAAGAAACCCGAAGTGAAGGCGGCTGAGCCTTCGACTCCAGCGCCGGTCGAGAATTTCGACTCAGGCGGTGAAGCGCAAGGAAGCTTTCCTGAGAGCGAGCCTGCGGAGCCGTCGCCGGCCAACGCGGGTGCTCCGTCGGAGGAGACCGCAGCGTCACCTCTGGAGGCCTTGCAGCGTAAGTTTGAATTGCACCGCGTTACCCCCACGGCAGGCAAAACGCACTGACCCGTGCTCGACCTCTCGCAGTTCGACTGGATCTCCTTCGATTGCTACGGCACACTGATCGACTGGGAATCCGGCATCCTGAGCTATCTTCGGCCGCTCCTGCTACACAAAAGGCACCCGCTGCCCGATGCTCAAATCCTCAGCCTGTACTCCGAATTCGAACCGCGTGAGCAGTCCGTCGACTACCGCAGCTATCGTGAGGTTCTGGCCAGTGTGGTACGCGACTTCGCCCGCGAGCTGCACTTCGATGTGACGAAAGCGGAGGCCTCCGGATTGGCGGACTCGATTCGCGAGTGGACGCCCTTCCCGGACACTGTGCCGGCCCTGCGTGAATTGAAGCGCTGCTACCGTCTAGCGATCCTGTCCAACATTGATGACGAGTTGTTCCAGCACTCCGCTCAGAAGCTGCAGGTAGCGTTCGATTGCATCGTGACGGCGCAGCAAGTGCGCAGCTATAAGCCTTCGCTCAAGAATTTTGAAGTGCTCCTGGAAAAGCTGCGTGTGCCTCGCCGATGCCTTTTGCATGTGGCCGAGAGCCTTTATCATGATGTCGCGCCCGCGGCCTCGCTGGGGATCGCGACCGTCTGGGTGAATCGGCGGCAGGGCAAAATGGCAGCGGCCAGCAAATACTGGCAGGCTCGGCCCCATGTGGAAGTGGCAGACCTCAAAGACCTGATGAAACTTATTGCGCCGTACCGGCGTAGTCAATAAGCATGCACGCTACCGCTCAGACGCATGATCCGTACCGTGACACCCGCACCGATACCGCGCTTCTCTTACTGATTGCAGCCGGCTTCCTGGTTCTTCATGTCGCGGTCGGCAGCCGCTATGGCTTTCAACGCGATGAACTGGCGACGCTTGAGGACGCTCGACACCTCGCCGCCGGCTATGTCGCCTATCCGCCCATGACCCCGTTCTTCGGGCGCATCTCGCTTGATCTCTTTGGTACATCGCT
This sequence comes from uncultured Alphaproteobacteria bacterium, assembly GCA_963737365.1. GTDB lineage: Bacteria > Pseudomonadota > Alphaproteobacteria > Rhizobiales > Beijerinckiaceae > Roseiarcus. Next base: position 1,371,645 of record CAVTSD010000007.1, read on the forward strand.
GCGCGGATTCCGCTTCTTCGCCGCACTGGCACAGGCCGTCATTGCGGTCCTGGGCGGCCTGATGGCACGCGAGCTCGGCGGCAAGCGGTTTGCACAGGTCGTCGCCGCACTGGCCGTAGCCATTTCTCCAGTCTCGCTCGCCTCGGGCGCCCTGATGCAATATGTCGCCTTCGACTACCTGTTCTGGGTGCTGACGGCGTATTTGTTGATAAGGCTGCTGCGGACGGAAAATCCGCGGCTATGGGTGCCGATCGGCGCAGCCATCGGGCTCGGCATGATGAGCAAATATTCGATGCTCTTCTTCGTCGCGTCCATTCTGGTAGGCATGCTCCTGACGGACGCGCGTCGCTACCTGCTCTCTCGCTGGCTCTGGGTCGGCGTCGCGGTTTCGTTGCTAATCTTTCTTCCCAACCTGCTCTGGCAGATTCACCACAACTTCATTTCCCTCGATTTCCTGCACCACATCCACGCGCGCGACGTTCGCATCGGTCGCACCAAACACTTTCTACCCGAGCAGATCGGCATCCCGGCGAACCTATTCACAGTCCCGCTGTGGATTGCCGGTTTGTTCTTTTACTTGCGCGCAGCGCGGGGACGACCTTTCCGCATGATGGGCTGGATGTTCCTGGTGACCTTGCTGATTTTCATCGTTGCCAAGGGTCGTAGCTATTACATGGCGCCAGCGTATCCCATGTTGCTGGCGGCTGGTGCACTGCTCGAGGAAGACTGGCTGCACTCGCTTTCAACGCTCTCGGGGCGCGTGTTGCGGGTAGCCACCTTTGCCCTCCTCGCGATCGGAGGCATCACCGCTGCCGCCATTACACTGCCATTAGCTCCGGTAAACTCGCGCTGGTGGCGGGTGGCAAATACGATCGACAGCGACTTCCGCGAAGAGATTGGCTGGCCTGAACTGGTGTCAGAGATCGCCAGCATCTACAACTCGCTGCCGCCGACCGAACGGGAGAGCACCGGCGTTCTGGCTGCGAATTACGGGGAAGCCGGAGCAATTAACCTGTACGGCCCGGCTTACGGTTTGCCCAAAGCGATCAGCGGAATCAACTCATTCTGGGCCTACGGCTATCCCAGCCCGCCACCAACGACCTTGATCGTCGTGGGATTGGGGGAGGACTACCGCAAGGAATATTTTCAATCCTGCGAAGTCGCCGGTCGCGTTACGATTCCTTACGGCATCAAAAACGAGGAAGCCGAGCACCCAGAAATCTACCTCTGCCGGGAAATGCGTCAGTCGTGGCCGGACTTTTGGAAGGACTTTCGGTATTACGGCTGAAAATTAACCAGGTACACAGGGTTCAAATTTGACCTTGACGTAATCGGCCCCGTTGAAAGAATATTGCCGTCAGGCGCCGGCGTCATGCCGTTCTCAGGTTCGAAGCACGTGGTACAGGGTTGCGGAATGCTGCGCCGATCCGCCGCCCAACAATCAATCTGGCCTCGAAAGGTTGCTGATGAGTTCCAGATTGACCCTCCTGTTCGTCTGCAATGAGCGTGAGCTTTATCCCGTTCTCACCTCGGCCCTGGAATCAGCAGATTTTCACCTGGTCGTCGCACGCGACAAGGATCAGGCTAACGGAATTCTGAAACAAGTCGTGGTCGATGCGGTTTTGATTCAACAGGGCAAGAGCAGTTCCGGCAGATCCATCTGCGCGGCATTGAAGCGGCAAATTCCGCGTACGCCCATCCTTCTGTTCGCCGACGAGGATCAGCAGCCCGAGGCTTATCCCGGCATCTATTCCATCTTGCATGCCGATGCGCACGACGAAATCCTCACCCGCGCCGTGGCCGTTTTCCTGCGGCAATCTCTCGACGGCTCGCCGGAGGACCAAATGACCTCGCCTGCGCGCAATTCCGACAGCACGGGACCCAAGCCCAGTTCGCAACCTGCGATGAGCTGAGAGCCTATTCGACATCACTGAAACCGGACTCCTCCGCGTGTAATCGTATGTAGAGGCGTGTCCAGGCTTCCTTTCTTGTTCCCCTAACGCTAGGAGATCCGTAATTATGCAAATGAACGAATACGTAACGCTGGGACGCTCAGGCCTGCGCGTCAGTCCGTTAGCTCTGGGAACCATGACCTTCGGCAACGATCGCTGGGGGTCGAACGATGCCGAGGCACAGAAAATCTTCGATCGCTATCTCGAGGCTGGCGGTAATTTTATCGATACCGCCGACATCTACGCGGAAGGCAAAAGCGAAGAAGTCGTCGGCCGTTTTGTCGCGCAGGCGAACCTGCACGACCGGCTGGTGATCGCTACGAAGTTCAGCTTTAATCCGCAGGAGGGAAATCCCAACTCCGGCGGCAATGGACGCAAGAACATCTATCGCGCACTCGAGGGCTCGCTGCGCCGCCTGAAGCTGGACTACGTCGACCTGTACTGGATGCATGTGTGGGACACCATCACCCCGGTGGAAGAAGTTGTTAGCACGCTCACCGATCTGGTGCGTGAGGGGAAGATTCGCTATTACGGATTTTCTGACGTGCCGGCCTGGTATGTTGCTCGCGCTTACACACTGGCGGAACAGCGGGATCTGGAGCCGCCCATCGGGCTGCAACTGGAGTACTCGCTGGTAGAGCGCAGCATCGAACGCGAACACATACCCGCGGCGCGCGAGCTGGGGATCGGCGTCTGCCCCTGGAGCCCTCTGGCCAGCGGCTACCTCACCGGCAAATACACGAAGGACGGGCCGGCCAGCAGCAAGGGCAGCCGCCTTGACGTGCTCAAAGACTCGAACAACCCAGTGTTCAACAAGTTCACTGAGCGCAATTGGACGATTCTTGCTGCCGTGCAAGACGTTGCGCAGCAGGCTAGCCGCTCGGCCGCCGAGGTCGCGTTGAACTGGGTTGCGCATCAGCCTGGAGTCACGTCGACCATCATCGGCGCTACCAGCCTCAAACAGTTGGAGGCCAACCTGAATGCAATCACTTTCCATCTGCCCGCCGGTGCAGCCGACAAGCTCGACGAAGTCAGCCGGCTTGAGCCCGCGCATCCCTACATGTTTTTCGAGGAAGTACTACAGGGTCGCATTCACGGCGGCACGACTGTGCGCAAGTGGAGCTAAACTTTTCGCACGCGCAATACGAAAGCCCGGACCGTTTTGCCCGGGCTCTTCATTTTCGCTGCCGATCACGTCTACGTCCAGGTTCTGGCGAAGGCCGAGATCGTTCCATTTGAGGTCAAGCGAATTCTTGTCACCTTCCGTCACCTGGACGGATTTACATCACCAATGCGATGCTTTCCAGTTCTCTCTGGAAGGCTTCCAGGGTCCCACCCAGCATGCCGACCCGGCTCACCGCGTTCCGGGCTTCCTCAGCCGACACACCATAGCCGTGTCCGGCGAGAAACATCTGGACCAACTCGGCCGCATCTTTAGAGTCGAACCCGTGGAGCAGCTCGCTCCTCAGTGCCGCCAGTTCCGGGGCGGAAAACTTTTCTGCCATCATCGTCCTCACCTCCGACCCTTACGGGGCATTTGCTACTTAGACTCGCCAGCCTGCTGATTAGTTGCAGGCAATTTGAATGCCGAACCCGAGTTGCTAGCTACTTTACCCCAAGGTCTTTGCGGAATAACAACCCTCTTATCGCTAAATAGTTGCTAGATAGGGTTCTACCCGGCCAGACTCAGCCTGACTACGTCCCACACTGGTTGTACGAAGGAGCGGCGCAAACAGTTTCCTCGTCGCTCTGCTTGAGCGGAATAGCTGCAGTCAACTACCAAATTCGGGATCAGGGGGTGCAGCGTGGGCAATTTGACCAATGCGGGAATGGGAACGTGCGGGATAGCACTCACTGAACAGGCATTCAGTGCTTCAGCCGATCATAGTTGCTCAATCGTCGCTTCCGGCTCCAGCAGAATCGGAATGCCGTTGCGGATGGGATACACGCGCTTGCACTCGTTACATTTCAGGCTGTCCTCGCCTCGGAGGACGAGGGGCTTGCGGCAAACCGGGCAGGCGAGAATTTCGAGCAGGTCGGGAGAAATCATGGATTCATTGTAGCGCGTGGTGCCCCAGGCTCGCCTTCTTTTGGCGAACCTGGGATCTCCCTACTACCGCCCAGGCTAGCGTCCAACACCGGGACGCGAACCTGGGGCACAAGCAATCTCCCCGCGATAAACTAGATATTCATTCGTCATTCGCAAGGGGGAGTCATGTCGGCCATCATTCTCGACGGCACTAAGATCGCGGCACAAATCAAAGCCGAAGTCGGCGAAGAGGTCAAAGAGCTAACCACTGCGGGGCTCCGTCCCGGACTCGCGGTTGTGCTCGCCGGCCACAATCCGGCATCGGAAATCTATGTGCGCAACAAGGTGAAGAGCTGCGAGCAGCTCGGCATCTACAGCGAGAAGCACACGCCGCTGGACACCGCGACCACCGAAGAGCTTTTGGAGTTGGTCAATGACCTGAATCGCCGCGATGAGATCGACGGCATCCTGGTGCAGCTGCCCTTGCCCTCGCAGGTCGACTCGAAGAAGGTATTACTGGCAGTCTCGCCGGAGAAAGACGTCGACGGCTTCCATCCTATGAACGTCGGTTATCTGTCGACGCAACGGCCCGGCCTGGTTCCGTGTACGCCGGCCGGCATCATCGAGATCCTGAAACGCAGCAACATCCCGATCGCCGGAGCGGAAGCTGTGGTCGTCGGGCGCAGCGACATTGTCGGCAAACCCGTCGCCATGCTCCTGCTGAACGGCAACGCGACCGTTACCGTCTGTCACTCGAAGACTCGTGACCTGGCCGCGGTCTGCCGTCGTGCGGATATCCTCGTCGCTGCGATCGGGAAGGCCGGCATGATCACCTCCGACTTCGTGAAGCCGGGCGCGACGGTCATCGATGTCGGCATGAACACCGTCACCGATCCTGCGGAGTTCCAGGAGTTCTTTGCCGGAAATGAGAAACGTGAGAAAGGCTTTGCTGAGAAAGGCTCAACCCTGATGGGCGATGTTCATCCCAAGGTCGCCGAAGTCGCTGGTGCGCTCACGCCAGTCCCGGGTGGCGTAGGCCCGCTCACCATCGCCATGTTGATGAGCAATACGGTGAAGGCAGCCAAACTCCGCCGAGGCGACAGGGTAGGCAGCCTTGCTGCCAAGTAGCGTGTACCGCTAAATCCGGGTGCCCCGGAGTACGCCTCCTACGGTGTAACCATGCGGTAGGCGACGATCTTCCACTGCCCGTTGTCCTTTGACCATAGCAACGATAGGGCTGCCGGGTGTTCCCCCGGAGTCCGTAGTTTGAAGAGTATTCCGTAGTAGTCACCGTACTTGAGCTCCTGCGATTCTTCACCCTGATACGGATGCTCTTCCGACTCCTGCTGGCACATCATCGCGGGCGCTAAGCCGTCAGGAACGGCGACGATCGCGTAAGCGTTATCCCCCTTGTGGCTGACCGGCTTTAATCCCTGGTGATCCGTAACGGCGGGCTCGATTACATCCGGCAAGTGCTGTACTCGCTCCAAGTCCTCGGCTACGGTTTGCATCGCCGTCTGCATGTAATTCAGATATTGCGGCGTCGTGGTCGGCTGCGGCTGATCGCTGGGGACTATCGCCTCGATGCAGGAATAGCTCTTAGGTGAAAAATAGTTCGTTGCGGCAACATAGTTCCGCTTGATCAACCACTCCCGCAGGAAGTCGTGAGAGGCTTGCAGCAAGGCTGCATCAGCTTTCGTATGCTGCACTGGAGCTTCGGCTGTCTGGGCAGTGCGCGTGTCCAGTCCGGGCTGGGGCTTGGCGTCTTCCGGCTCAGCGTCCCAGGAGACGACCTTCCAGTACGCGCCTTCCTTCGTCCAGAGGATGGTGATGATCTGGCCGGCCTCATGCGGCTGCTCCAGCCGAAAGACCGAGGCATAATACCGGTTGTACTTCTTCTTCATGCCGGTGACGCGAGCGTCTTCGAAGTCTTTGAGGGCGCGCTGATCGTCGCATTCGAATTCCGGCGCAACTCCGTCGGGCACGGCATAAACCGTGAAGATGTTGCCGTATTGCTGCTTCACCATTTTGAGCCGGGAATCATCGACCTTCGAAGCCGCGACGGCATCCTGCAGCTTCTCCGGAGTTCCCAGCGCTTTACTGATTGCGGCCAGGTCCTTTGCGGCGAGATATGGAGCGGCGGCGGCACTGATCTCCTTGCCGGACTGCGGTCCGTACTCCTCCAGGCAGCTATAGGAGCGCGAAGACAGATAGGCGGCCGACATCTCGGGCTTGTGCTCCACAAGCCACGAGGTCAGGAAGTCCAGAATCGCATCTTCGAGTTTGCCGCCGCCTTTGCGGGGAACCGGAGGCACGTCGCCGGTGGCCTCGGCAACTGTTTCCGCGTCCGGTGGCTCTGAGATGTCGAGGGCGAAGAGGTTGCGCCACCAGTCGGTAAGTCCCTCCCAGCGCTGAAGATGCCGCTGGGTGTTGTTGCCGGCGCGAACATCGGAGTTGGCTGCGGTCAGATGGCCGTTGAGGAGCGCAGCTGGAAACTTCGAGGAGCGGTAATCGACATCAATGTCGGCATGGCGTCCGTCAGCTGCCATGGAAATCTGGATCGAGGGTGCCCCGCCGTCCTGCCGCCAGTTCAGGGGATAGCCGTGGTGATACACCGTGTTGTCGCGGTCGCGGAAGAACTGGGTGGAGTTGCGCAGTGTCTGGAGTGCGTCGGGACGGAGGACGACATAGACACGGAATTGGAGATCGCCTCGGGCTTTCGGAATTTTGCCGTTGATGGTCTCAATCGACTGCACCAGATCCAAGGCGTCCCCCATGGACTCACCGGACTTGCTGGTGAGATGGGTGGTCATCAGGGCGTGTGTAACGGCTTCAAAGGTAGTACGCGTGGACAAAGAAAGCTCGTCGTAATCCGAGGGCGGAAGGTCCTCGTGCATCATCTTGTCGTATTCGGCATACCACTCGTCGATGAGCTTTTTCTGTGCCGGCTTGAGCTGGGCATAAGTGCCCTTGAAGACTGGTCCGGAGGAGGGAGAATTTTGCGCAGGAGATGAAATTGCTGTCAGGACAATGCACGTAACTAAGAAGAGCCGCATTCCTTCTCCCCGGATAGTGGTCAGTCCGCGGCACTCGCAAACTTCAGTGTCGAAGGCTCGCGCAACTTTGGTGAACTGTTCAGAAGGCAGCTTTCCTTTTGCCTTGCTGGAGGTTGTGATTCAAATGTGTTAACAGGATCGGCAACCCCGGCCGTCTCTGGACGGAAGAATGTCACAACATTCTGGCTCAGAATGTGTGAAAAAGGAAGAAGCTAGAAGCGTGTACTGTTCGTTATCGCCTGCGGCGGGAGATCGGCGGTGCCGGCGGCTGGCCCTTGTAATCTTTGGGATAGACAACGACGTGCCGCTGGGCGGCCTCGCCTGCGCTCTCGGTGCGAAGGTCCTCGAGATCGCGCAAGGCCAAGTGCAGGATGCGGCGCTCGCGCGAAGACATGGGAGCGAACGCATAAGGCATGCTGGTTTCACGGACTCGTTCCGCGGCCACGTCGGCGGCCAGGCGTAGCTCCTGCAAGCGGGCCGAACGGAAATTCTGGCAGTCGAAGCTGATCTTCTCGTGCTCATCCGGAGCCAGCCGCAGCATCTCCAGCGAGACGTGCTCGAAGGCCCGCAGCAGTTCGCCGCCATTCTCAAGCGCCAGCGAGCTGTCGGAACCTGACAACTCGACCAGGATGTCGGGACGCTCCCATTCGCGCTCCGCGCCGACCTGGGGGTCGACCGTGATCTTGTAACGCAGGCGGAAGTCTCCGGCGGCAAAGATGTTGTTCAGTAACTCGCTGATCTTCTTGGCTGCGGCAATCTTGTCTTGAATGGGCATAAGCTTGTGCCGTCTCTACTTCAGGGCCTTCTTGCGGGCGCGCTTTTCCATTTCCGCGCGCATCTCGCGGCCCAGTCCGGTGCGGTTCATGGTGTACTGCTGAATGATCGCAATGACGTTACCGATGATCCAGTAAACGCTCAACCCGGAAGGCAAATTGAAGCTGAACCAGCCGATCATCAGCGGCATCATCAGGGTCATCATCTGCTGCTGCTTGGGATCCATGCCCGAGTTCGGCGTCATCTTCTGCACCAGGTAGGTGCTGACCACGATGAGCACCGGCATGACAAACAGCTTGTCCGGCGAAGACAAATCGTGCAGCCAGAGGAACGGCGCCTGGCGCAGTTCAATCGCGTTCCCCAGCATGGAGTAGAACGCGAACAGGAACGGCATCTGGATGACCAGCGGGAGACATCCGCCGGCGGGATTCACCCCTTCGCGCTTGTAGAGCTCGCCAATCTCGGCGTTCATCTCCTGGCGCTTGGGATCGCGCATGGGATACTTCTTGTACTTCTCCTGGATCGCCTTCATTTGCGGCTGAAGCTTCTGCATCTTCAGCGCAGACTTCATGCTGGCAATGCGCAACGGCAGCAGCGCCAGGTTGATGATGACGGTCAGGATGATGATGGCCACGCCCCAGTTGCGGGCCATGTGCTCGTGCGTCCACTTCAACCACAGGAACAGTGGACGGGCGATCAGGTGAAAGAAGCCGAAGTCCACCACATCGCGCAGATCGGGACCATTCATCTGGCCCGGGGCGGTGTTGGAACGTATGGATTCAAGTACATCCAGCGCCTTCGGACCTACGAAGAGACGTAGGCGGGTCGGTCCGGCGGCATCGCCAACCGCAGCACCAAGGACATCGTAATGGACGGTTTCGTTCGGATCTGGCTTCTTCGGGTCTTTGGGGACAGTGATCGACTCGTGCAGCGTCACCATCACGGCGGTATCCGGATTGTCCGGCAGGAAGATCCCGGCAAAGAATTGGTCCTGGGCTCCCGCCCAGTTAAACGGTCCGCGCAATGTGTTGCCGCCGCTCACCTTCTTAGGCGCGAGCCGCTCGACCTTGCCGTCGGCCATGTACTCGATCTTCTGCGAGGCGTAACCGGGAGCCGTTGTCTCGTCGCCGAAGGCCGCCGGCCATACGGGAAGCGCGGGAACCGACTGCCCGTTCTGGGTAATGGATGTCTCGACCGAGACGACGTAAGTAGTGCCAAAGACGAAGCTCTTGTGGACCACGAGTCCGCCGTTGGAGTAGTCGAATGCCAGCTCACCGGGAGCAGTGAGGCTACCCGACGAACTCGCCACATATAACGCAGAATTGACCTGGTTCCGCAGGTTCTGATCGTAGGTATACAGGCTGAGCGGAAGACCGAACTTGACGGTTTGCTTATTGACCAAGTCCAGGGGCTGTCCGTCGTCGTCCTTATACTTCTTCAGAATCCACGATTTCACCTGTCCGCCGCGGTTGGTGAAGACGATCTTGTAAAGATCGTTCTCCACGGTGGTTTCGGTTTCAGCCTTGGCCAACTTTGCTTCGACGGGAACGGCCGCAGGCGGAGCTATCGGCTTGGCCGGAGCTGCCGTTTCGACCTTGGCCGGCGTGGCGGACTGCGTGGTTGCCGAGCTGTTCTGGGAAGTCGGAGCTGCGTCCGTCTTGGGTGGGGTGACCGGTTTCTTGAAGAGGAAAATCTGGCCGAGAATGATCAGCGCAAAGACGACGGCGAATACCGTCATCATGCGCTTATCGCCGCCTGGCTCTTGTTGTGGATTGCGATATTCAGCCAAAGTTCAGGTTCCGTTCAATCCGACCGCTGCTCAAATCAGCGGCGACAAATTCTATAGCTCCGTTGCCGACTTAGCGTGCCCGCTCGAGCGGGACAGGCGGCGGGTCATAACCGGAGCGGGCCAATGGATGACAACGTAAGAGCCTGGCAACAGCCAGCCAGCTTCCACGAATCGCGCCGTGGCGCTCAATTGCCTCGAGGGCATACTCGGAGCAGGTCGGCACAAAGCGGCACGAATGGGGCAACATGGGCGAGATGAATCGCTTGTACCCTCGCAGCGCGAACTGCAATACCTGTTTCATTTCACTTCCGCCGATCTGGCCCGCTCTGCCGCAACACGCAGCCCCCGCGAAACCTCTTTCACCAGTTCGGCAAACGGCAGGGCGAGAACGCTCTTGCGCGGGTTGAATACAATGTCCAGTGGACCGCTACAGCTTTCACGCGACAGGCGCACCGCCTCGCGCATTCGGCGCTTAATGCGGTTACGGTCGACCGCTCCGCCAAGCACCTTACCGACCGTAAGTCCTACCCGCGGCTCTCCTCCCGGCGCAACTTCGCGCCGCAGGAAAAAAACTGTCATGTTTCCCGTGAACTGCCGGCGTCCGGCCTGGTATACGCGCTGAAAATCGGCGTGCTTCAGCAGGCGCCTCGACTTCGGAAACTTGCTGGGGTCGGAGATCTTACCAGACATTCCGTGTTCGTCAGCTGCCGCCCGGTCACACTTCAGGGTTCCACGACGAGATCAGCGACGACCCTCACAATTGTATCGGCAAGACTACGATCGTGCAGAACGACTTACGGCTTCCGCCTAGTCGCGGTAGCCCGGGCTCACGGAAACGCGCTTGCGTCCCTTGGCGCGCCGGCGTGACAAAACTGCCCGGCCGCTCTTGGTCTTCATGCGAGAACGAAATCCGTGCGTCTTCGAGCGGCGACGCCGGTTGGGTTGGAAAGTGCGCTTAGGCATGCGAAAACTGCGCTCCTCACTAGCACAAAATTGAATTGAGCAAACCAAAAGTATAACGGGCAAAGGGGTCTGCTGGCAACCGCGACCGCCGGCGTAAGGGGTCAGTCTGAAGTAATCTTGGGTGGAGCACGGCTTCGAGCGTGCAGTCGAGACCTCCCCTATTCTCGGCTTCAGCCGCTGAGTTAAGCGGGAGATTTAGCTTAGGCGGTAAAGCGCGCATTGAATTGGGGTTCAATATGCAGGGCTGAAGGTGTGCCCTACGCCGGTGGGTTTCAAACTGACTCACTATCCAGGTGCGAGGGGCGCTTGAAGTGAGCAAGAGGCTGAAAGAGGAAGGATGCGATTTTCATGGACGCTCGGGCCTTCGCATTAAACCCGAATCGTCGCGCTCGCGACGAAGCTCGCACACAAAAAATTCCAGCTGCACCACGACTGCGGCACTCGCAAAAAAAATTTCATCGCTTAACTTTCCCATAATCAATCGATACGCTAAAACTGAAATGCGACTGCAATAATTTATCTGGCGCGATTTTTTTTTCGTGCTAGTATCCGTGCAGTCAAAAACAAAGCAAGCTGTACAAATGCGGTGCATTCTCCGACACCGCTAGACGGGTTTGCCAGATGCTGTCTTCCGGTTAGTACGCACCGCGCTTTTGCCTTTTGCTCGGCTCTGTTTCCCTCTACCCAAGTTTGTTTATTTTAGCGAGGCCGTTCCGGTCTCAGGACTGCTATTTATGTCTTCCTTTGGTATTGCCTCCTCCAATCCGTGGGTGCTTGTACTCGACGCACTGGAAAAGAAAGTCAATCGAACTTCCTACGAAACCTGGTTCAAGCCCACGCGCTACGATCACGTACAAGGCCCGATCCTTTTCGTGCGGGTTCCCAATCCTGAGTTCTGCCACATCGGCGAGCGCTACGGCGACTTGATCAGCGAGGCCATAGAAAACCTCGGGCTGGAGTTTCGCGACGTCGAGTTCGTTACCGAAGACGAGCCGGGTAAGAGCAAATCGAACGGAAGTGGGAACGGGCACCACGACGCTTCGCCCGCTGCCGAGAAGTCGGCACCCGGTCCCATCACCCAGCAGCGCTTTGACTGGGACGGCGCGGCGCAACTCAACCCGAAGTACACGTTTGACGACTTCGTGATCGGCGCCGGAAACCAGTTTGCCCACGCGGCTTCGCGCGCCGTGGCGGAACGTCCCTCGAAGGCCTACAACCCGCTCTTCCTCTATGGCGGCGTCGGCATGGGCAAGACCCATCTGATGCAGGCGATCGGGCACGAGATCAAGAAGCGGTGGCCCGAGAAATCCATCTGCTATGTCTCTAGCGAGCGCTTCACGAACGACATGATTAACGCCCTGCGCTACAGCAAGATGACCGGGTTCCGCGACAAGTACCGCAACATGGATGTCCTGCTGATCGACGACATCCAGTTCCTGGTCAACAAGGAGCGTACACAGGAAGAGTTCTTCCACACCTTCAACGCCTTGCACGAATGCCTGCGGCAGATCGTGATCGCCAGCGACCGGCCGCCGAAGGAGTTAGCCGAAATCGAAGACCGTCTGCGCAGCCGCTTCGAATGGGGACTGATCGCTGACATCCAGCCTCCTGACCTGGAGACGAAGGTTGCGATTCTGCAGAAGAAGGCCGAGTCGGAGCAGGTGATGCTGCCGACGGATGTGGCGCTATTCATTGCTTCGAACATCCGTAGTAACGTCCGCGAGTTGGAAGGCGCCCTGATTCGCCTGACAGCTTACTCCTCGCTGACTGGCGGAGAGATCAACTTGCAGACCGCACAGGACGTTCTGAAGAACCTGATTGACTCGCAGGTCCGCAAAGTCACGATCGAGTCGATCCAGAAGGCCGTCTGCGAGCAGTTCGGGCTGCGCCAGGCTGAGATCAAGGCCAAGAACAACTCGCGCGTCATCGTCTTCCCCCGCCAGATTGCGATGTACCTGGCGAAGCATCTTACGGATGCTTCCCTGCCGGAGATTGGGCGTCAGTTTGGCGGCAAGCATCACACAACCGTGCTGCACTCGGTGGACAAGATCGAGGAGGTGCGGAAGACCGACAAGGATTTAAACAGGGTACTGAATAAGCTCACAGAGAGCTTGGGCCTATGAACCGCGCGCTAAGCGCGGTTTTTCACTGTTGGAAGGATTTTTCTCGGGCCCGGTCTGTGGATGACATGTGGATCGCGAGGAAGAGTCGGATGAAACAGAATGTCGGTCTCGATTGGGCACAGTGGGCCGCAGACCGGAACGCCGGTTTTATACAGCCGGACGCAGCGTTTGTCTGCTGGAGCTGCGATTATTCCTGAAATATCCACTTTTCCATGCTGCCTGCTGTTACTACTGGTTTTATAGGTTTTTGATTTGATATAAGGAGAAGCAGTATTAACATGCCGGAAATCGCGAACAAGGCGCCGGCCAAGGTGGGACGAATGGCTGCGGAAGCAACGGGCACAATGCAGGGTACAGCGATGGAAATCAGCGTCAGCAAGTTCGAACTTCTCAAGGAACTGACTGCCACCCAGGGAGTCGTCGAACGCAAGACCACGATCCCCATCCTCTCCAACTTTTTGTTCGAGGCCGCCAACGACCGGCTGACTATCACGGCCACCGATCTGGATCTCAGCCTGCGTACCTCCTGCGCTGCCAAAGTGAAGCGCGAAGGCGCCTGCACCATTCCGGCCCGCAAGCTGTACGACTACGTGAAACTGCTGCCCGACGGCGACATCTCCATCAAGTTGCTGGAGAACCACTGGGTCAACATCCGTTCCGGCCGGTCAAACACCAAGATGGTCGGCATGGCGCGGGCGAATTTTCCCGGGCTGCCAACGTTTCCCTCCACCGGCATGGTCAAAATTCCGGCGCAGACCCTGCGCAGCATGATCGGCCGCACCATCTTCGCCATCTCCAACGAGGAGTCGCGCTACACCCTGAACGGCGGCCTGATGGTGCTGAAGCCGGAGTCGATCACCATGGTGGCGACTGACGGCCACCGCCTGGCACACATCGAGAAGCAGGGCGAACAGTTCGACGTCAGCGGCGAAAATAAGACGCTGGTCCCCAAAAAGGCCATGAGCGAGGTCTACTCGCTGCTCCAGAACAGCGATGTGGACTTCATCGAGTTCGCCAAGGACGAATCGACCCTGTTCTTCCGGATCGGCGAGCGCCTGCTGACCTCGCGCCAGCTGACCGGGCAGTTCCCCAACTACGAAGCGGTTTTGCCGAAGGAGACAACGAAGTCGGTTACCGTGCACGGCTCGGACTTGAGTACGGCCATTCAGCGTGTAGCCCAGTTTGCCGACGAGCGCTCTCGCGCTATCCGCATGAAACTCGACAAGAACGAGCTGAAGATTTCCTCTTCATCCACCGACTCCGGCGAATCCGAGGATTCGATTGAGACCGCGTACGCGGCCGACCCTCTGACCATCGGCTTCAACTCCGAGTACCTGATCGACTTTCTGAAGGCCTCCAGCGGCGGCGAAGTGCGGCTGGAGTTCAAAGATGCCCAGTCCGCCGGCCAGATGCGTCCGGACGACGGCGGCGACGACGGCTTCAGGTACCGGTATGTCGTTATGCCGATGCGGATCTGAGGGGCATCTGTTCAGTCGGTAATCGTTACTCGCTTTGAACGTCCGTCGAATGAAATGACCCAGTTTCGGAGAATATCTCTGCCGATAAGAATCGCATAGTGCCGCTGTTTTAGGAATTCAGCAGACACGATTCGAATCGGATCGAGGTTTTTCAGACCAGTTCCAGGAAATCTCACCGCGCCCGCATGTTCGCCACACTTGTGCGTAGCACCAACAGCGGTAATTTCACTGCCTTCGCTGGTCGGAAAGAGCTTGCAGTGATTGGCGAACACCTTACTGATCACAGTGACAGAAGCCCCTGTATCTAAGAGGGCTCTCATTGTGCGCGGCTCAGGATAGTCCAATCCGACTGCTTGGCCGGCAGAAATTACGTCGGAAGAATTGGTGATCTCTACGTCGATGCACGGGCCAGGGTCATTGGGATCGAAGGGATCCCAAAATATCGGTATGCGAGACATAGTTACGAGACGATATAAACAGGTTCACTTATCCAAACCTGCTTCACCAAAAACGCTTTAGTAACTCCAAACCTGTGTAGCCCTGCCTTGAGTGCTTCGGCATAACTAGCGAAGAAACCCTCAACAATTACGCTGCCTTGGATCGCAACGAATTTGCCGGGATTTGAGCGAACCCACTCCTGCCTGTGCTGCTCAAATATCTTGAGCTCCGTGGTGAACAGGTCATTCTTCGCCATCTCGAAACCCTCCAAATTCTAATTAAATCCCGCACGTATTTCGATGCCGAGCGCCATAGATGCAATAATGTTATTGCACTATTACGCAATAATGTAACAATGTACTTGCACTGTCAACGGCAAAGTGAGTCATGAGTCCTAGAGAAAAACACGTTCCTGACGACGCTCAGCGTACGTCAGTTTGCCTTACGGCCGAAGATAGAGGGGCGATTCGCTGGATCAGTGAGGTGAGGCGGGCAAAAAAGGACAAGCGTACTACAGCTAACGACATTCTCGTGGACTGCCTCTGGTACTTCCTAGAAAGGACGGAAGCCAAGAGTAGGGATCAGATTCGGGCAATGATACCTAATGTCCCTGAAGAAGAGCGAAAGAGCAGTAAACTTACCGAGATGCCGAAGCCAAGAAACAGGCATTGATTTACTCGTATGCCAGCGCATCGATCGGATCCTTCTGCGCGGCTTTTATGGCCGGATAGAACGCCCCCAGCAGCGAGCCAATCAGCGCGATCACCGACGCCTTCAGCAGTAGCGAGTGGCTGATCATGACCGGTAGAGTCTGGAAATGTGCCTTCAGAGCGACTTTGGCTGCATAGCTGAATAGAATCCCGAGGATGATCCCGCAGATCGCGATCAGCACCGTTTCTCGCAGCACCACATTCACGATATAAAGCTTGCCGGCGCCTAGCGACTTGAGGATGCCGATTTCTCGCGTGCGCTCCATCACGGCCGTATACATCGCCTGGAAGATGACGATGAAGCCGATGATCATAGAAATGCCGATCACGACGTCAATCACTGTGGTAAGGCCGGGAATGCTGGCGGAGGTCATCAGGCTGAGATATTCCTTGATCGAGTGGACGCCGTACTGCTCCATGCCGGGAATGCTCTTGATGGCTTGTACCACGACATCGGCATTGTTCGGATCGTCGAGTTTGACGTAGAAGATGGTCGCTTTGCCCGCGGCGCCGATCAGGTCCTGAAGCGTGGCGATAGGGACGAACTTGCGCGCTCCCTTGCCATGTTCGACGACGCCGCAGATGCGGAATTCATGGTTCAGCGCCTGCACAGTGTCGCCAACCTTCAGGTGATTGGAAGCGGCCGCCAGATCGTCGATCAGCATGTCATACGGGCCTTGAAACGGGCCTCCAGCGAGGTAGCGAAAGCCGCCGGTAACCGCATCGAACGACTGCAGGTCAATGCCGTAAATGACTTCCAGACTCTTGGACATTGTCGTCTGCGTCACCACCGGGGTGACGGCCATGACGTGAGGCAATGCGGCGATTTTATTGGCGACTTTGACCGAAACCGGAGCGCCATTCATGCCCATCAGCAGCGAGGAACCCGGCGGCTGCACCATGATGTCGGCGCCAATGCCTACTTGGCGGTTGGCAACGTCGCTGAGCATCCCCAGCATGATGCCGACAATCAGCAGGATGAGCGTGACCTCAACCGCGACGGCAACCACGCTGATGATGGTGCGGAAAGGCCGGTGTACCAGGTTGGCAAAGATCATCCGGTTCATAGTTAGAAGCTCGATTGTATAAGATGCGGGCGAAGATCAATGCGCAGCAATGAGTTAGGGAGGGTCACAGGGCGCCCTTTGAGTTGGGATGCTTGCGATGGATCACTCGCACGCCATCTCGCCAGTGTTCGTCGATATAAATCAGGACCCACTCAACGCGAGGCGACAAGTAGCGCAGTAGAACGTCCGTTGTGGGGTGCACCCGGAGCGCCGGTGCGACCAGGTACAGGACCGGCGGCGCGCTGGAGAGCTCGCGTCCGGCGAAATAGCCGTTGCGGGTGAACTCGCCATGCTGCTGATGCCAGCGGACGCTCGCCCAGTAATCCAAGCCTTGCAGGGGTAAGTGAATGTCTTCGTTGGCCTTAAGCTCCAGGACCGCTAAACGGCCGTCCAGGGTGCAGGTCAGCACGTCGAGCATGGCGCGATCAGTGGCGGCGAAGGCTGGCACCTGGGAATAGACGAAGCGCTGATCCAGCCGCTCGTCGATGGCTCGCACTTCACGGATTACCAGGCTCTCCAGCCAGCGTTCGGGTGCCATGCGATAGAACAGATTGGTATGCGATCCGGCTGGCTGGCGCTGCTCAGTGACGCGCTGCAGCAACTCGGTAAACAGCGGTTGCGTCTGCTGGTCGAGCACGTACTCGGCCGGGCCAAGTCCGAACAGTATGGATTCGCTGTTGCGGAAAGATCCCGCCATCGCGGTCAGCCGGGCGCGGGCAAACTCCAGCCCATGCAGGCGGAAGACGATCTCGGCTGCCGACTCGACGCTGATCTCGGCGGCCGGCACGACGGTGTGAATGCGAGCAATGGAGGCGGCGAAGCGGTCGCGTGCAGCCTGGATATCTACAGCGCGGCCGATGCGGGTAATGATGTTTCCGCTATCGGCGACATCAAAGGCTTCCACGGTTTCCGCCCGCTCGTCCAGCTCATAGATTTGCCACTTAGCCGCTTCCTGATTCAGATTGGCCGCACGCTGGCGAACCATCTCCGAGCGCCCGGGGGGCAGAAATAATTTCAAGCCTTCGACTTGAGCCCGTCCGGCAAACTGCCGGCGCTGGTAGTCCATCCACAGGATGCCGAAGGTTAAAGCCGCATCGACTGACGGCTGAGTTTCGTCCGCCCCCGCTCCAAGAAAGGCAAAGAGTGTCTGCCCGGCCCGGAGGAGTCCGCGGGTGTACACCGGGCTGATCGAATGTTCCAGGTCGGGGCTGCTGCTGAGCCGGTCAACACGGAAGCCGGGATACTCGCGGCGGAGTAGGCGTTCGAGCAGCTTCTGGTATTGCGCACGCGATCGGCGGCGGCTGCCGAGGTTGCCGGGCTCACGGTCGCCACAAATCTCAAGGAAGCTGGGTTGCGATTGTCCGAAGCGGAGTACCTGCAAGCGCAAGGTACGGTTCTGGACCTCCGCCTCGAGCACACGGCGCACGACGTTGCGCTCCTCCGACCAGAGGTGGAGGACGCACTTACCTTCGCCCGAGAGAGAGTATCTAGCCGTTGCAAATTCGAAGAGGAGGGTGCCCTCTTCGGTGACGATAGCTTCCGGATACTCGGCAAGGAATTGTTCGAAGATGTGGGCGAGAGTATCGACCGAGATTGCGCTGGCGGCCATGCTCGTACTAAGGCTAGTTCAATGGATCGGGGGATGCTGCTATCGGCGACACAATGACGTGTGATAATGGGTGATCACGGGAAAGTCCCTTTCCGTTTCATTCTGGGCATGGTTTGCGTCGACTCCTGCCGCGCCTTTGTGAGCAGTCGGGGCATCCAATCGGGTGTGACTATGGACAACAAGTTCTTTTTTGACCGGTACGGAATGACGTCAGCCGACATCGAGCGCTATCTGTCAGCGGCGCTTTCAGCGGGCGGCGATTTCGCGGATCTCTACTTCGAATATCAGACCTCGACTTCGGTCTCGCTAGACGAAAGCATGGTTAAGTCGGCTACGCAGGGCATTTCCGTGGGATGTGGAGTGCGCGTGCTCTCCGGCGAACGTACAGGCTACGCTTACACGGACGATCTGTCACAGGAGCGCATCCTGCATGCCGCGCGTACGGCGGCCATGATCGCCAGCGGCCCGGCGCAGCAGCCTGTTGTGGGACTGACCGACAAGCCTGCGCACAATTTGTATCCAGTGCCGCTGCCGTCGGTGGAAGCCGATGTCCTGGCCAAGGTGGACCTGGTTCAGCGCGCCGACAAAGCCGCACGCGCATTCGATTCACGCATTCACGAAGTCCGTGTGAGCTACGCCGACGAGCTGCGTCGCATCCTGGTGATTGGCTCGGATGGCAGCTTTGCTGAGGATTCGCAGCCTCTATCCCGTATGAGCGTCTTCTGTATCGCGAAGTCGGAGGCATCCGGCTCCGCGCGTGGCAGCGCCGGCGGCGGGGGACGCGTCGCGTTGGAGTACTTCCGAGGTGATGCATCGCCCGAATACTTCGCCAAAGAGGCAGCACGGCAGGCGATTATTCAGCTCGATGCGCGCGAGGCTCCGGCCGGCGAAATGGAAGTGGTGCTCGGCCCGGGATGGCCGGGAATCCTTTTGCATGAGGCAATTGGTCATGGCCTGGAAGCGGACTTCAATCGCAAGAAGACCTCGGCGTTTTCGGGCTTGCTGAATCAGCGGGTTGCCAGCGACAAGTGCACGGTAGTCGACAACGGCACAATCGCAGGCCGCCGCGGTTCGCTGAATGTAGACGACGAGGGTAATCCGACGACGAACACGGTACTGATCGAGAAAGGCATTTTGAAGGGATATCTCGCCGACAAGCTCTCTTCGCGGCTGATGAACATTCCAAACACCGGCAGTGGCCGTCGCGAGAGCTATCAGCACATTCCCATGCCACGCATGACGAACACCTACATGCTGGCGGGCCAGGATGCGCCCGAAGACATTATCAAGTCGGTAAAGTACGGAGTTTATGCCGTGAACTTCGGAGGTGGACAGGTCGACATCACAAACGGTAAGTTCGTGTTCTCCGCGTCCGAGGCGTACATGATTGAAAACGGCCAGATCACTTCGCCGTTGAAAAACGCGACTTTGATTGGAAACGGGCCTGACGTGCTGACGCGGGTTTCCATGGTGGGCAGCGATCTGAAGCTGGATGAAGGCGTCGGCACCTGCGGGAAAGATGGGCAGTCGGTACCGGTAGGCGTAGGAATTCCGACGCTGAAAGTCGATCGGCTCACTGTCGGCGGCACCGGCGGATAAGACTTTAACGAGTCCCAAAACGGGAACCTGAGTGTTTGCCGATTTTTTTACAGTTAAGATTCCCGCAGAAAATCCTACAAATCGGATTTTTGCAAAACGTCTTACAAATAGGATTTTTGTCATCGCGACCGCTTTGATGTGCGCTAAGCGGCGCGCGAAATCCTGCATCGCACCCCGGGTTCTCAGAGATAGGAATCAAAACGGATGAATGTTTCGGCAGCAGAGCGGCCCACGAATACGCAAAGCGTTTCCACCGATTTAAAAGAAATCGCAGCTGACGCCGTGCGGCTCGCCATGCAGGGCGGCGCCACTGCTGCCGAAGCCGTTGCGATGGACGGCAGCGAATTCTCGACGGTTGTGCGCCTGGGCGAAGTTGAAACTCTGAAGGAATCGGGTTCGAAGGGCATCGGCGTGCGTGTGTTCTTCGGGCAACGGGCGGCGAGCACCTACTCTAGCGACCTGACGCCTGCCGGTGTGAAGGAGATGGTCGATTCGGCGCTCAAGCTGGCGAAGATCACCAGCGAGGATCCATTCGCGGGAATTCCCGAGCCCGCTCAACTGGGCAAGCTCGAGGGCGATCTTGGTATGTATTACGACGATGTCTACTCGCTCTCGACTCCGGATCGCATCGACTACGCTCGCCGCGCCGAAAAGGCCGCGCTGGATGTCGATTCCCGCATCGTGAACTCGGAGGGTGGAACCTTCGACGCTGCCATCGGCTACAAGGTTTTGGCGAACTCACACGGCTTCGTCGGCGATTATCAGCGCTCGTACTGCTCGGTTTCGGCGGTTCCGATCGCGCAGGTTGAAGGCTCTGCGATGCAGCGCGACTACTGGTACTCGGTTGCGAACTCGCTGAAGCGACTCGAATCGCCGGAGGAAGTCGGACAGATCGCCGCCAAGCGTACGCTGCGCCGCCTGGGCGCACGCAAAGTAAAGACGGCGAAGGTTCCCATCGTCTTCGAACGCACGATTGCGGGTGCGCTGGTCGGACACATCTTTGAAGCCGTGAATGGCGATTCGGTCTATCGCGGAGCTTCGTTCCTGAGCGGCAAGCTCAACGAAAAGGTTGCGGGCGACAACGTCCAGGTCATCGACGATGGCACCATGCCGGGCGGCTTCGGTACCAGTCCATTCGATTCCGAAGGCGTGCCCAGCCGCAAAACGGTTGTGCTGGAGAACGGCGTTCTCAAGTCCTACCTGCTAAACACCTACACGGCCAAGAAGCTCGGCATGCAGACGACGGGCAATGCCTCGCGCGGGCTGGCAGGAACGCCGGGTATTGGACCGGGTAACTTCTTCCTGAAGCCGGGAACGAAGAGCATGCAGGAGATGATTGGCAATATCAAGGAAGGATTGTTCGTCACCGAGTTCCTGGGTTTTGGTGTGAATCTTGTGACCGGCGACTTCTCGCGCGGCGCCAGCGGTCTGTGGATCCAGGATGGCGAGCTAACCTTCCCAGTCGAAGAAATCACTGTAGCCGGAAACTTGAAGGACATGTTCTTCAACATCTCCGAGATCGGCAACGATCTGGAGTTCCGCAGCTCGATTGCATCGCCGACGCTGCGTATCGATGGGATGACGGTTGCAGGGGAGTGATCAACCGGCGGCGCGAGTTGGCGACGGCCGCGAAGGCAAAGTAGTTACCGGCACACGATCGACCCCATCGGCGGTGTTGGAGAAATCTCGCCAGCGATTCCAGATAACGCGGATGGCAGCGGCAATGGGAATCGCGAGATAGACACCCAGGATTCCGCCGAGCTCTCCTCCCATCAATACGGCAGCGATGGCGGCCAAAGGGTGCAGTTCCAGACCGTGTCCCATAATGCGCGGCGTGACGATGTAGTCCTGGCATAAGCGCCAGATCCCAAGAAAAAGCACGATAATCCAAAGCTTGCTGAATCCCGCAAGAAAGCCCACGCCGAGGATTGCCGCAGCCGCAACCAGCGGGCCGGCTACTGGAATGAACTCCATGATCCCGCCCGCCATCGCCAAGGCCAGCGAATAGGGATAGCTCAAGGCTGTCAGCACGATGCTGTAGGCGCATAACGACAGCCCGGCAACCATGAGTTGCGAAAAGATGAAGCGGGCCAGCATCCGGTCTAGATCCTCCACGATGCTTCGCAGCAGACGACGTTGATCGCGACGATCGAACTCGTCGATGAAGCGTTGAGCGAACTTGTTTCCGTCGGCCAGGAAAAAGGCAGCGAGAATCGGAATGAGCGCTACCCAGACGACATTGGTCAGGAACTGTGCGGCCTGAGTACCAACCTGTCCGATCCAAGTCAAGATGACGTCACGGTGATCGGCAATAAACAGCTCGATGCGGTGCTGGGTGTCATAGCTCCAGTTATGTTTGCTTCCGAGCTGCCACACGATTTTTCCACTGGTCACATTCTCCAGCAGATTGGGCAGGGTCTTGATCAGGCGATGCGTGTCCTCCAGGACGCGAGAACCGAAGAGCGCGCCCAGTCCGCCAAGCACAATGGCGGCACAGATGTAACTCTCTGCAATCGACAGCTTGCGTGAGCCTCTGGCCAGCGGTGAGCGTTGTATGCGGTCAACCAGAGGTTCCAAAAGATAGGCGAAGAAGATGGCGAACAAAAATATGACGAGCGTGTGCCTAACGCCGTAAAGAAAGGCCCCGACAGCAATGAAGGCGGTAAGGGTCGCCAGAACTCTGGCTGCGCGCGGATCGAAAAGGTGCACTCCTTTTCAGATGTCATTACGCCTGTGATAGTTGGCGGCCACTCTGGATTCGCTGCAAACTCCGCGGCCTGCGACGGTCATCCTACAAAACAATACAGACGGCGGCGTAGGTCAGGACCCGCCACTTTCAAGGGGGAAGGATGGCGACAAATCCTCGCATTCCATCGAACGAAATTAGGGACAGAAACGAAAAGCGGCCGCAGCTGGTTCCAGGACAACCTGCTCCAAAGCGACCAGGCAGCAGCGTACCCGGTGTACTGGCAGCCATCCTTGTGGCCAGCGCTCTCATCGGCGCCATTCTTTATTACATGCCGAGAGCGCCCAGGAAGTCTCCACCTCCATCGGCTGCCGAGGTTCCCATGCAACCAAGCGGAAGCCAGCTACAGTTCGCTGCGATGCAAATGGCTTTAGCGCCGACCGGCGGCGCGCTGAAGCTGGAGGGCCAAGTGATGAACACCGGGAACCGTCCGATCCTCGGCGCGATGGTGCGGCTTAACTTTCGCAATGCGAGCGGAGCTATCGTAGGCACCGCGACTACGCCTCTTGAAGGCGTGACCGAGAAGGGCCAAACGCTGGTGAGGGACGATTTCTCAACCGACCCCCTCCAGCCGAACGCAACCCGGCCATTTCGCGTCAGCGCAAGCCGGATACCCTCAGGATGGAACCACACCATGCCCGAGATGCAGGTGCTGACTGTGTCTGCAGAGGGAAATCGGTAATTGATGAGCGGAAGTCAGAAGCTCGCGAGGAGTTCTCTCTTGCGGCTCTCGGGAAGGAACGATGCGCGGAAGGAGTTCTTCGCCAGTTCCCGCAAGTGCGCCTCATTAAAGTGAAAGATGTCTTGGGCAATGCGGTATTCACTGACCAGGTTGGTGTGGAACATGTCGGGGTCGTCGGTGTTCAGCACGATCGGCACGCCAGCGTCGAAGAGCTGGCGCACCGGATGCTCTTCCAGCGCGAGGCAACACCCGGTTTTCACGTTGCTGGTAATGCACACCTCGATCGGGAGCTGCTTGTCCGCCATGTAGCGCACCAATGCAGGGTCTTCGATGGCATGCAAGCCATGGCCGATACGATCGGGCTTTAGCTCGCGGATCGCGGTCCAAATTCCTTTTGGCCCGACCGTCTCTCCAGCATGCACGGTGAGCCGCAGGCCGTGATTAGCAGCATGCTCGTATACCTCGCGGAACTGTTCAGGCCCGGCGCGACGTTCGTCTCCACCGATACCAATGCCAGCGACGCCGCGATCTTGGAAGCCAATGGCCTCGTCGACCACGCGCCTGGCTTCGTCGACTCCGAAATGACGAACGGCGTCGAAGATCCAATATAGGGACATGCGGAAGTCTCGTTCGCCGCGTTTGCGCCCACGTTCCGCTCCCTCGAAGAGCGGTGCGAATTCCTGACCGCGCCACTGCACCACGCCGACCGAGATGTAGACCTCGGCATGAGCAACGCCCTGGGCATGCAGCTTCTGCATCATGCGATAGGTAACCAGCTCGTAGTCGTCGGCAGTACGCATTCGCTCCGTAACGGCCTTGAAGGCAAGTAGAAACCCGGTGAAATTCTGGTATTGGTACAGCGCTCGAGCTTCGTCCTCGCTAAACACGCGGCCACTGTCCTGGATGTTGGTGTACCGATTGTTGGAGGTGGAGAGCGGTGTGGGATGGCGCTGGCTCAGCTCCGACAATGTGGGAGGATCGACGGAACCTTCCAGGTGCAGGTGAAGCTCAGCTTTAGGCAGCGCCCGAATCAGATCGTCGTTCACGGCCTGTTGGTTGCCTGCACGGGACTGGCGTTGCGCGGGTTGAACTCGCTGCGGTGGCGGCTATAGAGCAGGTACACCACAAGGCCGATGATCAGCCAGAAGAAGAAGCGTAACCAGGTCAGAATCGGGAGACCGGCCATCAGCAGAATACAGAAAATGACGCTGAGAATCGGGGCAGCCAGACCGCCGGGAGCGCGGAAGCCGCGATGCCGCTCTGGCTGCTTGTAGCGCAGGATGATGACGCCGAGCGAGACCAGAACGAAAGCAAAAAGCGTGCCGATGTTTGAAAGATCGGAGAGCGTTCCGATGTCCAGAATGCCGGCAGGAATTCCCACCAGAACGCCGGCAATCCAGGTTGCCACGGCCGGTGTGCGGAAGCGCGGATGCACGCGACCGAACAATTTGGGCAGTAGACCATCGCGGGACATCGAGAACCAAACGCGCGCCTGTCCCAGCTGAAACACCAGCAGGGATGAGATCATGCCCATCATGGCGCCGAAGAGCACAGCCAGCTCCGTCCAGTGCAGCAGGGCCGACTTCGTCGTACCGGCCAGCATGCTCATGCTGTTGACCACGGGAGCCGCATCGTCGATCAGTGAATGCCAATTCACGATTCCCGTGAGCACGACTGCCACTGCTATGTAAAGCACGGTACAGACAACGAGGGTAGCGATGATGCCGATGGGGATATCACGCTGCGGATTACGGGCCTCTTCCGCAGCGGTAGAGACGGAGTCGAAGCCGATATACGTAAAGAAGATGATAGAGCCGCCGGTCAGTACGCCCGACCAACCCTCGGGAATGAAGGGGTGGTAATTTGCGGGATGAATGAAGCGCATTCCGACGAAGACAAACGCCAGGATGGCGGCGATTTTCAGCAACACCATGACATTGTTGGTCTCGGCCGACTCGCGAATGCCCCGAACCAAAACAATAGTCAACAGCATGACGATCAAGAAGGCCGCGATGTTAAAGCCGAAATGCCAGCCCGGGGTGTAAAGCGTGTTGCCTTGCAGGTCGGTTAGCCCACCGGGCAGGTAGGCTGGGGTGATCCAGCGCAGTGCCGGATGCCATCCGAACCACTGCAACGTCGCCGCCATGTGTGCGGCGAATCCGACGCTCACCGCCATGTTGCTGACGGCGTACTCGAGAATCAGGTCCCAACCGATGATCCAGGCGATCAACTCGCCCATGGTGGCATACGTGTAGGTGTAGGCGCTACCTGCAATCGGAATCATCGACGCCAGCTCGGCATAACAGAGGCCGGTGAAGGCGCAGACGATGGCGACCAGGATGAGGGAAATTGCCAGCGCGGGACCAGCCCCGGGACGGCCTAGCGATGCTGTGTGATGCACGATGTAGTCGGCAAGGGGGGCGTTCAGTATGGAAGAGGTATCGAACTTTTGGCCGGCAATCGCGGTACCGATGACGGTGAAGATGCCGGAGCCGATCACGGCGCCGATGCCCAACGCTGTGAGTGACCAGGGTCCGAGCGTCTTCTTCAGCCGATGTTCCGGCTCCTCGGACTCCGAGATCAGCTTGTCAATGGACTTGCACGCGAAGAGTTGGTTCGCCAGGTGAACGCTCCCGGGAGTGGTGAAATGGGCTGGTTGAATTCAAACAGAAACGTATACGGAGGGCAAGTCGCGAGGTTCACCACGCAGGCAGGGAGGACACGGAGAAAGTCCCTCAAGGTTTTACTTATGCAGAACTGCTTTTCTCCGTGCTCCCTCTGTGCCCCTGTGGTGAAAACGATTATTTCCCCGGCGCCAGCGTCTCCAGGAAGTGATTGTCGATCAGGTGGAACAGGTGCGTACGCGCCGCTTTGCCGGCGATGCCGTGAGTCTTGCGCGGGTACAGCATCAGGTCGAACTGCTTTCCCGCATCAATAAAGCCATTGATCATCTGGATGGTGTTCTGCATGTGGACGTTGTCGTCGCTGGTGCCGTGCACCTCGAGCAAGCTGCCGTGCAAGTCGCCGGCGAAGTTCACGGGAGAGCTGTCTTTGTAGCCCTCGGGATTGTCTTTCGGCAGGCCCATGTAGCGTTCGGTGTAGATCGAGTCGTACAGAAGCCAGTTGGAGACCGGCGCCACAGCCACTCCCGACTTGAACAGATCGCTGTGCTCGAGGGTAAATAGCGTGAAGTATCCGCCGTAGCTCCAGCCCCAGAAGCCGAGCCGGCTGCCGTCCAGTTGCGGAAACTGTTGTAAGGCCTGCTTGACGCAATCGACCTGATCGCTCAACTCGATCGGTCCGAAGTGGTGTTTGATGGGCAAAGCAAAAGCTTTGCCGCGATTGGCCATGCCGCGATTGTCGACGTGCAGCACGGCGAAACCCTGGCGTGCCAGGACCTGATCGAAGAGATCGCCGCCCGACCACGCATTGCGTATTGTCTGAGCTCCGGGTCCACCGTAGGGATTCACGATCAATGGAACCTTGCCGTCGGCCATCATCGGTCCGCCCGAGGGAAGCAGAATGGTGCCTTGAAGAGTGGTTACACCGTCGGCCGCTTTGAAGTCTACGAACTTTGGCGCCAGCAGGTTGTAGGCTTCAATACTCCTCGACTTCCAGAACGTGTTGCAGCTTCCTTGAATGGAGCATACCGAGGCAGAGGGCGTAATCGTCGAGGCGGAGAAGTCGTCCACGTAATAGGCGGTGTCCTTGGGGTCGAAGTCGAGCGAGTGAGTGCCGTCCTGCTTCGTAATGCGATGTAAGTTCTGTCCGTTTAGTCCGACCGCGTACTCATTGCGTTGCCGCCAATCCCCTTCATTCGCCGAGAAGTAAAGAATGCCCTGCTTGGCATCAACAGCGTCGAGGCTTTCCACCTCCCAGTCTCCGTGCGTGAGTTGGGTCTGCATTTTCGCGGGAGCGTTCAACGGATCCTTCTTGTCGAAGCGATAGAGATAGATGTGGTTGTGACCGTCACGCCAACTGGTCCACAGGTAGCCATCGCCGGAGTCGAGGAGCGTGAAATCAACTTCCGGATGCATGTCGATCCAGGCGTCGGTGGTCTCGGTCATCATGAGTTGCGACTTGCCGTCGTTGACATCGACGAAATAAAGATCGAGACGGTCCTGGACACGATTCAGAACCATCGCCCAGAGTAAGCCATCGCGTACCCACCCGAAGCGAGGGACAAGCACATCGGGATCGTTGCCCAGCGGCAAAGAACCGTTTACGGTCTTCACGGTAATCCACTTGGTCTTGCCGCTTCCTCCCGTACTCACCACCCCCAGGCGCACGCCAGGATTGGGATCGCCGGGCTGAGGATATTTCTCCTGATCAACTTCCGCGTGAGTGGGGATCCAGTCAGTGATGGGATAGGTTGGAACTTTCACTTCGTCCATCTGCAGGAATACGATCTGCTTCCCATTGGGCGACCAGAAGTAGTTGCTGCGGCTGTACAGCTCTTCCTCGTAAACCCAATCCACTTCGCCGTCGAGCAAGTTGTCGCTGCCGTCTTTGGTGAGTTGTCGCTCGCTGTCGTGGCCAACCGGGTGCACATAAATGTTGTGATTGCGGATATAGGAAATCTCGCTGCCATCGGGAGAGAACTTGGGATCGACACTGTCACCGGAGGCCGAAGTGATCTGTACCGCTGTGCCGGTATCGAGGCTATAGAACCAGAGCTGGCCCATGGAGTCGAACAGCAGGTGCTTGGAGTCGGGCGCCCAATGATAGGCCGCCAGGGAGTATCGCTGCGCGGCTTCTTTCTTGCGCTCGTCCGCGATGGAGCTGGTAGGAGGCGCCAGCGCAGCGAGCTTGCCGCTGGCCACCAGTACGGCCGATTTGCCGGTAGCGACGTCAACGTAATAAAGCTCACCCTGTTCCCCGGTATCGTCCCGCTGCACGAAGGAGACCTTAGCGCCGTCGGGGCTCCACTTCACGCTTTCAGGCCCACGTCCCAGAACGCCGCCCGGCTGGAAGATGTCCTCAATGGTCAGCTCCTTAGAACCCTGCGGCGCTGGTGTAGAAGAGGATTCGGTTTGTGCGATTAAAACTGAACTACAGAAGACAAGCAAAACACACACGGACGAACGAACTTTCACGGCGGCTCCGGAAGGGAAATATCGCTGGGTGAAAGTTTATATCACAGTGCGGGGCGCACGAAGGCAGCCCGCAGGTCGCAGGTCTGGGAAAGGAGAGCAACAGTCAGGCTAATGCGCCATCTGGTAGATGCGAAGCAGTTCCACCAGCACGACGAAGATGCCGACGCCGAAGTAGAGATTGTGCGCTGTCTCGGTGCTGAGGGCTGCCGGCAAGGGCACCCCTCGAGCGCGAAACGTCAGCACGAGCGAACGTTCTCGCTCCATGATGAAATCAGCGATCCGGCGGTGACATGCCGCGATCATCAGGCCAAGTAGAAGTCGCGCAATTTCAAGAGCCATAGGGCAATCCTAAGGCGGCCCGGTACGCCTGCTCAATAAGCCGAAGACCTTAACTCCAGCGGGTGACCAAGAGCAGCAGACACGGTACAGCCCGATCCTGCCAGAGGCGGCTCTCGTCCTTCTTTCCCGGCTCGGAGGGAGCCGGTGCTTGCGTGCTAGAATCCAAGCAGTCCCCCGATGAATCCTGACGTGCAAAAACTGATCGACCTGCAACAGGTCGACTCCCGTGTCGCGGCTCTCCGAGCGGAAGTAGCTGCCCTGCCCAAAGAAGTAGCGCAGATCGAAGCTAAGCTGGCCGGCTCGAAAGCGGCCGTGGAAAAGGCGCAAGCCACGATCAAGGCCGACGAGGCTACCCGCCGCAAACACGAGTCCGATATCAAAGATCAGCAGGAAAAGATCAGCAAGTATCGCGACCAGTCGCTCAAGGTCAAAACCAACCAGGAATACAAGGCGCTCTTAACTGAGATCGAACACGCCGAAGGCGAGATCCAGAAGCTGGAAGACAAAATCCTGGAGATCATGGTGGCTGCCGACGCCCGCAAGGAGACGCTGAAACAAGCCGAGGCGGCGCTCAAGTCTGATACCGCTGAGAACGAGAGAGAGAAAGAGCACGCCCGTCAGCAGACTGCCGAAGACGAAAAGCAGTTGGCAGAGCTGGATGCCCAGCGCAAGGAGCTACGCTCCGGTATTTCCGAAGAGCCCCTGAACCATTACGACCGCGTGCTAAAGCTTCGGGGCTCGGCCCTGGCCCCGGTTTATGAAGATGAGAGCTGCTCCGCGTGCCGGGTTCGCCTGCGTCCACAAGTTTTCCAGGACGTTATGGGCAACGAGCAGGTCGTCACCTGCTTTTATTGCAACCGAATCCTGTACTTCGTTCCTCCCCCGCCCAAAGAAGAGGAAGCTGCGGCAGCCGGCGCATCGAAGACTTCGCGTGAAGAGCCGGAAAGCGTTCCCTCCGACGAAGCTACTACCCCGTAGCTTGCTTCCCTCCGGCAGTTCGAAGGCCAGGCTAGAACCACTCCATCCATTCAAGCAGCAAGCGCCTTGCCTGCTCATTTAGCATATTCGACAGACAGCGGAAGTCAGAAGGCCACGGTCTGAGCGGAAGGAGAAGCGATGTCGGCTCCTGATACATCGATGGTCACACTGAAGCAGTTGCTGGAATCGCGTGCTGCCAACTGGCGGACAAGCGGAGCGAACGTCGATGTCGCCGGCCTTGAAGCGGAGTTGCGCAAGAAAATCGCTGGCGAGGTGAGGTTCGATGCGAGTACCAAGGCGATGTATGCCGCTGACGCTTCGAATTATCGCCAAGTTCCGGTTGGCGTGGTTATTCCACGATCGAAAGAAGACGTAGTAGAGACAGTCGCCACCGCTCGGAAGTTTGGCGCCCCACTGCTCTCCCGCGGTACAGGCACGAGCCTGGCGGGACAATGCTGCAATATTGCCGTTGTTATTGACTGGTCCAAGTACATGCGCGGCATCCTCGAGATAAACACCTCGGAGCGGTGGGCCCGTGTGCTGCCTGGCACCGTCTGCGACGAGCTACGCGACGCCGCTATGAAGGCCAGCGAGCGACGGCTCACGTGGGGACCGGATCCAGCGACCCACGCCTATTGCACCTTTGGCGGCATGATCGGCAACAACTCGTGCGGCGCGCATGCGCAAATGTCGGGGAAGACCGACAACAACGTTGAAGAGCTGGAAGTATTGCTCTACGACGGCACTCGCATGACTGTCGGGTGGATAGCGGAAGCTGAGTGGGAATCGAAGATGCGCCAGGCCGGCCGCGAGGGTGAGATCTATCGTTATCTGCGTTCGCTGCGCGATCACTACGCTGACCTTGTGCGCAAGAACTACCCGGTCCTTCCGCGTCGTGTTTCCGGCTACAACCTCGATCAACTCATTCCGGGCAAGGACGGTCGTATCAACATGGCCCGGGCCCTGGTAGGGAGTGAAGGCACCCTGGTTACGATTCTCGAGGCGAAGTGCACGCTCATCGACGCCAGAGCTCAACGTGTGGTTCTCCTGTTGGGATATCCCGACATGTATGTGGCCGCTGACCACGTGATGGACATCACCCCGTTTCAACCGACGGCGCTTGAGGGCATCGATGATCACGTGTACCGCAACGTTGAGAAAAAGGGTGGGCCGAATCGCCAGTATCTTCCGTTGTTTCCTGAAGGCAAGGGCTGGCTGATCGCCGAGTTTGGAGCCGCGAAGAAGAGCGACGCGATCGAGGCTGCGCATCAGGTGATGGAGCGCTTGAAGCATCAGCCGGGTGCCCCAAACATGAAACTTTACACACAAAGTTCGGACATGCAGCACATCTGGAGTGTGCGCGAGTCGGGCCTGGGGGCGAGTTCGTTTGTGCCGGGCGAGCGACCGGCGTGGCCAGGCTGGGAAGACTCCGCGGTGCCGCCCGAGAAGCTCGGTGGCTACCTGCGCGACATGCGCGATCTGTTCGCCAGGTATGACTACCACGCTGCCATGTATGGCCACTTCGGACATGGTTGTGTGCATTGCCGGATTGACTTCGATCTCGCCAGCGAGCCGGGAATTCGCACCTTCAATTTGTTCATGGAAGAGGCGACCGACCTGTGTGTGAAGTACGGCGGCAGCCTGAGCGGCGAGCACGGTGACGGACAAAGCCACAGCGAGTTTCTTTACAAGATGTTTGGCGAAGAGCTGGTTCAGGCCTTTCGGGAGTTCAAGTCCATCTGGGATCCGGCCTGGAAGATGAATCCGGGGAAGGTTGTCGATGCTTATCGCATGGATGAAAATCTCAGGCTGGGAGCCAACTACAACCCCTGGGAACCGCCAACCCACTTCCAATGGCCGCAGGACGACGGGCATTTTTCTCATGCCGCACTGAGATGTGTAGGTGTCGGGAAGTGCCGGCGTACGAACGGACAAAGTCCGGAAGACAACACCATGTGTCCCAGCTTCATGGTGACGCACGAGGAGAAGCACACCACCCGCGGACGCGCCCGTCATCTCTGGGAGATGTTGAACGGCAATGTCATAGAGGAGGGCTGGCGTGACGAAAACGTGAAGGAATCGCTCGACCTCTGCCTCGCGTGCAAGGGCTGCAAGGGGGATTGCCCTGTCAATGTAGACATGGCTACCTACAAAGCCGAGTTTCTGTCGCACTACTGGGAGGGACGGCTGCGGCCGCGTTATGCCTACGCCTTCGGGTTCATCGACAAATGGGCTCGGGTGGCTGCGATCGCGCCGGGATTCGTGAATCTGTTCACGCAGCTCCCTGTGCTGCGAATGTTTGCCAAGAAAGCCGCCGGCATTCCGCCGCAGCGGGAAATTCCGCAGTTTGCAGCCGTGACTTTCAAGCAATGGTTTCGTAGACGTGAGCCACGCAATCAGCCCGGCCCTAAGGTTATTCTGTGGGCGGACACGTTCAACAACAACTTCTTGCCGGAGACGGCGATGGCTGCGCTCGAAGTGCTGGAACACTTTGGGTACCAGGTGCATGTACCAGCGCAACATCTTTGTTGCGGGCGCCCGCTTTACGATTACGGTTTTCTTGACGAGGCTAAGCGCTACCTTCAGAAAGTGCTGACGGTACTCGCCGACGAGATTGACGCTGGCACGCCGATCGTCGTGCTTGAGCCAAGTTGCTGCTCCGTATTTCGCGACGAACTGAACGGACTCATGCCGGAGAATGAGCGTGCCCGTCGCCTCGCAGAAAATACGTTCTTGCTCTCAGAGTTTCTCGAAAAGAAGGTCCAAGACTACGAGCCTCCACAACTGCCGCGCAGAGCTCTCGCACAAGGCCACTGCCATCACAAGGCAATCATGCGGTTCTACGATGAAGAAGCGGTGATGAAAAAGATGGGGCTCGACTGCAACATACTGGACTCCGGCTGCTGCGGCATGGCTGGCTCGTTCGGATTCGAGGCTGAGAAGTATGGCCTTTCCATGCAGATCGGCGAACGCGGCTTGCTGCCTGCCGTGCGCACGGCGGATCCGTCAGCGCTGGTAATCGCCGATGGCTTCAGTTGCCGGGAGCAGATTGCACAGGGTACCGATCGGCACGCTTTACACCTCGCGGAAGTGATGGCGCTTGCCCTGCAGGAAAAAGACAGCGATGACGGCGGCGTATATCCGGAGAGCCGGTTTATTCAGCCGAGACTCGCCGCGCAAAAGCGCTCTATGCGACAGGCAGGCATTGTGACGCTTATCGCTATCGCCGCGGCTGGCGCCTGGTGGTGGTGGCGCAAACGTTAGTTGCAGCGGTCAGCAATTTTTCTTAGCGACGTGACTTTCACTGTCGGCGGCTGTTGCGACAGGACATCGTGCTTCGAGGTTTCAGAAGAAGATTCGCTTACCGTCCCAGTTGCTTCCACCATCTTGGCGTTGTAGCGCTTGAACGCCTCGGCCTCGCCATCGAGCAGATAAAGATTACCGTTGGAGGCGGCAAGGGTGTAGCGATTGTCCTCGCCCGTAAGGCATCCCACGACCTTTTGTGGTTGGCCGTTGGACGGCTGGCCGGAGCCATCCTTATTATTTTGGGCCGCAGATCCGGTTGAGAACCACAATCCAGCGAGCGCGACTGACAGTACGATCCTTACACTGGGACGCAATTCCATCGGGTGGTCCTCCGTCTTTTCCTGCAGATAACCAGATTGGCCTGACTGCAGTGTCGCCTATCCCCGGAAGGAATTACTCATCATCAAAGCGAATAACAGCGGTAGATAAATAATTGAGCACCGGAATAGCTGTCGAGCATGAATTCTGGAGCGCGAATCGGTCACCGCAAGGTCCACAAACATCAGGCGCGCGCCAAAGTAAAGAAATACCAGTCCGAGAAGAACGGCCCCATATAAATAAATTTGTCCGGCCATCCGCAAAAACACCGGAACGAGGCTTATGGGAATAAGCGCCAGACTATAAAGCAGGATTCGCAGCGTGGTTGAGCGCCCGTCCGGCTCTACCACAGGAAGCATACGAATCGAACCTTTGGCGTAGTCTTCGCGATACATCCACGCAATGGCAAAAAAATGGGGAAATTGCCACAGAAAAAGAATGGCAAACAGTGCGAGAGTACCCCAATCCATACGTCCGCGAGCCGCAGTCCATCCCAGAACTCCAGGCATCGCCCCGGGAAATGCGCCAACAAAGGTGCAGACGGGGGAGATCCTCTTTAAGGGAGTGTAAGCAGCCAGATAAATTACGGAGGTTAGAAAAGTCAATAGTCCAGTGAGCCAGTTGGTCGAGACAACCAGGTAGATCGACCCTCCGACGGTGAGCAGAGTTCCAACAATCGTGGCATGAAGCAAAGACATGCGGCCAGCCGGGATGGGACGTCGCGCCGTCCGACGCATCTTGCTGTCCACATCGTGTTCCATGACTTCATTCAACGCGGCGGTGCCGCTGGACACCATGCCAATTCCCAGCAGTGCGTGGAGCAGGCTCCAACTCAATACCGGCAAGCCCGCCTTCCTCGCGCCAAAAAAGAAGCCGCAGCAGGCGGTCATGATGATCAGTGTGGTCACCCTTGATTTGGTGAGCTGGGCGTAGTCATTAAGGCGCGGCACGATGTACAACCGGCCGAAGGAAGATCCTTCTGCGGCAGTCTTCATTGCGAGTTGCTCCAGTGACGCACTTCCCTGTCCAGCCTAGTTCTGCCCGCCGAATGCATCGGGGGGATCTCGCCAGCAGCGTTTCCAGAAACCTTCATCGGAAAGGTGTCCGGCACGCCACTGCTGCAGATTGGCCAGAGTGGTAGCCGCCATACCGCCATCCTCAGAATCGAAAATTACAACTACACCAGCAACTTCATTAGGGTCTGCGGGCGCACCTGCGTCCGCACCACGAAGCACAGACTTCACCAAAGGCCACTTAGGTTCGGCGCCAAACTGGTCTTTGTTCAACGGCTGTACCCAGATGATCTTCACCTGCTTGCCATCCAACGGTTGCCACTTGCCCGGGAAGGCTGCGACCTCTTCCTTGGTTTGCCGCACGGAAGCCGTGTCATGCTGCTCTCCGGAGATGTCGGAGACGCTCATGGTCGCGGCGCCCGGCAAATCGACGAGGTCGCGCTTGATCCATCCGCGTGAAATGCCGGAGATTTTAATATGCACCCAGTCCTGGGTCGAATCGAGAACTTCGAACTCATCTTCGGCGTCAGCCTGTAGTAGAACTTCTGCCCCAGCCACCGGCTGCGCCACGACAGGCGTATTGGACTTCTTCACGATCGCCAAATTATTAGGACGCGCCTGATTGTGCAGGACCTGCTCCAAGTCTTGCGCCTGTGCCTGTAGCTTGGCCAATTGTTTCGCGGTGCCGGGATCGACAGGTTTCGAGGAAGGTAGCCTGCCATCCGATGGCGCGGTGGAGAGCCGTCGCGTATTGAAGAACGACCCACTGGCTGCGGAGGCGGACGGACTGTCGGGCAGAGGTTTTGTGGAAGCCGGCGAGGTTTGGGCGGCCGAAGCGGGATTCAGTTTGTCATTCAAAGCGTCGAGAAGATCTGACTCGAGCCGTCCACTTGACTTCAGCACCCGATACCCCGAGTTGGCTGCAGTGGTCGCCGCATACCAGGCTGTAATCTTTGCGGTGACTTCGACAGTAGTCTCGGTCGCAGTCGTCGATTTCAGAAGTACGTCATACTCGTAGTACCCACGTCTGTAATCGTCGAGCGAATGCCCTGCCGGATTGGCGAAACCTTCCAGCACAGGAAGTTTTCCTCCAGGATACGAGTCAATCGTGTGAAGTGCTTTTTCGACGTCGACCTTGGAAGCGTGAAATGACCGCTGGGACGGCGCCCTTTGCGCTTGCATCGCGTAAGCAAGCATCAGCATGCAGCCATAGGTGATGACAAGCTTGGCGGTCCCGCGCAGCGATCTGGCAGTAAGCTTCACGGCAGAGGCTCCAGTTGACTGTGGTGCACCCAGCCCTGGTGTCCGTCTCCTGTTTCCACTCCATACCAGTAAGGGGTGAGCACCACAATAAGAACATCCGACTGTGCGGGTAGCGACTCGAGGGTCGCGGCGCCATGATAGGGAGCAGACTTCAGCTGCGCTCCATCTTCCCTCACGCGCAATTCGACTTCATGCTGCAACGCCACGATGTGCTTCTGCATAGCGGGAACGGTAAGGTCTGGTGCAGGAGCGGGTGGATTGTCAGCCGCTGTCACAGCGGCCGTCGAGGAAGTGGCTGCGGGCGGTGCGACATAGGAAGTTCCCTTAGAAAGTTTCTCCTCCGCTTCTTGCTGCTTGCTTTGAATGGTTCGGAGATGTTGCTGGATCGCAGAAAACTCATTGGACTCGACGTTTCCCAGGGAAGTGTGCCGCACATCGCGAGCGTCGACGAAGACCGCATCGATTCGCAAGCTTGAGGCGTTGGCATCGAGGCTTTCAACGACGTAGCGAATACTGATCGTGCCAATGTCGCCAGTGTCTTTGAAGAATCGAGGCGCGAGAACATTGTTGGCGACTTTGTAGAAAACTTTTCCGGCACCTTTCCAGGTTCCGAAGGCCTTGGCAGCTTCAGCGCTGTGTGCGCCATACAGAATGCGCTCCTTCTCGTACGAGTAGGTTCCGTGCACAATCTGGTCCTGGGAGACTTGTTCCACAGCTGTCATCACATCGCTTTCGGGCGCTTCCACCCGAACCATAAACTGCGGCGGATCCAGGGAATGATCTTTTGGGGGAGGTGCGCCAAGTGCCGACACGGACAGTAACAGGCTGATGCAACAAAATTGAAACAACAGGTCTTTCCGGAGCCTTCTGCAACAGGTGTTCGCCGGTATCGGGAGCGTTGGCATCGGGGTATGGCAGGCTGGCGGCCGCCGTGCGTGGAGAGCATAAATACCTTGAATAGAGAGGGATTGTCAAGCAAGGCTTTTGCCACTCGCTGGATTCTGTCCGCAGCACTTGTCAAATTTTTGTCACAGGGATGCAAATATTCGGCAACAAAAAGTTGTTGCAAACATTCGCGCGGAAGTTGTAGTATCCCTGCCCATTCGGGATGTTGGGGTTTTTACCGACTTTAAAGACGTAGCTCCCACGGTGAAGTCGACCGACGTCGGCCATCTTGTTACTGCGAGGTTGATCGCGATGCAGATTGGCGTTACGACTGTTCCAAGTGTTCGAAATTCCTCTAGCCGGCCCGCTTTTGCCGGTCTTGCCAGCGCGTTAGGTCTGCTGTTCTTCCTGTCGATTTTTTTCTGCAATCCAACTCCCGGACGCGCGATCCCAGCGTTTGCCCGCAAGTATGGGTTGCCCTGCTCGGCGTGTCATGAAGCCTGGCCGATGCTGAACGTCTTTGGGCAAACGTTCAAAGACAACGGCTACCAGTTAATGAACGATCGCGATTCACCGATCTGGCAAAATCCGTCGTATTGGCCGGTCACTTTCCGCATTACGCCCAACTGGAACCGCGAGAGCACCAACAAGGTGGCGGTCGATCAGCCGAACGGGACCCAGATTGAGGAAGAGATAAATTCGAACGGCTTCGACATCACCGGATTGGACTTCCACACCGGCGGTACGCTGTACAAGAACTACTCGTTCTATGTTCTGCCGTCGTCCGACTCATCCGGCAACTTCCATTTCGAAACGGTGATGGCTCGTCTCGACAACATCGGGAACAGTCCATGGTTCAACTTCAAGCTGGGCAAGTTTGAATTGGACAACATCATCTCCGAGAAGCGAATCCTGACCATCTCGAATGACGGCGGGTATTACCAGCTGTATCACTTCATTCCGCTCGGCGACAGCAACTTCTTCGGTCAAATCGGCGACAACCAGCTTGGCGTTGAGTTGATGGGCCACTCGCTGAATGACAGAACACGATACTCAGTAGCCCTGCTCAGTTCCAACGACGGTCAACCGGGCTTGCCCTCCCGGAATGCTTACAACACGTTCATTACGGCGAGCCAGGCATTTAATGCCGGATATCAGGGAGGCGTGGATCGCGTTGGAGCCTACGCCATGATCGGGAGTGGGCCAACCTATAACCTGACTTCGAGCGGAGTGCCGATCACCGGCGTGGGAAACAAACCCTTCAATCGTGAGGGAGTGTTTGCGCTGGTGTACGTGAAGAAGCTCGATTTCTCGCTGTTCTATCAGCACGGCTGGGATAGCGCGTATTTCGGGACCAGCACGCCGTCCAGTTCTCCTCTTCCTATCGGTGCCCAGTCCCCATCGTGGAATGGAGGATTTGTCGAAGCCCACTACGTCTTCAATCCCCAGCTGATTGTGATTCAGCGAGATGAGTTTGTCCGAATGTCACAGCAGGCATTGGTCACCACTCCAGGGAATTGGGGCAATATCAATGCGTACACCTTCGGATTCCGGTATTACCCCTTCATGTTTAGCCGCGCCGGCTTCGCTTATCACGCAGAATATGCGCTGATACAGCAGCAGGGGGCATCGCCGATTACCAATACGCAATTGAATAACAGCAGCGTCTTTCTGGGATTTGACTTCGACTTCTGAGGACACACACGATGCGCACAAGAACTTTAAAGCTCCCGTTGATCTTGAGTGCTGTGGCGGTTGTGTTCCTCGCGACCGTCGTTTACGCCCAGCAAACCGAGTACAGCGAAAACCAGCGGCTGAACATGGAGAGTCATGTAGGCGGCATGACCGGGCACGCAACCACCGGTCAGTCGATCTACAAGCGTTTCTGTATCGGCTGTCACGGACCGCTAGGTGATGGTCAAGGTGAGAATGCCCAGTGGATCGATCCCAAGCCGCGCAACTTCACGATCGCGATCTTCCGCTGCCGCTCAACCCCGACTGGTACGTTGCCCACGGACACCGACCTTTACGACACCGTCGGCCGGGGGATGTTGAACTCGAATATGCCGCACTGGCTGCCGCTAAAAGACCAAGACCGGGTAGACCTGGTGGCCTATGTTAAGCACTTTTCGCCGCGCTGGGAGACGGAAAAGCCGGGTACGCCGATCGTGATCCCGGCCGAGCCTGAGGTGACGGCCGACAGGATTAAAGAAGGCCGGGTTCAGTTCCAGAAGCTCGAGTGTTGGAAGTGCCATGGTGTAACCGGCCGGGCAAATGGACCTTCGGCCGACACGTTGACGGACGACGAGAATCGCCCGATAAAGCCTTTCAACTTTCACGATTCGCAAAACTTTAAGTGTGGATCGAGCGATCAGGCGATGTACAAGGACTTCATGACTGGTCTGGACGGCTCGCCGATGCCGTCATTCTCTGACAATCTGAAGCCTGAAGAGGCCTGGGACCTGGTGTTCTACCTGCGAACGCTGCAGCCGGACAACACCAAGGAGAAGCAGATTGCTAAGCAACTCGGATTGAAGCCAATCAATCCGCTTGAACCACTGCCTAGCAGCGATTCCGGTCAAACGCCCAGCAATAATCAGGGCACGAATCCTGCTTCGCAGCCGTCGAGCAATCCTCCGACTGCGCCAGCGCAACCTGCGCAGCCGGCTACTCCGCCGAGTACGTCGCAACCTCAATCAAACAACTCTGGAAATGAATGAGCTGTCGGTGATAAGGAGATCACTCTAATGTCAATGAAAGTTCAGTTGAAAATTGCGGGAATGCTAGCCGCCCTTATGCTAGTCGCGGTTTTGGCTATCACGCATGGGCCCAAGGTTGCGGCGGCGGGCGCCGGCAAGATTAGCGGAACAGTGAAACTCGATGGCGCGGCTCCTCACATGAAGGGCATTGATATGTCCAAGGATCCGTACTGCGCCAAGTACCACGCCAGCGATCCAGCCAAGTTGGAACTGGTAGTCGTAGGCAAGGACAATGGCTTGGAAAACGTTGTGCTCTACATCTCACAGGGTTGGAATGGCGCAGCTCCGAAGAGCGCCGTCCCGGTGTTCGACCAGAAGGGCTGCATGTACACGCCCCACGTCCTCGCCATGAATGTCGGCGAAGACTACAAGGTAATTAATAGCGATCAGACCGCGCATAACATTCACCCTGAGCCAAATCCCATGACGGGGAACATTCCGTGGAACCGCTCACAGCCGCCTGGATCTCAGCCGATCATGCAGAGCTGGAAGGCTGAAGAAGTAGCGATCCCCGTGAAGTGCAATATTCATCCCTGGATGCACGGTTATTTTGTTCCGGTGAAAGGGCCTTACGCTGTAACGGATGACAGCGGCAATTACACCATCGAAAACGTGCCGGCCGGCAACTACACAGTGACAGCGTGGCAGGAGACATACGGCACGCAGACGCAAAAGGTGACTGTGGCCGCAGGTGGCACGGGAACAGCAAACTTTACCTATAAAGCGAAATAGAAACCGTCCAGTCTGGCCGCTGAGCGAGTGCTGTACAACTCGTGTAGGCGGCCAGCGAACGTTCTCGGCATAAACGCTAATTGGTCGGGTGAGACAGCAATGGCAAAACTGTTCGCAGTCACGATCATCATCATTGCAATCGCTTCTGCAGTTCCCATCGTGATGCATACCTGGGAACCTCCGAAGGACATCTCTGTCCACGGCAAGCTGATTGACGAGCAGTTCTCAGAGACCATGGTGGAAGCCGGTGTGTGCTTCCTGGCAGCCCAACTCATCCTGGGCTTCTTCATCTGGAGATTTTCAGATCGCCCGCGTGAGGAAAAGATCAAGAGCTTCCCAGGCGGAGCGCGCGGACTGGTTGCGGCCGCGGTCATCATAGTGGGAGCGGAGGTGATGGCTCTCGGCGCTTTCGGGACCAAGGCTTGGGCCAGTATTTACTTCACGCCTCCAGCCCCGGACGCAACCCAGGTGCAGGTGCAGGCCGGACAGTTCGCTTTTTATTTCCGGTATCCCGGGCCGGACGGAAAGTTCGGGCCCATTCATCCAGAGCAAATCAGCGAAGCCACCGAAAACTTTTACGGGCTGGACACGACCCACGACCCGGATTCGAAAGATGATATCGTGACGGCAGAAATGGCTGTCCCGGTTAATCGTGACGTTCATCTGCTGATGCATTCCAAGGACGTAGGACACTCATTCTTTGTGCGCGAGCTGCGCATTCAGCAGGACTTCGTTCCCGGTCTCGATTTATCCGTACATTTCACGCCGACCGAGATCGGACGGTACGAGATCGTGTGCACGCAGCTCTGCGGACTGGGCCACTACAACATGAAGGCGTATCTCGATGTCATGTCGCAGCAAGACTTCGATGCATGGCTGAAGAAGCAGGCAGCTTTACAGTAGGCGGCCAAGCCGCTGGGCGCGACGCAAAGCCATTAAGAGGGTCACATGCACAACATGTCTGAGCCAGCTGTTCATCATCACGCTCCCCCTACCGGATTCATTCGCAAGTATGTGTTCAGCCTGGATCATAAAGTCATCGGCGAGCAGTATTACATGCTGGCGCTGGTGGCGGTTTATATCGGGCTCGTCCTGTCGTGGGTGATGAGGATCCACCTGGCGTGGCCGAATGCCGCGATTCCGGGTCTGCAGTTCCTGTCGAAGACGGGCGCCCCGGGCGGCGTGCTCACGCCGGAGTACTATCTGCAATTGATGACCATGCACGGCACTATC
Organism: uncultured Alphaproteobacteria bacterium; assembly: GCA_963737365.1. GTDB lineage: Bacteria > Pseudomonadota > Alphaproteobacteria > Rhizobiales > Beijerinckiaceae > Roseiarcus. The sequence goes on from CAVTSD010000007.1 coordinate 1,412,582, forward strand.
ATGGTCTTCTTTGTGCTTACGACTGCTCCCTTCGCCGGCTTCGGGAATTATTTTCTGCCGATCCAGGTGGGCGCGGAGGACATGCCATTCCCGCACCTCAATATGATGTCCTTCTGGGTTACGTTCGTTGCGTTTTGCGTTGCTGTTTCGGCGTTCTTCGTACCACAGGGGCCGCCGCTCTCCGGCTGGACGGCCTACGCTCCCTTGAGCGCCCTGGGTCAAGTCGCCGGACCGGGACAAGGAACGGGCCAAGTGCTGTGGGCTGTCTCGATCGCCTTCTTTTGCGTGGGACAATTGCTGGGATCGCTGAACTTCATTTCCACGACACTCGACATGCGCTGCAAGGGCATGAGCCTGATGCGCCTGCCTCTTTCCAGCTGGGCTTGGTTTATTACCTCCTGCATCGGCCTCACTGCTTTCGCAGTCCTGATGCCGGCTTGCATTCTGCTGATTCTCGATCACGTTGCTGGTACGAGTTTCTTCATCGCTTCGAACCTCGTGGTCAACGATCAGTTGCAGCCGCATGCGGGCGGTTCCACTCTGTTGTGGCAGCACCTGTTCTGGTTCTTCGGACATCCTGAGGTATATATCGCCATCGTCCCGGCTATGGGCGTCGTCTCACACGTGCTGATCACCAACATGCGGCGACCTCTGCTGAGCAGTCGGGTCATCATTTACTCGATGGTGTCGATCGCCTTCCTCAGCTACATGGTCTATGGACACCACATGTTCGTCAGCGGGATGAACCCGTTCTCGTCGCTGGCGTTCTCGTTCCCGACGCTGGCAATCACGATTCCCGCTACCATCATCGTGCTGATCTGGATCGGCAGCCTCTATGGTTCGAAGCTGCGCATCAATTCGGCGTCGCTGTTCGCCTTGGGGTTCATCTCGATGTTTGTGAGCGGCGGCATCAGCGGCTTCTTCCTGGCACAGCCCTCGATCGACATCCTGCTGCACGCGACATATTTCGTGGTCGGCCATTTCCACTTGGTGATGGCGGTGGCTGCGCTGTTCGGCATCTTCGCCGGGACCTATTTCTGGTTCCCCAAAGTGACGGGCAGGATGATGAACGAAACGCTGGGCAGGCTTCACTTCTGGGTGACATTCGTAGGCGCCTATTGCATCTTCATGCCGTTCCACTACCTGGGTATGGCTGGAAACGTCCGTCGCTACCAGGCCTTTGTGGACGACTTTATGGCGCCTTTGATGCCCGTTCACAAGTTCATTACCATAGCCGCACTGATTACCGGCGCAGCGCAAATTGTGTTTCTCTATAACCTGATCCACAGCCGCTTCTGGGGCAAGCCGGCTCCGCTCAATCCGTGGGAGGCGACCTCGCTGGAATGGTCAACACCGTCGTCGCCGCCGCCGTTCGATAACTTCGGCGGTAAGTTGCCGGTGGTCTATCACGATCCTTACCAGTACGGCATCGAAGGCTCGACCAACGATTACGTGATGCAGACGGATCCTGCGCAAATCAACTCGCCACGCGACGAGACCTAGTGATTCTCATCGCCAGGCAGTTTGCCGGCACTGTTCAATGAAGCTAGAACCTGGGAGTAGTAGAAGGGCGCGGTAAATCATGGCGACTACAGTTCACGAACCACCGAAAGTAACGTCGGACGGCACGACTCCACCTTCGTCTTCGGGCGGAGGCTGGGGTAGTTCCTCATCGTCGAGGAGGAGCCTTCGCTTAGAAGACAGCTCGCCCGCCTCCCGAACCGGGGTGTGGGTGGGACTCGCGGCGATCACCATGACCTTCGCGGCTTTCACTAGCGCGATGATTATCCGGCAGGGATCGTCCTATGACTGGCAGCACTTCACCTTGCCGTCGGTGCTTTATTTCGATACGGCGGTGTTGCTGGCCAGCAGTGTAACGCTGGAACTGGCGCGGAAACGCGTCGGGGCGTTTCTGCATGGGAGTCAGACGCAGCGCTCGTCGGGTTCCAGGTTTCTGTGGCTGACATTCGTGTTGGGACTGGTCTTTGTGGGCGGCCAGTATGCTGCGTGGCTGCAACTGCGCTCGGAAGGCCTGTATCTTGCCACCAATCCCAGCAGTTCTTTCTTCTACCTGTTTACCGTTCTGCACGCTCTGCACATCCTGGGCGGGTTGGCAGGACTGACGCTGGTGCTCTGGCGCTTCAGCAAACCGCGACCGAGCTTGCAGGTCAGCACGCTCAGTACAGTTTCTTACTACTGGCACTTCATGGACGTGTTGTGGGTTTATCTGCTGCTATTGATGTGGGCGCGAATCTAGTGCTGCCCCTGGAGGACATGCTGTGAGCCATTCTGACCTTGCCATGGATGCTCATTCGGCCGTGCACGAGCGGTCTTCACCGTTCGCGATTCCAACCAAAAAGCTGGCCATGTGGCTGTTCATCATTGCCGATGCCGCCACCTTTGCTGCCTGTCTTCTGGCGTACGGCTTTTTGCGAAACGGATCGCAGAATTGGCCCACACCGTTCAAGTTCTTTCCCACCGTCGTCAATGCGATGGTCATGACATTCATTCTGGTTAGCAGCAGCCTGACGATGTTTATGGGCGTTCGCTCCGCAAAGCAGGGTAATCGCGGTGCGGCTTTCCGCTGGACCATGATCACCGCTGTCGGCGGCGCGCTGTTCGCCCTGCTTCATTTGCGCGAATGGATGGGCATGATCGATGAGGGAGTTCGTCTGTTCAAGAACCCCTGGGGCAACGATCTGTTTGGCGCCTCATTCTTCACGATCACAGGTTTGCACCTCACTCACGTGGTGATCGGAATCGTCGTGCTGCTTGTGGTTGGCGGACGCTACAAGAGCGGGCGTCTGAATGCCGATGATCTCGAGATCACCGGCTTGTACTGGCACTTTGTCGATCTGGTGTGGATGTTTGTCGTGCCGCTCATCTATTTGCTCAATGTGCAGAAGTAGGCTAGAACGGGGAGGAAGCGATGGCAGAACTTACTAAACAGCAACCCGGCGGCGCGGCATCTTATACAGACAAGCTCGGTAAGTACCTGATTGTTTATGTCGCTATCCTGATCCTGGCGGGACTGCAGTTCGTTATCGCCTACCAGCACGTTGACGTCGGCACCATGATCTTCCGCATGTTTGCCATTGCCTTTCTGGAAGCCGGACTGGCGGTAGTGTTCTTCATGCACCTGGGGTCGGAGAATCGCGTCTTTGTAACCTGGGTGGCGCTCGTGACTCTATTCGTCTTTGCGGCGCTACAATACAGCTGGACTGACAGCTACCGTATGGAGCGAGATTCTCCCAAGAGCTTTCAGAATGGGCCTCCGCAGTGAAAAGTATTTGTAGAACGCGACTTGTCAGACGGGGCGGGCTGGCCGTTGTCGGCTTGCTGACCTTCTTTGCTCCCCGGGCGCTTTTCGCACAAGGCTGTGCATTGTGTTACACCCAAGCTGCTGCTTCTACTCAGCGCTTCATTCAAGCGCTGCGCAGTGGCATTCTGATCCTGGTGATCCCTCCCATGTTCCTGTCGGCCATGTTCACCGTGATGGCGTACCGTCGCCGGAACACGTTTCACCAAGATCCAACAGACGAGAGCGGCATCTCCGATGAGGAGCTCAGCAGAGCTTGGCGCGACGATCCGATACGCCCCTAAGGTCGCTATTCATTGTGACTTCGCTACTGGATGATGGACGGCCGGCTTGGAAGTCTTAGGTGCCGCCTTGGGATGCGCATCATCCGCAATCTGCTGAGCCACGCGATCCGACTCCAGAGTGAAGGTGGCTGTCACTGCATCCACCCCGAACTGATTTGCGTCCGCCGCTAGCGGAACATCTTTCAACTCCGGTACCGGCTTTCCCACCTTATACATTGTGATCAAAGTCAAAGCCTGGTATTTGGCTGGATCCAGCGTCACTCCCTTGGGCAAAGAGGACGAAGGGAGGCCGCCAGTGCCGGGATCCTTCAGCAGAGTGGGAACTGTGTAGACGAAGTAGTCGCATTGTTTCAAGCGGGCTTCGCTCTCCACATCTTGCAACGGTCCTGAGGCGGTGAGGGGCACCACGTCCAGTTGGTGGCGGCCGAACTCACTCACCAGCTCGAGCTGCAAACTGTCGGTGGGTAACGACTGCCCGGTAGCATCCTTGATTCCAACCAGACCCACGCGAATCACTCCTGCTGCCTTCGGAGGTGCGGTTGGCGCAGGTGCCGCAGCAGGTTGCGGAGCAGGCGCCTTCGCCGACGACTCTGCGGCCGGCGAAGCGCTCGGCGCTGAGGTGCTGCCGCCGACGTCCGCCGGATTGGACACGTTACAACCAGGCGGAGCGTCAAACAACGGAGCGTCCAGGGTTGTGTTCGTTAGCTCGATAACCTCGGTCGTGGTTGTGAAGGTTCCCTGCGGTGTGGTCATGGTCATGGTTTGCTTCAGCGGATAGCCCAGAGCGCCGCCACTCCCCTTCATCACAATGCGGTCCATGCATCCACGTTTGCCTCCCATACCTCCGCAGGCTAGCGCCCGGTACGATTCCTCGCCGCAGGAAAAGTTAGCCAGGTCGGCATACCAGCCGTCCATCTCCATCTTCATGTGTGACTGGTTACAGGCCTCGGGGGTGGACTCCATCATCATGGTGCTTCTGATGTGGCGGGCCTTATAGCCAAACATCTCCTGGCGTTCTCCGGTATCGGTGGAGGTGCGGGTTATAGTCACGACGCCGCCCTTGTGCCCGGCACCGGCTCCCTCGTCTGTCATATCTCTGCCCATGCCCCTCATATCCGGCATCGCCGGGCAGGAGGTTTCGTTGCCTCCGAATGGTGTCACCGTGCAGCGGTCGCCCATGACGGTAACCATTCTTTTCTGGTCGCATTGCAGTATGGAGATGGATCCGCCACGTCCTCCGAAACTCATCTCGGTACGCTCGCGGGATCCTTTGATATACACCGTGCTTTCGGTGCTGTGTCCCATGACCGTGGTGCGGGTCTTAATTTTCAGATCGGCCGAGGCAAACGTCGAAAGGCAGAGAAGAACGAGGAAGGAGTAACCCGACAGGCGCATTAGAAAGGCCTCCTGGGTAAAAACCTAACACTCCTTTATCTCAAAACGAAAGCAAAACTAGCACACGCTGGCAAAGAGATGATTGGAATTGGAACACTGGATTCAAGGTATTCCCCGTCGGTGGGAGGTATCGCTCGCGTCTCCTGCTCACGAGCTCCGGGTTGTGACCCGGAACGGCCCTCTATCGTCAAAAGCTTAGGAGCCTAAGCTTTTCACCTCAGTGAACGCTTAGACGCCTATCGAAATCAAATCCTGCACCTCCCAGACCCCGGCTGGCATCTGTAATTCAGCGCTTTTTCGAATTGGGGTGAGGATTTTGAGAAAGTCTTCCGCAATTTTTGCGTCATTAGTCCTGGGCCTGATTGTTTTGTGGACCTCGAGTTGCGGCAAAACTGAAGCGAAGCAGCCGCCCCCGCACGCCTTGCCGGTCAGCACCAAAACGATCGACCTGGCCCAGGTGCCGCAGAGCGACGAGTATGTGGCTACGATCAAATCTCGCCGCTCGGCTACCATCCAGCCGCAGGTCGACGGATCGCTAACTCGCATCCTGGTGAAGTCTGGAGACCATGTTCGCGCCGGTCAGTTGCTGATGACGATTGACCCGCTGAAGCAGCAGGCTACCGTCGAACAGCAGGTAAGTACCGAAGCCCAGAAGAAGGCCGTGTACGAATATGCTCAGCGCGAGCTGGACCGGCAGCAGCACCTCTTCGACGCGGGGGTAGCCAGCAAGCAAGTCTACGAGCAGGCCGTGCAAGCCTACGATAATTCCAAGGCCGACTGGCAGTCTGCGACGGCAGCGCGTGTCACTCAACAGAGGCAGCTGGCCTATTACAACCTGGTGGCGCCCTTCGCGGGCATTGTTGGCGATATTCCTGTCCACGTTGGAGACTACGTTTCTCCGCAAACGCTGCTGACCACCGTGGATGAAAACGCCGACTTGGAAGCCTACATTTATGTTCCGACGGAACGCGCAGGCGACGTTCGCCTGGGACTGCCGGTGCAGGTTGTGACCACCACCGGCGATGTCATCGAAAACACCAAGATCGATTTTGTCTCGCAACAGGTGGACAACGCCATTCAGGGCGTGCTGGCAAAGGCTCCCATCCATGAGTCGCTGGATCGCTTCCGCACCGAGCAACTGGTAAAAGCGCGAGTGATCTGGAGCACTAATCCAGCGCCGACCGTTCCCGTACTGGCAATCACACGCATCGGTGGGCAGCCCTTCGTCTATGTGGCCACGGATGTGAATGGAACCACGGTGGCTAAACAGCGTTCGGTAACGCTGGGCGACACCATCGGAAACGATTATGCGGTGAAGAGCGGACTGAAGCCAGGCGAGAGAGTGATTATCTCCGGTATCCAGTTTCTCATCGACGGAACGCCGGTACAGCCGACCAGCTAGTCTGAATCGAACCTTTCGTCCTGCGCCTCCGGGCCCGGGAGAAGTCGAGAGCTACATTGGTTAACTTCTTTATTAAGCGGCCCATTTTTGCGACCGTCTGCGCTCTGTTGATCATCCTCGCGGGTGCCGTGTGTATTCCGACGCTGCCGATCTCGCTCTACCCGAACCTCGCGCCGCCACAGGTTACCGTCACCAGCAACTACGTGGGCGCGAATGCTCAAGTGGTGGAGTCTGCGGTGACGATTCCGCTGGAGCAACAGATCAACGGCGTCGAGGGCATGCACTACATCACCTCGACGAGCTCCAATGACGGCACCAGCGCGATCAATGTAACGTTCCGCACTGGCTACGACTTGAATATCGCAGCGGTTGACGTGCAGAACCGCGTAGCCACTGCTCAAGGCCGCTTGCCGCAGGAGATCAAGAACACCGGCGTAACCATCACGAAAGCGAATCCGAACTTTGTCTTCGCCGCCGGATTCTACTCGCCCGACAATAGCCTTTCGAACCAGTACATCTCGAACTACCTCGACGTGTATGTGAAAGATGCGCTGAAGCGCATACCGGGCGTGGGCGATGTCGTCATCTTTGGTGAGCGCAAGTACGCGATGCGAATCTGGCTTGATCCCACGAAGCTCGCAGCGCGGCAATTGACTGCCGCCGATGTGGTGGCGGCGCTGCAGGAACAGAACGTCGAGATTCCGGCAGGTCAATTAGGACGGCCGCCGGCCGATCCGAAGCAGAACTTCCAGGTCACCTTGCGCGTGGTAGGGCGACTGTCCGATCCGGTACAGTTCGAAAACATCGTCATCAAGAACACCAAGAACAGCATTGTTCAACTGAAGGATGTTGGGCGGGCGGAGATCGGCGCCGAAACCTACGACACCAACCTGCTCTACAGCGGACATGAAGCTATCGGTATCGGCGTGCAGCAGTTGTCGAACGCCAATGCACTGGCCGTCGACAAGGCCGCGCGGGCCGCGTTGGCGGACCTTTCAAAGTCGTTTCCTCCGGGCATCAAGTACGTGATCGCGTTCGATACCACGACGGTTGTCGGCGACTCGGTCCGCGAAGTGGTGACTACGCTGGAAGAAGCGGTCCTGATCGTTATCATCGTGATCTTCTTCTTCCTGTTGGATTGGCGGGCTACGATTATTCCGGCTGTCACGATCCCGGTCTCGCTGATTGGCACGTTTGCCTTCATCAAGATCTTCGGTTTTTCCATTAATTCACTGACTCTGTTCGGGATCACCTTGGCCACAGGTCTGGTGGTGGACGATGCCATTGTCGTCATCGAGAATGCGCAGCGGCATATCAACGAAGACAAGACGGACTCGCATACCGCGACCTCCGTCGCGATGGCCGAGGTATCCAGCGCCGTTATCGCAACCTCGCTGGTGTTGATTTCGGTGTTCGTCCCGGTGTCGTTCTTCCCGGGCACGACTGGGATTCTCTACAAACAGTTTTCGCTGACCATCGCGTTTGCTATTGCGATTTCGCTGTTCAACGCGCTCACCTTGTCGCCGGCACTGGCTGCCATTCTGCTGCGCAATGAGGAGCACAAATACTCAGTGTTCGACTGGACACACATTCGGCCGCTATCGCGCGGGTACCGCAAGTTTGCGCACGCTATCGATGGCAGCATTCACGGCCTGGGTCGCGCGTATGGCAGGTTCATTTCCGTCGTCTTACGTTTTCGTTACGCGGTTATTGTTCTGTTCCTCGTAGGGTTAGCCCTTACTGGTTACATGTACCTGCATGTTCCCACGGGATTCGTTCCGCAGGAAGACCAGAACTACTTCATCGTGGTAGTGCAGGCGCCGCCCGGAGCGTCGCTCTCGTACACGACCAACATCGCCAAGCAGGCGGAAAAAATCCTGCGCGCCGACCCTGACGTCTTCGGGACCTTTGCGGTTCCTGGCTTCTCGCTTACCGGAGGCAGTTCGCCGAACTACGGACTGGTCTTTGCTCCACTGAAACCAATTGATGAGCGCAAGGCAAAGGGTCACGCCGCCAGCGACATCGTGGCGCGCGTCTCGCCGAAGCTGTTTGCCATACCGGGCGCCATTGTCGTCGCCTTCGAGCCGCCTGCAATCAATGGTATCGGCAGCTTCGGTGGTTTCCAGTTCCAACTGCAGGATCTGGGGCGTAATACCTTGGAAGACTTGGACACAGTGACGCACCAGATTGTCGCCTCCAGCCGGCAACGTCCGGACCTGACGGGACTGTTTACCAGCTACACCGCAAACGATCCCCAGCAGCTGGTGCAAATCGATCGCGAAAAGGCCAAAGCCATCGGTGTGCCGCTCAACCAAGTGACCCAGGCACTGGGTGTCTACATGGGTTCGCAATACGTGAACGATTTCGACTTCAACAATCGTTCGTACCGGGTTTATGTACAGGCGGATCAGCCTTTCCGTATGACTTCGCGCGACCTGCGGCAATACTATGTCCGTGCGGATAGCGGCGCCCTGGTTCCGCTCGACAACATTGTTTCGCTTAAAGAGAGCTCAGGTCCGCAGGTTATCAATCACTTCAACCTGTTTCGCTCGGCGGAAATCGATGGCGCCGCTGCTCCAGGTTACAGCTCGGGCCAGGGATTGAAGGCCATGGAGGAGCTGGCGAAGCAGCACATGTTGCAAGGTATGTCCTACAGCTGGTCGGGCCTGGCTCTGGAAGAAGTGGAGGCTGGTGGCAAGGCGATCCTCATCTTTGGACTGGGCCTGCTTGTCGTTTATCTGACTTTGTCGGCGCAGTACGAAAGCTTCGCGCTGCCTTTCATCATCCTGCTGGCTGTACCGATGGCGGTGCTGGGAGCGTTGCTATTCGTTTCGCTGCGCGGGCTCGTGGACGATGTGTACGTGCAAATAGGATTGGTCTTGCTGATTGGCTTATCGGCTAAAAACTCGATCTTAATCGTAGAGTTTGCCGAGCAGCTGATCGAACGCGGCCGCTCGATCATGGATGCTGCGATCGAGGCAGCCGAACTGCGGTTGCGGCCCATCCTGATGACTTCATTTGCCTTCATTCTAGGTGTGTTGCCGCTCTATTTCGCCAGCGGCGCCGGGAAGATCGGACGCCACTCCGTGGGAACGGCGATTGTCGGAGGCATGTTGTTTTCTACCGTCCTGAACCTCATCTTCATCCCGGTACTGTACGTGATTTTGAAAACCTGGTTGACGGGGTTTTCCAATAAGGCGAAGGAAGAAGAACCTAGTTTGGAGGATGTCGCTGCCTAGCGAGCCGTGGCCGGCTGATTTTCATGTGCGCGCATCTGCAAGTCAGTTTGAGATGCGCGCACATGTTTCTCTGGATAGTCGGGAATCGGGTTTACTTCTGGGCCGGCACGAATTGCTCCATCACTGCCTGACGCATGAGGTTTGGCGGAAGCAGACCTTGAGCCAGGATGAAATCGTGGAATTTCTTCTGCTCGAACTTCACTCCTTTTGCGGATAGCGCCTTCTCGGTGTCCTCGCGCAGCTCAATCAGCTTGGTATAGCCGTAGAAGTAGCTGTTCGCCTGGCCGGGTGCCCGATAGGTATAACGCTCAACTTCTTCTTCGGCAAACGCGTGCGACGACACTACATCATCCTGCAGCACACGATAGGCATCGGCAGTCGTGATCTTTCCGCTCTGCAGCTCAGGATCGAGAAATGCCCGCGCCGCCCGCAGCAGTCGATAGTCCAGCGACACCAGTTGTCCCTCCAGCGGCATGTACGGCTTGATCAGGTATTCGGAGTAGAGTCCCCAGCCTTCGACATTCGTACTATTGAAAGCAAATCGTACGCGCGCCAGCGAGACTCCATGCTCCAGCATCGAGTCGAACTGCAACTCGTGACCGGGACGCGCTTCGTGCGCTGTGAGGGTCCAGGCTGCCGCATCGAAGGTGAAGTCGTCGTATTTCTCGGATGCCGGCTGGCCAGGGGCGGCCGGAATATTCAGCGGCAATACGAAGACACCCTTCTGCCCGGTGTTATGCAGGAAGGGCGGAGGTTGCATGTGCGGTGCTGGCTGTTGCGCGGTCTCCGCGGCTGTGGCAATACGGATCTTCGCCGGCCGATCCGGCAAGGTCACAATCTGCTGCTCGACGATGATCTTCTCGATCTGCTTCAGCCGCTCCTCGTAGAAAGGCAGAATGGCGTCGCCGACCAGTTGCTTCTTTTTCAACTCGCGCATCACGTCGCGATAGTCGCTTGACGGGAGATTGCGTTCTTTCGCGATCTGCGCGGCGATTCCCTTCATCTCGCCCTGTATTTCGATAAACGCCTGGTGCGCCATCGCCGCAATCTGGTCCGGCGGAATGTCGATGCCGTAACTCTGGAGGTCGAGCGCGTATTCCTCAGGAGGCAGCCGGAAGTCGTTACGCGCCCTGGGCAAAACCGTGGTCCGCACCCAGGCGTCGTAGTCGGCGAGCTGCTTCTTCAAGGTTGCGTACGGCTCCTGCCAGCCTGTCAGCTTGTACTTCTCCATCAGCGACGCAATGCCCTCAACATAGTTGGAATTGCGTCCCATCTCGGTTTCGATCTCGACTTTGGCCGGATAGATCACGCCCGGCTTTGCCATCTGCTCCATCGCGCGCTGCTTCAGGATCTCGGTGAGCGGCTTGTAGCCTGGCTCCAACCCTGCATATTCGCGAATCCTCAGCACTGCCGCACTCCGGCGATCAGCCGGGGTCTGGTCATCCAGCAGGATATGCAGCCCACCAAAAACGCGTCCGCTGGCATTGAAGTAGGGCACCTCATGCGCGCGTGTATAGTCTTGCTGTTTGAAGTCGAGCTGGACGCGGTCGATCATGATCTGCAGGTCTTCGTAGACCTGACTCGGCTGCTTCTCCGCGGCTGCCGCCTTCAGCTTCAGAAGTACGGCTTCCATCTGTTGCCGCTCCTGATCTTCATCGGCCAGAGTAGGCTGCCCAACGTTGTTGTCGTACTGGCTCAAGCCCTGCTGCGACCCAGCTTCGGGATGGTGCGCAAAGGACACATCGGTCAACAGCCTGGCATAGCCATTGCTGATCGTGATCCAGTTTTCGGCCTGAGCCGGCGGTTGCGGTGTCTTTGCGGGTTGCGTCTGTGCAGAGGCCATCAAACCCAAGAGTCCAGTCGCGACTAACAGGTTCATCATGCGGGGCACTACTCCTCCTTGAGGCAGCGAGCGCGATGATGACCTCAGGCCGCGCCTGTAATCCTTAGAATTGGCGGAAGCGTGTGCGAGTCGAACGCACCATTGACGTCGGAGACGCCAATCGCCGGTTTTGAAGACCCACAGGAAGATCTGTCAGGAGTTGAGGATATTGCATTCTACTCTCCGCATTCAACAGATTACAGAGAACAGCCATTGATCCGTTTGTCCGCGTTCTGCTGTGATCTGATCAACCAACTATCACAATTTCATCACAGCACGAGTCGATGTCCTCCCCTGCCGAATAACGCACGCCTCCGATCGTTTTTGCGCCATTTGTTTTGAAGGCCCCCGGCAGCCAACGATGGTTCCTGGCCGCATTTGCACGCGAACAATGACCGATTTTTTTAAGCAGGCCTACCTCCATAACCACGCTCCCCACGGGAAATGCTCCCTCACACTGAAATCCGGTGAACTCGGGGAGTAGGTTAAGAGTCCAGCTGTACATTGTCGGATTAAGCTCAAATACAAATCCCCTTTTTGGTTCGGACCGAGGCCTCCCGCAGTGCCATAGAGCTTTGCCGCAACTCACGGACGGCAGGTCGTGAAGGCATGAACGACGCCCTGGCGGAAGATCGTGCCATCGTTGTTGGTCCCGCCGGAGTACGTTGTCCCGTAAAGAAACCGCCGTTGGCTTGCACCAGCCGTTTGTAAGCCAAAGTTGCCATCCTTGCGATTCGAAGCACACGCTCCGTGCCGGACAGTCTCAGTTACGGCGTGATCTCCCATACCACACCACCCCAATTTCCACCACCGTATTCCGTCGTTCCGTACAGATTGCCATGCGCGTCGAGGGTCACGCCGCCCGCCGGAAGCGCCCCATCATTGCACGGGTAGCCGCCGCGACAAAAATCGTGCATGCTGGTATAGGTCCAACCATTGCCTGAGGGTGTCAGTTTGAAAACCGCACCCCATCCATATCGACCTCCCTGCGAGGTCGTGCCATAGAGATTACCGGTTGCGTCCATTGTCAGACTGGCAGTTGGGCCCCGGTACTCAAGCACGCCGGAGTTGAGGGTCATAAGGGTACTCAACAGGTCGTATGTCCACTCCCCGTTCAAGGGCTTCAATTCGAAAACCGTGCCGGCGTTGCCCGAGCCACCCAGATATGTGGTGCCGTAAAGATTGCCTTGCTGATCAAAGATCAAGCCGCCGAACGCCCACCCTCCGTATCGTCCGCCCTGGAGAATGTAGAGAATATTCTCCGCCCATCCGTTTGCCGAAGGTGTCAATTCATAAACCGTGTTACCCGCCACGCCGTATAGATCGCCGGTCCTGTCGAAGATCACACCAGCCTGGGGAAACCCGCCGTCCGTGCCTCCGGTGAAGCTATAAAGAACACTCTCCGTATAACCACCTACCGAAGGCGCGAGCTTGAAAGCAACACCGCAACCGTCCCGGGCAGCACAGTTCCCTCCCGTGTAGCCTCCCTGCTCAGTCGTACCGTAAATGTCGCCGGCCTGATCGAAAACCAGGTCGCCGTTATAGGGCCACATCCCATCGGTCCCCCCTTGGAATGCATAGAGTATGGTTTCTCGCCACGACGTTCCTTGCTTGCTTAATTTGAAAACTGTGCCGCAGCCTAAGCCATTGCAAAGATCTGTTCCTCCGCCGCTTCCCGTCGCACCATAAAGGCTGCCGTCAGGACCGAAAACTACTCGATCATAGGGGCCAGCACCGTCGTTACCTCCACCGAAATCGTAAATCGCCGAATACACCCAGCCAGAACTGCCCCGATACAGCTCGAAAACCGTACCGTAGTCGCCGTACCCGCCCCCCTTGGTGGTTACATAGAGATTGCCCGCTGCATCAATCGTCGGACCGGCGAAGGGGGACATTCCTGAACCGTAGACTTCATTGAGACTATAGATCACTCGGTAGGTCTGCCCGTGTGCCGGCAGCGCGGTGAGAGCTATGAACAGAAATAAAAAGATGAGGAACAGCAGCGTGAGCATGATCGCCAGCGCTGCATTCGTTGGGTTCCAGTTCCTGCTGAAGGTATGAAATCGTTGCTTGCTGTGCATTGGTTTGTCCTCCTGGCGATGGGGCTCGAATTGAATGAACGAAGGGGGCGCTGGGATCGCCCGAGAGAAGCAGGTCGGAGGTCTGGTTTCTCGCACGCGTGGGCGCGAATCGGACTGCGTGGGAAATAGGCCCGGGAATCTTCTCCCGCGGCTCCCATCAGAATTTCACAGCTTCAGCGAACATTTGTCAGTGACTCCTGTCGTATGAGCCAGTGACAAAAAGGGAGCAATACTGGAAGGAAATCCAGTCGTTGGCAACGGCAGAACCCACGCTAACGCAGGGGGCATTCAACTCGTTCCCTTCACTGCAGGCGATTGTCCGCTCTTCCCGATAATCACGTCCAACAGCGGCAGGCCTCACAGACAAACCGCTTCATTCGATCCACTGTTGACGTAACGAAAGTTCAACTGAAAGGCCACACCGTGAAACGCGCCACGTCTATAACGGTTGGGTTGGCCCTTGTAGTCGCTACATTGGCCGACGCACAGACTCCACAATCCTCGGTGCCGCAGCAACCGAAGTCAACGCTCACACAAGTCACCAAGCCTGCCCCAACTCGACCAACGCTCGAAGACGGAACCCCGATCAAACTACGACTTGGAGAAAACCTGTCATCTGCCAATGCTCATGCCGGACAAACGGTGGAGTTCGAAGTTTTGGAAGAAGTCCAGGTCGCAGGTGTCACAGTTGTGCCGAAAAGCGGGGTTGCGTGGGCGACGGTCACCGAAGCAGAGCACAAAAAGAGCATGGGTCGCGGCGGCAAACTCAATGTGAATATCGATTCCATGCGGCTTGTTGATGGGGAAAAGGCTGCCCTACGCGCAGATCAGAGCGCTAAGGGTGGCGGCCATGTGGGTGCGATGACTGGAGCAATAGTGGCCACGTCGATCGTGTTCTTCCCGGCAGCTCCGCTATTCCTTTTCATCCACGGGAAAGACATCACCATTCCGAAGGGAACGCCGGTAACAGCTTTTGTAAATGGCGATGTACCACTCGATCTAGCGAAGTTCCAATCACCAGGGACGATGCCAGCTGTTGCCGCAGCGGCGGTAGCTGCCACCGCCACGTTGGACATCAGTTCAACACCAGCGGGGGCCGAGATCGAACTCGATGGTAGCTTCTCAGGTGATACGCCATCTGCGATCACGGTGACACCCGGCGAGCACATAATCAGAATCAGCAAGGCGGGATACAAGAGCTGGGAACGAAAAATGAAGACCACGTCTGGCAATATCAAAATCGCTGCGGATTTGGAGCAGCAGAGCCAGCCGCCCACTCCGCAGCCGGTTGCTGTGGAGACACCTAATACGCCACAGGCTACTCCGGCAGTCTCGACAGTGCAAACCGCCGTCGAGTTTTGGTCAAGCCCAGCCGGGGCTGCGATCGAGGTGGATGGGAAGTACTTGGGCAGCACACCGTCGACCATCTCAGTTTCGGCGGGCCAGCACACGATTAGGATGCGGAAACAGGACTTCCAACCCTGGGAGAAAACAATCGACGTGACGCCCGGGAATCTGAGAGTTGCTGCCTACATGCAGCAGGTGGGCATCACCCTTCACTAGGTACGGTGCCGACTCGGAGCGGAGGAGATCTGTGAACACTGCCGAAAATGAACCGCAGGATAACGTATCTAAAGTGCATCCGAAGGGATCGATGGAGGAGTCCCTCAGCGATTTGAAGGCCTGCCTCTCGAGAGTTCCAACGGGCGCCGTTGAGGATCCCGACGAAGTGTGTTCGTATCTGATGAATTGTTGGGATGATTTGGCAGGGCATAACGATGGGGGCATGGCGACTTACAAGCTTAATGACCGCATGGAGGCGGTCGAGTGGAATCCCCCGTTTCTTGAATTCGATATCGAGCGGCACGGGGCCAGGGTTATTGCCGCCTCCGTCTATGCTGAGGTTCAGCATTGGCGTGTCAACGTTGATTTAGGCACTGCCGAGTATGGACGCGCGGGCAGAAGAGTCGTTGGCCGCAGGTCTGAGGGGTTGAATGTTCAGCCGATTGCAAAGGAAATTGCGCAGCTCGTGATCGATGGGGGAAAGGATGCGCGGCTTAAATGGGGAGACTCGGGAACTGTGCGGGTTCTAATTGGAATGATCATTCCTGCTGAGGGGCCAAAACAAACGGTCGCGAGTCGCCGAAAGAAATTCTGGGTCGCCTTGGAAACACAGCTCCGACCCTCCGGGTGGGTGACGCTGAAGGGGAGATCTGGAAAGTTCACGCGGGGCCGTAGTCGAAGCAATACACCATAACGGCCATCCAGAGTGCGCAGCAATGGAGACAGGGGTTCGCCTATTGGGGCAATTGTGCAGAAATACCTCATAGATCTGCTCCGCTGAGGAGAGGGAGGCACTGCCAGCGTTCTGCTCGTCAGCACAGATGCAACGCCCGTCACTTGCCGATTCCGCAGCGCTTGCGGTTTCACAATGCAGGATCTGTAACTTCTCGCATGACTTCTGAGGATGGTGCATTTACTCTCCGTGTTCAACAGATTACAGAGAACAGCGGTTGAACCGGACATCCTGGTTTTGCCGCGATTTGCGCAACCTCTCATCACAATTCCATCACAGCACCGCCGATGTCCTAGCCTGCTGAATCACACACGCCACCGATCGTTATTGCGCCATTTGTGTTGAGGAGACCCCTGTAGGTGCGAAGCTGCCGAGCCGTCTATGCGGCACCACGTCCGTGTTGCCCGAAATCAATCGGGGCGACCGGTAGGGTCACCGCACCGCCAACGATGGTTCCTGGCCGCATTTGCACGCGAACAATGAGCTAATTTTGAAGCAGGTCCTACCTGCCTGGCGGAAGGTAGCTTGTGCTATGGCGATATAACAACAGTTGCGCCAAGACGCTCTCTGCCGAAGAGTCTCAGCTATGGAGTAATCTCCCACACGAGACCGTAGCCGAACGTACCGCCCGCGCTAGCAGTTCCGTACAGATTTCCATGCGTGTCGAAGGCCACTCTGCCGTAAGGCTTCATGCCGTCACTTCCGCTGAAGTCGTGCAGGGAATTGTAGATCCAGCCCCTACTCGTACGGGTCAGTTTATAAACGGCACCTTTACCGTAGGCCCCACCCCACGCTAGCGTCCCGTAGAGGTTTCCCGCTGGGTCGAGAGTAAGTGGTCCAGGGCTTCCTGGATTAGGAAAGCTGTAGATGGTTCTGAAACTGGTTGCAGACGACCATTCAAAGGCTGTACCGCCGCCGCCCACCCCGCCGGTCTCAGCCGTTCCGTAGAGATTTTCGGCAGCATCGCCAATCGGGGTGGCCTCAGGATTGGCACCGTCGCCAGCATTCGCAAACGCATGTAATACTTGTAATGGCCCAAAGGGCACAAGGCTGTAAAGAGTGCCATAGCCGTTCTGACCTCCTAACGAAGTAGTGCCGTAGATCGTGTTGCCTACGATAACCACACCAGACGTCGGATTCCCTCCGTCCGGGTTCCAGTTGAAGAAGTGGAGAGTCCCACATACCCAGCCATAACCTTGCTCTGGCACCAACCAAAAGACGTCCCCGACGAAATACTCGCCGCCTTCGAAATTCGTATCGTAAAGGTTTCCGGCTTGGTCGAAAGTGACATCCCCATTGATGCCTTCACCAAAGCAGTTTAGCGTCAAGGTCGATAGAAGCACCGTTTCTGTCCAAGTGCATGATGTCGTTTTGCAGACGGTAGCGGGGGGTGCGAGACTGAATACGGTGCCGTATCCATCGCCGCCCCCATGGGTTGCTCCGTACAGCTGGCCATCGGGTCCAAACACCACCCCAGAACTCGGAAATTCCCCGTCCCCACCCAGCGCGCCGGTGAAGGCATGTAAGACCGTTTCGATCCAGCTACCGTTCCTGGGCGTCAGTTTGAACACCGTGCCACAACCACCGGAGCTGCAATACTGGTTTCCAACATAGCCGCCTTCCTCGGTAGTTCCATACAAGCTTCCTGCTGCGTCAATGGTTAAACCGGCGGCGGGGACGGCGCCGTCTCGTCCTCCGGTGAATTCGTGAAGCACGGTATACGTCTGCGCATATGCTGGCTGCGCCGTTACGAACACCGACAACAATGCCAAAATGGAGGACAATGTGAACACAACCGGGAGCACCGCACTCTGAGCACGCGATGCTGTACGAAAGGTCGGGCTGGAAGATCGTCTGATGTGCATTAGATTTACCTCGCTCAGTCGCGAAGTGGCGGTATCGCGAACGTCGCACGGAAGCTTTGTTGGGAGAAGGGCATATCAGAGGTAGTGATTCTCAAGCTGCGGGGCGCATCGCGCTGGGAAGCAGTGGCCTGAATCCCTGACCCAAGATACAGGCGATATTGTCAGGTAGAAGTGAAGAAATATCCTGTGACCGCTGGCACAACCCGCTGTGAGTACCGGAAATGCCATGAACGCAAGTTGACGGCCGTTGTAATCGCATTATAAAAGGGCGCCCCTTTAGGAGTAGGTTGTGATCGTTCGCATCATGACCTACAGGAAGGAGCACCCTCGTGAACGACGAAAAGTATATTGGGCTGGACGTTCATCAAGCAACTATCGTGGTCGCGGTACTGGATTCCACCGGTAAGTTAGTCATGGAATCCATCCTCGAGACCGAAGCGGCGACTATTCTTCAGTTTTTTGCAGGCTTGCGCGGAACCGTGTCGGTGACCTTCGAAGAAGGGACCTGGTCCGTCTGGCTGTACGATCTGCTCAATCCTCACGTCGACCAACTAGTGGTGTGCAATCCACGGAAGAACGCGTTGCTGAAGGACGGGAACAAGAGTGATCGGATCGATGCCCGCAAGCTGGCCGAGTTGTTACGCGGTAATCAACTCAAACCGGTCTACCATGGCGAGACCGGCGTGCGGATGCTGCGGGAGTTGTCCCGAAGTTATCTGACCATCGTCAAAGACCTGTCGCGAGTCATGAACCGACTGAAAGCGGTGTATCGCAGCTGGGCCATTCCCTGTGCGGGAAGAGACGTCTATTACACGCGGAATCGAGCTCAGTGGCTGGGCAAGATTCGGGAAGCCGGCGTGCGGCGTCGGGCCGAACGACTCTATGAGCAACTAGACATGTTGCAACACCTGCGCCAGCAAGCGCGGCGGGAACTACTAGCGGAAAGTCGGAAGCATGCCATCACCGCGAAACTGCGACAGATTCCCTATCTCGGACCGATTCGATCGGCGCTGGCCGTGGCACTGATCCAGACTCCGCATCGTTTCCGCAGCAAGCGACAACTATGGGCGTATAGCGGACTGGCCTTGGAGACCCACATCAGTGCGGAATACCGCTTGGTCGAAGGTCAAGTGCGGCGTTCGAAAAAACTGCTTTCCATTCGGGGCCTGAACAAAGACCACAACCATGATCTGAAAGGTCTATTCAAAGGTGCGGCTACCATGGCCAGTGTGCGTCCCGGACCGTTCCAGGACTTCTACCAAGCTGCGCTGGCCAAAGGCATAAAGCCGACCATGGCGCGTCTCACGCTGGCACGCAAGATTGCAGCCATCACGCTGACTCTGTGGAAGAGGGGAGAAAACTTCGACGCCGAAAAACTGAAATCGCAAGCCGCTTGAGCGTCTCGGGTGAAGAGCCCCTCCATCTCCGGTGATCTTCTCTGGTGGTGGCCAGTCGGTTCTGGAGACGCTCGGGTTCGAGGGTGAGTATGACTATGGCCTGTAGACGACACGGGGCCGATGGCACCCAGTCTCTGTGTAATCCCTATGCCCCCTCGGATAACCCGAAAAAGCACTAGGCCGCGAGCCTCAGATAGATCCATGGTTGACACCGTACAACCGCACGGCTTGTTCAGTTTCGAAACTGATTGGCGTCGTCGCTACTAACGAGATGCAGCTGCTGAGATGGAATAACCCAGGGGCACGACACCACACGAGCGTCTTCTATGGTGAGAGGGGGCTGGATGTCGCGAACCAAATCCGCGCCTCCGGCGGAGGGAGAAAAATGTTCTTGACATCCCCTTATATAGATCAGGCCATTACACTCATCATCCTGCCCCGTCCCGACTACTTGTGCAATGGCGATGTTTCACCAATTGAGCGCCCGCTCGCTCTACCCTATAATCTGCGTCAAAACTTGGCCCGAGACGGGGGTTCCAAATGAGACGTACTCGTACCTCAACGATTCTTGTTTTCACGGTCGGTACTCTTTTGGCGGTCGCTGGGGTGGTGGTCTCCGCTCAGGACAAGCCGACTGGCCTCAGAGAGGCGCGGGCTGCAGTCGAAGAAAACATGAGTACTGCCGCAGGCAAAAAATACGACGAGCAGTTCGGAAACGAGTTTGGGCAGAAGCATCTTGGGCCGCTAAGACAATGCAAACAAAGTGACGGCGGTGACCTGACGAGCTTCTGGATGCTGTTCAAGCTCGATAAAGATGGAAGCGTCCGTGAAATGCTGCTTTACCCGGAGACAAAGTTAGGTTTGTGCGCTCGTGAATCACTGGTGAAAGACCGTTTTGCGACTGTCCCCCCGCGAACGGATTATTGGGTGAGTGTGTACATGAAGCTGAAGTGAACAGTCCCCACGAGAGGGGGTTTTGAGTGACATGGGGATTTCACGACAGTTTGTGTATCGGTAACGGGGGTCGAGGGGCATCTTCCGGCCCACCGAGCGTGGCTTCGTCATCCCAATTCGACGGTTTCAAAGCGGGGTGTTTCGCGTACAACGGTTCCAAAATTCCAAACACAATTCCGCCAGCAATCCTCGGTGCGCCCTTTATTTAGGCTGCGTATTCTTCCGCTGAGCACTTGTCTCTGACGACATTCGCAAGACTCAGAGGGCCGAGTGAACATTTCCATCATTAGGTCGCTGACTTGTTTCGCAACGACTCGACTTTCTATCATTCGATCTCCGAACTCACTAGTGTAATGGCAATTTTACTCCGACATCGAATAGCCCCAGTTTCTAGGCGTCGAACATTCCTGCCACCCGTGAGTGGCTCACGGCTTGAGCGTCCAAACTGCTATGGCGCCTCCTAACAGAAAGCAACCGTGTACCCACCTGGGATAAGTCGAACGTTGGGTTCGGATCGAATGTTCGGGGAAAAAAAGCCGCCAAATACCGGAGACGAGAAGGAGGCCGGAGAGGGCCTTGAAAAACCAACCGTTGCACCAGCAGCAGGACACGGCCAGCAGCAACAGCAATCCGCCTACGAAACGAACGTTAGTACGATCGCTCATCAAGCGCTCCGTTTGGACTGGTCGGAAGAGGTGCCAACAGGCCGAAATCAGGAGAAGTGCCGCAATGCTGTCTGCAAGAATCGACTGCATTGTCATGGCAGAATATTACAAGAGCCTGAAGAGCACATTGTGGGTGATGAGTGCTATTGATTCCATGACAATGTCGGCTCCCTTGGCCGAGTAGAGTTGGTGGTGCTGACCAACCAACAGGCTCGGGAGAAAGGAGCCGAACAATGATCATTATAGGAGTAGATTTCCACCCCGAGTTTCAGCAAATAGCCTTCGTCGATACCGAAGGGGGAGAGTGGCAGGAACGGCGCCTGCACCACCCGGAAGAGGCCGAAAGGTTTTACCGTGAGCTGGCGACACAGAACATGCAGTTACGAGTGGGGATGGAAGCCAGTGGTCACTCACGATGGTTCGAACGGTTGCTGCAGGAGTTGCAGATCGAGTTGTGGGTTGGCGATGCCGCCGAGATTCGGACCAAGCGGGTGCGTAAACAGAAGACGGATCGCCAGGATGCGCAGCTCATTCTGAAGCTGATGCTGAAGGATGACTTTCCCCGGATCTGGGTGCCGAGCTGGGAGAACCGCGATGTGCGGCAACTGCTGTGGCATCGTCATCGCATGGTCCAGGCTCGCACCCGAATCATGAATCAGCTGCAGGCGGTGGCGCTGAACGAAGGCCTGCGGTGTAAGAAGAGGTTGTGGCGCACCAAACGACCGCAACTGGAAGCGTTTCCCTTGGCTCCGTGGGCCAGCCGGCGACGGCAGGACCTGCTGGAGTTGCTGGATCGATTGAATCCCACCATCGCGGAGTTGAGCCAGGGGGTAGAGCAGCAAGTGGAGAAATACCCTGAGGCACAGCGGCTGGCGACGCATCCTGGTGTGGGTCCGCTGACGGCACTGGCGTTTGTGCTGATCATCGGAGACGCGAAACGCTTTCAATGCGGCAAGCAGGTGGCCAGCTACGTCGGTCTGGTTCCACTGGAAGACTCCAGCGGAAACCGGCGTCGGCTGGGACACATCACCAAGCAAGGCAGCTCGATGTTGCGCTTCCTGCTGGTAGAAGCGGCGCAGGTGACGGTTCGCAGTGTTCCAGAATGGCGTCGCCGATACTTTCACCTGATGATGCGGCGGGGACGGAAGATCGCTAAGGTTGCCATGGCGCGCCGCCTGGCTGTTTGTCTTTACTGGATGCTGCGCCAGGAATGGAATTACGAGCAGTGGGTCAAGTTCGGTTCGTACGTGGAACAGCCCGGAAATCGCCATGGTGTGCAGTAGAACACCGAGCATATTGAGTGGGCGTTCCGCTCCTCTTCACTGAGGAGTTCGAACTGGTAATCATGATCGGAGTAGCGATCGAAGAGATGCATGGGTCGGACCGAGTTCCGGCTTGAGAGGATTACAAGGCGAGCCGTGGTTGGTTGGGCAAAAGACTTTTCCACTAGAGCGAAATGGCGCTTTCTCAAAAGCGAATACCGGAGTGCGCTCTAAAATGCACTTGACACCGCCGACATTGTCAGAGAGGCGATTTATCGCCAACAATCCTAATGCAGGTTTGCCTTGCGGCCCGCCCCTAACATCATGGATGCCAGAGCGGGCCTGCATCGTCGACAGACAGCAGGATTGTGGTTACGGCGTGATTTCCCACACAACGCCGCAGCCCCCGCCAACACAATCCGCCAGGTCGCCGCCAGAGTACGCGGTGCCGTACAGGTTGCCGTTGGCGTCGATGAGTACATTGCTCTCAGGCAGTCCTCCGTCACTACCGCCGGTGAAATCGTGCAGCGATGTGTACGTCCATTGGCCACCACCTGCCGGTGACAGTTTGAAAACGTTACCCGCGCAGTAGGCGCCATCGCCGTACGTCGTGCCGTACAAGTTCCCGGCTTGATCCATGGTAAGAGGGGAATAAACGGGGCCTGCACCCGAGCAATGGGGAGGGAGGCCGACGCTGAAGTCATAGAGCATACTGAACGTCCAGCTACCGCCCGAAGGCATCAACTCCCAGACGGTGCCGGGGTAGTGGAATCCTCTGTTGATGCCAGAGGTAGAACCGTACATATTCCCAGCGCCGTCAAAGGTCACCTGCGAATAGGGGTTTCCGCCGTCGCCGAACCCGACCTGAAAGGTGTAAAGGGTATTTTCTGCCCAGCCGGAACCGGAAGGAGTCAGTTGGAACACCGTACCGTCCGCGAGTTCGCCGGGGCCGCCTTCAAAAGTCGTACCGTAAAGGTCTCCAGCTTGAAGGGTGACACCGCTGGGCTCGAAACCATCGCCCGCGTGGGTGAAGCTATAAAGAAGACTAAAACTCCAGCTATTACCAGTGCGTGTCAGTTCAAAGACAGTGCCGGGGATACCTATTCCGCCCTCGGCGGCACCGTAGATGTTCCCGGCGTGGTCGAAGACAAGGTCCCCGAAGGCTGGATAAGCACCATCGCCGCCTCCTGTGAAGGAGTAGGGCACGGTCTCAATCCAAGGACACGGAACGCTACGGCAGACTGTCGGCGAAGGGTTCAGCTTGAACACCGTACCCTTGCTGAAGGCTCCTCCGCGGACGGTGGTGCCGTACAGCGCGCCCCCCGGGCCAAAAAAGCACCCTAGCCGCCGGAATGGTGCCGTCGCTTCCGGAAAAGGCATAGAGTCGGTTGAAGCGCCAGCCGGAGGCGTTGTGAATTAGCTGATATACGGTGCCGTAATCGTTACCGCCCCCGGAAGCTGTTCCGTAGAGATTCCCGTGTGCATCCATCGTAAGACCGGCGGCGGGATGTTGTCCTTCCGGTCCGAGGGTGAAGGTGTAAATCACGTGGTAGGTTTCTTGTGCTGACGCTGGGTTCTGTGCGAGGATTGCCAGCGCGAAAAGGCAGGCAGCCAGTGTCGCCCACCGGATGCCCTGGATCGTTCTGGAGTTTGTCATTGTGTACCCCCTCAAAAGGCGATGAGTCTGCTTGACTGCCGTGATCGCAGTCGCCATTGACCGAGGGTTCGGACCTTAAACTACTTCCATTACCTTGAGATTTCTAAACCGGGAGCCGGTTCAGTCGCACTACATCAGGGAGCGGAATGACGGGTTCGGCTGAGGGGCACACTGTACGCCAGCACGCGTTTCTTGTCAAGGGCTTCAGAGCCTAGCTGACGTTATCAGATGGGATGAGAAGGCCGGTCTCCGAACGGGATGCGTGTACGCTCCCAAGTTATCGACGCGCTCGAAGCGCAACAGATAAAAGGAGACCGGCAATGAAGAAGGTTAGCACTGCGGCGAGAAGCAGAGCAGGAAAATCTCGCAGCGGAAACTGACCATCGGACTTGGATCTGGGCGATCGCTACAGCTGGTACTGCGTGCTGGATGAAGCTGGCCGGAGTACAATTGGAGCAGCAGGTGCGCACGACGCCGAAAGCGATGCAGGAAGTTTTCGGCGCCATGCCGCGCAGCCGAATAGCGCTGGAAATCGGGACGCATTCGCCCTGGATCAGCCGCTTGCTGAGCGAATTGGGGCACGAGGTGATCGTGGCGCAATGCGCGCAACGTGCGGCTGATCGGAGAGAGCCGCAAGAAAGACGATCGGCTGGATGCGCAGACCTTGGCGCGGCTGGCGCAGGATCGATCCGCAGTTGCTGTATCCGGTGAAGCATCGCAGCGTCAGGCGCAGGCGGATCTGATGATGATCCGGGCACGAGCCAGCCTGGTGCGGGCACGGACCTCGCTGGTGAATGCAGCGCGAGGGCTGACGGATTTCTCAACAGTGACCGCGAGGTTATCTACGGAGTAATCTCCCAGACGAGACCGCAGCCCTGGTACGGGCTGCCGACGCAATCGTGTAAGCCGCCAGCGGAGGCGGTGCCGTAAAGATTGCCGCTCGTGTCAAAGACCACATTACTTGTCGGATAGGCTCCATCACTGCCGCCGGTAAAGGCATGCAGCCTGGTATAGGTCCAGCTACCACCATTATTCGTCAACCTGAAAACGCTGCCGTAGACACCGTCGCAGCGGGTTGTGCCGTAGAGATTGCCCGCAGTGTCAAAGGCGAGACTGGCCCATGGCCCGCAATCTGGGCCAAGCAAGGGTACGCCGGTAAAGCCGTAAATTGTACTCAGCGCCCATGTGCCGTTGGAAGACGTCACCTTGAACGCCGTGCCGCCATTGTCGCTGCCAGGTCCGTTACTGGTGGTTCCGAAGATGTCGCCCGCCCGATCGAAGATCAGTCCGCCAAAGGGATGATTTCCGAATTGGTTGAACAGGTAGAGGGTATTCTCAGTCCACCCCGACCCTGAGGGCGTCAGTTGGTATAGTGCGCCCCCTTGGTTGGGGGTTGCTCCATAAAGATTACCCGCGTTGTCGAAGATCACGCCGCTGGCCGGGTATGCCAGATGACCACCCGAAAACGGGTACAGCACGCTTTCCATCCCTGACGGCATCAACTCGAAGACGACTCCGTATCCTGTGCCACCACCGTAGGTCGTGCCGTAGATATTGCCCGCTTCGTCGAAAACCAGGTCACCGCCCTCGGGATATACTCCGTCGAAGCCTCCACTGAATTGGTAGAGAATGGTTTTCCTCCAGGAACAGAGGGTGGTCTTGCAGATTGTCGCCGGGGGCATCAGCTTGAAAACTGTGCCGCAGCCGCTTTCACATCCAATACCCCCAGTAGACGTCGTGCTATAAAGGGCACCATCCGGGCCAAAAATTACCCTTGCGTCCGGCTGCGATCCATCGCTACCTCCGGTAAAGCTGTAAAGCGTGTTGAAAATCCAGCCTGATTCACGGGGTGCAAGCTTGAAGACCGTGCCGGCATCTGCAGCACCGCCTCCATTCGT
This sequence comes from uncultured Alphaproteobacteria bacterium, assembly GCA_963737365.1. Lineage (GTDB taxonomy): Bacteria > Pseudomonadota > Alphaproteobacteria > Rhizobiales > Beijerinckiaceae > Roseiarcus. Next base: position 1,438,178 of record CAVTSD010000007.1, read on the forward strand.
GGTGCCGTAGAGATTTCCTCCTCGGTCAATTGTTAAGCCAGCAGAAGGGTTCCTTCCGCCTTGTACGCCAAAGCTGTGGATGACTTGGAAGGTCTGCGCATGCACCATGCCCATCAGCAAAAAGCCGATCGCCAGCGCCGACCAAACGTACGCGGTCCCTAGCATGCTCGCTTTCATACTTTCTCCTTATCCGAAGCCACGCACTTCGAGCGCAGCTGCGCAGCACATCGGAACCGGTGATATTGCCCCCGAGACCAAACAGCAGGTTGTAGTCCTCCAACTCGGTTACGGCGTGATCCCCCACACAACACCGCAGTGATACCCAATACCTGCCGCGCAATGCGGGTTGTTAACGAGGCCGCCACCCACTGCTGTCCCGTAGAGGTTTCCGTTGGAGTCGATCACGACGTTACTCATCGGCAATTGTCCGTCGCTGCCGTCGGTAAAGTCGTGCAGCGAAGTGTACGTCCAGGGAGGAGTGGGTGTGGGCGTCAGCTTGAAAACGTTGCCAAACCCATTCACTCCGTCGCAGTAGGTTGTGCCGTATAGACTCCCCGCACCGTCCATGGCCAGAGCTGCTATCGGCCCGCACCCGCTGGTTCCGATAAAGCTGTAGAGAGTGGTCAGTGTCCAACTGCCGTTGGACGGTATCAATTCGAAAACCGTTCCCCCTCCTCCCGTACCGCCGTCAACCGTGCTGCCGTACAGATTGCCGGAGGCGTCAAGGATCAGGGCCCCCTCCGGCGCTTCGCCTCCGCTTCCTCCGGAAAAGCTGAAAAGGGTTTTCTCCGTCCACCCGGATTCCGAAGGCGTCAGTTCATAGACCATGCCCAGTCGATTATTACCGCCTTCAGGATCCGATCCGTAAAGATTGCCGGCGTTGTCGATTACGACGCCGCTGTGGGGTCCACCGCCCCCGCCTCCTCCGCCGCTAGGGAACTCGTAAGGAACGGAATACGTCCAGCTGCGTCCTGAGGGTGTCAGCTCGAAGACGACACCATAGCCCTCGTTGGGAAAATGAATCCCTAGACCACCTTCCGAAGTCGTGCTATAGAGGTTGCCGGTCTGGTTGAACGCAACCTCAGCTGCGGGAGCGGCCCCCTGCGCTGCAACGTTGAAGACGTGAAGGGTCGTCTCTTTCCAGATGCAGAGCGATGTTTTGCAGACTGTTGGTGGGGGTTTCAGGTTGTAGACTGCACCGGAGTATCCGAAACGTGGGAGGATCGGAGTCGTGCCATAGAGGCTGCCGTCCGGGCCGAAAACTACTCCAGCATCTGGATACCCCCCGTCCATTTCATTCGTAAAGTCGTAGAGGAGATGGAAAACCCAGTCAGATCCCGAGTGTCTCAACTCGAACACTGTGCCACAGCCGTAGCCGAAGCCGCAGTCTTGGATACCGCCATTGATAGCCGTTCCGTAGAGATTTCCTCCTCTGTCGATTGTCAACCCGGCATGAGGGTTTCCCCCGTCCAATCCGCCGGTGAAGCTGTAGATCACGCTAAACGTTTGCGCCTGCGCGATGCCCATCAACAAGAAGCCGATCGCCATGAACAAATGGAAATGCGAGCCGCCGCGCGTGTGGAAAAATTTGAATTTCACAGGTCCTCCTCAATTTGTGCGAGGCGAGATTCGCCTCACCAGCACATTCCGTTTTGCTAGTGTTGCAACTCCACATCGAGAGCTGCAGATGGAAAGCTGGATTAAGTTTCGAGGAGCGAGACCCAAGTTAAAGGGAACGTCTGCGTTGGAGCCCAATCAACATTGACTTGGGTTTCGAAACTGGCCCTTCGGCTGGAACAAATACATGGTGGCACAATGCCGTCCACATCGCCGGATGTCCGAAAGAATATTCTCTTTTTGAACAATGTCAAGCGCGCTCTGCCCAGATCCTCGCCGGTCGATCAATCGGGGTCACCGCCTGCCCCACGACGGTTCCTTGCCGCCTTTCCGTGCGATTAACGACCGGATCTCGACTGAAAACGGGCTGAAGCTTCTGTCCTCAGATACAAGCCGACAGGGCGGTTAACGTGGAAGCCATACAGGCATTCCTGCAGTATCACCTCCCCCCGTGAGAACGGTCACGGTGCGATCTCCATGCGATATGCAAGAATTCTTGCCAGGCGGGCTGGCCAACCCTACCGGAAAAGCACATTGCTCACCCCTCGGAGGGATACCTTGCGGAAAGTCTCGGTGCTGTTGCTCCTTCTAACGTGTTTTTCTCCAATAACAGCGCATGCAAAACCCAAACAGAAGGTCTATAACAACGCCCCTCACGATGTATTCCAAGCGGCGCTGCGCACTGCGAGAGAGCGCCACGTTGTTACCTACGTGGATGAAAAAAACCTCATGCTGACATTTGAGACTGGAACGTCTCCCTTATCGTATGGGTTTATCGCGAACGCATCGATCGAACAGCAGCCGGACGGCACGAGCAAATTGATCATCAATGTGCAACACAAGAATGCGGGCAAAAGCGCAAGCTACTCATTCAATGCTGGTGATCGAATGGCTGATAAGTTTTTCGAACAGGTTGGAGAGGAACTCGCACGTCAGAGCACACAAAAAGCCGCCAGTAAACCCGAGACACCATACGTCCAAGCCCCACCTGATGCCCAACCCACAAGCTTGGCGGAGCCAGCACAGACAGGGAAGGTGACGATTGTTTCGGCACCAGAAAGCGCGGACGTCAGCGTTGATGGGAGCTTTGTTGGCAACTCCCCGGCAACTCTAAGTCTTACGGCAGGAAAACATACGATCAGCGTTGCCGCTACCGGCTTCAAACCTTGGAGTAGGGAGCTTACAGTTGTTCCTGCTTCGGAAGTGAAACTCAACGCAACACTGGAGAAGTGAGCCACAATCGGAATCGCTGGGTTTGAAGATCCACAGGAAGATCTGTCAGCAGTTGTGGATGTTACGTTCTGCTCTCAGTGCTCATAAGATAAGTTGGGAGACTCTCAAATGTTTCAAGCCGTTCTCCACAGCAAAGTGCGAACCAACTTCGTGGCTCCGCAATTGGGAGGCGATTTGCGGTCGTTTTATCGTCAAACCGAAGATTTTCTTACGGCTGCTGTTTTTTCTCGCCTCGCTTACCTTCCTGCCCAGTTCCTGTGGTCTGTCCTCCGCGGTGCGACAGCGAGTTCGTGCCTCCCGCTTCCAGATGACGCAGGTGATTTGCTGGATTGCGAATTTTGGCCACGGTGGAAGTTCCGCAGTGGGCAGGCAGAGTTTATCAAGGAACCTGATGTTCTCCTGAGATTCGAGCGCTTAGCTTTGCTGGTCGAGGCAAAAGGCAGTGACGAGCATTCACAGAATCCCAACCAATGGGCAGCGGAGATTGCAGCTTACCACGGTAGCGATCAGAACAGTGGCTCGGAGCCAGTTTATCTACTTGCTATCGGAGGTCTGGGCGAGGAACCATCGCCCTCTGGCCTTTTGGCCCTCCAAACCGAGGCTCAGCATTTATTAGCTCGCGATTATGACTGTGCTGGCAAAGAGGCTCGCATAGTGGCGTGCTCCTGGCGGCGATTGCTCGTGTCTGTCCGCCAGTCTACGAGCCTGATTGATGCACGTGCGGATGCAGCGCCAGCATTCATCCTGCGCGACCTGCTCGAAATACTCAGATTTCATGGTTTTCGATACACCAGGTGGCTAGGGGATCTTTCCTTATTCCCTGTATCGCCATTACGTGACATTGCTAAGAGTTCCGCAGATGTGCTTTCTCGGTGGGGTCAGCCAGACCGCTCCGGAACATCACTGTTCTTTTCCCTAGGACGCTATCCAATTCGTGCCGAAGCCATTTCGGCGCTTGGGAGAATGCAAAATGATCACAGCACAAGAAGTTGAGTCAGCCCTCGTTGACGTCCGAAAAGGCTATCGGCTCGTTGCACTCTATCAACGCCGGGCGATCGATCTCTCTCAGGAATTCGCTGCAGCGTTCAACAAGACTCTCGAATATTACACTTGGGCTCCGAATGAACGGCTGCCCAAATCCATGAAGTCGCCTGCTGGACAAGATTTGTGGAGCTTTCTGCCCCTTTATGATTTTTGTGTCCTCTATCTTCCAAGTGGAGCAGAAAGAGACCAACACCGTCCCGGCGATTGGATGCTAGCGGTCCGGGTTTCGGCAGATTCCGGCTACAAGCGGTCGGGAAAATCTGAACCAGACGCGAGAGATTTTGCAGATGTAGGCGGCTGCGAGACCGTCGTGTACCTCTACATTTATTACTGCACGAAGAACTTTCAAGCTAACTGGCAGGACGGAATATATGACGCGAACGTCTGGCCAGCAGACGATGGCGAGGGTAGCTTCGGGGACGGCAGAGTGCGGACGTTCACGAAGAAAATTCCATTACATTATCTGCTCGATAGTGAAAGCGTCCGACGGGAAGCTGACGCGTTTCGTGCGATCCTCCAACCTGCTTTCCCGAAAACAAATTGGTGAAATCCCAGGACGCGTAAAAGCGGACGGCCAACGTCAATCATGTCGATGACCGCCCGATCCGGTTTCTGCGGAGGATCCTGAACCGGCCTTCCAAGCAGGGTTTGCTCGACGGTGTATTTCTCCGTTGTTAGCTTGCCGGTCATCGGAGCCAAAAGGAGGTCCAGAATTTGATGCTGACGGTTCGAAAAGCTCCGTTCAAGCTTCGGTTTCCTAAAGGGAATCTCCCTCTGTGGCTCAAGCGCTATCGAGATGATGCGGATCGCAAGCAGCTGCAGATGGGTGAGCGCGCAAGACGTCGTGGCTACTACACGAGGCGTGAGTTCATCGAAATATGCGCCTGGGAAACCCGCAGGAGGGTTCACAAATATTACGAGGACAATTCAGAGACTTCAGTCCGGAGACAAACCCAACTCGCTCTCGGGGAGCGAGATGAAGTGCGTCGTATGAAAGCGTTGACGTCATTGCGTGGTGTTGGGCTTCCGATGGCATCGATGCTTCTCCATCTGGCATACCCTGAACTGTATCCCGTCATCGGCAAACGAGCTTTGTGGTCGTTGAACTGCACGTGCACGCATATTTCGGTCAAGTTGTGGCTGAGTTTCATGTCCAGTTGTCGAGAGTTGGCCGCCTCCTCTGGTATGTCGCTGCGCGATTTGGACCGAGCATTGTATGAATACTCCCGAGCGAATCAATCGAGGAAGACGGGTTCCGGGCCGAACCGGTGATGTCTCTCAACTTCGGCTCCCCGAAGAGGCTGTTCGGTTAGGTCGTCACAGCTAACCTTGCGACACAGCCAAGATGTCCCGCTAGTCCGCTTCAAATCTCAAATCCGTTGCTTTTTCGCCACCGCCTCACTCAAGTACGCCCGCGAATCTTCGTAAGGTGTGACAGCGATCACAGAAACCCTATGTTTCCGGGGCTAGAAGAAGACAGGTGAACGCCCAAGGCGTTCAATGATGTTCTGTAACACGGTTGGCTAACGCTCCGCACGGGAGAAATACGCGGACGGCCGAGGAGTATCGCATGAGTAAACTACCATTACAGGAAACGCCAAGGAGCCGACGAAAATCAAACGTGCCGCGTGTCGGAAGGTATGGAGACTCGGACACATTCAAGGATGTTTTGCTGGTCGTCAGACACGATCTGAATGAAGCAGCGAAGGAGCACTTAGCGGAGGTAGACGCGTTTCTGCAATGGGCTCAGCCTGAAACGCTCAGGCGAGATAACATTGAGAAAAAAATACGCCAGTATCCTGCAGCATTACAGCGAACGATCAGATTGTACGTCGCCTTTGTCTTGCGCTTCCGTGTCACGCTGGAGCTGCATGAGGGGAAAGACACTGTCTCTTTTGGTACGCAAATCGAAGAGATTAGCGGGCCACAACTACGGGCCAGAATCGAGCACGGCAAGCTTCAGCCCGCAGTGAGGATCAGTTCCGGACTCGCGCTCGCGGCGAAGGGGAAAAGGATATCCCACGGCGACGTAGTATCCGTCAAGACTTTGATAAAACGTGGCAAGTCCCCTCTTGTTGCCCAGGCTACGGTCGCACAGCTAAGGGATTCGTTGAGAAGGCGCGGCATTCCAGCAGGTCATGCGCGTATACGAATAGTCGAGCTTTCTGAAGATGTAGGCCGTGCCGGAGGTGCTCGTGCCACACTTGCGACACAGATTCTGGACGCGTTTTATGATCCGGTCGACATAACTTTTGTGGTGTTCAGAAGCCGCAATCAGCCATATCTGCTTAGCCTGATCGGAGAGCTTGTGGATGCGAAGGATTGGGAAGGTTATGGAGCAATTCTTGCCGCCCTGCACAAACAGCTTTACGGAGTAAGTCCGGCAGGTAGAAGGCTGAACCGAGAGAAGAGAAGCAAGAATCTGTCAGCTCTCGGCAGAAACGAAATCGTTACCAAGTCGCTCGTAATTGAGCATGCTATCGGCAGTACCGAAAGAGACCTGAGCACCCAAGACAAGTCGTTTAGACGATCACGCCACTGGGCCGAACAGATCCGAAAATCATTGCTGCGGGAGTAGGCATCGCGCAAAAACAGTCCCTGCAATTTTCCTCAATTTGTGTCTATCAGCAGCCCCTCTGCGTGCATTAATTCCGCGACCTAAGCGGTTCGGCCAAATTTTCCCCAAATTCTGTCCTGACCGTACACAACGCTCCGCTTTTACCGTCAGTGTAACTCAGTAGAAAAACGGGCAATTTGTTCATAACTTGAGAACGCCCGGATTAAAGGTGTGTGCAGCAGACTAATATGCCACAGGAACTTTCATTTTACGAACCCTGGCTCAGAACCCTCGAGTGGTCCTGGATTGCCACAATGGAGTTTAACAGGCCGGTCGGGCGCGATGGCGCTTGCCGCATTTTTCGGGAATGGCTCGACGCGATGCTAGAGAGAGAACCGCTCCCGATCAGTTGGGCGCGTGTCGTGGAGCGTGGACCAAAAACGGGCCGCATCCATATTCACGCGGTATTCGCTGGCATCCACAGGCGCATTATGAACTACGTTTCCGCTTGGGAAGCAGAGATTGGCGATGTCGAGATCGAGGAGTTCGATCGAGACCTCGGAGGGTTGGCTTACATCCTGAAAACGGTGAAGGTAGATAAGAGCGCAGAAGCGGCAGCTTTCTGGCGTAAATCGCCGCACGACGATTACGAGATCGACTTCGATCTTCACACGCAACATCTCCGCCCAGAGTTTCGCAAGCGATAACCGTTTCAGCGAAAAAGAGGGCTGATGAAAACCGGAACCGGCAACAGATGCAAAAGGAGCGCGGATTTGCAGCACCATACGATGCCGCCAGCTCGACCCCCAGTCTGAATTGGCTGTACGACGTTATCCGGGCTCACTCGTAGTTTACGTAGATGGAGGTGGGCCTAATGCTCACGGCGTCTCGGGGTGCGCTTGGATTCGGCCAGGTACAGCCTTCCACGTCGAGCGCGGAAATGGCTGGACGTGCAATGAAGCCGAATACCGAGGATTGGTTAGCGCACTGCAACATTTGCCAGCCGGCGCGTGCGCGACGGTGTTGTCGGATTCGCTGCTCATGGTGCGCCAATATGCCCGCGAAGCCGTGACATCTGCCCCGCGGTTGCAGATCCTGCTCGGAAAAGCGCGGCAGATTATCTGGCAGAGAGATCTTCTCATACAGCTCTGCTGGATTCCGCGCGAGGAAAATCTGGCCGACGCGCTCCTTCGCTTGAACATTCCTGGGATGGCAAGTCCCCTGCAGCAAGGATGTCAACATGGGTGAAGTTCGGGACATCAGTCCTTCGGTCTGTGCGATATCAGTCGAATGCGACAAAAGGGGTTACCGCCTATCCAACGATGTCTCCTGGACGCCTTTCCGTGCAATTAAAGACCGGTTCTTGAACAGATCCCTAAAGGGACGCCTCGCATGAGAGAACAAACCAACGCCCGCAAGTTGCTGAACGTCCAAGAAGCTGCAGATTACCTCGGTCTTGCTACCGGCACGGTTTACCACATGATTTCCGAGGGACGGCTGCCAGTCATTCGACTCAGCAAGAGATGCGTTCGATTCCGACTTGAGGATATCGAAGCCTGGCTGGACAAGCGAGCTGCTCCTTCACACTTGCCAGTGGCAAGTAAGTTGCGTCACTCCTATCGCCGACTGCTACGGCGACCTGGCCGGTCATGTGTTTGCGGCCGAGACCGGCCTGTCCTCCGATCCGCCGATGAACTGGATGTGCTCGCCGCTGGATGCTTATCGCCTGGTCAGCAATTCTGACGCGCACTCGCCGCCGATGCTCGGCCGGGAAGCAACCACTCTGGACACAGAACTTGACTACTTCGCGATCGAGCGTGCCCTGCGCACCGGCACTGGCCTGGCCGGGACGGTCAATTTCTTCCCGGAAGGCGGCCGCTACCACCTGGACGGGCACCGCAAGTGCAGGGGTCCGGCGGGAACCACGGCAATCAGCGGCCAGTGCCGGGATCTGCCCGGAATGTGGCCGCCCGCTGACCATTGGCGTGCTGAACCGGGTGACCGAACTGGCTGACCGGCCGGAAGGTTACCGGCCGGAAGCGGCGGCCGCCTCTGTCAATCTGATCGCGCTGCCGGACGTTGTCGGCGAGCTCCTCGGCGCCGGGCCGAAGAGCAAGAAAGTCGGCGCCGAAGTCCGCCGGCTGGTCGCCGCGCTCGGCCCGGAACTGGGCATCCTGATGGACGTCCCGCTGGCCGACATCGGCCGGCAGGCGGCAGCCCGCTGGCCGAGGCGGTGACCCGGCTCCGGGCCGGGACCGTGCACAAGGACCCGGGTTACGACGGCGAGTACGGCGTCATCCGGCTGTTCGGGCCCGGTGAGCTCGCCGCGGGCGGCACCCTGTTCGAGGTACCCGGCCCGGTACCGGCCCCGCCGCGCCCCAGCCGAACCGCCGGATGCCGCCACGGCCCGGCATCAGCCGGGCGGCGCCGGCACCGCACAAGGGCGGCCGGGATCGCCACCAAGAGCTGGCCCAGCCAGCGCCAGACGAGGCGGCCGGGGCGGGTGAGCCGGGGGCGGCGGGACGTTCAGAAGGAAGGGGCTCGGGGGGCGCGGCCGGGCCGCGCGCCGCTCGACGGCCTCGATCCGGAGCAGTGGGCCGGCCGCCACCGCCCCTTCGCCGCTGATGATCATTGCTGGCCCGGGGACGGGCGAAGACCCGGACGCTGACCAGCCGGATCGCGGCCTCGGTGGCCAGCGGGGAGATCCAGCCGGGGTCGTGCCTGGCGCTCACCTTCACCCGGCGCGCGGCAGAGGAGATGCGGGACCGGCTGGCCGCCGCGCTGGGACGGCGGGCCGCCCGGATCACCGTGACCACCTTCCACGGCCTGGGGCTCCTGCTGCTCCGTCGAGCAGCGTCGAACTGGCCGGCCTGCCCGCTGGTGTCGCCGTCGCGGACGAGGTGACGGTGGCCCAGGTCGCCACCGAGCTGGCCGGCTCGCCCGGGCCGGCCGTGCGCTGCTCGCCGCCGGGCAGGACCGGCGGCGGCCGCCGGGTACTGGCCGAGCGCGGCCTGGTGGACCTGGCCGGGCTGGTGGAGTGCCAGGCCGCGCTGCTGGCCGAGCAGCCCGCCCTCGCCGCCCGGCTGCGGGACCGCTGGCCGCAGCTGAGCGTGGACGAGTACCAGGACATCGACGCCACCCAGTACGCGCTGCTGAGGCTGCTCGCCGGGGATGGCGCCGGGCTCACCGTGATCGGGGATCCGGACCAGGCCATCTACGGCTTCCGCGGCGCGGATGTCGAGTTCTTCCTCCGGTTCACCGCGGACTACCCGGCAGCGGCCACCGTGACGCTCGGCACCAACTACCGGTCGAGCCCGGTCATCGTGGCCGCCGCCACGCAGGCCATCACGCCGTCCTCCCTGGTGCCCGGCCGCCTGCTCCGCGCGGCCAGGGGGGCCCAGGCCGCCGTCACGGCCCGGCCGGGGCGGCGGCGGCGGGGGCGGGACGATCATCTTCCACGAGGCGGCGGGCCCGGCCAGCGAGGCGGCCTGGATCGCCGAGGCCATCGACCGGCTGCTCGGCGGATCGTCGTTCCACTCCCTGGACAGCGGACGGGCTGACGGCCATGCGGAACCGGGCATCGGCCTGGCCGACATCGCGGTCCTGTACCGGGCCGACACCCAGGCGGCAGCGCTGGGCCGGGGCTGGCCCGGGCCGAGCTGCCGTTCCAGAAGCGGACACATGACCTGCTGGCGCGCCGCCCCGGGGTGCCTGAGATCGCGCATGAGCTGCGGCTGCGCGGCAGCGGGGCAGGCCGGCCCGGACGTGCCGGCCCAGCTGCGCGCGGCGGTGCACCGGCTGGCGGCCGCCGCTCGGGCCGGCCAGCTGACCGCGGCCGACCTGCGCACCGCGGCCAGGTCCTGGCTCCGCTCGCCCGCCGGTGCCGGGGACGACCTGGACCGGTTCTGCACCGACATCTCGCTGGGCGCGGAAGTGGACGCGCTCGATCCCCGGGCTGATGCCATCAGCCTGCTGACCCTGCACGCCGCCAAAGGACTGGAGTTCGAGGTGGTGTTCCTGGCCGGCTGCGAACGCGGGCTGCTCCCGCTATGGCTCCCCGGGGCGCCCCCGGGAACGGGCCCCGACCAGGCGGAGGAACGGCGGCTGCTGTTCGTCGGCCTGTCCAGGTCGCGCCGCCATCTGCTGCTCAGCTGCGCGGCCCAGCGCAGCAGGCCGGGCAGGATCTTGTACGTGCCGCTGAAGGCCTGCGGCAAGCGTCGGTTACGGTCGAGGCGCCGCTGGGAACGGAGCCATCGCCGGAGGCCACGTGGCCAGGAGCGTCATACAGCCGGAGGTCGTGCCGCAGGGTTGGGACCGAGCGGTCGGTACCCGGCAGCCTGACGAACACGTGAGCGTCGGGCGTCACCGGTCCAGCTGAGCCACGATCTTGCAATCGCGGGATTGCTCAGGGCCTTGTCGAGCCTGGCCCTAAAGTCGACGGCCTCTTTGGTGCGTTTTTCTTCCACGAGCTGGGCCAAAACCGCCTTGGCGGCATTCCTCGCGGATGTTTCGACCTCACGCTTGTGGCGCCGGCCAGCCCTGGCTGAGGATGCCCAGCGAAGCCCACTCGATGCCTTCCCAGGTCGTTCAGGCCGGGCGGGCCCTCGGGCTCGAAGCCAGGCTGCGCACGCTGGAGACCTTGCGGGGACGGCCCCGGCCCGGCTGCCGCCCGGCGGCTGCGGGTGGTGGCCCTGGGCCGGGCGGCGGACGTGGCGGGCAGCCAGGTCCTCAGCGCGTACGTCACCGCCGCGCTCACCCACCTGCTCCGGCGGCAGCCCCGCGGCCCCGCCTGGCAGCACACGCTGCTGGTCGCCGGCGGCGAGAAGACTACCGCGGGGACATGCTGGACCGGCTGGCGGACGCCTGTGAGGCCAGCGGCACCGGGCTGGTCCTGGCCTACCGCTCGCTCCCGGACCATGTCCGCGAGCAGCTGCAGGGCCGGGGCAAGCCCTTCTCTCCTCGATCTTCGTGGGTGGGCAGGTAGTCGACGGCGGCGGCGGGGTTGTTCAGGATGTACCCTTGCCGCACGGCTGCAAACAAAGCCCCGGCAATTGTCTTGTGAGTGAGGTTTACGGTGACAGGGCTTTTCCCGGTTTTGATCTCCGCATCTCGAAAAGACCGAACGTCCTTCGAGGTGAGCGCACGCAACGGCAAGTCCGCCCGCGTGCCAAGGTGCTCGATAAAATCCATGAGCGGTTTCTCGTACCTAGCGGAGAAGTGCCTGACGTGCGTGATGACGACTTCATCGAAAGCCATTCCTTCAACCAGGCTGCCACGCTGAAAGATTCCAATGGTTCATCCCCGGCACGTTCAAGGATCTCGTTGAAGAGCTTCCGGGCCTGCGAAGTGGTGATGGTGCGGGCCAACGCGCCCCGCTCGGCTGCCTCCAACTTCGAGGCGAAATCCAAGGCCGTCTTGCGGTCTTTGCACTTGGTTGACTTCTTCAGCCATCGGCCATCGGCGGCGCGATAGCTGCAAACAAAGTAGGGACTTTCACGTCTTTTAAAAACAGTGGGCATAATGCTGAGAAAGATAGTGAGAAAGTGCAGCCTTGTCCAAGCCTTTCCATAGTTAGTTGCCTATTCAGAGGTAAATACGTCATTTTAAGGTATGTCAAAGGTGGCTTGAATCGTTACGAGGGTTCGATTCCCTCCGCCCGCTCTCCTCTCATAGCTGAGGGCGGTGTACCAAAAACGTACCAAACCGCCTCTGGCATCACGCCAGAAACCCGCAAAAGTCTCGCCCGCTTCCGCGCGGGAATCGAATACCGGAGAAATCGAATATTTTCTGGTGGAGAAGGGGGCCAGCCAGCCAGCCGCGCGAAGCGCGGCGGCGGCTGCGCCCCTTCCTCGACAAATAAATATTAACTCAAACGAGAACCAGAACCCAAATGCGAACCAGCTTACCCCGTACCGGGCGAAGAAGAGATTCGCCGTCCAAAAAGACGTGGAGGGATTTGCCCGTCAATGGGGTGAAGACAATTGCGGCGAGCTGACCCTGACCTTTGCCGAGAACATCACTGAGAAGGCAGAGGCCTCCCGTCGATTCAACTCCCTGCGTCCTGCCTTATTCGCCTTGGGCGTTCTGTCGTTCATCGGATGCTGGGAGCGGCAGATGCGCGGAGCTTGGCACCTGCACCTTCTCATTGCCCTGGCGCATCCCGTGCGCAATCAGCCTGACGCCAGGGTCTACCTGCAAGGGCTGCGAGACACCATCTGCGGGACTGCTGAGAATGAGCACAAAGACGGTCTCCTGGTGAAGCGCGGCTTTGGATACATCCATCATCTCGCCCCGATCAAAAAGACGGCGGCGAGATTCGCCGGATATTTCACAAGCTACCTGACGAAGACATGGAAGGCGCTACAGGGCGAAAAGAAACGGGTTCGACTCATCACCTACTCCAAAAATGTACTCCGCTGCGCCTCGGTTCATTTCTCCTGGAACGGTCCCGGCGGAATCAATTGGAGGCGGAAGAAGCGCATGTTCGCCTTCTCCTGCGGATGCTTCACGCTGGAAATGGCGAAGGAAAATCTCGGTGCAACCTGGGAGTACAAATACCGGCTGGAAATCGCCTCACAAAAACTTCCTCATTACGATTCGGCGGAATGCATGATCGCGGATCGCTTCAATGAACTAACTCTTGAAAGCCTTATCGAGAACAAACTACCTCTGCCCACTATTGAATATTGGATGAGGTTGCGGCGCAGGAATGCCTTCTGAGCCGTTTGTTTTTTTGAACTTCCTAGGGTGTGTTTTCAAAATGATTTAAGCCAGTCGAAGACAGCGGCTACGAGGATAAAATTCAGAAAAGTGAGGGCGAGTTTTTCATAACGGGTGGAGACACGCTTATAGATTTTGATGCGTTGGAAGAAGTTTTCGATCTTATGCCGCTGCCGATAGAGACCCCGATGAAACCAGGCCGGAGCACGCCGCCCCGAGCGTGGGGGAACCGAAGCCAGGCAACCTTGAGCCAGCATCTGGCGGCGCAGCGCGTCGCTGTCGAAGCCCTTGTCGCCCACCAGCAGAACGCGCCGCAATGTTTCCAGCAGCGGGGCCGAGGCCTCGACCTCATAAGTCTGACCGGGAGCGATGGCCGCCGCCATGAGTCGGCCCTGGCCCTCGACCAAGGCGCAGATTTTGGTGTTGAGTCCGCCCTTGGTGCGCCCGATGGCCTGGGCGTCCTGCCCTCCGGCGGGATTGGTCGCAAACTGGTGACATTTGACATGGGAGCCGTCGATAAAACGCACCCGGCCCTCGGCGCGGCGCGACAACATCCGCAGGATTTCCTGCCACAACCCCAAGGCGCACCAGCGTCGCCACCGGGTGTAGACCGAGTTCCACGGCCCGTAACAGGCGGGCAGGTCCCGCCACGCCACCGCCGTGCGCAAAACGTAGAACATCGCCTCAACCATGAGCCGGTCATCCTTGGGCGGTCGGCCTCGGCGGCGATGAACTCGACTTTCTAGTAAACTATTTCTGGCCCGATTAACTTAATTTTTTTACCCGCTGCCAAAGCAGGTCCGACAAATGATACCGACTATGTTTCTTGAGCATCTTGGTTGCTGCTTCTGACGCCACTTCCCCTCTCAAACTTCAAACTTTCTCATTTTGAAAACACGCCCTAATGTGGGTAGAGGTCTTCGCCCTTGGCAATTTCTGTCGTCCAGTTCCCAGTTTTGATGCCGTCTGTCAGATAGACATAAGCCACAGCGCAACTCAAAGGCCAAACGTACCAGGCATTTTTTAAAATCCGAGCGAGATGAGGTTGATGCTTGCCGCTCGAAATATATTCCGCGGTTTCCGCAGCGATTCTCCTTCCTGAAGGCATTAAGGCAGGATCTTCGGAAAGGCGCTTCAGATGCGATATACCGGAACTTCCTGGAAAATAATCCGCCCATTCGTCCAGGCTCAGCGCAATGACTCCATCTTTCTGCGATGAATCAAAAGAAGTTTTATAATAGCTTGCGCCGTAGGAGCTCCATACAGGAATTGCAATCACGGGGAAGATTACTGAAACGGCAATGAAGGCGAGAACTGCCCAAAACAAGATTCGTTTGGTGATTTTCCGAACGTTCACTTCGGCAATTATAATCGATTCCGCTGTTATCGTCATTATGGGAATTTTTGATTCGAGCACGTAGTGCGATACCGGAGCATGAGGGTGGAACCCTCATAACGGCAAAAGCTCAGCGCCGCTTATCTGGACGGAGGATATCCGAAGAATAGGAGGACTCACGAAATGCAGCCCAGGCACGCCACCTTAAAAGTAATTCGGGACGATCGTGGCTGGCGGTTGGTGTTCGACGTACGCGAACGACGAACAACGAGGAATGATGAACGAGACGAACACCATCACAACCCCGCGCACCCGCGCGATTGTTTAGGTCACCTAATGTCAGCAAGTGTCGGACTCTGCCTAAATTCCTTAGGGGTGGCGTGTCGTTCTTTTTTCTACCCTGATCCTCCATGCCACTTAACTAATTCGCCCTGGGTTTGCGGGCTTGGAATGAGGTTCGGTGCGTCGGGATCATTCTCCATTGTTGGTCGTGGTGTTCCGTCGTGCTCCGTGATGATCGTTGTTTTTCCGTAGTTTTTTGACCGTCATGTTCGTCGTCAAGTTCCCACAAGCTTCCCACGATCTTCCGACAGCGCCTGACTTCTAAGTTCCCACAACTCCCACATTGTTCCTACGCCGTGGGAACTTCGTCGGAACTTTGTAGGAATCGGTCTTTCGTTACCGGGCACGGCTAAGGGGAGATGTCTTCAGCCATTTTTATGTTCTTCCCGATGCTCCATGATCGCTCCGATGGCTATGTCATTGCCGTGGACTAACCGTGACGATTCGAGCATATCCGGTCTTTGTCCGGGCCGATTCGAGGCCTGCCATGGACACCGTGTTTCCAAGCCCGAATCGGCTCGAATGGCGTTCGGGCTTCGTTCGAGCTTCCCGTTTTCAAAGGTCATCCTTTGACCTATTGCGTCTCCCGGTAAACCTGCTTCCACTTCAATAGGAAAGATGTAATTTACTCGTCCGGCTAGCCCCCCTACTCGCTGACTCCTTTCGATCCTACTTCCCACTCCCAAGTGTAAAGGCTGTACGTGCTGGGTGCGGACATCGCTGGCCCCTTTTCATCTTCTTTGGCCCAAGGTGCCCGGACGAACGCTGCCAACATAGAGGGCCACACTCCAGTAACGTAGAGCAGTACGACAAATAATGAAATTGCGGCGAGTAACCAGCGGGCGGATCGCCTAAGATGTGACCGACCAAGCCACAGTGTGAGTGTGATCAATACAAGAAATGCCGAATGAATGAGCGTTCCAAACCAGCGCTCGTCAAGAGAGTACTCCGAGAGCAAACCGTTTGTTGAAATTGAAGTTAGCACTCCCGCCCCAAACCAGAGGAATAGCAGGATCGAAAATAAGGCGAGAAATCCTCTAACTTTCATAATTAGATTCAAATAGCGCGTGTGTGTTCCAATCACACGAATAAACGAAACGGTATTGACATCACCGTCACGCATGTTACGGTGTCTTCCATGACAGCTTCATTTGATTCCGTGTCTTCATTCGTTATGAGGGGAAAGCAGCTCGTGCCGATGAACGTGCCCTAGCTCGTGAAGTCGTGGCGCGGATGAGCGCGGCCATGATCGAGGAAAAGGGACTTCTCAACCATGCGCAGGCGGCCTTGGTGTTGGGTGTAAGCGTCAAACGCATTGGCGAGCTGGTCCGCCTGGGCAAGCTGACTCGCTTCGATTTCTTCGAGCGGACCTATGTGTCCATGCGCGAAGTGTGTCAGCGCGACGACGAAGAGTTAAAGGCAGGAACCGCGATGAAGCGCGGCAAGGTGAAGCGGTTTGTGAATGCGGTTAAGGCGGGTTTACTCGAAACAGACCCTGTGCAGTTAAAGCTCGGCGGCTATGCGGGGCCGATGCACGTAAAAAATCGCGAAGATCGGATCGCGGCTAGAGAGGCCAAGAAGGCGAAAAAATAGGACCGCATGGATACCACCCTCGTAAGCACCAAGGAGATCGCCGTGTATCGGTCGAAGTTGACAAAACTTTTTCCAATAATACAATTTAAGCTACTCAGGGCCGACCAATATATCGATGCAAAAGATCGGCGAGGCGAATCCTTAAATGGCGCCCGCTTTAAGAAGTCATCGAGTCGCATAAAGCCCACCAATAAACGCAGGTCGGGCTTTTCCTGTATCAATGTCTCCTTTGGGGGCGTCGGGCGGAGCCTCAAGTTTTACACGAGGGCGGTATGAGACGGACGTAG
>CAVTSD010000008.1:0-137902 GCA_963737365.1 uncultured Alphaproteobacteria bacterium
CTGACATCACCAGCGATCGCGGCAGCGGCCGCACACATAGCAGCGGCTATGCCGGAGGCTGTGAGGGCTCTCGGAAAGACGCCAGAAGACCTTAGTAGGCTTGTAGCGGGCGAGATCGGCAAGCTGCAAGCGCACGCCACTACGATCTCTGTTCCGCCACCGCCTCCACGCAAGTGATCTCCCTAGCCGAAAACCCAGCGCGGACTTGTTCAGGAATTGTATACATTCTTAGATCGACCAAAATTAAGTTGGTGCTCGGGCTCCCTGCCGCCGGCGAACGGCTGCTCGCGTGGGGAAGACGCGAACGCGTGCCCCGGGGGGTCGAATGAATTCGCCGGAAAGTCCGCCTTGGAGCTTTCTTCAGTGGGCCGTTGCCGGATTGGCCTCGATTGGGGCGAGTGCGGCGGCATTTGTCTGGCGACTTATGACTCGGATTCACACTCTCGAAATCGTCCTACGGCAACACCAACGCGACCTGGATGTCTCGCAATCGGCTAATGAATCCGCACTCTTACGTCTCGCCGAGCGTCTGGCGCTGCTGCATGACGATCACTATCGTCTACGCGAGACGATCGGTAGCCTTCCCAGTCGCGCCGACATTCATGAATTGGAGATCCGACTCGGGGAGCGGATGGACTCATTGGCCGCGCGATTCGATCGCGCTTTCGATCAGCATCATCCTTGACATGTTGCTCTTAGTCCAGCGCGTTGTCGAGCTCCGAAACGCGCGACCCGCCACCTTACCCAAGGATAATATCCCTGAAGCCTTCTTTCAGTTCTAGCCTGCGTGACCGCGAAGCCGAATACTAACTTAACTTAGATTTGCTGCGTTTTCGCTAAATCTAAGGCATAATGAGTTTTTGATAATGTAAGAGGTGCCGTTTTTGAAGATTAAGCGAGTCTTATTCATGGGTACTCCAGAATTTGCGGTTCCGACGTTGCTGGAAATGTCTAGGAGTGCTTACGTACCTGTCGCCGTCTATACCAGAGCGCCTGCGCGAAGTGGCCGTCGGGGGCTCGAGATGAAAAGGACCCCTGTTCACTCGACGGCGGACTCTCTAGGAATTCCGGTGTTCACCCCAAGTTCCCTCCGGGACGCTGAAGTCCAACAAGCATTCAATAGTCTTGAGGTTGATGTTGTAGTCGTAGCCGCGTACGGTCTGATTTTACCCGCCCCTATACTTGCGGCACCGAGGCTGGGCTGTTTGAACCTACACGCCTCGTTGTTACCGCGTTGGCGCGGCGCCGCGCCAATCCAGCGCGCAATTTTAGCTGGCGATTTACGGACCGGCGTGGATGTCATGCGTATGGATGCTGGCCTCGACACTGGGCAGGTAGCGATGCGTGAAATCGTTCCGATTCATCCCAACCAAACGGCCGGCGACCTAACAAGACATATGGCAGCAATTGCCGCCAAACTGTCGGTATGCGCATTGCAATCCATGGAAGCTGGTCTGTTGCAGTTTCGCGAGCAATCGACGATAGGCGCGTGCTACGCACACAAGATTGAGAAGAGCGAGGCGGAGATCGATTGGACGCAAAGCGCAGAAATTGTTCGCAACCACATCAATGCGCTGTCACCTTCTCCGGGGGCTTTTTCGAGACTGCTCATCCGAAACGATGAGGAGAATATTAAAATTTTTCGCGCTGAGGTGGCAACGGGCGGCGGTGCGCCTGGGATGCTCCTATCCGAAGACATGCGCATCGCATGTGGTGCCGGCGCGATAAGAGTCCTTTTAGCGCAACGCTCGGGCAAGGCCGTGATGCGCGGTCGCGATTTGATGCAGGGCGCCTCCCTCGCTCCGGGAGTAAGATTTAGGCAGTTGCGGGGGCCGTCACACGCCGCATAACGATGAGTTTGACTGGACTGGCTCGCACGAATACTTATTTTGGCCTAACCGCCGTCTACAAAGGCCTACCTATTCCGCTATTTGCGCGCCAACCAATATCACGCCGAAAAAAGCCCTCCGGCCATTTTATCCGATCGATCGCCGCGTAAACCCGTTCACTCGCATCAGCGATCTCTTTCCCATGAGCTGTTATTGTAAGGACTCGTCCTCCGTCCGCGAAGATAGCGCCGTCGAGGTCACGTGTACCCCCGTGAAGAACGACAACTCCCGGCACCAACTCAGCGTCTTCGATTGCTCGGATTCGGGACCCCCGCAGCGGCTGGCCAGGATAGCCTCGCGCAGCCATCACGACCGCTACCGCAGTGTTGGAAGAAAACCTCGGTAGGTCGCCACTCAAAGCGCCTCCTGCGCAGGCGAGCAGGAGCGGCAGTAGGTCATCTTTGAGGCGCGATAGGATCACCTCCGCCTCAGGATCTCCAAATCGGACATTGAATTCAATCACCTTTGGACCGAGTTCGTTGACCATCAAACCTACAAATAGCAACCCGCGAAAAGGTGAGCCTCTTTCAATCATGCCTCGCATGGTCGGCGCTACAATCTCGCTCATGATGCGCTCCCCTAATATCGGTGTCATTAGGATAGGCGGAGAATATGCGCCCATCCCTCCGCTATTGGGACCCGTATCGCCTTCACCCACGCGTTTATAATCCTGCGCGCTGGAGAAAGGGATGGCTGTTACTCCATCGCACAAAGCGAAGAACGAAATCTCCTCGCCCTCGAGGAACTCTTCAACGACAATTTCCGCCCCCTCGGACCCCGCCGCACCGGAAAGAAACGCGTTGACCGCGACCTCTGCCTCATCAACTGTCATGGCAACGACCACCCCCTTTCCGGCAGCAAGCCCGTCAGCTTTAACCACCACTGGCGCACCGGTCTCACGGATGTATGTTTTCGCGTCTTCCGGATCTCGGAATCGCCGAAAGTCGCCCGTCGGTATCCGAAATTCGCGACAGAAATCCTTCGCGTATCCTTTTGATCCCTCTAGCCGCGCAGCATCCCTCGTAGGTCCACAGCACAAAATACCTGCGTCTATCAAATCATCTGTCAAGCCCGACACCAGTGGGGCCTCGGGACCGATTACAACCAAATCAATAGCTTCTCTCTGACAAAAGGCGATTATCTTTGCACGTTCGGTTGGTCTGAGCGGCACAGTCTGCGCAACAGTTGCACAACCTGGGTTACCGGGGGCCACAAAGAGATTGCCGATAAACGCGGACTGTGCGCATCCTCGCGCCAATGCATGTTCCCGGGCGCCGGAGCCAATAATTAAAACGTTGGTTCCTCGCTCTCGCATGCAATGATCCGGCCTTCAACGCGTTGCACCATCCGTTTAACCCCTCGCTTATTTCCGTGCGTCCGTCCAGGCTCAGACATCACGGACTATCATGATCTTGAGGGTCCAAGAATCGGACCTAACAGCAGCCCCCTGCTTTAGAAGTTCGTTTCATTGACGAGGACAAAGGCCGGCTGGCAAGGCTACAGAGCTATGATGGTGGCCTTTACCGCGACCAACAAATCCCAACTTAATTGATTTCAATCAAGGGCACATACCTTTCTTGCCATCCCAGAACTTTCTTCAATCCGAAGTCTCAGTTTGCGGCAAACACATTCAATAATCTGCATTCTTAAAACTGTTTCGACGAAGAGAGTTACGACTGTGCTTGAGACGCCTCGCCAATGAGTGCGATAATTGCTTAGTTGGCACCCGTTGTAGACACACGCGCTGGCGTTGCTGGTTCGAACGTGCTTTAACGCAAGCGCCTAGAGGAGCGCCGTGATGGTGGACCGTCCAATCCCTCACTTTCACAACAATGTGGGCGTCTCGTCTATCAAGGTTGGCGTTACCGAATTTATGTGCACCGGCGCGAGCCCACCGTTTGACCATCCTCACATTTTCATCGACATGGGCTCCGATCTGGAGGCGATTTGCTCCTATTGTTCGACTCATTTCGCATACAGGAGCAATCTCAACGGACCCTGCTTTCCAGCCGAGTGCGAACTGCGCGACCTCGCCTAATTGCCGCGGCGCGCAATCATCGCCGGCGCCGGGATCGCGGGACTTACCGCGGCACTAGCGCTGTTACGTGCAGGGTTCACAGTTTCTATTTACGAAAAAGCGAACGCGCTCGATGAATTTGGCGCCGGGCTACAGATCACTCCTAACGCGACACGGGTCTTAGCTAAACTCGGCGTGCTCGAGCGGGTGCTACCGCTTGCTTCAAGGCCTCCCGCCGTCGTTGTGCTGAGAGGCTCCGATAGCACAGAACTCATGCGAATGCCGCTGGACAGCGCCGAGCGTCGTTGGGGCGCACCATACTTGGTCATTCACCGCGCCGATTTGCAGCGCGCTCTTGTCGACGCCGTCCTACGCCAGCCTGGCGTCGAACTAACGGTCGGCTCGACCGTCCTCAATTTTGCAAATGAGGAGAGACGTTTCTCCGTCGAAGTGGCCCGTTGTGGAACTCAAATCCGCGATAATGCAGATCTCCTGGTCGGCGCCGATGGTTTGCGCTCCCAGGTTCGTGACCAATTAGGCTTCGGAGCTCAGAACCAAGCTGAGTTTGCGGGGCGTATTGCCTATCGCGCATTCGTTAATGCCAAAAGTGCTAACGCTCAGTTAACACAGAATATTACCCTGCGTCTTGGTAAAGACGCCCATCTCGTCACATACCCCTTGCGACGCGGATCGATCACTAATCTCGTTGCAACCATCAGGTCAGCATCACCCACAAGAAGCGCTGATCATGTCGATCGTGAAACGGATGAATGCGCGAGCGGTTCAAGTGTTAAAAACGCGTTCTCGATGTGGTCAACAGAGGCCCGTTCGCTTATAGCGGCGCCAGCTCAGTGGCGGGCTTGGCCGCTTTATCACCGGCCTCCGATTCCTTCATTTTCGCTGGGGCGTGTTGCGCTTGTCGGTGATGCGGCGCATCCGATGGTCCCCTTTCTCGCCCAAGGAGCTGCCCAAGCCATTGAGGACGCGGGCGCGCTCGGGCGAATCCTCGCTCAAGTAACAGATATCCCGGCCGCCCTTTCGATGTACTCATGTAATCGCGTCGCGCGAGCCGGGCGGGTTCAACGGGAAGCGCTCAAGCTCGGCCGCATCTATCATATGAGCGGTCCATTGGCGTTCGCCCGCGATGCGACAATGCACTTGCTTGGGACACGCCGTATGATCGAACGGTACGACTGGCTTTATGGCGTTTGAAGCGCCCCGTACCGCATACCTCACGAAGCCGCCAAGCCCACGTGAAGCGCCACCTCAATGACGAACGTGGAGGATCTGACTCAGGAACAGTCGGGTGCGTTCGTGCTGCGGATGTTGGAAAAAAGGGACGGGCGCGTTCAATTCGACGATCTCGCCTCCGTCCATAAATACGACCCGATCGGCAACTTGGCGCGCGAAACCCATCTCATGTGTCACGACGATCATCGTCATACCCTCCCGCGCAAGCTCGGTCATGGTCTCGAGCACTTCCTTGACCATTTCCGGATCAAGTGAGGAGGTCGGCTCATCGAAAAGCATGATCTTCGGAGTCATACACAACGCGCGCGCGATCGCGGCACGCTGTTGCTGACCGCCTGAAAGCTGGCCCGGATACTTGTGCGCCTGATTCAGGATCTTAACCCGCGCCAGCAACTTGATCGCTAGCTCGTCGGCCTCTCGCCTCGGCATTTTACGCACCCAGATCGGCGCCAGCGTGCAATTCTCCAAAATAGTGAGATGAGGAAACAGGTTGAAGTTCTGGAACACCATCCCTACTTCTCGCCGCACTTCATCGATCCGCTTGATGTCGTCGGTCAGCTCCACGCCATCCACGACAATCGATCCGCGCTGATGTTGCTCAAGGCGATTAACGCACCGGATGAGCGTTGACTTTCCGGAGCCTGACGGACCGCAAACCACGATCCGCTCCCCGCGCCCAACCGTTAGATTAATGTTCCGCAGTACGTGAAAGCTACCATACCATTTGTGGACGCCGCTAAATCGGATTGCAGCGTCGTCGCTTCGATCGGCGCTGGGTAGCGCGCTCGGCATTATTTGCGGCCTTTGGCGAGAGCTCTTTCGATGTGAGCAGAGTAGCACGCCATTCCGAAGCAAAAGACGAAATAAAAGATGCCCGCGAAGACATAGCCCGTCACCATGATTGTTGGGCCCGCCCAGACTGGATCCTTGATCGCATTGTTCATCGCTTCGAGGAAATCGGTGGCGCCAACGACTGAGATAAGCGTGGTGTCCATAAACAGGCCAATGAAATTGTTGACGATGCCAGGAATCACCAAGCTCAGCGCCTGAGGCAATATGACGAGCGCCGTCATACGCCCGTAGTTCAGTCCGAGCGCCATCGCTGCCTCGTATTGTCCCCTGCCTAGAGACTGAAGGCCGCCGCGCACCTCTTCGGCCATATAGGCCGCTGAAAAGATAACGATCCCTGCCAAGGGACGCAGCAAGCGATCAGGCGTCCATGTCTCGGGCACAAAGAGTGGCAACAGATTGTTGGCCATGAACAAGATCGCAATAAACGGCACGCCGCGGACGAACTCGATAAATATGACGCTGGCCAAGCGAATGGCGGGCAACGCCGAGCGGCGTCCAAGTGCAAGAAGCACGCCGAGCGGTAGAGAGAAGACAATCCCCACAACGGCCGTTAGCAGAGAGACGAAAATTCCCCCCCATAACTGGGTGTCTACAATAGGCAGACCAAGCCAAGACGAACCGCGCAAAAGAATTAGCGCTGGAATGGGATAGACGAAAAAAAATACGAAGGCGGCCGAAACGCGCCCGGGGGCGTTAATCCACAGCAACCAGATTATCAGAGCGGCCCCGATCGCCTCGGCGACGTTGACGCGCCAGCGCTCGGAAAAAGGATAGGACCCGAACCGCAGATAATCCCACTTCGCGATGACAAAGGCCCAACAGGCGCCATCTTCATGCATGCGGCAGGCCGCGCCGTCGGTTGCTCTCCAAATCGCGCTGGTTGTTGCCCAGGCGACCAATTGGGGAAGCAGATATGCGACGAACGCAACACAGCAAATCGTGACGGAAGTCGAGACTATCGACCCGAAGAGATTAGCCCGGGCCCATGCCAGCGCCCCACCCGATAGGACCGGCGGCGCAGCTTCCGGCTCCGGCGCTTCTCGAACATAGGCTAGCGACGCCAAGCTTACAATCCTTCCACCGCATAGCGCGCGTTGAAAGTATTGAGAGCCGTGGCGACTGTGAGGGAAATGACCAGATAGACCGCCACCGTAATCGCCATGACCTGGACTGCCGCCTGTGTTTGGTTAAGCACCGTTCCGGCGAAAATCTGCACCAGGTCCGGATAACCGATGAACACCGCAAGCGAGGAGTTTTTGACAATGTTTAAATATTGCGACGTGAGCGGCGGCGTTATGAGGCGCATTGCCTGCGGAATAACAACGAGCCGCATCGAAAGGCCCCGATGCAAACCGAGCGCGCCTGCCGCCTCGCTCTGACCAAACGAAACCGCCAGGACGCCGGCGCGGACAATCTCCGCAATGAAGGCTGCGGTGAACGTGACAAGTCCGAACACAAGCGCGGCCATTTCGGGGATAATTTGGAGCCCACCTTTGAGATTGAAGCCGGACAACCGAGCGATATCGAACCCGAACGGCGACCCGGTCGCGCCCATCGTGAGCACTGGTAGGCCGATGATTAGCACGGCAGCGACCGGCGCCGTCGGCATTTGTGCACCGGTTCGGTCTTGGCGCCACCGAGCCCAGACGTGAAATCCGACCGCGGAAACAATCGCGGCCCCTACTGATCCTAGAAACCAGACGACCGAGCCTCGCGGGACGGGCATCGGCAAGTAGAGGCCGCGGTTATTGAGAAAGACGACGTCCCCGATACTGACTGAATGTCGTGGTCCCGGCAACGACTTCAGTACCGCATTATACCAAAACAGTAACAGCAACAGTAGCGGCGTGTTGCGCATAACACTAGTGTAGACGAGCGCAAACCGAGACAGCAGCCAATTACTCGAGAGGCGCGCTACACCGATCACAAAGCCCAGCAGCGTCGCCAGCGGAATGCAAATGACGCCGATAAGAAGGGTGTTTAGCAACCCAACCCAGAACGCTCGTCCGTAGGTCGACAGATTTGAATAGCTTATCAGGTGGAGGTTGATGTCGAAGCCGGCGACATCGTTCCAAAACCCGAAGCCAATCGGAACGCCACGGGCCCGCATATTGACCACGGCGTTATAGATAGCACCTGAAGCTAATGCCGCGATCACCGCAAGCAGCAAAATCTGGTAAGCTATACCGCGTACGCGTTTATCATTGAGCCAAGACGATCTCTTGGCGTGCGCCGAGTTCATTTTCAGATACTTGAACCACTATGCTGTCCTTCGGCGGGTTCTGACGCTCGTTCATGTGGGGGCCGCCGACGCAAGTCCGGCCGCTCACCACATGTCGAGGGCAACGCGCGCCTCGTCGGACATACGGCTCTGATCCCAAGGCGGATCAAACACCATGTTCACCTTCGCGCCGGCGACGCCAGGGACGGCGCTGACCGCATTCTCCACCCACGTGGGCATTTCGCCGGCGACTGGACAAGCCGGGGCCGTGAGCGTCATGTCGATGCTGACGAAATGCGCGTCGTCGATATCGACGTTGTAAATCAGACCGAGCTCGTAAATATCTGCCGGAATTTCTGGATCGAAGACTGTTTTCAAGGCAGCAATGATGGAGTCTGTCAAACGGCGCAATTCTTCAGACCCCATCGCTGCTGGCGGCTTGATCTCCACGTTGTGCACGGTGGTGGTACCGATGTCGCTCGCGTGGCTCTGCGCGTCGTCCATGCCGACCCCCTACTGGAAAAGTCTTCGCGCCCGGATCAGTGATTCCGCCAGCGCGTCAACTTCTTCGAAGGTATTGTAAAGCGCAAACGAGGCTCGGCAGGTGGACGTAACTCCGAACCTGCTCAATAGCGGCATCGCGCAGTGCGTTCCGGCCCTCACGGCGACGCCTGATCGGTCAATCAACGTCGCAATGTCATGCGCGTGCGCGCCCTCCATCGTGAACGACACGATAGGCCCCTTGCCCTCTGCGACGCCAATGATGCGCAGGGAATTGATCGAAGACAGAAGTTCGTGCGCGTACGTGCACAATGCCCTCTCGTGCGCGCGGATGCGAGCCCGCCCAATCCCATCGATATAGTCCAACGCCGCCGCGAGCCCAATTGCCTGCACGATCGGTGGCGTGCCGGCCTCAAACCGATGCGGCGGATGATTATATGTGACAGTGTCCTTCGTGACTTCCTCGATCATCTCGCCGCCGCCCTGATAGGGCGGAAGCCTTTCAAGAAGTTCGCGCTTGCTGTAGAGAACGCCGATCCCAGTGGGCCCGCAGATCTTGTGCCCAGTGAAAACGTAAAAGTCGACGTCCAGATCGCGGACGTCGACGTCGAGATGCACGGCTCCCTGCGAACCATCGACGAGGACGCGGATCCCCCGCGCGTGCGCGATTTTGACGAGTTCCTTGATGGGGACCGTCGTCCCAAGGACGTTGGACATTTGCGTTATAGCGACCATCTTCGTTCGACCGGTCAGTGAGCGTTCGAACGCGTCAAGTGAAAAGGAGCCGTCATCGCCAACATCAACCCATCGCAAGACCGCGCCTTTGCGTTCACGATGGAAGTGCCAAGGCACTACATTGGAGTGATGTTCCATTATGCTGAGCACAATCTCGTCACCGGCGCCGATGTGCGCAAGGCCGAAGCTGGATGCAACAAGATTGATCGCCTCAGTTGCCGATCGGGTGAAAACAATCTCCTCGTGTGAAGCGGCGTTAACAAACCGTCGCACGGTTTCTCGGGCGCCTTCATACGCCTCGGTCGCGGCGTTCGCTAAATAGTGCAAGCCACGATGCACGTTCGCATATTCATGCTCATAGGCATGCGTCAGACGATCGATGACCTGCTTCGGCTTTTGAGCCGAGGCGGCATTATCGAGATACACAAGGGGCTTGCCATAAGGGCGCTCGGCGAGGATCGGGAAATCCGATCGTATCGCTTCAACATCGTAGGCGTCGAGATCCGGTTGCACGATTTTGTTCACTTCCTCGCCTTCCGCGCGTCAAGCCACGCGACGAGTATAGCGCGCAAAGGGTCGACCAAACACTTGTCTTCAATTCTGTCGATGGGGTCCCCTCCAAAAGCCTCAAGCAGCATTGCCTTGGCGTCGTTGTTCGCGATGCCGCGCGCTTCCAAATAAAATAACTGCTCGGGATCGAGCGAAGCAACCGTCGCCCCGTGCCCGCACACGACGTCATCCGCGAAAATCTCGAGCTCCGGCTTTTGGTTCATCTGCGCCCGCGGAGACAAGAGGATCGCTTGGGATTTCATCGAGCCATCGGTCTTTTGCGCCGCTTGCTCAACGATTATCTTACCCTGAAAAACGCCGACAGCGTCGTCGTCGACGATCGCTCGATAAAACTCCCTGCTGACGCCCGCGGGCGCGGCATGAACCACCTGCAGTGTCGTATCGGCGCGTCGGACGCCATCGATTAGCGTCAATCCCCCAAGTGAGACGTTTGCCCGATCCCCGGCGATTCGGACAAAGATCTGTCGGCGCGTAAGCTCCCCGCCAGATACGAGCCCGAACGCCCTAAGCTCGGCGCCTTTCGCGATCTCGCAAATCTGCGTTTCAACGTGCACGCCAGGATCATCATCAACGAGCGAGACATGCGTTGCTCGAGCGTGATCGCCCAAAGTCAAAATCGTAACCGTGTTCCGCTGAACGCCAGCATGCCCCCCTTCGAATATTTCGACAAATGCCGCCTGCGCCATCGCGTCGAGCGCGATGGCCGTCCGCGAATAGACCGAGTAGGAAGAAGCGGCGCTACCAAGATGCAGAAGGGTGATCGGCTCCGCAATTTTCGTCTCTCGCGCGACCGAGATTGTGCACCCGGACGGGCTCAACGCCTCATTAAGAGAGGCCAAAGGATCGTCTATCGCAGGCGCCGCGCCGGATCCTTCGGTAATAGAAACGCCGGCGGGGAGACGATCCGAAAGCTCAGGGATAAACCGGCCGCCCACCAACACAACTTGTTGCCCTAACACGAAGCGTTCCCGTCCGGCGAGCTGGCCGCGAGCTGCTTCTACGTCGGCCTGCTTCGGCGCTGCCAAGATCGGAGCGGCCTCGGGCACGGAGGCGCGTAGGTCGGTGTAATGCCAGGCCTCAATCCGCCGCGTCGGCAGTCCCGCGGCGGCGAACCGTGCGAAGGCGGCGGCGCGGGCCGCTGACGGCTCTTGCCTCGCAAGCTCCGCGAATTGCCGGGCGAGCGTTTTTTCCGCGGTTGATAGATTGACGAGATGGGCGGTCATCGGCAGATTATGCGGCCTCCTCGGCATAATCGCGATAACCGTTGCGCTCGAGCTCAAGTGCCAGCTCTGGGCCGCCGGTGGCGACGATCCGGCCCCTCGCCATCACATGCACAACATCCGGCTTGATGTAACCCAGGAGCCGCTGATAGTGCGTAATCACGAGGAACGCGCGCTTCGGATCGCGAAGGGCGTTGACCCCTTCCGCAACAATTCTGAGCGCATCGATGTCGAGCCCCGAATCGGTTTCGTCAAGGACGCCCACTCGCGGCGCTAGCAGCGCCATCTGCAGGACTTCAAACCTTTTCTTTTCGCCCCCGGAAAACCCGACATTGAGCGGGCGGCGCAGCATTTCCTGATCGATCTTCAACGCCTGCGCAGCCTCGCGCACGCGACGCATGAAGTCCGGCGTCGTGAGATCCGTTTCTCCGCGCGCTCGCCGCTGCGCGTTCAACGCCGCTTTGAGAAAAGTCATGCCTGCGACGCCGGGAATCTCCGTTGGATACTGAAATGCTAGAAACAGCCCCTTTAGCGCGCGCTCCGTGGGCTTTAGCTCAAGAAGATCTTCGCCGCCAAGCAAGATCTGGCCAGATCGGACTTCGTACGCCGACTTTCCTGCAAGGACATAGGCCAGCGTCGACTTGCCAGATCCGTTCGGGCCCATGATCGCCGCAACCTCGCCTGTGTTCACGCTAAGACTGAGGTTGTCTAGAATCAGCTTGTCCTCGATGGAGACGCTAAGGTGCTTAATCTCTAACATTGGCAGCTGATCATCTCGCGTGCGGCTCACCGTGCTGGCCGTCATCCTACGCTCCCCTCGAGGCTGATTGAAATGAGTTTCTGAGCTTCGACGGCAAACTCCATGGGCAGTTGCTGAAGCACGTCCCGAACAAAACCGTTGACGATAAGCGCCGTCGCCTCCTCGGCCGAAAGGCCGCGTTGCAAACAATAAAACAGCTGCTCTTCCGAGACCTTAGACGTGGTCGCCTCGTGTTCGATCACCGCTGAGGCATTCTTGGCCTCGATGTAAGGGACTGTATGCGCGCCGCATTCGGACCCGATCAGCAGCGAGTCGCAATTGGTGAAGTTGCGCGCTCCCGTCGCAAGCCGATGCGCCGACACCTGCCCTCTATAGGTGTTTTGCGATTTCCCCGCTGCAACTCCCTTGGAGATTATCCGGCTCTTGGTGTTGCGGCCGAGATGGATCATCTTCGTTCCGCTGTCGACCTGCTGATGGCCGTTAGAAATCGCAATCGAATAGAATTCGCCGCGGGAAGCTTCTCCTCGCAGAATGCAGGATGGATATTTCCAGGTGATCGCCGATCCGGTCTCGACCTGCGTCCAAGAGATTTTCGACCGTGCTCCGCGGCAGTCGCCGCGCTTCGTGACAAAATTATAGATGCCGCCGCGCCCCTCGGAATCGCCCGGATACCAGTTCTGCACGGTTGAATACTTGATCTCGGCGTCGTCAAGCGCAATGAGTTCCACGACGGCTGCGTGGAGCTGGTTCTCATCTCGCTTTGGCGCCGTGCAGCCTTCCAGATAGCTGACATAAGCTCCGCGGTCGGCGATGATCAGCGTGCGCTCAAACTGCCCGGTATTCCGCTCGTTGATGCGGAAATAAGTCGACAGCTCCATCGGGCAGCGCACGCCCGCGGGGACGTAGACGAACGAGCCGTCTGAGAACACAGCCGAATTGAGCGTGGCGTAAAAGTTGTCCGTGCTTGGCACCACAGTGCCCAGATAGCGACGCACAAGGTCCGGGTGATTCCTTACCGCGTCAGAGAAGGAACAGAAAATGACTCCTGCCTTTGCGAGCTCGTCCTTGAAGGTTGTCGCGATCGAAACCAAGTCGAAGACGGCGTCAACCGCAACCCTCGGTCTCTCGACCCCCGCAAGGATCTCCTGCTCGACAAGCGGGATGCCGAGTTTCGCGTAAGTCCGCAACAGCTCAGGGTCGACCTCGTCGAGCGACTTCGGGCCTGGCGTCGTTTTTGGAGCAGCGTAATAATAAATGTTCTGGTAGTCGATCGGCGGATGATTAACGCGGGCCCACTTTGGCTCCTCCATTGATTGCCAACGGCGGAAAGCCTCCAGTCGCCAATCCAGCAGCCATTTCGGATCGTCTTTCTTGAGCGAAATAAACCGAACTGTGTCTTGGCTGAGGCCCTTTGGCGCTAAATCGGACTCGATCGCACTGATAAATCCATATTTGTAAGCATCGACGTCAATCGATCGCACGCGATCGACGGTCTCCTGGTCGGCCGCCATACGTGACTTCTCCTCGCCTTGACGGTTTCAAGGACCGCCGGTGGGGGTCGTGATTGCCACGGTTCAGGGATGATCGGTTAAGGATGATCGCTTCGACCGGGCGCTGTCGCTGTATATGGCGTTCATGCGCGCCGATTGCAAATCTCAATTCCGCTGGGCGGGTCTACCAGCCAACTATACTTGTCTCAGTTTCACATTGTCACACAGTTAATTAACTGGCAGATGCCTGGGTCACCCTCCCGGCGCTTCGCCACGCAACTGCGCTGACAGCTTTCGCAAATCGATCGGGTCCGCGTCATGCTCGCCGGAAACGTGAGTTCTCCGGTCCTCACTGCGCGATGAAATGTCCGCGAACTTCATTCGCATCGGCGTAGCGATCGCTTCGCCGAACGCGATCGCCTCTCGGTCGGCGATCGAGGACAGGAAGGCGATCGTGCTGCTGGCCGACGCGCCCGCTGCGGCGCGAATGATGCCCTTGTCGAGTTCGTTGGCGAGGCGCATCGCGAACATTGTCGAGCATTGCGACAGCACGGTCGGGTCGAGTTCTGAAGGACGTTGGGTAACGACACCGAGCGAGGCGCCATACTTACGTCCTTCCTTGGCTATGCGACCGATCGCGAGCCGGGCTGGCCCAAAGGCTTGCCCGCTGGCGGAGGAAATGTAGCGGTGCGCTTCTTCGCACAACACATTGATCTCATAGGCGCCGGCGCACCAGAAGGCGATCTCGAAGGCGAGCCTCGCCAGCACCGAGACAACCGAGTTCGTGACCTCGTTTGGCAAGCCGGCCAGACGGACGATTGTAACAGGCAGTCCCCGCGTTGGGATGCGAAAAAGGCGAGAAACAACTTTGGCGATGTCGTCCTCGACCACCACTCTCCCGAACATGAACCGATACCGGGGATCGCGGTTCAGCCCCTCGAGCCGGTGACGCAACGCTCGCAAATCGGAGCGCGGAAATCGCTGATCGAGCATGCCAAGCCATTCATCGATGATGGCGACGACATCGATTATGCGGTAGGGCGTCGGCGCGTCGGAAGTTACTGAGCTTCCTTCGGAAACTGGTTGCCTACGCACCGCACTTGTGCCGCCTAACGAACCCAATTCGACCTGATATTTCGCCCGAGCGATGCGAATGACCTCATAGAGTGCATCCCGCTCGTCCGGATGAGGCTGTCGGTTGCTAAAAACGACGTCGGCCAGCTCATCGAACTTAAACATCCAGAAGGGGAGCTCGAGGCTTTCAGAATCGACGATCTGGGCCAGCCCGGGGAAATGGGCCGCATATTCGTTGTGCGGATCAAAAATGATAATGCGCAGTTTCGGCCTCACGGCCAACGACTTCTTCAACAACAGACTGACCGATGTGGTCTTTCCCACGCCAGTCGAGCCCAAAACGGAAAAGTGACGCCGAATTAACTCACCAACGTCGATCTCGGCGGGAATGTCCTCATTTTGGCTCAGGCGGCCGATTTCCACCCCCTGTTGGCCGCGAAACGTATAAACGGCTCGAAGATCATCTGCGCGAATGCGGTGCGCTGGCGCGCCAAGGGAAGGAAACGAGCGCACCCCGCGGTGAAAAAGGGGTATTTCATCAGGGCCATCGATAATTTCACCGTTCAATTCGATGGTGACGCGGGCGGAATTCGATTCGCCTTCGGACCATCGGCCGTCATCTGTTGCAATCTCGCAGACAGCGCCAACCAGACGCGAAGTTTTGTGTATGATCGTGATTAGGTGGCCGACCGACCAATCCACCTCCCCCATCTTAAGCGGACAGCTGATAACGCCCTGTGTTCCATTCAGAGCCACTAGCCGCCCGATGACGCGCGCCGTCTGCTCTTGCTGATCGGAAAGAAACTCATTCCTGCCAATGTGCTCAGTCTGACGTCGTTCTGGGCCCGCTCCCTCGGGAGAACGCACCGACCGCGTGTCTTCCGCCTTGCCAACCCTCTCGAGAGCATCGCGAAAAAACTGGCTGTCGGTACGGAACGAGTGCATGTCTAACCGATCGCTGGCGCCAATAGATAAAAACAAGCATGCGTCCGGCCCGTAAAGAATCTGTTTGACGCTTCAATGCGTTTTGAACCGTTACAACGATTGGGGTGAGACAACTCTTTGCTGTGACCGCAAACGCAGTCCCGCCATAAATTATAAAGACATCCGGACGTCCGGTTCGGATCCGACGAGGCGGCCAAACTGCCGCATGCGCGACAAAAGTCGCTCTCCGCTTAGCGGCGCGAGGTCAGACGGCAAGGTTAGGATGACGCGGCCTTTCGCGCAGACCATGGGAGCGCGTGACAGCACCCCGGGCATCGCTGCGGAAATGTTATACGCGACTCGCATCGCCGCCCCGAGAATTCGAGCTCGATCGAGCTGTCGGGCCGTGACCAGCGCACGCGACTGCGGCGAAACAACATCTTCATTGGACATGTGCCGGTAAGAAGCCGCCAGCGCAAGAAATGCTCGCGACGGGTGGTCGACGCCGATGAAAGATGCGTTGACCACCAGATCGTAGGCTTGAACGCCACGGTAATCGGGGTGGGCGCGCCAGGAAATATCGGACAAGAGACATGCGGCGTGGCGCAGCCGGCGATCCTGACCGTCCTCCTCGAGATGAGTTGATTCGATTAGGTGGCTGGTCCAGGCATAAAGCTCATCACCGTGATTTGGCGCCCGCGAGCGTAATTGGTTGAACTCGCGCGCCGCCACGATGAGCGGATCTCTCGCTTGCTCCTCAGGAGAGAGCTGCGAATAGATCAGCCCCTCACGAACGCCAAGCGCCGAAACGACGATCTCTTTCGGATTGGACTGTCGAATGATCTCTTCCAGCACCGCGGCGCCGTAGGCTAGCAACGGCCTGCGGGCGGCCGGCACCGACTCAATTGAAAGCAGCGCGTCCACTTCGATCCGTTCCACAAGCGACGCAAATTCGAGCGCGTCGCGCGAGGGGATGACGTAGTTGTGCATCACGTTCATCGGATACTGCCGCTGCCGCATATGCAAGCGCGCAAGAGCGCGCCACGTGCCGCCGACGGCGTAGAACGTGCGACCTGCCAGCCCTTTAAGCGCTTTAACCGCCGCGAGCTTCTCACGAACGATCTTGGCGGCCTTTTTAGGCGAACGCTCAGAGAGGTCCATCAGCGACAGGCCCCCTAATGGCAGGGTGACCCCCGGGCTGCATTCTCCGTTCCGAACATCAGTCAGCTCGAGTGAGCCGCCGCCCAAATCACCGACAAGGCCGTCCGTTTTATAAATCGAACTGACAACGCCAAGAGCCGCCAATCTTGCTTCCCGCTGCCCGCTCAGGAGCTCAATCTTGCAACCAAGAACGCTCTCGGCGCGATTTAGAAACTCAGCCCCGTTCGCGGCGTCACGAACAGCCGCCGTCGCGATGCCGCGTAGGTCGCGAATTCCCATTGTGTCGCAGAGAACGCGAAAGCGCTGAAGCGCAGCGAGCGCCTTGACAACTCCATCCTCCGGCAGAAGTCCCGTCATCGCTACGCCTCTGCCGAGGCCGCACAAAGCCTTTTCATTGAAAGTGGGCGTTGGAGCGCGTGATTGCGACTCATAACACACCAAGCGCACCGAATTCGAGCCGATGTCAACGATCGCCAACGGCTTTCCCGGCAAACGTCCTCTCGCATTGTCGAGCATGACCAACCTCGTCGGGCGCCCCGTGTCGCCCGGCCGGGCCGTCTATCAGACGCGCCTTCGAAGCGCCATCGGAAAGGACTCCACCAGCGCCTTGCCGCGACCCGAAAGGCTCGGATTGGTCATGAAGTACTTGTGCGCGTTGAACGGCTCCTCTTCCTCGGCGGGAACAATTCTTTCGCTCGAGCCGTCAGGTAGAATTCGAAAGCTCTGCTGGTTGTCCATTAGGTTTGCTTGCATGATTTGATCGAGGACGTGCTCGTGAACCGTCGGATTGAGCAGCGGGACCAACGCTTCGACGCGCCGATCAAGATTACGCGGCATGAGATCGGCCGATGAGATAAATACCCGAGCTTTCGGGTTGGGTAAGCCACAGCCAGCGCCGAAGGCATAGATGCGGGCGTGCTCAAGAAATCGGCCAACGAGCGACTTGACGCGAATGTTGTCGGAAAGTCCCGGGACGCCCGGCCGTAGGCAACAAATTCCGCGCACAACGATGTCGATTTGCACGCCTTCCCGACTGGCGGCGTAGAGCGCGTCGATGATCTGCGGGTCGACGAGAGCGTTGCACTTCATCCAGATCTGCGCGGGCCGACCCAATCGCCCATGGTCGATTTCATCGGCGATACTGCGCAGCAGCGTCTGCTTGAGTGTGATCGGCGAGATTGACATCTGCTCAAGTCCGTCCGGTTCGGCGTAGCCGGTGATGAAATTGAATATGCGCGCGACATCCCGCCCAATCGCCGCGTCCGCGGTGAAAAGCGAAATGTCCGCGTAGATCTTGGCAGTCACCGGGTGATAATTGCCGGTGCCCAGATGACAATAGTTGACAAGCCCTCCGCCCTCACGCCGCACCACCATCGAGAGCTTCGCGTGGGTCTTGAGCTCGATGAACCCATAGACGACCTGAGCTCCAGCCCGCTCCAGATCCCTCGCCCAGCGGATGTTGGCCTCCTCATCAAAGCGGGCTTTTAGCTCCACCAGCGCAGTGACGGATTTCCCGGCCTCGGCCGCTTCGATAAGCGCGCGGACGATCGGGCTGTCCGCTGAAGTCCGGTAGAGCGTCTGCTTGATTGCGACGACGCTAGGATCGTGCGCGGCTTGATTAAGGAACCGAACGACAACGTCGAACGATTCGTACGGGTGATGGACAACGAGATCCTTCTGCCGAATCGCCCCAAAGATATCGCCGCCGAGGTCCCTGACGCGTTCTGGAAAGCGAGGGTTGTAAGGAGAAAACTTAAGCTCAGGGCGGTCGATCGCCACCAGTTGCGACAGGTCGTTGAGCGCTAGCATCCCCTCGATCAGAACGATGCCAGATGGGACGACGTCGACGTCTCCAGCCACGAATGCGCGCAACGATTCAGGCATGCTGGCTTCGATCTCGAGACGGATGACGATGCCGCGCCGTCGCCGTTTAAGTGCGCTCTCGTAGAGGCGGACAAGGTCCTCCGCTTCTTCCTCAATTTCGATATCGCTGTCGCGAATGACGCGGAAAGCTCCTTCCCCCAAGACTTCGTAACCTGGAAACAAAAGCCCGATAAAGGCGACAATCAAACGATCGAGCATGACAAAGCGCGCAGCGCCCCCAAGCGGGCCGTCGGGCAAACGAAGAAACCGTTCGACGCTCCCGGGGATTCGCACAAGAGCGCTCATCGTTGTGCCGTCACGCGGATTCAAAAGTTCAAGCGCCAATGTGAATCCCAGATTGGGAATGAAGGGAAACGGATGCGCCGGATCGACCGCGAGCGGCGTCAGGATCGGGAACACGTGCAGGAGGAAATAATCCTGCAGCCATTCGCGTTCTCTGCGTGTCAGATCGCCAACGCTGAGGATCACGACGCCGTTGGCGGCGAGTTCGGATTGCAACGCCTTCCACCGCGCCTGCTGGGAAGCGATCAACTCTGCAACACGCTCGCTGATGCGTTCAAGTTGCTCCGCAGGCGTGCGCCCGTCATCAGAAATTTCCGCGACCCCGGTCAGGACCTGGCCAACCAGGCCCGCCACGCGAACCATAAAAAACTCGTCGAGATTGGTGGCCGAGATTGAGAGGAACCGCAGTCGCTCAAGCAGCGGATGGCTAGCGTTCGCGGATTCCTCCAACACCCTCCGATTGAACTCGAGCCAAGACAATTCGCGATTGATGAACCGCTCGGGCGAAGATAAGAGGGGCGGCGCCTTGTCGGTCGCCGCAATGGCCGACGAATGCTGCTCCTTCGTTGCAACGGCCGGCGCCAAGTCAATCTCCTTTTCCATCGGCGAAATATCAATCCAATCACGGGGCGCTGCAAGCTGGCCAGAACGGCTTGCTTAATGGTCACCGCGCCGGCGGCGACGCTAATTGCTGCTCGCAATCGCTCAGGGCCCGGAGCGAACGGGCGAGTTCGCCGAGAGCTTGCGGATAGATCCGGTGTTCTTCTTTGAGGACGCGCGCTGCAAGGGCGGCCACGTCGTCTCCCGGAAAAATGGGCACGCGCGCCTGGGAAAGGATCGGTCCAGCGTCGAGCTCAGCGATTACGAGGTGAACTGTGCAGCCGTGTTCGGAAAGCCCCTGAGCGAGCGCGCGCTCGTGAGTTTTGAGGCCGCGCAGATTTGGCAACAGTGAGGGATGAATGTTGAGCATCCTGCCTTGCCATCGCTCGACGAAGGCCGGGCTCAAAAGACGCATAAACCCGGCGAGGCACACGATGTCGACTGACGCGGACGTAAGCCGCGCGTGGAGCGCAGCCTCGAAGGTCGGCTTGCCTGTGTAAGTTTGGAAATCGATCGCCTCGGCAGCGACGCCCATGTCGCGCGCCAGCGACAGGCCAGGCGCGGCCGGGTTGTCCGCGAGAACGAGCACGATTTCAGCCGAGAAGTCCGGCGATCGCGCGGCCTCGATCAAAGCCCCCATGTTGGAGCCGCGCCCCGAAATAAGAACCGCTGTTCGCGCTCGGGCGGTCACAAGCGAAGCCTTCCATGGGTCAAAAGCGTGCGCCCCTCGGCTGTGACGAGCTCTCCGATCAGGACCGGCGAGAGGCCCGCGTTGCCAAGCGCATCTCGCGCTTCCGCCTCACTGTCGGCCGAAACGAATGCCGCGATCCCGAACCCGCAATTGAAGGTGCGCAGCATCTCCGCTTCATTGAGATCGCCGACCGAGGCCAGCCAGGAGAAAACCGGTTGGGGCATGAAGGCGTTGAGATCGAGCGAGACGGCAAGACTACGGTCGAGCACGCGCGGCAGATTGTCCGGATAGCCGCCGCCGGTGATGTGGGCCAGCGCGTGGATACCTCGTGTTTGCTTCAGCGCCTCAAGCAGCTGCAACACATATAGGCGTGTCGGCGTCAGCAGAGCGGCGGCCAGCGAGCGGGACGGATCGAACGGGGCCGAAGACTCCCACCCCAGGCCAGACCGCGCCACAATCCGCCGCACCAGCGAAAATCCATTGGAATGCACCCCCGACGACGGCAAACCGAAGACGAGGTCCCCTTCCTTCAACCCTGGACGAGGCAACAGCGTACCGCGTTCGGCAGCGCCCACCGCGAAGCCGGCGAGGTCGAAATCGCCGGCGGCGTAAAGGCCTGGCATCTCGGCCGTCTCTCCGCCGATTAATGCACACCCCGATTGTGCGCATGCTTCTGCGATACTTTGCACCACAGCGGACGTCGTGTCCTCGTCAAGCCTGCCCGATGCAAAATAATCCAAAAAAAACAAGGGCTCTGCGCCTTGAACGACAATGTCGTTAACGCACATCGCCACCAGGTCAATGCCGATGGTGTCATATAGGCCGCTCTCGATCGCGATCTTCACTTTTGTGCCGACGCCGTCATTGGCGGCGACCAGGATCGGGTCGACGAAGCCCGCCGCCTTGAGATCGAACAATCCGCCAAATCCGCCAAGCTCCGCGCCCGCGCCCGGACGCCGCGTACTCCGAGCGAACGGGCGGATCCGGTCCACGATCCGGTTGCCGACATCGATGTCAACCCCCAATTCGGCGTAAGTGAGCGGCTTTCGACTATCGGACATCCAGGCTCACAGGGTTCGGTGACCATCGCGGTAAATGCCCGCCATGCGGCGCGCAAGAGCGGACGTCAGACCAGGTTTCCTAATCTTGGCGACTTTGTGCTATCGCTGCCAGCGAGTCATCCCATGTATGCAACAAAGTCCAAAGAAGGGGGATGGTGGGCGGGTGACGCTAGGGCGTGTGCAGTTGATGAATATCGGCGCGCTCCTCAACAATCTACCCAATTTCATCACGCTGGCGCGAATGCTGATGACGCCTCTTGCGGTCATGATGATCATTTCTCAACGTTTCTTTCCCGCATTCCTAATTTTCATTCTGGCCGGCGTTTCCGATGGGGTCGACGGATTCATCGCCAAACGATTTGGCCTGCGGACTGAGCTCGGCGCCTATCTCGATCCGCTCGCCGACAAGGCGCTCCTGATTTCGATCTACGTTTCCCTGGCCATATATGCCGGCTTGCCGGCCTCGATCGCCATCACAGTTGTGTCACGGGATGTGATGATCTTGATGGCTGTCTTGGTCTCCTGGTTGCTCGACAAGCCGGTTGAAATCCGCCCGGTTTGGGTGTCGAAACTGAATACGGTCGCGCAGATAACCCTCGCTGGCCTCGCGCTTGGAGTCCGCGCGTACGGCCTTGAGCAGCCGCTCCTGCAGAACTCCCTCGAATGGGTGGTCGCCGGGACGACTCTGGCCTCCGGGGGCGTCTATATCGCCCAGTGGCTGGACCACATGAGCCGATAACGCACAACCCATGCTCCAAAGACTTGCAGCCGTAACCATGCTTGTTCCGAGCTACGATGAAGGGCTCGCGTTTTTCCGCGATGTCCTCGGCTTCGCGGTTCTCGAAGACACAGAGCTTTCTGCCGCGAAGCGCTGGATTCTTGTCGCCCCGTCGCTTGGCGCCGGCGCGGCGCTGGTGCTCGCGGTTCCATCTGACGAGCGTCAAACGACTCGTGTCGGCGACCAAACGGGGGGGCGGGTTGGCTTTTTTCTTCATTCTGGGGACTTCTGGGCAGACTATGAGAGGCTACGTGAGCGCGGCCTCAAATTCCTGGAAACGCCGCGCCTCGAAACCTATGGGCTGGTTGCGGTCTTTCTCGATCCCTGGGGCGGCAAATGGGATTTGCTGCAGCCGCTTAGCGGAGCTCCGGAAACGCTATGAGGTTCGGCCAGGTGACCTTGGAGCGCCAGATCCTGTTCTGGGGAGTCGGACTAGTCGGCCTCCTGCTAATTATCTATGTGCTGGGCTCAACGATAACGCCCTTCGCCGCGGGCATCGTTCTCGGCTATCTCCTCGACCCGGTCGTGCTCAAACTTCAAAAGCTCGGACTGAGTTGGCTCGGCGCTTCGCTTCTCATTCTCACGGTTTTCGTCCTGACCGTCGTCCTCTTTTTTATTCTCGTGGTCCCGGTGCTGGGAAGCCAATTCATCGCCTTCGCTCAACATTTGCCCGGCTACGCGATGCGGCTGCAGACGATCGCAGTCGAGGAGGGAAATGCCTTCATTTCAAAATACGGCGGCCATTGGTTGGACGCCTTGGGCCTCCGTCAACAATTGTCGGGCGCTCAAATCCAGAAGTCGGTCGGCGACTTCGTTGCGCAGAGCGCACAATGGCTTCTCGACGCCTTCACACGGCTCGTGTCCGGCGGGGCTGCGCTATTCAATTTCCTATCGCTCCTCATCGTTACGCCCGTGGTCGCCTTTTATATTCTCGTCGACTGGCACAGGATGATTGAAAAGCTCGAACTCTTGGCTGCCGCTCGACCATCGCGAAACTCTGCGAAGCATCGCCCTGGAAATCAACCAGGCGCTGGCGGGTTTCATTCGTGGCCAGTCGATCGTCTGCCTGTTTCTAGGGATTTGGTACAGCGTCGGCTTGACTTTGATCGGTCTCGACTACGGTTTTCTGATTGGCGTGGTTGGCGGCCTTTTGAGTTTCGTGCCTTATGTCGGTTCCCTGACCGCGCTGGTGCTTTCGCTGAGCGTCGCCCTGTTTCAGGGTTGGCCAAGCCTTAAACTCTTTTTGTTGGCGCTCTGCGTGGTTGGAACGGGTCAATTCCTTGAGGGTAACGTCCTCTCGCCCCAGCTCGTCGGGGAATCGATCGGGCTTCACCCTGTCTGGCTTATGTTTGCGCTGCTTGCGTTCGGGCAGTTGTTTGGCTTCCTTGGGTTGATCATCGCCGTTCCAACGGCAGCCGCGATCGGCGTTGTCGCCCGTCATCTGATGGCCCTTTATCTGACGAGCGCATTTTACCGGGGCCGCTCCGGACCGGTGGCCGAATGATGTCTCCGCCTCGGCAGCTGACCTTCCGCTGGCAGCATTCGCCGAGCTTTGCGCGCGAGGACTTTTTGCCGGCGGCTTCCAACCTCGACGCGCTGACCGCGATCGAATTCTGGCCGAACTGGGCAGCTCGAATGCTGATGCTGGTCGGGCCCGAGGGTGCGGGAAAAAGCCACCTCGGCGCGATCTGGGCGCGTGCTGCGGGCGCCGTCAGCCTCGCCGGGGAGGCGTTGAACGAACAGAGCCTCGAAGTCTGTGCCCCCGCTCATGCGGTATTGATCGAAGACGCCGACCGCGCGACCTGTGCAGAAGCGCTTTTGTTTCACCTGATTAACAACGCGATACAGAACAACGCGTGGCTTCTGCTGACCTGCCGGACGGCGCCAGACGCTTGGGGCCTCACCACACCCGACCTTTTATCGCGACTGCGACTAGCGCCTGCCGTAGGCCTCTCGGCGCCTGACACTGAATTAACCGAGGCGGTTCTCTTCAAGTTGTTCAGCGATCGTCAGCTTCAGGTCGAGCCGCATGTGATCGCCTACATCGCGCTGCGAATCGAGCGCTCGCTCGGGGCCGCGCGAGAACTTGTGGCCATGCTCGACCATGAGGCTTTGACGCAAAGTCGACGTATAACTCGAACAATGGCGAGCGAGGCGTTGCGCGAAATCGCCTCGAAGAGCGAATCGCCCTAGCCTGGCCACAAATTCGTGTTTACACTCTTTTAATCATCGCTGGCCGACTGGCAGATTTGAGGCCCGCACGGCGACGAAAATAACAGCCAAGATCCCGGAGGAGACAATGCGTAAGTCCCTCATTCTTGCTCTCACAGCAATCGGCGGCGGCGCCGGCTACGCGGCAGGCGTGACTGAGGTCGCTACCGGTTCCGCCATGGACGACCCGACCACCTGGCGCTGGCACGTGTCATCAATTCTAGCCGCGCAAAGCGACACAGCCTCGCGGCGCATGGAAGTCGGCATCCTCGGCGCTGAAGCGTTCAACCAACGCTACGAACGTTACACACCATTGGGCTTGCCGCAGCAACGCAGCGAGTCGCGGTAAAACGCGTTCGGTCGGGCTCGGATCCCGCCGCGTCATCGAGTCTCATCAAGCGCTCCGATGTTTTGCGCGCGCGCCCAAATGCGTTCGAAATTGCTCTCAAACGCGTCAACGATGGCGGGATCCATAACAAAGATGGCGTCGTTGTCCTGGCTGGCGAGCCCGGACCGAGAAAAGTTGCCAGAGCCTGTGCGCAACACTGCGCCATCGATGGCGTAGGCCTTCAGATGCATAAGAACCCCCTCGCCTTTGACCCGCGCCACAACATTGGGATGGGCCAGCAACGCCTCCACCGGCCCGCCGCTTGTGGCTCCGTGCTCGGCGAACTGGGACTTGTCCAAATAAAGCCGGATCAGGACGCCGCGTTCCGCCGCGTCCGTCAACGCCTCTATGATTCGCAAATCCGACAGAACGTACGCCGCCATGTCGATCGACAATTCAGCGCGGCCAATCGTGCGAGCATCGAGGCTCTCGAGGTTCTCGCGTGGCGCATAATGGATCTCAGGCCGGGATCTTTCAGCCTCGGGCTTGTTCTCCGCCCAAGCAGCTCCAAGCGCGGCCACGGCTACACAGGCGCTGAGGAATAAACGAATTGCCAAGGCCAACTCAAAGCGATCGAATGTCTACAACTTAATAGTTGTATTCGGTTGCAAATGCAAGGGGAGCTTGCAGACCGAGAGGGAGCGCTTCACTCCGAGGTTAAAGCGCTATAGGATAGCACCGGCGCGGGTGGCTTGAAACGTAACGATTGTAAGAGGCTCATGAACGCGATCGCCGAGGTTACGCGGCGTCCTTCAGTCTGCCCGCACGACTGCCCCTCGGTTTGCGCTCTTGACGTCGAGGTCATTGGAGGCAAGCGCATCGGCCGTATCCATGGCGCGCGCGACCAGACCTACACGTCCGGCGTCGTCTGCGCCAAAGTCGCTCGTTACCACGAGCGCATCCATCATCCGGATCGGCTCACTCAACCGTTTCGACGCGTAGGCCCCAAGGGTAGCGGCCAATTTGCGCCGATCAGTTGGGACGAAGCGCTCGACCGCGTCGCTGACAATTTCCTCTCGATCGAGCGCGAACTCGGACCCGAGGGCGTTTGGCCATACTTCTACGCTGGCACGATGGGCCTCGTGATGCGCGATGGAATCGAGCGCCTCACGCATGGCAAGCGTTACTCCCGCTTCCACGGGACGATCTGCGTAGGGATCGCCTGGCCAGGATATGTTGCCGGGACCGGTCGACTGATCGGCGCCGATCCCAGGGAAATGGCGAAATCGGATTGCGTCGTCATTTGGGGCACCAACGCCGTCGCGACCCAAGTCAATGTGATGACCCACGCAATTCGCGCACGGAAGGAACGCGGCGCGAAACTCGTCGTCATCGACATCTATGAAAACGAAACAATGCGGCAGGCCGATCTTGCTTTGTGCCTGAGGCCGGGCACCGACGGGGCGCTTGCCTGCGCGGTGATGCACATCCTGTTTCGCGACGGGTGCGCCGATTGGGACTATCTCGAGCGGTACACGGACACGCCGCGCGAACTTGAGGCGCATGTGAAGACCCGCGATCCCGCATGGGCGAGCGCGATCACCGGCCTCGCTATCACGCAAATTGAGGAGTTCGCTGCCCTCATTGGGCGGTCGAAACGCAGTTTTTTCCGGCTCGGTTACGGTTTCTCCCGCCAACGCAACGGCGCGGCGAACATGCATGCGGCGCTCTGCATTCCAGCGGTCACAGGCGCTTGGGCGCACGAGGGCGGCGGCGCCTTTCACAGCAACAGCGGCGTATTCAAACTGCAAAGGACAATGATCGAGGGACTCGACGTCCGCGATTTAAGCGTTCGTCGGCTGGACCAGTCGCGGGTCGGCGCCATCCTGACAGGCGAAACCGACGCACTGAAAGGCGGCCCGCCCGTGCGAGCCATGCTCATTCAGAACACAAACCCGCTCGCTGTCGCTCCCCACCAGGAAAAAGTGCGTCGCGGGTTTTCGCGCGAGGATCTCTTCACTTGCGTCCACGAACAGTTCATGACCGACACCGCGCGCTATGCCGATATCGTGTTGCCTGCGACCATGTTTCTGGAACACGATGATCTTTACACCGCTGGCGGCCATCAGCATCTGCAATTCGCCGCGAAGGCAATCGACCCGCCCGAGGGCTGCCGATCGAATCACGAGGTGATCGCTGCGCTCGCAAAGCGAGTCGGCGCAGAACACCCTGCATTCTCCATGTCGCCGCGAGAAATCATCGACTGGACATTGCGGGAATCGGGCTACGGCGATCTTACGACCCTCGAAAGAGAGCGCTGGTTTGACTTGCAACCCCCGTTCGAACAGTCCCATTTCCTCGGCGGCTTTGGCTTCCCGGACGGAAAATTCCGCTTCAAGGCGAATTGGGAAGACGTACCGGTTGCCAACGACGGAATGCGCGGTCCGTGGCGCGCGATGCCAAGTCTGCCTGACTATT
Source organism: uncultured Alphaproteobacteria bacterium (assembly GCA_963737365.1). Taxonomy (GTDB): domain Bacteria; phylum Pseudomonadota; class Alphaproteobacteria; order Rhizobiales; family Beijerinckiaceae; genus Roseiarcus. The sequence continues at coordinate 26,979 of CAVTSD010000008.1, forward strand.
GGCCGATCAACGAGGCCGCGGATGAGGATCACCCGTTCAAACTCGCGACGTCGCCGGCCCGAAACTTCCTCAACTCCTCCTTTACTCAGACCCGGACGTCATTGTCTCGGGAACAGCGGCCGGAAGTGTTGATCAATCCGTCCGACGCGCTGAGGTTGGGGCTCTCACAAGGCGACGTCGTGCAACTGGGGAACGAGCGTGGGCGGACGCGCTTGCATACCCGCATCGTCGAGAGCGTGAAACCGGGCACTCTCGTCAGCGAAGGCATCTGGCCGCCTTCGGCCTTTCTCGATGGCTGGGGGATCAACGTCCTCGTCGGCGACGACAGCGTCGCTCCGTACGGCGGCGTGGCGTTTCACGATGTGAGCGTTTGGGCGCGCCGGGCATGAAGCGCTATGCCTCGGCGCACTTTCTTTGCGCGGATCGGCGGGATATACGACACCCGGATTGCTGACCGGCGCGTCGGTTCCTGTTCGCGAGCAAATGAAATGAAGAAGCCGTCCGGCGTGCAAACCGACGGGTCTGCGCAAAGTCTTGTCGACGTAGCTGCGATCGACCAACTCGCGAGGATCGTGTCGCAATATGATCTCAGTGAGATCGAGGTCAGTCTCGGCGACCTACAGGTGCGCCTGGCGCGCGAGCGGCCCCCAGCAGTGCAGGCAAGCACACCGGCTGTTTCTCAACCGGCGCCAATCGCGGCCGATCCCACGCGAAGCTCGGCCGCCGCTTCTGCTGGAATAGCGCGGCCCGCGGCCGAACTGGCCGGCGCGGTGAAGTCGCCGATGGTCGGAACGGCCTATTTGCGGTCCAGTCCCGAATCCAAGCCGTTCGTCGAAGTCGGTTCGATCGTAAAGGTCGGAGACAAGTTGCTGCTGGTTGAGGCGATGAAGACGTTCAACGATATTGTTGCGCCGCAGGCCGGCAGGATCGTCCGCATCCTGGTCGAGGATGGCTCGCCGGTCGAGTACGACCAGCCGTTGATGATTGTTGAATGACCACCACACAGAGTCGAGCTGCGAAGGTTGCGAGCGATCAGGGAGCTCGCCTCGATGTTCGATAAAATCCTTATCGCCAACCGAGGCGAGATTGCGCTCAGGGTTCTGCGTGCGGCCAAGGAGCTCGGCATCGCGACCGTTGCGGTCTATTCGACCGCCGACAAGGATGCGATGCATGTCAAGCTGGCGGATGAAAGCGTGTGTATCGGACCGCCGCCAGCGCGCGACAGCTATCTGAACATTCCCGCAATTGTCGCTGCATGCGAGATTACTGGCGCGGATGCTGTTCATCCAGGCTACGGTTTTCTCGCCGAGAATGCGCGTTTCGCGGATATTCTAGACGAGCACGACATCACATTCATCGGCCCGAAAGCTGAACATATCCGGTTGATGGGCGACAAGATCGAGGCCAAGCGCACCGCCGAGCAGCTCGGGCTCCCGTGTGTGCCTGGGTCCGAAGGCGGCGTGCAGGATGAAGTCGAAGCGCGCGAGATCGCCGACAAGATCGGCTATCCGGTGATCATAAAGGCTGCGGCGGGCGGCGGAGGCCGCGGCATGAAGGTCGCGCGCGGACCCGACGACCTCGCCGAAGCGCTTAGCGCGGCCAAGATCGAAGCGCGGACCGCGTTCGGAGACGATTCCGTCTATCTGGAGAAATACCTCGCCCGGCCTCGCCACATCGAAGTTCAGGTGCTCGGCGACACGCAGGGGCACGCCATTCATCTCGGCGAGCGCGATTGCTCGCTGCAGCGGCGCCACCAGAAAGTATGGGAGGAAGGCCCATCACCAGCTCTGAACCCGGAACAACGCGAAAGCATCGGGGGAATTGTCGCGAAGGCCATGGCTGAACTGGGCTACGTCGGCGCCGGGACAGTCGAGTTCCTTTACGAGGATGGGAACTTCTTCTTCATCGAGATGAATACGCGCGTGCAGGTCGAGCATCCGGTCACCGAGATGATCACCGGAATCGACATTATCAATGAGCAAATCAAGATTGCGGCCGGTTCCCCGCTTTCCATTGCGCAAGATGACGTTCGCTTCCTCGGCGCCGCGATCGAATGCCGGATCAACGCTGAGCATGCGCGCACATTCGCGCCGTCGCCGGGACGAATCACCTACTTTCATCCGCCGGGCGGCCTTGGCATTCGCGTCGATTCCGCAGCCTATCAGGGTTACGTGATCCCGCCCTATTACAATTCCTTGGTCGGCAAGCTGATCGTCCACGGACGAACGCGCACTGAAGCTCTCATGCGGCTGCGGAGAGCGCTGGATGAATTCGTCGTCGAGGGCGTCGAGACAACGCTGCCCTTGTTTCGCGCCCTGGTGCGAAACTCGGACGTTCAGAACGGCCAGTACGATATCCACTGGCTTGAGGATTTTCTGAAAAACGAGCCCAAGGCGGATTTGTAAGGGGCGGCGGCTTGTGTATGCCGCATTGGGTCAAAGCGAAGCCGTCCTCCTCTTGAACCGGCGTCGCCGTGCCCCTCCAGAGCGAGACCTGCCATGCGGCCTTTCACATCCCAACTTGCTCCGACCGACCAAGGGTCCATACCAAATGAACATAAAATATTTGTTTATATGAGTGAGACGTCCTTCAAGCGATTCGCGTTGCAGAAAAATCACGGTAAGCTATTGAAAAGGCTCGGGCGCGTGCAAAGCCGTACACTGGGCTGCATCGTACATTTCGGTCGGCTGCTCAGGCCCCGCGAGGTCTCAGCTCAACCGCTGTAAGGCTGCGCGCGCTTCGCTATCGTTGGGATTAACCGTCACCGCGCGCTGATAAGATTCTACGGCCTTCGCGTGATTGTTCAGCTTCTCGTAGCAGACTCCGAGGCCCGTCCAGGCTTCCGAGTTGTTGGCGTTGACGTTCAGCGCCGCGTTGAAGTCCTCGACTGCCGCGTCATACTTGCCGGTCGCCATCAAGCTCTGGCCACGCGCCTGGTATGGCGCGCCAGCGAACGGGTCGCGGTCAATTGCATTGTTGAAGTCGGTAATGGCCTGCGCGTTGTCGCCCTGGCGCTGATAGATGAGGCCACGCGCGTGATAGGCTTGGGCTCCTTCCGGATTCAGCCGAATCGCCTGGTTCAGGTCCTTGAGCGCGCCAGTGTAATCACCGTGCGAGCGTTCGAGGTTGCCGCGACCGAGATAGGCAGCCGCGTCGTTCGGATTGACGGCGATCGCCTGGTTAAAGTCCTGCATCGCCAGATCGTCGTTTTTGGTCTGACGATAGGCGAGCGCCCGGTTTGTGTAGGCGCCGGAGAAATGCGGATCGACCTCAATCGTATGGCTGAAATCCTCAATGGCGTTCGAATATTTGCCTAGCTTAGCGTAGACGACGCCGCGGGTGTTGTAAGCGGCGGCGTCCTGCGGATTGCGCTGAATGACCTCAGTAAGGGAGTCGATATTGCCGACGTTCGAGGCCTGAGCCCCGGGTCCGGCGTCGATTTCAGCCACGTGTGTTGTCGCGCCAAAACCGCCCAACGTCTCGCTGCAGGCGGCAAGCATGAGCGCGAGCGCGGCGACTGAGACTCCCGCCGAAATACTCGTGGGTATTGATCGTCCCATCATCGAGCGCCGAAACCAGAGCTCCACGCGAAACATGCGCGTTTATCGACAATACCCAAGGCCAATCCGAAAACCCCGCCGCTGAGGGCTAAGGCGCTATATGACGAAGTCCCGCGCAACCGTCGCTAATCAGCTCGCTGACCGCGGCGCGCCAGGAATAGGCTTAGGCTTCATCGGAAGCAGGCCCTCGCGCTGCAACTTCTTGCGCGCAAGCTTCCGAGCGCGCCGAACCGCCTCGGCCTTTTCGCGCGCTCGCTTCTCAGATGGCTTCTCATAATGTCCGCGAAGCTTCATTTCGCGAAAGATTCCTTCGCGCTGCATCTTCTTCTTTAGGGCCTTGAGGGCCTGATCAACATTGTTGTCGCGAACGAGTACCTGCACGGATTATCCTGTATTTTGAGGCTAGCCTCGAAAGATCCGAAAATTGGCGCGCGCATTCGGCTCCCACCGCGATACGCAAGTTGCGCGGCGTTTAGCAGACGAGCTATTTCTTGTCCAGAGCGCTCGGTGGTTCCCGGCGTGGTTCCCTTGTCGCGCCCATCATGGCATAAGCGGCCAAGTCAGGATTCCTTGTGATGAACAGATTCGAGCGCCGTCCCGTGGACACGGGCGAAGCGAAGATTGAATTTCTTGACGGCGATTTTCGCATCCTACGGCCAGGCGCCTACGTGCGCTGCGCCGTAACCGGCGAGCCGATCCCCCTCGACGAGCTACGCTACTGGAGCGTGGATCGCCAGGAAGCCTATGTCGCTCCCACCGCTTCTATGAAGCGAGAGTGCGAGCGCCTCTAGCTAATGACCCTTGTCGCGCGCGGCATTCTCATCGGATGGGCGGGGCATATTGAATGCCGCCAGCGTTCCACAATTGATTGAGACCACGCGGAATGGCGAGAGGGCTTGTCGCGCCTAGGTTGCGCTCAAACACCTCACCGTAATTGCCGACATATCGGATGACGTTCGCCGCCCAGGCGTTGGTCAGTCCGATCTCTATGCCAAAATCTCCGCTCTCACCTACCAGGCGCTTGACCTCTGGCTTCTGCGACCTCAGCGCCTGATCGATGGTGTGCGAACTCACCCCAAGCTCCTCGGCGTTGATCATGGCGAAATAGACCCATCTGACGATATTAATCCATTGCAGGTCATTGTCGCGCACCACCGGGCCGAGGGGCTCTTTCGAGATGACATCTGGCAAAATCAGCTGATCTCGCGGCTTCGCGAGACGGAGACGCAAGGCATAAAGCTGAGAGAGATCGCTTGTCAGGACCGAGCAAAGACCCGCATCATAATTCTTGATCAACTCGTCGGTCGATGAAGATACGACCTCCTGCAAAGTCATGTTGTTGCTGCTGAAGAAGTCGGCAAGATTGTCGATCGTCGTAGTGCCGCTTTGCACGCACACCTTTGCCCCGTCGAGCTGGAGCGCGGAATTCACCCTCAGCGCCCGCGGGACCATGAATCCCTGACCGTCATAATAGGTGGCGCCTACGAAGGTCAGGCCGAACTCTAGCTCGCGCCCCATGGTCCAGGTGGAGTTGCGCGCAAGAACGTCGATTTTTCCATCCCGAAGCACCTGAAAGCGGGCGTCCGCCGTAAGCGGCTCGAGCTTAACCTTCTTCGGATCGCCGAAGACTGCGGCTGCGATCGCACGACAGAAATCGACGTCAAATCCGGTCCAGATCCCCCGTTCGTCCATGTTCGAGAATCCGGGCAATCCCTCGTTAACCCCGCAGACCAACGTTCCGCGCGCCTTGACCGCCGTCAAGGTCGGCGAGGAACCGGCCGAACAAGCAGAGACGGTTATCGCAAAGACAAAAAGCGCGACGGCCCATTGCCGCGTCTGCCGTCCCAGCCTTTCAAGTCGGCGCGGTCGATCCATTCGGAAGCTCACCCTTAGCGCTTCCTTCGACCATAACCGAGGATGAGGCTTGAGAAAACCGCGGGCGGATGGATTCGCGAGCTTGCCCCGTCGGCGAGACTGGTACACCCGCCGCTCCTTCGACGTGACAGGAGATGGTCCGCCGTGGCGCGGTGGTCAGTTTTGCGCGCGACTCAACGTTTTCAGCCTCTTAAGCTCATTTTTCTGCAACTCTAAGCGATTGAGCCGGTACCCGCGCGACCGCGCCCTCGGTTGCCCTTGCAATCGCGCCCAAGATAGTTCATATGTGAACCTTATTTCCACGAATGTGCTTTGCAGCCGCTGTGCGAGCGGCTTCGCTTTCTCTTGGAGACGACGATGCCGACGTACAAAGCCCCGGTGAGCGATACCGTCTTTTTACTGACCGACGTCTTCGACTACGCCAAATATACGAACAGCCCCGGCTTCTCCGAGGCGCCAATCGATGTCGTTGAAGCCGTCCTCAGCGAAGGCGCGAAATTTGTCGAAGAGGTCATTCAGCCGCTCAACCGCATTGGCGACATCGAAGGCTGCAAGCGGCATGACAACGGCGAGGTAACCACCCCCAAGGGTTTCAAGCACGCTTATCAGGCCCTGGTCGAAGGCGGCTGGGTTGGCCTGGCAGGCGATCCCAACTTTGGCGGTCAGGGCCTGCCGATGTTCCTGGCGGCGCTGTTCGGCGAATACGAGTGCTCCGCCAATATGGCCTTCTCGATGTATCCGGGCCTCACTCGCGGCGCCGTGGCAGCGTTATCGGTCCATGGCGGCGACGATCTCAAGTCCCGCTACTTGCCGAAAATGACGACCGGCGAGTGGGCGGGGACGATGAACCTGACTGAACCGCAATGTGGGACTGACCTCGGGCTCATCAAGACGAAGGCCATCCCGCAAGCAGACGGCTCCTACGCGATCACCGGCCAGAAGATCTTCATCTCGGCCGGCGAGCATGATCTGACGGATAACATCGTTCATCTCGTGCTCGCGCGCATTGAAGGCGCGCCAGCAGGCACGAAGGGCATTTCGCTGTTCCTCGTGCCGAAGTTCCTCCCCGACGCCGACGGCGCCCCGGGCGAACGGAACGGCGTCGTCTGCGGCTCGATCGAGCACAAGATGGGCATTCACGGCAATTCGACTGCGGTCCTCAACTATGACGGCGCCAAGGGATGGTTGGTCGGCGAGGAGAACCGAGGCTTGCCGGCGATGTTCGTGATGATGAACGGCGCCCGGCTTGGGGTCGCCGTCCAGGGTCTTGGGATTTCCGAGGTCGCCTATCAGAACGCGGCAGCCTACGCCAAGGAGCGTCGTCAGGGCCGCTCGCTAAAGGGCGCGGCCGAGCCCGACACAGCCGCCGACCCCCTGTTGGTCCATCCTGACGTGCGGCGCATGCTGCTCGAAATCCGCGCCTTCAACGAGGCCGCGCGCGCGCTTCTGGTATGGACCGCTCTCGCCGAGGACGAGTCGCGCAAAGCTCCGGACGCGAAGACAAAGCAGATGGCCGAAGATCGGCTCGGCTTGATCACGCCCGTGCTCAAAGGCGTATTCACCGATTATGGATTCGCCAACGCGGTCAAGGCGCAGCAGGTGCTCGGGGGCCACGGCTATATCGCGGAATGGGGCATGGAGCAGTTCGTGCGCGACGCGCGCATAGCCATGATCTACGAAGGCGCGAATGGCGTGCAGGCGCTTGATCTCGTCGGCCGCAAGCTGGCTAAGGACGGCGGCCGCGCATTGATGGCGTTCTTCGGCGAAATCAACGGCTTCCTCGCCGCCAATAAGGATGACGCGGCGCTCGCGCCATACGTGAGCGCCCTCAAGTCCTCGCTTGGTCACCTTCAGCAAGCCACGATGTGGCTCTCGGCCAATGGCCTCAAGAATCCCAATGACGCCGGGGCCGGCTCCTATGATTATATGCACCTCATGGGCCTGACCGCGCTCGGCTACATGTGGGCGCGGATCGTCAAGGCGGTGCTCGGTCGACAAGCAAGGTCGGAGAGCACGCCCGCCCTTGACGCGAAATTGACCCTCGCCAAGTTCTTCAACGAGCGTATGCTCCCGGAAACGGCAGCGCATCTGACGCGGCTCAGCGCCGGCGCCGAAGCCCTCATGGCGCTTCCGGCAGAAGCGTTCTGAGAGCGCGTTTCAGGGAGGTTTAGAGCGATGGCGATCGATGCGGCGGCTGGCTTGGCGGGAGGTTGCCAGTGCGGCGCCGTGCGCTATCGCCTGACCGGCGAGCCGATCGGCGCCAACATCTGCCATTGCCGAATGTGCCAGAAGGCAAGCGGAGGTCCGTTCATGGCCTTCGCCGGCGTGCGGGTTTCTGAGTTTATCGTCACCAGCGGCGCGATCGCAACCTTCTCAAGTTCGGACATCGCCAAGCGCGGCTTCTGCGCGCGATGCGGCACACCCCTGACCTATGAAGGCTTGGGCGGCGATCACGTCAGCGTCACCCTCGGCAGCCTCGATGATCCCGGCGCAATTGAGCCTAGGACGCAGCTTGGTGTCGAGTCGAGGGTCGGCTGGCTTGATCATTCCCTGGGCCTTCCCGAGATTCGCACGGAACAATGGCTGGCGAAGAAAAAGATCGCGGCCGTTAGTAATCACCAACACCCAGATCACCAGACCTGACGAAGCATCGCGGCCCGCGAGCCGCATGGAGAGACACGATGACCGAAGCCATCATCTACGACCACGTGCGAACGCCGCGCGGGCGTGGCAAACCCGACGGCTCGCTGCATACCGCGTCCACGCTGCATTTGGCTGCGACCGCGCTGAGAGCGATCAAGGAGCGCAACCATCTCGACCCCACCGAGGTCGACGACGTGGTGATGGGCTGCGTCGATCCGGTCGGCGAAGCGGGCGGCGACATCGCGCGGATGGGCGCACTCGCCGCGGGCTTTGGCGACACGGTGCCTGGGGTGCAGATCAACCGCTTCTGCGCATCGGGTCTCGATTCCGTCAATTTCGCCGCCGCGCAAGTGATGAGCGGCCAGCACGAGCTCACAATCGGCGGCGGCGTCGAATCGATGAGCCGCGTTGGCATCGGCGCCTCGGGCGGCGCATGGCCGGCTGATCCGTCGCTGGCGATCCCCGCTTATTTCATGCCTCAGGGCGTCTCGGCCGATCTCATCGCGACAAAATACGGCTTCTCGCGCGACGACGTCGACGCTTATGCGGTCGAGTTGCAGAAGCGCGCTGCGGCGGCCTGGAAGGAGGGCCGGTTCAAGAACTCCATCGCGCCGGTCCTCGACGTCAACGGCCTGCCGATGCTGGAGCACGACGAGCACATGCGTCCTGATACGAATATGCAGTCGTTAGCGTCCCTCAAGCCTTCGTTTGTCATTCCAGGCGAGCAAGGCGGCTTCGACGCGGTCGCTGTCCAAGCGCATCCTGATGTCGAGCGCATCATCCATGTTCATCATGCCGGCAATTCGTCGGGCATCGTCGACGGCGCCGCGGCGGTCCTGTTGGGCTCACGCGAGGCCGGCGCCAAAGCGGGCCTTAAACCGCGCGCCAGAATCCGTGCGTTCGCCAACATCGGCTCCGAGCCTGCGATTATGCTGACGGGGCCGGTCGATGTGACCAAGAAGGTGTTGGCACGCTCGGGCATGTCGATCGACGACATTGACCTCTTCGAAATCAACGAGGCTTTCGCCTCGGTCGTTCTGCGCTTTCGACAGGCGTTCGACCTCGACGACAGCAAGGTCAACGTGAACGGCGGCGCGATCGCCATGGGGCATCCGCTCGGCGCAACCGGCGCGATGATCCTCGGCACCGCGCTCGACGAGCTCGAGCGCACCGGCAAGGGCACGGCCCTCGTCACCTTGTGCATCGGCGGCGGTATGGGCACCGCGACGATCATCGAGCGCGTCTGATCGCGAGACGGAGTTTCTCCTAATGAACCTGACCAACTTTCGTTTCGAAACCGACGCCGACGGGATCGCGCTTGTCACCTGGGACATGCCGGGCCGATCGATGAACGTGATCAACGCCGACGTCGTTGGCGACCTCGGCCAGATCACTGACAAGATCGCAAGCGATCCAGCGATCAAGGGGGCCGTCTTCACCTCCGGCAAAGATGGCTTCGCGGCGGGAGCCGACCTGACCATGCTCGAGACGGCGGGCAAGGAGTATGCGCGCCGCGCCAAAGCCGAAGGCAAGGAGGCCGCGATGCGCGCCTTTGTCGACGGGACCAAACAATTGTCGCTCGTCTACCGTCGGCTCGAAACCTGCGGCAAGCCGATCGCCGCCGCGATCAACGGTGTCTGCATGGGCGGCGGTTTCGAACTGGCGCTGGCGTGCCACTACCGCGTCGTTGCGGAAACGGACAAGGCGCGCGTCGGACTGCCGGAGATCAAGGTCGGCCTCTTTCCCGGCGCCGGCGGCACACAGCGCGTCGCGCGGCTGATGCCAACGCCAGACGCTCTGCAGATGCTGCTCAAAGGCGATCAGATTCGCCCCGCGGCCGCGAAGAAGATGGGCCTCGTGCATGAGGTCGCGCCTGCCGATCAGATCGTTGCGCTCGCCAAGGCTTGGGTGAAGGCGAACCCGAGCGCCAAGGCCCCCTGGGACGATCCGAAATTCAAGCTTCCGTCCGGCAAGGTGTTCTCGCCTCAGGGCATGATGATCTGGCCGCCGGCCAACGCCATCTATCGCCGCGAGACCTATGACAATTACCCTGCGGCCAAGGCGGTTCTGACCTGCGTGTTCGAAGGGCTGCAGCTGCCTATGGACTTGGCGCTCGCCGGCGAGGCGAAGCACTTCGCCAACATCCTCCTGTCGAAGGAAGCGGCGGCGATGATCCGTTCGCTGTTCCTTTCGATGGGCGAACTGAACAAGGGCGCGCGCCGCCCAGCGGGCGTAGCGGCGACAAGCGTTCGCAAGGTAGGCGTCCTCGGCGCGGGTTTGATGGGCGCCGGAATCGCCTACGTTTCGGCGAACGCCGGACTCGATGTTGTCCTCATCGACCGCGACCAAGCGTCGGCCGACAAGGGCAAGGCCTATTCCGACAAGCTCATCAGCTCCCAGATCGCTAAGGGTCGCGCGAAGACTGCGGACAAGGAGGCGCTGCTCGCCCGCATCAAGCCGACGGGGGATTATGCCGAGCTCAAGGGCTGCGATCTGATCGTCGAGGCGGTGTTCGAGGATCGCGCAGTCAAAGAAGAAGCAACGAAGAAGGCGCAGGCCGTTGTCGGACCCGACGTCGTCTTCGCCAGCAACACCTCGACCCTGCCGATCAGCTCGCTTGCCGGCACATCGCTGAAGCCGGAGGATTTCATCGGCGTGCATTTCTTCTCGCCCGTCGAGAAAATGATGCTGACCGAAATCATCATGGGCGAGAAAACCGGCGCGAAGGCGCTCGCCACGGCGATGGATTTCGTCCGAGCGATCAAAAAGACACCGATCGTGGTCAACGATTGCCGCGGTTTCTACGTCAATCGCTGCGTCGGCGCCTACATGGTGGAAGCGCACGCGATGGTGATGGAAGGCGTGCCGGCGGCGATGATCGAGAACGCCGCCAAGATGGCCGGCATGCCCGTTGGGCCGCTCGCGCTCAATGACGAAGTCGGCGTCGACCTCAGCTGGCGGATCCTCCAGGCCGCGAAGACGGACCTTGGCGCGAACGCCATTAATCCTGCCCAAGAAAAGCTCATTGAGGCCATGGCGGTTAAGGAAGGTCGCTCGGGCCGTAAGAACGGCAAGGGGTTTTACGACTATCCGGCGAATGGGCCGAAGAGCCTCTGGCCTGGGCTGGCCAAGATCGTCGGCAAGCGGCTCGATCCAGACACCATCAGCGTCAAGGATGTGAAGGATCGCTTCCTCTTCAGCGTGGCGCTCGAGGCCGCCCGATGCATGGAAGAGGGGATCATCACCGATCCGCGCGAGGCCGATGTCGGCTCGATCCTGGGCTTTGGCTTTGCGCCCTATTCGGGCGGCGCGCTGTCGTTCATCGACGGCATGGGTCTGAAGGTTTTCGTCGCGCGCGCTAAGGGTCTCGCGGCTGAATATGGGCCCCAATTTGAGCCAGGGGCTAAGCTCGCCGAGATGGCGGAGCGCGGCGAAACGTTCTATAGCGCCTATGGCGGGAGCCGGAAGGCGGCCTGAACTTTAGCTGCACGTCTTCCCTGGTTGTTTTGCCAGGCTTCTAAAGGATAGCGGCCCACACTCAATTGGTACTCACTGGCTTCGGCTGCTAACAAGCTGATTTGGCACACTTTTTGCGGAACCAATGGTTGTCGGACTGCGTTGCAACTGTCACCATCGCAGTCTGGGAATCAGGAGACCCGCATGGCCAGCGCCGAGTTCCGCCGTCAGCTCGAGGGGTTTGGGTTGACGACCGCCAACATTCTCTACCGCATGCCTGATCACCCGGATATTTTGCAGAATTTCATCTGGCAGCAGCACGACCTTCACCCGCATTTTCCCGAACTCAAGAAATTCCTCGACTTCTGGACGCGCGAGTTAGACGGCCTGCTTCATTCCGTAACGGTGGCGCATTCTCGGCTCATCAAGCCGGCCGAATTCAAAGCCATCGGCGCGGAATTCCGATTGCACTAAGCCTTTCGATCGGGGCGATTCATCGCGACGGTGTCTCGGACGATTAGCACCGTCTTGAGGACTAAAATGCTTTGGCCACGCGCACGCGTACCTATACTTTAATTTATTGTACTTCACAGGTTGAAGGCCAGTGGGGAGACGCCTGCGGCGCGCAGGTGCCCTTGTTTCTCACACAAAGGCGGGACGATCCGCCAACTTCTTCGCCGTGAAGTTAAAGCGCGTTAGGCTCAGTTTCTATAGAACCCTTGAGAGGTCGCGTCCGCGCGTCTAAAATCATATCACTGCAACAATTTCAGAACGTGCTGGAGCCCATGAATGGAGCTGACAATTGCCGCGATTATTCCACTTTACAATGGTGCTGAGTTTATTGAGGAAGCAGTCCGAAGTGTTCTTAGGCAAACAGTTGCAGTAGACGAGATCATTGTTGTCGATGATGGGTCCGTAGACGATGGACCATCAATCGTCGAAGATTTGGCCAAATATAACAAAATTACCCTTCTTCGCAAATCAAATGGCGGTCAATCATCTGCTCGCAATCTTGCGATCAGACATACCAAATGCTCTCATACGGCCCTGCTTGACCAAGACGACGTCTGGTATGACAACCATATCGATTTACTTCGCAGACCGTTTTTAAAAAACAGCTGCCAAAACTTGGGCTTGGTATACGGGAATTTGGACCATGTAGACAAACTTGGCCAAATGATCAGCTACTGCTGTCTCGACAAGGTGCCGACAAAACATCCGAAGACATCGCTTCAACAATGCCTTGAGTATGATTTGTTTATTTTACCCAGCGCCTCACTCATATTTAACAAAGCAATGAATGCTGTTGGTCTATTTGATGAGAATTTATCAGGCTATGAAGACGATGATCTTTTTACTCGCATGTTCTTTGCCGGATATCGCAGTATTTATCTAAACGTTGCTGTAACTAAATGGAGAATTTATCATTCGTCCTCATCCTTCAGTCCAAGAATGGCGCAATCTCGTTTGACTTATTTCAAAAAGCAGCTCGAATTATTTTCTGACGATCCAGGCGTTGGATTGAACTGGAGCCAAGACGTCATTGGTCCGCGGTTCATGCGTACCGTCTACACCCAATTCGAGCACGCGGCTCAAAATGGCAATCTCCCGATGCTTGAACGTTCGTGGTCAGATATCAAAGAGATTGCGCCCGCAATGAGATCCAAAACCCGCCAAAACATCGAGCACATCTCACCAATTATCCCCTTCCTTTATCGCAATCGTTTCAATAGATTAGCGACAGTTTTGGTTCGCCGCGCGATCGGTCGTTCGCTGCTCAAACGACACTCATAGAAGAGGCCGAAGACAAGAGATCAAGCCGGGTGACGGATAGGAGAACCTTTAGCAGGCTGTTGAAGAAGTATCCCGTTTCGCTTTGAGGACGGCTTCGTCGCCGTTTCGGTATGCGAACTCGATCTCGAGAGTGCCATCGTCGAGGAGTTCGGCGGTCCCTTCGCCCTCGACCTCGTCGCCTTCCTCGCAACCGGCCCAGCGAAAGCCAATCGAGTCCCGAGCATATTCGACCTCGAGGCCAGCCTCCAGAGCGCCGAAGGCGATTTCGTCGCCTTGCGCGGTGATCGTCAGCGCCGCCGGGCCGCAGAGATCGAGGTGAGCACCATCCCAGAGGTCGGCCTCGACGATCCGCCAGCGGCCGATCAGTCGGCAGTTCGCCGGGCTCTTCACGCGCAGGCCTCCAAGAGCTTCTGCAACCGCAACAGATTGTAGGCGGCGGCCGCGAAGGTAAAGGCCCAACCGACGCGATCGCGGCCGCGGAACTTGGCCTTCTCCTGCCCGCCAATCGTCTTCATCCAGCCGAAGGCTTCCTCGATCCGTTTGCGGATGCGTTGGCTGACTGCATAGCCTGCATGCCGCGTTGTGCGGCTGTCGATCGCCGACGAGCGGCCATTCGCATTCTGCGCCACGTGGGGCGTCGCGTTCATCGAGCGCAGTTCATTGACGAAGTCCTCGGCGTCGTAAGCTTTGTCGGCGCCGAGCGTGATCGGCCTCGGCCGATCGGCGCGCGGCTCGATCATGTGCAGCGCCGCGATCCGCTCGGCGTGGCCATTCGCCTCGGTCAAGCAGGCGTCGACGACGAGGCCGTTGCGGTTCTCCATCAGCGCGTGGCCCATGAAGCAGAGCTTCGCCTCCTTGCCCGGCCCTTTGCGATAGAGACGCGCGTCCGGATCGGTCGTCGAAGCGTGCGTCGCGTTCGAGCGCTTCTGGCCGTGAAAATCCGCCTCGCGGTTCCTCCTGCCGCCTGCCGTCGGAGGATCGCCCGAGCCGTCCTTCGGCCGAAAACTCTTCATCGAAGCCCACGCCTCGATCAGCGTGCCGTCGACCGAGAAATGATCCGCGCTGAGCAGTCGGTTCACACGCGGCTGCGAAAGCACCGCGCCCAAGAGCTTGGCTGCGATGTCGCCCTCCAGAAGGCGCTCGCGGTTCTTGGAAAACGTCGAGTGGTCCCACGCCGCATCGTCAACGCCGAGGCCGACGAACCAGCGAAAAAGCAGGTCGAACTCCAGCCGATCCATCAACTGCCGTTCCGAGCGGATCGAATAGAACGCCTGCAACAGCATCGCCCGAAGGAGCTTCTCCGGTGGGATCGAGGGACGGCCGCTCCGCGAATAAAGCGCCGAGAACGCGCCTGAAAGGGTCGAAAGCGCCTCGTTCACAATCCCGCGGATGGCCCGCAGCGGATGGTCCTTGCCGACCCGCGCTTCAAGATCGACGTAACTGAACAGCGACCCCGACCGCTCGTCCCCGCCTCGCATCCACTCGCCTCCGCCTAAGCGCAAGACGACAGAATCACATCACAATTCCCCCGGCCAGAGACTTTTTCAACGGCCTGTTAGTCCTCTGGCCGTTCTGCTCCTGAAACCGCAGACTCCTTGTTATGGAGTAAGGAACCCTCATTTGCCGACCGGTCTTTCGGAAGCTGGAGCCCGTCCGTATCGGCGAGCCTAAACCCCGCCACCAAGATCGCAGTCGGGAGCACGCGCTCAATTGCGTGAGGGAGATTCCCGTCGACCTGTCCACTTTCGTAAGGGATATCTGCAGCAAGACGCAAATCCGCCAGAGGTTTCAACGCCCGTGGGCGAACCCAAAACATGGTTCCTCCAAAGAAATCGAGTTGGAATTTGTCGGACGGCACACCCATCCTTTTGGCGATGTTCAAGGTCATGGAGCGATTGGCCAACCAAAATAGGTCCTCGGGATAACCAGCTTTAGGCAGTCGAAAAACACGCGAACCGATCATTCCGATAGACGGATCGCGCTCGAACATGTCGATGGCGGCGTTCGCAGCGCCCGGCGCGCCTAAAAGATCGAACAGCAGCCGCCGTCGCCACATGTCGCCTGTGTACATTTTTCGACCGCCGTCGATCGATTTTTTCCCGTGGATCTTGCAAATATAGCGGTAGCCATCGAGCCGACCTCGTTCAAGCAGCGTCAGGAACGGGCCAACATCGCGGCCGCGATTCGGCATAATCTCTATTTCGGCGGCAGGATAACTGCGCAGGATCGCTTCGACTAAATGTTCGCGACCCGCCACAGTGGTGACAATCAGATCGAAAGGAACCGTTAGGCCCCGCAGGGCCCCGGCAATGTCAGGCCAAGTGTCCTCGTAGTAGATGTGCGCAACGACCGCCACCGGCCCGACCGCGGGGTTCTCCGTTACTTGAGGCGGAGCCACCCCTGCCGGCCACCCATAAAGAAGTTCCGGATACTTGGCGGCAAGGTCGCTGTCGGCCCTAAGCCCAATGTTTATCCAATCCTGGTTATACCGGGTGAAGCGTTTTCGTTCACTTTTCGGCCCAACACAGAAGAGCGAGAACTCATCGTATTTCAGGTACTTCTTTTTCCTGAAGAAAAGCGACAAACGTAGCCGCGCCCATAGCGACGGCAACGCCCCGAGCCTCTCAACGCAAAAGTCGCGGCTCTCGATCGGAAGCGCCCCGACCCCGCTAGCGGCCACGACATAGTCCAGATTCCGCGAATAGGGGACCAAAACGCTTTGGTTTCGGTCGCCGATTGTAACCAGCGAGAGCGCGTTTTCCTCTCGCTCAGCGACAGGCCTTAATCGGTAGGCGCGCGGCAACCGCAAACGAAACTGGCTCATCGATCTCTTGCCGGAAGTTTCCTGTGCTGGAGAGCAGCGCCGGCCCTCCTCTAGCGAGGACGTCCTCTTGGCGCAATCGACGCCTGTCAGCCGTTCGCACCCAATCGCAACGACCGGCTTTCATCCGCCTGTGGGCCGTCATGAGCGAGGACAGCTGCTTGCCTAAGGTCGTTGGCGAAGGCCCGGGTCTCCGCCGCCTTCGCAGTCGGGTCTGGCAGCCGAAGCAAATAGGCGGGATGGATTGTTGGCAGCAATATGCGGTCGCCGAAAGCGACTGAGCGTCCCCGCATCTGTGCTAGCCGCACCGATGGTCCCGCCACAGCGCATAGCGCGCTCGCGCCGAGCGTGACGACGAGCGGCGAACTGACCAAAGCGAGTTCACGGTCCAGCCACCAGCGGCAGTGATCGATTTCGCGCGCGCTAGGAGTTTTATGGATACGCCGCTTTCCACGCGGAACGAATTTGAAATGCTTGACCGCATTCGTAAGGTAGCACTCGGCTTCTGAGAAGCCCGCTTCGCGGAGCGCCGAGCGCAGCAGCAGGCCAGCCGGCCCGACAAAGGGATGGCCTTGAAGATCCTCTTGATCCCCAGGCTGCTCGCCGACGAAAATCGCGCGCGCCTGCATTGGACCATCACCGAACACGATTTGCGTCGCACAATCGCCAAGGGGACAGCGGCGACAAGTTTTCGCCTCGCTCCTAAGCGCCTCGTGGGCGTCCGCGGGCATCGCTAACTTTGTGGCCTCGGCGAAGCGAGCGGCGACCCTAGCGGCCCCAGGGTCCACCCTTGACGGCGGCGCAGCGACCATCTGCGCTTCGCGAGATCGAGCTGCCGACGACATCGTTGGGATCGAACGTGTTTCCGGCAGATTGACCCAATATTTCTTTGGCATCTCCTTCAGCATGGCCCGCTCCATAAGCCGAGCGGGATTGAAGATAGCACGGTAATAGACGTCCCAGGCTCCAGCGAAATCATCGAGCGGCGGCGCGTCCTCTCGATGGGCGCCTGGACCGAAGCGCAACTTTCCGTCCCAAAGGATTGAGGTCCGCGGCGTCAAGATCGCAAAATTCATGGACGCGAACCGGTCGATGAAGAAAGTCGCCGTCAGCTCTTCGATGTAATGCTCAGGTTCGAACCAGGCGACGAAGCGCGCCCCGTCCGACGTCTCGATCTCGCGAAAGCGCACGAAGGCAGTCATCTTGTGACGATCGCGGCGCACAGCGCGCTCCATGTTCTCAAGCCGACGAACGAGCGGATCGCTGGCGATCTCCAGAAGGCGCGGCGTTTCTCGAAGTCGGAGGAGGGCTGCGTAAAGCAGGTCATAGCGGGTTGGTTCTTTGTGGCGGCAAACCAGATCGGCCAGCCCAAGAAAACGGGAAGGCACGCGCACACGCGAGCTGGTCGGCGAGAGGTCTTGCGTTTCCTTCTCGGTGAAAAGGTCGCTCTCTCCCTCCGCGCTGTGAGACTCAAAACGGATTGCGTCGGCGCCCAGGCCTCTCGCGACCGCCGCACGCGCTTCGCGGCGAAAACCTTCAAAATCGATCTCGCTCTCCAGGTGAACGATCTTCACGGGCCCTGCCCCGCTCACGCGAAAAGATCGAGCTGGCGCGGGCCGGGACGCGCAAGCCTGCCTGCAAGGGTAGCGGAATCGAGGAGGCCAGTCGGGCGCCAATCGGGCGTGACGACAAAAGGGCGGACCGCGTCAAGGGAGCGGATGAGACGAGCGAGATCATCGATCCGCAGCGTGACATGCCGTCGCGCAGTCAGGATCCGCTTGACGACACGAGCCCCTATGCCGGGGACACGAAGAAGCGTCTCGCGCGGAGCTCGGTTGACGTCGATTGGAAAGAGAGCCCGGTTGCGCAGAGCCCAGGCGAGCTTGGGGTCGCGCTCGAGATCGAGCATGCCGTCGCTCCCTTCGTCGAGAATTTCCTCCGCCGCAAAGCCATAGTACCGCATTAGCCAATCGGCTTGATAGAGTCGGTGCTCACGCATCAGCGGAGGGCGGCGCAGCGGCAGGCTTTGCGAAGCATGCGGGATCGGGCTGAAGGCGGAATAGTAGACGCGCCGCAGGCCGTATGACGCATAGAGCGAGGCCGAGCGCGCAATGATGTCGCGATCCTTCGCCTCGTCTGCGCCAACAATCATTTGCGTACACTGGCCCGCGGGAGCGAACCGCGGAGAGCGCAGCGTTTTCCGCTTTTCTTCCTTCGCTTTGTCGAGTCGAAGCCGAAGGCCGCCCATCGCCTTGCGGATGACAAGCGCGTCCTTCTGCGGGGCGAGCCGAGTCAGCGATTCATCAACCGGCAGTTCGACATTGACCGAAAGCCTGTCCGCCGCGCGGCCGGCGCGCTCCATCAGATCCTGCGACGCTCCGGCGATCGCCTTGAGATGAATATAGCCCCTGAAGTCGTGGTCACGCCGCAGCGTCTCGGCAACGCGGACCATCTCCTCCATCGTATGGTCTTCTGATTTCGCGATTCCAGATGAGAGGAACAATCCCTCGATCATGTTGCGGCGATAGAAGCCAAGCGTGAGGGCGACGATTTCCTCGACTTTAAAACGGGCGCGCGGCGTGTCGCTGGACAAGCGATTGACGCAAAAAGCGCAATCATAGACGCAGAAATTCGTGAGAAGGACTTTAAGGAGCGAAACACATCGTCCGTCCGGCGTGTACGCATGGCAGATGCCCGATCCAGTCGTCGATCCGAGCCCCTTACCGTCCCGCGAGTTTCGGCCGCTCGCCCCCGAGGACGCGCAGGAAGCGTCGTATTTCGCGGCGTCTGCGAGGATAGCGAGCTTGCGGTGAAGGCTGGGCTCGATTTGTATGTTCATTATTTGTTCCTATCATAGCTTTTGCAACCCGCCAAGATGGGTTGCGCCGGAAAGGCACACTGTCGTCCAAGAGGACGGGTTTGGCTCGCCTGCGCGTGATCCCAGGAACCGAAAAAAGGTTGGGCGTCGAGGCCTGGGCGGCGATAGAGAGAGCGCAGAGGGGACCCCAGCATGACCGCTAAAGCGCCCAACATCCTCATCGTCATGGCGGACCAGATGGCGCCGGCGTTTCTGCCTATCTACGGCCACCCCCTCGTCCGCGCGCCGAATATGCAAGCGCTTGCGCGAGACGGGGTCGTGTTCGACAATGCCTATTGCGCGAGCCCCTTATGCGCGCCGTCGCGGGCCTCGTTCATGTCCGGCCTTTTGCCTTCGCGCACCCGGGTCTATGACAATGCCGCTGAGTTCGCGGCCGATATTCCCACCTTCGCCCACGCTCTCAGGCTTCGCGGCTACCGGACGATCCTCTCCGGCAAGATGCACTTCTGCGGCCCCGACCAGCTGCATGGGTTCGAGCAGCGGCTGACGACCGACATCTATCCCGCCGATTTCAACTGGACGCCGGACTGGGACCGCCCCGACCATCGGCCCAGCTGGTACCACAACATGAGCTCGGTTCGAGACGCTGGCCTATGTGTACGCTCGAACCAGCTCGACTTTGACGATGAGACGGCATTCATGGCCGAGCGCGCGATCTTCGATCTGGCGCGTTCAAAGGATCAACGGCCTTTTCTGCTCGTTGCCTCTTTCTCTCATCCCCATGACCCGTTCGCCGTACCGCAGCGCTATTGGGACCTGCACCGAGACGAGGACATCGACATGCCGTCGTCGGGAGAAGCGCTCGATGCGCATTCGCGGCGCCTGCGTCATGTCTGCGCGATGGACGCCGAGCCGGTGACGGAGGTTCAGGTCCGCGCCGCGCGGCGCGCCTATTACGGCGCAATCGCCTATATCGATGACTTGCTCGGCCGGCTCATGCAGGCTTTGCGTTCATCCGCCTTGGCCGAGGACACAATAATCATCCTGACCAGCGATCACGGCGAGATGCTCGGCGAGCGCGGGCTCTGGTACAAGATGAGCTTCCTCGACGGCGCGTCGCGCGTGCCGCTTGTCATCGCCAGTCCCAGCCGCTTCGAGCCGCGCCGCGTGGCTGCGAGCGTCTCGCTCGTCGATCTCATGCCGACCCTCGTCGAGCTTGCTGGCCGGAATGCGCAATCGTTCGGGATCGACATCGATGGGCGCAGCCTTGCGCCCCATCTCCGCGGCGCGGGAGGACATGATGAGGCGATCGGCGAATATCTTGCCGAAGGGGCGATCGCGCCGATCGTGATGATCCGCCGGGGGAAATACAAATTCATTCACTCGCCCGTCGACCCTGACCAATTGTTCGACCTAGGTCGGGATCCGCGCGAGAGCGCTAACCTCGCGAACTATCCCTCATGCAGTACCATCATCGCCGATCTTCGCGCCGAGGTGGGCAAGCGCTGGGATCTCTTCGAATTGGACTCAAGAGTGCGCGAGAGCCAGCGCCGGCGCCGCTTCGTCGACAGGGCGCTTAATAAGGGCAGGATCCAGGCCTGGGATTTTCAGCCTTTCCAGAAAGCGTCGCGCCAGTACGTTCGCAATTCCATGGATCTCGACGACCTCGAAGCAATGGCTCGCTTTCCGCCGATCGCCCGCCGCTAATTCGGCGGCGGCAACCGAGGATGGCCATACTCCAATCCCGAGCGGCGAAATCCCAACTCCCCATTTGGCAAAAATCGCGCTAGCGTCGTGGTCTTGAGGGGGCCTTTGATGGCGACCGGGTCGAGGAAACCGATCGATCTAGCCGAGCGCGTCGCCCGTCGACGCACCCGGCGTTCTCGCGCAACCGCGGGGGACGAGGCCTGGCGGCACGAGACCTTTTGCCTCCCGCGTGACGAAGCGCGCGCCAAGGCGCGCGAATGGTTTGAGCGCTTCCCCAAAGCTGCCTATATGACGGAAATCGAGTCCTGGCGCGAGGTCGCTGATGACCGGATCGAGTTTATCATCCGTCGGTTGCCAACCGCCGATTAAGTTGCTTTTCTTTTCGCGTTTGCCTGTGTGCTTCGACACGGATTTTAGCGTTCCGCCGCCGTTGTCGCGGAACTTCTACCCCCATATAAGGATGACGTCGACGCGACCTGGAAACGGGCTCCTTGCGCCGGTCACAACATTCGGGGGTCAAGTTGTCCTCGTCCAGAATTAAGCATGAAAGTCTTGTTATTATTGGTTCCGGGCCTGCCGCCTACACCGCAGCGATTTATGCCGCGCGCGCCCTCTTGAAGCCCTTGGTTCTGGCCGGGTTCGAGCAAGGGGGCCAATTGATGACCACCACCGATGTGGAGAATTTTCCCGGATTCGCCGACTCAATCCAGGGTCCCTGGCTGATGGAGCAGATGCGGGCGCAAGCCGATAACGTAGGCGCGCGGATCGAGGGCGAGTACGTTGTGGGGTTGGAGCTTGGGCAGCGACCGTTCGTCGTGCGCTGCGACAGCGGGCGAACGATCGCGGCCGAGGCGATCATTCTGGCGACCGGAGCAAAGGCGAAATGGCTGGGCCTTGCGACCGAAGAGCCGTTCAAAGGCTTTGGCCTTTCGGCGTGTGCGACCTGCGACGGATTCTTTTTCCGCGGCAAGACGGTCGCCGTGATCGGAGGCGGCAATACCGCGGTTGAAGAAGCGCTCCATCTCTCCAACCTCGCCGCCCATGTGACTGTCGTCCATCGTCGCAACTCGTTCCGAGCGGAGAAAATTCTGAGCGAACGTTTGGCCTCCCGTCACAACGTGTCCATCCGCTGGAACAGCGCTGTTGACTCCATTATGGGGGAAGCGCCGCCCCGCGGGGTGACAGCGATCCGGCTGCGGAACGTGGTGACGGGTGCGCTAGACGATCTCACGGTCGACGGCGTCTTTGTCGCCATTGGGCACGAACCGGCGACCGAATTGGTGCGCGGCCAGCTCGCTCTCAAGACCAACGGCTACGTGCAGACTTCGCCCGGTTCGACCGCGACCAGCGTCGCGGGCGTGTTCGCAGCCGGCGACGTCGCAGACGACGTCTTCCGGCAGGCGGTCACGGCCGCGGGTCTCGGCTGTATGGCGGCGCTCGAGGCGGAGCGGTGGCTCGCCGCACAAGAACCAAAGCGGGCGGCGGCTGAATAAAAAAAGCCGGCGACGGCGTCAGCAGAATAAGCCGATGAATGCCAATGGGCCTCGCTGGGCCAAGGGAACGTCATGGACTGGGATAAGCTGCGCGTCTTCCAGGCGGCCGCCGACGCTGGGTCGTTCACCCATGCGGGTGAGACGCTGGGCCTCAGTCAATCGGCGATTAGCCGTCAGGTCGGCTCGTTAGAGGCTGACCTCGGCGCGCCATTGTTTCATCGCCACGCCCGCGGCCTCATACTGACCGAACAGGGCGAAATGCTGCTCGGCGCCGTGCGCGACGTGGTTCTCAAGCTCGACGCGGTGCGCAGCCGGCTGATTGACAGCCGAGAGAAGCCGCACGGTGAACTGCGCGTCACGACGACGCTGGGGCTCGGCGCCAATTGGCTAGCCCCGCGGCTCGGGGAGTTCGTCGATCTCTACCCGGAGATCAAGCTCCAGTTGCTGTTATCTGACGACGAACTCGACCTCGGGATGCGGGAAGCGGACGTTGCACTGAGACTGCGCGAGCCGAGCCAGCCGGACCTCATTCGGCGCCGGCTGTTCACCGTGCATTTCCACGCTTATGCATCAGCCGACTACCTAAAACGGCACTCGCAGCCGCGTAAGGTCGAGGATCTCGATCAACACCATCTGGTTGCTTTCGGCGCGCCGACGGCAACTCATTTCCTATACGATCTCAACTCGCTTCTGAACGTCGGACGCGACCCGAAGAGCCCACGCACGGCGCAGATCACGGTCAACAATCTGGCCGCGATGACCCATGCGGTTGAACACGGCGTCGGCATCGCGGTCTTGCCGGACTATTGCGTGCAGCCGGAATCTGGCCTTGTCCGCCTTCTGCCGCAGGCGGACATGCCGGAGATGGACTGCTTCCTTGTCTATACGGAGGAACTCAAAAATGTCGCGAGGGTCCACGCCTTTCGCGACTTTCTCGTCAGTACGGCGCAGCGCTGGCGCTACTGAGACGCGGCGAGACGCGGGGCTCAGCCCGCCCGGTTAGAACAACCGGTCCTTCCAGGTCTTCGGCGTCTTCTCGTTTATGATCTCAAGATCGATATGATACTTGAAATCACGAGTGCCGCGCCTCCTGATCGCCTCGACCATACTCGCCAAACCGGTGTCGAGATCGACCGATGTCTTGTATTGCAGCATCTTTCTCGCCTTATCGGAAGAGCACGATGCGTGCTCGACTTCCTGCGGCCGCCCGGTCATGAAGATGGGATCGAGATTGAATTGAATCTGGTTGGCGATCCGTTCGGCGAGCTCGATGATCGTGATCGTCTCCTCGTCGGGACCGATATTGATGATCTCGCCAACGACGTTGTCGCGAAACGCCATTTCCTTCAAGCAGTAGAGACAGTCGTCGATGAACGAAAAGCACCGCTTCTGCTTGCCGTTCCCATAGATAATGGGCTGGCGTCCCTGGAGCATCAGATTGATCATAATTGACGCTACGTTGCGGAAGGGATCGTCCCATTTTTGTCGGGGACCGATGATGTTGTGGGGCACCGCGATCACGTATTCGACGCCATGGACCGTGCATAGATTGCGCAGAATGTCCTCAGCGGCAAGTTTGCCGATGCCGTAGGGGTCCTGCGGCTTCGGCTTCTGGTCTTCGGTGAACGGCGGCTTAAGCGCCCCATAGCGCGCCATCGAAGAGCAGAAGACAACGCGCTTCGCACGATTGGCGACGGCGGCGGAGAAGATCGCCACCGACGCGCCGACTATGTTCTGCGTAACGAAATGGGGCGAAAACACCGATAGGCCTTCGTAGGCTGTCGCGGCGCAATGATAATAGATGTCGCAACCTTCTGACACCTTTTGGATGTGGTTGAAGTCGTTGCAGTCGAACTGATGAAAATCAACTTTCGAGGGGACATTGTCGAGTTCACCGCCGATGAGGTTATCAACCCCCACAACCTGATGCCCATCGGCAATCATTGCGTCAGCCAAATGGCTGCCGAGAAAGCCCGCAACGCCCGTAACGAACACCCTCATGGTTGACCCTTTTCTCGTTTTAGCGCTGTTTCAAACCGCAAATTAAACCATTCCGAACCTGGTTTTGGCTAGAAAGATCCTTCGTTTTCGTCATAACGACCGAAAAGCATCCACCTTTCGGCGCTTCGACGCTCTCCCGCCAGCCGGGGGAAATGCGCCGCTTAATCGGCGCGTTGTAAAAAGACTTTCGTAGCCGGTCCCTGCGTGGCTCGCATGAATCCGGGCATTCCCGTTTCCCCGCTCACGCCGGCCCACCATCCGCTGAGGCCGATCGTGAACGAGCGCCATGAGTGAAAGCGAAGCAGAAGCTCCGAGGTCTGCAATAGCGCAACGCCCGCGAACAGAGGCCAAGCGGCGGGATATCGCTTTTTGGCGATGATCACCCGATTCCTCTCGGAAAGGTAAATGCTGAACCGCGACCGCTTTGGCCGCGGTCCCCCCGAACCTGACGTAGACCCGGCGACATGGTGAACAACCAATTCATGCGCATAGCCGAGCCGGAACTTTCCGCGACGGAGCGACCACTCGCTATCTTCGTGATAGACGAAGAAATCCTCATCCATCACGCCGATCGTCTTGATGTAAGCTTTGGACACGAACATTGCCGTGCCTGCGACAATGTCCAGGTCAGCCTCCACTTCTCTTAAGTCGGGGGTCATTTCGGCCGGCTGTCCATGCCCCAGCGACCGAGCCCGCCCAAGCAAAGGCCGAAACTTGAGTCCGCCCCACAGCTGGACCCGCCCATTCGCCACGAAGACAATTTTGCTCCCTACAATTCCGTAGCCGCCTTCCGCCTGCCGGCGCACCAAAGCGCCGAGCGCGTCCGGTTCCGGGAACGTGTCCGGGTTCAGGACCCAGATGAAATCCCAGTCCGCGCCGGCGGCGGCGATGCAGAAGTTGACGCCGCCGCTGTATCCGCGGTTCTCGCGCGATCTGAGAACCCTCACCACGCGCTGGTCCGCGCCCAGACGGAAGCGCTGACCTTCCGCAGCGTCCAGCCAATCATTGGCTTCAGAGTCAGCCGCTACGATCCCCTCGACTTCGGTCAATTCCCGGACGTCGCGCTCGAAGGCCTCATGGCCGCCGTTCTCGCAGATGACGACGCTGAACTCTCGGTAGATCGACGCCCTGAGCGACCCGAGGCAGCCGACAAGGTTCTTAGCTTCGTCTGTCGCGACGATTGCAATGACAACGCGCGGGGTGGTGCTGATTGCGTTCGCGACTTCCGACACTCGACACCCCTAACGATGACCAACCTCGCACGGCTTGCGAAACGCTATTCGCAAAACGCTGACGGGATCTTGCGTCAGCGCTACGACCCGCGGCTAGAATGCCACTCCTTGCCTAAGCCCGCCCTGGTGTTTTTGGTTGAAACGGCCGCAACGGCTCTGAGCGACCTTTTGCGGCCAAACCTCGGGCCGAATGGATGCGCCTGCCTTCCAAGCCTTGCCGGAATAGGAGACGCCACGGGAAGATCGAGAGGTACCGGACCCACAAAGCAGTGTCAATCGCGAGGCCGTAGCGCTCGGGATGCAAATGGAAACCAAGCAACGCGCGCTTCACTTCTCATCCCGACGCGTGAGCGCTCGATAGGCAACTGAAAAGCGATACGCTCGAATTTGGGCGAGCCCGACAATTGCCATGAGGCGGTTTCGAGGCCCGTTCAAACGTTTGGAGGCAAGCGGCAAGAAGGCATGCGGCGCGACCGCGAGCAACGCTGCCGATTGACGCAACAAGGCGAGGATCGGTCCCCTCCCCTCGCGCCGGGCGCCTTCTGAGGATTCGAGCGTCAGCCGTCGCCATTTGCGCTTCAACTCATCCATTGTCCGGCGAGCGGGGTGGCCAACGACCGACTTTGGAGCAAACCGAATGCGATAACCCTGCCGCCACGCCCTCTCACACCAATCCTTGTCCTCCGGGACGCTGTTTATGAAGTCGCCGACCGCGTCGAACACCGAGCGCCATACGAACATCGATGCGGTGACGGTGAATTTTAGCTCTTTCACGTAGCGCTCGTTGCGGAAGGCGAACACGCTCTCAAAGGCCTCCGCCGCTGTCATCCGCACAGGATCCTCAACCAAGACGTCGACGTGGCCGCCAGCGATATCGGCGTGACGCAATTCCGCTAGACCCTCCTCGAGCCACCGCTCATCCGGCCGACAATCGCTGTCGATAAAAGCGAGCGCATCGCCCCGCGAAGCGCGAACCCCCGCATTGCGAGCGGGGCCCGCTCCGCGCTCTGCGGCTTGGATCACCTGGCCCCGCGACCCCACGAGGCGGCACACGGCGTCAAAACCGCGCCAGCTGCCATTGTCGACTATGATGATTTCCGTCTTATCGCTTGGAAAGCTTTGCGCTTGCAGCAGTCTCAGACATCTATCCAAATTGTCGTAGTCGTCGAGGTGCGGCACGATCACCGAGACGAGACCGACGCCAAGCGGGCTGCCAGTCGCCCTGAGCGGCGCGGCTTGTTCGGTCTCACCGACCGTCATAGCCTGCCTTTAAGCCTCATTTGGCGTATTTGCTCATGATTGATACGGATTTGTCGAAATTGCTCATCTCTAAAATATCGTCCGTCTCCAGCATCGTATCGAATTCCGATTCTAGCGCGGCGACGAGGATCATATGGCCAATCGACGTCCACGCCGGGTATTCCTGATAGACGAGCTTTGACGTATCGACGTCGTCGTCAAGGTCAAAGCTTTCTTTAAAAGCGTCAAATACCCGCTCCCTTACCGTCATTGGCCTGGTCTCCAAAATCGTAAGGTTAGGCCCCGGAACGAAGGCCATCCGGTTCCCGGACCGACCCGGTCAATGCCGCTCACCCGACTCGTGTGCAAAGGAAAACCCGTTCCCCGCGCTTTAGACCGTGCTTGAGGACGTAAGGCTCTTTCGACACCCACTCTCGGAGCGAGAACCCAGCCTCGCGCAGCCGATCCCGAAGGTCGCGACCGTAATAGCGAGCGTGATCCTCCTGCCCGAAATGGATCAATCGGTCGGCAGGGGACACAACCGACGGGTTTTCGTAAGTCTCGTCGAGTCCCTCTTCCAACGGAACCATAATGATCGCCATGCCGGACGGGCGCAAAATGCGCCTCAGCTCCGACATCGCTTTGCGGTCGTCCGGGACGTGCTCCAAAACATGAAGGCATAAGACGAGATCAAACGACTGATCCGGAAGAGCGATGTTGCAGATGTCGATGCGTAGGTCGACATCGGTCTTAAAGAGGTCGCACGTCTTATAACTCTTGACCCCTTTACTTCGGATGAACGCAGTTAGGGTCGGCTCAGGCGCGAAATGGAGAAGGTCCTTGCCCTCAAACAGCGGTTCCTGACCGGCGCAGATCGCAAGCGCCCGATGGCGCTCATACGAAAGACAAGCGGGACACAATACATCAGCGGCGAGAGGAAATCCGTAAGAAAAAAATCGGCCTGTATAACCACAGATCGTGCAGTTTCTGGGATAGTGGGCACCGAATAATCTTAAGCCCGATTTACGGGCGAATTTGAGCGCCCGGACAGACGCCCGGACTGGCATCGGCACTTTATTATACTGCATCGAAACTTGGCTCTCAAACGAAGAAAGCGGCGCTCATGAGAAAACCAAATGGTCTTTTCTTGGCACCGCTTGAGTAGCAGCATTCTATATCGTCGGAGCGCGGCAATGGCAATCCCCAAATCGGTCGAGATCCCGCGCCGCCCGCGCGGATTGATCGCGTTTCGCCTCAGGGCAGCCTGCTATATATTATAAATGGTGTCAGGCTGCGCGCCCATTCGAGCCGGCGGTTCGTTATTGTTTTTCGACCTGCCCGAATTCCAGGTCCACCGGAGTGGCGCGACCGAAGATGGACACAGCAACTTTGACGCGAGATCGGGATTCGTCGACTTCCTCGACCACGCCGTTGAAGGAGGCGAAAGGGCCGTCAGCCACTCGCACGTTTTCGCCGATTTCAAATCGGATCGCCGCTTTCGGCCGCTCGACGCCGTCGGCCACCTGGCCCTTAATCCGATCCGCTTCGATATCGGGAATCGGCATCGGTTTCTTGTCCGCGCCCAGAAATCCGGTAACCTTGGGCGTGTTCTTGATCAAATGGTAGGCCTCATCGGTGAGGTCGCATTTGACGAGGACATAGCCGGGAAAGAACTTCCGCTCTGAATTGATCTTGCGCCCGCGGCGCATCTCGACGACCTGCTCGGTCGGTACGAGGATCTCCTCAAATTTGTCGGAGAGGCCGCGCTGACTCGCCTGCTCGCGAATGGATTCAGCGACCTTCTTTTCAAAGTTGGAATAAGCGTGAACGATGTACCAGCGCATAGTCATATTTGGGCGATCCGGATCATAGCCGAGGTTAGCCGCCGCGCCCGAAGCCAAGGACGAGAGAAACGATTGTTCGCAAAACCTCGTCGACGACGAGGAAGAACAGGCTCGTGAACACGACCAGCATCAGCACGAGTCCGGTGGTGATCAAGGTTTCGCGCCGGGTCGGCCAAATGACCTTTGCACCCTCGGCGCGCACTTGCTGAATGAACTCGAATGGATTGGCCATTGCCTCGGCTTGGGTTTGAAATCAGCGCGGCGGGCGATGCCGCCCAGCCAAAAAGCTCGCGGCGCGGAGCCTTCCAGCGCCGCGCCACCTAGACCTCATATAGGAAAGGGAGCCCTCTCGCCAAGCGAAATGTGACGGGCAGAGATAAAACGGTCACAATGACATAACTGAGCGCCTCTTCCCGCCTCTAGCGGCGGAAATGCTTCGATAGCTTGAGGCCTTGGTGCTGATAGCTTGAGGTCGCGTCGGCGCCATAGAGCGCGTCCGGCGCTCCGGCGAGCTTTTCATACACCAGCCTTCCAACGGGTTGGCCGTCCTCCAACAGGAACGGCACATCGCGGCTGCGCACTTCCAGGACCGCCCGCGCGGACGGGCGCCCATCTTCTCCCTGCCCGAATCCTGGATCAAAGAACCCCGCGTAATGGACGCGAAACTCCCCAATCGCCGGATCGATCGGCGCCATTTCCGCCGCGAGATCAGGGGGGATCTGAACTCTCTCCCGAGAGGCCAGAATGTAGAACTGGTCCGGATCGAGGATCAGCCGCCGATCCTCTCGGGCGCGTATGGGCTCCCAGAAGTCTTCGACGGCGTAGGCGCGCAAGCGGTTAACATCGATGACGTCACTATTCTTGATCGCCTGATAGCCGACAACGGACTCCCCCAGGCCTCCAAGATCGACCCGCAACACCATGCCCTCGCGCAAGTCGAGAGGGCTGTCGATCAGCGGGCAGGCGAGGTGCCGCTTGCGGATCTCAGCATCTTCGAGGGTAAAGGTGTGTCGGTCGCGTTGCTGAGGATGACGGCTGCGAAATCGAATCTGGCTCAGCTTGGACCCTGCTTTGACGCGGACACTGAAGCTGCGGGGCGAAATCTCCAACCAAAGCTCGCCTTGGTAGTCGAGCGGAACATCGTCGAACGCCTCTCCGCGATCGACGATGAGGCGGGTGAAAATGTCGATGCGTCCGGTCGAGCTCTTTGGGTTTGCGGCGCCTGATAGATTTGGCCTCAGTTCCAGCCGCTCCATCAGCCGGGCGACATAAACGATCCCCTTCTCCAGCACCGCGCCCTTGCCCGCGAGCGAGACAGGCTCGGCATTCAGGCTTTTGAGCCGCTCGCGAACGGTGTGCTCGCGCCCCGGCAGGAAGCTTGAGCGGACGCGATAGGCTTCTTTGCTGAGCCTGAGGTCGAGACTTGCAGGCTGGAGCTGGGATGCTTCCAACGGCATCTCCGCCTTGATCAGTTTTCGGCCAATCATCGCGCGAATCTTCTGGCGCCCCATAAGCCCAAATGGAGCGGTGAACAGGGCATCCGCCACGCTGGGCTCACCTGTGTCTAGGATATGGGGAAGCAGGGTTCGGGGCGGCGTCAACGGCGTTAGCCTCAAGGGGCGGTTGGCTTTGTTAGCGTCCCCTCACCTCTAAGCCAAGACAAGCCGCGCGGGACTTGGCCTTGACGTCAGAGCTTTGTTGGGGTTATCTGGAACACTCTCGTGGTCATTTGAGCCGATCGGCTTGCCGCCACGTTAAACAACGGGCTAAAAGATCGGGGCGCATCCAACCCGTCGCCTCGTTTCAAGCCCGTCAGGCGCCGTTGGCGCAGAGGTCTTGAAGATGACGAGCCCACGCAAATCCCGCGATCCGAAGACACTCAGGCCGGCGACGCAATTGATCCATGGCGGAACGTTGCGTTCAAGATTTGATGAAACATCGGAAGCGCTTTTTCTCACCCAAGGCTATCTCTACGACACGATGGAGCTGGCGGAGGCCCGCTTCAAGGGCGACGATCCGGGCTTCATCTATTCGCGCTTCGCCAACCCGACGGTTTCGATGTTCGAGAGGCGGATGGCGCTCCTCGAGGGTGCCGAGGCGGCGCGCGCGACGGCGAGCGGGATGGCCGCCGTTACGGCTTCACTCATGGGACAGCTCAAGGCCGGCGACCACATCGTGGCCGCTCGGGCCTTGTTCGGCTCCTGCCTCTATGTCGTGGAAGAGCTGTTGCCGCGTTTCGGAGTCGAATCGACACTCGTCGACGGCGCCGATCTCGAAGCCTGGCGCGCGGCTCTGCGCCCGAACACCAAGACGGCTTTCCTCGAATCGCCCACCAATCCGACGCTCGAACTTGTCGACATCGCCGCGGTCGCCGAGATCATGCATGGGGCGCGCGCGACGTTGGTGGTCGACAACGTGTTCGCGACGCCCTTGCTGCAGCATCCGATGAAACTTGGCGCCGATTGCGTGGTCTACTCGGCCACCAAGCACATTGACGGCCAGGGGCGCGTGCTTGGCGGCGTGATCCTCGCGAGCGAGAAGTTCATCGCCGACCACATCCACAATTTCCTGCGCCAGACCGGTCCCTGTCTCTCCCCGTTCAACGCGTGGACGCTTCTGAAGTCTCTGGAGACTTTGACCGTGCGCGTCGCGGCCCAAACGAGCAGCGCGGGCAGAATTGCGGATTTTCTCAGCCAGCACCCCGCGGTTCAGCGCACGCTCTACCCCGGCCGCGCCGATCATCCGCAGGCGGCGCTTGCCCAGCGGCAGATGAAAGGCGGCGGCACGATAGTGGCGTTCGAGGTCGCTGGCGGCAAAGCCGCGGCTTTCCGGGTCGCCAACGCGCTCTCGATCGTCGGCATCTCCAACAATCTCGGCGACGCCAAAAGCCTCATCACCCATCCGGAGACAACGACCCACCAGCGGCTCAAGCCCGAGCAACGAGCGGCGCTCGGCATTGCACCTGGTCTACTCAGATTGTCGGTCGGGCTCGAGGACGTGGAGGACCTGATTGAGGACTTAGGCCAGGCGCTCGACAAGGCGTCGCTGCCGCGCCAAGCTGCTGAATAGAAACGCCGCGCTCGGCCTCAGACGAGGGTTAAGCCAGCCGGGCTCGCTGCGCGCAGAAAGTTACGCGAGCAAACAATTCCAAGAGCTTAAATGCGCTTTTGTGCAACTATGAAGCGGACTGTCGCGTTAGCTCAAGACCTTCCGCCTCGCTATTAAGTTTGTCTATAAACAGAATAGACTATTGGGTGCGCAATTTATGAAGATCATGGCGGGTTTTCGAAGGAGGGCCTGGGAGCTGCGATAGCTTCGTTTATCTTTTGTATCAAGTCCTCGTCTGTGGCGTCGTGTGAAGAATCCCCGGTTCGCAGTTTTGGCAGAATGTCTCGCGCATATTTGCACGGTTCCAGAAAGGCATCGCCTGCCCCCCAGACGACAACTGGGCTGATATTGTCCGGCGGCCTGTAGGTTGTCATCAGCCGGTTCACGGCATCCCTCGCGAGCTCGAGCTGCGTGTAAATGATGACCACGTTCATCGCGTCGCGTCCTAGCCGATTTTACCAGCGTTTGCTGAATAAAGGATCGGAGAGGGCGTTCGCGATAAGCTTTCCACAATCGTGTTTGTGATCGGCACGCCTGACTTAGACGTAGCCCGTTCTCTGAGGCGATTACAGACGCCGAGCGCGTTGGGAATTTGCTGTCGGAGTTCGACGGCAAGGGATTTGCGGAGCGCCTCCAACTCGTGATCGGCTTTTCTTCGCTCGGTCCGCAACGTGAAAAACACCGTGATCAACGTTGCCACTATCGCGAAGCAGCCCGCGATCAGGGTCTGCCAGCGCTCGAAAAAACCGGGTGGCGGGGGCGTAGGCGCCTCACCCGCGAAAACGGCCGCGAGCCAGTGGTTGAAACGGTCGAGCAAGATCGTGAAGTGCGACGATGGGGGCATGACCGCCTCTTAGCCCGTCACCCGCATACTGAACCAACAGCGCCACAGCGACCAGCGCGGCTCGGGCGCTGAAATCGGGTCCATCGCGGACGCGTTTAAGGCGCGGAACGACCCCGTCTCTCGACGGGTTATGAACCGCGTCACCAAACTCCGATTTGGCGAAGCTGCAATCTGCTTAAGCCGCGACGTCGGCGACCACGGTGTCGAGCAGCGGCGCGCCCATCGCGGTCACCCGAATACGCCCGCGCTCGTCGAGCTCCAGGAAGCCGTCTTCGACGAGGCTCCGAATCCGCTCGGGATCGATGAGGCGCCCGCTGACCTTCTCAAACGCCCGCGGATCGACGCCCTCGCTTAGACGCAAGCCCATCAGCAGGAACTCGTCGCCCTGCTCCTCGCGACTGAGTGGCGTGCTCTCGACCAAACCGTTGCCCTCGCTCTCGACCAGCGTCAGCCACATTTCCGGGTGCCGCTCGGTCTCCTGCGCGAGCCGCCCCTTCGCCGTCACGAGGCGGCCATGCGCCCCGGGCCCAACGCCCGCATATTCGCCGTAACGCCAATAGATGAGATTGTGGCGGCTCTCGCCGCCGGGACGCGCATGGTTCGACACCTCATAAGCCGGCAACCCGCGCGCGTAGGTCAATTCGCGCGTTGCCTGGAACAAGGCGAGGCCCAGCTCCTCGTCAGGCAGCTCGAGCTTGCCCGTGTCACGCAAGCGCTCGAACATCGTGTCCGGCTCGATGGTCAGTTGATAGAGCGAAATGTGGTCGCCGACATAATTGAGTCCCTCGGCGAGCTCGCGCCGCCAAGCAGCCTCGTTCTGTCCGGGCCGTCCGTAAATGAGATCAAAGGTGAAGCGTGGAAACAGCGACGCCGCGAGCCTCACCGCGGCCAAAGCCTCGACGACTGTGTGCTTGCGGCCAAGAGCCTTGAGGTCAAAGTCGTTCAGCGCCTGCACGCCAATCGACAGGCGGTTGACGCCAGCCGACCGATAGCCGCGAAATCGCTCGGCTTCGACGCTGGTCGGATTGGCTTCGAGCGTGATCTCCGCGTCCTTATCGAGGCGCCAGGCGGATGAGATTGCGTCGATGACGCCTTGCACCGTCTCGGGGCGCATCAGCGAGGGCGTTCCGCCGCCAAAGAACACCGAGCGCACCGTCCGGCGTGGTGCAAGCTGCGCCCGGTGGGCGATCTCCGCCTTAAAGGCGGCTAGATAGCGCGCCTCGTCGATGGCCGCGCCGCGCACGTGGCTGTTGAAGTCGCAATAAGGACATTTCGACAGGCAGAACGGCCAATGCACGTAGACCCCGAATCCCGGGTCGGCGGGAGGGGTCCGGTCGGCGCTCGCGGCGGGCGCGATCACGCTACGAATCATCGTGTCGTTATGCCAGCGAACCAGGGCGCGCGCCAGCCCAGCGCGTTACCTTCTGGCGTCACAACGCCTCGTCGCCGGTTTCGGCCGTGCGGATGCGCATCGCCCGCTCGATCGGAAGGACGAAAATCTTGCCGTCGCCGATCTGGCCGGTGCGCGCGGACGCCCGGATCGCCTCCATCGTCGACTCGACCTCATTGTCGCTGACGGCGATCTCGAGGCGCACTTTTGGCATGAAGGCGACGTTGTACTCGGAGCCACGATAGATTTCAGTGTGTCCCTTCTGCCGACCGTAGCCATTGGCTTCGCTAACCGTCATTCCCTTCACGCCCAGCCGATCGAGCGCCGTTCGCACTTCATCCAGTTTGAACGGCTTGATGACCGCCACGATAATCTTCATGACCGCACGCCCTCGAAAGACCAAGTCTCAGGTCTTTCGCTATGCTGGCAAAGTCGCTCACGCAAGCGCGCATTACACGCAGGCCCATGTTTACAGTCGAGCGAAGACCACGTGTCGCCAAGCGGCAGGGGTCGCGTCCATTAGCCGCACGACCTCCAATCGCCGTCGTTGGATATCTTGTCACCAGCTCACGCGGCTGGCCAGACCCAGTCTCTCCGCGCGCTCAGCCCGAGCCGCTCGAGGCCCGTTTCGACAGCCGGCGCATGTCACGTTACTACCGCCTGCGTACCCCTTCCGCTACAAGGGTGGGAACCTAGGTTGAGCGTTTGCGCTCAGCCTTCAGCGCTGGCCGCTTATCTTTCGAGATCAGCGACCGTCGGCATCCGGCCGTTCGGCGTCAGATGATTGATGATCTGCGGCAACACAGTCGAAAGCTGGCTGAGCAGTTCTTGCTGGCTCATGCCGGTGCGCTGCGAAAGCTCGGCAAGCACATTTTGGCCGAGCGCCGAACCGAGCTGTCCGGGCTGAACGGGCTCATTCGGCCCGTGGCCGACCCAGGAATTGACTTGCGGCGCCACGCCCCCCGCGCTGAGCTTGCCGATAAGATCCGAAAGGCCGCCCAGAATGCTGCCAGCGGGCGCGTTTGTCGGAATGGGTTGCCCTGGCTGCGGCATCGGCGCGGCCGGCGGCGACGCTGGCGCGGAGCTGCCCCCGAATATCTTGCCAAGGATCAGCGCGCCGACGGCGACAGCGATCGGCGTCGCCAGATTGCCGCCTGGAACCGCATTTTTCATCGCCTCGTCAAATGAAGCCATTGTTGTTTCCTCCACTTCAATCCAAATCGCAAAACACGTGCTTCGACCGCAGCCTAGCGCCGCAATCCGAAGATATGACAACCAAGACTATCGGCTTGCGTTTTCCACGTCCATACCGCAAAGTTCCATCTTCAAATCAAACGGGAGGGTCTCGCAATGGGCGTTATCGCATGGATCATTTTTGGTCTGATCGCCGGTTTCATCGCCAGCAAGATCGTCAATAAGTCTGGTTCCGGACTCGTGATGGATATCGTGCTTGGCATCGTCGGCGCAATCGTCGGTGGCTTCATCGCCGCTGAGCTCGTGGGCGCGGGCATTACCGGTTTCAACATCTGGAGTCTCGTGGTCGCTGTGCTCGGCGCCATCGTTGTGCTTTGGCTCTACCACACGGTCGTCCGGCGAGCCTGACGCAAACCCTCAACCGGCACCGCTCCACCGCGCCGCCGAACGGTCGTCCTCCGCTTTGGATTCGATCCATCCTTCGACCGCGCCATCGTTGCGTATCGCGCGCTTCCAGAAAGGCGCCCGGGTTTTAAGATAATCCATCAGCATCTCCGCCGCCGCGAACGCGGCGCCGCGATGCTCGGCGGCGACCGCGACGAACACGATCCGCTCGCCAGGCGCGATGCGGCCATAGCGATGGATGAGGGTTAAGCCCAGAAGCGGCCATCGCGCTTCGGCCTCCGCCGCCGCGCGGCCAATCTCCGCCTCGGCCATGCCGGGATAATGCTCGAGCTCGAGGGCGGCCAGCGATCCGCCTTCGTCGCGGCAATGGCCGACAAAGCTCACAACGGCGCCGACGTCAGTGCGCCCGCGCGCAAGCGCTTCGGCCTCCGCGCCTGGGTCAAAATTGTCTCGCTGGACGCGAATCGTCGCCATTGCTTTCAGCCGCCTGTCATCGGTGGAAAGAAAGCAACTTCCCTCACCCCCATGATCAACGTGTCGCTCCGGGCATGAACCCGATCGAGCGCGGCGCGAACAGTCGCAGGCTTCTCGAACGCGAGGGCATACCCCTCCCCGCGCTCACGGAGCCAGGCGACCAGGTCGCCGACGGTCTTGACCGTCGGAGGCGGATCGAGCTCTTCTTCGGCCCTGCCGACGCGTTCGCGGACCCAGGCGAAGTAAAGCGCCTTCATGATCGTCTCAGTCGTGGCCTACGTTGTCGTAGCTCGCCTTCATATAGTCCCAGCCGGTGTAAAGCGTAACCAACGCGGCGATCCACAAAAGAACAATTCCGGTCGTGACGGCCTCCGGCAGCACGGCTTCACCGGCTGGACCGGCGATCAGGAAGCCAAGGGCGATGAACTGGACGACAGTCTTCCACTTGGCGAGCGCAGTAACCGGCAGCGGGACCCTAAGCTCGGCCAGATGCTCGCGCAGACCCGAGACCAGGATTTCCCGGCAGAGGATGACGATCGCGGCCGAAAGGGTCGGGCCGGAAATGGTCTGATTGGCGGCCAACACCAGGATCACCGCCGAAACGAGAAGCTTGTCGGCGATCGGGTCCAGCATTCTCCCAAGCGAGGACTGCTGCGACCAGGCGCGCGCCAGATAGCCATCGAAGAAATCGCTGATTCCAGCGGCGATGAAGATCGCGAGCGCCGTCCATCGCGCCCACGGCACTTGCGGCCAGAACAGGAATCCGGCGACAAGCGGAACCGCCGCGACCCGCGCATAAGTCAGGATGTTGGGCAAAGACCAATTGCGGCTTGGCTGACGGGCTGTAGAGGAAACCATTTGCGGCGCAGCAGACATCGTGCCTCTTCGCCCGTCAATAGCGAGAACAGGCGCGGGCCGCTACGAGGCGTCGGTTCGTCGCCGCAGACAAAACTGGGGACGGTGGCGACACTCTCGTCTCGGCGAGCGCAACTTCGTTTAACGTCAATCCCTTCACCGTCTGCCCAGGACCCGCGCCCCATGTCCAATGTTCACGTCGTCGCCCATCCGCTGGTGCAGCATAAGCTGACGCTGATGCGTGACAAGACCGTGTCGACCAAGGGCTTCCGGCAACTCATGAACGAGATCGGCATGCTGCTCGCCTACGAGGTGACGCGCGATTTGCCGCTCGAGATGGTCAGTGTCGAAACCCCGATCACCCAAACAATGGCGCCGACAATATCGGGTAAAAAGCTGGTGTTCGCTCCGATTTTGCGCGCAGGCGTTGGCTTTCTAGATGGAATGCTCGATCTCGTACCGAGCGCGCGGGTCGCTCACATCGGGCTCTATCGCGACCCGCAAACGCTCGAGGCGGTGGAATATTATTTCAAAGCCCCGGCGGACGTAGCGGACCGGTTGGTCATCGTGATGGACCCGATGCTTGCGACCGCCAATTCAGCAGTCGCCGCAATCGACCGCCTCAAGCGGCGGGGGGTGAAGGACATCCGTTTCGTCTGCCTCCTCGCCGCCCCTGAGGGGATCGGACGGCTGACCAACGCGCATCCCGATGTTCAGATCTGGACCGCGGCCATCGATGAGCGGCTGAACGAGCACGGCTACATCGTTCCTGGCCTGGGCGACGCGGGCGACCGGATGTTCGGCACGAAGTAGAAGCGCCGGGTTCCGATCGCCTCGCCCGGCTTCCGTGCGGCTCGGCCTTGGCGAGCGACCAGTCCAAACCCGAGATTACCAAACGCTGTACAGCGGTTTACTTGCGGCGGCGGCGTTGCTGGCCAAGGCCCATCTGCTTCGCGAGGGCGGACCGGGCCTTGGCGTAAGCCGGAGCGACCATGGGATAATCGGACGGCAGGCCCCACTTCTCACGATATTCTTCTGGAGACAAGTTATATTGGGTCCGCAAATGCCGCTTCAACGACTTAAATTTTCGACCGTCCTCTAAACAGATGATGTAGTCGCTGGTAATCGACTTCTTCGGCGGGACGGCGGGTTTGGCTGCTTCGACTACGACCGGTTGTGCGCCAGTCGAGACACGCACCAGTGCTGCGTGAACGTCGCTGAGAAGCGACGGCAACTCGCTCGACGGCACAGAATTGTTCGACACATAGGCCGATACAATTTCCGCGGCGAGTTCAATGTGGTTGGTGGAATCGCTCATTGTTGACGTTACTCCAATAATTTGCCTGCGGGGAGAGCGCCCAAGTGACGATCATCTTCAGGCCCTTCTTTGCTCATCCGACTACGACAGGCATTCTCTTTTTAGTCGCCTGTTGCGACTTGGGGCGGAAGCGACATAGCGCAAAACAAAGCATACCACAAGACAAGATATGAAGACTTCAACTACGGCGATCGATGGAGAGCGGGTGAATACTCACAATGAGCTGCAGGAAAGACGATGAATTTATATAAAAAAACAACTCGGTTCGCTTGACAGGCGAAAATTATCGTGCAGCGAGCGCTTTGCCCGAATCATAGTAGGCCGTTCTCAGGATCGTCGGACGTCCAGTCAAAAGTTTACGCTTGTCCATAACTGCAAGCAAAGAAGAAGCGGGGGATTAATTCGCCGCAGCACATGGCCCTTCATTTGCGTCGCTGCTTTGCGAACCGGGATCGATCCTGGGAATATGGCGGCTGTGAGGATGTCATCGGCGCTCAAAGCGATTATATGCGGCTTGCCGATGCAGTTGGTCGGCCTCTGCGTGAGCTCCAATGCAGCATCAAAAGACGTCAGCGTTCATCGCGGCGCGCAACAAGGCGGCGCGGCCAGATACGCTGTTGGGAACGGTCGAGCTTCTATGGCCTTACATCTGGCCCGCAGAACGCGCTGATCTCAAGCTGCGCGTATTTCTCGCCGTCGCGCTGATGCTGCTCTCGA
Organism: uncultured Alphaproteobacteria bacterium; assembly: GCA_963737365.1. Lineage (GTDB taxonomy): Bacteria > Pseudomonadota > Alphaproteobacteria > Rhizobiales > Beijerinckiaceae > Roseiarcus. Next base: position 65,767 of record CAVTSD010000008.1, read on the forward strand.
AACTGTTCACGATTGCCATCCCCTATTCTTATAAATGGGCGACTGACGCGGTCGCCAACAAGCTCGCGCTCGATGCGATCCCGCTGCCCGGCGTTCTGCTCGGGGCGGCGGCGATGACGGCTCTTTATGGGGTTTTGCGTATCCTGATGGCCTTCACCCAGCAGGGGCGCGACGCCCTCTTCGCGGCCGTCGCCATGAACGCGGTGAGAAGGTTGGCGATCGAAGTCTTCGACCATTTGCATCGGCTATCGCTGCGTTTCCATCTAGAGCGCAAGACCGGAGGACTGACACGCGTTCTCGAACGCGGACGCAACGCGATCGAGACCATAATTCGGACCTCGATGCTGACCGCCGTCCCGACGGCAGTCGAATTCGTCCTGGTCGTCGCGGCGATGCTGATCTCGTTCGACTGGCGCTATGTCGTAGTGATCAGCGTGACGGTGGTCGCGTATCTGATCTTCACGACGATAGCCACCAATTGGCGCATCGGGATTCGGCGTTCGATGAACGAGAGCGACACCGACGCCAACACGAAGGCGATCGACAGCCTGCTCAACTTCGAGACGGTGAAATACTTTGGCGCCGAGGACCGCGAGTCGGGGCGATACGATAAAGCGATGGCGCGGTACGAGCACACGAGCGTGCGAACCTATGTTTCGCTCGCGGTTCTCAATGCTGGTCAGGCGTTTATTTTTACCCTCGGTCTGGTTGTGGTCCTTCTGATGTGCGTCGCCGAGGTTAGAAGCGGCGCCAAGACTGTCGGCGCATTTGTGCTCGTCAACCTGATCATGCTGCAACTCTATCAGCCTCTCAATTTCATGGGGATGGTCTATCGGGACATCAAGCAAGCGATTATCGACGTCGAGGCTATGTTCACCATTCTGGCGCAGAATCCCGAGATCGAAGACGTTCCCGGCGCTCAGCCTTTGAAGGTGACCACCGGCGCGGTCCGGTTCGATAATGTCGACTTCGCTTATGATCCCGTCAGACCTATTCTGCGCGGAGTTTCGTTCGAAGCGCCCGCGGGGCATACGATCGCCATCGTTGGCCCATCGGGGGCCGGCAAGTCGACGATATCGCGACTCCTGTTCCGGTTCTATGAGCCGAATGCAGGGCGCATATTGATCGATGGACAAGATATTCGCGCCGTCACCCAGAGTTCGCTGCGCGCGGCGATCGGCATGGTGCCGCAGGACACGGTGCTCTTCAATGACACGATCCTCTACAACATCCAGTACGGGCGCGACGGTGCGAGCGAACGCGAAGTAGCGGCCGCGGCCGAGAATGCGCAGATCGACCGGTTCATCCGCTCGCTTCCCCAAGGATACGAGTCGGCAGTCGGAGAGCGGGGTCTCAAGCTGTCGGGCGGTGAGAAGCAGCGGGTGGCGATTGCGCGCACAATGCTCAAGGCGCCTCCGATTCTGGTGCTCGACGAGGCGACGTCGGCGCTCGACAGTTTTACCGAGCGCGACATTCAGTCGGCGCTTGAGCGCGTCTCCAGCGGCCGCACGACGATTGTGATCGCCCATCGCCTGTCGACCGTGGTCAACGCTGACGAGATTCTGGTCCTCGACAAGGGCGTTATCGCCGAGCGCGGTTCTCATCAGGAGCTTCTGGCGCGAGGCGGAACCTATGCTGCGCTGTGGAGTCGCCAGAGGCAGGTCGACGCGGCGCAGGAATTATTGCGGCAAGCTGGCCGTGAAGAAGACTTGGCCGAAGAAGACTTGGCTGAAGAAGACTTGGGCGGAGAGGACCTGGGCGAAGCAGATCCGGGAGCCTCTGGTTTCGTCCCTCAGCCAGCGCCGTGACATCGCAGTCGAATGGCGCCATGAGTGCGCCCGGATTGTCCTCGAGCCCCAATCAATGAGCATCGTCAAATCGCTCCGAAGTCAACTCGCGCCGATCCATCCTGAAGGCTATAAGTTCGTGTTCGGCTTCGCCGTCGCGACGCTGTTCCTGTGGTGGGTATGGGCGCCGCTCGGCTGGCTCGGCCTCATCGCGACGCTTTGGTGCGCTTATTTCTTTCGCGATCCTCCGCGCGTGACCCCGGTCCGGAACGACCTCGTCATCGCGCCTGCTGACGGCGTGGTCAGCTTCGCCGGCCTTGCCGCGCCCCCGCCAGAGCTTGGCCTCGGCATGGCGCCGTTGCAGCGGGTGTCGATCTTTATGTCTGTCTTCGATTGCCACGTGAACCGCGCGCCCGTCCAAGGACGGGTGGCTCAGATCGTTTATCACCCAGGGCTCTTCCTCAGCGCCGACCTCGATAAGGCGAGCGAGGACAACGAGCGCAACAGCCTTGTGATCGATGCGCCGTCTGGACGGTTCGGCATGGTGCAGATCGCGGGGCTCGTCGCTCGGCGTATCGTGTGCTTCACGCGTGAAGGCGCGCTTGTCGGAGCTGGCGAGCGCGTCGGCCTGATCCGCTTCGGCTCGCGCGTCGATGTCTATCTGCCGCCGGGCGCGCAGGTCGTGGTGGGCGTGAGTTCGCGCGCGATAGCCGGCGAGACCGTGATTGCGCAGGTCGCGGCCGAGGTCGGGCCGCCGCCCTTTCAGCGGAGCTGACGTGGGCGGCACGGGTCTTCCGCCCAACGCTCCGATCGCCGACGCGATGTTGGCGCGTCGTCGCGGGCTCCGGGCCGTCCCTCTCAGGCTTCTGATTCCCAATCTCATTACATTGTTTGCGCTCGGCCTAGGCTTGACCGCGATCCGTCTGGCCATGGAGGGGTCGATCGACTGGGCGGTCAGCGCGATCGCCGGCGCCGCGGTGCTCGATGGCCTCGACGGGCGAATCGCGCGTGCTTTGAAGGGCACCTCGCGTTTCGGCGCCGAACTCGATTCTCTGGCCGACTTCGTCGACTTCGGCGTCGCGCCCGCCCTGGTCCTATACGTCGCTGACCTGCATGCAGCCAAAAGCTTCGGCTGGGTTGCGGCGCTCGTTTTCGCCATGGCCTGCGCACTGCGGCTTGCCCGCTTCAACGTCATGATCGACGAAGATCACCCGGCGTGGCGCAAGCTCTTTTTCGTGGGCATGCCAGCGCCAGCTGGCGCAATCGTCGGCCTTCTGCCGATCTACTTCCATTACGCCTTCGATCTTGGCCAGCCGACCCGACAATTCGCAGTGGTCGAGAGCCTGTACGTGCTGGCTGTGGCTTTGTTGATGGCGAGCCGAGTGCCGCATTTCTCTGGCAAAACGATCGGCCGAGTGCCCCGCGAATATGTGTCGGTGGTGCTGGTCGGCGTCGCCGCGGCGCTTCTCATCCTGTTCAATTTTCCCATGCAAGCGCTGGTCGCCGTCACGCTCGCCTATCTTGCGTCGATTCCCTTCGCGGTCAGGCGTTATCGGGCGCTCGAGCGTTTGCCGCCATAGCCGTCCAGTCCCGCGCGCCATTCGCACTTGCGCTCGATCGGGAGTCAGGCATCATAGGCTAGCGTTGGCGCGGCTAGGGGGCGCCGTGCTACCGGGTTCCGCCCGCGGCTCTTGTTTTGTTGCTTCCGAGGATCGGCGCTCGCATGCTGACGCGAAACCTTTGTTCATTGACGAGCTCGCGCCGGCGCGTCTTTCGCGCCGCTTGTGTTTTCGCCGCCACGGTCGCGCTCGCGGGCTGCAACGGCTCGAACAACGCCTACGCGCCCCCGCCGCCGCCAAAGGTCGCGGTCGCGCAGCCGTTGGTGAAGCCTGTCACGCTTTATCTCAATTTGACCGGCAACACGTCGCCCTTCAATTCGGTCGATCTCGTCGCTCGCGTGCAGGGCTTCCTCACCGACATCGACTATACCGACGGCTCCGCGGTCAAAGCGGGCGATAAGCTATTCGGCATCGAGCGCGATCAATACCAGGCTCAACTCGACCAGGCGAACGCGACCCTCGCGTCCAATCAGGCGACGCTCGCCTACAACCAAGCCGAATACCAGCGCCAGGCAACGTTGGGTAAGCAAGATTTCGCCAGCCAAGCGACGGTGCAGGAATGGAAGTCGAAACAGGATGAAGCAGCCGCGCAAGTGCTGAACGCCAAGGCCGCCATCGAGACGGCCCAAATCAACTTGAACTACACAACTGTGACCGCGCCCTTCAATGGAGTCGTGACCCGGCATCTTGTCGACTTGGGCGCGCTTGTCGGCGTGGGGTCGCCAACCAAACTCGCGACCATCATCCAGCTCGATCCGCTCTACGTCTATTTCACGATAAGCGAGCCTCAAATTCTGCGGATCAAGGTGAATAACGCCAAGGCCGGCATCGAGTTTCGAACGACGGATCTCTCCGCAATTCCAGTCGAGATCGGGCTACAGGGCGAGGAAGGCTTTCCGCACCGAGGCCACATGGACTACGCGGCCCCTCAGGTCGACCAATCGACCGGCACGCTCGAAGTCCGCGCGATCTTCGACAATAAGGACCGCGGTCTGCTGCCTGGACTGTTCGTTCGCGTTCGGACGCCGGTGGAGAAACTGGACAAGGCGATTCTCGTGCCCGATGTGGCGCTCGGAACCAGCCAAGAAGGCCGGTATCTCCTGGTGGTCGGGCAGGACAATGTCGTCCAACGCAAGCTCGTCAAAACAGGCGACCGCGAAGGACCCTACCGGATTATCGAGTCCGGGATCGATCCGGCCGACTGGGTCGTGACGGAAGGCGTCCAGCGCGCGATCCCCGGCGCGAAGGTTACGCCACAGCAGACGAAGCTCAACGAGGCCGCCGCGGATCAAGACAGCGCGCCTGCCGCGGCATCGGAACCACCGAAGCCGGCCCCGACGGATCCCACAAAGCCTGCTCCGACGGATCCGGCAAAGTGATGACGGGGGAAAAAGGCTCATGATCTCCCGCTTCTTTATCGACCGACCGGTTCTCGCCAACGTTCTGGCGCTCTTCTTCGTCGTTATCGGCCTCGTTTCTCTCGTCAACCTGCCGACCTCGCAATACCCGAACGTCGTCCCACCGACCGTCCAGGTGACGACGCGCTATCCGGGCGCGAGCGCTTCCACGCTTGTCAACACCGTCGCCCTGCCGATCGAGCAGAACGTCAACGGCGTTGAGAACATGCTCTACATGCAGTCCACGAGCGCCAGCGACGGCACCTATAATCTGACCGTCACTTTCGCGATCGGCACCAGCGCCGATGAGGACGAGATTCTGGTGCAGAATCGGGTTTCGGCGGCTCTCTCGTCGCTACCCGCCGAAGTGCAGCTCCAGGGCGTTACAACCAAGAAGCAGTCGACGTCGATCCTCGAATTCGTCGGGCTTGTGTCTCCCGACAGTCGCTTCGACAGCCTCTTCCTGTCGAACTACGCCGTCATCAATGTCGTGAACGAACTCGAGCGCCTCAACGGGGTGGGCGACGTATCGGTGCTCGGCGCTGGGCAATACGCGATGCGGGTCTGGCTGGACCCGAATCTTATGCAGGCGCGTGGGCTCACGCCGCAAGACGTCATCTCCATCATCCAGCAGCAAAGTCAGGAAGTCGCAGCCGGCCAAATCGGAGCGCCGCCGGCGGTGAAGGGTCAAAACTTCCAGTACACCCTGAACCTCAATGGTCGAATCAACGACGCGCCCGACTACGAGAATCTTATCGTCAAGGTTGAGCCTGGCGCCGGAGGTCGAATCACACGGATCCGCGATGTCGGTCACGTCGACCTCGGCGCACAGACCTATAGTGAAGCGTTCGATCTCGATGGAAGGCCGGCCGCCGGCATCGCCATTTCGCTTCTGCCCGAAGCGAATGCGGTCGCCGTCTCCAAAGAGGTCCGCGACAAGATGGAGGAGCTAAAGAAGAGCTTCCCCGAAGGGCTCCAATATGTCGTCCCCTACGACACGACGAAATTCGTCAATGCTGCGATCTCCGAGGTTTACCGCACGCTGATCGAAGCGGGCATTCTCGTGCTTATCGTCATCCTCGTTTTCCTGCAGGACTGGCGGGCGATGCTGGTGCCGGCGACGACGGTGCCGGTCACGATTATCGGCGCTTTCGCCGCGATGGCGGCGCTCGGGTTCTCGATCAACCTCCCAACCTTGTTCGCCATCGTGTTGGTGATCGGCATCGTCGTGGACGACGCCATCGTGATTGTCGAGGGCGTCTCGCGCCATGTCGAGGAGGGGATGCCCGGACGCGAGGCGGCGATTAAAGCCATGGAGGAGCTGACCGGACCGGTCATCGGCATCACGCTTGTGCTCCTGTCGGTCTTCCTTCCGGCCGCTTTTTTACCTGGCCTCACGGGGCAGCTCTACCGCCAATTCGCCCTCGTCATTGCGGCGACCGCGCTTATCAGCGCGATCAACGCGATGACACTGAAGCCGACGCAATCGGCTTTGTGGTTAAGACCCCTGAAGCCGCCCAATCAACGCAACTTTTTCTACCGAGGCTTTAACAGGGTCTACGACGCGGCGGAGCACGGCTACGTTCGGCTCATGAGCGGCATGACAAACCACGCGCTGCTAATGGTGGCCGTGGCGCTCGCCCTCGTCGCTTTCGCCGTTTGGTCGCTGACCCGCGTGCCGACCGGATTCCTTCCGACCGAAGATCAAGGTTATATGATCGTTGTCACACAATTGCCGGACGGAGCCTCGAAGGAACGCACCGACGCGGTCCTGGAGAAGATACAGAAGCTCGTCCAGCCGATGCCGGGCATCGAGCATGTCGTGACCGTTAGTGGCATCTCGATTCTCGACAATCGCGCCAGTCTCGCCAACGCCGGCGTCGCCTTCGTGGTGATGAAGGACTGGGACGCGCGGCTCAAGGAACAAGGTCAGGATCAGGAAACGATCCAGCGGAAGATCAACGGCGCTCTGCAATCGATCCCTGAAGCGTTTTCTTTCGCCGTGCTACCGCCTCCGATTCAGGGCGTCGGCAATGTGGGCGGCTTCACGATGCAGGTCGAGATCCGCAACGGCGATTTCGACTATGACCTGCTTCAGAGTCTCGCGAACACAGTCGTCGCGGATGGCAATGCCCAATCCGGTCTCTCGCGGCTCGCGACCACTTTCCGCGCCGGCGCGCCCCAATACTCGGTTGTGGTCGACCGGACGAAGGCGGAGGCGCTTGGCATTACTGTCGGCCAGGTGTTCTCCGCGCTAGCCGGTTATGTCGGCTCGAACTATGTCACGCAGTTCAACAAGTTCGGCCACGTCTTCCAAGTTTACACTCAAGCGGACGCCGACAAGCGCGCCACGGTCGAGGACATCCGCAATCTCAAAGTCAGGGCCGGCAATGGAACGATGACGCCAATCGGAACCGCGATCGTAGTCAGCCAAGTGACGGGGCCGCCGCTGATCAGCCTCTACAATCTCTATCCGACCGCGACGGTCGTCGGCTCGCCCGCCCCGGGGTTCAGCTCGGGCCAGGCGCTTAACCTCATGGAGCAGGTCGGCGCTCAGGCGCTCCCCACAGGCACCGGCTTCGACTGGACCGCGATGTCTTATCAGGAGAAGACCGTCGGCAACTCAACCTATTACATTTTCGGCTTCGCGATCCTGCTCGTCTATCTTGTGCTGGCCGGGCAGTACGAGAGCTGGATCCTGCCGTTTGCCGTGATCCTCGCGGTCCCGCTGGCTCTCTTGGGAACCGTCGCCGGCCTCAATATCGAAGGCGCGGACAATAACCTCTACACGCAGATTGGCATCATCCTGCTCATTGCGCTTGGCAGCAAAAACGGCATTCTAATCGTCGAATATGCGCGCCAGCAACATGAGGCAGGTAAGCCGATTCTTGATGCTGCTGTCGAAGCGGCGCGGCTTCGGTTCCGCCCGATCGTCATGACCTCATTCGCCTTCATTCTCGGGGTTCTGCCGCTGGTCCTGGCGACGGGCGCGGGCGCGGCGGCGCGGCGTTCGATCGGCATTGCTGTGTTCGGCGGCATGATCGCCTCGACCTGCCTCGTGGTCGTGTTTGTGCCTTCGTTCTATGTGATCATGCAGTCGCTCGAGGAACGCAGAAAGCGCAAGCCCGCGCCGCAGGCCGCGCAGCCTCCTCAAACGGACGGGGCCGCTCCCTCTTCGACGGCTGCCTGACCAACATTGCTTCTTGCCGAGCGAGGCTTCGTTTCTTGCCGAGCGAGGCTGCGCCTCTCGATGGCTCTGGTCTTCGCCTGGTGAGCGTCTTATACAAACCCCGCGTTTCGAGCTCCGCCGGGAAGAGTCGTTTATGGGCTTTCGAGTTGTCGTGTCGGCAATGGTGATGTGTTCGGCTTTGTCGGGCGCGGCATTCGCGCAATCGCCGCCGCTGACAACAACGGACGCGATGATCCCGTCATCCGATCCGAGCATCAAACTCTTCGTTCGCAACAAGCATCCAGCGGGAATGACGTCATTCTCACCGGACAAGACGCTGCTCTTCATTCACGGCGCCACTTACCCAGCGGAAACGAGCTTCGACCTGCCGATCGATGGGCTGTCGATGATGGATCTGTTCGCTCAGAGCGGCTTCGACGTCTATCTAGTCGACGTGCGGTCGTACGGCCTATCCACACGTCCGCCGGAGATGGACCAGCCGCCCGAGGCGAACAAGCCGATTGCGACTTCGGAGGAGGCTGGCGCTGATCTAGGCGCGGCGGTCGACTATATTCTGGCTCAGCGCGGCATCCCGAAGCTCGATCTCATGGGCTGGTCGTGGGGCACATCGATCGTAGGCGCCTACACGGCAGACCACAACGACAAGATTAATAGGCTTGTGCTCTACGCCCCAGCCTGGGTGATCCAACCACCGGTCGAGCCGTCGACGAAGCCGATCCCGGCCTATCGCTTGGTCGCCAAGGACTCAGCACACGCGCGGTGGCTCCGAGGGGTCCCTGAGGACAAACAGGCGACGCTGATTCCACCTGGCGTCTTCGACGCATGGTGGAACGCCACGCTCGCCACCGATCCCGTCGGCAGTAAAATGGAGCCGCCAAGGCTTCGCGCGGCCAGCGGCGTCACGGCCGAATTCACGAACTATTGGGGCGCAGGAAAGCCGTTCTATGATCCAAACAAGATCACCGTGCCGACGCTCCTCATTCACGCCGAATGGGACGCCGACCTTCCGACCTATATGGCGGAGGCCTATTTCGCAAAGCTGACAAGCGCGCCCTACAAGCGTTTCGTACAGCTCGGCGAGGGCACTCATACGGTAATGCTGGAAAAGAACCGGATGCAGTTCTTCCACGAGATCCTGGGATTTTTGGACGAGTCGGACGCGACGGCCCTGAAATAGCTCGGTCTACCCGGCGCGACCATTGAACTGTGCGCCACGCGAGCGCGCCGCGTTCGACGACCCCTGTGGTATTCGATCTTACACCCTCGCAGTGGTATGACAGCCCGCCTCGGGCGTGCTAGGGGCCGTTCCGGCCGCCCGCCTCCATTCGGCCTTTAATGGCGCGGCGATACGACAGGGAGCCTTATGTCGAAAGAAGAACTGCTTGAATTCCCCGGATTCGTCGTCGAATTGCTGCCCAATGCGACCTTTCGCGTCAAACTTGAGAACGACCACGAAATCATCGCGCACACCGCGGGCAAGATGCGCAAGAACCGCATTCGCGTGCTGGCCGGCGATAAGGTGCTCGTGGAGATGACGCCTTACGATCTGACCAAGGGGCGCATTACCTACCGCTTCAAATGACTCTGGCTCTCGAGCGGCGCGACGATTGCTCCGCTTCGCGCTCGGGCCTTCGTCTCGTGCTTGGGTCCGCTTCGCCGCGCAGGCTCGCGCTGCTTGCGCAAATCGGCGTCAAGCCCGACGCAGTCCTGCCAGCCGAGATCGACGAAACTCCACGTCCTCGCGAGGCGCCGCAGGCGCTCGCTGAACGGCTGGCGAATGAGAAAGCGCTCGCTTCGGCGGCGATCGCGAGCCAGCGGGCGGATCTTGCGCCTTGCCTGACGCTCGGAGCTGACACGGTGGTCGGTGTCGGTCTGCGCATCTTGCCGAAGTGCGAAACGCGCGCTGAGGCGGAGACGTGCCTCGATCTCTTGTCCGGCCGCGGCCATCGCGTGTTCACCGGCCTTGCGCTTGTCACCGGCAGCGGCGCCGTGCGGCGCCGGCTGGTCGAGACCAGGCTCCGGTTCAAGCGCCTTTCGCGCAACGAGGTCGAGGCCTATTTGGAAAGCGCCGAGTGGCGCGGCAAGGCTGGCGGCTACGCGATTCAGGGCCTCGCCGGCGCCTTCGTCGAGCGGCTGGTCGGCTCCTACTCCAACGTCGTCGGGCTGCCGCTGGCTGAAACCGCCGCGCTGCTTGGCGGCCAAGGCTATGACGTCCACCGACGCTGGAGCGCGAGCCTCGTTCAATGAAACCCGACGACGACAAGCCCGCCGCCAAGCAACCGGACCTCAACAAGACCAATCGGCCCTGCCCGATCTGCGGCAAGCCGCGCAGCGAACGTTACGACCCGTTCTGCTCGAAGCGCTGCGCCGATGTCGATCTGCATCGATGGTTGAAGGGGAGCTACGTCATCCCCGGCGCGAACGTCGAGCCCGAGCCAGGCGACGAGGAGGAATAGACCATAAATAGATCGTTATTTACCTATCCGAGTTCAATTCATTTGGATTGTCTTGGCCGTTCGCGGTTTGGCTACGAAATCCAAGGAATATCGCTATTGGATTTCCTTGGATTTCCTTGGATTCTCTCGTGCGAATCGAGACTTATCAATAAGTTACACCCGACTTTCGCGAGAAGAATTTTTCGCGGGCGTTTTTGCCCTTTGGGCCTTCGAAAGGCAGGGAGGGAAGGCAGCCGGCGAACCCGGACGGAAGCGCAGAACACTCATAGGGCTAGCTTAACGTAGATTCTGATTTTCTGCACGTGTTTGTCGTCCGCCAAGTTCCCCGCGCCGCATGGACCACCAATCGCGAATCCTGATGACCAAATCGCGCGTGGTTCAAATCGTTCGGAGCCGCATACGCTCCCCCGCTCGCTATTGTGCTAGGACGGCTTGGGGAACCGGACGGCCGAAAAGCGAAAGCTCGCCGCGATCATGGCCGTCGACGTCGTCGACTATTCCCTGCCTCATGGGGGAGGATGAGGCAGGGACAGCGTGGGTCGTTCGCGAGCATCGGGACGCGGCGCGACCCTTTGTGTCGGACAGGGGCGGCCGAATCGTCAAGACGATGGGCGACGGGCTGCTGCTGGAGTTTCCGTCTGTGGTCGACGCCGTAGAATGCGCAGCCGCAATCCAGAGACTAATGGTCGAGCGAAACGCAGAAACGTATGAGAGCAAGCGCATCGTCTCTCGCGTCGGCGTTCATCTCGGCGACGTGCTGGTCGAAGGCGAAGACATCATTGGCGAGGGTGTCGATATCGCGTCGCGTTTGGAAGGCGCCTGCGAACCTGGCGGGGCGATAATATCCGCCTCGGTCTATGAGCACGTGCTTGGGCGAGTCGAAGCCAGCTTCGTTGATATCGGCGAACAACACCTCAAAAACATCGCTCGGCCGGTACGCGCCTATCGTGTGGTTATCGGCGGCTCAGTGGCACGTTATCCGCAAACAAAGCTGGAGGTCGCGGTCGCAATCCAAGACAGGGCCTCGATTGCGATCTTGCCCTTTCAAAATATGAGCGGCGACCTAGAGCAGGACTATTTCGCCGACGGCATTTCTGAAGGCTGGCGATACGCTTGGGCATTCGATCTGATCGGAGTGTCGCAAGGCGAAACTGCTGGAAGCGGCCGCCGCGTCAACGTTGCGATACAGCAAATTTAATGGCTGCAACAGTTTGAGAAACGATGGCGTCGACGCCCAACATGCCCAGTTTCGCGCTGGCCTTGGACGGGTCGCCATAAACACCGTCGACGGTCCCGAATTTGGATCCGCTCGAGAGCCGATCCTCACGGACAAGGCGCGGGTCAAGCGCGAGCATTAGCGACGTATCGTTCAGACCCGCATGAGTTCCAATCTCCGATTGCGTGAACCCTTGATCCTTCAGAATGCGAACGAAATCGGTTTGCGCCGCATCGTAATACTGCGTGACCGCATGCGCGCGCACATTCGACGAGGCCCATTCGCGGTTGAGTTTGCTAGCCACGGTTTTCTCGTTGGCCTGATATCCGCCGTGATCGCCCAGGAAGACGATATCTTTGAACCCGTTCTGTTTGAAGCTTCGGGCCGCGGATTCGAGAATCGCTTCAAACGCGGTTTCCGGCACGCTGATCGTTCCAGGAAAACGCATGTGGCCAAAGGGCGGACTGATACTGCCTTCAGGGACATAGGCGATCACCGGAGCGACGAGCGCGTCGCCTAACGCGACGGCGATACGCTCGGACAGCAGTTTGACGCGCCGATTGTGTTTCCCGAGCGCCATAGCCGGGCCGTTCTGCTCGGTTCCGCCGATGGGCACGATGATGGTGGTTTTGCCCGCGCTGATGTCGTCCCGGAGCTCGGTCCAGGTGAGATCCTCGAGGAAGACCGAGGGGCGCTCGTCGGCATAGGCGAGCGGCGCGAAGTTCAGAATCAGCAACGGCAGAAGCAAGAGACGCGCTGCCCGGCTCATGTTCATTCGCTCGCTCCCGCGCCGAACCTCGAATACAAGATTGCGCTTGTTTGCGGCAAGCGGACCTTCAGTGAGAACGCGCTGTTCGTCCGCTGCGGTCGAATCGCTCCAGCGGATCGACCTTCGACCCTAAAGGGCGCCCTCAATGCAGGCTATGGCGAAAGCGTACTGGCGGGCGACGTCGTCAAGCCGGTCGTAACGTCCCGACGCGCCGGCGTGGCCAGCGTCCATGGCGGTGCGCAATAGAATTGGGCCCCCTCCGGTCATGGTCGCGCGGAGGCGGGCCACCCATTTGGCGGGCTCCCAATAGGTCACGCGGGGATCGGTCAAGCCAGCAAGCGCCAGGATTGCGGGATAAGCTTGAGCCCGCACGTTGTCGACCGGGCTATAGGAGCGGATTGTCTCGAACGCCGCCTTGTCGTGGATCGGATCGCCCCATTCGAGCCATTCGGGCGGCGTGAGCGGCAGGCTCGCGTCAAGCATTGTCGCCAGCACATCGACGAACGGCACGTCGGCGATGATGCCCGCGAACAGGTCTGGCGCGAGGTTCGCGATCGCGCCCATCAACAATCCACCAGCGCTGCCGCCCTGCGCCACGACGCGACCAGCGCTAGTGAAGCGCTCGGCGATGAGGAACCGGACGGCGGCGAGAAAATCGTGAAAAGTGTTTGGCTTCTTCGCGAGCTTGCCGTTCTCATACCAACGCCAGCCTTTGTCCGTGCCGCCACGCACATGGGCGATCGCGAACACGAAACCACGGTCGACCAGCGAGAACCGGTTGGTCACGAAACTCGCCTCGGACGCATAGCCGTAGGCGCCGTAGCCGGTGATGAACAGCGGCGCCGATCCGTCGAGCTTGGCGCCGCGCTTGTAAAGCAGCGACACCGGCACGGATTCGCCGTCCTCGGCTGGGGCGAAGACGAGACGCACGACGTAAGCCTGCGGATCAAAACCCTGCGGCATCGTCTGGCGCTTGACCAGGGTGCGGCGCCGCGTGACGACATCGTAGTCATAGGTTTCCTGCGGCGTCGCCGGCGACGCGTAGCTGAAGCGGATCAGGGACGTGTCGAATTCGTAGACCGTCTCGAGCCTCAGGGAATAGGCCTCCTCGTCAAACGCGATCTCGTGCGTATCCCCGCTTTCCAGGTCGAAGACCACGAGGTGCGGACGGCTCATCTCGCGCATGAGCAACACGAGATGGCCTCTGAACAGCGTTGCATCGGCGATGAACCGTCCGTCGCGCTCAACGACGAAGTCGCGCCAGTTCGCCTCCTGCGGCGCATCGCGCGGCGCAACGACGATCTTGAAGTCGGGGGCGTCCGCGTTGGTGCGGATGAAGAAACGATCGCTGTGATCCATGACCTCGTAGCGCAACCCAGAACGGCGCGACGCGACGACCCGGGGCTGGGCGGTCGGATGATCGAGATCGACGATCCATGCTTCCGATGCGTCGTGACCGTGCACCGAGACAATTGCCGCGCGGCCGAGGCGCGTCGGCTCAATGCCGATGAACCAGGCCGGATCGGCCTCGACAAAAATCTCGATATCGTCACTCTGCGCGGTCCCCAGGCGATGCAGCATGACACGGCAAGGGCGATGGCTTTCGTCCTGCTCGACGTAGAGGAAGGCCTGCGAATCGCGCGTCCACACGACCTCTCCGGTCGCGCCGACAACGCGGTCGGCGAGGTCCGTCTCGCGCTCGAGATCGCGGACGGCAATTGTCAGCATCTCGGAGCCGAGGTCGTCGGAGGACCAGGCGAATTTGGAATGGTCGGGCGAATGATGGCCGCCAGCGAGATGAAAAAACGCTTTACCCTCGGCGCGCGCGTCGCCGTCGATCAGCACCGTCTCCGCGCCGCCCTCACGCGGCTTGCGGCAGGTGATACGGCGCTGTCCGCCGGGACGAAAACGCGAGTAATAAGCCCAGGGCCCGTCGACTTTCGGCGGCTCGCTATCATCCTCCTTGAGACGCGCGCGCATCTCGCGCTTGAGTTCTGTCTGCAAGTCGAGTGTCGGCGCCAAGACCGCGTCGGCATAGGCGTTCTCAGACTCCAAGAGCGCGCGGATGTCTGGAGGCAGGCGGCTCGGTTCCCGCAGCACCTCGCGCCAATTCTCAGCCCGCATCCAGGCGTAGTCGTCCGACCACGAAAGTCGGTGTGCGGAGAGCGTCGCCGGCCGGATCTCGGCCTTAGGCGGCGCCGGAATCGAGGTTTGCGAGCCCGGTCCGCGCGACACCCGTTCGCCGGTCATGACGCTTGCGCGCTGGCCGCGCGGGAGAGCGCCCGGAAAGCAGCGGGAACCTCGGATGGCAATTGGCAGAGAGCCGCGGCGCCTGCGGCGCGAAGCTCTTCCGCGCCGCCATAGCCCCAGAGCGCGCCTATCGTGGGAATCCCATGCCGGGTCGCGGCGAGGACGTCATGCTTGCGATCGCCCCACATGCAGCAATCGTCAGCCGCGAGCCTCTCACGCTCGAGAATGTGCGCAATCAGGTCCGCCTTGTCCTGAAAGCGACCGCCAAGTTCATCGCCATAGGCCGCCTCGAACTGATGCTCAAGGCCGAAGTGGCGAAGGATCCGCTCCGCATAGACAAGGGGTTTCGCCGTGCAAAGAAAGAGGCGCGTTCCGGCGGCCCGCAGCTCGGCAAGCGCCCCCCTTACGCCGTCATAGACCGTCGCTTGGAAGAGCCCTTCGACCGAATAGCGGCCACGGTAGATCTTGAGCGCTTCCTCCGGGTCACCCTCGCCGCCGAGAGCCTCGGCGAAACATCCGCGCAGCGGCGGCCCGATGATCCAGTGGAGTTCGGCGGCAGGCGGGGCGATGCGCCCTAACGTTTCGAGCGCGAGGCGGAAGCAGCCGATGATGCCCTGAGCGGGGTCGGTCAGCGTTCCGTCCAGATCGACCAGGAGCGCGCTTCGATGATTTACCCGCGCAGATGCAGCACCACGGTCCTCGGCGACGGTTTGTGAAGGCGGTCTTAGCGGCAAGCGCGCGACCGGCTAGCCGCGGATCGGCTCGTGCGCGACCGCCGCGCGCAGAAAATAAAAGAGCCCGGTCAGCGCGGTGAGAATAAGCAGCCCTTCAAGCGAGCGTGTGATCGTCTCGCCAAGCTGGAACAGGCCCCCGATCGCCCAACCGGCAGCAGCGCCGGCGCCCACGAGTTCGGTGCCCACCAGGATGGCGACGCTGATCAGCGTCATCGCATTGGTCCAGTTAATCGGCGCGACGTCCGCCAAAGCGCGTTCTCCTTCTGATGTTCGCGAAGCGGTCGCGCATATACCAACGCGCCCGCCAGCGCAAGCTTACGCAGGGGCGGCGACGTCGTGGCCCTTCCGCCCTGCCTCATAGGCTTTCACGTGAAGCGTGGCGATGCGCAGCAGCGAAGCCTCGCCCGGATTGGCGGCGCGGCGCAAGAGATCGCCTAGGATTTGGTCGCCTTCGACCGGCTTGCCGGCCTCGATATCGCGCAGCATCGAAGCCTTCAGGGGCGAGCCGGCGGCGGTTAGCGCTGTCCGCGCCCTCTGCAGCGCGGGGTCGCGCAGCGGAAAGCCCTGAGCGGCCGCGACCGAAGCGCACTCGTCGAGAAGCCCGAGCGCGAGATTCGCGGCGCCGGCTTCGACGTATTCACTAACGGACGCCCGCATGAGGCAGGTTATGCCTGCGGCCGTGGCGATGAACACCCACTTTTCCCACATTTCCTGCCGGACCTCGTCGCTCAACCGCGCGTCAAAACCGGCGTTGAGCAGGGCTGAAGCTATGGTTTCGATCCGGTTCGAGCGGGCGCCGTCCAGTTCGCCGAAGCTCAGCGCGTGCCAATCATTGAGATGCAGGATGGAGCCTTCAGCGCCGAGGGTCACGGAGATCGCGCACTGGCCGCCGAGCACGCGTTCGGCCCCGAAGCGTTCTGCGAGCCGGTCGATGTGCCGCATACCGTTGAGGAGCGGCAGAATCGCCGTCGCCGGGCCGACGGCTTTCGCGAAGGATGTCATCGCGCCCTCGAGGTCGAAAGCCTTGCAGCTCAGGACCACAAGGTCGAATGGCTCCGCCAGCTTGTCCTGCAACACAGTCGGCGGCGAAGGGCGATGGAAGTCGCCGACAGGGCTGCGAATGGTCAGCCCGTACTTCGCAAGTTCGGCCGCGCGGCGCGGTCGAACGAGAAACGTCACGTCGCGACCCGCCTGCATGAGGCGACCGCCGAAATAGCCGCCGACCGCGCCCGCCCCGACCACAAGAATTCTCATTTCACTCGATCCTATCAACACAGAGAGGCCGCCCACCTGCCGCCGCCAGGCGCCGGGCGCGGGTTACGGTACGGCCGAGACCAGCATGAATGCGGCGAAGATCACAAGATGCACGGCGCCTTGCAGCACGGTCGTCCGCCCCGTACCGAGGGTCAGAGCAGCGATATAGAGCGTCAGAATGAGCAGCGTCATGTCGGTCGGCGAAACGCCGAGCGCGATCTGACGGTTGAGCACGATCGAGACGACCGCGACCACCGGAAGAGTCAGGCCGATGCTGGCGATGGCCGAGCCGAGCGCGAGGTTTATGCTGTTCTGCAGCCGATTGCGAAGGGCTGATTTTATCGCCGCGAGCCCTTCGGGCATAAGCACGATGAGCGCGATGAAGACGCCGACGAAGGCCTTCGGCAGCCCGGCCGCGCCGATCGCCATGTCGACCGGATAGGATAGGGTCTTGGCCAACAGCACGACCGCGGCAAGCGAAACAACCAGGAGGGCAAGGCTCAAGAGCGCGATCAGGGCGCCGGGCGTGTTGTGCGGCGAATCGTCGGAATCGTCGTCGCTTGGCGCATCGAGGAAATAGTCGCGATGTTTGACGGTCTGCACAAACACGAACACGCACCAGAGAACGAGCGCCATGACGCCGACGCCCTCCAATTGCAGAATGGAATAGGAGGGGCCGGAAGCCGCCTCGGCGAAATTGGGCAGGATCAGCGCCAGCGTCGCCAAAGTCCCCAGCACCGCGAGCGCGGAGGCCGCCCCCTGAAGCTGGAAAGTCTGCTCGAAATGCTTGCCCGCTCCTAGCACGAGACAGAGTCCGACAACGCCATTGAGAACGATCATCACCGCCGCGAACACAGTGTCCCGGGCGACGCGCTCGCTGCCCTCCGCCCCGGCAAGCATGATGGAGACAATGAGCCCGGCTTCGATCACCGTCACCGCGACGGCGAGAAGAATTGAGCCGAAAGGCTCCCCTAGTTTGAGCGCCAACACCTCGGCGTGGTGAACGGCGGCGAACACGGTCGCGCCCAGGAAGAGTCCCGCGAGCGTAAGGACATACGGGTCATCGGGAGGGACAATATGATACAGCTTTAACGCCACAAGAGCGCTTGCGAGCAAGGGCACAGCCCAGGCCCAGAACGGAATGGCGACGTGATGAGGCGACGACATCGATCCATTCCGTTTTCGGGGAGGTTCGAGTGTGCAAGAGAAATGCATCACGCGCAATTCGTGGGCGTTGGGCTAGTTTGACGCCCTCATTTCCGGGGTTATTCTCGCTTCCCGTCGATCGGCCGGCGCGCCGTGCGCACCTCGTTTTCCGGTGAGATGGTGGAAACCCAAACCATAGACGTCGCCGCGATCGACCCCCCTGCGCTCGCCAAAGCCACCGACCGGCTCGCTGGAATCCTGCAGGCATGTGTACACGAGGGCGCAAGCATCGGCTTTGTCATGCCGTTCGAGCTGAGCGACGCGCGCGCGTACTGGCTGGACAGGGTCGCTGCGCCGCACGCGGCCGGCTCGAAGCTTGTCCTCATCGCGACCCTCGGCGGCGCGATCGCCGGAACGGCGCAGCTCGATTTCGATTCGATGCCGAGCAAACGTCACCATGCTGAGGTTTCCAAGGTCCTCGTCGATCCCGCCTTTCGCCGCGCCGGCGTTGGGCGAGCGCTCATGCGGGAGATCGAACGACGCGCGGCGGGAGAGCACCGATGGCTGCTCACGCTCGACACCGCGGGCGACGCGGCCGAAGCCCTCTACCGTTCGCTGGGTTATACGCTCGCGGGGACGATCCCGAATTACGCACGCAACGCCTTCGAAGACAGCTACGACGCGACGCGGCTTATGTACAAAGATCTGCGGCGCGGATAGCCTCCGATCGTCACCGCTCGTGAAGGAGGTCCCTCGTCTTGCCCCGCGGAGCATCGGCTGATGGGTGACCCGAAAGGCGCGATCCTTTTCGGCCGCGTCGTCCTTTTCCTTTTGACAGCCTATGCGCTGGCGATGATCGCCCCTGACTTGCTTCGCGTGGTTCGCCCTCTGGGGTCGTTCGGTATGGCGATGGACGGCGACGGGCGGATTTACGACGTTCAGGGCCCGTTCGACAGCGAACATGATTCGCCTGCCTGGCGTGCTGGCCTACGAGCCGGAGACCGCCTCGATCTCGCAGCAATGCGCTGCGCACCCGTCGACACCGACGTCTGCGCGAGTTTGCTGTCGCAATGGGGCGGCGTGACCTACGTCACGGCGGGGCGCGAGGCGACACTCATCTTCGCCCCGTCCCCGGAACACGCACTGCGGGAAGTCAAGCTCACCGCCGAGCCGCGACCGATGAATCGCCTGCTCGACCTCGTCATTGTGCTCGATACGCTTGCCGGTGTTCTGGTTGTGCTCGGCGCGGCGTGGCTCGTGTGGACGCGCCCGGGCCTCATGACCTGGGGCTTCTTCGTCTATGTGATTCAGTTCAATCCCGGCCAGGCGTTTCAGTTCTGGGCCTGGCTCCAGCTCTGGCCCGGCGCGCTTCTGGCGCAGAACGTCATTTTCCTGGTGATGCAGGCCGCGGCCTATGCCGGGCTCCTGCTGTTCGCGCTGCGGGCGCCGGTCGACCGGGCCGAAGGGCGCTGGCGGACGATCGAGCGCGCCCTGCCCGCGCTGGCGATCGTGTTTCTGGGCGTCGCGCTCGCCAGCATGGCGACCGTGTTCGGCTATCGGGCCGAAATCTGGGCGCGAGGCCTGCTGCTGATCGGCTTTGCGGTCAGCGTCGCCGCGCTCGTCATCCTGATCGCACGCAGGCGGGATCTCTCGCCCCGCGACTATCAGCGCATTCGCTGGGTGATCTGGGGCTGCCTGATCGGCTTTCCGGCCTATCTGCTCGCCCAGCTCTTGCAGCAAACCTCGCTGTTCGGCGACCTGCTTGGCAAAGGCCAGGCGCAGGAGGAAGTCGCCGGGGCGCTTTCCCTCGTCAACGGGATCCTCTGCCTGTTCGTCGTCGAGGCGGTGCGGCGGCAAACGGTGGTCAACGTCTGGATCCCGCTTCGCCGCGCCACCGCTTTCGGCCTTCTGCTCAGCGTGCCGGTCCTTTTCCTGCACAAGCAGATCGAGGTGATCGACGAATACATCCACATGCCCGACTGGGCCTGGGTCGTGGTCGCTTCTTGTCTTGTCTACCTGCTTGCGCGCGGACACGAGTTTGCGACCGAGGTCATGGATCGCCTGTTCAACCGGAAATTCATCCGTGCCGAGCGCCACCTTGCCGACGTCGGCGAGACCATTCAGAATTCCGGCAGCCTGGACGAGATCGAGCGCCTCCTGGTGAACGAGCCCATGAAAACCCTCCGCCTTGCGTCGGCGGCGCTGTTTCGCGAGCAGGACGGCCTCTTCACCCGCAGCCTCAGCGCCGGGTGGGACGCCGATCACGCCGATGCGCTGACCACCAACCATCCCCTGCTCGCCGCGCGGTTCGATCGAAAGCCCTACACCGTCGCGTCCGTCGACGCCGCCTTCCATGACGAGCTACCCGACGACCTCGAGCGGCCGGTGCTCGTCGTGCCGGTCGGCAATGCGCGCCGCTGTTATGCGCTTGTCCTCTATGGCGGCCACGAGGTGGGAACCGATCTCGACACGGGCGAGCGCCACCTGCTCGGCAGCCTCGCCCGCGACGCCGAGATCGCCTATGCGCAGGTCGAAAGCGATACGTTGCGGCGACGGATCGCCGCGCTCGAGACCGAGCTTGCGAAGACCTTGGAGCCCCGTTGACCCAAAAGCTGCGATCCCTGGACGGCGTCCGCGCCTGCGTCTTCGACGCCTACGGCACCCTGTTCGACTTCGCCTCCGCCGCGGCGCGCTGCCCTGACGTGCCGGAGGATCGCCGCGCCGCGCTAACGACGCTCTGGCGCGACAAGCAGATCCAGTACGCCTGGCTGCGCACGCTTCAGAACCGCTACGCCGACTTTTGGCAGGTCACGGGCGACGCGCTCGATTTCGCGCTGGAAAGCCTCGACCTTGAGAGCCGCTCCATGCGCGAGCGGCTGATGGACCTCTATCTCGGCCTCGAGCCGTTTCCCGAGGTCCCCGCCGTGCTCACGACGTTGCGCGAGGCGGGGTTCAAAACCGCGATCCTCTCCAACGGCTCGCCGACGATGCTCGACGCGCTCGTCGAGCGCGCGGGCCTCGAGGCGATGTTCGACGCCGTCCTCTCCGTCGACGCGGTCCGCGCCTTCAAGACGCACCCCGACGTCTACCGATACGCGCTCGACTCCCTTGGCCTGAGCGCGGCCCAAATCGCCTTCCAGTCCTCGAACGCCTGGGACGCGCACGCCGCGTCAGACTTCGGCATGCGGGTCGTCTGGTGCAATCGCTATGGCCAGCGCCGCGAGCGCCTGCCGGGCGCCCCTGACTTCGAGATCCGGACGCTGGCCGAACTGCCGGCGCTTTTGAGCGCGGGAGCGCCCTGATTGGGGCGGCCAGGGCCTTTTTGCCCGCTCGTCATGCAACCGGCTGCGCGAGCGCCCGGACCGGCTAAGCGCCAACAAGCGCTCGTAAACGGGCTTAAACGCTAGTCAAATTGCTCCAATTTCTAGCGTTTATTTTTTCGAATCCGGACTTTTCAATGGGTTACGGTCGTTTGGAGCAAAAAAATTTCCGCCCCGATTCCCCGGATCGCGCTCGGGTTGTATCGACCGCCTTTTCCAAGCTCTCTCAAACGGTGCAAGCCCGCCTCGCTAGGATCTGCCAAGGAGAATGTATACCATAGGATTTTGATTTTTGCAAAGCCTTATGAACGCGAACGATTTTGGCTATCGCGCCAGCCTTACGGGTCGGCGGCGCGCGCCAGTCAACCTGACATCAGACTGCCTGCTTCGCGTGAAATAGGACAGCCTTTTCAAGGCCGCGCTGGCGCGCATCCGGGGAGGGAACGGCGATGACGATTTAATTCACGAGTGTCGTCCCAATCATTCGCATTTTCGATATCGCCAAGGCTGACGAATTCTATTTGGGTTTTCTCGGCTTCAAGGTCGACTGGGATCATCGCTTCGACGACAACGCGCCGCTCTATCGGCAGGTGTCGCGCGGCGAACTGGTGTTGCACCTGAGCGAGCATCATGGCGATGGCTCGCCTGGCGCGCGGTTGCGCGTGATGATGCGCGGCGTCGAGGAATTCCATCGCGAGATCAGCGCCAAAGCCTACCGCTACATGCGCCCCGGTCTTGAAAAGACGCCATGGGGCACGCTGGAGACCGGCGCGATTGATCCGTTCGGGAATCTCATCCGCTTCTGCGAGCTGATCGACGAGCCATAGTCGTCTTGCTCACGGATCGCCGCCTATTCGCGGCGGCGGTTCCGCGCGGGTTTCTCCGAAATAGGCGCCGTCAATCTCGCAGCGATCTTGTTGACGAAAGGCGCCTTCCGAAGAAGCCCGCTGGAACAATCGAGACGCCAGCCGGTTTGGGTCGCGGCTCAAGGCCGCGGAGGAACGTCATGACGATGACAATCGGTCCGCGGAAATTCGAGTGTTGTCATTGTGGCGCATCTTGGGCGGTTTTAGGTCGCCGCGCAGGCCCGCTCATACTCGAGGGGAATAGGAATTATTCATGCTCCGCCCCTCGTTAACCCTGGGCCGCTCCCCATATGCCGCGCTCCGGCGTGCAGACGGCGCCCCTTGAACAAGGACGAGAATCGCATGCGTGTCTCGAAGCCCCAAGGCGCGTCCGAGAAAAATTCACACCTCCGCGGTTTTTATCGATCGGTTCGCGAAGCAAGCGCAAAGCTCGGCGCGCCGCTCTCCGACGCCGATGCGACCGCGCA
Organism: uncultured Alphaproteobacteria bacterium; assembly: GCA_963737365.1. Lineage (GTDB taxonomy): Bacteria > Pseudomonadota > Alphaproteobacteria > Rhizobiales > Beijerinckiaceae > Roseiarcus. The sequence goes on from CAVTSD010000008.1 coordinate 88,238, forward strand.
GTCTATGCCCGACGCAAGTCCGGCGAAATGGCACCTCGCGCACACCACATGGTTTTTCGAGAAGATGATTCTCGAGCCGAATCTTTCTGGCTATCGGACGTTCGATCCGCAGTTCAATTTCCTCTTCAACTCCTATTATGAGAGCATTGGCGCCCGTCAGCCGCGTCCGCGACGGGGCATGATCACACGGCCCGCGCTCGACACGATCGTCGCCTATCGCAACCATGTCGACGCCGCGATGGCCTCTCTCATGCGAGATGATCTTTCCCCTGCAGTGGCCGAACTCATCGAACTCGGGTGCAACCACGAGCAGCAGCATCAGGAACTGCTGTTGACCGACATTCTGCACCTGTTCGCGCAGAACCCACTGCGTCCGGCCTACAAGGATCCGGGTCCCATCGCGGTCGGCAGGACCGACAGCGCGCCTCCTTCCTACATCAAGTTCGAGGGCGGGATCGTGGAAATCGGACACGACGGCCAGAGCTTCGGCTTCGACTGCGAGGGTCCGCGCCATCGCGTGTTGCTCGAGCCTTACGAACTCGCGAACCGGCTCGTCACCAATGCCGACTGGATGGCGTTCATGGCCGATGGCGGATATCGAAATCCCCTGCTCTGGCTTTCCGCTGGATGGGCGACCGTGCTGTCGGAAGGCTGGAGCGCGCCCCTTTATTGGGACAAGCGCGAGGACGGCTATTGGTCGATGACGCTGCGCGGGGCGCAGCCGGTCGATCCCGACGCGCCGGTCACCCACGTCAGCTATTTCGAGGCTGATGCGTATGCGGCCTGGGCCGGCCGACGATTGCCGACCGAGTTCGAGTGGGAGCACGCAGCGCTTGGCGAGCCGCTACGCGGGAACTTCGTCGAGTTTGGACGCCTGCGCCCTGCGGCTGCGCAAGCCGGGCAGCCGGGCCTGCGTCAGATCTATGGCGATGTGTGGGAGTGGACGCGAAGCGCCTTTGCGCCCTACCCCCGCTTCAAGCCGGCCGAAGGCGCTGTCGGCGAATACAATGGCAAGTTCATGTCCGGACAGTTCATACTGCGCGGCGGTTCGTGCGCGACACCTTTGAGCCACATGCGTACGACGTACCGCAATTTTTTCCCACCCGACGCGCGATGGCAATTCTCGGGACTGAGACTCGCGGGAGACCTTTGACATGCTCGACCTCGTCGAATTCGAAACTCAGCCAGCACGAAGCGTTTCGCGCCGATGTGCTTGCTGGCCTGTCGCAAGAGAGGAAGACGCTGCCGAGCCGATGGCTGTACGATCAACGCGGCTCGGAATTGTTCGAGGAGATCACGCGCCTCGACGAATATTATCTGACCCGAACCGAGACGGCGATCCTTCGTCGCCACGCCGAGGAGATGGCGGCTCTGTGCGGCGAAGGCGCGGTGCTGCTCGAATACGGAGCCGGCGCGGCGATCAAGTCCGAGATCCTGATCGACGCCCTTCATGCGCCGCGCATGTATGCGCCGATCGACATTGCGGCGGATTTTCTCGGCGAGACGGTCGAGCGCTTTCAAGATCGGTATCCTGACTTGCCGACGCGCCCGATCATCGCCGATTTCACTTCGGATTTCGACATCCCCGCCCATATCCCGGCGCGTCCCCGGACTGCATTTTTTCCTGGGAGCACGCTCGGCAATCTCTTGCCTACCGACGCCGGCGCCCTGCTTCGCCGGATGCGCGAGCATGTCGGGTCGACCGGCAAAGCGATCATCGGCGTCGACCTGCGCAAGGACATTGCAACCTTGATCGCGGCTTACGACGACAAGCAGGGCGTGACGGCGGAATTCAACCTGAACCTTCTCGTCCGCATCAACCGCGAGCTCGGCGGCCATTTCGCGCTCGATGCCTTCGCGCACGAGGCGCGATGGAACGAGCGCGAGTCCGCAATCGAGATGCACATCGTGAGCCTGAGGCCGCAGACGGTTTCCGTGGCTGGCCGCGATTTCTCGTTTGCCGAGCGCGAGACCATCCATACGGAGACTTGCCGGAAGTTCGACGTCGCGGGCTTCGCCCACGCCGCGCAGCGGTCCGGCTGGCGTGTGGACAGGCTCTGGAGCGATCCGGCTGTGCTATTCGCGGTGTTCGGTCTCAGCGCGGAAGCGTGAGCGCTGAAATAGCGCTCACCACTTCTCCTTGAACGGCCGCGCTTCGACTTCGAAGCTCCACGCCGAGCGATCCTGTTTCACGAGGTCGGCGGCGATTGCGGCGACGCCTGCGGGATCGATATAAAAATCTTCCGGGCGGTCGCCAATCCGTGCACGCGTCACCGGGCGGCCGACGACGCCGTCGACGACGATCAGCGCAACATGAATTCCCGCAGGCCAGAGATGGCGCCCCATGGATTCGGCGAGCGCGCGCTGCGCCATCTTGCCTTGCGCGAAGGCTGCGGCGCCGGCCGCGCCCCGCCGCGAGGCGGTCGCGCCAACGACGATGATCGCGCCCTCGCTCTTGCGGCGCATGGCGGGAATGGCCTCTTGCGCTGCAAGGAAGAGGCCGAGCGTATTGACCCGCCAGGAGCGCTCGAGATCCTCGGCCTTGACCTCCTCCACATTGCCCCAGACGCCGGAGCCAGCGTTATAGACAAGCACGTCCGTCTCCCCGAGATCGGAGCGCATGGCGGCGAAGGCCGCTTCGACCGAGGCCGCCTCCGTGACGTCGCACGCGTAAGACTTGGCGAGCGGAAGCTCGGCGGCGAGCTTCGACGTCAGCTCCGTGCGTCGCGCCATGAGCCCAACCGCATAGCCATCCGCGGCGAAACGCCGGGCGATCGCTTCCCCGTTGCCGGGGCCGACGCCGACCACCGCGCAGACAGGAGGTTTGCTTCCATCCGCCATGTCTAAGACCTCCTGGGCAGGGCGCGATTTCGAGTCCGCGCGCTTCCGCTATCTGCTATCCTGCGCCGCTCGGCGGCTGCGCGCAACGACGGGCGACCTCTGCATGGCTGGCGCTTGACGGTTGGCCTAGAACACGCCAACTGAGACTCAAGCCGCCGGCGGTCCCCCCGCCGGACGAAGCAGCGAGGAAATGCGAGGACAGGCGATGACGATTCAACCGTGGGTCAAGTCCTATCCGCCGAGCGTGCGCCAGAACGCGCCATTGGAGCTGTCTTCCGTGCAGAGCGTGCTGGAGAACGCGTCGAAACGATTTGGCGACCGGCCCGCGCTCGATTTCATGAACAAGCTCACGACCTATGCGGAGCTCGAGGCGCTCGCAAACCGCGCCGCGGCCGGCTTCCAGAAGCTCGGCGTTGGCCCCGGCGTGCATGTCGGCCTCTTTCTGCCCAACACGCCGCACTATGTCATCGCCTTTTTCGGCGTGCTCAAGGCTGGCGGCGTCGTCGTCAACTACTCGCCTCTTGACGCGCTGCCGACGCTGCAATTGAAAGTGGAAGACAGCGAGACCGACATCCTCGTCAGTCTCGACGTCGCGTCGCTCTATCCGCAAGCGGAGAAGCTGCTCGCTTCGACGCGGCTGAAGACGTTGGTCGTCGGCGAATTCGCGGAGATGACGCCCGCTCCCGAGCCGGTCAAAGCGCAAATGACGGCGGGAGGATTGCTCACCGACGTCAAGCACGACGATCGCCGCATCGCGTTCCGCGATCTGATCGACAACGACGGCCGCTATCAGAGCCACGAGCTTGGCGCGCTCACCGACGAGATCGCCGTCATCCAATATACCGGCGGCACGACCGGCTCGCCCAAGGGCGCGATGCTGACGCACGCCAATCTGACCGCCGCCTGCTCGCTCTATACCGAGGTGATGACGCGTGGCGAGCAAGGCCTGCGCGTGGGCGAGGAGAAGGTTCTCTGCATCCTGCCGCTCTTCCACATCTATTCGCTGACCGTCGTCATGCTGCTCGGCTTCAAGGTTGGCGCCGAGCTAGTGCTTCATCCGCGCTTCGATCCGGCGGCGGCAGTCAAGGACATCGTCGAAAAGAAGATCACCGTCTACATGGGCGTGCCCACGATGCACGTCGCCATTCTGAGTGTGCCGGGCATAGAAAAGATGGATTTTTCGTCGCTGCGCCTGTGCGGCTCGGGCGGCGCGCCACTGCCGGTCGCGGTGCAGGAACGGTTCGAGGCCGTCATCGGCTGCCAGTTGAACGAAGGCTGGGGGATGACCGAGACCGCACCGGTGGGAACGTTTAATCCGCGCGAGGGCGCGAGAAGGCCCGGATCGTGCGGGCTTCCTTATCCGGGCACGGAGATGAAGTTCATCGACGTCGCCAATCCTGAGCGCGAGGTGAAGATCGGCGAGCGGGGCGAAATCTGCGTCAGAGGCCCAAATGTGATGAAGGCCTACTGGAAGAAGCCGGAGGCGACCGCGAACGCGATGACCGCGGATGGTTTCTTCCGCACCGGCGACGTCGGCTATATGGACGAGGACGGCTTCGTTTATATCGTCGACCGCACCAAGGACATGCTGCTCTGCGGCGGATTCAACGTCTATCCGCGCAACATCGAGGAGGCGATTTACCAGCACCCCTCAGTTGAGGAAGTGAGCGTGATTGGAATTCCGGACGATTATCGCGGCGAGACGCCGAAGGCCTTCGTCAAGTTGAAGGCCGGCGTGGCCCCACTCACGCTCGAGGAGATGAAAGCGTTCCTGAGGGAGAAGCTTGGAAAGCACGAAATGATCAGCGCCATGGAGATTCGCGACGCGTTGCCGAAGACGCCGGTCGGCAAGATATCGAAGAAGGAGCTTCGCGAACACGAAGCGCGTGCGCACGTCGAGGCGTGACGCTTGAAACAAGCGCGCCAAGCGTGCTTGACCGCCGCGCCGGATAATGCAGATCGGAATGCGCATCTTTAGGAGTGCCTCATGAAGGTCGCCAAATGGGGCAACGCCCTCGCCATCCGCCTTCCCATCGCCGTGGTGCGGGAGTTGGGGCTTAAGGATGGCGATCAGGTCGACATTCGGGTGTCCGGAGAGCGGGCGTTCGTTGTCGCGCGGGCGCCAAGGCCGATCGAATCGTCGGCGCCCGCCCGGGTTCCGCCGCGTTGAATCTGACGACCGATAGACGCATCCGGCGCCCGATTGGATCGCCCCGGTGAAGCCCGCCGAAAGCCTTTCCGCGCTCAAGGTCCAGGCGACGCTCGGCGACCGGTACGAGGTCCTCGAATTCGACGCGAGCACGCGCACCGCCGCCGACGCCGCGGCGGCGATCGGCTGCGAGGTCGCGCAGATCGCGAAGTCGCTCATCTTCCGCGGCGCGACGAGCGGACAAGCGGTCTTGATCATCGCCTCGGGCGCCGACCGCGTCGATGAAAAGAAGGCGGCCGCCGCGATTGGCGAGCCGATCGCCCGCGCCGACGCCGATTTCGTGCGCGAGGCGACCGGCTTCGCCATCGGCGGCGTGCCTCCGGTCGGCCACAAGACCAAGCCGATTGTTCTCATCGAGGAATCGCTCTTCAGTTTCGAAGAAATCTGGGCGGCGGCGGGCACGCCCAATGCGGTCTTTCGCCTGACGCCGTCGGATCTCGTCGAACTGACTGGCGGACGCACTGTCGCAGTCGCGCACAAGTAAGAGGCTGGACGTGGCTGCCAAGGGGACGCCTGCGGGGAAAATCAGGATCGGCGTCGGCGGCTGGACCTATGAGCCGTGGCGCAGCGGCGCGTTCTTTCCCAAAGGCCTGACGCAAGCGCGCGAGCTCCAATATGCAGGCTCGAAACTCACCTCGATCGAGATCAACGGCACCTATTACGGCTCGCAGAAGCCGGCGAGCTTCATCAAGTGGCGTGACGAGACGCCGGAGGATTTCGTCTTCTCGGTCAAGGGACCGCGCTTCGCCACCAATCGTCGCGTCCTCGCCGAGGCCGGCGAATCGATCGAGCGTTTCTTCAGAAGCGGCGTGACCGAGCTCAAGTCAAAGCTCGGGCCGATCAACTGGCAATTCGCGACCACCAAGCGCTTCGACGCCGGCGATTTCGCCGAGTTCCTGAAGCTGCTGCCGAAGTCGGTCGATGGCCTCGCCATCCGCCACGCGGTCGAGGTGCGCCACGACAGCTTCAAACATCCCGACTTCATCGCGCTTGCGCGGGAACATGAGGTCGCGGTGGTCATCGCTGGCGATTGCGACTATCCGCAGATCGCCGACGTGACCGCGCCCTTCGTCTATGCGCGCATCATGGGAACAACTGAGAGCGAAGAGCACGGCTATTCCGCCGCCGCGCTCGATCAATGGGCGAGCCGAGCCAAAACCTGGGCCGCCGGCGGCTCGCCGAATGATCTTGCGACCGTCGCGCCGGCGACGAAATCCGGCGGCGGGCGTGACGTCTTTCTCTATGTCATCAGCGGCCACAAGGAGCGGAACCCCGCAGCCGCGATGGCGCTGATCGAGCGGGTCGGCTGATCGTCAGCTCTTGAAGAAGGCGAGAAGATCCGCATTGATCGTCTCGGCATGGGTGGTCGGCATGCCGTGCGGATAGTCTTTGTATGTCTTCAACGTCCCATGCTTGAGCAGCTTCGCCGATAGCGGGCCAGCGGCGACATAAGGCACGATCTGGTCGTCCTCGCTATGCATGACCAGCACCGGCACATTGATCTTCTTCAGATCCTCGGTGAAGTCGGTTTGCGAGAAGGCGACGATGCCGTCGTAATGCGCCTTGGCGCCCCCCATCATCCCCTGGCGCCACCAGTTCCAAACCAAAGGCTCGATCGTTTTCACGCCCGGCCGGTTGAAGCCGTAGAAGGGGCCCGCCGGGAGATCGTAATAGAACTTGGAGCGGTTCGCCGCGAGCTGCGCCTGCAGGTCGTCGAAAACGCTTTTCGGCAAGCCCTTGGGGTTGGCCTCGGTCTTCACCATAAGCGGCGGCACCGCGCTGATAATCGCGGCTTTCACCACGCCCTTTTCGCCGCGCCGGGCGAGATAGCGCACGACTTCGCCCCCACCCGTCGAGTGCCCGACATGGATCGCGTCTTTGAGATCGAGATGGGCGGTGACCGCAGCCAGGTCGTCGGCGTAATGATCCATGTCGTGATCGCGGCCAATCTGGGTCGAGCGGCCATGGCCGCGCCGGTCATGGGCGATGACGCGATAGCCCTGCGCCAGAAAGAACAGCATCTGGGCGTCCCAATCGTCCGCCGACAGCGGCCAGCCGTGGCTGAAAACGATCGGTTGGCCTTGGCCCCAATCCTTGTAGAAAATCTCGAGCCCATCCTTCGTGGTGACTGTCGGCATGAATGGCCTCCCGCGCCAATCTGGAAGTCAAGGTTCCAGTCGCGATACGCTATCGGATGGGGAGCGCGAATGCGACCGACAAAATGTCGGCGGTCAGCCTCAATCTTAGATGACGGTGTCATAGATGGCTCGAGGTTCGCCCTCGTTATCGGACGTCGGAGCAACAGGCGCCGCGCAGCGCGCCGCCCACGCCGCGCACAAGCGCGCGAACCCCGCCGGTGAGCGCGAAACTGATGCCGCCGACGCCATAGCGCTCGAGCGGCGCAAGCTGAGCGTGGAGGTCGTGGATCCTGAGCCGCAGCGCGAGCGGCGCGTTCCCTCGATAGGGATTCAGCGAACCGAGCATCGACATGTCTCCAAACAATTTTAATTTGATTCGCAAAATACACTTTCGGTCTGACCGCCGTGTGACGAGGCTCAGACATCAATAGGTACGTTGAAGGCGCGCTTTGGTTTCGCGCGCCGCGCTTGCCCCTGATCGTGGCCAGCGGTCATGCGCGATGTCGCGAGCGTTACGGCGACGAACAAAGCTTGACAGTCCTCTCGGTCACGCGCTCTACTTGTTTGGTAATATCGAGCGTGGACTCGTTGGGGGGTTGGGCTTCATCGGCGCCGGGACGGTAGACCCGTCGCGAGCGAGATGAACCAGCCTGCGTTTCCTGCCAATCCAATCGGTATTTCGACTTCGCGACCGGTCAAAATCGGCGCGTAAATTCAGAGGGAGAACCGCTTTGAGGACATCCAGCCTTGCGTTTTGCGGAGCGATCGTATCGTCGCTCCTGATGGGCGGCGCCGCGCCGGCCTATGCGCAGCTCAAACACTACGAGAGCGACACCCCGAGCTTCTGGCAGCATCCGCCGCCGGACTGGTTCCTGGGCGACGAAACCGAGGCCATGAAGGGCCTCGCGCCGATCGCAACACCTGCAACGCCGGCCGACCCGGCCGACCTTGAAAAGAACCTCAAGACCATCAAGCTGCCGCCGGGCTTCAAGATCGAGCTTTGGGCCTCGGGCATGCCTGAGGCGCGACAGATGGCGTGGGGCGACGATGGCACGCTCTATGTCGGCTCCTTCGGCGCGACGAACGTCTATGCCGTCAGGGACGAGGACGGAAAGCGCACGGTCAAGACCATCATCAAGGGCTTGAACATGCCCACGGGCGTCGCGTTCGAGAACGGCTCGCTCTATGTGGTCGCGATCGACAAGCTGCTTCGCTACGACAACCCCGGGAAGAACCTCGACAAGATGCCCGACCCGGTCGTCGTCTATGACGACATGCCGTCCTACACCTCGCATGGCTGGAAATATCTCGCCGACGATCACAAGGGCGCGTTCTTCATTCCCTTCGGCCCCCCCTTCAACGTCGGCATCCCGCCCACCACCGTGTCGCAGATCCGCCGGGTCAATTACACGAATGGTTTGGCTGAGCTCGTTGCGGTCGGCGTTCGCAACAGTGTCGGCGGCGACGTCGACCCGCGCTCGGGGGACTATTGGTTCACCGAGAACGCGCGCGACTGGATGTCCGACGACACGCCAAGCGACAAGCTCAACCACATCGCGAAGTACGGCGAGCATTTCGGCTATCCCTATTGCCATCAGGGCGACATTCCGGATCCGAAATTCGCGATGGGCCACAAGTGCGACGAGTTCACCCCGCCCGTGGTTAAACTCGGAGCCCATGTCGCGCCGCTCGGCATGAAGTTCTACACCGGCACGCAGTTCCCGCAGGACTATTCCGACAACATCCTCATCGCTGAGCATGGCTCGTGGAACCGCCATAACGTCCAGGGCGGCCGCATCGAGCGCGTGATCACCGATCCGGATGGAAAGAACGCCCGCCAGGAAGTGTTTGCTGACGGCTGGATCACCGGCCCGCGCGAGTACTGGGGCCGTCCGGACGACATCATCATGATGAAGGATGGGTCGATCCTCGTGTCCGACGACTTTGCTGGCGCGGTCTATCGCATCAGCTACACCGGCTCCTGATCGCAGCAAACTCTATCCCTGCGCCCCATGGGGCGCAGGGACGCTCTCATGGAAATTGGGTTTTTGATGTCGTTTCGGTTCGCGCGATCGGCTGTCGCGCTGTGTCTTCTTGTTCTCGCCGGGCCGGCTTACGCCGCCGCTGATGCGGCCGCCGGGAAGGCGAAAGCAGAGATGTGCACGCCCTGCCACGGCGTGCAGCGCGTTCCGGAGATGAGCAACGTTCCGGCGCTCGGGGGCCAGAACAACAACTACCTTCAATGGCAGCTCGTCTACTTCCGCTCGGGCCGCCGAAAAAATGAACAGATGAGCCCGATCGCGCAGGATCTCACCGATCAGGACCTTCGCAATCTCGGCGCCTATTTCACCTCGCTGCCGCGGCCGCCGGCTCCGACCAAGGACCTCGCCGACGCTTCGCTGATCGAGGCGGGCAAGAAGGCGATCGCCGACCACCGATGCGCAAGCTGCCATACGGATACGTTCGAAGGCGCCGGCGCCGCGCCCGCGATCACGCACCAGCACCACGACTATCTGATCCAAACCCTGACCGACTATCGCGTCAACGCGCGTCCGAGCCAGGGCGTTGGCGCAATGAACGACGCCGCCGCCAGCTTGTCGGACGACGACATCAAGGCGATCGCAGCTTATCTGGAGACCTACAAATAAAAATGCGCCTCGCTCTCCTCGCGGCCTTCGGGCTCGCCCTCGGTCTCGTGACGCCCGCGCTTGCGGCGTCGTCGAGCCCCACCAACGCCTTCGAGCAGGCTTTCGCGACGTCGCTCTACGTTTTCGACGCCTGCGGCGATGGGGCGGCTGGCCAGATGTTTCGCCGAGCGCTGGCTGCGAAAATGCAGCAGTGCTCAATTCCCGATGATGCGATGAAGCATTATCGCCTGCGCACCGCCTACCTTCTTCAGAAGGAGCGCGAGCGGATGGACAAGATCATCGAGGAGCGCGGCAGCGTCCCCAACAGGGTCGAGGGCATGGCGGTGACCTGTCATGAGAACAGGACTTCGCCGGCCTACGTGCAGATGCGCGACAAGCTCAACGCTTATTCCGAGGGCCGGGCGAAGCCCGACGCGATCTTGCCCGGCGACTGCGACGCGGCGAGCTTTACCCCTTTGCCTTAGCGGCGGACCTCGGCCAAAGCGCGAGCACGCGACCGCCGGCTGACAATCATGCCCACTCGCCCTTGCGGAACACCGGCGTGCGGGCGCCGTTCGCATCGAGGCCGTCGATGTCGATCCGGTCCGAGCCGATCATCCAGTCGATATGGATCATGCTCTTGTTGCCGCCCTGCGCTGCGATCTGCTCAGGAGTGAGCTTCGCGCCGTCCACGAAGCACTTCGCGTAGCATTGGCCAAGCGCGATGTGGCAAGCGGCGTTCTCGTCGAAGAGCGTATTGAAGAACAGGAGGCCGCTCTTCGAGATGGGCGACGAGTGCGGCACGAGCGCGACCTCGCCAAGACGGCGCGCGCCTTCGTCGCTGTCGAGCACTTTGTTCAAGACGTCCTCGCCACGCGCCGCCTTCGCTTCGACGATGCGTCCCGCTTCGAAGCGGACCGCGATGTTGTCGATCAGCGTCCCCTGATAGGAGAGCGGCTTGGTGCTCGCGACATGGCCGTCGACCCGGCGCGCGTGCGGCGTGGTGAAGACCTCTTCGGTTGGAATGTTTGGATTGCAGGTGACGCCGTTTTTCGCCGTCGCCGCCCCGCCCTGCCAGTCGTGGCCGTCGGCGAGGCCGATGGTCAGATCCGTCCCCGGGCCGGAATAATGGAGCGCGTGAAACTTCCTCGCGTTGAGCCATTCCGTCCGGCGGCTGAGCGCCGCATTATGCGTTGCCCAGGCTTCGACCGGATCGGCATTGTCGACGCGGGAAGCCGAGAAGATCGCTTCCGCCAGCCTGCCGACCGCGACCTCCTCCTCGTCGCCCGGAAAGACCCGCTTCGCCCATGAGGCCGTCGGATAGGCGACGATATTCCAGTTGATGTCGAAGCCGGCGATCTTCTCAAGCGCCGGCTGGTAGGCGATGGAATTTGCCTTGTTGGCGCGCGCGACCTTGGCCGGATCTTCCTGCGACAACAGCATCGGATCGTCGCCAACAATGGCGAGCCGCGCCGTGTTGGCGGCGAACGCTTTTCCGACGCCTTCGTAGAGCCAGCCCGGCGCGCGGTCGAAGCTCGCGTCCGGGGCGAATCGGTAGCGCGAGAGTGTGATCTCTTCGTCGGAGAGGATCGGCGTCACCAGACCGGCGCCGGCCTTATAGGCCTCGGTCACGATCGCGCGCGCGAGCGGCAGCGCCGAGATTGGCGCGGTCAGGAACAGGTCCTGCCCTGGTTGAAGCCGCAATCCCACCTTGACCGCCGTCTCGGCCAGCCGCTCGAGCTTCTGGGGATCGATGGATGGAAAATTGCGCTGGTGGGTGGTCATGGGCGGGCTCCAGTGAACTGTCGTGTTTGGACGATCCGCGAAGGACTATAAGCCCGCGGGAAGGCGCGGAGAAGGCGAGGCGCGGAACGTGTTCGATCTGCCTCACGCTTCGCCAAGCGAGCCAACACGGAGCTTCCTATATGCTTCGGTGAGCACAACATCAGGAGAACGGCATGGCGCGTGTCTTCATCACCGGTTCGTCTGACGGCCTTGGCCTCATGACCGGCCAGCTTCTCACCGAGCAGGGGCATGGGGTCGTCCTGCACGCGCGCAACGACGCGCGAGCCGCTGACGCCAAACAGGCCCTGCCCAAAGCCGAAGCGGTCGTCGTCGCCGACCTGGCGAGCATCGCCGCCACCAAGGACCTCGCGGCCCAAGTCAATGCGCTTGGGCCTTTCGACGCCGTCATTCACAACGCCGCGGTCGGCTACCGCGAGGAGAAACGCATGACAAGCGACGGCTTGCCGCACCTTTTCGCCATCAACACGCTCGCGCCCTTCATCCTGACCATGCTGATCGACCGGCCGAAGCGCCTCGTCTACTTGAGCTCCGGCATGCACGAGCGCGCGCACGCCAATCTCGACGATATCCTGTGGCGCAAGCGGCCATGGGACGGATCCACGGCCTACGCTGAAAGCAAGCTGCACGACGTTATGCTGGCCTTCAATGTCGCGCGACTCTGGCAGAATGTGCTGTCGAATGCGGTGACGCCCGGCTGGGTTCCGACCAAGATGGGCGGCGCCGGGCGCCCGACGACATTTCCCAGGCGCATCTTACGCAAGCGTGGCTCGCGACCAACGACGACGCCGAGGCGAAAACCACCGGCGGCTATTTCTATCACTTGAAGCGCCGCGAGCCGAACCCCGAGACGCGGAAGATCTCGGTGCAGGACAGGCTCATCGACATCTGCGAGGAGATTTCCGGGATCAGGATGCCGTGGAGTTGAGGACGCTCACGCGTCGAAAGCCCATTGGAGCAAGGCTTGCAAGCCGTCCGTCGAGCGGGTCCCGGTCAGCGCGCCCGTGCGGTGCCGGAATGGTGGGTGCTGCTATAGCTGTTTGACAGCAGCTCATCGTATAATTTGTCGGTCTCTTCCGCTTGGCCCGGCGTGAATTCCCCTCCGACTGCATCTCGCGAGGGCTGGTGCTTGATTCCGTTCTGAATTGGCCAGCCGCCGCCGTGGACCGGAACGTGAGAATTCTGGGCAATCGCCTGCTGCGCGAGACATGAGAACGCCCCAGCCAAGGCGCCGACAACGATCGTTTTTTGTAACATAAGGGAATCCCCAGTATCCGTCGCGCGGCGCTGCCGCGATAATCTAAGGGCGACAGGCGCAACTTTGAATAAGGCAAGGCGCCGCGGCAAGTTCAAGCTTACGCGAGCGGCCGGCCCTGGCCTTCCGCCTTGAGCAGGCCGAGAAACCCCAGTGCTAGCGGCTACCGGAAAGGATGATGATGACCGCCATGGACAATGCCGACCCGATCTGGCCCGATCTGAATTATTCGTCCTGGGCCGAGACGCTCGCGACTTTGCACCTATGGACGCAGATCGTCGGCAAAATTCGCCTTACGCTGACCCCCTGGCTCAATCATAGCTGGCAGACGCCGCTTTATGTGACCGCGCGGGGACTCGGCACATCGTCCATTCCGTTTGGGACCGAGATCTTCGAGATCGAGTTCGATTTCATCGATCACCGACTCAACGTGCGAACCAGCCGCGGCGCCGAACGGTCGATGCGTCTCGAGGCCCGGTCGGTCGCTGATTTCTATGGCGCGACCCTTAGTCTCCTCGACAGCATGGGCGTCGCGGTCGCGATCAAGGAGACGCCGAACGAAGTTCCGCATCCGATCCGCTTTTCCGAGGATCGTCTCCACGCCGCCTATGACGCCGCCGCCGCCCATCGGTTCTGGCGCGCGCTCGTGCAGGCGGACCGCATCTTCAAGCTCTTTCGCAGCGGCTTTATCGGCAAGGCGAGCCCGGTGCATTTCTTCTGGGGCAGCTTCGATCTGGCGGTGACGCGGTTCTCCGGACGGGCCGCCCCGCCCCATCCAGGCGGGGTGCCCGGACTGCCCGACGACGTCGCGCGGGAAGCCTATTCGCACGAGGTCAGCAGCGCCGGCTTTTGGCCGGGAAACGAGGCCTTTCCGCGCGCGGCCTTCTATGCCTACGCCTATCCTGAACCGGCCGGCTTTCGCGACCGGCCCGTCACGCAGGGCGGCGCTTTCGATAAGGCCCTTGGGGAATTCATCCTGCCATATGAGACGGTCGCGCAATCACTCGACCCGGACGCCTTGCTGCTCGACTTCCTGTCGACGACCTATGCCGCCGCCGCAGATGCGGCAGGTTGGGATCGCGCCGCGCTCGAATGCCCGCTTGGCGTCCCGGGCCGGGTCCGGCCGATCTAAGCCGGGCTCACGGTTCGCAGGAACTTCACGAGCTGCTCGCTGACCTCGGCAGAGGCTTCGTGCTGCACCCAATGGCCCACATTGTCGAGTTCGAGCGCGCCGACGAGGCCGGGAAGGCCAGCGCTCAATTGATCCAATGTCAGCGGATAGAGTTCCTTCAGGCCATCCGCCTTTCCCCAGATGAAAAAGGAAGGTTGAGAGATCTTCGCGCCTTTGAACGCGGCGGACAAATGGAAATAAGATTCGGCCGCGCGGTAGTAGTTCAAGGGGCCGTGAAACCCGGTGCGCTGGAACTCAGCAACGGTATGACGGACGTAATCGGGCTCCGCCCATGAAGGCAATGGCCCGGGCGCCGGACGATGAAGGTTCCGAGCAGGATGGATCGGGCTCCACCGCTGGTCGGCTGGGGCAGCGGCCGAGGCCCAATACAAAGCGCCTGGAATGGTGACAGCCGCGTCAGCCCAAGTTCGATCGGCCTCGGGTCGGATCTGTTCGAACATGTAAAAGTCGTGCTCATGACCGGACTTGCGCATTCGCTCGAAGATGCTGACATCGCCGCGCGGGACATACGGCACACTGAGGCAGAACACCGCTTTGAATCGATCAGGCCGCATCAGCGCCGCGTTCCACGCGTGCGTCGCGCCCCAGTCATGCCCGACGAGGACGGCGCTCGCGATCTTCAGCGCATCGAGCAAGCCAACGAGATCGCCCGCCGTTTGCAGCGGCATGTACAAATGTGCGTCCGACGGCGCTGTGCTCCGCCCATAGCCGCGCATGTCCGGAGCGATGGCTCGATATCCGGCGGACACGACGGCTGTCATCTGCCGGCGCCAGGTATAGGACGTGTCCGGAAACCCATGGCAGAAAAGAACCGCAGGCCCTTCCCCTTGCTCGGTCACTGACAGGGAGACGCCGTTCGTCGCGACGTCGTGCGTCTTGAGGGCGGCTGCGTCGCCGGCATCTTTCCCTTTTGTCATTTGATCCTCCCCTAGGCTCGCAACAATGGAGCGCGACGTCGACCCGCGGCGGCGCTCTTGAGCATAGGCGGCGCCGTCACCCGAGACTTATGCCTTTCTTATACCCGAGACCCCAATTCCCTCTCGAATGCTTATGCCTCCAAGCCCATGTCTCCGTCGCGTGAGGACATGGAGACGCGTTTTATGCGCAATTCGCTATCGGTTCGAGTAAGCGCCGAGGAACAATGTGATCCGCCGCTGCGCGGTTACGATCCATACGACCAGAATGAAATCGACGCTCCCACGCCGCTGCAGATTTTCACCCGTCTCGGCGTGCTCGTCACGATCGCGCTCGCGTTTGGTCTCGCGGCAGAGCTTCTGGCGCAACTGCCGTCGCACTGATCGGCAGGGAAGCGCTCGGAAGGGGCCGTGCGCCCGCGCTTCCCATGCCGCCTGATCCTCATTCATGAGCCCGTCACGGCTGAGGCTTACCGCCAGGCGCGCGTAGGTCGCCGCGGGGCTGGGTCGCGGCCGACCCAGAGACCATCTTCGAGACGGCGACCTTCTCAAGCGTCGACACTGGCGAATATACCGCGAGCGATGACGGCGACGCGTGGGAAAGCGCTTCGCTGGACGGCTCCAGGATCACGGTCTCAGGCGTCCCTGAAGCGTCGACTTGGGCGATGATGCTGATCGGCTTCGGCGGTTTGGGCTTTCGCGGGCTATCGCGCCTCGCGATCGAGAGCCGAGCGTGTCCGAACGCCGTCGCTTCGGACCCAGTAAGCTAGCCTCGATCAAGGGCGCTCTGCGGGCTGATGTCTGCGGCTCGAGCCGGCTCAGGCGCTGTCTACGCGTCCCTAGGATCGAGAAGATACTGAACGCACTGACGCACCATCGCCTTGGTCGAAATGCCGCTCAGATGAGCCGCGAGCTCGAGCTTCTGATAGGTCCGCGTCGTGAAAGTCACTGTGACCTCTCGAACCTCCGGCGCGAGCGGTGTCCGAGAAGCGCCCACGCCGGGACGTCCATTCAATCGCTTCATAGTCTTCTGGGTAGGTTTCGGCGGCGACGCGGTCTTGATCAATTTCTGCGCTGGTCTCTTCATCTTCCCTCAATCCTCATGGGCGACCGCGTGTTTGACGCCTCGGGCAGACAACACGCCGTCGGGGCGTCTTCGCCCGAAACAGCTGAAACGACGCCCCGTCCGACGCTATATCACATATCTAGTGCGGTATAAAGGCCTACGGTCGTGCGCTTCCGCACCAACTGCTCCCTCCCGGCGAGTCCGGGGCGCATATTTAGTTGCTTTTTTAGGCGAGAAAACAATTCACTGCTGTGATCCAGGTCACAGTTCATGCAACTATTTAGGTTGTGTCGGCGATGCAGATTTTGCGTTCGGGTCCGACAGCGCCGCTATCGGCGCCGGACAAATCAAAAGAAAGCAAAAATTAACGTGAGATGGGATTTGGTGCGGCCAAGAGGACTCTCGTAAATCCATCAAATCAAAGGGTTAAACGATAGGTTGGGCAAACTGACCCCATTGAGCTCTAAAGGTTATTTTGAGCGCTGCCCAACCTCCCGTTCTCAAGAGCCACATCGCGTTGACCGTTGACCACCGTTGCGCCGACCCCGTTGACCCTAAACAACGAAGGTCTCGCTAGCGGATATGCGGACTGCAGCCGCTGCGCACGGAAGGCCGCCCACGCAAGAAGGACCCATAGGCTTCGCTGGGAAGGCTCAGGACGGGCATCGGGTCATTGGAGAGCCTCAGCGACTGTGGGAATGGAAGCCCGCGGGCGGCCTTCTCTGCTGATCCTTGGCGCTGTCCCGTTTGGGAGGGCGACGGGCTTCATCGTGGTCCGGGACAAGGCCCAGGGGAGACATCGGCTCGTTTGCCCGCCTTGCTCGAGTTGCGCCATTAGGTCGGCGTCGAAATGCGTTGGGCGTCGGGCCGGAAGGCCTGGATGGTCGGGAGGGTCAGACCTGAAGGTGGGCCTGCGCTCGGGTCCTTCCGCGATGCGCTTGATAAAAGCGATCAACGAGTCCTTGGTTGGCAGGCCCGTCGCGAGAAGGACGTGTGGTTACGAACCACCGGATAACGTTCTTCACAATCACGTGATCCTTCTCAACGTCCCTTTGAGAGCAATTTATTTTCTGCCATCAAATCTTGTTTTAGCGTGAGAAAAGGCAGCACGTGTCCCTGCGCTGATGGAGCGCGGGCTGCCTTCGGGCGCTAGCACAGCGAGTGCGGCCCATGGCGGCAGCGTTCGGCGATTTTGGCATGCTCACCGAGGCCTTCGTGGCAGCCGCGGTCGACCCGACGCGCTGGGACGCCGCGATGGATGCAGCCGCCGAGGCGACGGACAGCTTCGGTGCGGCCCTTCTGCCTGTTCGCGGTCGGACGCCAGCGATGCCGACCAGCCAATCGATGCAACCGACGATGGACGCATATGTCCGAGAGGGCTGGGCGCATAGAGATGAGCGCTATCGGTCACTGCCGGTTTTTATGCGGCGCGGCGTCGCCTGCGAATTCGATTTTACGACGCCTGAGGCGATGGCGCGCAGTCCCTTCTACCAGGAGCTTCTTCGCCCGCAGGGGCTGGAATGGTTCGCGGTGGTAAAGGTCGGGGGAGGCGCGGATGTCTGGGGTCTATCGCTCCAACGCAGCGCCAAACAGGGTCCGTTCTCACCGCAGGAACTCAAGGGCCTCGCCGCGCTCTCCCGCGGCCTCGCCAGCGCGGCAGAGCTTGCCTGCGCCTTCGGCTTTGCGCGCATAGAGGCGGCGCTCGACGCATTCGAGGCGAGCCATTCGCCCGTTGCAATGATCGACCGCATGGGCGAGGTCGTGCGGCTCAACCGGTCCGCCGAGCAGCTACTCGGGCCCGATCTGCAGATTATTCGCGGCCGCATCGTCTCCTGGAGCCGCGACGCGACCCAAGCGCTCGACCGCGGCCTGCATGACCTGATCTGGCGGAGAAGCGAGGAGGCGTGTCGGCCGCCAGTCGTTCTTCCGAGGCGGATTGGCCGGCCGATCGTGGCCTATCCGTCGCGCCTCGCGAGCGCGGCGCGCGAGGGTTTCGCGCTCGTTCAAGGGTTCATCGTCCTCGTCGACCTCGCTGCGCGGCCCACGACGGTCTCCGCCGACCTTATGCGCGTCTTCGGCCTCACCGCAGCGGAAGCGCGGCTCGCCGACCGCCTGCTCGGCGGGGAGTTGCTGGAAGCCGCGGCTGAAAGCCTCGGCGTCTCCTATTGGACCGCCCGCAACCAGCTGAAAGCGGTCTATCAAAAGACAGACACGCACGGCCAAGGGCAGCTCGTCTCCTTCATCTCACGCATCGCCAAGTCACAAATCCGCGGGGCATAGCCCATTTGGATCATGACGAGCGCGAGAATTCCGTGCCTTTTCGCCAAACTATCCTGGCGTTCACCAAGGTGGCGCGACGAGGGGTAATGCGATGAAACGACCTTTTGTGCTCAACGCGCTTATGCGATCGGAGGCGGTCGTCGTCGCCCTCGGAATTCTGGCCTCGCCGGCGCCCGTAAAAGCCAGCAACGTCATTGTACCATTGGATATCAGCAATCAATCGGTAACTTGGGTGGGCGAAGGCCTCAACGGCAGTGGCGACGGGCAGGTCAGCGCCACCTTGGGCACCTGCTCGCCAACCGGTGGTGGAGACAGGACGTGCAATATTACGGGCAACTTCTCGTTCGGAGGTGGCGGGAATTACGACTTTAAAGTCACCGGACCGTCGCCTTTCCAGGGTACTGAAACTACTCCTACCTCTGGTTTCTATGAATTAGATTTCCCGAATACGACCTACGGGTTCACTCTCAACTTCAATAACGGGCTGCCTCCCACTACCTATGTCGACGTTAATGGGCCAGGGGCTCCGCCGTACCAGTTCTCCAACTTTACGTATTCTTTCGTTTCCTCCGACGCGAAGTGCACAGGGGTCGCCTCCTGCAGCGGCAGTTTGGTCGGGGCGACTTCGGGCTCAACGCTTTCTGGGCCGGTTACTTTTACACTCACGGTCCCTTCAGTTCCCGTACCAGCGCCAAAAGTTGCGATTACCCATGTAACCACCCCGACTGGGGCAGCGGAGCAATACAGTTACCAATATAACGACCTGACGGGTGCTGGCGACGTATTTATACCGATCATTGACCCATCTGCTCTCGTCATCGGCTCCCTTCCTTCTAACGTGACGTTAATATCGAACTTAGCAACTATTGAAGCTGATTGGCCCGGCGCTGGAAATTTCATTCCCGCCAATGAGCCCGTCTTTGATCTTCCACCGGAGTTGCTGGAAGTTCGGGAAAATGGTGCCTACAGTCTCAATTTTTCCTTCCTCGACAAAGACCTTCCCTTGGAGGGCCCTATCCTGGCGGATGGAACGTTAATTACCGATCCTCCAGTTCCTGGGTTGCGCGCCATTCCGGAGCCCACGACCTGGGTAATGATGCTCCTGGGACTATCGTCGCTCGCCCTTCTTTCGACGGCCAAGGCGCGCCGCGAGACCGCTTGACGGTCGATTTCGGAGGGGGCCGGATAGATGATCGCAAGGCATTTGCTTGTTGGCGTCGTCTTCGTCTGCACGGGCATGTGCCTAGCGGAAGCGTCAGCCCAATCCGGAGGTAAGCCGATCATCGCCGAGGACCTTTCGGGGAAGAGTGTCTGCTGGAATGACGGCCGTCGAGACGTTTATGGAGCCGACGGAAAGTTTACCTGGTATTCTGGCCGTCATAGCACTTGGTCAGTCCCTGAACCTGGTATCCTCAAACGTGGCAGCCTGGAACGACAAGTCGAATTGTTGTCAGATGGACGTTTCCATATGTATTACTACAACCGAGGTGATAGAGATTTCTGGGGATCGGTGTGTAACTGACCCATAAGGATTTGCAAAAAGCCCGCGCGAGTATCGCTCGAACGGGGCAAGAGCGCGCCTGGGCAGGGAGAATTAGCGCGCCTAATTATCCTGACATAGATAGCGCCCAGGGGAAACCGTCAAAATCTACTCACGCGATTTTGCGGCAGAAAAAGCCCCGCGCTCAAGGAGGTTGCGCGGGGCGAAGTCAGCGCCGTTGTGGGAGGAAACGCGCGTAGGGTCACTTTAAAGATTCTCCCGACAAAAGCCGTGCCGGCGGTCACATCGCAAACAAAAAGGGCGGTCCGAAGCCGCTCTATCGGACTATGTGCGATGCACCCGCCAGCCGTCCGCCTAACGCTTCCGCCGCAAGCCTCTGCGCCTCGCGCTGCTGCGGCCCGTCGAAAAGGGAGATCAGTTCGTTGATGATGGCTGCTCTGTCGGACTCCGCCGCGATATAGGCGGCGATCAGACGCTCGGCCTGGATGCGCAGCGCCACGTTGGCGTCAAGCGCAGCTGTGAGTTTGGCTTCGTGAGGGGTTATCTCCCGAATCCACTCCGCTGAGGTGAGATCATCGAAATAATGCTTGAGCTCGGGACAACGGTTTATGATCGCTTTCGCCCGCTGTTGCAGTTTGACTTGTGTTCGTTTGGGAAATGAAGCGCCAACCCTCACATGAAGGTCCCGGTTCAACGCCATAGCTTCAGTCCCGTCGCGGAGCTCCGGGTGCATCTTTAGGACCTGCTCGATCCTGTCGCGGAGGGTCGCGTTCAATTGTTGCAGGCGGTCGCTCGTCATAGGGTTTCCAAATTGGCTTTCCTGGCCCGAACGCTCGGCCGGCAGTTTTAATCCTGCGTGGCTTACGCGGCGCTGAATAAAGCCCCGATGCATCTCCCAGCCACCGCATTGCAACTTGCCGTGGCCGCGCGGCGGTTGGGCAGTGCGGAGGGAAGCGGATCGATACCAGACCCGCGTGGCATACGACCTAGAGGAACGGAGGAGGCGCCCCGCGCCAGGAGGGGAACCAAACGCGGGACGCCGGCGCGCTGGGGTTGGGCAACGTTAGCGCGCCAAGCGTAAGTGTCGCATCGTCCGTCGCTCAACTCAAACGGGCGGACCCGAAGCCGCTCCTCTCCTGCGCAACCATCTTGGCGAAAATCAAATGATGCGATGCCAGCGACCTTGGCAGGTTGGCTGAGCGCGGTTGTAAATCTCATTAGGACGTGTTCGACTGCCCGAATGTGAATCGGGGGAGGAAATTATGACTTTTGCAAAGGCGATCATCGCCTTCGGGGCGCTGGCGATGTCGCTAGGCTTTTCTGTTAGGACACCCGCGCAGGCAGCGCCCACGGTCACATACACCTGGACGACCACGAGCGAGGGCTTCGGCCCGCATGTTTCGGCCCCAACGTCAGCTATGTTCGAAGTCCCCTTGAGCGATGTGCTCGCCGGTGTCATTCCTCAGTTCGACATCTCACATATCGAAATGTCTTATCCAGGCCTGTCGTTCGACAGTACCGTGACGAGCAGCATTGGGCTGGACTCGGCCGCCTATGTCGATCCTACCACCGGAGATTTCATTTTTCACAGCGACACGCAAGGACTGGCGGTCATCGCCTTCGCGGGAATCGACATCAACGCCGCGACCACTTTCCTCTCCATCACCGTCGACAATCCGGTTTCAAGCACCGTGGCTGATCAGTTCAACGCTCTTAACGCCGGAAGCCCTTTCGCGGGCTTTCCTACCGCGGGCTTTTGGACGGCGACCTTTCCTTCGTCCGCTCCCGTTCCGGAACCGTCGACCTGGGCGATGATGCTGCTTGGCTTTTCCGGACTTGGGTTCATGGGATGGCGCGGGGCGCGAAGGACAGCAGTACACCCAGTCGTAGGGTAGCAACAAAAAAGGGCGGCCAGAAAGCCGCCCTTCGTTGGTAGAGGAACAAACCGTGTTATTTATCCGCATATACAAACCGATCAAAATAATATAACGAATTTGGATCGCCCATGCCTGGAGGGGTAGCACCATGACGAGCGAATTGGAGAATTCATTTTCGCGGATGCAGCGTACTCGGCGTAACACCATGAAGATGGGCGCTATTCTGGCATTCGCGGCTCTCGGTAGTATCTCGAGAACAGAGCCAGCTTCCGCAAATTGTGGAAACGATAAACCCGTCGGAAACGGTTGTTCGAACGGAAAAGGCGCCAACTGCTTCCTGAAAGGAACAATGATCAGAACTGTCAGTGGCGACAGGAAAATCGAGGACCTTGCAGTCGGCGATCTGCTGCCGACAATGTTCGGCGGACTGCGCCCCGTCCAATGGATCGGACGTCATCCAATCAGGAAGAGCGACCCGACGAAGGCCTGGGTGAAGGACGCGTTGCCCATTCGCATCCAACGATCCGCTCTCGGTCCGGAGCTTCCGCATGCCGATCTCTACGTGACGGGGGGACACTCCCTGTTGATCGACGGCGTATTGGTTCCGGCGGAGCTTCTGCTCAACGGCACGACGATCACGCGCTATGAGCCTGAGAGCGACGCGATGGAGCTCTTCCACATTAAGCTCGAAAGCCATGACGTCATCTACGCTGAAGGCGCCCCTGTCGAGACCCTCCTGGCTGTCCAGGATTCCTGGGTCAATTTTGCCGAGTATTTCCGCCAATACGGAACGGTCGCGGCCGACGAAATTCGTTGCGCCCCCCACATCCATATTTGGGGCGGCCGTATCGAGCTGAAGTCGAGACTTCGTAGCGCCCTCTCGCCATGGATTGATTTCCGCAGTCAAGCTGACGTGGTTCGTGATCGGTTAGAGGAACGCGGATTCGTATAGCTCGCCCTAGCGTGTCGGGTCTCACACAGAAAGGGCGGCCTTAGGGCCGCCCTTTTGCACTTCTCGTGTCTGTTCACGTTACCAGCGGCGTTTGCACCAGCATCGCGAGCCAACCGCGCATCTCATCCGACGCGAGGCCGCACTCCGCGACGTGCTTGACGCAGGCGATCGCTCCGACCTTCGTTGCCGGTCGTGTCGCGAGCAAGGTAGAGAACGCCGCCTCCTCCCCATTCTCGAGCTCGCGGAACCTTCGCAGCTCCGCCGCCGCGCGTTCGTCGAGCTTTGCGCGGTCATAGAGGTCCGACACGCGTGTCTCGGCCCATACGTCGATGAAGGCGTTGTAGACCCGCCGGTGGGCTTCTATGGCCTCGAGGACGGGATCGGCGGCCAACGCGCTGGCTCTGTCCCCGAAGGCCGGAGAAAGGCAAGCGCCGGCCGCGAGGACCGCGCCCAACAGGGCGCGGCGATCAGGGGCGGCGTTCATGCGCCCGCTTCCTCTTTCTCGCGCTTGTTGTAGATGGCGTCTAGGCCGTCTACCGCTTGCTTAAGCGCGCTCGTCACCCGACAGAGCTGCTCACAAGCGAGGCTTTCTTTACCCTCAATGCGCGGAGGCTCCTCCATGATGTCGTCGACAATCTTTTCGAGCAGTGACACCCAGACCACAGCGTCCTGTAGAGGGACGTCAAGCTCCAAATACGTACGGCGATAGTCCTGGTCGTTAGGATCGACGGTCCGCGCCTTATCTGCGGGAGGGGAAGTCGCTTCAGGCGAAGTTTGTGCGTCTGGCCGCCGAGCGGCTATGGTAGCCGGCGCTTTCACTGCAGCCTCCCCGCGTTCTTCGCCTCATTTGCCTCGGATCGCGCCCTGGCCTCGGCCATAAATCGGCGGCCATGGCGCCCCATCGCCCACATTAGGGGCGCCGTACGAATAGCGAGATCCTTGACGTATACCGGCTTCGTCTCCTGAATGCGCTCCCAGACCTGCCAAGCTTTATTATGAGCGGCATTTAGGTTCGCCGCGGCGGCTTGGGTACCGTCGAAAGCCGCAATGGCGCGGTCCTCTTCATCGACGGCGATCCGGAATTCTCGATGCAATGCCGCGAATTCTGGAGAGAGTTCCGTTTCATTCAATTCTTGCATGGATTTACGAAAAAGCTCTCCAACATCGGTTGTTTCAGACAAAGTTCGGGCGTTTGCCCGCGGGGTCGCGTTGGGCATTGGGTTCTCCTTGAATTGTGCTTACGTCACTGATACGGTGACAAATGAACAATATCAGGTTTCATCAATGGTGACAAGCGCACAATTAAGAGCGGCTCGAAGTCTGCTCAATCTGACGGTCCGCGAGCTGGCGGAAAAAGCCGGCGTCCACCGAAACACTATCACTCGCGCAGAAACCGACGAGACGGCCCACGGTCATGCGGTCGCCCAAGTCGTTCTGACCCTCGAGGCCGCCGGTATAGAGTTCATTCCAGAGAATGGCGGCGGCCCTGGCGTACGGTTGCGGAAAGCGCCATGAGCGCCACGGGCTTCTGGCCGCCCTTCGCCTCGCGCCTTGGAGACGGCCCATCAGGTCCGTGCGTGTAACGTAACTCGCAAAGCGGTAGTGACTCAGGCGCAGATCGAGCGCGCATTGAGAGCAGCCAAGGCAGCCATGCCCGAGCAGACCTGGCGGATTCGGATCACGCCGACCGAGGTCACGATCGAGCCGGCCGAAGATCATCAGGGAGGGCCGCCAGAGCCCCAAGTTGACGAAGACGATGAGATTGTACTCTGATCAGGGCCCCGCCCTCGCGGCAATGGGCACCGCTCTGGAGGCCGCCGGCTTGGAGTCTACGAACGGCGATTAGCCGGGAGTCAGAATGGGGAGAACAAGCTCTTTGGCGATACCAGAGGCGGCATTTGTCGCCGGAATGGAACGATTCGAGTCGACAATGCGCAGCGACGTGCAGTTTGACGGGCTTAGCCTTGAGCACGTGACCGGCATGGTGGCGCATCTAAGGTGGCAAGGCAGATCTATAGGAATCGCTTCACAACACAACGGCATTGCCTATTTCGATCCCGCCGTCGCCTACGAGGGCATTCATCAAGGCAATACGGAGTACATCCTCGCCGATTGGGCTGGTGCCGCTCTTCGCCGAGCCAAATCAGGATGAGTTGGGAGAACGGAGAGAAGCCCGACGTGCGATTGAGGGAGGCGCGCAGCTGAAATGATGCTGAGCAGCCCCTCTGCGTCCGGTCGATTGCCGCAGCTTATTTACCCTTGAGGATACGTTCGTAAAGAGAACCGACCACCCTCGCGCCGTCAATGGCTTTAGGCGCATCCTTCAGAAGACCTTGAGCTTCGCTGAGGATCCCGAGGGCGTCGCTTCTGGAAATGACACCCTTATCAATGAGTAGGTTGAAAAGGCCAATTGCGATAGCGCCTCCAGCAAGCGCGCTTGCTGCAATTTGACCATCAGTAGGATTATCGGCCATGGCAACAATTCCTTCTATGTCTTCCAGCCTACATCACCAGGGCGGGCTATGTCAGTTGCGAGGTAGGCCGTGAGGCCGAGGAAAGGAAAGCCAAGTCATAGGACAAATTCGCGCTTCAATTGCGGTGCTGAGGGGCCTAGCTACGCGTTCAAGGTCCGTGAGAACACCGCGGCCCAACCCGAACATAGACCGTCGATGGCGGACAACTCTTGTCCTAGTCGGGGCAATTGCAGTTTTATGCGTCGCAATCGTGCTCATGGCGGCGATACGCTATTTTTGAATTCCGACTGGCCGGACCTGCGGTTGAGGAACCTAAGACCGTAGTGGATGCTTGTATTCGTAGAATGTTGGGTTCAGCCACGGCGACTTTTGCCGCCTAATAGTTGCCGCGGCAGGGTGGCCCGAGAGGAGCGTCGTCGCGTCTGATCGCTAATTACGGCACCCGAACGACTTATCGGAATCCCTTGTCCTCGTGTGATCTGACGGCCCACATCCAAATTGAGGGAGCGGAGAAACGCAAGATGGCAAATGTCTTTGTGGAAGCGCGGCCG
Source organism: uncultured Alphaproteobacteria bacterium (assembly GCA_963737365.1). Lineage (GTDB taxonomy): Bacteria > Pseudomonadota > Alphaproteobacteria > Rhizobiales > Beijerinckiaceae > Roseiarcus. The sequence goes on from CAVTSD010000008.1 coordinate 113,918, forward strand.
AAGGGAAGACCCGAAGGAACGTTGATCGAGGGATATGTCGTCGAGGACCATGCTGACAGCGTTCTCGGTAACTTCAGGACACAAGCTGAAGCGATCGAGTGGGCGAAGAAACACTACCATCGGCCCTTGGTGGCTCGTGTCCGGCATTTGAACGACAAGAAAAACCCCGACCATTGGCGGGCAACGTGACGATGGCGCCCTGCGGCTGAGGAAGCGGGACATAACAATGAAGCTTTCCGCGCTACATATCGCACTGCTTAAGCGACTAGCCGAAAAGCAATGCATGACTTATGGCGGCGTTCCGGATGGCTGCGATGATCTCGAGCGCGCCGGCTTTGTGACGACCACGGCGGTAAATATATCGGAGAACCTGACTGCAATTACTGATGCGGGGAGAAGGGCTCTCGCCGAAGCCACAGCGGGCGTCAGGAGAGACTGATCGACGCAGGTCGGCCAGGGAGCCTCCCCCATCCACACTTGCATATTTGCGTGCGCTCTCGCCACGAAAGCTTGCATGAGAATTTTGATCGGGCAACTGCAGGAAGTTCGGACTGCCCCGGCTGCGCACGAGGGCCACTGGTGGCAACAAGGACCCGTGAGGCTTCGTGGCCAAGCCGTTCGTTGCTCCGAATGCAATTCGGTCCTATGGCCTTTTCTCGAACTCAATTCGATGATGCGAAAAGAAAGGCGCGCCCATGGGGCAGTGCGTCCTCTGTGAGAAAACGATCACCGCAGAGACCGATTCGGAAGAACACCTGATTCTCAACGCAATCGGCGGCCGGAAAAAGGTGTCAGGTCTTCTATGCCGCAAATGCAACAGCGAGACCGGTGATAGCTGGGACGCAGAGCTAGCGGCGCAACTTCTGCCACTCTGTTTGCTAATGGATATTTCTAGGGAGCGAGGTGAGCCGCCAACTCTGAAGGTAGAGACGACCGCCGGAGAGCGGCTCAGTATCGGCCCGAACGGCGCGCTTTCTCTTTCGTCGCCGGAATTTGCGGCCACACCCTTGCCGTCGGGTCGAACCCAGTACGAGATTAAGCCAAGGACGATGGCGGAGGCTCGCCGCATAGTCACAGGTCTCAAGCGGAAGCATCCAGAGATCGATGTCGAGGCAGTACTGGCGAGCGCACGGATGGTCGAAACCTACCCGCGAGGGGCGGTCGGCCATAACCTCAGCATCGGCGGCGAGCTCGCCGGCCGATCAATGGTTAAAAGTTGTCTTGCTTGGGCATTCACATGTGGCGTCGACTGGTCGGCCTGCAAGCACGCGATTAGCTACCTGCGGTCGCCCCTCAATCCGCCATGCTTCGGCTATTACCACGACACAGACCTGGTCGAGCGGCGCCCGACGGGCGTTCCGCTCCATTGCCTTGCGGTCGACGCGGATCCGGCGACAGGCCTGATCCTCGCCTATGGCGAGTTTTTTGGCTTCCACCGCTTCGTATGCCTGCTCGGCGAGGCATATGAGGGCTCGGTAATCCGAAAGACCTACGCGATCGATCCGCGAACCGGAAACGAGCTCGATCTCACCGTCCGCGTCGTGTTTTCGCGTGAGGACATGGAGGACATTTTCGCCTACAAGCGCACGAAACTAGAGGATATTAAGAGCGCCGGCGACGCCATCCTCGGCCCGATGATGCAGGCTCGCACGCAAGCCGCGCAGAGACAGGTCATAAGCAAGGCCCTCGATGAAGCCCGTGCATCTTGCGGAGCAAAGCCAGGAGAGACGCTAACGCCGGAGCAGCGTTGGAGATTCAGCCGCATCGCCGCAGAAAAGATCGGCCCATTTCTTCTTCATCAAATGAGAGGCCTGCCGATCAAGGACCTGCCGCCGGATGTGCAGGCCGCCATTCAGGCGGGACTTGAAGCCCCTTTGAGACAAGCACCGCCACGGCGATAACGAGCCACGCTCGCCCCTCACCATCCGCGCCGGTCCGCGCCGTTCTGCATCTGGTTGCCGGGCGCGAACGCATGCTGCAGCCCCACAAAGGCCTCTGCGTTTCGCCGTGCGAGCTCATCGACCCGGGCCGCCAGCTCGCGCTCACGGCGCCGCCGGTGGAATTCCTCTATGTCGATCTTGGGCTCGGCCGACGGTGCAAGAGCCAACTGCGCTTTCGCCGGGTCCGGCGCGCCAATCTCGCTCCGCCGGTCGCCGCGCACCGCGGCGTCGATCGCGCTCAAAAATCCGGCCTCGAGGCCACCGAGGTCACGAGGCATATCTTTGATGATCAGCATGAGCTCGGGCAAATCGCCCCGCCCCGCGATCCATTCCCGGGCCATAGCCGCGCCGTCGCCAAAGTCGGCGGCGAACGGATCGGCTTCCGGTCCTGTTTGGACTGACATTACGCGTTTCTCCTCGGTGGCCATGCTCGAGCATCTCCCGCGCGAACCGTCTCGATCGCGCGTCTGGCCCGTTCGATCTCCGCTTCGCTAAATGGATTCGTCGGCGAGGGTTCAGCGGCGCCGTCCGACGGCAGCATGAGCGCAGCCGGAGCCGACGACCCGGCCCTTGTCACCGATCGCAATGGCTCGAGCTCCTCGCCTGCCGGCGCACCGCGCTCGCGAGCGAGCTCGCGCCAGTCATCAGCAGTCAGCTTGGAAAAGCCAAGATATTCGAGCAGGGCAAGGTTGTAGGCGCGGCAGTCAAGAAAGTGATTGTCACGTTGGCCGCCGCGTAGCTTCCAGAATTTCCTCGGCCTCCCCTTGAATATCTCTTCGGCCAGATATTCCGACGTGATCTGCCGAAAGTACAAGTCGTCGAGCCAACTGGGAAAATGACAATAGCCAGGCGGATCGACTTCGGCGCCAGCGCGCACGCCGTTTTTGCGCAAGTCGGAATAAAAGACGCCCTTCAACGGCCATGTTCCTACCAGGCGCACGGAAGCGCCACGTCGGACGCGCCGGCCGGCGAAATCAATATCGACCTTGGTCGGCAACCCGATCGCAGGCCGCCCAAACCCATCGGCTCCTTTGAGCGGCACAACAGCCTCAGAGCCCCAGCTGCGATTCGCTGGTTAGACCTGGTCCATGCGTAGACGACGTGGCTTCGATAACCGGAATCGACGCCGAGAGCGTCGACCTTGCGCGTCCGACCGAAAGCGTCAGGCCATGAATGATCGAGGATCCGCTCCTTCAGCTGCACGAAGGCCGCCCCGTCGGGCGAATCCGTCTCCCCGCCGAGCCATAGCGCCTCGACGACCCAACTCTCCCTGTTCGGCGCGAGCGCGATAACTTCGACCCATATTCCGCTCATCTGCACGTCGGCGGACGCCACCAAGACCAAGCCCCGTGCCGGGATATGCCCTCGCTTGAGGCCTTCTTCGCGCCGCTCCATCAGCCGCACGTGATCGGGCGCGTCGCCGCGGATCTCGTAAGGCAGCCCCAGCCACAAATTCTCGAAGGTTTTGAGCCGCGTCTGATCGTCCCCTGCCGCGACGCGCTCCGCCGCGATGGCGTCCCAAGGGACAAAGGGACTCGACAGCGCGTCGAAATGATAAGATGGGAAGGCGCCGGGACGAGGCGCGGTGGCGACCCATCGCCCCCGCCGCAGAAGGTCTCGCTTTTCATGCGCCTCTATGATCGAGCCGCAGCACGGCGAGACATAATGCGCCTTATGGGGAAAGGTTTCCGAGTAGCGAAGGCCAGAGAACTCGAAGGTGAATTCCTCTTCGCAATGCGGACATGGGACTCGCCAGCGGCGCTGGTCCCCCTGCTCATAGCGCCGTTCGATTTTCGACGCGCCCTTGATCGTCGGCGTGGATACGTCGACCTTTTTCCAGTCCCCCTAAGTCAGGAACGCCATCAAGCGGCCATCAGAAATCTCAAGCGGGCTCCCCTGGCCGTCGAGATCATCTGGATATTCGTCGATCTCGTCGCGAAAAAGAACGCGGACGGTCTTCGAGCGCAAATCCGCTGCAGATGAGGCGATAGCGAGCGCGATCGAGCCACCAGCAAATGACTTGGTATGCATCGTCGATCCAGCGCTGCTGCGGGAGGTTTGCGCTGCTACTTTTCGCCGCAAGGCCGGCGAGGCATTGATCGCCGGATCCAACTTCAACCGGTTGAAATCGCTCAGCGCGTCTTGGGTTGGTTGGACCAACAACACATTGCTCGGAGCTCGATCGATCACGAAGCCGATCGCCGCGATAATCATTGTCGTGAAGCCGGTTTGAGCCGACTTCATGACCGCGATCTCGTTGACAGGCGAATTCGGGCCGATCAGGTCGAGCGGCTCCCGCAAATACTCAGCGATAGCGAGGGAAAACTTTTGACCGGCGAGCGGGCCGTCCGGAACGGTCAGGTGCGCCTCGGCCCATTGGGACGGCGTGAGTTCATCCGCCGGCGTCAGCACGTCCGCGACCGCTTGGGAGAAAATATCGGCTGCGCGATGCTTGAACGCGAACTCCATCAGGCCTCCGCACGCGTCTCGGCAGCGCGACCAGCGCGGACGGACGCCATCCGCGGCGAGGCCTCATGCGTGACTTCTGCCTCCTCCTCCTCGAGCGTCGCGGCCATGCGCGCGAGCTCTTGCAGATGGTCACGGGCGAGGGCTTTGAAAAACGACCGAGCGCCGGCCTGATCGTTTCGCATTGCCGCGAGAAGCGTTCGCGCGAACGAGGAGTCGCGAGCGAGGCCGTCGGCGACCTCTTCCGCCCGAGCGTGGATCGTCTCGACGGATCGCCGGAGTCGTATGGCGCAGTCGGCCGCGGCGCGGCGCATTTCCTCGATGGGCAAAAGCTCCCCGAGGCGTTGAGCCAGATCGAGGTGCGCGAGGCGCGCCTGCGCGGCGGCCTTGCTCGCCTGCGCGCGAGACAGGAGACCAACAGGAGCAATGCCGTCGCCGTCGCGAGCGCTTCCCGCCATGCGGCCATTTTCCGCGCGCACCGCGTCGACGGTCTCGCCGGCAACGCGATCGAATTCAGCGACGTTTACCAGCTTCGTCCCGCGCTCGCCGGCACGGGTCGTCAGCGCCCCCGCCACCTCGAGCCGCGCCACCCGGCGGCTGATCGCTGATTTATCGATGCCACGCGCTCGCGCCAATGCCGAGATCGTAACCCAGTCGTCAGAAAACTCGTCGCCAGGCTCCACCATTTTTCAATCCTGGATACGCGGCGCGTCTATTCGCGACCGATGCCCCCGCTACGATGCGGTCCGGCGTCGCTGTCCATTCTCCCAGACCCGCCGCCAATCAGCGGAACCGTGAATTCGCGGCTGTCATTGGCAATCTGGTCGATCTTCGCGCGCAAGGCCGGATCAAGGGTGACGTTGAGGTCGAGGCGAACTGTATGGTCGACCTGAGCCTGGCCGCTCACCGTGACGCCTTGAGGAGCGCCGGCTCGTCCGGGAAAATATGCATAAGGGCCAGTCGACGGGCCATGAACATCCCTGCCCTGCATCGGCATGGGCGGGCCCAGTGGCGTCGGGGCAAACCAACTTTTGAGCTTGCCCAGGACAGCAGCGTCATTGGCCTTCGCCGCATCCGTGCGGTTGTCATCAGTCAGGAGGTCAATCACGCCGGGCAAACTAGCCGCACTCGCCGCGCCCCCAATGATCCTGGCGAGACTACCCCCAGCCGTTCCGCCGGCGCCGCCGCCGCAGCCGAAGCGCCCGCCCCATTGCCGCCGAGACCTAGCCAGCCCTTAACGAGCCCGAACAATTTGCCCGTAAGCCACAGGCCCGTGGCACTAACGCCAGCAATAGCGCCCGCGCTGCCGGCCGTGGCCGCCTCCGGGTGCTCCTTTGCGAATTGGCCGGTGGCGGCAGAAACGGTTTGAACAGCGTGCGCGAGGCTCTGCAACGCGGGGCCAGCGGCCGCTACAGCGGGCGATGTCACCGCCGCACCAAATTGAGTGAGTGCGTCCTTGAGCGCGCTCAGCGCTGCCGGCGAATTGCCACCCAGCGATGTGTCGCTCGCAGCGGCAAGCCCGACCGGCAAATCAAGCGTCGCCGCGTCGCGTTGGATTCGGCCCCGGTTGTGGTTAAGGAAGGCGATCAGCGCCGCCATGTTGCGCGGCATCCGATCGATGAGGTTCTCGAACTTGTCTTCGGTCGCGCCCTTGCGCTGCATGTACGTGTCGCGGAAATTCCACGCCCATTGCGCGATGTTCGTTTTGAAGAGATCCTGCTCGAACAGCTGCGCCCCAGGCTTGAGCCCTTTCACATCGCCGATCTTGTTGTAGATGAGGTCCTTGTTCTGAACGAAGCCCGCAGATGCCAGCGCGCGCAATTCGCTTTGCTGCATGTGCCCGCCAACGTAATTGCTCAAGGCGGTCATCATTTCGACGCCGCCCTGCTGGCCGGACGATTGCAGGAGCGTCGGGAAATATTTGTTCCGAAACTCAGGCGACCAATCGTAGATGCTCTGCTTGGCGTTGCGATAAGCCGCGAGCGCGGTCTCGGTGGAAATCTGCGAGCCAAACGCTTGCTGCGACTTCAGGAAATTGTTGAGAAAGTCCTCACGCTCTGGATTCGACTTGAGCCCGAGCTCGTCCATGATCCGGAGCACATTGCCAACATCGAACTCGCTCGTCGACAAGCCCGAGTTGCGAGCGGCTGCGCGATAGGTTGCACCAAGCCGCGCCATCTCAAAGGACTCGCCCGGCGCGATTACGCGCGCATCGCGAAACCCTGCCAAATATTCAAACTCAAGCACGCCGGAATGCGTTTTCGAGAAATCTCTGAAATCGCTACGGGCTTGCGTGATCTGCTCGTTCGTCGAGCCCGCTGCCCTCAGCCTGGCGATTTCCTCGTCGACAGTACCGCCAGCCTCTACCGCCTTTTCCGTTCCCCTCAGAATGCCGGGGCCTGCGAAGGGCAAAGCCTCTCCGAATTTCTCTCGGAAGCTTTTGCGCGATTGCTCCTGCGCGCGGGCGATCTGCTGGGAAACGCGCCCCGCCGTCTCGCCCTGCGTCACCAAGACCCGGTTGGCTTTAGAGACCTCGGCGGCAAGCCTGGCCTGCGCCTCCGCCATGCCCTCCGCAGAAGAAACGCCGTCCATCATCGATCGCGAAAGGCCCTCGAGCGCGTCTCTTTCTTCTTTGAGAGCTCTGGCGCCGCGGTCGATCGACGCGATCATCGGATCGTTCGCTTTGGCGACGCTGTTAACCTTCGCGGCGAGCTTGTCGAATGTGGCGATGCTTTTATCAAGCGCAGCTATATGCGTTTTGATGGCGGCGAAGGCGCCGCCGGTTTCATCCTTGGCGCCAATGACAAGCTTGGACTCGATGGTGGGCATCGATCTATCCCTTGCGGTCTTGCTGCCATGCGACCGCGCGGTCGAACGCTTCGTCGATCTCGGTCAAGGGCATGTTCTGGGCCTTGTCGAACATCAGGACGCCAAGGCCGAAGACGAGGGCATCGATTTTCTGTCTGCAGCCCTGTTGGCTGCATCTGTAAAAAACCGGAACAGGGTCTCCTTAACCGCCATCGTGTCCTCGAGCGTCATCAAGTTGACGAGATCGCCGCCAAGTTCATGAACGATCAACTCCTCCAGATAGGCCTTGATCGTCTCGTTCTGCTCGATCCAGTAGCCGCTGCCGCTCGGATTGAAGACGAGCAAGCGAGGGTCGCCGAGCTTGACGTAAAGGCCCCCGTTTGGCTCTCGCAGCTCGACCTCGGCGAGGCGCTTGCCGTGCAGGTCGAGCGGCTTACTTAACTTGACCGTGACGCTGGCCATCGGAGTCCTTTCATGTTTGCCCCATCCGGCGAATGGCTTCCGTTACCGGACCAACGGTTGCGATCGTCTTGGAAACGAGCGCGATGGTCGCTTGCGTTCTCTCGTCGGGCATTGCCGCTCTTACGGCCTCAACATCGGCGATCGTCGTGCGCGTTTCGGGCGACGGCATGTGCGCGGTGTTCACCGCAGGCGCAGTCGACGCGGCGACCGCCTCCTCGAAAGCGCGGCAAGCCCGAATGATCTTCTTGGTCGCCGCGCGGGTCGAGCTCTCCATTTCCGCCTCAGCCAGCGACACCGCGCCCGCCAAGATCGCGACAGCTAAACGGATGTCCTCGAATTCGGCCGCTGCTCGCGCTAGTCGTCGAGTCCGCGCCTGAACCCATGTCGAAACTGACCAATCGCATCAGAACCTCAGTTCAAAAAAATGGCGCGGGCCGCGCGCACCGCGCCAAGTTCGCGACGGAGCTGATGCATAGGAGGCCGCCGCCGCGTCTCGCAGGCCAAGGCGTACAGCGGTCGCGCGGTGACCGGACCGCACCGGAACGTAGCCGGCGCTCGACGCCTTTGGCCCGCAAAGGAAAAAACATCACGCGCGCAGTCCTGTCGGCGTCGCAAGACCAGCCTCAGCGTTGAGCTTGGCTGCGATCGCCGTCCAATCGACTGCCGCCTGAGCCAGCTTCGCCTCGCCGGTCGTCGACGACGCGCGCCTGGCCTCAATCGGCTCTTGGCGCCTGGGCAACGTCGCGTTCAATTTATTGGCGATGCCACCCCAAAAGGCGTCGATCGCGCTTTGATGCGCAGGTACTCCACTGCGCATCGCGTGTAAGTTTGCGGCGTTCCTGCGAGCGGCATTTGTGGGTCGGCTTGGGAAGGAAGAATGGATCACGGGAAGGGTCCTTGATGGAGGCGCACGGAAGGCGCGCGTCTGGAGATCATGCGGCGGAAGCGAAGTCACGACCATCGAGCGGCGACGGCAGCACAAGCTTCATTCGACCTGGGGTCCAATGGGGGAAGCGATCACGCCCGAACACAAGGCCACCATCGGAATAGCGGACCTCGATCTCTTTGCCGACGAGCTCGCGATCGAGGCGCACCATTTCGGCGAGCGTCTTGCAGGCCTTTTCGTACTCGGTCACGATGACGACATCGGCTTGCCGCACGAGATCATAGATGGCGGCCGTGCTCACGCCTTTTACCCGGAGCGGGCTAACGATTTTTTCGTGCTCGATCTTATCGGGGTCGCTGTCGTCGAGCCGGTCGCCGTCAAGAAAACCATTGTCACGTGTCGGCCAGAAGCCAGGCAGTTGGAGCCTTTCGCGCACGTAGGAGAGCGCCAAGGGCGGCTGGGCAATGTCCTTAACAGACATACTGGAAGCGCTGTTCGGCGAGCGAAAATCCGGGGCGTAGTAAATCGCGCCTGGGGCTGCGCCGCGAACGCCGGCGTCGGCGCGCAGAAGTTGAATGATCCGCTTGGCTGCGGATGGATAAGCCGCAACGGCGATCTCGAGCTTTTCAGCGCGGGCAGCAAGCGGCGCGTTTGCCCCTCGCTTGCGCGCTGCCTCGACCTCGGCCCGCTGGTGCCCTGTCCGAGAACCCTCGGCGGCAATATGGCCGGCCATCTCGGCCCGTCGTGCTGCCACTTTCGCCGTCATCTCGACCTTATCGAGCGCAGCATCGATCTCGCCCAGCGAACCGGTCCCGATCGTGATTGCCGCTCGCGAGGCAAGGGTCGTCTGCGAGAACGCCTCATACTGACTTTTTGCGGCGATCGCCTTTTCACCGGCGATCTTAAGCGCGGTCGACGAAGAGTCCTTATCGAAAATAACCGCTCTGGCCTCTTGCAGGAGCGCATCGGCGGCGGTGAATTCGGTGGTCATCATGGAAGCTCCAAAACCCTTGGGCGAGGCGTGTCTGCGGAAGCCAAGACCTTAGGAATGCCCTGATCCACCCGTCGGGCGTCAACGACGGCCTGGCGCACGAGGTCGCGCACGATCAGCGACACGGTCTCTCCTCGCGCCTGCGCCATATTCTCGAGGACATCACGCAGCTCCAGGGGCATCCTAACAGCCACGGTCGTGTGCTGATTAGCCTTCATGGTCGCGTCCCAAAGTATAAACCTGACACTCAATAGCATCATTGCACTAAGAAGTCAAACAAAACTCTGTTTTTTCCCGCATGACTGCTCTCTAAAAGATCAACAATACATATAATGCGTTTCTTTTACTTTCGGTGGCTATTATGACGCTTCAGATGCGCATAGATAATTTCGCGCCCTTGCGCGCCGCTTCGAATCACGTCACAATCTGATTCGGACTTGTTCCGAGTCCATCCCGATCATCGGGCGCCGGCCGCCAGGATCGCTCTACGGAGCGTATTGGCGTGCCCACTTCCAGCAATTCCGAGTCTACAACCCGCCCGGAGACTGCGTCGGCGCCGGTCTTTCTGCGTTCAAAAGAAGCAGGCCGATACCTGCGCAAAAAATATAAATTCGGCTCAAGTTCCACTTTGGAAAAAGCCAGAATGACCGGTGAGGGGCCCAATTATTTTAAAGGCCCACACGCTGTTCTCTATACTCAAGAACACTTGGACGAATGGGCAACCCGCGTAATGCGGCTCGTCGTAACTGCGGACTCGCCATCGAACGGCGAGGCCGCGTGAGCGATGGAGGAAAAGCAAAGCCCGGCACCGCTGGCAGGCGGGGACCGGGCTGGTATGCTTTGCTCAGCGGCGAGCTACCCATCATATAAAACGCCCGCGAACTCTGGTCAACCAAGTTCGCTCTTCGCCTCATATGGTTCGCTACGCCCTTTGCGGCAGCCTCAAGCGCTCGCCCTGGACACTCTGCGGCGGTCGCTGGCGTCTGGCCATCGCCGTCCCATGCTTCAAGCACCAACAGGCTTCGGCAAAACGCTGACCGCAGCCCACATTATTCAGCGAGCGCTCGATAAGGGACGGCGAGTCGCGTTCGTGGTTCCGGCGCTCTCTCTCATCGACCAGACCGTCGCCGCTTTCGAGGCGGAAGGAATCCATTGCGTCGGTGTGATGCAGGGCAGCCATCCGCGCACCGATCCGGGCGCGGCAGTTCAGATTGTGAGCGTCCAAACGCTCCCCCGGCGCAAACGGCCGGAAGCGGACATCGTCCTCGTCGACGAGGCGCACGAGCTTCATCGCGAAATCTTCCGTTGGATGGATGACCGTCCTGATCTTCCGTTCGTCGGTTTGTCGGCAACTCCTTGGTCGCGCGGGCTCGGCAAGCACTACGACGATTTAATCGTCGCATCGACGACTAATGACTTGATAGCTCAAGGGTACTTGTCGCCGTTCGTAGTATTCGCTCCGAGCGAGCCCGATCTTGCGAGCGTGCGCACCATTGCCGGCGATTTCCACGAGGGCGAACTGGCCGACGCGGTCGACAAGCCGAAGCTCGTTGGCGATGTCGTCGAAACCTGGCTTTCGCGTGGCGAGAATCGACCGACGCTTTGTTACGGCGTCAATCGCGGCCATGCCGAGCATCTGCAGCAGCGGTTCCTCGAGGCGGGAGTCGCGGCGGCCTACATTGACGCCTTCGTCGAGAGGCAAGAACGCGAGCGCATCTTCGATCGCTTTCGCGCCGGCGAGATCCGCGTGATTTGCAACATTGCGACGTTGGCGGTCGGCCTCGATCTTCCAATGTGTTCGTGCATCGTCGACGCCAAGCCGACCAAAAGCGAAATCAGATTTGTTCAAACGATCGGCCGCGGCCTCCGGACGGCACCCGGAAAGGATCGACTTTTAGTCCTCGATCATGCCGGCAACTCGCTTCGCCTCGGACTCGTGACGGATATTCATCATACGCATTTGGATGATGGCAAGGCGCGCAAATCCAAAACCGAGTCAAAGGAACGGTCGGAACGCCTCCCGCGCTTATGCGATGAGTGCAAGGCCGTCCTACCCGCCACTGCAAAAGTCTGTCCGGAATGCGGCACAGTTCGCCTCGCGAAAACAGGCGTCACGCATCGTGATGGCCATCTGGTCGAACTGGGCTCCCGGCAGAGCGGCAAGCGTCAGGCAACGATTTTCGATATGGCCCAATTCTTCGCCGAATTGCGAGGCTACGCGCAGCGTAAGGGCTATGCCGAAGGCTGGGCCGCCCACAAATTCAAGGAGAAATTTGGCATCTGGCCGGAGGGAGTGGGGAGAAATGTTGCCGCTCCGGGCCTGACGACGCTGAACTGGATTCGCTCGCGTCAAATTGCCTTCGCCAAGCGGCGGAGGTTCGGCTGATGGGCGTGTTCGCCTCAAACCAGCCCGTCTATGCCGCGCGCGGCATTGCCACGTTTCCGCTGAATGACGCCAAGATACCTTCGGTGCGAAACTACCAAAGGATCGGGCTGCGGGCGAGCGCCCGGTTCGCCGAACGCTTTCGCGCAGCGGACGGTTTCGGCTTCATGACGAACGCGCGAAGCCGCGTCACAGTGCTCGACGTTGATACGACTGACGATCGCGTGCTTGCCGACGCAATGGGCCGCCACGGTCCGACGCCCCTCGTAGGGAGAACCGCGAGCGGCAAATTCCATGCGCTCTACAAGCACAACGGAGAGTTTCGCAAGATCAGGCCGTTCGGCGAGTTACCGATCGACCTTCTCGGAATTGGCGGCCTCGTTGTTGCGGTGCCATCGAGGTTCGCGAAGGGGGAATACGCCTTCATCGAAGGCTCTCTCGAAGAGATCGATCGGCTTCCCATCATGCGCGGGCTTGACTCCGCCATGTACCGGCCGCGCGCCGAGGCTCCCGCTGTCGCCCACCCAACCGGATTCAAAGAGGCGTTCGCGAAAGGATGTTTGGCGGCCCCTGAGGGCACCCGAAACAACGATCTATGGAGGTACTGCATGGAACAGCTGTCAATCACCGACGACGACATCGACGCCATTGTCGCCGCCGCGCGCATCCGCAACGCGACATATAAGCCACCCCTCTCGGACGATGAGGTCATCAAAACAGCGGCGAGCGCGTGGGGCTATACGGCGTCTGGGCGCAACTGGTTCGGCAAGGGGCAGGTTGTCACCAGCCACGCCGAAGTCGACGAAATGCTGACCGAGGCGCCCGACGCCTTCCTGCTTCTGGCGAAGCTTCGGCGCCATAACTGGGGCCAGACCTTCATGGTCGCCAACGCCATGGCGGAGGCGATTGGCTGGGATCGCCGTCGCTTCGCTGCTGCACGGGCAGAGCTAGAGCGGCGCAGCAAGATCGAATGCGTCCAGAAGGCTCATCCTCGGTCGCCCGCCCTCTACGCCTGGGGGCAATCGTCATGACGGGGGTACTGGCAGGAAGGGAGGAAGAGAGGGGGAAGGTGTTAGTTACTATAGGTGGCGCTTTTCCGCCAGTCTCCGCGCCTACCATGAAAGAGCCACAATTAGAAGTCGTAGGCCGACCCTCATGTAGGGCTGGGACGCCTGGACGAACGGCGCGACGATGCTCGCGGACGGCCTCAACTGCCTCGCTTAACGAAATCGACGTTCCTGCGGCCCTGCTGGCCTACCACGCCACACGCGCTGTCGAGCTCGCCCGCATGATCCGCGCCGACAAGCCAATCGCCCCGCTGTCGATCGCCAGGCACCATGGCCGCTACGTCCTCATCGAGGGCAAAGATGAGCTCGCGGCTTGGAAGCTGGTCGGCGCTTGGATGGCGCCTGTCCGCTTCGTCAAAAACACCGGCTCAAATTGGCGCGAGCGCCGACTGAAAAATCAATGAGGACCAACATGGAATTTCACCCCTTAGCGAACGCCTTTCCGCTTCTGGAGGGCGCAGAGTTCGACGAACTGGTCGCCAGCATTAGTGAGCGCGGCCAGCTCGAGAAAATCATCGTCTTCGAGGACCGCATTCTCGACGGACGCAATCGCTATCGCGCATGCGTCGCAGCTGGCGTTGAGCCGTATAGCGAGGCCTTCCAGGGCACGTTCGAAGAGGCGCGGGGTCTGGTCATAGATGCGAACCTTCGGCGACGGCACCTGGACGCATCGCAACGGGCCCTGGTCGCGGCAAGGTTGGCGACGATCGGTCACGGCGGAGACCGACGGTCGGATCAAGCGGCAAATTTGCCGGCGGTAACTCAGGCAGCAGCAGCCGAGCGTCTCAACGTCAGCGAGCGCAGCGTTCGCGACGCTCGCGAGGTGATCGACAAAGGCGCGCCGGAGCTTGTTCAAGCTGTCGAGCGTGGCGAGGTCGCTGTCTCCGTGGCGGCGAAGGTCGCCAGTCTGCCGCGAGACGAGCAGGCAGCGCGCATTGTCCAGCCGCTGGAAGGCACTGTCGAACGTCCGGCAGAGCCCATCGCACGGCCGCTAAGAAATCTAGAAAATCTTTCCGGCGGCGAGCTTGCCAAATGGATCAAAATCACGACGCCCTCAAATATGTCGCACCGAATTCGCGTTTTGCGGATGGCCGCCGACATTCTCGAAGACGAGATCGCCAAGGACGCGCGCTCGAGCGCCGACCGCGCCGTGAATGCCGCGACCGCGCCATGACCACGGCCGGTAGCATAAACATCATGGGCCTGCTCAGAGGCGTCGGGGCATGAGCCGCCGCCCCGCAACAATCGTTCAAGCGGACATTGCGCGCGCGGGGCGCGCCGCGAAACAACTCGGCCCGGAATGGCTTGTCGAGATTCAAGGTGGCGTTATTCGCTTGATCCGCGGCGAACAGTCCGCCACGCGCACGCCGGCCCGATCATCAACAGAGCAGTTTGCAAATGAGTCGAAAGTTCGCCTCTAATGTCGGAAATGCCCCGCCCTCGTCCGCCTCATCTCCAGCGCCAGATCTCCCGCCATGGCACGGTGAGCTGGGTGGTTCGGGTTGGACACGGACCCCGGATTTATATTCGCGCGCCATATGAGAGCCCAGAGTTCAAATCAGAATATCACTCGGCCATCCGTGGCGACGCCCCTCATCCTAGGCGCGGCAAAGGCTCTGAAGGCGCCCTTGGGTGGCTGGTCGCCAGATGGCAGGCGTCGAGCGAGTGGGCAACGCTCGCTCGCGCGACCCAACGTCAGCGCATCAACATCCTCAAGCATGTCCTCGCCGAAGCAGAGACATTCCCGTTTCGAGAGATCGGCAAGGCCGAGATCATAGCTGGGCGTGAGCGGCGATCTGCCACCCCGAGCCAGGCCAACAATTTCTTGAATACGATGCGGTCGCTGTTCAAGTGGGCGATCGCAAACGACTTTCTCGAGAGCAACCCGACTGACGGCGTCAAGAACGTCAGACGCCCGAACACGGGCGGCTTTCACTCATGGACCGAAGCCGAGGTCGAGCAATTCGAACGACGATGGCCGGTCGGGACACGCGAACGGCTGGCCTTCTCGATTCTGCTTTACACCGGCCTTCGCCGCGGTGACGCCGCGCGTCTAGGCCGCCAGCACGTCTCTAAAGGCGTGATCTATATTCGATCGGAGAAGACTGACACTCAAGTCACGATCCCCGTCCTGCCGGAGCTTCAGCAGGTCCTCGACGCAAGTCGCGTTGGCAACCTCACCTTCATCGCGACCCAGCGAGGGACGGCGATGGTGAAAGAATCCTTCGGGACCTGGTTCAAAGAGGCTTGCAAGGCGGCCGGCGTGCCTGGATCTGCACATGGTTTGCGCAAAGCGACGGCGACGCGCTTCGCGAACGCCGGCGTCACCGAGGCGGAGCTCGACGCGATCATGGGCTGGTCGCCAGGAAGTGGCATGTCGCGGATTTACACGCGCCGACGCGATTCAGAAAAGCTTGCACGTCGCGCAGTCGACAAACTTCAAAAGAACGAACCAGCGACATCCTATGCCCAACCTGATAAAAAGGTTGGGCGCGAGGACGAAAAACTAAGTAATATCAAAGGTACAAAATGACGTTGGTGCGGCCAAGAGGACTCGAACCTCCACTCCGGTTAAAGAACTAGCACCTCAAGCTAGCGCGTCTACCAGTTCCGCCATGGCCGCACTTTTCGCTCCGCGTCAGGCGGCGCAAAGCGAAGGCGGTCGTCTAACGCATCGTTTTCGCGATGACAAGCGAAAGCGCCGGCCGCGATCCGCGCGAATTCGAGATCGAGATCGCCACACAACGCCGTCGCGCCGCGCGGGATCAGTATCCGGACGCCCACGGCGGCGGCTCGTAATAGTACGGTCCGGCGTAGGGTCCCGGCGCCCCGCCATAGAGGCCCGACGGGCCGGCATAAGGCCCTGGCGGCCCGGCATAGGGTCCAATCGGCTCCGCTCCAGGCTCGTAATAGCCGTTTGTCTCCGGGCCGGCCTCCGCCCGCATCGACCCGCCCTCCTGGATGACGATGACCTGGGCGCCAACCGGCGTGCGGTTGTAGAGATCGATGATGTCATGATTGAACAGGCGAATGCAGCCGCTCGACACCTTCTGGCCGATCGTCTCCGGTTCGGTCGTGCCATGCAGGCGAAAATAGGTGTCCTGATTGCCCCGGTAGAGGTAGAGCGCGCGCGCCCCGAGCGGATTGTCGATGCCGCCCGGTAGTCCGGCGGTGTAATGCGCATAGATCGGCATCCGGCGAATCATGTCTGCCGTCGGCGTCCAGTGCGGCCATTCAGCCTTGCGGCCGATGACGGCGTTGCCGCGAAAGTTCAGCGCCTCCTCGCGCCCGACGCCCACGGTGTAGCGCATCGCCATGCCGCCCGGCTCGACGAAATAGAGATGCCGCTCGCCGATGTTGACGACGATCGTGCCCGGTCGATAGGGGCTGGCGAAGGCGACCTGTCGGCGAAGGACTTCGGGATTAATCCGGCTCATGTCGAGCGCGGGGATTTCGTGCCCGTGGTCGTTGATCGGGCCGTATTCGGCCGGGTTCCCAAAGCCAGACCCGAACGGCATGCCGCCCTGGCTCGCGCACCCCCCGAGCAGGAGCGAAATTCCGGCAAGAAGGCTTCGTCGATCGATACGCACGCTCATCGTTCAGCCACCTCGCAGCCCCTGGTCAACATGGCTTCACCGCGCGTCGATTCGCGGCATTGCGGTCATCGTCATGTCCTTACTTATCTTTCCGGTGCCGTCTAGCCCGCAGGTCCGCCTGGCCGGCGGCGGCGCCCGCGGTAAACCTCGAGAACGAGGATAAGAAGGATCGTCGAGAACGTTTCGCTGGCGTCTCACCCGGTGTAGCGCTTATGCAGCGCCGGATCCTTTTCGACCATCTGTGAGACGATCGCCGCTCGCGCCTCTCACATTAGCGTGAAAGCGCAAAGCTCCCCCTTAGTCCGTTCGCTCGGGCCCGGCCGGGTATCGGAGCGCTCGCTCGCAACACGAGGTCGCGGCTTTCGCGACGAACGGCGCCGGGCGTGTCGCCGCCTCTGAACTCCGGCGGAACCACCGAAGAAAACCGCCGCCTATTCCGCTCCGCGCGCGAAGCGCAAAATGTCGGGCGCCGGCGCCTCACCCTCGCGCGAAAAGTCCATGGATTCGATCCGCTCGCTCCGCCGCGCAACCCGCGCGCTCGCAGCGCCAACGCCAGCGAGGTCCTCCTGCGCCTGACGGAAATGCGTCTCAAGCTTGCCCGCCCGTTCGACAAGCAGCCGCACGTCGTTCATGAGCTTGCCCACTTCAGCCTGGATCTGATGCGCTTCGTCGCGCATGCGCGCGTCGCGCAGGATTGCTTGCGCCACGCTGATCGCCATCATCATGAGCGTCGGCGAGACGATGACGACGCGCGCGCGATGGGCCTTCTGCACGAGTTCGTCGAAATGGTCGACGAGATCGGAATAGATCGCTTCCGAGGGCACGAACATCAGCGCCACGTCCTGCGTCTCGCCGGGCAGAAGATAGCGTTCGGCGATGTCCTTGACGTGCTTGCCGACGTCCGCGCGCACCCGCGCGTGCGCCGCCTTGCGCATCTCGTCGTCACGCGCGGCGTGCAAGGCGGTGAAGCCTTCGAGCGGAAACTTGGCGTCGACGGCGAGCACTCGGGCGTCGCCGGGCAGACGAATGACGCAATCGGGGCGGGCTCGGTTGGAAAGTGTCGCTTGGAACTCGTAAGCGCCAACGGGCAGGCCGTCGCGCACGATCGCCTCCATTCGCCCCTGGCCGAACGCGCCGCGAGACTGCTTGTTGGAGAGAATGTCCTTCAGCGACACCACTTCGCGGGTCATCTCGCTCATGCGCGATTGCGCCGCATCGATGACGGCGAGGCGTTCATTGAGCTTGCCGAGACTTTCGCCGGTCGTCTGCGCTTGGGCGTCGAGCCCCGCGCCGAGGCGGGCCCCGACCGAATCGAGCCGTTCGGCGACGACACGAGCAAGGTCCGTCTGCCGCGACCCGAGCCACTCCGACATGCCGCCAATACGCCCGCCAAGCTCGGCGCTCGACTGCGCAAGAGCGGCGAAGCGCGCCTCGATCGCCTCCTGCCGTTCGTCGGCGATCTCCCGCTCGCGCCGTCGCGCGGCGCCAGCGCGCCCTAGCGCAATCAAGCTCAGCGCCATGAGCAGAGCCAACAGCAATAAAGCCGCGCCAAGCGCCTCGGTGAGCGAGATCTGCACGCCGTCGATGATGGTGATCGGGGAAGCGGATATCATGAGACGCGAATTGAGCGATGGGAACAAAGTAAGAACACGTTTGACCGCGCTTGTCCAGCCGACTATCAGTCCCCGCGCCTCTCCCGCTAAAAGTCCCGCATGGCCCTCAAACCGATCATCATTTTGCCCGACCCGAAGTTGCGTCTTGTCAGCAAAACAATCGAGCGCGTCGACAATGATCTGCGCAAGCTGATCGACGATATGATTGAGACCATGCACGACGCGCCGGGGGTGGGGCTGGCGGCCATTCAGGTCGCCGAACCAATCCGTCTCCTGGTGGTCGACACCGCCAAAAAAGAAGAGCCGCCCGACCCGCAGGTGTTCATCAATCCGGAGATCGTGTGGTCGTCGGAGGAGCGCTCGACCTACGAGGAAGGCTGTCTTTCCATCCCGGAATATTACGCCGAGGTCGAGCGACCGGCGTCCGTGCGCGCCCTAGCGCTCGACCGCGAGGGGAAGGAACGCGAGATCCTTGCCGAAGGGCTGCTTGCCACCGTCCTGCAGCACGAGATCGATCATCTCGATGGCGTTCTCTTCATCGACCACATTTCCAAACTCAAGCGCGACCGGGTGATCAAGAAATTCCAGAAAGCCGCGAAGCGCGCGGGCGATGGTTCGCACGTGTTGTGAGCTCGCCCTCGCGAGCTTGTGAGTCGGGTCGCCTCGTAAGCTCAGATAGATTGAACTTTAAGGAGCATGCTCATGCAACGCGTCGCGATTCTCGGTCTTGGCATCATGGGTGGCGGCATGGCCGGCAATTGGCTCGCCAAGGGGTTTGAAGTTTCGGTCTGGAATCGCACGCGGTCCAGGGCGGAGCCGCTGGCCGCCAAGGGCGCGAAGGTCGCGGCGACCCCTCGCGAGACCGCGACGGGCGCCGACATCATCTTTGCCATGGTGGCGGACGACGAAGCCTCGCGCAGCGTATGGCTGGGGCCGGATGGCGCGCTCGCCGGGGCGAAAAGCGGCGCGATCGGGGTCGAATCCAGCACCCTGACCCCCGACTGGATCCGCGAGCTTGGCCGCCACGCGCAGGCAAAAGGATGCGGCTTCCTCGACGCGCCGGTCGGCGGCAGCCGTGCGGCGGCGGAGGGTGGCGAACTGAGGTTCTTCGTCGGCGGCGACGCTCAAACCTACGAGGCGGCGCGCCCCGCCCTTGCGGCGGTCGGGAACAAGATGGATCTCCTCGGGCCTCTCGGCGCGGGGGCGACCTGGAAGCTCATCAACAACCAGCTCGCCGCGGGTCAGGTCGCGGCGCTCGCCGAGGCGCTCGAGGTCGCCAAAAAGGCGGGCTTCAAGGATGAGCAAATCTCCGAGCTTATTTTAGGCGGCGCCCCGGCGAGCCCGATCGTCAAGCTCAAGCTGTCCCGCATGTTAGCGCGGGATTTCGAACCGGCCGATTTCGCGCTCAGTCTCATGCTGAAGGACGCTCGCTATGCAGCGGCGCTCGCCCAGTCCCTGGGCGCGCCGGCCGGCATGATCGAGGGCGCGGTGAAGGCGTTCGCGCGCGCGGACGCCAAGGGGCTGGGCGCCAAGGACATTGCAGCCGTCGTCGGCTGAAGGCGACCCGCGGACCATGCGCGCGGACGGAAACGGCCCGCCGCGTCCGGTCGACGGGCGACGGCCGCGGGGCATGCGCAAAGACCTCCAGGATCTGCGCAACCTGACGCACTCGCCTCTTGTCTCCTACCAGAAGAAGCACGCCCAGCCCCGTAGGCCACGCTCGCGCGCCAAAGCGCGTCAACACCCGGTTTATCCAGCTCTCTCCGCCTTCGCGCCGCACCGATTTTGGAGATGGGTGAGCGAATATTGGCGATTTCGAATCGGTCGGCGCCATCCGTTCCAGACCTATGACGGCGCAGACGGAGATGACGGACTCTATCGCCTCAACGGCGACGCCCGCGAGATCCGCATCGCGCTCGCGGGCGATTGGGGAACGGGGACCGACGAAGCGGCCGAGGTCGCGGCGCTGATCGAAGCCTGGCGGCCTCACTATTCGATCCATCTGGGCGATGTCTATTACGTCGGAGATCCTGCGGAAGTTGGCGCGAATTTCCTCGGCGTCCCCAATCCGCGCTATCAGTTCGCGCCATGCAAATGGCCTCTGGGGTCGGAGGGCGCCTTCGCCCTCAACGGCAATCATGAGATGTATGCGCTAGGCTACGGCTACTTCGATCACATCCTGCCAAAGCTCGGCGTCCACGGCAGCGCGCGCGGCCAGCGGGCGAGCTATTTCTGCCTCGAGAACGACCATTGGCGCATCATCGCGCTCGACACCGGCTACAATTCCGTTGGCGCGCCGATCCTTGAGCATTTCCTCGAGCCCGACTGCGCGCTGCCGAACGAACTTCTCGAATGGATGCGCGCGATTGTTAAGCCGCGCGCCGACGATCCGCGTGGCGTCGTGATCTTGAGCCATCATCAATATATCTCGCGCTTCGATCGTTGCTCTCCGAAGCCTGCGCAACAACTGGGGGAGTTCTTTTCGCGCCCGGTCCTTTGGCTGTGGGGGCACGAACACCGCTTAGCGATTTATGAAGCGGCCTCCATGGCCGGGGGCGTCACGGCGTTCGGACGTTGCATCGGCCATGGCGGCATGCCGGTCGACCTGCCGCCGAAGACATCGCTGCACGACTTTGCGGTCGAATTCGTCGACGAACGGCTTTATCCGAACGATGAGAATCTTGTCGTCGGCTACAACGGCTTTGCGAAGATGACCTTGCGCGACGATCAGCTGACGTTGGATTATGTCGACGTGCGCGGAACGCGCGTGTTCAGCGAGATGTGGACGGTCGATCAAGGCAATCTTGTCCGCCTGACCGCGCGACGAGATTGACGCGTTCGCTTTCGCAAGCGACTCCAATCGGTGCGGAACGATAATGGAGCGTCGTCAAGCGATGCAGGATCTGACCTTGAAGACAGAGTCCCTTTGGCATTCGGAGCCGGCCGAAGCCGCGCTCGAGCGGCTCAAGTCCTCGACCCAGGGATTGAGCGCGGACGAAGCCGCGCGGCGCCTCGAGGCGGACGGGCCGAACCGCCTGCCAACGGGGAAGCCGCGCTCGTTGTTCGCGCGCATCTTCGCCCAGTTCAACAATCTCCTGATCTATGTTCTTCTCGCTTCGGCGCTCGTCACGATCCTCTTGCGTCACGCGCTCGACGCTGTGGTCATTCTCGCCGTCGTCCTCATCAATGCGACGATCGGATTCATCCAGGAGGGCCGCGCGGAAAAATCGCTCGAGGCGATCCGCGCGATGCTCACGCGCGAGTCGTCCGTCCTGCGCGACGGGCGGCGACTGACCGTTCCGGCCGAAAGCCTCGTGGTCGGCGATGTCGTGCTGACGGAAGCCGGCGACCGCATTCCAGCCGACCTCAGGCTCGTGCGCGCGACGAGCCTCAAGATCGAAGAGGCCGTGCTGACCGGCGAAGCGGCCGCATCCGACAAGGCGATCGATCCCGTCGCGCCCGAAGCGGCGCTCGGCGATCGCGCCTCAATGGCCTATTCCGGCACCATGGTCGCGAGCGGCCAGGGCGCGGGCCTCGTCGTTGCGACCGGCGGCTCGACCGAACTCGGGCGCATCAGCGCCATGGTCGGAGGCGTCGACACTCTGACCACGCCGCTTCTGCGTCAGATGAACATTTTCGCCAGGCGTCTGACAATCGTCATTCTCGCGCTCGCCGCCTGCGTCTGCATCTTCGCCATCGCAGCGCGCGGCTACGAACTGGAGGAGGCCTTCATGGCCGCTGTCGGGGTCGCCGTCTCGGCGATCCCGGAAGGGCTGCCTGCGGTTATGACGATCACCCTCGCCATCGGCGTCAAGCGGATGGCGGATCGCAAAGCCATCATTCGCAGCCTTCCCGCGGTCGAGACGCTAGGCGCGGTCTCGACGATCTGCTCGGACAAGACCGGGACGCTTACCTTGAACCAGATGACGGTCGGCGCCGTTCTGACTGCAGCGGCCGAGTTCAAGGCGACTGGAAACGGCTATGAGCCGCGCGGCGAATTCCTTCGCCGAGGCGCTCCGATCGACCCCGCCGCTTATCCCGATCTTGCGGCGATTGCGCGCGCTTCTCTCCTTTGCAACGACGCCTCATTGAGACTGTCGGAGGATGCGTGGATTGTCGACGGCGATCCGATGGAGGGCGCTCTCATCGCCTTCGCGATGAAGGCCGGCCTCAACCCCGAGGCGGCGAGGCGCGAGTCCCCGCGGCTCAAGGAGATTCCCTTCGATTCCCGATATCGGTTCATGGCGACTCTGAACCCTGCCGGCGCGAACAGTCTTATCACCGTGAAAGGCGCGCCCGAGCGCGTGCTCGAACTCTGCGCGACCCAAGCCGCTCCAACGGGCGACGAGCCGCTCGACGCGTCAAGGTGGCGCGCGGCGATCGACAAGCTCGCGGCTCGCGGCCAGCGCGTCATCGCCTTCGCCTCAAAGCCCGCGCGAAGCGTCGCGAGCCTTGAACTTGCCGATGTCGAAGAGGGCGAGCTGACGCTGCTGGGCCTCGTTGGCCTCATCGATCCGCCGCGGCCGGAAGCGGTTCGGGCGATCGCCGAATGCAAGGCGGCCGGGATCGACGTCAAGATGATCACCGGCGATCACGCGTCAACGGGGGCCGCGATCGCGCGCGAGCTGGGCTTGGGCAAGGGCTCCGTCGACGCGCTGACCGGCCACGCGATCGATTCAATGGACGACGATTCGCTCCGCCGCGCGCTGCCTACGACCTCGGTGTTCGCCCGCACCAGCCCCGAGCATAAGCTCAGGCTCGTCGAGGCGTTGCAGGCCGATGGCGCTGTCGTGTCGATGACTGGCGATGGGGTCAACGACGCGCCCGCGCTCAAGCGCGCCAATGTCGGCGTCGCCATGGGCCACAAGGGCACGGAGGCCGCCAAGGAAGCGGCGGAAATGGTGCTGGCGGACGACAATTTCGCCACCATCGCCGCCGCCGTGCGCGAGGGCCGCATTGTTTACGACAACCTGGTCAAGGTCATAGGCTGGACGTTGCCGACCAATGGCGGCCAAGCAATGGCGATTGTCGCCGCCGTCCTTCTGGGCGTCACCATGCCGATGACTCCGGCGCAGATTCTGTGGGTCAACATGGTGACCAGCGTCGCGCTGGGTCTTGTGTTCGCCTTCGATCCCGCGGAGCCCGGCGTCATGCAGCGGCCGCCTCGCGATCCGCGCGCGCCGCTGCTCTCGGGGCTTCTTGTCTGGCGCACGGCGTTGGTGTCGGCCTTGTTCTGCGCGGCGGTGTTCGCCGTCTTCACCTGGGCGCTCAGGCGCGGCGAAGAACTCCAGCACGCGCAGACTTTCGCCGTCAACACGATGGTCGGGCTCGAAATCGCCTATCTCTTCAGCGTCCGGCTGCGTCACAGCGCGCCCTTCGACTTTCGTGACATCCGCTTGACCCGCGCGCTCATGATCGGGATCGCCGCGGTCGTCGCGGCGCAGATCTTGTTCACTTATCTGCCGCCGCTCGAGACCCTTTACGACACGCGGCCGATCGATTGGCCCGACATGGGCGTCGCGGCGCTCGCCGCGATCGGGCTGATCGTGGTGCTGGAGCTGGAGAAGGCGATCCGCGTTGGCCTGTTTGGCGCTAGGCGGGCGTGAGTTGGGGCGGGCGGGCGCTGCTTGCGCCCGCGTGCCGGGCGGTGCTATCGCCCACGCCCGCGTCCTTGTAGGGCGCGCGACGGAGGGGTGGCCGAGCGGCTGAAGGCGCACGCCTGGAAAGTGTGTATGCGGGAAACCGTATCGCGGGTTCGAATCCCGCCCCCTCC
>CAVTSD010000009.1:0-457285 GCA_963737365.1 uncultured Alphaproteobacteria bacterium
GCCACCCTCGATCTCATCTCCGGCGGTCGCGCCGAGATCATGGCCGGGCGCGGCTCGTTCATCGAGTCCTTTCCGCTGTTCGGCTTGAACCTCAACGACTACGACGAACTGTTCGCCGAGAAGCTCGATCTCCTGCTTAAAATCCGCGAGCAGCCGAACGTTACCTGGCAAGGCCGGCATCGGCCGCCGCTCACCGGGCAGGGGGTCTTTCCGCGCGCGCTGCAGCAGCCGCTGCCCGTCTGGATCGCATCGGGCGGCACGCCGCAGTCGGTCGCGCGCGCGGGCGCGCTCGGCCTCCCCCTGGCGATTGCGATCATCGGCGGCGAGCCGGCGCGATTTGCACCACTCGCGGAGCTTTATCGCGAGGCAGGTCGCCGCGCTGGCGTCGCGCCCGAGAAGCTCCTGGTCGGCATCAATGGCCATGGTTTCCTCGCCGACACCGCGGAGGCCGCTACGGATGCGTTCTTCGCGCCCTACGCCGAGGTGATGAGCCGGATCGGCCGCGAACGCGGCTGGCCGCCCTTATCGCGCGTTGCCTTCGATCAGGGCTGCGGCCCCCGCGGCCATCTGATGGTCGGCACGCCGGACGAGGCCATCGCAAAAATCCTCGCTCAACACGAGGTCTTTCGCCACGATCGCTATCTCATGCAGATGTCCGTCGGCCACCAGCCTCAAGACGCGATCCTGCGCTCGATCGAGGTTCTGGGTACGGTGGTCGCGCCCAGAGTGCGGGCGGAACTCGCGAAGCGGAAGGCTCCAGCGTGAAAACGGGCCGGACTTCCGCGCCCGCTATGCCGGCTTGCCATTCCGGCGGCGATGGGCGACGAGCCCGAGACCCGCGAGCCCAATGAGCATGAGCGCCCAGGTCGAGGGTTCAGGCGCCGCAGCGGCGCTGACTTCCATTTGAAAAATCGGTCCGCCGTTGTCCGGCGGAGGCGTTGGCGCATTCGGAAAGAATTCGAAGTCGGTAATGTCGCTGCTGTTGTACCCTTCAGCGACGCCCGGACCCAAATCCTCGTCGGTCACGCCCCAACCGATGGTCGCGTTATCGTCATTGCTTTGGCCAGAAATCGTAAGATCGATCCAATAGAACGTGTTGGCCTGAAGCTCGAACCCGTTGAACTGGCTGAAGTGCTGAACGGTCAAATTCGTTGAGAGGTCGGACATCGGGAGTGTGACCGAAGCGAGCGCCGGCCCTCCCGGCCCGACGTTCAGCCCAAACCCCGGAATAAACTCGACGTCGGCGAGCGGAACGCCGCCGGCAATCGATACTATGAACGTATCACCGGGGAGAGAAAATATTGAGTTGAGCGACAATGCAACGTCGGTCAGGCGAACGGCCGAAGCGTCCGTCTGAAAGCTCGCATCGAAAAGAGGCGGGAAGTTCGCCCCTCCAACGATCCCGGAATTCTGGCTATCGAGGCTGTCAAACAGCACATCGGCGCGCGCCAATGTTGATAGAGCCGCGACGCCAATCGCGGCGCTCGCAACCCAAGTACGCGCTTTGCCAATTCCAGACATGAAAGCCCCCTGAAGAAAACTTTCGGGGGGAAATTCTTAGCGCAAAACTGGCAGAGCGGCACGGTCAAACGAGTAGACGAATGTTTACGCGCGTTGGCTGTCGGCAGGCTGGCGAACGAAGCGTCAAGGTTTAAAAGGGCGAACCGCTTTTGTACATATTGGCGACGGCGATGGTGACAGCCTCATCGAGTTCTTAGCTCCACGGACTCGGTTGGCAAAGTCGGGAATGATGGCAAAGCGGAAACAGGAACAGTTTCTTTTCGATAATCTGAACCCGTGCTATAACATCCCTTACCGGATCTGAGCCCGCGCGCGGACGGTGTGGATCTTCGGGGGGTGATTAGCAGGATAGAATTTTTTTATTCCAAACGTTTGTAACCCATTGAAAAGTCCCGATTCGAAAAAATAAACGCTAGTAAACGCCAGCTTTTTTACTAACGTTTATTAGCGCTTACTGGCGTTTATTGGCGCTTATCAGCGCGAAGGAAGGGCCGTGGCCTTCGCGCTAAGTGTCTGTCCGGGGACAATTTGATTGATATGAATCGTTTGTGATTCACTGGGCGCTTCCTGATTCTATGGAGGTCGTCAGTGTGGACGAGCGAAAATCGTGTGCGCTATGACCGGAGCAAATTGCGGTATCCAAGCGACCTGACAGATGCCGAATGGGCTCATGTTGCGCCGGTGATCCCGCCGGCCAGACGCGGCGGCAACGGTCGCCATGTCGACGAACGCGAAGTGGTCAACGGCTTGATGTATATTCTGAGCACGGGCTGCCAGTGGCGAGCGATTCCGAAGGATTTGCCGCCGCGCTCGACGCTCTATGATTATTTCGATCTATGGAGCTATGACGGCACGCTCGACCGCCTTCACGAAGCGCTCTATGTGAAGTGCCGTGAGCAAGCAGGTCGGGACGCCAGCCCGACCGCCGCGATCCTTGACAGCCAGAGCGTCAAGTCCGCGGAAAAAGGGGCCGTTGCATCGACCCGCATGGCTTTTGATGCAGGCAAGAAGATCAAAGGCAAGAAGCGGCATATCCTCGTCGATACGCAAGGCCTCCTGATGCACGCCATCGTGCATGGCGCCGACATTCAGGATCGCGACGGTGGCGCCTTGCTGATGGCGACCCTGTTTGGCGCCTTTCCATTCCTGCTTAAGCTCTACGCGGACGGCGGCTACCAAGGGGCGGAGTTTCAGGCGGCGGCGCAGCGCACAATGGCGCAGGTCAACGTTGAAATCGTCAAGCGGTCCGACGGCGCCAGAGGGTTCGTCATTTTACCAAAGCGCTGGCTTGTTGAGAGGTCTTTCGCGTGGCTCAATCGCTGTCGCCGATTGGCGAAAGACTGGGAGTGTCTCAGCCGAAAGGCCCTCGCATTCCTACGGCTCGCCTCAATCCGGCTCATGCTGCGAAAGCTATGCATTCAAACATGATGTTCGCGGACAGACTCTAAGCGCTCTCGCGCGCCTCAAGGCTTCTCCCACGCGCCGCTCTTGGCGGACCGGAACAGGGCGTCGATGACGCGCATGTTGGCGATCGCATCCTCGATCGGGAACTCGAGCTTCGCCTCGTCCACAATCGCGCTCGAGAACGCGTCGCCCTGCAGCGTGTACTGGTCGCAGACCGGGAACGTCTCAAGACGGCGCCCGCCGCCAGAGAGATCGGCGCCGGTGTCGATGGCGATCTCGGCCGGCTGGTCAGGCGGAGCGTTGAAGGGGACCATGACCTCGATCCGCCCTTGGTCGCCCATGATCGTCACGCGCTGGTGCGCCGACGATTGGGTGCCTACGGTGAAGGTCAGCTGGCGCCCGCCGGGAAACTCGAGAAGAGCGCTCGCGAGGCGATCGGTTTTGAACTTCGGGTCCCAGTCGATCGTGGCGGCAACCCGTGTCGGCTCGGCGCCGAAAATGTACCGCGCGGTCAGGATCGCGTAGCACCCGATGTCGTAAAGGCCGCCCCCGCCCGGGGGCCGATTGCGCACATTGTCGGGGTCGAGCAGGCGGTAAGTGAAGAAGGTTTGGATCGCCTGCGCTTCCCCGATCGTCCCGTCTCGCGCAAGCTCACGCGCGCGGCGCCATTGGGGGTGAAAACGCACCATGAAGGCTTCGGCGACCAGTTTGTCTGCTCGGTTGCGCGCATCGATCAGCTGTCGCGCTTCCTCGACATCAAGCGCGATCGGCTTCTCGCACAAAACGTGCTTGCCGGCTGCGAGCGCTTTGAGCGTCCACGGGACATGCTCCTCATTGGGCAAAGGATTGTAGATCGCCTCGATCTCGGGGTCTGCGAGCAACTCGTCGTAGGACCCATATGCGCGCGGAATGCCAAGCTTGTCCGCGGCCGTCCGCGCTTTTGAGGGATCGCGTGAGGCGATCGCGGCGATTTCCGAGACCTTGCCCTGCTGCATCGCCGGGATGACTTTCTCGGTTGCGATCTTAGCGACGCCAATCACGCCCCATTTCACCTTGCGCAACGTCTTCCCCTCCTAATGAAATCGCCGCCAGGTTGCAGTCGGCGAAAATGCTTAAGCTTTCGCCTTCGGGCCCGGCACGCGGCCTTCAGCCTGCCTCGCCAGCATCCAGCCCGGATATTCGGGCTTGAGCGCGCTCGCTTCGTCCAGTTTCGCGATCTCCTCGGGCGTGAGCGCGAGTTCGGCGGCGGCGAGATTGTCGTCGAGCTGCTCAAGGGTCTTTGCGCCGATGATGACGCTCATCACACCCTTGCGCTGCAGAAGCCAGGCGAGCGCGACCCGCGCCACCGAAGTGGCGTGAGCCTTGGCAATCGGCGCCGTGACGTCGATGATGTCATAGGCGCGCTCCTTGTCGACCGGCGGGAAGTCGAATGTCGTCCGCCGCGAGTCATTGTCGCCGCGCTTGTCGCGCGTAAATTTGCCGGAGAGAAACCCGCCCGCGAGCGGGCTCCACACCATGACGCCAAGGCCCTGATCCTCGACCAAAGGCACGATCTCGCGCTCGAGTTCGCGTCCGGCGATCGAGTAATAGGCTTGCACCGTCTCGAAGCGAGCGAGGCCCCTTTTGTCGGAAACGCCGAGCGCCTTCATGATCTGCCAGGCGGCGAGATTCGAGCAGCCGATCGTGTTGACGAGTCCGCGGCTCACGCAATCGTCGAGCGCGCGCAAGGTCTCCTCGAGCGGCGTCACCGGGTCGAAGCCATGGATCTGGTAGAGATCCACGTGGTCGAGCCCCAGCCGCTTCAGGCTGCCCGCGATCTGATCCATGATGTGGCCGCGCGAGAGGCCTACGGAGTTCGGCCCCGTCCCCATGCGGCCGCGCACCTTCGTCGCGACGATCACGTCCTCGCGCCTGACGCCGAGATCGCGCAAGGCCTGGCCGACCTGAACCTCCGACTGGCCTTCGGAATAGACGTTGGCGGTGTCGATGAAATTGACTCCGGCCTCGAGCGCGCGGCCGACGAGCTTCGTGGCGGCGGGCTGATCGAGCGTCCCGATATTGCGCCACATTCCCCCGGCGCTGCCGCCGTGAAAGGTCATCGCCCCAAGGCAGATTTCCGAGACATATTGGCCCGTGCGGCCGAGCGGTCGATAGCGCATGAAACGTCAGTTCCTTTTGGAGGGCGCCGTGCTGGGGTGGCGCGGCTTCTATTCAACCGCGTGCGGCCAGTTTACGCAAATCGCGGTTTCGTGAGGGCTACGGCGTTGGAGCCGGCGTCAGGCCGCTTCGGCTTCAACCGGTGGCGCCATCGCGCCGGTCATCATCGCGACCGCGTCCGACATAGTCACCTTCTTCGGATCCACGACCGTCAGACGGCGGCCGAGGCGATGGATGTGAATACGGTCGGCGACCTCGAACACGTGGGGCATGTTGTGGGAGATCAGGATGATCGGCAGCCCACGCTTCTTCACGTCGAGAATCAGTTCCAGCACCCGCCGCGACTCCTTGACGCCGAGCGCGGCCGTCGGCTCGTCCATGATGACGACGCGCTTGGCGAAAGCCGCAGCTCGCGCCACCGCCACGCCCTGACGCTGGCCGCCGGACAAGGTTTCGACGGGCTGGTGTATGTTCTGAATCGTCATCAGGCCAAGGTCGTTCAGTTTTTCCCGCGCGAATTTCGCCATGCGAGCGCGATCGGTCGCGCGGAACCATTGTCCCATGATGCCCGGCGCCCGGGGCTCCCGGCCAAGAAACATGTTGTCGGCGATCGACAGCGCGGGCGAAAGTGCCAGGGTCTGATACACGGTCTCGATCCCGGCTTCGCGGGCCGCGATCGGCGAGGTGAAGTGAACGACTTCGCCGCCGAGTTGAATCTCGCCAGAATCGGGAACGACCGCGCCGCAGAGAGCCTTGATAAGCGTCGACTTGCCCGCGCCGTTGTCGCCAATGACGGCGAGGATCTCTCCCGGAAAAAGCTCGAAGTCGGCGTGGTCGAGCGCGGTGACCCGCCCATAACGCTTGACGAGGCTGCGAGCGAGGAGGACCGGTTCCACGCTCATTTCGACACCCTCCGGATCCACTGGTCGAGAGCAACCGCGACGATGATCAGGACGCCGATTGCGAACTCCTGCCAAAGCACGTCCAGCCCGGCGAGGGAAACGGCGGAGCGGAAGACGCCGACGATCAACGCCCCGACCAGCGTGCCGATAATCGACCCCCTACCGCCAAACAGCGACGTGCCGCCGATCACCACTGCGGTGATGCTGTCGAGATTGGCATTCTCGCCAGCGGTCGGGCTGATGGCGCCGACGCGGCCGATCAGCGCCCAGCCGGCGACCGCAGCGATAAGGCCCGCGAGCACATAAACGCTGAGCAGAATGCGATCTGTATTGATGCCCGCGAGGCGCGCAGCCTCCCGGTCGTCGCCTGTGGCGTAGATGTGGCGACCATACGCGGTGCGGTTAAGGACGTACCAGACGACGGCGGCGACAATCAGCAACAGGAAGGTGCCCCACATGATGCGGGCGGAGCCGATCTCCACCTGGTTGCCCATGATCTGCAGGAACCAGGCCTTGTCTTCGATATCCTGCATCCCGATCGTTTCGCTCTGCGAGTAGAAGGTGTTGAGCGCGCCGATGATGCTGAGCGTTCCTAGCGTGACGATGAACGGCGGCATTTTGAGCCGCGTGACCAAGATACCATTGAGATAGCCGAAGGCTGCGCCGACAACGAGCCCGAGCGGGAAAGCGACGATGGTCGGAACGCCGTCGTACACGGCGAGCCGCCCCATGACCACGGAGGAGATCACCATGATGACGCCGATCGAGAGATCGATGCCTGCGGTCAGGATTACGAGGGTTTGGCCAACGCCGACGATGCCGATGACCATCACCTGGGTGAGGATGGTCGAGAAATTGCTCGCGGCGGTGAAGCGCGAAGGATTGACGAGAACCCCCAACAGCACTCCTAGCAGCAGCACCACGAACGGCACCACAGTGGGGTAGGCGTGCAGGAACCGCTGGGTCCGCTGGAGGAAGGTGAGATGCTCTTCCTCGAAAGAGGCGACCGTCGCCGTCGCGCCGGTTAGGACACTCTCGAACTCCTGGGGCGCAGGACGGCCAGCCGCTTCGCTCATCACTTCCTCGTTCGTTTCCGGTCGTCCTTTGTCTCTTTTGGATCCGCCGCTGGCATGACCGCGGCGGATCCCTTTATTTTAGAGAATTAAGCTCCGAGCGCTGGGATAATCAACCCCAGCAGATCTTCATCGCCTGGTCGGACGTGATGGAAGGAACGCCAGGCACGGGGTGATCGGTTACGAGCTTTTCGCCCGTGTCTTTGCTTTCCGGCTTCTTGCCGGTCTTGATGTAATCCGCGATCGCTTCAACGCCGTCCGAGGCCATGAGCAGCGGATATTGCTGGGATGTCGCGCCGATGATCCCGTCCTTGACCCATTTGACGCCCTGGCACCCACCGTCGACCGCTACGATCGTCACACCCTTCTCCTTGCCGGCCGCCTTAAGAGCTGCGTAGCCACCGTAGGCCGCCGGCTCGTTGATCGCATAGACGAGGTCGATCGTGTCTGCCTTCTGGAGAATGTTCTCCATCGCCTTCCGGCCGCCTTCCGTCGCCCCCTTCGTGACGTCGGAGCCGACGATCTGAGGGCTGTCGCTCGTCGCGTAGTGTTTCTGATCCTTGACCGCAATGCCGAAGCCATTGAGGAAGCCGTTGTGGCGCAGATAATCGACGGTAGGCTCGTTCGACGCGAGGTCGAGCGTCGCGATCTTCGCGCTCGAGGCCTTCTCGCCAAGGGTGCCCTTGGCCCACTCGCCAATGAGTTGGCCGGCTTTGTAATTGTCGGTCGCGAAGTTGGCGTCGGCTGCGGTAACCGGATCGAGCGGCGTATCGAGTGTGATGACAAGAACGCCTGCCTTGCGGGCCTTCTCGACTGTCGGCACGATCGCGGTCGAATCGCTCGGGACCAAGAGGATGCCCTTGGCGCCAGCCGCCATGAGCTGCTCAATCGCGCTCACTTCGCCATCGTTGTCGCCGTCGAACTTGCCGGCGTAGGCCTGAGGGGTCAGGCCGAGCTCTTTGGCCTTCGCCTCAAAGCCTTCTTTCATCTTGACAAAGAACGGATTCGTGTTGGTTTTCGTGATTAAACCGACAATGTCCCCGGCATGGGCTGGCCCGCCAACAAGAGCAAGAGACAGCGCCGCAGCCGCGATGGACGTGAACACTCCGGACATTTTGGACACAAGCTTCCTCCCAGTGAGTCGATATCGAGACGTCGATCCACACGGGCTCAGGCGGCTGCTTTTGCCTCCCTCGACCGCATCCCGCCGTCGTAGCTCCATAGGCCAGACTTTTGGCCAAGAGTTTACTGTCCGGTCCGACTTCGGACATCGGCTATCGCCTCGATTTTGACCGAGATTCGCTGTCGCGCTTGCCAGTTCAGCGGTCTTTGCAGGCCTCCATCGTCAGCGCTTGAGCAACGTCGATTGTCCGTGCTGCGCCTGGCGTTGATGGGCTCGATCGGCGCCGTGGCGCTAGCGCTAATTGAGCATTTCGCATGCGATCGAGAAGCTTTTTGTTGAAGGATGCGCTAAGCCAGGCGCGTTAAAAGCTCCCCGCATCCAGGCGTGCTTGGCTCTCAGCGCTTTGGTTGCTATTTCTTCGGCCCCAATGCCTCAGTGTTGAAGCTGGCGGCATGCTCTCTCTATCAGAGACGAACAGAGGCGTTATGGCCACTCACAATGTCAAGGTCGAGCCCTTCGATCTTGTCGTCTTTGGCGGTGCCGGCGATTTGGCTCACCGCAAGCTCTATCCAGCGCTCTTCCATCGGGAGCTCACCAATCAGTTCTCCGACCCTACTCGAATCATTGGGGCGTCGCGTCGTCACATTGATCGCGACGCATTTCGCGCTTCGGTCAAAGACAGTTTGATCAAGCTTGATCTCGCTGACTCGAACGCCGGGGCGGCGATGGAGCGCTTCTTGTCCCGGCTCGATTTCGTCGCAGTCGACGCCACGAGCGAGGGCGGGTGGGCGGACCTGAAGGCGCTGCTTGGCGCCGATGATCGCATCCGCGCTTTCTATCTAGCTACAGCGCCGGACCTCTTCTGTCCGCTGGCCAAACGCCTTGGCGCCGAAGGCGTCGTGACGCCTCGTTCTCGCATTATTGTCGAGAAGCCAATTGGCAAGGACAGCGAGAGCGCCGCCGTCATCAACGACGTGATCGGCTCTGTATTCCTTGAACGAAATATCTTCCGCATAGATCACTATCTCGGCAAGGAATCCGTACAGAATCTTATGGCGTTGCGGTTCGCCAACATCCTGCTCGAGCCGGTGTGGAATAGCGCTCACATCGATCACGTGCAGATTACTGTCGCGGAGACGCTCGGCGTCGAGGGGCGCGGTGATTATTACGAAACGTCTGGCGCCATACGCGACATGGTCCAGAACCACATGATGCAACTTCTTTGCCTCGTCGCAATGGAGCCGCCCAATTCGCTCGAGGCTGATTCCCTTCGAGACGAAAAGCTCAAAGTGCTGAAAGCGTTGGAGCCGATCGACGAGACCAATGCCTCGATTTTGACGGTGCGCGGTCAATATCGCGCCGGTTTCGCCGACGGCGGCCCGGTTCCGGGCTATCTGCAGGATATCGGTAAGACGCAGAGCGAAACGGAGACTTTCGTCGCCCTCAAACTTGGGATCGCCAACTGGCGATGGGCAGGTGTTCCTTTCTATTTGCGCACCGGAAAAAGGTTGCCGCAACGCTTCTCGGAAATCGTTGTGGGTTTCCGTCGTCTGCCGCACGTCATATTCGCGGCGCATCACGACGGAATACCCCCCAACCGACTGGTGATGCGTGTCCAGCCGGATGAGGGGATCAAACTCTGGATGATGGTGAAGGAGCCGGGCCCTGGCGACATGCGGCTTCAGCATGTTCCCCTCGACATGAGCTTCGCCGAGGCGTTCGGTGTCGCTCCAGCCGACGCGTACGAACGCTTGCTCATGGATGCGCTTCGCGGCAACGCGGCTCTCTTCATGCGGCGTGACGAAGTCGAGGCGGCTTGGAGGTTCATAGATCCAATTCGCAATGCCTGGATTCAGTCCGGCGAGCCGCCCCGCCCGTATGCCGCCGGCACATGGGGACCCAACGCGTCTGTCGCCTTAATCGAACGGGACGGACGCACTTGGAACGAGGAATACGATGACTGAGCCCAATTTTCATCGCCTTCAATTCGCGGATGGAGAAGCGCTGGCGTTGGGGCTAGCCGATTGGACTGCGGAGCGTTTGCGGGAAGCCATTGCGGTGCGAGGGGTAGCGCTGCTCATTGTTTCCGGTGGCAAGTCGCCAGCTCGGTTCTTTGAGCTGCTTTCGGCCTCGGACCTGGATTGGACGCGGGTCGCAATCACTCTTGCGGACGAACGGCGCGTTGCTGACGACAGCCCCCGGTCCAATGCCCGACTGGTGCGCGAGAGGCTGTTGCGCAATCGTGCGAAGGCAGCAAACTTCACGCCGCTTGCAGATGTTCGCCTGCCTGAGGATCAGGAACTGGCCGCCGCTAGCGCCCGTATCGCCCATTTGCCGATGCCAGCCGACGTCGTGGTGCTTGGAATGGGGGACGATGGACACACCGCCTCGTGGTTTCCCGGCGCCAACGGTCTTGCGGAAGCGATGGACCCGGCAGCCCGCGCGCTGGTAGCTCCGATCGTGGCGCCTGATGCGCCTGAACCGCGCCTGACCCTTACGGGACGAGTGATCTTGCGCGCCAGAGCGATCGCACTCGAAATTCAGGGCGAAGCAAAGCTTGCCACTTTCGCGGCGGCGCTCGCGCCGGGC
Organism: uncultured Alphaproteobacteria bacterium; assembly: GCA_963737365.1. Lineage (GTDB taxonomy): Bacteria > Pseudomonadota > Alphaproteobacteria > Rhizobiales > Beijerinckiaceae > Roseiarcus. The sequence continues at coordinate 10,770 of CAVTSD010000009.1, forward strand.
CCGGATGAGGCCATGCCCATTCGCGCGGTGCTGCGGGGCGCGGCCGATCGCCTTACAGTCTTCATGTCTTCACGAGTCGATAGTCATGCCGGTTTGGGCGCCGAAAATAACCGTTCGGCCTGACGGACTGGGGCCACCACTAAACTTAGAAAAGCTTGAAGGCGGTCGCGGGTCGAGTTCGGCCTTAAGTAACGGCCGCCTGGTCCGCTTGGGGTGTCCGCTGGCCGGGCAACATACTCCCCGCGCGAGAAGACGAATTCCGCGCCGGTTTACCAGCCAATCGTTGTGGAGCTCTTTTCCGAACAATCTCATAATTGAGAACAATCACGATCGCGAGCAGAGAAAAGATCAGTGGGTGATTCTCCTTCTGCGACAGAACGAGTCTGTTCATGATGAATCCGACAAAGCTGCAAGCTAGCGCGCCTGCCAGCGCGCCGGATTCTGACATGTCGGAAAGATAATTTCGCAGCCCGTACCAAACCGGAAGCGTCAGCAAACCCATGAAAAATACAAGTCCGAGGATCCCCGTTTCGACGGCGAGCGACAGGATGTAACTGTCGATCTGGCCGAGCTCAATAATGACACCCCCCAGCCCAAAACCGTGCCCGGTGATCGGATTCGATTTGATGAATGGCATTCCCGCCGCCCACTGCACATATCGCGCATCCGTGCTACCCGCCTGGGCGGCGCCTCCAAGCACCATATCGTGCAGGCTGTGAGAGAACATGAGGGCTGCAACAACGCAGCCGAACCCGAAAAGGCCGCACAAAGCAGAAATTGCCGGAACCAAGCTTCCCCTACTGCTTGCCGCTTGGCGAATCGAATAGAAAGTAACAAACACTGCGACGGATACGATAACGCCGACAAATCCGCCTCGCGACCCCGAGCAGAAAATTCCAATGATCCCGCCTAAGGCGACGACCCCACCGAGAATCCTCTCAGAAAGCCTGTCCCGGTGCAGAAGGAAGAACAGACCAATCGGTATGACGATGATTTGAAATTCTCCGAAAGATAGCGGGGTGACAAAGGTCGACGACGCCCTGAAGAGACCGTTTCTAAAATCTTGAGGGTTTGGCAGAAGAATTCGCTAGAGTAGGGTTATTTTCGATCATCGTCGCCAGCATAGCTTTTGGGAAGATATCGACGAAGAATCGATGCTTGACAAAAAACTCCACAACTCCTGCCCCCGTATTGAATATCGCGCAAAGGCAGATAATCTTTAAAATCAACACGAGGTCATCGTTACCTCTAGCGATATAAATCATCGCAAAGAACGGCACATACCAAGATAGGACTGCGTCGACTAACGCCGAGGTGGACTCCGTCGGGCTTACCGACGTGAGAATTGAAAGCGCGGCCACAGCAAGAAAACCGGTCGCGCAAATGAAAATCAGCAAAGAGGCTCGCACGCGTTCCGCAATGTGCCGTCGGACGTCAGACGAAGCCGCGACCGCGACGAGGAACGGTGCGATGAGGGTAAAGGTCGCGAGGCGACGGGCCGAAATCCAAGGCAGACCAGAGAACTGGACGGTGTAATAGAACGGAATGACAAGATCGGCGATCAACATGATGAAGAACGCCTTGCGGATAAATCCGGGTGACACCAGCGGTAGATCTGGCATCACCCAGAGAAGCACCAATCCAGCAACAGCCACAATTCCAAACGCGCCCATCGGTGGCAGAATCACGGCGGACAAGCCGAGAACAACGCCTAAACCGATTGACGCAAGCGCCCATGCGACAATCGGCGCAACGTGGCGAATGACGTTGGGGATCGCGCGGCTGGCCAGTCTCGTCTCCGCCATCGCGACCGCAGCGACTTGAGATAAGGCGAAGCCGTTCCTGCTGCGAATTGTCACTCTATTGACTCCCGAACGCGCATGCGACTGTGAGGCCTAAATGGCCATCGCCCATCGCCGGCGACGACGACACCGAGGTTTTCGGTCGTTCCACGTCGGCCCAAGATTGATCATTTGTAGCAATAAAGTATTGCAGCGGATCCATAGATTTGCTCTGGCGTCGCTCCCTGGCGCCCGAACAGCCTTTCAATCCAGAATTACGCTCTATCGAAACAATCTTGCCAGCCATCGCTAGCGAAACGCGAGGCCGTCGATCAAATTCAAGAAGCGTCTGGATTGCCACAGGCACGAATCATGACCCCGCTTAAGTTGTCAAGCGGCGCGGAGCTTTGACCGCCCGGCGGGGGTGGAGCTTGACCCGCGCCTGGCGAAGACTTAATTCAGCGCCGGCTTAGTCTGATAGGGCTTCGCCTCCCCGAAATGATTCACAGTTGTACCCATGGGGCCTTCGTGTCGCTGTATTTCGAAGGCTAGCTTGCACAGCTAGTTTCGCGCAACAATTTCGTTGGCAAGCGAAGCTGTCCATCCGGAAACAGCTGCACGGAGGCCGCACGCGATGAGCACCTGTGATGTCATTCTGGCTGTTTGGAACGGCCAGAATTATCTTCCCGCGATGCTCGATTCCCTATTGGCCCAAACGACCAGCGACTTCAATGTGCTCGTGCGAGACGACGGTTCGACCGACGGCTCCCGCGAAATTCTGGAGAGCTACAAACCAAGGTTCGATGGTCGCCTAAGTCTTATCAAGGGTGAGCCGTCGGGAGGCGCCACTGCAAATTTCGCTATCCTCATGCGAGAAACTAAAGCCGATTATGTGCTTTTCGCTGATCAGGACGATGTTTGGAAGCCGGAGAAAGTCGAACTAACGTTGCGATCTCTGAAGGAGGCCGAAGCGAAGTACGGTAAGTCGACCCCAATCTATTTTGCGACCGACATCGCGGTCGTCAACAAAGATCTTGAGGTGATTAGTCCCAGTTATTGGAAATGGAAACGCCTTAAACCGAGTATGATGAGCAAGCTTAGCCAAAGTCTTATATGTGTGCCGATTCAGGGCATGGCCTCGGGGATAAATCGAGCCCTCTTGGACCTGGCAAATCCGGTTGCGGAGAAGGCCATCAGTCACGACTGGTGGGCACAGCTCATTGCCGCGGCGATGGGGAAAGTCATTTGCGATCCCACAGTCACCGCACTGTATCGGGTTCACGGCGGAAACGCGTCCGTTCCCAAAGAAGTTGGCCTCGTTCCGTATTTAAAACTGGGATTGGACGTCAGCTTCCTGCGTCGCGGTCTTGGAAGACGAATTGAGCAAGCCAATGCTCTTGCCGATGCCCTGACCGGACGGATGCCGCCAGACAAGCTGAAAATCATTCGCAGATTTACGAGATTGCAATCCCAGGGATTTGTCCAGCGCCGCTGGACGCTCGTGAGGGGCAACTATCTCTACCATGATCTGGTGCGTAGCGCCGCCACATTCGCGTTGATGTGAGCCCTTCGAGCGACCAACCAGGCAACTCGCGATCAGTTCTCTGGCATTTCCGCGGTCAGATGCGGAGCTGGACGTTCAGCCGGGCCAGGAACTCCGAGAGGTCGTCGATCACGAAATCCGCGACGTCGGACGCGTCCGTCATCAATTGGTCCTGCGCGTCACGATGATCCAAGCGTCCGGCCTTGCTTGTCACCAGAATGGTCGTCATGCCTTTCGCCTTGGGCACCGCTAGATTCCTGGTCACGTCTTCAAACATTGCCGCCGCGCGGGGATCAACACCGCACTGATCGAAAAAGGCGTCATAAGCGCCCTCGGCCGGCTTTGGCGTAAGTCCGCCCGCGACAATGTCGAAGGGCTCTTCAAAAAGCCCCTCGAGACCGAGCTGTTTCGCCGTCAAGAGCGCGTGGCTTCGCGATCCGTTGGTGAAGATGAGCTTCCGTCCCGGCAGCCTTCCGATCTCATGAGCAAGAACGGGATCTGGTTTGAGGCTCGAGCGATCAATATCGTGAACAAAGTCCAGAAAGCGCTCGGTTAGGTCCACATGTTCCTGGGCTAAGCCGTTTAAGGTCGTGCCGTGACGGGAATAATAGTGCTTGTGCAGCGCGCGCGCCGACTGCCCGTCGATGCCAAAGAGCTCGACTAAAAACAGCGTAATCCGTTCGTCGATTCTTGGCCAGATTCCGCTATCAGCAGGATAAAGGGTGTTGTCGAGGTCGAAGACCCAGGTGGTGATGTGGCCAAAGCGAGCGCGAAGCGCCTCGTCGGACGGCAGGCGAAACGCCGCCGGCGCAATCAGAGGCGCCATGAGAAGGCACCGATTTCACGCGTCAAAACGAAGCTCCGTCACGGTTGAACGCTGGCTGAGATTAGCGCACACAACTTGACCTTCTCTATACAATCGCGTCGCGCGCGTCACGTTTGCGTCAGGGCGTGTGTGACCGCCTTCCGCATCATGCTCGAGAATCCCGCCGCGCTGACGGCCTCGGGATTGACCCAAAAACAGCCGGCTGGAGCGCCCCCTTCGAATTCCGCAGCGTAGATGGTCAGCCTCAGCGCGAAATGGGTGAAAACCTGTTCCACGTCGCCCGGCAACCTCCGCCAACGCGCGTCGACCGGAGCGGCGGCAAGCCCCTCGTCGGGGCTTTCGCTCGTCCATGGCGTTCCAGGCAACTCGATGGTTGAAGCCAGAAGGCCACGAGGCGGCCGGCGGCGCGCGAGGAAGGCGCCGTCGGAGCGTCGGGCGAAGAACACAGCCCCCTGCCGGCGCGGCCTGGTTTTCCCCTCCGGGCGGCGCGGGTACGCCTCTGGGACGCCGGCTTGGAACGCGGCGCAGTCGCAAGCGAGCGGACAGGAGCCGCAGACGGGATTAATGGGACGGCAGAGTGTCGCGCCGATGTCCATAAGGGCCTGAGCAAAATCGCCCGCCCTGCGGCTTGGCGCCAACGCGTGCGCCGCCGCAGCAAGTTCGAACTCTTGCGCGAGCGATAGGCTTTTCCACGGCAAGGAGTCGGGCCAGAATGCGGGCGATGTTGCCATCGACCGGCGCTGTCCGGCGACCGAAGGCGATCGCTGCGATGGCCGCCGCGGTATAGGCGCCAACGCCAGGAAGCGCCCGCAATTCGGCTTCCTCGCTTGGAAACGTCCCGCCTCGTCGGACGATTTCCTTGGCGCAGGCGTGCAGGTTTCGCGCTCGCGAATAATAGCCGAGACCCGCGAATGCGCTCATGACCTCCTCGATAGTAGCCGCGCCAAGGTTCTCGATTTTGGGCCATTTGGCGAGGAAAGCCTGATAATAAGGCGTCGCCGCCTGGGCGGTCGTCTGTTGCAGCAGGACCTCCGAGAGCCAAACCCGGTAGGGGTCGGGCTTTTCTCCGGGCGCAGCGCGCCACGCGAGCGAGCGGCGGTTGCGGTCCCACCAAGCAAGCGTTCTGACGACGATCGCCTTTCGCTTTGCCTCGGACGCCAGCGCGCTTACATTGGCGCTCATGTCATCGACCTCATGCCCCGCTTTCTCACTTTCCGGCCCCGAGCGATGATGAAGCGCGCGCGGGGCGGCGCCAAGTCGCTGGCTGAATTCACGCCCGGGTTGATCGCCGAGACGCTGGCCGCGCGCGGCCTGGGCGAAACAAGCCTGATCGCCGATTGGCCGGCGATCGTTGGCGAGAACTTGGCGCGTTACGCCCGACCCATCGAGCTTCAGTGGCCTCCGCGGGCCGCTAAACGTGATCCGGATGCGCCCGTCGCTGGCGCAACCTTGGTGCTGAGAGTCGAGAGCGCGTTCGCGCTCGAGGCGCAGCACAGCGCCTCGGTGATCGTGGCGCGTGCGAACGCGCATCTCGGCTGGCGATGCGTCGACAAGATCGCGTTTCGGCAAGGCCCGCTCCCGCCGCTCAAGGAGAAACGCCACGCGCCGCGACCGCCCTCGGGCGAAGCGGAAGCAGCGGCGTGCGCCGCCGCTTCGCCGATCGTCGATGACGGCTTGCGCGACGCTTTGATACAGCTCGGCGCGCGCGCGATCGACAGGTCGGCCCGCGTGCGCGGCTCGACGGGCGCCCGAACTTCAAAGAGAGGTTGAGGGCTTGATCTCCCGCCATCCGCTCACCGGCCGCGTGATCCACCGCATGAATGGCGCCGGCAATGTCATCCTCGTACTCGATATGCGGGGTTCGCCGGATCACCCAACGGCGGCTGACGCACGCGCGATCCACCGTGCGCCTGGCCTTAGCTACGATCAGATGATGGTTATGGGCGATCCCAAGGCGGCAGGAACCGCGGCCGATGTGCTCATCTACAACAACGATGGCACGCTCGCTGGCGCGTGCGGCAACGGCACGCGCTGCGTGGCGGATCGGCTGTGTCGCGAACTTTCGGTCAGCGCCATCAAGGTTGAGACCGAGGCCGGCGTGATCGCTTGTGAGCGGCTCGGACCCTGGTCCTATCGGGCGGACATGGGCCCCCCGCAGCTCGCGTGGGAGACCATTCCGCTTCAGTATGCTGTACCCGACACGCGACGGGTCGAACTGTGGCGCGACGGCGAGGGACCCGCGGAGGAGCTTGGGCCCGCTTCAGTCGTCAACATGGGGAACCCGCATGCGGTCTTCTTCGTCCCCGATCTAGAGCGCATCGACGCGGCGGACCTAGGCCCAAGGATAGAGAACGAGCGGATTTTCCCTCAAAAGGCCAATATCACCTTCGCGCAGGTCCTTGGGCCCGACGAGGTGAGGGCGCGGGTGTGGGAGCGCGGGGTGGGATTGACGCTCGCTTGCGGCTCGGCCGCTTGCGCAACCCTGGTCGCGGCGGTGCGCCTCGAACTCATGGACCGCAAGGGTACGGTGCGCCTGCCGGGCGGCGAGCTCATCATTGAGTGGCGCGGCTCGGACGACCATGTTCTGATGACCGGCCCAGTCGAGTACGAAGGCGCGTTCATTCTAGACGAGGCTTTGTTCGAAGCCGCGACGCCGTGAGCGTCCACGCAGGGATGCAAGACACAGCGAAGCACTGGGGCCGGGTCGACGCGATCGATTGCGCGCGCGGGTTGGCGCTCATCGGCATGGGCGTTTACCATCTCGGCTGGGACCTGGCGGATTTTCGGCTTGCCTCGCCGATGCTGCCGTTCACACCGCATATGCGGCTCTTGTCGCATAGCGTGGCGAGCACATTCCTCCTCCTGGTCGGCGTATCGCTGGCGCTTGCCCATCGCAACGGGCTGAACGTTACGGCCTTTTGGCGCCGCCTCGCGATCGTCGCAGGCGCGGCGGCGCTGGTGACTGGGGGGAGCTTTGTCTTCGCGCCGAGCGAACCCATCACCTTCGGCATTCTCCACTGCATCGCGGTCGCAAGCCTCCTCGCCGGACCATTCGTGGTCGCCCCGGCCTGGGCAAGTTTCGCCGCGGGGTTTGCGGCGATCGTTGCGCCTTGGCTCGGCCGCTCGACTTTCTTCGATCCGCCCTGGCTCTTGTGGCTGGGCTTAGGCGAAGCGCTGCCGAATACGCTCGACTGGCGCCCGCTTCTGCCATGGGCAGGGGTCGTCTTTCTCGGCCTCGGCCTGGCGCGCTTGCCTGGCGTCCTGACATGGCTCAAGCGGCCCGGCCATTGGCGAGCCAAGTCGGCGCCGTCACGCGCGATCTCATTCGCCGGCCGGCACAGCCTGCCGATCTATCTCATCCACCAACCGATCCTGATCGGCCTCCTCGCGGCGCTGACCGCCTGGGGGCCGCTGGTTCCGACAGCGGATAGGAGCGCATTCCTCGCCTCCTGCCAGCGGGCCTGCGTCGCCAAAGGGCGTCCGGACGCTGAGTGCGAGACCGGCTGCCGCTGCGTTGCCGATGCGGTCGACCAGTCCGGCGACGCCGACCGGCTGGCAACGATCACGCCGGAGCGTCGAGCCGAGCTCAAGCGGCTCGCTGACGCCTGCATGAGACGGTGAGCAGGGAGCCGTCTCGGCTGCGCGCCGGCCGGTCAGTTTGGATTGTCTTGGCTTGTGACCTATTCGCTTGGAAACCTCGATTTTGAGCCTTGGATTTGTTTTGATTTCCTTGGATTCTCTCGTGCGAAACGAGACTTATCAATGGGTTACGAGCGAAAAACCGAGAAAGATTTTTTCTTATCGCTTCTCCCCTTTTTGATCGAAGCGCCGGGCCTGAAGCCCACGGTTTGGCCTGAGGAAGATAGATTGCTCATGCGGCAAGCTTACGCTAAATTCTGATTTTCTGCAATCAATTTCGCGCGACCCCTCTTCCTTTCGCGCCCTCGATCCAAAAACCCGGCTCGCTCTATGCCGCGGCCCGGATTTCCCGGATGTTCTCGGCATAGGCCTTCGGATCGCCTTCGAACACCTTTGAGCCAGCGACAAGGACGTTAGCTCCGGCGTGGGCGAGCAGCGACGCGGTTTGCGGCGCGACCCCGCCGTCGACTTCGATGTGAATCTTGCGGTCGCCGATCAGGCGCTTCACCCGCGTGATCTTGTCCAGCATGGCGGGGATGAACGCCTGGCCGCCGAATCCGGGATTGACGGTCATGACGAGGATCAGGTCGAGCCGGTCAAGCACATATTCGATTGCGTTCTCCGGCGTCCCGGGGTTGATCGCGACGCCCGCCTTCTTGCCGAGCGCGCGGATCGCCTGCAGCGAGCGGTCGAGATGCCTTGTCGCCTCCGCGTGAACCGTAATGTGATCGGCGCCCGCCTTGGCGAAGGCTTCGAGATAGGGATCGCAGGGCTCGATCATCAGGTGACAGTCGAAAGGCTTATCGGTCAAGGGCCTTAACGCGGCGATGACGGGCGGCCCAAAGGTGATGTTGGGCACGAAATGCCCGTCCATCACGTCGAGATGGATCCAGTCGGCGCCTGCCGCGGCGACAGCGCGGACTTCCTCGCCAAGCTTGGCGAAATCGGCCGACAGAATCGACGGCGCCATGATGATGGGATGAGCCACGCGCCGATCTCCTCTTCGACGGCCGGTCGAACGCGATATTATCGATGGCTGCGCCCAGGCTCAGAGTCAATGCGCCGAAGCCCAGTAAAAAAACAATCTGGATTCGTTTGTAAGAAATAACAACTTAATCACATAGCTTAAATTGTTGCCTTCCGTTCCGGGGCCCCCTATGTACCGCGCGCCTTGCCAAGGGAACCCTCGATGCCGAGCGTATTGCCAGCCCATCTCAAGCGGCTGGAGGCCGAGTCCATCCACATCATGCGGGAAGTTGTCGCCGAAATGCGCAATCCCGTGATGCTGTACTCGATCGGCAAGGATTCGAGCGTCATGCTCCACGTGGCGATGAAGGCCTTCTATCCGGCCAAACCCCCGTTTCCGCTGCTGCACGTCGACACGACCTGGAAATTTCGGGAGATGATTGCCTTCCGCGACGAGACAGCGCGCCGTCTCGGCCTCGATCTGATTGTCCATATCAACCAGGACGGGCTGAAGCGCGGGATTTCTCCGATCGCCTCGGGGTCGCAGGTCCACACCCAGGTGATGAAAACCGAGTCGCTTCGGCAGGCGCTCGATAGCGGCCGCTACGACGCCGCCTTCGGTGGGGCCCGGCGCGATGAAGAGAAAAGCCGGGCGAAGGAGCGCATCTTCTCGTTTCGCTCAGCCGCGCATGCCTGGGACCCGCGCAACCAGCGCCCGGAACTTTGGCGCGTGTTTAACACCCGCATCCGCGACGGCGAATCGATGCGCGTCTTCCCGCTCTCGAACTGGACCGAGCTAGATGTCTGGGAATACGTGCAGGCGCAAAACATTCCGGTCGTGCCGCTTTACTTCGCCAAGGCGCGGCCTGTCGTCGAGCGTTCGGGGACGCTGATCATGGTCGACGACGAAAGGCTGCCGCTCTTGCCCGGCGAGACGCCGCAAATGCGCAAGGTTCGTTTCCGCACGCTCGGCTGCTATCCGCTGAGTGGCGCGATCGAGTCCGATGCGACGAGTCTCGACGACATCATTGCTGAGATGCGCGCCTCCACCACCTCCGAGCGGCAGGGACGCTTGATCGATTCGGACGAAGCCTCGTCAATGGAAAAGAAGAAGCGCGAGGGGTACTTCTGATGAATGCGTCGCTCCGCGTTTCTGCGCTTCCCACCTTGCGCGTCCTCACCTGCGGTTCCGTCGACGACGGCAAGTCCACGTTGATCGGGCGGATGCTGTACGAGAAGAAGCTCATTTTCGACGACCAGCTTTCGACGCTCGAGCGCGACTCGAAGAAGTTCGGCACGACCCGCGAGGGGATTGACTACGCGCTTCTTGTCGATGGCCTCGAGGCCGAACGCGAGCAGGGCATCACGATCGACGTCGCCTATCGTTATTTCGCGACCGATAAGCGTTCGTTTATCGTCGCCGACACGCCGGGTCACGAGCAATTCACCCGCAACATGGCGACCGGCGCTTCCAACGCTGATCTCGCGATCGTTCTGGTCGACGCGCGCAAAGGGCTGCTCACCCAAACGCATCGCCATTCGATCATCGTCTCGCTGCTTGGCGTCCGCCACGTCGTGCTTGCGGTCAACAAGATCGACCTCGTCGACTATAGCGAGAGCGTGTTTCGCCAGATCGAAGCCGACTACCGGAAATTCACCGAAACGCTCGGATTTCGCTCGTTGATAGCGCTGCCCATCTCGGCCCGTCACGGCGACAACGTGTCGGCGCAGAGCCCGCGAACGCCTTGGTATTCGGGCCCGCATTTACTGGACTATCTCGAGCGCGTCGAGGTCGAGGACGATCGGCGAAGCGCGCCCTTCCGCCTGCCGGTGCAGTGGGTTAACCGGCCCCACCAGGATTTTCGCGGCTTTGCGGGCACGATCCCGAGCGGACGGGTGGCGCGCGGCGATCGCGTCGTGGCCGCCGATTCCGGCCGTGAGAGCACGGTTGCGAGCGTTTGGGTCGGCGACTGTGAGGTCGAGGCCGCCGAGGCGGGCGACGCCGTCACCTTGACGCTGACCGACGAGATCGACATCGCGCGCGGAGACATGTTGTCGAACCCGGGCGCACGCCCCGAGGTCGCTGATCAGTTCACGGCCAATCTTTTGTGGATGAGCGCCGAGCCGATGCTGCCCGGCCGTTCCTATCTGCTCAAGATTGGCGGCCGGACAACGCCCGCAGCGGTCACTGACTTAAAGCATCGTCTCGATGTCAACAGCTTCGACAAGCTTGCGGCGAAACAGCTCGATCTCAACGAAGTCGGCTTCTGCAACATCGCGACGACCATGCCGGTGGCGTTCGACCCCTATGCCGACAATCGCGACACCGGCGGCTTCATCCTGATCGATCGCACCACCAACGAAACGTCGGCTGCCGGCATGATCGCGCACGGGCTTAGGCGCGCGACCAACGTTCATCGGCATGGCGCGACAATTGATCGCGAGGCGCATGCCGCGCTCAAGCATCAGAAGCCCGCGATCCTCTGGTTCACCGGGCTCTCGGGAGCGGGGAAATCGACGATAGCGAATTCTGGTTGAAGCCAAGCTTCACGCGCGCGGCGTACACACGGCTTTGCTCGACGGCGACAACGTTCGTCACGGCCTGAACAGGGATCTGGGCTTCACCGCCGCCGATAGGGTAGAGAACATCCGCCGCGTGGGCGAAGTGGCGAGACTGATGACGGACGCCGGGCTTATCGTGCTCTGCTCGTTCATTTCGCCGTTCCGGGCGGAACGGCGGCTCGTTCGCGACACGGCGGCAGCGGGCGAGTTTATTGAGATTTTCGTCGATACGCCGCTTGAAACGGCGATCGCCCGCGACCCCAAGGGCCTCTACAAGCGCGCTTTGGCCGGCGAGATCAAGAATTTCACCGGTGTCGATCAGCCCTATGAAACGCCCGAAGCGCCGGAGCTCATTCTCTATTCCGCCCAAGCAACGGCTGAGGCGCTCGCCGATCGCGTCGTCGAGGAGCTTGAACAACGCGGACTCATCGTGGCGTTATAAGGCGGGCGAAGGCGCATGCCGCGCCCCATGCCCCGGAGCGTCCATGCTCACGTTCTATTACGCCACCAATACCTGCGCGCTCGCTTCGCATATTGCGCTCGAAGAGGCCGGCGCCGATTACGAGACACGATGGATCGACTTCGGCGCCGCCGAGCAAACGAAGCCTGACTATCTCAAGATCAATCCGAAAGGCCGCGTGCCGTCGCTCGCAACGGAGCGCGGCGTGCTGACCGAGACGCCGGCCATCCTCGTCTACATCGCTCAAACGCATGCCCAGGCGAAGCTGGCGCCGCTCGACGACCCATTCGCTTTTGCTGAACTGCAGTCGTTCACGAGCTACCTCTGCTCGACGCTGCACGTGGCGCATGCGCACCGTCCCCGCGCCTATCGTTGGGCGGACGACCCTGCCGCGCAGGAAGCGATGAAGAAGAAGGTTCCCGAGACCGTCGGCGCCTGCTTCGATCTCATCGAGCGAAAAATCTTCAAGGGCCCGTGGGCGATGGGCGAGGCGTACACGATCGCCGACCCCTATCTCTTCACCATCGCGCGCTGGATGGAAGTTGACGGCGTCGACCCCGCTGCGTTCCCCCGCGTGCTCGACCACCGCGAGCGGATGGGAGGCCGTCCTGCCGTCCAACGCGCGCTCAAAGCCGAGGGGCTCGCGTAGCCCTCGTTTCCAGGCCCTTAAGCGATCTTCACATATTCGAAATCGCCCGGCTGACTGTTGGCGCCGACGCGGGGCGGGGCGATCCAGCTCGCATATTTGCCTGGCTCATGGCACGGCTTCATCAGCGAAACGATGAAGGCCATGTCGTCTTCGTTGGGCAGCCAGTGGCCGCTCTCCGCGCTCCATTGCTCCTCTGTGAGGAGCTCGCCGGTCGGGCTGATCGGCTTGCCTCCGAACTCGCCGATCCTGCGGTTGAAGCCTTTGTGCGGCTGGACGAATTTGAATTCGATTCCGGCCTTTTCGACCGACTTGTTCCAGCGGTCGATGCCGCCCTGACAATCGACGATGAAATCGTCGAGCAGCCGCGAGTTGAGGGCGCGCAACGCGGGCGCGTCCTCAACGACAAGCTTGCCGTCGACGACTCGGGCGACGGGATAGGTTGCCTCTTGCAGGACGTGATCGTCGCCTTTGAGGTTCGCTTCGTTGAAACGCCCCTTGATGCCCGCGCCGAACACCTCGGCGGCGTTGCTTGAGATCTCGCTGCCGAAAAGATCGCGAGTGACCGAAGCGTGGAAGTTCAACTTGCGTTGGAGGAGCGGCAGGTCGACCACGCCGAGCTTGCGGACCGACTCGACGTCATTGGGATCCTTGATTCCGGCCTTGGCCATCGCCGCGCAAGTCGCCTCGATCGTGCGCTGAACGCCCGTCTCGCCGACGAACATGTGGTGCGCCTCTTCGGTCAGCATGAAGCGGCAGGTGCGCGAAAGCGGGTCGAACCCGCTTTCGGCCAGCGCCGCCAGCTGCATCTTGCCATCGCGGTCAGTGAAGAAGGTGAACATGAAGAACGACAGCCAGTCGGGCGTATTTTCGTTGAAAGCGCCGAGAATGCGCGGGTTGTCCATCTGCCCGCTTTGGCGTTCGAGCAGCGCCTGCGCCTCCTCGCGGCCGTCCTTGCCGAAATATTTGACGAGCAGATAGACCATCGCCCACAGGTGGCGGCCTTCCTCCACATTGACCTGGAACAGGTTGCGCATGTCGTAGAGGCTGGGCGCCGTCGCGCCGAGGAAGCGCTGCTGCTCGACCGACGCGGGCTCGGTGTCGCCTTGCACCACGATCAGCCGGCGCAGAAGCGCTCGGTGTTCGCCAGGCACTTCCTGCCACGCAGGCTCGCCCTTGTGGCGGCCAAACGGAATCGTGCGGCCCTCGACCTTGGGCGCGAGCAGGATGCCCCAGCGATAGGTCGGCATCTTCACATAGCCGAACTTCGCCCATCCGGCGGGGTCGACGCCGACGGCGGTGCGAAGATAGACCTCCGACTGCTGGAAACCGACCGGACCCATGCCCGTCCACCAGTCGAGATATTTTGGCCGCCAGCCCTCGAGCGCGCGCTGAAGTTGCTTGTCCGAGCCGAGCGCGACATTGTTGGGGATTACATCGTCGTAGCTGATCTCGACGAAGCGTTCAGCGCCCATCGTCCCCGCCGCATCGCTAACAATGTCTTCTGCGCTCACGGGTTCCTCCTGTTTGAAAGTAGCGAGCTAGTAGGTCTCGAGATGCAGCCGTCCATGGCGCTTTAGCGCCGGCCCGACGGTCTCCCAATCGAGCCCGGCCTGCAAAGCGATGTCACGCAGCGCCAACACCACGCCTTCCTCCATCGCCTTGAGGCCGCAGACGTAGAAATAGGCGTCCGGGTCGGCGATGAGCGGCGCGAGATCGGCGGCGCGCTCGCGCATCACGTCTTGCACATATCGTTTGGGCTGACCGGGTGAACGACTGAAGGCGAAGTTGATGTCGATGAAGTCCTTCGGCAGATTGCCGAGCGGCCCGAAATACGGCAGCTCTTGCCTAGTGCGGGCGCCGAAGAACAGCATCAGCTTGCCGCCCTCGAATTTGCCCGACTTGCGCAAGCGGCGCCGCCACTCGGTCATCGCCCGCATCGGGGCGCTTCCGGTCCCGGTGCAGATCATCACGATTGCGCTTCTGGGATGGTTGGGCATGAGGAAGCTCATGCCGAACGGTCCCGTCACCTCGACTTTATCGCCCACGTTGAGGTCGCAAAGATAGTTGCTGACGATCCCGCGCGTAGGGCGCCCCTGATGATCCTCGAGCACCCGCTTCACAGTCAGCGAGACATTGTTATAGCCCGGTCGTTCGCCGTTACGAGGACTGGCCACCGAATATTGGCGCGGGGGGCGCCCTCGTCCGTTCGCTTCAACGCCGGGAGGGATGATGCCGATCGACTGCCCTTCGAGCACCGGAAAGGGCATCGCGCCAAAATCGAGCACAATGTGATGGGTGTCGTAGTCCTTGCCTGCTTCCGTCACCCGGACGTTGCCGACGACCGAGGCGGTTACCGATCGCGCCGCCGCCTTTGGGCCATAGAGATTGGCGTAAGGACTTGCGGCCGACCAAGGCGGAATGACAGCCGCGTAGGCGCCGACATCGAACGCGGCTTCCTTATTCCCTCCGTCGACCACAGTTCCCGCGGGCGGTTCCTCGCCAAGAAGAGCCTCTTCGAGAACCGCTGCGGCGCCGAGGTCTCGCGCGCTCAGTTCGGCTGGCAAAACGTCCCAACCGAACTGCGCCTCAATGCTGTAAGCCTGCGCGCGCGGCATGGAGCGCCAATTGTCGATGCTGCCGGTCGGGCAGGGGGGAACGCAGGCCATGCAGAGATTGCAGATGCTCGCATCGACCACGTAGTTGCGCGCATCATGTGTGATCGCGCCGACCGGGCATGTCGACTCGCAGGTGTTGCAACGGATGCAGATTTCGGGGTCGATCAGGTGCTGCCTGATGACCGCAGCCTCGGACGCGTCCATCACACCCGGTTCCAGTCGAACGCGGCCTTTTCGCCCTTGCCGTAGACTTTGAGCGCCCCTTTGTCGCCGACCGCGTTCGGACGCTGAAAGATCCAGTTCTGCCAGGCGGTGAGGCGGCCGAAGACGCGCGTGGCGAGCGTTTCGGGACCGTCGAAACGCAGATTCGCCTCCATCGCGGTCAAGGCGTCAGGGCTCATCGACGCGCGTTCTTCGACCGCAATGCGGATCTCGTCCGCCCAGTCGATGTCGTCGGGAATGCCGGTGGCGAGACCAAGGGCGTGCGCGGCCTCGGCGTTGAGCGGCTGGCCGATGCTCGCTTTGAGGGGCTCGAGCGCCGGCCTCTCATCGTAGAAGCGCCGCCCCAGGCGGCTCTGTCCGCTTGCCATCGGGTAATCGCCGAAGTTCGCAGCGCTGAGCGCAATCCTGGGCGCGCGCTCTTCGCCGCCGGGCAGCGCTAAATGGTAGATTCGGTCGCAGGCGAGCGCGACTTCGAGCAGCGCGCCAGCGAAGCAGGAGCCCTCGTCCACGAGCGCGAACAGGCTGCGCGAAGTGACGTCGAGCCGGCTGAAGGTGCGGCGCAGATAGCCGATGGTTTCGCGCACAATCCAATGCTCTTTGAGGGCGCGGAGCGACGCGTCCATCGCGAGAACCGCGTCAAGTGCGCCGTGGCTCTTCATCAGCCACACGCCAATTTCGGGCTCGTTGGTGCGCATCGACAAAATTGCGTCCTCGAGCTCGCGGCCAAGCATGAGCGGATACCAGTTCGCGCCCTTAGCTTCGATCGCCGCGATATCCTGCGGCTGAGAAGCGCTCGGACCTTTGATCACGAAAGTTGCGGCGCGCGCGCCTCGATCGATCGTCACCTTGACGTGCGAATAGGTCAGCGCGTCAGTCTCGATCGTGCGCTCAATCGGCGTTAGCGCGACGCCCTTCGCGGATGAAGAGCGGTTGCTGCTTGCGGCCAGCGCCTGGGCGCGCTCTTGCACTTTGGAATGAAACTGCGCCGGCTTGGCGATCGCGTCGACGAGACGCCAAGCCAGAGCCTTCTCGCCGCGCACGCCCTCGCTGGTGGTGCAGAAGACGTCCGCCAGGTCGTGGCGGACGTGGCGCTTGTCGGTCAGCCGCGTAAGACCGCCAGTTCCGGGGAGCACGCCGAGCAGCGGTACCTCGGGCAGGCTGACTGCGCTCGAACGGTCGTCAATGAGGACGATCTCGTCGCAGGCCAAGGCGAGTTCGTAGCCGCCGCCCGCGCACGAGCCGTTGACCGCAGCGAGGAACTTCAAACCTTCGTACCGGGAGGAGTCCTCAAGGCCGTTGCGGGTCTCGTTGGTGAATTTGCAAAAATTGACTTTCCACGCATGGTTGGACAAGCCCAGCATGAAAATATTGGCGCCAGAGCAGAACACGCGCTCGCGAGCGCTCACGATGACCACCACGCGCACTTCGGGGCGCTCGAAACGGATGCGGTTGACGGCGTCGTTCAGCTCGATATCGACGCCGAGGTCATAGCTGTTGAGCTTGAGCTTGTAGCCAGGACGCAACCCACCATTCTCGTCGAAGTCGGCAAGCAGCGTCGCGACTGGCCCGTCGAACTTGAGCTTCCAGTGTTTGTAGCGGGACGGCTCGGTTTGATAGTCGACCCGGTCCATGGCGTTCCCGTTCACATGCAGTTTATTGCAAGTATTGCATCATAGTGCGCTATCAATTCTCGGGCAAGGCCGGCGTGCTGCTATTCAATCGAAAGGCCAAGCGCCTCGCAGGCCTGCGCCCGCAAGATCCGAAACGTTTCCGCCAACGGCTGAGCGCTCGTGTCGACACGCAGATCGGCCTTCGAATAAAACGCCGCTCGGCCAGCGAGAATGGACTTCAGGTCGTCCATCGCCTCACGGCTTGCGGCCATGGGCCTCAAATCGCCCTGAGCCGCAACGCGGCTCATATGGTCCTTGGGATCGGCGGTTAGCCAAACGGTCGTGCATTTGCGCAGCAGAAGGTTGAAACTGACGAGGTCGCTAACCAGTCCGCCCGCCGTGGCGATGACCGCCTCGGGATAGGCTTCAATCGCTTCCTCGAGCGCGCGCCGCTCATAGCGACGGTAGGCGTTCTGGCCGTAAAGCCCGAGAATCTCGCTGATGCTGCAGCCGGCGAGCTTCTCAATCTCGCGGCTGAGCTCGACGAACGGAAAGTCGAGATCTTCCGCCAACATCCGGCCCAGCGTTGATTTGCCCGCGCCGCGGAGGCCGATCAAGGCAATACGCGACGAGCGGACGGGCGTTTCTTTGACGGGCGGCGACGCGCCGCCCGTCAGCTCCAGAGCAGCGACCCGCACCCGCCGAAGGGTGGCCTCGTCGCGGCCAGCAAGAGTCTCTCGCAGCAGCAGCCACTCCGGCGACTGTGTGGTGACATCGCCCACAAGTTCGGCAAGCGGGCATTGCAGCGCCTGAGCGACCTGCAAGAGCACGAGGATCGAGGCGTTGCCGACGCCATATTCAAGATTGGCCAAATGCCGCTCCGACACGCCGGTTGAGCGGGCGAGCGCCTTGCGAGTCAAACCTCGGCGCGTGCGCAAAGCTTTCACGCGCTCGCCGAGCAGGGTCAGAAACGGCGCCTTGGCCTCCTCGGTTGTCTCGGTCGGCGCCGCATCGTCCCTGCCAACGGAGAGGCCGGCAGGCGCACTTTTCCTAAACCTTTGAGGCGTAGAGGCTTCCGCGCCAGCGGGGACAGAGGTCACCGTGTTTGACAAGATTCGAACACCTCCCTAGAACATTAATAGGCACAATATTGCATCAATCCGAGGTGAGCAAGCCTTCTGTGGCGTCTCGGCAAAGGGAGGCGCTGATGACCGTGAATCCAGTTGAACCGCCACCGGAGGCATTCAACTTCGCGGCGCATCTGCTCGAGGCCAATGCGGGGCGTCACGACAAGCAGGCATTCATCGACGACGCTGGCGCGGTGACATACGGAGTGCTCGACCAGCGCGTCAGACGCTTCGCGGCGGCGCTGAAGGAGAAAGGCGTCAAGCGCGAAGAACGCGTCCTCATCCTGATGCAAGATTGCGCCGACTGGCCGGTTGTCTTCTTAGGCGCCATGCTGGCGGGAATCGTTCCGGTCGCGGTCAACACGCTGCTCACCGCCGACGATCTCGCCTACATGCTGGAGCACTCGCGCGCGCAGGTCGCGCTGGTGAGCGGCGCTGTGAAGCCAGCATTAAAGGCCGCGCTCGCCAAGGCGGATCACGAGGTCCATGGCGTCGTCGTGTCGCGCCCGGCTCAGCCTCTCGACTTCGGCGAGATCGCGTTCGAGGACTTTGTCTCCGGCGCGGCGCCGCTGATGAAGCCCGCGCGCACGCATGCCGACGATCCCGCTTTCTGGCTCTATTCGTCGGGCTCGACCGGGCGGCCGAAAGGGACAGTGCATTCGCACGCGAACCCCTACTGGACGACCGAACTTTATGGCAAGGCGATCCTGGGCCTGAAGGAAAGCGACGTCTGCTTCTCCGCCGCCAAGCTCTTCTTCGCCTACGGGCTCGGCAACGCGCTGACCTTTCCGCTTGCCGTCGGCGCGACAGCGCTGCTCATGGCCGAACGACCCACGCCTGAGGCTGTCTTTAAACGCTGGCAAGGGAGCGTCGGCGGCGTCAAGCCATCCGTCTTTTATGGCGCGCCGACCGGTTTCGCTAGCCTGCTCGCTTCGAACCTGCTGCCGAAGCGGGAGGATGTGGGCTTAAGGCTCGTGTCATCCGCCGGCGAGGCGCTTCCCGCCGAGATCGGCGAGCGGTTCAAGCTCCACTTTGGCGTCGATATCATTGATGGCATCGGCTCGACCGAGATGCTGCACATTTTTATTTCCAATCGTCCGGACAAGGTGCGCTACGGCTCGACCGGCTGGCCGGTGCCCGGCTACGACATCGACCTGCGCGGCGACGACGGACGGCAGATTGAGGACGGAGAGCCTGGCGACCTCTACATCCACGGGCCGTCGGCGGCGCTCATGTATTGGGGCAACCGCGTTAAAACGCGCGAGACATTCGAGGGCCGGTGGACTAGGAGCGGCGACAAATACATCCGCAATCCTGATGGAACCTTCACCTACGCTGGTCGCTCGGACGACATGCTGAAGGTCGGCGGCGTGTGGGTCAGCCCGTTCGAGGTTGAGGCGACGCTGGTGCAGCACCCTTCCGTCCTAGAAGCCGCGGTGATCGGCGCGCCCGATGCAGACGGTCTGATCAAGTCCAAGGCGTTCGTGGTCCTGAAGGAGGGCGCTTCAGCGGACGAGGCGGAGCTGAAGGCCTTCGTGAAGGACCGGCTCGCGCCCTATAAGTACCCGCGCGCGATCGTCTTCATCCCCGAACTTCCGAAGACGGCGACCGGCAAGATCCAGCGTTTTCGCTTGCGGGAGCAGGAACAGACAGCTGGGAGGCGCTGAACGAAAGCTTGAGCGGCGCGGTTCATATAAAGCTTCGACGCATTGTTGCAGGTCGACGAACGGTGGTCCTTGTCCCTCTGAAGAATCTTGAACACGCCAGTCGGGTTCGGTGGCCGAGTTTGCGTGTAGCAATCGGAGCTCTGAATTGACCCCGCCTCTCGCGCATGGTCAATCGGCCATTATGTCGCCTGCGCTCATCGCCATCGACTGGGGATCGTCGAGCTTTCGCGCCTATCTCATGTCGGCAAATAGCGAGATCCTCGATGAGGTCGCGTCCGGCGACGGGATCGGGAGCGTCGCGGCGGGAGCGTATCCAGAAACTCTCGTGCGGCTGATCGGGCGATGGCTCGAGGCCCATCCGTCCCTTCCAGTCATCGCTTCGGGCATGGTCGGCAGCCGGCATGGCTGGCGCGAGGCGGCTTATGTCAAATGTCCGGCCGGACCCGACGAGGTTGCCGCGCAACTCACGCCGGTCGAGGCCGATGGCCGGCGGGTGCTGCTCGCGGCCGGCCTTTCCTATGTCGATCAAGCCGGGCAGCCGGACGTGATGCGCGGCGAGGAAACAGAAATCTTCGGCATCGCCGATGCGGGCGGCCGCATCATCGTGCTGCCAGGCTCGCATTCGAAATGGGCGAAGGTTGACGGTGATCGTGTCGTCGCGTTCAAGACCTTCGTCACCGGCGAGTTGTTCGCGGCGTTGCGGGATCACACGGTCGCCGGCGCCTTTGCCAGGGCTGCGCCTGCCAAAAGTCCGGGAGAAGCATTTGCGCTCGGCGTTCGGCGCGGCGCGGCGGCGGGAGCTTGCGAAGGAACGTCCGGCTTGTTGGGCCTCATGTTTGGCGCGCGATCGCTGCCGCTCACTGGCGGACTCGTAGAGGACGACGCCGGCGAATATCTCTCTGGCCTCTTGATCGGTGCGGAAGTTGGCGAAGCGCGTCGGCTTTTCACGGGCGAGGCGCCGCATGTCGCCGGCGCAGAGGTGCTAGTCGCGCGATATCTCGCCGCGTTTCAGGCGCTCGACGTTTCCGCTCACGCGGTCCCAACGCGTGCGGCAGCACGCGGGCTTTTCCGCATTGCGCGCGATGGGGGTCTCCTGTGTATTTGACGCTTGCTCCGACTCCGCTCGTCGCCATCCTGCGCGGTGTAACGCCGGACGAAGCGGATTCGATCGCCGCGGTCATTGTCGAGGCGGGTTTCGGCGCCATCGAGGTGCCGCTGAATTCACCGGACCCCTTGGCGAGCATCGAACTCATTGCGCGGCTCTTTGGCGACAAGGTTCTGGTCGGCGCCGGCACAGTGCTCGAACCGGCTCAAGTCGACGAAGTCGTTGAAGCGGGCGCGAGACTGGTGGTTGCGCCCAACGCCGATCATCGAGTGATCGAACGGGCGGCGAAGCTCGGTGTCACGGCCGTGCCGGGCGTCGCCACAATGACTGAGGCGTTTGCGGCGCTCAAGGCGGGCGCGTCCGCTCTTAAGCTCTTTCCTGGCGAATCGCTTGGCCCGGATGTCGTAAAGGCGTGGCGCGCGGTCTTGCCGAGAGAGACGCAACTCTATCCGGTCGGCGGCGTGACGCCCGAGCGCATGGGACCCTATCGACGCGCCGGGGCCAGCGGCTTCGGCATTGGCTCAGCGCTCTATAAGCCCGGCGCGAAGGTGGAGGATGTCCGTCGGGCGGCGCAGGCGTTCGTCACCGCTTGGAACGAAAGCGTGTAGCGGAGCTGTCAGGCTCAGTTCTGCCAGAAGGCCAGCGGCCGGACGAGCGACGGCGCCGAAGGCATGTCAGGCATGCGCGGCGAGAACGCCTCGCGCCCAGTCGCCTGAGCGACGTCCACAACCCATTCGCGTACTTCACCGGCGACGCGGATTATTGGCCGCGCCCTTGGCACGAATTGATTTTGCGGAACGGGCGGCGAGGAGGCAAGCAACGCGAGCTTCTCCGAAGCGACCGCGAGGGAGGCTTGCTGAAGCGTCGGCGCCTCGGTCGGCGCAGACTTTTTCCTGGCCGCAGGTTTTGGCGCGAGCCTCGCCGCTGCTTTTTGCGCTGCCGGCCGGGGCTCTGGCAACGGCGGATCCACAAGTGAAAGAGGGAGCGCGTCAAGCGATGGGACCTGAATCGCTGCGCTCTCCGAACCCTCCGGGTCGCTCGCTCTCTCGCGATTGCGCTCCATAAAACTGGCGATGAGTTCGTGCTCCTGGCGCAGGGACTGCACCATCGCGGCTTCGGACGCGGACGCCTGGATGACAATCGGCGGCAAAGATGGCTGATGACCGTAATGATTGACCAGCATCGCGCCGATCACGCTCGCGGTCGTCACTGGCAGGATCTCGTAGGCGAATCTATGACGAAAGCTTCGTCACTAAATCGAGAGCGCGAATTGTCATAGCGCCTATCCGGTCGTGGTCGACCCTTAGGGCTTAAAAAGGAATTGTGGCTGCAATCGCGGGAGATTGCGTCGCAATCGATGCGCGCGTCCCATACTCTTCCAAACTGGCGGGAAGATCACTCCAGATTGGTGTGCCGCGCGCGCATCGTCTCTGAGGTCTCGGCGAAACGTGGGCGGAGTTTGAGGATCAGGAGTTCGAAGGCGATCATCTGCGCGGTCTCGAACAGGGAGCCCATGGGCAGAACGGAGAGCTTGCCGCCGTTATCGTTCGCCATCGTCTGGGCGGGAATGACTGTGACGAGATCGACGAGCTTCGCGAGTCCGCCTGCAGGCTGTGCGGTGACGAGCGCCGTGCGCGCGCCAGCCTCGTGAGCGACCTCAACCAGTGTTTGCGCGGTCGGAAGATCGCCTGGTCCCGCGGAGGCAATGAAGAGATCGCCCGCGCCCAAGGCCGGCGTTGTCATGTCGCCCCAAACCGCAACGTCCCGGCCCATGTGAAAGAGGCGCATGGCGAAGCCTCGCATCTGCAAGCCCTCGCGCCCGAGCCCGAACACGACAATCCGCTTCGCTGCGACGATGGCCTCGATCAGCCCGTCGAGAGCGTCTTCCGGCATGGCGGCGAAGACGCCGGAAAGATCATTCAACGCGCCCTTCGACAATTGGGACAGGTCATCGGGCATTATCGCCTCCTCGCTTTTCAGGATCGGAGCATGATAGGCTACGCAAAGGCGCCGCCACGGGACTTGGGCGAGAACGCGATCAAGGGCGCATGCGCGTTTCTGCTTTATCTGCGCCTAAACGCGCTCGCGCGATTGCGTGACGAATAAGGCGGTCGACCAGTTCGGAATAGCCAATGCCGAGCGCCTCCATGACCTTCGGGTACATGCTGATGTTGGTGAAGCCAGGCAGGGTGTTCACCTCATTGACGATGAGGCTGCCGTCCACGCGGAGAAAGAAGTCGATGCGGGCCATGCTCTCGCAGCCGAGTGCGCGAAAGGCCTCGATCGACAGCTTGCGAACCTTGTCGCTGACTTCGGGGAGGAGGTCAGCCGGGACCTTGATCGCGGCGCCCTCGTCGTCGAGATATTTGGCCTGATAGGTGTAGAAGCCGTGGCGGTTGCTGGGCACGATTTCGCCAGCCGGCGAGGCGGTAAGCAAGCCGTTCTCGTCCTCGAGAACGCCGCACTCGATCTCACGGCCGCGGACATATTCCTCAACCAGGATTTTGCGATCGTGCCGAAACGCCTCGGCGACCGCCTCGGCGAACTCCTGCGCCGTCCCGGCCTTGCTAACGCCGACAGACGAGCCAAGGCGGGCCGGCTTGACGAACACCGGACGACCCAGTTCCGTGGCCACTTCCTCGAACGCCGGCGATTGCCCCCGCAGAAAAGTTAAGAAGCGCGCGATCGGCAGGCCGCCGTCGCGCATCAAACGTTTGGCGACGTCCTTGTCCATTGCCGCGGCCGAGCCAAGGACACCGGAGCCGACGTAAGGCACACCCGCAATCTCGGCTGCGCCCTGGACCGTTCCATCCTCGCCGAAGGGACCATGCAGAACCGGGAACACGACGTCGACTGAGCGCGACAAGTCGGGGGCCGCCGCATTCGTCTCCGGAAGGATAGCGAGCCGGCCCCCGCCGCCAGGAACAAGCGCGACCTGCGGTCCCGTATCGGGAACAGCAACCGGAAACGCGCCGCCTTCAGGCGAGCAGAGCAGCCAGGCACCGGACCGAGTTATGCCAATCGGGATTGTGTCGTAGCGCGCGGGATCGAGGGCACGGAACACATTGCCGGCGGACATGATGGACACGTCGTGCTCGGCTGAGCGACCGCCGAAGAGTAGGGCGACGCGCAGTCTTTCGGCCATGTCGCGGTCTCCGAATCATCCCATTTGGCGGGACTTCGCCGAAAGGAGCGGGATTGGTCAACCGGTGGCAATGAGGCGGCGATCTTCGCGTTGGGGCTCCATCTGAAAAATCATGTCGCATCGCCCAGCGTCTAGGCATAGTCGGACCGAAGCGACGGGTTGAGCGGGCGTCCCTCGGATGGATGGCGAGGCTTTTGATTACATTATAGTCGGCGCCGGTTCGGCGGGCTGCGTGCTTGCCGATCGGCTGACCGAGGACGGCCGCTCGAGCGTGCTTTTGCTTGAGTATGGGGGCTCCGATCGCTCCATCTTCATCCAGATGCCGGCGGCGCTCTCGATTCCGATGAACTCGAAGACCTACAACTGGGGTTACACTAGCGAGCCCGAGGCCCATCTTGGGGGTCGCCGCATCGCTTGTCCGCGCGGCAAGGTTCTTGGCGGTTCGTCTTCTATTAACGGTATGGTCTATGTGCGTGGGCATCCACTCGATTTCGAGCATTGGGAGGAGGAGGGCGCGAAGGGCTGGGGCTACCGAAACGTGCTGCCCTACTTCCGTCGCGCGGAAAGCTTTCGAGGGTCGGCGGACGCCTATCGAGGCGATGCCGGACCGCTGACGACGGCCCATGGACGCAAGATCAATCCCCTCTACGACGCTTTCATCGAGTTGGGCCGGCAAGCGGGCTACGCGGTCAGCTCCGATCTCAATGGCGAGCGGCAGGAGGGCTTCGGCCCGCTCGGCATGACAGTGAAGGACGGAGTCCGGTGGTCGACCGCCAACGCCTATCTCAAGCCAGCCATGAAGCGCCCTAATCTCAAGGTGACCACGCACGCCCTGGCGACGAGGATTGCCTTTGAGAACCTCCGTGCGATCGGCGTTTGTTATCGTCATGACGGGCGTGAGCGAATGGCAAGGGCGCGGCGTGAGGTCATCCTCAGCGGAGGGCCGATCAATTCGCCGCAATTGTTGAAGTTGTCCGGCGTCGGGCCGTCAGCTGAATTGCGGTCTCTTGGGATCGACGTCATTGCCGACCGACCCGGCGTTGGGGAAAACCTGCAGGATCATCTCGA
Source organism: uncultured Alphaproteobacteria bacterium (assembly GCA_963737365.1). GTDB lineage: Bacteria > Pseudomonadota > Alphaproteobacteria > Rhizobiales > Beijerinckiaceae > Roseiarcus. Next base: position 35,755 of record CAVTSD010000009.1, read on the forward strand.
ATTCACGGTCCAGGTCGCCTCCAAGCAACCAATCACCCTCTTTTCCCATACCGGTCTCTTCCAGCGCGCCCTTATCGGCGCCGAGTGGCTCATACGCGGACGCGGTCTCGGCGCCTCCAATCATTTCGAAGCCGGCGGCTTTATTCGTTCGCGCGCCGGTGTTCGCTATCCGGATATTCAGTTCCATTTCCTGCCGATGGCTGTCGCCTACGACGGCTCGATGCTCGCCAAAGAGCATGGCTTCCAGGTGCATGCTGGGCCGATGCGTTCGAAGAGCCGGGGCTCTGTGCGGTTGAAGTCACCCGATCCGGCCGAAGCGCCGCGGATCCAGTTCAACTACATGAGCCATCCCGAGGACTGGATCGAGATGCGCGCTTGTTTGCGGCTGACGCGCGAGATCTTCGCGCAGCTCGCCTTCGACCCCTATCGAGGCCGCGAAATCAAGCCGGGCGCCGACTGCGTTAGCGACGAGTTGATCGACGCCTTCGTGCGCGATCACGTCGATACCGCCTACCACCCCTCCTGCAGCTGCAAGATGGGCTCGCCGGCTGATCGGTTTGCCGTGGTCGATCCAGAAACCCGGGTGATCGGGGTCAGCGCGCTGCGAGTTGTCGACTCCTCGATCATGCCCTCGATCACCAACGGCAATCTGAACGCGCCGACGATCATGCTGGCGGAAAAAGCCGCAGACATGATCCGTGGCCTCGATCCCCTACCGGCCTCGAACGCGCCGTATCATGTCGCGCCGGATTGGGAGATGAAGCAAAGATAGCGGCCCGGGGGCGACAATTCTCAGTTCAAATCTTCGCCTTCTTGGCGCAAGCTCCGGAGTGGATGCGCTCGGGACCGGCGCCGTCGATGAGCGTACGCAGCTATTGCGCTGGATAGCCTTGCCAGAGCCATTCGAGCGCCGCGGGCAGGGTTTGAGCCACGGTCGGCTTGTCCACGTGGTGGGCGTTGCGGGCGAACAGGAATTGGTAATGGTAGCCCTTGTCGGCAAGCACCTTGGCGAAACGCTCGTCCGCCAGCACCCAGTCGTGCATCCCGTCCGCTACAGGAGTCACCGGGTAGAAGAGATCTTGGTCTCCGGTCTCGAACCAAATGCGGATCGGCTTCGTTGGACTGTTGGGGATCAAGGGCGAACCAAAATGCGTGTCGCTCTTCGCCACTTTGCCGCCCTCAACACTGAGATTTGGGACCGGCGGGCCCGCCCAAGCGCTATGGTATTCCCAGGCGCCGCCCGGGAGCGCCGGGTTGTGCGGCCACTGCTGGTTCACCACGGTCGGTGAATAGGCCAGCACTCGGTGGTAGAGCTCGGGGTGGAACCAGGCCATCGTAAAGGCTGCCGCTCCGCTCGAGCTGATGCCCATTGTCGCTCGGCCGTCCGGATTCTTCGTGAGTTTGATATTCGCATGGCTCTCAGCCAACGGCAGCACTTCGTTCTCGACGAACTCTGCATAGTCGCCCGTCACCGCGTCGTACTCGAATCCGCGTTTCGCTCCCCTGCGCGTCCTGACCGCCCGCGCCGATGCTGATTGCGACGATCGGCGGTATGCGATGATCGCGGATCAGATTGTCGAGGACGATGAAAAACTGCTTTTCGTTGGGATAGCCGCTGTCGCCGAGGACGATGAAAGGAGCTTCGCTTCCGGCTGCATAGCCAGCCGGAACGTAGACATCGACGGAGCGGGTCCAAATTCCCGCGTGGGCTGTCGGAACAAGAAGGTTCGACTTATCGCCGGGCGCCGTCTGTCCCATGTAGACCGACGCGTTGGGGCAACCGTCGGGATCATCCCGGATCATGCCGGGATTAAAGACGTTGCTATCGTTCGACGACATGGTGAAGGAATAGACTTTGCCCGAAGGCGCTCCGTCCTGAGCGGCCGTCTCCGGCGCAGGGGAATGCGTCGGCCCAATGATGAAATTGCCTTCCGCCTTGATCGGAGGAAGCGTTCCGTCTGGCAGGTCGATCGCACGCGGATAATTGGGATTTTTTGGGTAGCGCGTCGGCGGCGCCGTTTTGAGGTCGAGGCCTGAGGTGTCGATGTAGAATGGCGCTGAGGAATTGGTCGTGTTCGCGCCCGGTGGGATGCCAGCGTTTCCTTTCAGGCAGTCCGCCTGCGCTGCGCCCGCGATGACGAGGCAAGACAAGGCCGCGGTTCTCAGCATACGCATGATTGGCGCCCCCTCTTGATTTGTGATGCTATCGGAGGTGGAGGCGTTAGTTGTCAACGAATGGCTAGCCGATGAACTCGCGGCTCACGAGGAAATGAATGAGAACGCACGCGCGGGCAGTGGTCATTGGCGGGGGTGTCGTCGGCGTCTCGACGTTGTATCATCTCGCCAAAAAAGGTTGGACCGACAGCATTCTCATTGAGCGTAAGGAACTGACCTCGGGCTCGACTTGGCATGCGGCGGGCCTCTTGCCGTTGTTTAACCTCAGCTATTCGGTCGGACAGATTTACAAATATTCGGTCGCATTCTATCAGACGCTGGAACAAGAAACCGGACTCGACCCCGGCCTTCGCCAGGTGTCGAACATTCGCCTTGCCCGCACCCGCGATCGGATGGACGAATACAAGTATTACGCAGGCGTTGCGGAGACCATTGGCGTCAAGGTGAAGTTCCTCACGCCCGACGAAATCAAGACGATCTGGCCGCTTTGTAATATCGAGGGCATAATCGGTGCGATCCAGCACCCCGAGGATGGCTACATCCAGCCTGCCGATTTGACACAGGCGCTGGCGCGCGGCGCGCGCGAACGCGGCGCCGAGATCAACCGCCACACGACGGTCACCGCAATCGAGCGGCAGCCGAGCGGCGATTGGAAAGTCTCAACCGACAAGGGCGACGTGGTTTGCGAGCATGTTGTTTCGGCGACCGGCAATTTCGCACGGGCGACGGGCCGCATGGTCGGAATCAACGTGCCGGTGATCCCGGTCGAGCACCAATATATCGTGACTGAGGCGCATCCCGAGATCGTCAAGCGCAAATCGCGAGGCTTGCCTGAAATGGGGGTGCTGCGGGAATCCGATTCCTCCTGGTACATGCGCGAAGAAGCCGGCGGCCTGCTGCTGGGACCGTACGAAAAAGGCGCGCCTGCCTGCTATATTGACGGGCCGTCGTCGGATAGCGAATACGAGCTTTTTCCCGAGGATCTTGATCGTCTCGCGCCCCACATCGAAACCGCGATTGCGCGTGTGCCCGCTTTCGGCGAGGTCGGCGTCAAGAAGGTCTACAACGGGGCCATCGCCTATACGCCTGACGGCTCGCCCATCGTCGGCCCAGCGCCGGGCGCGCGGAACTTCTGGCTAAACGAAGGCCATTCGTTCGGCGTGACCGCGGCCGGCGGCGCCGGCTGGCAGCTCGCCGAGTGGATCGTCGAAGGCGAACCGACGATCGACATGCTCGGCGTCGACCCGCGCCGCTTCGGGCCCTACGCAGACACCGGGTATCTGGTCGAAAAGAACGAGGAGGCCTACGCCAAGGTCTTCACTGTGCATTATCCCGACGAAGAGCGCGCGGCCGCGCGCCCGCTGCGCCAGACGCCTTGCTATCAGCGAATGAAGGATCTCGGCGCCGTATTCGGCTCCGTCTACGGCTGGGAGAGGCCGAACTGGTTCGCGCCTCAAGGTTACGGGCTTAGTGAGGTGGATCTCGTCAAGCCGGATGTGCTTCTCAACGAGAACCATCCCCCCGTCGCCGGTGGGGAAAAGCCGCGCGAGAAGTGGAGCTTCCGCCGCTCAAACTATTTTCAGTTCGTCGGCGACGAGTGTCGAAACGTCCACGACAATGTCGGCCTCATGGACATGTCGGCCTTCGCCAAATGCGAGGTTTCGGGTCCGGGCGCAGAAGGCTGGCTCAACTCCATCCTCACAAACCGTGTGCCCAAGGCGATCGGCCGTGTGACCCTCAGCTATCTCCTCACCGCACGGGGCGGCGTGCGGGCGGAGTTTACGCTGACGCGTATCGGGCCCGAGCGATTTTATCTCATCTCGGCGGGAGCGCTTGAAACGCATGACTTCGACGTGCTGGAGAAGCTCCTTCCCGCTGACGATAGTGTTCGCATAGACAAGGTGACGGCCCAGCGCGGCGTGCTCGTGCTCGCAGGCCCGCATTCTCGCGAGGTGCTGGCTAAGGTCGCTGACATTGACGTCTCTAATAAGGCGTTCCCGTGGCTGACCGCACGCCGGCTGTCGATCAAGGCCGCGGGCGTCATCGCGATGCGGGTGAATTTCGTCGGCGAGCTTGGCTACGAGTTGCACCACCCGATCGAGATGCAGAACGCGATCTTCGACGCTTTGATGGCCGGGGGGGCGCCGCTTGGCATCAGGCCGTTCGGGATCCGCGCCATGGATTCGCTCAGGTTGGAAAAGTCCTACAAGCTGGTTGGCCGCGAACTGTCGATTGAATATGCGGCGCTCGAGTTGGACCTTCAGAGGTTCGTCGATTTCGATAAAGGTCCTTTTCTCGGGCGCGACGCGCTTCTCGCGTGGAAGGGCAGGGGCTTTCAGAACAAATTGGTCGTGCTAGAGGTCCAAGGCGTGACCGACGCCGACGCGCGCGGTTCCGAGCCGGTGACGAGGAACGGCGTAATGATCGGCCGCACGACCTCCGGCGGTTACGGCTGGCGGGTGGGCAAGTCGCTGGCGCTGGCGATGGTGAAGCCCGAGTTTTCGAACGTTGGGGAGGAGGTGGACGTGCGCATCCTCGGCGAGACGCGCCGCGCCATTGTCATGCCCGACAGCCCTTATGACGCAAAGAACGTAGCGTTGAGGGCGTAAGCGGAGTGACGCGAAGCGGGCGACTAAGCTTCTCCCGCCGCCCGACGCTGCTGGAGTAAGGCGCGGTAAATCTCGTCATCGCCGCATAAGCCCGCCATCCGGCCGAGGTCGTCGACAAGCACGATGGGATTGCCTGATAGGCTTCGCAGCGCGATCGCTGAGCGCATCTTGAGGTCGAGTGGCGCGACGACAATATCCACATCCTCAGACCGCTCCGCGACCTCGCCGGTGGCGCGGTCGGCGATTGCGATGGCGCCAGCATTTCCGTCGAGAGTCACGCCCACGGGTCTGTCTTCCGCGTCAAGCTGGACGCGGACCCGGCCGCCTCGGTCGAGCATCACTTCGTTCTCGCTCCGACGCAGCGAGGCCGCAGGGGTCATCAAAGACCCGCCGCGCAGTACGTTGAGCGGATTCATATGCTTGACGAACTCGGCGACATAAGCGTCCGCGGGCCGCAGGAGGATATCCTCGGCCGTCCCGCATTGAACGATCCGCCCGCCTTCGAGGATCGCAATGCGGTTGCCGATCTTCAAAGCTTCATCGAGATCGTGGCTGACGAAAATGATCGTCTTCTTCAGATCCTTCTGCAAGAGGAGCAATTCGTCCTGCAGTTTGTCGCGGATTAGCGGATCGAGCGCGGAGAACGGCTCGTCCATCAGAAGGATATCGGCGTCGGTCGCGAAGGCGCGCGCCAGACCTACGCGCTGCTGCATGCCACCCGACAATTCATGGCCGAATTTGCCGGCCCATTGGGTTAAGCCCACCATGGCGAGCTTGTCGGCGACGATTTTATCCATCTGCTCCTTCGGCGTGCGGCGAAGCTCGAGCCCGAAGGCGACGTTCTCCTTGACGGTGCGCCACGGCAACAGAGCGAATTGCTGGAACACCATGGCGATGCGGCTCGTGCGCAGCATCCGGAGTTCGTCCGCGCTGCAATGGGCGACGTCGATCGCTCCATCGCGGTGACGGACCAGGACCTTGCCCCGCGCCACTTTATTGAGGCCGTTGACTGCGCGCAGGACTGTCGACTTGCCCGAGCCCGACAGGCCCATCAGGACGCAAATTTCGCTCGGCTCAATGGCAAGATTAATGCCGGCTGCTCCAAGCACAACTCCGGTCGATTTCAGGATCTCGTCGCGCGTTGCGCCGCGATCGACCATCGAAAGCGCGTCGGCCTGCTTGTCGCCGAACACGATATCGACGTTGTCGAAAACGACCGCTGACATCTTACGCGCTTCCTTTTCGCTCGGGGTTGCGGAAGACGCGATCGAGCACGATCGCCAAAAGGACGATCGACACGCCAGCCTCGATGCCCATGGGAATGTTGACTGTCCCCAGAGCGCGCACCACCGGCACGCCGAGCCCCGCCGCGCCAACGAGAGCCGCGATGACGACCATCGACAGGCTCAGCATGATGCATTGGGTGACGCCAGCCATGATCGTCGGCAGCGCATAGGGCAATTCCACCTTCCACAGCAGCTGCCGCTTCGTGGCGCCGAACGCCTCGCCCGCCTCCTTCAGCGGCGTCGGCGCTGAAACGATTCCGAGATAAGTCAGGCGCACCGGCGCAGCGATGGAGAAAATGACCGTGGAGATTAAGCCCGGCGCCGAACCAAGATGAAACAGAACCAAGGTCGGTATCAGATAGACGAAGGTCGGAAGCGTCTGCATCAGGTCGAGCAACGGCCGCAATAAAGCGTAAAGCCACGGCCGATGGGCCGAGGCGATCCCGAGAGGCACGCCGATCAGGACACTCACGATGGTCGCGAATCCGACCAGCGAAATCGTCTCCACCGTCGCTTGCCAATATCCAAGATTGGCGATGGCGATGAACGCGATGACCACGAACGCCGACAGGCGCCAGGACCGATGCATCCAATAGGCGAGCGCTGCGAGCGCGAAGACGACGATGAGAAATGGGATGTGCAAGAGGATAGCGGTGAAGCCGTCGACCAGAAAGTCGATCACCGCCGTGACTGCGTCGAAGAATCCGGCGGCATTGTCCTGCAGCCAAGTGATCCCGATCTTCACCCAGCGTCCGAGCGGAATTTTGGGCTCGGTGAACCAACTTTCCAAGGCCCGCCCTCCAGTGGTAATCGAGCGAGCCCCTCCCGTCCGCGCGGCGCGCGGACGGGAGGGGCTCGCTTAGGGGGCGGTCGCTTAGAGCCCGAGGTTCTTCTTAACCGCCTCGAGGCCCGGCTTGCCATCGAACGTCGTCACCCCATCGAGCCAAGCGGCGAGCTGCGGCGGATTGGTCTTCAGCCACTCCTGGGCGGCCTTCGGCCCCTCGTCGCCGTCGGTGAGGATCTTGTTCATCACCAGGTTCTCGATATCGACGGTAAAGATGAGGTTCTTGATAAGCTTCGCCGCGTTCGGACATTCCTCGGCCCAGCCCGCGCGCTCGTTGGTGTAGACGATCGCGCCGCCAAAATTCGGGCCGAAACTGTCATCGCCGCCCGTCAGATACTGGAGTTTGAAATTCACGTTCATTGGATGGGGCGCCCAGCCGAGGAACACGACATCGTCCTTGTGACTGGTCGCTCGCTGCACTTCAGCCAGCATCCCTTGCTCGCTCGACTCGACGAGTTGGAAGTCCTTCAGGCCGAATTTGTCGCCCTTGATGAGGTCGAGGACTAGGCGGTTGCCATCATTGCCTGGCTCGATGCCGAAGATTTTCCCCTTGAGCAAATCCTTGAATTTCTCGATGTCGCCGAAGTCCTTGAGGCCCTTGTCATAGGTGTATTGCGGAACAGCGAGGGTGTATTTTGCTCCGACCGGCAGATTTGCGCCCGTCACGATTACCGACTTATCCTCGACGTAGGGCTTGCGATCGTTTTCCATCGACGGTTGCCAATTGCCAAGAAACACGTCGATGTCTTTGTTCTTCATCGAGGCGTAGGTCACCGGAACTGAAAGGACTGTGATCTTGGGCGTGTAGCCGAGACCCTTAAGGATTTCGCTGGCGATTGCTGTCGTCGCGGTGATGTCCGTCCATCCGACGTCAGAGAACTTCACCGTCTTGCAACTTTCCGGATCGCCAGCGAAAGCCGCGCCCGAGCTGACGAGCGCGACCAGGCCCGCGAATGTTAGAACCGTCGAAAGCCTCATAGTTCTCTCCCTTGATTGTGCGGTCGACCTACGAACGAATTGAGCTCGATGAAGAGTATCGGCGGCAGGCGAAGCGCGGTCAAATCCAATAGTTGCAAGAAGCGGGCCGTCCTTCCAAACCGTTTGAGCTTCGCCCCACGAGCGGCTAGAAGCGGCCACCCGCCCCTGGGAGCCCCGATGCCCGAGCCGCTCAACCCGACGCCCCAGCAACAGTCCGAAATTCTGATGCAGGCGCTGCCGCACATGCTGCGCTACGACGAAGCGATCGTCGTGGTGAAGTACGGCGGCCACGCGATGGGCGACGAGGACAAGGCGCGCGACTTCGCGAAGGACATGGTGCTTCTGGAGCAGTCGGGCATCAATCCCGTCGTCGTACACGGCGGCGGACCGCAGATCGGCATGATGCTGAAGAAGCTCGGCATTGAGTCGCATTTCTCCGGGGGCCTCAGGGTCACCGACAAGCCGACGATGGAAATCGTCGAAATGGTCCTCGCGGGATCCATCAACAAACAGATCGTCGGCTCGATCAACGCGGAAGGCGGGCGCGCCGTCGGCCTCTGTGGTAAGGACGGCAACATGGTCACCGCGCGGAAGGTTCACCGACCGTATGGTCCCGGCGAAGACGTCGTCGACCTCGGCTTTGTCGGCGAGCCCGACAAAGTAGATGCGACGGTGCTCGAGCAGATTCTCGGTCGCGAGCTTATCCCTGTCCTGGCGCCGGTCGCGCAAGGACCCGATGGCCAGACCTACAACGTCAACGCCGACACGTTCGCAGGCGCCGTAGCCGGTGCGCTCGGTGCGAAGCGCCTTCTGTTCCTGACTGACGTTCCGGGTGTTCTCGACAAGAACAAAGGCCTCATCAAGGAATTGCGGATCGACGACATTCGCGGTCTGATCGCCGACGGCACGATCACGGGCGGCATGATTCCCAAGGTCGAGACCTGCATCTATGCGCTGGAAAGGGGCGTCGAGGGCGTCGTGATCCTGGACGGCAAGGTTTCGCATGCAGTTCTGATCGAGCTTTTGACTGACTATGGCGCGGGAACGCTCATCACGAGATAGCGGCCGGCAAGGCGATAGACATGCGCATTCTAGCGATCGACACGTCCTGTGGAGCAGCGTCGGTTGCGGTCGTCGAAAGCGGCGGGGGCGAGCCTCTGGCGATAATGAGCCGGCCAATGGCGCGCGGCCACGCTCAAGCTTTGCCGTTAATGGTCGAGGAGGCCATGCGAGGCATTGCGGGTGGTTTCCCCTCGCTCGCACGCATTGCGGTCGCAGTCGGTCCCGGCTCCTTCACCGGCATTCGCGTAGGCCTTGCCATGGCGCGGGCGATGGGGGTGGCGCTCGCGATTCCTGTGGTCGGCGTTTCGACTCTCGCCGCCTTCGCCGCGCCGGTCCTGAGCGAGCCCCGGACTGGAATCATCGCCGCCACAGTCGACGCTCGACACGGTTCAGTCTATTTTCAGTTGTTCGAGACATCCGGCCGTCCGTTGGGGCCGCCGCGTTGCGATACACTCCGGGAGTGCGTGCGCGCGATTGGCGCTGGGCCAGCCTGGCTCGCTGGAGACGCCGCCGCGCTTCTCGCCGCTGAGGCCCAGCGCGCCGGACTGCCTTACGACCTCGACGTCGCAAGAGTTCGCGCCCGACATTATTGCTCTCGCGCGGATGGGTCTCGTGGTCGAGCCCTCGAAGAGCCCCGCTCGTCCCGCTTACGTGAAGCCGCCGGACGCGCGGCCAAATGCGACCGAGCCTATCGCCAGGGCGTCAGCCTGAGCGCCCGATCACACCCATGATCTTCGGCCTGCGTCGATCTACCCCGCCCGTCATCCGCCTTCTTCGGCCGGACCGGGCGCAGGTATGCGCGCGCCTGCACGCCGCGGGTTTCGCTCATCCATGGTCACCGGAGGAGATGGCTTCGCTCATCGGCAGTTCGTCGACCGTGGGCGCCGCCGCGCTCGATCCAGTCAGCGGTCGTTTACACGGCTTCGTTTTGTCGCGGCTGGCCGCAGACGAAGCAGAGATTCTGACCATCGCTGTCGATTCCGCACATCAGGGGAGGGGAATCGGACGGGCGCTACTCAGTGAGAACTTGCGTCAGGCCGCGAACGCGGGGGCAAAGGCGATGTTCCTCGAAGTTGCCAAGGACAACGGGCCAGCACTGGCTTTGTACGATCGCTTCGGTTTCGTCAAAGTCGGAGAGCGCGCCGGTTATTACCGCCGTGCCGACGGGACTCGCGCTACCGCCGTCGTCATGAGCAAGTCACTTGGTTGAAGCCGGCTCATGGCTGAAGGCGGGCGCGATGAACCACATTTCGATGGTGATATATGGCTAATGGATCAAGGCCGGGCGATCGTGCCGACTGGCTATTTCCCCGCGGACAGAAAGCGCCTACATTAAGCTGGTCCATCTGGAGCCCCTAATTGTTCGAACCGATTGTGCTTGAAGACGCGACTGAGATTGCGAGTCCGATAGGGGAATCGCATCCGCGGGCGTTCATCAAGTCATTCGGGTGCCAGATGAACGTCTACGACGCCGAACGCATGGGCGATATTGCTGCCGAGGCGGGGTACCGCGAGGCAATCGGGGTCGAGGACGCCGATCTCATCGTTTTCAACACCTGCCACATCCGCGAACGTGCCTCGCAGAAGATCTACTCCGAGCTGGGCAAGCTGCGTGAGCTGAAGGAAGAACGCGAACGCGAAGGCCGACGGATGATGCTGGTCGTAGCCGGCTGCGTCGCGCAGGCCGAGGGGGCGGAAATTCTGCGCCGGCAGCCCGCGGTCGATGTCGTCGTCGGTCCCCAGAGCTATCACCGCCTGCCGCAACTCTTACGCGAGGCTCGCGTCCGTCCCGGCGTCGTGGACACTGAGTTCCCGGCGCAGGATAAATTCTCTCAGCTGCCGTCCCCGCCGGCCGACGCGATTCGACGGCGTGGCGTGTCCGCCTTCGTGACCGTGCAAGAGGGCTGCGACAAGTTCTGCTCATTCTGTGTCGTGCCTTATACCCGCGGCGCCGAGACCTCGCGCCCAATTGCCGCCATTCTTCACGAGATCGCGCGCCTTGCCGATGCGGGCGTGAGGGAGGTGACCCTGCTCGGTCAGAACGTCAACGCCTATCACGGGTTTGAAGCGCGCGGCCAAGCGATCGGGCTTGCCGGGTTGATACGCGCCGCCGCCGCTGTGCCCGGGATCCGTCGCATCCGTTATATGACCTCTCACCCCAACGACATGAGCGAGGATCTCATTCAAGCGCATCGGGAAGTTCCAGCGCTTGCGCCTTACCTCCACCTGCCGGTCCAATCCGGCTCCGACAATGTTCTAAAGTCGATGAATCGCCGTCACCGCGTCGCCGACTTTCTCGACGTGGTGGCGCGTATGCGCGCCGCCCGTCCGGACATCGCCTTCTCCTCGGACTTCATCGTCGGCTACCCCGGCGAAACTCACGCCGACTTCGATCAAACGCTCGCTCTCGTTCGGGCTGTGAACTTCGCCTCGTCCTACGCCTTCAAATATTCGCCCCGGCCGGGAACACCCGCCGAGGAGATGTCTGGCCAGGTTGACGAGTTCGACAAAGGCTTGCCGCCTTGCGGCGCTTCAGGAACTCATCGAGGATCAACGGCAAGCTTTCAACCTGGCAAGCGTGGGGCGGCGCGTCGATGTTTTGTTCGAGAAGCCCGGCCGGAACGAGGGCCAGCTCATCGGACGGTCGCCGACAATGCAGTCGGTGTTCGCCGAGGGGCCGCAGTCGCTGATCGGGGAATTGATGCAGGTCGAGATGATCGCTGTCGAGCCACGCTCACTGCGTGGCCTCATTGTCTCGCCAGCGTCGTAAATCGAGGTTTTACTGGCTTGAGGGATGATTCTGAACGTGAACAGGACACAACGGAGAGAACAGATTTGAAGCCGCAGGACACGTCGCCAACGCGTATCGCAGCCGCTCCTCCGATCATCAATCCGACGCTTCGCGAATCCAAACCTGCCGAACTCTCCATTGCCTTCCCCGATAACGCAGCCGCCTCGGTGGTTTTCGGTCATTACGATCAGAACATCGCGCGCATCGAGCGCAGTCTCGGCGTGTCGGCCTACGCCAACGGAAACCAGATTGTCATCAAGGGCCCGCGCGAGGCCAGCGAACAGGCCCGGCGCGTGTTCGAGATGCTTTATGACCGTGTGAAGAAGGGTCAGCCTGCAAGCGAAGGCGATGTCGAGGGCGTAATCGCCGAAAGCGCCTACCAAGGTCTTCTGTTCCCGGGCGAAGAGACGTCCAAGGACAGTTTCGGCGTAGTCAAGACGCGCAAGCGCGGCGTAGTGCGAGCCCGCAGCGCCACGCAGGACCAATATTTGGCGGCCTTGCGCAAGTACGAGCTGGTATTCGCGGAGGGACCCGCCGGCACTGGCAAGACCTGGCTTGCGGTTGGACATGCGGTCTCCCTGCTCGAACAAGGTTTGATCGAACGGCTCGTGCTGTCGCGTCCCGCGGTCGAGGCTGGCGAGCGGCTCGGCTTTCTGCCCGGCGACATGCGCGACAAGGTCGATCCCTATCTCCGTCCGATCTATGATGCGCTTTATGACTTCATGGACGGGCGGATGGTCGAGCGTGGCCTCCAGACCGGCATGATCGAGATCGCGCCGCTCGCTTTCATGCGCGGTCGAACTCTATCCAAGGCCGCCGTCCTTTTGGACGAAGCTCAGAACGCGACCGCGATGCAGATGAAGATGTTTCTGACCCGCCTCGGCGAGGGTTCGCGGATGATGATCAATGGCGATCCAACCCAGATCGACCTTGCCTCTGGGCAGAAGTCAGGGCTGGGCGACGCGATTGGGCTTCTTAAAAAGAACCCGCGCATCGGCCATGTCCGCTTCACTCATCTCGACGTGGTCCGCCATGATCTCGTCCGCCAGATCGTTGAGGCCTATGAAAGCGCGGGCAGGGAGGGGCAGCCGACCCCGGCCAAATGAAGCTGTCCCTCGATATCAGCGTTCCCTCGGCCCTTTGGCGGGGATTGCTTCGGGCGCGCCCCATCGCGCGCGAGACGATCGTCGCCGCTGCTTCGGAAAGCAAAGGCCTGAGTGAGGGCGGCGAAGTTAGCCTTTGCCTCGCAGACGACGCCGCCTTGAGCGCCCTTAACCTGCGTTGGCGCGGGATCGACAAGCCGACGAACGTGCTCTCGTTTCCCTCGCCGCCCCCAGATCGTCTCGGGGAGACGACGACGCTTGGCGATATCGCCCTCGCGTACGAGACACTCGCTCGCGAGGCCCACGACCTCGGCATTTCGCTCGCCGACCACTATCGTCACCTCCTCGTCCATGGATTTCTGCATCTCATCGGCTACGATCATGAGACGGACGCGGAGGCGGAGCGCATGGAGGCGCTCGAAACAAGAATCTTGACGCAGCTCGGGGTGAGCGACCCTTATGCGCGTGAAGTCGTTGGCGATGACCGTGACCAATGAAGTCGGGCCGGCGGCGACGCTGTCTGGTAGCGCATCTCGTGAGCAGAGCTCGGGCCTGTTTGAGCGGGTGCGGGCGCTGTTTGGATTGGCGCCCGCTTCGGCGCGCGACGACATAGAGGATGCTCTCGAGGAGAGCGCGAGCGAGGAATTTACCCCGCAAGAACGCGCGATTCTTAAGAACGTGCTCGCACTTCACGACGTGCGAGTCGAGGACGTAATGGTGCCGCGCGCCGACGTGATCGCGCTGTCGCTCGATACCCCCTTGAGCGAGGTGCTTGATTGCTTTCGCGCCGCTGGTCATTCGCGCCTGCCGGTCTACGAGGAAACGCTCGACGATCCGCGTGGCATGATTCACATACGCGACTTCGTCGTCTTCCTGGCCTCCGATCCCCGGTTCGGGCTCATGAAAGCACGGCATGAGGCGCCTTCCAACGGCGACGGACAGCCAGGGCTCGACATGCCGCTCTCTGCGGCACAAATCCTGAGGCCCGTTTTGTTCGCGCCCCCGTCCATGCCGGCCCTTGATCTTTTGCTCAAGATGCAGGCCTCCCGCACCCATATGGCGCTTGTCATCGACGAGTATGGCGGGACGGACGGACTCGTGTCGATCGAGGACGTGATGGAGGCGATCGTCGGCGATATCGAAGACGAGCATGATGAGGACGAGACGCCGGAGCTTCACGCGTCGCCGGACGGAGGATGGATCGCCGAGGCGCGGGCCTCGCTGGACGCCGTTTCCGAGGTGGCCGGCTTCGACTTCTCTTCGCTTCCAGAGGCGGAAGATGTGGACACAATCGGGGGGCTTGTGACCGCCGCGGCGGGCCGTGTTCCCGACCGCGGCGAGATCCTCCTTGGACCCGGTGAATACGAATATGAGGTTCTCGATGCCGATCCCCGTCGGATCAAGCGGTTAAAGATTCGGCCCCTGGCCGCGAAGCCGCTTCTGTCGTTGCCGAGTCCAGACGCGAAACCAGGCGAACCGACTTAAGACGCCCCAGCCCATGCTGGGCACACGTCGGAAGCTCGGCTGGCGCGTGTTGGGCGCCCACGCTCAAGCCTCGCGCCCCAGGGTCGCGCGCGAGCCGATTTTACTTTCGGCGACTTGAGCGCCCGAGTCGAACGCGGCCAGAGTTCGGGCTATGGTCTGCGAGGGCGATTCGACCGATGAGGAGAGGCAAGTCCTTGAGCGTTGCCGATTCGGCCATCATCCCTCGCGCCAGCGGAGTTGCCTCGCTTTTAGAAGGAATTATTCTCTCCTGGGGCTGGCGTAGACGCGCCATCGCCTTCGTCTCCGGCGCGACCGGGGCATTGGCGCTCCCGCCTTTTTCGCTATTCCCGCTCATTGCCGTCCCTTTGATCATCGCCGTTCCCTTGATTGACGGGGCGCAGGTCCGTGGGTCTGGAAGGTCGATGGCTGCTTCGCTGAGCGCCGCATTCGGAGCCGGCTGGTGGATGGGCTTCGGCTACTTTCTCGCCGGCCTTTGGTGGGTCGGCTCGGCACTTCTGGTCGAGGCCGACAAATTTGCCTGGGCGCTCCCTCTTGCTCTCGTGGCGCTGCCGGCGGCGCTTGCCGTTTTTCCCGCGGCTGGATTTGCGATCGCGCGCCTCTTGTGGTCGCCAGGATCTTTGCGCCTTTTCGCACTCGCGTTTGGGCTCGGGGTCGCGGAATGGGCGCGTGGCCTCCTGTTCACCGGTTTTCCCTGGAACGATCTTGGGATGGCGCTCGGCGCCAATCTCGCATTCGCCCAGATGGCCTCGCTTGTCGGCCTGCACGGGCTTACGTTCCTCACGATCGCGATCTTCGCCGCGCCTGCGACGTTGTGGCGGGCGAGCGAAAGCCGGCTCAATTTCACTCCAACGATTATCGCGACTCTCGCGCTGATTTTCATGGGCGCCTTTGGCGCGTTGCGGCTCATGTCGCCGCCAAGCCCAACTGTGCAAGGCGTGAAACTGCGTCTGATCCAGCCCAACATCGGCCAGGACGACGCTTCTTTTAGTCCAGAGAACAAGCAGGCGATCCTGCGCCGCTATTTTGACTTGTCCGAGCGCGCTACCTCCCAGGATCGATCCGGCGTTCGAGATGTCACGCATTTGATCTGGCCGGAGTCCGCCTTCCCCTTTATTCTATCCCGCGACCCGCAGGCCCTCTCCGAAATCGTTGATTTTCTTGGGTCCCGCGCGACGCTCATCACCGGTGCGGCGCGTCGCGAGGACGGAAGCCCTCCTCGCTATTTCAATTCGATCGAGGTTGTCGACCGGAAGGGCTTGTCAGCGCAACGCTATGACAAGCAGCATCTTGTGCCATTTGGAGAGTATATGCCGTTTGCGAGCCTGCTGGAGCGCGCGCATGTCACCCAAGTGGTCGACATTCCTGGCGGGTTCGAAGCAGGCTCGGGCCGCCGCATTCTCCACGTCCCCGGCTTGCCGGACGCCATGCCCCTCATATGTTACGAGGCGATTTTTCCGGCGGAATTAGGGGACATCATCTCCGGCGCCGGTCGTCCGGGCTGGCTCCTGAATGTCACTGATGATGTCTGGTTCGGTCTAACGCCGGGCCCGTATCAGCATTATGCGCAAGCCCGGTTGCGTGCGATTGAGCTTGGCCTGCCGCTGGTGCGCGACGCCAATTCTGGAGTTTCGGCGGTGCTCGATGGCTTCGGCCGTGAAATTGCAGTCGCGCCACTGGGCGCGGAGGGCGTTCTGGATGCTGAGCTTCCCCACGCGCTCGCGCCTACGTTGCAGTCCCGCCTGGGATCGATAGGGGCGATGCTGATCGGATTGGCCTTTCTTGCGGCCGCGGTGGCCGGCAAACGGTGGCCGTAAACGAAGACCGCCGATTGTAAAATTGGGCCCTTGCGCGCTATCCGAGTGTCGGCTATCTCTTTCCCTAAGGTCAGTGATTCCTCGCGCGAGCGCTGGGATGGCTATGGGGGCATGGGCTTGAGATGATGTCCAAAGTGTCCAACATCGTTGACGTCTATGTCGGCGCGCGATTGCGAATGCGGCGGACAATGCTCGGCATGAGCCAGAGCAGACTGGGCGAACTTCTCGGCGTAACGTTCCAGCAAATCCAAAAATACGAAAAAGGGTCCAACCGTATCAGCGCCAGTCGTCTCCAGCATACCGCCCGCGTGCTCGAGGTCTCGCCGGGCTATTTCTTCGAAGGCGCGCCAGCGGACTCTACAGAACCGGGTTTTGCCGAGGGGTCGTCGCAGTCCTACGTCGTCGACTTCCTTGCGTCGACCGAGGGCCTTCAGCTGAACCGCGCGTTTTTGCGGGTGCGCGACCCAAAAGTAAGACGGCGGATTGTCGACCTGGTCGTGGCCTTGGCTTCCCCGCAGGACGAGAGCATCAAGGAGGATTCCGTTCGATAAATCGAACGAACCTGCCTAAATGGCTTGACCCACCGAACGACCGCTGTCAAAAGCAGCGGCGCGCGGCCGGGCAACCTGTAGGCCGCAAAGACGTGGCGAAAAACGCCAGCAGGAGATCGTCCAAATGGCTCGTCAAAATTACGAGTTCACTAGTGAATCAGTGTCTGAGGGGCATCCAGACAAGGTTTGCGACCGAATTTCGGACGAAATTGTTGACCTGTTCTTTCGGGAAGGTATGAAGGCGGGTCTCGATCCTTATCAGATTCGAGTCGCGTGCGAGACTTTAGCCACGACTAACCGGGTGACAATTGCTGGCGAAGTTCGTGGGTCGAACATCTCTAAC
Source organism: uncultured Alphaproteobacteria bacterium (assembly GCA_963737365.1). Lineage (GTDB taxonomy): Bacteria > Pseudomonadota > Alphaproteobacteria > Rhizobiales > Beijerinckiaceae > Roseiarcus. The sequence goes on from CAVTSD010000009.1 coordinate 52,817, forward strand.
GAGGAGATGGAGGCGACAGTCCGGAACGCAATCAAGGAAATCGGTTACGAGCAGGACGGCTTTCACTGGCGCAACGCCAAGGTCGAGGTGCTGTTGCACGCGCAGTCCGCGGATATTGCGCAAGGCGTAGACGCCGGCGGCAACAAGGATGAAGGCGCCGGCGATCAGGGCATCATGTTCGGTTATGCCTGCCGCGAAACTCCGGAACTAATGCCTGCGCCCTTGTACTACGCCCATGAGATTCTGCGCGCGATCTCGAAAGCGCGCCACTCAGGCGCGGAAAAGGCCCTGGGTCCGGATGCCAAAAGCCAGGTGACCGTTCGTTATCAACATGGGAAGCCGGTCGAGGCCACGCAGATCGTTGTTTCACATCAGCATTTGGTCGAGTCTCTTACATCCGAGGATGTCGCCGGACTCGTGCGTCCATACGTCGAGGCGGCGCTCCCCGAGGGTTGGATCACGGCAAAGACGGTTTGGCACGTCAACCCGACCGGAAAATTCTTCATTGGCGGCCCGGATGGCGATTGCGGTTTAACGGGCCGAAAGATCATCGTTGACACCTACGGCGGCGCGGCGCCACACGGCGGGGGCGCGTTTTCTGGCAAGGATCCCACGAAGGTCGATCGCTCGGCAGCGTATGCAGCGCGATATTTGGCAAAGAACGTGGTCGCAGCCGGCTTGGCCGATCGTTGCACCATCCAGCTCTCTTATGCCATTGGAGTGGCGCGTCCGCTATCAATTTACGCCAATCTGCATGAAACGGGGCGCATAGACGAGGCGAAACTCGAGTTGGTGCTGATGGACGTCATGAACCTGACACCGCGCGGAATTCGCGAGCACCTGAAACTGAACCGCCCGATTTTCGCTCGCACTTCGTCCTATGGCCATTTTGGGCGAGCGCCTGAGGCTGACGGCGGCTTCTCTTGGGAAAAGACTGATCTCGCGGATACGCTACGCGCCGCTGCCTAATTGGCCGCCCAGCCGTTTCAAATGACGGCCACCGACGGAGGCGAGGGGCCTTTGCCCGCTCGCGTCCTTTACGGGCGCAGCCGCGGAAAGTCGCTTCGAGCCGGGCAGAAAGGTCTGCTTGCCGAAGCGCTCCCGCTGTACTCGATTGCGATGGAAGACCTGGCCCAGGGGCGGGCGTTTACCCCGACGCCTCGGGAAGTGTGGCTGGAAATCGGGTTCGGCGCCGGCGAGCATCTTATTGAGCAAGCGAAAGCCAATCCGGAGGTTGGGATTGTTGGCTGCGAACCCTTTCTCAATGGGATTGCTGCCGCGATTACCGGGCTCGAGCGCGAGGACATTTCCAATGTGCGTTTACGGTCTGGCGCCGCGCAAGCGGTGATCGAGACTGCCCCAGACGCGTTCTTTTCGCGGGTGTTCGTATTCTACCCGGACCCTTGGCCAAAACGTCGGCACCACAAGCGGCGCCTTTTATCGCGAAGCATGATCGGTTCGCTCGCGCGGGTCATGCGGCAAGGCGCCGAATTGCGCTTCGCAACCGACATTGACGATTACGCCGGCTGGACCCTTGCACGCTTTCTAGCGTCCCCGCAGTTTCGTTGGACTGTGGCCCAAGCCGAAGAATGGCGCCGCCCTTGGCCTGAGTGGCGTCCCACGCGCTATGAGGCCAAGGCACGGTTTGAAGGCCGCAGATCCATTTATCTCACTTTCGTGCGCCGATGAAAGCGAATTCTCCGATCGAGGAGAATCAAGTAAGCGAAGTCCCCGATCGAAGAGGTCCTTATGCCCGAAAGCCTTAATCGCCGCACAGTGCTAAAGGGCGCAGTTGCGTCTGCAGCAGCGCTGACTCCGCTTGCCGAAGCTTTGGGCGCCGAGTCCGACGGACTGCAGTTCGACGCGCCCGTCCCGTTCAGCTATGAACTGTTCCAGGCGCAGGCGCGCGATCGAGCCCACGCATCTTACGCTCCGCCGCCTCGGCCGGCGCCAGAGGTGCTGCAGAAGATCAACTACGAGCAGTGGGGGAAAATCCGCTACCGAGACGAATATGCGCTATTCGCCGACGGGCCGGGTCGGTTCCCAGTTACCTTTTTTCACCTCGGCCTATTTTTTCAGAAAGCGGTGAAGATGCACATCGTCGAAGGCGATGTGTCGCGCCAGATCGTCTACGATCAGTCCTACTTCGACATGCCAGCCGATTCGCCCGCTCGCAGTTTGCCCAAAGGCGCCGGATTCGCAGGGTTGCGCATTCAGGAAGCTCGCGACGGAACTCTTGACTGGCATAAGAACGACTGGGTCGCCTTTCTCGGCGCAGCTTACTTTCGTTCGATCGGAGAGCTTGCGCAATACGGCCTATCGTCTCGCGGCATTGCAATTGACGTCGCAGTTACCGATCGGCCAGAAGAGTTTCCCGATTTCACGGACTTCTATATCGAGCCTGCGGTCGGAGACACGATCACGCTTTACGCGTTGATGGAAGGCCCGTCGATCGTCGGCGCGTTTCGGTTCTTGATGACCCGCACCAAGGGCGTGGTGATGGACATCCGCACGACGCTGTTTACCCGCGCCCAGGTCTCGCGCTTCGGCATCGCGCCACTGACTTCAATGTACTGGTACTCCGAGACCAAGAAGGAGACCGCGATTGATTGGCGCCCGGAGGTCCACGATTCCGACGGTCTGGCGATGTGGTCCGGCAACGGCGAGCGACTGTGGCGACCACTGAATAATCCGCCTCGCATCATGGTGTCATCTTTCCTCGACAACAACCCTCGTGGTTTCGGCCTGCTGCAGCGCGACCGGGTGTTCGACCATTACCTCGACGGCGTCTTCTATGACCGCCGCCCGAGCCTGTGGGTCGAGCCCTTACCGGGCCCGAGCGGCGAAGGCTGGGGGAAGGGATCGATCCAGCTGTGCGAGATCCCAACCGACGACGAGATTCACGACAATGTGGTTGCGATGTGGGTGCCGGCCGAGCCAGTCCTCGCGGGCGCCGAGCTCAATCTGAACTACCGCTTGCACTGGCTTGCCAACGAGCCCTATCCAAGCAAGCTTGCGGTGGTTTGGGCGACACGTCTCGGACGTGGGGGTCAGCCCGGCCTGCCGCGTCCGAAGGGGGTGAGAAAGTTCATGGTCGAGTTCTTGGGGGGCCCGCTGCGCGATCTCCCTTTTGGCGCTAAACCCGAACTCGTCGTCTCAGCTTCGCGGGGAACCTTCGGACCTTATCAGCTTATCGAAGCCGTTCCCGACGGCGTGGTGGGCCACTGGCGGGTGCAATTCGACCTTGCCGTCGACGGGACTGATCCGGTCGAGCTGCGTGCGTTTCTCAAGTCCGGGGGCGAGACCCTAACGGAGACCTGGATGTTTCAGTATCACCCGTTTTGATCGGATGACCCCTGATAGCCACTGATTTGTCTTTATGATATTATTAACCAACATATTTGATCGGCCGAACTGTTGTTGCCCCCTAAAGGCCGGACAGGTCCTCGCGGGTTGAGCGGTCGATAAACTCGCGCGGCGATTTGTAGCCGAGAGCGCGGTGTGGATGCACGCGATTATAGTGATCAAGCCAACTGGGCAATTGGTCGATGACCGTTTGGGCGTTCGGTCGTGGGCTGACGCGGGCGTAGTCGCGCTTCAACGTTCGGACGAACGCCTCGGCCATGCCATTGCTCTGCGGGCTTTCGACCGGCGTCGTGCGCGGTGTGAGGCCAATGTCGCGGGCGAAGCGGCGGGTGTCGTGGGCGGTGTAGCAGCTGCCGTTATCGGTGAGCCACTCAATGGCGTGCGGCAGCTTGTTCACCTGGCCGAAGCGATGCTCGACGCTGGCGACCATCAGGTCGCGCACGTCCTCGGCAGTGATGCCGGCGGTGGTGGCGACATAGCCCATCGCCTCCCGGTCGCAGCAATCGAGAGCGAAGGCGACCCGCACTTTCTCGCCATTGTCGCAGCCGATCTCGAGGCCATCAGAGCACCAGCGGGTGTTGCGGATCTGGACGGCGATCTTCCCGTCGTGTCGCTGCTCTTCGCCGCGGCCGCTATGACGTTGGAGCAGCAGACCGTGAAGCTTCATGACGCGGTAGACGCGCTTCGGATTGGGCGCTGCGCGCTCGTTTCCTTCCGCCTCGCGGCGGAGCAGAGCATGCACCCGCCGATAGCCATAGGTCGGAAGATCGGCGATCAGCCTGCGGATATCCGCGACAAGCTCGGTGTCGGGTAGCGGCGGGCGGCCACGACGGCGCTGTTCGCCAGGCCGCCGCATCGCCGAGAGATGCGGGCGGGACATGCCGACGGCCTCGGCAACCGCGCTCACCGCCCAGCCTCCGGCGACGAGGTCGAGCGCAACAGCTGTTTTTTTGGGCCTGCGGCCCGGGAGACCGCTTCACGCAGCAGCTCATTCTCCATCGTCTTTTTGCCGAGCAGGCGCTGAAGCTCGCGCACCTGGGCCTCCAACGCGCGGTAATCCGACGCAGGGACCACCTCCTCGCCAGCGGTGGCGGCAATGAGCGCGCCCTGCGCCATCAGCCGGCGCCAGGTGAACAGCTGGTTGCCAGCAATGCCGTGCTGACGCGCCACAAGCGATACCGAGTTGCCCGGAAGATAGGTCTCCTCGACGATGCGGATCTTCTCCTCGGGCGTCGAGCGTCGCCGGCGCTGCACCGAGGTGATCACCTCCACACGGTCGTACCTTCCAGTCATACGGTCAGGCATATGCATCACACTTCCATAAGTGTGAGGGCCTGTCAGGCGATTTCGGGGGCTACTTCAGTAGGCGACCAGGCGCAACGGCCTGGGTGGCAGGCATTGTCGATAGCAGTCTCTGTATTCTATGGCAGAAATTAGAAACTTAACCAAGCTTACCTATGCACAATTCTGCCCTTCCGCATGCCAAAACGAAGTGTCCTTCACCGCGTCTCGAGAGCAGGGGAAAGGACGAGCAGACGGTCTTCGGATCCGAAACGCAGCTCCCAAGCGATGCTTGCGCCGCGTCGCCCGCGCCCCTATAAGGCCGACTGCGGGCCTAGAATTGGCCGCGATGTCGGAGTGTAGCGCAGCCTGGTAGCGCACATCGTTCGGGACGATGGGGTCGGAGGTTCGAATCCTCTCACTCCGACCAACTAGCCAGTTAAGCCACTGACATAATTCTGTTATCCGGCGACGCGGAAGCCTTAGTCCCCCACGCTGTCCCCCATCCCGACCTGAATTGAGGTGGCGACCATGCGCGGGCCAAGCCAATCAAGTATTACTCCATTCTCGCGCACCCGACCCGCGACATTTGGTTGCGGCACCTGAAGTAAAAAGCATTCTTTTCCGTGGCGGGGGCCCTAGGGGGGAATGAACTTGATAAGGGGTTGGGGCTCCATAGTTGCTCATATAATTTTTGCGAATTTTGCGAATATTAGACATGTATAGCGTGTTATAGTTTCTAAGCGTCTGCCGTTTGGGGTCCCCTGCACCAAACCCATACGCTTGAGGACACTTGAACCGAGGCTAGCCACACAGGCGCGCTGAAGATCACTCGTGATCTGTCTGACAATCGATTGTATCCAAAATCGCCGTTCCCACTTGTGCTGTCAGTCGCTTAAGGTCGAAACATTCCAGAATGGCGCGGAGGTGTTCGTCAGACCCGCGCGTCATTTTGGCTGACTTCGCACAGGTGCTTCGCAACGGCTCGCAATTCACCGGGAGGGATTTCCTCGAACGTCCGAGGGCCTCGGCGCCTCAAATGCACTCGGGGCGCTCCCTTGCTTCGCACTGTTGACGAAATCAACCCACTCTTGCCGGGCTCATTCTCCAAAACCACTCGTTCTTGGCGGACCGCAACTGCTAGAGCTTTGTTCATGGTACTTCTTAGGTCTCCGCCGAGCCGCTTAATTCCACAACCGCGCAAATAGATGTCATAAGCCCGCTTCGCGATCATCGGTCCTTCAGCTGCGATTATCTGACAAAGGGCGTCGGCGACCACGCCGATGCTTACCGCACGGGGGTCGGGCCCATTCGGACCGCTGTAGGCAACATACTTTGAAAAAAATGCTTCCGCGCGCCGACTCTCGCTCGAGGGGTCCGGCTTCACTACGTCATCAAAGAGGCTTGACTCAGAGATCATGACCGCTGAATCAGCGGCGGTTGAGTTCGAGCCGGCATCAGCTCCACCTAGCGGGTTACTGATGGGAATGGCCTCATCCGCTTCTGCCCGCTCAATTTTCGTCCTGTCGGCAGGTGGGGGAGGCTCCGCCGCAGCGTCTTCGATTCCGCCGGGCTTGATGCCAAGGCGATCAAGCTCGTGCCAGAGTGGTGCTGTGGCCTTGGCGCGATCCCGGTAGAAATCGCCGCCACGAATGCGGACGAATTGCCAGCCGGCTCGCTCAAGATCGCGCTGGCGCGCCATGTCCTGTTCATAGCGCTCAGGGCCGTGCCATTCGTCGCCGTCGCACTCTACAGCGAGCCGTCCTTGCATCCCTTCGACGACGAGATCAATACGGTAGCGGTGATTAGTCGGGTCGCCGATGCTCACTTGTGTGCGCGCATAGAAGCCTCGATCGCTAACGAGCTTAAACACGTCACGCTCAAACTGAGAGTCAAACCGGAGGCTTTCAATCTCATTCAGCTGGCGGCCGGGGTTGAGCATGTAGCTCAATAGGCGATGACGCATGCAGGCGGGGCTGAGCACGTCTAGTGTGGCTGAATAGAAAAGCCACAGCTGATCTTGAGCGCGACTGGCGGCGACATTGAATCGTTGACGTGCCGAGTCATTGGAGAGCGCCCCTATTCGTGTCTCGCCCGGAGCCGCCACCATACTGAGGAATATGATGTGCCGTTCGTCGCCCTGAAATGCATAAGCGTCACCACATATAAGCCTGCGTTGTTCGATGACCTCTGGTTCGAGACTTTCAAGGAGCTTGTGTTCGATAAGCTTCGCCTGCGCTTCTCCCTGTAGGCTGATCACGCCCATGGTACGGCCTTCATACCGAGGATCGGCTATGCAGGCCACGATCTGGGCCAACACTGCATCCGCCTCCGGCTCGTTCAGCGCGTTCTGACTGCTTCCGGTGCGAATTCCATCAGGAACATGGCGCAGTACGAGAGGCCTTAGCCTGTTCGCCGGATAGGCTCTTAGCGGGTCGAGCGGCGTACCGTTTGGCGCGTAGCAAAGATCGTTCGAAAACTGGATAATCTCTGGCATACAGCGAAAATGCTCGCGCAGTACGATATTTTGCCCGAACCGGATTTTTGCATTGCCGTAGAGGCTACTCTGCGGCGAGAGGGCGTGGTGGTGCGGAATACCGTCCAAATAATGATGCTGAAGACCGGCAATGGATTCATCGGCAATTCCCACGCCATAGGGACTGATCTGCTGATCATCCCCCACTACGACTAACTTTTTGGAGATATAGAATAGGAAAAGGCTCTCGATGCCGAGCTGGCTCGCCTCATCCACAATGACCAAATCGTAGCGGCCAGGGACGGGGTCGACCATCTCTGCCACTAGGTACCTCGGCATGATCCACACCGGGATCGCGTCGCGGCATTGGTCCATGTACTGCCTAGCTTCTCGCCGGAGCCTCTCCATGCGGGCCGAGCGCCCGGTACCTCTCCCCATCGCCCCCACTGCCTCCCGCCAACTCCTTAGTGCAGCAGACTCGGCGTGTGAAAGACGGTTAAAGAAATGGGTCCACGCGCGTAGCGCGCCTGATTTTGCGAGCGATCTCCTGAGAGCCTCGTCAATGTCTTGGCGGCGTTGAAGGAGCTGTTCACCGTAGGCGAAGTCAGCACGTTTGCTGAGCCAGTTGTCGGCAACTGCCCAACGCCATGCGTCCTCCCAATCTGCGAACCGGTCGTCCCACCCTTCGTCATCGATGCTACGTAGGACGGCATCGATAAGGCCGGGAACCGCCGGTGCGAGAGTAGAACTCGATGACCTGGCAGACCTCCTGATCACGCCGGACCTGCTCGATCTCTCGAACTCGCCGATGCCCTTCGCTGTACCCTGTGACATCGCGCCGTTCAACCGCCTCGATCAGCGACACCACTACCGGATGCGCATCATGGAGCTGCCGCGTCGCCTCTAGATGACGCAAACACTCCGTGGCTCGCTCGGCCGCCAGTCGATACCGCTCTTGGAGCGCGGACGCGTCGATCAGTTCCAACCACTCATCTGACTGCCCGTCGAGCCAATTCGGCTCCGGGATCACCGTCCTTGCCGCGCCCAAATTGCGCGCAACTCGTAAGCAAGACTCCGCATAATCCAATGCACTCCCTAGCCCGGCAACGTGTTCCTTGATAGCTGCCACGCGTATACGCAATTGGGAGGCGGACGGCAGACCGTTGGCATCGAGCCAGGCCAATTCGAGAGCGTCAAAAGCAAGTACGAGGTCAAGATGGTCGCAGACTACCTGAAGTCGCTCTTGTGAATTGGCGGGTTGCCCATCGACGGTTATCTCATCACGGAGATAACTCCGATCCTTTAGGGCTTTGGGTGTAAAAAAGCCGAACGTGGTCCATTTTCCCCCTCCCCTGAAATACTGGACAACTGCGCCAGCGTCCGCTCGAACGACGCTGGCGTCACAATCTTTGGGCACCCACACCAGACGTGAACCTAAACTATCGAGAAGGCGATCGATCCTGCTGATGAGTTCCAAAGACTGATCAAAAAGTGCTTGCCAGCGTGCCTGACGACCTTCGACTGCCTCAGCCACCGGGCCGTGCAACCAATAATAGCCGAGCCGGTCAAGCCTTTTGCGTTTGTCCCTTATTTCTCGTAATTGCTCGGCCAAACTCGCTCGCTCTGCGGCGCTGAGCCCGGCTACGGGTCCATATGCCTGGTGCACGCGCATCGCTGCAATCTGGTCGATAGCCGCTTTAGCGTCTCTTTCAATATTTACCGCCCGCGCAAAATCCCCGGGATCGGGCAGAATGTTTGTCCCTACCACTCTTTGCTGGGAGGCTATGACCGAACTATCGTCGTAAGTACGACGAATGCGTAGCCACGTCGCTAATTGAGAGTTCGTAAGTGGCGGATCGTCACTGGCTTCTCGGGGCAAACATAGCCAACCAAAACGCTCACGCTCGCCGGCGACCCGCCCAGCGATTGCAGAGGCGCTGCCCGCGTAAGCCCCACTCATTAGACTGTGCGGGTAAGTCTCTTCCGCACGGAACTCCTCAGCTCGGTGTCAATCTTCGCCAAGAGCCGGCGGTTGCCGTCCAGTTCCCGATCGGTCTCAGCGATGCGCTCGTCATATGCTCCTGGCCTCCAGGACGCGAAACGCGTTGTGATTCCGTGGACAGCCGAATTTAATTCCGCAAAAGCATCTCCTCCTTGTCCAAGCAAGCTCACGCAAAGCGGCCGCATTTCCTCAGGGAGTTTTTCTTTCAAAACGTTAAGGGCACGTCCGGTTTCGGCGGTGATTAACACTCGCTTCCCACTGGCCAGCAAGTGACAAACCAGATTCGCAATGGTGTGGCTCTTTCCCGTCCCCGGCGGTCCCTGCACCAGAACGCCGCGTCGCCGACTGATGGCTTCCACGATACGTCGCTGTTCGCGATTAGCGTGCAGCGGAAAATAGATGTCTTGGGACCCTAAATAGGGTGCTGTTGTTTCCCCGGGCGGTAACACTGGATCAGAGATATCTTGATCATCATCATCGTGGACCAGGCCCATCCATCCAGAAGGTGCCTCTTCGGTTTGACGGCTCAATCGATCGATTAGAGCGTCGTAAATCCGTACCATGCCTACCTGCGAGCGCTTCCGCATAATGAGCGCAGGCGCGAAGCTCACCGTGGGCCTGTTCTCGACACCAGTCGCAATTGTCAGATCGGAAGACCACTCGGAATCGGCGTGGAGTGCGGATGCCCACGACTTTAGGACCGTGAACATGCGGGGACGATCCCAGACATCATCTCCGACACCATTCAGCTGCTCGCCAACGGAGGCATAGTAGGCGCGGTCCGGACGGAGTTCCGCGTCCAGCATGTCGTCCTCGATTTTGAGCTGGGCACCGTCGGCCGCGCCGTCCAATCGGATTATCCCGCTGGATGCATCAAAGTGAAGGTCGACGCGAGCCGTTGCTATGTGACGGAGAATCGGCGCAGCGTTCCCTCTGCTTGGATTGCGCCAGGCCAACAATCCGAAGCCGAGGACGAGCTCAATAATCTCGCCTTGCTTCTGAACTTGCGTGTGCAAACGAAAAAGTTCAGCGTAAACAGATTGGATAAGACCGCGGCGCTGATATTCCTGGGACCAGCTCTCCCACTTTGGACGGTAACGGTCATAGGCCTCGACGACCTCGGGAAAATCAATCAGGCGTCGTTCGATTAAGGGCGGCTCCTCTCCTTCACCGATCTCGGCTCCCGCGTCCGGCTCCATCATCGTCGGTTGAAGTTTGGGAATCCCGGCAGCGGCGCGCTTTAAGGCTTGATCATCGATCCATGGCAGAATGATCTCTGGTGGGGCCGGCGGTCTGGGGAACTGCTGCTTGTGTACCACCAGCCAAGGATCGCCCGCTTCAAATTCATCGTTCCAAGCTGGGCTTCGGCACTCGCGTTCTTGCGGCATGTCACCAAACCACAGCACCAACTCATACTTGTTGAGGTCGTAAACTGTAGTGCTACGGAGGCCGACAAACTCCTTAAGGTAGCGCGCAAGACGCAAAGCCTTTGGTTCAGAAGATGCTGTCGATGCTGTCACGCCGATGTTCACGCGCGAGCCCCTCTCTAGTCCAGGCTTTTAGTCCCTAAGCTTCCTCGGCGAGCGCAACGGCCAACACGGGCCGCCATAGGGAGACAATCACTCGGGTGAAACGGCATTGGGGGATACGTTCGATGCCGCGATCTGATCTTTGGTGCCAGAAACTCGTTCAGGCGGCTGGCAATAAGCTTTCGACGCTGACCGAGAAACGCCTTGTAGCTCGGCACGGCCAGGAGGTCAGGCCCTAAGGGAATGGCTTGTGCTTCGAAAACCGGCCCGCCCAGCTGGGCAACTAGCGGCGGAAGATACGCGGCCGGCGGTTTGTCGCTGATCGCGCGGTTAGTCTTGCCCCCAATGAAGGCCATGTTCGCAATGTCATCAGCCTCGCGCGAGGTGTAGCTGCTTTTGAGCTGCGCCTTAGGGAAAATGTGGTGGAATTGCAGTCTGTGGTGACTCCCGGAATGATCGAGGGAGATCGTGAGATTGGAGCGCCAGTCTTTGGCGTCCCCGGCGCGGAAGGCCAAAAACATGGTCTTAAATAGAGCGCTGCGTTGATTGCGACCCTCCAGCTCGTCCGCGGTGATATCAAGTCGGCCGACTTGAAGGCGAAGCCGATCCACGAGATCCTGAATGGTTCCCCGTCGCGGAGCGACGCCAGGTCTTGATCTACCAGGGTCTCGCTCGATCCCCGCGAGTAGCGTCCTTTCGCGTTGGCGACCAAGGCCCAATAGCGCAATTGAGCGGATTCCTCGGTTGAAATTTTGTATCCGCGAGCGTGGCCAAAATAGGCGATGACAACCATCAGGAAGGGGGACGACAACAAGGCCGGGCTCTCGATGCCGACGTTGCTCTTCAGAAAGTTGATGGCGAACTCCATCCCTTCGCCAGCTTCTTTCCAGGCTCTTTTCAAGGCTTCGATGGAGAGGTTTCCGACGGTACGAAAGCGCGATTGTCCCGTGGCGAAGGCAATTAGATTTCTGAGGTGAACGCCGAGTTCGAGGTCAAAGCCGACCTTGGCGCAGTCCGCCTGGAATTTTTGGAAGGTCTCAAGGGAATGCCGCCACTTGGCGGTGATCTGAGCAAGCGCGAGGTCCGAGCTGCGGAGCTTGGCCCCCAGCGAGTTAACGCGAACAAATATCTCCGTCACTTCGTCGTAGGAGAGGGTCCGCTCAAGGACGTCCATGCGATAGATGTATTTGCAAATACCGCGGAGCCTTGCGAGACGCTGGCTGTATTTTTCATAGCGAGGATCGTCGAAGCCGGTCATACCTGCGCGCTTCAAAAAGGGTGCGTCACTGTCGACTTTGAAAACGTCAGAGACTTTGACCCAGTGGGGCAACTGCTCCAGCTTTTTGGTGGCGACGACGAACGTCATTTGATTGAAGCGACGTTGAAGATCATCCTCAGACAAGTCGGCTTCGTCGCCAAGTTCCTTGTCCTCATCCCCATCCTCGTCGTCTCCATCCTCGTTGACCTCCGTAACGACGACGAGGTGATCGGGGTGCTCAAGGTTGAATAGAAGCTCGATCGCCCAATTCCTCCCCCGCACCGTAACGGGCTCGCCGCGAATGACGGCAGACAGGGATGTCAAGCGTTGCTGGCCATCAAGCAAAAGCCGTGTGCTCTGATAAGGGTTGACCGTTTGAGTAACAGCGAATTCCTGCAAGGGCACGTCTTCATCGGTATCCCAGACAAGGATCGCGCCGGAGGGGTAGCCACGATAAAGCAAGTCCATGAGATCGCGGACGCGGGTCGAACGCCAGACATAGCGCCGTTGCATTTCCGGCAACCGTAGTTCGCCGCGCTGGATCATTGATACCAACTCTTCAACGGTTGCCTCAGCCTTTGCCATGCGTTCTCCTTGGAAATTGCTCACTCAAGCGATCAAAGCCCCTCGCTTGGTGAGCGGCATCACTTCGTTTGGGCGAAATCTTATGCATTCAGCTGGTAAAGATTTCCGTGATAAGCGCTCGTCGGTCTAGCCTACTTAAAGCTGGATTATCCGAGTCCGCCGCCTGCCTCATGCTTCCGGCTGCTGTCCCCCGCGTTCTCGCAACGCTTCATAAAGCTGCGCCGGTCCGAGCAGCACGTCCTTTAGCCCCTCTCGGACGCGTTCGAAGTCGAGGGCTTGCTTACTCATCGTAGTGTGAGCGGCGAGCGCGTCGATAATTGCGTTCGTGAGTTCCTTTGATAGTGTGGGCGAGTTGGCGAACTGCGCCTTGGTGTTGTGGAGCGCTTGCTCAGTAAGCTCTTCCAACTCAAGCAGCTTCCCCTTAATGACGTTGTTCACGTAGACGAGCTGGTCGTCGTCAGTAAGCTCGCCTTCGAACAGGCGGTTCACCCGCGTGATGATCTCCACCATCCGCGCCTTCTCCTTCTCGTTGATCGCCCCCGAACCAGCTTCAGTTAGCGGCGTGAGCTTGGGAGTTTCACCGTCGCCGAGCGGCAGCGACGTCTTGCCGAGACCCCTCAAGGAATGATGCGTCAGGGTCACCTTCGATAGATCGACGCCTTCACGCTCGCGGCCGAATTCCAGCAGGGGTGTGAGGCGGCGGAAGAACAGGAAGCGTTTCTCGATTGCGGTATTGCCATAGTCGAACACCTGCGAGAGGAAGCTGTACATGCGCTGATATTCGCCGATGTCCTTCTTGAAGAGAAGCAGCGCCGCAAGTTCGTCCTGGCTTGCCTGTGCCGCCTTCTCCTGGTGCTGCTCGAGGGCCTTGAGTTTGCTTTCTCGCGCGGCCTTGTAGCGTTTCAGCAAGCGATCAGCGACAGGCCCAATTGCCGCGACAAGATCGCCTTGCTTGGCCTTCAGGTTGACCTCCACGGCGGCGACGCGATCAACCTCGAAATCGTCATACCATCCGCCCGCGTCGAGCTTGGCCTTAAGGTCGAGCACGATGTTCGGATTGGTTACGGTTTGAAGCTCAGCCGTCTCGTAATAGGTCTTAAACGCCCTGACGATTTCCTCAGCGCTGTTCATGAAGTCGAGAACGTAGGTCGTGTCTTTGTCGGGATAGGCCCTATTGAGCCGGGAGAGCGTTTGCACGGCCTGAATCCCAGCAAGCCTGCGGTCGACATACATCGCGCAAAGCAAGGGCTGGTCGAAGCCGGTCTGAAACTTGTTCGCAACGAGCAGCACCTGGTAGTCCGCGGCCTTAAACGCCTCCGCGATGTCCCGGACGCCCAGCGTCGGGTTAAGGTCCTTGCTGTGTTCGGTGAACGGGTCCGGCCCTGACTCCGGATCGATCACTTCGCCTGAGAACGCGACCAAAGCGCCGATCTTGTAGCCTCGCTCGCGGATGAATTTGGTGAGCGCAAGATGCCAACGCACAGCCTCCTTGCGGCTCGCCAGCACGACCATCGCTTTGGCGTTGCCGTTGAGTAACGGCGAGACATTCTCCCGGAAGTGCTCGACGACGATCGCGACCTTTTGGCTGATGTTATAGGGGTGAAGCCGAACCCAGCTCATGATGCCTTTGAGGGCGGCGTCGCGTTCGACTTCGATTTCGTCCCATTCCTTGCCGCCGCTCGCGAGGCGGAAGGCGAGCCGATAAGGCGTGTAGTTCTTCAAAACGTCGAGGATGAAGCCCTCCTCAATCGCCTGCCGCATCGAGTAGACGTGAAAAGCTTCCGGCTTGTTCGTGTCGCTGGCCGGTTCGTGGGCGTTTGGGCGACGGCCAAAAATTTCCAGGGTCTTGGTCTTCGGCGTTGCGGTAAAGGCGACGTAGGTGATGCCTTGCTCACTCGCGCGTGCCATCATTTGCGCGGCGAGAACGTCTTCTGCGCTCACCTCGCCGCCGTCCTGAAGCGCTGCAAGTTCATCCGCGGTGAGCACCTCTTTGAGTTTCGCCGCCGTCTCTCCGGTCTGAGATGAATGCGCTTCGTCCGCGATAACCGCGAACCGCTTGCCGTGTGTCGCCGCCAGTTCGCGCACAGCAGCGATGGCGAATGGAAAGGTCTGGATTGTACAAACGATGATCTTCTTGCTTTGCGCCAACGCGGCGGCGAGTTGACCGCTCTTGCTTCCGCTTTCGCTCTTGATGGTGAGGACGACGCCTTGCGTGCGTTCGAACGCCGCGAGCGCGTCCTGCAACTGTCCGTCAATCACATTGCGGTCGGATACGACGATGACCGTCGAGAAGAGCTTCTGATCCTTTGCATCATGAAGGTCGGCAAGGAAGTGCGCTGTCCAGGCGATCGAATTGGTCTTGCCGGATCCGGCTGAATGTTGAATGAGATACTTGCCGCCCGCGCCTTCCTCACGAACCGTTGCGACGAGCTTACGCGTGGCGTCGAGCTGGTGATAGCGCGGAAAGATGAACTTCGCGATTTGCTTCTTGCTATCCTTCTCGGGAACCACGTAGCGGCCGAGAATGTCGAGCCAGGAGTCCCGCGCCCAAATCTCCTCCCAGAGGTAGCTCGTTGGGTGCCCCTTTGGGTTCAGCGGATTGCCCGCAGCGCCGCTGTCACCCTTGTTGAACGGAAGGAAGGTCGTCTCCGGTCCTTCAAGCCGCGTCGTCATACGAACTTCGATGTTACTCACCGCGAAATGGACAAGCGCCCCGCAGGGAAAGCTCAAGAGCGGCTCGGCGTTCTGCCCTTTGGGCTTTGGGTTGCGGTCGAAGCGATACTGGTCGATCGCGTCCTGGATGCTTTGGGTGAAATCGGTCTTCAGTTCGACCGTCGCGACCGGCAGGCCATTGAGGAAGAGCACGAGATCGAGCGCGTTCTCGTTGACCTTCGAATAGTGAACCTGCCGCACCACGCGCACCCGATTGGCAGCGTAGCGGGCGAGGATGTCTGCGTTCATCGTCAAGGCTGGCTTGAATTGGGCGAGCGCAAGGGAATGCCTGAGGCCGACGATGTCGACGCCATGGCGCAGCACCTCGAGCGTGCCCCTATCGTCAAGCTGCTTGCGAATGCGGTCGAGCATTTCGCCTTCTGCCGCCGCGCCTTGAGTCTTCGTCAGCGTCTCCCACGCCTTGGGCTGAGTCGCCTCGACCCATGCAATGAGGTCGGCTGGCCAGAGAGCGCGGGCACGGTCATAGCGCGAGGCAGCGTCGGGTTCGTGTAGCCAGCCGTGAGCGGCCAGATGATTGCAAATCTCGTCCTCGAAGCTGATCTCGTTATGGAGGCTCATCGCCTCCCTCGTGAACGGAGCCCAAGCTCTTCGAAGGCTATGGCTGCCTCTGGTTTCAAGGTGTATCCGCGGGTTTCCCAATCGAAGTCAGCAAGAATGCCGCAGTAGAGCGTCCTGCTGGGCCTCTCTTCGTCGGGAGGAGCAGCCCACAGCAGATGCTCGCGACTTCGACACAGCTTCCCAAAATGCAGTTGCCACGCACCGCGTCCCCATCCGGCCTGACCGGACAGCGCGCCTGCGGATAGTCCCGGATTATTGAGAAGGGCTTGAACGGCTCGCCGCTCTGTCTCCGACATCGGACAACTCTGGAAAGCCTCGACGATCCGTCGAATTTTCGAATTCTCCAATGCTTGCTGCATCGCGGACCCCTACGTCTTTCCATCGTTCGCGCCTGCCGCTTCGCGATCCTGCGCCATTGCGCTTTAGTTGGACGCGACCGGAGCGCTCCCCCTTTCATGCGGCCCTGGCCTCCGCGGGCGCGAGGCCACGCACGTCGATTTTGCCTGTGACGACGGCTGAGATGAGGGCGGAGCGGCGTTCTTGGAGGAGTGCGACCGCAAATTCCGCAGTCTCGATCAATTTATTTAGCTCGGAGGTCGCATTGTCGAGCCTGCTGACGATCTCTGACTGTTCGGTAGGTGATGGTACCGGAAAACGAAATGCAGCTATCTTTTCAAGGTGCAGATTTGTAACTGTACTCTGCTTCGATCCCTCATTTATTTGGCTCTCAATGCTGCTGGATTCAAACACGTACTTTGCATAGTCGGCCAGAATCCAGGAGCTGAACTTAATCAGACAGAGACTCACAAAAATGCTGAAATCCCAATCCCAAGTGACCACTTTCGGAACACCTATCGTTCCGTTCTTTGATAGAAGAAGGTCACCTTTTTGCGGCTTACAGCGAGTAGACAGTGTTTGATGCTCACTCATCGGTATACGCTTAACTTCGGCCAGATCAATTTTTGCTCTTGTGATGTCAGTAACACGCAGAAAGGGAATACCTTCCTCAACATAGGTCGGAGTGAAGTGTGTCCCGTCAACGATTTGCCTTGTTAGGTAGCTTAATTTCGCGACGCGCCAATGCGCCGGCACCTCGCCGAGCCACTCGACGCCGCTGTCTTTCATCAGCGTGTTGGGGTCGAGGCCTTTGGTTACCGCGTGGGAGATGACGGCCTGTCGCTTCTCCTTAAGCAGCGCGATGAGACGCTGTTGCTCCTCCACCAGCGCATCGATCTTCGCCGTTTCGCGGTCCAGGAGGGCAGTACTTGCCATTTGCTCCGCGAGCGGAGGGACTAGCACAGGAAGGCGTGAGTGATACTGTGGGTCCATGTCCCACTGATTCACCCGAATGCCTTTCGATATCGAAATATACGCAGCAGTGTATTGGGCCGATCTCAGCAAGTAATGAAGGTAACGGGAACTCTCGCAATGAATTGGTTTATATACAAAATATGCAGGACTAACTATTCCACGTAATTCCGATACCCCAACCGACCCCTGCCATGCCTTCATTTTATTGATCGCTAGGTCGCCCACCTCGACAAGCTGATACAAATCTAAATCTTCTGACGCTTTATTGAAATTGTCGTCCCTGCTCGATTTGAGTACTACTCCGTAGTCCCTATACACAGATAGAAGCGCCTCAGATGAATAGCCAGTCCGCTTTGTTCTGCGGAATAATGTCCAGAATGGTCGTATGGCCCAATGCTTAGGCACATCTTGAAGCCACTCGATGCCGCTATCCTTGTAGGCCTCGTAACGCGGAAAGCTCATGCCGCGAGTTCCTCGATCATCGCCTTGATGCGGTCAGTCACGACCTTTAGATCGGCGTCGATTTCGGCGAGCGGGCGGGGTGGCTCAAACACGTAGAAATGCCGGTTGAACGGGATTTCATAACCGACCTTGGTCTTCTCGTCATCGATCCAGGCGTCGGGCGCGTGCGGCAGGACTTCGAGCCTGAAGTAGGTCTCCACATCTTCTGCCAGGGGCACGTTTTCCATGTCCCGCAAACTGCTGTCGGCCTGCGGCTTACCCTTCAGCTTGCCCTTCTCGCCGAGCACGATCTTCCCCTTGTCGTCGCGCAATGGGCGTTCCACTGTGATGCTCCGATAGCCGAACGCCTCGTTAGGGAAGATGCGCGATAGCGGCGAAAGCTTGACCGTACCGCCTTTGGGAGCTGGCGGGACCTCGTCCCCCGCGACGACGATGACGCTGCTGGATTCCTTGCCTTCCGCGTCGAAGGGCGTCGCCAATCGCGCCTCGACAAACGAGCCAAACAGCCGCGTCACGTCGGCGATCTGCTTTTCGCTCATCTCCTTACGTTTCGAACCAAGAGTCTTGCGCGTCTTGCGCCAAAAGGACGAGGCATCGATCAACTGCACCTTCCCCTTGCGAGGAGCGGGCTTGCGGTTGGAGACGATCCAGAGATAGGTCAAAATCCCAGTGTTGTAGAACATGTCGATCGGCAGGCCGACGATCGCCTCGACGAGATCGTTCTCTAGGCAATAGCGCCGGATTTCGCTTTCGCCCGACCCCGCGCCGCCAGTGAACAATGGCGAGCCGTTGAGCACGATGGCGAACCTGCTGCCGCCGTCCGTCGCGGGGCGCATCTTCGACAGGAGGTGCATGAGGAACAGCATCGAGCCGTCCGACACGCGCGGCAGGCCCGGCCCGAAGCGGCCGTTGAAGCCGTCGCGTTCGTGTTCCTTGCGGACTTCCTTCTCGACCTTCTTCCATTCGACGCCAAAGGGCGGATTAGAGAGCATATAATCGAACTTGCGGTGAGGATGGCCGTCGTCGGACAGCGTATTGCCGAAGGCGATGTTGCCGACATCTTGGCCCTTGATGAGCATATCCGCCTTGCAGATGGCATAGGATTCCGGATTGAGTTCCTGCCCGAACATCGTCAGCCGCGCCTTCGGATTCACGGCAGTTAGGTGCTCTTCCGAGACCGAAAGCATGCCGCCGGTACCGGCCGCCGGATCGTAAACCGTGCGCACGACGCCGAACTTGGTTAGAACCTCGTCATCCTCGACAAAGATGAGATTAACCATGAGGCGGATGACTTCGCGGGGGGTAAAGTGCTCGCCCGCCGTCTCGTTGGAGAGTTCCGCGAACTTGCGGATCAACTCTTCGAAGACGAGACCCATCTGGACGTTGTCGACGACGTTGGGGTGAAGATCTATGTTGGCGAACTTCTCGGTCACCAAATAGAGCAAGTTGGATTTGGCGAGCCTATCGATCTGGACGGCGAACTCGAAGCGCTCGAAGATGTCGCGGACATTCGGGGAGAAGCACTGCACGTAGGTGGTCAGGTGCGCCCGCACGTTGTCCTGGTCGCCGATAAGCTTCTTCAGATCGAGGATCGATGTGTTGTAGAAGCCCTGACCGGCTTTGCGCAGGAGGAACGGTTCGGGATTGAGCCCGGCCTTTTGCTTGTCCGCCAGCTCCGCCAGCACCGCCACCTTAGTGGGCATTAGGACGCAATCCAGACGGCGCAACACAGTGAAGGGCAGAATAACCTTGCCGTAGTCAGACTGCTTGTAATCGCCGCGCAATAGATCGGCGACCGACCAGATGAAGGCGGAAAGGGATTGATGGTTCAAGAGAGGCCCCCGGCAAAAGCAAATCGGCGCGCATAAGACGGCCAAATCACTATCGCAGTTTGAGCGTTTCGGGGGGTTGCCGCAAGCGCCCCAATAGGGGGATCCCTAGACGAAATCCGGCTTTGACATTTTATCGCCTCGGCCCAGGACCGCCAGGGGCGACTTTTCGGCCGCACTTTATGGCGAGAGAACCGAAGCGATTGCCAGCTGGTGCTTCAACGCCCTTTTTTACCAACCTTCGGCGAAAGCATGCGCGGAAATTAGTGCGAACCGATAGTCGGTGCCCGTTGCTGTGATTTTGGTGTGCGCCTGGTGGTTTGCTAGCCGTACCCAGAACGTCGGAGACGCTCGCATCGCTCGGCTATCATGGCCGCGGCGGCTCCCAATATCGGTGGTATTGCCCAGTCGCGCTCCATTTCCGGTTTCGCCGCCAGCCCAGCGCAAAGAGGACAGGGCTGATGTACTTGCCTTGGGTCTTGAGCGCCGCCTCTATCTCGGACATCGAAAAACGACGATCGCGGGAGACCGCTGGAAGGCCCCCGTACCAATCTATAAATCGATTGCGCAGACTTGATGGCTGAGGCTGCTGCAACCGCTGCGCTTCAGCCATCGCGTCCAACTGCGCCAGGTAGGCCCGCCAAATCATTGCCATTCTCGCTGGTGGTTAGCCCCTGCCTGCGTTCTCCAGAGCGGTCGCCCCAATGACGAGCCTTTTGCGCTGCGCACTTTGCGCACTTTTGAGAGTATCTTCACAAACTTTCCTATGAGAGAGATATATAGAGAAGTTTTTGTTTTGACCCCAAAAGTGCGCAAACCGCGCAGCCCCGCGTCAAACAATTCGCGCCGCCTCCGCCACGTTCTTCATGCAGAGGCCAGTCACGGTGCGTTTGTCCGCGCCAACCTTGAAGCTGCGTTCGTTCAGACGCCGCGTCAGCCTTGATTGTGAGAAGGGCTTGTGGCCGTTCTCTTTCGTCCACGAAACATAGTCGGCGTACAACTCGGCTTTCTTCACTGAGCAGGTTGCGCCGGTGATGCAGTTCTCAGCGATCCAGTCGCCGAGAATGTCTTGCTCGTCGCGGTATGCAGTTGTCGCTGCCTTGATCTTCGGGGGAATTGGCAAGCCGATCTGCGAGCAATCCTGAAATCCGGCTAGGAGAACGTTGAGAATGCCAGAACCTTCGCCTTTCAGCGCCTCCAACAGCTTGGGATCGCGCTTCTCTTCGGGGATCGTCTGGTCAAATGGCGTCAGCACGACGCGCCTCCACATGCCGGCGGACATGTCAGTGATCTCCGGTTTATGGTTGCCCACGATGATCAACTTATGGGTCGGGCGGAAGGTGATGTCGGCTTTGCTGTATGGCACGCGTCCAGTGAGGGTGTCCCCGCCGGTCAAATCCTTGACGCGGGCTTCAGCTAGTCGTCGCCCTTCTTCGGTTTCGTTTGCATAAACGAAACGCCTCCCCTTCAGCGACACGATGTCGGGGCTCGGCCCTTGTGGGTTGCGCTGATGGTGCATCAGCATCTCGGTGGAGATTTTGTGGGCGTAGTCGCCAAGCAGCCAAGCCATGAGTTCGACGAAGACGCTCTTGCCGTTGGCTCCATGGCCATAGAAGAACGCGAAGACTTGCTCATTCACGTCGCCCGTCAGGCAGTAGCCCATTAGCCGCAACAGAAAATGAGCCATCTCCTTCTCGGGTTGCACCTCCTTTAGAAACTGTGCGAAGCGCGGGCATGTCGCGTCCTGGTTGAATGCGACGTTGCATCGTTTGCTGACCAGTACGTCCGGCGAGGTTGGCAAGAGCGTGGAAGTGCGTAGATCGAGGACTCCGTTCGCGACGCCGAGCAGCGTCGGATCGCTATCGAAATCGCTCAGCTGCGCGGTCATGCCCGTCTCGGACTTCGCCATCGCGATCATGGCGTGAAGATTGTTCGCCTTGCTGGTGTAGCGCACGTGCGCCGTCATCCGCTTCACAACCTGGTCATCTGGACCCATTGCCTTGAAGCGGTCTGCTGTCTCAGTTCGCAGTACTGCAAGGACTCCCTTCGCTGCGCGATCAGCTTCGCCCGGCGGTGCCGTGAACCAGCCCCGCTGAGGATCAAACAGCAGCCAGTCGCCGGTTTCATGGACGTAGAGTAACCTGCTTCGGAACATACCGGCAAAGAGCTTGCCGTTCTCCACGTCAACGCCGCTGCCGGTGAACTCCGCAGCCGCATTTGTACGTGAGCGGTGCGATAAGGGGGGCGCGATCAGCGAAGGGACGAAGTCCCGCGTCCTTCGCGGCTTTGATGATGGTGGCGATGGTGACGTGTCCCGGCCGGGCTTCCGAGGCGAACGATGCCCACTGGGCCCGCGCGCCAGCACGCGCCCGGTCGTCCTCGTGCGTCTCACTCCAAAGGTCGAAGCCTTGCTCATCACCATAGGCTGGCTTCAAAGCCATGCCAGCTTCGATCCATTCGTCCCGCCCTTTAAAATGACCTCGAGCCGCGAGGTGCTTAAGCATGGCGCGCATGATCTCAACGGGGGTTGGCGACGGTGTGAACGGCAGAATGTTCCCGCCAAATCCTGCCGCTGGCGAGGCGGCCAACCCGCGCTGGGATCCGGGGAAGCTTGCGGAGACGGCAGCGCTCGCGGCGTTGAGGGTTGAGATGAACGAATTCAAGTTGTGCCCGACCGACGCGTGCAAAATGCGAACAGGCTTTGGGTTGCTGGCGTCCTTGAAGTTAAGCGTGCCCGGCACGCGCAAGACGCTGGCGATGTCGGCAGTGCGTTTTGGGTCTAGCATGAGACCCTTGGCCTCGGTGAGAGCCTTCAACTCTTTCGCAAGCGTGAACCACTTCTTCTTTTCGATATCCTCGCCAAAATGCCAATAGGTATGCAGCCCGTTCCCACTATCGACAATGAGGGACGGTTTGGGGAGACCCGTGTCCATGCAAAAGGCACGCAAGGCCCGAAGCCCTGCCCCTTGGTTCGGATAGGGCTTGTCCTCACCGCAGTCCACGTCGAACCACAAGCAATTCGCGCCAAGGGCGTTGCCTCCCGAGCGGTTGCCGGTGCGCTTGCGTGTGAACGTCCTGTATGCGCCACAAGCGAAATAGGCGTCCTGGCCGCTCCCGGAGATTTGTGTTGCGCAGGTGATCGCATCATGAACCGTGTACACCGGGTGATGTGCAAATCCCCCCGCCAACTTCTCGCCGATCATGTGGACATGCGGCAGCGCGCCCGTGGCATTAGCGCCCCATAACGCAGACAGGAACTGAGAGGCCGCGAGCGCCGCACTCGGGCATTCGACGTCAGAGGCGGAGACCGCGAGCGGGGGGGAGTTTGTGCCCATCACTTGCCCTCCGTCGCACTCTCGTTAGCGAAGGTCCAAACAACGAACCGGGCGGCTGTTGCGTCTGCTGTTGCGTCTGCCATCGCCACCTTCCCCTCCAACTCCTCAGCTGCCGCCCACACCACCGGCAGCCCGAGAAATTCCAGTTGGGCCAGTGCGCCCATGATCTTGTCGGACAGAGTTTGGCCTTCGTCCGAGAGCGGCGTATTTGCAATCACCCCTCGCAGCACGCGCTGGAGGATTTTTTTAACGGGGCGATCAAAACGGCTAATGCTCTTCTTATGCTCAAGCGCTCCAGCAATGTCGCGGATGCCAGGCTCATGTCGCTCGACGAGTGCGATCGCTTTGCGAACAGTTTGGCGGAGCGCCTCGCCCCCGTCTTGCCCTGCCAGTTCGGCGGCGCAGGCCACCCATAGCGCCGCCCCGGCCAGTTCGCTCACGCTGCCCAGCGCGTCACCACCACCTAGAATTTCTTCGGCGATTGGGCCGGCCAGCCCCGCTATCGCTTCATTCCAAAGCAGCGCGAGGCCCCACCTCCTCGCGTTCATGACCCAGTGATGGTCAGGTCGCTCGATGGCGTTCGCGCCACCGCTCCATCCGTCACGGCCGAATGCCGATCCTCGGATGGCGGCGGTCGTCGCGATCATCCCGAGGCGCTCAAAGGCGATGTAGTGCCCGGCCTCGTGCAGCGCGACCATTTCCTTTGTCGCCGCTGGTGTCGGATAACTGGTGAGGTATGCCGCAAACACCTCGCGAATAGGCTGTTTCGGATACGGCGCAGCTGCACCTAAGACGTGTCGCCAGTCATGATACAGCGACGCGGTATGACCATCCGCCAGGCTCGCAATCAGCTCGGCGGGGCTTATGGAGGGCTTGAGGGTGCGCATCGTACCGGCCTAACGCGTCGGCAGCGCGGCAAGCCATGCTCGCAAGTCCTCTTCGAGAACGATCGTGCGGCGGCCGATCTTGCGAGCCTGGAGCGCCTTTGATTTGATCGCGGCGTAGATTGAGGTGCGTCCGCACCCCACACGCTTAGCCGTGTCCTCGATTGAGCGCGCCACCGGGAGGGACACCTGAGGGGTAGCCAATCCGACCATTTTTCATCCTCCGACAAAGCAAACCCGCCTGAATTCAAGCGAGGTTGCTGAAGTACGAAGGGACGATAGCTCCGATAGCTTCCAAAAATTAACGAGAATTGACCCTATCTAAATAGCTATTCTATCTACTTTTTTTCGGACGGCCGCGCTTTCCGTGTGCCGCATACTGGGTCTGGAGCCGATACCAGATTGCGCGCACATCAAGATCGGCAAGCTCCTCAAGGGCCGAATAAAGCAGGTCCTCAGCCGGCGTGAGTAAGCGGCGTTCTTTCAGCTTGTCCAGTTCGTTGAACTTATCACCGCACCATTTGTCGAACTCGCTGCACGAGCCGATCTCGACGGCGACATCCGGAACCCATTTGATGATCCTGCCTTCAATGTCCGACTTGCCGTCGTGCTGGCGACAATATGCCGCCAGCACGAGCGTCATCGAACGGTTGCGCGCTTCCAACTCTTTGAGTTCCGCGGTCGCCTCACGCGTCTTCCTGTTGAGACGCGTCCGGGTACTCGACGATAGTTCGCCGTTCAGCCGCTGCTGCGCGTCCAAAAGCGTGGCGCTCTCCGAGAAGGCTTTACCAAAGTGCGAGTTGTCGTTGGAGCCTTCGTTGCGCTGCGTCCGGTGCATCTCGCTTCGCCCTTGTCATGCGTCCAAGCCAAGCTGGCCGCGCCTGATGTTTTCCCGTCGTCCTTGCGTGGGTATGACTAAGCCGCACCCGAGCGGATACCGGAGCCGCGTCGCGGGACTCTCGGAACCCGCCGATGTACTTTTCGACGGCGGGTGGGTCTGGGCAGGTCCTCGATAGTTCTTACGCGACTGGTCTCGCCTCCCTCCGCGGCGCGAGTTGCACCACTGCCGCTCCTCGCTCACGCGAGATGTATTGCTCCCACGCGGCCATCAGGGCTCGCCGCTTCTCTAAGGCATCGCTCCGCCGATAGGCCTGCTCGGCCTTGTCGCCGATGACATGCGCAAGCGCGGCCTCGGCCACCTCGCGGGCGAAGTGCGTCTCGTTTCCAGCCCAGTCGCGAAAGGCGGACCGGAAGCCGTGCACTGTCGCGCCCTCAACGCCCATCCGCTTGAGCACCTTCGCCATTGCGACGTGAGAGAGGGGCTTGCGCCCCCCTTTCCCTGGAAAAACAAACTCGCCAACCTTCACCGCGGCTAACTGGCCGACAATCTCAACGGCCCGGTCGCATAGCGGAACGCGGTGCTCTCGCGCAGCCTTCATGCGTGCGGCGGGGACTGCCCACACTTCTTTTTCGAGGTCAAACTCCCCCCATGTCGCCCCGTAGACCTCACCGGACCGCCCGGCAGTCAGGATCGCAAATTCGAGCGCGCGCGCTGGCGTCGCATCGACCTGATGCAAGCAACTCATGAACGCCGGGACGTCCTGGTAGGCCATTGCCGCATGGTGTCCCCGTGCGAGCTTGCCCCGCTTTGGCAACAAGTGCGCCAGATTGCCCCGCCACCGCGCCGGATTTTCACCTGCTCGATGGCCTTGAGCTTTGGCATAGTCGAGCACCGCCTCGATCCGTCCGCGCAATCGAGACGCGGTTTCCGCCTTGTCGGTCCAAAGCGGCTTGAGAGCGGCAAGGACGGCCTCGGTGTCTATCTCATCGACCGGGCTGGCGCGCAGCGTTGCGGCGGTCTCCATGAGGGCGATTCGCCACTGCTCGCGATGCTTCCCATTGCGCCACTCGCCAGCCTTGGCCTCCAGCAAGGCATCCGCGACTTGTCCAAACGTCGGCCTGCCCGCGGCGGCGCGTTTCTTCTCCCGCTTCAGATCAATTGGATTGCGACCGCTTCGGAGGACCTGGCGGGCTTCGTCGCGCGCGATGCGCGCGTCGGCCAGCCCGACGCCCTCGGCGAAAGACCCGAGGCCCATCTCCGGCCGCCGGCCGCGCCACGAGAAACGAAAGACCCACGTTCGTCTGCTTGACGCTGAGACGCAAAGATACAGACCGTTTCCGTCCGGATGAACCCCGGGCGGCGCTGTCTCAACTTTGCGCGCGGAGAGCTTTCCCGCCATTCCGGTCCCCCATTTGGTCCCCCATGTGCACGCGGATTTTAGCGCACCTTGGTGAACATGCAAGGCCATCTGTGAAATTAACCAATTGTCTTGACGGTAATTTTTGAACAGTGGCGAAATCTGGCGGACACCAGGCGGTCGGTCTCTCACTCCGACCAACTCTTTAAGAGTCAATGCCGAGACCAGATGTTCCGGCAATCAGAAATTTAGATGGTCAGGCAGCTGCTCAGACGTGGCGTTGTGCTGCGAGGGCTAGCGCAATGCAGTGACCTACGTCATGTTCCCTTGCGCGGGGTTTGCAACCACGAGCGTCCGCAACGTTAGGGCATTTCCATGGATATATTGGTCGTCGATGTGGGCGGCACCCATGTCAAAATCCTAGCAAGTGGACACGACGATAAGCGGGAGATCGCCTCGGGGCCAAAAATGACGGCCGAGCAGATGGTCTCCAACGTCCGCCGGCTTGCTGACGGATGGAGTTACGACTTCGTGTCGATCGGCTATCCCGGCCCGGTTCTGCACGATCGGCCCGTGGCCGACCCTAAGAATTTGGGACCTGGGTGGATGGGCTTCGACTTTGAGAGCGGTTTCGGACGGCCAACCAAGGTCCTCAACGACGCCGCAATGCAGGCGGTGGGAAGCTACAAGAAGGGCAAGATGTTATTTCTCGGGCTCGGAACCGGACTCGGCTCGACACTCATCGTGGACGGAATTGTGGAGCCGATGGAGCTTGGTCATCTGCCGTACAAGAAGGGCACTTATGAAGATTACGTCGGCGCCCGAGGGCTCGCCCGGCTCGGCAAGAAGAGATGGCGGCAGCACGTGTTCGATGTCGTGGACAGACTGGTCGCTGCGCTTGAACCGGACGATATCGTGCTCGGCGGCGGCAACGCTAAGATACTGAACGAGCTGCCGACAGGATGCAGGTTGGGAGACAACGCTAATGCGTTCAGAGGCGGATTTCTAATGTGGAGGGACGCCAATCCTACCTCGGTTCGCTTGGGGCCTTCAATTGCTAAGAAGTTGGGGACAAAGGTAAGATCAAAGCAATCCTAGCGTGGTTGGACTAATCTCTCTTCTGAAGGACACGTACATGCAGCTCGGAATGGTCGGTCTAGGCCGAATGGGCGCCAACATGGTCCGAAGGCTCCTCACGAACGGCCACGAATGTGTCGTCTTCGATATGTCTCCCAAGGCGGTCGAGGAATTGGTCGACGAAAAGGCGCTCGGGAGTTCGTCGCTTGCCGAGCTAGCCAAGAAGTTAACGAAGCCGCGCGCTATCTGGCTCATGGTCCCCGCCGCGGTCGTCGACCAGACGATCGCCGATATATTGCCTGCGCTCGAGGCTGGAGACACAATTATTGACGGCGGCAACTCCTACTATGTCGACGATATTCGCCGCGCACATGAACTCATGTCGAAAGGCATCAACTATGTCGATGTCGGCACTAGCGGCGGCGTCTGGGGGCTTGAACGCGGATATTGCATGATGATTGGCGGTCCGGATCACGAAGTGCAGCGTCTCGACCCGATCTTCAAGACGCTCGCTCCCGGCTCAGGATCCATTTCGCGTACCCCGGGTCGCAAGGGCGAGCCCACAACCGCGGAGCTTGGCTATCTTCATTGCGGCCCGAACGGAGCCGGACATTTCGTAAAGATGGTCCACAACGGGATCGAATATGGCATCATGGCCGCCTATGCGGAGGGGTTGGACATTCTCCGCGCGGCAAATGTCGGCGAGAAAACACACGCGATCGACGCCGAGACAACGCCGCTTCGCAATCCTGACCACTACAAATATAACATCGACCTGCCTGACGTCGCGGAGGTATGGCGGCGCGGCAGCGTAGTCGCCTCCTGGCTCCTCGACTTGACCGCCACGGCGCTAGCTGAAGATTCCTCCCTGACGAAGTTCTCAGGTCGCGTGTCCGATTCCGGAGAAGGCCGTTGGACAATCAAGGCGGCGATTGATGAGGGGGTGCCGGTTCCGGTGCTCAGTACGGCGCTTTACGAACGGTTCTTTTCGCGCGGCGAAGCCGATTACCAAAACAAGTTGCTGTCCGCGATGCGCTTCCAGTTCGGGGGGCATTTGGAAAAGCCGGTCGGCAAATAACTTCAACGACCTCGAGGGCTGCGACTCTGGGGGCGGCGAACAAAGTCTGCGCCCCTTTGCATCGAGAATGAAGACCGATGCTAGGGTGCGCACAATGAGCAGCGACGATCAACGAAAAGCGCCCCTGTCCGCCGAGCACGCGCGGCTCGCGGAGGGGTCAGCCGCTGATGCGGGGGGCGACTGGAAGTTCATTGGGCCCTACGTCGCCGAACGCGCTTGGGGCACCGTGCGCGAGGACTACAGCGCCGACGGTGACGCCTGGCGCTACCTTCCCTTCGACGACGCGCTCTCGCGCGCCTTCCGCTGGAGCGAAGATGGCCTGGCTGCCCTTTGTGATCGCGAGCAACGCCTCTGTTTTGCTCTTTCGTTTTGGAACGGTCGCGACCCTATCCTGAAGGAGCGGATCTTCGGCCTCAGCGGGCCGGAGGGCAACCACGGCGAGGACGCGAAGGAATACTGGTGGTACGTCGACGCCACGCCGACCTATTCCTGGCTGCGTTGGCGCTATCACTATCCGCAAGCTGCGTTTCCGTACGAGCGGCTGCGGCAGGAGAACGCTAAGCGCACACGTGAGCAGCCGGAATTCGAGCTTCTAGATACCGGCGTGTTCGACGGTGACCGATACTGGCAAATCACCGCAGATTACGCCAAGGCGTCGCCGGACGACATTTTGATTTGCGTTGCGGCGCGCAATGCCGGGCCAGAAGCAGCTGAGCTCCACATCCTGCCGACGCTTTGGTTCCGCAACCGCTGGTCCTGGCAAGACGGCATTGCCAAACCTGTCATTCGCGACGCATCCAACGAGAAGGTTTCCGTGGTCATCGCCGAGGACGAGAAGATCGGCGCCTGGAAGCTAGTCGCCGGCCCTGATCCTACAGGGCGTCTGCCCTCTCCTTTGTTCTGCGAAAACGAGACGAACGTCCCGAAGCTCTTTGCCGGTGCCGCTTCAACGCCTTTCCCCAAGGATGGGATCAACGACCGCGTGGTCAACGGCGCGGCGACTGTCAATCCCGACCGACAAGGGACGAAGATGGCGTATTGGCACCGCGTTATGGTTGGAGCCGGAGAGACAGCCGAGATAAGGCTCCGCCTGTCCCGTGATACGCCGGGCAGAACAATGGATCTCGGCGATGCCTTCACGCGAACGCAAGCCGACCGAAGCCGCGAAGCCGACGACTATTATGCCGCGTTACGTCCGGAAGGAACTAGTGACGACGAAGCGCTGGTGATGCGGCAAGCCTTCGCCGGGATGAATTGGAGCCTGCAGTTCTATCACTATGACGTCCCACGTTGGCTGACGGGGGATAAAATCCCCCCACCGGAAGCGCGGAAATCCGGCCGTAACTCGGGATGGCGGCACCTCAGCAACCACCACATCGTCGCGATGCCGGATAAGTGGGAATACCCTTGGTACGCTTCGTGGGACCTCGCTTTTCACAGTGTCGTGCTCGCTCACATCGACCCGGGAATGGCGAAGAATCAACTGCTGCTGCTTGCACGCGAATGGTACATGAATCCGAAGGGCCAGCTGCCGGCCTACGAATGGAACTTCAGCGACGTTAATCCGCCAGTCCAGGCGTGGGCCGCGCTAGCGGTCTTTCGCATCGACGGCGCAAAGGATTTCGATTTCCTCACACGCGTCTTCAACAAGTTGTTGATCAACTTCACTTGGTGGGTCAATCGCGAGGACGCGCGAGGAGATAATATTTTCGAGGGCGGCTTTCTGGGGCTCGACAACGTTGGCCCGTTTGACCGCTCGGTGATCCTTCCAGGCGAAGTGCTTGAACAGTCAGACGGCACCGCCTGGATGGCGAAATTCTGCCTCAACATGCTCGAGATGGCGCTGTTGCTCGCGAACCAGAACCCGGTTTACGAGGATGTCGCCATTAAATTCTTTGAGCACTTCGCGCTGATCGCCGCCGCGATGGACAACCTGTGGGACGAGCAGGATGGATTTTTCTACGACTGCTTGCGCACAAGAGACGGCTCCGCAATCAGAGTGCGGGCGCGCTCCATGGTGGGGCTTCTGCCGGTCTTCGCTGCCGTGGGGCTCGACCCGGCGCTTTGGCAGCGATTGCCGATGTTTCGCGAGCGAGCCCGCTGGTATATTGAGCATAAATTAGGAGCAAAGAACTATCTTTACTACCTCCCTTCTGGAGGCCGGCCCGGTCTCATCTCGCTGGTCGAGAAGTCCCGCTTTCAGCGTATCCTGGCTCGTATGCTCGACGAGAGCGAGTTCCTCTCGCCTTATGGGTTGAGATCACTCTCGCGGTACCATTTAGAACACCCTTTGGTTCTTGATTTTGACGGCCGCACCTGCCGGCTCGACTACGAACCGGGCGAGTCTCGCTCCGAGCTCTTCGGCGGCAACTCCAACTGGCGTGGACCGGTGTGGTTTCCATTGAACTTTCTTGCGATTAAGTCGCTCAGGCACCTTCACAACTTCTTTGGCGACGACTTGATGGTCGAGTTGCCTACGGGATCGGGCAAACGGGCGAATTTGTGTGAGGTCGCCGCTGAGCTTGAGCGCCGCCTTTTGAGCCTATTTCTGCTCGACCCGGGTGGCCGGCGGCCGGCGCATGGAGCCAATCCGCGATTCCAGAACGATCCGATGTGGCGAGATTCGTTGCTCTTTTATGAGTATTTCCACGGCGAGACGGGGAAAGGGCTAGGCGCTTCGCATCAAACCGGATGGACCGCGCTGGCAGCGGCGCTCCTGGCGACCAGGCAGGTTCAAGCCGCGTCGCCGCAGCCGAAAACTTGAATCCGCCTGGGATGAGCGCACGCTAGAGCGCCTGCGCGGAACGTTTCCCCCGGTCCCGAGTTTTCGCATGAGGGCGCTAGGTCGCACCTTAAACTTGTGCCGCGCTTCTCGCGTTGGCGGCGATCAGCGCCAAGCGCTGATCCACCCTCTTATACTAAGGAGCCTTCAATGAACGCGCACGAACGTCCGATCGTAACCGAAGACAACAAGACAGCTGTGCGAGCAGGTTCTACCGGAAATAATCTCCGCTACATGCTCATCGGCAGTGTCGCCTTGGCAATCCTTGCCTTGATCCTAGTGGAATATTTCGTTAGGCCATGAGCCTAAGTGTCTGTCCGGGGACAATTTGATTGATATGAATTGTTTGTGATTCACTGGGCGCTTCCTGATTTTATGGAGGTCGTCAGTGTGGACGAGCGAAAATCGTGTGCGCTATGACCGGAGCAAATTGCGGTATCCAAGCGACCTGACAGATGCCGAATGGGCTCATGTTGCGCCGGTGATCCCGCCGGCCAGACGCGGCGGCAACGGTCGCCATGTCGACGAACGCGAAGTGGTCAACGGCTTGATGTATATTCTGAGCACGGGCTGCCAGTGGCGAGCGATTCCGAAGGATTTGCCGCCGCGCTCGACGCTCTATGATTATTTCGATCTATGGAGCTATGACGGCACGCTCGACCGCCTTCACGAAGCGCTCTATGTGAAGTGCCGTGAGCAAGCAGGTCGGGACGCCAGCCCGACCGCCGCGATCCTTGACAGCCAGAGCGTCAAGTCCGCGGAAAAAGGGGCCGTTGCATCGACCCGCATGGCTTTGATGCAGGCAAGAAGATCAAAGGCAAGAAGCGGCATATCCTCGTCGATACGCAAGGCCTCCTGATGCACGCCATCGTGCATGGCGCCGACATTCAGGATCGCGACGGTGGCGCCTTGCTGATGGCGACCCTGTTTGGCGCCTTTCCATTCCTGCTTAAGCTCTACGCGGACGGCGGCTACCAAGGGGCGGAGTTTCAGGCGGCGGCGCAGCGCACAATGGCGCAGGTCAACGTTGAAATCGTCAAGCGGTCCGACGGCGCCAGAGGGTTCGTCATTTTACCAAAGCGCTGGCTTGTTGAGAGGTCTTTCGCGTGGCTCAATCGCTGTCGCCGATTGGCGAAGACTGGGAGTGTCTCAGCCGAAAGGCCCTCGCATTCCTACGGCTCGCCTCAATCCGGCTCATGCTGCGAAAGCTATGCATTCAAACATGATGTTCGCGGACAGACTCTAAGGTCTGACTACCGTTAGGCTGAGCGACAAAATACAAAGTTTGCGCCGCGAAGCAACGTTTTGTCAGGCCTGCCCCCTGTGGAAGGATGCAACTCAAACAGTACTTGGCGAGGGCCCGACAGCTGCAGAGATTATGTTGGTCGGCGAGCAACTGGGGGATAGATAAGATCGCGAAGGCCGCCCATTCGTCGGCCCGGCCGGCCAGATATTGGACAAGGCGCCGGCTGAGGCGGGCGTAGATAGAAGCCGCGTTTACGCAACCAACGCAGTAAAACGTTCAAGTTTGAGCCGCGTGGCAAGCGACAACTCCATAAGAGGCCCAAAGCCAGTGAGATCCGGATATGCCGTCGCTGGCTGTTTGAGGAAATCGAGGTGATCGGTCCACGGCCTATCGTGGCCTTGGGAGCGACTGCGGTGCTTCGTCTACAGGATGGGGAAGAGAAACGTTCCGGCTACGCGAGTCTCGTGAGCGACTTGCGGTCGATTGAGCGCTTCGCCGAATCTCCCGCAAGTCAAGCGAGTCCTGGCAAGGCAAAGAGCTTCGCTAGGCCGTGTGGACGAAATTTCGACCGATGACGTTTTTTGCGATTCCCCTTCGGAATCGGGCATGATTCATAGGACTCCGACCGAATCACAGGGCCGGGGCCAATGTCGACAAAGATGGACGCGGACGATTGGGCGCACACGCTTGCGGTGTTTCGCGCCTGCCTGCCGCGTCGTGGCAGGAAAGGTGAGGACGATCGCCGGTTCCTCGAGGCGCTTCATTTCTTCACCGTCGAGAACGTTCGCTGGCGCGCGCTGCCGGAGCGCTTCGGTCATTGGAACAGCGTGTGGAAGCGCTTCGATCGCTTGAGCAAGGCTGGCGTCTTCGAGGCGTTCTTCGACACTCTGGCATCCATGAGTTCGACGGCGCATCTCATTCAGATGTTCGACTCAACCATCGTGCGCGCGCATGTGTCGGCGGCCGGGGCAAAAGGGGGCAAGACGGCCAGGCCCTCGGGCGTTCGCGCGGCGGCTTCACCACGAAAATCCACGCAAAATCGGACGCCTCCGGCGACATCATCGCCTTCGATCTGACCGGCGGAGAAGCTTCCGACGCGCGTCACTTCGAAACCCTGCTCGACATCGGACCCGACATCCAGCCTCGCGCCGCCATCTGCGACAAAGGCTACGCCAGCAAGGCCAACCGCGAGGCGGCAAGGGCGCGCGCCATCGCGCCGGTCATCCCGCACAAGGCCAACGAAAAAGACAAGCCGGCCTTCTTCGCGCGAACCCTCTACAAGGCAAGGGCTCGCATCGAGCAGGGCGTTGGACGCCTCAAGCGGTTCAAGCGCGTCGCGCTCCGATGCGAAAAGACCGAACGAAACTTCAGATCCATCGTCAGCTTCGCCGCAGGCCTATGCTTGATCAAATTCGTCCACACCACCTAGCAGGCTGTTGAAGAAGTATCCCGTTTCGCTTTGAGGACGGCTTCGTCGCCGTTTCGGTATGCGAACTCGATCTCGAGAGTGCCATCGTCGAGGAGTTCGGCGGTCCCTTCGCCCTCGACCTCGTCGCCTTCCTCGCAACCGGCCCAGCGAAAGCCAATCGAGTCCCGAGCATATTCGACCTCGAGGCCAGCCTCCAGAGCGCCGAAGGCGATTTCGTCGCCTTGCGCGGTGATCGTCAGCGCCGCCGGGCCGCAGAGATCGAGGTGAGCACCATCCCAGAGGTCGGCCTCGACGATCCGCCAGCGGCCGATCAGTCGGCAGTTCGCCGGGCTCTTCACGCGCAGGCCTCCAAGAGCTTCTGCAACCGCAACAGATTGTAGGCGGCGGCCGCGAAGGTAAAGGCCCAACCGACGCGATCGCGGCCGCGGAACTTGGCCTTCTCCTGCCCGCCAATCGTCTTCATCCAGCCGAAGGCTTCCTCGATCCGTTTGCGGATGCGTTGGCTGACTGCATAGCCTGCATGCCGCGTTGTGCGGCTGTCGATCGCCGACGAGCGGCCATTCGCATTCTGCGCCACGTGGGGCGTCGCGTTCATCGAGCGCAGTTCATTGACGAAGTCCTCGGCGTCGTAAGCTTTGTCGGCGCCGAGCGTGATCGGCCTCGGCCGATCGGCGCGCGGCTCGATCATGTGCAGCGCCGCGATCCGCTCGGCGTGGCCATTCGCCTCGGTCAAGCAGGCGTCGACGACGAGGCCGTTGCGGTTCTCCATCAGCGCGTGGCCCATGAAGCAGAGTTTCGCCTCCTTGCCCGGCCCTTTGCGATAGAGACGCGCGTCCGGATCGGTCGTCGAAGCGTGCGTCGCGTTCGAGCGCTTCTGGCCGTGAAAATCCGCCTCGCGGTTCCTCCTGCCGCCTGCCGTCGGAGGATCGCCCGAGCCGTCCTTCGGCCGAAAACTCTTCATCGAAGCCCACGCCTCGATCAGCGTGCCGTCGACCGAGAAATGATCCGCGCTGAGCAGTCGGTTCACACGCGGCTGCGAAAGCACCGCGCCCAAGAGCTTGGCTGCGATGTCGCCCTCCAGAAGGCGCTCGCGGTTCTTGGAAAACGTCGAGTGGTCCCACGCCGCATCGTCAACGCCGAGGCCGACGAACCAGCGAAAAAGCAGGTCGAACTCCAGCCGATCCATCAACTGCCGTTCCGAGCGGATCGAATAGAACGCCTGCAACAGCATCGCCCGAAGGAGCTTCTCCGGTGGGATCGAGGGACGGCCGCTCCGCGAATAAAGCGCCGAGAACGCGCCTGAAAGGGTCGAAAGCGCCTCGTTCACAATCCCGCGGATGGCCCGCAGCGGATGGTCCTTGCCGACCCGCGCTTCAAGATCGACGTAACTGAACAGCGACCCCGACCGCTCGTCCCCGCCTCGCATCCACTCGCCTCCGCCTAAGCGCAAGACGACAGAATCACATCACGATTCCCCCGGCCAGAGACTTTTTCAACGGCCTGCTAGTCATCGACGTCGGTGTCCGGCCGATCACCGCTTTCCTGTTCCTCGTGCCATTTCCCGGAACTGTCCTCGTATTCGATAGGGCCGCTTTGCCCTGGCGCACGTTGCTCCCGCGCGGCTTCCGCAGCGGCGGCGTGAGCGGCCTCATGAGTGGGAAAGGTCTCCGAGAAAACGTCGCCCACCTTGTAGGCCCATCCGCCATCGTGCTCGACAATCGTGTAAGTGATATGGGTCATAGGGTCGAAACTTTCCTCATTGCACTCCGCGTTAAAACACGGTCGTCGGTCGCTGGGCCGAAGCTGTCATCTGGCGGCTTCGTTGCTATCTTGCAATGAGCTTAGCATCGCGACGCAGAACGGACGTGTGGAGATCGCTGTCGGCTAGGCCCGCTATCTTATTGAAAAGCCCGTCCCGGCTTGCTTGACGAGGTGCCGGCGAGAAGCGCGCGGAACGGACCTCAAGCAGCAATCTGGGAACGTTTCCCCTAGAGGATAGGCCAACGGGTCCGTCGCGGAGGTGGTTGGAATTGGGTTTGCGTAGTCTCCGGGTTGTTCAACCCAAATGATTCCGGCGTTGGCGCGCTGGAACGGAGACCACGCCATGACGAGGAGACCACGAAGGAGGCGGCTGTGGCCGCCGAAGCTTTGCTTTTCGATGATTGGTTCGACGGGATCGAGGACGGGGTCCGAACTCGGGTGCGCGGCTTCATCGAGACGATGCTGGAGGCGGAACTCTCCGAGGCGTTGTCGCGTCCGCGCTACGGCCGGCGCAGACCGGGGGAGGACGAGGTGACGCCGTCGGTTGTCGGCGTGCGCCACGGGCATCGGGAGCGGACGCTGACGGGCACGTTTGGCAAGACGCGGATCGCCGTGCCGCGCGCGCGGTTGACCGGCGAGGACGGCAAGACGCGTGAATGGCGGAGCGGTTCGCTGCGCGCTTACCAACGCCGCACCCGGGCCGCCGACGCCTTGATCGCCAGGGCTTATCTCGCAGGGACCAACACCCGCCGCGTGCGCCGCGCGTTGAACGGGGTGTTTGCCGGGCCGGTCGGCAAGGACGTGGTCAGCCGCGTCTGGCGCAAGACGAAGGGGAACTGGGACGCCTGGAATGCGCGCTCGCTCGCCGAAGAGCCGATCGTGCGGCTGATCCTCGACGGCACGGTCGCGCGTGTCCGGCTCGACAGAAAGGCGACTTCGATCTCGTTGCTCGTCGCGCTCGGCGTGCGCGCCGACGGCCAGAAGATGCTGCTCGCGATCAAGAGCATGGGCGGACAAGGCGAGGCGGCCTGGCGCGCGCTGCTCGACGATCTCGTCCGGCGCGGGTTGCAAACGCCGGAACTGGTCGTCATCGACGGCGCGCCGGCCTCGAAAAGGCGCTGGCGGCGCTGTGGCCCGACATGGCTGTCCAACGCTGCACAGTGCACAAGCATCGCAATCTCCTCGCCCACGCGCCCGAGCGCCTGCACGAGGAAATCTCGAACGACTACCGCGACATGATCTACGCCGCGACGCGCGGCGAGGTTGAGACCCGGCGTAAGGCGTTCATCCGCAAATGGCGCCTCAAATGCCGCGCCGTCGCCGACAGCCTCGAGGAAGCCGGCGACAGGCTGTTCACATTCACGCGGTTCCCGCCGAGCCAATGGAAATCGATCCGAACCTCGAACGCGATCGAGCGATTGCACGAGGAGTTCAAGCGCCGGATCAAGACCCAGACCGTGCTGCCCTGCGCCGAAGCCGCCATGCTGTTCTGGGCGCTGCTCGCCTCAGGACAGATCACCATGCGCAAGGTCGACCGATGGCAGACCCTCGCCGAAAAACCAGACGATCAGATCATTGACCTCGCCGCATGATCGGATAGCCTCATGTCGCCCGAAGACGCGCCACCCAATTCCAACACAAGTCGCGACGGGACCTGCCAACGCTTCAATCATCTCTTCAACGAAGAGGTCAAACGATTTGGGCCGATCAGAGATTGCGAGATGCGTCTCCGAAATCGCCGTCAAGCACATGAGGAGGGCCTGTCGGCGCTATGAGCATGACATCTCCACGCTGCGCTACCGATCCTGGCTTATTTTATTGGGGCGTCTTGTCTGCCACGCGCAGTTGGCGCATTCGTGTATCAATGACGCCCTATTTATATTCTTCCAGGCCGGTGGTGCTGTTCGCGGGACGACGGCTGAATCTGCGAGAAGACCTGTCCGACTCGAGCGCTATTCGATCTCGCAGTGTTCACATTGCAAAGAGCTATAAAAACCGAGCGTGGCGGATACGATTTGCGACGCTTGCGGCCTTGGCGACATGCGTTGGCTTCGCCGAGCCGGTTGTAGCGCTAGACAGGGTGAAATTCGCGACCAACTGGCTTGCCGACCCGGAGGCGGGCGGGTTCTTTCAGGCCGTGGCTGACGGCACTTACGCTAAGCACGGACTTGATGTCACCGTTATTCCCGGCGGCCCGCAAACGAACGGGGCGTTGATGTTGCTGTTCGGCAAGGTCGACTTCTTCATGGGCGGCGACCTTATCGGCGATTTCATGAGCGCGGAAAGCAAACTGCCGCTGGTAGCGGTTGCAGCCGACTTTCAGAAGTCGCCGCAAATCCTGATGTCGCATCCGGGCGTCGGTCTGGATAAATGGAAGGATCTGCCGAAAGCCAATGCCGTCTATCTCGGCGCCGGTTCTATCAATACCTTCTATGCTTGGCTTAGACTGGTTTACGGCTTCAAGGATGAGGCGATCAGGCCTTATAATTTCAATTCGGCTCCATTCATTCACAACAGGACGTCTATCCAGCAGGGATATGTCACCTCGGAGCCATACGAGATCGAGAAACAGGGCGGCTTCAGGCCGAACATCTTCCTGCTCTCCGATTACGGCTACTCGACTTATTCAACCCTTATCGAGGCTCGCCGAGACATCGTTGAGAGCAACCCTGACCTCGTGCAGCGCTTCGTCGATGCCTCCGCTATCGGGTGGTATCACTATCTTTACGGCGACAACTCCAGGGCAAACGCGATGATCAAAGCGCAGAACCCCGACATCAACGACGATCAGATTGCCTACTCAATTGAGCAATTGAAAAAATATGGCGTCGTTGATTCCGGCGATACGATCACCCTCGGGATTGGCGCGATGACCGATGCCCGCTGGAAGGATTTCTTCGACGAGATGGTGGCGATCGGAATGATCGACGAGCGCACAGACTACAAGAGCGCTTACACGTTGCAATTCGTCAACAAAGGCGTCGGACTCCATCTCCGGCCGAAGTGATTCAGTGTCTCGCGACCTGATCATCCTCGGTCTGGCCACTGCGGCAAAGGGCGGTCGA
Organism: uncultured Alphaproteobacteria bacterium; assembly: GCA_963737365.1. Taxonomy (GTDB): domain Bacteria; phylum Pseudomonadota; class Alphaproteobacteria; order Rhizobiales; family Beijerinckiaceae; genus Roseiarcus. Next base: position 91,062 of record CAVTSD010000009.1, read on the forward strand.
GGCGGGAACGCTGTGCTCCGACACTGTGTGAAAGAAAGACAGGTCGAGCGCGGCTCGACGGAGATTTACGCGCGATCCAGGTCTATGCCGCCTGTCGTCGGGAGCAGAGCAAGCATTGCGCAAGCTGTCAATCGGCGTTGAACTTTGACCCTCGATCGGCGTCCAAGATTGACCCCATTTTGGAGACGGGTGCAGCGGGTAGCGCTCGCCCCGGCGGAGTTGGTTTGGGTTGCGCAGCCGGGGCGAGCGCGGATCGTGAGGAGCTTTGTCGTGAAGTCAGGCGCGGTTCTTGAAGCGCCAACTCTCATTGCCGGTTTCGACGATGTCGCAATGGTGAGTTAGGCGGTCGAGCAGCGCGGTGGTCATCTTCGGATCGCCGAACACGCTGGGCCATTCGCCGAAGGCGAGGTTGGTCGTGACGACGATCGAGGTGCGCTCGTAAAGCCGGCTGACGAGATGGAACAGCAATTGCCCGCCGGCTTGAGCGAACGGGAGATAGCCGAGTTCATCGAGGATGACGACGTCGAGGCGAGTGAGATAGTCGGCGACGCGTCCCTGTCGTCCGGCTCGACTTTCGGCCTCGAGCTGATTGACGAGATCGACGGTGGTGAAGAAGCGCCCGCGCGATCCAGCGCGGATGCAACTGCGCGCGATGGCGATGGCCAGATGCGTCTTGCCTGTGCCGGTTCCCCCGACGAGGACGACGTTGCGCTGCTGGGCGATGAAGCCGCCGCCGGCCAGATCGCGCACCAGAGCCTCATTGATCGGCGTTTCCTTGAAGGCGAAGTCGTCGACGTCCTTAGCCAGCGGCAGTTTGGCGACGGTGAGCTGATATTTGATTGAGCGCGCTTGTTTCTCTGAGATCTCGGCCTTCAGGAGATCGCCGACGAAGCGCTGAGGCTCGTGCTTGCGTTTGAGCGCGGTGGCCAATGTCTCGTCGTAGGCGCTCCTCATGCCGTAGAGCTTGAGGCCGCTCATCATGTCGAGGACTTCGCTTCGTTCCATGGGTTAGGAGTTCCTGAGCTGATCGTAGCGGGCGCAGTCGGCGATCGGTGCGTGGCGGAGTTGCAAAGCGTCAGGCGTCAGGATTGTCGCCGCTGGCCCTGGATCGCGCTGACGCGCGAGAATGTTGATGACGACGTCGGCCGAATGGACGCCCTCGGACAGCGCCTCAAGGCAGGCGGCTTCCACCGCGGGCAGCCCGTCGCTCAGCACCGCAGCGAGGATCTTGACCATCTGGCGGTCGCCGTCGTTGGAACCGGTCAGCTTGCGCCTCACCCGCTCCAGTGCAGTTGGCAACACCCAGTCCTTGAACGGCGCGCCGTTGCGCAGAGCGCCGGGCTTGCGCGCCAGAACCGGCACGTAATGCCAGGGATCGTATACGGTTGCGCCGCGCCCATAGCGGCGTGGATGTTCCGCCACGATGCGCCCGTCCTGGCGGATCACGACGCGCTCGGCGTAGGCGTGAATGTCGACGGGGCGGCCGACCGCGCTGGCGCTCACAGAGTATTTGTTGTTGTCGAACCGAACCAGGCAGGTCTTCGACACCGAGGCCGGAAGCTGTAGTAGCTGGGACTTGATCTGACGGTCAGCGTCCGGAGATGGGTCGGTTCCGCCTGTCAGGTATGATCAGGCAGCGATTATTTTCTCCTTCGCCAGCGGCGTCGCGTCAAGGAACGTCTGCATCGGCGTTTTGCCGAAGCACCATCGTCCTTGGTGCGGCCTTTCCTCATTGTAACTTTGGACCCAGCGATCAAGATCGACCTGGAGATCGGCGATCGAGCCATAGATCTTCTTGCGAAAGGCGATGCGATAGAACTCATCGAGCACCGTCTTGTGGAACCGCTCGACGACGCCATTATCCGGTATGTGATCCGTCGGCGCCTTGCTGTCCGCCTGTTTCCGAAAGGGAGACGGGGATATGGTGAGCCCATCCTGGACAGGGGGTGCCGGGAGCACGAAGGTGCGGGCAGGCCGTCGATAGACAGTGGGCCGAGAGCCCGGGCTCGTTACATGGCCGCCCCTTGCGACTTTCCCGGATGCGCCGTGAGCGCGGATCAGTAGATGTCGTGTTGCCCGCCAGCTCCCGCCCTGAACGAACAGAGACGGAGCAGCAACCATGCGGATCATTGGTCTGGATATCCACCGCGCCTTCGGCGAGGCGGTGGCCTGGGACGACGGCAAGCTCAAACGACTGGGGCGCATTGACATGCGCCGGCCTCTTCTCGAGGCTTTTGCAAAGAAGCTTTCGAAGGAGGACGTGGTCGTCGTCGAAGCGACCGGAAACGCGGCGCCGGTCGCAGCAGTGATCGCGCCGCACGTCAAGAAAGTCGTGATCGCAAACCCCAAGCAAGTGCGCGTCATCGCTCATGCGAAGATCAAGACTGATACGATCGACGCCAGCGTCCTCGCCCAACTTTATGCGAGCGGCTTTCTGCCCGAAGTCTGGATTCCGGATGAGCCTACGCAGGCGCTTCGCCGGCAGGTGACCCGGCGCAACCAGATCGTCCGGCAGCGATCGCGCTTGAAGAATATCATCCTGCACAGCCATCTGATCCCCTCCTGCCCGCACGCTGATCTGTGCGGGGCGAGCGGGCGGACATGGCTTTTTCATCAGGTCTTGCCGGAGGACGAACGGCTTGCCGTCGAACGGCATCTGCGCGAGCTCGATCGGCTCGGCGATGACCTCAAGGCCATCGAGCGTGACCTTGCCCGTTCGGCGTTAGGAGACGAGGGCGTCAAACGCCTGATGACAATCCCAGGGGTCGACATGGTGGTGGCGCTCGCCATCGTGGCCGCGATCGGCGACGTGGGACGCTTCGAGCAGTCGCAGAAGCTGGTGAGCTATCTCGGCCTCAACCCAAGCGTCAGACAGTCAGGTCCTGGACCGGCTTATCACGGCCGGATCACCAAGCAGGGCCGCGGCCATGCCCGAGGCATGCTCGTCGAGGCCGCCTGGGCGGCAGCGCGAGCGCCGGGTCCCTTGCGCGCGTTCTTCCTGCGAGTCCGCGCCCGCCGCGGTCAGCATGTCGCCGCTGTCGCGACGGCCCGCAAGCTCGCGGTCCTCATCTGGCATCTGCTGAGCAAAGGTGAAAGCTACGTGTGGGCCCGACCGGCGCTGCACGCCAAGAAGCTGCGCGATTTGGAGCTTAAGGCGGGTTATAAAGCCGAACGCGGCCAAAGAGGCGCAGCTCACGCTGACAATATCAAGAGCCATCGCGATCAGGAGCGCAGGTGGGTCGAGCAAGCCGAGACGGCGTACGCGCGCTTCGTCGCCGGTTGGAATCCGCGTGGTCTCAAGCAGGCGCGCACAGGCGCCGCAACCGAGGGGCGACGATGAAGGCTGCGCGGCAGGGCTTGCGCCTCGCGCCCTGCTCTTCGCCACGCGGTCGCCCGTGCGCGGGAGGAAAATAACTCAGATCCAGCAAAAAAACACTTGTCGATCACATCAGTCGTTTGCGGGCTCTTGGTCTTGGTGCGCGAATGGTCGACGTCCTCGAGCGCCAGATAGAGCTCATATTCGTGGTGCTCGGGGTTGCCGCAATATTCCGTGCCGCGATCAGTCAGCACGCGGCAGAGCCTCACCTCCCTCGCATCATAGAACGGCACGACGCGATCGTTGACGAGATCAGCCGCGGTGATGGGCGTCTTGCGATCATAGAGCTTGGCGAAAGCGACCTTGGCGTAGGTGTGGATGAAGGTCTGCTGGTAGATGCGGCCGACCCCCTTCATGTTGCCGACGTAAAACGTGTCCTGAGCCCCACAATAGCCCGGCATTCGCTCTCGAACTCGCCATGCGCCTCCTTTTCGCTCTTGGCCTTCTCCAGCGCGACAAGCTGGCTTTCGGTCAGCACCAGGCCTTCCTGGGCGACCTTGGCTTCGAGGGCCTTCAGCCGTTTCTTCATCGTCTCCAGGTCGTGGCGCTGCCAAACCCCGCGGACACCGGCCGGCGAGATCGAATGGCCGAGCTTGCGAAGCTCGTTGGCGACGCGGATTTGGCCGTAAGCCGGCCGGTCCAGCGAAAGCTCGACGATGATCGCTTCGACCTCGGGCGGCGTGCGGTTCTTCAAGATCGGCTTGCGCCGCGTCAGCTCCTGCAGCGCCAATTCGCCGCCGGCGTCATAAAGCTCCTTGAAACGACAGAAACTGTCGCGGCTATAGCCCATCATTTTGCAGGCTTGGCTGACATTGCCGAGCTGTTTGGCCAGCTCCAGCAGCCCCACCTTGGCGCGGGTGATCTTCTGTTCCTTGGTCATCGGTCGGTGTCCTTTCGAAACGCCGAGGCCGGGCGCTGCGAACCCCGACCACTCCGCGCCCGGCCTCGGCTTTCGCCTTAGCTATGACACCAACTGTCAGATTAAGTCTTAACTACTGCAGCCGAGCTTCTTCTTCAGCAGCGTCCCGACGTAGCGCTCGTGGAAGTCGACGCCGAACCGTTCGGCGATGACACGCTTGAGATCGACACGCCGCCAGCGCACGACGCCGTCTTTCTCGCGCTCCGGGCCCGCTTCGACATTCGGGCGACCTCGGCCATCTGCGCGGATGACAGGCGCGGCTTCGGACCTTCGGTCCAGTCGTCGAGAAGTCCATCCGGACCCGAGGCGTTGAATCGGTGAACCCAGTCGCGAAGCGTCTGGCGGTCCATGCCGCCGATCCTCGCGGCCCCCCTCGGTCCATTCCGTCTCGAACTCCTGCCAACGACAGAAGCCGCCGGCTCTGGTTGACGTCCTTCGACCGGCGGGCCAGCCCGCGCAAATCTGCCGCCGATAGTCCTCTCGTAATCTGAACGCTGAAGGCATGGCGCAAATCCTCCTGCGCCGCCTTGAATCAGTCCGACCGCGATTCGGGAATCTAGAGGCTTCTGTGAGGTCCGCGGCGCGAAAGGGGGCGCGCCTGGTAACGGACCTCATTGAAGCTGGATTGAACGAAGACGCGGGGAGGTTGGCGCTGGCGCTGCTAAGGGCTTTGTGTCGGGCAGCTTCGGAGTTCCGTCGCGTCGGCTTGCAGCCAGGCGAGGCGAGCCTGATCGTTGTGATGAGCGATCGGGAGCAAATCGGGGTTCGCTCGCGCGGGGAGCGCGCGCCAATGTTGTGGGATGCAGGCTGCGACGCCATGAGGGCGCAAATCGCATCGACGACCTCCAATTGGCGGCGCGATGGGAGAGACGCGAATCGAGATTGTTGGTGGGATGGTCATGGTCGCGCTCATGAAATGTCGCACCAAAACGGCGTCCTCTCGGACCGACCGCCCCGGGGAAGATCGTCGATGACCCTCATAACTCCTCCGCATTCCGGACAGGGCGGAGGATCAAGGTCGACGGTTTCGCTCGGCGCGGATGTTGGCGATTTTATTTTTCCGCGCGTCATCGGTTCGCCCCCGTCGGCCAGGAGCGAGCGACAGAGGGCGAGCTTTTGCGTTCGGTGGCCATTGGCGAGGAATCCGAAGTGGCGAATGCGACGGAACCCGTCGGGTAAGGCGTGGAGCAGGAAGCGCCGGATGAACTCGTCGGGCTTCAAAGACATGGTCTTGACGGCGCCCCCGTTGCGATAGTCCTTCCAGGCAAAGGCGACATGACCGTTATCGCAGTCTTGGATGCGGCTGTTGGCGATGGCGACGCGATGGGTGTAGCGCCCGAGATAGGCGAGGACTTGCGCAGGTCCGCCAAACGGCTTCTTGGAGTAAACGATCCAATCGATGCGCTGCGCGGCGGCCAGACAGGCGGCGAAAGCAGAGGGATCGGCCAAATGGGCGAGATCGCCGAAGAAGCCGAGGCGCTTTGCGTCGAAGGCGGCTCGCAGGCGTTCGAGGAACAGGCGACGGAACAGGCGGGAGAGCGGCTTGACGGCGAGAAAGAAGTTCGGCCGCCCGGCGACCCAGCGCGTCCCATCAAGCGAGAGACCGCCGCCTGGCACGACGCAATGCACGTGTGGATGATGCGTGAGCGTCTGCCCCCATGTGTGCAGAACAGCGACGACGCCGATCTGTGCGCCGAGCCTACGCGGGTTGGCGGCGAGCGTCGTCATCGCTTCGGCCGACGCCGCGAACAGGATCGCGTAGACGATGGCCTTGTTCTGGAACGCGATGGCGGCGATCGGCGCGGGCAATGTGAACACGACGTGGAAATAGGGAACCGCCAGAAGCTCGGCCTGGCGTGCGGCAAGCCATCGCGCCCGCGCCACGCCCTGACACTTCGGGCAATGGCGGTTACGGCAGGAATTGTAGGCGACGCGTACCGCGCCGCAATCGTCGCACGCCTCGACGTGACCACCGAGCGCGGCTGTGCGACACGCAACGATCGCGCTCATCACGCGCCGTTCGACGCGGCCCAAATGTCCGGCGTGGGCCAAACGATAGGCGTCGCCATACCGACGCAGAACGTCAGCGACCTCAAGGCGAACGCCAGGCCCGCTCCCTGCCACGGGGCTTAACTGGTAGGAGTGACTTCCAAAGTCAGACGATCGAACGGGCTTTGGGTCGCGCGGATCGTATGGGTCGCGACCTGCGTGTAGCGCGCCGTCGACGACAGATTGTTGTGGCCGAGCAGAACCTGGATGATCCGGATGTCGGTTCCGTTCTCCAGTAGATGCGTTGCGAAGCTGTGGCGCAACGTATGCAAAGTAACGCGCTTCGTCAGCCCCGCCGCCTTTACCGCCGACCGGCAGGCTGCGTGCAGTACGGTTGGATCAATCGAATGAGCGTCATCGCGGCCCGGGAATAGAAATGTCTTTGGCCTGGCGAGTCGCCAGTACGTGCGCAGGATGCCGAGAAGCTGCGGCGACAGCATCACGTTGCGGTCCTTCGCGCCCTTGCCGTGACGCACCAGAATGACGCCACGGCCGCTGTCGACATCCTCGACTCGAAGCCCCGCGACCTCCGAGGCCCGCAGTCCCGCCGCATAGGCTGTCGTCAGCGCGGCGCGGCTCTTCAGACTCGAAACGGCCTCGAGAAACCGCACGACCTCATCGGCGCTGAGCACGATCGGCAGCTTGCGCGGCTCCCTCGCGTAGGAATGCGCTCGGGGACGGCTGCCTCGCCGAGCGTGACGCCGTAGAAGAAACGCAAGGCGCAGACGATCTGGTTCAGCCCAGGCCACGAAATGCCCGTCGATACGAGATGGACCTGGAAGGCGTGGACGTCGTCCAGCGTCAGTTTAGCCGGCGAGCGGCCAAAATACCGGCTGAACTTCGAAACCGCGCTGATGTAGGATCGCTGTGTCGCCGGCGACATGTTCCGGATCGTCATGTCCTCGATCATGCGGCGACGAAGAGGGCTCAACTCGGCCATCGATGGCTCCTGTCTGAGGGATGGGCTTCAACATCCACATCCTCTCAGTCAGGAACCGCTCAACAAATCTCCCCGCTCACGCCGCGCTAGCGGCTTCGTTCAATCCCCCAGGTGAGTCAGCCAGCAGAGCCTTTGGTATAATCGCTTGCCGGAACTCCGATGATCGATGCCGTCGCGACTCAAACGTCGCCGGATAGCCAAACCTCACTTCAATAGCGAAGAGTGTCCGTGACATCGACGATGGCGTGGATCCTAGTTCGGCAGCCGACGAACGGCCAATCGTCTGCATCGGCTCCCCTTTCGCACGCCGAGCGGTGAGCCCTAGCTATTGTGCTGTCGAACAGCTTAACCACGCAGGCGGACCATTGATTTCCACCATAGCAGCTATATTAGTAGCAGGGTCTCTCCCGCCGCTTCATCATGGCCTGACAAGCGCTTAGGGCCACTCGCTTCGGCTTGCGGCGGTCTCACGGTGTGGCCTATAGATAACCCTCCCGCGCCTGCTCTGGCAGCGCGTCTTCCTTCGAAGGCCCCTGAATGTCGACTGTCGACGTCACGCCGGGCAGCAATCGCAAGCCTGCCGGCAAAGCTGAGGCTGCGAACGAGCCGTTCAAACAGGCGCTCGCTTCCTGCACGCGAGCCTTGGCGCGTCAACCGGCACTCGAGGTTGCTTTCTCGGCCGACAAACCGTCGCTGATGACATCCGCGGACGGCGCCAAGGCGCGATTGCCCGAGCCGCCGCGCAAGCCCAACCGGCAGGAGGCGGCAGTCCTAAGAGGCCTAGCCAATTCGTTCGCTCTGCGGCTGGCCTGTCATAACGACGCCCTTCATCGACGCCTGGCGCCCCCGAGCGCACCGGCGCGAGCGCTGTTTGACGCGGTCGAACAAGCACGGGTCGAAGCCATCGGCTCGCGTCGCATGCAGGGAGTAGCGTCGAACATTACCGCTATGCTTGACGACCGCTACCACCACAGTCCTTTCGCAGAGGCGCGCACGCGCGAGGAGGCTCCGTTGGAGGAAGCGGTCGCGATGCTCGCACGCGAGCGCATGACCGGGCTCGAGCCTCCGCGCGGAGCTGCACGTCTCGTTGAGCTTTGGCGCCCCTTTATCGAAGAGAAGGCGGGGGCTGATCTTGATCAGCTCGGCCACGCTCTGCTGGATCAACGCGCCTACGCTAGGCTGGTGCGCAAAGTCCTGTCGTCCTTGGGACTTACAAGCGACGCCGACGGTGACCCCGACGAGTCGAGCGAAGAGGCGGAAGAGAAGACGCCGCCCGAGCAGCCGGATGAAACCGAGGGCGAGGGCGAAGACCAGTCAACACAAGGTTCAATGCAGCACGAAGCGGCCGATGAGACGACCGACGATGCTGACGAGGGGGCGATTGACACTGTCGAAGCGCCATCGTCGGAACTCGATGACGAAGGCGAGGCAGGCGACGCTGAGGACGCGGCGGAGACGCGCCCCTCACTGCCTCAACCCCCTGAGCGTCGCGGTCCCGACTACAAGGCTTTTACAACTCGCTTTGACGAAATAATCGACGCGGACCAACTGTGTGACGGCGATGAACTGCAGCGCTTGCGTGATTACCTCGACAAGCAGTTGCAGAACCTCCATTCGGTCGTCGCTCGCCTGGCCAACCGGCTGCAGCGACGGTTGATGGCGCAGCAGAGCCGTTCGTGGGATTTCGATCTCGAAGAGGGCATTCTCGACACAGCGCGGTTACCGCGTGTGATTATCGATTCGCAGCAGGCTCTGTCCTTCAAGCAAGAGAAGGAAATGGCGTTCCGCGACACCACGGTGACACTGCTCATAGACAATTCCGGCTCGATGCGCGGGCGCCCGATCACGGTCGCGGCGACGTGCGCCGACATTCTCGCCCGTACGCTCGAGCGTTGCACCGTAAAGGTGGAGATTTTAGGCTTCACCACTCGCGCCTGGAAGGGTGGGCAATCGCGCGAAGCGTGGCTCCAGGCGGGCAAGCCCGTCAATCCAGGCCGGCTGAATGACTTGCGCCACCTCATATACAAATCGGCAGACGCGCCGTGGCGACGCGCGCGTAAGAACCTCGGGCTCATGATGCGCGAGGGTTTGCTTAAGGAGAATATCGATGGCGAAGCGCTCGATTGGGCGCACCAACGTCTTCTTGGCCGTCCCGAGCAGCGTAAGATTCTGATGATGATCTCCGATGGCGCGCCAGTTGATGATTCAACGCTTTCCGTGAATCCAGGCAACTATCTCGAGCGCCACTTGCGTTATGTGATCGAAGAGATTGAGACCCGCTCGCCAGTCGAGCTTATTGCCATCGGCATCGGCCATGACGTGACGCGCTATTATCGGCGTGCGGTGACGATCGTCGACGCCGAGGAGCTCGGCGGCGCTATGACGGAGAAATTGGCTGAGCTCTTCGATGGGAACGCCATACCCGCGCCCGCGAGAACGGCGCGATTGCCGAAGCGGGGCCGGAGGGCCGCCTAACGGCGTTCGGCCGAGTAGAGCGACGTCGGGCTTGGATAGCTTTCATTGGCTTCTGCTGTGAGCCGATGAACGCTCCCTCCGTCCGTCGTGTCTGGCTGTTTTATTGACCAGCGCAGGAAGGGGTTGGCCTCGGACGAGGCACGGTTCGATGAGGTGATTGGCGTCTCGGTGCTTGTATGTGATCCGGCGTGGAAAAGTGACCCCCTGAGGGGGGATCGGCGTCCAAAATTGACCCCCCAATTTTCGATTTGTTCGTCTGCCTGCTTTGGCATGAAGCAGGCGGTGGGGGATGCTGGTTGTGAAGACGATCGGTCGGATACGGCGTGAGCACTTCATTCACGGCAAGTCAATCAAGGAGATCGCTCGCGACCTGAGGCTGTCGCGCAACACGGTTCGTAAGGTGCTGCGATCTGACGAGACGTCGTTTTCTTATGAGCGTCAGGTGCAGCCGCGCCCGAAAGTCGGAAGATGGAAGGAGCACCTCGATCGGCTGTTGGCGGCGAACGTCGAAGCGCCGGCGCGAGAGCGACTGACCTTGATCCGGATTTTCGAGGAGTTGCGGGCGCTCGGATACGACGGCGGCTATGACGCCATCCGCCGTTACGCGCGAAGCTGGGCGAAGTTGAATGCAAGCGCGACGGCGGATGCCTTTGTGCCGCTGACGTTCGCGCCGGGCGAGGCTTATCAATTCGACTGGAGCCACGAGATCGTTGTGATGGATGGGGTGACGACGATCGTAAAGGTCGCGCATCTCCGCCTCTGCCACAGCCGGATGATGTTCGTACGCGTCTATCCGCGCGAGACCCAGGAGATGGTGTTTGACGCTCACGAACGGGCGTTCGCATTCTTCAAAGGCGCCTGTGGGCGCGGCGTCTACGACAACATGAAGACCGCGGTGGAGACGATCTTCGTCGGTAAGGATCGCCAATACAATCGCCGCTTCCTGCAGATGTGCTCTCATTCACCTTGTCGAACCGGTCGCTTGCACGCCGGCGTCCGGTTGGGAGAAGGGTCAGGTCGAGAACCAGGTGTGCGCGAGCGCTTCTTCACGCCGCGGCTGAGGTTCAAGTCTTACGACGAACTGAATGCCTGGCTCTTGGACAAATGCATTGCCTGGACCAAGGGGCACAGCCATCCCGAGCGGCCCGATCGGACGATCTGGGAAGTGTTCGAGGAGGAGCGGCCCAAGCTCATTCCCTATCGCGGCCGCTTCGACGGGTTCCATGCGCTTCCGTGCAGTAGTTAAGACTTAATCTGACAGTTGGTGTCATAGCTAAGGCGAAAGCCGAGGCCGGGCGCGGAGTGGTCGGGGTTCGCAGCGCCCGGCCTCGGCGTTTCGAAAGGACACCGACCGATGACCAAGGAACAGAAGATCACCCGCGCCAAGGTGGGGCTGCTGGAGCTGGCCAAACAGCTCGGCAATGTCAGCCAAGCCTGCAAAATGATGGGCTATAGCCGCGACAGTTTCTGTCGTTTCAAGGAGCTTTATGACGCCGGCGGCGAATTGGCGCTGCAGGAGCTGACGCGGCGCAAGCCGATCTTGAAGAACCGCACGCCGCCCGAGGTCGAAGCGATCATCGTCGAGCTTTCGCTGGACCGGCCGGCTTACGGCCAAATCCGCGTCGCCAACGAGCTTCGCAAGCTCGGCCATTCGATCTCGCCGGCCGGTGTCCGCGGGGTTTGGCAGCGCCACGACCTGGAGACGATGAAGAAACGGCTGAAGGCCCTCGAAGCCAAGGTCGCCCAGGAAGGCCTGGTGCTGACCGAAAGCCAGCTTGTCGCGCTGGAGAAGGCCAAGAGCGAAAAGGAGGCGCATGGCGAGTTCGAGAGCGAATGCCGGGCTATTGTGGGGCTCAGGACACGTTTTACGTCGGCAACATGAAGGGGGTCGGCCGCATCTACCAGCAGACCTTCATCCACACCTACGCCAAGGTCGCTTTCGCCAAGCTCTATGATCGCAAGACGCCCATCACCGCGGCTGATCTCGTCAACGATCGCGTCGTGCCGTTCTATGATGCGAGGGAGGTGAGGCTCTGCCGCGTGCTGACTGATCGCGGCACGGAATATTGCGGCAACCCCGAGCACCACGAATATGAGCTCTATCTGGCGCTCGAGGACGTCGACCATTCGCGCACCAAGACCAAGAGCCCGCATGGTTGCTGCTCCGTCTCTGTTCGTTCAGGGCGGGAGCTGGCGGGCAACACGACATCTACTGATCCGCGCTCACGGCGCATCCGGGAAAGTCGCAAGGGGCGGCCATGTAACGAGCCCGGGCTCTCGGCCCACTGTCTATCGACGGCCTGCCCGCACCTTCGTGCTCCCGGCACCCCCTGTCCAGGATGGGCTCACCATATCCCCGTCTCCCTTTCGGAAACAGGCGGACAGCAAGGCGCCGACGGATCACATACCGGATAATGGCGTCGTCGAGCGGTTCCACAAGACGGTGCTCGATGAGTTCTATCGCATCGCCTTTCGCAAGAAGATCTATGGCTCGATCGCCGATCTCCAGGTCGATCTTGATCGCTGGGTCCAAAGTTACAATGAGGAAAGGCCGCACCAAGGACGATGGTGCTTCGGCAAAACGCCGATGCAGACGTTCCTTGACGCGACGCCGCTGGCGAAGGAGAAAATAATCGCTGCCTGATCATACCTGACAGGCGGAACCGACCCATCTCCGGACGCTGACCGTCAGATCAAGTCCCAGCTACTACAGCTGCACTTCTCCCCTATCAGCGCCAGCCTCGGCATCCGGCGCAGGACGAGCGGATCGTCGAGGCGTTCAAAAAAACTTCCCCCGCGCGCTGAAGGCTCATCTCGAAGGCATCTCCGAGACGACGCCGATCGAAATCTGGTTCCAGATGCTATGCAGCCAGGGCCTCTGCCAGACTGGAAAGCCCCACATCTGGAACCGGAGCGCTTGCATGTCGTCGAATGTTTGCCATCAGATTATCCATCTCGCTATCGAACTGAGCTCTTCCTCCTGGGTCATCGCGTATCGTGTACCCCGAAACGACAAGTCTAAGCTTCATTGTCTGGAAGCGGGCGACGGCGCAGGCCTGCTTGCTTTCATCGCCGGCCTGCGCCACCGGCTGGATCCTCCGGATGACGCGTCTACGTTTGTCGTCAGCTGCTTTGAGGCCGGGCGGGATGGATTTTGGTTGCATCGACTTCTGACCGCGGACGGGGTGATCAACCACATTGTCGAGCCGACCAGCATCTTGGTCACCCGAGGCGCCCGCCGCGCTAAAACCGACCGGCTGGACGCTGTCGGGCTCCTTCGCGTCTTGGCCGCAAAGTTTGCCGGCGATCCCGGTGCTTGCCGGACCGTGGTCGTGCCGTCCGTGGAAGAGGAAGACGCGAAGCGGCCGCATCGGGAGCGGGAATTCCTGGTGCAGGAGCGCGTGCGCATCGAAAATCGCATCGCCGCGTTGCTCGCCACCCAGGGCGTTCGGGAGAGGCCGTCTCTCCGTTCCTGGGACGCCGACATGAGGGCTCTTAGAACGGGTGACAGCCGCCCGCTGCCGACCCATCTCGTCGCAGAGTTGAACCGCTTGCGCCGGCGGCTGTTGCTGACCCTAGAAATGATCCGCGAACTCGACGCGGTTCGGGAGCAGGCTCTGGAAACCCAACACAACTCCGCAAGCCGAACGGTCAAGGCGCTTTGCAAGATCCGCGGAATCGGCGTGAACTTCGGCTCCGTCCTGACGAGGGAGGTGTTCTACCGGACCTTCGACAACAGGCGGCAAATCGCCAGCTATCTGGGTCTTGCCCCAACGCCTTTTCAGAGCGGCGGCATGGATCGCGATCGACGCATCAATCGCGCCGGCAACAGCCGAGCCCGCAAAACGCTCGTCCAACTCGCCTGGCTTTGGCTTCGCTACCAACCAGAGAGCAGCCATGCGGCATGGTTCCGGGACCGTGTTGGCTCGCTTCAGGGTCGAATCCGCCGCATCACAATCGTCGCCTTGGCGCGCAAGCTCTTGATCGCAATCTGGCGCTTCGTCACGCTGGGCCTCGCGCCGGAGGGGGCGATCATCGCCGCATAGAATTCCGTCGCCGATCGATCAGCGGCGGATAGTCGGAGGTCGCGACCGTCTTCGTCATTGGGAGCATCTGTCCCGCGTTTCAGGTGGGTCGCGTCAGCCGGGATCGAAGCCTCGTGCATGAGGCATTGTGGTTGCAATCAAGGATTCCACGCCCAGCGATCGGACCGTATGTAAGGTTATGCAGCGCTCGCTGCGGATGCGACGATCCCCAATCTATAACAGTCCGCCTCGAGATCCGTTGCGCGACCATCGTAGGGAGCGCTCGATCATGTCTTGACAGGAGAAGTCTCATATAAGGATTCAGCACGGATTGGCCAGAAGAACGGCCTCGTCGCCAGTGGGCCCGGCGTGGAACGCGCCCGGCACAGCCCGCCGACCAGCGCTACGACAACGCCTATATGTTCGGCGCGATCTGTCCTGCCCGCGGTGTCGGAGCGGCTCTCGCCTTGCCCTATGCGGACACCGACATGATGCAGCTTCACCTCGACGAGATCTCACGCAATGTGACTGAGGGCGCCCACGCCGTCCTGCTGCTCGATCGCGCCGGATGGCATACGACAGGCAAGCTCGAGGTGCCCAAAAATATCACCCCGATCTTCCTGCCCTCACGCGCCCTCGAGCTGAACCCGGTCGAGAACGTCTGGCAGTATCTCCGTCAGAGCTTACTCTCAAACACCGTCTTCGAAAATTACGACGCCATCGTAGATACCGCCTGCGACGCATGGCGTAAGCTCATCGCCCAGCCCGAACGGATCACAGCCATCTGAATGCGAAAATGGGCCCACATCGGTCAGCCCTTATGACCGTTGGTATTACTTGGCTGCCACGCCGCCTACGACAGCGGTGGTCTGCGTCGCTCTCTTGTCGAACGCGGGACGGTTCCAGTCATATCGAACAACCTCGACCCGCAGACGAGATCGTCCTTTCGATAAGACTGCCTCACGCCTGCGCAATCTTGTCGAACGTATTCTGCCGCGCCAAAGATTGGCGACGCACCGCCCGCTACGACAAGCTCGTCGCCAACTTCGCCGCTGCCGTCATCTCCCTATCGTCTGCTAGACCGCAAACCGTCTCGCGGGAGTTGCGCTCGAGAGTGGGTCGCCGGTTTTGGCAAAGAGCCTTGCCTTGGGACTGGGATCCAAGGTGCAGGGCACTCCGGCTTATTCCACATCCTCGACATCCGCCGTTCGCCCAGAGAGACGCTGAGCCAGCGAAGCCTCCATGAATGGGTCCAGATCGCCGTCGAGAACGTCAGCCGGGGTGCCAGAGACATGCCCGGTACGAAGGTCTTTCACCATCTGATAAGGCTGAAGCACATACGAGCGGATCTGATGCCCCCAGCCAATGGCGGTTTTAGACGCGGCATCGGCGTTGGCCTTGGCCTCACGCGCCTCGAGCTCCCGTTCATACAGTCGGGCACGCAGCATATTCCAGGCTGTCGCCCTGTTTTTATGCTGTGAGCGCTCCGATTGGCAAGCGACCACGATTCCGGTGGGCAAATGCGTGATGCGCACCGCAGATTCGGTTTTATTAACGTGCTGTCCGCCCGCGCCGGAGGCGCGATAGGTGTCGATTCGGCACTCGCTCTCGCTGACTTCGACCTTTATCCGGTCATCGACGACTGGATAAACCCAGACCGAGGCGAAGCTCGTGTGCCGTCGCGCGTTGGAATCGAATGGGGAAATGCGCACCAGCCGATGGACTCCCGATTCGGTTTTCAGCCAGCCATGCGCGTTGTGACCACTGACGATGATCGTCGCCGACTTGATGCCGGCCTCATCACCATCCGTCTCTTCGATCAGTTCGACTTTGAACTTCCTCCGCTCGCCCCAGCGCATGTACATGCGCAACAGCATTCGCGC
Source organism: uncultured Alphaproteobacteria bacterium (assembly GCA_963737365.1). Lineage (GTDB taxonomy): Bacteria > Pseudomonadota > Alphaproteobacteria > Rhizobiales > Beijerinckiaceae > Roseiarcus. The sequence goes on from CAVTSD010000009.1 coordinate 106,729, forward strand.
CCAGTCGCAGCTCTCGGTGCCGCCGGCGCCGGAATGCACCTCTACGTAGGAGTCGTTGGCGTCCGCCTCGCCTGAAAGCAGCGCTTCAAGTTGGCGCCTTTCACCCTCGGCTTTCAGTGCCTTTAAAGCGCCGATTCCCTCGGATTCGGTGGCTGCGTCAGCTTCGGCCTCCCCAAGTTCAACCAAGGTCGCTGCGTCCTCAAGGTCGCGCTCGATCTTCGCCAGCGAAGCGAGACGGTCTTCCAGCATAGTGCGCTCCCGCATCAAGCCTTCGGCGCGGTCGGGGTCGGTCCACAGCCTTGGATCTTCAGATTTCGCATTGAGTTCGCTTAGACGACGTTGAGCAGCATCAACGTCAAAGATGCCTCCTCAGCAGTCCCACCGACTGCTTGATCGATTCGACCAACTGTTCTGCCTCGGCGCGCATAACTCCACCCACGAAATAAATAATGTTCCCAGCACACGGACCCGGGGATGATCGCGGACAATTCCGGACCCTTTTAATAAAGCCCGCCTGTTCCGGAGCCAATCGCTCGCTCGCTTCGGGACGATGTCTGCGCGGAGTCGCCCCAACCACCGCCACCCCCATAAGAATCTGGGGGGCCAGTGCCGGGCTTAAACGCCTCCATGATCGAACCTGAACCAGCCGATCGCATGCCGGAATGAACGTCGACAGAGATAAGCTTGATTCCTGGCGGAATGCGGAACGGGGTGTCGGGGGTATCCTTTAGCGCCATTTTCATAAAGTCGCGAAAAATAGGCGCCGTATAAAGAGCGGCCTGCGCGCTGCCGCCGAGAGAACGTGGCTTGTCATATCCCATGAACACGCCGAACGCGAGGTTTGGAGAATAGCCTACGAACCAAAGGTCCTTCGCGTCGTTCGTTGTCCCGGTTTTGCCCGCGAGATGTTTACCGACCTCCTTGATCGCGATGCCGGTGCCGCGCTGGATAACGCCCTCAAGAATAGACGTCACCTGATACGAGGTAAGCGGATCGATCACCTGCTCGCGCTTGTCGACCAAATGCGGCTCAGGCTGGTTGTTCCATACCTGCGCATCGCAGCCGTCGCAGATTCGTTCGTCATGTTTATAGATCGTATTGCCCCAGCGGTCTTGGATCCGATCGATCAGCGTCGCCTTTACTCGTTTCCCCCCGTTCGCGAACATCGAGTAAGCGGTGATCATGCGCAGCACTGTAGTTTCGCCCGCGCCAATCGACATGGAGAGGAACGGCGGCAGGTTATCGTAAATGCCGAAACGCTTAGCGTATTCGACAACCAATGGCATTCCAATGTCTCTCGCCAATCTGATCGTCATTAAATTGATCGAATGCTCAACACCGAACCGCAGCGTATGTTGTCCCCCTGACGTTCCTTCGAAGTTCGCTGGCGTCCACAACTGGCCGCTGCCATCGTCGATCGTGATCGGCGAGTCCAAAAGAGTCGAGGATGGCGTATACCCGTTGTCAAGCGCTGCGGCATAGACAAAAGGCTTGAATGACGAACCGGGCTGACGCTGTGCTTGCGTCGCGCGATTGAACTCCAATTCGTCAAACGAAAATCCGCCGACCATCGCCAATACTCGGCCCGTGAATGGATCCATTGCTATGCAGGCGCCAGAGACTTCCGGAATCTGACGCAGGCGATATTCGCCTTCGTGGCCTGGGATCGGCTCGACGTAGAAAACGTCACCGGGCCTGACCACGCCCTTTATTCCGCGCCCGGTCCAACGCGCGCCGTCGACCGTGACCGCGCCTGTCCGCCGATTGGCGACGATAGCGCCCGATTTATCTCGTTCAGGCTGGAGGCCAATTCTCACGGCCGCAGGGCTGACATCGAGGGCAACAGCCAGGACCCACGGCTTAATGTCGCCGTAAGATGGAATGTCGGCCAGCGGAACACCCCAGTCCTGGCTGATGTCGATCGTCTTCAGCGTTCCGTGCCACCCATACGCCTCGTCATAGCGTACAAGGCCGTCAACAAGAGCCTTACGCGCCATTAGCTGGACCTTGGGGTCGAGTGTAGTGCGGACTGAGAGACCGCCCTCGTAGAGCTTCTGCTCCCCGTACCTCTCCTGCAGTTCGCGCCTGACTTCTTCAGCAAAGAATCCCGCGGCGATTGAATTTGGAGTCAGCACGCGAGGATTGACCACCAAAGGCTCATTCCTAGCGTCGTTGGCTTGCTTTGCCGTGATATAGCGATCTTCCTCCATGCGGCCGATAACGTAGTTCCGACGTTCCAGGGCGCGATCGTGATCGCGGAACGGATTTAGCGAACTTGGCTCTTTTGGCAGCGCCGCGAGATAAGCGACTTCCGCAATGCTCAGCTCATGGACAGATTTATTGAAATAATTGAGCGCCGCCGCGGCGACACCATAGTTGGAAAGGCCAAGATAAATCTCGTTGAGATAAAGTTCGAGGATTTTTTCTTTCGAATAGGCGGACTCTATTCGTAAGCTGAGCAGGATCTCACGAATTTTACGATCAAACGTTCGGTCAGAATTCAGCAAAAAATTCTTTGCCACCTGCTGCGTGATTGTGGAAGCACCCTGAATGTGACGTGACCCCTGCATGTAAACCATACCGGCGCGGACAATTCCTTCAGGGTCGACGCCCCAATGACTGTAGAAATTTTTATCCTCCGCCGAGATGAAAGCATGCTTGACCAAGTCAGGAATTTCGTCGGAAGGTAGGTAAAGCCGTCGCTCGCGTGAGTATTCGGCAAGCAAGCTTCCGTCCGCCGCGTGCACGCGCGTCATAACAGGCGGTTCATAATTCTTCAGGAGAGTGTAATCGGGGAGGTCCTGCTCGTACTTCCACATGACGCCGGCAAAGATCGCCGCCGCCGCAACGAACACCAAAGTGCCGGTGGCGAATATGAAACCGATAATCCGAACTATTCCGCGCATCTCTCGATCGAAGCCTTCCATTGCGCCCGTCGGCGAGCGCGCGCGGCGTCGAGACGAACATGCACTCCAGCGCCTTAGGGCGCGGATCTATGAGACGCTCTGCCGCCTTCCATATGCGGCCGGGTTCAGATCGAGTCCAAACCCGTTATCCACCCTCTCGTGCTCGAGTAAGGCTAATCTATGATCGACGACTTCCGAGCCGGAAGCTCGCAAGCCATTAGCTCCGCGCGCCTATTTGGCGCAAGCTTTAATGCGAGGTGGTAGCCGCATCCTGAATAGCCGACGAGGCTACACCACTCTCGACCGGTGGACCGTTGCCCAGCTTTCCGGGGCCGGTGAAGAACGCGTCGATTTCCCTGACGATTGCGGCTGCCGTCTTGGTTTGCCACGCGTGCGAGGAGAGAGATTCGACATCCTGCGCATTCGATAGATACCCGAGTTCCAAAAGTACGGAGGGAAACTCCGGTGCCTTTAGAACAACGAACCCTGCAGAGCGTTCGGGATTGTGATTGAGCGTCGTCGCCGCCCTCAAGCTCTCGATAAGGCCGTGAGAAAAAATGTGAGCGTAAGTGCGACTTTCGCGACGTTTGAGATCGAAAAGAATGTCCGTAACGTCTGGATTGTCCGGCTGGTCAGCGGCGAGAGGATGTTTGCCAACGGCGTTCTCGCGAGCTGCGATGCGAGCCGCGTCTGCATCGGAAGCGCGATCGGCTAAAGTATACACCGTCGAACCGCTTACGGTCGTATCCTCGCTCAGCGTGTCGGCGTGAACAGAGACGAAGAGAGATGCGTTCGCGTGGCGAGCGATCGCTATCCTATCATCGAGATCGACATACTGATCGCCGTATCGCGTCATTATGATGGAGTAGCGCTTAGTCTCGTCGAGCTGCCGCCTTAACTCGGTGCAGAAGTCGAAGACGAGAGTCTTCTCCTTTACGCCGCGGGAGCTTCGGGCACCACTATCGAGGCCGCCATGGCCCGGATCAAGAACGATAACCGGTTGGACAGGCGAGGCGACCCGGATTGCGCTTGTGGTTGAAATGGCAGACGAGCGTACGAGCGCGGCGAAGGCCGAAGGATTGCACGCCTTCAGTTCGATCGTGAGCCGTGCAGCGGGTTGACCCGCTACGATGGACCTAGCTGAAACTTCGGCAGGACAGGCGGAGCGCGCGAGGTCAACCACAACTCGGGACCTGCCGGGTGTCAGCGGGCCGAAGCGCACCCCCTTCACAAGCGATATATCGGGTGCTGCGCCCAACTCGCGAGCCGATGAGTCAACTTGAAAACTCACCTCTGGAAGGTCGATGACAATGCGATCCGGCGATGTCAGGCCAGAGACGCTTGCCTCCACCTTTCGGGACAGGTCGAACACCAATTTAGCCACGTTTTCGTTCTGCGAAAGATGCACGCCAACTGCAACGGCCGCCCCGGTCTCCGCAGCCAAACCAGTCTGAAGCGCCATTCCCACTAGCATGAACACGGCAAACAACGCCAAATGTCGCGTTCGTGCCATTTTCATTTCCCCGGCCACCAAGCAACACTCTAGCACCAATCCCGCGGTTAGCCGACTGGCCAGCGCGGTCCCCATCTACACCTCTTGAACAAGCAGCGGACAAAACTCTGTACGGCGAGTTAATGAACTCACTACTGGCATCCAAGGCTTTACGAGCCAACAAGCGATGCGCTCGCTCAGCCAACGACCCGCAGGTGGAAAAGAACTTGCCAATGCACCTTGGTGCCCTTAGATGTGGGGTCGTTGCGAAGTTGGGCCGAGTTCGTGCGGCTACTTCGTTCAATGTTTGAGCGCCATGCTGGCCGAGACGATCAGGCGGTCGCTCAGGTCGTATATTCAGGTCTGGACGGGATTGTTGACCCGGAATATTGCTGGCGACTTTGAACAAGCGGGCTGTTGCCCGCGCGGAAGTGGCAAAGGACAGCGGCTAGTCGTGGGCCAGACCCGCTTTGGACCGAAGTCGTGACATTGGCGTCGAATGACGTCTATTGGACGGCAGTGGACTTCATTTCGCTTTGCTTCAGGTTGTCAATGGCGCGATGGCGGATCCACTCTTGGGCTTTTCCTTTTAGGGCGGCGCAGAGCTTTTTGCCCAACGCGTTCGCACCGGAACAGTTCGGTCGTCAACCGCCCTCTCCGTTCCCACGTGTTTCCTTCTCCAGCATAGACGCCCCACGCGGCGCGGTTGGGAGGCGCACGCGCCGCCCGCTGCGCATTTTCGTGCGCGGCGAGAGAGTTTATCATGGCAAACAAAATGATCATCGACGCTTCCCATCCGGAAGAAACCAGGGTGGTGGTTCTCCGAGGAAATCGCGTCGAGGAGTTTGACTTCGAGTCAGCAAGCAAGCGGCCTCTGCGAGGTAATATTTATCTCGCCAAGGTTACGCGAGTCGAGCCCTCGCTCCAGGCAGCTTTCATCGACTATGGCGGGAATCGCCACGGCTTTCTCGCTTTTTCGGAAATTCATCCGGATTACTACCAAATCCCCGTCGCTGACCGGCAAGCGCTCATTGAGGAGGAAGCCCAATCTGAGCGCGAGGAGGACGAAGAGAGCGGCATCGATAGACGCAGCAGACGCCACCGCCACCCGCGAAGGCGCGAAGTTGAAAACCGCGCCGAGGGTGGCGAGACTGTTTCGCGTCAGGTGCCTTTGGAAGGGTTCGGCGAAGAAAGGTTTGACCCGAATTCTCAGAAAGAAGACGCTAATATCGAGGGGCAAGCCTCGGAATCTTTGCCGTCCCCGGTTTCGCAAGAGTCGAACTCGATTGTTACTATCACCGCCAAGAGTACCGAGCCAGTCGAGAATTTGACCCCTGACCGGGCCACGGAATCCAAAGAGACTCAGGCTTTCGATTGGGCGAATAGCGATGTGTTACCCGAACTGGGCGATGCGCAAAGTGCCGCCGCCGAACTCAGGCACGATGCTGAGCGCGGCGAGAGCTCGGTTTCGGAAGACTTACAGGAAGTTACCACGCTGGACGGCGGCTCAGAAGAATGGGTGGCGAGCGGCAAGCAGAGGACAGAAGATGAAGGCGAGCCGATCGAGCAGATTGGCGGCGACGCGTTGGAGGAGATCCCGCGACGTTCCCAACGTTTGCGCCGGCAGTACAAAATTCAGGAGGTGATTAAACGCAGGCAGGTTCTACTAGTCCAAGTTGTTAAAGAGGAGCGCGGTAACAAGGGGGCGGCGCTCACAACTTACCTTTCGCTAGCTGGGCGTTACTCGGTTTTGATGCCTAATACCGCTCGCGGCGGTGGCATCTCGCGCAAGATTACTAATGCTCAGGACCGCAGCCGACTTAAGGCAATCGCCGAAGAGCTCGATGTTCCAGAGGGCATGGGTGTTATCCTCCGGACTGCGGGCGCTTCGCGAACGAGAGCAGAGGTCAAACGCGATTTCGAATACTTGTTACGGATGTGGGAGACTGTGCGAGAAACAACTCTTGCGTCCAGCGCCTCGACACTCGTCTACGAAGAAGGTTCGCTCATTAAACGAGCGATCCGCGATCTTTACAGCAAAGAGGTTGAAGAGATCACTGTAGCAGGCGAGGCTGGCTATCGCGAGGCTAGGCAATTTATGCGCCTCCTAATGCCAAGTCACATCAACAGCGTGCAACTCTATCGCGACGCTGCCCCAATCTTTGTCAATGCCGGGGTCGAACAGCAGCTCGATGCGATGTTCTCCAGCCAGGTGACGCTGAAGTCGGGCGGCTACATTGTTTTCAACCAGACCGAAGCGCTGGTCGCGATTGACGTCAACTCTGGTCGGTCGACGCGCGAGCACAATATCGAAGATACCGCGGTGCGAACCAATCTTGAGGCCGCTGATGAAATCGCTCGCCAGTTGCGTCTTCGCGACCTCGCCGGGCTGATCGTAGTAGACTTTATTGACATGGAGGAATCCCGCAACAACCGTGCTGTTGAGAGACGGATAAAAGACGCGCTGAAAAATGACCGCGCTCGCATCCAGGTCGGCCGCATTTCGCACTTTGGCCTGCTTGAAATGTCGCGTCAGCGCATAAGGACCGGCGTTCTCGAAGGCTCGACTGTCACGTGCCCGCACTGCCAGGGTTTTGGCGTCGTGCGATCGACCGCTTCTATCGCTCTTCATGTGTTGCGTGTGCTTGAGGACGCCCTTATCAAAAGCTCGAGCCACGACGTTACCGTGCGAACGCGCACACCGGTGGCCCTTTACATACTCAACCAGAAGCGCATGAATCTGCGCAATCTCGAACGCCGGTTTGGCGTGGCAATCGTCGTCGAGGCGGACGACGCGCTGACCGGCGCTAACTACCACGCTATAGAGCGCGGCGAGCCCGCGACCGGCGTTAAGGACGAAGCTCGACTCAGTGAAATCGGAGGTTGAGACGCCCCCGATGATGAACGAGACTGCGTCAGTGGGGGCTGAGGAATATGAGACCTTTGCAGCCCGCGGTGACGAGAATCAAGAGTTGGCGCTTCTTAGCGATCGGGCGGGCGCGGCCCCGTCGGAAGAAAGTGAGGGCGGCCGTCGCCGCCGTCGCCGTCGCCGTCGCCGTGGCGAGCGGCCGCTGGGAGACAACCTTTCGCTGGAGGCCCCACAGCCCACGGACGACGGCTTGGCAGTTGTCGCCGAGATAGGGGGAAATCTCGTTGCGTCAAGCGCGGATGCTGATGCCTTCGACCGAAGAGGTCTACGCAGCGGCGAGGAGCGTCACCGTCGATCGAGAGGTTTGCGTGTTGGGCGAAGTCGGTTCCGGCGAGTTGAGGAAACCGCAGTTGAAACGTCCTCGCCAGAATCAAATTCGCATACCCCTATCGTGCTTGAGCAAGAATTCGCCCGATCCGAAGCGGATTATTCTGCTACGCCGACGGTCGAAGAATTCCGCTCAAGTCAGGAGACGAGGACCAAGATCTCCCCGGTCGCTGAGGCGGAAGAGAATGAGATCGAGGGACAGATGACTCGCGCGACAAGTTCCGAGCCGGCTGTCGCTTCGTTTTCTACTGCGCCGGCCACTACGGCGGCTGAGGCGCTTGCAGCTCCGTTAGCGCCGGAGCCGCCGCGCCCGCGCCGTAGCGGCTGGTGGCAGCGGGCACGGGCGAGCGTCATTGGAAAATAGATCGTTAAAGGAAACAGCCGCGTCTCTTGGAAGAGAGTCGGGGATGCCCTCCAAACTTAGGCTTATTCTCGCCCGGGTGCGGGATTTCCATTGCTATGAGGTCGCGCCGGGCCGTTCAATGGCCCGGGCAGGGTGTTTTGTTTTCGCCCCAGCGGCCGTGATTGCGTCCTCGACGAGGCGTGTCAGCGTCTCCGGTTCCTCTGGGAAACCCGCTTGGATCCACAGCGCTGTGAGGGCGCGTAGCGCCCGCCCTAGAGGGCGCGCTGGAGACACCCCATGGGTGATCAGGTCCGTGCCACTGAAGGGGAGCTTGGGTTCGGGCGTATCCTTGAGAAATCGGTCGGCGGTCGCGAAGGCGTCTTCCGACGGGCACGTTCCGCACTCGGCCTCGGCGAGCATAAATGCATCGCGCGTGGCCTCGCAGCCGCTGTTGAACAGGAGGGTTCTCAGGCCATGGAACGAGGGGGGGATAACAATTCCATGCAATCGGACCAACGCCGCGACGGTGGATCTCAGCCGGTCGAATTCGGCGTTGGCAAGACGCAGTCGGTCGTGCAGCCGTTCCGCGTCTTCCGGGATCGCAACGCTAAGTGCGGCCAGCCGCAGGAGGACGTTGGGCTTGAGTTCACGCTTGGCTTCGATTGCGATTAGGCGGCTAAGACGCCTTGGATAGCCGAAACTGCCAAGAATTGGCTCAAGAAAGCCGTTATCGCTCATCGTCTGCGCGACGTCGGCTGCGCGCGGCGCACCGAGCAGTTTCAGGAATTCGACCCGGACGCGTTCGCGCGAGAGTCGCGCCAGTCCATCGCGCCCACGGATTGTCGCAGATAGACCGTCGGAGTCGAACTCGCTTGCTGCGAAGCGGGCCGAAAAGCGAAAAAAACGCAGAATGCGTAAATAATCTTCGCGAATTCTCGCGTCTGCTTCGCCGATGAAGCGCACCCGTCCCGCGCTGAGGTCCTCGATGCCGCCAACATAATCATAGACCGTTCCGTCGCTGTCCAGAGAGAGCGCGTTGATGGTAAAATCACGTCGCCGGGCATCGGCGACGAAGTCGCGTCCGAACGCCACTTTTGCCCGTCGCCCATCGGTCTCGACGTCCTCACGGAGCGTCGTTGTCTCGATCGGATGCCCATCGACGACGATGGTTACCGTGCCATGCGCAACGCCGGTCAGAGCCACCTTAAACCCCGCATCTCGCGAGCGACGGACAACGATGTCAGTCGTAGCGGTTGTCGTCAGGTCGAAGTCGACCACGGGTTCGCCTAGCGCAAGATCCCGCACTGCACCGCCGACAAGACGGGTCTCCTCGCCCTTGCCGTTGAGCACCTCCAGCGCTCGGGCGAGCGGCCCTCGTTTGAGGAGCGCCCGATCCTTAAGCCTTCCGTTCGCAAGACCGGGAAGGGCGGTCATTCGAAGCGTCCCGGGACAAGCACGCCGTCTTCGACATGCGCTGGCAAATATACACCGCGACCTCGAGGCGCGAGGGCGTTGATGGCGGCAAGGCCAAACAGCGCTGCCCCCAAGCCAACGAGCGCCATTATCGAAACGCGCCCTCGCGTCCAGTGTTCGATCTCAAGCGGGAAGCGGGCGCGCAAGGCGAGATAAACTGCATAAACTGCGAAGGGGCTTAGAAAGAGCAAAACCAATTCGAGGACTGCCCTGCTCATCAGGAGAATAGCTTTTCGTAGAGATTTCGTAAGATGCCCGCGGTTGCGCCCCAAATATACCGCCTCTCATGGAGTATCGCATAATATCTACGCCGCTGTCCCTCCAATTCCCGATCCTCGAGGCGATGGTTAGTCGCATCCATCAGAAAAGCGAACGGTGTCTCGAAGACCTCGTCGACCTCGAGCTTATTAATCGTGAGCGCGAACGACGGCTCTACCAACGCGACCAGGGGCGCGATGCGAAATCCAGTACCGGTAAAAAATGGATCAAGCCAACCGAGCGGCTCGATAAATCGCGCTTGGAGCCCAATTTCTTCCTGCGCCTCCCGCAACGCGGCGTCGTATAGAGTTTCGTCCAGATCAGTCTTGCCGCCAGGAAAGGCTACCTGGCCCGAGTGGGCGCGCAAGTCGGAGGCTCGCAGCGTCAAGAGAACGGTGAGGCCATCCGGCCGGTCAATGATCGGCAAAAGAACGGCAGCGGCGCGCCGTGGCGCGAGCAGAGCTATCTCCTTCAGCCGCCCATCGGGAGCGCTGCTTGGATCGGCATGCTCCAGGTCGGCCACGGTTAGCGATGGCCTAAGCTTTTGCTGTGTACGAGCGCGCAGGAAGGCTGCAGTTGGAGCGGGAACGGGGTCGGTATTCAAAGCCCCTCGATCTCGCTCACCAGGCATATCGGGAAGAAAACACCGCAAGAGCGCACGCCGAACCAGTCCTGGGTCGCAATGCGCTCCCTCTGGCTAGGCACAACAAGGTCATAGAACAACGCCCGTTTGATCAGAGCCCAAAGATCGCCCCGCACCTTAACATAAGGCCTTAGACCCTCCGAGGCACCGCGTTCGAACCGAAGTGGGTGTTCGGAATCGACCGTTACTAAGTCTTCGACATTGGTCCGAAAAATCAGCCGTGGCTCGTTCGCTTCGTCATCGATGCGCATCTCGACCGCGAGGAATGGCGCGTCGTCAACCCTGATCCCGACCTTCTCGACCGGCGTCACAAGAACATAACGGTCAGCTTCCTTGCGCAGAACCGATGCGAATAGCTGCACGAGTGGGAGCCGCCCAATCGGCGAGCCACAATAAAACCATGTTCCATCGGCAGCGATGCGCATGTCGATATCGCCGCAGTCCGGCGGAGTCCAGGAAGGCGACGCACCCCCGCCGCGCAAGCGCCCGGTCGCCGTCTGGCTGAGCCCTCGCAGCGCGCCTTCTGGGGTACGCCTGGGCTCCGCGTTGCCCTCGCGCTTCTTTGGGGGCAAATCTGGCATGTGTATATTCGAGCCTTGCGCCGAAACGACGAGTGCTCAATCTAGTGCGCCTGAAGACAAAACAAAACACTAGGCCATCTGGATCGCGCGAAGGGTGATTTGATGAACGTGACCAACATCGCCGATCCTGACCAGTTGACCCGGGACGCCGACGTAGCGCTGGAGCGTATCGCTGCGGCGCGTGCGGAGGTCGGAAATGTCATTTTCGGTCAAGGGCGCGTCGTCGACCTTGTTCTTGCAACGTTGCTCGCGGGTGGACACGGATTGTTGATCGGCGTGCCGGGGTTAGCCAAAACCAAGCTCGTCGAGACACTAGGAATCGTTGTTGGCCTTAACGCTCTGCGGGTCCAGTTCACTCCCGATCTGATGCCGACAGACATCCTGGGTTCCGAAGTGATGGAGGAGGGTCACGACGGCAAACGGGGCTTTCGCTTCATCAAGGGTCCTATCTTCGCCCAGTTGCTGATGGCCGACGAAATCAACCGGGCCAGCCCGCGGACCCAGTCCGCGCTGCTTCAGGCCATGCAGGAGCATCACGTCACAGTTGCGGGAATAAGATATGATTTACCTAGGCCATTTCATGTTTTGGCGACGCAGAACCCTCTAGAACAGGAAGGCGCCTATCCGCTTCCGGAGGCGCAGCTCGATCGCTTCCTCCTACAAATCGACGTCGAATACCCGGATAGATCGGCCGAACGTCGGATACTCATTGAGACAACCGGGGAGCGCGAGGCGCGTCCAAAGCCCGTGATGACTGCTGAGGATCTGACGGCGGCACAGAGGCTTGTGCGCCGGGCTCCGATTGGCGATCGCGTGGTCGAGGCGATACTTGACTTGGTACGCGCAGGCCGGCCAGGGGAGGGCGACGCGGAGTTGACCAAGGGTATCGGCTGGGGTCCCGGCCCCCGCGCTGCTCAGGCGCTCATGCTTGCGGCTCGCGCTCGCGCACTAGTCGACGGCCGCCTGTCTCCGTCCCTTGACGATATTGCCGCGTTGGCCGAACCGGCGCTAAAGCACCGCATGGCGCTTAGCTTCGCGGCGCGCGCCGAAGGCGAGACAGTTTCGGCGGTGATCGGACGGCTTGTGGCTAAGACAATTCAATAATGCGTCGGCCTTTGGCGAAATGACACTCCCCGTATCGATCCGACGAGAGGCCGCGACACTCTCCGTCCGTCTGCCTAGCTTGGTCATCGCCGCTCGTCGCGTCGCGCAGACGGTGCGCCATGGCGTTCATGGCCGACGGCGGGCAGGCTCAGGCGAAACCTTTTGGCAATTCCGGCCCTTTCTATCCGGTGAGCCGTCGTCGCGAGTTGATTGGCGCCGCTCTGCGCGGGAAGAGCGTGCTTTTGTCCGTGAGCGGGAATGGGAAGCGGCTCACACCGTCTGGATCTGGTCTGACCGCTCACCGTCGATGCAGTTCGCGTCGAATCTTGCTCAGGCGTCTAAGGTTGACCGCGCGGTTTTGCTTGCTTTGGCTTTTGCAGATCTTTGTGTGCGTGGCGGCGAGCGCGCAGGTTTGCTTGGCCTCACCCGACCATTGGCGACGCAGGGCGTTGTCGAGCGTTTCGCCGAAGCGATCGCAACCGAAGAACGACTTCAAGGGCCGTCCCGAACCGCAGTGCCGCCCGCGCTACCTGCCGCGCCGCGCTCTATGGTTCTCCTAATCGGCGACTTTCTCTCAGAGCCCGAAGAGGTCGCGCGCTCGATGCGCGCGGTCAGCGCTCAGGGAGCAATCGGCGAACTGGTGATGATCGTTGATCCAGTCGAGGAGACCTATCCGTTCTTTGGCAATACAGAGTTTCTCCACCCTGCCGGTTCCATGAAGATGCTCGCGCCGCGCGCGCAGAACCTGCGCGAGGCCTACCTCGCGCGACTTGCCGCCCATCGCGAAGCAATCCGAAGGATCTGCGCCAGATCGGGTTGGGGCATGAGTATCCATCGGACTGACGGGTCGCCAGCGCAACTATTGCTAGCACTGCGCATGCGTCTCTCCGCGCCTCAGTCCGGCGCGGATCTCCGGAGCCCTTAAGCGATGCTTGGATTGCCGCTTGCCTTCGCCGCCCCTGCTGTTCTGGCGGCATTGGTCGGTCTAGTTGGGCTCTATTTCCTATTGCGCGTGACGCCGCCTAGCCCGCGTCAGGCGACATTTCCGCCGCTGCGACTTCTCATCGGGCTCGACCCAAACGAGGCGACGCCCGCGCGCACGCCTTGGCCGATCCTGGCGCTCAGGCTCGCGATCGGCGCTCTAATTATTCTCGCCATGGCTGAGCCGTTGTGGAACAGCTTGGGGGGGCTCTCCGGGGCGGGGCCATTTTTGGTTCTGATTGATGATGGATTTGCCGCCGCGCCCGATTGGAGCAATCGCATCGATTTTGCACGGAAACGAGCAGAGTCGGCGGAACGGGCGGGTCGAATGGTCGCCGTAGGAGCCCTCTCGCAGGCTGGCGCTGACATTGCGGCGCTCGACAGATCCGGGCTCGATGGTCGTTTGCGTTCCCTCGCGCCGCTTCCCTACGCGCCGGTGCGTGCGGACGCGTTGCCGGCGATTGAGCGCTTTCTCGTCGGCGAACCAAAGACCGACATCTTGTGGATCGCAGACGGAATTGAACGTGGTGGGGCAAGCGCCTTTTCGAGAAAGCTTGCATCGATCGCCCACTCGGTGGAGGTCGTGACCGGCGGCAGTGGCGCGCTCGCGCTTGTGGGTGCTGACAACGAGGCGGGGGCCCTGAGCACCCAGCTCACCCGGTCTGATACGCGAGGGCCTGCGACAGGTTCAGTGCGGGCTCTTGATGCTCAAGGACGGGAAGTTGGCCGGGCTGCGTTCGACTTTGGAGTCAAATCGGAGGTCGACGCCCATTTCGATCTCCCGGTTGAGGTAAGAAACGACGTTACCCAAGTCGTTATCGATGGCGAACACTCGCCGGCCGCGCATTGGCTCATTGACGAACGCTCGCGGCGTCGTCGTATCGCCATTGCTTCGGGCGCAAGTGCGGACGTCGCGCAGCCTCTGCTCGCGCCCAGTTACTATCTCAAGCGCGCGTTACAACCGTTCGCCGATATTAGCGAATGGCACGATACCTCGACCGATCCGATTGTGTCGCTGCTAGACCAAAAGCCTTCGATACTTGTCCTAGCCGACATGAGTGTCGCCCAAGGCCCGGAGCTCACCGCAATAACTCAATTCCTAGACAACGGGGGCGTTCTTTTGCGCTTCGCCGGAACTCGTCTCGCAGCCGGCGATGACACCTTAACCCCCACCGCTCTTCGTCGCGGCGGACGATTGCTCGGCGGCGCTTTGTCCTGGGAGACCCCAAAGCATATCGCGCCGTTTGACACGGGCAGCCCATTTTTCGGCCTTGCCGCTCCGGGCGAGGTGACGGTAACCCGCCAAGTGCTTGCCGAGCCGGAGGCAGGAATCTCTCAGAAAACCTGGGCGCGTCTCGCGGACGGGACGCCGCTCGTGACCGCCCAGCGGCGAGGCAAAGGTCTCATAGTGCTTTTCCATGTGACCGCTGACACCACTTGGTCGAATCTTCCCTTGTCGGGACTGTTCGTCGATATGCTGCGTCGGATCGTGGCGAATGCCGACGCGGCGGGTCAGGTTGACGTTGGCAATGTTAAAGACGGAGAGCATGGCATAGCGCGACCGCCTCTCCGCACCATGAATGGTTTTGGTGTTCTTGGACCGCCTCCGGCGCAAGCCGAACCGATCGGTGATGACTTTTCCGGCGTCGGCGACGCGCTGCATCCGCCGGGCTTTTACGGAACGCCTGACTCGTTGCGGGCTGTCAACGCCTTGTCTCCCGGGGACAAGCTGGCGGCAGCTAATTATACGCCGCTTGTGGTGCATGAAGGCGCGCTTGCTATTGCACCGTCAATCGATCTTCGTGGTTGGCTCCTACCGGCGGTTCTCGTTGGGCTGATGATCGATGCCCTGGCGTCAATTTGGCTGATAGGAGGGGCCCGTTTGCGTAGCAAGGAAGTGATTGCCGTCCTTGCCATCTTCGGGATGCTTGGCATGGCTGGCGTCCCGCATTACGCGAGAGCCGCCGAATCGCCAATGATCTCCGAACGCGATAGGGATGCGGCACTGTCGACTCGGCTTGCCTACGTCGCAACTGGCGACTCGTCCGTCGATGAGACCTCGAAGCTAGGGTTGACGGCGCTGACGCGGGTGCTAGCTGCCCGCACCTCCGCTGAGCTTGCCGATCCAGTAGCGTTGGATCCGGGGCGAGACGAACTTGCTTTCTACCCGCTCATCTATTGGCCGATTGTCGCCGGGTTGCCGCAGCCCAAGCCTGATGCGCGAACGCGTATCGCCGCCTTCATGAAGAACGGTGGCACCGTGATTTTCGATACACGCGACGCGCTGACCGCGCGATTGGGAGGGCCGCCGACGGCCGAGGCGCTCTGGCTACGGGGACTTCTCGATGGGGTGGACGTTCCAGAGCTTGAACCCGTTCCTCACGACCACGTGTTGACCAAGACCTTCTATCTTTTAGACCGCATCGTTGGTCGTACGGCAATCGGCCAAACGTGGGTTGAGGCGCTTCCGCCGCCCGATCTGAACGACCACGCTCAACGCCCGGCCCGCGCGGGAGATAGCGTATCGCCGATCATCATTGCCTCCGATGATCTCGCTGCCGCCTGGGCGGAAGACTCTGATGGGCGCCCTCTTTATCCGCTAATTCCAGGGGGGGCTCGGCAGCGCGAACTTGCGCTACGCAGTGGCGTCAACCTCGTTATGTACACGCTGACTGGCAATTACAAAGCCGATCAAGTCCACGCTAAGGACATCCTGGAAAGGCTGACTCGTTGAGCGTCTGGTCAATAGCTTTTTCTCCCTTCGTTCCTTGGCCAGAGATTTACGCGTTGGCGACCGCAGGTTTAGTGATCTCGGCCGCGCTTGTCTGGCGTGGCGTTCGCGGCGCTGGCTTGCGCGGGCTGAGCATCGCCCTCTTGTTGATCGCGCTGTGTGATCCCAATCTCGTTCAGGAGAACCGCCGGCCGCTCAAGGATGTTGTCGCGCTGGTCGTCGATCGTTCTGAAAGCCAGGGCGTCGGCGAGCGGCCGCAACAGACAGACAAAGCCCGCGACGAACTCGAGGCAAGGCTCAGGGGGCTTGGAGACGTCGATTTGCGGGTAGTCGAAACCTCGCGTGACGAGTCAGAAACCGAGGGGACCAAGCTTTTCGCTGCGTTGCGGGGCGTGCTCTCTGACGTGCCTCCCGATCGGATAGGCGGCGCAATTCTAATCACCGACGGCGATGCGCACGACATTCCAGAGTTTGCTGCAGCGCTTGGGTTCAATGCGCCGTTGCATGCGCTGATCACTGGTCACGACGGGGAGCGGCAACGGCGTATCGACCTCATTGGCGCGCCGCGCTACGGCATTGTTGGCAAAGATCAGGTCATCGAAGCGCGAATAGTTGATAGCGCCGACCTTGGCGAGCCGGTCGGTCTCACCGTGCGGCGCGACGGCGAAAATCTCGCGACGATCGAAGCCAAGGTCGGAGAGCGAATTGAAATAAAGGCGCCGATCGACCATCCTGGCCCGAACGTAATTGAACTCGAGGTCGCGCCAGTAAGAGATGAAATTGCCGTCGATACCAATCGAGCCGTGGTTAACATCGAGGGCGTCCGCGACAAGCTCAGGGTGTTGCTTGTCTCCGGCAAGCCGCATCCGGGTGAACGAATGTGGCGCAATCTGCTGAAATCTGACGGCAACGTCGATCTGGTGCATTTTACCATCCTGCGCCCACCCGAAAAAGGCGCCGAGAGCACGCCGATCAATGAGTTGTCGCTGATCGCCTTTCCGGTCGCTGACTTATTCGGCCGCAAGATCAAGGACTTTGATCTCATAATCTTCGATCGCTATGCCCAGCAGTCAATCCTGCCGTACGTCTACCTTGAGAATATCGCCAAATATGTGCGCGACGGCGGCGCGCTATTGATGGCGGAAGGTCCAGAGTTTTCTACTCCCGACGGACTTTATTATTCTCCGCTCGGTGACATTTCCCCCGCTGAGCCGAGCGGCAACGACGTCGAGGCCCCGTACCGCGCCCGCGTGTCGGAGGAGGGTCAGCGCCATCCGGTGACCCGGGGTTTGAGAGGCTTAGATACCAACAACCGCGAACCGAATTGGGGCCGGTGGTTTCGGATCGTCGGCGCGAAGCCGACGAGCGGCGTGACGGTAATGATAGGCGCGGACGACAAACCATTGCTGGTGCTCTCACGGGTCGACAAGGGGCGCGTGGGCCTGCTGCTGACAGATCAGATGTGGCTTTGGGCGCGAGGTTATGACGGCGGCGGTCCTTATCTCGATCTATTGCGACGGCTGGCGCACTGGCTAATGAAAGAACCGGACCTAGAGGAAGAGGCTTTACGCGCCAGCGCCAAAGGCCGTGAGATCACAGTCGAGCGCCAGAGCGTAAGCGCCGAAGCGCGAGAAGCTACCCTTGTGGCGCCGGACGGCTCAAAAACCAAGCTTGACATGACACCAGACGCACCCGGCCTCAGTCGGGCGCATCTAACCGTCAGCCAGTTCGGCCTATATCGCGCTGAGGATGGCGAGCACGTCGCTTTGGTCAACGTGGGCCAGGAGAATCCGCTTGAAATGCGAGACGTTGTCTCGAGCACTGAGAAGCTGCGCCCCATCACTGAAGCGACCGGCGGCACGACGCGTCGCATCTCAAACGAGGGCGTCACGGTCATTCCAAGCGTCGTCCGATTGAATCCGACTTCGAGTTATGGCGGCGCGGATTACATTGGCGTTAAGCGGACGGGATCTACAGAATTATTGGGTGCGCGCTCCACTTCTCTGGCTTCCGGGTTCTTCGGTCTTGCTGTGCTGTTCGGTATAACAACACTCGCGTGGGTGAACGAGGGCGGGGGGCTGAGACGGTCCGGCGGCGAAGCTCGGCGAAACGAAGGCTCTTAGCAGCTTTTTTGACGTTGCTGGGCGGGCGGTCCTACAGCTGCTGCGCTTAATTGCTGGTCGCCTATTAGTCATTAGCGTCTTTCGAGCGGGTCAAAAACCGGAGTCCACTGGATGGACTTTACCCATTTAGCTCCGGTCGCCAGCATTATCAGCCGGTCGAACCCGAGCGCCGCACCACTTGCGTCTGGCATGTCGGAGAGGGCTGCGAGAAAACCCTCGTCGACGGGGTGGGAAACGCCGAAAATGCGCTGCTGCTTCTCCGCGTTTGAAGCGAAGCGCTGCCGCTGTTCAATAGGATCGCGAAGCTCGTGGAAAGCGTTAGCCAACTCCACGCCGCAGCAGTAGAATTCGAAGCGCTCAGCAACGCGCAGATCATCGGAGTTTACCTGAGCGAGGGCTGCCTCGCTTATTGGATAGGCGTATAGGACAGTAGGTCTCCCGATACCTAGATTGGGTTCGACGCGCTCGGCGAGGACTCGGCTGAAGATGTCGGACCAGTCATCATCAGGTGCGACCCGAATTCCGCTACTCGTCGCTTGTTTAGCGAACGCTTCGGTATCCGAAGGGCCGCTCGTCGACAAGCTGTCGTAAAGGTCGATGCCGACATAGCGACGAAACGCATCTCGTACGGTCATTCGCTCTGGGGGGTCGAACGGACTTGCCTCTCGACCGTGGTATGCAAACACCTTCGCTCCAGCAATATGAGCTGCTAGCGCAACTACTGCAGCGCAGTCTTCCATGACTCGCTCTAACGAGGCGTGTGCCCGATACCACTCCAACATCGAAAACTCGGGCGCGTGCAAGGCCGTTCGCTCGCGGTTACGGAAGACGCTAGTCAGTGAAAAGATTTGCCGCTCCCCCGCCGCTAATAATTTTTTCATCGCGAATTCTGGAGAGGCATGCAGATAGGCGTCGTGTGCCGACCCGTCAGGCGCAATAAGCGCTGTTTTAAATCCGTGCAAATGCGTCTCATTTCCGGGCGAAGCCTGGAGTGCGGCGGATTGCACTTCGATGAAACGTCTAGCACAGAACCAACGCCGCACGGAGGTCAAAATCCGCGCTCGGGTAAGCAACCAGTCGCGCCGTTCAGCGTAGCGAACTCCTCCCACGAGGATTTCACTCGGACGCGTTCAAGAGCGACGTCGGCGCGAGACGGAATCCAGGTCGATTCTGTCTGGCTTTTGGCGCCAGAATTTGTATGTTCTGGGTCATCGTCAAATTCTGCTAGGCAAAACCAACACACCACAATTCGAGGGCGAAAATGCCCCTGTTTCAGAGGAACTAAAAGTGAGAGTGATCGCGAGCTCAATCCGCAAAGGCAACATTATCGAACGAGAAGACGGCCAGCTTTGTGTAGTTCTCTCCGCGGAAAGCTTTCACCCAGGTAAAGGAACTCCAACAACGCAGATCGACATGCGCCGACTTTCCGATGGGGTCAAGGTTACAGATCGTTTCAAGACGACGGAGCAGGTAGAGCGCGCATTCGTGGAGGATGCGAATTTTGACTTCCTTTATGCAGACACCGATGGCTATCATTTCATGAATGCTAGCACCTATGATCAAATTCAAGTTTCTGCGGAGGTAATCGGAGATCAAGCCCAATGGCTCCAGGAGGGTATGAAGGTTATTTTATCGATATTCAACTCCATTCCTGTCGCGATTCAATTGCCCCCCCGCGTCACATTGGGAGTTACGGAAACTGAGCCAGCGATGAAAGGACAGACCGCATCATCATCGTATAAGCCGGCGAGGCTCGCCAACGGTGCACGAGTAATGGTTCCACCCCATATTGCAGTCGGCGTTCGGATCGTTATTCAGACGGATGACGGAAGCTACGTTGAAAGGGCGAAGGACTGATGATTCTAAAACTTAAGCACCCATTTCACTCTTAATAGCGTCGAAACCGAATGTGATATAAGTTGGAGACGTCTATCGTATAAGGATGGTAATAATTCGCAATCCCTTCGCGGGGCCGATTCGAGACCCCTTTTCTAAACCTAGTATTAGTGTCACCTCACCCGTTTCTAGGCTGCGAGGCCTTAGCCTAGCAACCGTACTTCGAAGCACAGGGTATGGCAAGACGTACATCTAGCTTGGGTACTGCGCAAGTTGTGCTGCAACGTGCCGAGCCCCATTTGGCGTACGATCGGGCATTTTTGCCTGACCAGGAACAAACTGGCCGTGTCGAGCGTGAGCTGCCCTTGGAATTAGCCTTCCTTTCTGCCGACGACTTTTTAGTAGAACTAATGGTGGAGCGGGTAGGCGCGGAACCCGCGGCGATTTGGTCGCTCGATCGCCTATTGAGCGAAGGTAAAATAATTGAGGAAACGTATTACCGCGCTTTGGCAACACATCTAGGCTGTGAATATTATGATGGCGAGCCTCCACTTGCCAGTTCTTTCGACGCTGTAAAGGCGCTTCGCTGCGGTGTGGCATCGCTTGAAGTGAGGACTGCAAGACCCTGCATAGTTGTCGCGCCTCTTGCACAATTCGTTCCGAAACTAATGGAAGCGACTCTTTCAGGTTCCATTCGTTCGGGGTCTTTTGCGCTGGCTTCGCCACAACGCCTTGCAAGTCTGATACGTGCAAATCGCGGCCGAGAACTTCTCAACGAAGCTCTTGACCGGCTTCCGACTAGCCTCACCGCAAGGCAAGGAATGACCGAGTTCCAGACAGCAGTGGTTGGCACCGTTGCGATGTTGGCGTTTTGCCTAGGCGTGTCAAATTTTGAGATTTTGCAGGCCCTGTCGTCAGCGGGTCTTTGGCTGATCTTTTCGGCCTCAGTCACGCTTCGATCGATGGCCGCGATCGCAAACAGGGCAGAAGCTTTTCCCTTGAAAGTTCCCGACGACGAGCTTCCTAGTTACACCGTCGCAGTTGCGCTTTATCGGGAGGCGAGTGTTGTCGAAGACTTGGTCAAAGCAATCGACGCGTTAGATTATCCTAAAAACAAACTCGATATTAAATTGGTCGTTGAGCAGCGGGATGTAGAGACGTTCAGTCAGCTTGTTGAGATGCGATTGCCAGGCCGTTATGAGATCGTTGTGGCTCCATTGGGAAAACCCCAGACAAAGCCGCGAGCGCTCAACATCGCCTTGGCTAACGCGCGAGGAGACCTAATCGTCGTTTATGACGCTGAAGATATCCCATCTCTCGACCAATTGCGCTTGGCCGCATCACGTTTCGCTGCCGATAAAGATCTGGATTGTCTTCAGGCTCGTCTCGCTATCCGGAATCACGGCGAATCGTGGCTGTCTAAGCTCTTTGCGGTTGAGTACGCAATGCTGTTTGACGTTATTAATCCGGGCCTATGTGCTCTCGGGTTACCTATTCCACTCGGCGGCAGCTCTAACCACTTTCGTGTGAGGTCCCTCGTCGGGGTTGGAGCTTGGGACGAGTGGAACGTAACTGAGGATGCGGATCTTGGAGTGCGTCTAGCGCGCTTTGGTTACCGAGTAAAAGCGCTTGATTCCGATACTTGGGAGGAAGCTCCCTTCGAGATTGGAAATTGGTTCCGGCAACGGGTCCGTTGGCAAAAGGGCTGGATGCAGACGCTCATTGTGCACGCTCGGCGACCTGTCTTCTTTTGGCGTGATCTCGGGGCCAGACGCGCGATCGCCACAACAACTTTAATCGTAGGAGCGATTTTTGGGTGTTTATTTTGGCCTGCTTTCGCGATCGGGACGATTTGGCGAGCGTTGACTGTTGGCCAGGGCGCAATCTCCCCGTGGAGGGAAACAAGCGATGTCTTCACTTACATTCTCGCGCTATCTGGCGTGTGGACAATTATTTTACCAGCAGTAATCGCCGCCAAATTTCGCCGTCTAAACGTGACCGCCGGCGTACTTATGCAGCTACCTTTCTACTATCTTCTAGTGAGTGCGGCGACTTGGGTAGCCATTCTTGACCTGGCGTTACGGCCGCATTACTGGGCGAAGACGGCCCACGGTAGAAGTCAGCAGAGACATAACACGCTCAACCGCCGAACGCAGCTATCAGCCTAGGTTTCTAGAGCTCGCAGGCAGCGTCGTGTATTCTGCCTTTGATTCCCTTTTTTCACCCCAAGCCTGAGCACAAATGGAAACAATATCGCCGCAAGCTTTGCGAGAGGCCGCACAAACGTCGAAAGCATGGCCTTTTGAAGAAGCGCGAAAGTTGATAGCCCGAGTTGAACGCTCAGATCGAAAAGAGGTGATTTTCGAAACCGGTTACGGCCCGTCGGGTCTACCGCATCTCGGAACGTTCGGCGAAGTGGCGCGGACCAACATGGTTAGATACGCCTTTCGCGAGCTGGTGGGAGAGAGCGTCAAGACAAGGCTGATCGCCTTTTCGGACGACATGGACGGTTTGCGCAAAATTCCGGACAACGTTCCCAACCGCGAAATGATGCTGCCTCACCTTGGCAAACCGCTATCCCAAGTTCCTGACCCGTTCGGTCAATATGCCAGTTTCGCCGAGCATAATAACGCGCGGCTCCGGGCCTTTCTAGATCAGTTCGGATTCGAATATGAGTTCATGTCGTCAACTGAATGCTACCAATCTGGCCGCTTTGATGAGGCGCTGTTGCGCATGCTTGATTGCTTTGACGAGGTGCAGGCCATCATGCTTCCCTCGCTGCGTGAGGAGCGAGCCGCAACGTACTCGCCCTTCCTTCCGATTCATCCGCGAACAGGGGTGGTCATGCAGGCCCCAGTGCTTAAGCGGCGCCAGGACGTCGGTGCGATTCAATGGAGGGATCCTTCTACCGGGGAAGAGTTTGAAACACTCGTCACTGGCGGGCATTGCAAGCTGCAATGGAAGCCCGATTGGGCAATGCGCTGGCATGCCCTCGGGGTGGATTACGAAATGGCCGGAAAAGATTTGATTGATTCCGTCAAGCTATCATCTCGCGTCGCAAGAGTTCTAGGGTCTGATCCGCCGGCGGGATTTAATTACGAGCTTTTCCTCGACGAGAAGGGCCAGAAGATTTCCAAAACAAAGGGCAACGGCCTAACAATTGAACAATGGCTAGCTTACGCCAGTCCGGAAAGCCTCGCGTCTTTGATGTTTCAGAAGCCGACTGCGGCGAAGCAACTCTATTTCGACGTGATCCCGCGTACAGTTGACGAGTATCTCGGATTTCTAGAGGCCTATCCGCGCCAGACATGGAAGGAGCGGCTGGGCAATCCGGTATGGCATATTCATAGCGGCACACCGCCGGAGCCTGAAGTGCTGACCCACGATGAATCAGGCCGCGCCACGATTTCCTTCGCTATGCTGCTCAATCTCGCTGCGGTTTCCAACGACGAGAGTCCGTCGGTTCTTTGGGGGTTCCTTCGTCGTTACTGCCCCCATGCCTCACCCGAAACTCATCCGGGTCTTGATAGCTTGGTTCGCTATGCGGTCGCCTATTTTCGCGATTTTGTGGCTCCGAGGAAACGGTATCGCAAGCCTGACGATGTCGAACGCGCCGTGCTTGAACAGCTTTCCTCAAAACTAGTGGAACTACCCGCAAACGTCGGTGCGGAGGAGATCCAGCAGGCGCTTTACGACATCGCCCGGCCAATTCCGCGATATCAGGACTACTCGGCAAAGGGGGCCACGTCGGCGCGGCCAGGGGTCTCAAGCGAATTTTTCAACATGGTCTACGCCGTCCTTCTCGGTGAGAATCGCGGGCCGCGGTTAGGATCATTCATTGCGATCTATGGTTTAGATGGGACGCGACAGCTCATCAACAAAGCGCTGGCGGACGAACTTGTCAGCGAGAAATCGAGAACCTAGTATAAAACCGGCGCTCTCTCTTTACGTTTCACGGAGACGGGCTTCCCACTGCGCGCGCGAGCGCTCGCATGTCCGCCCAAGCAAATCTCTTCTGAGCGGGTTGCCGCAGCAGGAACGCCGGGTGGAGCATGGCAAGCGCCTGGATCTTTCGGCCAGTTCGACGAGGATAAGGCAGCCACGAGCCCCTTGCACGCATAATGCCTCCATCGATGCCTAAAAGCGTGCGTGCGGCCGATCCCCCAAGGCAAACTAGGTATTCAGGGTCGGCCAGGTCGATTTGACGCTCAATGAACGGCAGGCAGATCTCGGTCTCCTGAAGGGTCGGGGTCCGGTTACCCGGTGGTCGCCAAGGGACAACATTCGCGATGTAGACCTTTTGTCGATCCAGTCCAATCGCGGCCAGCATACAATCCAACAGTTGCCCGGCTCTTCCGACGAATGGGCGCCCGATTCTGTCTTCGCCTTCCCCCGGCGCCTCGCCGACCAACATGATTGGTGAGCCAGGGACGCCGTCAGCGAACACAAGCTGGGTGGCAGTGCGCTTGAGCGCGCAGCCGTCGAAATCAGCCATTGAAGACCGCAGCGCCTCTAAATCAGTGGCTGCCCGCGCAATTGCTAGCGCGGAAAGATCGGTGGTGGGCGGGACTTTTTCCGAATTGTCGTTATGAACCGCATGCCACGCCTTCTCAGACAACGAGTGCGGATTTTGGCGGTGCGTTGACGCCGAGGCATTCGGCGCGACGCGCTCACTTCCGTCTCCAGTGATACTGCCCGCGAAACGATCATGCGGCATGCCGTCAAGCGCATCAGTGACGCCGACCTGAACCCACCAACGGAGCAAATCCAGCGCCTGCAGCGGGCCCAGTTGAAGCTCGGCTTTCGAAGCCATTCGGTTTGACCTTGACCAGCGCTTGCGCGGCGTGAAGAGAAGCTATCATAGTGGACCTTTCGCTCCGCCGTGCGAGTTCTGTAAACGGGCGGGGTGGAGTCTTACACAAGGTTTTTGTTGGAACCGCGACCCTTATGGCGAGCGATATCATAAGCCAAGAATCGATATCACCCTCGCGTAAATCGATGAGTTACGACGTCGTGATCGTTGGCGCGGGTCCCGCTGGCTTAGCCGCGGCCATTCGCCTCAAATTGCTAAACTCTGACATATCCGTTGTCGTCGTCGAAAAGGGCTCGACTATCGGAGCGCATATCCTCTCGGGAGCTGTGATCGATCCGATTGGACTTGATCAGCTAACGCCCGACTGGCGGTCGGATCCAGAGTGCCCGCTGAAAACTCCAGTGGCGACCGATGAATTCTATTATTTAACCCAGAAGAGACGAATACGATTGCCGAATTGGGCGATGCCGAGACTGATGAGCAACCAAGGCAATTTTATAGGCTCATTGGGCGGGATCGTGCGCTGGCTCGGCGCGCGCGCTGAGGCGCTTGGGATCGAGATCTATCCGGGGTTTGCGGCGACCGAGCTCTTGTACGGCGACAAGGAGGAGGTGGTCGGCATCGCGACGGGCGACATGGGCGTCGCCCGCGACGGCCATCGGAAGGCGGGGTTCACGCGGGGTATGGAGCTTTTGGGCAAATATGTCCTCCTCGCGGAGGGTGCGCGAGGATCGTTGTCGAAGCGAGCGATCGCTCGTTACGGTCTCGATTCCGCAAGCGGGCAGCAGAAGTATGGAATCGGTCTCAAAGAGTTGTGGCGGGTCTCAGACAATTTGTTTTCGTCCGGCCTCGTTCAGCACACGTTTGGCTGGCCGTTGTCCGAAGGCGCGAGTGGCGGCTCATTTCTGTACCATTACGGCGACGGGTTGGTTTCGGTCGGATTTGTGGTCCATCTCAACTACGAAAACCCTACGCTCTCACCCTTCGACGAATTTCAGCGCTTCAAGACCCATCCTTTGGTTCGCGATACCTTTGTCGGGGGCAAACGGATCGCCTATGGCGCGCGTGTCATCGCCTCAGGTGGTTGGCAATCCACGCCGAAATTATGCTTTCCAGGCGGGGCTCTTATCGGCTGCTCGGCAGGCTTTGTGAACTTCGCCCGCATTAAGGGCTCCCATAATGCGATTTTGTCGGGAATCATGGCCGCGGAGAAGACATGCCAAGCCCTAGTGGAGGGTCGGGCGAACGATGAGTTGAATGACTACGAGAATTCTTGGCGAGATTCAGCAGTAGGGCGCGATCTTTATAACGTTCGCAATGTCAAACCTCTTTGGTCGCGACTCGGACTTGCGCCGGGCGTCGCGCTTGGCGGCCTCGATATGTGGACCAACGAATTGTTTAAGTTTTCAATTCTTGGCACCCTCAAGCATGGCAAGGCTGACAGCGACACCCTGCGACCGATCTCCGAAGTAACTCCCATCGTTTACTCGAAGCCTGACTCTGTATTAACATTCGACAAACTTTCGTCTGTTTATCTTTCCAACACCAATCATGAAGAAGATCAGCCCATTCACCTTCGGCTGCATGATCCTGACGTCCCTATTCGTGACAATTTGCCCCGGTTCGGGGAGCCAGCGCGTCTCTACTGTCCAGCAGGCGTGTACGAGGTGGTCTACGGGGACGAGGCAAATCGCTCAAACCCACGCTTTATTATCAACGCGCAAAACTGTGTCCATTGTAAAACTTGCGATATCAAAGATCCGGCGAAAAACATAGAGTGGGTCCCACCGGAGGGCGGAGGCGGGCCGAATTACCCCGATATGTAGCTGCGGCGCAAAATTGCCGTTTTCGACTGTCACCAAATCCGCTCAGTCGCTAGCCGGGCGCCAGCGGGATGAGATGCTCGCGCTTACGGCACTTTCTAACCCGACAACTGCGGGAAAGCGTAAGACATGCTGGGTCGACCTCAATATTTGACGCTGGGCGCCGCCTTTTTCGTCGCGGGCGTTTTGTCACTATCCAGCAGCTCCATCGCTGCTGCTGTCCAGACCGAAACTGGAGGGGAAAAGCTTGAAATCGGAGAAAGCCAACCCGGAAATTATCTTTCCGCTCTGATCGCAAGTGCTGA
Organism: uncultured Alphaproteobacteria bacterium; assembly: GCA_963737365.1. Classification (GTDB taxonomy): domain Bacteria; phylum Pseudomonadota; class Alphaproteobacteria; order Rhizobiales; family Beijerinckiaceae; genus Roseiarcus. The sequence continues at coordinate 133,397 of CAVTSD010000009.1, forward strand.
CCGAGACACGCCTGCCGCGGAAGTCTACTACCGGGAAGCTCTCCAAGTAGATCCTCGAAATGCCGATCTCCTCGAGCGCGCGTTCGCCGCTGCTCTCTCCAACGGGGACGAGGCGACTGCCAGTTCCCTCGGCGAACGGCTCCTTGCGCGCGACCCTAATAACGGCCTTGCCCGTCTCGCGATGGCAGTTCGCGATATCGAACAGGGACAATTCGCATCTGCGCGGGCCTATTTAGCTGGCGCTGACGCAATGCGGGCGCGGGATGTCACGACGGAGCTTCTTACTGCCTGGTGCTACGCGGGACAAGCAGACCTCCGCCGTGCGCTCGAGAGGCTAGACCGCATTCGAGACCCGTCGGTGTTCGCATTTCGCGATTACCACGCGGGCCTGATTGCTGGCCTGCTGGGTAACGGCGCGGAGGCCGCGAGAAGACTGAAGTCCGCCTATGACGAGGATAAAAACAGTTTACGCTTCGCTGACGCTTACGCTCGGCTTTTGTCGGAGCAGGGCGATTTGCCTGGAGCACGGAAAGTCTACGAAGACTTCTCCGCAATTATTCCTCACCACCCGCTCGTTCAGCGAGCGCTCGCAGACCTAGAAGCAAATCAAACTCTTGATCCGGTCGTGCACAACGCAAAGGAAGGCGCGGCCGAAGCGCTATACGGCTTAGGAAGCGCGGGAAGCCGACAAGGAGACGAGCTGCCGGCGCTGGTCTATCTCCGGTTATCACTCTACCTTCGCCCTTCAAGCGATTTGACTGCAGTAACCCTGGCGAGTCTTTTTGAGCAGCTAAAGCAAAGTGACCAGGCCATTGCCGCCTACGGCTTGGTTCCATCCTCATCGCCCTTGAAGATGGGGGCCGATATCCAAATCGCTCTCGAACTTGACGGGATGGGACAGTCGGACGAGGCGATGCGACGCCTGACCGACATAGTGGTAGAGCGACCGCATGATGTTGAAGCCTTGAGCGCGTTGGCCGAGTTGCAGCGATCGCAAAAGAAATACCCCGAGGCGGCAGCGACCTATGACAAGGCGATCGCGGCTGTTGGAATTCCGCAACGGGATAACTGGACATTGTTTTATTTCAGAGGAATTTGCTACGAGCGATCAAAGCAATGGCCCAAAGCTGAAGCAGATTTTAAGAAAGCTTTGGAACTCTATCCCGACCAACCGCTTGTCCTTAATTATCTTGGGTATTCTTGGGTAGATCAAGGGCTAAATTTGGAAGAGGCCTTTAAAATGCTGCGTAAGGCCGTAGAGATGCGACCAAGCGACGGTTATATCGTCGATAGTCTCGGGTGGGCTCACTATAAGCTTGGCCAGTATAAGGAGGCGGCCGACACGCTGGAAAAGGCGATTAACTTGAAGCCTGCCGATCCGATCCTGAATGATCATTTGGGAGATGCCTACTGGCGAACTGATCGGCGAGTCGAGGCGCACTTTCAATGGAATCATGCCCGTGACATGGGTCCGGACGCTGAAGACCTGCCGGCGATTTTAAGGAAGATTGAGGTAGGACTTCCTGATCTAGCTACCCAGGTTCCGGCGCCAAAAGCTTCTTTGCAAAAAGAAGGTGGCGGCTGAGTTACGGCGCAAGCTTTAATGCGATGGCTTCGGGCGCCGGCCAAGCTTAACCTAACGCTGCACGTGGTTGGACGCCGCGCTGATGGATATCATGAGCTTGAGAGCCTCGTGGCGTTTGCTGATCTGTGCGACTGGTTAGGGTTAGATCCCGGCGAGGATTTGACGCTTGAGGTCTTCGGTCCCCGGGCTAAGGAAGCTGGGCCTGATCATGAGAATCTTATACTGCGCGCGGCGCGGTCACTCACTTCGGAAATACCTGGGCTCAGAGTTGGTCGGTTTCGGTTAATTAAACGGCTACCCGCAGCGGCGGGACTCGGCGGAGGTTCCGCCGATGCGGCGGCCGCGTTACGGCTACTCGCGACAGAGTTGCGATTGCCGGTCGAAGATCAGCGAGTGCAAGCTGCAGCTCGGGCGACCGGGGCGGACGTCCTCGCTTGTCTTTCTCCACAAGCCAGAACGATCAGGGGTATTGGCCACGAACTCGGTCCAACAATTCGATTACCAGATACCTTCGTGGTTCTGGTTAATCCGCAGGTTCAGGCCCCGACGCCAAAGGTGTTCGCGGCCTTTGACCGTGCATTGGAACCAGAAGCGGATCTCTCCGCGCGACGAGCAGTAGAAATGAGAGTCAGTCCAGACGCGGTTTTGGATTTTAGCACCTTAGGCCATAATGACCTGGAAGCTGCGGCAATTCGAGTAATACCGCAGATTGAAACTGTTCTTAAATCACTGTCAAGGGTTTCAATAGCCAAGGCGTTTGGAATGTCAGGTTCAGGTGCGACTTGCTTTGCCTTGTTTAGTAATCGGCGCAGCGCGGCCGCCACGCAGCGGTCTCTCGCGGCAGACCATCCAGAATGGTGGATCAAGACCACTACGCTTCACTAGTTGAAGCAACTGAAAACGCTCTAAATGCCAGATACGAGGGATATTCGTCTCGCCTTGGCGACCCTAACAGGCTTCGCAATCGCGCGCCTCTTGTTTGATTTCACTATCGGTCTCGGCGTGGATGAAAGCTATACCGTAGCAATTTCGCGGCGCTTATCCCTCTCCTATTTCGATCACCCTCCGTTGCATCTTTGGATGGCCCATTTAGCGGCTCTCGCTTTTGGAGAGAACGTTACTGTACGCGTCGTTTTCGTTTCCCTCTTTTTCGCCACGGGGTGGATCTACTATCAATTTACCAGAAGATTATTCGGCCCTCGATCAGCATTGATAGCGATTTTTGCCCTAAACGTTACTCCCTTCTTCTTTGCCTCCGCAGGAGGGTGGATCGTTCCGGATGGCCCGTTGCTTTTCGGTTTGACGCTGGCAGCGTGGGCTGCGAGCAGAGTATTTTTCCCGCACCCGTTAGAGAAAGTTTCGGCTTGGCAATTTTGGCCGCTTGTTGGCCTCGGTCTTGGGTTAGCCGGACTTTCTAAGTACAGCGCCATTTTGACCGCAAGCGGATTGGTAACGTTCGTCGTGATCACACCGGAGCAGCGGCATTGGCTAAGGCATCCCGCGCTGTACGTATCCGCAACAGTGGCCTGCGTGATGATAACGCCTGTCCTCGTTTGGAACGCGCAGCACAGTTGGGCGTCGTTCGAGTTTCAGGGGGGCCGCGGAGTGCCAATCGGGATATTGCGGCCAGTGCAATCTCTAATAATGGTCGTTGGCGAGATTGCGTTTTTGTCGCCCTGGATTTTTGTGCCTCTCGTCGCAGGCCTCGTTAACGCGTTCCGTCATTGGCGAGACGAACGGCGTATGTTTCTCCTTTGCCTCAGCCTCCCTGCGATCGTTCTTTTCAGCCTGACGCCGCTTTGGGGCGGACGCGGCCAGCCTCATTGGACGATGCCCGGCTGGTTCTTTGTCTTCCCGTTAATGGGAGTGTGGATCAACGAACTCGCCGTGTCCACTCAGGGGCTTCTCCGCGCGGCTTTCCTTTCGTCGGGGTTGCTTGCCGCGATCGCAGGTGTCGCGGCTGTCCAAGTCTCGACCGGATGGCCGCTGGCGATCTTGACTGCGCAGTCACACCTGGTCGATCCAACGCTCGAGGCAGTCGAGTGGCGCGATCTCGCGAAAGCGCCAATCTTCGACGAGCCGGCCAGCTTCGTCATTTCTACGAAATGGTCGGAGGCGGGTAAAATCGCCCTCGCCCTTGGGCCTCGAATTCCCGTTTTTGTGCTTTCCAATGATCCGCGCGGTTGGGCTTTTCAAGATAAGAGCGAGAGTTTTGTTGGGCAAAGCGGGGTGATCGTCACGCCAGCGGCGGAAGCCGAATCGACGATCGCCGTTGCTCGTCCGCTGTTCGCCAGCCTCGGACAGCCTGAGCTTTACTCTGTAGGCCGAAACGGCCGGCCCGAGATCAAGCTTGCGCTCATCCCCGCTGCTGGCTTGACGCGCGGACTGCCCATGCCTTATGCGGGCGGAGCGGGCAGATAACGCTCTCATGAACGCCTATGAAATAGCGTGGCGTGGAATGGCTAGCGATGCGACGCCCAGCCACCCAGCTCCCAAACTTTCGATCGTCGTCCCGACCTATAAAGAATCCAAGAACGTTCCGATCCTTTTCGAACGCGTCGCTGCGGCTCTCGGCGGCGAGCCATGGGAGATCATCATCGTCGATGACGACTCCCCCGACGGAACCTCCGATGTAGCGTTTGGCCTTGCAGCGACGGACAATCGTCTTCGCTGTTTGAGGCGCGTCAATCGCTCGGGCCTCGCGGGCGCTGTGATCGAGGGATGGATGTCGTCCAGCGCAGACTTCGTTGCGGTCCTCGACGGCGATCTTCAGCACGACGAATCCAGGCTTCTTGCGATGTACCAAGCCCTCGCCAACGGTTCCGGCGATTTGGCGATTGGAACCCGGCTGAGAGACGCGGGCGAGGGAAGTCTCTCCCCGACGCGGCAGCGGCTGAGCGATCTCGGCGCGTGGTTCTTCAGACGGATTACAGGAGCGAATGTTAGCGATCCGATGAGCGGCTTCTTTATGATTCGGCGTGAGATCGTCTCTCGTCTGGCTCCGCGCCTGTCGCCGGACGGGTTCAAAATCCTGGTCGACGTGGTTCTTTCGGCGGGCAGCGGTCTGAGGATTGTCGAGGTTCCTTACAGCTTCCGCAAGCGTCACGCCGGCGAGTCCAAACTGACGCCGCTGGTTGGTATCGACTTTCTTGGCCTTGTCGTTCATCATGCGACCGCTGGCGCCCTTCCGACGCGTTTCGTTTTGTTCGCAATGATCGGAGCGGTCGGTTTGGTCGTGCACGTCCTCGCGCTCTCGGCCGTTCTTCATTGGTCGAGAATGTTGACTTTCGAACTCAGGGCAACTCGTCGCCACTGTCCTTGCAATGGCGAGCAACTTCATCCTGAATAACGAAATTACCTATCGCTCGTATAGGTACCGTGGCCTTGGCATGATCTCGGGCTTTGTGGGTTTTGCGCTCGGATGCAGCGTTGGGGCCGTCGCCAATATCGACGTCGCTTCTTGGCTCTACAAAGACGATCAGACGTGGTGGGTCGCTGGGCTCGGCGGCGCCTTACTGAGCGTAGTTTGGAACTACGCAGTCAGCACAAATCTCATTTGGCGTCCGCGCCGCCGCCGATAACCGGAATTTTCGCTTCATCGGATGTCATCCAAGCGGCTCAAAGGTTCAACGGGGACTGCAAGGGCAGCCTACCGGACTGCGGCTCTTATAGTATCCGTGTTGGTCAAGCGGATTTTGGGGTTTAGGATCGATTAGCGTTCAAGAGGCGTTTGCGAGAAGGATGCGCTTTCGCATGAGTGCTGGGAGGGCGAGCTTTGCCGGCTTTCCCGCGGCTCGGAGGCGATTGTAAGTTGCTGCCTGGGTTGAATTGGGTCGCGACAAGAGGGCATGTAGAAGGCCCGACGGCGCGGGGCTCGTCCTCGCGCGATCCGTCCCCCGGCCGGACTGCCGGGCAATGGGGCGGCCTGCGAGACTGCGGCCTGGGTGCCATGCAGGGTGCCAGTTTCGTATTTCGATGAGCAAGGCTGTTGCATTCAGGGCCGAGACGCCTGGAATGCTGTTGAGACCGCAAACCGCTAGGGGAGACCGGCGTCGGCGTGGATCCGCTCAAGGATCGCGGCCTCGATTGTCAATGGCGCCGCGATTTTCCTCAAAAGTGGCGCCGCAAAATTCCCCAGTCTGGCGGGTCTTGGCGATCAGCCGTTGGCGTGATCGGCGCCTCCGATTTTTGGCGGCCGGCCACGGCGTTTCAGGGTCGGCGGAATGGGGTTGGGCTGAACGTTGGGCTTGAATCGGGCCGTGTCGGGCAAGAGGTCGGCGTGCTCGCGCAACCGATAGCTGGAGCCCTCGATCTGGATGACGACGGCATGATGAAGCAGCCTGTCGAGGAGCGCGGTCGCTACGACGGTATCGCCAAAGATGTCGCCCCATTCGGCGAAGCCGCGGTTTGAGGTGAGGATCATGGCGCCCTTCTCGTACCGGGCGTTGACGAGCTGGAAGAAGAGGTTGCCACCGCCGGGCGTAACGGGGAGGTAGCCGATCTCGTCGACGATGAGCAGCGCGAACCGGCAGTAGTAGCGGATCCTCTCGCGAAGGGCGCCGTCACGCTCGGCCTTGGCGAGTGCAGCGACGATGTCGGCGAGCGAGCTGAAGTAGACGCTGCGGCCGGCTTTGACCGCCTCGACGCCGAGTGCGAGGCTCAGATGAGTTCTTGCCGGTTCCGGGCGGACCTATCAGATGGAGTGCTTCGGCGCGCTCGATGAACTGCAGTCCGGCGAGCGCCAGGATGCGGTTCCTGTCGAGCGATGGCTGGAAGGCGAAGTCGAAACCGGCAAGGGTCTTGATCGCCGACAGCCTGGCCATCTGGACCGCCATCCTGACGCGGCGGTCCTCGCGCGTGGTCAGTTCTTCGGTCAGCAAGGCGTCGATGGCCTCGACAGCGCCGATCTCGCCGCGCTCGATGCCGCGCAGGGTGACGTCGAGGACCTCCAGCGCGCGCGGCATCTTCAAGGCGACGAGGGTGGTCTTGACGCGCTCTAAGACCGACGGCGCGCTCATGGAACGCCTCCGACGCGTGCGAGACGGCGGCCGGCGGCGGCGTAGAAGTCGAGCGAGCGACGAAGAACACGATCGCCGGCGCGCGTGAGGATCCGGGGCTCGTCGCTCGGGCGGCGCCGGCAAGGGCTGCCGGGTTCGCGGTGCGAAGGATCGAGCCGCTTCTCGCCCCGTCCCTCCAGAGGAGCGTGGGTGGCGACGAGCGCTCCGTCTTCGAAGATGCGGACCTCGTCGGCGAGAACGTGCACCTCGAATACGCGCCGCCTGGTCGTGTCGGGCACGCTGTAGAGATTGCCGCCGACGCTGACCATGCCTTCGTGCGAAGCGCGCCGCTCGACCGCAGCACCGCCTGGTAGGGCATGGTCGGAACGGCTTTGAGAAACGCCCTCTCCTCAGCGAAGGCCTCGTTGACGACCTGGTTGGTGGTCGCGTGCACGCGTGGATTGGCGACCGTGTCGAACCAATGACGGAGCCGCTCGTTCAGGTCGTCGAGGTTACGGAACGCGCCGCCGAGGAAGAAGTCCTCGCGGATGTAGCGAAACGGCCGCTCGACCTTGCCCCTTGGTTTTGGCCCTATAGGGCCGGCAGGCGCGCGGCTGGAAGCCGTAGTGCCGGGCGAGGTCGAGGAGGGCGCGGTTGTAGATGACGAGCCCGTCGGCGTCCTCGCCGATGACCGCGGTCTTCATGCGGTCGTAAAGGATGGTGCGTGGCGCGCCGCCGATCGCGTCGAAAGCCGCGATATGGCAGCGCAGGACGCTTTGCAGATCCTGGTGGCGGACGAACCGCGCCCAAATCAGCCGAGAGTAGCCGAGCACCATTGAGAACAGCCAGACGATGCGCTTGACCCCGGCTCGTCGGCAAACTCGACCTCGAACCGGGCGAAGTCGACTTGGGCTTGCTCGCCCGGCGGCGTCTCGAAACGCACTTCGTATCCGGAGATGCGGGCGGGCCGGATCTCGCGCACGCGGTCCCGCACAACGCTGTAGCTGCCGGTAAAATCGCGCTCCTTGAGTTCCCGCAACAGACGCCGCGCGGTCAGTGCGGGAAAGGCCGCCAGGCGCTCGCGCAAGTAGGTTCGAAGCTATCGATGACGCTCGGCGGGGCCGCGCGCTTCTTGTAGGCCAGCGGCTCCAGCCCTTTGGCAATATAGGTCCTGACAGTCTTTCGGTCGATGCCGACCTGCCGGGCGATGGCGCTGACCGATAGGCCCTGGCGATGCAAATCCAGGATCATGACGAGTTCCCCAAGTTTGATCACCGCGTCCTCCCTCCCGCCAGCAGGAGGAACCTCGGTGATTTGGCTTGGCCGCCGGCCAGTCACGAAAACTGGGGAAATTCCAAATGTCACAAGTGGGGAGAATACGGGCGCCACTTACGTCGATCGCCGCCATCTGGCGTTCGATCTGTTCGAGGCACTGGGCGTTCTGACGCTTCAAGAGGGGGCCGTCAGAGCGTATCCGAGGTTTTATCTGTGGTCCGGCCTTCATTCCTTGAGTTCGAGAATGACTTCGGCTTGCCGCGGTCGGGTCTGCAACCCCAACAGCGCTCCCATGCGGGCCAGCATCGCCGCATCCAGACGGTCGGTCTTGGCCAGAGCCGACCGCCTCGGCGCCTGGCCTCGACGCCCTGTCTGCGCGCCTCGCCCGGCAGGTAGGGGCAAAGGCCCCTCTTAGTGTCTGTCCGGGGACAATTTGATTGATATGAATCGTTTGTGATTCACTGGGCGCTTCCTGATTCTATGGAGGTCGTCAGTGTGGACGAGCGAAAATCGTGTGCGCTATGACCGGAGCAAATTGCGGTATCCAAGCGACCTGACAGATGCCGAATGGGCTCATGTTGCGCCGGTGATCCCGCCGGCCAGACGCGGCGGCAACGGTCGCCATGTCGACGAACGCGAAGTGGTCAACGGCTTGATGTATATTCTGAGCACGGGCTGCCAGTGGCGAGCGATTCCGAAGGATTTGCCGCCGCGCTCGACGCTCTATGATTATTTCGATCTATGGAGCTATGACGGCACGCTCGACCGCCTTCACGAAGCGCTCTATGTGAAGTGCCGTGAGCAAGCAGGTCGGGACGCCAGCCCGACCGCCGCGATCCTTGACAGCCAGAGCGTCAAGTCCGCGGAAAAAGGGGCCGTTGCATCGACCCGCATGGCTTTTGATGCAGGCAAGAAGATCAAAGGCAAGAAGCGGCATATCCTCGTCGATACGCAAGGCCTCCTGATGCACGCCATCGTGCATGGCGCCGACATTCAGGATCGCGACGGTGGCGCCTTGCTGATGGCGACCCTGTTTGGCGCCTTTCCATTCCTGCTTAAGCTCTACGCGGACGGCGGCTACCAAGGGGCGGAGTTTCAGGCGGCGGCGCAGCGCACAATGGCGCAGGTCAACGTTGAAATCGTCAAGCGGTCCGACGGCGCCAGAGGGTTCGTCATTTTACCAAAGCGCTGGCTTGTTGAGAGGTCTTTCGCGTGGCTCAATCGCTGTCGCCGATTGGCGAAGACTGGGAGTGTCTCAGCCGAAAGGCCCTCGCATTCCTACGGCTCGCCTCAATCCGGCTCATGCTGCGAAAGCTATGCATTCAAACATGATGTTCGCGGACAGACTCTTAAACGCTAATCGATCTTGAACCCAAAATCCTTTTTGATTAACACGAATACCATTGTAGGTCGGGTTTGGAGCAGAAATCATCAATATAATTTCTAGTAAAATCTATATTATTAAGAATTAGCGTTGTCTAGAACCGCTTTCTTGCTTCAAAGCGCTGCGCCGGGTCGCGGAACAAACGGAGGTGATGCGCTTGCAGCACACAATGTCGTAAATCTTTCGACTTAGGCTCAGGACCTATTAATGTTCTTGCGTCGGATTGGCTGATTCATAGGCGAGGCGGGAGGCTTCGCCGATGACTGATTTGTTCTTGCTGTCTCGGGCTCAGATGCGTCGGATTGAGCGGTATTTTCCCTTGTCGCACGGGATCGCTCGGGTCGACGACCGGCGGATCGTCAGCGCGATTGTATTTGTGATCAAGAACGGGCTTCGCTGGCGCGACGCCCCGCCTGGGTATGGTCCGCACAAGACGATCTACAATCGGTTCATTCGCTGGAGCCGCTTGGGCGTGTTCAACAAGATTTTCGCAGCCTTGGCGCACAACGGCCGCAAGCCCGAGCGGGTGATGATCGACGCCACGCATCTCAAGGCGCATCGCACCGCCGCGAGCCTTTTAAAAAAGGGCCTGTTCCCCGACGTATCGGGCGCACCAAAGGCGGCTTGAACTCCAAGCTGCACGCGCTCTGCGACGGTAACGGACGTCCGCTCGTCATGCTCTTAAGCGAGGGGCAGATGAGCGATTACAAGGGCGCGGCGTTGATGTGGCCCGCCATGCCGAAAGCCAAGCAACTCCTGGCCGACAAGGGTTACGACGCCGACTGGTTCCGCGCCGCCCTCGCCAAGCGCGGCGTCGCCGCCTGCATTCCTTCGAAATCCAACCGGAAGGTCGCGATCCCCCATGACGCCGTCCTCTACAAACAGCGCCACAAGATCGAGAACATGTTCGGACGGCTCAAAGATTGGCGGCGCATCCACACCCGTTATGACCGCTGCGCCCATACCTACTTCTCGGCAATCTGCATCGCCGCCGCTGTCATATTCTGGCTCTGATCAATGAGTCCTGAGCCTAGTTATTCAATGACTACAAGGCTTGGTTCTTGCGTCGCGCAACCGGCGAAAAACATCGCACAAAAGAGCCGTTCAAGCCTCGGAAATCATTGTCCGCTCGTCTTGCCGAAGAACCCTGCGAAGTTTAGCGTCTCTCGGATGTCTTTTCCGCACCTGCTCCGCGAGCCGGCCGTCGAGCCAGGCAGGCAGAAATGCGTCCAGCCACGCGGCCACGCGGCCATCATGCTGAAACCAGTCGCCGAGATGCTCTGGACGGCTCCGGGCTCCGGGCCTTGTCAAACGCTCAGCGCCGCGATGGGTCCAGCGGCACATCATATGATAGGTGACTTCCGGGTGGAACTGCAGGCCGACTGCGTGCGGGCCGTAGCGATAGGCTTGGTTGGGAAAATTCGACCCACCAACGGCAAGGAGTTCGGCGCCCTGAGGTAGATCAAAGCCGTCAGAATGCCATTGATAGACCGTCCGGGGAAATGGCGCCGCGGACAGCCGGTCGCCGAGAAGCGTAGGCTCAATCGGGTAGTAGCCGATCTCGCTGCGCTTGTCGTCGTAACTGAACACCCTCGCGCCGAGCGCTCGCGCCAGGATCTGCGCGCCGAGGCAGAGTCCCAGCAACGGTTTGTCTTCTTTGAGCGGTGTGTCGAGCCAATCGATTTCGCGTCGAACCCAGTCGAGGGCGTCGTTGGCGCCCATGGGGCCACCGAACACGACGACACCGTCATGCTCCGCGAGCGTCGCTGGTAGTAGCTCGCCGCAGCTGGGGCGGCGAATGTCAAGCCGCACACCCATCGCCTTGAGGGCTATGCCGACGCGACCCGGGGTCGAATGCTCCTGGTGCAAGACAATCAAGACGGTCGGAAGCCGCTTTAGGCCGCCTTTGACCATTGTAACGAATTCTGTCACTGCGTCGCGGTACTTTCAGATATTAATCTAACGCAGGCAAATTCCGCGCCACGAGACAGCAAAGACGTGAAACGGTTCGATATGAGCCGATGACACGCTTGCCCTAGCACCAGCGCCGCGATACGTATAACACAGTTGCGGTCATTCGCTCGCTGGCGCGTGCCGCTCCCATCGTCTAGCGGTCTAGGACGTCGCCCTCTCACGGCGAAAACACCGGTTCGATTCCGGTTGGGAGCGCCAATCAAATCAGAGACTTATGAGGAAATAACCAACCTAGGCCCTCCTTAAAGTCCGGTTTCAGTCCAGTCCATAGTGTGCAGGCGGCGCCGCATCTCTTCATCGAGACGTTCGATCATGTTTGGTTTGGTATCGGAACCTGCGGCACCCCGCCATTCTAGGCTCAGGACCTATTAATGTTCTTGCGCTGGGTCGGATTGGCTGATTCATAGGCGAGGCGGGAGGCTTCGCCATGACTGATTTGTTCTTGCTGTCTCGGGCTCAGATGCGTCGGATTGAGCGGTATTTTCCCTTGTCGCACGGGATCGCTCGGGTCGACGACCGGCGGATCGTCAGCGCGATTGTATTTGTGATCAAGAACTGGCTTCGCTGGCGCGACGCCCCGCCTGGGTATGGTCCGCACAAGACGATTTACAATCGGTTCATTCGCTGGAGCCGCTTGGGCGTGTTCAACAAGATTTTCGCAGCCTTGGCGCACAACGGCCGCAAGCCCGAGCGGGTGATGATCGACGCCACGCATCTCAAGGCGCATCGCACCGCCGCGAGCCTTTTAAAAAAGGGCCTGTTCCCCGACGTATCGGGCGCACCAAAGGCGGCTTGAACTCCAAGCTGCACGCGCTCTGCGACGGTAACGGACGTCCGCTCGTCATGCTCTTAAGCGAGGGGCAGATGAGCGATTACAAGGGCGCGGCGTTGATGTGGCCCGCCATGCCGAAAGCCAAGCAACTCCTGGCCGACAAGGGTTACGACGCCGACTGGTTCCGCGCCGCCCTCGCCAAGCGCGGCGTCGCCGCCTGCATTCCTTCGAAATCCAACCGGAAGGTCGCGATCCCCCATGACGCCGTCCTCTACAAACAGCGCCACAAGATCGAGAACATGTTCGGACGGCTCAAAGATTGGCGGCGCATCCACACCCGTTATGACCGCTGCGCCCATACCTACTTCTCGGCAATCTGCGTCGCCGCCGCCGTCATATTCTGGCTCTGATCAATGAGTTCCTGAGCCTAGATGATCGGCCGGCGCGCCTGCAAGAGGACCAGCTGGCAATTGCAGAACCCGATCCGGACGACGATGGCGAAACCTGTGCGGAATCGCTGGTCGTCGCCCTGGAACGCCGTGGGCCCGAGCGCCTATTGACCCTCTACCAGAAAGCGCAAGAAATCCTTCCACCGGGCCGCTCGCCAAGAAGCGTCGGGCCAACCTTACTCAGCAATCCCCATCTCTTCGTGCGGTTCCTCCCTGGTGCCTATGGCTTGCGCCATCAGGTGCCCCCGCCCGAAGACCTGCTCTCCGACCCTCCGCCCTATCTCCTCGAAAATAGTCAGCTACGCCTGCTGGCGCTTGCTCGACGCGCGGGCGAGCGAACTGCCCCCCGGATGCGGGCAGCGGACCGGATAGCATTCTCAATGAGTGCAGGCGAGGCGACCCCTCAGTCCACAAGCCGTGTTCATGGTTTCATTCAAAGGTATCCGCAACAGACAATAGTCCATGGCACGCTTCCATGAGCTCGTTGAAGTGCGAAATCACCCGGTCCGGTCCAAGCTCCTTGACCGGGGCGTCGGCATAGCCAAAATCGACCGCAATCACAGGCACGCCAGCGGCGCGAGCGGTCTTGATGTCGGTGCCTGAATCCCCGACCATAATCGCCCGCTTACTTACGCCGCCCGAAGCGGCGATGGTCCCAAGAAGCGGCTTAGCGTCCGGCTTGCCAACGCCGAAGGTGTCCTGACCGCAGATGAAGACGAAATGGCCCTCGATCCCGAGCTTTGTCACGAGCAGCTTGGCCAAGCTCTCGATCTTGTTGGTGCAGATCGCCTGCCGCCAGCCTGCCCGTGCGAAGCTCCTGAGGGCCACGTGCACACCCGGATAAAGCCGGGAGCGATCCGCGATGTGGATCCTGTAGTGGCTAAGGTAATCGACGAATAACGCGTCCATCTCTTGCGTGTCGAGAGATCTGCCCGAAGCGGCGAAGCCACGGGCGATCAGCGCGCGCGCGCCGGCTCCAAGGAGGGAGCCAGCGCTTTCAACCTTGAGCGGCATCAAGCCCTCCCGCGCTAGAAGCCAATTGAGGGTGGCGATGAGATCCTCGGCCGTATCAGCAAGTGTGCCGTCGAGATCATAGACGATGGTTGGAGCCGGCATCGTAATCAAGCCCAGAAGCGAGGACTGGCAGGCTCAAGAAGACCGCCTATGCGGACCGGCGCGATTGCCTTCGCCAAGCCGTCGCGACCGATCTCGGCGGCGATGGCGCACAGCGTGGCCGGCCCCAACGCCGGTTCGAAGCGCCCGGAAGGGATCTTGCTAGTGAAACGGCGCAAGGGCTCTTCCTTGTCCATACCGATCACCGAATCGTAGTCGCCGGTCATGCCGACGTCGGTGATAAAGCCTGTTCCTCCAGCCAAGATGCGGTGATCGGCGCTCGGCGTATGAGTGTGGGTGCCGACCACAAGGCTTGCCTTGCCGTCGACGAAATGACCGAACGCCCATTTTTCGCTCGACGCTTCGGCGTGGAAATCGACGATCGAGGCGTCGCAGGCCTCGCCGAGCGGACAGAGGTCGAGCTCCCGCTTGATAGCGGCGAAGGGATCGTCCAGCGCGTCCATGAATATGCGGCCCAGCACATTGACGATAAGGAGCCGCGCGCCCTTCGCATTCGCGATTACGGCCGCGCCCCGTCCCGGCGTGCCCGCGGGGAAATTGACCGGTCGGATCAGGCGCGGCTGGCGCTCGATGAATACGAGCGCCTCACGTTGGTCGAAGGCGTGATTCCCAAGGGTCACGGCGTCAACGCCAACAGAAAGAAATCCCTCGAACAGAGATTCAGTGAGTCCGAAGCCGCCCGCCGCGTTCTCGCCATTGACGACAACGAAATCTAGCCCCCAACGGGCGCGCAAAATGGGAACCTGCTCCAGGACGGCGACACGCCCGGACCGGCCGACGACGTCGCCGATGAACAGCAACCGGATCATGGCTCGCTAAAGAAAATCGTTTCCTGCTCGGTCACAACGGCGTCGAGGGTTTGATCATGGGTTTCATAAGGCGCCGCAGCGACTTCGCATACCCCATAGCCGACGCCAATCGCGCGGACAGACTTCATCGCGCGCAAGTTGGCCAGGGTCCGGTCGTAATACCCCGCCCCATAGCCGATTCGGTGGCCGCGCCGGTCGAAGCAGGCGAGCGGCACAAACAGGAGATCGGGCTCGACGACAGGCGCTTCCTCGACAGGCTCGCGAATGGACATCGCGCCGGCGCGAGTAGGCTCGCCGGGCCGCCAGAGACGAAAGATAAGCGCCGATCGCCGGCCAACGACGACGGGCAGGGCGGTCATGAATCCCTTCTCAGCAAGGGCGCTCAAAAGCAGGAGCGTGTCCGGCTCATCGCGCAACGGGTAAAAGACCGATACGACCCGGGGACGCCAGAAAAGCGCGAGGCGCAGACCTTCCTCGGCGAGCCGACGACCGAAAGCGGCGCGAACCGCGAGGTCGATTTTCGCTCGCCGCGCGAGAGCGTCGCTGCGCAGGAGCGCCTTCGGATCGGCCTTGTTGGACGTCAAGGAGGTCGCTGATCCCAAAAGGGCCGTCGAATGTATAGAGCGCGGAGCCGAGACGGCCGTTGGACTGTGATCCCGGGCGCCTACGTGAGTAGGTGGGAACCATATGCCGAAGCCCACGAGCCTCGACAGGGACAGCCCCCAGGGGGATCGTACGGCCCCGAGGAATGTTGTCCTGACGCGACACCCAGCTCCGCATCCGTTATGTAGTCACTTCTCCGGCAAATGGCTAGGGCAGGCGAGGCGCGCGGTTCTGACTTCCCCGTCGTCAAAAGGTTCTATCGCCATAGCGCAGCCGGCCCGTATGATTGCGGACGATGACAGAGCTTGCTCGATCCGCGGCCGGCAAACCCAAGCCGTTCGGGTCTTCTGACGTCTTCCAAACTCAGGCCGAGCGTCGCGCGGAGCTGCGCAGGATGCGCACCATCGCGACGCTGCTGCTTGTCCTGATGGCGGCCATCTTTCTCGCCCTGCGGCGCGCGCCGCCGGACTGGGCCTGGGCGCCCTATCTCAGCGCCTTCGCGGAAGCCGGCATGGTCGGGGCGTGCGCCGACTGGTTCGCCGTTGTCGCGCTGTTTCGTCGTCCCCTGGGGCTGCCGATCCCCCACACTGCGGTCGTGCCGGACAACAAGCGACGCATCGGCGCGGCGATGGGGCGCTTCATCACCAACAACTTTCTCTCCCCACGCGTCGCCATCGCCCGCCTGTCGTCCGTCGACTTCGTCGGTCTCGCGGCGCGATGGCTCGAAGACGAACGCAATGCGCGGGCGACGGCGGCAGCCGCCAGCCGGGCCATTCCCTACGCGCTTGACGTCCTGCCGAGAGAGGCGATCGACGGATGGGTCGCTATGGCGGTCCGACGTGGGATCGAAGCCGTCCCAGCGGCGCCGCTCGCCTCGCGCGGACTTTCGATCCTGTGGGCGCAGGGAGCAAGCCAAACGCTGCTCGATCAGGGGCTCGATTTCGTCGGAGCGACGCTCGAGCGCCACAAGACGACCATCGTCAAGAACGTCGCGCAAAAGTCCTCGCGCTGGATTCCCAAATGGGTCGACGACATGATCGCCGCCAAGGTGATCAACGGGCTCACCGAAACCTTGAGAGAAATGCGTGATCCCGATCATCCCTGGCGCGAGCAGGCCAATGATCTGATCGAGAAATTGATCGACGACCTCGCGCACGACCCTAAAATGCGGGCTAAAGGCGAAGCGTTGAAGCAGGAGATGCTGGCTAATCCGGTGTTCGCGGAACAGGCGCAGGCTTTGCGGGACGAACTCGAAACGACCCTGAGGGACGACTTGCCGCGCCATGCCGAGGCGATTGTCGGCTACCTGGCGAACTCCGTGGGCGCGCTCGGCGGATGGCTCGAAGAGGACCCTTTGCGTCGGGCGCGAATCAACCGGCGGCTCAGAACTCCTTGCCTTGCGGACTGTCTTACCGCGCCGGGCCGAAATCGGCGCCTATATCGCCGCTGTGGTCGACAATTGGGACACCGCGACCCTCGTCAATCGCCTCGAGCTGCAAGTGGGCAAGGACCTGCAATATATCCGCATCAACGGCACGCTGGTGGGCGGTCTCGTCGGGCTCTTGATCTTCACCCTGTCGCACGCATTTGGCGGATGAACGGACGGCTCAGGCTGCGCGCTGGGCGGTAGCCAGGACCGCATACCCACGAAACCAGTTCTCAATCCCGCACGTCATGCTGCGCTTGGCGGACAGAGCCTCGAGCGCGTCGGTGAGATCCTCGCGCGGCGTCACATCGAATACCGCAAGCCAGCGGCGCAATCCCGCCTTGAAGGGGGACGGCAAGTCGCCGCAACCGCCGAAATCGACAATCTGCAGCGATCCGCCTGGCGCCACAACGTCAAGCGCACGGGCCAGCGCCTCATGCCAGGGCGGGATCATCGACAAAGCGTAGGAGATCATCACGCGCTCGAAACTTGCGCAGCCAAACAGCCTCTGCGGGTCGAACGCTGTGGCGTCCGCTTGACCAAGCTTAACGCGAGACGTGAGGCCGGCGCGCGCGATCGAGGCAGCCGCGGTCGCCAGCATTTCCCGGGATACGTCAAGCCCGAACAGCCGAGCCTCAGGATAGGCTTGCGCCAGTTTGATGAGATTGCGCCCGGTGCCGCAGCCGATCTCCAACACCTTGTCGCCGGGAGCGGGCCGAAGCCGGGCAATCGCCTCGTCGCGACCCAGAAGATAGAATTTGCGGCTCAAGTCATAGATGTGGCGCTGACGCCGATACATGTGGTCCATCAGCGCCGCGGCGTCGCTCATGCGTCAGGCGCGCCTTTGAGCGTGTAAAGATGGAAGGCCCCGTAGATCGACGAGCGATCCTGCCGGGTGAGCTCTTGGCTAAGTTCCTCTTCGTAGCGCCAGGCGCCAAGCACGTCGTCGGGAACACGACCCGGCAATAATCGTTCGGCGGCAGCGGTGCGGAAGATCACTCTTGCGCCCGGCCGCGCGGTGCGCGTGATCTCGACCCAGAGAGCGGTGAGCTCAGCGTCGTTCATCCAGTCTTGCGCATCGAGCAGCACGTAGCGGTCGAAGCTTGCGAGCGGCGAGTCCTGCAGAATGGCGGTGAAGGAGCGCTGGACGTAGTTCACGCGGCTCGAGCGGCTGCGGACAGCATCGAAGTTCCGCCGCTGCAAATAGGGCGGAAGCGCGGGGTTCGGCCCCGGCGCGTAACGTCGCCCGAACGCCTGCCAGGCGAAATAATTGTCGGCGATGTCGAAGTCGCAGGCCAGCCTCTCCACCCGCTCACTTAAGACGGCCCCCATCCCCGAAGGGGAGTGGGCGGCCAGAGCCTGGTACTGGGCCGGCGGAATCCCCAATCCGTAGAGGGACGCAGGCTGTTTCAAGAGCCAGCGGATGAGCGGCTTGTCGAAGATCGGCGCAAGACGCTCCTCGTAGAGCACTCGTTGCTCTTCGCGCGTCCGCGCCCTGAGCACGATCGACGGGTCGAGACCGTGCAGGCGCGCAAGCGTGTGGCCGGCGCCGACGATATGGCCGAGCAGGCCGTGGTGATAGAAATTGTGAGCGAAGACGCCGATGCGCCGGCGACCGAACGCCGTTCGCTTGTCCCAGTAAGCCCGCGCGGACGGGTCTAGCTTTGTGCGAAGGCGACGATCGTAGGCGGCTATGTTGGCGCGCGCATCAGCGCGGCCGAAGAAGCGGAAGAAGCTGTCGTAGTCCGGCAGATTCTGAGCTGCGCAGATCTTGAGCCGGCCGAGCGCGATATGCGCCCCGTTGAGGTCGACCGCAGTGACGCCTGCCGGATCGGCTGTCAGGTAGGAGAGCACATTGCAGCCGCCCGAGGCGATCGCGATCACCTCATGTCCGGGGCCGATGTCGAGCGCATTCATGTCGACGACCGGATCCTCCCAGATCTGGGGATAAACCAGGCGCTTGAATGCGAGCGTGAACAGGCGCTCGAGCATGCCCGCGCGCGACAGCGGCTTTGAGCGATGGACTGCCGCCTTGAGCCCGGCGCTAGTGGCGCGACGCGCTGCGTTGCTTGATTGCCGCACGTGGTGTTTCCTGTCAGAGGACGGTCGAAGCCCCGCTAGTCGAGTCGCATGACGAGGACGTGACGAGTGGATTTCGAATTGACAGGAACATCTCTAGGGTCAGGACTCATTGATCACAGCCAGAATATGACGGCGGCGGCGATGCAGATTGCCGAGAAGTAGGTATGGGCGCAGCGGTCATAACGGGTGTGGATGCGCCGCCAATCTTTGAGCCGTCCGAACATGTTCTCGATCTTGTGGCGCTGTTTGTAGAGGACGGCGTCATGGGGGATCGCGACCTTCCGGTTGGATTTCGAAGGAATGCAGGCGGCGACGCCGCGCTTGGCGAGGGCGGCGCGGAACCAGTCGGCGTCGTAACCCTTGTCGGCCAGGAGTTGCTTGGCTTTCGGCATGGCGGGCCACATCAACGCCGCGCCCTTGTAATCGCTCATCTGCCCCTCGCTTAAGAGCATGACGAGCGGACGTCCGTTGCCGTCGCAGAGCGCGTGCAGCTTGGAGTTCAAGCCGCCCTTGGTGCGCCCGATACGTCGGGGAACAGGCCCTTTTTTAAAAGGCTCGCGGCGGTGCGATGCGCCTTGAGATGCGTGGCGTCGATCATCACCCGCTCGGGCTTGCGGCCGTTGTGCGCCAAGGCTGCGAAAATCTTGTTGAACACGCCCAAGCGGCTCCAGCGAATGAACCGATTGTAGATCGTCTTGTGCGGACCATACCCAGGCGGGGCGTCGCGCCAGCGAAGCCCGTTCTTGATCACAAATACAATCGCGCTGACGATCCGCCGGTCGTCGACCCGAGCGATCCCGTGCGACAAGGGAAAATACCGCTCAATCCGACGCATCTGAGCCCGAGACAGCAAGAACAAATCAGTCATCGGCGAAGCCTCCCGCCTCGCCTATGAATCAGCCAATCCGACCCAGCGCAAGAACTTTAATAGGTCCTGAGCCTAGGTCGCCTCAGCATTATCCTTACGACATTCGATCTCAGGTAGACGGCTGTCACCCTCGAAGTGGTTGCATTCCTGCAGCTGCGATGGGCCTAGAGAAGCCGTTCTAGAACGGAGGAGCCGCGATCATTGGAAGTTGGAGGCCAGGAAGGCGCGAGCACGATCGACATCGACCCCGGCGGCACGTTTGTCGCGTTTCGTGCCGCGTTCGAGAACACGAACAGAGCGGACATATCGTTGACAGCTGTCGCGTTCATGAACGTTCGATTGCGCTATCCTCGAAAGACCGACCAAGTGTTCGTAAAGTTCGCTGGGGAAGCTGAGCATCAACGCAAGCTTCCTCATCGAAGCGACCCCTGAAATATGGTGCTCACAGGATAAAGCCAGCGTCGCGGTTAGAGCGAGAAGCCTCAAAGCCTTTGCCGGATCGGAGCCCTTTACTCGGAACGTTAGGTATGCCGATGAGCACAGGACCCAGACATCCGACCGGCGCACCCGAGAGTTCCAGCCAATCGTGCTGTCGAGCCGACGCCGTCGAGGGCGTCACCCTCGCGAAGGAGGGCAACGCCTCCGAGAGAGGCTTCGAACACGGGGCAAACAGCAGCTGCGATCCGATAGGCCGTTGGATACGCGTAAGTTCAATGAAGGCGAGCGCGAAGTCCGGCATCAGCAGCAGCAAGCTCGCCTACTGAGCGTCAGGCAAGCCGGACGCCTACTCCGGTGCGAAAGGTCATAGAGGTCCGGCGGGCAACGGCTGAGCTTGCGGACCGCTACCACCGCCTTGAGCCGCTTGCTCCTTCATCTTCTTCATCTGCGCCGCGACAGTGCAGGCCTTCGCGCTGAAGGCTGCATTCTTAGCGTGATGTTCTTTAAGCTGGGCGATCGCCTCATCAGGGAAGGAGCACCAGTCCTTGTTCTTTTCCATATACGCAATTAGCGCGTTCTCAGCACGCACCAATCCTCCCGATTTACCACAAAACGCTTCTGGATCTAGCGGCTTACCGTGAAAAGACTTGGCGAAGTTGTTTACAATTTCGAGTTGCGTGTTGCGCGCCTCGGCGAGCTTTTGCATGTCGGAGCCGCAGTCGGCATAGGCCAATCCGCCTAGTCCGCCTGCAAAAAATAATGACGCTCCCGTAACGTAAAATATTTTACCTAAGGCCAAGTCAACCTCGACACGTTGCCCCCGAATCAGCCGGACAAACCCCAAAAAGAAGGCGAAAGCGCGGCTGCAAGGTCTGTTGTGATCTAGGGTGAAAGCGGAAAAGCCCGAACCTACACCAGGAGGTAGGCGCCTAAACCCAAGCGCGGGAGTCATAATCGATTCCGTATCGATCGGGCGTGGAGGCGATCGCCGCCATTCCGACCAGCACAGCGTCGTCCCGGGTAACGAGCCGGGTTGGAATGCGCCTCGCAAGTTGATCCACGGGCGCCTTGGCCTCAAAGGCTTCTCGGAACGCGCTCTCGTCAAGAAAATCCACTACTCGCGGCAGAACTCCGCCGGAGAGCGTCACTCCACCCGTCGCCACGAAGGTCACCGCCATATCGCCAGCGAAGCGCGCGACAATATGCCAGTAAAGCCGCAGACTGGCCGCTTCTTCGCCTTTGGGGTCAGCCATGGCGGCGGTGGTTACCGCTGGTGGGTCGACACGCGGATCGGGGTCGCCCTTCGCCATCATGCGCGCGCGGTGGACGCGGGCAAGACCCGCGCCGGAAATCACACTCTCGCTTGTGATGCGCCCGTGCGCGCGGTCCAGATATGGCCAGATGTCGAATTCCTCAGGCCGCACTGGGCCAAAATCAATATGGCAGGCCTCCGAGGAAACCGGAGTGAAGCGTCCGTCCGCCTCGACTAGCGCGGCGATGCCGAGCCCGGTCCCGGGCCCTAGGATCACCTGAGGGCCTTCGGGCCCGAACTTCAGCGGGCCGATACGGCGCTCCCAACCGTCAGGAATTGTGGGCAACGACAACGCCTGGGCCTCAAAATCGTTGAGCAGCAAACCTTGGCTCAGGCCGGTTCGTTCCGCAGCCTCCGGGCCATCAATCAGCCAGGGCGCATTGGTGAGCTTGAGCGTCCGCCCTGCAACCGGCCCAGCCCCGCAGGCGATCATCGAGCGTGGGCGGGTCCCAAGTTTAGGAGCGGCAGCCTCGATCGCCTCCGCGAGCCCGGGATAATCGCCAGTGTGCAAGTGGACGATGTCGCTTAGGCGGCCTCCAGGTTCGCTGACGATCGCAAAGCGGACATTGGTGCCGCCAGTGTCGCAGACGAGTGCAGGAAAGGGAAAGGCAAAGTTGGTCATTGGAGGCCATAACTCAGAATGCAGCTCGCCCGGTCAAGCGGCAGACGGCGTTGCTTCAATCCTACAGACAGTGCGAAGCCTTGCAACGGACTGATATCCGGCTAGGGTGAACGAATAAAGAACACTCTGCGTTATCGTTTCAAACCGAGAGGTGATGCACAAATGCTTGAGTGCATGAACAGAGTTTTGTTTTGCATTGGCGTCTCCGAGCTTAATCGGCTCGCGGCAATCAGTCGAGAACATGTCCAAGCGCACCGATCTTGAATTCCTCCCGGCGGCGGAAGCCGCGCGGGGCGAGCCTTGGAGAGGTAGGGCGCTGCCGCTTGCGATGATGTCAATCTGGCGAAATTCGAGGCCTGCGAGGCAACTGGGGCGGTAGGGGAGATCAAGCACCAGGTTTTTTCCGCCCTTATTCTCTCAAACCTTCGTTCCTATGCGGTCGAGTTTTGTCTGGGCGTTATTTCCTTGCCGTGCCAGGAACGGTCATTCGCCGGAAAGCTATCGCGGACTCGGTCGGGTGCGACAACGTCACGGTCAAATGCCGCAAATTTTGAAGTTTTGGAAACGAATGCTGGGTTAGTGCGAGATGGACAAGAAGTGGAGGAAAATTGCTAGGCGCGCTTTGAGCGCCGCCAGCGGGGTGGATCGAATGACCTACAACCGCTCTGCGGTTATGCGCGCGGTCAAATCGCGCGACACAAGCCCGGAGCTCGCGGTCCGCGCGCTTCTGCGGCCGATCGCGCTGGGCTACCGGCTTCATCGCAGCGATCTACCGGGTAAGCCCGATGTCGTTTACATTTCCCGCAAGCTCGCGATTTTCGTTCATGGCTGTTTCTGGCATGGCCATGACTGCACGCGCGGCGCGCGGACGCCGAAGACTAACGGCGCCTATTGGCGGGCTAAGATCACCCGCAACCGGGCGCGCGACGAGAAGACGCTCGCCGCCTATCAAGCCATGGGCTGGCGAGTGCTCGTCGTCCACGAATGCGAGCTGAAGGATAAAGTTGCTCTCAGCGGCCGGCTCGCGGGCGCCCTACGGTGGGAACGAGCGGCGTTGGAAAAGCGCGTTTAGCGGACATAACTGCCTATCTTTCGGCCTTGCGCCAAAATCTGCCGCAGTGCAGCATCTCTTGGTCGTCAACGGACGCATCCAATGGCCCGCACCGCTCGGATCCAAAGTCTCCCTCTTCGCTCCGCGGACGCTTCCGAGAAGGACGTGCCCCTGCGCGAGGACATCCGCTTGCTAGGTCGAATCCTCGGCGACACGGTGCGCGAGCAGGAAGGCGAAGAGGTTTTCGAGCTGGTCGAGCAGGTCCGCCAGGCGTCAATACGCTTCCATCGCGACAACGAGATCGGCGCGCGGCGCGAACTCGAGGCGACGCTCGACAGCCTCAACGCCGAACAAACTCTCGCGATCGTTCGCGCCTACAGCTATTTCTCGCATCTCGCCAACATCGCCGAAGATCAGCATCACATCCGCCGCAACCGCGCCCACGCGATCGCGGGTTCCGCGCCCCGCCCCGGTTCGCTCGCCTACTCGTTTCAACGCACCCGCGAAATGGGGGTCGAGCCAAAAGCGCTCACCGAGTTCTTCGATCGCGCTCTGGTAAGCCCAGTGCTCACTGCTCATCCGACCGAAGTGCGGCGCAAGAGCACGCACACTCGGGAACTTGAGATCGCGAAATTGCTCGACGAGCGCGAAGGCGCAGGCGGCAACGAGGATGAGCTTGCGCTCAACGAGGAACGACTCCGGCGGGCCGTGCTCATCCTCTGGCGCACAAATCTCCTGCGCCAGACGAAGCTCAAGGTCATCGACGAGGTCGCCAACGCCCTCTCGTTCTACGACTATACGTTCTTCCATGAGTTGCCTCGTCTCTACGACGCGATCGAAGACAGGCTCGACGCCATTTCCGGCGAGCCGCGCACGAAGCCTATCGGCTCGTTCCTACGTGTCGGGTCGTGGATCGGCGGCGACCGCGATGGCAATCCGTTCGTCACCGCTGACGTGCTCAACGAATCAATGCGGCTGCAGAGCGCCCGGGCGATCAGCCATTATCTGGACGAATTGCATGAGCTGGGCGCCGAGCTGTCGCTTGCCTCCAATCTCGCGACGATGAGTCCGGAGCTTGCCGCGCTTGCCGACACGTCCGACAATTCCGCCGCCGCGCGCCGTAAAGAGCCCTACCGACGCGCGATCACCGGAATGTATTCGCGCCTTGCCAAGACGGCGCGTGAACTTGATCATGTCATCGCCCTTCGTCAGCCGATCGTTGATCGTGCGCCTTATGGGTCCGCAGCGGAATTCAGCGCCGACCTTGCAACGATTGCGCTTTCGCTGAAGGAGACAAACGCCGGCATCGTGGCTCGCGGGCGACTGCGCGCGTTGCAGCGGGCCGTGGATGTCTTCGGGTTTCATCTCGCGCCCATCGACCTGAGGCAGAACTCGGACGTCCATGAGCGCACGATCGCCGAACTGTTCGCCGGGGCCTCGCCGGGCCTCGACTATAGGTCGCTGAGCGAACCTGAACGGGTTGAGTTGCTGCGTCGCGAACTTGTCTCACCCCGCCCCTTGTTCTCGCCCTTCCTGGCTTACGGCGAGGAGACGGCTGGCGAACTCTCACTTTTCCGCGCTGCCGCTGATATCCGGAGCAAATACGGCTCCGGCTCGATCCGAACTTCGATCATCTCGAAGACCGACAGCGTTTCCGACATGCTGGAACTGGCGCTGATCTTGAAGGAGGTGGGAACTCGTCACCGCGGAAGGCTCGTCGGCGCTCGCGCTTGTGCCGCTGTTCGAGACCATAGAAGACCTGCGCAACTGCGTTGACGTGATGGATAAGCTCCTTTCGCTCCCCGAGTACCGCAAACTGGTCGATTCTCAGGGCCGCGAACAGGAGGTAATGCTCGGTTATTCCGATTCGAACAAGGACGGCGGCTTCGTCACCTCGGGCTGGGAGCTCTACAAGGCGGAGATTGGCCTGGTCGAAGTCTTCCGCAAGCATGGCGTCCGCATCCGCCTCTTTCATGGGCGCGGCGGCTCCGTCGGGCGCGGCGGCGGTCCCAGCTATGAGGCGATCCTGGCGCAACCTGGCGGCGCGGTGCAGGGGCAGATCCGCATCACCGAACAGGGCGAAATCATATCGAGCAAATACTCCAACCCCGAGGTTGGGCGACGCAATCTGGAGACGCTCGCCTCGGCGACGCTCGAAGCCACCCTGTTGCAGGACGAGAGCCCCGCGCCCGATCCCGCTTTTCTCGACACGATGGAGGAATTGTCGCTTTCCGCCTATAAGGCCTATCGCGGCCTTGTCTACGAGACGGATGGCTTCGTGCGCTATTTCTGGGCCTCGACCGTCATAACCGAGATCGCGAGCCTCAATATCGGCTCCCGCCCCGCCTCGCGGAAGAAGACGCAAGCGATCGAGGATCTGCGGGCCATTCCCTGGGTGTTCTCGTGGGCGCAGTGCCGGCTCATGTTGCCTGGTTGGTTCGGATTTGGCTCTGCGGTCAAGGCCTATATCGATGCCCATCCGACGGATGGGATCGAGACTTTGAAGGCCATGTACGTCCGCTGGCCGTTCTTTCGCACTCAGCTCTCCAACATGGACATGGTGATGGCGAAGTCCAGCCTCGCCATTGCCTCACGTTATGCCCGCCTCGTCGACGACGTCAGTTTGCGTGAGAAGATCTTCGCACGAATTTCAAGCGAATGGCACGCCTCGGTCGACGCGCTCAACGCGATCATGGAACAGTCGAAACTGCTCGAGAGCAATCCGCTGCTCGATCGCTCGATCCGCAACCAATTCCCCTATCTCGACCCTCTTAACCATGTCCAGGTCGAGCTTTTGAAGCTGTACCGTTCGCGCGCTGCGAGCGAGAAGGTGTTGACGGGAATTCAGCTTACAATCAACGGCATATCCGCTGGCTTGCGCAATAGCGGCTGACCGATTGCACCGGTCCGGTAACGTAGGCGCGCCCGCAAGCGAAGGAAGAGGTCTGTAGCAAGGCGGATAATCGTCGACAGCGCGCTGCGGGCCGGGATGAATGATGCGGCTCCTGAGGCTTCTCAACCGTCTTTTCCACGGCCCTGCCTGGCTCAAGTTTCTCCTAATGGGCGTCGCGGCGGGCGGCTTTGCGCTCTGCTCTTTCAATCTGCTTTTTCTTTTTCAGGCGAATTTTAGCCTCATCGCGACCTATGGCGCGATGGCGGCCTTCGATGGTGGACTCTTGCAGTTTATCCAATTGACGGCTTGGGGCTATCTGGCTCTGGTTTTCTATCTCCTCTTCGAGGTCTGTCTCTATGGCCTCATCCATCAAATCACCGGCGGGCACGAATAGCGCGTCCGTGGATCGCGGCGCGCTCGCGCCTCACCCGCCGCCGAGCACCCCCTTCATGGCCAGATTGGTCTCCTGCGCGTAACGCCGCGCGGCGTAAGCCTCGCCGAGGATGCCCAGCACCTGCTCAGTTCCGCGTTCGGTGACGACGAGCGTCTCGGCCTGCGAGGCACCGAAGACGTCGAGCGCGCGGCGGACATTGTCGTCGGGATGAAGGACAGTGGCAGGCAGATGAGCGATCGCGACGATCTGGCCCCCGTCGTCGCCGTTCCCGAGCGGGAGCGCGTGGGCTTCGGCGGTGTGGATCAGCCCTTGGTATCGCCCGGCTTCCTCGATAGCGACGACGACATTGGCGCTCCCAAGTGAGTAGGCCTCGCGGAAGGACCGGACCGACTGATCGGCTGGAAAGGTTGGCGGCGCCGGCGCCATCATGCGTCCGACGGTCAGTTCGCGCAGCCAGCCGACGTCCTGGCCGCCGCGGATCGTCTCCCCGCGCAGATGCAGGCGCCAGGTGGTGAACGAATAACCGAATGTCGCGCGCACCGCGAGGGTGGTGGCGATCGAGGCGGTGAGTGCACCGCCAGCGACGCCGAGGTTTCCGGTGCTCTCAAGCACCAGGAAGGTCATGGTCAAGGGGCCGCCGACGATCGCCGCGCTTAGCGCGCCCATTCCGACGAGCACGCAAGCGGTGGTTTCGAGTCCGACCGACGGCAAAACAGCGTCGACGCCGATGGAATACAGCTTACCGAGTAGCGAGCCGACGAATAGGGACGCGAAGAACATTCCGCCGCGAAACCCGGACGCCAGAGAAACTAGACAGGCAAAGAGCTTGAGCACAATGAGCGTCGCCAACTCCCTCGCTGTCATCGGCCAGTAGAAGTCGAGCCCCAGCGCGCCGTGCCCCGCCCCCAGCACCTGCGGAGTGTAGAGCGCAATCGAACCTACCAAGAGGCCCCCGGCGACGGGACGAACCAGACGCCACGGGACCGCCCAGCGAAACGCACGTTCGATCAACGCCGCCACCCGCATCGCGCCGACGCCGACCGCCGCTGCTACCAAGCCCAGCCCAATCAGAGCGCCGAAGTCGACGAACGTCAGGGGGGCGACGGTCGGAGCCGTGATGTCGTAGGGAGCGCCGATGACCGCTTGGGTCGTGAGCGACGCAGCCAGGGTGGCGGCGAAGACCGGAATCGCGTTGGCGAGCGAGTAGGCTCCGATGATCAGCTCAAACGCGTAAAAGGCGCCGGTCAGCGGAGCTCCGAACGCCGCTGCGATCGCGCCCCCCGCTCCGCAGCCTACCAGCATACGGAGATCCTGTCGCCGCAGCCGGGATCTCACCCCGAGGTACGAAGCGATAGCGGCGCCGATCTGCGCATAGCCCGCCTCAAGCCCGACAGAGGCGCCAGCGCCGTTCGAGATCATGGTTTGCGTCGCCACAAGCAGGCTCTGGCGGAGCGACATGCGTCCGCCGCGCAAGGCGTTGGCCTCGACCGGATCGACCGCCGGCGGCGCCTTTCTGCGGGCCAGCCAAACGTCGATTGAACCTAACAGAAGCCCTCCCAGCATGGGGGCGCCAAGGGCGACCAAGGGAAAGATCCGCTCGGCAGCGCTGAGATGAACATCGAACGGAATGCCGAAGATGCGAACGTGCGCGATATTGACGACACTCGTCATCGCGGCGACGCACAAGCCGGAGAGCACGCCAACGCCGATGGCAAGCGCGGTCATGCCCAATTCGCTCGCGCGCAATCGCGAGCGAACGGTTGCGATAGCGATCAGGGCCGGGCGCGGTACGGAAATAAATCGGGCGCGGCGTCGGACAAGGGAAGACATGCCCTGGACTTATGCGCGGGGCGTTCTCCAGTGCCAAGGGCGCAGTATCGCCAGGCGCCGCTCAGCGCCCGGAAAGCGCCATATCGTCGCGATGGATCATTTCGGCGCGGCCGGCGATCCCGAGGATATGCGCGATATCGCGGGACTTGCGGCCGCGAATGCGCTCGGCGTGCAGGGCGTCATAGGCGATGAGTCCACGCCCGATCTCGGCGCCCCTCTCGTCGCGGATGGCGACGCAATCGCCACGGTCGAACGCGCCCTCAACGCGCGTAACCCCCGCCGGAAGGAGGCTTTTACCGCGCCCTAGCGCTGCGCCGGCGCCGGCGTCTACGAACACCGCGCCCTTAAGTTCAAGCGACCCGCCGATCCAAACCTTCCGAGCCGCGATCGGGTTCGACGGCGTCAAAAACCAAGTGCAGCCGCCGCCTTCGGCGACGTTGGCGATAGGATGGACGACGCGGCCGTCGGCGATCAGCATATGGGCGCCAGCCGAGGTCGAGATGCGCGCGGCTTCGATCTTGGTGCGCATGCCGCCCCGCGACAGTTCGGATGCTGCGCCCGCGGCCATCGCTTCGATCTCCGGCGTAATGCGTTCCACTACCGGCAGCAATCGCGCATGGGCGTTGCGTTGGGGCGGCGAATCATAAAGCCCGGCCACGTCAGAGAGCAGGATCAACAAGTCGGCGCTCGTCATGGTGGCGACCCGCGCTGCGAGGCGATCATTGTCGCCGTAGCGGATCTCGCTGGTGGCGACTGTGTCGTTCTCATTGATGATCGGGATGGCGCGCATCGCGAAGAGACGCCCGAGGGTCGCGCGCGCGTTCAGATAACGGCGGCGCTCTTCTGTGTCCTGCAAGGTCAGCAGCACCTGACCCGCAACAATGCCGCGCTCGGCGAGCGCGCGCGACCATTCGCTGGCGAGCGCAATCTGCCCGATTGCCGCAGACGCTTGGCTGTCTTCGAGCTTCAGGGGCCTTTTCGGGAGCTTGGCGATGGTGCGGCCCAGCGCGATTGCGCCGGACGACACGACAATCACGCTCGCGCCGCGCTCGTGCAGGGCCGCGATGTCAGAGACGAGCGCTTCAAGCCACGCGCGCCTAACGGCGCCAAGAGCGCCATCGACCAGGAGCGATGAGCCGACCTTGACGACGACGCGGTTGAATTGATCCAGAGAGGGAAGCTTAATCACGATTGCGAGCGAGGAGGAAAAGCTTGACAGCCAGAAAACGCTTGGCGGAAGAGCGTTTTCGTCTAGTGCAGCGAGGCCGGGATGGCAAGGCAAAGGTCAAGGATAAGTCCGACCGATTCCGCCGCTCAACGATGATCGGTATGGCGACGACGATTGGCAAGACGACGCCCTTCGAGGGCGAGCGCAGTTATCTCGACAAATATTCGATCGAGCGGTCGATTGAAGACTAACGACGGCGCCGAACCAGCAACTTCTGGCAAGTAGGTTTGCCCCTCCCTTCACCTCTATGACGCGCGCAGACGCTCGCGTGACGGCGCCGCGCGAGTGGCGCACACTCTTTCCACCGTCTCCGCCAGCGCTCCGAACTCGACCGGCTTGATAAGGAGGGCGTCAAACCCCGCGGCTGACGGTGACACTTTCCACTCCTCGAAAGCGTTGGCGGTCAATGCGATAACGGGCGTGGGCGACCAGCCGCATGCAGCCTCGAGCCGCCGCAAACGGCGTGTGGCCTCGTACCCGTCGAGACGTGGCATCTTAATGTCCATAAAAATGACGTCGAAGGGGCGAGATTCCAGCGGCGCGATCGGGGAGGCTAAAAGCAGCGCCTGTTCGCCGTCGAACGCGCGAACGACCTCGAAGCCCAAGCGGTGCATGGCCTTTTGGGTAATGAGAGCATTAATGTCGTTGTCTTCGGCGACAAGGGCGCGGCGGACTAGCGTGGGCGATGCGAGGCGCAAGGCGGGGCGGGACGTGGGTTCAACATCCCACGCCACGCGCTCGAAAAGCGAGCGCGCGCGAACTGGCTTGACCAGCCAGCCGTCGAAGCCCTTGAGCGCAATCTGCCCGAATGCGCGGCGCTCGAAGGGTGAAAACAGCACGAGGCTGCGTCGGACGTCAGCCTCCCTCGCGGCTTCCGCCAGCCGATTGGTGGCTTCAGGTCCAAGCGCGCAATCGACGATGACGACATCGGGCTTGTGCGGAGCGTTCAGGGCTTCGAGGCCGGCGTCTAGGCCCTCGGCCCTATCCACGTTGATGCCCCCTTCGATAAGGCGCGCTTCGATAGCCGGCGCCTCGAATGGAGAATTGGCTATGATGAGAGCACACGTTCCGCTGGGGACGCGGCGCATCTTCTCCGGCGCAGCCAGCGGTTCGACCGAGGCGCATTCCGGCAACCGGACGGCGAAGCCGAAGATCGACCCTCCACCTGGATTGTCAGAAAGCGTCAGTTCGCCGCCCATGAGGTGCACGAGCTCGCGCGATATGGCGAGCCCCAACCCCGCGCCCTCGAAGCGGCGCGCATGCGAGCTGTCGCCTTGCTCGAAACTGTCGAAAACCGACTCCCGGCGGTCCGCCGGCACGCCGGGCCCGGTATCGATCACCGAGAACCGCGCCGCGCCTATTTCCCCGCGCTCGACCTCCACGCACACGCCACCCCGATCGGTGAACTTAACCGCATTGCCGGCGAGGTTCATCAGGATTTGGCGCAGGCGCGGACCGTCCGCGCGCACGAAGCGTGGTGCGCTGGCGCTGAATGAGGCCACAATCTCAATGCCTTTGCTTTGCGCGCGCGGCGCGAGCAGTTCGACGACGCCCTCGATGAGGCGACAAAGGTCAACCCTCTCGGCAACGAGATCGAAGCGGCCTGCCTCTATCTTGGCCAGATCGAGGATTTCGTCGATCAGCGCGATGAGAGCACTCCCTGAGCTGCGGATCGCTTCGACATAGCTTGCACTTTCGGGATCTAAGGAAGCCTCCAGCAACAGATCAGCCATGCCAATAATTCCGCTGATCGGTGTGCGAATTTCGTGGCTCATCGTAGTCAGAAAGCGCGATTTGGCCTCGCTCGCGGCCTCCGCTCGATTGCGCGCGCTTGTCGCTTCCTTGTGTCGCCAGACCTCATCACGCAGCCCTTCGTTCTCGGCGGCGATCCGCGCCCCGTGCACCTCCGCTTGACGCCTGGCGCGGGCCGCCGCCCCAGCTAGCGCAGCCGATAATGCAATCACCGCGCCAGCCTGAAGCCACAGCGCATGAACCGCGAAATCCGCCAAATCGGCGCCCAGATCCATTTCCGATCCCGCTTGAGCCCGGCCTCGCGCCGATCAGCTCGGAGATCCATGCTCTCAGGCGGGAGTTGTGAAGCTCTTGCGGAATTCAACAGAATTGTAAGGTTTTGCCAATCTGCTCTATGCAGCCGCGACCGAACGGTCAGGCGCGCCCCGGTAGGAGAGCGCTTCGGCGAGATGCACGCGACGGGTCGGGCCACCGCCATCCAGGTCAGCAAGCGTGCGAGCAAGCTTAAGCACGCGATGATAGCCGCGGGCCGAAAGACGAAGGCGCTCGGCGGCGTCGCGCAACAGCGCCAGACCCGCTGCGTCCGCGTCCGCGATCTCCTCGATGGCGCTGGCGGGCGCGCGGGCGTTGCAAACGACGCCGTCGAGGCCGAGTTCGGCATAGCGCGCGAGCTGGATCTTGCGCGCCGCCGCGACCCTGACCGCAGCCTCCGCCGACCCTTCTCGCGGCGGGGGCATCATCAAATCCGCTGCCGAAACCGAGGGCACGTCGACGACCAGATCGAAGCGGTCCAGGAGCGGACCGGAGAGGCGGCCCAGATACTGCGCCACGCATCGGTCGTTCGGCGCCCGCTTGCAGGCGTAACCCGGCTCGTTAGCCATACCGCATCGACATGGGTTCATCGCCGCGATCAATTGGAACCGTGCCGGATAGACGACGCGATGGTTGGCGCGCGCGATCGCCACTTCGCCGGTCTCGATCGGCTGGCGCAGGCTATCCAGAACCTGAGGCTGAAACTCCGGCAGTTCGTCGAGGAAAAGGACGCCATTGTGGGCGAGCGAAATCTCCCCCGGCCTGGCGTGCACGCCGCCCCCAACCAGCGCCGGCATCGAGGCGGAATGATGGGGGCTTCGGAACGGCCGCCGGTCGGTCAGGGCGCCGCCGGCGAGCGTGCCCGCAACCGAGTGGATCATCGAGACTTCGAGGAGTTCGCGCGGGCTCAAGGGCGGCAGAATGGACGGCAAACGCTGGGCGAGCATCGACTTGCCGGCCCCCGGCGCGCCACTCATCAAAAGATTGTGCCCCCCGGCCGCCGCAACCTCCAGTGCACGCTTGGCGCTCTCCTGCCCCTTGATGTCGCGCAGGTCCGGCTGAGGTCCGCCCGAAGCGCGCAAGGCCGGCTCGGGACGCGACAGGACCTGCGCGCCTTTAAAGTGGTTGGCAAGCTGGATTAGCGAGCGGGGCGCGAGAATCTCGAGATCGACCGAAGCCCACGCCGCCTCCGGGCCGCAGGGCGCTGGGCAAATCAGGCCTTTGCCGGCGGCGTTGGCGGCGATCGCGGCGGGCAGCACGCCGGCGACCGCGCTGATCGTCCCGTCGAGCGCGAGTTCGCCGATCACCGCAAAGCCGTCGAGCGCGTCGGGCGGAACGGCGCCGATCGCCGCCATCACCGCGAGCGCGATCGGCAGGTCGTAATGGCTGCCTTCCTTGGGCATATCGGCCGGCGCAAGGTTGACCGTAATGCGCTTGGCAGGAAGCGCGAGGCCCGAGGCGATCAGTGCCGAGCGCACCCGCTCGCGCAATTCGGCGACCGCCTTGTCGCCAAGGCCGACGATGGTGAAGGCGACTATGCCCGCGGCGATCTGCACCTGAACGTCGACCGGCCGGGCCTCAACGCCCTCGAAGGCCACCGTCGATACGCGCGCCACCATGTCCGCCCCCCGCCCGGGCTCATCGATGGTCGGAACATTTGCAGAACATTGGCCAGAGCGCAAGGGGGTAAATCGGTGGCGACCGGGTCGCGCGCTGAACGCCAGGGACCGACGCGGCTCAGGCCTCGGCCCTGACGCCGCTTATAAACGCCAATAAACGCTAGTAAACGCTAGTAAAATTGCTTGCATTTACTAGCGTTTATTTTTTGAACTCGGGACTTTTCAATGAGTTACAGCCGTTTGGAGTCAAAAAAATTTCTTTCCGCCAGGCCTCGCTCGAAACATTGCGCCCTTCCTTTTTTCGTCACGCGCCCGCATGGCGCGGACTCGATCCCGGCGACAGGCCAAGGTATAGCACGGAATCCGGTTATTCGTAAATGAAATGTTGCAAGTCTGTTTTTCAGATTTGAACGCGGAGGCGCTTCCTCCCGGCGCCTGAAGCGCCAGGGTGGAACGCTGCTGGAGCGCGCCGACTGAGAGCGATTTTTCGCTTGAGATCGAAGGCTGTGGGGGAAGGCGAAGACCCATGAACGAAAGGCTATTCCCCGCACGCCCTATTCTCGCGGTGTCGGCGGCGGTGTTTCGACAAGCGCGGGTGCTCGTCATCCGCCGGGCGCGGGCGCCGCTGCTCGGCCATTTCAGCCTGCCCGGCGGGGGCGTCGAAGTCGGCGAGACGATGGCCGCCGCGCTCTCTCGTGAACTCATGGAGGAAGTCGGCGTCGAAGCGGAGATCATCGCCTTCAACCGGCATGTCGAGGCGATTTACCGCGAGGGCGAGCGGGTGCGGACCCATTTCGTCATCGCCTCGTTCGTCGCCCGCTGGATAAGGGGAGAGCCGCGCCTGAGCGACGAAGTCGACGCCGTTGAGTGGATCGATCCCGCCGGCCCGCTGCCCTCGCCGACGACGCCGGAGCTTGGCGAGGTTTTGGCGAACGCGGCGCGGATCGCAGGGCGAAGCACGGTACCTTGATGGACTAAGGCAGACGTGCAACGTTGCCGCGCATACTGACGGCCCAACGGACCTATTTACGGCTATGCAATATCGTTCAATCAACACAATCGAGGAAAGCTTAACGCAAGATTACAATCAAATGTTGAAGTTGGTTGGGAAAGATGATTACCGCCTGCTTCTATATAATATTGGTAGGGGACTTAATTTCAAGGGATATGTCACGCCAATCGATGATATGATGTTTCTGCTAGAGTTAAAATTATTTACTATCGATCTACATTTTTTGCAAGCAGGTGAAAGATTTACCACCATACCCCTGGCTTTGCACGAAGGTGTCGACTTTATTCTCGGACTCGGCCAGAGAGTTCGCTCTGAGGCACGACGGCGTTGATAAGGCCGAGTTCGAGCGCCCGATCGGCGCCGAACGGCTCGGCGAGCAGCAGGAGCTCCGAAGCCCTGGCGCGGCCGAAGCGTTGCGGGGCGAGCAGCGAGGACCCGGCCTCGGGAACAAGGCCGAGATTGACGAACGGCATCTGGAAGCGCGCCTCAGGCGTGGCGTAGACGAGGTCGCAATGAAAGCAGATCGTCGTCCCGACGCCGATCGCAAGGCCGTCAACCGCCGCGATCAAAGGCTTTTCGAACGCGGCGACCTTGCTGACAAAGCGCCATGCCGGAAACTCGCCCGTCTCGTGCAAGGCGACAGCGAGAAAATCGCCGATGTCGTTGCCGGCGGTGAACATGGCCCCCTTGCCGCTAATCACGAGCGCGCCGATTTCGGGATCGCGCTCGGCCTCGTCGAAGGCTGCGATCAGCGCTTCGTACATGGCGCCGGTGATGGCGTTTTTCTTCTGCGGGCGGGCGAAAGCCGCCGATAGGACCGCGCCCTCGCGGGCGACCTCGATGTCGCGCGTCAAAGTGTCTTGGGTCATGCGCTCTCCGCCAGGATCGCTTCGTAAGGTTCGAGCGGCGTGGCCCCGGAGGCGATCGCCCGCGCGAGGCCGGGCGCCGCCACCGCCAGTTTTTCGGCGAAGAAGCGGGCGAGGCCGACCCGCCCGAGTTCGCTCGCGTCGCCCTTCGCCGCCAGCTTTTCGGCGGCGAGACCGGCCTTGGCGAGGCACGCGCCGCCGAGGGTCAGCCCGAACAGGCGAAGATATTGCGTCGCGCCGGCGAGCGCCGAGTCGGGGTCGCCGGGGAGCCAGTCAAGCATCAGCCACGTCGATTCTTCGAGCGCGTCCGAAGCTTCGGCGAGCCGCGCGGCGGTCGCGCCGAAGCCTGCGCCGCCTTTGGCCGCGACGTCGCTCGCAATCTGCCGGATCTGAGCGATCTCGTTGCGGACAGTTTCGCCGTTGGCCAATGGCAGCTTGCGCTGCACGAGATCGATCGCGTGAATGCCGTTCGCGCCTTCGTAAATCGCGGCGATGCGGGAATCGCGCATGTGCTGGGCGGCCCCGGTCTCCTCGATGAAGCCCATGCCGCCGTGGACCTGGACGCCAATCGATGTCGTCTCGTCGCCGATGTCGGTCGAGAACGCCTTGGCGATCGGCGTGAGCAAGGCCGCGCGGTTCGCGGCGGCCGTTCGTTCGGCTTCGGTCGAGGCGTGGTCGGCAAGGTCAAGCGAAACGCCGGTCAGGTGGCAGATCCCGCGCGCGGCGTGGACGTTGGCCTTCATCGTCATGAGCATGCGCTGCACATCGGGGCGCTCGATGATCGGGGCCATCCCGTCGCCGCCTTTGGCGCTGCGGCCCTGGCGGCGGTCGCGGGCATAGGCCAACGCCTGCTGATAGGCGCGGTCGCCGATCGCCACGCCCTGCACGCCGACCGCCAGCCGGGCCGCGTTCATCATCACGAACATGGCGGCGAGGCCGCGATTCTCCTCGCCCACCAGCCACGCCTTCGCGCCCTCGTTATCGCCATAGACCATGACGCAGGTCGGGGAGCCGTGAATGCCGAGCTTGTGTTCGATCCCCGCGCAGCGCAGGTCGTTGCGCTGGCCAGGCGACCCATCGGCATTGACGAGGAATTTCGGCGCGAGAAACAGCGAAAGGCCGCGCGTCCCGGCCGGCGCGCCCGGCAGCCGGGCGAGCACGAAATGGACGATATTCTCGGCGAGATCGTGCTCGCCATAGGTGATGAAAATCTTCTGCCCGAACAGCCGATAGGATCCATCCTCGGCGCGTTCCGCCCGCGTCCGCACGGCGCTGAGATCAGACCCCGCCTGGGACTCGGTCAGGTTCATGGTGCCGCTCCACCGCCCGCTGACCATCGGGGGAAGGTAAATGTCGGTGAGTTCGCGCGAGCCATGCGCCTTCAAGGCGCCGATGGCGCCCTCGGTCAAAAGCGGGCAGAGCGCGAAGGCCATCGAGGCGCCGTTCCAGATTTCGGTGCAGGCGACGTTGACGAGATGGGGCAGGCCCATGCCGCCGAACTCGGCCGGCGCGGAGACGCCGTTCCAGCCAGCCTCCGCCCAACGCCGGTAGACGTCGGCGAAGCCGGGCGCGGTTGTCACGACGCCGTTTTCATAAGTCGCGCCGGTGAGGTCGCCGATGCGATTGAGCGGCGCGATTTCCTCGGTGGCGAAGCGGCCGGCCTCCGAGACAATTGACGATACGGCGTCCCAATCGAGGTCGCCCATGCGCCCATTTTGAATGAACCCTGGAAAATCGGCGACCGCGTTCAGCGAAAAAAGGATGTCGGCGGCTGGCGAACGATAAGGCATCTTTTAGCTCTCCTCCCTATCGCGAGCGCGCGAGCGGGTCGGCTTCGCCCCGAAACGCTTCCCAAGCACAACGGGCCGCTCTGGTTGCCGCGGCGGGGAGCTTATGTACAGTCGACTTTGCGCGCAATGCGGGACCGGAAGGAGAGATGGCGCCTGACGTGAAATTGACCCGGCTGGCGGAGGCAAGCCCTGCGGCGATCGCCGCTGCGGCCGCCTGTCTTCGCGCCGGGGGCCTGGTCGCCATGCCGACGGAGACCGTCTACGGCCTGGCGGCGGACGCGACGTCGGACGCGGCGGTCGCCGCAATCTATGCGGCCAAGCAGCGGCCGGCGATCAACCCGCTTATCTCCCATGTCCTGGACATCGAGGCGGCGAGAGAGCACGCCCTCTTCGGCCCGGAGGCCGAAACGCTGGCGCGTGCGTTCTGGCCTGGGCCTCTCACGCTGGTCCTGCCCGTTGCTTCGACCTGTCGGATCAGCCTCTTGGCCCGCGCTGGCCTTGACACGGTTGCGATTCGTTCGCCGTCGCATGAAACGGCCCGCGCGCTGATTGACGCGGCCGGCGTTCCCCTCGCGGCGCCCTCGGCCAACCGATCCGGCGCCGTTAGCCCGACGACCGCCGCCCACGTGGCCGCTGATCTCGACGGGAGGATCGACTGGATCCTCGATGGCGGCCCTTGCCGCCATGGCCTCGAATCGACGATCGTCGGCTGTCTTGGCGGTCGGCCCCAATTGCTGCGCGCCGGAGCGATAACGCGGGAGGCGATCGAATCCGCGCTCGGTTCGCGGATCGAGTTCGACGAGCCCGACACGAACGGCGCCGAACGCGCCGGGACAACTCGCGTCGCACTATGCGCCCAAGGCTGAGCTTCGGCTCGGCGCCGCCAGCGCCTCCGCGGACGAAGCCGCTCTCGATTTCGGCTGTTCGCTCAAGGGCGGGACAGAAGCGCGCCTCGATCTTTCGCCGTCCGGAGACCTCATCGAGGCGGCGTCCCATTTATTTTCCTATTTGCGCGCCTTGGACTCCGCCGGCGTCGCGCGCATCGCGGTCGCCTCCATTCCTGAGCATGGACTTGGCGCGGCAATCAACGATCGGCTGCGTCGCGCGGCGGCGCCGCGGAACCTCCCGATATGAAGAGAGTGGCGGCGTCAAATCCGCGCCATCAGACACGGATGCGGGCAATGGCGGGAGGCTGCAATCTGGGCCTCCGCGTGGCGGCGGAGATGAGCGGCGACCGATCGTGGGGGCCATGAATACAGGGCTGAGCTGGGACGAATTCAGACTGGTCAAGTCCATTGCGGAAGCCCGTTCGCTGGTCGGCGCGGCCGAACGTCTGGGCGTCAATCATTCGACGGTGTTTCGGCGATTGGCGGCGGTGGAAACCGCGGTCGGCGCGCGCCTGTTCGAGCGCTCGCGCGCAGGATACGAACCGACCGCGGCCGGCGAAGAGATGATCGCCTTGGCCTCCACGATGGCCGAATCGGTCCTCGAATTCGAGCGACGGGTCGCGGGCCGCGACATCAAGCCGACGGGCGAACTGTCCGTGACCACCCCCGAAGGGATCGGCCAGCATTTCATGCCGGCGATCGTCGCGCAGTTTCAAATTCAGAATCCGGGCGTGGTGGTCGAACTGATTCTGTCGGACCAGCCCCTTAATCTATCTCGCCGCGACGCCGATATCGCGATCCGCATGACCAACGACCCGCCGGAGACGCTGGTTGGGCGCAGAATCTGCACCGGACGTTGGGGCGTCTACTGTCGCCGCGATTTGACCACGGCGTTGGACTCCGAGGCGTCCGGCTCGATCGCCTTCATCGGATTTGGCGACAGTTTCGGACCAGTGCCGGCGCGCCGATGGATCGACGCCAACATCGCTCCGGGGCGGGTCGTCGCGAAGGCCAATTCGGCGCATTGCATGCTCAAGTTTGCGCTTCAGGGCTTCGGGGCGACCTTGCTGCCTTGCTTCCTTGGCGATCGCAGCCCGGAGCTGGCGCGTCTCGGCTATTTGCTGCCGGAACTCGACATGGGCCTGTGGATGCTGACCCATTCCGATCTTCGCCGCTCGGCGCGGGTGCGCGCCTTCATGGATTTCGCGGGCGCCGAGCTGACAAAGCAACGGCGTGCGATCGAGGGGGAGGAAATCGGGGAAACGGACTAGCGGCGCGGCGCCCCCGGTCGTCTGGTTCACCAGGTCGAGAAATGCGCCTCGACCTTTCTGAGAAAAGCTTTGCGGCGCTCGGGTGTGGTGTGATTCATGTCGTGGTGGGCGAGATAATCGCAACGCGCGCCGGGCGCGCAAATCCTGCGCATGGAGCGTGTCAGGAAGCGCCGCGACGGATCGCCCATCATGAACGTCAACCATCGCGCGCCGCCATAGGTGCAGACGACCCCCAGTCGTTTGATGTTGTGAAGGCAGGGATTGTAGGAGCCGTCTTCGCCGAGGGTGAAGCTGACGCCGGGCAAAAAGACCTTGTCGATGAATCCCTTCAGGATCGCTGGAAACCCCATGTTCCAGACCGGGAAGGAAAACACGAGCGCTTCGGCGGCCAGAAGGCGATCCACGTAAGGGGCGACCTTGCGACGGTTGACGGCGACGTTGTGGTAGTCGATCCGATCCTCCCGCGACATTACGGGATCGAAGCCTTCCGCGTTGAGATCGCAATTGTCGACCTCGTGCCCCTTCGCTCGCAAGACCTCGACGACTTTGGCGTGCAGGGCGGTGCCGAAACTCGTCTCGACCGGATGGGCGAACAACACCAGGATACGCAACGCTTAAGCTCAGTTCTGAGCGGCGCGCGCCCGCGCCTCGAGGCCGGGGAAGAGGAAGTTCCGGCCGGCGGAAAAATCAAAATCCGGGTTCTCCCAGGCGATCATCTTGCCCGGATTGAGCAGCCCCCGAGGATCGGTTTCACGCTTGAACGCGAGCTGGATTGCGTCGGTCTGTTTCATGCCCCCCTCCTCGAGGGTGTAGCGGTGCGGGTTGAAGATCATGGCACCCGTCGCCTCGTGTTCGGCGATGATCTCCTGAAGCCGTTCTTCGGTCGAGAAGCGCACGAGCGGCAGGCCCGCGAACCCGATTCTGCCGTTGAAGCGGATGAGCTCCAGATGGGCCCTGACCTCGTCCCCGTAGCGTTCGTGGATGCGCTTGATCAGCGCGAGCGCGCCCTCGTTGGGATAGCGGACCTGCAGATAGGTGATGCGGGGATCGACGCGGAGAGCGCGCAGCGTGGTATGGTTCCAGGTCAGTTCGTAATTGGGCGGCAAGCCGGCGCGCGTCTCGGGCGCCGCGCGACTCGAGTTCGAGCAAGATCCGGGCGTCTTTGTAGGCCCGGGTGAACGCTTCGAACGCGTC
The DNA here is from genome assembly GCA_963737365.1 of uncultured Alphaproteobacteria bacterium. Classification (GTDB taxonomy): domain Bacteria; phylum Pseudomonadota; class Alphaproteobacteria; order Rhizobiales; family Beijerinckiaceae; genus Roseiarcus. Next base: position 173,226 of record CAVTSD010000009.1, read on the forward strand.
GAGAGCGTGGGGGGCGATCATCAAAATGACGACGCTGTCGCCGGCGGGGATGAGCGCGCGGTGGCGCAGAAAATAGTCGTGGGGCGTCGGCCCAGCGACGACCGTGACCAGCTTTTTGAGGATTCCATCCTGCTCCGCGAGCCCTAAAGCATAGGCGGCCGCCGCGTCGAAGCGGTCGAACCCGACAATAACGTCGACCCAATCGTAGTGCGCCGTGAGCGGCATCTCGACTTCGGTGATGATTCCGTTCGTGCCATAGGCATGCACCGCCTTGTGCAGATTCTCGCCCGTCAATTCGAGCGTGCGCGGTTCCTCTTCCAGCGTCATGATGCGCAGGCGCAGCACGTTGCCGAAGTCGCGCAGGCCGCCCCAGGTGATCGAGCCGACGCCTCCAGAGCCGCCGGCGACAAAGCCGCCGACCGAAGCCGTGCCCCGAGTCGACGGGAACATCCGCATTTCCTGCCCGGACGCCGCGGCGGCTTTGTCGACGTCGATCAAGAGCGCGCCAGGTTCGCAGACGACTCGGCCGTGCTCGATCGACCGGATTGTGTTCATCTCCGCGAGGTTCAAGAGCACGCCGCCGGTCAAAGGCATCGCCTGGCCGTAATTGCCGGTTCCGGCGCCGCGGGGAGTCACGGGAATTCCGAGCTTGTACGCGGCGGCAAGAACGGTCCGAACCTCGGACTCGCTCTTCGGCGAAATCACGACGTCAGCGGTCACCGCCTCGAGCTCGCGCTTCAGCACCGGAGAATACCAATAGAAGTCGCGGCTCTTCTGCTTGACCAGGATGGGATCGTCCTCCCACTTGATCAGACCGATCTCAGCGCGCAGCGCCGCGATGTCGTAGGTCCCGCTCATGGCGCGAGGCCCTCGAGCGCGTCGAGCTCGGCATAGTCGGGTGCCCTGGCGTCCGAGGCCTCGCCGTCTCTGACAATGACGCGGTCGGATTGCGGGCGGGCGAAGAGCTCGGTGAAGTCGCGCGCTCTCGTCAGAATCATATCTGCGGGGCGCCCCGGGCGAAGCTCTCCCAGATCAAGGCCCATCGCCTTGGCCGGCGCGCTGCAGACCGCCGGCGCCCAGTCGGCGAAAGGGTAGTCAAGATGCAAAATTCGAACCCCCTCGCGCCATACCTCCATCATGTCCAGGTCGCCATAGGCGTAGAAGGGATCGCGAGTGTTGTCGCTCGCAATCATCACGTTCACCCCGGCGCGTTTCAGTTCGTGCAGCGCGGTGACGCCACGCCAGCGCGGCGTTCGGCCGGCCTCACGATCCTGCAGGAACATATTGCACATCGGCAAGGATACGAGACTGAGCCCCGCCTTGGCGACGGCGTCGATCGTCCGTCGCCCTTTCATCATCGTCCTGCCGCGCGAGCGAGCAACAATGACCAACGAGGATTTGCCCCGGGAACTTGCGCTCAATCGCCATGTCAGCGATCGCCTTGAGAGAGCGAGCCGTGGGATCAGCCGTCTCATCGACATGGAAATCAAGGTCCCAGCCCTTGCGCTCGGCCAGCGCAAACAAGACTTCGAGACCCTCGTTCACGTTCGGCGCCATGCGGGTTGCCGCGCCAAGGATGCCGCTCCCATGAGCTTCGACCATCGCTTCAACGTCGGCCATGTGAGAAGCGTTGAACGCGAAATCGATGATGAAAAGAGGCGACGCCTGCAGGTCGATCTTGCCCCGCCAGCGGTCTCGTGCTTCGGCCACGACCGGCCAACTGATGCGCGTTTGCGGGCCGAGACTGTCGATGTGGGTGCGGACGGCGATCGTCCCATGCGCATAGGCGCAGCGCAGGCTGAACTCCATGCGCGCAGCGACGTCGGCGGCGCTCCAATTGGCCGAACGGTCTTCGATCGTCGCCGCGACCGCGCTCTCGAAGTCGCCGCGCGGATTCCGCTTCCGCCGCCAGATGTGGCCCTTGTCGAGATGGGTGTGCACATCGACGAACAGCGGCAGCACGATGCGTCCTGACATCGCGACTTCCGGCCTTTCGCCAAAATCGACGGCGCCATGAGGGACGATCTCCGCGACAGCCCCTTCGTCAACGAGGATGTCGACGATGGCGAAGCCGTCGAAGTCGAGCGGCGCGATCGGATCAGGCAGCATGCGGCCCAGGACGCGCGCCTGCTTCAGCACGTAGCGCGCGCCGCCGGGAAGGGCGAGCGCTGCAGTCAACGGTTCACCTCTTCCACACGAGCCAAGGGGCGAAGTGCGCGCGACTGTCTCTGGCCGATGTTCATTCGAAAAATCCCGCAGCCCTCACTTGGGGTGCAGGTCGACGCCCACGCCCTTGTTCACGAATTGCAGCGTATAGGCCTTCTTGTAATCGAGATCGGCCTTTTCGACGCCCGCCTTGACCATCGCATCGTAGAAATTCTTGATCCGCTCGTCGGTCATGCCGCCGATTCCCATCTTCGCTGTGTCGCCCGAATCGACCAAGCCATATTCCTTGATCTTGCCGATCGAGAAGGCGATCTGCTCGTCCGTCATATCCGGATTGTCTTTCTTGATCAGGGCGTTGGCTTTCGCATTATCGCCGTAAAGATAGTTGTACCAGCCGATCGCGGAGGCGTCGACGAACCGCTGGACGACGTCCGGATGGTCCTTGACGAGATCGGCGCGCGTCTCGATCGTCGTGGCGTAGGTCCCCCATCCGTTGTCGGCGAGCAGGAAGATGTTGGGCTTGAAGTGACCTTCGCGCTCGACGGCGAGCGGCTCGGAGGTCACGTAACCTTGCTGAATCGAATGGGTGTCGGCGATGAATGGCCCAGGGTTGAACGTATAGGGCTTGACGATTTCCTCCTTGAACCCGAAGGCCGACTTCATCCACTGGTAGTAGGTCACGAGTCCCTCCTTGCCGAGGAACGCTGTCGTCGCCTTCGGCAGCTCCGCCCATGTGTCTAGGCCGACGCCAGGGTGCGACATCATGATCTGAGGATCTTTTTGGAAATCCGCGGCGACGACGACGAGCGGGACATTCCGGTCGACCGCGTCGAAGGCCAGCAAAAGATTGCCGCCCATGTAGAAGTCCAACCGTCCGGCCGCCAGCAGGAGCTCGTTGTTGGCCTGCGGCCCTCCCTGCACAATCGTGACATCGAGCCCGTATTTCGCATAAGTGCCGTCCACGACCGCCTGGTAATAGCCGCCGTGCTCGGCCTCGGCGAGCCAGTTTGTGCCGAAGGAAACCTTGTCGGCCGCGAACGCCGACGACGTGAACAGGCAAAGCCCAAATGCCAAGCGGGCGCCAAGGAATTTCATCGTGTGCTCCGTTCAGACTTGCGTCGCTGTGTCGCCGCTTGCAACTTAGGCGCCATGGCGAGCCTGGCCCACGCACGCGAAGGGCCTGGGAAGGCCGCTGTTGGAGACCTTAGCAGATGCGGAGATTGAACCCGGACGCAATCCATCCCCCGTTTGCGAACTACGCGCATGGAATCGAAATCGACCCCGGCGCGCGGCTCGTCTTCTGTTCGGGCCAATTGGGGATTGGTCGCGACGGCGTAGTTCCCGATGACGTGGAGAGTCAGGCGCGTCTTTGCTTTCGCGCCATTGTCGCGATCCTCGGCGAAGCGTCAATGTCTCTCGCCGATGTCGTTCGGCTGAACGCCTATGTCGCCTCTGCGCAATATTTGAGCGGCTACATGAAGGTGCGCGACGAATTCGTGGGTCATCCGCCTCCAGCATCGACTTTGATGATCGTCCAGGGCTTTGCTCGGCCCGAATTCAAAGTCGAGATCGAGGCTGTCGCCGCGCGCGCGGCTTGAACGCCGGGAGATTTGCATGCTGCCAACAAAGTTTTGGGCCGAGATGAGCTGGCGCGATTTCGCCGCCGCCGACATGAGTCAAGTCGTCGCGGTCCTGCCGGTCGCGGCGATCGAGCAACATGGGCCTCACCTGCCGGTCGGGGTCGACATGTTCATCAACGAGGGCTATTTCGCGACCGCGGTCAAGCGAATCCCTGAGGACATGCCGGTGCTGATCCTGCCGATCCAAGCGGTCGGCAAGTCCAATGAGCACATCGAATATCCGGGCACGCTGACGTTTTCCCTCGAGACGGTCACCCGGGCGTGGACCGAGATCGGCGACAGCGTCGCACGCACCGGATGCCGCAAACTCATCTTCATGAATTCGCACGGCGGCAACGTCCCGGTCATCGACGCCGTGGTGAGAGAGTTGCGGATTCGCCGCCGCATGCTCGCCGTCCATGCCGCCTGGCACCGGCTGGGCTATCCGGCGGATCTGTTTTCGCCTCAAGAGCGCGCGCACGGCATACACGGCGGCGAGGCGGAGACCTCGCTCATGCTTGCTTTCAAACCGAAGACCGTGCGCATGAGCGAAGCTCAGAACTTCGTGAGCTCGGCGATCGGAATCGAGCAGGAGTTTCGTCAACTTCGCGTGACCCAGCCGATCGGCTTCGGCTGGATGGCGAGTGATTTGCACCCGCTCGGCACCGCCGGCGACGCCTCGAAGGCGACGGCCGAGAAGGGCGAGGCTTGCGCCGCGAACGGCGCGGACGCCTTTATCGATTTGTTGCGCGACGTGCTGGCTTTCGATCTCAAGCGCCTCAATGACGGGCCGCTGGGCCGCGCGAAGGGATGACCCGGCGAACTCCGATCAGAGAGATTTGAGGTAAGCGCGCCATCCGCCAAAGCGCGAGATATCTTCAGCCTTCTTGACTGCTTCCGCCTCGACCAGAAAGCCTTTCACGGGAACGCCGTCCTCGAAGCGGATCGAGCCGACGCCGAGCGGCGGCGGGATTTTCGCGACGAAAGCGCCGAAGCCCGCGGGGTCCAGCGTCCAGACTTCAGCCTTGATGGCGGCGCCGGCGCCATCGCTGACGCGCAACAGTCCCGGTTTCGGCGGAGTCGTGCCCGGCAGCGCGAAGAGAACGTAATCCGGCGTCGTCTCCACTTCGCGCGCGAAGGATGCGCCGAGTTCGACAAGTTCGCGGTTGAGCGGCAGACCCGAGAGATGCGCGCCGACGACCGCGATCTCGATGCGGTCGTCCTTCGCCTGCGGTGCGAGAGGCGCGGCGCGAGCGCCCGTCATCGAAGCGCGGGCGCCGGCGTGGATCGCGGCGGCGACGCCGGCGATGAGACCGTCGGCGCGGGCGGGCGCGATCAGAGTGACGCTCGACGGCAGCCCATCGCCACGCAGGCTCGCGGGAACCGCGATCGCGCAGAGGTCGAGCAGATTGACGAAGTTGGTGTAGGTTCCGAGTCTGGAATTGAGAGTGATCGGATCGGCCTCGACCTCCGCCACGGTATATGGGCGCGGCATCGTCGGAACGAGCATCGCGTCGAATTCGGACCAGACACGGCTTGTCTTCCGCTTCTGATCCGCGAGCCGGTAGAACGCCTCGAACGCGGCGACCGCATCGAACTTGCGCGCGGCTTCGATGATCGTGCGGGTCACCGGATGCAGAGCGTCCGGGTTGCTCTCGATCAGCGACTTCACCGCGGCGTAGCGCTCGGCGACCCACGGACCTTCATAGAGCAAGCGGGCGACCGCGGCGAACGGCTCGAAGTCGAATTCGACGATGCGCGCGCCGAGCAATTCGGCAAGCTGAAGGTCCTGCGAGAAGGCCGCCGAAGAATTCGCGTCGTCAAAGAACTGGCGCTGATCAGGGCGGGGAACGCCCAGCCGAAAACCGCTAGGGAAAGCCGAAAGGGCAGGGGGAGAAAAAGAGCGGCTATAGGCGTCCTGTTCGTCAAAAGCGCACGCCGCCTGAAACACCGCAAAGGCGTCGTCGACATCGCCGGCGAAAATCGAAATGGTGTCCAGCGTTCGGCAGGCTGGGACCATCCCGGATGCCGAGAGGGTGCCGAGCGACGGCTTCAGCCCGACGATTCCGTTGAGCGCGGCCGGCACCCGGCCCGATCCCGCGGTGTCGGTTCCGAGGGCGAACGGGACGAGGCCCGCGGCGACCGCCGGCGCCGAGCCGGAGCTCGATCCTCCGGGTATGAGATCCGCGCGCAACGCGTTGCGTGGAACCCCGTAGGGCGAACGGACGCCGACGAGGCCGGTCGCAAACTGGTCGAGATTCGTCTTGCCGATGACGATCGCGCCCGCCCCTTCGAGCCTCTCGACGACAAAGGCCGATTTTTCGGGGCGATAGGCGAAGGCGGGACAAGCCGCTGTCGTGGGGAGCCCGGCGACATCGATATTGTCTTTGACCACGAACGGAACGCCGTAGAGCGGCTTCCCTTGCGGGCCCGAGGCCTGCACGCGCTCGGCGATCGCGAGCGCTTCGGCTTTTGGTCGGATGGCGATGAAGAGCGCTGGATCGTTATGGCTCTCGATGCGCGCGTATGTCTCTTCGATCGTCGACTGCAGTGACTTGCCCGCGGCGTGCGCGGCGACATACGTCCCGATTTTGGCGGTCATCACGTTCAGGTCCCTGGCCAGCGGCTACTCACTATCGCCGCGACTACCATCGAGGCAAAGCACAAAAGGCGCGCAAACCGCGCCTTGGCGGCGCGCGCCTAAGCCAATCGCAAACTCGGCGGAAGGGGTCGACGGCTTTCGCCTAATCCTCGGGCGCCGCGCCGAAAGATTAGGCGCGCCACGGTCGGGGGCCACGGGCACGCCGCATGAGGGACCGCCTCGGGTGCGCTCGACAACGAGATCAATCGTGGCTATCAGGCCCGACCTGCTTTTTCGACCCGCGAGGCGACGACGTTCGACATGAGCTGCGTGCAAAAAACGACGTCCGGCCGAACCCCGCCTGCGGCGTTCGGGCAGGGGGTTGCATGAGTGCGGATCCCTTTGATCCGGAAGCCTTGCTCAACGCAATGGTCCCGCTCCTGGGGCTCACCGTGACCGCGGAATCGCGTGCTCAGACACTGGTCCATTTACGGATCGCCGCGGAACAGGCGGAGAAGCTTCTCGCGGTCTCGCTCAACGAGGAGGATGAGCCCGCGCCGGTGTTCACGCCGTGACCGAGTCGCTCCTCGACGGGTCGGCCCAGTCCATCGCGAAGGCGGTCAAAACCGGCGCAATCAGCGCGCGTGAGATCGTCGTGGAAACCTTGACCCGGATCAAGGCCCGCAACAACGCGCTCGGCGCCTTCACTGACGTGACGGCGACACGCGCGCTCGCCAAAGCCGAAGCCATCGACGCGGCGCGGGCGCGCGGGGAGAGTCTCGGGCCGCTCGCCGGCGCTCCCTTCGCGGTCAAGAACCTGTTCGACGTCCAGGGGCTGCCGACGCGCGCAGGCTCCAAGATCAATCGCGACCGTCCACCGGCGAAAACGGACGCGACGATGGTCGCGCGTCTGGAGGCGGCCGGGGGCGTACTGATGGGCGCGCTTAACATGGGCGAATTCGCCTACGACTTCACCGGTGAGAACGCGCACGACGGCCCGTCCCGCAATCCTCACGATCTCGGCCATATGACCGGCGGGTCATCGGGCGGATCCGGCGCCGCCGTGGCCGGTGGTCTGGTTACGGTCGCGCTAGGCTCGGACACCAACGGGTCAATTCGCGTGCCAAGCTCATTCTGCGGATTGTTCGGCCTCAAGCCGACCTATGGCCGGCTGTCGCGGGCGGGCGCGTTTCCTTTCGTCGCCAGCCTCGATCATGTGGGGCCGCTCGCACGCTCCGTCGGCGATCTCGCGCTCGCCTATGATTCCATGCTTGGCCGGGACGAGCGAGACCCCATACAGGCCGATGAGCCAGCGGCGGCGACATCCGCAGCCCTCGACGAAGGCGTGGCCGGCCTGCGCATCGCGAGGCTCGGCGGCTATTTCGCACGCTCAGCCGAGGAGAGCGCGTTTTCCGCGGTCGACGCCATTGCGCGCGCCTTGAGCGCCGATCGCGTCGTGGAAGTGCCCGGGACCGATCAGGCGCGCTCGGCGGCGTATCTGATCACCATGGTCGAGGGCGCCGCGCTTCATCTCGAACGGCTGCGCACGCGCGCGGGGGATTTCGATCCCGACGTTCGTGACCGGCTGATCGCCGGCGCGATGCTTCCGGGCGCCTGGATCGCGCAGGCGCAAAAATTTCGGCGCCGGTATCGCGCCGAGGCGCTCGCGCTGTTTCGCGACGTGGATATCCTGCTTGCGCCCGCGACCCCATGTCGAGCGCCAAAGCTTGGGCAAAGAACGTTTGTGCTCGACGGTCGTGAGCTGCTGGTGCGGCCGAACATTGGTCTCTTCACACAGCCGATCTCTTTCATCGGACTGCCGGTCGTCGTCGCGCCGGTCTGGACGGGCGGCGAAAAGCTTCCGATCGGCGTGCAGATCATCACCGCGCCCTGGCGCGAAGATCTCGCGCTTCGCGTCGCTCGGGCGCTCGAGCGAGGCGGCGTTGCGCGCGCGCCGGTCGCAACATTGTCCTGACGAGGCGAAAATGGACGAGCGCGGCGATTCTCGATGGGGCGGGCGCAATGGCGCGAAGGCCGTCATACGCGAGCGGGTATGGAGCGGATTGGCCGAGGCGCAAGTCAATGTCGGGCCGGTATTCGACCGCATCCCGAATTTCGTCGGCGCGGATGTCGCCGCCAAGCGGCTGAGCGAGCTTGACGAATGGCGGCGCGCTCGCATCGTCAAGTGCAACCCCGATCCGCCACAGATCCCGGTCCGCCTGCGCGCGCTTTACGACGGCAAGCTCTTGTTCTCGCCGGTTCCCTATCTGAGCAAGGGGTTTCCCTACCTGCGGGTCGATCCCGACAAGCTCGCGGCGAAGGGCGTGGATTTCGAGACCGCCGCCACCGCGCAAGGATTCATGGAGCATGGGGAGCCAATCGGGTTTGAGGACATGCCCAAACTCGATTTCTGTGTCGTCGGCTGCGTCGCGGTCACGCGGTCCGGCGGGCGCACGGGAAAAGGCGCCGGATTTGCGGATCTCGAACAGGGCGTGTTTCGCGAACTCGGGCTCGTCAGCGACTCGACGCCGCTCGCGACGACGGTCCATTCCTCACAGGTCGTCGCCAATTCCGAGGTCGTCATGGAGAGTCATGACTCGGCCTTGCATTTTATCGCAACGGAGCTCGAGCTGATCGCGACGCGGACTGAGCACCCGCAGCCGAAAGGCGTCGACTGGGACAAAGTTCGCCTGGACCAGTTCGCGGACATCCCGTTTCTGAGCGCGTTGCGCGACACGATTGAGCGCAGGAAGCGGCCGCGTTGATCGACCGGCTCTCCGGAATCGTCCTTCTGCCGACCGACGGCAATCCGGCGGGTCCGCCCGTCGATCTCCTGATCAGGGATGGACGCATCGCCGCGATCACGCCTGCCGCGACGCCTTCCGCGCGACGCATGCTGGCGGCGCCGGCGCTGGTCAATGCGCACGATCACGCCCGTCCTCTGTCGCCGACGTCTTTCGGCGCGGCCGCCAAGCCGCTCGAGACCTGGCTGCTGCGACTAGCCGCGATGCCCGCGATCGACCCGTATCTCGGCGCGCTCGCCGCCTTCGGACGCGCGGCGCGCGCCGGCGCCGGTTCGGTCATGGCCCACTACACTCGCTTTCATGGACCCATGCCGCCGGTCGAGGAAGCCCGCGCGATTGCTCGCGCCGCCGCCGACGTCGGGGTGCGCGTCACGCTGGCCGTGTTCATGCGCGACCGCAACCCGCTCGTCTACGGCGGCGAAGAGAGCCTCCTCGAGACAATGCCGGCCGACGCGCGCGCGACCGTCGAAGCTCAATTCCCAGGCCGCTCTCTTAGCCCCGCGGAGCGGGTCGCTCGCGTCGAGGCTATCGCCGAGGCGACAGAGAGCGCGACATTTTCCGTGCAGTTCGGACCCAGTGGCCCGCAATGGTGCTCGGACGCGCTGCTTGCCGCAATCGCGGAGGCGTCGCGCCGCAAAGGGCGGCGCGTGCATATGCATTTGCTGGAGACGCGCTATCAGCGGGCCTTCGCCGACCGCGCCTATCCGGATGGGGTCCTGCAGCGCCTGAAGGCGCTCGGCCTTCTGTCGCCCCGCCTGACGCTGGCGCATTGCGTCCACGCGCGTCCTGAAGAGCTCGACCTGATCGCCGCCTCAGGCGCGATCATCGCTACAAACCCAAGTTCGAACCTTCACCTCAAAAGCGGCGTTGCGCCGATTTCCGAAGCCCTCAATCGGGGCTGTCGCGTCGCGCTGGGCGTCGACAGTTCGGCCCTCGACGAGGACGACGACATTGTGCGCGAGATGCGGCTCGGCCATTTTCTTCATGGCGGTTGGGGCTTCGACAGCGTCATCGAACGCGGAGCCTGGCTCGCCGCGATCGTCGCCGACGGCCGCTTCGCCAATGGCGCGCCGGGCGCGGGGACGCTTGCGGTCGGCGATCCCGCCGACATTCTCGTGCTGGATCTCGACGCGCTCGATCGCGACGCAATCATGAGCGTGGAGCCGATCGACCTTGTGTTCGCGCGCGCGAACGCCGCGCATGTCGCCTCTCTTATTGTCGCTGGCGAGGAGGTTGTCCGCGACGGGCGGCCCGCCCGCGTCGATCTTAAGGCGGCGGAAGCGGAGCTGCGCCGTCAATATCGCGCGAATGCGCCGTCGCGGGCGCCGTTTCTGGCAGCCTGGAAGACGCTGGAGCCTGCGGTCGCGCAATATTATCAAAGCAGCGTCGGGTGCTGCTGACGTCTCAAGGAGATCGGCTGACCATGCAGGATCGTTTGCCCATCATCGATCTCGGATCATCGCTCGATGGCGACGGCGCCTCGCTGCCAAGGATCGCGAAGGAAGTGGGCGCGGCGTGTCGCGACGTGGGCTTCTTCTATGTCGTCAACCACGGTGTCGACCCAGAGCTGATCGCCAAAGCCTTCGCCCAGTCGCACGACTTCTTCGCGCTGCCTAGCGCCGACAAGCGGGCGCTGGCGATCGAGACGATTGGCGGCAACCGAGGCTATTCCGGGCTCCTTCACGAGGCGCTTGACCCCGCGCGGGGACCGGACATGAAAGAGGCCTTCAACGTCGGCTTCGAGCTGGCCGCCGACGATCCGGAATTGTTGGCCGGAGCGCCTTTCCGTTCGCTGAACGCCTGGCCCGGCTTGTCGGGCTTCCGCGAGACGGTGCTTTCCTACTACGACGCGTGCGCGGCCTTAGGCGTGCGATTGCATCGCGCGTTCGCCCGCGACCTTGGCCTCAGCCGGGATTTCTTCGACGACAAATTCGATCGCCCGATGGCGACGCTGCGGCTCCTGCACTATCCCCCTCCGCCTAGAGACGCAGCCGCGCCCACCGGCGCGGGGACGCACACGGATTACGGCAATTTGACGCTGCTATCGACCGACTATGTCGCCGGCCTCGAGGTCCGCACGCGCGCCGGACAATGGATCGAGGCGCCGGTCGTCCCCGGCGCCTTCATCGTCAACATCGGCGATTGCCTGATGCGGTGGACGAACGACGTCTATGTTTCGACCCCGCACCGCGTCGTCAATCGGAGCGCGAGGGAGCGGTATTCGATCGCCTTTTTCTACGACCCCAATCCGGACGCGAGGGTCGAGGCGATTCCGAGCTGCGTGGGAGAGGGTGAGGTCGGGCGCTATCCGCCGATCCTGGCCGCCGAATATCTAACGATGCGCCTCAAGGCGAGCATGCCGACGGAGGCCGGGCGGGCGAACGTTTGATGTTCTGCCTGCCGCTCTAACGCTGGCTTGTCTGCCGTGGCGCATCGGGGGACGGCAGGACGATATTCTCGGGCTTAAACACAATGTTGTATTCTTGATAAGGCATGGGCGCCGCCAGGCCGAACAACTCGTTAATCGCGCCACAACTCCTTGGAATCGCACGAAACGGACTCGCAGCCGGCGCCTCTTCAGCCAACCTCTAAAGGCCAAGCGCTGGCCCGCCTCGCGGGCGGTTCCGTTCGCAGATTCCCCTTCAAAAGTCCGGCGTCTGCCCATAATAGGCGCCCGCGCCATGCTTGCGTCTGAAGTGCTTGTTGAGAAGCTCCTCCTCGATCGGCTCGAGGTCGGGCTTAAGTTGAAGCGACATCAGCGCCATTTGCGCGATGCACTCGACGGCGACCGCGTTCTCCAACGCCTTCGCCACGCTCGCCCCCCAGGTGAAGGGCGCATGACGGTTGACGAGAACGCCAGGGAAGTCGGCGGGATCGCGGTTCCGCATCGTCTCCACGATGACGTTGCCTGTCTCCCATTCGTAGTCCGTGGCGATCTCGCTCGGCCTCATCTTGCGGGTGACGGGCACCTCGCCGTTGAAATAGTCGGCGTGCGTCGTGCCGAAGATCGGGATCGGACGTCCCGCCTGCGCGAAGGCGGTCGCGTGCGACGAGTGCGTGTGGACCACGCCGCCGATGTTCGGGAAGGCGAGGAACAGGCGGCGGTGGGTCGGCGTGTCCGAAGACGGGTTGAGCTTCCCTTCGACCCTTCGCCCCTCGAGATCGATGACGACCATGTCGTCAGGCGCGAGCGCCGTGTAGTCGACGCCGCTTGGCTTGATCGCGAATACGGCGTGCTCGCGATCGACCGCGCTCGCATTGCCGAAGGTGAGATTGATGAGGCCGTGCCTGGGCAAGGCGACATTGGCCTCGTAGACTTCACGCTTGAGTTCCTTGAACATCTTCCCGTTCCGGATCAGGCGCGGAAACCCTGCGCGAGATAATAGTAGACGTCGTTGTTGCGCAGGTCCTGCTTGAAGGTCGAGAGATTGGTCTCCGCGCCGATCACAGCCATCTCGATTCCGGCGATCGTGGCGAAGTCCTCAAGCATCTCGCGGGTCACGCTGTAGCTGTAGCCCGTGTGATGCGCGCCGCCGGCCAGAATCCAGGCGGCGCAGGCCGTCTTGAAGTCGGGTTGGCATTCCCACACCGCGCGGGCCACCGGCAGTTTCGGCAGGGGAGGGTGGTCCACCGAGGTCACTTCGTTGACCAGCAGGCGGAACCGGGAGCCGAGATCAATGAGGCTCGCGTTGAGCGCCGGGCCCGTCGCCGCGTCGAACACCAACCGGACCGGATCCTCCTTACCGCCGATGGAAAGGGGGTGGATCTCAAGCCTGGGCTTGTCCGCCGCGATCGTCGGGCAGATTTCGAGCATGTGCGAACCAAGCACCTGATGCCCGCCCGGCGCTAGATGATAGGTATAGTCCTCCATGAACGAAGTGCCGCCCGGCAGGCCCTCGCTCATGACCTTCATTGCTCGCACCAGGGCGACGGTCTTCCAGTCGCCCTCGCCGGCGAAGCCGTAGCCGTCCGCCATCAGCCGCTGCGGGGCGAGGCCGGGGAGCTGCCGAAGCCCGTGCAGATCTTCGAACGTGGTCGTGAAGCCCTTGAAGCCGCCGGCTTCCAGAAAGGCGCGCATGCCCAATTCGAGCCGCGCGCCATAGAGGAGCAATTCGTGCCGAGCGCCGCTCTCTCGCAATTCGGGCGCGACAGCGTAAAGCTTCTCATATTCGCTCGCCAACTCCTCGACGCTGGCGTCAGGGACAGCATTTACCTGCTGCACGAGATCGCCGACGCCATAGCCGTTGGTCGCGAACCCGAACTTCATTTCTGTCGCCACCTTGTCGCCCTCAGTAACCGCGACCTGGCGCATATTGTCGCCGAACCGGCAGAATTTTGCTCCCTGCCAATCGTGCCAGGCGCGCGCCGCGCGCATCCAGGCGCCGAGGCGGTCCAGGACCTCAGGATCGGACCAATGGCCGACGACGACCTTGCGCGCAAGACGCATGCGGGTGTGGATGAAACCCGCCTCCCGGTCGCCGTGCGCGGACTGGTTGAGGTTCATGAAGTCCATGTCGATCGTGTCCCACGGGAGATCACGACCGAACTGGGTGTGGAGATGGACGAACGGCTTCTGAAGCGTATTCAGCCCGCGTATCCACATCTTCGAGGGCGAGAAGGTGTGCATCCAAAGTATGAGGCCGGCGCAGTTCGGATCGGAGTTCGCCTCGAGGCAAAGCTTGGCGATTTCGTCCGGAGTCGTCAGCAGGGCCTTGAACTCGGTCGTGAGCGGGAGCTGGGAAGAGCCCGCCAGCGCGCTCGCGATCTCCTGCGCATGGGCGGCGACTTGCTGGAGCGGACCGGGGCCGTACAAGTGCTGAGAGCCGCAAACGAACCAGATCTCAGGCTTCGCGAGATTGATCATAGTCGTTTTATTTTCCCACAATGGATGGAGTTTTGCCCGAGATTTGGCCCCCGTTCCCGACGGACGACGTCCGGCGGGGTCTGCTGACAGAGGTCATGCCCGTTGCGCGTATTTGATATCGAGCAACGTCTTCATGACCTGCGACAGATCGGCGGATTTACTCAATCCTCCGAAACTGTCGTGCAGCGCGCGGTAGAGCGCGTAGAGCTGGTCGTAGACCGCTTGATTTTCGGCGATCGGCTCAAACGCCTCGGGCTTCAGGGACGTCATCGCCGCCTCGGCGCTGGCAAAGTCCGGATGCGCGCCCGCGAGCACTGCGGCAGCGATCGCCGAGCCCAGCGCGCAGGTCTGGCTTGAACCTGCGACCTGCATCACGCAGCCAGTGACGTCGGCGTAAATTTGCATGAGTAGCGGGTTTTTCTCAGCAATTCCGCCGGTACAAATAACCTGATCCGCGGGCACGCCGTACTGCCGGAGACGCTCGATGATTGCCCGCGCTCCGAACGCAGTCGCCTCGATCAACGCGCGATAGATATCGGCGCGTGTCGTGTAAAGATCTTGGCCAAGCAGCAAACCGGTAAGGCGCTGATCGACGAGAATGGTTCGATTACCGTTATTCCAGTCGAGCCCCAAAAGGCCGGATTGGCCCGGGCGCTGCTTCGCCGCCTCGTCGGTCAGTTGGGCGTGCAGCGCGGCGTCTCCGCCTAAGACGACCTCGACCCACCATTTGAATATGTCGCCGACGGCCGACTGGCCAGCTTCGATACCGAAGAAGCCAGGCAGGATGGCGCCCTTCACGATGCCGCAGATACCGGGAATGTCGGCGATCGGCTTTTCGGCCGAAACGACCGCGCAGTCGCAGGTTGACGTGCCGATCACCTTGACGAGCGCGCCCTCGCGCACGCCACAGCCAATCGCGCCGTAGTGAACGTCAAACTCGCCGATCGCGATCGCAATGCCCGGGGCGAGCCCAAGCTTCGTCGCCCATTCGGAGCATAGTGAGCCAGCTGGCTCGGTTGCGTCGTAGGCCCTTTCGTAAAGGCGGTCTCGAAGTTCGGCCAGGCGAGGGTCGAGCGCCCCCAGGAATTCCTTGTCTGGAAGGCCGCCCCAATCGTCGGAGTAGAGGGCCTTGTGACCGGCGGCGCAGACCCCTCTTTTGATCAATCGCGGATCAGAGACACCGGCCAGCACGGAGGGGATCCAGTCGGCAAGCTCAACCCAGGAGAAAGCGGCGCCAAACGTTTCCGGAGCGACATTCAAGCAATGCCAGAGCTTGGACCAAAACCACTCCGAGGAGTAGACCCCCCCGCATTTCGCGATGTACTGAGGGCGAAGTTTTGCACTAAGCTCGGTGATCTTGGCCGCCTCGCGCCAACTGGTATGGTCCTTCCAGAGCCAACATTGAGCGTTGAGGTCGTCCTTCCATCTGGCGGTTGCTGCCAGCGGCTCGTTCTTGATGTCAACGGGAATTGGACTGGACCCGGTCGAGTCGACACCGATCCCGACGACTTTCGACGGTTCAAAATCCGGCTTGCGCCCAGCCTCTGCGAGCGCTCTCTTGATAGTCTCCTCAAGGCCGAACAAATAGTCTGCTGGCCGCTGACGCGCCAAAAGGCCGTCCTTGGGATCAAGCAGAACGCCCTGCGCGCCCGAAGGGTAGTCCACCACCCCACTGCCGTATTCCGCTCCGTCTGAACAGCGGACGACAAGCGCTCGCACCGAGTTGGTTCCGAAATCCACGCCTAGGGTGAACATGCGCGCTCTGTGGCTCCATAGCAGGTTGGCGCGCCGGTTAACTGCGAACGCGTGCGCAAGCGCATCGAAATGGCCAAGTGCCGGTGCCCAATCGCGCTACGCTTTGCTCTTCTGGTAGACGTCGACGTACACCGCCGCGAGCAGCACGAGGCCCTTCACCACCTGTTGCCAGAAGATGCCGATGCCGAGAATCGACATCCCGTTGTTCATTACTCCCATGAAAAACGCGCCGATGACGACACCCATCACCTTTCCGACCCCGCCCGACGCGGAGACGCCGCCGATGAAGCACGCGGCGATCACGTCAAGTTCGAAGGAATTGCCCGCACTTGGCGTCGCCGAATTGAGGCGCGCGGCGACAATCAAACCCGCGAGTCCGGCAAGGACCCCCATGTTGACGAAGGTCAGCAAGGTCAGTCGTTCAGTTCGGACGCCTGAAAGCTGCGCCGCGAGCCGGTTTCCGCCCATTGCGTAGATGCGGCGTCCGATAGTCATACGGGTAGTGATGAACGTATAAAGGAGGATCAGCACCCCCATGATGATGAGGACATTCGGCAGGCCTTTGTTTGACGCAAGCAGATAGCTGAATCCGACAGTCAGAATTGCGAAAATGGCGTTCTTGCCGATGAACAGCGCGAACGGCTCCGTCTCCATCGCCTGTGCGTTGTCGCGCATCCAGCGGCGCGTGCTCGTGACGATCAGAAAGATGGCCCCAACCACGCCGATGAGCATCGACAGCCAGAAGAATTGCGGTTCTCCTCGCGGCGCCTTGAGGATCCCGAAGTCGCTGAAGTCCGGGATGAACCCAGCGCTGATCGACTGGAACCCTTTGGCGAACGGTCCGACGAACTGGCCCTGTAGCATGTTCCCGGTGAGCCCGCGGAAGATCAACATCCCGGCGAGCGTTACAATGAACGCCGGGATCTTGCTGTAAGCGATAAAATAGCCCTGGCTCGCGCCGATGAGGCCACCAAGGATTAGCGACAATGGGATGACCAGTTGCCAGGGAAGCTTGACGTCGATGTCGGCCCAAGGAACATGAAATCCCACCATCATGATCGCCGCGCAGCCGCCGACGAATCCAACGATGGAGCCGACGGAAAGATCGATATTGCCCCCGACGATCACCAGGAGCATGCCCAGCGCCATGATGACGATGTAGCTGTTCTGAAGGATGAGGTTGGTGACATTGACGCCGCGGAAGAGCACGCCGCCGGTGACGACCTCGAAGAAGGCCATGATGAGAAGCAGAGAGACAAGCAGGCCATAGTCGCGAAGGTTGCTCTTCCAGAAGCTCGCGTCCCCGGCCGACGGCTCTGCGGCGGGCGCTCCGGTGATGATCGTTTCCATGCTCATGCCGCTGCAACCCCATACTGCTTCATGATCGAGGCCATGATCATCTCCTGGGTCGCGCCCTTGGCCGGCATTTCGTCCACGAACTTGCCCTCGTTCATCACGTAAATGCGGTCGCAAATGCCGAGCAATTCTGGCATTTCCGACGAAATGACGATGACGCCTTTTCCAGCTGCCGCCAGATCGTTAATAATCGTATAGATCTCATATTTGGCTCCGACGTCGATGCCGCGGGTCGGCTCGTCCAGGATAAGCACCTTTGGCTGCGCGAACAGCCATTTGCTTAAAACGACCTTCTGCTGATTGCCTCCCGAGAGATTGAGCGTCTTCTGAAAGATCCCTGAGCTGCGGATCTTGAGCAGGCTGCGATATTGTTGCGCGATCCGGGTTTCCTGGTGGCTGTCGATCACCCCGCGCCAGGCAATACCCGGCAGATTGGCGAGGGTGACGTTGTTCTTGATGTCCTCACTCAAAACAAGTCCGAGACCCTTGCGGTCCTCGGTCACGTAGGCGATGCCGTTGGCGACGGCCTTCTGCACCGTCGAGACGTCGATCTCCGTGCCCTCCATGAGGGCACGGCCGGTGATGTTTCGTCCGTAAGCGCGTCCGAATATACTCATCGCGAGTTCGGTGCGCCCGGCGCCCATCAACCCGGCGATACCGACAACCTCGCCCCGGTCGACATGAAGGTCGACGCCCTTGATCACTTCGCGTCCGGCGTGGAGCGGGTGTTCGACGCGCCAGTTCTCAACTGCGAACAGGCGCTCGGTAATTTTGGGGACCCGCTGTGGATAACGATCCGACATCTCGCGCCCGACCATACTTTTTATGATGCGGCCTTCGCTGATCGTCTCGCGACGGCAGTCGATGGTCTCGACCGTGGCGCCGTCCCGCAGCACCGTGATCTGGTCGGCGACCTTGGCGAGCTCGTTCAGCTTGTGCGAAATGATGATCGAGGTAATGCCCTGACCCTTGAACTCGACCAGCAAACGCAGCAAAGCATCGCTGTCGGTTTCGTTGAGGCTCGCGGTCGGCTCATCGAGGATCAACAGCTTCACCTTTTTGGCGAGCGCCTTCGCGATCTCGACAAGCTGCTGCTTGCCGATACCCAAATTCGTGATGAGCGCATTCGGCGATTCCCTGAGCCCGACTTTGCTCAAGAGCTCCCGCGTCCGATTGAATGTCACACTCCAATCGATGACGCCCATTCTGGCCGGTTCGTTGCCAAGGAAGATATTCTCGGCGATCGATAGGAGCGGCACGAGCGCCAATTCCTGATGGATAATTATGATGCCAAGATGTTCGCTGTCGGCGATACGCGAAAAGCGGCGCTCCTGCCCCTGAAAGACGATCTGCCCTTCATAAGAACCGTGAGGGTAAACCCCGCTTAGCACCTTCATTAGGGTCGACTTGCCGGCGCCGTTCTCGCCACAGATTGCGTGGATCTCGCCCTCCCGGACCGAAAGATTCACGTCGCGGAGCGCCCTCACACCCGGGAAGCTTTTGCTGATCCCTCGCATTTCGAGGATGGGATTCATCGCAATCTCGTCAGAGCGAGCGCCTCTCCGCGCCCCGATTGAGGCGCGGAGGGCTTTGGCAATTTGGTTACTTCAATTGGTCGGCCTTGTAATAGTTGGTGTCCACCAGCGCCTTCTGCCAGTTGGTGGCGTCAACCGTAACCGGGGTCAGTAGATAGGACGGCACGATCTTGATTTTGTTGTTGTAGGTTTTTGTATCGTTGATCTCCGGCTTGCCTCCGGAAACGACCGCGTCAACCATGTTCGCGGCTACCTTGGCGAGATCGCGGGTATCCTTGAAGATCGTCGAGTACTGCTCGTGGTTGATAATAGACTTGACCGACGGAATTTCGGCGTCTTGCCCGGAAATAATCGGCATCGGCTGATCCGGTGTGCCATAGCCGACGCCCTTGAGCGCAGAGATGATGCCGATGCTGAGACCGTCATAGGGAGATAAAACGGCGTCCACGCGCTTCTGTGTGTAATAGGCGCTAAGGAGGTTGTCCATCCTCGCCTGGGCCACCTCGGCCTTCCAGCGAAGAGTTCCGACCTTGTCCATGCCCATCTGTTTCGATTGAACAACGAGCTTGCCGCTGTCGATGTAGGGCTGCAGGACCGACATAGCGCCATTATAAAAATAGAACGCGTTCGTGTCGTCGGGCGAGCCGCCGAACAGTTCGATGTTGAACGGGCCATTCTTGCCGGCGTCGAGGCCGAGGCCGTGGACGATGCTGGTGGCCTGGAGCACGCCGACCTTGAAATTGTCGAAGGTGGCGTAATAATCGACATTGGGCGACCCGACGATCAATCGGTCGTAGGAGATGACCTTGATGCCAGCGTCGGCGGCCTTCTGCAGCGCGTTCGAGAGCGTCGTCCCATCTATGGCCGCGATGACCAGGACCTTGTCGCCTTTGGTGATCATGTTCTCGACCTGGGCAAGCTGGTTGGGGATATCGTCGTCAGCGTACTGCAGATCGGTCTTGTAGCCCTTGGCCTGCAGGGTCTTCACAATGTTGTCGCCGTCGGCAATCCAGCGAGCAGACGTCTTGGTCGGCATGGCGATGCCGATCGTGCCCTTGTCCTGCGCGTACGCGCCGCTTACGGCAGTCAGAAGCCCGACCGCGACCGCGGCGGCCAGAGTTTTCAGATTCATTTGCATTCCTCCCATGGAAACGCCACGCGAAAGCCCGGCGTCATGACTGACCATATCATCGCTCGTTGGAACTTTCCGAGTCCGGCGGAAGCCAACTTACTAACAGCTTTTTGCCTAAAAATATTCGGAACTCAATGAGGCATTTGATTTTATCTTAGGAGGTTCTGCGTCAATGGCCTCGTTTGGCGCCGGCGTCGCTTTGTCGCTGCGTTATCGTGGGTAGTCCGGTCACAATGCCTGGACGCCCGTTCCGCACCGAATTGTCGTCGTATGTGAAAGGCGTGCCTCACTCAGACGAACTCAGATCAGCACCGGAGGCGACAGGAAGCGTCACAGGAATCGGCCAATTCCCCGAATCCAGTCCATCGGCGACACGCCTCGTTGTTGCCAATTGATCGACATCAACGAGGCAGCCATTGCAAAATAGAGGTTTGCATAAAGCGTACGGGCGACCTTCGCGACCTTTGGCGGAAGAGCAAAACGCTCGATTTCCGGCCAATTCCTAGCCCATTGCCCGAGGTAAAATTCAACGACGACCGCTGCGCCGAGCAGGAAGCCCATGAGCCAGTACTGCCAGCCAAGGCTTGCGCCGCTGTGCCATACGCCGAAGAGAACAAATATGGTCATCGTCGCGACCGCGGACGACTGATAACGCGATAGCCACGTCGCGCGGCGCATCAGAAAAGCCGCCAGAGGAAAGAAAACGATATCTCTCATCCATTCTGACAAAGTCATGTGCCAGCGCGTGTACATTTCGGTCACGCTTTGAGACAAGTACGGCCGGTTGAAATTCTCTTTGACCGCAATACCCATGAGCCCCGCAGCGCCAATCGACACGTCATTTAATCCAGAAAAATTTGCATACATGTATATATAAAATCCTATGATAGCAATAAATACCTCATATATTTTGTGCGTTCTGTAATCAATAATGAAAGCGTCTGGACTTAGTTGCAAGAATACTCCGGATATAACAACTATCTTCACCACTCCTTTTATTATCCTTAGTATACATTTAACTGTATCCTCCTTTATGTATCCTGATTTTGCATTGAAAGAATTGTCAAAATAACTGTAAGGTGAAATTGGCCCAATAAGGAAAGTCGGCGCAAAGAAACAATGCGCCATGTAGTCAGGAAATGACATCATATTTATTTTACGCTTACTAAGTTCCCATTCCACGTGCGCGCAACGAAACAACATATACGAAAGGCCGACAAAGAACAGGAGACCGGTTGTCTTGGCAAAAATAAGCCATGCGATTGGGGGCACAAACCCGAGCAGGAAAAGATGGCGGGACCTCGTTTGCGCTGCTTGAAGCAATATCCAAAACACCGATAAGAAGAGAACGTATAACGCCATCGACAAAGCGCCCGACTGTGTCCCTGGAAAAAAAATTAGCCACACAGTAATAACGTTGATCAGCGCGAAGACCGCGCTGCGACCCGGCCCTACGGGCATCAGGCGTGCAATCCCCATCGAGAGCACAAAATAACAGAGTACGACGAGAGCGGTAATTGAGAAAATCAGATCTGACATGTTAGAATTGCGCGTACAGGAAGCCAGCATCCATATTCAACGAGGAGATGCTAGAAAATAGGCCAACAGCTAAAAAGGCCAGCAAGCAAAACAAGACCAAGAGGGGTAGGCGCATTTGTTAGCCTCGTGTTTGCTGAAGCAATGACTGAAGCGCCGGACCAAAAACCTGCGCGCTTCTTCGCGCTCCATTCGCGTTCAAATGTAAGCGATCAAAATAATTCTCTTCTATGCGTTCAGTCGGGATGTCCCCAAACATCAACTCCAGCGATGCAGCGACGATAGGAGCTCCGAGTGCAAGCACTTGGCTCGATACTTCTATTGGCCCCTTACTATCTGCCATTGGCAGCAGCATAAATGCGAGGACGGCGCCATTTCTGTCGCATAACGCTTTGATCGCCGGAAGATAAGCCGATTCGATTGGCGTAAGCGCCTTATCGGTTAGAACCACTCCTGGAGGGAGCGGCGCGCCAGGCTTTATTATGATGGCCGCATGTGGTTTGTCCGGATCGTCGTAACGGACAAACGGCGCTCGAGGGGAGCTTTTGTCCTTTTGATATCCTTCATCGGGCGTGTAACTTCCTCTTGTCTTGTCAAAGTCGGGAAAATCCTCCATCGTTCGATATCCTTGCCGAGTGAGCGATCCGGGTCGGAAAATGGATGCCAAAACGAGTCGTGGTCCTATCAGAGCCATCTCCGCGTAATTGGTGATCGCTAGATTGAGCCTTTTCATATCCATTCCCGGATCGGGCTGTCCTAATTGGCGGATGTATTTTTCGCCCGGATGATTATCGACTTGAGGAATATCCGGGTAGTTTATTACGACCAACCTCGCATGACGGTGGAGGAAGAAGTCCCTTAGGAAGGTGTAAGATAAATCGTAGCCATTGAACCTAGCCGCGATAGTCTCAGATTTCAGTTGCTCATTCGGCCTGTTCACGTTTTCCTGGAGGACTGCGTGGTCGATCGCGGTAAGCATTCTCGAATTGCCCAAAACGAGAATGTCGAGCGGTTGTGTCTCTTTAAGAACTTGAGTCGTGTGCCAGTCGGATGGGCCGACGCGCTTGGACATTACGAGATATCGCGTCTCGGTGCTAACAATGAGCGTTGTCAAAATCGGCGACAGTAAGATCGCACCTAAGGCTACTATCCAAACGATAAGGTGCCCGGTCCCGGCGAAGGCTGGCTGCATAGGCGGCGGGCGAAATTTCAATGTACTACACTCCAAAGCCCTGTCACTAAACGGTTAGAATTCACATAAGCCTTTAACAAGATCGCGCAAATCCTGACCTTATCGAAAGGTAAGAGGTCGTATGCAGAAAATTTCGGTTGCGTAGCCCAACCTAATGTTGCTTATTACCTTTCAAGCCCAAAAATGGCAATGGCAACTTGCAAGGGTGATGCCACCCGGAGGGGCAACCGACGGCCTCTGTTAACGGCTGAAAAGCTTGGGTTCGAAGAATGGATGAACGATTTTCAACCTTGCGAGATCTGTTGAATGATAGAAATCTGCAGCGAAAAAATGATCCCTGCTATACATTTCTTGTAGGATTTGAGGTTAAAACTCAGTGGGCTTACTCGGATCTTTATCGCCAAGTTGCGAACGTTGGGGCGCACCTTGATAAGATCGGTGCGATTGGCAAACGAGCCCTTCTGGTTTACCCGCAAGGTTCCGATTTCATGGCGGCCTTTCTGGCATGCCTTTGCCGGAACGTGGTTGCAGTTCCGGTCCCCGCGCCCGAAACCTGGAATCTTCTTCGCACGATGCCTCGGCTTAAGGCGGTCGCGGAGGACGCTGATGCCGGATTTGTCCTGACGAATCGGAAGGTCTTCAGTCTAGCCTCGGCCAGCGGGCGCGACCTTTGGGATTTTGAGGGCACGCCCTGGATCGTTACCGATGGACTCGAGGAGAGCGACAGCGACTTGGGCGACGACCCTATTGACCCCACTGCCCCCGCTTATTTTCAGTACACGTCGGGATCCACAAGTTCGCCCTCAGGCGTGGTGATCACCCATAAAAGCCTCATGCATCATCTCGCCGCGCTGCATAAGTCCTGTGGCTACGGGGACGGTGTGACCGTTACATGGATGCCCCATTTTCATGACTACGGCTTAGTGCAGGGCTTGTTGCAGCCACTGTTCAGTGGCGATCCCTGTTATTTCATGTCGCCTTTGTCATTCCTCAAACGGCCGACGCACTGGCTCGGGGCGATCAGCAAATATGGAGGCACGCATTCTCAGGCGCCAAATTTCGCCTATGAGCATTGCATTCGCCGAATAAGTCCCGCGGAACGGGCAAACTTGAACTTAGGTAGTTGGAGAGCCGCAGGAAATGCCGCGGAGCCGATCAATCCGCAGGTGTTGGAAGAGTTTATCGAGACGTTTGAGCCATGTGGCTTTCGAAGGACGGCCTCTGCGCCCGCATATGGGCTTGCGGAAGCCACGTTGCTCGTCTCGTCGACCCGGGTGGATTCCGGCCCGCGCGTTATCGAAATAGACGCCGATGCCGTGGTTGACGGGCAGGTAGTTCCTGTTGGGATCGGGCGCGCGGGACGCAAAGTTGTCAGTTGCGGTGAACTGGTGGGCGACACAAAAGTCGCCATTGTCGATCCTGAGACTCTGACCCAATGCCGCGTGGACGAGATTGGAGAAATTTGGGTCTCGGATCCCGGCGTGGCCTCCGGATACTGGAATCAACCCGCCAAATCGCAAGACATATTCAATGCGCACTTGAAGGATACCGGCGAAGGCCCTTGGCTCCGGACCGGTGATCTTGGCTTCTTAAAGGACGGAGAACTCTTTATCTCCGGCCGCCTCAAGGACATGATCATCATTCGCGGCGCGAATTATGCCCCTCAGGACATCGAGTGGGTTTCGCAAAAATGCCATCCGGCGGTGGAGACGGCAGAAAGCGCCGCGTTCCCGCTAACGATCGACGGAGAGGAGAGCCTCGGCATCGTCCAGGAGTTGAACCGAAAAGACCATCCGTCGAATGTCGAGTTTGAGGAGGTTGCCGCCAAGATCCGTGAGCAGATCTCTTTGGAATTCGAGGTTCGCGCATATGCGGTCGCACTGGTCAGACGGAATACAATTCCGAAGACCTCAAGCGGGAAAATACAGCGGCGAGCGTGCCGTGCAGCGCTGTTGGACGGCAGTCTTGAGACACTCTTTGTTCTGAACGACGGCCCACTGTCCTAATTTATATGGAATTGGACATGAACCTCATTGCGACAGCCTTTACCAAGACCACACTGACGGAAGCGTTGGAATCTGAGTTAGGCGATCCCGAGATTCCTGAGAATCCACTGTCGTTCGCCTATTCACAGAAAATTGATGAGACGGAGCAGTTTCCCGAGGAGGCGATCCGCTGGCTGTATGACCGGAAACTCGCTCGCCATTATGTCCCAGAGGAGCTCGGGGGGGCATTTCGCTCGTTTGCCGAGCTGGGTGACGTGATCCGCGTGCTGTCGCGCCGCGACGTCTCCAGCGCGGTAGCGTTCTCCACCTTGTTTTGGTCGTTTTTGACGTGGGTTGGGGGCACGGACGCGCAAAAGCGATGGCTGGCCAATTACATCATGGTGCGGCAGGGGACGATGTGCTTGGCCTATTCAGAAAAGAGGCACGGCGCGGATTTGGCGGCTAGCGATACCATCGCCAGGCGAACAGAAGCCGGATTTGAGCTCACCGGCGAGAAATGGCCCATCAACCGCGCGACTGTCGGAGGGCTGTGTTTCGTCCTGGCGACCACCGATCCGTCGGCCGGCCCCCGGGGGTTGTCGCTATTCATGTTGGACAAAGGTGAACTCGACCCTGGTCGCTATTCCAACTTGCCGAAAATTCTAACGCACGGCATGCGCGGCTCAGACATTAGCGGCATCAAGTTTGAACATTGCCCAGTTCCGTCACAAAGCATGCTTGGCGGGGAAGGAGGCGGACTTCAGCTTGCGTTAAGAGGCTTCCAGATCACAAGAGCCCTCTGCGCAGCCATTTCGCTAGGGGCAGGCGACACTGCATTGAGAACCACATTAAATTTCGCGCTGAAGCGCAAGCTGTATGACGAGCTTGTTATCGATCTTCCCCACGCGGCAGGGGTGCTGACCGACGCCTTCCTGGACCTCCTTATTTGCGATTGCGTTACGAATTCTGGATTGAGATCGTTTCACGTTGTGCCGGAACAATCCAGCCTTTGGGCTTCGATCGTTAAATACTTCGTGCCGACAACGATCGAAACGATGATCCAGAACCTTTCAGTTGTGCTTGGGGCGCGCTACTACATGCGCGAGGAGCACGAGTTCGGCACATTTCAAAGGATCCTGCGAGATGCTGCAGTTGTGAGTCTCTTCGATGGCAGCACGGTGGTGAATTTGCATGCACTGATGCTCCAATTCAGGCATCTCGCCCGGCGTCGCGGCGCGCGCGGCGATCAGGGCTCTAGGCTTCGCCAAATCTTCGAAACGAACGCCGCTCTCCCTGCTTGGGACGGTCAAAGACTAAGTTTGGTTAGCACGCAACCCAATGAGGCTTTGGAGGGTGTAGAGTATAGCCTAGAGCATCTGAAATCGGATCGAGGCGTGAATACCGCAGATCCAGCCGAAATCGATCGGATCTTAGCGTTCGGTGAAAAGCTCAAGCATGAGATCGAAGTGCATAAAAAGACTTTTGCCGAATCTGAATTTGAGCATGGACACCTGCAATCGGCCGCGATGTTCAGAGCGGCACAGAAATACTGCGCTCTGCATGCGGCCGCAGCGTGCCTGCACGCCTGGATCTGGAATCGGAGCAGCAGCCACTCGTCGTTTTTCGCCCGGGGTGCGTGGCTGGCGCCAGCGTTAGCCAGGATTTTTGACAAACATCTCCGCATCCATCAGGATGACGTCATTGACGCCGCTCGGCCGGAGCTTTTGCAAGAGCTGCGGCGACTGCATCGAGACAATCGCATGTTTTCGGTAAGCGCGGCCGCCCTGGGAAACACCTAAGGTTCAGTTCCAAGTAGGTGCTAAGCAACCGAGACAGGGGAAAACTATGTCGAACGCCAGAAATCTGGATGAGATGCGAGAGTGGCTTGTGGAGCGTATTTCGAAAGCGCTTAAGGTAAAGAATGGGATGGATCCAGACGCTCCATTTTCGAAATATGGCTTGCAGTCGATCGACGCAGTCATTCTGGCGATGGAAATTGAGGAAGAGGTCGGTGTAGAGCTCCCCCCAACATTGTTGTGGGAGTATAATACGGTGAATGAGTGCGCCTCCTATCTCGTGAACCTTGGGTCCGAGATCGCGGCCTAAATCGGCCGCATGACGTCAAATACGGCGGCACTAGGCGGGGGCGCTATCTTGGCCCTTGCCGACGATTCCCGACCCGGCCTTTGTTCGACAGTCAGATCCAGAATTTGGTGCCGCAAGAGGGAATCGAACCCCCGACCCCATCATTACGAATGATGTGCTCTACCAGCTGAGCTATTGCGGCCCCGTCTAGCGACGTCCCAGAGGGCGTCTATCGGACGGCGCTGCTGTCTATGCCGGTTCTCCCCATCTTGGCAATACGCCGACATCGGCGACATCAGCGAGCGGCTAGGAACGTGCCGAAATGTCGCCTAGAAACTCGGCTGCGGGCGCTGGACGCCGCGAAGAACAGCCTGGAAGGAGCGGCCCTATGGCGGGAAGATTGGCGGGTAAGGTGGCGTTGCTGACCGCGGCGGCGGCGGGCATCGGGCGCGGGACAGCCGAGGCTTTTGCGAGAGAGGGCGCGCGCGTCATAGCGACTGACCTCGATGTTGCCGCCCTAGAAGGCCTCGAGGCCGACAAGCGCAAGCTCGACGTCCGGTCGAATGAGGCGGTTGAAGCGCTCGCGCGCGAGGTCGGCCCGATCGATGTCCTGTTCAACTGCGCCGGCTTCGTCCACCACGGGACGGTGCTCACAACTTCGGACGCCGATTGGGACTTTTCGTTCGACCTGAACGTCAAGTCGATGCACCGAACGATCCGCGCCTTTTTGCCGGGCATGCTGAAGAAGGGCGGGGGGTCGATCGTCAACATCGCGTCGGGCGCCTCCTCGGTGCGCGGCATCCCCAACCGCTACGTCTACGGGGCCTCGAAGGCGGCCGTGATTGGCCTCACCAAATCGGTGGCGGCCGACTACATCCGCAAAGGCATACGCTGCAACGCCATCTGCCCCGGCACGATTGAGAGCCCATCGCTCGACGGACGGATCGAGACATTGAGCAAGTCGACCGGCGAGGCAATCGAGAAAGTGCGCCAGGCGTTCATCGACCGCCAGCCGATGGGTCGCCTAGGCAAGCCCGAGGAGATCGCCGCGATCGCCGTCTACCTCGCCTCTGACGAGAGCGCCTTCGCCACTGGCCAGACCTTCATCATCGACGGCGGGTTCGCACTTTAAGGTTGTGCTCGGGGCTCCGATAAAAGCTATTAAACGTCAGTAAGCGCGCCTAAACGCTAGTAAAATGACTCCAATTTACTAGCGTTTATTTTTCCGAATCGGGACTTTTCAATAGGTTACGCGCGATTCAAACAAAAAATTTCCCTCTGCTTCTGGCTTCGGTTGCATACAACCTCGATCCGACGCCGCGCGAAGCCGCCGCCCGTGCCGAACTTCTTTCAGCACCCGACGGCGAGTGTCATAGCATACATTCTGAATTACAGCAAGATATTCCATCCTTTTCCGAGAATGACGTCGATACGCTGCCCTAACTCCTGCTCCAGGAGCGCGTCGACATGGCCCGCTTACTCATTGAGCGACCTCGCGCCGCTGACAAATGGGCTGCCACGCAGGTAGAACCGCAACGCGCGATCCGCCTCGCGCGTAATGCCGATCCTCACGCTCTTGCCTATGTCGCCGGGTGCGTGATCGTCGCGTGCTAGCCACAGCGGGCCCTCTTGGCAGAGATCGAGCCCATCGAGCGAGCGATCGATTTTGAGCGCCTGGGCGAGCCGTCCTGGTCCTCGCGCCAAGTCGCGCAGGCGCGCGGTATCGCGATTGTGCTGCATGAGGGCTACGCCTTCGAGCGGCTCGAGCGCCCGGATTAGGACGCCGGCGCCGACGCCCTTCGCTTCGCTCGAAACATTCAGCATCCAGGAAAGGCCGTAGGCTAAGTACACATAGGCGTGGCCGCGCTCGAGAAAGAGCGCGCGATTGCGCGGCGTCATGCCACGGTAGGCGTGCCCGGCGGCGTCGCCGATGACGTAGGCTTCAGTCTCGACAATACGACCGCTGGCGACGCCTTCCGGCAAGTCCCGCACCAGAAGCTTGCCGATGAGAAAGCGGGCGAGCTCGGCCGTGTCGATTGGCAGGTCGGCGCGCGCCAGCGGCGTGTGATAATGCGATTGCCGGCCAGGCTTCAAACCATGCGCTCAACCAGATGAGCGCGCGAAGGCCCCGGTTCGAAGGGATCGCCAAAATACTGCGTCTCGCGGGCGACCTTGCCGTCGAGAAACTCCATGATGCTCACGGTGTAAGACGGCCGTCCGTCATAGCTGAGAACATATTCAGTGACCCAGAGGTCGCCCGCGCCGACGATCCTCCGCACAGCGAAGCGCTTTTTGTTCGGCTGCACTGTCCGCGACGCCTGAATGTTTCGCCGCCCGCGGATCCGCTCGCCCGATTGCGGATATTCGAGCACCGCGTCCTCCTGGTAGATGTCATGCTCCGTTTCGAAGTCGTCGGCGTCAGACGCGGCCCAATGGCGATCGAGAGCCGCGCGAATGTCTGGGTCCTCCATGCGAATTCTCCCTGACGATCGAGGTCGAGACAGCGATCGTAGCACGCCCCGCATTCGATTTTTCAACGCGGAACGGACCCGTGTTTGCGCCGCTAGGCGCTGCCTTTAAATTATGGGCTTTTGGGAGATCGAAACGCCGAGGCGCAGCGCGCGAAAGCCCGCGAGGCCAAGCCGCGCGGGTTCCATGCGAAGCGGCAGCCTTACTTCTGAGTTCGAGTTGGTCATCGGCGTCTGTTGAGCCGACGCGCTCGCGGTCTTGGGGGCCAAGGCCGTGATTTCCGTAAACGAGTTCGGGCCCGATCAGGATCTGCACGGGATTGCCCTGTTTGTTCTTCGCCTCAACGAAGAAGGACGACGGGGTTATCTTCACCGAAGTGTAGCCGGCTTGGGTCAGCTTATCCTGCAGCTCCTGGCGAATGTTCATGTGGTGCAGTTGGTCGGCCGCCTTCATGGCGTCGGCGTCAGCAATGACAGGCTTTGCGTAGGCAGGCGTGTTGGAAGCGTTGGTTGAAGGCGTGTTGGCGGCGTAGGCGGCGCCGCCGACAAGGAGAGACAGAGCGAAGCCTGTAGCAGCGAGAACGGTTTTCATGAGCTTTCTCCATAGTTCGCCAGCCCACGACATGAACCTTCTCTTCTGCCTCCAAGTTCCTGGCGCAGAATTAACTTATGGCAATGTTGAGCCGGACAAACGGTTCGTCGAGCGCATGCTGAAACTCGTTACTCGTCTTCACAACGAATAGAGACGCGCGCTACTGCACGGCCTTGCGCGCGAGTTCGGCGCCTGCCGCAAGCGACGCAAGCTTTGCGTAGGCGATCTCGGTCGCCATCGGCGCCATGCCGCAATTGGTGCACGGATAGAGCCGGTCGGGCGGGACATAGTCGAGCGCGGCGCGGATGGTTTCTGCGACCTCCTGCGGCGTCTCGACGACATTGGACGCGACGTCGATGCAGCCGACCAGCACGTCCTTGCCCTTCAGGAGCCCGATCAGTTCGATCGGCACGCGCGCATTGCGACACTCGAGCGACACCTGGTCGATCTTGCTCGCGGCTAAAGCGGGGAAGGTTTCCTCGTACTGGCGCCAATGCTCGCCGAGCGTCGCTTTCCAATCGGTGTTGGCCTTGATGCCATAGCCGTAGCAGATATGCACGGCGGTCGTGCAGGTGAGGCCCTGCGCGGCGCGCTCGAGCGAGGCGACGCCCCAGTCCCTGACGTCGCGCATGTAGACATTGAAGGCGGGCTCGTCGAATTGCACGACGTCGACGCCAAGCGCCGCCAGCTCGCGCGCTTCCTCGTTGAGCGCCGCCGCGAAAGCGTGGGCGAGGGCAGGGCGGTCGCGATAATGCTCATCCGCAATGGTGTCGGCGATGGTCATCGGGCCGGGCAGGGTGAACTTGAGCTTGCGCTTGGTGTGGGCGCGGGCGGCGCTAGCCTCGAGCTTATGGACCGGGCCCTTGCGGCGGATGGGGCCAGTCACGGTCGGGACCTCGGCCTTGTAGCGGTCGGCGCGGATGCCGATCGTCTGCCGGCGCGCGAAATCGATGCCGTCGAGATTAGCGAGAAAGCCATGAACGAAATGGATGCGCGCCTGCTCGCCGTCACTCACGATATCGATGCCGGCGTCTTCCTGCCGCTTCACCGCGAGGATGGTGGCGTCGATCTTAGCCGACGCGAGCGCGTCGCCCTCGAGCTTCCATGCGGGCCAAAGTTTCTCCGGCTCGGCGAGCCAGGGGGGCTTCGGCAGGCTGCCGGCGACGGTGGTTTCAAACATATCGGATCTATCCCAGCTTGTAGTCGCGCGTCGCCTCGGGATCTTCGGTGGCGTAACTCAGCGCCATCAACTCCGCCCATGCCTCATCGGGGATGGGGAAGCGCGCCCAATTGACGGTCTGCTTGACCCGCTCGGGCTTGGTCACGCCGCAAATGGTCGAGGCAATGCGAGGGTCGCGCATCGAGAATTGCAGGGCTGCAGCGCCGGGCGGGACCCCATGCAGCGTGCAGATCGCTTCGATCTTGCGGATCGGATCGAGCATCTCTTCCGAGGCTTCCTGATAGGCGTAGCGCGGGTAGACGGTGGAGCCCTTGGCGAGCACGCCGCTGGCGTAGGGCGCGGCGTTGAGAACGGCGATTCCGCGCGACGCCGCGAGATCAAGCATGTCGTTGGCGCTGCGATTGGCGAGGGTGAAGCGGTTGTGGGTGATCAAAGCGTCGAAATCCCAGTTCCGCAAGAGCGGCATCATCATGGAAGCCGGTCCGGCCGCGAGCCCGACCGCCTTCGCGAGGCCCTCTTCCTTGATGCGGAAAAGTTCGCCGAGCGCGCCGTCTTTGGCGGTCGTCTCTTCGAAGGAGCTCGCGTGCTCGGGATCGTGCAGATGCAAGAGGTCAATTTGCTCAATTCCGAGCGTCTTCAGGCTCTGCTCCAGTGAGCGGCGGGCGCGTGCGGCGTCGAACACGTTCGTCTCGAAATCGCGGTCAAGCTTGGTCGAGATGACGAAGCCTTGCGGAAGGCCGCCGCGCTCGCGAATGACGGCGCCGATCCGCTCTTCGCTGCGGCCCGTGCCGTAATTGCGCGACGTGTCGATGAAGTTGGCGGGGCCGTCGAAAATGGCGTGGATGGTAGCCCGGGCGCGCGCTTCGTCGACGCCGTAGCCATAGGTGTCCGGCATGTCGCCGAGCCCCGAGGTGCCGAAGCAGATGGACGTGACCACGAGATCGGTGCGGCCCAGCCGGACCTTGTCCATGACGCCCTCGGTCATCGCGTACTCCCTGAACTTGTTTAGCGCCGCATCCGTAGAGCGCCCGCGCGGCGCGGGCAAGACGCGAGCGGATCTTACGCAGATTTGGCGCTGAACGCCGCGATCTCCGCTTCGGTGGCGAAGGATTTCTGCGCGCCGTGGCGGGTGACGGAGAAGGCGGAATAGCGTGTCGCCTCCGCGAGCGCCGCCTCAAGCGCGAGGCCGCCGGCGAGATAACGAGCGAAGCTGCCGATGAAGGCGTCGCCGGCGCCGGTCGTGTCGACCGCCTGAACCTTGATCGGCGCGATGCGTTGCAAGCCGGCTCGCGTCGCGAGCAGCGAACCGCGCGCGCCAAGCGTGACGATCACCGTCTCGACGCCCTGCTTGACGAGACTTCGGGCGGCGGCCGAAACCTCGTCGTCCGACTCGACGGGCATGTCGGTGAGGATCGCGAGCTCGGTCTCGTTGGGAATGAGGAAACTCGCCTGCGTCACGACGCCAATGTCGAGGTTGCGGCGGGCGGGCGCTGGGTTGAGCACGGTCCTAACGCCGTTCTTGCGAGCGAAGCGGATCGCTTCATAGGCGGTTTCAAGCTGGATTTCGAGCTGCAGCAGGATGAGATCGCATCTCTTGAGCGAGTCGCTCGCGGCCTCGACATCGGCCGCGCTCAGGTCGCCGTTGGCGCCAGCGACGATCAGGATCGAATTGTCGCCCGACTTCTCGTCGACCAAAATCGTCGCCGTGCCGGTCGACTGGTTCGGGATGCGGCGGACGTGCTGCGTGTCGATTCCGTAGCTCTCGAAATTCTTGAGCGCGCTGTCGCCCAGCGCATCGTCGCCGAGATTCGTCACCATGACGACTTCGGCCCCAAGTTTCGCCGCGGCGACCGCCTGGTTGGCCCCCTTGCCGCCGAAACTGGTTTCGAAATGCGAGGCGAGGACCGTTTCGCCCCAGACCGGCATGCGCTCGACCGTGGTCGTCAGATCCATGTTGGTCGAGCCGATGACTCCGAGGCGCGGACGCTTCGGCATGGTGTTCCTCCCCAGAAAACGGTTGTCGCGAAATTCGTCGCGATCCTCAATGCAACCGCGTGAATCCGTCGGCGCTCCAATCCTCGCTGCCGACGCCGTGATGGAGGAAAAAGAGGCCGTCCGGGTCGTACTTGCTTTTGACCGCAAGAAGCCGGGTGTAGTTCTCGCCCCAGAAGGCCTCCTGCCAATGCGGCTGGAAGTAGTCGGTCTCCCACACATAGGAGCCGGCGCGCGGCGCAATTGTGCGGATTTCGTCCATCGCCGCGGTCACAGCTTCAGCCTGTTTTCGCGCGAGCGCGACGTCCGGCTCGTGGCCCGGAACGTCCGGATAGGCCGGCTGTTCGCCGGCGCCGCTGATTGCGAGCGCGAATGCATCGACAACCGCCGGATTCATCGCGGTGTCGCGAGCCGCTGTGATCGCCTCCGGCGTCGCGCCCGCAAGCCCCTTGTTGAAATGCAGCGAGACACGATGACGGCGTGCAGCGGCGAACAGCCCGTCGACAAGCCGCTCGCGTTGATTGTCCGCAAGCAAAGACTGCGGCAGCCACGCGGATTGGTAACCGTGCCAGACGAGCCCGGCCTCTTCGAGGTTGCCCGCCCAAAAAATATTGTCGGACGGCGCCCCTGGACGGTCATCCGAAAGGACCAAGCCGGGAGCCGTCTTGAGAACGGCAGGATCCCAAAAACGACGCGCTGGCTCGCTGACGATCCGCGGCGCCGAAACAATGTCGAAATCCTGTGGGGACGCTGAGACCCAATCAAAAAAGGGACGCCAGGTATCCTCGGCCTGTTGCTGGCTGAGACCTTGCTGCACCATCGTTATGGACAGAACGCCGCCGGGGCTGAACGCCAGCTGCTCGCCCCAGTGCGGATTGAAAAGCGCCTGTGCATAGAATTCCATGCTCTTCGCGATGAGGCGTCGATAAGCCTCGTCGGACGACGCCTTAATCGTCGCGAACACGCCGCCCAGAAAATTCCGGCAGCGGGTGCGTACGCAATGTAACGCGCGTGACGACGCCGAATCCGGCGCCGCCGCCCTTCAGCGCCCAGAAGAGATCGGGATTCGTGCAGGCGTTGGCGATTTTGACGTCGCCGTCGGCGGTCACGACTTCCGCCTCCATGAGGCTCGCTCCGGCCTGCCCGAAGGCCTTCGAGCAGCTGCCGAAGCCGCCGCCCAGAACGAGGCCCACAACCCCAACCGTCATGCAGCCGCCGCCTTGCACGTAGCGACCGGCTCCGGTCGTCACCTGATTGTACACATGCCCCCAGATCGCGCCGGGCTCGATCGAGACAGCTTGTTGCGGCTCCGCGTTTCCCGTGCATCCGGCGCCGACGAAGGCGTCGTGCAGCGTCACGGCGGTCATGTGGCGCGTCCAGACGAGCAGCGAGTCGGCGGCGTTGGATGTTCCTAGGTAGCTGTGGCCGCCGCCCTTCACCACCAGCCGCAGATTGTTGGTGCGCGCAAAATTGACCGCGGCGACGATATCCTGCGTCGTCTTCGCGGCGACCGCGTAGACGCTTGGCTCCGAAGTCCAAGCGCCGACCCAGCCGAGCGACTGGGTGAGCCCGACCTCGTCGCCGAGGTAGTAGGGGTTCTTGAGCTCCTTGAACAATTGCTCGCAAGTCGCGTCTGCGGTTCCGCCGACGCAATCGGCGAGCGGCGAGCGCACCTTGATAAGGCGTCCTCCCACGTCGTGGTCGAGCTGGTTCCACTTCGCTTCGGAGGGCCATTCGGGATCGCCAAGACGGACCCGCACTTGCAGTGGAGCCGCGGCCGAGGCGCCGCGCACGAGACCTTTCATGAACGGAAGCGCTGCGGAAACTTTGAGCAGGCGCCTTCGGCTCCATCGTTTCGCCATTTTGCGCTCCTTGGCCGCGAGTTCAGTTTCTCTAGCCGCTTGGCCGAAGCCGTTTCAAGGCGCCCCAGCGCGCTCGATCTCCGCGACGAGCGCGTCTGGCAACTCGATTTCGGTCGCGGCGGCGCGGCGTCCGGGGATATGAACCCCAAGCTCGGCGAGCCGATCGAGCTGGAGTCTCAAGCGCTGCGGAAAGTGTGGCGCCAGCAGCGCGGGCGTGATGGCGATGACGAGAAGGCCAGCGCCGGGCGATCGGTCTCCCGAGGTGAATGAAGGCGCGTCGAGAGCCCAGTTTGCGCCTGTGAGGCCTGCGGCCATGACCTCGACCATGAGTGCGATATTGGCGCCGCGCGCGCCGCCAAACGCGAGAAGCGCGCCGCGAAGGGCCGCCTGCGGATCGGTGGTTGGCGCCCCATCAGTGTCGACCGCCCAGCCCGGAGGGAGCGCCTCGCCTCGTTCCGCATAATGCCTGAGCTGGACAAAGGCGGTCGCGCTGGACGCCTGGTCGATCATGAGCGGCGGCCCTTCATCGAGCGGCGCCGCGAAAGCGATGGGGTTGGTGCAATAGACAGGCGTCTTGGCCCCTTCGACTGTCATCAGCGCCGGTCCGCTCGTTGCGGCCAAGGCGACCAGACCTGCATCGGCCAGGCGACGCGGATAATAGCCGAGTTCGCCGGTGGTGTAGCTCCCGTTCTGCGCGAACAGCGCGATCCCGAAGGTCCGTGCGCGCTCTGAGAGCGAATCGAAGGCGCGGTCGAAGCCGGTTTGCGCGATGCCGCCCTTCGCATCGCAGTGGATTGCCGCAGGAGCGGGCGACGTCACGGCCGGCTCGGCGTCGCCAACGATGCGCCCCGCTTTGAACGCGGCCAGGTAGTCCATGAGGTGGGAAAAGCCGCTCGAGCCTTTCCCGTGCGCATTGGCCGACACGGTCGCTCGGGCCAGCGACAGCGCCGCCTCGTCGCTGGCGCCGGCGGCGCGAATTGCGCGCGCTGCCAGGTCGGTCGCCTCCCCGAGGCTGAAGCGCTGCATCATGCCACGAACCGCCTAATCATTTGGAACTTGGAGCGGGCCGAGCAACGCTACTCCTTCCCGCCGCGCCGCTTTAGCCAGCTTTTGATCCAGTGTCGCGAGAGGCAGTCCTCGTTCCTGCGCAAGGGCGAGATAGGCCCCGTCATAGGCGGTAAGCCCATGCGCTATTGTAAGGGCGAGAACAGAGGCATCCGAGCCCGCGCCGGCATCCTCGAGCGGCAGCCGCCGCAGCCTGCCCATTGCCGCGGCGGGCTCGCCGGCGACAATGCGTCCGCGCCGCTCGGCCATGACGAGAATATTGCGCGCCTCATGCCAGAAAAGCGACGGCACGGGTGATCGCCCCGACAACGCCATGATAACCGCCTCGGCCGCGTCGCTGTCCTCCTCGGGGAGGAGCCAGGCCGCCGCGATTGAGGCGTCGACTACGACGGTCATGCCCCCCGCGCCCCCTCGCGTTTCCAGGCCAGGATTTCCTCTCGGGTCACGGACTTCGCCCGCGCCCGCGCGGCGCGCGCTTCGGCGAGGACCGCCGCGAGATCGTTCGCCTTCTCGATCCGCGTCAGCTTTGCGATTGGCACATCGCCGCGCGCGATGATAATGTCTTCTCCGGCCTCAACCCTCGCGAGGATATCGGAAAGATACGTTTTCGCCTCGCCGACCTTGACGATGGTGGCCATGGATTCGGGGACCTCGGGCTCACGAGCCGGGCGCGGAGCGAGCGCCCACGAGGATTGAGCCTGCCGCGTTTGGGCTGCTTGGTCAAGCGCTTGGCCAATAGGGCCTCAGGATCCCTACGGTCGCGTCGGCGCGCCGCCGCTTCTCGGGATGCGTGTAACCCGACGCGAACCCGAATACCGCAGGTTCGTCGTTCGTGATATCGACACCGCGGCCGAGAGCTTGCGGTCGACGCGGGAATTAAGGAGCACCCTTTCGTGAAGGTGGATGGACGACCCTACCGCACGATCTGGCTCAACGAAGACCGCGCAAGCGTCGATGTCATCGATCAGCGCTGGCTGCCGCATGAGTTCAAGGTCGCGACGCTGCGCAATGTGGCTGAGGCGGCGACGGCGATCCGCGACATGTGGGTGCGCGGGGCGCCGCTGATTGGCGCGACGGCGGCCTATGGGCTCGCGCTCGCCATGCGCGACGATCCGAGCGACGCCGCGCTCAACGCGGCATACGACAAGCTTGTCAGGACGAGGCCAACCGCGATCAATCTGCGCTGGGCTTTGGATGCAGGCCGCAAGCGTCTCGCTCCGCTCGCCCCGAACGCGCGCGCCGCCGCCGCCTACGCCGAGGCCAAGCGGATTGCGGACGAGGACGTCGAGATCAACCGCGCGATCGGCGCGCATGGCCTGAAAATTCTCCGGCGTCTGGCGGCCGAGAAGAAATCTGGCGAACCGCTCAACATCCTCACCCACTGCAACGCTGGTTGGCTCGCGACGGTGGACTACGGCACCGCGACCGCGCCGATCTACATGGCGATGGAGCAAGGCGTAAGCGTCCACGTTTATGTGGACGAGACGCGGCCGCGCAATCAGGGCGCCTCGCTGACGGCTTGGGAGCTTAATCGCCACGGCGCGCCTTACACGCTCATCGTCGATAACGCCGGCGGCCATCTGATGCAGCACGGCCTGATCGACGTGGTGATCGTCGGCACCGACCGCACGACCGCCAACGGCGACGTTTGCAACAAGATCGGCACCTATCTCAAGGCGCTCGCCGCGCGCGACAATGCGGTGCCGTTTTATGTCGCGCTGCCGTCGCCGACCATCGACTGGACGGTTCATGACGGCGTCAAGGAAATTCCCATCGAGGAGCGGAGCGCCGATGAAGTCAACTTCATCCAAGGACGAAGCGACGACGGATCGATCACGCGCGTAAGGATTGCGCCGGAAGGCGGGCGCGCGTCCAATCCTGCGTTCGACGTCACGCCGGCGCGCCTCGTGACAGGGCTCATCACCGAGCGCGGCGTGGCGGAAGCCTCGCCGCAGGGACTGAAGGCGCTTTTCCCGGAACGATCTTGAGCCCCGGCTCTGTTCTCAATCAAGCCGCAGTGTAAAGTCGGCCAGGGGGTGTTGCATGATGCGTCCGCTTGCGGGCTTGAAGGTGGTCGAGTTCGAGGGGATTGGGCCAGGTCCGCTCGCCGGCCGCATGCTTGCCGACCTCGGCGCCGATGTTGTCGCAATCGCCCGTCCGAACAAGGCCCCGCTTGGCGATCCCGACCGCCCGCTCTCTGAAGGCCCTTTGCGGCGCGGAAAACGTGTCGTCTCTCTCGATCTGAAGCGCGCCGAGGCGGTCGCGGAGGCGCTGACGCTGATCGGCACCGCCGATGCGCTGATCGAGGGCAATCGGCCAGGCGTCATGGAGCGACTTGGGCTCGGTCCAGGCGACTGCGCCATGCGCAATCCGCGGCTCGTCTATGGCCGCATGACCGGCTGGGGGCAGGACGGTCCGCTCAGCCACGTCGCGGGCCACGACCTCAACTATCTGGCGCTGAGCGGGCTCTTGTCGCTTGCCGCCCGCGACGGACAGGCGCCGATCGCCCCGCCGACGGTGCTCGGCGATGGAGGCGGCGCGCTGGGGATGGCGTTCGGGATCGTCGCGGCTGTCTTTGCTGCGGGACGCAGCGGCAAGGGCTGCGTGATCGACTGTTCGATTCTCGACATGGCCGCGTGCCTCGGCGGCATCGCGCTCTCGGCGCGCGCCGCGGGCATGCTGGACGCCCCAAGCCCGAGCCCGTTCCACGACTCGCCCTTCTATGACGTCTACGCTTGCGCCGACGGGCTTTATGTCTCGGTCGGCGCGCTCGAGCCGCAATTCTATGCGCTGTTGCTCGCCAAGCTCGGCCTTGCCGACGCCAATCCGAAAGCGCAATACGACCGCGCCGCCTGGCCGGCGCTGAAGGCGCGGTTGCGCGCGTTGTTCCTGAGTCAGCCAAGCGCCCATTGGCGCGCGGTGCTTGAAGGTTGCGACGCCTGCTTCGCCCAGGTCCTGAGCCTCGCCGAGGCCGCGGCTCATCCACACAATGCGGCGCGCGGCGTCTATCGACGCGGGCCGGACGGCGAACTTGAGCCAGCCGGCGCGCCGCGCTTCCTGCCGCTCGAATGAGCGGGCTCACGCCAAAGACAGAGGACGAAATCAGACGATGTTAAATCGCGCGGCGCCGGATACGATGGTGTTTCCCAATCTCGATCCGCCGAAACCGGGCGAAGTGATCGAGGTTCGTCCGGGCGTGTTGTGGGCGCGCTTTCCCCTCCCTTTCCGGCTTGATCATGTGAACATCTATTTCATCGAGGACGGTGACGGACTTGCGGTCGTCGATGCGGGAATCGACGACGCGCAATCGCGCGGCGCCTGGGAGGCGTTGCTGAACGGGCCGCTTCGCGGTCGTAAATTGACGCGGATCATCGCCACCCACTTTCACCCCGATCATGTGGGCCTCGCTGGCTGGCTCTGCGAGCGTTTCGGGCTGGAACTTGCGATGAGCGAAGCGGAATATCTGATCGCTCTCAACATTCGCCTCGACCCGCAAGGGCTGAGATCGGAACCGTACCGCAGTTTCTACCGCTCGCACGGGCTGACGGAGGAAAGCACCGAGCTTCTGCTCGGCAATGGGCTTCAATATTTGAGAATGGTCTCCCCGCCGCCGAAAACGTTTCTGCGTCTGCTTGGCGAGGAGCGGATCAAGATCGGCGCGCGGGAATTCGAAGTGATGACCGGCGCCGGCCATTCGCCCGAGCAAGTCATGCTCTATTCGAAATCGGACAATTTCGTATTGATCGGCGATCAGGTCCTGGCCAAGATTTCCCCCAACGTCAGCGTCGAAGCGATGGATCCGCAAGGCGATCCGCTGGGCGCTTACCTGCGCTCGCTCGAAAAGCTGAAGCGCGTGCTGCCGGATGACGTGCTCGTTTTGCCTGGCCACAGGCTTCCATTCATCGGCCTGCACACGCGCGCCGATGACCTCATCGCCCACCATGAGGCGCGCTGCATGGCGGTTGTCGAGGCTTGCAAACACGGACCCCAGACGGTCGCCGAGCTCGTGCCGGTTATTTTCGGACGCGCTATCGACGATCCGCACCAGCTCACGTTCGCCTTCAGCGAGGCGCTCGCGCATGTGAACATCCTCGTTCGCAGTGGACGGTTGCGCATCGCCAAAGCGGCGCATGGCTTGGCGCTCGAGGCGGCGTGAATTCGAGGCCTCCTTGTTATTCAGTACGCCCAATGTGCTATGAGGACGGTCATGATTACTGCATTGAAAGACCTCCTTCCGCGCATCGACGCTTGGCCGTCTGAGGACCAAAAAGCGCTGGTGGAGGCGGCGCGTGGGATCGAGGCGGAACGAACGGGAGTCTACGAGGCGACGGCAGACGAACTGCGCCTAATTGACCGTGGACTCGAAGACGTTCGCGCCGGTCGTTTGGCAGCGGTTGAGGCGCTGGCCGAGGTGCGATTGAAATTCCGCGGCGAATGATCGTTCGCTGGACAGCCGGAGAGCTTACTGACCTTACATCGATCGAGAATTACCTCCGTAGTGGAAAAGGCCGCTCATATTGTTAAAAACCCGCCAGCACGATCTTCCCAATGGCGCGGCCTGATTTGAGAAAGGTCATCGCCCGCATCAGATTGGCGGGATCGATGCGCCCGTAATTCTCTCGCAAAGTGGAGCGCACGCGCCCGGAATCGACGAGATCGGCGACCTCGTTCAAGAGTCGGTGCTGGGCCTCGATGTCGGCGGTCTGCAGCAAGGGCCGCGTGAACATCAGTTCAAAATGAATGGACACGCTTTTCGGCCTGAAGACGAAAAGATCCGCCGCTTCGCCATTGATGAGTGCGATCCGCCCTTGCGGCGCGATCAATTCGACGAGGTCGGCAATGACACCGCCAATCGGCGACGTCGCGAAAATGAAACCAGGACTGCCAATGCCAAGCGCCGCGATCTGCGGCGTCATCGGCTTTTTGTGGTCGATGACGTGATGCGCGCCCATCTCCTTCGCCCATTGTATGGTCTCCGGCCGAGAGGCGGTCGCGATGATGGTGAGCTCGGTCAATCGCCGCGCGAGCTGAATGGCGATCGAACCGACGCCGCCAGCGCCGCCGAGGATCAGGATTGCGCGCCCCGCGCCGGGAACGGGTTTCACGACGTCGAGTCGGTCGAACATCGCTTCCCAGGCCGTGATTGCGGTCAGAGGCAAAGCAGCAGCGGCGGCGAAATCGAGCGACCGCGGCTTTCGCCCAACGATCCGCTCGTCGACGAGATGGAACTCCATGTCTGCGCCGAGGCGGCCGACGCTGCCGGCATAGAACACTTCGTCGCCCGGCTTGAAAAGCTGAGCCTCGCGCCCTGTTTCCACGACAACCCCAGCGGCGTCATAGCCCACGACCTTGATTTCGTCGGTCTCCCCGACCGCGCCGGGGCCCCCGCCGCTCGCCACTTTGTAATCGACCGGATTGACCGACACCGCGCGCACCTCGACCAGAAGATCGCGACCTTCCGGTTTTGGCCGCGGAATTTCGAACAACTCCAGATGGTCAAGCTTGGGGCTCGCTTTGCGATATCCGATCGCGCGCATGTCGCTTCGTCTCCAACTTGTCAGCCTTTGAGAGCAGACTAAGCGGCGTCGGCGCGCTTGGCGAGAAGCTGCCTCGCTTGACGGGCCTTATCGCCGCTAAGCCTCATTCAGCCCGGCGCCGCGTTCGCCGAGAAGCGCGACGGCCTTCGCCGTGAGCTCAAAGGCCGAGCCTGGATGGTCCGCCTTCGGCTGCACGTAGCCCTCGGCGATCAGCCGGCCGAGATCACGTTTCTGTTCGCCCGTGGATTTAGATTCGTCATGCTCTTCGATGGAGCAAAGCAGCGCGATTTGAGAATCCGTCAAATCCTCGGACATTTCAGCGCCTCCGGTTCGTCCATGCATCCTAGCCGATCGTCATCAGGCTCGCATTGCCGCCGGCTGCGGCCGTGTTGGTGGCGGTCGCGCATTCTTCGACGAGATCGGCGAGGTTGTAGTCCTCGCCGGCGTCGAGACGCGCAGTGGATAAAGCCTGGAGCCGCACGATCGGTCCATCACGTCTCGCAAGCTTGCGCGAGGCCTCCACGGTCGCCTCGGCATCGCCTTCAATGAGGGCGAAGGCGAGAGCTGGGGCGCCCAAGGGATCCTCGACACGAGAGATTCGATGCGCGAGCTCCCTAGGCAATCGCGAAAGGACGCGTTCAGCAGCCGCGCTGCTGATCATGGCGTCATTGCCGGTCGCCAGAATTGCGCCGATCTGGACGAGAAGGCCGCTTTCGCCCGCCGCTACCGCCGCAATTCGACCGCGGCGCCGAAGCGTGTAGACGTTGCGCTCGCCGACCGGACCTTTCAGCTCAACGCGCGCGCCAAGCGGTGAGCGCGCCAATATTCCTACGCACCGCTCGGCCTCTGCCGGATGGCCATGAGCAGCGAGCCAGTCGATGTAGGCGCGGATTCCGCCAACAGCTGCGTCCGCGCCTTCCACGCCGTCGAGCGCGCCCGGCGCGGCCTCGGCGACAAGGCGCGAAAGATAGAGCGGGCCGCCGGCCTTAGGCCCGGTGCCCGAGAGTCGCGAGCCGCCGAACGGCTGCACGCCGACGGTCGCGCCGATAACGTTGCGATTGATGTAGATGTTGCCGGCCTCGATGCGTTCGCTGACGCGGGCGATTGTTTCGTCTATACGGGTGTGTAAGCCAAAGGTCAGGCCGAAGCCGGCGGCGTTGATGTCGTCGATCAGTTTGTCGAGCGCCTCGCGCTTGTAGCGCATCACATGCAGCACCGGCCCGAAGACTTCGCGCTCGACATCCGCGATTGTGCTCACCTCGATGAGCGTGGGCGCGATGAACGTGCCTTGCGCTGTGCTCTTGCCGAGCGGCGCCTGGGTCACCCTATGGCCACGGCTGCGCATGCTTTCGATATACGCAGCGATCGCGTCGCGGGCCTCGGCATTGATGACCGGTCCGACGTCGACGGAGAGCTTTCGCGTGTCGCCGACCTCGAGCTCAGCCATCGCGCCCTTCAGCATCGCGAGTATGCGGTCGGCGACATCGTCCTGGAGACAGAGGATGCGCAAAGCTGAACAGCGCTGGCCGGCGGAATCGAACGCGGACGACACGACGTCGACCACGACCTGCTCGGCGAGCGCAGAAGAATCGACCACCATCGCGTTGAGGCCGCCGGTTTCGGCGATCAGGGCGACCGGCGCGCCTCGGCGCGTGAGGCGGCCGGCGAGCTGTCTTTCGATCATTCGAGCGACCGGGGTCGAGCCGGTGAACACGACGCCCTGGACGCGTGGGTCAGCGACCAGCGCCGCGCCAACTTCCCCAGCGCCGGACATGAGCTGCAACGCGCCGTGTGGGATGCCCGCTTCGTGCAGCAGGCGCACGGCTTCGGCGGCAATGAGCGGCGTCTCCTCGGCGGGTTTGGCGATGACGGGATTTCCGGCAGCGAGCGCGGCGGCGACCTGGCCGGTGAAGATCGCAAGCGGAAAGTTCCATGGACTAATGCAGACGACGAGGCCCAGCGGCGCCGGGGAGCCGGGAAGGAGCGTGCGCGCCGCCTCGTGCGCGTAATAGCGCAGGAAGTCCGCCGCCTCCCGCACTTCCGCGACCGCATTGGCGTAAGACTTGCCGGCTTCGCGCACGATGAGCCCAATGAGCAGATCGGTCCGCGCTTCGAGAATGTCGGCCGCGCGGCGCAGGAGGCTCGCGCGCTCGGAGGGCGGGATCGCGGCGAAAGCGGGCGCCGCGCGATCGCCGATGTCGAGCGCGGCCGCGATTTCGTCG
Organism: uncultured Alphaproteobacteria bacterium; assembly: GCA_963737365.1. Lineage (GTDB taxonomy): Bacteria > Pseudomonadota > Alphaproteobacteria > Rhizobiales > Beijerinckiaceae > Roseiarcus. Next base: position 216,754 of record CAVTSD010000009.1, read on the forward strand.
GCGCGCGCATGGCGAGCAAAACCGACGACGTCGGTTGGGTTCGCGGGGTTCTGAACCGGATCGCCGCGATCCTCCTCCGTCGCGCTTAGGGGAAAAGCGCGCCAAGCCGTCTCGGCGCTGGCGTTCAATCCGTTGGCGAGCTTGCCGAGGCGTCCTTCGTCGGAGAAATCGACCCCGCGCGAGTTGAGCCGATCCGGCGCATAGAGTTCGCGGGGCGCAGCGATCTTGTCGTGCGGCGCCCCGAGCGGCTGAATGGCGCGAGCGGCCTCTACAGGATCGGCGACGAGGTCGTCGACGCTCACGCTCGCGTCGGCGATGCGGTTCACGAACGAGGTGTTGGCGCCGTTCTCCAGCAGCCGGCGGACGAGGTAGGCGAGCAAGGTCTCGTGCGAGCCGACCGGCGCGTAAACCCGGCACGGACGATTGAGCTTGCCGCGGCCGACCACCTCCTCGTAGAGCGGCTCGCCCATGCCGTGCAGGCACTGAAATTCGTACTGGCCGCGATAGAAGTCGGGACCGGCGAAGACGAGCACGGACGCGAGCGTCTGCGCATTGTGGGTGGCGAATTGCGGGTAGACCGCGTCCGGCGCGGCAAGCAATTTGCGCGCGCAGGCGAGATAGCTCACATCGGTGTGGATCTTGCGGGTGAACACCGGAAAGCCGTCGAGGCCATCGACTTGCGCCCGCTTGATCTCCGAATCCCAATAGGCGCCCTTGACCAGGCGGACCATCAGCCGGCGACGCGAGCGGCGCGCGAGATCGATCAGCCAGTCGACAACAGGAGAACATCGTTTGCCATAAGCCTGGATCACAAAGCCGAGCCCGTTCCAGCCTGTCAGGTCCGGGTCGAGGGCAAGCGCCTCCAGGATGTCGAGCGAGAGGTCAAGCCGATCGGCTTCCTCGGCGTCGATGTTGAAGCCGATGTCGTAAGACTTGGCGAGGCTCGCCAGCCCCTTCACGCGCGGCAGCAATTCGCTCATCACGCGGGCGCGCTTGATGCGCTGATAGCGCGGATGGAGCGCCGACAGCTTGATCGAGATGCCGGCGCCTTCGTAGATGCCGCGACGACGCGAGGCCCGGCCGATGGCGTGGACGGCGCGCTCGTATTCGTCGAGATAGCGCGCCGCGTCCTCCGCGGTCGTCGCCGCCTCGCCCAGCATGTCGTAAGAGAATGTGAAGCCGCGCGCCTCGCGGTCGCGGCTGTTGCCGATCGCCTCCTCGATGGTGCGACCGGTCACGAACTGCTCGCCCATGAGGCGCATGGCGACATCGACGCCGGCGCGGATGATCGGCTCGCCGCTGCGCGCGATGACGCGCGTCAGCGCCGCCGACAGACCCTGCTCGCTCGTCGTCGTCACCAGGCGGCCGGTGAGCACAAGGCCCCAGGTGGCGGCGTTGACGAACAGCGAAGGGCTCTGACCGACATGGGCGCGCCAGTCCCCCGGCGAGAGCTTGTCGCGGATCAGCGCGTCGCGGGTTGCGGCGTCGGGGATGCGCAGCAGCGCCTCGGCGAGGCACATTAGGGCCACGCCCTCCTGGCTCGACAGCGAATACTCATGGATCAAGCCCTCGACTCCGCTCGAGCGCGTCTTTCCCCTCAGCTTGGCGACCAGGTCGCGGGCCAGCGTCCGGATGCGGTTCGCATCCTGCACGTTTGCGGTCGCCAGCTCGAGGAGTGGCGGCACACATTGAGGCTCGGGCGCCCTGTAGGCGGCGGTGATGGCGCGCCTGAGCGGCGTTTGCGCCACAATCTCGGAGCGAAACGCGGCGAAAACGTCGGCGGCGTTGGTCATATCAGCTTCCGGTGCGTAGAACCTTGCGGGCGGCCCAAAGCAAGGCCAGCGCGATCTTAATCTTGAGAAGGGCGCTTTGCCTACGTCGTCGGATGAGGTCGGTCGCGCCGACGGTCGGCCCCGCATTCCGAGGGCTTTGTTCGCGCTTCCCACGACCGATTGCTACATAGGGATCGAGACGCGAAATGCGAGGATTGGTCATGCGCGTAATCGGCTTCGCCGGATGGAGCGGAGCGGGCAAGACGACGCTCATCGTTCGCCTCATTCCAGAATTGAACCGGCGAGGCTTGAAGGTTTCGACGATCAAGCACGCGCACCACAATTTCGACCTCGATCAGCCGGGCAAGGATTCTTACGAGCATCGCGCCGCGGGCGCAGAAGAGGTGCTGGTCGCCTCCGCCAATCGGGTAGCCTTGATGCGGGAATTGCGCGGCGCGCCTGAGCCGTCGCTGGCCGAACTCCTTGGGCTTCTCAAGCACGTCGACCTTGTCCTGGTCGAAGGCGTCAAGCGCGACCCTCTGCCGAAGATCGAAATCTTTCGCGCCGCCAACGGCAAGCCGCCGCTTTACCCCGAAGACCCGAACATTGTCGCGCTGATCGGCGACGCCAGCGAGTCGAATGGCCATCTGCCCCACGCCTCGATCGACGACATCGCGGGGGCGGCGGATCTCGTGCTCGTCCATGCTAAGCCGCTCGCTGAAGTTCTCCCCGCCTTTCAGAGCTTGTAGCCGAGCTTTCGCAGTTTTGCGCAATTCAACGGACGGTGCGACAATCGCTCTTCACATGGAAACCTGGTTCGAACGATGAATGAGGCCGCGTCGTCGCTTAGCCGGCGAAGATTGTTCGAGATTATTGGCGCGAGTGTCGGCGGAGCGGCGGCTTACCAGGCTATGACTCGGCTCGGACACGCAGAGGAATCGTCGTATCGAGGCCCGATCAAGCTCGACGGCGATCCAAAAGGCGCCTCCGTCGTCATCTTAGGGGCAGGCCTCGCCGGGATGACCGCTGCGATCGAACTTGAGCGCGCTGGCTATGCCGTGAGCGTGCTCGAGTACAACGCCCGTCCCGGCGGACGGAACTGGACGATCCGGGGCGGCGATGTCTACGCGGAGTTGGGTGGTGGGACGCAAAGATGCGAGTTCGACCCTGGCCTCTATCTCAATCCGGGCCCATGGCGCATTCCCTATCACCATTATGCGATTTTGGACTATTGCCGTCGTTTCGGCGTCGCGCTCGAGCCTTTCGTCCAACTCAACCACAACGCCTATCTGCATTCCGCCAGTGCGTTTGATGGCAAGCCGCAGCGCATTCGCGACATCAAGGCTGATTACAACGGCGGCGTGGCGGAGCTCTTGGCTAAGGCGGCGAAAAAGGGCGCGCTTGATGATTCCGTGTCGAAGGAGGACCAAGCCATCCTGCTCGAGGCGCTGCGATCGCTGGGCGCGCTCGACAAGGACTTTCGCTACCGGATAGGCGAGGATTCCGCGGCCCATCGCGGCTATTCCAAGCACTCCGGAGGCGGTCTTGGCGCGGAGCCGATCGCGGGCGAGCCGATCGGACTGCACGATATTCTGACGTCACGCTTATGGCGGGGGTTGCAGAGTTTCCTGCTTTACGACTTTCAAACGACCATGTTTCAGCCGGTCGGCGGCATGGGCAGAATCGGCGAAGCGTTTGCGCGGCAGATTCCCGATCGCATTCGATATGGCGTGAAAGTTGTCGCCATCCGGCAGAGCGACGACGGCGTTGCGGTCGAGTTCGAGGACCTGGCGGCCGGCGGCACGGTCCGGGAAGTGAAGGCGGACTGGTGCGTGTGCACAATCCCGCTCAGCATCCTGAGCCAGATTCCGATCAACGTGTCGGCCCCTATGAAGGCTGCGATCGACGCCGTTCCCTACGCTTCGGTGGTGAAATTTGGGCTGCAGTTCTCGCGCCGGTTCTGGGAGGAAGACGAGCATATTTTTGGCGGGATAAGCTACACCGATCTGCCGATCCGGCAGATCTCCTACCCAAGCGCGAATTTCAACGCCGGCGGCAAGGGCGTGCTACTTGGCGGCTACACGTTCGACGGGCCGAATGCGTACGAGTTTACTGCGATGGCGCCGGCTGAGCGAGTGAAGCGCGCGGTTGAGTTCGGCGCCCAGATCCATCCGCAATATCCAACCGAGTTCGAGAATGGCGTCTCGGTCGCCTGGAGTCGGGTCCCGTTCACGCTCGGTTGCGCGGGCGACTGGTCGGATGAAGCGCGAAAGGCCCATTACAACGACCTTTGTCAGATCGACGGTCGAATCGTTCTGGCGGGCGAACACGCGTCCTACATTCCTGCCTGGCAGGAAGGCGCGATTCTGTCGGCGCTGGACGCGATTCAGCGGCTGCATAAGCGCGTCGTTGCCTCATGAGACTGGTCGCGCTGTGGGCCGCAGCGCTCATCTTCGTTTTCGCGACGGTTAACTCGCCGGTGATAGCCGATGACGTTCCGCAAACGAGCCCCGCCATGAGCCACGGATGGGAATTTGGCGAACAGGGTGGAGCGGATCTGTTCCAAAATGTCTGCGCGGCCTGTCATCAGTCCGACGCGAAGGGCGCGGTTGGCGCAGGCGCCTACCCGTCGCTCATCGCCGATAGGAACCTTATTTCAACCGATTTTATGCTGGCTGTGCTGTTGGATGGGCTGAAAGACATGCCTCCGTTCGGAGACATGATGAGCGATGCGCAAGTCGCCGACGTCGTCAACTACGTCCGCACCCATTTTGGCAATTCTTATCCGGATGCGGTTTCGGCTGCCGACGTATCCGCGGCCAGGAGACGGGCGCCCCCCGTCCCATGAGTTGGCGCTCGCGCTGGAATCACACAAATCGCGATGAAACGAATGCCGATTCTACCGGACCGACGCTATTCGGCGGCGAGATCTCGCGCCGGCTCGAGCGCGGCGGAAACCGCGTCGTCCACGCGTTCGAGCCATGTGAACGTCAATTGCTGCCGCACCTCTTCGGGGATGTCCTCGAAGTCTTTCCGATTGCGCGCAGGCAGCATGATGCGCTTCAGTCCAGCCCTGTGCGCGGCGACGATTTTCTCCTTGATGCCGCCGACCGGAAGCACGAGGCCCCGGAGGCTGATCTCCCCGGTCATCGCGGTGTCGCTGCGCACGGTGCGATCGGTCATGAGAGAGACGAGCGCCATGAACATCGCCACCCCGGCGCTTGGGCCGTCTTTGGGCGTTGCGCCCGCGGGCACATGGACGTGAATATCGGTCTTCTCGAACCGCGCAGGGTCGATTCCGTACGAGGCGGCGCGATTCTTGACGATGCTGAGCGCAGCTTGGGCGCTTTCCTTCATCACGTCGCCCAGCTGTCCGGTAAGAATCAGGCGTCCGGCGCCGGGAGTGGCGGTCGCCTCGATAAACAGAATGTCGCCGCCGACCGGCGTCCAGGCGAGCCCTGTCGCAACGCCGGGGATGCTGGTGCGCATCGCCACCTCGTCGTCGAATCGCGACGGCCCGAGAATCCCCAAGAGATCACCGTCCGTGATCGTGATCGGGCCAGTCTCGCCCTCCGCGACCCGCATGGCGGCTTGACGCAACACTCTGCCGATCTCGCGCTCTAGGCTGCGAACGCCAGCCTCCCGAGTATAGCGCTCAATGATGTCTCGGAGCGCGCTATCGGAGATTTCGACTTGCTCCGGCTTGAGCCCGTTGGCCTTCAATTGGCGACGAACAAGATAGCGGCGCGCGATCTGGAACTTTTCGTTCGCGGTGTAGCCGGAGAGGCTGATGATCTCCATGCGGTCCCGAAGCGGGCCGGGAATGGTGTCGAGCTGATTGGCCGTGGCTATGAACACGACGCGACTGAGATCGAACGGCACGGCGAGGTAATTGTCGCGGAAAGTATTGTTCTGCTCGGGATCGAGCACCTCCAGCATCGCCGAGGAGGGGTCTCCCTGAACGCCAGCGCCAAGCTTGTCGATCTCGTCGAGCATCATGACACAGTCGCGGGCGCCGGCCTTCCGGATCGCCTGAATGATGTTGCCGGGCAGCGCGCCAATGTAAGTTCGACGGTGGCCGCGGATCTCCGCTTCGTCGTGAACGCCGCCGAGACTGACCCGGACGAACTTGCGGCTCATGGCGCGCGCGATCGACTGACCAAGCGACGTCTTTCCGACGCCGGGAGGCCCGACAAAGCAAAGGATCGGCGCCTTTCCGTCCGGCGAAAGCTTGCGAACGGCGAGATATTCAATGATCCGGCGCTTGATCTTCTCAAGCCCGAAATGATCTTCGTCGAGGATACGGCGCGCCGCCCCAATATCGATCGGCGCCTCCTCGGGGAGCGCCCAGGGCAGGTCCACCAGCCAGTCGAGATAGGTCCGCACCATGCCATATTCGCCGGCGGCCTCCGGCATGCGCTGCAGCCGGCGCAATTCCTTGCGGGCCTGGTCATCGACCTCCTTCGGCATGTGCGCGTTTGTGATCGCCTTCTCGAGTTCGGCGATTTCGGCTGACTTTCCCTCATCGGCCTCTCCAAGCTGCCGCTGAATGGCCGCCATCTGCTCGCGCAGGAGGACCTCGCGATTGCGGGAATCAAGCGAGGCTTTGGTCTCCCGGCCGATCTCCTGCGAAAGGCGCAGCACCTCGATCCGATGCGCAAGCAGTCGCGAGACCCGTTCCATTCGGGCGCCGATGTCCACCGTCTCGAGGATTTCTTGCTTCTCGTCGGGCGTCGCATCCATGAAGGTCGCCACCAAGTCCGCGAGCGCGCCCGGCGAATCGACGCCCTGAATGGTCGCCAGCAACTCATTGGGCGCTTGCGGCAGGAGCTGGATTGCCTCGATCGCCTGGCCCTTGAGATGAACGAAGCGGGCTTCAATTTCGTTCGACGTCGGCGTGGGCTCCGGAAGCCTCTCCGTTTTGGCGACGAAGAACGGCCAACCGGTTAGATAATCATCGATCCGGAATCGCTGCTCGCCCTGGCATATAAGATGGTGGGCGCCGTCAGGCGCGGTGATATAGCGAACGATGTTGGCGACTGTCCCCATTCGATGCAGATCGACCGGGAGGGGATCGGCGACCTCGGCGTTGCGCTGCATCACAATGCCGACTGGCTTTTGTTCTCTAACCGCTCTCTGCGCAGCCAGCACAGAACGGGGTCGGCCGAGGGTGATCGGCAGCACCGTGCCTGGAAACAGCACCATGCCGCGCACCGGCACGATGATCAGGGCGTCGGGCGGCAGCGGCGCCGAGGCGGCGGCGCCAAGGGTCTCCTCGGAGCCCGTCGTGGCGTCAGCCATTGGTAGCCTCCGATTTTTGCAGCGTGATGAGCAGGTGGCCATTCGAAGCCGACCGATGAATGGCGCTGTAGCGCCCTGTAGGCAGACGGACGCGGCGTTCAAATCGGCCTTGCGGCAGCTCGAGGCGGTGGATGATTGCGGTCTGCATCTCCTCTGGATAGGTCCGACACCCCGAGATCAGCAATTCGCCTTGATTGATGCTCGCCTCGACCTTGTCGAAGTCGACGCCCGGCAGAGCGACCAGCACCAGCACGGCGCGTTCGGTCTCGAGGATGTCGATCGGCGGCTCCCACGTGACGGGCGAACGCGAGTTCGACGGCGGAAAAAATTGTCGATGCATGCGCTCTGCGCGCGCAAGCATCTCGAACGCCTCCGACCACATCCAATAGCTCGGAAATTTTGCTTCCATCGCTTCACCCGAAACCCGCGCCGCCGGTTTTTGATCCAGATCCGTCGATGGTCAATAGCGTAATTCCCGCTGGCGTTCATCCGTGTGGCTGCGCCTAGTCCGAATCAAGGACGGGTTTCGGGCCCCAAACGGTTCCAAAAAGGGAGTGTGACGCCATTTACAGACGCCGCTAGCCGGCCGATGTTGGGGTGGCAATGCGCAAGGGGAGGGGAGATGTCGGACTCGTCGATTGAGATCCTGACGACGCCGCGACGAGACGAACTCGACCTTTTGCGGATCGCCAACGGGTCCGGGCTTTCGGTCAGCGTCCTGCCGACCGGCGCCATCTTCACCATCGAGCACACGGAAGCGGAGCGCCGAATCGTCGTCAATCAAACGCTCGCCTTGCCGATCGGCGACGGCATGGCGCGCCTTTATCTGCGTATAGGCGGAGCTCAGCCGGCAGTTGTGCCCATGATCGGTCCTGAAGCGCCCCTTCGCGTAGGGGCGACGGACGACCGCTACGTCTGGGAAGGACAGCAAAGCGGCTTAGGCCATCGCGTCACTCTATGGCTGCATCCGCGATTAAACGTATGGTTCTGGCGGATCGAGATTGTGAACCGTCGCGACGACGAACTCCCGTGCGATGCTGTTCTGATCCAAGATCTTGGGCTCGGCGATCAGGGCTTCCTGATGAACAACGAGGCCTACGCCAGTCAGTATCTGGACCACCACGTCGCGGCTCATCCCCGCCTGAATCACGTTCTGATGGGCAGGCAAAACCTGTCCCAAGGCGGAGCGCATCCTTGGGTGGCCCACGGCTGCCTGGAAGGCGCCGAAGGCTATGCGACGGATTTTCGGCAAATGATGGGGCCGGAATATCGCGACGCTGATCAACCTGACCTCCCCTTCGGGACGAACCTGCCATCCGAACGCCTTCAGTACGAGACGGCGTGTGCGGCTCTGCAATCACGAGCCGTAACGCTGGAGCCTGAGGGAGAGGCGTCCTGGACGTTTTTTGGTTTTTTTGAGCGGGATCATCCCGCAGCGTCGAGCGACGCCGACCTGAGCCAGATTGACGGCGTGGAAGCCGCCAGCAAGGACTGGCTGGAGCGCGATGTCGCTTTGTCCGCCCCACCCCGAAGTCTGCTGCACGAGGCCCGTTCCGCCGTCGCGGAGACCCTCGATGAGAAGGCGATCCGCGCGCGCTACCGCCGCCGGATCCATGTCGAAAGGGGCGGCGGTAACCTTCTGTCTTTCTTTGTGCCGGGAAGAACGCACAACCGCCACGTGGTCTTGCGCGAGAAGGACCGCATCGTAGCCCGGCGCCATGGTTCCTTGGTGCGCAGCGGTCAGGAGTTGCTGCCGGACGAGAAGATTTTGTGCGCGACTTCGTGGATGCACGGCGTTTTTGGCGCGCAACTCACCATAGGCAATACGTCGTTCCACAAACTCTTTTCCGTCTCTCGCGACCCCTACAACATCACCCGCGCGAGCGGACTGCGCATGTTGATCGAGACCAAGGAGGGATGGCGGTTGCTGACTGTGCCGTCCACTTTCGAGATGGGTCTCAATGACTGCCGCTGGGTTTACCAACTGGGTCAGCGAATCGTCACGGTCTCAGCAACCGTCTCGGGCGACGAACCCGCCATGCAGTGGCGCGTGACCGTGGAAGGCGCAAGATGCCGTTTTCTTGTCTTTGGCCACCTGGTCCTCGGCGAACAGGAATTTGCCCATGCTGGCTGCGTTGAGATCGAACTCGAGGCGACAGCGCTTCACTTTCAAGCCGGATCTCGATGATCGCTGGGGCAAGCAATACCCAGAAGCCCTCTATCGTCTGGTGACAAGCACGCCGGGACGGGTCGAGGCCATTGGCGGCGACGAACTGCTCTACGCCGACGGCAAGCGCCGCAGCGGCGGATATATCGCTATCCGAACGAAGCCCACGAATGAATTCGTGTTCGCGGTCGTGGGATCGATGACCGACCCGAAGCAGGCCGATGCGTTGGCGTCAAAATACGCCAAGGCTGTCGAAGAGGCCGCGATGCTGAAACCGGCCGATCGCCTCTGGCGAAACCTCACTCGCGGCGTTCGGGTAACGAGCACAAAGGATTCCGCGGACGCGCTCGCCATCGACACGACTCTCCCCTGGCTTGCGCATGATGGGATGATTCATCTGACCGCGCCGCACGGCCTCGAACAATATACCGGCGGCGCCTGGGGCACGCGTGACGTCTGCCAAGGCTCGATTGAACTCCTGCTGACGCTCGAGCATGACGAGGAGGTCAAAGAGATCCTGCGCATCCTGTTCGCGCAGCAGTACGAAGACACCGGCGACTGGCCGCAATGGTTCATGCTCGAACCCTATTTCGACGTTCAGGACAAGGAGTCGCACGGCGACATTATCGTCTGGCCGCTCAAAGCGCTCTGCGATTACATCGAGGCCACCGGCGATTTCTCGTTTCTCGACGAGCCGGTTGCGTGGCGCCGCGCCGATAATTTCGAGAAGACGGCGCGCGTCGACCCGGTGACCGCTCACATCGATAAGCTGATCGAAACGGTGCGCGCCAGCTTCATCCCCGGAACCAATCTGGTTCGTTATGGCCACGGCGATTGGAACGACTCGCTTCGACCAGTCGACCCGACGACAAGCGATTGGATGACAAGCGCCTGGACGGTGGCTCTGCTTTACGAGCAGCTGCGCCGCTACGCCGAGATCCTTCGTCAGGCGAAACGCGGACCCAAGCGCGCTAAGGAGCTCCACTCGCTTGCTGCTGCGATCCGCAAGGACTTCAACGCTCACCTCATTCGCGACGGAATCGTCGCCGGATATGCCGTATTTGCGCCAAATGGAGGAGAGCCCGAGCTTTTGTTGCACCCCAGCGACAAGAAAACGGGCCTCGCCTATTCGCTCTTGCCGATGACGCAGAGCATGATCGGCGGGCTGTTTACGCAGGCCCAGGCGCGTAAGCATTCAAGCCTGATTCGCAAGCACTTGCTGTTTTCCGACGGCGCGCGGCTGATGGACAAGCCGATTGTCTACCACGGCGGTCCGGAAACATTCTTTCAGCGAGCGGAATCGGCCGCCTTCTTCGGCCGCGAAATCGGCCTCATGTATACGCACTCGCACCTTCGTTACGGCGAGGCGATGAGCGACATCGGCCAAATTGAGGCGCTGTGGGAGGCGCTGCTGGTTGCGAATCCGATCGCGGTGACGGACGAGCTTCCGCATGCGTCGCTGCGACAGAGGAACGCTTATTTCAGTTCGAGCGACGCCGCGTTTCGGGACCGGTACCAGGCGAGCAACGAATGGGGGCGGGTCAGAGCAAACTCGATCGCCGTTGATGGCGGCTGGCGCATCTATTCGAGCGGCCCTGGCCTCTACGCCAACATGCTGATCCGCCATGGCTTCGGGCTACGACGCCTATTTGGTAAGCAAATCGTGACGCCAGGCTTGAGACAGTGGCGCAGGGACCTCAGCCTTGAATGGCCAGGACGGCCTGGCGGCGGCTCGCGGCGGCGGTAATGAAGGCGGCGTAACTCCAGGCAAGGTGTTTGGCCGAAGTCTGCACACCCGTCGCGCGATCGAACTGTTCCGAAAGCTCGCCGCTCGGTGGCGTGTACGCTTGCACAGTTCGCATGAACGTATCGCCACGTTCGAAAGCGGCTTTCGCCGGTGTTTCGCCGCTGAGGCGTTGGCGAAAGCGTTCGGTCTCGGCGGCCTCCGGCATGCGGGCGCCGGATCGAAGCGCAATCGCCAATTTGAAATAGAACTCGGCCGCGGCGAGAGCCGCCAGATACCAGGGGTTGCCACCATAGTAGAGATCGCTTGCGTAGCGGCCCATTGCCGGACCGCGGTCGGGGGGACGTTGTCGGTTGATCGGATATCCAGCGTCGAACAGGTCTTCGAGCGCGGCTAGCGTCGCATGGACCTTCGGGTCGAGGACGCTGTGGGGTCCTTTCGCGCGCCCAGCGTGGAGCACGCCAAGGAGTACCGAGATATCGAGAGTCTTTCCCGGGAGGCCTCCGACAACGCCTGTCCTTGAACGGTAATAGGCGTCTTCCGCGCTCCAATAGGCGTCGACGCGCGGCTCGAGTTCGCCCGCAACGGAACGGCAGGCAAGGGCCCGCACGGGGTTTGCTTGTTCGTCGAGCCAGTCGGCGCCGCGAGCCAGCGCCTCGGCTTGAACGAGCTGTGTATAGTAATGATAGCCGGACTCTTCCTCCCAGATGTCAAACGAACGCTCTGTTGCTTGCCCGTGGATGAAGTCGAGATCGCCGATCACAAGTTCATACATTGCTGACTGGAGCGCGTCATCAAGGTCCGGCTGCGCGTTGCGCCACCGCATGAGCGCAAGGACTTGAAGCGCAGGCCCATCATTCTGCGGGCGCGCCCACCGGGTGAAATCAAGAGTTCCGTCTGGATTGACGCGGGCTTCACCCAGCACGGCCCCGCCGAACACGGCGGCCAGCTCGTCATCGGGTCGCATATACTTCAGGAAAGGGGGCTGAATCTCCTTCCTGAAGGGCGGGCGGCGAATAAGCTCCCGCCCGTCCAGATTACGCAGCGATCGGTCGAAGTCTAGAAACTCTCGCAAGCGGTCGGCCGCTGTTTTTTTCCGGAGTCCCTCGGCTTGGGCAACGCGCAACGCGTCGATAATGATCGCCGAATCTCGGAACCAGTGGAAGAAATAGTCGGGGTCGGGATCGTAGGCGGCAGGAATGGGGGAGGCCAACACCGAGCCCGGCCGCGGGATGACGCGCTGACCAAACCCAGGACGTTCCTTGACGAGGTTCGTCGCTGAGACGGAGCGCAGCATCGCGGTTGCGGCGAAGCGCGCTTCTTTCGCTATCCAGTCTTCAAGCACGCTCACGCCATGGCTGAAACAAAATGGGGGCTCTTGAAACCCAGCTTCTTCATGCCCTCGCGAATCTCGGGAATGCCCATGAACAGCTTCCAGATCAGGCCCGTCCGGTAGTTCTCTATCATGACCACGATCGGTCCCTGGCTGATCGCGAGGTAGCTGTCGGCGTACCAGTCATATTGTTCGCTGAACCCGTCGATGAAGCCAAACCGCCCCCAAATCTTGTCGCCGAGATTGTCATAGAAGTGTCGAAGCGCCGCCATCGCCTCGGCCGGTGAGTAGGGGAAGCTTGCCAAGGCCGCGCTCGGGGTGATGACGCTCTTGTCGCTGCTCGGCGAATGGGCAGCGTAGCCCTTGACTGAATCGCCGGCCGTGAGTTCCCAGCAGTTTGGCCCGTAGCCCTTGAAGCCGAGCGGGTTGCGGACGCAATAGCTGTAGTTAATGCGCGTATGAGCGACGTTCTGCTTCCAGTAATCCGCATAGGCGTCGCTTAATCCGCGCGGATCGATGCTGCAGAAGGAATAATGGGTGAAGAAAAGTGGTCCGCCCCAGTCTGGCCCAAGAGGGAGCTCTACGCCCTCGAAACTCCGTCCATTGATGAACTGGCGACTCTGCACCCAACCTTCGTGATAGGCTTCGACAGGCATCGCATAGCGCGGCGCGGACGCGGCGAGCACATAAGCAATGAGGCACTCGTTCCAGCCGCGGACGGGATGGTTCAGCGCGAAGCCGTTGGTCGCGCTCCAGTGCCAGGTGAGGGCGGTTCGAATTCCCTGTGTGTACCAATCCCACTCCGCCTCGCTCCAGAGATAGGTAATGCGGTCACGAATGCGCTTCTCCTCGGGCGCGTCGCGATCGAAATAGGCGCGCGCGCACAGGAGCCCTTGAAACAGGAACGCACTCTCGACCAGATCGGCCCCGTCGTCCTTTCGGCTGAACGGCTTCGTCGCGCCGGTATCGCCATGCATGAAATGGGGGTAGAGGCCGTGATAGCAGGTCGCCTTCTCGAGGCAGTCGAGCGCCTTCGACAGGCGAGCGAGGACGTCGGCGCGAGTCACCCATCCGCGCTCGCAGGCCACGATCATGGCCATCACGCCAAAGCCGGATCCGCCCGTGGCGACAATGTCGTCCACCGGATCTGTTGACCGTCCCGTGCGATCACGCGCAAGTCCGCTCGCCGGCTGGGCGCCATCCCAAAAGAACAGAAAGGTCTGGCGCTGGACAAGGTCAAGCAGATCCTCATCGGACAGCTTCTCCTTTCGTTTGCCCTCCTTGGGCGGCTTGGCTTTCGTAGAATGTTGCATCGGCGTCCTGTCTATTCGGCGGGAAGGGGTTCGGTGTTGAAATTCTGCGGTTCAGCCATAGGGTGTTCGCGTTCCGGCTCGAACCTTTGGCCCGCAGAATCCATAACCAGATGCAGCTTGCGGAGATAGAAGCCGGTCTCCGGCTGGTCGTGGCCAATGTTGATTATGCCCACTTCAGCCAGTTCGTTCGAGAACAGCGTCCTGATACGCTTGCGCGAAGTCGGGTCAAGGACGTCGAGCGCGTCGTTCACCACAACCCAACCCGGCCTTTGCAGGAAAACCCGAGCAAAGGCGAGGCATTGCTTCTCGTCGTCGGTTAGCTCCCGGTCCCATCGATCCACCTTGTCGAGGTGCGGCTCGAGGTGCTCAAGCCCGACGCCCGCAAGCGCATCGACGATGGCGGGATGGTCAAAAGCATCTGTCGGGTGCGGGTAAGCGACGATCTCGCGGAGGGAGCCAGGAGGGATATAGGCTCGCACCGGCATGAACATGATCGTGCCGCGCGCCGGATGCGTGATCTGGCCGCTTCCCCAGGGCCAAAGGCCGCCGATGGCGCGAAACAATAAAGCCTTTTCTTCCCCATTTTCGCCGACGATGAGCACACGCTCCTTGGCGTCGATGTCTGTATGCGGTTCACTCAGCGTGACGCAGCCACCCGGTGAGGCGACGTGAAGATCGTCGATCTTTATCGATGGGTCGTCCGCCTCAGCGAAATTAATGCGGCTCGCGGCCTGCCCGAGGTCATCCATTCCCAGGATCGCTTTTCGGAACCGGGCCACGCGCAATAGAGTCGCCCGCCAGTCGGCGAGGTTCGAGAAATTGTCGACGAACCATCGAAGCGCTGTCTGCACCTGGTTGAAGGCGCCGACAATCACCATGAGCTCTCCGAAGCTTATGTTGCTGCTGAAATAAGCTGGGGCGGCCACCAGAATCGGTGCAATGATCGTGAACCATCCATAACCAGCGGTGATCCAGGTCAGCCGCGTTACGGCGTTGACAATTCGCCACGAGATGTCGAGCACGTCGCCAAACACGCCAGTGAGGCGGCCTCTCTCATCCGCCTCCCCGCCGTAAAGGGTGATGCCGTCGATGTGCTCGTTTATCCGCACGAGCGCGAAACGAAAATTCGCCTCTTGGGCGTAGTGCTCGGCGTTCAGGTTGATCAACGGGCGGCCGACGCGCCAGCTCAGGTAGGAGGCGACTCCCGCGTAGACGAGAGCACACCATACGAGATACCCGGGCGGCGCGAAGTCACGGCCAGCGATCGGTAGAAACTGGCCCTTCGATAGCGCCCAGAGGACCCCCACAAACGTAAGCAGAAGGAGGGTCGACTGCAGAAGGCCCACGCCTAAGTCGGTCGACAGATCGGTGAGATGCTGGGCGTCGGCTTGGAGGCGCTGGTCGGGGTTGGCTCCCAGCGGGCCTGAGTTCGAAAGACGGAAAGCGCGCTTGGGCTGAAGCCACTGGTCCAGGAGATCGTTCACCAGGCCTTGGCGCAAGACCACCTTGGAGCTCTGGTTGAGCCACATCTGCGCCACGTTAAGAACGAGCAAAATCCCCGCGATTGCTCCGAAGACCCAAAGCTGGTCGAGGA
Organism: uncultured Alphaproteobacteria bacterium; assembly: GCA_963737365.1. GTDB lineage: Bacteria > Pseudomonadota > Alphaproteobacteria > Rhizobiales > Beijerinckiaceae > Roseiarcus. Next base: position 231,978 of record CAVTSD010000009.1, read on the forward strand.
AGCCAGCCATGTCCTTGTTGGTCAGGGCGTTGTAGAATGGGCCGTTCCAGGAATTGAGCCTCATTTGCATGTAGGCTGTGGCCCCTACGACTGCGATCAGCCCGCCGGCTAGCGCGAGGAGCTTGTTGCGCTGGCGCGAAACCCAGAACGCCGAAGACATCCAGATGACGTCCGAGAACAGGCTTTTGAGTGAGGCGCTATCCGCGTTGTCGCCGCCCTTTGATGGTTCCTTGGATTGTTCCGCCATCGAATTCCCTTCCCCGGAGCCTATTCTCGCACGATCCGGCGCCGCAGTCTTGCGGGCGCCCGAAGGCTAGATTGAGGTATATCGACCTCGCGAAAGCTCGTTCGCTTTCAAGACAGTCGTTGTTAGGACGCTCGGTCGACCGCATAAAGATAAGGCACGCGCATGGGACGTCTCGACGTATTGATCCAAAAGATGACGCTCGAGGAAAAGATCGGGCAGCTCAATATGGTCGCGGCGTCCCGCGTCGTCACCGGTCCCGGCGAGCTTCGAGATTTGCAGGACGGGATTCGAACCGGGCGGATCGGTAACCTGCTCAATCTCTGGGGCGGGGACGAAACGCGCACTCTCCAACGCCTCGCGGTCGAGGAATCTCGTCTCGGCATTCCCTTGCTCATGGGTCTCGACGTAATCCATGGCCACCACACGATCTTTCCCGTCTCTTTGGCGGAAGCGTGTCAGTTCGCACCCGATCTGTGGGAGAAGACGGCGCGCGTCGCCGCCGAAGAGGCTGCGGAGGACGGAGTCGCTCTGACTTTTGCGCCGATGCTCGATGTGGCGCGCGACCCGCGCTGGGGCCGCATCATCGAGAGCCCGGGTGAAGATACCTGGGTCGCCTCTCAAATGGCGGCAGCCAAGACGCGCGGCTTTCAGGGGCCTGATCTTGCGGCGCGGGACAGTCTCGCCGCTACGGCTAAGCACCTTTGCGCCTACGGCGCTGTGACGGCGGGTCGCGAATATGCCGCAGTCGATGTATCCGAGAGAGCGTTGCACGAGATTTACCTGCCGCCGTTCGCTGCTGCGGTTGCTGCTGGCGTCGCCGCGATCATGCCGGCGTTCATCGATGTCGCCGGCGCGCCGATGACCGCCAACGCCAAGCTGCTGCAGGGGTGGCTCAGGGGAGCCGCGGACTTCGAGGGCGTCGTGATCAGCGACTACAATGCCGTCGGGGAGCTCCTCAATCATGGCGTTGCGGCGGATCTTGTCGAAGCGGCCGCGCTCGCGCTGAACGCGGGCGTCGACATCGATATGACGAGCGGCGCGTACGTGCAGTGCCTGCCGACTGCGCTCGAGCGCGGGCTTGTCACAACGGTCGAGATCGACGCGAGCGTGCGGCGGGTGCTCGAGCTGAAGGAGCGCCTCGGCCTCTTCGATGATCCCTATCGCCGCGGATCCGCCCCGCTGGATGCCGACCGAGGAGCGGTGCGGCGCGAGCTCGCCCGTGACGCAGCGCGACGGGCGATTGTGCTCTTGTCCAACCGCACGGGAGTCTTGCCCCTAAACGCTCGAATCAAACGCCTCGCCATGGTCGGTCCTTTGGCGGCGGCTCCGGGCGAGATGCTGGGCTCCTGGGCTTCCGCCGGTAAGCCTGAAGACGTCGTGTCCATTCTTGCGGGCCTCAAGGCGGCGCTGCCGCAATGCCAGATCGATTATGCCGCCGGCGTCGACATCACGGGGGCAAACACAGACGGAATATCGGCGGCGGTTGATCTGTGCGCGGGCGCGGATGCTGTCGTGCTCTGCCTTGGCGAGAGCGCGGCTATGAGCGGGGAGGCGGCGAGCCGGGTCGACCTTGGCTTGCCTGGCCGCCAACGCGCGCTTGCCGAAGCTGTCCTCGACCTTGGCAAGCCTGTCATCGTGACGCTCTCCTCGGGTCGTCCGCTGACGGCACCATGGCTGTTCGAGCGCGCCGACGCGGTGCTCGCGACGTGGTTTCTAGGTCAAGAAGCAGGACACGCGATCGCCGAAGTTCTGACCGGGACATTCAACCCGACTGGCCGGTTGCCCGTGAGCTGGCCGCGCGATGTTGGGCAGGTCCCGATATTCTACAACGAGCTACCCTCCGGCCGCCCCTATGCGCCCGGAGTGCACTATTCCAGCACTTATCTCGATCTGCCGCCGACGCCGCAATTTCCGTTTGGCCACGGCCTTTCATACAGCCGATTTGCGCTGAGCGATCTTCGCTGCGAGCCGACCCGGGTGGCCTCGGAAGACACGATCGAGGTGTCGCTTGCGGTTCATAATCAAAGCTCGATCGCTGGTGAAGCGACCGCGTTTCTGTTCGCACGCGACCCCGTGGCGAGCATCGCCAGGCCCCTCTTGGAGCTTAAAGGCGTGCAGAAAGCCGTTCTCGCCGCCGGGGAGCGGACGGATGTGATCTGGCGAATTCCGGTCAAGGATCTGTCGTTCGTCGGCCCGAGCTTTGAGCCTGTGCTCGAGCCCGGCCGGTTCGAGATCCATGTTGGCCAAAGCGCCGATCCAAGCGGGCTTCTGAGTTGCGTGGTGGAACTTTCGAAGTGACTTTCGCCGTGCCCTTTATCTGGTGGTTTGGGACCGCCGTTAACGAGTCCGAAATCGAGCGTTTTCAATCGGTTGCGGTGCGATTAGCGAATCGCTTAGCCGCTCGGCGACCGCCGTTTCGGGAGTTTCGCGGCTGGGGCGCTATGACGACCGGTCCCGAAGGTCTCGCGGCGGACGCGCTCCGATCCCACTCTGACACAGGAAATCTCGCTCGAGGTTTTCCTTGGATGGAATGGTACCAAAGTGTTCTAAAATGCTCAAGAACAATGTGAGTCATGGAAGAAATAACTGACAGGTCATATAGTTGACGGTAGTACGCCCCTTTGTCTGGATCACCGGCTTCTGCGTTGAGCAACTGGGGTGAGTCCCCCCCGGTGCCCCGAGCGCCGTGACATTCTATAGGCCTGAGATCTAACGCGCTTGACCCTGAGCGGTGAAAAGAACATTTGCCTTGCGGCGCGTGAACAAGAACTTCGATGATTTTCCGTGAGGATTATAGATTTCGGAAGAGCTCGGGCCGTTTAGCCGGAACGACAGTTTATCGTGAAATGTTGTCGCGAGCACTGAGAGCTCGCCGCGCAGTTTGGTAGTCTTGGTTATGGAGCGTGAAAGCGGACAAGGCGTGGTTTCGCAGGACCTCGGATCAGCGGACCGCGCTGACGCAGCTGCGTCGACAGAGTGCGCGTTGCACTCGACGCCGCCCTCGACCGTTCTTGTTACCGGCGCAAGCGGCTTTCTCGGCTCGGCAATCGCGGCTGCGCTGAGAGCCCACGGCCACGCCATCCGCGTTCTGGCGCGTCCATCGAGCCCGCGCACCAACCTCAGCGCGGCAGACGTCGTGTGCGAGGGCGATCTCCGTGATCGCGCCTCGCTGGCAAGCGCGCTCAGAGGGGCGCGTTATCTTTTCCACGCGGCCGCCGATTACCGGCTTTGGGCGCGAAACCCGGAGGAGATCCGTCGCAGCAATGTCGAGGGTACGCGCCTGATCATGGAGGAGGCGATCCGCGCCGGCGTCGAGCGGATCGTCTACACGAGCAGCGTCGCGACCTTGAAGCTCGCGGATGGCGCCCTCTCGACGGAGGACAATCCGCTCGCCGACGGCGAGGGGATCGGGGCCTATAAGCGCAGCAAGGTTGCGGCCGAGCGTCTGGTGGAAGCGATGATTCAGCGCAATGGCTTGCCTGCCGTCATCGTCAATCCATCGACGCCGATCGGCCCGCGCGACATCCGGCCGACGCCGACCGGCCGCATCGTCGTCGAAGCTGCATCGGGGCGTATGCCGGCTTTTGTCGACACGGGGCTCAATCTCGCGCACGTCGACGACGTCGCGGCCGGACATATCGCCGCGCTCGAACGCGGGAGGATCGGCGAGCGCTACATTCTTGGCGGCGAGAACGTGTTCCTCGGCGATATGCTTGCCGACATCGCACGGCTGGTCGGGCGGCGGCCGCCCAAGCTCAAGCTGCCGCGGACAATGCTCTACCCGATCGCCTATGGAGCGGAGTTTTTGGCGACGCTTCGCGGCGTTGAGCCGTTCATCACCTCGGACGGCCTGCGGATGGCGCGCCATCATATGTTCTTCGACGATTCCAAGGCGCGGCGGGAGCTCGGCTATGTGTCGAGACCCTATATCGAGGGTCTCGCCGACGCGATCGCCTGGTTTCGCGCCCACGGCCATCTCAAATAATTCTTGCCGCTATCTCTCTCATTCCAGTCGCGATCTGGGCCTATCTTCTGTTCGGCAGGGGATGGTTCTGGCTGTGCGGCGAGCGGGACGACACCGCTGCTTTGGCCAACGAGGTTCGAGACGAGCGGGGCGCATGGCCGGGCGTCGTCGCAATTATCCCCGCTCGCGACGAAGCGGACATGATTGCTCGCAGCGTCGGCTCTCTGGTTAGGCAGGACTATCCTGGAAAATTTTCGGTAGTCGTTGTCGACGATCAGAGCACGGACGGGACCGCGGCGGTTGCGTCAAACGCGGCGAGCGACGCTCACGCGGCGGAGCGGCTGAAAATCGTTACAGGAACGGGGCCGCCGCCCGGTTGGACGGGTAAACTGTCGGCGATGCGCCAAGGCTTGGCCGAGGTCGAGGCGAGCGCGCAGGCGCCTGAATTCGTCCTGTTCACCGACGCCGACATCGCTTATGCGCCGCATGTGCTCACTCGTTTGGTCGCGGTCGCCCGTGTAAAAAGCAGCGTGCTGACGTCTTTGATGGTGAAGCTGCGCTGCGACAGCGCGGCCGAGCGCTGGCTCGCGCCAGCTTTCGTGTTCTTCTTTCAGATGCTCTATCCCTTTCCTTGGGTGAGCGATCCGCGAAAGACGACGGCGGCTGCGGCTGGCGGCTCAATGCTCGTGCGGCGGGAAGCGCTTCACGCGGCCGGCGGTCTCGAGGCCGTGCGAGGCGCGCTGATCGATGATTGCGCACTGGGCGCGCTTATGAAAGGGCAGGGGCCAATCTGGCTCGGGCTAACCGAGAGTGTCGACAGCTTGCGCGCGTATGGCACCTTCGCCGAGTTCAGCCGGATGGTGTCGCGCTCGGCCTTTGCTGAATTACGCTATTCGCCCGTGCGTCTTGTCGGCGCGATCGGCGGAATGGCGCTCGTCTATGTGGCGCCGCCGCTGTTCGCCATATTCGCGCGCGGCGCGACGCAAGCAGCCGGCGCGCTGGCGTGGGCGATGATGGCGATCGCGCTCATGCCCACGCTGCGACTTTATCGACGGCCGCTTGTTGGCGGTCTCGCCCTACCGGTCATCGCCGCCGCCTATGTCGCCTTCACGTTCAATTCCGCGCTACAATATTGGCGCGGGCGAGGCGGCTACTGGAAGGGTCGATTCCAGGCGCCGATGCGGGAGACAGGGCGCGCGTGACGACGGTGAAAGAGGCCCTCTCGGGCAAAGGCCACAAGGACGAGAATTTTCCGGTCGCCTCCTGGCTCTTGAGCGAGCAGCGGCGTGGGCCGATCCTCGCCTTCTATCGTTTTGTGCGGGCGGCCGACGACGTCGCCGATCACCCAACTCTGCCGCCGGAGACGAAGCTCGAGCTTCTCGACAATCTAGACGACGCGCTCACCGGCCGCGGGGCGCCGGCTGACGAAGCCGAGCCCTTGCGGCTTGAGCTCGCTAAGACGGGTTTGAGCCCGAAACATGCGCTGGATCTCTTAAAGGCCTTTCGCCTCGATGCGCGGAAAAACCGCTATGCCAACTGGAAGGAGCTGATGGACTATTGCGCGCTGTCGGCGGCGCCCGTTGGCCGTTTCGTTCTCGACGTGCATGAAGAAGATCCGTCGCTGTGGCGCGCGTCCGACGCTCTCTGTTCGGCGCTGCAGATCATCAATCACCTTCAGGATTGCGCCGAGGATTATCGGCGGCTCAACCGCGTTTATTTGCCGCTCGATACGCTCGCCGCGCACGGAGCCTCTGTGGAGATGCTCGACGCGCAGAAGGCGCCGCCGCCTTTGCACGGGGCGCTGGCCGAACTTGCCGCCCGCACGAGCGAACTCGTGTCGCGCGGGGCGCCGCTTGTCCCGCAAATTCGGGACGTCCGGCTCGGCGCGGAGATCGCCGCGATCCGGGCGCTTGCTCGCCGCCTTTCGCGCGATCTTGAAAGCCGCGATCCCCTGAGTCAGCGCGTGCACCTCAGCAAAGTTGCCTTCGCAATGGTCGGCGGTCTTGGCGCTGCGCGGTTCCTGGCTTCGGCGATGATGCGCGGGGGGCGCGGGCGGGCGAAAGCGACGGCATGAGTTCGCAGGCGGCGCCTGTGGCGCACAGCTCTTTCTACGCCGCGCTGCGCATTTTGCCGGAGAAGCAGCGCGAGGGGATGTTTGCCCTCTACGGCTTCTGTCGCGAAGTGGACGATATTGCGGACGACCGCGGGCCCGCGACGCCGGCTGAGCGCTTGGGGAGTTTGGATGAGTGGCGCGCCGACATCGCCGCGATGTTCGCCGGACATTCGCCGCCTCATCTCGCCGTCCTCGCCGACGTGACCCGCAGCTTTCATCTGAAACATGAAGATTTCGACGCCGTGATCGACGGCATGGCGATGGACGCCGCGCAGGACATCCGCGCTCCCGGCTGGGCGACGCTGGACCTTTATTGCGATCGGGTCGCGTCCGCCGTGGGCCGGCTCTCGGTGCGCATCTTCGGCCTCTCTGACGAAGCGGGTGTGCCGCTTGCTCACCATCTTGGCCGCGCGCTCCAGCTTACCAACATCTTGCGCGATATCGACGAGGACGCGAGCATCGGCAAACTCTACCTGCCGCGCGAGGCGCTATCGGCTGCGGGCGTGGCGACCGACGAGCCGCTCGCCGCCGCCGCGGACCCGAAACTCGCCGGTGCCTGCGTCGAGGTGGCGGCGCGCGCTCGCGAGCATTTCGAAAAGGCCCAAACCGTCATGGCGACCGCGCCGAGGGCGGCGGTGAAAGCGCCGCGACTGATGGCCGCCGCCTATGGCTCGATCCTCGGCAGGATGCTGAAAGAGGGGTTCGCGCCGCCGCGGCGTCGAGCCAAGGCGAGCCGGCTCCGCCTGCTTGGCGCACTCCTGCGATATGGAATCCTGTGAGCCGCGGCGCAGTCCATATCATCGGCGCCGGAATCGCCGGCCTGAGCGCGGCTGTGCGCCTTATCGACGCTGAGCGTGAGGTTATCGTGCATGAAGCCGCGTCGTTCGCTGGTGGGCGCTGCCGGTCCTATCTCGATCCAACGCTCGGCCTCGTCATCGACAACGGCAACCATCTTCTGCTCTCTGGCAACCACGAGGCGCTGGACTACCTGGATCGGATCGGAGCGCGCGCGACGCTGCGCGATCCCGGCGCGGCGGTCTTCGACTTCGCGGACCTCAAGAGCGGCGAACGCTGGCGGCTCGATCTCAGCGAAGGTCGTATCCCGTGGTGGCTGTTCGACGCGAAGAAACGCGTGCCGGGGACAGCGCTCGGCGAATATTTCGCCCCGCTCGGCGTGTTTATGCAGGGGCGAAGCGGGACAGTCGGCGACGCCATGGCTTGCGAGGGATCGCTTTACGAGCGGCTTTGGCGCCCACTGCTGACGTCCGCTCTGAACACGGACCCACCGGAAAGCTCCGCCGCGCTGACGGCGTCCCTTTTGCGCGAGACCTTAGCGGCTGGGGGAAAGGCCTGCCACCCGCTGTTCGCTGCCCATGGCCTCGCTCGCAGCTTCATCGACCCGGCGCTCGCCTTTCTCGCTGCAGGAGGCTGCCGGGTTCGGTTCGCCGACCGCCTCCGGACGATCCGGTTCGAGGAGCAGCGCGCGATTGGGCTCAATTTCGACCGGTCGCAACAGGCGTTGGGCGCCGATGATTCCGTGATCCTCAGCGTGCCGCCATGGATCGCGAAGGATCTTCTTCCGGGCCTAACGACGCCAGACGAATTTCGCGCCATTCTTAATGTTCATTTCCAGATCGCGCCGCCTTCTAGCCAACCCGCAATTCTTGGCGTCGTCAACGGGCAGATCGAATGGCTGTTCGCATTTCCAGATCGGCTCTCCGTCACGATCAGCAACGCCGACCGGCTCATCGATCGTCCCCGCGACAAACTCGCGGCCGAGATCTGGCGGGAGGCGTCTGCGCTGACCGGACTGCCTGCCGACCTGCCGCCGTGGCAGATCGTCAAGGAGAAGCGCGCGACCTTCGCGGCGACGCCGGGGCAGGACGCCAAAAGGCCGGATTCGCGAACCCGTTGGCGGAATGTTGTCCTCGCCGGCGACTGGACTCAGACTGGGCTGCCGGCCACGATCGAAGGCGCGGTGCGTTCGGGCTATAAGGCCGCTTCCATCGTTCTCCGGTCGGGCACGGCTGCGCCAGGACGCCGCGTGATGAGTTTTTCGCAATGAATATCGCCCTCGATCATTCTCAGGCTCCGCCGTCTCTCGAAGCGCTGGAGAATCATATCTCGAGTGCGGCTGAAGCGTTGCTCGCCCGTCAGCACGACGACGGCCATTGGTGTTTCGAGCTCGAGGCTGACGCGACGATTCCCGCGGAGTACGTTCTGCTCCGGCATTTCCGCGGCGAAGAGCCGGATCTCGAACTCGAGCGTCTAATCGCCGTTTATCTTCGACGCGTTCAGGGCGATCATGGCGGCTGGCCGCTCGTCCACGCAGGCCCGTTCGACATGAGCGCCAGCGTCAAGGCATACTTTGCACTCAAGATGATCGGTGACGATCGCGAGGCGTCGCACATGCGCCGCGCGCGCGAAGCGATCCTCGCAAATGGCGGCGCGGCGAAGAGCAACGTCTTCACCCGATTTCTGCTTGCGCTTTACGGGGCCATTCCCTGGCGCGGCGTGCCGACCATGCCGGTCGAGATCATGCTCTTGCCGCGCTGGTTTCCTTTCCATCTCGACAAGGTCTCCTATTGGGCGCGCACGGTGATGGTCCCGCTGCTCGTGCTGCAAGCGTTGAAGCCGCGCGCCGTCAATCCGCGTGGCGTCGCAATCTCGGAGCTGTTCGTCGCGCCGCCTGAGACGGTGCGCGAGTGGCCCAAGGGCGCGCATCAGGCATGGGCGGGCGTGAAGATCTTTGGCGCGATCGACTGGCTACTGAAGCGCGTCGAGCCCTATTTTCCAGCGGCCTTGCGCCGCAAGGCCATTGGCGCGGCCGAGGCTTTCGTAACCGAGCGCCTCAACGGCGAAGAAGGGCTGGGCGCGATCTACCCCGCCATGGCGAACGCCGTCTTGATGTATGACGCGCTCGGCTATCCGCCTGATCATCCTCATCTCGTCACAGTGCGTCGTTCGATTGAGAAACTGCTAGTTGTCGGCAAGGATGAGGCCTATTGCCAGCCGTGCTTGTCGCCCGTGTGGGACACAGCACTGACCGCCCATGCGCTGCTTGAAGCGGGCGGCGAGGCTGGCGGTGAGCCGGTGCGCGCGGCGCTCGATTGGCTGGCGCCGCTCCAAGTGCTCGATGTGAAGGGGGACTGGGCCGTTCAGCGTCCGAACGTTCGGCCAGGCGGTTGGGCGTTCCAATACGCCAATCCGCACTATCCCGACACCGACGACACCGCGGTTGTGGCGATGGCGATGGACCGCGCCGATCGCGGCGGCGTCACCCGGGCTCCCGACGCCCATTCGCCCGCGATCGCGCGGGCGCGCGAGTGGATCGAAGGACTGCAGAGCAGGAACGGCGCGTGGGCAGCCTTCGACGCCGACAACACCCACTCTTATCTCAACCATATTCCATTCGCCGACCATGGCGCGCTGCTCGACCCGCCGACCGCGGATGTCACCGCGCGCTGCGTCTCGATGCTCGCTCAACTTGGCGAGACGCGGGAGACGAGTTCGGTTTTGGCGCGCGGGATCGACGCCCTCTTGGCCGATCAAGAGAAGGATGGAAGCTGGTTTGGGCGTTGGGGCATGAATTACATTTATGGAACCTGGTCGTCGCTATGCGCCCTCGCGATCGCCGGCCAGGACCCGCAGTCGGAACCCGTGCGCCGCGCGGTCATGTGGCTTGAGCGAATTCAGAATCCGGATGGCGGGTGGGGGGAGAGCGGCGCCAGCTACAGGCTCGACTATAGGGGTTATGAACCCGCGCCGAGCACCGCGTCGCAGACAGCGTGGGCGACGCTTGGTCTGATGGCGGCGGGCGAAGCCGATCACCCCGCCGTCGCCCGCGGCATGGCCTATTTGGCTACGACACAAGGCGAGGATGGCCTGTGGGACGAGCCGTTCCACACGGCGACCGGCTTTCCTCGGGTGTTTTATTTGCGCTACCACGGCTATTCGAAATTTTTCCCGCTTTGGGCGATGGCCCGTTATCGCAATCTCAAGCGCGGCAACAGCCGAGCCCCTGCTTTCGGCATGTGAAAGCCCGCTTTGTCGCCGGGCTCTGGCTCGCACACGACGACCTAAGTTACCCGCGCGCGCACATGAAAATCCGGCTTTGCTTGTCGCAATCCGGTCATATATACTTTACGTTTTCGTCACGCTTGTGGATAAGCGACGGGTTCTGTTGAACCCGATCCGCGGGCACTTTGGGGGACCTCAGACCGAATGCCAAAAAACATCAAGGTCGCCATTGCTGGGGTCGGCAATTGCGCGAGCGCACTGGTCCAAGGCGTGGAATACTACCGGAGCCGCCGCAACGCGGCGCTCGATGGGGTTATGCACCAAGTCATCGGCGGCTACCGCGCGAGCGATGTCGAGTTCGTTTCGGCATTCGACGTCGATAAGCGCAAGGTCGGCCGGCCGCTCGAGGAGGCGATCTTCGCCAAGCCGAACAACACTCGCGTCTTCCAGAGTTCGCTTCCGGTGTCGAACGTCGTCGTCCAGATGGGTCCCGAGTTCGACGGCATAGCGCCGCATATGGCTGACTATGACGACGACGTGGCGTTTCGCCCAGCCGATCTCGAGCCGACCAATATCGCTGAAGCTCTGCGCAGGTCCGGCGCGGAAGTGCTGTTGTGCTACCTGCCCGTCGGCTCCGAGAAAGCCGTGAAGCACTATGCGGAAGCCTGCCTGACAGCGGGCGTCGCGATGGTGAATTGCGTGCCAGTCTTCCTCGCTTCCGATCCGGAATGGGCGCAGAAGTTCAAAGACGCCGGCTTGCCCATCGTCGGCGACGACATCAAGAGCCAAGTCGGCGCGACCATAGTCCATCGCTCGCTGGCGCGGCTGTTCGCCGACCGGGGCGTCGCTCTCGACCGGACCTACCAACTCAACACCGCTGGCAACACCGATTTTCTCAACATGCTGGAGCGCAAGCGGCTCAAGTCGAAAAAGCTTTCCAAGACGGAATCCGTCCAGTCGCAGCTCGACGAGCGGCTTGACGATGCGGATATCCACATCGGCCCCTCCGACTACATTCCCTGGCAACATGATAACAAGATCGCCTTCATCCGCCTGGAGGGACGCGGCTTCGGCGACGCGCCGCTCGAGATCGAACTCAGGCTGTCGGTGCAGGATTCCTCGAACAGCGCTGGCGTCGTCATTGACGCGCTGCGTTGCGCGAAGCTGGGGTTGGACCGCGGAATAGGCGGCCCGCTCGAAGCGCCGTCGGCCTACTTCATGAAAACACCGCCGCGCCAGTTCCGTGACAGCGTCGCGTATGACGCGTGCAACGCATTCATTGACGGCGAACCTTTTAGTCTTCCCGGCGCGGCGCCGAATAGCGTGAAGGTTGCGAGCCGCTCGTAGGTGCAAGCGATCGAAACGGTGCTGTTCGATTTCGGCGGCACGCTCAACTCCGACGGGGTTGCGTGGAAGGAGCGCTTCTATGCCCTTTATCAAAGCGAGGGGCTCGACCTTTCCGCCGAAGCTTTCGCGCAGGCGTTTTATGCAGCCGATGACGCGCTCGTCGGCGCACTTGCGCCCACGACCGGCCTCGAGGAAACGGTCGACGCATTGACGGCGAAACTCGTAGGCGAATTGGCACGATGTGGCGGCGGAACGGGCCAGCGTGAGATCGACCGCGCTCGCGGTCAGCGGGTCGCTTTGGGGTTTCTGTCCGAAATGTCCCTCGCCTTTGCCCGCAATCGCCCAGTCCTGGAGGCGCTTGGCGAGCGCTATCGGCTTGGCGTGGTGTCGAACTTCTACGGCAATCTTCAAGCCGTGTGCGAGAGTTCGGGACTTGGTCGCTTGTTCGGTGTCATGGCGGACAGCCAGTGCGTGGGCGCTGAGAAGCCGGAGCCGGCTATTTTCAAGGCCGCTCTTACGGCGCTGCAGGCGGCGCCTGAGACGACGGTGATGGTCGGCGATTCCTTGCGTCGCGACTACGAGGGCGCGCGCCGCTCCGGCATGGGCTTCATCTGGATCGCGCCCGAAGACGTGCAGGCCGCTGAACGCGATGGCGCTGACAATCGCTCCGTTCTCGCTTCTGTCACCGAGCTGCCGGATCTTCTCGATATTTTAATATGAGCGGCGTTCCAGACTCTTTTGTCCTGCGCGGGGGAATCATTGCCGCTGGCCAGGGGACTCGCCTGCGGGCGGACGGTTATCGCGTCAGCAAGCCGATGACGCCAGTCGACGGATGGCCCCTGATCGGCCATGCCCTCGATCGGTTTCGCACGGTCGGCGTTCACGAAGCGGCTGTCATCATCAACGAGGGCAGCGATGATTGTCTGCATTGGCTCGACGAACACGGTCGCGACTTTGATCTCGACCTCATGGTGCGCACAACTCCGTCGTCATACGCGAGCTTTGAGATTGTCGCCGCCCGGCTGGCCGGCGCTCCGGCCCTGATCACGACCGTGGACGCAATCATGCCGGTCAGCGCTTTTCATAATTTTGTACGCTCGGCCGCGCGTTTCCCGGATGATGCGGTCGTGCTCGGACTGACCGATCACGTGGACGACGACAACCCCTTGTGGGCGAGTTCTGAACGAGGAAGGGCGCGTCCTTTCGCTGGGCGGCGATCAAGGCAGCTACGTCACGGCCGGGCTTTACTGGCTTCCGGCATATCGAGGCGGGAAGCCGAAAACGCGTTTCGACCGTCTTCGCGATTATCTCACGTGGTTGGTCGACGAGGGGCGACCCGTTTACGGCGTCGTTCTGCCTCTCGTGTTTGACATCGATCGGGCCCACGACGTTCAGGCCGCCGAACAGGCCGGACTGCGCTGGCGCGAGAACGCCGGCCCATGAACGCCGGAGCCACTTGTTTTGGCGTGCTGCGCGAACCCGCACACTCGCCTGGGCGCGTCGACGACGACGCCGCGATCATGAGGCGCGTCAGCGAGGCTTTGGCGGAGCGGGGGTTCCGCGTTGAATTGATCGCCGCGGACGCTCTCGTTGAAGCGCCTTCGGCGAACCTGTTCGTCATGTGCGAGCGCGGGACGGTCCTAGACCGCCTGGCGGCAATGGAGAAGGCGGGCGCAATTGTCGTCAACGCGCCGGCAGCAATTCGCAACACCTACCGCCATCGGATGGTTGAACTCTTCGCGCGCCATCGGGTGTCGGCGCCGGTCAGTTGGGTTGTCGCCACCGACGCGAACAGGCCGCGGCCGGCCGATTGCGCTTGGGTCAAGCGCTATGATTTTCACGCGACTCAAACCGACGATGTCCTCTACGCGGCGTCTGAGGTCGGTTGGCGTGAAGCGTTGAGCCGCTTCGCGGAGCGTGGCATTCCGTTTGTCATCGCACAGGAGCACGTGGAGGGCGACCTGGTCAAATTCTACGGCGTGCGAAACGGCGTGGGGACCCATGACGCCAATTGGTTCCAATGGTTCTATCATCGCGACAAAGGAATGATGGGTCATTCGTTCGACGAGGCCCGCCTGGGCAAGGCTGGACTCGACGCGGCCGCCGCGCTCGGGCTGGAAGTTTTCGGCGGCGACGCGGTCATCAGGCCGAACGGCGAGCCGATGATCATCGATCTCAACGCATGGCCGAGCTACGCGCTTTATCGCGATCGCGCCGCGGACGCGATCGCCGATTGCCTGACCGAGCGCTTTCAGCGGCGCCTGCGCCTGGTGGCCTCAGCAAGGAACTGATCTTTTGAATGAGATTCCCTCCCCGAAGAGCGCGTTTAAACGCCGCGCCGTGCCCGGCCCCAAATCCAAGGCGATCTTCGATCATGAGGCTAAGGCGATGGCGCCCGGCTTGCAATCGATCGCGCTCTTCTCAGAGATCGTAGTCGACCACGCCGAGGGCTGCACCATCACCGACGTCGACGGCAACGAATATCTCGATTTCATTGCTGGCATCGCGGTTGGCAGCGTGGGACACAGCCACCCGCACTATGTGAAGCGCCTCAAAGAGCAGCTCGAACGGTCGACCTTCGGCAGCTTTACGACCGAGACGCGAGCGCGCTTCCTCAATCTTGTCGCCTCGCTGTTGCCGGAGGGACTGACGCATCTGCAATTGTTTTCTGGCGGCGCCGAGGCGGTCGAAGCCGCCTTTCGGCTTGCCAAGTCGGTGACCAAGAAGTTCGAGTTCATTGGCTTCTGGGGTGGCTTCCACGGTAAGAGCCAGGGCGTGATCGGTATGCTGGGCGGCGCCTATCGCAACCACCAGGGGCCATTTCCGCCGGGCATGCATCATTCACCCTACGCGAATTGCTACCGCTGCCCGTTCAACCTTCAATATCCATCGTGCGGCCTGGCCTGCGCCGAGCATCTGCGCAACGTCATCAAGAACGATACGCAAGGCGAGCTTGCGGCGATCATCATCGAGCCGATGCAAGGCACGGCCGGTAATGTGATACCTCCCGACGACTTTATCCACGCGGTGCGGGAGATCGCGACAGAGACCGGCGCGCTGCTGATCGCCGACGAAATTCTGGTCGGCTTCGGCCGCACAGGCAAGATGTGGGCCTCTGATCACTTTGGGTTGAAACCCGACATCATGACGATCGGCAAGGGCATCGGCGGCGGCTTTCCCTTGAGCGCTGTCGCCTCGTCGCTCGAGCGCATGTCGGCTGCGCCGTTCGGCGAGCCGAGCGGCAGTTCATCGAGCTACGGCGGCAATCCGCTCGCCGCCGCGGCGGGGCTCGGCGCGGTCGAGGCGATCCTCGAGGATAGGCTCGTCGAGAATTCGGAGCGCGTCGGCGCCAAAATGCTCGACGCGCTCAAGCGCTTGCAGGACAAATACCGTTTCATCGGCGATGTCCGCGGTCGAGGCCTCATGATCGGCGTCGAGATGGTCGCCGATCGCAAGACTAAGGCGCCGCTTGATAAAACCATCACCCGCGCTCTCTTCCATGAGGCGCTGGAGCGTGGCCTCATCACCATGTCCTATTCCAATGTCATCCGCATCAACCCACCTCTCGTCCTCACCGAGGACGAAGCGGTGCGCGGGGTCGATATTCTTGATGAATCCTTTGCGGCGATCGCGCGCAAATTCAACCTCGATTGAGCAGCCCCAGTGCTCAAAGGCGCGTTCATCGGCTTCGGCAACGTCGCGGCCAACGGCCATTGGCCCGGATGGCGCGCACGGGACGACGTCAGGATCGTCGCGGCGACCGACGCCGCCGCATCGCGTCGCGAAGCGTTTCTCTCCGCCTGTCCCAATGGCCGATGGCACGAAACCGTTGACGATCTACTAGCCAGCGAACTGCTCGATTTCGTCGACATCTGTGCGCCGCCCGGCAGCCATGCGCCGCTGATTGAACGCGCTCTCGACGCGGGCCTTCACGTGCTGAGCGAGAAACCGCTGGTCACCCGACTCGAACATGCAAAGCGCATAGTCGCCGATGCCTCGCGCGCCCGGCGGGTCGTCCATACCGTGCATAATTGGCTCGAAGCGCCGATCTGCCGTAAGATTTCCGCTCTGATTGACGAGAGGGCGATCGGGGCCGTGCGATCCGTTCGCTGGCGCACGCTTCGGACGCAGCCGGCGATCACCGTGAGTGCCGACGGGGCTACAAATTGGCGCGTCGATCCAGCAATGGCTGGTGGCGGCATCCTGTTCGATCACGGGTGGCACTCAATCTATTGCGTCACGCGCTGGGCCGGCGCTCCAATTGGAGTTAAGGCGCAGCTTGAAACGCGCCGCTTCCACGAGCACCCGCTCGAGGACACGGCGAGCGTCGATTTGGATACGATCGCCGGCGTGAGCAGCATCTTTTTGACATGGGCCGCCGATGAGCGCTCGAACGGGGTCGAGATCCACGGCGATCAGGGCGAGATCAGCGTCGTTGGCGACGTCGTGGTCCTGAAATCCAAGTTGGGGGAGAAGTGCTGGTCCTGTCCACCGTCCCTGTCCCAGGGCTCGCATCATCCAGATTGGTTCGGCGGTGTAGCCTCTAACTTTCTGGCAGCGGCAACGGGAGGCTCGAAGAGCAACTTCGGCGAGGCGCTCTTATGCGCCGAGGTGATCGACGCCGCCCAGCGGTCGAGCGCCGAGGGCGGAGCCCGGGTGTCCTTAGACGGATGAGTTAGGTGCTCAGTCGTTCTGCCCGGGACCGCCGCGGGTGGCCTCGAACAGGAACCAGGTCCGCCGTTCGGTCTCATCGATCCAAACTTCAAGCAGGCTCGCAGTCGCGACATCGCCATACTCGTCACACACGTTATGGACCGCGCGCATCTCCTGCGTAAGGCTCTTGTTGTCGTCGCGCAGCTCAGCCAGCATGTCCTTGGGATCGACATATTCGGCGTCGTTGTCGAGGAGGCGCTGACGCCGGGAGACGTCGCCGATCGAGCGCAGCGTCGAGCCGCCGATCTTGCGCGCCCGTTCCGCCATCGGATCGGTCATGGCGAAAATCTGGTCGCCCTGTTCATCCAAAAGCAGATGGTAGTCGCGGAAGTGCGGGCCGCTCATGTGCCAATGGAAATTCTTGGTCTTCATATAGAGAGCGAAGACATCCGCGAGCAGCCCGGCGAGCCCGGCTGAAACATCGCGCGTCGCTTCCGCCTTGAGATCGGTCGGCGCGCCCAGGCGCTCACTCACATGCGCGTCCTTGCTAGATCGCGCGTTGGTCTCTTTTGCCGCTGGCGTCTTTGTCATTCTGGCCTCCCTAAAAGTTGAGTCCGCACCATTTTAAACAAGCGCTCGGTCGAATTAACGGGCCTGCAATGAGAGCCGTTCGCTCAGGTTGATCGCACGCGCCGCCAGCCAATTCCAGCCGGCGCCTGTCCTTCGCGTTTCTGTCAACGCTGTAAACCGCAGAAACGTTCCGATTAGACCTTAAATCAACGAAACCAAATTCCCTGACATGTTTTTCTCGGGCGATGCATGCGCCAAGGGCTGTCTCACAACCGGCGCTCCACCATCATCTCTTTGATGTGGACGATCGCTTTTGCGGGGTTGAGGCCCTTTGGACAAGTTTGGGCGCAGTTCATGATGGTATGGCAGCGATAAAGGCGGAACGGATCCTCAAGATTGTCGAGCCGCTCGCCTTGCGCTTCGTCCCGGGAATCGATGAGCCAGCGATAGGCTTGCAGCAGGACCGCAGGACCTAGGTAGCGGTCGCCGTTCCACCAGTAGCTCGGACAAGAGGTCGAGCAGCAAGCACACAGTATGCACTCGTAGAGACCATCCAGCTTCGACCGTTCCTCCGGCGACTGCAGCCACTCCTTTTCCGGCGCCGGGCTAACGGTCTTGAGCCACGGCTCGATCGAGGCGTGCTGGGCGAAGAAGACCGAAAGATCGGGCACGAGATCCTTGATCACTTCCTGATGCGGCAGCGGATAGATGACCACGGGCGCGGTGACGTCGTCGATGCCGCGCGTACAGGCGAGCGTGTTGGACCCGCCGATGTTCATCGCACACGAGCCGCACACCCCCTCGCGGCAGGAGCGGCGAAAGGTGAGCGTCGAATCAACCTTGGACTTGATCCAAATCAGCGCGTCGAGAACCATCGGGCCGCAATCGTCGCGATCGATGAAATAGGTGTCGATGCGCGGATTGGCGCCGTCATCCGGATTCCAGCGATAGATACGAAATTCGGTCGTGCGCTTCACGTTTGCGGGCTTCGGCCAAGTTTTGCCTGGCTTGACCCGCGAGTTCTCCGGTAGAGTCAGTTGGACCATAGCGGCTCATCCATCCCCGAAAATCTCTTGGCGCGAGTCGGTGTCAATACACCCGCGCCTTTGGCTCGATGTAGCCGATGTCGTTGCTCATCGTGTAGGTATGCACCGGCCGGTAGTCGATCGTCACAGTTTGCTTTGCGGGGTCGATCCAGGCGAGCGTATGCTTCATCCAATTGACGTCGTCGCGCTTGGGATAATCCTCGCGCGCATGCGCCCCCCGGCTCTCGTGACGGTTGAGCGCGCCCTCCATCGTCACGACCGCCTGGGCGATCAGATTGTCGTATTCAAGCGTCTCGATGAGATCGGAGTTCCAGATGAGCGAGCGATCGGTCACGGACACATCGGCGCCGGCGCGCCAGGCGGCATGGATCTTATCTTTGCCCTCTTCGAGCACTTCGCCGGTGCGGAAGACGGCGCAATTGTCCTGCATGACGCGCTGCATATCGAGGCGCAGCGCCGCCGTCGGTGTCTTGCCCTTGGCATTGCGGAACCGATCGAGCCGGGAGAGCGCGAAATCGGCGCTGTCCTTGGCGAGTTCGGGTTGTTTGTCTCCAGGCTTCAGCATCTCAGCGGCGCGCAAGCCCGCGGCGCGACCGAAGACGACAAGGTCGATCAGCGAGTTGGAGCCAAGCCTATTTGCGCCATGCACCGACACGCATGCGGCTTCGCCCAGCGCCATCAACCCCGGCACGATCGCGTCGGGATCGCCGTTGACCTTGGTCAGGACCTCGCCGTGATAGTTCGTCGGGATGCCGCCCATATTGTAGTGGACGGTCGGCAGGACGGGAATCGGCTCCTTGGTAAGATCGACGCCGGCGAAAATGCGGGCGCTTTCGGAAATGCCAGGCAGGCGCTCATGCAGCACCTTGGGATCGAGATGATCGAGGTGCAGAAAGATGTGATCCTTGTTCTTGCCGACGCCGCGGCCCTCGCGGATTTCCATGGTCATCGAGCGGCTGACGACGTCGCGGGAGGCGAGGTCCTTGGCTGAGGGCGCATAGCGCTCCATGAAGCGCTCGCCTGCCGAGTTCACCAGATAGCCGCCCTCGCCGCGTGCGCCCTCGGTGATCAAGCAGCCCGCGCCATAGATGCCGGTCGGATGGAACTGCACGAACTCCATATCCTGCAGGGGCAGGCCGGCGCGCAGCGCCATCGCGTTGCCGTCGCCGGTGCAGGTGTGCGCAGAAGTGGCTGAGAAATAAGCGCGGCCATAGCCGCCGGTGGCCAGCACGGTGGTTTGAGCGCGGAATCGATGGATCGTTCCGTCATCGAGCTTCAGGCAGACAACGCCGCGAACCGCGCCCTCGACGTCCCGGATGAGGTCGATCGCGAAATATTCGATGAAGAACTGGCACTTCGCCCTCAGCGCCTGGCCGTACAAAGTGTGCAGGATGGCGTGGCCGGTGCGGTCGGCGGCGGCGCAGGTGCGCTGCGCGACGCCCTTGCCATAATCGGTTGTCATGCCGCCAAATGGGCGCTGGTAGATCTTGCCTTCTTCAGTGCGGGAGAACGGCACGCCCCAGTGATCCAGTTCGTAGACCGCTGCGGGCGCCTGACGGCAGAGATATTCGATGGCGTCCTGATCGCCGAGCCAGTCGGCACCCTTGACGGTGTCGTACATATGCCAGCGCCAGTCGTCGGGCCCCATGTTGCCGAGCGATGCGGAAATCCCGCCCTGCGCCGCGACGGTGTGCGAACGCGTGGGAAACACTTTCGAGATGCAGGCCGTGCGCAAGCCAGCTTGCGCGCAGCCAACGCTCGCTCTGAGGCCAGAGCCCCCAGCGCCGACGACCACAACATCGAATGTGTGGTCGGTAATCGGATAGGCCTTGCTTCCGAGCGCCGGCGCGCTCTGCACCGAAGAGCCATTGGTCGCCATTGATGTTCGTCTTCTAAGGTTTGCTCAGGTAAAGGCCACCCGCAGCGTCGCATACAGGCAGGCCAGCGCCAGAAGCGCGGCAAAGCAGGTGTTGGCGGCCAGAGCCCAACTACGCAACTGACCGCCGATATAGTCGACAATAACGGAGCGCATGCCAAGCTCCATATGGACAATGCCGGCGAAAATAAAAGCCAACAGGAAGATCGCCGCCATCGGGCTCGCGAGTTCAGCCCGCACGCCGTTATAGTCCTTGCGCAAAAGGTCGAGCATGAGCCATACCAAGCCCAGGGTGAGCGGCACGAGTGCGACAGAAGTCAGGTGGACAAGTCGCGCCTCAGTTGTGCCCATCCGCGCTGAGCCAAGAAACCGGACCCGACCGAGAGGGGTGCGGAGATCGCTGGGATTGTCGGCCAATTCCGTAACTCCCGCCTAGCGAACCGCTAGACCTATGATCCACACGAGGACGGCCAGCGCAAAGCCTCCGATCGCGGTTGCCCACGCCATCTGGTCGCGCAATGGCGCGTCGAGGCCGTAGCCGGCGTCCCATAAGATGTGACGAAGGCCCCCGATCAGGTGATGAAAAAGCGCCCAAGTGAAGAGAAACAAGACCAAGCGGCCGATAAACGAGCCAATGAAATCGGAAAAGACGGCAAACGTCGAGGCGTCGGCCGAGGCGGCGATAAGAAACCAGGCTAGAAGTAGGACGCCGCCATAGAGGGCGATACCCGTGATCCGATGGACGATCGACATCGCCATCGTCATCGTCGGGCGGTAAATGCTGAGATGGGGTGATAACGGCCGCGGACGGCGCGAACCGGGCAGAGCGTCGCTCGACGCCATAACATTGATTCCCACTAGTGCTGGATTGTGATTTTAGACCGCCCGGCTGACGTCCGCAACGGCCGTCGCCCATCGCTCTTTACTTAGTGATCTCTGAAGCGAATTTCCAATTATGCCGCAAGAGCCACCTCGACCTCCTCGCGCGTAGGCGGATCTGAGCCTTTGCGCGTGCAGGTGATCGCAGACGCGGCCGCTGCGAACCGCAACCACTTCTCTAGCTCGCGGGGGGACGGCGCCGGCGCCTCGGAGCCGAGCGCGTGGTCGCGGTCCATCGCCGATAGAAGCGCCGACATGAAGCTGTCGCCAGCGCCGACGGTGTCCACGACTTCGACATGCGGCGCTGGAATTTCGATGCGCTCCTTGCCGAGCATCGCGAGAGCGCCACGCTCGCCAAGCGTTGCGATGCAAAACTGCGGACCGGCGTTCGCCCAAGCGGCGAGGCTATCCTCGAGCCCGCGGCCCGGATAAAGCCATTCGAGGTCCTCTTCACTCGCTTTCACGAGGTTAGCTTGCGAAACGTGGCGTTCGACGAGCGGCCCGATCGCCTCGCGATCCGGTGTGACAAACGGACGGACGTTCGGATCGAAGCTTACGGTGGCGCGCGAGGACGCGCGCAGCATCGCTTCGACCACCGTCTGTCCGTGGCGCTCCACGGCGGCGAAGGATCCGACGTGCAGGTGTCGCGCTGCGGTTGGCCATTCGACGGGGAAAGGCCACGGGCCGTCGTAGGCTGTCCCGTCGAGATAGAATGCGTAGCGCGAGCCCGTCTTTGCGGTGCCGCGCATGACGAAGGCGAGCGACGTCGGGCGCATGTCGCGCGCGACGAAACTGAGGTCGACTCCATTCGCAATAAGCGCGCCGGCAAGGGCTTCGCCATTGCCGTCGGCGGAAAGTCGCGAAATGAAGGCGGTCGGGGCGCCAAGCCGAGCCAACCCGATGGCCACGTTGTAGGGAGAGCCGCCTAGGACAGCGTCATAGGCGTCGGTTTTGACCGGATCGGGGATGAGATCGATCAGCGCCTCGCCGGAGATCATAATCATCGTAGCTATCGTCCCGTCGAGTCGCCGCTCGCCCGCTCACGGCTGCGTGTAAGAAGTCTTAACGGTGGTATAGAACTCCGCCGCATACCGTCCCTGTTCGCGCGGGCCGAGGTTCGAAGCCTTGCGGCCGCCAAACGGGGCGTGATAGTCGACGCCCGCCGTCGGCAGGTTGACCATGGCCATGCCCACCTCAACATTGCGCTTAAAATGCGATGCGTGTTTCAGGCTCGTGGTGCAGATCCCGGCGCAGAGGCCGAACTCGGTGTCGTTGGCGATCGCCAAGGCGTGATCGTAATCGCGCGCAGGGATCATCGCCGAGACGGGCCCGAAAATTTCCTCGCGCGCAATGCGCATCGTGTTGTCAGCGTCAAGGAAGAGAGCAGGAGCCATATAAAAGCCGGGAGTGGCTCGATTGAGCCTTTCGCCGCCGAGCGCGAGCTTCGCGCCTTCGCCCTGGCCGATCCCGATGTAGGATAGATCCTGCTCGAACTGCGACGCGTCGACGACCGGCCCGATGTGTGTTCCAGCTTTCAATGCGTCGTCGACGACGAGTCCGCGCATCCGCTCCGTGAGCGCGTCCGCGAAGCGCTGGTAAATCGGCTCCTCGACAATGAGGCGCGACGACGCCGTGCAGCGCTGGCCAGTTGAGAAATAGGCGCCGTTGACCGCGCATTCGACCGCATTCTTTAGGTCCGCGTCGGCAAGCACGACGAGCGGATTCTTGCCGCCCATCTCGAGCTGGAACCGGCGCATGGATTTCGCGCAGGCGGCCGCCACCTTGGCGCCGGTCGCAACCGAGCCTGTGAACGTGACCGCGTCGACTTTCTTGTGGTCCAGGATCGCTTGACCGACCACCGAGCCGCGTCCGACGAGGAGATTGAAAACGCCCTTGGGAACGCCGGCGCGCACGATGATTTCGGAAAGTGCGTGCGCACAGCCGGGAACGAGATCCGCGGGCTTGAACACCACCGTATTGCCATAGGCGAGCGCCGGCGCAATTTTCCACGAGGGAATCGCGAGCGGAAAGTTCCAGGGCGCGATGATGCCCACGACGCCAAGCGGCTCCCGCGTGACCTCGACGTCGATATTCGGCCGCACGCTGGCGAATTTCTCGCCGGGAATCCGAAGCACTTCGCCAGCGAAGAAGTCGAAGATCTGTCCGGCCCGGGTCGCTTCGCCGATGCCTTCCGCGAGCGTCTTGCCTTCTTCACGCGACAGCAGGCGCCCGAGCTCCTCTCGCCTGGCGAGGATTTCGGTCGCGGCTCGTAGCAGAATGTCATGTCGCTCCTGAGGCGTCGTCCGCGACCACGCCGGGAACGCTTCATGCGCGGCTTCGATCGCAGCTTTCGTCTGTGCGGCGTCGGCTTGCGCATATTCGCCGACAAGATCGTTTGTGTTCGATGGGTTGATGTCGCGGGTGACACTTGAGCCGTCGACCCATTCTCCGGCGATAAAGTTCTGGTGCGCGCCCATGCTCTGTTCCCAAGTTAGCAATCAGATTTCCAGTGTGGAAGCGTCTAAATCAAGCCCCGTTTGGCGAGATTGCGCATCAGCGCGCCAGCTCCGAATGTCCAGCGTTCGCACTCTTCGCATGGCCGCATGCGGTTGACGAGCCGTCCAAGCTTTTCCGAGCTGATCGCGACGATATCGCCGCTCTTGTGGGTGAAACCCATGCCTGGAGCCCCGCGGTCGGCCACAGGCGCGAACATTGTTCCGAGCAAAAGGACAAACCCGTCTGGATAGGCGTGGCTCGCGCCGATCGTCTGCGCGGCGATGTCGCTCGGATCGCGGCTGATCTTCGCCATCGACGAGCCGCCCTCGAGACGAAAGCCATCCTCGCCTTCGACCACGAGCGAGATCGTCGCCTTTCGCACGTGGTCAAGCGTGAAGGTCTCATCAAAGAAGCGCAGGAAAGGACCGATCGCGCAACTCGCGTTCTGGTCCTTTGCCTTGCCGAGCAGGAGCGCCGAGCGTCCTTCGAAGTCGCGCAGATTGACGTCGTTTGCGAGTGCCGCGCCGACGATCGTCCCACTGGAGGCGACTGCAAGCGCGACTTCGGGCTCGGGATTGTTCCAGAGAGAAGCTCTATGGAATCCCGCGTCGTCGCCTGTTCCCACGGCGGACATCGGTTGGCTCTTGGTGAACACCTCCGCGTCCGGACCAATGCCAACTTCCAGATATTGCGACCAGGCGCCGGCCTTGACCAGCGCATCCTTGAGCCGCATCGCGGCGGGCGAGCCCGGCTTGAGCGTGCTGAGATCATCGCCGAGAACGCTCACGATCTCCTCGCGCGCCTTTGCCGCGCCTTCGCGGCTGCCGCGCGCACGTTCCTCGATCACCCGCTCAAGCAGCGATTCCGCAAAGGTCACGCCCGCGGCTTTGATCGCGTGCAGGTCGATAGGCGCGAGCAAATGGGGGGCATTCGACCCGCCGCTGTCACGCGGCGTATGGACGACAATCTCGCTGAGCGCCCCAATTCGCGAACCTTCCGCCGCACGTAGCGCCTGGGCTGGCGAAGGAGCTTCGCAAAGATCGCGCATCGTCGGAAACGCGGCGCTGATGTCGAACACGCCATTGTCCCTGATCGCGACAACCGAGGGACCCTCCACCTCCGGGCGCCAGACGCGTCCGGCCAAAGCGCCGGCGAATCCGTCGGCCGGCAGCGTGGTTTCCTCCCGCAAGTCGAGCATTGGCATAAGCGTCCTCTTGCGCGGCGTTTGAGGATTGACGTGACCGCGCCGCATCTCTAGCCTCTAACATGTTAGCGGGAGGAGGCGAAGCGTCTCGCTTCGCTTTGAGCGGCGGGCAGGATTTGACAAAAGGCGCCTATTCCAAGGCGGACGCCGTCTACGGCGAATTGAAGGAAGCGATTCTCTCCGGCGCACTCGAGCCAGGGAGCTTGATCGACAAGACCGGATTGTGCGAGAAACTGCGCGTCTCTCGCTTTCCGGTTTCCGCCGCGGTCAGCCGCTTAGCCTACGATCGCCTGGTCGATGTCGCGCCGCAACACGGCTCGTTCGTCGCGCGCATATCGCTCACTGACGCGCGCGAGCGATTGTTCATCCGCAGCGCGCTCGAGGGGGAGATCGCGGCCGAGGCCGCCCGCCGAATGACGAGCGTCGACAAGGATGCGCTCGCCGCAAACATCAGGCAGGAAGTCGCGGCGGTCGCCGCAAAGGATCAAGCAACGTTTTACGCGCTCGACGTGGCGTTCCATCAGATATTGACCGTAAGCTTGGGGATGGCGCGCGCCAGCGACGTCCTCGGGTCACTGCGCGTGCATCTGGAAAGAACGCGCAGGCTGACTATGTCCACATCCGGTCAGATGCGCGCCAGCCTGAATGAGCACACCGCGATCGCTGCTGCGATTGAGGCCGGAGATCCACCCGCCGCCCGCGATGCGATGAAACAGCACCTTAGAATTACCGCCGCTCGGCTCGAGCATCTCGCAAAGCGACAGCCAGAACTTTTCTCCCCGTAAAAGTAACCCTTGTGACCAGAAGATATCAATCATGACCACACCTCGCGCGCTGCGCCTCGATCCATCGGACAACGTGATCATCGCGATCGACGACATTGCCGCCGGCGCTGAACCGTCAGGGGGCGTCGTCGCTCGCCAGCGCGTTCCAAAGGGCCACAAGATGGCGGTGGTCGCGGTCGAAGAAGGCGCGCCGATTCGCAAGTTCGGGCAGATCATCGGCTTCGCTTCCAAGCCGATCGCTCCGGGCGAATGGGTGCATGAGCACAATTGCGAAATCAAAGAGTTCGCGCGCGACTATCATTTTGGCGAGGACACGCGCCGCGAGAACATCCTGCCCGTCGAGGAGCAGCCGACCTTCGAGGGTTATCGGCGTGCTAACGGCAAGGTCGGCACGCGCAACTATCTCGCAGTTCTGACTTCCGTGAATTGCTCGGCGACGGTGGCGCGCTTGATCGCGAAGGAGGTCGAACGCTCGGACATGCTCGCCGATTACCCGAATGTCGACGGCGTCATCGCGCTCGTGCATGGCACGGGTTGCGGCATCGCCGCAAAGGGCGTTGGATTCGATGCTCTCATGCGCACGCAATGGGGTTACGCGGGAAACCCCAATATCGGCGCGACCTTGATGGTCGGACTCGGCTGCGAGGTGTTTCAGATCGGCCGCATGAAGGAGGAATATGGCATCGTCGAAAGCGACACGTTCCACAGCCTGACGATCCAGGCGACGGGCGGCACGCGGAAGACGGTTGCGGCTGGCGTCGATCACATCCGCTCCATGTTGCCTGCGCTCAGCGGCGTCGAGCGAACGCCGGCGCCGGCGAGCGAACTGACGCTTGCGCTCCAGTGCGGCGGTTCGGACGGCTATTCAGGTATCACGGCTAACCCCGCGCTTGGCGCTGCGGTCGATATCCTTGTGCGCAGTGGTGGCACCGCGATTCTTTCGGAGACGCCGGAGATTTACGGGGCCGAGCATTTGCTGACACGGCGCGCCGCAACGCCGGAAATCGGTCGCAAGCTCATCGAGCGTATCCGTTGGTGGGAAGATTATTGCGCGCGCAACGGCGGAGAGATGAACAACAATCCCTCGCCCGGAAACAAGGCCGGCGGCTTGACGACGATTCTCGAGAAGTCTCTGGGCGCAGCCGCGAAGGGCGGCACGACCGCGCTCAACGAAGTCTACGAATATGCCCAGCCGGTCACCGCGAAGGGTTTCGTATTCATGGATACGCCGGGCTACGATCCGGTGTCTGCGACGGGGCAAGTCGCCGGCGGCGCCAACGTCCTCTGCTTCACGACCGGGCGCGGATCGGCTTACGGCTGCAAGCCAACCCCTTCGGTCAAGCTCGCCACCAATAATGACACGTACCGCAGGATGATCGAGGACATGGACATCAATTGCGGCGATGTCATCGACGGCGTTTCGATCGCGGACAAGGGCCAGGAGATTTTCGATAAGGTTCTGGCGGTCGCTTCGGGCGAGCGCACCAAGTCCGAACTCCTCGGATACGGCGATGCGGAATTCGCCCCTTGGCAAATCGGAGCGACCATGTAACCAGCGTCGGTCGCTGTCCAATAGTTCGCAGTGAGATATAGGGAGCGAGCCCTTCGAAGATGGACGGATCGGAGCTTCCCTCATTATGAAAACCGCGCTTCTGTTCGACCTCGATGGAACGCTCGTTGATAGCGATCCGGAGCATATGGTCGCTTTCCAACGCGTGTTTGCGCCGCACGGGATTGAGCTCGATCATTCGGAATACGCTGCGAATATCATGGGCGCTTCCAACGCAATGATCGCCAGTCGTTACCTCTCGCACTTGTCGCCTGTTGAGCAGGCCGCGGCGCTGGACGGCAAGGAAGCGGATTACCGAAATAATCTGGGGGCGCTCGAGCCTATTCTGGGCGCGCTTGCGCTGCTCGATTTCGCCGACCGGCGCGGGCTCAAGCGCGCTGTGGTCACGAATGCGCCGCGCGCGAATGCCGAAAAGGTTCTCGCCGCGCTGGGAATCGGGCAGCGCTTGCCGATCCTGGTGATCGGCAGCGAGCTTGCGCGTTCCAAACCCGATCCTTTGCCCTATCTGACCGCGCTCGAGCGCACGGAGGCATCGGCGGCGCACTCGATTGCCTTCGAGGACTCGCTTTCCGGCGTTCGCGCCGCGGCGGCCGCTGGGCTGGCCGTGGTGGGCATGATGACAACGCTTGATTCGCAAACGTTGATCGAGGCGGGCGCGACATTTGCCGCCAGCAATTTCACCGATCCGCGTATCTTCGAACTGATTGAACTGTGCTTAAGTTCTGGCGCTGAGGAAGGGGCATAAGCGTGAGGCTGGCGCAATTCATCGACGAGAGGGGCAAGCGAGCGCTTGCGGTCACCGCGCGCGGGGAAAGCCGTCTGGTCAAGGGCGCGCGCACAACCATCGACCTCGCGCGCCAGGCGATCGCCGAGGGGGTGTCGCTCCGCAAGCTCATTGCCGACCGAGGCGTCGGCAAGCCGGTCGATCTTGCCCGCGTGTTGAAAGAGCGCCGCGTGCTCTCGCCGGTCGATCATAAGGATCCCGCGCATGTGATCGTGACCGGAACGGGCCTGACCCATCTCGGTTCGGCCGAGGGGCGCGACAAGATGCACAAGGACCTCGCAGACCTGTCCAAGCTCACCGATTCGATGCGTATGTTCAAAATGGGCCTTGAAGGCGGCAAGCCAGCCAAGCGCGAGACAGGCGCCCAGCCCGAGTGGTTTTACAAGGGCGATGGTTCATCCCTCGCCGCTCCGGAGGGCGATCTGTCCAGCCCCGCTTTCGCCCTCGACGGGGGCGAAGAGCCGGAGATCGTCGGCGTCTACCTGATCGATGATTCCGGCGTGCCGGTTCGTGTCGGATTTGCGCTAGGCAACGAGTTCTCTGACCACCTCACCGAGCGACAGAACTATCTCTGGCTCGCGCATTCGAAGCTCAGGCCCGCAAGCGTTGGCCCGGAATTGCTGGTCGGCGAGCTGCCGGCCGACATCAACGGCATGTCCCGCATCCGGCGCGGTAAGGAGGTCATCTGGGAGAAGCCGTTTCTCTCTGGCGAACAGAACATGGCGCATTCAATCGCAAATCTTGAGGCGCATCATTTTAAATATGGTTTGTTCCGCCGACCGGGCGACGTCCACGTCCATTTCTTCGGCACCGCGACCCTGTCGTTCAGCGACGGCGTGAAGACGCAGAAAGGCGATATGTTCGAGATCGAGTCCGAGACATTCGGCCTGCCGCTCCGCAACCGGCTTACTATAGAGAAAGCCGCAAAAGCGCGGGTGCGGGCGCTTTAGCGCGCCTTCCTGCAGTTTTGCGCGCGTCGACGCGATTTCAAAGGCTTAAGCCTCTCTTTCTGCAACTCGCATCGGCTGGACGCGCATCCCGCGGCGGATAGAGATCAGCGTTGAGCCTCCTCGTCGGCGCCTCGCGCTTCGTCGAGAGAGGACGGCTCATCGTCAGATGGAGGGGCGAAGGTCAGCGCCTTGGGCGGGACGGGCAGGGCGAGCGGCGGCGGGGCGTCTGCAATTCGGCGGGCTATCGGTTTTCCTCTTCCCAACTCATGATAGCGGTCGAGCGCCGCGACGATTTGCAAATAGGTCTTGACCGCTTTCAGTTCGCCGAGCTCAACGGCAGCCTCGGCGAGTTCTGAGCGCTTTAATCAGCCGCGCGACCTGCACCTGGGCGAAGCGCTCAGGCTCGTCGAGGCGTCGTTCGGCGAGCGCCCGATCGATTTCGCGACGGACCGTTGCGACGCTGGTTCGCACGATTTTGGCGATCTGATTGTAGGTGTAGCCCGACGCCAGTAAGGCGAAAGAGTGCTCCCGCCGGGCGACCCTGGTCGCTTGTCGCGCGCGGCGTTGGGCGCGAAGATCGCGCGCGGGCGTCGAAGAGGTGGGATCATCGCTCATGGGGGTCTCCGTGGCCGCCTAATCGGCTAAAACGGAAACTATAGACTAGATTCTGCTTTGCGGAAATAATTTGTTTCGCTTTCTCCTAACAGGTAGATAATTCTAGGGAATTGTCCAGAAGGAAGAATTTCAGAAACGGGCAGTTCTGCGAAGCTGAGTCTGCGCCTAAGTTATCATCAAGAGCAATGAAGCGAGCTCGAGGCCAGAGGGATCCCTGGCGACAAAAGGAATGGAGTGCGCCGGGCGGATGAGAGAATATTCGCCGCGTTGGGAAAGTCGGATGCCTGACTGAGAGGTGGGACGCCTCGAATCAGCCGGTCGCTTACGCCGCGGCCAGTCTCGGACGAAGGAGCAAGATCATGGCGACCCTCGATACGCTTCGTTACACGAGAATTCCTCTTAATAATGGATCTGGCGTCATGCCTGCGCTCGGGTTTGGCACACTCATCAGCGATCCCGTCGTGACAAAAGAGGCGACGAAGACAGCTCTAGAAGTGGGGTTCCGACATTTCGACTGTGCCGAGCGCTACCGCAACGAAGAC
Organism: uncultured Alphaproteobacteria bacterium; assembly: GCA_963737365.1. Classification (GTDB taxonomy): domain Bacteria; phylum Pseudomonadota; class Alphaproteobacteria; order Rhizobiales; family Beijerinckiaceae; genus Roseiarcus. The sequence goes on from CAVTSD010000009.1 coordinate 261,639, forward strand.
GCGGTCGGCGCGGCGATGCAAGAAGTGTTCAGTGCTGGAGAAATTCGGCGGGAGGACGTGTTCGTCACGACGAAGTTATGGAACACCAATCATCGTCCGGAGCGGGTTAAGCCTGCCTTTGACGCCAGCCGCCAGCGACTGCAAATCGACACCGTCGATTGCTATCTCATTCACACGCCCTTTGCCTTTCGACCCGGCGACGAGCAGGATCCAAGAGACGAGCGCGATCAAGTCATCTATGATTCCGGCGTCACGTTAGTCGAGACGTGGCAAGCGCTGGAGCGCCTCGTGGACGAGGGCAAATGCAAGTCAATCGGCTTATCGGATGTTACTTTGGATCAACTGCGGGAGATCGTCGCCGCCGCGCGCATCAAGCCTGCTGTGGCGCAAGTCGAGTGTCATCCGTATTTCCCCCAATGGGATCTGCTCGAATTTTGCCGAGAAAATGCGATTATCGTGCAAGCCGGAGCACCGTTGGGACATGGAATGGATCCGAAAGTGCTCGACGATCCCGTGATCAAAGCCATCGCACAGAGAGTCCACAGGACGCCCGCTCAAGTTGCGCTGGCCTGGGCTGTACAACGCGGCACTGCGTTTCTGGTCACCTCGCACACAGCTTCCCGTATCCAGGAGAACTTTGACATTTCGAGCCTGCCTGAAGACGCCATGTGGAAGATTCGACACGACATAACGACGAACGTTCGGCGCAATCCCGTGGTGGAGACTGGGGTGCCGGGGTTCATTCCAAGGGCGCATTAAGTTCATTGCAACGAACATGCGCTTCGAATCCGGCGGCGACTTCGCCGGACTCCGCGGCGCGCGCTTGACGACAGGGGGCGAGGGACAAGATTCTCTTTGCGGATCGCCTCGCGCGGGTTATGCCAACCCCTAGGCCGAGCGTTCGGAGACAAAGGAGCGGCGATGGCGAAATTGGCCTATGCCCTCGGCGAAGCGCCCCAATTCGACGCAGCGTTCCAGTCGACTTTCGCTGAGCTTCTGGCCTGGCGGCGCGACGTTCGCCATTTCCGCCGGGGGGCGCCGGATGAGACGACGTTGGCCGAACTCTTCGACCTCCTGGCGCTTGCGCCTTCGGTTGGCAACTGCCAGCCGACCCGTTTCGTGCGCGTTGAAGACAAGGCGCGTCGGGCCTCCATTCGGGCGAATTTCGAGGCGGCCAACCAAGATGCGCTGAGCGCCTATACCGATACGCGGGCGGCGCTTTACGCCAAGCTCAAGCTTGCAGGGCTCAAGGACGCGCCGATACAGCTGGCGGTGTTTTGCGACGAGGCGACGGAGGATGGCCATGGCCTCGGCGCTCGCACCATGCCCGAAACGCGACGCTATTCGGCGGTCTGCGCGCTGCACACATTCTGGCTCGCCGCGCGCGCCCGCGGCCTCGGCGTCGGCTGGGTGTCGATCCTTGATCCGAGCACGATCGCCGAGACGCTCGACGTTCCGAGCTCCTGGACCTTCATCGCTTATCTCTGCGTCGGCTTTCCGCGTGAGGACCATCTCGTCCCGGAGCTCGAACGCGCCGGCTGGCAGCGTCGCGAGGCGCATCCAGTTCTGCGCCGGTAGCGCCGCTAATGGCTGCGTGGCGGATGCAGGTCGTCGACCCACTCAACCGTTTCCGGATTGGGCTCGACGCCAGGCAAGTCCAGATTGACGACGACCGGCTCCTGACCGCTGCGGACCAGCACGCAGGACAAAGGCGTCTCGTCGCTGGCGTTGATCTCCTGGTGCGGGACGAAGGGCGGCACGTAGATGAAATCTCCGGGGCCGGCCTCGGCGACGAATTCGAGCCGGTCGCCCCAGCGCATCCGGGCGCGTCCACTGACCACGTAGATGACGCTTTCGACCGGTCCATGATGGTGCGCCCCGGTCTTGGCTTTCGGGTGGATGACGACCGTTCCAGCCCACAGCTTCTCCGCTCCGGCGCGGGCGTGAGTAATGGCCGCCGCTCGGTTCATGCCCGGCGTTTGGGCCGTGTTGATGTCGAGTTCGTTCGAATGGACCACGCGGACCCCGTCGAGGCGCCATCGAGCGTCGCTGCCTTTATCCATGGCTAATTCTCCTCAATGTGCTCGCGCGGCGCAGGCCTTGCCGCACTTTATCGAGAAAGAGGCCGATCGGACAGCGCCTCGTATCGCGCTTCGCTTTGAGGCGTAGGGGCGGCTGGCGATGACAGGCGCGCCGCTTTAGACTGCGACGATGACCGAAGTTACGCCCGTAACGGCCCTGACGCGCCTGACTGCGCGCGCCCTCATCGTCGGCGAGCGTATCGACACCGCTGGGCTTGAGCGGCCGGACATGATCTCCTCGCTGCCGCTCGCGTTCCGCGTCGGCGAACGGGGCATGGCGGCGTTGTTCCGGTTCGGCGTCGCTGTGATGGTTGGCTTGACCCCGCTCGAGGAAGAAGACCTGCTGGCGAAATTGCGATCGCGCGTCACCGGCGTTAGGGCGCGCGGCGATGACGAGACTGCGGTGCTCGAAATCGCGCCCGACGGCGACGAGCAGAAGTCGTCTAGCGGGCCGATCCAGATCAAGAACCTGTCGCCGCCGCGCTTTCTTGTCATCGCCGATGCGCTGGCCAAGACCGTGGCGCTGACGCGCGATGAGCGCGAGGTCAACGCGGTCTTCGATGTGATCGAGCCGTTCGCCGAAAAACTGGCAGCGACCGGCCGGCCGCCGTTTCGCCGCCGCGCAATGCTCAAACTCATCGGCCAGGCGCTGCTTGCCCAGCATCGCGTCTCGGGCCGCGTGGCGGTTGAGGAAAAGCCCGACGTGCTTTGGGACCACCCGGAGCTTGAACGGCTTTATACGCGTCTTGCTGACGAATACGAGCTCACTGAGCGCGCCGACGTCTTGAAGCGTAAGCTTGAGGTCATCGGCGACACGGCGCAGGCGCTGACCGACATCATCGACGCCGACCGCGCCACTCGCCTCGAAGCGGCGATCGTGATCCTGATTGTGCTCGAACTGATCGCGGCAATCGTGCAGATCGCGCTCGCGCTGCATGGGCGGTAGGCAGGGCATGCCGAGCAACACCTTCGTCCTGACCGGGGCTGGGATCTCGGCCGAAAGCGGACTGGGCACGTTTCGCGATAAGAAAGGCGAGGGAATCTGGGCGAAGTTCGATCCGATGAAGCTCGCGACGCCAGAAGCCTTCGCCCGCGACCCCGAAGCGGTGCTCGCGTTCTATGACCTGCGGCGGCGCAATTTGCGGGAAGCCAAGCCCAATGCGGCGCATTTCGCGCTGGCTCGGCTTGAGCGCGCGCTCGCCGAGCGAGGCGACAGCCTCACGCTTGTGACGCAGAACATCGACGATCTGCACGAGCGGGCCGGTTCCGAGCACGTGATCCATATGCATGGCGAACTCTTGAAAGCCCGCTGTGGCCGCTGCCAGATGGTGTATCCGTGGCTCGATGACTTGACAGTTTCGCATGCTTGCCCCGGTTGCGAGAGCGCCGGAACAATGCGGCCTCACGTGGTGTGGTTCGGCGAGATGCCGCTCGACATGGACCTGATCGATCGGGCGCTGCGCAAGGCCGACCTTTTCGTCGCCATCGGCACTTCAGGCGCCGTCTATCCGGCGGCGGCCTTTGTCGCCGAGGCGCGCGCCTATGGCTTGCGCACCTGCGAGATCAACCTTGAGGCCGCCGACAACGCAGACCTGTTCGATGAGCAGCGCTTGGGGCCGGCGAGCGAGACGGTTCCTGCCTGGATCGAGGAACTGGTCTCAGCCTCGGCGAAATAGGCGAACTTGCGGGCGCATTTGGCCAGGAGTACGCTCGCCTCTGCGCGGGTTGGGGCGTTTCGCCGGGTCATGGCGTTTTGACGCGGTCTATCTCGTCTCGCGATCGCGCGCTAAAAAATACTCGGGAGGACGACATGAGGCATCAGTTGATTCTGCTTGCGGGGATGGGTCTTGCGCTTGCTGCTCCTGTGATGGCGATAGCGCAGACGGCGTTGCCGGAAATCAAGACTCAACCCTCCGCTCAGGCGGTGCTGGACGAGCATATGGACGCGCTCAATCATTGCGACTGGAGCCGCATCCTCGCTCAATACCCCGACGATGCGCAAATCAACCTGCCTGGCGGCGCGGTCGTCTCGGGGCGGAAAGCGATCGGCGAAATGTTCGCCGGGTTCTGCAAGGATTCGAAGGACGGCGGGCTGAACGGAATCACTTTCAAGGTCGAGCACAGCACCACGATCGGCGATACATTCGCGACGCAGTGGGTCGCGACAGCGGACTTCCTGGCTGAGCCATATCGAGGCTCTGATGCCTACATTACCAAGAACGGGTTGATGCAAGCGATGGTGACGACCTTTGACGGCGGCGCGCTCAAAATGAAGAAGTGACAGCTCAGCCGCTTCGTCAGGTTCCCAAACGCGGCCAACCCAAGGCTTCGCATCATGCCGCGCGGCGTCCCGTAACCGCGTCGGCGATCCGAACCGCTTCAAGTCCGATCTCGTGCAATTGTCCGGTCGGAGACGTGACGGCGCCGCAGAAAAAGAGGCCGGGCTCGGCGGTCGGTCGGCCGCTAACGAGAGGCGTGCCGGTATCGCTGAGCACGCCCCGAGCGTCCGGAAGCAGGGCGCGGAGGTTCGGCCGGAAGCCGGTCGCCAGGATGACAGCGTCGAAGGGCTCCGGCGAAGACCGCGTGAATGTGACGGTCGTCTGCCCAAAACTCGCGATGTCGCTCCGCACCTTGATCCGCCCGGCGCGGATCTGAGCGACCGTCCCGACGTCGAGAAGGGGCACGCGGCCGTCCTCTTCGACCATGCGGCGCGGCCCCTTTGGAGCCCGGGTCATCCCAAGGCTCTCGATCGAACCGACCGCGAGGCGTATGGCCGGCGCGTTGAGGGCGTCGGCGAGGCGCGCGGGGAGGCGCTGCTGGGCGATCGCCCAAGGTCAGTATCGGCAAGCCGAGCAGTTCGCGCGGCAGGATGCGCACCGGACCGTGAACCGAAAGCGTCACGTCGACTTTAGCTTCCGCGAGATCGAGGGCGATCTCGCCCCCCGAATTGCCGAAGCCTACGACGAGCACACGCTGGCCAACGAAGGACTTAGGATTGCGGTACCGGCTCGAATGCAGGACCGGGCCGCTGAACGTCTCGATGCCGGGCCAGACGGGCGAATAAGGGAAATCGGCCAAGCCGGTCGCGATGACGATGACTGGCGCTTCGATCGTCTCGTCAACAGCCTTCGCGCTCCACAGCGTTCCGTTTCGGCGGACTTCGCTGACCGGGGTGTTGAAGCGAGGCTCCAGATCGAATGTCGCGGCGTAGCTTTCGAGGTATTCGACGACCTGCGCTCGCGAAGGGTAGCGCCCGTAGGAGGAAGGCATCGGCAGGCCGGGCAGGGCGGAGTGGCCGCGATCGGTGTGCAGATGAAGCCGGTCATAATGGCGCCGCCAGACCGGCCCGACAGCGTCACACTTTTCTAGGATGGCGGCATTCACTCCGCGCGCCTGAAGCGTCGCCGCCGTGGCGAGGCCGGCCGGCCCCGCGCCGATGATGATGCCTCGCATGAATCGGCCATTGCTGTGACGATCCCTAAGAGAAGAGGATAGCCTCCTTAGGCCGCCACGTCCTCCCGCGCCCCCACCATATATTGCACCAGCTCTTCAGCATTGGTGCCGGCGGTGAGCTTCTCCGCGACCTTTCGGCCGCGGTGCATAACGATGATTCGGTCGGTTACCGCGAGCGCGTCTGGCATCACGTGGGTGATAAGGATCACCGGCACGCCGCGGCTCTTGAGCATGCGGATGAGCTCCAGCACCTTGTGCTGCTCGGGGACGCCGAGGTTATTGGTCGGCTCGTCCATGATCATGAGACGCGCGTCCCAATAAACCGCGCGAGCGATCGCCACTGCTTGACGCTGGCCGCCCGACAGCTTCTCGATCGGCTCGGTCAGAGCGGGAATCCGAATGTGCAGGGCGTCGAGCGTCTGCTGCGATTGCTCGCGCATATGTTTGTCGTCGAGTGTCTGAACGAGCCCGCCCAGGTGGCGCGTCTTTACCTCGCGGCCGAGGAAAATGTTGGCGCCGACATCAAGATTGTTGGCGAGCGCCAGATCTTGGTAGATCGTCTCGATGCCGATGCGGCGCGCGTCCATCGGGCTTGCAAACTGAACCGGTTTTCCGTCAAAGACGATTTCGCCGTCTTCGGCGGCGTGGACGCCGGAGATGCATTTGATGAGCGTCGACTTGCCTGCCCCGTTGTCGCCGAGCAGACCCACGACTTCGCCGCGCGCGACGTCGAAAGTCACATTGTCGACCGCAACGAGGCCGCCGAAAATCTTTGTGAGGTTGCGGACGGAGAGCAGGGCCTCGCTCATTGCGCGGCGCCTCCGCGCGTGCGGCCGATGATGAGGTCTCGCGACTGGTCGATCAGCACTGCGACAATGACCACGGTTCCCACGACGATAAACTGCCAGAAAGCGTCGACGTTGAGCATGACGAGTCCAGTTGTCAGCACGGCGATGATGAGGGCGCCGATCACCGTGCCGATAACGGTTCCGGCGCCGCCGAACATGCTGACGCCGCCGATAATGACGGCGGCGATCGAGCTCAAGAGGAGCGGGTCGCCAATGACCGCCGAGCCCGCCGTGAATCGGAAAGTCGACAGAAACCCTGCGACCCCGGATGTCGCCGCTGACAGGATGTAGATCGAAATGATACGGCGATCGACCGGAATGCCGCTGCGCACCGCGGCGTCCATGTTACCGCCGATGGCGTAAGTATGCCGTCCGAACTGCGTTCGGTGAAGCAAGAATATCGCCCAGGCGACGACGAAAGCCGTCATGACGACGGGGTAGGGCAGAATGGCGTCCATGTGGCGCAGGAGCTCGCCCTTGACCTCTGGCCGGTGAAGAAAATAGAGCCCCCCGCCGTCGCCGCGAATATAATAGAGGAGCGCGTCGTTGCCGTAGGCGCGGATGCCGGGCGGCAAGCCGATGACGGTCGTGTTTTCGCTCATGAGATAAGCGATCCCGCGCACGATGAAAGACGTGCCCAGCGTGACGATGAACGCCGGAACCTTCAGTTTTGCGATGATGACGCCGTTGACGAGGCCGACTGCGGCAGCCCCGGCAATGGCGGCGATAAGGCCAATGAGGACCGATGGAAAAAGGGGTATGCCGCCGTTGAACGCTGAGCGGAGCGCCAGCGCAGAGAGCACCGAGGCGAGGCTCATGACCCAGCCGACCGAAAGATCAATGCCAGCTGCGATGATGACGAAAGTCTGACCGAGCCCGAGCAGCAGCACCGGAATGATTGCGACCAAAATGTTCTGCGAGTTGCGCAGGGTAAGGAAATTGACGCCGCCGCCTGTTGTCAGCGGCACCGCGATAACAAAGAAGAGGATTAGGAGAGAGAGAAACAGCCACGCCCAGATGCGGCTCAGAAACAGAACGAAGCGCTGCGCCCGCCTGCGGCCGCCTGTAGGCGCTGCGGCCGCGCGTGCGAGGGTCATTCTCGAGGCGCGGTCGCTCACGGGGCCTTCATCCAGGAGCGCGAGAAAGCCCATGCCTTTCCCGTTTGCGGGAAAAAGATCAAACCAGAGCGTGGGCGATGGGCTTCGTAAAACGGCAAGCGAGGGCTACTTGCCTGGCACCTGATAAATGAAACGGGCGATCGCCGGGTCTTTCACGTTGTCCTTGTCAATGATGGCAAAGCCGGTCTCGACGCGGCGCGGAAGGCTGGTGACCCCGGCGGCGTCGGCCGCGGCGAACTGGACCGCCATATAGCCCATGTCGAACGGTTTTTGCGCCAGCACCATCGACACTGCACCCTGGTTCATCAATTCGATCGCCTGCTTTGTGGCGTCGTAGGCGACAACTTGCACGTGGCCGCCAAGCCCGGCGTTGACGACCGCCGCGCCCGCCCCTTGCGCGCTGAACACGTTGGTCCCGAACACGCCGGCGAGATCGGGCTCACGCGCCAGCACCGCCGCGGTCTCCTGGGTCGCCTTGTTGGGGTCGTCGAGATTGTAATCCGGCCCCAGCACCTTGATACCGGGAAACTCCTTGGCCATCGCCTCCTTGAAACCCTTTTCGCGGTCCTCGACCGAGCTGACGTTGGGATTGGTCGAGTTGATGTAAACGGTTCCCTTGCCGCCGATGGCCTTGGCCAGCCCGCGCGCGGCGATGCGGCCGCCTTCGGTATTGTTCGAGCCGATGTAGCTGATCGGGAATTTGACTGGGCCGTTCACGTAGTCGCCGTCGCCAATGTAACTATCGACGATGATGACTTTGATGCCCGCGTCTGCGGCGGCCTTGAGAGGGCCGATCATCTGATCCTTGTCAGTCGCGGCGGTGATGATGTAATTAAGGTCGCCGCGCGCGACCATCGAATCCAGGAGCGGGGTCTGGGCCTCGACGCCCCAGGTCGGCGGAATTTGAGTGATGACCTCGACGCCGAGATCCTTGGCGGCCTTTTCAACCCCAAGCTGCATCACCTGGTAGAATGGATCGACGACCCCAGGCAAAAATCCGATCTTGAGTTTCTCAGCAGTCGCCTGACCTGCCAAGGCGATGGCGAACCCGGCCGTCAAGGCCGCCCTTAGATATGTGCGCATGTTCTCCTCCCTTGATGATCGGTTCCCCGTGTCGCCAGCCAGTGTGGCGCTGGGTTACTCGCTCTTGAACTCGTCTTTCAGCTCTCGGCCTTTTCGGCGCTCTTCGCCTTCTTCGCTTCCTCTATGCCTTCCAGGACGAGCGCCCGTGCTTCGTTCGCGTCGCCCCAGCGGACGATCTTTACCCATTTGTTGGGTTCGAGGTCTTTGTAATGCGCGAAGAAATGTTCGATCTGGTCGATCGTGATCGACGGCAGGTCGGAGTAATTGTTCACGTGCGCGTAGCGCTTGGTGAGCTTCGCCGACGGCACCGCCAGCAGCTTCTCGTCACGGCCTCCTTCGTCTTCCATGATCAGGACGCCGACGATTTTGCAGCTCATGACCGCGCCGGGAACGATCGCGCGGGTGTTGGCGACGATCACGTCACAAGGGTCGCCATCGCCTGAAAGCGTATGAGGGATGAAGCCATAATTTCCGGGATAGCGCATCGAGGTGTAGAGAAATCGATCGACCTGAAGCGCGCCGCTCTCCTTATCCATCTCGTACTTGATCGGCTCGCCCCCGATCGGCACCTCAATCACGACGTTGACATCGTGGGGAGGATTCTTGCCGATCGATAAAGCGTTCAAGTTCACGTTAGGTCCAATCGGCGGCGCGTCTATCCCGTCTTATAGGAGGAACGAGCGTTCAGCCAAATCCGAATGCGATGCGGTCGCGTGGCTGACCGCCGAAGGTCTCACGCGCTCGGCGGAGCACCCGGCCGCCCAGCCGGCGGTAGAACCCGACCGCCCGGTCGTTATCCGCCAACGCCCAGACGACCAGATTCGATAATCCATGGCCGGCGAGATCCTTGCGCGCAGCCTCGAACATGCGCCGCCCGAAACCGCAACCCTGGCACTCCGGCGCGAGGTAGAGTTCGAATATCTCGCCTCCGTAGCCGAGCGCCGGCACCCGGTTGCGACCATAGCTGATATAGCCGACGACGGAATCACCGAATTCAAGCACCAGCAGTGGCGTCCGGCGCGCGATGGCGAGTCGCCACCACTCCGGGCCCCTGCGCGCTATCATCCGCTCAAGTTCGCGGCCAGGGATCACGCCCCGATACGCTTCGCGCCATGCCGCGTCATGTACAGTCGCGATTTCGCCCTCATCGCCGAGTCGCGCCGCCCTGATGGATATGACCGTCTCGACCATGGAGGGATGTTATGTCCGCGCGCGGCCCCGCCGCAAGGTCTTGACAGCGGGCGCGGATGACTTTTTTGGTGGGTGCGGGTTCGCCCGTGAGTCGGCGCGTCGCCGCCGGAATTTGAGCGCAATCTCCGTTCAATGCGCTGCAGACACCGAAGCCGGAGATTGAAAACCATGGCGTCCCGATCGCCTCAGGCCCGCTTGCGATTGGCGACCGTCTGGATGACAGCCGCGCTCGTCTGGAGCGCAGGCGCAAGCGCCGACGTGCTGCACGCCACTTATCGCGTGTCGCTGATTGGCCTCCCAATTGGCGCGGTCAACCTCAATGCCGACCTCACCCCGACAAGCTATTCAATCTTTGGCGATGCGAAAGTGACCGGTATCGCTAAGCTCTTCGTCGCGAACGCGCACGGCGCTTCGTCGGGAAAGGGCGCGATCCTTCAGGGCCGCGTGTCGCCCGCGAGTTTCGCCACCATCGCCTCAAGCTCGAACATGACGCGGACGATTCGCATGGCGCTCGCCGGCAACGCCGTGATCGGAATTGATATTTCGCCGCCATTCCAGGACAAGCCGGACCGAGTGCCGCTTGGACCTGGCGACAAGCGCAACGTGGTGGATCCTGTGGGCGCGGTCATCCTGCCGGCACCAGCCTCAGGACCGATGCTGTCGCCCGCGGCGTGCAACCGCAAGGTTCCGATCTTTGACGGCTATACGCGGTTCGACGTTGATCTGACTTATGTCGGCGAGCGCACAGTTTCGGCGAAGGGTTACGATGGCCCGGTTGCCGTCTGCGCGGCCCGCTACGTCCCGATTTCCGGCCATAGCCGCGACCGGCCGGCGACTAAGTTCATGGCCGAGAACAAGGACCTCGAAGTCTGGCTGGCGCCGATCGCCAGCGACCACGTGCTTATCCCCTTCCGGGTATCGGTGCGGACGATGATCGGCACCACGGTGATCGAGGCACAGGAATTCCGCCTAGACGAAAAGTAACCTTGAGTAGCCGACGCGCGATCCGAGTAGCTGAGGTGAACGAATAGTTAAGCGGCCTGACCACTTGGTCAGAGCCGGCGAGGCTAATTGAGCTCGTCTTCCAGCATCGGCAGCGGCAGGACGCTGACGCCGTCTTCCAGCAACGACTTGGCCTCAGCTAGGCTCGCGCGCCCCCGTATCGCGCGCTCCGGCTCATCGCCGAGATGGATCGCTCGCGCCACCTGCGGGAACTTGGCGCCTACGTCGTCGGTGTTGGCCTCGATTTCTCGGCGCATGCGAAGGAAGAACTCCCGCGTCTGGCGGCGTCGATCATCAACAACGAGCTCCGATCCCACGCCAGGAACGGCACGTTCGCCGCCGACGACAGCTGGCGCCATTATGGCTTTATCGACGCGGGCGGAGCCGCATTCGGGGCAGACGACAAAACCACGTTTGTGTTGTTTGTCATAGGCGGCGCTATCGGGAAACCAACTGTCGAACGCATGTCCTTCGGCGCAGCCAAGCGCGTATTTGATCATCGTTCAGGCCGCCAAAAGCGCATCGAGTTCGCCGGTTGCTTCGAGCGCGTGCAAATCGTCGCATCCGCCGACGTGCCTGTCGCCGATGAAAATCTGCGGCACCGTCCAACGGCCGCTCGCCTTTTCCGCCATGGCTGCCTGGGCGGCGCGATCGCCATCCACAGAGACTTCCTCGAATGGAGCAGCCTTCTTGCGCAACAACGCCTTGGCGGCGTGGCAGAAGGGACAGGTAGACTTGGTGTAGATGATGACGGAGGGCAAGTCTGAGATCCTCGATGCGTCAATCCGCGCATCTTTCCACTATATGTGCAGTCACGCGGCGGTAACAACCCTCGCGAAGACGAGGACGTCCACCCGCTTCGCGCCCGCCCTCAGGAGCGCTCTGGAAGCCGCGTTGGCGGTCGCGCCGGAGGTTAACACGTCGTCCACCAGCACGACATTGAGGTCCCGAACCACCACGCTCTCGGCGATTCGGAACGCGCCCTGGACGTTTTCGGCTCTTTGCATTCGGCTCAAGCCCACCTGGCTGCGCGTCGCCTTGACGCGTCGTAAAGCCGCCAGATTGCACCGCCTTCCCGTTTGGCGAGAGATTTCCGTCGCCAGCGCGGCGGCCTGGTTGAACTGCCGACGCCATAGCCGAAGGGGATGGAGCGGCACCGGCGCGAGGAGATCCGCGTCGACCAGAATGTCGGCGCCCGCGCGCGCCATCCAACTCGCGAGTGGCCGGGCAAGCTCCGCGCGGTCAGAATACTTCAACCGATGCACGAGCGTGCGGGCTGGCCCATCCTCGAACCTCGCCACCGCCCGGGCCCGGCCGAATGCCGGCGGATCGGCCATGGCCTGCGGCGAGATGAGCCCCTGCCCGAGATCCTGCTCGAACGGCGTGCCGAGGCGCTCGCAAAAGGGCCGCTCGATAAAGCGCATGGCGCTCCAGCATCGCGGGCACAGCGCGCCGTGCCGGTCCGTGGCGGCGCGGCAGGCAAGGCAAGTCGGCGGATAAAGCGCATCGAGCGCGGCGTGGGCCAGGCTTGAGGCAAGCGCGCCTGCGCGGCGCGCCCAGGGCGAGCCGTGGGCTTCATCCGCTTCAAGAGCCGAAGAGACGTTCATGGGCCGCAAGCTAGCGCGAACAGACGCTTTGCGCGAGGGGCGGTCTGGCGCATAAGAAGCGCCCATGTCGGATCCGGCGCCGCCGCAGATTTTCGATCGAGCTTTGATCAATCGGCGCCTCGATCGCGCCTGGGCGCCCACCCGCGCGCAGTCTCAGGCGGATTTCCTGCTCGCGAGGGCCGCCGAAGATCTTCGTGACCGGCTGTCGCTCGTCAAACGGCGCTTTGCGCTTGCCGCCGATTTCGGCTCGCCCGGGCCGCATGGCGCGGCCGCGCTCGTGGCTTCCGGGCAGGTCGATTGCGTGATCCGGGTCGCCCCAACCGAGGCGAGCGGGGGACACGGCGATTTTCTTCCGACGGTTGGTGATCTCGAGCGCGTTCCACTCGTCGACGGACGTCTCGATCTCGCTGTCTCGTTGCTTGCGCTGCAGACGGTGAACGATCTGCCTGGCGCCTTGATCCAGATGCGGCGCGCGTTGAAAGGCGATGGTCTCTTGATTGGGGCCATGATCGGGGGCGAATCGCTGACCGAGCTGCGACAAAGCCTGACGATCGCCGAGAGCGAGATTCTTGGCGGCGTGTCGCCGCGTGTTGCGCCCTTCGTCGACGTGCGCGCCCTCGGAGGCCTGGCGCAGCGCGCGGGCTTAGCGCTGCCGGTCGTCGATCTCGATCGAGCCGTCGTACGCTACCCGGACCTGTTTGCGCTTTTTGCCGACCTCCGCGCTATGGGGGGCGCGAACGCACTGCACGCGCGCAGCCGCAAACCGCTGCGTCGCGAGGTTCTGCTGCGGGCCGCCGCCCTCTACGCTGAGCGCTTTGCCGATCCGGACGGGCGGCTGCGCGCGACCTTCGACTTAGTGTGGCTCGCAGCCTGGGCTCCGCACGAGAGCCAGCCGAAGCCGCTCGAGCCTGGATCGGCGACGATGTCGCTCGCGGATGCGCTTAAAGGCAGGCGTTAGGCCGCCGGCGCTTTTAGAGGGAATAGGCTCGGGCCCTCTGCTTGGCGGCGGGTCGTGTCGGTCGGTCGCACCCAGTTTGGGTTTTCTTGGCGGGTGGCCTTTTCGCTACGAAATCCCAACTTTTGAGCTATTGGTTTTCCTTGGATTTCCTTGGATTCTCTCGTCCGAATCGAGACTTTTCAATGGGTTACACGGATTTTTCTGAGAAACTTTTTTCCTCGCGCCCTTTCCAGTCTTCGGATCGCCGAACGGGAGCTTGCGGTCGAAGTGATGTGGATGCGCAGGATTGCCATGGGCCAAGCCTAACTTATTTTCTGATTTTATGAAAGGATTTGTCGTGCAAGCTGAATCCTTTGAGTTGCCTGGAGCCGCGCGCTCCCTAGGAGAAGGCCTTCGGCTTCGGTGCGGCAGATTGGATGCTCGGAGTTCAGTCAGGCGCGCCTCGTGGCTAGGGTGGTCCGACGCGCTTCGGTCAGCGCCATCGATCGGCCTGTGAGGGCGACCCCACCCAGCACAAGCGCCAGTCCCGCCCAAGCTGAGGGCGCGATCGGTTCGGCGAGCACGATCGCCCCGCCGACGACTCCGATCAGAGGCGCGATGTAGTTGTTGAGAGTGGCGAAGGTCGGCCTCTCCTCATTCACGAGCCGGAAATACACGTAATAGGCGAGCGCGGTGTTGAAGACGCCGAGCGCGCCGATCGCCAGGATCGGCGCCATTGGAGCGTGGGCGGCAATTGCGAGCAGCGACGGCGCCTTTAGGATCAGGCCGATCAGCGCGAGGAAAAGCGTCGAAAGCGTCATCGACACGGTCACAGCTCTCACTGCGCCGATCTCCTTCGTCGCCGCGCCGGAGATGATCGCGCCGGTTCCATAGGAAATGCCCGCCGCCAGTGCGAGGCCCCGCCCGAGGGCGGAGTGGGCGCCGGTTTGCGCACCCGGCGACCAGAAGGCGACTGCGACCCCCACGAAGCCGAGGGCCAGGCCGAAGGCGGCGAGCCACGTCCAGCGGTCCTGCGATCCTAAAAAGCGGCCGAACAGAAAAACGAAGATGGGCTGGGCGCCCATCATCAGCGCCATATCGGCGCTCGTCGTCAGCATCGCCGCTTTGCCGAGCAGGAGGAATGGGATGACCTGCCCGATCAGCGCGAGCGCAAGAAGTTTGGCCCACAGCCCAGGTCGCGATCCCGGCCAGATCCTGCCCGAAAGTCCGCTCGTCACCAGCATCGCCGCCGCCGCGACGGCGACGCGCGCAAGGGCGAAATTGAACGGATCGAAGGCGCGCGAGGCAATCTTGATCAAGAGAAAGGAGGAGCCCCATAGAAACGATAGGAAGGCTAGCCCGGCATACGCCGCCATGGAGTTCTCAGGGTTTGAAAGGGTGGGAACTAGGCGGGTCGGCTTGAGGGCGTCAACGAAAATTCCGCCCCGCGGGCATGGCTTCGGCGACATCCATTGTCTCGATTGGCTCGCTTGGAAGCTTGGCGCGGGGGTCGTCGAGACGCGGCGGCCCGGCGAAGCGGTTGCCCTGGCGCTTTTGCGCCATCGTCATTTGCGGCCGGCGAACCTCGTCGGCGTGCGCGAGAGCGCTGATCGTCTGGCCCGCTTCGGACAGAAGTCCAAGCATCGGCGTCAGGTCGTTCATGCGTTCGGCGACGATATGAATGACCCCTTGCTCGCTCTGCAGCTTGCCGGTCACCGCGACAAAACGCGCGCCAAGCACGATTGCGCGCAGGCGTTCGAAGATCTTTGGCCATACGATGATATTGGCGACGCCCGTTTCGTCCTCCAGCGTCATGAAGATGACGCCCGCGGCGGTGCCAGGACGCTGTCGCACCAGCACGAGCCCAGCCACGGTTACGCGCTCGCCGTTCTTGACCGAACGCAGCGCTTCCGAGCGCAGGATTCCACGCGCCAAAAGGCGGGCGCGCATGAACGAGGCGGGATGAGCCTTGAGCGACAAGGACAAGCGCCGATAATCCTCGACCACATGCGCGCCGAGCGGCATCGGCGGCAATTGCGCGTCAGGCTCCGTCTCGCGCTTCGGCTGGCTCGCGAACAGCGGCAGATCATCCTGGTCGCCCACGCGATCGAGGGCGCGCACCGCCCATAACGCTTGGCGCCGATCGAGGCCCAGCGATCGGAAAGCGTCGGCGTCGGCAAGCCGCTCCAGAACAGTCGAGCTCAACCCGCTCCGCAGCCATAAGTCGCGCACGGAATCGTAGCCCTGACCGCGCGCCTTCGTGAGTTCGCGCATGTCCTTTTCCTTGACGCCGATGATTTGTCGGAAGCCCAAGCGCACCGCATGGGTCGTAAGGATGTCAGGCGCCATCTCGGCGTGCCGAGGGTGTATCCCTTCTCGCCCCGGGAGAAGGCGGTTCGAAGGACCGGGTGAGGGTTCACCCTCACCCCCAACCCCTCTCCCCATAGCCCGTCGAGAGACGGGCGTTCTTACGAACGCCCTATCAGGAAAAGGGAGTAAAGCCTCCAGCGTGCAATCCCAATCGGACAGGTTCACGTCGACTTCGCACACTTCGACCCCGTGTTCGCACGCATCGCGCACAAGCTGAGCGGGTGCGTAAAAGCCAAGCGGCTGGGCGTTCAACATGGCCGCGACGAAGACATCCGGATAGCGGCATTTCATCCAGCAAGAATCGTAGACAAGGAGCGCAAAGCTCGCCGCATGGCTCTCGGGAAAGCCGTATTCGCCAAAGCCCTCGATCTGATGAAAGCAACGCTCGGCGAAATCGCGCGGATAGCCTTTGGCGGTCATGCCCTCGACCATCTTCTCCTGAAAATTCTGGATCGTGCCGGATCGACGAAATGTCGCCATTGCGCGGCGCAACTTGTCGGCTTCCGATGGCGTGAAGCCAGCGGCCACGATGGCGATCTTCATCGCCTGCTCCTGGAACAGCGGCACGCCGAGGGTCTTGTTCAGAACCGCCTCAAGTTCCTTTGAGGGATAGGAAACATCCTCGAGGCCCTGCCGACGACGCAAATAGGGGTGCACCATGTCGCCCTGGATCGGGCCGGGCCGTACGATCGCAACCTCGATGACGAGATCGTAGAACTTTGCCGGCTTGAGCCGCGGCAGCATCGACATCTGCGCGCGGCTTTCGATCTGGAACACGCCGATCGTATCCGCGCGCTGGATCATGGCGTAGACGCACGGCTCCTCGGAGGGAATGGCGCCCAGGGTCAGCCGCTCGCCGTAATGTTTGTCGAGAAGCCTGAAGCCCTTGCTCAGCGCCGTCAGCATGCCGAGCGCCAGCACGTCGACCTTGAGAAGTCCGAGCGCATCGAGATCGTCCTTGTCCCACTCGACCATCGTACGCTCTTTCATGGCCGTGTTCATTACCGGCATGACTTCGTCGAGCCGGTCGCGGGTGATGACGAAGCCGCCGCTGTGCTGGGTCAGATGGCGCGGAAAACCAATCAGCGCCTTCGCCATCTCAAGCGCGAGCTTGAGCGTCGGATCGGCGGGATTGAGTCCGACCGCGCGGACGCGATCCTCGCCGATCGGTCCCGTCTCCTGGCCCCAGGCAGTCCCGTTGAGGGCTGCGATGACATCGTCCGAGAGGCTGAAGACCTTGGCTGTTTCGCGGATCGCTGAACGGGTGCGGTAAGTGATCACTGCGGCGGCGAGGCTGGCGCGCTCACGCCCATAACGCTCATAGATATATTGGATCACCTCCTCGCGCCGCTCGTGCTCGAAGTCGACGTCGATGTCCGGCGGCTCGTTGCGCTCGGGCGAGATGAAACGCTCGAACAGAAGATCGAAATTCGCCGGATTGACCTCCGTGATCCGAAGGCAATAGCAAACGGCGGAATTGGCGGCGGAGCCTCGGCCCTGACAGAGGATGTCCTGCGAGCGCGCGAAGCGCACGATGTCATGCACGGTGAGGAAATAAGGCGCGTAGTCGAGCGAGGCGATCAGCGCGAGCTCATATGTGAGCGCTTCGCGCGTGCGCTCCGGAACGCCGTCCGGATAGCGCATTGCCGCACCCTCCCAGGCGAAGGCTTCGAGCGCCTCCTGGGGCGTTGCATGGCCCTCGCGCAGCTCTTCGGGATAGCGATGCCTGAGTTCGTCGAGACTGAAGGCGAGGCCGTCGAGGAAGCGCATCGTCTCCGCGACGGCCTCAGGCGCCTCGGCGAAGAGCCGCGTCATTTCACGCGGGGCTTTGAGATGGCGCTCGGCGTTGGCTTGGGTGAGCCGCCCGGCGGCCTCGAGCGTGGTCTTCTCGCGGATACAGGTCAGGACATCGGCAAGCGTGCGCCGCTCTGGCGAATGCATCAGCACGTCGTTGGTCGCCATCAATGGCGCGCCGACGGCGCGCGCGAGCGCAACGCGCCGCGCCAGCCCGCCACGCATGTCGCCGCCGTAAGTCAGGCTTGCGCCGATCCATAGTCGCTTGTCGAAGACGTCGCGCAAGCGGACGACAGCAGCGCCCGCATCCATCTCCTTGTAGCCGAGCTTTTCCTTGGCTCCTGGTGGGAGGTCTTTGGCAGAGGAGGAAGGGAGCGCCACGATCTGTAGCCCTTGGCCTCGCTCCAGAAGATCATCGAGGATGAGCCAGCATTCGCCTTTAGGCGCACGCAAGTTGCCCTCGGTCAGAATCCGGCAGAGCCGGCCATAGGCCGCGCGGTCCTTTGGATAGACGAGCGCGTCAGGAGAGCCATCGATGAACACGAGACGTGCGCCCGGAACGACCCGCGTGCCAGCCATCGCCTCGCCGTTCTCGCGTGCGAAGGTGTGGGCGCGTACGATTCCGGCGAGTGAGTTGCGGTCGGCGATGCCGATGCCGGCGAGGCTAAGCTCGGCGGCGCGCGCGACCATTTCCTCGGGATGCGAAGCTCCGCGCAGAAACGAGAAATTCGTCATCGCCGCCAATTCGGCGAATCGCGGCTCGAGCCGGATCAAGGAGGCGCCGCTCCTTTTAGGATGCGAAAAGTAGGGCTAGAACAAAGATAGAACAATTGGAGGCAAAAACACAAGCGCCAAGGCTTTCCGGACACTTCACTTGGGCGCGCGCGGTTTCAAATCGCGCAACGCGCGACAGGAAGGCCTACGTCCTCTCGCTGCCGCTCCCGTCAGCGAGACGCGCCACCGCGTCGAAGAAGAGCTTGCGAAAGCGTTCGGCGTCGACCGCGACGGCGACTTCGGTATTGGCGAGCCGGCCCCACTGGCCGCGCCAGTCGACGATGGTGGCGCCGGTCGTCAAGCGCCCGGTGGTTTCGACATCGACGGCCGCGAGGCGCGTTTCGACCAGCGTCGGATCGAGCGCGACCGCGACCGCCAATGGGTCGTGCATGGTGAAAATGCGCTTGCCGATCGTTTTTTCCATGCGCTCGAAATAAAAGCGCGACGCATCCTCGAGGAAGCGCGTGAGCTTGGCTCCGCGCGGCTTGCCAGCGATGCGCGAGGCGATCGCCGCAATGTCGCTCTCGTCGATGATCGTCTTGCGGGTGACGTCGAGGCCGATTGCGATCACCGGCGCGGCGCCGACGCCGCCAAAGGCGCGAAAGACGACCCGCGCCGCCTCCGCATCGTGCCAGATGTTGAATTCGGCCGAGGGCGTGACATTTCCCGAATCGGAATAGGCGCCGCCCATGATGACGAACCGCTTGACGAGGCGCGGCAGTTCCGGCTCGCGCATGACCGCGAGGGCGATATTCGTCAGCGGCCCGACGGCGCAAAGTATAAGGCGCCCTGGGTGCGATCGCGCCGCTGTGATGATCGAATCCGCGGCATGCAGCGTGTCCCGAAGGTCTTCAGGATCCGGCAAGATGGCATGGCCAAGGCCGGTCATGCCATGAATTTCGCTCGCGTCCCTTGCAGCAATGGAAATCGCCGTCGCCGCGCCCGGCCAGACCGGGATATCCGCTCGTCCCGCAAGCGCGAGGACGGCGCGGGTGTTACGCGTCGCGGCGGCGAGGGAGACGTTGCCGACGACCGTCGAGACGCCGAGGATTTGTGTCCCCTCATGCGCGCTGGCGTAGAGGAGCGCGAACGCGTCGTCGATGCCGGTGTCGACGTCGATGACAAGAGGCTCAGAGTGTTGGGACATGGCGCCAATCTTCCTCGGTCCTATGCGCCCCTCGACATTGTGGCAGGGCGCGACCCAAGGTCAAACGCCAAAACCCTGACGCTCCTTGCCGACCCAGCGCAACAATAGAAGGACAGCGACGACGGCAAGGCCGAGCGCAAGGCCGACCCACACCCCTATCGCGCCAAGCGGCGTCAAGAAACCCAACACCAGGCCAACCGGCGCGCCGACCGCCCAATAGCCGAGAAGCGCGATCAACAAAGGAACGCGCAAGTCGTGCACGCCGCGCAGCATGTTGGCGAGCGTTGCCTGGCTCGCGTCAAAGATCTGGAACAGCGCGGCGACGCCAAGCAGAGTGGTCGCGATCGCAACTGCGGTCTGGTTCTCCGGCGCCATGACGTCCAGGAAGGGTGCGATCAGAAGACGCGGCGCAGCGAGCATCGTCGCCGCGGACAGAAGCGCGAAAACGAGGGTGAGGCCGAAGGCGGACCAGCCCGCGCGGCTTAGCGCGACCGCGTCACCCGCGCCATAAGCATGTCCGACCCGAACGGTCGCGGCCTGTCCGAGGCCGAGCGGGACCATGAAGGCAAGCGAGGCGATCTGCAAAGCGATTGTATGCGCTTCGAGCGCCGCTCGGTCGATGAGGCCGACAAGCAGAGTCGACGAGGCGAAGACCCCGACCTCGGCGACGATTGTCCCGCCGATCGGCAGGCCGAGCCGCCAGAGCGCGGCCATCTCGCGCGGCGCAGCGCGCCAGGGAAGAGCAAACAACCGCAAGCGGCTGAGGCGCGGATCGATCAGCGAGGCCCCGATAAGCAGAGAAACCATCAGCGTCTGGGAAAGCGTGGTTGCGAGCCCCGACCCGAAAATCCCGAGCGCCGGCATTCCAAGGCGCCCAAAGATGAGGGCGTAGTTGGCGAGCACGTTGAAGGCGACCGCCGCCAGTCCGGCGAACAGAATTGGTCGGGGCCGCTCGAGCGCGAAAAAAGCCGAACGAGCGGCAAAGAACAACAAGCTCGGCGCGAGGCTCCACTGGAACCCGAGCATGTAGGTCCCAGCGTCCTTGGCGAGATCGGGTTCTTCGCCGATCAACTTGAGGATGTCCGTGGTCCACCAGAGCGCGAGCCAGGTGACGAGCGCGATCAACAGGGCGGACAGGAACGCCTGGTGCGTCGCCCGGCGCAATGCCGGCGCGTCTTTTCCGGCGCCAACCATCGAGGCGACGATGGGGGAGAGCGCCGATACCACGCCGACGCCGAACAAGAAGGGTGGAAGATAGAGGTTGTATCCAAGGGCCCCAGCGGCGAGCGCGCGCGGCGAGAGCCAGCCGAGCATCATGATGTCGGTCACCGTCATCAAGCTGATCGCGACATTGACGAGAACGATCGGCCAGCTCAGCGCGAAGGTCGCGCTGAGCTCGCGTTTGAGCCAGCCATCGTCGGCTAAGGCTCTGGTCGATCGCGTTGCGGCGAGCATCGTCGGCGTCCTCAAAACGGGGGGCCGGGTGCATAACGGATGCACGGCGCGGCGGCAACGCGGGGTCGCAGCTAACGCTAAAGTGGTTGCGAAGCCGATGCGTTGGGCGACGACCGCCGTCAACGAAAGCGACGATCAGCTTTGATGTCATCCAACGGTTCGGGCGATCCAGCTCAGGACGTCGGCGAGCCGCTCGCCCATCGCCAAATGGGATGCGCCCTCGACGCGCCAAAATTCTTTTGGCTCATTGGCGAGCGCGAACAATTTTTCGCCGAAACGGATGGGCACAACGAGATCTTTGGTCCCGTGAACGATCAGGGTGGGCGCCGTGACCGAGCCGATCAGCAAGTCATTGTGGAAAGGATCACGAAGCAATGCGCGAACCGGGACAAACCAATAAGTCGCCGCGGCAACATCAGCGATCGACGAATAGGGCGAATTCGAGCACAAGGGCGCCAATCTTGTGGCGCGCGGCGAGAGCGACAGCAACGCCTGATCCAAGCGATTCTCCGAGAGCCACGATGCGCTCAGGCGCGACGCCGCTCGCGATCGCCGCTGCATAGGCCGCTTCGCCATCGAGCTTGAGCCCACGCTCGCTTGGCGAGCCAGTCGAGCTCGCATAGCCGCGATATTCGATCGCGAGCAGGCCCATACCCGCCTTGGCGATGGCGCGAAAACGTTCTACGCGAAGATCGAGGCCGCCGGCATTGCCGTGAAAATAAAGGATCAGAGGGCGCTCCGGCGCGGGTGGAAAGCTCCACGCGACTAGACTTTCCCCATCCTCGGTCTTCAGACGAACAGTTTGAGCGCGAAGTCCGAGTGTCGCCGGATCGACCTCTGCGGCGTCGCACCGAAACAGGATTTTCCGCTGGCCGAAGAAAAGGCCGACAAACAACACAAGATATAGCGTGACGCATGCGACAAGGGCGATCAGCATAGGCAGGGCGCCCCGTCGCCGTGCTCAGTGCTGCAAAGCCTTCACGATTGCGTCGGTCATCTTTTTCGCATCGCCAAACAGCATCAGTGTGTTGTCGCGAAAAAATAGTTCGTTCTCGACGCCGGCGTAGCCCGAACCCATACCGCGCTTGACGAACAAAACGGTCTTCGCCTTGTCGACGTCGAGAATCGGCATGCCATAAATGGGCGACTTCGGGTCGGTTTTGGCCGCAGGATTGGTGACGTCATTCGCCCCGATGACGTAAGCGACATCGGCTTGCGGGAACTCGCTGTTGATGTCCTCGAGCTCGAACACCTCGTCATAGGGAACGTTGGCTTCGGCGAGCAACACGTTCATGTGACCTGGCATGCGGCCAGCGACGGGATGAATCGCATATTTGACCTCGACGCCGTTCTTCTTGAGCATCTCCCCCATCTCACGCAGCGAGTGCTGCGCCTGCGCGACCGCCATTCCGTATCCTGGCACGACAATCACCTTGGAGGCGTTCTTCATCATGAAGGCGGCGTCCTCAGCCGAACCCTGCTTGACCGGACGGGTCTCGGTTGCGCCCGCAGCGCTCGCGACCTCGCCTCCCCAGCCGCCGAGGATGACAGATATGAAAGATCGGTTCATGCCCTTGCACATGATGTAGGACAGGATCGCGCCCGAGGAGCCGACTAGCGCGCCGGTGATGATGAGGGCCAGATTGCCGAGCGTGAAGCCGATGCCCGCGGCCGCCCAGCCGGAATAGGAATTGAGCATCGAGATGACGACCGGCATGTCGGCGCCGCCAATCGGCACAATGAGCAGGACGCCGAGAGCGAGCGAGACGAGCGTGATGAGCCAGAAGAAGGCCGCGGACTGGGTAGCGTAGAAAAGAACAATCAAGAGCACCAGCGCCACACCGAGACAGCCATTGATAAGGTGGCGCTGCGGCAAAAGGATCGGAGCGCCGGACATGCGTCCGTCGAGCTTAAGGAAAGCGATGATCGAACCCGTGAAGGTCACGGCGCCGATCGCGAGCCCTAGCGACATCTCGATGATGCTGCCCGGGTGAATCGCGCCGCCCTCCTCGATCCCGAAGGCCTCGGGCGCGTAAAACGCTCCGGCGGCGACCAATACCGCGGCCAAACCGACCAATGAATGGAACATCGCCACCAGCTGGGGCATCGCCGTCATCTGCACAGTGCGAGCGCGCCACGCGCCGATGCCGCCGCCGATGGCGATCCCAAGAATGATGAGAAGCCAGGAGAAAATGCCCGATGGCGGACGGACCGCGAGCGTCGTCACGACGGCGATCGCCATGCCGATCATGCCGAAGCGGTTGCCCTGGCGGGAGGTCGCCGGCGAAGAGAGACCGCGCAGCGCGAGAATGAAGAGGACGCCGGAGACGAGATAGAGCAGTGCGGCGAGGTTGGCGTTCACCGGCGTCAGCCCTTCTTCTTGTACATCGCCAGCATGCGCTCGGTGACCATGAAGCCGCCGAAAATGTTTATCGACGAGAGGATGAGCGCGATAAAGCCGACAAAGCGGGCAAATCCCGAGCCGCTGTCGATGGCCGCGACCCCCACCGACAAGAGCGCGCCGACAACAATGACTGACGAAATGGCGTTGGTCTCGGACATGAGCGGGGTGTGCAACGCCGGCGTCACCGACCAGACCACGTAATAGCCGACGAAGACCGCGAGGGCGAAAATCGCGAGACGAAACACGAACGGATCGATCGCGCCGCCAGAAGCGGCATGGCCCGCCGCAGCGAGCTGATCGCTGTAGGCTTGCGCAGATTGGGCGGCCTCCCGCGCGGCCTCTGCCGAGGCCCGGAGTTTTTCGATTGCGGCGTCAATGTTATCCATGGGGCTCTCCGGCGCTGAAAGCGCGCACGCGTTTATTTCGGCATGAAGTTTGGGTGAACAATCGCGCCGCCGCGAGTGAGGCATGTCGCCTTCACGAGCTCATCGTCCCAGTTGACGGCGAGGGACTTGTTCGCCTTGTCGATCAGCGTTTCGGCGAAGGCGTAAAGATTGCGCGCATAGAGCGCCGAGGCGGAGGAGGGAATGCGCGTGACGTTGGAATAGCCGACGATCTTGACCCCATTGTCGCTGAACGTCATTTCGCCGGGCCTCGAGAGCTCGCAATTTCCCCCGCGTTCGACGGCGAGATCGACAATGACTGAGCCGGCGCGCATCGACTTGACCATATCGGCGCTGACGAGCCGCGGCGCGGGTCGGCCGGGGATCAGCGCGGTGGTGACGACGATGTCCTGTTTGGCGATATGCGAGGCGAGGAGGTCGGCCTGTTTCGCCTTGTAGGCATCCGACATTTCCTTGGCGTAGCCGCCCGCGGTTTCGGCCTGCTTGAACTCCTCGTCTTCGACGGCGACGAATTTCGCTCCGAGCGACTCAACCTGCTCCTTGGTCGCCGGACGCACGTCCGTCGCGGTGACCACTGCGCCAAGGCGCCGACCGGTGGCGATCGCCTGCAGGCCGGCGACGCCGACGCCCATGACGAACAGCCTCGCGGCCGGGACCGTACCGGCAGGTGTCATCATCATCGGCAAGGCCCGACCGTATTCGGCCGCGGCGTCGATCACAGCGCGATAGCCAGCGAGGTTCGCCTGGCTCGACAGAACGTCCATCGACTGGGCGCGGGTTATCCGCGGCATGAGCTCCATCGCGAAGGCGGCGACTCCGGCCTTCGCCATCGTCTCGATCGCGTCGCGGTGATCGTAGGGGTCCATCGTCGCGACGACGAAGGCATCCGACTTGAGGCGGGAAATTTCGTCGCCGTTCGGCCGGCGAACTTTCAACACCAGATCGGCGCCGAGCGCTTCTTCGGCCGAGACAAGCCTCGCGCCAGCCGATTGATAGTCAGCGTCTGGAAATCCCGCTTTAGCGCCCGCGCCGTGTTCGACCGCGACATCCGCGCCAAGTCCCACGAATTTCTTGACCGTCTCGGGAACGGCGGCGACGCGCGTTTCAGCGGGGTCCGTTTCGGCCGGAACTCCGATCAGCATCAAACTTCCCCCGACACCGTCGATAGGCGGTGCAACGAGCGTTTGCTCGGAGTCTCCCGCGCAGCGGCAGCAGATCGCTGCTGGCGGGACAGATTTAGATCATCGGCCTTCGAGCCGCAACGCGAATGGGAGGTCCAACGCCCGCGAAGGGGCTCCGGCCTGCTTGCAGGACGACAAACCCGCGAGGCTGCGCGGCCGCGTCAGGCCCGCGCTACGGCTTCGGCCAGGCGATCGTTGGTTTTGTCGCGCACCTCAAGCGTCTCGAATTTGAGGAACTCGGCCTCGGCTTCTTCTTGCGCCGCCTTCGCCTCATCGATCTGACCCAGAAGCTCAGTGATCGAACTCTTGAGATTGTCGCGCCTGACCGCCGTCGCCCGGGCGTAGGTCGGATAGGCGAAGTGGGCAGGGTCCGCGATCCCGGCGCGCTTTTCCTCGTTGGCGATCTCGCGATCAAGATCGCCGATCATGCGGGTGAACTCGGCCAGCATCATCTCGATTTGCCCAACACGTCGGCGCTTCTCCTCAAGTTGAAAGCGCTTCAAACGGATCAGCGTGTCCCGCGACTTCATTCCGGCAGACTCCTTGGCAACTCCAACGCGAGAGGACGTTACGATCCTCTGGTCACGACACCGAGACGGCCGGACGATGCATGACGAAGGTTTCTGCTTTCTTACGTCATGGGCTCACCGAGCTCTGTGGCCGAGCCGCCGAAGTCTCGGCGCAAGCGGCGCGGGTAATTGTGGTCGGGGACGTTATCGATTTGTTTACGTGGGTCGTTAACAATCTGCGAGAGGCGAGAAGTGGAAGAGCCGGTTCAATCTCAAGGGCCATTGCACGGCGCGAGATAGGTTTTCAATCCGCGTCGAACCGTGAGTCCAATGAATTTATTAGATCCATTTGTTGATGTAATGCATTAATTTTTATCCTTGCCAAATATTGTTTCTTATCAAATTGTTACTAATATCATTCGGCATAGGGTCAGGGGACTTGCGCAAATGAATTAGGGTTTGTTAACCAATGGCGGTCAGTGTCTAATTCGAATTGACCCGAGGTCACGGCAGCGAGGCTTGGGCACGAACGCGACGTACATTACCGCGGTCATGAAGCGACGGGCGAGGCGGGGAGCCTAACATGCGGGTACTTTTGATCGAAGATGACACGGCGACCGCACAAAGCATTGAACTGATGTTGAAGTCGGAGAACTTCAACGTCTATGTCACGGATCTCGGCGAGGAAGGCATCGATCTCGGCAAGCTTTATGACTACGACATCATTCTGCTCGATCTCAACCTGCCCGATATGTCGGGTTACGAGGTGCTGCGTTCGCTCCGGGTCACCAAGATAAAGACGCCCATTCTGATCCTGTCGGGGATGGCCGGCATCGAGGACAAGGTCAAAGGGTTGGGCCACGGCGCCGATGACTACCTGACCAAGCCGTTCCACAAGGACGAGCTCGTCGCCCGGATCCACGCCATCGTGCGCCGTTCAAAAGGACATGCGCAGTCGGTCATCATCACCGGCGACCTCACCGTGAACCTCGATCAGAAGACGGTCGAAGTCGACGGAGCGCGGGTGCATCTGACCGGCAAAGAGTACCAGATGCTGGAGCTGCTCTCGCTGCGCAAGGGTACGACGCTGACCAAGGAGATGTTTCTTAACCATCTCTATGGCGGCATGGATGAGCCGGAACTCAAGATCATTGACGTTTTCATTTGCAAATTGCGCAAGAAACTGGCGACGGCGTCGAGCGGGCGCAACTATATCGAGACGGTGTGGGGTCGCGGGTATGTTCTGCGCGAGCCATCGCCAAACGAGGAGCGCATTCCGGCATAAGGCGGCCGGATCGCTTTGCGATCTGATGAAGGGGCGACCCGCCGATCGAGCGCGCCCTTGCGGGCTTTATCCTCGATCGCCATCCGCCGACTCGCTTGATGTGAAGTCCTGATACGCCTCAGCCCAAAGCCCGCTGGTCAGCCGCTACCTCGGGAGGACCGTCGAGCCCATTAGCGCCTCGTCGATCGAGGCGGCGCATTGGCGCCCTTCCCGAATAGCCCACACGACGAGCGACTGGCCACGGCGCATGTCGCCGCAAGCAAAAACTTTGGATTTTGAGGAGGCGTATTTATTCGTATCCGCGAGCACGTTGCCGCGCGGATCGAGCGACAGCCCGAGTTCGGTGAGAAGGCCGTCCTTGACCGGCGAGACGAAGCCCATCGCGAGCAGAACGAGGTCGGCCGGCAAAGTGAACTCCGTGCCCGCAATCGGCTTCATCTTTTCGTCGATGCGCACGCATTTGAGACCCGTGACGACACCGCTATCGCCCTCGAAGGCGACCGTGTTCACCGCGAAGTCCCGCTCCGCGCCCTCTTCGTGGCTGGAGGAGGTGCGAAGCTTCAATGGCCAGTTTGGCCAGGTCAGCATCTTGTCCTCTTGCTTCGGCGGCATCGGCATAATCTCGAGCTGGGTCACCTTAAGAGCGCCCTGGCGGATCGAGGTTCCGATGCAGTCCGAGCCGGTGTCGCCGCCGCCAATGACAACGACCCGCTTGCCGGCCGCGACGATCGACGCGTTTGTGCCGATAGGCTCGCTGGAGACACGGCGGTTTTGCTGCGGCAGGAACTCCATGGCGAAATGAACGCCGTCGAGGTCGCGGCCGGGAACGGGCAGGTCGCGGGAGGACTCGGATCCGCCCGCCAGCGCGACCGCATCGT
The DNA here is from genome assembly GCA_963737365.1 of uncultured Alphaproteobacteria bacterium. Classification (GTDB taxonomy): domain Bacteria; phylum Pseudomonadota; class Alphaproteobacteria; order Rhizobiales; family Beijerinckiaceae; genus Roseiarcus. The sequence continues at coordinate 289,160 of CAVTSD010000009.1, forward strand.
ACTCGTCGACGAGACTTTGGCCCGTCATCGTCACGCCGGCATGGGCGTTGTAGTGGAACGTGACGCCTTCGGCTTCCATCTGCTTGATCCGCCGGTCTACATGGCGCTTCTCAAGCTTGAAATCGGGAATCCCGTAGCGCAACAGCCCGCCGGCTTTGGCGTTCTTCTCATAGACATGGACGTCGTGGCCAACGCGCGCGAGCTGCTGAGCGCAAGCAAGACCCGCGGGGCCGGAACCGATAACCGCAATTTTCTTGTCTGTCTTGCGGGACGAGGGCTCAGGTTTGATCCAGCCTTCAGAGAAAGCGCGATCGATGATCGCGCATTCAATGGTCTTGATCGTAACCGGCGTGTCCTGGATGTTCAGGGTGCAGGAGGCTTCGCATGGCGCCGGACAGACGCGCCCGGTGACTTCCGGGAAGTTGTTGGTGGACAGCAGATTGCGCGCGGCTTCGGCCCAGTCGCCGCGATAGGCGAGGTCATTCCAGTCGGGGATCTGGTTGTTGACCGGACAGCCGATGTGACAATAAGGGATGCCGCAATTCATGCAGCGCGACGCCTGATTGCGAGTTGCTTCCTCGCTTAGAGGCAGCATGAACTCGCGATAGTGGCGGATTCGGTCGGAGGCCGGCGCATAACGCCGGTCCGCGCGATCGATCTCTAAAAACCCCGTGACCTTGCCCATCTTGGCACCTTAGCCGTGTCGTCGCTCCCGATATCGCGCGCGGAGCCCCCGCCGCTTCAATAACGCGCCGACGTTATCTTGCAAGAACTTTGCCGTCGCGGTCTTGGGTGGCCCACCGGCGGTGGGCCACGTTTACAGGCGGCTCGTTCGAACGACGACCGGCGACGTTGGCCGCCGGGATGGAGTTATTCTCCAGCGACAAGCATCGGCGGCCCGCTTTGGGCCGCGAGCTCGGCCAGCGCGCGCCGATATTCGACCGGCATCACCTTGCGGAATTTGGGCAAATAGGCCTCCCAGTCCTCAAGAATGGTCCGTGCGCGCGTCGAGCCTGTGTAGCGTGCGTGGTTGACGATCAGCTGATGCAAGCGTTCGGCGTCGAATCGGCTCATGTCGCGCATCACATCGACCCTGCCATGGTGCTCGAGATCGCCCCCGGAATGCAGGTGGCGCTGCATGACCTCTTCTTCGGCAGCGACAGGATTGAGCTCCACCATCGCCAAATTGCAACGCTCAGCAAACGTGCCGCCCTCGTCGAGGACGTAGGCGATGCCGCCTGACATTCCCGCGGCGAAGTTGCGCCCCGTTTCACCAATGACCACGACGACGCCGCCCGTCATATATTCGCAGCCATGGTCGCCCGTACCCTCGACGACCGTGATCGCGCCGGAATTGCGCACCCCAAAGCGCTCGCCCGCCACGCCGCGGAAATAGCATTCCCCGGCGGTCGCGCCGTAAAGAACGGTGTTGCCAACAATGATCGAGGTCTCGGGCGTCAGCTGTTTAGCTTCTTGCGGTGGGTAGACGACGATACGCCCCCCCGATAACCCTTTGCCGACATAGTCGTTCGCCTCGCCCTCGAGCTCGAGCGTCACGCCTTTTGCAAGGAAGGCCCCGAAACTTTGCCCCGCGGTGCCCTTGAACTTGACGTGGATCGCCTCGTCGCGCAGGCCGGCATTCCCGTATCGCCTCGCGATGACGCCCGACAGCATTGCTCCCGTCGACCGATCGACGTTGCGGATGGAAAGGTCGAGACGCACATGCCTGCCGCGCTCGACAGCGTCTTTCGTGTCGGCGATGAGACGACGGTCGAGGACATTATCGAGTCCGTGATCCTGAGCGACGCTTCGGTAAATCGTGTCTTCCGGCCAGGGAGTTGGCTTGAAGAACAGGTTTGAGAAGTCTAACCCATGCGACTTGGCATGCTCGTTGAGCTTCTTCTGGTCCAGCATTTGCCGCTGGCCGACCATCTCGTCGAACGTGCGGTAGCCAAGCTCGGCCATCAGCGCTCGCACCTCTTCGGCGACGAAGAAGAAATAGTTGATGACATGCTCTGGCTTGCCGACAAAGCGCTTGCGCAGCACCGGGTCCTGCGTCGCGACCCCGACCGGGCAAGTGTTTAGATGGCACTTGCGCATCATGATGCAGCCGGCAGCGATCAGTGGGGCGGTAGCGAAACCGAACTCGTCCGCGCCCAGAAGCGCGCCGATCACCACGTCCCGGCCAGTGCGCACGCCACCGTCGACTTGCACGGCGATGCGGGATCTTAGACCGTTCATCACCAGCGTCTGGTGAGTCTCCGCGAGACCAATCTCCCACGGGCTTCCGGCATGTTTGATCGAGGTCAACGGGGAGGCGCCGGTGCCCCCCTCGAAACCGGAGATCGTGACATGGTCGGCTCGGCACTTGGCCACGCCGGCTGCGACGGTGCCAACGCCCACTTCAGACACCAGCTTTACTGAAACAAGGGCCTCCGGGTTAACGTTCTTCAGGTCATAGACGAGCTGTTTCAGGTCTTCGATCGAATAGATGTCATGATGCGGGGGCGGCGAGATGAGGCCCACGCCCTGGGTGGAATGGCGCACCTTGGCGATTACCGCGTCGACTTTATGGCCGGGCAATTGACCGCCTTCGCCAGGCTTCGCGCCTTGCGCCATCTTGATCTGCATCATGTCGGAGTTGACGAGGTATTCCGCCGTCACCCCGAAACGACCGGAGGCGACCTGCTTGATCGCGCTGCGCATCGAGTCGCCGTTGGCCATCCGCTTGTAGCGATCGGACTCCTCGCCGCCTTCACCGGTGTTTGACTTACCGCCGATCCGGTTCATGGCGATCGCGAGCGTGGTGTGCGCCTCGCGCGAAATCGAACCGTACGACATCGCGCCCGTCGAAAAGCGCTTGACGATCGAAACGGCTGGCTCGACTTCGTCGATTGGCACAGACGTTCGTCCGTCATCCTCCGCGGTCTTGAGCCGGAAGAGACCGCGAATCGTCAACAATTGCGCGCTCTGATCGTTGAGCACCTTGGCGAAGGCGTTGTAGCGATCGAGGGCGTTGCCGCGAACGGCGTGCTGCAGCAGGGAGACCGTCTCCGGCGTCCAGCTGTGGGTCTCTCCGCGCACCCGGTAAGCATATTCGCCGCCGACCTCGAGCGCGGTGCTCAGGACCGGGGAAAGGCCGAATGCATCCGCATGGCGACGCTCGGTCTCCTGCGCGATTTCGGCCAAACCTGCGCCCTCGATCGAGGTCGCCGTGCCGAAGAAGAATTCGTCGATGAACGCACGCGAGAGGCCGACAGCGTCGACAATCTGCGCGCCGCAATAGGACTGGTAGGTCGAAATGCCCATCTTCGACATGACCTTGAGAAGGCCCTTGTCGACCGACTTGATGAAGCGCTTGACCGCCTCGTAGCCGCTGATTGGCTCCGGCAAATCCTTCGCCATTGCGGTCAAGGTCTCGAACGCGAGGTAGGGATTGATCGCTTCGGCGCCGAAGCTCGCTAGACACGCGAAGTGATGGATCTCGCGCGCCTCGCCCGTTTCGACGACGAGGCCGACAGAGGTTCGAAGTCCCTTGCGAATAAGGTGATGATGAACGGCCGCCGTCGCCAAAAGGGCCGGAATCGGGATGCGATCCGGACCGACCATACGATCGGAAAGAATGATGATGTTGTAGCGGCCATGCACCGCCAATTTTGCCCGCTCGCAAAGCCGCTTGAGCGCTTCGCCCATGCCGGCCGCGCCCTTCTTCACCGGGTATGTGATGTCGAGGGTTCTGGTGTCGAACGAATCCTCCAAATGACCAATGCTGCGGATCTTCTCGAGGTCCTCATTGGTCAGGATCGGCTGGCGCACCTCAAGACGCTTGCGCCTTGCCGCGCCGGCAAGGTCGAACAGGTTGGGCCGCGGCCCAATGAACGAGACGAGGCTCATCACCAACTCTTCGCGGATCGGGTCGATCGGCGGGTTGGTCACCTGAGCGAAGTTCTGCTTGAAGTAGGTGTAGAGGAGCTTTGATTTCGACGACAGCGCCGAAATTGGCGTGTCCGTGCCCATCGACCCGACCGCCTCCTGGCCGGTGGAGGCCATAGGGGCAAGCAGGATCGTCAAATCTTCCTGAGTGTAGCCGAAAGCCTGCTGGCGATCGAGTAGCGACACGTCGGTGCGCAAGGCGCGCGGCTCGACTGGGTTGAGATCCTCGAGCACGATCTGGCCTTCGCGAAGCCAGGCGCTGTAGGGCCGGGCCTGCGACAAGCTTTGCTTGATCTCCGCGTCCGACACGATGCGGTGCTGCTCGAGATCCACGAGCAGCATCTTTCCGGGCTGCAAGCGCCACTTGGCGACAATGCTCTCTTCCGGCACCGGCAGGACGCCCATTTCCGACGCCAAGACGACAAGGTCGTCGTCAGTGACAAAATAGCGTGCGGGCCTCAACCCATTGCGGTCGAGCGTCGCTCCGATCTGACGGCCGTCGGTGAACGCCATCGCGGCCGGGCCGTCCCACGGCTCCATCAGCGCGGCATGATATTCGTAGAAAGCGCGTCGCTCCTCGCTCATCAGCGGATTGCCCGCCCAGGCCTCCGGAATGAGCGTCATCATCGCGTGGCTGAGCGAATAGCCGCCCTGAACAAGAAACTCGAGCGCATTGTCAAGGCAGGCGGTGTCCGACTGGCCTTCGTATGAAATCGGCCACAGCTTCGAGATGTCGGCGCCGAAGAGCTCAGAGTCGACGCTGGCCTGACGCGCCGCCATCCAATTGACGTTGCCTCGCAAAGTGTTGATTTCGCCGTTGTGCGCGACCATCCGATAGGGATGCGCAAGGCGCCAGGACGGAAACGTGTTGGTCGCGAACCGTTGATGGACCAGCGCAAGCGCGGTCTCGAAGCGCGGGTCCAAGAGATCCCGATAGTAGGGGGCAAGCTGCCGAACCAGCACCATGCCTTTGTAGACAATGGTGCGGGCCGACATCGAGACCGGGTAACATTCGAGGATCTCAGGCGTCCCGATTGCGACCACGCGATTGGAGACAACCTTGCGGATGATGTAGAGACGGCGCTCAAAATCGTCTTCCGTGGCGACGTCCGCGGGTCGACCGATAAAGATCTGCTGCATCACCGGCTCGACGGCCTTCACGCGTTCGCCGAGAACGGAGCTGTCGACTGGAACGTCGCGCCAGCCGAGCAGGGTCAAACCCTCGGTCGCGACGACTTCTTCGACGATTTCGCGAACCTGCTGGCGCTGGGCCGACTGGCGCGGCATGAAAAACTGTCCGATCGCGTAATGCCCCTGGGTGGGCAGGTCAAAGCCCAGCTTGGCGCATTCCGGCGCGAAGAACGTATGCGGGATTTGGGTCAGCACGCCGCAACCATCGCCGAGCGACGGATCCGCGCCCACCGCGCCGCGGTGGTCGAGGTTGACAAGAATTTGGAGACCCTTTTCGAGGATGCCGTGCGACTTGCGGTTCTTCATGTCGGCGACAAAACCAACGCCGCACGAATCATGCTCTTTGGAGGGATGATAGAGGCCCTCCGCCATCGGCGTCAGCGGATCGCGGCCTGGATTGGCCTTCGCGAACCTGTCGCGCAACTCATCGAATGTCGCTCGAGTTGTGGCGTTCATGTCTCCGCTCCCCGGGCGGTCGCGGACTCGGTGCGACCGTATCTCAAATTTTCAGGCGTATCATGGACAAAGTCAGCTGCTAACGCGCAGCGCAAAGAGCGTCACGCGTCGGATTTTTTTCGATCCGTCTTTGTCGTTCGATCCGACAACGCTCGAGCCCTGCTTGTCTGTTGGCGCCAAAGCTTCAGCGCCCAAAAAATGGTCAGCACAACTGTCCTATTTTCCGACCATGACAGAAATGGATCGCTGACACAAGCGGTTCTGGATTTTTTTCTGCAGCCCCGTGGCGCAGGAGCGAATTGCCAGGCCGGCGAGATCTGACGCACATTGTCTCCTCGGATCGAGCGGAGCAAGCATGAATTTCGCTAGCGACAACGGAGCCGGCGTGGCGCCCCAAATCCTGGATGCGATCATGGCCTCGTCGCGGGTCAACGCGCCGGCCTATGGCGCCGACGAATATACCACGCGTGCGCGGCAGCTTCTAAGCGAGGTTTTTGAGACCGAGGTCGTTGCTTTTCTGGTTACGACGGGGACGGCGGCGAATGCCCTGGCGCTATCGGCACTCGTCAATCCGTGGGACACCATTTTTTGTCACGAGGAAGCGCACATTCACGACGATGAATGCGGCGCCCCGGAGTTGTTCACCGCCGGGGCGAAACTCGTCGGCATCGCGGGCGAGGGCGGCAAGATCACTCCCGAGGGCCTTCAGGAGACCTTGGAGAGGTTTCCGCGTGGGCTTGTGAAGTCGACCCAACCGGGCGCGCTTTCGCTTTCCCAAGCGACGGAAGCCGGGACCGTCTATGGCGTTCGCGAGGTGACGGAGCTCAGTTCGATCGCTCATCGCCACCGGATCAGCGTGCACATGGACGGCGCGCGCTTCGCCAATGCGCTCATTTCCGCTGGCGCGACGCCAGCCGACATGACCTGGCGCGCCGGGGTCGACATTCTAACTCTTGGCGCGACGAAGAACGGCGCGCTGGCTTGTGAAGCCATCCTATTTTTCGATTCCGCTCGCGCGGCGAATTTCGCCTTTCAGCGCAAGCGGGGCGGTCAGACTTTGTCCAAGGGACGCTTCCTTGGCGCGCAGATGGAGGCCTATCTTACCGACGGACTTTGGTTGCGGTTGGCGGAACGAGCAAACGCCTCGGCGCAGCGTCTCGCGCGCGGCCTTGCGGGGACGCCTGGCGTTCGCCTGGCGTGGCCAACTGAGGTGAACGAAGTCTTTGCCGTCGCGCCGAAAGCAATGGTCGACGGATGGCGCGCTGCCGGGGCGGTATTCCACGACTGGAGCACCCGATCGCTTCCGTCGGAGCGGGCCCCGCGAAATGGCGAAACCCTGGTCAGGTTGGTGGCCTCGTTCGAATCGGAATCAAACGAAATTGATCAGCTTCTGGGCCTTTGCGCCGACATGACGAACTCAGCCGCCTTGACGCCGTAACCGCGCCGCATTCTGCCCTTCAGGATCGCCTCGGGAACGACCCTGGAGCGACTAGCATGACCATTAAGTCGAACGGAGCGCTCGGTCGCTGTCTGGGTGGCTCGGCGCTCGGCGCGCTTTTCACACTCGCCTTCGTTCCTCCTGCAACGGCTCAATGGGCGCCGCCTTGGGGAGCCGTTTTTCCCGGTGAGATCGAGCGAGGTCTTGAAGCGCAGGGATATGTGCTGACGGCGCCGCTGGTGCGCCGGCCGGGAGTTTATCTCGCCGACGTCAGCGCCGGCCCCGCAGGCCATCAGCAACTCATCATCGACGCCAAAAGCGGGCAAGTTCTTGAGCGTTTTCCAGCCACCCGCCGCGCTTGGGGACCCGAGCTCGCCGCACGCGACGAAGCGTTTGGCGAGCCTCAAGACGGCGTTGGACCTGCCCTGGGATCGCGGTTTTCGGGCGCGCCCAGGACAGCAAACGTTCATATTCCGGCGGCGATCGGTCCATACGGTGTTGGGGAAACGCGGCCAGGAACGAAGGCCAAGCCCAAGGGCGTTTCAGTGGAACACAAGGCGGCCGTCAACCCACCTTTGCCGCCTCCTGCTCCACGCGAAACGGCTAAGGCGGACCCCACGACACCCCAGTCGACCGAAATCCATGATTCGGGACCGCCGCATATTGAGAACTCTGCCGCCGGCGCAGAGCCCACGGTTTCCACGCCGGCGACCCAAGGTTCGTCCATGGAGGCTAGCGATAGACCAAAGGTGAGCATCGTTCCCCCGGCGCTGTTCCAATAACGAAGAGGGCGCCCGCGTGGGGCGCCCTGAAGCCGTATGCTGACGGCGCTTGAGTTTAAGCAGCCTGAGCCGTAGGCGCCTTGACGCTCTGGAGGGTCGTGGCGCCCTTGTTGATCGCAATCGTGCGCGGCTTCTGCGCTTCGGGGACCTCACGGACGAGGTCGATGTGCAACAGACCATTCTCACTTGCCGCGCCTGTCACGACGACGTGGTCGGCAAGCTGGAAGCGGCGCTCGAAGGCGCGGGCGGCGATGCCCTGATAAAGCAGGTCGCGCTTCTCGTCCTTCTGAACGGTTTCCTTAGATCCGCGTACGGTCAGCGTGTTTTCGCGGGTCTCGACCGACAATTCGTCCTCGGCGAAACCTGCCACAGCGAGAGTTATTCTATAAGCGTTCTCGCCGGTGCGCTCGATGTTATAAGGCGGATAGGTGGGCGCGTTCTGCTCACCTCCAGCCACCCTGTCGAGCATCGAAAAGAGACGATCGAAGCCGACGGTGGAACGGTAAAACGGTGAAAGATCGTAATTTGACATAAATCACATCCTCTGTGTTGAGCGATATGACGGCTCGGCGCCCCAGACATTGGCTGCGCCTGCCGCGGCGAGGCTCGTTGCCTCAAACCATAATTTTTGTTTTGCGTGCGGATTTTCAAGGGGGCGGCTGGAGCCTTCGCCACAAAAAATGCTAGCTCTAAGGTCAAGAAACCTCGCCCGGCGAATCGCCGCGCATCAGGAATTCTTCGAAGAGGGGCCGTCGCCTCCGGATATCGAGGTCCATCAGATGTTGAAGTCAATCTCGGTTGTGACTGCTGTCGCCCTAGCTCTGTGTTTCGCCACGACGGCTTTTGCCGCTCAAAAGGGGCCGCAAAGCGAAGAGGATGATACGCCCAAGCCGCTTCCGCCGCTGCAGAAGAATTTTCCCCTCGATCAGACCTGGTCGCTCAAGGAACTCAACGGCAAGCCAGTGCCTCCCGGATTGGACATCAGCCTCAAAATCGACGGGACACTCCGTGGCTCAGGCTTCACCGGCTGCAATTCGTGGTCGGCGACACTCTATCCGGTCAAGGACCAGCATCTCGCCGTCGGTCCTTATGCGCTAACCAAAAAGCAATGCCCCAAGGACGTTATGCAAGTCGAACTGGGTTTCCTGTCAGCGCTGGTCGGCAACCCAACGTGGGACTTGGTCAACGGCGATCTTGTGATCAAGGGGCCGCGCGGCGCGTTGCGGCTCGCCCGCTCGCTCTAGCCGAGTTCTTCAATCAGGTCGCAGGCTCCGGCTCCGCGCTGACCGCAGCTGGAGCTCCGTCCTGGGGTTGGAATGCGATTCGCCGCTTGTGAAATTGATTGATCGTCGCCTGATGGCCAATCGAGACGATCGTCGTTTGCGGTAGCGTTTCGACAATCGCGCGGTAGAGATTGGCCTCGCTCTTCTCGTCGAGTGAAGCGGTCGATTCGTCCAGGAACAGCCAGTCCGGCTCGGCCAGCAAAGCGCGCGCAACCGCGAGCCGCTGCTGCTCGCCGCCAGACAGCTGCATCTGCCAATTCTCACTCTCATCTAGCCGGTTCGCGAGCCCTGGCAGGCCAACCTTAATCAGCGTCTCGGTTAGCTGATCGTCGGAAAAATTAGAGCTTGCTCCCGGATAGGCAAGAGCCTCGCGTAACGGTCCGATCGGGATATAAGGCCGCTGCGGCAATAACATGAGCTTGGCGAAAGCCGGCTGATGGATCTCACCTGAGCCGTATGGCCACAAGCCCGCAATTGCGCGAAAGAGGGTCGACTTGCCGACTCCCGACGGTCCGACAAGCATTGTAGGCTCCTGCGGGACCAGCACCAGGTCGGCGACACGGGCCAGTTTGCGGCCGTCGGGCAACGCGAGTTCGACGTCGTTCAGCGCGAGGGTCGGGGCCTGCGACGGCTTTGCCGTCAGGCGCGCCTTTTTCTCGTCCGCGAGGGTGCGATTGAAGGCGTCCTCGAACGAGGTCAGACGCTCGATCGTGGCGCGAAAATCGGCGAGGCCGATGTAGCGGTCGACAAAGAAGTTCATGGCGCCGTTGACGTTGCCGAACGCATCCGCCGACTGATTGAAACGGCCGAAGTCGACGATTTTTGCAAAATAGAAGGGGGCCACGACCACATAGGGGATGATGACGGAGATCTGGCTGTAGAACTGGTTGAAGGCGATCAGCCAGGTGCGGACGTGAATGATCCGACGAACAGTCCTCACCACCTCGGCAAACACGTTGCCGGCGCGGTCGATCTCGCGATCCTCGCCCTTAAGGAGCGCGATCTGTTCGCTGTACTCGCGGATGCGCGCGAGATCGAAGCGGAAGTTCGCTTCGACCGCCTGCTGTCGGAAGTAGAGCCGGGACAGACTTCGGCCAATGAGCTGGGTGATGCCTGTCGCAAGGCAGGCGTATAGGACGGCGACCCAAAACAGGAAGCCAGGGATTCGCAAACCGAAAATCGGCGCGTTGAGGGAGTTGGAAATCCCCCACAGGATGATCGAGAACGAGACCAGGTTGGTTGCGGAAGCGATCGCCTGGATGGTGTAGTTGTAGATGCCGACGTTCCCGGAATTGATGCCAGTCCCGGTGCCGTTGATGAAGCCGCCGATATCCTGCGAGATACGCTGATCGGGGTTGTCGGTTGGGACATGCTGATCCGGGAATTCTTCCGACGCCGGTTGGGCTCTGTTGGCGACGTTGGCTGAAAGAGCCAGCTTGTAATGCATCGAATGCATGAGCCAGCGCGAGGTGAAGGAGGCCGTCATCCACCGGCGCCATTGCAGCACAAAATTCGAGGCGACGAAGAATTCGACGATGCCAGCGACGATGGCGATCGTCGCCAGGGGTACGAAGACGACCATGAGCTGATACCAGAACGCGACCCGGTGCGCTTCGTCCGCGACCTGAATGGCGTTGCCGAAATCCCGCTGGAAGAAGTTGAAACGCAGCGCGAGCGCGACCTGGAACTGATTGATCAGGATGAGAAAGAAGACGTTGGCGCGGGCGTAGATGTCCTGGCGCATGATGATCGGTCGAGCCGGTAGGGGCCGGATCGAGATCGGGGTCCGCGCGGCGAAGAACGGATCGGCGATCGTCATCATCTTGCGCACCAGGCGAAAATGGGAGACGGCGAAAATGGCAAGGATGAACAGCGCCGTCGCGAGCGGCAGATAGGTCGGCAGCTCATATTCCTCGAGGCTCTTAGGCCAATAGCCCATGAGCGCCACAAGGTCGGCCAAGCCGAACAGCACGGTTTCAACGGCGAACAATTCGCAGAGAAGGGTGAGGAAGGTCGACATCCTCCATCGCGGCAGCGACGCGATCGCCGCGAGCCCCGAGGAGACCGCGATCAGCAGCGTCATTTCGTCTTCTTTATATGCGCCGATGACGAGGGCGAGGACGGCGAAGAGCGCGAGACTCAACATGCGCATGGGCGGGGGACCTTGAGCGGGCGGCAAGAAAATGAGAACGCGCACTAGCAGACGGACCGGGCCATTAGAAGGGCGGCCGAGTTGCGTGACGATGAATTGTTGGCAATCTCGGCGTCAGACCGAGGTCATGGATTTCAACGTGGAAACCGAGCTGGCCCGGGGTCGCGACAGGTGGGCAATTCTGCGCGCGACGGAGTGCTTTCAAGCGCTTAACCTCTTTTTTCTGCAACTCCGCACGAATGGCGGCTTGCTTTAGGGTCCATCGACGTCGGCGATAACGCATGTTGCGTCTTGCCCTTCTAAGAAAAGGCTTCTGATGAGAATGTTCGGCGGCTCGAGAGAGAATGCGGGTCTTATTTGACCATTCTAAAGTCAAGCTGGGACTGTGGTCGTGCGCAGGCTTGATCTTAAAATATATCATCTTCAATATAGCTTAGACCATGTTAATATTAACAATATTTCGGATTCTATACTCGTAGTATTTAAGCAGTGACCAAGAAAAATAAATACGGAAGTCATACGAAATCAAAGCTTATGATTGCTGCTTTTCTGCCAGTATCCTGGCGCGTTCCGCAGCGGCCGGCCGCGCCCGCCTCCGGCAGGCCGTCCTCGACGAATCGCTTTGTGCAAGCGCCCGGCCGGCGAAGGCTTCCGCTTACGACAGCCGCCCGTCCGGGGCGCGGGTCGCAGGAGCGAGGTTCGTGCTCTTGTGAGCGACCGCGGACGGTTCGGGGAGGCCAAAGCCGGACCGGCCTCGTGGCTGTGCGAACATGGCCGCGACAGTTCGACCCGCCCTGATGCCGGGAACCTCGATCAGGGAATACATCGCACGGGCGGCGACCAGGGACACGATTGGAGCGATCAAAACCGGCGCCGTTATTCCAATTTTAGGTTGGAGCCAATACGTCATTGCGAACAAGATCGGCAGGTGAATAAGATAGAGGCTGTAAGAAGCTCGTCCCAGGAAAAGAAATGGCCGTCGGCGCAGCAGCGCGTCGAACCAGCCGCCCAGGCAAATACAGAAGATAATTGCGGCGAATACAAACTCCCGCAGGATGTCCGAATTAATTGCGAGGCCCAGGACCAGCGACAGAGCCACAATACCGGTTTTGGTCCAATTCGATTGAGGCCAAAACCGATGAGCTACACGATTTTGGAGAATATGGGCGATCAACATGCCGAGGATGAAGCTCGGCAGGTAAAATAGAGTGACGCCGACGATGCCGGCCAGCGAGTCGCCCATCAAGAAAGGTTCGCGGTAACCAAGCATTGCGAGTACATGGGCGCCGCTCAAATAGGCGGCTGCGCCAATTCCGAGGAGGACGATCCAGCTTTTTTGGCAGATCGCGGCGAGCAACATAAAGACAATCGAGAAACGCATCTCGATGAAAAGGCTCCAAAGAACGGGGTTGAATAGATTATCCTCGGCCCGCAATCCTAGAAGCGACATGATTCGGACGGTCCCGCCGATCGTGAGGGGATGGCACCAGCATGACGCCACCCATGGGTCGAGTGCGGAGCAGTTCGGCGGAGACTGAAGCCAATGGAGCAACGCGGCGACCGCGACGGCCACAATCAGCGCAGGGTATAATCGAAACACGCGCCGCGTTAAAAAAGACCAGTACGACCGATCGTGGCCTCGTAGGAAGCTTACGTATAAAACAAACCCACTAAGAACGAAGAATAAAAGGACAGCGGGATGGCCCAGCCGCGCCATGACCCGAAATATAGGGGTGACGAAGCCCGCGTTTCCAGCCTCGGTATTAAGGTCAACGTTTGCCGAATGATGGATGACGACTGCGAGCGCCGCAGCTCCACGAAGTCCGTCGAGCGACTCGAAGTGACCTTGGCTGCGAATAGTGGTCATTGCATGCTCCGGGTGTCGAGGGCCTAATAAAAGGGTTGGCAAACGGCCTCCCGGCGAAGAAGACTACGATCCCGCGCCGGCTTCTCGAGCGACATTGTATGAAGTTGTTAACGCGGCCCACCGCTTAGCAAAATAGCGCTGCCATGGGTGACAACAGATTAATTAAAACAAACTCAGACAGTGAATAGAATCTCGCGGTTTATCCAGCAATTGTCGTCTTGCAATTGTCGTTCCGAGATGTCGTCGGTGTGACAACTGCGGTTGCAACACACCCCCGTTTCGGTCTCCGGTCCTTTGAACCAGCTTGAAATTCCCCGGTGGGTCAGCCAAGGGTGCCGCGGGCAGCATCGCTGGTGGGGCTAACAGCTTGAGCATTCTCCTTATCTGCGTACTGATTTTTGTCCTGTTTATGGTCGCCGGCTATGCCGGGCTGGCTTTGCAAACGAAGCTCGTCGATGAGCACAAGACGGGCGAGACAAAAGCCGTGGTCGGCCAGGTCTCAGGCCTAGTCAGCCTTCTTCTCGCGCTCGTCCTCGGAACCCTCATCGGCGTGAGCTGGGGCTATTTCTCGGCCCAGCGGACGAATCTGGAGAATTTCTCCGCCCAGATCCTGAGGCTCGATCAGGCGCTCGGGCAGTTTGGGCCCGAAACCAAGCCGATGCGCGACCAGCTCAAACAGGGAATCGAAAAAGCCTATGAGGCGATCTGGAGCGGCGGGACGGTCGATTCCGCGTTCCTGACGGTCGGCCCGCCCCTCGCTAATGCGCAAGCCGTGAGCGACTTTCTCGCGACGCTTCAGCCCAAGACTGATACGCAGAAAGCGGCGCTGGCGACCGCCAACCAATACGCCAGCATGGTCGAACAATCGCGGCTCTTGATCTCTCTCCAGATCGCCAGCGGGCCGGTGTCGTGGGTCTTGATCGCGATCCTGGTTTTTTGGACGGCGTCGCTCTTTTTCGCCATGGGCCTATACGCCCCAAGCAACGCCCTGGTCACCGCAGCCCTGACTTTCGGCGCGCTGTCGATCGCGTTTGCGATTCTCCTCATCCTCGAACTCGGCATGCCCTATACTGGCCTGTTCAGGGTCTCGCCCGCGGCGCTCGAACAAACGATCGAGTTCATCGACAAATAGCGGTTTCAGCGGGCGGCCACGGCCGTTTAACCGCGGGCGGCCGGCGTCATCCGCGCAGCTGAAACGTCCCTTATCTTTTGATAACGATCGCGTGGCCGTTGAGATTGTGAAAAACGATCCGGTCTTTGAGCGGCAGTTGCGCGTCGACATAGCGAGCGACGCCAGGAGTCGTGTCTCCGCCATAGTCATCGTAGACGATCATACCGCCTGGGACCAAACGGTCCCAGATCCATTCTGTTACGTCTTTGGCGGACTGGTAGACATCGACATCTATATGGCAGAACCTAAACTTGAGGTTTTCGACCTGACGCCCGGTGTCTTCTGGGAAGATTCCAACAAGAACCTCAATATTGTCGAGTTTAAATCTACGAGAGAAGAGCTCCTCAACCGAACGTTGGCTCGTGTCAGCATGCTCCCCGCCAACATAGTCAGGATCCTCAACTCCGACTTTCACGACGCCAGAGAAGGTATCGCAGGCGTAGACCTTGTCGGACAGTCCTACATTTCTCGCCTGGGTCGCGATAAGCGCGGCCGTTCCCCCGCGCCACACCCCGACCTCGATCAGAGAGCCACCTTCGAGCTTGGCGCACTGCTCGACGAGCTTCCAAAGCTCGAAGCAACGGTATTTGTCGACGAGCGTAGCGTCTTTGATCTGCGAATAGGCCGCCAAGAAAGCTTCGTCAATATTCCACGGGCTGTACGTCGCGTTGGGCAGCACTACTTCGTAATCAGGCCCTTTTTTCAAAAGCCGAGGCATATAGCGAACATGGACACCATAATTGCGCGCCAGGTTCTTTACCGCCAATTTTAACGAAGGGTTCAAGGGGACCTCGGCGGCCACGTCATATTAAGAAATCTTGCAGGACTGATAAAGAATAATAACACATACATAGAGTAGATGCAAGATCCGCCTTTCTGGTTGCCTTAGGCGGTCGTGGTCCAGGCAACATCGGCGACAGGCCGCGCCACCAACCTCTCACCGATTAAAATTTCACACTTTCCGAAATGCGTGGATCGGATTTGCTCTACCTCAACCGCCGTGAGCAAAGTGGCCAAATACAGAATAGTTACTGGCGAAAAGAGTCGCCCTTGCGATCCTTCTCAGGGCATGGCCTGTACCGGTCTGTTCAAGGTCTCCCCGGCGGCGCTCGAGCAAACAATCGAGTTCATCGACAAATAGGCGGTTTTCAGCGGGCGGCCGGCGTCATCCGCGCATGGACCTCGCTCGTCATCGCATCGATCCTTTCGACGAGGGTTCGGACGGCCTCAGTGAGTTCGGTATTCTGTTTCAGCAGGGTCTCCACGCGCTCGGTCAGCGCGGTGTTCTGCTGCACCATTTCGATCAGCACGCCGGCCTGCTCGCGCATCTGCGCCTGCCGCTGCTCATTGATTTGATGAATCTCCTCGCGATGCTGGGCGTCGGCGAGGCTCGTCACCTTGTCGCGATCCGCTTGACGGGTCTGCGCCAGCAGGATCAGGGGCGCGGCATAGGCGGCCTGAGTCGAGAAGGCGAGATTGAGCAGAATGAACGGATAGACGTCGAACTGGGTCCAGCCGGCGGCATTGACCCATATCCACAACGCGACGATGAGCGTTTGCGCGATGAGGAACGTCGGCGTGCCAAAGAAGCGCGCGAAATCCTCCGCCTTTCTCCCGAACCAGTCGTTTCCGAAGGCGGATTCGAGATGAGCGTGGGGAAGGTGAAATTTCCGCATCCGCTCGTCCGGCTCATGGCGCACACTCATTTTTGCTTTTCCTTTCGCCTCCAGCACGCGATCGGCGGCCTGCGATTCGCGCTCCGACAATACAGAAATCGGGCTGAATTTCGACGCCATCGCCAGCGCTATCTTCAAGGCATCGGCGTCAGCTGCTAACCTGACAGCGAGGAGGCGCCTTGCGGAGCGGTTTTGGAATCGGTATCGTCTAGTTGTTCCACCTAATTTATATACGTTAAAATTGAGCAACTTTATCTATTTGTCATAGAGTCATCGTTCGTCGCATGGGGCTTTGAAAACTGGCGACGCAAGCGGCAACAGCAGGGAAGAAACCATGTCTCACAAAGTCGAAACTCTGGCGCTCCACGCTGGCTGGCGCGCCGATCCTACTACGGGCGCCGTCGCGGTGCCGATTTATCAGACCACCTCCTATCAGTTCCAAAGCGCCGAGCACGCCGCCAACCTGTTCGCGCTCAAGGAGCTCGGCAACATCTACACCCGCATCATGAACCCGACCAATGACGTGCTGGAAAAGCGCGTCGCTGCTCTTGAGGGCGGGGTGGCGGGTCTGGCGCTCGCCAGCGGCCAAGCCGCTTCGGCTTTTTCGATCCAGAACCTGGCGCGGGTCGGCGACAACGTCGTCTCCTCGACGGATCTTTACGGGGGCACCTGGAACCTGTTCGCCAATACGATGAAGGACCAGGGGATCGAGGTGCGCTTCGTCGATCCCGCCGATCCTGAGAATTTCCGCAAGGCGACCGACGCGCGCACGCGCGCCTACTACGCCGAGACGCTGCCCAACCCGAAGCTGATCGCCTTTCCGATCGAGGAAGTGGCGGCGATCGGCCGGCCCTTGGGCATTCCGCTGATCATGGATAACACCGCCGCGCCGATCCTGACCCGGCCGTTCGAACATGGCGCGGCGATCGTCGTCTACTCGTCGACGAAATATCTTGGCGGCCACGGCACCTCAATCGGCGGACTCATCATCGATAGCGGCAATTTTCCCTGGGAGGACCACAAAGAGCGTCAGCCCGCGCTCAACACCCCCGATCCCAGCTACCACGGCGCAGTGTGGAGCGAAGCGGTGAAGCCGCTTGGCCCCGTCGCCTACATCCTCAAGGCGCGCACGACGCTTTTGCGCGATCTCGGCTCAGCCATGTCGCCGTTCAACGCCTTCCTCACGCTTCAGGGTGTGGAGACGCTGCCGTTGCGGATCGAGCGCCACTCGGCAAACGCGTCCGCGGTCGCAGCCTGGCTCGGCAAACAGTCCGCGGTCACGAGCGTCATTCATCCTTCGGTTCAGAAAGGCGAAGCGAGGAAGCGCGCTGAAAAATACCTCAAGGGAGGGCAGGGCGGCCTCGTCGGATTTGAGATCAAGGGCGGCAAGGACGCGGGGCGCAGGTTCATCGACGCGCTGAAGCTCCTCTATCACGTCGCCAACATCGGCGACGCTCGGTCGCTCGCGATCCATCCGGCGACCACCACTCACTCGCAGCTCAGCCCGCAAGAGCAGCAGGCGACCGGCGTGACGGACGACTATGTTCGTCTGTCGATCGGCATCGAGCATATCGATGATATTCTCGCCGACCTCGATCAGGCGCTGAAGGCCGCGGCCTGAAGGCGGGGAGAGCAGCTCAAGGCGACGGCGGCGCGGCTCGCTCTGCCGCCAGTCCGGCTGCGATCTCAGCCTTCCCGGCCGCGTCGGCCTTGTCCCGCCAGTCAGCGTTGGACGGATCATGAGCCAGGTTTAGCGTCGCCATTTTCCCTGCCAAGTGATAGGCTGACTGCGCGTCGGGCCAGTCGTTCTTAGCGTCGAACGTCCGCGCAAAGCTGAGAACGACATCGTATTGGTCGGCGGCCGCGTCGGCGCTTCTTGGCTCATCGACCAGCCGGTTCCAGCTTCTGACCGCCTCGCGATAGGCTTCGATCTGGGCGAGGCCTGTCGAACGATCGCCGAGCAGCTTCGCCAACTCGGCCCAATCCTTTTGCGCTTTGGACCTCCCTGGCGCGCGATAGGCAAGCGTCCTGCGCGCATCGTTGAGCTTACGATAATAGGTCAGCGCCTCGTCCGGCCGCTTGAGCCCCTCCAAAGCCTGGGCGAGATAAAGATAGTTCGGTGTGAGAAACTCTTGCCATTGCGGGTTGCCGGGTTCGTTCTTGGTCAGCTCCTCATCGAGGGCGACGCCCTGCCGCAATTTCTCAAGCGCAAGCGCAAGGTTTCCGGCTCCCAGTTCGAGCAGTCCCCAGTGGGTGTAAGTAGCGGCGAGGTTCGATTTGAGCGACGCATCTGGCGTCTTTTGCGCCGCCACCGCCTCTCGCGCATTGCGCGAGACTAGGCTGTCCTGAACTTCAAATGCTTTCTGATAGTAAGCGCGCGCGTCGTCGAGCGCCTTGTCGGCCCTCAGCAGTTCGGCGATCCGGAAGAAAGCCTTTCCCTTGTTGCGTAAGAGATCGAAGTCGTCCGGATGCTTGCTGAGCGCGGTCTCGCAGGTCTTGAGGCCGGATTGATATTCCCCGAGAGCTTGCTGATGCAGCTTGGCGTCGCTGTCTTTGTACACGTCGCCGATTTTGAGATGCGCGTCGATGACGTCGACGTCGCCCTTCCCGTCGCTCGATGCAGCGATCGACGTGGCGGTTTGGACGGCGTCTGCATATTCCTGCATCGCTTCCTTCCGCCGATCGGTGAAAGCCCAAAGCGCATTGCCGGCGCGAATCGACGCGTCGAAGAGGAGTTGCATCCCGTCCTGGGCGCCCGAGCGCGTCTGCATCAGCGATTGCGCCACATCTTTTGCCCGTTTCGCCACCGCCAGGGACTGCACATTGTTTCCCAGGATCGCATAAAGGTCGGCTTCGTCGTCGAGCGACTGTCCCCATAAGAGGTCGGACGCCGATGTCTTGCTCGACTGGCGGACGCTATCGAGGAACTGGCCTGAAATCGCTGCGAGACTTCGAGCGCCGGCGAGATCGAGGCTCTTGTCGTTGTAGGCCGTGAGCACATCCTCAAGCAGCGTCTTCGCGGAGGTCATCGCGGTAATGTCGAGTTTTTCCTGCGCTCTTTCGTGCGCTATCCAGATCCAGGCGACGGCTCCAAGGACAGCGACGACGCCGAGCGCCGCGGTCAGCCGCCGATTGCGTTTCGATCCTCTCTTCGCCTCAATGGCGTCATCGATCAGTCTCTTGACCTCATCAAATTTGCCGCCATAGCGGTCCGCCCATGCCGTCGTCCGCGGCAGATGTGTCCACCAGTCTTTCGTGCGCTCGGGATCGTCCAATGTCGCCCGTTCGCCGCCGGCGGCCCCATCGAGCAACGACACGAGCGTATGATAGCGCTGGCCGTCGATCTGCTCCTCGGCGAGCCAGCCCGGCGGAGGACGGCCTGTCTTTGGATCGATCGCGTCGGTCCTGCCCGCGATCGTCTTCCAACGGCGAAGCAACGCCTCGTGCCCGATGTCGATCCGCTCGTCCGCGGCGAGGGTTGGCGAAATAGACAGCGAGGGGATCAGGAACGAACAATTCGGGGCGCGAAACCGGTCGAGCCCGGCGCGCAACTCGGACTCGCTCACGCCTGTTTCGGCCAGCAGTTTGTCGAACCGAAGCGCTCGGCGAATGGCCCGGCCTTCCCGGTCGACTTCCGACAGCGCCCGGAACGTCTGCTCGACCGCCAGCTTCTCCTCTTCGGGGCATTGGGCAAAAATCTCATCAGCGTGGCGCGACAAAGCGTCCGTCATGCGCCCGATCGCGTCGTAGGTTCGGCGGGTGAGATGACGGGCGCCTCCAGCGGGTGTCTCCGAGCTCGCCCGGTCCCACAGCCGCATCAGGCAGTGCTGCAGCACCGGAAGCTGATCGAGCTCGTCGCCGCAATCGTTGAGCAATCGTTCGACGAGTTCAGGCTCGATGGTCCCGCCCGCTTTTTCGATCGGTTTGCGGATCGCCTCCTCGAGCTGGCTGCGCGTAAGATTCGGCACGAGGTATTGAGTCGCGCTCACCGCCTCCGACAGGCCATGAAAATTGGCGCAATCGCCGATGAAGTCCGAGCGCATGGTGATGAGCACGCGCACGTTCTGGATACGGCGGCGGTCGGCGTCGAGCAGGATCTGCACGAACTGGGTCGCTTCGTCCCGCCGTCGCGCTTCCTCGACGCCGCCGCGCCGGTAGCCGAGGCCGGCGAGGCCAAAGCGGAACAGTTCCTCGAATTGATCGACAACCAGAATGAGCGATCGGCCGCCAAGGCCGCCGGCTTCGACAAGCGCGCTGTCGAAACTGAAGCTCGACTGGCGCAACGTCCATTCGATGCGGTCGCGCCGTCGCGCCGTCTCGTCCGGCTTGTCCTTGGCGGCGAGTTTCGACAAGGCGCCCGCAAGGCGCGTGATCGGGGCGCCGCCCGGCCGCATGTCGAGAAACGCCCAGCTCGGTCCGCCTGTGTCGGCGGTCTCATCGGCGAGCAGGCCCTGAAGTGCCGCAAGCACCAGCGACGACTTGCCGCTGCCAGACCCACCGATCACGGCGATGAAGCGACCGTTCTCAACAAGCCGATAGAGCGCGAAGGCCTGGCGCTCGCGACCGAAGAAGAAGCCGCGGTCCGCGAAGCCGAATGGCCGCAGGCCGGGAAAAGGCCGCTCGTTGGAAAGTCGCGTCCCGTCATCCGGCGGGACCGGAGCGCCGGGCGCGGTTTCACTCGGTGTCGCCTCGGGAGCCGCAGCCTCGCTGATTTCGACGGCGCTCACGGTTTGGCGCTTGGCGCCGAGGCGAGGTCGGCAAGCAACTGCGCCGTCGGCGGCCCCTTCTCGACGAGGTCGATCACTTTGTCGAACTCGCCGTCCTGGAAGATGAGCGAGAGGGTGGTCTTCTTCTTGTGTGACGCGGGCGGCGGCCCAGCGATAAGCCCGCGAAACGCGAATTGCCCCTTGCGGCCGAGCGCCTGCCAGTCGGACAGTCTGTCGGCTTCCGACCGAACCCAAACTTCGGAGGCGTTGCCCCAGCAGAGCGTCACCGCATCGCACTTGGCGAGGAGATCGCTGTTGTAGCGGCGCGCGTCCGCGTCCGAGTCGGCCACAGGGATGCGCGGCTTCACCGAGCTCTCGAGCAACGCCTGCGCCACGGCCCCGGCATAGTCCTCATCCGCCGAATGGTAGGAAAGATAGAGGTCGAGCTTGTTGCCGGCCGCCGCCGTCACAACCGGCTTCCGCGCCGTTTCCATGAGGTACTGGAACAGGTATTCAATGAACTTGCTCAGGATGTCGCCGTCGATCTTGTCGGTCGCGATCTGCTGATCGAAGCGTTCCAGGGCCTTGAGCGGATCGCGCTCGATCGCTGGCCCGGCCGGCGCGGTCCCGCCCTGGTCAAGAATTTTTGGCGCCCAGACGATCCGACGATTGAGTCTTTGCCCCGGTGGACCTTCCGCCGCCGCGGCTTTGACCCGGGCGAGGCCCAGTTGCATCTTCACGATCTTGTCGAGACCTTCGGGAGCAAATCCTTCGCTGTCGCCGACGAGATGAACGAAGACTTCGGACTTCGACAGCGCATCGGTCACAAGGGCTTCGGCGCCCCTGTCGCTTGGCAGGTCGCTCGAAGGGTCGGGGGCCACGGTGTAGCCCTTGCCCTGAAGCTCCGTGACGAGACGGACATAAGCGGCCTTCATGTCGCTTGCCGGCTTGGCGAGGAAGACAGTGCGGCCGTTCGGGCTGACGATCGGCGCGGTTTGCGAAACTGCCTGAGGCGCCGGCGCCCCGCTCAGGATCTGGGTCACGCGCTTTTGCAGCCCGCCCGCGAGATCGTCGAGTTCGGAGTAGAAGCGGTCGCTGCATTTGCCGCGATTGAAAAAGGGGGTAATCGCGCTGACGTCGTTCTCATCGTCGCGAGAGTAGAACAGGAACCCTTCCTGCCCTTGCAATTCGGGCGGCCGAGCGCTGCGATCGACATGGCCCTTGCCCACAACAAGCATGCGCGTCGCCGGATTCGTAACGCCGGCGGTTTTGCGCAAGCTCAAGAACGTTTCGAACTCTTTGCGGCAATACGGGCGCTGCATCCAGTTGGGCGACATCACGACGACAAAGAGTTCGGCGCGTTTGAGCCCGTCGTCGATGATGTCGGCGAACTGATCGCCCTGGCTGATGCGCCGCCGGTCGCGCCACACATTCGCCTGTCGCGCGCCGAGATCCCGCAATTTCAAGCGCAGCTGCTGATCGAGAAAGCTGACAAAGCCGGGCTCGTCCGGGTCCGCCGACAGGATGAGGTCGTCATCGTGAGCATAGGATAAAAAGATGACGACGTCGCCGCTCATCGATGCTCCCTCGTCTCACCGAAAAAGCCGCACTTTCCCGCGCTCATCGGACTAAACGCTTGGGTTTGTTTCCGGTCAAGCTCAATGGACGGCTGTGGCCGGGTCGACCGCCCCGCCAATACAGGGCTACCTGTTGACCCAAAGCACGTTTTTGGCGGAGGGGCTGTGACAGCGGTCACATCGCTATCCTCGCCGGGATCGAAGCTCACCTGGAGTTGGCGAAGCCTTGCGCAGCCTATCCCCGATCGCGCATCAATCTTGACTTGTCGCGGCTCCAGTCGCGCGCTTTTTCAGTGTCGCGCTTGTCGTGCAGCTTCTTGCCGCGCCCGAGCGCGATGGCGATCTTGGCTCGGCCCTTGGCGTTGAAATAGATGCGGAGCGGAACGATGGTCATGCCTTCGCGCTCAACGCCCTTGGCGAGTTTCGCGATTTCCTTGGCGTGCAGCAGCAATTTGCGCGGACGCTTGGGCTCGTGATTGAACCGATTGGCTTGCAGATATTCGGGAATGTTGGCGTTGTAGAGCACAATCTCGCCGTTGCGATCGACAGCGGCGTAGCTTTCGGCGACGGTGGCCTTGCCGGTCCTCAGCGACTTGACCTCGGGACCCGTCAGCATCAAGCCAGCTTCGAACGTCTCGCCGATCTCGTAGTCGTAGCGAGCGCGCCGGTTATCGGCGACGACCTTGAAGTTTGGTTTTTCCTTTTCGGCCGCCATGTCAGCTCTTAAGCATTCACGAGGCCCGCATGGACCATGGCGCGGCGGATGAGCGCTTCGGTCGCCGGGCCAACCGGAACCAGCGGCAGGCGGGTCTCTGGCTGAATTCGGCCCACGACGCTCAGCGCGTATTTGGCCCCGTTGACTCCCGGCTCGGCAAAGATTGCCGCGTGCAATGGCGTCAGCCGGTCCTGGATCTTGAGCGCGTGATCCCAGTCGCCCTTGAAGGTCGCCTCCATCAACTCGGCGCAAAGCCCCGGCGCGACATTCGCGCTGACCGAAATGCAGCCGTGGCCGCCCGCTGCCATCGCCGCCAGGGCCGTCATGTCTTCGCCTGAAAGTTGGATAAAGTCCCCGCCCATCGCGTGGCGCTGGCGAGAAACGCGCCCGACGTCGCCGGTCGCGTCCTTGACGCCGACGATGTTGGTGAGTTCGGACAGCCGCTTCATCGTCTCGACCGACATGTCGACGACGCTTCGCGGGGGAATGTTGTAGATGATGATGGGAATTCCAATCGCGTCGTTGACGGCCTTGAAGTGCAGGTAGAGGCCTTCCTGCGTCGGCTTGTTGTAATAGGGCGTCACGACCAGGACGGCGTCCGCGCCGCTTTGCTCGGCATGGCGCGCAAGCTCGACGGCCTCCGCGGTGTTGTTGGAGCCGGCTCCGGCGATGACCGGAACCCGGCCGCGCGTCTCGTCAATGCAAATGTCGACGGCGCGGCGGTGCTCTTCGTGCGAGAGCGTCGGGCTCTCCCCGGTCGTCCCGACTGGCACCAGGCCGTGCGACCCGGAGCTAATCTGCCAGTCTATCAGGGCGCGGTACGCCGGCTCATCGATCTCGCCGTCTTTGAACGGGGTGACCAGCGCGGTCATCGACCCGTGAAACTTCGCTCGCTTTTCCATGGCTCCCGCTCGGCTGGTCTCGCGCCCGCTCAATCTCCGTGGTCTGCGCGCCGGACACATAGCCCTGACGCGCTGTTCGCGAAAGGGGTTCAGCGTCGAGCGCTCTGGTTTAGATGTTGGTCACCAAGAACGGTCCATCCTCCCTTAAGAGGATCGGACCCATGAAAATCTTGAGATTCGCCCCGCTTCTGGCCGTTGCGGTCGCTGCTTGCGTGATCGCGTGGTCATTCCATGGCCGTCCGCCAGCCTCGAAGCCGGCGCTGAGCGAAGCGGACCTTGCCGCCTGGTTCTCAAATGCGGATGTCTCGAAGCCGGCGCCTGGGCCCGCGGTCGGGCTTAAACCGCCTTTGACCGCTGCCAGGGAATTGCTCGGCCGCCCGGCGCCCTCAGTCGAGGCGGCTCGAGTTCGACAAGGGCACCAAGGTCCGATCCGCCTACGCCAACCTCGAAGGCGCGGCGCCTGCGCTTGGCGCGGCTCCGGCGGGCGCGCCGCCCGTGACCACGGCAATTCCGCAACCACCTGCGCCGGCGCCGGGTCCAGAGCTGTCCGCGCCTGCGGCTGACTCCGCCTTGCCGCCGCCTCCGCGGAGTTCTGGGGCCGTTGTTCTCTACAGCAAGGGTGACGCCGCTGGCCTCACGGCGCTTGCCGCCGAGGCGACCGATGCAGACGAGCGATCGGCGCTCGAATGGGCGTCCTTGCGCGCCGCCCCGCATCCGTCTTTCGACGCGCTCTCAACCTTCCTCGCGGCTCACCCTCACTGGCCAAGCCGCGCGTGGATCCGTGAGCGGCAGGAAGCCGATCTCGCAGCGCATCCGCAGCCGCCCGCGACGACCGCCGCATTTTTTGCGAGCGATCCGCCACAGTCGAGCGCCGGCAAGATCGCCGCGGCGCGCGCGACGCAAGCGGCGGGTCGCTCGGAGGAGGCGTCGCAAATCATTCGCGGCTTGTGGCGCGAGGGTCCTTTCGACCCATTGGCGGAGAGCGCCATCTTGCGCGAATTCGGCTCGTCGCTGACAAAGGCCGACCACATCGATCGCGCCGACCGTCTGCTCTATATGGGCTATCTCAGCGCTGGCGCCCGCGCCGCCGCGCTGGCCGGAGCCGACGTTTTGGCGCTCGCTCAGGCCCGCATCGGGGCGGCGCGCGCGCCCATGAGTCCCGAGCTCATCAAGGCGGTTCCGCCGGCGTTGCGCGACGATCCCGGTCTTCTGTTCTCTAGGATCCAGTACGCCCGCCGCGCCGGGCGTGTCTACGAGGCGGCGGTCCTCTTGAGCCTCGCGCCGCATGATCGCGTCGCGCTCGTCAATCCCGATCGATGGTGGAATGAGCGGAAGATGATTGCCCGAGCGCTGCTCGACCTCGACGAGCCGCGGCTTGCCTTTGAAGTCTGCGACCAGACTGTCCGGCCCGACTCGCTCGAGGCTCAGGTCGACGCTGCCTTCCACGCCGGCTGGATCGCCTTGCGCTTCCTTGGCGACGCCCCCTTGGCGGCGAAGAGCTTTGCGCTCGCGGCCGAGGCCGCCAAGAATCCTCTATCGGTCGCCCGCGCCGCCTACTGGCAGGGGCGAGCCTCCGAGGCTATGGGCGATGCCGAGGCTGCCAAAAGCTTCTACACGCGCGCGGCGGGCGCGCCGATCGCCTACTACGGCCAACTTGCCGCGCAACGCCTTGGCGAGACGCGTCTCGCCTTCCCCGCTTCCGCTGCCGCGGCCGAAGGCGAGCGGCGGGACGAAGCGGTCCGTGTCACCGAGGCGCTCTATGCCGATGGGCTCGACGATCTCGCTGCCGCGCTCGCTTTCGACGCCGCGCGGCAGTGGCGCGATGAGGCGCAGCTCGCCGCTATGGCCGAGGTGGTGAAGGAGCGCGGCGACACGGGAACGCAGGTTCAATTCGCCAAGATCGCCGTGATGCAAGGCCATCCGCTCGACGCGATGGCGTTTCCGGCCGTGGGCATGCCAGCTTTTCTTCCGCTGCCCCGTTCCGCAGATTTGCCCACCGTCTACGCCGTCGCGCGACAGGAGAGCGAATTCGTCTGGCATGCAAATTCAGGAGCCGGCGCGAAAGGATTGATGCAGATGTTGCCCTCGACCGCCGCCGTGACCGCGCGGCGCGCTGGCGTTGACTTCGATTACGCGCGATTGATCGTCGATCCTGCGTTCAACACGCAGCTCGGCGCGGCGCTCCTGGGTCAATTGATAGACGACCAGCGGGGCTCGCGCGAACTCGCCTTCGCCGCATACAACGCGGGTCCAGGTCGGGTGACGCAGTGGATCGAGGCGCATGGCGATCCGCGCGAGGGAACGGTCGATCTCGTCGACTGGATTGAGCGCATTCCGTTTGACGAGACGCGCGATTATGTCGAACGGGTCAGCGAAAACCTGGGCGTCTATCGCCAGCGCTTCGCCGACGAGAAATTGGCGCCGCCGTCCGTGTCGGCCCGAGTGGCGCGAGAGTAGGCCGGGACCGGCGCCTGCGCCAACAAATTCCCCGCTCAACGGGGCGATTGCAGAAGGACTGCACTCGCGACGGAAGTTCGAGAAAAATCGTATTCTCGCGCTGGAACATATTGCGATGCATCTTGGTTATGCATGTGGTCTCTGATCGGCAGGGGAGGAACACACTTGGACAAGACCATCATGAGCCTTTTGGGCGGCGCCTCAGCGCTTGCTCTCCTTGGCAGCAATCCGGTCGCCGCATCGTCTGCGCCGGAGCAAGCTCAAGCGTTACGACCGGCCCACTCGTTTGCCGAGTTGCTGGACCCCATTCCAAATGCCCAAAGTGTTCTGCGCGCCGAGGTCGAGCGCGCCGGTGGGGATTCGTCTGAGAAGCCAATGGTGGTGGCTCAATATTACCACCACCATCATCACCACTATCACCACCACCATTACCATCATCATCACTACCACCATCATCATTACCACCATCATCACCATTACTACTGAGGCGATGGCTCACGGCGCGTGAGCGGAGACCCTCGCGAGCCCGGATGGTCGATGCGGATGGATGCGATCAGCGCTGACGCTTAGCCTTTTCGCTCGCGGCGCCGAGAATATGCCGATACGTACCGTCGAAAACCGTGTTGGTAGATGAGGTCCATTGCGTGTCGGCTGATAACGTGGCGCGGCTCTGATAGATGCGTCGCGACTGAAGCTCCCGCTCGGCGGCCTCGGGTTCCGACATCGGGACAAATTCGAAGCTTGCCTCCTCGGGAACGATCAGGATTTGAGCGAATGGCTCGCCCGAACGGAAAATATGCGATTTTCCCTCGGGGGGCGATTTGAACACAAGAAAATAGATCATCGGCCACCAGCGGCGGATGAGCGCCGGGACAGCGATCGGAGTTGAGTCGGTCGGGTCGGTGTAGAAACGCGGGTGCGGCTCTGTCCGCACCGCCCAGCCTTCTTCCACCTTCAGATCGAGCGCCACCTGATAAGTGTAGTAAAGATCGCCGAACGGGCGGAACGGCGGCCATTCGCCGCCATGTCCTTCGGGCGGAGCCCCGAAATCGCCGTCGAGCCTAAGCTTGCCCGCGTTTGTGCTTACACGCAGCTCGTTTTGATACGGGTAAAACAATTCGATCCCGTAACGCGCAGCTTCGGAAAAAGGGAGGCAATGCCAGGGCTGCTCCATCGACCCGTCTTTTCGGGGCTGACGATCACCGCCCCATCCTGGGGCTTCGAGCTTGGTGCGCCGTGGATTGAGCCCTGGCGTGAACGATCGATACTTAACCTGCATAGGCGAACCACCCTGCCGTAATTCCGCAACCAATGCACGAGACGTGGCCTTCGGCGAACAAGGTTCGGTCCAGCGCCAAAGAAATTGCGCTCGATTAGGCGCTGCCTCAAATCAACGCCTTCACTGTTTCCAACAGCTTCGAGATGTCCACCGCATAAGAGAAGGTCGAGTTTTTCACATGCCGAGGCATGCTGGCTAGAACCTCCTCGGACTGACTCTGGAACAAGACGACGTGCTCAAGCCCGAGCATGGCGCAGAAATGCGAGGACCACGGGTCGTGCTGGCCCTCAGCGATGATCTCGATAATTTTCGTATCCGGCGGGCAGAAATAGGCGTTCGACAAGGCGGCGCCGAACTCGCACACGATGATCTTCGCCTGGGCGAAGAGTAGCGCCTGCTCGTCGAAACTGAGCTTGTCCGGCTGGATCGCAACAAAGCCTAGGCCCTTTAGCGACTCGATCATCGCCGCCCGATTGATGACGTTTCGGCTGTTTGACGGGCTGCGGCAAATGAGCACGCGCGGCGGTGTGCTTGTCGCTGGAGCATATTTGCGCACATTGGCGAGAATGCGCCAGAAAGCTTCGCGGTTTTGGGGATGCGCGTTCTGGCTGTTCAGGCCGGTCAGCCGATTCGAGGTGATGGCATGTTCAAGAAAGACCGGCCTTGGCCTGATCTCGCGGATGAGACCCGGCGGGACTTCGAGCCGGGCGATCAGCGCCCGCTGCCAAGGTCGCAGCGTCCAGGTCAGCATCGGCGCGCCGATTCTCGCGCCGAGGTCGATCAGCGGCACGATATCGTGGAGGTAGTGGCCATAATTATGCTTGTCTGACCCGGCGATCAGCAAATGCTCGCCAACGATGCGGGGCGCGCGCGAGAGCCGCTCGAGATGGAGCCGCTGCTCGAGCGTTCCGTCCGCGTTCGGTCGCCTGACGATCGCCTTGATCGACGACAAGTACCCCTCTCGAAAGGCGCCAAGGAACGAGTGGCGCCAGACGAATCCCTCGGGCGAAATCAAGAGGCCGAAGGCCGGAAACCAGTATTGGTCGACAAGGTGCTCGAGCGTCATCTCCGGCGCGTCAGCGGTATGATCGATATAATGGACGCGCTCCCAGGTCGTCGAATTAACGCTGAGAGGATGCAGTCGGGTCGGGTAGTGGGCAGGCGCGATGACCTCGCACCGGGTCAACGGCGGCGGCAAGCATCCCTCATAGGGGACGACGGTCAAGTCGGTGGTCTCGTCGACAGCGACGGAAACGCCCTCGCTGGACACGGGCAGCGCGTCGCGCATACGGCGCCGCAAATTCCGCCACGGCGTGCGGACGGCGTCGCGCCAGGCTGCATGCACCGATCGACTGAGACGAACCAGCTTTTCGTTTTCGATCAGGTCGCGCGCCACGCCGCTCCGCTGGCTGTCTGACAAGCCAATCCTACTCCAATATCGCAGGCAGCGCCTAGCCTGCTTCGTCGCGGGTCTATGCCCGAACGCGCCCGCAGCGACAAGGGCGCCTTATCCACTAGGATCGAGACCGTTCACGTGACTTTGCCCTTTTCGGAGTCTAGCTCCGATGAGGCTATGGCCTTCCGATTCGTTCATACCGCCGACGTCAATCTCGATTCGCCCCGGGCGCGCTTGCCCTGCGCGATCCCGAGGTCACGGAGTCGACGCGGAAAAGCCTTTGTCGCGCCTTTCGAATGAATTTTCGTTTCCTCCATGCAGCCGATCTTCATCTTGGAAGCCCGTTCCTCGGTCTTGCGCAGAAGGACAGCGAAGTTGCCGCGCGCTTCGCCCGAGCGAGCCGCACCGCATTCGAAGACCTCGTCACGAAGGCCTTGGCGGAGGACGTTTCGTTTGTCGTGATCGCCGGCGATGTTTTTGACGGCGAGTGGAAAGATGCTTCGATCGCCCTCTTCCTCAACCGGCAATTGGCTCGTCTCTCAAACCGCGGCATTCCGACATTTTTCTTGCGCGGCAATCATGACGCCGAAAGCCTTGTCACCAAATCCCTGACCTGGTCGGATAACGTCTTTGAGTTTTCGACGAAGCGTGCGGAAACCCACCGCATCGAACATTTGCGCGTCGCGCTGCACGGGCGCGGATTTCCACATCGCGAGGTGCTTGAGAATTACGCAGTCGACTATCCGGAGCCTGTCGCCGGGTGGTTCAACATTGGCGCGCTGCACACAGCTTGCGGCCGCGCCGGCCATGAAAACTACGCGCCTTGCACGGCCGCCGAGCTCGCTGCGCGGGGTTACGACTATTGGGCGCTCGGGCATGTCCACGCTTTCGAAATCGTCTCGCAGGATCCCTGGATCGTCTACCCCGGAAATCTCCAGGGCCGCAGCATCAGGGAATGCGGCGAGAGAGGAGCGGTGATCGTCGAGGTCGCAGACGGCGCCGTCGCAAATGTGCGGCGCGTGGTGACGGACCGCGCCCGCTGGGCCGAGGTCTTTGTCGACGCCGCGCCGCATGATGACGAGATCAGCCTGCTTCGGGCGGTAGAGACGGACCTGCGGCCGCACGCGGCGACGGCGGCGGGGCGCCTTCTCGCTGTGCGCGTGATTCTCAGAGGCGCGACAAAATTGCATCCGCGGTTCGTCGCCGATCATGACCGCCTGCGCGACGAAGTAGAGGCGGCGGCGCAAAGGTGCGGCGAGGACATATGGCTTGAAAGGCTGCGCATCGACACGACGGAGCCGCAGCGGGCGAAGGGCGGCGCGGCGCTCGCTGAAATCGATCTGGCGGCCGCTCTGCAAAAATGCGAAGCGGACGTCGCGTTGCGCGGGCGTCTGGCCGATCTCATCAGGACGGTCAGGGACAAGCTGCCCGGCGGGATGGCGGAGGACGCGAGCGCAGCGCTGGACCTGGACTCGATCCTCACGGAAGCTCGCGCCCTCGCGCTGGGCCGCTCGGCGGAGATCTGACGAGCCATGAGGCTTCTCAGCCTCGAACTGGAGAAGTTCGGCGCCTTCGCCGATTTGCGGATCGCGTTCCGGCCGGACGCGCGGCTGCACGTCGTCTACGGCCCAAACGAAGCAGGCAAATCGACCGCGCTCGCCGCGGTCGGCGCCCTCCTGTTCGGCGTGCCGGAGCGGACGCCCTATGCGTCTCGCTTCCCCGGCCAGTTGCGCGTCGGGGCGGAGATCGCGGCCGCTGACGGTCGCCGCCTCAAGTTCTGGCGGCGCAAGGGGCGTAGGGCCACTCTCCTCGATAGCTACGGCGACCCTCTGCCCGACGATGCGCTGGCGCCGTTTCTCGGCGGCTTTACCCAAGACGTGTTCGAGAGATCGTTCGGACTGGACGCCGTCAAGTTGCGCGCCGGCGGCGATGAGATGTTGCAGGCGGACGGCGATGTCGGGGCGAGCCTTCTGGCGGCCGCCTCAGGGCTCCGCGGGCTTTCCGAACTTCGCCGCTCGCTTGAGGAGGAAGCCGATGGGGTGTTCGCGCCGCGCAAGGGGAAAGAACGCCGCTTCTATCAGGCGCTCGAGCGCTTCGACGCCGCACGCCAGGCCATTCGCGAAAAGGAGCTTCGCAGCGATTCATGGGTAAAGCTGAACAACGATATCGAAGAGCTCAGTCGAGAGCTGGAGCGGCTACGCGCCGAGCGCCGGGCTGGAGACACGGAGCAGGCGCGCCTTAGAAGGCTCAAGAGCACAGCGCCGGTCCTCAATCAGATTTTGGAAACGGAGGCGGCGCTGGCCTCCTTCCGCGATATACCCGTGTTTGCGCCCGGAACGATGCGGGACCTGCAAGCGGCGCTCGACGACTTGCGGCTCACGGGTGAGGCGGCTGAGCGCGCGCAGGTCGAGGAAGAGCGCCTTGGGCGGGACCTCGCGAAGATCGAGGTCGACGAGGTCGTACTCTCCGATGCTGCGGCCATCGAAGAGCTGTTTCAGAGGAGCGGTGGTTACAAAGACGCGAAGCGCGATCTCCCAGCTGTCCAACGCGAGGCCGATGGCTTCCTTGCTGGGCTTGAGCATCATGTCCGATCCCTGGGTCTGCCCGACACTGCCTCCCTCGACACCGCGCGGCCGACGGAGCCCAGGAAGTCGGAGGCGCGCAAGCTGATCAAGGAGGGGCGGGACGCGGAAGCATCCGCCAACGCGGCGGCCGCTCAGCTTTCGCAAGCGCAGAAGTCTCACGACGACGCGCGCGTTGCGCGAGAAGCGCAGGGCGGGAACCTTGATCCGACGCCCTTGCAAGAAAAATATACCGCTCTCGGCAAGATCGCCGAATTGGCGCGCAGGGTTGGCGACAATCGGATCGCGCTGACCAAAGACGCGTCTGAGCTTGCCGACGCCGCCGCGAGGCTCGATCCGCCGGTCGCCGACCTCGAAGCGCTTGCCAGGCTGCCCATGCCGCGCTCCGAGGATCTGGCCCAATTCGCCGATGCGTTCGAGGCGGCTTCGCGTGTAATGCGTGAGACCGCAAGCGCGCGGGAAGCGGTAGAGAAGGAGATCACAGAAACGACCGGGCGCCTCGCCCATCTTGCGGCTGGTCGTCCTTTGGCCACGGCGGACCGCATTGCGGACGCGCGAGCGCGCCGCGAGATGGCGTGGCGGCCGCTGCGCGCCGCGATAATCGGGGCGCCCGAGGCTTCGCCGCAAGTTCGGCTTGCTGCCCATGTCGCCGAATTCGAGCGCCTCAAGGGCGAGGCGGATCGCCTGACGGATGAGGCGATTGAAGACGCCGCGCGTCTGGCTGGGCATCGACTGGAAACCCAGCGGCTAGACGAACAGACGCGCCGGTATGCCTTGGCGCAGGCCGCGGAAGCGCGCGCGGCGGCGACGTCCGCCGAAACAGAGCAGAATTGGCGGGAGCTTTGGAAGCACGTCTGCATCTGTCCGCGCTCGCCAGCACGGATGCGGGAATGGTCCAGCCGCATCGAGCAATTGATGAAAACGCGCGACAAGCTGGCCGCGCGGCGAATCGAGCTCGAGTTGAATGAAGCCGAGCTCGCGCGCCTCGAGCCAGTGCTGCGCGCCCTCACCCTCGAAGCCGGATTGAGCGAAATCGAAGGTCTCGATTGCATCCGGATGGCCGAACGTTTCGAGCGGCGTCTTGAGGAGATTACGCGCGCCTGGGCGAGATCGCGCGACCTCGAGATGCGCTTCGCCGAGTCGCGCCGGCATCTCACAGAAGCGAAAGCCGAATCCGAGAACGCCGACGCCGTCCTTCGGGATTGGCGTCGTCGTTGGGTCGTCGGCGGCGCCGCCCTCGGTCTTCAAGGCGACGTGTCCATCGAAGGCGCCGAAACGGCCCTGCAGGTTTGGGACAAGGCATCCAACGACAGTGAGAACCACCGCAACCGAATTCGCCGCGTCGCCGGCATCCAACGGAACATGAACGATTTCGAGACGGAAGCGCGCGCACTCGTCATCCGCTGCGCCCCTGCGGCTGCCGATCTGCCGGCGGAGGCGGCCGCGCGGCTATTGAACGAGCGTCTTGTCGCAGCGCGAACAGCTCAAACAAAGCGTCACGCAGCGGCCAAGCTAGAGGAAACGGCTCGTCGGGCGCGCGATGAGGCGAGGGCTCGCTTAGGCACGGCCGAGGAGGCAATGACGATGCTTGCGGCGCGCCTGCCCGCCGGCTCCGATGTTGTCGCCTTGCTGGCGCGCGAGACGGAGCGTTCACGCCTTGCCGAGGTCCTTAGCCGGCAGCGGCAACGCCTCGCCGATCTCTCCGATGGCGTCGATGAAGCGCGGCTCGTCGAGGAAATGAATGCGTTCGATCCGGACGCAGCCATAGCG
The DNA here is from genome assembly GCA_963737365.1 of uncultured Alphaproteobacteria bacterium. GTDB lineage: Bacteria > Pseudomonadota > Alphaproteobacteria > Rhizobiales > Beijerinckiaceae > Roseiarcus. The sequence goes on from CAVTSD010000009.1 coordinate 322,493, forward strand.
CATTTAAAGGAGCTCGAGCGCCGGGACGAAGCCCTCGGGCAGCAGGAAAAAGAACGCTACGCGGAACGCGACCGGCTTCACAGAAAGCGAGAGGAATTCGAAAGCGGCATTGGCGCCGAGGCAGCGGTGCAGCAGCGTCGCAATGCAGAGGCTGAACTTGTGGACGCAGCCAGGCGTTGGGCGGTGTTGAAGGCGGCTTCGGTCCTGCTTGGCGGCGCGCTCGAGCACCATCGCGCTGCGCGCCGCGACCCCTTAATGACACGCGCTGGCGAGGTGTTCGCAACGTTGACCGGCGGCGCCTTCGCTGGGCTCGATCAGAGTTTCTACGACGATGACGAGGCCAAGCTCGAAGCTTGTCGGGCCAACGGGGAGAGGGCTCCGGTCGCGCATTTGAGCGAGGGCGCGCGCGACCAGCTCTACCTTGCGCTACGGCTTGCCTATATCGAAGATTATGCCGCGCGCGCCGAGGCGCCGCCCTTCATTGGCGACGATATTTTTGCGAGCTTCGACGAACCTCGCACAGGCGCCGGCCTCGAAGCGCTGGCAGGGCTCGGCGACCGCATTCAACCCATCGTGTTCACCCATCATCTGCACGTTGTCGAAGAGGCGCGCGCCCGCCTGGGGGATGCCGTAGACATCGTTCGTATAAGCTGACTTCGCGCCGAGGAGGCGCCGCGCCTGTTCGCCAATAAGGGACGCGTCGGCAAGGTTCTCTATTCACCCTCCATCAGCGCTTGGCTGAGCTCGTCAAGGCCGCCTGTTCTGAGGCGAAGACGCGCAAATTGGCGGCGTGACGGCGCCGCCTTGAGTGTGGCGCTCGGACCAGTTGGAACCGTGTGACGCGATTTGCGTTGTGGATGTTAAGCGCCGCGAGAGAGGAGCGTGTCATGCCAGGAACGCAAGCGAAAAATCGATGGTCGGCAGATGTGACCGCCCATTCCGATGCGCTCGACCTTGAGCCGAAGGTGTTCGAAAAGAAAAGCGCGGACCAAATTGCCAAGTCGCTCAAGCGCTCGGCCGAAGCGAGCGACCGGCGGAAATCGAGCCCGTTCCGGTCAGCGATGTCTATGCTCACCTTTTACATGAATCGAGCCGGGCGGAACCTGCCTGCTGAGCGGAAGCACACCCTCGAAGAGGCGAAGCAAAAATTGCGCGGCCTATTTGGGCGCGATCAATGATGCTGTTTCAACGCAATGCAGGCGCCGCGACGCCCGGGGCGAGTTTCCCGCGCAAACTGAGGAAAGAAGGCAGATCATGACGGCGAAGCGAACACCACCTCCCGACGCTCAGCCTCAGCCGAGCCTGCCGCACGATGACAATCGGGAAAGCGGACAGCCTTATGCCAAGGAGTTTGAGGACTATGCGCGGGGGGTGGCCAAGCCGCCCCAAGAGCAGGCCGAGCATGAAGGCAACTCCGGACCCGCGAAAGCGCCGAGAAAACAATGACTCCCGGCGGGCGCGCCCGTTTGCGCCTGCTGTCAGCGACTAAAGGATATCGAGCAAATTTTGCAGCCGCCCGGACTTTCCACTCCCAGTTGAACAAGTTTAACCTTTGTCGAACTAGTTCAAGAGGAGCCGAGGTTCGCGCCATCAATCGTGATAAGGCAGAGCCACAGCGCCAGCATCATTGTCGTAAAACTGTCGTCTCTCTGTCGCATTAGCCATATCGAGCGAGGCTAGAAAGATCTCGCCGCGCGATCGCCGCGGCTGACTTCGATCCCTGCTAACGCTTGAGAGGCGCTTAATGAGACTAGCCAATTTCATTCGTGTCATTGCGTTCGCCGCAGGCGCCGCAGCGGCCACAATCGCCCAAGCTGCTGATATTTCCGGCGCCGGAGCGACGTTTCCCTTTCCGATCTACGCCAAATGGGCGGACGCCTATAAGAAAGACACCGGCAACGGACTGAACTATCAGTCAATTGGGTCTGGCGCTGGGATCAAGCAAATCAAGGCGAGGACGGTGACCTTCGGCGCGACCGATGCGCCTTTAGAGCCGAAGGAGCTGGAGAAAGCGGGCCTTGCGCAATGGCCGATGGTGATGGGCGGCATTGTCGCGGTCGTCAATATTCCCGGCGTCAAGCCAGGCGACATTGTCATTGACGGCCCAACGCTGGCCCAAATCTATCTCGGCAAGATCACCAACTGGAACGATGCGGCGCTCAAGGCGACCAATCCCAAGCTCGACCTCCCCAATCTGCCGATTGTGCCCATCCATCGCGCTGACGGCTCGGGCACGACCTTCAACTTCACCTATTATCTGGGCGAAGTCTCGCCGGATTGGAAATCGGCGGTCGGCGTGGCGACGACGGTTGACTGGCCAGGCGGCATTGGCGCCAAGGGCAATGACGGCGTCGCCAACAATGTCGCCACCACCAAGGGCGCGATCGGCTATGTTGAATTCGCATACGCCGATCAGAACAAGTTGACCTTCGCCAACATGGCCAACAAGGCTGGCAAGGTGGTCTCCCCCACAATGGAATCTTTCCAGGCCGCGGCGGCGAACGCCGATTGGGATCACGCGCCCGGCTTCTATCTGATCCTCGCCAACCAGCCAGGCGAAAAGTCGTGGCCGATGACCGCCGCCACGTTCATTCTCCTGCCCAAAGATCCGCCCAACAAGGCCGCCGCGAAGGACGCGCTCGACTTCTTCAAGTGGGCTTATGAGAAGGGCGGCAAGATGGCCCAGGATCTCGACTATATTCCGATGCCTGAGAACGTCGTGGCGCTGGTTGAGAAGATGTGGGCGAACGACATCAACCTCAAGCAATAAGCGTCGGTGGACAGGGGCCGAGAAGCCGCCCGCGAGGGCGCCTTCCCGGCCCCATACTTCCAGAGGAAGACTGAAGATCCGCTATGACTGCAACCGTCTTGCAAAGGCCAAGCGCCGCTCACAGCTCGCCGATTGATCGCTCGCGCGCTCTTGGCCAGCTCAAATTTTCGGACAACAGCTTCCGCTGGCTGACGCTCGGCTCGGCGGTGCTGGTTCTCGCCCTCCTCTTGGGCGTTGTGATCTCGTTGTTCGTGGGCGCTTGGCCGGCGTTTCGCGAGTTCGGCGTCGGCTTTCTGTTCTCGGACGCCTGGAGTCCGCCGAAAGAGCAATTCGGCGCCGCGACCGCGATCTACGGCACGATTGTCACATCGGTGATTGCGATGCTGATTGCTGTTCCGGTTGGGCTTGGCATCGCCGTCTTTCTGACCGAATTGTGCTGGCTGCCTTTGAGGCGCCCTATCGGGGTCGCAATCGAGCTCCTCGCGGGCATTCCGTCTATCATCTACGGCATCTGGGGCGTCTATTATTTCCGGCCGGTGATGCAGCTCTACATCCAGCCGTTCCTTATCAGCACGCTCGGCAACGTGCCCGGGATAGGCTTCCTGTTCCAGGGACCCCCGTTCGGCTACGGCGTCCTGACAGCGGGGCTTGTGCTAGCTTTGATGATTCTGCCCTTTATCACCGCGGTGTCGCGGGACGTCTTCGAAACGGTTCCCCCCGTGCTCAAGGAAGCCGCCTATGGCGTCGGAGCGACCACCTTCGAAGTCGTCGGCAACATTGTCATTCCCTTTACGCGTGTTGGCGTGATCGGCGGCGTGATGCTGGCGCTTGGCCGCGCGCTCGGCGAGACGATGGCTGTGACCTTCGTCATCGGCAACGCCACCAAGATTCAGTCCTCGATTCTCGCCCAGGGCACGACCATCTCGGCGATGATCGCAAACCAGTTCGCCGATGCTGATCCGGGATTGTTCACCTCGTCGCTGCTGGCGCTTGGCTTCATACTCTTTGTGATCACGTTCCTGGTTCTCGCGGCGGCGCGATTTATGCTGGCGCGCATGGCGTTGAAAGCTTAGGGCGCATGACCGCGGCTTCCTATTCCAGGCGCAAGGCGCGCAACAGCATCTGGACAATCCTCGCTTACGCCGCAACGGCCCTGGGCCTGAGCATGCTCGCGATCATTCTGGGGACGCTGCTGTGGAACGGCGTTGGCGGATTGTCGCTCGACGTCTTCACCAAGAACACCGCCCCCCCAGGAGTCGTCGGCGGCTTGCTCAACTCGATTGTCGGCAGCTTGATCATGACCGGGATTGGCCTGGCCATCGGCGCCCCGGTGGGCATTCTCGCGGGCACCTATCTGGCCGAATATGGCGCAAACTCGAAGCTCGCTTCCGCCGTGCGCTTCATCAATGACATCCTGTTGAGCGCGCCCTCGATCATCGTTGGCCTCTTCGTCTACGAGTTGTTGGTCGCGCCGGTCGGGCATTTCTCCGCTCTCGCGGGCGCTGTCGCGCTCGCGGTGCTCGGCGCGCCAATCATGGTCCGCACGACCGAAGACATGCTGAACCTCGTGCCCAACACGCTGCGCGAGGCGGCCTCGGCGCTCGGCATGCCACGTTCGCTCGTCATCCGGCACGTCGCCTACCGGGCGGTCATGTCGGGCTTGATCACCGGCGTGCTTCTCGCGATTGCCCGCATGACTGGCGAGACCGCGCCGCTCATCTTTACCGCGCTCGGCAATTCTCTGTTCGCCGCCGATCCTCGCGGACCCATGTCCGCGCTGCCGCTCATCATCTACGAGTTCGCTCGCAGCCCCTACGCCGAACAACAAAAGCTTGCGTGGACAGGCGCGCTTATTCTGACGTTTGCGGTATTGGCGTTGAGCATATTGGCGCGGGTTGCTTCCGCTTCGGTCAAACAGAAGTAGCGCGCGAGAGGCTTCGAGCATGAATCGTCAAGTTCAGGCCCAGAGGCCGTCGCGGGCGCCGGGCGCCGAGACGGACAAGGTTGTCGTGCGCAACCTCAATTTCTACTATGGCCAGACGCACGCGCTGAAGGGCGTGAACCTGAACCTGCTCGCGGGCCAGGTGACGGCGTTCATCGGCCCGTCGGGCTGCGGCAAGTCGACGCTTCTGCGGGTGCTGAACCGCATGTACGACCTCTATCCCGGGCAAAGGGCCGAGGGCGAGGTGATGCTCGACGGGGAGAACATTCTTTCCCCCGGCCTCGACCTCAATCTTTTGCGTTCGCGCGTCGGCATGGTGTTCCAGAAGCCGACGCCGTTTCCGATGACCATCTACGACAACATCGCCTTCGGCATCCGCCTCTATGAGAAGATTCCGAAGTCGGAGATGGATGCGCGGGTCGAATTCGGCGCTCCAGCGCGCCGCGCTCTGGACTGAAGTGAAGGACAAGCTGAACGCGAGCGGCCTCAGCCTTTCGGGCGGTCAGCAGCAGCGCCTGTGCATCGCCCGCACGGTCGCGATCAGCCCGGAAGTGATCCTGTTCGACGAGCCGGCCTCGGCGCTCGATCCGATCTCGACCGCCAAGATCGAGGAACTGATCGACGAATTGTCCGGCGACTACACGATCGCGATCGTCACCCACAACATGCAGCAGGCCGCGCGCGTCTCGCAATACACCGCCTTCATGTATCTGGGCGAGATGATCGAGTTCGATGAGACGAACACGGTCTTCACCTCGCCGCGCGACAAGCGCACGCAGGATTATGTCACTGGCCGCTTCGGCTGAGGAGGTTACGTCCGTGGCGGATCAACACACTGTCAGAGCCTACGACAAGGATCTCGACCTGCTCGAGCGGCGGATCGCCGAGATGGGCGGCTTGGCCGAGAAGATGGTGATCGACGCGGTCGACGCGCTCGCCTCAGGCGACACGGTGCTAGCGCATCAGGTGGTGGAGACCGATCCCCGCCTCGACGCGCTGCAGCGCGAGATCGAGGAGCAGGCGACGCTGACGATCGCGCGCCGTCAGCCGGTGGCGATCGACCTGCGCGAGATCATCGGCGCCATTCGGGTCGCGGGCGATCTCGAGCGGGTCGGGGACCTGGCCAAGAACATCGCCCGGCGCTCGGTCAAGATCGGCGTCGAATCGCGGGTGCCGCGCGCGATCATCGGCATCAAGCACATGAACGAATACGCGACCGAACTCATGAAGGACGTGCTCGACGCCTACGCCCAGCGCGATGTCGAGCGGGCGCTCGATGTGTGGGAGCGCGACGTCGATCTCGACGCGCTCGAGGATTCGGTGTTCCGCGATCTTCTCACCCACATGATGGAGGATCCGCGCAACATCACCTTCTGCGCCCATCTTCTGTTCTGTTCGAAGAACATCGAGCGGATCGGCGATCACGCGACCAACATCGCCGAGACCGTGGTCTATCTGGTGACCGGTTCGACGCTGCCGACCGAGCGGCCGCGGGGCCGGCGAGAGGCGGACCTCGAGGCTGACGCTCAAGGGGCGGTCAAATGAGTCAGGCGCGCAACGACCTCATCCGTTCCAGGGCCGGTTCTGTGCCCCGCATTCTGATCGTCGAGGACGAATCGGATCTCTCCCTGCTCTTGGGCTACAATCTCGAGGCGGAAGGCTATGTGGTCGAGAATGTCGAGCGTGGCGACGAGGCCGAGTTGCGCCTGGCCGAGAACGCGCCCGATCTCGTGATCCTCGACTGGATGCTGCCGGGCGTCTCGGGGCTCGAAATCTGCCGACGCTTGCGGGCGCGCGAATCGACCCGCACGCTGCCGGTGATCATGGTCACCGCGCGAGGGGAAGAGGCTGAACGGGTGCGGGGCCTGTCGGTCGGCGCTGACGATTATGTGGTGAAGCCCTTCTCGGTGCCCGAGCTCATGGCGCGGGTGCGCGCGCTTCTGCGCCGGAGCCGCCCCGAGCGGATCGCCGAGCGTCTCTATGCCGGCGATCTCGATCTCGACCGGGAGACAAGGCGCGTGCGTCGCGGCGTGCGCGACATCCATCTCGGCCCGACCGAGTTCAGGCTCCTCGAATATCTTCTGGAAAAGCCGGGGCGGGTGTTCTCGCGCGCGCAATTGCTCGACGGGGTCTGGGGCCAGGCGGCCGAGATCGACGAACGCACGGTCGACGTCCATGTCGGGCGCCTGCGCAAGGCCCTCTCGCGCGGCCGCGAACGCGACCCCATCCGAACCGTGCGCGGCACCGGCTACGCCTTCGACGAAACCTTCGGCAAAACGTAAGGGAAGCGCTCGTCCTCTCGCGCGAATTGCAGCGCGCTTCCTGTCTGAGATACGGTCCAGCTCGAACACGACCGTGATCCATGAAAGTCACGAAAGAGTGACATCCATCGGGATCGTTGTCCGCGCGTCGTTATGGAAAGATCGCACGCTGGTCGCCGCTCTCCTGACAACATAATAAGAGACAACAACCAATCAAAGCGGAGGAAATAATGAACGCCGCAACTCGACGTGATTTTTTAGGCGCGGCCGTGGGCGCAGGCGCGTTTCTCGGTGCCACCGCGGCTCGCGCCGCGGATCAGATCCCCGAGCCGAGCCGGGGGCCCGGCGTCGGCGGCTCCGATCCGGTCCCAGGAGACGTGTCCCGGGAGGCGCAAAATCCCGATCTACTCAATCCGCCGGCAACCGATTCAGGAACTCTGCCCAATCTTAGATTCTCGTTCGCGGACGCGCATGTGAGGCAGTCGAGCGGCGGCTGGACTCGGCAGGTCACGGCGCGAGAGCTGGGCGTCTCGAAAGCGATCGCCGGCGTCAACATGCGGCTGAACGCCGGCGGCATCCGCGAGCTTCACTGGCACAAGCAGGCGGAATGGGCCTACATGCTTTACGGAACGGCCCGCATCACGGCGATCGACGCGCAGGGTCGTAACTTTGTCGACGACGTCGGCGTCGGCGATCTCTGGTATTTCGCCGGTGGCATTCCTCATTCGATCCAGGGCCTCGGAACGGACGGCTGCGAATTCCTCCTCGTCTTCGACGATGGCGACTTCGACGAGGACAGCACTTTTCTACTCAGCGACTGGTTCAAGCACGTCCCGCCCGAGGTTCTGGGCAAGAACTTCGGCCTGCCCGCCACGCTGTTCGGACATACGCCCGACCCGCGCGAACTCTACATTTTCAAAGCGCCGGAGCCCGGTCCACTCGGTCCCGACAAGCTCATGGGCGCTGAGCCAGTGCCGCAAACCTTCAGTCATCATATGCTCGCGCAGGAACCGATCCGCACAAAGAGCGGAACAGTGCGGATAACCGATTCGAGCGTGTTTCCGGCCTCCAAGAACATCGCGGCCGCCCTGGTCGAGGTCGAGCCCGGCGGCATGCGCGAATTGCACTGGCATCCGAACACCGATGAATGGCAATATTACATCAGCGGCGAGGCGCGCATGGGGGTGTTCGCCGCCAACGGCCAGGCGCGAACGTTCGATTTCCGCAGCGGAGATGTCGGTTATGTCCCCTTCGCGATGGGCCACTACGTGGAAAACACCGGCTCGGCGCCCTTGCGCTTTCTGGAGATCTTCAAGAGCTCCTACTACGCTGACGTTTCCCTCAATCAGTGGCTCGCGCTGACCCCGCCCGAACTCGTCAAAGTGCATCTTGAACTGAACGCGCAATTCATGGATGCGCTGAGAAAAACCAAGTCGCCGATCGTGCCGGCTTGAAAACAACACTTCGCAGGATCGCGAATCTCGGAGACCGCGTTCCCGGCTTTGTCGCCCATGCTGCAGATGCGCGACCACGGCTCGACGATCGGGGTTTTGGATCTTCCGGGCATGACGCGACGCGAAGCAAAAGGCGTACGTGACGAGGGGCGCCAGGCCCATGACTGTCGATGGCAAGCCGACGCATGGCGTTGGCCCCAGCGCCAACCTCTCACCATATCGCAGAACGCGTCAGAACCGCCTCGTTTCGGAGGCCGAGCGCGCTTACTCGTAGTCGGTCGCCTTGGCCACTGATTCCCAAGCGTCGATGTCCTGAGTAAACTCTGCAATCTTCATGCGCGCCAAAGCGTATGCGCGCGCGCCGAGCGGCAGGTGCAGCGGCGGCTTTTCCGCGTCGACCGCCTTTAGGATGACCTTGACGGCCTTTTCTGGGTCGCCCACCTGCTTGCCATCATTGCTGGTGCGGAAGGTGCGGAACACGCCGGCCGTTTTCGCATATTCCGGCATCTCCTTCTTCGCGAGCGAGATCGAGCGGCCGAGGAAGTCGGTCCTGAAAGGACCGGGCTCCACGATGATGACCGCGATCCCGAACGGGGCGACCTCCTGAGCGAGGGCCTCGGAAATGCCTTCGACGGCGAACTTGGTCGCGTTGTAGTGTCCCGAGCCTTGCAGGCCCTTGAGGCCCGCGCCTGACGACATGTTGACGATGCGGCCGCCGGCGCCTGTCTTTCGTAGCGCCGGCAGCGCGGCCCGCGTCGTCTCCAAAAGGCCGATGATGTTGGTCTCGAACATCGGCCGATATTCATCCGGGGTCGCCTCCTCGATGGCGCCGATGAAGCCGAAGCCGGCGTTGTTGACGAGGACGTCGAGCCTGCCGAAGGCCTCCATCGCCAGCGTTACCGCCTTCTCGGGAGCGTCGGCCTTGGTCACATCGAGCGCAGTTGTTCGCGCCGTCTTAGGGTGCGCCTTGGCGATATCCGCGAGAGTGGCGGGGTCTCGCGCCGTAGCGACCACATGGTCCCCCCGCTCGAGCGCCGCTTGCGCGAGCAGGCGGCCAAAGCCGGTGGAACAACCAGTGATGAGCCAAGTCTTGGTCATGGATTACTCGCGTGTTGGGAGGTCGTGAGCCACAAGCGTCGAATTCCGGGGCAACAAATCTCGCCAGAAGTCGGCGGCCGTGACGCTCCGCGTTGTCAGCGCTTACAATACCTGTTGGTGCCCAGGAAAGGACTCGAACCTTCACGGCTTGCACCGCTGGTACCTGAAACCAGTGCGTCTACCAATTCCGCCACCTGGGCATCGGCCGCTTCTTAAGAGGGCTGGCGGGCGGCTGTCAACGGCGCGCCGTCGTTCTCGCCCCGCATGACAAGCGCCTCCCCGTGGCGCTACACTCCTTTGGAACAGCGTGAGACGCCCCGACCGCGCCGTTGGAGGACGCCCCGTGACCAGCGCAGCCCGCCTTTCGTTGCACGTGCCCGAGCCGACCGTGCGCCCCGGCGGCAGCCCGGATTTCAGCCATGTCGGCATCGCGGAAGCGGGTGAGGTTCCCCGTCCGCCGATCGACGTCAGCCCCTCCGACATCCGGGATTTCGCCTATACGATGATCCGCGCGCTTGACGATAACGGAGCGCCGGTCGGTGAGTGGGCGGGCTCGCTCAACGCCGACGATTTGCGCAAGGGTTTGCGCGACATGATGCTGACCCGCGCCTTCGATGCGCGCATGCTCTTGTCGCAGCGACAGGGCAAGACATCGTTCTACATCACCTGCCTCGGCGAGGAGGCGATTGCGACCGCGCATCGCAAGGCGCTCGCGGAGGGCGACATGTGCTTTCCGACCTACCGCCAGCAGGGTCTGCTTATCGCCTTGGGCTGGCCGATCGTCGACATGATGTGCGAGATCTTTTCCAACGAGAAAGATCACCTTAACGGCCGCCAGCTTCCCGGACTCTATTCGTTCAAGAAGGCGGGGTTTTTCAGCGTTTCCGGCAACCTTGGGACGCAATATCCGCAAGCTGTCGGCTGGGCGATGGCGTCGGCGATTTCGGGCGATACCCGCGTTGCGTCGGGCTGGATCGGCGAAGGCTCGACCGCGGAGAGCGATTTCCACGCAGCGCTCGTGTTCGCCTCGGTGTACAGGCCGCCAGTCATTCTCAACGTCGTCAACAACCAGTGGGCGATCTCGTCCTATCAGGGCATTGCGGGGGGCGAGAGCGCCCGATTTGCAGCCCGCGCCCACGGTTTTGGCATTCCGTCGCTGCGCGTCGACGGCAACGACTATCTCGCGGTCCACGCGGTCTCGCTCTGGGCGGCCGAGCGCGCGCGCGCCAATCTCGGCCCGACGCTGATCGAATGGGTGACCTACCGCGCCGGTGCCCACTCGACCTCGGATGATCCGTCGAAATATCGCCCCAAGGACGAAGGGACCGCCTGGCCGCTCGGCGATCCGGTCGAGCGGCTCAAAGTCCACCTCATCCGGATCGGCGCATGGAGCGAGGAGCGCCACCGCCAGATGCAGGCTGAGGTGGACGCCGAGATCCTCGACGCCGCCAGGGAAGCGGAAAGCCATGGCACCCTCCACGACGGGCCGAAGCCAAGCGCGGCGACGATGTTCGAGCAGGTTTACAAGGAGATGCCGCGTCATCTGCGCGAGCAGCGCCAGCAGCTCGGAGTTTAGCCATGCCGCGCATGTCGATGGTCGAGGCGATCCGCGACGCTATGGATTGCAAGATGGCCGAGGACAAGAGGGTCGTCGTGTTCGGCGAGGACGTCGGCTATTTCGGCGGCGTGTTTCGCTGCACCGACGGATTGCAGCGCAAGTACGGCAAGTCGCGCTGCTTCGATGCGCCGATCAACGAATCGGGCATCGTCGCTGTGGCGATCGGCATGGGCGCTTATGGCCTCCGAGCGGTCGCCGAAATCCAGTTCGCCGACTATGTCTATCCTGGCTACGACCAGATCGTGTCGGAGGCGGCGCGGTTGCGGTACCGCTCGGGCGGCGAGTTCTCGGCCCCGATCGTGATCCGCATGCCGTGCGGCGGCGGCATCTACGGTGGTCAGACGCATAGCCAGAGTCCCGAGGCCTTATTCACCCACGTCTCCGGCCTCAAGACCGTCATCCCTTCCAACCCATACGACGCCAAGGGTCTCTTGATCGCTGCGATCGAGGACGACGATCCCGTTATCTTTCTCGAGCCGAAGCGGCTCTATAACGGCCCCTTCGCCGGACACCCGGAGCAGCCCACAGTTCCCTGGGCCAAACACCCTCTGGGCGATGTGCCGGAAGGTCGCTATGTGGTGCCGCTCGGCAAAGCGGCCGTCAGGCGTGAGGGCAAGGGCGTGACCGTCCTCTGCTACGGCACGATGACTCATGTCGCCGAAGCGGCCACGGACGAGACGGGCGTCGACGCCGAGATCATCGATCTGCGAACGCTAGTTCCGCTCGATGTGGACGCGATCGAAGCGTCGGTCGAAAAGACCGGCCGCTGCGTGATCGTGCATGAGGCGACGCTGACTTCCGGTTTCGGCGCCGAGCTCGCCGCGCAGGTCACGGAGCGGTGCTTCTATGCGCTGGAGGCGCCGATCCAGCGCATCGCTGGCTGGGATACGCCCTATCCGCATGCGGAGGAATGGGACTATTTCCCCGGTCCCGCGCGTGTCGGGCGCGCGCTCGTGAAGGCCATGGAGGCTTGAGATGGGCATACGCTCGATCAAGATGCCCGACGTCGGCGAAGGGGTCGCAGAAGCCGAGATCGTCGAGTGGGCGGTCAAGGTCGGCGATCTTGTCAAAGAGGATCAGGTCGTCGCCGCCGTCATGACCGACAAGGCGACGGTCGACATTCCAACGCCGGTGGCGGGCAGTGTGCTCGCGCTCGGCGGCGTCGTCGGAGACGTGCTGGCTGTCGGTTCTGAGCTCATTCGCATCGACGCGCCGGGCCTGCCGGACGCGCTTCTTCCTGCGGCGAAATCGTCCCCGCAAAAGCCGGAACCCGAGCCCGCGCCGACCGCGAAACCCGAGGCCGTCGCGCCAATCCCGCGTGCGGCACCGCCACGTCCGCCTGAGGTGCAGAAGGCCGCGCCGAGCCAGCTCGAAACGCACAGGGGCGCGCCGCGCCCGGTCGGCGAGAAGCCGCTTGCGGCGCCAGCTGTGCGCCTGAAGGCGCGCGAGGCCGGCGTCGATCTCAAATTCCTGCGCGGCTCGGGACCTGCGGGACGCATAACGCACGAGGACCTCGACGCCTATATCGCCCGCCCGCCGGAACCGTCGAAAGCGGCGGGTCGAGCGCCCAATGAAGCAGTCGAGACGATCAGGGTCGTCGGCATGCGTCGGCGTATCGTCGAGAACATGGCCGAGTCGGCGCGCCGAGTCGCGCATTTCTCCTATGTCGAGGAGGTCGACGTTACCGCGCTCGAGGAGCTTCGCGCCGCGCTCAACGCCCGCGCGACAGAAGCGCGGCCGAAGCTCACCCTACTGCCGTTCCTCATCCTCGGGATCGTCAAGGCCGCCGCGGAGTTTCCGCAGATCAACGCCCATTACGACGACGAGAACGCAATCATCACACGCTTCGGCGCCGTGCACTTGGGGGTAGCGACCCAAACGCCGAACGGGCTCATGGTGCCGGTCGTTCGCCATGCCGAGGCTCTCGGCTTGCACGAATGCGCGCGAGAAATGCGGCGGGTGAGCGAAGCGGCGCGCCACGGGGGCGCGTCGCGCGGCGAGCTTTCCGGCTCGACCATTACGCTGACCTCGCTCGGCGCGCTCGGCGGCATCGTCTCGACGCCGATCATCAACCGGCCGGAAGTGGCGATCGTCGGGGTCAACAAGATCGTCGTGCGCCCCGTTTGGCGCGACGGCGGCTTCGTTCCGCGAAAAGTCATGAATCTCTCGTCCTCATTCGATCATCGCGTGGTCGACGGCCATGACGCCGCGACTTTCATCCAGCGCCTGCGGACGCTGATCGAAGCCCCAGCCACTTTGTTCATCGAAGAGTGACGAGGTTTGCATACCCGCGGAACCGGGTATCCAGCAGCGCCGGAGCCACGTGGAGCTGCTCTCCAAACTGTCGTCTAGACCCCCGCTTTCGCGGCGGCGATAATAACGAGCCGGGCTTGGGAACGAGGACATGAACGAGCTTCGCTGCAAGGTTCTCGTCATCGGCGGCGGCCCCGGCGGCTATGTCGCGGCGATCCGCGCTGGCCAGCTCGGCCTCGACACGATTCTCGTCGAAGCCGACCGGCTCGGCGGAACCTGCCTCAACGTCGGCTGCATTCCGTCGAAAGCGCTGATCCATGCCGCGGGCGCCGCCCATGGCCTCCGGGAGCCCAGCGCGCTCGACGCAATCGGGCTGTCGGTTGGGCAGCCGAAGCTCGATTTCGCCCGCACCATCGCCTGGAAGGATACGATCGTCACGCGCCTCACAAGCGGCGTCGGCGTTCTTCTCAAGAAGGCCAAGGTTCGCACCCTCCTCGGGACGGCGACAATTGTCGACGGCAAGACGGCGACGGTCAGCGCCGACACGGGCGAGACGCGCATTCAGGCTGAGCACCTCGTGCTCGCCACCGGGTCGGACCCGGTGGAACTGTCGGCGCTCAAGTTTGGCGGCGACATTCTGTCCTCTACCGACGCGCTCGCGCTGAGCGAGCTCCCGCGATCGCTCGCTGTGGTTGGGGCGGGCTATATCGGAATGGAGCTCGGGATCGCTTTCGCCAAGCTCGGCGCCAAGGTGACGATCATCGAGGCGCTGCCCAAGATCCTGCCGCTTTACGACTCGGAGCTGACGCAGCCCATCGCGCGACGCCTCGCCGATCTCGGCGTCGAGACCCTACTCGGCGCGCGGGCTTTGGGCTTTACTGATGGCGCGCTCAAGGTTGAGGCGGCGGGCGGCAAGCAACAATCCATCGCCGCCGGCAAGGTTCTGGTCGCCGTCGGTCGGCGCGCGCACACGAGCGGCTTTGGCCTTGAGACGTTGGATCTCGCGATGACCGGACCCTTTCTACGTATCGACGCGACTTGCGCGACGTCGATGCGCAACGTCTGGGCGATCGGCGACGTGACCGGCGAACCGATGCTCGCCCACCGCGCGATGGCGCAAGGCGAAATGGTCGCCGAGATCATCGCCGGGAAGAAGCGCGCCTTTGATCATGTCGCAATTCCGGCGATCTGCTTTACCGATCCCGAGATCGTCGGCGTCGGACTGTCGCCCGACGCCGCCAAAGCGTCGCATGGCGAAATTCGAGTCGGACATTTTCCGTTCCGCGCCAACGGCCGCGCCATGACGCTGCAGGACGACGAGGGTTTCGTGCGCGTCGTCGCGCGCGCGGACAATCATGTCGTGTTGGGCGTGCAGGCGGTCGGGCAGGGCGTCTCGGAGCTTTCGGCCGCCTTTTCGCTGGCGCTGGAAATGGGCGCGCGCCTCGAAGACATCGCGCTCACCATCCACGCCCATCCGACGCTGAGCGAAGCTTTTCATGAGTTCAGCGCTCGCGGCGCTTGGACATTCGCTGCATATTTGACTGCGGGTATCTGGTTGACACCTGTCCGCCCGGTGCTAAACCCCGCTCTCAGTTTCGAGGGACCGCCAGATGGCGTCGCAACCGATTTTCTGCGTGGGTTGCTGGCAGAATATGAAGCTTCCCATCGCGTTGCGAACCGTCGCCGCAGTTCCCTATCGAGCGGTCGGCATTCGCCAAAGCCGCATGAACCCCAACGTCTGCACGATCTGCGAGACCATGTTCGAGCGGGTCATGAAAGCCCGGCAGGTCGAGCTCGACGCGACCATCCTGTTCGCCGATCTCAGGGACTACACGACCCTTTCGCAGTCGCAGTCGAGCGGCGCCATCGCCAAGCTTCTCGACGCCTTTTACGACGTTTGCGGCGAAGCGATTTGGGAGCACGATGGCATCATCAACAAGACAATGGGCGACGCCGTTTTGGCAATCTTCAATTTCCCGATCAAGCGAGAGGATCATGCCGCGCATGCGGTTGCCGCCGCGCGGAAGATCCAGGAGCTTTGGCGCGAGCGGCGCGAAGAGCTTGCGCACGCCTTTGGCGCAGAGGCTGCGACGATCGGAATCGGAATCGGGCTCAACACCGGCCGCGTCAATTTCGGCGAGTTTGGCCGCACGCACCACGACCTGACCGCGATCGGCACGGTGGTGAACGTCGCCTCGCGCGCGCAGAGCGCGGCGGCGCCAGACCAAATTCTCATAACCGCCGCAGTGCGCGAAAAGGCGGCCGCCACGCTGCCTGAGAGCGCCGGGCGGGACTATCAGCTGAAGGGCATCGACGAGCCCGCGAAGCTGTGGGCGGCGTGAGCCTGTGGGCGTTTCTCGGACTTGATTGAGGTGGCCTGACAGCGCTGGTTCGGCCGAACCCCGAATGAGGTGCCCAGCCTCAGGCGGTCTGCGCTGGCGGCGCTCCCAACCGCTCGAGGAGCGCAACTATACTTGGCGTGGCGTCAGGTTCGGCGCTGAGATTCTTGCCGAGGCCGGCGGCGGCGTTTCGCACATCGGGTTCGAGAATTCGCCCATCGCCTTCTCAAGGCTCGCGGCGTTCAGTTTCTTGAATGGCAGATGCACGCCGACGCCCAGACGTTCGATGCGGACGCCCCAGAAGGGCTGGTCGGCAAAGACCGAGCAAACCACTGCGGGAAGTCCGGCGGATGCTGCGGTGAATGTAGTGCCTGCACCGCCGTGATGCACGACCGCGCTGCACTGCGGGAAAAGCCACTCATGGTCGAGGGCGCCGACAATGCGAACGCCCTGTATCCGCTGCTCATTTGACGTGACTGTCTTGGTATCGTCGTTTATGCTGGGAGAGAAACTGCGAGACCCGGTGGGTTCGGTTCGCCCGACAGGGTTTCGCTCAAATAGCGTCACGTATCGTGGCAGGGGGATGTATCAAAATCGACCTACAGGAGGATGAGGTCTATCGGTACTCCGACTTAAGGCATGCGCTGGATGGAGGGTGTGAACAACTGCCGAGATGCAAAGGACCAGCGGAATTCCCCGCCGATCGCGACCACGGCGATGAAGCTTCGGTCAGCACGCCCGACACGATGAGGTCGGCCGATTCTAAGGCGCGCAAGAAATCGTCGATCAGTTCGTCGCGGTGCAGCTGGGAGATGGCGTTCATCCGCTTCATGAAGGCCGAGACGTTGCCGGACGCGAGCCATTTTCGCCCCTCGTCGGATTCCATGAAGGCCTGCGAGTTGAGCGATTTTCCCGGCCTTGAACCCGCAGGTCCCCACGAAGGAGACCAGATTGGGCGGAACCGCGAGCGTCACCTCGTGTCCGCGCGCCATCGAGGCGAGGCCGAGAGCCGCGAAGGGTTGCGCGTCGCCTCTTGTGCAATGGGTGACAAGGGCGATTTTCATGAAGTTCTTTTCAGGACGATGCGCAATTGTTTCACCTTTCGCCCCGGATGGCCTACTCTGGCACCAAGAAGCCGAGCGCCCGCCGCATATGTCAGCGATGTCGCATTAGTCCATTTCGGTAGACCAGAAAATGCGACCGCCAGGCTCAAGCTCCAGCGCCCTTTGCATAATTGGCTTCGCCTCTTCGACACGTCCCGCGAGGGCCAGCGCAACGGCGTGACTTGCGTGGGCGGAGCTAAAGCCCGGATTGGCGTGCGCCGCCTTGGCGAACCACGATGCGGCGGTCTACGTAATTCGCCTCATGGGTCGCCACAACCCCAAGCGTCATATACGCTTCGTAGGTCCACGGATCGAACGGGCTCAGCCGCAACGCGCGGTTGGCGAGCTCGGTCGCGACCGCGGCGTGGCCGCGGTAGGCGTGGATGTGGGCGCCAAAAGAATGCGCCGCCGCCGACGAGGCATTGAGCGCCAGGGCGCGTTCAATCGCGCTCAGCGCCGTCCCCTCGTCCTTTCCCAGGTGAACGATCACGTTCGCCGCGATTGCGAGCGCCGCAGCGTCATCGGTACCGCTAGCGATCGCGGCGCGAGCGTGCTCAAGGCCGGCCGCCCTTCGGCGTCTCTTTCGCCGGCATTGTCAGAGGAGCGCATCAGAATCTCGTGACACCACGCGATCAGCGCATGCGCGGCGGCGTAATTCGGGTCCTTCTTCAGCGCATTTTCGAGTAGCGCTTTCGCGATCCTGGCGTCCGCCGGCATGACCGACGCCATGTGAGGCAAGGCGCGCAGATAGAGGTCATGAGCTTCGAGGTTTTCGGGATGCTTCCGGCGCGCCCGTTCAATCTCCGAGCGTTGCAGATTCGGCTCGACGACGCCGACCACTTTGTCGGTGATCTGGTCCTGCAGGTCGAACACGTCCTCAAGCCCGCCGTCGAACTTGTCGGCCCAGAGGTGCGCGCCGGTTTCCGCCTCAATCAGCTGCGCCGTGATGCGCAAACGGTTTCCCGCCTTGCGCACGCTGCCCTCCAGCACGTAGCGCACGCCGAGTTCGCGGCCGACCCGCCGGATGTCGACGGCCTTGCCCTTATAGACGAAGCTCGAATTCCGCGCGATGACGAACAGCCATTTGATCCGCGACAACCCAGTGATGATGTCCTCGACCATGCCGTCGGCGAAATACTCCTGCTCCGGATCGCCGCTCATGTTCTGGAACGGCAGCGCTGCGATCGAGGGCTTTTCGGGCGGGACGAGCGCCGGCGCAGGCTTCGCATGGCTGGAGGATTTGGCAGTCGACGCGTCGCCGTCCAGCGCCACGCGATATGCGCGCACCGGCCGGGCAATGTTTTTCAGCGCCTTCTCGCCGAGATCGACGAAGCCTGCCTCGATCCGGCCCCGCACATGCTCGTGCGCCGAGCCGGAGATCAGAATTCCGCCGGGTTCGCAGACGCCCTCGAGCCGGGCCGCGATGTTGACCCCCTCGCCGAGAATGTCGTCGCTCTCGATCAGCACGTCGCCGAGATGCACGCCGATCCGATAGACGATCTTTCTGCCCTCCGGCGTCTCGGCGTTGCGCTCGGTCATCAATCCCTGGATCGCGATGGCGCATTCGACCGCGTCGACAACGGACGGGAATTCCAGCAGCAACCCGTCGCCCATCGTCTTGACGATGCGCCCGCCTCGGGCCGCCACCAGCGGCCGAGCCGCGTCGCGATGCTCGCGCACCGCCCGCGCCGTCCCCGCTTCGTCCTCGCCCATCAGACGCGAGTAGCCGACGACGTCGACGGCCATGATCGCGGCGAGTTTGCGTGATTTAGCCATTCGATTCCCCGGGCGGTCTGAACTTAGCACAAGAGCGCGCCGGGCCGGAGGTTGTGTTCTCGTGCCGTCTGCGAATGGCCGCTCTTTGCCGTTCCTGCCGTCGTCCACCGCGTCGTCTGCACACGGAGACCCCCGTCGGGGACCTTTCGCTTGGGCGCGGAGCGACAGTCGCTCATCGCGCCGACGCCCCCTTTTCACCGCGCCCGGCATTCGTTAGGTCTGGCCCGCGCTGTCGCAGGAGCCACCCCCATGACCTACGCCAACATCCTTGTCGAAACGCATGGCAGCGTCGGCCTCATCAGGCTCAACCGGCCGCAGGCCCTGAACGCGCTTTCGGCGGCGTTGATCCAGGACCTCAATGCGGCGCTCGAGGCCTTCGAGACCGACGCCGCAATTGGCGCGATCGTGCTGACCGGCTCGGAGAAGGCGTTCGCCGCCGGGGCCGACATCAAGGAAATGCAGGACAAGACGTTCGCCGACGCTTTCCTCGGCGACTTCATCTCCCGTTGGGAAAACGTGGCGAAGGCGCGCAAGCCCATCATCGCCGCCGTCGCCGGGTTCGCGCTCGGCGGGGGCTGCGAGATCGCGATGATGTGCGATTTCATTCTCGCCGCCGACACCGCCAAATTCGGCCAGCCCGAGATCAAGCTTGGCGTCATCCCCGGCGCGGGCGGAACCCAGCGCCTGACCCGCGCGGTCGGCAAATCGAAGGCGATGGAGATGATCCTGACCGGGCGCATGATGGACGCGGCCGAGGCCGAGCGCTCGGGCCTCGTCTCGCGCATCGTGCCCGCCGCCTCGCTGATCGAGGAAGCGCTCAAGGTCGCCGCCTCCATTGCGGCCTTGTCGAGGCCGGCGGTTTACGCCGCCAAGGAGGCCGTCAATCGCGCCTACGAGACGACGCTCGCCGAAGGGGTGCGGTTCGAGCGTCGCATCTTCCACTCGCTGTTCGCCACGGAAGACCAGAAGGAAGGCATGCGCGCTTTCGCCGAGAAGCGAACGGCGGCATTCAAGCACCGGTAGGGAGAAATAATAAACAGTTTGTCTTCGTATAATTACTGTGCAAGCCGTGCAGACCAACCTTCGGTTCCAGCGCGCGGCCGTTGCAGAAAAAGAAGCTTAAGCCGTTGAAAACGCGTTCTCGCGCGCAGAACCGCACACCTGCGGCGGGCAGCAAAGAACGCAGCTGTCGCCGGCGCGGCCAGTTCGCCGCAGTCACGCAAGCCGCGTCTCACGCGGCGGTCCAACCGCCGTCGATCGACATGTTCGCGCCCGTGATCGAGGCGCCTGCGTCCGAGCAGAGAAAAACCGCGACCGCCGCGACGTGGTCCACGCTGACGAACTGCTTGGTCGGCTGCGCCGCGAGCATGACGTCGTTGATCACCTGCTCGCGCGTCATGTTGCGCGCCTTCATCGTGTCGGGAATCTGGCGCTCGACCAGCGGCGTCGAGACATAGCCGGGGGAAATGCAATTGGCCGTAACGCCCGAGGTCGCGAGCTCGAGGGCAACCGTCTTGGTCAAGCCCGTGAGGCCGTGCTTGGCGGCCACATACGCCCCCTTGAACGGCGAGGCGACGAGCGAATGCGCGGAGGCCGTGCTGATGATGCGGCCCCATTTCTGCGCCTTCATGCCCGGAATCGCGGCGCGCATCGCGTGGAAAGGGGCGGAGAGGTTGATGGCGATGATGGCGTTCCACTTGTCGGTCGGAAAGTCCTCGATCGGCGAGACGTGCTGGATCCCGGCATTGTTGACGAGGATGTCGACCGATCCCATCTTGGCTTGAGCGTCGGCGACCATCACTTCGATCTCGGGGCCGTTGGCCATGTCAGCGCTGTGGTAGAAGGCCTTGACCCCGAACTCCTTCTCGATTTTGGCGCGTTCGGCCTCGATCGCCGCCTTGTCGCCGAACCCATTGATCATGACGTCCGCGCCTTCCTTGGCGAGGGCGCGGGCGATCGCCAGGCCAATGCCGCTCGTTGAGCCGGTAACAAGCGCGTGACGTTTGGCTAGCGACATCGGCGTTGCTCCTCTTGGGGCCGCGGGCAAACCGCGCGGAGCGGTCATATTGCATCGCGGCGAAGGTTTCGAGGGTTTCGTTGCGCTGCAAACGTCCGGGATGACAAATTCGCCCTGAGAGCTTAGAAGCCTGGGGAATTACTTCGGTCGGACGCGGCCGGAAAGGTTTGACGACGATGAACTTTGCGATGTCGGAAACGCCCTGCGGGCCGCTCTCCCGCCACGCGACCGTCGGGGTTCGGGTCGGCCACGGCGACGGAGCGGTCATGGTCGGCGGAGGCGCCCCGATCGTCGTCCAATCGATGACCAACACCGACACGGCCGACATCGAGGCGACGACACGCCAGATCGCAGCTTTGGCGCGGGCAGGCTCGGAACTGGTGCGCATCACCGTCGATCGAGACGAGGCCGCCGCCGCAGTGCCCCACATTCGCGACCGCCTACGCGCGCGGGGCATCACGTCGCCGCTGATCGGCGACTTCCACTATATCGGCCACAAGCTGCTCGCCGAACATCCGGCCTGCGCCGAAGCGCTCGACAAATACCGCATCAATCCCGGCAATGTCGGCTTCAAGAACAAGCGCGACCTGCAGTTCGGCAAAATCATCGAAATCGCCATCCGCAACGACAAGACGGTGCGCATCGGCGCCAACTGGGGTTCGCTTGATCAGGATCTCCTGACGACCCTCATGGACGAGAACGCGGCAAGCGCGAAGCCCGTCGAGGCGAGCGCGGTGACACGCGAGGCGATGGTTCGCTCAGCGCTGCTCTCGGCCGGACGGGCCGAGGAGATCGGGCTCAAGCGCGATCGCATCATCCTGTCGGCGAAGGTGTCGTCGGTGCAGGATCTCATCACCGTCTATCGTATGCTCGGGCAGCGCTCCGATTATGCGCTGCATCTCGGCCTGACCGAAGCCGGCATGGGCTCGAAGGGCATCGTCGCGTCCTCGGCGGCGCTCGGCATCCTGCTGCAGGAGGGGCTTGGCGACACGATCCGCATTTCGCTCACTCCCGAGCCGGGCGGCGACCGGACGCAGGAAGTCAAGGTCGCGCAGGAACTGTTGCAGACCATGGGCTTCCGCAGTTTCGCGCCGCAGGTGGCCGCCTGTCCCGGCTGCGGGCGCACGACCTCGACCGTGTTCCAGGAGCTGGCGCGCGACATAGAAACCTATCTCGCGACGTCGATGCCGGAGTGGCGCGCGACCTATCCAGGCGTCGAGCAACTGAACGTCGCGGTCATGGGCTGCATCGTCAACGGCCCCGGCGAGAGCAAGCACGCCAATATCGGGATCTCGCTGCCCGGAACTGGCGAAGCGCCCGCCGCGCCGGTGTTCGTCGACGGGGTCAAGACCGTCACGCTGCGGGGCCCGCGTATCGCCGAGGACTTCAAGGCGCTGGTCAGCGACTATATCGAGAAGCGCTACGGCGCTGGCCGTCAGGCGGCGGAATAGGTCGCCGGAATGAGTCGACCGCCGCTGCCACCCTTCACTCATGAAACCGCAACGCAAAAGGCGCGCGGCGCCGAGGACGGCTGGAACACGCGCGATCCGGCGCGCGTCGCGCTCGCCTATTCCGAAAACAGCCGGTGGCGAAACCGGGCCGAGTTCCTTCAAGGGCGCCCTGCCATCGAGGCGTTTCTGAGCCGCAAATGGAATCGCGAGCTCGACTATCGGCTGATCAAGGAACTTTGGGCCTTTCATGAGAACCGCATCGCGGTTCGCTTCGCCTACGAATGGCACGACAATTCGGGGAGCTGGTTCCGCTCTTACGGCAACGAAAACTGGGAGTTCGATGCGGACGGGCTGATGCGCGTGCGCCTCGCGAGCATCAACGATCTGCCGATCCGCGAACAGGACCGCCTGTATCACTGGCCGCTTGGTCGCCGTCCGGACGATCATCCGGGCCTGAGCGAGCTCGGACTCTGAGGCGAAGGCGGCCGCTCTTCAAATTCCCTTTGACACCGCCCACATTGAGGCGACGAGGCCCGCTTGTACGAACCCCCTCTGCATCGAAACGAAGATCTGCCCGCGCTGCAGGCGCTGATCCGGGAGCGCGTGTTCGGCCTTCTCATCAGCAACGGCGCCGAGGGGCTAGCCGCCAGCTCAGTCCCGTTCGTTCTCGACCCGGCAGCTTCGAAGCTTGGCACGCTGAAAGTCCATCTCGCCAAAGCGAACCCCCAGTGGCGCGATCTTGAAGTCTCGCCCGACGTGCTCGTCGTGTTCCAGGGCCACGACCATTACATCACCCCGTCCTGGTACGAGACCAAGCGCGAGACCGGCAAAGTCGTTCCGACCTGGAATTACACCATGGTCCAGGCGAAGGGTCGCGCGAAAGTGATGGACGACGCCTGGCTCGGCCAACAGATTGAGGAATTGACGCGGGCGCTCGAGCTGCGCCGCGAAGCGCCCTGGGCGGTCGAGCGACGCGCCGGCCGATTTCATCGCCATGCAGCGCCGGGCGATCATCGGCGTCGAGATCGAGATCCTCGACATCCGCGGAAAATGGAAGACGAGCCAGAACCGCAACGCCGCCGACCGCGCTGGCGTCGTCGCTGGGCTTGAATCGTTGGGTGACGAGGATGCGCGCGCCATGGCGGACATTGTGCGCGCGACGGGCCGCGACTGAGACCCTTCCGTAAGGTTGCCTCGGGCATAAAGGCGTGATCCAATCCGCCGCGAACCGTCATCAGGAGGCTATCACATGACCGACGCGATCAAGCCGCTTTACACCGCCCACGGAACCGCACATGGCGGACGTAACGGCCATACGCAATCCGATGACAGCATGGTCAGCGTCGACCTGTCGGTGCCGAAGGAGATGGGCGGCCCGGGCAAGCCCAATACCGCGACGCCTGAGCACCTGTTCGCCGCAGGCTACGCGGCCTGCTTCGGCGGGGCGCTCGACTTCATCGCCAAGCAACACAAGAAGGACGCATCGAAAGCGACGGTGAAATGCGCCGTCAGCATCGGTCCGCGCGAGAAGGGCGGCTTCGGTCTCGCGGTCGTTCTCGATGTCACCGACACGAGCCTGCCGCAGGCGGAGCTCCAGTCGCTCGCGGAAGAGGCGCACGAAAAGATCTGCCCCTATAGCCACGCGACGCGCGGCAATGTCGACGTCAAGCTCGTGACGCACGGAGCGTGAAGCGCGGCCGTCTGCTTTGCTGCTCACAAATGCGCCGTAGGCAAAGCCGAGCAGAAGCACGCGCCGGTCTGGGCGCGTTGCTTTTGCGTTGCCGCCGCCGCGTCGGATCGAGGTAAAGACTCAAGGATTCGCTAAGCCTGTTTTGTGGCGCCGCTTGCTTATGACCGAGCGTCATTAAGTACGATCGCTTCTTCATGAGGCCGTACGAGGAAGGCCAGCGTCGATGATGGAGACCGCGCCGCCTCTCAGCGAGGGGACGCCGCTCGACCGGGGCTTGCGCGCCCTGTGCGGGATCGCGGCCTACTACCGCATCGGCGCCGACCCGGTGCAGCTCGCGCGCGAGCTGGCGATGGGCGACCGCAAGGCCGACGAAGCCGATCTCATCCGCGCCGCCATGCTCGTCGGACTGAGGGCGCGCCTGGTTACGAAGGTCACCGCAGAACGGCTCGCGACCTTGCCCGCCCCGTCGATCGTCCGCATGCAGAGTGGCGCGTTCATGGTGTTCGGCGGCCGCAATCCGTCCGGCCTCTGCCGGCTCATCGATCCGATCAGCCACGCGGTTCAGGAAGCGACGCTCGATGACCTTGCGCGCGACATCGGCGGGCAGGCGCTTCTCGTCGCTCGCCGGATCGGCGGCGCCGGCGTCGATCCGCGCCAGTTCGGCATGCGCTGGTTCCTGCCCACTATCTGGCGTTATCGTCGTCCGCTCGGCCATGTGCTGGCCGCCTCGCTGTTCGTGCAGATTTTCGCTCTGACGACGCCCCTGTTCTTCCAGGTAGTGGTCGACAAGGTCTTGACCCACCGCGGTTACGAGACCCTGTTCGTGCTCGTCGGTGGCCTCGTCGCCATCGGTATGTTCGACGTCTCGCTCCAATATTTGCGAACCTACGCGCTGTCGCACACCACAAATCGGATCGACGTCGAGCTCGGGCAGCGCCTTTTCGCCCATCTTCTCCGCCTGCCGATTTCATATTTCGAAACGCGGTCGACCGGACAAACCGTCGCCCGGGTGCGAGAACTGGAGACGATCCGCAATTTCCTCACCGGACAAGCGTTGTTCTCGGCGCTCGACCTCCTGTTCGCCTTCGTGTTCGTCGGCGTTCTCTTCGCCTATTCGTGGTCGCTGACCCTGATCGTACTTGCCGGCATTCCGTTTTACGTGGTTATCGGCTTTTCCGTCCGGCCGCCGTTGCGCGAACTGGTCAAGGAGAAATTCAATCGCGGCGCGGCAAGCCAGCAGTTCCTGGTCGAAACGATCGTGGGTGTGAGCACAGTGAAAAGCGCAGCGGTGGAGCCGATCATGCGCGCGCAATGGGAGGAGAAGCTCGCGGCCTATGTCAAGACGAGCTTCGCCGCCGCGATGCTGGGCTCAGGCGGACAACTGGCCATTCAGTACATCAGCAAGCTGACGACAGCCGCGCTGCTCTTGTTCGGCGCCAAGGCGGTGATCGACGGCGACCTGACCGTCGGCGGCCTCGTCGCCTTCAACATGATTGCCGCGCAGGCGGTGCAGCCGATTTTGCGCTTGTCGCAGATCTGGCAGGATTTTCAGCAGGTGCAGATCTCGATCGAGCGCCTGGGCGACATCCTGAACACGGCGCCCGAGTCCGCGTCCTCGGCGCGCCTCCTTCCGCCGACGCCGCGCGGCGCGATCGAATTTCGTCGCGTCGGCTTCCGCTACCGTCCGGCCGCGCCTGAGGTCCTGAAGGACATCTCGCTCAGCATACGGCCGGGCGAGACGATCGGCGTTGTCGGTCCGTCGGGCTCCGGCAAATCGACCCTGACCAAGCTTGTTCAGCGTCTTTATCTGCCCAACGAAGGGCAGGTTCTGCTCGATGGCGCGGACTTGAACCATGTCGATCCGGCGTGGCTCCGGAGCCACATCGGCGTCGTCTTGCAGGAGAACCTTCTGTTCAACCGCACCGTCCATGAGAACATCGCCTTCGCCAATCCGGCAATGCCGCGCGCGCGTGTCATCGAGATCGCCCGGCTCGCCGGCGCCGACGAGTTCATCGACAAGCTCCCGGAAGGCTACGACACATTGATCGAGGAGCGTGGGGCCAATCTTTCCGGCGGGCAAAGACAGCGCATCGCCATCGCCCGCGCGCTCGCGACCAATCCTCGCATTCTTATTTTCGACGAGGCGACCTCGGCGCTCGATTACGAGAGCGAGCGCATCGTTCAGCGCAACATGCGCCGCATCGTCAAGGACCGGACCGTCATCATCATTGCCCACCGTCTGGCCGCGGTGCGGGGATGCGACCGCATCGTCGGCATGGCGGATGGCCGCATTGTCGAGGTCGGGACTCACGCCGAGCTCTTGCGCCGGCCCGGCGGCCTCTACGCCTATCTCTGGGGCCTTCAGAGCCAGCCTTCCGAGATTGCCGCGTGACCTTGATTCCCGCCGCGACTCCTGGCGACAACGCGCGTCCCGCCGTCAAGGTCTTTGCCTCACGGGCGCTCGCGCGGTTCAAGACGCCAGGGATGAATCTTAGCGACCGGGAGTTCCTCGCTCCCGCGCTCGAGATTCTAGAGACGCCGCCTTCTCCGGTCCAGGTCGCCTTCTTGTGGATCATCTGCGCCTTCGTCGTCGCTGCGCTCGCCTGGGCCTATTTCGGCCGCGTCGACATCGTCGCCGCCGCACAAGGCAAGTTTCAGCCGATGGGGCAGGTGAAGGTCGTCGAACCCCTGGAGACGGGGAAGGTCGAGGCGATCAGCGTCAGCAATGGCTCGCTCGTGCAGGCGGGCGACGTGCTTGTCGAGCTCGACCGCTCGGCGGCGCTTGCCGACGCGGAAGGCGCGCGAGCCGAGCTTGCGTCGACGCGGGCGGAAATCTTGCGCCGCAAGACCGCGCTCTCAAGCGCGCGGTCGCGTCATTTCGATCCCCCCCCGGCGATCGATTGGCCGGAAAGCGTGGCGCCGGCGTTGCGGGAGCGCGAAACCCGTGTTCTCGCCGCAGATCTCGGACAATTGGCGGCAAATGTTGCCTCGTTCGATGCTGAGCGCGCGCAAAAGGCCGCCGAAGGCGACAAGCTGAGGGCGACGATCGAGACGCAGAAGAACCTCGTGGCGACCCTGCAGGAGCGCGTGGCCATGCGCACGAAGCTCGTCGAAGTGAAGGCGGGCGCGCGGGCCGCTGTCATCGACGCCACCGAGACCATGCAATATCAAATCACCCAAGAGGCGAAGCAGGAGCAGGATCTCGCTTCCCTCGCCGCGGGGCTTGAGGTCATCGCCCGCAATTCCGACAAGGCCATCGGCGACTTCATCTCGGAGAACGCCCAGAAACTGGAAGACGCCGAACGGCACGCGGAGGATATCGAGCAGCGCCTCGCCAAGGCTCAGGCTCAGCTCGATCATCTGACGCTGAGAGCGCCGATCGCAGGCCGGGTGCAATCGTCGATCATCACCAACGTCGGCCAGGTGGTCACGAGCGGCCAGGAGATCATGCGCGTTGTGCCCGAGGACTCGGGCCTCGAGATCCAGGCCTATGTGCGCAATCGCGACATCGGGTTTGTGAAAATTGGCCAGGAGGCAGTAGTCAAGATCGAATCCTTCCCCTTCACCCGCTATGGCGCGATCAAGGCGCATGTCACGCGTATCGCCAAGGACGCAATTCCTGAGCCCGACGCCAACGCTATCGAAGGCGATCCGACGCGCGTCTCCAACGCGGCCGGATTTGCCGGCGGCGAGCGGATGCAGAATCTGGTGTTCCCCGTGGTGCTGAAGCCCGACGCTGAAACGATTGCGGTCGACGGCCTTATCCAGCCGCTCACCTCCGGCATGGCCGTCACGGTCGAGCTCAAAACCGGCGCGCGGCGGATGCTCGAATATCTGTTCTCGCCTCTGGTCGAAGTTGCTTCGAAAGCGATGCGGGAGCGCTGAGAGGCGGCCGCCGCCGGCCGCCATCTCCTTGTCATTCCCGACGGGCGCCGAGTGCTTGCTTTTTTCGCCTGTCAGTCATCCATATGGCCGCTGCCGATTGGGGATAGGGCGGGGGTCGGGTGAGCGCCGAAGATCTGGTCTCTGTGCCTGCGTTTCGGTTGACCGACCTTATCCATGGCGCGGAGCCGCCTCCTGTCGCCTTCTTCGCGCGCTTGCCGTCCTATCCGTGGCTGATCGTCGGCGCATGCTGCATTGCCGGTCTCGTGGGCCAGATCGACGCGAGCATTGTCCAACTCGCACTGCCGACTTTGGGACGCGTCTTCGACTGCACGCTCGAGAGCGTGAGCTGGGTGGCGCTGGCCTATCTCCTGGGTGTCGCGGCATTCATGCCGATCTTCGGCCAGCTTTGCCGGATCTTTGGCAGAAAGCTTTTTTACATCGTTGGCTTCATCCTGTTCACGTCCGCGAGTGCGCTCTGCGGCTTCGCGCCGGATCTCCTCACCCTTGTCGGCCTTCGGTTCGCGCAAGGTGTGGGCGGCGCGATGATCGGCGCCAACAGCATGGCCCTTGTCATCGAGGCGACGGATAAGACCCGGCGCGGGCGCGCGCTTGGCCTGTACGCAGCCGCCCAAGCGGTCGGGATCAGCGCCGGTCCGGTCGCGGGAGGATTGTTGATTGGGACTTTGGGTTGGCGCTGGGTGTTTTGGGTCAACGTTCCTGTCGGGCTGATCTCGATCGTCGCAGGCTGGCTCGTGCTGCCGGTGACGGCGCATCAGAGTCCGACTCCAACGTTTGACTGGCGCGGGGCGCTGCTGCTCGCGCCGGCTCTGACGTTCGCGGTGTTCGCGCTCAATCAGGTGTCAGCGCTCGGGATAGTCTCGCCCGTGCTCCTAGTCTCGGTCGGCGCCGCGATCGTGCTTTTCTTCCTGTTCGTCAGGCAGGAGAGTAAGGCCCGATCGCCGCTGATCGATCTTGCGCTGCTCAAGGGGCCTGCGTTTCTGGCCGGCGCGCTGGCGTGCGCGTTCTCCTACGCCATGCTTTACGGCATGTTCTTCCTTGCTTCGTTCGCGCTCGTGCGCGGCTACGAGGACAGCCCCATCGTCGCGGGGCTCAAGCTCGCGATCGTCCCGATCAGTATCGGAATCGTCGCGCCCGTTGCGGGCGGGCTCGCCGACCGGATTGGCGCCCGCCTGCCGAGTTTCGCGGGAATGGTCCTGTGCTTTGTCGCGCTCGTCGCGCTCACGGCCGTCGTGATGCAGCCCACACCCAATCTTTGGGCGAGCTTCCTCGGTCTCGTTGCCTTCGGAGTAGGCCTTGGCGTGTTCATTGCGCCCAACAATCATGTGACGATCAACTCGGTGCCGGCCAACCTTTCGGGCGTCGCCGGCGCGACGCTTAATCTGACACGGATTCTCGGCACGGTGATTGGCGTCGCCAGCGCGTCCGCAATGTTGTCGTGGCGGATCCAGGTTGCGCGCGGATCGGCCGACCGCCGGCTGGCCGACTTCGCCCCCCATCATTTCGTCGAGGCCGTCGCGGCAGGCCTCATCATGCTTGCGGTCTTTGCAGCGATCGCCGGAGCCGTTTCGTTGATCCGCAAATCTTCGACTTGAGGAACTTCGCCTGACCGCGGCGCACTCTGTTTGCTATAAGCCCTCCAACCTCTGGAGGCCCTCCCAATGAAACTCGCTGATCCCTCGCTCCTGAAAAGCCAGTGCCTTGTCGACGGAAAATGGGTGGGGGAGGGGACGCGTCCGATCGCTAATCCTGCGACCGGCGTGGTGCTCGCAAAGACGCCGCGCTTCGGCGAAGCGGAGACGATCGGCGCCATCGAAGCGGCGCAGCGCGCCTTTGGTCCCTGGGCGAAAACGTTGCCGAAAGAGCGCGCGCAGATCTTGCGCCGCTGGTTCGATCTCATCATCGCCAACCGCGACGACATCGCGCTCATCATGACCAGCGAACAAGGCAAGCCGCTCGCGGAGGCGCGCGGCGAGGTCGACTACGCCGCCGCCTATATCGAGTTTTTCGGCGAGGAGGCGAAGCGTATCTATGGCGAGATCAATCCGACCTTCCGCGCCGATTCTCGTATCGTCGTCATCAAGCAGCCGATCGGCGTGGTTGCGGCCATCACGCCGTGGAATTTTCCTGCCGCGATGATCACCCGCAAGGTCGCGCCGGCGATCGCGGTTGGATGCACCGTGGTGGCGAAGCCCGCGGGTGAGACCCCGCTGACCGCGCTGGCGCTTGGGGAACTCGCGCTACGCGCCGGTCTGCCGCCCGGGGTGCTGAATTTTGTCACGGGCGAAGCCCGCGCTATCGGCAAGGCGATGACCGAGCATCCGGCCGTGCGAGTCGTCGGCTTCACCGGCTCGACCGAGGTCGGCAAGGTGCTGATGGCGCAAGCCGCGGGCACGGTGAAGAAAGTTGGGCTCGAGCTCGGCGGCAACGCGCCGTTCATCGTTTTCGACGACGCGCATGTCGACGCCGCCGTCGAGGGCGCAATCATCTCGAAATTCCGCAACATGGGGCAGACCTGCGTCTGCGCCAACCGCATCTATGCGCAGGAAGGAATCTACGACGCCTTCGTCGCCAAGCTCACGACCGCGGTCTCGCGGCTCAAGGTCGGCGACGGGACGGAAGCCGGAATCACCCAGGGGCCGCTCATTAACGAGGCCGTCGTTGAGAAGGTGGAGGAACACGTCGCCGACGCCGTGAAGAAGGGCGCCAAGGTCGTCGTGGGCGGCAAGCGCCATGCGCTGGGACGCACGTTCTACGAGCCGACGGTCATTTCGGGCGTCGATTCTTCGATGCTGGTCGCGAAGGAAGAGACCTTTGGTCCGATCGCGCCGGTCTTCCGCTTCAAGGACGAAGCCGACGTCATCGCCAAAGCCAACGACACCCAGTTCGGGCTCGCGTCCTATTTTTACGCCCGCGACCTCGGCCGCGTGTGGCGCGTAGCCGAGGCGCTCGAATACGGCATGGTGGGCATCAACACCGGCGCGATCTCGAGCGAGCTCGCGCCATTTGGCGGGGTGAAGGAATCCGGCATCGGCCGCGAGGGCTCGCGCCATGGCGTCGAGGAATTCGTCGAACTCAAATACATGCTGATGGGCGGGCTCGACAGGTGACTCCCAACTCCTCATGGCCGCCTGGAGGCGCTCAGAGGGCATCCGCAATAGCCGGCGCACCGGCGCTCGCCCGCCAGTGAGCGCGGATTGCGTCGGCGAGCTCGTCGGGGCGTTCCTCCGGGAAAAACAGCTTCGCGCCTTCGATCTCGACGACTTGACGCGCGCCGGGAATGACGCCCTTGAGCCAGTAGGCCCACTTCACGGGGAAGAAGGAATCGCCGGTGCCCCAGACAATCAGGGTCGGCGCGGTCAGCTTGCGCAATAGAGGCTCGATTTCGCGAGTCTGGCTCGTGTCGTCGAAGGAGACAAGCCAACGCTCGAGGGTGTTCGTGGCCTCGGGCGTGGCGAACAAAGGGCCGAGATAAGTCCTGAGCGTCTCGTCCGACACCGCATCGATCCGCTCGTAACCGGCGGCGAAGCCTGACCGCATCAGACCCACGTCCGCCGCCAGCGCCTCGCGCTGGGCGGAAAAGACGCCTGCCTTGGCCATCTCCACCACCTGGCGAAACTCCGCCGGCGGATAGTTCGCGTCTGCGTCGCCGTTTGTGAGGGTGAGCGTGCGTATCCGCTCTGGATGCCGGGCCGCGAAAATCTGGGCGATGGTGGAGCCGCTGTCGTTGGCGACCACGTCGACCTCATCGAGGCCCATCGCCTCGCAAAAGGCTTCGAGCGCGTCGGCCTCGGCGCGCAGCGAGACGTCCTGGTCCGCCCTCGCGGGCGTATCGCCGTGGCCGAGGAGGTCAGGCGCCAGGCAACGCCGCTCGTCGCTCAGGCGCGCCATCACGTGACGCCAATAGTAGCTGTTGAGAAACACGCCATGCACGAAGAGGGCGGCCGGGCCTTCGCCCCGCTCCGCATAGGCGATCTCGCCGACGCTGGTCATCACGCGCTGTTTTTGCTGTGCCATGGGGCTTCCTTTCGGTTAGAAACGAGTCGACGATCTCGCCGACCGACAGTCGGTATTAATGCAAACCGACTGTCGGTTTGTCAAGAGGAGGGCTGACGCCCTGAAGAAGGCCGTCATAGTTCGGCCGGCTGACAAGCGGCTGGAGAAAGGTCAGGAGACGCGCCGCGTCATTGTGGACACGGCGACGCGTCTCTTCGCCGAGCGCGGCTATGCCTCAGTTTCGGTAGAAACCGTGCTGGCCGCATGCCACATCAGCCGCGGCGCGCTCTACCATCATTTTGCGAGCAAGGAGGCGCTGCTCGAGGCGGCGTTCGAGGCGGTGGAAGTCGACGTGACAGCGAAGGTTTTGGCCGCCGCGTCGAACGTCGGCCACGCGGCGTTGGCAGTTGAGGCCGGTTGCGAGGCCTTCCTGGACCTCACTCTGGATCCAGCCGTGCGCCAGATCATGCTGACCGACGCCCCTTCCGTGCTTGGCTGGGACAAATGGCGTGAGATCGACGAACGGCACGCCTTTGGCCTTATGAAGGCCGCCTTGGAGCCTGCCGCCGCAGCGGCCGGCATCCCGGCTGCGCTGGTCGACGGGTTCGCGCACATGTTGCTCGCCTCCCTTTCCGAAATCTCCCTTTTGATCGCCGAGGCGGACGATCCACGTTCTGCGCTTGAGAACGGCAAGGAGGCTGTGCGCGAGCTTCTCCGCCGCATCCTTGCTCGCCCCGCTTAGAGCTGACCACGAGGATTCGCCGCGGCGCATCTTTCCGCCGGCGCCCGCTTCGCCCTCCGCACTGCGGCCTCTACTCAGGGCGCGGCAATCAAGGCGCAGCGTCTATTCCGGTCGACAAAAAGACTCCCTTTTTCAGAATTTCTCGCTTTGATAGTGTCGGATTTGATGAGAACAAGGGCGAGATCGGCGCCCGATGGCGAGTGCGAAAGAGCGGTGCGAAACGTCGGAATATTTGCCGCCGACCGAGTGGCTAATCGCATCGCAAAATCCCTCAAAACGGACTCGTTAACGGAAAGGCCGGCCTTACCCCTTGGCCGTGCCTGCCGCCTGCGGCGCCTCCGCCTCGCGGACGATGTCCCTGAGCGCCACGAGCTTCGCCTCCAGCGCCTCCAGGTCCGGCTCGGTCATGCGGCCGAGTGTCGAGGCGATCCAGCGGCGCTGAACGGCGATCGCCCTCTCGGCGATCGCGCGGCCGGCCTCGGTCAGATAGATGGCGTGCTGGCGGCGGTCGCTAGCCGTCGAGCGGCGCTCGACCAGGCCCGCTTCCGCCAGCCGGTCGATCAGGCCCGAGATGTTGCCCTTGGTGACATAGAGCCGCGTGGCCAGTTCCTGCTGGCTCACGCCCTCCCGCTCGGTCAGCGTGGTCAAGACGTCGCATTGCGGGATCGTCAAGCCGATCTCACGCAGCCGCTCGCCGACCGCGGCCTGCATGCGCGCCTCGAGGCGGATGAGACGAAACCAGACCCGCGCGGAGCGGTCGGCGTTCTGCCGGTCGGGCATCAGACTCCCTTCTTCGTGTAGGGTGAGTGGCGAGGAATGCTCGACTTTCCGCGCATTGCCAAGCAGCGCACAGGGCGCCAATGTGTTAGCCCATGAACAATCCGCGCGCCGCGATCAAGCGCCGATAAGCGAATCGGGAGAAAAACGCATGTTAGGACGGATGCAGGATTGGCCCCTGCTCATGCACAAGGTCATCGATTTCGCCGCCACTCAGTTCCCTGAGCGGGAGATCGCCTCGCGGTCGATCGAAGGGCCGATGCACTACACCGACTACCGCACGATTCGGCAGCGCGCGCTCAAGGTCGCCAAAAGGCTTGAGCGCGACGGGATCAAGCTCAGCGATCGCGTCGCGACCCTCGCTTGGAACGGCTATCGCCATCTCGAAACCTGGTATGGCATCGTCGGCGCCGGCGGGGTTTATCACACTGTCAATCCGCGCCTGTTCCCAGACCAAATCGCCTGGATCATGAACGACGCCGAAGACCGGATCGTGTTCGTCGACCTGACCTTCGTGCCGTTGATGGAGGCGCTCGCCGACCGTCTGTCCACCATTGAGCGCTACGTCGTTCTGACCGACGGGGCCCACATGCCGGCGACTACACTCAAGAACGCCGTCGCGTACGAGGATTGGATCGACGAGGTCGATAGCGACTACGCCTGGAAGGAGTTCGACGAGCGCACAGCCGCCGGCCTTTGCTACACCTCCGGCACGACCGGAAACCCGAAGGGCGTGCTTTATTCCCATCGCTCGAACCTCCTGCATTCGATGATGGCGAGCACGTCCGAGTGCCTCATGGTGACGTCGGAGGATTCTGTGTTGCCGGTGGTGCCGATGTTCCACGCCAATTCGTGGGGCCTTGCGCTCTCGTGCCCGATGCGCGGCGCGCGCATCGTGATGCCGGGCCCGCGGCTCGACGGCGCTTCGGTGTTCGACCTTCTCGAGACCGAGAAGGTGACGATGACCGCAGCGGTGCCGACCGTTTGGCTCGGCCTCCTGCATTATCTGCGCAAGGAGAACAAGAAGCTCACGACCCTCAAATTCGTTGGCATCGGCGGTTCGGCCTGTCCGCCCGAAATGATCCGCGCCTTCCAGGAGGATTATGGCGTCACGGTTCGCCATGCCTGGGGCATGACGGAGATGAGTCCCGGTAGGTTCTGCCGGCGCCCTCAAGCCGAACGCGAGCGCGCTCTCGCGCGAGGAGAAGTTCGCGGTTCAGTCCAAGCAGGGCTGGGCGCCGTTCGGGGTCGAGATGAAAATCGTGGACGACGAGAACAAAGAGCTGCCGTGGGACGGGAAGCGTTTCGGCCGGCTCAAGGTGCGGGGATTCGCCGTGGTCGAAAGCTACTTCAAGGATCAGGGCGGCGAGATCCTTGACGATCAAGGCTTCTTCGACACCGGGGATGTCGCCACCATCGATCCCGACGGGTTCATGCAGATCACCGATCGCGCCAAGGACGTGATCAAGTCGGGCGGCGAATGGATCTCGACCATCGACATCGAGAACCTGGCTGTCGGTCATCCGGATGTCGCCGAGGCCGCGGTGATCGGCGTCGCCCACCCGAAATGGGACGAACGCCCCCTGCTCGTCGTCGTGGCGAAGGAAGGGTGCTCACCCAACAGTGTCGAGGTGCTCGATTTCCTGAAGCCGCGCATCGCCAAATGGTGGATGCCCGACGATATGCAGGTGGTGAAGGAGATCCCGCACACCGCGACGGGCAAGATCAATAAGCTCAAGCTGCGCGAGACATTCGCGGACTACAAACTGCCTACAGCATAGCCGCCGATCGGTCTCGACGGCCGCCCGAACCCCTTCCACCGATACGCGCGAGACGGCCTATGCAAGATCTCTTTTCTCTCCAGGGGCGCACGGCCCTCGTTACAGGGGGCTCGCGCGGCATCGGCGAGATGATCGCCGAAGGTTTCGTTCGAGCCGGCGCAAAAGTCTACATCTCGGCGCGGAAGGGCTCGGCCTGCGAGGAAACAGCCAAGCGCCTCTCAGCTTTCGGCGAATGTACGGCGATAGCCTCGGACGCGTCGGGGGCGACTGGGGCCAAGGCGCTCGCCGATCTCTATCTAGCGAGGGAATCTCGGCTCCACATTCTCGTCAACAACGCGGGCGCGGCTTGGGGCGAGCCGATCGAAGGCTTTCCCGAGAGCGGCTGGGATAAGGTCATGGATCTGAACGTCAAGACTCCGTTCTTCTTGATCCAGGCGCTGCTTGGCGCTCTGCGCGGCGCGGCGAGCCGGGAGCGGCCCGCGAAGATCATCAATATTGCCTCGATCGACGGCCTTTCCGTCAACATGCTGCCGACCTATTCCTACGCGGCGTCCAAAGCCGGGCTGATCCATTTGACCAGGCGGCTTGCGCTCGAGCTCGCGCCTCAGAGCATCGTCGTATCCGCGATTGCGCCGGGAGCCTTCGCTTCGAATATGAATAAGGTCGCGCGGGACCACAGCGAAGGGTTGAGCAAGAAAATCCCGGCCCGCCGCATCGGTTCTCCCGAGGACATGGCGGGCGCCGCCATCTTCCTCGCCTCGCGGGCGGGAGACTACGTCGTCGGGGATACTCTTGTCGTGGACGGCGGCGTCGCCTGGGGGAGGGCGGACCTCGAGTGAGCCTTGCAGCTCAGCAGCAGGACTGCCGCCTCAAAGATCGCGCGAACCGCTAGACGAAGCGGCGGATTTGGCCTTGCATCGGCACCTTGGTTCCCCTATATGGCTGTCAACGACATCTCATAGCTCTTCGCAAGAAGAGAAAAGTTGAGAGTGGGCCCCGACCGGGACCCGCTCTTTTTTATTGCCGCAAGGTTGCATGCTCGAAGCGTCGCTTCCAACTGCCGCGGAGCCCGTCGAAGGGCTCGACGAAGTCCGCCTGATTGAAGATTCGGGCCCGGGAGAACGCGTCGGCCGCATTGCGGCGCCCGTTCTGCGGGATCTCGGATACCGGCTGGTCCGGGTTAAGATTTCCTCAGGCGAGGGGCCAACGATTCAGATCATGGCGGAGCGTCCGGACGGGACGATGTCGATCGAGGATTGCGAAAGCGTCAGTGTGGCGTTGTCGCCAGTCTTCGACGTCGAGGAGCCGATGTCCCGGGCTTATCGATTGGAGATTTCCTCCCCGGGTATCGATCGCCCGCTCATGCGCGAGTCGGATTTCGCCCGCGCCATCGGCCACGAGGCGCGCATCGAGATGGCCGCTCTCGTCAATGGACGCAAGCGCTTCCGAGGGCGTCTCGCAGGCGTCGCTTCCGGACCCGATGGTCCGGCGGCGCGCGTGACGCTGGTCGCCGACGATGGGACCGAGAGCGAGGTCGTGCTGCCGATCCGCGCCATGGCCGAGGCGCGGCTCATTTTGACCGACGACCTCATTCGCGCCGCGCTGCGACGCGAGAAGGCGGCGCTCAAGGACGCAAAGCGAGGAGCTGAGCGTAAAACAGGGAATGGCCGCGAGGCCGCTCCGCGCCCCAAGCGTAAGATAAGCGAACCCAAAGCCGCGGCCCGCGGTTCGGCTCGAAAGCCGATCGGGCCTGAAGAAGGAGACAATCATGGCCGTTAGCGCCAATCGACTTGAGCTGTTGCAAATCGTCGACGCGGTCGCGCGGGAGAAATCGATCGATCGGTCGATCGTGTTAGCGTCGATGGAAGACGCGATGCAGAAGGCGGCGCGCTCGCGTTACGGGCAGGAAACCGAAGTCCGCGCAGAGATCAATCCGAAGACCGGGGAGATACGGTTTTCGCGGCTGTTGCTCGTTGTCGACGAGGTCGAAAACGAGGCGACGCAGATGACGCTGACCGAGGCGCAGAAGAAAAATCCCTCGGCGCAGATCGGCGACTGGATCGCCGAATCGCTGCCGCCGTTCGACTATGGACGCATTCCCGCCCAGGCGTCGAAGCAGGTGCTGGTGCAGAAGATCCGCGAGGCGGAACGCGACAAGCAATATGACGTCTACAAGGATCGCATCGGCGACATCATCAACGGCCAGGTCAAGCGGGTCGAATACGGCAACGTCGTGGTCGATCTTGGCGGCGCGGGCGCGGGCGAAGCGGTCGTGCGCCGCGACGAATTGATCCCTCGCGAAATGTTCCGGCCCGGCGATCGCATTCGCGCCTATGTTTATGACGTTCGGCGTGAGGCTCGCGGCCCGCAGATTTTCCTCTCCCGCACCCATCCGCAATTCACCGCTCGTCTGTTTGCGCAAGAAGTGCCGGAAATCTACGACGGGATCGTCGAGATAAAGTCGGTTGCTCGGGATCCGGGGTCGCGTGCCAAGATTGCCGTGGTGTCGAACGATTCTTCGATCGATCCGGTCGGCGCGTGCGTCGGCATGCGGGGTTCGCGCGTGCAGGCGGTCGTCAACGAACAGCAGGGCGAGAAGATCGACATCATTCCCTGGTCGTCGGACGCCGCGACCTTCATCGTCAATGCGTTGCAGCCAGCGGAAGTGATGAAGGTGGTGCTCGACGAAGACTCGACCCGCATCGAGGTTGTCGTTCCCGACGATCAGCTGTCGCTGGCGATCGGCCGGCGAGGGCAGAACGTGCGCCTCGCATCGCAATTGACCGGCTGGGACATCGACATCCTCACGGAAGCCGAGGAGTCCGAGCGCCGGCAGAAGGAATTCACCGAGCGGACGCAGACCTTCATGGACGCGCTCGATGTCGACGAGACGGTCGCCCAGCTCCTCGCCTCCGAGGGCTTCCGCACCGTCGAGGAAATCGCCTATGTCGACCCGCCGGAGCTGGCGTCGATCGAAGGCTTCGACGCCGACACGGCGGCCGAAATCCAGGCGCGCGCGCAGGGACATCTCGCCAGGATCGAGTCCGAATTCGACGACCAGCGCAAGGCGCTGGGGGTATCCGACGATCTCAAGGAGATCGCGGGTCTCACCACGCCGATGCTGGTCAAGCTCGGAGAGAATGGCGTCAAGTCGGTCGAGGATCTCGCCGATTGCGCGAGCGACGATCTCGTCGGTTGGACCGATGGGGACACGGCGAAGCCCGGCTTTCTTGTAGGCTTTGACGTTTCGCGGGCGCAGGCTGACGCCATGATCCTGGATGCGCGCGTGCGCGCTGGCTGGATCGAAGCCCCCGCGCCCGCGGAGGAGCTGCAAGCGGAAGAGGCTGAAGGCGCATAAGGGTGGGATCGATCGATTGCGAACCACGAGCGACCAAGCCGGGTCGGAGCGGACCTGCATCGTTACGGGAGCCAAGGACGTTCCCGAGGCGATGCTGCGCTTCGCGCTTGGCCCCGACGGATCGGTCGTCCCGGATATCCGGCGCAAGCTGCCGGGAAGGGGGGTTTGGACGCGGCTGAGCTTCGACACGGTGCGCCGGGCGGCAGCGAAACAAGCATTTTCGCGCGCCTTTCGCACCAAAGTGGAGGCGCCAGCCTCGCTGGCCGAGACGGTTGGCGCGCTCCTCGAACGGGACGCGCTGCAGTCGCTGTCGATCGCCAATAAGGCCGGCCTCGTCGTGGCCGGCGCGTTCAAGGTCAATTCGGCGATCGAGGCTAAAGGCGTCGTTGCGCTGATTCAGGCGAGCGATGGAGCGGCGGATGGAGCAGCGAAGCGAGTTCACGCGCTGCGCGCCAAACTCGGCCCGGAAGCGAACGCAATTGTGCGCGTCGATCTCTTCAAGTCGAGCGATTTGGATTTGGCATTGGGCCGGGCAAATGTGATACATGCTGCCCTCAAACACGGGGCGGCGAGTTCGGCCTTTCTTGCAAGGGCGGATCGTCTGCGTCGCTATCGCGGCGGCGAAGCGGACGCGGCGAGCAGAACGGAGTGCGACGCGATGGTCCACGAGGCTGGGCCGTTTGGCAGCTCCATCGAATTGGCTGAAAAGCCAGGTGATTAGGAAGTGGCATGAGTGAGACGGGTAATAGCGATAAAACGGTGACAGCGGCTCCGAAGGCGACGTTGCATCTGAAGCGTCCGGTTGAGCAAGGCACGGTCAGGCAGAGCTTTTCGCATGGACGCAGCAAGGCGGTCGTCGTCGAGAAAGTGAAGCGACGGATTCTGACGCCGGCTGAGGCCGCCGCAGCCGCGCGAGCTGCGCCGACAGCGCCTGCCGCGGCGCCGCCGCTGGCTGCTCCGCCCGCGGCCAAGCCCACGCTTGCCGCCTCGGCGCGGCCCGCTCCGGTCGCGCCCGCCAAGCCCACCGCCCCCCCGCCCCCCAAGACTGGCGTTGTTTTGCCTACTTTGTCGGCCGAGCAGCGCGAAGCGCGCGCCCGGGCGCTGATCGACGCGCGCGCTCAGGAGGAGGAGGATCGCCGCCGCCAGGAGGCGGACGCCGGAGCTCGGCGCGAGCGTGAGGCGCGCGATCGCGTCGAACGCGAGGCTGCCGAAGCGCGCAAGCGCGAGGAGGAGCTTCGCCGCGCGCAGGAGGCCAGTTTCAAGCGGCAGTCGGAGGACGAAGCCCGACGACGTCTTTCCGGCGGCGAACCGGCGCCGTATTCGTCAATTCCGCGCGTTGGCCCGGCTGCGCCAAGCGCGGCCGTGCCGGCAGCGCTCGCCCGAGCCTCTGCTGCCCCTACGACCCCTGCCGCCCCTGGCGGGGCAGAAGAAGAGCGGCGGGTGGTCGTTAGGCGTCCAGCACTTGCGCTGCCGCCAGGACAGAAGGTCGTCGTCCCGACACCGCGGCCGGCGCGCACCGGCGAGCAACGCAACCGTGGCCGCCTGACCGTCACGAGCGCGACCTCCGGCGAAGAAGAGCGCACCCGTTCGGTCGCCGCGTTCCGTCGTCGGACGCAACGGCTGAGAGGCCATGGCGCGCAGGAGCAGAAAGAGAAAATCGCGCGTGAGATCGTCCTCCCGGAAGCGATCACGATCCAGGAACTCGCGAGCCGCATGTCCGAACGCGCGGTCGACGTCATCAAGTTTTTGATGCGCCAGGGCCGCATGGTGACCCTCACCGACACGCTCGACGCCGACACCGCTCAACTCGTCGCGGAGGAAATGGGCCATTCGGTCAAGCGCGTCGCGGAATCCGACGTTGAGGAAGGACTTTTCGATCGGCCCGACGAGGAAGGCGCGTCGGTTCCGCGACCCCCTATCGTCACCATCATGGGCCACGTCGATCACGGCAAGACCTCGCTGCTCGATTCGATACGCCATGCCAATGTGGTCGCCGGCGAAGCGGGTGGCATCACGCAACACATCGGCGCCTACCAGGTCATTGCGCCTGGCGGCGAGGCCATAACCTTCATCGATACGCCCGGTCACGCGGCGTTCACTGCGATGCGAGCGCGCGGCGCAAAGGTCACGGACATCGTGGTGCTAGTCGTAGCGGCGGACGACGGCGTCATGCCGCAGACGATCGAGGCGATTCGCCACGCCAAGGCGGCCCACGCTCCGATCATCGTCGCCGTCAACAAGATCGACAAGCCCGAAGCCGATCCCCAGCGGGTGATGCAGGAACTCCTGCAGCACGACGTGCAGGTCGAGGCTTTTGGCGGCGATACCCTCGCGGTTGAAGTCTCGGCGACCAAGGGCACCAATCTCGACAAGCTGCTTGAAGCAATCGCGTTGCAGGCCGAACTGCTCGATCTCGTCGCTGACCCCGATCGCGGCGCGGAGGGTACGGTCATCGAGGCGAGGCTCGATCGCGGTCGCGGACCTGTGGCGACGGTGCTGGTGCAACGGGGCACGCTAAAGGTCGGCGCGCTGGTCGTCGCGGGATCGTATTGGGGCCGTGTCAGGGCGCTGATCGACGATAAGGGCGCGACGCTCGAGGCGGCTACGCCATCGACGCCGGTCGAGGTGCTCGGATTCTCCGGAGCGCCGGACGCAGGCGATCGCGTCGCCGTGGTCGAGTCCGAAGCGCGTGCGCGAGAGATCACCGAATATCGCGAACGCCAGAGACGGGAGAAGCTCGTCGCGCGCGGACCTGGAGTCAGAACCTCGCTTGCCGACATGATGAGCAATCTCAAAGCAGCTGGTCACAAGGAGATGCCGATCGTCCTCAAGGGCGACGTGCAGGGATCGGTCGAGGCGATCACTTCGGCGCTCGAAAAACTTGGCAATGACGAAGTCATGGCGCGGGTCATCCATGGCGGCGCCGGTGGCATAACAGAATCCGACGTGACTTTGGCCACGGCCTCGAAGGCCGTCATCCTCGGCTTCAACGTTCGCGCGAATAAGGAAGCGCGCGACCTCGCTGAGCACGACGGCGTCGAGATCCGCTACTACAACATCATCTACAATCTGGTCGACGATGTGAAGGCCGCCCTCTCCGGGATGCTTGCGCCGACGTTGCGCGAAACGATGTTGGGCAATGCCCAAATTCTCGAATTGTTCGACATTTCGAAGGTTGGGTTGGTGGCGGGCTGCCGTGTGACCGATGGCGTCGTGCAGCGCGGCGCGCACGTGCGCCTCATCCGAGACAACGTGGTTGTGCATGAGGGCAAGCTGTCGACGCTCAAGCGCTTCAAGGACGAAGTCGCTCAGGTGCAGGCCGGGCAGGAATGCGGCATGGCGTTCGAGAACTACCACGACATGCGGGTCGGGGACGTCATCGAGTGCTACACCGTCGAGGAGATCCGCCGCACGCTGTAAGCGGCGCGCGCGGAACGATAGCGCGCGCGAGCTAATTTTTCATTGGTTCGTCCGCGCTGGTTCCGTTCGGCTCGATTGGAGCCGAGCTGTCTTATCCGCGTGCCGCAGTTGGGCGCCTCAAAGGAGCGCGCATTTGTCCCGTTCTTCATCCAGACCTAACGCCCCTAGTCACAGGGCCGAGCGCGTCGGCGAGCTGATTCGTCACGCGGTCGCCGACATTCTCGCCCGCGGCGAAATCGTCGATGAGGCCTTTGAACGTCATCCGCTAACCATCCGCGCGGTGCGCGTGTCGCCGGATCTCAAACTGGCGACGGTTCTGGTGATGCCGCTCGGCGGTAAAGGCGCGGGAACCGCGGTTGAGGCGCTCGATCGTCACAAGAAAGAACTGCGAACCCTCGTCGCTCGCCGCATCAATCTCAAGTTCGCTCCTGATCTGCGTTTCGCCTTGGATACGAGCTTCGACGTTCAAGCGCGAATGGATGAGCTTCTGAGATCGCCTGCGGTGGCGCGGGATCTGAAGGACGTCGGCGAAGAGGACAAGGAATGATCGGCGACGCCCGCGAAGACAGACCGTCCGGCGCCGCAGCGCGCCGCTTGGGAGAGCCGAGGCAGAAGCGATCTACGCGAGTCGATGTCAACGGCTGGATCAATCTCGACAAGCCGACTGGGATCTCCTCGACCCAAGCAGTCGGACGAATCAAATTCCTTTTCAACGCCAAGAAAGCAGGCCACGCAGGAACGCTCGATCCGCTCGCTTCCGGGGTGCTGCCGATCGCTCTCGGTGAGGCGACTAAGACCGTGCCGGTCGTTCAGGACGGAGCCAAATCCTACCGATTCCGGGTGCGCTGGGGCGAGGAAAGCGCGACCGACGACGCTGAGGGTGAGATCGTCGCGCGCTCGCATCGGCGCCCCTCTCCAGCGGAGATCGAGAGCTTTCTGCCGCGCTTCGTCGGCGAAATTCTCCAGACGCCGCCGACGTTCTCCGCGATCCGCATCGCGGGCGCGCGCGCCTACGATCTCGCACGCGATGGCGAAGCCTTCGAGATTGAACCTCGCCCCATCCACGTCTTTCGGCTCGACCTGATATCGGCTGAGCCGGACGAGGCCGTGCTCGAGGCCGAATGCGGCAAAGGGGCGTACGTCCGCGCGATTGCGCGCGACCTCGGCCGCGCGCTCGGCTGCTACGGGCATGTAATCGAATTGCGCCGGACCCGCGTCGGCCCGTTCTCGGTCAATTCAGGCATTCCGCTCGATCGACTGCCCGATGACGCGGACCTGATGGCTCGCGCCATTCTGCCCTTGCAGGCTGGCCTGGGCGAGATCCCGATCGTGCCCGTCGATCGCACTGCCGCCGCGACTCTCCGCCGCGGCCAAAAACTGCTGCTTCGCGGTGCCGCGCCAACCCAGGGCCGCGCGTATGTCGAGTGCTTCGGAACGCCAATCGCTTTTGGCGTCGTCGAAGACGGCTATTTTGTCTCGACCCGGGTGTTCAACCTACGCGGATAGGCTTTTCGCTCACTTCCAGGCCTCGAACGCCTTCTCCAGCATCGCCTGGCCTTCAGGAGACTTCTGGAACACGATCTTCGCGATCCGGTCGTCGTTGAGCAGCAACGGAAAATCGAACCATGAGCGCGTCTGCATCAGATCCAGGTTGCGGGCGGTGTCGGCTTCGCCCTTAGCTAGCGCGATTAGGAAATAGGTGTCGCTGATCTTGACCTTCACGCTGGTCAGCGCTTCGGCTGCGGTCGAATCCTCCTTGCGCATCTGCGGCAGGCCGACGTCCTTGAAGCCGGTGATCGGGGCGCCCGGGGCAAAAGAGAATTTGAGGTCGATCGTGTGTGTCGCCTGCAGCGTCGGATCGGTGTTCTTCCTCAAGGTCATGGTCGCGTGCATCTTGAGGTCGGGAATGTCGGCTTCAGCTTTGACCCCGACCGTCGCGGGCTGGTTCGGCGCGGGCGGGATTAGGGACCATACGGTCGAGCCCAAGCTCACGGCCGGCTTTTGCGGGTTGTCCGCCGAAGCGATCAACATCGCCGCGCGCCCGGCCGACGGCGCGGGCGCGGCGGATTGGTTTGGCTCAGTTGACGTCTCGGGGGCTGACGTCGCCGGCGCTACGCCCTGAGTGGTCGGCTGGCCTGACTGTGCCCCAGTTGAAGGCGCCGGAGACGTTGACGGAGGAAGCGCGTTCGACTGAACGCGCTCCGCGATCTTTGCCGAAGGCTCAGGCGTAGCGGGTTGTTGCGCCTCGACGGGAGGCTTGATGGCGAGATCCTGCGGCTTCTGGCGCATTAGAATTGCGGCTCCCGCCACCGCAAGGA
The DNA here is from genome assembly GCA_963737365.1 of uncultured Alphaproteobacteria bacterium. GTDB lineage: Bacteria > Pseudomonadota > Alphaproteobacteria > Rhizobiales > Beijerinckiaceae > Roseiarcus. Next base: position 366,560 of record CAVTSD010000009.1, read on the forward strand.
CGATGCCGAGAACAACAGCCGCTGCGACCCACACGAGGCGTTTCGGCTTGGCGACGTCCGCGCCCGGCGCGACCGGGCGCTGGATCTCCGCTTCCGGTCTCGACGCCAAGCCGGGTCGGTCGAACTCCGCCGCTACTTCTGGCGCGTCAGCCCATCGCACTTGTTCATCGTGACGCATCGCGACAACAGGCGGCGCGTCGTACGCGATCCCGTCGTCGGTCTTGTTCGGCCGGACCGCCTTCGCCGGGTCGAGCGCCGCCAATCCGGGCAAACCGTCACCCTTAGCCTCTTTCGCGTCAACCGAAGGAGCGGCGCGCCCGGTTCTCGTCCCGGAGGACGGCTGGTTGGCCATTGCGGCCGCGAGCTGGGATCGAGCCGGCGAAGCCACCGTCGGCGCCACGATAGCTGGCCTCCCCGCGACCGGAGTGGGCGCTTGCAGCGGGCTGCTTGGTGGGCTCCGCATTTGCGGTGACGGCGGTCGCTGCATCGCTCCCGGAACGGGCGCGTTTGCCGCAGGTTGCCCAGGCGCCCCAGTTTGCGAGGGCGATCGCGCCGAGGTTGCGGCCGGCCCGGACGCCGAAGGCGCGCTCGGGCGCTGGACCGTGGAGAATTGTGGCGGCGGGGGCAGTCGAGGTCGGAATCTTCGGCGCCGCGGCTGGCTTTCCGGCTACAGCGGAGGTTGGCGTCGGCGAAACGGGAGGCGAGCCGGGGTCCTGCGGACCGTATCTTTCCTCGATCTCGGCGATCGCTGCGTCAAGCGCGGTCTCCTCGCGCGTGATGTCGCTTTCGGGCAGCGGCGGTCGCAAGCTCCTGAGCTGCTCTAGAAGGGCCTTGCGAGCGCGTTCGTAGATCGCTCCGCGCGTCGCCGGCGTGCCCGCGTTGGGCAAATTGGCGACGGCTCGCATGAGCAGCGAATGATAATCAGCCATGAAGCGTCCGCTCAACCGCTCCGCATAATGCCGCGGATGGTCCCTTAGTCCTGGAATGGATCATGCACAAGGATCGTATCGTCGCGCTCAGGACTCGTCGATAGTAATGCAACAGGCGCGCCGACCAGCTCCTCGATCCGGCGCACATATTTGATCGCTTGAGCCGGCAAGTCGGCCCATGACCGCGCCTTGCTCGTTGCGCCTTTCCAGCCTTCGATCGTTTCATAGACCGGTTCGATGCGCGCCTGCGCGGATTGCGAGGCCGGAAGGTAGTCGATCTCCTCGCCGTTGAGGCGGTAACGGGTCGCGACCTTGATGGTCTCGAAGCCGTCGAGAATATCGAGCTTGGTCAGCGCCAGGCCGTCGATGCCACACGTGCGGACCGCCTGGCGGGCAAGCACGGCGTCGAACCATCCGCAACGGCGAGGTCGGCCGGTATTGGTGCCGAATTCGCGGCCCCGCTCGCCGATCAACCGGCCGATGTCGTTGTCGAGTTCGGTCGGGAAGGGGCCGCCGCCGACCCTCGTCGTATAGGCCTTCGCAATGCCGAGCACATAGCCGATCGCTTTGGGCCCGAGGCCGGAACCTGTCGCCGCATTCGCCGCGACCGTGTTGGAGGACGTTACGTAAGGATACGTGCCGTGATCGACGTCCAACATGGCGCCTTGCGCGCCTTCGAACAGAATGCGTTTGCCTGCGCGCCGTTCGGTGTCGAGGATCTCGAACGTCGGCGCCATGAACGGCAGAACCTTTGGTGCGACCGCAAGCACCTCCTCGCCAACCGCTGCAGCGGTTGGCGGCGGCAAGCCCAGGCCGCGGCACAACGGAATATGGTGGGAAAGGAGGCGCTCGATCTTATCGTTCAGCTCATTAGGATCTGCGAGATCCATGAGACGGATCGCGCGCCTCGCGACCTTGTCTTCGTAAGCCGGGCCGATGCCGCGTTTGGTGGTGCCAATCTTGATTCCCGCAACGCTCGCCGACTCGCGATGCGCGTCCAGCTCGCGATGCAGCGACAGGATCAGTGGAACGTTCTCAGCGATCTTGAGGTTAGCCGGCGTGATTTCGACCCCTTGGGAGCGCAGCTTCTCGATTTCCTCGATGAGATGATAGGGATCGAGAACGACTCCGTTGCCGATGATCGAAAGTTTCCCTGGGCGGACAATGCCGGACGGAAGCAGCGCAAGCTTGTAAACCTTGCCGTCGATCACAAGCGTATGGCCGGCGTTATGACCGCCCTGGAACCGCACCACGACGTCGGCGCCGACCGACAGCCAATCGACGATCTTGCCCTTTCCTTCGTCGCCCCACTGGGCGCCGACAACGACAACATTGGCCAACGTCGATTGCTCTTCGGATGATTAAAAACGACCGAAGCCCCGGCGCTGCGGCAAAAGCCGAGCCGGGGCTCTGTGCGGCCATCGCCTAAACGATCGCCAAGCCTGAGTAAAGGCGCGGTGTGGCGTCATCATGATGAAGAAAAGAGCAGGCATTTTCCTTTCGAGCGGAAAAAGCGGGTTCGTCACGCGAAAAACCCGAACCGAAGCCTTGGATTGGCCGCACGCATCGCTACATTTGGGCGCGGCCGATCCGGCCGCAGGGAGAGCGACATGACCCCCGAAGAACGCCAGATGCTTGGTGGCCTTTTCCAGCGCGTCAATTCTGCTGCCGCGACCCAGCGTGACCCCGAAGCCGAATCCTTCATTACTGACGCGGTTCGCGCCGCGCCCCACGCGCCCTATGTGCTGGCGCAAACCGTACTCGTTCAGCAGCAGGCCCTGGAGGCCGCGGCGAACCGCATTTCCCAACTCGAGACCGCCGCGCAGCAGGCCTCGGAGCAAAGCCAGGAACACGGCAGTTTCCTCGGCAATCTCGGCAAATCCATTTTCGGCGCAGGCCCGTCGTCTCCTCCGTCTCGGCCGGACCCTGATCCGCAGGCCTATCAACGCGCGGCGCCCCCGCCGCCCCCGCGAGGCTACGCTTCTCAGCCTCAGGGCGGTTATCCCCCGCCGCCTCCACAAGGCTATCCGCCGCAACAGCCTGGGCCCTGGGGTCAGCCTCAGCCTCAGAGCGGGGGCGGCGGCTTCCTGCAAAACGCAGCCTCGACCGCCACGGGCGTGGCCGGTGGCGTCGTTCTCGGCAATCTGCTGGGCGGCTTATTCGGCGGCCACAGCGGCGGCGGTGGCGGTCTCTTTGGCGGAGCGAGCGCCACCGGATTAGGCTCGGGCCTCGGCGGCAACCCGACGGAAGTGACAGAGATCAACAACTATTACGACGACAAGCCGGACCGCGGCAGCGACGCCGACTACCAGCAGTTTGATCCCGGCGCGCCGGGCGTTCAGGACGCCAACTTCGACAACCTCGACAATTCGACCTTCGACAATTCGTCCTCTGACGACGGCGGCGGCTACGACGACGTCTAGGATTCGCGGGCCGGGTTTTGGTCAACGGCGAGGCGCGTTCTGCGCCTCGCCGTTTTCGTTTTAGAGCACGATCACTTTCGCGCCGACCGGCACGCGACTGTAAAGGTCGATCACGTCCCCGTTCATCATTCGGATGCAGCCTGACGAGACGTTGTGGCCGATAGTCGACGGCTCGTTGGTGCCGTGAATACGGTAGAGCGAGGAGCCGAGATAGAGCGCCCTCGCGCCGAGCGGATTCTCGGGGCCGCCCGCCATGTGGCGCGGCAGATCGGGACGGCGCAGCAGCATATCGGCCGGCGGCGTCCAGTCCGGCCATTCAGCCTTGCGGCTGATCCGCTTGACGCCCGACCATGTGAATCCGGGACGCCCGACGCCGATGCCATAGCGCAACGCGCGTCCATTCGGTTCGACCAGGAACAGGAACTTATCGGGCGTGTCGACGACAAGCGTTCCCGGAGCCTCCGGTCCTGAGTAATCTACTTCCTGCCGGTGAAACTGGGGCTCGGGCTCGACTTCCGCGTCTCCCGGCTCGTTGGCGCTTGCACTCGCCATCCGCGGCTGCGGCGCGGCGCCGCCGGTCAGCAAGGCTTCGATGAACCCGCCGCCGTATCGCCCTCGTGTTGGCGCTGGAGCCGGCACGGAAGCGGGCGTCGCGCCGGCAGCGTATTCGCTCAGTTGCGTCTCAGGGGGCGTAAAGACGATAACTTGATCGTTAGCGGCAATGGCCGGCGTGGATAAGCTGCAGATGAGCGCGGGAAAACAAAGGATGGCGAGGCGCCGCATGCGTGTCTCCGTGTCAAAGGCGGGCTGACGGACCTCACCTTAACTCGGAAGCGTTAGATTAAACCGATGAGAAATGTTAAAATCCGCCCTGACCGACGATCGATCTGGTCAACTGGGTTTTCTTGGAACGTTCCGGTTTCGCTTTGGAAACCCTCGATTCTAGGGGTTGGATTTCCTTGGATTTCCTTGGAATCTCTCGTCCGAATCGAGACTTATCAATGGGTTACACGGTTTTTTCCGAGAAACTTTTTTCCTCTCGCCTGTGTCGCCGCAAAAGAGGCCATCGGAAATGTTGGCCCACGATTTGGTATGCTGAAAGGGCGCACTGGTCATCAGACAAGCTTAACCTAATTTCTGATTTTGTGCAACGGCTTGCCGCCGCGCCTTCTGTCTGCAAGCGTCCATCAAAAGCAACGCGCCCTAAGCTAGCCTACGCCTCGCGCGCCTCGGCCGCTGAGCAGGTTGTCCGGGTCCCAGGCATAGCGCAGCGTCTCGAAGCGCATCGCACGCGCGTCGATCATCAACAACCGTCCGACCAGCCCCTCATCGCCATCGCCGAAGCCGCCGACCAGAACGCGGATCGCCTCCATCGCCATCAGCGATCCGAGCACGCCGGCGAGCGCGCCCAAGATCCCGGCTTCCGCGCAGGTCGGGATCGTTCCGGGCTCCGGCGGATCGGGAAAGAGGCAGCGATAGGTCGGGTTGGGCGTGCCGTCCGGTCCGTCCTCGTAGGGCTTCAGGGTCGTCAGCGTGCCGTCGAATTCGCCGAGCGCCGCCGAAACGAGCGGCCGGCGCTCATGGTAGCAGGCGTCCGACAGCGCATAGCGGGTGGCGAAATTGTCGGAGCCGTCGAGCACGACGTCAAAGCGCCGGATGATCGCATGCGCGTTGCTCGCATCCAGCCTCGAGACAATCGGCTCCACGACGACATGCGGATTGATGCGGGCGATCGCGGCTTCAGCGCTCTCTGTCTTTGGCCGCCCGACGTCCTCCGTTGCATGAATGATCTGTCGATGCAGGTTGGAGAGCGAGACGGAATCGTCGTCGACTATGCCGAGTGCGCCGACGCCGGCGCCCGCCAGATATTGCAGCGCCGGCGACCCCAAGCCGCCCGCGCCGACAACGAGCGCGCGCCCGGCTTTAAGCTTGTTCTGGCCAGGGCCGCCCAGCCCACGCAGGACGATCTGGCGCGCGTAGCGCTCTATCTCTTCAGAAGAGAGGGTCATGGGGACGTATAGTTAACAAAACATTGCAAATTTGGCGAGCGAGAGGGGAATCCTGGCAGATTTGGCGAAGTCGAGCCGGGAACAAGTTCGAGTCGTCAAAGTTTACATGAGCAATTTGACGGAGGGAGATCATCAAATGACGCGGAACAGATGTGCACTGACGTTACTCGTCTTACTGATCGCCGGCCCCGCTTTGGCGGAGACGCTTTCTCCCGAAACGGACGCATGCAAGGCAAGCGGTCTGCTGGCGCTGAAGCAGAAGTTCCCGCAGGTTAAGGACGTGCTGATCGATCTCGACAGCGCAAAGGTCATCAAGGCCGACACCACGATTGAGAACGTCCCGATCAAGACCGTTGTCATTGGCGAGGCCTATGTGGAGCGGACGAAAACAACGAAGCCGCAAACGCTCGTGTGTGTGATCGGAGACAAAGGAAAAGTTCTGCTCACGCTGTTCTCCGACAAATAATCGAAGCCTTCTCGAAGGACGGGCAATTCGAATATCGGCGCAAGCCGAGACGTTGCGCTGCGAAATTCGCGGTCCACGCCCGTCCGCAATCGCTTTGTCGTCTTTATATGAGACTTCGCGGCCTCGCGCGCCAGTTCGATCATGACTATGCGGACAACAAGCCGCTCGTCGCGGATTGAAGCTCGTACAGCATCAGCATTGCTGGGCCGGCCTCCGTCACGACCCTCGCCTGAGCGTGAAACCCGGCTTCTCATAAGCGCGCCGCGCGCGCAGAGTCTTCTCTGCCGGATCGATCGCGATCAGCGGCGCGCCTTCCGCGCAAAGTCGCTCCGCCAGCAGTCTTAGGTACGCTTGTCCGTGGCCTTGCCCGATCATCGACGGCCAGCCGATGAAGCTGTCGATTGCGCGCGATCCATTCGGCAAATGGGCGAGATGAGGCTGTGGCCACGCGCGCACGTCATAATCTTGCGCGTAGGCGAACGGGCGTCCGCTGAACGAAACGATCCGCATCGTCATCAGCGGCTCGTCCAAATCCGCGCGCAGGATTTCGAATTCCTCCCTTACGTTTCCCCACCAGCGCCGGACCTCGGGCGCGTTGAGCCAGCGGCGAAGGCGCGGAAGATCCTGGGTCGTCGCTGCGCGAAACGAATAAGCGGAGCGATTGGCTTTCATTCGAGACGGAATCGCATCCTTGTGGACGCTCCGCGGGACCCCTAGCCTGTCATTTGGAGCTCAAAGAGGAGAGGCGTCAAATGAAAGTCGGGATCATTGGCTCGGGCGTGGTCGGACAAACGCTGGCGGCCGGTTTTGTCACGCATGGCCATCAAGTTGAAATTGGCACGCGCGATCCATCCAAGCTCAAGGAATGGTCAGCGAAGAATGCAGGCGTCGCAGTCAAATCGTTCGCGGACGCCGCGGCGTTCGGCGATGTAGTGGTTCTTGCAGTTGGAGGAGAAGTTGCGCAGCAGGCGTTGACGCTGATCGGCCCTGACGCGCTCCAGGGCAAGACTGTGATCGACGCCTGCAATCCGATCGGCGGCGGCCCGCCGGTCAATGGCGTCTTGTCGTACTTCACGCCTCAGAACGAGTCGCTGATGGAGCAATTGCAAAGGGCCTACCCTTCCGCCCATTTCGTCAAGGCCTTCAATTCCGTCGGCAATGGGCAGATGGTCAATCCGCAGTTCGCCGGCGGAAGGCCGACTATGTTCATCTGTGGCAATGACAGCAACGCCAAGAAAACCGTCGAAGGGATTCTCGACCAGTTCGGTTGGGACACCGAAGACATGGGCGCCATCGAGGCGGCGCGGCCGATCGAGGCGCTCTGCAGGTTGTGGTGCATTCCTGGCATTGGAAAAAATGATTGGTCGCCGCACGCGTTCAAGCTTCTGCGATGATTCCTGGGCTCTTCGCCAACATTCCTAATCGCTCGCTCCCAGCCTATATTTGACACGAGGGCGTTGCACGCCGACCCGCGCCGCAAACTGCCGAAACGCAAGCGGAGGACAATGTCATGACCAGCGCAGACCCCATTGTGATCGTTGGCGCGGCGCGCACGCCGATGGGCGGCTTTCTAGGCGACTTGAAGGACGCGCCAGCGCATGCGCTTGGCGCGCGCGCCATTTCGGCTGCGGTCGAGCGGGCCGGCATCGCGGCCGACAGCGTCGACGAGATTATCATGGGTTGCGTGCTGCCTGCGGGGCAGGGGCAGGCGCCGGCTCGGCAGGCGGCGATCGGCGCCGGGTTGCCGCTCGCGGCGGGCGCGACGACGATCAACAAGATGTGCGGTTCGGGCATGAAGGCGGCGATGGTCGCTCACGACCTTCTGCGCGCAGGCTCGTCGGATGTCGTCGTCGCCGGCGGCATGGAGAGCATGAGCAACGCGCCCTATCTGCTCGACCGCGCGCGCTCCGGCTACCGCATGGGCCACGGGCGCACGCTCAATTCTATGTTTCTCGACGGCCTCGAGGACGCCTACGACAAGGGGCGGCTCATGGGGACGTTCGCGGAGGATTGCGCGGAAGCTTATCAGTTCACACGGGCTGCGCAGGACGCCTATGCGCTGACCTCGCTTGAACGCGCCAACCGTGCGATCGAGCGCGGCGATTTCGTCTGGGAGATTGCGCCGGTCAGCGTGAAAGCCGGCAAGTCGGACACGCTTGTCGCCACGGATGAGCAGCCGCCCAAGGCTAAGCCAGACAAGATCCCGACGCTCAAGCCCGCGTTTCGCGAAGGCGGCACGGTGACGGCGGCCAATTCGAGCTCGATCTCCGATGGCGCCGCGGCGCTCATCATGATGCGCGAAAGCGAAGCCGAGAAGCGTGGAGCGCCCCCGCTTGCACGCGTCGTCGCGCATTCGACCCACGCCGCCGCGCCGAAAGATTTCCCCACCGCCCCGATTGGGGCGCTGAAAAAGCTGTTCGAGAAGACGGGCTGGAGTCCGGATTCGGTCGATCTGTTCGAGATCAATGAGGCCTTCGCCGTGGTCGCCATGGCGGCGATGCGCGACCTCGGCCTGCCGCACGAAAAGGTCAACGTGAACGGCGGCGCCTGCGCGCTGGGTCATCCGATCGGCGCCTCGGGCGCGCGCATTCTGGTCACGCTTATCGCCGCGCTTCGGGCGCGGGGCGGAAAGCGTGGCGTCGCCTCGCTCTGCATCGGCGGTGGCGAAGCGACCGCCATGGCGATCGAGATGGCGTAACGAGGCCCGCCTCGCGAACTTTGAAAAGCAGACGAAACCTCTCTTGTCGCCGTGGCCAATTTCCGACATGGTGCCGCGCCGCCAGCTAACATGTCAGGGCGGCTCCAGGGAGGATTCATCCATGCGCATAACCCGCCGAATTGCGACCGCCGGCATCTTGGCCCTTGCGCTCTCCGCGCCCGCCTTCGCCGCCGATAAGCCGACCATCCTCGTCTCCGTGCCGGGGCTCACGTTCCCGTTCTTCGTCCACATGATGGAGGCCTTCAAGGCTGAGGCGGTCAAGCAGGGCTACGAGCCGCTCGAGAGCGACGGCCAGGTCTCCTCGCCGAAGCAGACCGCCGATATCGAGGCGGCGCTGGCGAAGGGCGTCAAGGGCATCGTGCTTTCGCCCAACGAGGTCGACGCGATGGCGCCGGCGCTGCAGGAGGCGGTGGACGCCAAGGTCCCGGTCGTGACCGTCGACCGTCGCGTGCCGTCGGTCACCGGCATCCTCGGCCATGTCGGCGCCGACAACGTCAAGGGCGGCGAGGCGCAGGGCGAACTGGTCGAAAAGATGTTCCCGAACGGGGCGACCATCATCAACCTGCAGGGCCAGTCGGGCGCGAGCCCGGCGATTGACCGCAACAAGGGCCTGCACAACGTGCTCGACAAGGCGAAGGACAAGTACAAGATCGTGTTCGAGCAGACAGCCGGCTTTGACCGCTCCAAGGGGCTCTCGGTCACCGAGGCGGCGCTTGCCGGCATGGCGACGCCGCCGCAAGTGATCGTCGCCGCCAACGACGACATGGCGCTCGGCGCGCTCGAAGCGGTCAAGGCGCGCAATCTCAAGGGCATTGCGATCCTTGGCTTCGACGCGCTGCCTGAGACTTTGGGCAAAATCCGCGACGGCGAGATCACCGCGACGATCGAGCAGTTCCCCGGCAAGCAGAGCGCGACCGGCGTCGACATCCTCACGAACTTTCTCAAGGACGGGACGAAACCCGCGCAGCAGATCACGCTTCTGACGCCAGTGGCGATCACGAAGGAGAATCTGAACACAGCCGAGCGCCTCAACGAAGTGAAGTAAGCTCACGCGATCCCTCATGGCGCGCCCCTCCTGGCGCGCCATTTGCCCTCTGAATGAGCGAGCATTCCTGAATGGCTGACGCGCCTGCGGCGGTTTCGGTCGCTCCGGCACAGTTGGACGCCCCCATTCTCAAGATGACGGGCGTTAGCAAGCGTTTTCCTGGCGTGCTTGCGCTCGAGAACGTCCACCTCGACGTTGGGCCATCGGAGATCCACGCCCTTTTGGGTGAGAACGGCGCCGGCAAATCGACGCTCCTCAAGATTCTGTCCGGCGCGCAGAGCGCGGATTCCGGCGACATCGAGCTGTTCGGGCAGAGGGTCGCCTTTGCGACGCCCCACGACGCCCAGCGCGCCGGCATCGTCACGATCTATCAGGAGTTCACCCTCGCTCCCGACATGACGATCGCCGAGAACGTGTTCATTGGCCGCGAACCCGGTTCGAAATTGTTTGTCAGCTGGCGCCGCATGGCTCAGGAGACGAAAGCCATCGCCGAGCGCATCGGGCTCAAGCGCGATCCCATGACGCAGGTGCGCGATCTCTCCGTCGCCGAGCAGCAGCTCGTCGAGATCGCCCGCGCGCTCTCGATGCGCTCCCGGCTCATCATTATGGACGAGCCGACCGCGGCTTTGAGCGAGACCGAGGTCGCCAATCTCGTCCGAATCGTGCGGGCGCTGAAGGGCGAAGGCATTTCGATCATCTTCGTCACCCACCGGCTGGATGAAGTTTTTCGCCTCTGCGATCGCTACACCGTGTTGCGCGACGGCCACTACGTCGCCTCTGGCCAAGTCGCGGAAACCAATGTCGAGGCGATCATCCGCATGATGGTCGGGCGCGACGTCGGCGCGCTCTACGGCGAAAGGCCGATCCCCGAGCATGGGAAGGTGGCGCTCGAGGTCGAGGGCCTGACCCGCCGGCGCAACGCGCGCGATCCCAACGCCATCGAACTCATCGGCGTTTCGCTCAAGGCGCACCACGGCGAAATTCTCGGCCTCGCGGGTCTCGTTGGCGCCGGGCGCACAGAGACCGCCCGCGCGATCTTCGGGGCCGACCGCTTCGATCACGGGACGATCCGCGTCGACGGCCAGGAGGTCAGCTTCTCAAGTCCGCGCGACGCGATGTCGCACGGCATCGGCCTCGTTCCGGAGGACCGCAAGAAGCAGGCGCTGTTTCTCAGCTTAGCCATTCGCACCAACATGACCATCGCCGCGCAGGAGGAGGTCAGCCGCGGCTGGTTCATCGACGAGCGGAAAGAGGATGTGCTGATCGACGAGTTCAGGAAGCTCCTGTCGATCCGCATGGCGAGTCCGGAACAGGCGGCGGGTCAGCTCTCGGGCGGCAATCAGCAGAAGATCGTGCTCGCGCGCTGGCTTGCGCTCAGGCCCAAGATTCTGATCGTCGACGAGCCGACGCGAGGCATCGACATCGGCTCCAAAGTCGAGGTCCACAATCTCCTCATCGACATGGCGAAGCAGGGGATCGCGGTCATCGTGATCTCATCGGAGCTGCCGGAAATTCTCGCGCTCTCGGACCGCATCGTGACGATGCGCGAGGGTCGCGTCACCGGCGAAATCGCGCGCACCGCGGCGACGCAGGAAATCCTGATGGCGATGATGACCGCGCACGAGAGCGGCGCTGTCGCTTCAGCGGCTTGAACGGGGACATTTCATGAGCGAGGCGAGGCTGGAAGCGGCCGAGGATAGAGGGGTCGACGTCTTCGGCTTCATCGCGCGCTTCGCGCCAACTTTGTTCCTTATCGCGCTGATGCTGCTGTTCGCGATTTTGCAGCCACGCTTCCTGTCGGAGATCAATCTCTTCAACGTGATGCGGCAGGTTTCGATCACCGGCCTGCTCGCGGTCGGCATGACTTTCGTCATTTTGACCGCCGGCATCGATCTCTCGGTCGGCTCTCTGGTCGCCTTCGCCGGACTCGTGGCCGCCGCCGTCGCCAAGGGCGGGTTGGAGAATCGCTTTACCGTCGGGGAGGGCGGCGTCGGCTACGGCTGGTTCGCCGCCGCGCTCGCGGCGATTGCGGTCGGCCTCGCCTGCGGCTGGCTGCAAGGGCTCGCCATCACCCGGCTCAAGGTTCCGCCTTTCGTGGTGACGCTCGGCGGCATGTCGGCCTTTCGTGGCGCGGCGCTATTGTTCGCCGCCGGCGGCCCGATATCGGGCTTCCAGCCGTCGTTCACCTGGTGGGGGCAGGGGAAGATCGGACCGGTTCCCGTGCCCGTCATCATTTTCCTGCTCGCGGCTTTCATTGCCCACATCGTCCTGCGCTACATGCGCTATGGCCGGCAGGTCTATGCTGTCGGCGGCAATCCGGAGGCGGCGCGTCTTTCGGGCTTGAACGTCAATCGCATCATCATGAGCGTCTATATCATCATGGGCTTCTTCGCCGGCCTCGGTTCGTTCGTGCTCGCGGCGCGGCTCAATTCCGCGGAAGCCGTCGCCGGCACCGGCTATGAGCTCACCGTCATCGCTTCGGTTGTGATCGGCGGCACGAGCCTGTTCGGCGGCGCCGGCACGATCTTCGGCACCGTCATCGGCTCGATCCTGATCGGGGTGCTCCTGAACGGGCTCGTGCTGATGAACGTATCCTCGTACATCCAGCAGATCATCATCGGCGTCATCATCGTGCTGGCGGTCGCCTTCGACACCTTCGCCAAGTCGAGGCGCAGGAAGGTGTGAGCCGTCACTGAGGCGCCCCATAAGCCGCCGTCAGATAGCTCGCGATTTCGGCCACGTCGTCCTGCGCGATCGGCGCTTTATAAACCTTGATCATTTTCTCCACCTCGCCCTGCCAGAAGGCCTTGCCCTTTCCCGGAGGCTGGGTGCTCAGGTAATCGGCCGAGTGGCACGCCTTGCAGACCTCGGCTGTCTCGACGCCAGGTCCAGGCCTCAGCTCCGCCGTCTCGGGCGGCAATTGATAGACCATCGGCGCGGCGATCGCCGGCCTCGCCACAGCGGCGAGAGCGAGGAGAAACGTGGGAAGGCGATTCATCGCGGTCACGCGGCGATCACGTTGGTGACTTCAACGACATTGCGCATATAGCCGGACGGGTTCCAGAGCGGTTGAAGCGGCTGCGATTGCCCGATCCGATTGGCGGCGCGAACCATCAGGCGACGCTTGCCGGGCTCGAGCAAGACGTTGGCCCTCCATTCGCGGAACGAATACTTGCCGAAGTTCTCGCCGAGCGCGGCTTCCGTCCAGGTCTCGCCGTCATCAGCGGAGACCACGACGTCCGAAACGCCGTAGCCGCCATCGAACGCGATCCCGCGCAGATTAAGATTGCTCTTGGCTTTCACTGTCGCGCCCTCGGCGATGTTGGTCAAGAACGAGCGGACGTTGAAGCGGCCGATCGGGACCGTGCTTGTCGGGGCTTTTCCCGGCTCGGTGCAGGCGCACACGTTGTTGGGAATGCGGTAAGCGGTCTTCATCCAGAAGCTGTCGAGCGGCGCGTCGAGCACCTCGATTTCGTTCAGGTGCTTCACCCAATAGGTGCCGTAGCAGCCGGGCACGATCAGTCGAATCGGAAATCCGTTCAGCCAGGGCAGGTCGTCGCCATTCATCGCGTAGGCGATCATCACTTCACCGTCGAGCGCATGGTCGAGGTCCAGCGCCTTGATGAACGTCGGCGTCTCCGGCAGGACGGGCCGGTCCAGACCCTGGAAGGAGACCTGGACCGCGCCGGCCCGCACGCCGGCTTTGGCGAGGAGCGCTTTGAGGGGCACGCCTTTCCATCGCGCATTGCCCATCGCGCCATTGGCAAGCTGGCCCCCGGCGACGCGCGGCTCGAAAAAGCCGCGGCTGTTGCCCGAGCATTGATTGACGGCCGCAATCTCGACCGGCTCGAAGCCGCCTTTCAGCTCATCGAGCGACAGCGACAGCGGCGTGTCGACCTTCCCCCGTATGTTTAGGCGATACGCATCCGGATCGATCTTCAGTGGAATGTCAGCCAGGTGGTAGCGAACGAAGAACGCATCGTTGGGCGTAAAGATTCCCTCGTCGAATACGTTGAACGGCGTCTCCAATTGCGGCGGACGAGCCGTCAGGACGATAAGCGGGCGCTTGCCTGGATAGGCGACGAGCGGGCGCTCGCCGTTGCCGAACGGCAGGTCGACCGTTTCGCTCGCCGCGACCGGGGAGAGCCTTCCGCCCGCCGCCACTGCAAGGCCTGCGCCGAGAACGGACTTCAGGGTCTCCCGCCGGTTCATCGTTGGCATGGTCTTGTTGTGCGGTTCCAATGTTTCGATTCGTCGTGCGCCCCAAGCCGGCGAAAGCGGGCCCGCCATGTCTGATCAATTGCCATGCGCGTGAACAATCTGGGCGATTCATGCCGCCGCGGCAAGCGCTCGCGATGGCTATAACGCGCCTCCGTCTTGAACGCTTAGGGGTGAGCGGATTGGAGGGGGTGACCCTAAGCCAGTCACCCCAATTCGCCGCGCCCCGGCGCGAGCGCGACCGCCTTCACCTGGGCGTAGACGCCCGCCCCGTCCGCGAGGCCAAGCGCCTCCGACGCCTTTCGGGTCACGCGCGACAACAGGCGCGCGCCGGTCCCGTCCGATCCGAGCGCCACGACGACAATGACCTCGCTCAAGTCGACTGGTTTTGTCGACACGACGCGCGCCGGCAGGACGTTCATGATCGAGCTGGGAGCGGGCGCTTCGCGGGTGAGGCTCACGTCGCTTGCGATGACCCGAATGCGCCGCCGCTCGCCGGCTTTTGCCTGGGGCGCCGGCGCGGTCAGCAGGCCGCCGCGAATCTTGAGCGTGACGAGGCCGTAAGCTTCGTCGCTCGCCTGCACGATTCCGTTGAAGCTCACCGCTGCGTCGCGCGCGGCCGCGAGCGGCAGAGACGGATCGCTCTGCAATTCTTCGAGCGGGCCCGCGCCGATCACGCGCCCCTTCTCCATCAGCACCATCTGGTCGGCGAGGCGCTCAACCTCGGCGATATCATGGGTGATGTAGACGACGGGCAGGTTGAGGTGATCGCGGAGCCGCTCGAGGAACGGCAGAATCTCGTTCTTGGTCGCGCGGTCGAGCGCGGAGAGCGGCTCGTCCATCAACAGAAGCTTCGGCTGCGACAGAAGCGCCCGTCCGATCGCGACGCGCTGGCGCTCGCCGCCCGACAGATTGCGGGGGCTTCGGTCGAGCAACCGCGTAATGCCGAGGAGCTCGACCACTTCGTCGAAGACGATGCCGCCTTTGGTCCCCTCGCGCTTGTCGCGCGGCGCGCCGAACAGGAGGTTCCGGCGTACGGAGAGATGCTGAAACAGGCTTGCTTCCTGGAAGACATAGCCGAGTGGGCGCTTGTAGGTCGGCAGGAACGCGCCGTTCTGGTCCTGCCAGACTTCGCCGTCGATCTCGCAAACGCCGTTGATGCGCTGAAGACCCGCGATGCAGCGCAGCACTGTGGTTTTGCCGCAGCCCGAGGGGCCGAACAGTGCGGTCACGCCCTTCGCCGGCGCGGTGAAGCCAGCATCGAGAGCGAACTTGCCGATCGTTCCCCGGAATTCCGCTCGGATGGCGTGACTCGCAGTCACGCGCCCGCTCGCGTGAAGCGCTTCTCGAGCAGGATCATCGCGAGGATCACGGCAAAGGCGAAGGCGACCATGCCGCCCGCAAGAAGATTGGCCTCGCGCCAGCGCATCGTCTCGACAAAGTCGAAGATCGCCGTCGACATGACGCGCGTGCGGCCCGGGATGTTGCCGCCGATCATGAGGATGACGCCGAACTCGCCGACCGTGTGCGCAAAGCCGAGCACGGCGCCGGTGAGCAAGCCGGGGCTCGCGAGCGGCAGCGCGACCGTCCAGAACGCGCGCGTGGGCGAAGCGCGCAAGGTCGATGCGACTTCGAGCGGCCGGTCCCCGACGGCGGCGAAGGCGTTGCGGATCGGCTGCACGACGAACGGCATCGACGAGAGGATCGAGCCGATAACGAGGCCGGTGAAGGTGAAGGCGAGTGTGCGCCCGCCCCAGAGGGACGCAATCACCCCGCCCGGCCCGTCGGGACCGAGCGCGATCAGGAGATAGAAGCCGAGCACGGTCGGGGGCAGCACCATCGGCAGCGAGACGAGGGCGGCGGCGACCTCCTTGAACCAGGCCTTCGAGCGTGCCAGCCACCAGGCGAGCGGAGTCGCGACGACGAGCAGCGAGAGGGTCGAGAGGGTTGCGAGTTCGATCGTGAGCTTGATCGGGGTCCAGATTTCGTCGGGTATGCCCAGCACGGCGCGCTGGCCCGCCTAGCTCAGCTCCAGGACATAGCCGAACTTCTCGATGATCGCTCGCGCTTCCGGACTTTTAAGGAAGGCGAGGAAGGCCTTCGACGCTTCGCTGTTCGCCCCGGTCTTCAAGAGCACGGCGTCCTGAAAGATCGGCGCATGAAGTTTCAGCGGAACCACCCAGCGCGTGCCCTCCGTCACGCCGTTAAGCTGCGAGAGCGCAACGAAGCCCAGTTCCGCATTCCTCGTATCGACGAACTGGAACGCCTGCGCGATGCTGTTGCCCTGGACGATCTTCGGCTTGAGCGCGTCATAAACGCCAAGCGCTTTCATTGTTTCGACGGCCGCGGTCCCGTAAGGCGCGGCGATCGGGTTGGCGATCGAGAGTTTTTGGAAGTTCCCCGCCTTCAGCGCCGCTTCGCCGTTGGTCACGTCAACGACCCGGCTCCACAGCACAAGCCTTCCGATGGCGTAGGTGAACAGGCTGTCCGGCACGGCGTAGCCGTTGTCGACCGCCAGCTTCGGGCGTTCGGCGTCAGCCGACAGAAAAACCTCAAACGGCGCGCCGTGCGTAATCTGCGTGTAGAAAGCGCCCGAGGCGCCGAAGCTCAGCACCGCCTCGTGACCGGTCTTCTGCTTGAAGAGGGCGGCGATCTCTTTCGCCGGCTCGGTGAAATTGGCGGCGACGGCGACATGGGTCACGTCCGCGCGGGCCGGCGAGACGAGCGAAGTCAGAGATGCCGCCAATGCGGCGACAAGCGCGATCACCTTCATGACGTTTTTCCCTGCTCGGCGAACGCGCGAGCCCAGTCCTCGGCTCCCCATCTTTGCCAGGAGGACGCGCCGCGCGTTATATGTTCTGGTACATAGCCCGCAATTCGCAAGCCAGCAAATGCGGGACCAGGACGGTCATCATAACGGATGTGATGATCGACCCTCCCTGACCTGGGGGTGTCGCGAGGCGGTGAAAATTCGTCGTGAAGGGGATCCCTCCCTTCCCTTCACGATGAAGCGGCTGCATCCGAAGCGAGCTCATTCCCGGCTTGCTCCGTCGTCGGCCGTCCGCCTTGCGCCGGGTCAAGGAAGGCCTTCGAGGACCGGCGTTTTACTTCCCCCCATAAAGAATATCTTGATCGGCGCGGTTTTGCGCGACCGTTATACTGGTGTCGGCTCAATTCGCGCCTTTCGTCATAGCCTTGCCTCACATCGCGCCCTATCCCGACGGCAAGGGCGACGAGGACGGATTGAGCGGAGACGTCGACGACTGCAACAAGGGTTGCCTCGACGAGGAGCCGAACCGACGGACCTCCGGCGCGCTCTTCAAGGCGCGCGGATTCCAGGCTCGAGGGCGAGAAAAGCCGTCGTCGCGGTTCGTAGATAACGCCGCGTCTGACGCTCCTGCTACTTCTTCACCAGCGGACAGGTCGAGTTGGCGAGCGATCCGTAGGCCTCTTCCCCCGACATCGTTTTCACGAGCTTGTAATAGTCCCAAGGCTCTTTCAATTCCGCAGGCGTCTTGACCTGCATCACGAACATCGAATGCTGCAGCAATCCGTCGGCGCGAATGATGCCGTCGCTCGTGAACATGTCGTCGACTTTGGTCTTGTGCAGTTCCTCCATCACCTTGTCGGCGTCGGTCGAGCCCGCAGCCTTGACCGCGTTGAGGTAGGTCATCGTCGCCGAATAATAGGCGGCCTGATTGAAGGTCGGCATGGCGCCGGTCTTGTCGAGGAAGCGCTTGCCGAAGGCGCGGCTCTTGTCGTTCAAGTCCCAGTACCAGCCGGCGGTCAGGTAGAGGCCCTGCGCGGTCTCGAGCCCGAGCGCATGAATATCGGTGATGAAGGCGAGCAGCGCCGCGGGCTTCATCGTCTGGGTGAGGCCGAACTCATGCGCGGCCTTGAGCGAATTGCTGAAATCGGCGCCTGCGTTGGCGAGGCCGAAAACCTGCGCCCCGGACCCCTGCGCCTGCAATAGGTAGGACGAGAAGTCCGACGTCGAGAGCGGCACGCGCACTGCGCCGACGACCTTGCCGCCGCCGGCCTCCACGACCCGGGTCGCTGCCTGCTGGAGTTGGGTCCCGAACGCGTAGTCAGCCGTGATGAAGAACCAGGATTTGCCGCCCTGGTCGAGGATCGTCTTGGCTGTGCCGTTGGCAAGCGCGGTCGTATCGTAACCGTAATGAATCATGTAGGCGTTGCAGTCCTTGCCGGTCAGCGATGCGCCTGCCGCGCCAATCGCGAAAAAGGGGACCTTCCTCTCCTTGGCGACCGGCGCCATGGCGAGGCTCACGCCGGTGTTGGAGCCGCCGAGCAGCATCGTCAGGCCCTTGGTGTCGGCCCATTCGCGGAACTTGCTCGCGCCGATGTCGGGCTTGTTCTGGTGGTCCGCCGTCAGGAATTCGATCGGCTGTCCGAGCGCCGAGCCGCCGAAGTCGGCGATGGCCATCTTAATTCCCTCGACCGCTCTCGGGCCGTTCACGTCAGCGTAGACGCCGGAAAGATCGTCGATGTCGCCGATGACGACCTTGTCCGCCGCCCGCGCCGCGAATGGCGCGAGTAAGACCAGGAGCGCGGCCGAGACCGTCGCGAGCATTGTTCTGAACGTCATTCCTGTTTCCTCCCGGCGCGGGCCGATCCCGTTGGCTACTTGCCCTCGATAGCGCAGCTATAATTGCCCGCGATGTTCGGGTCGCCGCCGCCATTGTACCATGCCTTTTGTGGGTAGAGGCAAAGCGGACGCTGCATCGCAATTCCCTTCGAGGCGTCGTTGCCGACGTAGCTCGTCGCGATGACATGGCGCGGAGCCGCGCCGTCTTCGACCCAGCGCGCGAGCGCGGTGAAGAGATCGTGCTCAGGGTCTTGCGACGGCGGGCTGGGCGCGCCGAAATTGGCGGAATGGAAGCTGTTGAGGCCGCCGCCGAGGCCGCAGTGTCCGGCGCCGGGCGCCATGAAGAGCCTTGCAAACTTCTGCGTCTCCTCGTCGCCGCCGAACTTGTCGCTGAGCCCCTTGTATAGAGCGACGGTCTGAGCGGGCGCGACGATCGGATCGGCCCAGCCCTGGAAAATGAGGAGTTTGCCGCCGCGCGCCTTGAATTGGCCGAGATCGCCGGTGGCTGCACCATTGAAGATCGGCCCGAGTTCCGCGTCGACCTTGGGCATGTCGCGATCCAAATCGAAATTGCGCCAGTTCCAGTCGGCGCCGAGCGCCCACTTGAAGAGGCCGTCGAACGACGGTTCGCCTGGCGCATTGGAAGGCGCTTCGAGGAACGCCCAATTGAGGGGCCCGAGCTCGCTGCCCGGCG
Source organism: uncultured Alphaproteobacteria bacterium (assembly GCA_963737365.1). Taxonomy (GTDB): domain Bacteria; phylum Pseudomonadota; class Alphaproteobacteria; order Rhizobiales; family Beijerinckiaceae; genus Roseiarcus. The sequence goes on from CAVTSD010000009.1 coordinate 385,669, forward strand.
GCCAGCCATAATAGATCGTCGTCCCGGCGTGGTCCTCAGGCCCGGAATAGAAGGCTTTCGCAGTCGCGACTTCGCCCGAGGTCAGGCAATCGGCCGAATCGGCGCCTTGGCAGGTCAGCGTCGCCGGATCGAAGTCGCAAGCCGCGGGATCGGCTATGAACAGATCCGATTTGAGCCCGTTGCCCTTGCCGTTGCAGGCGGCGATCGCGGCCTTGTTGATAAGCGTCAGCTTGGCGTCCGAGAGCTTATGCCCCGGCTCGATGTTTGCGGCGATGTAGTCCCACACGACAGCGGCGTGGCCCCAGGTGCGGCTGACAACCGGCGCGCCGATAAGCACGCCGTCGTAGTCGTCGGGGTAATATTCCGCTTCAATCAGCCCTTGCTGGCCGCCGGTCGAGCAGCCAGTGTAATAGGAATGCCTGGGCGCCTCGCCGTAGAAAGCCTTGACGATATCCTTGCCGACGACTGTCATCACGTGGGTCGAAAGGCTGCCCCAGTCCTTCCATTTCTGCGGGTGGCCGATCAGCGGATCGCCGTCCAGCGGGGTGGACGGCGCCGTTCCCATGTCGGTGTTGGCGGAAGCGTAGCCGCGTTTCACCGCCGCCTCCATGCCCGGGTAACCGAGATCGAATATGCCGCCGTAACCGCCGTTGCCGTTGCTGTGAAAGACGCCGGTCCACCCGTCTTTGGGTAGCCACATCTCGACTCGGATGTCGGAATCCGGCGCGTCGTTCACCGACGCCGTCACGCGACAGAAAGCCGGCATCGCTTTTCGGGTGACCTTATCCGAGGTGGTGTAGTCGCCAGCGGGGACTGTCTCCGCCGTTTCGATCGTGGTGTCGGGAAGGTTGAGCTTAACCAAATCCTCGCACGACGACGCGAAGGCTGGCGCTGAGCAACAGAGCGCCGCTAGGGAGACTGCTACGCAAAGAAAGCGCCTGGGCAAAAACAATCCTACGCGCGCGCCTCCCTTAGACATTTCCCCCTCCATTTTTGCAGATTCCGGATCGGCGCCGCGGCGCCACTCGCCGATAGTGTCGAGCGAAACGGGCGCAAAGTAAATGCCGGCGCTTTTCAAATGCCGCTTACCAGCAATGAGGGATCGGACATTTTCGCTCGCGCTGGTGGACCGTCAGCCCGGCGCATTCACCGACCCGCCGCTCTTGGGCGAAAGCGCCGCGCGTTGAGGCGAAATTGTGCAGGCGCCTCCTGAAGGGCGATCGCTCCTCCGAGCTCCATCGTCCGAGCGGCGCCGCTCGAGGGAAGGCGGGCATGGCCGGCTTCTCCCTCAGCGTGACAGACCTAAACGCCGACAGTCTGCGCTCGTCTGCAGGCGGGCGGAGCGTCCGCGGCGAACGTTGCGCCAGGCTCATTGAAGGGCCGATCCTTGGCGTCGTCCGGCGCCAATCCGGACGTCCTCGTTCTGCGGATGATTTAAGCAAAGGCGGCCTAACAAACGCGCTTGTACGAACTCCCGATCGCACGGAGAATCCTCTCGACAGGCCCCATCCGGGGGCCTGTTTGTCCGATATGGAGTTCGACGATGATTCGCGATGCGTTGAAAAACTCGAGCCGCCGCACATTCCTGAAGGGAAGTGTCGGCGCGGCGCTCGGCGGAGCCGCGTTGTCGTTTGCGGGAAGGCCAGCATTCGCCGCCGATCTCAAAACCGTGCGGTTCAGCGAAGCCGTTCACAACCTCGGCTACATCAATCTTTATGTCGGCATGCATTCCGACATCTTCAAGAAAAATGGCCTCGACATGCAGGTGAGCGCCGCGGGCGGCGACACGCAGACCTTCGCGGCGGTGCTCGGCGGCTCGGCGGATTTCGCCATCGGCGACGCCACCATGGCGGTCATCTCGCGCGAGAACGGCGGCCCCGGTATGGTCGTCGGCACGGTCGTGCAGCGCGCCCACTATTTCGCTGTCTCGAAGACCGTCGAGCCTTTCACCGATCCCAAGAAGTTCAAGGGCATGAAGATCGCGACCTCGCCCGAACCCAACACCAATTTCAGCGTCACCAAGCGGCTGATCGAAAGCAACGGCATGAAGCTTGGCGAGGACGCCACCATCGTGGCCGTCAGTCCGGGGACCGAGATCGCCGCCATGCTGGCGGGCCAGGCCGATATCGCCATCGCCTACCAGCCCGGCGTGTCGCAGGCCGTCGCTCAGGGCGCGAAGGTCGTCTTTGACTTCTCGAACTATGTCGGGCCGTTCTGCAATACGGGCATCATGGTCTTGCCGACGACCATCGCGAAAGACCCCGATATGGTGCAGGCGCTCGTCACGTCGTTCGAGGAGGCCGGACGCAAAACCTACGCGGACCCGGCCTACGCGAAGCAGGTGGCGAGGCTCGAGTTCCCCGATCTGCCGGGCGAAGTCGTAGACGCCGCCATCGACGCGGAGATCCAATACAAGATTCCGGCTCAGACCGTGGTGACCCAGCCGGACGCCTGGAAGGCGCTCATGGACATGCAAAAATATCTCGGCAACATCAAAGGCACCATCTCGTTCGACCAGGTGATCGACAATTCCTTCGCCGACAAGGCGGTGAAGTTGGCGGGCTGATGCAAACGCCGATCGCTCGCGGCGCAGGCGCGGTAATTGACGGAGCTCTGCTCCAAGAGCCGCCGCCGCCGCTTGCGGTCGAGAACATCGCCAAAAGCTTTTTCACGGCGGACAAGACGACGCCCGTCGTGGGGGACCTCAGCTTCGTGCTCGGCAAGGGCGAGATCGTCGCCATTGTCGGACCGTCAGGGTGCGGGAAGACCACGCTCCTGAACGTCGTGTGCGGACTCATTCCGCTAGACGCAGGCCAGGTTCGTTGGCATGGCCAAAAGCTCGGCGCGCGCGGAATACGGTCCGCCAACGTCGGCTATATGCTCCAGAAGGACCTGTTGCTGCCATGGCGGACCGCGATCGCCAACGTCAAGCTCGGGATGGAGATCCGTCACGTGCCCAGAGCCGAGGCCAACGACCGCGCGCGCGCTTTGCTCGACCAGTTGGGATTGCACGGCTTCGCCGACAATTATCCTTCGACCTTGTCGGGGGGCATGCGCCAGCGCGTGGCGCTTGCCCGCACCCTGGTCAACGACCCTGATGTCCTCCTTCTCGACGAACCCTTCGCAGCGCTTGATTTCCAGACCAAGCTCCTGATCGAGAGCGACACCGTCAATCTTGTCCGCGACAGCGGGAAGTCTGTCCTCTTGATCACTCACGACATCGAGGAAGCGGTGTCGATGGCCGATCGCGTTCTGGTGCTGACCCATCGTCCCACCCGGCTCAAGGCGGCTTACGACATCGAGCTCGATGGGGCTCCCGCCGACATGATCGCGGCGCGGGAAAGCGCGGGCTTTGGCGACTATGTCCGACAAATCTGGTCCGACCTCGATGTCGGCCGTGCTTGACCGCGGCCCCGGAATGACGGCCGTCGCCGATCGTGACCCGTCCATCGCCGTTGTGACGGCGCCCTTACCGCGTTCGCTGAGGGCTCGGCGCTTTCGCCGACACGCCCTCGTGCTGATCGTCCAGGCTTTGATCTTGATCGCGTTCCTCGCCTTCTGGGAATACGAGGCCGGCAAGAGCAAGCAATCGGCCTTCATGTTCGGTTCGCCCTCGGCGATCTGGAGCTTCCTCTGGAAGATGATCCTCGACGGCAGCCTCCTGCGCGACATCAGCGTCACGGGGCTCGAGACGGTGCTCGGCTTCGTGATCGGCAATCTGATCGGCACGCTCGTTGGCCTGTCGCTGTGGTATTCGCTGTTCGTCTCGCGCGTGGTTCAGCCTTTTGTCATTGCGATCGGCTCCATTCCCATCATCGCGCTCGCGCCGATCATCATCATCTGGTTCGGCACCGGCCTCGCCTCCAAGATCGCGATGTCGACTCTATCGGTGGTGGTGGTCGCCCTCGTCACCTCCTACAAGGGCGCGATCGGGGTCGATCCGGACCAGATCAATCTCCTGCGCACGCTCGGCGCGCGAAAGCCGCAGATCTTCTCCAAGCTCGTCGTCCCCGCGAGCCTCACCGACATCTTCGCCGGGCTCAAGCTGACCGTCGGGTTCGCGCTGATCGGGGCCATCGTCGGCGAGTTCATGTCCTCATCCGTGGGACTTGGCCACGCCATCTTCCAGGCCGGATCGCTCTACGCGATCCCGAAGGTTTTCGCCTCCCTCGTCGGCACCATCGCGCTTGCCCTCGTGCTGACCTTCGTCGTGGGCAAGATCGAGCAGCTTCTCACCCCCTGGCGTCGGGCCGGGTGAACGGTCATCGACGCGCCGCAAGCGTCTCGACCGCGAGCGTCACGAGGGCGCTGACCGCCAGCGCGGAACCGTAGAACAGCGCGGTCGTAACCAGCCCGAACCGGGGCGCGGCAAGGCCGGCTGCGATGGCCGGCAGCGCGAAGGCGAGATACGATTCCACGAAATAGGCGGAGAGCAAGCCCGCCCGCTCATGCGCGGCCGCGAGCGGCAGGAGCACCCGCAGCGACGCGCCGTAGGACGCGCCGAAGCCCACGCCCGCGACGATCGTTCCGAAGACCATGCCGACCGGCGAGCCGGCGGCAATGGCGAACAGGGTGAGGACGATGCCGACGGCAAGCAATGCCGCGGAGGCGCGCACGGTCATGCCGGCGTCGAAGGCGCGCGACGCCAACGACGAAAGCCCGCCGGAGACCATCAGCGCCGTGACGACCGCGGCGCCGACAAGCGGCGAGCGGATCCCGGTCGCCGCAATCACGAGCGAGGGCATCAAGGAGAGATAGAAGCCGCCAAGCGCCCAAGCCGAGAGGGTGAGCGGGAAGAGGCGCGCCATGGGACCGGCCGCGGCTTTCGGCACGGTCAGCCTAGGCCTGACGCTGTTTAAGGCGCCGGCTTTCCGCGAGGTCGTCTCGACGATCCAAGGAAGCACAACCATTTCGGCCAGCGTCACGCCGAGCAGCACGGCATAGACGAGATGGGTCGGCCAGGGCGCGAAGGTAACGAACACGCCAGACATGAGAGCGCCGAGCGCGATACCCATGAACGCCGTCACGCTGTTGAGCGTCGCCGCCCATGCGGGCGCCGTATCGGCGAGGAGCGCGCCAAGCGTCGCCAGCGCGACGCCGGTCGCGATCCCCTGCAGCGCGCGCGCAAGGATGAGCGCGCCCGCCAATTCCGCGACGAAGAACAGGATGAGCGCGACCGCGTTGAGCCCAAGCGCGAGCACAATCATCGGCTTGCGACCGACATAGTCCGACAGGCGCGCAATCGTCACAAAAGACGCGATCATGGCGAAAGCGTAAGTGGCGAAGATGAGGGTGATCGCGAACGGCGTGAGGCCCAGGGCCTCGCGATAAAACCGGTAGATCGGCGTCGGCGCGCCCGAAACAGCCGAGAAGGTGACCGCCGCCAGCGTCGCATAGACGGCCGTGAATGAGGTCGAAGCCGACCGTGCCGGGATCGAGACGGATGCCGTGGACATTTTCATGGCCTAAAGCTAAATTATTGCGTTAGAGGCTCAATAGCATATTGTCCGCTTAATGCAATATATTTGCTTTAAGCGGGCCGGCGCCAATCTCTCGTGCCTCAAGCCGGCGGCGCAGCCGCCGTGTCGAAGGGCGTGTGGATTGATCTTTTTTGGGAATTCGAATGGCGCGGGAAATGGTTCGACAGGGCGGCCGGAGCGCCCGCATTCAGGAGGCCGTGCACGCGGCGACGCAAGCCCTGCTGAACGAAGTCGGCCGCAGCGCAATCAACGTGCCCATGATCGCCGAACGCGCCGGCGTGACCCCGTCGACGGTCTACCGGCGCTGGGGCGACCTCGCGCAATTGCTGGCCGACACGGCCGCCGAACGGCTGCGCCCCATCGCCGACCCGGAAGACACGGGCTCGCTTGCGGGCGATCTGCGCGCCTTCGTCCTGCAATATGCGGAGGAAATGGGCTCGCCCGTGGGCCGTGCCTTGATGCGCGACGTCCTGGCCGAGACCGACTCGGAGGTCGCCGCCGAGCGCTGCTGCGCCTACACGACCCATCACCTGCAAACCCTCAACAACCGCGCCCTCAAGCGCGGGGAAGCCGCCTTTTCGGTCGACGAAGCGATCGACATCCTGATCGCCCCGATATGCTACCGCATTCTGTTCGCAAACGGCGAACCCTCGCCGGATTATGTGGAGGGGCTGCTGGGGAGGTTCGCGCGGTTGAACGGACAATCGGTCGATGCCAACGCCACGAAGGCGGCGTAAGCCACGAATACGAGAGAGGGCATTTTTAAGCCGGCGGATGCAATCGCGGGTCGAGCGCAAAAGGCTCCTGAAGATCCAAGCTGTAGAAACCCTCGGCCTCAAGCGGGTTGATGATCACGTTCCAGCTATGAGTGGATACCGCGCTCGGAATCGCCACGAAGCGATGATGACGAAGAAGATCGTCGCCAAAGGCCTGTTGGCCCGCGCTCGGAATCCCTGGTCGAAGCCAATTGGGGTTCGGCACGTCTTCGGGCTTGATGGCGTGAACCTCGGCAACATCGGGAATCCGCGCCGCTGTGAGCACGAAGGGCACAGTGTCCAGTGTTCTGAACCCTTGGTGGACGGCGGCCTCTAGGATGGTGGTCGCTGGATCGATTGAGCAGTAGACAGCGCGGACGCCCTTGCTGTTCCAGCGGCCACCGACCCGAAATGCGCCTTCGCCACTATTCCAAGTCGTCGCATATACCCGCCGATCGAGACGCCAGATGAGAAGCCCGCTGCCGCCCCCGAGCGCAGCTGGAAGCGTCGTCATGTATAGACATTGTACTCAAGCCGCTCGAGATAATCCTCGACCAACTTGACGCCGGCCGGCGTCGTCAAAAGATCGACGGGGCGCTGCTGATCAAGGCCGATCGCCGGTCGTCTGAGCCACTGTTCTGCCTCATCTTGTGACCCAAGGACGTGGGTCGCCTTGGCCAGAAATCTTAGCAAACTCCCACGTGCGTCCGCTTTGCTGAACGTCTAAGTACGCGGCTGGATCGGACTTGTGGCGTTGGAGAGTGCGAAGGCTGATCCCTAGCGCCTCGGAGACCTCGGTGACTGGGATGTCGTGGAGCTTTCCGATAAGGCTAGTAAGCGCTGCTCGCGGCAGGCCTCGGTGAAGGAGCTCATGGGCCTCCAGATCGCTTTCGATCATCGACCCTAAAACCGTACGCCCGCCAAGCAAGGTCGAGACGTCTTTGAGATAGCCGGCTCTCCATTGATAGGCCTGCGTCTTTGGACCGGGGGGATCAGTGGAAAGTTCGGCTTTTTCGGAATCGGCCGGTGTTGGTATGTGGCCGGTGCGCGAAACAATGAACTGTGCGATGTACTGCGACAGTTCGTTCAAGTGTTTCAGGTCGAGCCTTCCCGAACTGAACTGAACTGGCTCGTTCATTAGCGCGCTCAGGACGGCGATCGGATCGCCGCTGGCGGTCTTGTTCTTCTCATCATCTCCGTGGGGTTTGGCGCGCCTTTTGGAAGCATGCTCGGTATGTCTCTCGGCCATGGCCACCTCCCGCGCGTACTACGTCACGTGTCGTCATAAATACGCCACGTGTCAATAAGTGTCAAGACAGCGGCCCACGCGAGGCTCGGGCAGACGACCTACCACCCGGCGCCCGCGCTCGGGCAGGGCAGGGCGGCTTCCGCAGCAATTCCCCTTCCATCGCAGCCCCTTCAGGCATAGATAGCGCGAACTCCCTTCCATTCGCGCCATCTGGCGCCGGAGATTGTTATGTCCACGCCGCGTACGTTATACGACAAGATCTGGGACGAGCATGTCTTGGAGACGAACGGCGACCTCAGCCTCATCTATATCGACCGGCACCTCGTCCACGAGGTGACGAGCCCGCAGGCCTTCGAGGGCTTGCGCCTGTCCGGGCGCAAGGTGCGCGCGCCGCAGAAGACGCTCGCTGTCGTCGACCACAACATCCAGACGACAGACCGCAGCGGCGGCATCGAGGATCCGGAGAGCCGGCAGCAGGTCGAGGAACTGGCCAGAAACGCGCGCGAGTTCGGCATCGAATATTACGACGAGTTCGATCCGAGGCAGGGCGTCGTGCACATCATCGGCCCCGAGCAGGGCTTTACTCTGCCTGGCACCACGATCGTCTGCGGCGACAGCCATACCTCGACCCACGGCGCGTTCGGCGCGCTTGCGCACGGCATCGGCACCTCCGAGGTCGAGCATGTGCTCGCAACGCAAACGCTGATCCAGTCCAAGGCCAAGAACATGCGCGTCAAGGTCGACGGCGCGCTTCCGCCGGGCGTCACCGCCAAGGACATCATCCTCGCCGTCATCGGCGAGATCGGCACGGCGGGCGGCACCGGCCACGTCATCGAATATTGCGGCTCGGCGATCGAGTCGCTGTCGATGGAAGGCCGGATGACGATCTGCAACATGTCGATCGAGGGCGGGGCGCGCGCCGGCATGATCGCGCCCGACGAGAAGACCTACGCCTATCTGCAAGGTCGGCCGAAATCGCCGAAGGGCGACCTGTGGGACCACGCGCGGCGGCACTGGGACACGCTGCGCAGCGACGAGGGCGCGCATTTCGACGCTGACGTGAAGCTCGACGCCGCCAATCTGCCGCCAATCGTCACCTGGGGCACGAGCCCGCAGGACGTGGCTCCGATCCTTGGCGTCGTGCCGCGCGTCGAGGACGGCCAGACCGAACAGAAGCGCGCCTCGATCAAGCGTTCGCTCGAATATATGGGGCTGAACGGCGGGGAGAAGATGACGGACATCGCCATCGACCGCGTCTTCATCGGCTCCTGCACCAATGGCCGGATCGAGGATCTGCGCTCGGCCGCGGCAATCGCGAACGGCCACAAGGTGAGCGAGCGCGTGAGCGCCATGGTCGTGCCGGGGTCAGGCCTGGTCAAGGCGCAGGCCGAGGCTGAGGGCCTCGACAAGATCTTCCTCGCAGCCGGCTTCGAATGGCGCGAGCCCGGCTGCTCGATGTGCCTCGCCATGAACCCGGACAAGCTCGCGCCCGGCGAGCGCTGCGCCTCGACCTCGAACCGCAATTTCGAAGGCCGGCAGGGCTACAGGGGCCGCACGCACCTCGTGTCGCCGGCGATGGCGGCGGCGGCTGCGATCGCGGGGCGGTTCGTGGACGTTCGCGACTGGCGTTGAAGCATGAAAGCCGGCGATCTCCTCATCGACGAGAGCGAGATGGTCGAGACCTTCGTGCGCTCCTCGGGGCCGGGCGGGCAGAACGTCAATAAGGTGGCGAGCGCGGTCGAGCTTAGGTTCGACGCGCGCCGGAGCCCAAGCCTGCCGAACGACGTCGCGATCCGCCTGATCAAGCTTGCCGGGGCGCGCGCCACGCAGGACGGCGTGATCGTCATTTTCGCCCAGAACTTCGCCAGCCAGCCCCGCAATCGCGAAGACGCGCGAGCGCGGCTCACGGATTTGCTCGTGAAGGCCCAGGCGCGGCCAAAGCGGCGCCTCGCCACGCGCCCGACACGGGCCTCCAAAGTGCGCCGTGTCGATGAGAAAACGCGCCGCGGCGCGGTGAAGGCGCTGCGGGGCAAGGCGACCGGGGCGGACTGATTTCCCTATCGCCTTGCGCGCAGGTCGCGCTGCGGGATCGGTCGCGGCGCGCTCACGGGTTGAGGGGGGGCTTCAGCTTCGCGCTGCGCGCTCTTCATGCCGAAAAAGTCGGACAGGTCGTGCGAGCAGATGAGCTTGACCTCGCCCGGAGCGGCGCGCGCGAGGTCGCGCAAGCGCGCCTGATTGGCTCGTCGCTCCGCGCCGTCGAACTGCACCATGGACTCGAAGAATCGCACGCCCTTCGGCGCGAAGCCGGCGTCCGGCTCGACTTCCGCGTGATGAAAATAGGCGTCGCCGCAATGGAGCAGCCAATCGTCCGCGCGTCGGACCGCGACGCCGCAATGCCCGCGCGAATGCCCGGGCAGCGGGATCAGCAGAACTTCGTCCCGCGTTCCCGGCATCGCGCGCACGGCTGAGAAGCCGAACCAGGTTTCACCCTCTTCCTCGACCGCCGCCCATTTCTTGACCGAGGCGATCTGCACCTGGCGATAGCGGCTGCGCTCGACAAGCGTCGAGCGGTGCGAGGCCGCGCGCAACTCCGCGGCGAAAACATGGACCGCAGCGTCGGGGAAGTCGCAGATCCCTCCGGCGTGGTCGAGATCGAGATGGGTCGGCACGATGTGGCGAACGTCGCTTGGGCGGAAGCCCAGATCCGCGACTTGCCTGAGCGCCGTCTCGGCGACGTCGAGCCGGGGCCGCACCATTGCGTTGAACAGAAAGCCGAGCCGGCGAGGCTCGTTGACGTCCTCGACCCCGAGCCCGGCGTCGACCAGGATCAGTCCGTCGCCGCCCTCGATCAGGAGGCAGTGGCAGCACATCGGCGCGGGCGACAGCGGCCCGCCGGCGCCGCCGAGCAGCCTTCCGCCACGCGGGCAGAGAGACCCACAATTGAGGTGATGGATGCGCACGAGGCCGATCCTCCGAGCGACCTTCTGTCATAGATGTGTCGTCAGCGTCCACCACTGCCCGCGCGCGGATTTTGTCCAGCTATCGGCTAGCTGACGCAGTCCCTCATCGTCTGGCGTCTAAAAAAAGGTCGGGTGAGGATACGAGCCGAGGCGGCGCCCAGGCCAAGGGTGAAGAAAGACAAACAATTCGCTCTTAGAGCGCTAGGTGCCGGTAGGGCGAAGGTTCTGTTTTTGCGTCATGGCCGGGCTCGACCCGGCCATCCACGAGAACACTGCTGCTTCGTCGTAGCTAAACTGGCAGAAGTCTGAGCGGGGTAAGAGATTTGTGGCGGCGCCGCGTAGATGGCCGGGTCGAGCCCGGCCATGACGGCTTTCCTGAACCTAGCCGGACCCACAGCTAAGGCATAAGAGCAAAACATTTTATTGTGCAAAATAGAAATAAGCATATAATATGTCGGATCTAGAGAAATGATCCCTTGTTTGCTTTTTGAGACGGCAAAACCAAATGCGAGAATCACAAGCAAACGAGCCCGCGAGATCATGAGTCTCCAACCGAAGGGACGCCTGCCTCGCGTCTCTGGAGGTATTCCATTTGACAAGCTCAGAGCCTTCGAGGCCGCTGCGCGGCGCGTCAGAACAAAGGTCTAGCGCCGGGGAAAGTTGCGCAAAAGCACACTTAAGCCATTGAAGTAATTGCTGCGCGCAAAATTGTGCGCGACGCCGAAAGAGGGAAGCGAAGCTGATGACAGCAGGTGAAGTGCGGACGCTCGCGACCTTGGTCGGCGAGCTCGGATCGACAAACTTCAGGACAGCGATCAGCGCCAACTTCGGCAATCTCGCCGACGACGCCGAGGTCGCGCTCGACGTCGTCGCGGTGCTATTTCCGCCAAGCGCTCCATTCGACATCGCCGCCGGCGTGCTGCTGGAGCTCGCCGCCTATTGGGGGCCGTCGATCCACGTCACGCCGGATCCGAACCCGATCGCCGACGCCCAGACGAGTCTGACCCGCGCCGGCCGCGTTTGATTTCGCGCTCCTACGCATCGAGGGCGATCGGCGTCTCGGAGTCGTCTGGCAGAACGAGTTCGGGAACCTGCTCGAAACTCCAGGCGCCTGACGGCTGAAGGTCGAACACCCAGACGAAGTCGTAGACGTGACCCGGCCATCGCTGCGGAACGCCGTCCGCGCTTCCCGGATCAGGGCGGCGATCGCGGGGATGGCCTCGTGTTGCCAGGAAATAAGAACCGGGTCGTCGGCCGCCTTGACCGCCGCCGCCAGCTCGGGCTCCTGACCCTTGAGGAAAGTCCTGATCGGGAGATTGAGCGCGGCCGCAAGCGGCGCAAGCGTCTGTTTCGGCCGCAAGCTCTCCGATCCTGAGGCGAACAGGCTCCTCGGCCTCGCAAGCGGCGGCCTTGGCGAGGCGTCGTCGGGAGGATTGAACAGACCGACCAGCGCGTTGGCTCGTTTCCATCCGGTCAGGGTCAAGGCTCTGGGATTCTCGACGCCGCTCGGCATGAGCCCGGGGCCGCCGTCGCCCTCCGGCTTCTCCGCGTGGCGAATGAGCATGATCTTTGTGCACGGCATGGCTTCTCCGCTTCCCCGTAGTCAATGCTTCGCCCCTGGCCCACGGTATCGGCAGCGTCGATTGGCGTGCAGGGAGCAGCGGCCTTGAGAGAATTATCGGCTTGTTGCGGATTGTCCAAGCCATGGGCGCTCGCCGGTCGCTCGCGCCGAGCGAGGAACAGGGGTTGCCCTTTTAAATTTCAGCCTTCAGAGGCCTCGCGGGATCAGGGCTGCGCATTCCAGACATAGCCCGGCTCGCCCGCCGGAAAGCGCTCGGGTTCGATTTGCCGCTCGGCGAGCCCGCGCGCCAGCGCCTCGCGCGGTTCCGCCCACCCCTCGTCGCTGAGGCGAAACACGCCCCAGTGGATGCCGATGGCGCGCTGGGCCTGCAGCGCCTCGAAGATCATGATCGCCTCCTCGGGGTTGACGTGTTGCTCGCCCATGAACCAGCGCGGCGCATACGCGCCGATCGGCAGCAAAGCCAGGTCCGGGCTCCCGATGCGGCGCCGTATGGCGTCGAAGACGCTGCCGTCGCCGTAGCCGGTGTCGCCAGCGAAATAGATCAGTTCGCCGCGGGCCCGCACGGCGAAGCCGCACCAGAGCGCCATGCGCCTGTCGAAGACGCCGCGCGCTGACCAGTGCTGAGCCGGAACGAAAGCGATCTCCACGTCATCGGCGATGCGGCGATGATCCCACCAGTCGCCGCCGGCAAGACGCGCACGCGGAACCGATCGGCGCACAATGGCGTCGTTGCCGAGCGGCGTGAGGATGACAGGATCGTCACGCCCGACAAGGCGGGTCAGGGTGGCGACGTCAAAGTGGTCATAGTGGTTGTGGCTGAGGAGAACGACGTCGATCGGCGGCAAGTCGTCAAAGGCGATGGAAGGCGGAGAGACTCGTTTTGGACCCGCGAAGGATAGAGGGCTTGCCCGATCCGACCACATGGGGTCGGAAACGATGTTGAGCCCGCAGGTCTGAATGAGAACGGTCGCGTGGCCCACGACGGTGACGCGTGTTCCGGCGCTTCGCGCGAGGGGCGTGACCGGCGCTGCCGGCGCCCTCTCCGGCCAGGGCGCGGGCCGGGAGGTCCAGCCCCAGCGCAGCAGATCTCCAAGGGTCCTGTCCCGTGTCGGCGGCGAAGTGTTGAAGAAGCGAACGCCATCGAAATGGTCGGTGGCGGGGCCTGAGTGATAGCGATTGCGCGGCGGCATCCGGGCCGGTTTCGTCAGGCTCCCTGGATCGCCCCCTCCGCGGCCCTGGCGCGCTCAGCGCGCTTGCGGTCGTTGGGGTCGAGGCGTCCCTTGCGCAGGCGGATCGACTTCGGCGTCACTTCGACAAGCTCGTCGTCCTGTATGTAAGCCAGCGCCTTCTCGAGCGTCATCTGCATCGGCGGCGTCAAGCGCACCGCCTCGTCCTTGGAATGCGTGCGGATGTTGGTGAGCTTCTTGCCCTTGAGCACGTTGACCTCGAGGTCATTGTCGCGGCTGTGCTGCCCGACGATCATGCCCTGATAGACCTTCCAGCCCGGCTCGATCATCATCGGACCGCGATCCTCGAGGTTCCACATGGCGTAAGCCACCGCTTCGCCGGCTTCGTTCGAGATGAGCACGCCGTTGCGGCGCCCGGCGATCTCGCCCTTCCAATGGCCCCAATTGTGGAACAGCCGGTTCATGATCGCGGTGCCGCGCGTATCGGTCAGCAATTCGCCGAGATAACCGATGAGGCCGCGGGTCGGCGCCAGGAAAACAAGGCGGAGCCGGCCGCCGCCGGAGGGGCGCATCTCGATCATCTCGCCCTTGCGCTCGCTCATCTTCTGAACGACGACGCCGGAATGCTCCTCGTCGACGTCGATGACGACCTCCTCGATCGGCTCGAGGATCTCGCCGGACTCGTCCTTGCGGAACAGTACCTTTGGACGCGACACGCCGAGCTCGAAACCCTCGCGGCGCATCGTCTCGATCAGGATCGCAAGCTGCAATTCGCCGCGGCCCGACACGATATAGGAGTCAGAATTGGGGGCCGCCTCGACCTTGAGCGCGACATTGCCTTCCGCCTCCTTGAAGAGTCGGTCGCGAATGACGCGGCTCGTCACCTTGTCGCCTTCGGTGCCGGCGAGCGGGCTGTCGTTGACGGAGAACGTCATCGACAGCGTCGGCGGGTCGATCGGCTGCGCATGCAGCGGCTCGACTTCCTCCGGATTCATGAGCGTGTCGGCGACGTTGAACTTCTCAAGCCCCGCGATGGCGATAATGTCGCCGGCGACCGCCTCGTCGATGGGCGCCCGCTCGATGCCGCGGAAGGCCAGGATCTTCGAGACCCGGCCCGTCTCGACAAGATCGCCCTCGCGGTCGAGCACTTTTACCGGGGTGTTGGTCCTGATCGAGCCGGAGAACACGCGGCCAGTGACGATGCGGCCAAGGTAGGGGTTGCTCTCCAAGAGCGTCCCAAGCATGCGGAAGCCGCCCGCGCCTACCTTCGGCGGCTCGACGTGCTTCAGCACTTGGTCGAACAAGGCCGCCATGTCGGTCTTCGGTTCGTCGGGCGAATTCGACATCCAGCCTTGCTTGGCGGAGCCATAGATGATCGGGAAATCGAGCTGTTCATCCGTCGCGTCGAGGGCGGCGAACAGGTCGAAGACTTCGTTGACGACTTCGGTCGGACGCGCGTCCGGCTTGTCGACTTTGTTCACGCAGACGATCGGCTTGAGCCCGATCTTCAGCGCTTTGCCCAGAACGAACTTGGTCTGCGGCATCGGGCCTTCCGCCGCATCCACGAGGATGATCGCTCCGTCCACCATCGAAAGGATGCGCTCGACCTCGCCGCCGAAATCGGCGTGGCCGGGCGTGTCGACGATATTGACCCGAACGTCCTTCCACACCACCGAGGTCGCTTTGGCGAGAATGGTGATCCCGCGCTCGCGTTCGAGGTCGTTCGAGTCCATGACGCGTTCGGCGACGCGCTGGTTGTCGCGGAACGCGCCCGACTGCTGCAAAAGTCGGTCGACGAGGGTGGTCTTGCCATGGTCGACGTGGGCGATGATGGCGATGTTGCGAAGTTTCATGGATGGGCTTTACTTGGAGGCGGACGTTCGAACGGCGAAGCGCCGTGGGCGCTGTGCTGCTCTTAAACGCGAACATGACGGGGATGCGACGGCGCGCTGCACGAAACCGCGCTCAGCCGACTGATTGTGCGGCGCAATACACGAAAGTGTGGCGAAAGGGAAGGGCACCCGTCAGTAACTTTCGAGGGCTGCGAAATCGCCGATAGACATGTTGTCGTGAATGCATCCGCCGCTCTAAGGGGGCAGAGCGCCCCCCGCTATCGTGCGCGACCTAAGGCCTCACCGCTCTGTCAGCTTGAGTTCGATGCGCCGGTTGCGGGCGCGCGATTCCTCGTCGGTCCCCTGGTCGAGCGGCTGGAATTCGCCAAAACCGGCCGCCGCTAAGCGATCGGGCTCGACCCCCTTGCTGATCAGATATTGCACTACCGCGACGGCCCGTGCGGCCGACAGTTCCCAGTTGGACTTATAGGGGCCCGCGCCCGAGATCGGGCTATTGTCAGTGTGCCCGTCGACCCTGAGAATCCAGGGAATATCGGGCGGAATCTCGCGCTCGAGATCGACTATGGCGGCGGCGAGTGAATCGAGCGACTGGCGACCGGCCGGGCTGATGTCGGCCTTGCCGACGTCGAACAGCACCGAGGACTGGAACACGAACCGATCGCCCACCACGCGGACATCGGGCCGGGCGCCAAGGATCTGTCGCAGGCGGCCGAAAAAGTCCGAGCGATAGCGATTGAGCTCCTGGACCTTCTGCGCCAGCGCGACGTTGAGCCGCTGGCCAAGATCAGCGATCTTCGACTGGGATTCCTTGTTGGCCGACTCCGATGCGGCGAGCGCATCCTCGATCGCCGCAAGCTGCCTGCGCAGCGCCGCGATCTGCTGGTTGAGCACGTCCACCTGGGCCAGCGCCTGCGCCGAGATCTGCTTCTCCTGATCGAGCGCGATAGCCGCCGCCGAGGCCCGGCCGCTGGCGGTGTCGGCGTCCACCACGCTCCGCGACGCGTCCTTCAGCGTCTTCTGCTCGCGCTGGGCCGAGTCGAGCGTGGCGGTGAGGGCTGATATCTTGCTTTCGTCGACGCCTTTCTGGGTGCGCTCGAGCGCGAGCAGATTGGTCAGTTCCTCGATCTGGCGATTGAGCCGAACGAGCGCCTCGTCCTTCCCCGTTACCTCGCGCGAGAGGAAGAACTGGGCCAGCATGAACACCGATAGAAGGAAGATGATCACGAGCAGCATCGTCGACAAGGCGTCGACGAAACCCGGCCAGTAGTTCACCGGCTCATATCGGCGTCCGCGCGACAGCGCCATGACTTAGCTCCCGAGCCCCCCGCGCGGTCGAAATCTTCGCATCATCTTGCGCCCAGTTCGTCCAACAGGCGCCGCAAGAGCTTGCCGATATCTTCCTGCTGCGTCGCCTGCGCGTCGACCCAATCGCGAATCTGCTGCTGTTCGGTTCGCATGTGGCCGACGAGAGCCTGGATGCCTTCGGCGAGCGTCGAGATGGCCTTCGAGTCACGCTGATACTCGATCGCGGGCTGCGCGCCTTGGGCTATGATTGGCGCGTCCGGAACCGCCTCGACAGCTGGAGCTGTCTGGACGTGGCTCGCCAGAAACTCCTCGAACTCGGAATAGAACCGGTTCTGGGCCTGGCCCGCCTGAAGATCGAGAAAGCCGAGAATCAACGAACTTGCGAGGCCGAACAGCGAGGAGGTGAACGAGACGCTCATGCCCGCGATCGGCGCGGACAAGCCTTGCTTGAGGTCGTCGAACATCGACGATGAGTCGACCCCGGTCTTCATGCTGTCGATGACGCCCGCGATCGAGTGAACTGTCTCCAACAGACCCCAAAAAGTGCCGAGCAGCCCGAGGAAGACCAGGAGCCCCACCAGATAGCGGCTGAGCTCGCGGCCCTCGTCGAGTCTGGTGGCGATCGAATCGAGGATCGCCCGCGTCGTGATCGTCGACAGGCCGCGCGCGCCCGCCCCGGCATTGAGCATCACCGCCATCGGCGCGAGCAATATGGGGGCCGGAGGGGCGCCGTCGGTCACCGCGCCGGTCAACGAATTGACCCAGTGTATTTCGCGGAACAGCCGGATCACCTGCCGGAAGGTGAACAGCGCGCCGATCGCCAGCACGCCGAGGATGAGGCCGTTGAGGCCAGGATTGGCGCTGAAGGCGATCGCGATCTGCTGATAGAGGATGAGAACGACGAAGCCGACCAAGGCAAGGAACGCCGCCATCCCCACCAGGAAAATGCGCGGGGAGGTCAGCAGGCGGATATCCGGATCTTGCGCCATGGATTGCCGAATCGACCCCTAAAACACAACGCAGACGTTTCGTCCCAATACCATAGCAAATAAAAGGACAAAGTTGTTAGAGAGGAAGGCTTCGGCGGCCCTCAGCCGGAACGACGATCACGCCGCCTTCATTTTGGGTTTCAGCCAGCCGCGATTGACCAGCACCTCCGCGATCTGCACGGCGTTGAGCGCAGCGCCTTTGCGGAGATTGTCGGACACCACCCAAAGGTTGATGCCGTTGTCGATCGTCGGATCATCGCGGATTCGCGAAATGTAGGTCGCGTCCTCACCCGCCGCCTCGTGCGGGGTGATGTAACCGCCGGGCTCCCGTCGATCGATAACCAGGCATCCGGGCGCGCGGCTTAGGATCTCCCGCGCTTCGTCGGCGCTGATCGGATCGACGAATTCGATGTTGACCGCCTCCGAATGGCCGATGAACACGGGCACCCTGACGCAGGTCGCAGTCAGCTTGATCTTGGGATCGAGGATTTTCTTGGTTTCGGCGACCATCTTCCATTCTTCCTTGGTCGAGCCGTCGTCCATGAAGACGTCGATTTGCGGAATGACGTTGAAGGCGATCCGCTTGGTGAACTTCCTCGGCTCGACCGGATCGGAGACGAACACCGCGCGCGTCTGCGCGAACAGTTCGTCCATCGCCTCCTTGCCGGCGCCGGAGACGGACTGATAGGTCGACACCACCACCCGGCGTATCGTCGCGCGGTCGTGCAGCGGCTTCAGCGCCACAACGAGTTGCGCGGTCGAGCAATTGGGGTTGGCGATGATGTTCTTCTTGCCGAACCCCTTCGCCGCAGCCGCATTGACCTCGGGCACGATCAGCGGCACGTCCGGATCCATGCGCCAGGCCGACGAATTGTCGATGACGACACAGCCGCGCGCGCCGATTTTCGGCGAATATTCCTTTGACACCGCCCCGCCCGCCGACATGAGGCAAATGTCGGTATCGGAAAAGTCGTAATGCTCGAGCGCCTTGCACTTGAGCGTCTTGTCGCCGAATGAGACTTCGCGGCCGATCGAAGCCGGGGAGGCGAGCGCCACGACCTCGGACACCGGGAATTGGCGTTCCGCCAGGATCGAGAGCATTTCGTGGCCAACATTGCCGGTTGCGCCGGCGACCGCGACCTTGAAACCTGCCATGATGAAGAATTCCTTGTTCGCTCTGTCTCCCCTCAAGTCCGCCAAGCGCGGACTCTATGAACCCGGCGGCCCGCCGGGGAGACGCGGAACGCCGTTAGGCAGTCTCCCCGCTTTTCAGCGGGCAGCGCGTTTTGGTGGTCGTTTTCAACCAGCTGCGCGGCATGAGCCTGATCCGGGACGCGGGGAAGAGCGCCAATGGCTTTGCAGAACCATGACGCGCCCGGGTTGTCAATGTGCAAGGGCCCTTCTCGCGGCGAAGAAATCGGGCGCCAGCCCGTTAGCGCCGACGCGCCTCCCACTCGCCCTTCAGGATCGCCATCATGACAAGGTCGGCGCGCGTCCCGTCGGTCAGGCGGTAAGCTTTGCGCAGCACGCCGTCGCGGGTGAGGCCCAGTTTCTCGTAGGACCGCTGAGCGCGGAGGTTGTCGGCGAAGCAGTCGAGATGGAAGCGCTCGGCGCCTAGCGGCCCGAAAGCCTCATCGAGAACGAGGCTCAGAAACGCCGTGCCCACACCCTCGCCGGAATGGGCGACGGCGACGCGCTTAAGATACAGGTTCAAATGCGGATCGCCGAGCCCGCGCAGGATGGCGAAGGCCTGGACCGCGCCGGACTCCCCGACGCCAAGCCGGTAGGCGTGGGAAGGCGAGGACAGCATCGTGCGATGCTCGTCCTCCTCAGAGCGGGCGACGTAGCGCTCGTAGTCTGGCGAACGTTCAATCGCCATAACCGAGCCGAGGTCGGCAAGCGCGGCCGGGCGCAAGGTAAGCCGGAACGGGTTCATGATGGGCGGACGCTTTGCGGACGGATTGAGGTCGTCTTGGCCATTGCGCGTTGGGGCGCGAGCGTCTATATCGCGCCGTCCTTGAGCGGGCTAATGGTCGCTCGAGATCATGGGAGATGGGCGCTTAGCTCAGCGGTAGAGCACTACCTTGACATGGTAGGGGTCAGAGGTTCAATCCCTCTAGCGCCCACCATCTCCTCACTCCCGCCCCGCCTCATTTTTGCGCCGGTTCTCCGCCACAGCCGTGAGACGGCGTCTTCCATCAACTCTCTCGCCGCTGACCAGCAGGTACAAAGGATAGACTTCGGGCGATGGCGTTCACCAAGGCGAAACGATCGAAAGCCAGCTGGGCGCTTATGAGCCTCGTGGGGGCCGTGCTGTTAGCAACTTCATACGCTTATGCAGCCGACGCCGGGACGCAGGGCGCCGTGAGGGACAAGCACGGCGATTGGGCGACCCGTTGCGAAACGCCACCCGGCGCCGCCCACGAGCAATGCGCGATCGTGCTCAGCGTCGTCGACCAGGACCGGCCCAACCTGATTCTGGTTGTCATCGTGCTCAATACCGCCGACCGCAAGACGCGCTTGATGCGCATCATCGCGCCGCTCGGGGTTCTGCTGCCGCCGGGCGTAAGCTTGCAAATCGACAACGCGGAGGCGGGGCGTTTGAGCTTTCTTCAATGTCTTCCAAACGGCTGCGTCGCCCAGCTCGCCATGGATGAAGCCCTGATCAACAAGCTGAAGACCGGAAAAACGGCGACCCTTGGCGTCTTTCAGACACCGGAAGAAGGCGTGGGCGTGCAGGCCCCGCTTGCCGGCTTCAAAGAGGCCTACGAACAATTGCCTTGAAGCTGCCCGCGAGTTAAGCACCGCGCTCGTTTTCACCCGAATCTCAACCGCTCAATTTTTGAAGTTAGCCGCAATGATCGCTCGTGCCACGCTGGTTCGTATCGCGTTTCTCTCGACCGCGCTTGGCGCTCTAAGCGGCTGCGATACGGTCGGCGGCGCGATGAGCTCCGCCGGCAGTTCCGTCGGCGGCTTTTTTTCCCATCGCGATCCGAATGCCGAGGGCGTGAATCTCGGAGCGGCGCCGGACTCGAAGCAGGCGGTGGTCCAGCCCACGGCCCGTCCAACAGACAAAATGAAGGTTCTGCCGGTCGCCGCGCAGGACATCAATTGCCCGGACGT
Organism: uncultured Alphaproteobacteria bacterium; assembly: GCA_963737365.1. Classification (GTDB taxonomy): domain Bacteria; phylum Pseudomonadota; class Alphaproteobacteria; order Rhizobiales; family Beijerinckiaceae; genus Roseiarcus. The sequence goes on from CAVTSD010000009.1 coordinate 406,152, forward strand.
GACCGTCGCCGACGGCGGCGCGGCGCTGCGTGTCGGGGGCGCCGACAATGCTTCTGTGCGCTATCAATTCAGTCTTGGCGACACGGCGCGTCAGTGCGATCCGGCCGGCGCAGGGCAGGCCGCCATCAAGATTGGTGTGGCGGGCCAAGTGGTCATCGGACCGGCAGGATCGGCTGGAACCTTTAGCGCGCCGGTCAAGGTCACGATCGCGCAGCTCGGAAACGACAAACCGGTGTTTTCCCAGACCTATCGGGCCGAAGCGACGACGGACGGCGTGAGGGCTGGCCAGTTTCGCATTGTCACCGATCCGATCACGGTGCCGATGCCCACCCTCCAACTTGCGGACCTTTATTCGATCACCGTCGGCTTTGAAGGCGGAACCGGCGGGCCATCGCCGACGGGCCACCATAAAGGCAAGAAGAAGAGGACGGCGAGCTAGGGCGCCGCCCTTGAGGAACCGCGCGCGCACACATTTGCGCGAGCCAAGGATTTTCTAAACTTAGCGCTTTTTCGGCCCTCTTTTTCGGTCGCGACGTCAAGCCGCTTGAGATTGAGTTTCTGGCCGGCTCATCCCGCCGATCTTGGCAGCAGCGCCTCGAAAGCTTCGGAAGCTTTGGTGCGATAGCGCTCCTTATGCCAAACCAAAACGAAGGACCGCGTGCCGAGATCGATCGCGATCAATGCGAGGCGTCCCGCATCAATGTGAGGACGCGCCACCAAGTCGGAGACGACCGTCAGGTGGGCGCTAGAGCGAACCGCCGCGCAGGCGGCTTCATTTGTGGGCAGTTCAAGGGCGACTGTCAGTCGCGCTGAATCTATGTTGTACCTCCGAAGCGCAGCCTCGAACGCCGATCGCGTTCCGGAGCCCGCCTCGCGCAATATCCATGTCGCTTCGGCCAAGTCCTTTGGCGAGGCTTTTCGCTTCGCCAAGGGATGATCGGGCGACGCCACCACGACGAGGCGATCGCGCGCCACTTGAACGAGGGTCAGCGCCGGGTCGTCGATGTCTCCCTCCGCAAAGCCAAGATCAGCGGCGCCATCGAGGATGGCGGTTGCGACGTCGGCGGAATTGCCTTCGCGGAGCACCACCCCGATCGCCGGATGCGCCGCCTTGAAACCCACCAGGAACGGTGGAAGCCAATAGCTGGCGATGGTTTGGCTTGATTGAATGGTCAGCGTTCCACGCTGCAGGCCGCCGAGTTCGGTCAACGCCAATTCCGCAAGCCTCGCGCTTCGTTGCGTGGCTTTGGCCTCGACAAGGAACAGCCGTCCCGTCTCGCTCAATTCGATGCGGCGCCCGATTCGGTGGAAGAGGTGGACGCCATAGCGGGTCTCCAGAGCGTGGATCGCCGCGCTCACCGCGGACGGGGTGAGGTTCAAGGCCTCGGCGGCTCGCGTCAGGTGCTCCCGCTCGGCAACGGCGATAAAAATCCGAAGTTGGTCGAGCGTCATGATTCAATAAAATCGAACAAATCGTCCATTAAGTAGCAATAGACCGAACGATCGTTCTCCAGCAAGATCACGCTCAACGAGAATGACCATGTCCAGTCGAACCATCGCCTACCGCCGTCTCACTTCGCTGCCGCTGGCGCGTCTTCTCCCCGGCGTCGGCCTATGCGTTCTCGTCACGGCCCTTGCCTATTCGTTTCAGGCGATCGAGATCGATTTTGCCGGCCGTCCCTGGCTCGAAGCGCTGGTCTTCGCCATCCTCATCGGCGTCGCGATCCGAAGCATATGGACGCCGCCGAGCGCCTGGCATGCCGGCATCGAGTTCAGCGCCAAGAGATTGCTTGAAATCGCGGTCGTGCTTCTGGGCGCATCGGTGAGCGTCCGGGCCGTTCTCGCCATCGGGCCGGAACTGATTGCCGGCATTGCGGTCGTGGTCGTCGTGGCGATCGCGACGAGCTACGGCATAAGCCGAGCGCTAGGGCTACCGCGGCGAATGGCGATCCTTGTCGCTTGCGGCAACTCGATCTGCGGCAATTCCGCCATCGCAGCCGTGGCCCCGGTCATCGGCGCCGACGGAGAGGACGTTGCTTCGTCCATCGCCTTTACGGCCGTGCTCGGCGTGATCGTCGTGCTTGTCCTGCCGCTCTTCGTGCCGCTCTTGCAGTTGTCGTTGACGCAATATGGCGTCTTGGCCGGACTGACCGTCTACGCCGTGCCGCAGGTCCTCGCCGCGACTTTGCCGATCGGCGCTCTCAGCAATCAAGTGGGAACAGTCGTCAAGCTGGTGCGCGTGCTGATGCTCGGGCCCGTGGTGCTCCTGATGTCGGTTCTCGCTTCCAAACTGCGCGATGAAACGGACGAGCCTGAGCCGGAAGTGACGGCGGGCGATCGCCCGAAGCCGGGACGGCCTCCTTTGCACCAACTCGTGCCTTGGTTCATCGTTGGTTTTCTTATAGTCGCCGGACTTCGAACAGCCGGATGGATCCCGAATCCAGTCTTGCAGCCGACCGCGCTTGTCGCCAATCTGCTGACTACCGTTTCGATGGCGGCTCTGGGCCTTGGAGTGGATATCCGGGCGGTGGCGAAGGCGGGCTTCCGGGTGACGGGGGCCGTCACGCTATCGCTCATCGTTCTCGGAGTGATGAGCCTCGGGCTGATCCACCTCATAGGCGTTGCATAATTCAAAAATTTCGCAATATGACAGACGACGGAGCACGCACGTTTGGGCCAACTCAGAGCGTTAGCGCCTTGAGTTCCTTCCGAGCCGTGCCAAAGGCGCCGAGCTGATAAACCGACGCGCCCGCTGACGAGAACGTGAACGACGAGAAAGGCCCTGCCAGCATTTCATTCAAGTATTTTTCGGTTCCGACGCCGATAGTCACGTGCGGATTGAAGCGCTTGCCCGCTGCGTCTCGCACGAAATTCTCGACATAGCTGATCAGAGATCCCTGGATATCGCGTCCCCCCTTGTCGCTGAAGAATGCCGCAGGCGTCCCGGTCATCGCGGTGTAAGGCTCGACCGCTTTAATGAGCGCATCTTGCAGCCGATGCAGGTCTTCAGTCGGTTCGACGACAATTCCCGCAAGCCCAATCGGGGGGGCTAGTATGTAGTAATATTTGAACGCTTTCAGCGTCCACGTCGTCGGTTTCTCTTTAGCCAGAACCGCGTTCGCGGCCGCAAACACCTTATCGAGGTCGTCCGTGCGGACGAACTGCTGCAGAATCGAGATGTGGGGGTGGTGCGTTGCGTCTAGGGAAAAGCCGTTCGGAAAAGACTTGAGCAGACGCGCGTTGGCGGCCATCGCGTGCTGAACCATCGTCGTGTCGGGTTCGAGCGCGATGTCGATTGCCGTCACCGCGCTTTGTTGCGCGACCGCCCCTTGGACAAACGCCATCGCCAGCCCGAGTCCGAGGCCAATGGCGGAGATGACTTCCAGATGCTCCCGCATGCGCGGCTCCCTCCTGCGCGTTGACCTCGTCTCCGGATATCAACTAACGCTCCGCGACTCTGCGTCAAATCACCGGGTCGTCCGCCGAGAGCCGAACCCGCGCTTGGAGCCCATCGATAAACGGAACTCGTCCTTCGCAGATGGCGCTGTGCAGAACAAACGCTTCGAAAAAACGGTACTCCATGATATATCTTTTTTCTGTTGAAGGATGGCGTCCGCGCCCCTCTAAGGACGGGGCCGAAGGGGAATGCGTTTGAGAGATTCGAGCGTTCGAGCGGCGTTCCATACAACCTGAGATTTGGGAGCGCGGATTTTTTTATTTGAATCCAACGTAACCCATTGAAAAGTCCCGATTCGGAAAAATAAACGCTAGTAAACGATAGCAAATTTACTAGCGTTTAAGCGCGTTTATTGGCGTTTAGTCGCTTTTATTTGCGGCCGGTTCGCGCAACGGGTTGTGCCTCTCCGGGGGCGCCCGGACGGGGCGCTGGGCGTCACTCCGGTCTGGTCACGACAGGGCAGGGCGCGCCTCGATCACCACGAACGCCTGGGCGTAGGCCTTTTCGTCGGTCAGGGTCAGGTGGATAAAGGCCTCGGTCCCTGGCGGCAGCATCGTCTGCAGCCGTTCGGCGGCGCCGCCAGTCAGCTTCATGGTCGGCTGCCCGGAGGGAAGATTGACCACTCCCATGTCGCGCCAGAACACGCCCCGCCTCAGGCCAGTGCCCAAGGCTTTGGCGCAAGCCTCCTTGGCGGCGAATCGTTTCGCATACGAAGCCGCGCGACCGGCGCGTCGATCCGAGCGGCGCCGCTCGGTCTCCGTGAAGCAGCGGCTCGTGAAGCGCTCCCCGTGCCGCGCGAGCGTCGTCTCGATGCGCTCGATCTCGCAGAGGTCGCTGCCGATGCCGATGATCAAAGCCCGCGCCCCGCAGACGCGCGCCCTTCATTCATCGCCATGCGCATCGCCTTCACGGTTTCGGCGAGCCCGACAAAGATCGCTTCGCCAATGAGGAAATGGCCGATGTTGAGTTCGACGATCTCCGGCAGTCCCGCGATGAGCCTCGCCGTGTCATAGTCGAGGCCATGCCCGGCATGACATTCGAGTCCAAGGGCCTGGCTCTCTCCGGCCGCGGCTCTAAGGCGGCCGAATTCGTGATCGGTCTTGGCGCCTTCGCTCCGCGTGCGCGCGTCGCACCATGCTCCAGTGTGGAGCTCGACGACCGGCGCGCCGAGTTCGGCGCTGGCCTTCAAAGCTTCTGGCGAGGGTTCGATGAACATCGACACGCGGATGCCCTCGCGCGTGAGCTCGGCGACGAACGGCTTCAGGGCCTTGAAGCCGCCGACCACATCGAGGCCGCCTTCAGTCGTGCGTTCCGTCCGCTTCTCTGGAACGAGGCAACAGGCGTGGGGGCGAATTTTAAGCGCGATGTCGAGCATGGCCTCCGTCGCCGCCATCTCGAAGTTGAGCGGCTTCGCAATCGACGCCTTGAGGCGGACCATGTCGTCATCGTGGATGTGCCGACGGTCCTCGCGAAGATGGGCGGTGATGCCGTCGGCGCCGGCTTCGATCGCGAGCAGCGCCGCGCGCACCGGGTCGGGGACAGCGCCGCCACGGGCGTTGCGGACGGTCGCGACATGATCGACGTTGACGCCAAGCCTGAGCGCTGTCATCGGGCTGCTCCTGTTTCTTCTCGCCGATCAGGCTGCGCTGGTGAGCGCGCGGCTTCCCGGTTTGACGGCCGGAACCGCCGCGAGTTCCGGCGGCAGCGCGTCCGGCGCGTAAGACGGAATGTCGAGCGTCGCGAGCGCCACGCGCTTGACGCCAATGTCCGCCTTGCCGTCGGATCGGTCGATCAGGCAGGCCGCGCCGACGATGGTTCCTGGATGCTCGGCCAGCGCCGCGAGCGTCTCACGCGAGGAGAGGCCTGTGGTAATGATATCTTCCACCATCAGGACGCGCGCGCCGGGAGCAATCGTGAACCCGCGGCGCAACTTGAAGACGCCGCCCTCGCGCTCGACGAAGATCGCCTTGGCGCCGAGCCAGCGCGCGGTCTCGTAGCCCGGAACGATGCCGCCGAGCGCGGGCGAAGCGACGATGTCGATCGCGCCGAACGCTTCGCGGGCTTTCTCGGCGAGCGCCCGGCAAAGGCGCTCGGTGCGAGCCGGATCCTGAAACACGAACATCTTTTGCAGAAACACCGGCGAGTGTAGCCCCGACGACAAAATGAAATGGCCGGTGAGCAGGGCGCCGGCGGCGCGAAACTCGTCAAGCGCCTGATCCGCGGTTAGGCTTGGGTATGTCATGCCCTTTCTTAGCAGGCCGCCGATTGCCGCGCCAAGACGGCGCTGCGTCTGAGCCGCGCGGGACCCACGAGGCGCGTATCCGATGACCGTGACCAAGCCTTTCGAAACGAAGACGTTGGGCGCGTCCGTCGACGCGGCCGCGCCCGACGGAACCGCGGTGCGCTTGCTCTTGAGCCTCGCGGGCGGAAGCATGGCGCATTTCGAATTGCCCGCCGGCGCGGTGTCGCATGCGGTCACGCATCGAACAGTCGAGGAAATCTGGTTCGTGGTTAGCGGGCGTGGCGCGATTTGGCGCCGACAGGGCGACACAGAAGCGATTGATCCGCTTGCGCCCGGAACGTCGCTGACGATTCCGCTCGGAACCGCCTTTCAATTTCGCGCCGACGCCGGCTCTGCGCTCGCGTTCGTGGCGATAACCATGCCGCCATGGCCGGGCATGGACGAGGCTGCGCCCGCGGCCGGGCCTTGGGCGCCAACCGTCGCCGCCGGCTCCGTCTGAAAGCGCGCCCTTGCGCACGGCTCGGCTCGCTGGTAGCGCAAACGCCGCCAAGGCGCCGGATTAGCTCAGCGGTAGAGCAGCGGTTTTGTAAACCGAAGGTCGGGGGTTCAATCCCCTCATCCGGCACCAATAAAACATAACTTGTGCCGCGTACATCTTAGTGGATCTTAATTCGTCGCTCGATGCGCAGGTGCGAACCTGTGAAAGTCGAATAGGCCGGCCTGACCGCGGACCATGTTCATCGAACCGACTAAGCTGGCCCAGGACTCGGCGTGTCTGGCAGAGCGGGCTGGCGGTGTTGCGGTGGAAGGATCGCCGAAAACGTGATGGACTTTCTTATCCCCGACAATGTCGGCGTTCAGCACGGAGGGGAATCCGTATTCGACGGGCGCCTGCGGGCCGGTTCACGACGCTGCCGGCTAAAGCGATCGCGTCGGAGCTTCGCGCTGGCGGCGTCCCCGCCAAAGTCTCAAACTCGCCTTCGACTTACCTATGCAACCTGATGATGTACACGGTCCTGCATCTCGTCGATGAGAAGAAAATGGCGACCCGCGCCGGCTTCACCCACGTGCCCGCGCATCCGTCGTTTGCCGCCAAACAGGTCTACCCGCTCGTCGAGATGCCCTCGATGAGCGTTGAACTCATGACCGACGCCCTGAGAAGGCGATCCGCACGGCCATAGCGGTGGAGCGCGACCACCTAGAGCCGACGTTTAACTATTAATGAGAGGCGCGGGCACGAGCGAGCTCGCGGGAGCCGCCAAGCCCGGCGCCTTCATCCAAGCCAGGCGCGAACAGCGGCGCGAAGAAAGGAAAAATCTGCGCGATCGGGCGACGGCGAACCAGCCACATGCCCCCAGATAGAGGGAATTGGCCGCAACTCCGCCCTCTCGAGATGAGGCATTTCGAGGGCGTTGTCCGCGACGGGGAAATACAAGTCGGTTCTACCTGGCATCAGAAGCACGCGCGCCCGGATCGCCTGCAGGGCGCGAACGAGATCGCCCTCGTAGAGGTCGTTGGCGCTGATGTCGGAAGCCATCCAGGTCGCGGCCTGGGCGTAGAGATCCTCGGCTCTTCGACGCGTGAAACGGGGCTCCCAATGATTGTCGAGGAAGTCGTCGAGATTGGCGGCGCCGGTGCTCGTCAGGTGAAGGTCGGCGCGATACCAGTCCTGGCTCATCGCCCAGCCCGCATAGACCCGCGCAAAGGCGCGCAGGGCTTTCGTCGGCCTCGCTGAGAAGCGGCCGCCGCCGATATGCTCCGGCGCCGCCTCCAGCGTCGTCAGTAGGGAGCGCAAGAACACCTGGTTGTGAACTGAGGTGCGAGCGCTGCCGCAGACGACGACGGCGCGTTCGACCTGTTCGGGAAAGAGAGCCGCCCAATGATAGGCTTGTTGCGCGCCCATCGAGAAGCCGTAGACGCATGCGATCCGGTCGACGCCAAAGGCCTCGCGCAAAAGACGCTGCTGGGCGCGAACGTTGTCCGCCGTCGTCACGAGTGAAGGGTATTGATCGGTGTTGGACGGACTCGAAGACAGCCCGTTGGCGAACATGTCCGGGATGACGATGAACCAGCGCGTCGGATCAAGGACGCCCTCAGGCCCGATCAGCTGCTCGAGATCGGCGTGGTGCGCTGAATAGCTGGTCGGATAGACGATGACGTTATCCCGCGCCGGAGCGAGGGTCCCGTAGGTTTTCCAGCTTATCTCCGCTCCGGGCAGGGTTGAGCCGTATTGCAGCAGCAGCGTACCCAAAGCGTGACGGCCGGTTTGCGTCGCCCATTCCAAAGTGGCCTCCTAGTGTTTTCTAATCACGAGGACGATCGCTTGCCCGTTTCTTCAATTGTTTGTGTGAGGCGCCCCGTGCTCAGCCCGGCTGAGAGCGGAGTCCCATTGAGGGTCCGCGTATTTGGCGCCTCCCGCGAACCGAGATTCATGCAAGCGCCGCCCGGCGCCGGAGTCATGATGTGAGGTGGGCCTTCCCCTCGAGGTTCGCCCTTTGGCCGAGCAGCAGCATGGAAGTGTCAAGGAAAAGGATGGGGGCTTCTCTTCGATCGAGCAGGCCGCTTCAGCAAGGTTGCGGCGCTTCTCGATCCGCCTCGATTGCTGCGACAATCCCGGATCCTTGCAACCTTGAATATGCCGGTCCTCCGAGGTCGCAATTCTTTCGTTTGCAATATTTCGTCTCTAAGAATTTATACGCAAGAACTATGCCGGGACGACGCAGACCGGGAGGTCCTTGACAAGCCCCCGGTTCGGCTCGATCATTTGCATACAAACATCCGAGGTGAGGCGTTCGCATGTACGCTCGACCTTCCGACCTCGACGATGCGCTGGGGTTGCTGGCGGAAAGCGGCGCCCGGGTCATCGCCGGAGGCACTGACCTCTATCCCGCTGCAGGCGAGCGGCCTTTGCAGGGCGGCTTCGTTGATGTTTCCAATATACCTGCGTTGCGCGGCGTGCGCTTCGATGGCGACAGCATTCGCATCGGCGCGGCGACGACGTGGAGCGATATTGCGCGGGCCGATCTGCCGCCCGCCTTCGACGCGCTCAAGGTTGCCGCGCGGGACGTTGGCGCCGTTCAGATCCAAAATCGAGGCACGATCGCCGGAAATCTCTGCAACGCTTCGCCTGCCGCCGATGGCGTGCCGCCCCTGCTTATTCTCGACGCCGAAGTCGAGCTCGCCTCCCGGCGTGGGACCCGCCGTCTTGCGCTCGATGTCTTTATCGACGGCCCTCGCAGCACTCGACTGGCGCCTGACGAGGTGATGACTGCGATCGTAATGCCGATCCCCGCTTCGACGATGCGGTCGGCCTTCTTCAAGCTTGGGGCCAGGCGCTATCTCGTGATTTCAATCGTGATGGTTGCCGTTGCGCTCGACGTTGTGGAAGGGATTGTGCGTGACGCCCGGATCGCCGTCGGCGCTTGCTCCGCGGTCGCTCAGCGGATGAGGCGAGCGGAGCGCCGTCTGATCGGCGCGCCGGCCTTCCCGGATCTCGGGCGGTCGATCGATGCGCAGGACCTTGCACAGCTCGCGCCGATCGACGACGTCCGCGCGAGCGGCGACTATCGGCGTGACGCGGCCTTGACGTTGCTGAGGCGAGCGATCGGCGCTTGTGCGTTTCGCCAGACGGGAGGCGTCGTCTGATGCTCGAACGCGCGCCTCGCGTCTCGTTGACCCTCAACGGGAAAGCCGCGCGCATTTCCGGATCGCCGCTCGAACGCCTCAGTCATGTCCTGCGCGAGCAATGCGGCCTCACGGGCGTCAAGGTCGGCTGCGACGCTGGCGATTGCGGCGCCTGCACGGTGCTTATCGACAGCGAGCCTGTTTGCGCCTGTATGATTCCGGTTGGGCAAGCAGAAGGGCGTTCGATCGAGACCATCGAGGGCCTGAGCGACGATGAGCCGATCGTCGCGCAGCTCCGCGCCGCGCTGCACGCTCATGGCGCCGCGCAATGCGGCGTCTGCACGCCAGGCGTTCTCACCTCCGCTGTCGGGCTGCTGCGACAAGAGGCCCGGCCCAGCGAAGAGGCCATTCAGAACGCGCTTGCGGGCGTGCTGTGCCGCTGCACCGGCTATCGAGCCATTCTCGACGCCGTGAAGGAGGCGCGCCACTTCGGCGCTCGCGACGTCGTTGAGTTTTCTGCGGGCGACGCCGTTGGACGCCGTCTTCCGCGTCTCGACGGGGCCCGCAAACTCTCGGGCGCCGAAATCTTCGGCGCTGACGAATGGCCGGCTGAGGCGCTGACGGCGCGCGTGGTCCGATCGCCTCACGCGCACGCTTCCTTCGTTCTCGGCGACGTCGAAGCGTTTCAGCGCGCTTATCCCGGTATCGTCGCCGTCTTCACCGCCAAGGATGTGCCCGGCGCGAACTGCTATGGCGTGATTGGGCCTTTCGCGGACCAGCCGGCGCTTGCGGAGAGCATAGCCCGCTTCCGGGGCGAGGCTGTTGCGCTGGTGGTCGGCGACAGCGAGACGATGCGCGATCTCGACCTTGCCACGTTTCCTGTGACCTGGAGCCCGCGCCCCGCGCTCACGACGCTGGAACAAGCCCTCGATGAGGGCGCCGAACGTATCCATCCCGGTCGCGCTCGTAACATCCTGACGACCGGACGCGTGGCGCGCGGCGATGTCGAAGCCGGCCTCGCTACGGCGGATATCGTTGTCGAGGGCGTCTTCGAGACGGGATTCGTCGAGCACGCCTATGTCGAACCCGAGGCGGGGTTCGCCCGCCGGGTCGGCGACCGCATTGAGGTCCAGGCCTGCACGCAGGCGCCCTATATGGATCGCGACGACGTTGCGAAGATCCTTGGCATCGCGCCCGAGCAGGTGCGGATCATCCCGACGGCGGTCGGCGGCGGTTTTGGCGCGAAGCTCGACCTGTCGGTTCAGCCCTTCATCGCGGTCGCCGCTTGGCTGCTCGATCGACCTGTCCGCATGGTTTATTCGCGCCGCGAATCGATCATGACCACAACCAAGCGCCATCCGGCGCGCATCGTCGCGAGGATCGGCGCGATGCGCGACGGGCGTCTCGCGGCGATGGACTTCTCAGCCGATTTCAACACCGGCGCCTATGCCTCCTGGGGCCCAACGGTCGCCAACCGGGTGCCGGTGCACGCCTCCGGCCCCTATCGCATGCCGCACTATCGAGCGCTGGGGCGGGCCATCCATACGCATCTCGTGCCCGCCGGCGCTTTTCGTGGCTTCGGAGTGCCGCAGAGCGCAATCGCGCAAGAGCAGCTCTACGACGAGCTTGCGCTTCGTCTGAATATCGACCCGCTCGAGTTCCGCATCCTTAACGCGCTTGGCGCGGGCGAACCAACCGTGACCGGCCAGATCTTCGCGGACGGGATGGGTTTCAAGGCGTGCCTCGAGGCGCTGCGGCCGCATTGGATCGAGGCCCGCGCTGCGGCGGTGCGACACAACGCCGAGGCTCGAGGCCCGTTCAAGCGCGGCGTGGGCGTCGCCGGCATGTGGTACGGTTGCGGCAACACCTCGATGTCGAACCCCTCGACGATGCGTCTCGGCCTCAAGCCGAACGGCCGCTTTGCGTTGTTCCAGGGCGCGGTGGATATCGGTCAAGGCTCGAACACGGTCATCGCGCAGATTTGCGCCGATGCGCTTGGCGCGCCGATCGGTCAGATCGATCTCCTGTCCGCGGACACCGACATGACGCCGGACTGCGGCAAAACCTCGGCCTCCCGGCAGACGTTCGTTTCGGGCAACGCGGCTGCTCTCGCGGCGCGCGCGATGAGGCGCGAACTCTTGCGTCTCGCCAACGTCGGCGAGGACGCGACGCTGCGTTTCGAGACCGGCTCAATGGTCATCGCGGACGCCGCCGGAGAGCGGCGCATCGAGCTCGCTGCCTTGGCGCTCAATGCCGCGGGCTTTGTGGTGGAAGTCGTCGAGACGTTCGACCCGCCGACGACGCCGCTCGACGAGAACGGGCAGGGCGATCCGTACGCCGTGTTCGGCTCGGGCGCGCATATGGCGGAGGTCGAGGTCGACGTGGAACTCGGGCGGGTGAAAGTCCTGCGCCTCGTTTGCGCGCACGATGTCGGCCGGGCGATCAATCCAACTCTGGTCGAAGGCCAGATCGAAGGCGGCGCGGCGCAAGGCCTCGGCCTCGCGCTGATGGAGGAGTTCTTTCCGGGAAAGGGCGAGAACCTGCACGACTACCTGATCCCGACGATCGGAGACATGCCGCCGGTGACATGCATCCTGATCGAGGACGGCTCCTCGGTCGGCCCGTTCGGGGCCAAGGGCATCGGCGAGCAGGCGTTGATTCCGACCGCGCCGGCGATCTTCAACGCCATCCATCACGCGACTGGCGTGCGAATGCACCGTGCGCCCGCGACGCCGGATCGCGTCCGCCAGGCCATCCTCGCAGCCGCCAGAACGCAAGCATGAGCGAGGTGGGTGACAAGATCCGCTGCGACGCCTGTCCGGTCCTTTGCTACATCCGGCCGGGCATGACGGGGGCCTGCGACCGCTACGCGAATCGGGATGGCCAATTGGTGCGGGTCGACCCGCATGTGCTGCTCGACCGGACGCTAAGCGAAGGCGGCAAGGTCGTTCCTTTTGTCAATGCTGAGGCCGCCTGGAGCGGCGACATCCTGCGACGGCCCGGTCCGCTCGTCACCGCGGTCGGCGCCGGCACCACCTATCCCGACTACAAGCCCGCCCCCTTCATTGTTTCCTCGAAGGTGGATGGCGTCGACATGGTGACCGTCGTTACCGAGGGCATCTACAGCTATTGCGGCGTGAAGCTCAAAATCGACACCGACCGCCATCTCGGCGCCGAATGCGCAATCGTGCGCGCCGAGGGCGAGCCGGTCGGCCATGTGACGACCGGCGAATATGGTTCGCAAATGCTCTCGCTCGGCGGCGTCAATCACCTGACTCACGGCGGCAAGAAAGAGGGTCGTGTCACCTGTGACACTCTGCTCAATCTTTGCAACGGCAAAGGTGTCGAGCTTGTCGTTGATGGCGGCGCGAGCGTGATCGTGCAGGCCGGCAAGGCGCCGATCATCAATGGCAAACTCGAGGAGCGCATGCGGGTCGGCTGTGGCTCGGCGACGATAGGGATGTTCGCCAAGCAATGGGGCGACAAGGTTGATGAAGTCGTCGTCGTCGACGACCACATCACCGGCGTCTTGTCGGAGCATCAGGCGGGCAAGCTCCTGGGCATGCGTGACACCGGCATCAAGATGAAAGGGCGCCGCTCGACGCCCGGCCGTTACTTTCATGTCGCCGAGCCCGGAACCGGCTGGGGCGGAACGAACGTCTCCGATCCGCTCGATATCGTGGCTGGCTTCAATCCGAAGGTGGCGCGGCCTGGCCTGACGATGCTGATGGTCTCGACGACTGGCGAACAGCACGCGTTCTATCGGCTCGACGAGGATTTGCGCCCGATCCAGGCGGAGCTGCCGGAAGCCTTACGCGAGTCGGTCGAGCGCATCAGCGAGAATTGCGAGCCGGCGCTCTGCTCGGTGCTCTTCATGGCGGGCGCCGGCGGTTCGCTGCGCGCCGGCGTGACAGAAAATCCTGTGCGCCTCACGCGTTCGGTGCGCCAGGCGCTGACGACCGTGACCGCGGGCGGCGCGCCGGTCACGGTGTGGCCGGGCGGCGGAATCACATTCATGGTCGACGTTACGCTGTTGCCCGAGAACTCCTTCGGCTACGTGCCGACGCCCGCTATCGTCGCGCCGATCGAATTCACCTTGCGCCTTGATGATTACGCGACGCTCGGCGGCCATGTCGACGAGGTGCGGCCGCTCGAGGAGGTGGTCGCCGAACACGCCGAGCGCCCCAACAATGTCTTCACAAATGGCGTGGTGGCGCGGCCCGTCAACGCCAGGCGCAAGGCATGAGGGCGCCGCCGCAGCAGCGACGTCTCGCCGACGGGCGTCTGCATCTACACCACGGACCGATCGACCTGATCGTCGAAGCCTTTGGCGAGACGCGCGCCGCCGAAGAAGCCTATGCCGCGGCGTGGGGTCGCTTCGCAACCATCCTCGACGAGCTCTGCACGGAGCTTCCGCTGCTGCGGGCGGATCCGCGCGCTGCGCCAGCGCCTTTGGGCGCGGTTGGACGGCGTATGGCGGCGGCGGTCGCGCCTTTCCACGCCCGCCGCTTCCTCACGCCGATGGCGGCGGTCGCCGGCGCTGTGGCCGAAGAAGTCCTCGGGGCTATGACGAGTGGGCGAAAGCTCGCCCGCGCCTATGTTAATAACGGCGGCGACATCGCGCTTCACTTAGGCACCGGCGAGAGGTTCTCTATCGGCATGATCGATCGACCGGACCGGCCAAGTCTCGTTGGCCGCGCGACGGTTGACGCCGCCGACTGCGTGCGCGGCGTCGCAACTTCGGGCTGGCGGGGACGCAGCTTCTCGCTTGGCGTCGCTGATGCCGTCACGGTTCTCGCGAAGTCCGCCTCGTTTGCCGACGCCGCCGCGACCCTGATCGCCAACGCGGTCGATCTTCCCGGCCATGCCGCGATCCGCCGCGCACCGGCCCGTGATCTCGACCCGCAAAGTGACCTCGGCGAGCGGCCCGTTACCGTCGCCGTCGGCCCGTTGACTGCTGATGAAATCCATCGCGCGCTTGCCTTCGGCTTAGCGGAGGCCGAGTTTTGGCGGGATCACGGGCTCATCGAAGCCGCTGCTCTCCGCGTTGGAGACCAGACCCGCCTTGTTGGCGCCCCCGCTAGCCGTAACCTTCGCCGCGTTCCCGTCGTCGCTCGCACCGAGGGAAAGGCTCTCCATGCCGTCGGTTGAGCTTCATAAAAGACTGACCTTCTCCCACGATCTGAAGCTGGATGGGTTGCGATGAAGGCGAACATTCGCAAGCTCGTGACTGTCGTCGAGGAGACGCGCGTCGAGATGGATCGCGCTGTTGAGCCGCCGACACGACGCGCCGCCGCCATCGCGGTGATCGAGAACCCTTTCGCCGGCCGATATGTCGAGGACCTCTCGGGGCTGATCGATATCGGGGAGGAGCTCGGCGCCCTGCTTGCCGCCCGCGCGGTCGCGGCGCTCGGCATCGAGGGATCCGCCGCGGAAAGCTATGGCAAGGCGGCGGCCGTCGGCGAAAACGGCGAGTTGGAGCACGCCGCAGCGGTGCTGCACCCCAAACTCGGCGCGCCAGTGCGCAAAGTTCTGGGTAAAGGCGCAGCCCTCATTCCCTCGTCCAAGAAGCGGGGCGGCCCGGGCGTCGCCCTCGATGTGCCGCTCGGTCACAAGGATGCGGCCTTTGTAAGAAGCCATTTCGACGGGATGGAGGTGCGCGTCGCCGACGCCCCGCGGGCCAATGAGATCATGGTGGCGGTCGCCGTCACCAACTCTGGCCGCCCGCATCCGCGCGTCGGCGGACTGACCAAGGACGAAATCAAAGGGGTGGACGGGCTGCGCTAGACCCGCGAGCGGTTCGAATAAGAGAATTTAGGCCTTCAACCGAGGACAACGAAATGAGAACGGTTCCGGCGATTCTATCAAGCCTCATCCTCGCCGCGGCGTTCGTCGGCGCCGGCCCCGCAAGCGCCGACGACACGATCAAGATTGGAGAGATCAACTCCTACTCGGCGATCCCTTCTTTCACCGAGCCCTATCGAAAAGGCTGGCAGCTCGCGCTTGATGAAATCAACGCGGCCGGCGGCGTCGATGGGAAGAAACTCGAGGTGATCAGCAAGGACGACGGCGGCAAGCCGGCCGATGCGGTCACAGCGGCGAACGAGCTCGTCGCGAACGATGGCGTCGTGATGCTCGCGGGAACCTTCTTCTCCAACATCGGCCTCGCGGTGTCCGACTACGCCAAGCAGAAGAAGATTCTCTTCCTTGCCGCTGAGCCGCTCACCGACGCGATCACGCTCTCCAAGGGCAATCGCTACACGTTTCGTCTGCGGCCTGGGACCTACGAGCAGGCGGCGATGCTCGCCGACGAAGCGGCCAAGTTGCCGGCGAAGAAATGGGCGACGATCGCGCCGAATTACGAGTATGGTCAGTCCGCCGTGGCCGACTTCAAGAAGCTGCTCTCGGCCAAACGCCCCGACGTCCAGTGGGTCGGCGAGCAATGGCCGCCGCAGGGCAAGATCGATGCTGGCGCAGTAGCGGAAGCAATCGCCAAGACTGAGCCGGACGCGATCTTCAACGTCACCTTCGGCGCGGACCTCGTGAAGCTCGTGCGCGAGGGCGAGACGCGCGGCCTGTTCAAGGACCGCGCCGTCGTCAGCCTGCTTGCCGGCGAACCGGAATATCTCGACCCGCTCAAGGATGAAACGCCGGTGGGATGGATCGTCACCGGCTACCCCTGGAACGCCGTTACGATCCCCGACCACGCCGCGTTCCTCAAAGCGTACCAGGCGAAATACAACGACTATCCCCGGCTAGGTTCGGTGGTCGGCTACGCGATGCTGAAGAGCGCCGCGGCGATCCTCGCCAAAGCCAAATCGACCGACAGCGAGAAGCTTGTCGGCGCCGCTGAGGGCATCCACGTCGACACGCCATTCGGGCCGATTACATTCCGCGCCATCGACCACCAATCGACGCTCGGCGCCTTCGTCGGCAAGACCGCGCTCAAGGATGGCAAGGGCGTGATGGTCGATGTGACCTATCACGACGGAGCCGGCTATCTTCCCTCAGATGCGGAGGTCAAGGCGCAGCGGCCGCAGAACTGATGGCTCGCCGGCAGAGAACCAGAGACCGCGGCTCCCTCTGCCGGTGGATCTCTAAAGGCGGCAGCGCCCGACCTTGAGCTTCTACTTCGTCCAGTTCGTCACCGGGCTCGCGAGCGCCTGTTCGCTGTTTCTTGTCGCTTCCGGGCTCTCGATCATTTTCGGCGTCACCCGCGTCGTCAATTTCGCCCATGGCGCCTTTTACATGCTTGGCGCCTATATCGGGTACACGCTAACCGACCGGCTTAGCGGCTCCTTTGGCTTCTGGGCTGCGATTGTGCTCGCCGCGCTCTGCGTCGCCTTGATCGGCACGCTGATCGAAATGCTGCTGTTGCGCCGCATCTATGACGCGCCGGTGCTGTTTCAGCTGCTCGCAACCTTTGGCGTCACCCTCGTCGTCGAGGATCTGGTGCTGCTGATCTGGGGCCCCGGCGAGCTGCTCGGTCCGCGCGCTCCCGGCTTCAAGGGCGCGATCGACCTGTTCGGCCACCCCTTTCCGACCTACGACCTGCTCTTGATCGCGCTCGCTCCGCTCGTTCTCGCGTTCATCTGGCTCATCTTCCACCGCACCACCTGGGGCGTGCTCGTGCGCGCCGCCACTCAGGATCGCGAAATGGTGGCGGCGCTCGGCGTCAACCAGAAATGGCTCTTCACCAGCGTCTTCGCGCTCGGCGTCTTTCTCGCAGGGTTAGGCGGCGCGCTCGAATTGCCGAGGGAAGCCGCTAACCATACGATGGACGTGCAAGTGATCACCGAGGCGCTGGTCGTCGTCGTGATCGGGGGTCTTGGCAGCGTGCTGGGCACCTTTCTCGCGGCGATCATCGTCTCCGAGCTCAACGCCTTCGGTATCCTTGTCTTTCCGACGATCTCCATCGTCCTGGTCTTCCTGGTGATGGCGATCGTTCTGATCGTGAGGCCCTGGGGACTGCTCGGGCGCGCGGAGGCGGCCGCGCGGAGCGCAGGCGGCGCGGTCTTTTCCCTCTGGCGCCCTTTCGGCGCGCGGGGCCGGCTGTTCGTCGTTCTCGCCTTGGGGGCCGCAGCGCTGCTGCCGCTCATCGCGGGCAATTACCTCCTGGGTGTCGCGACGGAAGTGCTCATTTTCATGCTCTACGCGGCGAGCCTGCATTTTTTGCTGGCGGATGGCGGTCTCGCCTCCTTCGGTCACGCCGCCTATTTCGGCCTTGGCTCCTACGGCGCGGCGATCGCGCTGAAGACGTTCGGGCTCGGCATGGGGACGGCGATCCCCGCGGGAGTGCTTTTGGGATTCGCCGGCGCGCTCGTCTTCGGCTGGTTCTGCGTGCGCCTATCGGGCGTCTATTTCGCCATGCTGACGCTTGCCTTCGCCCAGATCGCCTGGTCGATCGCCTATCAATGGACCGACGTAACAGGCGGCGACAATGGCATCATCGGCGTCTGGCCGAGCGCCTGGGCGGCCTCGCCCGCGCGCTTTTATTGGCTGACGCTCGGCTTAAGCGCGGGCGCGGTCGGGCTCTTGCGCGTGATCACCTTCTCGCCCTTCGGCTACGCCCTGCGGGCCCTGCGTGACTCGACGTTGCGGGCGGAGACGATCGGCATCGTGCGTTGGCGCGTGCAATGGATGGCCTTCGTCATTGCCGGCGCCTTCGCGGCGCTGGCGGGCGCGCTCTACGCCTTTCTCAAAGGCAGCGTGTTTCCGGACAACATCTCGATTTCCCTGTCGATCGACGGCCTCGTCATGGTCCTGCTTGGCGGTGTCGGCACGGTGTCGGGCGGCGTCGTCGGCGCGGCGATCTATCGGTCGCTTTCGATCTGGGTGATCAGTCACACCGATTATTCCAAGCTGGTGCTTGGCGTCCTCATCATCCTGCTCGTTGTCCTGTTTCCGAAGGGCCTTGTCGGCCAGTTGGAAGCCTGGCGAAACGCGCGGGCGCCGTCCCGCATCCTCGGCGAAAGCCCATGAGCATTCTTGTCGCGGAGAAGATCGGCAAATCGTATTCCGGCTTCCAGGCGGTCCGCGATGTGAGCTTCGCGCTCGAAGCGGGCGAGATCCTGGCGCTCATCGGGCCGAACGGCGCGGGCAAGAGCACCTGCTTCGCCATGATCGACGGTCAGCTTGCGCCAACCACCGGACGCATCACAATCTTCGGCAGGAGCACAGCCGGCATGGCGCCCGGAGACATCTGGCGCCTTGGCGTTGGGCGAACCTTCCAGGTCGCCGCGACTTTCGCCTCGATGACGGTCGCGGAGAATGTTCAAATGGCGCTGCTCTCTTGCCATTCGAGCCGCTGGCCGTCGCTCCGTTGGGCGGCGCGCTACCACGTCGCGGAGGCGGAGCGCCTGCTCGATCTCGTTGGCATGGCCGATCAGGCGCAACGCAGCTGCGGCGAACTTGCCTATGGCGACCTCAAGCGGCTCGAGTTCGCGATCGCGCTCGCGAATAACCCGAAGTTGCTCTTGATGGACGAGCCGGCAGCCGGCATGGCTCCGCCGGAGCGCCATGCGCTGATGGGCCTTACGGCTCGCATCGCCCGCGAACGCACGATCGGCGTTCTCTTCACCGAGCACGATATGGATGTCGTGTTCGGTCACGCCGACCGAGTGCTCGTGCTCAACCGGGGGACGCTGATCGCGGAGGGCGCGCCCGCGGCGGTGCGCGCCAACGCCGAGGTTCAGGCAGTTTATCTCGGCGCAGGCTCGCTCTATGGAGCCGATCATTGAGCGCAGCCAAGCTCTCGGTCGCAGGATTGGACGCGGCCTACGGCCGAGCTCAGGTGCTGTTCGACGTCTCGTTAGAGGTTGCCGCGGGCGAAGCGGTCGCGCTGCTTGGCCGCAACGGCGCGGGCAAGTCGACGACGTTCCGCGCCATCCTGGGGCTTATGGCTCGGCGCAGCGGTACGATCGTCTTTGATGGCGAGGACATTTCGAAGCGTCCGGCTTACGAGATCGTTCGGCGCGGGCTTGGCTATGTGCCGGAGGACCGTCGCATCTTCTCCGATCTGACTGTCGATGAAAATCTGCAGGTCGGCCGACAGCCACCGCGCGCGAACGCTCCCAGCTGGACGCCGGAGCGGCTCTTCGCCATCTTTCCGAACTTGCGCGAGCTGCGACGACGCGCTGGCGCGCGCATGTCGGGCGGCGAGCAGCAGATGCTCACCATTGCGCGCACGCTCATGGGCAATCCCTCGCTTCTCATGCTCGACGAACCGTCCGAAGGCCTTGCGCCGCGCATCGTCGAGCAGATGGTCGAGGCTCTTCGCGAAATGAAGCGCGAGGGTCTCAGCGTTTTTGTCAGCGAACAGAATCTCGCCTTCGCTCGCCTCGTCGCCGAGCGCGTCTATGTCATCGAGAAAGGGGCCATCCGCTTTGGCGGAACGATGGCTGAATTCGACGCCCGGCCGGACGTGCGCGCCCATCTCGCGGTTTGAGCGTGGTGGCGACGCCGCGGTCGCTGTGGTACTCGATGAGCCAATGAGGAGCCCCGCCATTCAAGGCCGCCGCGACCGGGAGGAGCCCTACGTCCTCGATGAACAGGTCGGCTTCGCGCTGCGTCAGGCGCAGCAGCGTCACACCACGATTTTTGCCGCCAAGATGATCGAGGACCTGACACCGACCCAGTGGGCCGCGCTCGCCAAACTGAAGGAAGTCGGCGATTGCTCGCAGAATCATCTAGGTCGCCTGACCGCGATGGACGCCGCAACGATCAAGGGGGTCATCGATCGCCTGACAGCGCGCGGCTTCACCGCGATCCGTCCAGATCCGCACGACGGTCGCCGTATCCTTGTCGCGCTGACGCCAACCGGTTCCGATCTCTACGATCGCGCCGCGCCGATCGCCGCGCTGATCACGAACGAAACGCTCCGGCCGCTGGACACGGACGAGCGTTCGACGCTGGTCGCTTTGTTGCGGCGGCTGGCCTGACCCGTGGACGGTGAGGACGATAATACAGTTAAGTGACAATCAGCCCAAACACTCCCATTCTTGGACGGAACTAAAAAGGGTCGTAAGGCACTGACAATATTAAGGGCGCGGAACTAAAAGGGCGGTTAAGTCAAAGGGGGCGGCGTCAATGGGGGCTCTTCCCAATACAACCCCGTTCCGGCCCACTGGAGCCGGTCACCCCTGTCAGAGCGCTATGGTCTAAGCGACCACCGTGGGCGCTTTTTCCGCGGGCGGCGTGTTGCGGCTGCGATGAGAACGGACAACGCCGTCGATGACCGTCATGCCGACGCCTGGCAGGTCTCCGAGCCGCACGCTCTCAAGGAGCGTCTTGCCTGCCGAATGCTGGGCGCGATCCATGAAGACGAAATCGGCGGCGCGTCCGACCTCGATAAGCCCGCAATCGAGCGAGCGCATGCGCGCGGTGTTGCCGGTCGCAAAGCAGAAGGCGACTTCCGCGGGGACGTCGCCGAGAGAAGCGAGCAGCGTGACCATGCGAAGGATGCCAAGGGGCTGAACCCCCGAGCCGGCCGGGGCGTCGGTGCCCAGGATGACGCGGTTCAATTCGCGGCGCTCCTTGGCTGCGCGCAAGGTGAACAGCGCCGCGCGTTCGTTGCCATTGTGCACGAGTTCGAGACCGCGTTTGCAGCCTTCGCACAGGCAAAGAATCTGATCGTCGGGCAGCGCTGTGTGGCCGCCGTTGATGTGGCCGATCACGTCGGTGTCCGCCTCGAGCACGATGTCCTTGTCGATGAGCCCGGAACCTGGGATTGATGGGCCGCCGGTATAAATCGTGCTGTTGAGCCCATATTTTCGCGCCCAAACGACCATCTTGCGCGCCGTCGGCCCATCCTTGACGCCGCCCAGTCCGACTTCACCGAGGAAGCGAACGCCAGCGGAGGCAAGCTCCTCAAAATCATGCTCCTCCATCCCTGGCTCGATCACCGGCGCCCCCGCGTGCACCTTCACGCCGCTTGCGCGAAAGTTCGAAAAGCAGCGCTGCGCGGTGATCGCCATCGCCTTCAGCCCGACGATGTCGCGCGGGCGACCGGGCGTGTGAACTTCGCCAGCGGACACCATCGTGGTGACGCCGCCGTGCAGGCAGGAATCGATCCAGTTGAGCTGGCTCTGTCTCGGCGTCCAATCGCCGGCAACCGGATGGACGTGGCTGTCGATCAAGCCGGGCGCGACCGCCACGCCAAGAGCATCGATCGTCGTCGTCGCGCCCGAAACGTCGACGTCTGCGGCGCGCCCGATCGCAGTGATGCGGCCGTCGACCGCGACGATCGTATCCGCGTCGAGAATTGGTCTTTCGAGATCGCCGCTCAGCATTAGTCCGACGTTCTTGATCGCCAGCTTCGTCGGCGCGCCAGAGGCGGTCGGTTCGTCGTGGGCCATGGGAAATCTCGCCTCGCGCTCGTGACGATCTCTTCACTAATTCGGCGCGGTCGTTTGTGCGCAAACAGTACGGGCGGCGAACGCGCCTGACAAGCCTCGACGATCCGCGCGAGCGATCATTTTCCGATGGCCTAGACTAGACCCCTCCGCGTGCGCTCAATGCACGCAAGCAAAGTCTTTTGCGACGTCGTCGAGCATGGCCGCCATGGTTACTCGAACAGATTTCTCAAATGATCGTTGAGGAAGCGGCCCGACGGATCCATTCTGCGGCGAATGGCGCGGAAGTCATGGAAGCGCGGATAGAGCAACGGCATGTCTTCCGCCCGATTGAAATGCAGCTTGCCCCAATGCGGTCGGGCGCCGAACTCTCGAAGGATCGCGTCGACGTCGAGGAGATAGTTCCAATAGTCGATGCCCGGGCCGCCCGAGACCGAGATCGTCACACTCGCGCGCTGATAGTAGGGGCTCAGCATACCTGAATCGCCAGCGACAAAACGATACTCGACCGGATAGATGCAATTCGTGTGTTTGGTCATCATCAATTCGCGGATCTGCCGCAGGGCCTCTTTCCCTGTTTCGACGGGAATGGCGTATTCGAGTTCGTGGAAGTTCGGGATGTATTCGATCGGGTAAATTTCCGAACTGTAGGCGACCCGCTCGAATGTCTCCTTGTTCGCCCGAGGGGGCTCGTCGGTGACATTCATCACTTTCATCTCGCAGACGTCGTGCTCGCGGTTGACCTTGGAGACAGCGGCGACGTCAGGAAGGCAATAGAGGTGTCGGGACTTGGCGACGGGACACCAGAAGAAACTGAAATGGCGGTTATTCGCCGCCAGCTCGTCGTGCCGTTCCATGCAGGATTCGAAATCCTCGCGCCAGAGCGTCTCCTTGAGATTGTAGGCGGAGATCGCCTGAAGTGTGATCGTCGAAATCACGCCGAGCATGCCGACGGCAATTTGCGCGGCCGACATCGTTTCGGAGTCTCGGTCGCCGTCGATTTCGATGATGGACCCGTCTGCTTGAACCAACCGCATGCCGACCGCCTGGGACGACAGGCACCCAAGGCCAAGTCCAGTACCGTGAGTGCCGGTCGAAAGGGCGCCGGCGATGGCCTGGGTGTCGATATCCCCCTGATTGGCGAGCGACAGACCGATCTCTTTGAGCGCGCGGCCGATATCGCCGATCCTCGTACCCGCGCGGACGACCACACGCTTGCGATCGAGGTCCGCGCTGACGAGCCCCTGCATGTTTTCTAAGCTCAAGAGCAGGCCGCTGGTCGCAACCACTGGTGTGAAGGAATGCCCGGATCCGGCTACGCGGATGGCGAGATTTTGAAGCGAGGCCTCGCGCACGAGCGTGGCCAATTCCTCCTCGGAGCCGGGCTCCGCCTTATGTCGGGCGACGAAGGATTGGTTGCCGACCCAATTGCGCCAGTGCCCGCCCGACCCAAGTTGCGGCGACGAGGTATGGTTGGCGTCGCTCATCTCGGCGCTTCCATCTACTGGGCAAGCTCGATCGCTCGTCCTTCGGTGATGCTCTGCTCAGCGGCCAAGACAATCCTGAGGCTGTTGACAGCCGCGTCCATGGACTCGGAGAGATCGAGATCTTCGCTGATCGCCTGAAGAAAGAAAGCCTGCTCACGATCACAGAGGTCTTGATGGCTCGGCTCGTCCTCCGTTGAAATAAAATCGTCTCGTTTCACGAAGTTCTTGTCCGATCCCACCGCCGCATGGTGGTGTTGAATGAGGTCGGTCTTTGTGTGCCGGTCGATGTCCGCTGAGTCAGAAACGTCGCTCAATTTGTCTTTTCCCTCTGAGTGAGCTGGAACCAATGAGACGGCGCCCCGTGGGCCAACGACGTCCTTCACGAAGAACGCAACTTCGCTCATCATCGGGCCCCAGCCTGCCTCGTACCAGCCCACGGAGCCATCATCGAAAGTCACATGAAGATGACCATAGTTCTGCTTCTCCGCCTCCGCCCACAGTTTGACTCCGATGCCGTGGACGCGCACGGGCTTCGCGCCGGTTAGCTGGCACATCACGTCGACGTAGTGGACGCCGCAGTCCACAATGGGAATCAGCGAGTCGATGAGAGTCTTGTGCCACTCCCAGGCCTTGCCGCTGCTCTGCTGGTTGAGGTTGAGCCGCATGACGAGCGGTTTGCCAAGCGTTTTGCCAAGTTCGATGAACTTCACCCAGCTCGGATGGACCCGCAGAATGTAGCCCAGCACCAGTTTTCTCTTCGTCGCCCTCGCGGTCGCGACCACTTTCTCGGCGTCCTCAAGGTTTGTCGCGATCGGTTTCTCCAGGAACACGTGGGAGCCCGATTCCATCGCCTTGATCGCATATTCGGCGTGCGTATTGGGCCACGTGTTGATCGATACGGCGTCCGGCTTGGTTGCCGCCAGCGCTTCGTCAAAATCCTCAAAGAGCGGGTAGCCCCTCAATTCCTCCGGAAGAGGCTTCGACTTGATCGAGCGGCTCATTAGGCCAACGATCTCGAAGCCTGGATTGCGGTGGTAGGCGCTCGCGTGCGACCGGCCCATGTTGCCCAAGCCGACCACCAGAACCTTAACGTGCGCCATCGTCACTCCCTCACGCAGTTCGTCGTTGACGAGGCGGCGCGCTGCCGCCCGGGTTCGGTTTATCGATTGGCGGGCACGGCCTGATCGAAGAGATGCGCCTTGATATTATCAAGGTCGAGCTCGGCGAACGGTTGCGACAGTTTGTAGTTGGCTGCGTCAGCCTTGACCTTGGCGCGATCGAATGTGTTGGCGCCGGCGATCAGGACGTTGGTGCAGACGTCCTCCGCCTTCACCGGCTTCGTGATCTGCTTAAGCTGATAAATCTTGTCGAAGAACAGCTGCCAAGCCTGCATGTTGTGGTCGCCCCAGCCGGCGCGCTTCGACATGTCGCCGCGGAACACGTTCGTCTGCTGAAGGCACGAAGTCGTCCCGAGCTTCGGCCCAAGATTGCTGGCCAGAGATGGGAATTGCGCGAAGACCGCTTCGACCGCTGCGCGCGGGTTCTCGTAACCGAATTCGAGGCCCATCGCCCAGCCGCGCAGATATTTTTCGAGGAAAGCCTTCCTGTCGGGATCATCGAGATCCGCGGCGCGGACCACGAATGTGTTGGCGAACAAGGGCGACTTCTGAACGCCGAGCCAATACTCGAAGTCGAGGCCTTTGCCGATCCATTCCGCCCGCAAACCTTCCCATGAGAGTGCAGCGTCTCCCTGACCGGCCTTGAGCGCAGTCGCCCAGGTCGGCCAGCCGGCTTCCACATATTTGACCTTCGAGACGTCGACGCCCTGCACGAACAGCATCGGATCGACGATCGCCTGCCACGCCGCCGAGCCGAGAAGGACAGTTTTGCCCTCGATCTTCTTGAGATCATTGAACCCCTCGCCGGGGCGAAACGCCAGGCTGAATGTGTCGAGGGCGCCCATGTGGAAGACCGATTTGAGCTTCATGCCGTTCTGCAGGGCGAATGAAAAGACGCCCGGGGACGGAAAGCCCATATCCGCCTGTCCGACATCGACGAACTTTACCGTCGCGGTGCCGTCTGAGGGCCCAGGCTGCATCTCCGTCTTGACGCCGAGCCCGTCGAAATAGCCCATCTTTTTCGCCGACCAATAGGGGAAGTCGTCCAGCACTTCGAGGGTTCCGCGAGGCGAGATCCAAGTGAACTGGGAATAAAGATCGGCCGAGGCCCTTTGCGCACCTCCGATGATGCTCGCTGTGACGCCGCCGCTTGCCGAGACCTGTAGGAATGTGCGGCGGCTCATATTCGGCGAGAGATGATGCCTGCGAGCGTTGCCAATTTCGTTGTCGTTCATTTCACGCCTCCACTGCCTGGAATTCTGATTTGTTTCGGCTCACGCTTCCCAGCTGGCAAAGCGCTTCGCCAGAAGAAAGAAGAGCACGTAGATGAGGATGCCGAGGATCGAGAGGATCAGGATTACGGCGAAGAATTGCGGCATCTGGATCATTGACGAATAGGACGTCAGGCGATTGCCAAGGCCGAAGCCCCCGCCGACCATCTCCGCGCCGACGGCGGTCAGCAGGCCGAAAATCGAACCGACCATCAGGCCGACAAAGATCATCGGTAGCGCCATGGGCGCTCGTATCTTCCAGAAGACTTGCAAAGTCGACGCGCCATAGGAATGCGCGAGCGCCAGCTTGCCGCGATCGACGCGGCGGAAGCCCGTCGCCGCATTGATCATCACCATCGGCCCCGACGCGAGCGCCACCGCAATGATGCGTGGGGTGTAGCCGAAGCCGAAACGCAGGATGAGTAGCGGGACGAGGGCCAGCATCGGCGTCGTGACGAGGACCAGGATGTAAGGCGTGACAACCTTCTCGACGAAAGGGAATTGCGTGACCACCGCCGCCAGCACGAGACCTACCGCGGAGCCAATCGCGAACCCGCTGAAAAGCTCGACCAGCGTGTATCCAAGATGCGGAGCAATGAGCGGAAAATCCGTGATCAGCGCCTTCCCAATTTCGGTCGGCAACGGAAAGACATATTGAGGCACCTTGAACGCGATCAGCGAGGCCTGCGTCCCACCGATGATGACGATCGCGACCAGGATGATTGCTAGAATCTCGCGAACGGATTTTGCGCCGGAACCTCCGGCGAGCGCCGACGAGACACCCGCCACTCCGACCTCGGCGCCTGCGGTGGGACCGGCCTTAAAATCGGGTATCGCGTCGAGATTCTGCACTGTCCTGTCTCTCACGGCGGGTCAGAGCGCCACGGCCATTGGTTGCCGCCGGCGATCTCCGATGATCTCCTGTTTGATCCGATTGAACAGATCGAAGACCTCCTTGGTCGACATGATCTCGAGGGAACGCGGACGCGGATAAGGAACAAGATGGATGTTGGCCACGCGCCCCGGCCTCGGCGTCATGACCACGATTCGGTCGGACAAAAAGATCGCTTCCTCGATCGAATGCGTGATCAGAACGATTGTCGTCGGCGCTGACAGCCAGATCTCTTCGACCAGACGGTTCATCTCCTCGCGGGTGAAAGCGTCCAGCGCCCCAAAGGGCTCGTCCATCAGCAGAACGGAGGGCTTGAAGGAGAGCGCGCGCACGAGCGCGGCGCGCTGTTGCATCCCACCGGACAATTCTCGCGGGAACCGTCCGCCGAGCCCTTCGAGCCCAACTCTGTTCAAGAGTTCGTCTATCCAGATCCGATCCGCTTTTTCGCCTCTGATCTCGAACGGGAAGTTTATGTTCGCGTCGAGATCGCGCCACGGAAGCAGGTTCGCCTCCTGAAAAACCATGCCGATTTGAGGATGAGGTCCGCGCACGGCGCGGTCGTCAAGCAGAATATCTCCGGCTGTCAGCGGGTGCAGTCCTGACATCGCCCACAACAGAGTCGTCTTGCCGCAACCCGACGGGCCGACGATTGAAACGATTTCGCCGGCTTTGACGTCAAGCGAACATCTGTCGAGCGCGAGCAGATCGCCGGACCGTGCGTTGTAAACCTTGGCGGCGTTAGCGATCCGAAGTTTGGGGCCTGAAAACGCGGTGGCCGACATCTTTTCCCAACACCCGGGACTGCAGCACGACCTCGCGGGCCGCCTGGAGAGTAACTAACCTACAACCTCTGTCAAGACGGCGTATGACGCGACTGTGGCTCGGCGCGGGAAGCCTTATTGTGCAGACAACAATGCTATAGCTTGATTGTGCAGACAACAATGCTATAGCTTGCGGTGTAAGTAAGTTTCCAATACCCTTGGCGACATAAGTCGTGGACCCGCCACGCCCAATTCCCGCGGAGGCGCTGTCAGCTGCGATCGCGATGGAGCGAAAAAAGCCTAGGATGCGAGGAACGCGAAAGCGAGAAGCGCAAACGGTCGCGAACGAGACCTACGCCAAGTCGATTCCCGACATTCTTGCGATCATCAAGGACTCCTATTCCGAGCTCCGGCCAGCCGAGCGGAGAGTCGCCGATGTCGTGCTCGCTGACGTCACTTTTGCGGTCGATGCCTCCAATGGAGACATCGCCAAGCGATCGGAGACTAGCGAGCCGACGGTGACACGATTCTGTCGCGCCATCGGCTGCGAGGGCGTTCGCGATTTCAAGCTCAAGCTGGCGCAAAGCATGGTCGTCGGACGCCTGTATCTCGATGTCCCAAAGGAACGCGGCCCACCGGCCGATCGATCGCCATTGTGGAAAGAGGTGTTCGGCGAAGCCCGCGCGGCCATGGCGGTGGTTGAAGACACGCTGTCTTCCGCCGACGTGTTGATGGCCGCGGAACTGATCTCGGCCGCTCGCCAGGTGATGATCTTCGGCCTCGGAGGGAGCTCGACGGCGCTTGCGCAGGAGTTGCAAAACCGGCTGTTCCGCTACGGCGTCGTCGCGTACGCGCACGCCGACCCTTACATCCTCAAGATGAGCGCTGCGACGCTGAGGCCCGGCGACCTGGTGATCGCGATCTCCAGCACCGGGCGCACACGAGAGGTGATCGAGGTCGTCGAACTTGCCCGGCGATACCGCGCGAAAGCGATTGGCATTACCGCACCCGACTCGGAGCTTGCCGCGATCTGCGATGTCAAGCTCACCGTGCGGATCCCGGAATATCCAGACGCGCTGAAGCCGACCGCATCGCGCTACGCCTTCCTTGTGATCATCGATCTCCTGTCCGCCGCAGTGGGCGACCGCCTCGATGGCGCCGCCCGCGAAACGTTGCGTCGGATCAAATACACAGTCTTGAGCCATCGAAAGGGACAGGCCCTCGAACCTCTTGGCGATTAGACTTAGAAGTCACAATCGTTGCCCGCATTGAGGAGTGACATGCAGGAAGCCGCACAAATTTCGGAAGCTGGAGCCTGGCTAGCCAAACTAGGAAAGGCGCTCGACGCCCGGGATATTTCGAACGCTCTCGAGCTCTTCGTCGAAGATTGTTACTGGCGCGACTTTCTGAGCCTGACGTGGAACATCAAGACGATGGAGGGCAAGCCCGCCATTGCGGCGATGCTCGAAGCGACGTTAGAGCGCGCCTCGCCGAGCGAATGGACGATCGAAAAGGTCGAACAGACGGCAGGCGTGACGGAAGCCTGGTTCGCCTTTACGACCCCAGCTGGCAAGGGGCAGGGCATCTTTCGTCTGGAGGGCCGTCGGTGCCGGACGATCCTGACGACGCTGCAATCGCTGCATGGCTTTGCAGAGCCGTTGCGGTTCGCGCGTCCGCTCGGAACCGTCCATAAAGCCAGCCGAAGCCGGCAGAACTGGACAGAAAAGCTTGCCGCCGACCAAGCGACATTGGGGGTGAGCGAGCAACCCTACTGTCTGATCATTGGCGGCGGCCAGGGCGGCATCATGTTGGGCGCGCGGCTGAAGCAACTGGGCGTGCCGACGATCATCGCCGAGAAGAACGATAAACCGGGCGACTCCTGGCGAAACCGCTATCGCTCGCTCGTTCTACACGACCCGGTCTGGTACGATCATCTGCCCTATCTGCCTTTCCCGGATAACTGGCCGATCTTCACGCCAAAGGACAAGATGGGGGATTGGCTCGAGTCCTACGTGAAGCTCATGGAGCTGAACTACTGGGGCTCCACGGAGGTCAAGAGCGCTCGCTTCGATCCCGCCCGCAAACGGTGGACGGTCGATCTCATCTGGCAAGGGCGCCCCATCACCATGGAGCCGACGCAGCTCGTCTTCGCGACCGGCGCCTACGGCCCGCCGAATTGGATCGAGCTTCCCGGTGCGGATGTCTTTCGCGGCGAGCTCCTGCATTCAAGCAACTACAGCGACGCCGCGCGCTACAAGGCCAAGAACTGCGTCGTTATCGGCGCCGCAAGTTCGGGGCATGATGTCGCTCTAGATCTCTGGGAGGCCGGCGCGAAGGTGACGATGGTTCAGCGTACGGCGACTACTGTCGTTCGCTCCGACACCCTTATGGAGATGGGGTTCGATCTCTATTCGGAGCAGGCTGCAGCGAACGGCATCGACGTTGAGACTGCCGACATGATCGCCATGGCGACCCCGTTCGCGCTGCAGCCTCCGCTGCAACGCGCGCTCTACGAGAAGATCAAGGCGCGCGATGCTGAGTTCTACGACAAGCTGCGGGCGACCGGATTTCTGCTGGACTTTGGTCCCGACGAGACCGGCTTGATGATGAAAGCCTATCGCACGGGCTCGGGCTATTACATCGACGTTGGCTGCTCGCAGCTCATCATCGACGGCGAGATCAAGGTGAAGAGCGGCGTCGATATCGAAAGACTGACCAAGGGCGGAATCCGCTTCGTCGACGGGACTGAAATTGACGCCGACATTGTGATCCAGGCGACCGGCTTTCAATCCTTGCATGAAATGATCGCGCAGATCGTGTCGCGGGAGGTGGGCGACCGCATCGGAAAATGCTGGGGGCTAGGCTCGGGCACGCGCAACGACCCCGGTCCTTGGCATGGCGAACCGCGCAACATGTACAAACCCATCGCGCACGAGAATATGTGGATCCAGGGCGGCAATCTCGCGCTCTCGCGGATCTTCTCCAAGTTTGTCGCCTTGCAGATCAAGGCGCGTATGGAGGGGATCGAGACGCATGTCTATGGGGCGCCGACGTGATCGGGTTAGGCTGAATGCTGTTTGGAGCAGGGGATTGAACGGGACGCCAAGGCGCTTGGCCTGACGGTGATGACATTCAATGGCGAGGGGCCCGCAACTTCCGCGGAGAGAGCATTAGAATGGTGGATGTCCGCAATTGGATGCGTCTCGATGGCCGGGTCGCAATCGTCACAGGGGCCGCCCGCGGCATTGGCCGCGAGACCGCGGAGACTTTGGCTGCGGCTGGCGCGCGCGTCGTGCTGGCTGATCTCGACAGGGAAGCTGCGCAGGTTGCGGCATCGAAGATATGCACGCTCGGCCTTCATGCGATCGCGATCGATGCCGACGTCGCTGACGAGGCGAGCGTCGAAGCGATGATGCAGGCGGTTCTCGAGCGTGAGAGCCGGCTCGATCTTCTCGTCAACAATGCCGGCATTGCGATCCGGCGACCTGCCGTTGACCTTGCGCTCGGCGACTGGGACAAAGTTCTGTCGGTCAACTTGACCGGATCGTTCCTGTGTGCGCGGGCCGCCGCGCGTTCCATGATCGCGGCGGGAAACGGCGGCGCAATCGTCAACGTCGCGTCGATCATGGGATTGTCGGGCGGCGGTCTCTATCCCAATGTGTCCTATCAGGCCACCAAGGGCGCGATCGTCAATATGACGCGTGCGCTCGCGGTCGAATGGGCGCCGCACGCCATTCGCGTGAACGCGGTGGCTCCGACTTACGTGCGCACGGACCTGATCGGACCCATTCTCAAGGACCCGGACCTTGTCGCTCGCATCGAGGCGATGACCCCGTTGAGGAAGCTCGCCGAACCGGCTGACATCGCGGCAGCGATCGCCTTCCTAATCAGTCCCGCGGCGGCGATGATCACCGGCCACACGCTGGCGGTGGACGGAGGATTCCTGGCGCAATAGGCGCCGCAGTTAATTCGACCTGAAGGATAAGCTAATGCGCGCGCTTGTCGTCGAACGGAAGCGAGTCCTTTCGGTGCGGGATATTGATCTTCCTACCCGGGAGTCATCCCCATCAACATCACCAAGCGCGATCTCTTCGATGCGGTGAAGGGCGAGCCCGGCGGCTGGGGCGTCGACGTCGTGTTTGATGCGAGCGGCGAGCCAAGGCGAGGGCGATCGAAGGATCGGTGAGCATCTCCTGTCCTGCGGGCGCGATCCTACTTGTGGGCATTCCCGTCGAGCCGGTGGCCTTCAACATTCCCGGCGCGATCGGCGAGGAGCTGCGGATCGAAACCGTCTTCCGCTACGCCAATATGTATGAGCGTGCGCTCAATCTCATCGGCTCCGGGAAGGTTGACCTGAAACCGCTCATTTCATCAACCTTTGATTTTGAGCGTTCGATCGAGGCCTTCGAACGCGGCGGAAGGTCGCCCAGCCGACGTGAAGCTGCAGATCGACATGACGAAGGCTGCTGCTTGAACGATGGCCGCGCGTTCGTTCCACGCGATGCCGATGGTCGATGGTGTCAACCTCGAGGCCGATGCCGACTTCGCTCCCCGCCTGAGCCGCGCGTGAAGCGTCGTCGCCGCGAACAGCGTCGCAAAGGCGCCCTGTCGTTGACAAGCAAATATATTGGCGCCTCCAGGCAAGCAGCACATTCGATGTAAACATACGCTTGGTCGGCGCACGCTACAAATCGTCATGCGATTGAAATCGGTGCCAGGCATCTGCCGGGCGCTTTTCGCACCGATAAAGCGCGGACGCGTGGACTGCGTGAGACGCGCCCCAAGGTCGGCGTGGCGTTCGACACGAAGAGATCGTACGCGGCGTCGCGCGGCCGTGCGTACGTTAACTTCGCTCGGCTCATGATGCGGTGAGCGCATGCGACCGAGGCCGATATTCCACCACTATACACAGCGCAATCCCGACGTCTCTCGCCTGGGCTCAATGCTCGTAAAGCGCTTGATGGGCAGCGCTTCCGCAACATGCGGCGGCGCTGCTTTATTGTTCAAAGGCGCCGAAAAGAATCTCCGCCTGCGTCGCTCCAAACCTCGACGGGCCTTGTGTTTAACGTCGTCGCTGATCGGCACGCTTCCTGCTTATTGAACAGGGCTTCTCGAACGCGAAGGTTTCTCTTGTCCGATCTATCGTTTCTTACTTTGCTCGACGTCTCTAGAAAGATTCAGTCTCGCGCGTTGTCGCCTGTCGAGGTGACGAAAGCTGAGCTTGATCGGATCGCCGCTCTCGATCCCAAGCTCAAGAGCTACGCGACAGTGATGGTTGATTCCGCGCTGGCGCAGGCGAAACAGGCGGAGGCTGAGATCGGGCGCGGCGAGGTCAAGGGGCCGCTGCATGGCGTTCCGATCGCAGTCAAAGATCTGTGCTGGACGACGAATGCGCCGACTGCGGCGGGCATGACGATCCACAAGGACTACATGCCGTCCGAAGACGCGACCGTCGTGAAGCGGCTTTCCGACGCTGGCGCCATCATCCTCGGCAAGCTCCAGTTAACGGAGAGCGCCTACGCCGATCACCATCCGAGTGTCACGCCACCGCGCAATCCCTGGAATGCGGAGGCGTGGCCGGGCGCTTCCTCAAGTGGCTCGGGGGTCGCAACGGCGGCCGGCCTTTGCTACGGCTCTCTCGGGTCCGACACTGGCGGGTCCATCCGCTTTCCTTCCGCCGCGAATGGCGTCACAGGGCTCAAGCCCACATGGGGCCGCGTCAGCCGGTACGGCGTGTTCGAACTCGCCGCTTCCCTCGATCACATTGGGCCGATGGCGCGCAGCGCTGCCGATTGCGGCGCAATTCTTGGCGTTATTGCCGGAGAGGATTCAAAAGACACGACGACGTTGCCCGGCGCGCCCGCCGATTATCTTGCGGGGGTCAGCGACGGCGTTCGCGGCTTGCGGATAGGCTACGATCCGCTCTGGGCTGAAACTGGGGTCGACGAGCAGACAGTCGCGGTTGTCAAAGCGGCGCGCGAGGTTCTGGCGAGCCTCGGTGCGACGATCGTCGAGATCAAGGCGCCAGATTCTCAGACCGTTCTCGCGGACTGGATTCCAAATTGCGCAGTCGAAACCGCTGTTGCGCATGAGGCTACCTATCCGTCGCGCAAGAGCGAATACGGCCCGGCGCTTGCGGGGCTGATCGACACCGGGCGCGCGCTGACCGCGCTCGACTATCAGAAGATTCTTCTGCGCCGCTCCGAGTTCAAAGGGGCGGTCGCTCACATGTTCGGTTCGATCGACCTCTTGCTGGTTCCGGCCCAATCGTTCGCGGCCCCAATGCTTTCCGACATGGCGACGCTCGGACAGAGCAACGATATGATGGGCCGGCTGCTCCGCTTCACCTGTCCCTTCGATTCGAGCGGCAATCCGACCATCACTATGCCCGGAGGCTTCACCGCTTCGGGCCTGCCGATCGGTCTGCAACTCGTCGGGCCGCACCTGTCGGAAGCGCTGCTCGTGCGCGCCGGCGCCGCCTTCCAATCCGCGACCGACTGGAACCGTCGCCATCCCGTTCTGAATTGAAAGGTTCACATATGAGTGCTTCCGACTGGGTCTCTTCGTCAATCATGGCCAAGCGCGGTGTTGCGTCCGGAAAAACCGGACGCAAGCATCGAAGCACCGACGCTGAGCAGGGGGCGTTTACATTCGTCTATGGGCCCTACGCCAAACCGATCATGACTCTCGAGCCCGGCGACACTTTGGTCGTCGACACCGAGGACGCATTCAGCGGCAAAATTACGTCCGAGACGGACAAGCCCAGCGAGAAGCTGAAACATCCATTCCTCAATCCACAGAGCGGACCATTCGCCGTGGCCGGCGCGGAGCCGGGCGACTGTCTTGCGGTTTCGATCGAAGCAATCGAGACGCGTGGCGAATACGGGACGACAGCGCTCATCCCCGAATTCGGCGGTCTCGTCGGAACCGCCGCCACCGCGCTCCTCAATCCGCCTCTGCCTGAGAAGGTCAAGCGGATGCGCATTGACGCGGAGGGCGTGCATTTCAGCAAGAAAATCGTTCTGCCCTACGAGCCATTCATCGGGACGATCGGAGTGTCGCCCGAACTCGAGGCCATCTCGTCGGTGGTTCCGGACTATTACGGCGGCAACATGGACCTGCCGGATGTCGGTCCCGGCTCGATCATCTATCTGCCCGTTAAGATTCCAACCGCGTATCTCTTCGTGGGCGATTGTCACGCCGCGCAAGGTGACGGTGAGCTCACCGGGGTCGCCGTTGAGCAACGCGCCACCGTGCGCCTGAAGATCGATCTCATCAAAGGCTGGACCTTCGCTTGGCCGCGGCTCGAGACGAAAGACTTCATCATGACGATCGGCAGCGCGCGCCCGATGGAGGACGCCGCGCGCATCGCCTATCGCGAACTCACGCGCTGGATGGCGGCCGAGTACGGCTTCGATGAAATCGAGGCCTACATGCTCTTGAGCCAGGCCGGGCGCATTCGTCTCGGCAACATGGTCGATCCGAAATACACGCTCGGCGCTTCAATCTTGAAAAAATATCTCGTGGCGTGACGGCGACGCGCATCCGTTTGTGAAGAGAAGAGGTGATCGCAATGAAACTGAAGTCGATGTTCCTATCGGGCGCCACGGCATTTGTGCTGGGCGCGTTCAGCGCCCCGTCTGCTTTTGCCGCAGATCCCATCAAGCTCGGACTGATCGAAGACATCTCGGGAGATCTCGCCACCTACGGCATTCCCAAGCTGCATGGTTCGCTGTTGGCGGTGGATGAGATCAACAAAGCGGGCGGCATCATGGGGCGGCCCATCGCGATGACCCATCTCGATCCGCAAGGCGACAACGCACGCTATCAGGAGTTCGCCCGCCGCTTTCTCGACAAGGATCAGGTCGACGTGTTGATCGGCGGCGAGACCTCCGCCTCGCGCGAAGCCATCCGGCCGATTGTCGACAAGCACGACGTGCCCTATTTTTATACGAACCAGTACGAAGGAGGCGTCTGCGACGCGCACGAATTCTCTACTGGCGCCATTCCCGAGCAACAGTTCTCGACGCTCATTCCATACATGGTCAAGACCTTCGGCCCGAAGGCCTATGTCATCGCCGCGGACTACAATTTCGGCCAGCTCTCGGCTGAGTGGAACCGCTCGATCCTGAAGCAGCCCGATGTCAACGGCACGGTTGTTGGCGAGGAATTCATTCCGCTGGGGGTCAGCCAGTTCGCGCAGACCATCCAGAACATTCAGAAGGCGAAGCCCGATTGGCTGCTCACCATCAACGTCGGCGACGCGCAGGACAGCTTCTTCGAACAAGCCGCGGCCGCCAAGCTCAACCTGCCGATGGGCTCCTCGATCAAGATCATGCTCGGCTTCGAGCACAAGCGCTTCAAGCCGCCGGCGCTCAACAACATGCATGCTGCCGCCAACTGGTTCGAGGAGCTAAACACGCCTCCTGCCGAAGACTTCAAAAAACGCTGGCACGCGATGTTCCCGAAGGAGCCCTACATCAACGACATGGGCTACAACGCCTATGTCGCGATCTACCTCTATAAAGAGATGGTCGAGCGGGCGAAGTCGACCAAGCTCGACGATCTACGCAAGGTGGTGGACCAGGGCGATCTCTGCATCGATGCCCCTGAGGGGCACATCTGCATGGATCCCAAGAGCCAGCACATGAGCCACCACATGTATCTTCTATCGGTGGACGAGAAGCACGACGTCCACGTCGACAAGGACTTTGGCGTGATCCAGCCCTATTGGCTGGCCTCGATCGGCTGCGATCTCACCAAGGATGACCCGCAGGAGCAATATAGCCCGAACAATCTGCCTCAGAAGTGAGACATCTGTGATCCGTGGCGCTCGACCAGGGCGCCACGGCCCTCATGCGCTGATTGAGACCCGCGATGCTGGGTGACATTTTTTCTTATCTGTATCAATTCGCGGACGTCTTCGCGTTTCTGATCCTGTCGGCCGCCGGCCTTGCCATCGTGTTCGGCATGATGGGCATCATCAACATGGCGCATGGCGAATTCATCATGTGCGGGGCCTATGTCACCGTCGGTCTCGTTCACACCGGGTTCCCGCTCGTCGCCGCGCAATTATGCGGCGCAATCGTCGCGGGACTGATCGGCGTCCTCATCGAAGTCGCGATCGTCCGCCGCTTCTACAAGCGGCCCGAAGATTCGTTGCTGGCGACATGGGGACTGAGTCTTATCGTCACTCAAGGCACGCTCCTCGCCATTGGCTCGACCGTCACCGGCATTGGAACGCCTCCCGGCAGCTTCACGGTCGGCGAATACTCATTCTCGACCTATCGCGTGATCCTGTTCGGCGCGTCGATCGCCGTGCTCGCTTTCATTTATGTCGTGTTCATGCGGACGAAGTTCGGCGTCATGGCGCGCGCGACCATGCAGGATGCGACGACGGCGCGGGCGCTCGGGGTAAAGATCAGCTGGATCTACGCGATCACCTTTGGCCTTGGCGCGGGTCTTGCGGGTCTTTGCGGCGGCCTTTATGCGCCAACGATGAGTCTCATCCCCACGATGGGATCGACCTTCGTCGTCGAGAGCTTTGTCACCGTCGTGATCGGCGGCGCGAACGTGCTTTTGGGCACGGCGCCCGCCGGCGTCTTGCTCGCGATTATTCGGACGAGCCTGAACGCGTGGCACGGGCAGATCGTCGGGCAGATCGGTCTCCTCATCGCGGTCATTCTCGTCATCCGTATCCTGCCGGACGGCATCACCGGTTGGATGAACCGCCACATGCGCTGAATCCAGGCACGGAGCGCTCGAATGCTGAAGCTTCTTAATGGCCCACACACTTTCGGCTCCGGCCGGGGCTTTTGGGCCGGCTTCATTGTCGTTCTCGCTCTTGTGCTCGCTTATCCCCTCTTCGCCACCCCCTACGACGTCGGCAATTTCGCTTATTTCTTCATCTGGCTGTTCATGGCGCTCGGCCTTTGCCTTATGTGGGGGTACGGCGGAATCATGTCCTTCGGGCAGACCTTCTTTTTCGGTCTCGCCGGGTACAGCTACGGCGTGATCGCGATCGATCTCGGAGGCAAGGGTTTCACGACCTTCGAAGCGCTCGGGGTCGCGGTGCTGCTCTCCGCCTTTGCCGCGGCGATCCTCGGCTATTTCATGATCTGGGGCCGCGTCGGGGGCGTGTTCTTCGGCATCGTGACCCTCGCCGCAACGCTTGTGCTCGCGTTCTTTCTTGGCCAGACCGCCGGACCGGAGTGGAAGATCGGACGCGCCCGGCTTAACGGCTTCAATGGTATGAAGGGGATGAAGGCGCTCAACATTCCATGGGGCGGCCACACGCTCGTCTTCGATGGCGCCGCCCTCTATTTTCTGATGGTTGCGCTTGTCGTGATCGTATATCTCGCCTTGCGCATGCTCGTGAATTCGCGATTTGGCAACGTGATCGTTGCGATCCGCGAAAATGAGCAGCGCGCGGAGCTTCTTGGCTACGACGTTCGCAAATATCGGCTTGCAACCTTCTGCATCGGCAGCGCGCTCGCAGGCTTAAGCGGCGCCTTGTACACGGCGTGGGGACAGTTCATCACGCCAGCAAGCATAGGGCTGCCGGCGGCGGCCATGCCGATCGTGTGGGTATCCTTCTCTGGGCGGCGTGAACTGACCGCCACCCTGATCGGCACATTCGCCTTTCTCTA
Organism: uncultured Alphaproteobacteria bacterium; assembly: GCA_963737365.1. Classification (GTDB taxonomy): domain Bacteria; phylum Pseudomonadota; class Alphaproteobacteria; order Rhizobiales; family Beijerinckiaceae; genus Roseiarcus. The sequence goes on from CAVTSD010000009.1 coordinate 444,006, forward strand.
CGCCTATCAGCTGATCACCGTTTACAGTCAGCAATCAGCCCTCATATTGACGGGACTCCTGCTGCTCCTCGCGGTCATGTTCGTGCCTGAGGGCTTTGTCGTTGGCCTGGCCAAGCTTGCGCGTAGGCCATGGCGCAGGCGTCCGGCGACGCAGCTTTCTCTTCAGCCTGGGGAGTAAGCGCAGTGCCCGCCCTGCTCATCGCCGAAGGCGCCTCGAAAGTCTTCGGTGGCCTAGCCGCTGTCTCTGACGTTACGGTCGAGGTCGACAAAGGCGATATTCACTGCCTGATCGGTCCGAACGGCGCGGGAAAGAGCACGCTCTTTCGGCTCATCGTCGGTATGTATCCGCCGAGCGCAGGTTCTATCTATTTCGACGGCTTCGACGTGACAAGGGAGCTACCCTTTGAACGCGTGAAGCGCGGCATGAGCATCAAGATGCAGACGCCTTCCGTGTTCAAGGAATTGCCAGTCAGGCAGAACATTCATGTCGCCTTGCAGCACCATGTCCAGGCTGCCGAGCTCGCCTCGGAAGAGAGCCGCCTGCTTGAGCTCCTCAATCTGACCGCCGATGCGACGAAGCTCGCCGGCGAGCTTTCCCACGGTCAGCAGCAATGGCTCGAGATCGGCATGGCCCTGGCCTTGAGGCCGAAGCTCCTGCTTCTCGACGAGCCGACCGCTGGCATGTCGCCGGAGGAGACGTACCAAACGGGCGAACTCATCCTGAAGCTGAATGCGTCGGGCATGACCATGCTGGTCGTCGAACATGACATGACCTTCGTGCGGCAGATCGCCAAGGTCGTCACCGTCCTGCACTTCGGCCGCGTATTTGCGCGCGGCTCGATCAACGAGGTTATCAACGATCCCCGCGTGGCCGAAATCTATCTGGGCAAGACCGGCCATGAGCACTGACGTGTTTCTCGAAGTCTCCGGCCTATGGGCGCGCTACGGCGCCACGCCCATTCTGCAAGGTGTCGATCTCGCGGTGAACAAAGGAGAGGTTGTGAGCCTGATCGGCCGCAACGGCGTCGGGAAGACGACGACCATGCGGTGCCTGATCGGCTTGCTTGGCGCGGCCGCGGGCACGGTGCAGTTCCTTGGGCGCGACGTCACGCGCCTTCCAGCCGAGAATCGCGCGCGCCTCGGCATGGGCTATATTCCCCAAGGGCGTCACGTCTTCCCGCGGATGACGGTTGAAGAAAATCTCGAGGTCGGACGCCTGATCGGCGGATCTGGCGGCAAGAAGCTGCCTGAACTCGTGTTCGAATCCTTCCCGCGCCTCAAGGAGCGGCGCAATCAAGTCGCTGGAACCATGTCCGGCGGGGAGCAACAGCAGCTTGCGATTGGTCGCGCGCTGATCGGCAATCCAGCGCTCATGCTGCTCGACGAACCGTCCGAGGGCATTCAACCCTCAATCGTGCAACTGATCTGCAGCGCGCTTCGCTCGTTTTGCCGCGAACTGGGCACGACGATCCTGTTCGTCGAGCAGAACCTCGACACCATCCTCGCCTTGAGCGACCGGTCCTACGTTATGGAGAAAGGGCGGATCGTTGCGAACATTCCGCCCGGCGACGTGAATGGGGAGACCGTGCGACGACATCTCATGCTCTGATGGCGACCCTCCGAGCCGCTCCCGAACTGCAGGGCTAAAGAACGCTATTTCCTCAGCACGGTTTGGGGCGACATCCCGAACGTCCGTTTGAAGCTACGGCTGAAATGGCCAAGGTCGCTGAAGCCATGGGCAAAAGCCGCGTCTGTGACAGAACGGACCTCGCCTTGCGTGAGAGCTCTGCGGCTCGCTTCGAGCCGCTCCGACCATACCCAGCGCATGGGGGTAGCGCCGAGCGTGGTGAAAAGACGGTTGAGGCTTCGCACCGACATTTCGCCTGCGGCGGCAAGCGCCTCAGGCCTCAGTTCCGGGTCATCCAGATTGGCGCGCGCATACCGCATCACGCGCTCGAGCGGCCGAGACGTTGGCGCCTCGGGCAAACCATCTCGTTCCAGGTCGCAAATGGAAGCAAGAAGGTCCACGACGGCGTTCGACAGCCTTTTCGCAATCGAGGGACCAGGCTCCTGAGAGAGTTCGATATTCAGACAGCGCGTTAGGAGGTCGCTTAAGGTCGACGATAGCGGATTGCTGTGATCGATCGTTCGCGCCAGAAAGTCAGTTGGCCGGTCGAGCTTCGATTCAAGAAGCCGCCTCGGCACTTTCACCAGTTGTGTTCTGGCGCTCAACGCATAGTCAAACGCGGCCGCAGAATCATAGATCACAAGATCGCCCGGCCCGAGCTTCGCCGAACGGCCCAACTGCGTAAGTTCGCCGGCTCCGTGCTGTATGAGACTGACGATAAAGACTTCCTGGCCGTCGTTTTGGATGTGGCGAGGGGTCCGCGACCAGAAATGCAAGGGTGCGTCGAGTTCGGCGACGACGAGAGGCCCCAGTTCCCCGCTTGTCAGGCTCCCGGAGAATTCGTCGTCCACAACCTCGGTGTCCGCCGACGCGGAAACGTACTTCTTGCAAACGACTTCTTGCCAGAATTCCAAACGCTCGGACGGTTTTTTATCGGAGGTCGTTAAACTCTGCTTCACCCGGCCGCGCCTCAGGTCGTGCGACGTTCCAGACGGACGTGACGTCTGCCAAAGGCAAGCAAAGGCTATGCCACGAACGAGGCAGGCGCGGCTCGGCGCCAGACGCTCCTACGGAAACGGATTTGCACTCGGCAACTGCGGCGCCGGCCCCGCCGGACAGGCAGTTAGGGCGTCAGAACGTCTTCCAGTCTCCCGCTCCCTCGAATGCGCTTGCGGCGCCGTAGATCGTTTCCTCATCGAAATGCTTGCCAATCAGCATGGCGCCAATCGGCAACCCGTCGCCCATTCCGCAAGGAATGCTCATTGCGGGATGGCCCGTCACGTCAAAGGGCGCGGTGTTGCCGATCATCTCGAACGCGCGCTGGAGATAAAGGCCGAGCGGCGCGTCGGCGGGGGGCAGCGGAGTAGCTTTCACTGGAAGGGTCGGCATGAGCAGGAGGTCGTATGTCTCGAGCGTCTTGTCATAAGATCCGCGGACCTTGCGGGCTAAATTTTGCGCCTTCGCGTAAAAACGCCCGCGATAGTGAGTGAGAAAAAACTGGCCCACCATCATCGAGATTTTGAGGCTGTCGGAGAGATCATCGGCGCCTTGGCGCCAGTTGGCGTGGGCGTCCAGAAGGCTGACCGTATAGAGGCCTTTCCAGTTGAAGCCCATGCCGTTGCCCAGCATCATCTGGGCCTGAAGGCCTTCGAGGGCGATGGGAGTCCAGATCGCCGGCGCAATAAGGTGATCCGGTATCGAAATCTCTTCGACGCTCGCGCCTAGCGACTTGAAGCGTTTCGCTGCTTCTCGCACGCTTGCGTCCACGTCCTTTTCGCTGTTGGCGTGGCCGAAGCCCTCCTTGACGACACCAATCTTAAGGCCTTTAGCACCGCGCTTGGTCGCAGCCACGTAGTCTCCGACCTTGGGCGCATATTGGCGTGGATCGAGGCCGTCCGCCCCGGCGAGAACTTCCAGCATCAGCGCATTGTCGGCGACCGTCGCGGTAATTGGGCCCGTGTGGTCGATCGTGGACTCGATCGGCATGACGCCGGTGTAAGGCACGAGGCCATGAGTCGGCTTCATGCCGTAGACGCCGCAAAATGAAGCCGGCATCCGGATCGACCCGCCCTGGTCACCTCCGATCGCAAGGTCGACCTCGCCCGCGGCGACCAATGCGCCGCTTCCCGAAGACGACCCGCCCGCGGAATAGCCGCGCTTGTGCGGGTTATGCACCGGCCCAAGCGCCCCGGTGTGACTGCCGCCTGATAGACAGAAGCATTCGCAATGCGCCTTGCCCTTGATCGTCGCGCCTGCGTCCAGGAGACGCGTAACGATCGTGGCGTCGATGTTGGGGATATAGCCTTCGAGGGTCGACGAGCCATTCATCATCGGCACGCCTGCGACGCAGACATTGTCCTTGATGGCGACCGTCTTGCCCTTGAGCTTGCCATTCGGCGCGCCCTGAATGTCGGTCTTTACGTACCAGGCGTTGAGCGGGTTCTCTTCCGGACTCGGTCGATATCCGGGCGTGCGGGGATATTTGACGACAGGGACCTCGTCGGGCATCTGATCGACGATGTCATAAGCCGCGAAGCTGCCGTCCATCTGCGAAATAAACTCGCCGACACGCTCCTTCGTCATGGTCATGCCGAGGCTCTCGGCGATGTCCGTCATCTGTTCGAGTGTTGGGCGTTTCACGCTCATGACCTGTCTCCTGCTCCCTGTTCGCGGCCGCCCCGACTTAAGCGCGGCTTTCTCCGAATGTCGATGCGCGCCTGGTCAATCGCTGACGCCGATAAACTCATTGACGAGGCCGTGCCCGTGGAGTTCGGCCGGCTTCGCGGAATGGACGATCACGCCCTTCTGGATGATAAGGACCCGCTCGGACAGCGCCGCGATGAAATCGAGATTCTGCTCGACCAGTATCATCGTCAGCCCGCCTTTCGAACGAAGGCTGAGAAGCGTCTCTGCGATCTCGTCTATGATCGAGGGCTGGATGCCTTCCGTCGGTTCGTCTAGTAAAATCAGCCTCGGACCTCCCACAAGGCAGCGAGCCATCGCGAGCAATTGCTGCTCGCCGCCCGAGAGCGCTCCGCCAGCACGATCGAGCAGCCGATTGAGGCGGGGAAAGATCTCCAGCGCCGCCGCAATCGCTGCTGTCTCGTCTTTCGGGCGCCCGACGGCGCCCATCCTCAAATTATCGCGCACGCTGAGGCCCGGAAAGATCTCACGCCCTTGCGGCACGTACCCCATCCCGGCTCGCGCCCGCCGATAGGGTTCAGCGCGGGTGATGTCCGCGCCTTCCAGCACGACGCGCCCGGCGGTTGCGGGAACGTATCCCATCAGCGCCCGAAGCAGCGTGGTCTTGCCCATGCCGTTGTGGCCGAGAATCCCGATGAACTCCCCTGGCGCGACGGCGAAGCTCACGCCGCCCAGAATCGGGATGCGGCCATAGCCCGCAGCGAGATCGCTGACCTCCAGCATCATGCGGCCGCCGCCTGCTTTCCGAGATAGACGTCGCGGACGATCGGGCTATGCATGATCACCTCAACATCGTCTTCCATCAAAACAGTCCCCTGATTGAAGACCGTGACCTTGTTGGCGATCATCCGGATGAACTGCATGTCGTGCTCGACCACGATGAGCGCCTTCGTCTGATTGATGTCGCGCACGAGCTCGACGGTGCGCAGCACCTCCTGGTCGGTCATGCCAGCCGCCGGCTCGTCAAGCAGGACGATATCGGGATCGGTCGAGAGCACGACGCCGAGTTCGACCCACTGGCGCTGTCCATGCGCGAGTTGGCCGACGAGGCGCGAGGCGATAGCCGAGAGGCCGACGCGCTCAAGCATGGCGTCGACCGCAGCGCGCGCTCGGGCTCCCCGATGCATGCGCGTGACAGCCAACCAAAGATTCTCTCGTACTGTGAGACCGTCGAAGACGCTCGGCACCTGCGTCTTGATGCCGACGCCGCGTCTGGCGATCTCATGCGGTTCGGCGCCGGTCACGTCTTCGCCGCGCAGCAGGACGGCGCCGGAGGTCGGCTTGAGCTGGCCGGTCAGCATCTTGAAGAACGTGCTCTTGCCTGCGCCGTTCGGACCGATCAGACACCGAAGCTCGCGTTCACTGAGCGTGAAGTTGACTTCCCGAACCGCATGCACGCCGCCGAAGCGCATGCCGAGCCCTCGCGTCTCGATCAGTGGGGCGGTCACCGCGAAGCCGCCGCGCGCGACCGACCGAGCAGCATGTCAAGACCGCCAATCGTCGGTATGAGACCCTTCGGCACGAGCAGGACAAAGGCGATCAGGACGGCGCCGAGGATGAGCGGAACGTTGCCGAGCAGCGCCTGCCAGCCGGAGCCTCCGCTCGGCGCATTCGCGCCCAAAGCGGCCGTGAGCCATTGGATGCCAACACATCCGACAATCGGTCCGATCAGCGTGCCACGCCCGCCGACAATCACCCAGATGATGATCTGCGCCGATTGAGCCAAGCCGAAAATGGTCGGGCTTACGAAGTTGCCCCAGTTGGCGAACAGGCAGCCCGCATAACCGGCCAGCGCCGCGCCGATCGTGAAGGTCGCCAATTTGTAAATGCGAGGATCGTAGCCGAGAAGCTGCGCGCGCTGTTCGTTCTCGCGGATGCCGACGATCGTGCGCCCGAAGTGACTGGCGAGAAAAGCCCGGAGGCCGAAATATGTAAGAAGCAGCGAGGCGGTCGAAAGGTAGAACATGCCTTCGAGATCGATCTGCCAGTCCTTGAAGAAGGGCACGTTCAGGGAGGGAATGCCTGGGATGCCATTAAAGCCGCCGAGCTTCGCGGAGCCGATATGAAATTCCGGTCCAGCCGTTGAATTGATCGAGTTGAACAGGATCAGAGTCACTGTCAGCGTAATCACACCGAGGTAGACGTCGCTGATGCGGCCATAGAACATGAAATAGCCGAGCAGCGCCGCAAACGCGGCCGGCACAAGGATCGCAAGGATCAGCGGCGCCGTGCTCTCGCCGATATTGATCATCGCGATTGCGTAAGTGTAGGCGCCAAGACCGAAAAACGCCGATTGGCCGAAACAGAGAATGCCCCCGAACCCCCAGACGAGCGCAAGCGACAACGCCAGCACCGCCATGATCATGTAAACGGTGATGTTGAGGACGACGTCGAGGTCGAACAATTGCGGCGTAAGGACAAGCACCGCGATCCCAATGAGCGCGACGAGCGCAAGCCCAAGAATATTGCGAGCCTGCGGCGTCAAAGGCTTCCCCGAAAGAACCGGCCGGTTATCCCCTGAGGGAGCACTCGGATGAGCACGATCGCGGCGGCGAGCAGCGCCACCTCGCCGAAAACCGGCGTCGTCACATAAGTGGCGATCTGGTTGACCGACCCGAACAGGGTCGAGGCCGCCGAGGTGCCGGTGATGATCGATGCGCCGCCGCCAATCACGGTGATAAAGCACTTGGCGATATAGGCCGCGCCGATGGTTGGGAACACGCCCGACACCGGCGCGATAACGGCGCCGGCGAGGCCGGTCAGGGCGGCGCCGGCGCCGAAGGTGATCGAATAGACGCGGTTCGGATTGACGCCGAGCCCCGCCGCCATGTTGGCGTTCTGCATCGTTCCGCGCGCGATCAGCCCTAGCCGGGTGAACCGCAGGATCGCGAGAACGCTACCCAAGACGGCGATTGCGACGCCGATCACAAAGAGCGTGTAAGTGCTCGTCCGGTATTGCCCGATCTCGAAGCTGCCAAGGGGCGCCGACAGGCCCACAGTGGTGTTGCCGAATACCGCAGTCGTCAAACCCACGAGAAAGAGGCTCAAGCCCCACGTCGCCAGCATCGTGTCGACCATGCGGCCGTAGAGCCAGCGGATGATGGTGCGCTCGACGACGACGCCAATCGCGCCAACCACGATCGGCGCAACAATCAGCATGGCGATCCAGATGCTCAGCCCAATGCGAGTGGCTTCTATCGCAGCGTAGCCGCCAAGCATCAGAAACTCGCCGTGGGCGAGGTTGATGACTTTCATCATCCCGAAGATGATCGCCAGCCCAACGCTCATCAGCGCGAGGCTGGCGATCGCATAGAGAACCTGAATCGCCAGGAGCGCTACGAGATCCACAAGAGGCCCTGCATGCTCTGTCCGCGAAGCGCGATCAGAACTTGATTACGTATTGCTGGTTGTCGTTCGGGTTCTTCTTCAGGTCGCAGACGGCAGCGGTGTCCGACGGCTTCTGCTGCGGAAAATCCTCGAGGAGATCGAACTTCTTGTCTTTCACCTCGGCGATGTGGACGTCGAGGATGCAGTGATGGGTTGGCGGGTCGATCGTCACTTTGCCTGACGGCGCGTCGATGCTGATGCCGGTCTCGAGCGCTTCGATCACCTTCATTCGGTCGACGCTTTCGGCCTTCTTCACGCCCTCGGCCCAAAGCTTGACGCCCTGGTAGGTTCCCATCGCGAGTTCGGTCACATTTGGATAATCTGCGCCAAAACGCTTGTGAAACTTCTCGAGAAAAGCAGTGTTGACCGGGTTCTTGACGCTCTCGAAATAATTGTAGCAAACGAGCATGCCATTCGCCTCCTCGGGAGACAGCACGATCTGCTCGTTGCCGACGCCGAACGTGGTCGACGCCATCGGGATGGTTTTGTTCATGCCGGCCGCGGCCCACTGGCGATAGAAGGAGATGTGAGCGCCGCCGACCAGGGCGGACCAGACAAAGTCCGGCTTCGCCGCCTGGATCTTCGAGATTGTCGACGAGAAGTTCGTCACGTCGAGCGGGAAGAAATCGATCGAGAGCACTTCGCCGCCATTCTCGGTCGCATATTTCTTCACCCACTGCGAGGTGATCTGGCCGTAATTATAATCCGCCGCGAGGACATAAATCTTCTTGCCCCATTTCTTCATCGCATAGGGCACGAGCTTCTCGACAGTCTGCGCAGGCGTCACCCCAGTGTCGAACTGGTCCCGGTCGCACACGCCGCCTTCATATTGGGTGTTGTAGAAATAGAGCGTCTTGAACTTGTCGAGCACTGGACGGATGACCTCGCGCGACGCGGAGGTAATGCCGCCATGCACGACCGCGACCTTGTCCTTAAGGGCGGCCTGCTGAGCGAACTGAGTGTAGAGCTGCATGCTCGACTGGGTGTCGTAATTGATCAACTCGAGCTGACGACCGAGCAATCCGCCTGCCGCATTGGCTTCCTCGATTGCGAAGGTCATGGCGTCGGTCATCGGCTTGCCATAGATGTCGAGGCCGCCCGAAAGATCGAGCAAGCTTCCAACCTTAATGGGGTCGGCTGCGAAAGCGGGCCGGGCCCAAGCGCTCGCGCCGGCCACCGCCGCCGCCCCAAGGAATTGCCTGCGGTCGATATCCATATGAGTAACTCCCTTTTCGTCGCCCGATACTCGACGCTTGAAACCGCCCGGCGCAAGAGGCGCGACCTTGTTTCGCCGACGTTGCGTCGTCACACTTTAGCGCGACTTTTTACGCAACGCTTGCCTGTCTCGGCCATGCGGCTTGTCATTTGTTGACTGCCGAACCTGACCTGAAGTCGTCGGAAATAGCAAACTAGGCGACGGGCGGGCGGCGCCTGTGCCAGTCCGTGGACATCTGAAACGCATGGCCGACGCGGATGAGCACGTCTTCAGCGAGATGGGGGCCTACGAGCTGCATGCTAAGCGGCATCCCAGCCGAGTCCATGCCGTTCGGCAGAGTGAGCGTCGGACTTCCCGAAAAGTCAAAGGGGGCCGTGAAGCGCAGGATGCCCAGAAGCACGTTGGGATCGTCGCCGTAAGCCTTCATGAGTTCGAGGCTCGGGGTTGGAACCGGGATGGTCGGAATGAGCAAGACGTCGACAGCCTGAAACAATTCAGACAGCTCGCGGGAAAATCGCATTCGTTCGAGCGTAATGGCTGCGATCTCGGTTCCCTTTGTCGCGAGCCCTTGCTCGATCAGCGCCGCAAGGTCGGGCCCGTATTCCGGTTGTCTCGGCGGATAGGTCTCGGCATGCGCGGCCGCCGTCTCAACCGAGCACATGGCGATCCATTGACTGACGAGCTTCTGATAGGCCGGAAACCGCACCTCCCGCATTGTCGCGCCGAGGCCGCTCAACACCTGCTCTGCCTCGGTCAGCGCCGCGACGACTTGGCCATCGACCCCGTCGGCAGCATACCCTCGGTCGACGCCGACCTTAAGACCGCGAATCCCGTCGCCGATCGTCTCGAGATAGTCCGGGACCGCCGCCTTATAGGTCGTCGGGTCGTTTCTGTCCGCGCCCGCAATGACGCCGAGCATAGCTGCGGCGTCGGCGACGGATCGCGTCATCGGGCCGACGTGATCCAGAGTCTCTGCGAGCGGAAAAACGCCGTAACGGCTGACCCGCCCCCAGGTCGGCTTGATGCCTGTAAGCCCGCAGGTGGCGGAGGGAAACCGGATCGACCCTCCCGTATCGCTGCCCAGGCTTCCGTAACAAAGGCCCAGCGATGTCGCGACGCCGGATCCGGTCGAAGAGGAGCCCACCCAATACTTCGTATTCCACGGGTTGAGGGGAACCGCCACCTGCGGGTGATGGGATGTGTATGCGCCCTCGGTCATCTGCAGCTTTCCGAGGAGAACCGCGCCTGCGTCCTCGAGGCGCTCCACAACGGTCGCGTCGAACGATGGAACGAAACTCTTGAAAATCGTGGCCCCGGCGGAAGTCGGCGCGAAGGTCGTGTAGCAAAGGTCCTTGATGGCGATGGGTACGCCGTGGAGAGGGCCGCGCCAGAGACCGCGCGCCATTTCCGCATCGGCGGCTTTCGCGCGAGCGAGCGCGCGCTCAGCCAGCACCGTCGCGTAAGAGTGATATTGCCCATCGAGCTTTTCGATGCGCTGCAGGCTCGCGTTGGTTACCTCGACGGATGACCGTTTCTTTCTCCGAATGAGATCGGAGATCGTCGTCAATTGCTCGTATTGCAACTCTGATGACATCGGGCGGTTCTTCCGGGCTGGAAAGACGGGTCGCCAAAAAGACGGCAGGTTTTAAGCTTAAGCCAGCTCGGCAAAATATCGAAGTGCGCGCCAAACGCTTGCCTCGCGAGGCCATCTCCGCTTGCCTCCATGCGGCGGCGCGAGGAACCCATGCAGGGGCGCTGCTCTACGCGATCGCTATGATAATCGCGCCGCCTTTGGATGCGCGCCGCGAATAGGAACAATAGTCAACAACAACAACAGTTGTCTGGCGGGCCACGCCCGATAGCGATGATCACTACGTTTACGCCATAGCCCTATGAAAGGCTGTTTGCCAGAAGCCGGAACTTCATCCCCAGGCGATTTTGGGCCGGAACGACGCGCCTTATTCAAGGGAATACCCAAGCGCTCGATATCCCGTTCGTCTTTTCGTCGCCATGCGCGCCAGCATGGGCACCGCTTCATCGACGTAGTCGAAGACGAGAACCTCCTTCTTTCCCTGGTGTTGCCGGTGCAACCGGCCAACGTATTGCGCCAGCGTGCCTTTCCAGGAAATGGGCATCGTCAGGAAGAGCGTGTCGAGTCTGGGATCGTCGAAGCCTTCCCCGATGTATCGCCCGGTCGCCAGGATCAGGCGTTCTTCATCGTCAGGCACATGCAATGCCGTCGCGGCGCCCTGCGTTCGGCGGCCGACATGCCTCCCCGGAGGACAACCAGATGACGCACAAATCGCGGGAAACGGCCTTGCAGATATTCGAGATGGTCCTTGCGTTCGGTCAGCACGAGCGGCGAGCGTTTCGCTTCCAATGCATAGAGCACATCATCGAAAATGAAGTCATTGCGCGGTTCGTCCTGGGCGAAAGCGGCATAGATCGCCGGCATGGAGGGCTGGTCGGAGGCCGCTAAAGGCGGCGGCAAGTGAAATTCTGTCGCCCGATGCTTGACGCGGTGGCAATGCCGCGTTCGGCAGCTTGCGCGCGAGCATCAACACGGTGGCGCACGGGGCCGCACTGCATGAAGATGATGGGGTGGTGGCCGTCCTTGCGCGCGACAGTCGCCGACAGGCCGAGGACATGCCGGGCCTTCGCGCGACGCGCCGCGAGCTCAAAGCTCGACGGCCGAGAGGTGATGGCACTCGTCAAACACCAGATGACCATAATCGGCCACCAGATCGGACACCTCACCTCCGCGCACGAGACTCTGGATCAGCGCAACATCGATGACCCCGTTGGTTTGCGCCGGCCGCCGCCGATGACCCCGATATGCTTTGGGTCGATATCAAGGAATGTCTCGAGGCGCTCAACCCATTGGTCAAGCAACTCTCGGCGATGGACAAGGATCAGCGTATTTCGCGCCCGCGCGCTGATAAGCGCGGCGGCCACGACTGTCTTGCCGAAGGCGGTAGTCGCCGCCAGCACGCCGAAATCATGCGGGGCGAGCGCGTCGAAAGCCTCCTTCTGCGGGCCATATAGCGCGCCCTGGAAACTGGCTTCGGTCGGAAGCGGCGCCCCTGATGTTCGCAGGTCTTCGACACCGCCTCGACGCCATGGGCGCGGATCAACTCAATGGCCTCGTCAAGACACCCACGCGGCAAGCCCGACATGGCGAGGGTGAAGTTCGGCGCAGGAGATGATCCGGGGCTTGTCGAAGGTCGGGAAGCGCATGGACTGCGCGCGATAGAATTCCGGGTTTTGGAACGCCGCCAGACGCATCAGCCGCGCCGTCATCGAAGCTGGCAGTGCGGTCCGATCAACGTAGACCTGATCGGCGATCACGACGCCGACCTTGCTTGGCAGGGCGCATTGATCGGTCCGGGCTCCCGCCGCCGGGACGGCGTCATGTGCCAAGGCTCGTCGGCATTCTCATCCTCCACCGGCATGCGCACGCCCAATACCCGGCCCGCGACTCCGCGTCGGCAACCAGGTCCAGACCGCGTCGGCGGACAGACGCGGCGCCGACGAGAGAAACGCCCATTGATCGTCATAGGGGCGAAGGGCTTCATCGATGAAGACGCTGTTTCCGTGCTCGCGCGCCTACGCTGCAGGGGCAAGGCGATCAGATTGCCGAAGCCGCCGGCCGGCATGGTGTCCTGGCTTGGAAAGAAGCGGTCATAGGAAGCGAAGCCGATTTCTGGCCGCCGCTCCATCGTCTCCGTCATGATCGCGCGCGCCGAGCTGGCGGGCATCGCGGGCGGGACCGGCTCCGAAAAGAAAATCCAGACATGGGCGCCATTGCCTGATCGGGAGCGTTCGAGGGCGACGGGCACGCCTTCCGCCCGGCATGTTTCAACCATCGCCGCAGCGTCGTCCGCCCAGCTCGCCTTGTCGAAATCGGCGGCCAAAAACCAGCAGGTTTCATCCGGCAGCAGCGGATAGACGCCGGTGACAAAGCCGCGCGATCCATCGCCGCCCCGCAAATGCGTGTCGATAATATCGTCCAACACGGGGATGAAGGCTTGATTGGGACAGTCCCCGCATTTCACTTGAGGCTTGCCACAAATGCTCCTCATCCATTCGTTCGCACAGGCCGGGGCATAGCCCGCCTTTCCTGTCTTTGCGTTCTCCCAGCGGAGCGGAAACACGTCGGATCGGCCGGCGAAGAGGCGCCGGAAGAGCGCCACCTTGTCGGCCGTTGGCGACGCCGTGGTCACGGTCGGAGTGTCCCCGGCCACGATGGAGCAAGCATGGATAGCTTGCGCGGCAGCCTTCCGCCGCTCGATTTGTGCAAGTGAAGCTTCGAGTTCGGCTCGTTCGGCTTCGAGCGACGCCAGACGG
>CAVTSD010000010.1:0-74989 GCA_963737365.1 uncultured Alphaproteobacteria bacterium
TCGTAGACGCCGCGCCCACAGGCGCCTTTGAAGAATGCGAACGCCCGTTCGTGAGCGTCAAACACCATCTCCTGGGTCTCGCGCGGATAGACGCGTACGAACATCATCCGGCTGTGGCAGAGGCGGAGATGCGCGACCTTTACGATCGTCGTCACCCCATCCATCACAACGATCTCGTGGCTCCAGTCGAATTGATAAGCCTCGCCCGGCGCGAACGTCAGCGGCACAAAGGCATCCGCCGTCGCGCTTGCATTCAACTTCGTCCAGCTTCGCGCGTAACGGCGGATGGCGTCATAGCCGCCGTCGTATCCGAGCGCCCGCAACTCCTCGAAAATCCGGATCAAGGTCAGTCGCTCTCGCGCCGGCGCTTCGACGTTCGCCGCCAACAGCCGATCGAGGTGCTCCTTCCATCTTCCGACTTTCGGGCGCGGCTGCACCTGACGCTCATAAGAAAACGACGTCTCGTCAGATCGCAGCACCTTACGAACCGTGTTGCGCGACAGCCTCAGGTCGCGAGCGATCTCCTTGATTGACTTGCCGTGAATGAAGTGCTCACGCCGTATCCGACCGATCGTCTTCACAACCAGCATCCCCCACCGCCTGCTTCATGCCAAAGCAGGCAGTCGAACAAATCGAAAATTGGGGGGTCAATTTTGGACGCCGATCCCCCCCTCAGGGGGTCACTTTTCCACGCCGGATCACATCGGAGGTCGGCGAGGGTGGGGGCGACGCGCCAAACTTAGCGCTTGTTCACGTGTTGTTCTTGCCTGCCTCTTGGGCATCGTGGCAACGTGGATGGGGATCGTCGATGCGCGGAACGCAATTTGTCTGGCTTCCGCCCTCCCGACGGTGAACGGTCCTGAGCGGAGCGTGTCGCGCGAGAGCGTGGCAGCAGCGAAGCGCAAGGCCACAGCACAGGCGTCAATCACGACGTGCTGCGCCTAGTCCCGAGAAGCCGATCTCGCCAGCCGAAAGGCGCGCCAAATCTTTGTCGATCGTCAATTCCGAACGATGGGCCGACCCGAACTCGTCCGTGCCCTCCAACACTATTTTCCACCGCATCGACGCTCTCCATGACGAGAGCGCCTCGTGCTGCCAAACCCCTTAACAACCCGCCCCCACCCCAGCTAATTTAACGGCCCCGATCTGTTCGCTGAGCACGACCAGGTCTCGGCCAGCGTCAGGATGGAATGGATATATTACGCGAACTTCGTTGCCCGAAATCCCTGTATCATACAGCCCCTTCGGAAGGCGGGGGTGAGACCTGGGCCATTCTTTCTTCGCTTCTTAACACGGCAAAACTGAATGGGCTCGACCCGGAAGCCTATCTGACGACGTGCTGGAGCGGATGGTCTCTGGCCGCACGACCAACGACCGCCCGCATGAACTGCTGGCCTGGAACTGGAAGCCGGAGGCGGCGCAGCCGAAATTGGCCGCCTGAAGCCCGGCGCCTACCTCAGTCCGATCGGCTCGGGAGCGAGTTCGGCGTCGGTCGTATCGGTGTGGATCGCCTCCCGGATCAAGCGCTCCGTCGTCCGCTCGAAATGGGTCCAGAGATCGGTGTGCACGTCGGAGAACTGCCGCCACACGACCGCATCGAACAGGCGCCGCGGCGCCTTGACCATGATCGTCGTGCTGCGCTGACGCGCATATCGGAAGGGCCTGAACCCATAGCGGCGACAAAGGGCGATGAACAATCGCGCCGATCATTGGTCCGGCATGGTGAACTTCATCTCGACCGGGGGATCGAGGCGGCTCGCTTCGGTGAGCTTCGCCATCAGCCGCTCGGCCGCGGCGCCGGCCGCCTCGCACTCGCCCGCGGTCGTCGCGCCAAAGAACAGCGCCTCCACCTTCCTCAATCGCTCGCGAAGCTCGTCCTCGATCGCCATCCCGCCGCTCCTCGCGCAGCACGACGACATCGCGCCGAGCGATCGTCAACCCGCGACAAGGCGCCGTCCACACCTCTTCTGCATCACCCACGTGGAGTGCTCGTACCGGTTACATTTAAACCCCTGATGCCCGGCGACGCGAGCAGTCGTAAATGCCCGCTATCCCCGAGAAGAGACGCTGATGGGAAACCGCTTCTCCATGATCGCGATCGGCGGCCGCAAGCGGATATCCCGCCGGTCTCTGTTCCGGTTTGGGCACATCCACTATGACGTCGTGCGGGAGAAGGGACGAGTGGCGGCTTCGAAGCCTGCGGAACCGGCGTCCCGAGAAGATGTGAACCCTCCGTTCGTTACGACGCTTGCCCGCGCCTTGAACGTGGTGTCGTCCATCCAAGGATAAAGGCGCCCTGTGACCTTCCGGAAAGTGAGCCGCAGGAGATCGGGCGCCGCCGCGCCTGGAGTGTCCGCTTCGTAAATCTCGCCAGCGATTTTTGCATAGCCGACTCGAAACGATGTGTTCGCCTTGACCACCACGAGATCATACATCAACGGCTCAATCCCGAACGCACGATACAGTTGAGGGTCGCCTGGGCTTACGATTGTCTGGCAGATGAGGACGTCGAGCTTTCCGAATCGTACGACGGCGCTCCGGCCGATGCGCGAGATTCGGCCTCCATGCCCCACGAACTCCTGCCGAAACTCGCCGTCGTGCAGCGAGCGCACGTAGCCGGCCGCCCTGATGCGGACAGCGTTCACGTCTATATGACCTCCGATGGCGAACTCGGCCGCGCCTCCCACGCCAATCTCGAACGCCCGCGCGACCGCGGCGGGATCGCTGACCACTATGGCCGACCGCGCCGTCGATCGGCGCTCGAGCAGACGCTCTGCGACTGCCATACTATCTCCCGGCGCGCCGGCGTTCGGAGAATCCGCTGAGTCGACGAGGATGACGGGTTTGGAAGCTGCTGGCTCCTCGGCGCGATCTATTATGGAATCGATGCTCGACAGCTTGGGAACGAACGCGTGGCGGAGTTCGTAAAGCCGCTCGGCCAGATCACTTGCGTACCGCTCGGCTTTCCCTGAATCGTCGGCGATGGCCACCGTCGCGGAGTTCGGCTCCGAGACGTCGAGCCATGGCTGCATCTGGAAAATTGAGAAATCGAGCAGTTCTCCGCGATCGACCAAACTCTGTGCATAGAGCGACAAATCTCGGAACGGACCGGACAGCGTATTGTACGCCGAGGCGGACACCATCATGGGAACCGGGCACCAGGCCAGGACAGGGCAAGAACGACCAGTCATCGCAAGAAGACCCAGTCGCGCGGTACGGCGACCCGTCTCCGCGAAGTCCACGTGCGGGTAGGTATGATAGCCGCACATGATGTCGACGTCCGCCGCGAACGCCTCGGTGATGTACCCGTGCATGTCGAGCGAGGCGGCGAGAACGCATCTGGGGCCAACCAGCTCGCGCACTCGCCGGACGATCTCGCCCTCGGCGTCGTCGAAATCCGTCGTTTGCAGCGCCCCATGAAACGAGAAGAAGACTGCGTCCAGCGGTAGGTTCGCCTTGACTGCCGGCAAGAGCGACGTCAAAAACGCTTCCATAACCTCGGGCTCGGCGGGACCGCCGCTCTGGGCGCAAAACGCGGGGCCGAACACGATCTGCGGGCGGTATGGCGACGCCTCGAGGACCTCGATCATCCCGCCAACCGCGCACTCGACATCCTTTAGCGTGTCGCGAACCTCATTGGGCTCGAGAAGCCAGCCATTCTTCCAATGGGCAAGTCCCGAAAGCAGCGGATTGAAAGAATTGCTCTCCTGACGAATTTCCGTGATGAGAACCTTCATGGCAAGACGCCGTCCCGTTCTTCGCGTTGTCCGTTGAGGCTCGTGAAGATTTCGAGCAGCGC
This sequence comes from uncultured Alphaproteobacteria bacterium, assembly GCA_963737365.1. GTDB lineage: Bacteria > Pseudomonadota > Alphaproteobacteria > Rhizobiales > Beijerinckiaceae > Roseiarcus. Next base: position 3,800 of record CAVTSD010000010.1, read on the forward strand.
CGGGTGGATCTGGCGGTAAGTCTTGTAAAGCCGATCATAAACAACGCCAGCGACAGCTTGCGGCTCGTACCGTTTGCTGCAGCCATCCTCCTGCGGATCAAGAGGGAGTTGATCATCTAAGTGGAGAGTGCACCGATAAGCTCCGACCGCTCCGATGAACCTCGGTGCGTCAGGGACAACCACGGTTCGACCCAGTACGTCAGCGAGCATCTGCATCCACACGGGGCTAGACGCGCCCCCGCCCACGACTTTTATCTCGTCAAGACGCCCGCGCACTTGAGATTGGAACCATTCGATCGACATTCGATGCGAGTAGCAGATGCTTTCCATCATGGCGCGAACCATGTGGCGCCTGTCGTGCACCGTCGTCAGGTTCAGATAGACGCCTTTAGCTTTCTTGGAGAATGGAGGCAGTTCGCCGGTCAACCAATGAGTGGCGAGCAGGCTGTTGGATCCTGGTGGGATCTCCGCAACTTGCGCGTTGACGAAGTCCAGGAACGCATCTCCCCGCATCCCTCTTTCGAGTCCGTAGACCTGCTCGACAATCCAGTCGAACGCAAGGCAGGCTGATTGCAAGCAGTAGAGGGCGCCGTCATAACGGCGGTCGAGCGTCACCCGCAGGGAAGACTCGATTTTCTCGTCTGCCTCAAGCACGCAAAGCAACCAGGAAGACGTGCCGAGATAGATGTGCGTAGCGCCGGAGACGAGTGCATTGGCCCCGGCTGTTACGGCGGGAAGATCGCCGAATCCGCCAAAAACAGGAATGCCGGCAGTGAGGCCTAGATGCGCCGCCGCGGGCTCCGTGAGATGTCCGACGATATCACCAGCCGCGGTGGAGGGAGGAAATTTAGCGATGTCGTTCGTGAGCCCGGCCGCCGCGAGAATTCTTTGGTAGCGGCCGTCCAACGAGGGCCGTTCGGAGCGGATGAAGTCGTCGGACGGCTCGGTGACGACGGCGCCGGTCGCCATCCATTTGAGATAGGTATTCACGCCCATAATCCACTGGCTGGCTTCCCAGAGCTCTGGCTCATGGCGCTTAAGCCACATCAGGCGCGGCCAATATTCCTGCCCAGTCCCGATGAATTCCTCGGCGCGCTCGTTCAGCTTGTCGGCTTCGTCCGTTGCGCGGCTGTCCATCCAAATCATCGCGTCACGTAAGACGTCTCCGTTGCCACTGACGGGAATGATGCCTTTCCACGGCGCTACAAAGACGAGCGAGCGGACGGCGTCACGGGAAAGGCCGCTTTGCTCCAGAGCTCGCCTGCCTGCCTGAGCGCCCGCTTCCCATAGCAATCGAGGACTCTGTTCCGCCCACCCAACCCTTGGCTGAAAGAGGGGATAACCCTCGTTCGCGTGAGCGATGATTCGACCCGCCTTGTCGACCAGCGCCGCCTTCAACGAGGTCGTGCCGAAATCGTAAGTCATGACGAGGGGATGTAGCGCATCTCCATCCATCTCAGATCCTCGGTTCGTCAAGTGCCACGACCCTATGCCTCATCGCGGATCGGCCCTCGGATCGAGCCGCCTCGGCTACAGGCGGCCATCCTGACCGAAAGCGTCAGATTGATTGTCCGGCCCGCGGTTCGTTGGCGAACCCCGCGATATTCCTCGGCTTCCGCCCGCGAAGACTATGCTCGGCGGATCGGACCACTAACAATCACCCGGCCGTCTCAAACACCCGCGGAAGAAAGCGGCCCTCGCGCCCAGCGGCTTCGCCCGCGAGATGGCAGGCGGCGAAATCATCCGAACCGCGAGGAAGCAGCATTGGGTCCTCTGAGACGCAGCGGTCGAAGGAGAACGGGCAGCGACTGCGGAAGCTGCAGCCCGGCGGAATATCAATGGGGTCCGGCGGTTCACCCTCCAGAAGATACGTCTCCGTCTTGTAGGGTTTCTCTTCGATGACAGGAACCGCGCTGAGCAGCGCTCGCGTATAGGGGTGTCCCGAATTGAAGAACGTTGTCTCGTTCGACGCGAGTTCGACAACCCGCCCGAGATACATGACAGCGATGCGATTGCATACGCGTCGCACCATGCTGAGGTCGTGCGATATGAATATGTAGGTGATCCCATGACGGGCCTGCAAACGCTCAAACAGCGCGAGCAATTTTCGCTGTTCGACCTGATCGAGCGCCGACAAGGTCTCGTCGAGTATCAATAACTCGGGCTCTAGAACCATGGCGCGTGCGATGTTGACGCGTTGCCGCTGCCCGGCGCTCAAGCCGACCGGCAAGCTGTCGTGCACGTCAGCCGGCAGACCGACTTCGGCCATGGCGGTTCGCACGCGCTCGTCAATCTCCTTACGGCTGAGCCCACCGTGGACCCGCAGCGCCTCAGCGATCGTGCGGCCTATGTGCAGATGCGGCGGGATGGCGCTGTACGGGTCTTGCAGCAGAAGCTGAAACCGCTTCCGCAGCCCTAGGATCTGCTTTGCGGACATATGCGCGATATCCTGCCCCTTGAACAAGATCCGTCCGCGATCGGGCGCCTCAAGATGACTTAGCAGGCGCGACAGGGTCGACTTTCCGCATCCCGACTCGCCCACAATGCCAAGGTTTTCGCCCCTGTAGGCGTCGAACGTCACGCGGCGCACAGCTTGCACGAGCCGATGACCGAACAAACGATTGCGGTCGCGCACCTTGTAGGCTTTCGTAACGTCTTGAACTGAGAGCACGGTCTCTGGTGCCGCGGGCCGCTCCATGGCGGCGACGCTGGGCGCTACCGCCTCTCGCCAAATGCGCGGCACGTCATTGATGAGCTGGCGGGTGTAGTTGTGCTGGGGCACGGAAACCAGGCTCTGAACCGGCTGCTCCTCAACCACCCTGCCGCCTGCGAGAACGAGCACGCTGTCAGCGATCTCGTTGACGACCCCGAGCGCCGAGGACACGAAAAGGATCGCCGTGTTGAAGTCGCGCTGCAACTCGCGCAACAGCCGCAAGATCTGCGCGGCGACCGTTACGTCGAGAGGCTGGGTGATGTTATCAGCGACAAGGAGGGCTGGATTGGTCACCAACGCATCCACAATCAACACGCGCTGCATCATTCCGCCGCTAAACTGAAACGGATATTCATGAAAGCGCTGCCGTGGCGAAGGAATTCGAACCGCGTCGAGGACACGCAACGCCTGCGCCTCCGCCTCGCCACGGCTGAGGGAAGAATTGACAGCGCAAAGCTTCTCCACGATCTGGGATCCAATCGGGAGCGTCGGGTCCAGCGCGCTGCCGGGATCGGAGCCGATGTATGCGATTTCCCGTCCGCGCAGATGTTGCATCTCGCGCTCCGGCAGGGTCATCAGGTCTCGTCCGCGGTAAAGAATGCTGCCGGAGGTGACCTTGAGCGGCTTCCTTATCCAGTTGACGAGCGCTCGCGAGAGCACCGTTTTTCCCGACCCGCTTTCGCCGATAATGCCGATCACCTGATCTTCCGCGAGCGAGAAGTTCACGGCGCTTAGAATCGGTCTTGCGGCCCCGTTCTCCCGCTGCAGCTGGACCGACAGGTCCTTGACCTCAACGACGGTCTTACTTGCGCTCATCCCACACCCTGCAGGAGCTTGTTGCGCGCCCGTTCGAGCGCCCCGCCCATCAGGTTGATGCTGCAGAGACTGATGGCGAGCAGGAGGCCTGGTATGGTTGTAATCCACCAAGCGTTGATCAGATATTTGGTGCCGTCGGCGATGATGGTGCCGAAAGTCGGCGTCGGGGGCTGGATACCGATGCCGATGAAGCCGAATATGGCCTCAAAGATCATCATGCGCGCAACGTCAAGTATCGCAACGAAGGCGATCGGCGGCAGAATGTTCGGCGCGATGTGCACGAGAAGAATACGGGGATCCATAGCCCCCAAGATTTGCGCGCCCCGTACATATTCCTTGCGCCTCTCGGAGACCGTGGCGCTGCGCGCGATGCGCGCGTAGGCCGGCCATCCGGCAAGGACGAGAACGAGAATGATCGACTCGGGAGTGGGCCTGGACACCCCGAGTATGGTGATGGCGAGGATGATGACAGGAATGGCCATCTGTGCATCGGTGAGCCGCATCAGGACAAGGCTAATCCAACCGCTCCAATAGCCGGCGATCATGCCGACTGCGGAACCCACGAGGAACATGCCGATGACGCTCGCCGCGCCGATCATCAAGGCGTTGCGCAGCCCAATGAATGACCGGACAAAGAGGTCCCTCCCCAATTGATCGGTCCCCAAAATATGGGGCCAGCGGGAGCCATCGAGCGGGAGGGGCGGCAGAAAGCGCCCCGCCACGTCGAAACGCGTCGCGGAGAGACCGAGAATGTCGGGGCCGAATATCGAGATGAACATCAGCGCGAGAAAGACGACGAGGCCGATCCTGAATTCGGTCGTGCGCCACGCCTGCGCAAGCATGCTGGCAGCGAGGCTTCTGCTGCCTTTGATAGCCGGCGCAACCGCGTCAATCGTCAGATCGCTCGCCATTAAAATTGGAGCCGTCTGTCAATTGTTGTCGCCGCGAAATCGACGATGATATTGACGCACACCAGGACCACGCTCGCGAGCATCGCTACGGCTTGGATGATCGGGAAATCCCGCTGGAACACCGCGTTGATCATCAGGAGCCCGATGCCCGGATAATTGAAGATATATTCGACCACGAAAAGACCCCCGAGCAGCATTCCGACGATCTGAATGCCGAGCAGGTTGAGCAGAGGGATCGACGCGTTCCTCAAGACGTGGTGCGTGATTATTCGGTAGCGCGAGAGGCCGCGAACCTGGCCAACCGCGACATAATTCTCGAGAAGGTTCGACGCGACCGAAACCGAAATCGAACGGATCATCACCGGGGCAAGCTCCACCGCCAAAACAAGCGCCGGAAGGATCGCGTAGCTGACGCCCTGGTAGCCGATCGCCGGCAGCCAACCGGTTTTTGCCGAAAAGACAAGAATGAAAACGACACCAAGCCAGACATTCGGAAGCGATACGAGCACTGAGCTCAAATACAGCGCCACACGATCGGGCCAACCCCCGGAATTGAGTTCCTGCGGCGATTCCGACGGGGACGGCGATGAGCAGCGAGAAAAGGACTCCAAGCCCTGCCAGGAGCAGACTGTAGGGCAACGTATTCAGGATGAGTTCGCCGACGGAAGCGCGATTCGCGGTGTCGAAAGTGTTCTGTCCACGCGACCCGCCCGTGCTGCCGCCCTGCGCGCTGCGAATGAAAGAATGGCCAAAGTCGCCGTGCACGACCTGAAGAAGATACCGCCCAAACTGAAATGGAATCGGGTCCCGAAGACCGAGCTTCTTGGCGGTCTCTTCCATCACCGAGGGCGAGGTCATGGGCCCGAGCATAATACGCACAGGGTCGCCCGGCACGATCCTGAGGAGCGTGAAAATGAGAAGCGCTACAAGAATAACAATGACGACCCCCTGCGACAGCCGCCGCAGAAAGAAGTCCAGCGCGAAGATCATGAACGAGCCCCGGGAGACACGCCGGACCTTTCGGGTCGGTTTAGATCAGGTCAGCTCAGCCTTGCTGAGGTCGATCGGGCCGTTCGGAAAAAAGTAAACGCCTTTCATGTTCTTCGACATTCCATGGAAATTCACGGCGGAAAACAACGAAAAACTTGGAACTTTCTTCGCGATCGTCGGGAACGTCTCGGTCTGGAGGATCTTGAGCCGCTCTTCGGGCGTGGCCGCGTTGCGCTCCTTATCCAGTACGGCGTCAATTTCCGGATCGTTCACACCGCAGATCAGCGCAGCCTTGGAGTACCAGTTCGGGCGCAGCACGAGGTCTGGCTCAGGCGACCCGGTAATCCACCCTACGTCGCACATATGACCCGGTCCCTGCCCGTCGGACCGACGGTAGATCGCCTGCTCCCAGGCGGCTGGCTCGAGAACCGAGAGTTTAACATTGAACCCTTGCTCGCCGAGCATCGCAGCGATGAGCTCGCCATATTCCTTGGTCTTGGCATAGAACCCGATCGAAGTGATATATTCGAGCTCCGGTAACCCCTTCCCTCCGGGGAACCCAGCATCGGCAAGCAGCTTTTGGCTGAGTTCGGGGTTGAACTCCGGATAACCGGGGATGTCGGTGAACCCCCATTTCATCGGGGAAATATAGCAGCTCGACGGCTGAGCGGCGTCGCCCATCAGCGCCAGAATCTGCTGACGGTCGATCGCGTGACAGGCGGCCTGGCGGATCCTGACATCGTCGAACGGCGGCTTGTTGCAGCGGAAGTGGAGATACTTGTTCTCCGTTGAGAGGCCACGATGGACGGCGACGTTGGGATTCTTGGCTAACGTCTGATACTGCTCCGGCTCCAGCCGTTCGATAATCTGATATTGACCGTTCAAGAGACCCAGCACGCGCGTGTTCGAGTCGGGCACATAGGCGTAGACGACCTCGTCTATCTTCGGTCGACCGCCGTAATAATCGTCGTTGGCGCGAATGATGTTCTTGTCGCCATCGGTCTCGATATATTTGAACGGCCCGGTCCCGTTCGGCCGCTTCTCGAGAATCTTCGGATCGGCCACATCCTTCGCGGACAGCATCGGGAGGAAGCTCGCGACGAACCAATAGGCCGATGCTGGGTAGCCGTATTTCTCAGTATGCAGCCGCACGGTGTAGGAATCGACGATCTCGACGTCGACTGGGCCCGGATACCAGGCTGCTGCAGGCCGCGAGGATTGGGATGCGTATTGCATCGTCGCCTTGACGTCCTCTGCGGTGAATTCCTTGCCGTCGTGGAACTTCACGCCCTTTCGCAGGACGAACTCGAGGGTGTTCGGATCGATCAGCTTCCAGCTCGTGGCGAGATCGGGCTGGATCTCGTCCACCTTGCCCTCCTGCATCGGCGATCGCGTAAGATGGCTGAAGATGAAGGATTCGAAACTGAGCTGGCCAAGCGTCGTATGCGAGGTCGGATCCCAGTTGCCCGTGACCGGACCCATCGATGCGAGCACGACGGTCTTCTTGCCCTGCGCGGAGGCCGGGCCCACAAACTGGCTTGAAACGCTAAGACCAGCGGCGACGGCCGATGCGCTGCCCAGGAATTGCCGGCGTGTCTGGTCCATCGTTTACCCACTCCCTTCAACGCTCAGGGTCCGCGCTGAAGCGGCGCCCTGATTTGCTTAGCCACCGGCGCACATCAAAGGCACCGTCGCTCCACTGCACGAACGGTAGGTCGAAATCGACTGTTCAGTCAACAGAAAAAATAGATGAAGCTATTCGGCGACGAGGAGTTCGACCCCGGCGCCGCGCAGCGCCTCGGCCATGACCGGATTGAGCGCCCGATCGGTGACGAGCCGCGCCACGCCATCCAGCGAGCAAACCTGCGCCATCGCCACTCGCCCAAACTTACTGTGATCGGCGATCACCGTGACCCGCTCTGATTGCCGAATCATGGCCCTCGCGACGATGGCTTCCTCGACGTCGAAGTCCATAAAGCCGCCGGCGGCGTCGATCGCGCCGACGGTCAGGATCGCGTGATCGGCGCGATATTGCCGGATCTGGTCGAGCGCGACGGAGCCCAACACCTCGCCGGTTTCCCCACGATACTCCCCGCCAACGAGATGGACCCGCGCAAGCGTTCCCGGACCGTAGAGGTTTTGTGCAACTCCGACCGAATTCGTTATGATCATCAACCGCCTATGGGCCAATTCGCGCGCGAGCGCATGCGTGGTCGAGCCCGTGTCGATCATCAGGGTGTCGCCATCCTGGAAAAGACTTGCGGTCGTCCGGGCGATGCGCTCTTTGGCGTCGGCGTTCTCGATCAGCCGCTCGCGGAATGGCGCTTCGGCGGCGGTCTGCTGCTTCTGGGCTCCGCCATGGACCCGTCGCAGCAGGCCGCGCGCGTCGAGCTGGGCCAAATCGCGCCGCACGGTTTCGCGAGAGACACTGAAGCGGGATGCAATGTCCTCCACCTTCAGTTCGCTTTGTTGTCGGGCGAGTTCGAGAATCGCGCCGCGCCGCTGCTCCGGAATCATAAAATCCCCTCGTTCATGCCAGTTTGTCCCATGAAAAACGGTCCCAGGCTTCGTCCCCAAAATCGGGCTTGCGAAAATTCGAGGCGCCAGCCTATCATGACTGAGCAGTCATGCCCACGAAATGAGCTTATCAAATCTATGACCGTTCGGTCACCGCATCCGAGCACGTTCGACATCGCGGTGATCGGCGCGGGCGTCGTCGGTTGCGCAGTCTTCCGCGAATTCGTCCTCGCCGGAGCGCGCACGATCATTCTTGAGCGCGACGCGGACTTTCTCAACGGCGCGAGCAAAGGCAATAGCGGCCTGCTTCACACGGGATTCGACGCTCAGCCTGACACTCTCGAGGCGAAATGCGTGCGGGACGGCTACCGGACCTATGGCGAGATCCATGAGCGGCTGAATCTTCCGCTGCGGAGGACCGGCGCCCTTGTCATCGCCTGGACGGAAGACGAGGTCGCGAAACTGCCGGCAATCATCGCGCAGGCCCGCGCGAACGCGGTCGATGTTCGTTCCCTGAGCGCGGCCGAGGTCCGCAGCGAGGTGCCTGATCTCAACAATTCGGCGAAAGGGGGAATCCTAGTGCCGGGAGAATCCGTCATCGACCCGTGGTCGGCGCCGCTCGCCTACCTGCTGCAAGGACAAGCGAATGGCGGCGTCGTACTGCGCAACGTAGAGGTGGGCGACGGCCGCCTCGCCGATGGGACGTGGTCGCTGGACGTGGCGGGCGGCAGTGTCGTGAAGGCGTCGGTTGTGGTCAACTGCGCGGGAAACTACGGCGATCTCGTTGAGGCCATAGCGAGGCCAAGTCCATTTCGTATCCGTCCGAGGAAAGGTCAGTTCGTCGTATTCGACAAGACCGCGTTCGGGCTCGCGCCCCGCATTCTTCTTCCCGTGCCGAGCGCGCACACGAAGGGGGTCGTGGTCGGCCAAAGCGCCTTCGGAAACTTGATCGTTGGCCCCACCGCCGAAGATCAGGACGAACGCCGGATCGCAACGGTCGAGGAAGCGACGCTCGCTGCTCTTATCGCCGAGGGATCGCGCATCGTGCCCGCGCTTGCGCAACATTCAGTCACCGCTGTCTATGCGGGCCTGCGTCCCGCGACGCAGTTCAAGGATTACCAGATCGAGGCTTTGTCCAACGAGCGGTGGATCACGGTCGGCGGCATTCGTTCAACTGGCCTTACGGCGTGCCTTGGCATCGCCCGTCATGTTCGCGAATTGTACGAGGATCGCTTTGGCGCGCTCTCCGGCGGCGGGGCCATTCGGTGGACGCCCGTCTCCAATCTCGCCGAGGATCGCCCTCGCGCCTATCAGGAGAACGGGCGATCGGCCATTGTCTGTCATTGCGAGTTCGTGACGGAAGGAGAGATCGAAGCGGCGTTCCAGGATCCGCTTCCCGTCGCGACCCTAGGAGGGCTGCGGCGCCGTACCCGCTGCATGATGGGCCGCTGCCAAGGTTTCTACTGTACGCGCCGCATCTGCGAGCTTGCCGCAGGACGTATCCCTGAACTGCCAGGGACCGCGGTTAGTCGGGGGAACAGCGGCTGATGCGGTCTGCCATCATTATTGGCGCGGGGCCGGCGGGTCTGACTGCGGCGCGGACACTCCGCGACAATGGCGTCCGGGACGTGCTCGTCCTCGAACGAGCCCCGGTGGCGGGCGGGCTCCCTCGTCACTGCGGCCACTCGGGCTGGGGCGTTTTCGACTTCAAGCGCATCTTGACTGGACCGTCTTACGCCGAACGCCTGATCGAGGCGGCGCGCGGCGTTGAGATCATCGCCAACGCGACCGTCACCCGTATAGAACCGCAAGGGCGGATCGAGATTTCTACGCAAGCTGGGGTCGAGAAGCTCGAGGCGCGCACGATCCTGATCGCCACGGGCATACGCGAGACCCCGCGGTCAGCGCGCCTTGTCTCCGGCGCCCGACCTCGGGGAATCACGACAACCGGCGCCTTTCAGGACATGGTCTACGTCGGCGGCATGCGGCCATTTCGCCGCCCTGTCATCGTCGGGTCTGAGCTTGTTTCCTTCTCGGCGATTCTCACGGCGCGTCACGCCGGAATTCGTCCCGCCGCGATGATCGAAGAAGAGAACCGGATTGTAGCGCGACGCCCTCTGGACGTCGCCTCGCGAGCGCTTTTCGGCGTCCCAGTCCTCACCCGGACGCGGCTTCTGCGCATCAACGGCTCCGACCGTGTGGAGAGCGTGGAGATCGAGTGCGAGGGCGCGCGCTCGACGCTCGCATGCGACGGTGTGATCTTCACCGGGAAATTCAGGCCTGAAGCGGCTCTCGTCGAAGCGAGCCCCATACTCTTTGACAACCTCACCGGAGGACCTGCTATCGATTCACAATGGCGATGCTCTGATCCCCGCTACTTCGCTGCGGGGAACGTCCTACGCCCGGTCGAACATTCCGGCTGGGTCGCGGCGGAAGGCAGGTTGGCGGCGCACGCGATCCTGAAGTCTCTGGCAGGCCGCCTGCCGGACATCAACGAAGCGATCACGCTACGCGTGGGAGGAGCCTTGCGCTACGCCTATCCCCAACGCCTCCTGCCGAACGACGGCCCGATCACGATTTTCGCTCGCGCAGCGCGGGCTCACATAGGTTTCTTGCGCCTGAGGGCCGGCGGCGAGACGCTCGCGACGCGACGTATCAGCGCGCTTCCTGAGCGACGGCTCGCCCTCACGTTTCCCGGCGAACGCCTGCGCGGCCATCGGGACGCAGTCGTCACGCTGGATTGAAGGAGCGACAGAGAGGTGCCGTCGATACTCGCCATCGATCAGGGGACCACTTCGACAAAGGCTTACGCTAGCGTCGACGGCGCGCCCGCGACATTCGTCGGAAGTCGCGCGCACCGGCAGATTCGCCCCCATGCCGGATGGGTCGAGCATGATCCGGTCGAGATCAGCAACAATGTGTCAGAACTATTGACGCTCGCCGGCTCTTCAGACGCGATTGGTCTCGCCAACCAGGGCGAAACAGTTGTCGCCTGGGACGCCCAGACGAAGCGCCCCGTCTACAACGCCATCGTATGGCAGGACGAGCGAACGCGCGCAGATGTGGAACGGCTTCGCAGCGCGGAACTCGAGGCGCTCACCCTCGAACGCGCCGGGCTGCCGCTGGATCCCTATTTCTCCGCTAGCAAGCTGCGCTGGCTGCTCGACAACGCAGAAGACGCGCGCAGCCTCGCTCGGGCAGGTCGGTTGCGGCTCGGCACGAGCGACGCGTTCCTGCTTGACCGGATCTGCGGAGCGTTCTGCACTGACGTCTCGACCGCCTCGCGCACGAGCCTCCTCGATCTCTCGACCCTGCAATGGGATCAAGACCTTTGCGAAGCGTTTGGCGTGCCCGTCGAGTTGCTTCCCGCCATCCTGCCGACGACGGGAATGTTCGGCGAGACCGCCGGCAAGGGCGCGATCTCCGCGAGCGTCGTCGATCAGCAGGCTGCTCTTTTCGGGCACGACTGTCGAAGGCCCGGCGAGGTAAAAATCACCTTCGGCACGGGCGCGTTCGCTCTGGGGCTGACAGGTGAAACGCCCGCGTTCGGCGCCCATTCCGGGCTCCTTCCGACATGCGCATGGCGGCTTGGGCAGGCGAAACCTGCCTTCGCTCTAGATGGCGGCGTCCTCACGGCGGGGGCGGCGGTGGAGTGGCTGAGAAGCGTCGGCCTGCTCGATACATTTGAGGAGCTCGATGCCTTCGAAGGCCCCTCGGCAGCGAGCAAGGGCGTTATGTTCGCGCCTGCGCAATCTGGTCTTGGATGCCCGCATTGGGACCGGTCGGCGCGCGGTCTCTGGATCGGAATTAACCTCGCCACGTCGCGCGCTGATCTCTGCCGCGCGGTGCTCGAGGGAATCGCCTTTCGGGCCGCGGAAGTGATCGACGCGTTCAAATCGGTCACACTTTGCACGAGGATCGCGGTTGATGGGGGTCTTACGCACAGTCGCTACTTCTGCAGCTTTCTCGCCGAAGCCCTTGAAGCTGAGATTCTCGTCGCGAAAACGACCGATGTCACCGCAGTTGGGCTCTTACAGCTAGCGGGTCTCGGGGCGTCCGTCGCCGCCCCCACGCCTAAGAGTGAGTACCGTCGCGTCGAGCCGGCGGGGGTCGTTGAGGACGTCGACCGGTATCGCTTCGCCGAAGCGCTGAGGCGCGCGTCCGGGTGGACGGACGCATCCGACAATCACGTCGTGGTCCAAACGACAAAGGCCGCGGGAGATTCAGAATGGTGACGGACGAGCATTGGGACGTTGTCGTGGTTGGCGCAGGCTCCGCTGGCGCGCCCCTTGCAGCGCGCCTGTCCGAGGATCCAGGCCGCCGCGTGCTTCTGCTGGAGGCCGGCCGCGATTGGCGCGCCGCCGAAGCTCCGCCGGAGATGCTGAGCCCGAATCCTTGCGCGATCATCATGGAGCCGGACATGCAAGCCGCGTGGCAATGGCCGCAGCTCATGGCGCGCCGCACCCCTGCGCAGGTCCCCCGCCTCTATTGGAGAGGCCGCGGACTTGGGGGAAGTTCGGCCATGAATGCGCAAATAGCGATCCGCGGGGTAGCCGACGCCTTCGACGCGTGGGCCGCGGCGGGATGCGAGGGCTGGGCGTCGTCGGACGTGCTGCCAATATTCTCCGCGATCGAAGACGATCCCGAAGCGCCACATCCCGAGCAGCACGGACGGGGAGGCCCGATTCCAGTTTATCGCGCGCCGTTGGAAAGCTGGGGGCCGATCGATCAAGCTGTCCGGACTGCCGCTCTCGATCTCGGTTATCCGTGGCATCACGACCTGAACGCCGCCTCGGGCGAGGGCGTCGCGTGCTATCCGATCAACAATCGCTCAGGCCGGAGAATTTCAACCAACGAGGCTTATCTCGAGCCGGCGCGTCGTCGGCCCAATCTCACAGTCGTCGGCGAAGCGCTTGTTGATCGGGTGTTATTCGACGGGGCCATCGCGACTGGCGTGCGCGTCCGCTTGCCTGGCCAAGAATGGTGCAATCTCTCGGCGGGAGAAGTCGTTCTAAGCGCGGGCGCTGTCCACTCGCCCGGAATTCTAATCCGTTCTGGAATCGGGCCCGTCACCGTGCTGCGCGATCTCGGGGTCGTTCCCGTGCGCGATACGCCAGACGTCGGGCGCAACCTTTTGGAACATCCTATCATCCGATTTACGGTCGCCCTGAAAGATGAATTCGCGCCACGGGACCGCGATGCGCGGCATACCAATTGCTGCGTCAGCTACACGTCCGGCATGGCGGGGGCCGGCCGCCGCGACATGCTGATGATCGCGTTCAACCACCTTGGCTTTTCCAGTGACGGTGTGGCGATTCCCGGCGCGCTGGGCGTTTCCGTCTTCCAGGCGTTTTCGCGAGGAGAAGTCCGTTTCGCTTCGTCCAATCCCGACCACGATCCGCTGGTCGAGGCAAACATGCTTTCCGATCCGCGCGACATGGAGCGAATGCGCGACGCCCTGCGCCGCGGCGCGGAAATCGTCGGACATCCGAATCTAATCCGCATTGCGCGTTCGGTGACCCTCGGGGCGTCGGGGCTCAGCCTCGATGAAGTCTTCGCCATGGGCGAGGACGAACAGGACAACCTCATCCTGCTCGAGGCAGGCGACGCTCAACATGCCGCGGGAACGTGTCGGATGAGCGCAAGAACAGAGGCGTCGGGGGTGGTGAATCCAGACGGTTCGGTAAAGGGGGCGCAGCGCCTCCGCGTGGCGGACGCATCCATCATGCCGCTCGATTGCCGGGCCAACACCCATTTCACATCGGTCATGATCGGCGAAGCCATCGCAGCGCGCATGAGGGGCGCCGCCTAACCAATCGAGGATTCGGAGCGAGGACTATGGACGTACAAGCCTACTTCGAGGAGTGGTCCCGCCTGCCGGGCGAGACCGTCCGCATGGCGATTAGCAGCAGACGTGCGAGCGTCCGGGCGACGCTTGAGCGTATCACTCGTGGTCCGACCAAAGAGGATACCGACGGTGCATTCCGTTCCTTCGGGGTTCCGATTCCCGGCGTGGACATCACCGTTCCAGGCGTCGAACAACCAACAGCGATCGGTTCCTTCGCGGAATTGCCGTTGGGAGGCGCCTTCGGGCCTTCGTTCGCTCTACATTTCTGGTTTTATTCGAGCGTTCCCCACTGGGAGCAGCCGCAAACTCTTGTCGCGGCGACCTCCGATGAGGGCGCCTCGGTGGCGCTCGCCATCCAAAAGTCCGAGCTCGTGATCTCGGTTCGGGGGCAGCCCTGGGGGCTCGGCCTGACCGTTCAGCCCCTGCTCTGGTATTCCGTCGTGCTCAGCGTCGAAAGTCACCAAGGCAAGAGCGACGTGTTTGCGCATATTAAGCAGGTCAAAGGCCTTCCGGGGGCAGCCGCCGACCGTCAAGCCCGAGCCGTTCTCGACGGCGTGGCTCCGCCCTTCGACAAGCTTGTCCTGGCGGCCCGCGCAATCAGTCCCATCGGTTCTGCGCTAGACGGCTTCAACGGCAAAATCGATAGCCTGGAGTTCTTCGACCGCGCGTTGTCGGAAAAGGAATGTCACCCGTTGCATGGAGGGGCCGGCAAGAACGCGCGGCTCGCCTGGAGCTTCGCAGAGGATTTTCGCTCCCGCTATATTCACGAAGTCGCTAACCGTGCGCCAGACGCCGTCATCCGCAATGGCGCCGAGCGCGCGGTGACCGGCCGCAACTGGAGTGGGGCGGAGGACTCGTTCGTCGCCGCGCCGCAGCAGTACGGAGCCATCTATTTCCACTCCGACGACATGCTCGAACTCGGAGTGGGAGTATAATCTCACCTTCGAACTGCCGAAGGATCTCAGGAGCGGCATCTATGCGGTGCGCCTTGAGGCCGGGGAAGGCGTTGATCTCTACCCGTTGTTCGTCCGCCCGATAGACGAGGGCGCTGACGTCTTGTTCGTCGCGCCGACCAATACGTACCTCGCCTACGCCAACGATCATTTCGCGGCGTCCGATATGAGCGCGATCATGGGACACGAACGCGTTGTCTCGGAGGACGAGACGTTCATCAACGCGCACCCCGAATTTGGCCTGTCATGCTACGATCGGCACAAGGATGGGAGCCCGGTTCGCTATAGCAGCCGCAGGCGTCCTCTCCTCAACGTACGTCCCCATTATCCGAACTGGCTCACGGGCAGTTTTCGGCACTTCGCCGTCGACCTCTTTTTTCTTGCCTGGCTCGAGCGGTTGCCCCATTCCTACCACGTCGTCACGGACCAGGAGGTCCATCAGCGCGGCTCCGAGCTGCTTTCGAAGTACAAGGCCGTCGTAACCGGATCTCACCCCGAATACTGGACCAGCCAGGGGCTCACGGCGCTCGAGGATTACGCCCTTAACGGCGGGCGCATCCTCTATCTGGGCGGCAACGGCTTTTACTGGGTCACGTCGATCGATCCCTATCGTCCCTGGATTGTCGAGGTCCGTCGCGACAATTCCGGCCTGCGCTCATGGGACGCGCCTGCCGGCGAGCGCAATCATGTCCACACCGGCGAGCCCGGAGGCCTGTGGCGCTATCGCGGACGCGGTCCAAACACGCTCCTCGGCGTCGGCTTCGCAACGGAAGGTTTTTCGAAAGGGAAAGGCTACAAGCGCGCCCCGGCTAGCTATGAGCCGCGATTTAAGGCGTTCTTCGAGGGTGTGAGCGAGAACGTGATTGGCGAGGAGGGCTACATTCTCGGCGGGGCCGCCAGCGACGAATGCGATCGCTACGACATTGCGCTCGGCTCTCCGGCCCAGGCGACCATCCTCGCCTCAGCGACCGGCTTTGGACCGGAATATCTCATGGTGCCGGAGGATCTGGGCACCCCGATGCCGAATTCCGATGGTCCGAACCGTCCCGACAAGGTGCGAGCCGACATGGTCTATGTGCCGATCGCGGGCGGCGGCGAAGTCTTCTCCGTTGGCTCCATCGGCTTTGTCGGCGCCATGGCGTGGGACGGCTTCAAGAACAGCGCCGCGAGACTTCTCGACAATGTGCTCGCCGAATTCGTGGCCAAAAGCGACGCGGCGCGCGCGGCGCGACACGTAAACCCTGAAGCTTAACGAATGGGGACCGATAAATTAGCTGGGTTGTTAAGCCATCTTGAGCAGCGGCGGAGTCGGCTCGAGCAGCCACGCGATCCTCGATCGATGGGCTTGTTTCGGCTGCTTGTACGCGAGGCGCTCCCGAAGATCGCCGTTGAGAACGGCGGCCGAACCTGAAGCAGAAGATGAGCGCCCCGCTTTGACCATTGCATCTGCTGCTTTTTGACCATCCGTCGTGCGACCAGCGAATTCACGCCGGACTCGGCCAAGGCCATCGCGATGCGCCGGCCTGATCGATAGCGGGCTCCATAGTTGATAATCGCGCTCTTGTTGGAGCGGACATAGGTCCGCAAGGGGTGCGCCAGATGCAGCAGGCGTGTCGCTGAAAGGTTGCTCTCTCTCGCAGCTTCGCGAAATCGCTCGTCATCGTCTCGAGCTGATCGAGCGCCCGATCGGTCTGTCCATGCCAGAGCTTCCACTTCAACGATCGGACGTTGGCGTCGACATGAGCCATTTCGCTGTTCCCAGCGTCATGCCAGCGCACGAAATGATCGGCGACCTGCTGCAGCGGCTGGATCTTCATGGCGATGTGAAACCAGTCGATGATATGCGCCGTCGGCTGCGGCAGCGCCTTCGGCAGCCTTTTCATGATCTCGGCGCCGTCGGAAAGAACCGTCACCTCGCCGCGTCCGCCGCGCCCGCATCGTGCGACAACAATCTCGAAGTTCCTGCCGGCTTCCGCCCGGCTTGCGCGAACATGAGCGGTATCGATGCTCACGACGAATTCGCGTTCTGGGTCATTCGGCAGATTCAACTCCATCTGGCAGCGCTCAGTCGTCGAAGGCGGCTCGAACCAGGCGCACTCACGAGCCCTCTCGGGGTCACGACAAGATTGGCGCCCCAGCGTACGCTAACTTGGACAAAAAGGGAACGTAGTAGAGGATCCACGCATCTCGGCAGGCTCGGCTCGCGGCAGGGATAGGGTCTGGTTTTCGAACAACGCTGTGGACGACCGCCGGGACACCCTGGCCAAATTTCACGCTACGGCGACAATCACAGGCGTTCGCTTTCTGGCTGGGAGTCGTGTCGTGGCTTACCGGCCCCTATTAAGCGCCGACCAATGGACGTCGTTGCTAGCGGCTCCAGCCGACGAAAGAACCCTGATCCGCTACGCCTCGCTGAGTGGCGAAGACTTGGACTTGATCCTCTCTAAACGCGGCCATCGCAATCAGTGGGGCTTCGCCGTGCAAATCTGCCTGATGCGATTTCCGGGACGGGCGCTCGCGCTCAACGAGATCCCGTCGGCTTTGCTTCATTTTCTCGGCGACCAACTCGGAGTCAGCCCGCCTGCTTTTGCTGACTATGCTCGGCGCGACGAGACACGTCGCGAACATCTAATTGAGGTCCAAGGCTATTTGTCTTTGCGCGTGGCGGCGCGCGAAGACCGACGGTTTGCGCTCCTGGCAGCAATCGATGCCGCGACGGCGACCGACAAGGGCCTACCATCGGCGAAGCCATCATTAAAAGCTTTCGCGATCGAGGCGCCTTGCTGCTCTCAGCCGAGCGCATGGATCGGATTGGCCGTGCAGGGCGCGCCATTGCGCGCAAGGGCGCTCTTCAGGCGATATTGAATGGGCGGACGGCCGCACAATTGGCGACGCTCGACGCGCTGTTGGCGTTCGATTCGGCGATCCGCCAAACGCGATTTGGCTGGCTTGGCGCTTGGTCGGATTCTCCAAGCGCCGCCAATCTCAACGGCCTTCTCGATCGCCTCGATGATCTGCGCGGCTTGACGATTGACCCAGCATGCCGGGAGACGGTTCATCCCGAGCGCTGAAAGCAGATTGTGCGCGAGGGCGACGCCGCGCCTGCTTGGCTCGCCGAGGATTTTGGCGCCGATCGCCTGCGTGCCACGCTTCTCGCCTATCTGATCAATCTGCAGGAACGGTTGTCGGACGAGGCGATCCGTATGTTCTGCAAGCAGATCGGTCGTCTCTTCGCGCGCGCCGCGGCGGCTTGCGAAGAGCGCCACAAGAGCAGCCGTAAGGAAACGACGGCGGCATTGCGGCTCTTCCGCGACACGCTGCGCGTCCTGGTGGAGGCCAACGCGTAACGGCGACGCAATCGAGATGTTGCACGCCAAGGTCGGTTGGCGCAGGCTCGTCGAGGCGCAGCCCTCAGTTGAGGCCATGGTCGCCGAGAAGGCCGTCAATCCGCTGCCTGTCGCCGCTCAGCATCACGCCGGCCTGCGCAGATATGCGCCGCGCTTTCTCGCCGCCTTTCAATTCCGCGCTTCGCGTCGGGGCGACCCAATTGCCGCGATCGAATTGTTGACCCAGATGCATCGCGAGAATCGGCGCGCGCTTCCTAACAAATTCCCGATCAGGCATTTGGATGAGCCCGCTAAGAAGCTGATCCTCGCCGGCGGCAAGCCGGATCGACCCTCTACGAAGTTGCGACGCTCGGCGCACTGCGCGATCGGCTGCCCTCCGGCGACATCTGGGTGGAGGGAAGCCTCGCTTATCGCCCGCTCGACGAATATCTGATGCCGACGCGCGCCTTCACAGAGAAGAAGGACGCCGATCGATTGAGCCTTGGCGTGCCGGCTGATGCGCCAGCATGGCTCGAACTCGATGCTGCGGACGCTCGATTTTCAGCTCAAGCAACTCGCCTATCGCGCTCGCGCCGGAAAGCTCGAGGGCGTACGGCTCGTGGACGGCGCGTTGGTCGTGTCGCCGTTGGAAAGTGAGGTTCCAGAAGCTGCCGAGGCGCTTAAGTGGGAGCTCAACAGCTTCTTGCCCAACGTCCACACTACGGATTTGCTCGCCGAGGTTGATGGTTGGACCGGGTTCGCCGACAAGTTCACGCATTTGCGCACGGGCGACGTGGTGCGCAATCGCTCCGCCATTCTTGCCGCCGCGCTGGCCGACGCCACCAATCTCGGCCCCAAGCGCATGGCGGAAGCCTCATCCAATGTCAGCGAAAGACAGATTGGTTGGGCGCGTTTGTTCCATGTCCGGCCGGAGATTTACACGGCGGCGCAAGCAGCGATTATCGACGCGCATTCAGCCCATCCACACGCCGCTCTTTGGGGCGCCGGCGCGACGTCGTCTTCCGACGGGCAGTTCTTCCGCGCCAGCGACCGCGCTACAGGTCGAAGCGACGTGAACCTTCATTACGGCAGCGAGCCAGGCACAAAATTCTATAGCCACCTCTCCGACCAATATGGCTATTTCAGCATCCTCCCGATCAGCCCAAGCGAGAGCGAAGCGCCCTATGTCCTTGATGGCCTATTCGACCATGAATCCAAGCTCGACATCGACGAACATTACACCGACACCGGCGGTTCGAGCGATCATGTCTTTGGGTTGTTCGCCTTGCTTGGTCGGCGGTTCGCGCCGCGCCTGCGCAATCTCAAAGATCGAAAATTCCATACGTTCGAGAAGCAGACACCTATCCGGCGCTGAAGACTCATCTCGGCGCAAGGATCAACATCGATCTCATCCGCGACAATTGGGACGAGTTGCCGCGTATGGCGGCATCGATGAACGAGCGCATCGTCGCGCCCTCGGTTATTCTGAAGAAGCTCTCCGCATCCAAGAAGCCCAGCGAACTGGCGCGGGCCCTGCGTGAAGTCGGCCGCCTCGAACGAACCCGCTCATGATCGAATGGTATTGCGATCCCAAGTTGCGGCGGTGCTGCCTCGGCGGTCTCAACAAGGGAGAATCGGCGCACAAGTTGAAGTGTGCCGTCTTCTTTCACGAGCGCGGCGAGGTCCGTGACCGATCCTTCGACAGCCAGGCCTTTCGCGCCTCCGGCCTCAATCTCGTCGTCAGTGCAATCGTTCACTGGAATACGGTCTACGTCGCCCGCATCGTCGGTTCTTTGAAGGGCAAGAGCAGGACTATTCCCGGTCATTTGCTCAAACACGTTTCGCCGATCTCCTGGGAGCATATCACTCTCACAGGGATTTATTCTTGGCGGACCGAGCCGACAGATCCGGCCAGCTTCAGGCCCTTGAGAGAGGAAAAGTCAGCTTCCGGCCAAGCCGCATAAAACGGGGGTCGTCTTCGAATCCAACGTTCACGTTTCGTCCAACTTAGCGTACGCCTTGGCGCCAATCTTGTCGTGACCCCCTTGCCGCCGAATTTCGGCGCCCAGCTTCTCCCAGCGATCGTCTCGCCTTTTCGGGGGCGGTCGGGCGCGTCGACCATAATGTCATAGTGCAAGCTTCCGACGACAATGACCGCGGGGGGCGCCGCGGTTGGGTCTTCTGGAATCCATTGCTCTGGCGGCACGCTCAAGCGCGTCTCCTGAAATTTTCATGGCGCGGCGATCGAGATCCATCTTTGTCGCTCTGACTAGACATCGGGACATCCCTAAGGGGCCACCGATCCCCTAGCTTCCGAACATCGCTTTGCGAACAATCGCTTGCGTGGCGACGGCATCCTGAAGGGCGATCGCGCCCGGCAGTTCGTTGCCGGCGTCGAGTTTGTCGATGACGCGAAGCATAGACTTAACGGTGGCGATGTTGGCCTCGCATTCCTTGATCGGATCGAGGCCCGTCAGGTCCGGAAATGTGTCGAAGTAAATCGGACCGTCAAACCCATCGGCTTTGACCTGCCGAAGCAGCTCGATCGTTTGCAGGGAATGCACGGCTCCGACCATCAGGCCATCATCTCGTTTTGAATATCCATCGTTCAGATGCATGCCGAGAAGGTGGCTGTGGCGATTGATCAAAGCGGCTGCAAACGCTGGCTGCTCGTCCGCATAAAGCACATGCGCGAAATCGAGTGTCACGCCGACATTTGAAAGACCCACTTCCTTAAGGGCCAGGAGTGTCGTCGCGCAGTCCGGCATCAGACTGTACGAAAGCGGTTCGTTCGGCTTGTATTCGACCTAACCAGGCAGTCTGGATCATGCAGGGCGACTTCGCGAATGCCCTCGATCTCCTCCGTCCAGAGGCGCGCATAGTCAGCCTGAAAAGGATAATCAAAGCCATCCTGTCCAAGCCAGAGAGTCATCAGATTGCAGCCAGCCTGGCGGGCGGCACCGATCCTCGTTTTGGTGAGATCAATCGCTTCGCGGCGGACCGCCGGGTCGGGATTGGTGAAAGCGCCGATCTAGAACGCCGGATTGGAGTAGCACCGCATGGCGAAACCGTTCACCGCCGGGCCGAGGTCGCGTATCCTGTCGCCGGTCACGCGAGGATCAGGCCCAGCATGGTCAGGATAGTTGAGGTCGACGTCCGTAAGGCCCTCGGCCCTGGAGGCGCGCTCGGCGAGATCCAAGGGGCTCGGCTTTGCCCGACCTTTCGGCCAATAGGTGTCGGGCTTCGAGCCGAACGAGTTCAGGCGGGTCGCGAAGCGAAGCTTGTTTTCATCCACGATATTCGCCTCGCCGTCATTGCGAAGATATGAGAGCCTGGTCGGCTGAGGGGGCTCATATCTGTTGCAGAGCCTACCGCAAAAGTGGTCCCTGTTAAGCCGAATGCGATCCTGAGAGCCAGCGCGCTATATCAGCCGGCTCCCCAACCGAACCCGCTCTGTCATCGACGCGGGCGGGCGAGCCGATCAGCGTAAACCGCGAGGATGACGACCACACCGGAGGCCACATATTGCCAAAACGAAGGGACGTTCATGAGCGTCAGTCCGTTTTGCAAGCCACCAAGCGTTAGCGCGCCGATAAGAGAGCCGAGTGGATTTCCAACGCCACCAAACAAACTCGCGCCGCCGATGACAGCGGCCCCGATGGCCTGCAGCTCGAAGCCGTTTCCGCCGATCGGCTCGGCGGCGCCGATCCGGGCGATGAGCACGAATCCTGCGAAGCTGGAGAGGAGGCCCGACAATGTGTAGACGACGATCTTGACACGATCGATGTTGATGCCTGAAAGCCGCGCCGCTTCCTCGTTACCCCCGACCGCAACAATCTGCTCGCCAAGCGCGGTGAAACGGACAAGAAAAAAGGCGAGTCCCGCGACGACGATGGCCATGATGACGGGCGTCGGGACACCGAGCAATTGGCCGCCGAATGCGGCACGAAATCCTTCCGGCAAGCCGTAGATCGGCTGCCCGTTCGTGTAGATGAGAGCCACGCCGCGAAAGACGCTCAGCGTGCCCAGCGTCACGATGAAATCAGGCAGCTTGAGCTTGGCGATCAGCAGGCCGTTGACGAGGCCGCAAATCATTCCCACCAAAAGGCCGGCGACGATGCCGAGCGCGATGTTGTGGCTCATGACGTCGGAGGCCACCATGCTCGACAGCCCGACGATCGAGCCAACCGAGAGATCTATGCCGCGGGTGATGATGACAAGCGTCATGCCGACCGCGATCACGGCGTTGATCGAGGATTGCAGCATGATGTCGATCAGGTTCGACGGCTGATAGAAACTGCTGGTGAGAATCGAGAAGATCGCGAAAAGGGCGACGCAGCCGATGAGGACGCTCGCTTGCCGAAAGAGGTCCCGATTGAACGAAGGGGTCGTCGAGGCGGGGGTGGTGAGGCTCGGGGTCTTGGCAGCGCTTTGGATCATTGCAGACCGCCTGCGGTTGCGTGACGCATGAGTACGTCCTCGTTAAGATGGCTGCCGTTTTCCAGGATCTGCGTGAGCCGGCCCCGGTTGACGACGCCTATGCGGTGCGACAGCAGCAAGAGTTCGGGGAGTTCGGACGAGATCACCAAAACCGCCGCGCCGGCGGTAGCGAGCTGGCGTAGCAGGGCGTAGATCTCCGCTTTCGCGCCAACGTCGACGCCGCGTGTGGGCTCATCAAACATGAGCACCCGGGCGCCGGTCGCCAGCCAGCGCGCGATGACGACCTTCTGCTGGTTGCCTCCCGACAGATTGGCCATGGGGGTCTGGATGTTCGGCGGTCGGATTTGGAGATCCGAAGCATATTTTCTCGCCTCAGCGCGGCGGGTCGCGCCGCGCAACAAGCCGAACCGTGAAAAGCGCTTCTGGCTCGCAAGACCAAAGTTCTGCTCGACCGACATCATGGGAACGATCGCATGTCCGCGGCGATCTTCTGGGATCAGGGCGATGCCGGCGTCCATCGCATCCTTGGGTGCTTTGATGTCGACCGTTGACCCACCAACCCGGATCTCGCCTCCTGTGCGCTCATCGATTCCAAATCCCGCGCGCATGATTGCCGATCTGCCGGAGCCGACCAGCCCTGCGAGCCCCACGACCTCTCCGGGGCAAACCGACAGATCAATATTGCGAAGACGGGCCGTTGACAGATCTCGGATCTCAAGTAGCGGCGCCTTGCTGATCACAACAGGCGTAGGGCGTCCCTCCATAGCGAGAGACAATTCCCGTCCGGCGATCAAATCGTTGAGTTCCGTGTCGGTATAGTTTTCCATGGCGTCGGTCGCGACGACCTTGCCATCCCGCATGACCGTGAAACGATCGGCGATGGCGCGGATCTCTTCCATGCGGTGCGAGATGTAGATGATCGCCTTGCCCACATCGCGAAGTCCACGGATCACCTGGAACAAGCCGTCGCGCTCCTGTGGCGTCAGGCTCGACGTAGGCTCATCGAATGCGATGATGCGGCCGCCGCGCGCCAGTGTCCGGCTGATCTCGACGAGCTGACGATCGGCCATGCCCAGCTTGGCTACGGGGGTGTCGACTCGGAGATGAGGGGCAAGGGATTGAAGGATTTCTACTGCCGCCGCTCGGTGCCGACCGCGTGGGATGATTTCCAAACCCGCCGTCTGGCCGAGAAAAATATTCTGCGCCACGTCGAGTTGTGGAACGAGGCTGAGCTCCTGGCTCACAAGCCCGATGCCAAGCGACAGAGCGTGCCGCGGACTCTCGATCTGAACAACGCCAAGCGTGTCAATTTCGATTTCGCCCGCATCAGGCGGGACGATGCCGAACAAGACCTTCATCAATGTCGATTTGCCCGCTCCGTTCTCGCCGAGCAGGGCGTGGACTTCGCCACTCTGGAGTGTGAGGTCCACGTCGTTCAGCACCCGCGCGCGACCGAAGGTCTTGGAGACGCCGCGCATCGCCAGCATAGGCGGGCGTAATAACGAGCTCGTCCCTCCTGGCATTGCGACGGCGTCCATCGAGGTTGACTCTCAGTTCGTCGGGCTAGGGAATTTCGCGACGTTGTCCTTCGTGAGGACCGCGTTGGGCGAAACGACCCAAGGAGGGACGGGCTGACATCCGAGAAGCCGCAGAGCCACCTCGACGCCCAGTTTCCCCTCCTCGAAGGGGAATTCTGCCACAGTCGCGCTCATCTCTCCCGCCTGTACCGACTTCTTAGCCTCGCGAATTCCGTCAGTGCCGACGACCAGCGCCTTACCCACGGCGTTGCCATTTTTCACGGCCTCGAAGACGCCGAGCGCCATGCCGTCATTGTTGGCGTAGATTCCGACGAGGTCAGGGTTTTGGCGCAGAATGTTGCTCGTGGCGTTGAGCGCCGTCAGACGATCCCAGTTGCCCGGCTGGCTCGCGACGAGTTGAAGGTCGGGATAGGTCGCGAGTTGCTCCTTAAACCCCTTGATGCGCAACCTGGCGTTTGGAGAGCCTGCCGCGCCTTCGATCTGCGCGACCCTACCACCTTTTGGATTTGCCTCGTGCAGGAAGGTCGCGGCCTGTGCGCCGATCTTGACCTGGTCTGTGCCGATGTAAGAGCTGGCGCCAACGGTTTTAGAATCGTCGATTATTACCGTCGGGATGTTCGCCGCAATCGCAGCCTTGACCACGGGCGCAAGATTCGAATCGGACTCCGGCGACAGGAGCAATGCGTCTGGCTTCTGCGAAGCCATGGTCTGCGCGAGGTTGAGCTGCTCGACCAGCGACGACTCATCCTTGGCCGCCTGCACGTCGACCTTGATCCCGTATTTGGCGGCCTCGCTCCAGCTGCAACGTCCTGCCAGAATTCGTTGATGAGGGTTTTGGTGATGTAAGCGAAATGTAGCTCCTTGCCCGGCTTCGGAACCTCGCCTAGCTTGGATGCAAGATCAGAACTCTCGATCTTTTCCGCCGTTCCAGTCGGATAGGCGGAGCAGGTCTCCGCAGCCCGCGCGCCACTCGTGCCTATCGCCAGGGCGAGCAGGCTTGCAGTTGTCAGTATGGGTCGAGCCAAAGTTATCATAAGTTTCCTCCCGTTTGATGAGCGACGATCGACTGCGCCAATAACGCGCGAGCCGTCGTTACATATTGAAAGAGTGAACTGTCCGATCGTCGCAACGACGAACATCTTCCGAGCTCCTAGCGGCGTTCCTCCAAGCAATCGGGCGTTGGCGCCCGGCGGCCTCTTTGCGCATCGGTTTTGCCGCGAGGCAGTCCGACCACGAAAGCGTAGTTGCGCTCTTTGTTAAGAGCAATTTAGATGCTTTGCAGAAAAGGTTAGAATTGCTAACGATACCGGCTGTCCGAGGCCAAGCCGATGCAGCTTCCCATGCGCGCGATTTGCGTCTTTCACGCCGCCGCTAAAGCAGGCAGCGTTTCGAAGGCGGCGGCAGAGTTGAACGTGACCCCTTCCGCTGTGACCCAGCAAATTCAGCTTCTCGAGGTGCAACTCGGGACCTCCTTGATGGTCAAGGTCGGGCGCCGCATCGCGCTCACCGAGGCCGGAGATCGCTATTTCACTTCGATCCGCGACCAGGTTGAGCGGTCACCGAAGCGACGGAGCAAATTCGTGGATTCCGGTCGCTGATGGCCCTCAACGTGCGCGCGACGCCCACCCTCTCAAATAAGTGGCTGTTGCCACGGCTCGCCTCTCTGATTGATCTCCACCCCGACCTGGAAGTGCGGCTGGATGGCACGAACGAGCCGACGGACTTCGATCGGGAGTCGGTGGACATCGAGATACGGCATGGTGACGGACGATGGCCGGGGTTGTTTGTGGAGGGATTGTCGGAGGAGGAGTTTTGGCCTGTCTGCGCCCCCGCTTATGCCGGTGCAGAGAGTTCTCACACCTGCTGATCTTCCGAGCCTCCGTTTAATCCATTCGGTGAAATCGCAGGCGCAGTGGCCCCGGTGGTTTGCTCTCGCTGGAGTTGAAGCGCCCACGCGATGGCGAAAAGTGCTGTTCGATCGTAGCCATATGGCGATCGACGCCGCGGCTGGCGGCCTTGGAATCGCCCTTGAAAGCACGCTGATGACGGAGCGTGAACTCGAGCGAGGGGTGCTCGTTCGACCTGTTCAAGATGCGCCCGAGATTCGGATCGTGACGCAATGGATTGTCTGCCCTCGCGACCATCTTCGAAGGCGAAAAGTGCAGCTGTTTCTTAACTGGCTGCGCCAGGAACGAGATGCGTGGGCTGACCGAAACCTGCCAAAACCACGAACGATTTCCTGACTTTGCCGTGCGCGCTCTATTGCGCAGCAATGCTCTTTTGAGGTCTGAAGCGATCCTCCATTTCGCGGCGAACAGCGGCGACATCGCGATCATCCACGAGATCGACGTCGGCGTAGCTCACCACTTGATCTTTTTTGATCGCTCGCTTCAGGCGGACATTGTGCGCAAGCCCCATCGGGAGCGCGCCCAGTTCAAGGCTGCGCACGGCAGGAATTGCTTTCGCCCAGACCGCAAAACCTCCCTCGCCATCGAGCATTTCGCCCGGTTGCATGTCCTTCTTGGCGGTGGCGACCGCGTCTCCCCTGAACTGCTTCGACGAACCAGTCGCCTCGTTTCGCAGAACCGCTGACAGGACACTGACGGATGCTTCTAGGCCGATAAGGTGGAAAGGACGCCAAAGGGACGCGTACCAGCCCGATGGGTCTGTTAGCAGGCCATATTGCTTAAAACACGCCCGCGCGTATTCGCGATGCGCCTTGAATGTGACGAAAACGCCGTATCGAACGTTGTTGAAAACTTCGCGGCCGTCCGGTTCTTGGCTGGCGGCAATATCGACGAGACCCGATCGGGCCATCCGGCCGCCATCGGCTACCGGGCGGAACACTCTCGCGAGGTCATGGACGCCCGCCGGGGGGAATGCGAGCCCGTCATCGGGACAATCGAGGCCGGTTCCATTGGCGACCGCGGCCATTTCGATGGCGGCCTTCGTGCCGTCAGTGAAAGAATTGTAGAGCTTCGGATTGAGCCGATCTTTCTTGACCATCTCCTCGCTCCACCCAAACAGGCCCCAGACCGTGTCCGGGGTTGAGTAGCGATAGCGAGGCTCGAAGTTCATGCCCTTTCCGGCGGCGGTGATCTCGAAGCCGCAGGAGCGCCCCCAATCCACGAGTTCGCATATAAGAGCGGGCTGGTCACCATACGCCATCGAATAGATGAGGCCCTTCGCTCTGGCCTTCTCCGCAAGAATAGGCCCGACCATCACGTCGGCCTCGACGTTCACCATGACGACGTGCTTGCCGTGCTCAATGCAAGCGAGCGCGTGACGCGTTCCCGCGAGCGGATGGCCGGTGGCCTCGATGACGCACTCGATCTCCTGGCACGCCAGCATCGCCTCAAAGTCGTCCGTGATGAAGGTCGTGCCGTTCTTGATCGCTTCGGCTGCGCTCCGGGCGTCGTAACAACCATCCGTCCAGCCGACGCGCTCAAAGGATTGACGCGCCAGCCCGACGTCAAGATCGACAACCACAGCCATATGGAGCCCCTCGATCCTCGGGATTTGGGAAAGGATCATGGCCCCGAACTTGCCCGCTCCAATGAGTGCGGCGCGCACGGGGCGCCCGTTGGAGGCGCGGCTAGCAGGCTGTTGAAGAAGTATCCCGTTTCGCTTTGAGGACGGCTTCGTCGCCGTTTCGGTATGCGAACTCGATCTCGAGAGTGCCATCGTCGAGGAGTTCGGCGGTCCCTTCGCCCTCGACCTCGTCGCCTTCCTCGCAACCGGCCCAGCGAAAGCCAATCGAGTCCCGAGCATATTCGACCTCGAGGCCAGCCTCCAGAGCGCCGAAGGCGATTTCGTCGCCTTGCGCGGTGATCGTCAGCGCCGCCGGGCCGCAGAGATCGAGGTGAGCACCATCCCAGAGGTCGGCCTCGACGATCCGCCAGCGGCCGATCAGTCGGCAGTTCGCCGGGCTCTTCACGCGCAGGCCTCCAAGAGCTTCTGCAACCGCAACAGATTGTAGGCGGCGGCCGCGAAGGTAAAGGCCCAACCGACGCGATCGCGGCCGCGGAACTTGGCCTTCTCCTGCCCGCCAATCGTCTTCATCCAGCCGAAGGCTTCCTCGATCCGTTTGCGGATGCGTTGGCTGACTGCATAGCCTGCATGCCGCGTTGTGCGGCTGTCGATCGCCGACGAGCGGCCATTCGCATTCTGCGCCACGTGGGGCGTCGCGTTCATCGAGCGCAGTTCATTGACGAAGTCCTCGGCGTCGTAAGCTTTGTCGGCGCCGAGCGTGATCGGCCTCGGCCGATCGGCGCGCGGCTCGATCATGTGCAGCGCCGCGATCCGCTCGGCGTGGCCATTCGCCTCGGTCAAGCAGGCGTCGACGACGAGGCCGTTGCGGTTCTCCATCAGCGCGTGGCCCATGAAGCAGAGCTTCGCCTCCTTGCCCGGCCCTTTGCGATAGAGACGCGCGTCCGGATCGGTCGTCGAAGCGTGCGTCGCGTTCGAGCGCTTCTGGCCGTGAAAATCCGCCTCGCGGTTCCTCCTGCCGCCTGCCGTCGGAGGATCGCCCGAGCCGTCCTTCGGCCGAAAACTCTTCATCGAAGCCCACGCCTCGATCAGCGTGCCGTCGACCGAGAAATGATCCGCGCTGAGCAGTCGGTTCACACGCGGCTGCGAAAGCACCGCGCCCAAGAGCTTGGCTGCGATGTCGCCCTCCAGAAGGCGCTCGCGGTTCTTGGAAAACGTCGAGTGGTCCCACGCCGCATCGTCAACGCCGAGGCCGACGAACCAGCGAAAAAGCAGGTCGAACTCCAGCCGATCCATCAACTGCCGTTCCGAGCGGATCGAATAGAACGCCTGCAACAGCATCGCCCGAAGGAGCTTCTCCGGTGGGATCGAGGGACGGCCGCTCCGCGAATAAAGCGCCGAGAACGCGCCTGAAAGGGTCGAAAGCGCCTCGTTCACAATCCCGCGGATGGCCCGCAGCGGATGGTCCTTGCCGACCCGCGCTTCAAGATCGACGTAACTGAACAGCGACCCCGACCGCTCGTCCCCGCCTCGCATCCACTCGCCTCCGCCTAAGCGCAAGACGACAGAATCACATCACGATTCCCCCGGCCAGAGACTTTTTCAACGGCCTGCTAGAGAGCAAAGTCGAAAGATTCATGATTGTCGCGTTCCTTGCGCCGCGGTCTTGCCGTCAGGAATAAAACTTGGTTGTCGACGGGAAGGCGCTGCCGGTCGACGATGACGCCTGCCGAGCTTCCTCCCGTGCGCTTTTCGGAGCGCAACCTTAAATGTCTGCTGATCTGAAAAATACGACTGGGATCAATTAGAGCAAGTTAGAATTTCGGGTCTGATTGTTAGAGTTACTAAAGCGCCGGCTTCCTTTGGCGTGAACGGCGAAGAAACTCCGTCGGGCTCGTGGGCCGTCAGATGTCCTACCCCAAGGAGGAACTACATCGTTACTGACCGACGCAGTTAGCCCACTGCCTGTCAGGAGCTGCGTTGGCCATTATAATGGAGAGCATGCAAGATCGTGGGGTGTGACTCACGCCGCGAGCTGCGCAATATGATTGTCATTGCCTATCCGGAAAGCTGGGTAGCGCCGCTTGAATGAACCCTCAAGCGTTCCGTTGAGAACCGCCGTGCGCACGTCAAGGAAGGGTTGCACAGTCCACCTGTTCCACCGCATCTGCTGTTTTTTGATCATACGCTTTGACACGATCTCGTTGACCGCGCTCTCGACGAAGGCGGTTGAAATGGGCAGACCTTCGTGGCGGCGGCGCCCATAATTTACAAGCGCGCCGTGATTGGCCCGGAGGTATTGGATCAGCTCACGGATGTGCTTTTCGCTCGTGAGCGCGCCGTGCGTATCGCGGACATGAGGGGCGCCGAACCAGCCCGCCAGTTTCGTCAAGCGCTCGAGGCAGGAACTCGGACGACCGTGCCAGAGCAACCACTTGGCGCCCTCGAGATCGCGAACCGCGTAGCCGCGAAGGTAGCCAGCGGGCGTATTCCCGCCCAGGCCGCGGGCCGCTTGCAGAGCGTGCTCAAAGCGCATCGCGATGTGCCACCAGTCGAGGACCAGTGTGGCCTCGGGCATGACCTGGCGCTGAAGCTTCCACAGCCCGGCATCGCCATCGGACAGCACCGTGGCTGGCGTACCGGTGCGAACCCCGGCGGTCACGAGCGCTTCGGCGAACTCGTTCGCTGAATCGCCATTGCGAGCAAAGGCAAAGCGGTGCTGCGACCCGTCGAGATTGAGCACCTTGCCAGCGACCACTTCGAAATTGCGCTCGGGGCGCCGATGTCGGCTACGCAGGTAGCCGCCATCGAGGCCGATCACGACCGCGGGTGTCACGGCGTCGATGTCCGGATCGGGAGCTCCGGCGGGGCGCAGCCGCGCCATCCGCTCACCGACGCGGCGGGTTCGATTGCGCACCGTGCCGGCGTTGACAGCGCCGCCGATAGGCAGCAACTCGGCGAGAAGACCTGCCGCTCTTGCGAATGGCGCAAGTGCGGCGAACTTCGCGGTCACATAGGCAAGTTCCAGCGCTACGCCGCCCTCAAGAACCAACCCCGAGAAGCTTTTTGGCCCCTACCGTCGGTCGTGACATCGGCAACCGACGAATCGCCGAACTCTGAGCGGCACGTCGCCGAACAGCGATCGAAAGGTTATGCTCCGATATCCCTTGCTGGACAAATTCAACCCGCAATGCCCACAAGATCTGAAATGCTCACTCATCGTCGATGCTTGGGCGCGGACCATCTCAGCCTGGATAGCCGCGGCAATTCTTTTGCCCTCATCCAGCGACAGGCCGAGCGCCTCAGGAACCGCCCAATCCTCCCTTTCTATTCGAGCCACCTCGATCTCGGTCGCTGGTCCGCCTGTCTCGGCCACAAGTTTCACCCGCCAAACCAGCTTCCCCACAGCGCCTTCTCCTTGCCAAAGGCTCGGAGCTTAGCGTTCAAAAATATACAGGCCCCCCACGACTTTGCATGCTCCCGTGCGCCGGAAGATTTGCAGTTGAAGTGAGCTTCTGCGGCGCTTACGGAGGCTTCACGCCGGATTGCATACGCCGTGGCGCCAATCTTGTCGTGACCCCTACTTGTTGGTCGTCGGCAATGCTCATCCTTAGCCCATGGTAAAGACGGGATCGCCGAGGATGGCAAAATCAGGCTCGATACCGAGGCCGGGACGGTCGGAGGCGGTCATGAAGCCTTCGACCCGCTTCGGCGCGCCGGCGGCGATGTTGAGTGTGCCGTAGCTGTTGAAGTCGGTCGCCGAAAAGCAGAATTCCTCTGGCGTCGAGAGCGCGAGATGGGCGATCGTCGTCGTGACGATGTCACCTCCCCAGGTGTCTTCGATCGTCATTGGCGTTCCCGAAGCGACGCAAAGATCCCGGATCAGCCGCGCCTTGGTGAGGCCGCCGACCTTGCTGATCTTGAGATTGATGATGTCCATTGCGTCGTCGGCCAGCGCGCGCGTGAGCGTTCCGACGCCATCGATGACCTCGTCGAGCACAAAGGGGCGCGAAGTTCGGCGGCGCACCGAAAGGCATTCTTCGTAGGTCGGGCATGGCTGCTCGATGTAGACATCGACATCGGCGACGCTGGCGACGATGCGAGCGGCCTCGGCGCGCGTCCATCCGGTATTGGCGTCGGCGACGAGAATATCGCCGCGCCCCAGGACGGCGCGCGTTTCACGGATGCGCTCAATATCCTGATCGGCGTCGCCACCAACCTTGAGCTGAAACTTCGTGTAGCCTTCCGCCTTGTAGCCGGTGATCTTGCGCGCCATCGCCTCGGGCGCCTCCTGCGAGATCGCGCGATAGAGCG
Source organism: uncultured Alphaproteobacteria bacterium (assembly GCA_963737365.1). Lineage (GTDB taxonomy): Bacteria > Pseudomonadota > Alphaproteobacteria > Rhizobiales > Beijerinckiaceae > Roseiarcus. The sequence continues at coordinate 35,655 of CAVTSD010000010.1, forward strand.
CGATCCGTTCCTGCGCCGCCCCGCCGAGCAGCTTGTAGACGGGAAGACCGCACGCTTTGCCGAGAATGTCCCAGCACGCAATGTCGATCGGCGCCTTCACATAGGGATGGCCGCGCAGGACAGAATCCATGTGGCGGTTGAGCACGCCGAGGTCGGTCGGATCGAGGCCGATGACCTTCGGGCCGATTTCCTCGAGACCGGCGCGCACCCCACGCGCATAGGCCGGAAGATAGGCTGATCCCAGTGGACAGCATTCGGCGTAACCGACCAGCCCGACGTCAGTCTCCACGGCGACGACCGTCGAATCAAACACCTCGACAAAATTTCCGTTCGACCAGCTGTAGCGGCCTTCCTTGAGAGGCAGGTCGACTTTCCAAACTTTGATCGCCGTAATTTTCATGGATTCCTCATAAGGGTCGGGTGTAGTCGCACACGCTTGCAGGCCCCCTGTCAGCGCACAGACTTTAAAAAGGCAATCGTCTCCGCTTTCTGCGGATTGCCGATAACCTGTTCTGGCGGACCGATCTCGTGGATGAGTCCCTGACGCACAAAGGCGACGCGATGCGAGACGTCGCGGGCGAAGCGAATTTCGTGGGTGACGACAACCATCGTCATCCCCTCCGACGAGAGCATCCGCATCGTGTCAAGAACCTCGCCGACCAGTTGCGGATCGAGAGCCGAAGTCACCTCGTCGAACAGCATATAGTCAGGCGACATCGCGAGCGCGCGTGCGATCGCCATCCGCTGCTGCTGGCCCCCGGAGAGCTTTGAGGGATAGACTGTAAGCTTGTCCATGAGGCCAACATGCACGAGCTTGTCCACAGCGATCGCCTCGGCTTCGGCGCGGCCCTTCTTGAGAACCTTGCGCGGCGCGAGCATCACGTTTTCGAGGACGGTGAGGTGAGGAAAGGCGTTCCATTGCTGAAAGACGATGCCGATCTTGCGTCTAAGCCGATTGAGATTGGTTTCACGCGCGTGAACATCCGTCCCATCCACCAGAACACGACCGGAGTTTATCGGCTCGAGCCCATTCACGCACATCAGCAGTGTCGACTTGCCCGACCCCGAGCCCCCGATCACCGAGACGACCTCGCCGCGCTCGACTGTCAAGCTGACGCCCCTCAGCACCGCGAGCGCGCCGAAGGATTTGTGAACGTTTTCGATCTCGATCATTGGCCTACACCGATCACTGGTCTTGCCATCGTCGTTCTAGCCAAGCGCCAGCGCGCCCGACTGGAAAGCTGATGGCGAAGTAGATCGCTCCCGCGATGGCGAGAACACGCAACGGTTCTTGAGTACGCGTGACGACGATCTGCGACGACCGCAGAAGCTCGATGACGCCGATCCACAAGACGAGTGAACTATCCTTCATCAGGCCGAGCGCCAAGCCGATCCAGCTTGGTAACCCAACCCGCAAGGCTATGGGAAAGACGATCGCGGTGAGATCGTCCCACCAGCTCATGCCTAGCGAGCGCGCCGCGCGCCGTGTCGCCTGCGGCACGGCAAGAACACTTGCTCGCACGATCTCGGTGCAATAGGCGGCGCCGTAAATGGCGAGCACGACGCAGGCCACCGCGAAAGCGCTTATGTCCAGGCCGACCATCGGCGCGAAAGCGTTGGCGAGGATAATTTGTATGAGCAGGGGTATCGAGCGAAAAACGTCGAGAAACGCGCCGAGGGCCGCGCTCGGCCAGCCGGGGGCGGACGCGCGCAACACTCCAAAGACTACGCCGAGGACCGTGCCTCCTAGCACCGACCAAAACGTGAGCATCAACGTCACGCCCGCACCGCGGAGCATGAAGATGATGTCGGGCCAAGAGACGGTTGCATTGAACATCGGTGGCTCAGTAGCGAAACAGCCGCCACGCCGCGAGGCGCGACGCGAGCATCAAGACTTTGGCGATCAGGTAGTAGAGAACACCGGCCACGCTGAAGTATTCGAACGTCCGGTAGGTCAGTACATTGAAGCGTTGCGTCACGCCGGCCAGATCGGTGTCGAGGCCGACGGTGAGGCCAAGAGCCGTCATGAGGACGGAAAAGATCATCTGGTTGGTGATCGGATAGTAGACGACGCGAAACAGTTGCGGCAGCACGACGAGCCGAAAACCCTCGGGCGCGGACATGCCAAGCGACCGGGCGGCCCGGGTCTGCGTCACAGGAATAGCGCGCAATCCGCCGCGAAACGTCTCCGCGAGATAGCTCGCATTGTTGAACGCGATGCCGGCGGTCAGCGCGACGTAGCTGTTGAAGTGCAGACCAAAAGAGCCGAGTCCGAAATAGGCGAGATAGATCTGGAAGAGTCCGGGCGTATTACGCCCGAACTCGATCCAGGACAGCGCGACGCCGGAAGCGACCTTGCCGCCGCTGGTCCGGGCGAGGGCGAGGGCAATACCGAAGACGATGCCTATCGCTGTCGCGAGAACAGCGATTTCGATCGTCACGAGGCACCCCCAGAGCATGTCCGGAAGCGCCTCGAAGACCGGCCGCCAGTGGAAGCTGTAGTTCACCGTGGTGCTAAGTGTCTGTCCGGGGACAATTTGATTGATATGAATCGTTTGTGATTCACTGGGCGCTTCCTGATTTTATGGAGGTCGTCAGTGTGGACGAGCGAAAATCGTGTGCGCTATGACCGGAGCAAATTGCGGTATCCAAGCGACCTGACAGATGCCGAATGGGCTCATGTTGCGCCGGTGATCCCGCCGGCCAGACGCGGCGGCAACGGTCGCCATGTCGACGAACGCGAAGTGGTCAACGGCTTGATGTATATTCTGAGCACGGGCTGCCAGTGGCGAGCGATTCCGAAGGATTTGCCGCCGCGCTCGACGCTCTATGATTATTTCGATCTATGGAGCTATGACGGCACGCTCGACCGCCTTCACGAAGCGCTCTATGTGAAGTGCCGTGAGCAAGCAGGTCGGGACGCCAGCCCGACCGCCGCGATCCTTGACAGCCAGAGCGTCAAGTCCGCGGAAAAAGGGGCCGTTGCATCGACCCGCATGGCTTTTGATGCAGGCAAGAAGATCAAAGGCAAGAAGCGGCATATCCTCGTCGATACGCAAGGCCTCCTGATGCACGCCATCGTGCATGGCGCCGACATTCAGGATCGCGACGGTGGCGCCTTGCTGATGGCGACCCTGTTTGGCGCCTTTCCATTCCTGCTTAAGCTCTACGCGGACGGCGGCTACCAAGGGGCGGAGTTTCAGGCGGCGGCGCAGCGCACAATGGCGCAGGTCAACGTTGAAATCGTCAAGCGGTCCGACGGCGCCAGAGGGTTCGTCATTTTACCAAAGCGCTGGCTTGTTGAGAGGTCTTTCGCGTGGCTCAATCGCTGTCGCCGATTGGCGAAGACTGGGAGTGTCTCAGCCGAAAGGCCCTCGCATTCCTACGGCTCGCCTCAATCCGGCTCATGCTGCGAAAGCTATGCATTCAAACATGATGTTCGCGGACAGACTCTAAGGTCTGACTACCGTACCGGTCACTCGTAGACGCCGGGAATGGTGAGGTCCGGCGGCGACCCGGCCCCAACCCACTTCTTGTAGAGTTCTTGATAACGACCGGTACGCACCTGGTGGCTGATGAAGAGGTTCAGGTAGTTGAGAACGCCCTGCTCGCCACGTAGCGCGATGAGAGCGACGTAGTCTTTCTCATAGGGCGCCTCGCCGGTGATTTCCAGATTGGGATACTTGCCGGACTGGACAATCGCCGAGGCCACAGTGGACGTGACGTCTGTCGCGTCGATCTGGCCCTGCGAGAGCGCAAGGAAAACGTCCGCCTGTGACTGATAGGGATGGAAGGAGCCCCTCGGGTCGTTCCACGCCTTCACGTCCTTCTCCAGGGCGATCGCCTCGTAAGTGCCCGCGGTCGAGCCCACCGAAGGGCCCTTCTGCGACTCATAGTTGGTGATGCCCGAGCCCTTGCGATTGAGAATATTGAACGTGAAGACGAAATAGGGATTCGAGAAACCGATGGTCTTGGCACGCTCGAGCGTGTTGGAGGTCGAGGCCACCCCGACGTCGGCCTTGCCGCTGAGAAGCGCCGGGATACGCTGGGGGAAGGGCGTCTCGACGATCTCGGCCTTTACGCCGAGCGCTTTTGCGAGATCGTTGCAGGTGTCGACGTCGAAGCCGATCGGATTGTTGTCGGCGTCACGGGAGCCCATCGGCGGAAAATCGAGCGTGACCGCGCAGCGCAGCTTCCCAGAATTGATGATATCGTCGAGCTTGTCCGCCTTCGCGGAACCGACTGCCGTAAGCCCGAGAGCGACCACTAGACACACAGTCTTCAACATTCCCGCCTCCTGGTTTCGGGACGCGATCTTTTGGCCGGCCGTCCCGGAAAACGCGTCAACGCCGACCGAAAGACCATTGCAAGGCTGTATCCAGTCAACAACATTCTTTTTCCGGCCGGACTGCTCATGAGCTCACAACGCGTTGCGCGAGGAACGGAGGCATGGCGTTCTTCGTGAGGAGCGGATCGCCATGTGTTCAATGTTAGTCGCGCGCCGTTCATTATGAGAGGCGTGACGCCATGGCGCAGCAGAGCCCATGGCGGTGGAGCGGGGGGCTATATGGGGACGTGACGGATCGGCTTCGCTGAGCGAGCGCAGCGCGACGATCAAGCGGTCGCGCCAGCGGGCGAGTTCTCCCAGGGCCTCGACAGGAACTTGGGCGCACGCATAGGTTCGAGCATGTTGATCGTCTCGGACGTCACCATTGGGCCGTCGTGGCCGTTTTGCTTGCGATGTCGTCGAAGATCAAGCCGAAACGGATGAAGGACTCCCGGTGTTACGCTGCATTTAAACACGAGACGTCTAATGTTTAGTCGAAATGCAGACCGCCGTTCATGTCGATGACCTCCCCTGTAATGAACCCGGCCAAGGGCGACGCAAGGAACGAAACAGCATGTGCGACCTCCTCGGGTTTGCAAAACCTCCAACGGGAATTTGAGCGAGTTGATGCAGACGTTGCGGCTCCGTCAACTGCTCCGACATATTTACGGCAGCAGTGTAAATCAGGCAGCAATCTCGCGATGTCCACAGAATCTCTCAGAGGATCCGATGTGATCTCTGTTCACGAGCTTGCGGACATGCGGCGTGCAGGGAAACGCCATGCGGTTCTCGATGTCCGGGAAGCGAGAGAGCTTGACGTTTGGCGGCTGGAACGCGCTTTGCATATTCCGATGGCGGAGATTCCGGCGCAGACCGACAACCTACCGACGGATCAATTGTTGGTGGTCCTTTGCCATCATGGTGCTCGCAGCCACATGGTCGTCGAATTTCTTCGGAGCACCGGCTTTGACAACGCAGTCAACCTCGACGGGGGCATCGATGCCTGGGCTTGCGATGTCGGCCCATCAATGCCGCGCTATCGATAGCGTGCATTTAAAAGGATTTGCGACGAATGCCACTCATTGAATCAATTGAAAACTCGCCAGCGGCCGAACGCACGGCCGGCCCGATTGCCGTCTTCTCCAACAGCTACGCGCGACTGCCGGAGCATTTCTTCGCGCGAGTTTCTCCGACCCCGGTCGCAAAACCCCGCCTGATCAAGTTCAACGAACTGCTCGCCGAAGAACTGGGCTTGGGTACACGCGGAGTCGGACCAGACGAGTTGGCAGCGATATTTGCGGGCAACGTCATTCCGCCGGGTGCAGAGCCGATCGCGATGGCTTACGCCGCACATCAATTCGGCAATTTCGTTCCGCAGCTTGGTGACGGTCGCGCAATCCTCCTTGGCGAGGTCGTGGACCGCAACGGCAAGCGGCGCGATGTTCAGTTGAAGGGCGCGGGCCGAACGCCGTTCTCCCGGCGGGGCGATGGCCGCGCGGCGTTGGGGCCGGTCCTGCGCGAATATCTCGTTAGCGAAGCCATGCATGCGCTCGGAATTCCGACCACACGGGCGCTGGCGGCGGTCTCAACCGGCGAAACTGTTTACCGCGACCGCCAGTTGCCTGGGGCCGTGCTGACCCGCGTCGCATCGAGTCACATCCGCATTGGGACCTTCCAATATTTCGCTGCGCGCGGCGACAGGGACGCCGTTGAACGTCTCTCCGGCTACGTAATCGATCGTCACTTCCCCGAAGCTCGAGACTTTGAGAGGCCCTCCCTAGCCCTTCTCCAGATCGTCGCGGAACGTCAAGCTTCGCTGATCGCGCGTTGGATGCATGTCGGTTTCATCCACGGCGTGATGAACACGGACAACACGGCTCTTTCAGGAGAGACGATTGATTTTGGACCGTGCGCCTTCATGGATTCATATGATCCCGCGACCACGTTCAGCGCGATCGATGAATTGGGGCGCTACGCCTATGGCAATCAACCGACCATCGCGCAATGGAATCTCGCCAGGTTCGCAGAGACCCTGGTTCCACTCTTGGATTCCGATCCTGAGCGGGCGATCGAACTTGCGAACGAGACGATCTCCGCCTTTACCTCCCGCTTTCAGGAGCATTGGCTTGCCGGCATGCGAGACAAACTTGGACTTTCTCGCAATGAAGAGGGTGATCTTGAACTCGTCCACGCTCTTCTCCGAGCGATGCATGAAAATGCGGCGGACTTCACGTTAACATTCCGTCGGCTGTGCGAAGCAGCCGCGGATGAGGAAGCTGACGCCAACGCGCGGACCTTGTTCGCAAATCCCGCTGCCTATGACAGTTGGGCTTCGAGGTGGCGATCGCGGCTGGCCGCCGAGAGTCTCGACTTCGCGGCCCGCGCTCAAGCGATGCGGACTGCTAATCCGGCCTTCATTCCGCGCAATCATCGTGTTGAGCAAGCCCTCGATGCAGCGATCGAATATGGAGATTTTTCACCGTTTGCCGATCTGCTGAAGACTCTCTCGCGCCCATATGAGGATCAAGCAGACTTCACCGACCACGCTAATGCGCCGCACGCTAACGAGCGCGTCTTCCGAACATTCTGCGGGACTTAGGTTAGGCTTTTATGGCCGTTAAAATGTCGATGATATAATCCGAGAAGGGGAGAAAGCTGTGCCATCTCGCAGAGCGGAGGGGCGCGACCTGTTCCGTCTCGATGCCGCTATGCGCGGCCCTTCGACGAGCTGAGTTCGGATCGATTTGACGATGCATGAATGGGCCGGGAGGCGCTTGGGCATAAAGCCTGCCTTCCTGATTGGCGACAACGTCGGCTGCGACTTCATCGCCTCGCCGCGAAATCCGTCGGCGGTTAGCGGATGGTAAACCGCTATTATACCGGGCCGCCGTCGGATCATTTCCACGGTCCCCGGTTCTTCAATCCGCATCACCCGAACACCGATCGCAGCCTCCTCAATCTTCTGCGGTGGCGGCTCGGTGGCAAGCGGCCGCCATGGCCCCCAATGATACCTGGGCGCCGGAGCGGCGCGTCGACGGCCTACGGATCACAATGGTCGGTCACGCCACGGTGCTGATCCAAGAGGTAGGACACAACATGCTCGTGGACCCGGTGTGGTCGGAAAGCGCCAGCCCCTTCGGTTTCACGGGACCAAAGCGGGTCAACGCGCCCGGGGTCGCGTTCGAGCAATCAACTTCTGTTGACGTCGTGCTGCTGACGCACAACCATTACGACCATCTCGACATGGCGACGATGCAGCGGCTATGGGCGCGCGACCGTCCGCATATCATCGCCCCACTCGGCAACGATGCCGTAATCGCGCACAGCAGGCCGGAGATTGTCGCCCTTGCGCAACCCTTGCTTATGGCGCGCCGACAATCCGATCTCGGACATTGCCGCGCCACAAGAGCGCAGCTTGTCCAGCACCAGCACTTTGGGCGCGAAGCCTTGTTTCTGGAGCAGCTTTGCGCACCAGTTTCATGGCTGCCGTCTAGCAGGCTGTTGAAGAAGTATCCCGTTTCGCTTTGAGGACGGCTTCGTCGCCGTTTCGGTATGCGAACTCGATCTCGAGAGTGCCATCGTCGAGGAGTTCGGCGGTCCCTTCGCCCTCGACCTCGTCGCCTTCCTCGCAACCGGCCCAGCGAAAGCCAATCGAGTCCCGAGCATATTCGACCTCGAGGCCAGCCTCCAGAGCGCCGAAGGCGATTTCGTCGCCTTGCGCGGTGATCGTCAGCGCCGCCGGGCCGCAGAGATCGAGGTGAGCACCATCCCAGAGGTCGGCCTCGACGATCCGCCAGCGGCCGATCAGTCGGCAGTTCGCCGGGCTCTTCACGCGCAGGCCTCCAAGAGCTTCTGCAACCGCAACAGATTGTAGGCGGCGGCCGCGAAGGTAAAGGCCCAACCGACGCGATCGCGGCCGCGGAACTTGGCCTTCTCCTGCCCGCCAATCGTCTTCATCCAGCCGAAGGCTTCCTCGATCCGTTTGCGGATGCGTTGGCTGACTGCATAGCCTGCATGCCGCGTTGTGCGGCTGTCGATCGCCGACGAGCGGCCATTCGCATTCTGCGCCACGTGGGGCGTCGCGTTCATCGAGCGCAGTTCATTGACGAAGTCCTCGGCGTCGTAAGCTTTGTCGGCGCCGAGCGTGATCGGCCTCGGCCGATCGGCGCGCGGCTCGATCATGTGCAGCGCCGCGATCCGCTCGGCGTGGCCATTCGCCTCGGTCAAGCAGGCGTCGACGACGAGGCCGTTGCGGTTCTCCATCAGCGCGTGGCCCATGAAGCAGAGCTTCGCCTCCTTGCCCGGCCCTTTGCGATAGAGACGCGCGTCCGGATCGGTCGTCGAAGCGTGCGTCGCGTTCGAGCGCTTCTGGCCGTGAAAATCCGCCTCGCGGTTCCTCCTGCCGCCTGCCGTCGGAGGATCGCCCGAGCCGTCCTTCGGCCGAAAACTCTTCATCGAAGCCCACGCCTCGATCAGCGTGCCGTCGACCGAGAAATGATCCGCGCTGAGCAGTCGGTTCACACGCGGCTGCGAAAGCACCGCGCCCAAGAGCTTGGCTGCGATGTCGCCCTCCAGAAGGCGCTCGCGGTTCTTGGAAAACGTCGAGTGGTCCCACGCCGCATCGTCAACGCCGAGGCCGACGAACCAGCGAAAAAGCAGGTCGAACTCCAGCCGATCCATCAACTGCCGTTCCGAGCGGATCGAATAGAACGCCTGCAACAGCATCGCCCGAAGGAGCTTCTCCGGTGGGATCGAGGGACGGCCGCTCCGCGAATAAAGCGCCGAGAACGCGCCTGAAAGGGTCGAAAGCGCCTCGTTCACAATCCCGCGGATGGCCCGCAGCGGATGGTCCTTGCCGACCCGCGCTTCAAGATCGACGTAACTGAACAGCGACCCCGACCGCTCGTCCCCGCCTCGCATCCACTCGCCTCCGCCTAAGCGCAAGACGACAGAATCACATCACGATTCCCCCGGCCAGAGACTTTTTCAACGGCCTGTTAGTCTCGCCATGGCTGCATGAGCAGATCAAGAACGTCGCCTTCGTCGTCGACCGCGCGCCACAGCCAGAACTTCCGGCCCACAATAATCGTAGCGGTTTCGTCGAGATCTTCCGCAATAACTGAGGGTGAACCGGACATAGAGCCAAACAGCGTGTCGGATGACCGTAGGCGGAAATTGGTGGCGTGCGAATGAGATCGTCATTGGAACTCCTACCGGCAACGGCCGCGCGCCATCGTTCGCGTGACAGGGCCCGTGACGCGAATCCTGTGCCCCCACGCAATCCGCTCGTGGCGAGCGGCACTCTCATTGGAGCTTGCCCCATTACCTCTCCACAGACTGCAAGCGCCATCATCGCATCTAGGCCTGCACATGAGCATATTTTTAGGACAGACTGATACACATTTTGACAGCGCTTGCGTACCCAAAAATTGATGCTAAGCTGCGACCCATTGGCGACGGAGCCGTATTGCCACTTCGTCGCCGAGGTAAAGACACAAGGGAGGACTCAATGTTGAACGGATCCGCGCAATCAGGAGACAACAGCCTGCCTTGGAAAGCGGCCTGGTGGAGAGCGATCAGGTCTCACGCTCTTGGCGGTCTGCTCGGCGCAATGTGCGCTTCAGGGGCGCTTCTGGCGAGCGATACTGTGTCCGCCCAAACAATCGCAATGGTCGCGGGGGATCTGACCGACCCGTTTTTCGGTGCCCTTAAAAAAGGCGCAGACGATGCAGCCCATGATCTGGGCGTGACCGTCAATTATATTCCGGCCAATATTTCAGGCCCTGACCTTGCTAAGGCACTTCAGGCGGCCGTGGCGAGCAAACCGGCCGGCTTGGCGTATGGCGATTGGTTTTCGGCTGCGGAAGACCCAATTGTGAGTGCCGCCGTCAACACTGGTATCCCCGTAGTGGTCTTCAACGCAGCCCCGGACGATTGGAGCAAGACGGGTGCGCTTGCTCTTATCGGGCAGGGTGAGTTTGAGGCTGGATTGTTGGGCGGAACGCTCCTGTCCAAAGCGGGCGTGACCCGGGGGGTCTGCATTAATCACTCGCCCGGCGCGTCCAACATCGAGCAGCGCTGCGCGGGCTTTGCTGAAGCGATGAAGAAGGTTGGCGGTACCTCAATCGTTCTCAACTTACCGTACCAGGACACGATGAATCCCGGGAAGGTCATTCAGGCGATTAAGGGTACGCTCTCGTCGGATGCGACCATAAACGGCGTTTTCGCGTGTCGAGCGCAAGTCGGTATGGATGCCGTCAGTGCTATTGAGGAGCAAGGGGCAACCGGTAAGGTCAAGATCGGCTCCTTTGACCTATCTACTCCGATGCTGAAAGCTGTACATGATGGTAAGGTTGTTTTCACGATAGATCAACAACCGTATTTGCAGGGTTACTACTCCATTGCCTTATTAGCTCAAAACGCGAAATATGGGCTTCATCTCGTTGGGCAAGTAAAAACTGGCCCGCAAGCGATCGACGCCTCAAACGTTGAAAAGGCGATGAAAGTTAACGAGGAGCACCATGGTATCCGTGGCGCCCTCTGAGAACTCTACAGCCTTACTCATGCCCGGCACTCCCGATGCATCAAGCGTCGGGAGAAAGCCAGGTGCGCTTAAGCGGCTGGTACGGAGGCCAGAGCTAGGCGCTTTCGCGGGCATGACTGTGGTTTATCTATTTTTTTGTATTGCTAATAAGGGAGGATTTACCAGTATCGCCGGGACCGCAAGTTGGATGAACACTGCCTCAGAGCTAGGTCTGCTGGCGATTCCTGTCGGAATGCTTATGATTGCTGGCGAATTTGACTTATCGATCGGCTCTATGGTTGGGGCATCGTCCTTGATCGTTGCCGTAGGCAACGGTTACTACAATATTTCCATTTGGAGCGCTATCGCAATGGCTTTGGCGACCGGAGTTGGCGTCGGTCTACTGAATGGGATCGTCACCGTCTCCACAGGTTTGCCCTCGTTCATCGTGTCCCTGGCTAGTTTATTCATGATCGCGGGTGCCACGCTCGGTCTGGCTCGATATTTCGCGGGAACTACTGCAGTATCGTTCACCCCGGACAGCGGGAGTCATATGGTTTTCGGCTCTCAGATCGCCGATTTCCACATCTCAATCGCGTGGTGGATAGCAGTGACCGCTCTCGCAACCTGGATTTTATCTCGCACACCGTACGGAAACTGGATCTATGCGACTGGGGCCAACCGCAGCGCTGCGAGGATCGCGGGTGTGCCAACAGATAAGGTCAAGATATCGCTCTTTATTGCATCGTCTGTGGGGGCTGTGCTGGTTGGAGTGCTGCAGACGATTCAATATAGCGGTGGCGACGTGACTTATGGTCGAGATTTCGTTTTCGACGCTCCCGTGGCAGCTGTTATTGGTGGAGTCTTATTGACCGGGGGATACGGTTCAGCTGTTGGTGTATTGTTAGGTTCAGCTATCTTTGGTATTGTAAATGTAGGCATATTTTACACTGGTTGGAATAGCGACTGGGCTCAATTAGTCCTCGGTGCGCTCCTTCTCCTCGCGGTCCTTGGAAATAATTACTTTCGTCAGCTTGCGCTGGGGGGAGGGTAAATGCGAGATCAAACACTAAAGCCTACTATTAGCCTGAGAAACGTGGCTAAGCACTTCGCGGGCATAGCCGCGCTGAATAATATTAGCTTCGATGTTGCGCCTGGGGAAGTACTATGCTTGTTGGGTGATAATGGTGCTGGAAAATCCACTCTGATTAAAGTGTTGTCTGGAGTGCATCGGCCGACTCGCGGGGAAGTTTTACTCGAAGGGACGCCTATTGAACTAAATTCTCCACGCGAAGCCCAGGACCTTGGTATCGCCACTGTACATCAGGATGTCGGCGTCATCGCGTTGATGAGCGTGGCGCGAAACTTTTTCTTGGGGGCGGAGATTACAAAGGGTTGGGGCCCGTTCAAGCGTATAGATGAGCGAAAGGCGAATAGCGTTGTCCTTGAGCAGATGGCGTCAATGGGGATCCGGCGCGTGCGGGATGGCAATCAGCTGGTCGGCGTCATGTCTGGCGGGGAAAAGCAAGCGCTAGCGATTGCGCGGGCGATCTACTTCGGCGGGAGAGTGTTGATTTTGGATGAGCCGACGTCAGCTCTAGGGGTCAAAGAGGCCGAGGTGGTGCTGCGGCTCATAACGCAGGCTCGGGCCAAAGGTATCGCGGTAATCTTGATCACCCACAACGTTCACCACGCATTGTCGGTAGCCGACCACTATGTCGTACTCATTCACGGAGAGGTTGCCGCTGATTTCCGGAACGGCGAGAAGACCCGCGAAGAGATCCTAGATCTTATGGCCGGCGGCGAGCGGCTGCAGTCGCTGGCCGCGAAACTGGAGGCCGGGATTGGCGCCTAAAGAAGTTAGCGCGATCTGTGACCCTCATATAGCTCTGATAACAGCAGTTCTTCGGGCTGATGGTGTTGTGGATTGCCTCAGCCGAACTGTCTGACTGTTTGGCGCGGGAGGACGACGCTATCTCTTCAGCTCAAATTACGACAAAATAATTCGGCAGAAAAGCGCGCAAATCTCCTGTCCGCGAAGGACGTCAGCCAGAGCCGGCGCCTTCTGTTGTTGACAGGGGTAATCTTAACCGCGCGCCGCCTCCAATTCTGCACGGGCCGCTGACCGCATCATCATGGCGTCACTAGAAATTGCGCAAATTCGGAAGCCGCGGTGCTGTAAAGCACGAGCTCGTTTTCCGTCTCCGCAATAGACTGCAGCAAATTTGTCACTCAGTTTTGCTCGACAGACTATTTGATCAAGCGCGGAGTCAACATCGCTGTCCAGCGGGTCGACAATTCTGCCCTTATGCAATGCAATACAAAGGTCCGACGGCCCCACGAATACGCCGTCGATGCCGGGCACAGCTAGGATACCGTCCAAAGACTGAAGGGCATCTTCAGTCTCGATCATCGCAATTGCCAGCGTAATGCGATTAGCGTCCTGCAGATAGGCAGCGTCATTACAAGAAGAGTGCAGGAGAGCGGCCCTTGGCCCCCATGAACGCTGTCCCAGAGGCGGGTACTTCATATGGTCAACGAACCTCTTTGCATCATCCACCGTATTGATCATGGGAGCAATCACTGCAGCCGCCCCTGCATCGATGACTTTTGACGCGACCGAGAACTCCCCGACCGGAATACGGACGATCGAAGGTTTTCCAAATAGGGCCACTACTCCGATGCTACGGATCACACCAGTGACATCAAAGGCGCCGTGCTGCATGTCCATGACGATGGCGTCGAAATTCTCGCGAGCGAGGTGCTCGACTATGGCGGGGTCATTGATTCCCGCCCAACCACAAAAGAGGCACTCGTTATGGGCAATCCGCCAAGCCAGTCTTCCTATGATTCCGCCGTTTGCAGCTGGTTGGTGATTTGTGTCCATTTTCAACGGTTCGCCGCTAGGAGTTCGGAACTCGTCGAACGTGCAATCAGAGCGATTGCCTCGCAGAATTTCTGTGATTTCACTACGGCTCATTCTCCTTTTAGGCACGATCCAGTTGGGTCCATGATTTGTGAATCAATGAATCCGCGATCGCACCGCTGGTTTGCCGAAAGCGCAATCGTTAGAGGTTTCGCTCAACGGATTACACAGCGGCCGACAGCATTCCGCCTTTAGACAAAGTATGCGCGGATGACGGCGCTGTCAATGCAATTGCTTCACTTTGTAAGCGGATGCCGGAAAACTATCATGACGTCCATATGTTAGATGGCATATTTTAATGACAGCGATTGCAGCAAGCGAGATTTTTAGTTATGGTACCGTCAGCTCCGTAAGCTGAAGAAGCTTTCTGGCTTCGTAAATAATTTCAGCCGCGTGGTTCGGGAGAGAGACATGAGATGGGGCCTAATCGGCGGGGGGCGCGGCAGTCAGATTGGCGGCGCCCATCGTATCGCGGCACGGATGGATGGGTTATTCGAGCTAACCGCTGCAGCGCTCGATGCAGACCCTGCCCAAGGGAGTGAATTTGCAAGGGAGCTTGGTGTCAGCGCCGATCGTGCCTACGGCGATTGGCGACAGATGCTCGAACGAGAGTCTTCGCTTCCCTCTCAAAACCGGCTCGATCTGGTGACGGTGGCAACGCCTAATGCTACACACTACGAGATAACCAAAGCCTTCCTTCAGGCGGGCTTCAATGTCCTCTGCGAGAAGCCGCTCGCAATGAATTTAGACGAGGCAGAAGACCTACGGCGCATCGCAACAACGAGCGGCCGAGTGGGAGCCGTCAATTTCGGATACTCGGGCTATCCGATGGCGATCCAGGCGCGGGAAATGGTAAGGCGCGGCGATCTGGGGAACATCAGAGTTGTCGTAAGTGAATTCGCCCTCGGGGCGCACGCAGGGGAAAATGATGACGATAACGCCCGGATTCGTTGGCGCTACGACCCTGCACAAGCAGGAATTCAGCTCAGTCGTCAATGATCTGGGCTCACACGCCTTTCAGATGGCGGAATTCGTCACTGGACAGAGGGTTCAGAGCGTTGCCGCGCATTTCGACTATTGCGTCCCCACAAGAAAGCTTGAAGACGATGCGTTCATTGCTTGCCGATTTAGCGACGGTGCTGTTGGACGATTCTGGATGAGCGCGGTGGCAAGTGGTCAGCAGCACGGTTTCGGCATTAGGATTTTCGGCTCTAAAGGCGCGATTAGGTGGCATCAGGAATATCCGAACCAACTATACTGGTCGCCCATCGTCGGTCCGACCCAATTGTTCGAACGGGGGGCGGACTACCTATACCCGTCAGCCGCAGACGCTTCTCGGGTCGCAATAGGTCACGCTGAGGGGTTCCTCGAAGCTTTTGGGAACATTTACAAGGCTCTCCATGCCAGGCTGACGTATGTAGAAACAGACACTAAGCTTACGTTCCCGTCAATATCCGACGGCGCGGACTTAGTAAGAGTAGTCTACGCGTCCGCTAAGTCTGCGTCAGAAGGTGGAAGATGGGTGCACATCAATGATGCGGCACAAACTTAACGCCGTCTGGTCTTGCGATTAAGGAGACTCCATTGCGACTTTCCCGAGGAAGTGCAGCAGCGCCGCATTGGAGGACACTATGAAGAACGATTTAAAATGGACGCTTGGGCTGATCGATTCGGCTTGGTTCGGTTCCGAATTCGAGGGAGCGCCAGGTCGGAAGCAGGCGAAAGCAATTGGTTTTGAAAGCATTGATATCTTCGTCGGGTTTGACCCGGGAAAGCTTTCGCAAGACGAACGCGACGCCTATGTGCAAGATGTACAGAGCGCCGGTCTTCCTGTCATTTCATTGGTGTGTACTTGCTTGGGCCTTAATGATTTTAATCCGTCAATGCGCAGCTATCACATCGAGAGGGCGAAAAACGTCATAGAACTCGCAGCTAAATTTCCAACGGTTCGCAATCTTTGCTTCGTGCCGGGAGAGTACATGTTTCAGCAGAAACTCCTTCCACCGAGTATAGAGTGGGGAATGGTGGTGGATGCTACAAAGGAGGTCGGCCGACATGCGGAGACGCGACGCCTCGAGATAGCGATAGAGTTGCTCCCTTTCGAATTCGCCTTCATCAACACGCTTGATACGATGGAACGCTTTCTTGATGCCGTCGACATGGCAAATGTCAAGGCGACCATTGATATCTCGCATTTTTGGCTGCAGCGGATACCTCCCAGGGAAATTGAGCGCCTAAAGGGTCGTATCTCGCATGTCCACATTTCCGATTGCGACGGGATCAATCATGGTGATCTTCCTCCCGGCCGAGGCAACACGCCGTTCAACGAATATCTCTCGGCGATCCGTGACGCGGGCTTTATTGGTGCTGCTTCGGTTGAGCTTGAGTTTCCGGAAGATCCATCTCATATGTTGTCTTGGGTTCAAGACGCGTATTTGAATACTCTGCGGATATTAAACGAGGCCCGCGTTCATTAGTCTGCGATTACGGTCGTTGATGGGATTGGCGTAGCCGCTATTACCCTTATTTGTGTAATCAAGGCTCAGCGGTATGTCCCATCCTCGATGGTAAAACAGGAAGGAGATCTTTAAAGAAGATCTTAATACAGTATGGCTTCGGCTGGTTGCTAACAAATCTTGGGGAGCGTTGATGCATTTAAACCGCTAGTGAGATAATTAGCCGTCTACGTTCCGGTGAGAAGCCGCGGAATTGCTAGCTTCTACAGTCATATCCAAGCTAATCGAATCGAGGAATTGATATGAAGGTGCGTCTGGGTAATTCGCCCGTTTCGTGGGGCGTTGACTATGCTGATGATCCAAAAAACCCCTCGTGGATTACCGTGCTAGACGGAATAGCCGCCGCGGGTTACGTGCGGACCGAACTGGGACCTTACGGTTACTTTCCGACTGATGCTGCAAGCCTACGCGCGGAACTTGACAAGCGCGGCCTGTCCTTAACAGCTGGGGTTTTGTTTCAGCCGCTTAATGATCCGTCAAAGAGTGAAGCGATCATGGTGCTCGCCAAGCAAAACGTTGATCTATTGTCTAAGGTGGGCGGACGCTATTTAGTTATGATTGATATGCTGTGCGAACCTCGGATGTCGACCGCAGGGCGTCGTGACCTTGCCGAACGGTTGGAGCCGTCTAGATCTCATCATATGCTTGATATTTTTGAGAGGATTGCTGATTTGGCCCTCGAGAAGGGATTGGTCCCGGTGATCCACCCGCATGCAGGCACTTATATTGAATTCGAGGACGAAATTGAGGATGTCCTCGACAAGCTAGACGCCAAAAAAATTGGTCTTTGCATAGACACGGGGCACATGGCATACGCCGGTATTGATCTACTCTCGTTTTATAGGCGTCATGCTAATCGGGTCAAATATATGCACTTTAAAGATATAAGCCCCGCAGTTCATGCTCAGGCATTGCTTGATCGGAAATCTTTCTACGCGGCTGTCGGTGATCGAATTTTCTGTCCGCTTGGCCAAGGTATCGTAAAGTGGCGGAAATTTGCGGCCGCGCTAGACGAAAGCGGTTACGATGGCGCGGCGACCGTCGAACAGGACGTTAATCCAGAGGAAACCGCCGAATTGATCCAAAATTCCGCGAATAGCCGAGTGTTTCTCGAATTGGTGGGCTTTTAACAAATACAGCTGGTAAACTCTCGCGGCGTTGCTGCGGACATGGAGGAGCCGTTTGGCGGAGCGGAACGGCCACAAGCGGCGTCGTGGGCCCACGCTCGCTGATGTGGCAAAATTAGCGAAGGTATCGCCGTCTGCGGTATCACGAACTTTCACGATTGGGAGCTCAGTATCCGAGGAGACTCGAAGTCGAATTCTAAGTGCCGCAAGAAAACTGGGGTACCGCCCGAATTTACTTGCCAGCAGCCTCATGACAGGCCGTTCATCTCTGATTGCGCTCGCGTCAAACGCCTTCAATGACCCGCAGGTGATGACGATCATAGACACGTTCACTACTGAGCTACAGTGTCGTCATTTAAGACCCCTTATTTTTAACTTAAGTTGCGTGAATGATTGGGCCGAGACGGTGGCTCTGATGTCACAATACCAAATCGATGGAATGATTGTCGCCTCGTCGACCCTTAACCAGAATTTCGTCCGCGATGTCCTGAAGTCTGGAATTCCGACAGTGATAGCGTTCGGTAGAGACATCAATGAAGTGGGGGTCAGCGCGTCTTTTGTGGATAACGAGGAAGGCGGTCGAACCGCCGCTAAGGAGTTTCTGCGCCGTGGTTATGAGCAACTTGGATTTATTGGCGCTCGCCCCGAAGTTAGTTCTTCAGTGGATCGACTAGTCGGTTATAGTGCCGAATTACGTCGACACCATTTAGCACCCAAAGTGATTTACTCGGGCGAGTACTCTCATGAAGCGGGCCGCCGTGCAGTCAATGAACTTCTAGTGTCTGATCCGTACATCGACGCGATTTTCTGCGCGGACGATCTCTTGGCGATGGGCGCCATAGACGGCATCCGTTACGACCTTGGGCGAAGTATACCAGAAATAGGGGTAATCGGCTTCAGCGACATGCTAATGTCGAACTGGCCAAGTTATGAGCTTTCAACTTTTACCTCTGACGTAAATCGCGTGGTACAAAATGCTATCGACATCTTGCAGTCAGAGATCGAAAATGGCGTTAGAACAATCGAGAAGAGGATCGTAGGTTGCGAGCTCGTTATCAGGAAGTCTCTCAGGGCGCTGCGCTAGCGGATCGAAGCTAGCATTTGAGTGCCGAATTGGATTCCCGGTCCGGCAATGGACCTGCGGCCCGAGGGAATCCCCCACGTGAGTCAGCCAGAAAAGCCGTTGGTATAATTTAGTCGAAATGCAGACCGCCGTTCATGTCGATGACCTCCCCGGTAATGAATCCAGCCAAGGACGACGCAAGGAACGAAACAGCATGTGCGACCTCCTCGGGTTTACAAAACGGTTCTGGTGCAAACATTGGAAGTCGAGCCAACCAGGACCTCTCGGACTTAACGTGGATCAGGCGGCAAGCACTGCATTCCAAATTTCAGGTGCGAGTTTGTTTTTGATGCGAAGCTTGCCGAGTTTGAACTAACTCTTCCTGATCCGATGCATGAGTTCGATGCCGGCGATGAGAGCTGGCACCGGTCCCTGAGACAGGTTGGCGGCGTTGCTAAGGTGGGTCCGGCTGGTTTCAGGCCGCGAAATTCTGCTGCTGGATCTCGATAGCATAGGCCTCGTCGGGCGTCCTGTCGCCCAGCGCCGAGTGCGGACGCCGCTGATTGTAGAAGTCGATCCAGCGACCGATGCCGGTTTGGGCCTCGCCGCCGGTCTCGAAGGCGTTCAGAAACACGCACTCGTATTTGAGCGTAAGCGGCGCTTACGTCCCACGGTTTTGGTGAGTTGACGCCTCGACGCTTGTTGTTGCCCCCTAAAGGCCGGACAGGTCCTCGCGGGTTGAGCGGTCGATAAACTCGCGCGGCGATTTGTAGCCGAGAGCGCGGTGTGGATGCACGCGATTATAGTGATCAAGCCAACTGGGCAATTGGTCGATGACCGTTTGGGCGTTCGGTCGTGGGCTGACGCGGGCGTAGTCGCGCTTCAACGTTCGGACGAACGCCTCGGCCATGCCATTGCTCTGCGGGCTTTCGACCGGCGTCGTGCGCGGTGTGAGGCCAATGTCGCGGGCGAAGCGGCGGGTGTCGTGGGCGGTGTAGCAGCTGCCGTTATCGGTGAGCCACTCAATGGCGTGCGGCAGCTTGTTCACCTGGCCGAAGCGATGCTCGACGCTGGCGACCATCAGGTCGCGCACGTCCTCGGCAGTGATGCCGGCGGTGGTGGCGACATAGCCCATCGCCTCCCGGTCGCAGCAATCGAGAGCGAAGGCGACCCGCACTTTCTCGCCATTGTCGCAGCCGATCTCGAGGCCATCAGAGCACCAGCGGGTGTTGCGGATCTGGACGGCGATCTTCCCGTCGTGTCGCTGCTCTTCGCCGCGGCCGCTATGACGTTGGAGCAGCAGACCGTGAAGCTTCATGACGCGGTAGACGCGCTTCGGATTGGGCGCTGCGCGCTCGTTTCCTTCCGCCTCGCGGCGGAGCAGAGCATGCACCCGCCGATAGCCATAGGTCGGAAGATCGGCGATCAGCCTGCGGATATCCGCGACAAGCTCGGTGTCGGGTAGCGGCGGGCGGCCACGACGGCGCTGTTCGCCAGGCCGCCGCATCGCCGAGAGATGCGGGCGGGACATGCCGACGGCCTCGGCAACCGCGCTCACCGCCCAGCCTCCGGCGACGAGGTCGAGCGCAACAGCTGTTTTTTTGGGCCTGCGGCCCGGGAGACCGCTTCACGCAGCAGCTCATTCTCCATCGTCTTTTTGCCGAGCAGGCGCTGAAGCTCGCGCACCTGGGCCTCCAACGCGCGGTAATCCGACGCAGGGACCACCTCCTCGCCAGCGGTGGCGGCAATGAGCGCGCCCTGCGCCATCAGCCGGCGCCAGGTGAACAGCTGGTTGCCAGCAATGCCGTGCTGACGCGCCACAAGCGATACCGAGTTGCCCGGAAGATAGGTCTCCTCGACGATGCGGATCTTCTCCTCGGGCGTCGAGCGTCGCCGGCGCTGCACCGAGGTGATCACCTCCACACGGTCGTACCTTCCAGTCATACGGTCAGGCATATGCATCACACTTCCATAAGTGTGAGGGCCTGTCAGGCGATTTCGGGGGCTACTTCACCGCTTCGCGTCAGGCAGCGATGCGATCGGGTGCGGACGCGTTCGCCCATGCCCACGGCATGAGTTCGTCGATGCGCGATGCTGGCCAGAGATGACCTGCCACTGAACTTTCATCCGAGGGCGATTAGAGCCTCGGCGGGTTTTACGCCGTGGGGCGCGGGTGGAGCAACATGCGATCGGCGGAGCTGGTCGGGGTTGCGCAGCCGATCGCATGTTGCGGAAAGATTGGCGGCATAGGCTGCCGGTGTTAGATAGCCCAGCGCCGAGTGCGGCCGTCGCTGGTTGTAATCATCGACCCAGTTCGTGATCCGGGTTCGGGCATGACCGAGGCTGAGGAACAGGCTCTCGTTGAGAAGTTCGTCGCGCATGCGCCCGTTGAAGCTCTCGCAGAACCCGTTCTGCATCGGCTTTCCTGGCGCAATGAAATGCCAGACGACCCTGTTCTCCTGCGCCCAGGCGAACATGGCGTTCGAGGTGAACTCGGTGCCATTGTCCGAGACGATCATGCCGGGCTTGCCACGCCGTTTGATCAACGCCGTCAGTTCCCGCGCCACGCGCCGGCCTGAGATCGATGTGTCAGGGATCGCCGTCAGGCACTCCCGCGTCACGTCATCGACGATGTTCAGGATGCGAAATCGTCGGCCGCAGGCAAGCTGGTCGTGGACGAAATCGACCGACCAGCGAGCGTTCGGCTTGGATTCCACCAGGATCGGCGCCCGCGCGCCACGGCGCGTCTCCGAGCCCGTCGCTTGCGCACCGTGAGGCCTTCTTCGCGATAAAGCCGGTAGATGCGGTTGATGCCCGAGGGCTCACCCTGCTGCCGCAACAGGACGAACAGCCGACGATATCCGAAACGCTTCCTCTCGTTGGCGAGATCGCGCAATTGCGTCCGAAGCTCCGTGTCTGGCGGCCGACATGAGCGGTAACGGACCATCTTGCGGTCAGCGGATTGAGCAGGCCCGCCGTTCCGACAGGCCCATCGTGGCCCGAAGATGCGCGACGCCTTCGCGCTGGACGGCGGGCCCTACCATTTTTTTGACAGAAGCTCGCGAAGCGCGGCGGCATCCAACATCTGCTCGGCCAAAAGCTTCTTCAGTCTGGCGTTCTCGTCCTCGAGCTGCTTCAGCCGTTTGGCCTCGGAGACATCCAGGCCGCCGTACTTGGCCCGCCAGTTTTAAAGCGTCGCTTCCGACACCCCATGCTTGCGCGCCAGATCCCCCGTCTTCGCCCCGGCATCGTGCTCCTTCAAAACCCCGATGATCTGATCTTCCGTGAACCGTGCTCGCTTCATCTGTCCGTCCTTCAAGAAGGCCGGACTCTAAATCACCGTGGAGGAAAATCTCAGTGGCAGGTCAGAGATTGACGAGCTTGTCGAGGACGTCGGCGATGTAGGCTTGCGGCTCGACATCGTTGAGCTTGCCCGTCTCGATCAGCGACGCGACGCAGGCCCAGTTTTCTGCTCCCTCATCATGACCAGCGAAGAGCGCGTTCTTGCGATTGAGAACGATCGGGCGGATGCCGCGCTCGACAATGTTGGTGTCGAGTTCGATGCGTCCGTCGTCGAGGAAGCGGACGAGCCCTTCCCAATGGTTCAGACCATAACGAAGTTCGTCGGCGATCCCCGACTTGCCCGAGACGCGCGCCAGCTGATGCTCGAGCCAGGGCCTGAACGCCATGACGAGCGGTTTGCTCTTCTCCTGGCGCACGCGGCGACGCTCGTCGGCGCTTGCGCCCCTGATCGTCCTCTCGATCGCGTAGAGCGCGGCGATTTTCTCAAGCGCCTCACGGGCGATCGGCGCTTCGCCCTTGGCGTGGTCGAAGAACCGGCGTCTCAGGTGCGACCAGCAGAAGGCGAGCGTGATCCGGCTATCGGGCGGTGTCAAAGCAACGGAGGCTCGTCGACATGCAGGGCGACCTCCATTTCGTGAACAGCGATCTATGTCGCGAGAGCGCGCCACTCGGCCACGGCAGCAGAGCGTCTCTGCTTGTAGACTTGCCTCGTGATGAGATGGCGTTCCTGATTGAATTGGTTGTGCACCTGTGCGTGAACTGAGCTGAACTTCTGGAGCGTCTTCACACTTCGAAAGCGCTGCATCGCCCGTTCGCGTCGCCGAAACGGCTGATGCGAATTCTCTGCACGATTGTTGAGCCGACCGCCGACCTCGTGCCGCTCGGCAGCAAAGCCGATATCGTTCATCGCTGACGAATATGCTCGAAGCCCATCGGTCACGATTTTCCTCGGTCGGCCGTATTTCTTTTATGATCCGCTTTAGAAGCTTCAGCGCCGCGGCTTTGTCCCGCTTCGCCGTGACCAAAGCCTCCAAGACCTCGCCCTCATGATCGACCGCCCGCCACAGATAGCAGAGCTTGCCGTTGACCTTCACGAACACCTCATCCAGGTGCCAGCGCCCCTGCGGATAGCCGCGCATGTGTGCGACCCGCTTCTTTCGGATCTCGGCGGCGAACATCGGCCCAAACCGGTTCCACCAGAACCGGACAGTCTCGTGGCTGATGTCGATCCCGCGCTCGGCCAACAGATCCTCGACGTTGCGCAGAGACAGCGGGTATCGCACGTACATCATCACCACTAAACGGATGACCTCTGGCGAGCTATTGAAATATCGGAATGGATTCTGACACCGCCCTCGCTGGGACTTCCAGAATCCGCGGCGCTAATTCAGGTTCGTGTGACAGCGCCCAGTCTCTCCCGCGCGAGAGAGCGACCGGTGTCCTTGTCGAAGACGTGAAGGTTATCATCCGAGAATGTCATCCGCACATGATCGCCGACCGCGGGACACTGTTGCGCCGGTAGCAGGACGCCGATCTCGACGCCTGCGTACTTGAAATTGATCAGAGCGTCGTTGCCAAGGAATTCGATGAGGTCGATATCGCCCTCGATTACGTTAACGGTGTCGGATGCACTCGCGGCGCGGAAGTGAGCGGGCCGGACACCGGCGACCACCGTCTGTGAACCATCAAGGTCGAAGCGTTCGCGATCAATGAAGAGCGCCGACGCATTCCGAGTCGCCGCGTTGAGTTCGTGCCCGTTCACGTCGACATCAAAGAAGTTCATCGCTGGCGTGCCGATAAAAGCCGCGACGAATTGACTGTCTGGGCGCTCGAAGATCTCGCGCGGCGTGCCGACCTGTTCGATCAAGCCGTTGCGCAACAAGACGATGCGGTCGGCGAGCGTCATCGCCTCGAGCTGATCATGGGTGACATAGACCGTCGTCGTTTTGAGTCGCTGATGCAATCGGGCGATCTCGACGCGCATATGGTTGCGCAGCTTGGCGTCAAGGTTCGAGAGCGGTTCGTCGAACAGAAACACTCCCGGCGTCTTGACGATCGCGCGAGCGATCGCAACACGCTGCTGTTGGCCGCCCGAAAGCGCGGTCGACTTGCGTTCGAGGAACGGCTCGAGTCCCAGCGTCGCGGCTGCCGCTTTGATACGGCGGTCGATCTCGTCGGGCGCGATCTTCATGCGCTTGAGGCCGAACGCGATATTGTCGCGCACCGACATGTGCGGATATAGCGCGTAGTTCTGGAACACCATCGCGATATTACGGTCGCGCGGCGGGAGCTGATTGACCACCCGCTCGTCGATCGAAAGCTCCCCGCCCGTGATGTCTTCGAGCCCCGCTATCATGCGCAGGATCGTCGACTTGCCGCAGCCTGACGGCCCAAGGAAGACGATGAACTCGTGGTTTTTCACCTCGAGGTTGAAACCGGCGACAACCTCGACGTCGCCGTAGCTTTTCGAGATGTTGCGGAACGACAGCTCGGCCATTGGTTCAGGCAACAGCTTTTGTCATGTCGATCTGCAGCTTGACGTCGGCAGGGTGGCCCTCAGCAGCGCGCTCGAAGGCCTCGATCGAGCGCTCGAAATCGAAGGTCGAAGAAATCAGCGGCTTCAAGTCGACCTTGCCGGAGCCGATGAGGTTTAGCGCGCGCTCGTACATATTGGCGTAGCGGAACACGGTCTCGATCCGCAATTCCTTGCCCATCAAGCCGGGAATGTTGAAGGCGACCGGCTCGACGGGAATGCCCACGAGCACGATGGCGCCGCCCGGACAGGCCATGCTCACCGATCCCTCGATCGCCTTCGGCGCGCCGCTCGCGTCAAACACGACATCCGCGCCCCAGCCGCCGGTCTCGCCTTTCACGACATCGAGTAAATCGCGCCTGGTGATGTTGACCGGGATGATGCCTGGATAGCGGCCGGCGATGTCGAGCTTGGGCTGGTGGACGTCGCTGAGCAGCACCTTGCTGCAGCCTCCCGCCAGCGCCGCGAGGGCGACCATGATGCCGATGGGGCCGGCGCCGAGCACGACCGCAACGTCGCCCGGCTTGATGCGCGCCCGCGTCGCCGCCTGCATGCCGACCGCGAAGGGCTCGACCATCGCGCCCTCTTCGAACGTCACGCTGTCGGGAAGCTTGAAGGTGAAAGCCGCGGGATGGACGACCGAGCCCGTAAGGCAGCCGTGGATCGGCGGCGTCGCCCAGAAGGTCACGTCGGGATCGACATTGTACAGGCCAAGCCGCGTCGCCTTGGAGCGGAAATTCGGGACGCCGGGCTCCATGCAGACCCGATCGCCGACGGCGAGCGAGCGCACATTGGCGCCGATTTCCGACACCGAGCCTGACGCTTCATGTCCGAGCACCATCGGACTGTTGACGATGAACGAGCCTATGGCCCCGTGCGTGTAATAATGAACGTCGCTGCCGCAGACGCCTACAGTGTGCAGCTTAATCCTGACGTCATCGGGGCCGAGCGTCGTCGGCAGGTCGATATCTCGCAGAGAAAGGACCCGCTTCCGTTCGAGAACAAGCGCACGCATGAGACTATCCTTGATTTCTGGTTTTGAGAGCGGAGCTCAAGAAGCTGCTCAACACGCCGAGGAACAGGAGAGGCGGCAGCGAGAGCAGAATGACCGAGGCGTTGAGGATGCCCCAGGGGACATCGCGGCCGAGTTGAGTCATCTCGGAAGCGACGACGGGCAGTGTCTTTGCGTCGGATGTCGTCAGCATCAGCGCGATGAGGAATTCGTTCCAAACGAGCACGAACGAGAACACAATCGCGCCCATGAGCGATTTCCAGGCGATTGGCAGCGCGATGAGGAAAAAGATCGCGTAAGGCCCGTAGCCGTCGACGAAGGCCGCTTCCTCGATCTCGGTTGGCACGCGCTTGAACGCAGGAATCGCGAGCCAGATGGTCGTCGCGAGCGTGAGCAGGCTGTAGGTGACGATGAGTGCGGTACGCGTATCGTAGAGGCCAAGGTTAAGCCAGATGACGATGAGCGGAATGGCGATCGCGACCGGCGGCAGGAATCTCAGCGACAGCACGAAGAACTGGATGTCGTTCGCGTAGCGCATCGGGTAGCGGGCGACCGCGTAGGCGCAGGGCAGGCCAAGAGCCGCGCCGATCAGCACGGAGGTCCCGGACACGATGATTGAGTTCACCACGCCAGCGCGTACGCTCTCACGTCCGAGCACGTAGAGGAAATTGTCCAGCGTCGGCTTGAAGAATAGCACCGGCGTCATCGTTACGATGTCGACGCGGTTCTTGAAGGCGCTGAGCAGCGTCCACAGGATCGGGATCAGCACCAAGGCCGCCGCCAGCGCCAGGACGCAGCGGGCGGCGAACTTGCTTACACCTCTTGCCACCGCCGCGCCCTCCGCCAGAGTACCGTGAAGGCCACCGTGGTCGCGATCATCATCAGGACCGCCATGCTGGACGCATAAGATATGCGGCCGGACTCGATGAAGCCTTGCGAAAAAGCATACATGTCGAGCGTCTCGGTCGTG
The DNA here is from genome assembly GCA_963737365.1 of uncultured Alphaproteobacteria bacterium. GTDB lineage: Bacteria > Pseudomonadota > Alphaproteobacteria > Rhizobiales > Beijerinckiaceae > Roseiarcus. Next base: position 61,955 of record CAVTSD010000010.1, read on the forward strand.
ATGCCCGGTCCGCCGCGGGTCAGCACGTAGATGAGATCGAAGGCGCGAAGCAACTCGATCATCTTGATGAAGAGGAGGCTGATGAGCGCCCCGCGAAGCATCGGCAGCGCGACATAAGCGTAGACCTCCCAGGTCCGCGCGTGGTCGAGCCGAGCAGCCTCGAGCGGCTGGGGCGGTAGCGTCTCCAGAAGCTTGACGATGACGACCGCGAACAAGAGCCCCCACTGCCAGACGTCGACCACCGCGACGGCCAGCATGGCGGTGTGAGGGTCGGAAAGCAGGTCGACCGGATGGCCGATGATCAGCCGCAGCGGATAGACTGCAAGACCGAATAGTGGATGGAACGCGAAGCGCCAGACGAAGGCGGCCGAGACGCGCGGTAGAAGCGCCGGCACGATGAACAGCACGCAGAGGGCGTTGCGCACCTTCGGCGAGGCAGCCTCGACCATGAGGACAGCGAGCGGGATCGCGACCGCCATCGTCGCCACGACGGTGATGATCTCCCATTCGAGCGAGACCCACACCGAATTGAGGAAGCGCGGATCGCTGAACAGCGCGCGGAAATTGGCGAAGCCGATGTAAACACTGTCGGGACTGCTGAGATCGCGGTTCTCCAGCGCGATGTTGATGGCGTAGGTCGTCGGCACGAAGGCCAGAACCGCGAGGACCGCCATGGTCGGCACGGTGAAGACGATCGGCAGATTTGTGTGGATTCTCATCGCGGGGAGCGCCGGGAGTGGTGCGGAGCGTCCCTTCGCTTCAGGCGCGAAGGGACGCTCCGCTCAGCCGAGGTTATTTGCGATTGGCGACCAACCCTGCGGCATAGGTGTTCAGCTCGTCGAGCGAGCCCTTGATGTCGGAGCGCGTGCCGGTGATGAGCTCCTCAAGCTCGATGCCCCAATGGTCACCGAGATTCGGCCATTCGGGATCCTGCCAGAAGTTGACCGCCGTCACCTTCGCCGTTGCGGCGAGCGCCTGCCCGAGATCGGCACCGAACTTCTGGTTGAACTCGTCGCTGCTCATGATGCTCGTGCGGTTGAGTTCGCCGAACTCGCCGTCGTCGAGGCGACGCTTCTCGTTCTCCTTCGACGTCGCCCAGGCGACGAACAGGCCGGCGCATTTCTTCGCGGCGTCGTCCTTGTTACCCTTCGTCGCAATGGCGAGGCCATGGCCGTATCCGCCGCCGGTCAGCGGCGATGGCGGCGGCGCGAAGCCGACCTTGCCGACCACTTTCGACACTCTCGGATCGATCGCCTCGCCCGCGAGCGGCGTCGATTCGACCAGCAGCGCCACCTGGCCCGCGAGGAACGCGCCGGTCGCTTCGTCCCAACTACCAGTCTTGGTGCCGGGCGCCGAATATTTGAACAGATCGAGATAGGTCTCGGTCGCCTTCACCGCCGGCTCACTGTCGAAGACTGGGGTATTGCCCTCGAACCACTTGCCGCCGAAGCCGCGAAAATAAGGCATCCATCTCCAGACGTTGGCGCCAGAGCCGCGCTGGCCGCGGAGCGCGATGCCATAAATGCCGTGATCCGGATCGTGCAGCTTCTTCACGTCGGCGATCATCTCGTCGAGCGTCGTCGGCGGCTTGATGGCCGCCTTGTCGAAAAGGTCCTTGCGATAGACCATAAGGTCGCCGCCGCCGGTCAACGGAGCGAAATAGACTTTGTCATTGAACGTCGCGACCTTCTGCCGACCGGGGTCAAAATCGGCGAAGTCGTAGTCCTTGGGATAGTAGTCGAGCAGCGGCACAACCCAATTCGACTTCGCGAACAGTGCGACATTGGCTTCGTCGATGTAATAGACGTTGTATTTGCCCACGGTAGAGGCGTCGGCTCGGGACTTGGCGCGGCGATCGTTCTCATTGAGATAGTCGATGTTGAACGAAGCGCCTGATAGGCCCTTGAACTCGTCCTTGTATTTCTCAAGCAGCGTCAGGCCGTCGCGCGGCTGGGCCAGCACGCGCACATCTTGCGTGCACACGGCTTCCGCGCTGGCGGTTTGCGCAAGACCGGCGGCCAGGATCAGCGCGCCGCCGGCAGCGGCGGCCAAAGTGGATCTCGATTTCATCTTGTGTTCCTCCCTTTTTGATTGCACGCGCGGGGCATATTCCCCCGTTGACAGCTTAAGCCGGAAACAGGGGCCGAACTAGTCCTGGCCTCCGAGATCGCCACTCGAAACACTTCCGATCATGTCGACGCCGGCTTTCGAACCGAGCGCATCGTTGCGTTCACGATAGATAGCGCTCGACAAAGGCGTTGCGAAACTTACCGTTTGGATCCTGCGCCTTTTGTAGGCGCTCGAAGTCTTTGAGTCGCGGATAAACTGCTTTGACTTTGCGCGGATCCATGGTGAACAATTTGCCCCAATGCGGCCGCGGGTGCAGAGGCTTTAACGCCTCCTCAATCCCCGGCAGGATTGATCGCAACGTCGACCATTCCTTCTTGAGCGAGAAGTGAAACGTCACGCAAGAGGTCTCGTAGCACGGACTTAGCCATAGATCGTCCGCGCCGATCGTCCTGATCTCTCCCATCAGCAAGACGTCCGCCAGCCGGCTCCCGTGCCGACGCATGATGCGGATCGCCTCGACCGCGTATTCTTTCGGCACGAAATACTCCACCTGGAGTTCCTCGCCACTCGCCGGCGTGAAACCCATCCGAAAATGCGGCAGTCGATCATACGCAGGGCCTTCGATCCCCATTTGCTCCGTGCAGTTGACAGCATCCAAACCGCCAATTGGATGCATTGTTTCGATCGCGGCCACCGCGCCAAAAAAAGACTCGGGCGGAGACGACTGAACCATGGGAGCGACCGCGGATTTAATCCACACCTGTTCAGCGACATCCCGCTGCCATGAGGTGAAGACGCTCACGCTATAGCCGCTCCCCATGATCTCTTCAAAGTTCTCTTCGAGAGCCGCCATCGGCAGTTCACGAAAGACGTCCTGGCGCACATAAAACGCTGGTTGCAGGTCTAAGGTAAGTTTCGAGACGACACCAAGCGCGCCAAGATTGACGACGGCGCCCAAAAACACCTCTCCGTCCCGCTCGCGAGACAGCACGCGTAAATCTCCTTGGCCGTCAATGAGCTCGATTTCCGTAATCGCGACAGCCAAATTGCCCAAAGCTCCAGAGCCGTGGGAGGCGGTAGCGCATGCGCCCGCAATGGAGATGTGGGGGAGCGACGCCAGATTGTGCAGCGAATAACCTCGCTCATGAAGAAAAGGCCCCAGTTCTCCGTAGCGTATACCCCCCTCTACCGTCACGCGTCTCTTCAAGTCATCGATGCTTAGGATGCGGTTCAAGCGCTCTAACGAGATCTGCGTCCCCTGAGTGTCTGCGATGTCGTTGAAGCAGTGGCGAGAGCCCACGACCCGCACCTTCGGGGAGGACCTGATTATCTCCTGGGCCTCAGCCAGAGTTCTCGGGCGCAACCAAGCGTTCGGCGCTGTACGCTAAATTGCCCGCCCAATTCCTGCGTCGTTCGGTTGTCTGCATGGGCCCGCCTTGCATCGCGATGAATGGTCGATCGTGTGGTTGTCAATCAGCTCGAAGTGGTGCGATGTCATTTATAGTAGCACAAACGTCGAATACGGCGGTATCGTCACGCGATCGTTCTTCACCACAAACCTGCCGTTTAAGGGTCGCGATAGTTCTCTGCCTTCTTGAGCATCGCCCAGATTCCGCGCGCCATCTTGTTAGCAGCGCCAGCGCGACCAACATGCGCGGCTTTCCGGCCGAGCATGTGCGCGAGCCACGAGCTCTCCGGCGGGGCTGAGCGTCCGGCCGCCTGCACGACCGACATCGCGCCGGTGATCAAGAGCCTGCGGATATCCCGCTGGCCCATCTTGGAGGTTTTTCCGAGCCGCGGCTTGCCGCCAGTGGACCGCTGTATCGGCACGAGCCCGAGCCAGGCCGCAAAGTCCCGACCTCGGCGAAAGACTTCCATTGGTGGCGCGAACGTTTCGACAGCCACTGCGGTGACCGGACCCACGCCCGGCATGGTCTGCAAACGCTTGGTCGCACCATCACGCCCGGCGGCGTCCCGTAGCCGTTTGTCCAGATCGCGTGTCTTCTCGTTGAGCGCTGCAATCTGTTCCAGCAAGAGTTCGCCGAGTTCCCGAACAGCGATTGGCAAGCAGGAATCATCGTTCGCAATGGCGTCGGCTAACCTCTTCACGTGTGCGGTCCACGTGCCGCCACGACCCCGTGTTCGGCTAGGTGACCGCGCAGTGCATTGATCAGCTGCGTTCGCTGCCGGACGAGAAGGTCCCGGCTTCGAAACAGCATTGCTCGCGCCTGCTGCGCTTCGCTCTTCACGGCTACGAAGCGCATCGTCGGCCGCGAAGCTGCCTCCGCGATGGCCTCGGCGTCCGCCGCATCATTCTTCTGCCGCTTCACGAACGGCTTTACGTAAATCGGGGGAATGAGCCGCTTCATGTGCCCGACCCGTCAATCTCGCGCCCCCATCCGTGAGCGGTCGCGCAGGCCTCCATTGCCACGATGCAAGGTGGCTGCGATGCGAGAAACGACAAAAAGCGCTCCCAGGTCAGCTTCTTTCGAAAGAGTACTGATATATGGGCCGTCCGCCGCAGCGCCGTGGAACTGAAAGACCCGCTTCGCGAGGTCAACGCCGATAATCGCAACTTGAGGCATGGATGTCGCTCCTTCTGGCGGTGTCAGACTAAATTCTCGGGCTGTCCCGGCTGTGTTAGCCTCGGCGCATGAGCAATCCATTCCGATATTTCAATAGCTCGCCAGAGGTCATCCGTTTAGTGGTGATGATGTACGTGCGATACCCGCTGTCTCTGCGCAACGTCGAGGATCTGTTGGCCGAGCGCGGGATCGACATCAGCCACGAGACTGTCCGGTTCTGGTGGAACCGGTTTGGGCCGATGTTCGCCGCCGAGATCCGAAAGAAGCGGGTCGCACACATGCGCGGCTATCCGCAGGGGCGCTGGCACCTGGATGAGGTGTTCGTGAAGGTCAACGGCAAGCTCTGCTATCTGTGGCGGGCGGTCGATCATGAGGGCGAGGTCTTGGAGGCTTTGGTCACGGCGAAGCGGGACAAAGCCGCGGCGCTGAAGCTTCTAAAGCGGATCATAAAAGAAATACGGCCGACCGAGGAAAATCGTGACCGATGGGCTTCGAGCATATTCGTCAGCGATGAACGATATCGGCTTTGCTGCCGAGCGGCACGAGGTCGGCGGTCGGCTCAACAATCGTGCAGAGAATTCGCATCAGCCGTTTCGGCGACGCGAACGGGCGATGCAGCGCTTTCGAAGTGTGAAGACGCTCCAGAAGTTCAGCTCAGTTCACGCACAGGTGCACAACCAATTCAATCAGGAACGCCATCTCATCACGAGGCAAGTCTACAAGCAGAGACGCTCTGCTGCCGTGGCCGAGTGGCGCGCTCTCGCGACATAGATCGCTGTTCACGAATTGGAGGTCGCCCTGCATGTCGACGAGCCTCCGTTACTTTGACACCGCCCTGTTCGCCGAGCTGCCTCCAGACCCTGAGGACCGCCTTCCCGCGCCGCCGGCGAAGCGCGCGCGAGCTAACAGAAGCCCCGCGAAAACTCCGGAACGGCGCGGTCCTCCGCCGCCGACGCCGATCCCGGCCTGGGCGCGGGCGAGCGGAACGGCAGGGGAGGGCCTCTTCGCTGCCGGCGCTGCGCTTGCGCTTCTCGACGCAGCCCTGCGCGGCAACCCGCCCGCCTCCGGGGCGCTGCGCTCACGGCTCGCGCTGCAGAGCGCCGCGGCCTCCGCCAAAATCCTGCGCCTCAACGCCGACGCAGCCGCGCTGCGTGATCTCCGCTTTGCCGTCGGCGACCCGCTCGGGCCCGCGGCGGCCCTCGTGTCGCTGTGGCACGATGGCGCGAGCCGGCCGCCAAGCCTCGACCCAAGCCGGATCTCTGATGCAGCGGCTCGACTGGACCTGGCTGTGGACCCCAATGGCCTCGTAGCCGGCCTAAAGACTTGCGTAGGGGAGGGGGATCCGGTTTCGGCGGCAGCAAAGGCCGCCGCCCTGGCGTTTGCCGCCGCCCCGGACGCCCCAGCGGCCGCCTCCGAAATCCTGGCCCTCTGGACGTTCGACACGGTCATCGCCATTCGGCTTCACTGGCCTCGGCCCGTGCCGCTGATCGCTGCGAAAATCCTGGATCCGACCCTGCGATTCCCGAAGGCCGAACGACGGCCAAGACCGGGCGACCCAACCTGGCCAAACGCCGCCGCAGGCGCGATCGCGCTCGCCGCCGCGTCGGCCCTCGACCTCGCCGCTGATCTTGCGCGCCGCTCCAACCCTCTGATCGCCGTCGCGCCCAAACTCCGCTCGAAAACGGCCCAGAAAATCGTCGACCTCTTGCTTACCCAAGACTGCGTCTCGCCCACCGAAGCGGCCCGCCGCGCGCCGATGACCGGCCGCGCCGCCCGCCGGCTGTTCGACCGGCTCGTCCTGCTCGGCGCCGTGCGCGAGCTCTCGGGCCGGCCCACCTTCCGGCTGTACGGCCTATGAGCGCCGCGGCGCGCCGCCGCCGACGAGAAGGCGACGAGCCCCTCGACGTTGAGCTTTTCGATCTGCCGCCCGCCGCGCGCTGGCGCGAATGGATGTTGCGCGTAGAAGCCGCGATCTTCGCCTCGCCAAAACCCGTGGCCCGCGAGGCGCTCGTCCGCCTCGTCGGCGAAGCCTGCCGATTCGACGATCTGATCGCCGATCTCATCCACGAGCTGCGCGGCCGCCCCTACGATCTCACCCTCGTCGCTGGCGGTTATGCGTTGCGCACCAAAACCCGCTTCGCCCCGGCGATCCGCGCCGCCCATCCCGGTCTCGGAGGGGACGACGTCGCCGAGCTCACGCGGACCGAGACCTTTGCCTTGACGGCGATCGCTTATCTGCAGCCGGTGACGCGGGGGGAGATTTCGAAACTGGGTGGACGCGAGATCAGCCGTGACGTCATCGCGTCCTTGAAGCGCCATGGGCTGATCGACGGCGCCATCCGCGCCCCGCAGCCCGGCGCGCCGTTTGCTTATGTGACGACGCGGAAATTCCTCGAGGCGTTCGGCCTCGCCTCCCTACGCGACCTGCCCGACCTCGAACGGCTCCCGGAAGGCTTGGTACGCGGCGGGCACGGCGAAAATGACTCGGACAGCGCCCTCGGGCTCGCGGAAGAGGAGGAGAATTCTCTGGAGGACAACCAGGTTATCTGAGCGCCACTCGCCTTTCATCTAAAACGCCGCCATGGGCCGGTAGGTGAGCCTCCCTTCCTTACGCGGTTGGCTTTAGTGGGAGGGTTGCACGACGCGCTCACAAGAATGGCGCAGCTTTAGATAGGACAAGCGAAATGCTCAGGTGGCTTTGTAGGTAGCTTCGCCTGAGCATCCAGTCGGTGAAATGAATGCAGCACGAGATACCCGTTCTTCGGCACGCGTTGCAGACTTATAGCATGATGGCGCTTTTGGTCATTAACCTGATTTCCACCACAGACGGTAACCGTCTCAGAGTCTTGGCCAACATAGAAACCGACGTGACCATAACACTGCTTTGCCTTCTTCAGATCTCCCTCCCTAAATACTGCGATATCTCCGACTTGTGGGTTATCAGTCTTTCCAGGTGCCGTTCGGAAACTGCCCGAACTGGCACTTCCGCTCCCGGCATATCCTTTTTGATTTAAACACCAATTCAGTGAGGCGGCACACCAAGCCGTGGTGTCGCCAGATGGCTCCGTATGGGTCGAATTGAAGAAGGTCACAATTAAAGGATTCCACCGAGTTCGGCCAGCCCGCATTGTAAGCATCGCCGTCCTTATTGCGCTCGGTAATCCCCACAAGATCATTCATAATTGCGTAAGGGCTGTCCTGTTTTGCTGCCTCAGTTAAAATAGCAAGTGCCCTTTGGGTTTCTTCGCTAGCTGCCGGCTGTGTGCCTAAGCTGGGAAATATCGGGAACGGTAGGCGTAAAGAAGTCGTCGACTTCCACAGCTTTGCTAAAAACGACGCTCCGGCCCATGAACGTCGTTGCAAGAGATCCGGCTAAAAAGCAACGCCTGTGAATCCGGTTATTGAGCATTACTTTTTTCCTCCGTTATAAACAGATTTCCGCTCATCCACCCACGCCATTGGTCATAGATTGGCCCTGACGCTAGCTTATATGTTAATTCAACCTCAGTGCCATCAGAGCTGATCTGGATTTGCGGTCCTTCACGCACTTTATTGGCGCTGACTTCTCTGAATGAGGCGTCGATTATCTTGAATCCGTCTTGGGCTGCAAACTTGTGCGTAAATACCTTATCAATACCCGTTTGACTCAATTCTAACAAAGCGGCGACATCGAATGGTTGAATTCCCAAGTCGAGAGGGTTTACATGATCAGTCAGCGTGTCGTCTACCGGATAGCTTAACTTTATTGTCGTTAGGGGAACTGCAACTTCAGTTCTAGCCGCGCTCAAGCCGATATCAACCCCATGTTCCTTCAGATCTTGCAAAATAATCTCCAAGGGAAGGATATATCCGAGCGTTGGATCGCCACTGTCGTTCTTGGCACTTTCAATTAGCATTCCTTGGAGGCTTCCAGAGACGTCAAACACTCCACAACCGCTGTCGCCATGCTGAACGATGGCGTCAGTCGTTACCTTATCTTCCGGTGCTGAGCCGGCGATTATCCCTTGAGTCCCCGTGAGAGCCCCTCCTCCCGGATAACAACGGGCCGATCGGGTTCGGCGGTCTTGTTTGGATGAGCGGGCGCACCGTTCCTTGACACCAAGCAAACTGTTCTTATCTGAAGTTTCAGTAATTTCTAAAATCGCAGATGGCAATGAACCTTCCGGCAATGATCCAGAGCTTCGTGCTGCACTTCGGCGAGATGGGCTCCCGCTGGGGCATAAGCCGCACGGTCGGGCAGATTTACGCGTTGCTCTTCATTTCCCGCGCTCCCTTGAACGCCGAGGAGATTTGCGACGGGCTGGGCTTCTCTCGGTCCAACGTCTCGATGGGCCTGAAAGAATTGCAGGCATGGAATCTAGTTCGTTTGCAACATCTTCCGGGAGATCGCCGCGACCACTTCACCACGCCCGACGACATTTGGGAGATCATACGAACGCTGACCGAGGAGCGTAAGAAACGCGAGATCGATCCCACGCTTTCGGTCTTGCGGGGGCTTGTGATGGAGCCAGCGATCACTCCGGAGGAAGCGCATGCGCAAGCCCGCATGCGGCAGATGACCGAAGCGATCGAACTCATCACGAATTGGTACGACGACGTGAGACGTCTAGATACGGAGCGTCTGGCGCAAATATTGAAACTTGGCGCGAAGGTCCAAAAAGTCCTCGAGATGAAGGACCGATTGACGGACCTTCCCGGCTTTGGCCGCAGCAAGTCCCAAAACTCAACCTCTCGTTCCAAGGATGGCTGAACCCATGTCCGCTCTCGATCTTGCGCGACTTCAGTTCGCCTTCACCATCAGCTTCCATATCGTGTTTCCGGTCTTCTCGATTGGCTTGGCCAGCTATCTGGCCGTGCTCAACGGTCTGCATTTGCTCACCAAACGGCGGATCTTCATGGATCTGTTCAATTACTGGAAGAAGATCTTCGCTCTCGCGTTTGGCATGGGTGTCGTTTCGGGCATCGTGATGAGCTACCAGTTCGGCACGAACTGGAGCGTCTATTCCGACAAGGTCGGCCCGATCCTGGGGCCGTTGATGGGATATGAGGTTCTGTCGGCTTTCTTCCTGGAGGCTGGCTTTCTCGGGGTCATGCTGTTTGGCGCGCAACGCGTGGGCCCGCGACTGCATGCATTTGCGACCTTCATGGTCGCTCTTGGCACGTTCATGTCCGCGTTCTGGATTTTGGCGGTCAACTCTTGGATGCAAACGCCCGCCGGCTACGCGATCAACGCAAAGGGTCAATTTGTCGCCGTCGACTGGTTTGCGGTGATCTTCAACCCATCCTTTCCCTATCGTCTCGTCCACATGGTGCTGGCGGCCTATTTGACCACCGCATTCGTGGTCGGCGCCGTCGGCGCACTGCATCTTCTACGGGACTCGTGCAACCCGGCGGCTCGCTTGATGTTCTCGATGGCGATGGGCATGGCGACGGTCATCGCGCCGCTGCAAATCGCCGCGGGCGACGCGCACGGCCTCAATACCCTGCACTATCAGCCGGCCAAGATCGCTGCGCTGGAAGGCGACTTTGACACGCATTCCCATGCGCCACTGATCTTATTCGGTCTGCCGAACATGAAGACGGAAAGAACCGACTACGCGATCGAAATTCCCTGGCTCGGCAGCCTCATCCTAACCCATTCCTTCGACGGCAAGATCAAGGGGCTGAAGGAATGGCCCGCCAGCGATCGACCTTTTGCGCCGTTGGTGTTCTGGAGCTTCCGGACGATGGTTGGACTGGGATTGGCGATGCTGGGCCTCGGTCTGTGGAGTCTTTATCTCCGGTGGCGCGGAAGGCTGTTTGACACGCCGTGGCTGCATCGCGCCGCATTGATCATGGGGCCCTCCGGCTTCCTGGCGGTTCTGGCCGGATGGATCACGACCGAAGCCGGGCGTCAGCCCTACACGGTCTACGGATTGCTCCGAACGGTTGATTCCGCATCGCCAATCGCGGCACCGGCTGTGGCCGCCTCTCTCGTCGCGTTCGTGGTCGTGTACTTCGTCGCGTTCGCGGCCGGCGTCTTTTTCATTCTTCGCTTGATGAATAAGGAACCTCATCAGGGCGAGCCTGAGATTGCGGCGGCGGAGCCGATCCGCGCGGCCGGCCTGACGCCGGGGCTCGCGCCGGTGCTTGTGGGAGAGACGTTGTGACGCTCGACCTTGCTTTCGTTTGGGCGGGGATCATCGCGTTCGTCATATTGGCCTATGTCGTTCTCGACGGCTTCGATCTCGGAGTGGGAATTCTTTTTCCCTTCGTCAAAGAGGAAGCTTTGCGAGACGATATGATGAACTCGGTCGCGCCCGTCTGGGACGGCAACGAGACCTGGCTGGTGCTCGGAGGCGGCGCTCTCTTCGCCGTGTTCCCGCTGGCTTACGCCGTTATCATGCCAGCCTTGTACGCGCCGATCGTGGGCATGCTGCTTGCGCTGATTTTTCGTGGCGTGGCCTTCGAATTCCGCTGGAAAACCAGGCATGGTCGCTTCCTTTGGGATTGGGCCTTCGCGGGGGGATCGACGATAGCCGCCTTCTGCCAGGGCCTGGCGCTCGGCGCGCTGGTCCACGGGATCCCGGTTACGAATAGAGCGTATTCGGGAGGATGGTGGGATTGGCTGACGCCCTTCAGTCTCCTGACCGGGTTTTCGATTGTCGTCGGCTATGCGCTGCTCGGTTCGACATGGCTCATCTACAAGACCGATGGCGCTCTACAGGCTCGGGCTTTTCGTCTCGCCTGGATTTCCGGAGGAGCGACCGTTGCGGCGGTGGGAACCGTAAGCGTCTGGACGCCCTTCCTCAAGGCTTCCTATGTCGCGCGATGGTTAGGCTGGCCGCAAATTCTTTATACGGCGCCTGTGCCCCTGATGGTCGCGGCGACTGCGTTCACGCTCTATCGCGGGCTCAAGGACAAACGCGAACTGAGTCCTTTCTTTGCGTCTCTCGGGCTCTTCGTGCTCGCGTACGTCGGCATCGGGATTTCTTTCTATCCCTACATTGTCCCAGGTTCGATAACGATCTGGGAGGCGGCGTCTCCAGACAGCAGTCTGGCCTTCCTTCTGGTCGGGGCGACTGTGTTGATCCCAATTATCCTGACCTACACCGCCTATTCCTATTGGGTGTTTCGCGGCAAGGTGAATGCATTCGCGGGAGGCTATCATTAATGCCCTTCCCTCACCATGGAGCCTTGTCGAAGGGAGGACCTGACGGCTGCGCGTTTCGCACGGCCGCTGCGAAAGTCGCCTGGTTTCTTGGCATTTGGGCCTTAAGCGTTCTCGCGCTCGGAGTTGTCGCCTTCGTGATCCGATGGGCCCTGAGGGTTTGATCATTGGCTTTTACAACGATCCAATCGCGTTGTTCAAGCGTAAGATGAGATTGCCGCGTCTGTGAGGTAAGCGAGCGACACCTCCGTGCGAAGATCGGGATTGGGCGAGTGCGTGTACTGATCATCGGCGCTAGCAAGGGCATCGGGCTGGAGACCACGCGCCAGGCGCTTGTCGCAGGCTACGACGTGCGCGCGCTGGCGCGATCGGCCGCTGGGATAGGACTTTCGAATCCGAGGCTCGAGAAGGTCCGTGGCGACGCGTTGAAAAGCCAGGATGTCGAAACCGCCCTGATTGGGGTGGAAGTGGTGATACAAACCCTTGGCGTCGGACTTGGAGAATTATTCCAGCCTGTGCATCTGTTCTCCGAGGCGACACGGGTGCTGATCGATGCGATGACAGTGAAAGGCGTGAAACGTCTGATCTGCGTGACGGGTTTCGGAGCCGGCGATAGCCGCGCAAGCATCGGATGGCTGCAGCGGATACCGTTTGAAGGTGTCTTTGGCCGTGCTTATGACGACAAGAGCCGACAGGAACGCTTGATCCGGAAAACCGCGCTCGATTGGACGATCGCCCGCCCGGGGGTTTTGACCAACGGACCCCGCACCGGACGCTTCAAAATTCTAGCTGAACCCGCCCAGTGGAGGGACGGGATTATATCGCGCGCGGACGTCGCCGACTTTCTTGTCTCGCAGATCAAGGATCGGACTTACGTTCACAAAGCGCCCGTTCTTGTCGGTTGAGGGTCGTATCGCGAGGAGATCCTCATGGTGACCGAACGCTCGCCCTCGACAGTCTATTTCGACGGCTCCTGTCCCCTATGTCGCGCGGAGATCGGGATTTATAGCCGCAACGATGGCGAGGGGGCGCCATCCTGGCAGTCGATCCCAGACCTCGACGAAGGCGGTCGCTCCAGAAAGAAGCTGACCTTTTTCGTTCCGAACATGAAATCGTTCCAGCGCCTGTCGACGGGTAAGGTCCTCGGGAACCGAAGCGCTTTCTGCCGATACGTCGACGAAGCAAAGCGCTGGGCGTCGCGTGCGGCCCGGCTTCCAGGAGCCATGGCGG